>NZ_CP027059.1:3315000-4325000 GCF_023523925.1 Paenibacillus konkukensis | reverse complement strand
AAACTAGATAACGAAACGAAATGCGTAGAGCAATACACGTGTCATTAGCATGGTTAAGCTAATAAGAGCACACGGAGGATGCCTAGGCGCTAGGAGCCGAAGAAGGACGTGGCGAACGACGAAATCGCCTCGGGGAGCCGTAAGCAGGCTTTGATCCGGGGATATCCGAATGGGGAAACCCAGCTGAGGTAATTCTCAGTTACTCACATCTGAATACATAGGGTGTGCAGAGGCATACGAGGGGAACTGAAACATCTAAGTACCCTCAGGAGAAGAAAACAAAAGTGATTCCGTCAGTAGCGGCGAGCGAAAGCGGAACAGCCCAAACCAGAGAGCTTGCTCTCTGGGGTTGTGGGACGTCAATGTAGGTGCAGCAGGGTAGATGAAGCGGTCTGGAAAGGCTGGCCATAGAAGGTAAAAGCCCTGTAGTTGAAATTCTGCGAACACCTTAGACGGATCCCGAGTACCGCGAGACACGTGAAACCTCGTGGGAAGCAGGCAGGACCATCTGCCAAGGCTAAATACTCCCTAGCGACCGATAGTGAAGCAGTACCGTGAGGGAAAGGTGAAAAGAACCGCGGGAGCGGAGTGAAATAGAACCTGAAACCGTGTGCTTACAAGAAGTCAGAGCCCGTTAATGGGTGATGGCGTGCCTTTTGTAGAATGAACCGGCGAGTTACGTTCCCGTGCAAGGTTAAGGTGAAGAGCCGAAGCCGCAGCGAAAGCGAGTCTGAATAGGGCGACGAAGTACGTGGGCGTAGACCCGAAACCGTGTGATCTACCCCTGTCCAGGGTGAAGGTGCGGTAACACGCACTGGAGGCCCGAACCCACGAATGTTGAAAAATTCGGGGATGAGGTGGGGGTAGCGGAGAAATTCCAATCGAACTCGGAGATAGCTGGTTCTCCCCGAAATAGCTTTAGGGCTAGCCTCGGGAGATGAGTAGTGGAGGTAAAGCACTGATTGGGTGCGGGGCCCGCCAAGGGTTACCAAGTCCAGTCAAACTCTGAATGCCACATACTTTATCCCGGGAGTCAGACAGTGAGTGCTAAGATCCATTGTCAAGAGGGAAACAGCCCAGACCATCAGCTAAGGTCCCCCAGTGTGTGTTAAGTGGGAAAGGATGTGGAGTTGCGCAGACAACCAGGATGTTGGCTTAGAAGCAGCCACCATTGAAAGAGTGCGTAATAGCTCACTGGTCGAGTGACTCTGCGCCGAAAATGTAACGGGGCTAAACACACCACCGAAGCTATGGCTCGCGTCGCCTTCATTGCATCTTTGAGGTTACCGTTTAGACACGGGACATTCGCCAGATTCTACTTTTAAGTAGATTCAAGGAATCTGGCTAAATGCACCCAGGGCTAAACGCGCCGCTTCGAGGCTGGAATGAAGGTGACGCAGGGGTAGGGGAGCGTTGTATGTAGGTTGAAGGTGTACCGTAAGGAGCGCTGGACAGCATACAAGTGAGAATGCCGGTATGAGTAACGAAAAGATCAGTGAGAATCTGATCCGCCGAAAGCCTAAGGGTTCCTGAGGAAGGCTCGTCCGCTCAGGGTAAGTCGGGACCTAAGGCGAGGCCGAAAGGCGTAGTCGAAGGACAACAGGTTGAAATTCCTGTACCACCGTGAACCGTTATGAGCGATGGGGTGACGCAGAAGGATAGTGACGCGGGCTGATGGATGCCCGTCCAAGCAGAGAGGCTGATGTGTAGGCAAATCCGCACATCATAAGGCTGGTCTGTGATGGGGAGCGAAAATAACAGTAGCGAAGGTCATGAGTTCAGGCTGCCAAGAAAAGCCTCTAGCCAGGGAGAAGGTGCCCGTACCGCAAACCGACACAGGTAGGCGAGCAGAGCATGCTAAGGCGCGCGGAAGAACTCTCGTTAAGGAACTCGGCAAAATGACCCCGTAACTTCGGGAGAAGGGGTGCCTCGGTAGGGTGAATAGCCCGAGGGGGCCGCAGTGAAAAGGCCCAAGCGACTGTTTAGCAAAAACACAGGTCTGTGCGAAGCCGCAAGGCGAAGTATACGGGCTGACGCCTGCCCGGTGCTGGAAGGTTAAGGGGAGTGGTTAGGGGTAACCCGAAGCTATGAACCGAAGCCCCAGTAAACGGCGGCCGTAACTATAACGGTCCTAAGGTAGCGAAATTCCTTGTCAGGTAAATTCTGACCCGCACGAATGGCGTAACGACTTGGGCGCTGTCTCAACGAGAGATCCGGTGAAATTTTAATACCTGTGAAGATGCAGGTTACCCGCGACAAGACGGAAAGACCCCATGGAGCTTTACTGCAGCTTGATATTGGACTTTGGTACGATCTGTACAGGATAGGTGGGAGCCTGAGAAGCATGAGCGCCAGCTTGTGTGGAGGCGACGTTGGGATACCACCCTGATCGTATCGGAGTTCTAACCTGGTACCGTAGATCCGGTATGGGGACAGTGTCAGGTGGGCAGTTTGACTGGGGCGGTCGCCTCCTAAAGCGTAACGGAGGCGCCCCAAGGTTCCCTCAGAATGGTTGGAAATCATTCGAAGAGTGCAAAGGCAGAAGGGAGCTTGACTGCGAGACAAACAGGTCGAGCAGGGACGAAAGTCGGGCTTAGTGATCCGGTGGTACCGAATGGAAGGGCCATCGCTCAACGGATAAAAGCTACCCTGGGGATAACAGGCTTATCTCCCCCAAGAGTCCACATCGACGGGGAGGTTTGGCACCTCGATGTCGGCTCATCGCATCCTGGGGCTGAAGTAGGTCCCAAGGGTTGGGCTGTTCGCCCATTAAAGCGGTACGCGAGCTGGGTTCAGAACGTCGTGAGACAGTTCGGTCCCTATCTGTCGTGGGCGTAGGAAATTTGAGAGGAGCTGTCCTTAGTACGAGAGGACCGGGATGGACGTACCGCTGGTGTACCAGTTGTTCCGCCAGGAGCATGGCTGGATAGCTACGTACGGACGGGATAAGCGCTGAAAGCATCTAAGCGTGAAGCCCCCCTCAAGATGAGATTTCCCAGTAAGTAAGACCCCTTGAAGACGACGAGGTAGATAGGTTCGGGGTGGAAGCACGGCAACGTGTGGAGCTGACGAATACTAATCGGTCGAGGGCTTAACCAAATAATCCCCACAAAGTGAAGATGATGCTTCGAAGCAGATTCCTAGTACTTTGCGGGGAGCCCCTAAGAAACAACAAAGCATTGCTCACAAACGCGCACGAGTTTCGTATCTAGTTTTCAAGGCGCAAGCCTTGAACAAGCTACACCGTTTGGTGATGATGGCGGAGGGGAACCACGCGTTCCCATCTCGAACACGACCGTTAAGCCCTCCAGCGTCGATGGTACTTGAACCGAAGGGTTCTGGGAGAGTAGAACGTCGCCAAGCAAAAAGCAGTTGATCTTACGCAGATCAGCTGCTTTTTTTATTGTTTAGGAAATGATGCGCAGCCATATCCTGTGGATATCCGGGGGCTTCCCCGAAAGTAATGTCTACCCATAGAACGATCCCAGAGGAATGGTTAGACGCCGATCCAGCCTAAGCTGGATGCGGACGGAATAAGCTTCAGAGCATCACGTCACTTTTGGGGGATTGGTTCTGTTTTCTATATTGTTAGTCACTGGCTAGATATTGCTTGAGCTGCAGGGGAATACTATGGCAGAAGAGCTTGATGGTATCTAAAACCCTTTCATTTCCTATAACTTTACAGGCGAATATGAAGATTCTTTTACGTTATGAAGATATGCTTGACACGAAAAATAGGCTTTTGATAAGATTGCAATTAATATCTACGGGCATTGAAGAATATGAAGGAGGACTAAGTTCGTGTGGAATGATAAGTTTGCCAAAGAGGGCTTGACGTTTGATGATGTTTTACTAGTACCGAGGAAGTCGGAAGTATTCGGGAAGGAGATCGACATCTCAACGCAGCTTACGGATAAAATCAAGATCAACATTCCTTTTATAAGCTCGGCAATGGACACCGTAACGGAGGCCGCATTAGCGATTGCGATCGCCAGAGAGGGCGGCATCGGGATCGTTCATAAGAATATGTCGATTGCGCAGCAGGCGGAAGAAGTAGATCGTGTAAAACGTTCGGAAAGCGGAGTAATTACGAATCCTTTTCATTTGACACCGGAACATCACGTATACGATGCGGAAGAATTGATGGCTAAGTATCGCATTTCGGGCGTGCCGATCTGCGACGAGAACAAGAAGCTGGTCGGTATCATTACAAACCGGGACTTACGCTTTGTCCACGACTACTCCATTAAGATCAAAGAGGTTATGACGAAGGAAGATCTCGTAACGGCACCGGTCGGAACAACGCTGCAGCAAGCCGAAGTTATTTTGCAGCAGCATAAGATTGAGAAGCTGCCTCTGGTGGACGAGCACAACACGCTTAAAGGGCTTATTACGATCAAGGATATCGAGAAAGCTATCCAGTTCCCTAACTCTGCAAAGGATGCTCACGGACGTCTTCTGGTCGGCGCTGCGGTAGGGGTCTCCAAAGACGTTATGGAACGTACAGCGGCCCTTGTGGAGGCTGGGGTAGATATGCTCGTCGTCGACTCTGCGCACGGACATCACATTAATATTTTGAACACGGTCAAAATGATCAGGGCGCAGTACCCGGATCTGCCGATTTGTGCAGGCAACGTTGCAACTGGAGATGGCACTCGCGATTTGATCGAAGCCGGGGCTTCCATGGTTAAGGTCGGCATCGGACCGGGTTCGATTTGTACGACACGGGTCATTGCGGGGATCGGCGTACCGCAAATTACGGCCATTTATGATTGCGCCAGCGTGGCCAGAGAGTACAATGTGCCAGTTATCGCAGACGGCGGGATCAAGTATTCGGGGGATGTTACCAAAGCCATTGCGGCGGGCGCTAGCGCGGTTATGATCGGAAGCCTGTTCGCAGGTACGGATGAAAGCCCGGGCGAATCGGAAATTTATCAAGGGCGTAAATTTAAAGTGTATCGCGGCATGGGCTCTCTCGGTGCGATGAAGGAAGGCAGTAAAGACCGTTACTTCCAAGAAAACGAGAGCAAGCTGGTTCCGGAAGGCATCGAAGGCCGCGTCGCTTACAAAGGGCCTCTGGCGGACACGGTATACCAGCTTATCGGCGGTTTGCGTTCCGGTATGGGCTACTGCGGCGCTCATAACATTCCAGAGCTTATTAACGATACGGCGTTTATCCGGATTACGGGCGCGGGTTTGCGCGAGAGCCATCCTCACGATGTCCAAATTACGAAGGAAGCGCCAAACTATTCGCTTTAATGATAGCCATATATTGGAGACGAGGGCCCAGGGCCTTAGTCTTCTTTTTTTTGGCTGCAATGGTATGCTACAATGAAGAAACAAAAAGAATGGGAGAGTGAAAAAGTGAACAGGTTTTGGAAATGGGGAAAGCTTGCTTTAGCAGCCATGATTACAGTACAAATCGCAGTTTCCCCGCTAGTTGCGAATACGGCTCAAGCCGCAGAAGCGGATACGACGAATTTAGGTCTCACCGCCAAAGCGGCTGTCTTAATGGAAGCATCGACAGGACAAGTCCTGTACGCTCAAAATGAAAATACCGCTATGCCGCCTGCGAGTATGGCCAAAATGATGACGGAATACTTAGTTCTTGATAGCATTGCCAATAAAAAGATGGATTGGACCGATACGCTTACGATCAGCGATTACTCGGCTTTTTTATCGAATAATAAAGCATTGTCGGGCATTCCGAAAGCTGAGGGCGACCAGTATACCGTTCAGGATTTGTTCAATGCGGTGACGATTTATTCCGATAATGGAGCCGCGGTCGCTTTGGCGGAAAAAATTGCGGGGTCCGAAGAGCAGTTCGCGCAGCTGATGAATGAAACGGCTGCTAAGCTAGGCTTGTCCAAGGACGCCTACTTCATCAATACATCCGGCCTGGACCGGGTCGATCTGGGCAAATACGCTCCGGCTTCGCTGCCGGGAGAGACGGTCTTTACAGCTAAAGACGCGGCACTAATCGCATTTCATCTGCTTAATGACTACCCGGATATTCTTAAATTCTCGAGCATTCCGTCGAAGAAATTCAGACCTACGGATGCCAATGCGATGGTGAACTGGAACTGGATGCTGGAAGGCAACAAAGATAATGTGAATTTTAAAAAGTTCGTTTACCAAGGGCTTGACGGATTAAAGACGGGCCATACCGATAAGGCCGGCTTTTGCTTTACGGGCACTGCGATTCGTAACGATACGAGATTAATCGCCGTCGTTATGAATTCGAGCACCAGAGATAACAGCTTCTTTGACACAAAGAAACTGCTCGACTTCGGCTATTCGAACTTTGAAAAGAAGGAAGTCGTCAAGGCGGATACCGCAGTAGAATCATTGCCGACCGTTCCGCTCAAAAAAGGTACGAACACAGAGATTCCCGTAGTTACAGGCGAAAGCTTGTCATTGCTCGTTAAAAAAGGTACGCCGGATACGGCATTCGTAAAAACGGCGGAAGGCAGATCCGATTTGGTCGCTCCGATTACGAAGGGCCAAGAAGTTGGCACCATGACGGTTACTTTTGAAAATAAACCGTATACTATTAAATTAGTAGCGGCTAATGACGAGGAGAAGGGAAGCTGGTTCCGCTTGTTTTTCCGGGCGATCAAAAACTTCTTCGTCGATATGATCGGAGGCGCCAAAAAGGGGTAAAATCCTGGGCGACCGGTTGTATATTCCGGATGGTTCATGTAAAATAATTGCTTAGTTAGTTTGTCGCATTTTGCGTATCGTGTGTTGATTATAAGGGTTTTTAGGAGGAGTCGGGAAATGGAAACAGGAACATCGCGCGTCAAAAAAGGTATGGCGGAAATGCAAAAAGGCGGCGTCATCATGGACGTCATGAACGCTGAGCAAGCAAGAATCGCGGAAGCGGCCGGAGCATCGGCGGTTATGGCATTGGAACGGGTGCCTTCGGATATTCGCGCGGCAGGCGGCGTAGCCCGTATGGCTGATCCTACGGTTATGGAAGAGGTTATGAAGGCCGTTTCGGTTCCGGTTATGGCTAAAGCCCGTATCGGTCATTTCGTGGAAGCCAAGATCCTTGAAGCGATGGGCGTAGATTACATCGACGAGAGCGAAGTATTGACTCCAGCCGATGAAGTGTTTCATATCAATAAAAGGGAGTTTACCGTTCCTTTCGTATGCGGAGCGAGAGATTTGGGCGAGGCGCTGCGCAGAATCGGAGAAGGCGCGTCGATGATCCGTACTAAAGGCGAACCTGGAACTGGCAATATCGTAGAAGCCGTTCGTCATATGCGGATGATGGTTGGGCAAATTAAAAAGGTGCAAGCGATGTCCAAGGACGAGCTGATGGCGGAAGCTAAAAACTTGGGCGCTCCGTACGAGTTGCTGCTGCAAGTTCACGAAACAGGCAAATTGCCAGTCGTTAACTTCGCTGCCGGCGGCGTAGCGACTCCTGCCGATGCGGCTCTGATGATGCATCTAGGTTCGGATGGTGTGTTCGTAGGTTCCGGTATTTTCAAATCGGACAACCCCGAGAAATTCGCCAAGGCGATCGTAGAAGCGACTACGCATTATACGGATTACGCTTTGATTGCGGAAATCTCCAAAAACTTGGGCACGCCGATGAAGGGAATTGAAATTTCCAAGCTGAATGCAACGGAGCGTATGCAGGAACGCGGCTGGTAATCGGCGCGGGCAGAAGGTGAACAAACCATGAAAATCGGAGTATTGGCCCTTCAAGGCGCCGTAGCGGAGCATATTCGCTTGATCGAGAAGGCAGGCGCCGAGGGTGTTATCGTTAAGAAAAAAGAACAGCTGGATGAAGTCGACGGGATGATTATTCCTGGCGGAGAAAGCACGACGATCGGGAAGCTGATGCGAAGGTTCGATTTTATCGAAGCGCTGCGCGGCTTTCATCGGCAGGGCAAGCCGATTTTCGGCACCTGCGCCGGACTGATTGTTATAGCCAAGGAAATAATCGGCGAACCGGAAGCTCATCTTGGTTTGATGGATATGAAAGTATCGCGCAATGCATTCGGACGCCAGCGGGAGAGCTTTGAGACGAACTTGGCTGTCAAAGGTGTGGCCGACGATGTCCGGGCCGTGTTTATCCGCGCTCCGCTTATTGACGAAGTCGGAGAAGGCGTTGAGGTATTGTCAACGTACCGAGATCAAATCGTTGCGGCTCGTCAGGGAAGCTTGCTTGCAGCCTCCTTCCATCCGGAATTGACCGATGATGAGCGCATGCACGCTTACTTTCTAGATATGGTACGTGAAGCGAGGTAGGAGGGGTCCCCTTGTTAGATATAAAATTGCTGCGTAATGATTTGCAGCGCGTAGAGCAGGCGATGAATCATCGCGGCAAAACGCTCGAAGATATAAGCCGGTTTACAAGCCTTGACACGAAGCGAAGAGAACTTCTGCAGGAGGTCGAGCAGCTGAAAAACCGGAGGAATGTCGTTTCCCAAGAAGTAGCCGCTCTGAAGAAGGCGAAGCAAGACGCCGATGCCCTGATTGAGGAAATGAAAGGCGTAGGCGACCGGATTAAAGTGCTTGACGATGAAATTCGGGTGCTTGAAACCGAGCTGAACGGCATCATACTGGCGATTCCAAACATTCCCCATGAAAGTGTTCCCGTAGGCAAGTCGGAGGAGGAAAACGTGGAAATCCGCCGTACGGGCGAGCCGCGGCAATTTTCCTTTGAGCCTAAAGCCCATTGGGATCTCGGACAAGAGCTTGGCATTCTCGATTTCGAGGCGGCGGCGAAGGTCACGGGTTCGCGTTTCGTGTTTTATAAAGGACTGGGCGCCCGCTTAGAGCGCGCCTTGATCAATTTCATGATGGATCTTCACAGCGATCATCACGGGTATGAAGAAATGCTGCCGCCGCAGATCGTAAACCGCGATAGCCTTACCGGTACGGGCCAGCTCCCGAAGTTTGAAGAGGACGTGTTCAAGCTGTCTGGAGAGGGCATTGATTACTTCCTGATTCCGACGGCGGAAGTGCCGGTAACCAACTACTATCGGGACGATATTTTGTCGATAGACGATCTGCCGAAGTATTTCGCGGCCTTCAGCGCCTGCTTCCGCTCAGAAGCCGGTTCTGCTGGAAGAGATACCCGCGGCTTGATCCGTCAGCATCAATTCAACAAAGTGGAGCTGGTGAAGCTGACACTTCCCGAGAATTCCTATGAGGAGCTCGAGAAGCTGACGGCGGACGCGGAGAAGGTGCTTCAGCTTCTGAAGCTGCCGTATCGCGTTCTTACGCTCTGTACGGGCGATCTGGGCTTCTCCTCGGCGAAGACGTATGATTTGGAAGTATGGCTGCCTAGCAGCGGCACGTACCGCGAGATTTCCTCGTGCAGCAACTTCGAGGACTTCCAGGCGCGCCGCGCGAACATAAGGTTCCGCCGCGACACCAAGGCGAAGCCGGAATTCGTGCATACGTTGAACGGTTCAGGCTTGGCGCTGGGGCGTACGGTTGCCGCCATTTTGGAGAACTATCAGCAGGAGGATGGAAGCGTCCTGATTCCTGAAGTGCTTCGTCCGTACATGGGCAATTTGGAGAAGATCAGCAAAAAATAGAGCTTGATAAAGCCTGTTCAAGTGTGATACAATCCAATTTGTCACCCGGAGAGGTGGTCGAGTGGTTTAAGGCAGCGGTCTTGAAAACCGCCGTGTCTTTGCGGGCACCGTGGGTTCGAATCCCACCCTCTCCGCCATTCTTAGACGAATGTTGCGAAGTACATATTGTTGCTGTATATAAAGCTGCTGTATCCTTTGGAGGATGCCGCAGCTTTTTTGCGTTTTTTAAATGAAATGCCGTGATTCGCAGCTTTTCTTCCCGCCGAGCGCTTACGGACTTCCGGGTTTTCCTGGACATGGCGGCGTGCGGCCGTTCCTTTTTTTGCTTACGACAATGCGCATAAAGAGGGAGGCGTAATCGCACCTTAAACATGTGGAGGTGTTGATAAGATGGCTAAGACAGATACGCTGACAGTAGACCAGCAGCAGCTGGCGGCAGCTTGGTCGAGAACGTTGCCTACCGTGCTGAACGAATCGGATCGGGCGGAGGTACTGGCAGATGAAGCGGAATCGAACGTGCTTCGCATTCATATTGCTACGGCCGGGCACTCGAATTATAGCTTTGACTTTAAATGTACGTATGTGGATTCTCGAGAAGTGCAAGTGGAGCTGGTCGATGTGGAATGCGACGGCCGTAACGTAGACGAACGCACGACGATCATTCAAACGCTTATCGATGATTACGTCCGTCATATTCATGAATGCGCTCAGCAGCTTCACGCTGTAACGAAGTGACAGATAAGCAACGGAGGGATAGGCTGTGACGAAAAATAAGAGCAGTGTAGATAAAAATCTGCAAAATGTGGTCAAAGACCTCGATCAGACTGCGGTAAACAGTCATCATGCGCAGCAGCTGCAGCAGCAAACGAATGACCGCCGCCACCAAGATGCACTGAATCATGACGAACCTATGCAAACTCCGGAAGCGACTTTATCGAATAAACCAACGGATTAAAGGGAGGTTTAACCTATGCCTAAAGATATTGCTCAGCCTGTCAACCCTCCAAGCGGACAAAAACAACGCAGCGAGGCGAACCATCAGCCGACGGAGCCTTTGTCCGGTTCGAAAAAAGTAAAGCAGGCCAATCATTCCAGGCACAATAACGGCGAAGGCTGAATATAATCGAATATCGTGCGGCGACAGCTCCTTCAGTCTTCTGCAGGGAGCTGTCGTTTTTATATTACGGATTTTTCGCAGACAAATAGTGGAAACACTCAACGACCAGCTGCTGCGCAGCTTCTTCGTCGCCGGCGTATCCGTATAGTGACCCCCTAACGTTAATTGTTCGCATACATCGTCAAGCATTGAGCAAATGGAAATCGTAAATTCATCGAATACAATAAAAAATAGCTTGTTATCATCGAACACGCTGTCCCACACCTCATTCCTGGCATTCTCATCATTTTAGCACGAAGGAAATAAAATGGAAACTGATTTTGCTTATGAAATGTGAAGATGGCGTATTACTTCCTTAGGGTGACCGTGTATGAGGAACGGTCACTTTCCCTCCCTGCTGCGTACAATGGTAGCATAACGGGAGGCGAAGCAGTATGGTCATATTAAAAACACCGGAAGAGATCGCATATATTCGCAAAGCGGGACGCATATTGGCTCGCTGCCATCAACAAATCGCGCAAATGATTCGGCCCGGAATGACAACGCTGGAGATTAACGATTTTGCCGAGCAGTTTTTGGTACAAAACGGCGCCAAACAGGTAACCAAAGGCTACAAAGGATTCCCTTATGCGACATGCGCGTCGATCAACGATGTTATCGCTCACGGATTTCCCAACAGCACCCCTTTACGCGGCGGGGATATTGTCAAAATCGATATCGTATGCAGCGTCGACGGATGGATCGCCGATTCGGCCCGGACTTATGCCGTCGGCAAGCTGTCTCCCGATGCGGAGAAGCTGGTCAGAGTGACGAAAGAATGCCTCGATCTGGCGATTCCTAAGGCGGTAGCAGGGGCGAGAATCGGGGATGTGATGCATGTCGTGCAGAAGCATGCGGAAGGAGCAGGCTTCTCCGTCGTCCGCGATCTGGTAGGGCATGGCGTCGGACGGTCGCTGCATGAAGAGCCTACCTTCCCCCATGTCGGGACGCCGGGGAAAGGCTTTAAGCTGAAGGAAGGGATGGTCATTACGATCGAGCCGATGATCAATGCCGGCGGCTATGAAATGTTCGTGGAAATGGACGGGTGGACGGCGCGCACATGGGACGGTTCCTTGTCCGCTCAGTTCGAGCATACCGTAGCGATTACCAAGGAGGGGCCCGTTATTTTGACGGAGTTGTAGGTCGGAATTCGGTGAAAAGGCTCGAGACGGCCTTTTTTCCCGCATCGAACTATGGTATAATAAGATTTACCGCGCGCCCGTAGCTCAGCAGGATAGAGCGACAGTTTCCTAAACTGCAGGTCGTACGTTCGAATCGTATCGGGCGCGCCATTTTCACAAAACGATGATGTTTATAACAAATCTTCTGCATATGCAGGGGTTTTTTTGTTGTTTAGGAAATGATGCGTAGCAATTTCCTGTGGGTATCCGGGGGCTCCCCCGAAAGTAATGTCTACCCATAGAACGATCCCAGCGGAATGGTTAGACGCCGATCCAGCTGAAGCTAGATGCGGACGGAATAAGCTTCAGAGCATCACGTCACTTTTGGGGGATTTGTTCTTATACAATGGAATCCAATTCTACATATTCGGCCGTTATCGTCATAGCTGCCGCTGCCGTAGGACGTTATATATATAATTCAAAGGGTCAAGAGGAGGGCTTAACATGAACATTGCTTTTATCGTATTTGATCGAATGACGACGCTCGATTTTTACGGTTTCTTCGATGCCGTGACTAGACTTTCAAGAATTGACGCATATAAAGAGAAGGTTACTTGGGATTTGTGCGCAACGACAAAAGAGGTTAAGGATGACCGGGGCGTCACGATTAGCGTTAACAAAACGAGCCCGGATCTTGCCGAATACGATATGATTTTCATTCCCGGCGGCATGCCCACGAGACAGCTTAGGAACGATCCTGAATTTATCGCCTGGCTGCAGACGGCTAGCGATTCCGCTATGAAGGTATCCGTATGTACCGGGGCGCTGTTGCTTGGAGCGGCAGGCTGGCTGGAGGATAAGCGTGCCACTACCAATCCTACGGCGTACGAGCTGCTTGAGCCTTACTGCAAGGAGGTAGCGCGCAGCCGTATCGTCAAGGACGGTAACATGATCACTGGGGGAGGCGTCGCCGCTTCAATCGATGTCGGATTGTTCCTCGTGGAACTTCTAGCCGGAGCAGAGGTTGCGAAGGGCATTCAGCAGTCGATGGATTATCCTTATTACCGCACAGGCGTACCGAATGGCGATTACACGGTTTAAAAGAGAAAAAATACGATAGGACCCGTTGATGAAGCTGCCCTTCCGGCGGCTTTTTTCAATGTACGAAATTTTTTTGAAAACAGGTGCAGTGGTTTGGCGGATACATCCGTCTATTAGTAAGGAGAGGAGGGGGAGAACATTTCAGAGGAAACGGAATGGATTGAACGCATATTGGCCGGCGATGTGCAGTCATTTCGCTTCATTATGGACAAATACAATCCGTATTTGTTCCAAGTTGCGTTTTCGGTGCTGCGCTCAACTAAGGACGCAGAAGATGTGACGCAGGAAGCGCTGTTGAAGATTTATGCTTCTCTCCCTCAATATAAGCATCAAGGCTTTAAGACGTGGATTACCCGAATTACCGTGAACAAAGCCATTGATTATAAACGGGCATTGGAGCGTAAACGGGAGCAGTTGACGGACGAGCCGGAGCTGCTGCTTCCGGACGACTCCGCGAACACGGTAGAGGATGAAGTGTTGTATAAACAGAGACAGCAGCGGGTTCGGGAATGTCTGGATGATTTGCCGGATAATTACCGCGATGTGCTGGTTGCATTTTATATTGAGGACAAGAGCTATCAACAAATTGCAGTAGAGCAAGGAGTTACCTTGAAGACGGTGGAATCGAAGCTGTATCGTGCCAAGCACTGGATTCGCAAGCATTGGAAAGAGGAGGAGTGGGGATGAATCATTATACGATTCAGCAGTGGAGCCGATATGTAAGGCAGCAGCTATCAGCGGATGAGCAGCTGCAATATGAAGCGCACCTGGGCTCATGCGACCAGTGTCTTGAGCGGTATATGCAATGTCTGGAATCGTCCGGAGAAGAGCTGCCGGAGCTGCCGAATTCAGCTTCCGTCACGATCTCCGAATCGGTTATGCGGCAAATCGGCAAGGAAGAGGCTCTTTTAACCGAGCCTGTCGAGGTTCGGCAGCGGCGCCCCAAAACGCCGGCGTTCTTCCGGCATCCGCTGTTCCATTATACGGTAGCTGCGGTTATAACGATTCTGTTGATGGGAACCGGAGCCTTCCAATCGTTAGCAGACCGAATCGGAAAGGCTGAAACGAACGTGGAAGCGGCGGGAATGCTGCAGGAATCATCGCGGCCTTCCGTATCCCACCAGATTATGGAGAAAACCATCGGTATGCTGGATGCGATCCAGCATAAACAGGACAAAGGGGGAACACGATAATGCAACCTAAAAATCCGATGACAGCGCTGCTGTTATCTTTCATCCCCGGAATGGGACACTTATACTTGAATCGGATCGTACGGGCTGTGCTGTACGGCTTCGGTTTTTTCGGGCCGGTTCTGCTGATGTTCCTGCTAGTTATTACGGGGAAATACCGATATAACGGGGAGTTTTTAGCTTTTCTGCTGGTGGTGGCGCTGTTGGTAGGGCTGATTAATATGATCGATATGGTCATTACGTTGGTCAGAGGCCGCATGGAGCCGCTGGCAACCAATACGCATGCGGCGTATTATACGGGAGATACCAGGGCGACGGTCATTCAGCCCAAAGATAACGACCGATTTCTGACCATTCTGTTATCGTTTATTCCGGGTCTCGGCCATTTTCATCTGGGGTTGATGCAGCGCGGGCTCGCCTTCCTCATTGCATTCTTCGGAAGTTTAGCGATGGTATTTTTCATTGCGATTCTTACGCATAGAGAGGGATTTCTAGCTTTCCTCGCCATCCTGCCGATCATCTGGCTGTACTCCATGTTCGATTGCATTCAGCAGCTCAACCGTAAGCAGCGGGGCGAGACACTGATCGATCAAACGTTCTTTGACGATTTCCAGGACAGCCGCGAGGACGGGCGTAAAAGCAAAATGATCGCGACCTTCCTCTCCATCGTTCCCGGAGCGGGGCATATGTACCTTGGTCTTCAAAAACGCGGCTTGCAGCTGATGGCGGCCTTCCTGCTATGCGTGTACATTATGGATGTGCTGCGGTTATCGATTTTTCTGTTCCTGATCCCTATTTTGTGGTTTTACAGCTTTTTCGATGCGCTGCAGCTGATATCCAAGCAAGACCGCGAGGAGCTTAAAGATATTCCGTTCGTCGATTGGCTGATTAATCATCAGAAATGGGTCGGCATTATTTTGCTGGTGCTCGGCGCTTATTACTTGCTGGACGAAGTGCTGCTAAGCGCGCTGGACCGGATGTTTCCGAAGGAACGGATTTCGATGCTGTTCCATCAATATTTCCAAACGTTCCTTGTATCCGTTATTTTGATCGGCGGAGGACTTCGCTTACTGCTGGGAAGCAAAAATAAAAGGAGCTGAAAACGATGAAAAAATGGCGCGTAGGAACGCTGTCGATGGGAATATCCCTCATTTTATTAGGCTGCATTTTGTTTGCTTCCCAGTGGAAGGGGCTGGAGGCATTCGATACGTTTATTACGTGGTGGCCGCTGATTTTGGTGCTGCTCGGATTGGAGATTATCGTCTACTTAAGCTTTTCCCGCAAGGAAGAAAGCCGCATTCATTACGATATGATGAGTTTGTTTTTCGTAGGGATGCTGTGCGTCGGCTGTCTCGGTTTTACACTTCTTACGTCCGTAGGTCTTGTTGGGGAAGTGCGCTCCATGCTGGGGGCCACGGAGGAAACCCGCGATCTTCCGCCCGTTAAGGAAGCGCTTGGGGATAGCGTGAAAAAAGTGGTAGTCCAGTCGGCCGATTCGAGAATCAAAATCGACAAGTCGTCCGTACGGGAGCTGCAGGTATTCGGTACGTTCCGGGAGCGGCTGAAGGCGGGCGAGACATCTCATCCTCTGCAAAAGGAGCAGGTTGTTTCGGTACATACGGCGGGAGAAACGATGTACGTACAGATTAAGCCGCTTCCAACGGAACAAGGGCTGAATTCCTATTATCCTTGGATGACGGTGACGGTAGTGCTGCCCCAGGATGTGCAGGTCGAGCTTAGGGGAGCGGACAATCGCGTTATCTCATAAAAAGACGGATAGTCGCGGGGCCAAAGCGGTATCGCCGCAAAAAAAGAAGCAGGAGCCGGTTTAACCCGTGCTCCTGCTTTTATGCTTTGCCCCGCAGACGGCGGAAAAATTGCGTCAGCATCGAGCTGCACTCTTCCTGGAGGACGCCGCTGACAACGTCGACGCGATGGTTAAACCGCTCTTCCTGCAGCAGGTTCATCAATGTGCCTGCGCAGCCAGCCTTGGGATCGGCGGTGCCGTAGATGACCTGCGGAATCCGGGCTTGGACGATCGCCCCGGCGCACATCGGGCAAGGCTCCAGCGTGACATACAGCCGGCAATCGAGCAGCCGCCAGGCTTGCAGATAATTGCTGGCTTCCTTGATCGCGATAAGCTCGGCATGGGAGAGCGGGTCGCGCGACGTTTCGCGCAGATTATGCCCGCGGCCGATGATTCGATCCTGCCAGACGACGACGGCGCCGATAGGCACTTCGAGCAGCGCTTCGGCCTTGCGGGCTTCTTCAATGGCTGCGTTCATAAATGGAATATGTTCTTGCACACAGGCACCTCTTTTCTACGTTTTACTTATCCACAAAGCCCGCCAAACGAACAAATATTCGATTTGTTAACATGCTGTGGATAACATTGTGGATAACTTCAATATTGTTCACATTCCTCTGTAGAAACTGGGGATATCGCCTGCAATTCCCTTGAAATTTGGTAAAGGTCGTCTCTGTGCCAGAGAGAATAAAGGAATATTCAGCCGATAAATTTGCGCCGGATTTCTTCCGTCGGAACGATACAGCTCTGCTCTCGTCCGGCTATAAGGTAACGGTGTTTGGCGACCCAGCGGTATAGGGCGTCGCGAAGCCGGGACGGGATGAAACTGAAGACTCCGAGCAGCGCCCAGCCGCCGCCCAATCGACGGCATATGCGTAGTACGGCGGAAGAGTGCGTGTAGACGTCTTCGCCGTCAAGCAATACGACGGAGTCCATATCCGCTGCGGAAAGCGCCGCTGAAGGCAGCAGAGAACGAGCCGCTTCGGATTGGAGCGGGGCAAAGCGGAAGCGATCGGCCCGGTCGTGCCGGATGAGAAATTTCACCCATCCGCTGCAAAAGCGGCATTCTCCATCGAACAAAACGATAAGGCGACCTTGCGTGAGGCTTTCCGCTGACGGGCGGATTCGGTTCGTATCCATACGATTCACCTTTTCTGTCATATAGCAATAGTTTTGGGAAGACAAACTGGCTTAGAAGCGGTAGCGTTCGCCTTTGTCCTTGGACTTCAACCTATTAGCGGATTGCGGGTTATCGATTTAAGAAATCAGAGGCGGTGCCCGGCAAGAATCGTCTCGTACCCCAAATGCGTTCTGATCTTATTATACCTGTATGTGTAGAATTCGTTAATCCTAATCGCAGGCAGTTGCCTGAATCAAGGCTGCCCTTGTATAATAAAAGGAATAGGTCTATGTTCCTAATGAGCTGTAGATGCATCGCACTAGAAGCAAATACTGATGTAGTCTGTTCGTCCATAGCAAACCTGCCGAAAGGCAGGGACGCAAAGCTACAGGGTCTAAGGTCCGTTGGGACTATGACAGCCTGGCCGCCGAATAAGGAAGGTATTATAAAGAATGCCCGGTGGTTGAAGGCGGTTTTCCGGAGACGGAGGAGGACGGTCTTTATTTGGGCTGCGATCAGGCTCGCGGACAAGCGCAATGGCGCTGCATCAAACCGATATCATGTGAGCGAAAGGGGGATCTGTCATGTCATTAAAGCCGGCAGCAGCCAAAGCGGGCTACGATTACACCGGAGAGAAGTACAAAAGCCCTGCCGGCATTTTGCTGCACAGCCGGACGGCGGTGGACGAGAACGGTCTTATCCACGCCGTGATCGGAACGGGAAGGCAGCAGCGGCGGGAGCTTGATCCTAAGTTGGCCATCCATCTGATGAATATTAGCGTCAGCGGCATCGGTTTTACCGTGCGGGAAGAGCTGGGGCTTGGAAATGCCGGGCAGATCGAAGTGGAACTGGAGCTTGGATTCGATTTGATCGGAAAGGCGGAGATCGTAAGGCAGGAGATGCTGGGGGAACGCCATTATTACGGCGCCCAATTTATCGACCTAAGCGGGGATAAATCGACTTCTTTGCGGGCGTACATCCTGCGAAAGCAAGTGGAAGCCTACTTCAGCCGCAAGCATGAGAACGCGGAGAAAAGATTGTTTAAATAAATGCTTCAGTCGTATGAAAAGCAGCCGATCCGCCGCCCGAGCGGGTCGGCTGTTTGTTGCATAGGAAAATGCGGACGGAATCAGCCTCGAAGCATCATGTCGCTTTTTCGGAGGAGGGGGTTCGTCTTCTGTTCGTCGCTTGCCAAATAAAATATGGAAAAGCGGCACAAAGGTGACAGAGACCCCATTTTTGCGATATAATAAATATTTAGGGATATTGAATAACGTTAACTAAGGAGTTGTCCTATACATGGCTTTAAAAGCGGGGATTGTGGGCCTGCCGAACGTTGGCAAATCCACTTTGTTTAATGCGATTACGCAAGCGGGCGCAGAGTCGGCGAATTACCCTTTTTGTACGATAGATCCGAATGTCGGTGTGGTAGAGGTTCCCGATGAGCGTCTTGTCAAGCTTACCGAGATCGTCGTTCCCAAGAATGTTGTGCCTACGGCGTTTGAATTCGTAGACATTGCGGGCTTGGTCAAAGGCGCAAGCCGCGGAGAAGGATTGGGCAACAAGTTTCTGGCCCATATCCGTGAAGTGGATGCGATCGTTCATGTGGTCAGATGCTTTCAGGATGAAAATATTACCCATGTCTCCGGGACGGTAAACCCGATCAGCGATATTGAAACGATCAATCTGGAGCTGATTCTGGCCGATGTGGAGTCGGTGGAGAAGCGCATTGACCGTTCCCGCAAAAACATGAAGGGCGGCGACAAAAAATACGCGGCCGAGGTGGAATGTCTGGAGCGGATCAAAGAGGCGCTGTACAACGACAAACCGGCGCGCAGCGTGGAGCTGAGCGACGAGGAGAAGCTGCTGATCCGCGATCTGCACTTGCTGACGATGAAGCCGATGCTGTATGCGGCCAATGTGAGCGAGGAGGAAGTGGCCGCGGCGGACGATAATCCGTTCGTGCAGCAGGTGCGCGAGTACGCAGCCAAGGAAGGCGCGGAAGTCGTGCCAATTAGCGCCAAGGTGGAATCGGAAATCGCCGAGCTGGAGGGCGAAGACAAGGCGATGTTCCTTGAGGAGCTCGGTCTTCAGGAATCGGGCTTGAACCGTCTGATCAAGGCCGCTTACAAGCTGCTCGGTTTGTATACGTATTTTACGGCCGGCGTGCAAGAAGTGCGCGCATGGACGATTCGCAGAGGAACCAAAGCGCCGCAAGCGGCCGGCGTCATTCACACCGACTTCGAGCGCGGGTTTATCCGTGCGGAGGTCGTCAGCTACGACGAGCTGGTGGCTGCCGGATCGATGAATGCGGCCAAGGAGAAGGGGCAGCTTCGGCTGGAAGGAAAAGAATACGTGGTGCAGGACGGAGATGTTATGCACTTCCGTTTTAACGTCTAAACTATATAATAACGGATATACAGGCATAAGGGGTGAATCAACATGTTGGACAGACTGCAATCGCTGGCGGACCGGTACGAGAAATTAAGCGAGCTGTTATGCGATCCGGACGTAACTAGCGATACGAAGAAGCTGCGGGAGTATTCCAAAGAGCAGTCCGATTTGCAGGAAGCTTATGAAGCTTACACGGAATATAAAAGCGTCGTTGAGCAGTATGATGCTGCGCGGGTCATGCAAAACGAGAAGCTGGACGATGAAATGCGCGAGCTTGTCAAAATGGAGCTGGAAGAGTTGACCCAGCGCAAGGAGGAGCTTGAGGAGCGCATTAAAATTTTGATGCTTCCCAAAGACCCTAACGACGATAAGAACGTCATTGTGGAGATTCGCGGCGCGGCGGGCGGAGACGAGGCGGCGTTGTTCGCATCGGACTTGTACCGGATGTACACGAAATACGCGGATATGCAGGGCTGGCGTACCGAGATTATGGATGTCAGCATGAACGATCTGGGCGGATTTAAAGAAATTATTTTTATGGTGAACGGCAAAGGGGCTTACAGCAAGCTGAAATTCGAGAGCGGCGCTCACCGGGTGCAGCGCATTCCGACGACCGAGTCGGGCGGACGCATTCATACGTCGACCTCAACGGTGGCTGTGCTGCCGGAGATGGAGGATATCGATATTGAAATTAACGATAACGATATTCGCGTCGATACGTTCTGCTCCAGCGGCGCCGGCGGACAGTCCGTCAATACGACGAAATCGGCCGTTCGCGTAACCCACGTTCCTACCGGAATCGTGGCGACATGCCAGGACGGGAAATCGCAGAACTCGAATAAAGAAAAGGCGCTGCAGGTGCTGCGCGCCCGGATTTTCGACAAGCTCCAGCAGGAAGAGATGTCCAAGTACGCCGGCGAGCGGAAAAGCAAAGTCGGTACGGGGGATCGCAGCGAACGGATTCGGACGTACAACTTCCCGCAAAGTCGTGTGACGGATCATCGGATCGGGCTTACGCTGCATCGTTTGGATGCCGTGCTGAACGGAGATATGGAAGAGATCGTGTCCGCGCTGACGATTGCCACGCAATCGGAGCTTATGGATAAAGGAGAACAAGCATAAACAGATGACCGTCGAACGGAAGCCTACTATTCGTGAAGCCTATGTGGAGGCTTCTTCTTTTTTACAGGGACATCGCGTGAATGAAGCGGCCAGCTGCGCGGAGCTGCTGCTGCAGCATCTGTGCGGGTGGAGCCGCAGCGAGCTGCTGCTGCGTTGGCAGGAATTGTTCCCCGTGGAACGGCTTGAGGAATGGCGCCGGCTGTTGGAACGCAAGGCTGCTGGGGAGCCCGTGCAGTATATTATCGGGGAGCAGGAGTTTTACGGGCTTCCCTTTACGGTGAATCCGGCCGTGCTGATTCCGCGGCCGGAGACGGAGCTGCTTGTCGAGCAGGTTGTGCTGCTCGGCAGGAAGCTGTGGTCCGACGGATCGGCGAGACATAAGAGGAATGATGTAGGGGCCGATCATGCAGAACGGGCGGCAGATCGGAAGCCGGATATGCGGCAGGCCGAAGGGGAACTGCGGCTGCAGCGGAGAGAGCCGCCGCTGGTGGCCGACATCGGCGCGGGGAGCGGGGCAATCGCCGTCACCTTGGCCGTACAATGTCCGGAGTGGCGCCTTATGAGCTCGGACATTTCGCCGGCCGCTCTGGCGATTGCCCGGGATAACGCCCGGCGCAACGGGGTTGAAGGGCGGGTCGCGTTCTTGGAGGGCGACCTGCTGAAGCCTTACATCGAGCAGGGGTTGCGCCTCGATGCGGTCGTGTCCAATCCGCCGTACATTCCGGAGGCGGATGAGGAGGGGCTGCAGCCGGAGGTACGGCTGTACGAGCCGCCTTCCGCGCTCTACGGCGGGAAGGACGGGCTGGAGCTGTACCGCCGTCTGATCGCGCAGCTGGCAGAGCTTGCGGCGATGCCTTCGCTCGTCGGCCTGGAGGTCGGCATGGGGCAGGCTTCCGCTGTGGCGCAAATGCTGTCCGCTGCGGCGAAATGGGATGAAGTCCAGATCATACCGGATTTGGCCGGAATCGACCGGCATGTGATTGCCGTTCGATATAACGAGCCTGAGATGCAGACAGGCTCGGTCGAGTGATTCATAAAGGATGCGATAGACGCGCGATCTGCGGCCGATCGGGGAGGCCGTTCGCTGCCGCAACCTGCCGGCTGTAGGCTCTCGGGCCGCTTTGTCATCGCGTATCTGGGAGTCTGTCCGATGAACGACGTAGAAGGTATATATGTAAAACGACAGTGATCATGCAGCGTTAGCGGCAAAAAAGGCAGTCAGTATTCTTCGCTATGCACAAAAGCAACTCCGTCGGACAGACTCCTAGCATCCTATCGATTTCGTATCCCAAAAAGATAGATTGCTAGGTTTAAACCCTCTTCAATCGGTTCATACTAATACTATGATACCGATTCGAGAGGGGTAATAATCATGGTGAAGCGGACTTCCAGACTGCGTTATTTTTATATCGTTTTTGCACTTATTCTATTAATCTCTTGTTGGGAAGCTCAGCGCAATAACGCTGTGGTCTATGCTTCGAATATGAACGGCGGGGCGGGGGAAGATCAGAAGGGTCTGATCCCTCAGGAATCGATTCGTCTGCGCATTCTGGCCAACTCTGATTCCCCCTCCGATCAATGGGTCAAACGCGAGGTTCGCGATGCGATCGTGGAGCAAATGAAGCAGTGGGTGACCGGTCCTCAAACCATTGACGAAGCGAGACAAACCGTTCGCGCCCATTTGCCGGAGCTCAGCGAGCTTGTCGGCGCCACGCTCAAGAAAAACGGTTTCTCCTACTCGTATCAAGTGGAGCTGGGCATCGTGCCGTTCCCGACCAAAATGTACGGCAACGAGGTGTATCCTGCCGGTGATTATGAGGCGCTTCGCGTATCGATCGGAAAAGCCGAAGGACAAAATTGGTGGTGTGTGCTGTTCCCGCCGCTGTGCTTCGTCGACTCGGAAGTGATCGCGAAGAAAGAAGACGAAGTTCATGCGCAAGCGGTTCCAGCCGATTCCTCCGTTAAAGAAAAAGAAGCATCGGCAGATCCAAGCGGCAAGACTGCAAGCGAAGTGAAGACGGCTGCGGTCAAGGAGTCTAAGGCCCATGCGTCTTCCGAATCGCAGGCTAAAGCGGCCGGGGGCCAATCGGTAGTTGCGGCGGTCGACGCCGAGCCGGTTCAACCGGAAATTCACTTCTTTCTGTGGGATTTATTGAAAAAGCTCGGCTCCCTGTTCGCTTGAACGATGATGAAACGGCGGCTGCGGAGCGAGAGACGCTGGAAAGCGGAAAATGCCGGGATGCGCGTAATTGCGCGTCCCATTCATAGATACGGCTTCTCGATGGATATGGTTTCCCGCCGGAGCGAATCGGCTT
Organism: Paenibacillus konkukensis; assembly: GCF_023523925.1. NCBI lineage: Bacteria > Bacillati > Bacillota > Bacilli > Caryophanales > Paenibacillaceae > Paenibacillus > Paenibacillus konkukensis. The sequence continues at coordinate 4,302,114 of NZ_CP027059.1, read as the reverse complement.
TGGAGCCTCCGGAGGAGCCCTCGGAAATAGGAAGATAATTGCGATAAGTCCAGCGGTATGATGTCAAGTCCCCGAATCGGTGGAATTGGAAATTTTCTTGGCTGTAACAGCTGGGAGTGCCGAAAAAAGGACAGCTCAAACTAAACCCAGCGAAAAATCGAGATAATATCCAGATTTTAACTGGGAATTATGCCAGGGACTTTAGCAAAGGAGGCGTTAATCCTTCGCAGGCGTCACCTTCTTCCGTGGCGTATAGAGTTGGCCGTTGCGTAGCAGCACATCGACCAGACGCACAAGCTTTCTTGCGGTTAAGACGAGGGCGCGTTTATGTTGGTGCTTGGGCACTTCCTTGTATTTCTTCCGGTAGTACTCGCCGAATTCTTCATCGCGGTTCTTTACCGAGTTGGCAGCTTCAACGAGGTAATAGCGAAGGAATCGGTTGCCGGATTTAATCCGTTTGGTGTCTTCGGCTTCAAAGGCGCCAGACTGGCTCTTGCGCCAGGTGAGGCCAGCATACTTGGCGACAGCGGCTTGGTCGCTAAAGCGCTCGATGTCACCGATCTCGGCAAGGATGCCAGCGGCATAGACGCGATCAATGCCGGGAACAGAACGCAGGCACAGGGAGCCAGGGATCGTCTCGAGAATTTGCTCAATCGCCTTGTCCAAATCCTTGAGCTGAGCCTGGATGCTCCGGATTGCTTGAATGGATGTACCCAGCACAAGATCAATGGAATCCTCGACGACTTTGGACAGCCGGTAAGAGGCTCTGGCCGCTTTCTGAATGCAGCGCGCGACGTTCTCGGGATCCGGGAAGCGATTGCGCCCCTTGTCCCGCAAGTAGTCGGCCAGATCGCCGACATCCATCGTCGCGATGTCGTCCAGACTGTACTTTTCGGAGAGCATCTCAAGGATGGCATGGCCGAACACCGAGCTCTCGACTTCGGTCGTGAAGGCATTGCACTTGTAGAACAGGTTTTGCAAGAAGTACTGTTTCTCGCGCGTCAGGTTATGGATCAAGTGAAACCGCATGCGCGTTAAACGCTGGAGCGCAACATACTGCTCCTGCATGACAATGGTGGTTGTCAGCCGCCCGAAGCGCAGACGGTCCGCAATCACCCAGGCATCAAGCCGGTCGGTTTTATTCAGGTCGGGATAGGTTTCTCGGAACTTGCTGACCAACTTTGGATTCATGGTAAAGACCTTGGTATGGCGCTCCTGGAGTGTAGGGTCACTATGCAGGTACATGGCGGGATGCCAGCTGTAGACCGAGGTCGATTCAAGCCCAATGTGAATCTCGGAGACCGCGTGCTTGTCCGCTAAGGCAACGATGCGATCTCGCAGATGAGCAGCCCCCTCCAGATTGTTTTTCACTGTGAGGGTCTCGAGCTTATCCCCGTCTGTGTTCATGAAACACGTTTCCAGTTCTTTCGAACTGACGTCAATACCGACAAAAAGCGTCAAATGGAATTTCCTCCTTTCGATGAGGGATGCAGGGAATAGACTCTCCGGGATGCCTCCGGCGCACGCGCAGATCAATCACCCTCGCCTATAAGAACACGCTTCGGTCCATGAGCTGCCCTGGCTTGCTAGGCCAGGCATGGGGTGCCGAAGGGAACGGCCAGCGGGTCAGAAGCTCAGACACGTACCGGAGAAACAGACTTAGAAATGTAGACGTGCTACAGGAGGAGAAAGAATTTCCCCGATAGATCCCTATGATCTATTGTCCAGAGGCATGCGGGAAAGTCCAGTCCCTTTTGCAATTTTCAAGGTGCGATTTACTGGAAATCGAAAAGTTTGCGGCCAGTTCCCATGGGAACTGGAAATCGGCTTAAAACTTGGTTCTAGAAATACTATACGAGGATGGAATGAGGATGACGACGTACTGGAAAGTTGCAGCAGCGGATGGTCCGCGGCCGGAATGGCTTCAGGAAGCGGCCCAAGTGCTTCAGGAAGGCGGGACGGTCGCCTTTCCGACCGAAACCGTCTACGGGCTGGGAGCCGATGCGAGGCAAACCGCAGCCGTTGAACAAATCTTTGCGGCCAAAGGCAGGCCGTCCGATAACCCGCTGATCGTGCATATCGCCGACCGGTCTCAGCTGGAGAAGCTTGCGGCTTCTCCGGACGAGGCCGTTTCGCGTTTGCTCGACGCGTTCTGGCCCGGCCCCTTGACCGTCGTGCTGCCGGTCAAGCCCGGCGTTCTCTCCCCGCTGGTGACCGCGGGGCTGTCAACGGTCGGGGTGCGCATGCCCGACCACCCGGTCGCGCTGCGGCTGATCGCCGCCGCAGGCTGCCCTGTCGCCGCGCCGAGCGCGAACCGCTCGGGCAGGCCCAGCCCAACACAGGCGTCGCATGTGTTGGAGGATCTCGGCGGCCGCATCGGCGGCATCGTCGACGGGGGACCGACCGGCGTCGGTCTGGAGTCGACGGTGGTGGAGTACGTGCCCGCAGCGCCTGAAGGCGAAGCCGGGGCGAGGGCTGGGGTACTCCACATCCTGCGGCCGGGTGGCGTTACCGCGGCGCAGCTGCGCGCCGCGCTGCCCGGCGTTACGGTGCGCGAGACGGCGCACCGGGAGGATGCCGCCGCGGCGCCGCGCGCGCCGGGGATGAAATACACGCACTACGCGCCGCGCGGCGTGATGACTCTCGTTCAGGGCGATGCGCCTGAACGGGTGCTCGCTCGCATCCAGCGCGAGCTCGATGCCGCCCGCGCGCGCGGGGAGCGTACCGGCGTCCTCACCTACCGTGAGCACGCCGGCGCTCTGCGCGCGGATCATGTGGTCGCCTGCGGCAGCCTCGGCGACCTGGAATCGGTGGCGCACGGCCTGTACGCCGCGCTGCGTGAGTTTGATGAAGTCGGCGCGGACTTCATTATGGCCGAAGCTTGCCCCGAGGAAGGTATCGGGGCCGCGATCATGAACCGGATGCGCAAAGCTGCCGGAGATACGGTCATCCGCGTGTGAGGGAATTTATTTATTTTAATCTCTTAACTTGCTATCGTTAATCTTGCCATATAAGCAGGCGCAGCGATGGTTCTGCCGCGCATACGCTCCTGTTATGGAACATCTTCGGCCGCATCGCTTTGGCGCTGCGGTCCGAAGATGTTTTTTTCGTTGTTCAGGAAATGATGCGCAGCCATTTCCTGTGGAAATCCGGGTGCTGCCCCGAAAGTAAAGTCTACCCATAGAACGATCCCAGCGGGATGGTTAGACGCCGATCCAGCCTAGGCTGGATGCGGACGGAATAAGCTTCAGTGTATCACGTCACTACCCTGGAAATTACTCTTGGTACCCCATTTCCATTGTCTGTGGTGCCGCGTCGGCGGCATGGATGGCTTTTGGGGGATTTGTTCCTGCAATCATACGAGACGAGGTTACTATTGTTTCATTTCACCTTGCTGCACTCGCGCTGGCTTCTGTCCTCCCGCAGATGCGGATATTTTCCGACGAAGCGGGAGATGCTTGTTGTCATAATGCTAATAAGGTCCGGAAGACAGCTGCGCGCATCTCTCCAGGGCAGGCTTTGTAAAGCAGGCGATCGGTTCCGGGAGGTCATTCAACGGAAACCAGCCTATGCCGCCGATAGCTTCCGGCTCCAAGTTACGGGCCGTGCCTTGGACGCCTTCGGCCTTGTAGATAATAGAGATCCAATGCTCGCCGTTATCCGGCCTTATCGTTTCGGCTGTGCACAGCATCGCGACGCGCTTCAGATCAAGACCGACTTCTTCGTTTACTTCGCGGAGGACGGCCTGCTCCAACGATTCATACAGCTCCAGCTTGCCTCCGGGGATGCTCCATGTTCCGGCTTCGGGATGTTTTTTGCGCAAAACCAGCAGCACCTGCCGCTCGGGATTTAGTATGACCGCGCCGACGCCGATGCGGGGGGATGAGATGCTCATAATCGGATTCCTCCTGCGATAAATGGGATGTAAGACTCATTCCGGCATTATATCACAGCATCCCGATGCCCGGCTGGGCGCCCGAAGGCATGTTTCCCTACTCGTCCGCATATGTTGATTAGGAACGGGACAGGGGGTAAGGGGATATGGATTGGGCAACGCCGCTAATGCTGGGGCAATTCATTGCAATATTCATTATGGCTGTCGCCCTCGGGCTGGACGCGCTGTCGCTGGGCATAGGGATTGGCATGAAGGGCATACGGAAGCTGGATATTTTGAAGCTTAGCGTAGTGATCGCTTTGTTCCATATGCTCATGCCCCTGCTGGGGATGTTTATGGGGAGCTATGTCAGCTCGCTGCTCGGCGGCATAGCTACCAAGGCCGGCGGAGCCCTGCTCCTGCTGCTTGGCGTACATATGGTATACAGCTCCCTAAAGGGAGAAGAGACGAGGTCGATCGATCACCGGACGCTATGGGGGATTACGCTGTTTGCGCTTAGCGTCAGCATCGATTCGTTCTCCGTCGGCGTATCGCTCGGCATGTTCGCCGGCGATATGGCGCTCACCGTGGTGATGTTCGGTACGGTCGGAGGGATGATGTCTATAATCGGCCTGCTGCTCGGCAGCAAAATGGGACGCTGGATAGGCGAATATGGGGAAGCCATGGGAGGCGTTATCCTGCTGGCTTTCGGCCTGCATTTTTTACTATAAGCTTGGCTTTGCCAAAAATGGATGATCTCGCTGCCCCTATTTGCAGCGTTTTAAGGTACAATGATGTTAATGTACAATTTGAGAAAAAGGCAGGGAATCCCCATGAATCGAATCTTATTCGTTTGCACAGGCAACACCTGCCGCAGTCCGATGGCCGAAGGGATTCTTAGGAGGATGCTGGAGGAGCACGATTTGCGGCATATTGAAGTTCGCTCGGCCGGGGTTGCGGCATTCGACGGGTCGCCCGTGTCCAATCACGCCGCCTCGGTTTTAAAAGAAAAAGGCTTTGACGACAGCATCACCTCCAACGCTTTGACGAAGCCGCTAATGGAATGGGCCGATGTGATTTTGACGATGACTTCCGGCCATAAACAGCATGCGATCGGAAAATATCCGGAGCATATGGACAAAATTTTTACGCTGAAGGAGTTCGTCGAGGACGACCCGGGAGCGGCCGAGCGCATTGCCGAAATGGAGCGGCTGATTGCCGATCTTCAGGTTAAGCGCGCTTTGTCCCAGCAAGTTACGGACGAGGAGCGGGCGCGGATTTTAACGCTGGAACGCAAGCTGCCCGACTATGATATCGCCGACCCGTTCGGAGGCCCGTTATCGCTGTACCGCGAGTGCGCCGCCGAAATTGAAGGGGCGCTTGTCAAGCTGATTGCGAAGCTTAAAAATTAAACGCGCAGGTTCGCGCTTAGAGCCGTTTTAGGCTTTACAGGAAACGTCATTTCCGTTATGATAAGGGTACATGAACAGACCCGGTGTAACTGGCGACGAGTGGGAGTAACCACAGTGGAGCATCGGGGTATACGGCCGGTCGCCTGGGCAAAGAGCATCGTCGTGCTGATATCAGCACGCAGTATGCTCTTTTTTCGTGTTTCAGCCATATTTCGGGTATAATGAAGCTAACTATGGTTAGGAGGCTAAAGACACATGAAAATTGCAATGGGAGCAGACCACGCGGGAGTTCGTTTGAAGGATGAATTGATTGGGTTTATCGAATCGCTCGGGCATCAGGTCACCGATCTGGGCTGTAATTGTTCGGATTCCGTCGATTATCCGGATTATGCGATTGCGGTATGCGATCAAGTCGTTGCCGGCCAAGCGGACAAAGGGATTCTGATCTGCGGAACGGGGATCGGCATGACGATCGCCGCGAACAAGGTGCCGGGCATTCGCTGTGCGCTGGTTCACGACTTATTCTCCGCTAAAGCGACGCGAGAGCACAACGATACGAATGTGCTTGCGATGGGCGAGAGAGTGATCGGGCCGGGAGTCGCGCAGGAGATTGTGAAAATCTGGCTCGAAACCGAATTTTCGCAAGGGGAACGCCATCAAAACCGGATCAATAAAGTCAAAGCATTGGAAGACAAGTACGCGATTCATCCTTAAGCGGGCAGCTTGACAGGAAGAGGCGATGATCTTGAACAACAGCGAACATTCCGGTCTTGACGTATCAACCGTTTCCGACGCACTGGATTTTGGCGCGATTCGCGCTCCGATGGAACAAGCGCTTCGCGAGCTGGTCCGGGCGGGCGGCATTCAGCCGGGGCAAATTGTCGTGTTCGGGACAAGCACGAGCGAGGTGCTCGGCAAGCACATCGGCACATCCGGAACGGAGCGGGTTGCCGAGCAGTTGTTTGCCGCAATAGAGACGGTGCGTGCCGAATCCGGCTTTTACCCCGCGTTTCAATGCTGCGAGCATCTGAACCGCGCGCTGGTCGTGGAGCGGGCAGCAATGCGGGAGTATCGGCTAGAGCAGGTTGCGGTCGTACCGGTGCCCCGCGCCGGCGGTTCTATGGCCTCCTACGCTTTCAAGCATCTGAAGGACGCCTTAGTCGTGGAGACGATCGAAGCCCATGCCGGTATCGATATCGGCGGCACGCTGATCGGCATGCATCTGAAGCGGGTGGCGGTCCCTCTTAGACCGTCCATACGGATGATCGGTCAAGCGTATGTGCAGATGGCCTATACGCGTCCTAAGCTGATTGGCGGCGCTCGGGCCGTCTATACGGCGGAACCGGACGGCGAGGGGACGTGCTCCTGACCGCTTGCCGGCCGCCGGAGGAACGAATCGGTTTATAACATAAAAGGCAATACCTGCATGAACAGGATTCATTTTAAATCTATCTCATGATCATAAAGGAGGATTTATCCGTGGAACAATTACGCAAACAAGACCCGAAAATCGTCGAGGCTATGAATCTTGAAATTGGCCGCCAGCGCGATAAAATCGAACTGATCGCTTCCGAAAACTTTGTCAGCGAAGCCGTTATGCAAGCTATGGGCACCGTCCTGACGAACAAATATGCCGAAGGTTATCCGGGCAGACGCTACTACGGCGGCTGCGAATACGTCGACATCGTCGAAGAGATCGCACGCGACCGCGCTAAAGAATTGTTCGGCGCAGAACATGCGAACGTGCAGCCTCACTCCGGCGCGCAAGCGAACATGGCGGTTTATTTGGCTGCGCTGCAGCCCGGAGATACCGTGCTCGGCATGAACCTGGCGCACGGCGGCCATTTGACGCACGGCAGCCCGGTCAACGCTTCCGGTCTCTTGTACAACTTCGTCGCTTACGGCGTCAGAGAATCCGATTCCCGGATCGATTATGACGAAGTCCGCAAAGCGGCGTTCAAGCATAAGCCCCGCATGATCGTTGCCGGAGCGAGCGCTTATCCGCGTATGATCGACTTCGAAGCATTGGGCCAGATCGCTAACGATGTCGGCGCTCTCTTGATGGTCGATATGGCGCACATCGCCGGCCTTGTAGCGGCAGGCTTGCACCAGAATCCGGTTCCTTACGCTCATTTCGTCACGACGACGACGCACAAGACGCTGCGCGGTCCTCGCGGCGGTATGATCCTGTGCCGCAAGCCATGGGCGGCGGCTATCGATAAAGCGGTATTCCCGGGCACGCAAGGCGGACCGCTGATGCATACGATCGCGGCCAAAGCCGTATCGTTCGGCGAAGCGCTGCAGCCTGAATTCAAAACGTATGCGCAAAACGTCGTCAACAACGCCAAAACGCTGGCCGAGTCGTTGATCGCCGAAGGCGTCGATCTCGTATCCGGCGGTACCGACAACCACTTGATGCTGATCGACCTGCGCAATTTGAACATCAGCGGTAAAGACGCCGAGCATCTGCTTGACGAAGTGGGCGTTACGGTCAACAAAAACGCGATCCCGTTCGATCCGGCGAAGCCGATGATCACAAGCGGTATCCGCGTGGGCACTCCGGCCGCTACATCCCGCGGCATGGATCAAGAAGCGATGAAGACGATCGCCAAAATTATCGCTTTGACTTTGAAAAATCCTGCCGATGCGGCAGTGCATGACAAAGCGCGCGGCATGGTTAAAGACTTGACCGCTCAATTCCCGCTGTATCCCGGACTTTCTTACTAACATTTAGCCTTGCACAGAGCCGGCGCCGCCGTTTGGTGGCCGTCGGCTCTTTTTGTTGTCGCGGTCGACGCAAGCGGGTGCATTTCCGCGAAAAAAAACAGCTTGTCGGGCAACCCGGTGCTTGTCCAACCCGGAGGCGGTCTAGTACAATGAATACCAGGACTTTACTTTCGTTTTGGAGGAGGAAGGCAACGGATGGATTCGGTACAAACCGCAGGTTACTTTGGGGAATTTGGGGGCAGTTTTATTCCTCCCGAGCTTCAAGAAGTGATGGATTATTTGACGGAGCAGTTCGAGAAATATAAGAACGATCCGGAGTTTGTTCAGGAGTTTCAATACTACTTGAGAGAATACGTCGGCCGGGAAAATCCGCTTACGTATGCCCAGCATTTGACGGAGAAGCTCGGCGGCGCGAAAATTTATTTAAAGCGCGAAGATTTGAACCATACCGGCTCACATAAAATTAACAATGTGCTGGGACAAATTCTGCTTGCCAAGCGGATGGGCGCGAAGCGCATCATCGCGGAAACGGGAGCGGGCCAGCACGGGGTCGCTACGGCGACGGTATGCGCGATGTTCGATATGGATTGCACGATTTATATGGGTGCCGAGGACACGCGCCGCCAGGCTTTGAACGTATTTCGCATGGAGCTGCTGGGAGCGAAGGTGGTTGCCGTAGATAAAGGCCAAGGCAGACTGAAGGATGCGGTGGACGAGGCGCTGGGGGATCTGGTGCAAAACTACCGGAACACCTTCTATTTGCTAGGATCGGCCGTAGGTCCCCATCCGTTCCCGACGATGGTCAAGCATTTTCAATCGGTCATCAGCGAGGAATCCAAACGTCAAATTATGGAGAAGGAAGGCCGGCTGCCGACCGCCGTACTGGCCTGCGCCGGCGGCGGAAGCAACGCGATCGGCTCGTTCGCCCACTACATCGATGAACCGTCGGTTCGTTTGATCGGTGTGGAACCGGACCAGGCGCCGACGTTATCGGAAGGCGTTCCGGGCATTCTGCACGGCTTCAAATGCCTCGTGCTGCTCGATGAGAACGGCGAGCCGCGCAAAACCTACTCGATTGCGGCCGGGCTGGATTATCCGGGCATCGGGCCGGAGCACAGCCATCTGAAGACAAGCGGGCGCGCGGAATATTACACGGTAACGAACGAGGAAGTGCTGAACGCCTTCCAAGTGCTGTCCAAAACCGAAGGCATCATTCCGGCGCTGGAGAGCGCCCATGCCGTAGCCTATGCATTGAAGCTCGCTCCCGAGCTGAGCCGCGACGATATTCTGATCGTTAATCTGTCCGGCCGGGGAGACAAGGATGTGGAACAAGTGTTCCATATGCTGCAGAACCAGTAAGACGTCAATCCATAAGCCCCCTTTCCGCGGCGGTATGCTGTGCATTCGGCCGTCGGAAGGAGGCTTTTTTGCCGCGCGGGGGGGCTATTAGGCAGTTCAACGAACGAGACGGCAAAAATGACAACTTGTTAGGATAACGACTTGCAATTGTGGTATAATAGACAAGATTTGGCGTAAAGGGGACTTACTATGGGAAAAGTATTTGTATGCGATCATCCGCTAATCCAGCATAAGCTGACTTATATCCGGGATGCGTCGACCACCACCAAAGATTTTCGAGAACTTGTCGATGAAGTGGCCACCCTGATGGCTTACGAGATTACCAGAGACATTCCTTTGCAGAAGGTGCAGGTTCAGACGCCTGTAGCCACCGCAGAGTGCCGCGTCATCTCCGGGCGGATGCTAGGGCTGATTCCCATTTTGCGCGCGGGGCTTGGCATGGTAGACGGTATTTTGAAGCTCGTACCGGCGGCCAAAGTCGGCCATATCGGTCTGTACCGCGATCCGGATACGCTCGAGCCGGTGGAGTATTATGCGAAGCTGCCTACCGACGTTCAGGAGAGAGAACTGATTGTGATCGATCCGATGCTGGCCACCGGAGGCTCGGCGAATGCGGCGATCACCGCGCTGAAGAACAGAAACTGCACGCAGATGAAGCTGATGTGCCTGATTGCGGCGCCGGAAGGCATCCAGGCCGTACAGAAAGCGCATCCGGATGTAGATATTTATGTGGCCGCCATCGACGATTATTTGGACGATCATGGGTACATTATCCCTGGGCTCGGCGATGCGGGCGACCGCTTGTTCGGAACGAAATAATATCGGAACGAAATCATTTAGGGGAACGAAACCTGAGGGGGAACCGGGCATGAGCAAGTTGAAAGTATTCACTATCTTCGGGACCAGACCCGAGGCGATCAAGATGGCTCCGCTCGTGCTGGAGCTGCAAAAGCATCCGGAACAGATCGAATCGCTCGTATGCGTGACGGCGCAGCACCGCGAGCTGCTCGATCAGGTGCTCGATACGTTCGGTATTAAGCCGGATTACGATCTGGACGTCATGAAAGACCGGCAGACGCTTAACGAGATCACGATTCGCGTACTGCAGGGGCTGGACCCCGTATTCCGCGAGGAAAAGCCGGATCTTGTGCTCGTGCACGGCGATACGCTGACGACCTTTTTGGCGAGCTATGCCGCCTTCATGCAGCAAATCAATGTCGGTCACGTAGAAGCGGGACTTCGCACATGGAACAAACTGTCGCCGTATCCGGAAGAGATGAACCGTCAGTTGACCGGCGTGCTGTCGGATCTTCATTTTGCTCCGACCGATCTGTCGGCGAGCAATTTGCGTAAGGAGAACAAGCCGGAGGCGTCCATCTTCATTACGGGCAATACCGTAACCGACGTATTCCAGTATACCGTGCGGGAAGATTTCCAGCATCCCGTGCTGGAGTGGGCGAAGGGCAAGCGTCTTATCCTGATGACCGCTCACCGCCGGGAAGCGCAGGGAGAGCCGCATCGGCAAATTTTCCGCGCCGTCCGCCGGATCGCCGACGAATTCGACGATATCGCGATCGTCTATCCGGTACACCCGAGCCCTGCCGTGAAGGAGCCGGCCCACGAGATGCTCGGAGACCATCCGCGCATTAAGCTGATTGATCCGTTAGACGTATTCGAGCTGCATAATCTGTATCCGCAAACCTACATGATTATGACCGATTCCGGCGGTCTTCAGGAAGAAGCCCCGTCCTTCGGCATCCCTGTGCTGGTACTGCGCGATACGACCGAGCGTCCCGAGGGAATCGATGCGGGCACGCTGGAGCTCGTAGGAACGAACGAAGAGAAGGTGTACGAGCGGGCCAAAGCGCTGCTCACCGACCGCGATTTGTATGAAAAAATGAGCCGGGCGGCGAATCCGTACGGGGACGGAAAAGCGTCGGAACGTATCGTTCAAGCCATCCTTTACCATTTCGGACGAGGCTCCGCAAGGCCTGAACCGTTTCAACCGTGACAATCTCATGACAAACGTTACAGCGTACAGTTACACTGTTTGGTTTGAAATCGCAAAAAACCTTGATACATCAAGGTTTTTGTGATTTTGATCACTGTTAGTTAACAAACTTCGGTAATTGACAAAAATGATACTGCTCCGATAAAATATACTAGGATTGATAAGGGTGGCTTATGAAAAACCAGCGATTTGATGATGATCCATGGCGCGCTGTAGCTTTAGTGAGTGCAATTGGTGCGGATTTAATCGTATGCATGTTGGCCGGTTACTGGATAGGCAATCTGCTCCGTGACTGGACCGGCGGCCAGTCGATCTGGTTGGTGGCCGGGATTATGTTTGGTTTTTTCGTAGGTGTTTTCAGTGTCATCCTCATACTTCGTAAGTACACAGGGGGCTCTAATGGATGATTTCTCTGCCCATCTGAAAACGGTTCAACGAATGACCATATTTTTTTTGTCCTTCTGCTTTATGGGATGGGCCGTTTTGCCTGCCTACCGCGTATACTTTGCCGGACTCATTCTCGGCACGGTCGTCAGCATGATCAACTCACGGTACTTGGCCTGGAAAATCGAGCAGTTGACCAAAGCGGTCGTGGAAAAATCGAACCGGAAAGTGAATTTGGGCTTCATTACCCGCGCTTCCGTTTCGCTGTTAGCCGTTTTAATGGCCTACAAGTATGAGCAGCAGGTTGCATTTTCGACAACGCTGGCAGGGTTATTTTTCGTACAGATGGCAACACTCCTATTGGGTATTATTTCTACTTTAAAGGCAAGGAAGAAGTAAAACATTATTTTGGGAAAGGGGTGAAACAAACTGCATGCATGAATTGCCCATTATTACATTAGGCGGTATCAGATTCGATTTGTCCGCGATCATCATGATCGTCGTAACCAGCTTGATCGTATTTATTTTGGCAAAAGTGGGCACCAGCCGCTTGTCCGTTGACAAACCGGGGAAAATGCAGAATTTTGTCGAGTGGATCGTTGAGTTCGTTCATGGATTGATTGCCAGCACAATGGATATGAAAAAAGGAAAGTCGTTCCTTATGCTCGGCATTACCTTGATCATGTTTATCTTCGTTGGCAATATGCTTGGTTTGCCGTTAGGGATTACAACGGAGGTAACTTCTCCGCTGCCGGGTCTTGGCATTACGGAGCAAGTGTTCAACGAGGCTCACGAGAAAGGTCAGCACCTTGCTATCGCTTGGTGGAAGTCGCCTACAGCTGACGTTGCCGTTACTATGGCTTTGGCTCTGATGGTTATCGTGATGTCCCATTACCTGGGTCTCACCCGCAACACGAAGCATTACCTGAAACACTATGTGGAACCGCATTGGGCGATGTTCCCGCTGAACGTGATCAAAGAGGTTTCCAAACTCTTGACGCTCGGCTTGCGGTTATTCGGTAACATTTATGCCGGCGAGGTTCTGATCGGCGTTATCTTGATGGCAGGACCGTTGGGAGTTATTCCGCTGATCGTATGGCAAGGGTTCTCCGTTTTCGTCGGTGCCATTCAGGCGTTCGTCTTTACCATTTTGACAATGGTATACTTGTCTCAGGCTATTGAGCACAAAGAAGATCACTAAATCAAACACAGTCTTTACTACAGGCTGATTGATCCAATAAAAAACATTTAACCATTTTGAGGAGGATTTTATCCATGGAATTTCTTGCAGCAGCAATTGCGATTGGTTTGGGTGCGCTTGGCGCAGGTATCGGTAACGGTTTGATCGTAGGTCGTGCAATCGAAGGTATTTCCCGTCAGCCAGAGCTTCGCGGTACGCTTCAAACGACAATGTTTATCGGGGTAGGTCTTGTCGAGGCATTGCCGGTTATCTCCCTCGTGTTTGCGTTACTGTTCACTTTCGTATTGAAATAGTTCGATGGGCGGGGAAGCCTTGTAGCCTCCGCCTTCGTTTTGCCCATAGCAAGCTGTGCGTGGCCCTCTCGGGCTGAACAGTAACCAGTAAACCTCTCAGAAGGGAGTGACACTTAGATGAATTTTATTCCGTCTACGTTTATTATTCAGCTTATCGCGTTTCTGGTTCTTTACTTCCTGCTGAGCAAATATGCTTTCGGTCCTTTGTTCGGTATGATGGAAAAACGCAGAACGCATATCCAAGATCAAATTCAAAGCGCGGAACAAAACCGCAAAGAATCCGAACAACTGCTGAACGAGCAAAAAGAAGCGATTCAACAAGCTCGCAAAGAAGCTTACGATATGATCGAGCAGGCGAAAGTGACCAGCTCCAAGCAGGCGGATGAGATCATCCTGCAGGCTAAAAACGAAGCTACCCGCTTGAAAGACGAGGCGCTTCGCGATATCGAGAACGAAAAGAACAAGGCGATTGCCGCACTTCGCAGCCAAGTGAGCGCGATGTCCGTTATGATCGCATCGAAAATTATCGAAAAACAAATCGACGAGAAATCTCAAGAGCAGTTGGTTGAGCATTACCTGAAAGAGGTAGGAGGCAACCAATGAGCCAGGATACGATCGTAGCCAAAAGATATGCGAAAGCGCTGTTCGAGCTTGCGCAAGAGCAAGACTTGATCGCGCAGGTGGAAGAGGAGCTGCAGTCCGTAGCTGCGGTTCTGAGAGATAACGGCGATTTCGCGAAGCTTGTTAAGCATCCGGGAATCGGAACCGAAGCGAAAGCGACGATGCTCAAGTCGATTTTTGAAGGCAAGCTGTCGGAAATTACGTTTAACACGCTGCTGCTTCTTGTCGAAAAGGGCAGAGAAGAGCTGCTGGACGCGCTGGCAACGTATTTTACGGCGATTGCAAGCGACGCGCTCGGTCAAGCGAAAGCTACCGTCTATACGCCGGTGGATTTGTCCGAAACGGAGCTTGGCAGCATCGCGGCAAAATTCAGCGCAGTGACAGGCAAACAAATCCGTGTCGAATCGGTTCTCGATAAAAGCTTGCTCGGCGGCATTCAAGTGCGCATCGGCGACCGTCTGTATGACGGAAGCTTGGCCGGCAAGCTTGAACGGTTGAAAAAAACGTTGAATCAATCTCAAGCACTGTAGATAGGGGTGAGGAAGTTTGAGTATCAAACCGGAAGAAATCAGCACGCTGATTAAGCAGCAGATTGAACAATATAAATCCGAAATCCAAGTCGTTGACGTTGGTACGGTGATTCAGGTTGGTGACGGTATCGCTCGCGCTCACGGCTTGGAGAACGCCATGGCGGGCGAATTGCTTGAGTTTCCTAACGGGGTACTGGGCTATGTGTTTAACCTCGAGGAAAGCAACGTAGGTATCGTTATTTTGGGGCCTTTCAAGGATATCCGCGAAGGCGACCAAGTCAAACGCACAGGCCGCATTATGGAAGTTCCCGTAGGGGAAGAATTGATCGGCCGCGTAGTAAATCCGCTGGGACAACCGGTCGACGGCAAAGGTCCTATCAATGCGTCGGCTTTCCGTCCTATTGAATCCCCGGCTCCAGGCGTTATGGCCCGTAAATCGGTTCATGAGCCTATGCAAACCGGTATTAAAGCGATCGACGCGATGATTCCTATCGGCCGCGGTCAGCGGGAATTGATTATCGGCGACCGTCAAACGGGTAAAACGGCGATTGCGATCGATACGATCATCAACCAAAAAGGCAACGGCGTAAAATGTATTTACGTTGCGATCGGCCAAAAGCAATCCACCGTCGTTAACGTAGTGGAGACGCTGCGCAAAGCCGGCGCTATGGATTATACCATCGTCGTAACGGCAAGTGCTTCCGAGCCTGCTCCGATGCTGTGGCTTGCTCCTTTCGCAGGCTGCGCAATGGGCGAATATTTCATGTACAAAGGTGAGCACGTGCTGATCGTTTATGACGACTTGTCCAAACAAGCGGCTGCATATCGCGAGCTGTCCTTGCTGCTCCGCCGTCCTCCGGGTCGGGAAGCTTATCCGGGCGACGTTTTCTACCTGCACTCCCGTTTGCTCGAGCGTGCAGCTAAGCTGAGCGATGAGCTTGGCGCCGGATCGCTGACCGCGCTTCCGTTCATCGAAACGCAAGCCGGCGACGTATCCGCCTATATCCCAACGAACGTAATTTCGATTACGGACGGTCAGATCTTCCTTGAGTCCGACCTGTTCTACTCCGGTCAACGTCCGGCGGTTAACGTCGGTATCTCCGTATCCCGGGTAGGTAGCTCCGCTCAAATCAAAGCGATGAAAAAGGTTGCCGGTACGCTCAAAACCGACCTTGCCCAATACCGTGAGCTGGCTGCGTTCGCAGCGTTCGGTTCCGATTTGGACAAAGCGACCAAAAATCGTTTGGACCGCGGTCTGCGTACGCTGGAAATTTTGAAGCAGGGCGTTCACCAGCCGCTTCCGGTTGAGAAGCAAGTCGTTTCGATCTACACCGTCGTAAGAGGCCATCTGGACGATCTGCCGGTGCAAGACGTTCGCCGTTTCGAATCGGAATTCCTGGCGTTCCTCGAATCCAACCATGCCGGAGTCCTGCAAAATATCCGCGACACGAAAGATTTGACGTCGGATAACGAAAACGCATTGAAAGATGCGATTGCGCAGTTCAAAAAAGGATTCGCGCCATCCGCGTAGCATATAAAACCATCGGAGCTTCTCGGCTGAGAAGCTCGGTGTTCCATTATAAGTCTTTTAACAGGCTTTTCGAGTGAAGGCTTTCCTCCAGGCGGGGGAAGCTTCGAGAGAGAGGTGAACAGGCATGGCAAAAGGGATGCGCGAGATTAAGCGCGAGATTAAGTCCAAACAAAGCACGAAGCAGATTACCAAAGCGATGGAGATGGTCGCCGCTTCCCGTCTGAGAAGAGCGCAGGAGGCAGCGGAAGCAGCCCGTCCTTATGCGGATAAGCTGAAGGAAGTGGTCGGAAGCATCGCTGCGGGAACGAAAGGCGTCAAGCATCCGATGCTGCAAAACCGCGAGGTAAAGAGAACCGGTTATTTGGTGGTAACCTCGGACCGCGGCTTGGCCGGCGGGTACAATGCGAACGTGCTTCGTAAAGTAATGGCTGAAATCAAAGAGAGACATAGTTCTCCGAGCGAGTACGCCGTCTTTGTCATCGGACGTAAAGGAAGAGATTTCTTTAACAAGCGCAACATTTCGATCGTTGAGGAAGTCGTAGGTCTTTCCGATTCGCCGACATTTGCAGACATAAGACCGGTTGCCGCCGCTGCAGTGAAGAATTTCGAGAACGGTTCTTACGACCAGTTATACCTGGTGTATAACAAGTTCGTGAATGCAATTACTCAAATACCGACAATGAAGCAGCTTCTGCCGATGGAAGATATGAGCGGAGCGGTAGTGTCCAACTACGAGTACGAGCCTTCTCCGGAGGGCGTGTTGGAAGTGCTTCTGCCTAAATATGCGGAAACGTTGATCTATAGCGCGGTTCTGGACGGTAAAGCGAGCGAGTTCGGCGCGAGAATGACCGCGATGAGCAACGCGACCAAGAACGCGACGAAGATGATCAGCGGATTGACCTTGTCTTATAACCGTGCGCGGCAGGCGGCGATCACTCAGGAAATCTCTGAGATCGTTGCGGGTGCGAACGCACAAGCATAGAACGGTTTGCAGTTGAGCGATAAATGAAGAACGGCTACGGCGACGCGAAGCTGCGAGCTGAGCGAAGTCGATGATATGAAGCAGCTTTTGTCCAAGGGCAGAGCTTTTAGGAGGGAAAACAGTGAGCAAAGGGCGCGTTGTGAATATCACAGGGCCGGTCGTCGACATTGAGTTCGAGCGTGGACACCTCCCTGAAATTTTAAATGCGATTAGAATCGAGAAAAAAGCGGAAAATTCAGGCGAACATGATATCAACCTGACAGTTGAAGCTGCTGTTCATCTGGGCGACAATCTGGTTCGCTGCGTTGCGATGTCTTCTACCGACGGTTTGGTTCGCGGTTTGGAAGCGGTCGATACCGGTGCGGCGATTACCGTTCCTGTCGGTGCGGCTACTCTGGGCCGTGTATTTAACGTATTGGGCAATCCGATCGACGGCGTGGACGAAGTGGACCGCGCGTTGACCAGCCCGATCCATAAGGAAGCTCCGGCGTTCGACAATTTGTCGACGCAAGCGGAAATTCTGGAAACCGGGATCAAGGTTATCGACTTGATGGCTCCATACGCGAAGGGCGGTAAAATCGGTCTGTTCGGCGGTGCCGGTGTAGGTAAAACGGTAACGATGCAGGAGCTCATTCACAACATCGCTTCCGAGCACGGCGGTATTTCCGTATTCGCCGGCGTAGGCGAAAGAACTCGCGAAGGTAACGACTTGTACCACGAGATGAAAGAATCCGGCGTTATTTCCAAAACCGCGATGGTGTTCGGGCAAATGAACGAGCCTCCTGGCGCGCGTTTGCGCGTAGCTTTGACCGGCTTGACGATGGCGGAATATTTCCGCGATGAAGAAGGCCGTGACGTTCTTTTGTTTATCGACAACATTTTCCGCTTTACCCAAGCGGGTTCCGAGGTATCCGCGCTTCTCGGCCGTATGCCTTCGGCGGTAGGTTACCAGCCGACGCTGGCAACTGAAATGGGTCAATTGCAAGAGCGTATCACTTCGACCAAAAAAGGTTCCGTTACGTCGATCCAAGCGATCTACGTGCCTGCGGATGACTATACTGACCCGGCTCCGGCTACGGCGTTCGCTCACTTGGACGCAACGACGAACTTGGAGCGTAACATTGCGGCGATGGGTATTTTCCCTGCGGTAGATCCACTCGCATCCTCTTCCCGTATTCTGACGCCGGAAATTCTTGGTGAAGAGCACTACAACGTAGCGCAAGGCGTTAAGAAAATTTTGCAGCGTTATAAAGAATTGCTTGATATCATTGCAATCCTCGGTATGGACGAGTTGTCCGACGACGATAAATTGGTCGTACTCCGCGCAAGACGGATTCAATTGTTCTTGTCCCAGCCGCTTCACGTGGCCGAGGCGTTCAACGGTATTCCTGGATTGTATGTGCCAGTTAAAGAAACGGTTCGCAGCTTTAAAGAAATTTTGGAAGGCAAGCATGACGATCTTCCGGAACCGGCTTTCCATAACGTAGGTACGATCGAGCAAGCGATCGAAAAAGCGAAAACATTGTAATATGACGTCGTTTAGGCATGAGCGATCATGCCTGAACGAGCCAATAAAGATACTGGTGTACTAGAGGCTGAAGAACGGGCTATGCTCGAATAGGCTCGATTTATGCCTACGAAGTGGACTTTTCGTAAAGAAAGGTTCTTAGGAGGAATCCAAGTGAGTACTTTCCTGCTGGAAATTGTAACTCCCGAGCGTAAAGTGTTTGCTCAAGAGGTAAACATGATTATCGTCAAGGGCGTCGATGGAGAGCTTGGTATTCTGCCGAATCACATTCCTTTGGTTACTCCATTGAGAGTTGCGCCGGTTACCGTGAAGCAAAGCGGTAAAGATCATTATATTGCGGTGAACGGTGGCTTCATGGAAGTCCGCAAAGATAAGGTGGTTATTCTGGCGGAAAGCGCTGAGCTGCCGGAACAAATCGATATCGAGCGTGCCAAGGCGGCCAAGGAACGCGCGGAGAAACGTTTGGCGTCCAAAAAGGACCATTACGATTTCAAACGGGCGGAACTGGCTTTGCAAAAAGCATTGAATCGGATCGAGGTTTTTGGGAGAAAATAGAAGTTGGAACGAAAGAAATAGCGGAGGAACCGGGTTCCTTCGCTTTTTTTGTTATAGGAAATGATGCACAGCAATTTCCTTTGGATATCCGGGGGCTCCCCGAAAGTAATGTCTAACCATAGAACGATCCCGGGGGATTGGTTAGTCGCCGAACCAGCCGAAGCTGGATGCGGACGGAATAAGCTTCAGAGCATCACGTCACTTTTGGGGGATTTGTTTCTTACAGGAAATATTAGACACCCCAACAGGCATTTGATATAATTGCTTAGACATATATTAACAGAAGTGTTGTGCATGATAAGGTATCGTTAGATGAGTCTGCAGGGAAATTCATCTTGTTCGCGCTTACAATGGAAACAAGAACAGAACAAGCCCTCCTCGTTCAGCACGATGAGTCTGCACATGCTTGCTGGAGTACATACTTTCCAAAACGTAAATGGGAGGCGGATCGTTCACGATGTACATGAACAGTTACGTGGTCGTTGCGATTTTTCTCGTGCTTGGTGTGTTGCTTCCAATTGTAGCGCTTACAGTGGGACGATGGCTTCGCCCGAACAAGCCGGTGGAGGAGAAGTATACCACTTATGAAAGCGGTAATGAGCCTGTCGGCGAAAGCCATGTGCGCTTCAATATCCGCTATTATTTGTTTGCGCTGATGTTTGTTATTTTCGATGTGGAAACTGTATTTTTGTACCCATGGGCCGTTGCGTATAAGCAATTAGGCTTGTTTGCGCTTGTAGAGATGTGCATTTTTGTAGGGCTGCTTGTGGTTGGGTTAATCTACGCTTGGAAGAAGAAGGTGCTGCAATGGACTTCAATTTAGAGTCGATTTCCCCGGAAGAGAGACAAGAGCTGGATCGTAATGTATTTATGACGACATTGGAGCAAATCAAGGCGTGGGCGCGAAGCAACTCGCTGTGGCCGCTAACGTTCGGTCTTGCCTGCTGCGCTATCGAGATGATGGGGACCGGGGCTTCCCATTACGACCTTGACCGGTTCGGCGTTATTTTCCGTACGTCGCCCAGACAGTCCGATGTGATGATCGTCGCCGGTACGGTGACGAAGAAGATGGCGCCGCTGCTGCGCCGCTTGTATGAGCAAATGCCGGAGCCGAAATGGGTGATTGCGATGGGCTCCTGTGCTACGGCGGGAGGTCCGTACGTCAAATCGTACGCGGTGGTCAAGGGCGTCGATCAGGTCGTACCGGTCGACGTCTATATTCCCGGTTGTCCGCCGAATCCGGCGGCGCTGATCTATGGAATCAACAAGCTGCAGGAAAAGATCCGCTACGAGGCAAAAACCGGTAAGCAGGTGACGAATCGATGAGCGATGAACAGAAGAAGGATATGCTCCCGAAGGCGGACGAGGAAGCCGTGAAGCCGAAGGAGGCGGAGGCGGCCGCCGAGGAAGCGAAGCCCGAGCCGGAGGCTCAAGCTTCGGAGCAGCCTGAATCCAAGGCGGCGGAAGCTGCCGAAGCGCAGGTGCAGGCTCAGCAGGAGCAGAAGCCGGCTGCAAGCGCCGAGACGCCGGAAGGAGCGGCCCCAGCGGCTGCGGCCAAGCCGGATGAACCCGGCGGCGAGGCAGGCACGGAAGCTTCCGCGAAGCCGGAAGCTGCCCCGCGCCGGAGGGCCAGGGCGGCGGCCGATGGGGCGGAGCCGGCTGCGGCTGATCCGGGCAAGGAGCCGTCGGATGCTCCGGCCGCCGAACGGGCCGTTCCTTCGGACGCGGAGAAAGAAGCCAAAGCGAAGGCGGCGGCGGAAGCCCGCGCGGCCAGAGCGAACGCACGTGCCAAAAAGCCGGAGGGCGAAGAGGCTGCGCCTAAGCAGCCGTCTCCCAATCAGCCGCGGCTGGATCAATGGATTGCCTTGTTGAAGGCGCAGCATGGCGATGCGGCGGTGGAGGAGGCTTTTGTTAACGAGAAGGACGGACATCTTCCTTATATAGTCATTAAAAGTGAACTGTGGCCCGCAGCGGCCGAACAGCTGAGGGACGACAGCGAGTTTCGTATGAACTATTTGCGCAACGTATCCGGCGTCGACCAAGAAACCCATATGGAGGTCGCTTATCATCTGCTCGCGCTGGATACGAAGCATGAAGTATGCATCAAGGTTAAGACGAACCGCGAAGCTCCGTCGATTCCTTCGGTAACGCCGATTTGGCCGACCGCCAATTGGAACGAACGCGAAATATACGATTTGCTGGGCATCGATTTCCCGGGACATCCGGATTTGAGAAGAATTATGATGGCCGACGATTGGGTGGGCCACCCGCTGCGCAAAGACTATGAACCGCTTGACCCGGAGGTGTAGAGTCTCTTGATTAGAACGGAAGAACTGCTGTTGAACGTAGGGCCTCAGCATCCAAGTACCCACGGGGTATTTCGGATCGTGGTTAAGCTCGATGGTGAAATTATAACCCACGCAGACCCGGTGATGGGCTATTTGCACAGAGGGACGGAGAAGCTCGCCGAAAATTTATCCTATACGCAAATTATTCCGTATACCGATCGAATGGATTACGTTTCGGCGATGACCAACAACTATGTGCTGGTTCACGCCGTGGAGAAGCTGATGCAGCTGGAAATTCCGGAACGGGCCGATTTCTTAAGGCTCATCGTGATGGAACTGCAGCGGATTGCCAGTCATATGGTATGGTGGGGCACCTATTTGCTGGATATCGGGGCGATGAGCCCGTTTTTGTATGCATTCCGCGATCGGGAAATCATCATCAATTTGTTTAACGAGCTGTGCGGTGCGCGTCTGACTTATAACTACATGCGGGTCGGCGGCGTGAAATGGGACGCACCGGAGGGGTGGATCGAGAAGGTTCGCGATTTTATTCCTTATATGAGGGATAAGCTGGATGAGTACACCAATTTGGTCAGCGGCAACGAAATTTTTCTCGCCAGAATCAAGGGCATAGGCAAATACGATGCGGAGACGGCGATTGCCTACGGGCTGAGCGGAGCCAATCTGCGCTGTACGGGGGTCAATTGGGATCTTCGGAAGGACCAGCCTTACTGCTTGTACGACCGCTTCGAGTTCGACGTTCCCGTTGGGACGAACGGCGATTGCTACGACCGTTATTTAATCCGGTTTGAGGAGATGCGGCAGTCGCTGCGCATATTGGAGCAGGCCGTAGAGCAATTTCCTGCCGAGGGCGAGATTATGGGCAAGGTGCCTCGCGTTCTTCGCGCGCCCGAGGGCGAGGTTTACGCCCGAATCGAAGCGCCTCGCGGCGAGATCGGCTGTTATATCGTATCCAAGGGCAAGGATAAGCCGTATCGGCTGAAGTTCCGCAGACCGTCGTTCGTCAACCTGCAAATTCTTCCGAAGCTGCTCGTCGGCGAGACGATGACCAATTTGATCACAATACTCGGAGGCATCGATATTGTCGTCGGGGAGGTGGACTGCTAATGAGCAGTATATTGCATGAACCGCTCACGTGGACGAATTTTGCGATTTTTTGCGCTTGGGGCGTCGTATTGTTGCTTCTTGTTCTGGGCTTCGTTACGTATGCCATTTATTTCGAACGCAAGGTGATCGGCTGGATGCAGCTTCGGATCGGGCCGAACCGGGTAGGGCCGTTAGGGCTGCTGCAGACGGTGGCGGACGTATTCAAGCTGCTGATTAAGGAAGACACGATTCCGCGAAAGGCGGAACGGGAGCTGTTCATTCTCGCGCCCGTTATCACGTTCATTCCGGCTTTCGTCGTCATAGCGGTCATTCCGTATTCGGAGAAGCTGATCAGCACCGACTTGAACGTCGGCTTGCTGTTTTACGTGGCTTTGTCGGGCATTTCCACGATCGGCATCGTGCTCGGAGGCTGGGCTTCCAATAACAAATATGCGCTCCTCGGGGGCATGCGCTCCGCCGCGCAAATGATTAGCTATGAGATTCCGCTCGTCATCTCGGTTATCGGCATCATTATGATGACGGGCAGCTTGAATTTGAATGTGATTGCCGAGCATCAGGCAGGCGGCTTCTGGCATTGGAACTTCCTGCCGCAAATCATCGGCTTCGTCGTCTTCGTCATAGCGGGCGTATCCGAGCTGAACCGGACCCCTTTCGACCTTCCCGAAGCGGAGTCGGAGCTTGTGGCCGGGTATCACGTGGAGTACAGCGGCTTCCGGTTCGCGTTCTTCATGCTGGCGGAATATGTGTACGTCTTCGCCATCGCCGGACTGACGACGACTTTGTTTCTCGGAGGCTGGCAGTCGCCGTTTCCGTTCCTCGATTTTATCCCGGGGATCATCTGGTTTTTGCTGAAGTTCGCGTTCATCGTGTTTTTCCTGTTCTGGATTCGCGCCACGCTGCCGCGGATTCGGGTCGATCAGCTGATGGGGCTCGGCTGGAAGGTGCTGCTGCCGCTGGCGCTGATCAACATTTTCGTAACGGCGATTTACATGAGTATCGGGCCTGTGATGTCGGTTTACTTTTTTAAATAAACCATGATGCTTTGGAAAGGGTGAGAAATCATGAAAGGCATAGTCAAAGGTCTCGGCGTTACCCTGAAAAGCATGACGCAGAAAAAAGTGACCTATGCGTATCCCGACGTCCCCTTGGAGATGCCGGACCGGTTCAGAGGCATTCAGCATTTTGATCCTGACAAATGCATCGTCTGCAATCAATGCGCGCGCATTTGCCCGACGGAATGCATTACATTAACCGGCAAGCCGAACCCCGACCCCGAAAAAAAGGGCAAGGTGATCGACACGTACGATATTAACTTTGAAATCTGCATCTTGTGCGACCTGTGTACGGAAGTATGCCCGACCGAAGCGATCGTCATGACGAACAACTTCGAGCTGAGCGCATACAGCCGCGACGATTTGTTCAAAAATTTGCAGTGGCTGAACGAGAACAATGTGAATGTGCGCAAGGAGAACAATTCGGCGCTTCCGAAAGGAGGGGCGAAATAAGATGCTGGCCAATATTGCGGCGTTTCTGTCAAACGGTGAAAATATCGCCTTCTTCATTTTTGCCCTGATGGCGATAGGCGGAGCGATTTTCATGATCAGCTTCAATAAGGTCGTCCACATGGTAGTTGCCTTGGCGCTGACGTTTATCAGCCTGGCCGGCTTGTACGTCATTCTGAATGCGGAGTTCGTCGCCTTCGTGCAGGTGCTCATTTACGCCGGAGCCATCTCGATTCTGATGATTTTCGGGATTATGATGACCAAGCATCAGGGCGAAGAAGAGGAGCCGAAGCGTCCGGTCTATAACACGCTGCTGTTTATCGGCGCGCTGGCGCTGTTCGGGATTCTCTTCTATGCGATCCAAAACGTGACGCTGCCCGGCGGCGAGTTCAAGGCGGCGGAGGACAACACGCTGGAGATCGGCAAGCTGCTGTTCCAACGGCATGTCATTCCGTTCGAGCTGATGTCGGTGCTCTTGACCGTAGCCTTCATCGGTGCGATCGTCGTGGCGAAGAGAGAGGAGGACTAAAAGCATGGCCGGATCGGCAACCCCATATTTGACTCTTGCTGCCATCCTGTTTTGTATCGGTTTGTACGGCGCTTTATCCAAAAAAAATGCGGTGATCGTGCTGCTCTCCATCGAGCTTATGCTCAATGCCGTCAATTTGAATCTCGTCGCCTTCTCCAAGCTGGGCGTTCAGCCTAGCCTGACGGGGCAAATTTTCTCGCTGTTTAACATTACGATAGCCGCGGCGGAGGCTGCGGTCGGCATAGCGATTTTGATTGCGTTTTACCGCAACAAAGGAACGACGGATGTCAACGAGATGGATTCGTTGAAACGATAGCTTGCGGGCGCGGGCTTACTCGGGAGCCCGAGGTAAGCTTGCTGACGCAAACTTGTAGGAGGAGGACATAAATTCATGATATCGGCCTACTCGCAGTATGCCTGGCTTATCCCGTTGTTTCCGCTGCTTTCGTTTCTGCTCCTGACGGCAGTAGGGCGTCAATTGAAAGAAGCGGGCGCTTATATCGGCATTGTTGCGGTTTTCGCTTCGTTTGTCGTGTCTCTGCTCATTTTCATCGAACGGCTGGGCGGGCAAATTGAAGATTATACGTGGAATAAGCTGCATTGGATCAATCTCGGTACGTTTTCCTTCAATATGGGATTTGAAGTGACCAATTTAAACGCGCTGATGCTCGTCATCGTGACGCTGGTCAGCTTGCTGGTCAATTTGTATTCCAAAGGGTATATGCACGGCGACGAGAGGATCAACGTATTTTTTGCATACATAGCCTTGTTTACGTTCTCTATGCTGGGGCTTGTCATTTCGGAAAATTTGCTGGAGCTGTATATATTTTGGGAGCTGGTGGGCGTATGTTCCTTCCTGCTGGTCGGCTTCTGGTACTTCAAGCCGGAAGCTCGCGCCGCAGCCAAAAAGGCTTTTATCGTGACAAGAATCGGCGATGTAGGTCTCTTGATCGCGATTTTGCTGCTGTTCTGGGCGATGCCGAATCATGCGCTAGACTTCACGTCCATTCATAATGCGTTCAGCAGCGGCAAAATATCCGGCGGCATGGCCACATGGATCGCCATCTTGATCTTTGTCGGAGCGGTCGGCAAATCCGGCCAGTTTCCGCTGCATACGTGGCTTCCTGACGCGATGGAAGGGCCGACGCCGATCAGTGCGCTGATCCATGCGGCGACGATGGTTGCGGCGGGCGTATATCTGGTGGCGCGCACCTTCGACGTATTCCAGGCGTCTCCGGCGGCGCTGATGGTAGTTGCGTGTATAGGCGGGTTTACGGCGATTTTTGCAGCTACGATAGGGATTGCGCAAAACGATATTAAGCGGATACTTGCCTACTCCACCGTTAGTCAGCTTGGCTACATGATGATGGCGCTGGGGATCGGGACTTCGGTTGCTTACACGGCCGGGATTTTTCACCTTTTCACTCATGCGTTCTTTAAGGCGTTATTGTTCCTCGGCGCGGGCAGCGTCATTCACGCCGTGCATACGCAGGATATTCACGAGATGGGCGGCATCGGCCGGAAAATGAAAATAACGGCGTGGACGTTCGGCATCGGCGCGCTGGCGCTGTCAGGAATTCCTCCGTTCTCGGGCTTCTGGTCCAAAGACGCCATTCTTTCGGAAGCTTATGCGAATAGCCCGTTGCTGTTCTGGGTCGGCCTCATTGCCGCCTTCTTCACCGCCTTTTATATGTCGAGGCTGTTCTTCCTCGTCTTCCTGGGCAAACCGCGGCATCAGGAGAAGGTGCACGAGTCGCCGGCCAGCATGACGCTGCCGCTTGTCGTGTTGGCGGTATTGGCCGTTGTCGCAGGATTCGTGTTCACGCCGTTCAGCCCGTGGCTCGGCACTTGGCTGACCGGTCATGCGGAGGAAGAGCATGCGAACGCCGTCGTGATGATCTTGTCTACGGTGGTCGGATTGCTGGGGATCGGGCTCGGCTATTTGATCTATGTGAAGCAATCGATTCCGAGCGACGTCGTATCGAGCCGGGCACCATGGCTGTACTGGCTGCTCAACCGCAAATATTATATCGATGAGATTTATCAGGCGGTCTTCGTCAGGTCTTTGAAGTTTCTCGGATTAATCTTAAATCTGTTCGACGAGTATGTCGTCGACGGCATCGTGAGGCTGGCTGCTTACTCGGTCGTCGGAATCGGGCGCGTCGGCTCCCGTCTCCAGAGCGGGCAGGTGCAGTCCTACGGGCTTGCGACTTTGCTCGGATTGCTCATTCTGGTGCTGGCTATAGCAGGAAGGAGGTTTATCCATGCAGGATAGCTTACATATTTTATCGCTGATAACCTTCTCGCCGCTGCTGGGCGTTCTGGTGCTGCTCTTCGTGCCGAAGCATCAAGGCCGCTGGATCAAGACCGTCGGAATTGCCGCGACCTTCATCCCGCTGATTTTGTCGGCATGGCTGTACGCGGTCTTCAATCACCAACTGGAGGGCATGCAGTTCAAGGAAGATTACAGCTGGATTCGAATACCGCTCAATCATGAAGCCCAGGGCTTGAATCAGATGACGTCGTTCTTTCTTGAATTCAAGTACACGATGGCGGTCGACGGACTGTCGCTGCCGCTGGTATTCCTGACCGCACTGGTCGCTTCCATGGCGGCTCTGGCATCCATCTACATTAAGAAAAGATGGAAGTCGTATTACATTCTGTTCCTCCTGCTGGAAACCGGGATGTTCGGCGTCTTTATGGCGCAGGATTTGTTCTTGTTCTTCGTCTTCTTCGAAGTTACGCTGATTCCGGTGTTTTTCCTGATCGGCATATGGGGCTATATGGAACGCGAACGGGCGGCCAACAAATTTTTGTTGTATAACGGTTTGGGCTCGGCCATCATGCTAATCGCTTTTCTCATTCTTATTTGTACGGCGGGCTTCGGGCAAGTGTCCAACGATAGCGGGACATCGATCTTTTACAGCGGCGACTTAAGCGTCATTACAGGCCATCTGTTCCAAGGCGAGGGCTCCTACGTCAATCAGGGCGATTTGGAGGGCAACCCGTTCTTCTTAAGCGGGGCGATGAAATGGACCTTATTCATCATGCTGCTGGTGGCGTTCGGCATCAAGCTGCCGATTTTTCCGTTCCACACGTGGATGCTGCGGGTCCATACCGAAGCTCCTCCGTCTATCGTTATGATTCACTCCGGCATTTTGCTGAAAATGGGCGCTTACGGCTTGATCCGCTTCGGCGTACTGCTCTTTCCCGAGCAGGCGACGGCATGGGCCAAAGTGCTGGCGGTGCTGGGGGTTATCAATATTTTGTACGGGGCCGTGTTGGCTTTTGTGCAGAAGGATTTTAAGCTGGTGCTGGCTTATTCCAGTATTAGCCATATGGGCATCGTGCTGCTGGGGATCGCGGCCTTCAATACGGTAGGAATGAGCGGCGCCGTATTCCAGCTGGTCTCTCACGGCTTGATCTCGGCCCTCATGTTCCTGCTCGTAGGCGCCATCTACGAGAGGACGCAGACGACGATGCTGGACCAGCTCGGCGGGCTGGCCAAAAATGTGCCGTTTCTTTCCGGGATTTTGCTGCTGGCCGGGATGGCTTCGCTGGGCTTGCCGGGATTATCGGGATTCGTCAGCGAATTTCTCGCTTTCGTCGGTTTGTTCCAGACCGCCAAAATCATTACGGTCGTTGGGACGGTCGGCGTTATATTGACCGCTGTGTATGTCCTTCGGGGGGTTCTCAGCATGACCTACGGGCCGCCGGCGCTCCCGTCCGACAGTATGCGCGACGCTCGTCTGATGGAGGCCATTCCAATGGTCACTCTGGCTGCCTTTATCGTTGTGCTGGGCATTTATCCTGCGGTGCTGAGCGATCCGCTGCAACAAACCGTCAGCAGCTTCGATCAGTTCATTCAATCCGTAGTGAAGATAGGGGGTTAGACCGGTGGAACAACTACGTCTCCAATGGAGCGATCTCGGATACTTGGCACCGGAGCTGACTTTGGTTATTGCTGCGGTCATCTTATCGCTGCTCGATCTTCTGATGCCCAAGCAGACGAACCGGACGATTCTGGGTTGGTTATCGCTGGTCGGCATCATCATCTCCGGCTTATTCGTCATCGGTTATTTGAATCCTGCCGAACCGAAGCAGCTGCTGGATTACAGCTATCGCATCGACGATTTCGCCGGTATCATGAAGCTGATTTTGCTCACAGGCGCAGGCCTCGTCACGTTCATGAGTTTCGGCACCGTGAAGGAAGAGGAAGTGCCGCATGTCGGCGAGTTTTATTACCTGCTTTTGCCGGCTACGCTCGGCGGGATGATTATGGCTTCCTCCGGCGATCTCATTACGCTGTACGTCGGTCTTGAGCTGCTCAGCATCACCTCGTACATATTGGTGGCGATGCGTAAGAAAGATCTGCGTTCGAACGAGGGATCGTTCAAGTATATTGTGCTGGGCGGGATTTCGTCGGCGATCATTTTGTACGGCATGTCCTTCCTGTACGGCATGAGCGGTTCCACCAGCATTGCCGAGATCAATACCGCGCTCGGGCAAAACGCGCAGGCGATGCTGCCGTTCCTATACGTCTCTTTTTTCCTGCTGCTCGCAGGCTTCGGGTTCAAAATAGCGGCGGCGCCATTCCATATGTGGGCGCCTGACGTCTACCAAGGAGCGCCGACCCCGGTAACGGCTTTTCTGGCCGTTGTATCTAAAGCGGCGGCCTTCGCTATATTGTTCCGAGTGCTGTACGGCATATTCGGAATCGGCTCGTTAATGGAATTGCCGTTCCATGGAGATATGCTGCTCGCGCTTATGGTTGTCGCAGCGGCGGCAATGATTCTCGGTAATTTCACCGCTCTTAGGCAAAATAACCTGAAACGGTTGCTGGCTTATTCGGGGATTGCCAACTCGGGTTATTTGCTGGTTCCCATTTCGACGCAATTTTCGATGGTGCATTATACGAACTTCGCAGAATTCGCCTTTTACTTGATTGCGTATTTGTTTATGAACATCGGCATATTCGCTCTGCTTATGATTATAGAGCGTTCCACGGGCGACGAATCGATCGGAGGTTTGGCGGGTTTGTACTACCGCGCGCCCGGAACGGCCGTAGCTGCCGTATTCCTGCTGCTGTCCTTGGCGGGATTGCCTTTGTCCGGCGGGTTCTTCGGGAAGCTGTTCATTATGCTGGGTACCTTGCAGACGCAGCATTACTGGTTAGCGGCGGTTATGATCGCCACGAGCGTAACTTCGTTTTACTATTACTTCGGGTTTATCCGTCAGATGTTCATGCGGACGGACTTCGAGTCCCGCGACGTCATCGTGCCCGTACCGCTGGGTATCACCCTGTGGTTATGCGCGGGAGCCAGCTTGCTGCTCGGGATCGTGCCGCAATGGGTGCTGGGCTGGATCGACCGGATATTCGCCTTGACGCAAGATTTGTTTTTCTTCAGCTAAGGCTGAGGCCTCTGAACATAAGTCCAATTGTCCTGCGGTTCTGGATGATTGGGCTTTTTTCATTGTTTAGGAAATGATGCGCAGCCATATCCTGTGGATATCCGGGGGCTCCCCCAAAGGTAATGTCTACCCATAGAACGATCCCAGAGGAATGGTTAGACGCCGATCCAGCTTAGGCTGGATGCGGACGGAATAAGCTTCAGAGCATCACATCACTACCCTGGAAATTACTCTTGGTACCCCATTTCCATTGTCTGTGGTGCCGCGTAGCGGCATGGATGGCTTTTGGGGGATTTGTTCTTATAGGATTTATAAAATTTCGTGTTTCCCTGGGTAAGGAGAGAAGCGATAGCGGCCGCCTTCGAAATTCGTGTTGAAAGAGTCCGCCCAAAATACAAACGAAGCGCAGATTTAACGATAAATCTATAGAATGGAAGCTGTGAATTATTCATTTCGCTTAAAGCGGTCAAAACGGCCGAAAGTGATGCTAATATGCCTTATTTTAGGGCTAAAATTACATGACTGGGCTTGTGATAAATGGTACAATGAGAAGGCTTAAGAGCAGCTTAAAAAAACCTTAAACGACATTCAATAAAACTCCATTATTTGCCAGTTTGTTTTCAGAAAATACGGCAGGAAACCCACCCCCCTTATCGAATTAGTAAAGCTACTCCAATTAAGTAAAGAAGGAACCATGGACATGTTACATAAAACCGTTACTCGCCGATTCGTTCATTGGGTCATTGGTATTGTGATGCTGTTTGCCTTTGCCGGACAGGCGATGGGGCGACGGCTAACGATCCGCTGGGAGAAAAGCAAAAATACTTAAATGAAATTCACATTGCGGATGCCTGGGATGTGACTCGAGGAAACCCGAATATTACAATAGCGATCGTCGATACGGGCGTCGATTTGAATCATCCCGATCTGAAGGGGAATCTGGTTCCGGGAGTCAATCTGATGAATCCGAAGCTGCCCCCTCAGGACGATAACGGGCACGGCACCAACGTGGCCGGCGTCGTCGCCGCTGTAACGAATAACGATCAAGGCGTCTCCGGCATTTTGTGGAATGCCAAGATTATGCCAATCAAGGCGCTGGAGGCCGACGGTTCCGGCGGAGAGGCTAAGCTCGGCGAAG
The DNA here is from genome assembly GCF_023523925.1 of Paenibacillus konkukensis. Taxonomy (NCBI): domain Bacteria; kingdom Bacillati; phylum Bacillota; class Bacilli; order Caryophanales; family Paenibacillaceae; genus Paenibacillus; species Paenibacillus konkukensis. The sequence goes on along the minus strand of NZ_CP027059.1, from coordinate 4,271,109 downwards.
GCATTCGTTATGCTATCGATCATGGCGCGAAAATTGTCGTATTGTCCTTGGGATTAAATAAATATTCGACATATATGAGCGATATCGTCAAGTATGCCGAGGAGAAGGGCGTACTGCTGGTGGCCGCTACGGGAAATGAAGGCAATCGGGTACGATATCCCGCCGCTTATTCTACGGTGCTCGCCGTAGGGGGGATGACGCCGGATCATATTGCGGATACCCGGTCCAATTCGGGTCCGGAGATCGACCTGGTCGCCCCCTGGGATGTGTTCACTACGGCGCTCGGCGGCACGTACGAATACAAGGACGGCACCTCGATGGCGGCTCCCCAAGTGGCGGCGGTCGCCGCGCTGGTCTGGAACAAATATCCCGACATGAAGCCTTACCAAATACGCCAGCTGCTGCGCCAAACTGCGGACGACCTGATGGTGCCTGGATGGGACGCGGTCACCGGCTACGGACTGCTTAGGGCGGACCGTGCTTTGACCGAGACGCCGCTGCTCGACATGTATGAGCCGAACAACCGGAAAGATCAAGCGAAGGCGCTGTCCGTCAGCCAAATGATCGCAGCCTCGTTTACGGGCGGATCGGATCAGGACTGGTTTTATTTTGACGCTCCTTATGACGGTACGGTCAATCTGAATTTCGATCTGGAAGCGGGACAATCGGTGGACGTTCAGCATACGGATGCCAAAGGAACGTTTACCGGAGTAACTGCCGCTCCCGGGAAGCCTGTAGCGCTCAAAGTAAGCAAAGGGCGCAGTTATTTGCAGCTTCATTTGAGCGACCGTGGCAAGAAGGAAGAAGTGCCTTACAAGCTGACGACGTCCTTCGACATCTACGCCGATCAGTTTGAGGATAACGATAAACAGTACAAAGCTTACGTCATTCCTTCGCGAAGTCAGACGATCAAGGGCACATTCCATCAGATGAACGACCAGGATTGGTTTGAGTTCCCCGTGGAACAATCCGGTATGCTGACGATCCGTCTCAGCACGGATACGGCCAGGATCGACCCCGTATTATACGTGCAAAAGCAGGGAGAAAAGGGAGTTACGGTCGATGACGGCGGAGACGGGGTTACGGAGATGCTGGTACTGCCCGAGGTGTTTCCCGGCAGCTATTATATCCGCGTGAGCAACGTGAAGGAATATGCGTTTCCCGTAACGGGGGAGTACACGCTGGATATTGAATACGACGCCAAGCAGATTGATCCTAACGAGCCTAATAATAAATCGTATCAATCGACGACGATATCGCTGGATACGGAATATTCCGGCTTGATGGATAAGGCGGACGATATCGACTGGTTCCAGTTCCAGATTTCCGGCGACAGCTACGTTCAAACCGATATAACGGACATTCCGTCCGGCGTGACTATGTTTGCGAACTTATACGACGGAAGCATGAAGCCTGTCAGCAGCGGGGACGGTAAAACCGCGATTCAGCTGCATCAGCGGCTGCCTTCAGGCACGTATTATTTGAAGCTGACGGCGAGCGAGCCGTTCGATCGCGATCTGTATCAGCTGATCGTCCATGCCGAACCGCTGCTGGGCGGGTACAGCGACATTCAGAGCCACTGGGCGCAGGATAACATCCTTGAGCTGAGCGGCAAGCAGATCATTAACGGCTATGACGACTATACGTTCCGCCCGGATCTTCCGATTACCCGCGCGGAGGCGACGGCCATTTTAAGCCGGGCGTTTAAGCTCAGTAAGCAAAAAAACATTCAGTATAAGGATGTATCGCCTAGTCATTGGGCTTATGTGGATATTGCGCGAGCCGCGCAGAGCGGCATCGTTGACGGATATCCTGACCAAACGTTTGCTCCCGATCAGCCGGTTAGCCGGATGGAGATGACCTCCATGATTGCGCGAAGCATGAATAAATCGGGCAAAGTGCGGGGAGCGGTTCCTTTTACCGATGTGGATGACGATTATTGGGGCGTCGGCATCTTGAAGCAGATGAAAGCCGAAGGCTGGATTACCGGCTATGCCGACGGAAGCTTCAAGCCCGATCAGCAAGCGTCCCGAGCCGAGTTCGTCTCCATGCTGGCCCAAATTATGCCTTAATGTGAAAGCGAGGATTTGCTTGTGGATTATGTTGAAAAAATGAACAGCTCGATGGGGATGAACGGATTGTTGAACATTTTCATCGTTCTCATCTGCATCGTCTTTGCTTGGTGGGCGCTGCAGGAGCTTCATTTAGATAAAATATTGAAGAAACCGAAAAGCACGCAAAGCAAAGTGCTGCAAATATTGCTGGCCATTGCGCTTGGTTATCAAGTGGCGCGTTTTTTCATCGACTATTTTCTTTGGTCGACCTGGTTGTCGGGAATGTTTTAACCATGCATATTGCGGGCGGGCGCGCGGATTCGAGCGAAAATTGCTCAGCCGCGCTGCGTTCGCTTGCTAATGGTACGGCTTGCAGGAGTGGGGCGGCGATGTTAACCGTGCTTAAGAGGCTTCCTCCTGCTCCAAAAGGACACTACATAGCTTTATTCCGGCCGATTCGCGAATAACTGAGGTGAATTTTGTCAACAATGGATAGTACAACCGTTGCAAATCCCTGATTAGCTCCGAACAGTATCATGACCGGTTTTTCAAAAAATGAAAATTTACATGCTGAAGGTTCAATGCTAAACTAGTACAGTATGCAGTGAAAACAGCGCGGAGGGGGACCATGATGAGCAAAATTATCGTCCGCGGTGGCCAAAGATTATCGGGCAGAGTAAGGATTCACGGCGCGAAAAATGCCGTATTGCCGATTATCGCAGCCTCTATTTTAGGTACAGAAGGAGAAAGCGTCATTCACGACGCGCCTCCCTTGGACGACGTTATCGTTATAAATAAGGTACTGGAAAGTCTCGGTGTAAAAATCGAATATAAAGATGAAACCATACGTGTCAATGCGCGAAATATTACAACCTGCGAGGCGGCCTATGAATTGGTCCGGAAAATGCGGGCATCTTTTCTCGTTATGGGACCTTTATTGGCCCGGATGGGTCAGGCGAGAATTTCATTGCCGGGCGGATGCGCGATCGGCACCCGGCCGATTGATCAGCATCTCAAAGGCTTTGAGGCGATGGGAGCGGAAATAGAGCTTGGACAGGGCTTCATCGAAGCTAGAGTGTCCGGCCGGCTGAAGGGCGCCAAAGTGTATTTGGACGTTGCGAGCGTAGGCGCCACCGAGAATATTATGATGGCGGCCACGCTGGCGGAGGGCACGACGACGATTGAGAATGCGGCCAAGGAGCCGGAGATCGTCGATCTGGCGAACTATCTCAATGCCATGGGCGCCAAGATTCGCGGAGCCGGAACCGGGCTGATCCGGATCGACGGCGTAGAACGATTGCGCGGCGCTGTACATACGGTCATACCGGACCGGATTGAAGCAGGTACATATATGATTGCGGCGGCGATTACCGGCAGCGATTTGTACATCGAAGGGGCGATTGGCGACCATCTGCGTCCTGTTATATCCAAGATGCAGGAGATGGGCGTGCATATTACCGAGGATGAGAACGGGCTGCGCGTATATACGGACCGCCCCTTGCGGAGCGTTGACGTGAAGACGCTGCCGTATCCGGGCTTCCCGACGGATATGCAGTCGCAAATGATGGCGCTGCTGCTGACTGCGGATGGAACCAGCATCGTGACGGAAACCGTCTTCGAAAACCGTTTTATGCATGTGGAGCAATTCGTCAATATGAATGCTCAGATCAAAGTGGACGGGCGCGCTGCGGTCATTAGCGGAGGAACCAAGCTGCGCGGAGCCAAAGTGTGCGCAACCGACCTTAGAGCGGGAGCGGCGCTGGTTCTTGCGGCGTTGGCCGCCGAAGGAGAGACCGAGATTACCGGAATCCATCATATCGAGCGCGGCTATGTCGACATTGCGGCTAAGCTGCGAATGGTGGGAGCTGATGTTCAGATGGTTACCGCCGAGGCGGAAGAGCCGGAAGAACAGCCGATTTCAATTTTTGCGGTCAGTCCGAGTTTGGCATAACCCCTATACAATCAGCTTAAGCGAGGAGATTCTCTCAAACCAGGAGAGGGTCTCCTCTTTTCTCTTTCCGTGTTCTATTCTATTTTTTTCGCTCATAAGATGATGTTACCTGCAGTTGCTGCCAGGAGACATTCTAAGAGCGGACAGAATACGGAGGAAGAAGCTTAATGAACAAGAAGAAATGGATACGCCCGGCAGCCGCTTTTTTGTCCAGCTTTATTGCTGTGATCGTCATCGTGCCGGCAATTCTCGTAAAAACGACCGCCCCTTCCCAAGATCCGGTAGGCCAACCGTCCGCATCGGCATGGAGTCAGCTCCAAACTCAGGATGCATCCTCGCTCGTCGTTCCCGTATATCTGACGAAACAGAAGAAAGTAGAATCGATTCAATTGGAAGCTTATATCCGAGGAGTTCTTGCGGCGGAGATGCCGATCGAATTCGAGATTGAGGCGATGAAAGCGCAGGCTATGGCCGCCCGGACCTATATTGTCCGCAGGGTAATAGAGCAGGATTTCAGCAATATGCCGGTGTCGGGCGCTTGGGTGACCGATACGATCGCCCATCAAGCTTATGTGACGGATGAAGAGCTGAAGGAGCGCTGGGGACCGGCCTATCAGACCAATTCGGACAAGCTGAACCGCGCGATCAGCGAAACTAGGGATTTGATACTGACGTATCAGCACAAGCCGATCGAAGCGACGTTCTTCTCTACCAGCAACGGGTACACGGAAAATTCGGAAGATTACTGGAACGACTATATTCCATACTTGCGCAGCGTTCCGAGCCCGTGGGATGTGAAGCTATCGCCGCGCTATAAGGATACGGTGACGATCTCGTACAAGGAGCTGCAGAGCAAGCTGAGCGTCCGCGGCGTCGTACCGGTCTCGGCCGGCGGCGGCAGCGGAGGACTGAAGGTGCTGGAAACTTCCCAAGGGCATCGCATCAAAAAGATAACGATCGGGAGCAAAACCTTCAGCGGACGAGAGGTTCGCGAAAAGCTAGGATTGGCATCCTCGCAATTCCAGTGGACATGGAAAGGAAACGATCTGCAAATTACGACTTTCGGATACGGGCATGGAGTAGGCATGAGTCAATGGGGAGCTAACGGGATGGCGATGGAGGGACGCAAGGCGGACGAAATCGTCAAGTACTTTTATACCGGAATCGAGATTGATAGAGCGTCGGTTCTATTGAACCGGAGGTAGCGCCGATTCCCCGGCGTTGCCCCGTGAAACGCAAACTATTATTTATTTGAAATATATGCAAAAAAAATAGATCGCCTCGCGTATAAAACTCGCAGCCGTGGCAACAATGAGTAGCGAGGTGATAAATCTATGAATGATCAAAAGAGAGATTTGCAAAACAATGAAGAAGCTCCTAAAACTAACGAGGGAGCGCAAACAAGTCCATCTTTTTCCTGGAGAAGACTACTGGCGAAAAAGTGGGTATTTCCCGCAACGTACATGGCAGCGGCGGCAATTATCTTAACGTTAATGTGGGTCTACCAGGATGCCGGAAAGTCGTCCACGGGCAATGAGCTCGGGATTGACAGCACCCCGTCTGCAACGGTAACCGACAATGTTATGAAGCCCGATGCCATGGCTGTCAATGGCAGCACCGAAACGATGCAATGGCCGTTTAAAGACCGCAGCGAATTGGAAGTCGTTCTCCCGTTCTTCGACAGCAAAGCTTCTAACGAAGTAAGACAGACGGCAATGGTCGAGTATGGCGACACCTTCACTCCGCATATGGGAATGGATTTCTCCCGGCCTGACAATCAAGCGTTCGACGTTATGGCCGCTATGAGCGGAAAAGTGACGGCTGTCGAGAAAAACCCCGTAGTCGGCAATTTGGTTGAAATTACGCATCCTAACGGATTGGTGACGGTATACCAAAGCTTGACCGACATCAAGGTGGCTAAAGACGCCGAGGTCAAAAAAGGCGATATCATCGCCAAAGCGGGACGCAACGAATTGGAGAAGGAGCAGGGCAACCACCTTCACTTCGAGGTTCGTCAAGGGGAGAACGGGCAAGCCGTCAATCCGGAGCAGTTCTTCACCGCTCAGTAATCGAAAATCGGCATATAGCTTACGGGGGCGCACAGACGCCCCCTTTTTTTTGGCGGTTTGCCCGGCCCCAAGCGCTTGTCCTTGAAAATAATTGTGGCTTAATGGGCTTGTCACGCTTGGAAACAAAGAATATAAGTAAACGCCCCTCATATAATGTACCAAACTAACTCGAGTAGGGAGGCGAGGGGAGTGCACGATTACATTAAAGAGCGAACCATCAAAATCGGACGTTGCCTTGTGGAGACGAAGCACACGGTTCGCACGATCGCAAAAGAATTCGGCGTTTCCAAGAGTACGGTGCACAAGGATTTGACCGAGAGACTGCCCGAAATTAACCCGGATCTGGCCAATCAAGTAAAGCACATTCTGGAGTACCACAAGTCGATTCGTCACCTGCGCGGGGGGGAAGCTACGAAGATTAAATATCGGAAGACGCGAAACCCGAAATCGCAGGATAAACTGGTCACCGCGAAGTAAAATGGAATGGAATCCGAAACCGCTCCCTGTAACCGATCCGAACCGACAAATCGAAGCGACTCATGTCGAAAAAACCGAATAAAAAAGAGGATTTTGAAAATAAATAGCGAATGTATTAAAGTAATGATTATAATAGAGGTGCCGCTTCTTTTTAAGGAATGGACGGTTTTGTTTAGGGAGGAACATTTCAATGTTAAGCAAGGATATTGGCATAGATCTGGGGACAGCGAACGTCCTTATTCATGTGAAGGGGCGCGGCGTTGTGCTGGATGAGCCGTCCGTCGTCGCCATTGAAAGCGATACGAAGCGGGTGCTGGCTGTCGGTGAGGAAGCGTTCCGTATGGTAGGCCGTACTCCCGGCAATATTGTGGCTATCCGCCCGCTTAAAGACGGCGTTATTGCCGACTTTGAAATTACGGAATTGATGCTTAAGCATTTCATCAATAAAGTGGGAGGAAAGCAGTGGTATAGCCATCCGAGAATTCTCATTTGCGCCCCCACCAATATAACGTCCGTGGAGCAAAAAGCAATTCGCGAAGCGGCGGAACGCAGCGGCGCGCGGGAGGTATTTCTGGAAGAGGAGCCTAAAGCTGCAGCGATCGGAGCGGGCATGGACATTTACCAGCCTAGCGGGAATATGGTCGTAGATATCGGCGGAGGGACGACAGATGTCGCTGTATTGTCGATGGGCGACATCGTCACCTCCTCTTCCATTAAAATCGCGGGGGACAAGTTCGACTCGGCCATTATGAAATACATCAAGAGTAAGTACAAGCTGTTGATTGGTGAACGCACTTCGGAAGACATTAAGGTCAAGATCGGCACGGTCTATCCGGACGGACGCAAGGAAACGATGGATATCCGCGGCAGAGATATGGTGAGCGGGCTGCCGCTTACGATTACCATCAACTCGAACGAGATTCAGGAAGCTTTGTGGGACCCGGTATCGTCGATCGTGGCTGCAGCCAAGTCGGTGCTGGAGCGTACGCCGCCGGAGCTGTCGGCGGATATTATCGACCGCGGCGTCATCTTGACCGGCGGGGGGCAATGCTGCACGGGATCGATCAATTGCTGGCGGACGAGCTCAAGGTTCCGGTTCTTATCGCCGAAGATCCGATGCACTGCGTGGTCAAAGGGACCGGCATTATGTTGGACAACCTGGATAAGGTATCGAAGCGCAAGTTTTAGCGGCGGCTGAAAAGGGTGGACGAATCAGCAATCGTTCCAAGTCAGAACATACGTCTGGGAGGTACTTTGTTCCATGCTAAGAGGTCTATATACCGCAGCTTCAGGAATGATCGCACAACAGCGCAGACACGACATCGTGACGAATAATATTGCCAATGTGAATACGCCCGGCTTCAAACAGGGGAATGCCATTAACCGGTCATTCCCCGAAATGCTGATTTCGCGTATCGGCAACGGCAAGGACGAGCCGGCTGCGGTGCCGGTCGGCCGTCTGAATACCGGAGTAATGGCCGAAGAGAACGTTTCCGTACATAAGCAGGGAGATATTCAAGAAACGAAAAATCCGTTTGACTTCGCTTTGGTGTCCGATATTCAGGTGCCGGGCGCGCAGTTCGACGCATCCGGCAAATACGTGGACGAGAACGGGCAGCGGATTGTGCAGCCCCAAGCCTTTTTCACAGTGCAAAATGCGGCGGGCGAGCAGCGTTACACGCTGGACGGCAAGTTCTCCGTCGATGTGAACGGACGTCTTATCTCAACGGATGGGGACTATGTGGTCGGGCGCGACGGGCAGCCGATCGTCCTGGTAGACCCGGTTTTTCAGACGCCGCTGACGGATTTCCGCATTACGGCTTCCGGCCAATTTACGAATGCTAACGGAGAAGAACTGCTGGACGCCAACAACCAGCCGGTAAGCCTTATGATCAGCCGGATCGAAGATCCGAACCAGCTGGTTCGCGAAGGCAACGGGTTGTATCATTTAAATGAAGGAACGGCAGGTCTGGCCCGGGTGATTGATCCGGCCGACCCTAACGATAGAGTGGAAGTGCGTCAAGGCTTCGTAGAACGGTCCAATGTCGATCCGACCCAATCGATGGTCGATATGATGTCGGCCCTGAGAGCCTATGAGGCGAATCAGAAGGTGATTCAGTTTTACGACAAGAGTATGGATAAAGCCGCCAACGAGGTTGGACGAGTCTAGCGCTTACGAAGTCAGTTTTGCTAAAGCAAAACTCAAAGTGGATGCTTACGAAGTCAGTTTTGCTAAAGCAAAACTCTTAGGAGGAACCGCATGAATAATTCGATGATTAACTCATCCGTAACGATGCGCTCTTTGCAGCAAAAGCTGGATATGGTTGCGAACAATCTCGCCAACCTGAATACGGTAGGCTACAAGCGTCAGGACGCCTCGTTTCAGGATGTGCTGACCAGCGTAAAACAGCAGCCCGGCGGGTTTGAAAAGCAGGGACGGTTATCGCCGCTCGGTTACAACCAAGGCTGGGGCGCCAGACTGGTACAAGCCCAGCTGAATATGGCCCAAGGCTCTTTGAAACCTACCGGGGAGAGTCTGGATCTTGCAATCGAAGGGGATGGCCTCTTCGAGATTAATAATGTAGTTCGTGATGCCAATAACAGTCTGACTACTCAAACGGCCTGGACGCGCAACGGTTCCTTTCAGTTGAGCCAATCGACGGACCCTGCCGATCCGGATTTATTCTTGATGACCAAAGACGGTCAATATGTTATGGGAACCGATGACAGCCCGATCCGAATTCCGGCTAATTCCAGTGTGAACATCGAATCCGACGGAACGATTTTTGCCTCCGACGACGCTGATAAATCCGCGGCTCCCATAGAAGTCGGTCAGATCAAGATGGTTCGTGTGCTGCGGCCTCAGCTGCTTCAGCAGCTAGGAGACAATATGTACAGTGTGCCGGCCAATGCGGCTAACCGTGAAGATATTTTGCAAACCGTAGATACTGGAAATAATGCTGTCGATCCGATCTCTGTTCGCCAAGGTTTTCTGGAGCAGTCGAACGTTACGCTGGCTGATGAAATGACCGATTTGCTGCAGGTACAAAAAGCATTTCAGTTAAATTCACGGGCTGTCTCCTCCTCGGATACGATGATGGGCATTGCGAACAATTTGCGCAACGGCTAAGCATCTTTTGAAGTGAGGTTGGTGAGCATGGCAGAAGCAGAAGGCAAGAAAGAACCGAAGGCAAAAAAGAAGAAGAAACGTCCGGTCAAGAAATGGAAAAGAGTCGTTTTGTCCTTATGCAAATGGCTGGCTATTCCTGTTTCATGTCTGCTGGCCGTATCCATCGGGATGGTCATCGGATATGTGTATCTCGGCAAGCGTCCTTTGGATGAAGTATACGAAGTGGAAACATGGCGTCATATTTATGATTTGGTATTTTCTCAAACTTAAACGGATTATGCTGACTCCCTTGTACGGGAGTTTTATTTTTGCCTTAACAACGGTATAATGAAGGATGGAACGATGCGTATATTACACGGAGGGAGAGGCCTGTGACTACGTGCTGAATTTACCTAATCTGCTGACCGTATGCCGATTTTTACTAATTCCCGTGTATATAACCGTATTCGAATCCGGATACATGAAGACTTCTTTTTTGGTCTTGCTGGCTGCGGGGCTGACAGATGTGCTCGATGGCTATATTGCGCGCAAGAGAAAGCTTGTTACCCAGCTTGGCAGCATGCTTGACCCGCTCGCGGACAAGTCGATGATGATTACGGTCATTCTCTCTTTGGTATTTTCCGGTATGATTTCGTGGGAAGCGGCGGTGGCGATGTTTTTAAGGGATGCGGGGATGATTGTGGGTTCGGCGATATTCCATTTTCGGGGCAAGCGAACCGTTCCGGCCAACGCAATGGGCAAGCTGACGACCGTGTTGTACTACATAGCGATTTTGCTTATTATATTCCAACTTCCTTATGCGCATGTTTATTTATGGTTTGTGATCATCGTTTCGTTCATTACTTCCTTTATATACATATATCAGTTTAATAGTATAAACCGGGAAAAAAGCAGTCTTCGGACAAAGTCCGACAAAAGTTTTCACAAGGAATTATAACGCTGCGTACAAGAGAACTTGTATGTCTTCTCAAGGCGTGTTATTTTGTAACAAGGCTGTCTATTTTAATGAGAAAAGCGTAAAAAGAGCTTATGTCTAGGCCGGCCATCATCGGCAAATCTATACATAAGCTCCCTTATATCAACCTTCATTACTGCAGCTCATGAAGGGACAACTATAGTGTAAGTTGAATTCACCGTTTTTATACTAAACCGAGAAAGGAGCAACTTGACAGTGCTGGATGCCATGCAAATTCAAGAAATTATTCCGCATCGTTACCCGTTTTTACTTGTAGACCGAATTTTGGAGGTGGAGGCCGGGGTCAGAGCGGTCGGTCTTAAAAATGTGACCATTAACGAACCGTTTTTTGCGGGTCACTTTCCATCCTATCCGGTTATGCCGGGCGTGCTGATTGTGGAAGCTTTGGCTCAAGTGGGTACGGTAGCTATGCTTCAGGTCGAAGCGAACCGCGGCAAGCTGGGCTTCTTCGCCGGCATTGACGAGTTTCGGTTCCGCGGGCAGGTCGTTCCGGGGGATACGCTTACCTTGGAAGTGGAGATCACCCGACTTAAAGGGTCGATCGGCAAAGGACGGGCTACGGCGAAAGTCGGAGACAAAGTGGTAGCGGAAGGCACCTTGATGTTCGCTCTATCCGACCCGGCCAAAGATAAAAATTAAACACCTCCTTGACTGCAAGGATGCCAGTTACGGGCCAGTGTTCATATAAATCGTAAAACGATACATATACCGAAGGAGATGGATTATGAGTACGCAAAACCGAGTGGAAGAACAATATAAACTGTGGTTGAACGATCCTGCCATCGATGAAAACACGAAAAATGAACTGAAATCCATTGCGGATCAGCCCAAAGAGATCGAAGACCGTTTTTACCGGGATCTTGAGTTTGGCACTGGAGGACTTCGCGGCGTCATCGGCGCCGGCACGAACCGCTTAAATCTATACACGGTAGCGCGCGCTACGCAAGGCTTGGCCCAATTCGTCAATAAATCGGGACATGCGAATCCTTCCGTTGTCATTGCTTACGACTCCCGCAACCAATCTCCCGAGTTTTCGCTGGAAGCAGCCAAAGTGCTGGCCGGCAACGGCATCAAGGCTTATGTATTCGAGTCGCTGCGCCCGACGCCGGAGCTTTCCTTCGCTGTAAGAGAGCTTAAAGCTTCCGCGGGCATCGTCGTGACGGCAAGCCATAATCCGCCGGAGTATAACGGGTACAAGGTGTACGGAGCCGACGGCGGACAGCTGGTGCCGGAACAGGCCGAGCAGGTGATCAGCGAGATTCAGCAGGTGCAATCGTTCGCCGACGTCAATCGTGCGACTCGTGCTCAGGCAGAGGGGGCAAATTTGCTGGTATGGATCGGCAAGGATATCGATGAGCGGTACATACAGGAAGTTACGTCCGTTAGCCTGAATCAAGATGTCATTCGGAAGATGAGCGATAATTTCCGCATTGTATATACGCCTCTGCACGGTGCGGGCAACTTGTCGGTAAGAGCCGTTCTGCAGGCGGTCGGATTTAGTCATGTTGATGTTGTAGCCGAGCAGGAGCTGCCGGACGCCAAGTTCTCGACGGTCAAATCTCCGAATCCGGAGGAGAAGGAAGCCTTCACGCTGGCTATCCGTCAGGCCAAGGCTTCGAACGCCGACATTATTATCGGCACGGACCCGGACTGCGATAGAATGGGAGCGGTAGTGAAGGATGCAAGCGGCGAATATTTCGTGCTGACCGGCAACCAGTCCGGCGCCATTATGGTCGATTATTTGCTCGGCGCTTTGAAAGAGAGGGGACAGCTTCCTCAGAACGGCGTCGTCATCAAGACGATCGTGACGAGCGAGATGGGAGCGGCCATAGCCAAGCATTATGGCGCGGAAACGCTGAATACGCTGACGGGCTTCAAATACATCGGCGAGAAAATGACTCAATTCGAGACATCGAAGGAAGCGACTTTCTTGTTCGGCTATGAGGAAAGCTACGGTTATTTGGCCGGTAATTACGCCAGAGACAAGGACGCGGTCATTGCCGCTATGCTGATCAGCGAAGCAGCCGCTTATTACAAACATCAGGGCAAGACGCTGTACGAAGTATTGCAAGAGCTTTATGAGCGCCACGGTTATTTCTTGGAATCGCTGGAATCGCGGACGATGAAGGGAAAAGACGGCGTGGAACAGATTCAATCGATTATGCGCGACTGGCGCGAGAATCCGCCTGCTGAAGTGAACGGGCAGCAAGTCGTCAAGATAGAGGATTTCTCTCAAGGGCTGTACGGACTGCCCGTTGAAAACGTATTGAAATACACCTTGTCGGATAACTCGTGGTTTTGCCTGCGGCCATCCGGTACGGAGCCGAAGATTAAAGTATATTTTGCTGTCCGCGGTACTTCAGCGCAAGCAGCCTCCGACGCGATTCATGGACTGGTTAATGCCGTCATGAGCCGGGTTGACCAAAAATAGGTAGGAGTGAACGTGTTGACTGGGCGTTACTTGCACTGGAACCAACGTTGCATCAAATGGCTGTGGTGGCTGGTGATCCTCGGATTGCTGGCTTCCCTCCCTATAGCATATGAGAGAAACGAGACGGAACAAAAGACGGCGCGAAAAGTCGAATTTGTGTTCGACTACCGCGATTTGCTGGAGATTTCCGATTTGCAGACCGATCCGCAGCAGTTCGTGGCGACGCAGTTGAAAGAAATGAAGAGAGCGGGCGTCCAATCGATGGCTGTCTACGAAGCGACGCTGAGCGAGCTCAGGCTAAGCCGCCGTATTGAGGTGTTTTCCTCTCACGAGGCCACGGCGCTAACGCAAAGTCCGATCTCGCCGAACGAAAACTTTACGTATATTTTGTTTACGGATAAGGTGGCCCAGGACAAGCTTCAGCCGCTGATTACCCAGACGTTCGCGAGCCTCAATGTAAAGACGAGACCGTGGAGCTTTAAAAATCAAAACGGGATGATCATTGAGATGGGACTGGACGAGGCGAATATGAAGCCTATGGACCCCGATCCGATTACGCTGCAAATGCTCAAGGAACAGGGCTTTCAAATCGTCATGCGGATGTCGAACCGCAGACCGTTTGACGAAGCGCAGATGGACGCGCTGCTTGGACAGCTGCAGCAGCTTGGAGTCAAGCGGTTTATTGTGGACGGAGAGACCGTGCCGGGCTATGTAAGCGAGTCGAAACCGGAAAACCTCGAAGTCATGGCTGAGCTCATGAAGAAGCATCATATGGGGCTGGCCAATATCGAGCTGCAAAAGACGCAGCAAAAAGGCTTCAATCGATTGGCCAAGCTGCTCGATTACAACGTCGTCCGGCTTCACTCCTTTACGGAGAAGGACGGAGAGAAGCTAACCGAGAATTTAACCGATCAAGAGCTGGACGAACGGATTCAAGGTGTAGCCGACCGGTTCGTGCTCGCGGTCAAAGACCGCAATATCCGCATGGTGTTCTTAAATGCCAGAGCCGTCAAAAACTTAGATAAAGGCAAGATTTTAAATCCGCTCGATTCGATTCGTGAGAGCTTGAACGGCCCTGACGGGGCGATTCCGCGAATTAAAAACGCCGGCTATTCGATGGGAATCGCCGAACGGTTCTTCCCGTTCCATTCCGGCTGGCAGAAGGCGGCTAAAGTGGTGCTCTTCGTCGGGGCAGTAGCTTTAATCGCTTTGACGATAGCTTATTTTATCCCGGAGCTCGCCCTGTTCGTGTTTGTCATCGGCCTGATAGGGGCAGCCGGACTATACGTGCTGTCGCCGAACTTGTTCGCACAAGCTTTAGCTCTGGGGGCGGGCACTTGCGCTCCGACTTTGGCTACGATATTCGCTATTCGTACGGCCAGAGACAAGCTTCAATCCCGCACCGGATCGCGGCTCGGCTTTGCCATATGGCTGCTGGTGCGGACGGCGGCGATATCGGTTATCGGCGTATGCTTCATTGTCGGGCTGCTCAATCAGATTATTTATCCGCTGGTGATTGACCAATTCCGGGGAGTCAGCATTTTACATCTGCTTCCTATCGTTCTGGCGGCGCTGTACTGGCTGCTGTTCAACGAGAACTTGTCTCATCGCGATAAAATCGTCAAAGGCAAGAAGCTGCTGTCCTCTTATATTAGCGTTCTATGGGTTATCGGCGCCGCGGTGATCGTTGCTGCGGGCATGTATTACTTGTCGAGAACGGGTAATGAAGGGCAAGCTTCCGCATTCGAACGGCTGTTCCGGTCGTTTTTGGAGAATACGCTCGGCATCCGTCCGAGAACGAAGGAGTTTTTGATAGCCCATCCTTTGTTCCTGCTCGGAGCTTACCTCAGCTTTAAATACCGCAATGCGCTGCTGTTGATTTTGGTTGGCGTAGTCGGGCAGGCGTCGATTGTCGATACATTCGCCCATTTGCATACGCCGCTCATGATCTCGTCGATTCGGATCGTGTACGGCCTGTCGTTCGGGATTGTTATCGGCATCGGATACATTATCGTTTGGGAGATTGTCGTAAGGAGTTGGCGTCGTTGGACACCGTCGTTACTAAAAGAATAGTTTTATCGGGGTACTACGGTTTTGACAACAGCGGCGACGAAGCGGTACTGCAATCCATCCTGCTTGCTCTGGAGGAGCAAGGGCGCGAGAGCGGCATTCGTTTCGTGCCGATAGTGCTTTCGGCGAGCCCGGAGAAAACGAAGGCGACCTACGGAGTCGAAGCGGCGCATCGAATGAGGATCGGCGAAGTCATTCG
Organism: Paenibacillus konkukensis; assembly: GCF_023523925.1. Classification (NCBI taxonomy): domain Bacteria; kingdom Bacillati; phylum Bacillota; class Bacilli; order Caryophanales; family Paenibacillaceae; genus Paenibacillus; species Paenibacillus konkukensis. Next base: position 4,255,752 of record NZ_CP027059.1, on the reverse strand, counting down.
CGCGATCCGCGGCGCGGACGGCCTGATTAGCGGAGGCGGCAGCCTGCTGCAGGATGCGACCAGCGCGAAGACGATTCCTTATTACTTGGCGATACTCAAGATAGCTCAGCTATTCGGTAAACCGACCTTCATTTATTCCCAAGGAATCGGTCCGGTCCACCGGGGGATGTTCTTCGGATGGATTCGTTCGGTCTTTAATAAAAGCAAGTACATCTCGGTGCGCGATAAGGAATCGAAAGAACTGCTGCTGAAGATGAAGGTCGCCAGAGAGATTGCCGTAGTGCCGGACCCCGTTATGGGAATGCCGCTGGGTTCTTGCGCTTCGCAGGCGGCCGCTCATGCGGATCGCGGCGGATCGGCTTCGGATAAGCCGGTCATCGGCGTTTCGGTGCGCTACTGGAATCAGGATCGTTCCGAGCTGAAGGCGCTGGCGGAGGCTTTGCGTACGGTTCTGGAGCGGAGCGAGGCCGTCATCCGGTTCCTTCCGTTTCATTTACCGTCCGATGCCGCTGCATCCGCCGAGCTAATGGGATGGATCGGCGGAGGCTTCGATTCAAGGATGACGGTGGCCGATCATATAACCCATCCGCAGCATATGCTCGCCGAAGTCGGCCGCTGCCGGCTGCTTCTCGGCATGCGGCTGCATTCGCTGATCTATGCGGCATCGCAGGAGGTGCCGCTGCTCGGGATATCTTACGATCCGAAAATCGATCAGTTTCTCAACCGGCTGCAAACTTCAGCCATTGCGAGCACGCAAACCGTCGATTCGGCGAAAGTAGCCGAGGAGATGCTGAGGCTGCTTGAGCGGCGCTCCGCATGGCAGGAAGAAAAGCGCGAACTGATTCACCGTTTGAAGGACGAGGCACAGAGGCCCGCACATCAAATCGCATCATTTTTCATCAAAGGAAGGGGTTCCAAGTGACTATACCGAAAGTTTCGATATTCGGCGTACCGTTCTCCAAACTAAGTATGAAGGACACGGTAGCCCTGATTACCCGAATGATTGAATCCGGCAAGCCGCATCAGATTATAACGGCTAACCCGATTATGGTAATGTCGGCATTGGAAAACCCGGCTTATTTGAACATGATGAAGAGCGTGGACTTGATTGTGCCTGACGGCGCCGGCATCGTATGGGCGGCCAACTATATCGGGAATCCGGTTACCGAGCGCGTAGCGGGCTTTGATCTGTTACACCAGATGATGAGCCATGGCGAGAGCAAAGGCTGGAAAGTATTTTTATTAGGGGCATCGCCCGAAATTATCGAGGCGGCGGCCCTTCGGTTGAAAGAGCAATATCCTGCGCTGCAGCTCGTCGGTTATCGGGACGGATACTTTAAAACCGATAAAGATATGCAAGTCATCGAGAATATTCGGTCGCATCATCCGGACATCCTATTGGTAGGAAGATCGGCGGATACCCAGGAGCCTTGGATCGCCCAATATAAGGAACAGCTTCAGGTTCCGGTCATTATGGGAGTGGGTGGCAGCTTCGACGTATTGTCAGGCAAGCTGAAGCGGGCGCCGGCGTTGTTCCAGAAGCTTCGCTTGGAGTGGTTTTATCGGTTGCTGCAGGAGCCTTGGCGGTATAAACGAATGCTGGTCCTGCCGAAATTCGCAGCGAAAGTGATCCGCGAAAAAGAAAATGTACAGAAACCTTGAAAATCACTATGAAAACACCCGAAAAACCGCCTATTTTCCGTAAAATTGATGTGGTGCTGGGGTCTCAAACGGAGTATAATCTGTAGTGTTTGGGGTTTTTATAGATAAAAGGGGCTGTGAAGACAAAAATGAATGTTTTATACGGAATTGGTTTTGCTGTCGCATGCGTGATCGCCCTTCTTATGACGCCTTTGGTGAAAAAATTTGCTTTTTGGGTTGGCGCGGTCGACGCTCCTAATCATCGAAAGGTACATAGTCGCATCATGCCGAGGCTGGGCGGTTTGGCCATTTTTGTTGGATTTGTTGGAGCTTATTTCGTTATTTCGCCGGCCATTGACTCGCTTAACGGCGATGTGGCGATTGGATTGCTGGTAGGCGGAGCCATTATCGTGCTCGTCGGCGCGCTGGATGACAGGTTCGATTTGTCTCCGAAGGTCAAATTGCTGGGCCAAATTATTGCGGCTTGCGTGGTTGTGTATTCCGGGGTCGTCATCGACTTGGTGAATGTGCCGTTCGGGGATACGACGGTTTCACTGACTTGGCTAGCCGTTCCGCTTACGATTTTCTGGATTGTCGGCGTGACCAACGCAATTAACCTGATCGACGGACTGGACGGACTATCGGCGGGCGTATCGGGTATTGCAACAACGACCATTCTCGTATTGGCATTGATGATGGGCAATATTACAGTCGTTCTGCTTAGCGTTATTTTGCTTGGAAGCATCGTCGGCTTTCTGTTTTACAATTTTCACCCGGCCAAAATCTTTATGGGCGATTCTGGCGCGTTATTCCTCGGGTTTAGCTTGGCAACCTTGTCTATTTTAGGCTTCAAACAAGCTACGGTATTGTCGCTGTTGGTGCCGATCATGATTTTGGGCGTACCTTTGTCCGATACGTTCTTTGCGATTTTGCGCAGATGGGTGAACAACCTGCCGATTTCGAAGCCGGACAAAAGCCACCTGCATCACTGTTTGCTGCAGTTAGGCTTCAGCCATCGAATCACGGTGCTGATTATATACGGAGTCGCTTCTATTTTCGGAGTCGCCGCGGTGCTCTTATCCTATATGTCGGAGCAAGAAACGATATGGGGAATGGTGCTGCTGATCGTTGTACTGCTTGCTGTTATGGTATTGGGAGCTGAAGCGATAGGCATTATCAGTCAGACCAAGAAGCCTGTGCTGCAATTTTTTCAAAAAGTGAAGATGATGGTTAGCGCCCGTTCGCGCATGACCAAATAACTATAAAGATTACGAAAGTCCCGTTCCTGCTCGCTTAGGTTCGGGATTTTTTGTTGTGTCTATTTTCGGGATAAAACTAAATTTTTGGCGGCTTCAAACCGATAAATAAGAGTACATGACACTTTATATGGCGAAGAAGACAGACTTTTGCAATCCAAGGATGAGGGAGGAGTTTTTGACTATCGGCAGACAAGCGACAGCTTATAACCAATAAAACCAAGCATCATTACATAAGGAGGAACCACCCTTGAAACGACTAACTTACAAGTGGACGAGCTTGTCTATTGTGTTGGCGCTGCTGATCAGCTTGGTGGCACCTATCACGGCGTTTGCCGAGGTGACGCTAAGCATATCGAATTTGCAGTACCGCAATACGCAGGAACCGCCGGGAGCAAATGCAGCGGTAGACCAGTTCACGACTAACCCGATCACTGTCATCGCGGATGTTAACGGCATCTCCGATGAAGAGATGAGCAACATTTATTTTGAAGTCACAAATATGAGTACGGGCAAGTCTTTCGTAGACAAAACCAGCAAGCCTGTAAAATCGGGAAATAATCAGATTACATTTACTAATGTAAACTTGACTGAAGGCTTGAACAAAATTGTGCTGAGGTTCGATGGAACGGTCAATACCGCATCGGCGCCAAGCTGGGCGTACTATATTCCCGTTTCTACTATTAGTAATCTCTACATGAACGGCGATTCCATCGTTGACGGACAAATGTATCCTAAGAAAGCTCCTTATACCGGGGCTACGATTACAGGTGCAGCCGGCAATGCGACAAGCATTGAGGCATACTTGAACGGAGGCGCGACTTCCTACATACCTGCCAATTTTACACGCGGAACTTTTACCTATATTACGAACACCGGCAGGGTCAACGATATTAAGTTTGTTCCCGGAGATAACGATGTTACTTTCGTGTCTAAGAACAGCACGAATACCTATAACTTGGTCAAATCGTTTATTTACGATGACGGCAAGGCATTCGCCTATAATTCTTATATCGATTCAAAAAGCACGCCGTCGGCCGCACCGACGAAAAAACTCAGCGCGAGCCAGCATCCGACGCTTGAAAAAAGCTCGACAGTCGGCAATAACGTAACTTTCTCCACCTCACTGAAAACAACCAGAACCAGCGGAGTATCCGATTACGTATATGCCGACATTGAAATGGTGGGCACAGGCGGTGTGTACAAGCTTCGTTACAATTTTAACGATAAAAAGATGGCTTTCGTCGACCCGTCCAATCCCGGCGTTCTTAATGAAAACGAAACTCCGACCTTTGTGCCTGCATTGAATACGGTTAATGCAAATGTTACGGTCGATTCGTCGGGCGCATATGAAGTTCACAACATTCAGCTTGATTTGCCGATTAATAAAAGCCGCAGGTTTCAGCAAATCGATGTCACTTTCGTTCATAAAAATTTAATCGATACGACGAAGTCCAGCTTTACGTTTAACTTTGTCGATCAAGATGCTGCTTACGTGGACAAGGTGGAGCGCATTATCCCTAATGTAACGCCAAGCCCAGTATTAAACGAAACGGGCAATACCCAAATCACCGAATTCCCGGCAACGCTGCGAGTTACTGCGGTGAATGCATCGCAAGTGCTTGTGAAGCTAAATGGAAATGCCTATGACGACGGGAGTCACAGCGGGGGCATCTATCCTCTTACGGCAGGAACAACCGGGACGGCGGACATTATTTTGCAAGGAATACGCGACGGGGCTTCGACGCTTGAAGTGATTCCTTACGATGCCGCCTACGAATCAGTGCCTGCGGGAGCCAAGTCTTATGATCTTATCATCTCAGCAGCGCCTTATATTATTGTCGATAACATATTTGATGGTATGGTTGTGAAGAGTGCAACCGAAATTACATGTGCAGATCAAGGCGGGCCTTGTATTTCGGGTAGAGTAGTTAATTTGGGCTCCGGGGAAATGACCGTATCCATTAATAACAAAGTAGTTACCAATTCTGCTACCGCTTCCCCGATCACACTCGATCCGGCGACGGGGCGGTTTACTGTAAAAGTCGATGCCGTTTCCTACTTCGGCACGGACGACGGGCGCAAGCCGGTTCACTTTGAAATCTTTATCAACAACCAGAAAGTGACGGAAGCCAACTACGATATTTTTGTATTCAGCAATTTTTTACCGACTATTGTAAGCTTTGCGCCGGATTATGATCCGAAGGACGTTCGATTTAGCAAAGACACGCGGCCGGATACGTATTATACGACAGCCAATCAAATGAAAATCAGTGGTTCTGCGGCAAATGCCAGCTTATCTGTAACGTATTTGAAACCGGGCAGCACATCGCCGGCTACAGTCAACATTTCCCCTGTAGTGGCTGGCGCGACGACAACGGTATTTCGTTCGGTAGACTCAATTTCGCTGAATGATTTCGGAACGTATACGTTCACCGTTACAGGTACGAACTCCAGCGGAGCTACGGTAAGCAAGTCGTTCTCCATAACTAGGGAACCTACGCCTTATCAAATCTTGGTTCCTACCTTGATTAAAAATGAAGACGGCAAAGATCAAGCCAACATTAATAAGAACTTCCAGAAGATCACGATTCTGGCTGAAAATGCGGACAGCGTATTGTTTGGCAAAGAGGAAGCTGTAAAAGAAACGGATCCTAATCAGCCGGGGATTTATTATTATGAAGCAACGGGTTTAAAGCCGGGCAAAAATGAAATTAAGTTCACCGTCAACCGGTCTTCCGGTAAATTAAGCGGAAGCTTTATCCTTTACAATGTAGATACGCCCATTGAAGGCAACCAATATAAGGCGAAGTTGGCTAGCTCGTTCAAAGTGTTTAATGGCGATTTAGTGTTAACGTTCCCTAAGGACACGAAGCTCATGCGCAATGACAGAACGGCGGAAAAACAGTATATATCGGCTGACCGAAAAATCCTGTTCGGCATTGCAAGCAATGACGACGGCCGTGTCGATAAGGAACTTGAGGATCGCAGCGGTAAGAACTTCTTGGTGGAAACGACGGGACGGTTCAAGCCTGCCAGCAAACGATTCTGGATCGACGGCGGTACAATTGAGGAAATTTCGGCTCCAAATGAAGATTTGAAGCTGAAGGATGCTTTGGAAGGCAGCGGACGTTTGCCTAATGAGGCGTCGCAGTATAGTTCGTCGAACGACACTTTCTACAATCGTTACATTAAAGATATGGTTGTGCCTACCAAGCGGGGCAGCTTGACGTTGAAATACGATCCTAACATTAGAGACGACGCTTGGAAATACATTACCGTATTCCAATTCAATACGTTTGCCGATAATAACGGTGATCCTAACGTGGCCCGTCCGGAATGGAGAAATATCGGCGGAGTGATTGACCTGAAAAGTAACTCGATTACCGTACCTTTCGACTCTTTCGGGTATTATCAAGTTATGTATATGGATGACAGCTTCGACGACGTGACGAACCATTCATGGGCTCGCGATTTCCTGGATACTTTGTATTCCAAAGGAATTATGACGAATAAGGAAACGAGTCCGACCAAATTTTTGCCGGATGAGTCCATTACGCGCGGCGAATTCGTAACCATGCTCGTTAAAATCTTCAATATTCCGTTAGAAAACGAAGATACGAATATTATCGATAGCACCGATCCGAAATATGACGGAACCTTTAAAGACGTTCAAAGAGGCAATTATTTGACTGACTCTGCCGGCTTGTACGACTTCAAGCATATTGAAGCTGCGGCAAGAGCGGGAATCGTTCGGGGCAACAGCGACGGTTATTTCGGTCATCACGATGCCATCACAAGGCAGGACGCTGCGGTGATGATAGCTCGCGCGGCTGACTTGAAGATGAACAGCAATGATACTGCTGTGCTGGCTTCTTTGCAGAAATCATTTACCGATGCGGCCAGCATCGATTATTATGCGCGTTCTGCGGTTGAAGCAGCAACCAAGCAAGGCTTTATCGAAGGGATGCCGAATGTGCTTCTTGAAGGGCAAAAGAAACAAACGCTGCGCTTTGCTCCAAAAGATTATTTCTCCAGAGCGGAAGCTGCGGCAGTGGCGATTCGCGTATTGAAACAGCAAAAGAAAATACCGAAATAATAGCTTAAACCCCGCCGTGCGGCGGGGTTTTCTTGTCTAAGAAAACCCCCAGTTCGACTGGGGGTTCGGGAAAGCTTATAGCTATGAGTAAAAATCCCTTGACCTTTATGATAAGATGATAGCCGGTCTGCCAACCGCAACATCAAATCAAGGAGGACAAGGGAATGGATAAGAGCAGTCTAGCACATACCCGCTGGAACTGCAAATACCATATTGTATTTGCACCGAAATATAGACGGCAAGTCATCTATGGGAAATTAAAAAGAGAGATCGGAAAGATCATCCGGGAGTTGTGTGAGCGCAAAGGGGTGGAGATTCACGAAGCGGAAGCGTGCCCGGATCACATCCATATGTTGGTGAGTATTCCACCGAAACTGAGTGTATCGGAGTTTATGGGGTACTTAAAGGGAAAAAGTTCGCTGATGATCTTCGATAAATTTGCGAACCTGAAGTATCGATACGGAAATCGGCAATTTTGGTGCAGAGGCTATTTTGTGGATACGGTAGGGCGAAACAGGAAAGCGATAGCCGAATACATTCGAAATCAACTAACAGAGGATAAGAACTACGAACAAATCACGATGAAAGAATTGTTCGACCCGTTTACGGGTGAGTCGGTAGGAAAGGGCAAATAAAAGAGCCCCTTTGAGGGGCAAGCCCGGGACCGCTCGCGGTTGGCAGACTTTCAGTGCGCCTTCTTAGGCGCGTGCTAGTACCATGCCCTTATAGGGCTGATGGAAGCCACCGGCTAAGCCGGTGGTTATGACTCGTATCGTGACATTGGAAAATAATTCGTGATGACGTAGGTGATAGATCGTTGTATACTAAGTTTCGTAAGCGAGCGAGTATACGAAAGTGATGTACAAGATGATATACAAGCTCGAATCTTAGCATGAATACAGGCGATGATAAATTTAAAAAAGTTTTTCAAAGCAGCGCAACTTTTTAAAGGGCTACGCGTTTAATACAGTGAACTAACAAAAAGGCATCAATAAAGGCCAGCATTTGTTGGATATTTTTCACAAAATACCCTCTTTACCTTAATAGTTTTGCAGTGTATAATGTATAAGGGTATGCGAGTCCCTAGCTCTACCAGTTTTATTGTTTACTAGTTTCTGCAATCCTATACGTTGCAGACCTTTATAATAATTAATTCGCTCAACTCTGGGAAGGGGGTGAATCGGCTAATGAGAGAATCGAGCTCTAATTTATTTAAACAAAACTCTCAACAACCGAAAGATATTCGAGGAGGAGAAAAAAAGGTTATGAAGAAAAGTTTATCTACAATCTTGTCCCTTGCTATGGCATTCTCGATGTTTTCTTCCGTAGCATTTGGGGAAGAAGCTGAAGCTGCTAAAACTTCCGCTGATTTCAGCGATTTGAAAGATCTTGACGCGGCTACTAAAGCTAAGTTTGACGCAATGATTTCCGCAGGAATTTTCGACGGCGTATCTGAAGGTACATTCGGTCTGAAAGACAAAATGAACCGCGCTCAGTTCGCTAAAGTTGCAGCTTTGGTTTTCAAACTGAAAGTTGACACTTCCTTGAAAACTTCCTCCTTCAACGATGTTAAAGCTGACGATCCTGCTAACGGATACGCTCTTCCTTACATCGAAGCGGTTAAAGCTGCCGGCATCACTGACGGCTACGCTGAAGGTGAATACAACCCAGCTGGTGAAGTAACTAAAGAACAACTGGCTGCTTTCTTGCTTCGCGGTCTGAAATTGGATAGCGACGCTAAAGCAACTCCAGGCGTTTCCGACAGCACAGTATCTGACTGGGCTAAAGGTTATGTAGCTCTGGCTCTTGAGAAAAAATTGTTGACTAACAGCAGCGACGGCACATTTGGCGGTACTACTGCAGCTACTCGCGACCTGTTGGTGCTTGGCTCCTATGAAGCTAAACAACAATACAAACCTGACTTCAACGGTAAATACGCTATCGCATCCTTGAAAGCTACTGACGCTAAAGAGTTGACTCTTGAGCTGAACGGCGCTTTGAGTGCAGACGACGCGAAAAACCTGAAAATCGAAGTTAAGAAAGACGGCAACGTATTGTCTTCCGGTTACACTACGAAGTGGAACGATGACAGAACAACTGCTACTTTGACTTTCGATACGAAGTTCGTTGAAAACAAATTCGACGTTACAATCAGCGGTTTGTCCAACATCGACGACACTGCTAAAACTTCTTCCGTAACAACTACGAAAGAAAAAGTAACAAAAATCGATTTCTTGACTGCATCCGATACACTTCCACTTGCAGTTGATAAAAACGGCAACCCACTTTACAGTGGTTACAAAGTTCGTATTGACTTCAAAGCAACGAACCAATACGGCAAACAAGCTTCCTTCATCGCAAGCAACTTCGATATTCGTGTAAGCGACAGAGATGCTTCCATCGCTACGATCGCTGGCACTCAAGCGTTCAACTTGACTGAAGGCAGCAAAACGGAAAGAAACGACAGACTGTCCATCACGATCCTGCACGAAGATAGCGGCGTTCAAGTGAACAAAATCTTCACTATCGGCGACGAACCTATCGTATCCAAAATCGAAGTTGGCGACTTGTTGAACTCTTCCGGCAACAAAGTTGACGCTATCGAATCTAACAGCTACGCTTTCTTGGATCTGAAAGCATGGGATCAATACGGCTTGCGTGTTGAGAACAAAGGCTTGCTGAACGATTCCGTAACTGTTTCGACTACAGATCGCGATCTTGAAATTGGCGACAATGACAAAGACGCATTCGTAGACGACGCAGTAGGCGATACAGCTGCTGACCTGAAATTGCGTTCCACTAACAACGAAGAGAAAACAGTCAACGTTAACATCTTTGCTCGCGGCGGACAATCGGTAAGTAAAGATATCAAAATCAAAGCTTCCAAAGTTCCTGCTACTGTGGAATTCGGTTCTTACAACTACACATTGGCTGAAGGCGACAGCCACACCAATGACGAGTCTGTAGACAACAAGTTCTACGTACCTTTGGTATTGAAAGATTCCAATGGCGACCTGCTGGATGCTGATGACATTGTTGACGCATATGGCGACGGTAGAGACAAACTCGACATCCGTTCCTCCGGCGGTATCAACCTGGCAAACATGGAAATCGCAACTTCCGGTACTCATAAAGGTCAAATCGAAATCCAAAACGTTGACAGAAAAGGATCTGCATCCATCACTGTAACGTTGAGAGATTTCCCGAACCAAAAGGCAACTATGAATATCTCCGTTGGCGATGTGCGTGAAGCTCAAGAAATCAAGTTCTCCACTGCTCCTAAGAAGCAAATGGTTGCTGGTTCCGATAATGAGCTGAAATTCAAAATCTACGACCAACAAGGCGCAGAAATGAAGTATATCAACAAGGATTCCAAATATGTAGATAACGGTTATTTCGTAAAACTGATCTACAGCGGTCCTAGCGGTGACACAAACACTTATCTTGCTTCCAAGCAAAAAGGCCCTAAAGATAGCAATAAAGACTACGGCGATAGACAAGATGTATTCTTAGCATCTGCTGGTGATGCTACTTATAAATACTACGATCTGAAAACTGCTCAAGAGTTGCTTAAAGCTAACGACTGGGATAACTTCTTTGACAAATCGTTCAAAGTGTGGTCCAAAACTGGCGCTACTGAAGGCACCTTCACAGTTAAAGCAGAGCTGTACTCGTATGATATTAAGCTGGATGGCAACAGTACGAGATACAACGATGCCAACGCTAAACTGGTTGACTCCGTAAGCCAAACGATCGAAGTTATCGATCCTAAGAAAGCCCAAAACAAATTGACTTACGAAGCCTACTTGGATAAAGGCGTTAACAACACAATCCTTGCTGGCGATGATTATCTCAACTTGAATACTGCGGTTGATGCAACTTACATGAGAGATCATTATCCAAAACTGGGTAAAGAAATCAAGATCAGAGCGAAGAACAGTGGCGGTGAAGAAGTTAAAATTCCTTCCAGCATCGTTTCCGTATCTTCCAGTAACCCAAGTGTTGCTAACATCGCTGAGAAGAAATTCGTTTATGGTTTGGATGCAGGTACAGCCAAGCTGAACGTAATCTTTGTTAATGCTAAGAACGAGCAACAAACATCTCAAATCGATCTGACTACGAAGAACGAAGGACCTTCTGTAGCTACGATCTCCCTGAAGAAAACAGGTAAAACTGTGAGCGATCTTGCTGGTAAATATCTGTGGGATAAAACTTTGGCTGAGAAAATCACTGTCAAAGACCAATACGGTGATGAAATCGTGTCCGAAGGTGCTCCTGGTTCCTTGAACGAAGAAAATGGTGACAGCGACCAATTCTTGCAACGTCATGTTGGAATTCTTGGCTTGAGCTTCTATGTCAGCGACATTACGCTGAAAGAAAATGATAAAACTGGAACTGGAATCAATGAAGTTACACTTGACTCCGACAACCCTGGTAAAATCCAAGCAGTTGGAAGCAACGTATCCAGTTTCACAATCAATGTAATGGCACCAAGCGGTGTAACTGCATCCTTCGCAGTAACTGTTGGTTCTGCTAACTAATAAGCATTAAGAGAAGGCCCTTCGGGGTCTTCTTTTTTTTATTTAACTTAGCTATACTTAACATACATAACAATTTCTATACATAGAGGTGAAACATGAATAAAACACGTACGAAAGTGGCCATAAGCACTTTGCTGTTGTGGGCGGCGACCATTGTCGGTGCTAATGCCGACAGCGGAAGCACATCGGTACAGCCGGGCTCAGTAGATGATCCTGTTATAACAAAGAGTTATTTTGATCAGAACATTAAACAGAAAATTGCGGACGAGCTTTCGAGTCAGTCCATTACCGAAGAGAAAGTACGTCAAATCATTAGTGCGGAGCTTGGAAAAAACGGCTCGGGCTCTACTACGCCCGCTCAGCCAGCTCCTGATGCTTCAACACCTTCCGAATCAAATGGGGGCTCAGAATTACAGGTTATTAAGCTTGAGCAAGGACAAATCTTATACGGCGGAGACGGAGCAGAAATCATTGTCCGTACCGGTAAAGTAACGGTAGTCAGCTCTGACGATAATGGGATTGCAGATGTAACTTCAGGTAAGGACATTGCAGCCGGCGCTGCGATAGAAAATAACCATTTGCTTATCATTCCAAGGGAAGGGCGCGGCATTAAGCCCGATCCGAAACAAAAGCAAGATATTTATGTTATGGTTCGCGGCAGCTACGTTTTGACCGATGCGAACGGAACGAAGATTACATCATAAATTTTACCCTTATTGACAACCGTTTATACGTTTGCCTCCAAAGCGCAAGGACATACTATCGTTACATCACATTTGGAGGTGGATTTTATGGCTAAAGCGAATAAAGTGGTACCTGAAAGTAAACAAGCATTGGATCAGTTGAAGTATGAAATTGCTGCTGAACTTGGACTTCCTGTAGGCAAATCCATGGCTAATGCTAACGTTGAATTTGCCACAGAGCTCGGCGCTATTCCATCGGGATCGGTAAAGGAAGATTACTGGGGACATATCGCTTCCCGCGATGCCGGTGCCGTAGGCGGGGCCATAACAAGCCGCTTAATCCGTAAGGCAGAAGAGATGATGTTGAACCTGTAAGCGGATTGTTAATTTTTTGGGAACTCATGCAATATTATTGACAGTACTCGACAAATCCAGTAACATAACTACAAGAAGGTATGAATGAAACCTTTTCCTACGGGAAAAGGTTGATTTTTTGTATGTGTACTTTTTTATTAATGAATACTAGTTAGTAGGAGGTTGATTATATGTCTATTCCACGCGGTCGACGCCTATTCACATCGGAGTCGGTAACGGAAGGTCATCCGGATAAAATTTGCGACCAAATTTCCGATGCAGTTTTGGATGCGTTTCTTAAGAACGATCCCAACGCACGTGTAGCTTGCGAAGTTTCCGTTGCAACAGGCTTGGTATTGGTTATCGGTGAGATTACGAGCCAATCCGAATATGTGGACATTCAATCCATCGCACGTCAAACGATTCAAGATATCGGCTATACACGCGCCAAATTCGGATTTGATTCGAAAACTTGCGCTGTGCTCGTTTCCTTGAATGAACAATCGCCTGACATTGCGCAAGGGGTTAACAAAGCTCTGGAAGCACGCGAAGGGCAAATGACCGATGAAGAGATCGAAGCCATCGGCGCCGGTGACCAAGGGATGATGTTCGGTTTCGCGGTGAACGAAACGCCGGAATTGATGCCTCTTCCTATCTCAATCTCCCACCAGCTTTCCCGACGTTTGTCCGAGGTTCGTAAAAACGGTACGCTCGCTTATTTGCGTCCTGACGGTAAAACTCAGGTTACTGTTGAATATGATGGCGATACGCCAGTGCGCGTTGATACGATTGTCGTTTCTACGCAGCATAGTGAAGATATATCCTTGGAGCAAATCCAAGCGGACATCAAAGAGCATGTCATTAAACCGATCGTTCCCGAGAAGTTTCTCGATGAGAATACCAAATATTTCATTAACCCGACAGGCCGTTTCGTAATCGGCGGACCTCAAGGCGATGCAGGCTTAACCGGCCGTAAAATCATTGTCGATACGTACGGCGGCTACGCTCGTCACGGCGGCGGCGCATTCTCCGGCAAGGACCCGACAAAAGTTGACCGTTCCGGCGCTTACGCGGCTCGCTACGTAGCTAAAAACGTCGTTGCCGCAGGTCTGGCGGACAAATGCGAAGTTCAGCTTGCTTATGCTATCGGTGTCGCACAACCGGTATCGATTGCGGTCGACACGTTCGGAACGGGCAAAGTGTCGGAAGAGAAGTTGGTTTCCGTCATTCGCAAACATTTCGATCTGCGTCCGGCAGGCATTATCAAGCAGTTGGATCTCCGCAGACCGATCTACAAGCAAACGGCAGCTTACGGTCATTTCGGCCGCACGGATGTCGATCTTCCTTGGGAGCGTACGGACAAAGCCGAGCTTTTGAAGCGCGATGCGCTCGTTTAAATCTTTTTCACCGTATTGGAAAGTGAACGCGGTTGAACGTCTTTGAAACGACATCGATAGACGTTTTTCTCATAGCATTCGATACCAAAGCCTGGTTCTTTTATAGAGCCGGGCTATTTTTGTTCACAAAATGGCGAAACTTGTCCAAATTGTTCACGATTTCGCCTAGTAAAAACGTAACTTTTTCCATGTTAATAGAGTCTAAGTAAGAGGAGAGTGGGAATAGAAGGGAGAAACATAGGTGTGAGTAAGCATAAGGCTTGGATTAAGATGTCCTCTATTGTTTTATCTGCATTCATAGGTTTATCGCCTCTTATTACAACGGCTGAGGTATACGCGGCTTCGGAGCCGACGGTGACGATGACCGGCCAGGAAATTTTGACTTCCGGCGCCGTTATGAAAAAATACGTTTGGAAATCGACTCGCAGCAATAAAGAGATTACGACCAATGGCAATGTAATAGAAGTAGATTTGACGAATCCTAACGTAAAATTGGACGTGATGACAGGGACGAACGATCAATTTACGAAGAAGCAAAGCGTCCTTGGAATGGCTACCGAGACGAAGGCGGTTGCCGGCGTAAACGGCGACTTTTACAATACGCAGGCGGAAGGCGTTCCGATGGGGCCGGAGATCGAGAATGGCAGGCTGATGGCGACGCCGCCTTATTTGCCGGGCTTTTATTCGTTCGCTATCTCCAAGGACAATAAGCCGATCGTCGATTTGTTTACGTTCCAGGGGTCGGTAATGACCAAGGACGGGGCCAAATTCGCATTAGGCGGCATTAACAAAACGTATTATTGGTTCGAGCCCGGCGGAGAGCATAGCCACGTAGATGCCATGTTTATGTACACTAACGCATGGGGCCAATCGGACCGTTCGAACGACGGGGTGACGGTACCGACGGAAGTGCTCGTCCAGAAAGGCATTATTCAGAAAATTGCAGATAACACGACGATCGATATGATCGCTCCGCAGGACGGCTATATTTTACGAGCATCGGGAAAAGCGGCCGACTTTGTCCGGCAGCATATGAAGATCGGAGATCCGCTCAAAGCGGATTACGATATTTTACCGCAGGACTCTACCAAAACGTACGATACGAAAAATTTCAAAATGATGATCGGCGGCCATACCATTTTGGTAGACGGCGGCCAGCCGACCGATTTTTCCCGCGAAGTGGACAGTCTATGCTGCTATCGCTCAAGAACGGCGATCGGTTACTCTCAAGATGAAAAAACGGCTTATATCATTACCGTGGATAATAGCGGGGACAGCAAAGGCTTGAGCATGAAAGAGCTGCAGCAGTTTATGATCAAAGTCGGCGTCTGGAAAGGGATGAACCTGGACGGCGGAGGATCGACTCAGATGGTGGCCCGACCGCTTGGGGAGTTCAATCCGGTGCTTATCAATAAGACGGAGACAGGCATTCAACGTAAGGTCGTTAACGGAGTCGGCGTGTTCTCAACGGCGCCTCAGGGGGATGTTAAGGAGCTGTTCATTCAAGCGCCCGATTTTCTGTTTTTAAACGAACAGGCGCCGCTGAATTTTAAAGGCTACGACGAATACTATAATCCGATCGAATCGGGCAGCGTAACGGCCCAATGGTCTTCAGACAACGGAACGTTCAAGGATAATGTATTCACGCCGACGAAGCTGGGAATAGCCAAAGTAACGGCTGCGTCCGGAAAAGGAAGCCAGTCGGCCGAGATTCCGGTTGTAGGACGGAACGACCTGGCGGGACTTCAGATTGATGCCACCAATATTGCTCTATCGGAAGGCGGTTCTTATAAGCTCCCGGTCATAGCAACGACCAAATCGGGCAAATCTCGCGAAGTGCCCCCGCAGCTCATTGAATGGGAAGTACTCGGCATGAAGGCTGAGGTTAAAGACGGCATCCTTACCGTGAATAGCTTGGCAGACGCCAAACAGCTTCAGCTTATCGCCCGTTATGACGGATACAGCACCATGCTGACGCTTCCGATCGGCAAAGACAGCGTATGGTACGATCTGGACCATAATGCGGTGTTGACGAACTCGGGTTCCAAACCGGAAGAAAGCGTTGCAGCATCCGTTTATATTCGTGAGAGCGCGGCAAAAAACAAATATTTGGAACTGAATTACGATTTTTCTAAAGCTACCGGAGAGAAGTGGGCCTACGCCAATATGGACACAGGCATCCAGATCGAAGGCCAGCCGCAGTTTATTAAGATGAAGGTGGACGGCGATGAAAGCCTGAACTCTCTCCGTACGGAAATTAAAGATAATAGCGGCAAAGTGTACTATGTTGAATTAGCCAAGAACATTAACTGGAAGGGTTGGAAGCAGGTTTCGGCCGATTTGTCCGATCTGGATCTCAAGTTCCCGATTGTTGTGAAGAGCGTATATGTATATAGCGAAAGCGTCGGTCAAGACGAACGCGCTACCGTAGGCAAGATCGGCATCGACGATATTACGTTCACTTACAAAGGCCAGCTCTCCGTGCCGTCGAACAATTCGGTTAAGCTGACGGTGAATAAAACGGCCGTTACGGTCAATAACAAAAATATGACGCTGGAACAGGCTCCCGTAATTGTCAGCGGAAATACGCTGATCCCCATCCGTTTTGTCACGGATGCATTGGGCGGTACCGTACGCTGGGACGATAAAGAGCGCAAGGTTACGGTCATTCGCGGGGACAAGCTGATCGATCTATGGATCGACAATCCGGACCTGCTTGTGAACGGCAAACGGATTACGGCTGAGGTGGCTCCGAAGATTATGAATGACGTTACCGTCGTGCCGCTGCGTATTCTTTCGGAAAATATGGGCTGGAAAGTGACTTGGGATGAAAAGACGAAGCAGATCACATTGCAATAATTAGTTCCTATCTCCTCTTACAATCGACTATAAATATGGTACTATATTGCTAGGAGCCTGTCCGACAATCGGGTCGCACAGGCTCCTCATTTGGGAATTGTTGAAGAAGGAGCCCGACGTATGCAAGTGGACGCTTTAGACCGCATTATCAAAAATGCGATTGACGTCATGGAGAGCAGCAAATATCAGATCTTTGAAATTTGCGAAAATGTACGGTCAGAGCGCAATGCGCTGAACAACGAGCTGCAGCAAGTTATCGACGAAACGACTAAGACTATCGACATGGTCGATCATATTGAAATGGAATATCGGCGGGCGCGCATTCGGTTAACCGAGGTTAGCCGTGATTTTAAACGCTTTAAAGAGGATGACATTCGCACAGCCTATGAATTTGCCACCCAGATGCAAACCCAGCTCGCGATGTACAGGGAGAAAGAGCTTCACCTGAAGGCGAGAAGAGATGATCTGCAAAAAAGGATTAAAAATGTCGATAAACAATTGGAGAGGGCTGAAGCGGTCGTATCCCAGGTGAATGTAGTGCTGGAGTACCTGTCCGGCGATTTGAACCAGGTGACCCGCTTATTGGAATCGGCTAAAAACCGGCAGCTGCTCGGCTTGAAAATTATTTTGGCTCAAGAAGAAGAGCGCAAACGGATTGCCCGGGAAATACATGACGGGTTGGCGCAAACGATGGCTAACGTTGTGCTCCGGACCGAAATCGCCGAACGAATGTTAACCAAGCAGGCCTATACGTCCGTAAAAGAAGAGCTTGTCGATCTGAAAGGTCAGGTCCGCGGCGGGATTGAAGAAGTTCGTAAAATCATATTCAATCTGCGGCCGATGGCGCTTGACGATCTGGGTGTTATTCCCGCTTTGCGCAAATTTGTGCAGGATTTTGAAGAAAAATCGCGGATTCGAACGCAGTTTGAATTCACCGGCAAAGATGCGAGGCTTCCTTCCGGAATGGAAGTAGCCATTTACCGGCTTGTTCAAGAGGCGTTCTCCAATGTAGTCAAGCACGCTCAAGCATCTCATGTGATGCTGGAGGTCACCTACCAGAAGCAAATGGTGAAAATTGTCGTTACCGACAACGGAGTCGGGTTTACCCTGGACAACATCGACAAGAAAATCGAAAAAGGAAGCCATTACGGCATTATTGGAATGCGCGAAAGAGTAGAACTGCTGGAGGGCCGTATAGAGATGCAGTCCGCCAAGGGGGCAGGAACGAAAATATCGATGCTGATACCCATCAAATTAGATTCGAAGGAGGAATAAATCATGGACATCACGGGAAATGCAAAGCGCAATATCAAGCTTGTTTTGGCGGATGATCATCAGCTGTTTCGCGAAGGGGTCAAACGCATTTTGAATATGGAAAACGATCTGGAGGTCGTTGGGGAGTGCGGCGACGGCATCCAGGTCATTGAGCTGTGCAACGCCCTATCTCCAGACATCGTCTTAATGGACATTAATATGCCGATCGAGAACGGCGTCGTAGCGACGGAGAAGCTCAAGGACATTTTTCCCGATATCAAAGTCATTATATTGTCGATTCATGATGACGAGAGCTATGTGTTCGAAACGCTCCGCAAAGGGGCATCCGGTTATTTGCTGAAGGATATGGAGGCGGAGTCGCTCATCAACGCGATTCGTTCGGTCGTAGCCGGCCATGCGTATATTCACCCTAAAGTAACGGGCAAGCTCATTAATCAGCTGCGTAGAATGACCTATTTGGATGAAGTCGGCGTAGCCGGAAGCGGAATCGCGAAGGAAGCCGGAGTCAAATATGTACATTCCGACAACAGCCCGCTCACAAGGCGGGAAGCGGAAGTGCTGCGTCTTATGGCCGAAGGCAAAAGCAATAAAATGATCGGCGAGTTCTTATATATAAGCGAAAAGACGGTAAAAAACCACGTCAGCAGCATTTTGCAGAAGATGGAAGTCGATGACCGTACCCAAGCGGTAATTATCGCCATCAAAAACGGCTGGGTCACGCTCTAAAACAGGAACCAACCCAATCATTGCGGCATATACTGATCCTAAGGGAGGGAGCCGCGATGATGGTAGGGTTATTGTGGATTTTTGGCTGCTATGGCGCAAGTATTGCCTTGGTGCATTGGTGTTATCGGCGGCACCGGGATACGGGTCGGAATGTCACGCATGTTTTGCTGTTAACGCATAATAATCAAAATCAAGTCGAATGGTACATTCGTTCGCTGCTGTTTTTCTCGCGGCTCAAAGGCCGGGAGGTGCGCGTGACCCTAGCCGACGAAGGATCAACGGACGATACGCTGGCTATCGCCGAACGGTTCCGTTTGGAATACCATTTGGACATTCGCAGGTTCAGCGATCTGGAGTCTTTGGATGATTGGATTCGCGAGCATGAGGAAAAGCAGGTGGTGATCGTTCGGCTTGGTCAACAAGACGGATTGGTAACCGCTTACAAAGCGATATGAATAATCAATAGCTTCGGGGGGAACATGAAGGCTATTTTATATGCGGTGATTAGCGGCGATGCGGTCCGATGGCAAGCATCTTTGGATATTCAGGCAGATATGACGTTATGGTTCGGACGGTATCCGGGTTCGGTACGAATTCGGATGCTGGAGCCGGCCTTTTCATTCGGACAAGCCGTCGTGCTTAGGGACAAGCTGAATGTGCTTCAATGGGCAGGCAAGGGAGGACTTGCGCCCGAGAGGTTTGTGAAAGCGGTGCGGGAGTGTGCCGAAGACACGCTTATCGGCAGAGACACGGTGAACCGGCTGCAGCCGGTCGATTGCAGCTACAGCCAGTGGCTTGCATATCGGCAGGCGCAAGGAGTGACGTTTCGTATCGACAGCGCCGAATTGGACAGGCTGGTTAGTCTCATGCAAGGCCGCAGCCTGCTAATGGATGAGGTGAAGCAGCTAATGGAGCATTATGGCTTATCGAATGCTTCCGCTGAGCCGCTTGCTTATGTACAGACGGCCTACTTGCTCGGGCTGCTCCGGCTGGATCAAGGAATATCGCTGCAGCAGAAACGCAAGCTTCGCTGGTGGGGCGGCAAACCAAGCTACCGCTGCCATCGCTGTGGGGGCGGAGCCGAGCATATGGTGTTTACGGAATGTATGTTTTGCGGAACGTCGTGCCCCTATTGCGAGCAATGCTTAACGATGGGACGATCCCGGTACTGCTCGGTTACGATAAGCTCGGCCGAGGGCCATCATGAACCAAGCGCTGCGGCAAAGGAACTGGCCGCCACCTTAGCAAGCGCGGAGGAACCGCCCTTGGAGGCTTATTTAGCTCCGTGGGGGTTAAGCGAGATTCAGGCGGAAGCGTCGGGCGAAGCGTTGCGATTTTTGAAAGGGAATGAATTACAAACGATCAATAAGAAGACAAATCAGCCTAAACAATTCCTGATTTGGGCGGTTACCGGGGCGGGAAAGACCGAGATGATCTTTCCGATGATCCAGTATACGGCGGCGCAAGGGAGGCGTGTCGTAGTGGCTACACCGAGGCGGGATGTGGTGCTGGAGCTGAAGCCGCGATTGGAGAAGGCGTTCTCGCCTATCCCGGTCGTTACGTTATACGGGGGGAGCGAGCAGCGCTGGGACGCGGCTCCGATCACGATTGCGACAACCCATCAGCTGCTGCGGTTCGAGAGTACATTTGACCTCGTTATCATCGATGAATTGGATGCCTTTCCTTACCACAATAATCCTATGCTTCAATATGCGGCGGAAAAAGTATGCATGCCGGGCGGAGCGACCATTCTGCTGTCCGCAACGCCACCGTTACAGCTGCAAAAAGCGGCGAAGCGCGGCGCGCTGCCTCATGTAAAAGTCACGACCCGGTATCATCGTCATCCGCTGCCGGTTCCTGTGCTGCTTACGATGCCGCCTTTGCGTCAGCAGCTGGAGAAATCCGCGCTAGCGCCGGTGATTAAGCAGAAAATAGAAGCATCCTTACAGCGGGGAGCGCAAGTGTTCGTCTTTGTGCCGAAAATTCATATGGTAGAACCGCTGACGAAACTGCTTAGTTCTTCTTTTCCGCACGTTACAACCCAGGGAACCTCCTCCAAGGACGAACACCGGGGACAGAAGGTCATTGATTTTCGCGGCAGGAATACGCGGATTTTGGTGACGACGACGATATTGGAGCGCGGCGTCACGATCCCCAAATCGGATGTGCTGATTCTCGATGCAGGCGAGCCGATCTTCGATTCCGCCGCTTTGGTGCAAATGGCAGGGAGAGCGGGAAGATCCGCCGACGATCCGGCCGGGCATGTTTATTTTGCCGCGCAAGAGAAGACGCGCGCCCAAGTGGAAGCAGTCCGTCAGATCAAGAGCATGAACGCATTAGCCAGGAAGAAGGGCTATCTGCATGATAAAGGAGAGATCAAGCCTCATGGAAACTCGTCATAGGCTGTCATCCCGAATGCTGCAATGGCTTAAGCGATCGGTTACGCAAGCAGAGAGCCTGCTTTCTTCGAGACAGAGCTCTTGTATCGCTTGCGGCGCTCTATACAGCGGGGCGCGGGAGCTGGCTCTATGCGACGGCTGCGCTGCAGCGGTTCCGTGGATTTTGCAGGTGCAGTGCAGCCGGTGCGGACGCCCGGAGGTATGTACGGATTGCAGCCGGCGGATGGATACGTATTTTGTGCAAAACCGCAGCGCAGTCAGCTACAGCCCTTTGATGAAGGAATGGCTGGCCATGTACAAATACCGCGGTCATGAAAAGCTGCGCGAGCTGCTCGGCCGGATGCTGCTTCACGCGTATCACCTTCACAAGACGGCTGCGTTCCCGGGGAGCCCTTCCAAGGGCGCGCGGGAGTTGATCACTTATGTGCCGTTAAGCGGCGAGCGGAGGCTGGAGCGGGGCTTCAATCAGGCGCAGCAGCTTGCCGAGGACTTGGGCGGCAGCTTGTCCATTCCCGTGATTCCTCTGCTTGTGAGGGTCAGGCATACGGCTAAGCAAAGCTTCAAAACCCGCGGGGATCGGCTGGACGATTTGCAAGGCGTGTTTGCGCTCTTGCCCGAATCGCAAAAAGCGCTGCAAGATCTGCTCCATTTTTCCGATATTACCTTATATATAGTAGATGACGTTTATACGACCGGAAGCACCTTGAATGAGTGCGCAAGAACGGTTAAGGCTGAGCTCCCTAACGTAGCTGTCTACGGAATCGGGTGGGCGCGATGATGGATTTTGTCGGATGTTGGACAAAAATTCAGTGTACAAGCTCGCAGGAGTTGAGATAAACTAATCGTAAGAATATTCCTGTGATCAGTATGGGGGGGAGAGCAGGCATGAGTTTAAATGTAGACAATTGTCCGCGCTGCGGGAAAATTTATGTCAAAAACAACTTCAGTCTATGTGTGAATTGCATCAAAGAGATCGACCAGCAGTACGAGAAATGTTTGAACTATTTGCGAGAAAACCGTTCCTGCTATTTATATGAACTGAGCGAAGCGACGGGCGTCTCTATTAAACAGATTACGAAGTTTATCCGGGAAGGCCGCATTTCAATTGCAAATCATCCTAATATGTCCTACAACTGCGAGGTGTGCAACACCCCGATTCGGGTGCATACGATCTGCGACTCGTGCCGTCAGAAGCTGTCCAAGGAGGCCAGCAACATGCAGGAGGATGAGCAGCGCAAGCAGAAGCTTCAGAAGGAAGCGAACTCTATGTCCTACAATATCCATGACCGTTTGCGCGACCGGCATAACTGACGGTATTATCAAATTTAATGTGACGACTCCCGCTGCTAAAGCAAATGGGCTTCTCGGATCATCGGAACTCGTAACTTCGTCCCTCCTCGAAGGCTCCGTCCGAGCCTGGAGTTGTTGTTTGGTTATAAGACTGACCGCAATGCACGCATCAAAATATTGATCGCGGCATTCACATCACGGTCCAATGTTGTGCCGCAATGAGGGCAGCAATGCACACGTTCGGCTAGCGTTTTGTATACGATTTTGCTACATGTGGAGCAACATTGCGATGTATGACGCGGATCGACACGAACAACGTGACGACCGGCGCTTTCAGCCTTGTACGCCACGAATTGGACGAGTTGACTCCATCCTGCATCCGCAATACTTTTGGCCAACTGATGGTTTTTCAGCATTCCTTGCACATTCAAATCCTCGAAAGCGATGATGTCATAGCTGTTAACAAGAATCCGGCTGATTTGGTGCGCGTAATCTTTACGCTGATTAGCCACACGCTCATGCTGCCTTGCGAGCACCATGACCGTTTTCCACCTGCGCTTTGAGCCGCGCTGCTTCCTGGACACCTCTTTTTGCTGCCGTCTAAGCTTTACCTCGCTGTTTCGCAGATAGTTCGGCGCTGCAAATCGTTGTCCGTCCGAGGTTGCCGCCAAATGCTTGACTCCAAGGTCAACGCCAACACAGTGGTTCGCTTTCGGAAGCGGCTGCGCTTCGACTTCGCAAGATAGGCAAACGTAGTATCGGCTGTTTTTAACGGTGACCGTACACGTTTTCATCGTCCCTTGTGGCTGCCGATGCAGTTTGATTCGTACACTTCCGATCTTGGATAGTTGGATATGCTTACCGCCAAGCGAAAATCCTGTTTGCGGATACGTGAACGAATCATAGCGGCTTTGCGTCTTAAAGCGCGGAAAACCGGCTTTTTCACCGTTCTTTACGCGGCGAAAAAACGATTGGTACGTTTTATCGAGCCGCCTGGCGACATCCTGCAGCACTTGAGAATGGACTTCTTTTAATGATGGAATGTACTGTTTACGATCGCTGAACGTGTTTGCTTGCTGCCTATATGTCAGCGATTTCCCTTCCATTTTGTACGTATGGATTCGTTCATCCAACAAGCGATTATAGAGCAACCGACAGCGTTCAATGGTGAATTGGATTTTATCCTGTTGCTCTGCAGTTGGGTACAAACGGAATTTGTACGTTCTTATCATTGTGTTCACCCCTGTGTCTACTATATCATAAAATGGGAACAAATGATCCCCCTTTTTGGTGCTTTTGGGCGGCTAACGCCACCCTGCGTCCGAAGGTCTTTTATCTGAATGCCTAAAGACATGGATTTTATGACGTATTCTATAAACTTTCTGCATAACTCCACCGATAAATGTAATAACGCTTATTCGGTGGGGTTATTTTATATGATTGAATGAGGTGAGATCGATGAAGATAGATGGTACGAACCGGCTCGGCGGAGTCAATCCTTACGCGAAGTCCCAGGATGCTTATCATGCGGCGGCGTCCGGCAAAACCGGCAAAAAGAAAGATAAAGTAGAAATATCTAGCGAGGCGAAGGAACTATTGGAGACGCAAAATTCGGCGGCAGCGGAGAAGTCCAGAGAGAAAGTGGAAGCTTTGAAGGCATCGGTGGCAAGCGGCACTTATAAAGTCGATGCAAGAGCGCTGGCGGAGAAGCTGTTTCCTTTTATTAAATAATTCCTAACTTTATAGCGAAACAGGTGGACGAGCATGGCATTCGAAGCTTTACTGCAGACAATGACGGCGTTAAACGACATACATGAGAGTTTATTGGAACTGGGTGAACGGAAAAAGCAGGTGCTCATCCTGGGCGACATCGAATCCTTGATGCAGATCGTGTCCAAAGAAAACAAGCTGGTCAAGCAGATTGGAGAACTCGACCAGCAGCGGATCGACGCGATCGGTCAATTTATGATCGAGAAGGGGTACAAGCCGAATCCGAAAGTGACGGTAAGCGATTTGACGAAAATTATTTTTAACGTCGAGGACAAGAAGCTGCTCTTGGGACAGCAGAAGCGGCTGCTCGGAACAATCAACAAGCTTCGCGAAATGAACAAGCTGAATCAGCAGCTGATTGAGCATTCGCTGGCTTTCGTCGATTACTCGCTGGATTTGATCGCGGGCCCTCCCGAGGACGAATACCGCTACCAGCATCCGCAGTCACAGACGTACGGGTCCAAGCGGCCGGGGCTTTTTGATACACGGGCATAAATCATTTGAGGTGTAACGGAGGGGATCAGAGTCATGCGCTCTACTTTCAGCGGATTAGAGATCGCCAAGCGCAGCTTATTTACGCAGCAGGCCGCTTTGACGACGACGGGGCATAATATTGCAAACGCCAACACGCAGGGGTACTCCCGCCAGGTTGTGAACATGGTGGCATCCCGGCCGATTGAATATCCGGGGCTGCAGAACAGCACGGTGCCCGGCCAGATGGGCCAAGGCGTCGAATTTGACAGCATCAAGCGCGTGCGGGAGAAATTCCTGGACAACCAGTACCATAATGAGAACAAGAACTTGGGCGACTGGTCGGTGCGCCAGGATACGCTGGAAAAGCTTGAGGCTATCTTCAACGAACCGTCGGATACCGGGATTCGTCAGACGATCGAGGGCTTCTGGAACGCATGGCAGGAGCTGAGCAAGTCGCCGGAAAATACGACGGCGCGCGTGCTGGTGAAAGAGAAAGCTCTCGCGATGACCGACGCGTTTAACCAAACGTCCCGGCAATTGCAGGATCTCTCCAGCGATTTGACGGAAAATATCGAAGTCAAAGTAAAACAGATCAATCAATATACATCGCAAATCGCCGATTTGAACGAACAGATTTACCGGATCGAAGGCTTGGGCGACGACGCTAACGACCTTCGCGACCAGCGGGATTTGCTGATGGATAACTTGTCTCAGATCGTCAACATTTCCTATACGGAAGAAGATCAGGGCTACAATATAAAAATGGGCAATGTGCAGCTGGTCACCGGCAACACTGTCGATACGACCTTCACTCGCGATACGCTCGAAGCCGCCGCGACGGCCAATAATCTGAACAGCGGCGAAGTGTACGGCATGATTCAGTCGCGCGATAATTACGTCGCCAACTACCAGTTCCAGCTGGACAATATGCTGAAGGTGCTCGTCCAAGGCGACACCAAGGTGACGCTGCCGCAAGGCATGGTCGTGCCGGATGGGACGACGTTGACGGTTGTCAATTCGGACGGTACAACCGAGCAGAGAGCGTATAACGGAACGATTGAACAGAGAACGCTCGGGGCCAATACCGATGTCGTGGTGCAGGGCTTCAATGGGCTTCATCAATTGGGATATTCGGCATCCAGCCCGCTGAAGAGCAACGTGTCGTTCTTTACCTTGAAGCCGGGCACGACGGAGGTCAACGCAGCCAACATTACGGTCAATCCCGCTATCGTCAGCGACGTGTCCAACATCTCCTCCTCGGCCAGAACGTATATCGACACGGACGGCGTGGAGAAGGTGGTCAAAGGGAATAACGATATGGCATTGCTATTGGCCGGCGTTAGAAATACGAAAGTGAACTTTGATCCGAGCACGACAGGCAAGCCTATACTGACTGACGGGACGTTCGATGAATTTTTCCGGTCCATTGTCGGCGAGCTGGGCGTTCAGAGCCAGGAAGCGGCCCGTCAGGCGACGAATCAGAAAATTCTCGTAGACCAGGTCGATTCGAGAAGGCAATCGGTCAGCGGCGTCTCTCTGGATGAAGAGATGGCCAATATGATTAAATTCCAGCATGCCTATAATGCCGCGGCCAGAGCGCTCACGACCTTCGACGAATGTCTGGATAAGGTGATCAACAGCATGGGTACGGTAGGACGCTAAACCGAAGGCGCTTCATACTAAGGAAGTAGGTGACGATATACAATGACGATGAGAGTAACGCAGGGGATGCTTAATAACCAGCTGCTGCGCAATATTAATACGAACTTGAACCGGATGAACGAACACCAGAATCAGCTTTCGACGGGGCGTAAAATCAACAAGCCTTCGGATGATCCGGTCGGCATCAGCTTCTCGCTGCGCTATCGCAGCGAAGTGTCGGCGAACGATCAGTATGAAAGCAATGTCGATGCCGCGATTTCCTGGCTCGATTATACCGATTCGATGCTGGGCCAAGCGAACAGCGTCATTCAGCGCGTGCGGGAGCTTGCGGTGCAAGGCGCCAACGATACGAATCCGCAGCAGGCGCTGGATTCCATCAAGAGTGAGGTCGACCAGTTATATTCTCAGATGGTCACGGTCGGGAACAGCCAGTTCAACGGCAAATATGTGTTCAATGGTCAAATGACGGATAAGGCGCCGTATACGGAAGCGACGGCCGCTACGGATAAGGTCGATACGTCGGATATTAACTTTGAGATCGGGACAGGCGTTCGCATCTCTGCGAATATTCCGGGGAATCAAGTATTCGGCGATGCCGACGATCCCGCTAATCCCGGTACGAACGACAACATTTTCAAAGTGCTGCAGGATTTGTCGACCGCGCTTGGCAGCGGAGATACGGCAGGGGTCAGCGCCATTATCGGCCGGATCGATACGCAAAACGATAAATTTCTGCAAGCTCGCGCGGACATTGGGGCAAGAACGAACCGCATTGAGCTGGCGCAGTCCCGGTTGGAGGATATCAGCGTGAACCTGCAATCCCTCCAATCGAAAACCGAGGACGCGGATATGTCCGGAGTGATCACGAATCTGAAGACGGATGAGAACGTCTATCAGGCTTCCCTATCCGTCGGCGCCAAAATTATTAGCGCAAGCTTAGTCGATTTCTTGCGCTAGGAGGGGGCTAAGATGAGTATCTCCCCGGTTCCGCAGCTTCAGATCAGACAGCAATATGCGCAGATCGGTATCGATGCTGACATGGGACAGTGGGATATCGAGCAGCCCCGAGCGACCCAAGAGCTGACGACGACCCCGTCCAGGCTCGACATGCACACCCAGCCGGGGCAGTTGTCCATAGATAACAGCAAATGGCATGATGCGTTGGGATTCGGGCCGAGTCTGGAGGCGTTCAGCCGGATTTATTCGGAATGCAAAAATATCGCTCTGCAAGGGATCGCCAAAATTGTCGAGGATGGCAACCGGATGGCGGCGATACAGACGGGTGAAAATGCATTCTCCGCGTTGGCCAAGGAGAGCACGAAGGACATCGATTTCTACGAATACATGTATATGGGGGATGCGTCGCTGGATAATATAGATATGAGCTATCAGCCCGCGAAGGTAGATATTCAATACACGCCTGCTCATGTCGAACACCATGTGACGGTGAACCCGCCGAAAATTCATTACCAGCGGGGAAAGCTGGATATTTATATGAAGCAATATGCTTCGGTGGAATTTATCCCGCCCTCGATCGACACGAAAAGGTAATAACTATATCATGAAGCTATAGCTGCTTAACGGCTATAGCTCGTTTTGTATTTATCAAAAGAAAGGACGTTGTGATCAATGCTGCTAGAAACTGCCATGTTGGGGCAAATTGGCTATGAAGAAGAGGATATTGTTACGTTTGCTAATGGCATCCCGGGATTCGAAGGATGCCGTCAATATATTGTCATCCGACAGGATGCGGAGGAGCCCATCGCTTATTTGCAATCGGTGGAGGAAGCGCGGCTTCATTTTCTGATGATCGACCCGTTCTATGTATGTAAAAAATATGAGTTTAAACTCGAAGAAGCGGACTTGGCCGAGCTGGAGATAGGTTCCGAAGAGCAGGTTCAAGTATGGTCGATTGTCACGGCCCATGAGGATGTGCAGGAGACGACGCTCAACCTGCTGGCGCCGATAATTATTAATCAGTACACAAGGAAGGGGAAACAAATTATTCTGCATAGCTCCCCTTACCGGACGAAGCATAAATTATCCGAGATGATGGCCGCGGTCGGCGGCAGCGGGGGGGCGTAGTCGATGCTCGTACTTTCGAGAAAACCGGGGGAATCGATCATGATCGGAGATCAGATCGAGATTATAGTGCTTGGCACCGAGGGAGATGCGGTGAAGATCGGCGTCGCGGCACCCAAGCAGCAGCAAATATTGCGTAAGGAGATCTACTCGGCTCTGAAGGAATCGAATGAAGAAGCGTCGGGTGCCGTCGCTAATTTGGAAACATTGAAGAAGTTGTTGAAAAAATTGTAAGATCCTCGCGAAAAAAATCAAAATTGCTATAAACTTTAGCCCGGTCTAGTTCGATATATATAGTAGAGCGAGAAGGAGGATAGGGCGGCCGACCTAGCTCCTCCTCTTCTCATAATAAGCTGCTCCACAAGGATGTGGGGTTACGAACTTCAAGGAGGAAGAAACATGATTATCAACCACAATATTGCGGCGCTCAACACACACCGCCAATTGTCCATCAACACAGCTAACACGAACAAAAACATCGAGAAATTGTCTTCCGGTCTTCGCATCAACCGCGCTGGCGACGATGCTGCAGGTCTGGCAATCTCCGAAAAAATGCGCGGCCAAATCCGCGGTTTGGACCAAGCTAGCCGCAACGCTCAAGACGGCATCTCTTTGATCCAAACAGCTGAGGGCGCATTGAACGAAACTCACAGCATCTTGCAACGTATGCGCGAATTGGCTACTCAATCCGCGAACGGAACGAACACGGATACTGACCGTAACGCACTGCAAGACGAAATGAACCAATTGACTTCTGAAATCAACCGTATCGGCAATACGACTGAGTTCAATACTCAAAAGTTGTTGAACGGCGGTATTGGTTCTGCTGACGGTGCTAAGATTTCTAAAGCTACTAGTGCTAAGCTTACTTCAGACACAGCTGTTACTGCTCCATCTATTGCAGGAGGAAAAATTACAGTTGACGGCACAACTTTTGATCTAACTGGTGTAGATCTAAGTGATGGTGCAACAACCCCAGCTTTTAATGGAGCTAATGCTGTAGCAAACTTAGGAAATGTAACAGCTGGTGGAGTTAAGCTTTCTGATTTGGTTGATATAACTGAGTCAGGTGGGATTTTTACATTTACTGCAAAGTCTTCTGGAGCAACTAGCAATATAGAATTTGATTCGGCTGGTGCTACTGCTCTTGGAATCACAGGAACAAATCCCAAATCGAATACAGGGTTGCCAACAACTGTCGAACGACATGGTATTGAAGGCGGAACAGCATTAGGTGATGGTGGTACTTCTAACACTATTACCGCAAACTCTACTTTTAAAGTAACTGTAGGTAGCGAAAGTGCAGTAACTGTTACTTTAAAAGAAGGAAAAACGTATGACACTGCAAACGCTGATACCAATGTTGCAAAAGCAGCCGCACAAGATTTGATTAAAGATTTGAATGCTGCATTACAAGAAGCAGGGCTTTCAGATAAAGTAACTGCTTCACTTTCTGCAGATAATAAAGTTCAGTTTATTTCAGAAACCGGCAAGGATATTAAACTTGAAGAAGGAACTGGAGCAGTATTGAACGCTATTGGCGTTGATGCTGCTAATGATACGGTTGGAAATATCGAACAAGTCGTGGGACCTGGTGCACAAGGTTCTGGCTTCTCCACTAAATTCCAAATCGGTGCGAACTCTGGTCAATCGATGTCCTTGACAATCGGCGACATGCGTTCCGCAGCTCTTGGAATCACCGGTAATGCTGGTCAAGCTGGCTTTACTAAAGAAAATACGGTTACTAATGGCACTAACGATGTAAAAGCTGAAGCAGCTCTTGACATTTCCACTAAAGAAGGCGCTTCTGCTGCAATCAAAGTGCTTGATAGCGCAATTAATAAAGTATCCAGCGAGCGTTCCAAACTGGGTGCTGTTCAAAACCGTTTGGAGCATACGATCAACAACTTGGGAACTTCCTCCGAGAACTTGACGGCTGCTGAATCCCGTATCCGTGACGTTGATATGGCGAAAGAAATGATGGAGCAAACGAAAAACAATATCTTGGCTCAAGCTGCACAAGCTATGTTGGCGCAAGCGAACCAACAACCGCAAGGCGTTCTTCAATTGCTTCGTTAATCTTAACGGTTTACAAGAAGATCCTAGATTCCCTAGGATCTTTTTGTTTTCTTTAGAAGAAAACTAGATTAATTCTTATTTTTCACATTCCCCCTAAACTAAACCTCTCTTCCTTCCGATACTAATAGTAATAGATGCCAAGTGGAGGTCGGTATGATGGACATTTCGCTCAAGAATTCGGCAGGAGGAACGACGCCTCAATCCTATCCTGCATTCCCTAGCACGGCTAAGACCGCGGGTGACCGCGGCGAGATCAAGATGGTAGAGGCTACGGAAACATCGGCGGCGGCATTGGATAAAGAAGCGGCCAAGCAAGAATTGATGAAATCCGTCGATGCATTGAACAAGCTGATGCAGCCGAATAATACGCACTTAAGCTTCGTTCTTCATGAGAAATTGCATGAATACTACGTGCAAATTGTCGACAATAAGACGGAGGAAGTCGTAAAGGAAATTCCGTCCAAAAAGATTCTCGACATGGTTGCTGAGATGAAAAGCAAAATCGGATTACTAATCGATGAGAAAAGGTAGGTGGATTGAATGGCTAGTACGACAAGTTCAACCTCCATTCGCATGAGCGGATTGGTCTCCGGTCTGGATACGGATTCGATCGTCAAAAACTTGATGAAGGCGGAGAGCGCTCCGTTAAATAAGCTGTTACAAAAGAAACAAACCGAAGAATGGCAGCGCGACCAGTATAGAGAGATGAACGCTCTTTTATTGGATTTGAGAAGCGCTACTTCAAATATGAAGCTGCAAGGGACGTTTCAGAAAAAAGTAATGGCTTCCGATAACGACTCGATCGCTACGGCGAAGCAAAAGGGATTTCCTTCCGCTTCTACTTATAATGTAAATGTGAAGACTCTACCCAAAGCGGCAGAAGCCGCTTCTGTTAAGTTTACTACTAAAATGACCGGCGATACCATGGGGCAGGACTTTTCCTTTACCATAAGTCCGGTAGATGCGAGCGATGCCGATAGTGCTAGTAAATCTGTCAAGATCCAAGTCAGCGCCAGCGATACGATGAACGATGTCATTGCCAAAATTAACGCGGCTTCGTCCACGACGGGGATTAAAGCGAACTATCTTGCGGATGATAAATCGATTACTTTGACAACGGCAGCGGCCGGAGATACCGCCGCTGTATTTATTGATACGGACGATGCTGCAGCTACCAGTCTCTTAGGCATGACGAAGGGGAATACCAACACGGGTTGGGGATCAAGCTCGACTGCTGCATACAAGAAAAGTGCAGCTGCTGAACCCGGCAGCGTTGAAATCAACGGTATCCCTTACAGTGTCGCAAGTTCGACCTTTACATTCGACGGCGTAGAGTTTAACCTTAAAAACACCGGCAGCACAAAGATTGATGTGAAGCAGGATGAAGACGCTATTTTCAATGCTATTAAAACGTATGTAGACAAGTACAATGACGTCATAGATAAGCTAAACAGCAAGATCAGCGAAACCAAGTATAGAGATTATCAGCCTCTCTTGGATGAAGAGAAACAAGCGATGACCGACAAGCAGGTCGAGCAGTGGGAAGATAAGGCTAAGAGCGGCCTGCTAAAGCAGGACCCGATCCTCTCCGGTCTGCTTTCGCAAATGCGTACGGCGCTGAGCTCCGACGTCGCTGGGACGGGTGACGACAAGCATAATAACTTGAGCGAAATCGGGATTACGACGGGCTCCTACTATGAGAACGGTAAGCTGTATATCGACGAAACGAAGCTGCGCCAGGCGATATCCGAGAACGGTACGGCCGTGATGGATCTGTTTACAAAAACAAGCACGTCCACGGATTCTGCAACTAAATATAGTGAAAGCGGACTGGCGCAGCGGCTATACGATCAGATTAATAATGCCATGACCAAGATCACGGATAAAGCGGGGAGCGCCGCTGCGTTAACGGATAATAGCGTGCTAGGCAAGGACCTGACGAGTATTGCCAAACAGATTTCAGACTGGCAGGCACGGCTGCAGGATATCGAGGACCGGTACTGGAAGAAGTTTACCGCGATGGAGACGGCAATGAGCAAGGCAAATTCACAAAGCAGTTGGCTGACGCAACAGTTAGGATAAGCGAGCTAAGAAATATAAGGGGCGATCAATCATGATTACAGCTGCTCAGAAATATCAAAACAATCAAGTGACTACGGCGACTCCTGGAGAATTGACTCTCATGCTCTACAACGGGGCAATCAAGTTTATTAAGCAGGCCAGGTCGTCTCTGGCGGAGAAACAATGGGAGAAGGCGAACCAGTCGAGTCTGCGCGTACAGGATATTATTAGCGAGCTTATGATTACGTTAGACCGCTCTTACCCCATCTCGGAGCAGTTAATGCTAATGTACGATTATATGAACCGCCGGATGATAGAAGCTAATATCCAAAAGGACGAATCGATTCTGGATGAGGTGGAAGGGCTGTTCGTACAGTTCCGGGACACTTGGAAGGAAGCTATTCTTTTATCCAAACAAAAAGCGTAGAAGGAGAGGAGACTTTTGACCGCAACTTTTGCCTCTCCGGATACATTGTTGAATGAATTGCTGGAATGCACTTTGCAGCTGCAGAAACGATTGTTGGAGGATGCCGAACCGGAGGAATGGAACGATCTCCTGGAGCATCGCCAGAGTGTCATAGAGCGTCTTGACGAGCTGCTTGGAGCGGGAATCGCCTTGTCGGAGGAACAGAAGATTCGCTACCTTCAACCGGCGGCTGAGGCCGACAGGAACATTTTGTCTATGATGACCCGTAAGAAAATGAAGCTGGGGGCTGACATGGCCAATCTGCAAAAGAGCAAGACGGTACATGATCAGTATGGCGGATACGGCAGCTCGCCTTCTGCGTATGGTGCATTTTTTGATAAACGCAAATGAATAAGGCGTAAGTTTCGCCAAAAAGAAATGAAAAATCCCTCTTGTGAATAAAACGAGAGGGATTTTTGTAGTTTTGCACAAAACATGTGGACAATGTGCATAACTTTGTGGATAAGTCGGTGGAAAATGTCGAAAAACCGCGCAGCCATGCGGTTTTTCTTTGTGCATACATTATTAACGGGATGTTAATACTCGAATTTTCAAAATATTTCGCTAACATGCGTGGATATAATTGACATCCGAGAGGGAGGGGTGATATATTCGAATTGTGAGTACGCTCTCACAGTTATTTGATAATGAAGGGAATGTTTTACATGCAAGGTAAAGTGAAATGGTTTAACGCAGAAAAAGGATACGGTTTCATTGAGCGTGAAGACGGCGGAGACGTATTTGTGCACTTCTCGGCCATTCAAACCGAAGGATTCAAAACGCTGGAAGAAGGCCAAGCGGTTGAATTCGATATCGTGGAAGGCGCACGCGGTCCACAAGCGGCTAACGTTATCAAGCTATAATCATCCGGTCCCAAGCGGCCTTGCATAGATGGTTATCGATTACAATTAGCAGCGACGGCACCTTGGAGAGATCCAAGGTGTTTTTTTGTATTCAGAAGTTCCTGGCAGCCATGAAGGATTAATGGAAAACAAAGCGGCTGGACAAGAGTGCCAACAGCGGGCAGCCCGCGAGTGCCGTGGCATTTGTCACAACTTCACTAAATTGTTAGAAAATTTTGAAAAATTGTCGAGAAACATGAAGGATTTTTGAAGGTCGATGTGGAATATAGTATACTAGGTATATGAAAGGAGGAGAAGTACAATGAAATTCAACATTCGCGGAGAACGCATCGAGGTTACCGAGGCATTAAAAGAATATGTTGAGAAAAAGCTGAGCAAGCTGGAAAGGTACTTTGAAGCTCCCCCTA
Organism: Paenibacillus konkukensis; assembly: GCF_023523925.1. NCBI lineage: Bacteria > Bacillati > Bacillota > Bacilli > Caryophanales > Paenibacillaceae > Paenibacillus > Paenibacillus konkukensis. The sequence continues at coordinate 4,221,368 of NZ_CP027059.1, read as the reverse complement.
CAACCGAAGCTTACGTCACTTTAAATGTGGTGAAAGGCTTGCAATCCGTCGAGGTGACGATCCCGCTGACCGGCGTCATGCTGAGAGCGGAGGAAAAAAGCAACGATATGTACGCATCCATCGACCTTGTGATCGATAAACTGGAGCGGCAAATCCGCAAACATAAAACAAGGGTGAACCGCAAGATCCGTCAAGAAGGCGGAGTCAAGGATATGTTCAGAACGGACACGCCGTCACTGGCCGAGGATGAGGACGATTACGAGCTGGTGAGAACCAAACAGTTTATGCTGAAGCCGATGGATATCGACGAAGCGATCCTTCAAATGAATATGGTTGGCCACAGCTTCTTTGTATTCGCTAACTCGAATACGGAGCAGGTCAATGTAGTATATAAACGCAACGACGGTAAATACGGCCTGATCGAGCCGGCCAGATAATGGACGAATATCCGGGAGCTTGCCTGAAAAGGCAGGCTCTCTTCACGTATAAAGGAAAACATATGGCGTCATGATAATAATTGGACGCCCCCGCGGTTCTTGCGACTCGTGCCGCAAACTGCTACAATTTAAGGCAAACCGTTCTTAAAAAAGGGAGATGGGCCCATGTTAGGACTCGTTAAGAAAATATTTGGCGATTCAAACGAGCGTGAAGTGAAACGGCTGTGGAAAACGGTCGATGCGATTAATCAGCTGGAACCGTCTATCGAGGTCTTGTCCGATGAGGAATTGAAGAACAAGACGGTCGAATTCCGTCAACGTTTGGAAAACGGAGAAGATCTGGACGATCTGCTTCCAGAGGCGTTCGCCGTCGTGCGTGAGGCATCCAAGCGGGTGCTCGGCAAACGTCATTATGATGTACAGCTGATCGGGGGCATGGTGCTTCACGAAGGCCGTATCGCGGAGATGAGAACCGGGGAAGGGAAAACCCTGGTCGGCACCTTGCCGGTCTATCTGAACGCGCTGCTCGGCAAAGGCGTGCATGTAGTCACGGTCAATGATTATTTGGCTCAGCGGGACAGTGCGGAGATGGGCAGGATCTACGAATTTCTCGGCATGACCGTCGGCGTGAACCTGAATTCTCTGGAGCATGGACAGAAGCAGCATGCTTACGCGTGCGACGTTACCTACGGAACGAACAATGAGTTCGGCTTCGACTATTTGCGCGACAACATGGTCGTCTACAAAGAGCAGATGGTACAGCGGCCGCTGTATTTCGCCGTCATTGACGAGGTGGACTCGATCCTGGTGGATGAGGCCAGAACGCCGCTGATCATTTCCGGACAAGCCGCCAAGTCGACCGACCTGTATTATATGGCCGACCGCTTCGTCAGCAGATTGAAGGAAGAGGAAGATTATACGGTCGATGTGAAAATGCGTTCCGTCGCCTTGACGGAAGATGGGGTTGCGAAGGCGGAACAAACCTTCGGCATCGAAAACTTGTTCGACCATGCGAATGTAACGTTAAACCATCATGTGACCCAGGCATTGAAAGCCCATGTCATTATGAAACGCGACGTGGATTATGTCGTTCAGGATAATGAAATCATTATCGTCGACGAATTTACCGGCCGTTTGATGACGGGCCGCCGCTATAGCGAAGGGCTGCACCAGGCGATCGAGGCCAAAGAGCGTCTTGAGGTGCAGAACGAGTCGATGACGCTGGCGACCATTACGTTCCAGAACTATTTCCGGATGTACCGCAAGCTGTCGGGGATGACCGGTACGGCCAAAACCGAGGAAGAAGAATTCAAGAAAATTTACGGACTGGAAGTTATCGTCGTACCGACGAACCGCCCGATGATTCGCCAGGACTTGCCGGATGTCGTGTACAAATCGGTGAACAGCAAATTCCGTGCGGTTGTGGAAGAGATCGTCAAGCGCCATCAGGAGAAGCAGCCGGTGCTGGTCGGTACCGTATCGATCGAGAACTCGGAGCGGCTCTCCGAAATGCTGAAGAAGAGAGGCGTTCAGCATAAGGTTCTGAATGCGAAATACCATGCGGAGGAAGCGGAGATCGTCTCCCGTGCCGGTCAGGCGGGTTCCGTTACGATTGCCACCAACATGGCGGGACGCGGTACCGACATTATGCTCGGCGAAGGGGTTGCAGAGATCGGCGGACTGCATATTATAGGTACGGAGCGGCATGAAAGCCGCCGGATCGACAACCAGCTGCGCGGCCGTGCGGGACGTCAGGGCGACCCGGGTTCTTCCCAGTTCTACCTGTCGATGGAAGATGAGCTGATGCGCCGTTTCGGTGCGGAGAACATCATGGGCATGATGGACCGCCTCGGTTTCGAGGAGGATCAGCCGATCGAGAGCAAGCTGATCACCCGTGCCGTCGAATCCGCCCAGAAGCGGGTAGAAGGCAATAACTTCGACGTGCGGAAGGTCGTCCTTCAATATGACGACGTTATGAACCAGCAGCGTGAAATTATTTACAAGCAGCGCCGCGAGGTGCTGGAGTCCGATAATATCCGCGACATTACGCTCGGCATGATTATGCCTGTCGTCGAACGGATCGTCGAAGCACACTGCCCGGCCGATCTGGTTCCGGAAGAATGGGATTTGCAGGCGATCGTCGACTATGCGAACTCCACCTTCCTGCATGAGGGACAGATTACGGCGGAAGAGCTGTGGGGCAAGGAGAAAGAAGAGATCGCCCAATACATCAAGGATGCCGTACAGCGCATTTATGAAGAGCGCGAGAAAACGATCGGCGAAGAATTCATGCGCGAGTTCGAGAAGGTTGTCGTGCTGCGTGCGGTAGACTCCAAGTGGATGGACCATATCGATGCGATGGATCAGCTGCGCCAAGGGATTCACTTGCGTGCCTACGGCGGGACGGACCCTTTGCGCGAATACCAGTTTGAAGGCTTTGAGATGTTCCAGGAGATGATTCAGAGCATCCAGGAGGAAGTGGCTACGTACATTATGAAAGCCCACGTAGAAACGAATCTCGAGCGTCAGCCGGTGATCGAAGCGGATGCCGTCATTACGGACAGCGAGCCTGCGCCTAAGAAGCCGGTCGTGAACGATGAAGACCGGGTCGGACGCAACGACTTGTGCCCATGCGGCAGCGGCAAGAAGTATAAGCAATGTCATGGCGTTCAATAAGAACGGCATTGGAATAAAAGCATGAACAGGGAAAGGGACGCCGGATGATCCGGCCCCCTTTTTTTGAACAATGAACTAATCTTGCAGCGGGAAAATGAGGAGCGTGTTATCGGTGATGTTAGATCCAGAAGTGAAACAGGATTTACGAGAAACGGCCAAGAGATTGGCTGAGCTTAGGGGGTCTCTTTGACTTAGATCTGAAGCTCGAGCAAATCGCCAACTATGAGGAGAAAATGGCGGCTCCCGATTTTTGGGACGATAATGAGCAGGCTCAGAAATTGATCGGAGAGATGAACGCGATCAAAGGCAGCGTCGATGAGTTCCAGGCGCTCTCCTCCGAGTACGAAGATTTGGAAGTGATGGTCGAGCTGATGCAGGAGGACGAGGACGACAGCATGGCGGCCGACATCAAGCAGGGGATTTCGGCGCTGGTTGCCAAGCTGGAGAGCTTCGAGCTGCAGCTGCTGCTCAGCCAGCCTTACGACAAGCTGAACGCGATTCTGGAGCTTCACCCGGGAGCGGGCGGCACCGAATCCCAGGATTGGGCGGAGATGCTGCTTCGCATGTACCGCCGCTGGGCCGAGAAGCGCGACTTCAAAGTCGAGGTGCTCGACTACCTGCCGGGCGATGAAGCGGGCGTGAAGAGCGTTACGCTGCTGATTAAGGGGTACAATGCTTACGGCTATTTGAAGGCGGAGAAGGGCGTTCACCGGCTCGTACGGATCTCCCCGTTCGATGCCTCGGGAAGACGGCATACATCCTTTGTTTCCTGCGATGTGATGCCGGAGATCGACGACGATGTCGAAGTGGAAATCCGGACGGAGGATTTGAAGGTCGACACGTACCGTTCCAGCGGCGCGGGCGGCCAGCATATTAACACGACGGACTCCGCGGTGCGGATCACCCATATTCCTACGGGAGTCGTCGTAAGTTGTCAGACGGAGCGCTCCCAGATCAAAAACCGCGAGCGGGCGATGAAGATGCTCCGATCGAAGTTATATGAGAAGAAGATCGAGGAACAGATGAAGCAGTTGGCCGAAATCCGCGGCGAAGTATCCGATATCGCTTGGGGCAGCCAGATCCGCTCATATGTATTCCATCCTTACAGCATGGTCAAGGATCACCGGACATCGGCCGAGACGGGCAACGTCGGCGCGGTCATGGACGGCGACTTGGATATGTTCATCGACGCATACCTGAGACTGCAGATCAAATCGGACGCGGCGGAGTAAATTCCGGCCTCGTTCTGATAAATACCAACCATCAAGCAAATCCTACACATCATACCAAGTCATCACCAAAGCGGCCGACGGGAGGCGATAAGCTGACCGCAGCCTGCCGCATACGTGGATGGGCGGTAGCGACGGGTAGGATTTTTTTGTGCGGTTACGGAAGCATTGGCGAGAATGCACTGCACTTGGAACGGAGGGAATCATCATGCGCAGCAAAAAGAAAAAGCCGAGATCTCCTGCGGTCCGCAAGCTCGGGCCGGGTCATCGGGCGATGGAATATATACTTCTGGCTGCAGGGTCGCTGCTTATCGCCCTCAGCTTCAATATGTTTTTGAATCCGAATCAGGTCGCTTCCGGCGGCGTGTCGGGGATCAGTATTATTGTTCGGGAACTGTTCGCCATCGAGCCGGCCCTCACCCAGTGGGCGCTCAATATTCCTTTATTTTTGCTGGGAACCTGGTTTCTCGGCAAACAGTTCGGGCTCAAGACGGCCATCGGCTCGGTGCTGCTCCCGCTGCTGGTACTGCTGACCCGCAATCTTCCGGCGATGACCGATAATTTGCTGCTGGCCAGCATTTATGGAGGCATCTTGATCGGCGTCGGGCTCGGGCTCGTATTTAAAGGCAAAGGCTCGACCGGCGGGCTCGATTTGGCGGCACAGATGATTCATAAGCTGACGGGACTAAGCCTCGGATTATGCGTAGCGATGCTGGACGGCCTGGTCATTTTGACGGCGGGCATCGTGCTGTCTCCGGAAAAAGCGCTGTATGCGCTAATCGGCCTGTTCGTCACCAGCAAGACGATTAACGTCGTGCAGCTCGGGCTCAGCTATTCGAAGGTAGCCTTTATCATTTCGGCGCAGACGGAGCCGATCCGCGAGGCGATTCTGCATGAGCTGGACCGGGGATTGACGCAGCTGAACGCGACCGGAGGGTATACGGGGGAGAACCGGACGGTGCTGATGGTCGTTGTCGGCCAGAGCGAGGTGAGCCGGCTCAAGGCGCTGGTCAAATCGATCGACCCCGGCGCTTTCGTCATCTTGAGCGATACGAACGAGGTGCTCGGGGAAGGATTCAAAATTCATGGAGCGATATAGCAAGAAAGGCATTGAAATATCGCTTGGAATTAGGTACCATTTGGTTCGTATGATGTCAAGTAAGGAAGTCGTTTTCCGGTTGGCGGCTATTAGACCGGGCTCCGGCCCGGAAGAGCTCGGGAACGGAGGCTCGAACCTGTTTTTATTCAGCCTGAGCCGCATTTCGAAGCGGGGCGGGAGACAGGGCCCGAGCCGCGCCGCAGCGGCGGACAAGCCGGATAGATAAAGAAAATATACGTTGAATTATTATACTATCGAATGTATAATAATACATAGTTTTTCATGTGGAGGGAACGGATATGTCTAATAAGCTAAGAGCGGCAATTATCGGTGCAACGGGATACGGCGGAGTGGAGTTGATCAGGCTGCTGCTGGCGCATCCGAATGTGGAAATTTCCCAGGTGATTTCTTCATCCAGCGCGGGCACGCCGATTGCGGACGGCTATCCCCATTTGAATGAAATTATGGTCGGCACGCTGGACGGCATCGATGTCGAGCAGATGAAACAGAAATCGGACGTCGTGTTTCTCGCCACGCCTCACGGCGTAGCGGCGGCCCTTGCGCCGAAGCTGGTGGACGCGGGGCTGAAGGTCATCGACATTTCCGGCGATTTCCGTCTGAAGTCCGGTGAAGTATACGAGAAGTGGTATAAGCATAAACCGGCCGATCCGGCTTATGTTGAGAAAGCGGTGTACGGCTTGTCCGAGGTGTTCGGAGAAGAAGTCCGCGGGGCGGAATTCATCTCCAATCCGGGCTGCTTCCCTACGGCGACGCTGCTCGGATTGATTCCGCTGGTGAATAAAGGCTGGGCGGATTTGTCTTCGATTATTATCGACGCGAAGACCGGCGTATCGGGAGCGGGACGGGGCCTTAGCCTGACCCATCATTATTCCGAAATCAACGAGAATTTCCTGGCTTATAAAGTAAACAAACATCAGCATACGCCGGAGATCGAGCAGGCGCTCGGACGCATTGCCGGAGAAGACGTCGTCGTTACGTTTACCACGCATTTGGCTCCGATGACGCGCGGGATTTTGTCCACGATCTATGTTAAGCTGAATGGGACGCATACTGAGGACGAAGTGATCGAAATGTACCGTCAATACTATGAGGGCCGCCGCTTCGTAAGGATTCGCGCTCAAGGCAAATGGCCGGCGACGAAAGAAGTATGGGGTTCCAACTACTGCGACATCGGGTTCTCGCTCGACGAGCGCACAGGCCGCTTGACGATCGTTTCGGTGATCGACAATGTGGTCAAAGGGGCGGCCGGTCAGGCCATCCAAAACTTGAATTTGATGATGGGCTGGGAGGAAACGACCGGTTTGGCGATTTTCACGCCGGTATATCCGTAAAGAAGCCATGGGTGAGGAGAAGATGAAGGTGAAGGATCAATTTACAGTCGTGCCGGAGGGCTCGATTACGACGCCGCAGGGGTTTCGCGCGGGAGGCTTGCACTGCGGTCTGAAGAAAACGAATCGCTTCGATCTTGGCGTGATCGTCTGCGAGGTTCCGGCGAACGCGGCGGGCGTCTACACGCTGAATGCATTCCAAGCGGCGCCGCTGCGCGTGACGCAGGACAGCATCGCCGTCGACGGCAAGCTGCAAGCGATGCTCGTGAACAGCGGCAACGCCAACGCGTGCACGGGCCAGCAGGGCGAGGACGACGCGCGTTCGATGCGCGCGGCCGCAGCCAAGGCCTTCGGCGTAGCGGAGCACCACGTCGGCGTCACGTCGACGGGCGTGATCGGCGAGCTGCTGCCGATGCCCAAAGTATTGGGCGGCATCGAGAAGCTGCCGGCCGAGGTTAAGGCCGATGGCGGCGAAGACTTCTGCCAGGCGATCCTGACGACGGACCTCGTGCAGAAGATGACCTGCGTCCGTCTGACGGTAGGCGGCAAGACGGTCCATATCGCCGGTGCGGCCAAAGGCTCCGGGATGATTCACCCGAACATGGCGACGATGCTCGGCTTCATGACGACGGACGCCAACATCGACAGCGCTCAGCTGCAGAAGCTGCTCGGCGGAGTTACGGACTCCACCTTCAATATGATTACGGTTGACGGCGATACGAGCACGAACGACATGGTCGTCGTGATGGCGAGCGGTCTGGCCGGCAACGATAGCCTGACGCCGGATCACGAGGATTGGGCCGCGTTCGAAGCGGGCTTCCGCTTCGTAGGCGAATACTTGGCCAAGGCGATTGCCCGCGACGGCGAAGGCGCGACGAAGCTGATCGAGGTCAACGTAGCGGGAGCGCAGTCGCAAGAGGCGGCCCGCGCGATTGCCAAGACGGTCGTCGGCTCGAGCCTGGTGAAATCGGCATGCTTCGGAGCCGATGCGAACTGGGGCCGGATCATCGCGGCGGTGGGCCGCGCAGGCCAGCCCGTGAACACAGAAACGGTCGATGTCCGCATGGGCGACATCTCCGTGCTGGAGCAGTCCCGTCCGGTCCGGTTCGACGAAGAACGCGCCGCCGAGTATTTGAAGGGCGAGCTCGTGCAAATTCACGTCAACCTGCATATGGGCAGCGAAACGGCTACGGCTTGGGGCTGCGACCTCACCTATGATTATGTACGCATTAACGCCGCTTACCGGACATAAACAACGCGCTTTCTCGCGCATAAACCGGCTGACGAAAGGCCGAATAAAACGTAAGGGGAACGAAGCATGAGTGCGATGTGTTTTGTGATGAAATGCGGCGGCAGCACGCTGGCGGCTTTGCCGGATTCATTTTTCAAAGATATGAAGCTGCTCCAGGATGAAGCGATTATTCCGGTCATTGTTCACGGCGGCGGGCCCGCCATCTCGTCCACGCTGGATAAGCTCGGGATCGAGACGGAATTCGTGAACGGTTTGCGCCGGACGAACGAAGCGGTATTGGATGTCGTGGAGATGGTGCTGTCGGGCCAGATCAACAAGGAGATCGTCCGCAAGATTCAGCTGTCCGGCGCGCGTGCGATGGGGCTGTCCGGTGTGGACGGCCATTTGATTCAGGCCGAACCGGTAGCCAATAGCAACGAAGTCGGGCTGGTCGGAGATGTGACGCATGTTAACGCCGAGCTGATCCAGGGCATCGTGAAAATGGGCTATATGCCCGTTATTGCGCCGGTCGGCCTCGGGGCGGACGGAGGACAGCGATACAACATCAACGCGGATACGGCGGCGGGCGCGGTAGCGTCGCATTTGGGCGTCGAACGGATGATCGTCGTTACCGACGTTCCGGGCATTATGAACGGCGAGAAGCAGGTGCTGCCGTCCGTTACCGTGAAGCAAATCGATGAGATGATCGCGAGCGGGGAAATTTACGGAGGCATGATTCCTAAAGTACGCGCGGCGGTGCAGTGCATCCAGGGGAAAGTGCGCGAAGTGATTATCGTTAACGGCTCGGAGCCCGAGGTGCTGAGCAAGGTGATCAAGGGCGCCGCGATCGGAACGCGAATCGTAAAATAGACCGGTAACCATTGCCGCAGGGCAACCATTTTAACCAAAGGAGTGATTCAGCATGGGAGAAGGAGCTCAATCGTTATTTCCGAATTACGGGCGGTACCCGCTAGCATTTGTGAAGGGGGAAGGCAGCCGTCTGTGGGACGAGAACGGAAAGGAATACTTGGACCTGATGTGCGGTCTGGCCGTAACGAACCTCGGTCATGCGCCCAAGCAGGTGAAGGAGCGCCTGAAGGATCAGGTGGACCAGCTGTGGCATACGAGCAACCTGTTTCATATTCCGAATCAGGAAAAGCTCGCCAAGCTGCTGACCGATAACAGCTGCGGCGACGCCGTTTTCTTCTGCAACAGCGGTGCCGAGGCGAACGAAGCGGCGATCAAGCTGGCCCGCCGTTATTTCAGTAAAGTGCTGGGCAAGCCGGAGCAGTACGAAATCATCACCTTCCATCTGTCCTTCCATGGACGGACGCTGGCTACGCTGACAGCGACCGGGCAGGATAAAGTGAAGGAAGGCTTTTCTCCGCTGCCTGAAGGCTTCGTATACGCTCCGTATAACGACGCGGAGGCGCTCGAGAAGACGATCGGACCGAAAACCTGCGCGATCATGCTGGAGATGGTGCAAGGGGAAGGCGGCGTAAACCGCGCGGAGCCTGCATTCGTCAAGAAAGTGGCGGAGCTGTGCGAGAAGCATGGACTGCTGCTGATTATCGATGAAATTCAAACCGGTATCGGCCGCACAGGCAAAATGTTCGCTTACGAGCATTACGGCGTGGAGCCGGACATTTTTACCTTGGCGAAGGGGCTTGGAAGCGGCATGCCGATCGGCGCCATGGTAGGCAAGGAGAAGCTGCGCACGGCGTTCTCAGCCGGAAGCCACGGCTCCACCTTCGGAGGCAACTACTTGTCTACCGCTGCCGGGATCGCAACGATGGAAACGATGCTGGCGGAGAAACTGCCTGAGCGCGCCGCCGAGCTCGGCGATTATATCGTAAGCACGCTGTCGGAGAAACTGAAGGACAACCCGCTGGTGAAGGAAGTGCGCGGACTCGGTATGCTGATCGGCATTGAATGCGCGCAGCCGGTGGCCGACCTGATTGCGGCGATCCAGGATCAAGCGGTGCTCGTCGTATCCGCCGGCCCGAATGTCATTCGCCTGGCGCCGAGCCTCTTGATCTCCAAGGAAGATTTGGACCGCGGTCTGGACGTGGTCTGCACGGTGCTGAGCAAACAAGCGGCTGCCGCCGTTTAGTCGGCATCAATCAGCCGGAGAGGCGCGCCGCATGACCATAGGCGGGCGCAGCAACCGCGGCGATCCAAGCGAACCAAACCAGACCGGACCGGACGATAACCGGTTCAACATAAGCATAAGCATCGATTTCGAGGAAGGAGCGAGTACATTGGCAGGAACTAAGCAGCCTGTGTCTATCGATTTGAGAGGTCGGGATTTTCTGGCCATCGCCGATTACACAACGGAAGAGCTTCAATATTTGATCGATTTGGCCATTGAGCTGAAAAGAAAGCAAAAGGCGGGAGAAGTATATCAGCCGCTGAAGGGCAAAACGCTCGGTATGATTTTTGAAAAGGCGTCGACCCGTACGCGCGTATCGTTCGAAGTCGGAATGTACCAATTGGGCGGTCATGCGCTATTTTTGAGCAAAAACGATTTGCAAATCGGACGCGGGGAACCGATCTGGGATACGGCGCAGGTGATGTCGCGTTATTTGGACGGCATTATGATCCGTACTTATGAGCACCGCAAAGTGATCGACCTGGCTAGAGGCGCCACCGTGCCTGTGATCAACGGGCTGACGGACCGCTCTCATCCGTGCCAGGCTTTGGCCGACTACCAGACGATTCTGGAACATAAGGGCCGTCTGCGCGGCTTGAAGGTAGCTTACATCGGGGACGGCAACAATATGGTGCATTCGCTGATGATGGCCGCTGCGAAGCTCGGAGTCGATTTTGCTTCCGCTTCGCCGGTAGGCTACGAGCCCGACAAGGGGATCGTCGAGTCGACCAAGGAAGTGGCCGGACAGAACGGCGCCAAGCTGTACGTAGGCAACGATCCGAAGGAAGCGATCGCCGACGCCGATGTCGTCTACACGGACGTATGGGCTAGCATGGGCTTCGAGGCCGAGCAGAAGGAACGCGAGATTGCGTTCAAAAACTTCCAGGTCAATGAAGAGCTGGCGCGCTATGCGAAAAAAGACTATCTGTTCATGCACTGCCTGCCGGCGCACCGCGGCGAAGAAGTAAGCGAAGGCGTCATCGACGGCGAGCATTCCATCATCTTCGATCAGGCGGAAAACCGTCTGCACGCGCAAAAAGCCATTATGGCAGCGATTATGTAAATTTGACTTGGATAAAGGAGACCGGGGAAACATGGCAAAGCAAAAAATCGTACTGGCCTATTCGGGCGGTTTGGATACATCGATCATTTTGAAATGGTTAAAAGAAACGTATGATGCGGAAATCATCGCGTTCACGGCCGATATCGGGCAAAAGGAAGAGCTGGACGGTCTTGAAGCGAAAGCTCTCGCTACCGGCGCATCCAAAATCTATATCGACGATCTGCGCGACGAGTTCGCCAAAGACTTCATCTTCCCGATGTTCCAGGCGGGAGCTTTGTACGAAGGCCAGTATTTGCTGGGCACGAGTATCGCCCGTCCGCTGATCGCCAAGCGTATGGTCGAGATCGCCCGCAAAGAAGGTGCTACAGCTATCGCACATGGCGCTACGGGCAAAGGAAACGACCAAGTGCGCTTTGAGCTGACGGTAGCGGCGCTCGCTCCCGAGCTGGACGTGATTGCGCCTTGGCGTCTGGATGAGTTCCGCGACACGTTCCCGGGGCGTGCGGAAATGATCGCTTATGCCGAGAAGCACGGCATTCCGGTAACCGCTTCGGCGGCTAAGCCTTATTCCACGGACCGCAACCTGCTGCACATCAGCTTCGAGAGCGGCATGCTGGAAGATCCTTGGTTCGATCCGAGCGCGACCTCGAACAAAGATATGTTCGTGCTTAGCGTAGACCCTGAGGACGCTCCGGATCAAGCGGAATACGTGGAATTGAACTTTGAAAAAGGGAACTGCGTCGGCTTGAACGGCGACCTGATGAACCCGCTGCAAGTGATGGAGCGTCTGAACGAGCTCGGCGGCAAGCACGGCATCGGCCGCGTCGACATGGTGGAGAACCGCTTCGTCGGCATGAAGAGCCGCGGCGTGTACGAAACTCCGGGCGGAACGATCCTGTTCACGGCGCATCGCAAGATGGAGTCGCTGACGATGGACCGCGAGGTTATGAATCTTCGCGATTCCCTGATCTCCCGTTATGCTACGCTCGTATACAACGGCTTCTGGTTCGCTCCGGAGCGTCTGGCTCTGCAAGCGCTCGTGGACGAGAGCCAGAAAAACGTGACCGGTACCGTGCGCTTGAAGCTGTACAAAGGCAATGTGATCGGCGCCGGCGTACAAAGCCCTGTGAGCTTGTACAACCCGGATATCGCTACGATGGAAGCCGATCCGACGCAAGCGTACAACCAAGGCGATGCAACCGGATTTATCCGTTTGAACGCGCTGCGTTTGAAGGTATCCTCCGGCGTTCAGCAAAACGCCAATAAATAACGCGTTCCGAAAGGCGGCTTGCGTAAAGCGAAGCGGCCTGACGGCGGAGCGGGCTTCTCTACGGACGGTTGACTCCGCAGGGAAGCCCTGCATCGCGTTTACAGCCAAGAGAGGTTTAGAAAGGGGCAATCGCCGTGTCAAAGCTTTGGGGTGGACGATTTACGAAAAAAACGGATCAGCTGGTGGAAGAATATACGGCTTCCATTCTGTTCGATAAAGAGCTGGCCGAAGAAGATATTCAAGGCAGTCTTGCGCATGTCACGATGCTCGGCAAATGCGGGATTTTGCCGCTGGACGATGTGGAGAAAATCAAGGACGGCCTGCTTCATGTGCAGGGGATGATCCGCCGCGGCGAACTGGAGTTCTCCGTGAGCGACGAAGATATTCATATGAATATCGAGAAAGCGCTGATCGACGAAGTGGGCCCTGTCGGCGGCAAGCTGCATACCGGACGCAGCCGCAACGACCAGGTGGCGACGGATATGCACCTGTATTTGCGCAAGCGGGTCGTCGAGTTCGTCGGCTTGCTGAACAAGCTGCAGGAAGCGCTGATCGGACAAGCGAAGCAAAATTTGGAGACGATCGTGCCGGGCTATACGCATTTGCAGCGCGCGCAGCCGATTTTGTTCGCCCATCATTTGATGGCTTACGTGTCGATGTTCCAGCGCGATATCGAGCGGCTGCAGGACAGCTACAAGCGGATCAATGTGCTGCCTCTCGGAGCGGGAGCTTTGGCGGGAACGACGTTCCCGATCGACCGCCACTTCGTCGCCGAGCAGCTAGGGTTCGACGGCGTGTACGAGAACTCGCTCGATGCGGTCAGCGACCGCGACTTTATTATCGAGTTTCTGTCCAACGCGTCGATGATCATGATGCACTTGTCGCGGCTCAGCGAGGAGTTTATTCTATGGTCCAGCACCGAGTTTCATTTCATTGAGCTCGACGATGCATTCTGTACGGGCAGCAGCATTATGCCGCAGAAGAAAAATCCGGACGTGCCGGAGCTGGTTCGCGGTAAAACGGGCCGCGTCTACGGCAATCTGGTCGGTCTGTTGACCGTGCTCAAGTCGCTGCCGCTTGCCTACAACAAGGACATGCAGGAAGATAAGGAAGGCATGTTCGATACCGTGCGCACGCTGCAGGGCGCGCTTCAGCTGTACGCTCCGATGGTCAGCACGATGAAGGTGAACAAGGAGCGTATGCGCCAGGCGGTCAATCAGGATTTCTCGAACGCTACGGATATCGCCGACTACTTGGTCAACAAAGGGCTGCCGTTCCGTCAAGCGCATGAGGTGATCGGCAAGACGGTGTTGTACTGCATCCAAAACGGCAAATTCCTGCTGGATTTGACGCTGGATGAGTTCCATCAATTTTCCAAGCTGTTCGAGCAGGACATCTACAAGGTGCTGCAGCCGGAGCAAGTCGTTAACGCACGCAACGTATACGGCGGAACGGCAAGCAATCAGGTGAGCGAAGCGATTGCGCGCGCCGAGGCTGTGTTCAATAAAACGAACGAATGGTTCGAGCAGTACAGTAAATGAAAGTAAAATAGACGATTTCCTCGATGCCAAGGATGCAGTATGGAGACATGGTTTGACCTCTGAGGCGGCCTCGGAAGAAAGCATCGAACGCTAAGGTATACAAACGAACCTACAGCCCGTTGGCAATACAATTTAAACATGAATAAGGCAGCCCCTGCTCATTTTGTTAGCGGAGGCTGCTTTTTGTTTATCTGAAAGTAGGCCCCTTGACTCCGTCCTCGATAAGCGGCGCTTCCGGACGGCGGGTATTCGGCTCGATGGCTCCACCGTCATTCGTTGCAATGATAGTAGGCTGCGCGGCATAGGTGTCGCGGGATACTCGTTCCCTGCTCATCTCAATCCCGTTTTGCAATTTGATGCGATACGTGTCTACGACATAACCGGTTTTTCCTTTGCTGATGGTTTGTTTTCTTCCGTTAGGGAGAGTAGGGTTTAACACATATTTAATCGAAGGCTGCAGCTTTTCGATTGTAGTCGATTCTACGGCGTAGGTAATGTCGGCAGGCGTTTGGCCGAATAATTTTACCGTAATTCGCCGGTCATCGGTGTAGGTGCGGATCAGGATGTATTTTTCCGTATTGTTGCGGAATTTAAAGTTAATATGCCCGCTGGCAAAGGTGGCGTCCTGTCCTAGCGGAACATAGCTTACTGGCAGCGAGTGGTTGCGCCGCTCGACGATCTGCAGACCTGCCCGCAGCACCGCATTATACAGCGTGGAGGATACTTGGCAGATGCCTCCGCCAATACCGGGTACCAGCTTGCCGTTCAGAATGACCGGCGCTTCCTTGAAGCCGAATTTGGCTTCGGTCTGAGCGATGTAGGTAGCGTAGTCGAAGGTTTCTCCCGGCTTTAATAACACATCTTGAATGGACTGGGCGGTGGAGCGTATATTGTGAATCCGGCCTTCTCCGTTTTGCGGGTAAGTGGTTGTGAATTCGCTGATCTTACGGTCGATGCCTTGGGCCTGAAGCATACTGATATTCAGTGCAGGCTCCTGCCTGATAAAAGGGAGCGCAATAAGAAAAGGGGATTTGGCCACCGGAGTTACGGCCGGTGCGGCATCCTCCGGTTTCATTCCATGTACCGCCGATGGCGAAGACCCTTCTCCTAAAGGAGAGCTTGCCAATTGCCTGCTATCCGCTGCGGCAGTCCAGCCGACAGCTCCCATAGAGGGGAGAATGTGCTGCAGCTGATTCAGCAGTTCCGGTTCATTGATCCGCATGACCGCTGTTTCAGGCACATAGCTGATCATATCGTTCGGGCCGATAATTCTTTGGGCATCTTCAGGCTGCTTGTTATACAGCTCCGGAAAACCGCGCATCAAAGCAGCGTGAAGCTTGGATGCATCAAAGGAAGCGGTAAGCGGCCATTCGGCATTTCGAATACGCCATCGGTAGACGGCCCTTTGAAATATCGAGCCGTTTTTTAAAGGTTGGAGGCGATCGCTCACTTCCTGAAGGGGAAGCTCGAGTCCCAACTGTTCGAGCATCCAATCCGCAGGCTGCACCTGAACGTCGGGATTCCTGCTTTCCATGCGGATCGTCTGCTGTAGAAGCAGCTTTTTTTTGTCCTCCAGCTGGCGCTCAAACTCGGCGATCGTAATCCCGCCAACCTCCCAATGGTCTACGGTTAGCCCCGGGGGGAGCGTCCGCTGTGTGCCGTACCAGACCATCGTTGCACAAGCAGCGCTTATGAACAGCAGTAAGCCTAACAGCATTCGCACCCAAAATATACGCTGAAGCGTCATCGTTTCGTCTCCTTTTGACCGTGGTTCCGTGTGTGACAAGTTCTGCTCGTACATCTTGATGTATATGCCGACAATCCGGAAAATTGCCTGCGGGGTTATTCGTGTTTTCAACAAAAAATGCTGGCGTAATTGTGAAAAAGTGTTGAAAATCTTTTACAAGTAAAGGATTTTACCCGTTTATGTCGAATGGATATAAGCTAGTGAACAATCAGGATGTGATACCGTGATAGAAATGCATGACGTATGGAAGACGTATCCCGATGGAAGCCAAGCCTTGCGGGGCATTAATGTCAAGGTGGACCGCAATGAGTTCTTATATGTCGTTGGCCCGTCGGGAGCAGGAAAATCGACATTTATGAAGCTGATCTATAGAGAAGAGAGACCGAGCAAGGGAAGTATTTTCGTCAACGGTTTTAATCTCGAAAAGCTGAAACAGCGCAAAATCCCTTATGTCAGGCGCAATATCGGCGTCATTTTTCAGGACTTCCGGCTGCTGCCGAAGCTAACCGTTTATGAAAATATCGCTTTTGCCATGGAAGTCATAGAGGCTCCCAAGAAATTGATCCGAAGGCGCGTTCAAGAGGTGCTGGAGCTCGTTCGGCTGCGGGACAAAGCAGGGTCTTTGCCTACGCAGTTATCCGGAGGCGAGCAGCAGCGGGTGGCGATTGCCAGAGCGATCGTGAACAATCCCGCCGTCATCATTGCCGACGAGCCGACGGGAAACCTCGACCCCGAAACGTCATGGGACATTATGAAGCTGATGGAGGAAATTAACTTCCGCGGCACCACGATCATTATGGCGACGCACAACAAGGAGATCGTTAATACGATGCGCAAGCGCGTTCTGGCTATTGAGAAGGGACAAATTGCCCGCGATGAAGTGAGGGGTGAATACGGCTATGAGGATTAACACAGGCTTCCGCCACCTCCGGGAGGGCGGCAAAAATGTGATCCGCAATGGCTGGATGACATTCGCGTCGGTGAGCTCCATCGCCATATCGCTGTTCATTTTGGGCATTTTTTTGCTGCTCACGCTGAATGTCAATTATTTGGCCCAGCAGATCGAGCAGCAGGTTGAAATCAAGGTGTATCTCGACGTTAACACCCCGCAGGATCAGATAGCCCCGCTGCAAAGCGAAATTACTTCCATCCCGCAGGTTGCGGCAGTGACGTTCGTATCGAAGGATGAGGGGCTGGAGTACCTTCGCGAGAAGCTCGGGGACAGCGGCAAGCAGCTGCTGGAAGGCTTTGACGGAGACAACAATCCGCTTAACGATTCCTTCACGGTAGAAGTGGTCGAGCCGAGACAGGTCGGGACGGTAGCGCAGCATATCAGCGATTTGAACAAGACGCAGCCGTCGAAGCCGATCTACCGGGTCAGCTACGGACAAGGCACCGTCGAGACGATGTTCAAAGTGACGGAGATCGTACGCAATATCGGGCTGGTGCTGGTGGCCGGGCTCGCCTTGACGGCGATGTTTCTAATTGCCAATACGATCAAGCTGACGATTGTGGCGCGGCGCCGCGAGATTGCGATCATGAAGCTGGTCGGAGCGACCAATTCGTTTATCCGGTGGCCGTTCTTCATCGAAGGGGCGATGCTCGGAATCGTAGGCTCGGTCATTCCGACCGGCATATTGCTGTATGCTTACTGGGAAATGATGAGCTTGACGCAGCTTGATCTGAGTCTGCTTATGATCAAGCTGCTGCCTTTTAACCAAATTTACGTAACGATGCCGTGCTTGCTGCTGGGGATCGGGATATTGATAGGAATATTCGGGAGCACATTGTCGGTGCGCAAATTTTTACGCGTATAGAAGCCCGGTGAAACGTGGCCGCAGGCTGCGCATCAATAGCTGCGCTTCTAGGGGGCATAAATCAACAAACGCAGGGACAAGCCTGCAATAGTCCGGTAGGGGAGGAAACGAAAGTTGAAGAAGTCCGTTCTGTCACTGGTCGTTACCGCAGGTATGGCGGGCACGCTGCTCGTGCCGCAGCTATCCTTCGCTTTATCCGAATCGCAAAAGATTCAGCAGCAGCTGGATCAATTGAAAAAGCAGCAGTCCACTACCCAGCAAAAGGCCACCGATACGAAAAACGAGATAGGCAAGGTTCAAACGGAAAAGCAGCAAACGGAAGACGAAGTGAAAAGCTTGCAGAAGCAGATTGAAGCGGCGAATTTGAAGCTGAATGAACTCAACGACCAGATCGCTTCGACCAAGGACGATTTGAAGGAAAACGGCAAGCTGCTGGATGAAGTGAAGGAGCAAATCGCATCCAGAGACGCATTGCTCAAATCGCGGCTGCGGCTAATGTATATGAACGGTGTCGTCTCCTATGCCGATGTGCTGCTCAGCTCTACGAGCTTCAGCGATTTTTTGGACCGGATGAATGCCTTAAAGTCGATAGTGGCGCAAGACAAAGAAATATTGGAGGCCAATCAGCGAGACAGGGCGACCAAAGAGACGAAGCAGGCGCAGATTGAACAAGAGCTGAAGCAGGTCAGCGATTTGTACAGCCAGTCCGCTACCGTTCAAGCGAATCTGGTCGCCAAAGAGAAAGAGAAGGAAGTCAAGATTGCGAGCTTGAACCAGAAGGAGAAAGATCTGGAGAGCATCAGCGATGATCAGGAGCAGCAGCTGCTTCAGTATGCGCGCAAATCCGCCCAGCTCGCGGCCGACAAGCGTAAAGCGGCGGCAGCGGAGGAGGCTGCGGCGGCAGCCAAGGCGGCCCAGGCGGCGGCCAAAGGAAACAGCGGCGGCAGCAGTGGAGGAGGCGCCAAGGCGCCCTCGGGCACGTCTTCGGCTCCAGTCGCTACCGGCGGCGGCAAGTTCGGCTACCCGCTGGCCAAGACAGCGCCTATGTCGTCGGATTTCGGCTATCGGTCCGATCCGTTCACGGGCGTAAGAACGCTGCATAAAGGGATTGACCTGGCGGCTCCGAACGGAACCGATATACTCGCTGCCGGAGACGGAGACGTTATCGTCGCTTCCTGGTGGAGCGGCTATGGAAATACGGTCATTATCGACCATGGCAACGGGTACTGGACGCTGTACGGTCATATCCGCAATGGAGGCACCGTCGTAGAGAAAGGCGACCATGTCAAACGGGGACAAAAAATTGCGGAGGTCGGCTCGACCGGCGAATCGACGGGCAACCACGTGCATTTTGAGGTGCGTATAAACGAGTCTCCCGTCGATCCTAAACCATACTTGAAATAAACCGCTGTTAATAATTTCAAATAGCTTGTCATATACTACAAGGACGAGTTTTCATCCAGGCTTTAACAAAGGCGGTGTATGAAGGAACAATGACATTTAAGGGACGTACGGTTTTGGCATTTATTTTGCTGGCTATGTTCGCCAGCAGCATTATGACGCTTACGATCGTAAACCCGTCCATGCTGGCGGCGGTCGGCAAGGGCGGAGGGGCCGCACCCTCGGGCGGCAGTTTGACCTCAAAGGATCTGAGCAAAATATCGACGACGTATCAACTGATCGAGAACAAGTTTTTGAACCAGGTCGATCACGATAAAGTAGTCAATGGAGCGATCAACGGCATGCTTGCGACGCTCGATGACCCTTTTACCGTGTACATGGACCAAAATGAGGCCAAGCAGTTCGACGAGAGCATCACGTCATCGTTCCAAGGGATCGGAGCCGAGGTGTCTTCCGAGGACGGCAAAGTGACCATCGTCGCGCCGATCAAAGGCTCTCCTGCGGAGAAAGCGGGATTGCACGCCAAAGACGTGATCGTGTCGGTCAACGGCGAAAAGCTGGACGGGCTTACGTTGAACCAGGCGATTATGAAAATCCGCGGCCCCAAAGGAACGCAGGCGAAGCTGGAGATATTGCGCTCCGGAACGCAGGAGCCGATTCAAATGATTGTGGTTCGGGACGATATCGACGTGGAGACGGTCTATGCGGAAATGCTGCAAGGCAATATCGGCAAGATCGAAATTCGCCAGTTTTCGACCAATACCGCGAAGCGGTTCAAGGAGGAGCTGACATCTCTTGAAGCTAAAGGGATGAAAGGGCTGATCATCGACGTGCGCAACGATCCGGGCGGGCTGCTGCAGGCGGTTGTGGACATTGTCGAGCCGTTTGTGCCCAAAGGCAAGCCGATCGTGAAGATCGAGGACCGTCAAGGCAAGCAGGAGGACACTCCGTCGCAAGGAGCGGGCAAAAACTATCCGGTGGCCGTGCTTATGAACAAAGGCAGCGCGAGCGCCTCGGAAATTTTGGCGGGAGCTCTCCATGATTCGGCGGGCAGCAAGCTGGTCGGCGAGACCTCCTTCGGCAAAGGTACCGTTCAGGTGCCGTTCGAGAAAGAGATGGGCGACGGCAGCAATATTAAGATGACCGTGTACAAATGGCTGACGCCAAGCGGCACATGGATTCATAAAAAAGGAATTTCGCCGGATATCGCGGTAGATCAGCCGGATTATTTCAAGGTCGCTCCGCTGACCAAGAAAGCGACGCTAAAGCCGGATACGACAGGCGACGACATTAAGAATCTACAGATTATGCTATCCGGTCTCGGGCTGAATCCCGACCGTACGGACGGCTACTTCAGCGAGAAGACCGCGCAGGCGGTCAAAGCGTTCCAGCGGCAGCAGAATATCCCCGTAACCGGCGAAGTCGATACGGATACCGCGAATAGGCTGGAGAAAGCGATATTGAACGAAATCAAGGACCCGAAAAACGATTTGCAGCTGAAAGCGGCGGTTCAATATGTGCAATCCGTTATAAAATAAGCTTCTTCCCAAGTTTGGAAAAATGCGGGGATAGAAGGAGATTCGCCTTCAGGCGTCGAAAAGGTAACAAGGTTGGGAGACCAGCCTTCTTGCCTTTTTTTGTTTGCCAGGAACGATTATAAATGCGAAGGAGCAGCCCGATGACCGTATTGTTGGAAGTGGCAAAACAAGGGCTTCACGCCCTGTTCCAGTTGCTCATTCACCCGTTTTACTACATAGGTATCTTATTGATTGTTTTGCAGTACCGCCGGCAAATTATGTTCGAGCGCAAACTGTTTCACACCAAGCTCCATTCGCTGATTTCCGAGACGTGGCGGGCGCTCCTGTGGGGCTGGATCGGAGGCATTCTGGCTTCGGTGCTGATGGCGGCAGTAGGAGCGACTCTTACGGTCGATGCGGTGATTCTGCTGTGGATCGTATCGCTGGTATTCATTTTGTTCCGGGTGCGCTTTCTGTGTTGGGCGTATGCCATTGGAGCGATCGGTATCGTGCATGTGTTATTTCTCGCTATCCCCGCATTGGCCGATGCCGTGCCGCGGCAGCTGGCGGAGGCGGTAGCCGGTTTAAACATGCCGTCGCTCTTGGCGCTGGCAGCCGTTCTGCATCTGGTAGAGGCGGTACTGGTGAGGATACAGGGGACTCGGACGGCTACGCCGATGTTCTATGGAGGCAAACGGGGTAAAATTGTCGGCGGCTATCATCTCCAGGGATTTTGGCCGGTAGCGCTGTTTCTGCTCGTTCCCGTGCAGGGCGGCAGCGCGATAGCTCTGCCATGGACGCCGCTGCTCGGCGGCGACCTCTGGAGCGGCGGCTGGGCGATCGTCGGCTTTCCGGTCATGATCGGCTTTGCCGAAATGACGATGTCCAGACGCCCGCAGGAGAAGGTGCGGATGACTTCGCGCATGCTGATCGTCTACGCGCTGGCCGTTCTGCTGCTGGCGTTGTTGGCCTATCTGTGGCCGGTTCTGACGCTTGTCGCGTCGCTGCTGTGCATTCTGCTCCATGAAGCGCTGCTGTGGTACAGCCGCTATGACGAATCGCGTCGCAGCCCGATCTTCGTCCATGACGGCAGAGGGCTCAAGGTACTGGGCGTACTGCCGGGCAGCGCGGCGGAAGAGCTTGGGATCGTGCCGGGCGAAATCTTGCATAAGGTGAACGGGTTTCCCGTAAAGACGAAGCAGGAGCTGCATCAGGCGATGCAGGTCAACTCGGCCTTTTGCAAGCTGGAGGTGCTTAATCTCGAAGGGGAGAGCAAGTTCCTCAAGCGCGCCATCTTCTCAGGGGAGCATCATCAGCTCGGCATTTTGCTGGCGCCCGATCAGGATGCGCTGTATTACGCGGAAGAGAAGCAGACGCATATTATCGCCTATATGAGGAAAAAGCTGGTCGGCATTGCAAGCAAGCCTTCGGGGACGAAGCCGATGTAGGGCATGCCGCCGAAGCGGAATAGCAAAAAAGCTGTCGGAAGGTTCTCCGGCAGCTTTTCGTTTAGTCCTTATCGCGCAGCACGACGATTTCGACGCGGCGGTTTTTGGAGCGGTTCTCGGGCGTATCGTTATCGGCAACCGGGCGCGTATCGGCATAGCCGGTAGAGATGAACTTCTTCGGGTCCATCCCTTCGTTATAGACGAAGTAGCGGAGAACCGACAACGACCGTTCGTTGGACAAACCCCAGTTGTCCTTGTACAGCGAACCGGTAGCAAGCGGCAAATTATCCGTGTGCCCCTCGATACTGATCGTGGCATTCAGCGTAGGAAACAGGGTAGCGAGTTGGTTCAAGACCGGG
The DNA here is from genome assembly GCF_023523925.1 of Paenibacillus konkukensis. Lineage (NCBI taxonomy): Bacteria > Bacillati > Bacillota > Bacilli > Caryophanales > Paenibacillaceae > Paenibacillus > Paenibacillus konkukensis. The sequence goes on along the minus strand of NZ_CP027059.1, from coordinate 4,199,032 downwards.
TAAGCTTCCTTCTTAAGCTCGGCTTTGCCCAGGTCGAACAGGAATAAATCTTTCAGCGTAACGGCGACCCCTCGCGGCGTGTCGGCTGCGGATACTTGAGCTTGCAGATTTTGCTCCTCGATGTACATCTGAACTTTGGCGAGCAGGTCCTCGAGCTGCTTCTCGCGCTCCTGCTCTTCCTTTTCCTTCTTATCCTTCTCGTCGTCTTCGGTTTTCTCGCCGTCCCGCGCTTTAGCGGTACTTACTTGCCCGAGAACGCCTTGTCCTTGCGGCATGACGGTTTCCGCTTTTTTGAATTCGAAGCTGAGGGCCGAGGCCAGCACCTGATATTTCTCGTTATCGATCTTGCTCATGGCGTACATGATGACGAAAAAGATCAGCAGCAATGTGATCAAGTCGGCGTATGTGATCAGCCATCGTTCGTGATTTTCGTGATCCGCGTTCTTCTTAGTTTTCCTCGCCACCGTTATCACCTTCGCCTTCGGCTTTCTTATGGTCTTGGTGCAGGAAGGAGTTCAGCTTCTTCTTGATGAGCTGCGGATTTTCACCCGCCTGCAGCGCGAGGATGCCTTCCAGCATCAGTTCCATATCGGAAATCTGCTCTTTGCTGCGAATCTTGATTTTTTGCGCGATAGGCAAATAAATTACGTTGGCGGACGAGACGCCGTACAGCGTGGCCGTGAAGGCAACCGCAATAGCGGGCCCCAGCGTGCCCGGATCGGATAAGTTGCCCAGAACGTGAATCAGGCCCATAACCGTGCCGATGATCCCCATGGAAGGGGCGAAGCCGCCGGCCGCTTCGAATATTTTGGCCCAGCCTTCATGATGATGCTCCAGCGCATCCATTTCGAGCTCAAGGATTTGACGCGTCAGTTCGGGATCGGTGCCGTCGACGACCATCATCAGACCGTCTCGCAAAAATGTATTCGAATGTTCTTGCGCGCGCTGCTCCAGCGCCAGAACCCCTTCTCTTCTCGCAACGGTCGCCATGTCGACAAGCTCGTCGATAATCGCTCCAGGCTCTCTTTTGTTTTCTGTAAAAGCCATTTTGAGCGCTTTGCCGACTTCCTTCAGGCGGGACATCGGAAAGCTGATGCAGATCGCCCCGATGGTGCCTCCGAAAATAATCAGCATGGCGCTTGGCACGACGAGGGCCGACAGATGACCGCCATCCCACATATAACCGCCCACCAAGGCTCCGAGGCCAATTACGAGACCTATAATCGTTGTCAAATCCACCTTTGTACCACCCCTAGTTCGAATAAATGATAAACGTATTTGCGTAAGGTCCCGTTCCTTCAGCGGCTGCAAAATACTAATATGAGGAAGCTTTAGGAGTTTGCAACAATAGCCGAAAAAAGGTATAATATATGGGAACAAACATTCCTATAGAGGAAAAAGTCGAACGGAGTCAACCTGCGTCGAGTGACGCATAGTATTTATCGGATACATTCAGGCAAAAGTTTATAGAAGGCGATCTTTTTCAATGGACGGGTGATGAAATGAACGAAGTGAGGATGAGTGACAAGCGCTTTGAGCTGGTCTCGGATTTTTCTCCGCAAGGAGATCAGCCGAAGGCGATCGAGCAGCTCGTGGCAGGCATACGGGCGGGGAAGAAGCATCAGACGCTGCTTGGAGCGACGGGTACGGGCAAGACCTTTACCGCCGCGCAGGTGATTGCCGCGCTGAACCGGCCGACGCTGCTGATAGCCCACAACAAGACGCTGGCCGCGCAGCTGTGCAGCGAATTGAAGGAGTTTTTCCCGAACAACGCGGTTGAATATTTCGTCAGTTATTACGATTACTATCAGCCGGAGGCGTATATTCCTTCGTCCGATACGTTTATTGAGAAGGATTCGAGCATCAACGACGAGATCGACAAGCTTCGCCACTCCGCGACCAGCTCGTTATTCGAGCGCCGCGACGTTATTATCGTGGCCAGCGTGTCTTGCATATACGGCTTGGGTTCGCCTACGGAATACCGCAATCTCGTGCTTTCGCTGCGCACGGGAATGGAGCGGCCGCGCAACGAGATCCTGCACCGGCTGATCGATATCCAATATCAGCGCAACGACATCAACTTCGTTCGCGGGACGTTCCGCGTTCGCGGCGACGTCGTCGAGATTTTCCCGGCATCGAACAGCGAACATGCCGTCAGGGTCGAGCTGTTCGGAGACGAAATCGAGCGGATTACGGAGATCGACGTGCTGACCGGGGAAATCCTCGGCGAGCGCGATCATATCGCGATTTTCCCGGCGTCTCACTTCGTAACCCATGAGGATACGATGAAGCGGGCGCTCGTGAACATCGAGCGCGAGCTGGAGGAACGGCTTGCGGAGCTGCGCGAGAACGGCAAGCTGCTGGAGGCTCAGCGGCTTGAACAGCGTACCCGTTATGACATCGAGATGATGCAGGAGATGGGATTCTGCTCCGGCATCGAGAACTATTCGGGACCGCTGACGTTCCGGGAGCGGGGAGCGACGCCTTACACGCTATTCGATTATTTCCCGGACGATATGCTGATCGTCATCGACGAATCCCATGCGACCATACCGCAGATCCGGGCGATGTACAACGGCGACCGGGCGCGGAAGGAAGTGCTCGTAGAGCACGGCTTCCGTCTTCCGTCGGCGATGGATAACCGGCCGCTGCGGTTTGAGGAGTTCGAGCGTAAAGTAACTCAGGCGCTGTTCATTTCGGCCACCCCGGGTCCTTACGAGATGGAGCATTGTCCGGAGATGGTCGAACAGATCATTCGTCCTACCGGCTTGCTCGATCCGATTATCGAGGTTCGTCCGACGAAAGGGCAGATCGATGACATGCTCGGGGAAATTCACGACCGCATCCGCAAGGATGAGCGGGTTCTCGTCACGACCCTGACGAAGAAGATGGCCGAAGATTTGACCGATTACTTGAAAGAGGTCGGCATTAAGGTTCGCTATCTGCATTCGGATATTAAGACGCTGGAGCGGATGCAAATTTTGCGGGAGCTCCGGCTCGGCACCTTCCACGTGCTGGTCGGGATCAACCTGCTCCGCGAAGGCCTCGATCTTCCGGAAGTATCGCTGGTGGCGATTCTCGATGCGGATAAGGAAGGCTTCCTGCGCGCGGAACGCTCGCTGATCCAAACGATAGGCCGCGCGGCTCGGAATGCGAGCGGACGGGTCATTATGTACGGTGACAAAATCACCGATTCGATGGATAAAGCGATTCGCGAGACCGAGCGCCGCCGCGGCATCCAGATAGCTTACAACGAGAAGCACGGCATCACGCCGCAGACGATCCAGAAAAAAGTGCGCGATGTGATCGAAGCCGTCAAGGTAGCGGAGCAAAAGGCGGACTACTTGACCGATATCAAGCAGACCAAGATGTCGAAGAAGGATCGGATGTCGATGATCGAACGCTTGGAGGCCGAGATGAAAGAAGCGGCCAAAAATTTGCAGTTTGAACGGGCCGCTGAGCTACGCGATGCGGTCATGGAGTTAAAAGCCGAGCTGTAGAAGCCCGGGTGAGAAAGCTGCGATCGCCAAGCGGGAGCCATCTGGAGAAGCCGTAATGTTCTCCTTTTTTCCCGGAAATCCGGGGTTGGACAGCGATCGGATGACGCTGGCTTTGACATACGCAGTCGGCGTTTTTCACCACGCTTTTAGTGGTTATAATGATGAGATGGGCACCCGCTTTAAGGCGGGTTGATAACGATAGATAATTCCGGGGCCGGATGTACTCCGTCCGGTTGAACGGGAAGCGAATCCGTCGGCTCTGGGAAACGAAGAAGGATGGTGGCAGGCAAGTGGCAAGAGACAATATTGTCATTAAAGGCGCGAGAGCGCACAATCTGAAAAATGTTGACGTAACGATACCGCGCGATCAGTTCGTCGTGCTGACGGGTCTCAGCGGTTCGGGTAAGTCATCGCTGGCGTTCGATACGATTTATGCGGAAGGGCAGCGCAGATACGTCGAGTCGTTGTCCGCCTACGCCCGGCAGTTTCTGGGACAGATGGATAAGCCGGACGTCGACTCTATCGAAGGCTTGTCGCCGGCCATCTCCATCGACCAGAAGACGACAAGCCGCAACCCGCGTTCCACGGTCGGAACGGTAACGGAAATTTATGATTATTTGCGCTTGCTGTTCGCCCGTATCGGGCGGCCGCATTGCCCCGAGCATAAGATCGAGATTACGTCGCAGACGGTCGAGCAGATGGTGGACCGGATTATGGAATATCCGGAGCGGACCCGCCTGCAAATTTTGGCCCCTATCGTTTCCGGTCGGAAGGGCGAGCATTCCAAGCTGCTTGCGGATATTCAGAAGCAAGGGTTTGTTCGTGTGCGCGTCAACGGGGAAGTGATGGACTTATCCGAGAAGATCGAGCTGGACAAGAACAAGAAGCATAGCATTGAAGTCGTCGTCGACCGTATCGTAGTGAAGGCCGACGTGCAGTCGCGGCTTGCCGATTCTCTCGAAACGGCGTTAAAGCTGGCGAGCGGCCGCGTCATCGTCGATGTGATGGAACAGGAGGAGCTGCTATTCAGCCAAAATTTGGCCTGTCCGGAATGCGGCTTTAGCATAGAAGAGCTGGCGCCCAGAATGTTTTCCTTCAACAGCCCGTTCGGGGCTTGTCCGGAGTGCGACGGGCTCGGCAGCAAAATGATCGTCGATCCGGATCTGCTCGTTCCGAATCCGAAGCAATCGATTGAGGAGGGCGCATTCGAGGCATGGGCGGGCAGTACGTCCAATTATTATCCGCAGTTTCTCGCTGCTGTGTGCGAGCACTACGGGATTCCTCAGAACGTTCCGGTGTCCGAATTGACCTCCGAGCAGATGAAGAAGCTTTTGTACGGGACCGGCGGAGAGAAGGTGCGGTTCCGGTACGAGAACGATATGGGGCATAGGAAAGAAGCCATGGTTGCCTTCGAAGGCATTATTCCTAACCTTGAACGCCGGTATCGCGATACGTTCTCCGAAGGCATTCGCGAGCATATCGAATCGTATATGAGCTCCAAGCCTTGCGGCAAATGCAAAGGCCAACGGTTGAAACCGGAAACGCTGGCCGTAACGATTAATAGTAAAAATATCGCTCATGTGACGTCTCTGTCGATCGGGGACGCCCAGGAATGGGCCGAGACGCTGCAGTTGAACGATAGAGAGATGCAGATTGCGCATTTGATCTTGAAGGAAATCAAATCGCGGCTCGGTTTTCTCGTCAATGTCGGTTTGGATTATTTGACGATGCACCGGGCTGCCGGGACTTTGTCGGGGGGAGAGGCGCAGCGGATTCGCTTGGCCACGCAAATCGGCTCCAGCCTGATGGGAGTCCTCTATATTCTGGACGAGCCGAGCATCGGGCTGCATCAACGGGATAACGACCGCTTGATCAAGACGCTTGAACATATGCGCGATCTCGGCAACACCTTGATCGTTGTCGAGCACGACGAGGACACAATGCTGGCCGCCGACTACATTATCGACATCGGTCCGGGAGCCGGTATTCACGGAGGCAAGGTCGTAGCGCAAGGAACGCCGAAGGAGATTATGGAAGATCCGGAATCGTTAACCGGGCTGTATTTAAGCGGCAAGAGGTTTATTCCGGTAGCCGCCGAGCGACGCAAGCCGAACGGCAAATGGCTGGAAATTAAAGGGGCGAAGGAAAATAATCTGCGCAATGTCAGCGTTAAGATTCCACTCGGCGTGTTCTCTTGCGTGACCGGCGTGTCCGGCTCGGGCAAAAGTACGCTAATTAACGAAATTTTGTATAAAACATTGGCCAAAGAATTGAACGGAGCCAAGGTGCGCCCCGGAGAATACCGCGATTTCGTCGGTCTGGAGCATGTCGATAAGGTTATCGATATCGATCAGTCGCCGATCGGACGGACTCCGCGTTCCAATCCCGCAACATACACGGGAGTGTTCGACGATATAAGGGACGTTTATTCGGCTACGAATGAAGCCAAGGTGCGCGGATACAAGAAGGGCCGCTTCAGCTTCAATGTGAAGGGCGGCCGCTGCGAAGCCTGCCGCGGGGATGGAATTATCAAGATCGAGATGCACTTCCTGCCCGACGTATACGTTCCGTGCGAAGTTTGCAAAGGCAAGCGCTATAACCGGGAGACGCTGGAGGTTCAGTACAAAGGAAAAAATATTTCCGAAGTATTGGATATGACGATTGAGGATGCATGCGAGTTTTTCAAAAACATCCCGCGTATTCACCGCAAGCTTCAAACGCTGCTGGACGTAGGTCTGGGCTATATGAACCTCGGCCAGCCGGCGACGACGCTGTCGGGCGGGGAAGCGCAGCGCGTCAAGCTGGCAGCGGAGCTGTACCGGAGAAGCACTGGCAAGACGATCTATATTCTTGACGAGCCGACGACGGGTCTTCATATCGACGATATTGACCGGCTGTTGAAGGTGCTGCATCGTTTGGTCGAGAACGGCGATAGCGTGCTGGTCATCGAGCATAATCTCGATGTGATTAAAACGGCGGACTATTTGATCGATCTGGGACCCGAAGGCGGAAGCAAAGGCGGCACGATCGTAGCTACCGGTACGCCGGAGGAAGTAGTTAAAGTAGAGGGATCGTATACCGGCCGCTACTTGAAGCCGATTTTGGAACGGGACCGTGCTAGATCCGAAGATTATGCGCAGCGACTGAAGCAGATGGAGAATGCCGTAGTGTAGCGGATGCCGGACTAAACCGAGCTTCATATGAATATACAACAGGGCTGCCTAAGTCGCATCTTAAGCAGTCCTGTTGGGCTCTCTCAACGGACAAGAGCCCGTCTCCACCGGGGTGGAAAGGGGCTCTTGTCCGTTTATCTATATAAGGACGTCACGTCGGTAGACGCTGTTCTCACGAGGCGAGAATGGAGGTCAATTTGTCCTGGAAAGCCGGAATGCCGACACGGTTGACGAATTGATTGAACGTCTCGTCTTCGCTGCGGTTTTCTTTATAATACAAGATCAATTGCGCAAGGACAGGGCCGACATTGTCGCCTTTCACGCGTCCTTTGAGCACTTGGTTAAATTGGGCTCCCGGTCCGAGAATACCGCCCACAGCGATATCAAAGGCATCGACCATGCCTTCCGGCGTTTTTACCAGCGCGCCTTGCAGGCCGATGTCGGCGATATGCTTCTGACCACAGGCATTCGGGCAGCCGATGAAGTGAATCCGTACTTCCTCGTCCAATTCAACGTTGGCATCCAAATATTCGGCTACGAGCACGGCTCTCTGCTTGGTTTCGACCACAGCCAGATTGCAGAACTCGTTGCCGGTACAGGATACGGTACGGCTCATGAAATGGCTCGGATTCGGCGTCAAGCGCTCGAATACTTTCTCCGCCAGCGCAGCTCCCACTTTTTCCGTTGGAACGCCGGATAGAATAATGTTCTGGGATACGGTAGTACGAATCGTTCGGTCGCCGTACTCATCGGCGATGCGGGCAAGCTCGGTCAGCTCGTCCGAATCAAGACGTCCTACAGGAACGCTCAGGCCGATATAATTCAAGCCTTCCTGCTTTTGCGGATGAACCCCGTCGAAATAGGCGGCTTTCCAGCCGGCAATTTTATCTTCGCCGCGGGCAGGCATGTCGCCGATCAGCTCGATCAATTTTTCCTTAAACTTCTCTGGACCCCAGTCGGCGACAAGGAACTTCAGGCGGGCATGATGGCGCTTTTCGCGGTAGCCGTGATCGCGATAAATGGTCGTTACGCCAATCGCTACTTTTAACACGTCCTCTGGCTTTACGAACAAATCCAGCTGTTTAGCCAGATGAGGTTTGGCAGACAGGCCGCCGCCGACCCAGGCGTGGAAGCCGATCACGTCGACGCCGTCGATTACTTTGGTTGCCGGAGTAAAGGCCAAGCACTGAATTTCCGCGTGACCGGAGTTATAAATATTAGAAGAAATGGACATTTTATATTTACGTGGGAGGTTAGAGAAATCACGGTTCATCAAGAAGAAGTCGTTGACCTGATTGACGAGCTCCGTCGTATCCATCAGCTCATCTTTATCGATGCCGGCGAGCGGGTTCCCTACCACAGTGCGCGGGCAGTCGCCGCATGCTTCGTAGGAATACAACCCTACCGCTTCCAGACGTTTAAAGATGTCAGGTAAATGTTCGACACGCAGCCAATGGAATTGAATCGCTTGTCTCGTGGTCACATCGACCAGATTGCGCCCGTAATCTCTGGCAATATCGGCCATTGCGCGAGCTTGATCCGATGTCATGATCCCGGAATTGATGCGAACCCGCATCATAAAGTGGCCATCCTTCGGTTTTTGCTGATACACGCCGGCCCATTTGAAGCGATCCATATCTTCAGGCGTAATCGAGTCATATCCTTCATGAGCGTACTTCTCAATGATGGTACGGATCACGTCGAGGCCGTCTTTCTCCAGCTTTACCAGCTCGAATTTGTTGATCTTGGAAGGGTCGGCGGCCCAAATTGCTTCGTATGCCATGGTTAGTATTGCTCCTCCTTAACGGTAAATCCGATTGATTTAGTATGAAAAAGATCTCCCTAATAGTATCACTTTTCAGATCATACGTAAATTGGAATTGCCCTACAGTAATATAAGGTTTAGTTATAGGTATTGAACAATTTGCTTATGATTGAAGACGATTTTTTTCAAAGCTGTAGAATGGGGAAAAGCAAGGCAAAAAAGGCGAAAAATGTTGACAAACTTGTTACACTTCCTATTTATGGCTTGCACTTCATCACGAGTCAAGATAAGATAGAAATTAAGCATTTTTGTATACTGAAGGAGGTCTCTCGATGTTTTTGGCTGAAGAGGCAGCGCAAGCAGCGAGCAAATTTACCGGTTTTGACCCGTTTGTAATGTTGTTTACCATTGTCATTGCTATCGGCGTATTCCGTCTGTTGGTTTCGCCGAAAAAGAACCCATTTGCCATCGGCTTTAGCACGGTTAGCTTGATCGTGTTCCTGATTATGGATGTCGTAATGGTTATGAACTGGATGGATAAACTGTAACACGAGAACGGGATTGCAATAAGCCGTCTAGCTCATGCCGCAGGGATACATAACAGAACGGAAGCCGCATGTCTAACGGTGAGTGCCAGATAAGGTCATTCGATGCCTTACGAGAATAAGCGGATCTCTAATGTGACAAAAAATGAAGCCCCAGACCGAGTGGTCTGAGGGCTTTTCGCTGTATGCCGACATGATGAGGGTACTATACCCACCACATTTCTCCAAGCGGCTCTTTGATCAGTACTTGCTCCAGGTTTTGGACGGCTTTGGTGAAGCCTTCCTCGACGGACATCAGACCGTCCTCATGCTCGATGCTGACCACATAATCGTAGCCGACCAGACGAAGCGCGCTGATAATATCCGCCCATGTTTTCAGATCGTGGCCAAAGCCGACGGTACGGAACTGCCAAGCGCGGTCCAGCATCGCCGTATAAGACTGCATATCGGTCAAGCCGTGCTTGTTTACATTGATCGGGTCAATCGTCGTATCCTTGGCATGGAAGTGGTGAATTGCACCGGCACGGCCCAAAATTTGCACCGCTTGAACCGGATCGATCCCTTGCCACCACATATGGCTTGGGTCCAGGTTCGCGCCGATCGCTTCTCCCGCGGCTTCACGCAGACGAAGCAGCGTAGCCGGAGTATGAACGGAGAAACCTCCATGCAGCTCCAGACCGATCTTCACGTTGTGGTCAGCTGCGAATTTGCCCGTTTCCGTCCAGTAAGGAATGACCTTGTTAGCCCACTGCCAGTCCAAAATTTCTTGGAAATCAGGCGGCCAAGGAGCGACAGGCCAGTTCGGATATTTGGCATCCTCATGGTCGCCAGGGCAGCCGGAGAAGGTGTTCACGACAGGCACTTCAAGCTTCTCGGCAAGCCGAATCGTCTTGAGGATCAGATCCTGGTGCTCCTGCGAGATCGCCTTTTGCGGATGCAGCGGATTGGCGTGGCAGCTCAAAGCGCTAATCATCAGACCGCGCGATTCGACGGCTTTCTTAAATGCTTTCAATGCTTGGTCGTCGGAAAGAAGCACATCCGGATTGCAATGTGCGTTGCCCGGATAACCGCCGGTGCCGATTTCAACTGCTTCCAAGCCTTTGGATGCAATATAGTCGAGCGCTTCTTCCAAAGGCTTCTGTCCGAATAATACCGTAAAAACTCCTAACTTCATGACGACACCTCCGAAAATATGTAAAATGTACGCGTGTACGCGATACTCCGATTATATCATTGTTTGCCCGCCGCTCCTAGTCCAAGTTGAGGACAGAGGCCGTGCATTTTGATCATAGGAAAAAAATAAACTTCGACAGGTTGTCTCGACAGAGTTCCCATTTCTTTGCACTCGCGATCCATTACAATAATAAGGGCGCCATAATCCATAGAAGAAAAGAGGTGCATAAAGCAGCCAAGTTGCAGCGATGTCGGTCGATCGCAGGATGTATAACTTTTTGAAGAGAGGGCGGATCAAATATGTATAACAAAGATACCCAAATCGTTGAAACGGTTTCCGGCCAATGGCTTCGTTTCCCAAATCACTTTAAAAAGTCCACATGCTTGGTCGAGTTGTCTAACCAAATTTCGCTAAATATCGATATGAAATCAGGCAACGTACACGTCCATAAAAAAGATCAGAACCAAGTGTACCAGCATATCGGCGATGTGTTTATTTCGGCATCGAGCAGCAATCAAATTCAATGCAATATTATGCAGTCTCACAGTTTGGAGCGTTTGGACTCTTTCTTTTCCGGATTTATGCAGCAAGGCAGCGGCGAAACCGCGAAAGCGTTAGAAAAGGAGGAATCGGCTTGAGAATCCGGGTTAATGAAAGGGACATTCCGGTTACTTTCGTCTCAAGCGATCATAAGATGATTCCGCAGCTTATTCATGCATTGAAAGCAACAAATGGGGTTGAGGGACAGATCGATTCTTTTGATTTGACAGCTTTGGAACGGATTGAGGTTATCGGCACGGAGGCCTATTTGTATTCGAAGGAGAATTCAGGAAAGCGCTATCTGGCCCTATATTAAACAAAAAGAGTCTGTCGTTCCCGAAGAGAACGAGGACTCTTTTTTACACAGGCGGCGAAGCTGACTTTAGAAGGGCCAGTTCAGCAGACCGCGGTAAATTTTCAGCACCGTATCGGTACTGCCGCTATAGACGACGACGGAGACGGTTACTATCGCTTGCGTCAGCGCGCAGCGCCCGAGGAAGTAGGCACGGGACACTTTCTTCTTGTTCACCGTCGATTTGCCCAGCAGCGTTTCGATCGCAATGACAATACCGTGATATAGGCCGTAAAAAAAGTAGATCCAGCCGAAGCCGTGCCATAGGCCGATCAAGACCATAATCAGAATCGACAACCCTGCGCCCATCCAGCGTGTCGGAGCTTGGCGCGAGAAGAACATGAAGATATGATCGCGGAACCAGTCGCCGAGCGTCGCATGCCAATTGCGCCAAAATTGCGTAAGGGTGGGCGATTGGAACGGTTTTTTGAAGTTTTCCGGGATCGTATAGCCCATCAGACGGCCAAAGCCGACGGCGATGTCCGAATAACCGGAGAAATCGAAGAACAGCATGATATAGAACCAAATCATCAAAAAGATCGATTGCTGCGTATACAGCTCCTGATCCTGCACGTGATGGAAGATGTCGGTCATCCAGGTTACGATGACGAGCTTCTTGAACAGACCGAGAATAATCCGCTTGATGCCTTCCTCTACCTGGTCTGCGTTCACTCGGTAGGGCTTTTTGGTGTCGGCCATAAAATCGCGGAACTTCAGAATCGGACCGGAGGTGAACGTCGGCACGAACAGGATGTAGTTCATGTAATCCGTGATTTTGGCCTTGGCGTCCTTGCCGAAGAAGTAGGCGAAATAATGCGAGTCGATGACCTTGAGCACGTTATAAATCAACGTCAGCGCGATGACGGCGTCAAACAAAGGATGCTCCGAAGCCTCCATACCTAGCAGCCGGATACCCGATACCGCCGCGACGTTGAGCACGATCAGGGCGATGAAGCCGCCTTTGCGCCACTTCTTCGTGTAGCACAGCCACAGGAAGCAAATATAGTTGATCACCGTATACACGATATAAAAGAGAAAAAGCTTCTTGCTGAACAAGAGCAAGAAACAGAGGTTGAACGCCAGCAGCAAATAGCGCTTGTTATGCGGCCACCAACGGGTGAGAGCCAAAATAATGATCATGCCGATCATGGCCATAACCGCGTTCATGTTCATATAAAACATAGGTTTACTCCTTAGAAGTGTGGTGATTTATTCGCGGTCTGCGGTCGATAGAGGTTTCCGCTCGCTTTTTCACCACGCTTTTAAAGCTTCCCGCAGGAAGCTTGCAGCGTTAAAATCCTTCGTAAATAAAGATGCCTTTGCCGGTAAAATAGATCAGGACCATGATCAGCATCGCCGCATAGACGATCACTTCGATGATTTTGCGAGCGAAAGGAGCCATGCGTCAACCTCCTTCGTAAACACCGGTGCGCCTTCCTGACGGCTTAAGTGAACGAGATCGTGGAAATACTTCTTGTCGAAGCCTTGCAGTAAATCGAGCACAGGGACGTTGTACTTGGCCAGACGGTCGTTAACGGCCTGCTGCAGCGCAGGCATGTACCGCGGCAGCTCGTAAGCCTTGTTCCACGGCATCCAGATCACGCGCACCTGAAGGTTATGCTCTTTGGCGTAGGCCAGCACCCAATCCAGAGCGTCCAGATTCCCCTGAAAATCCTTCAGTGTCATCCAGCCGAAGCGCTGATCGTATTCCGCCCATTTCGTCTTCAGCTGATCGTCGGTTTGTTGGCCGAAATACAGCTCTTTATCGATCCAGCGCGGCTGATACGCCAGCGGATTCGTCTTGCTGAGCTCGACCGTCTCGGGAAAGCGCGTGCAGGCCTGCAGTTTTAAAGCATCCTGTATCAAGAAGCCTTGGTACAGCTGGCAGCCAAGCTCGGCTCCCGAATCCCGGAAATAATCGCGATACGTATACACATAAGGCTGGTACCAGGGCTTGAACCACTGGTAGGTCGGGTCCGTGTCGAGACTGTCGATCATCGTATGGACGTCGATCCCGATGACCAGCTCGCGGTCCACATGGTACAGCTGCCGCTCCAAAATCGGCTTCAGATCGGTCAGCTTGCCGTAGGACAGCCCCATCTCGACGAGCTTGGACTGGGACTGGTCTTCGATATACGCTCCGGTCACCGCCGAATTGCCGAAAAACACGGGGCCGTGATCCACCCAATCGTGGTGATAGAGCGTTTTGGTAAAGTCGTTCTTATAAAAGCGCCGCGACGTCACCATCGGGTCCCATAGACTGAGGAGTACATCCGACAGGACGAAGACGGCGATGAGCAGCAGCACGAAGCTGTTTTTACGCAGAAATGCGATCAGTTTCATAGGGAATCCACATCTTTTTTTAGTGTTAAAGGCCGGTTACAGCGATTTTTGCTGCCAAGCATGATACTGCTCGCGGAAAGCCTCGGGCCAGTCGGCCTCGTTCAGTCCGTATTGAGCGAGGAAAGCGAAAGCCCAGCGTTCGATCCCGAAGCCGACGCAGCCGGTGACGGCGTTGCGCTTGCCCATTTTAATGTTAAAGGCGGTGCCGAACGTATTGCTGTGGAAATTGACCGAGCTGCAGGCGATCGATTTCTTCACATGCGGAATCGACAGACGAAGCTCGTATTTCATTTCTTGATTGCGCTGGAACGACGCTTTGGTTTGGAAATCGTTCGTGAAGAACGGATCGTTGGCGATCTCCATCATACAGTCTACATTCCATTCCACCGCAAGCTCCTTCAAGTACTCGATAGAACGAAGACGGTTCTCCTTAACGAATTCCGGCTTGCCGACGAAAATAATTTCGCGCATGCTGAAATCGAGCAAACGGCCGAAATCGGTATGGTTGCGCGACTCGAAGCGATGGCATTTGGAAATCGCCGTCACGATCATCCCGTCGCCTTCCAGCGTTTCGTTCTGAAGTCCTTCATAGCAGTGGTAGCAGGTCGAAGGGTTCATGGCGAACTTGGGCTTCGGCATGCTCGCGTTAAGGTCAAGCGGGCTATCCTGCTTCCAGCCGCCGGCATCGCGGATCGATTGGGAGAACGACTCGATAATGTCGAGATCTTCGCGCAAGTGCGTCAGAAAATGAATATGCTCGGGAAAAGAAGTGAAATGGTTCGTCTTGTTCAGCGTATCGCAGTGAATGACGGCCGGATACGACTCCTCCTGAATGCCGGAAAAGCGGCCCGCCACCTTCGTCATGAAGGAGTAATCGAGAAACCGCATCAGGCTGGAGAAAGGTTCGCGGAAAATAAACAAGCCGGGCTCCAGCACTTTAATGATTTTGCGCTCGACGAGCTCGGCGATAATGTCGCCTTCATAAGGCGTTTCCACTTTGTGCTCGAACAAGATGTTTTCTTTGAAGCCGAAGTCTCCTTGGGAAAATCGCTCGATCAGACGGCGCACATGCGCTTCTATCGCTGCGTTTCCTTTGACCGACTCATGGGTGATATAAATATGCTTGTCGTCAAGCCGGATGTCGCTGATCTGCTCGTCGATAAACGCGGCGGCGTACTTCAATTGTCCGTGCTGGCTGGAAGCCAATCCTTCCAGGGATACGACGCATTCCATAATTGATTACCTCGCAGTCTTGGTTTGAATGAAATCGGCGATTTCGCGTACCGTATTCAGCGAATACAGCATCAGATCCTGATTCGTGACTTGAATGCCGTACGTTTTCTCCATGTGGGCGATGAGCGCCGTAGCGCCGATCGAATCAATGTAGCCGTAATCGAACAAATGGACGTCTACCGTAAAATCGTCGTCGTCCGCTTCGATCTCGTAGCGGCTGCGGATATGCTCTTCCAGCTCTTGAAGCAGGTCTTGCATGGAAAGTTCCTCCTTGGATATGCAGTATATTAAAAAGCTTGCAGGCTTGCCTTACACTAGCTCGCCGTTCGCCTACTCGCCGCAAGCCGGCCCTTAAGCGAAGGGCGGCAGGGCGTGTAACGCGACAGATTCCCGCGAGCCTGAAGGAACAAGGCATTCGCGGGAATCTTCCGGTTTCGCAGAATGGGCTTAAGTTTCACGGACATCGCTGCCGGGCAGTTCCGTTCGCGAAAGCGTCGCATGAAAAGCATAGCGCGGATCAATCTTTAGGGCTGCGGACCGTGACGGTGACAGCGGCTCCGAAATGGGTTACCGTGTACACCTCGGTGCCGTCCTGATGATCGACTTGCAGCTGATCGCCTTCGATCGCAAGCGGCTGAGAGCTCCGCAATTGAACCTGCTGCATGCCGCCGGCTTGCAGCTCCAGCGTCCATCCGTCGTTCTGTTTATCCAGACGATAAGGCGTATTGGCGCGCAGCATGTGCAGCGAAGCCTCGCCTGTCCCCTCGCCGAAGCGAACCTTAGTTTTGCCCGGAACGCCGAGATACAGCTTATCCCCGCGCAGATCGGAGACGTCGGAGTCGGTGGTCATCGGGCGCTCCGCGTAAGCTTGTCCCCGTTCGATCGAAACGCCGAGCGTCCCTTTGTATTCCGCCGCTTGCGCCGGAACGCCGGTAGTATCGGGCTGAATCCGGATGGACGGGTCGGAATGGATGCCGATCAGCCGTTTCAGATGATCGAATACGACTTCGATCCACGGCCGGGACACCGAAACGCGGGTAGTCAACGTATTCAGGACGGAGCGGGCCATCTGCGGCTCGGTCATAAAGTTGTAGCCGTATTGATTGCGAATCTTATCGAGATATTGAACGAATTCGAGCAGCTCGCCGACCCGCGTAGGGAAATGATATTCGATATGCTCGAAATAATCGATCGGTAAATCCAGGTTAATGTACGACTGGAACAAGTCTTCCGTTGAATACTCGCCGAGCCGCAGCACCGGCGCAGGCGTACTGAGCAATAGCGGCGGATTGGACGGCTCGCTGGAGCCGGCGTCCGTCATCAGGAACGGAAAGCTCCAGTTATACTGAACGCCGAGACGCGGTTCGTTCGGAATGTTCGACGGGCGGAAGCCGAAGTTATACCAGACTTCCGCATTACGTTCATTGTTCAGCGTCTGCGTACGGTCCGGATTGTTGATGCGCCATGTATGCTGGTTCGTCCCCGGCATGTTCCACGGAATGCCTAACGTCTTGAAGGACTTCTGCTGGAGCGCGATTTCTTCCTTCTCCTGCCCGTCGCTTGTGAAGTTATGGACAAACATATGAGGGAACAAATCCAGGTAATGATCCTTGTTATATTGGATAAACGCCTGCAGCTGCTCGGCATACGGGAATTTCGGATCGTCGACCGGGATCGCCATCCCGAATTCCAGCTGGCCGACGAGCAGGTCGTCTTTGCCGTCGTGATTCAAATCGTACCAGAGCGGTACGGAGTTATGTCCTCCGACGAGGGCGTGATTGCCGAGCTGGTTCACGGTGGCGCCTTCCAGCACGCCGGAAGGCTGCCACGTTCCGTCCGCCTGCTGCAAGTAAATGCGCAGGTCGCCCTCGACGTTGCCGACTACCAGGTCGGCCCGACCGTCGCCGTTCATGTCGCGGATCGACGGCGCGGCGAACTTCGCGGGCAGCTTGAACAGCAAGCGCCCGGCTTCGAAGGCGACGGGCTCCCCGGCTGTGCCGGCGCCCGAGCCGGCGCCTGCGGCGCCGCCGCGGCCCGCTGCGCGCTGGCCGCGGTAGAGCGTCACACCGCCATCCGCATCCCCGACCACGAGGTCGGGAACGCCGTCGGCGGTGACGTCGCCCAGAGCCGGAGCCACGGGCGCCGCGGCTCGAATGGGCTTCCCGTCCGCGACGAGCGGGACGGGGCTTGCGAAGACGCCGCCGGCTTGGCCGTAGGCGACGGCGAGCGTGCCGTCGGCCAGGCCGAGGACCAGGTCCGGCCGGCCGTCGGCGTTCAGATCGTACGCGGCCACGCTCGCGTACGCGTCGGTCTTGAGCGGCTGACCGTTAGCCAGCCGCAGCGGCTCGCGCTTACCGAAGGCGTCGGGCGCCGTCAGGCCGGCGGGCAGCTCTTGCCCGCCGTAAGCGTCCGGCTGAGCCCCGCCGCTAAGGTAAGCGGAGATGGTACCGTCGGCCGACCCGACGATCAGGTCGGGCCGCCCGTCGCCGTTCAGATCGGCAAGCGCCGGGTAAGCCCGGAACGGCTTGTCGACCGGGTCTCCAAGCGAACGATAGTCCGGGTACAGCGCGAGCCGGATCGGGTCGCCGTCCGCCATGACGCGGGTGCCGCTCGAATAAAACGAATTCGGCGTCTCTCCGTGAAAAGCCGGCTTATCATTCGTTCCTTCATTCAAGTGAACAACGAGCGATTCCTGCCATCGTCCCCAGTGGAACGACGAGCGGACGAGCGTGAAGGAAGGCACCTGATTGTACTTCTTCAGCAGCTCGGCCCATTGGATGCCCTCGCCGTCGCGGATCGCTTCAATCGCTTCGAAATGATTCTGATGCGACATTGCGGGCCGCCCGTACGGTCCCATCACCTTCTTCACGCTGTAGCCGAGCGTCTCCTTCGAGACGAAGGCGGCGTACTCGCTGCGCATCAGCGCGCCGGCCGCGGCGAACGTGAAGTGATAATAGGGCTCCAGCGGAAGCTGGTTGCGGTCGAAATAAAGCGCTCCGGAGACCGGCTTCTTGGCACCGTTCACCGCCGCGGCAAGCTTATCGAACCCGAGGCTCGGGTCCATACCGCTGCTCATGTCATAGCCGGTTATGTAATACCGGTTCGGCAGCAGGGCGCTGCTGAACAGCACGGTCCCTTTGCCGTAACGGTTCAGGGCATAAATCGCTTGTTCGCCGAGCGTGACCATCGGCTCGGCGGTAGAAGGAATCATGCCTTTTCCCCAGGAAAATTGCTGCAGATCGGCAGCGCCGTCATGGTTGATGTAGTTGTCCATGAACTGGCGGAACAGCTGCTGCATTCCCTGCAGGTTCAGCTCGACTTGGGGATAGGCGAAGGCTTCCCCGGCCGCACCGGCGGTCTTGCCTGAGCTTGCGGCAAGCTGGGCGGGCGGCGTCAAATCGACGAGCCGCTTCGCCCCGATGAAGTCGAGCGGGAAATCCGCGACCATGCTATTTTCAAGGAACAGATGCCCTCCCTGGGAGACGTAGCTTTGCAAGAGCTCGCGCTGCTTGTCCGTTAGCGTCTCATGCAAAGAAGGGTCCAGATAGACGGCTTCGTAGCCTTTCAGCTGACGCAGCGTCAGCTTGTCCAGATTGTGCCGTTCCAATTGCAGATTAGCGACTAGCGATTGTTCCAACTGGCCGTATGCAGCCGTATCGAAGCTGTCGCCGCTGCAGGCGTACAGCATGCGGACGGACAGCTCCTTATCGGAGACGGCCAGCCACGTTGCAAAGATCACGAGAATGCCGATAACGGCACCGGCGATCCGGCCTTTAGTCAATTTCAATAAAATCCCTCGATTATAAGCTTGATTGGACTACTTTGCAATTATAGCATGGATGGCGGGCTTTGTTAACTTTTGTCGGACAAGCTGACATGGGGTGGAACTTGGCAAATCAAGGACCGGAACACACAGGAATATGTTGATACGGCGGCAGGAAAATGAGTATGATTATGGAAAACGGCAATTGAGAGATCGGGGTGTTTCGCGGATGACCAGTCCTTCGGATAACGAAATTACTCCGGAAGAGGTGCGGCGTATAAAGATCCGCTTCTTCAAGGCGCTTCCTTTGTATATGGCAGTCCCTGTCCTGTTGGGGCTGTATTTCTCCTATGCGGCTGGTCCAGGCATCGATTGGAAGGCGTACGGAATCGGAGCCGCCGGTTGGACCGCCGCGCTGATTCTGCGGGGGCCGGTAGCCGCGATAGGGATGAAGCTGCTGCCTCCGGCTCGGGCGCAAGCTCTGGTAGTCGCTTCATCGGGGGTGCTTGAAGAGGGCGTGGGATGGGGGCTGCTCGCGGTAGCCGGAGCCCATATGCCATGGGCGCTATCCATGGGCCAAGGCTGGGCTGCCATCGAGGTCGTGTACGTCATTGTCTCCGGGCAGGCGAAGTTTTCCCTAGATCCAGCCATGATGACGACCACAAGCTCACCATCATCATTTTCTTCTGATACATCATAGCTGAATATGCCAGTGAGATCGCCTGTCTTTTGTTCCCCAATCGAGGGATCATTTCGAATGGCCAGGATCGCATCGAAATAGGCGCGCTTTAGCGGTTTCTCAACGAGTTTTTTAAAATAGCGTTCTGCGGGGCCAAGATAGGTAATGGGAAGCATCTAATCCCCCGTTACATCGCCCAAAAATGCTTCCGTTTCGTCCACGCCATTGAAATTGCGAGCAGCCTCTCCGGATTCGGCAATTAAGTTTTTAACAGCAGCGTGTAGTTCGCTTTTCGGAATTGCCCTCGTTGATATTTGGAACTTCGGTTGGGAAAATGGAACCATCGTACCAGAATTGGGGTTTGAGTTGAGCACAGAATGCGGGCGGGACCGCCGATCGCCGCATCTCTCGCGGACGCCGCTCTTGGCTCCGTCAAGCTTCGAATTTCCTTTGAAAGCCCATGTTTAACCGGCGCGGCTGCGGGATAAGCTGGGCTTAACGGACGTTTCGCAGGCCCTCTGCCATTTGCTGGTTTTATTGGCCTTACCGGGGCTGTTTCTGGTACACTATATTAGTTGAAGCGATATGTTAAGAGAATCGGAATTGCATTCGGAGGAATGAACTTTATGAAGTTAAGCAAAGAGGATATAGAGCTGCTCGCCCCGGCCGGCGATTGGGACTGTCTCAGAGCGGCTGTAGCCAACGGGGCGAATGCCGTCTTTTTCGGCGTGGAGAAGTTTAATGCGCGGGCCCGGGCGAACAATTTTCATACGGACGAGCTGCCTGATATTATGTCTTTTCTTCATCTGTACGGGGTGAAAGGATTTCTTACTTTCAATATATTGGTGTTCGAGGATGAGCTTGACGAAGCACGCAAGCTGATCGAAGCCTGTATTGACGCGGGGGTGGACGCGGTCATCGTGCAGGACCTGGGCTTGGTCAAGATGATTCGCGACATTTCCCCGGATTTCCCGATCCACGGCTCGACCCAGATGACGATCACTTCTCCGGAAGCGGTCGAGTTCACGAAGCCGTTCGATATCGAACGAGTGGTGCTCGGACGGGAAAATAATCTGAAGCAAATCAAACAGATCGGCGGCCAGGCGAAGCTGCCGATGGAAGTGTTCGTGCACGGCGCGCTGTGCGTCTCGTATTCGGGTCAATGTCTGACCTCGGAGATGTGGGGAGGCCGTTCGGCCAACCGCGGAGAATGCGCTCAAGCCTGTCGTTTGCCTTACGACCTGATGGTGGACGGCGTGCAGAAGCCGATGGGCGATATCGCCTACCTGCTGTCGCCGAAGGATTTGGCCGCGCTGGAGCTCGTTCCCGAGCTGATCGAAGCGGGAGTGACTTCGTTCAAGATCGAAGGCCGGCTTAAGAGTCCGGAGTATGTAGCGAATGTCGTAAGCAAGTACCGCAAGGCGATTGACCGCTACTTCGAAACCGGGCAGGCCAAGCCGACGAAGGAGGAGCTGCGCGAGCTGGAGCAGAGCTTTTCTCGCGGTTTCACCTACGGCTTTCTCAAAGGAACGAACAATAAGCAGTTGGTCGAGGGAACTTACCCGAAAAGCCGCGGCGTCTATGTAGGGCGCGTGAAGCAAATTTTGCGCGACGGCGTGCTCTGCGAGCTCGAAGCGCCGCTGAAGCGCGGGGACGGCATCTGCTTCGACGCCGGGGACCCGACGAAGAAGGAGGAAGGCGGCCGCGTATACGATATTCGCCGCAAAGGCGAGAAGCTGGAAGGCGAGGCGTACGGCGGCTTGATCGAGATCGTGCCCGGGCGCAATGACGTGAACCTGGGCAGAGTTCATGTCGGCGACCGGATCTGGAAGACGAACGACCCGCATCTGGACAAGCGGCTGCGCCAGACGTTCGAGACGGAGAAGCCTTATCGCACATTCCCGGTATCGATCCGCGTCACAGGCAAGCTGGGCGAGCCGCTTAAGAGCTGGTGGACCGACGGGCTAACCGGCCATACGGTCTATGTGGAGTCCGAGCTGCCGCTCGTGCAGGCGGAGAAGCGGCCGATGGACGCCGCGCTGTTCGAGGATCAGTTCGGCCGTCTGGGCGGGACGACGCTGGAGCTTGGAGAGCTTGACGTGCAGCTGGACGGGGCCCTGATCGTGCCGATGCGCGAACTGAACGGCATGCGCCGCAATGCTGCGGCGCAATTGGAGGAGGCGCGCCAAGCTCCGCGCTCGTATATTAAACGCCGCATAACCGCCATGGACGATGCGGCGCCGAAGAACGGCAAGCCGCAGGCTCCGCGGCTTACGGCGCTGTGCCGCAACCTGGAGCAGGTGCGCGCGGCCGCGCGGACGGACGTCGACATGATCTATGCCGACTTCGAATTTATCAAGCAGTTCCCCGCGGCGGTAGAGGCGGCCCGGGAGGCCGGCAAGCGGATCGCTCTGGCGACGCCGCGCATTCATATGCCGGGGGAAACCGGCTACTTTCGCAATATTATGAAGCTGCAGCCCGACGCGGTGCTCGTTCGCAATACGGGGGCTGTCTATTATTACATGAAATACCGTATGGAGCATCCTGAGGAACGTCATCCGGAACTGATCGGAGATTTTTCCTTAAATATAGCGAATCATAAGACAGCCGCTCTGTTCCTCGATGCAGGCTTAAGCAAAGTGACGCCTTCGTACGATCTGAACATTCAGCAGATGGTCGATCTGTTGGAGGTGGCCGATACTTCCAAGCTGGAGGTCGTCATTCATCAGCATATGCCGATGTTCCATACGGAGCACTGCGTGTACTGCACGTTTATGAGCGAGGGGACCGACTATACGAACTGCGGACGCCCGTGCGAAGAGCATCGCTTGTCGCTGCAGGACCGCGTCGGCATGTCTCATCCGGTGCGGGTCGACGAGGGCTGCCGCAATACGGTGTACAATGCCATCGAGCAATCCGGCGCCGAATATGTGCGCAACTTCCTCGACCTCGGGGTAGCCTCCTTCCGGGTGGAGTTTCTGGAGGAAACGCCGGATAAAGTGCTGGAAGTTATCGATTTGTATCAACGCGCTCTGCAGGGCACTATTAGCGGAACGCAGGTTTGGAAAAAGCTCAAAGCGACCAACCAACTGGGCGTTACCCGCGGGCAGTTAGTTAAATAACCGATTGTTTCGTCGGCTCACGCCGAATAATCATCCAGTCTGTCAAGCAGCCGCCGCATCGGTTTGATGCGAAGCCGGCTGCTTTTTTTCGTTGTTTGGCCATGATCGGCTATTTCCTGCGACCCAGCCTTCCGGAAGTGCCGTTTCAGGGAGGCGAACATTCTTTTGAAATTGGCGCGATCTTCTGCTACTATATACATAGATATACGATGCATAGAACAACGAGGTAAATGATTTTGAGATTGAATATGGAGGTGTCATCTCTGGCATGAGTGTCAACAAAGAGCTGCTGAAAGGCAGCACGGGCACGTTAATTTTGACGCTGCTGGAACAAACGGACCGTTACGGCTACGAATTGATCAAAGAGCTGGAGCGAAGCTCCGACGGAACGTTCGTACTCAAGGAAGGTACGCTGTATCCGATACTCCACGGGATGGAGGCGGAACGGTGGGTCGAGTCGTACTGGCGGCAGGCCGACGGCCGCAAACGCAAATATTACCGTCTGACGGATAGCGGGAAGCGGCAGCTTCAGGAGAAGAAGCAGGAATGGCGCTTGTTCCGCAACGCGGTAGACCGGGTGCTGGGGGAGGGACAAGGATGAACCGATTCGATAAACATCCTCTTATCAACGAGTATTTATCCGCCGTGTGCGGCCGTGTCAAAGCTAGAGAGCTGCATAAGGAAATCCGGCAGGAGATGGCGGGCCACTTGGAAGAACTGATGAGCGCCAAGCAGGAAGAGGGCTTGGATGAGAAGGCGGCGGCGCAATGGGCGATTCGGCAGATGGGCGATCCCGAGGCGGTCGGCCGCGAGCTTAATAAAGTACATAAGCCGCGTATTCCTTGGGGACTCGTCGGCTGGGTAGCCGTCCTGCTCATCATTTCGCTGGTGGCTATGTATGCGGTGGAGCTGGCATATACGGGCAACGAGGGCAATACTGCTCCTTCAGGGCATTTTTTGGTAAAAAAAGCTATGTTTATTGCGGCCGGTTTGCTGGCTATGACGGCGTTCCTGTTCTTTGATTACCGGAAGCTGCAGCATTATTCCTGGGCGATGTATGCGGGGACGCTGCTGGTTGCGCTTGCGACGATGGCATGGGGGCTTCAAGTCAACGGAACGAAGAGCTGGATTGTCATCGGCCCTATGACCGTCGATTGGATGAGCGTGAGCCCGTTTCTGTTTATCGTGGCCGCCGCGGGATTGCTCCGTCATTGGGGAACGGACTTGAGGTCGCTGGCGCTGCAGCATTTGCTGTTCGTGTTTATTCCTGCAGTAGTGTACGTAATGGCCCCCTCCGTGTCGTCCTTATTGATTTACGCCGCGGCTTATTTGCTGCTTCTGTACACGGCGCGCCAAAGCCGGCTGGCTATAGCTTCGCAAGCGATCGTGCTTGCAGCGATGGGGGGGCTGTATACCTTGTCTTCGTTACACAGCAGAATAAGTCTGGGCGCCTTTTTCGACCGATATGAAGATCCTGTGGAGGGATACATGTACATTCAAATCGATTCGGCGGTCCGTTCCGCCGGGTGGTGGGGTCACGGCTTCGCCGCCGTCAATACGAAGCTTCCTTATATTTATTCGGATACGCTGTTTACCTATTTGATCTACAGCATGGGATGGCTGGGGGGAGGCGTTGTCGTTACATGCGCCGTCTGGTTCGCCATTCATCTCCTGCGTATGTTGGCCGTGGTGAGGGACGGGTACGGGAAGCTGCTGATCAGCGGGGTGTCCGGTTTGTTTATCGTTCAGTATATATGGAGCATCGGCATGTCCGTCGGCCTGCTTCCGATTCTGGGAGGAGTGACTCTGCCGTTTGTCAGCTACGGGGGGACTCATCTGATTGTAGAGCTGGCGGCGATGGGAATTCTGCTCAGCGTTTACCGGCGCAAGGATATGATTCGAATCCCTCAGTAGCTATGAGGCAAAGCAGCGACCTGCGGGTTGCTTGCAAAGCGGCGGGTTTTCTGTCAGAAAACTCACACAGTCTGCTATGCCGCCGGAGACGTCGGAGAAAGAGCCGCATTTGCCGTCCGGATGATGACGTCGCAAGTAGAGTGAAAAGGCACAACCTGAGTGAATTTAAGGGTTGTGCTATTTTTTTGGCTGAACCGGCATTCGAAAGATCCCGGTATTTTGAGGGCGTTTTAAGCAAAATGTTTGGAAAATGTTAAGATTTGCATATACAATTTCTTCTTGTGCCAGCCGATAATAAATGAAGAGGAATAAAATAACAAGCAGCCCGCCTCTCGGGCGATGAAGCGGTTAAACATCTTGGGTTCGGCAGCTAGATCAACCATCCGTTCACGCTGGAGAACCGTTTTTGTATACATTTTATTCTTTTCTTGCAACAGTGCACAAAGCAAAACGATACGTAAATGACTTGACCGGAGGGAAGTTAGGAGCTCATGATCGACATTCACTCACACTTGATTCCAGGC
This sequence comes from Paenibacillus konkukensis, assembly GCF_023523925.1. Lineage (NCBI taxonomy): Bacteria > Bacillati > Bacillota > Bacilli > Caryophanales > Paenibacillaceae > Paenibacillus > Paenibacillus konkukensis. The sequence goes on along the minus strand of NZ_CP027059.1, from coordinate 4,174,405 downwards.
ATAGATGACGGGGCGAAGGATATGGAGGAGTCTATCGCAATGGCGAGGGCTGCTGTTGAGGAGGGGATACATACGCTGATTGCTACTCCGCATCACGCCAACGGCAAATATGATAACCCTTGGAAGCGGGTCGTACAAGCCGTTCATGATGTGAATGAGGCGCTCAAGGAACAGGGTATTCCGCTTACGGTGTTGTCCGGACAGGAAATTCGCGTTTATAGCCGTTTATTGGAAGATCTTCACAACGACATAGCGGGCACTCTTCACTCAACACCATACATATTAATCGAATTTCCGACTCGGGAAATACCTAAGGAAACGGAATCGTTGTTTCACGAGCTGCGTGTCATGGGTTTGGTTCCGATCATTGCCCATCCGGAGAGAAACATAGAGCTGGCCGAGAATCCTTCCAAGCTGGAGCGGCTGATTCGCCAAGGCGCACTCTCTCAGATTACGAGCCATTCTATTAACGGATTGTTCGGCAAGAAGATACAGAAGCTCTCGCTGGAGATGTGCAAGCATCATCTGGCGCATTTCATCGCATCGGATGCCCACAATATGAAATACAGGGCGTTCGGACTGCGCGAAGCTTATGCGCTGCTGTCAAGGCAATTGGGGGATCGTCTTGTACAGGGCTATATGGAAAATGCCGAGAAGCTGATTCGGGGCGAAGCGGTGGAAGCGCCCGAGCCGGGCTGGCGGGACAAGGCTTGGTGGAGGTTTTGGTAGTTTGGTAGGATGTCACAATTTGCTAGAATTTCGTTGACAGCACGAATACGACCGTGGTACTATAAGTTGGGTTATTTTACTATTTGTGTTTGAAGTTCTCAGTCAATGTGGGCCTATAGGAGTGGTATAGGCTTATTGGTCATGGGGCGGATAGGACTATATTCCTAAAATTTTATTAATATTTGATTATAAACCTTGAGGTGATGATAGAATGACGATGAAGAAAAAACTGGTAGTTTCTACAGTAGCAGCAAGTTTGGTATTCAGTTCTCTGGCAGGGCTGCCGGTCAGCACGAAAGGATTGCTGGAGAAGCTCGGCGTTGGAGCGGAAGTTGCGCAAGCGGCTACTCCAGGGCTGAATACGATTGTTAACGAATTGAACAAGGTGCACAGCTATGTGTGGACCGACGATGAGAAGGCTTCGATCAGCCAGGCGCGCGCCCAATTGAACAATTTGGGCAACAACGCGGAAGATACGGCTCTTGTGAGCGAAGTGACGACGAGAATTAACAGCAAGCTGAGCGCGGTAGAAGATCCGAGCGAATTCGACCAGTTGTCGGATGCGAACATTCTGAAGCTGTTCAGCGCTCTTAACGTGTTCTTTACCGTTGAAGCGATCGAAGAAAATACGGAAGAGGGAACCAGTCTTGCCGACGCGTTGGTCAGCAAAGAGCTCCGTCCGGTGATCAAGCAGCTGGCCAAGCTGGGCGGCAGCAGCAAGGAAGACCTGTCCGTTCAAGATGCGGCTGACTTCGCGATTGCTGTCGAAGCGGCTCTGAAGGCTCAATTGGCCGATAAGGATTTCGACAATTTGGCGAAGCTGGCTACCGACGTACAAGCGATGAAAGATATTATCAAAGCAGCCGTAGACAGTGTTATGAACAACAAAGCGCTTAAATTCAGCACTGTGCTCAGTAATATAGGTATTACGGTGGACGATGTGGCGGCCGTTACGAATAAAATCGTCGCTGCAGTCGATCCGAAACGCGAAGCGGCTACGACCATTGCGCTGGCGCTGCTGCGTTCCGAAGCGAATACGACGTTCGCGAGAACAAGCGATTATATCGAAAACTCGCAAACGCAAAATTACCAATTCACGATTTTGGGCAAAACGTTGCCGAACATTTTGGTCTGGACCTCTTCTAACGCAAACATCGCGGTTGCGTATGTAGAAGACAGCGGCAAAATCAAGACGACGCAGACTGGAACGGGATCGGTAACAACGACGCTGGAAGGCAAAATCGTGGCTCCGGGAACGCTGCTGGACAATAAAGTATTGGTAAGACAAACGGTTACTTCCGCCTACAATCCGGTTAAGAACAATAACAATAAAGGCGGCGGCGGTGGAGGCGGCGGCGGTATCGTAACCAGCCCTGTGAATCAAGCCTCCAATAACGCGCAAAGCACTTTAAGCAGTATCAAGGATCAGCTGAAGAACGCATCTGAAGAGAAGCGCCAGCAACTCATAGAGCAAGCAAGAGCGGCCGTTGCCGAGACGATTGCTCAAATCACGCAAATCGATTTGTCCTCGTCGATTGCCGCAAACGGCGATAAAGGCGTGGCGAAGCTGGACACAGCCGCTCTGGTTCAACAAATTCAAGAAATCGCTGCCGAGAGCCAGAAGCTGTTCGATGCCTTGAAAGAGATCGATCCTGATGCTGCGCCTTCCAAGCTGGAGCTTACCTTGAATCTGGGCGATATTACCGTGAAGACGCTTGAGATTCCTTTGGCCAAAGAACTGCTTGCCGCAGCTAAAGATAATGGCATCGATAAAATCGCCGTAAGCATTAAAGGCGTTACGCTTGCGCTTGATCCTAGAACGTTCAGCGCGGATACGACGCTGACCATCGGCAAGAAAGATGCCGACGCAGCGACCAGTGTAACCCAGCTTCCGGTAGCATCTGGAGTGTTCGAATTCGAATTTAGTTCGAACGGCGCTGCAGTGACGAATTTCTCCAGTCCTGTCGAGGTTCGTCTGGCGGTTGCAGACCCTTCCAAGTTCGATACGGAGAAGCTGGTGCTCGCTAAGATCGTCGACGGCAAATTGGAGTTCTACGGCGGTAAATATAACGCTAAGGACAGACAATTCAACGGCAAAAGAAAATCCTTCTCGACCTATACGGTAGTTGAAAACAACGTCGTCTTCAATGACACGGCTTCGGTAAAAGCTTGGGCCGGACGCCAAATTGAAGTCGCTGCCGCTAAAGGCATTCTGGAAGGACGCGGCGATAACGAGTTTGTGCCTAACGGTACGGTAACTCGCGCCGAATTTGCGAAAATGATCGTCAAAACTTTCGGTCTTGAGGATGCGTCCGCAACTGAAAACTTTAGCGATGTGAACGACAACGATTGGTTCAAACCGTATGTTGCGGCAGCCGTGAAGAGCGGTCTGGTGAACGGAAGAGAAGAAGGCAAGTTCGATCCGAACGGTCAAATTACCCGTGCCGAAATGGCGACGATCGCGGCAAGAGCCTTGCAATCCGTGAATGGAGCGAAAGCGGCTTCCGATGTGGACGCTGCGCTGAAAGCCTTCACTGACGCCGATTCGATTCACGAATCTTTGAAAGCCGGTGTAGCTCTGTCCGTAGGAGAAGGAATTATTGTCGGTGAAGACAACAATAAATTCAATCCGAACGCTGACTCTACTCGCGCGCAAGCAGCTGTGGTCATTTATCGTCTGTTGAATAAATAAGCAGGGAACCGATGTAAACCTCCTCTTCTTTGCGGGGAGGTTTACAGTTTCTTTTTCCTACTTGGTGCCCGTAAGCCGATTTGACAAGACAAGATAGCTGCACGCTGTTTTCCGACGAATGGAGGTCAATAATGGAACTGGATCTGAAGGATTATATTAAGATCATCAAGAAGAGGATCTGGATAATCATTGCAATCGTATTGGTTTGCACCGTAGTGACCGGTGCGGCCAGTTATTTTTTCATACAGCCTGTCTATGAGGCGTCGACCAAGCTGATCGTGAACAAGTCGAACGAACGGCTCGGTCTGGATCAGGTCGACATTAACTCGATCAACTTGAATATCCGGCTGATTGATACTTACAAGGAAGTTATCAAGACGCCTCGCATTATGGATAAAGTAGTACAAGATTACCCTGAGTTTCAGTTGACGGCGGAAGAGCTGATCAAGAAGATCAAGGTAAGCTCGGTTAACAACACGCAGGTGATGACGGTAGTCGTCCAGGATCATTCCTACGAGAAAGCGGCCAACATCGTCAACGCGGTGTCGAAGGTGTTCCAGAGGGAGATTCCGTCCATCATGAAGGTGGACAACGTATCCCTCTTGAATGAAGCGCAAGTGAGCGAGAAGCCGGTGCCGGTGAAGCCGAATCCCAAGCTCAACATTGCGATCAGCTTTGTCGTATCCTTGATGGCGGCGGTAGGGCTCGCCTTCCTGCTCGACTATTTGGATGATTCCATCAAGACGGAAGAAGATGTCAAGGAATTCCTCGAGCTGCCGACGCTGGCGATGATCGCCCGTATCGAAGCCGACGATCTGATCAACCATAAATCTTCAACATCCCAGCAGCGACAGGCAGGTGAGACGACTCGTGTTACCGTCAACCAATAGCAGACCTATCATTACGCACGATAATCCGAAATCGCCGATCTCGGAAGCTTACCGGTCACTGAGAACGAACATTCAATTCTCGGCGATCGATGAGGAAATCCGGACGATTATGGTCACCTCGGCCGGGCCGGGCGAAGGGAAATCGACGACGATCACGAATCTTGCCGTAGCTTACGCTCAATCGGATATGCATGTTGTCCTCATCGATGCGGATCTTCGCAAGCCGACGATGCATCATACGTTTAATCTCAGTAACCGGATCGGGTTGACGAACGCTCTGTCTTCCCGGGGCATGGTATCCGACGTAATACGGGAGACGAAGATTCCGAATTTGTCGGTTATCACATCCGGACCAATTCCGCCGAACCCTTCGGAGATGCTCGCATCGAAGCGGATGGGAGTTTTACTTGAAGAATTAAAGGAACAATACGATATGATCCTGATCGATACGCCGCCGGCTCTGGCGGTAACCGATGCCCAGATTGTAGCGTCCAAGAGCGACGGGGTTATCCTTGTCATCGACTCCGGTAAAGTGAAGCGGGAGATTGCGATGAAGGCCAAGGCGAACCTGGATTATGTCAAGGCGAGAATCTTGGGCGTCGTGCTGAACAATATGAATCGCAAAAGCTCGGAATCGTATTACTACTATTATTACGGAAACAAAGAGTAAACAAAGAACGGATAACGGGGGATGAACATGGGCCAGGACAAGCGAATATCGCTGATGATTATCATAGACATACTTATCATATGGATGAGTATTCTCACTTCATACTATATTCGTTTTGACGGGCAGATTCCCCCCGCCTCTTGGCATCAAGCCTTTTTGTATTTGTCCGTTTCGACCGTTATCTGTATTCTGTCCATGCGGTTTTTCAGGCTGTACAACCGAGTGTGGCAGTATGCCAGCGTTGGCGAGATGGTGACCATATTCAAGGCGGTAACCGTCGGCACGATCTTATCCTATGCAGTTGTTTACATATTCACCATGCATAGAGTTCCTTACTCGATTTTACTACGCAATTACGAAACGATGCTCTTGTTCGTGGGAGGCTCGCGCTTTACATGGCGCGTCGTCAGAGACCGGATTACGAAGCCGGTCAACCATCATAAGAAGGCGCTCATCATCGGCGCCGGCGATTGCGGTGTGCTGATTGCCAAAGAGATGATCAATACCTCGGATGCCGTGCTGTATCCGGTCGCATTCATCGACGATGATGCGAACAAGCAAAACCAGCGTATTTATAATCTCCCGGTAGTAGGCACGAGGGAGAACATAGCGGAAGTCGCCGAGCAAATGAACATCGACGAAATCATCATTGCGATTCCTTCGTTGAATCGTCAGGAAACGTCCAAGATTATCGACATATGCAAGCAAACCAAGGCCAAAATGAAGATCATTCCCAAGATCAATTCCCTTATCGACGGATCGGTCACCGTTAAGGAGATTCGCGATGTCGAGGTAGAGGATTTGCTGGGCCGCGATCCGATCAGCGTCGATCTGGACGGAATCGCCAATTATGTAGAGCGCAAGACGATCCTGGTCACAGGGGCGGGCGGTTCCATCGGGTCCGAGCTGTGCCGGCAGATTGCGCCGTTCCATCCTAAGCAGCTGCTGCTGCTAGGTCACGGAGAGAACAGTATTTACTTAATCGAGATGGAAATGAGACGGAGTTTTCCCGATCTTCATATAGAGACGATTATCGCAGATATTCAGGACCGGGAGCGGATCAACGAAGTGTTCGCCAAGTATCGGCCTGAAGTCGTATTCCATGCGGCAGCCCATAAACACGTGCCGCTCATGGAACGCAATCCTGCGGAAGCGGTAAAAAATAATGTATTCGGCACGAAGAACGTAGCTGAAGCGGCGGATCGCTACAGCTGTGAGCGATTCGTTCTTATTTCATCGGATAAAGCGGTGAACCCGACGAGCATTATGGGGACGACCAAGCGAATCGCCGAGATGGTCATTCAGTCGCTGGATAAGACGAGCAAGACGAAGTTCGTAGCGGTCCGGTTCGGCAATGTGCTCGGAAGTCGCGGCAGCGTCATCCCGTACTTCAAGGAGCAGATCGCAAGAGGCGGCCCGGTGACGGTAACGCACAAGGATATGATCCGTTACTTTATGACGATTCCAGAGGCCGTGCAGCTCGTTATTCAAGCCGGAGCCTTCGCTCAAGGCGGAGAAATCTTCATCCTGGATATGGGGCAGCCCGTCCGGATCGTCCAACTGGCGGAGGATCTGATCCGCTTGTCCGGATTTATCCCGTATGAAGAGATTAACATCGAGTTCACAGGGATTCGCCCGGGCGAGAAGCTCTACGAAGAGCTGCTTACAAGCGAGGAGGGCCTCACCTCGACCAAGCACGACCGGATCTTCGTCGGCAAGCCGACCATCATCAATAAGTCCGAGCTGGAGATGGAGATCAAAGCGCTGGAGCGTGTCCTGCTGGAGGATCGCAGCCAGATCGAAGATGAACTGAAGCATATTGTCCCTACATTCCTTAATGTATCTTAAACTTCCGAGACCAATGGACAAGGTGGGTGAGCCTCATGAAAAAAGCGATCTATATCATACTTTTTCTTGTTGTCACTCTCGGTATCGGCGGATATGCGGCTTCAAATTATATCATTAGCTATTTTCTGCAAAGCATGGTTTCTTCCGAAACGGCAAACATGCTGGAAGCTGCGGCAGGCAGCTCTGTGCCTGAACAGGAATCCAAGGCTCCGGCCACCGAACAAGCCCGACAAAATAATACTTCGACTGCAGGCTCATCCTCCAAATCTGTTCCAACAGACCCCGGGGACGGGCCCGTTCAGCTTGAAGAGGAACCAAACGCCAGCGGGGGCGGAGGAGCATCGCAGAATAAGCAGGGGACCAAAAGCGACATTTCGGAAAAGAGCGGACAGGAAATGGATACGACCGAAGGGATGAAATACAAGCCTGAGGTTTCCTCGGATAAGGCAAAGGCGGTTGAACAATCCATAACGGCCAAGGAGAAGGCCCAGATTTTATCCGTATTAATCAGAAAATTGAGCACTGATGAGCTCCAGTTGTTCGTGAAGATGGCCAGCAACGGCATTTCCGTCGAAGAGAAGAAGGAAGCCAAGAAGATTATTTTACAGAAACTAACGGAAGAAGAGTACGACCAGCTGATCTCTATCGCGGCCAAGTACGGGTTAAGTCAAGGGAAGAGCTATAAGGAGTCGAAGAAAGAGTGAACGGAATCAACAAGGGGGATATAGAGAGATGAAAGTAAGAAAAGCGATTATTCCAGCGGCGGGATTAGGGACACGGTTTCTGCCTGCGACTAAAGCGATGCCCAAGGAAATGCTGCCGATCGTCGACAAACCGACGATTCAATATATTGTAGAAGAAGCGGTCGAATCGGGAATTGAAGATATTATTATCGTGACGGGCAAGGGCAAACGCGCGATCGAAGACCACTTCGATAACTCCTTCGAGCTGGAACAGAACTTGCTGGAGAAGGGGAAGCTGGAGCTGCTGAATGAAGTTCAGAAATCGTCCAAAATGGTCGATATTCATTATATACGGCAGAAGGAAGCCAGAGGATTAGGACATGCCGTATGGTGTGCGCGGAAGTTTATCGGCAATGAGCCGTTCGCCGTACTTCTCGGCGACGATATCGTCAAGGCGGAGAAGCCGTGCTTGAGACAAATGATCGAGCAGTACAACAAGTACAATTCGTCGATTATTGGCATCCAGCCGGTCGAGGCAACGGAAGTTTCCCGGTATGGCATTGTAGACGGTTTCTCGTTGGAAGAGCGTGTCTACCGAGTGAATAGTCTAGTTGAGAAGCCCAAGCAAGAGGATGCCCCTTCGAACCTGGCTATTATGGGCCGGTACATATTAAACCCTCGAATCTTCGATATCCTGGAGAACCAGACGCCGGGGGCGGGCGGAGAAATCCAGCTTACGGATGCTATTGCTGAACTCAATCATATGGAAGCCGTCTTCGCCTATAACTTCGAAGGCATTCGGTATGATGTCGGGGAGAAGCTGGGATTTATTAAGACGACGATTGAGTTTGCTTTGCAGCGCGGGGAATTGAAGCAGGAGTTGTTGGAGTATCTTACGAAGGTAATAAGTGAGTCAAACCCAATTTTGAAATAGTAGGTTGAAGGGAAGAACAGTATGCATATACCATTTTCGCCTCCAGATATATCAGATATTGAAATTAATGAGGTAATTGATACCTTAAAGTCAGGGTGGATAACAACCGGTCCCAAGACGAAATTATTAGAAAAAAACATTGCTGAATATGTAGGAACATCTAAGGCAGTATGTCTAAACTCTGCTACCGCAGCAATGGAACTAACATTAAGGTTGTTAGGTATTGGCGAGGGTGACGAGGTTATAACATCGGCGTATACATATACGGCATCAGCAAGTGTCATTCAACATGTTGGTGCTAGAATAGTCCTTGTCGATACGGGTGTAAATAGTTATCAAATGGACTATGAACAGCTAGAGAAGGCCATCACACCTAATACTAAAGCAATTATTCCAGTTGATATCGCTGGGGTTATGTGTGATTACGAAACTATTTTTGATATAGTCCATCGAAAGCAATCGTTATTTCGGCCTTCTACTGATCTACAGAAGGAAATTGGCCGAATTGTTGTCTTAGCTGACGCTGCCCATTCCTTCGGAGCGGTATTAAAGGGGAAGCGTAGCGGATCTATCGCTGATTTTACCTCTTTTTCTTTCCATGCAGTTAAGAATTTCACAACGGGTGAAGGTGGAGCCGTTACATGGCGCGATATTCCTGGAGTTGACAATGAGGAAATATACAAGCAATTTATGTTACTGTCCCTTCATGGTCAGTCTAAGGATGCGTTGTCTAAAACAAAGCTAGGCTCCTGGGAATACGATATTGTGTACCCAGGATATAAATGTAATATGACGGATATTATGGCGTCTATCGGATTAGGACAATTCCAAAGGTATCCACAGCTTTTAGAAAAAAGAAGGCAGTTAATTCAGTTTTATGACAAGGAACTGTCTCATATTGGCGATGTAGAAGTTCTAAGGCATTATGGTCAGAATTTTTCATCGAGTGGACATCTTTATCTAGTTAGGCTGCTAGGAAAAGATGAAGAATATCGAAATAAAGTAATAAAACAAATGGCATGGAAGAACATTTCTACAAATGTTCATTATAAGCCGTTACCGATGCATACTGCTTATAAAAATCTTGGTTTTGATATCTGCGATTACCCTAATGCGTTTAGTATGTATCAAAATGAAGTAACTTTGCCGTTGCATACGCAACTAACCAATGAAGAAGTCAAATATGTAGTAAAAGCATTGAATAGTATACTCCAAGAAAGTACTTGGAAGGGTAGGGACATTAATGTTCTTGAAAGAGTGGAATGATCTTCCTGAAAGTATGAAAGTAGAAAATGTTCGAAAGTATTATGACGCTTTATACAAAGTAAGGTATAAATTATTTGTTAAACGTATTTTCGATATCGTATCTGCTCTATTTATTGCTATTATTTTTTTGCCCCTCATTTCGGTAATTAGTGTGGCTATAAAAATTGATTCTGCTGGTCCAGTGTTTTTTCGCCAAACTAGAGTTACACAGTATGGGAAACATTTCCGTATATATAAGTTCCGTACCATGGTTAATGATGCTGAGAAGATAGGAACTCAGGTAACAATTCATAATGATTACAGAGTTACGAAAATAGGGAAAATTCTACGAAAGTTTCGATTGGATGAGATTCCACAAGTATTTAATATAATAATAGGCGATATGAGTTTTGTGGGTACAAGGCCAGAGGTTCCTAGATATGTCGAAAGATATACTGATCTGATGATGGCAACTCTATTCTTGCCTGCGGGGTTGACTTCAGAAGCAAGTATTAAATACAAGGACGAAGAAAAAATACTCGAGAATGTAGAAAGTGCCGATAATACATATATAGAGCTTATTTTACCAAAAAAGATGGAGTTGAACTTAAAAGGGATTGAGGAATTTAGTCTACTTAATGAATTCACATTATTAGTTCAGACTGCTTTTGCTGTCTTTAATAGAGGTAAGTCATCAGATAACAATAACTATAACAACCGACTGAAAGGTATATAGTTAAGAGGAAGTCGAGGTATATTAAAATGCCGATTCAAGAAGATCATGCTCAAGAAAAAATGGACAAACCAGTTCTGGTATCAATAGTAATGCCAGTATATAATGAAGAACAATATATAGAAGCCTGCATTCACTCATTATTAAAACAGGATTATTCTCGACTCTCAATGGAGTGGATTTTTGTAGATGGCTGTTCGAAGGACAGAACTAAACTAATTCTTGATAGCTTTAAACAAAGGTTTCCCGATTTAATTAAGATACATGACAATCCAAATAAGACTGTACCTTATGCCATGAACATAGGAATTAAAGCTGCTACTGGCAAATATATAATTCGATTGGATGCTCATTCGGAATATGCATTTGATTACATATCAAAATGCGTGTATTATCTTGAAGTTACGGACGCAGATAATGTAGGAGGGATAGCTAAAACAAAAAGCAGGGGCTTTACTGGAAACGCAATTGCCCTTATGTTATCTTCAAAATTTGGAGTAGGGAATTCACAGTTTAGGACAAATGGTAGGAGTGGATATGTTGATACTGTACCCTTTGGTGCCTTTCGAAGAGAAACATTTATAAAGTATGGGCTCTACGATGAAAGATTAACCCGCAATCAAGATAATGAAATGAACTATCGTATTAGAAGAAATGGTGGAAAAATATACATGGCGGAAGATATACAGTTTGCATATTATTGCCGCGACAGAATCTCTGGTATCGTAGATATGGCAATAAAAAACGGCAAGTGGAATGTCATAACATCAAAGCTTTGTCCGGGCTCTATGGGAGTAAGACATTTTGTTCCCTTTTTTTTTCTAATATCTTTAATAATAATGCCCATACTTACACTTTTATTCCAACCGTTCGGATGGTTGTTTACATCTGAGATTATATTATATTTTTTATTGGCCATGTTTTTCGCAATTAAGGATACAACGGAAGTTAAATACACTCCAATGTTATTAATATTATTTCCTTTGTTTCACATATCGTATGGCTTTGGTTCATTTTTAGGGGTATTAAAACGAAATGGAATTTATGTTAATCGGTGAATAATAAGGAGTTTTTGTAGGTTGGTATTTTAATTGAAAAGATATCACTATAATTATTCATGATGGGTTATATGATTAAGGGCAACTAGTTAATACTTATCATACACTACTGTTGTTAATGGGGGTATTTGGTGATAAGGTCAACATTTTGAACGAAGTAGTGTTAAAAAAAAAGAAAGAGGAAATACACGAGTCATGAGAATCTTATTTCTATCTGCAGGCAATAGTGTTCATACAGTTCGTTGGGTAAATGCCCTTTCGGAAAGAGGTCACGAGGTTCATTTAATCTACAATAATGATCATGTCCCTTTATCGGATAAAGTGAATGACCAAGTAATCCAACACAAATTAAAGAGAAAAGGTGTTCTTGCCTATTACCTCAACGCACGGGAGTTATCTCAATTATGTAAAAATATCAGGCCCGAAATCATAAATGTCCATTATGCTAGTGGTTATGGTACATTGGCAAGAGTGGCCAATTTAAATCCAATTATTTTATCTGTCTGGGGAAGTGATGTTTATGATTTCCCTTACGAAAGTAAAATCAAAATGAGTGTGCTACGGAAAAATATTAGACATGCTCACATAATAGCATCTACCAGTTATTCTATGGCCAAACAGGTGGAGAGATTAATGGATGCTAAAATAAATGTTACAATAACACCGTTTGGTGTAGACACTAATATATTCAAGCCAATGAAACGCATAAAGGAAAATTTCACTTTTGGGGTGGTTAAAACACTACTTCCTAAATATGGAATTTCTTATATTATAAAGGGTTTCAAAATCTTACTTAACCGAATTCAAGATGAAAAGCTACCTTATAGTCCAATACTTGAGATATATGGTAAAGGGAGCATGGAGAAGGAATTAAAGCATTTATGTGACGATTTAATGATATCAGATAAAGTTTTTTTTAGGGGTTATATTCCAAATAAGGAAATTCACCTCGCAATAAATAAGATGGACGTATTTTGTTTGGGAAGTGTAAATGATAGTGAGAGTTTTGGTGTGGCGGCAGTAGAAGCTATGGCTTGTGAAGTGCCTGTAATTGCAACTGATGTAAGTGGTTTTAAAGAAGTGGTGGTTGATGGCGAGACTGGATTTTTGATTCCTCGAAAAGACGAAAAAATTATAGCTGAAAAAATGTACGAATTAATGATAGATGATAATCTTCGAAGAACATTTGGGGGGAATGGAAGAAAGAGGGTTTTATCCCTTTATGATTGGAAAAGTAATGTTGACTTAATGGAAGAGTTGTATAAACGGCATTGTAAGAGTTCTATTAGCTTGGTATAAACTACAAATATGAAGATTTTTTTTCTGGAAATAAACAAGGGGGTAAGTAGAGCAAGGAGTGCGAGCGATGATTCTAATTGAAATGTTTTTGATATTTATATTTTTTAGTATAGTAATTATTGAATATATGAAGAGAAAAACGATATTAAACATTCATACACTAATAATGGGACCTTATGTAGCGGTTGCTATTTTAAACAATTGGATCGCTACTAAATTTGGATATAATGAGGTTTCAAAAGATTCTTTGATTATTATTATTTATGCTATTATCATTTTTTATTTTGGTTCATCTTACTGTAGTTTTCTCATTAAGTATAAGAGCAGAATAAAAAGTTGTACGAATGTAGATCATGAAGATCACTTTTCGATAAACATGAGGCACATTCAAGTATACATAACTATTGTTTTAAGTGTTAGATTTCTTGATTTAGTGAGTGGATTTTTACTGGGTGGTTACTCTAAAATGATAGAAAATGACTTTGAAGCAATGCAATTGTCAGGAGTTCCAGCACATTTAATGCTATCAATATACCCATTGTTAGCTATACTTTTTTACCAGTGGTTAAGGCAAAAGAAGAAAAGTTATCTTGTGTTAGTTATATTAGCTTCGATTCTAAGTTTTGCTAGTTTTATTAAATATCATGTTATTAGCTTATTTCTAATTATTTTTATATATTGTGCCATCAAAAACAAGAAGTACTTTATAAAAGGTGCGCGTATCATGATTATTAGCGTGATTTCGATCTTTTTTTTGAATTATTTTATTTCCTTTATAATGAGAAGTTTGGAAATGAGCAATGATTTTTATATTTACAGACTATGGACATACATTGCCGGAGGAAGCATAACTTTAAATGCAATACCGAATAGCGTTGCAAGTAACTATGATGTTCTTGATTGGTTAACAAAAACATTCAGACCTTTACCAAATATGCTAATATACTCCATTCATGGTCCTATACCCTTTGATGACATTGGCATTGGATATCAAATCATTGGATATGGGACAAGTACGGGAAGAATTCTAGAAACAAACGTAATTAACTTCTTAGGTGAAATCTATGCAACCGACAGTTTTGCTTTTTTCATTTTAGCCGTCTTTTTGTGGGGAGTAATATGTCAATTTGTATACGAAAGAGCAGTAAATCAAAAAAATGAAAAATACAAATTGTTTGCGGCGGTATTTCTTACTTACAGCATGCTGTCCTTTTTTGCAAATTATTTCTCGCTATCTGCAACATGGGAATCTTTAATATGGGCGACAATCATTTTTCCAATATTCAAGAGCAAGCAAAAATTAGAAATTATGTTAGAAAGGGGAAGTTAAATGAAAGAACTTGTAGTATGTATTTTAAATTACAATGGTTTTCGAGATACAATAGAATGCATAGAGTCGGTTCGGAAATATGAGAATATGTCGAAAATAACCGTTGTTATATTGGATAATGGTTCGGAGAATGAATCAGTGTTAGAGCTGGAAAGGTACCTAAATAACTCTAAAGATGAACTATTGAATACTAAAATTATTGATTTGAAAGAGTTAGAAGAATTACCTCTGAAGAATTATGAAATAATACTAGTTAAATCATCGGAGAATTATGGATTTGCTGGTGGGAATAATTTAATTATAAAACAGGCTGTTTTATCGAACTATAAGTTTATTACGTTATTAAATAATGATACAGAGTTCATAATGCCTAGTATTGAACCGCTATCCAACTTTATGAATGATTTCCCCGATTATGGAGTAGTTACTTCGAATATTGTATATCATGCTAATCCTGATCGAGTTTGGAATGCGGGTGGAAGACTATTTCTAGGAACCCGAAAATACTACACCAATAAAGAGGTAAATAATAATTTAAGTTCCGGAAATAATAAGATTATCGTTAATTTTGTTACTGGTTGTTTTATGATGGTTAGAAGAGAAGTTTTTATAAAATATGGGATTTTGTCGGATAAGTTTTTTTTTGGGGAAGAGGATTATGAGTTTTGTATGCGTTTGAAGAGTAATAACGTGAAAATGTGTGCGTTGTTGGATGTGAAGATATGCCACAAAGTGGGGGCTACAATAAAGGAAAAGAATATTGGAAAGAACGATATAAATAAATCTTTAGTTCATCATTTAAATAGATATGTAGATATGAAAGACTACTACCGCCCTTTATTTTGGAGAACATGGAAATTCATATCGAACATGTATATTTTGCTTTTGATGTCACTAAAAAAAGAAATGAAAATAGGAGAAACGATACAATATGTGTCGATTCTGAATAAACTTTCAAAAAAACATCATAACGTTGATAAAGAATTGTTTGAAAAAATCATGAATAATAGGAACTTAAAGAGTTTGTTTCCTTAAACTTAGGAGGAGATCATGATATCCATTATTATACCTACATATAACCGGGGACAAACTATCAGTAGGGCTATTAAGAGTGTACTGAGTCAAACTTTTAAGGATTTTGAATTAATTATAGTTGACGATAATTCAAATGATGACACAGAAGAAATAGTCAAGGGTATTCCAGATGATAGGATAATATATGTTAAGCACAAGAAAAATTTGGGTGCAAACGAAGCAAGAAATACAGGAATAAATATTTCTAGAGGTAGTTATATTGCCTTTCAGGACAGTGATGATGAGTGGCTAAATAATAAATTGAAAATTCAGTTTAATGAACTGAATAAACATAATGCAGATATTGTAACTTGCGCTTATATTAGACATGAATATGAAGGAACTAAGAGGGTTCCCGAATATGGTATAGATATTAAGGACAACGAAATATTTGATAGATTACTGTTTGGTAATTTCATTGGCACACCAACAATTCTCGGAAAAAAGGAATGTTTCATAACTGAAAAGTTTGATCCGCGGTTGCCGCGGTTTCAGGATTGGGAGGTTATGCTAAGATTGTCACAAAAATATTGCGTTCATTTCATAAACGAGCCATTGCTTAATGTATATGTACAAAAAAATGGAATATCGGAAAATCACTTGAATGCCCTTATTGCGATGGAAATTATATTAGAAAAATATAAGAATCAATTTAATAATAACAAAGAAGCGTCATACTCTATGTATAGGAAATTGGGATATTACGCAATTAAAGCAAAAAATTACGAAGTTGATTACTATGCGAAACTATGGAAATTAGGTGGTTGTACGATGAAGGATGTTTTGAAAATGATTGAATTCAGAGTTAGAAAACTAACAAAAATAAGTTTAAGAAGTATATTATAAATAATACAAACGTTGTGAAAGTAAACTATGATAGTAGAATTAATACAAGGGGAAGGGGGTTATTAATGGATCGTAGCAAACTAGTGTTTTTAAATGCGTCGGTGGTTTTTTTTACCACTATTGTTAATTTGGTATTAGGTATGATAGAAGTTAGATTATACTTAAAAACTTATGGAGAACAACTTAATGGATTATTACAAACAGGAAATCAGGTATTAGGATACCTTTCATTAATTGAGAGTGGCCTCTGCGCCGCGTATTTATATAGTTTGTACAAGCCAATGGGATTACAAGATTATAGTAAAGTATCCTCACTGTATGTAGGTTTTTTAAAAACTATGAAGCGAATTGTTGGTAAAATGTTAGTAGCTGCAGTGGTTATCTCGGCTTTATACCCATTTCTTATTAAAGACAAAAGTCTTGAGTACGGCACTATGTTTTCAGTTTTCATCCTATTAAGTTTGCGTATTATTATGCCTTATTGGTTTAACATTGTTCCTAAATATATGATTATTTTAAAAGAGCAAAAGTATAAAGCTGAATTGATAAGCGGTATGGGCAGCACCCTAGTTTTTTTAATAGAAATATTCCTTGTACTTATTTGGCAACCGAAGATACAAATTCTGTTAATTATAGGCGTGCTAATGAATTTACTAATAAGTATTTTGTTTAAAAAGTTGATGAAACAATTATATGCGAACCAAATAGACTTTAATGTTTCACCTAACTATGAACCGAATAAGATGTCCAAAGACTTATTAGCACATAATGTTTCTGCTTTAGTTTTTAATAGCACAAATAATATTGTGTTATCAATGGCTGGTACGCTTAGTCAAGTGTTCGTCTATAGTGCTTATAACACAGTTACATCACAAGTTGTCTCGCTTATACAGAGAATAATTGATGGTACAAGTGTGACAATAGGCTTGAAGATTTCCCGAAACGAAACCTCTTCATATTTTGTTTATAGAGAAATTTTGGCCGGTAGCTTTTTCATTGGAGGCACTATTACTTCGGTATTTATAGTAATGGTTAACCCATTTATTGGACTATGGATCGGGACAAAGTATGAACTAAGTAATTTGGATGTTTGTCTATTTGGGCTAGTTCTATATGCAAATATTATATTGCCTTCAATATATGTTGCACGAAATGCTAAAGGGTTGTTTCGTGAAAGCCGAAATTTTACCGTGGTGCAAGCTTTACTAAATTTGATTATTACGTTGGTCTTAGTACCTTTTATGGGAATAACCGGTGCGTTGTTAGGGGCGGTTGTTGCTAGATGGTTTGTTGGTATTCCTATGAACTATCAGTTAGTTTATAAGGGGGTATTCCCCAATGAAAAAAGTAGATGGATCGAGTGGTTTGGAAATTTATTAATTCTATCAATAGTGGTTATATTATCTTATCAACTACAATTGCTGGTCTTTCACTTTTTTTATGAAAACGACTTAAAGAGTTTTGTACTACAAACATTTGGGGTTAGTGGTTTTTCTTTCTGTTCTTTCGTAATTTATTATTGGGCTACAGATAAAGGATTTAGGGGGCTCGTTAAAAGGATATTAAAAAGAGCAGTAAGATAAAGTGCTAGAGAAATCTTGAATGAAAGAGATGAATAATAAAGCCGGACGAGAAATTCATGCAATTTCCGTGTGAACTCGGACTACAATTGAATTGTGATCATCGCCCAACTTAATTTATTTGTGGAGGAAAATATATGAATCTTTATGAGGAAATTTTAAACAAGAGAGAAAAAATATCTTTGATTGGATTAGGATATGTCGGAATGCCCTTAGCAGTTGCTTTTGCTAAAAAGGTTGATGTCATTGGGTTTGATCTAAACAAACAAAAAATTGAGCAGTATAAAAAAGGGATTGACCCTACAAATGAGGTAGGACATTATGCTATACAAAATACTAAAGTCGAGTTTACCTCAGATGTAAACAAGTTACGAGAAGCGAAGTTTCACATTGTAGCGGTACCAACACCTATAAACGCCGATAAGACTCCAGATTTAAATCCGGTAGTAAATGCAAGTTCAATTATAGGACGCAATCTTTCTAAAGGTTCTATTGTAGTATTTGAATCTACTGTTTACCCGGGGGTAACAGAGGATGTGTGCATTCCTATTCTCGAAAAAGAAAGTGGCTTAAAATGTGGTTTAGATTTTAAGGTTGGTTATTCACCTGAACGTATCAATCCTGGCGATAAGGTTCATAGATTAGAGAATATAAAGAAGATAGTATCTGGTATAGATGAGGAATCTTTGGATGTGATAGCTAAAGTATATGAACTAGTAATTGAAGTAGGGGTTCATAGAGCCGGTTCTATAAAAGTTGCAGAGGCGGCCAAAGTGGTCGAAAACAGCCAACGTGATATAAATATTGCTTTTATGAATGAACTTGCTATGGTATTTGATCGAATGGGCATTGATACGTATGAGGTTATAGAAGCAATGAATACCAAATGGAACGCCCTTAGATTCTATCCAGGTCTCGTGGGTGGTCATTGTATTGGAGTTGATCCATATTATTTTTTGTACGAGGCTGAGAAATTAGGTTACCATTCACAGATTATACTATCCGGAAGAAAGATAAATGACGGGTTAGGGGCTTTTGTTGCAGATGCAATTATAAAAAAATTGATACTAGCTAATAAAATTGTAACGCAAGCCAAAGTGGTTATATTAGGTCTTACATTTAAAGAGAACTGTTCTGATATACGTAATTCTAAAGTAGAAGATATTATAAATAGGCTTAAAGAGTTTTGTATTGATCCAATTGTAGTTGACCCCTTGGCCGATAAAATGGATGTAAAACACGAGTATGGCATTGATCTAGTTCCTCTTAATGCAATAAATGATGCTGATTGCCTTGTCTTTGCTGTCGCTCATGATGAGTTTAAGCAAATTACAATGGAGCAGATAGATGGATTCTTCAGAGATTGCCCTAATGAAGAAAAGGTCATTATTGATGTGAAAAGTATATTAAATAAAAGTGCTATTGAGGAAAAATCAATTAGTTATTGGAGATTGTAAATATATCCAAGGCCTATATACTCTGTCAGTACATTTATCTATAAGAGTCAAGAGGAGTATATAAATAAGATTGCTGTTGAAAGCTCTCCCTATGAATTCAACAATAGATAACCAAAAGGTATTTTATTTGTATGCAGAAATTTTCGATAAGATCTCTTTGTTATCTGCTTAAAAATAATGTTGGAAACAAAATAAGAATTAAATAGACCATAAAGACGTGGGTAATAGAGGGGGGACTAAAAAATGGTAAAAGGCATCATCCTAGCTGGCGGTAGCGGCACTCGCCTATACCCATTAACCATGGTTACAAGCAAGCAATTGCTACCAATTTATGATAAGCCGATGATTTACTACCCACTGTCAACTTTAATGCTTGCAGGGGTCCGGGATATTTTAATCATTTCCACTCCAGAGGATACTCCTCGCTTTAGGTCTTTATTAGGGGATGGCTCACAGTTTGGAATTAGCCTCGAATACAAGATTCAACCCAGCCCGGATGGACTAGCACAAGCATTTTTGATCGGTGAGGAGTTTATAGGGGCCGATTCTGTTGCAATGATATTGGGTGATAATATCTACTATGGTAGCGGTATGAGGGCAATTCTGCAACGTGCGACTAAAAAAGAAAAGGGAGCAACGGTGTTTGGTTACCATGTACAAGACCCACAAAGGTTTGGTGTTGTGGAATTTGACCAGAACGGTAAGGTGATCAGCGTCGAGGAAAAGCCAAAGGTCCCGAAATCAAACTATGCTATTACCGGACTTTACTTCTACGATAACCGCGTTGTAGATATAGCCAAAAATGTTAGACCCTCTGCACGTGGAGAACTGGAGATCACCTCAATTAATGAAGCCTATCTCAATTTAGGAGAATTGGATGTAGAGCTTTTAGGTCGAGGTTTTACTTGGTTAGATACAGGAACACATCAAAGTTTAGTGGAAGCGACCAATTTTGTTAGAACGGTAGAAGAGCACCAGGGCATTAAAATTGCAGCATTAGAGGAAATCTCTTATATAAATGGTTGGATTGGAAAAGAGCAACTGATCCAATCTGGTGAATTATTTTCAAAAACCGGTTATGGGCAATATTTGTTGAAAGTTGCGAGCGGGGAGATTAAATATTAGTGCTGGGGTGAAGTATGAACGTTATTAAAAGTCAACTGGAAGGCGTCATAGTTCTAGAACCTACTGTACTTGGAGATCATCGCGGTTGGTTTATGGAAACTTACAGTGAATCGAAAAGCTCAGAAGCAGGGATTAGTTTAAGATTTGTTCAGGATAATCACTCATTTTCAGCAACAAAGGGGACATTGAGGGGATTACACTATCAGTTAAACCCTAAAGCTCAATCTAAGTTAGTGCGTTGTACAAGAGGTGCTATATATGATGTGGCGGTAGATATTCGGAAAGGCAGCCCTCATTTTGGAAAGTGGTTCGGCATTGAGCTGTCAGCTGAAAATAAAAAACAGTTGTTAATTCCCAAAGGGTTTGCACATGGATTTGTGACTTTAAGTGATGATGTAGAAGTTCAATATAAAGTAGACGAGTTATACGATCCAGCTTGTGATCGAGGTATAATATGGAATGACCCTGACATTGGAATTCAGTGGCCTACGGGCATAGTACCGATACTTTCCGAAAAGGATGAAAAAGCGCCTTTACTCAAGGATGCGGAAAATAACTTTATTTATGGAGAGTAGTTTAATGAAAATTCTCGTTACAGGGTATACAGGTCAACTCGGATACGATGTTGTTAAGCATGGCTTGAATGCTGGACTAAATATGATCGGTATTGGTTCTAGTGACTTAGACATAACGAATGAAGATGCAGTTTCTCAATATATTGCTAGTTTAAATCCAGATGCAATCATTCATTGTGCGGCTTATACAGCGGTAGACAAAGCTGAGGATGACAGGGAGAACTGCTGGAAAGTGAATGTCGAAGGAACTCGAAATTTAGCCGAGGCAGCCCAAACAGCTAGTGCAAAATTTATGTATATTAGCACTGATTATGTGTTTGATGGCCAAGGTGAAACACCTTTTAGTGAAACGGACAAGACAAACCCACTTGGGTATTATGGCCATACAAAGCGTGCTGGTGAAGAAGTAGTTCAACAATTAGTGGATAGTTGGTTCATTGTTCGTATTTCCTGGGTTTTTGGCATTAACGGAAATAATTTTGTTAAGACAATGCTTAGGCTAGCGGAGACGCAAGATGAATTAAATGTTGTAGGTGATCAAATTGGCTCACCGACATATACTGCTGATTTAGCCGGGCTGTTGGTTGATATGATTAGGAGCAATAAGTATGGGATTTATCACGCGGCTAATGAGGGGGTTTGTAGTTGGGCTGAGTTTGCCAAGGAAATTTTCAAAATAGCTAATAAACATGTTCAGGTAAATTCAATAACCACTTCCGAATATCCTACTCGGGCAGTGCGTCCTAAAAATTCACGTATGTCGAAACAGAAAATAGTTGAAAACGGTTTTGTTTCGTTGCCAACGTGGCAGGATGCTGTTGAAAGGTTTTTAACCGAATTGAAAAGTGTGGTGAAATAATTGACAAGGCAGAAAGTACTTGTTACTGGTGGCGCAGGTTTTATTGGCGGCAACTTCGTGCAGTATATGGTCAATAAATATCTCCAATATGATATTTATAATTTAGATCTGTTAACTTACGCCGGGGACCTAACTAAACATAAGGAAATTGAGAGCAGAGATAACTACTATTTTGTAAAAGCGGATATTGCTGATCGTGAAGCCATAGTGTCTCTCTTCGAGAAAGAAAAATTTGACTATGTTGTCCACTTTGCAGCAGAAAGCCATGTTGACCGTTCTATATTAGATCCCAGTACATTCGTTCGTACGAATGTACTAGGAACACAAGTTTTATTAGATGCGGCAAAACAAATAGGTGTTTCTAAGTTTGTTCATGTATCAACAGATGAAGTATATGGGGAATTAAATTTTGACCCAACGACATTCTTTACGGAAGAAACCCCTATAAAACCGAATAGTCCCTATAGTGCGAGTAAAGCGTCGTCTGATTTATTAGTTCGAGCTTATCATGAAACATTTGGATTACCTATTAATATTACCCGTTGCTCCAATAATTATGGACCGTACCATTTTCCTGAAAAATTAATTCCATTAACTATATCTCGTGTTTTAAACAATCAAAAAGTTCCTGTATACGGGGATGGAAGGAACATTCGAGATTGGTTGCATGTTATTGATCATTGTGCTGCCATTGATCTCGTGCTGCACGAAGGTCTGAATGGCGAAGTATATAATATTGGCGGACACAATGAGCGAACTAATCTGGAAGTCGTGAAGACTATTATAGCGACACTGGGGAAATCGGAAGATTTAATAGAGTTCGTCAAAGATCGTTTGGGTCATGATAAACGTTATGCAATTGACCCTACGAAGTTAGAAGCGTTGGGATGGAAGCCTAATTTCAAATTTGAAACTGGAATAGCCCAGACGATTCAGTGGTATTTAGACAACGAAGAATGGTGGCAACGAATTAATAGCGGTGAGTACAAGACTTATTTTGAACAGCAATACGGTGCATAAAATATATATTAGCTTTAGAGTGTTTACCCTAAACCCCCAAAAAGGTCCTGATCCTATGATCCAACTTAACAACATCACAAAACAACTAACCGAAGCAGGCGTGAAGGTCCCTATCCTGCAAACCATCAACCTCACAGTCGAAAAAGGCGAATACATATCGATCATGGGGCCTTCGGGCTCCGGGAAATCGACATTGATGAACATACTGGGTTCGCTGGATACGCCGACCTCCGGGGAGTACTTGTTCGAGGGCGTGAACGTCGGGAGGCTTCGCGGCGGGAAGCTGGCGGACTTTCGGAACCGGAGGCTCGGGTTCGTGTTTCAGTCGTATATGCTGATTCCGCGGCTCAGTGTGCGGGACAATGTGGAGCTGCCCTTGCTGTATACGACCAAGAGCCGCAAGGAGAGAGAAGAGCGAATCCGTAGAGCGCTGGAGCAGGTAGGGATGAGCCATAAGGCGAAGGAGCGCACGATGAATCTGTCCGGCGGGCAGAAGCAGAAGGTCGCTATAGCCCGCGCCATCATTAACGACCCGGATCTGCTGCTGGCGGATGAGCCGAGCGGGAATTTGGACGTGCATTCGAAGGAAGACATTTTGCAAATCTTCCAATCGCTCCATGATAGCGGGAAGACGATCGTCCTCGTTACGCATGATCCGGATGTGGCGCAGAGGGCCGGGCGGGTGCTGGTCTTAAGGAACGGCGAATGGGCGGCGGAGCGAGTGGAGGTGGGAGCGGGACAATGAGGCTGCTAAGGGTATTTGTCGTATCGCTTCGAGGTCTGTGGAGCTACCCGGTGCGAACGTGGCTGGCGGTGCTCGGGATCGCCATTAGCACGCTGCTGGTCGTCTTCCTGCTCTCCGTCCTGTTTAACTTCAAGGCGAGCCTGGTCGGGCAAGTGCAGAGCGTTGGTATGCAGCAGATTGCGGTGGTGCCGGGGAAGCTGCTGAACAGCGGAAAGAACATCGCTCAGACCAGTCTGTCCAGTCTGATGTCGTATACGTCGGTAGCTAGTACCCTGACGTATAAAGATTCGGAGGATGTAAGGCAGCAGATTCCGGAGGTAGTCGGCGCGGCGCCGCAGATCGAGACGATTACGTCGGTGAGGACGGCAAATAAGAACGCCGAGACGATGTACACCGGGACGACGCCGGATTATGCGGACATGTTCTCGATGGAGCTGGAGGAGGGGCGGTTCTTTACGGAGCAGGAGGCGAAGGACGGGACGCCGGTTATTGTGCTCGGGCAGTCCGTGAAGCAGCTTCTCTTCGCAGACGAGAGTCCGCTGGGCCAGACCGTGACGATCAAGGGCATCGCGTTTACGGTGATCGGCGTATTTAAGGAAAAGCAGCTGATCGGCTTTAACTTTGACGAACGGGCGTACACCGGCTACCAGATGGTAGCGGACACCGCCAATTTGCAAAATGCTTCGATGCTGTTCTTCAAAGCGCAGTCTCCCGAAGGCTTGGAGGCAGTACGGCAAAAGATTGCGAAAGTGATCGCCAAAAATCACGGCGGCGTACAGGATTTCGGCCTGATGGCGCCGGAAGGCGCGCTTCACGTCATCGATACGATCACCGATCTGGTGACGGCTATTGCCGTAGGGATTACGGGCATTTCGTTTCTCGTCGGGGGGCTCGGGATTATGAATGTTATGCTGCTGACGGTGAAGGAGCGAACCCGGGAGATCGGCATCCGCAAGGCGGTCGGCGCGAAGTGGTGGGATATTTTGCTGCAGTTTCTGGTGGAAGCGATGTATATCTGTGTGCTGGGCTGCGCGATCGGGCTCGCCGGAGCTTACGGGCTGCTTCTGCTGCTGCATCGGATGTTTCCGGTCTTGTCATCGCAGTTTCCGGCCGAGATTGTGCTTGGATGTCTGGCATTTGCGGCCGTTCTGGGCCTGCTGTTCGGCATCTTGCCTGCCGCCAAGGCGCTGCGCATTAAGCCTATTGACGCCCTGCGCTATGAATAATGGAGGAGATTGCCGATGAAGAAGGAAGGGATCGCAGCCGCAGCGCTCATGGCCATTCTGTTGCTGGCCGGATGCGAGTCATCTCCGTCTGCCGTGACGCAAGAGCCGCCGAAGGCTTCGCCGGAGACAATCGTACCGCAAGCGACCGGACAGCCGAGTGCGGAGGACAAGGAGAAGACGGTCAAGGAACCTGCTCAAGGCCGGCAAGAAGGGGAATCGCAGCCGCCATCGCCTCCTGCTTCTTCTACAGGAGAGCAGGAGAAGCCTAAGTCGGCCGACGACTCGGATCAGGCGGCGAAAGCCGAAACGGCGCAGCCTCCGGCAAACGGCGGTTCTCCAGGCTCGGCGCAGCCGCAGCCGGTCGATCCCGGAGATGAAGCCGTGGCTGATCAAGCTTCAGCCGCCGCGCAGCAGAAGGAAATTATCCAGAGATATGAAGCTCAGCTGGAGAAGCTAAAGGCTGCTGATCTGGACAAGCTGAACGGCTTGTACGATCAGGTGATGGCGGCGAGCCAGACCGGTCTATCCCGAACGGAGGTGTATAATCGATTCGCTCAGCAAGCGGCCGCCATGGAAGAGGAAGCGCAGGCGCAGGTCAACCAGGTGCTGCAGCAGCTCAAAGACGAGCTTACAACGCTTCAACTGTCCACGGAAGGTGTAAGTGAACTGCGCTCGGCCTATTATGCCGAGGTGAGCAAGGCGGAGAAGCAGCTCGCGGATAAACTGAAGGGCAGTGAAGGAAAGTGATGAACCAGAAATTGAAGCGAGTCTAAAAGTCCGGTGAAAAAGCAGACGAAGCAGCGAGAGCAATCTGGAGAAGCGTAGCGTTCGCCTTTGTTCCCGGATTTCCACCATTCTACGGGCTCACTTTATTCGGGAACAGCAGCGATCGGAAGATGCTTTCGCATGCGCAGTCAGCGGTTTTCACCAACTTTTAACTAGAGCACACGAAAAAAAGAGATACCCTAGGGTATCTCGCGTTAACGCAAGCCGCGTTTCTCGTACTGCTTGTCTTTCCAATAGCTTAGACCCATGAGCAGGACCATGATCGACGAAATCAGGAAGCTGTCCATCAGCATGTCGATCGCTCCTTGGGTCCGCGAAACGGGTAAGGAAGCGATTGCAGCCGAGCGCCGCCAAGTATACGGATCATATTCACGTTTTCCCCTTTTCTTAAGTGTGCACATAAGAAATTCGGACGAAGGCCGTTATTCGGTAGCTGGCTGGCATATCGCCTTTGGCGATGAAGCCCCTGTAGCTTTGCGTCCTCACTTTTCAATGAGTTTGCCATTATCGTACGAACTATGTGAATACATCAAGTATAGCAAAATTGTATTGATTTCTACAAGATAGACAGCCTAGCCGAATAGACCTGGTTTACCGGCCTCCCATAGTCGGATAGAACTATTCATCCTGCAAACATGGTATATAAAGTAAAACATAAGTAACATATGGAAGCGGAAGAGTCCTCATATGCTCATGGTTTAGATAAGAATGTCATAAAATTCGCTTGAGCGGTTTGCGCGATCTTTTGATGTACCAGCGTTTTTCTTCCAAGGAGTGCAGTAATTGAATTCCGAACAGTTCCAACGGGGTCCAAATTCGCTTGACATTGATCAACGGCATAGGGCTATGATCCTCCTCCTTAAGATTTTTATGGGAAATAAGTACTATTAAACAATATAACACGAAAATAACACGATTTGCGGTCATTTTTCGTATATAAAGGAGAATTTAGAAAATGTCAAAAAAATGGAAATTATTGTCTCTTTCATCCGCCCTGTTGGTGGGGTTGGTAAGCCCGGCTTATGCGGAGCAAACGCCTACGAATATTGAAGTCTATTATGCGCCGATCAAATATGTGTTCGATAGCGAGCAATTCGCACCGCCGGCCGAACAGCAAGGGTTTATTTATGAAGGCAGCACGTATGTGCCGCTGCGGTTTATCTCGTATTCCTTGAACAAAGCCGTTCGCTGGGACGCCGACACTTACACGGTAACGGTGGAGGAGCCGAAGGCGGCGGATTTGACTGAAATTAACGAATATAACATAAACACAAAGCTTAGAACCGATACGGCCAGCGAAAAGGTAGACGCTTCCGGGCTGCAGCCGACGGAATTAAGCGCGTATAAGGAAAAAGTAAATTATATCTTCGACGGGAAGAGCAAGGAAATCGGCGAAGATTTGCCGGGCTTTATTATTCAGGATTCGTTGTACGTACCGCTGCGTTTCTTCTCTGAAGCAGTAGGTAAGAAGATCGAATGGAATCCGGATACGTACACGATAGCGGCAAGCAAGGTGGAGCAGCCTGCTAAGCCTCAGGAGCCGGCGGCGCAGGAACAAACGCAGTCGAACGCGGAAACACCTGCCACGACGACGCCTGCGGTAGGCGGAGGATCGGGCGGAGGCGGCGGAAGCAGCTCCGGCGGTTCGTCGTCCGGCTCGACGGCCGCGGCGCAGGCGAAAATCGAGAGCAAGCTGACTGCGCTGGAGAGCAGCTGCCGCAAAGCGTTGGAACCGTTGGCCGACCAGTATTTCGATCCGTCTACGGATGACGATACGAGAGACCAGCTGAAGCTCCAAGGGCTTATTAAGGTTGCGCAATGCACGACGCAATTCGAAGGTATTATGAACGAAGCCAAGAGCGCAGGGATTAGCGCCGATCAAATTGAGAAATACAGAGCGCGCTTCGAACAAACTCAGGAAGATGCTAAAAATGCATTAATCCAGAAGTCTCATAAATAAGCGTAAAGAGTTGGATAGGTCCTCTTCGGAGGGCCTTTTTTTGAATTTAAAAAGAAGGAAAATTGACGGACACAATTTGGACACAAATTTTTAAGCTAATTTTCAGATTTGTTTAATCTGATATTATTGTTTGCTTTGTATATTGTTGGTGGTTAATCGTCTTTAAATATGGAAATGGCTTAAGTAGGCACAATTCGTTTCGAATGGGGGTATTCATGCGTGCTTGAGGTAAAGCAGGTAAGTAAACTGTACGAGAACCAAAGAGGGGTCCAGAACATCGACTTCTCCATGAGCCGCGGCGAAATCGTAGGTTTTCTGGGCCCGAACGGCGCGGGGAAGACAACCACGATGCGGATGATAACCGGTTATCTGAATCCGACGATGGGATCGATTACGATCGACGGGCTGTCGATGGCCAATCATCCTAAGAAAGCCAGACAGAAGATTGGCTACTTGCCGGAGACGCCGCCGCTCTATCCCGAGATGTCGGTGCAGGCGTACCTGGAGTTTATCGCCGATTTGCGCGGCATTCCGGTCAAGGAGCGCAAGCGCCGGATCGGCGAGGTGGTCGAGCGGCTCGGTCTGCAGGGCCGGGAGAAGCAAATTATTCGCGGGCTGTCCAAAGGGTACAAGCAGCGGATGGGACTGGCCCAGGCCATCATCCACAATCCCGATCTGCTCGTGCTGGACGAGCCTACATCGGGCCTCGATCCGAAGCAGATTATCGAGATCCGCCAGCTGATTCGCGAGCTGGGCGAGAATCATACGGTGCTGCTGAGCACGCACATCCTGCCCGAGATCAACACGCTGTGCAACCGCGTCTTGATTATTAACCAAGGGCGCATCGTTATGGACGGGCATCCGGATCAGCTCGGTCAATCGATGGGCGAGCGCTTCGAAGTATCGCTCGAGATTAAGGGGCCGCGCCATGCCGTTCTGTCCGAGCTGCGCAGTCTGCCGAACATCGCCGGCGTGAAGCCGCTGGCCGACGAAAACGCTGCCATCGGGCCGGCAGCGGACATCCCGGCTGCGCTGGAGCCGCAGCCGGAAGAACTCGCGCCCGAGCAAGGCGCAGGCGCGGAAGCTTCGCAGGCTGAGCCGGCGGCGCAGCCTGCAGCGTCCCAAGATAACGGGCCGACGGTGAAGGTGCTCGTGTCCGCCAAGGACAACGCGGACATTCGCGAAGCGATCTTCTACCGCATGGCGGAGTTGAAGTATCCGATCCTCGGCATGAAGAAGGAAAGCCTCAGTCTTGAGGATATTTTCCTCAAACTGACGACGAACGAAGAAACCGGAGCATCCGAGGCGGATGCGGATTCGGAAACAACCGAGGAGGAGGTGACTCCGAATGCGTAGAACCTGGGCCATATGCAAGAAAGAGCTGCAGATGTATTTTTACTCGCCGACCTCTTATGCGGCATTCGCTTTCTTTTTCCTGATCGTAGGCTACATGTTCAGCTCCAACTTTTTATATTCCTCGATGATCGACGTTCGCATGGTATCGAGTCCGGTGACGTTCCTATACTTGCTGGTCATCCCTCTTTTAACGATGCGTCTGGTCTCCGACGAATTGCGCCAAGGCACCGACGAGCTGCTGTTCACATCGCCGGTCAGCATAACCGAAATCGTGATCGGCAAATATTTGTCCTCTCTGGTCGTACAGCTGCTTCTGGTTGGAGGATGCCTCTTGTATCCGCTGATCATGAGCTCTTACGGCAAGCTGGATCAGCCGGTCATGTGGCTGTCGTTCCTGAGCATGTTCCTGGTCGGAGCGGCGATGATGGCCATCGGCCTGTTCGCTTCTTCCTTGTCCGCGCATCAGATGGTGTCCGGGATTCTGGGCATTGCGATTCTGCTGGTGTTCTGGACGATCGATTGGCTGGGCGACACGGTAGGCGGCCGCATCAAAGACTATCTCGGCGTCTTCTCCATCGTCAGCAGGGCTAACAACCTGCAGAAGGGTGTTCTGAATTTCGCCGACGTGCTCTTCTATGTCACGCTGGCTATCGTGTTTATCGTATTAAGCATTCAGGTGCTCGAAAGAAAACGCTGGAGATAATCGGCTTGGCCCGGAATCCGGCGTGCAGGGCGCGCAGCCCTCGCATCGAACCAGGTTCCAAAGGCGCAAAGCGAGAAGGGGGAAAGGCAATTGAACAAGTGGATTCGCGGTACGAACGCGGTTGTATTATCGCTTGCGGTGATCGGCATTTTTATCGTCCTGACGATCTTCCTGAACTCGACGAAAACGATGCAGATCGACCTGACGCAAAATAAACAGTTTACGTTATCCGACCAAACGGTCCAAACGTTAAAAACGCTCGATAAAGACGTGCATATTATGGCTTTCACCAGCTCCCAGACGGATACCCTCATGAACCGCGAAGTGACGGAGCTGGTACAGGAGTACAAGAAGCGCAACGGCAAGATCGTCTTCGACCAATATAACATCGAGAACCAGCCGCAGGTTGCCCAGCAATACGACGTAGACCCGTCAGGGAGCCTAGTGGTGGAGAGCGGCAGCCAGAAGAAAACGATCTATTACTATGACATGTTCCTGCAAGGCCAGGACCAAGGGGAATACCAGTTTGCCGGCGAGGAGAAGCTGACTCAGGCACTCGTCAATCTGAACGTGAAGGACAAGTCCAAAGTCTACTTTCTCTCCGGGCATAATGAAATTCCTTTGAACCAAATGACCTTGTGGCAAAGCGGTCTTCAAGGCGAAAACTATGATGTTCAGGACTTGAACCTGCTGCGCGACGGCAAAATTCCCGACGATGCGCAGGCGCTGTTCATCATCGGACCGCAGAACGACATCAGCGACCAGGAGGCCGGTCTGATCAAGGAATACTTGAAAGGAACGGGCAAGCTGTATATGGCGCTCGGCTTCAACAACAACATGGCGACAGGTTGGAAAAATATCGACGATCTGATGGCGCAATACGGCATTAAAGACCAGCATGCGGTTGCGCTCGAGCCGAAGCAGAGCAAGCTGTATAACCCGCTTACGATCATTCCGGAGTACGGGTATCACGACATTACGAAGAAGCTGCAGGATTATAACCTGCTGACGGTTATGAATCTGGCGGTCGCTTTGAACTCCGAGCCTGTGGCCGACTTCCCTGCGACGGCAATCCTTAAAACGACGGATCAGGCATACGGCGAGACGGATATCGCTGCTCTGGCCCAAGGCAAGTACGCCAAAGACGACAAGGACGTCAAAGGTCCGATCAATCTCGGATACGCCGTGGAGACGAAGGATAATAAACCGAAGGCCGTAGTTCTCGGCGGCTCGACGTTCTTAAGAGACGATATAATCGGACAGCAGGGCAACCGCGACTTCGCCTTGAACAGCGTGGGCTGGCTTCAGGAGCAGAAGGATCAAGTGACGATTCGCCCGCGTGAAAATCCGAAAATGCCGACAGCCATGATTACCGGCGGCCAGGCGCAAGCTATTTTCTACGGTACGGTTATGTTATTCCCGTTACTCTTCCTGATCGTCGGCGGTACGATTTGGTGGAGGAGGAGAAAAGGATGAGACGGCTCATACCGACATTAATATTGGTTATTATTTGTGTGGGAGGCTTCTGGTACGCATCCAGTCAGGACTTCTTTAAGGAGAAGAAGGATACGCCTCCGCCGCTGGCTAAAGTGACCAAGACGGATGTAGCGAGCTATACGATCAAATCCGGCGGCACCGAGATCGAGCTGCAGCAGAAGGACGGCAAATGGACGATGACCAAGCCGTCCGCGATTCCGCTGAACGATTATACGGCGAACGGATGGATCGATTCGTTCAATTTGCTCTCCAAAGATTCGACCATTGATGCCGAAGGCAAGGATCTGGCCCAATTCGGGCTGGATAAACCGCAGCAGCAGTTTACTGTCAAGCTGAATAATGGCACCGAGCAGACGCTGAGCGTCGGCAATGCGATGCTCGTACAGGGCTTCGATTACGCGATGTTCAGCGGCTCGCCGGAAGTGTTCAAGCTGAGCGATTCCCAAGTGAAGTCGCTTGCCTTGGCACAGATGGATTTTATGGAAAAAAGTCCGATCAAGCTCGAATACGAGCAGGTTCGCGGCGTGAATGTGGAATGGCAAGGCGCAAAGTACACATTAACCAAGACGGACACGGACAAAAAGTCGTACGAAGCGAACTGGAAGCTGGGCGACAAGGAAGTGAAGGGCGCCGATGCGAGCCCGTACTTGGATAAAATTCAGTTCCTGTCCACCGATCAGCCGGCTAAGCCTGCGGGCGAGGTGAAGATGGACGCGCCGGAGCTGCGCATTGAGGTGAAATCGGCAGATACGTCGGGCAAAGAGACGACGACGGTGTACCTCGGCAAAGTGCAGCAGGACAACGTCTGGATCGCCCAGCAGGACGGACAATGGGCGTACTCTCTGCCGGTAGCGACCGTGCAGGAGCTGGCTGACAAGTTCAAGGAGCCGCCTCAGCAGCCGGAACCCTCCCCGGCAACGTCTCCATCGCCTTCGCCTGCGGCTCAGCCGCAGCAATAACGATCGTTGTTTGAAAAATAGCTCATGAGCTCGGGTTGCCCGGGTTCATGGGCTTTTTGTGTATAGAGGCTTTTTTTTTGAAAATGCGGCGGAAAGGGCTACATAGTTTTCCACATCCTGGGCAATCTAAAAGTGTCAAAGACGAAAGGAGGACAAATCGATGTTTAATCAGCAGGGACAACAACAGCAGCAAGGAATGAACACGGTCAGCTCCAAAGAATTGTCGTACATAACGGATTGCTTGAAAAACGAGGAGCTGCTGGCCAAGCTGTCCGCTCATGGCTTGGCGGATTGCCAGTCTCCGCAGCTGAAGCAGCAATTGACGCAAATCGCCCAGGATCGCCTGGCGAATTCCGATCAGCTCTTAAGAACGCTGCAGCAGCATACGTATATGTCTCACTAATTATATAGGAGGTGCACTTACCCATGTATCAGCAAAATTATAGTTCACAGCCGCTCCATCAGCATACGCCTCTGCAGGAGCAGGATTGGGGCAATCTGGTGCTCGCCGAGCTGAAGCGCGCCGCGCGCGAGTATACGACGGCGGCGCTGGAAGCGACGCATCCGGCCATTCGCCAAACGTTCCAAAGCTTAGCGCAAAGAACGATGCAGGATCAGGCGGAGCTGTTTACGGTGCTGTCCCAAATGCACGGCTACGGCTCGGTCAAAATGGCCCAGCAGCAAGAAATTCAGCAGGATTTGCAGCAGCAAATCCAGAAAGTGGAGCAGCTGCAGTCGCTCGTACAGCGGTCGATCCAGCAGGCTAACGCCGGAGCGGGCGTATACCAGCAGGCGGCGCAGACTTCTTACCAGGCATATCCGCAATACCAGCAGCAGCCGGTATATGCTTCTTACGAGCAGCCAAGCGGATTCTCCGGCTCGCAAACCGGAGGCTCCCTGACCGGATCTACGGCTTCGCAGTCGCAGCAGCAAACTTCCGCTTACGGCCAGAGCTACGGCGCGGGCTATAACGCGCAAGGCTACTACGGTTCGCAAAGCGGTCAAGGTCAAAGCCAAGGCGCCTCGTACAGCTCGGCTTCCCATCCAGGCCAGTCGCAGCATTATTCGTTTGCTTCGGCGGGCGGTGCGTCCGATGGGTTCAATATGAATCAGAGCTCGACCTCGCAGAGCATCGCGAACGAGCTGACCGGGTCGATCCGCTCGGCGTCGAACGCTCAGGATTACAGCGCGTCGAACCGGGCGGGGCAAGATAGCTTCTCCTCCGGCAAGTCGGCGGGCGGCCTAGGCGGCTTTGCCTCTTATTCGGGAGCGCAAGCGACATCGTCCCGCGGCGGCAATAGCTTCGATTGGACCGACGATAACGACGGCGGCTCAGCCTCTGCGTCAGCGCTCGGAGCCGCCAATCGCGGCGGCAACAGCTACAATTGGACGGCGGACGACAATAATGGCGCGTCGTCCGGTTTGAACAGCACGAGATAAACGGGCAACTCGCCGGCGGCAGCAAGATGAGCTGCTCGTCCGGCGCGTCGGTTCGGATTGCCTGCCCAACCCCTGCAGAGGTTCAGTATTGAAGCTGCAGGGGTTTTTGCGTTATGCGGGCGTCGCAAAGGGGAAAGCGATAAGGGTATAATGAGAGCGACAGGCCATTTTTTCAAAAAAACGGGGTGTTACGATTGTATCGGATTCTGATCGTCGAAGACGATGACAAGATCGCCGGGATTTTGCAAGGCTATTTGCAAAAGTACGGTTACGAAGCGATAAGAACGACCGAGTTCGGCGACATCAAGCAGGCGTTCCTTAAACATCATCCGCAGCTCGTCCTGCTCGATATTAACCTCCCGCAGTACGACGGGTTTTACTGGTGCCGGCAAATTCGGACGGTATCGAACGCGCCGATCGTCTTCCTGTCTGCCAGAGTGGGCGAGATGGATCAAGTGATGGCGATTGAAAACGGAGGCGACGATTACATTACGAAGCCGTTTCATCTGGATGTCGTCATTGCCAAGGTGAAGGGCGTGCTTCGCCGCGCGTACGGAGAATATGCGGTCCCCGGGGCTGCTGCGCCGGAGCGGCTGGAGCTCGCAGGCCTCATTCTCGATGCGACGAGGAATACAATGGAGTGGGGGGGCGGCAAGGTCGAATTGTCCCGCAACGAATTCGTGCTGATGGACTGCCTCGCTAGGCATGCGGACCGGATCGTTACGCGCGAGACGCTGCTGGAAGCGCTGTGGGACGACATCGATTTCGTCGACGACAACACGCTGACCGTCAATGTCGCGCGGGTGCGCAAGAAACTAGAGGAGCTCGGGATCGTGAAGGCGATCGAGACGATCCGCGGGCAGGGCTACAAGCTGGACACCGCCTGGGGGGACCGATTATGAGCTGGAGAAGCTTTCTGCTCGACCGGATGGCGTACGTCACAGTGTATATCGTCAACATAGTGCTGGTCATGGTCGTAATGGAACTGGCGCTGCTTCCGCAAGGGATGTCTCTTCGGAAGGGCAATATGCTGTATATCGCCGTGCTGGCGCTGGCAGGAGTTATGATTTTTCTTCTTATCGATTATGCGCGCCAGAGAGCTTACTTCAGCACCTTGAAGGCGATTCGCGGCCAGTCCGAGCCGCTCGACCGGCTGGCCGGCCTGCCTGACGGAGTGACGCGGGAGCAGACGATGACGATGGAGCTGTTAAGACAGCTGTACGTCGGCTGTGAAGAGAAGATCGCCCATTACCGCAGGCAGCAGGAGCATCACAATGTGTTCGTAAGGCAGTGGGTTCACCAGATGAAAACGCCGGTCTCGGTCATCGATCTGCTGACCCAGCAAAGCGGCACGGGGGAGAGCGGCACGGCCGAGCCGGTGCTGCGCAGCATACAGGAGGAGAACGACCGGCTTGCTCACGGGCTGGATATGATGCTGCAGACGGCCCGCCTCGAGAAGTTCGCCGTGGACGTCCATATCCATCGGGTAGACTTGGAGAGAGTCGTTCGCGAAGTGATCAACGAGCATAAGCGAGCTTGCATCCGCCACGGCGTATTTCCCAAGCTGGTTGTGGAAGAGGAAGCACGGTATGTGGAATCGGACGATAAGTGGCTCTCGGTGGCGGTCAGGCAGATCGTCTCCAATGCGCTGAAGTATTCGGGCGCAGCCGGAGACCGGGCGGGGGATGGGCCGGCGGGCAAGCGGCTCGATATTACGGTCGCGCGCGAAGACGGCGACGTCTGCGTCCGGTTTAGCGATAACGGTATCGGAATTGCGGAGCAGGATTTGCCGCGGGTATTCGATCCCTTTTTCACCGGAGAGAACGGCAGAAAGGTCGGGGAGTCTACCGGCATGGGACTTTATCTGGTCAAGGAGCTGTGCGACCGGCTCGGCCACCGGGTTCAGATCGCTTCCAAGGTCGGACGGGGCACGACCGTCACGCTGCGCTTCCCTCCCGCATTCGTACTCCACGATGTGCTGAAGCGTCCGATGTGACAACATTGTAAGATAAGCCTTCCCGATTGTAAGGTAAATCGATAGCAGCGTCCGTCCGGCTTTTTTATACTAAGGTCAGTGATTTCAGACGGATTTCTCGATGAATCCGCTTGAGGGAGGCAAGGCTAACATGGCAGTTTTGAAAACCGACAATTTATGCAAAACCTACGGCAGCAAAAACGGCAACGCCGTCTATAAAGCGCTGGAGCAGGTGTATCTCGAAGTGCAGGAAGGGGAATTCGTCGGCATTATGGGCCCGTCCGGCAGCGGGAAGACGACGCTGCTTAACTTGCTCGCTACGATCGACAAGCCCACCTCGGGCCACATCCAGATTAACGGAACGAACCCTAACGGATTGAATAATAAGGAGCTGGCGCTGTTCCGCCGCAGGCAGCTGGGCTTCATCTTCCAGGACTTTAACCTGCTGGAGACGCTTAGCCTGAAGGAGAACATCATATTGCCGCTTGTGCTGGAGAATAAGAAACCGGCCGAGATCGAACAGCGGGTGCAGGATATTGCCCGCACGCTGAACATCGCCCATTTGCTGGACAAACGAACCTATGAAGTGTCCGGAGGCCAGCAGCAGCGGGCCGCCATTGCCCGCGCAATGATCCATAACCCGGCGCTGCTGCTGGCCGACGAGCTGACTGGCAATCTGGATTCCAAGGCGGCCAAGGACGTGATGGAGTCGCTGAAGGAAATGAACGAGGAGCGGGGAGCCACGATTCTGATGGTGACGCACGACCCGTTCGCCGCGAGCTACTGCAAGCGAATCATTTTTATTAAAGACGGCCGTCTATTCAACGAAATCCGCAGGGGAGCGAGCAGGCAGTCGTTTTTCCAGCAAATTCTCGATGCGTTAAGCTATTTGGGAGGGGATTTCGATGACCTTTCGACAGCTCGCTCTTAAGAACATCCAGGGCAATTGGCACCGATATATCGCTTTTTTTCTAAGCAGCACCTTTTCGGTGATGATTTTTTACATCTATGCCTCCTTTATCTTCCATCCCGACGTAGTGAACGGAGCGATTCAGGCCGCCGACAAGGTTAGGCACGGGATGATCGCCTGCGAGTTTCTGATCGTCATGTTCTCGTTCTTCTTTGTGCTGTACGCCAGCTTCGCATTTCTGAAGACGCGCAAGAAAGAAATCGGACTGCTCACGCTGCTCGGCATGACCCGCTCGCAGATCAACAAGCTCGTGCTTTATGAAAATGCGGCTATCGCTCTGCTCTCCATTGCGGCGGGCTGCGCCTTGGGCACGTTGTTCTCAAAGCTGTTCTTTATGGCGCTCGCCGAGCTGCTTCAGGTCGATAATCCGATCCGGTTTCTGATCGTGCCGCAAGCGCTGCTTTACACCGCGGCGGGATTTTTTTTGCTGTTTCTGGCGATTACGCTGATTACGCTCATCGGCATGGGCCGCAACCAGGTGATCGAGCTGCTCAAGGCTTCCAAGCAGCCCAAGACGATGCCCGCCTCCTCCGGATGGCTGGCGGCCCTTGCCGTCGTTTGTCTGGGAACCGGCTACGGCATCGCCTACACGACGTCGGCCAACATGATTGTCCTCGTAATGCTGCCGGTCACGGGCCTGGTCGTTGTAGGCACTTATTTTCTGTTTACTCAAGCCAGCGTCGCGATATTGAAGCGGCTGCAGCGGATGCCCGGCTTCTACTACCGGAGTACGCGCCTTATTACGATTGCCCAGCTGGTGTTTAAAATGAAAGACAACGCCCGCATTCTATTCGTCGTATCGGTGCTTAGCGCAGTGATTTTGACGGCTTCCGGCTCCGTCTATATGTTCTATCAAGGGGCCCGAGAACAGCTGTTGGACACGTTTCCGCAAAGCATCGGCTACGCCGAGCCAGGCTCCGCAGTGACGCCTTCCATGCGGCCGGAGCAGGTGCAGCGGTCGCTTGCGGAGAGCGGAGTGCAGGTAACGGGTTCCATTGAAACGGTCGGGATTGTCGCCTCCGCCGAGCTGAACACGCCCGGCCCCCGGATGTCCAAGGTGCTTCTGCTGCCTGCGGATGTGTATAACGAAGCGGTGGAGCCGGCCAAAGGCGCAGGCCGGATCGCTATCGAGCCGGGCCACGGACTGTTCGTCAACCCGTATCGGGGGACGGAATTCGTTTATTTTAAAAAAGGAGACATACTGACGACGGCGGAAGGGGAACCGGGCGCAGGCTTGCAGATGGACGGGCAGATCAGCGGCGCTTTTCTCAACCTGCCGTATGAAACGAACCGCGTCGTGCTGATGAATGACGGCGATTTCCAAGCCCTCCTCACCGCAATGCCGGAGGAGAAGAAGCTAGCCTACGCGGGATATGAAATCGCGCCGTGGGAGCAGTCGGGAGCGGCGGTGAACGAGTTGAAAAGCCGGCTGACGAAAGCGCAGGCCGACCGGTTCAGCGATCGCGTCAGCTCGTATTTGGAGATGAAGCAGTTCAGCTCGTTGACGCTGTTCATCGGCGTGTTCATCAGCTTCTTATTTTTTATGGCGTCCGGCAGCATGCTCTACTTTAAGCTGTTCACCGAACTTCAGGACGATCAAGCGCAGTACAGATCGCTGACGCGAATCGGAGTGTCGATGCAGGAAATTCGTTCCATTACGAGCGCGCAGATCGGGATCATCTTCTTTATCCCCGTTCTTGTCGGCGGGGTGCACGCCGCGTTCGCCTATAAGGCGCTAAGCAATACGATGGCCTTCTCCGTATGGAAGTACGGCCTCCTGATCGTCTTGATTTACGCCGTCATGCAGCTGTTTTACTTCTTGCTGACGCGCCGCGCGTACATGAAGCAGATGAAGCGTTTATAATTTCAAAAGACACGGGAACATGAGTTCCTGTGTCTTTTTCTTTTTTTCGGCGGCAAAACGCGGGTAAAATGGTCCGGAAACGGATTTGACACGTTTTGCCCTGTAGCATAGACTAGCTGTAGAGAGGGTTAGACAGAGTACGTTTGGAAGCCGCCAAACAGAGAACGGAGGCAATACGTTGCATTGGGATTTTAGGCAATGGAACCATATTTTCAAGCTGGACCCGGACAAGGATATCTCGGACGAGCTTCTCGACAAGGTATGTCTTTCGGGCACGGACGCGATTATTGTAGGAGGCTCCTCAGGCGTCACGTTCGATAACACGGTCGATTTGCTGTCCCGCATTCGCCGTTACGAGGTACCCTGCGCGCTGGAAGTATCGGATCGGGAAGCGATTGTGCCGGGATTTGATTTCTTTTTCATTCCGATGGTGCTCAACTCCCGCAATCCGGAATGGATTATAGGCCAGCATCACCGGGCGCTGCGCGAATACGGAGCCGTTATGGACTGGAATCAGGTCGTCACGGAAGGGTACGTCATGTTGAACGAACAGTCTACGGCGGCGCGCATTACCGAAGCAGACACCGGGCTGGATGCGAAAGATACGGAAGCTTACGCCCGTCTGGCGGACCGGCTGCTTCGCTGCGGCATTTTCTATATGGAATACAGCGGCACGTTCGGCGATATGGCTCTGGTTGCGCGAATCCGCGAGGTATTGAAGGATGCGCGGCTGTTTTACGGCGGCGGCATCGACAACCCGGACAAGGCGTACCGGGCGGCGCAAGCGGCGCATACCGTCATTGTTGGCAATGCGATATACGAACAGCCGGAGCTTGCTCTTGCCACCGTGCAGGCGGTAAGGGAAGCCAGAGAAGCCGGCAATCGCGAGTAGAAAGGAACGATGAACACAATGAATGAAACCATCGATATATTTGCATCGATAGATACGCTGAACCCTCAGCAAAAGAAAGCCGTCGAAACCGTCGACGGGCCTTTGCTCATTATGGCCGGAGCGGGCAGCGGCAAGACCCGCGTGCTGACGCACCGGATCGCTTATTTGATCGCTACGCGCAAGGCGGCGCCGTGGAGCATTCTGGCCATCACCTTCACCAACAAAGCGGCCCGCGAAATGCAGGAGCGCGTCGGCAAGCTGGTCGGCCCGGGCGGTCAGGACATCTGGGTATCCACGTTCCACTCGATGTGCGTGCGCATCTTGCGCAGAGACATCTCCCGTATCGGTTTCTCCTCCAACTTCACGATTCTCGATTCGGGCGATCAGTTGTCCGTGGTCAAGAACTGCATGAAGGAGCTGAACATCGACTCCAAGAAATTCGAGCCCAAAGCGGTTCAAGCCGCCATCAGCACGGCCAAGAACGAGCTCAAGACGCCGGAGATGCTGGAGAACCTGATCGGCGATTATTTCGACGGTATTGTCGCCCGCGTCTTCAAGCTGTACCAGAAGAAGCTGAAGATGAACAACTCGCTCGACTTCGACGATTTGATTATGACGACGATTCAACTGTTTAAAGAAGTGCCGGAAGTGCTCGATTTCTACCAAAATAAATTCCAATATATCCATGTCGACGAATACCAGGATACGAACCGTGCGCAGTACATGCTCTGCCTGATGCTGGCGGACAAGCACAAGCGCATTTGCGTCGTAGGGGACAGCGACCAGTCGATTTACCGCTGGCGCGGCGCCGACATTACCAACATCCTCAATTTCGAGAAGGATTATCCTAACGCGACGACGATTTTGCTGGAGCAAAATTACCGTTCGACCTCGAATATTTTGAACGCGGCCAACAAGGTCATTGCCAACAATATGGGACGCAAAGCGAAAAATTTGTGGACCAGCAAAGACGAGGGCAGCAAAATTCGTCTGTATCAGGCGGATTCGGAACACGAAGAAGGGTATTTTATTACTAATGAAATTAATAAAAATGTAAAAGGCGGCAAACGTTTCAGCGATCACGCGATCTTGTATCGCACCAACGCCCAGTCCCGGGTTATAGAGGAAATTTTGATCAAATCGGACATTCCTTACCAGATTGTCGGCGGCATCAAGTTCTACGACCGCAAAGAGATCAAGGACATTCTCGCTTATTTGCGGCTGATTTCCAATCCGGACGACGATATCAGCTTTGCGCGCGTCGTCAATGTACCCAAGCGGGGCATCGGCGACACGACGGTGGACCGGCTGGGGGATGCCGCCGGCAGAAGAGGCATATCGCTGTTCGCTATGCTGGAGGGAGTGGACGGTTTGGAGATCGGTACCAAGGCGAAGCATGCCTTGTCCGATTTCCGAGAGATGATCGATAACCTGAACCGGATGGTCGAATATTTGTCGGTGACCGAGCTGACGGAAAAATTGCTTGAGCTGACCGGCTACCGCCTTGAGCTGCAGCGCGAGAAAACGATCGAATCGACGGCGCGGCTGGAAAACATCGACGAATTCCTGTCCGTGACGATGGACTTCGAGAAGCGCAACGAGGACAAATCGCTCGTTTCGTTCCTGACCGATCTGGCGCTGATCGCCGACATCGATTCGATGAATGACGCTGCCGAAGCGGCCGCGGATGCGAACGATTCCGTCGTGCTGATGACGATGCACAGCGCCAAAGGGCTGGAGTTTCCCGTCGTCTTCATCATCGGTATGGAAGAGGGCGTATTCCCGCACAGCCGCGCTTCCAACGACAACGAGGAGCTCGAAGAGGAGCGCCGCCTCGCCTATGTCGGCATTACGCGCGCGGAACAGGAGCTGTTCCTCACATGCGCCAGAATGCGCACGCTGTTCGGGCGCACGAATATGAACGCTCCGTCGCGGTTCTTGACGGAGATTCCGGAGGAGCTGCTCGAGGTGGCCTCCCCTGGCGGCACGATCGGCGGCCGCTCCGGCGGCTCCTGGGGCAGCCGCGAAGGGCGCTATGGCTCAAGCGGCAGCTTCGGCTCCTCGAGCGGCGGCTTCATGAGCTCGTCGCAAGCCGGCCGCGCCGCGGGATTCCGCCCGACGGCGGGCGGAGCGGGAGCCGCCGCTGCCGGAGCCGCGCGTCCTGCTCCGGCGGCCTCTGCCGCCGCCGGAGCGGCGAAGCCGGTGGGCGATTACAAGATGGGCGATAAAGTCGCCCACGGCAAGTGGGGCACCGGCGTCGTCGTAGCGATCAAAGGCTCCGGCGACGATACGGAGCTGCAGATCGCCTTCCCGGCGCCGGTCGGCGTCAA
This sequence comes from Paenibacillus konkukensis, assembly GCF_023523925.1. Lineage (NCBI taxonomy): Bacteria > Bacillati > Bacillota > Bacilli > Caryophanales > Paenibacillaceae > Paenibacillus > Paenibacillus konkukensis. The sequence continues at coordinate 4,133,055 of NZ_CP027059.1, read as the reverse complement.
GCGATTGCTGGCCAAATTCGCTCCGATTACCAAGGAAGGCTAAACCGATTAGCCTGCCGACTTACGATTTCTATTTTTGGAGAGGACGGTTTTCTTTATATGACGGATGCTCTGCAGGCCATGAAAGCCCTCATCGAAGAAATCAATCATCACAACTACTTGTACTATACGCTCGATCAGCCCGGCATCGCCGATGCGGATTACGACAAGCTGTACGACAAGCTCGTAGCTATGGAGCGGGAGACCGGCATCGTGCTGCCCGATTCCCCTACAGGCCGGGTCGGCGACCAACTGCTCAAGGGCTTTGACGAGCATAAGCACAGAGCAAGGCTGTGGAGCCTTGATAAAGCGCAAAACCATGAGGACTTAACGGCCTGGCACACGCGCGCCGCCAAGCTGGTGAACGATTATAACACCCGCAACCCGGAGAATCCGCTCCCTCCGCTGTCTTTTGTCGTGGAGTTGAAATTCGACGGGCTGACTTTGAATTTGACCTATGAGCACGGGCGGCTCGTTCAGGCTGCTACCCGTGGCAACGGCGTTGTCGGCGAAGGTATCCTCGCTCAGGTCAAGACGATCAAGTCGGTTCCCCTGACGATCCCGTATACGGACGGAGTGATTGAGGTTCAGGGCGAAGGGATCATGAACCTGTCCGTGCTGGAGGCTTACAATCAGACGGCCGCGGAGCCGCTTAAGAACGCCCGGAATGCCGCGGCGGGCGCTCTGCGCAACCTGAACCCGAAAGTGACCGCAGAACGGAAATTAAACGCATATTTCTATAACATAGGCTATACCGACGGTTTAACGTTTGCCGATCATCGGGAGATGGTCGAGTTTTTGCGCGAGAACCGGTTCCGTATCAGCCCGTTCGTGCGCTACTTCGATTCTATCGAGGAAGTTGCTCAGGAACTGGACGCCGTCGTATCCATGCGCAACACATTCGATTTTCTGATCGATGGGCTGGTAGTCAAAGTCAGCGATATGCGCACCCGCGAGGCGCTCGGGTATACGGATAAATTTCCGCGCTGGGCCGTCGCATTCAAGTTCGAAGCGGAGGAAGCGATCACAACGCTGCAGTCGGTTTCATGGGAGGTCGGCCGCACCGGCAAGATCACTCCTGTCGCCAAGGTCGAACCGGTCGATATCGCCGGTGTGACGGTGCAGAACTGTACGCTGAACAATATCGGCGACATCGAGCGGAAAAACTTAAAGCATGCGCTCGGCAGCCAAGTGTACATTCGCCGCTCCAACGACGTCATCCCCGAAATATTGGGAAAAGTGACGGAGGAACAGGATGGCGAAGAGATCGTCTTTCCCGAGCAGTGCCCTTCCTGCGGCTCGCCGCTTGAGCTGAAGGGCGCTCACCTGTTCTGTCTGAACCGGCTGGAATGCCGTCCGCAGCTGATCGGCCGTATTACTCATTTCGCCTCGAGGGACGCGATGGATATCGAGACGTTCAGCATCATGACTGCGGAGCAGCTGTATCAGGAGCTGGGCGTGCGCGATCCGGCCGATCTGTACGGTTTGACCTTCGACGATCTGATCAAGCTGGAGCGCTTCGGCGAGAAGAAAGCGAACAACCTGCTGGCCGCCTTCGAAAAAAGCAAGCAGTGCGACCTCGCGTCCTTCCTGTTCGCGCTCGGCATTCCGAATACGGGCAAAACGACGACCAAGGTGCTGGCCGATCATTACCGCAGTCTGGATAAGCTGATGGAGGCGACGGCCGAAGAGCTGGTCCTATTACAGGATATCGGCGACATCGTGGCCGACAGCATCGTGAGCTTTTTCCGCGATCCGGTCATGCAGCGCAGCATCGAACGGCTGCTTCAAGCCGGAGTGAATCCGGTCAGCGAAGAAGCGCCGGTCATTATGAATGCAGAAAATCCATTTTTTGGCAAAACAATCGTACTGACCGGAACGCTCTCTTCCATGAGCCGCGATGAAGCCGCTAAAAAGCTGGAAGCATTGGGCGCCAAAATCACCGGCAGCGTCTCCAAAAAGACGGATATTGTCGTTGCGGGAGAAAGCGCCGGCAGCAAGCTGACCAAGGCGCAGCAGCTAGGCATTCGCATCATTGACGACGAACAGGAGCTGCTTCAGCTGCTGAACGGATAAAGATAAGGGAAGAAGGCAAGCTGCTGCTTGCCTTCTTTGCTCTGAAAGGCGCAGTTTAAAGCGACGGTTGTTTAACACGTATCTTCGAAATGGCGCTCTAGGCGATGTCACTGGTTAATATTGCTTAGTCGATGAAAGGTCTTAGTTATGCTAACGCCTGCTTTGCATGTGGCATAAACATTATTTGGCGAATATTCGGCTTTTATAAAAGAACGAGGAGGCGTAAATCGGATGCTTCATATTGTTAATGGGGACGGATTCGGTTCGATCTTGCAGGCGAGCGGCATGGAAGGTGAGATTCTTGTTTGGCGGGAGTCGTTGTATGAAGGACCGATATCGGCAGACTTGACGAATGAGGCCGCATTGGAAGCGCGTCTTCGTTATTTTGCGGAACGGGGAGTGCCGGAAGCGCTGTTCCGGTCCTATACCGATTCCCAGGAAGAGGCGCTAAGGCTAATCGCCCAGCACGACAAAGTAATACTATGGTTTGAATACGATCTGTTCGATCAGTCGATGCTGATTTATTTGCTGATGCGACTGCGGCAATATCGCGAGATGTGGGCAGGAAAGACGCGTCTTTTTTTATTGTGCATAGATTCGTTTCCGGGAGTGCATCCTTTTAAAGGGCTTGGACAGCTGTCTTCGGACCAGGCACGCAGCTTGGCCGGCACATGGCAACCTATTACGGACGAACAGCTTGAGCTTGGCTCGCGGGCATGGCTTGCTTATGCGTCTGATGATCCCCGCGCGGTTGTAGAGCTGCTGCATGAGGATACATCCGCCCTGCCGTTCGTATCCAGAGCAATGGAGCATCATCTTGAGCGGTTTCCATCTGTATCGAACGGCCTAAATAGGGTCGAGCAGCTCACGCTGGAGGCTGTGCATGGAGGTGCGACGCGTATTGATTCGCTTTTTCGCCAAATCTCGGAACAGACGCTTGATTATGGGATGGGCGACTTGCAGTACTGGGGGTATTTACGCTCGCTTAACCAAGGACCATCTCCAATGATACGGATCGATGGACCGGCGCTTCCCCGTTATGATCAGAATGGCCCTATAAAGTTTGAGGCATGGTGTCTGACGATGACGGATTTTGGGGTCGAAGTGATGGCATCCGAGAAGGATGCAGTGCTTAGCAATGGTATCGACCGGTGGCTCGGCGGGGTGCATCTGCAGGGGAAACATCGGGTGTGGCGCTGGGACACGGAGAGTCAGTCTCTGATCCGAAAAAAAGTTTAAAATAATAGTTGCATTCACTGCCCGGTTTGTGGTACATTACTTTTTGTCGCCGCTGACGGTCGCAAGATCGACAAGAGACGACAGCAACAAAAAGAAAATAAAAAAGAAGTTGCAAAAGGTTGTCCGATGTGATAAGATAAGATCTTGTCACGGTGAAACAAATGACAAATTAATGCAACGAAAGCTCTTTGAAAACTGAACAAATGATGTTGAACGCTAGCAGCAATACAATTGCAATTTTGAGCTTAAGACAAGCTCTGTTATAACGAAAGGTGCTTCGGCATCGGTCGTACTTTAATGGAGAGTTTGATCCTGGCTCAGGACGAACGCTGGCGGCGTGCCTAATACATGCAAGTCGAGCGGACTGTTCCTTCGGGAACAGTTAGCGGCGGACGGGTGAGTAACACGTAGGCAACCTGCCTGTAAGATCGGGATAACTATCGGAAACGATAGCTAAGACCGGATAGCTGGTCTTCTCGCATGAGGGGATCATGAAACACGGGGTAACCTGTGGCTTACGGATGGGCCTGCGGCGCATTAGCTAGTTGGTAGGGTAACGGCCTACCAAGGCGACGATGCGTAGCCGACCTGAGAGGGTGATCGGCCACACTGGGACTGAGACACGGCCCAGACTCCTACGGGAGGCAGCAGTAGGGAATCTTCCGCAATGGACGCAAGTCTGACGGAGCAACGCCGCGTGAGTGATGAAGGTTTTCGGATCGTAAAGCTCTGTTGCCAGGGAAGAACGCCTTAGAGAGTAACTGCTCTAAGGGTGACGGTACCTGAGAAGAAAGCCCCGGCTAACTACGTGCCAGCAGCCGCGGTAATACGTAGGGGGCAAGCGTTGTCCGGAATTATTGGGCGTAAAGCGCGCGCAGGCGGTCATTTAAGTTTGGTGTTTAAGCCCGGGGCTCAACCCCGGATCGCACTGAAAACTGGGTGACTTGAGTGCGGGAGAGGAAAGTGGAATTCCACGTGTAGCGGTGAAATGCGTAGAGATGTGGAGGAACACCAGTGGCGAAGGCGACTTTCTGGACCGTAACTGACGCTGAGGCGCGAAAGCGTGGGGAGCAAACAGGATTAGATACCCTGGTAGTCCACGCCGTAAACGATGAGTGCTAGGTGTTAGGGGTTTCGATACCCTTGGTGCCGAAGTCAACACAGTAAGCACTCCGCCTGGGGAGTACGCTCGCAAGAGTGAAACTCAAAGGAATTGACGGGGACCCGCACAAGCAGTGGAGTATGTGGTTTAATTCGAAGCAACGCGAAGAACCTTACCAGGTCTTGACATCCCGATGAAACACCTAGAGATAGGTGCCCTCTTCGGAGCATTGGAGACAGGTGGTGCATGGTTGTCGTCAGCTCGTGTCGTGAGATGTTGGGTTAAGTCCCGCAACGAGCGCAACCCTTGACTTTAGTTGCCAGCATTTCGGATGGGCACTCTAGAGTGACTGCCGGTGACAAACCGGAGGAAGGCGGGGATGACGTCAAATCATCATGCCCCTTATGACCTGGGCTACACACGTACTACAATGGCCGGTACAACGGGAAGCGAAGGAGCGATCTGGAGCGAATCTTTAGAAGCCGGTCTCAGTTCGGATTGCAGGCTGCAACTCGCCTGCATGAAGTCGGAATTGCTAGTAATCGCGGATCAGCATGCCGCGGTGAATACGTTCCCGGGTCTTGTACACACCGCCCGTCACACCACGAGAGTTTACAACACCCGAAGTCGGTGGGGTAACCCGCAAGGGGGCCAGCCGCCGAAGGTGGGGTAGATGATTGGGGTGAAGTCGTAACAAGGTAGCCGTATCGGAAGGTGCGGCTGGATCACCTCCTTTCTATGGAGTCCATGATGACTGTAGGTCATCGGACATATTAAGCGTTCAACATTCATTTGTTCAGTTTTGATGGAGTTTTCCATCAATATGGGGCCATAGCTCAGCTGGGAGAGCGCCTGCCTTGCAAGCAGGAGGTCAGCGGTTCGATCCCGCTTGGCTCCACCAATAATGCAATACGATTGTTCCTTGAAAACTAGATAACGAAACGAAATGCGTAGAGCAATACAACGTGTATTAGCATGGTTAAGCTAATAAGAGCACACGGAGGATGCCTAGGCGCTAGGAGCCGAAGAAGGACGTGGCGAACGACGAAATCGCCTCGGGGAGCCGTAAGCAGGCTTTGATCCGGGGATATCCGAATGGGGGAACCCAGCTGAGGTAATTCTCAGTTACTCACATCTGAATACATAGGGTGTGCAGAGGCATACGAGGGGAACTGAAACATCTAAGTACCCTCAGGAGAAGAAAACAAAAGTGATTCCGTCAGTAGCGGCGAGCGAAAGCGGAACAGCCCAAACCAGAGGGCTTGCTCTCTGGGGTTGTGGGACGTCAACATAGGTGCAGCAGGGTAGACGAAGCGGTCTGGAAAGGCCGGCCATAGAAGGTAAAAGCCCTGTAATTGAAATTCTGCGAACACCTTAGACGGATCCCGAGTACCGCGAGACACGTGAAACCTCGTGGGAAGCAGGCAGGACCATCTGCCAAGGCTAAATACTCCCTAGCGACCGATAGTGAAGCAGTACCGTGAGGGAAAGGTGAAAAGAACCGCGGGAGCGGAGTGAAATAGAACCTGAAACCGTGTGCTTACAAGAAGTCAGAGCCCGTTAATGGGTGATGGCGTGCCTTTTGTAGAATGAACCGGCGAGTTACGTTCCCGTGCAAGGTTAAGGTGAAGAGCCGAAGCCGCAGCGAAAGCGAGTCTGAATAGGGCGACGAAGTACGTGGGCGTAGACCCGAAACCGTGTGATCTACCCCTGTCCAGGGTGAAGGTGCGGTAACACGCACTGGAGGCCCGAACCCACGAATGTTGAAAAATTCGGGGATGAGGTGGGGGTAGCGGAGAAATTCCAATCGAACTCGGAGATAGCTGGTTCTCCCCGAAATAGCTTTAGGGCTAGCCTCGGGAGATGAGTAGTGGAGGTAAAGCACTGATTGGGTGCGGGGCCCGCCAAGGGTTACCAAGTCCAGTCAAACTCTGAATGCCACATACTTTATCCCGGGAGTCAGACAGTGAGTGCTAAGATCCATTGTCAAGAGGGAAACAGCCCAGACCATCAGCTAAGGTCCCCCAGTGTGTGTTAAGTGGGAAAGGATGTGGAGTTGCGCAGACAACCAGGATGTTGGCTTAGAAGCAGCCACCATTGAAAGAGTGCGTAATAGCTCACTGGTCGAGTGACTCTGCGCCGAAAATGTAACGGGGCTAAACACACCACCGAAGCTATGGATTGTAGATTTTATCTACTCTGGTAGGGGAGCGTTGTATGTAGGTAGAAGGTGTACCGTAAGGAGCGCTGGACAGCATACAAGTGAGAATGCCGGTATGAGTAACGAAAAGATCAGTGAGAATCTGATCCGCCGAAAGCCTAAGGGTTCCTGAGGAAGGCTCGTCCGCTCAGGGTAAGTCGGGACCTAAGGCGAGGCCGAAAGGCGTAGTCGAAGGACAACAGGTTGAAATTCCTGTACCACCGTGAACCGTTATGAGCAATGGGGTGACGCAGAAGGATAGTGACGCGGGCTGATGGATGCCCGTCCAAGCAGAGAGGCTGATGTGTAGGCAAATCCGCACATCGCACAGGCTGGTCTGTGATGGGGAGCGAAAATAACAGTAGCGAAGGTCATGAGTTCAGGCTGCCAAGAAAAGCCTCTAGCCAGGGAGAAGGTGCCCGTACCGCAAACCGACACAGGTAGGCGAGCAGAGCATGCTAAGGCGCGCGGAAGAACTCTCGTTAAGGAACTCGGCAAAATGACCCCGTAACTTCGGGAGAAGGGGTGCCTCGGTAGGGTGAATAGCCCGAGGGGGCCGCAGTGAAAAGGCCCAAGCGACTGTTTAGCAAAAACACAGGTCTGTGCGAAGCCGCAAGGCGAAGTATACGGGCTGACGCCTGCCCGGTGCTGGAAGGTTAAGGGGAGTGGTTAGGGAGCAATCCCGAAGCTATGAACCGAAGCCCCAGTAAACGGCGGCCGTAACTATAACGGTCCTAAGGTAGCGAAATTCCTTGTCAGGTAAATTCTGACCCGCACGAATGGCGTAACGACTTGGGCGCTGTCTCAACGAGAGATCCGGTGAAATTTTAATACCTGTGAAGATGCAGGTTACCCGCGACAAGACGGAAAGACCCCATGGAGCTTTACTGCAGCTTGATATTGGACTTTGGTACGATCTGTACAGGATAGGTGGGAGCCTGAGAAGCATGAGCGCCAGCTTGTGTGGAGGCGACGTTGGGATACCACCCTGATCGTATCGGAGTTCTAACCTGGTACCGTAGATCCGGTATGGGGACAGTGTCAGGTGGGCAGTTTGACTGGGGCGGTCGCCTCCTAAAGTGTAACGGAGGCGCCCCAAGGTTCCCTCAGAATGGTTGGAAATCATTCGAAGAGTGCAAAGGCAGAAGGGAGCTTGACTGCGAGACAAACAGGTCGAGCAGGGACGAAAGTCGGGCTTAGTGATCCGGTGGTACCGAATGGAAGGGCCATCGCTCAACGGATAAAAGCTACCCTGGGGATAACAGGCTTATCTCCCCCAAGAGTCCACATCGACGGGGAGGTTTGGCACCTCGATGTCGGCTCATCGCATCCTGGGGCTGAAGTAGGTCCCAAGGGTTGGGCTGTTCGCCCATTAAAGCGGTACGCGAGCTGGGTTCAGAACGTCGTGAGACAGTTCGGTCCCTATCTGTCGTGGGCGTAGGAAATTTGAGAGGAGCTGTCCTTAGTACGAGAGGACCGGGATGGACGTACCGCTGGTGTACCAGTTGTTCCGCCAGGAGCATGGCTGGATAGCTACGTACGGACGGGATAAGCGCTGAAAGCATCTAAGCGTGAAGCCCCCCTCAAGATGAGATTTCCCAGTAAGTAAGACCCCTTGAAGACGACGAGGTAGATAGGTTCGGGGTGGAAGCGCGGCAACGTGTGGAGCTGACGAATACTAATCGGTCGAGGGCTTAACCAAATTCCCAAGAAAGTGAAGAGAAGCTTCGAAGCTGATTCCAAATACTTTCTCGGGGCCCGGAAACAAACCGGGAAGAACAAATAATCATTGCTCAACAACGCGCACGAGTTTCGTATCTAGTTTTCAAGGAACAACCATTATAGCTTGGAGAGATACCCAAGTGGCTCAAGGGGACCCTCTGCTAAGGGGTTAGACTGCGTAAGTGGTGCGAGGGTTCGAATCCCTCTCTCTCCGTAGTACCTTTCATTAATGTGGCGGCGTAGCTCAGCTGGCTAGAGCGTACGGTTCATACCCGTAAGGTCGGGGGTTCGATCCCCTCTGCCGCTACCATTCCTTCTATAATAATATGGAGGCTTAGCTCAGCTGGGAGAGCATCTGCCTTACAAGCAGAGGGTCGGGGGTTCGATCCCCTCAGCCTCCACCATATACAATTCAATATGCCGTTGTAGCTCAATTGGTAGAGCAACTGACTTGTAATCAGTAGGTTGGGGGTTCAAGTCCTCTCGACGGCACCATGTTTGTCTATCGCGGAGCCGTGGTGTAGAGGCCTAACATGCCTGCCTGTCACGCAGGAGACCGCGGGTTCGAATCCCGTCGGCTCCGCCATTTTTTTTGCCCAAAAATGCATATGCGAGGCAGCGAATTGTCTGTCATAAACTGCAGTTCATTTGGACAATCTAATTACATACGGCTCGGTAGCTCAGTCGGTAGAGCAGAGGACTGAAAATCCTCGTGTCGGCGGTTCGATTCCGTCCCGAGCCACCATTGGCTTATTGCTTCAATAGAAGCGAATAGCCGCAAATATGGAGGCTTAGCGAAGTGGCCAAACGCAGCAGACTGTAAATCTGTTCTCTGACGAGTTCGGTGGTTCGAATCCATCAGCCTCCACCATGTATCTTGAGTCATTAGCTCAGTTGGTAGAGCACCTGACTTTTAATCAGGGTGTCGTAGGTTCGAATCCTACATGACTCACTTTTAACGACTGTAGAGGGACCTTCCCGGGTCTCTTTTTTTGTTGCTTGACGAAAAAATGAGCAGATCCTGAAGATCTGCCCTGCCATTTAGCTCCAAGCTTAGGCTCATAGATTCATTTTGTCTTGAACGGATCGAAGCTTTTGCTGGATGGATGCCTGCTGATCTCGGCGGTCATCGATTTTGATGGATGTGGATACACGCTGAGCCCCATGCTGGAAAGGCACCTCATGAAGACGGCGAATGATGGTCATCAGATCGTCCAGTTCGCCTTCGATCATCGTGCTCATGGCGGTCATTTCATAATGGACGGGCTCTTCCGCCTGCTCCAGTACCTTCTGGATATCGGCGACGTATTGGCTAAGACTTGTTGTCGCCGTCCCGATAGGAATAATAGTGAATTCTACGATAGCCATTGCCGCAAATCCTCCTTGTTATCATCAATTCTTGCCCTTCTATTGTTCTATTGTACGGTTTATGCCCTGTTTCATCAATGAAAAGAAGCCTCTTGCCGCGGTTGCGGGGGAGAGGCGATAAACTACAGCTCGAGGCGTGCGCCCTTGGCTATAATATAGTCTGCGGTACGTGCGGCAAGCGCCATGACGGTATTCGTCGGGTTACCGCCGCCGGAGGTGACGAAGATGCTGGCATCGCAAATGAATAAGTTGGGAATATCATGGGTTTGACCGTAAGAGTTAACGACGGATGCGGTAGGGTCATCGCCCATTCGACAGCCGCCCATCAGATGCGCCGTGTCGGGTACGATAATCTCCGGTTTGCCGCCGGCCGCCTCCAGAATGGAGTTCATGGTGCCTACGGCATGGTCGATCAACCGGCGGTCGTTATCTCCGTAGCTGAAGGCGACCGTAGCTCGGGGTATGCCGTGTTTGTCTTTTTCATCGCTTAAAGTAACCCGGTTATCCGGATTCGGCAGAACTTCACCGACCATTGTGATGCGTCCGTAATAATTATAGTCCCACATCGTTTCGCGCAATCGAGCTCCCCATACAGGAACGGGGGAAGAACGGGCCACTCCTTTGGCGAAGCCGACAGGACGGGCGCCATGGGCATGCAGCGTGTAACCCCGGACAAAATCCCGTTCGGCGGAGGTTTCATAGAAGTCCTGGGTGCTGGCGAGCACAGGCGTGCCTTTATAAAGGCGAATTTCTTCGTTAAATTTGGCATAGACGTCATGGCTGCTGTGGGTCATAATCCCTTTGCCTACCCAGCCGCTGCTGTTGGCCAGCCCGTCCGGAAACTGAGCGTTGGCCGAATGAAGCAGAAGCCGCGGAGTTTCGACGACAAAGGCGGACAGGATAACCAGGCGTGCGCGCTGCTCATATGACTTTCCTTCATGAGTGAACATAACGCCCTCGGCTCTTCCGTCGCGGTTCATGATGATTTGTGTGACCATACAGTCGGCCAGAACTTCCGCCCCCGCCTGCATCGCCTTAGGGATATGTACGATTAACGTGCTGAATTTGGCGTTGGGCATGCAGCCTTGATTACAAAACCCGCGATTGATGCAAGGAGGCCGATCCTCGAACGGAGCCGATAAGATAGCCAAAGGAGTGACGGCCGTGCGGATGCCGAGCTGCTCGCAGCCTTTTTGAAACACGAAAGCGTTCGGACTAAGCCGATCTCTCTCAGGATAAGGATACGGACCATGAAAATTGCCCCACGGAAAATGCCTAGGTCCGGCCACAGCGATTTCTTTCTCGATTTTATCGTAATAAGGAGCCAGATCTTCATAACCTATCGGCCAATCGTCGGCTACGCCGTCACGGGTTTTGGCGAGAAAATCGCTGTCGTGAAAGCGCAGAAAGACGCCGGTAAAATGAACGGTGCCTCCGCCCACGTTTTTTCCCGAGTTATTATGCCCCATCTGCAGAGGATCTTCGCCGGTTACGATCCGGGTATCCTGCCAGCCCAGCTTTTGCATCGACAGCTCGTCGCTCGCAAAATCTTTTTGCGGATTGAGGAACGGGCCCGCATCGAGCATGACGACGCTCATACCGGCTTCGCTCAGCTCCTTGGCCAGCACGCCGCCTGCAGCCCCTGCCCCTACGATGACGACGTCTACGACTTCCCCTTCGTATTTACGCTTCATATTTCGGCTTCGCCTCCCATGGGTCAAGCTGTCCGGGATGCATGCGCACATAGCCTCTCGGATAGGCCGGTCCGCCATAGCCGATTTCCGACCATACACGGGGATGAGAGTAATACGCTTCGGCGGCCAACATAAGCAATCGAAGGAAAAAAGCTTCTTGCGGAACTTGCTTCCATAGTTCGTGCGGCGTGCCGTCCCCGGTGCTGATCGACTCCATGATTTGCCGCTGCCTGTCGTAAGCAAGATGGAAAAAGCGATCGGTGTACAGAAGCTGGCACGATTCGTCCAGCGCGTCCAGACCGATCCGAATGAGTGCTGGGGAAGGAGGAATACCAGGTTTTCGTTCGCTCTCCGTGCCTTGGGACAAGCTTTGGTCGATATGCTCGATGACATATTGGATGATCTCTCCCCGATCGTCATCCATCAGCAGGGAGCACCAGGCACGCAGCATCTCCGCTTCGGTTACTTTCAGAAAGCGATAATCCCCGCCGGTATGAAGGCGGTCGTTGACGAGTTTGCGGGTATTCGGGTCCCATTCATGTTGTGCGGCCATAACATCGTAGGTCGGGTAGTGGCTTTCTTTGTTCATCTGACGGCTACCTCCAATACACAGCTAGTAAGCCTAACGCACAAATAGCGATAAACAGCACGGGAAGAACGACCGGAGGTCCCGTAAGGAAGTTTCTCATGGTCCATCCCCGACTCTTACGCCGACACCGTGAAAATGATAATAAAATCCGGCGGAGCCTATGACCACTCCGAGCCACATTAAGGCGGCGAACAACAGCATCAGCCATTCGGGCCTGACGAAGACAAGAACAATTCCGGTCAAGCTGAATAAGGGAGATGCGATGACGGGTGCCCACATGGATTTATGATGGAAATTTTGCCTGTAATGTGAGAGACTCACCTGAGCTCCGATGGCGACAAACGCAACGGCGACGAATAAGATGAGCACACGGTCGAGGGACCAGTTCACCCAATGCATAGGATATCCTCCATTCGTTTATAGGACGGAATTACTGCACAGACGGCAGCTGCGGAAAGGTCATGGAACCGAAGGGCATGATGGCGACATGTTGAGCACGGCTATGCACGACCTCGTTTACACACTTCTGCAGCTGTTCCGCCGGTAGGATGCCGAGGAGTTCAATTACAGCCGACGGGATGGAGGAATGCAAATAGACGCGGTGCTTGGATAAAATATCGTCCAGATGCAGCAGTTTATGCGCTCCCAGTTGAAACGACTGCTTCAGCTTGGCTACGGCTCGTTCCCGGTCCATTGTTTCGGTCCAGTATTGGAACATGCCGTTGCCGAATATTTCCGGACACTCAGCGGCCATGATGATGGTGCCTCCGGCTTTGGTCATAGAGGAGGCGTTGCGCAGCGCTTTAATGGATTGATACAGCTGCGTATCCTTAGGGTATCCTCCGGGAGAAACGATGGTGACGTCATACGTTTGGGATACCGGAACGAGAAAGCGCGCTGAAGCAAGGCCCACTCCTGTGCGGTGAGCGGCAACGGCATGGCCGGCGACCGCCTCCAAAACCTGACGGTTATGATCGACGACGACATTGAGCAGGAAGTCTGCGGAAATGAACTGAAGCGCTTCTTCCAAATCGCGATGAATCGGATTGTCCGGCTGACCGGGAACGGCTTGGTGGCGCAGCGACAGGCTGTGATTATGCTCGATGCACCGCTGGGACGCTACGCCCGGAATGAGCGCTTTGACGCCCCCGGCAACGCCAACGAGCGCATGAGGCTCGATATTGCCGGTTACCACACGTAAATCGGCCTTGGCTACCGTACGGTTAATTTCGACGGGAGTGCCGGCCGTTGTCGTTCCCAGGTGAATGCAATCCTCCGCATCGGCGGAATGATTATGGACGCGGATGCGCGAGAATACGTCGTCGCCGACAAGCCGCTTCATCTCCTCGCGGGTGTGCTTGCGATGCATCCCCAAGGCGATGACGATGTCGATGGACGTATCGGGAATGCCGCCGCGATTCAGCTCGTCCAGCAGCAGGGGCAGCAGCAAATGGCTCGGACACAGCCTGGTTCCGTCGCTGATCATAACGGCCGCGCTTCGCTTGCCTTGGGCCAGCACGGACAATGCAGGGGTGTCTATCGGGCTGCGCAGGGCATTAAGCACGCGCTGCCGGGAAAGCGAATCGTCCGCCGATTCTTCGTCCGCCCGGTACATAACCCGGTCCGCTCTTTGAACGTCCGGCAAAGTAAAGGGAATCTTAGTTTTACCATAAGGCAGGGAATAAATGCTTTGGCCTCCTTCGCATTAGGATGCGAACAGTTCAATTATTTCCATTAGCCTTGAAAATATCCTCGTTAGACGACTTTGCAAGGGGAAACCGCATGAAGCTTCCGCAGGAGCAGGGCAGAGGGATTTTCTTGGTTTTATGCGGTGGTTTTTTTTGCTATGATAAAATAAGATAGATAAATACACTTACGTTGGGAGTTCGGGTATGGACTGGGAACCGCTCAGACAACAGCTGGAACAGATTTTTGAAGGACCCGTAAGACTATCGAGGTGGACCTTTGAGCAGTGGCTGCGTGAAGCCGATACGGAGGCCAAGGGCAAGGGCGCGCCGCCCAAAAGCTTGCAGTACGAGGGGCAGATCGTGTTTCTCGTTCACAAGGAGCAGCAGGATGCGCTTGTTCTGTCTATCGATGCCGCCAGATTGAATCAGGCGGAGCGCAAGCTCGTAGAGATGATGCTGGATACTAGACGCGCCCAGGATAAGAAAGCGGTGCCGGCCGCCAGCGAGGAAGAACGAAAGGCCGGTATGGTAAGGGATTGGTTCAAGCAGCAGCAGGATCTCGGGCTAACCAATGCGGAAATGCCGGATGCGCTGGTAGCGCAGCTGTCGCTCTATTCGACGAAAATCCCGATTTTGCTGTACGGGGATTATTCGCAATCCAGGAGAGTCAGCTACCAGGAATTAAAGAAGCTGCTGGAATCGTTCTTTGACGCGGAGATGATCTTAATTCCGTTAATGGACAAGGAGTGGCTCATCCTGGGTTCCGAGAAAATGCTGTCCATGGATACGACGGATGAACGCGAGTACGGCGAGGAGGACACGCTGGAGGATACGCTGGCCGCCGTCGGCTACGGACTTCACGAAATGCTGGAGAACGAGTGGGTCGGGGAATGCCATCTGGCGATCCATTATCCGATGACTCCCGCCAAATCGTTATATGCGACCGTGCTTCAGCTGAGGGAAACGATGATGCTGGGAAGAACCTATCATATGGGAAGTAATATGCATCTTCCGTGGATGCTGCAGCTGGAGAAGCTGATTCATCTGATTCCCGAAGCGGAGAAAGCGGGTTTTCTCGAACGCGTGCTGAAGAGGCTGGATTCGGCGCTGGATGCGGAGACGATGACGACGCTGGAGCAGTTTTTCCAATTGGACTGCAACGTCAGCGAAACGGCCAAGAAACTGTACATCCACCGCAATACGCTGTTGTACCGGCTTGACAAGTTCAAGCAGGAGACGGGATTGGATGTTCGGACCTTCAATGACGCGGTGCTTGTGAAGATTGCATTACTATTGTACAAAGTAACGAAAAGAAAGTGATTTTTTTGTGAAGATTGTGCATAGTCACAAAACCGTTCCTACGGTAAGATAACAGTATAACTTGATACTAAATCCGTAGGGGGAATAAAACCATGGCAGGTGTACGTTTAAACCACATCGTTAAAAGATACGCAGGTGCTGAAGAAGCGACGGTGAAAGATTTTCATCTTGAAATCAAAGATAAAGAGTTTTTGGTTCTTGTCGGCGCATCCGGTTGCGGTAAGTCCACAACTCTTCGTATGATTGCAGGTTTGGAAGAAATCACTGAAGGCGAACTTTACATTGGCGACCGTTTGGTAAACGACGTTGCACCTAAAGACCGCGACATCGCGATGGTTTTCCAATCTTACGCTTTGTATCCGCACATGAACGTGTATCAAAACATGGCTTTCGGTTTGAAGCTTCGTAAGTTCAAAAAAGCCGACATCGACGCTCGCGTACGCGAAGCTGCGAAAATTCTCGACATCGAGCATTTGCTGGATCGTAAGCCAAAAGCACTTTCCGGTGGTCAGCGTCAGCGCGTTGCCTTGGGCCGCGCGATCGTCCGCGAACCTCAAGTATTCTTGATGGACGAACCTTTGTCCAACTTGGACGCCAAATTGCGCGTACAAATGCGCGCCGAAATCAGCAAACTGCACAAACGTCTTGAAACGACAATCATCTACGTAACGCATGACCAAACAGAAGCGATGACGATGGGCGACCGTATCGTCGTTATGGATAAAGGGATTATTCAACAAGCGGCTACGCCGGAAGAGATCTACAACTTCCCTACGAACATGTTCGTTGCGGGCTTCATCGGCTCCCCGTCCATGAACTTCGTTACCGGCTCCTTGGCTGAGCAAGGCGGCGGCTTGTACTTCAAAACAAGCGGAGTGAACGTGGAAGTGCCTGAAGGCAAAGCTAAAATTCTTCGCGAAAAAGGCTATGTAGGCAAAGAAATCGTTATGGGCGTTCGTCCTGAGGATTTCCACGAAGAGCCTGTATTCTTGGAAGCATCGCCTAACTCCATCGTGAATTCTCACGTTGAGGTTGCCGAGAACTTGGGTCACGAAATGTTCTTGTACCTGAACGGCATCGGCAAAAACAGCATAGTCGCTCGCGTAGACGGACGCGCAGGCTTCAAAGAAGGTACGAACGTAAAATTGGCGATCGACATGAATAAAGTTCACTTCTTCGATCAACAAACGACATTGTCGATTCTTATTAACAGCTAATTGCAAATAATGAAGGCCAGTCGTCTCGACTGGCCTTTTTTGGTTGTTTAGGAAATGATGCGCAGCAATTTCCTGTGGATATCCGGGGGCTCCCCGCAAAGTACTGAAGTATATTCAAAATCAAGGCCCCACTTAGTGGGGCTATTTTGTATTCCTGACTAGGTAAGATGAAGCAAGTGAATGAGCATAAGGCCGAGTCCGGACAATAAAACCGATCCGATGAGTCCCGCGGCGAACGACTTCATGCCGAGCTTGCGGAACGTAACCAAATCGACATTCAAACCGAGACCGGCCATAGCCATAGCAATAAGCAGATAGGCGATAATGACGATATTGCTTGCTGCCGCCGCGGGGATGATGCCGAACGAATTGATTCCGCTAACGATAAGGAAGCCGAAGATAAACCAGGGAATCGGTATCGATTTCCAGGAAGCTTTGCCTCCTCCTTGTTCCTTCCGTTCCGAACGGTTCGCCCAAATCCCGATCAGGATGGCGACAGGAACCAGCAGCGCGACTCTGGTCAGCTTGACGATTACGGCCATGTCTACGGCGTCGTTGCCGCCGGGAGCGGCCGCCGCAATCACATGAGCGATTTCATGGAGGGTCGCCCCCGAGAAAATGCCGTAGCCCAAAGCGGATAAGCCCATGACAGGGTACAGGAACGTATACAGCAGCGTAAATAAGGTTCCTAATATAGCTACCATGGCGGCGCCGATAGCGGTCTCGTCGTCCTTGGCCTTAATCTGCGGCGCTATGGCCACAACGGCGGCAGCCCCGCAAATCGCCGTGCCACAGGCGGTCAGGATGCTCAGCCTTTTTTCGACTTTGAACAGCCGCGCCAGGCCGTAGACGACGGACAGCGTAAAGGCGATAACGAGCGCCGCTATGAGGAACACTTTGGGGCCCGCATGGACGATGTCCATCAGATTCAGCCGCATGCCGAGCAAAATAATGCCCAGGCGAAGCAGCTTTTTGCTGGAGAAATTGGTTCCCGCGATCACCTGGCTAGGCACGCCTAGGGCGGCGCGCCATACGATTCCGATCAATATAGCGATGACGAGCTGTCCCATAATGCTGAGAAACGGGAAGCCGGATAAAAATTTGGCCGCTAAAGAAATGAGCAGGGTGAGACCGATTCCGAGCGCGAAGCCTAAGTTTTGCTTGCTTTTATTGGGCAGAGATATAGCTTGTGATTGACTCATGCTTGCATCCGCTCCTTGTCGTGCAGTTTGGATATATCGAATCAAAGAAACATGCATGCTCTTTACGCCTCTTACTATAAGATGCTCCATAAAAAAAGGGAAATACCGATATGCTATTCGTACTATTGGGATTTGTTATGATTGGAGCCGCCGCCCGGCGGGATTGTTCAACCGCGGGTAAACGGATACAATGGGTTACAAGGGATGGAAGTATGGAGGATGTCCAAAATGATGGTCGATACGATGAAAATTTTTGTAACGGTAGTGGAGCAAAGCAACTTTTCCCGAGCGGCCGAGCTGCTTAATCTGTCTCAGCCAGGGGTCAGTTTGCACATTCGCAACTTGGAAAATGAATTCGGCGTTAAACTCATTCACCGCTCGCCCAAGCATGTGAAGATGACGGAAGCGGGCGCTATTTTATATAAACATGCAAAACAAATGCTGGCGCTCTACGATACGGCCAGGGAGGAAATCCATTTACTGCGGGACGAAGTGACCGGCGCGATCAAAGTCGGCGCAAGCTTTACGATCGGCGAATATATTCTGCCTCATCTGCTGTCAGAATTCGCCTCCCAATATCCGCAGATCGATATAGAAGTCACTATAGCCAATACGGAAGAGATCGTTCAGGCCGTAAGGGCCAACGAGCTCGATATCGGTTTGGTGGAGGGAAAAGTGGATTATGCGGAAATCCAGGTGCCGCCCCCTTTTATGGAGGATGAAATGGTGCTGGTAGCCCATCCGGGGCATTCGCTGTGCTCACGCAAGACGGTGGAGCCGGAGGTTCTGCAGGATCTGGTCTGGGTATTCCGCGAAAGCGGATCGGGCACCAGAGCCTTCAGCGACCATTTTATTGCGGAAATCGGCGTAACAGTCAAACGCTCCTATGTGTTTAACAGCAATCAAGGAGTGAAAGAGGCCGCCGCCGCAGGTCTCGGTGTTGCCATGCTGTCGAAGCTGGTTGTGCGCAAAGAGCTTGAAGCGGGAGAGTTGTGCGGGATTCAGGTCAAGGGGACCAAAAACAAGCGGAGCTTTATTATGCTTCAGGACCGGAAAACGGCCTCGGAGACGATGGCGGTCAAAATGTTTATTCAAAAGGTGAGGCAATTTCGTCTGTAGCTGCACAAATTAGGCAAATCCCCGGGACAAATCCTAATGGTTGGTTGATTTATCCGGTTATTTTTTATACGATGGGTTTATTGGGAAAACGAAGGAGACGGAGCAGAGATGGCTAGAAAAGTGAAAGTATCTGACTTGGTTCAAGAGTTCCACCTGGAAGTGATTTGCGGCGACGCCGGTCTCAAGCGGCCTATTACGGTAGCGGATTTATACCGCCCCGGACTCGCAATGGCAGGCTATTACGAATTCCATCCTACGGAGCGGGTGCAGATTCTCGGGAAAACCGAGCTGACCTTCTTCGACGGTCTCTCGTCGGAAGAGCGGATGGACCGGATGAAACGATTGTGCGCGCCTGAAGATACGCCTTGCATCTTGATCAGCCGGGGATTGGATGTTCCGATCGAGCTGCTGGCCGCGGCCAACGATTACAACATACCGGTGCTGCGTACTAAAACGTCAACGACCATCCTGGCTAGCCGCATCACAGGTTTTCTGGAAAACAAGCTGGCTCCGTCTACTACGATTCACGGCGTTCTGGTCGACGTCTACGGCATCGGGATGCTGATTACCGGCAGCAGCGGCATCGGGAAGAGCGAAACGGCGCTGGAGCTCGTCAAGCGGGGCCATCGCCTGATCGCCGACGACGCGGTCGAGATTCGTCAGACGGCCGACCATATATTGAACGGGAACGCGCCGGAATTGATCCGTCACCTGCTGGAAATCCGCGGCGTCGGCATCATCAACGTGATGACCTTGTTCGGTGCGGGAGCCGTGCGCAATGTGAAGAAAATATCGGTAGTCATCCGCCTGGAAACCTGGCAGCAGGACAAGCAGTACGACCGGCTGGGGCTCGATGAGGAAACGACGCAAATTATCGATACCGCGGTGCCGCTGGTCACGATTCCCGTCCGTCCCGGACGAAACCTTGCGGTTATTATCGAGGTGGCGGCGATGAATTTCAGGCTGAAGCGGATGGGCTACAATGCCGCGCTGCAGTTTACGAACAAGCTGACCGAATCGTTGTCCGAAGAAATGGACGATATGGAATAATAGAGTGCCCGGCACTCCATTCAAAGGAGGAGCAACATGTTTCTGGCTATTAACCCAATCGCATTTGCCATTGGGCCCCTGCAGGTGCATTGGTACGGCATTATCCTCGGAACGGCGGCGTTGGTAGGTTTGATGCTGGCGATCCGGGAAGGAAAACGATTCGGCATGAACCCCGATTTTTTCATGGATTTGGTTTTGCTTGGGGTTCCTTCGGCCATTGTCGGAGCGCGAATCTATTATGTTGCGTTCAAATGGGAAGATTATAAAGACAATTTGTCCGAAATTATTAAAGTATGGCATGGCGGCATCGCCATTTACGGAGCGTTGATCGGCGCGATTATCGCAGCTTTGATCTATGTTCGGCGCAAAGGCTATTCGTTCTGGAGAATCGCGGATATATGCGCGCCGGGACTCATCGTCGGACAAGCGATCGGGCGCTGGGGCAATTTCATGAACCAGGAAGCGCACGGCGGACCGGTTAGCGAATCGTTTCTGCGCAGCTCGCTGCATTTGCCGGACTTTATCGTAAACCAGATGTATATCGACGGACAGTACTACCATCCGACGTTCTTATATGAATCTTTGTGGAACGTAGTAGGTCTCTTATTGCTGTTCTGGCTGCGCCGCAGACCGTTCTTGAGAGCGGGCGAACTGTTCATGAGCTATTTCATCTGGTATTCGATCGGCCGCTTCTTTGTCGAGGGGCTAAGAACCGACAGCTTGGACTTTACCGGTCCGCAGTGGCTGGCCTCCTTGATGAACGGGCTGTGGTCCCCTATGAGATGGATGGGCTTCGAATCGGGCTTTATGACCTACGGAGGCAATGTAAGAATATCGCAGCTGCTGGCGGTTCTCATCGTCATCGCCGCCTTTATTCTGATGGCGGTCCGGAGAAAAACGGGCGCCGCCTCCGTCAAGTATGCCGATGCAATCGAGCCTGTAGGCGGCAGTGCGGGCGAGAGCCGTTCCGGACGCGAAGAGGCGGTCCAAGCGGAGCCGGCTGCACCGGCTGCGGAGAAAACGGCGGAAGGATCGCCGCCTTCGGAGCAGGAGCAGGAGGGAGACAAGGATAAGTCGGGCAAAATCGGCGAGCCGGGCAGTCTGCAATAACTTTCAGCATGAGAAAAAGGAGCTAGAGCGATGATTCATACGATTTTGTTTGATTTGGATGGAACGATTGTCGATACGAACGAGCTGATTATCCAGTCGTTTCTCCATACGTTCGAAGGGGTGACGAAGGAGCCGGTAACCCGCGATCATATTATCCCGAACATGGGCAGACCGCTGGTAGAACAAATGCGCTTTTTCTCCGGCAGAGACGCGGTCGACGATCTGGTGCAAAAATACCGCAAATACAATATCGAGAACCACGACCGGCTCGTTAAGGAGTTTCCGCATGTCAAGGAAACGTTGGGCGTGCTTCACAAAGCGGGCATCAAGCTGGGAGTTGTCACCAGCAAAGTCGGGGTGACGACGGAAATGGGCCTTAAGCTTACCGGAATGTACGATTATTTCAGCGCGATTGTGACGGTGGACGATGTGGAACGTCCCAAGCCCGATCCGGAAGGCATCCGTAAAGCGCTCAGGGCGCTCGGTTCCGATCCTGCGGGCGCGCTGATGGTAGGAGACAGCCATTACGATATCGAGGCGGCCCATAACGCGGGGATTCCGTCGGCGGGCGTAGCTTGGTCGATGAAAGGCGTCGAATACTTACGCAACTATCGTCCGACATATATTATCGACGATATCAGGGAGCTGCTCCCTATCGCAGGAGCCGAGGGGAATTCGATTGAGACGAACCGATAGATTTCCGGTCGAAGGACCGAATTCATTGTGGCAAATGTACCGCACGGTCAGCTTCTGGAAGGCGGTTCGCAATTTTGCATTTATTCAACTGACGCGGTATGCACCCTTTTTGTCTTTTAAGCGCTGGATTTACCGTCATGTGCTCGGGATGAAGGTAGGGGAGCATGCCTCCTTTGCGTTAATGGTTATGGTCGATGTCTTTTTCCCGGAAAAAATCGAAGTCGGCGACAACTGCATCATCGGATACAATTCGACGATATTGACGCATGAATATTTGATTAAGGAATACCGGATCGGAGCGGTGCGCATCGGCTCGAACGTGATGATAGGCGCCAATACGACCGTATTGCCGGGCGTGACGATAGGGGATCATGCCGTTATCGGAGCGGGCTCGGTCGTCCATAAGGATGTCGCGCCCTACAGCTTCGTGGCGGGCAATCCGCTGCGGGTCATCCGCGCGGACGTAAGGATTCCGGTTGACGAGGCCGAGGAAGCACTGGAACGCGGGTAATTAGGAGAGAACGAAGAAAGCGGGGAAACGGCGGTGCAATTTAGGCCTTGTATCGATCTTCATCAAGGGAAGGTCAAGCAGATCGTAGGGGAGACGCTGAATACGGGAAACCTGGGCGTCGTTGAAAATTTCGTGTCGGAGCATGATTCATCCCATTATGCAGCGATGTTTCGGCGGGACGGGCTGCGCGGCGGCCATGTCATTATGCTGGGCGGGGGCAATGAAGAAGCGGCCGTCCGCGCGTTAAGCGCGTATGAGGGAGGACTTCAGATCGGCGGCGGCATTACGGCGGATAACGCGGATTTCTATTTGGAGCAGGGAGCATCCCACGTGATAGTCACTTCGTATATATTCCGGGACGGCGAGCTGAATATCGACAATTTAAACCGGATGGTTGACAAAGTCGGCAAAGAACGTCTGGTTATCGATCTGAGCTGCAAGGAAAAAGACGGCAAATGGTTCGTCGTGACGAATCAATGGAAAACGTTCAGCAGTTTTGAAGTCAGCCCGGACAATATCCGTTATCTGGAACGGTTTTGCGATGAGTTTCTGGTCCATGCGGTCGATGTGGAAGGGAAGCAGTCGGGCATCCAGGAAAGTCTGGTGCGCCATCTGTCTCAGCATGTTTCCATTCCTACGACTTATGCGGGAGGGGCCCGCTCGATGGACGATCTGGCGTTGTTCCGCGACTTGTGCGGCGGCAGGCTGGATATTACGATCGGAAGCGCCCTCGATATTTTCGGCGGCAAGCTGCCGTACCGCGATGTTGTGGCTTATTGCGGCGGGCTTCAAGAGTAAGCGATCGAGCTGCCGAACCCGCTTAACGGTTTGGGCTTGATCGGGGGCCGTATAAAAAGCGTTCTTATACGGTCGCCGGCGCTGCCGGCGTCAGCCAGGCATAAGCTGCCGCCTTGTTCGGGGGCGGTAAAAGCTGCTGCTGAGCGCAGGCAAACCTCCATGAAAGGACGTTGTCCGATGGTTTTCTCATTGACGAAAGACGAGGTTAGATGGTAAACTTACGATTACACTCTTTATTTTGGTAGTATGGTAGCATATTAGCGAACTAAAGCGAATACGATGAAATTATTATTGTTTATATAGGCGGGTGAGGATCGGTGTCGAAACCGAAAGTATTTGAAAAGCCGACCGGAGTCAAGGATTATTTGCCTGAAGCGGCGGCCAAGCTGCGGGCGATCGAGACGAAGGTGCTGCAGTGCATGGAAGGCTGGGGTTACCGTGAAATTATAACCCCGACCCTGGAATTTTACGATACGGTAGGGGTGGCGAGTTCTACGGAGGACCGCAAGCTGTTCAAGCTGCTGGATCGCAACGGCACGACGCTGGTCATGCGGTCGGACGTTACGGCACCGATCGCCAGGGTTGTATCTTCGCTGCTTAAGGAACAGCCATTCCCTATTCGGCTCTCCTATCGCGCTAACGTTTTCCGCGCTTTTGAAGCGGAAGCGGGGCGGGATGCGGAGTTTTTCCAGACCGGTCTGGAGCTTGTCGGAGACGCATCGTCCGAATCGGATGCGGAGGTTATCGCGCTGGCCATCGCCAGCTTGCAGGCGGCGGGGGTGGAAAAGTTCAAGATCGCTCTGGGCCACGTCGGCTTCCTGACCGGACTGTTCAATGAAACGCTGCAGGAGCGCGCCGAAGCGCAGCAGGCGCTAAAAGAATGCTTGCTGAACCGCGATCATGTAGGTTACCGGGATACGATCAAATCGCTCGGTCTCTCCGAAGAGGTCGAGCGGGAGCTGAGCGGCATCTTGCGGCTGCGCGGCGGACAAGAAATTTGCGCCCAGGCGCGGGAGGTGGCCCGCGATCCGCTGGCGCAGCAGTCGATTGCGCATCTGTGCGAAGTATGGGATGTGCTGGAAGCTTACGGCGTCAGCGAGCATGTGCTGATCGATCTGACGATGATCGGCGATTTCTCTTATTATACAGGGATGACCTTCGAAGGCTACGCGGCCGATCTCGGCTTTCCGGTATGCAGCGGAGGACGGTACGACAACCTGCTGACTCAATTCGGGCGTCCGGCTCCGGCAACGGGATTCGCATTGAAGACGAATCGGATTTTGGAGGCGGTCAGCCATCAGCGGGTCGAGCGGCCAGGCGCCGTTCTGATCGTTTATACCGCCGCACGCAGAGGCGAGGCGTTCAAGAAGGCGCAGGCGCTGCGGCTGCAAGGAGACTTCATGGTGGAGACGCGGCTTCTGGCCGGCGAAGCGCAGCGGGTTGAAGCGGCTCGCACGGCGCAGGGCGCGTTTACCGTAAACGGCGCGGCGTACAACGACGTAATCGAGTTTGTGTAAAGGAGCAGGGACATGCAGGATGTATTGAAAGTAGCGATGCCCAAAGGGCGTATATATAAGCAAGCCTCTAAGCTGTTCCGCGAAGCGGGGTTTCCGATTCCGGAGGATATGGACGACTCGCGCAAGCTGATTATCCCGGTCCCGGAGGCCGGGCTGGAGTTCATTATGGCGAAGCCGGTCGATGTGGCGACTTATGTGGAGTACGGCGTAGCGGACATCGGCGTCGTCGGCAAGGACGTGCTGATGGAGGAGAACCGCGACGTCTATGAACTGCTCGATCTCGGTATCGCCCGCTGCCGGATGTCGGTCATCGGCCTGCCGGATTGGCAGCCGGTCTTAAATCCGCGGGTGGCGACCAAATACCCGAATGTCGCGTCGCAGTACTTCCGCGAACAGGGGCAGCAGGTCGAGGTCATCAAGCTGAACGGCTCAATCGAGCTGGCGCCGCTGATCGGGCTGGCCGACCGGATCGTCGACATGGTGGAGACGGGGCAGACTCTGCGTGAAAACGGGCTGGTGGAGCAGGAGCAAATTTTTTCCATTACGAGCCGTCTTATCGCCAACCGCGTCAGCTACCGGATGAAGAACGAATCGATCCAGTCGCTGTGCGACAAGCTGCAGCAGAAGATGGCGTCGGCGGGTAAAGCTTAGGAAGCAGGCAGTGTAACGGAAAGAGGGGGGAAACGTGATGAAGATTATGCCGGCCAGCGAATTTGCGCTGAAGCGGGAGGTCGAATACGGCTCGGAGGAGCAGAACGAGCGGGTCAAAAGCATTATTGAGAGCGTGCGCCGCGAAGGCGATGCGGCGCTGAAGCGCTATGCTCAGCAGTTCGACGGCGTGAGCATCGAGGAGCTGCGAGTGAGCGCGGCGGAGATCGAGGCCGCCTACGCGAAGGTGGACGAGAGCTTCCTCGTAGCGATCCGGGAGGCTGCGGACAACGTTCGCCGCTTCCACGAGAAGCAGAAGCGTTCGTCGTGGATGGATCTGCAGCCCGACGGCAGCATCCTCGGCCAAGTGATCCGGCCGCTCCAGCGGGTCGGATTGTACGTTCCGGGCGGGAAGGCGGCGTACCCGTCGTCCGTGCTGATGAACGCGATTCCGGCTCAAGTGGCCGGAGTGCCGGAGATCGTGATGGTTACGCCGCCGGCTACCGCCGGAGTAGAGGGCATCGACCCGCATATTCTCGTAGCCGCCGCGGAAGCGGGCGTGAGCGAGATTTACCGCGTCGGCGGTGCTCAGGCCGTAGCCGCGCTCGCTTACGGCACGGAATCGATTCCCGCCGCGGACAAGATCGTAGGGCCGGGCAACATCTATGTCGCCTTGGCGAAGCGCTATGTGTTCGGCGCCGTGGACATCGACAGCATCGCCGGCCCGAGCGAAATCGTCGTGCTCGCCGACGAGACGGCGGACGCCTCTTACATCGCGGCCGACCTGCTGTCGCAGGCGGAGCATGACGAGATGGCGTCGGCGATTCTCATCACGCCGTCGCCATCGCTCGCCGAAGCGGTGCAGGCGGAAGTGAGCCGCCAGCTCGCCACGCTGCCGAAGAAAGCGATCGCGGAGCAATCGATCCGCGACTACGGAGCGATTCTCACCGTGGCGAGCCTCGCGGAAGGCATTAATGCGGTCAACCGGCTGGCGCCGGAGCATCTGGAAATTCTCGTGAGCGAGCCGTTCCAATACTTGAGCGCCATTGAGAACGCCGGGGCGATTTTCCTCGGGCCGTACAGCTCGGAGCCGGTGGGCGACTATTTCGCCGGCCCGAACCACGTGCTGCCGACCAACGGGACGGCGCGCTTCTCGTCGCCGCTGAATGTGGACGACTTCATGAAGAAGTCAAGCGTCATTTATTACAGTAAGGAAGCGCTGCTCGCTAACGGAGATAAAATTATTGCGCTGGCTCGGCATGAGGGGCTTGAAGCTCACGCAAGGGCCATTCAAATACGATTGGAGAAAGAAGGGAATACCCGTGGCTGATCAACAACAAGCCGCTCGCCAGGCGAGCATCGCACGCAAAACGAACGAAACCGATATCGAGCTCGCCTTCCAGGTCGACGGCACCGGCATATCGGAACTCGAAACGGACGTGCCGTTCCTGAATCATATGCTGGACCTGTTCACCAAGCACGGCCAATTCGACCTGAAGGTGAAGGCGGTCGGAGATATCGATATCGACGATCATCATACAGTGGAGGATATCGGAATTTGCCTTGGGGCGACCTTGCGCGAAGCGCTCGGAGACAAGAAAGGGATCAAGCGTTACGCGAACGTCTTCATCCCGATGGACGAGGCGCTCGCTCAAGTCGTGATCGATGTCAGCAACCGCCCGCACTTCGAATATCGGGCCCAATACCCTTCCACGCAGGTGGGCAGCTTCTCGACGGAGATGGTGCAAGAGTTCTTGTGGAAGTTTGCGCTTGAAGCCCGCATTACGCTCCACGTCATCGTCCACTACGGGCAAAACACGCATCATATGATCGAGGCGATCTTCAAAGCGCTCGGCCGCGCGCTGGACGAAGCGACGACCATCGATCCGCGCGTGAAAGGCGTGCCGTCGACGAAGGGAGTGCTGTAGCATGATCGCGATCATCGACTACGGCATGGGCAATCTGCACAGCGTCAGCAAGGCGGTCGAGCGGCTCGGCGTCGAGGCGGTCGTTACCTCCGACGAGGAGCGGATCATGGCCGCATCCGGAGCGATTCTCCCGGGCGTCGGCGCCTTCGGCGATGCGATGGAGCACCTGCGCGAATCGAAGCTGGACGGAGCGGTCGTGAGGTATGCCGAGACCGGCAAGCCGCTGCTCGGCATCTGCCTCGGGATGCAGCTGCTCTTCACCCGCAGCGAGGAGCACGGCTCCCACGAGGGGCTGAACCTGCTGCCCGGAGAGGTCGTACGCTTCAGCGGCGGCTATAAGGTGCCGCATATGGGCTGGAACCGGCTGCAGTTCCGCCAGCCGAGCCCGCTGCTTGACGGCGTGGAAGAAGGACATGTGTACTTCGTGCATTCGTACCATGTGAAGCCGGAGCAGCCGTCGGATCTGCTCGCTACGACGGATTACTATCAGCAGGTGACGGCCATCGTAGGCCGGGACAACATCTATGGGATGCAGTTTCATCCCGAGAAGAGCGGCAGCATCGGCATGAAGCTGCTAAGCAATTTTACGGCTCTATGCAAATGAAAGCAGCAGGGCCTATAGAAGCACCAGACTCCTAAAAGCGTGGTGAACAAGCGGCCGATGAGTCGATAAAAAGCTGGAACAGCGTAAGCGGTCGCCTAAGAAAAACGGAGTCTCTCCATAGCAATAAGGAAAAAATAATTCAAAGAATCCGATTTCAACAGCGCTTGGAAGATCAAATGGGCACCGCAGCGGACTTTTTCACCACATGTATTAGCTTCATTCGAAAGCGGCGGAATCACGATCAGGGCATCATTCATTTTTATGGGAACGGGGAGTGAGCGCATGCTTGCCAAACGGATTATTCCTTGCCTCGACGTCAAGGACGGACGGGTTGTCAAAGGCGTCAATTTCGTCAATTTGCGCGATGCGGGCGACCCGGTGGAGCTGGCCGCCATCTACGACCGTGAGGGCGCCGACGAACTCGTTTTTCTCGATATTTCGGCCTCGGTCGAAGGGCGCGCTACGATGGTGGAGGTCGTCAAGCAGACGGCCGGCGAAATTACGATCCCCTTTACGGTAGGCGGGGGCATCTCCAGCGTGGACGATATGAAGCGGCTGCTCCGCGCAGGAGCGGACAAAATCGGCATTAATACGGCCGCGGTCAAAAATCCGCAGCTGATTTCCGACGGGGCGCGCCGGTTCGGCTCGCAGTGCATCGTCGTCGCCATCGACGCGCGCTTCAACGCCGAGTGGGGAGAATGGGAAGTGTTCACTCACGGCGGACGCAACGGCACCGGCATCAAGGCGCTGGAGTGGGCCAAGCGGACCGAGGAGCTGGGGGCGGGAGAGCTGCTGCTCACCAGCATGGACGCCGACGGCACGAAGGACGGCTTCGATCTGCCGCTGACCAAAGCGGTATCGGAGCTTGTAAGCATACCGGTCATCGCTTCCGGCGGGGCCGGAACGAAAGACCATTTTTACGATGTTTTCACCGAAGGCAAAGCGGATGCGGGACTAGCCGCAACGATTTTTCACTACAAAGAGCTTACGATTGACGAGGTCAAAACCAATCTCCGACAAAAAGGGGTCGAAGTCCGATGAGCAACGAACAAACCGAACAAACCGAACAAACCGCTGCGCTGTCTTGGGAAGAGCTGACCGCAGCTATCAAATGGGATGCGCAGGGCTTAGTGCCTGCGATCGTGCAGGATGCGGCGAGCAAAGACGTGCTTATGCTCGCTTACGTGAACGAGGAGTCGCTCAAGCTAACGCTGGAATCCGGCGAAACGTGGTTCTGGAGCCGCTCCCGCAGCGAATTATGGCATAAGGGCGCTACGTCCGGCCACAAGCAGAAGGTCCGCTCGCTGAAATACGATTGCGACGGAGACACGCTGCTGATCCAGGTAGATCAAACCGGACCCGCATGTCATACGGGCCAGTACAGCTGCTTCTACAACAACGTGCCTCTGCAAGGGCAATCCGCCGCAGCTGCTGCGGACGCTTCTCCGAACGACCGCTTCGCGATGCTGTCGCGTCTGGAGTCCGTCATCGCCCAGCGCGACGCCGAGCGTCCGGAAGGAGCGTATACGACGTATTTGTTCGAGAAAGGGATCGACAAGATTCTGAAGAAAGTCGGCGAAGAGACGGCCGAAGTCATTATTGCGGCGAAAAACCGCGACAACGACGAGCTGCGCTACGAATCCAGCGATTTGATCTTCCATCTGATGGTGCTGCTGCGCGAAGCGAAGCTGCCGCTGGATGACGTGATGCGCGAGCTGGACCGCCGCCACAATTCCAAAAAATAACTTGAAACGATTGCATGGTCGGCCGCGTATAAGTCTTCGGGCAAAAAACCGGAACGCCCGCTGACGTCGCAGCGGGAGCAACATCGAGCAAAGGGCATACGGCGCGAAGCAGATTCTTCTTAAGAGGATGGTTCAACGCTTATGCCCTTGCTCTGTGTCTTTATGAATTGCCGATTGCAGAAACGCTGGGTCCGCGGATATTGCACCTAATGCTGGCAAAAAGGGCGCTATTATGCAGCTTCTGCCCATCTTTCACGGAAATGCCTTTTTCTTAAATCTTTATTTTCATGTATAATGGGGTTGTGGACATTTTTTATTGTATAATGACTCTTGATGTTATATAGATGCATCGGAAGCTACAGCCCACTGAAACTTACGTAAACAATCCATAGCGGAGGTAACCTTTAACCATGTTTAGCGACAAACTGAAGATTTTTTCCGGATCATCCAACCCCAAGCTTGCCGAACGAATCTGTGAGGAGTTGGGTGTCAGCCTTGGCCAAGTCAAGCTTTCCAGATTCAAATGCGGAGAGATTTACTGCTGCTACGAAGAGACCATTCGGAACTGTGATGTGTTTTTGGTGCAAACGTTCTCCCATCCGATCAACGAGAACTTCATGGAACTCTTGGTCATGATGGATGCGGCCAAACGCGCATCGGCCAGAACAATCAACCTTGTCGTGCCTTACTATGGATATTCCCGTCAAGAACGTAAAGCTGCTCCCCGCGAGCCGATCTCGGCCAAATTGGTCGCTGATTTGCTGAATGCGGCCGGAGCTGATCGTGTGATTACGATCGATCTGCACGCGCCGGCGATTCAAGGCTTCTTCAACATCCCGGTCGACCATCTGACGGCGCTTGACCTGCTCAGCGCGCATATTAAGAAGAAAGCCATCGACGATTTGATCGTCGTCTCCCCGGACGCAGGCGGCGTGACCAGAGCGGAGAACCTGGCCAACGTGCTGGAAGCTCCGATCGCGATGATGTTCAAAAAGCGCTATGCGCATAACGAAGCGGTCGTCACTCACGTCATCGGCGATGTCAAAGGCAAAACGCCGGTTATTTTCGAAGATTTGATCGATACGGGAACGACGATTGTCAACGTTGTGGAAGGGCTGAAAGAACGCGGAGCGAACGATGTCTTTATCTGTGCTACGCATCCCGTGTTCTCGGGACCTGCATTGCAGCGGTTGGATCATCCGAACATTAAGGAAGTCGTCATTACGGACTCCATCGCGATTCCGGACGATCATTCCTCGCGCTTCCAGGTACTGTCGGTAGCCGGCCTCTTGTCGAATGCGATCCGCATTATTAAAGACGGCGGTTCTATCAGCTCCTTGTTCAAATACGGCGGCGTTTAATCCGATAGATTGGACCCGCACTACACCGCGGCGCTGATGCGCCGCTTCTTCCATGCTTATAAGCCTTGAGCGCTTGTTCGAAAGACGGCAGCGCAAAAGGTTTTTCCGACATACTTATGTATTTTTAGCAGATTATGCTATACTTTTCGTAAGAATAACGCTGGTTTCCTATTGTGAATTCCAGACGGAACCGGAGGTGCCTTATTATAATGGAGAAGAAAAAGCGTGCTAACCCAACAAAACATAATAAAGTGATCCCGATGAAAATGGATGCCACGTTCTTTTTCGAACGAGCCGTTCAATCTTTGGACCGATATCATTACGATAAGGCATTAAAGTATTTTCGTCGCGCTGCCGATTACGAGCCGGAGAATCCGGTGAACCATTGTAATTTAGCGGGACTGCTCTCGGAGATGGGGAATTACGAGGAATCCAACCGCATTCTGCAGCATGTGCTGGATCGAATCGACCCTAACATGACCGAATGCTACTTCTATATGGCGAATAATTTTGCCAATATGGAAAATTACGAGTCGGCGGAGAAGGCGATCATTCATTACTTGGAGAACGACCCGACCGGACAGTTCCTGGAGGAGTCCGAGGAGATGATCGAGCTGCTCAGCTACGAGCTGGACCGCCCGACCAAGCTGACGTCGATCAAGAGCCAGGAAGGGATCTTCGAGCACGACCGGGCGCGCAGCATGCTGGAGGAAGGCAAATTCGCCGAAGCGGTGCGTATCTTGGAGAAGATTATCAAGAAGCATCCGGATTTTATGGCTGCGCGCAACAATTTGGCGCTGGCGTATTACTATATGGGATATTTCGATAAATCCGTCGAGATGATTCGCGAAGTATTGGAGCTGGACCACGGCAATTTGCATGCTTTGTGCAATCTGGCGATTTTCTATCAGCATTTCGGGGATAAGGATAATTTGGCCGAACTGCTGGGCATCTTGCGGAAAACCTATCCTTTCCATCAGGATCATGTGTTTAAGCTGGCTACCACAATGGGCATCTTAAGTGAACATGAGACGGCGTACCGTTTGTTCAAACGGCTGCTCAAGACGGGCGAGGCCGGACTCGATCCGTGCCTGTTTCATTATACGGCTGTCGCGGCTTACAATACGAAGCGGTATGACGAAGCCGAGCGGCAGTGGCGCCAAGCGGAGAAGTTCGACCCCGGCTCGGAAATTCCGAAGTTTTATTTGAATCAGCTGCATCAATCCCGCAGCGAGCAGGTGAAGCCGCAAGTCAGCTATCATTATCATCTTCCGTTCGAGGAGCAGTTCCGCGGCTTGGAGAAGTCAACGGAAGGGCTGCCCGACCATTTGAAGAGAGACCCGCTGGTCCGCTCTTCCTTCTTCTGGGCTCTGCGCCACGGAGATACCGAAACCAAGCTGCAGGTCATACAGGCGTTCGGCTTGATCGCCGACAGCGAAGTGAAGGAAGCGCTGCTCGAATTTATAAAGGAACCGGGCGAGGACGATTATTTGAAAAAGGTCGCGATCTTCGTGCTGCGTCATATCGGAATGCACGAACCGGTATCCGCGGTGCTGGACGGCCTGGAGCAGATGATTCCGGCATCGCCGTTTTCGCCGAACTTGCCGGTCTGGGAACGCAAATGGCAGGATATTATGGATATGGCGATGCACGAGATGAAGCGCAGGTACGATATGGTGCAGCAGTACGATCTGCAGACGCTATGGGTAGAATATTTATCGAGGGCGTATCCGAATGTGCCCAAAATTGCCAAGGCTGAGGGCTGGGCCGCCGCGCTGGAATATTTGACCGCCAAAATGCACCGCCGCGCGATCTCGCTGCATGAGCTGGCGCATCGTTACAATGTGTCGGTAGCGACAATCAGCAAAAACGTGAAACTTATCGATGAAGCTTGCGGCATCAGAGAGAAGATGGAGGCCATCTTCCCGACATTCTCAAGCTTTGATCATAAAATAAAGTAGGCCGCGGTTTTCTTGGGGAAACAGACTTTGCGATGAACGTTTTCTTCACGAAAACTTTTTAGGAGGAATGGAACTATGTACAAAGCAGTAGTAATCGGTACCGGTCCTTCGGGGCTGACTGCAGCTATTTATTTGGCACGCGCCAACTTGAACCCGCTCGTTATCGAAGGACCGGAGCCGGGCGGTCAATTGACGACGACGACGGAAGTGGAGAACTTCCCTGGCTTTCCTCAAGGTATTATGGGGCCTGAGCTGATGGACAATATGCGCAAGCAAGCGGAGCGTTTCGGCGCCGAATTCAAAACCGGCTGGGTCAATAAGGTGGATCTGTCCAAACGTCCGTTCACGCTGTCGGTTGAGGGGATGGAAGACATCCAAGCGGAAAGCTTAATTATCTCCACAGGCGCATCCGCCAAGCTGCTCGGCATCGAGAACGAGAAGGAAAGCATGGGACGCGGCGTGAGCACATGCGCGACTTGCGACGGCTTCTTCTTCCGCGGCAAAAAAATCATCGTAGTGGGCGGCGGCGACTCCGCCATGGAGGAAGCGAACTTCCTTACCCGCTTTGCTACGGAAGTGCGTCTGGTGCATCGCCGCAGCGAATTGCGCGCCTCCAAAATTATGCAGGACCGCGCCCGCGAAAACTCCAAAATCGCCTGGAGCCTGAACAAGACGCCTCTTGGCGTAGTGAGCGGGGATAAAGGCGTAACCGGGCTTAAAGTGAAAAACAACGAGACGGGAGCCGAAGAAATTCTGGAGACGGACGGCATCTTCGTCGCCATCGGCCATACGCCGAACACGGGTTTCCTGGGCGGTCAAATTACGACCGACGAGCACGGATATATCGTAGTGAAGCCGGGTACGACACAGACGAACGTCGAAGGCGTATTCGCCTGTGGAGACGTGCAGGACAGCAAATATCGTCAAGCCATTACGGCGGCGGGCAGCGGATGTATGGCTGCGCTCGAATGCGAGAAGTTTCTTGAAGGACATGCGGTTCACGAATGGAGCCAGACACTGTAGAAGATAAGCGAGAACGTGGGACGCAAGGTTCCACGTTTTTTCGGTCTTAGCGGGCCTGCATGAATATATTGGACGTTATCTTGACCTCAGGTTAGGGTTGGCTTATAGTTGGAACATGAGCTTTACGTGATTATAGTTTATGAGGTGACCTGAGAAATGGGAGAGAAAGTGTACGTTGGAGTCGATCTGGGAGGCACGGCAATTAAGGTAGGGCTGTGCGATGAGAATGGCAAGCTGCTGCAAACCTTCGAAGGACCGACGGGAACGGAGCACGGCGCCGATGTAGTGTTGGAGAATATCGCTCAGTATGTT
Source organism: Paenibacillus konkukensis (assembly GCF_023523925.1). NCBI lineage: Bacteria > Bacillati > Bacillota > Bacilli > Caryophanales > Paenibacillaceae > Paenibacillus > Paenibacillus konkukensis. The sequence continues at coordinate 4,099,216 of NZ_CP027059.1, read as the reverse complement.
CGCAAGCTGGTGGCGGAGTCCCCTTATGAGTGGGAGCAGGTGGACGGTATTGGTGCCGGCATCGCCGGATTTATGGACATTCCCGAGGGCTTTATCAAGCTGTCGCCTAATCTGGGTTGGCGCAACGTACCTATCAAAAAAATTCTCGAAGAGAAGCTCGGCAAGACGGTTAAAATCGACAATGACGCCAATGTGGCTGCGCTTGGAGAAGCATGGAGCGGTGCGGGCGCGGGTATTCCGAATCTAGTATGCTATACGCTCGGAACGGGAGTAGGCGGCGGCATTATTATTAATGGTAAAATATTCCAAGGTTTTAAAGGAATGGCTGGAGAGCTCGGTCATATGGCGGTCGTGCCGGATTTGGAAGCTATCAACTGCGGCTGCGGAATGAAAGGATGTCTGGAGACGGTGTCCTCGGCTACCGGCATTATTCGCATGGCCAAGGAAGCGGTCGAACGCGGAGAATCGACATCGCTAGCTTTGGTAGAGAACATTATGGCCAAGGACGTATTCGATGCGGCCAAGTCGGGGGACGAGGTGGCCATTCGCATCATCAACCGCGCCGCGTTTTATTTGGGCAAGTCGATGGCATCCGTATCGGTCGTGCTGAACCCTCAACGTTTTATTATAGGCGGCGGCGTATCGAAGGCCGGAGATATTCTGTTCGATGCGTTGCGCAAATATTACAATGATTTTGCTCAGGATGCGGCTAAAGAAGGCGTAGATATCGTGCCTGCAAGCCTCGGCAACGACGCCGGCATCGTAGGCGCCGCAGGCCTCAATCTGCGTTCTTAATTGGCTGATGAATCCGAGAGCGACCCGGAGGTGGATTCCCATGGAAGATATGCATACCTTAGGCAAGCTGGTTATTATCACAGGCATGTCGGGCGCAGGCAAGACGATTGCCGTGCAAAGCTTGGAGGACTTGGGATTTTTCTGCGTGGATAACCTTCCTCCCGTACTCATCCCGAAATTCGCGGAGCTGATTGAGCAGTCCAAAGGCCGCATCGGCAAAGTGGCTTTGGTGATCGACTTGCGCGGAAGGGAATTTTTTACATCGTTATCCGAATCTCTTCGATACATTCAAGAGAATCATACGCTGACCTATGAAATTTTATTTCTGGACGCGACCGATGCGGTGCTGGTTCAACGCTATAAGGAAAGCCGCCGCAAGCATCCGCTGGCTCCTACGGGAGCGCCTCTGGAAGGAATCATTCAGGAGCGCAAGCTGCTGGAGGAGCTCAAGGGGATGGCTACGCAGGTGATCGATACGAGCAGCCTGAAGCCGACCGCGCTCAAAGAGCGCATCGTGTCCAGATTTACGAATCTGGAATCGGACGGCATCTCTATCAATGTGATCTCGTTCGGTTTCAAGTACGGAGTGCCGATCGATGCGGATCTTATCTTCGACGTGCGGTTCCTGCCGAACCCGCATTATGTGGAGACGCTGCGTCCGAATACGGGGCAAGATCCGGAAGTGTACGATTATGTGATGAAGTGGAGCGAAACGCAGGAATTTCTCGCCAAGCTGCTCGATTTGCTGAATTTTCTGGTTCCTCAGTACAAGAAGGAAGGCAAGAGTCAAGTTGTCGTAGGCATTGGATGTACCGGCGGCAAGCATCGTTCCGTAGCAATAGCTGAATATTTGGGTAAAGTGATGGGCAATAGTGAGACGGAGACGGTTCGTGTAAGCCACCGCGACTCGGAACGCGACCGGGTTGAGGTGAAGAAATGACCAAAAACCGCAAAGAGAGCGCCCGCCCTCGTATTGTCGTGATCGGCGGAGGCACCGGATTATCGGTCATGCTCCGCGGATTAAAAGAAAAACCGATGGATATTACCGCCATAGTAACGGTGGCGGACGACGGCGGCAGTTCGGGCATTTTGCGTTCCGAGCTGGAGATGCCCCCGCCGGGGGACATTCGCAACGTCCTCACCGCGTTGGCCGATGTAGAGCCGCTGCTCGGCAAAATGCTGGAGTACCGGTTCGAGAAAGGCCAGGGATTAGCCGGTCACAGTTTGGGCAATCTAATTTTGGCAGCGATGAGCGATATTACCGGCGATTTTGTGACCGGGGTTCGCGAGCTGAGCCGCGTATTTGCCGTTCGGGGCAGAGTGCTGCCGGCAGCGAACCATGCGATCGTATTGAAGGCGGAAATGTCGGACGGCACGATCGTCGAAGGGGAATCGAAGATTCCGAAGGCAGGCAAAGTGATCAAGCGCGTGTTCATCGAACCCGCCGATGTGGCTCCCTTGGAGGAGGCCGTCGATGCGCTGAAGCAGGCCGATGCTATATTGGTTGGCCCGGGAAGCCTGTACACAAGCATTATGCCGAACTTGCTTGTACCGGAAATCGCGCGGACGATTCTTGAATCGAAAGCGCTCAAAATGTTTATTTGCAACGTGATGACGCAGCCGGGGGAAACGGATAATTATACGGTCAGCGATCATTTGCAAGCCGTATACCATCATGTCGGGCATCATTTGTTCGATTACGTGATTGTCAATAATGGAGAAATTCCTCCTCAGGTGCAGAGCAGGTATGCAGAGAAGGGCGCCAAGGTCGTCCCGCTTGATCTGGACGAGGTGACCAAGCGAGGCTACAAGGTAATAGGCGACCAACTGGTTTTATTCCGCACTTATTTGCGTCATGACGCGGAAAAGTTAAGTCATCACATCTATCAGCAGGTGGAGAGCTGGATGATTAAGAAGAGGTGATTGCCCATGTCCTTCGCCGCACAAACGAAAAAAGAATTAACGATGATCCAATCCGAGGCAGCATGCTGCGAAACGGCGGAGCTGTCGGCGCTCATTCGCATGAACGGTTCCGTGCAGCTGACTAGCCAGCGGATCGTACTGGATGTGTCGACCGAGAACGCGGCGATTGCCCGCCGGATGTATTCATTATTGAAAAAGCAGTTTCTCGTTCATACCGAGCTGCTCGTCCGCAAGAAAATGCGACTGAAGAAAAATAACGTCTACATTGTACGGGTACCGAACCAAGTGCAGGAAATTTTGTCCCGGCTGCATATCGTCTCCGAGGGCTTTATGTTCACTCCGGGCATCGAAGACGAGATTATTCGAGAAGATTGCTGTAAACGCGCCTATTTGCGCGGGGCGTTCTTGGCGGGCGGATCGGTGAACAATCCCGAGGGCTCTTCCTATCATCTCGAAATTTCTTCGATGTACGAGGAGCATTGCCAAGCTCTGTGCGAGCTGGCCAACCGGTTCGACCTGAACGCGCGCTGTATCGAGCGAAAGAAGGGGTTCGTTTTCTACATCAAGGAAGGCGAGAAAATTATCGAGTTCTTGAACCTGATCGGCGCCCATCAGGCGCTGCTGCGTTTCGAGGACGTGCGGATCATGAAAGATATGCGCAACTCGGTCAACCGTCTTGTTAATTGTGAAACGGCGAACTTGAACAAAACGATCGGCGCAGCCGTCCGGCAAATCGATAATATTCGATTGCTGCAAAAGGAGCTCGGCTTGGAAAACTTGCCCGAAAAGCTGCGCGAGGTTGCTGAAATCAGGCTGATGCATCCGGACATGAATTTGAAAGAGGTCGGAGACCTGCTTAAGGGCAGCGTCAGCAAATCCGGCGTCAATCACCGGCTTCGAAAGATCGACGAGCTGGCGGAAAAGATCCGCAATTCATAATTCGGACGAAAATATAGATTTTTTGTGTAAATTGCCGCCCGCTTCTAGTGCATCCGGCGGAAAAATGGTATAATGGATGAAAAATCGCTTTTTCATGGTCATTTATGCAAAATGGTCATTCGTAATATTAAGATAGTAGGGGGTATGGGTTGGAATGTCGAAACGCCCAGTAGTCGTGAAGTTGAAAACAGGCCTTCATGCCAGACCAGCGGCACTTTTTGTGCAGGAAGCTAACAAGTTCTCTTCCGAAATTTTCGTGGAGAAAGACGAGAAGAAAGTTAATGCCAAGAGTATTATGGGAATTATGAGCTTGGCCATCAGCACAGGTACGGAAGTATACATTAGTGCAGAAGGTTCGGACGCCGAGCAGGCTGTAAACGCTTTAGTCGCTTTGGTCAGCAAAGAGGAACTGGAGAACCAATAACAACCGCCACAGGCTTCCGAAAGGAAGCTTTTTTCCATTTGTGGAAATAGCAGGTGTGTAAATGCGTCATATTTCGGCATTTATGTCTATTGTATGAAGTGGAAGATGATGGCTGGATTTGGGTGCAAGGAAAAGCGCAACCTTTTCTTGAGCGGAGCGTCTATAATGACGTGTCTTCTTTAGGAAAGGTTTTTTTGCTTATCTTTTTTTACCATTTTAAAGGAGTAGAGAGATGAAACAGATGAAAAGAGAAATGTCTTTGATCATGATCATGACCTTGTTATGCGCCGTTCTCTTCGCACCGTTGGCATCAGCGCAGGGCGTATCGTCGGCTTCGACTTACATACTGCTCTATGTCGACAAAAGCGAGGCTTTCTTGAACGGCAAACAAGTGACGCTAGACTCCCCGGCTACGATCATCAAAGACAAGATGTTTGTACCCGCCAAGTTTCTGGGAGACGCTCTGGGCATGAAGGTGGAGTGGAACGAGAAGACGCGCCAGATCACGATGGAGACGCCAGGGTACGATATCGTGCTGGACAGCGACCGGAAATCGGTATGGATTAACGGGATTCTCGAGCCTTTCGATTCCGCGGCGGCCATCAGTCCGGAAGGCAAGCTGCTCATTAAGCTGACTTGGCTGGCGGATTACATGGGGGCCCGTTATACGTACAACGATGAACTGAGACGGGTAGACATTTTGTATACGAAGACACCGAACGGCATTTATATTCCGAATTCGAACAATTCCAACCCGGTGGCCAAATTTTCGACAAACAAAAATACTTACAAGATCGGCGAACCGGTGAAATACGTCGACCTGAGCTATGATCCGGATGCCGAGGGCATCGTTCAGTACGACTGGACAGGCAACGACGAAGCGTTCTTCACACCCGGCTCCCATCAGGTGACGCTGACGGTATGGGACGGCCACGGCAACAAGAGCGAGCCGTACACACGCAATATTATCGTAAGCAGCGAGACGTACTTGAACGCGATAGAATATCCGATCTATATGAAGCCTGAAGGAAGCTTTATCAAGACGGATTGGAGCACGCTATGGGGCAACTTCTGGAATTTGCCGCAGCTGCCGAAGCAGGTAACGACCGATAATACGAGAAAGCTTCTGGTCAGCGACAGTCCGGAGGAATTTACGGAAAAAGGCATTCTGTATCAGGATACGGTCAACGGAAAAGGCAGATTGTACGCAGATCACATCAATGGAACGCAGGAAAAGGTTACTATGGCGATCTTGGCCAAGAACATGACCAATAAGCCGGTGACGATCAAAACGACCAATAAAGGCGAAGTATGGCCTTCTGTGTATGCGAACCTGATCGGCAACGAAGCGTCCGTCGATTTTCTGATGAACGATCCGCACAATGAAGAAATGGTCGTTCCGGCGAATCAAACGTTCATTTATTCGCAAATGCCGGAGTTTTATCCCGGTCAAGGCGTGAATTTGTTCTACGATGTGGAAACGGACGGCGAGATTCAGTTCTCCTTCGTCGCCACCGACCAGGTGTCGCAGAACACGCTGAACCGCCTGCCGCTGCTGCCGTTCACCGGACATGTCCGCGGGTCGTTCCCGGTATCTCAGGTGAATTGGAATGTGGACGCCAGCTCGTTCACGAAGCCGTCGAGGCTGATTATCGGGGACGGCACGACCGATACGTTCCAGCCGGGTTACGATCCGATGCGCAAGCAAAATGTGACGAACGACGGCAACTACGGCGTCGTCTACAAGATCCATGCGGATAAGCCGCGCAAAATGGCAGTCATGGTGCTGGCTTACGGAGGCATCTTCAAAGGCCCGTTCAAAATTAACGGGGAGATGCACCTCGTACCGCAATCCGGCGTGTTGACGGCGTTCGACGGCATGCAGATTTTGACGAAGACGACAGGCAAGGAGGATTCGCTGGATATCGAATTTACGCCTCCGGCGGGCTCGGCTTTCCCGATTGATCTCATCTTCTATCCTTTGGACGATAAAGAAACGAACTAATTGTCGAAACGGTGATTACCGTCGGCTCTCCTGATGCGCAGGGGGGCCGATTTTTTTGCTTTTATAGATAATTTTGCTTGCGCGAGAAAATTGATCTCTTATGCAACCTTTGAGCGGGGAAACCGCATCTATAAGGGTGAAGAGGAGGGGGAGCGATGAACCCCGAGCAGGGATGGATTGAGCGGCTGCGCCGGGGGGACGGCTCCGGATTGCCGCCGCTGATGGACCGGTACGGTCATGAGGTGTACCGTACAGCCGCGCTGCTGATCAGAGACCGGCACTCCGCGGAAGATATCAGTCAGGAGGTGTTTCTGATCGTTTATCAAAAGATCGGGCAGTTCCAAGGAGAAGGATCGCTGCGGGGCTGGCTGCTGCAAATTACGATCAATTTGTGCAGGAGCCGGATGCGCCGGGCTTCATGGAGGCGGCTGGTGTTCTTCGGACTGGAGCATCCCGGACTTGTCAGCTCCGACCGAGGGCTTGAACGGTACGCAGAGAGCGATTCTTTAATGGGCTGCATTCGGCAGCTGCCTTATAAATACAGGGAAGTGATCGTGTTGTATTATTATCGGGATATGTATATAAGGGAGATGGCGGAGCTGCTCGGCGAATCGGAAGGAACGGTCAAGAGCAAGCTGTCGCGCGCCAAGAGGCTGCTTAAGAAACTGCTGGAGGCGGGAGGGTGGAAGGATGAAAGCAAGGCATGGGAATAATCCGGTGCGCGAACAGTTGAAGGCCGAGCTGGCCGGCGTGCGGTTCAGCGAGGAGATGCAGCGCCAGGTGATGATGCGGCTGGACCCGGCGAAGACGCCGTTCTGGGAGCGGGAACTCGCTATCCCGTTCCCGGCCGCCGCAGGATGGGGGCTGCTGTGCGCGATGGCGATATGGCTCTTGTTCGCGCTTCCGTTGTCGGCTCCCTCCGGGAAGAGCGGATTGACGGATGCGGCGAGGCATCCGGAACAGGCTTATGAAGGGCAGGCCGAACAGCCGGCGTATGTATCGCTGGCCGGCAATGTATTTCGCAGCGAAGAGCTGAATCGGGGGTGGCGGCCGTGATTCGGATCAAGTACAAGACATTGGCAGTAGGGCTGTTGCTGCTGCTGGTCTTCCTGCTCGCCGTATACGTTGAGCTTCCCTCTAAGCTGCTGGAATGGAAACGGTACGATGCCGTTCTGAAGTATTTTCCCCGGAGCAGCCAGGCCCCGGATGCGCTGTATTGGGCGGCTGAATCGGAGGCTCCGAACCCGGGGGACGGTCGGATGTTCATTTTTCACAACTCGTCCTCTTATTCCTTGGCCGGGACCGTCTCCTCTCAAGGAATGGCGTACGCCCGGGAGAAGCTGGAGAGACTGATTGCGGAGTACCCGGGGTATGTTCTCGCCGAGCAAGCGCGATGGAAGCTGGCCTTGATCTATTTTGCCGCGAAGGAGTACGATCGGGCCGAGCCGCTCTTTCGCAGCATGGCGGATAACGGCAAGCAGGATGGGCGCAGCAAGGAAGCGGCGGCCTACGCGCAGCTGCTCGCTTCGCGCCGAGGGGCGGAGGAGCGAGGGGCTGCGACAACGCCTTCCTTGCAGGGGAAGGTCGTGATAGGCGACCGGCCTGCGGCCGGACTGGTGGTCGCCCTGCATCGCAAGGCGGACTCCAGCTGGATGTATCCGCCGTACGGTCGCTATCCGATGGCGATGACGGACGACGCGGGTTCCTTCCGCTTCTACGACGTGCCTGAAGGCGAGTACGAAGCGGGCGTCGGCGCCGATCCGGCGGAGCTGAGCGGATATTATCTCAGCGATCTGGGAAGCGAGACGGTAACGATTCGATCCGGAGCGACGGCGGACTATGATCTGCGGTTCGTTCCTCAGGTGAAGGTCGTTCAGCCGACGAACAAGGAAGTGATCGCATCCGGCCGGTTCGAGTTTAGCTGGGAGCCGTATCCCGGCGCCGCGAGCTACAAGCTGTCGATCGCGGCGCTGGAGTTCGGCGAGGACGGCAAGCCGCAGGGCGTCTCTTCCATTCCGCTGGATGAGGCGTGGACCGAGCCTAGGGCGGAGTACGATCTGGAAACGCTGCGGACGTATCGGAGGGGGCTCAGCAAATCCTTTTCCCAAAATGAAGTATGGATCGGCTCCTCCGGCATTCTGGGGATCGTATACCCCGGGGGCCATTTCGTTTGGTCCGTCGACGCCTTCAACGACCGGGGCGAGAGAATAAGCAGCTCCAGAGGCTATTATACGTCGCTGAACGGGTCGGAGCCGTTCTTCTCCGTCTCCGACAAGGGGCAGCTGCCCGGCGACAAGCTGGTGCTGCAGGGCGATTACAAGGGGGCGATCCGGGCATATGAAAGCGAGGGCGATAATCCTTATGCGTTAAGGGCGCTGGCGATTATGGCGCTGGACGGGATTGAACCAGGGGACCGGGGCGATAAAGCGAAGGCGCTTGCGTACTTGCGGCGGCTCCCGAATCCGGCGCCGTTCGACCTGGAGCTGATAAGGTCTGCGAGCGAAAGGAACTGATCGGGAGCGGAGGCAATTGAAAGTCATGGATGGCGGCCTGGAAGCCGCGGATCTTGGCGTGCCGCGCTGCACGGAAGCCGATAGGCGGGCCGGCTGCTTTGGCTTTAACGCGGGCCGGCTGCGCCCCGACGTCAAAAAAGCCTGCGAAACCTCCCGATAACGGGCGGCCTCGCAGGCTTTTATTTTGAAGCATATGCAAAAATTAGACGCGTTCAATGACTTTATCGATCAGGCCGTAAGCGGCGGCTTCCTCCGCGTACATGAAGTTGTCGCGGTCGGTGTCTCTCTCGATTTTCTCGAACGGTTGTCCTGTGCGCTCGGCCAAAATATGATTCAGCTTATCGCGCATTTTCAGAATGCGCTTGGCGCGGATTTCGATATCGCTGGCTTGACCTTCGGCTCCGCCCAGCGGCTGGTGAATCATCACTTCGCTGTTCGGCAGCGCAAAGCGTTTGCCCTTGGCGCCGGCTGCAAGCAGGAACGCGCCCATCGATGCGGCCATACCGACGCAGATGGTCGATACGTCCGGCTTAATGAACTGCATCGTATCGTAGATAGCCATTCCTGCGGTAATCGAACCGCCGGGGCTGTTAATGTATAGGCTGATATCCTTATCCGGGTCCTGAGCGGCCAGGAACAGCAATTGGGCGATGATGGCGTTGGCCACAACGTCATTGACCGGAGTTCCCAGAAAAATAATGCGATCCTTAAGCAAACGGGAGTAAATATCGTAAGCGCGTTCTCCTCGTGCATCCGGTTCTACGACCATTGGAATGAAACTCATAAGCTGCAGCCTCCTTAAATTTCATATATGGTAACACTATAACCATCATAGCGTAAAAACAAACAAAGGTCAAGGAAGGTCAAACAGAGGTGACAAAAAAACCTCTCTTCCTGCGAGGATGCAAGAAACAGAGGCTTTGGTTATCGTTAATGTGAGTAAAGATGGCGCGCCCGTAAGGAATCGAACCTTAATCTCAGGCTCCGGAGGCCTACGTCATATCCATTGGACCACGGGCGCGTATTAGTTTGTCTCAAAAAATGAGAAGCAAGAGTTATTATATGATACTATTCGGGAAAAAGCAACCCTGCAGAAAAGGAATTTGGCAAGAAAAAGCTTCGGCAGGGTTGTCTAACGAATGTTCAGGATAATGAAGCGGGGAGCTTCTCCTCAGTATAGACGTTTTTCACGCAGTCGTAGAAGGCTTGCTCGGCGTCGGTTAGCTGAATATCGCGGCGATAGACGAGGCCGTTCTTCCGTTCGATCCGCAGTCCGCAGACCGGTTTCGTCAGCAGAGCTCCCTTGTCGAGCTGATCGCGAACCGCGTAAACCGGCAGAAAGGCAATGCCCAGTCCGTTCTTAACGGATTCCTTGATCACCTCAAAGCTGCTCATCGGCACGGTCGACAGCCGAATCCTCAGCTTCTCCAGCGGAGCGAGAATGCTGCTTTGCAGCAGGCGGCTTTGCGGCAGCAGCAGGGTCGTATGTTCGAGATCGCGGGCATACAGCGTTTTTCGTTCGGACCAGGGATGATCGGGAGGGAACACCAACAAGAATTGGTCTTCGAACAGAACATAATGATCCAGTTCCGACTGGATATAGGAATCGTCATCGTATAACGGCATAAAGGCCAGGTGAATTTGATGCTGCGCCAGCATGCGATGCAGATCGTCATAGCCGTATGTATGAAGCTCGAAGCGCTGCTTCGGATTGGAATGGCGGAATTGCCCCAATAGATCCGGCAGCACGTAGACCCCGATATAATTGCTGGCGTAAATGGACAGAACAGGTTCGGTTTGCTGGGACTGGGCAATCTTATCGGCGGCTTCCTTGAACATTTGCGTGATTCTGCGCGCGTAGTCGTAAAAAATTTCTCCTTGAGGCGTCAGCTTCACCGTTCTCCCGGAGCGGACAAGCAGCTTGGCGTCCAGCAGTTCCTCCAACTGCTGAATATGGCCGCTGATCGTAGGCTGCGAACAGTACAGCCGCTTGGCCGTTTCGGTGAAAGAGCCGCACTCCGCGAGCGTAAGAAAGGTCTCCAGTCTCTCGAAAGTTTTCATTCCTCCGGCCTCCGCAAAGATAATGTGCTTAGAGCGAAGTATACTATATATGATAATGATTATCAATATCATTAATAGATTCGTCTCGGAATTCCGCGAGCTCAAACGGTCCTTGTCCCAGCGGGCGCAAGCTTTGCCTCAGGAGGAACTTCTGACGTTCAGACGCATATCCTAAACATGGGGGCGGCGGTGCAAGGCGGAGGTCGGCGATGCTGAGCCGGGGGCGGGCACAGCGTTCGAAACCGGGGGGCCGGCCTAACCATGCGGGCGCAGCAAGCCCTTTTGCCCGTATGCCGCGGAATTTTTGTCCGATTTGTGATTTGTTAGTTGAAAATGGTTTTCAAATTTTATATAATGAGGACAGCTAAGTGAAAGCTTAGTTGTTTTTTTGGAAGATGTGGGACTAAAAATGTAGTACTGGGACGAAAGGTGTCCATGTCACAGCGGGAGAGTGTTTTATGAGAGATATGCTCGATATTCAAAAGCAGCTTCTGCCGGACCTACTGGACACGCTGAAAAAGAGATATACGATATTGCACCATATTATGGTGTCAGGAATCGTCGGTCGCCGAACACTGGCCGGATCGCTGAACACGACGGAGCGCATCTTAAGGGCCGAGGTCGATTTTTTAAAAGCGCAAGGGCTGCTGGAGGTCGACGCCTCCGGTATGAAGATCAGTGAAGCGGGCCGTCAACTGCTCGACAAGATCGAACCGATGGTCAAGGATTTGTTCGGATTGGCGGAGCTGGAAGACCGCATCCGTTCGCATTTCGGTTTGAAGCAGGTCGTTATCGTGCCGGGAGATTCCGATGCGTCGCCGCATACGAAGAAAGAATTGGGCCGTGCCGGCGCAGCGGTATTGCGCAAATACGTGTCCCAAGACGAAGTCATTGCGGTAACCGGCGGGTCGACGATGGCGGAGGTCGCCTACCACTTGTCCTCTTCCACTTCGCTCAAAGGCAGCTGGTTCGTGCCGGCTCGGGGCGGACTCGGCGAGAGCGTGGAGCTGCAGGCGAATACGATTGCCTCGACGATGGCGAAGAAGACGGGGGCCAAATACCGGCTGCTTCATGTGCCCGATCACTTAAGCGAAGAAGCTTACCAGACTTTGATGCAGGACGGCACTATCCTGGAGATCATTCAGTTTATCCGCAAAGCCCGCATCGTCATCCACGGCATAGGAGAAGCTATGGTGATGGCCAGAAGGCGCAAAGTAGACGCAGCGACGACGGCGATCCTGCAGAATGACGGAGCGCTTGCCGAGGCGTTCGGGTATTATTTTGACCGCGACGGCACCATATTGCACAAGATGCCGACCGTAGGGCTGCGCATCGAAGATATTCAACAGATGGATTGCGTAATCGGCGTCGCCGGAGGCAAGAGCAAAGGCGAGGCGATTGCAGCGGTGCTGCGCTTCGGGCGGGAAGACATTCTCGTCATCGATGAAGCGGCCGCGCTTGAGATTGTACAGACATTGCCATCTTGACAGGCTCTGCCTGTCTTGACATAAATCCAAAAAAAATCATTACTAGGAGGCTATTCCACATGGCAACTAAAGTAGGTATTAACGGTTTTGGACGTATCGGTCGTAACGTATTCCGCGCAGCATTCAACAACCCTGAAGTAGAAGTTGTAGCTATCAACGATTTGACAGACGTAAAAACGCTGGCTCATTTGCTGAAATACGACACTACGCACGGCAAATTCGAAGGCACTGTAGAAGCTACGGAAGGCGCTTTGATCGTTAACGGCAAAACGGTAAAAGTATTTGCTGAGCGCAATCCTGAAAACCTGCCTTGGGCTGCTAACGGTGTAGAAATCGTTGTTGAATCCACAGGTATTTTCACAGCGAAAGAAAAAGCTTCCCTTCACTTGAAAGGCGGCGCTAAGAAAGTTATCATCTCCGCTCCTGCAACGGACGAAGATATCACGATCGTTCTTGGCGTTAACGAAGATAAATACGATCCGGCTAATCACACGATCATCTCCAACGCTTCTTGCACAACGAACTGCTTGGCGCCATTCGCTAAAGTATTGAACGAAAAATTCGGTATCGTTAAAGGCATGATGACAACGATCCACTCCTATACGAACGATCAATCCGTGCTGGATCTGCCGCACAAAGACCTTCGTCGTGCTCGCGCAGCAGCCGAGAACATCATTCCGTCCACTACGGGTGCAGCTAAAGCCGTATCCTTGGTACTGCCTGAATTGAAAGGCAAATTGAACGGCATGTCGTTCCGCGTTCCTACTCCGAACGTATCCGTAACCGACCTGGTTGCTGAACTGAAAGTGAACGTAACGGTTGACGAAGTAAACGCAGCGTTGAAAGAAGCGGCTAACGGCGCTTTGAAAGGCGTATTGAACTACTCCGACGAGCCGCTTGTATCGAGCGACTACAACGGCGATCCTGCTTCCTCCACAATCGACGCTTTGTCGACGATGGTCGTTGGCGACAACCTGGTGAAAGTCGTTTCCTGGTACGACAACGAGTGGGGCTACTCCAACCGCGTTGTAGACTTGGTTGCCTTCATCGCGAAAAAAGGTCTGTAAGTTAGAACAATTGTGGTTATGCACTGACAAAGTTTCATAAATGGCTTTTCGCTTGATGCAAAAGGGATGTACTTTCGGGTTCTGCTTGAGTCTGTCTTCTTGGGAATTAGATTTCATACCGGTATGAATACAATCTCAAAGGAACCTCACTGACGCTCTACGGTACATCCCTTCTTGCTTTTCACCCGCGAAGTTGTTGCGAAACGATGATCAGACATCACCACATTTTTTATGTGCGGGTGTACGAGGCAAGCAAGACTATATAGCACGGCTTTTTAACCAAAGAGGAGGCGCGGGGAGAACCATGAATAAAAAAAGCGTTCGTGACGTAGAAGTAAAAGGCAAAAGAGTATTCGTACGGGTAGATTTCAACGTTCCGTTGGAAAACGGGCAAATTACGGACGATACGCGGATTCGCGAAACGGTTCCGACGATTCAGTACTTAACGGAAAGAGGCGCCAAAGTCATTCTGGCGAGCCATCTGGGCCGTCCTAAGGGACAAGTCGTCGAAGAACTGCGCTTGACTCCGGCTGCTGCGCGTTTGTCCGAGCTGCTCGGCAAACCGGTAGCGAAAGCGGACGAAGCGATCGGCGAAGCGGTGAAAGCGCAAGTGAACGCTTTGAACGAAGGCGACGTACTGCTGCTGGAAAACGTGCGTTTTTATGCGGGGGAAGAGAAGAACGACGCTGAGCTGGCCAAAGCTTTTGCCGAATTGGCTGATTTGTACGTAAACGATGCGTTCGGCGCCGCTCACCGCGCTCACGCTTCGACGGAAGGCATCGCGCATCATTTGCCGGCCGTATCCGGCCTGTTGATGGAGAAGGAGCTGGACGTGCTGGGCAAAGCGCTCAACAATCCGGAGCGTCCGTTCACGGCGATCGTAGGCGGCGCGAAGGTAAAAGACAAAATCGACGTGATCAACAACCTGCTGAACATCGCAGACAACATCATCATCGGCGGCGGCTTGTCCTACACGTTCCTGAAGGCGCAAGGCATGGAAATCGGCAAATCGCTCGTTGACAACGAGAAATTGGAATTGGCTCTTAGCTTCATCAACAAAGCGAAAGAAAAAGGCGTCAACTTCCTGCTTCCTGAAGATATCGTCGTAACGGACGATTTCAGCCCGACGGCCAATACCCGCATCGTAGCGGTTAACGAAATTCCTGCCGACTGGGAAGGCATCGACATCGGACCGAAAACGCGCGAGAAATACGCGAAAACGATCGCCGAATCCAAACTGATCGTATGGAACGGACCGATGGGCGTATTCGAAATCGAACCGTTCTCCCACGGCACCCGCGCCGTTGCCGAAGCTTGCGCTAACGCATCCGGCTACACCGTAATCGGCGGCGGCGACTCGGCTGCAGCGGTAGAGAAATTCCACCTCGGCGACAAAATGGATCACATCTCTACAGGCGGCGGCGCTTCCCTGGAGTTCATGGAAGGCAAAGCTTTGCCGGGCGTTGTGGCTCTTAACGATAAATAAGATCGGCATACTTTAATCTCTCTGGCGTTCTCTGGGACGCATGCTGCCCGGGACGCCGGCAGAGACGATGCTGTTTCGGCATATACATTCATATTAATAAAGGAGTGACTTGCGGTGCGCAAACCAATTATTGCGGGCAACTGGAAAATGTTCAAAACCGTTAGCGAAGCGGTTGCTTTCGTTAACGAAGTGAAAGGCCAAGCGGAAGTAGACGGCGTGGACAGCGTCATCTGCGCGCCTTTTACCAATCTTCCGGCGCTTGTTGAGGCTGTGAAAGGCACGACGCTGAAAGTCGGAGCGCAAAATCTTCACTTCGAAGACAACGGCGCATTCACCGGTGAAATCAGCGGCGTGATGCTGAAGGATCTTGGCGTTGATTATGTCATCATCGGCCATTCCGAGCGCCGCGCTTATTTTGCGGAAACGGACGAGACGGTGAATAAAAAGGTTCATGCCGCATTCAAGCACGGCTTGACGCCGATCGTCTGCGTGGGCGAGAAGCTGGAAGAGCGCGAAGCGGGACAAACGAAGGACGTTTGCAAAGTGCAAACGGAAGCGGCTTTCGCCGGTCTTAGCGCAGAGCAAGCGGCGCAAGTCGTTATCGCTTACGAGCCGATCTGGGCGATCGGAACGGGCAAATCCTCCACGGCGGCGGACGCCAACGAAGTCATCGGCTACATTCGCGAGCTGGTTGCAGGCTTGTACGGTCAAGCGACGGCGGATGCGGTGCGTATTCAATACGGCGGCAGCGTGAAGCCTAACAATATCGGCGAATATATGCAGGAGTTCGACATCGACGGCGCTCTCGTAGGCGGAGCAAGCTTGGAGCCGGCTTCCTACATTGCGCTCGTTCAGGGGGCCAAGTAACATGTCCAGACCAAAACCGGTAGCACTGATCATTCTCGACGGCTTCGGCCTTCGCGGCGAAGTGACGGGCAACGCGGTCGCTCAAGCGAAAAAGCCGAACTATGACCGTTATTGGGCGGAATACCCGCATACGACATTGACGGCTTGCGGGGAAGCGGTAGGCTTGCCAGAGGGGCAAATGGGCAACTCCGAAGTCGGCCATTTGAACATCGGCGCAGGCCGTATCGTGTATCAGGATTTGACGCGCATTTCCAAGTCGATTCGCGACGGGGAGTTTTTCGATAACGAAACGATTCTGGGCGCGATCCGTAACGCTAAGCAGAACGGCAAAAAGCTGCATCTGTACGGCTTGCTGTCGGATGGCGGCGTTCACAGTCATATCGATCATTTGTTCGCTTTGCTTGAAGTATGCAAAAAGGAACAATTCACGGAAGTATACATTCACGCGTTCCTGGACGGCCGCGACGTGGCTCCGGACAGCGCGAAAGGGTATATGGAGCGTCTGCTGAACAAAATCGGCGAAGTCGGCGTAGGCAAAATCGCAACCGTGCAAGGCCGCTACTATGCAATGGACCGCGACAAGCGCTGGGAGCGTACGGAGAAATCGTACCGCGCCATGGTATACGGGGAAGGTCCGAAATATACCGACCCGATGCAAGCGATCATCGAATCGTACGAGAAATCGGTGTTCGATGAATTCGTTATGCCGACGGTTATCGTGAATGCGGACGAAACGCCGGTAGGACTCGTCGAGTCCGGCGATTCCGTGATCTTCTTCAACTTCCGTCCGGACCGGGCGATTCAGCTGTCGCAAGTGTTCACCAACAGCGATTTCCGCGGCTTCGACCGCGGGCCGAAATGCCCTTCGAACCTGTACTATGTCTGCCTGACACTGTTCAGCGAGAGCGTGGACGGCTACGTAGCGTACAAGCCGAAAAATCTCGATAACACGCTCGGCGAAGTGCTGGCGCAGAACAACCTGAAGCAGCTTCGTACGGCGGAGACGGAGAAGTACCCGCATGTGACGTTCTTCTTCAGCGGCGGACGCGATGTAGAGCTGCCGGGTGAAACCCGCATTTTGGTCAATTCGCCGAAGGTGGCAACCTACGATCTGCAGCCGGAGATGAGCGCTTATGAGCTGGCGGAGTCGACGGTGAAGGAGATCGAGTCCGGACGCCAGGATGTGATCATCCTGAACTTCGCGAACCCGGACATGGTCGGCCATTCCGGCTTGCTCGAGCCGACGATTAAGGCGATCGAAGCGACCGACGAATGCCTCGGCAAAGTCGTCGAAGCGATCCTGGCTCAAGGCGGCATTGCCTTGATCACAGCCGATCACGGGAATGCCGATGTCGTGACGAATCCGGACGGCAGCCGCAATACGGCGCATACGACGAATCCGGTCCCTTTTATTGTGACCAGCAAACATGTTACACTAAGAAACGATGGCATTTTGGCGGATATCGCCCCGACGATGCTGAAGCTGTTAGACGTTCAGCAGCCTGAGGAAATGACCGGCAAAGCTTTGATTCAATAAAAATTTTACTTAAGATGAAGGAGTGTATCGAAGTCATGACAATGATCACTAATGTTTATGCTCGCGAAGTATTGGATTCCCGCGGCAATCCGACTGTAGAAGTAGAAGTATACCTGGAATCCGGCGCAAAAGGCCGCGCTATCGTGCCATCCGGCGCATCCACAGGCGCATATGAAGCGGTTGAGCTTCGCGACGGCGACAAATCCCGTTACCTCGGCAAAGGCGTTCTGAAAGCCGTTGAGAACGTAAACGATATTATCGCTCCTGAATTGATCGGTTGGGACGCTCTGGACCAAGTCGCTATCGACAACAAAATGATCGAGCTGGACGGCACGCCTAACAAAGCGAAACTGGGCGCTAACGCGATCCTGGCAGTTTCCATGGCGGTAGCTCGCGCAGCTGCGGAAGCATTGGACATCCCTCTGTACGTATACCTGGGCGGATTCAACGCGAAACAGCTTCCTGTTCCTATGATGAACATCATCAACGGCGGCGCACATGCCGACAACAACGTTGACGTGCAAGAATTCATGGTGCTTCCTGTAGGCGCGCCTACATTCAAAGAAGCGCTTCGCACTGGCGCGGAAATTTTCCACAGCCTGAAATCCGTATTGAAAGAAAAAGGCTTGAACACGGCTGTCGGCGACGAAGGCGGATTTGCTCCTAACTTCGCATCGAACGAAGAAGCTATCACTTCCATCCTGACCGCTATCGAGCGCGCAGGCTACAAACCGGGCGTTGACGTATTCCTCGGTATGGACGTCGCTTCCACCGAGTTCTACAAAGACGGCAAGTACCATCTGGAAGGCGAAGGCAAATCGTTTACTTCCGCCGAGTTCGTAGACTTCCTCGCTAACTGGGTAGAGAAGTACCCGATCATCACGATCGAAGACGGCTGCTCCGAAGACGACTGGGAAGGCTGGAAGCTGCTGACTCAAAAATTGGGCGGCAAAGTGCAATTGGTCGGCGACGACCTGTTCGTAACGAACACAGCTCGTCTGTCCCAAGGCATCGAGCAAGACATCGCTAACTCCATCCTGGTAAAAGTTAACCAAATCGGTACGCTGACCGAAACATTCGACGCGATCGAAATGGCTAAACGCGCAGGCTACACGGCGGTTATCTCCCACCGTTCCGGCGAGAGCGAAGACAGCACGATCGCTGACATCGCAGCAGCTACGAACGCAGGACAAATCAAAACGGGCGCTCCTTCCCGTACGGACCGCGTAGCGAAGTACAACCAATTGCTTCGCATTGAAGACCAATTGGGCGGCACGGCTCAATACGCCGGTAAAAAAGCGTTCTACAACTTGAAAAACTTCAAATAAGATAAATAGTATCTTATGCATCATAAAGGCGGAGGCGGGTTGTAAAATCCGCCTTTTGCTTACTTTATAGAAATGTTGTATGAATAGCGTACTCCCCTATAAGACATTGCAGGCGGAGGATGATGCATCTGCCGGAGAGTTCACGTGCGGCCTTTGAAAGCGGGTTGTAACCGTAAGGTAAGTTAACAGATAACCTGGTTTCAACAGCCGCCATAGGCAGATGCGCATCCGCAGACGAAAGCACAGTCTTCAATGGGTTTCCTCGTTATTCATACAACACCGGGGGGATCTCAGCCGAATGGGTAACGGGTTAAAGACTGTATTATTTTTGATAGGGTCAGCCTTTCTCACGCGGTTGATCCCCTTTTCTTCTTTTTTCCGCAATCTGGATACGATGATTCACGAATTCGGGCATGCCGTCGTGACGCTCGCTCTCTCGGGCAAGGTCATGTACATCGAGCTGTACGCCAATCATAGCGGTGTGACGTACTCGCAAATTACGAACAATTGGAGCTCCATCCCGGTATCGCTGGCCGGCTATATGACGGCGTCCTTGTTCGCCGTGCTGCTGTTCAAGCTGCGCGCCGGAGGCAAGCAGCGGCTTGGTCTTCAGATCATGACCGTCATTGCCATTCTGGCCCTCATCCTGCTTGTCCGCAACGAGTTCGGCGTCATGTGGCTGATCGGCTTTATCGCGCTCAATATTATTATGCTTGCCCTTGCGCCGCGCTGGCTGCATGACTTCTATTACCTGCTGCTGGCGTTTCTGACGCTGGAGGAGTCGGTGCTCGGGCCGATCTCGCTGATCGTCTATGCGCTGGATAATCCGGCTTCGGCCGGCGACGCGGCCAACTTAAGCCGGGTAACGCCGATACCGGCTATCGGCTGGGCATTGTGGTTCAGCCTGTTCGCGCTGTGGTGCGCCAAAAACGCCATCGTCGCTTTTCTCGAACGGAAAAAGCCGCGGCCAAGACCGAACCGGCAGCAGCAAGAGGGGCCGTACTATCCATAGTTTTGTTAGAGGAGGCCTTGCGCTAGGCAAGCGTGGCAGCCTCGTTTATGAAGTTGTCCCGGAAACCGGCGGCTTCAAAACGAGAGGAAGTTATTTGCCAGTAGGACAAGTTTGTGATATAATACAAATGCTGTCTATTTTAGGTCGTATTGATGGCTGTACCGTTGCCTTTAATTATCCACGAAAGAACGCTCGCAGGAGGTGGAAATATGGAACTTGCATTAAAAATCGTACTGGTCATTGCCTCTCTTGGCCTGATCGCGGTTGTATTGCTTCAGCCAGGAAAGAGCTCAGGGTTGTCCGGTGCCATCTCTGGAGGTGCGGAGCATCTTTTTGGAAAGCAAAAGGCGCGCGGCTTGGAGCTGTTTTTATCGCGTTTGACGATCGGGTTGGCAGTCGTATTCTTCGCTATGTCGCTCATCGTTGCTTACTTCGTTAAATTAGGGTAACTATAAAACCGAAGCAGCAGGGAGAAGATGCTCCCGCTGCTTTTTTTCTGTATTCGAGCGATATGCCGCTCGACTCGATGATCCGGCAGCTGCAGTGAACTGCAAGCTAAGCTTTTCATATATATTAAAAGGCTTACTCCCAAACGCCCAAGCCTTGTGCGGAGAAGCTGCGTAAGCTAAGGAAGAAGCGTCAAATCGGTTCTTTCCATACCAAGATCATCGAAATTGTGGGTTAAAGATCGTTTGGAAAGGGCTGCGATGTTATCATAACGGTAAAATGGGTAAGACTAATGAAAGAAGAAGGAAGGTGACATATTGATCACAAAAGAACAAGTATTGGATTTTATGAAAGAAACGGCTTATAAACCGATGACATATCAGGAGCTTGAGAGGCATTTTCAAATCGAGAGCGCACATGATTTCAAAGAGTTTTTGAAGCTGCTTACCGAATTGGAGAACGAAGGGCTTATTCTACGGACCAGAACCGAACGCTACGGCGTGCCGGAACGAATGAATTTGCTTAGAGGCAAGCTGCAGGCCCATGCCAAAGGCTTCGGCTTCCTCATTCCCGATGACCGTGACCACCCGGATGTGTACATACATGCCAACGATATGGCGGGTGCGATGAACGGGGATATTATTTTAGTGCGGATTACGTCCAAAAGCGCCCATGGAGGGAAGCTTGAGGGAGAAGTTGTACGTGTCGTTTCCCGCGCCAACACGCAAATGGTAGGATTATTCCAGGCAAACGACGGGGGATACGCCTTCGTGGTACCGGATGATAAGCGGGTTATTCGAGATATTTTCATCCCCAAGCATGCCTTTAACGGAGCGATGGACGGCCATAAGGTGGTCGTACGCATTGTGTCCTATCCGGAAGGAAGGGCGGCCGCCGAAGGGGAAGTCATCGAGATTCTGGGTCATAAAAACGATCCCGGAGTCGATATTATCTCCATCATCCGCAAGCATATGCTGCCGGAGGCTTTCCCCGATGAGGTGATGGAGGAGGCGCAGTCGGTTCCCGAGACGATTTCGGAGAGCGATTTGACCGGAAGGCGCGATCTGAGGCAGAAGCGAATCGTCACGATCGACGGTGAAGACGCCAAGGACCTCGATGATGCCGTTAACGTAGAGCGTCTGCCGAACGGAAACTACGTTCTGGGCGTTCATATCGCCGACGTAAGCTACTATGTCCGGGAAGGCTCTCCGCTCGACAGAGAGGCATATAACCGCGGCTGCAGCGTGTATTTGGTAGACCGTGTCATTCCGATGCTGCCGCACCGGCTATCTAACGGGATTTGCTCGCTTAATCCGCAGGTGGATCGGCTGACGATGTCCTGTGAGATGGAGTTCGACGCTAGCTTGAACGTCGTTCGTCACGATATTTTTACGAGCGTGATTAAAACAAGCGAACGTATGACTTATACCAATGTCCGCAAGCTGCTGACCGGGGAAGCCGATGAGGCGCTGGTTGAGCGTTATGCATACCTGATGGACGATTTCCGCCTGATGGAAGAGCTGGCCATGAAGCTGCGGCAGCGCCGGATGAATCGCGGAGCCATCGACTTCGACTTCCAGGAATCGAAGATACTGGTCGACGAGAACGGCAAACCGACGGATATTGTGAAAAGGGACCGGACGATCGCCGAGCAGATCATCGAAGAATTTATGCTTGCGGCCAATGAGACGGTGGCGGAGCATTTCTACTGGATGAAGGTACCGTTCTTGTATCGGATTCACGAAGATCCGGATGCCGAGAAGCTGATGCATTTCATGGAATTCATCACGAATTTCGGTTATGTCGTCCGCGGCAAAGGCAATACGGTCCATCCTCGCGCACTGCAGACACTGCTAGAGGAGATCAAGGGAACGAAGGAGGAGACGGTTATCAGCACCGTCATGCTCCGCTCCATGAAGCAGGCGCGTTACGATGCGCAAAGTCTGGGCCACTTCGGGTTGGCTGCCGAGTTCTATTCGCACTTCACCTCGCCGATTCGGCGGTATCCTGACCTGATCATTCACCGTGTCATTCGCGAGGTGCTGGAGAGCGGAACGTTGTCCGACAAACGGCATGAGTATTTGGCCGGGCGCATGGAAGATATCGCGAAGCAATCCTCCGAGCGCGAGCGCGTGGCGGTCGATGCCGAGCGGGAGACCGAGGCGCTGAAGAAAGCGGAATTCATGCTGGATAAAGTCGGCGAAGAGTTCGAAGGGCTGATCAGCAGTGTGACGAGCTTCGGGATTTTCGTCGAGCTGGACAATACGGTCGAAGGCTTGATTCGTCTCAGCGACATGCATGACGACTATTACCATTACCATGAGGCGCAGCATGCGCTGATCGGCGAACGCACGTCCAAGATTTATCGCCTCGGCGATGAAGTGAAGGTACGCGTCGCACGCGTCAATATGGATGAGCATACCATCGACTTCGAGATGGTGGATATGAAGCCGCGCAAGCAGAAGGTCAGCCTCGTCGACGCACTGAAGAACGTGCGGCGCGACAAGCAGCGCGGCGGACGCCGCGGCGAAGCTGTCGGAGCCGGCCGCGGAGCGAAGGGCCGCGGCGGCGATCGCGAGCGCGGCGCAGCGGAAGCCGCACGCAGCGGCAAGCGCGGCAAGTCCGGCGCCTCCGGCGGCAGCAAGAGCGCCCGCGCGCGCAAGGGCAGCGCCAGCGCCGGAGCTGCGGCGGCGGGCTCGCTCTCGCGCGGCACCGGCGTCGAGGCCGCCAAGGCGCGCGCGCTGGAGTCGCAGGGCGCAGGCAAGGGGCCTGCCGGCGAAGGCGGGCGCCCCGGGCCGCGCAAGCGCAAGAAAAAGCTGGCGAAAAAGTAGCTTTTTCGCTTGCTTCCGGGGATTGGAGTTTGGTAAAATGAACTCCAATCCCTTTTTTTGAGGCGCTGTGGGGAAGGAGAAGTGAGGTTCCATGGCTACGAAGAAAGCTGACGGCAAGCTTCTTGCGCAGAACAAGAAAGCTTCCCATGATTACTTTATAGAAGATACGTATGAATGCGGCATGGTGCTGACCGGCACGGAGATCAAATCTCTGCGCCTTGGACGAGCCAATATCGGGGATGCTTTCGCGACGATCCGCAACGGCGAGGCTTTCATCCATAACGTTCACATCAGTCCGTTCGAGCAGGGCAACCGCCATAACCCGACCGATCCGACGCGGACCCGCAAGCTGCTGCTGAAGAAAGCGGAGATTCGCAAGCTGCTGGGCCAAGCCAAGCAGGAGGGCTACACGCTGGTGCCGCTCAAAATCTATGTGCGCAACGGCTACGCGAAGCTGCTGATCGGCCTCGGCCGCGGCAAGAAGCAGTACGACAAACGCGAGTCTGCGGCCAAACGCGACGCTCAGCGCGACATTCAACGCGCTCTGCGCGAGAAGCAGAAGGTGGCGCGATAACGATCCTCGCGCTGGCGGGAACCGGCTGGATCGGCTTCCAGCAAGATATGCTTCATTTTGTCCAAAAATATGTTATACTAAGTAAGCATCACAAGTGGATGCATGTTTTATCTATTGCGGCTTTCCTGGCAGAAAGCCACCTATGCGGGGACGTTCTTGGATTCGACGGGGATAGTTCGAGCATGGGTAGCGGGTAGTGGGGACGCGTCCACTTCATCAACGCTAAAGCCTATTAAATGGCAAACAACAACAAAACTACGCTTTCGCAGCTTAATAACCTGTGAGCGTGCTCCTGCTTAGCATCGCCCATGTGCTAAGATAGGGGCTCAACTTTAGTGGGATACGCCGTTCGGTCTCCGCCTGGGGTCGGACGGAAGAAGACAATCAGGCTGACCCAACGCAAAGCCGGTTACGGGGCGTTGCTCGGGTGACATCAAAACCGTGGCTACACCCGTAGAAGCCTATGTGGCGTTATCTTCGGACAGGGGTTCGACTCCCCTCGTCTCCATATGCCAAATCCACAAAAAGAGCTCTAACCAAGATGTTTTTTGGTAAGAGCTTTTTTGTTGAAAAGTTAAGAAAGGTGCAACCATATAGATAAATAAAAAATATATGTAAGAATACATCTATACAAAAACGTTTTGGAGTGATACAGATATGACAAATATTATAACATTTTATAACCATAAGGGTGGGGTCTCAAAAACTACTACAATTTTTAATTTGGCTCACTACTTATCTGAAAATAATAAAAAGGTTCTTGTAGTAGATGCTGATCCACAATGTAATGCTACGGAAATATTGTTATCTAGGCAGATCGCAATGCTTGACGAAGAGCAATATGAAACAGGTATTGATAAGGAGATTTCTGGAGAAAGTTTGTTGGAAATTCTTAAGCCAAGAATTGAGGGCGAGATACCAGCAATAAATACCCAAGAAATTAGGGTTAATCGTATAAATGATAATATTCATTTAATTAGGGGCGATGTTTCGCTAAGTAGTATTGAAGATGCATTAGCAGAAGCACATATTCAAAGATTTTCAACGAAAACCCATGATAAAAGAACTTATGTTGCTTTAGGAGACTTTTTAACGAGATTTGGTGAAGAACAGGGCTACCATTTCATACTAATCGACGTAGGTCCAAGTTCAGGTGCCTTGACTAGAAGTTGTTTTTTAGCTTGTGATGGATTCTTTATCCCAACAGCACCCGATAGATTTAATGTCCAAGCAATAGCAACCCTTTCTTCTATCATTGATAGATGGATGTCTGAGCATCAACAAATCTACAATCAATTTTTAGAATTAGGTCTACCTATTAAACATGGTAAGCCTAAATTTTTAGGAACAACTATTCAACAATTTAAAACTTTAAATGGTAGACCTAAACCTGGATACAGGTTATGGATGGATAGAATTCCAAACAATGTTTTGATTAAGTTATTTCCAGTTTTACGAAAGCACTCAACTGATAAAGATTTGACCTGTGGATTAGATGAAAATACAATTACTGCTACTGACATTCCGGATTTTGGAACTCTTGCCCCCCTTATGCAAGAATACGGTAAGGCTGTTTTTCAGATCACTCAACCCGAAACAGCAATTGTGACAGAAACTGGGACACCTTGGGGGGGAGGTACTTGGTTGGATGCACAAAGAAGAATGAACACATATAAAACAAAGTATAAAACAATTGCGGATAGATTGGATTTGCTATTATGATAATGGATTCTCCAAAATTATGTTTCGTTGCTTTTATCGATCTTTTAGGTTTTTCAAACATGGTTAAACAAGATTTAGAAGCTCCTAATGGCAATGAAAGGTATATAGAAAAGCTTTATGATATACATCAAGAAACTTTAGCTATCACTAAAAGTACTCTTGATATGGAATTAAATCTTATTCAATTTTCAGACTCGGTAGTTCTTGCAACACCATTTATTAAAGAAAAATTCGAGGACTTTTTGAAGGTCATATCTAGATATCAGCATGACTTGTTTTGTAAAGGTATACTTTCGAGGGGCGGAATCGCTTATGGTAAGCATTTCTATAAAGATGGTTTTATGTTTAGTTTAGGGTTAATTGAAGCATATCGAATTGAAAGTAATGTTGCTAGATTCCCTCGGATAGTTGTTTCTTCTGATTTAATGGAACTAATTTATCCAGAGAAGATACATCCTGAAACTTTACCTGTAATTGAGGAGAATGATGGACAAATATTTTTAGATTATTTATCTGAAATTAATATTGAAGTTTTAAATTCACAAAGAGATCTGATATTACGACAAGCGCAAAGTATGAATACATCAATTAGAGAAAAGTATATATGGTTAATGGAATACATTAATCATAAACGTGCAGATATTGATTTTGGTATAACAAGATTTAAATAACTTATCTCAATTGATGGTAATGAAGGATAACCGGACATATACCCTTACCTTTTATGAGAATAATCCGAAGCACTGATAATGAAGTTGGAATAAAGGGGATATTTTGGGGGATATAGTTTTTTTCTTTACACCGCTTTCCGACTTACAGGGAGCGGGGAGGAACCCCAAGCTCAAAGGACTGCTGGATAAACTTGTTTCCTAAAAGATGGAGTCAATTTGGGCCAGTTACACCACTCCCCCAAACATCCTCAGCATCACGCGGCGACGAATTGTGGATTTACCAAGCCACGGCTCGTCTCCATCATTAGTTCCAGTGAGAGCACCGGAAACGGTGCTCTTTCTGCGTTGCCGAAAAGTATTTATGCCGCTTTATGATCTATATGTTATAATTGGGGTAAGGGCGGAGTATACTTGTAACAGTTGGAGGCAGCCTTGTACAATATATTTTTCTATGAAGACGAAGATGGAAATAAACCAGTCGAGAAGTTCATTGATGATCTTGATGCTGCAGCCAACACCAATAAGAATGCTAGGGTTCAACTTGAGCAAATTATTTATTGCTTGAGTCGGCTAGAAGATAAGGGAACAAGGGCAGGCGAGAAATTCACCAAACGGATCTCTGGTGACATATGGGAACTACGGCCAGGCAATAATCGAATCCTTTTCTTTGGTTGGAACGGTAACCACTTTATTTTATTGCACCATTTTACCAAAACAACGCAGAAAACACCGCCGCGGGAGATTGCAATTGCTGAACGACGCATGGGCAACTGGCTCTCTAGAATGAGGAAGGAGTGATGTTGAATATGAAAAGCTGGGATGAAAAGAAGAAGGAGCTCAAATCCATAGACCCAATGCGAATGAATGAGCTTGAAGCTGTTGCTCAATTAGTAAATGCCATTCATCAAAGGCGTATTGAACTAGGATGGACCCAAAAGGAGTTAGCGGACAAAGTAGGACTTCATCAAGAGTCTATTGCACGTATTGAGAATGGTGGATCTATCCCTCGCTTGGATACTGTGTTTCGACTAGCAATTGCTCTTGGAATGAAGATAAGTTTGCATGGTATGGAAGAGGCTGCCGCGGCAAGTGTAGGCTGAATTATGGCCCGTTGCTTGGGTAACATCATCGACCTTCCGAGGTCGGTGCTTTTTACTTTATGGAGACCTTGAGGGGAGAAGATCCCCGCTAAGGGGTTCAGTCCCGCGCGGACTGGAGCGTAGCATAGGGAGCACGGCATCGAAATCTACCGCTAAGGTTGTCATCGTCGAGTGGGCGCCAAAGTAAGTTTAATAGGGATATCGATACTCCCCTCATCTCCATAAATGTAAAGAGGCACTGCCCTTAATGTCGGTGTCTTTTTCTTTTTCTAGGTGTGCATCAAAACTAAAACCGTAACTACACCCGTAGAATTCTAATTGGCGTTACCTTCGGACAGGGATCCGATTCTCTCTCGGCCTCCGCCATTATGAGTACTATTCGCATGAGGACGATGTTTTGTTTTATATTTGCAGGGAAATTTGATAAAATGTACATATGTTATAAAAGTTATTACTGTTATAAGGTATAACTTATTGAGTGCTGTCATACAATAGAAAGGGAGAATGAACATGAATGGTGTGTGGTCAAAAGTGATAAATGATAAAGAGAATGTGACTCGTTATTCCCGCAAAATAGGAAGAATGGGCAATAGCTTGGGAGTTAGCTTGCCTAAAAGCTTAGCTGCAAAGTTGAATGTTGCGCAAGGGGATGAAATTGAATTTATTGAAAATGATCGTGGTGAAGTAGTGATGAAAAAAGCCCGACAAGTCCAATTGCCTGATAATGTTCGGTCTGAAGTCCTTGAAGCCTTCTTTGATGTATTTGAAGAAGATAAAGGTATTCTTGAGGACTTAAGGGATAGATGAAAGAAATGATAAACTTTCTTACCAAAGAAGAGGTTATTTCAGCACACTATTTTATGATGAAAAAAATGAATGACGCAGAGCAAGCAGGCGTGAAAGATCATGGTCTGCTGGAATCTGCGGTACATAGGCCCCAGCAAAGTGTTTTTGGAGAAGACGCTTATCCAACTTTATTTGATAAGGCTGCAGCCTTGCTGGAATCTCTAGTGAAAAATCATTGCTTTCATAATGGTAATAAGCGGACAGCCTATCTGGTTACGAAATCTTTCATGATACTGAACGGATATCATCTACGAATGGAACGGGAATATGCAGTGGAGTTTATAGTAGATATTGCAAAAGGTTTGCATTCGTTGGAGACTATCGCTTATATTCTGAATGAACATTCTGAAGAAAGATGATTCAAGATCTACATTGCATTTCCCAGTGCTGGGATAGGGGTTCAACCTTAGTGGGATAACGCTGCTTCGGTCTCCGCCTGGGGTCGAACGAAAGAAAACAATCAGGCTGACCGAACGCAAAGCAGGATACGGGGCGTTGCTCGAGTGACATCAAAACTGTGACTACACCCGTAGAAGCCTATGTGGCGTTATCTTCGGACAGGAGTTCAGTCCACGCGGACTGGAGCGTAGCATAGGGAGCACGGCATCGAAATCTACCGCTAGGGTTGTTATCGTCGAGTAGACATCTGAGCAAGTTCAATAGGGATTTCGATACTCCCCTCGCCTCCATATGGTATGTGAGAGAGCACCTGTTGAGGTGCTCTTTTCACTTAAAGATTTTACGCGGAGGTTTGAAACACAGCTACAAGGGGGCTTTTTGGGCGACCAAGTCCATTGGTCGATAAAGAAGCGCCTAGGCGGCGGCTTAAAACATGCCCTTATTAATTTTAGAGTGAAAAGCCAGTCATAATAGTATCCCAAGCTCGATCTGAGCCTCTCCAATCCATTCCTGCGGGCACCTTGACCGAGCAGACATGCTTTAGTCCCCAGTCCTCATGGATCACATCATTAGTTGGCTGATTATGGTGATTTACGATCAATAATCTAAACGGCTTGTTTGTCACTGAGCGTAAGGCAGCTTCTAGATGCCGCGCTTCGGCCTCTGAGGTTTGAATACGAACAAAGCAAATGGGGCCGTAGTTGATTATCTTCAAAAAACGGTTCACCCTGCGGGATAACTTTTCCTTAAACTGGGGATAAGGCGCTCCCCACGGTGCCGTAAGCGGAAGATCATGATACGATTCTGTTTGATAAACCGTATCTTTAACGACATAATGATTATCGATAACACTGATAAGCTGGAGATTAGACCATTCCATAAAGGACTTGAAACGGGATTGCAAAAGTTTGGCCAAGTCCGGAACGGACGGAGAGATAAACCAGTCGAGCGGGCCGGCGAATTGGCGTAGCCCCAGTCTTTGTAGCTGATGAGCGGTTTGGCAGGTGGACCCCAGACTAATGAAGGCCTTATATTTCCCTTTGGCTTCGCCCCATTTCAATAGCATCACCTCTGTTATGAGTCATTCCTCAAAACAGTATATGAATCACTATGTGTAAGGGATACGCAACCGAAGTATCTAAATGATGCCCTGATTGTATTCTTGGTTTCGCTCTCAAAGGAACTATTTTATGCATCATGGCTAGGTATGTTATGAAGCACAGGTAATAAGTAAAAAGAAAGTGACTTCAAAACTGTACTACACCCGTAGAAGCCTATGTGGGGTTATCGGATACTCCCCTCGTCTCCAGTGCCCTTTCCGAGAAATCGGACAGAAAAAAGGCACAATCTCATAAAAAAGATGAGTTTGTGCTTTTTTTGTTTGGCTATGTTAGAGCATAATGACGATAATCGTTGAGAAAATCAAAAACTAGATACGATTTATCTTGCTCATAAAATTCAATATAGCTTCAATGCGTATTTTATCAGCGCATTCTTCGCAACAAAAAAACTTAACCTTTCTTTCCTTAGCTTGTTTATATTTTAGTGAACCTTCGCATGCTCTGAATGTTTTTTTACAACTAAAACAGAGTACCTCAAAGTCAAATATTTTTAACCCCTCCTTAAGCGACACATCACTTATTAGTTGATATATCGAGGATTGTAACCAATTTTCTAGTACATTCTTGAACATCTAAATGAGGCTTTCTCATTAATTCAATGGTGAATCCGTCATTCGTTTCCAAAGTTCACTACTATTGACATGATCATTGCGATGCGTTATAACTGAATAAAATCTAAATAACACACTGTATTATTTATAATAGCACAGTGTGTTAAATAAGACAAGGGAGCGTTTACCGTTGCCGAAAATCGTGGACCACGAACAAAAAAGAAAACTAATCGCCGAATCGGCATGGAAGATTATTGAGGAAAAAGGAATCGAGCATGCATCAATCCGCGCCGTTGCCACTGCGGCAGGATTGTCGCCCGGCGCCTTGCGGCATTATTTTTCAACGCAGGACGAGCTGTTGCTATTTATCGTGGATTATTATTTGACAAGAGGAGCTGCGAGAGCAGCAGAGGGGCTGGTGATAAGCCATATTCCGATAAAGGCTGCGAGGGAAATTCTGTTACAGCTGCTCCCTATGGATGCGGAAAAACGAACTGCCGTCAGCGTCTGGTGGACCTTCGCCATCCGATCCCTCACGAGTTTGGCGCTGCAGGCTAAAAAAGACGAACTCACGGACGGATTCCACTCCCTGACCAAAGCCGCCCTTGAAATTCTAGCTCAGGCGCAGCTTCTTCCCTCTGCCGTGGACATTCAACTCGAAACACTAAGATTGGCCGCGCTTATCGAAGGCTTGACGATACTTGCAATGCTTCGCCCGGAGCTTTACACACCGGAGACCGTTGAGCAGATCGTCATCCGCCAGCTCCAGGATTTGTGTGCACGCGATACGGATGGTGCAGACGATTCCCGAAAAACCCTTTAAAAAGAATGTTGCACGAACCCCTCCAATAAACTTTGAAATACAGATTAGGGTTGTGGAAATACAGGAGATTTTAGGAGTTAAGTACATTCGATGTATTTAGTCTATAGTTTTTGTTTAATATTGCGGATGGGATAATATGTATAATTTTTACCTAAGTAAGGGGGAGGGTAATGTACTGTAGGAAAAACCCTACATTTTTTGGGTAGTTTATTTCATACCAATTCTATTAGTTCATAATTTTATTAGGCGTGGTGTCTGGATCAATTGGTGAATTAATTGGGTTGCTCTTTGGAATGTTAGTTTGGAGTTGCTCGGGTGACATACACCCGTAGGAGCCTGAGGAGCGGATCTTCGGACTGGACTCAATCGATCGTTATTTAATGCCGGATTGGCAGTAGGGAAGGTGGTCGATCATCTCCGGCCGTTGGGGGACAATAAGCACCTAGCGATCGAGTTGGACGCTCCAACTGGCCTCATGGTTGAGTGGGACGAAGTGAAATTCACGCAGATGCTTATTTTGCTTGTCGATAATGGCGTGAAATATGCACCGGAGAATGGGGCTGTACAAGTCAAGCTCGCCGATATGACGGTAAAAGGGGACGGAATCCCCTACATCAAGGCCAAGCTGCTTCAGGGCATCCGTCATAGTAATGCCCAAACTGTTACCGAACTTTGAGACTTTTCGTAAAGATGCACAAAAAAACCGTCATTTCCTGTAAAATGAAAGCTAACCACACAATCATTTGAAAGAAGGACGGTTTTTATGCGTAATCTGACGACTACTACCGAACAGTATACCATGCAAATGACGCTTTCTCTAGGCATACAACATTTATTCGAATAGTGGCGGTATCTTCGGACAGGGGTTCATTATGAATTCTAAACCGACTGAATCCACTTTGCTATATCCTCTATAATAGTTTCGTCCACCGTTTGAGGAACATTATACTCTTCCCATATATCTTTTAAAGTGCCATATATCGCTTTCATAAACAGGTGATTCAATCCGGGGTACAGTTTGCATGAGGCATTGGGATGATCTTTTAATATCGCCTGGTATTGGTTGAAGTCTCTTTCAACTGAAACCTGG
Source organism: Paenibacillus konkukensis (assembly GCF_023523925.1). NCBI lineage: Bacteria > Bacillati > Bacillota > Bacilli > Caryophanales > Paenibacillaceae > Paenibacillus > Paenibacillus konkukensis. Next base: position 4,067,597 of record NZ_CP027059.1, on the reverse strand, counting down.
ACATCTTTATCCCCCTGCAAAACAAACACGGGCTTATTAATATTTGACAGATACTCTTTAACTGGATGCTGGTGCATTTCTTTAAGATACCATGCATAGACGGCGCCGAACAATAGGGACTGCTGTGCGGTCTCTTCAGACATGCCGGCGATGGAATCAAACTTGTCTTTAAGGGCTTGGATCTGCTGTGACGCCATTTCGCGTTGGGATTCTTCAAGCTGCTTCAAGGAAACTTCGTTTTGCTCAATGATAACTTCTTCTAGCGTCCGAAGCGTGCCTGCAAGAATTACAAGTCCGGCAAAATCGCCGCCCTCGGCATCGATTCTGGGAGCGAGCATCCCACCCAGGCTGTGGCCAATCATAAATACACGATTAGCGTCTACACGCGGGTCAGTCTTTAACATGCGGGAAGCAAATATCGCATCTTGAATGGTTTCTTCTTCGACGGTTAAACTGCCGCCGAGTTCTTGTATCATCTGCTTGCCATAGGTGTAGGTACGTTTATCGAACCGAAGTGATGCAATTCCTTTTTTGGCAAGGCCTTCTGCGAGGTCTCGAAATGGTTTATTTGCACCAATGGTTTCGTCTTTATCCAAGGGGCCGGAGCCATGTACAAATACAACCGCTGGGACTTTTATGGCCTGGGAATCCGGCAGCGTCAAAATCCCTTCCAATGGATAGGATGCGTTAGCTATAACAGTCACTTGTTCTATCACACTTTAACCTCCCTTTAAGAACAAAAATGTTTGTATAAGGATTATCTCATTATTTCCAGATGAAATGCGAATTACCCGCGCCTTCGAACTCCTTGCCACTAAACTGCCGTTTCCTTCGAGTCCGACGAATAAGGATCGAACGTCCGGACCCATTTGAATCGATTTACTTTTACAATAGCTACGAAGCATTTCAGGATTTGGTCCGATTTTAGGCAAATAAAGGTAACCACTGGTGAAAGATGAAATACGAAACTGCAAAGTGCCGAAGCCGGTAGAACAATGAGCCACATGAAGATGGTATCATTGTATAAAACAAATTTGGTATCCCCTCCGCTGCGTACGATCCCTGTTAATGACGGCATCTGATAGGCTGTTCCGCACACGGTGACGGATAATACGGTCATGAACTGCAAGGCAAGGTCTTTGGCCTCCCCGGAAATGGTATATAAGCCGAGGACATAATCCTTGGTAACAAACAAAGCGGCGCCGGTACATAATCCAATGACGAGATATAACATCTGCAGCGTCTTGGCGTAGGATACGATTTTATCCATATTTCCTTCGCCAATCGTTTTACCGATGACAATGGTAGTAGCGCTCGCTGAGGCAAAAACAACGACGGATACAATCTGGAAGATGGTTGTTGCAATGCTGTTTGCCGCGATCGCTGCCGCACCCATATGCCCCAATATGGATGTTTGTGTTGCCATGGCAATCCCCCAGATAAAATTGGACATGAGAATAGGCGACCCCAGTTTGACGTATTGTTTAAACAATCCCATCTCGATTGTAAAAAAATCACGCAGTTTCAAATAGATTTTTCGGTCATAACGTTTCACGAAGACGCAGACAATAATCAGTTCAATCATTCTGGCCGACAAGGTTGCTATGGCCGATCCCTGCACACCCAGGCTCGGAAAACCAAAATGTCCGTAGATCAAAACATAATTCAGGCACACATTGATGATGAGCGTGGTCGAGGACAAAATAAAACCGATCTTGACCGTCTCCACACTTCGCAATGTCGCAAGCAGTATACTGGTAACGGAAAAAAATAGATATGAGAAGCAGATGATTTTCACGAATTTGGTTCCCTCGGCAATAACACTCTGATCATTTGCAAATAACGATAGCAAGCTTTGAGGAAAGAAAAAGACGATAACCCACATGAGCAAGCCAACAAGAATCGAAAGGCGCATTCCTATGCTGGCAATCCTTTTAATCGATCCTACGTCATTGGCCCCCCAGTATCTTGACGCCATGATGACCAGACCTTCGCTTACCCCCATGACGAGCATTTGCAATACAAACTGAATTTGATTGGCTATCGCGATACCGGATAATGCCGATTCGCTGTAACCTCCGATCATTAAATTGTCGGACAAGTTGACCCCGAAAGTAATAATGTTTTGTAACCCGATGATAAGTGTCAGTGTAAAAAATCTTTTGTAAAATGACGCCTCTCGCACAAATAAACTCATGAGCAGCACCCGTCTTCATCTTAGAGTAGCAAATATTCCGTTCCATTGAGAGTTGTATTCGATTCCTACATTATAAAGATTCATCCATTGTAGTGGAAATGCATATTTTGCCTAAGACATGAACTATTTAGCTAAAAAACGAGCGATATCGTATGCCGCCGAAATGTTAATCTAATCATCCACAGCGCTTTTATCCAAAGGCTAGTGAAAAGCAGATTCCAATTGACACAGGTTGTAGTAATTATTGCCAATCCTATAAGGCTATAGTACTATAAATCATACGGATAAAACTTGCATGTTTTTAGTTATCCATATTATTCCAGATCGTTACTTTGGGGGGCGGGAGAGGATTGACAAGGATTCAATAGAAGCAATCTCTGTTATGAGAATGGAAGACAAATAGACTTATCATAGAAATAAATGGGGATGATGGGATGAGAAGTAAACGTAAATTTAATAGTATTAGCTGTCTATTGCTGGGCGTGCTGCTTTTGTTTTGCGCCACACCCGTAACTTATGCTGATAACATTAGTCAAATAATTGGCGATAACAACACCGTTGTATTTGTGGATGTAACTGATGATTATGCTTGGGCGAAAGATGCCATTAATTACTTTTCCAAGCAAGGGATTGTGTCGGGTGTCGGCGATGGCAAATTTGCTCCGGAGGAAATGGTTACAAGAGAGCAATTTACCAAAATGCTGGTACTGACCTTCAACGCGCCTTTGACTAATCCTTCAGAACCGACTTTTTCCGATGTCCCAAAGGAAAAATGGTCTTATCCTTATATCGAAGTAAGCAAAGACTTTTTAACGGGATTTGTTAATCCGTTTGGCGGTAAGATGACTTTCCATCCGGAAGAAGCGGCAACTCGTGAGGATATCGCGGTTGCGTTAATTAGGATGATGGGGTTGACTGACAAAGATGTGGACAATCCCAATTATGCTCAGTATGCTTTTAAGGATGCCGGAGAGATTACACCCGGATTGTTAAAGTATGTAAGCGCCGCGGCGGAACGCGGTTTGATCAATGGCTTCGGAGATGGCACCTTCCGTCCGACTAAAAGTATTACGCGAGCCGAATGCGTGGTACTGTTAAACAGAGCTACCAAACAAGCTGTATCAACGGCTTCAGAAGAGCTGGAAGTATCCGCTTCTATTATTACGGGAGAAAATCCTGCTGAAGTCACCCTCTCCATTAAAGCGGAGGAAGGGACGAAGGTTACAGTTGACGGTCAAGCGGTAAGGATGGACAAAATGGGCGGCGGGTACGTTGGAGGCATGTCCCTGTATACGTTTAAAGAGGAAGGGACCAAAACGTTTAAAATTGAAGCTGTAAAAGGTGCAAAGAAAAAGTCTTGGGAAGAGGTTGCTAATTACCAAATCGGCGCGCCTGTGCTGACCATCACGCAATCTCCATCGAGCTCGGAACTCAGCACCGCAACCATCAAAGGAACGGTAAAGGATAGCAACGACAGCAGCCCTGTCGTGACGATTAACGGCCAGGATGTCTCGGTGTACGGCGGTCAATTTGAAAAATCTGTAAATTTAACCGAAGGCGAAAATAAATTCACGATCGTTGCGACCAACAATCTAGGGAAGTCGACGACAGTTGAGAAAACGATAAACTTTGGAGTCGGCGCGCCGGTGCTAACCATCACGCAGTCTCCATCGAGTTCGGAACTCAGCACCGCAACGATCAAAGGAACGGTAAAGGATAGCAACGACAGCAGCCCTGTCGTAACGATTAATGGGCAGGATGTCTCGGTGTACGGCGGTCAATTCGAAAAATCCGTAAAGTTAGTCGAAGGCGGAAATAAATTCACGATCGTTGCGACCAACAATCTAGGGAAGTCCACGACGGTTGAGAAAACGATAAACTTTGGAGTCGGCGCGCCTGTGCTGACCATCACGCAATCTCCATCGAGCTCGGAACTTAGTACCGCAACCATCAAAGGAACGGTAAAGGATAGCAACGACAGCAGCCCTGTCGTGACGATTAACGGCCAGGATGTCTCCGTATACGGCGGTCAATTCGAAAAATCCGTAAAGTTAGTCGAAGGTGAGAACAAATTCACGATCGTTGCGACCAACAATCTAGGGAAGTCCACGACGGTGGAGAAAACGATAAACTTTGGAGTCGGCGCACCTGTGCTGACCATTACGCAATCTCCATCGAGTTCGGAACTCAGCACCGCAACGATCAAAGGAACGGTAAAGGATAACAACGACAGCAGCCCTGTCGTGACGATTAACGGCCAGGATGTCTCGGTGTACGGCGGTCAATTTGAAAAATCCGTAAAGTTAGTCGAAGGCGAGAACAAATTCACGATCGTTGCGACCAACAATCTAGGGAAGTCCACGACGGTGGAGAAAACGATAAGCTTTAACGTCGGCGCACCTGTGCTGACCATCACGCAATCTCCATCGAGCTCGGAACTCGGTACCGCAACCATCAAAGGAAATGTAAAGGATAGCAACGACAGCAGCCCTGTCGTGACGATTAACGGTGAGAATGTCTCGGTGTACGGCGGTCAATTCGAAAAATCCGTAAGTTTAGTCGAAGGCGAGAATAAATTCACGATCGTTGCGACCAACAAGCTAGGGAAGTCAGCGACGGTGGAAAAAACGATCAACTTTACTGTATCCGCACCAGAGATAACCCTGACGAATTCCCCTGAAGCAACGAATCAAAAGAGTATTTCATTGCAAGGATACGTTAAAAGCAACGACAGCAAGGTGAAACTGTACATTAATGATCAGGAAGTAAGTATTTCCGGCGGCAGTTTTTCCAAAAACGTATCGTTAACCGAAGGCGATAACAGCTTTGAAATCAGGGCTGTCAATAGCTACGGCAAATCGACGTCAGTAGTAAAAACGGTTAAGTATACAGAAAGTGCCTCATCGGCTATTAAGTAGAAAGTCCTTGAAAGACGGATACAATGCACAGAAGACGGCGCCCTGGCCAGTAACCTGACAAAGATCAGGTCTGATTGGGGCTTTTGCCGTCTTGAAAGCTCTGCTTCACATGACATTATGGGGGGTTAGCTGTTATGGGCGCATATGATAACCTGAAGGTTGAATTAACGGAGATGACCATTTCGAACGGTATCCATATCGCAGAGAAGGAAGTCCAAGAATATAAAAATAAGATTGTCTATGTGAATGCGGACATTGCTTGTGCTGGAGCTATAGTATTTGAGAATTGTGAGATCCACTACAACGCAATCCCCGGTACATCATGTCAAATTACTTTAGAAGAAGGTTCTACATTACATATTAAGAACTGCAGGGTATTATGCGAAAATCCGAATGAGAATCCATTGTTCAAAGATGATGGGGCGACCAGTGTCATTATTCAGGACAGCGTGTTTGAAGATTGCAGTTATTTTATTGAAAAATACAATGGAGAGGGGGGCAGCTTTGTTCTGCAAGGCTGCGAGATCATCGATCCATATATTCGTTTTTTAGATTTGAACGATGTGGATGAAGTCAGTATTAGCAACTGTCTAATAACATTTACTAAACCGTTAAACGAGGATGACGATAATTACGATAGCATATTTTACAGTTCGCATTGGAGCAAGACTGACTATGCAACCGTTCGTGAGGTCGTCGTAAATGGTAATCACTTGATGAATGTAAAGGATGAAGAGGGTTATTTCAAAAAAAACAACTATATCTTGGATATGGAATATGCAAGTTACATGAATTGCACGTTTGAAAATGCGAATGGCTGCATTCGTGATGCAGGAACGATATCGCATTGCAAATTTAACCAATGCGTGCAAGTCATCGACAACGAATTTTATAAAAAAGAAGGTAATATCGTTCATTGCATTTTTGAAGAATGCGAATCGGTCATAGCTTGCGATAACACCAATATTTCTCACTGTCAATTTGTGAAGTGCATGAATAGTTTGATCAAATCAGCTTATACCGGAAATGTAAATGTTGAGTACTGCGAATTTTATAATATGAAGTATACGGACTCGCGTTTTTTGTCAGCATGCTTGTCTTTTTATAGAGCCAAAGGCAATGAGTATGGTCCTAGCACAGTGAAAAAATGTATTTTTAACGGCGCTGAATTAAACGAAAGCTTCTTGTTAGCAGGACATACAAATGACAAAATAAAAGGCATGTCTCTTTATGTCGAGGAATGCCGTTTTCAAAACTGCAGAACCAAGCGTGAAAGCGGGAAGATTATTAAATGCTACGACACGTATATCAATTTCTTCAAAAGACAAATTCAAATCGAAGTAACATCGGTTCAGAAATGTGTGGGCCTGGATAAGGTGAATAAGGAGAACGGCTATATTCAAGATGTAGTTATCAGGGCTGCGGATCATAATGGAGCAGTTATCGGAGCCGCCGCGGATGGATTTGCTGTTACTAGGAGATGACATTTCAACACCTCCAAATGAACTGAAGCCGGAGCTCCTAGGAGGCTAAGGCTTCGTTCGTGATCTTTTCAATATCGATTGGGGATCGTGATCCTTCGTTAACGATATCAGGCAAAATATGCTGAAGAAAATAGTCCACGCAATGGAGCTTAATCCCCTTTATTTTGATAAGGGCGTTGCGATACATAACGACGAATTCTTTCTCGGTATTCCCGAGCTGCAGCTCCGTAAAGGCCTCATAGATCTGATCGAGCTTATCGGCGACCTCGAGTATTTTTCCTTCAACGGAATCGTCCTTGCCTTCCCGTAGTTGTCTGAATTTACCCGGACAACGGATAATTCGCTCTAAGTCGGTTAGCGATTGAAAATACGTATGAATCCCCATAGTATCGTTTCCTCTCTATTGATGAGTGTGGTGTGATGTGATATGTAAAGTATACAATCGAATTGTTATTGGACAATTAACTCCGACTGGGAGTTTTTTTCATTATAGGCAGCACCTAATTAAACGAAATATGATCCACGCGTATCGTTTGTTTGCTTGAGCGAAATCTCCCCGGCGCTATCCCCGTTGACTTGCGAAACACTTTATTAAAGTAGTTCTCGTCCGAGTACCCCGTCAGCCGTGCAATTTCACCCAAATTGAGCTTGGTGCGGCGGAGCAGCTCCATCGCTTTTTCCATACGGGTTTTGGTCAGATACTGCATGGCGGTCATGCCGCAGGTGGTGTGAAACAATCTCGAAAATTTGTACTTGGAAATGCCAAGCGACCGGCACAGCTCCTCGATGCTGTTAATGGCTGCGTAATTCTCATGAATCAGCTTTAATGCGGTGACAACCACTTCGGGCCAAGTATCCGGAGAAGCCTGATTATATTTAAGGGATTGGTAAACCTCCATAACAAACTGTGCGGCCAGCCCCGAGGCTTTGTAGCCGTTGGTGATGGACTTTTTGCTCGCTTCCAGAAAAATGTGTTCCAGTGTGCGAATGACCGGCGAGTCGGGGGCGAATCGAACGATGGGACCCGAATGATTATGGACCGCGGACCAGCACGCCAAAGCTTCCGGCCCCATCAAGGTGATAAATATAAATTCCCATAATTCGCTGTCTTGCGGAAGGTAATATCGGTGGTCGGTTCCCGTTACGACTAGAAAGGCGGAATTCGGTTCGAGCGGATAGGTTTGAGTTCCGATGCGAATCTCTCCCCTTCCGGCAAGCGTATATTGGAAAATGCATTGATTGCTTGTCGCCCTATGCAGCCCGTCCCAATGGTAATTGCCATTCCGCTTTTCCCAGCCTACATAAACGATTTCGGCAAATGGCGTAGAAGGGCCGTCTTTGAATTGAAAACCGTAAGCACCCATAGCGCATCCCCTTACAATTTTTTACCCTTTTTGTGATAATTCATTACCATTGAGGTCCATTTAAAACTATTATAATATTCAACTTATATAAGGCAATACATATATGGAAATATTCGAATTTAACTGCAATTTTATCCACTTTGTTAAGGTTATTCATAAATCTTGAATGAAGGGACTGAAGCAAATGAAAGTGAAGTTGAAAATGAGAGCTGCACTATCTGTTGTTCTTTTCACTAGCTTATTGGCGGGTTGCAGTTCAGGCGGTTCGGATTCGGGCACTTCTTCGGCCGCCGCTAACGAGAAAGCGGAAGAGCATCACGAGCCTGTGACGTTAATGCTGCACCCGGGCCAAATGATCACACCGGAAGACCTGGAGCTTATGATTAATGAACCGCTGCATCGAAAATATCCTTATATTACCGTACAGGTGATAGACAGGACCAAAAATAATTTGGAAAATCATGTGGCCGCAGGAGGCCAATTGGATCTGATCACAACCTGGAACGGCAGTATGTCCGCGGCAATGGACCTGGACGTATTCGAGGATCTGACTCCTTTGGCTAAGGCGGATGGTTTTGACTTGGGCCGGTTCGATCAGCAAGCGCTGGAAACCATCAAAAACATTTCCGACGACGGGAAGCTGTACGGCCTGCCTTATAACAGACAGTTTAACGCTCTTTATTACAATAAGGATATTTTTGATAAATTCGGAGTCGAGTATCCGCAGGACGGCATGACGTGGGAAGATGTAATTCAGCTGTCCAAAAAATTAACGAGGACGGTAGATGGCGTCGCTTATCGCGGACTGGACCCGGAAAGCATCCAAAGATTGAGTTTTCCTTTGTCCTTAAACATCGTTGATGCCGCTACCCATAAAACAACTATCAGCGATAACTATGATACGTTTAAAAAGCTGTTTGAATTGGGCAAAGATGTATACGCTTTACCGGAGAACAAACCGCCTAAATGGGGGACGAGCACAAATGACTCCTTTATCAAAGATAAAACCGTTGCCATGACGGCGACCGTCAATATGTTCCCCTACATCGCGCAAGCTCCCGAGTTCAGTTGGGATGTTGTCCAGTATCCGAGCTACAAGGATAAGCCTAATGTTGCCGGGATGTACGACTTGCACATCATGTCGATCAGCAAAACAAGCCAACATAAAGAAGAAGCGATGAAAGTGCTCGAAGTGCTGTTTTCGGACGAAGTGCAGGAGATCGCTACGGAAAAGACCGGGCGTATTTCACTGCTAAGTGATCCGAAATTCCAGCAAGCATACGGTGCGGATATGGCGATTTTGAAAGGAAAACATCTGGAAGGCATCTTCAAGAGCAAGCCTGCGCCTGCGCCGAGGTTATCCATCTACTACTCCAAAGCTGCCGGCATTCTGGAGAATCACTTCAGACAATATGTTGACGGCGAAAAAGACGTAAATACGGCGCTTCGCGAAGCCGAAGATGAAATTAATAAATACGTTCAATCGCAAACCAAATAATAAGCGCGATGAACCGCATGTCAGATCCTCGGGAGAAGCTCCCGGGGATTTTTTTGTTTTCCATGCCTCGCGGCAAAAATGCCTTTACCTTTTCTTAACTTCCATTTAATTATGACATGATAATCCGTTTATATACTAGAAATGAGCAAAAACGAACAAAAGGGTGCGGATGGCGCCTCGTTTTACGTAAAAAGGAGGGCTTTATGGTTGATAAGATCGATGAGTTCGTTATTGGTTTGGACGTTATTTCAGGTGAGTGAGGCGCTGTTTCATCGCAGTCTTCGAGAGAAGCCCGTCAGACAGATTTACTTTTTCTTCAAATAAGCATAACACTCTCTTGATACTTATCCTTTACTATCAAACATATGGAAATGAACAAATATATACACGACTTCGCAGTTCCGAACATAATTGAGCGAAGGAGAGGATGATTTGCTGCCGGTTCAAAGAAAAATAAGAATTGTCGAGTATGTCAGGCAGTATCGAACGGCGAGCATTGCGGCGCTGGCCAAGGAATTCAACGTGCACGAGGCGACGATCCGGCGGGATCTTAACGAAATTGAACAAGAGGGCCTTCTGAAACGGACGCATGGAGGGGCCATCATCGAGCAGTGGACTCGCGACGAGCCTTCTTTTAACGAAAGAACGACACAATGTCTGGATCAGAAAATGCGCATTGGACAAATGGCCGCGAGCTTGGTGGAGGATGGAGAGAACATCATCATTGATTCCGGAACAACGACTTTGCATATCGCCAAAAATCTTGTTCACCGGTCCAATATAACGGTTGTTACCAACGATATGAACGTTGCCGCGGAGCTTCGGGATGCTCCGCGTGTGAAGGTGATCTTGACCGGAGGAGAGCTATACCCGTCCAGCTATATGTTGAACGGGATGTTTACCGAACATACGCTGGGCTCGCTTCATGTGGAGAAAGCATTTATCGGCACGCCGGCTCTTCATCCGCAGTATGGACTCATGCATCCGGAAGCCCGGCTGGTCCCTGCCAAGCAATCCATGATCAAGGCGGCGAGGGAAATCATCGTGGTTGCGGATCATACGAAAATAGGGAAACTGTCGCTCCACACGATTGCTCCAAAGAGCTCGCTTCACACGCTCATCACGGGCAAAGAAGCGGAGGAATTTGATCTCAAGCCGTTTAGAGACTGGGGCATGAAGGTGCACACCGTATAAATCCGGCACAGAGGTATGTCTAAATGAAGGGGGTTCGCTCATGGCTTCCATTGAATTGGTACAGGTTTCGAAATCATTTGACCAAAACACGATCATACAAAATTTGAATTTGAAAATTGACGACGGCAAATTTACCGTCTTGGTCGGGCCGTCCGGCTGCGGCAAAACGACGCTGCTGCGCATGATCGCTGGGCTCGATCCGCAAACTGCGGGCGCGGTGCTCATCGATGGCAAAGATGTGACGCGCATTGCTCCGGGACAGCGCGGGGTTGCTATGGTATTTCAGAACTACGCTATTTATCCGACAATGTCCGTGCGCGAGAACATCGAGTTCGGCCTAAAGAACAATAAGGTCGGCAAGGAGGAAAGAACCCGCCTTATCGAAAGCATCAGCGAAACAGTCGGGCTGCGCGAATATCTCGACCGCAAGCCCTCCACCTTGTCCGGCGGACAGCGGCAGCGCGTCGCGCTGGCCCGGGCGATGGTCAAGAAGCCGTCGGTGTTTCTGATGGACGAGCCGCTGTCTAACCTCGACGCCAAGCTTCGGGTGCAGATGCGCATCGAGCTGATTGAAATGCATAAGAAGCTGGGTACCACCTTCGTATACGTGACGCACGACCAGGTAGAGGCCATGTCGATGGCGGACACCATCGTGCTGATGAACCGCGGCTGCATCCAGCAGGAGGCATCCCCGGAGGTCATCTACCGCCAGCCGAGCAACTTGTTCGCGGCCCAATTTATCGGCGTTCCGCCGATGAACATCGGCGAGCTGGGCGCGGATGGAGCGAAGTTCGGCTTCCGGCCGGAGAGCGCGCAGCTGTCATCGGCACGGGAAGGCGGCTTTTTCTCGGTCCGCGGCAAGGTGATCACCCGGGAGATGCTTGGCTCCGAAACGATATATCAAGTTCGCACGGACCGTCATTCCTTTATGATCAAGTGCATCGAGGATTCGTTCTCGGTGGACGATACGGTGCATGTCGGCGTGGAGGCGGACCGAATTTACTTCTTTGGCGTGGACGAGGGACGGGTAGGTCGAGAGGACTGGCGGTATGACGGCTACATGAATCATCTTAGAGGGCAAAGCCATGGATAAGAAACGGTTATGGGAGAGGCTCCGTCCGTATTTGATGATTTTGCCTGCCATGGCGGGCATCGCGATCTTCGTCATTTATCCGGTGTTTTATTTGATCAGGCTGAGCTTCTATAAATACAATTTGATGAACCCGGATAAAAGCAAGTTTGTCGGTGCAGACAACTTCAAGCAAGTGCTCGCCCGCGACGACTTTTACCAGGCGCTGGGCAATACGGTCGTCTACACGGTGGCCGTCGTTGTTCTTACGCTCGTCATTTCCTTGATCATAGCGGTGTGGCTGAGCAGGAGCAGCCGCTTCAACGCCATCGTGCAGGCCGGGATCTTCACGCCGCATATCATCTCGATCGTCTCGATCGCCCTGGTCTGGATGTGGCTGATGGAACCGAATCACGGCATGCTGAATTTCATGCTGAAGACGTTCGGCCTGCCGACTTCCCAGTGGCTGCAAAGCTCGCGGTCGGCGATGATGTCGATCATCATCGTATCGGTCTGGCACAATATCGGCTATTATACGTTAATCATCGTGGCGGCGCTGCAGAGCATTCCGCCGACCATTTACGAGGCGGCCGCGCTCGATAACGCCAGCAGGTCCAAGATGTTTTTCAAAATCACGCTGCCTATGATTTCACCCCAGCTCTTTTTCATCCTGATTATTATGACGATCGGCTCCTTCAAGGTGTTCGATACCGTCAGGATTATGACCGGAGGCGGCCCGAACGGCGCAACGACAACGCTCGTCTATTACATTTATGAATTCAGAACCAACAGTATCGGTTACGCTTCCGCTACCGGGGTTGTCCTGATGGCGATTATCGCCCTGCTGACCTTCGTTTACTTCCGGTTGTTGTCTAAGAAAGTGCACTACCAGTAAGATGCCAAAATCCGCTTTAACAAAAGGGGGGGCGTATATCCAAGTGGCAGCTGAAGTCAAGTATGCCGGTCCAACCGCTCAGGCGACATCCGGCACGAACTATGTAAGCCTGACGATCCAGTTTATTTTAAAAGCGATCGTACTTCTAATCTTCGTGTTTCCGTTTCTGTGGATGATCTCTACCTCGCTGCAAACGCTGGAGGAGACGCTGAGGTTTCCGCCTACGATTCTTCCGGCGCTGCCGCAGTGGATCAACTTCGTTCATGCCATGAGCGCGGGACCGTTCCTGACCTATTTCCAGAACTCGGTCATTATTACCGTATCGGTTATCGTCCTGCAGATGGTGGTGATGATCCCGGCCGCTTACGCATTTGCGAAGTACCGGTTTGCGGGTAAGGAGTTTTTCTTTTCCCTGGTGCTGCTGACGTTCATGATTCCCGGACAGGTGACCTTCATTCCCGTTTACCTGATGCTGGCGGATTGGGGCGTTATCAAAACGCTGCTGCCGCAAATTATCCCGTTCATGTCCAACGCCTTCGGCATCTTCCTGCTGCGCCAATATTTCATGCAAATTCCGCAGGAGATTATCGAGTCGGCCCGGCTGGATAACGCGAGCGAGTTCAAAATCATTACCCGGATCATGCTCCCGATGTCGATGCCCGCGCTGGCGACGATCGCCCTGTTCAGCTTCGTCAGCCACTGGAACGATTATTTCTGGCCGCTCGTGATGACCGATTCGTCCGCCGTACGGCCGCTGCCGATGGGGATCGCCATGCTGCGGGAAACCGAAGGCATCACTAACTGGCATGTCATTATGGCGGGCAACGTCGTGCTCGTGCTGCCGATTCTGATCGTGTATATGTTTGCGTCCAAGCAAATTGTGAAAGCGTTCGTGTACTCAGGTATCAAGTAGTAATTTTTTCATCCCAAATAAAAATCATCCCACATGGAGGTTACTTTCAATGAAGAGAAAGCTTTCTACGGTACTTATGGCTACAGCTATGCTGTCCGGCGTTCTGGCCGGCTGCGGCGGTCAATCTCAGCAAGCCGGCGGCGGCACCCCGGGTTCATCGTCGACAACCCCGAACGCTTCGACCGCAGCTGCGACGTCCGGCGGCTCCGGCGGTAAAACGACGCTTCAGTTCTGGCATTCCCTCGGCGGCAAAAACGGCGAATATTTCGATTCGATGATCAAGAGCTTTAACGAATCGCAGAATAAGATTGAGGTCGTCGGCACCTTCCAGGGCTCTTACGACGAGATGGTAACCAAGCTGCAGCAGGCGGTAGCGGCGAAGACCGCTCCGGACGTGGCCATGCTCGAGCGTGCTTACATTCAAATGTTCGCCGATTCGGACGTACTGGCGGATATGAATCCTTATTTGAAAAATTCCGGCATGAGCGTTGACGATTTTGTTCCCGGCCTGATGGGACACTCCACCTTCGACAAGAAGCTCGTTTCGCTGCCGTTTAACCGTTCCACGCCGATTCTTCATATCAACAAGGCGATGCTGGACGAGAAAGGCCTCGCCATTCCGAAAACATGGGACGACCTGAAGAAAGTCGCTAACGCGCTTGTCGTTAAGGAAGGGAACGAATATACGCGGTACGGGCTCAGCATGCCGTTCGACACGTGGTACCCAATAGCGATGATCACGCAAGCCAAAGGCAAGTTCTTCAACGATGCCGGCACCTCGATCGGTTTCGAGAACGGCGAAGGCGTCAAAACGTTCAGCTATTTGAAGGACCTACAGGGCACAGGAGCCTTGTTCTATCCTCCGGCCAAGGACTCGGGCAATATCGTCAACAACATGTTCACGAGCGGCAAGATCGGCATGATGTTCCAATCGACCGGGGTCATCGGCAGCCTGAGCGCTAACGCCAAATTCGAATATGTGACGGCGTTTATGCCTATGGATCAGGTGTATGCGACCCCGACGGGCGGCGCGAACCTCGCGATGATGGATGATTCCAAGAGCAAGGACGCCGCTTGGGAATTCCTGCGCTGGGTCATGACCAATCCGAAGGGCGGGCAGCAGTTCGTCATTAACTCCGGTTACTTGCCGTTTACGAAGAAGATGGTGGAGTCGCAGGAGATCAAGGACCTGTGGGCGAAGGAGCCTGCGCGCAAGGTCGCTTACGAGCAGCTGCAGTACGCCGTGGACACGAATAAGCACGTAGCCTGGACGCAGGTAAATCAGGAGTTCAATAAGGCGATCGAAGCCATCATGTATGACAACAAGGATATTCAAGCGACGCTCGACAACTTCAAGAAAGAAACGGAAAGAATTCTGAAGCAGTAATTACGCAACATTACTATATGCGGAATCCAGAAAGGAATGCAGGCATATGATAGAACGATTGCAAAGCGACGACTCCCTCGTGGTGGCGGCGCATCGCGGACTGAAATGCGATTATCCCGAGAATACGCTGCTTGCTTTTCAGAAGGCGCTGGAAGCGGGCGTCGACATGATTGAATTCGACCTGCGCCGTTCCAAGGACGGGAAGGTCATGGTCATTCACGATGAAACCGTCGATCGCACGACGAACGGTACGGGCAAGGTAGGTGACCTGACGCTCGCCGAGCTCAAGCGGCTTGATGCGGGAGGCTGGTTCGGCCCTTCTTTCGAAGGGCTGAAGATTCTGGCGTTCGCGGAGCTTCTGGAGCTCCTTCGGGCGTACCCGGAGGTTCTGCTCAACGTGGAAATCAAATCGAGTCCCGATGCCGTGCAGACCGCCGACCAAGCGGTTGCGTTGTTAAAAGAATACGGTTATTTGCCCCGCTGCGTATTTACTTGCTTTGATGCAAGCATTATCGCTTACCTTCACGATACTTACGGGCTGAAGACGCAAGGCTTTCCGCAGGAAGAAATGCGTAATTTCGTACCGGGTCCCGAAGGCACCTATTCCAAGATGTGGGCAGTGGCCATGAGCATGAAGCTGCTTTCCCCGCAAAAGGTAGACGACTATCGGCAGATGGGCCTGCTCGTCTGGTCCTACTGCCCGGATGACGATCGTCAAATGTATTACTCGCTCGGCTGCGGGGTTACCCTCGTGACCTGCAATAACCCGTTTCCTGCTATGAGGATACGCCGCCAAGCGGCCGAAGCTGAAATGAATGGATTCCCGAAAGGGGTATAAGACGATATGAATGAATGACATTCGATGAGCAAGCCCCGGAACTTGCTGTTGTTGGCTGGGTTACCGTGCTGAGCCTGCTGCCTGCGTCGGACTTCGGCGTTTTGGCCGAGCGCCCGGCGCTGGAGTCCAAGATGTTTGTGCTCTCTGATCCGGCTCATTTGAAGTAATTTGGCTACGCGGTGGGATTGGGAGATCATTGTAAATTTGCCTGTCCGCGGTTCGTCTCCGTAAAGGTAGAGAGCACCGATTCGATTCGAATCGGTGCTCTTTCTTTACCGCAATAGAACTTATAAGATACCGAGATCTTAAAACGGTGAATCTTGGCGACGGCTGATGACCGTCTCGGGAGGAGAATGAAACGGTGGTAGTCTAGGAATTAATATTCGGATTCAGTCTAATATAATGTAGGTCCTTGGTTGCATCTACTGTAATTTGTTATAGAATAATGGTATATGGTAAATTTTACACAAGAAGGTTATCTTTTTACCTGGGGAATTTAAGGGGCGATCAAGGTGTCATCATTAGAGTGGATAAACGAAGTCGTGTTTGGGAATCTGGAAGATATCTTAAAAAGACTGAATAAGAAATTCGACTTAAAGCTGTATACTTTCACGCTAGACAATAATGACTATCCGAATATTGAGAATGTGGTTAGAGTAAGAAGGGCGCTTTCCGACCAAGGCGGCAAAAAGATCGTGATCAATCAAGAGCCGCTAAAAGAATTGATCCGAGTGTTCCGCGAGCTCGATATGTCAAATCCGGTTCACTCGGAAAATAATGAAATCCGAGAGTTGATGAAGGACACGATGTTAAAAGAAATCATACAATCCAAGCTAATGTCTCTCCCTGCGGATAAAACAAACGAGCAAAATAAAACAGGTATCGTTGATGTTGAGAAGCCGAATCAAGAGCAGTTTAAAACCAATATTATCTATGCAAATGATTTTGCTATCAACACGGAAGGGCTAGAGCGCAAGTTAAAAGTGATGGTTGTCATACATAACGTCGATTCGCAGCTTCAAGATATATTTTATAACTATCCAGAGCTGTCTTTTATAAGAATGGTCCTGGATTATTATTTCCAAGATTACTTTATTCGCGATAAGAATGTTCTAAAGCTGGACGGTGAGAGTGAAGTTGGTAAAAAGTACAACGAAGATGCTATCCAATTTTCCAGAAGAATGACTCGGTTATTCATGGGCAAGATCCAAACTTTGCTACAAGGCTTGTATACAATGAAAGACGTTGCATCTCCTCTGCTTTCCAATGAAGAAAGCAGCCAATATTATATTAATATTTTGCTTGAGAAAATAGACGATATTTCCACGCGAACCTACGAGGGCAGTAACCCGTTCGGATGTATGCTATTTGCCGATCAAGCTTTGCTGCATCCATCTCGAGGTATAATTAAGTATATCATTCGATTTAGGGAAAATGAGATCTTGTTGGACGACTCCAAGTTAATCCGCAAGCTGTTGGAAATGACAGATCACGACAAAGATATATATCTAATCTCTGACGAAAAATACATTTATGGTATTGGTCACATCAACTGGAATGAAGTAGGCAATCATTTACTATTTCGGGTGGTGTTTAAAGGATTATCGAAATATAATCTGCAGCTCCTAACAACAGTGCATACCGAATCCCGCTTTGGAAAACTATTCAATGAGAATGATAAAAAGATTTATAAAACGGAACGTAATTTGGAAATCGTCTTTAAAAATCTGCTGCAGGTTTCTTTCAAAAGCCCGGTTTTAGGAGAAGAAGGCTTTACGACCCGAAAATTCAAACGAATGATGAAAGCGCAATTCTTTGAAAATAGGGAAGAAGAGAATATTAGAGAAATTGATACTCTCGAGAGAGTTGTTAGAAAAGCGAGAGAGCAAAAACACGGCACCATGGTAGTCATTACGGATGAAGAAACGGCTGGACAAGAAGTCGAACGATTGAAGAAACAATCCATCATTATCGAGCCCACCGCGGTCAATCCTGATGTTGTACAATACTTAACGCCCATTGATGGAGCCGTATATTTTGACAATACAGGCGTTTGTCATGCTGTCGGTGTAATATTGGACGGGATTGCCGAACCCAACATAGGGGATTCAAGCAGAGGGGCAAGATATAACTCAGCTTACCGTTACCTGCACAAACTTGATCAAACCAAATGTATCATTGTGATTATTTCGGAAGATGGCATGGTGAATTTAATTCCCGAGCTGGATGAGGAAGAGCCGATCCGATTATTATTTCAGCAATTTATTGACCACATTAATCAACAAGAACAGATTTCAAATGCAGAGATCGAAGAGTTTAAGTCTAAGCTGGCGGCTTACAAAGAAATCGATTACCAGCATTATTTTACCGTCGCGAATGCATTTTATAATAAAGGTAAGTTTGCAGACGCGATTTATTTCTTTCGAGAGGGTTTGGAGGGCGCAGGAAACTATTATATAACCACAAAACATTATCGTGGACTGGCTAATGCTTATTTTTTTGCTGCGAGGGAAGGTAACAAAAGCCTTTACCACGATGCTTTGAGTTATTATAACCGCTACATAATAAAAGAAAATGAGGATGAACTGGATGTTCACGATTTTAACAACAGAGGTCTTGTGCTAGAGGAAATCGGAGATAGGGAAAGCAAGAAAAATGAACGATTAAATCTCTATGGGAAAGCCTTATTGGATTTCAATAAAGCAATATCGTATCTAGAACACGCGGTGTTGTACTCAAACAGGGCATATGTTTATAAAAGAATGGAAAAGTGGACGGAGTGCTTGGAAGATTTTATTCATGCCGAACTGCTTGCAACAAATAAAGAATATTTGGAAAATATATCCGCGATTTTGACCAATAACCCTGAGGTGATTGGGCACAGTATCATTACGTACCTTAAGCTGAAGGAAACCAATAGTGAATCAGGCGATGAGCTCGCCAAACTGCTTGAGCAATTCAAAATCAAACTGTCAGAGGAAAATCCTGAAGCGGCTGTAGCTTTAGAAGAGTTTCATTTAATAAAAGACACCCGATAGGGTGTCTTTATCAGGTTGTCGAGATAATCTCGCGAACTATGGATTTATGAAGATTCGAAACGTCATAAGGGGAACTGAAGAAATTCGCTTGCAGCGGTTCCCTCACTTTTCCCCCTCTTTTCGGGCTTCAAAATATTGTTTTAAACAACGACGGTCACTTGCGTTCCCTTCTGGCAGCTGGCTGTTCATTTTCCCTTGATCGCTGTCATCTGCTTGCGAGACAACACAGACGCTTTGCCTTTTTACGCGAAGCGGGTCGTGAAACTCAGTTTACTAGGCTTCATCGTCGGCCGAGGGACCGTAGACGCCCGGCACCGGAATATCGAGAAGCCGCAAATATACTCCGAGCTGCGCCCGGTGATGGATCATGTGGCTCAATCCGAAGGTGCGTAACGCGATCGCCCGCGGCTCGCGGAGGATGACATGGTCGCCGTGACGCAGCGTCCATTCCTCACCGAGCGCTTTATCGTCGCATTCGGCAAGCAGCTTGTCCAACTTGTCGACATTCCCGTCGAACTCTTCCAGAATGTCAGCGCGTTTTTGCAAAGCCTCCCGCCGCTGGGGTACGGTTGAGAGATCGAGCTCCGGATACTGAAAAATCGCGATTTGCCAGTTCAGCAGGTTGATCAGGTGCGTAGCCAGCCCGCCGAGCGCCATCGATTTTTCGTGCGGCTTCCACGACATATGCTCCTCGGGTAAGCGTTCCAATACGCGGCGCGTAGCGGCCAGTTCACGCATTGCGTCGCCGATGATCAATTGTTTAGACATGAGTTCATCTCCTTTCATATGGTTTATCATACTATAAATTCCAGATGGATGGAAAGTTCCGATTAACCGATTATGATAAAAGGAATATTGATGATTCGACCATCTCGAAGAACATAGTCCTATCGATCCTTAAACCTCTTCAGTGTATCGTAGCACTCGTTGATGACTTGGTTCAAAGTATCGAAACCCAATCTTACTTCGCATCCTTATCCGGCTGATGAATCCCGAACAAATTCCCTTCCGTATCGATATAATACCCCTGCCACGCCATGCCGGGCAAAGCATATTTAGGTAAAGCGATCTTGCCGCCATGGTGAAGAATATGGGCTTCCGTTGCATCGTAATCGCCGACGCCTATAGTACATGCATAGCCGTTCAAAGCCTGGCCCGGTGCTGGAGAAGCGCCTTGCCGCTGCATCAAGGCTCCGTTAATTCCAAGCTCGCCGGCTTCGCCGGTTACAGCACCGAAATAGGGCATGCCGGCGTAGCTGCTCCAATCTTCAAATTTCCATCCGAACACTTCTCCGTAAAATGTTTTCGCTCGTTCCATGTCATCTACATGAATTTCAAAGTGGACCACTTTACCCATAAATCCCTGCACCTCCAAATTTTTATTAACACTTCAAATCTTCTACCGAATGGATGCATTTTCCTCCCTCAGTATGGTAATGAACAAAGGAAATTATTCAATGCTCGGTATGCCTCTGGGTACGAACGACACACTTGGACGAAATACCTGTTATGATGCAGCGAAGTAAAAGTGTATCGTTGGCTCGACCGCGGGGTTCTTTCGGTAAGTTGCGAAGTTGATGGCCCCGTGCCGTATAGAGGAAAACGATGCCTGGCGCGCGAATGGAATATGATAGGCGGCCGCCGCCGGGAATCGAATGAATACGGAGCTGAGCAGCGTATGGAAAAAGTGTTTATCATCGGCATTGTAGCCAGCGGGAAGACCACACTGGCCAAGCGTTTATCCGAAAAAATAAAGGTGCCTTGGTACGAGCTGGATTGCATCGTTCATCATCAAACCGCCGCAGGGCGATACAAACGGACGGCAGAGGAGCAGATGGAGGTTATTAACAACATCGATATGAACGGATCTTGGATATTTGAAGGAACAGACCGGGAATCGTATCGATGTTTATTGGAAATGGCCGACACGATTATATTTCTCGACACTCCCTTATGGAAGCGGAAACTAAGAATTTTTACCAGGTTTCTCAAACAAAAAATAGGAATCGAACCGTGTCATTATAAATCCGATCTGAAGATGCTGAACAGGATGTATCAGTGGACGCGCGATTTTGAAAGCAAGCGGGAAAGCTTTGAAGCCCGGCTGCTGCCGCACAAGAGTAAAGTGATTCGGCTAACGGATAGTAGAAGCTTGCACTTTGTTACGTAAATTTAAAAGGGTGGTGAAAAAAGAGCGGAGGGGCCATTTGAATCTGGAAAAGCGTAAGCGGTCGCCTTTGAAAACGGATTCTCTCCACAGAAAAACGAAAAAACAATCCAAAGAATCCGTTTTCAACAGCGATTGGAGGATCAAATGGACGCCGCAGCGGACTTTTTCACCACGCTTTTAAGGGACGGTTGAATAAACAGAGGCGAGGTAACCACACAGTCGGCCTGGCTATACCTGAACCGGTCCTGCGCCAGCAAATTCTATTGGTCCTCGCTGTATACGCCTTGCGCTTCCGCCGCTTTCGTGTTTTGAATCGCCTTATTCGCAAGCTCGTTAGCCATTCGCAGGGCCGTGACGGTTTCTTTGGATTCCGCATGAATGAGCGGTTTCCAAACATAGTCGATTTGATTATGCGTGAATATGTAGGTCAAGCCGGGCTTGCGGGTAGGCGGCAAGGCGCTTTCCAGCGCATAGAGCGATTGCGTGTTCTTGCCTCGAAATTCCGGTAAATCCTGGCCGAATGCCTGTTGAACGGCAGCGTCTGTCGAGGCGGTCATCACTCCCTGGCGCGAGAGGTGCAGCTGCATTTCCGGCGATAATATATACGAGATGACCTGGAAGGCAAGGTCTTTGTTCTTCGATTGATTCGTAATAAACATCGCGGTCGATTGAGGCTGAAATTTCTTGCCGGGCGCTTCCGGAAACACAGGAACCGAGCTGAAGTCCCAATTCAAATTTTTGTTCTCGTTCGCCCATTTGGCCGCGGTATCGATCGTATCGATAGCCATAGCGATGCTGCCTCGGGAGAAGGCGTTCGTTTTGACCAGCTGATTGCCGGGAATTTCGTAAAACCGTCTAATATTATTAGTAATCTTCGTCCAATTGTCGGAGGTAAGTGTGGCTTTGTCTTCGTTCGGGTCAAGCGAAGGCTCCGACAGCTGGTTCCACATCATATAGTGGGAAGGATTCACTTGGAAGCCTTTATAAGTGACTTCTCCGTCCTGCCGCGTCAGCTTCTTGGCCAGCTCATAGGCTTCATCCCAGGTTAAACCCGGTTTGGGGTATTCGACGCCGAATTTATCGAAAATATCCTTGTTGTACACCAAAACCCACTCGGCAGAGCTGTAGGGCAGAGAATACAGTTTTCCGTCCGAGGAGGTAACGGACTGCTGTAGCATACCCGGATTCAATGTGCCGGTATCGAAGTTGTACTTTTTCACCAGCTCGCTCATGTCGTATTCCAGACCGTATCTGCGAATTTCCCTGTACGTGTTGCGGGCGGAATCGTCAATGATAATATCGGGGATCGTTCCCGCCGCAATCAAGTCTTTAAATTGCCTTCCCGGATTATCCCATTGAATATGCTTAAAGACGACGCCGGGAAATTTCTTGGTAAGATATTGGCCCACCTGCTGCTGCCACACATCTTCCTTGATATAGTATTGAGGCCATACCGTGTAAATAAGCAGTTCGTTCTCATTGGAAGGTGAATGGCCTTGCACCGCTGAAGATGACTGCGCGGTTGAAGCCGCCTGCTCCTGTTCCCCTCCTCCGGTTCCTCCGTCTCCCGTACATCCAGCCAGCATCATACAGCTTATGGCTACTGCCCCCAAAACGTTGATTTTCATCCATTCGCCGCTCCATTTCATAATAAAGTTCTTGTCGGGTTTATCATAATGGCTCGGGAGGCCTTTTGATAATTCTAATATTTTAAGAAAGGTGGATTATTCTAAACAAAATAATATTATGGATGGAAATGGATTCGAGCGGGTCCCATACGCCCGAAGCCTTCTGAAGGCGATTTCAGGGCCGCATTGGCCCTATAGGGGCTGTGAGGGGAGATAATGGACGTTGACAGACTGAAGCCCCCGGTGATAGTATCATCAAAGCAAATCATGATCTTGCGGTTTCCGCTGTGGGCCGCGATCGTTTAAATCGTTGTTTATAAGCCGGCAAGCTCTTCTGAAATTGGAAGAGTTTTTTTAACACATAGCAGTATTTGAGTTTGTTAAAGCGTCAGTGCAGTAAAGAATTTTGCCTGTTGACGATCCAAATTACCGCCCGCCGAGCGCAGTTTCTATTTTTGTAAGACCTCGCTTGAGGGTTTTCTCAATTTGACCAAAAGAATGTGATGTGACCCCAATGAGTTTGCGAAGCAGAAAGCACGCCTTTTTGGAAAAATATTTTTCCGGAGAGTCTGTCAATTACCGTCAGATCATTTCTTTGTATACGCCGATTTTGATCGATCAGGCATTTCTCGTTTGTTTGAGTCTCGTAAACACCGTTATGATCAGTTCCTCGGGCGTGGCGGCGATCAGTGCGGTGAACATGATCGATTCGATCAATATGTTCCTGATCAGCACTTTTATCGCCGTATCTACGGGGGGAACGGTGGTCGTAGCGCAGTATAAGGGGAGCGGGAACGAGCCGATGGTTTCCAAGTCGGCGGCCAGCACCGTGTCCACTGTGTTTTTGTTCGCTCTGGGCATCAGCTTGCTGATCGGCTTGTTCCACAATCCGGTGATGAACCTGCTGTTCGGCGGCGCTTCAGCGGATGTGCTGGACAATGCCCACGTCTATTTGGTCGGCAGCAGCGTCTCCTATGTCGGTATCGCCGTTCAGGAGGCGGTATGCGGGGCGCTGAGAGGAATAGGGAGAACAAGAGCTTCGCTTATTCTTTCCTTAATTATGAATTTGTCGTATGTCGTGTTGAACGTCATTTTTATCAACTTTATGCACATGGGCGTTCTGGGGATGACTATAGCGGCCAATGTGTCGCGGTATTCGGCGGCGATCATCGCGCTGTTCTTTTTGGCCAAAATTGTGGCGAACGCGAGTCTTTCCTTTCGGCTTCGGGATTTGTTTCAATTCGAGCTGGCGATGATCAAGAAGATTATGTTCGTCGGTCTGCCGTTTGCGGCCGAGCAAATGTTTTTTAACGGCGGCAAGATCGTCACCCAAATGTTCATTGTCAGCCTCGGAACGTACGCCATGGCGACCAACGCGATTTGCTCGACGCTTGCTGTCGTGCTGCAAATTCCTTCCAACGCGTTGTCGCTTGCGGCCATAACGGTGGTCGGCCAATGTATGGGACGACGAAATGTCGCGGATGCGAGAAAATTGACGAAATCGTTCATATGGCTGTCTTCGTTTTCTTTTGTGCTGATGGCGCTGATCATTCTGCCAATGTTTCGGCCGCTGGTCGGGCTGTTCCATCCTCCGGCCGATATTGTAGATGATATTTTCACCGTGACGCTGATTAATGCGTTGGCCCAAATCCCGCTATGGTCGATTAGCTTCCTGCTGCCTTCCGCGCTTCGTGCGGCCGGGGACTCCAAATTCACTTCGATGACTTCGATGCTGTCGATGTGGCTGTTTAGAATCGTGCTGGGTTATATCCTGGGCATCGTTTTCCACTTCGGCATTGTCGGCGTATGGCTCGCCATGAACTGCGAATGGGGAGTAAGGGGACTTGTCTTTCTATGGCGGTTTAAAGGGGAGAAATGGTATCAGCATCGTCTGATCGAACCGGCTTCCGAGAAGCAGGCTGTCCGCGGCTAATCGGGCGCCGCTATTTATAAATTTCGGGGCTCCCCGCAAAGTACCTGAATCGGCTTCGAAGCCAAGGCCCCACTACTTTGTGGGGTTATTCTATTGTTTAGGAAATGATGCGCAGCAAAATCCTGCGGAAATCCGTGGGCTCCCCCGAAAGGAAAGTCTACCCATAGAACGATCCCAGAGGAAGGGTTAGACGCCGATCCAGCTTAGGCTGGATGCGGACGGAATAAGCTTCAGAGCATCACGTCACTACCCTGGAAATTACTCTTGGTACCCCATTTCCATTGTCTGTGGTGCCGCGTCGGCGGCATGGATGGCTTTTGGGGGATTTGTTTCCCGTCCAAACCGCAGTTGATCCTGCCTGTAAACATTATGAACGGAGGAGGCCCTCCGCAGCTCCTCGAAAGGTCGTGAACCGTTTGCCGCAATCCAGTCCATCCGTTCTTCGGCAGCCTTCTTATGCGAAATCCTGGGTTGCCCGAATTTTGTCAACGACTTCCTTCCAGATGCTCTCCGTGGCCATCGGCTGGCAGATGTACGAGCTGACCAATGACGCATTTAGTCTAGGCTTGGTAGGACTAGCCCAGTTTGTGCCGATGATGCTGCTGACCTTGCTTGTGGGCCATGTAGCGGACCGGTTCGATCGCCGCAAAATCGTCTTTCTGTGCCAGCTGTTCGAAGGCGTCGTCGCCGTGTTCCTGGCCTTCGGGAACCACGCCGGCTGGCTCGGCCGCGAGCAGATTCTGCTGGCTGCCGCCGTCATCGGAGCCTGCCGCGCGTTCGAAGGTCCCACGCTGGCCGCGCTAGTGCCGGAGCTAGTACCGAAGGAGCTGCTTCCGCAAGCATCCGCCTGGTCCGCCTCAGCCGGACAAACGGCCCAAATCCTGGGGCCTTCCTTAGGCGGCCTGCTGTTTTCGGCCGGTCCGTCGCTGGTCTATGTGACGTCGGCGGTTGCGCTGTTATCTTCGGCCGCGCTCATCTACTGGATTCGCAAGAAGCGGAGCGTCCGCAAAGTCGAACCGCTGGCCGTTCGCTCCCTGTTCACGGGACTTGTGTTCGTTTTCCGTCATAAGATCATTCTGGGTACGATCTCGCTCGATCTCTTCGCCGTTCTGCTCGGCGGCGCTACGGCGTTATTGCCGATATTCGCGCAGGACATTTTGCATACGGGCCCTTGGGGGCTGGGGCTCTTGCGGTCGGCACCTGCGATCGGGGCCTTGCTGATGTCGCTTGTGCTCGCCCATGTTCCGCTGAAGCGCGCGCTCGGGCCGATACTGTTCGGAGCGTTGGCCGTGTTCGGGGCGGCGACCATTCTCTTTGCTTTGTCGACCAGCTTAATCCTGTCGCTGACCGCTTTGTTTCTGCTCGGCGCCTCGGATGTGATCAGCGTTGTGATCCGCTCGACGCTGGTTCAGCTGCATACCCCCGATGAAATGAGGGGGAGGGTGAATGCGGTCAATTCGCTGTTCGTCGGCACCTCCAACCAACTGGGCGAATTCGAATCGGGCATGATGGCCGGATTTTTCGGAGCGGTTCCGGCTACCTTCATCGGCGGTGTCGGAACGATAGCGGTCGCCGCGTTATGGATGTATTTATTTCCGGCGCTCCGGCGCCTTAGGACCTTCTCGGACGAGTGGACGGAGGAGAAACCCCGGACGAAGCAATCGGACGTGCAGACCGGTCCGTAACGCAGGCGGAGACCTTCGGACAACGGAATGCCTGATCAATGAACATAAGGAGCTGCGCCCCTTAATCGGGGTTTCGGCTTCTTTTTTTGCATATGCGCAAGTCGGGACCTCCGATGAAGAAACCTGCCTGCAGTTCGGATCGTATATTAATAGAAACAATAGGAAAAAAAGGGGATTATTGTCGATTGCTGTCGACGACAGACTGCTTTTTCATCGGCATAAGACGGTAAAAGTGCCTCTCCTGCGGTTTTAATGGTTTATATCCGAAGATATGGAAGGGAATGGGTTACCCCGTTCGGCGGTTTACCGTATAATAGGAATCAGTGCTGCTAAAGCGAACGGCAATGCCGTTTGGGAAAAGGGATTTGATTGGAGGATGAAGTATGGGACTGTTTTCATTTCTTAGAGGCCAGTTTATTGAAGTAATCGAGTGGATTGAAGATACCGATTCGATCGTGTATCGTTTCCCCGTGTATGATAACGCCATTAAGATGGGAGCGCAGCTTACGGTGAGGGAAGGACAGGCGGCCATCTTCGTGAACGAAGGGCAGATCGCCGACGTGTTCGGTCCGGGTAAATACGAGCTGAGCACGCACAACATGCCGCTGCTCACCGCGCTCAAATCGTGGAAGTATGCCTTCAACTCTCCGTTCAAAGCCGACGTGTATTTCGTCAATACAACCAATATTACCGATCAAAAGTGGGGCACGACGAATCCGGTGATGATGCGCGATAAGGAGTTCGGAGTAGTGCGCGTCAGAGGCTTCGGGAATTACTCGTTCAAGGTGAAGGAACCGGCCGTCTTTATGAGGGAGATTTTCGGTTCGCACGAGGATTTCAACCCGGGTCAAATAGCCGGCTTTTTCAAAACGATGATCGTATCGGGCGTGAGCGATTTGTTGGCGGAATCGGGCATTCCGGTCATCGATCTGGCTACGCATTACGATGAACTCAGCTCGCAGGCGGGAGCTAAGCTGCAGCCGAATTTCGCGGCGGTCGGGCTATCGCTGACCGGATTCGTTATCGAAAATATTTCGCTGCCGGAAGAAGTCGAGAAGATGATCGATCGCAGGTCGTCGATGAATATCGCCGGCAACCTCGATCAATATATGAAATACCAGACGGCCGAATCGATCCGGGAAGCGGCCTCCAACCCGGGAGGCGGTTTGGCCGGGGCAGGCGCGGGGCTTGGAGCCGGAATGGCCATGGGGCAAATGATCAATCAGATGATGTCAGGGGCCGGACAGCAGCCTCCGGCGGCCGAGCCTGCCGCGGCCGGCGGGAATCCGAAGCCGAATCCGCCTCAAGGCGGCGCAGCTTCCGAGCCGGAAGGCGGAACTGAGCCGTGCGGCGGCTGCGGCCATTCGCTTAAGGCAACCGACAAATTTTGCCCCGAGTGCGGGACGCCTCGCCCCGAACGCCGTTTTTGCCCCGAGTGCGGCAGTGCGGCAGTACCGGGAGCCAAGTTCTGCTCGAGCTGCGGCACTAAATTGTAAAGGATGATTCGATTATGGGAGCTAACGAGCAGATAACGGTGCAGGACCGGACGGCGACCTTTCCATGCCCCGGCTGCGGCGGCCAAATGCAGTTCGACACGGCCAGCCAAACGCTGAAATGCCGTTATTGCGGCAGCGAGAAGCCGATCGAAAACGAGAGCGAGGGAGCGCCCGAGGAGCACGATCTTGATTTTGCGGACGAAGACGACGCTTCCTTAATGGATTGGGGAACGGAGCAGCAGGTGATCAAATGCGGCAATTGCGGCGGAGAAATGCTGATGCCTGCCAGCCAGACCGCTGCCGTATGCGTGTTCTGCGGGTCGCCCAAGGTGCTTCCGCAAGGAAATCCGGGCAGCATTCGCCCGGAATCGGTCATCCCTTTCCATATTTCCCGGGAGCAAGCGGCGCAAGCCTTCAACGCATGGCGCAAACGAAGGTGGTTTATCCCGAATGAATTTAAAAAACGGTCCGTCAGCTCTAATCTGAACGGAATCTATGTGCCGTTCTGGACGTTCGACACCGATACGGATTCGTCTTACAAAGCGGAGGTCGGCGTGTACCATTACCGGCAGGAGACGCGCACCCGCGTCGTTAACGGTAAGACCGAAACTTATACGGAAAGAGTTCGCTATACGGTATGGCATTGGACGAGCGGCACCTACCGGAAATTTTACGACGATGTGCTCGTCCCGGCCTCCGGACAATACGACGGCGAACTGCTGAACAAGCTCAACGATTTTAAGCTGCATCAACTGGTGCCGTATAAGCCGGAATACTTGAGCGGATTTATCGCGGAGCGTTATACGGTCTCGCTGCGGCAGGGCTGGGCCGACGCTCAGTCCCGCGTGGACGACAGGCTGAGCGGCGAAATCCGGAGGAAAATCGGCGGCGACGAAATCCGCAATCTGGATATTCGCACGAGATATTTTGACCGGACGTATAAGCATGTTCTGCTTCCTGTGTGGAATGCAACCTATATGTACAAAAGCAAAACGTACCGTTATATGGTCAACGGGGAGACGGGAAGCGTAACCGGCCGCGTACCGCGCAGCCCGTGGAAGATTGCGCTGTTTACCTTGTTTTGCGTGCTGGTTGTCGCAGCGGTATTGTATTGGACTGAGCTGCAGCGGTAGAGGGAGGCGGCAGCTGTCCCCAATTTGGGTAATACAGGCCGGATGAATATGTATATTTGAAAACGCCGCCCTAGGGCAGGCGTTTTTTGCGTTTTTCCGAAAACGGCGAACCTTCTGGAAAAGTATTGACAAACTACAGAGCAACGATTAATATTTTCACCTAGATAATGATAATCATTATCACGATTCGGCGAGAAGCTAGTTTATTAAGCATCATTTGTTATTATACATCATTTAGGGGGATTAACCGAATGAACAAGATGAGAAAACCGCTCGTCATTATGCTGTCGCTGATGCTGATGCTTCTGGCGGCCGCTTGCGGCGCGAAGAGCGAACCGGCTAAGGACAATGCGGCACCGGCTGCAGGAGCGAGCCAGGACGCTTCCGGAGGCAGCAAGTCGATTAAGCATGCGCTCGGCACAACGGAGATTAAGGGGACGGCCAAGCGCGTCGTCGCGCTCGATTGGTCGTACGTCGAATTTTTACTGGCGGTAGGCGTGCAGCCTGCGGGCGTCGCCGACATTAAAGGCTACAAAACATGGGTGAACATTCCTACGCAGCTTGACGCGAGCGTCGTCGATGTAGGCGTACGCACGGAGCCGAGCCTGGAAGCCATTGCCGCGCTCAAGCCGGATCTGATCGTCGCGCCCGACTTCCGGATCAAATCGAGCTATGAGGCTTTGAGCAAAATTGCGCCGACGGTGGCGTTCAATCCGTATCCTGCCGAAGGAGCGGGTGACCAGTACGATGAGATGGAGAAAACGTTTTTGACCGTAGCGGATTTGGTCGGCAAAAAGGCCGAGGGCGAGAAAGTGATGAGCGATTTGCAGAAATCGTTCGACGAAGCCAAAGCCAAGCTGAAGGAGAAAGGCAAGGAAGGGGCGGAAATCGCCGTAACTCAAGCCTTCTCGCAGCAAAACGCCGCTGTGCTTCGCATGTTCACCGACAATTCGATGATCATCCAGATCATGAACCGGATCGGTCTGAAAAATGCTTTTAAATCGGCGAAGTTTGAGCCGAACGGCTTCGCAACGACCAGCGTCGAGGCGCTTCCTGCCGTGCAAAACGCGAATTTCATCTACATCGTGCAGGATAACGATAATATTTTCGAGAAGCAATTGAAGGATAATGCGGTGTGGAACGGACTGGCCTTCGTGAAGGAAAACCGTACGTACAAGCTGCCGGGCAACACATGGACGTTCGGCGGTCCGTTATCGGCTAAAACGATCGTCGACCTCCTGACGAACGCTCTAGCCAAATGACGGGCATGACGATGAACACCGTCACCGGCGATGCGGTCCGGTCTAAGGGATGGAAGAGTTTGTTCGTATTTGGGGGCGGCTTGGTTTTGCTGGCCGCCCTGCTGTTTGTCAGCTTGACCTACGGGGAAGCGGAGATTACGCTCGGGCAAGTGATCGGAGCGATCACGCATCCCGAGGATACCGCGGCTCATCATATGGTTCGCGGCATTCGTCTGCCGAGGGCGGTCATGGGCTTGCTCGCCGGAGCGGCGCTTGCCGTATGCGGCGCGCTGCTGCAGACGGTGACGCGCAACCCGCTTGCATCCGCATCGACCTTCGGCCTGAACTCGGGGGCATACTTCGTCATTATGGCGGCGGCGATATTTTTCCCGGCCCTGAAAGCCAGCGCGCCGCTGCTGCTTGGACTGGCGGGAGCTCTGGGCGCTGCGGCCATGACGTACTGGATCGCCGGAGGCAGGAGGAGCACGCCGGTGCGGATGGCCGTCGCCGGGATGATTGTGGGTCTTGTGCTTGCCGCGTTCACCAGCGCGCTGCAGCTGCTGTTTGAGACCCAGGCTTCGCAGCTGCTCGCTTGGGGAGCCGGATCGCTCGTGCAGAACGACTGGAGCGGCGTTCAGTATGCGTGGCCGTGGATTGCGATCGGCATCGCCTATGCGCTGATTTTCGCCCGCGCGTTCGATATGCTGGAGCTCGGGGAAGATACGGCCCGCTCGCTCGGGCAGAAGGTCGAGCTGACGCGCTTCTCCGGCATGGCGGCGGCCGTGCTGCTGGCCGGCGTCACCGTCAGCGTCGTCGGCCCGATCGGCTTCGTCGGGCTGATAGCGCCGCATCTGATGCGCCTGATGGGGCTGCGCCGCCATGTGACCTTGCTGCCGGCAAGCGCCTTATGGGGCGCGGTCATTCTGGTCGGCGCGGATACGATCGCCCGCATGTTCCGCAGCTCGCTCGGCGAGCTGCCGGCCGGGGCAGTTACGGCGGCGATCGGTGCGCCGTGGCTGATTTGGCTCGTCGTGAAAACGATGAAAGGAAGGCAGTCCCAGGAGGCCGGAGCGTCGATGAGCGTCGGAGCCATGGGTAAACGCATTCCTTACCCTGCGCTTGCTGCCGGCCTGTTGACGGTATTGATCGTTCTGATGATAGCCGGTCTGATGTCCGGAACGATGCGCTTGTCGGTCCATGAAGTATGGCTCGCCCTCATCGGGAGCGGCGAGGAATTTGCTCGGAACATCGTTGTCGACTTGCGGCTGCCGCGCATACTGGTTGCGGCATTCGCCGGCGGCGCGCTGGCGATAGCCGGATCGATGATGCAGGGAGCGCTGCGGAATCCGCTCGCCGACCCGTCCGTCCTAGGGGTGACTTCCGGGGCGGGCTGCGGAGCGCTGGCCGTGCTGGTGCTGTGGCCGCAGGCGCCTGCCGCAGCACTCCCGCTAGGGGCGATCGCGGGGGCTGCCGCCGCCGCGATATGCGTCTATGCGTTCACGTGGAAGAAAGGCTTTCATCCCGTCTCGTTAATTCTGGTTGGGATCGGTGTCTCCGCTATCGGAACGGCAGGCATTCAGTTTTTCGTCATCCGCTCCGGTATTGCCGCGGCTCCGGCTCTAGCCTGGCTTGCCGGCAGCACGTATGCCCGCGGTTATGACGAATGGCTGCGCTTGGCCGTTGCCATGGTGCTGCTGGCGCCGGTCGCCTGGTGGCTCGGCCGCAGAATCGATCTGCTGGCCTTCGGCGATCAAGTATCGCTCGGACTCGGGCTGAAGCTTCAGCGTACGCGGCTGATCGCAACCGTCATCGGCGTTGCGCTGGCTGCGACGGCGGCCTCAAGCGTCGGCGCCATCGGCTTTATCGGACTGCTTGCGCCGCATGCGGTCCGCCTGCTGGTCGGTCACCATCACCGCAGATCGGTCGTGCTCTCCGCGCTGTTCGGCGCCGTCTTGCTCGTCGCAGCCGACTTCATCGGCAAGACGGTCATCGCGCCGAAGGAAATTCCCGCTGGCATCATCGTCGCCTTGCTGGGGACGCCCTATCTGCTGATGCTGATGTACCGCAGCGCAGTGCGCAAATGATATTTTCACCGCGCTTCTCACGGCGCCGATCGTACGGATCGGTGCTTTTTTGCATTCATTAATAGATTCATGGTCAATTATAAGAAATGATGATCCCCTTTATAATAGGAATCTATCGATGTTGAAAGGGAAAAAATTACTTCCTTTGAACCTATCGACACCTTTTGCGAATCTATGTTATCATGTAATTCTTGATAAAGTGGTAACGTAGTAAAGCGAATGCAACAATACTTATGAAGCAAGGGTGGTTTATTTTTTATGAAACGTTTGGCAGCTATGGCTTTGGTCGTCACGGCGGCAATTTCCCTATTTACAGGATGCTCCGGCTCGAAGAGCGGCGGGGCTGAATCTACTAAACTGGTCATCGGCATCGACGACAAATTCGCTCCGCTGGGCTTCCGCGACGATAAGAACGAAATCGTCGGCTTCGATATCGATTATGCCAGATCCGCTGCCGAGAAGATGGGCAAGACGGCGGAATTTCAACCTATCGACTGGCAAACCAAAGAATCCGAGCTGAACAGCGGCCGGATCGATCTGATCTGGAACGGTTACACGATTACGGATGAGCGTAAAGGCAAAGTCTTGTTCACCAAGCCGTATTTGAAAAACGCGCAGGTGGTCGTCACTCTGGCCAAATCGAATTTGACCAAGCTCGACGATCTGACGGGTAAAGTCGTGGGGCTGCAATCTTTGTCCTCGGCGGCGGACGCATTGAACGACAATCCCGTAAAATCGAAGATCAAGACGGTAACCGAATATGCAGATAACGTGCTTGCCTTAAGCGATCTGAAGATCGGCCGCGTCGATGCGGTCGTCATTGACGAAGTGGTGATCGACTACTATATGTCCAAAGAAAAGGGTACTTTCAAGCTGCTGGACGAGTCTCTTGCGCCGGAAGAATACGGGGTTGGAGTGAAGAAGGGAAATGAAGCGCTGCTGCAAAAGCTGCAAAAGGCGCTGGACGATATGAACCAAGACGGCACCGCCGCCAAAATTTCCGAGAAGTGGTTCGGCGAAAATAAAGTTCTGAAATAACGAATCGAATATGGATCAGGCGAACCGGATTTCTTCTATGGGAAATCCCGTTTTGCTTTTGGAGGAATAAGTGTATGTCCGCAGATATCATGACCTCTATGGTCATCCCGATGCTCAAGGGAGCCCGAATGACGGTCCTCTTGTTTATCATTGCAATTATCGTGTCGGTCCCGCTCGGCTTTGTGATTACTTTGGCTGTCAAAAGCGGCAGCAGAGCGTTGTCGGGGCTGGCTCACGCTTATATTTATGTCATGCGAGGCACGCCTTTATTGCTGCAGCTGCTCGTGATCTGCTTCGGGCTGCCTATGATTCCCGGCGTCGGCGAATATTTGGTCCTGGACCGGTTTACGGCTGCCTGCCTGGGCTTCATTCTGAACTATGCGGCGTATTTCGCCGAGATTTTCCGCGGGGGCTTGCTGGCTATCGACAAAGGCCAATACGAGGCCTCTCAGGTGCTCGGCTTCAGCAAGCGGCAGACGATGACGCGCATCATCATGCCCCAAATGTTCCGTGTCGTGCTGCCGGCGGTATCCAACGAGTCGATTACCCTCATTAAAGATACGGCTCTCTTGTATGCCGTGGCCGTTCCGGAGCTGCTGCATTTTGCGCAGACGGCGGTAAACCGCGATTTTACGATCGTGCCGTTCTTTATCGCCGGGGTCATTTATTTGATCATGACGCTCTTGTTAACCTTGCTGTTCAAATGGCTGGAACGCAGATTTAAATTTGAATAAAAGGACTGGCTAACGTGGCTATTATTGAAGTTTCGAACCTCAGCAAATCATACGGCACTTTGGATGTGCTGAAGAATATGACCTTCCATGTGGAAAAAGGAGACGTCGTGGCCGTCATCGGCCCTTCCGGCTCCGGGAAGAGCACGATGCTGCGCAGTCTCGTCCATCTGGAGACCATTGACGGGGGCGGCATCAGCGTGGACGGCGAAGCTCTCGTGAAGGACGGAGTGTATTCCAAGCCGCAGGAGATAAAGCGGATCACCTCCAAGATGGGCATGGTGTTCCAGCACTTCAACCTGTTTCCGCATCTGACGGTAAAACAAAACCTCGAGTTGGCCCCGAAAATCGTCAAAGGGGAGTCGTCCGCCGATATTGCGCGGCGCAGCGCCGAGCTGCTGGACAAAGTAGGCTTGGCAAGCCGCGCGTCGGAATATCCGGCGAGATTGTCGGGAGGGCAGAAGCAGCGCGTCGCCATCGCCCGGGCGCTGATGATGAACCCCGAGATTTTGCTGTTCGACGAGCCTACGTCGGCGCTGGACCCCGAACTTACGGGGGAAGTGCTGCAGGTGATGAAGCGTCTTGCCGAAGAGCATATGACGATGATGGTCGTCACTCACGAAATGGGCTTTGCGCGTGAAGTGGCGAGCCGGGTGATGTTTATGGACAAAGGAGAAATCGTGGAAGCCGGTCATCCGGAGCCGTTGTTCACGAACCCTCAACACGAACGGACGAGAGCTTTCTTGAACATCAGTTTGAAATAGCAGCGGAAGCAATGGTGGCAGCGCGGCGTCGATGGCGGCGATGAAGCCGGGGTTGGCGCAATAGTTCGACATAGGCTGACGATAGAGGAGAGCATCCGTAAGGATGCTCTTTTTGCGTTCTCCTATGGTATAGTGGACATAAGGAGTAAGCGGCAGACTTGGAAAAGCTCATACAAGGAAAGGAAGAGGCGTTAGCATGAGCCGGTATACAGAATCGGGGAAGAAGAAGATTCCCCCTTATTTCGAATCGCATACTCAGACCGTGACGCTCGGTATGGGCTGCTTCTGGAGTCCGGAGGCGCTCTTCGGACATTTGCCGGGCGTCGTGAGCACCCGCGTCGGCTATGCCGGCGGAACGACGGACCAGCCGACCTACCGGCAGATGGGCGATCATTCGGAAACGGTCGAGGTCGATTTCAGCCCTGCACTTATATCGCTGGAAGACTTGCTGGAACTGTTCTGGAACCATCATAACCCGGTCAATATCAATGATTATAAAGGACGCCAGTACCGTTCGCTTGTGCTTTGCCGCGATAAGGAGCAGGAAGCGGCCGCGCTGCGCGTTGCGGCGGTCAGGAAGGAGCGGGGAATGGCCGAACCGGATACCGAGCTGGCGCCGCTCAGGGAATTTTACCCCGCGGAAGACAGGCACCAGAAATATTATTTGAAGCGGTTTCCCGATGCGATGGATAAGCTCGGCACTTTGTATACGCCGCAGGAGCTTCAGCAATCGACCTTGGCGGCCCGCTTGAACGGATTGGCCAAGGGATATACGAACCTGGCGCGAATTAAGGAGGAAATAGCCGGATGGCCGGCAGCGGCGGAGCATCGGGCGGCTATGACGGAGCTGATCGGCCGGATACGCTGGTAGCCGGAGACGACGGCCGACAAAGAGTTGGAACAGCGAGTGGAAACGCCGCTCGACCGCAGGTCACGACTGAAACGCCACATTTCTTAAAGCCGCCGAACAGTTTGTAGCGAGGAGGAAGCAGATCATGATCGATGAATCCGTATCCGTTCCGTTGTGGGGCAATATTATTTCATCCATGCATAACAGCGTCATCGTCGTCAACTCGGATAACGAGATCGCACTGATGAACGAAGCGGCGCAAAAGCTGCTTAATGTAGGGAGCGATGATTGGAAGGGACAGCCTATCAAGAAGCTGATTCCCCATTCCCGGATGCATGAAGTGCTGGACGGGGGAGAGAGCTCGATCGGCGGGGAGATGGTGATCGGCGGACGCGTCTGCATGGTCAACCGAACGCCGCTCTTCGAGAACGGCAGCAGAGTCGGCGCGATTGCGGTTATCCAAGATTTATCGGAGATGCATCATTACCGCAAGCTGCTGAAGCAGATGGAGTCGATTATCGAGTTTTCTACCGACGGCTTGTATGTGGTGGACAAGGAAGGCGTTACGATGCAGGTGAATACCGCCTACGAGGAAATTACCGGCTTCCGGCGCGAAGAATTGATCGGCCGCCGGATGGCGGATTTGATGTCGGAAGGCTACTTCGATCAATCGGTGTCCTTGCTCGTGCTCGAAAGAAAGCGGCGCATCTCCATCATTCAGCGGATCGGGGGCAAGAAGGACGTCATCGTAACCGGCAATCCGGTGTTCGACGAGCAGGGGAATCTGGAGATGATCGTCACCAGCGTGCGCGATATTACGCATTTGAACGAGCTGCGCAAGGAGCTGGAGAAAGCGCATACGTTCTCGCGCATCCAGAATAACCGGTATACGCTGAAAAGCGGCGAGACCGAGCAGCATATCGTGTTCCGCAGCCCCCAGATCAAGAAGGTGTACGAGCAAATCTCGCAGGTGGCCCCGTATCCGACCAGCATTTTGTTATACGGCCCTTCCGGCACGGGGAAAGAAGTGATGGCCAATCTGATCCACGATCTGAGCGACCGGCGGGAGAAGCCTTTTATCAAAATTAATTGCGGCGCGATCCCCGAGCAGCTGCTCGAATCGGAGCTGTTCGGTTATGAAGCGGGAGCGTTCACGGGGGCAAGCCGCAACGGCAAGATCGGTTTGCTGGAGCTGGCCGATCAGGGCACGGTCATGCTCGACGAGATAGCGGAAATTCCGCTGTCGCTGCAGGTGAAGCTGCTGCGGGTGCTGCAGGAGAGGCAAATTCAGCGATTGGGAGGCACCAAGCCGAGACCGCTGAATATTCGGATCGTCGCCGCGACGAATCAGGATTTGCGGCAGCTGATTCGTGGCGGCAAGTTTCGGGAGGACCTGTATTACCGGCTGGCCGTCGTGGAAATTTCGATTCCGCCGCTGGCGGAGCGGCGGGAAGATATCGTGCCGCTGCTGGATCATTATTTTCACTATTTTTGCCGGCAGTACCGGATCGACAAGCAGATCGCGGAGGAGACGAAGCGAATTCTGGAGGGGTATCATTGGCCCGGCAATGTGCGGGAGCTGCGCAACCTGATCGAGAACATGATCGTGTCGGTGCCTTCGAATATGATTGAGCCCGCGCATCTGCCGCTTCACATTCATGACCAGAGCCGGATCGATACGGCTTCGACCTTGAAGGAGAAGGTAAAGCAATTTGAGCGGAGAATGATCGGCGAAGCGCTGGACAAGTACGGCTCGCTGCGGAAAGCGGCGGAGCATCTCGGGATCGATCATTCGACCTTGGTGAAAAAATTGCAGCGATGGGATAACGGCCAGTAAGCCGGTGGCCGAAGGCGGTGAATTTCTTCCGAGGGTGGTGAAATAATTCATCACTCTCTTCGTCGTATGCGGCGAGGCAGGAGCATGTCAGGAGGCGCTGGGCTGATTCGCAGGTACCCGGCTCGAAAGATTGCCGGAGGTCTTATGGATCATGGCGCATCCATCCAATACGGTGAATTAATTCACCGATCTATCAGATGCCGCTTCCCGCCAAAGCGGCTCAAACGGCTGATGCAGAAGCCTGGTGAAAAAAAAGCGGAGGGGCCATTTGAATCTGGAAAAGCGTAAGCGTTCGCCTTTGAAAGCGGATTCTCTCCACATAAAAACGAAAAAATGATCCAAAGAAATCCGATTTCAACAGCGATTGGGGGATCAAATGGACGCCCCAGCGGACTTTTTCACCACCCTTTTAGAGGTTGGCACGTTTTTTGCTTATACATTATTGTAAGGAACAACAAAGGAGGAACGACCATTGGAAGCGATAACAAAAGGGATATTCGTCAACGGCAGATGGGAGGTGAAGCCGCGCAGCTATCCTTTGCATGCTCCTTACGACGGAAGGCTGCTGGCCCATATCAGCAAAGCGGACGCCGCCGATGTGGAGACGGCGATAGCGGGGCGCACCGCGCCTTCGGGGAGATGCGGAAGATGCCTGCTCATCAGCGCGCCGACATTTTGTTCAAGGTCGTACGGCAGCTTGAGGAGCGGAAGGAAGAGGCGGCGCGGCTGCTGGCGCTGGAGGCGGGCAAACCGATTCGCACGGCAAGAGCGGAAATCGGCCGCACGATTGCGACCTATCAATTTGCCGCGGAAGAGGCTAAGCGCATCTACGGCGAGACGATTCCGATGGATGCGGCTCCCGGAGGGGAAGACCGGCTTGGCTTCACTTGGCGCGAACCGATCGGCACGGTGGTGGCGATCTGCCCGTTCAACTTCCCGTTTAACCTGGTGGCTCATAAGCTGGGCCCGGCCATTGCCGCAGGCAATACGGTCGTGCTCAAGCCGGCGGAGCAGACGCCGCTCAGCTCGCTGTTCATTGCGGAGCTGTTCCAGAAGGCCGGGCTGCCGGACGGCGCGCTGCAGGTCGTTACAGGAAGCGGGCGGGAGCTCGGCGACGCGCTCGTGCTGGACGAGAGGGTCAAGAAAATTACGTTTACCGGCAGCTCGGAGGTCGGCAAGCAGATCAAGGCCAAAGCGGGGCTGCGCAAAGTAACGCTGGAGCTTGGCTCCAACTCCGGCCTGATCGTCGAGCCGGATGTACCAGTCGAGACGATCGTTCCGCGATGCGTGGAAGGCGCCTTCGCTTTTGCCGGACAGGTGTGCATCTCGCTGCAGCGCATTTATGTTCATGAATCGATCTACGCCGAATTTGCGGAGCAGTTCATCCGGCGGACCGGACAGCTTCGGATCGGAGATCCGCTGGACGAGCAAACCGATCTGAGCGCGATGATTCATGAGCGCGAGCTGGCCCGCATCGACGAATGGGTGCAGGATGCGGTACGGGCCGGGGCGAGCATCGGGTGCGGCGGCCGCCGGGAGCAGTCGGTCTACTTGCCGACGGTCATGCTGGATGTGAAGCCGGATATGGCGGTGTCCTGCAAGGAAGTGTTCGCTCCGGTCGTATCGATCGTGCCGTACCGCGAGCTGAGCGAGGCTATCGCGATGGTCAACGATTCCGTATACGGGCTCAACGTAGGCATATACACCCGCAACCTGACGAACGCATTCCAAGCGGCCCGCGACATTCAAGCCGGCGGCGTAATCATTAACGACATTCCGACGTTCCGGGTCGATCATATGCCGTACGGCGGCGTCAAGGAAAGCGGCTACGGACGCGAAGGCATCAAGTATGCGGTGCAGGAGATGACCGAATTAAAGTTCGTTACGATGAAAACCACATTATAGGAGGAAATGAACATGTCGAATATTATTAAAGCCCGCCCTAAGCTGTACGTTATGGATAACGGCCGTATGAGCATGGATAAAAACTGGATGATTGCAATGCACAACCCGGCTACGATCAACAATCCGAATGCGCCGACGCAGTTCGTGGAATTTCCGATCTATACGGTATTGATCGATCATCCCGAAGGGAAAATTTTGTTCGACACGTCCTGCAACCCGAATTCGATGGGGATCGAAGGGCGCTGGGCCGAATCGACCCAGCAGACGTTCCCGTGGGTGGCGAGCGAGGAATGCTATTTGCATAACCGGTTGGAGCAGCTGAATGTAAGACCCGAGGACATCAAGTACGTCATCGCCTCCCATTTGCATCTGGATCATGCCGGGTGCTTGGAGATGTTCACGAACGCTACGATTATCGTCCATGAGGATGAGTTGAACGGCACGCTGCAAACGTACGCCCGCAACGAAAAAGAAGGCGCTTATATTTGGGCGGACATCGACGCCTGGATCAAAAACCATCTGCAGTGGAAAACGGTCAAACGCAGCGAGGACAATCTGGAGCTGGCCGAGGGCATCAAAGTCGTTAACTTCGGCAGCGGCCATGCCTGGGGCATGTTGGGCCTGCATATCGAAATGCCGGAAACGGGCGGGATCATCCTCGCTTCCGACGCCATCTATACGGCGGAAAGCTACGGCCCTCCGGTCAAGCCGCCGGGCATTATATACGATTCCCTCGGTTACCGGAACGCGGTGGAGAAAATCCGTACGCTGGCAACGCGAACGAATTCCCAGGTATGGTTCGGCCACGATGCCGATCAGTTCAAACAATTCCGCAAATCCACCGAAGGATACTACGAATAAGAATAAGGAGGCTTTCATCATGACCGTGTCCAAATTGGTCTGCACGCCGGTCAGCTATGTGGGCTGGGGCGCCTTGGAGCAGCTGTGGCCTGAAGCGGCCAAGTTCGATCCGTCGCGGATTTTGCTGGTAACCGATGCGTTTCTTGAGAAAATGGGAATGATCGATCCGATTGCCGCCCGGCTGAGGCAGGAAGGCTGCGACGTGCAAATTTACACCGATGTCGTTCCCGAGCCGCCTCTCGAAATCGGGGAAAAGCTCGTCGCCTACACCCGCGAAGGAAAATTCGATCTGGTAATCGGCATCGGAGGAGGCAGCGCGATGGACCTGGCGAAGCTGGCCGCAGCGCTGGGCACCCATGAAGGCTCGGTTGCCGATTATTTGAATCTGACCGGAACGAAAAAGCTGGAGCATAAAGGACTGCCGAAAATACTCATTCCGACTACCTCGGGCACCGGCTCGGAAGTCACGAACATCTCCGTGCTGTCTCTGGAGACGACGAAGGACGTGGTCACGCACGACTATTTAATGGCCGACGTGGCGATCGTCGACCCGCAGCTGACCCTCTCGGTTCCGCCGCGCGTAACGGCCGCAACCGGAGTGGATGCGCTTACGCACGCTATCGAAGCTTACGTCTCGGTGAATGCGAGTCCGACGACCGACGGCCTGGCGCTGCAGGCGATCCGTCTCATCAGCCGTTCGCTCCGCCGGGCCGTAGCCGACGGGCAGGACAGGCAGGCGAGGACGGATATGAGCTACGGCAGCAATATGGCCGGAATCGCTTTCTTCAATGCGGGGGTTGCCGGCGTGCACGCGCTCGCTTACCCGCTCGGCGGACAGTTCCATATATCGCATGGGGAATCGAACGCCGTGCTGCTGCCTTACGTCATGGGATATATCCGCAGCAGCTGCACGAAGCGGATGGCCGACATTTTGCAAGCGATGGGCGGCTATGCCAGCTACATGTCCGAAGAGGAAGCTTCCCGCAAATGCGTCGAGGAGCTGGAGCGGCTCGTTAAGGACGTAGGAATTCCGAGCACGCTGCAGGGCTTCAACATTCCGCAAAGCGCGATAGACAGCTTGACGGAGGACGGCGTTCAGCAGAAGCGACTGCTGGCGCGCAGCCCGCTGCCGCTTCATAAGGAGGACATCCGCGCCATTTACCAGTCGGCGTTCGACGGAGCGGTTCCGCAAAGCTAAGCATAACCGGCGGGGGCTGGTACGACGACGATTTATCGGATTTAAACCAACGTCCTAATGGATCAAATCAAAGAAGCCTTTCGGCGCCGCAGCGGGAGCGGAGCCGGAAAGGCTTCTTTTCTTGCCGTTTCCTCCGGTTTATTTGAGCTGGACGATCGTTTGCAGCTGTTTGCCGTTCGGCGCTTCAATGACGACGGTGAAGCCCGCCATGTCGCCGTCTCCGGTATAAGCAAGAACGCCTGTATGCGGATCGACGCTGACGGTATCGTTGCCGTCGGCCGTTTTATACACGATGTCTTTTACGTAGAACATAAGGTTCAACGCTTTCACATGCGTCGCCATAGCGTCATTCTTATAGGCCGAGCCGTATTGGTCGATGACGGAGACTTCGCCCATGAGCGAGTAATCCCATATTTTCTTGCCGGTCAGCTTGGCGTAGCTAGTTTCGGCATAGGCTTTCGGCACCGACGTTTTGGCGATGTCCAGCGGCTGCTCGCTCGTCTTCATATCCAGGCGGGCCGTCTTGGAGCCGCCGGCGGTACGGAAGATGGTGGTGATCGTCGCCGAGCCTTCTTTATCGCCGATTACGAAATATTTGTAATTCGGCACGGCCGGCGTTCCCGAATTGACATAGACGGCACTAGCTACCGACGGATTGGAGGACGTGATGGCTCCTGCCGCGCTGTTCAGCCAATAGGAAGGAAGCTGTACGGCTTGTCCGCCTTTTTTGGCGGAAAGCACGACTTCCTTGGCCAGCTTGATCCGGTCCTGGGCTACGCCATAAGCGCTGACGGTCACGGTAGCGTCGTCGATCCGTTTTTCGCGGTAAGCGTCAACCGCTGCAAACAGCGTATTGTTGACGGCCGTATCCAGTTTGACGTCATACGCGATATCGGATTGGGTGCCGTCGATGACTTCGACGGTCCGGGTGAGGCGGGCCAATTCCTCGACCTTGGAAGAGCCCTTGTCGTTCTCGACTTTGACGAGCGTCAGCGTAAGCTGGTACGTGCCCGTTTTGTTGGCGTCGGCTCTGAAGGTCAGTTTGCTGTTGTAAATATTGCCGATGTTGAGGCCGTACGTATTGCCGGCTTCCGGCTGCTGGAACGTCTCGTCGATCAGCTCGCGCTCCCGTTCGCCGTCCGGGGACGGGTTGCTTTTGCGAAGGGCGTCCAGCGCGGTTTTCAGCGGCCCGGCCGTCGGATAAAAGGCGCCGTTATCTGCAGGCTTGCCGGTATTCGTAAAGCTGGCGTGAAGCTTGTACTCGGCATCCTTGCGCACCTTGGTCGCATCGGTATCGTCCGCGAGGGCGGCGATATACTCGTTGCTGGCGTCGCGAATCAAGTCGCCGTACTGATCCTTGATCAGGACGACGAGGCTTTCCTCGGCATCCTGCACGTAGATGGGCGCCAGGTCGGTCTTCAGCATGAACTGGGCGGGATAACGTTCCTTTTGCACGTTTAAGTTCAGAGTAGCTTGCTTATCCGTGCCTTGCAGCCGAACCGTCACGGTTCCGCTGCCCTCCTTCAAGCCGCTGATGATGAGCTTGCCTTGCGAGTCGAGCCGCACGTCCGCGCCGCTGCCGAACGTATCGTACACGTCCAGCTGATCGGCTCCCAGAGCGATCTCGTTGGAGGTTAACGCTGCGCCTTGATCGTCCTTCACGATGAGAGGAAGCACGACGTTCTTATCGCCGACGGCGACTGTCTTGCTGAAATCGGCGAATTGCACCGAGAAAGGCGATTTGACGACGGATAAGGCCAGCTTCTTCGTCACCGACTGGCTGGAGCCGAGAGCATAGAGCGTAATTTCCGATTCTCTGGCTTGGTCCGCGTCGATGCCGCCGCCGATCTTCAGCTCGGGAAAGCCGTCTCCGTCTTCGTCAAACCAAGGGTTGTCTTCGATCGTCAGGATGGAGCTGTCTTTGGCGGTCACATGGACCCCGCTCGGGGTGTT
Source organism: Paenibacillus konkukensis (assembly GCF_023523925.1). Taxonomy (NCBI): domain Bacteria; kingdom Bacillati; phylum Bacillota; class Bacilli; order Caryophanales; family Paenibacillaceae; genus Paenibacillus; species Paenibacillus konkukensis. Next base: position 4,024,295 of record NZ_CP027059.1, on the reverse strand, counting down.
CAGCCCGTAGGCTTTGCCGTCCTTATCGGTTTCGTCGACGGCCATGACCGGTATGCCGTACTGGTCGAAAGCGCGGATTTGCAAATAAGCCGACGAACCTGAGATCAGCTTCTGGACGGAGCCCGGGAACCGTATTTCGCCCGCTTCAATGCGGGTGACGAGAGGGAGGTCTCCGACCGTGAACGTTTTTTGGGCGGACAAGCCGGTGCCGGAGTGAAGAATGCTGACGGCAACGCGGTCGTTGGTTTCTTGATCCGTCAGATCGAGCTTGATCGCCTGTTCGCCGGGCACGGCGGTATAAGAAGTCCGCCCCGTGTTAATCTCGAATTGGCCGGAAGAGAAGGAAGCGGCTTCCCCGTATTGGTTCAGGGCGCGAAACGCCACATACGCATTGCGTGCACGCGGCAGCGTATCGCCCGCCGTCGCAAAATCGATGGAGACGAGCTTCTCCTGTTCAACGGCAGCTTCGGCTGTCGTCTTGCCTGCGTCCGCCGGGTCAAGTCCCTTCAGCTCGACGGAATAATTTCCGGCCGGGAGCGGCGCATTGAATACGATGTCCGCGCCTTGTCCGTTGTCTTGAACCGTCGCTTTTCCTTCTACCGGCGTTCCGGAACGCTTCACCACGAAGGAAATCTTATCCGGCTCTGCGGGCCGAGTCCATTGCGCATGCAGCTTTTTGGCTCCGGTAGCCTTAAATTCTGTAATCGACAGCGGACCCGAGTTCGCGGCTGCGAGGGCGGCGAGCTTATCGTCCGCGGCGGCAAGCGACAAGGTGAGCGCTTCCCGTGTTGCCACCCCGGTATAGTCAGGATAGGGGCCGAGCAGCTTCTCTTGCAAGGCTGTGGCGACATAGCCCGCCGCCCACTCGGAAGTTGGGCCTACGGCGGAGGCGTCCGCTTCGGCCGCAGGCATCAAGCCGAGACCGCGAACCAGGGTGGCTGCGAGCTGCTCCAGGGTTACCTTGCCTTCGGGATCGAACGTCCGGTCGCTCGTGCCTTCCATCATTTTGGCGGCCGTGACCGCTTCGATGTATCCCTGCTGTTGAGCCCAATGACCTCCGGTATCCGTGTAGGACAGGGGGCCGGTTTTCGGCTGCAGCTTTAAGAGGCGGACAAGCACGGCGGCAAATTCGGCCCGCGTCATAGGACGGTCGAGTCCTGCGGAGCCGTCTTCGTAGCCTTCAAGCACCCCTTTTTGCTTTAGCGTCTCGAATGCTTTCGCCGCGTCCGGCCGTTCGACAGAGCGGGCAGAGTCGGCCCATCCGAGAGTAGGGGCGGCGAGCATAGCCGTCATAGTGAGGCTGAGTACAGCTGCAGATAAGTGATGCGTTCGTATTCGCATGAAACATTCCTCCTGAATCATCGTCGATGTATGCGTGTATATAATTGATAGAGATAATCATTATCATTATAAAAAGGGCATGACGAAGTCAGCCCATGCAGCGCGGAACCGTATTTAAGACATACGGCCCCGGGTGAGCCTGCTTCTTTTTTCAGTTATAGGCGGCGCAAGCCGCAGTGCATCAGTTGGACAGTTTGTCTACGGCTGCCTTCAGGAACTGGAATTTACTCCAGGAAGCGCCGCCTTGCGCCAGAGGGTCGACGACATTGACGAATACCTTGTTGTTTTTGGCTGCATTCGTGCTTTTCCAGAGCGGGTTGTTCTGAATCTCTTCGAGCACTTTAGGCTTGTCTTTGTTCTCGTCTTCAGAGAACTGCACGAAGATTGCGTCGGGATTCATCGCGCTGAATTGCTCCATCGAGATCGTCTGCTGCGCTTTGGCCGCTTTAATTTCGTCCGGAACGGCAAATCCCAGCTCGCTGTACAGCGTCGGATTAAAGAATACATCCGCAGGATAAATATTGAGGGAGTTGCTGCGAACTCGCACCGTGACGACCTTTTTATCCTTCCATTTGTCGCCCAGCTTAGCCTTGGCCGCCGCAACGTCCTCTTTATACTGCTTCAGCACCTCTTCGGCTTTTGCTTCCTTGCCGGTTAACTTGCCCAGCAGGCGCAAATTTTCTTCCCAGTTTGTCGCAATATGGGAGACGGGGATCGTCGTAGCGATCTTGGACAATTTCTCTCCTACGTCGGCAGGGAATTTGGTCGAGCTGAGGATGACGTCGGGCTTCAGCTTAAGAATCGTCTCCATATTCGGCTGCATTTTTTCGCCGATCGATTGCGTCGAGCCCGTAATCGGCTTGAACATATCCGGGAACTTGCCGCCGGTAGTAATGGCTCCCGTCGGCTGCACTCCCAGCACGAGCGCGTCTTCCATAGCCTCCAGCGCGCCTGTGATGACGATGGAGCCGCTAGGCGCATTGACCGTGTAGGATGTGCCCAAGTAACTGATCGATTGCTTGCTTGGCGAAGCTGTCTTCTCCTGCGCTGCGCTTCCTTGCGTCTGCTGGCCCGCTCCGGAATCTCCAGCCGCAGGCGCAGGGCTCTTGCCGCATGCGGTTAACGCCAGCACGAGTGCGGCGATGCAGAACGTTCGTAGTCCTTTTCTCATTTTCGTATGTTCTCCCCTTATGCTATTGATAATCATTCTCAACGTTCATTATAGAGGAACGCTTAGTCCGCCACCATATACGAAATCCTGATTTAGGATGGACGATTTCCGGTTAACAGAAAGAGCGTTTCATCAATTTTTTAAACAGATCGACAAAATACTTAGGGCTTATATCGGCTAGACGTGTCAGTTGTTCGATGGAAAGATTGTGCTGGTAGTGGGTTTTCATATAGTCCCTGGCCCGTTCGAGGGCCGACAGCGAATCCTCTTCCGTTCGGCCGCTCGCTTTCATCGTCGTATACAGCAATTCCTGGAACAGCATTTGCGCCCGGAACCGTTCCAGCCGATCCGCGCTTTGCCAGAGCGAATGAATCGTTTGGCACAGCGCAGCGGAGCCCGCCGCCGATGAGAAAGGAATTTCTCCTCTGCCCAGCAGCAGCGAATCGCCCGGCTCTACCCGCAAAACCTCACCGCTCGCGGGATCGGGCCGATAGACGTCGAAGCGCAGCAGGAACAGCCCGAGCCCTTCGGCCGGGTCCGCCGAGGCCCCGTAAGTTTCTCCCGGAGGAACCGCATACACGCGATCCTGGCGCAGCAGGCAGGAGCGATTGCCTATGAGCAGCCGGCCTTGTCCGGACGCGACGGCGACGAGGACCTGCGATTCCGTAAATCGCGGCTCCATCTCCCACCCGCCGGCGCCTTTGACCGGCTCGATTTCCTTAAGCATGATCATGAACTCTTCCTTCTTCTCCTCATGAGTTAGCGGAGGCTCGATGGATTGTCGGGCGTACATGCGGCTTCACCTTCCTTATAATATAGCGGGTTTATCCAATCTGCGATAATGATTCTCATTCGCGTTTTAGTAGTATAGCAACTGGCTTTGCGATTGACAATAAGTAGTTTGCCAAAGAAAAGGGGATATCAGGTTATCAAACTTTATTTTTCCAGAAAGAAGAGAGCTTATGACGGAAGAAGGACATTTATTGTAAAAATGTATGCAGATGCTTGTCCTGCCTCGAATTATACGCTATGGTAATAGTACCTAAACAATTTCTGAACAAACCCGAAAAGCACCTAACAAGATGCTCCGGGGCTGCCGATACAAATATAAAACCGGTTATGCGTGGAGTGGTGATACAGCGATGAAAGCCATGTTGGTTGACGATGAGAACCTCGCTTTGCTGCAGCTTCGCAAGATGCTGAAGGAGATCGACGGCATAGAAGTGACCGGCGCCTATCAAGATGCTATGGCAGCGATTGAAGCGGCCAAGGCGGATGCGCCGGATGTCGTATTCTTGGATATTCATATGCCGGAAATCTACGGTCTCAAGGCGGCGGAGATGCTGCAGGAGATTTGTCCTGACATCGAGATCGTATTCGTCACCGCTTATGACGATTACGCCGTTCAGGCATTTGAATTAAATGCCCTCGATTATGTGCTGAAGCCCGTGCGGCGGGAGCGTCTGACAAGAACGGTGCAGAGACTGCTCCAGCACGCGGGAGATCACCCCAAAGCGCCGCCGGCCAGCCGCGTCGCGCTGATCCGGTGCTTGCAGACGATGCAAATCGAGCTGCCGGGACTCGGTCCGGAGACGGTCAAATGGCGCACTTCCAAAGCGCAGGAGCTGTTCGCTTACCTGCTGCACCATCGCGGCCAGCTCGTCCGCAAAGGGGCGCTGCTCGACTTGCTGTGGCCCGATTTCGATATTCCCAAGGCGACGACGCATCTGTATACAACGATCTATCAGGTTCGGCAGGATTTGAAGCGGATGGGCGTAAATATCGAGATACGAAGCTTGAGCATCAAGGAAAGCTATGTTCTGGATGCGAGCAGGGTGCGTATCGATGCCGACGAATGGGAGCAGGAGCTGCGGCGGCTGGAGCCGCTGTCTGCGGCTAATGTTTATGAGCATCAGCGGGTGATGGATCTGTATGCGGGAGATTATATGGCCGATAACGACTACTTGTGGGCCGAAAACGAACGGCAGCGTCTCCGAATGCTCTGGCTGCAGCACGCCCAGCGGCTCGGCGACTATTACGTTCAGCATGAGCGGCCGAGCGAGGCTATTGCAGTTTTTTTGCGAATGCAGCAGCAGTATCCTTACTATGAAGGCAGTTATTTGGCGCTAATGAAGCTTCATGCCTGGTTTAAGGACCGCGCAGGGGTAGAAGAGCAGCACAGGCTGTTAAGCCTTGTTCTGGAGGAACTGGACGTCGCTCCGAATGAGAGCATTTCGCAGTGGTACACGGAATGGAAGTCGCAGAGCGCCCAGCTGTAAGAAGACGTTTCCGCAGGCGCTGTCGCTTTCAGAGGCGAACGCTATCGCTTTTCCAGATTCAAAATGGCCCCTCCGCTCGTTTTTCACCTCATTTCTAGTTATCACCGTAAAGTACAAGCAGCTTTCCCTGCGGGGGAGGCTGCTTTTTTATTGCGATTTGTTCCGGTTGTTCATTTTTTGTTCAGACCGATCTGATTGAATATATAATAGACGGAGTTTCATTGCGGGCGGAGAGCGGATTGGAGTTTGGGTTCAGAACGACGGCTGACGGAAGCGGATGGAACCGAAAGAGAGACAGGGAGTGACGGTATGGTTGGTGGAGCTCCTGACCGGCAGGATAGCGTGCAGACCGCGGTATATATGGAGATATTAAAGAAGAAGATCAAGAACGGACGGATGTTCCAAGTGTTTCGAAGCCAAGTCGGATTCATGCGCAGGCTGACGGCCGGAGAGACGGAAGAAGTGCGGAATACGTTTATCGCGGAGGGGATAGCGCTTTTTCGCGAAGCATGCCGCGCCGTGCTGAAATGCAGCTTATGTCAGGAGGAGTTTCAGTTCAGACATTGCCGGAATCCGGGGAAGGCGGGCGGAACCGTTCATGCGGTCGAGCTCGCCTGCGCCTGCTGCGGCGACGTGTTTACGCTGGCCGAGGACCGGGAGCGCATAACGTATTTTAACAGCTTTGTAATGAAAAAGGTGGATTCGCTTAGAGACAGAAGCGACAGGCTTGCCGTTAAAGTATGCATGGGCGGCCTCAGCGAGCCGGCTTTGCTGTGCGTATACCAAGATGACCGGCGTCCGGTCTTGTGGATCGACGTGCAGCAATTTCGGCGGCCTGACGCCGTTCAGCCGTATTGGACCCAAGCCAGCGACATTGTTGAACGGCTGGAACTGGACCGGGGAGATTAAACCGTCGGGGGAGCGGTCCCGGGGCGGCGGCCCGTCCGTACCCCAAACAAGCATCGGCTTCGACAGCCGATGCTTGTTTGCTTTGCTTGTAGATGCAGATGACCAACCGGAACCGGCCGCTCCCCGGCAAACCGCCGTTACGCTTGGAAAATCCGGTCGATCGCTCCGATTTCCTCCGGCGTCAGCTTAACTTCCAGCGCTTTTAAGTTGTTGATCACCTGTTCGGGGCGCTTCGCTCCGGGAATGAGGGCGTCGATGGAAGGGCGGGTCAAGTACCAGGCCAGAACGACGTGGGCGACCTCCGCCTGCTTAGCGGCGGCGATCTCGCGGACCTGCTCTACCTTGCCGAGATTGCGCAGGAACGCTTCGCCCTGGAACAGCGGATTTTTGGCCCGGCCGTCCTGAAAGGTCGAATCTTTGGTGTAGGCGCCGCCCAAAAGCCCGGAAGCCAGCGGGAAGTAAGGCACGAAAGAGATGTTCTGCTCCTCCGTATAAGGGAGGATCGCCTCCTCGACGCCGCGGCGCAGCAAGTTATATTCGGATTGCAGCACATCGACGTATCCGTCCTTGTTGGCTTCCTTCAATTGGTCGATGGAAAAGTTGGAGACGCCGATTGCGCGGATGAGCCCTTCGGCCTTCAGCTTATGCAGCGCTCCCACCGCTTCATCCTTAGGAGTGCTCTCATCCGGAAAGTGTATGTAAAATAAATCGATGTAATCGGTTTGCAGCCGCTTCAAGCTGGCATGAACCGACTCGACGAGGAAGGCGGGGGAATTATCCTTCAATGTTTGCCCGTCGACGAATTTATGCGCCGCTTTCGTCGCGATGACGGTGCCGCTGCGGCGGCCCGTTTCCTTCAGCACTTCCCCGATCAGCTCCTCGGAGCGTTCCGGGCCGTAAATGAACGCGGTGTCGATAAAATTAATGCCATGCGCCAGCGCCGTCCGGACGACGTCTTTTCCAATCTCGTCGCTCAGATTGGGAAACAGATTATGCCCGCCGACAGCATTGGCTCCAAGCCCGATACGATTCACATACAAATCCGTCTTGCCGATACGCGTTTGTTCCATGAATGAGTCATCTCCTTAAGATATGGCTGGATTATGGCTTGCCCTCTTATTATAAATCTAAACCGATCCGAATGGTATGCAAAAAACACGGCCCTCCAGAAGGAGAGCCGCGCTCTTTTCAGGTGCGCCCGCATGGGCGATAACTAGGCGGTGAAAGTCCACTACAGGCTAGGTAGTAGGAACTGTTAGCTGAAGGCAAGGGTGTCGGCCGCGAGGCCGAATCTGAAGGAAGCCGGAGGCAAACCCTCGGTCTGACGAACAGAAATCACATAGAAGCGAACCCCGAGTTTCGCGCCGCTAAGGGCTGCAATCAGTCCGCTGCGACCGTCTTGTCGGTAATTTCCTGCCAGATTTCATCGCGAATCCGATCGACGATTCTGAAATCGATGGATTGAATATAAATCTGCTCCAGCTTGTCGCGCAGCGCCTTGCCCTGCGCCAGAAACTGCATCGCTTCGCTCATCTTGGCGGAGTACCGCTGCTTGATGCCGCTTAGCGCTTCTGCGTGTTCCTCGTCGGTGCCGGGCTTGATGCAGTGGGCGTACATATCGATCACCGAGTCGCCTGCGCGTTCGGGGAAATATTCGTGGGGCGCAGTGCTATCGAAGATCGCGAAGCCGAGCTCCCGCACAATGACCATATCGAGGCTGTTCGGATCGAAGCCGCAGTGATAGATTTCGACATCGAAGCCGCGCTGGGTGGCTGCTGCTGCCAGCTTCTTCAGCATCGTCGACTTGCCGGAGCCGGGCCGGCCTTTAACGAAATAACGTTTGGCCAAGCCTTCGGTCAGATTAGGAACGAAATCGACGGCCCCTTTGGGCGTAGCCGCTCCCAGAAACCGGTGGTCGATCCGGCTTTCCTTGTCCAGCTTCAGGTCCCGGAACAAAATATCCGTATACTCGTTTGTCAGCTCGTCGGCGGCTTGAAAATCCATATTATCGACATATATTTTTTCCCATTCGTCGTGAATCCGCAGCGCTTCTGCGAAGCAGGCATAAGCGGATTCGTACGTTTGCGCGATGCGGCCGTTCAGCTCGGCGATGTCTTCCCTGCGCCCGCTGAGCTGCCGCGCATCCCATGCCGTGCCGAGATTGACATATTGCTCTACCGCTCCGGGCAGCCGCGGCTCGATAACATGCGGAGCCGTGCCGTCGACGATGCCCAGCTTCAGCTCGGGAACGACGACGCCGTCCAGGGAATTGTTGTCGGAGGCGCAGTGAATGAACCAAATATCGTAGCCGCCGGCGGCCAGCTCGCTGCCGATGGAACGGATCAAGGTCGATTTGCCGGTGCCAGGTCCCCCCTTAAGAATGTAGACGCGATCCAATCCTTGCAGCGAGGACTCGAACAAATTGGCGAAGCCGCGGGCCGTATTGCCGCCTGCATAGAAATTCGTAATGGTCCCGGACATAAGAACACACCTTTCTGTGACGGATGATCTTGCTAGCCTAGTTTCATCGTATTACCGATCCGCCCAAAAGGTGCATTCTTTTTGCCCGGCCCGGCCGAACCTGAAGATCCTGCCGAAGGAGAGTTATTTGCTTTTGCTGTAACGGTCGTAGGCGCTTTGATACGTTTTCATGTATTGGTCGACGCCCATGCCTTGAACGGTGGAGACGTATTTATCCCATTCGTCGAAGGATGCGGCGCCGGTAATGAACTTCGACTCCATTTCGCCGATATACGTTTGAATATCCGAGCCTTGGGCGCTCATATATTCCGTCTCGGCGTCCGTGAAGTTGAAATTGTACCACAGCTCCTTGAGCGCGTAAGGCTGCGCTTTTTTACCGGCTTCGACCGACTCCGGCAGCGTCTCCGAGCCTTTGAAATATTTCTCCTGCACGTAGCCCGGATAGCTTCCGCCCATCCACGTCACATACTTGGTCAGCGCCTGATCCATCGTAAGTCCGGCCGGATTTTTCTTAATCTCGTCGACGTATTCGAGCTTGCCGTCCGCCGTTTTCGCGTAGCTGGTTCCTTCCACGCCCATGAAGTAAAACTGCGCGCCTTCGTCGCTGAAGAAATAGTCCATCCAGCGGATCGTCGCTTCGATGTTTTTATTTTTATCGGTAATGACGAACGCGCCGGGCCATACCATAGGCACTTTAATATGCGTATACATCTGATCGCCGTGGGGCCCTTTCAGCGCGCCGAGCCCGAAGTAGCCTTCGCCGTTGAACTGCGTTTTCGGATTCGGGTTGATCGTAGCCCCCAGGACGTCCTTGGCTCCTTTGGCGTACAGCGCGTTGCCGTTTTGCGTAAAAATATCTTTATCGATCAAGCCTTCCGTATACAGCTTATTGACGTACTGCAGCACTTCCTTATAGTTTTGGGTCAGCCGGAAAAAGCGCAGCTTGCCGCTCTGCGGGTCGACATCGACGAATTTGTGGCCGAGCCCGCGGTTGCCGACGCCCCAGGCTCCTTTGATTTGATCGATCAGAGGGCCGATGCCGGTGCCGCTGTAAGGAATTTCGTCGGCTTGGCCGTTGCCGTTCAAATCGGTCGTCTTGACGGCCTTCAAATAGGCATACAGCTCCTCGGTCGTCTGCGGCTCCTTCATGTTCAGCTTGTCCAGCCAATCCTGCTTGACCCATAGCGGCGTGCCGATGAGCATCGGCAAAAATTCGGGGCTGTAGAAGGAAGGGAACGAATAAATGTTGCCGTCCGGCATCGTCAGCGCCTTGCGCAGATCGGGATACTTATCCATCAGCTTCTTCAAGTTCGGCGCATACTCGTCAATGTAGTCGTTCAGCTTCACGAACACGCCCTGGCTGCCGTATTTCATCAGATCGGAAGCCGGCACTCGGGCCGAGTAGAGGGCGTCGGGGTAGTCGCCGTTCGCCAGCGCCAAATTGCGTTTCTCCGTCAAACTGCTGAAGGGAACGAATTGGAAATTGACTTTGACGTTTGCCATTTTGGCGTATTCCTTCCATACCAGCCGGTCTTCAAAGCTGTTGCTGCCGTTCGTGTCGGCAAGCCCCGTCAGGAATGTCAGCTCGATCGGCTGCTTGACGATCGGCATCCCTGCTTTGTTCACGTTAACGTCTGCGGCTTCCTTGCCCGCGGCTTGTCCCGCGCCGCCCTCCGGCTTCGCGCTGCTGCTGCAGCCTGCGGCCAAGCTTACGGCCATGACCGAAGATAAGGTTAACGCCGTTAATTTGCTCCAATTCATTGCTGTGTTCCTCCCTGGATTATCGTTTTGCGCCCCGAAGCGGGACGGTGGTTCCTGCGCTGATGCCGATGTTACGCACTGCCAAGAGAGGGCGCGCCGGCCGGCCGGTTTCACATGCAAGCTGTCGTACGGCCTATGGCTCAGCCTTTGAGGGCGCCGATCATAATGCCTTTGACGAAATATTGCTGAAGAAACGGATACAGCAGCAAAATGGGCAAATTGGCCACGACGACGACGGCGTATTTGACCGCTTCCTGATCCATAATCGTCTTGGCGTGCGAGCTGTCGCCCACATTGACCATATGCTCCATCTCCCCCTGCACGAGAAATTCCCTCAATAGAAGCTGCAGCGGGTAAAGCTCCCGGTCGGTCAAATATATAAGCGCGCTAAAGTACGCATTCCAATGGCCGACCGCATAAAACAGCACCATCACGGCCAAAATCGGCATCGATAGCGGCAGCACGATCCGCCACAGCGCCTTCCAGTCGGAGCATCCGTCGATCGCTGCGGCCTCCTGCATCTCGGAAGGAATGCTGTTCTGGAAAAAAGTGCGCATGATGACGATATTCCAGACGGACACCGATCCGGGAATCAGGAGCGCCCACATCGAATTCAGCATGCCGAGCTGCTTGACCAGCATATAGGCGGGAACGAGCCCGCCGCTGAAAAACATCGTAAACACCATGAAAGCGGTAATGACATTGCGCCCGTAGAAGCTTTTCTGCGACAACGGGTAGGCGGCCATGACCGTCATGACCAAATTGATGGCGGTGCCGATAACGGTGTACACGATCGTGTTCGTATAGCTGCGCAGCAGGTCGTGGTTTTCCAGCACTTTTTTGTATCCGACGAAGCTGAGGTCTTTGGGCCACAGCCACATCTCTCCGTTAAGCACGGCCGCCGGATCGCTGACGGAGGCGCTGAGCACGAAGACGAGCGGGTACAGCACCAGCACGGCGACCACGGTAAGCAGCGTATAGACGATCGCCTCGAAGCAGCGGTTCTCGAAGCTGCGGGTTTCCATAAAGCCACTTCCTTTCCTTACCATAGGTTGGCTTGACCTACCGCTTTGGCGATCCGGTTGACCGTCAGCAGCAGGATCAGATTGACGACCGAGTTGAACAGGCCGACCGCCGCCGCGAAGCTGTACTGCGCCCCTAACAGGCCGCTGCGGTACACGTAGGTGGAGATGACGTCGGAGCTTTCGGTATTCAGCGAGTTTTGCATCAAAAACACCTTCTCGAAGCCGACGCCCATCAGACTGCCGATGTTCAGAATGAGCAATATGACGACCGTCGGCATAATGCCGGGCAAGTTGATATGCCATATTCGCTGCAGCCGGGTAGCTCCGTCGACCTTGGCCGCTTCGTGCAGCCCCGGGTCAATGCCGGCCAGCGCAGCCAAGTAAATGATCGAGCTCCACCCCATCTGCTGCCAGACGCCGGATAATACGTAGACCGTTTTGAACCATTCCGGCTTCGTCATGAAGCCGATCGGCTCGCCGCCCAGCGCTTTGATGATCGTATTGGCGATGCCGCTCGTCGGAGACAAGAACATAATGACAATGCCGACAAGGACGACCGTGGACAAAAAATGCGGCGCATACGTTACGGTCTGCACGAATTTTTTGTATCCTTTATGACGCACTTCATTAATCATGAGCGCGAGCACAATCGGCACGGGAAAGCCGACCGCCAGCTCGTACAGGCTGATGCCGAGCGTATTTTTGAGCAGCCGCCAAAAAAAGTAGCTTTCAAAAAAACGCTTGAAATGCTTGAGGCCGGCCCAGGGACTGCCCCAGATGCCTTTGGTGGCGATAAAGTCTTTGAAGGCGATCTGCACGCCGTACATCGGCCAGTAATGAAATACGAAGAAGTAGAGCAGAACCGGCGTTATGAGCAGGTAGAGCTGCCAGTGGCGGACGATGGCTCGCACCGCTTTGTTCCTGCGCCGGGGAAGGCTGGCGCCGGCGGTCATCGCCCAGGCTTGTACATGATTCAATTCGGTTTAACCCCTTTCGTATGTCTGTCGGAGGACGAGCGGTTCTCGCCATAATAAAACAAGACTTTGCAAAACCAAAAGCAAACGGCGGAGATCGGCACGGGCGTGCGGAACCGGTTTACTTTCGGGTTTTCTCAAAGTCTCCACCCAATCGTTTTGGTTATGAAATTGTTGAGGCAAGCAGGACTCTCTTCGTCGACATGGTTCCGAATACGGACCGCTGTCATCGGGACAGCGAAGGCTGTTCATCCGCGAGGGGAGGCATCTCGGCTTCTGAGAACAAGTTTATCGCCGGAGAGTTATTGGAGTGTTATCTGGATATAAAGAATTCGTAAACATGCTTCCGCCGGACAAACGAAATAAGACAGCGGCTGCAGGCACACTGTCTTATTTAACGGTGAAAATAGTTAGGGACATTGATAATTATCGGCAAAAACAGCCTTGCGTCGAGGCCGGCATTCTACGAAACGGCGGGGTCCCACCCGTCGCTTCCCGCCAGTACCTTCGAGATTGCGTACGCTTCGGCCTCTTCGGCCGTCAGAAGGGAGGACCAAGCCGCGCGCTCTTGCGCCGCGGCTCCAGGACCGCGGTTATCGTATTCGCAGAAGACCGTCGTCGCTTCGCTCTCCGGCTTATTCCAGTTGTCCCAGCCAGCGGCTGCGATATGTTCTCCCATCCAGCAGTTTAGGAACGCCGCCTTGGCGTAGTTCCTCCAAGGGCGGCTCAGGTATACGGATCGCGGCGGCGCATCGCCGGTCAGACGGCATCCGTGGAACACGTAGCCGTAGTGAACGTCCTCCGGGGTTGACGGTGCGGTCAGCCAGCCGTGAATCCGGTTGGACGGAAATTCGCCGGAGGCGTCTTCTCCCCCGAATCGGCGGCCTTTGGAAAAAATTTCGCAATCGTGAAAGACCGCGGTCGCCGAACCGAAAATAAAATCGACATCTCCTTCAATATAGCATCGGCGATAATAATGTCTTCCGTGCCTTCGCGGCATTCCTTCGCGCGGCCCGCCGAACCTGCCTCGCTTCATAGGAGCCGGAGGCAGAGGCCCCGTAAATAACGTATCTTGATAACCGAGAAACCGGCAGTCGGCGAACGAAACCCGATCGGCGTCGACATAGGCGGCCACCGCTTGGCCGACAAGCTCGCCGCGTCCGGCCGAATTGCTGAAGGTGAGCCGTTCGGCGGTGAAGTCGTCCGCTCCGATAAATACGGAATACGAATGAAAGGTTTCGTAAACTTCTCCGTTAGGGAAGGTCTTCTTGGCATAATCGTCGAACGTAATAATGGTGTGCTCGGCGCTTTCGCCGATGAGGCTGATCAGCGGTTTTTCAATGTGCAGCTTCTCTTTGTACACGCCGTTTTTAATCGAAATGACGACGCGTTCCTTATTGTTGTCGGGAATATGATCGACGGCTTCCTGAACGGTGCAAAAATTACCGCTGCCGTCTGCTGCGACAATGATCATGGAAGACACTCCTTTTTTTATGTCATATTTAGAAGGGTGGTGAAAAAGTCCGCTGCGGCGTCCATTTGATCCTCCAAACGCTGTTGAAATCGGATTCTTTGGATTGTTTTTCGTTTTTCTGCGGAGAGAATCCGTTTTCAAAGGCGAACGCTTACGCTTTTCCAGATTCAAATGGCCCCTCCGCTCTTTTTCACCAGGCTTTTAGGTAATAAGCTGATTGTAGACGGTAATCCTGTTTTATAGTTTATCAGAACGGGTGCGGGCGCGAGAAGCCCTGCGGCCATAATCGTGAGTCAATGAGCGCTACGTGTATCTTCCGGAAGAACGGTGAAAAAGCCGGCTTCGCTAAGCGAGAGCCATCAGGAGAAGCGAAGCGTTCGCCTTTGTTCCCGGATTTCACCCGGTTCACGGGCTTACCTATTCAAGAAATCCGGGAACAGGAGCGATCGGAAGACGCTTTCGCATGCGCAGTGGGCGTTTTTCACCATCTTTTTAAAGCTTAGAAGGAGATGAGCGATGATGTCAGCTATTGGCGAGGAACGAATGGAGCAAATCCGCGGCGCTTTGGCAAAGCGCAAGCTGCGGCTGCCGGGCGGGGCCGAGCTGCCGGTATTGGGGCAGGGAACATGGCGTATCGGCGACGACCCGGCGCGCAGAAACGAGGAAATCCGGGCGCTGAGGCTCGGGGTTGAGCTGGGTATGAACCTAATCGATACTGCGGAGATGTATGGGGACGGCAAATCCGAAGCTTTGGTCGGGGAGGCGGTCGAAGGAATCAGGGACAGCGTCTTTCTCGTGTCCAAGGTATATCCGCATAATGCCGGACGAGACCGGATCGCCCGCAGCTGCGAGCAAAGCTTGAAGCGGCTTAAGACCGACCGGCTTGATCTGTACCTCCTGCATTGGAGAGGAAGCATTCCGCTCGAAGAGACGATAGAAGGGATGGAGCGGCTTGTCGAGGCGGGTAAAATTCGGCGTTGGGGCGTCTCCAATTTCGATAAGGACGATATGCTGGAGCTGACCCGGCTCGCTCGCGGGACGCATTGCGCGATCAATCAGGTTCTTTATCATCTCGGGTCCCGGGGAATCGAGTACGATTTGCTGCCCTGGCAGCGGGAACGCGGGATGCCGATGATGGCCTACTCGCCTCTCGCGCAGGCGGGCGCGCTTCGCAAAGGGTTGATTCACAATAAGGCGGTTGCGGATATCGCGGCGAAGCGCCGAATTAGCCCCTTGCAGCTGCTGCTGGCCTGGTGCATTAGGGAAGACCATGTGCTGGCGATACCGAAGGCGGCGACGGAACGCCATGTGATCGAGAATGCCGAAGCCGTTTTAGTGGAGCTGACGGACGAGGAGCTGGCCGCATTGGACGGGCAGTTTCCGAAGCCGGTTCGCAAGCTGCCGCTCGATATCGTTTGAAGGCGGTTAGCCGAAGAGACGGTAGGGAGTTGGAAAAGTCTTTCAAATCGGGGATTCTTACATACCCGGCTCGCTGCTGCAATCATGAGATATCGTTTGCCTATCCCGACCCGTTGGCAAACATTTCTTCAGGCAACTCTCAGCCGATGCTCATTGTTTCTTCAGCCCACCCTCAGAAGCAATTCAGTTAAGGGGCCTATACTTGGTCTTGTAAACAAAATAACTCATAAAGGTGGATGAAGAAAATGAAGACAATCGGTCAAAAACTAATCGCAGGTACAATCGCAGCAACATTCGTTCTGGGAGCTGGCTTCGCGGGATTGCATAATCAAGCTCAAGCGGCGGCGGCGAGCGACGGCACGGCGGCCACTGCGGCGAAGGGCGCGGGCAAGCAAGGCCCCGGAGGATTTGGCGGCGAGCGCGGCATGCAAAGAGGCGGCGGCTTTCACGGCGCCAATCTGACCAAGCAAACGGCGACGCTGCTCGGTGTCGAAGAGAGCACCATTCAGGCGGCGCTTAAGGAAGGTAAGACGCTGGCAGAAATTGCGCAAAATAGCGGGCTGAGCGAAGCAGATTATTTGGCTAAGCTGGTCGCGGCGCAAACCGAGGAGATTAACGCCCAGGTGACGGCGGGCAAGCTGACGCAGGATCAGGCGGACAAACAGATCTCCGGCCTATCCGACCGGTTGAAGTCGAAGATCGAGAACACAGGACCTGCAGGCGGTCCGCAAGGCGAGCAAGGTCAGCCAGGACAAGAGAACGGCGGACCGGGACGCGGCGGCATGCCGATGGGCGGACCGGGGCTGCTGGGCAATTCGGAGCTGTTGACGTCCATCCTCGGCATTACGCAGGATGAGCTCAGAACGGAGCAGGAGGCGGGCAAGACAATTGCGGAGATCGCCGCGGCGCAAGGCATCGGCGAGGACGATCTGATTGCCAAGCTGAAGGACGGCTTGACGGACACGCTGAAGCAATTCGTGGAAGCGAAGCATCAGAAGCCGGAACAGGCTCCTGCTGACGATGCAGCCGGCGCGAGCGACGCCGCTGCGGAATAAAACCGCCGCTTTGCAGCGGCCGCTGAGGGCCAAATAAGCTCACTCTCCAGGAGCAACGCCCGATTGTCTATTCATAAGTTCATAAGCAAAGACGCTTCTTAACCCGCGTAGGGGGTAGAAGCGTCTTTTGGCACGTGCGGGGTTATAGGGCAGAGCAGACGCATCCGTGTTAGCGGCGGCGACGTTGGATATTAACGCCCGGGCTGCGGCCCGCAGTCGTTTGAAACCGCAGAGACGGACCGGACCGCTTGCTCGCCGAGCCGCTCGGCGAGCTGCCGCAAATACAGGCTGCGCGGCTCGACATGCCGCCCGTGCCGGTCCCAGAACCCGTCTCGGCGGGGCCTAGGGTCGTGCTCGTTCGGGAGGAACGGCGGCTTCTGCTCGCCGATATGGCCGACCGCATAGTTTTGCGCCGTCGGGGGCTGCTGCAAGGTCAGCGGGCCTTCGGCGTTCCAGGTCACGTAATTGGCTCCGGCCCAGCCGTGCCCGCTTCCCATCCAGCCGCGGTCGCGAATGAAGAGCGGAGCGCGGACGTTGTCGTAGAGACCGCCCACCGACCAGCGGTGATGCGGCTCGCTGGCGTTATAATCGATGCGGGACTCGCAGTCGAGGAAGACGTTCGGGCCGCATACGCGGGCGTCGAAGACGAAGGCGTGGCGCGCCGTCTCCGTATCGCAGCGCTGCACGAGCGACAGCTGCCCGGTCACGTGAAAGGCGTATCTGCGGCCTCCCGTAATGATGCTGACCATGTCGCGGACCGTGCAATCCTGCACCGTAACCCATTTGGCGTGCCGGTCAATGGTGACCAGCGAATGCTCCAGATGATAGCCGGTAACATCGCGTACCCAGGCGTTTTTTACCCGATCCAGCACAACGAAGTTCGCGACATGCGACTCATCCGCGCAATAGGACGTTAACCCGGGTTTGCCGTCGACCTGACAATCGGTAATGTCCGGATTGAAGTCGGAATCGATCCGCAAGTTCTCGATACCGACTTGTTCGATCCGTCCGGCGTCGTCGCAGCGAACAAGCCTGCCGCCGCCCCAGCGCCGTTCGATCGCGCTCGCCACCGGGGCGTCTACGGTGATCAGATCGCCCTCGACGGCGGTAACGATGCGTTCGAACGCCAGATCGAACGCCTCCCATTGCTTGGTGCCGCCGACCTTCGGCCTAGGCACGATCGTATCCATACCGATGGCGCCGATCCATTCGGCGTTCCCATGCCGGATGACGGCGACGGCGTCGCCGACCGTATAGCGGGAAGCGTCCGCCACATGGAAGGAGCGGGCGCCGGAAGGCACGTACAGATCCGTAATTTCCGTCGCGGTATTTTCCAGCAGGACAGGGGCTGCGCTTCCCCGTACTTGCAGCAAATCTCTTCTTACGGCGCCGGTCCCATGGAGGATCGTACCGTCCTCTCCTTGTCCTTCTCCCCGCAGCACAATGCCGCTCTCGCGGATCGTCAGCGTTCCGGCGATGCGGTAAACGCCGCGCTTTAGCAGCAGCGCGCCGCGGAAGCCGTCCTCCCCGGGCGGAAGCAGAGACAGCTCGTCGATGGCCTGTTGAATGCGGCGGGTATCGTCTGCTTCGCTGCCCGCCTCGGCCGGTTCAAGCTCCAGACGAGCCGGCACATCCGGCAGCCTGACGCCGCCTCCTTGGTAACCGCAATGAGAGAAATCGGCAATGCGGTTCCCTTTATAATCGGGAACATACGTCATGGAGCCGTCGCGGTCCAAGTAAGCGATGGAGCTTTGCTCCGGCGGTATGCCCGCCTCGTCGGCTACGGCAAAGGCGAACCGGTCATAGCAGGCAGGGGAGCCGTCCGCATTCAGTTGAACGCCGATTTCGTACACGCCGCCGCCGCCGGAAGCGCTGCCTTCGAACGAAAGCTTACGCTCTTCTCCGGCCTCCATCGTTACCACCAGGCGCCGGATTGCCGGCGTGCGGCCGGAGACAAGCCTCAACTCGGCGGAAATTGTTGCGCGGGCCGGGGTATGAATGCGAAGCGCGGGCCATGCCGCCCCCGGCCGGAGCACTGCCGGCAGGCCGATTTCCCGGACCAGCGATGGATGCTCGAGGACGATATCCGCGACTTGTCCTTGATCTTTCATCAATTGAATCACTGCCTTTCAGAATTAAAGAATGTTTCCATAACATGGGTTGATCTTACACTGTATCCGGTTGTCTCTCAATAGGGTAACTTCATGTCTTATGTGCTCATTTATTCTTCGCCTGAGGAAAATAACGGCAGAGCCTAAAGTAAGAGGCCGTTTCGTATCCGCATAGCGATACGGCGTCTACGGCTGTGCGGGGCAAGTCCGGCCGGACTGGGAACAGCGGCTTCGCGCCGCCGTTCCTCACAGGAAACCCCCGTTAAGAAGTTAACGTTTATATTTGACGACCGGCCATTTTTCCTTGCGCAGCGCATTCATCAATTCCGGCCCGACATGGAGCGTATTGCGGACGAGCTCATGCGGAGTCAAAGCCATCCATTGGTTTAACGAAACGTCGGCGAAGCGGCTGCTCTTGAACATTTCCAGAAACCATAAGCTCTGATCCCCGGTGTTCTGGATATAGTGTCCGAGGGCAAAAGGCACATAGCCGACGTCGCCGGCCCGAACGTCAAACGTGCGGGCGTTGCCGTTGGCCGCAAAGACGGTCATGCGCCCTTTGCCGGTCAGATAATATTGCCATTCGTCGTTATTCGGATGCCAATGCATCTCTCGCATGCCTCCCGGTTCGATCTCTACCAGAGCGGCGGCAATCTGGGTGGAGATGGGGAAGTTGGTGGAATCGACGATGCGCACGGTGCCGCCGGGGGTTCTGATCGGTTCTTGCGCGAGCAAGCGGTGAGTGAAGCTTAGCGGAACGGCGCCCTGCGGGTCCTGTACTTCCGAGCTTGCCAGCGCGCCGGGGACGCTGCTCTGGAATATGTATCTTTGCTTGGAAGGAATATGGGCGAACGCGCTTTGCGGGACTCCGAAATTGGCGGCCAATACGTCCTTCGGCGTATGAGCGAACCAGTCGGTAATGCTAAGGGTGTTATTGTCGGAGAAGGTGCCGTCGTCGAAGACGAGCAGAAACTCGCAGCCTTCGTCCAAACCTTGAATCGAATGGGGGATGCCCGGCGGAAAGTACCACAAATCGCCTGCGCTTACGTCGGCAATCATGTTGCGCCCGTTCTGATCGACGGCCGTAATTCGGGCTCTACCGAGCAGCATGTACGACCATTCCACTTGCTGGTGCCAGTGCAGCTCTCTTACGCCGCCCGGCGTCAGACTCATATTGACCCCCGCCAGGGTAGTGGCTATCGGAAGCTCCCGTACCGTTACCTCTCTCGCCCAGCCGCCGTGTTCCAGCCGCATGTGCGTATCGGAGAATGAAAATCTCATATTGGGGACCGTGCCGGAGTCCGTGGGCGGCGGGACGAGCATATCGGGGTTTTCAAGATCGCGCATAATGTCCCTTGGCCCCAGATCGACCGCTCCTGTGCCGTCATCCCGTATGGGCTGAGGCATCTGAACGTTTTCCGTACGATGCGGATGCACTCTTTTCATCGCATTCACTCCTCGTATCTCCTATATCGTTAAGCTCATTTTCTTAACATATGCCGTCGTTTTCCGTATATGTCCGGGGTCGCGCGTCTTCCCTCGATACGATTTTCGATTGGTATTAAAAGGGTTTCGCCGCGCGGATGAGGAATACAAATAGAGAGTTTATTTACTGCTGGCACTGCATCCCGGTTACGGACGAACAAGCGGAAGGCCTTATCCGCTATTGTGAGAGAGGGAGGAGGCTTGGTCGTCTTGCATGCGGGCGTTTCATTAAGCGCTCACGACCGGTTGTTCGAGATGATCGGCGCCCGCTTCACGGGACATCCTCCTTATCAACCGCCGGCTTTCGAGCCGGTAAGCGGGGAGGCGGGAGAGAGGCATCCGATCGTGCAGGATATAGCGCCGTTCGAATCGGAGGATGAGCCGTACCGGTATGCTTTTGCGGAGGGAGCGGAGCTTGCCGCGATACTTGAGTACAGATTGGAAGGCGCAAGTTATCCCGCCGCATGGGTGAGGCGGGTGGAAGCTGGGCGCGTGGTGTGCCTGATGCCGGGACATAACGCGAATTCTTTGGCGCATCCGCAAGTCAGGAGACTGATAAGGGCTAGCTGCCTTTGGGCGGCAGGGCGCGGAGAAGCCGCATTGCCGGAATAAGAAACTATAGTTGACGAATGGGGTATTGAAGGATGAAAGGCTTTGTAACGGGCGAGTCCATACGGAACGCCTTATTGTTATGGAACGAAGAACAGGGCGAACGGCGGAAGACGCTGCTGCTTTCGATCATGTTATTTTGCGTCGCTGCCGCTCTGACGGTGGGGCGGACTGCGGCGGACGCGCTGTTTCTAAGCCGATTCGACGCGGCATCCCTTTCCTGGATGTACGCGCCGCAGGCGGTCGCCATCATAGCGGCTGGGTTGCTATTCCAAAAGTACGGGAGCCGGATTCGCATCGACCGGCTGGCGGGAAGGCTTATCCCGCTGCTGTCGCTGCTCGCCGTCCTTTCGCGGCTTGCTGCGGGCGCGGAGCTGCGCTGGATATTTCCGGTCATCTACGTCGAGTATGAGGTTGCCGGCCTTTTGATGATCGTCTGCTTTTGGCGGTTCGCCGCATCCGTGATGGAGTCAAGGAAAGCACGGCGGATGCTTGGGATCGTAGCAATCGGGGGGCTAGCAGGCGGCATAGCGGGCGGGTTCGGAGCGGAGGCGCTCGTCGCTTGGACGGGAACGGCCGATCTGATCTGGATCTATGCGGGATTGCCTCTTCTGGGGCTGGCGGCAGGCTTGCTGCTGCCGCGCGGGTCCGCGTTCGCCGAAGACGCGGGGCCAAGCCGGCGGATTATGGCTGCGGCCGATCCGGGCGAGGAGGCCCCGGGTTCGGGACCGCTGCAGGCGATCCTGGCGGGGGTTCGGCTCTGCAGAAGCGTCCCGTATGTGAAATATGCGGCGGTCGCATCGGCAGCGTTGGCGCTCTCTCTTCCATTCATCGATTTTCAATTTAAGACGATTGTGAGCGGGAGCTTGCAAAACGACGATTTGGCGGGATTTATCGGAGGCTTCTACGGCTGGGCGGGCTTGCTCGCTTTGCTAGCCCGGATGTTCATAGACGATCGCGTCTTATCCCGCTTCGGAGCCACGGCGGCGCTTCTGGCCGTCCCTGTCGTGCTGCTCGCAGGAAGCGCGGGTTTGCTGATCTTCCCCGGCATCGCCATGGTGGTCGTGGTGAAAGCCGGCGGCCATGCGCTGGAGGATACGGCCCATTCCGCGGCAAGCCGGCTTCTTCTGCCTGTGCCGCCGCAGTGGCGCGGTCAGGCGCGGAGGCTGCTGGAAGGAGCCGCCGGCAACGGCATCAAGGCGATTGCCGCCGTGCTATTGCTTGCGTTAGCGAGCGTTCTCTCTCCTGCGCAGCTCGGCTACGTCGTTATTTTGCTGCTAGGCATCGCTATTGCGGCAGTATTTCCGATAAGGCAGTCTTACCGGCAGGCGCTGAGGACTGCGCTGCGAGACGGAGAAGGAGAGCTGCAGAAAGCCGGGGGCGGCTGGGAGGACCCGGATAGTCGCAGCGTGGTGGAGGACGCTTTGGGCGGTTCGGATGAACGGCAGCTTGTCCATGCGCTCCGCATTGCGCGAGGCTTAGCGGGGCTCGATCTGTCCCGTCTGCTGCCCGGGCTGCTCGGGCATTCTTCCCCGGAGGTAGCGAAGGAAGCGCTTGTGTATGTAGAGGCGGTTGTTCCGGAAGGGGCGGATTCGTTTTTGAAGGAAATGCTCGATTCGCTGGACGGAGAGCTGAAAGGAAAGGCTGTGCTGGCGCTATCGGCTTATGCGAAAGAGTCTTGCCTGGAGGACATTACGTTATGTCTTGAGGATCGCAACGCCTACGTACAGACTGCCGCTGCGGCAGGTCTGGTGAAGCATTACGGCGTCGAAGGCATGTTCCGGGCTGTAGGTAAGCTGCAGCAATGGATCGACAGCGGCGATGAAGACAGGCGAGCGGCCGCAGCGGTTCTCATCGGCCAAGTCGGAACGAGCAGCTTCTACAGGCCGCTTATTGCTCTGCTGGAAGACAGCAGCGTCCGGGTAAGAATACGAGCGCTCGAATCGGCGGCTGTTCTCCGCGTGCCCGCGCTGATTCCTGTCATCGCGCCTTTATTGCGGGGCGCTGCGACGCGATGCCATGCCGTCGACGCGCTGGCGGCTTACGGAGACGATCGCTTGTCTTCTTTGGAATTTTATTTGGCGGAAGGCGAGTTCTCGCTGCATTGGCCTAAAGTATGCGAGCGGATAGGGACACAGCAGGCGTTCGACGGGCTGCTATCGTTGTATCGTTCGGCTTCGCCGGATAGGCGGGATGCGTATGTCGTATCGCTTGCGCGAATGCACCGAAATGAGCCTTTGGCCGAGCGGGCGGAAATCGAGGCTTTGATCCATGAAGAGCTGCGGCTGCATGAGCAATACGGGAAGCACGCCGCCGCGGTGGCCAAAGCCGAGGGCGGCTCCGACATCGTAGATATCGTCCGGCAGCTGCGGGAGTGCGTCTGCCGCCGTATATTCGTGCTGCTGGGCTTGTTGTACGACGCCGGAACGATGGAAACGGTCTATGCCAACTGGACGGCCGGCGATTCGCGGCAGCAGGCAAGCGCTGCGGAAACGCTGGAGATGACGGTACAAGGCTCGTTGCGGACGGAGCTGGTCCGTCTAATGACGTCTTCCCGCAATATTGTCGGCTTGCGTGGCGCAGAGGAAGGCATGGAGGAGCATTTGAGATGGCTTTCCGATCAAGGGGACCCGTGGCTGAGCGAGCGGATTCGGCTGTTTATGCTGGATCGATTGGCCGCCGCTTCAGCCGCTGCGGCTACAGCGGGGATGGATGAGGAAGAGCGGCGAATTCGCCGCACGCTGCGCGAGAAGGCCGAACGCGTCGAATCGCTTCGCCGGGCCGTTCTATTCGAGCGTCTGCCAAGCCGGGAATTGGCCATGATCGCGATGCGGCTGCAAAAGTTCGACCGCCTCGGCGGCAACACCGTCATTCGGGAAGGGGAGAGAGGCGCTTCCCTCTATATGGTCCGCATCGGCCGTTTGGGCGTCTATAAGGACGGCCAGAAGGCCGGAGAATTAAGACAGGGGCAATGGTTCGGCGAGATGGCCGTACTGACCGGGGAAGTACAGACGGCTACGGTTCGCGCCGACGAGTTAACGGCCATGTGGGAGCTGGACGCGGACTCCCTCTATGACTTGATGCTGGAGCGGCCGGCGATTGCGGCGGAGATGATGAGCTTCCTCTCCCGCCGCTGTCCCGCTGCCTGGGAGGGTCCGGCGGTAAGCGGCGGATTTGCCGAGGCGGCCGCGGCTCGGGAGGCAGAGGGTGCCGACCGAGATTCGCTATACGGCGGAACCGGCGCCGCACCCGGCGAGCGGGCTGCTGTACTGCGGCAGGCCCCGCTGCTTGCGCACCTGTCGCCGGACGAATTCATGCGCTTGGCCCAGGAGGCCGATGCGACGACGTTCGAGCCCGGTCAAGTCATTTGCCGGGCGGGCGATTACGGCTGCTCCATGTTCGGCATCATGGAGGGGAGCGTCCGGGTGCATCGGGGCGCAGATAACATCGCCACGCTCGAAGCCGGCGACTGGTTCGGCGAGACGGCGCTGATCGCAGGCGGCCGCTGCCCCGCCGACTGCATTGCCGGCAGCCGCACCGTGCTGCTGGAGCTGCGCAGAGACCGCCTCTTGTCTTTTTGCTTCGAGAACGGCGATGCACTGCGGAGTATGCTGCGGGCGCTGGCCGGCAGGAGCCGGAACATTCACTAACGTCGCAGCCATAGGCGGAGCTGTCCTGCGGCTCGCCTGACGTTCGCCCGGTTCATCTGTCAATGGTTTAACGGAGATTCCTTCGGAGAAGGGGTCTCTTTTTTTGTTGTTTAGGAAATGATGTGCAGCAATTTCCTGTGGATATCCGTGGTCTTCCCCGAAAGGAATGTCTACCCATAGAACGATCCCAGAGGAAGGGTTAGACGCCGATCCAGCTTAGGCTGGATGCGGACGGAATAAGCTTCAGAGCTTCACGTCACTTTTGGGGATTGGTTCTGTTTAGAGAGCCGTGTATGGCCGGTTCCGGCGGGTGATCGTGGGGAAGGGAGAGCCTTCGTTTCCGGGGATTTGTTCTTCAGGTGCCGCTTCCGCCCAAAGTCAGAGCGTATCCCCGACTTAAGGCCAGGTACCGAAACCGCCGCGGGTCCATTTCGCGGCCGCTGCGTCCGTACTACAATTAAGACATCAAGAACAGATGCAATGAACGACGAGAGCATACTCGAATACGCATAGAACGAAAGGAAGAAATGATGATGAACAAATTGTACAGATCCACATCGAACAGACGTTTAACCGGTTTATGCGGAGGCTTGGGCGAATATTTGGGCATCAGCCCGACGCTGCTTCGTCTGATAACGGTTATTGCCGCCTTTTGCAGCTTTGGAACTACGGTGCTGATCTACTTCATCGCCAGCTTGTTTATTCCTAAGCAGTCTTATATGCATTATGTTTAGGTAAATATCGCCAATAAGAACGGGTTATTCGCTGGATTTTACGAAGGCTTATACACGGTTATATATTAATAAGGAGGAAATGACAAATGGGAGTACTTAAAAGATTGGTCGATTTATCGAAGGCGACGGCTCACGAAGCGCTGAATAAAGTAGAGAAGCCGGTAATGATGCTTAACCAGTATTTGCGCGACATGGAGGAAGAAATTCATTCGATCCGGCAGGCTCTTGTCAGACAAGCGGCGTCGGAGAGGCGACTGGAGCAGCAAATCGCCGAAAGCGGGCGGCTCGCCGAAAGCTTCGAGAAGAAGGCGGCAGAGGCGGTTGCGGCTCACTGCGACGCCGAAGCGCGCCAAGCGGTAGAGGCGAAGCTCAATTATTTGGAGAAGGCGGCGCAATATTCGGAGGCGTACGAGGAATCCAAGCGGCTCTCCGCGGAGCTTGAATACCGGTTAAATCAAGCGAAGGCCGAGTATGCCGGCATGCAGGCGAAGCGGGATGAGCTGGCTGCGCGCGCCCGTAAGGTGGAGAGCCAAGCGCGCATTGCGGCGCCCGGCTTCGGATACGGTCTGGAGGGAGGGGCGGCGTCCCGAGGCTTCCAGCGCATTGAAGAGACGATTTTGCAGAAGGAAGCTCAGGCGGAGCTGGCCAGCTCCATGCAGGCCGCGGCGGCGGCATCCCGCGAGGCGCTGATTCAAGAGCAGCTTGCCCGGCTTCGTACGGGACAATCCCCTTCTTAGGCTGAATCGAACGGCAAACCATATACAGATGCTCCGCTTAGCTCAAAGCCCGAACAGAGGCTTTGGGCTTTTTGCCGTAGACGGATAAGCGCGGTCGGATATCCATTGCCCATACTTCCGAACCATGAGAAGGACGCATCGCCATGCAGGATTTTTTCAAGGACGTCGTCAAGCGAGTTTTCACGGAAAAGGGGAAAATTAATTATCCACATAGTTGTGCACATAGTCCACAGACGGTTACAATAGGATGTGTATAAGTTTTTGAACTTCTATCAACATATCCACAATACAACATATCCACATGTGCCGGGGATTTAACTCCGGATAAGCTTATCGGGAACACTGAGGGGCCGCTGCGGCAAAATGGGTGCAAAGCACAAAAGAATCCGATAGAGTAAGGGCTTTCACGTTAAGGGGGAATGGTAGTATAATGGCACAAGATTAAACGGGAGGGATGACGTAATACAGTAGAGAAAGCGGCGTGTCAGTCCGGCGAACACCGGGCGGGAGGCCGTTTCAAATCCGGAAGGAATGCGGGTTCCAATTAGAATTGGTGATCCAATGGCAGAGGGGTTTCGCAGCATTCTGAAGATGATGTCCTTTCATGACATGAGGAGTGGAGAACATGACGAATACGACGATATCGCTAACGGACCAAATTGATATTACCAACGGGGCACATATTCTTTATTTATACGATTCTGCGGAAGGCTATATTCAGAACGCGATGGCTTTTATTCTGACCGGGCTGCGGCTGGGACATCATATCGTGTTCATCGACGACCGCAATATTTATAAGCAAATTATGGAGCGGCTGGGAGGAAAGCTGGTCCGTTCCGATTATGACAAAATATATTATGTCGATAACCGTGAATTTTATTATTGCCATCACGGTTTTCATGTAAAAAACATAATGGACAATTTGGAGGGACTGTTCAACTCATTCCTGGAAAAGAAAATAACGGTGCGATCATGGGGGCATGTATATTGGGAAAACCAGCAGCATATTTTCAAGCTGTTGGACGAGTACGAGCGCCTGTCCGACGAATCGATGAGCGAGCTCGGCATAGTGGGCGTATGCTGCTATGACGCTCGGAGAATTTCTTCGAGCGTTCAGAACGAATTGTTGAAAAGCCATGAGTATATGATGACCGATACCAGCCTGGTCAAATCCCAATTTTATCATGACGAAGAACGGACCGTTCATTTCCCTTCGCTGTCGGTACACAGCCAGCTGCAATCGGAAGTCGACTTGTACAAGCATAAGCTGGAGTTCGCCCATGTGGTCTCCCATGAAGTGAGAAATCCTTTAACCGTCATTAGAGCATACGCGACGATGCTGCAGTCCCAAGTGGAAGACGCAGAGGCGGTAGGCAAGCTGAAGGCGATCATAGATTACGTCGATGTGATCGATAATGAAATCACCCATATCATCAATACCGAGCAAATGCTTTCCACCGAATCTCTTTGGACGAAAACAATCATCCCCGTTCGGCCTAACATCGAGGAAGTGCTGCCGGTGATGCTGACCAAATCGCGGACGCAGAATATGAAGCTGTATCCGCAGGTGGAGCTGCAAAATGAAATGATGCTGAGCAACGTTATGGGCTTGAAGCTGATCGTCTCCAACCTGCTCAGCAATGCGATTAAATATAGCCTGGAGGGCGGGCGGATCTGGTTTCGGGCCTGTCATGCCCGGGGTGTCCTTGAACTTATTATTAAGGACGAAGGCATCGGAATGAGTCCGGAGCAGCTTGAGAAGCTGTTTCGCAAATATGAGAAAATGAATCACGAGCAGAGCGGCCAAGGTATCGGCCTGTTCATGGTCAAAAAGCTCGTAGACCATTTTGGCGGCAGCATCAAGGTGCAAAGCGAGTTGAATGAAGGAACGGAGGTTACGGTCAAGCTCCCGCTGCTTAGCGGCTAGGCTTGATGCTTGTTGAGTTTCTTGGCTGAAAGATTTCATTATTGGGTTCATGCATAATTATACATAATGGTATATATTCCCTGATTGATTCATGGTGGGCGTCTCTTTTCTTATCAGACCTTTTAGACTACAATGAAACCGGATATCTATGAGAACGATTCTCAATTTCCGGACAGCAGCAAGGAGGAGTCGCAATCGCCATGAGTGCCTTTTCTTATCATATAGATCGCATGAAGCACGTGCTGTTTCTATTGGATTTTATGCTGAAAAAACAATGTCCGCCGCGCTGGGGCTTAAGAAGAAGGGCGATCAACCGGCATTATTTGCTTTTTGTCGCGGGCGGGTCCTTGGAGCTGAATTGGAACGGGGCATGGCTGACAATGGAAGCGGGGAAATATGCGCTGCTCGTTCCGGGAGATGTCGTGGAAGCAAGGGCCGTATCGGCGGAGACGCCGGAAATCGTATTGCTGGCGTTCGCCTATTATGAGGCGCCGGCCCGCGCCAATGCCGGGAATACGAAGCGTGGCGCAGCCGAAGAGCCGGCGGCCGACGCGGAGAGTGCTTCTTTATTCGGTAGCCGTTCCCGCGGGCTGCAGGCCTACGGCGCGCCAGTCATGAAGCTGCTCCGGCAGTTGGAGGCGGCCGCAGAAGAGCGGGACGATATGGGGCAATGGAGGAGGAATATGCTACTACAGCAGCTTTTCTTTGCCATGGCCGGCGAAGCGCGAAGCGGGGCTCGGGCTCACGGCGGGATGCGCGAGGCGATTCGCCGGCTTGTCGCCTATCTGGATGAGCATTATATGCAGGAGGACTTGTCTCTGCAAGCGCTGGCCGAGTCTTATGGTATCAGCTGGAGCAACTTCTCCGGCATCTTCAAAAAGTATGTCGGCGTAAGGCCGATCGATTATTTGACGCGGCTGCGGATGAACCATGCGAAAGCGCGGCTGCTTCAGCCTCTGCGAATGGAAGAGGTCGCCCGGCAGGTCGGGTACCGCGATCCCCTGTATTTCAGCCGCATTTTCAAAAAAACGATAGGCGTTTCTCCGTCCGTCTACCGCAAAAACCTCGACAGAGAACATATCGTAACGCTTTCTCCCCATGTGAACGATTATTTGTTGGCGCTGGAGCTTCAACCGTTCGCGACGCTGCCTTATGCCGGTAATGACCAGTTGGACGGGCTGCTGCCTTATATTGCAGACAAGCTGAAGGACATCCGGATTATTGGAGAGAGGCCGCAGGATTGGGAAGCGCTTATTCGAGCCAATCCGAGAATGATCCTCGGTTCGGACGGAGGCGGCAGAGCGCGCCTCTCCCCGCTGAGTAACATAGCTCCGACCGTTAACGTGCCGCTGAAGGACGACTGGCGGAGCTTATTGTTCGAGCTGTCCGCGCTGCTGGACCGAAAAGCCCAGTATACCCGTTGGATACGGCATTTTGAACAAAAGGCGGCCGGGGCGCGAAGAAGGTTGTCCAAGGAGTTAAGGCGAGAGGAGACCGTTATGGTATTGATCGCTTCCGCAAACGAGCTTAGAGTGTACGGAGGCCGAAGGCAGCTGGGAGAAATTTTGTACCGGGAGCTCGGATTGCTTCCCCCCAGAGGGATTACGCTGCAGGATCATTACACTTGCGTAACCCCGGAACAGCTTATCCGGTTCGATCCCGATCATATTTTTTTGGCGACGACCAATTCCAACTTGAATCGGGCGCAGGTGCGCGAGCTGTTGGAGAGCGATGCTTGGCACCGGCTCTCGGCGGTTCGCAAAGGCAATGTCTACGAGGTGCAGAGCTGGCTCAACGGGCACGCGCCGATTCAGCACAGCTTGTCCATCGATATCGCGCTGAGCCATTTGTTGAAAGGGGCCTCGCGCTAATCGGCGGTCACGCGAGCTGCCTGCCATCCTTCGGGGATGGCAGGCAAGCTCGGGCGGCCAAGATTTTATCCATACAATTGCAAGATTATGTGCATTGAATGTTTCCTGGCCCTCTCCTATAATCTATTGATGATAATGAGAATTACTATCAATTAGACATAGTGGGGGAATAGCGAATGTATCGACAACACCGAATGAAATGGATCGTTCCTTTATTGCTGATGACGTTTATGATAGGGATTGCGGCTGGCTGCGCGGGCAAGCCAAACGCATCCGGCGACACGGGCGCGGCGCCCAAGCAGGAGCCGACCGCGCAAGAGCGGACGGTCAAGCATTTGCTGGGCGAAACCGTAATTAAGGGCGAGCCGTCCAAAATCGTATCGCTGCATCCTTGGCTGACGGATTTTATGCTGTCAATGGGCTTGACGCCTGTGGCTGCTCCGAGCTCGGGGCCGAACAGCAACAAATTTTCCTGGTATCTTGAGGATAAGCTGACGGCAACTAAAAACATCGGCTGGCAAATACCGCAGGTGAATCTCGAATCGGTACTGGCCGCCGAGCCGGACCTGATTGTAGCGAATCAAAATCACGAGAAGGTGTACGGCCAGCTGTCGCAAATTGCGCCTACGATCGCCATCGAGCCGCTTAAGGACGACAAAGGAAATCGGAAGATGAGGGAAACGTTCCTCGCTTTCGCTCAAATGCTGAACAAGGAAGCGCAAGCCAAACAGGCGATCGCTGGGTATGATGAGCATGCCAAGCAGGCGAAGGAGCAGGTGAAGCAAAAGATCGGCAACCAGACCGTCATGTTTTTACGGGTAACGGATAAGGATCTTCGCTATTACAGCCCGGCGCTGTTCGAGGTGTTATACAGCGATTTGGCGCTGACGCCGCCGCCGTCCATACCGGATTCGTCCAAATCGTATGAAGCGCTGTCGATTGAAAAGCTGCCGGAAATTAATCCGGATCATATTTTC
The DNA here is from genome assembly GCF_023523925.1 of Paenibacillus konkukensis. Taxonomy (NCBI): domain Bacteria; kingdom Bacillati; phylum Bacillota; class Bacilli; order Caryophanales; family Paenibacillaceae; genus Paenibacillus; species Paenibacillus konkukensis. The sequence goes on along the minus strand of NZ_CP027059.1, from coordinate 3,994,305 downwards.
TTATTGGTGGAAAATCAGGATAAGGTGACGGAGATTGAGCAGCTGAGCTTGTGGAAGCAGCTGAACGCGGTCAAGAACGGACATGTCTATAAAGTCGATTACGATCTGTGGTTCCAGGGCTTCGGTCCGATCGCCAACGAGAAGATGCTGGACGATGCCGTGAAGAAGCTTGTTCAATAACGGCATGAAGGAGGATCGCCGCATGTTCGAGACCGTTGAGGTAGGCTGCGCGGCCGGGTCGTTGTCCAAGCGGTACTGCGCCCAAGTATCGGCGATGCATCATGAGGACCCGATCGGTTCGGCGCCTGGCCATCTTGTTTATTTATTGGCGGAAGTGCCGCTTCCTTGGCAGCATGAGGTGGAGCGATCGGTTCATTTCCCGGCCGGCTTGAATGAGGTTTTGCAGCAAGCGGCCGGGCGGGGGCGCAAGTTCAGGTTCCTGGCATTCGCCTCCGACCGGATTGCCTCTCCCGCAGGCTGCAGAAGGATAATCCGATTCAGCAGGGAGGGGCCGTCGTTAGCGCTGTTCGGGAGAAAGGAATATGTGGCTCCCGAGCGGCAGGTGGCCGCTGTGGCGGAGGCGCTTCTCGCAGGCGGAGAACTATCCGCTTTCGAAGACTGCGCAGCGGAACCGGCGGAAGGGACCCGCGATTTGTTCGTTTGTACGCACGGCAGCCATGACGTGTGCTGCGGCAAGTTCGGATATCCGTTGTACAAGGAGATCGAAGAGCGGTACGCCGGTCGCGAGGATCTGCCGCTCAGAGTATGGCGCACCAGTCACTTCGGCGGGCATCGCCACGCGCCGACGTTAATCGATTTCCCGGAAGGGCGCTACTGGGCGCAGCTGCGTCCGGAGCTTCTGGATACGCTGATCCGCCGCAACGGAGATGTCGAGCGGCTCGCCCGTCATTACCGGGGGGCGGGCGGCATCGGCGCCTTCGAGCAGGTTGCCGAGCGCGCCGCGTTCGTGCGCGAAGGCTGGAGCTGGATCGGCTACGAGAAGCGCGTAGCCGTGGACAAAACGGATGACCGTTCCGCCAGGGTCATGATCGAGTACCGATCTTCGGACGGCGCGGAGCAGGGAATGTACGAAGCGCAGGTGCGAATCTCGCAAACGACCGTTATTACCGGGGGCTGCGGGCATGAAGCCGGCGAAGCGAAGCAGTACGAGCTTGCGGAGCTGTGCGGGCGGAAGGCGCAGTAGCCGCGCTGCGGGCGCCTCGCCCGGGTTGAAAACGAGATTAGGCATTCGGCGAGGGAAAAAAACGAGCCCGGCGGACTTGTACATCAGTCCGCCGGGCTCGGGCTCGCTTTCCGGCAATATTCAGCTTCAATAGGTGAGCTTCACGGTACGCGTGGCGTCGTCATAATCGACTTTGGCGCCGAGCACCTCGGCCAGCAGCCGAACGGGTACCATCGTGTTTTCTCCGATCAGCCGCGCAGGGGTGTCAGTCTCTTTCCGCACGCCGTTGACTTCATAGGCGCTTTGGTCGGTAAATAAGGTGACCTTCTGGCTGCCCTTCGTGTAGATAGCGGCTCTGCGGGTATTATCCCAATCGACGCTGGCGCCTAGCGCCGATGCAAGGTCGCGGATGTACAAATACGAGAAGCCTTCGTCGATGGCAGGCTGTCTTTTCATCGGGAAGCCGATGCCGTCGACTTGATAGCTTGTATCGTCGAGGCCGAAGGTGGCTACCCGCTGGAACGGAGCTACCGTAACGGAAGAACGCTTATATTTGGCCGCGTCCTGGTGCAGCTTCGTCTTGCCGATGCCGGGCGTCGGCTCGGTCGTGAAATCCCATTCCTTGGTTTCGTTAGACGAGGTTCCGTCGCTCTTCGTGATTTGAAGGTTCAGCTTCACGCGATAGGTCGTGTTGGCTTCCAGCGGCTTGCGCGGCATAATGATGAACGCATTGTCCAGCTTGTCGTCGTTATCCGGCGTGTTCACCAGCACATCGACCTTCTGCTTGCTGCCGTCGGTCAGCTCGGCGCTGACGAGCTTGGCTTGATCTTCTCCGGCGCCGTAATATTGCGCCATAATCGGGTTGCCTACCGGATAGGCCGCATCGGTATGAATCCGCAGCGGATCGGGATCTTCGTTGCCCTCGAACGTCGTCGGCACATAGCGGTCTCCGGGGGCCGGCGATACGACCAGCTGCGTTGTCGTCGTCGAGGCGTAGCCGAACTCGATAATCGTATAATCGCCGACTTTACCGATGCCGATCTCGCTTACGTTCGGGTCCAGGAACGGATTGCGGTGATAAGGGGCGTCGAACAGCAGATCGATCGCTTCCTTCGTCGTGCCGCTGGAGTAGGCGGCGTCTTCGCCGACCTTTGACGTATAGCCGAAGTAGGCGGCCCTGTCGAGCGGAAGCGCTCCGATAAACTTCGGTTTGCCCTTCTCTTCCGTGTGCAGGCTCTCCTTGCTGTCGCTCGTCTGCTTCACTTCGTTAGCGTTCAGGTAAGTGGCGTGCGCCGTAGCGCTCGCGTTCAGACGCGTGTTCAGCTTGACCTGGGGCAAGCCGTACAGCACCCGGTAATCGTTCAGCGCGGCGAAAGCGTCGAGCTGATCCGGACCGGCCGCGGGAAGCTCCTTGAGCGCATCCTGCGCGACGGTGAACGTCCACGATTCCTCGATCGGCTGATACCCTTTGAACGTGATGGACATGCGAGCCGTATAATCGCCGGGCGTCAAATCCTGTTCGGGCGTATAGTGGAAGGCGCCCTGCTCTTTATCGTACGTAACGGGCACGCTCTGGCCGTTCAAAAACATCGCGTACGCAACGGGAAGGTCGTTCGAATCGGTTTTGAAATAAAAGGTCAGCGTCGGACGCGTGACCCCGATCGTATCGCTCGGCGTTCCCTGATAGCCGTATTTGAACGCAAGCGCGTGCTGCGCGGGCAGCGCCAGGCCGGCGCACCATATGAGAAGCGCCATGGCAAGCAGCGCCGCATATTTGGAGACGGGTTTGGTTATAACATGCATAAAATTTCCTCCTTCTGCAAGTTTGGATGAGTACAAACAGATGCTTACATGGATTTCGGCGGTCCCGGCGGAAATCCTTTGATAAAATGTTTCCAGAAAGCTTGTCCCTGCGAAGATCCGATAGACGAAAGCCGTGCGGAAGCGGCGGTTTGCCTGGCGGCATAGCGAAATCACAGTTCAATTGTATAACGTAAAAATGGCCAAGAAGTTACAATATTCAGCAAAAATTAAGCTGCGCGCGCTTGCGCAGTCCGCATTTTGAACTGATCGGGAAACGGTGAAAATAACTGCCCGGTAATGGTACAATGATGGGGTATAAACAGAAAGGCGGAGAAGCTCATGGCATATGCGTTCATCATTGAGCCCGGTATCTATACCACCTTCGAGGACGAGGCGGCCCAGGTGGATAAGTGCAAGGAGTGGGGCTTGTTATCGGGGAAAGCATCCAAGGCGAAGACGTTTTATTACAAAGGAAACGGAATGAATCTGCCTTGCAGCATCGTCGGCTTTGTCGATCATCTGACGGCGGTCATCGAGTTTGACAGCGGGGAGAAGCATTGCATTCATCCCTCCTACCTGAAGGAAATGCAAGCATCCAGCTATGCCCAGAAGATTCCGGCTTCTTCGGAGGAAGCGGCGGAACAGGGCGGAGCGGCGGCTGAAGCTGAAACTGAGGCTGCTCAAGCGGACAAAGAAGCGGCCGAGACCACGCTCGCACAGGAGGCCGATTCTGTTGCGGAAGAGGAGCGGGCTTCGGAGGCGGCATCCAAGGCGGATGCGGAGCCTTCCGCAGATTCGGCGGCCGAACAGCCGATAACTCTGGCGGAGGAGCATGCCGCGACGGAACCGGCGCAGGCTCCGGCTCCGAAGGAGCCTGCGAAGGGCAAGGCCAAGAAATTGCCCAAGCCGGAGCTGCCCGAAGACAAGGTGAAGATGATCGCGACCGTGAAAGAATTTGCGACGGTGCCGAATCATTTCTCCGACAATGACGATGAAGTCGTCATCTATGAAGAGGTGTCTATCGTGGAGCCCGAGACCGTTATCGGGGACGCCTGGTCGAGCTACAGCGCCACGCTGAAGAAGCTGGAGCTGGAGGTAGGGGACAAGCTCACCTTCGAAGCGAAGGTGATAGCCAAGAAGCTGACCAAACACCCGGTACCGTACAAGATCAACAACCCGTCCAAATTGCAAAAGGAGCAGCCGGACACTTAAGGCGGCCCGAGCCGGTTGCAGGTCCGGGAGCGCGCTGAACCCAGAAGACGCCGCCGGGCGGAAACGCCCGCAGAAGCGGCGAACGTCCCGGAAGTTATCAGGATGTAAGTCAACGCTAACCCGGTGCATCTTTTGCGGCAGCCGGATTAAAGAAGCAGACGCCATGGCGGCTTCTGCTTCTTTGAGCTGCATACGGATAGTTCATTTGTGAATGAGTGCGGAGGCCGACTAAGGCAATCAGCCTCGGAACATGACCGCGGGCTCGGCCCGAGCCGGCATGTCCGCTTTAAGGCAAGCTGCGGTTGACCGCGGCCTGCAAGTAGCGGTGCAGCAAAGAGAAATCAAGCTCGCTGCCGCGCACGGCCCTGCGGAATTTGGCAGGCGTGATGTTCATCAGATCGGAGAACACTTTGCTGAAATAATGCACCGTTTCGAAGCCGACTTCAGCGGAAATCTCTTCAATGTTAATGTCGGTATAAGCGAGAAGATAGGCTGCCCGCTTAATGCGTTCATTGCGGACCCAGGACGGAAACGTCAGCCCGAGCTGCTCCGACAGAAGGCGGGAGAGCTGGCGTTCCGACAAGTGGATTGCCTGGGCCAGCTCCTTGAGCGTCAATTTATGGGACAAATTGTTCATAATATAATCTTTGGCATCTTTCAAAGCTTCCGAATACACGGGCTCGGACGCGTGTTCCGCCGTAACGGAGCCGCCGTGCCGGGCAAACGTCGATATACAAGTCAGCAGCAGCGAATGAGCCAGCTTCTCCGCGGCCAGCGGATAGTCGACCGTCTCTTCCGAGCAATAGGCGATAAGAGCCTTCCAAGTCAGTACCGCGGCGCTTTGCTCCGCATCGGCGATGAACAGATGATGAAACCGGTTCAATCGTTCGAATGTCTGCACGACCTCCGGGTCGGAAGTTTCCTGGATTACGTCGAAGGCGACGAACAGCAGCAGCATGCCGGTCTCGCTCTCGATATGGTGGGAGCTGTTAGGCTTGGAGCAGTACAGCGTTCCTTGGCGGAGAGGGTACGTAATGCCGTTATGAATATAAGTTCCGGCTCCATCGGCTACGTAGCAAATCTCGAAGAACGAATGCGCATGGGGTGTATTGCCGCGATGTCTCGGCTTGCCTCCCCAATAATGAATGAAGAAGGAAGCGGGAGGCCCATGCAGTCGGGTGACATGCTCGTTTAAGTACAGGCTGCTTTTTTGACATGCCGCTATGGTGGGGACCATGTGCTGCCCTCCTTTTAATCCGCTGAACGAAAATGATGGCTAACTCGGACAGGCGCCGCTTGTCCGGGCTGCCGGTGTTTTTTTCAAAGTCGTCTTCACCCGGTCATCTTGACTGGGCCCTTCCGCGCAGGAAAAGCGGATTTGCGTCAGACTTGACTCAACGGCCCCATTATAGCATGAAAAAGTGCAAAAATAAGGCGTGATTTTGAAAAGACAGCTCAGGTCCGCAGCTTCTATACTGAAGAAGAAGCAGGAGTTACACCTAAAACGCGGCGGCGGATTACTCTCGCTGCCTGCCCGCGCCTGCGGCGAAGGGCTATTATCGATACGAAGGGCGGAATAACGAATGACGGCTAACATCGGTTCAAGAACGGCGCCGGGAGGCATACTGGGATTCCCTGTAGCTCCTATGGATCGCGACGGACGGTTGGATGTGAATGCTTTTGAACATAATGTGCGGTTTCTCGTTACGGAAGGACTGGAGGCTATATTCGTCGCTTGCGGTTCCGGCGAATTTCATGCGCTGTCTCCTCAGGATTACAGGAGCATGGTCGAAACGGCTTTATCGGTCGCCGGAGGGAAGGTGCCCGTATATACCGGCGTCGGCGGCAATATTTCTCAGGCGCTGGAGCTGGCCCGGATTTCTGCGGAGCTGGGGGCGGAGGGCTATTTGATCCTTCCGCCGTACCTGATCGATGCCGAGCAGGAAGGGTTGTACCGTTATTTGAGCGCAATTATCGGGAGCACCGATTTGAATGCGGTCGTCTATCAGCGGGATAACTGCGTGCTGACGCTGCATACGCTGGAGCGGCTGCTTGCGCTTCCTCAGCTTGTCGGCTTGAAGGACGGGCTCGGCAATATGGATTTGAATATCGAGCTGACGCAGACGATCGGCGGCAGACTTTCCTGGCTGAACGGGATGCCGATGGCCGAAGTAACGATGCCCGCTTATGTCAATTTGGGCTTCAAGGCATATTCGTCGGCGATATCGAATTATATTCCGCATATTTCCCGCTTGTTTTACAATGCGCTGCTAAGCGGCGACGAAGCGCTGCTCGGCGAGCTGTACCGGCATGTCATACTGCCGATCAATGCAATCCGCCGCCAAAGAAAAGGCTACGCCGTGGCGCTGATCAAGGCGGGCATGCAAATTGTCGGCCATCCGGTAGGAACCGAGGTGCGGCCGCCGCTCATCCCCGTTGAGGAAGAGCATTACCGCAAGCTTGAGCTCATTATCAAGGAAGCGTTCGAACGGTTCCCCAAACCGGCCGCAGCGCCGAAGGAAGGGAGCGCCCGAATATGACGGTCAAGAGCGAGAGTCGGACTTATCTCAATTATATCGGCGGAACATGGGTGCCTTCGCATACGGGGGAAATCGAAGCCAGCATCAATCCGGCGAACCGGAACGATGTCGTAGGATATATCCAAAATTCGGCGCTGCCGGATTTGGATGGAGCGGTGCAGGCGGCCAGCGCTGCGCATAAGGCGTGGAAACGGCTCGCCGGCAGCGTCAGAGGCGATTATTTGTACAAAGCGGCGGCTATTTTGGAGAAAAGGCTGGATGAAGTAGCAACTGCCATGACCCGGGAGATGGGTAAGACGCTCCCCGAAGCCAAGGGCGAGACCGCCCGCGGCGTCGCCATCCTGCGCTATTACGCGGGCGAAGGGATGCGCTCCGTAGGCGATGTGATTCCTTCAACGGACAGCGAGGCGCTGATGTTCACCACCCGCGTGCCGCTCGGCGTCGTAGGCGTTATTACGCCGTGGAATTTCCCGGTGGCCATTCCGCTGTGGAAGATGGCTCCGGCACTTATCTACGGCAATACGGTGGTCATCAAGCCCGCGTCGGAGACCGGCGTAACCTGCGCTTTGCTGATGGAATGCTTCGAGGAGGCTGGGCTGCCTGCCGGCGTGGTCAACATGGTTACCGGGGATGGCAGCGTCATAGGCCGGGGCATTGCGGAGCATCCGGGCATTCAGGCAATCACCTTCACAGGCTCGAACGCTGTCGGCAAAACGATCGGTCAGGCGGCGCTTGCGCGGGGAGCCAAGTACCAGCTGGAGATGGGCGGTAAAAATCCCGTCGTCGTCGCCGCGGACGCCGATCTGAGCCTTGCCGTGGAAGCGACGATCAGCGGAGGACTGCGCTCGACGGGGCAAAAATGCACGGCGACGAGCCGGGTCATCGTGCATCAGGATGTGTACGAGCCGTTCAAGCGGCTGCTGCTTGAGCGGATCGGCGAACTTAAGATCGGCGACGGTATGGAGCGAAATGTATGGATGGGGCCGTGCGCCAACGAAAAGCAGCATCGGACGGTGCTGGCCTATATCCGTAAGGGCAAGGAGGAAGGGGCCCGTCTGTTGTGCGGAGGCGAGCAGCCTCAAGGAAGCGGCTATGCCGACGGTTACTACGTGGAACCGACCGTGTTCGAGGAGGTGACTCCCGAGATGACGATAGCGCGGGAAGAAATCTTCGGTCCGGTGCTGGCCCTGATGAAGGCGGAGTCCATGGAGCAGGCGCTTGCGCTGGCTAACGATGCCGAATTCGGCCTGAGCGCTTCCATCTTTACAACGAATATCGGGGCTATGCTCGGCTTCATTCAAGAGATGGACGCGGGTCTCGTGCGAATTAACGCGGAGAGCGCCGGGGTGGAGCTTCAGGCTCCGTTCGGAGGCATGAAGCAGTCGAGCTCCCATTCGCGCGAGCAGGGGCGCGCGGCCATTGAGTTTTTTACCGCCGTCAAAACCGTATTCGTCAAATCGTAGCGAGGAGGCGTCAATATGAAGCTCGAACCATCAAGCCCGGCATCTTCGCCGGTCGTTACCGACATGCGGGTCATTCCGGTAGCGGGACGTGACAGTATGCTGCTGAATTTGAGCGGGGCTCACGCCCCGTTCTTCACCCGCAATATCGTGATTCTCAAGGATAGCGCCGGTCACACGGGCGTAGGGGAAGTGCCGGGAGGCGATCGTATCCGTCAAACGCTGGAGGAGGCGAAGGAGCTGGTCGTCGGCAGTTCCGTCGGCCGCTTCCGCAATGTGCTGAAGGAAGTGAAAGAGCGGTTCGCAGACCGGGATGCCGGAGGAAGAGGCAAGCAAACCTTCGATTTGCGCACTGCCATCCATGCCGTCACGGCTTTGGAAGCGGGGCTGCTCGATCTGCTCGGACAATTCCTCGGCATGCCCGTTGCGGCCTTGCTCGGAGACGGGCAGCAGCGGGAATCCGTAGAAATGCTGGGCTATTTGTTCTACGTCGGGGATCGCCGGAAGACCGATCTGCCTTATGCGAGCGAGCCTGACGCCAAGGACGACTGGCTTCGTCTGCGTCATGAGGAAGCGCTTTCGGGAGAAGCGATTGTACGGCTCGCTGAGGCGGCCCATGCCCGTTACGGCTTCAACGACTTCAAGCTGAAGGGCGGCGTGCTGCCCGGCGAGGAGGAGATGGAAGCCGTGGAGATGCTGGCCCGCCGGTTTCCGGAGGCGCGGATTACGCTGGACCCGAACGGAGCGTGGTCGCTGGACGAGGCGATCCGCCTGTGCCGCGGCAAGCGGGACGTTCTCGCCTATGCGGAGGACCCTTGCGGGGCGGAGCACGGGTACAGCGGACGCGAGGTGATGGCGGAGTTCCGGCGCGCGACCGGGCTGCCGACGGCGACGAATATGATCGCCTGCGACTGGCGGGAGATGGGGCATGCCGTGCAGCTGCGCTCCGTCGATATTCCGCTCGCGGACCCGCATTTCTGGACGATGCAGGGCTCGGTCCGCGTCGCTCAAATGTGCAGCGAATGGGGGCTTACGTGGGGCTCGCATTCCAACAATCATTTCGATATTTCGCTGGCGATGTTTACGCATGTGGCCGCGGCGGCGCCGGGCAAGATTACGGCTATCGACACGCACTGGATTTGGCAGGACGGCCAGCGCCTGACCAAGGAGCCGCTGCGGATCGCCGGCGGGCTGGTGCAGGTGCCGGATAAGCCGGGGCTCGGCATAGAGCCCGATATGGAGCAGATCGAGCAGGCGCATAAGCTGTACGGGCAGATGAGCCTTGGAGCGCGGGACGATGCCCGGGCGATGCAGTATTTGATCCCCGGCTGGTCGTTCGATCCGAAACGGCCGTGCCTCGTTCGCTGAGGCCGCCGGTCACGCCGGGCGCTTTAGAGGGGATGTCCCCGCATCCGACCAGGTACGCATCCGAATTGCCTTAGCGGATCGGCCCGGCCGATCCGCAGGGCCGTATAAATATAGCCGCATATTACGAATGCGCGTCGCAAGCCGTCGGCCTTTCCCGCCCTATACGGAAAATCTTGCGGTCGGCCGACTTTACGAGAAAGAAGCTTTCAGCCGCCCTTCCGCTTGCTGCGGAGGGGCGGCTTTGTCGTTGTTTAGGAAATGATGCGCAGCAATTTCCTGTGGATATCCGGGGGGCTCTCCCGAAAGTAATGTCTAACCATAGAACGATCCCAGAGGAATGGTTAGACGCCGATCCAGCTTAGGCTGGATGCGGACGGAATAAGCTTCAGAGCATCACGTCACTTTTGGGGGATTTGTTCCTCGGAGGCCTTGATTTTACAGGGTTTGTGCAAATCTCGCATATTCGGTATCGAAACGGCTTATGTACAAAGGGCGGGTCGGTTCTTTAAACTAAACCATTATTTAAAGAATAAATGAATGGCGAAATACAAGGAGGAGCTGCGATGTTGTTGGAGGAGCTGCCGCAGCGGCTTATTTATGATAACCCGCTCGCTTGCGGGCAGGATATCGCCGGGTTTCGGATGGAAGGAGAAGCGAAGATTTCGTTTCCAAACGGCAGAATGCGCATGGAGAACGCGTTGGACCCGTCGATCGGGCAGGCTTCCAACTTCGTCTTCTGGTGTCCCGAGACGTTTCCGGCGGACATTGCCGTGACGTGGGATTTTTGGCCGGTGAAGGAGCCTGGGCTCTGCATGCTGTTTTTCTCGGCGGCGGGCCGCGGCGGAGAGGATTTATTCTCGGAGCGGCTGAAGCCGCGCACGGGTCAATACGATCATTATCATAGCGGCGATATCGACGCGCTGCACGTCTCTTATTTCCGCCGGCGCTATCCGGAAGAGAGGGCGTTCCATACGTGCAATCTGCGCAAAAGCTTCGGCGGGCATCTGGTCTGCCAAGGAGCCGATCCGATTCCGGATGCGGACGATGCCGATTGCCCTTACCGGATGCAGCTGATAAAGAACGGTCCCGTCGTAACGTTCTCGATTAACGGACTGACGGTGTTCCGCTGGGAGGACGACGGCGAGACCTACGGCCCGCTGCTGGGCGGCGGCAAGATCGGGCTGCGCCAGATGGCTCCGCTGGTCGGCGAGTACGCCAACCTGCGCGTGTTCGCGCTGGAGGAGGAACGGCGGTGAGGTCGCAGCGGCCGGTCGGCGGACTGCGGGGACGGATGCCGCTTCGCACGTTCGCGGCCGGTTTAAGCCTTGTATTGTACTAAGGCGACAAGAAGGATTACAAGGGGGATATGCAGCATGTACATATACAGCTTTGAACAGGAAGTGCCGGCGGGCTGGTCGAGCGACGGCCAATCCCGATTATCGATCAGCGGCGACCGTTATAAAGACGGCGCGCATAGCTTGCGCTGGGATTACAAGGAACGGCCGCGTCTTACCGTAAGCGGTCCCATTGGCTTCCGCCCGTTTCAGGAAGGCTCCGTCAGCCAGGCAAGAGATTCTTTCGCCGTGTGGATATACAATCCGCGCCCGCTGCAGGATAAGCTGACTTTTGAATTCGGCCGCAGCGGCCGCGGGCAAGCCGATTGCCGGTTCGACTTCCATCTGGACTTCCGGGGATGGAGAACGGTATGGGCCGCCTACGAAAGAGATATGGACGGAACCCCGCATCCCGATATGGATACTTTGACGATTCACGGGCCGCAAAGCGCCGGAGAAGGCACGCTGTATATCGATCAGCTGCTGCTGTGCACGCCGATCGATCCCCGGTTTCATACGCGCGACTTTCAAGCTCCCGCGGTTAACTTGCGAGCGGACAACGCCGCTAACGCACACTGGCTCAGCTTGTACGCCTTCGAGCGGCTGGAGCGCTGCCTCCCGCTGCCGGATGAAGTTACGCCGGAGCAATCCGCCGCTCACTTGAAGATGAACGAGAGGTACGAAGTGTTCTTCTTCCGCAAGCGGAATGTTGCGCCGGACGATATCGAGCGGCTGGAGCACGATTTTGCGGCTTACGGCATATCGCGCCGGGGGGATGCGATCACGGGACGGCCGGTCGAGCTCCCGTTCTTCGACCATTTTCCGGCTGCCGATAAGGAGCGGTTGAAGGCGCTTGCAAACAGCGTGCAGCTGATCGAGTATACGAAGCTGATGAGGCGAATCGCCGACGTCTACCGCTCCGCCGACCGGGAAGATTGGAAGCGCAAGCTGGCCGGCATGTTCATCGATCTGGTCGATCATTTGGAGGACCAAGGCTGGGCTTACGGCAGCTCGCAGGGCACCGTGCATCATTTCGGCTATAGCTTCCGCGAGTATTACCCGGCCGTTTTCCTGATGCGGGAGGTGCTGAAGGAGCACGGGCGGCTGGAGCTAAGCCGGCGGACGATGTACTGGTACAGCGGGACCGGGCGCATCCATACGCCGCTTGCGGAAGTGGAAGGCAACATCGACATCTTCAACACGACGCTGCACGGGATGCTGGCCAGCCTGCTTATGCTGGACGAAACGCCTTATAAAGTGCGCGAGCTGTCCGCCTTCCGCCTCTGGCTGAGCCAGTCGCTGCTGCCGGCCCGCGGGCTTCGCGCTGCGTACAAGATCGACGGTTCGGCCTACCATCATGTGAATCATTATCCGGCCTATGCCGTCGGCGGGTTTCAAGGCGTTACTCCGGTCATGTACTTCCTGGGCGGAACGCCGTACCGCGTAACCGAGGAGGCGCATAAGACGGCGCGCCGGGCGCTGCTGGCCATGCGGCTGTATTCGAACAAATACGAGTGGCTGGTCAGCCTGTCGGCGCGCCATCCGACGGGCAAGTGGGCGCTTGATCCGGAGCCGTTCGCGTATATGGCGCTTGCCGGAACGCCGGACGGAACCCGGGACATCGACGAGGAAGTCGCCGCCGCCTATCTCCGGCTCGCCGCGCCCGCTTCAGGAGAGAGCAGCGATACGGTCCGCCGGCTTATGGCCGCGGGCATCCGGCCGGAAGCGGACCCGAGCGGCCATTGGGCGATGAACTATGCGGCGCTGGCGCTGCACCGCAGAGACTCCTGGCTGGCGGGCGTGCGCGGCCACAGCCGGTATTTATGGGCGAACGAGACGTATGTGAGCGCAAACTTGTACGGCCGCTACATATCGCACGGCCATCTGCAAATTATGAGCCAAGGCGATCCGGTGACCAACGAAGCAAGCGGCTATTCCCACGACGGCTGGGATTGGAACCGGTGGCCGGGTACGACGACGGTGCATAAGCCGATCGCCGAGCTGCGTTCCGACGTGCGCAACGTCGATACGTTCAGCGGCTTCGAAGAAATGCTGATCTCCGACGAGAGCTACGCGGGCGGACTGCATCTGGAAGGACGCAACGGCATGTTCGCGATGAAGCTGCACGAGCATCCGAAATATGAGGGAACGCACCGGGCGCGCAAATCGTACTTTTTCTTCGATAACCGGATCGTTTGTTTGGGCAGCGATATCGAGAATGCCGAGAGCCGGTATGCGACGGAGACGACGTTGTTCCAGAACCATCTTGCCGGAGGAAACGAAGCGATTCGCCTGAACGGAGAACCGCCGGTTGACGAATTCCCGTATTCTCGAAAAATGGAATTAGACAACCCGGCGTCGATATTGGATAATAAGGGGAACGGATACTATATTCCAAGGGGACAACGCTTGTCGGTGTCCAAAGCGACGCAGCATTCCAAGCATCAATCGACGGATGCCGACACGGAAGGCAATTTTGCCGCGGCCTGGCTCGATCACGGGACCGCTCCTGACGGCGAGGGCTACGAGTATGCGATCCTCGTGGGCGTGGGTGCCGAGCAGCTCGTCCGCTTCTGCGAAGCGATGCGCTCGCCGGACGAGGCCGCATATCGGGTGCTGAACAAGGACCGCCTTGCCCATATCGTCGAGGACCGGGCCAGCCGGACGACGGCCTATGCGTTCTTTGAAGCAAATGAAAGCGTCGACATTGGGCATGTGGCTGCAGTGGATACGCCTTCAATGGTCATGATTCGCGAGGAGCCGGAGAGCGGCGGCCTGATCGTCAGCGCCGTCGATCCCGATCTGCGGCTGTACGAGGGCGTCGAAGAGGATCAGTACGACGAGCATGGCAATCGGATCGAAGTCAGCCTCTACTCGCGTAGGTGGGTGCATGCCGAGAGCAAGGAGCATACGCTTCGGCTGACGCTGAAAGGACGCTGGAGCCGGAAAGCTTCGGATGCGGGAGACGCCGTAAGGATCGTCAGCCATGCGGATGACCGCACCGTCGTCGAGTGGACCTGCAAGGACGCCATGCCTATGGAATGCAGGCTTGAGAAGAGCCTGTGAACTTGGGCTTCACTGACATAGATCACATCACAAACAAGCAAGGGGGGGGCGATCGGATGAAAACAGCGATTAACCGGCTTCCGGTGTTTTACCGGTACCTTTTGTCCTATATCTTATTGCTCTTGCTGCCGCTGCTTTTTTTGGGGACGACGGGGTATTTGCGTTTGGCCGATATTGTCGGCAACGAAGTGGAGAGAAACAATCAGGCGCTGCTCGACAAGCTTCAGGACGAGGTCGATCAGAAGCTGATTCAGATGAATAAAATCGCCGGGCAAATTACGCAGACGCCGGAGCTGTCTCCGTATGTGCTGACCCATGATTCGGTCAGCATGTACGAGGCCAAGAAGGTGCTGGAGAGCAAGGTCGTCGACGACAGCATCCGGGAGGTTCTGGTTCATATCCGGGGCTCGGACTATTTGTACTCTTCGCTCAGCGTTTATAAAGTACATGATTTCGTAGCGGACATCTATCATTATGCCGATTGGACGCCGGAGCAGTTCCCAGAGGATCTGAACCGGCTCACCAGCCCGCTGCTGCGGCCCGCCGAGGACGTGAAGATCGACGGGCTGCCGTCCCAGCGGCTGGTTACGTATATGGTGCCGATCCCGATCAACAGTCAGCGCCCTTACGGCACGGTGCTTTTTATTTTGAAAGAGGATATGATGCTGAAAGGAATGAACCCCGAGCTGACGCTGCCCAAGGGCAATGCGGTCGTCTTCGATCAGCAGGGGCGCGTTCTGTCCGCCTATAAGCAGGAAGACTACTTGAAGGATTCGGATTTCTACAAGCAGCTGACGAAGGAGAAGGGCCACGTTCAGCTCGACATTCAGCATAAGCCGTATGCCGTCTCATACCAGAAATCGCCGCGCAGCGGGCTCATCTATGCGACGCTGCAGCCGCAGGCGACGGTCGTTGCGCCGGTGAACCAGGTTATTTTCCAATGGATCAACAGCCTGCTCATTATTTTCTTCGTCGGCGGCCTGTTCGTTTATTTGGTCATGCTGTTCAACTACAAGCCCGTGAAGCGTCTGGCCTCTCTGGTCGAGGCGGTCCGCGGCCATTCGATACGCAAGGCCAACGAGTTCGAGGCTATCGGCAGCGTCATCCACGATATGGCCGACTCCAACCGGCAGCTCGGACGAAAGCTGGAAGAGAACCGTTCGGCCGTAAAGGACCATTTGCTCGGCTCCCTGCTTAAAGGAGAGATGAAAACGCTTCAAGAAGTGAACGAACGGGGCGGCGAAGTCGGGGTTGTATTTCCGCATCCGCAGACGGCGGTGCTCATTCTGGAGCATCCGGCGAGCCTGGTGCCGCAGAAGAAGCAGCTGATCGAGGAAGTGGAGCGGCGCTTCGGCGAAGCAGAGACCGGCTATTTCAAGGACAGTCTGGAGGATCGGCGGACGCTCTTCATCATGTCGGTGCAAAGCTCGGGAGACGAATGGAAGCGGTGGCTTGAATCGCTGCGAGAGCATCTGACCGCCGTGTTCGCGGCGCCGATCACGATGGGAGTCGGCAATCTGTACGAGGAAGTGACGCAGGTCGGGCGCTCGTATCTGGAAGCTTCTACGGCGATCGATTATAAGCTGATCAAAGGCAATCAGCGGGCGATCTTCTTCGATGAACTGCCGGCTCACGACCGGGAGGATGTATTCAATCCGCGACGTGTGCTCAATGAGCTCGATTTGGTGCTACAGCACGGAAGCGCGGAGCGAATTACCGAGGCGTGCAGCAGATCGCCGTCCGAATGAAACAAAGCGGGCTGACGCTGTTCATTGCCAGAGAGCTTTGCTACGACATGATCCACAAGTTCATCGCTTTCATCGAGAAGAAGCGGCCAGGCAGCTCCAGCGACAGCTTTCCCGATGTGATGGCGCTGACCGACGTCACGACCTTGGACGAAATCGCCGGCGTGTTCACGACTGCCTGCGCTACTTTATGCAATTCGCTGCAGGAACGCAAGCCCGCCTCATCGGCGGCATTGATCGAGCAAATCACCGAGTACATTTTGAACCATTATAATGAGTACGACTTCTCGGTGCAGAAGATCGCCGATCATTTTTCTTTGTCCTTATCGTACTTGAGCCGTTATTTCAAGGAACAGACCGGACGGACGGTTATGGATTACTTGAACGAAATCCGCATCGACCAGGCCAAGCTGCTCTTGCGCACGAACGACCGGTCCGTGAAGGATATCGTGCAGCAGGTAGGCTACTACGATGTGTCGAGCTTCATCCGCAAGTTCAAACAGTCGGTTGGGGTAACCCCCGGCGAATACCGCAAGCAGCAGCGCGTATAGCGATTCGCTAAAGCTGCATGTTCTGCCCCGCCTATAGTTCCGAGTCAGGCTGCCGATGCCTGTCCCGACTGTAGAGCGGGGTTTGCCGTTTCCGGCGACAAAAGCGACATATGCGAGGTCAATTATGGCCGATTCGCCTAAAAAGCGCGCCAAGGTCAATTTTCGCATAGCCGCCGGATGGATCTCGCTTATATACAGCCGCCGCGCCTCCGGTGTTAAATAAAATCATGCAAAGCAAGCGATTTCACAACGCATGCAACGACATCAAGTGGAGGTGAACGTTCAACGATGGCTCAACCAAACGATACGGCCGGCACAGGCGTTATGATCAAGCCGGGCAGAGGGCAGGCGTCCAAATCCGGACTGGTGAAAAAGCTTCAATTCATCATCCGCAATTACGATTTGTATTTGCTCCTGCTGCCGACGCTCGCTTATTTTATTATTTTTCATTATGTTCCGATGTACGGCCTGCAAATTGCGTTCCAAAACTTCAATCCGATCAAAGGATATAGCGGCAGCCCGTGGGTGGGCTTCGACAATTTCGACCGTTTTTTTCAATCGTATCAATTCGGCACGATCATTAAGAACACGATCGGGATCAGCTTGTACGAGCTGCTAGTTGCTTTCCCGGCGCCGATTATTTTGGCGCTGATGATTAATCAGCTGACGAGCGAACGTTTTAAGAAAGTCGTGCAAACGGTTACGTACGCGCCCCACTTTATTTCGACGGTCGTCGTCGTAGGGATCGTATATTTGCTTCTGTCGCCTAAGACAGGGGCGGTGAACACCTTTCTCGGACTGTTCGGAATCAACCCGATCTTTTTCATGGGGGAGGCCGTCTGGTTCAAAACCGTGTTCGTGTTCTCCGGCATTTGGCAGAGCGTAGGCTGGGGGACGATCATTTATTTGGCCGCGCTGACCGCGGTGAACCCGGATTTGCACGAAGCGGCCGTCGTTGACGGAGCGACGAAGCTCCAGCGCGTCCTGCATATCGACATTCCGTCGATTATGCCGACCGTCATTATCATGCTGATCATGAATGTGGGCAATATGATGGGCGTAGGCTTCGAAAAAGTGTATTTGATGCAGAACCAGCTGAACGTCGACGCCTCCGAGACGATCCAGACCTATGTGTACAAAGCGGGTCTTGTCCAGGCGCAGTACAGCTATGCCGCGGCTATCGGCTTGTTCAACAACGTGATCAATTTCATTCTGCTGATTTCGGTCAATAAAATCGCCAAGTCGCTTAAGCAGACGAGCCTATGGTAGAGGAGTGACAAGATAAGATGAAGCTGGCAAAAACCAAGGCCGACATCGCCTTCGACGTGTGCAATTATACATTGATCTCGATTTTGCTTCTTATGGTCATCTACCCGCTCTATTTCGTCATCATGGCGTCGGTGACCGACCCGGATTTGATCTATTCCGGCAAGCTGTTCTTTTTCCCGGACCAGCTGACCTTTGACGGGTATCAGCGGCTGCTGTCGGAGGCTTCCATCTGGGTAGGCTTCCGCAACTCGGTGGTGTATACCGTTCTCGGCACGGCCATTAACGTGGTGCTGACCGTGTCGGCAGGCTACGCCTTGTCGAGAACCGACCTGGTGGGCCGCAACGTATTTATGTTTATCATCGTATTCACCATGTTCTTCGGCGGGGGGCTAATTCCGACCTACCTGCTGGTCAAAGATTTGGGTCTGCTTAACACGGTTTGGGCGATGGTCATTCCGAACGCGGTTTCGGTCTTTAACGTAATCATTACCCGCACCTTCTTCCAGTCGAATATTCCCGGCGAAGTGCTGGAGTCGGCGATGCTCGACGGCTGCACGAATATGAAGTTTTTCTTCAAAATCGCGATTCCGCTGGCGCTGCCGATCGTGGCCGTCATGGTGCTGTTCTATGCGGTAGGGCATTGGAATTCCTACTTCCAGGCGCTCATTTATTTGAAAAACAACAGCATGCAGCCGCTTCAGGTTATTTTGCGCAACATACTGATTATGAACGAAGGCTCCGACCTGCAGGATATGATCGACGGCTCGCAGGAGCAGCAGAAGCGGATGGAACTGATGAAATACAGTATTATTATCGTATCCAGCTTGCCGGTGCTCGTGCTGTATCCGTTCTTGCAGCGTTATTTTGTCAAAGGGGCGCTGGTAGGCTCGCTGAAAGGGTAAACTGCGGGTATATGCGCATGGCAGACAGCTATTTATCGCCGATCGCGAACGGGTGAAGCCGCTTCCCCGTTGGCCCGGCTAACTTATATATTGTATACGATAAACAAGGGGGACATGTCGATGAGTAAAAAATGGCCAGTAGCTTTGACGGCATTAACGTTATCGGTTGCAGTCGGACTGACGGGCTGCGGAGGAGACAAAAGCGCCGCGGACAATGGGGACAAGAAAACCGGGGAATTGCCGAGCAATATCAATGCGGCGGATTTTCCGATTGCCAAGGAGAAGCTGACGCTGAATTTTGCGGGCTTCAAGCCGCCTTCAGGCAAGGATTTGAACGATTATAAGCTGTTCCAGGACATTGAGGCGAAGACGAATATCCATATCAACTGGAACCTGACACCGGGCAGCAGCTGGGCAGACAAGAAAAACCTGCTGTTCGCCGGGGGAGAGCTGCCGGACGCATTTTACGGACACGGCATTTTGAGCGAGGATACGGATATTGTCAAATACGGCTCGCAGGGCATTTTGATCCCGCTGGAAGGGCTGATCGACAAGTACGCGCCTAACATTAAGAAGCTGCTGGACGACAATCCGACGTACCGCAAGCAGCTGACGGCTCCCGACGGACATATTTATTCCTTGCCTACGATCAACGAGACGTACGCGAGAACCAAATCGACGATGTTTATTAATAAAAAATGGCTCGATCAGCTCAACCTGCCGATGCCGACCACGATCGACGAGCTGTATACGACGCTGAAGGCGTTCAAGGAAAACGACCTTGGCGGCAACAACAAGAAGGACCAAATTCCGCTTTCGTTCGTTCAAAATAACGGCAGCAACACCGACATCAACTCGTTCTTCGGAGCGTTCGGCATCCTCGACCGCGACATTCACAAAGTCGGGCACAACCACCTGTCCATCGACAACAATAAAGTCGTATACACGGCGGTGCAGCCGCAGTACAAGGAAGCGATCAAGTTCGTCAACAAGCTGTTCTCCGAAGGCTTGGCCGATCAGGAGAGCTTTACGCAGGATGCCAAGGTGTTCAATGCGAAGACGAGCAAAGGTATCGTCGGCGTTGCAATGGACTGGAATCCGAGCAATCAGGACTATGTGTCGATGCCGCCGCTGAAGGGACCTGGCGGGCAGCCGATCTGGGCCGACTATCCTGCGGGCATTCTGTTCAGAGGCTCCTTCGCCATTACGAACGTGAACAAAAATCCGGAGGCGACGATCCGCTGGATCGACTACTCGTTCGATCCGAAGATTTCGCTGCAATTTAACAGCGGCGTCATCGGCGGCGACAGTCTGAAGGAACGCACGGACGGCAAGTACGATGAAATTCCGCTTCCTGCCGGAGCCAACGAGGAAGAGTTCAAACAAGTGCCTCCGACCGCCTATTCGGTATGGGGCTTGACGAACCAAGTGTTCGATATGAAGGTCACTACGCCTACCGGCAAGCGCTCCAAAGTCGATGTGGATAACACTTACGCTCCGTTTCTCGTAAGCAACGGTTTCCCGAAAACGTACTTTACGGCCGAAGAAAATGATCAAATCGCCAGATATTTGACCGATATCGACGGTTATGTCGGCAAGATGGCAGCCAAATGGATGATGTCGGGCGGCATCGACCAGGAATGGGACGACTACGTGAAGAAGCTTAACGACATGGGATTGGATAAAATGATGAAGATTTATCAAACCGTGTACGATCGCTACAACTCTTCCAAATAATCGCATATGGGACGGTCCCGGCTATTCGAGCGGGGCCGTCTTTATGCTTGGCTGAACAAGCGAAAAAACCACCGTGATTAGGTTGGCTCCTTATCGGTGGTTTTTCGCTGAGTTCTTAATTATGATCAATGCGCAGCCCCCGCGGCGGCGGCCAGGCTTCCTCTGCGCCGCTGGTACAAGTTGTTGCCGATCAGCGCGGCGATAATAAGCAGCGTTCCGCCGACGTCGTACACCGTCATCTGGTGTCCTTGCAGCAGCGTAATGATAAACGTCGTCACCGGGACGAAGTTGATAAACAGGATGCCGTTAATCGGCGTCAGCAGCTTGATTCCGGCATTCCAGCTGATCAGCGCCATCAGACCGGCGACAATAATCATGAAGCTGAGCTCGTAGCCCGTGGACATTATCGTTTGCGCCGAAGGAGCGTGCAGCACGCCGAACGCCGTCAGCGTAAGAACGATAACGGCCGACGTGGCCGTGCCCAGGACGCAGGTCAGCGTAGAGTACCGCAGCACCGACCAGTCTTTGAACTGGCCGCCGCCGATCGTATAGATAACCCAGCCGAGTACGGCTGCAAAGATGAGCATGACCGGAAAGGCGCCGCCTTGTACGAAGAAAGCCCCGAGATCCCCTTTGGTAATAACCATAAAGCATCCGATCAGCGCGACGACAATACAGAGAATGGTCGGCGCTTCGGGCCTGCGCTGTTTATATATCCAGAGCACCAGTACCGATAAGATCGGCATGAGCGCCTCCATGACCGAAGCCAGAATGACGCCCGAGGTCCCCAGTTGATTTTGTCCCCAAAAGATCAATAGATTATAGACGGTAAAGGCCATGGTGCCGAAGAACCACAGCTGTTTGGCTTTGCCTTCGAAGCTCAGCGCTTTGCGGCCCTCCTTCACCCACAGCAGAATGAGCAAAATAACAGAAACCGAGGAATAGCGAATTAATGTAAAGTAAAAAGGATCAAGTCGCGTAAACGCGCTCTCGGCTACGGGAAACATCGCTCCCCACGCTACGCTGGCTAACAGGCACATGAAGGCGCCCTTCATGACGCGGTCTTTACTCATTGCAGTCATCCTACTTTCTTCCATTTTGATGCGAATCACACGATGTTTATCATATTGCCAAATTTATATCATGTAAAATGATTGAAAATGATGAGTAACATCATTACTATTGATATAAATGGAGTGGCAGAAAGGGAGCGGGATTGTGGACATCAACGATTTGAAAATATTTCAGACGGTGGCCGATCACGGCAGCGTCAGCAAAGCGGCAAAAGAGCTGAGCTATGTGCAGTCCAATGTGACGGCGCGTATTCAGCATCTGGAGCAGGAGCTCGGAGCGACGCTGTTTCACCGCCACCGCAAAGGCGTGGCGTTAAGCTCGGAGGGGCGCAAGCTGCAGGAATATACGCAAAAAATTTTGCGGCTGATGGAGGAAATGAAGCAGTCGTTCCACGACTCGGAAGACCCGTCGGGCCCGCTCCTCATCGGGACGGTCGAGACGGTGTCCAGCCTGCCAGAGCTGCTGTCCGGCTACTGCAAGCGGTACCCGCGCGTCGATCTGTCGCTGGTTACGGGCGTGACGGAGCATCTGATGAGCGAGGTGCTGCAGTATCAGCTCGACGGGGCGTTCGTCACCGGACCGATCCGCCACCCGGATCTGGAGCAGGATCAGCTGGTCGAGGACGAACTCGTGCTGATCGCCAGAGACGACGAGGAGTTTGCCGCGCTGGAGCAGTGCGTCGACAAGACGCTGCTCGTGTTCCGCAACGGCTGCGGCTACCGCGCGAGATTGATGCTGTGGCTTGCGGAGCAGGGCGTCGCTCCTTCCCGGGTGATGGAGTTCGGTACGCTCGAAACGATCCTTGCCATGGTTTCTTCGGGGCTCGGCATTTCGCTGGTGCCGAGATGGGCGGCGGCTCGGCTGGAAGCGGCCGGAAACATTCGCTGCTTCGAAATTCCCGAGGAGTACAGCCGCATCACGACCGTCTTCATCCGGCGCCGCGAATCGCAGGTCAGCGGCACGATGCGCAAGCTGCTGAACGCGGTTCATACCTTCCGCGATACAGGAGCTGCTGCGTCGGCCGCAGCGAAATAGACGCAAGGCATGCGCGACGGGGCGTCATGCTCAAAAGCGCCGTTCCCCGGAGCCTAGCGCATCAAGCTGTGTAGCTGATGCGCAAAGCCGGGAGAACGGCGCTTTTTTGTTGTTTAGGAAATGATGCGCAGCAATTTCCTGTGGATATCCGTGGGCTCCCCCGAAAGGAAAGTCTACCCATAGAACGATCCCAGAGGAATGGTTAGACGCCGATCCAGCTTAGGCTGGATGCGGACGGAATAAGCTTCAGAGCATCACGTCACTACCCTGGAAATTACTCTTGGTACCCCATTTCCATTGTCTGTGGTGCCGCGTCGGCGGCATGGATGGCTTTTGGGGGATTTGTTCCGGAAACATACGGCGGAACCTCTATCGGCGACAGGTGCCGCAGAGCCGGTTCCGCCGTTCAGGGAAGCTAGGCATGGAAGCCGCTAATCGCGACGACGGCGGGCAGCGGAGCGCGGTCGCCCGGCCGATTCGGCCAAGCTCCGGATGATGGCGCGGATTCCCCTGGCTCCGGCTGCTGCACGGACAAGAACAGCGTCCTCTCATCCGGAGCGAAGCTTTGGCCGGCAAAATGTGCGCTGCCCGGTGCGGAAGCGAACTGAAGCGCAGAGCCGCCCTGTTTCTTTGACGCGGGAAGAAGATACAGCCCGTTGTTTTTGAACGCGGCTATCGTGCCTTGATTCAGCTTGTCCGCAGGCATGTCGGAAGCCGTCCACAGATTGCCGTTGCTGTCGAACGACATGGATTCCGGGCAGCTGTAGCCGCTTGAGCTTCCTCCGGCGGAAGCGACGTCGAAATCGAAGCTGTCCGCTCCCGGATCGCCGTTCTTCTCGATCACGCGGTTCATATAGCCGTGAATATTGCCGTGGCGGGCGTGGCTCGTATGGGATACGTATAGACTGCCGTCGGACGGATGGAGCGCCAGTCCGGCAGGGCGGTCGGTAGGAGTGGCTCCCAGAATGACTGCGGCCTCATGGGCATGCGTGAGCACGTCGGCTTGCTCCCGGAATAGGTCCGTCAGTGTTTCTTTTCGTTTATTCAGCGGGCTCGGCACCCGGAAGTCGCTGTCGTCGAGCGTCCGGCGTACGGCTTCGATAGTCAGCTCAATCCATTGGCCTTTCTCCAAGTCGGCGGCGTACAGCTTGCCTTCGGTCAGCAGCTCTGCGTTCGCTTTCCCCGCGGAGGCGGCGTAGGTTCCTTTGCTGACAAATTTGTAGATGCACTCATGCGCTGCCGATCCGCCCATATAGACGACCACGCGGCCGTTCTTGCTTAAGGTCATGGCCGCCCCGCCGTGCTGAAAGCGTCCGAGCGCCGTATGCTTGCGCAGCTGGAACGAGCGATCGCCTGGATGGCCCTCCCATATCCAGCCGTAATGCGTCTGGTCGAGCCCGGTATCGCGGCCGATCGCCCCGAACCGTCCTTCTCCGCAGAGAACGGTGCCCCACAACGTCTGCACTCCCGATCCGCACACGACCGTTCCCTGCACTGTGGCGGCGCCGTGAACCGATTGGGAGCCTCTGGCAGGCCCCGTCAGCTCGAACGGATCATAGCCGGTGATTCTGCGGGCATTGGCGGATTCCGTGTCCATCTTCCAATCGCCGTCCTGATCGCGATAAATTTCGATAATGGAAGCACCTTGGTTGGCAAGCGTCGCTTTTATCTGCGCCAAGCTGAGCTGCCCGTCCGTCCGTCTGCCGTTGTGCGGCCCGTGATGGTCCGACGCGTGGTTGACCCATAACAAACCTTTCACATTAGATCCGTCGATGGGAAAAAAGCGGGTAAACGAGCTGCCGTACCCGAACACATCCCCTTTCGGATTGATCGAATCCCCGTATGCCGCCAAGACGTGGGCTTTGAAGCCCTTCGGCAGAAGCAGCTCGCCGTTTGCGGCCGGCTCGATAGGCTGGAAGGCGTCGGTAATTTTATTCGTTTGCAATGAAAATAACGCATCCGCGGCAAAGGCTTTGCCCTGAAAAGCGCCCAAGCCGGAGGAGGCGGCTACGATAGCGGCGGCGCCGGTGCCGAGATAGGCGAGGAAGGTTCGGCGGGAAATCGGTTTTTTTTCGCTCATGGGTCGCTCCTTATGTATGCATAATCAAATTTTCCTTACATTTGCGAGTGCGAATCGATAGACGCGAATCAATAGATTCGATGATAATAGTTTAAAAATAGCATAAATTGTTTTTACATGGAATGGGGGAGCCGCTTGTTTAAAAATTTGATAAAATCTTTAGCCTAGACTGGGCGTTTCAGCACTTCACGGTGATGCCCAATTGTGATATGTTAAGTTTGCTAACAGCGAAAAAACGGACATCATTTTCACTGGAATACATAAGTAACGGGGAGCCGCCATGCTGCAATTAGTAGAAGCCGCTGTACACGATGAGACCTTTTTACTAGAATTGTACGTCAGCACGCGAAGTGAAGAAGTCAGCGGCTGGGGGTGGGGGACGGAGGAAATTCATGCTTTTCTGGCCATGCAATTTCAGTTTCGGCAGAAGTCGTATGCATCCCGCTATGCGGAGGCGAAGCCGCAGCTTGTCATGCAGGACGGCCGGAGAATCGGCGTTTTGCTGGTAGCGAGGGAGACGGGCTTCATCGTTCTGGTCGATATCGCCTTGCTGCCGGATGCGCAAAACCGGGGAACCGGGACGGCGCTGCTGCAACTGCTGCAGGAGGAAGCGCAGGCATCCGGAAGGCCGATCCTGCTGCACGTGCAGAGCGCGAGCCGGGCGAAATCGCTGTATGAACGGCTGGGGTTCCGGACGACGAAGGCCGAAGGCGTATATGATGAAATGCAATGGAAGCATTTTCATAAAAGGTAAGGAGGCAACGGGTGTTGAGCAAAGATTCGCTAGCCGATTTTCAAAGCGTGTTATACAGCCGATTTCAAGCGGAGAGCGATTCGGGGCCGGTTGAGTTGAAATTGACCGAGGTCGAGGTGAAGCAGGCCTCCCCTCAAGCGGAGCAGTTTTCTCTGCTGCTTAAAGGGCCGGAAGCGCCGTTTTTGCCGCAGCAGATGTATCGAATGAACCATGAACAACTGGGCGAGCTGGACCTGTTCATGGTTCCCGTCGGCAAGGGAAAGGACGGATTTTTGTACGAAATTGTGTTCAACCGGCTTGTTACGGGATAATTAGCGGCCGCAAGGCAGGGAGGATAGATCATGGGTCAGCCGTATGTGGGGGAAATCCGGATGTTTGCAGGTAGCTTCGCCCCGGCAGAATGGATGTTTTGCGAGGGTCAGCTGCTATCCATTAGCGAATATGAAATGTTATATTATTTAATCGGGACGACGTACGGAGGGGACGGCCGAACGACATTCGCCCTTCCGGATTTGAGAGGGAGAATTCCCGTTCATCAGGGAAACAACGCAGGGAATACGTACGTGCTCGGACAGAAGGCGGGAGTAGAGCAGGTGACGCTGGTATCGTCCCAAATGCCTGCGCACGGCCATGACGCTGCAGTTTGGACCGAGCAGGGAACGACGAATATGCCTGACGGCGCGATATGGGCCAATTCCACCCTCGATCAGTTCGGAGGCGGCTCGCCGGCGGGAACGATGCATCCCCAAGCGCTCGGTTTGTCGGGAAATAACATGCCGCATGACAATCTTATGCCTTATTTATGCGTGAATTTTATTATTTCATTGTATGGCATATATCCGAGTCAGGGCTGAAGTATAGATCGATTCACGATTAGAAAAGAACAGGAGGCTGAGCTTGATGTCGGAACCGTTTTTAGGGCAAATCGCCTTGTTTTCGTTCCCGTTCCCGCCCAAAGGCTGGGCACTGTGTAACGGGCAATTGCTGCAGATTTCGCAAAATACCGCTTTGTTCTCCATCTTGGGAACGGTCTACGGCGGGGACGGCGTCAGGACGTTCGCCCTTCCGAACCTGCAGGGGAGGGTACCGATCCATACAAGGGAAGTGCCTGGGGAAAGCACTATTACTCTGGGCATGGCGGCAGGGGAGGCGTCTCATACCTTGACGATCGGCGAAATGCCGACGCACACGCATGCCGTTACCGCGAGCGGCGATACGGCCACTTCCAAAACACCGCAAAACAATCTATGGGCCAAAACGGCCGTCAGCTCCTACCACACGACTTATAACGCGCGAATGAGCGCGGCTGCCGTCAAAACGGCCGGCGGAAGCCAGGCGCACGAAAATATGCAGCCTTATTTGACTTTGAACTTTTGCATTGCGCTTCAAGGAATTTTTCCTTCAAGAACCTAGGAACGGAGGATGACGAATGGACCCGTTTGTTGCGGAAATTCGCATATTTGCAGGTGATTTTGCGCCCAAAGGCTGGGCTTTGTGCAACGGGCAGCTGTTATCGATTGCGCAAAACACCGCCTTGTTTTCCCTGCTGGGCACCACATACGGAGGGGACGGGAAATCAACCTTCGCTTTGCCCAATCTGATGGGAAGGGCACCGATGCACCCCCGCCAAGGACCGGGCCTAACGCTCCGGAGCCCTGGGGAATCCGGGGGAAGCCAGACGGTAACCTTGCTTAACAGCCAACTGCCCGCGCATAACCATGAGGTTTATTACGGGCCGCCCGCCGATAACAATCCGGTCGAAGGCTCACTGTGGGCCGCCACGCCCGGGCGGGTTACAGGACAAGCTTACGGAACGGGAGACAACAAGCCGGCCATGAGCCATGAAGCGCTGCTTCCGGCGGGAGGCAATCAGCCGCATAATAATATGCAGCCTTATTTGGGGCTTAACTACATCATTGCTTTACAGGGAGTGTTTCCTCCTCGAGGCTGATGAGCAGGCGAACCAATACTTTAGAAAGAAGGAAACCGGATGGATGACGTTTCAAGTCGAACATCGGATGACAGGCGCTTCTTCACTGGGTTTTTCCGGGGGCTGGCCCTTTGCTTGGGCATCGTCCTCGTGCTTCTGTTATCTTCATTAATTGCGCCCGCTTATGCTTCGGCGGCTCCGATAGAAGTCAATAATTACTCCGATTCCGCGGGTAATTGCGATACGCCGAATCAATGTACGGTCAGGGCGGCCGTTGCCAAAAGCAACGCCGCGGGCGGCGCGAACACGATTGTCCTGCCTGCCGGCACGTATGAGCTGGAATCGGGGCCGCTGCTGATCGACAGCAGCGTGACGATCATCGGGGCGGGCGGCGATCCCCAGGGCGACCCGAACAGTACGGTGATCAAGCCGAAGGCAGGGACGACGGCTAAGAAAATCATCGATATCAACGCTTCGGCAAGCGGTGTGTACGACGTGACGCTAAACGCTTTGACGATCAGCGGCGGCGCCGCGTCTTATGCGAACGGGGATTCGTACGGAGGCGCGGGCATCTCGGGTTATATCGCTTCCTCCGGCCGCATCACCATCGATAATTGCATCATTAGCGGCAATACGGCGACGGGCAATGATTTGTACGGCGGCGGAATGAACATAGCGGGCGAGCCCGGGGGCAAGCTGACGATTCGCAATACGGTTGTCAGGAATAACCAGGCCGATCTTAAAGGCGGCGGGATGTTTCTCGAGGGCGACTTCGATGTGGATATCAGCCGCTCCTTCATCGACGGAAACATAGCGAAGAACGGCTTGGGCGGCGGTCTGGCTCTCGTTCCGACGGCTGCTGCGCTGGGGAGCGTGAAGATCGACAGCAGTACCATTTCACGCAACCAGGCTGATGGAAAGGATTCCGCGAACAGCGGCGGGGGCGGGATTTATTTGAACCGGCCCGCGGCGATCACAAATACGACGATCAGCGGCAATACCGCCAAGCGCAACGGCGCAGGCCTGCTCGTGCTGCATTATTCGGGGACGACAACGATCCGGCATGCTACGGTCTATAACAATCAGGCGGACGGAGCAGGCGGCGGAATTGACTTGGAGCAAGGTGCCTCCGTTATCGATAATTCGATCGTTGCGGGGAACTTGGCGGCGGGAGGCAATCCCGGGAATGTCGGGGGAAGCGGCTCGTTCGACTCGTCCAGCAGCTCCAATCTGTTCGGTCTCGGAGGATCGGGCGGATTGCAGTCCGGTGTGAACGGCAATCAGATCGATGTGAGCGAACCGGGGCTGCTGCCGCTCGCAGCGAGCGGAGGCATCGGCGAAACTCATGCGCTGACCGCGGCCAGTCCGGCCAGAGGAGCCGGAAATAACGCGAAAGCGGAGCTGTTCGATCAGCGAGGGTTCCCGAGGAAAACGGGCAGCCGTGTCGATATTGGAGCCGTCGAAGGACTGCCCGATCAATCGATTCCTCAGGGGACGACGCTTCAGATCCCGCTGACGCTCGGAGACGAAGCGCAGGTGGCCAACGTGACGGCAGCCTCCCCGGTTTCCGCGCTGCTTCCTGCGGGAAGCATTACGGTAACGGGGAGCGGGGCTTCGCGTACGATCACGGTGACGCCTGCGGCGGACAAGGGCGGAAACGCCGTCATTACGGTGCAGATGGACAGTCTGGCGTCGGGCAAGCCGCAGTCGGTGAGCGCTTCGTTCACGCTGACGGTCGTGGCCCCTCCGGATTTATCGATTGCGAAGTCGCATACGGGCTCCTTCACGCAAGGATTGCCGGGGCTTTATACCCTGACCGTCACTAATGAGGGACAAGGTCCGACCGCCGGAGCCGTGACGGTGACGGATGCGCTGCCTGCGGGGTTAACCTTGGCGGGGCTAAGCGGCAGCGGCTGGACTTGCGATACTGCGGCGAAGAGCTGCACCCGTGCCGATATATTGAACCCGGGAGCCAGCTATCCTGCGATTACGGTAGCTGTGCAAGCGGCGGCCGACGCACCGGCGAATGTGGTGAACACCGCCTCGGTGTCGACTGCCGGGGATGCAAATCCCGGGAACGATACGGCGGAGGACCCTACCGTTATTATCGGGGTGCCGAATCTTAAGATCGCCAAGTCGCATGCGGGCGGCTTCGTTCAGGGCCAGAGAGGCGCCGCGTATACTATCGCGGTGAAGAATGAAGGGCACGGAGCCGCGGCTGGCGTTGTAACTGTAACGGATACGCTGCCTGTGGGGCTTACGCTAAGCGCGATGAGCGGAACCGGTTGGACCTGCGACGGCGCAAGCTGCACCCGATCGGACGCGCTTGCGCCGGGGGCCGCGTACCCGGATATCACGGTGACGGTCGATGTCGCTGTTAACGCGGCGCCGATCGTTATCAATACGGCGGCTGTGTCCGGCGGAGGCGATACCAGCCCTGCGGATAACAACGCAGCCGATCCGACAATAATAGCTCCGGCAGCCGATCTCACGATCAGCGTCGCGCATGCCGGCAGCTTCACGCAAGGCCAGATCGGCGCCGGATATGTGCTTACGGTGAGCAATGCCGGCGGCGGCGCCACGATCGGAACGGTGACGGTCAGCGAGACGCTTCCTGCCGGCATGACGCTCGCAACCATGAGCGGGCCGGACTGGACCTGCAGCGGCGCAAGCTGCACAAGGTCGGACGCGCTTGCGCCGGGAGCCGGCTACCCGCCGATCCTTGTTACCGTGAACGTAGCGGAGGATGCGCCGCCGAGCCTCGTTAACGCGGTGAGCGTATCCGGCGGAGGGGAGTACAATACGGCCAACAGCGCTGCTGAAGACACGACGGCGGTGAAAGCGAAGCCGGTCATTGACGATCCAAGCTTGCACGCAGGAACCGTAGGCATTGCATACGCTCCCGTACAGCTTGCCGCAGCCGGAGGAGAAGGGGCTTATCAGTGGTCGATCGCTTCCGGATCGCTTCCTGCCGGATTTACGCTGGACGGCTCCACCGGACAGCTCGGCGGAACGCCGACGGCAAGCGGTACGTTCGCGTTCACGGTACAGGCGGAGGACGCGAACGGAGTGAAAGCCGTGAAGGAGCTGACGTTGCTCATTCATCCGCCGTTGACGATTGAAACGGCTTCTTTGCCGGAAGCAACGGTTCGGACGGCGTATTCGCAGACGCTCCGCGCGGCGGGCGGCAGCGGAACGTATACCTGGTCGGTGACGACCGGATCGCTTCCTGCCGGTTTGACGCTCGACGGAGCGACCGGCGAGCTTGCGGGAACGCCTGGAGCTGACGGCACGTTCCCTATCACCGTGAAAGTAACGGACGGAAGCGGCGTAACGGCGCTGCAAGCGCTGATGCTGAAGGTGAATCCGGAGCTGATGCTGAACGCGACGAGCTTGCCGGAGGGGACGGTCGGCGAGGCTTATCCGGAGCAGACGTTCAGCGCGGCTGGCGGTAACGGAGTCTACACTTGGTCCATTGCCGGCGATTTGCCTGCGGGTCTCAGCTTCGATCCGGCCACGGCGAAGGTCAGCGGAACGCCGGCCGCTGCGGGAACCGGCAGCTTCACTGTCAAGGTGACCGACGGCAACGGCGCGGCCGCAACCCGGGATTACACGCTGAAGGTGAATCCGGGGCTTGCTATCCGAACGGCGGCGCTGAAGGAAGGAACTTTATCCGCGGCGTATGCGCAAGCTTTGGAAGCGGAGGGCGGCAGCGGAGACGGCACGTACTCATGGTCGGTTGCCGCAGGCAGCCTGCCGGACGGTCTGACGCTTGCCGGATCGGAAATTAGCGGGATACCGGCCAAGGAAGGCGCCTTTACGTTCACGCTGCAAGTGGAGGACGGCAACCGTGTCGTCAAAACGAAAGCATTCACAATTCAAATCGCCCCGGCGCTGATCTTGGCATCCCCCGTATTGCCGGAAGGCACGGCTGGCGTGCCGTATCCGGCCGCGGCATTCCGCGCGCAAGGCGGCAGCGGCGTCTATACATGGTCCTTGACAGGTACGCTGCCGGACGGTCTCGTCTTCGGCGCCTCCACACAGGCGATCGAAGGGACGCCGGTAGCGGAGGGCACGGCAAGCTTTACGATCCGCGTGACCGACGGCAACGGAGCGGTCGCCGAGCAGAATATGACGCTGAAGGTCAATCCTAGGCTGCAGCTAGTTGCGTCGCCTCTGCCGGAAGGCACGGCGAACGCAGCTTATCCGAAGCGGTTGTTCACTGCGGAGGGCGGCAACGGCGCTTATACATGGTCGCTGG
The DNA here is from genome assembly GCF_023523925.1 of Paenibacillus konkukensis. Taxonomy (NCBI): domain Bacteria; kingdom Bacillati; phylum Bacillota; class Bacilli; order Caryophanales; family Paenibacillaceae; genus Paenibacillus; species Paenibacillus konkukensis. Next base: position 3,963,001 of record NZ_CP027059.1, on the reverse strand, counting down.
ACGGAACGCTGCCGGAGGGACTTTCGTTCGGTACGGAAGTAAGCGGAGGCACGGTGGCTGGAGCGGTTTACGGAACGCCGGTCAAGGCCGCCGACAGCAGCTTCACGATTCGCGTGACCGACGGCAACGGCGCGACGGCATCCCAAGCGTTAAGCTTAAAGATTCATCCGCCGTTATCCGTTGAAGCTTTGGCGGCGCCGGACGGTACGGTAGGGCAGCCTTATCCGCAATGGACCTTGTCGGCGGAGGGCGGCAGCGGCGTCTACAACTGGTCGGCGGAAGGCGATTTGCCGCAGGGACTTACGTTCGGGACGGCGAACGGATCGGTTAACGCCGCCGTCTACGGCGTGCCCGTCGAAGCGGGAACATCCGGCTTCACGGTGAAAGTAACCGACGGCAGCGGAGCGGCGGCAAGCCGCAGCGCGACGATTCGAATCGATCCGGCGATATTCTTCGAAACATCGGGTTATACGGTGAAAGCCGGACAGCAGCAGCAAACGGTGCTGAACGGGAAATATTCGGATACGTTAACCCAAGAAATCGCCGACGGTGTGACGTATCGGATCGCCGATTCGTCGATCGCCGCAGTTAACGGCTCGGGGGCCGTTACCGGATTGAAGAGGGGAACGACAGTATTGCAGGCCGTGTACGGCAATCAAACGGCGGCAACGGAAATTCGCGTCGGTTCCGAGCTGGAACGGCTGACCTTGTCGCAGCCGTCATATCGGCTCGGAGCGGGTCAGACTCAAGCCGTTCAAGTGACGGCGCATTATTCCGACGGCGAGCTGAAAGATGTGACGGACGCGGCGATCTATTCCTTCGACAAACCGGATATCGCCCGGATGGACGGGCAAGGGGTATTGAAGGGACTGCGCGCGGGAGAGGCCGTATTATCGGCCGGTTTCGGCGGGCAGACGGCCACGGCGGCCGTCGTTGTTGAAGCGGAGCCGGAGCCTTCCGGCGGCATGACGATCGCCTTCGGGCAACCATCCTATGAGATGCAGGCCGGGCAAGCTCTGACTACGGTCGTCTCCGCAACGTATGAAGGCCGCATGTATCCGTTGACGCAAGGCGTTCATTTCCGGACGGAAGACCTGAAGATTGCGACCGTTGATGCCGGCGGTAAGGTGTTCGGAGTCGGCCCTGGGGCGACAGTACTGAGCGCAACATATAGTTACCTCGGCGAGACGCTGACGGCTCAGGCCGTCGTTCATGTCATCGGCGGCGGCGTACGGATTGAGGAGCTGCATTTCGGCGCAGCCTCGTACGCTCTGCGCGCGGGACAGCAGCAGTACGCTGCGGTGACGGCGAAGCTGTCGGATAACAGCGTGCTGGATATAAGCGATCTGGCAACGTATACGGTGCGGGATGCGGCTATTGCGAAGATCGGCAGCGGCGGGCTGATCACCGGCTTGCTTCCGGGCGACACGGTGATCACGGCGACCTACGGAGGGCAGTCGGCCGAAGCTGCGCTGGTCGTCGTATCCGCCAACAGCGGCTCGCGCCGTCCGTCCTCGTCTTCCGGTGCGGCAACGCCGGAGACGGACTCGGAGTATCCGGTGAACATTACGCCGGGGGACGGAACGGTGCAAACGGTCATGATTTCCGCGGATGAAATAAGCAGCGGCGCAGTTCTGCTGCAAACGGCGGGAGCTTCGGGAACCGCTGAGCTGACGGCGGATGTCATCCGGGACATGCTATCGAGAAATGCCGATCTCAAAATCGTCTTCCAGACGGCAGCGGGCGTCATCGAGCTCCCGCTGAAGGAGATAGACCCGCAACGGCTGGCCGGCCAGCTTGGAACCGGCGATGCGGACGGGCTCAAGATCCGTATCGGGATCGGCGAGCCGGATGCCCAGACGAAGGGACGACTTGCCGGAGCGATAAGCGCGCTCGGGAGCACGGAGCTGGCTAAGCCGCTTGTCTTCTCCGTTCGCGAAGTCGATGGAAAAGGCAATGAAACGGATGCGACAGGTTTAACCGGCGTCATCATTCGGATGCTTCTATTGACGGATGCGGTGAACTCGAATACGGCTGCCGGAGTCCGTTGGGACTCGGCGGCGCAGCAGCTTCGGTTCGCGCCTGCCGCGTTCGAGCCGTTTGGCGGCAATTCCGCTGCCAAGCTGAACCTTCAAAGCCCAGGCACAGGCATCTATGCGGTGCTGGACACGCCTGTGAAGTTCGGTGATTTAAGCGGCCATTGGGCCCGGGAGACGGTCCAAATCCTCGCGTCGAAGCTGATTGTCCAAGGCCGCTCCGAGGGCAGCTTCGATCCTGACGGCACCGTGACGCGCGCCGAATGGGCGGCGCTGCTGGTCAGAGCGCTTGGCCTAGGCGATGCCCGGGAGAAAGCGCCGTTTACCGATGTCGACGGCCAATGGTTTGCCGCGGCGGTAAACACCGCCTACCAGGCGAAGCTAATTGACGGTTACGAGGACGGCTCGTTCCGTCCGGATCGAACCGTGACTCGCGAAGAGCTGGCGGTCATGATGACGCGGGCGATGGCCTATATCGGGATGAAACCGGCAGGCCAGGAGAAATCGGCCTTTGCCGATGAGCCGCTGATCGCGGATTGGGCTAAAGCGTCCGTGGAGCAGGCTGCACGGGCCGGTATCATCGAAGGAGATCAGCAGCGGATGTTTCATCCGGGTCAATCGGCAACCCGTGCCGAGGCTGCGGCGATGCTGTACCGGCTGCTGAAGGCAGCGCAATATTTGTAACGAAGCTTGGCGCAAGCCGGTTCGGGAGGGCAACGGCCCCCTGAACCGGCTTGCCGCTTTTCCGGCGTCCGCCGCGGCGCAAGGAATGGAATGCTTCCTGAAGAAGCAAAATATAGAAGGTTTTAATTTTTTTAAAAATTAATTGACCATTGTCATATTTTGTAGTTGAATTAGCGGCGCCGCCCGATTATGCTATATGCTGTATATTATATGGAGATATCGCAGACTCGCCCGTTTCATTGTGCGGAGCGGGCTATGTTTATTTTCCAAGAAAAGGGCACTGGGACGAGAGGCGAACGAAGGAAGATAGGGAGTGTTCTTTTTTGAAGCAGGAGAAGCTGCATAGAGGGCTGAAAGCCCGGCATATGACGATGATCTCGCTGGGGGGATCGATAGGAACCGGCTTGTTTCTGGCAAGCGGCGGCGCTATTTATACGGCAGGCCCGGGAGGAGCTTTGCTTGCTTACTTGACCATCGGCATTATGGTTTATTTTCTCGTTACGAGCTTGGGAGAAATGGCTACATACATGCCTGTATCCGGCACGTTCAGCACGTATGCGACCCGATTCGTCGATCCGGCCTTCGGCTTCGCGCTGGGGTGGAACTACTGGTACAATTGGGCGATTACGATTGCCGCCGAGCTGTCGGCCGCAACGCTAATTATGAAATTTTGGTTTCCGGACAGCCCGTCTTTTGTATGGAGCGCATTGTTTTTGGCGCTGATGACCGCGTTGAACCTGCTGTCGGTCAAAGGCTACGGGGAGACGGAATTTTGGTTTGCGCTAATTAAAGTCATTACGGTCATTATCTTTATCGCGGTCGGCCTGCTAATGATCATCGGCATCTGGTCGCAGCCGCAAGCGGCGGGGTTCCATAACTGGACGATCGGCGACGCGCCGTTCCACGGCGGCTTTCTCGCGGCGCTCAGCGTCTTTATGGCGGCCGGCTTTTCCTTCCAGGGGACGGAGCTGGTCGGCGTAGCGGCGGGCGAGAGCGAGAATCCGCGGGAAAATGTGCCGCGGGCGATCCGAACGGTATTTTGGCGCATACTGCTGTTCTACTTGCTGGCGATCCTCGTAATCGGTCTGCTTATCCCTTATACGAACGAAAGTCTGTCGAGCGACGCCATCACGCAGAGCCCGTTCACGATTGTGTTCGAGAAGGCCGGCCTCAGCATGGCTGCGTCGGTTATGAATGCCGTCATTTTGACATCCGTTCTGTCGGCGGGCAACTCGGGCATGTACGCGTCGACCCGGATGCTGTGGGTGCTGGCGGAGGAAGGCAAGGCGCCGCGCTTCTTGGCCAAGCTGTCGCGCCGCGGAGTTCCCGTCTTTGCGCTGCTGGCGACCGCGATTCTCGGCATGTTCGCGTTCTTGTCGTCTTTCTACGGCGACGGCCTCGTCTACACATGGCTGCTGAACGCGTCCGGGATGTCCGGTTTCATCGCCTGGCTCGGCATTGCCGTCAGCCATTACCGTTTTCGCCAAGCGTATTTGGCTCATGGCAAGTCGCTGAAGGATTTGCCTTACCGGGCCAAGTGGTTTCCGTTCGGTCCGATTTTGGCGGCGGTGCTTTGCGTCGTCGTCATTATCGGGCAATGCATGGAGGCGATTGCCGACGGCCGCATCGATTGGGCTTATTTATTCGCCTCCTATATCGGCATTCCGCTATTTTTGGCGATTTGGTTAGGATATAAATGGAAATATAAGACGAAGGTGCTGAGTCCGGAAGACTGCCATTTCGCAGAGACGGACGAATAAGAGGAAATAACTCGGCGGCAAAATAGCGCATGGGCGGTCAAGCCTGTGCGTTATTTGTGTTGCATAGCTTGTCTGCACGCAAGCTTCCGTGAATAGTCCGTGCCCTCGGCGGTCCCGCCGGAAAAATGTTGGTCGATCGGAAAAGAGTTGGTTGCCGGAATGCCGCGATTAAGGTACAAAGAATAGAAGCTCATCACGGACGGATGCTATCGAACAAGGAGGAAACAGAACGAAGCGAAGCTTGTCGCTGCCGGCGGCTCCGCTGTATAATGACAGCACTGGCGGCGCGAGTCGTCCGGCCAACCCTGCTCAGGCGGCGGGCCGAAGCTGATTTTATTATTTTGCATAGGACAATTCATTGTTTAAGGAGCATATAGGCGTATGGAAAAGACTTGGTATAATCGATTGCTGATGTCGTATTTTCCGATCTTATTCATCACCGTCAGCATCATTATTTTTGTATCCGTTTCCATGATAAGCGAGTTTTCGATTAAAGAGACGGAGAAGGCTAACCGGATATTTGCCAAATATGTCATCGATTTTATCGAAACCTCACTGAAATCGGTCGAGCGCGTCATTTTGGAGGAAGCCGGGAACAGCGATGTGCTGTACGAATTTTTTGAACCGAAAAACGGCTCCGATGCGGGAATGCTTCACTACGAGACATCCAAAGAACTGCATAAAATCATGGACGACAATCCGATGATCCAGTCGATTTATTTGTACAGGGCGCGCGATCAGCTGGTGCTGACAACGAACTCCATTCAGAAGCTGGACGGCTTTGAGGATAAACCGTTCGTCGAGCAGGCGCTGAGCAAGCCGAGCAATACGGGCTGGTCCGAGGTGCGGATGTATTCGGATCTGAGCCTGCAATCCAAAGAGAAAGTGATTTCGATGAGCAAAAAAGCGCTGCTCCCCTTCGGCAATCAGGGGATCATCGTCGTGAACGTCAGAGTCGATTCGCTCTTGCGCATTGTGGACGAGATGATCAACGGAGATATCACCCTGAATTTCGAAAGCGCATAAGAATGCGGTGGCGATCATCCAGGAGCGGATCAACAACTGTGAATAAGTGGGAGTGGGACCAGCGAAATTTTGAAACCAATATCCACATGGGGATAACTCCCCCCTCCCCAGAAAAGGGGCATTGTTGTTTTCCATGTGAAATGTTGGAAGCCGTCACTCCAATTGAACCACTTTGGCTTCGATTCGTTTCCATGCATGACGACCGTCGAAATCCTTGATCAGCTTGAGCACGACCGCGCGACTATGCCGAACAAGCGTCGCCGCGCAATGAAAGAACTCCAGTCGGAATCTTGCAATCGTATAACCCTGATGCATCGGTTCGCAACAATCGCGCTTAAAGCGTTCGAACAAATTGTAGGCCAGCAACTTGATCAGCAGATCGACTTCATTCGCTTCAAAATCACTGGTCGCGATCCGGTCCATGGAAAAACCGTCTTTCGCCTCTTTGATGTAATTTTCCATGCAGCAACGCTGGTTGTAAAAGCGCCATAGGTCAATTGGTTCCCACTCCAGGTTGGTTACAATCGCTTCATACTGCCAGTCCTCGTCGAATACGATGCGGCCTTGACCGTCTTCGCAGACTTGCGTCTTACGAATGACCGCTACGCGACGGGGCTTTTTCCAGGACGTAGCTTTGTAAATCAAAGTGATGCCCTCGATGATCCAGTCCTCGTCGACATAGCGCGTCCAGTAGCGACAAGCCGCCACGTCGCTTGCGAGGCGTTTGGTCCATTTCATTTTGCCGACGTAACCGATCTTGCGGCCTTCCCACAGTTGGTAGAAATCCTCGCCGCCAAAGCCTTTGTCGAACCGGGCGTACGCCACTTGGCGCTCGCCGAGCAGTGCGAAGGTTTGCTGCAAAAAGTCGATTGCGTCGGTTGAAGAATGCGTGTTGCCGGGGCGAAGCCTCGCATTCAGATTCAAGTGGGTTTGCCCTTCAAAAGCCAGCAACGGATGGTAGCTGTTTCGTCCGGGCTTATGCGGATTGGTGCCTTTGGCCGCGCCGGCCTGCTCCCCGTATACCGTCTCCACCGAGGAGTCCAGATCAAGGATTGGCTTGGACGGCAAGCAGAGATGAATGATTTCCATATTCAGCTTGCGCAGTTCCGTCGGGAGCTGCGGGCAGGATCTGCCCAGACGCGCGAGCTCCTTGTACAGCAAACTGTGATGCGGCAGACGGCCTCCCAGAAAACGACAAAGCAACACATCGTGCTGTAACTTGCGGAAATGAAAAATACGCCCGCAGCCCAGCATCCAGCCAACCATTAGATAGAGCAGGATGCGATGAACAGGAAAAATGGCGTTGTGCGCTTTGCCGCCGGAAAGGCGCTGCATGGCCTCGGCGAGCTTGATTTTTTCGAGATAGGCCAAAAAGATTTTGACGCCGCCGAAACTCGTGGCGTTCTGCAGCGAAAATTCGCTCTTGATTTTGCTGACCGGTGTGGTAGACTTCACCTAAAAGGTGCTCCTCTCTTTGGGTGATGTTGTCCTGGACAAACACCATTCTACCAAAGATTTGGAGCCCTTTTTATGTTTTTAATGCGCAGTACTTTCGAAATTCAGGATCACTTTTATGGATATTATCGATGCGGGCGGACAGCAGGTGTACCCGGTCGAGAGGGCGGGGCAGCGTCTCGACCGCAAATCGCTGGCCGATCAGGGAAGCGTCGTGACGGATATTCATTCCGGCGTCGTCGGCTGGAATTTCGTCAGCGGGATCAAGGGCGGGCGCATGTTCAGCTGGGTATCGGCAATCTCCCATATATGGCTGGGGATTGGCATATTGACGGTGCTGTTCAGCGTCGTATATACGCTATACGTGACGCGCCGCAATTACAAGCCGATCGAAGGCATCATGCAGCAAATCAACAAATACCAAAGCCGCAATCCATTAAAAGGAAAAGGCAGCGACGAGTTCGCCTTCATCGGTAAAGTGCTGGAGAATCTGATGGATCAGACGAGCCGCTACGAGAAGCAGTACCAGGAGGATTTGATCGTCCGGCGCAAGCAGTTTTTTCTCGATTGGCTAGGGGGCCGAACGCCGATGGACGAGGCCGAATGGGCTGCGCATATGAATCGTTTCAAGCTGCCCGACCGGTATACGGAGCTCAATGTCTGCATCGCCGAAATTGACGGGTTTGCGGCCTTCCAGCGAAGCTACAGTCTAACCGATCAAAATTTGCTTAAATTCGCGCTCACAAACGTCGTGCAGGAGCTGTCCGATCCCGAGTGGCTGACGATTTGGGCGGAGTGGATTTCCGATAAGCGGCTCTCGATCTTGCTGATGCTGGATACGCCGGGAAAAGACCGCTCCGATGAGGTGAACGATCTGCTCGACCGGTTCCGCACCTGGGTGGCGGTGAACTTGAAGTTCTCGCTGACGATCGGCGCCGGGCGAAGCACCGTCCGGCTGTCCGAGGTTTGCAATTCCTTCGAGGAAGCGGCGGCCGCGCTGCAATATAAGATGTCGCTCGGCAACAACCAGGTGATCCGGTATGAAGAGATTGCCGCCGCCGGACAAGGGGATACGCATAAATATTTCCAGATGATGGATGCGATGAGCCAGGACTTCCGAATCGCCGATTCCGGCTGGCAGCTTCAGGTCGATCAATTCGCGGAATGCTTGGAGCAGGACGTGCTGAAGGGGGCGGAGATCGTCCATCTTCTGCAATACTGGGCTCGGCTGCTGGAGCGGACGCTGGACGGGTTGTCGGGAGAAGTCGCCGATTATTGGCATGAGACGGTCGCGCCGCGGCTGACGGAAGCGCTGGAAACGGCCGAAACATTAGAAGAGCTGCTGCCGACGGCCGCCTCTTCGCTAAAGCAGCTGCATAGCCATTACGTATCCGTAAGGGACGCCAAAAATCATCATCATCTGGTGAACGAGATTCGCCGCTATATTGAAGACAACTACGCCAATCCGGACTTATCGCTGAATCTGATCTCGGATCAGTTTAACGTCAACGCCAAATATTCCAGCCAGCTGTTCAAAGAGGCTTACGGCATGAAATTCGTCGATTTTCTTATGAATTTGCGGATGGAGCAGGCCAAAAGGCTGCTGCTGCAAACGGAGCTGCCGCTGCAGGACATTTCCGAGAAGGTCGGATATACGCATTCGATCTCGTTCGGCCGTACCTTCAAGAAAGTCGTCGGCGTCACGCCCGGCGATTACCGCAAATATATGCAAGCCGAATAAGGGTGAAGCGGAAGGCTCCCGTGCGCGCACGAGGCGCCTTCTTGCCGCTTCTATATGGTTAGCAATGCTCCTCCTGCAGCAGGCTATGACCGCATTGACGACTGGGCTGCGCAGAGGCTTGCAAAAGCCGTTAAGCCGCGTCGCCAGGCGGTTTGCGCAGCCGATAAGGAAAACGGTTGGCCCGCGGAAAACGGTTGGTCGGCTCGGGACGGGCTTGTTCGGAGAATTGGTTTGCCGCAAAGAATCATGTTGGTTGACCCTTCTCCGACGCGCCCTGTATAACTTAAATTACATCCCGCCGGTCCTCCACCGGTACGGCAGTTACAGCAGCATGCACAGCAAGAGCGAGGGCGCGAGGCGAGGGTACCGAAGTCAATGAAGTAGAGGAGATGAATCACCTTGAAAAAGAAAGCGCTTAAAAGAAACGCGGCATCGGTAATAACGGCAGCTGCGGCATTCGGTTTATTGATCGGTTGTACCAGCCAAGGGGAGCAAACAGAGACGGGAGCGGCGGCAGGCGGCGGTTCCAAAGAACAAGTGACCTTGAAGGTGGAAGTGTTCGACCGCGGAAATTCGCCGGCGGGCATGACGGTGACGAACAATCTCGTGACCAAGTGGGTCCAGGAGACGTTCGGCGACCCCAATCATATTAAACTGGAATTCGTTCCGGTTCCCCGAGCGCAGGAGGTCGATAAGCTGAACGTCCTGATGGCGAGCGGAGACGCTCCGGATATCGTCTTTACGTACGACCCGAATCTCGTGTACAAATACGTCCAGCAGGGCGGGTTGATGGATTTGGGCGAGCTGCTCGCCGCAGGCGGCGCCAACCTGAAGAGCTACCTCGGCGAAGATACGCTGAACTACGGCAAGTTCGACGGCAAGCAGTACGCGATTCCGGCCAAGCGCGTCTATCTCGGCAAATATTCTTCTATGATCCGTCAAGACTGGCTCGACAAGCTCGGGCTGCCGGTTCCGAAAACGACGGAGGAAGTGTATAACACGCTCAAGGCGTTCAAAGAGAAAAATCCGGGCGGCAGCGGCACGATCCCGCTGGGCTTCTCGCTTGCTCCGGCTTCCTATGAGCCGATCATATGGCCGTTTATTAAGAAAACGACGGAAGAAGAACGGTATACGCTTATGCAGCTGCTCGGGTCCGGCGACAAGCCGACCTTGATGCCGGGGCATAAGGAAGGCGTCAAATTTCTCAACAAGCTGTACAATGAAGGGCTGATTTCGCCGGACTTCGCTTTGGACAAAGACAAGAAGAAGCTGCAGCAGGACGTTATGACGGGCAAGGTCGGCATGTACGCCGAGGATGCGGGGCAAAGCTACGGCACGGCGCCGGAAGTCGTCGGCATTTTGCAGAAGAACGTGCAGGGAGCCAAAATTACGCCTATCGATCCGTATACCAACGAGGAAGGCAAGCATACGAAGCCCGCCTATCAGCCGGCTGGGATGTACGTCATGATTCCCAAGACGAGCAAGAACGGCGAAGCCGCGATGAAATATTTGAACTGGATGGCTCAGAAGGATGTGCTGAACCGTCTGACCAACGGCGAAGAAGGCAAAAACTACACGCTCCAGGATGGCATTCCGATTGTGAAGGACGACGAGGCGACCAAAAATTTGCTGTATAACTCCGGCGACATGAGGCTCGTATCGAACGGGCTGGATCTTGGCGACAATGCGAAAAACTTGAAAGCGATGGCGCTGGCCGTGCCGGAGGCATTCCGCGCGGATGCGGCAATCTCGTACCAGAACGGGCTCGCCGACGGCATTGCGCCGCTTCGCTTCGATCGTCCGATCCAGGCCGAGGTGAAGTACGGCAAGGTGCTGCTGGATAAATACGAGGAAATGCTCGTCAAGTGCATGATGGCTAAACCCGACGAATTTGATAAAGTGTACGATGCGATGATGAAGGATTACATGTCGAGCGGCGGGGACGAGATCAAGAAGGAGCGGACGGAAGCTTACAAAAATATGAAAAAATAACGTTCTCCGCGTCCTATGAGCGCGGCGGACAGGCGGCCGGAGAGTCGATAGGGAGCTTCCCGCAGCGAGCGGAGCCCTCTATCGGCCGCAGGCTGCGCACAGAGACGAGATAGGAGGAGGCTTATAGGAATGAGAGGCGCAGGAGTGTACCTGAATCGATATTGGCAGCTGTACGCCATGCTGTTATTGCCTATCGCATATTTCCTTGTGTTCAAGTACGGCCCGATGTATGGGGTGACGATTGCTTTCAAGGATTTTAACTTGTTTCAAGGGATTAATAAGAGCCCATGGATCGGCTTCGATACGTTTCGCCAAATTTTCAAAATGGATGCGTTCTACGTAGCGCTGCGCAATACGTTCATGCTCAATATTCTCGACCTGATCTTCTCGTTTCCCGCGCCGATTTTGCTGGCGTTAATGCTGAACGAGCTGAGCGCCGTCTGGTTCAAGAAGCTCAGTCAGACGATTTTATATTTGCCGCATTTCATATCGTGGGTCATTATCGGGGGTATCGTGTACCAGGCGTTTTCCACGAACTCCGGCGTGGTCAACCATCTTCTCGGAAATATCGGAATCGGCCCGATTCCGTTCCTATCGGATAAATATTATTGGCTTATCACCTATTTAGGCACAGGCATATGGCAGAGCGCGGGCTGGGGCACGATCATCTATTTGGCCGCTCTGACCGCGATCAACAAAGAGCTGTACGAAGCGGCGGATGTCGACGGCGCGGGGCGTTTTGCAAAAATATGGAACATTACGCTTCCCGGCATCCGTTCGACGATTATCGTGCTGCTGATTTTAAAGCTGGGAGAAATGGTGCAAATCGGCTTCGACCGCCCTTTCGTGATCGGCAATGTGACGGTGGCGGAGTTTTCGCAGGTGCTTAGCACGTTCGTCTACAAAATGGGGATGCAGACCGGGGAATATTCCGTCGCTACGGCTGTCGGCTTCTTCCAGGCTGTCGTCGGGCTGGTGTTTATTCTGACATCCAACTATATCTCCAAGAAAACGACCGACGAAGGGATTTTGTAGCCTTACTCTCCCTATGAAAGGAGTACGCTTATGAACGTCAAAACAGGCAATCGTTGGTTCGACGGAGTCAATACGATACTGCTGCTGGTCGCGCTGGTTCTGTGCCTGGCTCCGTTTCTCCATATCGTGTCGATCTCGCTCAGCTCCAACAAGCCGATTATGTCGGGGGACGTGACGATTTTTCCGATTGAGTTGAGCTGGGAGGCTTACAACCGGGTGCTTGCCGACTCGGCGATGATCCGTTCATTGGGCTTGTCCGTCGGCCTGACCGTGCTGTTCACCGCGCTGTGTATGGTCATGACGATATGCGCCGCTTATCCGCTGACCAAGACGGAGCTTAAAGGGCGCAAGGTGTTTATGTATTTGATCGTTTTTACGATGTTTTTCAGCGGGGGAATCATTCCCGAATATATATTGGTTAAACAATTGCATCTGGTTAACACGATCTGGTCGCTAATTTTGCCGCTGCTGGTCAATCCGTTCTATCTGATCATTCTGATTACGTTTTTTAACGGCATTCCGAAGAGTCTGGAGGAATCGGCGGAGCTGGACGGCAGCTCGCATTTCGGCACATTGATCCGCATCATTTTGCCGCTGTCGATGCCGGCGATCGCTACGCTCAGCCTGTTCTATGCGGTCAACCGCTGGAACGGCTTTATGGACTCGCTGTTTTACATTACCGATCCGAATCTGTATCCGCTTCAGCTGAAGCTGTATCAGATGATTATGAACAGCATGATGACCGATCAGATGCAGATGGAAGGCGCGCAGATCGTACAAATTTTGCCGGAAAGCTTGAAGGCGGCCAGCATCGTCGTCGCTACGCTGCCTATTCTGATCGTCTATCCGTGGCTGCAGCGGTATTTCGTATCGGGGATTATGCTGGGTTCGGTCAAAGGATAGGGCGGGCGTATCGTTAAAGGAGGAGCAAGAATGCCGGATAAAGGGGAGTATTCGTTCTCGACCTGCTGGAATGTGAAACGACATGCGGTCGGCAAAGACATGATGGAGGAAATTCGCAGTCTCGGCTTCCGTTATGTCGAATTGAATTACAATGTGACGGAGGAGCATCTGCGTACGATACAACCGATGATCGAGCAAGGGGAGATCGCCGTCTCCAGCGTGCATAATGTGTTTCCGTTCATCGGCGACAAGGACTACGATACCGATTCGGTGATGCTCGGCTTCGATGACGAGGCGAAGCGGCGGCGGTCCGTAGAGCTATTGATCCGCTCGATGGAATACGCCGACCGCTGCGGGGCCCGGGCCGTCGTCGTGCATCCGGGCGAGGTGCCCTTCGAGTACAATATCGACGCGGAGCTGAAGAAGCTGTACCGCGAGGAGGGCAAGGATTCCGCCGCCTATCGCGCGCTATGGGCGAAAATGCTGGAGCGGAGGGAGCGGCTCGGCCCGAGCTACACGAAGCGGATTCAGGACAGTCTGGAGCAGGCGAGCGAGCATGCCGCAAGGCGGGGCTGGAATGTCGCGATCGGCATCGAGACGCGCTCGCGCTGCTACCAGATGCCGACGCTGGCGGAGGCGAAGGCGATCTGCGACCATCTGCAGGGCGCCCCGGTCTATCTGTGGTACGATATCGGCCATGCGACGATGATGGAACGGATGGGATTGTACGATAACGACGCCGAGCTGGAGCGGGTGAAGCCTTATATTTACGGCGTGCATATCCATGAAACGCCGGAGCTGTCCGATCATTGGTGCCCGTATGTGCACAGCGGCGACCCGCGCGGCTTCGACCGGTTTCTGGGCGCTATCGAGCAGGCCAGGGTGAAGGTCTATGAGCTGAAGGCCGCCTGCCGGCCGGACGACATCCATCAGAGCCACCGGCTGATTACCGGTAAAATCCAAGCTGGAAACGACAGGTGATCCGCCATTGGACCGAGCGCTCGCTTTTGAAGTACGAAGCGTAAGCGAAACGAGGAGATGAGCCTATGGAACCGACTTATAAAAGACTGGTTCAGTTATACGACGAAGTCACGCAGTCTACGCTGAGCAAGCAGGTGAAGGACGCTTCGAGCAAATATGCGGGCGGGATTATGGACGCCTCGGGCATTCCGAGGCCGAACCACGGCGGTACGCCGAGCTTCATGGCCTGCTGGGCGTGCGCGCTGGTCAATTCGGACTCGCGGTATTATCACGACCCGGAGCTGCTTGCAGCCTTCGAGCTGGCGGCCGATTTCATGCTGAACCGCCAGCATGCCGACGGGACGGTGTCGCTCGGCTCGACCAATTTCAATTCGCCGCCGGACACGGGCTTCGTCGTCGGAGGAGTGACCCAGATGTACCGGCTGCTGCTCGGGCACGGCTGGGCGGATAGCGAGCCGGCTGCAGGCAAGCTCAGGCTTTTTCTTGAGCGCACGATTCCCGCCATGCTGACCGGCGGCTGCCACACGCCGAACCATCGCTGGGTGCTTACGGCGGCATTGTCGCTGCTGTACGAAATCTTCAAGCTGCCGGAGCTTGCGGCGAGAGCCGAGGAATGGCTCGCCGAAGGGCTCGACATCACGGAGGACGGCGAGTGGACCGAGCGCAGCAACGGCATCTACAACGCCGTCAGCGACATTGCGCTCTACCATACGGGCCGGGTGCTGAACCGGCCCGAGCTGCTTGAGGCCGTGCGCCGCAACCTGCGCATGATGGTATATTTGGTGCATCCGTCCGGCGAGATCGTTACCGATTATTCCGGCCGTCAAGATTTCGGCCACTCTTATGATCTGGCGACGTACTTCCTCTCTTACCGGTTTATGGCGGCCCATGACCGGGACCCGCTGTTTGCCGCGATGGCCGACAGCGCGGGCTCCCGCATCCGCGGGCCGGAGGGCGTGAACAACAATGCGCTTCTGCAGCTCCTGCTCTACCCGGAGGAGACGAATATAGACGGTCTGGAGCGGGCCCCGCTGCCGGACCGGTATGTGCAGGTAATCAACGGCTCGCACCCGGTCCGGGAGCATCTGGAGGCAGCTCATTCCGTAGGCCATCATATGCAAATCCGGCACAGCAGCATGCACCCGGCGTTCGGGGCTCCGCTCGTCCGGATTCGCGACCGGGAGACCAGCGCGACGGTTATGGCAAGAACGCCTTCGTTCTTCTCGCTGCGTCACGGCGGGGTCCGGCTACTCGGGGTGAAGCTGTCGACGTCGTTCTCCCCCGGCGTTGTGAAATTCGAGGAGCTGGAGGCCCGCGAGCACGGTTATACGCTGAGCGTTACGATGGAGAAGGGCTACACCGGACCGATACCGAGGTCGCTGCTGCCCGAGGGGCGGGAGCGAATGAGTCCGTGGTATTTGCTGCCGCATCAGCACCGTCCGTCAACGCATGTGCAGACGCATCGGCTGACGGCCGAGCTGACGCCCGGCGCATCGGAATGGACGCTGCGGGTTGTCTCCGACGAGCGGGAGGACGTGCTGACCCAGCTGACCTTTATTCTCGGGCCAGAAGGCGAGCTTGCGGGCGAGGGGCTGGAGCCTGTCGGCGAAGGGCGGTATATGCTGAAGCATGGCACGGCCCGGTACGCGTCGGGCGGGCATGCGCTTGAGCTTGCGCCGGGGTGCTGCGAGCACTTCGTGACGGAGGTTCGCGAAGACAGCCATCCTGCGGGCTGCCGGTACGTGCATATGAACTGGGTTACGCCATTCGATAAAACCGTTACGATCCGTTTGCTGTAGAAAGGCAATGCCGCGCGAAGGGCGGATGGCGGAAGCCGCATCCGGGGAACGGTATCGAATGGAACTGTATCGGACGGGAGGAGAGCGGGAAGACATTTTTTTTAGCGGATCGGATATTGTCTCGGGGTCACAATGCTGCAGGGTAAATCGTCGTAGGGATTAGAAGACGATAACTGACGATAAGGTGGCGAACGACGATGACAATGCCGGTAAACGCTATGAATAGAAGCGGCGATTCCGAAGTTTGGGATACGATCGTTATCGGGGGAGGGCTGGCCGGATTGGCCGCTTCGGTCTATTTGGCCCGCAGGGGGCTTCGAGTGCTGCTTCTGGAAAAAGGAACCGCACCCGGCGGGCGGGCGATATCGAGCGTGCGCGACGGCGGCGTGTTCAACCTCGGGCCGCATGCGCTGTATCAGCACGGCAAGGGGATGTCCGTACTGCGCGAGCTTGGCGTCGCCCCTTCGGGAGGGAAGCCCAGGCTTAGCGGGCAGCTCGTGTTCGGAGGGGACAAAGAGAGCGAGCGGACCGTGCCGATGGCCCATTTATTTCTCGGCTCGGCCTTGAGCTGGGCAGAGAAGATGGAGCTGCTGCGGTTTTACCGCGGGCTGCGCAAGGTCGATACCCATGCGATCCGCAGCCGCAGCTTGAGCGAATATTTAAGCGGCGAAATCGGCAGCGGCACGATCCGCGAGCTTATTACCATGCTGGTACGCGTATCCTCGTACAGCCATGCGCCGGAGCTGAAGCATGTGCGGGTCTAACCGGTGGAAACCGTGCAAAAAAGAACATGGACAAACAAAGGGCGGGGGCGTAGTATTAAACCGAAGCAGGTCAAATTCACCCGAAGGCAGGGGAGCAGCCATGACTCAAAGCTGTATTTATTGCGCTCAGGACGAGCGGCTGGATAACATTATGATCGAAATCGGCAAGCTGCGCGTGTCCACGTTGTACTTGTTCAAGGAACAGACGTACCGGGGCCGCTGCATCGTGGCGCTGAACGAGCATCAGACGGAGTTTTTCCATTTGTCGCAGGAGAAGCAGGACGCGTATATGCGGGACGTCGCTCAGGTGGCGCAAGCGATTGAACGGGCATTTGCTCCGGGCAAAATTAATTACGGCGCTTTCGGCGATACGATGCCGCACGTGCATTTCCACATCGTTCCGAAATACGAGAACGAGTACACGTGGGGCAAAATGTTCGAGATGAATCCCGCGCCGAACAAGCAGCTGAGCGAGCAGGAATACGAGGAGCTGATCGGATTGATCAAGCTGCATTTACAGTAAGCCTGCGAAGAAGCGGGAAACATGCGGTTAGGAGGAACGGCTCGGAGGGATTTCCGGGAGGAGACGGCGAGGCAGGTGGAGGGCCCGAAGGCCAACGCCAAGAAATAACCGCCGTTTTCGGCTAATGAACATAATGTCTTTGCAGCCCGAGTTCTTTTTCGCAACAACGCCCATACTTCGTGTCAAGGACCTGAGCGGGTTTTCCGCCGGGTCTTTTTTTGTTGTTTAGGAAATGATGCGCAGCCATTTCCTGTGGATATCCGGATGCTCTCCCAAAAGTAATGTCTCTACCCATAGAGCGATCCCAGAGGAAGGGTTAGACGCCGATCCAGCTTAGGCTGGATGCGGACGGAATAAGCTTCAGAGCATCACGTCACTACCCTGGAAATTACTCTTGGTACCCCATTTCCATTGTCTGTGGTGCCGCGTCGGCGGCATGGATGGCTTTTGGGGGATTTGTTCCTTTGTAAGTGGTTATGACGGCCTGCCGGCTCACGATGAAAGAGGGGCCTGCTTCAGGCCCCCGTCTTTACAACTATTCCGTCACGTTCATCATTAAAGGGATTCGGAGCTTTGGATCGCATGCTCCCAGCTTGGGAAGTAATACAGCGCATTTTGCAGAAGCTCCGGATGAGACTGCTTGATTTTTTTCTTGCTCATAGTCTCCCCGCTATGCTTCAGCTGTTGAATTTGCTTTGCGACATCGACGATACTCATATTAGCTTCCATTGATCTAACACCCCTTCGCTTTATTCATTGTCCATTCTGTCCTGATCCTCCGTCTTTATACGATTTGTTTATGATAAAAATAGTAGCATGAGATAGAAATACTTCGTGAAAGCGGGTATGGATGCCCCCGGTAAAGGGCGAGAAAATAGTTCCTTTTTGAAAAAAATATAAGGCCGTTACTATCCATTCTCAGGCTATTATGCTAATATAGTGACTTGATGGTGATACTGATTCTCATTATCACGTGTATATTTTTGGGACAAAGGATGGTTTTCGCATATGTTGCATACTGAAGAAGCGGCGCGCTTAGAGAACCCCTCCAAAACGCCTTTGCGGACGCGGCCGCTGGCGGCGACTTTGGTGCTTATCGGCGGGTTGGCTGCTTTAATTGTAGGGCTAGTGACGTCGATCTCCCTGGGGGCCGCCGATATCCGGTTTCTGACGGTCTGGCAGGCGGTATTTCATTTCAATCCGGATTTGACGCAGCATCAGATTATTCAGGAGCTGCGGCTGCCCAGAGCATTGGCGGGGGCGATGGTCGGCGCCTGTTTTGCCGTAGCGGGGGCGATTATGCAGGGGATTACGAGAAATCCGCTCGCCGATTCCGGGCTGCTCGGCATTAACGCCGGAGCCGGCTTTGCGCTTGCAGTATGCTTTGCCTTGCTGCCGGGTCTTCCTTTCTTATATTTGATCATGTACTCCTTTATCGGGGCGGCGATCGGAGCCGGAATGGTGTACGGCATCGGCTCGCTCACCAAAAACGGGATGACGCCGGTGCGCCTCGCGTTGTCCGGAGCTGCAGTCGGCGCGCTGCTGGTCGCTTTAAGCGAAGGGATCGCCCTCTATTTCCGCATCGGTCAGGATCTGGCGTTCTGGTATGCGGGCGGCGTGGCTGGCACGAAGTGGCTGCAGCTGAAAATTATGTTCCCTTGGGTCGCCGCGGCGCTGGTCGGCTCGCTGATGCTGTCCCGTTCGATCACGGTGCTGAGCCTTGGCGAAGAGCTGGCGCAAGGCTTGGGCCAACGTACGGGGCGCGTGAAGCTCATGGCGATGGTGCTGGTGCTCGTGTTGGCGGGCGCGGCCGTATCCGCCGTCGGGGCCGTAGGGTTCATTGGTCTGGTGATCCCGCATATCGTGCGCGCGCTGGTCGGCGTCGATTACCGCTGGATTATTCCTTGCTCCGCCGTGATGGGCGGCTTGCTGATGGTGATCGCCGATATTTGCGCGAGAATGATCCACCCTCCTTACGAGACGCCGATCGGGGCGCTCATCGCGCTGATCGGGGTACCGTTCTTCCTCTACCTGGTACGTAAGGAAAGGAGGGAGCTGTAATGGCTTTCGTCTCATCTTCGGCGGGAGAACGCAAAAGAGTCGCTCGCGCCGTTCTCGTATTGGCCGCTCTCGCAGTTTTGCTGCTGCTGATGCTTCTGATCAGCATGAATACAGGGTACATACGGCTCGGACCGCTTGATGTGTTCCGGACGTTTTTCGGAGCGGGTACCGCCAAGCAGCATCTTATCCTATTCGAATTCAGATTGCCCCGCATCGTCATTACGATGCTGGTCGGCGCCGGGCTTGCGGTATCGGGCTGCATTTTGCAAGGAATTTCGCGCAATGCGCTAGCCGATCCGGGTATGCTCGGCATTAATGCGGGCGCCGGGCTGATGGTCATTTTGTTCATTTCCTTTTATCCGACGACAACGGCCGCACCGGTATTTGTGCTGCCGTTTCTAGCGCTGATCGGCGCTGGCCTAACCGCCACGATCATTTACGTGCTCGCTTACAAACGGCATGAAGGGCTGTCGCCGACGAGGCTGGTTCTGACGGGTATCGCCGTTGCGGCCGGAATCAGCGCGGCGATGATCGTGCTGACGCTCCGACTGGACCCGCAAAACTATCAATTCGTCGCGGTATGGCTGGCGGGCAGCGTGTGGGGCTCGAACTGGAAATTCGTGCTTGCGCTGCTGCCGTGGCTGATCGTTCTGCTTCCTTATGCTTTCTATAAGGCGCGCGTGTTGAATGTGCTAAACCTGGGCGAGCAGACCGCTACAGGGCTCGGAGCGCCGGTGGAGAAGGAGCGGCTCGGTCTGATCGCCGCGGCCGTAGGGCTTGCCGGCTCCTGCGTCGCCGTCGGAGGCGGCATCGGCTTCGTCGGCTTGATCGGGCCGCATTTGGCGCGACGGCTGATCGGGCCGAAGCATCAGCATCTGCTGCCGGCGTCGGCGCTGACGGGCGGGCTGCTGCTGATCGTGGCGGACACGATCGGGCGGTCCATTATGCAGCCCGAGGAAATTCCCGCGGGCATTGTCGTGGCGGTGATCGGGGCGCCTTACTTCCTGTACTTGCTGGCCCGTGCCAGAGCTTAGGCTAGGGCTGCGAAGGAGCCGCGGGCTTGCCGCGGGGAAAGCGGCGGAATGAACCGTCTCAGAGCTGGCCTGACGGCTGACGATACAATAACAAGGAGAGGACTCGTTTGTCCTCTCCTATTTGTCGTTCGCAGCAGGGAGCTGCCGGTAAGCTGCGGTACCGGGTCGGACAGCGGAAGCGCAGGGATCAGGTGGTGCTGGTCCTCCGGTACACGCTCGGCGGCATGCCTTTCACCTTACGGAACATTTTCGAGAAGAGCAGCTGATCTTTGTAGCCGACGGAGCCTGCGATTTCCCCTATGGAGAGCGCGGGGTTTTTCATTAGCTCGCATGCTTTGCTTACCCGGAAATGAATCAGGAAATCTTGCGGCGACATGCCGGTGCCGGATTTGAACAGCTTGGACAAATATTTGCGTTCGAGGCCGATCCAGT
This sequence comes from Paenibacillus konkukensis, assembly GCF_023523925.1. Lineage (NCBI taxonomy): Bacteria > Bacillati > Bacillota > Bacilli > Caryophanales > Paenibacillaceae > Paenibacillus > Paenibacillus konkukensis. Next base: position 3,942,775 of record NZ_CP027059.1, on the reverse strand, counting down.
CGGCCATGTCGGCGATGGCGACCGGCTGCGAATAGTTCATTTGAATAAACTCGACCGCTTTCTGGACATAGAGATCCCGCAGGTTGTCCGGCTTGGCCGAAGGGCAGTGAGATTGCGCTTCTTCAATCAGCATCGACAAAAATCCATATAACGCGCTAAGCAGCCGCGTATCGCTGCTGCCTTTGGATTTGCTCGCTTCGTACACCTGCAAGAAGCATTGATCCATAGACCGGGCGTCGGTGCAGCGGAATACGGGATTGGCGGGAGACAACTGGGCGCGGCGCAAATATAGCTCGGCGCTAAGGCCGTTGAAGGCGACCCAGGAATAAGTCCACGGGTCTTCGTCATCCGCCCGGTAGGAAGCGATGACGTCGGGACATAGCAGAAAGCCTTGTCCTTCGCCGAGCTCGTAGATCCGGTCTCCGGTACGATAAATGCCTTTGCCGCCGTGAATATACAAAATTTTATAATGATCTTTCAGCGCAGGCCCCCAGGAATGGCCGGGAGCGCAGCGCTCATAGCCGCAATAATACAGTTTGAGTTCAATGGAAGGCGCCGACGCGTCCGATGTATAACGGTAATCCAATAAGGTCATATAGGCCTCCGGTCAATGGACGTATTAAGGCAATGAGAGACATGATGCCATATATAGCATACATGCTGACATATGGTTTGTCCAAGGAAAGCGCTAGAATGAAGGCGGACGACCGAAATTATGAAGTATTGAGGGAAAAAATTTAAGTTATAAACTCCGGGGAGGAATAACGATGAGCTATATTCCAAGCAAGGAACGCTACGATTCCATGGTCTATAACCGGTGCGGACGCACCGGCTTGAAGCTGCCGGCCGTGTCGCTCGGGCTGTGGCATAATTTCGGCGGGAACGATCTTTATGAGAACGGCCGCGCGATGGTGCGCCGCGCATTTGATCTGGGCATTACGCATTTTGACCTGGCCAACAATTACGGGCCGCCTCCGGGCAGCGCCGAGGAGAATTTCGGACGCATTCTGAATGCCGATTTCGCAGGGTATCGGGACGAGATGATCATCTCCACCAAAGCCGGATATTTGATGTGGCCGGGGCCTTACGGCGATTTCGGGTCGAAGAAATATTTGGTGGCGAGTCTGGATCAAAGCTTGAAGCGGATGGATTTGGACTATGTGGATATTTTTTATCATCACCGTCCCGATCCGAACACGCCGCTGGAAGAAACGATGGGAGCGCTCGACCTGATCGTGCGCCAAGGCAAGGCGCTGTATGTCGGCTTGTCCAACTACAAGGCCGACCGGGCGAAGGAAGCTCTGGACATTTTGCGCCGCTTGGGTACGCCGGTCGTGATCCATCAGCCGAGATATTCGATGATGGACCGCTGGGTAGAGGACGGGCTGCTCGATGTGTTGGATGAAGCGGGCGTCGGCAGCATCGCTTATTCGCCGCTGCATAAAGGCATCTTGACGAACCGTTACCTCGGCGGGATTCCGCAGGATTCGCGGGCAGCCGGTTCGAGTGTATTTCTGAAGCCGGAGGAGCTGACAGAGGAAGTGCTCGGCAAAGTGCGCCGCTTGGACGAGCTGGCCCGGCAGCGCGGACAGAAGCTGTCGCAGATGGCGGTAGCTTGGGTGCTGCGCGGCGGCCGCGTCACTTCGGCGCTAATCGGCGCGAGCAAGGTGAGCCAGATCGAGGATGCGGTAGCGGGGCTCGGCAACCTCGAATTCAGCGCGGAAGAGCTGGCGGCTATCGAGGATATTTTGCAATAGGCTTGGCCGGTCAGGAATGAGGCAGCGGCGAATGGCCGGGTTTACAAAAGCGGAACATATGATATACTGATAAAAATAAATAGTGCACGTTGATGAAGAAGAGTAGGCGTATCGGATGGCTTCAGAGAGCGGATGGGTGGTGCGAATCCGTGTCAGCTGCGCGTTGAATGGGCTTCGGAGTGCCGATCCGAAAGCTTCGGGCATGATTGCCGGAGCTGGGTAGGAGAGGCGGATGTCTTACCGTTACAAAAGACAGGGTATCGATCACAAGGCTCGCTGGGAGACCTTGAGCATCCGTACCTGCAGAGCGAGTCTTCCGGGAGGAAGGCTAATCAAAGGTGGTACCGCGAATCCAACTTCGTCCTTTAACCAAGGGCGGAGTTTTTTTATTGTTTAGGAAATGATGCGCAGCCATATCCTGTGGATATCGGGGTTCTTCCCCGAAAGGAAAGTCTACCCATAGAACGATCCCAGAGGAATGGTTAGACGCCGATCCGGCTTAGGCTGGATGCGGACGGAATAAGCTTCAGAGCATCACGTCACTTTTGGAGGATTTGTTCTTGTTCCATACGATTGAGGCGGGCGCGCAGCCCGTGGCTGACGGCGGCAGTCCGGCACCCGGGGCGGATTCGGCGCGCTTTCGATTTTTATATATGAAAAGAGGTGATGACCATGGATGATGGCTGGTGGTGGCGCAGGACGGATCGTTTGCTAAAATCAAATCAGAGGAGGATGTTCCATGAAGGAACGTGTCTTAACCGGAGATCGCATTACCGGAAAACTTCACCTTGGTCATTACGTCGGAAGCTTGAAAAATCGGGTAGAGCTGCAGCAGCGGTATGAAAGCTTCATTATGCTGGCCGATGTGCAGGCGCTCACGACGCATTTCGATCAGCCGCAGCTGATTAAAGATAACTTGAGAAAGGTCGCGCTCGATTATTTGGCCGTCGGGATCGACCCGGATCAATCTACGCTGTTTGTCCAATCGATGATTCCCGAGATCGCGGAATTGACCGTGTACTTCTCCATGTTCGTGACGGTCAATTCGCTTCGCCACAATCCGACGATCAAGACGGAGGCGAAGGAGCGGGGATACAAGGAAATGTATTACGGCTTTTTGGGGTATCCGGTCAGCCAATCGGCGGATATCGCCTTCTGCAAGGCTACGCTCATTCCCGTAGGCGAGGACCAAATTCCGCATATCGAGCAGACGCGGAAAATCGTGCGCAGGTTTAACGACCTGTATGCGCCGGTGCTGGTCGAGCCGCGGGCTTTGGTCGGAGAGCGGCTGGAGGGGCTGGACGGCAACAGCAAGATGAGCAAAAGCATGGGCAATGCGATCTATCTCGATTCGTCTCCCGGCGAGGTCGAGGAGAAAATCAAGAAAGCGAAGACGGACCCGAGCCGCATTCATAAGCACGACCCCGGCCATCCGGACATCTGTCCGATATACGGGTATCATTGCGCGTTTCGCCCGGAGAGCAAGCAGGACATTTACGAGCAGTGCAGTCGCGGGCGGATCGGCTGCGCGGACTGCAAGAAGCTGGCAACCGGCGCGATGAACGAGCTGCTAGAGCCGATCAGGGAGCGCCGGCGGCAGTATGAGGGCCAGCCGAAACGGATCGACGAACTGCTTGTCTCCGGCACCGACAAGGCCCGAGCTATCGCCAAAGAGACGATGCTGGAGGTTCGCGAAGCGATGAGCATCCGCTATTTCGATTAAGCTTGAATGAAAGATAGACGAGGCTTGCGTCAGCCCCCCCGTTTCCCCCTTCCCGGGTGAAGACGGGGGGCTTTTTGGCGAGCCGCGGCTTGCCCCCGGGAGCGTCCCGCATCGCAGGGCTCACTCAGCCGGGGCGGGCTACACCGTAAGCTGCCGCCGCTTCCTGCTCCTGCGTATGACAGGATGCTCCGGGAAGCCTTCCCCGGCGACATCGTCCGCGTCGCAGACAATCATAAACGCTTGCGGATCGATCGATTGGACGAGCAGCTTCAGCCTGCGGGCCTCGCTAGCGGCCAGGACGATCATCAGGATGACGCGGAGGTCGTCGGTATAGCCTCCGGTCCCGGCTATTTTCGTCAGGCCGCGGTCCAGGTCGTGAAGCACCGCTCGGCTGAGTGCCTCTTCGCAGCGGGCGGAGGAAATAATATAAGCGACCTTGGAAGCCCGCTGCAGCTTGAGTACAAGGTCCATCGATTTTCTCGTCGCGAATACGCCGATCAGTGCGTACAGCGCTTGCTCCGGCGAGAACAGGAGGCCGGCGGACAATACGACGGCCGAATCCATCGCCATGATGGCTTGGCTGTGCTTGACGCCGAGCCAGCGGTGGAGCAGCTGGGCGATAAGCGTGAAGCCCCCGGTGTTGCCGTGGGCGCGGAAGACGAGCCCGAGCCCGGCCCCGGTCATAAGGCCGCCGTAGATGGCGGCCAGCAGCGGGTTGTCCGTCAGCGGCGGCCAGTGGCGCGTCGCGTAGACAAACAGCGGCAGCAGCACGGAGCCGGCTGCGGAGACGGCAAGCGAGCGCAGCCCCAGAAAATAGACGCTGACCGCGAGAATGAGCAGGCTGCCGATCCACAGCGGCACCGACGGCTCGATATGCAGCAGCGAGCCGATCAGAAGGGCGGTCCCGGACATTCCGCCCGCTGCGATGTGGTTCGGGCCGGCAAACCAGTTGAAGGCCAGGGCGACGGCGAAGGTGCCTGCCGCGATAAGCAGGTAACGACGAATTTGCAGCATAGTTTGATCCCTCATCCTTATCCATATCGGTTTCCATTTCTTATGAAATCTGAATGGTTAGGATTATAGAACGGATCGTGAATTGCCGCAAGAATTCCCGGTAATGCGTAAGTGCAGGCCTGCTGCGCCGCCTGCCTTCATTAGCGCGGCAGAGCGGCGGCTGCGGCCGGTGCGAGGGGGACGGACCGCCCCCCGGTTACACCGGCACTTCCTTGCTGCCGCGGCGCATCGGGGCCTGGCACAGCGGGCACGCCTTGCTCGCCCGCTTGCTCTCTTGGGCGCTGCTGATCCGCGCCCATGCGGGGCAGCTGCCGCTCGTGCAGAGCCACGCCGGCACGGTGTGCAGCTTCTTGGGCGCGCCGCTTGCCGTGGCGCTTCCCCCGATGCCGCCGGTGCCGCTGCCGGGCGCCGAGCGGTAGCCCGCGCCGCCGGGCTTGGCAGCCGCAGCGGCCGGGCCGGGGCCCGCCTGTGCCCGCGGGGCGGCCGTGTTCGCCGCGGCAGCAGGCTTGGGCGCGCTGAACACGGCGGTAAGAAAGCGCGAGACGTTCGCTTTCTTGCCGCGATAGTAAGCCGGCGAACAGACGATCAGCTCCTCCTTCGCCCGTGTAACGGCTACATAAGCGAGCCGCCGCTCTTCCTCAAGCGCGGCGTAGGCGTCCTTCTGGCCGTTGTCCGCTTGAACGACGGTCTTCGGGCGCTTATCCCCTTTGGCGGAGGAGTCTTCTCCGGCGTCGAGCGCAGAGCTGTGAGGCAGTATGCCTTCGGAAAAGCCGATGACGAAGACGACGGGAAATTCCAGGCCCTTCGCTTTGTGAATGGTCATCAAACTCACCGTATCGGCGTTCGGATCGCTGCGCAGCTGCTCCATGGCCTGGTGCATCTGAAGCATATGTCCGATATGGCCGAGGAACGCTTCGATCGAGTCGAAGCGCTTGGCCGACGATTCCAGCTCGTCGAGCGTTTCCTTCAGCATTTCCTTATGCTGCGTGAAGCTGCGCCCGTCCGCCGTTTCCATGAAGACGTCGTAGAAGCTGCGGCGCATATGGCGAATCGCGTCGGCCGGCTTCATATCGCGGATCATGCTGACAAGCTCGATGCGCTCCTTTACCTTCTCCTTCTGAAATTCCTTCAAGTCCGGCAAGGATAGGAGATGCACGAGCGGCCCTTTCTTCGGCCGCAGCTTCTCCTGAGCGTAAATAAATTCCATCCCTTTCTCCCGGCTCACGTATAAAGTCTGCAAAATCCCTTCAATCGCTGCAAAGCTGCGACGGTCCATGGCAAGCCGCAGATGGTCGATGATCGGCTTGACGATCCACTGCTCGTAGAACAGATCGGTATTGCCGTCATGCACGAACGGTATGTTCTGAATGACCAGTTCCTCCAGCATGGCCCGGCTGCTGCTTGCCGTGCGGTACAGTACCGCGTAGTCGCTGTAGGAACGCCGGCCTTGCTCCACCTCGCTGCGGATTTCGGCAAGGACCGTTGCGGCTTCGTCGTCCGTATCGCCGGGCCTGTAATACCGGGGCGCTGCGGGGCTTTCCTTGGTCGCTTGCAGCGTCTTTTGCTTACGGCGCATATTATGCCGTATGATTTCATTGCCTAGCCCGACGATGCTGGAAGTGGAACGGTAGTTGATATCCAGCGTGACCGTTCGGGCCTTCGGGTATTGCCGGTGAAACTGCAGGATGAATTCGTGGCTGGCGCCCTGAAACGTATAGATGGTCTGATCGTCGTCTCCTACGACCATCAGATTGTTCTGCGGCTCGGCGATCATGCGGACAAGCTCGTACTGCAGCTTGTTCGTGTCCTGAAACTCGTCGTTCATGACGTAACGGAACCGTTGCTGCAAAGAAGCCAGCAGCGAAGGCTCGCTGAGCAGCAGCTTGTGGGCGAAGACGAGAATATCGTCGAAATCCATTTTGCGCTGATCCGCTTTCCACTGCTCGTATTGCCGCAAAATGCGTTTGATGTTCCTCTCGTCCATGGAACGCTCGGGCAGCCCGTTTAGATCGGTCATGTTCATTTTGCACGAAGAGAGGACGGATAGCAGCGTCTCCGGCTCGTAATCGTCCTGGAGTCCGCGCTCGCGCAGAATTCGTTTCAGAACGATGTGCTGATAGCGGGTTTCGCTGAAAATGTCCTGCGTATATCCTTGCCTTCGGAGCAGCAGCAGGAAGAAGGAATGAAACGTCCGCGCCTGCACTTCGCGGGCCATTCCGCTTGTTATGCCGGGAAGAGCGGCGATACGCTGCTTCATTTCCGCGGCGGCTTTGCTGGAGAAGGTAACGAGCAAAATATGCGAAGGATGGACGCCGAGAACGTTCATCAGATAGCCTGCGCGGGCGACAAGCACCGACGTTTTGCCGGAACCGGCGCCGGCCAGCGTCAGTAGCGGGCCTTGATCGTGGCGCACCGCTTCGATCTGCCGGGCGTTCAAGGCGATGCCGGAATTCTCCAGCGAACGAAAATAAAAGGCATCCGATTCATGATCGGACACCAGGTCCTTGCTTGTTTTCGCGGGCGCAATAGCGGCCTGCGGAATCCGTTTTATCGAAGCGCCGTAAGGGACGTTATAAGATGTAGGGTTAGTCATGTTATCACCTTTTATCATAAAGAACTCTTCGGTCAGTTTACAATAAAAGAAGAAAAAGAACAATTGTTCGTTAAAGACGGCGTATTAATATTCTATTGTAATGGCAGGTGTTCCTATAGTGACGCGCTTCTCTTGGGTAATGGAATTGCGGTGAACGGCAACCTGCAAGTTCATCGCTTGCTTGCCGTTAGAAATATGCTCGCTGATGAAAGGGGAATAATACGTGATGCTTGTGCTGCCGTTGTCCTCGTACTGTTCCACTTGCTTCGCTTGAAGCTTGGCCACGAGCCAATCGGTCGGGGAGGGAGAAGAGGCCACGTCATCACCCGCAAGCACTCCTTGGATCATTACATTCCATTGCGGCTTAATGCCGATAGACTGCAGCTTGTCCGTAAGCTTCCGCTGAAGTTCTATCATATCGGCGGGAGAAGTATCCGGCCCGCTGCCTCCGGTAAGAATCAGCTCGGACGTATGATCGAAGAATCCGACCCAGAGCATCGTCAAATCGGCGCCGTGCGAATCGGTCGTTGCCGTGCGATAAAGGATATGATCTTCCTCGCGGCTAAGCTTTCCGTCCTCGGGAAGTTCGAACAGTCTTCCGAGCATTCGCCCCGTGTCCAAAAATTGTTTTTCATCCGAGTAGTTTTGGTAGGTATCGGCATGTTTAATAACAATGCTCTTGTCGGAGGACATTATTTGCTGGGATAAAGGAAGCAGCAATTCGAGGCTTGAAGCCGCCGAACGGCCGGCATTGACGCGGGCGGCCCAAGCTCCTGCCGCACAGCCGGCGGCGATAAGGAAACATAGCGCATAAGCGATCCATTTTCGTTTCATCGTACAATCCTTCCCTTCCATTCATAACGAAATCTATGAGTTCTACTAAATAGAATGGACGGAAATGATAGAGTTCATACCTTTTACACATTTTTTTTGCACCAATTTTCCCCATTCGGCCTCATTTTCAGCTAATATTAAGTTTTTGTGTATATAATGAATGCATCCATGTGGATCGAAACGAACCGAGAAGGATATTATTAACAAAGGAGTGTGAGAAGATGAAGCTGCAACGAAAAGCTCGGCATAAGCGCCGAACGGCTCCGATCGAACGAAACCGGGCTTTAAAATACGGCCTAATCGTTATTATGCTCGCGGTAGTTCCGCTATTGCTGGTGTTTGGGGTCGAATTCATTCAACGAGGCTCATTCCCGGAAACTTGGGCCTGGATGATGCAAAATCAGAAGCTGTTTGCGGTTAATGCAATCATCGATTTATGCGTTCTTGTATTTTTCTATAGTTTATTCGGTTCAATGATGACGGGAGTCACCTTGGCGTCTTTATTACTGTCTATTATGGCTCTAGTCTGTTATTTTAAGACCAAATTGATCGGCGAACCGTTTTTTCCATGGGATATTTTTCTGAAAAAAGAAGGCATGAACATCATTCCGCTTGTGACGGGACCTGCGGCAATTAAGCGGCTGGCCGCCCTCGGCTTGCTGGTCGTCGTGTTGGTCGCGATGCATTTCGTCTGGCCGCGGCTCAAAATGCACATCGGAGGCCGCGCCGTTTTGGGGATTCTCGCACTGGTCGCGCTTTATTCGCTGGGGGTCAGGACGACTTGGGCGGCTCATCTGTTTGACCGCGCGGGCGTCAGCGAGATCGTCTGGGATCAAAAGCAAAACTACAGCAACAACGGCATGGCGCTGGCGTTCACGATGAACGTTAAAAACTCGATTATTTCTAAACCGGAAGGCTACAGCGAGCCGGCTATGGCTTCGCTTGCGCAGGATTTGGCCAGTGATAACATGGTGCAGACCGCATCGGTCAGCAAGCAGGGCGATCCGTTCCAAGGCAAGCAGCCGAATGTCATTTTTATTATGAACGAAGCTTTTTGGGACCCGACACTGCTTCCGAACGTCCAATACAGCGAAGACCCGGTGCCGACGATTCATAAGCTGCAGAAGGAATCGACCTCCGGATATTTATTGTCTCCGCAGTTCGGCGGGGGTACCAGCAATGTGGAATATGAGGTGCTGACCGGGCAATCCATGAGCTTTTTGCCGGACGGGTCCGTGCCGTACCAGCAGTATATTAGCAAGCCGGTTCCGAGCTTGGCCAGTTATTTCGAAACGCAGGGTTATAAAAGCATGGGGATTCACTCGTACGAGGGCTGGTTCTGGAACCGCGAAAGCGTGTATAAAGAGCTCGGCTTCGAAAGCTTTATGAGCAAGGACCAATTCGAAAACCCGGAATATAAAGGTCTGTTTATTTCGGACGACGAAGTGTCGCGGAACATTATTAAGCAGGTGGATGAGACGGACAGACCGATGTTTATTTACGCCGTCACGATGCAAAATCACGGACCTTATGACGATAATCGCTATGGGGAAACTGAGATTAAAGCTAATGGCAATCTGACCGACGATGCCCGCAGCATTCTGGAGACTTACACGCAGGGCGCGCATGATGCGGATCAAAGCCTGAAGATGCTAATCGATCATTTCCAGCAGTCCGATGAGCCTACGGTCATCGTATTTTACGGCGACCATCTCCCGATGCTCGGCTTGGACTACGACGTTTACAAGCAGGGAGGCTTGATCGGCACCGGCAGCTGGTCGCTGGAGGAAACGAAGAAAATGCACAGCGTGCCGTTTGTCATGTGGTCGAACGTCGATCTGCCGCAAGAGCAGAAGCCTACGCTGAGCGACTCGTTCCTCGGCACGTATGTGCTGAACAAGCTGGGCATGGAGAAGCCGGCTTCGCTTGCGCTGAACGATAAGCTGCTGCAAGAGGCGCCGGGCTTGCTTCGCAACCTTGTCGTCGATGCGGACGGCGGGCTGCATCAGAGCGTTCCCGAAGATATACAGGCAACGGTAAATCAATACCGCGACCTGCAGTATGACCAGTTGTTCGGCAAGCAGTACTTGGCCAAATATATCGATCAGGAGTATTTGACCAAACAAGCGCTGCCGAATTATAACGAAGAATTCGCGATTCCTGCCGCCGAAGGCTCCGGTTCCGGCACGGGCGGGAAAAGCTCATAAATAAACGGCAAAGCACTAACCGCAGCGCGGTTAGTGCTTTGTCATTGTTCGGGTTATGGTATGTATCAGCCATGTGACCCAGGCTTGTTTTCGCCGTGCGGAGCCGAACGGGACGATTCACCCGAACAACGTCGCTATGTATGTTCCTTAATAGGACTTATGATAGTTGACCAAGGCGGGCAGCATCTTGGTGTTCTTCACCATCTCGGATTGACAAAGAGGACAAGCAGGCGTTTCTTCCAAAGCGAAATTTTCTCTCATCCAGCAAGAGCATCCTTCATTACTGCACATCCACACCGGTGTCTGTTCTTCTTGAATCGGTTCCATGGTTTTCTTTGAGAAATACAAGGTAACCCCTCCTTTGGTTAGTGCGCTGCAAAAAATACCTACATGTGAATGACAGATGGCCTTGAACCTAAGAGCAGCCGGCTTCGCCTTCCGCAGAGGAGATTCTCCGGTATTGGGGCGCCGTGAAAGCCGTAGCGAAAGTACAAGCCCTCGGCGCCGCAATCACTGGAAAAAGAACTGCTCTCATCCGAGCAGTTCCCTCCTCAGCCGGTGAAATTTTAAAGCTTTACTACGTTCTCAGCTTGTGGTCCGCGGTTTCCTTGGACAACGTTGAACTGCACGCGCTGTCCTTCGTCAAGGGATTTGTACCCTTCTCCTGTAATGGCGCTAAAGTGTACGAATACGTCTTTGCCGCCTTCTACTTCGATGAAGCCAAACCCTTTTTCCGCATTAAACCATTTCACTGTTCCTGTTTCCATCTTCTTAAAACCCTCCAATAATTGTTCCTTAAATTTGCATGAATAAAAAAATTCACACATTAGAAAGAGTACCCCTATGGCTTTAGTGATAACCCTTTCTAATATGTGAATGAAATGCGCAAAATATACCAACAAATTCATTGTATCACATAAATTTCATGTTGAAAACGAATTTATAGGAAATGACCCGCTTTATTCTCCGGTATTTCCGGCATGGAGCTTGGCGATAGTTTCGCTGATTTGTTCGAATACGTCCAGAAACAGCTCCAGACGCTGCGGCTCGATATCGGCCAAATACCGTCCTATCGTTTGCTTGCGGACGATCTTGATTTCTTCCAGCACTTCCCGGCCCTTATCCGTCAGCTCAATCCAGACGACGCGGCGGTCCTTATCGTCATGACGGCGTTCGGCTACGCCGTGCTTGATCAGGCGGTCGATCATGACGGTGATCGCGCTCGGCTTCACTTCCATTTGCTCGGCGAGCTCGCTCACTTTGCAGACGCCCTTATTCGAGATAAAGTACAGCATGAAAAATTGTTGTTTGGTCAAAGGAACGCTCAAATGAGCCGTCAATTCCGGACCCAGCTTGCGGACGCTGGTCCATAGGGCTTTCTCGAATCGTTCCGTTTGATTGTTCTCCGATTGCATGGCGGCGCCTCCCGCGATAAGGATAGTAACGAACGAATTTTTTTCATTATATATGGAATCGGGCGAATCAACAAATGCCGGTACGGCAAATCGGGCGCAAGGCGCGTTTTTTCTTCGTTTTGACCAAAATATTGGGATGCCGGCGCGCTGCCGAACATAGAATGGTTATGATCCCTTAAAAGGGAAAAGGTCTGCGCATGTTCGTTACGGATGAATCGCGCATGAAAGGCAGGTGGATTGTCATGATCGTCATTTCCGGGGGAGGCCCCCCGCAGGGCGCAATGGCGCTGACCGATTTGGAGCGGGCGATTTATAGAGAAATGGATGCCAGCCCTACTAAGTTTACGTATCCGTCTTGGGATGCGTTCTTCTTCGAGCTGCGGCTGCGCGCATCCATTATTACGGCCGCGGAGGATTTGGAGCGAAGCGACGTTTCTTTCGCCTCCTTCAAAAAATCCCGCTGCAACGAAGCGTATTGGACGCGCAAGGACAACGGGGGATTTTTATTGAATCCGGACGTCCGGTCGAGCGATGCCGTGCGCGATATTTACCTGAACGGGAAAAAATATGCCTTCGAATGCGCCACCGCTATTATTATTGTGCTGTATAAGGGAGTTCTCGATGTAATCGGAGACGCTTTATTCGATAAACTGTTTGCGAATCTGTACCTCTATTCATGGAACTACGACCGCGACTTAAGGCTGGTGACGCAGTTCAACGGCGCTGAGGCGTTCGGAGGCGATGTCCAGTATTTCAAAAATCCCGACGTCAATCCGGAGTGGATCGAATGGCAGGGAGAGAACGTGGTGAGACTGGCACCTGATCTGTACTATGGCCACGGGATCGGCATCACGACCGGGGAACGGATTATCGCTAAGCTCAACAGGCTTCGGATCGAAGGAAGCACTGTGTCGGCTTATTTGATGGACGAAGTGACCCACCCTGATTTCGCCTATTTATATAAGCTGACGACAACCGGCGAGCCTCCGGCTTCCAGGCCGACATCGGCCTTGGCGGGGCCGGGGCAAGTGGTCGCCGCAATAGGAGGGCGCACCGGCATCTACTTCTGAGTGTTTACCGGGAGGCCGAGAGCTGGGCTTCAAACCAGTCCCAGCCTGTTCCCACATGCTCAGGCTTGTGCGCATCCGAGCCGTAAACGCAAGGGATGCCCTGCTTGAGACATTCGCTAAGAAACCATTCGGGAACGTAAGGCTTGCCGCAGGTCGCGACGCGCGTGCCCGCCGTATTCACGTCGATGCTGAAGCCGCTGCGGGACAGCTTGGGAATGATCCCCCGAAGCCGCCGCTCCATCAAGCTGTCGTCGAATTCGGGCAGCGCCTGCCGGAATTTCTCGATCAGGTTGATATGGCCGAGGCGCTTGCGCATCGGCAGTCTGGTGGCCCACTCGATGGCTTCCTCGACCTGATTGTAATATTCCTCGATGACCGTCTCCATCGATCCGTAATAAGCCAAAAGGCCGGTTTGAAAATCGTCCGAGGTGAAGTCGATGCAGCGTATGCCGCCGATACCGGGCAAATAATGCACGGAATAGACGACGTCCTCCAGCGTGTTCTGCCACTCGTCGACTAACCGTTCTGTATAGGAATGCTGCCCGGGCAAATGATCGAGCTCCAGGCCGACGGTAATCTCAATTTTGCCTTCATACAGCCGTTTCATCTGCCGAGCGTATTCGATGTACGCCGGAAGCTCGCTCTCCGGCATAGCCAGTTCCCGGAACAAGTCGCTGTCGGCGACCCATCCTTGGGGCAGCGGCGGATGCTCGCTTAACGTATAGCGCTCGAAGCCGAGCTGGACGGCGCGGTCGATATATTGCTCTTCCGGCGCGCCGCTTCCGTGATAGCAATAGCGGGTGTGAGTATGGCCGTCCCATTTCAATATCCTCATTCGTCGTTCCTCCTCGAACCATCTATGTGAACTTTACAGTAGCATGACGCCCGGCTTGCTGTAAAGCGGCCTGTGCTCTTCATTTTCGGGAGGGCTCTACATAGGTTTTACGGTACTCCTCCCGAATATTGTTTACAGTCACTCTCTTGCGGTGCAAGGACAAGCCGGGAGCCTGAAGGTTAAGCTCCTTTATGTAGTCGTTGATGATGCGCAACTGTTCCTCGATTAGCTCCGGCGGCACTTGTTCCTCCATAAGCTCGATGGTTTGTTCCATCAGCTGCTGAATTTCCTGGCGCAGCATGATCCAGGGATGCTTCACCTTGGCGTTTTTCATGATGGACGCAAATACGTCGCCTTCGGGAACGACAAGCGGTTTGCCGATTCCCGGCAAATGCTCCAAGCCGCCCTTTTTCACGAAATCCTGATACGCCTCGTCCGCCCAATGCTGCATCTGCCGGTGGATGGACAGCGAGACCTCCGTATCCTCGAACGTTTCGGCGGGAAGCGGAATGTGAGCGCGTTCCGAAGGTTCCTGTCCGGGCTCCGCGGCAGGCTTTTCTTTACGACGGTTCCATATTGCCATGGGAAACCTCTCCTTGCTTGTATAATGTCTATCTCAGCGTTCTGCCTTATCGTTATCGATTATAGCAAATGTTAGACAATTATTAGCGAAATTCATACAAAGTAAATAAAGTTCTATGTAAAATTCCATACAATTACCCCCTATGATAGTAGCGGAAAACATCAAGACAATACTGGAGGGTCTTTGCCATGGTCATGACGGTCGGGAAAAAGCTTGTATTAACGTATTTCATCATTTTGCTGATGATGGGGATTATGGGCTTTATGGATTTGGAAAATATGAAAGGGCTTCAGAACAATACGAGGGAGATCGCGCATAACTGGCTTATCGGCACCGAGGTAGCCAACCATGTCAGCTATGCCAAGGAGCATGTGCTCACATTATATTACCAGCTTCAGATGGAGCCGGACCCGGCCAAGAAAGAAGCGATCAACAAACAAATGGACGATACGTTCACCGACATCGGGCAGCAGTTGATCCGGTACGAGTCTAGCGTGGCCGACGAGCAGGATGCGGAAAATTTACAGCGGCTCAAGCAGCACTGGAACGCCTTCATTGAAGCGAACAATCGGCAGAAAGCGTCCGGAAAAGGGTCGAGCGCCGCTTCCGATGAATTATCCAAAGCGTTTGCGGACGTAGAGGGCAGCATCGCCGCAATGATCGATTACAATCATAAAGGGGCTCAGCAGGCGGAGCAGGATAGCGATGATCTGTATCAGGCAAGCTTGACCGAGTTTTGGCTGCTGCTCGTCGGGGCGTTCGCCGTTGTTATCGCGATCGGCTTCCTGCTTGTCAGACTGATCTCCAGGCCCGTTTCTTTGGCGTCGGAAGCGTTGAACCGCATTTCGCACGGAGATTTGACGGGAGGGCCGATCCGCCATACGTCCAAGGATGAGATCGGCACGCTGATTGCCGCTGTCAATACATTGTCCGGCTCGCTCCGAGACTCGGTAATGCAAATTCAGCAAGCTTCCCAGCTTGTGGCCGCTTCGGCCGAGCAGTTGTCGGCCAGTTCGGAGCAGAATGCCGCCGCTTCCGAAAGCGTGACCCTCTCCATTCAGGAGGTGGCGGGCGGTTCCGAGAATCAGGCGCAGAGCGCCGCGGAATGCAGCCGGGCGATGGACGAGATGTCGGCGGGCATCCAGCGGATAGCGGAGACGACATCGGAAGTGTCGGAGCTGTCCCAGACGGCTTCGGAGAAAGCGGAACAGGGAGCGGAAGCGATCCAGCAGGCTTCGGCCAAAATTCATTCAATCAGCTCTGCGGTCGGCAAGGCCGGCGAAACGATCCGGGGGATGGAGGAACATTCCCATAACATTAACCGTATATCCGAGTTTATAGGCGAGATTGCGACACAGACGAGCCTGCTGTCGCTCAATGCGGCGATTGAGGCGGCGCGCGCGGGCGAACACGGCCGCGGCTTCGCGGTGGTGGCGGATGAAATACGCAAGCTGTCGGCGCAAACCGCCGAATCGATTCAGGAAATTAATCGCGTGATCGAAGGGGTGCGTCTGAGCACGGTTCAGGCCGCCCGGTCGATGGACGAAGGGCTGGCTGAGCTGCAGGGCGGATTGGACGCGGTCGGCCAAGCCGAGAACACGTTCGGGCTGATTGTCCTGTCCGCGGCGGAAGTATCAAGGCGAATCCAAGAGGCGGCAGCGGCTGCGGAGCAGATGTCCGCCAGCACCGAGGAAGTCGCAGCAACGGTGAGCAATATGGGATACATCGCCGAGCAGACGGCCAGCCTGGCGCAGACGGTGGCCGCTACGACCGAGGAGCAGCTTGCTTCCATTCAGGAAATCACTTCTTCGGCGACAACATTGTCCGGGATTTCCGAAAAGCTGCACGGGCTCGTTATTCAATATCGCGCGTAATCGCGCGTAATATACGAAGCGCCTGCGGTATCCATGATTTTGCGCCGTGAGGGCTACATAACCCGGCGTTTCCGGGGCGATTCTAAAGGCGTAGCAGATGAGGCATTAGATAGGAGTGTAAAACTATGAGCTCAGTCGAACAAAAAGTCGTA
This sequence comes from Paenibacillus konkukensis, assembly GCF_023523925.1. Taxonomy (NCBI): domain Bacteria; kingdom Bacillati; phylum Bacillota; class Bacilli; order Caryophanales; family Paenibacillaceae; genus Paenibacillus; species Paenibacillus konkukensis. Next base: position 3,926,718 of record NZ_CP027059.1, on the reverse strand, counting down.
TCGGCCGAAGAAACGATACGTTCCCGGCACTCCGTGCGAAAGTACCAGCCGGGAGTGACGATTCCTGAGGAGGAACTGAATGAAATATTGACGTTGGCATCGAGCGCGCCGTCCTCATGGAACTTGCAGCATTGGCGTTTTCTTGTCGTTAGCGAGCAGGCGAATAAAGAAAGATTGCTGCCGATTACTTACAATCAACAACAAACGGTGGACGCTTCGGTCGTTGTGATCGTGCTCGGCGATTTGGAAGCAAATCAGGTCGCAGCCACCGTGTATGAAAAAGCGGCGCCTGAAATTCGCGAGATGATGATCGGGCAGGTTAACGGCGCTTATGCAAGCAACCCAGGCTTAGCCAGAGACGAAGCGATCCGCAATGCATCCCTGGCGGCTATGCAGTTGATGCTGGCAGCCAAAGCAAAAGGGTACGACACCGTTCCAATGGGCGGGTATGACAGCAATGCCCTCGTGAAGGAATTGAGCATTCCGGAGCGTTACGTTCCGGTTATGATCGTCCCTATCGGCAAGGCAGCGGCTCCAGGCCGGCCTACAGACCGTCTTCCTCTGGAGCATCAAGTCATTCGCGAAAGCTTCTAAACCTAGTAGAGGATTCCGTATCCGTTTGATTTGTTTTCGTATTTGTTTAAACCGGCATATTTAAACGTTAGCAAGCTCATATTATCGATAGAACGTATGTCGTTTGGAAAGGAGTGCCGAACCTTGACTAAGAACCGATCCGTTGATGCTCAAGCTGCCGTTTCGAGTCAAGCTGAGCGGGAGGCGGCGGACCGTGCGGCCCGCGGCCAAGCCAATGCGGCCCGTGAGAAACAGCTGGAGGATCGGCTGCACATCAGCGAAGATAAAGTTGTCGATTATACTCCCGGAATCGATTGAAACCGGAAGGGCGGATTAACGGAGCCGATTGCCGAAAGCCGAGGCGCAGTGTCTCTGGGGCAATGTCTGTAAAAAGCGCGGATTCTCCATTTATGAGGAATCCGCGCTATACGCGTTTAAAATGTTTTTGCAAGTGCGACGGCTTTTTGAATTGCTTCTTGTTTGATCGATTCGGCCCGGTCCGGGAATTGGTTATGTCCTTCGATGAACAAGCCTTCCAGCCCCGGAAGTCCGAAAAATTTCATAATAGCGGTTAAATGCCGGTGTCCTGCTTCCAGCTCCGCCATCGGACCTTCGGAATAAAGTCCGCCCCGGGCTTGGATATGCAGAGCTTTTTTATTCGGCAATAGGCCGACAGGACCTTCTGGGGTATATTTGAACGTTTTGCCCGCCGTACAGATCGAATCGATATAAGCTTTCATGATCGGCGGATAGGAAAAGTTCCACATCGGCGTTACAAAGACGTATTTATCGGCGGCGACGAATTGGTCGGTAAGCTCGTTCAATCGCGTTACCTTCGATTTCTCCTCGGCCGATAGCTGATCCATTGCGCTGCCGGAGCGAAGCTTCCCCCAGCCGCTGAACACGTCGGCATCGATATGGGGAATGTGGGCTTTGTACAAGTCCAGGCGAACCACTTCGTCACCCGGATGGGCTTCGCGGTAGGCCTCGACAAATGCCTTGCCCACGGCCATGCTGAAGGATTGGGTTTCGTTGTTCGGATGCGCGATAATATGAAGTAAAGTAGCCATAAGGTCTGATCGTCCTTTGCTGTTCTTTTTTTATGCCGGATCGGTACTTCAAAGCGAGCCTCTCCGTCACATAGTTTCAATTTGCCCACCCTGTAATAGCTTTATGATTGAAATAAGTTCCTGACAAGCGTCCGCCGGCCGTTTCTTCCAGGTGAGAAATACACAGTGATCCATATAACCGAAGACGCCTCCTCCCCAGTTGGGTAAACCGGGATTCGGAGGCGTCTTCTATCCGGAGAAGCGGGAGGGACAGCTATTCCATGTATTTCTGTAAAACAATAACCGCATTATGGCCGCCGAAGCCGAACGAATTCGACATGCCTATCTTCATCTCAGCTGGACGCGCCGCATTCGGCACATAGTCCAGGTCGCAATCCGGATCTGGTTGTTCCAAATTGATCGTCGGCGGGATGATCCCTTCCTGTAAGCTTTTGACCAAGGCGATGGCTTCCGCGCCTCCGGCGGCTCCGAGCATATGACCGAGCATCGATTTATTTGCGGTTACGGGAACTTGGTAGGCATGCTCTCCGAACAAGCGCTTGATGGCCAGCGTCTCCGAGCGGTCGCCCACTTCGGTGCTTGTGGCATGGGCGCTGATCACATCCACTTGTTCCGGCTGCAGGCCGGCTTCCTTCAGCGCCGCCTTCATCGCTCGGTAGGCGCCCGTTCCTTCCGGCGGGGTCGCGACGATATGATAGGCGTCGGAGCTGGCTCCGTAGCCGGTCACCTCGGCATAAATGCGGGCATTTCTGCGTAACGCATGGGAAAGCGACTCCATAACGAGGATGCCGGCCCCCTCGGCCATAACGAAGCCGTCGCGCCCAGCGTCGAACGGCCTGCTGGCCCGCGAAGGCTCGTCGTTGCGGGTCGATACCGCCGTCGCATTGGCGAAGCTCGCCAGCGAAATGTCCGTTATGGCGGCTTCCGCTCCCCCGGCCAGCGCGACGTCGGCCGCGCCGCTGCGAATAAGCCTCATCGCTTCCCCGATGGCAGTATTGCCGATGGAGCAGGCGGTAACGGGAGCGAGCGTCGGGCCCAAAATGCCGAGCCTGATGCTGATCATCGCCGCGGCCATGTTGGCGATCATCATCGGCACCAGCGTCGGGCTGATCCTGTCGGGCCCCCGCTCCCGCAGCAGGCGATCCTGTTCAAGCAAGGTTTGGATACCGCCGATACCGGAGCCGACATAGACCGCCGCGCGTTCGCGGTCGATCTGCTCCAGCCGCAGCCCGGAATCGGCAACCGCTTGTTCCGCCGCCGCCGCCGCAAATTGGCAGAAGCGGTCCATCCGGCGGGCTTCCTTGCGTCCGAAGCGCGCTTCGGCGTCAAAATCGCGCACCAAGCCGGCGATTCGGGTTTTCTGTTTGGAACAGTCGAACGTATCGATCTCCGTAATGCCGGATTTCCCCTCTTTGAGCCGGCTCCAAAAGACGTCAACCTCGCTGCCGAGCGGTGAAATGACGCCCATCCCTGTAATAACTACACGTTCCATCGTCCATCCTTCCCTTCGGTGCGTATTGGATGAGCTTATCATGTCATAGCGTTTATCCTATTACAAGTTGTAGTTTATTATAGTATAATGACTACTACGATAATAAAGCTCGGCTAAGACAGGATGATAGATAGGAGGGGAAGAAGATGAACCGACAAGCAAGACTGCAAGCCTTGTCAGCTTTCTTGAAGGCGCAGCGGGCCAAAGTGTCCCCGGAATCGGCCGGATTTCCGGCCGGCAGCCGACGGAGGACGCCGGGGCTGCGGCGGGAGGAGGTAGCCCAGCTGGCGGGCGTCAGTCCGACTTGGTATACGTGGCTGGAGCAGGGCCGTGATATTCAAGTATCGGCTTCCGTCCTCGACTGCGTGGCGGGGGCTTTGCGGCTTACGGTCGACGAGAGAAAATATTTGTTTTCCCTGGCGCTGGAAACGGGGAGCGGCGGCAATCTGCTCAAGGAAGAGAAGCCCAAGATCAGCCCGTCTTTACAGACGATTTTGCAGGAACTGCGCAATTGCCCCACGATTATTTCTGATAGGAGATGTCAGATTGTCGGATGGAATCAGGCCGCTTCCCATGTATTCCTCGATTTCGAGCAAGTCCCCGAGGAAGAACGAAACATGATCCGGCTGCTGTTCACCCGCAAAGAGTTCCGCAGTCTCGCGGTCAATTGGGAACATTTCGTCAGCGGCTTTCTGTCGATGTTCCGCGCTTACTACGGACAATATGTAGAAGATGAATGGTACGAGCGGTTTCTGGAGGAAATGACAGCCCTTCATCCCGATTTTCATCAGCTTTGGGAGCAGAGCAGAGTGAGCTCCGCCCCCGAGGTGCTGCTCGAATTCCGCCACGCGAAGGCCGGCAAAATGCTGTTTCACTTAACGAGCCTGCAAGTGCAGGGCAGCGCGGATTTGCGCTGCGGCATCTACACGCCTGCGCCGGAGTCCACTACCGAAATCAAAATAAAAAGGCTGATGGAGCGCAAATCCCCATCAGCCGCTTCCGTCGGCACGCTGACGGAGTGAGCTTCTCTTTGGCCGCGAATCGTTAACTGCGGCGCGGGAGGCAGTCTCGCTGCAAGGCGACCCGCGGCACCGTCGGCACCGTCCCCGCACGGATACGGCGGATGCCCGGCTAAGCCCATTTGCCGCTGCGGAACAGCGGCTCCCTGGCGCCGCCGGCCGTCTCCCCGTCGATGTTCAGCTCGGCGGAGCCGATCATAAAGTCGACATGCGTCATGCTGCTGTTGGCGCCGGCCGCGGCCAGCTGCTCCTTGCTCATCTTCGTGCCGTTTACGACGCACAAAGGATAGGCGCTGCCGATAGCCAGATGGGCGGAGGCGTTCTCGTCAAAGCCTGTGTTATAAAAGATAACGTTCATTGCCGATATCGGCGAACCGTGCGGAACCAGAGCGACTTCTCCCAAAAAATGCGACCCCTCGTCCGTCTCGATCAATTGCTTGAGCGCTTCGTATCCCTGCTCCGCCGAGAAATCGACGATACGTCCCCGTTCAAAGGTCAAAGTAAACCGGTCGATCAAATTGCCGTTGTAATTGAGCGGCATGGTGCTCGTCACTTTGCCGTTGATTCCGTGTTTGTGCGGCAGCGTGAATACTTCTTCCGTCGGCAAATTCGGCACGAAGAACGTGCCGCGCTCGTTATAAATGCCGCCGGCCACCCATAGATGCTCCTCGGGAAGTTCTACGGTCAGCTGTGTGCCAGGCGCTTCATAATGCAGCTTGCGGTACCGCTTGCCGTTCAGCAGCTTCACGCGCTCCTGCAGCCGGCGGATATGATCTTCCCATGCCTTCACCGGATTGTCCTGGTCCAGACGGGTCGCGCGGAAAATGTACCCCCACAGCTTTTGAACCGCCTCGTCCGCCGTCAGCTCCGGAAATACCTTAGTCGCCCATGACGGCGTCGGCACGGAGACGATGGACCAACTGACTTTACCGCTTTGCAGATTGGCGCGATGTTCTTTCATTGCGTTCATTTGCGTGCGCGCCGCCAAGGCGATTTTACCGGAATCGATACCTTCCAGCAGCTCCGGATTCGGGGCGTATACCGTCAGGAAGGCAGCGTCGTCGCGGGCCATTTCGGCATAGCCGTCCGCTTTCCAGCGCGGAAACTGCCGCAGCGCTTCGTCGCCGGCATGCAGCAGCTTGATCCGGCGCAGCTCCTCGTCGTCCCAATCGACGATAACTTGCCACACCCCGGCCTCATAAGCTTTGCGGGCGATTTGGCGCACAAAGTCCACTGCGGCAATCGGCGCGGATACGACCAGAGTCTGTCCCTCGCGAACGTTCAATCCTACTCTAAGCGCCAGCTCGGCATACTGCTCAAGCAGCACGTCGAATGATTTCATGATGATCCCCTCCTCCAAGGATTAGCGATTACACTAACTTAGTGCTTATTATACGCCTTGCTTGACGAGAAATCGAAGCCTTGCCGGCACAGGAAGCTTCCTAAAACGGTCTACTGGGAAACTTGCCGGCGGCGGTTCTTATTTTTCCTCCGGGCCGGTAAGATGATAGTGGAGACCCAGATTCCCTTTTTTGGTAAATAGTTTAGCGAAAAAATATTCTTGACAGCTTCAATGGTTGGAAGTATGATTCTCGTAGTGCATAATCCCTACTAAAATGGTGGGGTATAGAGGGGATGAGTAGCTTGAACAACAACTTGATTCATGCATTCCAATCTAACTGGGTAAGCTTGGTTATTTCTTTGGTTATTATTGGGGTGCTTTACTTCTTGGGTAGAAAACGGGTCGGCTTCGGCAGCCGCGTGCTTATTGCGCTTGGGCTCGGGCTGATCGCCGGTATTTTCTTCAACAAGTTTAAATTCGACGCCACAAGCGTCAGCACAATCGGTTCCATTTATGTTAACCTGGTGAAAATGCTCGTTATACCGCTGGTCGTCGTGCTGGTTATCAACAGTATTACCTCGATTTCCAATCTGGGTCATCTGCGTAAAATCGGCATCAAGACGATTTCTTTATTCTTGATCACGACGGGGATCGCCGCCTTGATCGGGTTGCTGGTCGCTCTGGCCTTCGATCCGGGCTCCGGCATCGCACAGGAAATTCCCAAAACGTTCAAGCCGCGGGACATTCCGACGTTCTCGCAAGTTATTCTCGATTTGGTTCCGAGTAATCCGATCAGCGATATGGCCGGCGGCAAAGTCGTACCGGTACTGATCTTTTCCATTTTCGTCGCTATCGCTATGGTGCATGTCGGCTCGAAAAAGCCGGAAGCCGTTCAGCCTGTCAAACATTTCATTGAATCGTTTGCGCAAATTATGCATCAAGTGACCAAATATATCATTCGTCTGACTCCGTTCGGCGTCTATGCCCTGATCGGCGCGATGGCCGCCAAGTACGGTCTTGAGACATTGGCCCCGCTGATCAAAGTGATTCTCGCTACGTATACGGCGCTGCTGCTGCACTTCATTCTTACTTTCGGCGGTCTGGTTACTTTTGTAGCCAAGGTCAATCCGTTCAAGTTTTTCCGCAAGGCGTATCCGACGATCGCCGTAGCCTTTACGACCCGCAGCAGTTACGTTACGCTGCCGGTAAATCTGGAAGTCATCACGAAGCGGTTGCGCGTATCTCCTAAGATCGCAAGCTTTGTGGCTCCGCTTGGCGCGACGATGAACATGAACGGCTGCGGCGGCGTGTGGCCGGCAGTGGTCGCCATTTTCGTAGCGCGTGTCTATAATGTTCCGCTGGGCATTTCCGAATATATTCTGATCGTTCTGGTCAGCATGATTTCTTCTATCGGCGTTGCCGGCGTTCCCGGACCTGCAGCAATTTCCACGACAGTGGTATTGACCGCGCTGGGCTTGCCTGTGGAAGGTTTGGGTCTTGTGCTTGCAATCGACGCGGTAGTGGATATGGGCCGTACGGCCGTTAACGCTACGGGCACAACAGTATGCACTTTGCTGGTAGCGAACTCGGAAGGCGAGTTCGACCGCGAATCGTTCAATCGCGATGAAGAAGATCAAATGGAGCTGAACCCGGTATAAACGGTTTCCGCCGCAACGAATATGGAAAAGGCAGCCTTTCATGAGGTTGTCTTTTTCTTATTGTTTAGGAAATGATGCGCAGCCATATCCTGTGGATATCGGGGGGCTCCCCCGAAAGGAAAGTCTACCCATAGAACGATCCCAGAGGAAGGGTTAGACGCCGATCCAGCTTAGGCTGGATGCGGACGCAATAAGCTTCAGAGCATCACGTCGCTTTTGGGGGATTTGTTCTTCCAGGACTCATCCATTTACATGGGTAGAACAGGAAATAAAGGGGACGGAATCGAAGTAGGTAGCTAACCAAATAGTTGCTGGAGGGATGAAAGTTGAAGCTCGACCGACTGCTGGCTATTACGATGCTGCTGCTTAACCGCAAACGGGTAGGAGCCCAAGAGCTAGCTGAACGCTTCGAGGTATCGCTTAGAACGGTTTATCGGGATTTGGAGACGCTAAACCAGGCGGGCATCCCGATCGTATCTTATGCCGGAGCGTCCGGAGGTTACGAAATTATGGATCAATACCGGCTGGACAGGCAGTTTTTATCCCTGGAGGAGCTGCAATCGATTGTCATCGGACTGAAGGGCGTCCGTTCGTCGCTCGATGAGCAGGAGATCGGGGGCTTGCTGGATAAGGTGGGCGCGCTGCTGTCGCGTACGGAACAAGGCGCCTTGGCTCAGATGAGCCAGCAAATGATTATCGATATGAATCCTTGGCACGGGGGCAAGGCCGACAAGGAGAAGCTCGGTATCCTTCGCGAGGCCGCGCGGAGTACGAAATTGATCCGGTTTTCTTATACGGATTCGCAGGGGGAATCTTCCGAGCGGCGTTGCGAGCCGATGAGCGTCGTGTTGAAAGGATACGTGTGGTACTTATACGGCTATTGCCGTTTGAGAGAGGATTATCGGGTGTTCAGGCTATCGCGAATCGAAGAACTGCATGTGCTAAGCGAAACGTTCGTCCGCCGTCCGAAGACGCTGGAGCAGCTGGGTTACGGGTGGAACCGGTCTCCGGATACCGCCAAGATCCGTCTGGTGCTGCAGTTTCAACCGCGTATGAAGCCGAGAGTGCAGGATTATTACAGGGATGCGGACATCGTTACGCAGCCGGACGGCACGCTGCTGGTAACGACGGAGCAGCCGGACGAGCCGTGGCTGTACAACATGCTGCTGAGCAGCGGAACGGATGTGAAAATTATCGAGCCGGATAGCGTGGCCCAATCCATTCGGGAGATTGCGCAAAAAATCGTGGAAATGTACACGCCCGCGAGAAAACCTTGACATAATGCTGTCAGTATTGCTGCTGTATATTGGATGTATGAAATGTAACCGCTAATGAATCGAGGAGGTTGTTAAGTTATGTTTACATCCGTTCAATCCTTTGCGGCCGGCTGGAGCAATGAGACCGCGGCCACCCAACGCGTAATGAACGCGTTGACCGATGCGTCGCTGCGTCAATCCGTCGGTCCCGAGCTGCGCACTCTGGGCCAGCTGGCATGGCATGTGGCGACATCGGGGTATGAGATGCTCGCCCGCACGGGACTCCAGCTTCCGCCGCTTCCCGGAGATGAGCATACTCCGGCTCCGAACTCGGCTCAAGCGATCGCCGAAACGTACGGCAGTATGAGCAAGAAACTGCTTGAGGCGGTCCAATCCCAGTGGACCGACGCCGACCTGCTTCGGACCAGCGAGATGTACGGCGGCGAAGCATGGGCTAACGGGCTGACGCTGCATGTGCTGATCCAGCATGAGGTGCATCACCGCGGACAGATGACTGTGCTGATGAGACAGGCCGGACTTCGTACGCCGGATATTTACGGACCTACCCGCGAGGACTGGATCGAGCAAGGGATGCAGCCGCTCCTTTAAGGGCGGAAGGCTGCGGCCGTCTTCCTTATCGTTACGGCAAGCGCAGACAGCCGGAAGAGCTGATCCTAGAGCAGAACGCTTCTCGGGTCAGCTCTTTTGTCTTTTTCAGAATAAGGTTAATTGAACGGGCTCCTGCTCCCGGCCATCGTCCTTTGCGGCCGTCCGTTCATGAACGGGGACAGCTTGCGGGTTGTAAGGAGACCGCAAGGTATGTCTTAATTGCGGATACAGTTCAAGCAGCCGGTTAATCATCTGCATCTTCGGCGTCTTATATTCGGGGGGAAGCGATGACGAAGCCTGATACAGCCGGGCATACGGCGCCGCAAGCTGCGGATAATGCTGCCGCAGCGTCTGAAAGAACCAAACCTTCACCTCCGGCGTGCTGAGACGCAAGTAAGACGGCATGACGAACCCGGCGCCGGCCTCTGCAGAGGCTGCAAGAAGAGAGCGGAGATCCGTCTCGCTATCGGTCAAATAAGGGAGTATCGGAGCGGCAAAAATGCCGACTGGAATGCCGGATTCGGCCAGCTTGCGCACGGTTCTCAGCCGCTGGGCGGGTGCCGGAGTGGATGGCTCGAACTGCCGCCACACAAGCGGGTCCAGCGTGCTGAGGCTGATGTTTACGGAGGCGAGCGGAAGCTGCAGGAGCAAGTCCATGTCCCGTAAAATAAGCGGAGAACGCGTCGTAATGGTTACCGGCACCTGGTATTCGGCCAGCACCTCCAGACATCCTCGCGTCACCTTGGACTTGGCTTCGATCTGTTGGTACGGATCGGTCGCCGTGCCGATGGCTACTTGGCCGAGCTCCGAGGGATGCTTGCCGCGCAGCCGTTTGCGCAGCTGCTCGCGCAAAATGTCCGCAGCGCCTTCTTTGATGAAGATATGCCGCTGAAACGTATCGTCCGCTTCCACGCCGAGAAAGGAATGCGTAGAGCGGGCATAGCAGAAGCTGCAGCCGTGCTGGCAGCCGCGATAAGGGTTGATCGACCAATCAAAGGGCATGGAGGGCGCTTTGACCGAATTGAGAATGGTTTTGGCTTGCAGCGGTTCGTATTGTATCCGTCGGGGACGATCCATAGCATTCACTGCCTTCGAATGTAATAGGAACATATGTTCTTATTACATCGTAACAAAGCGGCTTTCATATGGCAAGAGGAATAAAGCTGGAAAAATCAGTTTTGGCTGAACCTGGCCGCACGCAGCCAGGGGTTCTCTACATCGGCTGGAGGACATAATCCGCATAGCGTTTGGCGTTCAAACTTAGCTCTTCCTCGGATAACGCATGAATACCGTGCAGAACGAACGGGGGAATGAAGACCGTTCCTATCAGGTTGCTTGTCGCCTGAAACGGTTTGAGCAGCTCGCTCATCGAGAATTGGTTGCGGCCTCCCGCCTGATAGGCTTCCTCAGGACTTCCGGTGGATACAGCCAGAGCGAACTGTTTGCCGTGCAGCTTATCCCCGGAAGAGCCGTAAGCCCAGCCGTAGGTCAGCACGTCGTCCAACCATTTTTTTAGCAAAGGGGGAGAACTGTACCAATAAAACGGGAATTGGAGCACGATGCGGTCGCAAGCTTCCAGCCGTGCCTGTTCTTGGCCGACATCAATGCGTTCATCGGGATAAGCGGCGTACAAATCGTGAATCGTCACCGTGCGGTGCTGCTTCAGTTCTTCAAGCCATCGTTTATTGATGCGGGATTGCTCCATATGGGGGTGAACCGCTATGACAAGAACGTTCATATCAGCATGATCTCCTTGGAAAATGGGATGGCAAGCGTTTTGGCTGCGCACCGGATTAGTGTAACCAGCCGTTGTCGGCGTTACTCGGCTGGCGTAGGCGGCTTCGAAGCGATTACCGGAGCCGCCTCGCCCGGTTTGCTTCGCTTCGGTCCCGGTCTAGCCGGAACGGCCGTTTTCCCGTATACTAAGTGAATATTTGGTCTAACGCAGGAGGTTTCAGTCCATGATGAACGATATCCGGCGCATTTGCGTCTTTTCCGGCTCCAATCCGGGCAATCATTCCGATTATGAGGACGCGGCGCTTCGCCTCGGAGAAGCGCTTGCCGTCCATGGCATCGACTTGGTGTACGGAGGGGCGAGCGTAGGCTTGATGGGACGCGTCGCGGATAAGGTGCTGTCGATGGGGAGACAGGCGATCGGGGTTATGCCGACGGGGCTGTTCCGCGGCGAAATCGCCCATACCGGTTTGTCCGAATTCCATGAAGTGAAGACGATGCATGAGAGAAAGCAGCTGATGGCCGATCTGTCCGATGCATTTATCAGGATGCCAGGCGGACTCGGAACCTATGAAGAGCTGTTCGAAGCGGCGTGCTGGTCGCAAATCGGGATTCACAAGAAGCCCATCGGGCTGCTGAACGTACGCGGGTTCTACAATCCGCTTATCGCGATGCTGGAGCATACGGCGAAGGAAGGCTTCATGCGCGAGGAAAATCTCGGGCTGCTCGTCGTCGAGTCCGATCCCGCCCTTCTCGTCGAACGTCTGCTTCGTTATGTTCCGGTTGAGCAGGGGAAGAAATGGGTAGAGCTTAAATAGACTCATCCGACGAATTGGGAGGTCAAACGGACGCAGCCGGGCGCCAGTCAACGTCAAAAGGACCCCATCTCCGCAGTTTGCGAGCTAGAGGGTCCTTCGGCATTTTTATAAGAGAATGCTTGCAATAAGGAACGCGTCGCAAGCAACTGCGGACAGGATCGCTTTCGGGCAGCTTCTTGCGGCATCAAGCGGTCGTATGCCTGGCTGCGACCGGACGCGATTGCACGTAAGGCAGCACTTTCGGCTTGGAGCCGAAAAGCATCCAAGAGCTTTTGACGTATTTTTGCGCCAGGCCGACAATAGTCCAAGAGATGAGCAGGGTGACGGCATATCCCGATGCGATGTACAAGTAATACGTAGCCGGCGTGTAACTGACCGGAAGCCGGAAATAATAGAACAGCACGGCCGCATGGATAATGTACACACCGAATGAAGCGACTCCGAGATGAATGATCGTATTGACGACTTTGGCGTTCAGATTGCGATACAACAAATAGGAGATTTGCAGCAGGATCAACGGCGATGTGAACGTATGGAAAAACCAGTAGCATTCGTACAGCAGCGCACTCGCACTGAAGTCGTTGACGCGGGTCTGATACCACAAGTTAACGTCGCCGAAGCTGGAGAAGATCCATAACGCCCAAAGCGGAATCCAGAGCAGCGCTTTAGCCGAAAACAGCTTACTCCAAGTCACGATCATCCAATCCTTGACGGCCGGATAATAGATGCCGCAGAAAGCGCCCATCAAATAATACGAAATATAGCTGATGGCAAGCTGGCCTTTATCCGCGTAATGCAGGCTGAAATGATTGTAGAGGACAAAGGCCCATTGCAGTGCCAGTCCGATCCAGATCAGATGCTTCGTCACCCGCGGATAGCGCTGCAAAAACCACAGCAGCAGCGGGAACAATACGTACAGCTGCGCGCTGATGAAGACAAAGTACAGATGATAGAAGGTTTTGCCGTATAGCACCATCGTGAAAAAATCGGCGAACGACGCATGCTGAGCGAACTGCCCCCATGTTTCTCCGAACGAGTAATAAATTTGGATCACATAATAAAAAGCCGAAAAAATCAGATAAGGCGTTAAAATATATAAAAATCGGCGCTGATAAAACCGCGCGATTAATTTTCCGTTCAGCGGACGATCGAAATAACTGTAAAACAGTACAAGCGCGCTAAGAAAAATAAAGGTCGGCGTACCGAATTTATTGAATACGTTCAAAAAGTTAAAATAGAAAAACATCGAAGAGCTTTTGTCGACAATTTCCCCGACCGGAATCGATGTGACGTGAACGAAGATGACGCCAAGTATGGCTAATGCTCGAACGATATAAATGATGTTCAACTGATCTTTGGCCGAGGCCGGCTTCGCTACCCTATGGACGATCCCCTCCTTGATCTTGTGTACAAGAACCAAGTATAGGAGGGCGATATGAAATTATTATTACCCTAAGCTTAAGATTAGCTGAAAATAAACTTCCAATTTATTGTAAAATAACCCCGCAAAGTGGGGTCTTGGCTTCGAAGCTGATTCAGGTACTTTGCGGGGAGCCCCGAAATGCCGGGGAGTATCCCGAAGCGGGGCGGCGCTATCCGTTCAACTTTCCGGAGCCTGCCGCAGCGGGCGGCTTCCGGGGCGCGAAGCCGCGCGGCTGGTAGGTGCCGATCACGATGCCCAGCGTCGTCAGCACGAAGGCGAGGACGTGAATCCAGCGGATATGCTCGCCCAGAAAAAGCACGGCGCCGACCATGCTGGCAAACGGCATGCCGTTGATGAACATTGCCGTTTTATTCGCCCCGAGCAGCTTGATGCCGTGATTCCAGCCGAGCGTGCCAAGCGAGGAAGCGATCCAGGCGGAGGCGAGCATGACGAGCCAGCCCGTGCCGTCGAAATGAACCAAGCCGTAAGCGCCGGGGCCGAGCTGCGCGAAAGCGCCGATATTGAGCAGAATGCCGCCGATCAGCGTGGAGTAGGCCGTCGTAACCAAGGTCGGCATTCCCGTAGAGGCAATCGTCTTGATCAGCAGGCCGCCTGCCACGTAGCCGAGCATGGACAGCACCATGATCAAGTCGCCCCATCCGGATACTTCGACGGACGCATCCGCCGAGCCGCTCAGCACGACGATGACGACGCCGGAGAAGCCTGCCGCGATACCTAGCGCGAGCCGCGCGTTCATCTTCTCGCCTACGAATACGGCGGCGAGCAAAGCGGTCGTCAGCGGATTCAGGCCGAGAATGAGCGAAGCGTTCGTCGCCGTCGTCGTCACGACGCCCGAAGCGAGAAACAGCTGGTGAAAGAAGATCGACGTCAGTCCGATCAGGCAGAGCAGCCCCCACTGCTTGCGGCTCGGTCGGTACCAGCCGTATTTGCGCAGCACGAACGGCAGCAGCGCCAGTCCGGCGAGCGGCATTCTAACGGCGGCTACGAGGAACGGAGGCGCGGTTTCGGTCAAATATTTCACCATGACGATATTCAGTCCCCACGATGCGACGACAAAGGCCAATACAACATAAATCCATCGGTTTGCAGTTCCCACAGAAGCTTGCTCCTATCCGGTCTTTAATGATGTGTTCTTCCTCCATTAAAGCACAGATTGGCCCGCGGGGAAATCACCGAAATATAACGATCTCATTTCTGTATGCAAGGACGGGTGCAGCCGGTAGCAGCAGGGGCGGGACGCATCCTTCCGCGTTGGTTTCAGGGTGCTTCCTTCGGGAATAAAGGAGCGATCCGATCGATCCGGTTGGTCCATATGCCCCCGGTATAGGCTGCCGGAATTCGTTGCCGAACATCTTCGGGCGTATCGAAGCCGCTGGAAAATTCGGTGCCGTCGCCGCCGACCATAATGACGCGGACATCGGCGTCGGTCATCCGTGTCATAAAGCGGTTGGGCCAGCCCCACAGCCACGGTGCTATCTTCTCCGGAATATGGACCTGGCTGTGCCGGAGCGAGTCGGGAACGTAACCGGTCCAGCCGATGGCGGCATAGGTCAGAACAAAGCGGATCATCGTCGATTTGGACATGGCGCGCAGCTCGGGAATGGACGCTTTAGCCGACGCGACCGGATTGTCGCCGCCGTATACGGTAAGCTGCTGCAGTCTGGAAGACGGAAGCTTTCGCAAATATTGAGCGAGCAGCAGTCCTTCGGCGGGATCGTCGCTTTTCATATGAATAAGGAATTCGTGATCCGGGAACGTGCTCAGCACTTCGTCGAGCGTCGGCATCATGCCGATCCCTTTGCCCCGAAACGGGTGCGTCTTCCCTCCGTCCGCGGTATATCCATAGCCGATATCGAGCGCCTGCATCTCCGATACCGTATGCTCTCTCGTCACGCCGGAGCCGTTCGTCCGGCAATCGAGCGTCCAATCGTGAAATACGACAAACCGGCCGTCGAGCGTCGGCTGCACGTCGAATTCGACAACAGCGGCTCCTTCCTTGAAGGCGGCGTCCATGGAGGCGATCGTATTTTCCAAATAAGGATGCTCGGGTTCGTAGATGCGCTCCGCGGTACAGGTGTCGTTCATAATCCCTTCCATGGGGAACGTCTGGGACATGCCGCGGTGGGCGAGAAGAAACGGGCTGCCTTGCGGCGGATCGCTCAGCCAAGAGCAGTTATTAAAATAGATGAAGGCGAGCAGAGCGAGCGCGATCCATATCCGCTTCCGCTTCAGCTGCTGGGTTAGTCGTTTCAATGCTAATTCCTCCCGGTTCGCTGTATAGGCGGCCGTCCGTTTTTTGCGGCGTGCCCGATGCTATTTATCGTAGCGAATTTGGAGGCCGATCTTCAATGGGCGGGGCATGACGTTCGGATGATGGAATACGTATGAGGGAAGCGGCGCACGATTATTATCGGGCGCTGGCTGCAGCCCGGGCGGGGCGGTCCCGTTCAGCCCAAGGTCCACACCGACCGGTCCAGGTCATGTTCAGCCCGGCCCGGGTTTCCTACAGAAAATGGCGTATAACAAGGAACCGGAAAATCGGCGCAAAAGCGGCCGGACCGGAGAATCAAGGAGGGCGACTGTGATGGAGCCGTTGTTTTTTGCCGACCCTGCGCAATTCCGCGCCTGGCTGGAAGAGCATCATGAGCAGGCCGACGCCTTGCTGGTCGGCTACTATAAGAAAGGCACAGGCCGGCCCAGCATGACCTGGCCCGAATCGGTGGACGAAGCGTTGTGCTACGGCTGGATCGACGGGGTGCGCAAAGGAATCGATAGCGAAAGCTATATGATCCGTTTCACCCCGCGCAAGCCGAGCAGCATATGGAGCACAGTGAATGTAAAGCGGGTCGCCGAGCTGACCGAGCTCGGGCGGATGCGCCCGGCGGGCTTGCACGCGTTCGAAAAGCGCAGAGAGGACAAGACCGGAATCTACTCTCATGAGCAGAAAATCCCTGCCGAGCTTGGAGGCGACTATGAAGCGATATTCCGTGCTAACGCCAAAGCATGGGAGTTTTTCCAAAGCCGGTCCGCGTCGTACCGGAAAACATCGATCCATTGGATCGTCAGCGCCAAGAAGGAAGAAACCCGGATGAAGCGGCTAAACGCGCTGATCGCGGCATCGGAGCAAGGGCTTACGGTCGATCCGTTCACGCGCAAGCCGAAGCCGGCTCCGTAGGCGCGACCGCCGCCAGGGAACCTAGTACGTACGGCCGGCTCTGACGGCTGTCCGGGTCTTCTTCCAGGCATAGAGGATAATCAGCTCGGCGACGATCAAATTGCCGATCCAGCAAGCCCATGCGGAAAGCTGGTAAGATTGGACGAACCATCCGGTCAGCATGGAAAAGACCATAAGCCATACGCGGAAGCTGACCGCGGCGAGCGTGAGCGCATAGCTGCGGATCATCCACTGCTTGTGAGCCGTTATCTGCCGGTTTACGGCGCGCTTCACGCCGATCCAGGTCGTCGTTACCCACAGGACGTCCAGAGTGAAAAAGCCGAGACCCGCTTTCCAGCCCCCCGTCGCAAACAGCGACAAGTAGATGCTGATCAAACCGCTGAACGTGATCGCCGCCACATACAGATACCCCAGCATGCGGTGGTAGCGGACCCAGGTTCCCTGCACTCGGATAAACAGCTGGAGCGGGCCGAGAATGACGGCGAGACAGGCCGTTACAATATGTCCGTAAAGCAACACGATCCAGGGGAAGTAATGAAAATTTGGCTCGCGAAGCTTTTGGACGATCAGTCCCGCTTTCTTCGGGTCGGACAAGCCGTACTGCATAACGACATAAGCGATTAATAACAGCGCTAATAAAGATACTGCGATACGAACCCAAGCTTTTGTATTCACTTGCTTCATCTCCTCTAAATTTTTTGGTTGCTATACAAGACGATCCGCATGAATCGATCCCTTCGTTTTTTTATCAAATGAAAAAAATATTCGAGCTGGGCCGTTTATCAAGTATGAGAAATTACTGTATAATGTGATTAAATTGTATGGAAAGCGAGTGATTTCCCATGACAGTCAGATCCTTACACTCATCTATTCAATTCGAGGTACGGAAGAGATAACTTTAGAAAGTTCTTTTATTAAAGCCTTCCGTGCACTAAAAAACGGAGGAAAATGATCTATGTTTAGTTATTACAGTGCGCTTTGTACCGAGCTCTACGATTTGACGAAGCCTGTAGGGTTTTCTTTAAACGGCGATATTGAATATTACCAAGAAAGACTGCAAACTTGTCAGGGACGTATTCTGGAAGCGGCGGTCGGCTCAGGACGGTTTTTGATTCCGCTTCTTGAGGCCGGATATATCGTCGATGGAATTGATTATTCTCCTGAAATGCTGGAGTCTTGTCGTAAACGTTGCGAAGAAAGAGGACTAAGCCCTCGTTTATATGAAGGTCAATTGCAGGATTTTTCATTGCCCTTCCAGTATGAGGCGATTATTATTCCTGCAGGTTCCTTTGGCTTGATTGAAAAGCGGGAGGAGTCTCTGGGCGCATTGCAATGCTTTTATCGGCATCTGGCCCCGGGCGGGCGGCTTATTGTCGATCTGCTATTGCCTCACGACTGGAAAACCGGAAAGATCGCTACTTCCGCGTATCCTCTGCCTAATGGGGAGGGGATTACGCTGGAAAGCAAATCGATTGAAATGGATTGGCTCCAGCAATGTACTGTATCTTATATAAAATATGAGAAATGGCGCCAGGGAAAACTGATTCAAACCGAGCTGCAACGATTTGCATTGCGCTGGTATGGAATTGAGGAATTCAGGCTTGTTTTAGAGAGCATCGGTTTCTCGGATATTACATGCTCTGCCGATTATATTTACAAGAGTCAGCCGTCGAATGCAGGCCAAATCATTACTTTTGAAGCCGTACGAAAGCAATAATTAACAAAGCTGTTGTCACCATCGACAACAGCTTTCTTGGGATGAAGGTTGGATGGAACCGCCGCTTTGCCGGTATCGTCCGGCCGGGTTGGAGACAATAGACGGGGGTGTCGTCATGGGAACGATAGTATGCTTTATTTCCGAGGAATTCGCCGATTTCGAAATTACGCTGGCGCTGCATAAGATTAAGAACGTAGGCCGCAGAACCGTTATGACGGCCGGATACGAGCTTCAGCCTGTCGTCAGCGAGTCGGGGCTGTTCTATATGCCCGATCGGACCGTACAGGATGCGCTGCGGCTTGACGATATCGAAGCGCTGATCATCCCCGGCGGCCCGATCCGGGAGCAGAGGGAGGAGCTGACCGCTCTGATCCGCAAGCTGGACGAGGAGCGGACGCTGCTGGCCGCCATTTGCAACGGACCGCAATATTTGGGCCGGGCGGGCGTGCTGGACGGCACGGACTTTACGACCTCCTGCTCGCCGGAGCGGATTCAAGCTCTGGGCGTACAGGACCCTTTTCCGAGGCGCAGCTATGTGAACCGGCGCGTCGTTCGGAGCGGACATATTATAACGGCTCAAGGACGGGCCTTTGTCGATTTTTCGTTTGCGCTGTTTGATTATTTGAACATTTACGAAGGGCAGCAGGGGGAGAGAGACAAGCTGTATCGGGATATTATGAACCGGTAATTGGCGCAAATCATAGGATGTCTTCATGAGAATGACTTGTTTTCATTCGGAAAATTCCCTGATTTTTGTTAAAAATTAGGTTTGAATGACTTTTTGCAGAAAGAAATCCGAACGATCCCTTGAAAAATAGCCCGTTTTTCAGTATGATGAAATTATATGAATCCGACGACGGTTCTAGAAGGTGAACATATGCCCCTAACTGATTCTAACGAAATCAAAAAGCAGCTGTGTCACATCTACAACGAGGTATCCAAGGAATTGTTCGGATTCGGTACCACGCTGCTGAAGGCTTCGATCGATCATAATATCATCACGTACCAGGCCAGGCACCGCCGCTCGCCGCGGTCTACCGCTTTGGAGGGCGAAGCGCCTACGCTGAAGTACGAGGTTGATTTCTACATGTCGTCGATCTATAAGAAGCGAATCCGGGAGAAACTCGAACAAGAGATGGGGCTTGCGATTGAAGCCGTCCTGCGAGACTACGATCCGCCGACGCAGTGGGCCATTACTAATGTCATTTTGCGCGAAAGCACAACCGAATAACATCGGCTGTTTCTCTTTTGATTTATCTTAAGAGGAAACCGAACCAACGACGAAACGGATGCCGCTGGACATTGTTTACAATGGAAAGCGCTCTTGTTAGAAGCTTTTTATTCTACCAAGGGCGCTTTCTTTTTTTTATAGGTTTATAAGCAAGAAGGAAAAGGGGGAACCGGCCGGGAGTGCGACGGCGGTACCGGAGAATGCATAGATTGCCGGGGTTGTAAAATACTAGAGAAAAAACCTAAAGACCTGCATCGAAGCCGTTTCAGGCAGTAATCCGCTTGCGAAGCGGCCGGCATGCAGGCCAGGCAATGACTTGACAGGAGACGGACCCGTCCGGCGTTTCGCCCGCCCGGTTCTGGGCAACGACAAAGAAAAGATATTGGAGGACAAAGACGATGAAAAACAGATGGGTTCAAGGTATTCTTTCGCTTTCCGTATTGGGACTGGCTCTTACCGGCTGCGGCGTGCCGAAGGAGCAAGGAGGAGCGGCGGCGGACACGAACAAATCGGCGGGCAAAGGCGAGCCGACACAGCTCGTTATCTCCACTTGGGGGTTCTCGGAGGACTTTTTCCGCAAAGAAATTTATGAGCCGTTCGAGAAAGAGCATAATGTTAAAATCGTGCTGGAAATCGGCAACAACGCCGAGCGTCTGAACAAAGTGAAGCAGGGCAGCTCCAATGTCGACCTGATTTATTTATCCGACTATTATGCACAGCAGGGGATCGAAGCGGGCCTGTTCGAGAAGATCGACCGCAGCCGTATCCCGAACCTGAACGATATTTATGATGTGGCGAAGGCGCCGCTCGGCGAAGATTACGGCCCTGCCTACACGGTCGGCCAGCTTGGCATCGCCTATGATACGAAAGCGCTTGGCGGCAAAGAGATCAAGTCTTGGGCGGATCTGTGGAGTCCGGAATTCGCCAAGAAGCTGACGATGCCGAACATTACGTCGACCAGCGGCCCGATGATGGTGGATGCCGCGTCGGTCGTTGCGGGAAGCAGCTCGTTCAATGAAGACCAAGCGTTCGCGAAGCTGAAGGATCTGAACAAATCGGTCGTGAAATATTACGGCCAAACCTCCGAGTATGTGAACATGCTGGCTCAAGGCGAAATTGCCGGCGGCCCGATCATGGAAATGTATGTGAAAGACTTGAAAGCGGCCGTGCCGACCGTGAAATTCATTACGCCGTCCGAAGGCGGCTATGCGATCATGAACACGATCAACGTCGTTAAGGGCAGCAAGAACAAGCAGTTGGCCGAAGATTTCATCAACTGGCATTTGAGCAAGGAAGCTCAGGAGAAATCCGCGAAGGCTCATATCGATTCCCCGGTTAACAAGACGCTGCAGCTGACGGCCGAAGAAGCGCAGGGCATTACTTACGGCGCCGACGTCGTAGCCAAGCTGCGCAAGCTGGACATGAAATTCGTCAATGCCAATTTGAAAAAATGGATCGATCGTTTCAATAAAGAAGTAACTCAATAATCCGGCCGTATATCGGTTGAACGCGAAGGGTATATGACATGACCAATGGCATGTACCCTCCTTTTTCTCAACAAAAGCATATCGGGCAGGGGGCTTGCAATGACGGGGGCGCACGCTGCAAACTTAGCCATACGAGAACAGGAGCTATAGCTGGATGAAGAAAACCTATTACTATCTATTATTGCTGCCGGGATTTCTGTTTTTGTGCGTATTTATGCTGATCCCGATCGTGCTGACGATAGGCTCCACCTTTTTTCAGGAAGGCCGCTTTACGTTCGAAGGATATCTTCATTTTTTCAAAGATCCGTACTTTCTGAAAATATTGGGGACGACGCTGGAAGTCAGTATCGTCACGACGCTGATCTGTATCGCGGTCGGATTTCCCGTAGCCTACTATATTTCCAAGCAAAGCATGAAGAAGAAGGGCGTGCTGCTGGCGCTGGCCATCTTCCCGCTGCTGACGAGCTCGGTCGTGCGGTCGTTCAGCTGGATGATCATTCTCGGGAAGAAGGGACTGCTCAACAATACGCTGGCGGCGATCGGGCTCATTAAGGAGCCGCTCGATATTTTGTACACGCCTGCGGCGATGATGATCGGTCTGATTCATCTGTTTCTGCCGCTCATCATTATTACGCTGGTCGGCGTGATGGAAAATATCGATCCCGATTTGATCAAGGCGGCGGAGAGCCTCGGGGCGCCGCGGTTTACCGCCTTCCGCAAGGTGATCGTGCCGCTCAGTATTCCGGGGCTGATCATCGGCAGCATTCTCGTGTTCGTCGGCAGCTTGACCGCTTATACGACGCCGGCGCTGCTCGGGGGCAAGCAGAGGGTCATTTCGACCTTCCTGTATCAAAATGCGATTACGCTCAACGACTGGTATTTGGCGTCGGTCATAGCGACGATTATGATCGCCATCACCTTCATCATTATCGGAATTATGAACAAACTGGCCAACAAATTCAACCCGAAGGAGTAGAATCGTATGCAGGAAAAAAATCGAGGCTTAAGCCTGTTTACGCTTCTGGTCTATATCTTTTTGCTGGGGCCTCTTATCATTATCGCCGCCGCGTCGTTCGATCCGGGGACGGTTCTCAAATTTCCGCCGCAAGGCTTTTCGCTGAAATGGTACGCCAATATTTTTAAAGTCAAAATGTTTATGGAAACGTTCCAGACGTCCATCGTCGTATCGCTGCTGGGCAATGTGTTCGCCTTGATTCTCGGGGTGCCCGCCGCGTATGCGCTGAGCCGGTTTCAATTCAAAGGCAAGGATGCGCTGAACGCCGTATTCATTTCGCCGGTGCTGATCCCGGGGATCGTGCTCGGCTTTACGATGCTCAAATATTTGATCATAACATATCATCTGCCGATCTATTTGTCGCTGCTGTTCGGCCATACGGTCATTATGCTGCCGTTCATCATCCGCGTTATCGCCTCCAGCTTGTCGAATTTCGACTTCTCCATCGAGGAAGCGGCGCTGAGCTTGGGAGCGGGTCACCTGCAGACGTTCTTTAAGGTCGTGCTGCCGAACATCAAGTCCGGGATTATCGCCGCGGTGCTTATCGCCTTCCTGGAGTCGTTCAACAACGTGGACATTTCCGTCTTTATGACCGGACCCGGGATCAGCACCTTGCCGATCCAGATGCTGACGTATGTGGAGAATCATTTCGATGCGACGATCGCCGCGATCTCGGTGCTGCTGATGATTTTTACCGCGGTGCTGATGTTCATTATTGAAAGAATTATGGGATTGTCCTACTTTACAAAACGATAACGGAGGATTCGTCCATGGCATTGCTATCCCTGGAAAACGTATCGGTTGCTTACGAGCAAAACTATATACTGAAAGATTTTAACCTGAACATTGAAAAGGGCAAGCTCATCTCGCTGCTCGGGCCGAGCGGCTGCGGCAAGACGACGACGCTGCGGCTGATCGCCGGGTTTCTGGAGGCGCGGGACGGCAAGTTTATGCTGAACGGCAAAGATTATACGCGGGTGCCGGTCAACAAGCGCAATTTCGGCTTTGTCTTCCAGAGCTATGCGCTGTTCCCCCATCTGTCCGTGTATGACAACGTGGCGTTCGGATTGCGCCTGAGAAAAGTCAACGAAGCCGAGATCAGCAAGCGCGTGCATCACATTCTGGACGTGGTCAGCTTGGCCGGTTTCGAGAAGCGGTTCCCCAAAGCGTTGTCCGGCGGGCAAAAACAGCGCGTCGCCATCGCCCGGGCGCTCGTGATCGAGCCGGATCTGCTGCTCTTCGACGAGCCGCTGAGCAATCTGGATGCGAATTTGCGGGTGAACATGCGGGTGGAAATCCGCCGTATCCAGCAGGAGCTCGGCATTACGACGGTGTACGTATCCCATGATCAGGAGGAATGCTTTTCTATCTCCGATCAGGTGGCGATTATGAATAAAGGGATTATCGAGCAGCTCGATAGCCCGTCCACGATCTTCAAATATCCGAAGACGGAGTTCGTGGCCCGCTTTATCGGCTTCAACAACTTCATCCATTTCGACGACCGCCGCGAGGCGGGCGATGACATCGAGCTGAAGACCGGGGACATCGTATTTCGCGTGGTCAAAAATTCGGCGAATGCGAACGGAAGCAAGAAAGGCGCCATCCGTCCCGACGATGTGGTGATGGGGACGCCGGAGGAGCTGCCGGCCGGCGGCAACAGTTTGCCGGGCCGCGTGAAGGTAAGCACCTTCCTCGGCAGAAGCTACCAATATGTCGTGGAAACGGCGCTCGGCGATTTTACCGTCAATAAAGAGATGGAATTGCCTTATTTGAACGGCCGGGAGGTCAGATTGCAGTTCCCCGGTGAAAAATTGGTTTTGGTGGAGTAGTGCGGTATGTGGGAGGTACGGGCATGCGAGTCGATTTATTCATCAAGAATGCAATGATTTATAACAGTTATTTCAAAACGTTCACGCAGGGCAACGCCGCTGTGCTGGACGGAAGATTTCTGTACATCGGTCCGAGGGGAGAGGACAGCTTCGAGGCGGACAAGGTGGTCGATGCGGAGGGGCGCTGGATGATTCCGGGCCTCGTCGACATCCATCTGCACATCGAGAGCACAATGGTGACGCCGGAAACGTTCTCCTACGGGCTGATCCGCAACGGCGTCACGACGATCGTGCCGGAGCCTCATGAAATGGCCAACGTCTTCGGGCTTCCCGGCGTGACCGAGATGATCCGGGCCAGCGAGCACTGCGTCGCCGATATGTTCTATGCCATTCCGAGCTCGGTCCCTGCGACATCGATGGAGACGTCGGGGGGATCGATCGAGATCGAGCATATGGACGCGCTGCTGCAGTCGGAGACGATCGCTTGTCTCGGCGAGATTATGAACTACGTCGATGTGATCAACGATCCGGACTGCAAGACGAACCGGATCTTGCAGCATATTCGCGCCAACTACCCGAGCCTGATTATCGAGGGCCATGTGCCGAAGCTGCTCGATCTAGACCTGCAGCGAATCATATATGCCGGCATCGACTCCGATCACACGCATCAATCGATCGAAGGGATGGAGGAGCGGATTGCCGCGGGCATGTTCATCGAGATTCAGGAGAAGTCGATGACCGAGGAAGTGGTCGGCTATTTGATCGAGCACGAGGTGTCCGAGCATTTCTGCTTCGTCACCGACGATGTGATGCCGGATTCCCTCCAGCGCCGCGGGCATTTGAACCATATTGTGCGCAAGGCAATCGGCATGGGGATGACGCCGGAGAAAGCGATCTATGCGGCGACGTTCACCCCCGCGCGGCGGATGAAGCTGCTGGACCGCGGCGCGATCGCTCCCGGCAAGATTGCCGACTTCTCGCTGCTCTCCGATCTTAATAAATTGACCATTGGACAAGTGTATAAGCGGGGAAGTAAAGTGTATGATGCGCAGGAAGAGTACAAATGTACGGAGCGTCGCTACGCCTTCCCTTCCTATTTCTACCATAGCGTCCAACTTCCGTTATTGACGGAGCAGGATTTTGCGATCCGTACGGAGAAGCAGGACGGGCAATATCTCGGCCGCGTGATGACGGTGAAGAACGGCTCGACCTTCACCGAGGAAGCCCACGGCGAGGTCGAAGTTCGCGGCGGGGAAGTCTGCTGGCAGGAGAGCCCTTACGGCCTGATCGCGACGTTCGAGCGATACGGCAAAACCGGCAGCCGCGCATACGGCCTGATCGGCGGCGATACGATCCGCCGCGGTGCGATCGCCACGACGTATTCTCACGACAACCACAATCTGCTGGTTGTCGGCCACAGCGCCGCCGATATGATGCTGGCGGCCAATGAAGTGATCGCCGGCCAGGGCGGGTTCTGCGTCGTAGAAGACGGGCGGGTGCTGGCGAGCCTGCGGCTTCCGGTAGGCGGCATCCTCACGGAAGAGCCGCTGGAGCAGACTGCCGCCGAAGTACAGCGGCTGCGCGAGGCGATGGAGGCGCTCGGATACAATCATTACAATCCGATCATGTCGATCAGTACCCATTCTTTGCCGGTCAGCCCTGCGCTAAAGATTACCGACTTCGGCTTGATCGACGTGAATCGCGGTCAAGTGGTGCCGTTGTTGATGGATAAGGAATAGGAATATTTAGAAGGGCCTTCCGCCGGATGCATGGGTACGGAAGGCTCTTTTGGTATGCCGCCGGTTCAAATTTGGATTGGAGCTTAACCCTTGCTATACTAGCTTTATGTTAAGATGAGGAGAGTGGGAGAACATGGATTACCATCGTATTACGAATATAGCCGATCCGTATTTTAAACAAATGCATGAGCTGATGCAAACCGTCTTCCCGCCGGAGGAAGTGCTGGAGTATGAGCTATGGGCCGAGCCCCTGCAGGACCCGGGCATTCGCGTGTTCGTAGCCGTTCACGAAGGGCAGGTAGTGGGCGCTACCGAGTACCGCTACTACGAAGATATGCAGGTCGCGATGACCGATTTTACGATTATCGGACGCGAAGGGCTCGGCATCGGGCCGTTCCTGGTTAAGCAGCGGACAAGCGACCTTCTGTCGCTGGTGGGCGCCACCGGCGGCAGTCTGCTCGGGATGTTCGCCGAAATCTACAACCCTTACTTGGCGCAGGATCACAGCTTCGGCGGCGTCAAGCCGATGGACCCGTTCGTCCGCCGCGAGGTGCTGGCCCATATCGGCTACCGCAAGCTCGATCTTGGCTATGTTCATCCGTCGTGGCATAACGACGGCGCCGCGGTGCAGGAGCTGGACCTCGGCTTCATGCCGTTCGGAGACGATGCGGACAGCCTGGAGGCGATTCACGCCTCGCTGATCGCCGCCTTCCTGGAGCGGTATTACGCCGTGCTGCCGAACAAGCCGCAGGCTTGGTACGATATGGTGGCACAATTAAAGCAGCTCGAACAGGTGCGGCTGCTGCCGTTGTAAAATCAGATCGAACGGAAGAGGGACTGCTCTGAAAGTGAGCGGTCCTTTTAACTATATTGTCTCCTGCTTATAGACTGTTATTACAGGGTTTGTAACGGATTCCTTATAAAATAAGAGATGTAATCAAAGGCCAAGTTTTCTGCGAATAAAACAAGCCCCCTGCTTAAAAGCAAGGAGCCTGCTGCCGGTTTGTATTCGGTTAGGAATCCGTCCGATTTTGTGCACAGCGATTGAATCATGACGGTATATGTTGCCGCTACGCTGTATAATGACTGTCATTTTGCATAGATACTGTCTACGCGATTCATCGGACAGACTCTTAGGATGCGTCCATAAACGGTTTTTTCTCAACCAGTTCATATTTCATGGAAGCGGGAGGCGAGCTGAGCAGCCATTGGCCGGCCTTGTCCTTGTAGACGTCGCAGGTAAATTCGTACAACGCGGTTTCCGATGGGGAAATCGTCACCCCGTTGCCTTTCTTAACCGCTTGGGAGACCGTAAAGCCGACCTGGAACTTGGCTTTGGCCGTAAGACCGTCGCTGCTCAGAGCGACATCGGTTATATTCACTTCATTTTTCTTAATGCCGTCGCCTTCCGTAATGGCCAGAACCATTTGCGTGAAGCTGCTGCTCTGGGTAATATTATCGATCAGATTATGAATCTTTTGCTTCGGATCGTCGGCCGGCGTATCGATATGAACGGTTCGGGCCGCTTCGTCCCAGCTTACGACCGAGCCGGAAGCTTCGCTGACAAAGCGAAGAGGAATGAAGGTGCTTCCGTCCTTGATCTGCGGCGCAACCTCCAGATTATATTGGGTCTGATTGACCGCTGCCGTTGCTTTGCTGACGGTTAAGGAAAGCGTCAAATCTCCTTTGGTCGCCGTCGCGGTCTGAGTGCCCGGGTCCCATTCTACGGTAAAGCCCAGCTTCTCGAAGAGGCTGCGCATGGGCACCATCGTATTGCCCTGCTCGATATACGGCTGTTGCTCCCACTGCACTTTTTGCTGAAACAAATATATTTGCACGGCATCCTGAGCGCTGGCATGCACCGGAAGATCGAACGGGAGAAGCATGGATACGAATAAGGCGAGCTGCGGCAAGCGAATTTTTCTTAACCACGGCATGCGGAACATTCCTCCTGACTCTAGGGTGTGAGGTAAAAACTTCTATATGGTTTCGGGCGGCGGGATCGTTTTGTGGCGAGTTATCCGGGAAATAGGCGCCGGCCCAGCTGTAACGAGCGTCTTCGGCAGGCCAAGAAACTATGCCGCGCGGCCTCCGTACCGGCAGGCATACGCACGCTCATCTAATACTTGTTCAACAAAAGAGCCGGAATTCCTCTTGCCAAAAGCGTCCAAAATCGCACATCCCTATAAGTTAAGTACGTTCGGACAGATAAAAGGTTGCTTGCAGTTGTTTCCCTTCGGGCTTTTTTTTGGTATCTTGACAATAGCGGGTTTTGAAAACAGGACATGAGGAACTTGGTGAACATGCGGAGGGAGACGGCCTATGAATCAGCCTTTGGTATCGGTTATCATTCCGACGTACAATCGTCCGGATAGCGTGAGCGAGCTGGTTGAGTCTCTATGGAGACAAACGTATCGCCATTTGCAAATCATCATCGTCAACGATGCGGGCGAGCCGGTTGACGAGATACGCTGGCTGTATCCGGAGCTGGATATGACCATCGTCGATTTGGAAAGCAACGTCAGGCATGTGCGAGCGAGAAACTGCGGTCTGGAGCATGCGCGCGGCGAGTATGTTATGCTATGTGATGACGATGATCTGCTGCTGCCGACTCATGTGGAGCGGATGCTCAAGGAAGCGGCCGATGCGGATTTGGTATATTCGGATGTGGAAATATTCGATTATGAATGGGTCGGACGGACTCGCAGGGCGACAAGTCGGTTCGTATTCGCCTATGAGCACGACGAAGCGGCCATGCGGCGGTTCTCGACCTTCGTCTCTTCGGGCTGTTTGTACCGTAAGGATCTCCACGACCGGATCGGATGGTTCGACGAGCAGATGTACCATTATTGGGATTGGGATTTCTTCCTGCGCGCATCCGCGCATGGGAAGGTGAAGCGGGTGCCGGTAGCAAGCGCCTTGTACGCTTTCTCGCAGCAAGGAGGCAATCTGTCGGGCGTGCATGAGGATATGCGCCCTTATCTGGATCGATTGTCCGCCAAGCACGGGCTAGGCGAGCTGCCGACCAAAAATTTCTTCCTGCTGCTGGAAGAACCGGAGATGCAGTCGCGGCGGGCGGCTACGGAGGTGCTGTGGGACGGGGAACCGTTCGTCTCCAGACGAGCCAAGCTTTAAAAGCCCGGCGTAACGGCGGCCGGAGAAAAATCTGGTGAGAAAGCAGATGGAGCAAGTGTTCACATAGGAAGGGGGAGACATCGTTTGGCAGGCATGATGGAGCGGGCCGAAAGAGTGCTCAAATCATATTACGGCTACGCGACGTTTCGGGACGGACAGAAGAAAGTGATTCGAAGCGTTCTCGATAAAAAGGATACGCTCGGCATTATGCCGACAGGCGGCGGCAAATCGATTTGTTATCAGGTGCCGGCCATGCTAATGCAGGGGACGACCATTGTCATTTCGCCGCTGATTTCTCTCATGAAGGATCAGGTGGACGGGCTGGACAGCATCGGCATTCCCGCCACCTATATTAACAGCTCATTGACCTACGCGCAGGTGGAGCTCAGAATCCGCAAGGCGGCCCGCGGCGAGTACAAGCTGCTCTATGTGGCGCCGGAGCGGCTCGAATCGGAGCGGTTCATCGATCTGATGAGCGAGGTCGAGGTGCCGATGGTAGCGGTGGACGAGGCCCACTGCGTATCGCAGTGGGGGCATGACTTCCGCCCCAGCTACCTGGCGATCAGCCGGCTCGTCGAGCGTCTGCCGCAGCGGCCGATCGTAACTGCCTTCACGGCAACGGCGACGGATCAAGTACGCGAAGATATTGTCAAGCATCTGCAGCTGCAGGAGCCGGAGATGCATGTGACCGGCTTCGCGCGCGAGAATCTCGCCTTCTCCGTTATCAAAGGAGAGAATAAGCGCGATGTGATGCTCGATTATATCCGCGAGCACTCGGAGGAAGTCGGCATCGTGTACGCGGCGACGCGCAAGGAAGTGGACAACCTGTATGAGCTGCTGCGCAAAAATAAGGTGCCTGTGGGCAAGTATCATGCGGGCTTAAGTGATAAAGAGCGGGCCGAGGCGCAGGAGCAGTTTCTGTACGACGAGGTGCGAGTGATCGTAGCGAGCAACGCCTTCGGCATGGGGATCGATAAATCGAACGTCCGCTATGTCATTCATTATAATATGCCGAAAAACATGGAAGCTTATTATCAGGAAGCGGGCCGGGCGGGCCGTGACGGAGAGCCCAGCGAGTGCATGCTGCTGTTCAGCCCGCAGGACATTCATATCCAGAAGTTTCTGATCGAGCAGTCGATCGCCGATCCTGCGCGGCAAGCACAGGAATACCGCAGGGTGCAGCAGATGGCGGATTATTGCCATACGTCGCAATGTCTGCAGCGCTATATCGTCCGCTATTTCGGCGACGATTGCGAGGATTGCGGCCGCTGCAGCAGCTGCAGCACCGAACGGCAGCTGACGGATATTACCGTCGAGTCGCAAAAAATTTTCTCCTGCGTGCGCCGAATGAGAGAGCGCTTCGGGGCGACGACCGTTGCCGCGGTGCTCAAAGGCTCGCGCAGCAAAAAGGTGATCGAGCTGGGCTTCCATGAGCTAACTACCTATGGGCTGCTCAAGGACCGGACGGAGAAGGAGATCGTCGATCTCATCCAATTGCTCGTAGCCGAAGGATACTTGATCATCACCGAGGGGAAATACCCGGTGCTGCGGCTTGCGCCGAAAGCCCAGTCGGTACTGTCCGGGGAAGAGCGGGTCGTGCAGAAAATGCGCATTCGTACCGAGCCGGTCGTCCGTGACGTCGAATCCGAGCTGTTCGACCAGCTGCGCGGCTTGCGGCTGGAGATTGCGCGTCGCGAAGGGATTCCGCCGTACATCATCTTTCCGGACAGCACCCTTAGGGAGATGTGCGGCGTCAAGCCGACGAACCCGGCGGCGATGCTGAAGATCAAAGGCGTCGGGGAAGCGAAATTTTTTAAATACGGGGCCTATTTCATCGAATTTTTCAAAAATCTTAACGGATAGAAGGTGCGTAGCGTAGTGGCCAAGCAAAAGTATTACGTCGTGTGGGAAGGAAAAGTGCCCGGGATCTATAAAACGTGGGCGGAATGCCAGACGCAGACAAACGGCTACCCGCAGGCGCGCTTTAAAGCCTATGAAAGCGAAGCGGAGGCCAAGGCCGCCTTGGCCCGCGGCTGGAAAGCCTCGTTCGCGATGGCGGGCGTCAAGAGCGGTTCGTCCGCTTCCTCCGGCTCGGGGCGCAAGTCCTCCGCAGGGAGCGGGAAGGCCGCCGGGGAGGCCGAGCTGGACAGCCTGTCCGTCGATGTCGGCAGCCGGGGCAACCCCGGCATTGTCGAATATAAGGGAGTGTATACGAAGACCGGCGAGGTCGTGTTTCAGCATCCGCCGATTGCGAAGGGAACGAACAATCTCGGCGAATTTCTGGCAATCGTTCATGCTCTGGCTTATTTGAAGCAGAAGGACAGCTCAATGACCATCTACAGCGATTCGGTAACGGCGATGAGCTGGGTGCGCAAGAAGGAAGTGGCGACGAATTTGCCGCGGGACGCGTCGACGGAAGAAATATGGACGCTCGTAGATCGGGCCTTGGAGTGGCTGCGCAGCAATACGTACACGAACAAGATCGTCAAGTGGGATACGAAGGCATGGGGGGAAATTAAGGCCGATTACGGGCGGAAATAGTCTACGGGGCTGCAGGCCGTTGAGGCAGACGGAATGCATAAAGCGCAATACTGAGTCGCCTGTGCAAGAAATAATGCGGAATGAGGCGAAAATGGAAAGTTTGCTAAGAGAAACGCCCGATTTCCGCCTCTCCTGCTTGTCTAATGGCGTGAAAGATCATCTCTTACCGTTTATAATCTAGGGCAGTGAATATCGGCCCCGGCAATCCTGAGAGTGGAGCGCCAACTAGATAAACAACGGAATAGGAGAGGATTTTTCTTGTTTTTTGAACGGCTGAAACAAGGTTTCTTTGGCAATGTCCGCAACGACTTTTTATCCGGTTTGACGGTGGCCTTCGCGCTCATTCCCGAGGCGATCGCCTTCTCGATTATGGCGGGCGTGGACCCGATGGTCGGCCTGTACGCATCGTTTACGATCGCCGTGAGCATCTCGTTTTTCGGAGGTCGTCCCGGCATGATCTCGGCGGCGACGGGAGCGATGGCTTCGCTGATGGGGCCGATCATCGCCAAGTACGGCTTGGATTATTTGTTTGCGGTAACGGTACTGACGGGGATACTGCAGTGGATTCTCGGAGCTTTGAAGGTCGGCAGATTTATAACGTTCGTCCCGCAGTCGGTCATTACCGGCTTTGTGAACGCCTTGGCGATTATTATTTTCATGGCGCAGCTGCCCAACTTCGCAGGGGCGACCTGGGTCATGTACGCTATGGTGGCGGGAACGCTGGCGATTATTTATTTGCTGCCGCGTTTGACGAAGGCGTTCCCGTCGGCGCTTGCGGCGATCATTATTATGACGATCGTCTCGGTAGCGACGGGAGCCGATGTGCGCACGGTCGGCGACATGGGCGAAATTCGCCAGGCGCTTCCGTTTTTCCATATTCCCGAGATCAGCTTGTCTTGGGGCACCTTGTTCGCCTTGCTGCCTTATTCGCTTGCTTTGGCGGTCGTAGGCATGACGGAGACGCTGCTGACTTCGACGATCGTCGATGAAATGACCGAAACGAAGAGCAATAAAAACCGGGAAATCCGCGGCCAAGGCATCGCGAACATCATTACCGGATTTTTCGGCGGGATGGCCGGCTGCGCCATGATCGGACAGACGGTGATCAACGTCAAATCGGGCGGTCGCACCCGCTTGTCTACGCTGGTGGCCGGGGTGTTCCTGCTGTTCCTGATTATCGTGCTCGGAGACGTCGTGAAGCAAATTCCGATGGCCGCCCTGGTCGGCGTTATGTTCATGGTATCGATCGGTACCTTCGACTGGAATTCCGTGCGGACGATCGGCAAAATTCCGCGCGGCGACGCCATCGTCATGGTGCTGACGGTCGCGATCGTCGTAGCGACTTCCGATCTGGCGATCGGCGTTGTCGCCGGCGTCGTGCTGAGCGCGTTGAACTTCGGCTGGAAGATGGCCCGGCTGCGCTGCGAAACGCGTCTGAACGACGAGGGGCATAAAGTGTACGAAGTTTCGGGGCAGCTGTTTTTCGGGACGATGATGCATTTTGTCGAATTGTTCGATTACTCGTCGGACCCCGATCATGTCGTCATCGATCTGAGCGCTTCCCATGTTTGGGACATCTCCGCGGTGACCGCCATTTCCAAAGCGACTCAGAAATACGCCGGACTCGGGAAAAAAGTGACCCTCACGGGTCTCAATCCGGAAAGCCGGAGTATGATCGAGCGAGTCGGTCTCTCCGGCGGTTCGCCGCATTGAGCTTCCGCGTCATATAACGAGAAAGAATGATGAGAACAACGCCTGTCGCCGAAGCGCTATGCTTCGGGGCAGGCGTTGTTCTTTTCGCAGATCAAGAGGCGACTCCGTTCCCGTTCCCCACTTGCTCTCCTTGTGCAAAAATAAATGGATATTGTTTACAAATAACAAGGCCGGGTCCCTTTCCAGCATTAATTTTCAAATTTACATTTTATTTATACGATGGTCGGAAAAAATGCTGTATAATGCTCGTATCCCACATCAGAGAGGAGATTATTTTTGATTAAAAACAAAATGAAAAATTGACGGCCCGGAGCATTACGGCATGTATGCTATGTTCGTCGTTTTTCGGCTGGGGAACGGCTGCGATGGCCCAGGACTCGAATGCCGCGGCGAGCGGATACAAGGATCTTGGAGATTCTTATGCGGTCAAAGAGATTCAGGCTTTGTCCGACGCCGGTATTTTGTCCGGCTTTGACGGGGGATTGTTCAAGCCGCATGACGCGGTGACCCGTGCTCAGATGGCCAAAATTTTGGTCATGTCGATGGGACTTCAGGAGAAGGCATCCGCTGCCGCCGTCTTCAAGGACGTGCCGGATGACGCATGGTACCGCGGCTTCGTAGGGGCTCTGGTCGAATCCGGAGTAACCGAAGGCACTGCCGCAGATAAGTTCTCGCCCGACCAAACGGTTACCCGTGAAGAGCTTGCAGCCTTCTTCATCCGGTCGTTCGGCTTGGAGCCGCAAGCGGCTAAAAATGGTAAGGAGGCGAAGCTCAGCGACTTCGGCTCGGTGTCGGACTGGGCTAAGGGCGATGTAGCGTTTGCTTTTAACATCGGCTTCATCGGAGGCTTGGAGGATGGCAAAGGCGGTGTGAAGTTTCAGCCGAAGGATACGGCTGAGCGCCAAGCACTGGCTCGCTTAGGCTACGAGTTTAAATTCAATAAAACAAAGTATTTGAACAAAGCGGATGAGCTGCTGAAATCTGCCGCCGGCGAAGGCTCAACGGGTTCGACCGGTTCGACGGACGGACAGAACGCCGCAGAGGATACAGTCTCTGCCGTTAAGGATCTGATTGCTACGACGAATACGAGCATGGAAGTCGTATTCCAAGATAAGGTGGAAGCCGCGGCTGCTGCGGATTTTCAATTCGATAACGGTCTTACCGTTTCGGGGGCTGCGGTCAAAACAAGCATGCCGAACGTCGTTCAACTGACGACAAGCGCTCAAACGAGCGGGCAAGTATATCGCCTGACCTACAAAGGCAAAGCAACCGGGCTGCAAGCGACAGGAGTAACCACCAGAACCTCAAGAGGCTCGATCGGCTCTTCCAAGCCTTCCGATCCGTTCGCGGTTGCAGGAACTTATAATTCCGATTATACCCTTACTTCCAGCGGTACATACGGACCGGCAGACGGAGAGACTGTGATTAACGGCACGCTGACGTTAGACCCGGGCCCTGAGGGTGAAATCACCCTGAGAAATATAACGGCTGAGAATATCGAGATTAAATCCGGCGCGGCGAATTCGATTCATCTGATGAACGTTATCGTCCCTCATGTTCTCCGTATCGATACGGCGGAACAGGCCAATCCGGTCCATGTGGTAACCGAAGGCGGTTCCTCTATCGGAGCCTTGAATATTCTCACTCCGGCTATATTGGATTTGTTTAGCACAGGCACGATCGGCAGCGTCACCGTGAACCGGCCGGCGGCCGGCACCACTTTGCAATTGGGGACGGGAAGCGGCGTGGGGGTATTGAACCTGTCGGGCGACGTGATCCTGAACGGCGACTTCAGTCAAGTTCTCGTGTCTGATGACAGCGGAGTATCGATCACCACAACCGATGCCTCGGCCCAAGAAACGCTGGTCAAGCTGCTCTCCGATTTGAACGGCGCGGCGCAAGCGGCTGGCGAGCTCCAAAACAAGCTATCGTCTGCGGAGCTGACCGGCGACTTCGATCTTCCCGCCCTGTCCGGAACGGAAGCGGCGCTGCAGTGGATGAGCGGCTCGGATGCCTTGAGCATCGTCGACGGCGTTCATGTCAAAGTGACGCGCGGTACCGAAGACACGACTGTGACGCTTGCAGTCAAAATCACCGTAGGCCAAGCGGTCCGGGAAATCAGCTTTACCTTTACGATCAAAGGCTTGCCCGGGCAAACCGGCATGACCGATGAACAAAAAGCGCAAGCCGACAAGGAAGCGCTGAACCTGGGCGATCTGTCCGCCGTTACGGCGAATCTGACCTTGCCAGAGACCGGAGTTAACGGTTCTGCCATTACTTGGGCAACCAGCGATGCATCAGTGGTTACGGCAGCAGGCGCAGTGACGCGTCCTGCGATCGGGCAACCGGACGCCAAGGCGGTTTTGACCGCTACGGTCACAAGCAATGCGGTTTCTGCCAGCCGTACGTTTGACGTCACCGTCAAAGCTCAGTCGGCGTCCGGTTTGACTCTCGCCGAAGTTAGAGGGCAGGCGGACAGCGCGACCGTTGCGACCTCGGGTGTAGTCACAACCAAAAGCGATAAGGTGAATACGTTCTATATGCAGGATGCAACGGGCGGTATTCTCGTCTACTCGCCTGCGACCAAAACGGCGGTGAATCCAGGAGATCAGGTATCGATATCTTCCGGCGTGAAAACGACGTATAACGGCGAAATCGAGCTGACGGGCGCGGTATTTACTGTCACCGGTCAGACCGATGTACCTGCGGCGCAGGTGATTCCTGCAGCGGATGTTCCGTCCAAAGGAGGACAATTGGTAGCGGTGAAGCATTTGATCGTTTCGAATTTGTCCGGCAGTAATTTTGACGCAACGGATCTGGATGGAAATGTTATCAAAGTTTACGGCCAAAAATATGCGGTCAATTACGGCGGAGCCATCGCCAACGGCGATATCGTCGATGTAACGGGAATTTCCGTCATGTTCAATACTACGGTCGAGATCTATCCCCGCAGCGCCGACGATGTGGTGAAGCAGGGGAAAGTATCCGATGCAGATAAGGTTCAGCTTGATAAGAACGCATTGGACTTGGGCGACATATCGGCCGTGTACGCCGATCTCGATTTGCCGGCGGCAGGCAGCAACGGTTCCGTCATCACATGGACTACGAGCGATGCCGGTATCGTGTCTGCGGCAGGTCAGGTGAATCAGCCTGCCTTCGGGCAGCCGGATCGGCAGGTGACGTTGACGGCCAATCTGAACTTGAACGGAAATTTGGCAACCAGATCATTCGAGATTACAATCAAAGCTCAAGCGGTATCCGACGCTCGAGCGGTAGCGAATGAAGCGGCCGTGCTGTACGTGTTCTACGACGGCGTTGAAGCGGGTGTCGTTCTTACCGATCGCGGAGTGGACGGCACGAAAGTAGCTTGGCAGCTGGCGGACGCTTCGCAGTCTTCTATCGTGAATGTCGCCACAGGCGCGGTAACCCGAGCGGCTTTGGCTGCCGATACGCAGGTGACGCTAAAAGCTATCATCTCGCGCGGCGATCAGTCGGCGCTTAAGCCGTTCACCATTACCGTTGAAGCGATGAAAGAACAGCCTACGGTCAACCCGGTTACTGTTCGAGATACCACCGTAACGGGAACCGCCAAAGCGGGAGCGACCGTAACCGTAAGCGCAGCGGGCGCAACCCTCGGCAGTGCGGCGGCGGACGCATCAACAGGAGATTTCTCCGTGGAGATCGCTCCGCAGGCCGCAGGCGCTTTGCTGGAGATTTCCGCAACCGGCACCGATCCTGTCTATATGCTTGTGACCGAGCAGCTCGGCACGGACCTGTCCGGAGCATCGCTTTCGGTGTCTACGAACAAACCGGCTTCCGGTCAATCCTTCGCGCTGGATATTTTGAACGCTAAGGGCCAGGACGGCAAAGCTCTGAACGGAAGCATTGAGATCAGCGTAACCAGCAGCGTATACGGCAAGGTGTATTCCGGTCCGGTTACGTTCGCCAACGGCTCCGCTTCGGTGTCGCTGACGTTGGACCAAGCCGGCCCGCATAAGCTGACCGTACAGATCGCGGGCGTCACGGCATCCCCAAGCGCAAATGTGACGGTGAGCGAGACTGCCGGTCCGGTAACCATCGCGAACGGAGGCTTCGAGGTATGGGGGACGGACGGAATGCCGGATGCGTGGATGGGCAGCGGTACGAATATCAAACCGAATAAAGTATCGCAAACGACGGATGCGCATACGGGCTCTTATGCAGTTCAGTTAATTAACGAGGATAGCAAAAACCATGTGCGTTTTACAACTCAGACCATATCATTGGTCAAAGATCAGCATTATTATATAAAGTATTGGGCCAAAGGATCGGCTAAATTAAGAAATAGCAACGCGCTGGTAGGGTCTTCCCTAGCCTATGATACATATGGGGACTATAAAGAGTTGTCATCGGCGTGGGCTCTCTATGATTATGATTTCATTGCCAAATCCAGCGGAGATTATGTCATTATTTTCTCGGTTCTTGCCGCAGGGGATAGCAGCAAGTCTGAGGCCATTATCGATGATGTGACTATTTCAACGAATCCATAATTGAATAGGAGGAACTCTTTTTGAAAACTTGGCGTCAACTTATGCGCCGTACGCTCCCTGCCGTGATGGCGGGAGTCGTGGCGCTGAATATAGCCGCATTGCCTTCCGTATGGGCGGAAGGGGCTAACGATCCCGCTCCGTATATCCAGCCGACAGGCACGCCCAACGGAAAAAAGGTGCTGTTCGACAATACTCACGGACAGACGGCCGGCGCGGCGGACTGGGTTATCGACGGAGGCTTCTCGGATTTTGCCGACGCGATAGCCAAGGAAGGTTACTACGTGCAGGAACTGCGGAAAACGACTCCGATCACCTATGAAGATTTGAAAGACTATGCCGTACTCGTCATCGGCGAAGCCAATATTCCTTATAAAGTATCCGAACAGGCTGCGATGACGGAATATGTGCAGAAGGGCGGGAGTATCTTCTTCATCGCCGACCATTATAACGCAGACCGGAACGTGAACCGCTGGGATGCCTCGGAGGTTATGAACGGATACCGCCGCGGCGCCTGGAACG
The DNA here is from genome assembly GCF_023523925.1 of Paenibacillus konkukensis. Lineage (NCBI taxonomy): Bacteria > Bacillati > Bacillota > Bacilli > Caryophanales > Paenibacillaceae > Paenibacillus > Paenibacillus konkukensis. Next base: position 3,889,073 of record NZ_CP027059.1, on the reverse strand, counting down.
ATCCGGCCAAAGGAATGAATGCGGACGAGCGGATGTCTACTGCGATGCAGGGTGTCGTAAGCTCCGAGTGGCTCAGTCAAAATTTCGGGGTTAAATTCCGCTATAATGCGCTCGGCGATATTGAAGCGACTAACACGGATATTGTAAGCCCGGTACAATCGTTCGGCATTACAAGCGGCGTGAGTCAAGTGGAAATGCATGCCGGAGGAACTCTTCTGATCACCGATCCTTTGAAAGCCAAGGGGATCGTATTCATGCCGCAAACGACGGTCAAATGGGCCAATGCGGTCGATAAAGGGGTATATGCCGGAGGAGGAGCCGCCGAGGGGCCGTTCGTAGCGATTTCGAAGGCGGGCCTAGGCAAGGCCGCTTTCATCGGCGACTCGTCTCCGGTGGAAGACGCTACGCCGAAATATATGCGCGAGGATACGGGCAAGGCCAAGACAACCTACGACGGCTTCAAAGAAGGCGACGACGGGGTGCTTTTGGTCAACATTATCAATTGGCTGGCTAAGTCCGAGTCTTATAAAAACTTGGGGCAAGTGCAGCAGCTTCAGCTTGATCCGGTGACGCCTATCGTTACAACCGGGCCGGAGAACGAAATTCCGCAGCAAAGCGTAGAGCCGCAGCCCGAGCCGTGGTCCGCTCCAGCAGCGGGGTACAAATGGTATGATCCGTCTACCTTTGCGCCGGGCTCCTATGGATATACTCCGTAAATAAGCGGATGTATTGAGCAGTTCGAGTACGGTAACAGGATCTGTCCGCTGTAAGGACGGGTCCTGTTTTTCTTTCTGGTTTTATAAGCATGGCGAAAAAAGAGCGGAGGGGCCGTTTGAATCTGGAAAAGCGTAAGCGGTCGCCTTTGAAAGCGGATTTTCTCCATAGATAAAAGGAAAAAAACCAAAATCCGTTTTCATCAGCGATTGGAAGACCAAATGGGCATCGCAGCGGACTTTTTCACCACACTTTTATATGATATGATCATAGATGCCTAATTAATAGAAGAAACACACATCCAAGCAACTAGAAACTGCATAGGGAAATGAGAGGTTCGTTGGGATATGGCTTTATGGGGAACAATCGTCAATGCGGCAGCTATCGTCATAGGAGGGCTGCTGGGACTTGTGCTGCACAAAATGAGTCAAGGCATTCGTAGCACGGTGATGCAGGGCATCGGTATGGCGCTGGTCGCGCTAGGTTTGTCGATGACGCTGAAATCGAGCAACTTTTTGCTGATCGTGGCGAGCTTGGTGCTGGGAGGAATCGCCGGCGAGCTGCTTCAGGTGGAGCGCGGGCTGGAACGCTTGGGACAATGGCTGGAACGGGGAGTAGGAGCTTTATCCGAATTAAAGCGCAGAGGCCGGACCAAAGACAATTCCGCCGAAGACAGCTCTGTGCCGGGAAAAGGCGGCAAGCAGGGAATTGCGTTCGGGTTCGTCAATACGACGCTGATCTATTGCGTAGGAGCGATGGCGATACTGGGCGCATTGGACGGCGGGCTGCGCGGTCAGCACGATATATTGTATACCAAAGCGATGCTGGACGGATTTACGGCGATTATTTTTGCCTCTACCATGGGCGTCGGCGTCTTGTTCTCGGCGCTGGCGGTCTTTATCTATCAAGGAGCTATCGCGCTGGCTGCCTCCGGTATCGCTTCGCTGATCCGCGAAGATATGTTAAATGAGATCATTACCCAAATTACGGCGGTCGGCGGGGTGTTAATTATGGGAATCGGCATCAATTTGCTTGAGCTGCGCAAAATCAATGTCGCTAACCTGCTGCCGTCTTTGTTGATTGCTGCCTTGGCGGTGCCTGTGATACATGCCGTCACTCTCTGGTGGACAGGAGGATGAGCGAATCGGCGGCGGTTGGCTGGAGCGGACGATAGTCTGCGGCACCGGCGGTCGGCAAAGCGTTACTCCGCCGCCTGATCGCTGCTTTGAATAACCAGCAGCATGCCCGCCGTAATCGCAATCGTTCCTTCCGGCTCCGCAAGACAGTTGCTGATTCCGAGGGATTGTCCGATCGTCAGTTTGGCGTTATGCAGAGGGTATTGGAAGCCTTGCAGTTCGATGCCTTCCACGTCGAGGCTGAGCGGGAGCAGCGAGACATGGGAAAAGCGGCTTCGCTGAAGCGTCAACGGAAGATGCTGGTCCATGACGGCGATCTCGTTATAAGCATCGATGATCCGGCAGCGAAGACCGGCTTCGAGTCCTTTGCGCAGCAAATGCACGTTGGCTAAAGCGTGGTCCCAGCGAGTGCCGAGCGCTCCGCACAGCACAATTTCGTCCGGCTGCTTCTCCAGAGCCCAGTTGAAGGCCATTTCCGTATCGGTCAAATCCTTCATCACCGGATCGCAGCTGATAAACCGGCCGCTATTTTCCGCAATATACGCTTTCTCCTCCGCGTTGACCGAATCGAAATCGCCGAGCGCTACATCCGGCCGCCGGCCGTGACGCAATAAGAACAATGCTCCTTTGTCGGCCCCAACGAGCAGATCGCCGGGCTGAATTAGCCGCAGCGCCCAAGGGCCGAGGCTTCCCCCAGAAAAAATAACAACACGAGTCATTCGCTAGACATCCCTTTCCCTGTTTCATTTCGCAGCCTATATTGTAGCATATACATCCGGATAAATCCGGCATGAACAACTGTATACAGCGCTTCGGTTCCTATGATAAGTTTAACGTGTGCAATTCATCTTATCCGGAGGAGCTTTTCATGATGAGAGAAGAAGAGAATTCCGTTATTGACGGCAGCTTGTTTGCCAATGCGCTGCGCATCGAGCGGACGACGGCAGGCGTAAAGCCGCTGCGCTTTACCGAACGCCAAATGCAGCTGTATGCGAAGCAGGACAACTACCGCATCCGCAGCGGCTGCCCTGCCGGCGTGTGTTTGGATTTTATATCGGATACCGAGTCGGTGGAGCTGGCTTATCTGGTGGAAGGCTCGGTGCGCAACTGGCTTTATTTCGATATTTGGCTAGACGGGGTGATGAAGGGCAGCATCGGTTCTCCAACCGTAGGCGAAGACCTGGGAAGGCTGACCTATACACTCGATGCTGCGGAGAAAACTGGACAGAAACGAAGATGGACGATTTATTTCCCGCACAGCGTCGTGCTGACGGTCCTGTCTTTAACACTGTCCGACGGAGCGTCTGCCGAGCCGGCCGCTCCGTATAAGCGGAATTTGCTCTGTCTTGGCGATTCGATTACGCAAGGAATGGATGCGCAGAAGCCTTCATCGACGTATCCGGTGCAGCTTTCGCGGGCGCTCGGCATGAATGTGCTCAATCAAGGAGTCGGCGGATATATATTCGATGCGGACAGCCTCGATGAGGAACTGCCGTACCGGCCCGATCTGATCACAGTCGCCTACGGGACGAACGACTGGGGGCGATATGGTGCGATGGAGGAATTCAGGCAGCAATGCGCCGCTTTTTTCGCCAAGGCGGCCCGGTTGTATGAGGGAATCCCGATCTTCGTCGTGACGCCGCTGTGGCGTGCGGACCAAGATCAACCGAGGAGCATCGGGACGATCGAAGCTTTGGCCGATACGATCCGCGAAATATGCGCCGACTATCCCGATATTCGCGTTATTGACGGACAGAGGCTCATCCCGCAGATGCCTGCTATGTTCGGAGATGCTTATTTGCATCCGAATGACGAAGGGTTTATGCATATGACGCTCAACCTGTTCCGGCATATTGCGGGGAGCGGGGTATAAGGCCTGCGAACAGCAGCCTCCCGGACCTGTTTTGCACGATGTCGATGAAGAAGGTATAGTTAAAATATAGAAAAACGTCTTCTGAGGCGGGAGGAGGGCATGGTGTTGGCGGGCAAACGATTTGAGAATATGGATGGGGTCAACACGTTAAAAAGCTTTAAAGAACTTCGGCAATGGCAGAAGGAGCGCCGGACGAAGATTAAGGATCTATCCTTCACAGTGCCGACCTGCGAACGGAAAGCCGTGGATTTTTTGCGGAGCAACCGGGAGCAGACATCGATTACATGGATCGGCCATTCTTCCTTCCTGATTCAGATGGGCGGTGTGAACCTGCTGACCGATCCGGTCTGGGCCGAACGGATGGGCTTCGCCCGGCGCTTGTCCCCGCCCGGGCTGCGCCTAGACGAGCTGCCGCCGATCGATGCGGTGCTGCTCTCCCACAGCCATTACGACCATATGGACATGCGCACGCTGCGCGCATGGAAATCCGCGCAGCTGTTCGTGCCCGCAGGGCTCGGGCCCAAGCTGCGGGCCAAAGGCTTCGTCAGCGTCACCGAGCTCAGCTGGTGGGAGCAGGCGCAGCTCGGCGGGCTCGAGCTGCATTTTGTCCCGGCGCAGCATTGGACACGCCGGACGCTCTTGGACACCAACCGCTCCCACTGGGGCGGTTGGGTCATCCAGCCCGCGCAGCTTGGCGAGGCGCGCGGGGCGGTGTATTTTGCCGGGGATAGCGGCTACTTCCCCGGCTTCCGGCGGATCGGCGAACGGTTCGCGATCCGGTATGCTTTGATGCCGATCGGCGCGTACGAGCCGGAGTGGTTTATGTCCGCGCAGCATGTTACCCCGGAGGAGGCGGTACAAGCGTTCCTGGACGTGCAGGGGGATGTGTTCATCCCGATGCACTACGGCGCGTTCCGCCTGGCCGACGATACGCCGCGCGAAGCGCTCGATCGGCTGCTCGCCGATTGGCGGAGGCGGCAGCTGCCCGAACAGGCGCTGCGGGTTCTGCAGCTCGGCGAAACGCTCGTATAGCCTCGGCCACCGGCGAGAGGCTATCGATTGCATAGCAAATCCCCTGGCAGACATTGGCTTAGCCGCGCCAGGGGATTTTTTGTTGTTTAGGAAATGATGCGCAGCAATATCCTGTGGATATCCGGGGGCTCTCCCGAAAGTAATGTCTAACCATAGAACGATCCCAGCGGAATGGTTAGACGCCGATCCAGCTTAGGCCGGATGCGGACGGAATAAGCTTCAGAGCATCACGTCACTACCCTGGAAATTACTCTTGGTACCCCATTTCCATTGTCTGTGGTGCCGCGTAGCGGCATGGATGGCTTTTGGGGGATTGGTTCCGCGCCGCTTTTCTTGCAGGCAAGCGGCTTTGCCGGAGCAGGCTTACGCTTTGCCGTCCTTGCGGCTTTCGGTCATTTGCTGCCAGACCGATCCGGCGGCTTCTTCGCCGCGTTCGATGCGCTCCAGCGCGATCTTCGCTTGCAATTGTACCTCGAACTCGGGGTCGTTCGAAGCTTCGCGAAGCGCTTCGACGGCGGTTTCGTCGCCGGCTTCGTACAGGAAGCGGGCGGCGCGCCAGCGGACGAGCTTGTTTTTATCGCGAATCGCTTCAATCATTGGTCCGACAGCGGCCGGATCGCCGAGATCGGACAGCGTATCCCCGGCAGTGCGACGCACGGCGGCGGTAGAATCCTTGAGCGCCTGGAATAAATAAGGCAGCGCTTCGGCGCGTCGCAGGTCGCCGAGATAGACGACGGCCAGACGGCGGATCGAGGTATTTTCATCGGTGATCGCTTTGGCCAATAGAGGCAACGCCTCGATCGAAGGCTCGAACCGTTCGAGCGCCGCGTAACGCAGCTTCCAATCGTCGGATTGGAACTGTTCCTCTACCTCCGCCAGCGATAACGGGCTCGGTCTGACGCTTTGCGGCGGCGCTTCCCCGGGCTCCGGAGTTCCCTGCTCCTGCGCGAGCCGGATCAGCTCATGGAGCCGCTCTTCGGGATAGGAAGCCTCCAGCTCGCTTACAATTTCTTCGGCGATTTCTTCCAGTTCTCCGTAACGGACACCGAACTCCTCCAGCTTGCGCTCCCGGATCATGGACGATCCGGCGGCTTTCTGTACCGCTTCGCCGAACAGAGGCGGCAGCGCCGAGCGCACCTCTCGGTCTCCCGAGCGTACCCGTACTTGCATTGGAATGCCGCGGTACATTTGGACTAACACTTGAGCTTCTCCGTAGCTTGCGGCAGGGCCCGTATCCCGGGCCTCTCCGGCTCCGGCTTCTGCTTGCATCAGCTCGCGGGCGGCGGCAAGCACGGCTGCCCAATCCGCCCCGGGAACGCGGTCCAGCGCGATAAAGTCGGCCGTTCGGAACAAGCTGCGCACTCCCTGGATCGCAAGAAGACTTTTCAGCGGTTCGGGAGCTTGGGCAGCCTGATCCGCTTTGAACGTTTGGCGGATGCCTCTCGGCAGCGATTCATCCACATTGAGTTTCATGGAGTTAGGACTGGGCGTAGGTTCTATAGAAATAAGCTTCATAAGGATTCCCTCCGAAGTTACTTTTTTATCGTACTATGTTCAGTTTACCTTATTTCGAACGATGATGCGACAGAGGCTGACGATCGGGGAAGGGAGCCCGCCGGCCGCGATCCGTCCGGGGAGCTGCAGTTTATCGGGCGCCTTTCGCATTCTGAACAAACAAGCCCGGCTAGGACGCAGCCGGGCTTGTTCATACAGGGGTTTGTTATAATATAGGACGCACTCATTAGCTGAAATGCACCGCCCTTAGTCTTTATCCACCAAATTGCGGTGCAAATAGTTGTCGTCCAACGTTTTGGTCAAGTCGAATACGGTGTGTGCCAGATCCAGGTTTTCGAAGATGTGCTCGCATTGATCCTTGTAAGCCATTTCTTCATCGTAATGGGAAGTGTAACGCTGAATTAATTCCGGAGTGTCTCCACGGTCTTCTTCGCGTTTAACAATTGTCTTCAGGTCCGCATAGATGAATATTCGCACGGCTTTATTGCCGTACAGCTTTTTGAGCGCTTCGGCGCCGAAACGGTTCAGCACCAAATAAATAGCTCCGTGCTTCTCAATCATTTGAGCTACGTCTCGTTCCTTTACCCCGTAGCGGTTGCCGTCGATTTCGATAACTTCAATAAATTCGTTATTACGCTCGGCTTCCGTAAATACGTCTCTGGAGACAAAATGGTAATCTTGGCCGTTGAATTCCGCAGACCGGGGTGCTCGCGTCGTGTACGATATCACTTGTTTCATTCCGAGTGTTTCACCGGACATTTGGGCGACGGTTTTACGTCCGGCACCGTTTGGTCCGGTAAAAATGAAGATGAAGTCTTTATCCCTTAGTTCGTACATGGAAACCCCTCCTTGGTTTTAGAAGTTCCTTGCCGATTGCGTATACCTTATTTTACCTGTTTTCCGCGCTCAGGTAAAGGCTTACGTATCGAAGCCAGGGGGAAATCGGAGAGGAGCCCCCCGCTGCAGCTGCCCTTTGAGGCGGCGAAGCCCGCTGCGACGCGGGTTTATCGCCCGCGCCGTCCGCGGCTTCCCGCGTCGCCGCGTTTGCCGCGCTTAGCGTCCGGCTGCCCTGCCCGCCCGCGCGCTTGCTGCATCCCGCCGCGCTCGCTGGAGCGAGCGGCCGAGCGGTCTTGCCATCCGCGCCCGCCGGAGTCGGCGGCAGCGCCCGCGCGCCCGCGAGCTTGCTGCATCCCGCCGCGCTCGCTGGAGCGAGCGGCCGAGCGGTCTTGCCATCCGCGTCCACTGGAGTCGGCGGCAGCGCCCGCGCGCCCGCGAGCTTGCTGCATCCCGCCGCGCTCGCTGGAGCGAGCTGCCGAGCGGTCTTGCCATCCGCGTCCGCCGGAGTCAGCAGCAGCAGCGCCCGCGCGCCCGCGAGCTTGCTGCATCCCGCCGCGCTCGTTGGAGCGAGCGGCCGAGCGGTCTTGCCATCCGCGCCCGCCGGAGTCGGCGGCAGCGCCCGCGCGCCCGCGAGCTTGCTGCATCCCGCCGCGCTCGCTGGAGCGAGCAGCCGAGCGGTCTTGCCATCCGCGTCCGCCGGAGTCGGCGGCAGCGTCCGCCCGTCCGCGAGCTTGCTGCATCCCGCCGCGCTCGCTGGAGCGAGCAGCCGAGCGGTCCTGCCGCCCGCGCCCGCCGGAATCAGCCGCCGTGCCCGCGCGCCCGCGCGCTTGCTGCCCGGCTCCGCGCCGTCCTCCCGGCGTCCGCACAAGCTCCTTGTCGGCGTAGTCGCCGCTGCGTCCACCGCGCCCGCTCGTCCGCGCTTCGCTAAGCTCGCCGTCCGCCTTCACAGTGCGCCGCGGCAGCTCCATATGAATGCCGCGTTCGATCGCTTCCAGCGCGCCTTGATCCCGCTGCGCGACCATCGTCACCGCCATCCCGCGCTGTCCTGCCCGGCCGGTCCGGCCGATGCGATGAATGTAGCTCTCCACGTCATGGGGGATGTCGTAATTGAACACATGCGTAATGCCCTCGACATCGAGCCCTCTTGCGGCGATATCCGTTGCCACGAGCAATTGGATCTTCGCTTCTCTGAACCGCTTCATGACCTGCTCGCGTTTCGCCTGCGTCAAATCGCCGTGCAGCTCGTCCGATGCATACCCGAGATCCTGCAGCGCTTCGTTCAGTTTGCCGGCGCGAAGCTTAGTACGGCAGAAGATCATCGCCAAATAGGGACGATATTCGTCGATAAGCCGGCATAAGGCGTCCTGCTTGCCGCGGTCGGTCGTTTTGACGGCGATTTGCTCGATTTCCGTCAACGTAATCTGCTTGGATTTGACCTTAATTTCCTGAGGCGTTCTCATATAGCTTTTAGCCAGATTGCGTATAGGCCCGGGCATGGTGGCGGAGAACAGCAGCGTCTGCCGTTTGGGCGACGTTTGCACAATAATTTCTTCCACTTCGTTCAAAAAGCCCATATGCAGCATCTGATCGGCTTCATCCAACACCAGGGTAGACAAGCGCTGCAGTTGAACCGTCTCTCTCCGCAGATGGTCGAGCAAGCGGCCAGGCGTCGCAATGATCATATGTACGGTGCCTTCGAGTTTTTTTAATTGGCGCTCGACATCTTGCCCGCCGTAGGCGGCGAGAACGCGGACGCCCTTGATCGGCGCCCATTTCTGAACTTCTCCGGCGATCTGGATCGCAAGCTCGCGGGTAGGCGTGACGATGAGCGCTTGCGTGTAGTTTTTGCGCGGATCGATGCGCTCGAGAATCGGCAGAACGAAAGCTAACGTTTTCCCTGTGCCGGTTTGCGCCTGGGCAATGACATCGTCCCCGGCGAGCACGACGGGAATCGCTTCCTGCTGAACGGGGGTGGGCTCCGTATACCCTTGGTTTTTCAAGGCTTCCGCTATTTGTTCGCTAATGCCTAATGTGGCAAAATTTGATTTCATTATAGATTGTCTCCTTATCTTCCGGTTCATTCATCTTCCGATAATAACAGCTTGTTCGGCTGTCCGGCGTATACATGCATTCTACAGGAAGCGAAGGCAAAAAGAAACCGGATCGCGGCATAAAAAAAACCGAGTTTCTTCATATATAATATGAAGCGATACTCGGGGGGATAAAGACTTACCGTTCCGTGCTTGTAGGCTGGGTCGGCTGGGTGCCGAAGATTTGCTCCGACAGAGCGTCGAAATGAGGCAAATAAGGCTTCAGATCGCGCCCGTGCCAAGCCTCCTGGGCTATCCGGTTTAATTCATTAATATAGGTACGGTTGGCCGAAATATAAACGTCGACCACAGTAGGCTGCAAGGAACGAATTTTTTCGGCAATTTTCTGCTTAAACAGATGGGATAAATAATTATGGTCCCACACCGTTTCGTACGAGTTGGTTCCGGTGGCGAGCTTGTCCGGGTGGGCATAGTCGTTGAACGGGGTGTACGTATTATAGAGACCGCGGACCGTGCCGGCGTTATTCGTCTCCTGCGGCCCGATTCCGCTGCGCGTTCCCGTCGCCGTCTTGTCGATCGTAATGGCCACATAAGCGGTATTGTCGGCGAGCATGACGATGGCGCTGTTCACCCCGTCCATGGCGGCGACTTGATCGGATAGAAATTGGTTCATCTCCAGATTCGAATGCTTATGCGATACGATCGCGTACTGCTGCTGCGTCTGATAGGCTCTTGTCGTATCTTGATTGGGTGCATCCCGCCTGCTGCCGTAATTGTTGGCGCTGTTGTAATCGTACGTCGGGTAGCATCCGGCGAGCGTTACAAGGATGCCTGCGCACAACGCTGCCCAAGAAAGCCGTAAACCGTGCATAGCTTATTACCTCCTCACAATGTCGTTAATCCCGGCCGGCCCTCGGTGAAGAAAAAACAGTTCGGCAGGCATAACTTTCGGGTGCTTTTGAGAAAACTGATTCTAAATAAGGGATAAGCTCTTCAATATTAGAATCCAACAAATCGGGATTATTATGCGCTGCGATTATTCGACATTTCGTGCATAAAAGCCCTGGATTTTGGAAATAAAACAAGAGAGGCAAAGGAGAAAACCGAATGAAAATACTATGAAAATGCCCGTTTGAGAACAATTTGTGAACTTCTTCAGATTCATTGACAAAAAAGTGGTACGAATTTATAGTTAATATGGTGATTAGGTTCATTGACAATATATGACCTTTTGTTTGAAAAATATTAGCTTTAGAGGTGGGATTGATAAGATGAATCGATGGCAAAATCTGTGGCGCTTCATCCCTCTTTTCGGGTTGATGATGATGCTTCTGACAGGGTGTGGACACGATACGATTTCAGCCTTGAAGCCTAGGGGTCCTGTCGCCAGAGACCAGCTGTTTCTAATGAAGCTGAGCCTTGGCATCATGATCTTGGTTGTCGTGGTTGTATTCGCTATCTATGTTTACGTTCTCATTCGCTTTCGGAAGAAAAAGGGCGATAAAGACATCATTCCGAAGCAAGTGGAAGGCAGCCACACACTGGAAATTATTTGGACGGTCGTTCCGATTCTTCTGCTGCTCATTCTGGCTGTGCCTACGGTGAGCTATACGGTCAAGTTGTCGGAAAACCATATCAACGACAAGGATGCGGTTCATGTCAAAGTGACAGCGCATCAATTCTGGTGGCAGTTTGAATATCCGGAGCTTGGTATTGCTACCGCGCAAGATCTGGTTATTCCTGCAGGCAAAAAAATTGCGTTTGAAATTACATCCGCGGACGTGCTTCACGCCTTCTGGATTCCTTCCTTGGGCGGCAAACAGGACACGAACGTAGGGATGACCAACGTATTCTATCTTGAAGCGGACGACGCCGATACCTTTATGGGTAAATGTGCGGAACTCTGTGGTGCGTCCCATGCCTTGATGGACTTTAAGGTCGTTTCCAAAACGGAAGCCGATTTCAACAAATGGGTAGAGAAAATGAAAACCCCGGCAACAATCCCAGCCGACGCTAAGAACGGGGAGCAAATATTTAAAGACAATTGCTTGTCCTGTCACGCGGTCAATGCACAAGGCCTTGGCTTTGGACCTAACTTGAACGGATTCGCTTCTCGTGAAATGGTTGCAGGTATTCTGCCTCACGACGACGAGAGCATTAAGAAATGGATTAAAGATCCTCAATCGGTGAAACCGGGCAACAAAATGCCTCAAATCCCATTGCAGGACAACCAAATCAACGATTTGGTCAAATACTTAGATTCATTGAAATGATGAACATCTTGGAAAAAAGGAGGTAAATACGTTGGCTCATTCTCACAAGGCAAAACATTACACCGGATTAATGGATTGGCTTACAACCGTTGACCATAAAAAGATCGGTATTTTGTACTTGATTGCTGGAGGATTGTTCTTCCTCATGGGCGGTGTGGAAGCGATTCTGATTCGGATTCAGCTGTTGTATCCTGACCAAAAGATTTTTATCGGCGACACGTTCAACGCACTTACGACGATGCACGGTACGACGATGATCTTCTTTGCGGCGATGCCGATTATCTTTGCTTTTATGAATGCGGTTGTACCGCTTCAAATCGGAGCTCGCGACGTAGCATTCCCATTTGTGAATGCGCTGGGCTTCTGGCTTTTCTTCTTCGGTGGAGTCATGCTCAATACCAGCTGGTTCTTGGGCGGAGCGCCTGCGGCAGGCTGGACGGCTTATTCGCCGCTTGCAAGCATTGTCGATCCTACCATTAGCTACCATGGCGTTGACTTCTATGTGCTCGGCTTACAGATTGCCGGTTTGGGTACGTTAATCGGGGGGATAAACTTCCTTGTAACGATTATCAACATGCGCGCTCCCGGTATGACTTATATGAGAATGCCGCTCTTTACTTGGACAGCATTCATCACTTCCGCTTTGATCTTGTTCGCTTTCCCTGCGATTACCGTAGGTTTGGTTGAACTGATGTTCGACCGCTTGTTCGGCGGCGCGTTCTTCGATGTTGCCAAAGGCGGTAATGCAGTACTCTGGGAGCATTTGTTCTGGATCTTCGGTCACCCCGAAGTATATATCCTGATTCTCCCGGCATTCGGTATCATTTCCGAAATCGTCAGTACGTTCTCCAAAAAGCGCTTGTTCGGTTACAGCTCGATGGTATTCGCTACAGCGCTGATCGGGTTCCTGGGCTTCATGGTTTGGGTTCACCACATGTTTACAACCGGTATCGGACCTGTCGGTAACGCGATCTTCTCCATCGCAACGATGGCTATCGCCGTTCCTACCGGGGTTAAGATCTTTAACTGGCTGTTCACGCTGTGGGGCGGACAAATCCGTTTCACGACAGCGAACATCTTTGCCACTGCGTTTATTCCGACGTTCGTTATGGGCGGTACGACAGGGGTTATGCTTGCGGTTCCTGCCGCTGACTTCCAGTATCACGATACATACTTCGTCGTAGCTCACTTCCACTACGTTATCGTCGGCGGTTTGGTTCTTGGTTTGTTCGCCGGTGCTTACTACTGGTGGCCAAAAATGTTCGGCCGTATGCTGAACGAAACGCTTGGTAAAATTCATTTCTGGACATTCTTTATCGGTTTCCATATGACTTTCTTCCCTCAGCACTTCTTAGGGCTCATGGGGATGCCTCGCCGCGTATTTACATATCAGCCCGGCGTTGGTTTGGAAGAAGGTAACTTTATCAGTACGATCGGCGCCTTCTTGATGGGTATCGGTACGATTGTGTTCTTGATCAATACGATTTCGACGGCTCGTCTGCCGAAGAACGCTCCTGCGGACCCATGGGACGGCCGTACATTGGAGTGGGCGATTCCTTCGCCTCCGCCAGAGTATAACTTCAAGCAAACTCCGCTTGTGCGCGGATTGGACCCATTGTGGAAAGAGAAGATGGCCGGCAACAAAGAGATGACTCCGGCAGAGCCTATCGGTTCGATTCATATGCCGTCTCCGTCGATTTTGCCGTTGATTTTCTCGATCGGATTCTTTATTGCCGGTTTCGGCTTTATGTACCATACTTACGTGGTATCCGTTATCGGTATCGCCATTATGCTGCTCTGTATGTTGTTAAGATCGGTTTACGACGATCACGGGTATCATATTGAACCGGAAGAGCTCAACGATAAGGGGGTTAAGGCATGAGTGCGCATCATGGAGTAGGCGGTGCCCTGCCACCTCACGCGGAAACGGCAACACTGGAAGGAAAAAATAAAGTAATGGGATTCTGGCTCTTCCTTGGCGGAGAGTGCGTATTGTTCGGTACGTTGTTCGCTTCGTTCATCGCTTTGCGAAACCAGGTTCCTGACGGTCCTACGGGACAAGAAATTTTCCAATTAGGTACGGTAGCTTTATCGACATTCATCTTGTTGACGAGCTCCCTTACCAGCGTATTTGCAACGATGGCTTTACATCGCAATCAATTAAGCAAGCTTTTGTTGTGGATGGGTATTACCGTATTGTTGGGCCTCTGCTTCTTAGGCCTTGAAGTATATGAGTTTACCGAATATGTGCATGAAGGCCATGTGTTCTCCAAGAGCGCCTTCGCCACATCGTTCTACACGCTGGTCGGCTTCCACGGAGCCCACGTTGCGTTCGGCGTATTGTGGATTACGCTTCTCATCTTGTCTTCCTTGAAAAAGGGACTTACCGTTGTTACGGCGCCTAAGTTTTATGTTGCCGGCTTGTACTGGCACTTTATCGACGTAGTATGGGTATTTATCTTCACCGTAGTGTATTTGATGGGGAAGGTGGGACCGTAAATGAGCAGCCAACAGCATACTTCATCTGCCGGAAACCGGCATAAGTTGGAAGGCCCTAAGAATCATTACTTGTCCTATATCGTATCGATACTGTTAACCATGATCGCTTTTGCAGCCGTGCTGTACGGCGGTCTGGACCGGGCGTTTCTGCTCTGGTTTTTAAGCGGCCTTGGCGTCGTTCAAGTTTTATTCCAGTTGGCGTATTGGATGCACATGAAGGATAGAGGCCATCTCTTCCCGATCGTGGGTTTGATTTTTGGAGCTATCGTTGCTTTGACGGCCGTAGCTGCGGGCGTTTTCTGGACTTGGTGGTAATTAGCGTAAGGGGTGGCTTTTAGAAGATGAAAGCCCCTCTTTTTTTCTTGTTATGCCTAGGAATCCGGAAAGGAGAGAGTTGGACATGAATGCGAGTCTTTTGAGTCATAGCGGTCATGAAGGCGCAGGCGCGATCTCCGGCTTTGCGACGCTGTGGGGGCCTGGTGTGCTGCTTGTCGTGATTATCATCGGCTGGTTATATGGAATGGCTGTCAATCGGTGGCGTCATCGGTTCGCAGAGTCGGAGCCGGTGGCGGTCAAACATCAAGTATTTTTCTATATCGGGCTGTTGTTATATTATTTGGCGGAGGGAAGCCCTCTTAGCTTTTACGGGCATCATTACAGCTTCAGCGCGCATATGCTGCAGCAATCGATATTGTACCTGATTATGCCTCCGTTTATTTTGCTCGGCCTTCCGGGATGGATGCTGCGGCCGCTGCTCAAAAGCAGGGGAGCACAGCGTGCTATGCAATTGTTAACCGCGCCGCTCGGGTCGTTATTCGTGTTTAACATGGTGTTCTCCTTTTACCATATCCCGATGATTATGGACGCGCTTATGGCCAATTCGGTGCTCCATGACGTGTACAATACGGTATTCCTGCTGGCGGCGTTCCAAATGTGGTTCCCTGTGTTTTGCCCGCTGCCAGAATATAACAAGATGTCGGAATTGTGGAAGATGGCGTATATTTTTGTCAACGGCATTTTATTGACGCCGGCCTGCGCTTTAATCATCTTTGCGAGCGAGCCGATGTATGCGAATTTTAAAAACGTCTCCGAGCAGTATTTATTTATGTCCGTTCTGAACGATCAGCAGCTAGGCGGCGTCATTATGAAAATCATTCAAGAAATCGTCTACGGCATTGCGCTTGCATATACGTTCTTCCGCTGGTATCGGAGAGAGCGTCGGCAGGAAGAGGAAGAAGATTTGCAGAATGAGTCGTTCGTCCATTCTCCGGTCAATGCTAACCGGGCCTGACTATCGATAATGAGGTGGAAGCAACAATGCATATATTGCCTACGATTAGCACCAGCTTCATCGTGATCAGTGCTATTTTTGTAGCCTTCGGATGGGCGCAGATTGTGAAGGGGAACCGGGATACTCACCAGAAATTGATGCTGTGGGGAGCCGGCTTTGCCCTCGCCTTTTTCATCATCTACGTCTCACGGACCATCTTCGTAGGAAATACAACCTTCGGCGGACCGGAATCTTTGAAGCTGCCGTATCATCTATTTTTATTTTTTCATATTACCTTAGCTACGGTTGCAGCCGTATTCGGCGTTATTACCTTACTGCATGCGTTCAACAAACGGTTTGCGAAGCATAAGAAAATCGGCCGCTGGACGGCCGTTATTTGGCTGCTTACCGCTCCGACCGGCGTCGTCGTCTACGTTCTGCTGTACGTCATGTATCCGGGCGGGGATACGAAGCCGATGATTGACGCCATATTGGGACTATAGAGTGAGCTATACCCTTCAGAAACAGATTCCGTTACGGAGTCTGTTTTTTTTGTTGTCACGTCACTACCCTGGAAATTACTCTTGGTACCCCATTTCCATTGTCTGTGGTGCCGCGTCGGCGGCATGGATGGCTTTTGGGGGATTTGTTCTTAGCTTTGACAGCCCTGAATCTGTAGAAGCGAAGCGTTCGCCTTTGCTCCCGGATTTTCTCCTTTCCGGAGGTGAAAAATTAAAAAATCCGGCTACAACCGCGAGTGGAAACTTCTATCGACCGCAGGCCGTTTGTTTTTCACTACACTTTTTAACGAAGCTTTTATAAAATCGGCAGCTCTTTGAGTCTTTTTGCGGCAACAATGGTTTCTTAGTGTCATGGTTATACTAAGGAACAGAACAGCCAATTCAGGGGGATTATGCCGTATGGCCAATGTGTTGGTAGTGGACGACGATAGGCATATCGTACGCTTGATCACGTTATTTTTGCAGCGGGAAGGGTTTATTGCGCTGGAGGCCTATCATGGCCGCGAGGCATTGCAGCAGCTTGAGGCAGGCAAGGTCGATCTGGTCATTCTCGATATTATGATGCCGGAGATGGACGGATGGGATTTATGCCGGCAAATTAAAGAACATTACGATATTCCGGTGCTGATGGTAACGGCCCAAGGAGAGACGGGGCAAAAAATTAAAGGCTTCGAGCTCGGTACCGACGATTATTTGGTCAAGCCGTTCGATCCGCTGGAGCTTGTCGCAAGGGTACGCGCTTTGCTTAAACGTTACAAAATCGCTACTTCGCATCTTGTGCAGGTCGGCAGCTGCATGCTGGACCAATCGTCGCATCGAGTGCGGATAGCCGATGAAGAAGAGAGTACGCTGCCGCTCAAGGAATTTGAGCTGTTGTTCAAGCTGGCCAGCTATCCGGGGCAAATCTTCACGAGGGACCAGCTCATTCAGCAAATATGGGGCATCGATTATGAAGGCGACGAAAGAACGGTGGACGTCCATGTGAAAAGGCTGAGAGAACGCTTCAGGGAGGAGACGGCAAGGTTCCGAATCAGCACGGTGCGAGGGCTAGGATACCGACTGGAGGTATTGGAATGATCAAGTCGCTGTATATTCGCCTCGTGGCCGTATTCGTCGCGGCGGTCATCGTCGGCCTGGTCGTCTCGCTGATCGTATCCAATCACTTGTTCGATCAACAGCTGCAGGAATGGATGAAGACGGATACGGAGCAATCCGGCGAGCATATCGCGGCGCTGCTGAAGGAAAGCGATCCCGGGAAGTGGAGCACGATTCTGCCGCAGCTTGCGGAGATGAAATCGTCTTACATCGGGTTATACGATGCGGCAGGCGGACGGGTAGCGGGCTCGGCCGATTCGCCGAAGGTGGTGTCCGGCGATATATTGCGGGTTATTGGCGGCGAGCGTTACCAGCAATTCATCGAACCGCATAACGACGGCCTTCCGGCCTGGCTGATGGGGTTTCCGATACAGCTTGGCGGAACAAGCTTCGCCCTGTTCGTACAGCCCGACTATTCGGTCTTCAGCGTCGGTATCCGCAGAACGATCCAGTTGAATTTGCTGATCGTACTGGTTGTCGGCGGGGCGGTGATGGCCGTGGCGGCCCGCTATTTGGTCAAGCCGCTCAATATGCTGACCAGAGCGACGCGCAAGCTGGCGAAGGGCAATTTCAATGTCCGGCTGGATTATACGCGCAACGACGAAATCGGGGTGCTGACCCAGAGCTTCAATGAAATGGCGCTCGAGCTGGGGCAATTGGAGCAAATGCGGCAGGATTTCGTATCCAATGTATCTCACGAAATTCAATCGCCGCTGACGTCGATCATCGGGTTTGCGAAGGCGCTGCGCAGCAGCACGATCCCGGAGGCGGAGAGGATCAATTATTTGGATATTATTCAATCGGAAAGCGAGCGATTGTCGCGCCTGAGCGACAATCTGCTGAAGCTCGCTTCGCTGGAATCGAAGCATCATCCGTTTCGGAGAACGACATTCCGGCTGGACGAGCAGCTTCGCCACGTAGCGGTCGTTTGCGAGCCGCTGTGGAGCGCCAAGCATATACGGCTGGAGCTGACTCTGCCGAAGACGATGATTGCCGGCGATGCGGACCTGCTTAATCAGGTGTGGATGAATTTGCTCGGCAACAGCATCAAGTTTACGCCGGAAGGAGGCAGCATCCGGATTCGCTCCGAATCCGAAGTCAGCCGGGTGAAGGTAAGCTTTGCCGATACGGGAATCGGTATCCCCGAAGGGGAGCGGAATAAAATATTTCAGCAATTTTACAAAGCCGATCGCTCCCGCACAGGGACTACCGGGGGCAGCGGCCTTGGTCTGGCCATCGTCCACAACATCGTGTCTCTCCATAAAGGAGCTATTCAGGTGGAGAGTAAAGAAGGAGAAGGCACGATGATGACGGTCATCCTGCCGAGCATCAGTTGAGGAACGCTGCCTTGTTCTTAAGCGCACTCTGCATATCAGCCTGCTTTAAGACCTCTTGCGTCCTTACTTAAGCCCTAAGCCGGCATTTCCGTAGCCGTAGGCTTGGCGTAGCCCTTTTCATATTTTTGATCGATGAAGGTGCGGATTTCCTTGACCGTGCGGCCATCCTGCTTCATTCTGGCGGCCGTTACCGCGATTTCGAGACAGACGCCGCAGCGCGTGCCGTGATCGTCCCAGACGACGCTGCCGTCCTGCTTTACTTCTTTGACGAAGCAGTTCTGATTGCTTGTATGTCCGGCGCTTTCGCCGCATCCGCAGTAACAGGGAATCCACTTCAGCACATCCAGCGTGCCTGCCGCGATCTGATAAGCTTGTTTGATTTCCGGGCGCTGCTTGTCAAGAAAAGTCGGCAGCTTCGCCAGACTTGAGGTCGTTTCTTGCAAGTCGCCGTTTGCAGCATGCTGCTGGTGGGGAGCATGCGATGCTCCGGCGTCGGCAGACTTGCCGACAGAAGAGCCGCAAGCGGTCAGCAAGATCGATAGCGCTAACATCCCCGATAATGGAACTAGCCGCAGGTTCATTAGTTATAAACCTCCACAAAATGTATTGTTTTCTAATGCTTAATAATCATTATACCATACACGGGTATAGAATATCCCAGTCCGCCGTGACAGCCTGATGACTTGCTTTTTGAAAAACGGGGGCTGATTTTGTATGAAAGGATCAGCGGATGCCCGGCGCTTTTTGCAGGAGCGTCCAAGGAAAACAGCAGCATATTGCATAAGATAAGTATGGATTTGCAGGAGCTGCGGGGGTAGCAGACAAGACAAAAAAACCGGCAGCGCGACGCAGATGGTCGCAGGCTGCCGGTTTAACGGTTGGCGCAGCATCGCCGCCATGAAGCGCCCGAAGTTACTTCAGTGCGCTTCCGCCGAACACAAAGCGGTATTCCCAATGCTTGCCTTCGATGCTGTCTATGCGAACGCCGCCGGAATCTTTGGAATACGTATGAAGAACTTGTCCGTTGCCCAAGTAGATCGCTACATGGGAAATTCGCTGATTGGATTTATTCGTCGGATAAGCGGACTTGCTTGTCCCTTTGTAATCCATGAAGAACATCAGATCGCCCGGCTTCAGATTATGCCAATTCGTCGTCGTATTCCCGAGTTTTTTCACATAATCGGCTTGCTGACGCGAATCGCTCGGCAGAGTGATGCCTGCGCCGTCTTTGAACGCCTGGCGGACGAAATCGGAGCAGTCGAACGTTTTGGTATTCGAACGGCTGGAGCCGAACTCGTACGGGGTACCGAGATATTTTTTACCGGCGTTAATAATTTTAGTGACCGTAGCGCTGGTATTGGTGCTGGTGTTGTTGTTGGAAGAGCCGCTGCCGCTGTTTCCGCTATTGCCGGAGCTGCTGTTTCCGGATGAGGAAGATTTAATATATTTGCTGTCTGTGGACACGTAGCCGACTTTGCCATTGGCATCGCGAACCTGGTACCAGTAATTATTCACCTTGGAAACAATATTGACGGATTCGCCCTTCTTCAGCATACGGATCACCTTGGACGAAGTGCTGGGCGTGTCTCTAAAATTGACTCCGCTGACGATTTGCGCCGATGCGGCGTGAGCTTCATGAGGGGCGACCAGGCCTATTCCGGCTGTAAGAGTTGTGGCTAGCAGTAGAGCGGCAAGTTGTTTCTTCATGTTTTGAATTACCTCCAGTTGTTCTAAGATGTAGTTTCCAAACCTTTTTATGTAAATTGCCGGCGCCTTTTATCAAAGCGGCAGGCAAAGGTTTGCCTCGTATAGGGGCCTATAAGATTGTTCTATTGGAGTGCAAAAAGACTTGAGTTTGACATGACCAAGCATCCGATACACAATAAAAATAAGAACGCGATATCGCTGACAACAATCCGTTTGGAATTAAGGACTAGGAGCAGGAGGTAGCGGATTTGAACGTGTGGACGCTTGGCCCGTTGGTCTTATCTAGCCAAATTGTGATTGCGGCCTCTGCGGCGGTGGCAGGGTATATAACGCTGCGAGCGCGGCTTCGCCGTCTACTGCCCCCGGAAGCCCGCTATGATAGGGCCTGGGATGCGGCTTTGCTTTGGCTTGTCTTATGGAAGTTGAGCGCGCTGCTGTTTCAGCCGATAAGCTTGCTGGAAAATCCCGCGGACCTGCTGTATAGCAGCGGCGGTATGCGAGGCATTTGGCTGGCAACGTTTATAACGTTAGGCTATGTGTGGTTTCGGGACCATAAATCCCCTAACAGAACCATTTATATAGATTCGTGGCTTGTCTCCATTTTGGTGGGGTACACTTTGTATCGGATTTTGGCGGTCTTATTTTTAGAGGGAAATGCTTCCACTAATGCCGTCATATCGGTTCTCGGCATCGTTTTGCTGGCAGCTTGGCGGAAAGTACGGCCGCAGGCGGGGAGCAGGGGCGTATCGACGCTGTTCGTTTCTTTCGTCATACTCCATGCGCTGATCAGCACAGTCGCTGCGAATACTTGGGAGAAGTCGGGAGGGTTCGGCGTTCAGGCTGCGGAGGATGCGGCGGAAGGGCTCGGCATCGGTCAGCGGGCGCCGGACTTTGAGCTTTTTACGTTGGAAGGTCAAGCCGTAAAGCTGTCCGATTTCCGGGGAAAAAAAGTGCTGCTCAACTTTTGGGCGACCTGGTGTCCGCCGTGCCGGATCGAGATGCCCGTTATGCAGAAGTTTTATAGCGAGTACAAAGACCGCGACGTCGTCATCTTGTCTGTGGATGCCAGACATACCGAAGTAAGCCAGGCTCCCGTCGAGGCGTTCAAGAGCCATTGGGGGCTGACTTTTCCGCTGGTGTTGGATGTGGAAGGCCAAGTAGGGAAAACCTATCAAATATCCGCGTATCCGGCCACTTATGTGTTAGATGAACAGGGAATCATTCGCAAAAAGCATCAAGGAGCGATGGACGAGGATATGCTTAAAAAAGCAGTCCGGTAAATGCCGAACGGCATAATGCCCCTGCTATGAAAGCGAAACAAAATCATATTGCGCATTCAAGGGCAAGCGTGATATGATGTGATATACATTATAGTTCATCATTATGAATATTGTTCATAATGATGAACTTTTCGAGGAGGGCTTTAGTCAATGGCTAATACAAGTATTATTCTTCGGGTAGAATTGACTCACGGTCAGGTCACTTTTGGCGATGTGGCGGCTGCGATCAGCCATGCCGGAGGCGATGTCACCTCTATTGACGTAATCCGCATCGGCAAGGAATCTTCCGTACGGGATATTACGGTGGACGTACAGGATTCGGCGGAAGCGCAGGTTGTTAGCGCCATTAAGGAATTATCCGGAATTACGCTGATTAACGTATCGGACAGGACGTTTCTAGCGCATCTGGGCGGTAAAATATCGATGAGCCCGAACATGCCGATCAAAAACCGCGATGACTTGTCGCGCGTGTATACGCCGGGAGTAGCCCGCGTCTGCACGGCGATTCATGAGAATCCCAATAAAGCGTACTCGCTGACGATCAAACGCAACACGGTTGCCGTCGTGACGGACGGCACGGCCGTACTGGGCCTCGGCGACATTGGCCCCGCAGCTGCGGCTCCCGTCATGGAAGGAAAAGCGATGCTGTTCAAGCAGCTGGCCGGCGTCGATGCGTTCCCGATCTGCCTCGATACGAAGGATACGGAAGAAATTATTCGTACGGTGAAGGCGATGAGCCCGATTTTCGGGGGAATCAATCTGGAGGATATCAGCTCTCCCCGCTGCTTCGAGATCGAGTCGCGGCTTGAGCAGGAGCTGGACATTCCGGTATTCCACGACGATCAGCACGGTACTGCGGTCGTCGTGATGGCCGGGCTGCTCAATTCCCTTAAAGTGGTCGGCAAGCCGATCGAATCGATCCGCGTTGTCGTCAACGGCATCGGCGCAGCGGGCGTATCCGTGTGCAAGATGCTGCTCGCCGCAGGATTGAACCACCTCGTGCCGGTCGATCGCGACGGCGCTATCGTACGCGGCGGGTCGTATGAGCAGCCGATGTGGCAATGGCTTGCCGAGCAGCCGCAGGTGGAGGCGGAGCCAGGCAGTCTGGATGACGTCATCCAAGGAGCGGATGTGTTCATCGGCGTATCGCGCGCAGGTTTGCTGAAGGTCCATCACCTGCAATCGATGGCCAAAGACCCTATCGTATTCGCTATGGCCAACCCGCATCCGGAGATCGAGCCTGAAGTGGCGCAGCCGTATGTGCGGGTTATGGCGACCGGCCGAAGCGATTATCCGAACCAGATCAACAATGTGCTCTGCTTCCCGGGTATTTTCCGCGGAGCGCTCGATTGCCGCGCCCGCCGCATCAACGAGGAGATGAAGCTTGCCGCCGCCCGCGCTATCGCCTCGGTCGTCAGCGACGCGGAAGTCAATGAGCTGTATATCATTCCGAGTATTTTCAACGAGCATGTCGTAGCGAATGTGCGCCATGCTGTTATTGAAGCGGCTATCAGCACGGGAGTCGCCCGCCGGATTCCGCCGGATTTCCGCTAAGAGACGGTGCTGCCCCGAAGCGGGCGAAAGCCGCGACCAACGAATCATCGCGAAGAACAAGGGACGAGTTCCTTGTTCTTTTTTTCGTGCTTGTACATATCATGATAAAGGCGGAGATGTCAAAATAAGATGCGGAGGTTTGGTATGGATGAGATGGCGCTTAGCGGGACGATAGCTTCCTTGTGCACGGTGCTCGGCGCAATTCCGGCATTGCTGCTCCAGCACGTGTCTCATCGCGGCAGAGACAGCCTGCTGGCGTATACGGCCGGAATTATGGTGGCTGCTTCGACATACAGCTTGATCCCGTCCGCTTTGAAGCTATCCAATATGCTGGTGCTGACCGTCGGAATCCTCGGAGGGACGCTGGCGCTGACTTTGATGGAGAAGTGGATTCCCCATACCGAACCGAAGCATTCATTTAAGAGAGAAGCGGTGAACGGCAAATCGCTGTTTTTTCTTATTGCTATGGGGCTGCATAATTTACCGGAAGGTTTATCGGTCGGCGTCAGTTTTGCGAGCGAGCATCAAGATTTGGGACCGCTCGTTTCGTTTGCGATCGGATTGCAGAACGTGCCGGAAGGATTCCTGATTGCATTGTTTCTCATCTCCCAGCAGGTAGGCAAGCTGCGAACGATGGTTTATTCCGCCGGGACCTCGCTGATCGAACTGGGCGCCTGCTTTGCGGGCTATCATTTTACTTCGCGAATTCATAATATTGTACCCTATGGACTGGCCTTTGCGGCCGGGGCAATGCTCTTTGTCGTGTACAAGGAGCTGATTCCCGAAAGCCATGGAGACGGGCACGAGCGGCCGGCTACGTTCGCATTCATCGTCGGTTTGCTGACGATGATCGGCTTGACGCATTGGCTGCGCTGAGAGGCGGTTTTACGCCGCAGCGTCTGTCTTAGGCCTTAAGCAGGCGGAGGAGGACACGCTAATCCATAGGATGTAATCAGTTGGGCCCGGCGAGAAGCGGGCTGCCGAGAAATCGGCGGCGCGCGCTTACTGCCGGGCCCTATTTGGGGTGAAGCGGCTGGAGCTTGAGAACGTCGGTTAGCGGATAAAGGACAGCTTTCCTCCGCCGGGCTGAGGGATGTCCTTCCATGTGCGCCGCTCGCCGTTGAACTGCGGCAGCCACGGGGCCAGCGCCTCGAACATGTCGTCGCACATGCGCCATACTTCGTCCGGGGTGCACACCGCGGCGGTCAGCGGATCATGCAGCACCGCCTGCTTCACAAGCTCGCGGTCGCCTGTCAGCGCGGCCTCGACGGCCATCTCTTGGACGCCGATGCTGACGCGGCAGGTGGCGGCGCAGGCCAGCGGCAGCGCGCCGATATAGGTCGGCTGAATGCCGTTGCGGTCTACGTAGCAAGGAATCTCGATCGTACTGCCGTCCGGCAAGTTCGTAATGAGGCCGCGGTTTTCGATATTGAAATGACCACGGTAGACGCGCCCGGTTTCGAGCGCTTCGAGAATATAGGAGCCGTGTTCTTCGGAGCGGTCGCCCAGACGTATCGATTCCAATTCGCCGCTAAGCCACTTCGGATAGTTTTCTTTATACTCGTCTCCCCGGCTCAGGCAATGGTTCAAATAACCGCCGGTTTGACCGCCGATCCATGTATCCGGATAAATCCAGCGGGAGACTTCTTCCGGGCGTTTGCGGTACCAAGGCAAGTACTCGCTTAAATGCCCGTTCGACTCGGTGGAGAAATACCCGAAGCGGCGGAGCACATCAATGCGGCACGGCTCCTGAGCGGCGATTTGGGAATGCTTCTCCATCGCCGGGAGAATATCCCCGAGTCTGCTGCTGCCCTGGTGGGACACCTCGATAAACCAAGTTTGGTGATTGATGCCGGCCGCCGTATAATCGACCTCTTCCTTCGGCAGGCCGAGCGCCTTGGCGATGAGCGAGTGGCTGTGCTGCACGCCGTGGCACAACCCGATCACCGGGACGCCGCCGGCCCGGCGGACCGCCCAAGTATTCATCGCCATCGGGTTGGAATAGTTGAGCAGCAGGGCGCCCGGAGCGAGCTCGCGCATGTCGCGGGCCAGATCGAGCAGCACCGGAATCGTGCGGAGCGCGAAGAACACGCCTCCCGGTCCGAGCGTATCGCCGACGCATTGATCGACGCCGTACTTCAGCGGGATTTCGATATCGTGGCGGAACGCTTCCAGCCCGCCGACTCTGGCGGTGCAGAACACATAGTCGGCACCGGCGACAGCTTCCCTCTGATCAGTCGTCGCATGGATGACGGCCGGAAGCCCGTTCTTCTCGATCATATGCCGGCACAGGCTCGCTGCCATGTCGAGACTTTCCTCGTTAATATCCATGAAACGGAATTGCGCATCGCGGAATTCCTCCACCGCCAGGATGTCCATAACCAGCCTGCGGGTGAAGCCGATACTCCCCGCACCGATCATTGCAATGTTCAACATCGAACCAATTCCCCTTTCGCTCGAAAAATATATAATCAGTAAGCACGCGACCGTTGACTTCCGAATCGGACAGTTTCATAATAAGCGATAAGGAAAAGGCTTACAATGATAACATATTTTCGAAAGGATGATACTATATTGCTCATCCCTCATGAGGCATGCGCACGTACGAGCTTCGGCTTCAAATATATCAGCCCGGCAGAGCTGCCGATTCGTCTGATCAATATCGGATGGGACCGGGTCGCCGCGGCGTCATACCGCTGGAACGGCATGGAGCGCGGAGGAGGTTTGATCGTGTTCCAGTATACGCTGGCCGGCAAGGGGATGCTGCGGGACGGGGAGCGGTTATACGCGTTGCCTAAGGATACCGGTTTTATGACCGTCGTGCCGGGCGATCAGGAGTACTATTTTCCGGAGGGGGGCGAGGAGTGGGAGTTTCTCTATATCGTCGTGAACGGGGCGGATGCGCTCAGCCACTTCACGACGCTGATCAAGAAGCTCGGCCCGGTTGTCTCGTTCCGGGAGCATCGGGAGCCGCTGGCGGTGTTGAGCCGCCTGTATGCGGAGGTGTACCGGGACCCCGAGCTGGACAAGTATACGATTTCCGCGCGCTTGTACGAGCTGCTCATGTCGCTGCACCGGCTGGCCGAAGGCAGGGATATCGTGCGCACGCCCGAAGAGATGCCGGATTCCGTTCGCGCCGCGATCAAGCTGATGAAGTCGCGGTTTGCCGCCGATTTGTCCGTGGAGGATATGGCGGCAGCGGCGGGGCTGAGCAAATATCATTTCTGCCGCCAGTTTTCGAAGAAAACCGGCCTTACGCCGAACCAGTATTTGCGCAAAATCCGCATTGAACAGGCGGCTTGGCTGCTCAGGCATACGGATATGACGGTGGAATCGGTCGGCAGGGAAACGGGATTCGAATATACGAATTACTTTATCAAAGTATTCCGCTCCTTTGTCGGAACGACGCCCAGCGAATACCGAATCGGCAAAACAGGCGATCCCGTCTATTTTTTGCGGATCGAGCCCTAGGAGTCTGTCCGACGGAGTTACTTTTGTAGGTCCCTTCGGAGTAAGACTCGGTTTTCAAATGATTTTTCATCACGATTTGAGTATAATCACTGTGTCTTTCTTTGCCTTTGTGGGAGTTACGCCGCTTTTTTACGTTTTTGGGCAGACCTCTCCCGTTTATACACCGTGGATGGTTTGGGATATCTGGCAGAATGAAGCTTTCTTAAATTATAGCTTAAAGCCAAAAGGACGAACTCACCCTCAACCTTATCTTCGCCACGGAGGTGAAACTGACGAAAGCCCTGACATTCTTTCATTTGCCCCCACGCGGGTTCCACGATGGCTTTACGTAACCGGTAAATGTCTTTACCGGCATCGCTTTGCACTTTGGTTCTCATGGCTTCTCGGATCGGATCGCCTTCATTGCGTTTGACCCTTCGTTTACCGGATCCGGACTTAACGCAGTCCTTTTGAAACGGGCAGGTCAGGCAGGCATCGCTCATATACACCCATTGAGTCGCTTTTTGAGGATCCTTTTCATAGTATGTGTACTTGTGGATCAGCGTTTGTCCCGCTGGGCACACATAGGTATCCGTTTCCGGGATATACGTAAAGTTGGTTTTATCGTACGGATTCCCGTGCTGCTTGTTTTCACGGGTTGCCGCGATGTAGGCGTCGGTCTCGGCCTTCGTCGCCGCCTGAATGTTGTCCGCACTAAAGTACCCTGCGTCCGCACTCACTTTCTCGGGCACCTTTCCCGTTATGTTGCGGATGGAACCGAGCACCGGCTGGAATTGGTGTTGGTCGCTGCTGCTAGGGTTCATCTGCAGTCCGACGATGAATCCCTGATCCGCATCTACGGCAATTTGCGGATTATATCCTTGGATGACGCCTTGGGTTTTCGTATCCATGATTTGGGAATCTGGATCGGTAAAGTTGAATTGATCTTTGTCCGGTGTCTTCGATTCCTCTACCGGTTTGCGAGTTTCCAACTGTCTGAGCGCCTCTCTGATTTTTTCAAGTCGGGATTGGCGATTGGTCACCGATTCCGGCAACAGCGAAAGGGGCTCTTCGTTCTCTTGGTCGTCTATCTGGCCGGCTTGCTCGAGAGCTTCGCGGATTTCCTTTTCCAGACGCTCGATTTCCTGGTTCATCCGATCTCGCGACATCGACTTATGCTTCGATGCATGGGCTTTCAGCTTCGAACCATCGATGCTGACATGACCGAGGGACACGTACCCTAGCTGTATGGCGATGTGTACCACTTGTTTGAAAAGTCCCGGTAATGATTCGAGGTGATCCTTTCGAAAATCGCTGAGCGTACGGAAATCCGGTCGATGGCCGCCACATAGCCAACGAAAAGGAATATTTTCATCCATAGCCTGACGAAGGGTCCGGGAGGTGAACACACCCGTAGCATAGCCATAGAACCATAACTTCAAAAGCATGGCGGGGTGATAGGCTTCTTCTCCGCGATGGGAATACCGATTTGTCATGACCGTGAGATCCAACTGATCCACGATGTCGCTAACAAGCCGCACTAAATGATCTTCAGGGATCCAATCGCTCAAATACATCGGAAACAATTCACCTTGTTCCGTGGAGTAAGATTTAAATTTTGCCATAAACCACACACCCTTTTTTACCAGATAAACAGATTACAGTTAAGTTTCGCGACGAAACTATGCTTTTCCTGTTTCGTCGGACAGACTCCTAGAAGCGTGGTGAACAACAAGCCGTGGCGTCCAACGTATCCGTTTAGACAATGGCTTGGCTGCAAACACCGCTCGCCCAAGCCTATTTCTCAGGAACGGGCAAGCGCTCGAACGGCTTAGAAGGGAACTGCAGCGGGGCAGCCCCTGAGCCGGGCATCGAACCGTTTCAAAGGTTAACGGACGCCAGCGAGCTAAATTCGTCGCAAACAGACGTTTTTTAAACGTAAACGGTCATCAGCGCGCTTAAATAGCTCCGAATGGCTTTCTAAGGCGGCTATGGCGACCAATAGCTGCATCTGCGTCCGTTAGAAATCGAAAATGGTCGATTGGGTTGATATAACGGCCGCTGTGCCGTTGCGAGTGCCATTTCCCGAACGCGAGCGCCATCGGCTTCTTCAGACTACTCCCGCATAGCGAAGCCTGCTTGATCGCGGGCTCTTAGCAGGAGTCCGGTACAACGAAAAAAACCAAAGCGGCCTCCCACCCGGGAAGCCTGCTTTGGTTTACCGCACCTTCGGCCCGCTAATTTCGCGCACGCCGCCGGTCAGGATTGATTTTTCCGGAAGCTCTCGCGGTATTGGCCCGGAGTCATGCTGACATGCTTGCGGAAAAAGCGGTTGAAGTTTTGCGGTTGATACTGCAGCCGCTGAGCGATATCTTTGATCGGCATATCCGTCTCGATCAGCCATTTTTTAGCCATCGTCATGCGGAAGGAGGTCAAATAATCGCTGAACGTTTGGCCGGTTTCCTTGCGGAACACGCTGCTTAAATAATTGGCGTTATAATGCAAATCCGCCGCGCATTGCTCGATGGTCAGCTCGGTGTCGAACTCCTTGTGAATGCGGTCGAGCACCGTCTCGGAAATGCTCTGATACTGCGAGTCGAGCCGCTCGCGGAAAATTTGCAGCAGAGGCAGGATCAGCCGGGAAAGGAACCATTCCTCGATCTCTTTGCCAAGATGAAGCTTGTTCAGCTCCTCATAGTACGACTCGCCGCCCGGATTAAGCTGATTGAGGCGAATGCCGGCCTCCTGGATCATAATGAGCAGATTGTTAAGCAGCCTCATCATAGGCACCTGATATTCCTGCGGCGACATTTCGTGCTTGAAAATCGTATGCATCAAATGCTCGAACGACTCGACCGCCTTCGCTTCGTCGGCCAGCCGGATGGCGTCGAACATCTCGCTCTCCGTCAGCCACGGATAATCCAGATTGAGCTGATGCTTGCCCGCGTTCATATTGGCGTAATGGATAATGACGCCGACGCCCAGATGAATGCGATGCTTGAGCGCCTCCAGCCCTTCGCGATAAGCGATGGACGTATGCTTCAAGTCGTTGAACGGCAGGCTGATGCCGATGCTGATCTTCAGCTTCAAAATGTTCTGAATCATCTGCTGCAAAGATTCCGTAAGCGAGTAGATCCAGCGGGTATATTCCTCCGAATGCCGCTCCTCTTGACCGACCAGAATGACGAGCGTCTGATCAATCGAGACAGGAGGCAGACGGAAGCCGGCAGGAATCGTTTCTTCGGCGATATTGCTGATGGCGAAGAGCAGCAGGTCCAGATCGTCCTTTTCGTAAGACGTGTCTTCGAGCGTATCGATTTGCACGGTAATGACCGACATGACCTTCCAGCCGTCCAGTTTGTCGCTGAAGCCGAGCTGCTCCGTTTTCTCCGTCAAGTCCTTGCGCCGCATCGTTCCCTGGAAGAGCTTCATGAGGAAGAAGTCGCGCGCTTGCTGGAAATGGCGGTGGGTCTCCTGTTCCAGCCTGCTTTTGGATAACGACAAGTCCTGCATAATGCTGCCGATCAGATCGAATTCGTTCTGCCGGGCCCCGCCGAAGCTATCATCCTTGACGGGAATTTGCTTGATCATCCGGCGGATCGGCGTGTACATCCGTCTGGATGAGATCCAGGCGACAGTCATGAACAGCAGCACAATAATGATGCTGACAAGGATGGTCGAATTGCGGATTTTAACCGATTCCTTGGTCAGGCTGTCGATCGAAATGATCGACATATAAATCCAATTGTTATAGGAGGAACGCAAATAAGTAGCCGTATATTTTTTGCCGTCTACTTCCGTTTGGAACTGGTCGGAGGGCTTGTCGAATATGGCCGGATTTTTAATAAAACCCGTATTGATGGCATATCTGCCGATCATGGAAGGATCGTTATGGTAGATGATCCGGTCCTGATCGTCCAAAATCATCACGGTTTCCGACTCCCGCGGCGTATAATCGAGAATGCCCGGCATATTGCATGAAGAGATGTTGGCGATGGCGAGCCCGTACTTGTCCAAATCCTGGGTAGGGAGCTTCTGAACGAGACTGATCGTATAGGGGCAGGTGCTGGCATTGGCTTTCTCCTCGCTGTAAAACCACAAGCTTGGATTCAAAACCCACGACGTGGCGTTCGGGAGCATCATCTGGTTAGAAATTTGCGAATGATGAAGATATTCGTCCAAGCGGTAAAAGCCGGAATTTTTCAGCATCCAGTTCTGCTTCAGATTGACGATGACGACATCTTCCAGATTCGTGTAAAATGACTGGGTATTGCTGATTTCCTTGCGCAAATCTTTATATAAAATGAAATCTTGTTCGGTAAAAGGCCGTCGCAGCACCTCGGACATGACGGTCGAATTGTTCAGCTGATCCAGAGCGTGATTCACCGTCTGCAG
The DNA here is from genome assembly GCF_023523925.1 of Paenibacillus konkukensis. Lineage (NCBI taxonomy): Bacteria > Bacillati > Bacillota > Bacilli > Caryophanales > Paenibacillaceae > Paenibacillus > Paenibacillus konkukensis. The sequence goes on along the minus strand of NZ_CP027059.1, from coordinate 3,858,534 downwards.
CGTCTGCTCGACGTTGGAGTTCATTTGAGTCAATATTTGCAGCTGCTCCGAGTTGACCTGCTTCTGAATTTCCTTGGAAAATTTCATATAGGAGAAAAAGCCTATAAAGATCACGGGAAGCGTACACAAAATACAGCCGAAAAGCGTCATTTTGGTCAAAAAGCTGTATTTTCTCATCGGTATCCCCTCCCTTAGGCGCTGGTCTGCAGAAGCTCGTCACTTCATTGTATCAAGTTCAAAGTTGTTAGATCAATCGCATTCATGACAAATATAACAAACTTTCGTCACGATAAGCCAGTTTTTTTCGACTTTTTTCGTGTACAATGTCATGTTAGAATGAAAGGGAAAGCAGAAGGAAGGAGGAATGCAGATGAAACGCAGTTATGATGCGCGACGGGTCCGGTTGATTGCGCTTACCGCCGCGGCTATCCTGATCCTGAGCTCTTGTTCTTATGGAAAACGGGATGCCCGGACGGACGATGCGAAGCCGGAGGAAGCGCCGACGCCGATCAGTATGATGGTGCCGTTGTTTCAGCCTCAACCTCCTTCGGACGAGCTTATGAACGAACTGAACGCCAAAACCGGGGCCGTATTGAACGTACAGTGGATTCCCGACGATATTTATACGAATAAAATGATGAATGCGCTGGAAACGAATACATTAAAGCAGGTTACCTATGTAAGGCAAATTGACTACAATTTGGTAAAAAACGCTATCCGTTCCGGCATGTTCTGGGACATCGGCCCTTACTTGGACTATTACCCGAATTTGAAAACGCTAAGCAAACATACGCTGGACGAAACGAAGCTGGACGGCAAATATTACGGTTTGTACAATGAACGCCCGGCCTCCCGGCAGGGCATCCTGATCCGCAAAGATTGGCTTGAGCGGCTAAATATGAAGGCGCCGGAGACGATCGACGAGCTGTATCAGGTTATCAAAGCGTTTACTCTGAACGATCCGGACGGTAACGGCAAACAGGATACGATCGGCTTGACTGACCGCAATGATCTGGTCTACGGCGCATTCAAGACGCTAAGCTCCTATTTCGGCACGCCGAACAATTGGCTGCTGTCGAACGGCGCGTTTATTCCCGACTTCGAGACGCCGGAATATATGGACACGATGAATTTTATGAAAAAGCTGTACAACGAGAATATTATGAACAAAGATTTTCCCGTAGCCAGCAAGCAGCTGCAGCGTTACATGCTGATCAGCGGCAAGGCGGGAGTCTATGTCGGCAGTCTGTCCGACGCCCCTCGGATGCTGGAGGAAATGAAGCAGGTGAACGCCGCCGCCGATTTGACGCTCGTCAACCGCATTCAGGGGCCGAAGGGCTACGGAGTATGGTCGATTCCCGATTACAGCGGGCTGTTTCTTTTCTCCAAGAAGGCGATCAAAACGCAAGAAGAGTTGAAGGCGATATTGACATTTTTTGATAAGTCAATGAATAAAGACGTTAGCAATCTGATGCTGTACGGGCAGGAAGGCAAACATTATGTGCTTCAGAACGGGGAAGTGGCGGTTCCTGCCGATATGTTTCAGCGCATGAATGCGGAAGTCCGTCCGCTGCTGTCTCTTATGATCGCAAATATAAGCAATCCCAATCTATTCAAGCAGAGCGAGCAAGGGCAGGAGCCGATCCTGCAGCAGGTGAACCGGCTTGTTGCGGATAATGAGGGCATGCTGATTCACGATCCGACCGTAGGGTTGTCCTCACTGACTTTTGATGCCCACGGTACGGAATTGGCCTCGATTATGACCAATGCGACCTATAATTATATTTTGGGCAAAATCGATGCCGCGGGCTTCCGCAGCGAAATCGAGTCCTGGAAAAATAAGGGCGGCTCCCAAATCGTCAAAGAGTACGAAGAAGCGTACAGCAAAAGCCGCTCGGCTTCTCCGTAATAAATGCATAATCCGATAGCACAACCGCCAAGAATCGCTTGGCGGTTTTTTCGTTGTTTAGGAAATGATGCGCACCAATTTCCTGTGGATATCCGGGGGCTCCCCGAAAGTAATTGGAATAAGCTTCAGAGCATCACGTCACTTTTGGGGGATTTGTTCTTTTGGTCCGATTGCCGGAGCTATCCATAAGCCCGATCAGGGCGTTCAGCGCCGTTACAAAAGCGGTGTGCAGGCGCTTCAGCAGGTTAATTTCTGCATATAGGAAATGCTCAAACCCGCGTCATTACTGGGTTTCTAAGATGTGAGTCAGGGATAATGTACGAAATCTTTCCGAGCGGGTACATTAGTACTCGACAGATGAAAGACACAGCTACTAGAAGCAGAGCAAGTTCCTTTTATGAATACAGTTATGAAATTGGGAGGAAGAGAAAATGAGAAAATCTTCAAAAGATTTGAAATGGATCAGCGCTATTTGCACACTCGCTCTTGCCGGTTCCGTGATGGCCGGATGCAGCAGCGGCAGCAAAGCGACGGATACGGGCGGCGCTGCGGCAGATTCCGCCGAGACCAGTCAACAGCCGGTGAAAATTACGATTATGGCCGATTTGCAGACCACAGAGGTGCCGTCGGATAAAATCGAGAAAATATTGGAGCAAAAAACGAACTCCGAGCTTGAGATTCAATGGGTTCCGGACGGCTCTTACGATGAGAAGTTCCAAGCCGCCTTCGCAACGGGCTCGCTGCCTCAAGTCGTTTATTTGAAAAATCAGGCGTCCTTCGTCTTAATGCGGGATGCCATCAAGAACGGGCAGTTCTGGGAAATCGGGCCTTATTTGAAAGACTACCCGAACCTGAAGGGCTTGGATCAAAATGTACTGAAAAACACGGAAGTCGGCGGCAAAATTTATACGTTGTATCAGGAAAGACAGCCGGCCCGTTCCGGTCTGATCTACCGCAAGGACTGGGCGGACAAGCTCGGCATCCCGGCTCCGCAGACAGTGGACGATATTTACAACATGCTGAAGAAATTTAAAGAAGCTGACTTGGCCGGCGGCAATAAAACGATTCCGCTTGCAGACCGCAACGACTTGATCTACGGCTCCTTCAAAACAATTTCGATGTATTTCGGCACGCCGAACGGCTGGGGCGTTCAAGACGGCAAGCTAATACCGGACTTCATGACCAACGGATATATGGATACGCTTAAATTTTACAAGAAGCTGCGCGACGAAGGCTTGATCAACCAGGACTTCCCGGTTACGAGCAAAACGGACCAGCAAAACCTGATGTATACAGGCAGAGCGGGTGTTTACATCGGTACGATGGGCGATGTCAAAACGATGCAGGAAAAGACGGAAAAGAACTTGCCGGAAGCGAAATACGATGTGCTTAACGACATTAAAGACGGCAGCGGCAAAAACGTGACTTGGGGTCTTTCCGGCTACGGCACCGTCGTTCTGTTCCCTAAATCTTCCGTGAAGACGGAGAAAGACCTGAAAGCGATTTTGAACGTGATGGATAAGTTCTACTCTCCGGAAATCGCCGATCTGCTGAAATACGGCGTAGAAGGCGAGCATTACACGAAGAAAGACGGCAAGGTGCTGCCTTCGACAGACAGCAAGCTGGTTGAGAAGGAAGTCAGACCGTACCTGAACATGGCTCTATACGAAACGACTAACGTAACGCCTTCCTTCTACACGCTGCCGGTTGCCGAGAAAGCGAACAATTTATCCAATGCGGCAGTGAAATTCATGGTGACCGATCCGTCGGTTTCCCTCGACTCCAAAACGTACAACGAGAAGGGCGCAAGACTGCAGGATCAAATTAAAGACGCTACGTATCAATTCATTATGGGCAAGATTGACGAAGCGGGATATCAAGCTGCCGTGAAGAAATGGCAAAATGACGGCGGACAAAAAATCATCGACGAATTTAACGAGCAATATAAAAGCAACGTCGGCAAATAAGCGGTCTCCATAAGAGGTGATTCAAGGGCAAAGGCTGCTGAGCAGATCGGCAGCCTTGTCTTATCCGATATCGGTTCGCATCTTAGGATTGTTTAACGATAGAAAGGAATGAACGTGATGAATAATACGGCTGCACAGTCTTCCGCAGTAATAGTGCCCAAGCCCAAAAGCAGTCTTTTGAAACGGGTTGTCCGCAACCGTTATATTTACTTGATGATTTTACCGGGATTTTTGTATTTCCTTATATTCAAATACGTTCCGATGTTCGGGCTTATCATCTCGTTTCAAGATTACCAGCCGTACAAAGGGATCATGGGCAGCGAATGGGTAGGGCTGGAGCATTTCCAAAGACTGTTTACCGATTCGGAGTTTTGGAACATATTCAAGAACACGCTGGTCGTGTTTCTCGTCAATATCGTGTTTTATTTTCCGGTGCCGATTGTACTGTCGCTTATGCTCAACGAGGTGACGAACTCGTATTTCAAACGCGTCGTACAGACGATCGTGTACGTTCCTCACTTTTTGTCCTGGGTTATCGTCGTATCCATCTCCTTCGTGCTTTTGACGATGGACGGCGGGCTTATTAACGAACTGATTACATTTTTCGGCGGACAGCCGGTCAACTTCCTTATGAGTGAGGAATGGTTCAATCCGATTTACGTTCTGCAAGTAATTTGGCGGGAAGCGGGCTGGGGAACGATCGTTTACTTGGCGGCCATGGCTGCTATCGATCCGGGCTTGTACGAAGCGGCGCGGATGGACGGAGCCGGGCGTTTCCGGCAAATCTGGCATATTACACTGCCAAGCATCCGCAGCGTCGTCATCGTTCTGCTGATCCTGAAGGTGGGCAGCGTGCTGGATACCAGCTTCGAGCATATTTATTTGCTGCTTAACTCCATGAACAAAAACGTGGCGGAAATTCTCGATACATTCGTCTACACGGCAGGTTTGAAACAAGGGCAGTTCAGCTTTAGTACAGCCGTAGGTTTGTTCAAATCGGTCATCGGCCTGATCCTGGTGTTGTTCTCCAACTGGCTGGCCAAGAAATTCGGCGAGGAAGGCATCTACTAGGCCCAAGCCATTTACTTCAAAGGAGGCATCCAAACATGGTTCAAGATAAAACAATCGCCAGCCGTATATTCGATTTTTTCAATATTTTGCTTCTGACCATCGTAGCGCTGCTGATGCTGCTGCCGTTCCTTCACGTGGTCATGGGATCGTTCACGACGGCCGAAGAGATGGCGCGCAAGCCGTTCGTCCTGATTCCGACGGTATTTACTTTGAATGCGTACGAATACATTTTGTCGACGGGAACGTTGTTTAAAGCGTTGGCGGTATCCATAGGGGTGACGGTCGGCGGCACGCTGATCAGTATGTTTTTGACGTCGCTGATGGCTTACGGGCTGACAAGACGGGATCTCGACGGACGCAAGACGGTGAATCTGATGATCGTATTCACCATGCTGTTCAGCGGCGGTTTAATTCCTTCCTTCCTCGTAGTGAAAAGCATGGGCCTGGTGGACAGCTATTTCGCCATGATTTTGCCGAGCGCGATCAGCGCGTTCAACCTGATCATTCTGCGCAGCTTCTTCCAGGGGCTTCCGGACGGGCTTGAGGAATCCGCGAAGATCGACGGCTGCGGAGATTTCGGGATTTTGTTCAAAATCGTGTTGCCGCTGTCTCTGCCTTCCTTGGCGACGATTTCCTTGTTCTACGCGGTAAACTATTGGAATTCCTACTTCAGCGCCATTATGTATATTAACGATGCGTCGAAATGGCCGGTTCAGGTATTGCTGCGGCAAATCGTTATCGCGGCGAGCGGTATGGCTGCGGATACGAACAGCGATTTCATCAAGCCGCCCGAGCAGACGATCAAGATGGCCGTTATCGTGGTGTCGACCCTCCCGATTCTCATCGTGTATCCTTTCCTGCAAAAATATTTCGCCAAAGGCGCGTTGGTCGGTTCCGTGAAAGGATAATGCCCGCGCTGCAATGGAAAAAAGTGAAGACGAAAAACGCCCCTGTAAGCCGGCGCCGTGCCGGCAGCCTTGCAGAGGCGTTTATTGCGTTATCAGCCTGGGACAAACGATTCGCACGCCGTCCCATCTTGCCGTCAGGGCAAAAATCCGGCCTGGCTCACATAGACGCGCTCTTCGCCGAAGACGCCGTACAATGCGGAGAGCACCTTCAGGTAAGCCGTCCGGTCGTACCAATCGGTTAGCTCCAGCTCCTCGTAGATGCGGCGGATGCCGAGCCGCTCGGTGCGCTTGCCGCCGCTGCCGTCGCCCATGAAGAAGTCGTCGATGCATACGCGGCCGACGGCTTCGGCCAGCCTTTCGGCGAACCGCTCCGAGGAGGGCAGCACCGGCGAGACCGCCGCCTGTGCGTCGATCCCTGCGGCGGCTAGCCGCTTCAAGGCCGAGAGGCGCGCCGCTATCGGCGGAGCGGCCGGAGTGAACGCCCGGCGGACCGGCTCAAGGTCGGTCTCGACGGTCATACTGACGCGGACGCGCCCGCCGAGCTGCTGCAGCAGGTCGATATCCCGCGTCACCAGCGGGCTGCGCGTCTGTACGAGCACGAAATCCGGCGGCTCGTCAGTCATCGCCTCCAGCAGGGAGCGGGTAAGCCGCTCGCGGTGCTCGGCCGGCTGATACGGGTCGGTGCTCGACGACATGAAGATTGTCACCGGCCCTTTGCGCTTCGCTTTCGCCAGTTCCTTGAGCAGGATGGCAGCGGCGCCCTCCTTGACGTCGATCCACGAGCCCCACGGCTCCCGCCGGAACTTGGCTACGGGCATCTCGCGGACATAGCAGTACGAGCAGGCGAAGGCACAGCCTGCATACGGATTCAATGTGTGACTGTACCCGGTCAAATAGCCGCTGGCCGGATTGAGCAGCTGCTTGGGCGTTTTGCGGGTAAGGTTCGGCTGCATCCCGTCATTCACCTCCTGTCGGCCACATACGATGCCGAATAGTAAGAACTTAAACTAATAGTACCATAGATGAGAGGGAGGAGGGGAAGCGCCGCGCTTCGCAATCGCTTAGGAATGAGGCTTGTTTTACGGCGAGGGCTCGGCCGGGAAACGGAGGGTGACGCGAGTGCCGGCGTTTTCCTTGCTCGTGAGGCCGATTTCGCCGCCATAGCGCTCCACGAGCTTCTTGCAAATGGCCAGCCCCAGCCCGGTCCCGCCTCTTTCCCGGCTTCGGGCTTTGTCCACCCGATAGAAGCGGTCGAATACATAAGGCAGATCGGCTTCGGGAATGCCGATGCCGTAATCGGCGATGTCGAGACAGACCATCCGGTCCCGCAGAGCCCCGGTGATCCGGATCTCGCGCCGGTCCCGCGAATATTTTACGGCATTATCCAGCAGGATGAGCAGTATTTGCTCCAGATGCTGGGGAGCGATGCGGATAACAGCCCCGGAGAGGGCATGCAGGTCGGAATGAAACGTAAATTGCGGGTGAAGAACGGATACATTTTTCACCGTGTGCAATACTTTTTTGGCGAGCTTCACTTGCTCCGTTTGACCCGCCTGATGCTGCGAATCCGCTCGGGTCAGCTCCAGCAGCTCTCTGACGATCCCTTTTAACCGCTGAAGCTCCTGAAGCGACGCCGTCAGCGATTCGTCGACCAGAGCGGGATCGTTCTTGCCCCAACGGTCCAGGAGCGACAGATGGCCTTCGATAATCGCAATCGGTGTTCTAAGCTCATGAGAAGCATCCTCCACGAACTGCTTTTGCTTCTGAAACGAGGTCTCTACCTGGTCCATCATGTCGTTGAACAGCTTGGCCAGCATCGATATTTCATCATGATTGTTGGGCGAGGCGACTCGCTCGTGAATCCCCTTTTGCTTTATTCTGCGCATCGTTTCCGTCACCGATTGCACCGGCTTCAGCAGCTGCCTGGCAATCAGCATGCCGCCGATCCCGCTGAGCAGTACGGCTCCGAAACCGCCGGCTACCATTACGAGCAGGATCATATTGTTCAGCATATCGAAATGCTCCAGATTATTGGCGATTTCCACGCTTCCGGAGAAGCCCTGGGTCGATAGAGGCTGGCGCATAATGAGCAGATGATTCTCCACATGCCAAATGCTCGTGAGCTGCGGCTGCTTGACGGGAAAGGGAACGACCCAATCCTCCGGCAATTTATTCGACAAGCTGACCACAATCGTTCCGTCGCCGTCCAATACCCGAATGAGCTGGTTCGTTTGAATAATTTTGCGCAAAAAGCTGGAACCGGCTTGAATCTGCTCCGTGCCGGCGGCGTTTTTTTCTTGAAAATAACCGATGATTTCATCCATATTTTTGCGGATTGCTTTCTCTTCCTGGCTCATCATCCATTGGTTGATCACGATGTACTGTACCACCGTATAGGCGATAAAAAGGCAGCACAGCAGAAGAGACGACCAGAGCGTCAATCTCCACAGAATCGGCAGCTGGGCCCAGCGAAACCGGACTAGCTTCATGCGCATATTCACCACCACGGCTGGCCCCCGCACGAGCGAAGGGCTTAATTGTGCATCCGAGTTCCGCTGCAGAAAGAAGAGCCCTCTGTCCTATGCGACAGAAGGCTGGAAAGGCCTGCGGCAGCGGCGCTTGGCGATTATTCCATATCCTCGGCCGCTTCGATCTCGTCGTCGGACGCTTCCACGGTAATAATATTTCCGGTTGCGGCATCGACCTTGACTTCCATGACCTGATCCTTGTTGTCCTCGATCACGACGTTGTAAATAACCGTGCCGTCCTCGGTGTCAAGCTCGACTTCCTGCACGGTGCCCGCAACCTTTTGCTTGGCGATCGCGATGCTTTGATCCTTGGAGATTTTGGCCTGCTTTTGCAGCTCCGCCTGCTCTTCTTCATATGCGCTCAGCTCGTCCGCTTCCGGGGTTTGCTGCCAAGCCGAAGCCGCCAAACCGTTTGCCGCGGATTGGGCCGACGTTTGAATAGGGCCGATCATAACCCCTTCGACGACCAGCAGAATAAAAGCGGCTAACCATGCGAGATGTTTCATCTTGAATGCCTCCTGCTTCATGGAATTGTTTATCTTGCTAGTTTTAGCATATCCACAAAATTTGGGAGCAAACAGGGAAAACGGCAATTTGGCCAAGGAAAAAACAGGATTCCGGTTTGAGAGCTTACGTTTGCGGGGGGAAATCAGGCATTAGCGGGCAATGATGAACGGATAAGTCAAGAGCAGAGCTGTGGAAAAGCAGGAAGCCAATGAAAGTGAAACCCCTTTCTTTGTCAAGAAAGATTTCTTTAAAAAATTCTCATGGATTTCTCATAATAGCGTTTCGGGCCAAGAGCGGCAAGGTTTTGCGAGGTTTCTAGTAAATAACCCCATTTTTTGATGTGATATGGTAGTTACAGGTGATACGCCTAATAACACGATCCAGGGGGAATAAGTCATGACATCCATGAAAAAAAATCTCAGCAAATCGTTGCTGTGTATCGGCCTTAGCCTTACCATGTTCGCAACTACCGCGGCCGTACTGCCTACGCATTCCGTAGAGGCCGCATCGGCAACGGCTTCATCCAAAGCGCAAAGCGTCATCTCGATCGGGAAAAAGTATTTAGGAGTTCCATACAAATATGGCGCTACGGCGGGCAGCACGAAATCGTTCGATTGCTCTTCTTTCACTCAATATGTGTACAAGAAGATCGGCATTTCGCTGCCGCGCACTTCGAAAGAACAGTCGAAAGCCGGCACCTTCGTTGCGCGTAAAAACTTGAAAGCGGGAGATCTGGTATTCTTCTACTCCCCGGTGCATCACGTGGCGATTTATATCGGCAACGGCAAAATTTTGCATACGTACGGCGAAGGCGGAGTCAAGATTTCCAATCTGAATTCGGGCTGGTGGAACAACCACTATCAAACGGCTCGCCGGGTTATCAAGTAACATTCAAAAAAAAGACGGATGCGCCGCAAGGGCAACCGTCTTTTTTGTACTTCCGGGATTAGTCGGAATGATGATTGGTAGGCATCGCTTCCGGGGAAGTCAGCTTGTCGTAAAATTCAACGTATTTATCTTTATCGCTGCTTGCGCGAAGCGCCATAGCCGCACGAGGATGCTCGTTCAACACGCCTGCGATCATGTAAGGAACGATGTAGCCCCATTCCACTTTCTCGCGCATAGGAATCATATGCTTCTCGATCAGGTCGAGAACAGGACGCACTTCATATCTAGGGTTTTTCAAATGGCTTACGAGCAGCTCAGTAGGGCAGTTGCCGGCCGCGCGGCCCATGCCGAATACGGATGCGTCGAGAAATTCGACACCTTTGCTAGCGCCCATGATCGTATTGGAGAAGGCCAACTGCATATTGTTATGCATATGCAAGCCAAGCTTCTTTTCAGGAAGCAAGCGCTGGAATTTCGCAGCCAAATAATCGATGTCGCTGTAATCCATGCTGCCGTAGGAGTCAACGATGTAGACGACGTCGACCGGAGATTTGTTGATCTCCTCGAAAGCTTCGGTCAGCTCGTTTTCCATAACATGGGACAGCGCCATAATGTTGACGCTTGTTTCGTAGCCGTAGCTATTGAACTTGCGGACAAGCTCCAGCGCTTTGTCTACATCCTTGATGTAGGTCGCTACACGGATCAGGTCAAGCTGGCTTTGCTCGCGCGGCAAAATGTCGTTCTCGTCCACACGGCCGATATCTACGAGAGCGGACAGCTTCGTGTCGGTTTTGGTATGAATGACTTCCTTCAAAAAATCTTCGTTCAAAAAACGCCACGGGCCCGCATCGGCACCCTTCAAAAGCTTGGCTGAGTTTTTATAACCGATTTCCATATATTCCACGCCGGCTTCGCTCAAGCCCGCATACATGTCTTGTACCATTTTAACGCTAAAATCCCAGTTGTTGACGAGACCTCCGTCACGAATCGTGCAATCCAAAATTTTGTGATTTGTATTTCTTGTCATAATCGTTGCTCCTTTTCCCATTGTGCGGCGTGCAGCCCGGCAAAGAAAGCGTATAGCGGGCGTTACGTTGTCCGATTGCACTTTGCAGCTTTTAAGCTTTATGGCTTTTAAGCGGTAAAGTAATTTTCACTAACCCTATCATTACACATCATTAAGTACTTTGTCAATCATCATACCAAAACAAATTCCGATTGACAAACATAATATGTTAAAATTTCGCTGCTTTCATTCCTCTGAGCTTGTTCGCCAGCATGTCAGCGTATTGCAGCAGAAAAAGGAGGATGGCGAGGGCAGCAAACAATGAGTTGATCTCGATATGAGCTTATGCTATAATGATGCTTGTTCGCAGGTCCGTAGCTCAATGGCAGAGCAACCGGCTCTTAACCGGTAGGTTGTGGGTTCGACCCCCACCGGGTCTATACTGACGAATTTGTGCAACTAACGAAGCTCCGTTCCGCTGGAACGGGGCTTTTTTAATGTTTTTTTGAAAATCCGCAATTTGTTATCATGAGTGTACATGAATTTATAAAAACGGTGATCAGGGGGAGAAGATTGCGTCATGTTAAACTATAATTTATGCTTTATTCGAAAAGAGGACCGGGTGCTGATGATCAATCGGCATCATGCTCCGCTCAAGGGGATGTGGAATGGCGTAGGGGGCAAGCTGGAACCCGGAGAGACTCCCTACGACAGTGTGATCCGAGAGGCTTGGGAGGAAACGGGCATAGGGCTGCGGTCAGCCCGGTTCGGCGGGATCGTGACTTGGGAGACCGATGGCCGGTTTGCCGGGGGAATGTATGTGTATACAGCGGACTTGCCGGAGGAATATAAGGATGCGTTTGCTTCACCGGCAGAGTCGGAAGAAGGCATTCTTGCTTGGAAGGCGGTCGATTGGGTCGTTCAGCCGGACAATCAGGGAATCGCCGGGCATGTCCGGCATTTTCTGCCTCCGATGCTGGCAGGAGCGGAGCCAAGCGAGTATCGCTGCATATTCAAGGAAGGCAAACTGCAGGCTTGCTTGACGATGCCGCTGCAGGAGGAATCTGCCCGGAATGCTGCGGCGGGGGCGAAATAACTTTTGCGCGGCCATAAGACAGATGGGCGCGTGCGGAGCCGGAGCTTCTGACAGGTTCAGTTAGCTCCGGCTTGCCGACGTGCCGCATACGGCATACTAAGGCACTTTCAGGATGGAAATCGTACCGATGATCGGCAGCGGCTTCAGCTGCCCGCCGGTAGCCTGGACGATGCCGATGACGGCGAGTACCAGCGTGGCGAGATTGGCCAGCGGCACAAGAAACAAGCCGATGAACGGAATCCATCCAAGCACGATGTTGCAGACGATGTTCAGCAGCAGGAGCACCAGCCCTTGATTGCCGTGATACATAGCGAAGCGGGATTGTCTTGCGGCCAGCAAGGGCAGAAAGAAGAGAATATATGCGGCGGCGGCGATCCATTTATTTTGTTGAATGTCGGCCGGCTCCGCCGTCAGCGCATCCTTTCCCGGAGAGAAGGAAGGGTCTTGCTCATCGTTATGATAAGACACGGGATTCACCCCTTTCTTGAAAAATAGCGGCGGTTCTTGACTTGTAACCAATTTATGCGGCGCTTGACCCGCGTATGTCTGCTTTGGCAGCGGGGGGAAGGAATAATCTGGCGTCGTCAAGGGCAATCTAGTTATAAGAAGGTTCTTGACGAAAGGAATGATATATTTTGACAGGCGTACCGATTTTTTTCGAATTCGAAAACGAACAGTCCGCTGCCCTTGCCAGAGAAACGCTGGAGGAGCTCGGTTACCGGACAGGATGGCATAACGAAATGCAGCACCCGACGCTGCACATTCATGTAGAGAGGAATGATTTGACCTCGGCGCTCGAAATCGCGCAGGCGCATGGAGGGCTGTTGAAGGATACATACGGGGCCTTAGCGGAGAGCGACGCTTATGCGGCGGCCTATAATGAAACGGATTATATCCCGATTCCCGCTCATCTGGTGAACGAAGATTTGGACGCAAAGGATGAAATCGGTATGTCCCAAAGTCTGGGAGCGGGCGAATCGGACTCCGGCAACGGAGCCGAGGTGTTCGATCCTTCCGACGACGATTATAACTATTTTGATGCCGGCGTCAGGCTGTGAAGACGTCCCGTAGCCAGGCAGACCAGGAAGCAGCGGTGTTCCGTAGCATGCGGGCCGCTGTTTCTTTTTTCTGCGCTTTGATTCCCCCGGTGAAAAAGATTTGCCCCGGAAAACAAAGTTGCAGCTCCCCTATTTTTCGTTGCCGGGAAAAAACTGTTTCTCTAGACCCACACAAGTTTCGTTTGTTATGATGAGGTTCGGTTTAAAATCAAGCATGTATGGTAGCATGGAGTTGGGGGAGAGCTAGGGTGGACACGTACGATAATTTAAAACAGGGCGAAAGAGGCGCATGGGTCAGCATTGCCGCTTACGTGATTTTATCTGTTTTCAAAATCGGCATGGGATATATCACCTCTTCGGAGGCGTTGACGGCGGACGGAATCAACAATACGACCGATATTATCGTATCGCTTGCCGTATTGATAGGGCTCCGAATTTCGCGCAAGCCGCCCGATCAGGACCACCCGTACGGTCATATGCGAGCGGAAACGATCGCATCCATGGTCGCTTCTTTCATTATGTTCGCGGCGGGTCTTCAGGTGCTCGTGCAAGCGGGGAAAGGTTTGCTTCATGACGACGGGCAGGCGCCGGATATGCTGGCCGCTTGGGTCGCTCTAATCTGCGCCGCCTGCATGTGGGGCGTGTACTTATACAACAGCCGGCTGGCTCGCAAAATTAATAACCAATCGCTGATGGCCGCCGCCTACGATAATCGTTCGGACGCCTTGGTGAGTATTGGCGCGGCAATCGGCATCATCGGATCGCGCCTCGGGTTTCCGATTCTGGACGCGGTTGCCGCGTTCACCGTAGGCATCGTTATTTGCAAGACGGCATGGGATATTTTTGCCGAAGCGACTCATGCGCTCACCGACGGTTTCGATGAGGAGAAGCTGATGGTATTCCGGCAGACGGTGGGAGACACTCCGGGCGTCAAGCGGATTAAAGATATTCGCGCCCGCATTCACGGCAGCAGCGTGCTGTTGGATGTCGTCGTGGAAGTCAGCGCGGAGCTCAGCGTTGAGCAGAGCCATCATATTAGCGACGAAATCGAAAGACGTATGCATACCAAACATCACATCGATAATGTGCATGTTCATGTGGAGCCGTATGCCGTTAATCGTTAAAAGAGATATCGGGTCGGGACGGCTTGCGCCGTACGGCGATTCGAAGGACCAAGCTGCAGGCTTCGCGAAGAAGCTTGCGGCTTTCTTTTGTTTGCAAAATAAGAACAATAGAGCAAAAAAAGATAACCTCCCGAAGCGGCTTCTGCATAAAAGTCCTCTTGAAGGAAAGAACCAAACGTAGTATCAATAAAGCAGGGACGAATAACGACGAAGACGAATGGGGCCGATGAACGGTGAAAAGAATGATTTATCGCGCGCAAATGAGAGAAGGACAGGAAGAAGCGGCGCTGCGGCAGCTGGCGGGCTCTCCGGTTGCGCGCCGATGGGTGGATGAGGGCGGTATCATGACGATTGCGGGCTTCCGCTGGCAGCAGCATGTGTTTGCCTACTATGAATGCATAGATCGGGATATTCATCCGGACGAGCTGTTCGAAACGGCTGCGCCTATGCTTGAAGATTGGCCAGGCCAGGCCGCCGTGCGGCAGTGGATTCCGATGATCGACGTGTTTCATTTCAACGAGCCGGCGAGTTATGAGCACTGGATTCGCAAGCAGCCCGTCGAGCGCAGGGCGGGGCGCGTAGCTCATCTGAAACCCGAGATGATGGCCAGCTACATCTATTATCATTATCAGCTGCAGGAGGAACGGGCTTTTCTCGGGGATAAGTACGAGATTATTGCGATGCACGAAAACCTGCTGTTCGGCTATCAGGAGTTTCCGAAGGTTGTCGAAGAGCCGGTGCTTCCGCGGAAACTGGCGACTAACGGCACGCCGGAAAACTGGAACGATTCGCGAATGGATCTGCACTTCCAGGCATGGGAGGACGGGCATCTGTATTTCAAGCATATAGAGCCGATTTTTGCGATGTACTGCGGGGATGAACATAATGAGCGCATATAAAGGAGATAGAATCGATATGAGAGTGAACGTACGCGATTACGGAGCAGTAGGAGACGGGAGAGTAAAAGACACGGCCGCCATTCAAGCGGCGATCGACGATTGCCATCGTCAAGGAGGAGGCACCGTCGTCGTGCCGCAGGGACAATACTTGTCCGGCACGCTGCTGATCCAATCGAATGTGAACCTGCATCTCGAGGCGGCTGCGCGGATCGTCAGCAGCATGGAAGAACAAGACTTCGCAGCCCCGCAGTCGTCGGGAAGCGAGCAGCTGTTTTACAGCGAAGGCCAAGGGAAGAATGCGCTGATTTGCGCCCGGCATGCCGAACGGGTGTCGATTACCGGGCCGGGAACAATCGACGGCAGAGGGGAACATTTTCTCGAACCGGAGGATGGCGTAAGCGACTATGTGCTGCTGCCGCTCGGCGGCTTCCGTCCGAAGCTGATCGACTTCGAGGGCTGCACGGACGTGCTGTTCCGCGATGTGACGCTATACCGGGCTTCGTCTTGGGGGCTTCATATGACGGGTTGCAGCCGCGTCAACATTCACGGAATCAAAATATTGGGGCAGCAGCGCGGGCCGAACAACGACGGGATCGATCCGGATTGCTGCAAGGACGTCCATATTTCGGATTGCCACATTGAAACCGGCGATGACTGCATCGTGGTCAAAACGACGAAAACCGGCGCCGAGCGCTACGGCTCCTGCGAAAATATTACCGTAACGAACTGCACGCTGGTGACGCATGACTCGGCGGTGAAGATCGGAACGGAAACGCACGCGGACATCCGCAATATCGTCGTATCCAACTGCGTCATCCGCAACTCCAACCGCGGTCTCGGCCTGTGGGTGCGGGACGGCGCCACGGTTGAAAATATTTTGTTCTCGAATATTATTATCGAGACGCGGCTGTTCAGCGATGCCGAGGAGACGAGCAGAGAGCTGCGCTGGTGGGGGAAAGGCGAGCCGATCTTCATTACGGCGGAGCGGCGCAAAGATTCGGCGCAGGCTCCCGGCATCATCCGCAACATCCGCTTCGATCATATTTCGGTGGAGGCTGAAGGCGGGGTTTACTTGGAAGGCTCCGAGGACAGCGTGATCGAAAATATTTCCGTCCGCGGCCTGAAGCTCGCCATGCGGGTCAAAAGCGGCTATCCCGGCGGACTGTTCGATACGCAGCCGTCTGCTCGAGGCGTGTTCCCGCATCATGTCCCGGCGGTATTTTGCCGTCATGCCAAAAACGTGTCGCTGGACGATGTGGAGGTCGTATGGCAGGGAGAACCGAATACGAACTGGTCCAATGCTATGTACGGCGAGCATATCGAGCGGCTGTCGCTGCGCGGCTTCCGCGGCCGTGCCGCCAAGGAAGGGGAGAATGCCGTCGCGCTGAAGAGCGTGTCCGGCATATCCGTAGAAGGCTGCAAAGCCGAGCGCGGCACGGAGGCGTTCCTCTCGCTGGAGAACGTTGACGCCGAGGAATTATTCGTGGCAGGCAACGACTTCGCGCAGGCGAAGACCGCGGTTCGCTTCGCCGACGGGACGAGCCCGGAATATTTTGCAGCGGCGAATCGGATGCCGAAGCAGGGATAATATAAACATAAGAAAGCCTTGATATTCTACGGATGTAGAGGATCAAGGCCTTTCTCTATTAAACAATGCCGACGGCAGTATTATCGTTTTGCGGCTCAAGGCGCGGGTCGCCAGTGCTTCTTCGACCGCTTTTATACGGTTTCCGCCGCGCTTTTCCCGGCCGTATAGCCGGTCGTAAACGCTGCGGTAATATTGTAGCCGCCGGTGTAGCCGTGAATGTCGAGAATTTCGCCGCAGAAGAATAAGCCTGGCATCCGCTTCGACTGCATTGTCTTCGGGTCGATTTGTTTCAGGTGGATGCCGCCGCCGGTGACAAAAGCTTCTTCTATCGAAAGCGTGCCGTTCACATCTACCGGGAACGCCTTCAGCAGCTTGGCCAGCTCCATCCACGGCTGCTTCGGAATATTATCGTACGTAATCTCGCCGGAGAGTCCGGCTTTGTCCAGTACGAGTGGGAGCAGCCGTTCGGAAATTGCGCTCTTCAGCACGTTCTTGATTTGCTTCTTCGGATCGGCCTTGGCTAAGGACAGCGTGTAGTTATACACTTCATCGACACTCCGTTCGGGGAACAGGTCGATCGTCATCCGAATCCGGGATACGCCGGACTGCTTAAGAGCCTTCACGACAAACTGGCTGCAGCGCAGCGCCGCGGGACCGGATATGCCGAAATGGGTGAAGATCATGTCGCCCTCATGCTCGATCAGCTTCTTGCCCTTCGGATTCCATACCGACAGAGTAATATCGCGCAGCGACAGCCCTTGCAGCTCCTTGCTGCGGATGAACGGCTCCCCGGAGGTTATAGGCACTTCCGTCGGGTACAGCTCCGTGATCGTATGCCCCGCTTCCTCGGCCCAAGCGTAGCCGTCGCCTGTAGAGCCGGTATGCGGCACCGACTTGCCGCCGGCGGCGATAATGACGCCCGCGGCTTCGATCCGCTTGCCGCCCTGCAGTTCCACGCCTGCGACTCTCTCCGAACGATACAGCACGCGGCGGACAGGGCTGTTGACGCGGATGTCGACGCCGAGTTCACGCACCTTGCCGACCAGCGCGTCGACTACCGTCTTTGCTTTGTCCGATACGGGGAACATCCGCCCCCGGTCTTCTTCTTTCAGCCGTATGCCCAAGCCTTCGAAGAACGCGACAATATCTTTATTGCTGAATTGCGCCAAGGCGCTGTGCAGAAATCGCCCGTTGCCGGGAATATGCCGGATCAGCTCGTCCAGCTCTTTCGCATTGGTAACGTTGCAGCGTCCACCCCCGGAAATGCCGAGCTTGCGCCCGAGCTTGTCTCCTTTGTCGACGAGCAGCACTTTGGCTCCATGGGAAGCCGCCGCTATACAGGCCATAAGGCCGGAAGGACCGCCTCCGATGACAATGACATCGTATGACATAAATGTAGAAGCTCCTCAAGGTATAAATAGATACGATAATTGTACGCTTTTTCTTCCTTAATGCAAACCGAGCGGTTCTTACACATTAAGCCGTGCCAATTTTTGAAGCTTTGAGTGATTTTCCTTAGGCTACGCATAATAACGGTGAAGGGAGTGGCAAACGAATATGGCTAACACGCAAAATTCCAAGGAACAAGAAAAACAGGCTCTTCAAAATAAACAAACATCCGCAGGAAAAGCTGTGCACGATAAAAAGCTGGACGGCCCGAACCGTCCTTCCGTATAGAACGGGCTGCGGCATCACACGAATAGGCAGGCGGAAGAAGGTTATCTGCGGCGGAAGCCTCGAGCGCTCAAGCCGCAGGAGCGGATAACGCATGAAGGAGGGAGACATATGGAGCGTAAGGAAAGCGGCGGTCAATCGCTGCGTCAGACTTCTAAGCAGGCCAAGGAGCAGAGCGAGCTCGATCCGTTTGAAATTAACTTTCTGCCTCAATTTTTGGAGGGGAGAGGGCCTCGAGAACCGTTCGTGAACTCCCATGGCGTCGTGATCGGCGATCATGAGTACGAATCGGAGCAGTCTCCGTTGGAAAATTGGTCCGAAGACGTTGATCCGGCGGTGATGTCGGGAGACGAATGGGTGCATCCGTTCAAAGACGTAGGTTTTCATTCTCCCGAAAATAAGGATTACTTCGAGAAGGGCATCGTCCCTCAAACCGGCGGCTTTATGCACGCGGACAAAAACGTCGCTTATCAGGCGTACAGCGATAATGAAGGCGAGGAACCGGCGAACGAGCGCGGCACGGAGAACGGTTTTTCCGGCAGTAAATAGCCGCATCGGCAATGCTTAGGCTGTCTCATGGCTCTGACGCGTGAGACGGCCTATTTGGCGCGGGGAGTAAACAGATGCTTTGCTTTCCTTGACAGCCGATGTATAATAAGACAAACGAAAGTTTGTAAATCCTTATGTAGGTAAAAGGAGTGAATTGTACATGTCCATGTCATTTGAGTCATACATGAGAGATATGGTTCAACCGATGAGAGATGATTTGACCCGCATCGGGATTACGGAGCTGCGTACGCCGGAAGAGGTCGTCGAGAAGCTGGAAAGCGCTAAAGGCACCGCGCTGCTCGTTATTAACTCCGTGTGCGGCTGTGCCGCCGGACAATGCCGTCCGGGCGTGGCCAAAGCGCTTCAGCACGAAGTAAAGCCGGACCATCTGTTCACCGTCTTCGCAGGCCAAGATAAGGAAGCGACGGCCAAAGCCCGCGAGTACTTGGCGCCGTATCCGCCTTCTTCGCCTTCCATCGCATTGTTCAAAGACGGCGAGCTCGTCCATTTCATTCAACGCCATCAGATCGAAGATCGCTCGGCGGAAATGATCGCAGGCGACCTGGTCGGCGCTTTCGAAGAGTTCTGCAAGTAATATTATGTACATTAAAGCTCCTGACGGCATCTATGCGCCGATCGGGAGTTTTCTATAGTCAAAAGAGAGTAGAAGAGGTGTATGTAGACGATGAGCCTGCAACAGGATATTATCGCCAAGCTCGGCGTGAAGCCGGAAATTCATGTGGATGAAGAAATTCGCAAGCGGGTCGATTTTCTGAAGCAATACGTACTGGGCGCGGGAGCGAGAGGACTTTTGATCGCGATCAGCGGAGGCATCGACAGCGCGGTCGTCACCGGTCTATGCGTCCGTGCGACGGATGAATTGACTCAGGAAACTGGCAAAGAGTACAAGACGGTAGGCGTATTTCAGCCTTACGGCGAGCAGAGCGATATTTCCGACAGCTATGCCGTAGCCGAAGCGTTCCAGCTTAAATACCGGATTGAAACGAACATCGAGGAAGCGGTCAACGAGATCGCGCTGGAGGCCGAGCACGGATTGAAATCGATCGGCGAGCATCGTCATTTGAGCCGCGGCGGCAAAGGCAATGTGAAAGCCAGAACGCGCATGGTCATGCAGTATGCGCTCGCGTTCGAGCTGAACCTGCTTGTTGTCGGCACCGACCACGCCTCGGAGGCGATAACCGGCTTCTACACGAAGTACGGTGACGGAGCCGTCGATATTACGCCGATGAGCTCGCTCAACAAGCGTCAAGTAAGACAGCTTGCCGCCAAGCTGGGCGTTCCGCAAAGCGTGCTCGATAAGGCTCCTACCGCTGGCTTGTGGGAAGGGCAGACCGACGAGAACGAGCTCGGCATTACTTACGAAGCGAACAGCGCTTACCTGGAAGGCAAGGAAATCGATCCGGCCGCCAAGGAAAAGCTCGAGAAGCAGTATTTGAAGACGGAGCACAAGCGCGCGCCGATCCCCGGCATTTAAATTTACGTTTTGAAGAAAAGGACGTTTCTCATGATCATCGGAATCGGAACGGATCTCCTGGACATTGGCCGGGTAAAAAACATAGTGGACGGCTCTTCCGGACAACGGTTTATCGAACGCGTGCTGACGCCGGCGGAACGGGATTTGGCCGATGCCCGCAAAGGGCGCCTCGCCGAATTCGTCGCCGGCCGGTTCGCGGCCAAGGAGGCCGTCAGCAAGGCGCTCGGCTGCGGCATTGGCAAGCTGGTATCGCTGCAGGACATAGAGGTGCTGCCTGACGATGCCGGCAAGCCGCTGTGCCGTCTGTCGGAGGAAGCTTGGCTCCGGCTCGGCATGGAAGCGGGAGCTGCGGTCATTCATCTCAGCATTACTCATACGGACACGGCGGCTATGGCTTATGCGATCGCCGAACGAAGAGCCGAACCAAGCAATAAGTAGGGAACTAGCACATAGGGGGAACTTTGCGATGGAACAGCGGTACGTGAAAGAATCGAGAACTTATAAAACATCGAGAGTGTTCCCGACAGATGTGAACAATCACAATACGTTATTCGGCGGCAAATTAATGGCTTATATCGATGATATCGCTTCCATCTCGGCCTCCAAGCACTGCCGCAGATCCGTCGTCACGGCGTCCACGGACTCTGTCGACTTTCTGTCGCCGATCCGTCCCACCGATTCCGTCTGCTTGGAATCGTTCGTGACATGGACGGGCAAAAGCTCCATGGAAGTGTTCGTGAAGGTGATTACCGAAGACTTGAAGAGCGGGGAGAGAACGATTGCGGCGACTTCGTTTCTGACGTTCGTAGCCTTGGACGAGAATAAGCGCCCTGTTACGGTACCGAGAGTTGTTCCCGAGACCGAAGAGGAGCGCAGGTTGAACGAAACGGCCACTCGCCGCGCGGAAATGCGGAGAAACCGCAGGGAAGAGAGCCTGCAATTTTCCGGCCATTTGACGACGAAGTTTCCTTGGGAGTAGAACACAGCGTGCAACCGATAACGATAAAGGCGGGGATAAGAGATGAAGCAGCGTCCTGACAGCAGGGAGTACGCACCTTATTACGACACCTATATCCGTTTGGTGCCGGAGGGCGGCTTGAGCGATATTTTGAAGGAGCAACTGCAGACGACATTGGCGCTGCTGCAGCCGCTCACGGAGGAGCAGGCAGGCTATCGGTACGAATCGGACAAATGGAGCATTAAGGAAGTCATCGGCCACATCTCCGATAACGAGCGCATTATGGCTTACCGCCTGCTCCGCATTGCCCGGGGAGACACGGGAACTTTGGCTGGGTACGACCAGGAACCGTTCGTTCGCGAATCGTTCTTCGACCGGCGTTCTTTGACCGATCTTCTGGAAGATCTGACGGCGGTTCGCCAAGCGACGTTAACGCTGCTTCGCGGTTTGACCGAGGAAGCCTGGTCGCGGCAAGGCGTGGCCAATAACAGCGTGCTGTCCGTGCGGGCGCTGGCTTGTATTATTGCCGGTCATGAGCTGCATCATCGCAGCGTGCTTCAGGAACGATACGGCCTTGGGTAAAAGATGCAGGAGCCGTCAGGACGGCAAGAAAAAAAGGAATCTTCATGCGGTAGGCTAAAACCGCGGAAGATTCCTTTTTCGCATCCTGTCGATTACCGCTTACTACTTATTGCAAGCCCGATTAAAACTCGTATTGGACCGTAACGCTGGTCGTAATCGTCAGTTCTCCGGGGGAGATGCTCGTTCCGGCTGCGGAAGAAGCCATATCCGCCTTCATCATCATCGGGCTGTACTGACGAACCACCGGCCAGCCCGATGTGCCGCCTTCGGCGACATTCATAATGCCTTTGAGCTCTTTGCCGGCCGTCTTGGCAATCGCTTTGGCTTTCACTTCGGCATTCTTCATAGCGGAGTCGATCGCTTGAATTTCATAATCCTGCCGCTTCTCCGTATCGAATTGGATGCCGTTAATTTGATTTGCGCCTGCACCCGATGCGGCGTCGAGGAAGGTGCCGATTTTATCGATATCCCGGTAAGTGACCTGAACGGTTTGCGATGCGGAATAGCCGGTAATGACCGGTTCTTTATCGGTGTAGTTGTATACCGGCTGCACCTGGAACGAGGAGGTCTTCACGTCCTTCTGGTCAAGCTTATACGTATCGAACAGCATGGACGTCAGCTTCTGGAAGCTTTCCGCATTTTTCGCTTGCGCTTCGTTGGCCGTATCGGCTTTGGTTACTACACCGAGGCTGATGTAGGCTACGTCCGGCGTAATCTTGATCTCGCCTTGACCGCTGACGGAAATGCTGTTTCTCGCGTCTTCCTGGGCGGCGTAGGCCGGAGCGACTCCTGACGGGTATGCGGTTGTAAAGTAGGTCAATCCGGTAAGCAAAGTGACTGCAGCGACTCCGACGATAATCTTGCTTTTTACAGTGGATTTCATGATATTCCCCCGATTCCCAAATTGTTGTTTCCACCCTTACAAACGAAGATGCTTGGATAAATGTTGCAAAAAAAAGAACGGAATTTTTAAAATTCCGTTGGATCATGAGCAGTGCATCTTCGTTATGCCGTTTGCATCGGGTCATATATCCGCTGCGGCAAGAAAGCCGCGGGAATTGGGCGGGCAAGGGGGAGCGTTATTTTTTTCCGGCAAGCCATTCGGCCAAAACTTGCGCTTCCTCCGGTTTGACCTTGGAGCTGAGAGCGGGCATACCGCCGCCGCCGTTCAAAATTTGGCTGGTGATCTGTTCCTTGGTCAGCTTGGCGCCGATTTTTTGCAGATTGGAATCGGGGCCGACTTTCCCTTCCAGATTGTTGCCGTGACAAGACATGCAGTTTTGTTTATATAGCGCCTGCGCCTGCTCCGGCGCGCTTGCCAGTTGATCCCCTTGCGCGGATGAGGCATTTTTGCCGGCGCCGCCGAAGGGCTCGCCGCTCTGTTTGGCGGCTCCTCCGCATCCGGCGATCGCCCCTGCCAGCAGCAGTACGGAAGCCCAGCCGAGTCCTTTATAAAGCATGTTCATCCGAAATCCTCCCCTATGTCATCCGTGTCATTCTTCATTCAGGGGTAGCGTACACTTTTCGCCGAATGTTGTCAAACTTTGCAAAACCGCGGTTGGAGCGTCGTCTCGGACGGCTCCCATCGCCGAACGGATTGAAATCCGACAACGGGCTCCTAACAGTCCATCAAAGGGGAGAACCGGTGTTTTTTGGCGTAATCGCGGGGAGAGACCCCGGTTACCTTTTTGAAAATGCGGCTGAAATAAAATTCGTCCGTATAGCCGACGCTGCTGGCGATCAGCTTCAGCCGGTAATCGGACAGCACGAGCAGCTCCTTGGCGCGGTCGACGCGCAGATGGGTCAAATAGTCGATAGGGCTGTACCCGATATATTTCTTGAATAAGCGGGAATAATGGCTCACGCTGAGCCCGGCCATCTGCGCCAGGCTTTCCAAGGTTAGCGGCTCCTGGTAATGGCCGATCATATAATCTTGCGTCAGCTCGATGGCGGCCGTCGTATCCCCCGCGATTTTCTGGGCGCGGAAGTCTTGAATCAGCGTAAGGAACAGCTCCAGGAGCAGTATTTTGCGCCGCATGGCGGTCATATGCCCTCTGCGCTTCCACAAAATGTCGAGCTGCTCGAACAAATAGATCAGCTGCGGCGTATTGTTGACCGTGTACATCCCTTCGAGCGGGAAGGCGGTTTCCGCAGCATTGCGATAAATCCACTGTTCCTTCTCTTCGTAAGTTTCCGTATAATGAAAACGGAGGAAGTAGTACTCTAGCGGCTGTTCGGGATCGGTCGTCCGCTCGACGATCATGCCGGGGCTGAAGCAGAACAGCTTTCCGGGCTCCGCCGGATAGTGCTTCCCGTTAATGGTGAACGAGCCCTTGCCTTTGATGATGAGCCAGACCGAATTGTGCCGGATCGATCGAGGCAGCTGATGCCACTCGGGGCTGCATTTTTGATGGCCGACAAGAAGAATGGAGATGACCAGCTTGTTCAGTCGTGCCGCCAATTCACCGGGAGTTAACATATTTTTCACTCCTCCGATGGATTCAATCGCCATTCATTATATCATATCGTTCTTTACTAGAAGGAGACCTCATGGATACAAACGAGAAAAAACAGTTTTTTTCCGAGCATTTACTTGCCTGGTACCGCAAGCACCGCCGCGATTTGCCGTGGCGCCGCAGCCGCAACCCTTATCATATATGGATTTCGGAAGTTATGCTCCAGCAAACGCGGGTCGATACGGTCATCCCGTACTTTCACCGGTTCACCGAGCGTTTTCCGACGATGGAAGCGCTGGCTAACGCACCGGAGGAAGAAGTGCTGAAGCTGTGGGAAGGGCTAGGCTATTATTCGAGAGCCCGCAACCTGCAGGGGGCGGTAAGGGAAGTGCAGGAGCGCTACGGCGGAGTTGTGCCGGACACGCTGAAGGAGATTTCGACGCTCAAGGGCGTCGGCCCCTATACGGCCGGAGCCGTGCTGAGCATCGCGTATAATAAGCCGGAGCCCGCGGTGGACGGCAATGTGATGCGGGTGCTGTCGCGTTATTTTCTGATCGAAGAAGATATTATGAAGATCGGCACAAGAGGGATCATGGAAAAGCTCGCCAAGGAGCTGATTCCCGAAGGGGCGGCAGGCGACTTCAATCAAGGCTTGATGGAGCTCGGGGCGATGGTCTGTACGCCGCGTTCCCCGCATTGCCTGACCTGTCCGGTGATGGAGCATTGTGCCGCGAGGGAGATGGGGATGGAGGAGGAGCTGCCGGTGAAGAAGAAGGCCAAGCCTCCGCGCCCGGAATACCGGATCGCCGCGCTGATCGAAGGAAGCGGGCCGCAGGAAGGCCATATCTTGATCCGGCAGCGTCCGCAGGAAGGCTTGCTTGCCCGGATGTGGGAGCTGCCGCATGTGGAGGTGCCGTTCGGCTATGCGGATGCGTCCGGTGTGCCTGCTTCGATCTCCGTGCTGACGGAGCAGCTCGCGCTGGAGACGATCGGCATTCGGCCAGGACAAGGTTTTATGCATGCCGAGCATACGTTCAGTCACATTCATTGGGATATGCAGGTCGTAACCTGTAGTCTGGAGCCATCGGTTGTTCCGTCCGGCACGGGTATGCTGCTGCCTTCCCATTACCAATGGGTGAACCGGGATACGATGGAGCAGTATGCTTTTCCGAACGTATTCCTTAAAATTTTGAAGCGATACTTCTCCTTATAATTTCTTTAAAATACAAACGGCAAAAGGCCATAGTTCGCAATTTCGGACTGGGGCATTTTGCCGTTTTATGTTTGGAATGGAGCTGACCTCTTTGTGGATTTTATTGAAAAATTTGGGATCATATGACCTATATTCTTCCATAAATCTTTGTGTGATAATGTGAAATGGCTGGCCAGCCGTATCATGAATCTAGCTTTTATTCACTATGATTGAGGAGGAAGGCTTTGTGAAATTCAAAAAAACAGTAAGCGTGTTTCTGGTTTTATGCTTCTTTCTGGTAACGGTTCAATCCGCCTTTGCGAGCGGTCCAATGGTCGGCCCTATTGTTTGGAATAATAGTGCGTGGGCAGATGAGCCTTATGGGTACGCCAGCGTAAGCGACGGTTGGACCGAGGTCGGCTTCACCACGAACGGGCAGTATGACAACAGCTTTTACGGCGCCTCCAGCTCGGACACGGTCATTGATGTTCAAAATGTCAGTTCCATTTCATTCGATTACGATTTTTATACTAGCTGCTATGACGATATGGGCGATTGGCACACCGTCTCCTTAAGCATTTACCTGAGAAATCCGGACGGTTCCGGGGATTACATATTGGATGCCACATGGGATACCCCGTCCGACGATGCGGACAATAACGATTCAGGCCGGCTGACAGTCAACCTTGACAACCCAATCCGATATGAACGAAACATAAGCGGTACAAGGTTAGGTAATATTACAGCCCCGACTCATTCTCTCTCCGCGCCATTCACCGGGAAAGTGTATATTTCTGTAAGTACGGTCAGCGCGGGGTTCAACCATACCGCTTGGTCGAAGGCCGGAGGCAGTATCAGCAGCATTACTTTTAACTAGCCTGCAGCTCTTCCTCGGCACACCAAACAGCCCGGTTTTCTTGGCGCCAACGATCGGTTGGACGGAGAACCGGGCTTCTTTTTTCGGCATTTAAATAATCCGTTCCTTCAGAGCGCTCATGCTCTTGATATTAATCATTTTCTTATCGATGGTAATGATTCCGTCTTCTTGAAGCTCCTGCAGCACCTTGGTGACGGATTCCCGCACCGTTCCGGCCATATTGGCGAGCTGCTGATGCGTCAGCTTCATGGCGATCGTCACTCCGCTCTGTTTGGACACGCCATGCTCCTCCGCCAGCCGGGCAATCACCTTAATCGTGCGCGTGCGCACGTCAAGGAAGGTCAGATCGTAGATTTGCTCGTTGGCTTTGCGCAGCCGCTCCATAGTGACCTGCAGCAGCTTGAGGCTCAGTTTGGGCGACTTTTCGAGAAATTCGATGAAATCGGATCGCTTGAGCGTGTACATGGTCGTCGAGGCCAATGTTTCCACGGTAGCGGAGCGGGTCATCCCCGTCTCCAGAAGCGACATTTCCCCGAAATAATCGCCTTCCCGGAACAAACTTAAAATGACTTCCTTCGTATAGTCCATCCGGTAAATTTTGACGACGCCGGTTTCAATGATGAAAAATTCGTTGCCCGAATCGCCCTCATGGAATAAAACCGTATTTTTCTTATAATGCCGCTCCGCAAAAAGAGGAGCAATCGATTCCAGCTCGCTTGCGGATAAATGCTCAAATATAGGTACTTCTTTCAATAAAAGAACAATATTCTGCATCTGTTGCTCATCTCTTTTCTTAATCCTAATGTACCAATGCGTCTTCCCCTATACGGTAGATCATGATGCTTAGATGACGGGATAAGTCGAGTTCGACGGACTCGCTCAAATCGTCACCCTGCTCATTGGTCAAAATGCGAACGACCGGCCTTTGCTTGAACCCGGGATTGTGCTTCGCCACAATGCCGATCTGTCCCGTGCTCAGGCGGACGCTTAGCCCGACAGGGTATATAGCCACTTTGTCGCGGAAAAAGTCCACCTTATCTCTATCATACAGCGTTCCCGCTCTTGTGAAAAGATTTTCCAGAGCATGATCCGGCGGGAAGGCAGGACGGTAAGGACGCGGATTGGTCATCGCATCGTAAGCGTCCAGCAGCCCGACCCATTGGGCGAACGGATGAATGCCTGCTTCGGTGAGTCCGGCCGGATAGCCGCTGCCGTTGATTTTTTCGTGATGCTGCAGAGCGCAATGTGCGGATAAGAGCGGAATGCCCGGAGCATCCTTGACGATTTTATAGCCGTACTCCGTATGTTTTTGAATTTCTTCATATTCGAGCGGTGTAAGGGGGCCTGTTTTGAGCAGCAGCTTCGGGGATACTTGCGTATTGCCGATATCATGCAGCATGGCGCCGAGACCGAGCGCGTAAAGCTGCTCTTGTCCGTAACCCTCCAGAAGGCCGATACGGGTCGCGTAGACGCAGACGTTCAAGGCGTTGCGGCACAACTGGTCAACGACCGATAAGCTGCTTCGGTTCATATGCATCAGCAGAATCGTATCTTCCTCGGGCGAATGCCGGTACTGCTCGGACAGATCGTCAAGGATCAGCTCCATGCTCTTCAGGGCGGCTTTCGATAAGGAGCGCATATCGCCGCTGTTCCAATCGCCCGATTGCTGAAGCCGCTGGAACGCGGGCATCAGATGGAGCCGGACGGCCGTT
The DNA here is from genome assembly GCF_023523925.1 of Paenibacillus konkukensis. Taxonomy (NCBI): domain Bacteria; kingdom Bacillati; phylum Bacillota; class Bacilli; order Caryophanales; family Paenibacillaceae; genus Paenibacillus; species Paenibacillus konkukensis. The sequence continues at coordinate 3,830,490 of NZ_CP027059.1, read as the reverse complement.
ATGGTATCTTCGTTCAGAGCGTCAGCGATTCGGATATCTTCGGTCCGTTCATCCTCAATGAACAAATGCTGGTAGCCCATAAGCTTTAATTTGCGAATATCAGGCTGGGTAAGCTCGGAGTGGTAGCGGAGCATCGTTTGCCCCTCTTCGGACACAATGGATTTACCGATCCGCATGCCGGGCTGCACCATGGAGATAGGGAGTAGTCTCATCGACCTTTATACCACCTCTATATTCGGTTAGTAGATTCGCGGGCTCGGTTGCGAGCTTGACCGTTAAGGCCTGGCGGGGCTTAATGCATCGACAATCGGTTTGGTTTTTATTATTTCATATCTATTTAAAAAATGCTACGAAAGTTTACCAAAATTGAACAAATTGTCATCAGGCATACCGGGACCCTAGCCATGAAAAAGAGAGGAGCCCGATCAGGCTCCCCTCCGCAGATAACGGCTCTTATTTTGCTGCAGCTTCGTAGCGTTTGCCTACTTCAGCCCAGTTCACAACGTTCCAGAACGCGCCGATGTAGTCAGGGCGTTTGTTTTGATATTTCAAGTAGTAAGCATGCTCCCAAACGTCCAAGCCAAGGATGGGAGTGTTGCCTTCCATGATCGGGCTGTCTTGGTTAGGAGTGCTGCTGACAACCAATTTGCCTTGTGGAGTTACGGAGAGCCAAGCCCAGCCGCTGCCGAAACGGGTAGTAGCCGCTTTAGCGAAGTCTTCTTTGAATTTATCGAAGCCGCCCAGCTCGCTGTTGATAGCGTCAGCCAGTTTGCCTGTAGGAGCGCCGCCGCCGTTAGGCCCGATAATTTCCCAGAACAGGGAGTGGTTGGCATGTCCGCCGCCATTGTTGCGAACAGCCGTACGGATGGCTTCAGGTACACTGTCCAGGTTAGCGATCAGGTCTTCAAGGGATTTGGCTTGAAGATCGGCATGACCTTCCAACGCTGCGTTCAAGTTGGTTACGTAAGTGTTGTGGTGACGATCGTGGTGAATCATCATCGTAGTTTCATCGATATGCGGTTCCAACGCGTTGTTTGCATAAGGCAGTGCTGGTAATTGATGTGCCATTCGTAAATACCTCCTAAGAATATGTAATTTCGAATTCCAGTACTTATTATCCTCTATTTTCGAAATAAAATCAACATGTATGTATAAAAAGTGTGCGTTTTAATCGCGCCGCTGAATTTCCTGAATAATTTGGCTCAGCATCGCCGTTCCCTGGGCATTCAGCCAAGGGGACAAATCGCTCATGACACGTTGATGGTAATGCAGCTCTTCTTCCGTCCAAGCTTCGGCTTTAATATCGTTCAGCTCGTGAATCCTGCGGACCTCCTGACTTGGCATGGCGCTCCTCCTTTCTCCGGTTGATATTTTTTCCTGCATTATCATTTCTCGGGGGGATGGATTTTATGCGCAGCCATCGGACATAGCATCCGGGGCGTCGTTGGCTTCGCGGTACGTGGATGCCGGCGGGCAGGAGGGGCGCTTCGGCCGGGAGAGGACAGTCCGCGAGAAAGCTCAAAAAAATGCGCGGAAATGATCCGAGAAGGTCTTTTATTTTTGCGCGATCAGTGATAAACTAATTCTCAGATACATAGTTTATCGAATAAACAAAGTATATGCGGAGGTGTCTTGATGAGCAATTCATTTATTCCTAAAAAAGAAGATCGTTTTACATTCGGACTGTGGACCGTAGGCAACCCGGGCCGCGACCCGTTCGGCTTGCCGGTTCGCGAAGGGTTCGCCCCGGTTGAATCCGTTCACATGCTTGCTGAGTTAGGCGCATACGGCGTCACCCTGCATGATAACGACCTGGTGCCGATCGATGCGACGGCAGCGGAAAGAGAGCGGATTGTAAACGAATTCCGCGGCGCGTTGAACGAGACGGGACTGAAGGTGCCGATGGTGACAGTCAGCTTGTTCACCGATCCGGTTTTCAAAGACGGCGGGTTCACATCGAACGATCCTCGTGTACGCGCTTACGCGATTCAGAAGACGATCCAGGCGATGGATCTTGGCGCCGAGCTCGGAGCGCAAACCTTCGTGCTGTGGGGCGGCCGCGAGGGCTCCGAGGTCGACGCGGGGAAAGATGCGGTCGAAGCGACCAAGCGTTACAGAGAAGCGATCAACTTCTTGTGCGAATATAACATTTCGCAAAAATACGGCTTCCGGTTCGCGCTGGAGGCGAAGCCGAACGAGCCGCGCGCCGATATTTATATGCCGACGACCGGAGCGATGCTCGGCTTGATCTCGACTCTCGAACATCCCGAGATGGTAGGGGTGAACCCCGAGGTTGCTCACGAACGGATGGCCGGCTTGAATTTCTATCATGCGGTAGCGCAGGCGCTGGATGCCGGCAAGCTGTTCCACATCGACTTGAACGACCAGAAGATGGGCCGCTTCGATCAAGACTTGCGCTTCGGCTCCGACGGCGTCAAGGAAGCGTTCTTCCTCGTCAAGCTGCTGGAAGACTATAACTATCAAGGCATGCTGCACTTCGACGCGCATGCGCTGCGTACCGAAGACCGCAATGGCGTTATCGAATTTGCCAAAGGCAACATGAGAACTTACCTGATCCTGAAGGACAAAGTCAAACGCTTCAACGAAGACAAGGAAATTCAGGCGCTGCTTCAAGAAATTAACGGCAAGAAGCTCGAGCTGCCGGGCTTCGACTTCAAATTCTCGGCAGAAAGCATCCAAGCGTTGAAAGGCTACCAGATCGATCGCGCGACAGTCGGTGCCGAAGGCATCAACTACGAAAGACTGGATCAACTGACGATGGAAATTTTGCTCGGCGTTCGCTAAATCAGACCTTTAATTGTTTTTCCCTTTTCTATGTAGTCCGCTTGAGACACCCTCCCGTTTTTGCGGCGGCGGGTGTCTTTTTGCTGTGCTCCGGTATGTCTGTCCGCTGCAGGAGCGCAAAAGAAAAAAGAGGGCGCACGGCCCTCTTGAACGGCAATTCTTTATTATAGAAGCTTCGAGCTTCGCTTACTTCTTAAGAACGATTTTCTCCAAATCGTCAAGCATCAGATTGGCGGAAATAATGCTGCCGGAAGAGTTCCAAATATCGTCGCTTACTTTATGCACATTGCCGTTTTTGACGACGTTCAAGTTTTTCCACAGCGGATCGTTCGTCCAGTCCTGCTCCACCTGGCTGGCTTCTTTCTTATCGTTATCCCAGGTATAGTAGAATAGAATATCGCCTTCCATATCCGGAATGCGCTCTTTGTTGATTTCATCGGCGAACGTTTCTTTATCTTGCGCTTGAGGGCGCTGGAAGCCGATCTTCTTCATCATAAATCCGGCGAAAGTATCGTTAAAGTAGATGCGCGTTTTGCCGGGGATAAAGCGGACTAGAGAAACTTTCATATTCAGCTTGTCGCCGGCCTTCGTTTTGAACTCGGCGACGCGCGAGTCAAACTTGCTTAGCAGGGCGTCGCCCTCGGCTTGTTTGCCCAGCGCTTCCGCGTACAGCTTGAAATTCTTTTGCCAGTCGGCGTTGATTTTTTCGGAAAATACGGTTGGAGCGATGGCGGACAATTGATCGTACACCTTCTCCTGACGCAGCTTGTTGCCGATGATCAAGTCGGGTTTTAATCCCGCGATCGCCTCCAGGTTAGGCTGGTTCTCGTCGCCGACAACCGTTACGCCTTCCAGGTCTTTTTTCAGATGATCGTAGAAAGGAGTCCCGGACCAGGATTTCACGGCGCCGACGGGCTTAATGCCAAGCGACAACAGCACTTCGGTGCCTTCATTGGTAAGCACGACGACTCTCGCCGGCTTGCCGGTAATTTTGGTTTCTCCCATGGCGTGCTTCACCGTGTACGCTTCGCCGGCTTTCTCCGGTTGTCCGGTCGATTGCTGCGGCGCGCTGCCTGCGGCATTATTTTGACTTGCGCTTTGGCCGCAGCCGGACATCATGAACACAAGCGCAGCGATCAGAGCAAGCAGCAGAGCCGAAGGTTTTTTTAGGCTGAAAAAGTGATCGAACGACAAAAGTAATCTCCCCTTAGTTATCCCGGATAATGAAAATCATTCTCAATGATTCTACTCATTCTTGCCTTCCGTGTCAATAGAATAACGTACGGAAAAACCGCGGAAAGGAACGACAAAATGAGAGCAATTGCTATGAAAACGCTTAAAAAATAGCGCTTTCACTCATATTTTAATATTTTATGAAGTTTTTTTGAGTTTTTTTCGAAAATTAGCAGGATTTCCGCAAGATTTGTCGTATTTTATAATTTACCAATCCAAGCCGCGGGGAGAGTTCAAAGATGCTTGTTCGTTCCTTTCAATTGTCCGATTACGTTTCCGTTACCAAGCTGTTCGAAGATGTTTTGACAGAAGCCTGTTATGAGGAAACTATGGAAGCTTTTGCAAGACAGCTTTCATGGGATAGCGAATTGGTGCTTGTCGCCGTCGAGAATGACCAAATCGTTGGAGTTATCGTAGGAACCATTGACAATCACAACGGATATTATTACCGTATCGCCGTCAGTTCGGAATATCAGCGAAGAGGCATCGGCAAATCTTTGATTGAATCCATGAGGCAGCGGTTCGTTCAAAGAAAAGTGCGTCGTATTATGATTACGGTAGACGTACATAATGAAACGATTTTACCGGTGTACGAATCGGCGGGCTATCAAGCCGAGGATTTCTTTCGAACCACGCATCGCTTAAGCATCGTCAACGGCTGACCGCTAACGGAGAAGCCACATCGATTATCATTTGAAAGCAATGAACCGGCATAGCCATTTTGCGAAAAGCGCAGGCTATGCTTTTTTTGTACCATTTCGAGCGTGGCGCCCAAAACGGGCGAATCGTCGAACATTTTGCCGTTTTTCGGGGGAATGCTCTTGAAAGCGGCCGAACATAAGTTTATGCTAAGAAAAAGATTGCTTTTATGGCGAACATCCGATGCGCCGTCCGAATGGCCGGGCATCGGCCGACCGTACGTTATTATAGAAGGGTTTGGACTTCATGGCGATGACGTTTACTTCCTATATCATAAAAAGCTTCAAGCATGACGGACATCTGCACCGCACATGGATGGAGAACGGCATGGTGCCCGAACCGCTGCTGCAAGAGGTGCATAAAGCCGAAGCGATGATGGTTCTGATCAACAGCCAAACGAAGATTATCGAAGCGGACGGGAAGGAATGGGTAAGCCGGATTCCGGGAGTCTCTTTTTTTATACCGAAGCAATGGTTTAACGTAGTCGCGCTGCTGGAAGAGTCCGGCGTGCGTTACTACTGCAACGTGGCATCTCCCCCTTATGTGAACGGGAGGGTCATTACGTATATCGATTACGATCTGGACGTGATCCGGATGCCCGGCGGCTCCGTGCATGTCGTCGATCAGGAGGAGTACGAAAGGCATAAGATTTGTTACCATTACTCGTCCATCGTGGATGCCAAAGTCAAACAGGGATTAAGCGATTTGCTTCAGCGGATCGAACGGGGGAAGGCGCCGTTTCACGACGAATGGGTGCATGATTATTACCGCCATTGGGAAAAGTGGAAAGGTCAGGGAACGGAGGCGTAGGATGGGTTTGTTCTCTCAGAAGAAGCTGAGCCGTGGGCTGGCCGGGGAGCCGGTGGACGCCGACAGCTCCACAAGCTTTTTGGCCGAAGTGTGGGATTGGATGAAATCGGTCGTTATCGCGCTCTTCATCGTCCTGCTGCTTCATCAGTACGGCTTCCATCTGTCCATGGTGAAAGGCTCCTCCATGCAGCCGACGATCGTGGAGGGGGAGTGGCTGTTCATTAATAAGACGTTCCGGGTGCTCGGAGGTCCGCGAAGGGGAGACGTCGTTGTCGTCAAGGAACCGGCGGGGAGCGACAATGACTCGCCTTATCTCGTGAAGCGGGTCGTCGCCTTGGCCGGAGACGAGGTTTATATTCGTCAGGGCAAGCTGTATGTGAACGGGGAAGAAAGCCATGAAAGCTATACGGATTCGCCGATAGAAGACGGACGGTTCGAGCCCTATACGGTGGAGCCCGGGCATGTGTTCGTGATGGGGGATAATCGCCATCGTCATGCCAGCTACGACAGCCGCAGCTTCGGCACCGTCTCCGTCGATAAGCTGGAAGGCCGCGCGGAATGGATCGTGTGGCCTATCTCCAAGTGGCGAGCATTATAAAGCGCAGGACGGTTAATGTGGCTTAGGGGTCAAAAATAAGGCAGGTGAGACAGATGCACAGCGGCGCGGTAGAATGCGGCGGAATCGATTGGCTACAGCTTAAGGCGGATATGAAGGAAGCGGCCGCGGAGCTTGGCATCGACAAGATCGGAATAGCGAGTGCGGAGCCTTTTACCGAGCTTAAACATATTTTGCTGAAGCATCGCGAGAAAGGCTACGAGTCGGGATTCGAGGAGCCGGATATCGATAAACGAACCGATCCGTCGCTCAGCTTCGCAGGGCCGCGTTCGATTATTTCCATCGCGGTGGCGTATCCGTCGAAGCTTCCTTATTCGCCGCGCTCCGAGCCGGGAGCGTACCGGGGCATATTGTCCCGATCCGCATGGGGCATGGATTACCATCATGTGCTGCGCGACAGGCTGCAGCGGCTGGAGGAATGGATCAGGCATCGGGTGCCGGAAGCGCGGATGGAGAGCATGGTCGACACGGGAGTGCTTGTCGATAGGGCGGTCGCCGAACGGTCGGGGATCGGCTGGAGCGGGAAAAACTGCTCCATAATTACGCCCGAGTTCGGCTCCTGGGTGTATCTCGGGGAGATGATTACGAACCTCCCGCTGCCGCCGGATACGCCGGTGACCGAAAGCTGCGGCGATTGCACGATCTGCATCGACGCTTGTCCGACCGGCGCGCTGGTCGGTCCGGGGCAACTGAACGCGCAGCTCTGCATTTCGTTCATTACGCAGACGAAGGGGCATATCGAGGACGATACGATGAAGGAGAAGATCGGCAACCGTCTGTACGGATGCGATACGTGCCAGATTGTGTGCCCGAAAAATAGAGGCAAGAACTGGACGCATCAGCCGGAGCTTCAGCCCGATCCCGAGCAGGCCAAGCCGCTTCTGCTGCCGCTGCTTGAACTGAGCAACCGCGAGTTCAAAGAGCGGTTCGGCTCCAGCGCCGCCTCCTGGCGCGGCAAGAAGCCGATTCAGCGCAACGCCATACTGGCGCTGGGGCATTTCAAGGACAAGGACGCGGTGCCTCAGCTTTCACGGCTGCTGGCGCGGGACGAGCGGCCGGAGATCCGCGCCGCCGCGGCATGGGCGCTGGGGCGCATCGGAGGCCCGCAGGCGCTGGAAGCGATAGAGGCGGCGAGAGACCGCGAGCTCGACGCCGTAGTCAGGAAGGAGCTGGAGAAGGCTTATGCAAGAGAGGACGATAAAGTACATTGAGATGGAATCGCCGATCGGGCCGTTAGTGCTCGGCGCTACCGCGGAAGGCTTATGCCGGGTCGAATTCGGCCGTTGGGCGGATGCGAAGGCTGGACTGCGTGAATGGTCGGAGCGCTGGCTCGGCACGCGGGAGTGGGTTCCCGGCCGGGAGGCGCTCGCGGCGGCCGAAGCGCAGTTAACGGAGTATTTCCGAGGCGAACGCCAAGTCTTCGATCTGCTGCTCGATCTGCGGGGCACACCCTTCCAGACGAAAGTATGGCATGCGCTGACGGACATTCCTTACGGGGGCATATGCTCGTACAAAGACATAGGCCGAGCCATCGGGTCCGAGAAGGCGGTGCGCGCTGTCGGCGGCGCGAATAACCGCAACCCGGTTCCGGTGATCGTACCGTGCCACCGCGTGATCGGAGCGGACGGAGCGATGGTCGGTTATGGCGGCGGACTTGACGTCAAGACCTTTTTACTGCGGCTTGAAGGCAGCATAATGATTTGAATAGGGCGGAGGGCGCATGTGAGACATATTCATATTGATAACGTCGAGCCGGGGCAATTTTTGGGACGGACGATTTTTTCCGGTAAAGGGGCGATTCTGCTCTCCGAGAACGTGCAGTTGACCGTCTATATGATTACGACGCTCAAACGAATCGGCGTTACGATGATTTATATTAAAGATCCGCAGTTTGAAGACGTGGAAATCGCCGACGTCGTGCCCGAAGAGACGAAACGGGCCGTCATGCAGCGGATGGGCGAGACGTTCGAGACGATTCGTTCGGGCAAGGAGCTTAATACGCGCAGCATTAACGGCAGTATCGACAATTTGCTGGAAGAGATCATGAAGAATAAGGAAGTGCTCGTCCAGCTATCGGATATACGGACGGAAGACAACGAGATGTACGTCCACGCTATGAACGTTTGCATGATGTCGGTCATGGTCGGCATTCATATGGGACTGCCCATGAATCAGCTCAGAGAGCTTGCGATCGGCGCGCTGCTGCACGACATCGGCAAAATCGATGCGCTCGTCGACGATGAATCGGACGATCTGCGCAAGCATCATACGTGGCGCGGATTCGAACTGCTCAAAAATAAGCGCGAGCTGAGCCTGCTCATCGCGCACGTAGCGCTTCAACATCACGAGCGAATCGACGGCGAGGGGCTGCCGAGACGCATTCCCGGCGAGCAGATTCATCTTTACGCCAAAATCACGGCAGTAGCCGATCGGTATGACAATCTGCTGTTTAATTTGTCCACGGGACGCCGGATGCAGCCGCACGAGGCTTGCGAGCATATTATGGCGCTGGCCGGCAGCCAGCTTGACCGGGACATCGTGATCCACTTTTTGCGTACGGTGTCCGTCTACCCTACAGGAGCTTCGGTCAGATTGTCGACCCGGGAAACGGCCGTCGTCGTCGGCCAGCACAGGGGACTTCCGGGACGCCCCGTCGTCCGCGTCATCCAATCGGACTGGTCCGAACGGGACTTGGACGTGAAGGAAATCGATCTAGCTCAGCATACGACGGTCTTTATCGACAATGTGATCGTTTAGCTAGAAGGAATGCTAGAAAAACCTATTTGTATGTAAGCTTAGTATTTGCTATTATGATACAATGATAACTTCCTTAACGAGGTGAACAAGCAGCGATGTGGAACTATATCATTCCGATTATCACTTTAATTGCGGGAGCGGTGGGCGGCTTCTTCGCCGGTGTTTATTATTTGCGCAAGCAGCTTGAGAGCATGCAGAACAACCCGGAAATGCTGCAGGAAATGGCTAAAAAAATGGGGTACAACATGAACAAGCAGCAATTGCAAAAAGCGCAGCAAATGATGAAAAACCAAAACTTCGCGCGCAAGACCGGAAAAAGATAATCAAACGGCCCCGTAAGCGGGGCCATGCAATGATGTTGCGTATTTTATTTTATCCAGCATACATGAGCGACCGACAGATTCATGCAAGGTAATGGCAGAGTAGCTTCGCATGAGGGCGAGGCGTATGAGGAGGGTAACAAGCATGCCGGCCAAAGAGTATAAAAACACCCGAGTCGCGGAAAATCGGGCGTTGGTAGAAGGTCATATCCGCGAAATATTGCGTTTGATCGGTGAAGATGTCGACCGGGAAGGATTGCTCGATACTCCAGCCCGCGTAACCCGGATGTACGAGGAAATTTTCGCCGGGTATGAAGCCGATTACAAAGATATTCTGGGCGTAGCGTTCGACGAGAAGCATGAAGAGCTTGTCATTGTCAAAGACATCGTCTATTACAGCCAATGCGAACACCATATGGCGCCTTTCTTCGGCAAAATTCATATCGGCTACGTTCCGAGCGGACGCATTGCCGGACTCAGCAAGTTCGCCCGACTCGTAGAGGCGGTAACCCGCAGATTGCAGGTGCAGGAGCGGATTACATCGGAAATCGCCGACATCATCGAGGAGGAGCTGAAGCCGCACGGCTGCATGGTCGTAGTGGAGGGCGAGCATCTGTGCATGTGCGCCCGCGGAGTGAAGAAGCCCGGCAGCAAGACGGTGACGTCGGCCGTGCGCGGCTTGTTCCGCAAAGACCCGGCTTCCCGAGCCGAGTTCTTATCTTTGTTGAAGCAATAAAATAAATGGAGAATCCCCCTTGCGATCGGATAGCCGGCCGAAGGGGGATTTTTTATTGTTTAGCGTGCCCAGAGGCACGCATCTTCTAGCCGGTGAAAATCCGGTCGCGGGAGGGGCCAAGCCCCCGCGTAGCTAGGATGCCTGCGTACGGCGAAATCTGTGCGTAGAAGCGCGTCGACGAAAGTACCTGTCAGAGATAGGGCGAGCAAGATACCAGGCCGTAACATGAAGTGAATCCTGCCGCGTCGTCAAAAAGGCCTCGCAAGAGGGGAGAGAGGAAGTCGAACCTCGTGGATATGGGTGAAGACCAAGGAAGCTGCTGGGAACTTGGAGCGGCAGCGAAGAATCCTCCGGCGTACGGGGATCGGTATGGTATGAAAGAAGATGCAGTGAACTGGGGAGACCCTCCCCTGCACGAAATTTTTTTTTTCGTAACGAGACGTTCTATAAGCCCAGCAGGTGAAATGAACGGTCTGCAGGAAGGGAGTCCGAGGGGCTCATACTACCGAGGAACGCAGGACAACACAACCTGCGGGAGGGAAGGGGTCCTGCTTTGTTCATGTTTCTTAAGGAGGTACGAGTCAGTGAATGCCGAGAGGCTAACAACACCAAAGGAAAACGTTCAACAACTCCAAGAGAAACTAGGTCATGCGGCCAAGGAAAACAAGAGGCGTAGATTCCATGCGCTTTATGACAAGATCTACCGGATGGATACTCTGTGGGAAGCATGGAAGAGAGTACGAGCAAATAAAGGGTCGGCTGGAATCGACGGAGAGACACTGGCGGACATCGAAAAGCAAGGGGAGTATCTTTTCTTGTATGAATGCCATCAAATCCTCAAAGAAGGCAAGTATCATCCCCAGCCCGTAAGACGGCACTACATTCCGAAGAAAGATGGAAAGCAAAGGCCGCTAGGCATTCCCACCATCCGAGACCGCGTCATACAGATGGCGACGAAACTGGTATTGGAACCGATCTTTGAAGCGGATTTTCAAGAATCCTCGTTTGGATTCAGACCGAAGCGAAGCGCCAAGCAAGCGCTGGACCGAATCCGAAAAGCATGTAACCGCAAAGGCAATGGGGTGGTCGACGTCGATATCCAAGGTTACTTCGACAACATCAATCAGGAAAAGCTGATGAAACTGCTGGAGATGCGAATCAGTGACAGACGTATCTTGAAACTGGCACGGAAGTGGCTAAATGCAGGGGTCATGGAAGAAGGAACGGTTCGACGTTCGGATTTAGGAACGCCGCAGGGGGGAGTCATCTCTCCACTTTTAGCGAACATCGATCTGAACTACTTCGATATCCTGTGGGAACGATATGGTAGCGAATTCGGGGAATTGACGCGTTATGCGGATGATCTCGTGATCGTGTGTAAGACGAAGAAAGACGCAGACCGGGCATACGAACGTATTCGTGCCATTATGGATCGTCTTGAATTGACGTTACACCCGACCAAAACACGCATCGTCGGACTTTGGACAGGAGAAGAAGGCTTTGATTTTCTTGGCATGCACCATCGCAAAACGAAAGCGGAAACTTCTCAAGGGAAGGTGTACTATACAACCCAACAATGGTTGGCCCGGAAAGCGGAAGAACGCATCCGGGAGGTCGTAAAAGAACGTCTGGCCCCGCCGAACATGAGGCATAAATCATTTCTCGAACATGTGGAATGGCTAAATCCTAAGATTCAGGGGTGGAGGAACTATGACTACACGGCTTACAGCCAATTAAAGCTGGCAAAGTTGGACTGGTACATTTTGCAGAGGCTCACGAGATGGTATGCCAAGAAGAGGCAACGCGCAAGATGGATGAGTTCGCTACAAGAAGTGAGGTTCCTAAGTAGTCAATATGGACTTAAAACGCTCTTGTAATCTGCATGCACATGAATGACGAACATCGGAAAGCCGTATGAGGGAAAACCTCACGTACGGTTTGATGAGGAGGGGCAGATTTCTCTGCCCTTTACTCTAGGGAAATGAAGCGCAGCAATATCCTGTGGATATCCGGGGGCTCCCCCGAAAGGAAAGTCTACCCATAGAACGATCCCAGAGGAAGGGTTAGACGCCGATCCAGCTTAGGCTGGATGCGGACGAGCGATCTTATTGGCCTGACAGCGGAGTCGACAGACCCCGAAGAAAGCCCATGGTCAGCTCCAGGTATGTTTGAGGATGAGCCCGATAGATCAACTCATGGCTGTCGTTAGGCAGCAGCCACAGCTGGGAGCCGGAGTTGGCGGGTTGGTTTCTGAACAGCTCTTGCGCCATCTCGAACGGGGCTTTCATATCTTGCTCGCCGTGAATAAAGAAGATCGGAATATTATATTTCGTTTCCTTCACTTGATTATAAGGCACCTGGTTCAAGCTCACGCCGTTGATGAGCGGGAAGAACAAGTAAACGAGCGGCAGCGTAGGATATCGCGGCAGATCGGCTACCTGCTTCATATTGTGGTAGAGCGTGTCAGGGTCCAGAATGAAGGTGCTGTCGAGAATCATACCGTCGATGTCATCGCTGAGCAGTGCGGCTTGCAGAGCGGTTCCGGCTCCCATCGAGAAGCCCCAGACAAACACCTGCTCGGCTCCTTGCTCCCTTGCGTATTTGACGGCTCCGAGCAGCTCCTGGGATTCGCGGATGCCGCCGGTGACGCTCTCCTTCGGCTGAACGAAGCCGTAATCGAACATCAGGACGTTATAGTTCTGCTTATGCAGCTCTTGGGCCAGATCGTATAAAGGCACCCAAATTTCCTCGCGGTTGCCTCCGTAGCCGTGAGAGAAGACGACGGTTTTTTTGCTTGCGGCAGCCTGCGCCGCGGGAATATACCAGCCGTTCAACAGCGTGCTGTCGTTCAGACTCGGAAACTGGATATCTTGATAGGCTGCGCCGAAGGCTAGAGCCGGATTCGAACGGAGCGGATCGATATGCGGCTTCGCCAGCGTCCAGGCGATATAAGCGTGAAAGGCCATGACCAAACTGACCAAAAGAAGGATGACGGACAATAGGGCGATGAGGAAAGTTTTGAGTCTGCGCCTGGCGATGGAGGGCACGTTGACAGCGGTTTCAATTTGTGTGGCGTTTAAAGAGACGGGAGTTACAGAGTTCGGTTCCATCGGAATCCCTCCTTTGTAGACTTAGATGACTTAAACGGCGGACGACTTTTGTTCCCTGTATGGAGAAAATCGATGGGACAATCGAATGGTTTAGTTACTGTTATTATTATAGTAAGATGAAGGCCTGTATCCCGTCAACGGCCCGCGAAAAATGTAAACTGGCTGTAATATGGATGTAACATAAAGAGGCAAAAACGCCCAAAAAGTCTAAAGCCTGTCTGAGGAGAATACAATATTAACAGTCTTCAGCAAGGGAAGGGGGACTCTGATCATGTCGCGAATCAGAGCAAAACGGGCGGAAATCATTTTGTACGGCCTGCTGATGGCTTGCATACCGCTGGTGCTTTATTTGGAGCTTCATGGCGAAATCGTTCTCGGCATCGTTGTCGTGTGCGTGATGTTCGCGCTCTCTATGGGGCTGCTTAGAGCTTCCGAAGCCGGCGAAGATCGCCCGGAGCGGAAGGGGAGGAAAGCAAGGAACATGCGCTCCGCGGGCGGTTAATCCGTTCGCAGGGCATGAGGGCGATGCGCTCCGGCCGGATGGCCGGCAGGAGGAGGCATCCGGCGCGAGGCACAGAGACGCATCCGGGCCTGCTATGCAAGCGGGATTGGATGCGTCTCTGTGCATATAAGGGAGCGGACGAGCAGGCCGCGCGATGGAGGATCGATAACGTAAACGGCGGATCAAGCGAAGGGCTGCCTGAAATTTCTTTCAGAAGACAATAATATACTTTGCGATAAAGCCGAAGATGAGTTATACTATACGTAACAAGGTTTCATTAAGTGAAACCGAAAGTCAGGTGATATCGGATGGAAGATGGTAAGCTTACCGTGCGCGCCGTTGAGCGCGCTTTAGATATATTGCTTTGTTTTACCGATTCGTCGGACCTCAGCTTGACGGAGATCGCCTCCCGCGTCTCGCTTCACAAGAGCACGGTGCATCGCTTGCTTGCCTCCCTGGAGGGCAAGGGCTTCGTCATCCGCGACGCTTCTTCGGATAAGTACCGTCTCGGCTTCCGAATCTGGGAGCTGTCGGCGAATATGACGCATAGCGACGATCCGGCGCTCATTCTGCTGCCCGAGATGGAGCGGCTGCGCGATCAGCTCGACGAGACGATCAGCCTGTACGTCAGCGACGGTCTGGAGCGCGTCCGCGTGCAGGCCGTGCAGAGCAATCAGGCGATCCGCCGCGTGGCGCCGATCGGAGCGAGGATGCCGCTGCATGTCGGCGCATCCAGCAAGATTTTGGTCGCCTTCGCCGAGCCGGAGGTGCAGCAGTCCCTGCTCGCCAGTCCGGCATGGCCTGCCGGGCTGGATAAGGCCAGCTTCCGGCAGCAGCTGGCGGAGGCGAAGTCGCTCGGCTTCGCGACGAGCGTCGAGGAGCGCGAGCCCGGCGCCGCGGCGGTTGCGGTGCCGATCTTGAACCGCGCGCACCGGCTCGTCGCGGCGCTGGCGGTAAGCGGCCCCTCCAACCGGCTCACGCTGGAGAAGATGATGGAGCATGCGCCGGTGCTGATGGAAGCGGCGCGCCGCATGGGCAAAATGATTAAATAAAAAGCAGCATGTCCCTGAAAGGCTACAGAAGCCGACGGTCAGGGGATATGCTGCTTTTTCGTTGTTTAGGAAATGATGCGCAGCAATATCCTGAGGAAATCCGGGGGCTCCCCCGAAAGGAAAGTCTACCCATAGAACGATCCCAGAGGAAGGGTTAGACGCCGATCCAGCTTAGGCTGGATGCGGACGGAATAAGCTTCAGAGCATCACGTCACTTTTGGGGGATTTGTTCCTATTCTCGCCCAGCCTGGCACAGTGCCTGTCCTCAAGCTTCACAGCTGCAGGCCTGAGCAGTTTGCTGTCACCATGGACGGCGTGAACGCCCCTTCAGCTCCCGGTCATTCGCAGGCATGAGCTGCGGGGGCCAATCGTCATCCGTCCGCATTCGTCAGACGGAGCTACCCTCCTCGGCCTCCGGTCTTCCTCTTCTCGGGAAGACGGGGGCTTTTCCGCTTGCGCTCGTCCCCCCTTAGGCAGCCGTGCCGTCCGCTTTTTTCCTGAAGCTTCAGGTCGAACAATGACTATTCCCCTTCGCTTAATGACAATTCTGCCGCGGCGAGCGGCGATATGACGCGCTTTCCCCGGTCCGGCCCTTTTTACGTACGGGAATGACTATGGACGGCAATAGACGGATGCCCCTATGATGCAGAGGTGACGGCCCGGCCGGATGACACCGGCGCCGCATGGCCGCACGACAACTTACTCGCATGAAAGGAAGAGGCGTTATGAATATGGAATCCGCCGCGGCGGCCGTCCGGGCTCCCGGGAGCGCAACATACCGCAAGCAGCGCATCCGGCGCATGGCGAAAAACCGCTGGCTTTATCTGATGCTGCTGCCCGGCATCCTCTATTTTCTTATCTTTAAGTACGTTTCGATGTACGGAGTCTTAATCGCTTTCAAAAATTATCAGCCGTTTCTCGGCTTTTGGGATAGCGAATGGGTGGGGATGAAGCATTTTAACCGTTTTTTTGGCGATTCGCTCTTTTGGAGATTGTTCAAAAATACGTTTTTGCTGGCGATCTATAACATCGTCTTCTTTTTCCCGCTGCCTATCGCCATCGCCTTGATGCTGAACGAGCTGCGCCTGGAGCTGTTCAAGCGAACGATTCAGACGATCGTCTACATCCCGCATTTCATGTCCTGGGTCGTTATCGTCTCCATTGGATTATATCGCTTATCATCGTTACGGCAATGCCAACGGGGCGCTGTACAATGAAAGCAAGCCGAAGCTGATGACGGAATACAATTTCAAGGACGAATCCCGTTCTTTATGGAATCCGGCGGACACGGCGTACGATAACGAGCAGGCCATCGAGCTGGCGGCCGACATTCACCGGGCGCTTACAACCGGAGGCGCCAACGCGGCCCGCGGCTATTTGTATTGGTGGAGCGTCGGCAAGAACGAAAGCTTGGCCCAGCAGCTGATCAACTTAGATACGGCCAACGGAACGTATTCGGTCAGCAAAGTGCTGTAGCGCTGGGCAATTTCAGCCGGGTGATGAGACCCGGGTATCAGCGGATCGACGCCGTATCGAGCGATCCTTCACTGCTCTTCGCGGCGACCAAAATCAATTCGTCCGGCAAAGCGCAGCTTGTCGTCGTCAACACGTCTTCTTCGGATATTACAGCCACGGTAAGCGGCTTCTCGTCATCTTCGGCGGCAGTCTCCAAGCTTAAGACGAGCGCGACCGACAACCTGAATAATATGGCGGAATCGGCGCTGACCGGCGGTTCGTTTACGCAGACGTTCTCGGCCAAATCGATCTATTCTTTTTCCGAAAAATAATATACGGCTTCCCGGCATAATGCTCTACGCCTTTTTTAGCGGATGGCCGCCTAACCAAAAAGCCCCTCTCCACGACCACGACGGAGAGGGGCTTCGGTTCATTTATGCAAGCTTATTAAGCCATAATTTGACGCAATACGGTTTGCAGAATACCGCCGTTACGGTAGTAATCCACGTCCACCATGCTGTCCAGACGAACGCTCGCTTCAAAGCTGAAGCTGCTTCCGTCTTCGCGCGTAGCCGTTACCGTTACGCTTTGACCAGGCTGTACGTCGTTGCTCAGGCCTGTGATATCAAAGGTTTCCGTACCGGTAATGCCGAGCGTTTTCCAGCTTTGGCCGCCTTGGAATTGCAGAGGCAGCACGCCCATGCCCACAAGGTTCGAGCGATGGATACGTTCGAAGCTTTCTGCGATAACGGCTTTGACGCCGAGCAGGAACGTACCTTTGGCAGCCCAGTCGCGGGAGCTTCCCGTACCGTACTCTTTGCCTGCGATAACGACCAGGTTCGTGCCTTGATCCTGATACTTCATGGAAGCATCGTAGATGGATTCCACTTGGCCGGTAGGCAGGTAAGTCGTTACGCCGCCTTCGGTTCCGGGAGCGACTTGGTTGCGAATACGGATATTCGCGAACGTACCGCGCATCATGACATCATGGTTGCCGCGGCGGGAGCCGTAAGAGTTGAAGTCTTCCTTCTTCACGCCGTGCTCGATCAAGTATTTGCCAGCAGGGCTGTCGGCTTTAATGTTACCCGCCGGAGAGATATGGTCCGTAGTAACGGAATCGCCCAGCAAGGCAAGTGTTCTTGCGCTGCGAATATCCGCAATATCGGAAATGCCTGCGCCCAGGTTTTCGAAGAACGGAGGGTTCGCGATATAAGTGGATTTTTCATCCCACTCGTACAGCTCGCCTTCCGGCACGTCGATCGCATTCCAACGCTCGTTGGCGCGGAAGACGTTCGCGTATTTCTCGCGGTACAGCTCAGGGCCCATAGCCGTGTTGATAGCTTCTTGAATTTCGTCTTTCGTAGGCCAGATGTCTTTCAAGTAAACCGGCTGATCCGCTTGATCGTAGCCGATCGGATCGTTAGCCAGGTCGATATTGACCGTTCCTGCCAAAGCGTAAGCGACAACCAGCGGCGGAGAAGCCAGGTAGTTCGCTTTAACTTGAGCGTGAACGCGGCCTTCGAAGTTACGGTTACCGGACAGCACAGCCGCTACCGTCATATCGTTATCGGCGATTGCTTGGCTTACTTCGTCAGGTAAAGGACCGGAGTTGCCGATACAGGTTGCGCAGCCGTAGCCTGCCACGTAGAAGCCGAGAGCTTCAAGGGATTCCAGCAGGTTTGCGTTTTTCAGGTATTCGGTAACGACCAGGGAGCCTGGAGTCAAGCTGCTTTTTACGTAAGCAGGTTTTTTCAAGCCGCGAGCTACCGCTTTTTTCGCTACGAGACCTGCGCCGAGCATAACGCTTGGGTTGGACGTGTTCGTACAGCTGGTAATAGCTGCGATCACGACAGCGCCGGTGCCCATTTTGGTCACTTCGCCGTTTGGATGCTTCACTTCAACGGTTTCGGCGATTTTCTCTTCACTCAGGCCGTATCCGCCTTTGTCGATCGGCGTGCGGACGATCGAGTTGAACGATTCTTTCATTGCCGTCAGCTCTACGCGGTCTTGAGGACGCTTAGGACCGGCCAAGCTCGGTACGACAGTGGAGAGGTCAAGCTCGATTTTATCCGAAAATACAGGGTCCGGAGTTTCATCGGTACGGAACATGCCTTGCGCTTTATAGTAAGCTTCAACGAGAGCGATTTGATCTTCTTCGCGGCCTGTGCCTCTCAAATAGTTGAGGGACTCGGAGTCGACAGGGAAGAAACCGATCGTTGCGCCGTATTCCGGAGCCATGTTGGCAACCGTCGCGCGGTCGGCCAAGCTGATGTTGCTCAGACCAGGACCGTAGAACTCGACGAATTTACCGACAACGCCTTTTTTACGAAGCATTTGCGTAACCGTCAGCGCGAGGTCTGTCGCCGTAGCGCCTTCAGGCAAGGTGCCCGTCAATTTGAAGCCGATAACTTCCGGTGTAACGAAGTACAGAGGCTGACCGAGCATGCCTGCTTCCGCCTCGATACCGCCTACGCCCCAGCCAACGATACCAAGACCGTTGATCATCGTCGTATGAGAGTCCGTACCTACGAGAGAGTCAGGATATACTTCGGTTTCGCCGTCAACGACTTTCGTAGCGGCTACGGAAGCCAGGTACTCCAAGTTAACTTGGTGCACGATACCGGTTGACGGAGGAACGGCACGGAAATTGTCGAATGCGGTTTGCGCCCAGCGGAGGAAACGGTAACGTTCTTCGTTGCGCTCGAATTCGATGTTAATGTTCGTATCCAAAGCGGTAGGAGAGCCGAAGGCATCTACCATGACGGAGTGGTCGATAACGAGGTCAACCGGAACGAGAGGGTTGATCCGTTTAGGGTCTCCGCCTGCTTTTTTCATCGTGTCTCTCATTGCCGCCAAGTCAACGACGACAGGTACGCCTGTGAAGTCTTGCAGAACGATACGCGCAGGAATGAAAGGAATTTCCTTCTCTTCGCGTCCGTTCGCCCAGTTGGCGATTTGTTTCACATGCTCCGGAGTAATCGCTCTTCCGTCGAATTGACGGACAGCGGCTTCGAGCAATACTTTAATGGAAAAAGGAAGTGCGGAGATGTTGCCAAGGCCTTGCTCTTCAAGTCCTGGCAAGCTGTAATATTGGTATGTTTTACCTTTTACATCAAGCGCTTTGCGGACCGAGTAATGGTCTTTTTTAGCCATGTGTGTCGTTCCTCCTTAAGAATGATAAGCTGAACCCGTAAATGTTTCACAAGATGAAACCGGATTTCATAATTGCCATACCCTAAGTATACATGCTGAAGGGCTTCGCGTAAAGGTCAATTTCAATCATTTTTGGCTCTGTTTCCTCATATAATGCAGTGATAAGTATGCCCGAAAATCCCCATTCTCTCAAGTTTCAAGCCAGCCATTCAACTACAAATGGAGGTAGCCCGCATGTCATGGAAAACGGCGCTCTACGATTACGTTCACCACAAAAATCAAATGGACATGGACTATTCCGTTGAGCCTTTGCTGCCTTTTGTCACCGATACGTCCTTTTTGCAGTCCCAGATCAAACGATTGGCGCGTACGGCGCATTCCGATCAAGACCGGCACTTTTTTCCCGTTAAGAACGAGACGCGCTTGTCCATTCTTCGCGCTGCGGAGCAGCACGGTCAAGTGATCGCAGAAGTACGGCTTCGCCGAACCTCGGTCGGAACCATCGGCACGAGAGAGCATGAGGAGAAGCGCGTCGAAACCGAGCGTGTCACGTTGACGGAAACGGACGGCAAATGGTATATCGTACGGGTCGAGCCGACGGACGCAGAGCGGGCGCTTCCGATTCAACAGACCGTCCCGGGAAGTCTGCACGAAGGGGAGGAACGGGATTCCTTGCCTTACCGTACGACGCCGTCTCCTTCGACGCCGTTCCTCAATTACAATGTGCTCCCGTACCTGGAGACCGGGGGCCGCAAGGCCGTATATAACCGGATCAAGGCGGCCGAGTATGCGGACACCTGGTGGGATAAGGCGAATCCGGATTATATTCATTTTGAAGTGGATTGCAGCAATTTTATATCCCAGTGCCTCTTTGCAGGCGGGGCGCCAATGAACTATACTGGGAAAAGAGATTCCGGCTGGTGGTACAAAGGACGGTATAACGGACAGGAGCAGTGGAGCTATAGCTGGGCCGTCGCCCACAGCCTGCAGCGCTTTTTGACTGCGGGCCGCGTCGGACTGTGCGCCGAAGAGGTGCCCGAAGCCTCTATGCTGGACCTGGGGGACGTTATCAGCTACGACTGGGACGGCAACGGACGCTTTCAGCACAGCACCATCGTAACGGCCAAGGATGCGGGCGGAATGCCCCTTGTGAACGCCCATACGACGGAGAGCTTTCACCGCTATTGGAGCTACAGGGATTCTGTGGCCTGGACGGAGAAAACCAAGTACCGGTTTCTGCATATTGCGGATCTCATGTAGTCCGTAAGTCTCCTTAGCTTACGAGATTAACGATAGTCCTATGCATTGAACGACATATCCATTCGGAGGTTATTATGAGCGACAAAATTCGCGTCGGTTTAATTTACGGAGGCAAGTCGGGGGAGCATGAGGTTTCTCTGCAGACGGCGCTGGCCGTAATTAAAGCGTTCGATATGAACAAATATGAAATTTACCCGTTTTACATAACGAAGCAAGGAGAATGGCGTTCGGGGCCGCAGCTGCAATCGCCCGTAGAGCACGTGTCCGCTCTGACTTTCAGTAATGGAGACGGCTCGCAAGCTTCCTTCGCTCTGCAGCCGTTCTTCGGCACTCTGGATACGGCGAGCAAGGCGGAAGTAGCCGTCAGCGCCGTTCAAGACGCCTCTTTGGCTCCTCGGGAAGGCGCTCAGGCCCATCTGGACGTCGTGCTGCCGCTTCTGCACGGCACCTTCGGCGAAGACGGAACGATCCAAGGCTTGCTGGAAATGGCCAATATCGCTTACGCAGGGGCGGGCGTGCTCGCTTCGGCGGTCGGTATGGACAAAATTATGATGAAGAAAGTTTTCGCTCAAGAAGGCCTTCCCCAATGCGTATTCCGGCATTTTACGCGCACCCAGTGGGAGAAGGATCAGCCGTATTTCCTGATGGAAATCGAGATTTCCATAGGCTACCCGTGCTTTGTCAAGCCGGCTAATTTGGGCTCCAGCGTCGGCATCAGCAAAGCGCGCAACCGCGACGAGCTGATCTCGGCGATCCAAACCGCCTTCCAATTCGACCGCAAAGTCATTATCGAGGAAAATATCGACGCCCGCGAGGTCGAGGTGGCCGTATTGGGCAACGATGAACCCCGCGCGTCGGTCGTCGGGGAAATCGTGTCGTCCAATGAATTTTACGATTATAAAGCCAAATATGTGGACGGCAAATCGTCGATGATTATTCCGGCGCAAATCCCGCAGGAGCTGTCCGATCAAATCCGCGAGCTGGCGATCCGCGCGTTTCAGGCCGTTGACGGGTCAGGGTTGTCCCGCGTCGATTTCTTCCTGAGAAAAGAAGACAACGCCGTCTTCCTGAACGAGATCAATACGATGCCGGGCTTTACTCCGTTCAGCATGTATCCTTTGCTCTGGAACGAGTCGGGCAAGCCCTACCGCGAGCTGCTGGACGATCTGATCGCCTTGGCTCTGCAGCGTCATGCCGAGAAACAAAAACTGCAATATTCCTTTGACGTGTAATGGCCTTTTTCATTATAAATTCCGTAATCGTTCGACTCGCTTGATTAGTTCACACGCTTCACGTATGCTTATAAACAAAGAGCCTTGAGCCTTGAAAAGGAGGACTGCGTATGGGATTTCAAACTGAATTCAATTCTGTCTGCAAGTTCAAATCCGAGCAAGAGCTGTATGAGCTGTTGGAATACGGCCGCGGCAAAATGGTGAAAAACGGATTTCGCGTATTTCCGACCGGGCAGATGGTCATTGCGTACACGCCGGACAACAAAGCGATAGCTATCGTCAAAATCGTCGCTTCCATAGCGGAGATCAACTTTCAAGGCGAGGAAGTCACCCAGGTGGAGATGGAGCTGGTTCGCAGGCTTACGGAAGAAGAAGCGCGGGTTCAGACCGACTTGGCGCATGAAATGTTTTTCGGCTTAAAACATCAGCCATAATGATAATTAACGGGATAAACATCTTTCCGATGACGGGAGGATGTTTTTTTCTTTGCGTCGCGACGGTTCGCCCGGTTAGGAGGAAAGAATGTTCGTCTGGAATGAAGAAGCTTGTTTTGCAGCGGCCGGATTCTCGGGCATGTATCTGTATGGCGCTTTTTTCTCACTGGGGGCCGCTAATTGCGGATATAGCATTGCGGCGGATCGGACGGGGCATCCTAGCAGCAGTTATTCCATTACCGTTTGTTTAGTCAGGAGAGTGATCGCAATATGATCGTCCGCTTAGGCTATGTCGCGATGTCGATGCTGGTGTCGGGCGCTTCCCCTTCCAAAACGATGACCGCCACAAGCTTTAACAAGCTTGCGGACCGTGAAGCGGGCATTCGTAAGCTGGAGCGCATCGCCGCCAAGAATATTCATAATACGCTGCGCCTTTTAAAGCACAACCGGGCGTACGATATCGAAATGTACCGCTGTTCGTCCAAGCTCATCCCGCTTCTCGGGCATCCCGCCCTAGGAGTCTGTCCGACGAAACAGGAAAAGCATAGTTTCGTCGCGAAACTTAACTGTAATCTGTTTATCTGGTAAAAAAGGGTGTGTGGTTTATGGCAAAATTTAAATCTTACTCCACGGAACAAGGTGAATTGTTTCCGATGTATTTGAGCGATTGGATCCCTGAAGATCATTTAGTGCGGCTTGTTAGCGACATCGTGGATCAGTTAGATCTCACGGTCATGACAAATCGGTATTCCCATCGCGGAGAAGAAGCCTATCACCCCGCCATGCTTTTGAAGTTATGGTTCTATGGCTATGCTACGGGTGTGTTCACCTCCCGGACCCTTCGTCAGGCTATGGATGAAAATATTCCTTTTCGTTGGCTATGTGGCGGCCATCGACCGGATTTCCGTACGCTCAGCGATTTTCGAAAGGATCACCTCGAATCATTACCGGGACTTTTCAAACAAGTGGTACACATCGCCATACAGCTAGGGTACGTGTCCCTCGGTCATGTCAGCATCGATGGTTCGAAGCTGAAAGCCCATGCATCGAAGCATAAGTCGATGTCGCGAGATCGGATGAACCAGGAAATCGAGCGTCTGGAAAAGGAAATCCGCGAAGCTCTCGAGCAAGCCGGCCAGATAGACGACCAAGAGAACGAAGAGCCCCTTTCGCTGTTGCCGGAATCGGTGACCAATCGCCAATCCCGACTTGAAAAAATCAGAGAGGCGCTCAGACAGTTGGAAGCTCGCAAACCGGTAGAGGAATCGAAGACACCGGACAAAGATCAATTTAACTTTACCGATCCAGATTCCCAAATCATGGATACGAAAACCCAAGGCGTCATCCAAGGATATAATCCGCAAATTGCCGTAGATGCGGATCAGGGATTCATCGTCGGACTGCAGATGAACCCTAGCAGCAGCGACCAACACCAATTCCAGCCGGTGCTCGGTTCCATCCGCAACATAACGGGAAAGGTGCCCGAGAAAGTGAGTGCGGACGCAGGGTACTTTAGTGCGGACAACATTCAGGCGGCGACGAAGGCCGAGACCGACGCCTACATCGCGGCAACCCGTGAAAACAAGCAGCACGGGAATCCGTACGATAAAACCAACTTTACGTATATCCCGGAAACGGATACCTATGTGTGCCCAGCGGGACAAACGCTGATCCACAAGTACACATACTATGAAAAGGATCCTCAAAAAGCGACTCAATGGGTGTATATGAGCGATGCCTGCCTGACCTGCCCGTTTCAAAAGGACTGCGTTAAGTCCGGATCCGGTAAACGAAGGGTCAAACGCAATGAAGGCGATCCGATCCGAGAAGCCATGAGAACCAAAGTGCAAAGCGATGCCGGTAAAGACATTTACCGGTTACGTAAAGCCATCGTGGAACCCGCGTGGGGGCAAATGAAAGAATGTCAGGGCTTTCGTCAGTTTCACCTCCGTGGCGAAGATAAGGTTGAGGGTGAGTTCGTCCTTTTGGCTTTAAGCTATAATTTAAGAAAGCTTCATTCTGCCAAATATCCCAAACCATCCACGGTGTATAAACGGGAGAGGTCTGCCCAAAAACGTAAAAAAGCGGCGTAACTCCCACAAAGGCAAAGAAAGACACAGTGATTATACTCAAATCGTGATGAAAAATCATTTGAAAACCGAGTCTTACTCCGAAGGGACCTACAAAAGTAACTCCGTCGGACAGACTCCTAGAAGACTGGGACCCGATGCCGACGCTTCGGGAACCGTTCGCCGAGCTCGGCGGCTATGCATTGGAGCACGGCATGCGTCTGAGCTTTCATCCCGACCATTTCACCGTGCTGAGCACTCCCAGGGAGGAAGTGCTGCGCAATTCCTTAGGCGATTTGGACAGGCATGTGACGATGCTGGAAGCGATGGGGCTGGATGAGTCGGCCAAATGCAATATTCACGTCGGCGGCACCTATGGGGACAAACCTGCGGCTGCGGCCAGGTTCATCGAGAGGTTCAAGGGGCTGCCCGAGCGGATTCGCCGGAGAATGACGCTGGAAAACGACGACAAAACCTTCACGGCTGCGGAGACGCTGGACATCTGCGAGCAGGTCGGGGCTCCAATGGTGCTGGATATTCATCATCACGAGGTCAACCGTTCGGGAGATGGGGAAGCGGCTGAGGAGCTGTGGCCTCGGATTATGCAGACATGGTCGGGAGAGAGCGCGCAGGGTGCGGTTGAGCCGCTTCCACCGAAGATTCACGTGTCCAGTCCGAAAAGCGCATCCGATCCCCGAAGCCATGCCGATTTTATCGAAGCGCCGCCGCTTTTTCGCTTTCTGCGGGCCATTGCGCCGATAACTCCGCGTTTGGATATTATGATTGAGGCCAAGCGGAAAGACGAAGCGCTGCTGCAGCTCATGGACGATGTGCGCAAATTTGACGGTGCGACGGTGCTCAGCCAAGCTTCCTTCGAGCTCTGATGTGCAGGGAGGCGAGCTGAGCTTTGAGATTAATCGCGTGACTGAAGGAGCTTAGGCCAAGGCTTTTTTGCATAGCGCACCTCTCGCGTACATCAATGAATGAGCGGAGTCATGAACGGAGAGTCCGGCAGGCCGAGCTTCGGCTTCGCGTCGTAACGCGTGTTGATTTTGCCCGTTGTATCATATGCCTGATAGGAATGTTGAAGTCACCTGCTGCAGCGGATTTCGTCCGATGTTTTCTCTCTTGAATTATTTGTAAAAATGGGGTACCTTGAGTTAGGGAGCATAGTTGGCCAAGCCTCATTTTACTTTGGAGAGGGGACTTAAGTTCATGACTCAACTGCTGAACGGTAAGAATATATTGGTAATGGGTGTTGCCAACGATCGCAGCATCGCTTGGGCGATTGCCCAGTCCTTGGCTGCTCAAGGGGCGCGCCTGGCTTTTACTTATGAGAGCGAACGCGTGCAAGAGAGAGTGCGCAAACTGGCCGACACGATTCCGGGCTCGGTCGTTCTGCCCTGCAACGTAACGGTGGACGCCGAGATTGAAACTTTGGCTGCTGCGGTACAAGAGCACTTCGGCGTGCTGCACGGACTCGTACATAGTATCGCATTTGCCAAAACGGAAGAGCTCGAAGGTTTATTCGTCGGCACTTCCCGCGACGGCTTTGCACTGGCTCACGATATTAGCGCTTATTCTTTGGTCGCAGTGGCCCAGCGCTTGTATCCGCTCATGACCGAAGGCGGCAGCATCATGACAATGACATACCTCGGCGCTGAACGCGCAATGAAAAACTACAATGTAATGGGCGTAGCCAAAGCTGCGTTGGAAGCAAGCGTACGCTACTTGGCTAACGACTTGGGCCAATACAACGTGCGTGTGAACGCGATCTCCGCCGGACCTATCCGTACGCTGGCCGCCAAGGGAATCAAGGATTTCAATTCCATTCTCAGAACCGTGGAAGAGAAAGCTCCGCTGCGCCGTACGACGGAAGTCGCCGAGGTCGGAGACACCGCCATGTTCCTCATGAGCCATCTGTCGCGGGGAATTACAGGCGAAGTGATTTATGTAGATAACGGCTATCATATCGTAGGGGTATAATTATATTTTATTATTCAATTTAAAGCTCTTTTGCATATTGCAAAGGGCTTTTTTGGCGTTCATCTTAAAAGCGTGCTTGATGAGGAAGACGGTCGCATGAAGGATGGTTTTCGAGCGCTGTGTGCGAATCGGGAAAAAATTCAGCTTTGAATTATAGACCCGCTCTTTTGAAAAGCAGGGAGCGGAAAAAGGCCTGGTTACCTTTGTCCGGATGGTTTATCTCTTCCCGTGGATGTTTGTTGATTTGTCATAAACGCTAGTATTATTTGGGTGAAACGCTGTAGCTTTTGAATCGTATATTAACTATACTGAGTGTAATTGCAACCATTATTTTTATGGGAAAGAAAAGGACTGATTGAAATGGCTAATGAAAGCAATTCCTCTTTTATTGTGGGAAGTAAGAATTTTACTGCAGTGGCCATCAATACCGCATCCAAAGCTGGCGAATGGATCCAAAGCAAATTGGGAGATTTCAACAGCTTACATATGAAATATTCCCCTCATGATCTTGTAACGGAAGTGGACAAGGGGGCGGAAACGATGATCCGCAACCTTATTCAGACCCATTTTCCGCAGCACTCTATACTGGGAGAAGAAGGTGTGGAACCGGGGCCGGCGGCTTCGACGAAAGCACTGCAGGAAGCCAAGGAGGCCGAATATCTGTGGATCGTCGATCCTTTGGACGGAACGACGAATTTTGTCCACGGCTTTCCCTTCTTTAGCGTATCCATCGCCTTGGCTCACAAAGGAGAAGTGATCGTCGGCGTCGTCTACGACCCCATTCGCGACGAGCTTTTCGTAGCCGAGAAGGGTAAGGGTGCCTATGTGCGCGGGAGAAGAATGAGAACATCGGCGGAGGATAAGCTGTCAGACAGCTTGATTGCAACGGGGTTCCCGGCGGATCGCGATTATGCGCTGCCTATTAATCTGCAGGGGATTCAAGCGCTTACCCCAAAAGTCCGTAATATCCGGGTAGCGGGATCGGCTGCTTTGCATCTGGCTTATGTTGCCGCAGGAAGATTGAGCGGATTCTGGGAGATCGGACTGAATGCCTGGGATGTCGCGGCAGGTTCCTTACTGATTGCCGAATCCGGGGGGACGGTCACGGACACGTTCGGGAACCCTTATTCCCTGGAAGTACGGAATGTGCTTGCTTCCAATGGATTAATCCATCAGCAATTTCAGCAGGAGCTTGCTGCTGCCCAAGCCATCGGAGCAGGAGCGCTGTAACAAATTCTTTATATGAAAGCGTGCCGATTGATACGCGGCCTGTTTCGATAGGGGACTCGTGGCGACGAGAACATCCGTTTACAAAGGCGACCGTTGACATTGGTCCATCTTCCTATCGGCACTCCAGCCGCCTGTTCACCGCGCTTCATCAAAAAAGCAGCCTTAAGAAAGCCGGAACGCGGCTAATCTTGGGGCTGTTATTATTTTGTTCAATACGGGTATACTACAAAAATGAAATTTAGTGCTTGCAAATGTGTTTTAATCATGCTATATTGGTCTTCCGGCCAAAAGAGGCTGGCAGGCGGACAAGCCGACGAAAAGAAATTTTCAAAAAAGCTTGCATCGTCGATTGAAATGTGATATATTGAATCCCGCGCTGCTGAGAAGGGCGCAGGGAAATGAACAATTGTCCTTTGAAAACTGAACAACGAGTGAGTGTTAAATAGAGAATGCAAATTCTCGCTAGCATTGAATTTTGAGCTTAAGACAAGCTCTGATAATGCCTCATGATTTGGTTCGTGGGGCCCACGGAAAGTAATCGGAATATGCTTCGGCAGCTTCTCTTCACTTTCTGGGGAACATTTTATTGGAGAGTTTGATCCTGGCTCAGGACGAACGCTGGCGGCGTGCCTAATACATGCAAGTCGAGCGGACTGTTCCTTCGGGAACAGTTAGCGGCGGACGGGTGAGTAACACGTAGGCAACCTGCCTGTAAGATCGGGATAACTATCGGAAACGATAGCTAAGACCGGATAGCTGGTCTTCTCGCATGAGGGGATCATGAAACACGGGGTAACCTGTGGCTTACGGATGGGCCTGCGGCGCATTAGCTAGTTGGTAGGGTAACGGCCTACCAAGGCGACGATGCGTAGCCGACCTGAGAGGGTGATCGGCCACACTGGGACTGAGACACGGCCCAGACTCCTACGGGAGGCAGCAGTAGGGAATCTTCCGCAATGGACGCAAGTCTGACGGAGCAACGCCGCGTGAGTGATGAAGGTTTTCGGATCGTAAAGCTCTGTTGCCAGGGAAGAACGCCTTAGAGAGTAACTGCTCTAAGGGTGACGGTACCTGAGAAGAAAGCCCCGGCTAACTACGTGCCAGCAGCCGCGGTAATACGTAGGGGGCAAGCGTTGTCCGGAATTATTGGGCGTAAAGCGCGCGCAGGCGGTCATTTAAGTTTGGTGTTTAAGCCCGGGGCTCAACCCCGGATCGCACTGAAAACTGGGTGACTTGAGTGCGGGAGAGGAAAGTGGAATTCCACGTGTAGCGGTGAAATGCGTAGAGATGTGGAGGAACACCAGTGGCGAAGGCGACTTTCTGGACCGTAACTGACGCTGAGGCGCGAAAGCGTGGGGAGCAAACAGGATTAGATACCCTGGTAGTCCACGCCGTAAACGATGAGTGCTAGGTGTTAGGGGTTTCGATACCCTTGGTGCCGAAGTCAACACAGTAAGCACTCCGCCTGGGGAGTACGCTCGCAAGAGTGAAACTCAAAGGAATTGACGGGGACCCGCACAAGCAGTGGAGTATGTGGTTTAATTCGAAGCAACGCGAAGAACCTTACCAGGTCTTGACATCCCGATGAAACACCTAGAGATAGGTGCCCTCTTCGGAGCATTGGAGACAGGTGGTGCATGGTTGTCGTCAGCTCGTGTCGTGAGATGTTGGGTTAAGTCCCGCAACGAGCGCAACCCTTGACTTTAGTTGCCAGCATTTCGGATGGGCACTCTAGAGTGACTGCCGGTGACAAACCGGAGGAAGGCGGGGATGACGTCAAATCATCATGCCCCTTATGACCTGGGCTACACACGTACTACAATGGCCGGTACAACGGGAAGCGAAGCTGCGAGGTGGAGCGAATCTTTAGAAGCCGGTCTCAGTTCGGATTGCAGGCTGCAACTCGCCTGCATGAAGTCGGAATTGCTAGTAATCGCGGATCAGCATGCCGCGGTGAATACGTTCCCGGGTCTTGTACACACCGCCCGTCACACCACGAGAGTTTACAACACCCGAAGTCGGTGGGGTAACCGCAAGGAGCCAGCCGCCGAAGGTGGGGTAGATGATTGGGGTGAAGTCGTAACAAGGTAGCCGTATCGGAAGGTGCGGCTGGATCACCTCCTTTCTATGGAGTCCATGATGACTGTAGGTCATCGGACATAAGCAACTAACAGTTGCACAATAGTTGACAACGGACATCGACGAACTCGATGTAACAGTTGCAACGCCACTCACTCGTTGCTCAGTTTTGAGAGGACAAAGACGCCCCGAAAGGGAAGTCGATGTGTATCTCAACATCAATACGATTGTTCCTTGAAAACTAGATAACGAAACGAAATGCGTAGAGCAATACAACGTGTATTAGCATGGTTAAGCTAATAAGAGCACACGGAGGATGCCTAGGCGCTAGGAGCCGAAGAAGGACGTGGCGAACGACGAAATTGCCTCGGGGAGCCGTAAGCAGGCTTTGATCCGGGGATATCCGAATGGGGAAACCCAGCTGAGGTAATTCTCAGTTACTCACATCTGAATACATAGGGTGTGCAGAGGCATACGAGGGGAACTGAAACATCTAAGTACCCTCAGGAGAAGAAAACAAAAGTGATTCCGTCAGTAGCGGCGAGCGAAAGCGGAACAGCCCAAACCAGAGGGCTTGCTCTCTGGGGTTGTGGGACGTCAACATAGGTGCAGCAGGGTAGACGAAGCGGTCTGGAAAGGCCGGCCATAGAAGGTAAAAGCCCTGTAGTTGAAATTCTGCGAACACCTTAGACGGATCCCGAGTACCGCGAGACACGCGAAACCTCGTGGGAAGCAGGCAGGACCATCTGCCAAGGCTAAATACTCCCTAGCGACCGATAGTGAAGCAGTACCGTGAGGGAAAGGTGAAAAGAACCGCGGGAGCGGAGTGAAATAGAACCTGAAACCGTGTGCTTACAAGAAGTCAGAGCTCGTTAATGAGTGATGGCGTGCCTTTTGTAGAATGAACCGGCGAGTTACGTTCCCGTGCAAGGTTAAGGTGAAGAGCCGAAGCCGCAGCGAAAGCGAGTCTGAATAGGGCGACGAAGTACGTGGGCGTAGACCCGAAACCGTGTGATCTACCCCTGTCCAGGGTGAAGGTGCGGTAACACGCACTGGAGGCCCGAACCCACGAATGTTGAAAAATTCGGGGATGAGGTGGGGGTAGCGGAGAAATTCCAATCGAACTCGGAGATAGCTGGTTCTCCCCGAAATAGCTTTAGGGCTAGCCTCGGGAGATGAGTAGTGGAGGTAAAGCACTGATTGGGTGCGGGGCCCGCCAAGGGTTACCAAGTCCAGTCAAACTCTGAATGCCACATACTTTATCCCGGGAGTCAGACAGTGAGTGCTAAGATCCATTGTCAAGAGGGAAACAGCCCAGACCATCAGCTAAGGTCCCCCAGTGTGTGTTAAGTGGGAAAGGATGTGGAGTTGCGCAGACAACCAGGATGTTGGCTTAGAAGCAGCCACCATTGAAAGAGTGCGTAATAGCTCACTGGTCGAGTGACTCTGCGCCGAAAATGTAACGGGGCTAAACACACCACCGAAGCTATGGATTGCGCAAACAAGATTTGCGCTCTGGTAGGGGAGCGTTGTGTATAGGTTGAAGGTGTACCGTAAGGAGCGCTGGACAGTACACAAGTGAGAATGCCGGTATGAGTAACGAAAAGATCAGTGAGAATCTGATCCGCCGAAAGCCTAAGGGTTCCTGAGGAAGGCTCGTCCGCTCAGGGTAAGTCGGGACCTAAGGCGAGGCCGAAAGGCGTAGTCGAAGGACAACAGGTTGAAATTCCTGTACCACCGTGAACCGTTATGAGCAATGGGGTGACGCAGAAGGATAGTGACGCGGGCTGATGGATGCCCGTCCAAGCAGAGAGGCTGATGTGTAGGCAAATCCGCACATCATAAGGCTGGTCTGTGATGGGGAGCGAAAATTGCAGTAGCGAAGGTCATGAGTTCAGGCTGCCAAGAAAAGCCTCTAGCCAGGGAGAAGGTGCCCGTACCGCAAACCGACACAGGTAGGCGAGCAGAGCATGCTAAGGCGCGCGGAAGAACTCTCGTTAAGGAACTCGGCAAAATGACCCCGTAACTTCGGGAGAAGGGGTGCCTCGGTAGGGTGAATAGCCCGAGGGGGCCGCAGTGAAAAGGCCCAAGCGACTGTTTAGCAAAAACACAGGTCTGTGCGAAGCCGCAAGGCGAAGTATACGGGCTGACGCCTGCCCGGTGCTGGAAGGTTAAGGGGAGTGGTTAGGGAGCAATCCCGAAGCTATGAACCGAAGCCCCAGTAAACGGCGGCCGTAACTATAACGGTCCTAAGGTAGCGAAATTCCTTGTCAGGTAAATTCTGACCCGCACGAATGGCGTAACGACTTGGGCGCTGTCTCAACGAGAGATCCGGTGAAATTTTAATACCTGTGAAGATGCAGGTTACCCGCGACAAGACGGAAAGACCCCATGGAGCTTTACTGCAGCTTGATATTGGACTTTGGTACGATCTGTACAGGATAGGTGGGAGCCTGAGAAGCATGAGCGCCAGCTTGTGTGGAGGCGACGTTGGGATACCACCCTGATCGTATCGGAGTTCTAACCTGGTACCGTAGATCCGGTATGGGGACAGTGTCAGGTGGGCAGTTTGACTGGGGCGGTCGCCTCCTAAAGCGTAACGGAGGCGCCCCAAGGTTCCCTCAGAATGGTTGGAAATCATTCGAAGAGTGCAAAGGCAGAAGGGAGCTTGACTGCGAGACAAACAGGTCGAGCAGGGACGAAAGTCGGGCTTAGTGATCCGGTGGTACCGAATGGAAGGGCCATCGCTCAACGGATAAAAGCTACCCTGGGGATAACAGGCTTATCTCCCCCAAGAGTCCACATCGACGGGGAGGTTTGGCACCTCGATGTCGGCTCATCGCATCCTGGGGCTGAAGTAGGTCCCAAGGGTTGGGCTGTTCGCCCATTAAAGCGGTACGCGAGCTGGGTTCAGAACGTCGTGAGACAGTTCGGTCCCTATCTGTCGTGGGCGTAGGAAATTTGAGAGGAGCTGTCCTTAGTACGAGAGGACCGGGATGGACGTACCGCTGGTGTACCAGTTGTTCCGCCAGGAGCATGGCTGGATAGCTACGTACGGACGGGATAAGCGCTGAAAGCATCTAAGCGTGAAGCCCCCCTCAAGATGAGATTTCCCAGTAAGTAAGACCCCTTGAAGACGACGAGGTAGATAGGTTCGGGGTGGAAGCACGGCAACGTGTGGAGCTGACGAATACTAATCGGTCGAGGGCTTAACCAAATAAGCCCCACAAAGTGAAGCGAAGCGTTGTAGCTTATGCCGATTACTTTGCGGGGAGCCCCTAAGAAACATTCAAGCATTGCTCACAAACGCGCACGAGTTTCGTATCTAGTTTTCAAGGTACAAGCCTTGAACAAGCTATACCGTTTGGTGATGATGGCGGAGGGGAACCACGCGTTCCCATCTCGAACACGACCGTTAAGCCCTCCAGCGTCGATGGTACTTGAACCGAAGGGTTCCGGGAGAGTAGAACGTCGCCAAGCGGTACATTCCCTGATAGCTCAGTTGGTAGAGCACTCGACTGTTAATCGAGTTGTCACAGGTTCGAGTCCTGTTCGGGGAGCCATTCTTTATTAAATATACAGGATTAATATCCTTTAGATCGAAACAAATGGAGAGGTGTCCGAGTTGGCCGAAGGAGCACGATTGGAAATCGTGTAGGCGTCACAAGCGTCTCGAGGGTTCGAATCCCTCTCTCTCCGCCATATTTTAGTAAGGCCCGTTGGTCAAGGGGTTAAGACACCTCCCTTTCACGGAGGTAACAGGGGTTCGAATCCCCTACGGGTCACCATTATTATTTACAAAGTGAATCTGCTTTGCTTTGTAAGGGCATCATAAAGGTACATATGGAGGCTTAGCTCAGCTGGGAGAGCATCTGCCTTACAAGCAGAGGGTCGGGGGTTCGATCCCCTCAGCCTCCACCATATAAACTTTAACGACGCGGGGTGGAGCAGCCCGGTAGCTCGTCGGGCTCATAACCCGAAGGCCGCAGGTTCAAATCCTGCCCCCGCAACCAAAATACCTTAGTGTGGAGCCGTGGTGTAGAGGCCTAACATGCCTGCCTGTCACGCAGGAGACCGCGGGTTCGAATCCCGTCGGCTCCGCCATTTTTGCTTTCAGCCGTTTTATTGTTATTGGTTTAATTAATAGCGCTTGCCGTCGTAGCTCAATTGGTAGAGCAACTGAATCGTAATCAGTAGGTTGGGGGTTCAAGTCCTCTCGACGGCACCATATTCAATTTAATCACATTTGTATGGCGGTCGTGGCGAAGGGGTTAACGCACCGGATTGTGGCTCCGGCATTCGTGGGTTCAAGTCCCATCGATCGCCCCATTCTACACGAAAACGATGGGGATTAGCCAAGCGGTAAGGCAACGGACTTTGACTCCGTCATGCCTAGGTTCGAATCCTAGATCCCCAGTTTTAATATGAGCCATTAGCTCAGTTGGTAGAGCACCTGACTTTTAATCAGGGTGTCGTAGGTTCGAGTCCTACATGGCTCACGTTTAACTCTTGCGCGCGTATGGCGGAATTGGCAGACGCACTAGACTTAGGATCTAGCGGGAGACCGTGGGGGTTCAAGTCCCTCTACGCGCACTTTTATGCGGAAGTGGCTCAGCGGTAGAGCATCGCCTTGCCAAGGCGAGGGTCGCGGGTTCGATTCCCGTCTTCCGCTCCAAAAATAACTTTGTAAAAGTTATTGCATTATCGAAATCGTTATGATATATTAAATCTTGTTCTTTCTGAATTGTGCGGAAGTGGCTCAGCGGTAGAGCATCGCCTTGCCAAGGCGAGGGTCGCGGGTTCGATTCCCGTCTTCCGCTCCAGAAAGCCGGTATGGCGGAATTGGCAGACGCGCGCGACTCAAAATCGTGAGGGAAACCGTGGGGGTTCAAGTCCCTCTACCGGCACCATAATTTTCGGGACGTAGCTCAGCTTGGTAGAGCACCTGGTTTGGGACCAGGGGGTCGCATGTTCGAATCGTGTCGTCCCGACCATTTAATTTTATAGCGAGCGGGTGTAGTTCAATGGTAGAACTCCAGCCTTCCAAGCTGGTAGCGTGGGTTCGATTCCCATCACCCGCTCCAATATTATGTTCCAGTAGCTCAGCTGGATAGAGCAACGGCCTTCTAAGCCGTCGGTCAGGGGTTCGAATCCCTTCTGGGACGCCATTTACGCATACAAAGTGCTGCTTTCTTCATTGAAGGCGGCTTTTTTTATTTTCATATAATCACCGTAAAGGCGATTGCTTCTTTATAAAAAGACATCCTTAGACAGGTTGTGCATCTTCATCAAGAAATGATTTACACAAAAGAGCATAGCAATTCCATACTGTTTGTTGTATATTACGGTTATTGGAAATAATTATCGTTCTGGGTTGGTGGGGAGAAGGAATGAGTAATAGAAGTGGTTGGGGAGGCTGCTTTACTTGGCTGCTTATTTTAGGGCTTTTACAAATTGTCGCCGAATGGTTTACTGGCGGCGGATGGAAAATTATCTTATTGTTTACTATCATTGTCGGGGTGGCTTGGATCATTTACAATGTCGCTAAAAACAAACATGAAATGAAACTGCGTGAAAAAGATCTTGAGCAGCAGAAACACATCAAGTTTGAAGAAATGGAAAGAACCGTATTAAAAATAGCTGTTCAAAATGAAGGTTATGTGACAGCTGTAGATATCGCGATGACCACGAATTTAACTTTAGACGAAGCAGGTGAACTGCTGGATCAACTGAAGAGAAAAGGCTATGCTACTCTGCGGGTTGCAGAGAATGGTTCATTTGTTTATCATTTTGATAGTATTCTGAATCAAAAACAGAAGAAAGAAGCGGAGAGAGTGTAGAAGGAGCCTACTAGCCAAGCAGAAGCTAGCAGGCTCCTTTCATCCATTTTTAAAATTTGCCGGTGAAGCTGTTATTGTTACACTTCGATCTTACGGTCAATGCGGCCGTCGAGCACCGTGTTTAAGAAGGCGAGCTCCGTTGCCGTCATCGATTTATCGACGACCTTCTGCATCCAGCCCCACATTAGCTTGCCATCATTGTAGGCTTTGCCCAGCACTTCGTAGATCATGTCCCATTGCCAATCTTCCAGTTTCATCGGCATATTATTGCTAACCCCCTGGTTTTCTATCTTACTCATGCTCCATCCGCCATAAGCGCCGTATGCTTCGTCTAAATCTACGCCTATGCCGTTCACTGTAATGTCGTTCTGATATTGATAGATGTTCGCTTTCGGCGAGCGTTTCCTGCCGCTCCAAGCGTATGTCTGCCAAGCACTTGAACAAGCGCCCGCTGCGAGTACAGCTTCAACTACGGAATAGGAACCGTACACCCCGGTGTTGTACCCGGGTGTCGCTTCACCCGCTGCGCGAATATAGCTGATTACCGTCTCCATCTGAGTGGAAGTCACATTGAAGTCGACCGCGAAATAGATGACGCTCCCAGCAGGTTGGCCGATTGCCTTCGCGGCTGCCAGCGCTGACTTACCGTCGGCAAGACCGGCTTCGTATCCGCCAAGGGCTCGATCCGCCGACGTTTCGAACACGGAAACGATCTGCAGCCCTGTGCCAGAAATTGCGGCCGCTTCTTCGGCAGTTAGCCGCTTCCAGCCGGTCGGTACCAAATAACGCGCGACAAACTCGTACCCGTCCGCGTAAAATGCGGCCGCTTTGTCTGCGGACAGAGGCGCAGCGCAATCAAATCCTTTTACCGTCATTGCCTTCATCACTTCGTTTCTTCACGTATTGGTAAGCGCCGGAAGCCGTCAAGCCGATTACGCTGATCTTTATTACGGCAGCCTGCGCCGTTTCCGGCACGACGACGAAAACGGTAGCGAAAACTAACGCGACAAGATGCGTCCATTTTTCCGCTATGCCGAAGCCTTTCGCCACGCCAACGTAAGCAGCAACGAGAGCGGCAAGCGTTAAAATATCGTTCTCCATTCGAATCACTCCTTGAAGCGCGATTGGATGTCGCGGATTTCCGTTATGATGACGTCATATTTTTCGCTAAACTTATCTAGGATGTCGTGGAGTCTTCCTTCGCGCTTCCGATTTTCTGCTATTAGAGATTTCTCGCGTTCACGCGATTCCTTCCGGGAAGAGATCAGGAGCCAAGCAAAAAGGACAGCGAACGGACCTTGCGTAAGAAAATATTTAAGTATGTCCAAATCCACAGGGCGTCCCATCTCCTTTACGGTTTATATACTTCGAGTTGATCGTAAGTGAGGGCTTTGTTTTCTAGCATGTCCCATGTCCATCCCAGCGCATCCAGCTCGCTCCAGATCAGATAGGTAAACTTAAACGTCAACCCTAGGTGTGCCGGAATGGTCTCTCGTAGGACCGATTGAATGTCGTCTAGGTTCGGAGGAATGCCGCGGCTGGAGATGAACGTTATCGTAAGCGAATAATTAGCGTTATCCTCCGTTACGCCGACTTCGCCGTTCACATAGGCTTCGGCCACATTTTTAATGAGCGATACGGTGACGGTGCCGATTCCGCGCAGCTTCGATTTAATAACGGAGCGCCTCTGTTCAGGCGGCTTGGCTTTGTCCGTAGCGATGCCACAAATGCGTTCCCAATGCGCGAGGCCCCACGTTGCTGTGTCAACGAAATACTGCGCGAGCACGTCCGAAATTTCGGCGTTCAGATCTGCTAACTCAGCGGACTCGGCGGTTAAGATGCCGTTGGCGGCGACTGAATCGCGGTAATAAAGCGGAAGGTAATCGCCCATGTCGCGACGGATGGTAGGAAGGTTTCGGGGTTCGCCGTCGATTGGCGTGTAGGTAACGATCTCACTCGGGATATGCTGCGTCGGACTGAGAAATGTATACTGCGTTGAGCGGATGGTGTTCGACCTCCTTTACTTAGAGATTGATCGGGCGCCTTGTGGTGTTTGCACACGCACCGGACTTGCGTTTGTGTCCGATATGGAAACCAATTCGAAGCATCCGATTCCGGAGCTAAGGCCGACGCGCAGCGCTTTGCTGCCCAAAACGCCCGAAGACGGATCGTAGACTGGCAACGAAACCGTGCCATTTTTTCCGGCGATGCGATATTCCCCGATTTTCTTTTTGGTTACGAACTCATAGTACGAATACGCGCTCTCGTTTTGTGCCATGTCGAAATGTTTAACTGTGTACCGATAGCGTGTTCCCGGCGTTAACGTCGTAACAGTATGTTCTACCTGGTTTTTATCCGGGAGAATGTACCATAGATCAGGGCTGCCGTCGTTATTGATATCAACGTCAAATACCCATTCGGAACCTGTCCATCGGTCTACGTGGAGAACCGTTCGATCTAGGCCGGAAGACGGTGTGGGATCATTGAACGGAAACCAGGTAAACGCAGCCGTAGTCGTGCCCCAAACGACAGACGGTTTTGGATCATTTGCACGTTGAGAGTCAACGAAAAACTTCGAATTTACCGTCGTACTTGCGTTATTGGCGCGATCAACCGCTTGAAAATAAACCGTATACTCGCCCTCGGGTCCTAACGGAACATCAACGTAATAGTCGCTCCCGGACGCATAAGCAGTGAGCCCTGAATTACCGCCGCCAGGTTTGTTGTAGGATGCGTAGGTTGTGCCGATACCGCTAATTCCATCGGTTACCCCATAAAACCAAACCCGCCGTGTTCCCGTCGTTTGATTTGTGTATCCGTAGCCTTGTACGCTTGAAATCGTCGGAGCCGTTCGGTCGACGTAGGTATCAACGCCTTTAGAAGAGTTGTTTCCGGCATTATCATAAGCATAAACATGCGTGATATAGTGGCCTTCAGCGTTACCGTGCTCGGAAATAGGGACATCTTTATACCATGTACCTCCACCGGCATTTGCCCCGTCATACCACACCAAATCGTCCTGACCGTTAACTTCTGTCCATACAGCAAAACGGACATTTTGGATACCTGCAAGGTTATCCGCTAGGCTATAGGCGGAAACGCGGAAGGTGCCGCCTGGCTGAACGCTTTTATAGGACGTTCCGTCAACTGTAAACGTAGGAGGCGTACGGTCTACAACCGTCCGGATTTCCCCCACCATAGCGTTATTTCCAGCAGCATCGTACGCATAAACGTTAGTCACGTAGGTAGTCTCGACATTACTAAAATTACTGATCGGATAATCGCAATACCAGTCGCTACCGCTTTTTACGCCATCTACCCACACCCAAGTTGATTGACCTGTAAGCCGGGTCGGAAATTTGACCGATGAAACGCCTGATACGTTATCAGATACACCACGGGCCCACATACGGAAAGTTCCATTTGCCGGAACGGAAACCGGGGTTTTCTCTGTCGATATGCTGGACACTATCGGAGCTGTCGTATCGATGATAAGCCGCCTATTTCCAAACGAAGTGTCCGGTCCATTACCGTTATTCGTGTTTATCGCGCCGTTGCTATCTTTAACCCTCATGCGGATGTAAATCTGGCCGTCGGTTGGGATAGCGCCTGAAGGCAGCGTATAGCTCCGGGCGTTCGCATCGTTAATCCAACCGCTATTCCACAGAGAAGCAGAATAAGCGCCATTTATAACTTCGACAAAATATCCGCCTTGCGCGTTGCCGTCCGGATCGCTGAATGTCCATGTAATTGTCGGCGTTCTTGTATTTAATACTTGACCGTCAGAAAAGCCGAGGGATGGAGCGTTGGGAGCGTTATTAGGTAACGTATAGTCGATGACTAGTTGGGGAGGATTGGAGTTTGCTCTACCTTGGAAATAGATGTACCCTCCACCCTTATTCGTGTTATCTAAATATAATCCGTATCTATTTCCTCCCATGTCTCGTATAAGTTGAGTCACATCAATTTCTTTATATACACCTACTACGTAATTAGGGCTTGCTGAACGACCAAAAAATCCAGTAACGACAAGGGTTTGATGCGCATTTCGTCGAATTCATATGCAAGGAAATCGTTTCAAAACGATGAAAAACCGTGCACATGGAGGATGACGATCATGTACCAACCGTACGCCCATGAGGAAAACCAGTTGTTGCTGCCGAGCGAGTTTTTCTTGCCATTCGGTGGCCGTCTAAATCCGGATAATCGCTGGATCAAGCTCGCACAGATGATCCCGTGGGCGCAGGTGGAGCACAAGTATGCAATGTCATTCAAGAAATCGTTCCGCGGCCAAAAGGCGATTTCGGTTCGGATGGCGCTGGGTGCCTTGATCATCCAGGAAAGACTGCAACAGTCCGATCGAGAGACGGTCGAGACGATCATCGAGAACCCGTATCTCCAATACTTCCTCGGCTTGGCGGGCTATCAGGATCGGCCGCCGTTTCATCATTCACTGATGACTCATTTCCGTAAGCGCCTCGGCGAAAAAGTGATCGCGGAAGTGAACGAATGGATCGCTGTAGAAGCTGCGAAGGCAGAACAGCAAGATGATGACGACGACATGAAGCCCTCGGCTTCCGGCGGTCGAGGCGGAAAGTGCAAACGCTCGAAGGCGGACCCTAACCAAGGAACGCTGCTGCTTGATGCGACCTGTGCGCCCGCCGACATCGCGTACCCGACGGATATCACGCTACTGAACGAGGCCCGCGACAAGCTGGAGACAATCATCGACGTGTTACATGCCCCGCATGTGGGACAACGTCCGAAACCGCGCACGTATCGGGAAAAAGCGCGCCGCTCGTATCTCGCACTCGCCAAGCAGCGCCGAATCGGCTATCGGGCGCTGCGCCGTGGAATCGGTAAGCAACTCGCCTTCATCAAACGCGACCTTCGCATCATTGAAGAATTAGCGAAGATCACGTCGCTCACAGCGCTGAGCAGACGGCAATACAAGCAGCTGCTTGTCATTCAGGAGTTGTATCGACAGCAACGACTGATGTATACGAAGCGAGTCCATCATGTGGAAGATCGCATCGTCAGCATTCATCAACCGCATATTCGTCCGATCGTTCGCGGGAAAGCAAAAGCGAAAGTCGAATTCGGGCGAAGGTGTCCGTCAGCATGGTGCAGGGGTTCGCCTTCTTGGAACGCCGCCAATGGGACAACTTCAATGAAGGCGTCACCTTGATCGAATCGGTAGAGACGTACAAAGCTCGGTTCGGCGTGTACCCGAAAGAAGTGATGGCCGATCAGATCTACCGAAACCGGGAGAACCGCGCGTACTGTAAGGAGCGCGGCGTACGGCTCAGCGGACCTCCGCTCGGCCGACCTTCGAAGCAGGCGGACACGGCGGAGATGAAACGAATCGCCAAGCTGGATGCAGGCGAGCGCAATGCGATCGAAGGCAAGTTTGGCGAAGGAAAACGAAAATATGGGTTGAATCGAATCCGGGCGCGACTCGAGCAAACGAGCGGGGCCGTCATCGCCCTGCAGTTCCTCGTGATGAACCTAGAGCGCCGCTTGCGGCTTCTTTTCGTCTTCATGTTCAACATTATGCTGAATCGTATCGGCTACATTAGATTTGCTCTGTAAAGTTTCGTTCAGCAAGCCCTAATTACCGAACCAATCAGTGATTACGGCATTTGTGTCAGTATACGAGGGTCTTGTTTGTTGTGCCCCGTTTACCTCATTCCAGTTTGATGTTAACCGGCGAATACGAAGATAATCAGGATTAGTATTGCTCGAATATCTACTATCCGTGAAAAGTTTTAATACTGCACCATTTATTGTAGATCCTGTAGGTAGGCTAGACATATCAAAATTAATTAAAGCTTCCGTAATAGTGCTGCCATCACTGTCATATTGAAATGCAATCGGTATAAGATTCGTGTCAGCATACATGAAGGGATTTGGATTATACGGATTGTCGACCCATACAGTGTAATGCACAGCTTTATTTGCATTTAATGTTACTTGATCCATCTATATCCACCACCCTATAAATCGCTTCGCAGCCACATCCGACCAATGGCCGGTGATGCCGGGTCCGACGTACGGACTTCCAAGACAAACTCTTTTGTCGAATCTTTTCGTGCGTTGTCTATCGCGTTCTGAATAGACGTCGCAGGAATACCCACATCACGCCACACCGACCCGGTATAACGCTTCAATGTGTGTGGCGTTATGCTCGTATCAATCCACAAATCGTCCGTCTTCGGAGAAGCAGGAGATGACGTTGATTTGGCGATTTCTTTTTGGGCGGCCGCGTCAATGATGTCCCAATTTGCATTCCATCCGGCGCGGGTGACTGTTTCGTTGCCAAGCGGTTTTTGAATACCCAATTTCGGCGTTAAGTCAGGCATATGTCTATTCCTCCTTTAAAGATCGAAAAAGGACGCCTCTGCAAGCGTCCTGTCTTTTAAAGCTATAATCCTAATGCATTAGTATCAGATCACAAGTGATTATCCCCTGCACGGCAGTCGCTGATTTAAGATGGAGAAATCAAGATATTATCAGAGACTACAGTGTTTGTCCCAACAGTTGATACCGCAACGTCGACGATGTTATTTTTAATAATGTTATGATCTTCATTATCCTGCAGTTTAATGGATGTCCCTTGTGTCATCTTCGATCCGTCAGACCCCTTAACACTCGATCCATCGTCTCTGACTATATTCCCCTGGACAATATTATATTTACATGCATTGCCGTTATCCCTCAGTAGGATACCATTAACATTGTTGCCGATGCACCTGTTACCTTGAATGGTACTATAAGCAACTCCGCCAAGTACTAGACCTCCATCGCCAGCATTTGACCACAAGCTGTTCCCCTCGACTAGGAGATTAAATCCAATGTCCACCTTGATTCCGATGCCGTCACACTGTTTTACGTCGTTATCACAAATAGTGATCTTGTCGCAGGTCACGCCATCCGCCCACTCTAGAAAAATACCTTCAGATTGACAGTCATTCACTTCATTCCCGGATATGCGAGAGTTTCGCACGCCTCTGAATTGGATGCCTTTGGAATTAAAGGACCCAAATAGTCTATTATTTACTACATGGACATCATCACAATTATGCACATAAATTTCTGCATTCCAGCCTAAGTTGTTAGAGTTCCCGGTTAAATAGTTCCCATTAATGATTATAGCGCTCGATTCAAAGCCATTTTCGGGGACGATCCTGATACCATTTGTCGCGTTACGTTCAACATGATTATTGTTAATAGTTATTCTTATGCCAGATGTAATGCAGATACCGTCTCCGTTAACTTGATAGGATACTATATTGCCCTCAATCCGGCTGTCTTCTGCAGCACGTTTGCCTACAATTCTACCTTTCTTATGGAAAAATCTCGATGTAGGGGCTACATTCACTTCTTTGCCGCCATTCCCATCGATACTTACGACCTTGAATGATTCCGACTTAGAGCCATCGCGTACCATATAATTGGCTCCCAGCAAGAAACCAGCGTTTGACGTCAGCTTTAAGACAGTAGCTCTCCAATCCATGTTGTCATTAAGGCTTGCATTGTCTACACCAAATGACATAGGCGATGGGGACATTAAAATTCCATGAGCATAATTTAAAGATACCTGGTTGTTTAAAATAGATACCCTGGTGCCGCCTTCATTGACTATACCATGACCAGAGCTGTTGTCATGAGGAATACGGTAATAGTTGTTCGTCGAAATATTATCCGTAATAAGGATATCATCTGAACCTGTTGCGACAATCCCTCCCCAACCTACATCCTCGCATATGTTTCCAATCACGTTGATATTCTGGCTATTCCAAATAGATATTCCTTGATCATAGCCTCGAAGACAGCGATTGTTAGAAATAATTCCATGACTACATACCGAATTAATAGTATATTCTGCAGCAAAACCAACCCCTAATTTGATTGGGGACTCCCAGAGGTCATGAACATAA
Source organism: Paenibacillus konkukensis (assembly GCF_023523925.1). NCBI lineage: Bacteria > Bacillati > Bacillota > Bacilli > Caryophanales > Paenibacillaceae > Paenibacillus > Paenibacillus konkukensis. The sequence continues at coordinate 3,787,172 of NZ_CP027059.1, read as the reverse complement.
CAGTTATGAATAGCAAAATAATGACAATTAATTAGATGAATTCCGTTTTGTTGATCTTCATTTCCTAGTGTCCAACCCCCTATTTGATTATTGTCTGCGGTCTGATAAGTAGTAATATATGCACCGCCAACCTGACCAGTACTCGTGTATGTGTGAGAGAGATTATTTTCAAGTTTAATCACATTTCCATTGATCTCAATAATCTCAAGCCCTCTATGATCATCCTCTCTAACGTCTCTTTCATTGCCATTATTAACTGTTAAGCCACCCATAACCCATACTCGTTCACCGATTACAAATTTTGATCCGTCCTGCACTGTGATATAAGCTTGACCTGATTCAGCGTCAGCAGTCAGGTATTGCGTTACAGGCGCACCGTCTGTATTGTCTACTCGCCAATTAATATCTGTATGCCGATTACCGACCACCTCAAGTCCAGATACATCAAAATTGGTGCAATTTAGCATAGTTAATACATTATTTGTATTTACGAGCGGATAATCTGGTCTGGCACGATTTAGCTTAAGGCAACCGTTACCGTAAATTTTAAAGTTGTTTAATCCCTGAATTATAATTCCGTCCACCATAAACGTTCCCATTGGTACAAATAAGGAAGCTCTCCCATTGATTTGAATGGCCTCTTTGAGGGCTGCAATTGCTAGGTTTATGGCGGTTGTATCATTCGTAATTCCGTCTCCGACAGCGCCATAAGACTTAATGTCAATACTAACATTGTCGAATCTTTCTTTTGTATAGCTTTTTGCTAATGCATATGTTACTGCATCCACCTTAGATCACCACCCAGCGTTCACCGTCAAAAATGTAAACGTTCTTGGTATCTAGCTCGAGAAACGAATATACCACTCCTGCAACCGGATTTATTATTGAAGGTTTAGGTGAAGTGGAGTATCCGACATAACCTCCCGCCAATTGCACCAACCCCGGATTAGCACCGGTAAACAACGGATTGCCGCTGGCATCGTAAATCATTGTTCTCGTGGCGCCGTTAGCGCCGAGTACCGGTTCATACGCCGAACCTACTCCGTTTAAGTATTGCGGTACCGGCTGTTGTGACGCGTCTTTGATTATATTGACGTCATTATAGGCCATATTCTCGCTCCTTTACGTAATTGTTCCGGGCACGGCCACGCTGCCGTCAGCCACCGTGATATTCGTCGTGCCGCCATTTAACGTCAGGCTGGCGTAGTCCGCGACGGCGTCGGTATTCAGTACGACGTTGGCAATCTGGGAATACCGCACAATGGGATCGGAGAAAGCTAGTGTTTTTAAATATTCAGCAAGACCTGAGGCAATTTGGGTACGGGCTTCTGCGAGGGTAGAACCGGGTTTGAGCGTGTAGGTTCCGTTTACGTTGATGGCAATCTCCGTTGCGGGAGCGACGGTAACCTGCGCGCCTACCGGCCGGACGGCTTCAATGTAGCTTGCGACCTCCGCAACCTTAGACGGAGAGGGGGCTCGCTTCTGAGCGTCCAGCAGCACTACTTTGACGGTGCCGTTGCCGTTCCAGACCGGGTACACCTTGGCGTCGGAAATGCCTGCAAGCTCCATGGCCCATTGGCGGTACTGATTGGCATTACCGGATGTTGCCGGTCTGCGAAGACGTTCGGTATACCGCACCAGCAGATCGGCATCCGTTTCCGTATCGACGCCGCCGTTAAATGCGGCCGGATTGCTCACTTTCACTACGCCGCTCAAAGGGCCGAAGATTAGCTGCACTGCGCCGGCCGGAACATTGCCGCTAACGCCGCCCAGTTTGGCTATCGCTGCTGCTGCAGCCGTCCCTCCGCTGATCGAACATTCCTCCACGGTTATGAAATAAACCGGCGTATTGCCGCCTGTAGAGACTTCGGTTCCTTTGGGAATGAGCGTTCCGTTGGCTCCTGTAAAGGTAAGCCGTCCGGATGCCTGAACGGCGGGCTTGCGTTCTATGCCGATCTCGCTGCAGCGGAGATCCAGATAAGGGCCATACGTCGTGTCGGCAAAGCCCAGCTTGAGCACCTGGTCAAGCTCGATGTAAGCTAAAGCCAATTCGATGGAAGCCGGGGAAAGCAGGTCATAGGTGACGCTGCCTTGCCGTTTATCGATATCCGCCGGGGAGGCGGCGAGCATTCGTTGTAAGATGGCGGATTGCGTTTGCGCTTCGTACGCCATTATAAGGTCACCTCCTCATGAATGATGCCGGCCGTTGTCGACACGGCGAAAGATACAAATAATGCATCATTTTCGCGGCGAATCTGGAAGCTGTTCACGTCTTTGATACGATCGTCGTAGATGAGGGCTTCCTTAATGATCCGCGGTATTTCGGATTGAAGAAGCGGCGCGGGCACAGTTTGTGCAATCAAGCTTTCCATTTCGCAGCCGTACTGGCCGTCATAGATCAAATAACGGTAACGCGGCGTAGCGAGAGCTTTGCGGATGAACTGCCGAACGGCGCCTGTTCCGTCGATCAATCCGCCGATCGTTCCGTTATCGAAATCGAGCGAATAGGTTTTGGACGGTTTGGACTTTTTGGCAATTCTCACCGCCCGCTCTTCCGGCTTGGAGAGAGGACTAAGAGCCACTGTATTTCACCGCCTTGTCCAAGATGACATAAGTTTGGCCATTATTGGCCGATGCGACAATGACGCGATCTCCGGCTTGCAATGGCGATTTGATGGCGAGCAGCGCATTCTCAAGATATGACGGGCCAGACGATTCACCGCTTGTCCCGGCGGTATCAGGGCCATCTTTTAGCGAAACCACTCGTTCATGATCCGTTAAATGCTCGGCCACTACGACATCCGTGGCATCGAGGCCGACCTTCATATTATCGATCTGAATGCGCAGAGAGGGAGGAGGGGAAACGACCGTCGCCAGCTCAAATTGGTCATAGTCGTTAAAGCCGATGTTTCTGATTAATTGCGCGAACTTGCTAACGTTAGATCCTTCTATCATGACGCACTGCTCCTTTGAGCGTAAAAGTATGATCTTGCTTTAGGAGGCTAAGCTTCATCCAGCATCATCTGGCGGAGCTTCATATTCCATTCGCGGAAGGCTTTCGTCTCCGGAGATGGTCAAGCTCATCCGGTGCGCGCCGTTTTCGAAAGTATGGGAATCGGTAATTACGTAAAAGGCGCCGACAATTCGGGTCAAGGAATCGCGTACATAAACAGCGCTGCCAGCCGTTACTTCCACATTTCCGACAGCCTCCACGGAGGCTTCGTCTTTGATCTTTCCCAAGTCTTCGATCAATTGTTTTGCCTGCTGTTCCATTTGCGAGAGATTCATCTCGGAATCGACGCGTTCCAAATGCTGCATGACGCCGAACCGCTCGATCAAATCCGGATTCTTTGCCAGCCTCTCCAAGGGCTGCTTACTTTCGTTGCTGCCGATGACTTTAACCTGGGTTCTTAGGTTTTCAATGGATTGAGAATAAGAGGCTCCAGTCAGATTGGTCGTATCTTCAAGGACCCAATCGGTCACTTTATCTCCCCGTTTGGTCAAGTAGACGGCTCCTTCGCGGGCGGACAGCCAAAAGCGCTGTCCCGTCTGCTTTCGCGTTTCGGTCAGCGCCGTTACCATCATGTCCCAAAGCGTTTTGTCCCGCAAAATGAGTTTCGGTATGACGTACTCCGTATCCGCAATGTCGCCGACGGCAATGCCAAAATCCGCGCACAGCTCTCGAATGATCGCCGAAGCGGTCATATGGATGAATTTTTTGGTGTCGGTATTTTTGGTCAAGTAAATGTTTTCGTCATAGGCCGTCAACTTCATTTTGCCGCGGGCATCGATGTTATGCTGAAAAATAATGCCGCGAAACAGCTCGGTACCGTCCGATAGAAGCCGAAGCTCCCGCCCAAGCTCGATATCGACCGCCTGCTCGGTACCGTCGATCGTATTCGTTATCGAAACTTCCAGCTTGCGAAAAGCTTGCGTAATATCGCCGGACCAAGTAATGGAGTTAACGAGAGGGTCGAGATAAAATTCGTTATCGTACAGAAGCTCCATGTTCATTCGCGTATCACCAGCACTTGTCCCGGATAAATAAGGCTAGGATTCGGGCCGATGACCGATTGATTCATCTCGTACAGCTCCTGCCAGCGGTCTCCGGTGCCAAGCAGTCGCTTGGCAATGTGCCAGAGCGTGTCGCCCTGCTGAACTTCATAGGTGTCGGGGACGGACCTATCGTCAGGTCGCGGGCTATCCTCTGCCAGCAAGACACTGTCGTCGTCACTCGAAGGCTTGGTCAGTCTCTTAAACTCGATGAAACGGTATTCCTTCAAGGTCAGTTCGTAGAATAAATCCCCCACGTGACCTGCTCGCTCTTCGTAATTGAAGGAGCGGATTGTGACCGGAGTATTAATTACGTCGGATGAGACGGTGCTCAAAGGAAGATACGCCATATCGTTCGGATCAGGGGATAAGCTCGTTACGGTGAACCGAATCGGCTTCCGGCTGGCCATCCATTTTTCAATCAGGCGGACGATATCCCATGGCGTTCGGTTGCGGGACTTGTCGTTGTATTCGGTGTAGGATAGGTTATATTCACTTGGGAAAAAGGAAGAAAGGGTGTATTCGCGCAGCTTCTCGTTCCCGAAAAATGTCGTTTCGCCAAGCTGGGTCAGCTCCACATCGTCATAGCCACGCGTAGTCGATACGCGAATGCTCTCCGGGTTCACGGGAAGCTGCATCGTTTCTTCTTCGTTGTTGAATTTTAGCCAGATGGACAAGTTGCTCATGGCGATACCGCCTCCAATTTCCGTACAAAAATGCCCATGATGTTATCGATCTCGTCTTCGCCCAATCGTTCCCCATGATAATGGAGGTTGAATTGAACCGGGGATTTGCCGGATGCGCCGCTGCGCCATGCGTCGGCTTCCGCTTTGGTTTGGACGCGTTCGTCCTTATGGAGGATAGCGCGGTAGCCGTTGTAAGGGACGCGGTCGAGGCCTCCGGCGTTGGAGCCGTCATACCCATAAAGGCTGTAATATTGGTTTTTAAACCAATCAGAAGTTTTATCTAAGAATGATCTATTATCTGCTGTTAATTCAGTAGGGCCTGAAAGGGGAGTAGGATTGAGGAGGTACTTACCTAAATCTTCCTTTCGTTTGTCTGAGGCTTCTACTGCCTTGCCCACTACGGAAGCAGCAAGTACCCCGCCAGCTGCAACAGCTTTTACAACCGGCCCCCCAGGAATTGCTGCAAATGTGAGTACGGCAGCTAGCAATGGGTGATCTTTTGCAAACTGTGCTATACCCTCTGCTAAACCTGAACCTATTGATAGTCCCAAATCGGTACCGATACTTCTAAGTTGTTCTGAAGAGCCCGAAAGTGCATCGCTAATAAAAGTAATTAAAGAGGCGGTTGCATCGCTTATTTGCTTGTTGCCTCCAGCGGTATACCATGCATCAAACGTTTTTTTTATATCGGTGAAAATAAAATCAATTTTGCCTTTTCGCGAAAGCTTCATAAACTTAGGATTATTCAAATATCTCGTTTGAATATAGTTGAACGCTCCTTCAAACATCGTAGCAAGCTTGTCCGTTACGGCGAAGGCCGTGTCCTGGATCTTTTGGCCCCAGCGTGCGATAGTAGCGCCATTATTGCTAATCCAGTTCGCGAGCTGCAGGAGGCGAGGCTGAAGCGCTTGGGCAATGCCGTCGCCCCAACGCTCAAGCAGGCTGTAATTAAAGGTATTCTGTATCACGGAGAACAAGCCCGCCAAAGTTTGGCCTTGCTTTGCCATCGCATCCGAAGACATATCGTTCATGCCTGAAATCAGTTCTTTGATCGCTTTATCGGCAGGCAAGGTGCCGTTCTTGGTCATGCTGCGGAGCTGCTCCGTCGTTTTGTTCAACTTCTTGGACAGCATGTCCCAAGCAGGAATGCCGGCGGCGACCAGATTCTGCATTTCTTTCTCGGAAGCAATGCCGTCGGTCTGCATACGGCTAATGGCGCCGGTAATATCCAGGAAGCCCTGGCTTCCGGTTCCTAATCCGGTAACGGTATTACCTATGGACGTCAGGTTAGGAACGACCGATTCGGCGGACATATGGGCACCCAGCAGCTGCTTGGCTGCCGTGCGGATATCTGTAAGCTCGAAGGGCGTATTATTAGTAAAATCGACAAGCTCCCGATTAAAGCTTTTGGCTTTGTCGGCGCTGCCGAGCATCGCTTCGAAGGCGACATTTTCCTGCTCTGTCGTTGAAGAAAGCTTGAGCCCGGGGATGCTTTGTGCATACGCGAACTTTGCGGCGTCGATGGCCGTGCTCCCGACCCAGGATACGGTGGAAAGCGCAGCTTTGCCCAGCTTTTTTAACGTACTTGGCTTTTTTTCGTTCGAATTTGAACCGGAGCTGCCGGTATTGCCGGAATTTCCGGCAGTAGAGACGTTATGAATCGCTGCGGCGGCCTTGTTGGCTTCGGCTATCAAATCCTTCATGTGATTGGTCAGATTCGTAATGCGGTTCGTCGTATCGGATAACGATCGCTGGTTGATTTCGGAAAAGGTTTTGGTGATACTAATCTTCATAGTCTTAAACGAATCGGAAGCCTTCTCGGTTTTGGCGATCAGATCATCGATGGCTTTGGACGCTTTGCCGATGACCTTAGGCAGGCCGACCAGATCGTTAGAAATGCGCGTAAAGTTTTTGCTGAAATTGTCATTGAGCGTGATCGTTACTTTGGCGGATTCCACTCAGGTTCCACCTCCTCTGTTCACTTCTCGTTCCTCGTCTTCCAACTGAACCATCATGGAAACGAGCATGGCCATTCGCGCTTCATAAGGCTTGGCGTAAAATTCGTCAGGCGGTATATGGTGACGCTGAAAAATAACATGAGCCAGAAACGGCACACCGCCCGACCGGATCAGTTTTTTAGCTCATCTACGGTTTCATCCGTATCGCCGAAGCCGGAGAGGGTTAAGCCGGCGTCCACGATCCGCTCGATCTCGCCGGGGAGAAGCGCTTTGCGCACGCAATCGACCTTGTCTGAGGCGTTATATTTCTGCAGCAGGTCCGGGTTGCCGAAATCGACGTTGACGACCATGTGGGTAATGAGAATGGCTTTGAATTTTTCGTTATCGCATTCGCGTTCCCGTTTGCGTCCCGTATTGACGACAAAGGTCGCCTGCTCCCGGGCCCGATCCAGCGTGGCGGAATCGATCGCTTGGACGCGCAATGCCGTGCGCAGCCGCTGCAGAGGAATATCCTTTTCAATATGTAAATCGGCGGTTAAAAAAGCTTGTAATGCGTCCATGGAATTCATCCTTTCGTTAATGAAAAAGTAAAGGTCTATACAAATAAAGGAATCTAACGCAGAGCCCGCGTTAGATTCCTTGACGATTAGCGGCTCTTGGGAATGGCATTCAGCCATTCGAAATCGTCGAACACAAACGGCCATTCGGTCTCGACGATGCTGCCGTGCTCGAATTTCATAATATCGATTTTGGTAAATTGAACGCCTTTCAGTAAGATCCTCTCATAGCCGTAAGCTTCCGGATCGGCCAGCTTCATCGTAAGCTGGGTGACGAGAGCGCCGACGCCGTCGTTCATAACCCGCGCAACGTTCCGTGCCAGCTCGGACGTTACTTTATAGCCTTTGATCGTGCCGGACAGCTCGATCGTGCCCGCCTTGTTGCCGGTTTTGCGGGTGCCGGCCCGCTTGATTTTTTCATAGGAAATATCGGCGGTCGCTTCGCCCGAATAGAAATTGGACAGCCATTCGCCGTCGCACCAAATTTCCCCGAAGCTGCCTTGAATCGTTCTTGTCGCATCTAACATACCCATAGGTACACCGTCCTTTACGAGATAAATGATTAAGATGTTAAATAGTTACCGTCAAGAAGATTCGCTCCATCGAGTCGATCTCCCTATAGCTGATCAGGAGATACACCGAATCTCCGGTGCTGGCATGCTGAGGGTCCAGCGATACGCTGACATCCGCCAGAGCGCCTGCGGCGACAAGCGTCTCAAGGTACGCTTTGACTGCGCTGATCAAGGCGGCTTGGCCGTCTTCGTTGTTGTCGATTTTGCCGATATAGGCATCGCTGGCCGTTTTCGTAATATCGGTGCTGACCGCTTGCCTTGCGCGGATGGAGCGGATTTTTTGCTTGCTTGCGGTCAAGCCCTGCTCGACCTTAACTTTCTCGCCGTCGTGAACGAGAACGAGGGAGCCCGCTTGCAACGCGTCCTTCACCTGCGAATTGGTCAGGCGTTTCGTTACGTCGGTGACGCCGACCGGAGCATAGGTGATGGAGCGGTTGATTGTCGTTCCCGCGATAAGGCCGGCGATGTACGGCGCGAATTGCGATGAAGTGTATGACGTTCCGTCAGCGATAACGCCGCTGATCAGGTTGACGATGTACATATCGCTGTTAAGCGCCGATCGTGCGTTGCCTTGTGCGGAATCCGCATCCGACGCCGCGTCGCCGCCGATGACGGCCATGAAGTGTTTGCCTTCGTCGCGACTGGCCGCAACCCAGGTTTTGACTGCGGCTTGCTCCGAAGCGCTGAATTCTCCGTCGAAGACGAAGACGTTGAAAGGCCGCGTATCGAAGGCTGTGCGCATAGCCGCATAATCGGCCGCTGCTGCCGAAGCGGGGAGGGTGTAGACGAGAACTTCTTTCGCTCCGCCCTGCAGCGCGAATTTGATGGATTGGATGTTGGCGGCGCCGAACAGCTTGATCGCATCCGACTCCGTGCTGACGGTGTAAAAGGTTTTGGCCGCCGCTGTGCCTCCGGTATACGTTTTAAGAGGAAGGGCAACAATGCCGCGGGCTCCGCCGGAAATTTGCGCTGCCGCCGCTTCCTTGAAATTAATGTACAAGCCCGGACGAACCGGTAAAGATGTCATATCCCAACTGCCTCCAGCCATAGTAAAACCTCCCGAATGAAATGGTTGTATGTCAAATGCGCCAGTATCAGATCGTAATCTGCTGTGCATACACGTGTTGGATCTTTTCGTACGACTCCTGCGATCTTGCTTGACGAGCTTCCGTCAGCAACGTTCCCGTGCAGACGTATAAGCCGTTGTCCGCCAGGGCCGGTTGGGCGAACGAGAACGAGACGACCCGGATAAACCGCGAGGCCCTGGTTACTGGGATTAGCTGCGTCTGATACAGGGCGGCGCTTAGCGTGTCCATGGTCTCGAGCGCAGAATTCGCATCGTCCGCCCAGTACATGATTTGATACGTTCGCTCGGTTCGAACGAGCAGATTCGTTTCCGATTTCCGCGTGTCGCTTACGAGGCGGAGCAGGAACGTGCTGCCGGCCGGTTCGGCCGGCTCCGTATGCTTCACTATGATCGCCGCCGGAAATTTCGCCTGCAGGAAAGCTTCGATCGAGCCAATTTCGGTTATGAGCGACATGCTATCACTCCTTTGCCTTGCTTCATGCCGACGGCCGGATACGAGAAGGCCGGATCTCCCCGGCTTGGCTTCGCCGGGCGACGGCGCTTTCGGTGCTGTTTGATCCAAATGATAGGCGCAACCTCCTTTGTCAGTTGTTACTGCGATGAGCGGCCTGTCCGGCAGCCGGGAGATGAGCCGCAGCCGTTCCCTACGTTCGGCGGGTGAACGGCATGTATGCGATCCTTATGACTGCCGGCGCGGCGGCCGTAAACATCATCGTCGGTTTCAACGGGGACTTCCCCGATCCGGTTGAATGATCAACCGTTCCATAACGTATAGGTTTGAGGTGAAACGAAAGTAAAGGGGAGTGCCAATTATTTTTTGGTTCGGAGGTTTTGGCTGGAGAGAAACGTATCCGTAAAGGCTCCGCCGGTATTGCGCAGATTGTACGTGACGACCGGACCCGGCTTCGTATCCTGAAGGTATTTGGCGGCGCGCTGCTCATTGCGGATTTTAGCTTGCTCGTCGACAAGCAGCATTTCCGAGCCGGAGCGACGACGGCGCTTGGGAGCCGCATATCGCTTGCCGTCGGAGCCTATTTCTTCGGCGATTTTGAGCGAGGTTTCCCTTCGCGTGCGCAAATCGTACTGATAGGCGCTCATAATCGGGGCTTCATTGTGCGACATTTTGTAGGGATCGGGGTCTTTCAGCTCTTCCTGCAATATATAGTCGGCCAGGCACTCCAGCTGAGCGGCGGCGGGCCGTTCGCCGCCCGTTTCGAGATATGAATCGAGGAAAGCCCGGATGACCCGGATGCGGACGGCTCGGTCCGTAATGCCGCGGCTGACGATCCTCTCCACGAGGGAGTCGAGTTCAAGCTTGTTATCAGGCTCCAAGCGCCTCGCCCTCCTTCCGTGCGCCGGATTCCCGTTCGCTGACGTTCCACTGTCTGAAGACGGAGGCGATTTTCTCCGTAGCGGTCGTCACGGCGTGCTTAACCGCCTGCTTGGTAATGCCAAGCCGGGTTCCCGCCGCATCGAGGGTTATGTCAAGTCCGTATACCAAGGCGATCGTTTCGGCCTGGCGGGGGGTGAGAGCGGCGCGCTGCATAGCCGTGTTCAAATCGGTTAATATATCGACGCCGGCATAATCGCCGGCATAATAAGTCCGCTCCCGGATGCGATGTCCGTCGCGAAGCAGCAGAGCGATGCCTTTGGCATCGATAAGGGCGTATTTATCGGTGTATTTCCGTTGATCCTTGAACCGGTCGAGTTTCATTTTTCCCATAAAACAAACACCTCCGTATATAGTGAGAACGATAAATATGCGCTAAAAGCAAGGAAAGACTTGTTTTAGCAGGAGAGCCATGTGCTATAATCGAAGGAGGAGACGCGAAATCCTCCCCTTGGGGCGGGATGAGCGAATCCCGGATCTAACGCGATCTGAGCGGCGGAAAGGCTCCGGATGAATGAGAGGTTCTTCACGGAGCGCCGGTTACATCAGGAAGGCCGCGGGAAGAGACGGACAGTTGGCGCTGTCGGTCTCTTTTTTTTGCGGTCATTTTCTTCTTGAATCGGTTCCAGGGCTTGAAAGTGGAAGCGGGCGGATCTTCGCCATGCCGGTCAAACATGTGCAGCGACGTTGCACCGGAATCGGACTGCGGCCTGTCATGCAAACAAAACAACCCCTTTCCCATAGTTTCGACTCCCGACAATACAAGGCGGCAGCCGACGTCGTGAATGCAAACACATAGCTTTGAATAAGAACAAGTGTTCGTATTTGTTTGCGTATTATTCTAATCTCTTCCATCCTTGAATGCAAGAAGGAAATCTTCGATTCTATGAAAAAGATCAGCGAAATGCGCTTATTTATTCACTTTTTTTCCGGAAAATAAGGCGACAGTCCTATTCAGCTTCCACCTGACGGCGGCCAAAAGGCAAACCTGCTGCAGGTTCATTTGTTCCCGTTTTCGTTCGTATTTTTAGTCCCGAAGACCTCGATTGTCAACTTATTATAAAATATTTAGGTTGACAATTATGTCTAATTGCCATGATAATGATGGTAATTCATGTGTGAAAAGGAACTTGTGCTGCAGCCTCCGAATAGAGCCGGTTACGGACGGACCCGGGGATGCTGCGGCGGGATGGAGGAGAATCATGGTGCTGCAAGTACATACGGATTGGAATGCGCTCGCAAAAAAAGCGATAGACGGACAGCTGCTTTCGATGGAAGAAGGATTATCCGTGCTGGAAGCGGTAGACGAAGAGGTGCTGGCGATCCTGCACGCCGCTTATCGGGTGAGGAGGCATTATTACGGCAACAAGGTGAAGCTGAATCTGATCATTAACGCCAAGAGCGGTTTATGCCCCGAAGACTGCGGCTACTGCTCGCAATCGATAGTTTCAGCGGCGCCGATCGATAAATATCCGCTGCTCGACAAGGCCACGCTGATCGACGGAGCTCGCAGGGCGATGGAACTGAAGGTTGGCACTTACTGCATTGTGGCCAGCGGCAGAGGGCCGACCAACCGGGAGTTGAACCAGGTTATCGAAGCGGTGAGGGAGATAAAACAGGCGATGCCTATGAAAATATGCGCATGCCTCGGTATCTTATCCGATGAACAGGCGATGCGTCTGCAGGAGGCGGGAGTCGATCGCTACAATCATAATCTCAACACGAGCAGAGCGAATTTTCCCCGGATTACAACGACTCATACGTACGACGACCGGGTAGAAACGGTACGGCAAGCCAAAGCCTCCGGCATGTCGCCCTGTTCGGGCTGTATTATCGGGATGGGTGAGACGAGCCGCGAGGTCGTTGAAATGGCGTTTGCACTGCGTGAGCTGGACGCCGATTCGATTCCCGTTAATTTTTTGAATCCGATTGCCGGAACCCCGCTGGAGAGTTACAGAGACTTGAATCCGCGGTATTGTCTCAAGGTGCTCGCACTGATGCGGCTTATCAACCCTTCGAAGGAAATCCGGATAGCGGGAGGTCGCGAGGTCAATCTGGGCGCTTTGCAAGCGCTCGGTCTGTATGCGGCCAACTCGGTTTTTGTCGGGGATTACTTGACGACTGCGGGACAGGAAGCAACGGAGGACCATCGGATGATCGAAGACTTGGGCTTCGAAGTCGAGCTGTGCGCGCTGTAGCGCGTGCCATCGGTATTAGCGGCGATCAAGGGAATTGACAAATGATTGATAGGGGATGTCTCAGGGCTTGCCGCGCAGATCCGGACGTTGCGGCGCCGACGGCGGGAAGTTAGGTACGGTTGTGATTTTTTGAGGTGCGCTCTGGCACATTGGTTGTACTTCACTTATAATAATAAGGGTGGACAACCTCAGGCAATAGGGGTTAATAGCTTATATTAAACGTTTAAACGAGGTGTAGAGATGAATTTTTTTGATTTGACCGGTAAAGTGGCCATCGTGACAGGCGGTGCTGTAGGTCTTGGCGGCGGAATCTCTCTGGGGTTAGCGCAAGCGGGCGCCGATATTGTTATCGTTACAAGCAATGACCGCAATAGAGAAACACAACAAAAGATCGAGGCTCTGGGGCGTAAAGTTCATACGATCGTAGCGAACTTGTCCGACGAGAAGGAGCTGCCGCGCGTCGTCAGCGAAACGCTGTCCGTCTTCGGAAAAATCGATATTTTGGTTAACAATGCGGGCATTATTCGCCGTACGCCGGCTGCCGAGCATCCCGCTCAAGACTGGCATGACGTGATCAACCTGAACCTGAACGCTACGTTCTTCCTGTGTCAGCTGGTCGGCCGCGAAATGATCAAGCAAGGCTCCGGTAAAATCATCAACATCGCTTCCATGCTGAGCTTTCAAGGCGGCATTAATGTTCCCGGCTATACGGCATCTAAGCATGCTGTCGCAGGTATTACCAAAGCGTTGGCGAATGAATGGGCCAGCAAGGGAGTTCAAGTCAATGCGATCGCTCCGGGGTATATGGCTACCGACAACACCGCAGCTTTGCGCGCGGACGAAGAGCGCAGCTCGCAGATTCTGGTGCGTATCCCTGCCGGCCGTTGGGGGACTACGGAAGATTTGCAAGGACCGGCGGTATTCCTGGCTTCCTCCGCATCCGATTATATGAACGGTCACGTGCTCTGCGTTGACGGCGGGTGGATGAACCGCTAATGGCCGCACAACAGGGTTCCGCTCAAATGTTTCAGCCGGAGATTATTACCTTTGGGGAAACGATGGCGCTCATGATGCCGGCCGGCTCCAAAGGCATTGAATATTCGTCTCAATTTCAAGGCTTGTTCGGCGGTGCGGAGAGCAATGTGGCGATCGGCGTCGCTCGTCTCGGTCACCGCGTAGGCTGGTTCAGCCGCCTCGGCAAAGACCCTTTCGGCCGGATGATTCTGAAGAAAATCCGCGGCGAAGGCGTCGACGTCTCCCGCGTAGAGCTGACCACGGAAGCTCCGACCGGCATGATGCTTAGAGAAGTGGTCTCCGGCAAAACGTCGGTCTACTATTATCGCAAAAATTCGGCGGCCAGTACGCTGAAGCCGGAGCATCTCGATGAGGAGTATATCAAGCAGGCGAAATATTTGCATGTGACCGGCATTACGCCGGCGCTCAGCGAATCATGCCGCGCCGCCGCTATAGAAGCGATGCGCCTGGCGCGCAAGCACGGCGTCAAAGTATGCTTCGACCCGAACCTTCGTCTGAAGCTGTGGTCCATCGAGGAAGCGCGCGGGGTGCTGCTCGATATGGCCAAGGAAGCCGATTACTTCCTGCCGGGTCTGGACGAATTGAAGCTGCTCTATCAAACCGAGAGCTTCGAGGAGATCGTGAAGCATCTGAGCGAGCTTGACGCCGTCAGCATCGTCAAAGGCGGAGACGACGTCACGTATGTCGTCGAGAAGGGCGAAGTCAGCTCCGTGCCTTACTTCAAGGCGGAGCAGGTAGTGGATACGGTTGGCGCCGGAGACGGCTTCTGCGCCGGATTTATCGTCGGGCTGCTGAAGGGCTACAGCCATACCGAAGCCGTTCGCCTCGGCAATCTGATCGGCTGCATGGTCGTGCAGATGGAAGGCGACTGGGAGGGCATCCCGACCTGGGAGCAGGTTGAAGCGGTGCTGAACAATGTGAAGCACGTGGAACGATAAGCGAAGGAACGGAGAGAAGCCAGATGAAAAAATTGCAATTGCTTCAGCAAATGACAACCGAGGGCGTCGTAGCGGTGCTCCGCGGCGAGACGCCGGAGGAAGTCGTCGAGATGGCGGAGCAAGCCATCGAGGGCGGCATTAAGGTCATCGAAGTGACGATGACCGTGCCGTTCGCATTGCAAGCGATCGAGAAGCTTGCGAAGAAATATTCCAGCACGACGCAGGACCCGTCCAAATACGCCATCATCGGCGTAGGCACGGTACTGGACCCGGAGACGGCGCGTGCTGCGATTTTGAGCGGGTCCGAGTTCGTCGTAGGACCTTCGCTGAACCCGGCTACGGTAACGCTGTGCAACCGGTACCGCGTGCCTGTCATGCCCGGGGTGATGACGGTCCATGAGATCCAGCAGGCGCTGGAGCTCGGCGTGGACATCGTCAAGCTGTTCCCGGGCAACCTGTATTCGCCGGCGACGATCAAGGCGATCAAAGGCCCTATGCCGCAGGCGAACATCATGCCGACAGGCGGCGTGTCGCTCAGCAACTTGGCCGAGTGGGTGAAAGCCGGCGCCGTGGCGGTAGGGATCGGTTCCGATTTGACGACCGAGGCGGTCAAAGAGCGCAACTACAGCCTTGTAGCAAAGAAAGCGGCTCAATATATCGAAGCGTATCGCGCGGCTAAGCAATAATAGCGGCGCTTTAAAAAAAGAAGGCCACCGTCATAGTAGACGGTGGCCTTTTGAGCTGTTAATTGAAGTTTCCCCGAAAGTATAGCTTAATGGAGCGATCGAAGTTGATCGAAGGCAAGATTCCACTCGGATGTGGAACGCTTCGAATTAGATGCTCTTTCATGATTCGGTATGTACATGCTGACCGGCTGCCGGGGTTCGACCGACCACCGCGCAGCGGCGCAATGCGCGCGTTGGGTCGGCTCGCGGTCAGACACAAACTACCAGCAAAGAGCCAGGCGGATGCTAAAGCATGGCGACGGCCCGGGAGGCTGGAATTGTAAGGTAATCCCGTTGGGATTAAACCCGACCGTATAGGGGGTCCGGATTCCTGCCGTATGGATAAGACGGTTCACGTCCTGAATTTTATTTTGGGCGGCGGCTTCTTTTATTTGTTTGGCGAACCCGGGATTGAAAGCGACGCTGTTCATGAATTGATGCATTTCGGCGGCAGGCGTAAGCAGCTGCTTAGCCGCGTATTGAAATTGTTCCACATTGCCCGGGTCCGTTGTCGGCATAGGAACCCTTGTATACCAAGCGGGATAGGGCGAATACATAACCGGATAAGGATTTGAATAGCAAGGATAAGTCATACTTGTTCACTCCTCCGTCAGCTGTTTCCTCCATAGTATATGGGCGCCGCCGGCGAAGGGTTCAATGATCCTAGAGGCTGCACGAAACGTAAGGGCATTAATCGCTGAACGAATGTGTGTGACGGGAACGGCAATGAAAATGAAAATGCATAAGGAAGTCCTTTGCACCTCGCCGTACGCATAACAAAAAATCCCGCAGGAACGCGAAGGCTCCTGTGGGATTTTTAATTTAAGCCAATGAACTTATTCGGTAGCGACCGATTGGTCGGCTTGCAGGTTAACCGGCGCGATGCGCACGAAGCTGGTTTCAAGGTTCGCCAGCAAGTAAGCTGTATTCTCGGCGGCTTCGGTTTGACCGGAAGCCAGCAGCTCTTGGTGGTAGGCGCCGAGCAGTTCGTTCAGATCCTTGATGCTTTGCGGACCGACCGGCTCGATTTTCACTTTCGCGCCTTTGGCGATACGGCGTTCGATAGCCGCAATGTCCATACCCATTTCAGGGTTCAGGCGTTGGTAAATGACGCCGCCGGTCATCCCTGCGCAAATCCATGGACCCGGATCGCCCAGTACGACGGCGCGGCCGTTGGTCATGTACTCGAACGCGAAGCCTTTCAGATTCGCGCGGGCAGCAAGACCGCCGAGCTCATCTTCGAGAGGGGACGTAATTTCGCCGCCGAAGACAACGTCCGCACCGGAGAAGCGGATGCAGGCGCGAGTATCCGCATTGCCCTGGATCAGGAACAAGCCCTTTTGCGCTCCGTATCCGAACGACTTACCTACGGAACCGTTGATGAACTGGCCGTGAGTGCCAGGCGATTTCAGAATCGCCACTTTACCGCCGAATGCCATTTTGCCGACGCCGTCTTCGGCACCGCCGTGAACGGTAATGTCGACGCCGCGGGCATTAAATGCGCCGAGGCCGTTACCGGGAACGGAACCGTCCGTCAATGTGAGCGATACCGGAGGCAATTCGTCATAGCTTCCGTCGAAACGGTCTCTGACGCGATGGCTGGCATAGCGGCTTCCCAAAATGCGGGATTCCGCGTCCACTTTGGACCATCTGCGGCTGATTGGAGCGTCGAAGGACAAGGAATCCGGGAAAAATTCTTGACCTTCGGCACCGGCTGCGATACGGATATCGGAGGATACCGCAGCCGCTGCTTCCAGCTGAGCATCTTGAGCGGCAGCGAAGGAAAGCGGAGCCGGACGCAGGATGTCGGACAAGTCGATTTTATCCAGGCAGCTAATTTGCTGCAGCAGGTCGGAACGGCCGACAAGCTCTTGCGCGCTGGAGAAGCCGAGTTGAGCGACGATCTCGCGGATTTCTTGACCCATGCCTCCGTACAGGCGAACGAGGGAATCGACCGCCGTTTCAAAGACGCGCGGCACGAAGCGGCGAAGACCTTTTTCTTCGGCTTCCTCCATCGAGTCGATTTGCGTTGCGATACCGACGTGGCAAGTGTCCAGATGGCAGCCGCGGCATGTGGTGCAGCCGATAGCCTGCATGGAAATACTGCCGAATCCGCAGCGGTTGGCGCCGAGCATCATCATTTTGACCACGTCTGCGCCGGATTTCAAGCCGCCGTCGGACCACAGCTCGACTTTGTGACGAAGTCCTGCTTCGATCAAAGCGACGTGAGCCAATTTCGTACCGATTTCGGTAGGCAGGCCTACATGCGTCAAGGAGTGGATACGAGCCGCACCGGTACCGCCGTCGAAGCCGGACAGCGTAATGACGTCTGCACCCGCTTTGGCAACACCTACGGCAATCGTACCGATACCCGGAACGACAGGAACTTTAACATTGATTTTGGCTTTGCGGCCGCTTGCTTCTTTCAGCTCGGAGATGATTTGCGCCAAATCCTCGATAGAGTAAATATCGTGGTTGTTGGATGGCGAGATCAAATCGGAACCGATGGTCGCATTACGTGCGGCAGCGATTTTAGCAGTAACCTTGGAACCCGGCAAGTGACCGCCTTCGCCCGGTTTAGCGCCTTGGCCGATTTTGATTTCAAGGAAGGCTACGGCATTAGCCAATTCCACGTTGATGCCGAAACGTCCGGATGCGACTTGCGCGCCGCGCGTTCTTTTGTAACGGCCGAGCATATCTTTAATCTCTCCGCCTTCGCCGTTCATGGTGACCATGTTCAGACGCTCGCCGGCTTCCGCATAAGCGCGGAACGCGGTTTCGTTCTGGGAACCGAACGACATGGAGGAGATCAGCATTGGCAAATCGTGACCGCCGATACCGATATCGACTTGAGCAGGGTCCAGAGGCTTGCGGCCTTCCTGATGCGACTTGTCAAAGTTGAAGTCGGCAACGTGACGGATGGAAATCGGATTGCGTTTTTCTTCTTCGCGCAGCTTATCGCGGTAGTCGCTGTAAGGCGCCGTTCCTGCAGCCGCCTCGCCCAGAGCCTTCCACATCCGTTGGAAAAAGTGGAAATTGCGGGCCGCTTTGGCTTTCGGATTCGAGAAGTCCATATGACGGGCTTCCGCGTCCTTCTCCAGCTCGGCAAAGCCGGTACCTGCGTTATCGCTGCCCAAGTAGTTGACGATATCCAGCACATCGGATACTTCCGGCTTCAGGCCGATCGACGAGAAGAAGCGGGTGTAACCGCGCAGCTCGTGCGTACCGATGGTTGAGATCACTTTCTCCAAGCCTTTGGTCAAAGCGGCGTACACTTTGCGTGCGGCCGGAGCACCGTTCTTGTTTGCGGCTGTAGCAAACAGCAAGTACGGAGATACGATATCGACGCCAAGACCGCAGGCAACCGCGATATCATGCAGATTGCGGATAGCGCCCGTGCGCAGCACAACGGTCGTTTGACGGCGCAGGTTGTCGCCGAGCGACAATTTTTCCGCGCGAAGTGCGATGTCGACTTTGGAAACGGCCAGATGCGGGTCCATGAACAGACGGTCGTTTTGATGCGTACCGGCGTCGTCCAGAATGAGCAGCACGGAACCGTTCTTCACCGCAGCGATAGCATCGGCGGCCAGTTGGTCCAAAGCGTCCTTCAAGGATGTTCCGCGGGCGAACGTAAGCGACAGCGTCGTTACGGCTTGCTCGCCTTGCGCTGTGAACAAAGCGCGCAGCTGCTCAAAGCTTGGTTGCCCGATCTCTGCCAAGGAGTCGATGCCGTTGCTGCCTTCCAATACAAGCGGCGTCAGCAGCTCGACGCGGAGGCGGGAGTCCGGCTGTCCGTATACTTTCGGACGAGGACCGACAACGACGCGGGTGGAGAAATGCTCCATTTCGCGGTCGCGGTCAATCGCAGGGTTCGTTACGACGGCTACGCTCTCTTTGATGAAGTCGGGAATATTCTGGCGCTCCCAGTTAATACATGCATGCGGTCCGTCATGGCCTAAGGAACGAATCGGTTCTGCACCGGTTTCGGACATCGTTTCGATCATTTGGATGCCTTCGCGGTCCCAGCCAAATGAGCTGTACAGCGCATCGGTAACGACAACATCTTCCTGAGCGGCCGCTTCGATTGCAGGCAATTCATCCTTCAGATGCTTGCGCATGCCTTGGAACTGAATTCGTTTGCTGGCACGCTCGTACACCAGATCTTGCACGGCGGAATACGGAATGACTTGGACGTGCTCGCCCGGCGTAAGAATGACGCCGACTTTTTCGCCCGGAGCGATCGGTTTCGGATCGGCTACCATCTCGTCAACCGTAATGACGCCTTGCTCGGAGGAGAAGTACAGCGATGTTTCGCTCTCTACCATCCATACCGGACGAAGACCGAGCGCATCGACGCTGAAAATACATTCGTTGCCGTAGCGGGATACGATACCGGCCGGGCCTTGAGCGTAATGGCCCCAAATTTGACGATAATATACATAAAGGTCTTGCAACTCAGGACGGAATTGTTTCATTTCGTTGATAATAGGAGGGAATACGACTTCCATAGCTTCAAACAGACTGATGCCGAAGCGGTGAATGAAGGTCTCGATCGTGCGGTTCATGTCTTGGGAGTCGCTGCCGCTCTCAACGAGCTGGACGCCGACCATGTCCGCCTCAAGGCGCATTTTCTTCACCGTATTGATTTCTCCGTTATGGCCGAGCAACGAGAACGGCTGTACACGGAAGAAGCTGGATTGCGTGTTGGTGGAATAACGGTTGTGACCGATGGTGACTTGAGCAGCAAACAACGGATCGCGGGTATCGTTGTAGTATTTAGGAAGAATGCTGGCGGCGCCCATCACTTTGTAAGCGGCGGTTACGTTGCTGAGGGTAGCTACGTGCACGGTACAGCGGTTTTCGATAGCTACGTGAAGCTCGAACAGATGGTCCGCCACTACAACTTCTTTCTTGTCACAGATCGCGGCGATTTGCCAGAAGGTAGGCTCGTCGTTGCGGCCGTTCTCGCCAAGCACGCTGCTGTCGACCTGATTTTCTTGTTCCATTATAATGGAAACCTCGAATTGGGCGAACAGCTCGCGAATGCCTTGCTGCATGTCGGCCACCGAAATATCCAGTTTGCGAGGAACGAAGATATGGGCGACAGAGAAACGCTCGTCATAAGCGAGTTTGCCGTCCAGACCGGCATCCGTCAATTTTTTCTCCCAAAGCGCTCTTGGAATGTCGGTCAAAATACCGCATCCGTCGCCTTCGCCGTTAATAAAGCCCGAACGATGTTCCATTTTGACAAGGGCATCAATCGTTTTCTGAATATTATCGCGAGATGGGAAACCGTCCTTCTCTACGATGCAGATGATACCGCAGCTGTCGTGCTCAGTACCTAACAAATTCTGAAAACGGCCTTCGTTACGCATTATTTCATTCATTTTTGTGGTCAGCAGGCTGACCGTCACCTCCCATAAAAAGTATGCGGGTCTAAATCGTCTTAAGCAAGGTTTGTTCATGTTCTTGCGGCGATAACAAAGCAGACTCAATTCATCCAATACATTACATTGCATGTAATGTATAAAAATTCATTTTTTCTGCATAATTAGGCTCCGCTGCTGCTTGTCGTAGGCGCTGTAAAGCGTTGGTGTGCGAGGCAACAAAAAAATAAAATGTGCCCACCTCGTCAAAATGAGCGCATATCGATACGGCCAACATGCCAAAAACCTTATGAATTAGCCGATTTTATTACAAATAAAGTATTTATAGAATATCACGAAATTGCTGGTTGCACAATAGAACTTTGAATGGAAACGGGCCCTGTAAGCGCTGTCTATTTTGCATAATTGGTGAATAAAGGCAAAAAACTCACATTTATGGCATGTTTATAAAAGCGAACAAAACATTACATGGACAAGGCGAAAGTTCGTTTTTTATTTGAAAAAAGCTGACATGGGAAATATCAGCATATTTGGTACCAGTATGTTGTAAATATTTTTACCATTTAAAAATAACCATTATTTACTGAAAAAATCATCTTTGGAGAAAAAAACTCTGAAAATAACGGAGCCGAGTGCAGATTCGCCCAATAGGACGTCCGCCCACGACTGCGAAGATGAACCGATTGCGGAAAAAAGAATCTCCCCAATTGTTCTATGTCCTCAAATGTTACATCGGTCCGCTGCGGTTGCGTGGGCGCTGCTTTATTAGATTATGCTGCGGCCGCACACATCGTTCTTATCCCGGCGGCGGACATTTCATTTAAGACGGTGGTGTTAAAAAAAGAACCGCCGCGGGAAGCGGCGATTCATTGCATTATTTTTTCTATTCGGTTTGTTCCGGCCGTGTCCGGCCTCGGGCTACTTGTGCGCCCCGCTGCCGGCGGCGGACATCACTGAGAACGCTCGTCCGGCCGCTTCGATCGTCTCGGCGATATCGGCTTCGGTATGAGCCGTCGTCATGAACCATGCCTCATACTTGGACGGAGCGAGGCAGATGCCCTGCTCCAGCATGAGCCGGAAAAAGCGGGCGAATTGCTCGCCGTCCGTATTCTGCGCTTCATCATAATCGGTCACCGGATGATCGCAGAAATGGGTGGAGAGAGCGCCGCGAATACGGTTGATCGTCAGCGCGATGCCGTGCTCGCGCGCGGCTTCGGCCAGGCCGGCCTCGAGCCGGGCGGCCAGCTGATCGAGCCGGTCGTACACTCCCGGCTCGGCGAGCGCCTGCAAGCACGCGATGCCTGCGGAGATCGAAGCAGGGTTGCCCGCCATCGTTCCGGCTTGATAAGCCGGGCCCAAGGGCGCTACCTGCTCCATGATGTCCTTGCGGCCCCCATAGGCCCCGATCGGCAGCCCGCCGCCGATGATTTTGCCGAGGGCCGTCAAGTCGGGCTCGATGGCCGCGAGGCTCGGCGCCTGAAGGCCATCGAACGTTTGCGCCGCTCCGTAATGGAAGCGGAACGCAGTGATCACCTCGTCGTAGATGACGAGGGAGCCGTGGCTGCGGGCGGCGGCGCACAGCCCTTCGAGGAAGCCGGGCTTCGGCATGACCATGCCGAAGTTGCCGACGATGGGCTCGACCATCACCGCCGCGACGTCTTCGCCCCAACGCTCAAGCGCCGCGTGCAGCGCTTCGAGGTTGTTGAACGGCACCGTGATGACCTCGCTGGCGATACTCATCGGAATGCCGGCGCTGTCCGGGATGCCGAGGGTCGACGGGCCCGACCCCGCGGCGACAAGCACCAGATCGGAATGGCCGTGGTAGCAGCCGGCAAATTTGATGATCTTGTTGCGTCCGGTATAAGCTCGGGCCACCCGGATCGTCGTCATGACGGCCTCGGTGCCGGAGTTGACGAAGCGCACTTTATCGAGCGACGGAATCGCCGATTTGATCATGCGAGCGAACTCGATTTCAAGCTCCGTCGGCGTGCCGTACAGCGTGCCGTTTTCGGCGGCGCGGCATATTGCGGCGGTCACTTGCGGATGGCCGTGACCCAGGATGATCGGGCCGTAGGCCGCTAAATAATCGATATAGCGGTTGCCGTCCTCATCCCAGAAGTAAGCGCCCTGCCCGCGCTTCATGAAGACGGGCGCGCCTCCTCCGACGGCCTTGAAGGAACGGGAGGGGCTGTTCACCCCGCCGACGATATGCTGCAGCGCTTCTTTATAAAGTGCCTCCGAACGAGGCCGGTTTTTTGTTTGTATGGATGGCGATGTCATAAATAAGGACTCCTTTTCTTACCGCATCAGAATGTTTAAGATATTTACAGCGACAAATCGCGTATGAACTCCGGTTGGATTGGCGATAAAAATTTCCGCTAAGAAGCGGTCGCGCCTCTTTGAAAAGGACGTCGAAAGACGGTTTCCTCAAAGGCATGGGCCTTGCAGCCAGGGACTGCTCTTAATGCAGCAGCAGCCCTTTGACGATAATGACCGCTTGGCCTTGGATAAGCACGCGTTCTCCCGACAGCCTGAGCTTCAGCTCGCCGGTCCGGGACGAGAGCTGTCTGGCTTTGAACTGGGTTTTGCCGAGCTTCTCCTTCCAGTACGGAGCCAGCGCGCAGTGAGCCGATCCGGTGACCGGGTCCTCATCGATGCCGAGGGCCGGGAAGAAGCAGCGGGAGACGAAATCGACCTCCGGATCGTCCGCCGGGCTTGTTACGATCAGGCCTCTTCCGGGCAGCTCCTTAAGCGCTCTGAAATCCGGCCGAAACTCCCGCACCGCCTGCTCGCTTGGAAGCTCGATCAAATAATCCATCCGGTTCTTGTATACGGCCCTCGGTTCGAAACCTATCGCTTCCGCTAACTGCGGCGGGGCCTCGCAAGGAGATACGGGTTCCGCCGGGAAATTCAGCTCGATGCCGCCGTCGACTCTCTTGGCGGTCAGCAGGCCGCTGCGCGTATGGAAGCGAAGCTGCTCGATCCGGTAGGCAACGCCGCTTTCCCACAGCACCTGAGCGCTGGCCAAGGTCGCGTGCCCGCATAAATCCACTTCTCCCGCCGGAGTAAACCAACGCAAACGGTAGTTGCCGACTTGATCCATCGGACATAGAAAGGCGGTCTCGGACAAGTTCATCTCGGCCGCAACCTTCCTAAGCCATTTATCGTCGGGAGGGAATTCCTGTACCACGCATACCGCCGCGGGGTTTCCTGAAAAAGGGGAGGAGGTAAAGGCATCAACCGTATAAATAGGAATCATTCCGAACATCTCCTTCAAATTAAGATGCAGTTCCTTAAGCGATGGCCGACAAAGTGCTTCTCTCTATTATATTGTAAATGCCCGTTTTCTGAAAATGAAGGAAAAAGGAACCTGAGCTTGGATCGCATCTCAAGGTTCCTCTAAGCGAATATGCGGCTGCTTGCCCAGCGGCTACCGGTAGACGGAACCGCTGGGAGTACTTGACAAGATGGCCGATCCGCTGCTTTTACTGGTCGTAGGACCGCTCTTCGGCTTCTCCTTGGAAGCGGGAACGGGACTCGTTTCGTCCGAGTTTTGCTCGTCAAACAAGTTGCGGATGTAAGCCTGCAGTTTATCTTTATTGACGGACAGCACTTCCGCGCCGCCGACGCGCTTTTCGAGCAGCAGCCCGGACGGAGGAATTTGTTCGCTGGCCATGCCTTCCGTCTTGGCTTCATAGCCGAGCGTACCGAGCTTCAGCATATCGGTCATTGACAAATTCGTTTCGATATAAGGATCGATGCTGTTCAAAACTTTGGGCAGTCTGATTAACGACGCCGTCGACTGCATTTTATCCACGACCGCTTGTATGAATTTACGCTGCCGTTCCGTTCGGGCGAAATCGCTCAACGCATCGTGGCGGAACCGGACATATTGCAGCGCCGTATTGCCGTTCAGATGCTGCATCCCTTTTTTTAAATTAATATCGTATTCGTGGCCGTCCTCGGAGTCGGAATATTTCATATCCTTCTCGACGTCGATATCGATCCCTCCGATGGCATCCACTAAAGCGATAAAGCCTTTAAAATCGGTATATACATAATATTGAATAGGAATGCCGAGCAGATCGCTGACCGTCTTCATCGCCAGGTTCGGTCCGCCTAACGCTAAAGCCGCATTGATGCGGTCTTCCCCTTGACCCGGAATTTTGACATACGTGTCGCGAAGAATAGAGAACAGATACGCTTTTTTCGTTATCGGATCGATAGAAGCGACCATTAGCGTGTCCGATCGGGGAATTTCATTTTTTTTCAGTCCGCGGGAATCCCCTCCCAGAAGCAGGACATTGACGCGCTGTTTGCCTTCCCATTTGGGCGGCGTATAGGTTTCGGATACTTTCGTCGTGTTTTGGGCCGTAACCCCGCTAAACAGCTTGGTATTCTCGGGTTTGGACTGAATGTTATTGGCGAAATGCAAAAAAGCGTATGTATAATACCCGGTTCCTACCAGCAGCAGGAGCAGCGCCGCGAACAGCGTCCATTTGATTTTTTTGACCATCTCATCCGATCCTTTCCTTGAAGTTGTCAGTCGCTTTCCCTTTGCAAACGGTTCGTGTATGATAACGTGTATAGGTTTTGAAGATGCTGCAGGAACATGCATGGTTGATCTAGGAAAGAGTGGAATCCCCGTCGCAATATGTAAAAGATTGGGGCTGGCAGTCGAACTTCATTGGCCGCATAAACCCGAAATGATTCGGGAAGCGCTACTTTCATTATAATTTGATCTGTTTCCTTATAGCAAGTTTCGCCATGTTCTGACAAACAAGCATCGCTACAAACATCTAATTGTATAAGCAGGAGGGAATCATGCAAGCTATCGAAGTGCGCAACCTTCGCAAGGAATTCAGAGTGCAGAAAAACCGCGAAGGTCTTAAAGGTGCCGTCCAAGACCTGTTTAGACGTGAGTATAACCAAGTGCGGGCGGTTAAAGACATTAGCTTCCAAATTCCCAAAGGGGAAATATGCGGTTATATCGGCGAGAACGGAGCGGGCAAATCGACTACGATCAAAATGCTTACCGGTATTCTGGTGCCTACATCCGGCGATATCCGCGTCAACGGCTACATTCCGTTTCAGGAGCGCGAGAAGTTCGTCCGCGGCATCGGCGTCGTGTTCGGTCAGCGCAGCCAGCTATGGTGGGATATCGGAGTGATCGAATCGTTCCAGCTGCTGAAAAAGGTTTACCGCGTACCGGAGGCCGATTTCAAGAAACGGCTGGACGAGCTGGTCGAGCGGCTGCAATTATCGGAGCTATTGGCCCGTCCGGTCCGGAAGCTCAGCTTAGGACAGCGGATGCGCTGTGAGCTCGCGGCCTCGCTGCTGCACAATCCGCAAATCGTATTCCTCGATGAGCCGACGATCGGTCTCGATATCGTGGTGAAGACGGAAATCCGCGAATTTCTGAAACAGATGAATCAGCGGTACGAAACGACGATTTTGCTT
The DNA here is from genome assembly GCF_023523925.1 of Paenibacillus konkukensis. NCBI lineage: Bacteria > Bacillati > Bacillota > Bacilli > Caryophanales > Paenibacillaceae > Paenibacillus > Paenibacillus konkukensis. The sequence continues at coordinate 3,761,126 of NZ_CP027059.1, read as the reverse complement.
ACCACCCACGACTTGCAGGATATCGAGGCTCTGTGCTCCCGCGTCATTATGCTCGATGACGGCCGCATCATTTATGACGGCGGCTTGGAGGAGCTTAAGGCCAAGTGGGGTAAGGGCAAGGAAGTGATCCTGCAGTTCGCCGAAGCCGTATCGATCGAGCGGCTGCGGGAGCTGACGCAAGGTCTCGAAGTCCAGTGGTCGCTGGATAACGAGCTGACGGCCAAGGTTTGGATTCCGCAGCAGCGCGCCAACGTATCGGAGGTGCTGAGCCGCGTAGTGAGCGTCACGTCGATCGAAGACATCAAGATTGTCGAAACGAACACGGACGACATTGTCAGAGAAATTTACCAATCCGGCTCGGCTGAGACGAAGCAGGCGAGAGAAGCGGCTGCGGCGCAGGAAGAGGAAGTGCACCGTCATGCTTAGCGCTTATGTCGACATGATCCGCATCCGGTTTTTGATGATGCTCGCTTACCGGGTCAATTACTACAGCGGCATTATTATTTATGCTCTGAATATCGGAGCGTATTATTTTCTGTGGAAGGCGATCTACGGCGCGAGCGAAGAGCTGGGCGGCATGACCGTAGGCCAGATGACGACCTATGTCGCCGTCTCCTGGATGGCTCGGGCGTTTTACTTCAACAATCTGGACCGCGAAATTGCGAACGAGATCAAGGACGGCAGCGTAGCCGTGCAATTCATAAGGCCTTACAACTATATCATTGTCAAAATGATGCAGGGCTTCGGCGAAGGCATCTTCCGCCTCCTGCTGTTTTCTACGCCGGGCATGGTCATCGTATCGTTTTTGTTCCCGGTCAAGCTGCCTACGGACCCCGGAGTATGGGGCGTTTTCCTGGTCATGCTGCTGTTTAGCTTCCTGATCAATTCTCAGATTAACATCATTACGGGTTTGTTCGCGTTTTTTCTTGAAAATAATGAAGGCATGATGCGCATGAAGCGGGTTGCCGTCGATCTGTTCTCCGGGCTCGTCATCCCGATGTCGTTTTTCCCCGGCTGGGCCGAAGGGCTGCTGAAGCTGCTGCCGTTTCAGGCGATTACCTATTTGCCGAGCGCCGTGTTTACGGGCAAAGTAGCGGGCGGGGCGGTATACGAAGTGCTCGGCGTACAGCTGCTCTGGTTCGCGCTGCTGATCATCCCGTTGTTCTTATTGTGGCGCAGCGCGCGGAAGCGGCTGTTTGTGCAGGGAGGGTAAAGAACGATGTTTTATGCCGGGCTGTTTATCGATTATTTGAAAAATTATATGAAAACGAGAATGGAATACCGCTCCGACTTTTGGATCGAAGTGTTATCCGATCTGCTGTTTAACGGGTTAAACTTATTTTTCATCCTCGTCGTATTTCAGCATACGCAGCAAATCGGATCGTGGAACGAGCAGCAGGTTATGTTCATCTATGGATACTTTATGGTTCCTTACGGTATTTTTATTACCTTTTTTAATCTGTGGAATTTTAGCGAGAGGTACATCGTCAAAGGGGAAATGGACCGGATTTTAACGCGTCCGGCGTACAATCTGATTCAGCTGATGTTGGAAAATATCGACCCGTCGTCGCTGTTCAGCGCCTTGACCGGCTTTGTTATTATGGTGTTTTCCTGGTCGCAGCTCGGGCTGGGGTTAACCTGGTACGATCCGTTCGTGTTCGTGCTGCTGGTGGCCGGCTCCATTATGATTTACGGCGGAGTATATATTTTCTTCACGGCGTTGTCGTTTTTCTCCGATTCGCCGACCGGAATCCTGCCGCTGCTGTGGAATTTGCAAAACTACGGCCGCTACCCGATGACGATCTACAACAAGCTTATCGGCGTGCTGCTGACGTGGGTGCTGCCGTTCGGCTTCGTCGGATTTTATCCCGCAGCGTACTTCCTGGACCGGCAAAACTGGGGGACGTTCGCTCTGCTCACCCCGGTCGTCGGGATCGTATTCCTGACGGTGGCGCTCCTGGTGTGGAACTTTGGGGTTAAACGCTACCGCGGCGCCGGCTCCTAATCTACTTCACATGAAAGTACGCAAAGGCTGCCGCCTTCTGCTCTTCGTACCGCATCTCCCGTAAAGACGGGGGAACGGGCGGAGGAAGCAGGGGGCGGCTATTTTTCCTATTGGCGGTAAAAAACTTCCGACTACCGCGATCGCGCGTTTCTGAAAAGAACCCGATAGACGGTTCTCTCACGTTAGCGATTGCCAAACGGAGCGGTTAACGGCTCGCTGCCGCTTTCAGCCTCGCCGTCTCCTCTTCGATCAACCCCGTATCGAGCCGTTCGAATAAAGGCGCGGGCGCATGAAGCGCGCTATGCGGCGGGACTTCGATATAGCTCCAGCCCGGCTTCTGTGCCAGACCGAGGAACGAGCGAATGGAATCGCAGGCAAACGGAAGAAAAGGGGAGAGCAGGTTCGATAAATTGGCGATGATCTGGACGCAGGTAAACAGCGTATCCGCGCCTTCCTCCGGCGCTTCCTTCACCTGCCGCCACGGCTGACGGCCGTCGAAATATTTGTTCCCGCTGCGGATAAACGCGAAAATTTCCTCCAGCGCTTCCTTGCATCTGCCCGCTTCCAACGCTGCGCCAATATGCGGATACAGCCGCCGAAGGCGCTCGGCTATCTCCGTATCCATCCGGCCGCCGGGTACTAAGCCCTGAAAAGCCTTTACGATAAATTGCAAATTGCGGTTTACAAAGTTGCCGAAGGCGCCCAGCAGTTCTCCATTATGGCTGTAAATGAACTCTCTCCACGAAAAATCGGTATCGCGCTGCTCCGGACCGTTAGCAATCAGAAAATAGCGCAACGAATCCGGAGCGTACTTTTCCAGCATGTAGGGAAGCCACACGGCCCAGTTGCTGCTGGTCGAAAATTTGCGTCCTTCGAGGGTCAAATATTCGCTGGATAAAATCCGATCCGGCAGATGCAGTTCTCCCGCCCCCATTAGCAGCGCCGGAAGAATAAGCGTATGGAACGGGATATTATCTTTGCCGTGCACAAAGTAGGAGGTCGCCTGTTCCGACCAATAGGGCCGCCAGTCCGCTGCGTTATCGGCAGCCCACTTCATGCTTGCGGACAAATACCCGCTGACCGCTTCGATCCATACGTATATTTTTTTCCCTTCCCAGCCTTCCAAAGGAACATCGACTCCCCAAGACAAATCCCGAGTGGCCGCCCGGTCATGAAGCCCTTCGTTCAAATATCTTTGCGTAAGCTCTTTGGCATTGTCTCTCCAGCCGGCGGCTTGATCGCGAGCGTACTGCTCCAATGACTGCTGGAAGCGGGACAGCGCCAGAAAATAATGCTCCGTGCCGCGAGTTTCCGGATGATCCCCGCACAGCTTGCACTTCGGCTCGAGAAGCTCCGAAGGATCGAGCAGCGAAGAACAAGCGTCGCATTGATCGCCGCGAGCGGTATGGCCGCAGTGGGGACAGCAGCCTTCGACATAGCGGTCAGGCAGGAAGCGGCGGCATTCTCCGCAGTACATTTGCCGGACGTCCTTCTCGTACAGCCAGCCGGTATCCAGCAGCTTGACGAACAGCTCCTGAACGACGCGATGGTGGAACGGATCGTCCGTGCGGGTGTAGAGATCGTACGAGAAGCCGAGCTTCCGAAAGCACTGCACGAATTCGTCGTGATACCGATCCGCAATCACGCCCGGCTCCACGCCTTCCTGATCCGCCCTAACGGAAATAGGCGTGCCGTGGCAATCGCTGCCCGACACATACAGCACGTCCTCGCCCTTCGCCCGGAAATAACGCGCCAGAATGTCTCCGGCAAGAAGCGATGCGACACGCCCCAAGTGAAGCGAGCCGTTCGCATAAGGCCATGCTCCTCCGATAAAAATTGTCATTGTCCTCATCCTTTCATACACCAAATGGGAGTGGGAAAAACAAAAAACTCCCGTCCTTGTAAAAGGACGAGAGTCTGGCTCACGCGGTACCACCTTGAATTTAACCGCACTTCACAGGGCGGTTCTCTTCGGGTACGGCGCCGAAGCTTCGGCGGTTATACCCTAGCGCGGTAACGGGCGCGACCGATGCAGCCTACTTCCGCGGAGGCTTCCGCCGGGTTCGGTGCACAGCTCTGGGACCATATTCATCGGACCATTCTTTGCTCCTTCTCAGCCGCCGGAGCTCTCTGTTCGAAAGAATGCGTTCCAACTACTCTTTCCCATCGTTGCTATTGGATATTAATTACCTATTATAACCAGATAATGGAACGAAGGCAACAGAAATTTGCCCGCCGCACAGACGTAAAAATTTTAAGCCAATTTTAAGCTAACATTTAGTCTGCGCTCATGTTCGCGTAAAAATTTATTCATAATTGGCGCCTATACTTTGACTTGTAGAAGGGAGCGGCGCTCCCGCAAAAATAGGAATTATTAACGGATAAGGTGGAGAGAGCCATGAAATCTGTCAAACAAAAAATGATGGCTGGAACGGTAGCGGCGGCTTTATTGATCGGAGGCTTCGGCGGGGTGCTTACGCATTCCGCGTATGCGGACGATGACGACGGCGATGCGGCGATTACAACTGCGGTGAATACTTCGATTCCGTTGTCGAAACGGGTTGATTTGGGGCTGGATCAGCTGGTGATCAAAGCTTCGGGAATTCTCGACATGGACTACGAAGATTTGCAGGACGCGCTGCAAAGCGGCAAGTCGCTGGCCAGCGTGTCTATCGATCAAGGGATGCCAAGCGATGCGCTGGCTACCAAGCTGATCGGCGATACGCAGAGGATTATTGACGAAGCGCTCGGCGCCAACCAGATTACGCAGGACGAGGCGAATACATTGTCTCAAAAAGCGAGAGAGCAGATTGAGAATCGGATCAATAAAACCGGCTATCAAGATAAGGCAAAAACGACCGGGGAAGCCAAGAAACACCTGTTGCAATTTCAATATAAACCCCAAGCCGAATCGCTGGCCAAGCTGCTGGGGATAACTAAAAGCGAGCTGAAGAAGGAGCTAGAAGGCGGCAAGAGCTTGTCCGATATCGCCGCGGAAAAAGGAATAAACGACGAGCAGTTGACCTCCAAGCTGCAAGAGGATATGGCTTCTTCGATCCAGGACTTCATTCATCATAAATAATCGTACGAACAAGGCACAGCCGCCCATGAATAAGGGGTGGCTATGCTGCGCTTCGAAGCGGGAAACTATATTGGAGGAGGAAGAACGATGACTAAAAGAAAAAAGAAAAAATCAGTTCAAGCTTCCGCGCTTAAAATTCAAGCCGTTGGGGGAGAAAGCCTGCTGCGCAACGGTCCTCTGATGATGAAAACTCTTCAAGCGGTGACGCCCGGCAGTACAACTGCGCAGACGGCGGTGATGATGGAGGAACGGGCGGCCGGAACGGTTCTGGAATATTCCGACTCCCGAATGGTCCGGTCATTGTCTCGGATTAATCCCCCCGATTATTGGCCTACGGAAGGCTGGCGAACCGCTTCTCCCGAAGAACGCGGTATGGATTCCGCAGTCATTGCGGACCTGGTCGATCAGCTCAAGCATCATAACGTCCACAGCTTCGTGCTGATCCGCGACGGGTATCTGGTCGCCGAAGGCTACAATAAGGATTGGGATGCGGGGAAGCTGCATCCGATGTTTTCCGTCACCAAGAGCTTTACTTCGGCTCTCGTCGGTATGGCGCTGGAGCAGAATGTCATTCGGGATTTGAATCAACCGATGAAAGATTTCATCCCGGAGATCGTCGGCGACTCCCGCAAAGCGAGGATCAAGGTCAGCGAGTTGCTGTCGATGATTTCAGGGATCGATTGGGACAATACCGGCGAACGCTCCTCTCTGGAAATGACGGAAGCCCCGAACTGGGGGGAATATATATGGAGCCGCCCTATGGCTCACGAGCCGGGCACCGCGTTCAAATACAGCAACGGCGACGCGCATTTGTTATCGATATTGACGCAGCGGGCTTTCGGCTTTCCGCTTAGCGCATTCGCCAAACTCAATTTATTCGACCCGCTCGGCATCACAAGCGTGATCTGGAACCAGGACCCGCAAGGACACTTAATCGGCTCTTGGGGATTGAAGCTGACGCCTCGCGATATGGCCAAGCTCGGATTCCTATATTTGCACAGAGGCCGCTGGGAAAATTATCAGCTGCTGCGGCCGGAGTGGGTCGAGGAATCGGTTCAGCTGCAGGGGACGCAGTTGTACGACGACGGCACGGAGGGCGGGTTCGGCTATTTGTGGTGGCTGAAGCCGATCGTCAGCGAGACGAACCGTACGTGGCATCGCCAAGCGTTTTATGCCGCGGGCTCGGGGGGACAGCGGATTTTTGTCGTACCGGATCTGAACCTGGTGATGGCGATGACCGCAAACAATGAGCATGACGATATTATGCCTGAGCGGATGATGGTGAAAGCGGCGCTTGCGGTCAAGGCGGACCGTCCGCTGTCTGTCAATGAAATAGGCGCAGCAAGATTGAGATCGTCGCTGCAAGCTTTCAAAGCCGTCTCGGACAAAGCGGAATAGCCGGTTTGTACAATCGCCCATTTAGCGGTATACTCGTTCGTAACATCTACTGCTAAAGGAGAGGCGTGCGACTTATGACTACCCAAGTTGGCCAACAAGCGCCGGATTTCGAGCTTCCCGCCTCCGGCGGGCATCCGGTTCACTTATCCGATTTGCGCGGCAAATACGTCATTATTTATTTTTATCCCAAGGACATGACCCCGGCTTGTACGACGGAAGCCTGCGATTTCCGCGATCGTGCCGATCTGTTCAAGGCGTCGAACGCCGTGATTGTCGGAATCAGCGTCGATCCTGTCAAGCGGCATGTCAAATTCATTGAGAAGTACGGCTTGCCGTTCATGCTTCTGGCCGATGAGGACCACCAGGCTGCGGAACGATATGGCGTTTGGCAGCTGAAAACGTTGTACGGCAAACAATATATGGGCGTGGAACGTTCGACCTTTCTCGTTGACCCGGAAGGAATCCTGCTGAAGGAATGGCGCAAGGTACGGGTCAAAGACCATGCCGAGGACGTTCTGCGGTATTTGCAGGAGCTGCTTAAGTAGAGCGGACGAAGCTGCAAAAGCCGGTTTCTTGCGAACCAGTTTCATGCACAATGTCGATGATCCGAGAGCAGTTTCGGTCCTTGGGACCGGACCTGCTCTTTTTTTTGCCGGAGCGGCGTGGTTGAAGGCATAGGATCAAGCTTTCTCCCATATAATCTAGTAAGTCGGCAATTAATAGATTATGCGGAGGGATCCTTCATGTTCAACTTGTTCCGGGCCCAGCTTATGAAGCGGGTGGGCGTATGTATGGCCCTGATTTTGACATTCTCTTGGCTTTCCATTCCGGGTCCCTTGGCAGGCGCGCAGGCCGCTGCAGGCGAAAGCGCCGCGGACGCGCATACGACCTATAACGAGCTGAAATCGGGGCAGAGGCTTTGGAAAGATAAGCAGTACAAAGCCCCCGAGCAGCCGACCGTGTATTTAACCTTTGACGACGGGCCGAGCCCGCTGACGGCCAAGGTGCTCGATATCCTGAAGGAAGAGGATGTCAAGGCGACGTTTTTTGTGCTGGGCGAGCAAGTGAAATCCCATCCGGAGCTCGTGCGGCGGGCGCTGGAGGAAGGCCATGCGATCGGTAATCATACGTATAATCATGTGTATAAAGAGCTTTATTCCGGGGCGCAAACGTTCTGGGATCAGCTGCAGCAGACGGAGGATATTATAGCCGACGCGGCGGGGATCAGGCCCAGGCTCATCCGGGCGCCCGGAGGGACCTTCGGCAATTTCGATGCCTTCTATTTCTATTATCTCGACCAAGCGGGCTACGAAGTTTACGATTGGAATATCGACAGCGGCGACTCGGCAAGGCCGGGGGTGCCTGCGAGCGAAATTATACAGACGGTCAAGAAGGGGCCGTTCAAGAATGAAACAGTAGTGCTTATGCATGACGGAACCGGTCACGATCAGAGTGTGAAGGCGCTGCCTGAGGTGATCCGGCTGTTTAAGGAGAAGGGCTACGCTTTCGCCTCGTTGACTACTGAAGTGCAGCCGATTCATTTCTCCAGCGGTAAAATCAAATGGTCGCGCTCGCTCACGGAAGTCGGGCATGAGCAGCTGCTGGCCGAGGCGGGAGAGCATATGCGCGGGCTTGAAGCGGCAGGGCTAACGAAGACGGCATCTGCGGCGGGCGAGGAGGAAGGAGCTTCGCTCGCTATCGTACCGAAGGGAGCGGGCAAGGCCAAAGACGAGCCGCTGCTGCCTCTTGAGCTGCGCCTTGGGGAGCGGCAGCTGCAGCTTGACGCGGAGCAGTACAGAATGGTCCACGGTTTAGAAGAGGTGCCACTGAGGCCGCTGATCGAGGCGATGGGCGGGCAGATTCATTGGGACGGTAGCGAGCGAACGGCGGTCGTCCGGTACGGCGGCTATGCGGCGGAATACGACTTCTCCCGGCATGAGCTGCGTCTCCGGGCGGGAGGCAGCCTGACTGCCGTGCATTTGCCGCAAATGGAGCTGATCGATGGAACCGTTTACGTTCCTTTGCAGGCAACGCTGCTATCGCTCGGCTGCCGTATTGCCGATAGCTCTGAGGAGAACGGACATATGCTGGTTCGGGCATCGATGAGCGGCGGGTTTGTCGTCAGTCCTCTCTACTAAATAAACCTCAGCGCGCGCGGGGATTTGCGCTATAATAGTGCAAGATGATAGTCTTCGCCCGGAGGAAAGCATGAAAAAACATTGGTTTAAACGAATGCTGTTGTCTTATTTGCCGGTTTTTTTCTTCATTGCGCTGGCCCTCATTGCGCTGTCGGCGATTTCGGCAAGCGAGCTGTCCAAGAAAGAGGCGGTCCGCGCCAACGGCGTGTTCGCGGAGCACGTTATGCAGATGATCGATCACACGATGAGAACGATCGACCAGCAAATGATCAAGGAAGTGCAGACGAACGAGCAGATCAGCCAGTTTTTTGCCCAGTATTACACTGGCAACCCTGCGATGACGCTCTACGATGTCTCGTATAAGCTAAGAGAGCTCATGATTAATACGCCGATGATCGATTCGATCTATTTGGTTCGTTCCTCCGATCAGATCGTGCTTAGCAATAATCTGATGGCTTCGGTGGGCGAGTTCGGGGACCGGGATTTCATTCGGCAGGCTCTCGGGCAAGGCGGTTCCTACAAATGGACCGATGTGAGAAGCTACAAGGAATTCGACGATCAGAGACAGCCGGCAGCGGTGGTCACGCTGGTCAAGAACGTGCCGCTGCTGGGAGGCCGGCAGGGCATTATCGCGATCAATGTACAGACGGCGGCCATTCAAAATCTCGTTAAAGATATGACCGATTCCGACGTTAATTTTATTCGTCTGACCGACCGCGGAGGCCAGCCGATACTGGACAGCAAAGCAGACGGCGAGGTATTGTCCGACGTGACCTCGGACTATACCGGATGGCGCGTTCAAAGCGGGCTGCTGCGCGATAATCTTCCGCTATTCGTTTTCTCCTACTCATCGGTATGGCTCGCGCTGAACCTCTTGATGGTCGTCATCGGCATCGTCTGGATCGTTTATGTGACGCGCCGCAACTATCAGCCGATCGAGTCGATTTTAGCCCGCATCGACGCTTACGCCGCACAAAGAAGCAGCGCGCTTTCCGGCGCGTCCGGGCAGGATGAGTTCCGTTTCATCGAAACGGCGCTGGACGATTTGGTCGAACGGACGATGACGTTCCAGAAGCAGCGCGAGGAAGACCTTATTTTTCGCAAACGGAGCTTTTTTAACGAAGTGATCGAAGGGAGCAGGCCGATTGCGCGGGAAGAGTTCGAGGAAGAGATGCGGCTGTACGGACTGCGGGAGCATGTGGAGCGGACCGTCATGGCTGTCGTCGAAATCGACAAATACGCGGATTTCGCATCGCGTTACAATACGAGGGACCAGTACCTGCTTAAGTTCGCATTAAGCAGCGTCGTGAACGAGATCGCCCAGAACGAGGGCGCAGCCGTCTGGATGGAATGGACCTCAAGCCAGCGGCTCAGCGTGCTGGCCCATTTGCCGGAGACGGAGAAGACGACGGAACGCGCCTTGCGGCTGTTCGATAAAGTGAGACAGTGGGGAAGCCAGCATCTCGATTTTACCGTAACGGTCGGCATCGGAGAAGCGGCGGCGTCTTTGGCGGAGGTTCCAGGCTCGTATGAAGAGGCGCTGGAGGCTTTGAAATACAAGTCCGCGCTCGGCGGCGACCGGATCATCGAGCACAGGGAGATCGCCTCCAAATCGCAGGGAGAGGTCTACGAGCATCTGCATGTCATGCGCTCGCTCGGCCAGAAATACCGGCTCGGGGACCGGGACTGGGAGCTGGAGCTGGAGGAGCTGTTCCGCGATCTGGCGGACGGCTTGTTCGCAAGCGACGATATTGCCGCGACGCTCCATTACTTGATCTACCATATGCAGCGGGAGATTACGGAGCTTCCCGGGGAACTCCAGACGGTTTGGAACGAAGAGGCGCTTCCGCGGCTGAACGGGGCATTGGAGCGCCTCGATACGATCCTCGATCTGGAGCGGGAAATGACTGTGATTCTGAAGGAAGGCTTTCGCCGGATGGAGGAGCTGCGGAACGCCCGCAGCCAGCATCCGCTGATGCTGCGGGTCAAGCAATATATTAACGAGCAGTATGCCAATCCGGATTTATCGCTAACGCATCTTAGCGGAGAGTTCGATCTGAATCCGAAGTATGTCAGCCAAATGTTCAAGGAAGAGTTCGGGGTCAACTTCCTGGACTATTTGGCGGACGTCCGCATTATGCAGGCGAAGAAGCTGCTTATGGAGACGAGCGAATCCGTCCAGGAGGTCGGCGAGAAGTCCGGGTATCCGAACGTCAGGTCGTTTATGCGCGTGTTCAAGAAGCTGACCGGGCTTACGCCCGGAGAGTACCGTAAGAAGGAGGCCGGGTAAGTCCCGGCTCCCTGTATATAGGGCCGTCCGGCGCCGCCGGGCGGCCTGTTTGCCGCTGCGCTTCGGATATTGGAACGGTGGCGTAAAAAGCGGCGGCAGGCCGGAAAAACGCGCCGTTACCGGCTGAAATGGAAAACGGTGACCTCGCGGAATATTGTCCATTGTCAGCGGAGAAGCTCATGGGCTACATTGGACTCACCGCATGTGAAGCATAAGGGAGGCAAAGCCATGAAGCGTTCCAGTCGGCCCCTGTGCGTCTCGGCGCGGGAGGAGGCCTGCGGCCGTCCGGCTTTGGGGGAGTGCTAGATGATGAAAAGAAAAAGAAACAGGCTGACGAACAGGATGCGCCTTGGCGCCGCGGCCGTTCTTGCGGTATCGGCGTTGCTTGCAGGCTGCTCAGGCTCCGATCAGGAAGGGCGGGCGGGCCGGAACGCGGGCGGGCAAAAGCCGGAAATCAGCGCGACGGTGTACGACCGCGGACTGGTTCCGCAGGAAGAGGGGACGATCGAGCAAAACCGCTGGACCGAATGGATCGATCGGAACGGTCCGGTTCATGTGAAGTTTACGCCCATTCCCCGCAATGACGCGACGGCCAAATTGACGGCCTTATTCGCTTCCGGCACCGCGCCCGAGCTGATCTTCGATTATTCCAACGTGCTGCGCGGGCAGCTGTACACGCAGAAGCAAATGATGCCGGTCGACGATATGATCGCCAAATACAGCACGACGTACAAGCAGCTTCTGGAGAAATACCCGGTGCTCAGGACGGCGGCGTCGATGCCGGACGGCAAGATGTACGGGTTCGGCGTGATCAACGGGCTGCAGGCGAACCATGCGCTCTTCATCCGCGCGGATTGGCTGAACAAGCTGAACCTGGAGACGCCCAAGACGACGGAGGAGCTGTACCAGGTGATGAAAGCCTTCACCGAGCAGGACCCCGACGGCAATCGCCAAAAGGACACGTACGGTACCTCGCTCGCCTATATTACGAACCAGATCGTGAACGCGATGTTCCAGAATGTGAAATGGGTCGTGGAGGACGGCAAGCTGATTCACGACTGGGAGCGGGCCAAAGCGGCTGCGGCGTTTAAGAAGCGTTTGTACGACGAAGGGCTGGTGGATCCGGATTATTTGACCGACAGGAGCGGCCAGAAGGCGCAGCAGGACTGGGTGAACGGGAAAATCGGCATGTGGGGCGGACAAATAACCGGCGCCGCATGGCTGCAAATTTACGAATCGCTGAAGAAGAACAATCCTTCGGCCGAGGTGATCGTCATACCGCTGCCCCGCAGCCCGTACGGCCAATTCAGCCCGACGATCCAGAACCCGGTGCAAATTACGGCCATCGTGAACAGCCAAGCCAAAAACCCGGAAGCGATTATGAAATATATCGATTTCATCTCCTCCGATGAGGCGGGCAAAACGCTGAAATACGGAATCGAAGGCACGCATTATAAGCAAGGGCCGAACGGCTGTCCGATCTTCATCGACAAGGAGAAGGAGAAGCAGCTGTCTTATGCGGGCGATTACCGGATGCTGTTCTCCCCGGCGCTGGAGGGCAAATGCGGCAGATATGAGGAGACGCTGAATCTGGACCATCCGCAGGAAAAAGAATTTTATACGATGATGAAGCAGGCGGGCGAGTACTACTTGTCGCCGGAGCGGCCGATCGCCGATATTACGCACGGGGAGCATATGCCGATTGCGCCGGACGATATTCAGCTCATCGATACGAGCGTCAAGAAGCCGATCGACGACATCTGGATCAAGGCGATCGTCAGCGGAGCGGCGTACACGCCGGATCAGGCCTTGGCCGAGGCGAAGAGCCTATGGGAGAGAGCGGGCGGCAAGCAGGTCGACGACTGGTATGCCAAATGGTACAGCGAGAACAAGGATAAGGCGCTGCTGCGGGATCAATTGTATCAATTCAAGCGGCCGGAATAAGCCGGCTTAAGCGGCGGCAGGGCGCGGCAGCCGCGCCCCTTCTTGCCCATCAATTTGACGATCAAAGGGGATAGGCGAATGAAAAAGAAAAATACGAAGTTCATCTTACTGACAGCTGTGACGATGCTCGCGGCGCTGGCTCCAGGCTGCTCTGGACAAAGCGCAGAGAAGCCGGGAGAGGCGGCGCCGGCGGCGAAAATCAATACGGACCCGGTGACGCTTACGTTTTACGGCAATATGTCCGAGGAATTGTTCCAAAAGCTGGTCGTCGCCCCGGTTAAACTAAAATATCCGAATATCGATCTGACGCTCGTCCCGATGACCAACAAAATCGAGGATTTAATTGCCTCCGGCGAGGTGCCGGATATTCTCGGCGATAATATATCGGCCATTGCGAAATATGAGAATCTGGATTTGCTGGAGGATTTGACGCCGTATGTGAAAGCGTTTAACCTTGACTTGAGCGCCGTTGACCCCGTAGTGGTCGATACGGTCCGCAAAAATTCCGGGGAAGGCAAGCTGTACGCGCTGCCGGTATCCGCCAATGTCGTCACCCTATATTACAACAAAGATATATTCGACCGGTTCGGCGTGCCGTATCCGCAGGACGGAATGACCTGGGATCAAGTCTATGAGGTCGCCAAAAAAGTAACGAGAACCGACGGAGGCGTCGCTTACCGCGGGTACGACTTCCAGGATTTGTTCCAAATTCAATACAATCAGCTCTCGGTTCCCGTCATCGACGAGAAGACGAACAAAGCGATCGTGAACAATGCCGAATGGAAAAAGCTGTTCGAGAACTGGGCCCGTTTCTACACGATCACGGGCAACGAGGTGGACGCGAACGGCTACGGCAAGGGACTAAATGCTTTCTCCAAGGACAAGACGCTGGCGATGTACTCGACAAGCTCGTTTTTCTCCTCGATGCCCGAGGCGGTCAAGAACGGCTTGAACTATGACGTGGTCAGCCTGCCGAGCTTTCCCGAAGCGCCCAATACGGGAGTTCAAGTCGAAGGGGGCGCGCGGATGATAACGACCACCTCCAAGCATAAGGACCAGGCGTTCATGGCGCTGAGCGCGATGCTGACGCCGGAGGCTCAGAAGGTCATTGCGCGCAACGGCAACGCTTCGGTGCTGACCGATACGTCGATCAACCAGGATTTCGGGCTCGACATTGAAGTGTTAAAGGGCAAAAACCGCGAAGCGTTCATTAAAAACAAAAACGCCAAGCCGTTTCCGTCCATTACCAAATACGACGGGGCCGCCTTTACGATCATGCGCCAGCAGTTTAAAAAAGTGGCGACAGGGCAAGAGGATGTCAACACGGCGCTGCGTGAAGCCGAAGAGCTGATCAACAAGGCGATTGAAGATCAAAACAAGCAGCAGTAGCGAACCTGACAGAGAGGAAGATGAATATGCGACCGCTGGACAAAGTGACTTTCGGACATAAACATAAGCTTAGCTTGAAGTACCCCTCATCCTGGTGGGGGGCCAAATGGCGCGAGGCGCTGCCTTCCGGCAACGGGAAGATCGGCGCCGCCGTCTACGGCGGCGTGTACGAGGAGACGATTTTGCTGACGCATGAGGAGCTGTGGCGCGGCAGCCAGACGCCGGAGCTGCCGGATGTCAGCGACAAGCTGCCCGAAGTGCGAGCCTTGCTGCTCGCCGGCGACGCTCCGAAGGCTAACCGCATTATGGCGGACGCGCTGGAGGAGCGGGGCTACAAGCCGAAGATGGCGTGGCCGCTGCCCCTGGCCGATTTCAAGGTCATCATGCCTTCTCCGCACGGCTTTAAAGCTTATGGGCGAGAGCTGAACATGGAGACGGGAGAAGTGACGGTGTCCTGGCGCGACGGAGCGACCCGCTATGAGCGCGCGTTGTTCGTATCGCGTCCGGACGACTGGATCGTCTATGAAATCCGCGCGGACGGCCCGGACCCGATTCATGCGCAGCTGTACATGGAGCTGCACGATCCGAAGGACATCCGCCGGGCGGCTACGCTGCCCGAGAAGGCCGAGCTGCGCAGCGAAGGCGAGTACTTGTTCTACGCCGCCGAGAATGACGATCGGTCCGACTTCGGCGCCGTGGCGAGAGTCATCCCGCTAGGGGGGACGATCGAGTCGGATAACGGCAGGCTGAAGGTCGACGGGGCGCGAAGCGTGCTGGTGATGGTGCAGCCGTTCGTCCGGGACGAGCGCGCCGCCGCATGGGAGCGGGGACGCCGAGCCTTGGCGCAGGCGACCCCAAGCTACGCCGAGCTGCTCGGGCCTCATGCGCGGGAGCACGGACGGCTGTTCGGCGCCGTGACGATGGAGCTCGGGCGGAGAGTTACGAGCGCTCCAACGAGGAGCTGCTGCTGGACGCCTATCAGGGAGAAGCGTCGCTGGAGATGACGGAGAAGATGTGGGCCTACGGCAGATACCTGCTCGTCTCCAGCTCCCGCGACGGCGGCCAGCCATGCCATCTGTACGGACTATGGTGCGGCGAATACGAGGGCATGTGGGCGTTCAACATGTCCAACGAAAATATCCAGATGATCTATTGGCAGGCGCTGTCCGGCAATATGCCGGAGCTGCTGCTGGCGATGTTCGACTACTTCGACCGGCTGATCGGCGATTTTCGGACGAATGCGAAGCGGCTGTACGGCTGCCGGGGAATTTATATTCCGGCCCCGACGTCCCCGGATTCCGGGCTGCTGAAGCATAAGGCCCCTCATATTATCCATTGGACCGGAGCGGCGGGCTGGATTGCCCAGCATTATTACGATTACTACTTATACACGGGCGACATGCAATTTTTAAGGGAGCGTGCGCTGCCTTTTCTTAGAGAAACCGCGCTGTTTTATGAAGACTTCTTTATATTGGACGACAACGGGTATTACGTCAGCTGCCCTTCCAATTCGCCGGAGAACGCTCCGGGCAACTATATTCCCGGCCCCGGCCAGAAGCCGCTTACCGAAACGGCCGTCAACTCGACGATGGATTTCGCGATTGCCAAGGAAGTGTTGACGCATTTGGTGGAGGGCGCGGAGCTTGCGGACGTATATTCGGATGAAATCGGCAAATGGAAGGAGATGCTGAAGCGGATTCCGCCGTACCGGATCAATGAAGACGGAGCGGTAAGCGAATGGATGCACCCGGATTATAAGGATAACTACCATCACCGGCATCAATCGCATATTTACCCGGTATTCCCCGGCACAGAGGTGACTCGGGAGAACGATCCCGAGCTGTTCGAAGCATTCGTCACCGCAGCCAAAAAACGGCTGGTGATCGGACTCAAGGAGCAGACCGGCTGGTCGCTCGCCCATATGTCCAATCATTACGCACGCATGGGAGAAGGGGATTTGGCTCTGGAATGTCTGGATTTATTGAGCCGCACCTGCGTCATCAACAATTTCTACACGTTCCATAACGATTGGCGCAGCATGGGCATCGGCGTCGACGCCCACTGGGCTCCGTTCCAGATCGATGCCAACATGGGCTGGAGCGCCGCCGTGCAGGAGATGCTGCTGTTCTCCCTGAACGGAACGATCCGCATTCTTCCGGCGCTCCCGTCCAAATGGAGAAAAGGCAAGGCCGGCCCTCTGCTCGCCCGCGGAGCGGTCGAGGTGCGTATCGAGTGGGATCAGGACGCCGGTACCGTCCTGGCGGAGCTCTTGTCCTTGCACCGCTCTCAGAGCGTCAGCCTGCAGTTTGCGAGGCCGATTGAAGCCGCCGAAGGCGGGACGGCGGAAGGAAATTATATCCGCGGCGTGCAGCTGGAAGCGGGAGTGCCCGTACGGCTGAAGGTGACGCTGGCGCATCAAACGACTGCATAAGCTCCGCGTACGGAAGGGAATAAGCAGGGACACAAGGTAAAAGCCTCAGCGGAGGTTTTTACCTTGTTTTATGTCGATAAAGAACGTATCGCAGCACGGTTTATGTCGCCAGAACGAAGTCTCCCGTCGAACCGGTCGGCCGGTTTTGTTCACGTTAACATAGATAAACGCGGGAGCCGCTGTTATAATTCTCTATAATTCATGATTTGCGAGGAGGAGAAAGCAATGTCCGGTTCAAATGAACAGCGTCAGCCGCATCCGTGGAATTGGGAGGAGCTCGAGCAGGCGCCTCAGGTGTACCCCGCCCCGGAGTTTGACGAAGGAAATGTGAAAGCGATTTATTACGATGGTATGCCTTACGGGGGAAAACCGACCCGCGTCTTCGCGTACTACGCGCTGCCCGATGCCGCTTCGGAGGAAGGCGGGCTTGTTCCCGCCATGGTTTTGGTGCACGGAGGTGGCGGGACCGCCTTCAAGGAATGGGTCGAGCTGTGGAGACAGAGAGGCTATGCGGCGATCGCGATGGACTTGGAGGGGCATCTGCCGCTGGCCAAAGACAGCGAGGGGAGACGGCCGCAGCATGATTGGAGCGGTCCTGCCCGCCAAGGCGAATTCGGCGACTATGCGCTGCCCGTGGAGGAGCAGTGGATGTATCATGCGGTAGCGGCCGTCATCCGGGCGCATTCTTTCATCCGTTCGATAGAACAAGTAGACCGCGGCCGGATCGGCATTAACGGCTTTTCCTGGGGAGGGATCGTCACCGGCATCGTATCTGGGGTGGACGACCGCTTCATGTTCTCGATTCCGGTGTACGG
Source organism: Paenibacillus konkukensis (assembly GCF_023523925.1). Lineage (NCBI taxonomy): Bacteria > Bacillati > Bacillota > Bacilli > Caryophanales > Paenibacillaceae > Paenibacillus > Paenibacillus konkukensis. The sequence continues at coordinate 3,743,634 of NZ_CP027059.1, read as the reverse complement.
TTGCGGTTATTTATACGAATCGATGAATCGGTTCGGGGAAGCCTTCAGGAGAATGCCGCAGGAGGATGCGGAACGGATCAAGCGGTTGTGGGACCCTTCGGTTTATTTGCCGCGGGCGACGAAGCCTATGCTGTGGGTAAACGGAGATCAGGACCAGCATTTTTCGCTCGATTTGTTCAGCCGATCGTATGAAAAGATGCGCAGCCGCAGGAAGGAATCGCTGCTCAGCATCCAGTTCGGATTAGGGCATTCCCATGTTATGGGGTGGAAGCCTCAGGAGATTTACGCTTTCGCCGATCAAATGACCAAGGGAGCCGAGCCCTTAATCCATACGGATGATCCGGTCGAGGAAGGAAGCGAGACAGTCGTCCGCTACGCGCAGGGGAGCGCGGTCAAGAAAGCCGAGCTTCGGTATGCCGTAGATACCTCCGATTGGTTTGCCGTGCAGTGGCTAACGGCCGATGCGCGTATCTTGGAAGAGGCTCGCGAGATTCGAGCGGTTATTCCGGCGAATGCCAAAGCATACTTTATCCGCATCGCCGACGAGCGGGAGTATGTCGTTTGTTCCGCCATAAGGTACCGTTAGCATTTGGAGAAAATGTAAACGTTCGGTTAAGATCGACGGGTTTTTTTCGTCCGAAGGCGTCCAAACCCCCGAGCGACGGGGTTCTACAGCGGCTTGCCAGTTCTGGCAGGCTTCATCGGCCCATGTCACCGCTCTGTCCGTAACGCAAGGCCGCTCCGAAAAAGGCGCAGTCTAAACGCTCTATAGATTGGAAATACTAGAATTATAGAATCCAATCGATTTAGAGGAGGCTGTCTATTATGCAGGTGCATTCATCTTTTTTCGATCCGCCGCAGGCCGTGCTGGAACGTATTATCTATCAAATGGAAAAAGTCATTATCGGTAAAAGAGAGGTTATAGAGAAGCTGCTCATCGCCTTGCTGTGCGGCGGTCATGTACTGCTGGAGGACGTCCCCGGCGTAGGCAAGACGATGATGGTGCGGGCGCTCGCGCGAACGCTGGACTGCAGCTTCAAGCGAGTGCAGTGTACGCCGGATTTGCTGCCGTCGGATTTGACAGGGAGCAGCATTTTTCATCAGCAGTCGATGCAGTTTGAATTTCGCCCCGGTCCGCTTATGGCTAACCTGGTGTTGGCCGACGAGCTGAACCGCGCAACGCCGCGCACCCAATCGGCGCTGCTGGAGGCGATGGAGGAGAGGAAGATCAGCGTAGACGGCGAGACGCATTCGCTGCCCGAGCCGTTCTTTCTGCTCGCGACGCAAAATCCGTTTGACTTCGAGGGCACCTTCCAGCTGCCGGAGGCGCAGCTGGATCGGTTTCTGATGAAGCTGAAGCTCGGATACCCGCAAGCTGAGGAAGAAGTGGAGCTGCTTAGCCGCGTGGAGGAGCGTCATCCGCTCGGCCAGCTGCGCCCGCTGCTGCTGCCCGAAGAATTCGCCGCACTGCAAAAGGAGACGAGCCGCGTCCATGTCGATGATACGGTGAAAAGCTATATCGTGCAGCTGGCCGCAGCGACGAGGCGTCATCCGGAGATCGCGCTTGGAGCGAGTCCCCGCGCCTCGATAGCGCTGATGAAAGCGGCTCAAGGGAGGGCCTTTCTCTCCGGCCGCAGCTTCTGCATTCCCGATGACGTGAAGCAGATGGCCGTGGCGGTACTGGCTCACCGGCTTCTGCTCACGCCGGAAGCAGCGATGGCGGGAGCGCAGGGCGAGGTTTTAATAGAAACGATCACCGCTGCAACGCCGATCCCTTCCCGGCATTACGCTCCGGCTCTGTAGGAGGGGCGGACATGGCGAATGTATTCAAGTTATTATGGATGCTGGGCTGCTGGGCGGGCTGCTGGTATTGGGCGGCGGCCTACGGCGGCCGCTCGGCCTGGATTTGCTTCTATGGGATGAGCACGCTGCTGCTCTATATCACGCTAGGCTGTATCGGCTGGAGCCGTCCGGTTCGGGTCGAGCGACTCCAGCAGCAGCTTCGCTGCTGGAGCGGCGACCCTGTCGAATTGCCCGTCCGGCTTCGTTTCGGCGGGCGCGTTCTTCCGCTCGGCTGGCTGCTCGTGGAGCAGCGCTGGACGCATACAGGGACGGGCGAGCCGCTGTGGCTGCGCGATATTGTGACGCCGGTTTTTTCAGGCTCTGCCGAAGCGCGGCTGCGCGTTCCTTCCCTGCCGCGCGGCTTGTATGTGCTGGAGGCGTCGAGCGTCACGGCGAGCGACGTGTTCGGCCTGCTGCGGATTCGCCGCCGCATCAAGGCCGGGCGGCAGCAGCTGCTCGTGCTGCCGAAGCCGCTGCCGCTGCCAGCGGCCGCCGAAGGCGCGGGAGAAGAGCACCCGCGCCTCAAGCCGCAGCTGCAGCGGCAGGCCGCGTCCCCGCTTGTTTACGGGACGCGGCCCTATGCGCCGGGGGACCCCCTGAACCGGGTCCACTGGCGCTCCACCGCGCGCGCAGGGGCTTTGCGCGCGAAGGAATCGGAGCAGCCCGGCGCCGACCGGCTGCTTGTCTGCCTCGACGCGGCCATGGGCGTCCCGAACGCGGAAGCGTTCGGAACGGCCGTCCGGGCCGCGGCAGGGCTTGCCCAGCGCGGACTGCAGCTGGGCTTGACCGTGCGCCTTGCCGTCACCGACCGGCAAGGGCGGACGGCGGAGGCGCGAGGGCGCGAGCGCCTCGCGGAACTGCTGGAGCTGCTCGCGCTCGTGCCGTGCGACGGCGACAGGCCCTTCGCGGCCAGCGTGCAGCGGGAGGCGCTGCACGCCGGCCCGTGGGCCGGGGTCGCCATCGTCACGGCGCAGCCGGATGAGCAGCTGCTGAAGCTGGCGTACCGCCTGCGGGAGCGCGCGGTACATCTGGTCTACGTGCACGGGCGCGGCTCTGACCCTGCGGCCGTGCAGCAGTGGAAGCGGCAGGCGGAAGCTGTCGGCTGCCGGTTTACGGCGGTAACGGCGGATTCCCGGTACGCCGCCGAAGGAGGTGAGGGCTATGGCGCTGAAGCGGGTCAAACCGCAGCCGCGGCCGGGGCTTGAACAATCAGCCGAGCCCTCCGGCTCCTGGGCGCTGCGCGTCGGGTATGCGCTGCTGCTGTTTTGGCTGATTCGGGCTTGGCTCGTGCCGCTGCAGCAGTTGTCCGATTATACCGAGGTGTATCGGATTACGCCTTTTTTGGTCGCCTTTGCTCTGTTTCTCGTCATCGACACGCTGCGCATGCCGCAAGCGGCGGCTTGGCCGCTAAAGGCGGCAATTGTGCTGGCGGCTACCGCCGTGCTGCACAGCGGACAATGGCTGCCGGGCGTGGACTGGTGGCAGTCATGGCTGCGCGAGCTTACCGAGGATGCGCTGCATATGGCGCAGGGACGGTTTTCTTATATTTCCCCGGCTACGCGAACGATGCTGTTTTTGGCCGGATGGGGCTTTTTTATTTGGGTGCTGCAGTCATTTGTCGCCGATAGACAGCAGCTGCTGTGGTTTGTCGCGATGACATTAGTTTATTTGATTGCATTGCAGCTCGTTTTCGATACGGATACGTCGGCGGGACTGCTGGGAGCCGCGGGCGCAGGCCTGCTGCTGCAAGGTTGGCTGCAGGCGGAGCGGTGGACGCGCTGGAAGCGGCAAAGCGCCGCGCACTATAGCTCCCGCCTTGAGGATGAGCCGGCCCGGCAGCCGGAGGAGCGCCCTGCGGGGCTGTGGACTCCCGTTGCCGCGAGCGCCGTGCTGACGGGCCTATGCCTGCTCGGAGCCTGGCTTGGCGCGCTGCAGCACGATCCCAAGGGGCGGCCGATCGACTGGTCGGAGCCGCTTTCCAAGTGGGAGGACCGGCTGCCGTTTTTGACCGGCCCGCAGCTGGGCGGCGGAGCCGTGCCGGCTTCCCTGGCCGCAGGTCAAACCGGCTACGGTCCCGACGATTCGCGGCTCGGCTCGCCGCTTAGCCAGGACGATACCGTCGCCTTCATAGCGAAGACGACGCGTCTGACTTACTGGCGCGGCGAAGCCAAAGCCGTCTATACCGGGCGCGGCTGGTATCAGGCGGAGACGGAGCCTGTCCCGCTGGTTCCGGAAGCCGGATCGCCGCCTGCTGATCCGGACAAGGATTCGGCTGCAGAGGCAGCCGCGGCGGACCTGAAAACGGCTTCGGACAGCGTACCGGTACGTCAGCAAGTGTTTATAAAGGAGAAGGGTTTGCAGCGCCAGCTGTTTCTCGGCGGCGCTTTAGCGAAAGTGGACTCTCTCGTATCGGAAGCGGGTCAGCCGATATCTCCCGAATGGCTTTGGCAGGATAAGCGAAGCGATAAATATTTTTTGCCGGCGCTGGCTGACCCTCTCTCCTCGTACAGCGTGGAGGTCAGCGTCCCGCCGGAATCGCCCGTATCGGAGCGGGATGCCGCCGATAAGGCGGCTGCTTCACGCAATGCCGGGGATGCTTATGTCCAACTGCCCGACTCGCTGCCGGCCAGGGTGAGGGAGCTGGCTTCGGAAATAACCAGGGAAGCAAGCACGCCCTATGATAAAGCCAAAGCCATCGAGCGTTATTTGCTCCGAACGTATCCCTATTCGCTGCAAAACACAAAGCCTCCGGCTGCGGGGCAGGATCTGGTCGATCAGTTTCTATTCGAACAAAAAGCAGGATATTGCGATCATTTTTCTTCCGCTATGGTCGTATTGCTGCGGTCCGTCGGCATTCCCGCCCGATGGGTCAAAGGATTCGCCCCGGGGGAAGTGACCTCCACCGATACGCTATCGGACGGAACGCTGCTCTATACCGTTCAGGTGCGCAATAAGGACGCTCACTCTTGGGTGGAAGCGTATATGCCTTCCGGTGACTGGCTGACCTTCGACCCGACCCCCGGTTACGGAGGGGATGTACCCCGCGGTCCTAAGGTTCAGACGGCTTCAGCGCCTGCCTCCTCCCTCAAGGAAGACAGTGGAGCCGGCTCGGTTATCCGCCGTCTGGCGAACTATGCGTCGCAGTTATCCGGATTTACCCGCAGTTTGGGAGGCTTCAGCGCCGCTTTATCCACTGCGAGTGATAGAGGGCTGGCGGTAATCCAGCGGATCATGATGTGGATAGAGCCGTGGCTTCCTTTATCCTTGTGGATAATCGGAGCGTGCTTGCTTGTTTCCATCATCCACATGTGGATAGCGCGACGGCGCAGTGCAGCTGCCGCTCCGGTCCGCGGACGCCAGGTGAATCGTTCGGGCGCGGCTTCGTCCTATCGCCGCCGCTTCCGGGCGTATGCGGCGATGCGGCAGGCGGAGCGATTATGGCGCAAGCTGCAGCGGCGGCTTGGACGGGCCGAGCCTACGCAGACGCTGCGCGAATATTTGCTCTCGCGCCAGTTCGCAAACGATGCGCAGCGCAGCTCGCTGCTCCGTTTCGTCCGACTGCTGGAGGAGATGAAGTACCGTGCGGGGACGCCTCCTGTAACAAGGCGCCAACTGCGCGAAGCGTGGCGCGATGTTCAAAAAAGCCTGTAAGCCGCTTTTGGCGGCCGCAGGCTTTTTGCCGCGTCTGTATAGCTCATGAATGTGACTCGCGTCATGCATAAAACAATGGGAAATACTATACGAACAGAGCGCGTTCTGGAGGCGATCCGCGCTTTTTCTACAGAGGCATTGCCCTTTCTTTCACGGAAGCTTATAATAATGTCTATTGATTTAGAGCAGAGAATCGGTCAGTTCTAGTTTGACCGGCTGGTGCTTGCGTGCGAAACGGTTTCGCCGCCCGCGGAATCACAGCTCAATCGTTTCTTCGAAAACTCTTAGGAGGTAATTATGGACAAGCCAAATGAAATTATCGTCGTACTGGACTTCGGAGGACAGTACAACCAGTTGATCGCCCGCCGTATCAGGGATTTGGGCGTATACAGCGAATTGCTCCCTTATAACACATCGGTCGAAAAGCTGAAGCAGTTGCAGCCGAAAGGGATTGTTTTTTCCGGCGGGCCTGCGAGCGTGTACGGTGAAGATTCCCCGCTCGTCGATCCGGGAGTATACGATTTGAACGTGCCGATTCTCGGCATTTGCTACGGCATGCAGTTGATGGCGCATCAGCTGCAAGGAAAAGTGGAGAGAGCCTCCAAGCGCGAGTACGGAAAAGCGGAAGTGGATTTTGCCGATCACTGCAGTCTGGTGCGCAACCTGGATAAAAAACAAACGGTTTGGATGAGCCACGGCGACCACGTCGTGGAGCCGCCTGCCGGCTTCGTCGTAGACGCCAGCACAGAGCATGCTCCGATAGCGGCAATGAGCCATCCGGAGAAGAGGATGTTCGCCGTCCAATTCCATCCGGAAGTGCGTCATTCCGTATACGGAAACGATATGATCCGCAACTTCCTGTATGAAGTGTGCGGCTGTGAAGGCACATGGAGCATGGAAAGCTTCATCGAAGACACCATCCGCGACATTCGCGCGCAAGTCGGCGATAAAAAGGTGCTGTGCGCGCTGAGCGGCGGAGTAGACTCTTCGGTTGTCGCTATGCTGATTCATAAAGCGATCGGAGATCAGCTGACTTGTATGTTTATCGACCACGGTTTGCTGCGCAAAGGCGAAGCGGAGGGCGTGATGGAAACCTTTGTCGGCAAATTCGACATGAAAGTGGTTAAAATCGACGCTCGCGAGCGGTTCCTGGGCAAGCTGGCCGGCGTAGACGATCCGGAGCAAAAGCGGAAAATTATCGGCAACGAGTTCATCCGCGTGTTCGAAGAGGAATCGGCCCGTTTCGACGATTTCGCCTTCCTGGCGCAGGGAACGCTGTACACCGATATCGTAGAGAGCGGGACGGCTACGGCTCATACGATCAAATCGCATCATAACGTAGGCGGATTGCCGGAAGATATGAAATTCGAGCTTGTCGAGCCGCTGAAGGCTTTGTTCAAGGACGAAGTGCGCAAAGTAGGCGAAGAATGCGGCCTGCCTGCCGAAATCGTATGGCGTCAGCCGTTCCCGGGCCCGGGTCTTGCGATCCGCGTTCTCGGCGAAGTTACGGAAGAGAAGCTCGCGATCGTTCGGGAATCCGACGCCATTTTGCGCGATGAAATCGCCAAAGCCGGTCTCGACCGTGAGATTTGGCAGTACTTCACGGCGCTTCCTAACATGAAGAGCGTCGGCGTTATGGGTGACGCACGTACGTATTCCTACACCGTAGGTATCCGCGCGGTAACGTCCATCGACGGCATGACCGCCGACTGGGCGCGTATCCCTTGGGACGTGCTGGAGAAGATCTCCGTCCGCATTGTCAACGAAGTGGACAATGTCAATCGGATCGTGTACGACGTGACGTCCAAGCCGCCGGCTACGATCGAGTGGGAATAGAATTGGAGTAATTAATGGTGTTAATCGCTTGGGAGCCTTGCTGCATAAGGGTTTCCAGCGATGACATTGTTGAAAGTTCGAGTTCATATATAACAATAGAGTACTCTCTTTTATTTGCGTTGTTTAGCAAATAGAAGGGAGTATTTTTTATGACCAAAACCAAGGAACTGATTGATGATCTCAAGGAAATTTTGCATGTTTCGATTACGCGGGTGGGAAAGGTTAAGGGGCTTGCATATCTAGCCAGCGACTATGAGTAGAATGTGAAGCGCTCCGACAACATAAAAATTCCAAAATGCGGTATAATGCAATTACAATAATAAGATGATGAAAGAAAGACTTCTTTTTGTGAAAGTAGTGATGTTTTTATGATTGATTTTCTAAGAAATAAGGGAATTAAAGCATATAACGAAATTATTGACATAGCAGAACAACCAAATCTCTTATTCTCCGATGATATTGGTCAATACAATGCGGAAGCGAGCCATAATCTTTACACGATTCAGAAACTAAACAAATTGATTAAAAAAACACTGTTTCAATTGGAGAGTTAGAACAGGTTTTCATCTTTATTGAAAACTCATGGTCGTCGTATTTGAGTAGGCATTTTAGGAGGAAATCTTTTCTGTTTTATGTTTGGGGGGACTACCAGATACCAGCGATTAGATTGTCGGTTGTTTCCTTTCACAAGGGTTTAGAATTACCCTTTAGCTGTATCTTGAACAAGGTAAATAACATACAGCACGTCCTGATTCAATATTATGAGAAAGCACAGTTCGATGGTATTACAATTATCAAAACGGACGAATCAAACTTAAACGATAACAAAACAGGAAGTGACTACACACTAACTGTATACTCAAAAATCATTAACTCTTAGATGTAGGCACGATTTTCATTTAATCTATGATAATGGTGGTATAGCATAATGCCTGCGTATTTTTCAGTTGAGTTTTCGATTAATTCGTAAAAGATGGTAAATTATTGCAAGAAAAATGATGTTACATACATGCGTGTTCCTTTTATACTTAGGCATTTCAACAATAACGAACATGAATGGGAAAATGATTGTAAACGTTCGGAAAAACAGATTGACAAGATTCGTCATCACTTTTAGAATAAGTGGAGAACAAGTAGGGAATAACAGTTTCGTATAATCCCAGGAATTGGCCCGGGAGTTTCTACGAGATCACCGTAAATGATCTGGCTACGAACAAACAAAGCATTCGATGGAACGGTTTTCCATGTGCGCGTGATGGCTTAAAAGAGCCTTTTTCTTGCGTTTACCGGGAAGCTGTGCGATCGGAACGCTTTGATTGTGAATCCGGCCTTTGATCAGGGATCAAAGTCGGATTTTTTCGTTGTTCCAAAAACCAATGGAGGGATTTGGGGAATGGATCGATTGTTTAAGCTGAGGGAAAACGGCACCACGATACGCACGGAGGTCATGGCGGGCTTAACCACATTCATGACGATGGCGTATATTCTTGCCGTAAATCCGAACATTCTCAGCAACTTTGGCTCCGGGGCTACTGGCATGGACTGGACGGCCGTATTTTTGGCTACAGCGATTGCCGCAGGCGTGATGACCATTGCTATGGGGTTGTTTGTTAACTTTCCTGTCGCTTTGGCGCCAGGGATGGGACTCAATGCTTACTTCGCAACGGTGATTTTAGCTTCGCAGGGCAAGTTTACGTTCCAGATGGGACTTACGGCTGTCTTTATTTCCGGCTTGATTTTCATCGTGCTGACGGTGACGAAGGTGCGCCAGCTGCTGCTTGTAGCGGTGCCTGACAGCCTGAAGCATGCGATTACGGTCGGGATCGGCTTATTCATTACGATCGTCGGCTTGAAAAACAGCGGTTTGATGACGATTGCCATCGAAACCGACAACGATGTGAAGGCGCATCAGTTTACCGATTTGCTCTCTTACGAGACGGTCATTCATATGGGAAGCCTGAAAGATCCCAACGTCGTGCTCTGCATTATCGGGATAGTGCTCATCGCGATATTGATGGTGCTCAATGTTCGCGGCGCGATACTGTTTGGCATTTTGCTGACGACGGTCGTAGGCTTGCTTATGGGTCAAGTGAATTTGGGTACGTTAACCGATGCCAAAACGACTTGGGTGCCTGATTTGACCAAGCTGGCGTTCGCCCAGTTCGACTTCCCAGGCTTGATCCACACAGGAATTATTTCGGTCATTGCGACCTTTACATTTGTAGAATTGTTCGACACGTTCGGCACGCTGGTCGGTACGGCCAATCGCGCCGGGTTTATGAAAAATAAAGAAGAAGGCAACAAAAAAGTCGGCAAAGCGATGATGGTCGACGCGATTGCGGTCAGCGGCGGCGCCTTGGTCGGCACAAGTACCGTGACGGCATTTGTTGAAAGCGCGGCCGGCGTAGCGCAAGGCGGACGCACGGGACTTACCTCGGTCACAACGGGCGTATGCTTCCTGCTCGCTTTGTTCTTGGCGCCTATCGCGGCTCTGATTCCGGGATCGGCTACGGCCGCCGCTTTAATCATTGTCGGCGTGCTGATGATGCAGTCGATCAAGGAAATTAATTTCCAAGATTTCGTTGTGGCGATTCCGGCGTTTTTCGTCATTGCGTTCATTCCGTTCACATACAATATCGCCAACGGCATTTCATTCGGTATTGTCACTTATGTCATTTTGGCGACGTTCTCTCGCATGGGTGGAAAGAGCGAGCACAAAGTGCATTGGCTGATGTGGGTGCTGGCGGTTCTGATCGTGCTTCGCTACGCGTTTTTCGGCAGCGAAGGTTAATAGGTTCGGTTTACCAAGCTTCGGTGTTTCCTTCAAGGAGACGCCGGGGCTTTTTTTGGCTGCAACCCTTATATCAAAAAAACTTTGAACCTTTCATACGGCAATCACGTCCATATTTTGAATAAATGCGAACTGGAGTGATCGAAATGAGAGTGAAGCTGCTGTCAGCCGCGGCTGCCGCACTGATTTTGACTTGCGTTTGCGGAAGCTATTCAAGGACCGGCGTATCGTCTGCCGCTACGAACGCTACGAATGACACGATTCTCGTGGAGAAGGCGCAATCGGCTTTAACAGCCGATCTTCCGGTAGCCGAATCCGAGGACAATGTGCAGGAGCTGCAGTGGCGCACATATACGAGCGGAGAAGAGCTTCGCGTTATGAAGGATGGACTGGGGCAGGATGACCGCATCGTCAAAGAAGTATCTCTTATTACAGGAACAAGTTCCGGTAAAATAAAAGTCATTCTCTATGAGCGTACAGACGATTCCATATACGTTCATGCGGCTCTTGTAAAAGACGACACCGCATACGACTTGGGAGCGGTCGCCGCACTTTCGGACGAACAGGTGCAGATTCAAGATATTTTCCTTTTCCGCAAAGAAGTGATCAAAATACAGGGAGCGGTCGGTGCGGCCGCCTCGATGACGCGCTACATCGATATAGAAGACGGGGTGCCGAAACCGCTGCTGCTCATTGACGAAGGGCACGCTTCGGAATACGATGTCGATCATGACGGACAAGAAGAAGTAATTGCCAGCTCCGGTACGATTCCGAGCCTCTCCGTTTACCGGCTGAAGGACGGACGTATCGAGCGATGCCAGTTGAACGAGGCGTTGCAGGCCGATGCCGTCGTTATGACCGAAGAAGGAGCGGTAGCAGCGTATTTTGGCCAAGAGCGAGTAAAGCTGTATTGGCTTAAAGCAGAAGGTCTGCTAAACTTTGCCATATATTCAAGGGAGGAATTCGAATCCGACCGCTTCGTCACGATTCCGTATACGTCAGACGACGTGAAACGAGTTCGCGAACAGGCCGACCGGCAGCGCATCTTCGATCCGTACGTGCCACGGCAAGGGATTGCTACCGATTACTCGGTTGAGGCCCGATCGACGACAGATCGGGAAGGGGTTCTCCAATTGAGCTATCCTCACTTCTCCGTATACGAGTCCAAAACGGATTTGCGGCCTCATGACGGGGGGAAGCCCATTTCCGGTGAAAAACGGTATTTCCCTGAATTTACGGCGGAGTGGATCGAACCGGCGGAAGGAGGGGGCGAATGGTATGTCCGTCTAGGATCGACGTATTTGTCTATTGTCACGGCGAAACCGTTCGATAAAGAGCAATTGCTGTACGTTATCGCATCGCTAATACCGCTGGAGCAGGTGAAGCCCTCCGACGATTCGGCAGATGTACTTCCTCCTCTGCAAATTACCCGGGACTATTTGTTTGCGCTGCAAGCGGCCAACGAATTTGCGGCAGCGTGGGCACATCGCGACCCGAACAGCGGTTTGAAGTGGGTGACCGACGAATGGAAAGCCCGACAAGAGCCGCTTGAGCTTGACGCCTACTTCCGCGGCACCTCGAGTCCACATCATATGACGTTCGAATTGTCAGGAAAACGTCGGGTCGACGAGCGTACTTACTTATTTGAACTGCGTTTGTACGATGATTATGCCGGGCAACCGGATTATGTCCTCGGTTTTCCGGCCGATTACGGACGGGGCGGGATCATCGAGGTCGTGAAGCAAGGGGAAAACGAACGGGGCGATGGCATCTGGCGGGTTAATCCATAGCTGCCGTTTGCCGTTCCTGGCTGTCTATGGGGTGGAAGGCTGTGGACAAAAGTTATCCACAACCCTTGTGGATAATGTGTATAACCTTATAAAAAGGCGGTATATCGGCATTCGTTGAACCTGAAGAAAGCAGCAGCGAGTGGATAAGATTTTCACGGTAAAACTGTGGATAGTGTGCATATCTTTGTGGATTATCGAAAAAAAGGCGATTTTTCTAGGGGAAAAGACAAATTTCGTTGGGGATAACCTTGTGGATAAGGAAGTATGTCATCCTATACACAGGATGGATAGAGTGGGGAAATTTGGGGGACAGTAGATCTAAAAGTTTGTCTGTGGTTCAGACGGAATAGGAGGCGCCATGAAGCTAAAGCGGACGGTTCCTTTTTTGCTGACGCTTATGCTCGCCTTTCCCTTGCCTGCTTGCCGTTCGGCGGCCGCCGCACCCGGATCGGCGGAACAGGCGAGTGCAGCCGCTAATGCGTCTGCACTTGCGCCGGCTAAAAAAATCGTTCTCGTATCCGTCCCGGGGCTGTCCTTTCTGGAACTGCAGCCTTCTTGGCTTCCGGCGCTTCCCGGTCTGGCCGGGCTTCAGGCGGGGGCGGCCTGGGGGGCGATGAACATACGCACGCCGGGGCGGGGACTGGAGGATGCATACTTATCGATGGGAGCGGGGCATTTTGCCGAGGGAGGCCCGGGAGTGCAGGGCTTGCAGGCGAAGGAGCGGATCAACGGGGAAACGGCGTTTGAGCAGTACGCCCGCTATGGCGGCGCCGATCGCGAACCGGTTATCGTGATCCGGGAGTTGGAGGCGCTGCGCCGGGCCAATGCGGTCAATTATTATCACGCGCTTCCCGGACTGCTGGGAGAGCGGCTGAGAGCGGCCGGAATCCCGGTCAGCGTGTGGGGCAATGCCGACAGGGTGATTGCCGGCGAGAGGCTGACCGGCTTCAAGACGGAAGCGGGCAAGTCTTACCGGCGCTATGCGCCGCTGATGCTGATGGATACGGCGGGTACGCTTCGGGACGGCGATGTCAGCGATAAAGGGCTGCTTCATGACGCGGCTTATCCGGCGGGCATCCGCACGGATTATTCGTGGATGTTAAGGCGCTGGCGCGAGCAGCCGGCGACTTCCGTGACGCTGCTTGAGATCGGCGATCTGGAGCGGTTGTACGATGAGAAAGCGGCCTATTCCCAGGCGGCCTTCGCCGAGGCGAAGCGTCGGGTACTGGCGGAGCTGGACCGTTTTGTGCTGGAGCTGAAACGCTACATGGCGGAAGGAGCGAATGCGCAGAACGAGGAGCTGTGGCTGTTCAGCCCCAAGGTGAACGCGGACGCCGCCAAGGAGAAGGCATACTTGGCTCCGCTTTTGATCTATGCTCCCGCCGCTTCCCAACCAGGTGGAAGCAGCTTGCTGACTTCGGCGACGACGCGCCGAGAAGGGATCGTGTCGCTGATCGATTTGGCGCCGACGCTGCTTGCGAGGTATGGTATTGCCGTCCCGCCCGATATGATCGGCTTGCCCATGCAGACGATAGGCGGCGCGCAAGCAGGCGCCCTGACGGTATTGCTCGGCACGGTAAGCGAGCTGCAGCATATATACCGGCTGCGCCCGCCGCTGCTGTATGGACTGGCCATATACGAAATCGCCGTTATGCTGGCGGTGCTGCTGCTTGCGCTGGTTGCAGCCGATAAGCTGGGAAGGAGGGGGAAGCTGCTCTGCCGCGCCGCCTTGTTCTCGCTGCTGCTTGCTCCGGCAGGCTTGCTGTCGATGGGATGGATGCCGCAGGAGCCGGCCTTCGCGGCGGTTGCGCTTGCCCTGGCGGCCATCTTCGCCGCGAGTCTCGCCTGCGCCGCGGGAGCCCGGACGCCGGGGGGACTGGCCGCCGCCTTGGCCGGAGCGGGACTGCTCGTAACGCTGCTGCTGCTGTACGACGGCATGCAGGGCGCCAGGGCGATGCAGCGGTCGGTGCTCGGCTACGACCCGATGATCGGGGCGCGCTACTACGGCATGGGCAACGAATATATGGGCGTGCTGCTCGGCGCCGCGCTGCTCGGCCTCACGGCGCTGCAGCAGATGCTGCGCCGCACCCGCCGCGCCGCTGGCAGCGGCACAGGCCCGGCGGCGGCTGCCGCTGCGCCGCCCAAGGCGGCCTCGCCCGGCGGCGCGAGCGCGCCTCGGCCGGCGGCAGCGCCTGCGGGCCTCGCGGCCTGGCGCCTGCCGCCGCCGGCCGGCATGCTCGCGCCGGGGCATCGCGCCGCCGCGGCGCTGGCCGTGCCCGCGCTGCCGCGACGCTTGCGCCGCCGCCTCGCGGTGCGGCTGCGGGCCGCGTGGCGCGCCTGGCCGGCAGCGGCCGCGGGCGCCGTCGTCGCGGCGTACCTCGCGGCGCCGGCGCTCGGCACCAACGCGGGCGGAGCGCTGTCCGCCGCGGCCGGCTTCGGCGCGCTCGGCACGCGCCTTGCGGGCGGGCGGCGCTGGCTGCGCGCCGCGCCGGCGCTTGCGCTGCTGCTCGGCGCAGCGCTCGCGGGCCTGTGGCTGCTGAACGCCGGGGCAGCCACAGGCGGCGCGGCCGATCGGCAGAGCCATATCGGCCGCGCCTTCGAGACGCTGCTCCAGGGGCGGCTCGACGTGATCGGCGCGATCATCCTGCGCAAGCTGCAGATGAATGCGCACCTGCTCGCGGTCTCGGCCTGGAGCAAGGTGCTGCTCACCAGCCTGGCCGTCATGGCCGTGCTGGTGCTGCGGCCCCGCGGCCGCGTACGCCGCTGGCAGCGGGCTTACCCGTACCTGATGCACGGGTGCGCAGCCAACGCCATCGGAGCGATCGCGGCGCTCCTGCTCAACGATTCCGGCATCGTCGCCGCGGCGACGATGATTGTATACGGCAGCGTGCCGCTCCTGCTGCTCAAATTAGAAGGCGCCTGATTCGCTCAGGCGCCTTCGGTTTATTCCGCCAGCTGTTCCCACTGCTCATAGCAGCCGGCAAGCCGGTTCTTGCGATCTTCGATCGCTTCATTCGTTTGTTGGACACGGACATAATCGTTATACACTTCCGGACTGGCGAGCTCGGTCTCCAGCGCGGAGATTTCCTCCTCCAGCTTGGCGATCTCCTGCTCGAGCTGTTCCAGCTTGCGCTGCTTGGAGCGTTCCTCCCGCTTGGCCTGTTTGTTGGCCTCATAGTTATTCTCGGCGGCCGGCTGGGGTGCGGCGGACGATTTGCCCGCGTTTGCGCCGCCTTTGCTTTTTGCCGCTTCGGCGGCGAGCCGCTGCTGCTCGATCTCGGCAAGCTCCTGCTTTTTTTCCACATAGTCGTCATAGTTGCCCAAATAGGAGGTCACGCCGTCACGGCTTAATTCGAGCATCGATTCGGCCATTTTGTTCAGGAAATAGCGGTCATGGGAAATGAAGAGCAGCGTACCTTCATAGTCGATCAGCGCCGATTCCAGTACCTCCTTGCTGAACAAATCCAGATGGTTGGTAGGCTCGTCGAGAATCAGCACGTTGGCTTTCTCCAGCATCAGCTTGGCCAGCGAGACGCGGGCTTTTTCGCCGCCGCTGAGCGCGGCGATTTTTTTGAACACATCCTCGCCGCTGAACAAAAAGCTGCCGAGCACGGTGCGTATGCGCGCCTCTTCCAGATTCGGGAACGCATTCCACACCTCGTCCAAAATCGTGTTGTTCGGGTTCAGCCCTTTTTGCTCCTGGTCGTAATAACCGATACGGACGTTGGTTCCCCAGCGAACGTCGCCATTGTCAGGCTGCTGCGCGCCGATGAGCGTCTTCAGCAGGGTCGTTTTGCCGATTCCGTTCGGGCCGATCAAGGCGGCGGTATCGCCGCGGCGCAGTTGGAACGACACGTCGCGCAGCAGCGGCTGCCGGCCGTCATAAGAGACGGAGACATCGCTGACCTGCAGCACTTCCTTGCCTGACGTCTGCTCCACCTCGAAGGCGAAGTGAGCCCGTTTCAATTCGCCGAGCGGCTTGTCCAGACGATCCATTTTCTCCAGCGCTTTGCGGCGGCTTTGCGCCCGCTTGGTCGTGGAAGCGCGCACCAGATTGCGCTGCACGAATTCCTCCATCTTGGCGATTTCTTCCTGCTGCTTTTCGAACTGCTTCAACTGAATCTCATATTCGGCCTGCTTGGTTTCGACATAACGGGTGTAGTTGCCGGTGTAACGCTTCGAGGTCGTCCGCTCGATTTCGTAAATGGCCGTAACGAGCGCATCGAGAAAATACCGGTCATGCGAGACGACGAGAATGGAACCGGAATACGAACGCAAATAGCCTTCAAGCCAAGTCAGCGTTTGAATGTCCAGATGGTTGGTCGGCTCGTCGAGGAGCAGCAGGTCCGGCGCCTGCAGCAGCATTTTGGCCAAGGCGAGACGCGTTTTTTGCCCTCCGCTCAGCGTGTTTACCAGCGTCTCCGGAGCAAAGCCGCCGAAGCCCATGCCGTGCAGGATGCCGCGGATGCGGGCCTCCGCCTCGTAGCCGCCCCGTTCCTTGAACCATTCCGATAAGGAAGCGTAACGCTTCATCGTATCTTCGGTCAGCTTCTCGTCCGCCAGCACCTCGGGGGCGGACATCATCGACTCCAGCTTGCGCAGCTCCTGTTCCGCCTCATCCAGATGGGCGAAGACGCTGCGCATTTCCTCCCAGATCGATTTGTCCGACTGGAGCCCGCTATTTTGCTTCAAATAGCCGATCTTCGTTTCTTTGGCTTTGAAAATATCCCCGGAATCGTAAGACATCTCCCCGGCGATAATCTGCAGCAGCGTCGATTTGCCCGCGCCGTTGACGCCGACGAGGCCGATCCGCTCCTTTGCTTCGATTTGCAGCGATATATTCGAAAGCACGGTGTTGATTCCGTAGCTTTTGGTTATTCCCGATACTTGCAGCAGCATGATAAGCCCCCTAAACATAAGTTGCGCGTTTTTTCAAAAAACCGCAATGTTTTCATACCCTTCAGTGTATCATGTTCCGGGCTGTTTTTCAGCTTCGAAATCCGGAAAAAAACGATGACCATTGAATTATACACAGATTTATACACAAATTAACAAACCAAAAACGCAGATTGTGTACAGATCGGCATGAGGGTATGCACATATCCACAGGCGAAGTTATCCACATGGCTTGACTCCGCTGCAGGTTCCGGGCTGCCGGCGAGGCCCGAAACCCCGTAGAAAATGTTCCGTTTTCAGCGTATTTTCAGGTTGAAAACCTAAACTTTTTGCGGGAATTTGTCGATATAAGATAAGTATGGTTCTGAGTTGAACCGCCCACATTCGGAGGAGCAACAAAAAAAGATTTAGGGAGATGGAACAATGGGTTTGCGGGCAACAAAGCTTATGGTATGGCTGCTTGTTTTGACTATCGTTTCAAGCGGCTTCGGCGCAATGAGCGCGATGGCGGCGGAAATTTCCAGTCTGGTGCTGAATAAAAACGAGCTCACGCTGGAGGTCGGAGGGACCGCATCGCTAACGGCAACGGCTGTGTACGATACCGGAACGACCGAGAATGTTACCGTCAAGACGGACTGGAACTCGGGAGCGTCCGACGTAGCTTCGGTTTATGCGGGAGCGGTAACGGCGAAGAAGGAAGGCAAAGCCGTCATTACGGCGACTTACCTGGGGAAAACCGTCATCGTGAACGTGACTGTAAGCAAGCATGTTCGCTCGCTCATCAAAGATAAGCAAACGATCGATTTGCGCAAAGGAAATTCCGAGCAGGTGACTCTCACCGCTTATTATGACGACGGAACGACGGAAGATGTAACGACCAAAGCCGAATGGAACATCGACAACGGCCAGGTAGCTACCGTCGTGAACGGTTTGGTTACGGGACAAAGCTCGGGGACGGCGATCGTCTCTGCATCCTACAACAGCCAAACGGTGTCGATTCCCGTCAATATCGAAATCGTCAAACGGGTCGATCCCGAGAAATCGAAACTGTCGCTCTTATTGAACGATTCCGAAACGATCAAGCTGTTCGCGACTTACCCGGACGGCAGCTCCGAGGATGTATCGGACCGTGCGGAGTGGGAGTCGGACAATCCGGATATTGCGGATGTGATCAAAGGGAAGATTACCGGCTACGGTCCGGGACAGGCTACGATTACTGCGGCTTACGGCACCAAGAAGACGACGATTAAAGTCGAAGTGGACAACGCCATTAAGCTGGATCTCGGTACGGAGACCGTACTGATGAAGAAAAACGGCACCGAGCAGCTGAAGCTGATGGCCAGCTACGCCGAGGGCAATCCGGAGGAGATTACCGATCGCGCCGAGTGGAGCTCCAGCGACGATTCGATCGTCAGCGTCGTGAAGGGCAAGCTGTTCGCCAACGCTTCCGGCGAAGTGACGGTTACCGCCAAATACGGCGAGAAAACGGCCAGCGTCATCGTCGACGTCGATGTGCCTAGAAGATTGGAGCCCGAGAAGGACGCCGTCGATCTGCAAACCGGAGGCAGCGATACGATTACGCTATGGGCCACTTATGCGGACGGTACGCGCGAGGATGTGACGACCCAAGCCAAATGGTCGGTCGATAACGAAGCTATCGCCTATGTGCTTAACGGCAAGGTTACGGCCTACAAGGCCGGCGAAGCGACGGTTACGGCCACCTACGGTGAGAAAAGCGTTACGATTCAAGTGTCGGTGGATATTCCGACGATCATCAAGCCGAGCAAGAAAACCGTCAGTTTCCAGACGGGAAGCTACGAGCAGATTACATTGAGCGCGATTTACAGCGACGGCAAGACCGAAGACATTACGGAAAAAGCGGAATGGTCTTCCAGCGCTCCGGCGATCGCCGAGGTTCGCAAAGGGTTGATTAGCGGAGTAGGCACAGGAGCTGCTACGATTACGGCCAAATACGGCACGAGATCGGCGACGGTGCAAGTGTCCGTAGGCGTATTGAAGAGTTTGACGACCAAAAGCCTGACGAGCATTTCCATGAATAAGGGAGCGACGCAGAAGCTCGACCTGACGGCTACTTATACGGACGGCACGACGAAGGACGTGCTGCAGGATGCGACTTGGGTGAGCTCCAGCGAGAAGATAGCGACGGTTGACGAGGGCGTTATTACGGCGCTCGCCTCCGGCGAAGTATCGATCACCGCATCGTTCGAAACCAAGTCGGTCACCTTCACCGTGAAGGTGGATATGGCCGACAAGCTAACGGCCAGCCCCGCGTCCGTCAGCTTTGACTTGGGCGATATCCGTACGATTACGCTGAGCGCGACCGATTCCGACGGCATCGCCAAGGATGTTACCGCGGATGCGGAATGGACCTCAAGCAATCCGGCTCTGGTGACCGTAGACAAAGGGGCTCTGACGCCTGTTGCTCGCGGCAAAGCGACGGTGACGGCGAAATACGGCGGCAAGACGATTTCCATCTCGGTCGAGATCGGCGTTATCTCCGCTTTGGACGTGGACAAACGGTTTGTTTCGACGAAGAGCGGTTCTACGGCGCAGCTTGTCTTGACGGCGACGCTTGCCGACGGCACGAAAAAAGAGGTTACAACGAGCGCTCAGTGGAAATCGAGCAACTACAAAATTGCCGATGTCACCGACGGTCTGGTGACCGGCGTATCGGCAGGCAACGCGACGATCACCGCCTCGTTCGGAGGCAAGAGCCTCGCGATTCCGGTCGAAATTGACAAGCTGAAATATTTGAAGACCGACAACGTCATTTTGGAACTGAAGGCCGGATCGACGGGAGAGGTTAAAGCGACTGCTACCTATGAGGATTTGACGGAAGAGGATGTAACGATTCCGGCACTGTGGACTTCGAGCAATATCCGTGTCGCCGACGTCAAGGACGGCATCATCAAGGCGACGGGCAAAGGCAAGGCTACGGTGACGATAACGTACGGCAAGAAGAAAACGACTGTTTATGTTATCGTAAGCTAACTATATTTAAAGGATGGACAAAAGGGCCCGCTGCGCTGCAGCCGGGCCCTTTCGCCGTAGTTGGAGATGGCGGAAGCACGCGGCGAGTTCTAACGGTGAATGCAAAAAAACTCGCCTTTCCATGAAGGCGAGTCCAATTGCCGTGTACGGCGTCGTTTTATTTCGTTTTGGATTGCAGCAGCTCGACCAGCTGGTCCCCGATATTTTTCCCGCCGCCCGGATTGAAGCCGCCGCCGTTACGCGGCTGCTTGTCCTTACCGTATTGATCGCCTCCATTTGCGTTCGCGCCGGAATCGGCATTCGCCCCCGAAGCGCCGCTTGCGTCCGTCTTTTGCTGCTCGCGTTTTTGCCGCGCTTCTTCCATTTTTTGCTTCTGCTCATCCGTCAGCTCCGGCTTATTGGCATTGTCGCCCTTATTGCCGCCCGGCCGCACCTGAGAAGCGTTCGCCGCCTGATCGTCGAGAAATTTCTTTTGCTCGGCGGTCAGTTTCTCCGTCAGCTTCGTTTTAGTGTCGGCGCTGACCTCTCCTTTGGAGATGCTGTCCTGCACGACAGGCAGCATTTGCTCGGCCTGCTCCTTAGTAATGGCAAGCCCGTCGGCTTTATCCATACGGATGAGCGAGGAGAATGTCATCATCATTTCGCGCTGCCCCTCGGTCATCGCGCCTCTCTGCTGCTTGTCCTGCTGGCCTTGCTTTTGATCCTGCGCCTGATCTTTATTCTGCGACGCCGAAGCGGTTGCGCCCGCCGCGTTGGCCGAAGCGGCCGCCTTGCCGTCCGACTGCGTGCCGCAACCGCTTAACAAGACCGCGATGACCGCACATGCGCCTAATAGCTGTTTGTATTTCACGTATGACTCCATCCTTCCGTAATTCGTTCCTTCTTTCATCTGTAAGCGCCGCAAGAAGAGCTGACGTGACGATCAGCTCTTTTTCAGCTTATAGCTCGGCGGTGATTGGCGGGCGGGACAATTCCTCTGCCGCTATCCTTGAGTGATGCCGGCCGGATTTTATTGTTCGCTGCCGGAAGCCGCAGCATCGGAAGAGGCGGAGCCGGAGGCTTTCTCTTTATGCTGTCTTTTGCTTTCGACGAAGGTTTTCAAAGTATCCGTCAAGCTGTCTTTCAAGCCGCTGATCAGCTGATCTTCGCTAATGCCTTTGGCTTCGGCGATTTCCGCGAGCGATTTGCCTGCTTGCAGGTCGGCGGTCAGCTCTTCTTTAGTAACCCCGATGATTTGCGCTAACTTGTCGGGATCAGCCAGCGATCCGAAATGCTGCTGTTTGCCTTTTCCGGAAAACTGGCCGAATTTCATAGTGTTCTCCACTTCTTTTTTCAGACGATCGGCCAAGTTCGCTTTTTGCTTATCCGCTTGCTCTTGCGTCAGTTTGCCCGAAGCGACAGCCGCATCAATGTCGGCCGTTTCCGCCGCGGTCAATTTGCTCAGGAAGTCGTCTTCGCTGAGGCCGGCTTTATCTTGGGCGATCTGGGCGAGCGATTTGCCCTGCTTCAGCTCGTCCGTGATGACGCTTTGTTCTACGCCTAGCACGGTTGCCGCCTGTTTCAAGAGATCTCCGCCTCTCATGACCATGCCGCCGCCGAAGTTACCGCCGAATTTTGGCTTATCTCCGGTTTCTTTAGCTGTGCCTTTCCGTTCCACTTCTTTCTTCAGGCGGTCGGCCAAATTCGCTTTCTGCTTATCTGCTTGCTCTTGTTTCAGCTTGCCTGAAGTGACGGCGTCATCAATAGCTGTCGTCTCCGCCGCGGTCAGCTTGCTTAAGTAGTCGTCTTCGCTAAGGCCGGCTTTATCTTGAGCGATTTCCGCGAGGGACTTGCCCTGCTTCAATTCATCGGTCACGACGCTTTGCTCCACGCCGAGAATGGTTGCCGTCTCTTTGATGACATTAGTGCCGCCGAATCCGAATCCGCCTCCGAAGGCGCCGCGGCCCTCGAAGCCTTTTTTTCCAAAGTCGGCTTTATGTTTGGTACCATTGGTATCTGTATTGTTCTGGACAGTGGAACTGTCAGTATCTTGTGCTTGAGCTTGGGTAAGCAATGCGGTCAATCCGCCGCCGATTAAAAACCCTGCGGCAATCGTACCTGTAAGTATTTTTTTACCGATCGTCTTCATTCGTTCCTCCACCTTCATTATGAAATGGCCTTACACTTAAAGAGTATAAGCCCAATATATGAAAAAGCTATGAAGCTTAGCTTAACTGGAGATTAATGTTAGCTGAAAGTGAACTGAGCGAAATTTGCCATCCGTTTCCTAGTATACAAATCAAAAAGGGTTATCGTATGCTCGGAAGTATAGTGGAATCCTCTACGAAGTTATCGGAGGTTACATATTTTTAGGGAGAGCGGGTGAGGGTATGCAGCCTCAGTTGAACCAAGGAGCCGGACCGGCGCTGCCGAAGCGGGCGGGACGCGGATTGCTGCTTGTTTTGGCGCTGTTGATATTCGCGGTATCGGCCGCTGATCTGCGTCCCGATACGATAGCGGTATCCGCTAAGGAACAGGCTGTGGGCATACCGGATTCGATATGTTTTATGACCTTTAATATTCGTCATGCTAAAGGCTTGGACGGAAAGGTTCAGCTAGCCGCCATCCGAAGCCAAATCGAGCAGGGGAAAGCCGATCTAATCGCTCTTCAGGAGGTAGACCGGTTCCAGTGGCGCAGCGGCATGCAGGATCAGGCCCGATCGTTGGCCCGATCGCTGGGGCTTGCTTATGCGTTCGCACCCGCTATGCGCAGAGGGGTCTCACAATACGGAATCGCTCTGCTCAGCCGGTATCCGCTCTCTCATGTCCGGACCTACCCGCTGCCTGGCGACAAGGAGCCGAGGGTCGTGCTGACGGCGGAAATGAAAGTGCGGGGTGCAGGGCAACCGGGGAGCGGGAGACCGGAAGAGTCCGTCACGATAGTGACGACTCATTTGGGCGTGTCGGGATCGGACAGGGCGAGGCAGATGCCGCAGCTGCTGCGCGTATTGCAGAGCATCCGTACGCCGATTATTTTGATGGGCGATCTGAATATGCCGGATAACGATCCTTTAATGAAGGAACTGAACAGGCGGCTGCATAAAGTGTCTCTGAATCGTCCGCAAGCGACGGTTATGCACGGTGGAGAGATTGATCATATTTTCACAAGCTTTGCCGACAGCTGCGACGGCTTCGCCTGGACGGAGCCTACGCAGGCGTCCGATCATATTCCGGTGCTTCATCAGATTTCGTTCTCGCGGCTGCTCGATTAATATGCTTGAACGGAACGCATCCATTAGACCATATAAGGAATACTATTTTAAACATTATCATGCATCGGGACCGGTTCGGGTATCGATTCCGTATGATCCATGCCGGGAAAGCTTGGCCCGCCAAGCCGGAAACGCTAATGTCCGGAGGCGGTTTTCCCTATGTCATGACGAAGCGGATAGAGTGAAATGGGAGTAAAATGAAAAAGAAGTGCGAACAAATGCCTTCCTTGCTTTTTTTTACCGGATAATTGTTGTAAACTGAATGAAAATAATGTTTTTCGTTACGGAGCAATTCCTTCACGTTTCCGACCCCATCAAAGAGAGGCCGTTACATGAATATCAAAGAATGGAAAATTGAGCTGCGGCGGAAGGCGGAGGCCGAGAGAAACGCACTCTCCCCGTCCCAGCACAGCGTAAAATCACAACAAATTAATGAAGCTTTAAACAAGCGGATCGGCGAAATTTTGGATTCCTGCGCCAAGCCGGGGCATCGGCCGACTTTATTTACGTATGTTCCGGTGAAGTCCGAGGTCGATGTGAGCGCAGTAACGGAAGCATGCTGGGCTAAGAACTACCGCGTTCTGGTTCCGAAGGTGCAGCATGATCCGAAGCAGCTTAAGCTGTTCGAAATCAGCTCCTACGATGATCTGGAGAAGGGCGCATGGAACATTCCGGAGCCTAAGGCCGGCGCCCCGGAGTTTCGCCAAGTCAGGGAGATCGATGTTATTCTCGTTCCGGGTCTGGCGTTTGATACGCAGCTCGGCAGGCTCGGCTACGGAGGAGGCTTCTACGACCGGTTCATGCAGCAGTATGTCCGTGCCGGATGGGACAAGCCTTATATTATCGCGGCCGCCTTCGATCTGCAAATGATCAAGGAAGTTCCCATGGGCTTGTTCGATTTCCGGCTGGACGAGCTGATTACGGAAGCGAGAACGATTCGCGCGGCTCAAACAGGAGGCTTGAAGAACGGATGACGGATTCCAATCCATTCACGCATTTTAATGAAGAAGGCCGGGCGCGGATGGTCGACATTTCGGAGAAGCAGGAGACAAGCCGCAGCGCGACGGCGCGGACGACGGTCGCCATGCAGCCTTCGACGCTCGCTCTGATCAAGGAAGGACGGATCGGCAAAGGGGATGTGCTGGCGGTCGCTCAAGTGGCCGCGATCATGGCCGCCAAAAAAACATCGGACTGGATTCCGATGTGCCATCCGCTGTCGCTCACCGGCGTCGACGTGCGCTTCTCCGATAACGGGCGCAATGAGCTTTATATTGAAGCGACAGTGAAAACAAAAGGTCAGACCGGTGTCGAGATGGAGGCGCTAACGGCCGTATCCGCAGCCGCGCTGACCGTCTACGACATGTGCAAGGCGGCCGAGAAAGCAATGGAGATCGGCCCTACGCATCTCGTCAGAAAAACCGGGGGGAAAAGCGGAGATTTCTATAGAAACGATACCGGTAAGTAATCACTTTACGGTACAATAAGCCCATGGAGAGGAGTAAGCTTATGCGTTGGAAAGTGGCGATTTTAACGGCAAGCGACCGAGGATCCCGGGGAGAGCGAGAGGATACGAGCGCCCAAGTGATTCGGGAGCTGATCGAAGAGGAGATCAACGGGGAAATCATCGAGTACCGTGTCGTTCCCGACGAGAAGGACGAGATTATGGCTGCGCTGATCGAAATGACCGATTATTTCAAGGTCGATCTCATACTGACGACGGGCGGAACCGGACTTGCCCCCGCGATGTGACGCCGGAAGCTACTCTGGGAGTCATCGACCGCCTGGCACCCGGCTTTGCCGAAGCGATGCGGATGATCTCGATGCAAAAGACGCCCCGAGCGATGCTCTCCCGAGCCGTATCGGGCATTCGCGGCAGAACGCTGATTATTAATCTTCCGGGCAGTCCGAAGGGCGTATCGGAAAATCTGGCCGCCATTATGGATCAGCTGCCTCATGCGTTGGGGATATTGACCGAGCGTGAAGGAGATCACGGATATGAAGCCTGATGCCATGCTTCGCGAGGTGAAGGTGGAGGAAGCCGTCGGGATGCGGCTGGCGCATGATTTGACGCAGATTATTCCGGGGCAGTTCAAAGGCCGGTTGTTTAAAAAAGGACATGTCATCGAAGAAAGCGATATCCCTGCGCTGCTCAGCATCGGCAAGGAGCATATTTACGTCATGGCTCTGGAGCGGGGATGGCTGCATGAAGACGAAGCGGCGCTGCGGATGGCTCATGCCGCGGCAGGATCGAATGTGGAGCTGGGCGCGCCTCATGAAGGAAAAATAACGCTTAGGTCAACCATACACGGACTAGCCTCGGTTCGCAAGCCGCTGGTCGACGCGGTGAATGCCATCGATCAAATCGTGATGTCCACGATCAAGACGAATACGGTTGTCCGTCCCGGACAGGCACTGATCGGCACCCGGGTCGTTCCGCTCATTATTGAGGATGAGAAGATCCGCATGGTGGAGCAGAGGATAACGATGCCGCTCGTCGAAGTGAAACCGTTTCGTCCGCTTCGCGTAGGATTAATTACAACCGGAAGCGAAGTGTACAAAGGCCGCATACAGGATAAATTCGGCTCCGTCGTGAAAGAGAAGGTGGCCGCGCTCGGCTCCGAGGTGATCGAGCAGCGTCTTGCGCCTGACGAGAGCGATGCTATCGTGCGCGAAATCCGCTATTTCTTGGACGAGCGGAAGGCGGATTTGATTCTTGTGACCGGCGGCATGTCGGTGGACCCGGACGACCGTACGCCTGGAGCGATCAAACAAGCGGGGGCGACGATCGTCAGCTACGGCACGCCGATGCTTCCGGGATCGATGCTGCTGATGGGATATTTGGGCGAGGTGCCGATTATGGGGCTGCCCGGATGCGTCATGCATGATCCTTATACATCGTTCGACGTGCTGCTGCCGCGCATTTGCGCTGGGGAGACGATCGTGCGCGAGGATATTACCGAGATGGGCTACGGCGGCTTGCTTGGCTGCTAGTGCGGCCGCAAGCTGCTGCCGTTTGTTTGCCCGCGATCCGCGGGATTGTTTAAAAGCCTGGTGAAAAAGTGGGCGGAGAGTCGGTAGAGAGCTGGAACAGCGTAAGCGGTCGCCTTAGTAGACGGACTTTCCCCGCGTGAGGGGTTAAAAATGAGAGAATCCGGCTGCAACAGCGAGTGAAACCTCTATCGACCGCAGGCCACGACGAAATCACCACCCATTTAAAGCATGATATATAAAGGAGGTCCGGCAGTTGAGTATTTCTCACTTGCTGCTTATCGCTATCGTCGCTTTGGTTTTGTTCGGGCCGAACAAGCTGCCGGAGCTGGGGAGAGCTCTGGGCAAAACGATGCGTGAATTCAAGAAAACGGCCAACGATTTGATGGGCGACCTTCAAGAGACGGATTCGCAGCCGCAGCCCTCGCGCAAGGACGTGACCCCGTCCTCGTCTTCAACGGGTTCTACGGCGCCTGCCAGCTCATCGTCCGATGCGCCGGCTGCCGCTGCCCAGCAAGAGAAGCCGGCTGCGTCTGATACCCGCAGATTGCCCGATTAACGGCCGTCATTCCATTTTACAACCAGGAAAGGTGAATAGATATGGATCTCGATGAAGGGATGTCACTGGTCGAGCACCTCGGCGAGCTGCGCAAGCGCATTATATGGGTGCTGGTCGTTCTTATTCTTGGAATGGTCATCGGCATCATCGTGGCACAACCGCTCATTATGTATTTGAAAAGCGTATCTCCTGCGAAGGATATTCCGTGGCATGTCTTTTCACCGTGGGATGCGATTCGCATGTATATGAGCTTCGCTTTGGTGACCGGACTCATTATTACGATCCCTGTCGCTTTATATCATCTGTGGGCTTTTTTAAAGCCAGGTTTGCGGGAGGAGGAGCAGCGGGCGTCTTTGAAATTCGTGCCCTTTGCTTTCTTATTGTTCCTGATAGGCTTGGCATTTGCTTATTTCGTTGTATTTAAAATGGCCTTTTTGTTTACGTCTGGTATTACGGCAAAGCTCGGGCTCGAAGAGACGTACGGGGCTTCGCAATATTTTTCGTTTATGTTCAATATTCTCATTCCGATTTCTCTGCTGTTCGAGCTGCCGATCGTCATTATGTTTTTAACGCAGCTTCGCATCCTGAACCCGAAGAGACTGCACAAGATTCGCCGCTACGCGTATTTGATTCTCGTTATTATCGCCGCGATGATCACGCCTCCCGATGCGGTTTCTGCTATCGTCGTGTCGGTTCCGATGATCATACTGTACGAGTTCAGCGTGTTTTTGTCGGGGCTCGTCTACCGCAAGCAGCTGCTCAAAGACCGGGCGTGGGAAGAGGAATACGGCGCCAAATAAAGTCTGCTCCACCGTTTCGGCACGGCTTGGGGCAGGCTTTTTTCTTCCGTTGACGGCTCGTATAAATTATTTTCGTCTGGATACAATGAATGGGGTGTGAAAAATCGGTAAAACCACTTGCAAAATTCACGCAAACTGATTATCATAATAAGTGTTGTTAGCACTTAGTCAATTCGAGTGCTAACGGAAAAATGAACAACCATAATCTAAAGGAGGCTATTTTCTCATGATCAAACCGTTGGGTGATCGCGTAGTCATTGAAGCCATTGCTAAGGAGGAAACCACAGCAAGCGGTATCGTGTTGCCGGACACTGCCAAAGAGAAGCCGCAAGAAGGCAAAATCGTAGCAGTTGGCAGCGGCACTCTGAAAGACGGAGAGCGTATTCCGCTTGAAGTGAAAGAAGGCGACCGCATTATTTTCTCCAAATACGCTGGCACTGAAGTGAAGTACGATGGCCGCGAGCTTCTGATTATGCGGGAAAGCGACATTCTTGCCGTTCTTGCCTAATTTAGAGCGTTCTTACTTAAGTTAGCCTAACAGCTGCAGCTTTATGAGCGAAACAGCTTCTACTTATGATGCAAATAATGGTACGACTTAAAATAAAAATCAATATTTTTCGGGAGGGTATCACTCATGGCAAAAGAAATTAAATTCAGTGAAGACGCTCGCCGCGCAATGCTTCGTGGTGTTGACGCGCTGGCAAATGCCGTTAAAGTCACTTTGGGTCCAAAAGGCCGCAACGTCGTTTTGGAGAAAAAGTTCGGCAGCCCGCTGATCACTAACGACGGCGTGACCATTGCCAAAGAAATCGAATTGGAAGACGCGTTCGAGAACATGGGCGCTCAGCTCGTTAAAGAAGTAGCGACCAAAACGAACGATGTTGCCGGCGACGGTACAACAACTGCAACCGTTCTGGCTCAAGCGATGATCCGCGAAGGCTTGAAAAACGTAACGGCAGGCGCTAACCCTATGGTAATCCGCAAAGGGATCGACAAAGCGGTTAAAGCGGCTGTAGAAGAATTGAAAAACATCTCCAAAGCAATCGAAGGCAAACAATCCATCGCGCAAGTTGCGGCTATCTCCGCTGCTGACGAAGAAGTAGGCGAACTGATCGCCGAAGCTATGGAAAAAGTGGGCAAAGACGGCGTTATCACCGTTGAAGAGTCCAAAGGCTTCGCTACGGAGCTGGAAGTGGTTGAAGGTATGCAATTCGACCGCGGCTACATCTCTCCTTACATGATCACCGATACGGATAAAATGGAAGCTGTATTGGAAAACCCATACATCTTGATCACAGACAAAAAAATCTCCAACATCCAAGAGATCCTGCCTGTGCTTGAGAAAATCGTACAACAAGGCAAACCGCTTCTGCTTATCGCCGAAGACGTAGAGGGCGAAGCATTGGCTACCTTGATCATGAACAGACTGCGCGGCACGTTCACTTGCGTAGCGGTAAAAGCTCCTGGCTTCGGCGACCGCCGCAAAGCCATGCTGCAAGATATCGCTGCCTTGACTGGCGGACAAGTAATCACGGAAGATCTTGGCTTGGATCTGAAATCCACTCGTCCGGACCAACTGGGTACGGCTCGTCAAGTTCGCGTAACGAAAGAAAACACGATTATCGTGGACGGCGCTGGCGACAAAAAAGACATCGGCGCTCGCATTTCCCAAATCCGCGCTCAACTGGAAGAAACGACTTCCGACTTCGACAAAGAGAAGCTGCAAGAGCGTCTGGCTAAATTGGCCGGCGGCGTAGCGGTAATCAAAGTCGGCGCAGCCACCGAAACCGAGTTGAAAGAGCGCAAGCTTCGCATCGAAGACGCTCTGAACGCTACTCGCGCTGCAGTAGAAGAAGGCATCGTATCCGGCGGTGGTACGGCTCTGGTTAACGTATACAGCGCGGTTGCAGCTGTACAATCGTCCGGCGACGAGCAAACCGGCGTAAACATCGTCCTGCGCGCTCTGGAAGAGCCTGTACGCACGATCTCAGCTAACGCTGGCCAAGAAGGCTCCGTTATCGTTGAGCGTCTGAAGAAAGAAGCAGTAGGCATCGGCTACAACGCAGCTACCGGCGAATGGGTGAATATGTTCGAATCCGGTATCGTTGACCCTGCTAAAGTAACTCGTTCCGCTCTGCAAAACGCAGCTTCCGTTGCGGCTATGTTCTTGACTACCGAAGCGGTTATCGCCGACAAACCGGAGAAAGACAAACCAGCTATGCCTGATATGGGCGGCATGGGCGGTATGGGTGGAATGATGTAATCAAAACCTCATCGAAGCCATTCGAGGAGGAACGACCGCGATGAAGCGGCCGATTGGATTACCAGTTGAGCCAAACGCGATCAAGGCGGAAATACGGGCAGAACAGCCCGTAGCATCCGTGGTTCTTCTGCGGAAGAACCATCGTTATGAATAAATCAAAAAGGTTTCTCATAGGTTCGATTTCGAACTTGTGAGAAGCCTTTTTTGTTATTCGGGAAAAACGCTGACTGCACAAGCAAAAATGCCTTCCGACCGCTGCCTTTCCCCGATTTATTGAACTGCTGGCCCGTGAAGGTTGGTCGAATCGAGGGGACAAAGGCGGCCGCGACCGCGCTTCTACAGACTGCTTCCGCTTGAAGCTTACATGATGAGAATGGATGAAGGCTTGGGAATCAAGCAGCAGTCGATACTGTGACGCCCCGTGCAGCAATCGCGCTGTGACAAGCGCAAGAGCTTGTCTGTAGCTTCATTAATAGATATCCTTGTCCGTTGTATGTATTTTACAAATAGAGGCTTATACAGGCGTTTAGCACCTTTAAAACGCGTTCGTCAGATAATAGTCTGATGAAAAAGACGGCTGTTACGCGAAAACGTCCTCCGGCCACTGTTTGTCCGGAAAGGAGAACAAAAAAAGACCCGATACCGAAGTATCAGGTCTTTTCCGTAATTAGTTGATGAAGCGAGCTGTGCTCAAGAAACGTTTCAGCATAGTAGCCGATTGTGCGCGAGTAGCTTGGCTTGCGGAACCGATAGTATCATCAGTCATACCGTTAATCAAACCAGCGTTGATCGCAGCAGCGATTTCTTTTTGAGCCCATACAATTTGATCAGCGTCTTTGTACTTGCTCAAAACGCTTTGAGGATCGGATACATTCGTCGCGATATCAACATAGTTCATGGCACGAACAACCATAGCCGCCAATTCTTCACGAGTGATTTGCGCGTCAGGACGGAATGTGTTGTCTTCATAACCATCGATGATACCAGCGTAAGATGCTGTTGCTACAGTGCTTGCATACCAAGCATCGGAGCTTACGTCTTTGAACTTGCCAGCTCCAGTTTGTGGAGTCAAGCCAAGAGCACGAACAACCAAAGCTGCAAACTCAGCGCGGGTGATGTTGCGGTCTGGTTGGAATTGAGTGTCAGTTACACCGTCGACAACCAATTTGTTAGCCAGAAGCTCAACGTCTGTTTTGGACCAGTGGGAAGCTACGTCAGCAAAGCTTTTGCTGTTTTCAACAACCGTATAGATGCTGCTTCCGTTACGTTTCAGCGTTGCGATCGTTTGATCATCCTCAGTGGAGAAGGTGGATGGAACGAAGCTCAGCTTTTTCGTAGTGTCATTGAACAGAACACCCGTTGCCTTACTGGAATCAACAGCTTTCGAAACGTTGATGGAACGAGATACATAAGTGTTACCGAAGTCAACTGCTGCTGTTTTGCTGCCGTTATCTACTGCTACGACGTCGAAGTCTACAGCGTTAGCCACTTGAGTAGCGCCCAATGCTGTTGCAGCTGCTTTAAGATCATCGGCTGTTGCGCCGGTTACTTTCGCGATGGATACTTTGATCTTCATGTCCTCTACTTTAATTCCGAGAGTTGTTGCAAGATCATCCAGTTTCAATACGGAAAGCGGAAGAGTCAAAGTACCATTGCTGTTAACAAGCACGATCGTTTTGCCGGCTTTTACTGCGTCTACCAAAGCAGAAGCAGGAAGAAGAGCAATATCTCCGGAGAGATTCAACGTAACAGTGTCATTGTTAGACAAAGCACTGGACAGTGTAGATGCGTCTACGGAACCGTCGCTGCTAACGGAGATCGTTCCGTTACCAGTGGAAATTCCGCCGCCACCGCCACCGCCGCCACCACCACGGTTATTGTTGGTCGGTGTGGTGTTGCTAACAGTAGAGTACACGGAATCGTTAACGGACACAACGCCGTCTTTGTAAACCGTCGTATTTACTGTCAAGGAAGTGTAAGTATTACCTACATCCAAGCTTCCGATTGTGTAGAACCATCCTTGGCAGGGTCATATACATTATTGTAAACAGCTTGTGCAGTTCCCAAAAATTGACCATTAGTGCCAGGGCTATACACATTCACATATACGGCATCATTTTTACTTGCGTCCAGATAAACATCGGAATAAACGCTGCCGGAAACCGAACCGTATTTATAAGTCAAATTAGAAAAACCGGTTGCGGCGAAAGCCAGTACAGGAACCATCATAGCGATAACAAGCATTAAAGATAGCATTGCAGAAGTCTTCTTAACAAAATTGCGATTCAACACCAGGTTTCTCCTCCTATTTCTTTCTCTGTTTGATCCATTTAGGTTATTTCTATTCGCCATTATCTCTTTTCACCTCCTTTCCATGGGGGCTTCTATAACATAAGGCACAGCCTTTGTTATTCAAACACATAGAGCCTATTCTAACATCTGTTCGCTAATTTTGGTAGCATCTTGAAGAAAAAAATGTTTCCCAAATAATAGAACGTTATTTAACGGAAAAAGTTGCGTTTGCCAGCTTGTTAATTTCATCCTTTTCATCAGGATGTTTGGCAATTAACTTATCGTACAGCGCTTGATCGTTTTTATTTTGTTTTTGAAGCGAG
Source organism: Paenibacillus konkukensis (assembly GCF_023523925.1). Taxonomy (NCBI): domain Bacteria; kingdom Bacillati; phylum Bacillota; class Bacilli; order Caryophanales; family Paenibacillaceae; genus Paenibacillus; species Paenibacillus konkukensis. Next base: position 3,711,340 of record NZ_CP027059.1, on the reverse strand, counting down.
GCGAGATACCATCTTGCAATGTCCTGCTCCATTTCATCATTGAACTGATCGTTTACATACATCTTCAAATATTCAGTGGCGGAAGCGTATTGACCGCGAATATATTCGATTTGTCCCAAATTGAACGCCATCGTTTTGGTGACATCAAACTCTCGTCCTTGTACCTGGGCTTTCGGCAAGCTTTCAAGATCTTTCATTTTGGCAAGAACCATGTTGTGAATGTCGAAGGCATCGTTCCAATATTGGGTCATCAATGCTTCGTTGTGCTGAGCTCTAGCCTGTTCGCTAAGACCTAAATCATAGGAAATGACTTTTTCATACAAAGTAATATCCCACGGAAAATTGCTAATTTGGGATCTCGCTAAATCGTGCGCTTGCGTTAATTGATCCTTTAAAAGATAGGCCTGAAGCTCTTGATCGATGAGATAGCGGTTATGAGGCTCCGTTTGTTTCAACTGGTTAATTTGGTCCATTAACAAAGTGTAGTACTGTTCGTCTTTCGTTTGTTGATAGCCTTGCATTAAAATATTAATTTTATAGATGGAGTAATCGGGCTGATTAGGATGTATTTTTAAAGCTTTATCCACGGTATTGAATACTTCGTTAATGGGCTTGTTGCCCGAAGCATTAGCAACCGCTGAGCTGAACAAGCTATTTGCATTAAGGTTTTGAGTCGAAATAAAGAACATTACTATTGATAATACCAGTAAAACCGCCGGTACGCCCTTGTTAATATAAGGCAAAGCGTTTGGTTTGATGAACTTGGCCGTTGCGCTCGTATCAATATGGGAGATCATGGCTCCCAAGCATAAGAAGACAAGAACTCCAAGAAATACAAAGCTCAAATCGAAGTCAATGATACTGTGAACAAGCAACGCTATTGTAAAAATAAAAAATACATGGTGGTTCTCGTTGCTTTGCGGAGCTTTCAATTGACGATGTATATACAAGTAAAAAATATAGATTAAGAAAGCAAGAAGAATCAGGATTCCGATTATGCCCGTTTCTACTAGATATTGAATAAAGAAATTATGTGCTTGTCTGCTTACATAAGGGTTGTTTTGATATTTCTCATATAGGGCTGCCCAAGCGCCGCCTCCGGCACCTGTCAGAGGATAATCGTTGAGCAGCTTGATGGAGTCTTTATAAAAAGTGCCTCTCTCCAGTACACTGTGTTGTTCAAAGTTGATATTTTCGATACGCTGCTTAATATAGTCGGGAAATAGATTCAAAGCGCCCGTATTGCCAAAGACAATAAATATACCTAGACAACCGACAATTAATGCAGCGGCAGGCAGCAAAATATTGGCGAACCGGTTTTTAATTTTAGCTTCAAAATAATTTTCCAAAATGGGATAAACAAATCGCTGAAGCAGCCAGATGATTACTGCACAGCCGACGGAGGAACCGAGTAAGATCCAAAGTCCCGTCGATGCTGTGGACAGATCCTGGTGAAGATAAAACTGCTCTCCGACCAAAGTAATTTTGTTTAAAATAAGCATCGAGATTAATCCGGCAATGCCAAAATGAATGAAAACAAATATTTGCTTTGTAATTTTCATAAACGGCAGTACCAATAAAAGAACAACGGGCAATATGACAAGTCCGCCCCTCGAAAGCGTGAGCAGCAGCGAAACTAGCATAGGAACCAGCATGAAAGCGTGTATTAGTATCGATGCAGGCTTACGTGTTTTTACAATCAGATAGGCCGCGGCAAGCAGTAGGGCGATCAGATAAGCGGCATAAGAGTTTGCGTACTGGAAAATGGAAGTTAGACGCAGCTGATTATCCGCCATCATAACGGCATCTTTATATTCATTGTTCTGTATAATGGCGAACCATTGCACCAATGAAGCGGAAAGCGATTTATAACCAAGCCAATTTATCATCCCGAACCAAACAACTACATAACCTGAAACCATAATGCAGTATGTAATGATTCGGTTTCCAAGAGAGCTCCTGCATAGATACAGTCCGAGAATGAAAAAGATCGAATAAAGCATCTGTATATACAGCATATTCGTGGAATAATAACGGGAAGCTTCGTGAATTCTCGCTAATAAATACGTAAAGGGTAAAAGCCAAACGAATAAGCTAAGCCAGTCGCGGTGGTCCTGCAGTTTCCAGTTAAAAAGCAAGTACAAAGAGGCAAGAAACATGATGATGAAGCCCCATACCAACGAACTGTAAATCGGACGTTCAAAGTCAAAAGTATTTCCGTTAAATAAACCTTTTTGAAACGGGGCCCAGAACATAAAAAGAACGACAAAGGCCGTCAATATCCAAAATAAAATGGATGTTTTCTCTTCACTCACTATTTGCTTATTTTTCTTATACATGAGGCTGCTCCTTCTGTTTAATTGCATTGTCGATAAATGATGAAATTTGGTTTTTAAACCTTGTCTCGTTAAACTGATCTGCATGCTGCCGAATAATTTGCGAATCAAAGCTCAAGGTGTTGAAGTGCTTCAGCGACTGAATTAAGCTATCTGCAGAAGGCTCGCGGAAAAACACGCCGCTTGTCCCTTCGGCTACAGTTTCAAGCGCACCGCCTTTACCATAGGCTATGACAGGTTTCCCATTGGCTTGTGCTTCGAGAGGCGTGATGCCAAAGTCCTCCTCTCCAGCTAAAATGAAAGCTTTGCAGCCGGCATAATATTGCGAGATGACTTCATCGGATTGATAGCCCAGGAGCTGAACCGTCGGCCCGGCAAGCTTTTGCAGCCTGCTGCGATCGTACCCGTCGCCGATGATAACAAGCGGCAGTTGGAGCCGATTAAAGGCCTCTATAACGAGATCAATCCTTTTATAAGGAATCAACCTTGAAACGATTAAAAAATAATCTCCGCTTTCCGTCGGCGCGCCAAAACGATCAAAGGCAACCGGAGGGTGAATGACCTCACTTGGAAGATTATAATATTTTCTAATTCTCCGGGAAACATTTTCGGAATTCGCGATATAATAATCCACTCGCTGCGAATTTACATAGTCCCAGTTGCGTATTTTGTGCAAAATAAAAGGGAGTACGTTTTTATAAATTGGATTATGGATCTCGGCTAAATATTGATGATACAAGTCCCATACATATCTCATGGGAGTATGGCAGTAACAAATATGAATCTGCGAAGGGTTTGTTATAATGCCTTTAGCAAACGCGCTTGAGCTGCTTAAAATCACATCATAGCCGCGCAAGTCGAAGCTTTCCACGGCGTGAGGAAGAAGGCTTAACATTTTTTTATAATGTTTTTTGGAAAAAGGGACATTCTGTACAAATGAATTTATAATATTGGCCTGCTTGAATCTGCGAGGCATACGGTCCAAATCGGAAATAATCGTGTAGACGGGAGCATCGGGGAACATGTCCATGAAACATTCCAGAACACGCTCCGCTCCCCCATATTGGTTCAGATAATCATGAACAAGTGCGATTTTCATGCAAGGGCTCCTTTCTCATCACATGTTCAATATTTTATCATATACCAATTTGGTTTCCAAAGCAGTCTTCCTCCAGCTGAAATGAGAGGCTCTTTCCATTGAAAGCTGTTTATAATAGGCATGCTTGGATTCATTATTTAGTAATCCATAGATTTCTGTAGCCCATAGTTCATGTTCATCTGGAGGTAATAATATCCCATGTTTATCTACAATTTCAGGTATAGAAGAGACGTTAGAAGCAATCACGGGTACCCCACAATTCATTGCCTCTATGATGGGAATCCCAAAGCCTTCATAAATAGAAGGCATAACAAAAATTTTGGCGCCATTATAAATAGCCGCGAGATCCTCATCCTCAATAAATCCAGTAAATATAACTTTGGATTCCAAGCGGTTACTTTGGAGAAAATCAAAGAGAGGAGTGTATTTCCAACCTTTGGCTCCAACAATGACAAGGTGATGATCGCATTCGTAATTTTGCAATAAATATTGAAAAGCCTTGAGAAGACCCATGAGGTTCTTCCTAGGCTCAAGTGTACCGACAAATAGTATATAATTTTCTGGTAAGTTATATTTGTTTACTGCGGCTTGAACGAATTCCTTATCGAGAGGTTTGTAGCAAGGATCTGCAGCTAGATGAATGACTTCGATTTTATCCTCGGATATTCCAAGTAACCGCATAATATCCTTTTTTGTATGTTGAGATACAGCGATAATTTTTGTTGCACGCTCGGCGCTATAAGGGACCCATTTTGTATGATGTTTGTATATTTTTTCACTGGTTGTTTCAGGATAGATCATATAGGCTAAATCATGAATAGTAATAACTGTTTTATTTCCTTTAATTGGAGTATGAGTGAAATTAGTCCCATGAAAAATTGTTTCGAATGTCTGATTATAAAAATCAAAAGGATATTCATATAAAAAATTTGGTTTCATAAGCCTTCGAATTACTTTGTAAGGGTAACGACTATTGGTAAGGGATATTTTTTCTTGATGAACTTTTAAGGGTAGTTCGTTAACATGAATATTTTTTGCAATTCGATTAAAAAATAAATCTACATCCAGATGTAAGTCCAATAAATTCTCATACAGATTACGAACATAATTGGAAACGCCGGAACGCGCGCCCAGCAAAGGCTGGGCATCTAAATATACATGCAAATTAATACGCTCCTTCTCCTTTTAGTACTACTGGAATAGTTTTAATTAGAATTTTTAGATCAAGCCCTAAGCTCCAATTCTCGATGTAATAAACGTCAAGATTCATCCATTGATTGAAGGAAAGGTCACTGCGTCCGCTAACCTGCCAAAGTCCTGTTATTCCTGGTAATACTTCTAGTCTCCTCCATTCCCAGTCGCCATAGCATTGAACTTCTTTTGGAAGAGGAGGACGAGGGCCGACAAGACTCATATCACCCTTAATAACATTTATGAGCTGTGGTAGTTCATCTATAGAATATTTACGAATAAAACGACCAACCTTTGTAACGCGAGGATCATCCTTCATTTTGAAAACAATATTATCCATTTCATTTTGATTTTCCAGACTTTTTAGCATAGCTTCTGCATTAGTAATCATTGACCTAAATTTCAGCATACCAAACTGCTTGCCATTTTTTCCAAGGCGGGTTTGTTTATAGAAAATACTTCCCTCAGAATCTAATTTAATAGCAAGTGACGTAATAAGAAAAACTGGGCTAATCATTAACAGTAATACCGAAGCAGTGAGAATATCAAAAATTCTTTTTGCTATAAGGCCAAGTCCTCGCATAGGTGTTTTTACTAATGTTACAACGGGTAATGCATTAATGTTACCTATTTGAACTGTGCTCATTACTAAGTTAAATAGATCCGGTATAATTTTAATTTTGATATCAAGCTTTCTGAAATCTTTAATAATCTGATTTACCAATTCTCTTTCAGAAGGAATAGTAATAATGATTTCATCTACAATATATTTCTGAAGTAATAAGTTTAACTCGGAAGTTTGACCTAAATTTTGAATATCAAGAAAATCATCTTTATCATGGTCATCCACAAAGCCGACTACTTTATAACCAAACGATTTATTATGTGTAAGCTCATCCATTAACGACTTTCCAACTTTTCCGGCTCCTACAATAATGACATTTTTACAAACAAGATCATTATTAGCTAATCTGAAGTACAGTAACCTTTTTAATATTCGCAGTACTGCGGACAAAACAATAGCAGAAAACCAGTATGCAATTACGACTAATCGCGAAAAATCAGTGTATTTCATTAAAAAACTAATGCCAATGGTTATTATAACTGCAAAAGAATAAGATTTGGCCATTTTAAACAATTCATCTGCTAAACCCGAATTTGAACGAAAGTGATAAATCTTGTATCTAAAAATAAAAAATAAATAAAGCAATGACGAAATAGCGAAAAATATAATGTAATTCATAAATCTTGGGAAATTAGTGGTGAATAAATTGATTGATTCACCAAATTCCTGTGAAATTCGGTATTCATATAAAATGAAATAAAGAGTTGTAAATGAAGCAATTTCGATGATCATAAAGCAGAAAGCCATAATTAAAGCCATATTTTTTCTATTTTCAAGTTTTCTATTTAATTCTAATGTCGGAAGCATATTATTGGATGTTTTGGTGGCAAATGGATAACTCACCTTACAAACCCTCCATTATTATTTTCTTTTGAATCAATTGTATTGCGAAACTTGCAGAAAAAGCAAGAATATATATTACCAGTATAGCATTTGAAAAATAGTGCATTAGAAATTGTTGGAATTTGGATAAAAAGTAACCGGAAAGGATGTAATAAATTGGCACTTTTCATTGCTTTGTTTTTATTTAATCAGTTATAATGAATAAGATTAACTCAATTAGTATAAAACATTAGAAATCTTTGTCGATATTTGGAGGAAACCATATGACACTTACAGCTGTGATCATGGCAGGAGGAAAAGGAGAACGGTTTTGGCCTAAAAGTCGAACAAACTTACCCAAACAATTCCTGAATATATCAGGTAACAAATCTATGATACAACAAACAGTATCAAGATTAGAAAAACTTATCTCTATCGAACAGATTTTTGTAGTAACCAACGAATTATATGCTGAGTTAATTCATGCTCAAATTCCAAATTTACCTTTGGATAACATTATTATTGAGCCTATAGGAAGAAATACTGCACCCTGTGTTGGGGTAGCCTCAATTATTATAGAAGAAAAATTTCCCGACAGCACAATGATTGTGTTACCTTCTGATCACATTGTAGAAAATGAGGAACGTTTTGTTAATATACTCAATACCGCGGCAATGGTTTGCGAGCATGATTCAGACTCTCTTGTTACTCTTGGAATTACTCCGAATTACCCCGAAACAGGTTATGGTTATATTGAGAGTACTCAAAATCGCTTGAATATTAATGATATGAATGTTTTCCAGGTTAACCAATTTGTTGAAAAACCTAACTTGGAAAAAGCGAAAGAGTACCTTGCGGCAGGAAACTATTATTGGAACAGCGGTATTTTTATTTGGAAGATTAATACTATTAGGCGTTATATTAAAAAATTTATGCCTGAAATGAATGATTTACTTGAAACAATGAAGGTCGCTTTTAAGTCTAATAATATAAACCAGGTTATTAGGTCTGAATTTCCTAAAATGCCCGATCAATCTATCGACTATGGAATTATGGAAAAGGCGGAGAAGATTTTTGTCATTCCATGTATTTTTGGATGGGATGATGTAGGCAGCTGGACAGCGCTCGAAAGAATTAATGATAAAGATAGTAATGGTAATGTTATTAAGGGCAATATTTTAAGTATTGATACGAAAGATTCTATTATTGAGAGCAATGGGAAGTTGATTGCAACGCTAGGCATTGAGAATTTGATTATTATTGATACAGAAGATGTTACTTTAATCTGCGCGAAAGATCGGGCTCAGGAGATTAAATCGATAATTAAAGAGTTAAGAGAGCACAAATTGGATAAATATCTTTAAATTATTTGAATAGCAACTGTAAGGAGATTAATTAAATGATTAGGAGAATTAGTGAGCTTTATAGTTACAGACAAATGCTAAAGAGTTTAGTACTTACAGATTTACGAACTAGATACAAAGGATCTGTAATGGGATTTTTATGGACATTCCTAAATCCGCTATTACTCCTTGCAATTTATTCTGTTGTATTCTCATTTATCATGAGACAGAATATTGAGAACTATCCTATGTTTTTATTTTGTGCTATTTTACCTTGGACTTTTTTTTCGTCATGCATACAAAGCTGTTCTGGTATTATTTTAAGAAATAGTAATTTGGTTAAAAAAATATATTTCCCAAGAGAGATACTTCCTTTATCAGTAATAATAGCAGGTGTCATTAATTATTTTTTTGGTTTGGTGATATTAATTCCATCTCTGTTGCTAACAGGGATCCACATTAATATATCTCTGGTTGCATTTCCTCTTATTTTATTTGTCCAAACCTTGCTTGTTCTTGGAATAAGTTTAATAGTCAGCGCAATGAATGTTTATTTTAGAGACTTGGAACATATTATTGCAATTGTACTACAAGCAGCTTTTTATATAACTCCTATTATTTTTCCTATTAGTATGGTTCCCAAAGAGTTCCAGTTCTATTTTTTATTAAATCCAATGACTGAAATAATCCAAGCTTATAGAAACATTTTTTATTACGGTGTGATGCCTGACTTTTCTCATTTATTTCTTTATCTTCTTTATTCCTTAATTGTATTAGTTATTGGTTGGGCAATATTTAACAAACTTCAAAAAAGTTTTGCAGAAGAAATATAAAAGAGGTAATGAATATGGTACTGATCGATGTGAAAAATGTTACCAAAAAATTCGTGTTGAAAAAGGAAAAAAATGTAACGCTAAAAGAAAAATTGATATATCGTGGAAAAGAGAAATCAGAGGAATTTTGGGCTTTAAAAGACGTAAGTTGTCAAATAGAAGCTGGAAAAACTGTTGGATTAATTGGTAAAAATGGTTCTGGAAAAAGCACACTGCTTAAACTTATGACCCGAATTATGTATCCTACAAATGGTTCAATAAAAATTCAAGGTCGAGTTTCCAGTCTATTGGAGTTAGGTGCGGGATTTCATACTGATTTTACTGGAATGGAAAATATCTACATGAATGCTTCGATTCTTGGCTTAACGAAAAAAGAAATTGACCAAAAATTGCAGTCAATCATAGAATTCTCTGAATTAGAAGAGTTCATAAATAACCCTCTACGAAGTTATTCTTCAGGTATGTATATGAGACTAGCCTTTTCTGTTGCTATCAATGTAAATCCTGATATTTTGCTTATAGATGAGGTTCTTTCGGTTGGAGATACCTCCTTTCAAAAAAAATGCATTAATAAACTCAAAGAGTTGAAACGACAAGGCAAAACTATTGTGATTGTATCCCATGATAATCATACAATGGAGATATTATGCGATGAGGTGATTTGGTTAAATAAAGGGAAAATAGTTAAATCAGGAAACTCTAAGGTTGTTATTAATGAATATTTGGATTTTATGGCAGAAGAGGATGGAATTCGCTTAAATAATCAAAAGCAACAACAAAACGATGAATCAGAAATAGAAAATGATGAAGTTCAACTTTCGAATGAAGAAGAAAAAAATAGATGGGGAAATAGGGAGATTGAATTAACTAATTTAAAACTATACAACGATAAAGCGCAGGAAATCTATTATTTTACTTCAGGAGAGAAAGTGCGTTTCAAAATCAATTATCTTATGCATAAAAATAATGAAGATGTTGTATTTGGTATAGCGATTAATACAATTGACGGCATTAAATGCTATGGAACAAATACTGAAATAGACAATATAAAGGTCGAGAAGCTTTCATCTAAGGGAACAGTATATATCGATATCGATAGTTTGAATTTAATTGAAGGTTCTTACTTAATAGATATAGCAGTTCACAAATTAGATGGTACAGCTTATGATTATCAAGTGGGTAAGTATAGTTTCCAAGTTAAATCGAATGTTCATGATGTTGGTATTTGTAAATTGAAGCATGAATGGATAATACAATGAAAATAATAATGGATGCATCTCCATTAGTTTCTCGAAAAACAGGAATAGGATATTATACATTAAATTTAGTACAACACTTGGCTATGTACAAGCAAATAAAATTAAATCTAGCGATAAATGGAGTGAGGCCATCTCATTCCATTCCCACTGATCTAGGCGATATTAGTAAAATATTATTACCCTATGATAAACTGAGAAGTATGAACGTACACTCCAGAATTTATAATTTATTGAAAGTGGAATATGCTGCTAGTAATTTTGATATTTTTCATGGAGTTAACTTCCATGTTTGGCCAACATTAAGTGCTAAAAAAATAGTAACTTTTCATGATCTCGCATTCATTAAATACCCAGAACTAATGCCTAAAGAAATAGTAAAACACCATAAAAAATGGGCAATCCATTCACTATACAATTCTGATTTTGTTATAACCGTTTCACAAAGTGTTAGACAAGAGATAATAGACCACTTTAATTATAATCCTGAAAAGATAGCATGTACTCCACTAGCTGCATCAGGACGTTTTTTTCAAAGAAATTCGAAAGAAGAGCTTTCGAAAATTAAGAGCAAATATAAATTACCAGACTCTTTTTTCTTATACGTAGGGACAATTGAACCACGAAAAAATATATTACGGTTAATTGAGGCTTTTGATTTAGCTAGGAAAGATTTTGAATTCGATCAGAAGCTTGTATTAGTTGGAAGTAAAGGGATTGAATTTGAAAAAATTCTTCAGAAAATAAATGAATTGAATTTGTTAGATCAAGTAATTATTGCTGGATATGTTGAAGAGAATGATTTACCGTTGATTTATAATATAGCAGATGTTTTTATATATGTTTCATTGTATGAAGGTTTTGGTCTGCCGATTCTAGAAGCTATGCAATCGGGGTTGCCAGTAATCACTTCAAATTTATCTTCAATGCCTGAAGTTGCTGGAGCTGCCGCTTTACTTGTAAATCCATTTGATACACTATCAATAGCAGGAGCAATTGCTATGTTATCGCAGGATGCTAACTTGCGTACTAGACTTTCTGAACAAAGTTTACAACAAGCAGGTAAATTTTCATGGAGCTTAACAGCATTTCAAACATTCGATATATATAATAAAGTCCTTAAATAATATTGTAAGGAGACATTTTCATGTTACCTAAAATAGAAGTAACTGAAGTATTGCGTGCGATTAATAAAAGCTTAAATAAGACTGAGGAGCTTTTTGATATATCAGAATGGAATATAAATCTTCCGAAGTTTAATAATGTTAATTTTTTGCAACCAAAAGATGAGTATCATCTTTCTGATTTTCTAAATTATCATGATGAGGATTTTGTTAGAAATGTGTATAGAGGATTATTGAAAAGAAACCCAGAACCCCAAGGCATGGAATATTATTTAGGACAATTAAGATCGGGGACATTGAATAAAATTGAAATTCTAGGAAGAATAAAGTTTTCAAAAGAAGCTAGAAGAAACAATATTAAAGTTAAGGGGCTTACCTTACCTTTTTTATTTAATAGCTTTTATAAAATTCCAATTTTGGGTTATTTTTTGAGGTTGATAGTGAGTGTAATTAAACTTCCAAAAATAATCAAAAATATAAATCAGTATGAAATGTTTATGAACTGTCGTTATACAGAACAAACAAAAGTGCTAGATACACTAACTCAAGAAATTGAACAGTATTTCATTAAAATTAATAATTCAATTGCAAATTTTCAAGTTGATACTAGCCAATTAAACGGCAATCGATATGATATTGATGAAATAACACAAAAAATGCATCAGATTGACGAAATGAATGAGGAATTAAAACAACTAAATGAAATTAAGAATTACTTGGGGGATATTGAGGGTTTTAGGACTAAATTTATAGATATAGAATCTACTAATGAAAAAGTGAGTGAAAAATACACCAAATTAGTGTTTGAAAATGAAAAATTGCAACAAGATATTAATGATTTTAAAATTTCAACTTTTGAGGAAATCAAAGAAATTCAGTCTTCTATCGAAAGAATCAATGAAAACTACCTAATTATTAATTCTATAAATAAACAAATAAAGGATCATAAATTAAATATTATTGAATTGCAAAGAAGACTCAATTTCTTTTTGGAGGAAACTAGAAAAAGGTTGCCAGCTCCATTGGATGAGGCACAGATGAAAACCTTAGTTGATAATGAAGCACATTTTAGTGATGCTATGTATGTAAGTTTTGAAGATCAATTTAGAGGAACTAGAGAAGATATAAAGGTAAGATTAGAAGTTTACTTACCTTATGTAGATAAGGTAAGAGAAAGAACAGGAGATAACTCCGTAATAGACATAGGTTGTGGACGTGGTGAATGGCTTGAGTTATTAGAAAATAACGATTTCAAAGCAATAGGCGTAGATATGAATAAGGTCATGGTGGATAGCTGTGTTGAATTGGGGCTTAATGCTAATTTGTGTGATGCAATAGAGTATTTGCGATCTCAAAAGAAAGGGAGCACTTCTGTTATAACTGGTTTTCATATTATTGAGCACTTACCGCTAAATAAATTAATAACATTATTTGATGAAGCGCTTCGAGTTTTAAAACCTGGTGGAATGATTATCTTTGAAACACCTAATCCTGAAAGTATTTGGGTAGGTGCGTTTACATTTAGGGGTGACCCTACGCATATAAATCCTCTTGTTCCAGATACGGTTAAATTTTTGGTTGAACAGAGGGGATATATTAAACCTAAAATAGTACGACTTCATAAGCGTGAAGAACCAGAATATACTGGGCAAAAATATGTTGATGAAATAATTTATAAGTTTAATATGGAACAAGACTTTTCCATTATAGCGTATAAAGCATAAATTTGGAGTGAAAAAAAATGAATATTTTAGTCATGAATTTTTTTCCTGCATTTCAACCGCCAACTAGTGGCGGTGAATTAAGATATTTTAATATATATTACCATCTTAGCAAGGAACATAATATTACTTTATTATCGCCCACCTATTGTGACCATAAACTTGAATGCATTAATTTTTCTGAATCTTTTAGAGAATATAGGATTCCAAAAGAAGATATTCATAACCAACTTCATATGGAAATCGATAAGGAAGAGATAGGACAGGAAATTTCTGCACTTGTTTGTGCTTTGAGTTCAAAAACACCAAATAAATATCATGAATACTACAATAAATTATATCAACAGTCGGATATAATTATTCATGACTTCCCGTATATGCTAGAATATGATCTATTTTTTGGTGTTGATAATAAACCAAGAATATACAACAGTCATAATTATGAATCCTTTTTGGTAAAACAAATCTGGAAGGGACCAAATGCCCCAAAATTTTTAAACTATATAAATTCATTAGAACGCAGACTCGTTCTTGGATCAGAGATAGTATTTACTACTTCCGAAGAAGAGAAGATAAGTTTCATTAGGGAGTTTGGTGCAAGTGCTGAAAAAATTCATTTAGCTCCAAATGGAATTAATCCGAAGGAGTGGGAGGTAGATGGTTTATTAAAGCGGCTTTTGAGAGAGAAAAACAAAAATGTGAAAAAAGCATTATTTATTGGAAGTGCCCACCCTCCGAATATAGAAGCAACTGAATTTATTATTAATAATATAGCCCCAAAATGTCCCAATATCGAATTTATTATAGCAGGTAACTGCTGCGACCCATTTAAGAATAAAAAATTTGGAAACAACATTAAATTATTAGGTCGAATAGATGAGAAGACAAAGGAAGATGTATTTGTTAATACAGATGTTGCAATAAACCCCATGTTTTCAGGAGCAGGGACTAATCTCAAAACATTAGAGTATCTATCAGCAGGTATTCCACTCATATCAACGGATTGTGGTGTTCGTGGAATTAATTTGGTAAATCGCGATCATTTTCTTTTAGCAAGTAAGACTGATTTTGCAGCTAAAATTATTGAATTGTTGGATGATGAAATATTAATGGAGTCTATCTCTAAGAAGGGAAGGGACTTCATCAACTCGCACTTTTCATGGGAAAGTATTGCAGTAAATATTAATTCAAAAATAAATAAATTACAAGCTATTGCTGATAAGAAGATCATTTTTGTACTTAATGATTTTGAATGTTCTTCGCCAGTTTCAGGTGGGGAAGTACGAATTAATCAATTGTACTCACATTTGTCTAATAATAATAAAGTAATTCTACTTTGTCTTAATGGTTCAGATAAAATTAAATTGACGAATATAAATAAAAGTTTTATTGAAATATCAGTTCCAAAAACCAGCAAACATATTGATGAAGAAATTTCGATTAATAAGCAGCACTGGATAAGTGCTACGGATATTGTTACTTCTTATATGGTTTCAAAAAATGAGTTTTTAACGAATATTACTCATAACTGTGCACATATTTCTGATTTAATTATTCTCTCTCATCCATATATGGTAGATGCTTTAAATATAAATATTGAAAAACCAGTGGTTTATGAAAGCCATAATTTTGAAACTGATTTAAAAATGAAATTACTAAAGGGTCACCCTAAATATGAATTCTTAATTAATAAAGTGACAATTGCTGAAACTAAAGCTATGCAATTAAGTAAATTTGTTATTAGCGTTTCTGATAATGATCATGAAGGACTAAATAGTTTAATATCCTCAAGTAAAAAAGTATATACTATACAAAATGGAGTGGAAATTGCACACAGTAGTGAAAATTTAGACTTAATAAAGGTGAAAAGAATTTTTGGTTCTCACCCTATTGTTTTATTTATCGGTAGCTCTCATCAGCCAAATGTAGATGCAGCAAATTTTATTGTGAACCAGTTAGCAAATGAATTAGCAAATTGCTATTTTATTATAATAGGATCTGTATGTGATGCAATTACTGATATTGCTCCTGATAATGTTCTATTGTTTGGTAAGCTAGATGAAGACTATAAAAATGCACTGCTGAAAATATCCGATATTGCAATAAATCCAATGGCTAGTGGTTCGGGTTCAAATCTGAAAATTGCCGAATACTTTTCTCATAAACTTCCTGTTGTAACCACAAAATTTGGAGCTCGTGGATTTTCAATACAGCATGAAAAAGAAGCATTAATTTGTGATTTATTTGAGACCAAAAAACAAATTAGTAAATTAATAGATGATTTAGAATTAAAAAGTAAACTTGCAACAAATGCATTTAATTATGTGACAAGTGAGCTAGATTGGGGAATTTTAGCCTCCAAATTAGACGGGATTATAAAGCAAGAAATTTTTAGAGGTAATAGTCAAAAGAAAAAAATGCTTATTGTTACGTATCGCTTTACAAATCCACCTCTTGGTGGAGCCGAAGCATATATGCTAAACTTAGTTGAGCAGTTAGATACAATTGGTGATTTTTCCATTGACATCGCTTCAGTTAACTTAAAAGATTTATATAACAAATACCATTTTGCTATTGACGGATCAAACTTAAAGAATGAGAAGAACATCGGGCTTTTTCAAGATACTATATTGCATTATTTTCAATCTGATAAACTTTCAGACAATATGCTGATTGAAAATAGCAGAATGTTATATAATTCTTGGATGGAGGAGTCTCTTACTATATCTCTAGACCACTTAGATAAGTATGATAAAAATATGTTACTGGGTGGTTGGTATTACCCAGAAAAGGACAATGATAAATATTCTGTTTGGTCATCTGGGAAAGCCTTGATTTTTATTAATGAGGCAGAGAAACTCATATTGAAAGGTATTAGTCCAAAAAGGAAAAAAATTAGTGTTATTCTGAATAGCAATTCAAATATCTTTAATAAAACCATTTATGGCAACTTTGAAATATTATTAGAAGGACCATTTAATCGAGATGTGATTAGTATTGAGACAGATACACATACAGATGGGGCTGACCCTAGAACGTTTGGATTTATTCTTAAAACCATAGAATATATGGATGAATCGACGATCAAAGAGTTACCTCTGATTGAAGATTATAAAGAATTCATGAAGAGCTATTATCCTGAGCGGTATATTGAGAGTTTGATAAAAATTGCAGAAGGACGCGAAGGGAAATTAGAGGCTTTATTTCAAAGAACTAGGGGTCCTGTGTCTAGTGAATTAGAAAAATGGCTTGAAAATAATGCACATCAATATGACGTAATCGTTGGGCACAGTATTCCATTTAATACCTCAGTTGTAGCGGCGCAATATGCTAAAAAATTTACTAAGCCTTATGTTGTAATTCCTCATTTTCATATGGAAGATGAATTTTACCATTGGAAATCTTATTATGATATTTTAAGGCAAGCTGATAAAATAGTCGCATTTCCAAATAAAGCAATTCAGTGGTTTTACAATAAAATAAATGCTAATAATACATTATCTTTGCCAGGTGGTGCAGTTAATCCACCAGAGTATGTAGTAGATAACGATTCAAGCTTTTTTACTCTATATGCTTCAAAACTACCATATGTACTCGTGCTTGGAAGAAAAACAGGTGCTAAGAACTACAAATGGGTTATTGAGGCTGTTAAAAAAGTGAATAAAAATGAAAAGAAATGCAACTTGGTATTAATAGGAAGAGATGAAGATTTTGAACCAATACATCCAGATGAAGCATTTTATTTTAATGAGTTAGAAAGACCGGTAGTTATCTCGGCACTTAAGCATTGCTCTTGTTTGGTAACAATGAGTGAAAGTGAGAGTTTTGGAATTGTTATCCTTGAAGCTTGGATGCAGGGAAAACCGGTTATTGTTAATGAAAAATGTGCTGCGTTTGTTGAATTGGTTCAGGATAATGTCGACGGGATTATTTCTACTAAGGATAATCTAAGTTTAAACATAAATAAAATATTAACTGATACCAGTTTTTCGAAATGCCTTGGGGAATCAGGAAGAGAAAAGGTAGTTAAAAGTTATACCTGGGAATCTGTAGCAATGGAATTGAGTAGGGAACTGAGAAAAATGTTAGCTTTAGATTAGAAATACCCATTGTTAATAAACTAAATTCTTATTAGATGGTTGGTGATATAATGAAGATTAAAAAAGCAATTATCCCAGCTGGTGGATTAGGTACTAGATTTTTACCTGCAACAAAGGCTCAGCCTAAAGAGATGCTTCCTATTGTAGATAAACCAACTATTCAATATATTGTTGAAGAGGCTGTAAATTCTGGGATTGAAGATATCTTAATTATAAGTGGAAGAAATAAAAGGGCTATAGAGGATCATTTTGACAGATCTGTTGAGTTAGAGTTTGCATTAAGTCAGAAAGGAAACGATGAATTGCTGAAGAGTGTTCAGGACATTTCAAATCTGGCGAATATCCATTATATACGTCAAAAGGAGCCGCTTGGTTTAGGACATGCAGTACTATGTGCAAGAAAATTTATTAGGGACGAGCCTTTCGCGGTTCTTTTAGGTGATGATATCATTACAAGCGAGACCCCCTGTATTAAACAGCTTATGAATGTATATAGTCAGACTGGGAAATCAGTTATTGGAGTAAAAGAAATAGATACTATAAATTTGCATAAATATGGAGTGATTGATCCAAAGATTAAGTTTGGGGATAAGTTTATAGAAATAGAAGGAATGGTAGAGAAACCAAAAGATATCTTCCCGTCAAATTTAGCAGTTATGGGAAGATATATACTTACTCCTGAAATATTTCCATTGCTTGAGAGATTAGAACCCGGTAACGGAGCAGAAATACAACTTACAGACGCATTAAACCAATTATCCAAATTAGAGACTGTAATTGCTTATCCATTTTTAGGTGAACGCTTTGATGTAGGTGATAAACTAGAATATCTTAAAGCAACTATACAATTTGCTTTGAAAAGAAAAGATTTAAGTAAGGAATTTGAATTGTATTTAGTTGATATTGTTAATCAAATTAAAGTTTTTAATTAGAATTCATATAAGAGGTGTTAAAAGTGCCTAGTAATCTAATTTCGGTCGTTATTCCTTGTTACAATGAAGAAGAAGTTATTGCAGAAACTTTTTTTAGGCTAAATAAAGTAATGAACAGTATATCAAATGAATATAGAAATGAATTAATTTTTATAAATGACGGATCGAAAGATAAGACATTAGAAATTCTGAGAGCAATACAATCCCAAAATAATAATGTTAAGGTTGTGGAGCTTTCTAGAAATTTTGGACATCAGATTGCAGTATCAGCCGGGATTGATTTTTCTAACGGTGATGCTGTAATTCTTATTGATGCAGATTTACAGGACCCACCAGAGATGATTATTGATTTTATTGATAAATGGAAGCGAGGATTCGATGTTGTATATGCAGTAAGAAAAAGTAGAAAGGGAGAAACATGGTTTAAAAAAGCCACAGCTTCTTTATTTTATAAAACATTAAAAAAAGTGGTCGATATTGATATACCTTTAAATACTGGCGATTTTAGATTGATGGATAAAAAAGTGGTTCATGTACTTAAACAGCTTAAGGAAAAGCATAGATTTATCAGAGGACTAGTGTCATGGGTAGGTTTTAAACAAATTGGTATTGAATACGATAGAGCAGAGAGATTTGCAGGAGAAACCAAGTACCCTCTTAAAAAGATGATTAAATTTTCAATAGATGCTATAACTTCCTTTTCGTTCGTACCTTTAAAAATAGCTGGCTTCCTAGGTTTGAGCTCTGCTGCAATAGGTTTTTTTGGGATAGCTTATTCAATTGTTTTGAAATTATTAAATGTAACAATTCCAGGATGGTCTTCATTGATGATAGTCATACTATTTTTAGGAGGAATGCAGCTGTTTATACTTGGAATAATTGGTGAATATATTGGTAGAATCTACGATGAAACAAGAAATCGGCCGCTTTATGTTTTGAATAATCAACAGGAAGATGAGTTTAGTGCTACGTATGAATATGAAAAAGTTACACTTAAATAGTCAATTTACAAGATATGTACTAGTCGGTATGATTAATACATTGCTTACTTTGTGTGTCGTATTTATCTTGGTAAATGTATTTCATGTCAATATCTTAATTTCTAATATATTTGGATATGTAATTGGTTTAATTAATAGTTTTATTCTTAATAAACGATTTACTTTTGAAAGTAAAGATGATAGCCTACGTTCTTTTGCGAAATTTTTAATTGTTTTTATAGGATCTTTTTGCATTTCATATTACTGTGGTAAATTATTTGCAAAGTTATCTTTTGAGTTTTTTAAAGGGTATCTGTTGAAATATAACGAAAGCTACGAAATAAACTTTTCAATCTTATTAACAAATGTAATTTATACATTGATTGGTTTTGTAGCCAATAAAAAATTTACTTTCAATAGGTGATATAGTGTTATCCAAAAATACTTTCAGGATTTCAGTTATAGTTTTGATCTACCTAATTGCATTTATCTGCACGGTTTTTTTAGTTTCAACATTATCAAAAAAGCAAATTGATGCTATTCCTAATGTTCCAATAAATAAAATAGAATTTGGTGATGAGAAATATAATCAATATATACTTTATGGTTTCTCTTTCCCAGAGAATAATTCATGGAGATGGACTGATGGAATGAAATCAAAAATTGTTTTTCCATTGAAGAAAAATCAAAAATATGAAATGATATTTACTATGCAACCATTTCCTATTAAAGGTAAAATACAAAAGGTTGAAATAACGATGAATGATAGAAAAATAGGGGAGATAGAGTTGATAAATGGACAATATAGGGAATACTCGTTAGAAATTCCTTCTAATCTGGCACTGGAAAAAAATACCTTTATTTTTAAATATGCTTACGCGGAATCTCCAAAAAAGTTATCTGGAAGTAACGACATTAGAAGATTAGGCGTTAACTTTAAAGAAATAAGATTTCAGGAGAAGTAGAATGATCTATATTCGAAACACTATAAATAACAATATCGTAATAATTAAATTAATTTTAATCTTCATAACATCAAGAATTTTCCTTACATTCATTGGCGTTGTATCCAATTACTATTTAAAATCCATTCATGAATTCAAGAAGCTAACAGATAACAGTAACTTTATAGCTTTGTGGGGGCAATGGGATTCGGCTTGGTATTTAAAAATAGCCCAAAATTGGTATAAATTCGACCCTTCCTTTAATCCTTATGCTAATCATCAAGATAACTATGCCTTTTTCCCCTTCTACCCACTACTTATTAAATTAGTTAATTTAATTATCAACGACTATTTTATTTCTGGACTTTTAATTTCTAATTTTTCTGCTATAGTATCACTAGCACTTTTATATAAGATAATTGTTAATGAAAATTACGGAAATAATATCGCATATAGCTCTGTAAAGCTTCTAATTTATTTTCCTACCAGCTTTCTATTGTCTGCTTTATTGACCGAATCATTGTACCTTTCTATAACGCTACTTTGTTTTTATTATGCCAAAAAACAGAAGTGGTTTCTAGTCGGAATTTTTGGGTTACTTTTGGCTTTAACAAGGAATATTGGCGTATTTATAATCTTCCCAATGCTATTTGAATATTTAAGATCAAAAGATTACAAAATTATTAACATATCATACAATGTCATCTTTCTACTCTTTATTCCTGTAGGTACTATCTTATGGGGCCTGTACAATTATTATTTAACTAGAGACTTCTTAGCATTTGTTCATATACAAAGTGCTTGGGCGAGAAGTTTTGCGAACCCTCTTAATTACTTATTTTATGGCTTTTTTGCAAAGGATCCTTATCATTTTATTCTTTCTAGTGCAACGTTATTCTCAGTAATTTTATTAATAATCTCTATAAGAAAAATCAATTTTTCATACATCTTATTGGGTTTTTATTCTATATTTATTCCCCTCTGCACTGGATTAGATAGTATGGCCAGATATACATTGGTGATTTTTCCTATCTATCTTATTTTATCTTTGTATTCAAGAAAGCCTTTTGTCGAAAACAATTTGAAAATGGTTTTTTTGTTATTGCAGGGTTTTTTTATGGTTTTTTGGAGTCATGGTTTCCCATTGATAATATAAATTGGAGATTATTTTATGAAGACAAATTTATTGTTGAATACGAATAAGAATTTGAGTCAAAGTGCTTTGTTTATTTTAGGAGTTATATATCTTTCTATAATAATAAGGATTATTTTTGCTATTAATCTTGAAGGATTCGTTAATGATCAGGGGTTTTGGATTAGATGGATGCAATTAACTGAGAATTTAGGGATTAGAGCGGCTTATTTAAATGACAATGAATTAAATTATCCCCCAATGTTTGTGTTTATTTTGTATTGGTATAAAAAAATATTGGATTTACTCTATATAGTGCCTGTTAGTGGGGGAGGGATTGTCAAATTACCTATGATATTATTTGATATAATTAGCATCATAGTATTCTTATTAGTACATAAGTATCAAAAGCACACAGTTAATTGGTTTGTATTTATATTTTTTGCCTTGAATCCTGCCTTGATATTTGACAGCGCCGTATGGGGACAAGTTGATATTTTGCATAGTCTATTGATGGTTTTAACTATTTTATTGATCGTAGATGCCCCTATGGCAGCAGGCATAATTTATTCCTTAGCTCTTGCAACTAAGTTTCAATCGATAGTAATCTTCCCAATTATTTTAGTATTTTTGTTGCGGAAAGGCTTCCTTGTGGAAAAAGATTACAAGCATGCAATTAAATTTATAGTTGGATTTTTATTTCCTTGTATCATAGTATTTATATTTTTTACACTAGAAGGTACATTTATTAAGATGGTTAAAAATGCTTACTTCTCTGCTGTTGGTTTCTATCCGAATGTATCAATGAATGCTTTCAATATTTGGTTCTATTTAGTCGGAACTAACCCAGATACCAGTGATAATATCGAAATTATGTCTGGAGTTACTATTAAACTGCTAGGTTTTTGCCTACTAGCGATGGTAGCAATATTAGTTTGTATTTACATACTTTTTAGTAGGAAAATAGACTTGATAATTTTATTGAAATTAAGTGTTTTGCTAAATTTCTCTTTTTTTATGCTACCCACAGAGATACATGAGCGTTACAGCATACCAGCACTAGTCTTCTTATTATTTCTGCTTATTTTAGAAAAAAAATTTGTCAAAGAAGTACTACTTATGACTTTAGCTGTATTTTTTAACTTACTTGCCGTTAATTATACCGGGGTTGAACCGTCGAAGGTTATGTGGATAGTATATTTAAATTGCATCATTTTTACTTTGTTATTTAAAGACTTTATGTCTGAACTGATTCAAATAAAAAAAGAAAATTGAATTGTTTTGCTAAAGTAATTATTAAGTATCGTGTATATTAATATTTTTCCACCTGGAGGTTTAAAATGAAACTCGATGATTTAAAGGGAAAGTATGATTATGTAATAAGTCTAGGAGCTGCATGTCAAACAACATATCAATTGCAAAGAAACGGCCTTAGAACGATCTCAGGTCCAATTGATTGGCTTGTTACCAATTCATTACATAAACTTAATCTGGCACTTTTGGATAAATTTATATGTATTATGGACAAGGGTTCTCTCAAATACGAGGGCGAGCATGAGGGAAAGCTTAAAATGCATGATACATTGAATGACATGCTTTCTGTCCATGATTTTTCAAAAGAAATAGGTTTTGAGAAATCATATGAAAATTTTAAAGAGAAACTTGATCGTAGAATCCAGCGTTTTTTTGATATATTGAAAGAAGCGGAAACTATATTATTTGTGAGAACTCAGGCCTATTCTATTGATGAACTTTGGATGTTAAGAATGATTCTTAAGATTCATACTAAAGCAAAGTTTAAAATTCTTGCTGTGAATTATACAATTGATCATAAAATTATTGAATGTAATTGGGGAATCGAAGATGTCTGTGTTGTTGAAATACCGTCCCCATCAGATAGGTGGCAGGGGGATGATGACGCATGGGAACGAATGTTAAGTGGAATTTCTTTGAAAAACAAACCAGACAAAAATGATTAAGCATAAACATACTATTCAATAAAAAGGGGTTATCTGTTCCTTATCCTAATTTAGGACGCTACCAAATAAGATAGTCCCCATTATTAAGGAGTGGCAAAAACCACCACTGCAAAAAAATGTATATCGTTTTTTTCCCGGAGACGAACCACTTTAAAGTAGAATAAGATTGACACATTGTAAACAAAGCTGCTGTGGCTAGTACTACATTGCATTGCTGATTCCTCAGGGGGTTATGGCTGCGTTTTGGGGATTTCTGATGCAACATTTTAAACTTGGTGTTTATCTCCACCATTGGCATTACTTTTCGAAAATAACGATCCCCATAATCTAGTTCTGCCGTGCTTGGTAATCGTTTTTTTTCTTTTTCTTGCAGGAACTGTTCTCTATTAAAATAAAACCAGCAAACCGAATAATCAGCCGGCCATGGCTGGTACCATGGAAATCCTCGACTTTGGTTAGGAAACCGACGATCGTCAAGATAACCACCTAGGATCTTCAACTTTCCTTTGTTTTAGGAATCCAAGTTAACACACGCTTCACCACCATCATAATGTCCTCAAGTTGCTTAATGAGCATCCCGTACTGTCCAAGAAGCGTCTTAACTCAATTTTCGCCTCTGTCAGAGCTCGTTTAACTCTTGTACCACTTCCAACATTTCACTGCTCGTTTGTGCAAAAAATGGGTTTGGCGGTCTGCCTTCTAGCGATGTGTAATAGCGTCAGCGCCTAACACTACTACTTTACTTAGTGTTGGGAGTTCGTTCAGCATAAACAGGGGAGCTTGTTCTCCAAGTATTAAATACTATTTGTAAACTCCTGAAAGAAGTGATCTAGCCAGTTCAGTAGGCGGCGTTTAATTTGTCCAAGGTTTATCATGATATTCTCTCGAAGGTTCATCAGAATCCGAAGATCGTCATAAGCATTCATTGGTAATTTCAGATTTGCTGTACTTCCAGTTCAGCGATCACTTTGGCAACTTTATAATCGTTCTTTATTTGTGAGTTGTCCTCTAATTCTTTACTTTTGTTCACATGAAGCGGGTTAACCACGACCACTTTCATTCCTTTATGTTGTAGAAACTTAGCCAAAGGAAACCAGCGCGTGCCGTTTGCTGTATTTAAAGAACTGTTTCAGCTCCTTGTCCGCAAATGTAATCGGGAAACGAGACGAAAGTTAGCTTTTCCTAAAGAACTGCTACTGATTGACTCGGCGACCATGACGGTTGGGAAAAGCCGTTTGCCATGGGCTCCCTACCACGGAGAACGGGCCGCGGTTAAACTGCACGTTGCTTTGCGGGCACAAAACGGACAGCCACTTGGCGTCACCGAAACGATTGGCGCAAGACACGATGGGCCCGTATGTGAAACGTTGGAGAACTCAGGACTTTATTATGGTCATGGACCGTGCTTACGGCAAACTGGAGCGATTGGATCGCTACAAACAAGACGGGCAATCCTTTGTCATTCGGCTTCGCGACAATGTTCATTTCGAAAAACCTTATGCATTGCGGCGGCAGTTGCTGCAGATTCTCAGATTGTTCGGGATTTCACTTGCCAACTGGGAACACCACAGTGCCGTTCAAAGCAGCGTCATCGTGTCGTCATTTTTCGTGATTTTGAAGGAAGAGAGATTCGCATTGTCACCGATTTACTGGGTGTCACCGCTGAACAAATCGCCCTGATCTATAAAGCTCGCTGGCAAATAGAAGTATTCTTTCGTTGGATCAAACAACACGTAAACGTTCCAACCCTATTTGGTACGACCGAAAATGCCATCTATGGTCAGTTGTTCTCCGCACTAATCGTCTTTGTGCTGCTCAAATGGCTTTTTGATGGAGCAAAACTAGCGTTTCCTCGTCATGCTATTCTCTCTTTTGTCCGCTTTGCTCGGTTGCTGCTTTTAGGCGAATTGCCGGTCGAATGGTCGATTCGCATAGATCGTATGGTGAATCTCCGCTGCGGATCCCTTTAAGTTACATATTCTGGTTAAATCAACAGGCCTGATCTGCTCTTTAACTTATGCCAAATGTTCTTGGTATTGAAGAAGTAAGCTAAGTAGCACTTACAGACTGATAGTGTGACTCTTAAATGAGGTTTGCGATATAGGACATACCTGCGCCGCTGCTATGAGTTTGGTTGCTTTGTTCCGGTCCCAAGTTGCCGATCTTGAATGAGTCGCTAGTGTTTCGATTGTCTTCGCCAGCTTTTCTAACTCAGTTTCCTTTACTTTTTGAGGAGTCGGATATTCTTGAAGAAGCCGCAGAGACACACCCGCATACAGATCACCAAAGATACTAACGTACTCAGGAAAAACTTGATCCAAAATAGCTTGGATGCAACTTTGTTTGAACGTACATTGAAGTGAGTGACTCATGTTGACGAGTTAGATTCCTTAAATCAAGGAGTGCCCTGCCTCTTTTAATATGGATTTCAAGCTCTTCTCGATAGTTATAAGTCACCTAAATGAAAGGCATCCGCTGAGTCTGTTTTGACCTTCTAAGGTGGGATTTTTTTGTCCGCTGTGAAGTTAATGGATTTCAGTAGGTAAAGCCTATCATTGTGTTCTCAGCTAATTCCACTAGCGGAAAGATGGTAATGAACAGTAGCCTCTTGAATAATTGCAGGACGAAGACCACTTTCCACTTCTAACGATTTCAGTACATCCAAAAGAGTAAGCAACCCCTCCGTTGTATGAGTAAATCGAAATGTTTTGTTGAACGGCTTGTTTTTATCAAAGAAGGCTTGGTCATGGTTTTCACCTTTTGACACGTCCAGGCCAATTATAGGGTTCATCGTCATCCTCTCCTTTTAATTCATACCGGTAGCCCCAATCCTTCTTGTCGCTCATAGCTTCGCTTGTCATTCGAGATCCATGTCTTAACCAGATCAAACATGCTTCAACAAGTAGGGGACGAACAGTTTGTGTAACGGGATCATTGTCTCTAATTCTTGAACGTTCTGTCCGGCTACCTATCCTATTCTTCAGTTTGATCAGTGTGATAGCCTCTATTCTTAGAATTGAGGAGCCATTCCTGTAATGAAATAATTTGAGGTTTGAAATGAAAAAGCGCCTCCTGTATGCTGGGTCTGGAATGCGATCACATTCATGCCCTAATTAGGGCTTGCTGAACGACCAAAAAATCCAGTAACGACAAGGGTTTGATGCGCATTTCGTCGAATTCATATGCAAGGAAATCGTTTCAAAACGATGAAAAACCGTGCACATGGAGGATGACGATCATGTACCAACCGTACGCCCATGAGGAAAACCAGTTGTTGCTGCCGAGCGAGTTTTTCTTGCCATTCGGTGGCCGTCTAAATCCGGATAATCGCTGGATCAAGCTCGCACAGATGATCCCGTGGGCGCAGGTGGAGCACAAGTATGCAATGTCATTCAAGAAATCGTTCCGCGGCCAAAAGGCGATTTCGGTTCGGATGGCGCTGGGTGCCTTGATCATCCAGGAAAGACTGCAA
This sequence comes from Paenibacillus konkukensis, assembly GCF_023523925.1. Taxonomy (NCBI): domain Bacteria; kingdom Bacillati; phylum Bacillota; class Bacilli; order Caryophanales; family Paenibacillaceae; genus Paenibacillus; species Paenibacillus konkukensis. Next base: position 3,685,451 of record NZ_CP027059.1, on the reverse strand, counting down.
CAGTCCGATCGAGAGACGGTCGAGACGATCATCGAGAACCCGTATCTCCAATACTTCCTCGGCTTGGCGGGCTATCAGGATCGGCCGCCGTTTCATCATTCGCTGATGACTCATTTCCGTAAGCGCCTCGGCGAAAAAGTGATCGCGGAAGTGAACGAATGGATCGCTGTAGAAGCTGTGAAGGCAGAACAGCAAGATGATGACGACGACATGAAGCCCTCGGCTTCCGGCGGTCGAGGCGGAAAGTGCAAACGCTCGAAGGCGGACCCTAACCAAGGAACGCTGCTGCTTGATGCGACCTGTGCGCCCGCCGACATCGCGTACCCGACGGATATCACGCTACTGAACGAGGCCCGCGACAAGCTGGAGACAATCATCGACGTGTTACATGCCCCGCATGTGGGACAACGTCCGAAACCGCGCACGTATCGGGAAAAAGCGCGCCGCTCGTATCTCGCACTCGCCAAGCAGCGCCGAATCGGCTATCGGGCGCTGCGCCGTGGGATCGGTAAGCAACTCGCCTTCATCAAACGCGACCTTCGCATCATTGAAGAATTAGCGAAGATCACGTCGCTCACAGCGCTGAGCAGACGGCAATACAAGCAGCTGCTTGTCATTCAGGAGTTGTATCGACAGCAACGACTGATGTATACGAAGCGAGTCCATCATGTGGAAGATCGCATCGTCAGCATTCATCAACCGCATATTCGTCCGATCGTTCGCGGGAAAGCAAAAGCGAAAGTCGAATTCGGGGCGAAGGTGTCCGTCAGCATGGTGCAGGGGTTCGCCTTCTTGGAACGCCGCCAATGGGACAACTTCAATGAAGGCGTCACCTTGATCGAATCGGTAGAGACGTACAAAGCTCGGTTCGGCGTGTACCCGAAAGAAGTGATGGCCGATCAGATCTACCGAAACCGGGAGAACCGCGCGTACTGTAAGGAGCGCGGCGTACGGCTCAGCGGACCTCCGCTCGGCCGACCTTCGAAGCAGGCGGACACGGCGGAGATGAAACGAATCGCCAAGCTGGATGCAGGCGAGCGCAATGCGATCGAAGGCAAGTTTGGCGAAGGAAAACGAAAATATGGGTTGAATCGAATCCGGGCGCGACTCGAGCAAACGAGCGGGGCCGTCATCGCCCTGCAGTTCCTCGTGATGAACCTAGAGCGCCGCTTGCGGCTTCTTTTCGTCTTCATGTTCAACATTATGCTGAATCGTATCGGCTACATTAAATTTGCTCTGTAAAGTTTCGTTCAGCAAGCCCTAATTAAAAGGAGGACGCTCACTATGAAGTATAAGCAAAAACAGAAAACAAATCAACGTATTGAACAAATTACCGAATCTACCCTTGTTGTCGGTGCCGACATAGCCAAGGAAACGCACGTTGCACGAGGAGTCGACTTTCGAGGCCTCGAACTCGGCAAAGATTGTGTGTTTAACAATGATCAAGCAGGGCTGTTAAAACTAGTTTCGTGGATGAAGGAGCTTAAACGGCAACATGCTAAGACGGACGTCATCTTCGCCATCGAACCGACCGGACACTACTGGTTTACACTGGCGGAGTTCCTGGAGAACGAGGGGATTAAACTCGTCATCGTCAATCCTCATCACGTTAACAGTAAAGAGCTTGAGGACAATTAACCGACGAAAAACGACTACAAGGATGCTAAAGTCATCGCGGATCTTGTTCGAAACGGCAAGTACACGCATCCCCATCTTCCGAAGGGAGTCTATGCAGATTTGCGTATCCTCATGAATCTCCGAGAGAAGGTCATGTTGGGCTTCGGGCAGGTTACAAAATTGGCTGGATCGTTTCTTTCCCGAATTTGAGCAGGTATTCAAAGATTGGGAAGGAAAGGCTTCTCTCATCGCGCTTGCCGAATTTCCAACGCCCCAAGAGGTCGTAGCACTGGGCGCATTTGAAATTCTGAAACGGTGGAAACAGGACGTAAAGCGGGCCGTTGACATGAAACGAGCAGAGAAGCTGGTTCAAGCCGCTCAAACCTCTGTTGGTCTAAAAGGGGGGCTAACGGCAGCTAAGATCGAGTTGAAGGCATTGCTTGAGCAATATGAGCTGTTAAGCCGTCAAATCGAAGCGATTATGACAGAAGTGGAACAATTGCTGGGGCAAGTCCCAGGAACAGAAGAAATGGTAACCGTCCCTGGAATTGGCATCGTCACACTGGCTGGATTTCTAGCCGAAGTTGGTGATTTACAAGGGTATGAACATGGACAGCAGATCATACGGCTTGCAGGGTTTAATCTGAAGGAGAACAACTCTGGCAAGAAGAAAGGCAAGTCCACAATTACCAAACGTGGACGGTCAAGGCTTCGAGTGCTGTTATTCCGGGCTGCACTTCCGATGGTAGCTAAAAACGCTGAGTTTAAAGCGCTACATCACTATTACACGAAACGTAATCACAATCCACTTAAAAAGAAACAATCTATCGTAGCCCTGTGTGGAAAGCTCATTCGCGTACTTCATACTTTGGGGACAAAACGTATTCGTTACAATGCAACTGCTGTTTTAGGGCCGGTACGCCAGTCCCAGCTTCAGATGGCTGCTTAAAATAACTTCAAGCCATTTGCTTCATTTAACGCTAAGGCTTTAACAACGACAACTGAAGCACGGAGCAGCCGCAGATCATCATCCATAAGGGCAACGACCCCGTAAAGGAGCAAGAAGCGGCTCCACCCCTTGAGAGGTAGAACGAAGGAATGTGAGGGCTTAGACCCAGTGTGACATGGGAGGGTAAACCGTCGAGGGAATGGTGTGGATATCCACGGTGCGATCATATGAAAGCATCCACAGATTGGAAAAAGAGTTCCAAGCTCTATTCCCGCCGCCGGCCCCTTCAGAAAAAAATGTCATACAATCATGGCATTTCCATCTCTTATGATAGTCGATGTTAAAATCCTAAGAAAACGGGAGCAAATGAAAGAAAATATTAATCCTGAATTTCGAAAGTACTGCGCATTAAAAACATAAAAAGGGCTCCAAATCTTTGGTAGAATGGTGTTTGTCCAGGACAACATCACCCAAAGAGAGGAGCACCTTTTAGGTGAAGTCTACCACACCGGTCAGCAAAATCAAGAGCGAATTTTCGCTGCAGAACGCCACGAGTTTCGGCGGCGTCAAAATCTTTTTGGCCTATCTCGAAAAAATCAAGCTCGCCGAGGCCATGCAGCGCCTTTCCGGCGGCAAAGCGCACAACGCCATTTTTCCTGTTCATCGCATCCTGCTCTATCTAATGGTTGGCTGGATGCTGGGCTGCGGGCGTATTTTTCATTTCCGCAAGTTACAGCACGATGTGTTGCTTTGTCGTTTTCTGGGAGGCCGTCTGCCGCATCACAGTTTGCTGTACAAGGAGCTCGCGCGTCTGGGCAGATCCTGCCCGCAGCTCCCGACGGAACTGCGCAAGCTGAATATGGAAATCATTCATCTCTGCTTGCCGTCCAAGCCAATCCTTGATCTGGACTCCTCGGTGGAGACGGTATACGGGGAGCAGGCCGGCGCGGCCAAAGGCACCAATCCGCATAAGCCCGGACGAAACAGCTACCATCCGTTGCTGGCTTTTGAAGGGCAAACCCACTTGAATCTGAATGCGAGGCTTCGCCCCGGCAACACGCATTCTTCAACCGACGCAATCGACTTTTTGCAGCAAACCTTCGCACTGCTCGGCGAGCGCCAAGTGGCGTACGCCCGGTTCGACAAAGGCTTTGGCGGCGAGGATTTCTACCAACTGTGGGAAGGCCGCAAGATCGGTTACGTCGGCAAAATGAAATGGACCAAACGCCTCGCAAGCGACGTGGCGGCTTGTCGCTACTGGACGCGCTATGTCGACGAGGACTGGATCATCGAGGGCATCACTTTGATTTACAAAGCTACGTCCTGGAAAAAGCCCCGTCGCGTAGCGGTCATTCGTAAGACGCAAGTCTGCGAAGACGGTCAAGGCCGCATCGTATTCGACGAGGACTGGCAGTATGAAGCGATTGTAACCAACCTGGAGTGGGAACCAATTGACCTATGGCGCTTTTACAACCAGCGTTGCTGCATGGAAAATTACATCAAAGAGGCGAAAGACGGTTTTTCCATGGACCGGATCGCGACCAGTGATTTTGAAGCGAATGAAGTCGATCTGCTGATCAAGTTGCTGGCCTACAATTTGTTCGAACGCTTTAAGCGCGATTGTTGCGAACCGATGCATCAGGGTTATACGATTGCAAGATTCCGACTGGAGTTCTTTCATTGCGCGGCGACGCTTGTTCGGCATAGTCGCGCGGTCGTGCTCAAGCTGATCAAGGATTTCGACGGTCGTCATGCATGGAAACGAATCGAAGCCAAAGTGGTTCAATTGGAGTGACGGCTTCCAACATTTCACATGGAAAACAACAATGCCCCTTTTCTGGGGAGGGGGGAGTTATCCCCATGTGGATATTGGTTTCAAAATTTCGCTGGTCCCACTCCCACTTATTCACAGTTGTTGATCCGCTCCTGGATGATCGCCACCGCATTCTTATGCGCTTTCGAAATTCAGGTTAATTTATAGTGGGAGATATTCCTTCTTTAAATTGTAAAGCTTAAGTGGGGAAAGGCTTAAAATAGTGGATTTAATTCTTTGTAAAAGAAAAGTAACATTTAAGTGATACATTTCTTTAGAATTCAGAAAATTTCCAAAAAGTAATTCACCCCCTCACAATCTTCATTTTATGGATGAAAGTATGAGTGTTGCTCATACCATTCTTTCTGTTAAGATATTGTTAAAAGACTAGAATAATTAAGGAGAGTAGATGTGAAAAAGGTAATTAGTTTCTTTCTTACGCTATGTACAGTCTCATTATTGTTTCTTCATTCCCTCCCAGTTTTAGCGGCAGAACCAACGTATGGAGTAGAGATATCTGGGGGGAATATCGGTAATTTATTTGACAACAGCACAAAAGAGGTGAAAGTTCATCTCAAAAATACCGGTAATACTACATGGTCAGATGATAAGCAAATTCATTTATCTTATCACTTGCTAGATGATCAAGGGAACATGGTTCTTCACGACGGTCTACGAAGTAATCTTCCGCAGGATGTTGAGCCTGGAGAGAGTGTAGATGTAACAGCTAAGGTACAAGCCCCAGAACAACCAGGCTCATACCAAATTCAATGGGATATGGTTCAAGAAAATGTGACTTGGTTTTCGGAAAAAAATCCAAACAACAGTGTCACATACAAATTAAATGTAGTCAGCTATTCTTTATTTATGACAGTCATTATACTGATTGTGGTTTTTGCAGCTGTATTAGCCTATATTTTGGATCGAAAGAAGATTATAAAAGTTCCTACCTATATTAGAAAGATTCCAAAAATGCTGTGGGCAAAGTTTGATTTGATTTGGTTTACTATCGCTGTCTATATCAAAATGCTTTATTTCTCAGACCTGACTCACATCGTTTTAACACCCGATGCCAAAAAGGTTTCGTTTTTATTTGCTTTATTAATAGGCCTTCTATTCAATTTAATGAAGCATCGAAAACGTCGTGTGGCGATTGTTTCTGTTATTAATTTAATCATATCGCTAACCATTTTAGGTGATTTAGTTTATTTGGAATACTTTGATAACGTGCTTTCGATTCCTGTCCTTTTGTATATGGGCCAGGCTGCATCCGTCAAAGGAAGTATTATGCAGCTGCTGCACTACAATCAGTTATATGTTTTGGCAGACCTAATCATAGGAGTAGTTTTACTGCTCTTGCCACAAAAAATTTATTTCCCTGAATTGAGAATGGTTGGAAAATCAATAAATAAAAAGGCTTTGACGGGAGCGTTGTTTGTCGCCTGTACGGCATTATTGTTTTTAAACATTAAAACCATTAGTAAAGAAAATCCGGGCATATTCGTTCAAAGATTCAGCAATAGCAAGATTGTCGAAAGTGTAGGCGTGATGAATTATCACCTATTCGATGCCTATAAGTTTGTTAGCGCTAGCTTTAATAAACCAAAAGTAACTACGGACCAATTGGCCGCGATGAGCGAGTGGTTTAAAGGCCATTATACCAATGATAAAAATGCCGATTACGGAGTCGCTAAAGGAAAGAATGTCATCGTTCTGCAGGTTGAAGCGCTCCAGCAGTTTGTAATTGGTCTTAAAGTCAATGGGCAGGAGGTAACTCCTAACCTTAATAAGCTCATTAAAGACAGCATGTATTACGAAAATTATTTTGATCAAACGAATCAGGGCAGAACGTCAGATGGAGAATTTACATCCTTGACATCTTTGTATCCTTTGAATGAAGGATCTGTATATTTCTCTTATCCTCAGCAAAACTATGATTCATTGCCTTATGCTTTGAAGGATAACGGCTATACAACATTTTCTGCTCATGCATACGATGGTCAGTTCTGGAATCGTAAAACGATGCACCAGCATCTAGGCATTGATACAAGTATGTTTGGCTCTGATTTCGCTCCTGGAGAGAACATAGGATGGGGGTTGTCAGATAAGGACTTTTTGAGCCAATCTGTTCAAAAAATTGCAACGCTCCAGCAGCCGTTTTTCTCGTTCTTAATTACGCTTTCCAATCATCACCCTTATGATGCGTTACCAGCCCAGTATAAGGTGTTTGATGAGAAAGAAGGGAGCATGCTGGACAGGTATTTGAATACCGCCCATTATACGGATATGGCTATCGGAGCATTTATAGATGAGCTGAAAAGTAAAGGGCTGTACGATAATACGGTACTGGCTATCTATGGTGATCACGATAGCGCCATTGACATCAAGGACATTTCAACGGTTGTACAAACCGGAACGGAACCGATCGATGCATCCAAATTGGATAAGGTACCGCTGATTATTCATATTCCGGGCTACACTAAAAATGCAACTAGCAGTACCGTTGCCGGACATTTGGACTTGACGCCGAGTATATTGCACTTGCTTGGTATTTCTGAAGAGAACCATCTTTTTATGGGGAATGATTTGTTCGAGAATGATCCGTCCAGATTAGTTGTGTTCCGGAACGGTTCTTACGCTGACCAGTCTCATTATTTCCTTACGCTAAGCGGTTCTATTCAGGACGGGCAATGCTATGATCTAAGTACAGATCAGCTGCAACCGAATAGCGCGTGCTCGGCAAATGCCGAAGAAGCCCGCAAGCGTCTGGACATGTCGGATTTAATGATTCAAGCTAACTTGATGCCGCGGCTAAAATCGGAAGAAACAGCTATTAAATAGTTCCTTTTACCCCCCCCCCCTTAATCTTAGGATTTTGGGGGTTTTTGCTCATGTTCACCACCAGTTTCAAACAGATGAGACCTATATTCATACCTTAGATATAGGTCTAAAACCACACAAAAACCACAAATTATGCTATAATTTGTCGTATGCTGTAATATACATAACACAATCATTGGAGGAGAAATGAAACTTCTTAGACTAGTCAACATGGTTTTATGCGTTGCATTGATGATGCCGTTTGGTTTGAACATGAATACGGTACCTGCTCATGCTGACGAAAAGGAGCACTGGTCAGCTGCAGTGTTTCAGAAATGGACCGACGGAGGGCTGCTCGAGCCGTATGAAGAAAGGTTCAATAATCCTGATGAGGACATTACCCGAGGGCAGTTTATTGCATTAGTGAACAGGGTGTTCCATTATACGGAGACCAAAGAACAGATGTTTGTCGACGTTCCCGAAGACGCATGGTATAAAGAAGAGGTGGCTAAGGCCGCCGCGGCGGGCTACATCGAGGGCGTGGAGAATGCTAAGGGAGAGTTGGAAGCACGAGCTGAAGCGTATATAAGCCGGCAGGATGCGGCGACGATTCTTTGCAGGGTTTTTACTACCCAGGAAAGCTCCGGCCCCATAGACGTCCCCAAAAGCAACTTTATCGATGTGTCGGACATTTCCGACTATGCTAAGTCTTACGTGCAGTCGCTAATCGCCAAAGGGGTGATTACAGGATATCCCGATCAAACGATTAAGCCTAAAAACAATGTGACTTTAGCGGAGACATTAACGATGCTCGACCACCTCTCGGGGGCTGTTTTGAATCATGAGCAGGCATACAACGGCCCTTACGACGGGAATGTGATCGTGAATACCGGAGGAGTCACGCTGCAGAATGTAACGATATCCGGCAATTTGTACTTAACGGAAGGAATAGGGCAAGGCAATGTTACGCTGGATCATGTCCATGTTCAGGGGGCTACCTTTATCAAAGGCGGCGGGGAGCATACGGTTACGATCAAAGATTCGACGTTCGCGGGGAACGTTGTCGTTGCCAAATCGGACGGGAAGATTAGAATTAGCACCGATGGCCAGACGGCGATGAGGTACGTTGAGCTTCGTTCTGGAGCGATATTGGAGCAGGCGGAGGGTTCTTCAGGCAGTTGGGGGAATGTGAACGTGACGCCTTCCAACGCGGATCAACCTGTCATTCTGCAGGGTCAATTTTCTAATGTTCGTATATCCTCTCAAGCTAGCATAAATGTAAAGCAGGGAATGATCGCAAGCTTGGAAATTGCCAATGATGCGGCGCCTTTGAAGTCGAAGCTTCAAATCGAGGCCGGAGCGACCATTAACAGCTTGATCGCTAATGCTGCGGTTGAGATCGTCGGCGATGGCGACATTCAAGAGGCGACGATTAATTATAATGACGTATCTTTGGCCAAATGGCCTGATCAAGTGAAAGTAGCCGCAGGAATAACTGCGACTATAGCCAACAGTCCCGTTACGGCAAATACTCAGAGCCCGACAACGCCTGTATTTGGCGGTGGAGGTGGCGGCGGCAAAAGAACAAATGCAGCCGATGCGGATGCGGAGAGCGTCGCTCTGGCCAAGCAGCTTTTGACGTTGGGGGATACTTCCGCTCTGATTGCGGATAAAATCGACTTACCGAATTTAGGAGCCAACAGCACTCCGATTACTTGGCAGTCGGACAACGAGAATGTTCTGCAGATCGGCAGCACGGTAACGGGTACCGTCTATGGAAAAATTATGAGACCGGATACCGGACAACCGGATGCAGCGGTCACATTAACGGCTACTTTGCGTAAAGGAAGCACTCAGGATACAAAAGCATTTCCAGTGGTGATCAAGGCAAGGCAGGACAAAAGCTTAAATGCTTTAACGGCTGACGGCTTCAAAGGGGAAATTCATGATAACGCCAACGAAGTAACCGTTTATGTCCCCAGCTCTACCGATATGGATAAGGTGAAGCTGGAAGTTGCGTTTACCGGAAGCGGCATGAAACTGGGAGATTCAGTGATTACTAGCGGTCAAGCGGTTCATCTGGAAGCTAGTCAAAATTTGACCGTTGAAACGGATGCGTACGATTCGCGGACTTATCGCCTGAACGTTCATAAGGTGGAGACAGGCTTAGCGACGGTGGTCATCAGCACATACAATCGCGAGCCTATCCAAAAAGAAGTGAAAAGCAAAGGAACGATGCAGTTAATCGACGGCAGTGTCTATTCGTATGGAACAGGGCTGTATAATGGAGATATTCAAATTAAGGGCAGAGGAAACAGCTCCTGGGGGATGCCGAAGAAATCTTACGCCATTTCGATGGACAAGTCTACCCCGCTGCTGGATATGCCGGCAGACGATGATTTCGTTCTCATCGCTAATTACGCGGATAAGTCGCTGATGCGCAATTACACGGCGTATGAGCTGGCGCGGGATTTGAATATGGCTTACAGTCCTCGGATGCGGTATGTGGAGCTATTCCTGGATGGCGAATATCTTGGCAATTACTTGTTGGGGGAAAAAATTAAAATTGCTCCGGACCGCGTTCCGATTAATAAGATGAGCTCGAAGGATAAGTCCGGGGACGCGATTACTGGTGGATATTTAATAGAAAAAGACTGGTTGGACCGTTTAGATCCGGACGATATATATTTCAACACGGATAAAATAGCGGGCTTCGACGTGTTCAACATTAAAGATCCGAAATCCAGCAAGCTGAACCAGGAACAGCTCAAGTATATTACGAATTATTTTCAAGAAGCGGAAAATGCCTTGTACAGCGATCATTTTACCGATCCGGAGACGGGATACAGTAACTATTTCGATGTAGACTCGATCATAGACTGGTATATGGTCAACGAGCTTTATAAAAATGTGGATGCCGCATTTGGAACCAGCGTATACCTTTATAAGGATAAAAACGGAAAGATCAGCATGGGGCCGGTATGGGACTTTGATATTGGAGCGGGAAATATTGATTATAACGGCAACGATGACCCGACAGGCTTCTATATTAAAAACGCCGTGTGGATTTCGAGGTTTTTCGAAGATCCGGCTTTTGTACAGAAAGTAAGAGCGCGTTGGGAGCAAATGAAGCAGAAACAAATACCGGATTTGTTCAATCGGATTGACCAAACAAGCACTCAGCTGCAAGCTTCGGAGCAGACGAATTTCTCCAGATGGCCGATTCTCGGCACTTATGTATGGCCGAATGCGAGCGGATGGGAAGAACGTACAACTTACGACTCCGAGGTTCAATATTTGAAGGACTGGCTGCAGAAACGATATGTGTGGCTTGACCAAGCGTTTAGCGAACTGCCCTAATTTCCATTTATATTCAGTTTTGAATCAGCACCTACCACCAACTCCTATAACCATCCGGTTATAGGAGTTTTTATTTCCTGCTCCAACCTTGTCTGCATAATTGTCCAAGTCCCCACATAGACATGTTATCAGTTGATTTTACTCTAGCGGTGGAGGGGATTTGAATGCGGCGATTCACTTGGGTGATTGCCTTGGTGTTGAGTTTCAGTCTGGTATTGGCGGGCTGCGGCAAAAAGGATTCAGGCTCGGTGGTAAAGGATTTGGATTCGATGGTGAACAAGCTGCAGAGCTATCAGGGCAGCGGACGAATGGTGCTGCATACCGGGCAGGAACCGCAGGAGTATCAAGTGGAGGTATGGTATCAGAACCCCCACTACTATCGGATTTCGCTGACGAATGCGAAGAAGGACATCACTCAGATCGTATTGCGCAATGATGACGGGGTATTCGTGCTGACACCGCATCTGAACAAAAGTTTCCGTTTCCAAAGCGATTGGCCGGAAAATCAAGGCCAGGTGTATTTGTACCAATCGCTTGTCCAAAGTATTCTGATGGATAATGATCGTCATTTCACTTCGGATGACAAAGCTTACATCTTCGATGTATTGGCCAATTACCAGAACGGCTCGCTTGCGCGGCAGAAGATTTGGCTGGATAAAAAGAGCTATGCGCCGCAGCATGTGGAGGTATCCGATTCGAATGCGAATGTGATGGTGATCGTGGACTTTAATCAATTTGAATTTGGCAAAAAATTCGATAAGGATTCCTTCGACATGCAGCGGAATATGACAAGCTGGAATGTTACGAATATGCCGACGGCGGCGGCAACGGCCCCTGTAGGCAGCGCGGACAACGGAGCGGCCGCTGATGCGGGCAAAGGCGCGAGCGGCTCGAAGGAGGCCGCAGCAGGCTCTTCTAAGACTCCGGCGACAGTAACGACGGGAAGCGCAGCAGGCAGCGCCAACGGCGCCCAGACGGGCTCTGGAACGGCTAACGGTAGCGGGACGACAGGCACCAAGGCCGGAACGGCTTCCGGAACCGCTGGAGCAAGCGGGACAACAGGAGCTGGAGCCACCGGAACGGCGGCCGGAGCTGCCGGGGACGCAGGCAAGCAGAAAACGGAGCAGCAATTCGGTGTCATTGAGCCCGGGTATTTGCCGAGCGGCGTGAAGAAGCAGGATATGAGCGAGATCAAGCTGGGTGAGGAGAAAGCGGTTATGCTGCGCTATTCCGGACAGTTCAATTTCACGCTCGTGGAATCGCGGCCTGACTCGCAGACGATGTCGGCGCTTCCGGGAGATATTGTGGACTTGGGCTACACATTGGCGGTTGTAACCGGCGACGAGAAGAAAACATTGACCTGGACGTACGATGGCGTCGAGTTTAGACTATCCACGGCCGATTTGACCCAGACGGAAATGATCAAGGTGGCGCAGTCTATCCAGGATCAGAGCGGCAAGTAATTGTTGGAATAACTATTTAATAATTCCACCTAGTCGGCTTTCGGAGAGCGTGCGATCCGATTACGAGCTGCGTCTGAAGGAGTGCGTTTTCCCGTAACTTGACAGGAAAATCCGGAGATTAGCATGATTTCCGTAGGCGGTACTGCCAAAAACTGACGGCATCCTGACGCCCGGATGTTCAAGATATTGTTCATTGACACCCGGGGGAGAAACCGATTAACATAGGTTTATTAAAAGACACGAGGATTGTCGAGGGGGAAGTTCCCTGTTTCAGGGAGCTTCCCTTGATTTTGGCAGAAGAAGGTGGACTTGATGGATTCGTTTTACCGGCCTACGCGGGTGGAGATTTCTCTGGATGCATTGCGCGGCAATCTGCAGAGATTTCGGAAGGTGCTGCCCGCCCACGTGAAAATGATGGCAGTGGTCAAAGCGGATGCTTACGGGCACGGAGCGGTGGAGGTGAGCCGCGAAGCGCTGCGCTGCGGTGTGGAATACATTGCGGTTGCTTTTTTGGATGAGGGACTGGAGCTAAGGCAGGCGGGAATTACGGCTCCGATTCTGGTGCTGGGTTATACGCCGCCGGAGGGGCTGGAGATGGCCTGGGAGCACGACATTACGATCAATGTGTACAGCAATGAGGTATTGGATGCGTTTGAGCGTCTGCAGGCGCGGGAGAAGCCGCTTCATGTTCATGTGAAGATCGACTCGGGGATGAACCGTCTCGGTCTGACCACGGAGACGGAGGCGATTGCCTTTATTGAGCGGGCGCTGCACATTCCGGGCCTTCATGTCGAGGGACTGTTCACTCATTATGCCTGCGCGGATGAAGAGGATAAGTCGTATACGCTGGAGCAGTACCGGCGTTTCGACCGGATTGTACAGCATTTTGCCGCTCAAGGCGTCGCGTTCGATTATGTGCATGCAGGCAACAGTGCGGCGGCAATCGATTCTCCGGATTTGACCTACAACATGGTTCGTCTCGGCATCAGTATGTACGGCTTGTACCCGTCTGACGAGGTAAACCGTCAGGCGATCGAGCTGGAACCCGTGCTGAGCATCAAAACGGGCGTCGTTATGGTGAAGCAATTACCCGAGGGAGCCGGTATCAGCTACGGTACGGTCTACCATACGGCGGGTGAGGAAACGATAGCTACCCTGCCGATCGGGTATGCGGACGGTTTCTCGCGAATGCTGACAGGCAAAGCCTATGCGCTGGTCAAGGGGCATAAGAAGCCGATCGTCGGGCGAATCTGCATGGATCAATGCATGATGAACGTTACCGGGCTTGACGATATTCATAACGGCGAAGAAGTCGTCATTTTGGGAAAACAAGGCGAAGAGCGCATTACGGCGGAGGATCATGCGGCATGGCTCGGTACGGTTAATTATGAGATTACATGCATGATATCTCATCGCGTTCCCCGCGTATATATACGGGACGGGGCCGTCGTCTCTACGGTCAATCCTTTGATGCGGCAGGGCTGGAACGCCCGCGGGTAAGGACGGCAAGGGGGAATTTTCCAGTCATCTTTTTGCGAATAGTGCGGAGGATTTTCGGGTTGAACCGCGAATATGTACTGTACATACTTCTGTGGATTCTTAAGGACTTGAGATTCTGATAGCAAGGGGATGCGGCCTGATTGCATATATGACGGAGAAAGGCCCGAGCGTTCTTAAGCGGACGGCGGGCGGTTAGATCATTGACGATAATAAGAAGAGGTATAACATAATTGCTATACCTGCTGCATATACTCATCTTGTATAATTTTGCTGTATATTCGCCATAATGGTAATATTGCTTGTATGTTTTTGGGGGTGCATGCTTGGTGTCCAACGCGCAGAACACGAAACGAATTATGATCAGCTTGCCGGACTATTTGCTGCAGGAAGTGGACGGCATCGTGGAGAAGGAAAACTCCAATCGCAGCGAATTCATTCGCCAGGCGATGAAGCTGTACTTGGTGGAACGGAAGAAACGTCACCTGAGGGAATCCATGCAGCGCGGCTATATGGAAATGGCGAAAATTAATTTACACATGGCCTCGGAGGCATTTCAGGCGGAGGAAGAAGCGGATAACACACTGGACCGTTTAGTAAGCGGGGTGTAACTATTGATTGTCAAAAGAGGCGATGTGTTTTTTGCAGATCTTTCACCGGTCGTAGGTTCGGAGCAGGGTGGAATTCGGCCCGTACTCATTATTCAAAATGATATTGGCAATCGCTTCAGTCCTACGGTTATCGTGGCGGCGATTACCGCTCAAATTCAAAAGGCTAAGCTGCCCACGCATGTGGAAATTGATGCGGAATCCCACGGCTTTGACAGAGATTCTGTCATATTGCTGGAGCAAATTCGCACCATTGATAAACAGCGTCTGACCGACAAAATCACTCACCTGGACGAGGAGACGATGCGTAAGGTCGACGACGCATTGCAAGTAAGCGTGGGTTTGATTGAGTTTTAAAGCATTCGCGGATTGAAGCGAGGGACCGAGCTTAAGGTTCCTCGTTTTTATTTTGCTTGGAAAATGAGGCTGCCATTTCCTGCGGGTATTGCAGAGGGTTACAATTAGCGAGTGGAAGCCTCTATCGACCGAAGGGCACCCACCCTTTAGAGGAGCACATCACTTTTGGGGATTGGTTCAAGGCCCGCTCATCTTGTGATGAACTCAGCTTGAGGGGAGCAAGGTTCCGCAGCGCGGCCGTTATGGATGAGGCTCGTTCCGGCCGTTATTTTTGGCGTAGTCCGGTTTGTGCATTATAATGGAAGTATCTGTATGGGGACTTAAGAACGGCCGGCAGCTGCATGGCGGCGAATCGCCTCTAAATACGGGGGAGGCTGGCAGGATGATCGATCTTAAGCGAAGGCGCAAGCGGAGGCTGCATACGAGCATGACTCCCTTTGCGGGGGACTAGGGTTTCTTAAAGCGGAGGAGGACAACTATTCATGTCGATGTCGAAAGAAGAAGTGCTTCAACTGGAAGATAAGAAAACGGGGACCGAGTTGACCGAAGAGGCGAAGGCCGCGATCCAAGAGCGGATTTTGAAGCAGATCGCCGGAGAGCTGCAGCTCGCGGCGGGCAAGGTGCGCACTACCGTCGGGCTGCTGGACGAGGGCAATACGATCCCTTTCATCGCGCGATATCGTAAAGAGATGACCGGCGAGCTGGATGAAAATCAGCTGCGGGATATTGAGGAGCGTCTGACGTACTTGCGGAATCTGGAATCGAGGAAGCTGGAGGTGCTCCGGCTGATTGACGAGCAGGGCAAGCTGACGTCGGAGCTGAAAGCGGGGATCGAGCAATCGGTCAAGCTGCAGGAGCTGGAAGATCTGTACCGCCCGTACCGCCAGAAGCGGAAGACGCGCGCGAGCGTAGCGAAGGAGAAGGGACTCGAGCCGCTGGCCGAGTGGATACTCTCTCAGCCGAGACAAGGCGACTTACATGCCGAAGCAGGGCGCTACGTAAGCGAGGAGAAGGCCGTCAAGACCGCAGAGGAAGCGGTTCAAGGGGCTATGGATATTATCGCGGAACAAATCGCCGACGACGCCAAAATCAGGGCGTGGGTGCGTAAATATACATACGATCAAGGCATTGTGCGGACTGAAGCGAAGGATGCGGAGCAGGAGTCGGTTTACGAAATGTATTACAGCTATCAGGAGCCTGTTCGCAAGCTGCCTCCGCACCGGATTCTTGCGATTAATCGCGGCGAGCGCGAGGATGTGCTGAAGGTGGCGCTCGATGTTCAGAACGATCGTATCCACGAATATATCGGCCGCCAGATGATCAAGGGGGCTTCGGTGACGAAGAATACGCTGATAGCGGTGATCGAGGATGCGTACAAGCGGCTGCTGGCCCCGTCGATTGAGCGCGAGGTGCGCGGCGAGATGACGGAGAAGGCGGAAGAGAAGGCGATCGAAGTGTTCGCCGAAAACCTGCGCAATCTGCTGCTGCAAGCCCCTGTCAAAGGGAAGGTCGTGCTGGGCGTCGATCCGGCGTACCGGACAGGCTGTAAGCTCGCGGTCGTGGACGAAACGGGCAAAATGCTGGAGATCGCCGTAACCTATCCGACGCCGCCCAACAATAAAGTAGCGGAAGCGAAGGCCAAGTTTCGCAAGCTGATCGAAACCTACGGCGTCGAGCTGATCGTTATCGGCAACGGCACCGCCTCGCGGGAGACGGAGCAGTTCGTAGCCGATTTGATCGGCGAGATCAAACAGCGGAAGCTGCAGTATTTGATCGTCAATGAAGCGGGAGCGAGCGTCTACTCGGCTTCCAAGCTGGCGCAATCCGAATTTCCCGACCTGGACGTTGCGGAGCGCAGCGCTATCTCGATTGCGCGCAGGATTCAGGACCCGCTGGCGGAGCTCGTCAAGATTGAGCCCAAAGCGATCGGCGTAGGCCAATACCAGCATGATGTGACGCAGAAGCGGCTCGACGAGAGTCTGACCTTTGTGGTGGAATCCGCGGTCAACCATGTGGGCGTCGACGTCAACACCGCTTCGCCGTCGCTGCTCTCTTATGTATCCGGCATTAACAGCACGCTGGCGAAAAATATCGTCAAGTTCCGCGAGGATAACGGCAAATTCGTAAGCCGTACGCAGCTGCAGAAGGTGCCGCGGCTCGGCGCGAAAGCGTACGAGCAATGCGCCGGATTTCTGCGCATCAGCGACGGCAAGAACCCGCTCGACAACACGCCGATCCATCCGGAGTCCTACGACGTGGTGGACAAGCTGTTCCGCGAGCTGAAGCTGGAGCTGTCGCAGCTCGGCACGCAGCAGCTGAAGGAGATGCTGCAGCATCTGGAGCCCGCGGAGCTGGCTGTGAAGCTGGGCGTCGGCGTGCCGACGCTGCGCGATATTCTGGACAGCCTGCAGCGTCCGGGACGCGACCCGCGCGACGAGCTGCCGGCGCCGATCTTCCGCACGGACGTGCTGCAGATCGAGGATTTGGTCCCGGGCATGGAGCTGCAGGGGACGGTGCGCAACGTAATCGACTTCGGCGCATTCGTCGATATCGGGATCAAAAACGACGGGCTCGTGCATATTTCCCAGCTGAGCGATTCCTACGTGAAGCATCCGATGGACGTTGTCTCCGTTGGCGATACGGTGACGGTATGGGTGCTGAGCGTCGATCTCAAGAAGGGCCGCGTCAGCCTGACGATGAAAAAGCCGTGAGCCGGCGTCAGCCGAGCTCTCCCCTCCATGCCGCATAGGCGTTCAATTAAATAGAGTGACGAAAATAGAGCCTCTAACGCAGCTCGGGCTGCGCTAGAGGCTCTATTGGTCATGTTAAAGCTGCGACGACGAGGATTCCTCCGTATCGGTTCTGCGCGTACGGTAGAAAAACCAGCAATCGTTGAGCAACCGGATTTGTCTGCGGTTTTTATTATGGAACGCTCGCATTAGTTGATTGCAAAGCCATTGTGGCAAACCGATCAGCCCCTTCCCTCCTGCCATTATGCTGTTAAACCTGCCGTGCCTGCGAAGCGGGGTTGATCCAGGGAGCCGCTCTTCAGCGGAGCTTCATGTTCTAACAAACCCTGGGACGCTGCTCCTTGAAAGGCTACATCAAAGGTCTCATAATACAGCATATGGCTGGGTGGGCGAATGGGTGCAGGTCCTAGTTAGACAGTTCTTCCTCTTCCTCGTACCACTGCTCCAGCTGCGCCTGCAGAGCGCGGATTTCCGTAAGCAGCGAAACGAGCGGATAAGCTTTCTCGTTAATGGCGGAGAAGGCCTGCTCCAACTGATTGATGTACTCTAGTCCGTGATGGAGCTTGTACTGCGGATGGACGATTTCCAGGTTATCGCATTCGGCGATCACCTTGGGAAGAGACGGCACGTTGGAGGCGGTCAGCTTGTCCAGTTCTTTGTGCAGACGTTGATTAAGGGCGGTCAATTGATAGAGATGGGTTGCAGGCAGCTCGACAAATTCAATGTGCTCGCCGAGCTGCAGTACGCCGTATTTCATTTTGGACATGTCATGTTACTCCTCTCATCCGTTCCTGTATACTTGACAGTTTAGCCTATGATGCGGTTACAATTCAAGTAACAAAAACGAAAGATTCGAAGGGAAGAGAAGCCGTGGATGACCGTCAGCTGCAGCATTGGGTGGAACAAATATCGATAACCTCGTTCGGGCGTCCGTTTTTGCACAAGGCTCGTTTCAACCGCAGATTAACCTCGACGGGAGGGCGTTATTTTACGAAGACGCATGATATCGAAATCAGCTGGCATCAACTGGAGCAGTTCGGCGCAGAGGATGTCGAGAAAATTATTAAGCACGAGCTGTGCCATTATCATCTGCATCTCATGAACCGGGGGTACCAGCATCGCGACGCCGATTTCAAAACGCTGCTGAAGCAGGTCGGAGGCACGCGGTTTTGCCGGTCGCTGCCGACGGTCAAGCGCAAAGAGCCTTACCGGTACAAGCTGATATGTACGAACTGCCGGATGGAATATTTGCGTAAAAGAAAGCTCGACCCGAACAAATATGCATGCGGCAAATGCCGTGGGAAGCTGAAACTGTATACTCTTGACATTCAAAAACATTCATGATAAATTAAAAATTGTTATTCCCTGATAGCTCAGTTGGTAGAGCACTCGACTGTTAATCGAGTTGTCACAGGTTCGAGTCCTGTTCGGGGAGCCACTACTTTGGAGAGATACCCAAGTGGCTATAAGGGGACCCTCTGCTAAGGGGTTAGACTGCGTAAGTGGTGCGAGGGTTCGAATCCCTCTCTCTCCGTAGACGAAGAAACCGCCGTAAGGCGGTTTTTTGCTGTTCCCGGAAACCGCTCGCGGCCGCTTCCGGCGGCGCCTGCTACTGGATAGGCCTGCAGGCTGCTTAGAAGCCCGGTGAAAAAGCGACGAATCAAGCGAGAGCCATCTGGAGAAGCGAAGCGTTCGCCTTTGTTCCCGGATTTCACCCGTTTCACGGGAGCGATCGGAGGATGCTTTCGCATGCGCAGCGGGCGTTTTCCACCATGCCTCTAATCCTGAAGATCTTTTTTATAGTACAAATAAACGAGAATGGCTAGCGCTCCGAGGATCACCATCAATAAAATCAGCAAATACTCCTGATAATTTAGCAGCCAGTACACCGAGCTGGAAATAGCCAGGATGCCAATCGTATTGATCACGGTTTTGGCCAGTTGGCCTCCGCTGCTTTTACGGCTCATATATAGGTCGAGCGGCGGCTTCATCAGGAACGAAAACCCGTAATGAAACCGGTACAGCAGGTAGGCAATGCCGAAGGAGCATAATTCACAGGAAACCTGGATGATGAAGATTCCCGTTCCCGCGGGCTGCTGCGCTTCCTCGGCCGAGACAATGCCCGCCGCCAGCAGCGAGAAATAGACGATAAATTGAATCACGTTAAAGGCCAGGCAGCCGACGGCCGTCACATCGACAGCGTGAAACAGGCTGACCTTGATCAAATACCGCAGCAAAACGACATACAAAATAAACTGAACGGCCAAGTCGTAGCTGGGAATATCCCACACCATCCGAATCAGATAGGACGCCACCGATAACGTCACGGCGATGAGAGAAAGCTTGGCTCCGAACTCCCAGAACGGCCACCGGAACGTTTTGAACATCAGGGCCAGAATAGCCATAACGTCCAGGTAACCGAACAGAAGGTAAAGAAATGTTTGCATAAATTCACCTAGATCCATTTTTTCCACTTAAAAATAAGCCACATGACGACGCTCACGGCAATTAACACGACCCAGACGTATGCATATCCGAAGCTCCAGTTCAGCTCGGGAATGTCTTTGAAATTCATGCCGTACAAGCCCACGACAAAGGTCAGCGGGAGAAAGATGGAACTGATAATCGTTAAAGTCTTCATGATCTCGTTCATCCGGTCCGACTTCATATTCATTTGGAGCTCGAGCAGACCGCTGAACGATTCTCTGAACGTATCCAGCGAATCGACAACCCGCGAGAGATGGTCGTAGACGTCGATGAAATAAACGTCCGTTTCAGCTCTCGTATACGGAAACGTGTGATGGGTAATCGATCCGATGATCGTTTTTTCCTCGGCGATAATGCGCCTCAGTTTATGAATGGCCCGTTTGTGCTGAAACACATCCTTGGACACGTGAAGATACGGATTATGGAATACGCGGCGCTCGAGCTGATCGACCAGATCCTCGATATGGTCGGTCACATCCGTATATCCGTCGACGCAATGGTCCAGCAGACGGTGCAGCATAAGTCCGGGATGCTCCGTTCGTTCCGTTACGGCCAGCAGTTCCCGCCGCAGATCGTCTATGAAGCCGAGCGGCTGCTTGGTGATCGTAATGAGAAAATTGGCGCCGATCACGATGCCTATTTCCACGTGCGTCAGCTTTTTGTCCACAACGGCAAAAAAGGTGAGGAAAATATGATCCTTGTAACGGTCCATCTTGGGCCTCTGGTTGAGCTTGGTGCAGTCCTCCACGACCAGGGGATGACAGCCGAACAGGTCGCCGACAACCTGCTGCACCTCGGATGGAGTCGGGCGGAGCAGATGAATCCAGACGATCTCCTGAGCGGAAGGCAGCCGAATTTCTTGCTCCGTCACTTGATTGGTTTCGAGATTTCGTACGATCATTGGGACGGTTCACCTCATTGGTCACAATATACCATAGTTTCATCAAAGGGAACGCTAAAATTTTTTTGAAAAAAGGGCTTGTCAATCGAAAAGCATTCGGCTATAATAACACTTGTCGTCAAAAAGGACGACGGAAAATTGTACGGCAAGGCCCGTTGGTCAAGGGGTTAAGACACCTCCCTTTCACGGAGGTAACAGGGGTTCGAATCCCCTACGGGTCACCATTTATGTGTTTCGGGACCGAATGGCTCATCGGAATTCATGCTCTGATAAGAGCCATTAGCTCAGTTGGTAGAGCACCTGACTTTTAATCAGGGTGTCGAAGGTTCGAGTCCTTCATGGCTCATGTTTTTTTCCCTCATTATATATTAGCTTGCGGTTGTGGTGGAATGGCAGACACGCCATCTTGAGGGGGTGGTGGGCTTACGCCCGTGGAGGTTCGAGTCCTCTCAACCGCATTTATCCAACGAACCTACAATCCCTTGGACACAAGGGATTTTTTTGTTGTTTGAACTGATGGAAGGAAAAGTGACCGGAAAGCCGATAAGGAGTCGGAACATCGTCAGCGGTCGCTATAAAAGGATGGACGAAGGGTCTCCGTTCCGAGTTGCATAATCAAAAAAATCCGGGCGGCGGCAGCCGGAGAACGGCGTCCGTCTTGTTAATATGCCCCATGGAGGCGGTTTGTTACGATGCGGCGAAAAAAATGGAAGTTTCTGTTGTGGCTCGCGCTGACCTGCGCATGGCTCGTGCTTATCTTTGTAAAATCGGCTCAAACCTATTCGGAGCAGGATATCCGGCCGCTGCTGGCGGAGTGGCTTCCTTACGACCTGCTGATGAAATGGCTGCCGCATATCGAATTTTATTACGATCACGGATTGGTAACATCGACCCAGCCGTACGATTTTATCGAGTTTTTCATTCGCAAGGGCGGACATGTGACGGAGTATTTGGTGCTGTGCTTCTTAAGCGTCATGACGCTGCTCGCTAAGCCCGCAGGCAGAGTGACGGCGGTCCTCGCCGGTACGGTATTCTCGGTGCTGTACGCCGCCTCGGACGAATGGCATCAATCGTTTGTCGCCGGACGTACCGGTCATGCCATCGACGTAGGGGTCGACGCGATCGGCGCCGTGCTGATGGCGCTTATTTTTACAGCGGTCTTCCTCATTGCGGGCAGGAAAAAATAAGGAATGAATTAACAAATCGTCCGGCGGAATCCGATATAATATAGTGGATGGGAGGGGATGCCGGTGAAGAATAAAACACGACGCATCAAGGGCGTATGGCTGATGTGGCTGGTTATGATAGGGCTTGCATTGCCCGCGCTGCCGGCCCGGGCCGACGCAGAATTCAGCGATGTCGATCCGCAAAAAAACAGCTGGGCGGTCGGTTCCATTTACTTGATGGCGCAAAAGCAAGTGCTGACCGGATATCCGGACGGAACGTTCCGCCCGAATCAAACGATCAGCAAAGCCGAATGGACTGCAATGATCTATCGTTTGTTCGACAAATACCGACCTAACTTATATGCGACGGGGCTGCAAAAAATCGACGGCTTCGCCGACGTGTCGCCGGAGCATTGGGCCTATAAGCCGATATCGGAAATATACAGCCACTCGTTCAATTGGGGCGTGTACGGCCTGTCCAATATGGGGCAGCTGACGTTCCGTCCGGATATGCAGCTCACGCGGCTGCAGCTGGCCGACATGCTGTATTCGTTTTTCGATACGCGGCTGATCGACCGGCGGATGAGTCCGAACGATATCTGTTCGGTGGTGTCGGACTTCAAAGATATTCCGTATACAATGTACGGCAATAAAAATCAATATGAGGACGCCGCCAAAACGGACGGCCGTTACGACGCGGCGGGCTCCGCAGCGACGTTGGCGGGGGAAGTGCTGCCGGTCTTGTTTCTGGGCACGGGCAAAAGCGACTGCTCCTTCGGCACGGATGCTTTCTCCAACGCGCAGGCGAGCAGCCTCGCCAGCCTTCAGGCATCGGGCATTATGACGGCGAACGAGCTCGGTTATTTCCGGCCTTTGGACAAGGTGACACGCGCGGAGGCGGTGACGATTTTAAACCGTATCTACAATTATTTGAGCAAAAATTACTGGCTCGGAGATTATACGACGATTCAGCTGGATCAAACGGGGGCCGGCAGCTCCGGAGGTTCAGCGGGGAGCGGCGGCGGCGGTTCCGGATCTTCGGGCGTTTACAATCCCGATACGTCCTCCTACTATCCGGACTGGCAGGATACGGGAGGCGATATATCCGGCAGCTGGTCCAACGATTCGATCGTTAATGTGACGGATTATTTCGATGATAAAGGAGTTTTAACGAAAAATCTGCAGAACGGGGAAATCGAAGCGGCGGTGCTGCCCAAGGAGAACCGGTACTTAACCGTCGATCTGCAATCGCAGGACAAGGTCGATCTGTATTTGATTCTGGACGGGAAGATCGCTTTCTTAAAGCAGGAGGAGCTGCCCAAGACGATAGAACTGGACGGGATCAAGCTGGTAGGCTTCCGCACGCTGCAGCGCAATCCGAATCCGATGAGAGTCGGAGGGACGACGGCGACGCTTACGGTTAAGCTTAGCGTCGACAAGCCGGACACCTCCAAACCGGGGAAGAAAAAATAAACGCATGACAAAGGGCTTCCGGCGATCGGATATCGCGGAAGCCCTGTATGTTTTGGCCGATGCCGTTCGGAAAGCCGATTATTGGAGCAAATGCTTGAACGCGCTGTAGTCGATCTGCTTTTTGTCCAAATACGAAATCAGGCTTTTATAATCTCTTTTGGGTGTGGCCAAAATATATCCTTCGATGCAGTGCTGCTCGGTAATGCTGTCGGCCTTGCTCTCCAGCGCGACTTGACCGATCTTGGCCGCTATGGAATGACGGGCGATATCGCGGAACGGCGCAGGCACGGGATCGACCAGCACGTCGAGAAACGCCTTGGCCTCGTCGGTCCATAGATGACGGGAGGATTCGACATAATAGTTTTGCCAATCGAGCTTGCTTTTGCCGTCCGCCATGGGCAGCACCTTGAAAAATTTGCGGAACATAAAGTAGCCGCCGATCGACATGAAGGAAATGAGCACAAACACCCAAAACAAGATAAACCACATAAACCAGGAATTCATGATTATTGTCACCTCATCCTTATTATACCTTACTTTGGAGAGTTCCAAAAGCAAAAGTCACCTTGTGGACAAGGGGGAATCCTAGTAGAATAGAGAGAGTGCGAAAAAAAGGAGATGAGGAATACGATGGTCAAAATCGGTTCTCACGTATCGTTTTCGGATAAAGGGCTGTTGAACGCTGCGGAAGAAGCAGTATCTTACGGGTCTTCTACATTTATGATATACACGGGGGCGCCGCAAAATACGCGCCGCAAGCCGATAGAATCGCAATTCATCGAGGAAGGCAGAGCGTTGATGGAGCAGCACGGCATTGGCGAAATCATCGTTCATGCTCCGTACATTATAAATCTCGGTTCCTATAAAGACGACACGTATGAGTTAGCCGTCCGCTTTTTGCAAGAAGAGATTCGCCGCACCGACTATTTGGGCGTGAAGCAGATCGTGCTTCATCCGGGCGCTTATACGGAAAAGGACGCCGAGTATGGCTTGGCAAGAATTTCCCAAGGACTTAACGAAGTATTGTCCGGCGTGAAGGACACGAACGTGAATATCGCTTTGGAGACGATGGCGGGCAAAGGCACGGAGATGGGACGCAGCTTCGAAGAGCTGGCGGCGATTATCGATAAGGTGGAGGATAACGGGCGTTTATCCGTCTGCTTCGATACCTGTCACGTTCATGACGCCGGGTATGATATTATCAATGATCTGGACGGCGTGCTGGAGCATTTCGATAACATCGTCGGCTTGGACCGGATCGCCGTCGTTCACTTGAACGACAGCAAAAATCCGAAGGGAGCGAGCAAAGACCGCCATGCCCCGGTAGGCGCAGGATGGATCGGCTTCGAAGCGATGAATAATGTCGTGCATCACGAGAAGCTGGCGCATCTTCCGCTCATATTGGAAACTCCATGGATCGGCAAGGAGGACAAGCTGCAGCGTCCGATGTACGAGGCGGAGATCGCCCTGCTCAGCGGAACGGTAGAGCAGCGATTCGGCTCCAACTTCATGGAGGACGTCGAGCGACTGGCGCATTTCTTCGGCAAGCAGGACGTCAACCACCGCGATTATGTGCTGCAAACGTGGGAGATGCTGAAGAGCGATGCCAAGAAGCGCAAAGAAGACGGCCGCGAGCCGATGGAACGGCTGTACGATATGGTCGCGGAGCACCGGGTATTCACGGAGCTGTCCGAAGAGCAAATTAACCACCGTTTGACGGCCTGGCTGGCAGGCCAAAAAGTGTTCCAACTGTAGTCCAGCGGCAATGATTTTGAATCGATGAAGGAGTAGTTAGCGTTATGACACCGAACGTAATGCCTAAAAACCAGCGGGACAATTTGAAAAACCGTGCAAGAATGCTTGTTTCTTGTCCGGATCAGCCGGGCATCGTCGCCGCGGTTTCCCGTTTTCTATACGAGCATGGAGCCAATATCGTCCAATCCGACCAATATACGATGGACCCGGAAGGCGGCTTGTTCTTTATACGTATTGAGTTCGACCTCGAAAATCTGGACGATCGCCGCGAGCAGTTGAAGGCGGATTTCTCCGTCGTGGCCGAGCAGTTCCAAATGAAATGGAGCATCAACCGGGCGAGCCGCAAGAAGCGTCTGGCGATTTTCGTCTCGAAGGAAGACCATGCTCTGCTGGAGCTGCTGTGGCAGTGGCAGGCGGGAGATCTTGAAGCGGACATCGCGATGGTGATCAGCAATCACAACGATATGCGAGCTTTGGTCGAATCGTTCGACATTCCGTACCATCTTATTCCGGTAACGGCGGAGACGAAGGCGGAAGCGGAGCGCCGGCAGCTTGAGCTTGTGCTCGGGAAGGTCGACGCGGTCGTATTGGCCCGTTATATGCAGATTATTACGCCGAAATTTATCGAGCATTTCCCGAACCGGATCATCAATATTCACCACTCGTTCCTTCCGGCGTTCGTCGGCGGCAAGCCTTACGCTCAGGCGTATAACCGCGGCGTGAAAATCATCGGCGCCACCGCGCACTACGTTACGGAAGAGCTGGACGGCGGACCGATTATCGAGCAGGACGTGCAGCGAGTCAGCCACCGCGACAATGTCGACGATCTGAAGCGGATCGGCCGCCATATCGAACGTACGGTGCTGGCGCGCGCCGTGGCGTGGCATGTGGAAGACCGCGTCATCGTGCACGGCAACAAAACGGTCGTATTTAGCTAATCCGACATGTAGAAAATAAGAAACGGATTCGTACGGAAGCCGGGCGGACAAGCCCGCGTACGGGTCCGTTTTTTTATATGCGGCGGAACCCGGGCGGGCATGCCGAAACAGACCGAATTCCTGAAGGGCTAAGGATTCCGGTCTTAGGCAGGTTCAGATGCAAGGGTTAGACTCCCTTGGGGTCGTTGCCGCGTCGGCTTTGCACGACGGTCTTGTTTTTGCCGGTTCGTTTGGCCGAATAGAGCGAAGCGTCGGCTCCTTTGAACAGCGCTTCTTTGCCTTCGCCTCTCACATACTCGTGCAGGCCGATGCTGATCGTGACGGCTTGCGAATCGAGCTCGGGATGGATCGTAACCGACAGCTTTTGGCGGATTTGTTCGGTGATGCGGAGCGCTTGCTCGATCGTTTTTTCCGTAAAAATAACGGCGAACTCCTCCCCTCCGTAGCGGACGACAAAATCGTTCGGGGTCACCGTTTCTTTGATGATGTTCGCTACCCGCTGGAGGACGATGTCGCCTACCCAGTGGCCGTAGGTGTCGTT
The DNA here is from genome assembly GCF_023523925.1 of Paenibacillus konkukensis. Classification (NCBI taxonomy): domain Bacteria; kingdom Bacillati; phylum Bacillota; class Bacilli; order Caryophanales; family Paenibacillaceae; genus Paenibacillus; species Paenibacillus konkukensis. Next base: position 3,658,956 of record NZ_CP027059.1, on the reverse strand, counting down.
AATTTTTTTGAAGTTGTCGATGTCCAAAATGGCCAGCTGTAGAGCCAGGTGATTGCGCTCGTGCTGCTCGACGAGTTTTTCCAAATATTCGTGAAACGTCTTGTGATTGTATAAATCCGTAAGGGCGTCCATCTTGGAGAGCTTGTCCATGATGACGTTTTTGACCAGCAGCTCCTGCTTCGCTTCGGTGGCGATTCGCAGATTGTTGAGCAGCTCGATGCCGCTGACGGATATATTGAGCGAGATGATCGTCGTACCGACGTACAGAAACAGCGTGCCGATCACATGAATCGGCTGCATCGACGCGCGAAGCTCGGGAGTGACCGCATACATGACGGCAAAGCAGACCAAGGTAAGTGAAAAAGCGGCCAGAATGCGTTTCTTGTTGAACGAAAGAACGGAGGTTAGGATGGGAAAGATGTATATTGCAGGTACGATGCCGATGGTCGGATTGACGTAGATAATGGATGAGGCGTAGAGGATGCCCGTAATAATCATCAGGTCGTCGCTTTGAACTTTGCGATAGCGGTACAGCATCTCCGTTATCCCCGTTATCGCGGCCAAGCCTACGGCTTGCAGAAGCAGAGTGCCGAGCAGTCCGGCTTCCCCCGGCTTGCCTTCCATTTGATGAATGCAATATTCCAGTGCAACGGTAAGGACAATCGTGATCCAGTATAGATTCAGCATTTTCCGATACGTTTGACGCATGTTGGCCAGCTCTAACAACAGATGATTCATAATCGGCTCTTACCACTCCAAATGAACAGGATTCGGTGATCGACAAATACTACATATTCGCCAAAACGCGGGAAATTCCTTCGAGGCTGCTTGTCATTTCCAAACGTTTTTTTTAATCTTCCGTTAGGTTTAGGTTGGCAAACTGAAACGGACAATGGTAAAATGGTGCAAGTGAGTTTATGTGCCAATGGTTATGCACACGTTAACAACGCCGTTTATTCCCGCATTTTATAGGCTTTAGGCCGCGTGGGCGGGAGATGCAGCTTCACTAACATTATAGGAGGGTTTTTCATGACAGTATTGAATAAAGCGATCGAGCAATTGTCCATCGACACGATTCGCACTTTGTCCATTGATGCCATCGAGAAGGCGAAATCGGGTCATCCGGGTATGCCTATGGGCGCTGCGCCGATGGGTTACGAGCTGTTCGCCAAAACGATGAACCATAATCCGGATAATCCGACTTGGATTAACCGCGACCGCTTCGTGCTTTCCGCAGGCCACGGCTCGATGCTGCTGTACAGCCTGCTTCACTTGAGCGGATACGATCTTCCTATGGAGGAGCTCAAGCAATTCCGTATGTGGGGAAGCAAAACGCCGGGCCATCCGGAAGTGGGCCATACGGCCGGCGTAGACGCTACGACAGGTCCTCTGGGACAAGGCTTCGGTATGGGCGTCGGTATGGCTATGGCGGAAGCGCATTTGGCTTCCGTTTACAATAAAGATCAATTTAACGTTATCGACCACTATACGTACGTGATTTGCGGCGACGGCGACCTGATGGAGGGAATTTCCTCCGAGGCGGCATCGCTGGCGGGCCACATGAAGCTCGGCAAGCTGGTCGTATTGTACGATTCCAACGACATTTCCCTGGACGGCGAGCTCAACCTGTCCTTCTCCGAGTCGGCTGTTCGCCGGTTCGAAGGCTACGGCTGGCAAGTGCTGCGCGTTGAGGACGGCAACGATCTGAACGCGATCGAGAGCGCGATTGCCGAAGCGAAGAACGACGATCGTCCGACGCTGATCGAAGTGAAGACGATTATCGGCTTCGGCAGCCCGAACAAAGCGGGCAAAGGCGGACATGCCGGTCCTCACGGATCTCCGCTCGGCACGGACGAAGTGGCTTTGACCAAGAAAGCTTACGGCTGGCCTGAAGATCAGCATTTCTATGTGCCTGAAGAAGTGCGCGCTCACTTCGCTGCTGTGAAGCAAAAAGGCATCGAGGCTAACGCGGCTTGGCAGCAAATGTTCGCCGAGTATGCGAAGGCATATCCCGAGCTTGCGAAGCAGTTCGAAACGGCCGTTAACGGCGATTTGCCCGAAGGCTGGGATAAAGACATTCCGGAAGCGGCCCCTGCGGAAAAAGGAACCCGTACGGCATCCGGCATCGTGCTGAACGCCATTGCCAAAAACGTGCCTTCGCTCGTAGGCGGCTCGGCTGACCTCGAGTCCTCCACGATGACGCATATGAAGGATCTCGGCGTGATGACGGCCAAAGATTACAGCGGTCAAAACATCTATTTCGGCGTGCGCGAATTCGGTATGGGCGCTGCCGTCAACGGGATGCTGCTGCACGGCGGTCTGAAAGTATTCGGCGGCACGTTCTTCGTCTTCTCCGACTACTTGCGTCCGGCGATTCGTCTGGCTTCGATCATGGGCGTGCCTGCGATCTATGTCTTTACGCACGACAGCATCGGCGTCGGCGAAGACGGTCCTACGCATGAGCCGATCGAGCAATTGGCCGCCCTGCGAGTCATTCCGGGCGTAACGGTCATCCGTCCTGCGGACGGCGACGAAACGGCTGCGGCTTGGCGCTATGCGGCGGAGAACAAAAAAGGCCCTGTCGCCTTGATCTTCTCGCGTCAAGCGGCTCCTAAGCTGGAAGGCACAGAGCAGGCGAAAGCAAGCCTCGCGCGCGGCGCTTATGTTCTGTCCGATGCTCCAAGCGGCAAAGCGCAGGCGCAAATCATCGCGACTGGTACGGAAGTACAGCTGGCGGTTGCGGCGCAAAAGCAATTGGCGGAAGAAGGCGTGCAAGTTCGCGTCATCAGCATGCCTAGCTGGGAGCTGTTCGACAAACAATCGCAGGAGTACAAAGATTCCGTTATCCTCCCTGACGTTAAAGCGCGTCTTGCCGTGGAAATGGGTCATTCCTTCGGCTGGGAACGTTATGTCGGCGAACAAGGCAGCGTGCTCGGCATCGATCGCTTCGGCGCATCCGCTCCGGGTCCGGTTGTCATTAAAGAGTACGGCTTTACGGTAGAAAATGTAGTTGCCCGCGTGAAGCAGCTGCTGAAATAAATGATCTTAAGAAGGCCGGGCCGCTTGACGGTTCGGCCTCTATTCCAAAGGAGAACAGAGCGCGATGTCCCAATTCGAGCAAGTAACCGTATTGAAAAAAGCGAACTTTTATTTCGACGGCAAAGTAACCAGCCGCACCGTCATTTTCGCGGACGGCACCAAGAAAACGCTGGGCGTTATGCTTCCGGGAGAATATGAATTCGGAACGGATGCGAAGGAAATTATGGAAATCCAGGCTGGAGAGCTGGACGTGCTGCTTCCCGATTCCAGCGAGTGGATTCATATTAACGGCACAGGCGAATTTACCGTTCCCGCGAAATCGAAGTTCAAGCTGCAGGTGAAAACACCTACCGACTACTGCTGCTCCTACATTGCAGAGTAATCCGAGCCTGATACTTAGAAAACAGACGAAGAACGATGGAAAAATACCCTGCCGGGCAAGCACATTCATGCTTCTTGGCAGGGTATTTGACTTAAGTGACCGGCAGCTTTAGGTTACAGGGGCTACGGGACAACGACGAACGAAAGACGATGTCCCGCATGCTCCGTCGGCGTGTTTCACCGCCTTCTAGCCGGTTTGATCTTGTTGATGGCTGGCGATATAGTTCTCCAGCTGCAGACGGTCGTAGGGAGCCAGACCCGACAGCAGGCAGCCGTAACGGAACGAACCGCTGTTGTCGCTTTCGATCCGGATGACTCTGCCGGTAATCGGCGGCAGCTTAGCCTCCTGAGCGAAGTGAATGACGACGAACATATCTTCGGCAAGCGGGAATTCGGATATGAGCTGAAGTCCGTTCCCGGACAAATCGTACAGCGTGCCGGGGATCGTCTGGCCTGTGAAGGCGCCTTCCTGCTCCCATTGATGCACGGAGAGATGGATCGGAACGCGAAGCTGCAGACGGGCCGTCCTACGGCGCTCCTCGACGCTGGCGGATTTGCCGATGGGCATATGCATCCATTCCTCATAGCACTGCGCTACGGCGCACAGATCGGCTTCCCCCAGACCTTTGCCGAGTCCCATCTGGAATAGCCCGGCCGCCGCTTTGAGCATCGGAGAAGGCATTTGGAGCCGGTTCGTTACGTCGCCGGCGAGAAGCAAATCCTTCAACATCAGCTGCAGCGAGAATTGACTGCTGAAGTCGCGGTTGATCAGTTGGCCGCCTCTAAGCTCCGCCTGCTTGCTGTTCGCGCTGCCCGCCAGCACGATTTGCAGAAATTGCTCGGCGTCGAGTCCCGCTTTGGCGGCGATGGACAAGCCTTCGATCAAGCCCAGCGCATTAATGCCGACGATCGTATTGTTGGCGAGCTTGGCGTAAGAGCCCGAGCCGGAGGGGCCCATGTAGACGATTTTGCTGCCGAGAGCCTCGAAGATGTCGCGTTCGCGCTCCAGGGCAGCCTGTTCGCCGCCGACCATAAACACAAGTGTGCCGCTCTCCGCCGCAGGCTTGCTGCCTGTAACGGGAGCGTCGAGGAAATCGACGGCGCGGCCGAGCAGCTCGTGATGGATTCGTTTGCTGGTGTCCGGGGATACCGTGCTGCAATCGATGACGGTTTTCCCTGCGCGCAGCCCGTGAATGACGCCATACTCGCCGAGCACGGCCTCCAGGACGACGGCATCGTTACTCAGCATCGTCATGACGACGTCGGCTCCTTCGGCCGCCTCCATGGGGGTTGCTGCCGTCCGGGCGCCCAGCTTAACCAACTCGGCGGCTTTTTCCACGCTTCGATTATATAAAACGACATCGTATCCTTGGTTCAACAGATTGGCGGCCATAGGTTTGCCCATGGTCCCTAATCCGATAAATCCTACCTTTTTCATCCAATCACCTCTGTCTTATTGTAGCATTTTGCCAAAACGGTGTGAATGACGTACTTGCTTTTATGCTGTGAAGTAAAGTATTCTAGTTTCGTAAAGTTCAAATACCCTAAGGAGGATGAAAAATGAGCGCAAAATTATCGTTTGATTATAGTAAAGCACTATCTTTCATTCAACAGCACGAGGTTGACTATCTTGCCGAGCCGATTCGGCTTGCTCATGAGCAATTACATAATAAAACCGGCGCAGGTTCCGATTATTTGGGATGGATCGACCTGCCGGTCGATTACGATAAAGCCGAGTTCGAGCGCATCGGACAAGCGGCTAAGAAGATTCAGTCGGATTCCGACGCTTTGGTCGTTATCGGGATCGGCGGATCTTACCTGGGAGCGCGCGCAGCGATCGAGATGCTGTCCCATTCCTTCTACAATTTGCTGCCTAAGGGCAAGCGCAAGACGCCGGAAGTTTACTTCGTCGGCAATAACATCAGCTCGACGTATGTGACGCATTTGCTGCAGCTGCTGGAAGGCAAGGACATTTCCGTCAATGTGATCTCCAAATCGGGGACAACGACGGAGCCGGCGATCGCCTTCCGTATTTTCCGCGAGCTGCTGGAGAAAAAATACGGCAAGGAAGAAGCTCGCAAACGGATTTATGCGACGACCGACCAAGCCAGAGGCGCTCTGAAGAAGCTGGCGACAGAAGAAGGCTACGAGACCTTCGTCATTCCGGACGACGTAGGCGGCCGTTATTCCGTGCTTACGGCGGTAGGGCTGCTGCCGATCGCTACGGCCGGCATCGATATCGAAGCGATGATGCGCGGCGCTGCGGATGCCAGAGAGGCGTTCTCCAGCCCGAATCTGGCCGAAAATCCGAGCTACCAATATGCGGCTGTCCGCAACGCTCTGTACCGCAAAGGCAAAACGACGGAAATCCTCGTCAATTACGAGCCGTCTTTGCATTTCGTTTCGGAATGGTGGAAACAGCTGTTCGGAGAGAGCGAAGGCAAAGACAACAAAGGCATTTACCCGGCTTCCGTCGATTTCTCCACCGATCTTCACTCGATGGGCCAGTTCATTCAGGAAGGCAACCGCACTTTGTTCGAAACGGTCATTCAAGTGGCGGAGGTCGCCGAGCATATTACGATCGGCACGGATGCCGACGATTTGGACGGGCTGAACTTCTTGAGCGGCAAGACGATGGACTTCGTGAACAAGAAGGCGTTCGAAGGCACGATGCTCGCTCATACGGACGGCGGGGTGCCTAATCTGATCGTGACACTGCCGGATACAAGCGCTTATACGTTCGGGTATATGGTATATTTCTTTGAAAAAGCATGCGGCATCAGCGGTTACCTGCTGGGCGTAAATCCGTTCGACCAGCCGGGCGTCGAGGCTTACAAGAAAAACATGTTCGCTTTGCTCGGCAAGCCGGGCTACGAGAAAGAAAAAGCGGAGCTGGAAGCAAGACTGGAGAAATAAGCATGATCGAAAAAGCGGTTCACCCGCTAAGGGTGAACCGCTTTTTTTCCTAAATCGGACAGAAGGGAGGATGCTCATGCTGGCTCAATACAAGACGGTGAAGCAATTCGGCGTCGCGGAAATTGTGATCAAGAAATCGCGGTTTATCGGACACGCGCGGCCCGTAGCTACCGAAGAGGAAGCGGTTCAGTTTATCGAGAGCATCAAGAAGGAGCATTGGTCGGCTACCCACAATTGTTCCGCTTATATGATCGGGGAGCGGGACGAAATTCAGAAGCAATCCGATGACGGGGAACCGAGCGGTACGGCCGGCAAACCGATTCTGGAGGTTATCAAAAACCAGGGGCTTAAAAATGTAGCGGTTGTCGTCACCCGGTATTTCGGCGGCATTATGCTCGGGGCCGGGGGCTTGATCCGGGCTTATACGGACGGAGCCGTAGCCGGATTGGCGGCTGCGGAGCCGGTGTTCCAGGTGCTGCACCGGGAAGTGTTTATCGAGATCGATTACACCTGGCACGGCAAAGTGGAGAACGAACTGCGGGGCCGAGAGATGCTGATGGGAGAGACGATGTTCACCGATAAGGTGACGCTGACTTGTCTGCCGCTGGACGGAGAAGCGGAGCGGTTCATCGCCTGGATGACGGATATAACTCAGGGGCAGGCCGTCATCCTTCCCGGAGAGTCCCGGTATATCGAACATACGAAGCAGCCAAGCTTTTAGTAGAAGCGTGGTGAACAAGTGGCCGAATAGTCGATAGAAAGCGGGAACAGCGTAAGCGTTCGCCTTTGTCCGCGGATTTCAACCGTATCACGGGTTAACCATTCAAGAAATCCGGGGACAAGAGCGATCGGAAGATGCTTTCGCATGCGCATTCAGCGTTTTTCGCCATCCTTTTAAAAGGCATGGCTATTTTTTTGCGCTAATATATGTCGCCAGGGCGGTCTGACAAAATAAATCCATTGTCATATTATTCCAATAAGATTAAATTCATATTTTCTCTTGCTTTGCAGCAATAAAGTGATAAACTATTGAAGTAAGAAAGATATTTAAATAGGAAAGCGAGTTGAATCGCGTTGGCCAGAAAAGCAGTGGCGCAGGAGCTGAGCCGCGAACGGATACTGGAGGAAGCGAGGCAGCTTTTCGCCGAACACGGGTATCATGCTTTAACGATGCGCAGCATCGCCAAAGCGATGGGGTACAGTCACGGCGCGTTATACTATCATTTTAAAGAAAAAGCCGAACTTTTCTATGCGCTCGTCAACCAGGATTTCCATATGCTTCTACAACGACAGAAGGAGATGCTCACCCGTACACGTATGGGCGACATCGGCCAACTGGAGAAGCTGATGCTCGAATTTATCCGGTTCGGTCTGGAGAACCCTTATCATTATGAGATTATGTTTATGATCAACGACTCGGATTTGCAAATTTATGCAAGAACCGAGCAGGCGCAATGTCTTGAACTGTTCGCTACGGTCGTCCGGGCGGTTATCGCCAGACAGCCGGGCAATGAACACAAAATGTACAGCATTCCTTGGAGCTTGTTCATGTCCATGCACGGCTTTATTTCTTATAATATCCGCTATCGTCAATCTTATGAAGATGTGAAGAAGCTGGCCGACCAGCATGTCAAATACTTATGCCAAGCTCTGCAGCCGGCGCCTCAGCTTACCCACGCAACAGTTTGACCAGCACCGTGCGCCGGCGGGGACCGTCGAATTCGCAGAAGTAGATGCCCTGCCAGCGGCCCAGCACAAGCCGGCCGTTCTCAATGAACACCGTTTGCGAGGTGCCCACGGTCATAACCTTCAAATGCGCGGCTGTGTTTCCCTCGGCATGTCTGTACTTGGGATGCTCCCACGGATATACTTCATCTAATCGCATCAGCACGTCGCGTTTGACGTCGGGATCGGCGTTTTCATTAATGGCAATGCCTGCGGTAGTATGCGGACAATAAATGACCGCCATCCCTTCCTCGGTTTGTTGTTCCTTCACGAGCTCTCCTATCAGACCGGTTATATCGGTCATTTCGTCGCGCCGGTTCGTTTGCAATGTAAGTGTGTGAATCATGCAAGCGCCTCCTTTTCGATTAAGTATCTTTCATGCTGGTATTATACGACAGCGCGCGCGTCTCTACAAAACATGGTACAATGGGTTAGATCAGTATATGCTGCACTAGCCCGGGCAGTAGAAAGGATGAGAAAGCGAATGGATTTGACGGCGAATACGTTGGAGAATGCCGATTTTATGATTGAGGAAATAAAAAAGAAGCTTCGTATGGCTTCGGGAGCCGCATTGAAGGCAACGGCGATGAATGATGAGCAGTACGAGGATTTGAGAGATATTTATGAAATGGTGTCCGGCAAGGCTAATTTCAGCATCAGCGAGATTGAAGCCATTACGACGGAACTCGGGCGTCTGCGCAAGTAGAACGCGCAAGCGCAAGCCCCCGGGCCGCTATCCTATCTTTAAGAGAATAGGGGCATCCGAACAAGCAATCCTTCGTTCATCTCCGTACAATATTGCGTAATGCCAAAGGCATTAGGGAGATTGATGGAGGTGGACATACGTGCAAAAAGCGGTTCGCAAACAGGATGTTCAGAAGTTAATCGGCAAAACCGTTTATGCCCTTAAGAAAGACGGCACCCAAGTCAGCGGCAAGCTTGTCCGTATTAGCGGCAACAAGTTGATTCTGGCTCCGCAAAAGGGCAAGCAAGTAAAAACGTCGGCTTTGGCTCCGTTGGTGCTGTTCGACCTGCTTGCTATCGGAACGGCTCCATATGCAGGCTTATACGGCGGGTATCCATACGGCGGTTACGGCTATGGCGGTTTTGGCCCGTACGGCGGCGGCTTTTACGGCGGTTTCTGGTAAACGGGAAAGCGCCGCTTCTTTGCTGCGCTGAAATGGAGTAAAAAAAAAGCTTATCCAAAGCCTTGAGCGGCTAAGGATAAGCTTTTTTTGCTGTTTAGGAAATGATGCGCAGCAATATCCTGTGGATATCGGGGGTCTCCCCCGAAAGGAAAGTCTACCATAGAACGATCCCGGAGGAAGGGTTAGACGCCGATCCAGCCTAGGCTGGATGCGGACGGAATAAGCTTCAGAGCATCACGTCACTTTTGGGGGATTTGTTCCTGTTTATCGGCAAGTGGAGCGGGTGACCATTCGTTTCTCAGATGCGTTTGCGCTTATACAGCGTGACGAACAAGCAGGCCAGACCGAGCACGATGATCGAAACGCCTGTAGCGACAGCCTCGCTCGTATTGCCTTGCGTAGCGGCGCTGTTCGGCCCTTGGCCGGGTCCTTGACCTCCTGGCGGTCCGCCGAAGCCTCCGCCTCCTTGACCGCCGCCCGGTCCGCCTTGACGGTTTTGCCAGCCTTGGCCGTTGCCCTGCCCCTGCTGCTGATTGCCCTGAGCGTTGCCTTGGGCTTGAGGGCTCTCTTGATTGCCCTGAGCATTGCCTTGGGCTTGGGGGCCCTGCTGGCCTCCCTGGGCGTTGTCCGGCCCGTTGAAGGCCATGGCCGCAACGGTATTGCCTTTGCCGCCTTCGGCCGGGAAGCCCGCGCCTTCCGGCATCTGACCGTTCATACCGCCTTGGCCGCCCGGTCCTCCGCCCCCGAAGCCTCCGCCGCTGCCGTTGCCGTCGTTCGAAGAGGCGATCGTTCCGGCAAGCTGCTGCGATATATTGTCCACTTGACTCGTATTGGTTGAAATCAATTGCTCAACACCGCTCTCGTACTGTTCATAAGTGTAGAAGGAGCTTGGGTCCTGCTTGACGTAGGCGGAGATCATCGCATCGACCTGCTGAACTCTCGCTTTGAACGTATCCGGGGCGAGATAGCCTTGTACGGCCTTTTGGATGATATCGTGATACATCTGCTTATACTCGTCGACACCGAGCAGTTTGGCGATCAGCGGCCGTTCGGCCACCGCTCCCTGCGTCGGTTCGTCGATCAGAAGAGAGGATCTGCCTAATCCGCCGAAGGCCATATTATAGTCCCAAGGCAGCACGGAGAAGATGCCGTTGTTTTCGTACAAATAATAATTTTGTTTATTCCCGCCCAAGTAGCTGTCCGTATTCACCGTCACGACATTGAGCGCAATATATTTCAAAGCTTCCTCGACATTGAGCACTTTGGCGTAATCGGTGCCGTTATTCAGCTCGTCGAGCATATCGATCAGCACTTTTTTATTCGAAGACTTGGACTTCTGTACGAGACCGGAGTAGGAAGAGAGGCTGTCGTCGATCCACTTCAGATCGCTGCCGTTGCCGTTTTCCCCTTTGTACAGCGCTCCGTACGAATTGCCGAAATTGCGTTCGAGATAAGCGTCGCCGATTTGCTCTACGGCCAAATAAAATCCCCACAGCTTGCCGTTCACATACACATTGACAAATGAATATTTAGGCGTAGGCAGGCCCATTTCCTCGGCGAGCTCATAGGTCAGAAACTCCCTCATATACGACGCGTCGCTGTAATTGTTGTTCAGGTTAATTTTGCTGATGCCGCGGAGCGTTTGGCTGGACACATATTCATCGAAAGAGAGCTTGAAGCTGTAGCGGTCGGAATCGTCCATATTGACTACGCTTCTTAAGGTAAGATTGCCTTTGGTCCGTATGCCGACATTATCGAAATGCTCGCCGTTATAATCGACGGAAGCCGTCTTCATTTCTTCCGCGGACGCATTATCCAGCATATTTTGGAAGTCGTCCTCGTTGATTGTTATTTTGACATCGACGACCTTGTCCTTGGGAAAAACTTCGCTGTCCAGAGCAGCCGTCTGCGCCGAAGCGCTGGAGGAGCCGGCCTTGCTGGCCGAGCTCCCGGAAGTTTGGGCGACGATTGAGCCGGAGATCCCGGCGGTCAGCAAAGCTGCGCACAGGCAGGCTATAAGGGGCCATCTCGATTTCGGTTTCAATTTCATCTTCGCCACCACCTGTTACTGGGATACGTAATCGCCGCTATAGCTGATCAGCACGGCATTGCGCACGCCGTCCAATGCTTTAATTTCGTTGACGAATCGCGGCTCGTTCTCGTTCAGTCGGACTTCGACCGTCATTTCGATGTTGTCGCTCGTAATCGTTTTTTGCTTCACATTAAACCGTTTGACCAAGCTGCCAAGCTTCTCGTGGATCGCCTTCTCCGATTCATCGGAATCGCAGTTGACGACAAGAAGATACGGCGTTTCGAAAGAAGCTTGCTTGATGAAAATAAACAGTACCAAACCGACGACGACGGACCCGATAACGGCCAAGGAGTAAAATCCGGCTCCCGTTACGATGCCGGCTACGGCCGCCCAGAACAGGAAGATCAAATCGGTAGGGTCTTTAATCGGAGTCCGGAAACGGACGATACTGAGCGCGCCGACCATCCCGAGCGATAACACGAGATTGGAATTAATGGCGATAATGACGAGCGCGGTAATGAGCGTCATCCCGATTAAGGAAACGTTGAAGCTTTTGGAGTACAGCACCCCGCTGAACACGCGCTTATACAGCGTATAGATGAACAATCCGATCAAAAAGGCGATGGCCAGGGTGAGCAAAATTTTGGCTGTGCTGATATCGGACGTAAAATTGCTGAGCACCGATTTTTTAATAATGTCGGAAAACGTAGTAGCGGTTGCATTTGCAGTGGATTGATCCATATTATTGATCCTCCCAGGAGTTGGATTTTAAAAATTTACGGCAGATGACGTATTTGGAATTGGACTGCCGGATCAAGCCTTCATTTTGGATCGCGGTGCGAATGTACTCGGGCAAATATTCGTCATACTTGACCTCGAATACGATGATCGGCTGATCGAAGGCGTTGACCGTCGCGAGCTCGGGATTAAACAGATCGACGGAATGAAGCCCCGTCTTGAGCTGCTTGTCGAAGGTGAGTCTGACATTGCCCGACTCGGCGACGTACGCTTCCCGTACATAATCGACGATCACTTTGGGACGCAGCAGCTTCTGTTTCATTTCCCGGTACACTTCGTGCAGGAGAGGCTTCTCCGGAATGTTCAGCGGCTCGTAACGGCCCGCCACAATCGCATCGGCCATTTCCCGGGTCAGAGGCTCCTTCAGCTTGGAGATGTAATCGTTGAATTTGATCTTCTTCTCCATGTGAATGATTTTGTCGGAAAAATTGTAAATCCGTATCCGGTATTTCTCGCGGTCCCGGACGCCGCCTAGCTTCTCGTGGAGCGCTTTGTTGTCGATATCGTCGAAATACAAGCTGCGAATATGGTATTCGCCGGTTTCACCGCTATGTTTGTCCTGCTTCAGCAGATGTCTGAACCGCAGCCGCAGCACATTGTATTGGTGATAATTAACGTAATATTTCAACTCATGTCTGAATTTTAAATTCGGTATCATAGGGAGCACCTCGCTTTCTTGTTGCTTGATCGATCTTTACAATTACTTTACAATACGTACCTAAACGTTCCCTTAGCGGACACTGAATGAGCGCTGAAAGTTTGCAAGCGCCGTAAGCGGACGAGCCGCCCGCTGAATTTTGACTTTTACAAGCCGAATGGCTAAGCTGGTTAACAACGGAAAAGGGCAGGATGGAGGGCAAGGAGGTACGAGATATGCCGGATAAAAAAAGCTGCCTGCTGTGGGGGCTGCTGATCGTATGCGTAGCCGTGTTCGGAGGGTTGGAGCTGTGGAAAGCGAGAGGAGGAAGCCAGGGAGCGGCGGCCGGTTCTCCGCTGGAGCCGAAAGCGATCGTCACAACGTTCAAAACCGATGCGGCAACGAGCCGCGCGATCACTTGGCAAACCAAGGACAGTCAGGCTGCGTCCGTCGTCCAATGGGTGAAGGGCGGCAAGGCCGATGTTACTTTTGAGGGCAAAGATGTTACTGCGGTTAAAGGCACGACGGACACGGTCCGAAACGGGAGCGGAGAGAAGCAAGGCGTGCACAAAGCGAATATCACCGGACTCGAACCGGATACGGAATATACGTATCGCGTGGGCAGCGGAGAATCGGGAGGCTGGAGCGACCCGGCTGTGTTCCGGACGGCGCCGGCCGATGCCGATGAAGTGACATTCCTCGATGTGGCCGACTCACAGGGAGAGACGGAGGAAGATTTCGCCGTTTGGGGACAGACGCTGGACAAAGCGTTCGAATTATTTGGCGATGCCCGTTTTATCGTCCATAACGGGGATTTGACGGAGCAGCCCGAGGATGCGGGGGCATGGGATGCCTTCTTCGGCAAGGCGCAAGCATGGCTTGGCCGTATCCCGTTGATGCCGGTAACGGGCAATCATGATGAAATCGATAAGAATGCGGATGCGTTCGTGCAGCATTTTAACGTGCCGGACAACGGCGCCGAAGGCTCGATTCCAGGCACGACGTATTCGTTCGATTACGGGCCTGTTCATATCGCCGTCATGAACACGGAGTCGAATGTGAAGGCGCAGGCCGAATGGCTGCGCGCCGATTTGCGGGGTACTAACAAGGAATGGCTTATCGTCGCTTTGCACCGCGGTCCTTACGGCGGCAATCAGGATGAAGCGATTGTGAAGCGCTGGGTGCCTGTTTTTGACGAATTCGGGGTCGATCTCGTGCTGCAGGGACATAATCATGAATATTCCCGTTCTTACCCATTGAAGGGCGACGCCATTGTTCAGCCGGGCGAAGGGACGGTCTATGTCGTGCCGAATACGGCCGGGCCCAAATTGAATAAGAAAAAGGAGGACCGCTTCTATCATCAGGTTCATTTTCAGAATGAAAGGCAAATGTTCGCCGGCATCCGCATTCAAGGCGATACGCTGACGTACCGAGCCTATGATATCGACGGCAGGAAGCTGGATGAGTTCGAATTGAAGCATTCGGGGGATAAAAGGCGAAAACCCGCCGAATGACGGGTTTTCGAGCCGAGAGGATAAATAAGCATGCGGCTAGCTTCCGCAGCATTTTTTGTATTTTTTGCCGCTGCCGCACGGACAAGGATCGTTGCGGCCGACTTTTTTGCGGGTTGCGAAGCTGATCACATCCGCTTTGCCGGCCGGGCCGCTCGCTGCGGGAACTCTCTGCTGGGCGGACAGCTCCGTCGGATAATACCCTTTAAGCGCCCATTGTCTCGTGTGATTGTGCAGTCTGACGATATGGTCCATAATCGCTTTGACCATTTCCAGGTCCTTTATTTCCAGCTGGTGCTGCAAAAAGTTAAACAGCTGGTTCGGCGTTTGGCCGATCCGGATTGCATAGACGCATTCGTCGATCAAGTGCGCGGCTTCCTCCCGCGACATCGAGTAACAGCGGTCGATTAGTTCTACGAACGCTTGATAGCTGGGATTGGCATCGACAAAGTTGGGCTCACCTGCGGCGATCAGCTCGTCTTTGGTGAACGGACGGAAGGGCACCTCGCTGCGAAGAGCATGCTCTTCCTTCACCTTGGCCGGATCGAAGACGCGAATATTGGAGAAGCCCTCGGCTCCTTGCTTAATTTCTTCATAAAATGAGATCGAATCGAAAATAACGTCCAAATATTCCTTCAGCCGCGGCAACTCTCCGGTATGCTCCTCAAGCAGCTTCTCCAAGCTGCCGAGATCCAGCGTACCGTAGTAAAACAGCAGACCCTGAGTCAGCTTGATCCATTCCGTATTTCTGCGGCTGGCCTCCCGGTAAGAGGAAAGCTCGAGCGCGCGATACGCCTCCAGCACTTCCTGCGGCATGACCAGCGTCTTTTCTCCGTTCCAGGTTCCCGTGAAAATAAGACCCCGTTCCTTGAAATATTGAAGCTGTTTCGTTCCAAGCGGCAGGTAAGCGCGGCCATCATTGGCGGCAAGATACTGCATCACTTGATGACGCGTCTCGTCCCATGCGGCAAGCGGATTTGGCAGCAGAGCCGGAATCTGCTCGGACAGCTTGTCGCACAAATCCTGTTTCTTCAGCGAGCTGGCGCCTTTAATGTCCAGATTGACCCGAATGGCGGTAAGATCCGCCTTGGTCAGCGTCGCCAGATGGTCGGCCAAACGAAGCGGAACCTCAATGGGGCTCCAGCGCTTTTCTTCTTCCTTGGCTTCCGCGATTTCCTGTGTTTCTTTCAATTTTCCCAAAGCATTCAACAGCATTTTCTGATCTTTTGCGCTCAGATGCTTGTCCAAAATTTTCTCATCCTTTCTGAGCAGGTAAAAGCCCCATCCTCATAGGAGTGACGGGTTACATCATCATGAAAGTTAGTATATCCCAATGTCTTGCAAAAATGAGCCAACGGCTCCGCCCGCATTTTTATCCCTAAATATAGTATAACGAAATCGCCAATATGTAAAATCGACCTATTTCAACAGCGTTCAACGTTGGGTAAACGATGCTCGGTATTCGGTGGCAGAGCCTCAATTTCTTACTGCCGTTAATTCCGGTACAACCGGGCGCTTTAGTGACATTCCTTACTATTTTGAGCTGAATTAGTATATTTATCCTATAAAAGCTATAGGCACATGATACTATGGAAGCGCCGCGAAAGCGCATAGTATGATAAACGTATTGTCCGATATGTGGAAAACTTTCATAGCCGTTAGGGGGAGCAGGATGAATTTGAACGAACATCAACGTCATCGCTTGGAGCAGCTGATCCGGGAGCATCAATTCGAGCATGCTTTGCCGTACTTGCTGGAGCACACGCGGCAAGGAATCCGCTGCTCCAAAGCCGGACGGGCCGGCGAGGCGCAGCTATGCGCTTCAAGGATCGGGGGAGATCCCGATCTTCCTCCCGAGGCGGAGTGGCCGCTGACCAAAGACGGCGTACCGATGACTTTTATAGCGCAGCTGAATTTGCAGGAGCTCGCCAAGGCCGATGAAGCCTCGCTGCTGCCGGCAAGCGGGATGCTGTATTTTTTCGTGGGCGTGGACGAGCCGGCATATGACATTGAGCATCGCGTGCTCTTTTCCGCGGAAGAAGAGCTGGCTTCGGCTGCCTGCCGCCGCTCTCCGGAGACGACTGCGCTTGAGGAGACTTACTCCGGGTACTGGGTAGAGCCGAGAGCTACGCTGGAGCCGCCCAATTACGCTTATGTCGATTACGAGCAGGTCGAAAGCGAAACGGCGGATTACGGGGATTACGAAGAGCTGGGCTGGGCGATTACGGAAAGCCGAAGCGGGGATGTCGCCCGGTTATTCGGTTATCCGGACGGACAGCATGACGACAGCGAATATCAAGCGGCCCTCATGCTGCTGACAGGCCAGCATTACGATTACAGCAAAGCGCGGGCGCTTGAGCGAATCACCGCTCAGCTGGGCGGCGACGAGCGCCGAGCGAAGCGGGAAATCGAGGATACTTTAATGCTTCTTGAAGTCGAGTCGGATAACGAGATCGGGTTTTGCTGGTGGGACGCCGGCGTGCTTCATTTTTTTATCCGCAAGGAGGACTTGCTGGCCGGACGTTTTGACCGTACCTATTGTTCGTTATATTCAAGCTGACAAAAGAAAACGCATGAATGGAGGAGAGAGCGCTGGATACGCAGGAACTGCTTGACGAGGAAAAAGAGTTCGGGTTTGCAAGGGTTTATTCGGTTGAACTGAAATATAAGGAGCGGCCTCGGCTGGATCGGGAGCTGCTGTATGCGAACATGGAACGTTACACAGGCAAACTGGAGCAGCCGGGGAGACAGGAGTCTGAAGCGAAGCTCGCCGTATGGGAAGCGAATGAAGAAGCGGGCAAGGATTTGCTGCATTTCTTTCATCTAAACTACAATGTCCATTACCAGGAAGGGGACATGCCCGCCCAAACCAGCTTGACGGATATGGAGCATCGCCCGGTTTCGGAATATGCGACGGCCATTCAGCAAGCATGGCATTGGGGGGAAGCGGAGCAGACGCTGCAGGAATGCCGCCACTCGCTGCTGCTCATCGATATGATGGCATCCGGACTCGAGCCGAAATCGAGGCTGGAGCTGTTTACCGGCGCGCTGCGGGCCATATTGGAGACCGCTCCGTGCGATGCGCTCTATTTCCGTGAAAGCGATAAGCTGGTCGAGCCCGGGGCATACCTAGCCGCTATTGAACAGGGAGCCGGCTTGTATGGAGCCATGAACGTTCGCTTCTACAATGTAAAAGGAACGGGAAGCGACCGCCATGAAGGCTTGATGGATACGATCGGGCTAGCCGCTCTCGGCATTCCGGACGTTCAGTGCCATTTCTACGACCTTGCACCGAACGAAGTGGCCGGGGTTTTGACGGATATCGGGTATTACTTGTTTAACCAAGGCGATGTGATCAGCGATGGGGAGACGATCGGCTTTACCGAGGATATGCGCTGGCGCTGCGAGCATCAATATGCTCTGGCTGCCCCGCGGCGCGTCGTCATCGATCTCGATCCGGGCGAGCCTCATTATGCGGGAAGACAGGGAAGCGGGGAAGAATAATCGTAAATGAAGCAGCAGCCTATCCTCGACCAAGGATGGGCTGCTTTTTTCTCATCTATTTATACGCGGCGGGGGACAGACGGACGGTATTTCTTCAAGCTGTCCCGATGATTTCACCACCGAGGTTACAAGCCGATGCTGCTCTTTAAGCCTTTGTAGCTTCCCAACTCAGGAAAGCCGTTCTGGACTATCGTCATGAATGTCTCGGAAAATCCGTAGGCTACAAGGTCATGAATCGGAACCATAGCTACATCGCTTATAGGGTTACGGTCGAATTCGTTCGAGGGGAGGCGCAGTTCCCCGCCTGTTCTTTCGAGTAAGAAGGTTATATGCAGTAGTGAAGGCGAAGCATCGGGTTTGTCGCATAGGTACAATAATTTGGACACTGAAACGGCAAGCCCCGTTTCTTCTTCGATTTCTCTTACAATCGCTTCTTCGAGCGTCTCGCCTTGTTCTACTCTTCCTCCTGGCAAGGACCATTTGCGGTCGGACGATACGTTCTGTTTGACCAATAAAATGCTGTTGTTTTCAACCAATACCCCGGTTACTCTTACTTGCAGAAGATCGCTCATCGCTACGTTCCTCCTAAAATCGTTGAGTATGATTTGTACAGCCTTTATATCCTTCTGCCGATATACAACAAGTGAGAGGATATCCCCAAGACGGAAGGGTCCTTAGCGAGTTCAATAAGCAAGCTCGTCATCTGCTGAGATTCACCTTTTTCTTCCCAATACTGCCTCTGTTCATGACTTATCAACCCGCCGATGCTAGAAGAACCGATCAAATCCACCGTTTCAAATCCGTTACATTCCATAAAAGGCTTAATATCATGGATATTGAAGTAATAGGCTCCTGTAAACCGCCCCTGATCTACATGGTTAAAAACCCCAGTATCGCGGAATGCTTTAATCGAATCCATAGTGTCATGGGGCTTCCAATGCCGCGGGTATTGCAGAGAAGTAACGGTCATTCTCATCCTGCTTTGGAAGGAGGCAAAAATAATACCTCCCTTTTTGGTAACGCGGAACAATTCTTTTACTGCATTGATCCGTTCTTCTTCTTTTTGCAAGTGGTAAAGAGGGCCCAGCATCAAAGAAGCATCGAACGCCTCGGCGGGCAATCCCTCCAAACGCACAGCATTTAATGTATGAAAGCCGTTAAAGCGTTCCGCCAAGCCTAGTTCGGCTGCTTTTTCCTTGGCCATTTCAACCAGTCTAGGCGTTAAATCAGAAAGAGTCACGTGAAATCCCAGTTTCGCCAATTCCATTGAATATTTGCCCGGTCCTGCTCCATTATCCAGTACATGACCATGGGGAGGTAAGTATTGTTTCATGTAATGCCAGTTAATGATGAACTCCAGCGGTTCCCTATCCAGCCGGCCCCACTCGTCAAAACGGGAGTAGTAATCGATTACGTTTTCCATCCGATAACACCTGCCTTAGTATAATTTTTTGTCCAAAATGAAATAAAAAAAGCCTATTGCCTGCAAAGAGGCGATAGGTTTTCCTTCGCGGTACCACTCTTCTTGATTCGTCGTCTTCAGTACAGAAACGAACCGTCTTAGAACCTGATTACGGAGGTTAACCGTTAAGGCCTACTGGATTCAGCCTTACCGCTCATGGGTGAGTTGGGGAAGCTATTGGCTGTCTCGCACCGAAACGACAGTTCTCTGAACAATAGGTTTCCTTAGTACTCCCAATCATTGCGCTTAACGTATTTGAATTTGGATCAGCATATCACTTCCAAATAATACCTGTCAATAGCATTCTTTGAGTCAATTCCCGCTCTTAGGCATTTGCGGCGAGGCTGCCCCGGTATCAGGTGTGCAAGCAGCCGGATACGGTGCTCGCGCATTTTATACTGGAGGATGCTCAGGAGCTGAGCACGATCCGCAATTCCTTCGATTACTACGAGAAAGTGACGACTCACGATTCTTCGCTTTCTACTTGCATTTTCAGCATCATGGCCTCCAAACTGGGGCTTCGCGACAAGGCGTACGAATATTTCGGAGAATCGTCCAAGCTGGACCTTTTCAATACGAATAAAAATACTAAGGACGGCATACACGCGGCCAATCTGGGCGGTACTTTCATGTCGATCGTCTACGGATTCGGCGGCTTGCGCGTGAAGGAGAAGGGGCTATTCCTTGCACCGGTATTGCCTGAAGCCTGGGAAAGCTACGATTTTAAAATGCGTTATGAAAATAGTCTTATTCAAGTCAATGTCAAGCGGGAAGCGTTTGAGGTGATCTTGCTGCAGGGCGCGGAAAAAGAAATTTATATTTACGGCGAGAACCGCTTGTTGAAGGACCGGCTTCTGGTTGAATTGAAGTAATGGAGGCAATAAAGGATGAAATATCAATGTGCGATCTTTGATTTGGACGGTGTTTTGGTCGATACGGCCAAATATCACTACTTGGCATGGAAAGAGCTGGCCGATCAATTGGGCTTTACCTTTACGGAGGAGCACAACGAAAGACTTAAGGGCGTATCGAGGATGGATTCCCTGGATATTTTGCTGGAAGTAGGGCAAATGAAAGACCGCTTCACTGTGTCCGAGAAAGAAGAGATGGCCACCGAGAAAAATGCGAGGTATACCGCTTATATTAGCAAAATGGACCCTTCGCAGCTGCTCGCAGGGGCCCTGGAGCTGCTGCGCGAATTGAAACAGATGGGGATTAAAATTGCTCTTGGCTCAGCAAGCAAAAATGCGCCGATGATCCTGGATCGGACCGGAATTTCCTCCTATTTTGACGTCGTAATCGACGGCAACAGCGTATCGAAGGCCAAGCCTGACCCCGAAGTATTTATGCTTGGAGCGGACGGACTCAACCTGCCTTATAACGTATGCATCGTGTTTGAAGATTCCGCGGCGGGGCTGGAAGCGGCCAAATCAGCCGGAATGCTGGCTGTCGGAATAGGAGAGGAACGAAATTTGACCTGCGCCGATGTCGTGTACAGCAGCCTTGAGAAGATCGAAATCGATAAGTATTTTTAAACGGGGGGCTTCAGTATGGATCACTTTAAGGCAGTGTACGAAAGCGCCAAGGAATGGGCGCTCGAAGCGGGCAGGAATTTGCGCGACAGCCTGGGACAGCAGCTGCATGTGGATTATAAAACGTCGGAAGCCGATCTGGTGACGGAGAAAGATCGGGAAATCGAACAATTTTTTATCCGCAACATAAAAGAAACGTATCCTCATCACCGCATCATCGGCGAAGAAGGCATGTTAGCCGAATCGCCGTATCATCCCGCTGACGAGATCGTGTGATTAATCGACCCTATCGATGGAACGACAAGCTTCGTTCACCAAAAGGAAAATTTCGCGGTGTCGGTAGCCGTCTATGAAAAAGGGCAGCCTGTCATAGGCGTAATCTACGATCCGATCAAAGACGAGCTGTTCCATGCCCTTAAGGGACAAGGCGCTTATTTAAACGATGCTGAGCTGAAGCCGCTTGAGGATACGTCAGTCAAGCATTCGCTGATCGGGATCAACAGCCTCTGGCTCATTCCGAACGAATATTGCGATTACACGAAGTTCCACTCTTTAATTCGGGATTTACGGGGCACGAGAATTATTGGATCGGCCGCTCTGGAAATGGCTGCCGTTGCCTGCGGCCGGCTTGACGGTTTTATTTGCTTACGCCTTTCTCCGTGGGATTAAGCGGCTGGTCTGGTCATCCTGGATGAAGTGAAGGCCGTGACAACGTCTATGGGAGGCAGTCCCGTACGAACATTTGAAGGTGACTCGATTTTTACCGGGAACCGCGGCTTGCATGCAGAGATATTGGGTGATTACTTATAAGTTCCTGCTCAAGGCGGGGAGATCTGAGAGGCTTTCTTAGCGGTTACTTAAATCAATGAAATGTTATGATACGATTGACGGAAAACCAGCCGCACTTCTTTGGGAAGAGCGGCTGGTTCTGCAATTCCTTGGGGGCGCAAGATTGGCTGTCCTCCCTTGAATCAGATCGAATGGGGAGTTCTTCACCCTTTGCTGGCTGCAGCAGTTTGGCGATTATTCCAACTTAAAGAGTGATGATCCCAGTTGCCAAAATACTCATTTTCATCCAGCACATGATCGTAAATCGGTTTGAGAAAGGTATGAATGAGTTCCATAACTTCTTGGAAAGTTGGCGAATAATCCGGTTGTAAATTCCTAATAAATGCATCCCACATAACAATTCTGCGTCTATCCTTATAAAACTCATCTGTGAAAACGACATGATCTCTTTCAATATGCGTGTTCCTTTGTCTAAATGTCGCAGATACAGCTTCGTACAAGCGAAGCCCTTCAAACGGGCTGGTACGAGCCAAAGTGTAGATATCAAAAAAGTCTTTCATTCGACTGTTCACTACGGAAAGCGATATCATCGCTTCGAGCTTTTCTGCAATAACAGAATCATTCGTGTATACCAATATTTCTGGCCTCACCATGTTAGGTAAAAGAACGGGGAAGTCTATGGTTTGCGGGCTAGGTACTATCACATCACCAAAACCAATATCGAGTTGTAATGTTTCCCTCATAGGGCCAAGTGAGCAAGGTATCTTGATCCGTACGCCTTCATAATCTGCATCTTCTTTAATGATTTCAGAAACGATTCGATCCGTGTGGAAAACAACTCCATCCTCAACATCATCAGGTAGCAACTGGCATATTGCACTAACGATATTGACCAATACAGCGGCATCTTTATTGATTTTATAACCTGAGAAATCCATATCTCTTGTTGGTCTGGATTTGAATTGTGTTACGGAATATAAGTACAATCCACCCTTGAGGACGAAATTATCCTTATAATTAGACATCGATAAGCGTTTTAAGAAGCGTTCTTGAAAATAAAGGATGGAGATGGTGTTGAACGCTTTGTTATTCTCTCTAGCAACGTTTTTTAGTCTATGGATGACTGAGGCAGCAACATTTGTGACCAATTATAGCACCTCGAGATAATTAGTTAGGATAGACTTTACTCTCATCTTACCTGCATATTTAAGCAGCTTGGCATAATTCCTTTTCCTGCTGGACGAGTAATTATTCAAGCTCTCCTTAACGACATTTGCGTCAAGTTTATTTCTATATTTTACTATATCACAAATGGTTCGCTCCAGATCGTATATTCTTATAACATGCCCTTCCTTATCAATCGTTTCAATTCCCATATCAAAGGTGTCATCATCATAAGAAAATAGCCGTATGGGTGGGTAATCTGGCAGTGAAGGTTTTCGCTCTTTTCGGGATATTGCAAAATTGTATTCACTTGGAGTGTAGGTAGTTAGTTCATGATGGGCAAGGGCTGAATATAGGCAAAGGACGCCTTTAGGTACAAAAAGAGCTGCTTCCACTATTTCGTCAATAATGTAACGTATATCTTTAAGAGCGTAAAGCCCGCGTTTAAGTTTGATAATCATACCCATTTCCTCAAGCTTGTTGAGCTGATAGTAATTAATATGATTTTTTTTAAGAATGGTTGCAGTGACAATCCCATTATATTTTTTAAAAACCTCTATGACATCCGGATAGATTATCGTCTCATTTTTTTTACTTTTGTCTTCAGCTGTAATAGCTGCTATAAGATCGTCAAGCTTATTGATATTGGGATTCCGACGAACCAGGTTGAAAAAATCTTCTTCGCGTAGACCAGCTTGGTTGAATGCATTCAACAACACTTGTTTTATATAATGAGAATCTATATCTTCCATGTTAGGCAAAACAACACCTCCTTTTTGCAAAAAAATGTACCCATGTAATAATAAGTGTATACGTTTATTGTGAAATAATTCCGTAATGAATTGATTTTTTTTAAACAAAAAGTACGCATATATTTAAAAGTGAATGCATTTTAAAAACATTTCTGGTAGTTGGCTAAGCAAAGCATTATATACACATATCAATCTGTATCGCCAAGAAGAACGAGCCTTGGGACTGGGCACTCGGGCAAGCCATTTCCCGAGAAAGTAAAGTTTGAGGGGAACTTCTTGCCTATGCGTTAAAAATATTTAGAGGTGCAATCTCACCATAAATAACTCAAGTTTCGCACCTTGAAAAACACGCTTAGATACTGCTGCTACTGAAAATCTTTTGAAAAATTAGCAAGCTTGACAGAAAAACACCCTTCATGTTTGGTAAAATGGAAATTGTCCAGATAACCATTCCAAACCGAAGGGTGCGTAACCTTATGTTACACCACAACTCCCAGTCTGAAAAGGGTGAAGAACGTTTTTCTGCCCTGTTTTCCACTTTGAAAGTAGGACACTTTCTCCGTCAAGCTGGCATTCGTAAATCGTTTGGCTTTCCGGCTTTTACTGTCTTCCAGCTTATCTTTACGTTAATTTTCCAGCAACGAAGTTGGTCCCGTTTACTCCAAAGCAACCGTTCTTCACTGCCGGGTAAAGATGTTGTCTATCGTTTTTTGAATCATCCCGGTTTTGCTTGGAGACGGTTCTTTCATAGCTTTAGCCTGAAAATCATTGAACACTTTGAATCCCTTACTTCCTCTTCACGAGTTCGTGCGTTCATCGTTGACGACTCCGTCCTGAAGCGGAATCGTTGTAAAAAGGCTGAACTGTTGGCACGGGTTCATGACCACACGACAGGTCGTTTCGTACGCGGGTACAACATGCTGACTCTCGGCTGGTCGGATGGTTTTAGTTTTGCTCCCATCGATTTTGTCATGCTCAGTTCAGCTAAAATAGCCAACCGTTTCTGCGAAATGAAGGAATCGTTGTCCAAACGTACGCAAGGCTACAAGCGGCGTCTTGAGGCGTTTTCTCGCAAGCCCGATGCGGTCGTAGCTATGCTGGACCGTGCGATTCAGGCTGGCTTTGCAGCCGATTTCGTCTTGATGGATAGCTGGTTCACCCAAGCTCCCTTGCTACGCAGCTTGATGGCTAAAGGCTTGCACGTCATTGGGATGATCAAAGACATGAAGCAGCGCTACCGATTAGACGACAAGCGAATGACTCTGAAAGAACTCTATGTGAAGCTTTCACGATCCTCCAAAACGGAGATCTTGGGATCGGTTCTTACCCGAACCGATTGTGGGTTGCCTATCAAGTTAGTTTTCGTCCAAAACCGGAATTGCCGTAGAGAATGGCTCACTATTTTGAGCACAGATATCGAACTCGCAGATGCCGAAATTGTCCGTATTTATGGCATCCGCTGGAGCATTGAAACTTTCTTCAAGTTCACCAAATCTTATTTGAAGCTGGGAACCGAGTTCCAGGGTCGCTCTTTTGACATGTTGATCAGCCACACCACCCTTGTTTTCACTCGTTACCTGGTGATGGAATGGGAGCGACGCGAGCATCAGGATCAACGTTCTTTGGGCGGGTTGTTTTTTCTGTTTTCGGATGAAGTCCGTGATCTGGATTTGAAAGCCGCGTTACAACAAATCGTCAGCTTTTTCATTGAGCTTACTCAAACGAAGACCAAACAGGGGAAGTCGGCCATTTTAAGTCAAGTCCAGCAATGGATTTCAGGTTTACCCAGCTACATCAAGGCTTTAATGCCAAATTTGAGCTGCGAAACTTGAGTAAATAATAAATATAATATAACAGGTAATCCGATAGCAGACAGTATTGTGATTGCAGTACTTACTTTTTTCTCATTTCGTAATACAAATAATAAAAACTTATACCCTAAAATACCAATTAATCCACCCAAACCATTTAAAATTATGTCATCAATGTCTGATGCTCCAATGCCTAAAATCCCCTGAATGATTTCGATCAACAAACTCACTAGGAAAATAAATAACAGATTGGTTAATACTCTTTTATTGTTTTTGAATAATGACACATAGGTGCCAAGAGGGATAAAGATAATTATATTGCCGCCCACGTTGGCAAAGGCGAAATTTTTTATAGTGACAGAGCTGCCAAATATATATTCCTTTATACTATGGAAGGGAATGAGATTGATTGACCTATCTACAGCGTTATGACTATCTAGCAAATCCGCAAGTGAAACTCTTGATAAGAGCAATAATTTAAATGAAAAAAGTAGGTAACATAGGAAAGCACCATATAAAAAGACTGTTTGAATTCGGGCTCGTGTATTCATACTACCTCCATTTTTCATTTCATCACTGCTTATTCTCCCAACCAAGCGGTTGATGTTCAGTATATAAACGCTTTTTGATGTCAAAAGAGGGACGTTCAGTCCCTCTTTACTTTTTCCGCCAATACATCTCCGATTTAATTGTCTTCCCGCACTAACAGCGTGCAGCACTCCACATGTGACGTTTGCGGAAACATATCCACCGGCTGAATCCATTCCAGCCGGAAGCCGCTTTGGAGCAGCACCTGGCAATCCTTGGCCAGGGTGGACGGATTGCACGACACATAGACGAGTCGTGCGGGCCTGGCGGCTGCGATTGCGCCGAGCAGCGCGCGGTCGCAGCCGGTGCGCGGCGGGTCGACGACGATCACGTCGGGGCGGACGCCGCGGTTCACCCATTCGGGCAGCAGCTTCTCCGCATGCCCGACGATAAACTCCGCATTGTTCGCTCCGCTCAAACGCGCATTGCGGCGAGCATCCTCCACCGCCTCGGGGATGAGCTCGATGCCGCGCACTTCTCTGGCTTGGGGCGCCAGCCAGAGCCCGATCGTCCCGGTGCCGCAGTAGGCGTCGACGACGAGCTCCTTGCCGCTAAGCGCCGCGGCTTCCCGTACGGCGTCGTAGAGCTTGACCGTCTGCTCCGGATTAAGCTGGAAGAAGGCGCGCGGCGATAGCGAGAACCGCAGCTCGCCGAGCTGCTCGTCCAGCCGCTCGTCGCCCCATAAGATCCGGGTTTCGTCACCGAAGACAAGCGGCGTATCCGTATCGTTCACGTTATGGGCGATCGTCGCGACCATCGGCAGCTGTTTGCGGATTCGTTCGATCAGCTTGCTTTGGCTCGGCAGCCAAGGGGTCGCGGTAATCAGCGTCAGCTGCACTTGACCGGACTGCTTGCCGACGCGCGTCACAATCGTGCGGACGGTGCCTTTGCGCGTTCGTTCCTGGTACGGCATAATGTTCAGCTCGGTGAGAATCGCCTTCACCTTATTCGTGACTTCATTTAAAGCGGGGTGCTGAATCGGACAGCCGGAAATATCGACCAGACGGCGGCTGCCGGACGCGTACAGGCCCGTAACGAATTGCTCGCGCTGCCAACCGGCCTGCAGCTGCGCTTTATTGCGGTAGCCCCACGGGTTTTCCATGCCGATGATCGGGCGCAAGGGCAGCTCTGTGATCCGCGCGTAACGCTGAAACGCTTCGCGGACAAGCTCTTCCTTCGCGCGAAGCTGCGCGGGATACGTCATATGCTGAAGCTGGCAGCCCCCGCATTCCTCGAACAGAGAACAGGGCGGCTTTTGCCGGTCGGGAGACCGCTTTTCGATTTCGATCAGTTTGGCGGTCATATAGCTGGTTTCTGTCTTCAGCACATGGGCTTTGACAACTTCGCCGGGAAGGGCGCCATCGACAAAGACCGCCTTTTTTTTGTAATATCCAACGCCTTCTCCGTTAATGCCGATCCGCTTGATCGTAACAATAATCCGGTCTCCGGATTTGACGTCTTCGCCGCTTCCGGCGGCGTGTACAGGGCGTCCGGCCGAGGTGTTTTTTCCAGGGTAAGGCTTCTTGGCAGTGTTAAAGGGTTTTCCATTCCGGTTATTCATGAACAGGCTTCGCTCCGATTCCTTGGTTCTTATTCTGCTATTACTATATCATGAGCGGGCATAGGAAAGAAATGAATCCCCGGCAAGCGAGGGTTTGTATTGCGAGGGAAGACAGGCTCGTTCGATGGAATCAAGCATTATTTCGACAACAAGGAGTGTCCGCCGGCGGATGCTCTATTTTTTTGCATAAGACGCCATCCTTTTACATATATTTCAACGCATAAGGGAAGAATGAGGAGTGGATAACAAAATTGTAACCTTTTTTTAACGGTCCGTTTATGTTCCGCTAATCTTGTCTTAATGTTTGGGCGGTACGATAAGGATAAGAACGAAACGACAGAGAGGAAGAGAATAATGATTTTATATGAATTGGCCAAACGGCTGGAGCAGCGCCAGCAGCTGCAAAGAACGATTCGGCAATCGGCAGGGGACAGAGAACAGCTCATTTCGCAAAAAGCTCAAGTGGAAGAACAGCTGACCTCGCTCGCCAATATGTGGTCGGATACGCGGCATGATGAATGGGTGCCGGGAGCGCTTATAGCGGATGCGGATCAGATGGAACAGCAATCAACATGGTCATAGCGGGAAAATGGAATGGATATTTCGCACCGTTCCATTTTCTTTTTTTTGTGTTCAAATCGGTTTACGTGTAAAATAAAGTTATAAAAGCTAAGCAAATGAGGGTTTCGTAATGAAAGTTGTGCTGTCCACACTGAATGCCAAGTATATTCATACTTCTTTGGCGCTCCGTTATTTGAAAGCGTTCAGCGAAAAAGATTTCGATATCGATATCGCGGAATATACGATCAAGGACCCGGTGATGAACATCGTCTCCGATTTGTACCAAAAACGGCCCGATGTCGTCGGATTTTCCTGTTATATCTGGAACATCGAAGAGACAATCACGGTCGTCAGCATGCTGAAAAAAATTAATCCGCAGCTGCTCGTCGTGCTCGGAGGTCCCGAAGTCTCCTACGATACCGAGTATTGGATGAATCGGCTGCCCGAGGTCGATTTTATCGTGATGGGAGAAGGGGAAGAGACCTTCCACCACCTGCTGACGGAAATTACCGGCGACGCCAAGCTGTACAGCGTATTCGGCGCCGCTTACCGCAAGGGAGGAAAAGTCATTATCAATCCTCCGCGTCCGAAGCTGAAGATGGACGATATTCCTTCGCCGCACCGCTTTGCCGAGGATGTGCCGAGTCTGGCGAACCGCGTCGTTTACTTCGAGACGAGCCGGGGATGCCCGTTCAGCTGCCAGTTTTGCTTGTCTTCGATTGAAGTCGGAGTCCGCTATTTCGATATGGAACGGACCAAAAGTGATCTGACCTATTTAATCGATTCGGGTGCGAAGCTGATTAAGTTTGTAGACAGAACCTTCAATATTAAGCGCGATTACGCGATGGAAATATTCGAATTTCTGATCAATAACCACCGGGGCTGCGTATTTCAATTCGAAATTACGGCCGACATCATGCGTCCGGAAGTGCTCGATTACTTAGCGGAGCATGCGCCGCCGGGCATCTTCCGCTTCGAGATCGGCGTGCAGTCGACCAATGATATGACGAATAATCTCGTCAAACGGAGGCAAAACTTCGCCAAGCTGACCCGTACCGTAACCAAGGTGAAGGAGAGCGGCAAGATCGATCAGCATCTTGATTTGATCGCCGGCTTGCCCGAGGAAGATTACGGGTCGTTCCGCAAAACGTTCAACGATGTGTTCGAGCTGGGACCCGAGGAATTGCAGCTCGGCTTTCTCAAAATGCTGCGGGGCACCGGGATGAGAGCCGATGCGGAAAAATACGGCTACCTGTATATGGATCACGCGCCTTATGAGATATTGGGCAACAATATATTGCCATTTTCCGATCTGGTCCGAATTAAGCGGGTCGAGGACGTGCTGGAGAAATACTGGAACGCACACCGGATGGATCATACCGTCTCGTATTTGATACGCGAGCAATTCGTTTCGGCGTTCGACTTCTTTCAGGAATTCGGCGATTATTGGGAGTCGCGGGGGTGGCAGAAGATTGGGCATCAGCTTGAAGATCTGTTCACCCGATTGCATTCGTTCCTTATACATCGCGGAACCGAGGGGATGGAGAGGATCGAGGGCTTGATGAAGCTGGATTATTTCCTTGGTCACAAATACAAGCCGCGCAAAATATGGTGGGAGTACAAGTTGGACAAGGCGGAGCAGAACGCTTATTTCCGCCAGCTGGCGGAGCGTCCGGAGCTGGTTTCCGAAGGCTTTGCGCGGCTCCGCATCGGTGAGAAGGATTTGCACAAGCATGTGATGATAGAACGGCTTCCGTTCCGTCTCGATCAATATTTGGCCACAGGGGAAATGATCGGGGAAGAACAGCTTCTCATTATGTATTTTCCGCCGGATGCTTCGGGAAAGCCGCAATATTATACGACGGAGGCCGCAGCGCCTATGGCCCGTTAGGCTCAGGATGGTCGTACCAAATGGGGCTAAAGTTATATCAGGCTCGTCTCCTTTCGCCGGTTTTTGGCGGAGGAAGCGGGCTTTTTCTGTTAGTTTGCGAATGTTCATAAAAAAACAGCCGCTCCTTTAATAAAGGAACGGCTGACTTCAGATGTTCACCGGCGTACGGGCTCGCTCGGCTTAAGGCAAATAGCTGCGCAGCACGGTCATCGAGCCGGACAGCGTATATTGCCCCAGATTGGCGGGAATGAGATAGCATTCTCCGCGCTTGACGGCGATCGTGCCGTCCGCCCAGGACAGCTCGCCCGTACCGTCGCAAATAATATGAATGACGAAGCTGTCTCCGTTCGTATGCAGCTTCCACGGCCGATCGACTTGACCTTTCTCGGTAATGAAGAACGGCGATTCGGCCAAAGCCAGCCATTGATTAGCGGCCGCCAGATCGGTTTTCATATACGTCGCGCCGGAGCCTTCATAGGCAATGACATTCAGGGAGTCTTCGATATGCAGCTCTCGCGGCTTGCCGTCAAGTCCCATCCGGTTATAGTCGTACAGACGGTACGTACTGTCGGAGTTTTGCTGAATTTCGGCTACGAGGATGCCGGCTCCCAAGGCGTGCACCGTTCCTGCCGGGATATAGAAGGAATCTCCCGGCTCGACCGAAATTTCGCGCAGGCAGTCCAATACGCGGTTTTGAGCGATCGCCTCGGCGAGCTGCTCGCGCGTAACGCCTTCATTCAATCCATAGATGATTTTGGCGCCCGGCTTGGCGTCCAGCACGTACCACATCTCCGTCTTGCCGAGCTCGCCTTCAGGCAGCCGCTCATAGTGGTCGTTCGGATGTACTTGAACGGACAGATCGTCCTGACAATCGAGCAGCTTGATCAGCAGCGGAAAGCGGCCGTTCTTCTCGGAGAAGCCTTTGCTGCCGAAAATTTCGCGGCCGTATTGCTCCCGAATTTGATCGAGCCCGAGACCGGCCCATTCTCCATTTGCGACTTTGGTCGTGCCGTTAGGGTGATCGCCGATCATCCAGCCTTCCCCGATCGGGCCGTCAGGAAGCTCAAGTCCGAACTGCTCCAGCGCCCGGCCTCCCCAGACGCGTTCTTTCATTTCCGGTTGAAATAATAAAGGATACGGTTTCAAGCGTTGTTCCTGCCTTCCTGTTATTCATTTTGCCGGCAAGCGCTTCGCCAGTACGAATGCGCCGCGGATACGCTTGTCCGGCCAGTTTAATTAGGTCATTATATCAATGCAGCCGTTTTTTTTCTACCGCTATCAAATAAGGCGGGTGATTGTCCCGGTTAATAAACCGATATTCAAGCGCCTGAAATTGCTGCTGCGGCAGCTGCTGCGCCCAGAGCTGGACTGCCGCAGCTTCATGCTCTCCGCCTTCGTGTCCCGTATACAATGCGATAGTCAAAATGCCGCCTTGCCGCAACAGCTCCAGCGCCGAGTCGAGAGCGGGGAGCGTCGATTCCGGCGTCGTTATGGTGGATTCGTCCGCTCCTGGCAAATACCCGAGATTAAACATGACAGCGCCGACTTGTCCGTGCGCCGATTCCGGCAGCTGTGTTTTCAGCATCGCATGGCTGCACAGATGAAAATGAACGGGAGCGGGGCCGGTCAGCTCTTTGGCCAGTCTTCGCCTTGTCTGCTCCAGAGCGTGCTCCTGAATATCGAAGACATGCACGCTGCCGGCAGCTCCTACACATTTAGCTAAAAAAACCGTGTCCACCCCGTTGCCCGCCGTAGCGTCTACGACGGTTTCTCCCGGGGCGACACGTTCCTGAATCAGTTTATGAGCGAAGCTTAAAATGGATAAGAAACCCATACAATGATTGCCTCCGTTGCTAACAGCTAGTGATTAACCGCCGCCGAACTTGGGCGGCGTGAAAGGGTCTTGCACGGCTGGAGCCGGCGACGAAGGCTTGTCCCCGCCGCTTGCCTTGGCGGGGTCTTCCGGCGCCTTCGCCGGCTCCTGCATGCCCGTCTGCGGCTTCGCGGGCGCCGCAGGTGCGGTCGGCTCCGGCGCCTTCGCGGGCGCCGACGGTTGCGGCAGCGTCGACGCAGGCAGCTGCTTCTGCGGCGCCGGCGATGGCGTCGGCTTCGGCGTCGCTGTCGGCGCGGGCGTATTCGCCTCGCCCGCCGATTCCGCTTGCGGCGCGGCCGAAGCCGCTGAGACGCCGCCCTTCGCCTCGGCGCTCCCCGGCGCCGCCGCGGGCTCGCTCGCCGCCGGCGCGCCGGCGGCGTCTCCACCGCCAGGGGCGGTCCCGGTATCGGACGGCTTCGCCTCCGCGTCCGTGTCCGCGCCCGCCTGCGGCGGTGTGAGCAGCCCGCCCGCCTCGGGCGTCGCGGGCGCAGGGCTGTTTTGCGGCGGCGATTCCTCGCCGCAGCCCGAGAGCATGGCCAGCGCGAGCAGCGCCGCCATCCAGGATGACGTTCTTCTCCTCTTTTTCATAGAAGGTTCACTCCTTCCGGTTCGGGTTAGGCCGGACTCCACTTCTTCCCTTGCCACGTATCGCGCAGCCGGAGCTCCTGATCGAAAGCGTTCAGGACTTCCCATTTTTTTAGACTCCACATAGGACCGATGAGCAGATCCCTCGGAGCGTCCCCGGTCAAACGATGGACGATCATCTCGGGAGGCAGTGTTTCCAGCGTGTCGACCACGAGCTTGACGTACTCGTCCTTTTCCAGAAACTGCAGCAGACCGGCTTCATACTGCTTGACCATAGGCGTTTTGCGCATCAGGTGAAGCAGATGAATTTTAATTCCCTGCACGTCCATCTTGGAGACGGCGCGGCCGGTTTCCAGCATCATCTCATGCGTTTCCCCAGGCAAACCGTAAATAATATGGGCGCAGGTTCTAATGTTATGCTTGCGAAGCTTGGCCACCGCATCCAGATAGCATTGGGTATCGTGAGCCCGGTTGATCAATTGCGACGTCGATTCGTGGATCGTCTGCAATCCCATTTCCACCCATAAATACGTTCTTTCGTTCAATTCGTCCAAATATTCGACGACATCGTCGGGCAAGCAATCCGGGCGCGTAGCGATGGATAGGCCGACCACGCCGGGCTGCTGCAAAATGACTTCATAATATTCCCTCAATTCCTCGACGGGAGCGTACGTATTGGTGTAAGCCTGGAAATAACCGATATATTTCGCATCGGGCCATTTCTTATGCTGCAGATCGCGGATCGTATTGAATTGGGTTACCAGATCGTCGCGGCGGCTGCCCGCGAAATCGCCCGAGCCGCGGGCGCTGCAGAACGTACAGCCTCCGGCCGCTATCGATCCGTCGCGGTTCGGGCAAGTAAATCCGGCGTCCAGCATGACCTTGAAAACCTTGGTGCCGAATTGGCGGCGCATTTCTGCATTCCATGTATGAAAACGTTTATCTCCCCATGAGGACGGCATAGGAGCATGTTCGACTTGCTTCATCTATATAAGACTCCTTTTTAGCTTCAATTATTTACCGCCGAATTCAAGAATGAATGGGTGAAAGCGGCTTGGCCCGCGGTTTCCCCACCTTTATTTTAACGTAAAAACCGGCCCTTTGCGAATTTTTCCTTGACAAAAGCTCCTATTCGAAGCGAAGGATATTTGACGTCGCCGACGACCATGCTATAAGTGCACCAACATTACAAGCAGCGAAGGGAGATCACTAAACCATGAACAAGTTTAGCAAAACCGTGTTGGCTCTGGCTTTGACGGCTTCGTTGGGATTTGGCGGCGCACAAGCATTTGCCGAATCCGGAACGACAACTTCTTCCTCCTACGGCACGACTGGCACGGGAACTTACGGCACAACCGGTACGGGGACGTACGGCACCGGTACGACAACGCAAACTGCAGGTAACTACGGCACTTATAATGTCGATACTACCAACACGACAGGCATGACTTCCACCGGGACCGGAACAACGGGTACAACCGGAACAACCGGAACAACCGGAACAACCGGGACGACTTCCACTTACGGAACCAACGGAACGACAACAACCGATACGACGACACGCAATTACGGCAACAACCTGCTGAACCGGATGAATACGTACGGCAATACGTATGATAATAATACGTACAAACCGTACGGCTACGGCGGTAACTACGATACGTACAGTTATCGCGCCAATGCCGATACGACGACAAGAACCGGCTCCGGCTGGGGCTGGCTGGGCTTGCTCGGTCTGATCGGTCTTGCCGGATTGCGCAGCAATAACCGCCGCGAAGTCGACGAGCGTTAATCGGGTTTGCAGCAGCCGCATTTGGCAGCCGGAGCTCGCAAAGCTTGAATGGCCGGCTGATTGAAGTGTAACAACTTGTCATGATGTCGGAAAAAGTCGGCTTGCAGGCAGATTATTGCCCGGGCCGACCTTTTCTTTAGGAGCGATTCAGAGTATAATCGTCACTGAACTATAACGATCATGCAGTTGTTTTGGAGGATGACTATGCGTTTACGTGGCCGGAAAGGTATCAGGGAAGCATTAGAGGCACAGCCGGATCTTATCATATTAAATCCAGCTGCTTATAAAGGCAAATGGAAGGAATTGTTCGGCAATGACAGGCCGATTCATGTCGAACTTGGTATGGGGAAAGGACGCTTTATTAGCCAGCTTAGCTCCTTGAATCCCGATATTAACTACATAGGCGTGGATATGTATGATGAACTGATGCGCAGAGCGGCGGAGAAAGCGCAGCACTCCCGCGAGGAAAACGGCGGCTCCCTGGACAATTTGAAGCTTGCCTTGTTTAATATTGAAAAAATTGAAGAGATTTTCGACTCCAACGAGCTCGAACGCGTTTATTTGAACTTCAGCGATCCGTGGCCCAAGAAACGCCATGCGCGCCGCCGGCTGACTCATTTCGGCTTCGTTCGCAAATATATCGATATTTTGAACGATGACGGGCAAATCCACTTTAAGACGGATTCCAGATCGCTCTTTGAATTCTCGTTGAATTCTTTTGCCGATATGGGTCTTCGAATGCGCAATATTTCGCTCGATCTTCATGCTGACGGTCCCCGCACCGATCTGGTCATGACGGAATATGAAACGAAGTTTCACGAAAAGGGAATGAACATTTACCGCGTCGAAGTCGTGATCGGGCAGAATGCGCTGAACACGCATCTGCATCAACTGGAGCTGCAGGAGAAGCGCGACAGCGAAGAGCTTAAAAAAGAGACTCCGGAAGATTAAACATAATGTGGAAGCTTGCAGCAAAGCAAGCCAGGCCTACAGCCGGCCCGGCTTGCTTATTTGCTTTGCAGCTCCAAGCTGGTCTGCAGCTCGATGCTTGCCGGTTTGGAAGACTCGATGAACCCTCTGGAGCGCTGCAAAATATCCATAATCGCGTGGATCGAGTTCATCGGATTGTAGCCGCTCGTTTGCGGATTTAAGCGAATGCGGCGTTTTTGCATATCGGGATAACGGCTGATCAGCAGCTTGAACCAATATTCGATCGTTTCCTCCGATCGGATCTGCTCGCCGAATCCGTGTTCGGTGAAATACTGCAGATTTTCTTCCTCCTGCCCCGGAATAGGCTTGTAGAACAGCATGGGAATCCCTTTGGCCAGCGCTTCCGTACAAGTCATTCCGCCGGGCTTGGTAATGAGCAGATCCGACACGTCCATCCATTTGTCGACTTCTTTGGTGAACCCCAGCAGCCGAATGTTTTCGTGCCGGAAGCGCTCGTCTTCGGACAGCGCCTGCAGCGCCTTCTCGTTGTTCCCGAGGCAGAGGATCAGTTGAATGCGATCCCGCCAACGCGTAAAATGCTGCAGAAACGGCTCGCTGTCCATAAGCCCCCAGCCGCCCCCCATTATCAGCACGGTTGGCATTGCCTTCAGCCGGAAGCGCGTCCGCAGCTCCTCGCGGTTATGCGGCTCCCAGAAGTTGGGGTGGACGGGGATTCCCGTCACCTCCACACTGTCGGCCGCGACGCCGCGTGCGAGCAGCTGCCGCTTCACATCGGGAGTCGATACCAGATATTTGTTCACTTCCGGACTAACCCAGGTACCGTGAGCATCATAATCGGTAATGACGGTGCACAAAGGGACGTTCAGACCGGTTCGCTTCAGCCGGGAGATGACGGCACTTGGGAACGGGTGTGTGCAGACGACCGTATCGGGACGCAGCTGCGCGATGACTTCGGCCGCATGAGCATAGAAAATCCGGTGCAGCGCGAGCCGGGTGAAGCGGTTTAAAGATTTCTTATGTTTGTATCGGTACATCATTCCGTACAGCTTGGGCTGCGATGTAACGGTCTTGCGGTAAGCGGTAAAAATCCAGGGAGCCAGCGTTGGATGGAGAAAAGAGCCGAGCTCCAAAACTCGCGTCTGGATATCGGGCGACAGCATGCGAAGGCCTCGGGAAAGGGCGTGAGCGGCTTGAGTATGTCCGGCTCCGAAGCCTTCGGATAATAGCAAGACCCTTTTTTTACGCATAGCGCTTCACCATACCTTGTGACAATGGATTTTCCAACAAATAACGCATTGCCGCCGCTATCCCCGGATCAAACCGGACCGCAAGGCTGTCAGCCGATAAAAGGAGCGGTGGCCCAAGCCGCGGCTGCGGCGATGAACAGGCCCGCCAAGCAGTCGGATGGATAGTGCAGTCCTAAATATATACGCGACAAGCCAACAAAGAATGCAACAGGAAGTAAAATAGGACTAAGCCACGGCAGCGCGTAAGCAATAGGAAGCGCAATGGCGAAGCAGGCCGTCGTATGGCCCGACGGGAAAGAATGATCGGTCAGCGGATTTTTGCATGTATGAATGCCGGGAAGATCAAGATAAGGGCGAAGCCGCGGGTAGACCCGTTTCATAACGGCTACCGGAATGTGACTGAGCGCAAGCGTTGCGCAGCAATGCAGGCCGATCCACTGCAGGCTGCCCGAACCGAACAAGCTTAAGGAAAGAGCGGCGGCGATCGTAAACGCGGCACCGCCTAGATGGGTTGCGGCATGAAACAAAACGTTCAGCGCGGAATGCCGGAGCCGGCGGTTCATCCAATAAAACACGCGTCGCTCGCGCTGCTGCAGCCATGAGAAAACCCGGCTCATGAACGTAGGCCTCCTTCAAGAAAAATGGGATAAGCTGTCCTTGTAACGCATATACATATTGTAATCCGCAATTGTTAATGGAATATCAAATGAATACTAAATCTGCTGCACCACAGGACGCGTTCGCTCATCTTTGATCGGCTCGGACAGAGGCTTTTTCATATAATTTCCTTTTATTATATCCGGAATCCCCGGCAGCTATCCCTGACCCGGCCTCTGCGCCGATCGGCTTAAGGCATTAACGAAAGACCGCTGTCGACCCGGCCCGAATGAAGAGGAATTGCGGCGAAGCCCGATGGGTATTTCGCCCTGTTTTCATGGGAGGAGCCGTATAGGAAGCTAGCAGGGAATTGCAGCAGCGCGAGCGGGTATTCGCCGCATTCGACGAGTTTCGGGAACGCTCTTTCTTAAGGGCCCGAGCGGTGAGGGCGGAACGCGAGAAACCGGGAAAGTCCTGCGGCAGCAGCGGATTCGCATGGCAATCGGCAGATTCTTCCGAATTTGTACACACTGTGGAATTGTTGTATCATAGTGGGGGATACCGTTCCCGGCGGCCGGTAAACGGCCGTTATACAGCATGGAGCAGTCGTGAGATTTCGTCTCTTAGAGAGACCGTACATTACGGTAGGGAGGTGCTGTGCAATCAGGACGCGTCGTAGAGAATGAGTGCGTTCGCCATACAACGCAATGAAAAATATAAAAACGCTGATAATCGATGAAAATAAGTCGTAAACGGTTGGTTGGCAAAGAGCTTTGCCCCAATTGCCCTGATTTTCACCGTATATTTCAGAGATCTGACTTAAAGGGGCTTACAGCAGCTTTTGACAAAACGGGGTAAAGAGAGGAAAATCATATTCGGCTACCCACACAAATCCAAAAGAGACCATCGAAGTTGATAACTATAGAGTAGAGAGAGATAGAAGACTTTGGGGTACATACAAAAGGGGGATTTATGATGCTGGACAATGTTTTACTGGCGATTCAGATTGTCTTGGCCCTCGTAGGAGGATATCAGCTGTTTTTGACATGCTTCGGCTGGTTCCGCCGCAAGGACAAAGCGCAGCATGCGCCGCAAAAATCGTTTGCCATACTGGTTGCGGCCCATAACGAAGAGCAAGTCGTCGGAGCGCTGATCGACAATTTGAAAAACCTGGATTATCCGAAAGAAATGTACGATATTTTCGTGATTTGCGATAATTGCTCGGACCAAACCGCGCAAATTTCCCGCAGCATGGGAGTATACGCCTGCGAGCGCAACAATCCTAAGTTGAGAGGGAAAGGTTATGCGATCGAGTGGATGCTGAAGGAGCTTTGGAAGATGCCCCGCAGCTACGATGCGGTCGTCATGTTCGACGCGGACAATCTGGTCAACCCGGATTATTTGAAGCATATGAACAACGATTTGTGCAACGGCTCCAAGGTCATCCAAGCTTATCTGGATACGAAGAATCCGAACGACTCCTGGATTACCGCGGCTTATGCGGTCACTTATTGGTATTGCAACCGTCTGTGGCAGCTGCCCCGCGAAAACCTCGGCTTGGCCAACTTCCTGGGCGGAACGGGCATGTGCTTTGAAACCGGTCTGCTGAAGGAGATCGGCTGGGGCGCGACGAGCCTCGTCGAGGATTTGGAGTTTACAATGCGCTGCGTGCAGCGCGGAATTAATCCTACGTTCAATTACGATGCCAAGGTGTACGACGAGAAGCCGCTCACCTTCAAAGCTTCGGCAAGACAGCGTCTGAGATGGATGCAAGGCCATTTCGACGTGGCGCGCCGTTACTTCTTCCCGCTGTTTCTGAAAGGGCTGAAGGAAGGAAGCTGGGCGAAGATCGACACCGCCGTCTACGCGCTGAACGTGTACGTCGTGCTGATCGGTTCCGTCGTTACGCTCGCTTTGTGGATCGATATGATGATGCCGGGCATGCATTCCTTGCGCTCTTTGTTCGATTACGCGCCGAACTTGTTCATGGTCGTCGGGATCTTGAGCTACATTCAGTTTCCGCTGGCGCTCATCATCGAGAAGGCATCTTGGAAAACTTGGCTTTACCTGATTACCTTCCCGGTATTCATGCTATCCTGGTGGCCGATTACCGTCTATGCGTTCTTCACGCAAAATAACAAGCAGTGGAGCCACACTGAGCATACGCGGGTTATTCGTCTGGAGGACGTGCAAAGCAAGCAGGTTAGCTGATTCTCGCGGTCGATATAGGCCGGCAGTTGACTTATCGGTTCGCATTATGGTATGATACTTTGGTGCAAAAGAAGAAGCGTCCGCTTCTCACCTGACCGACCTTGGGTTGGCTGGTTATAAGCTAGAGTGAATAGGGAATGGAATTCAATCACTTGAAACTTTACCGGACGTGGGCGCTTGTGCCCGCGTCTTTCTTATTTTAGCGCATAGGAGCTTCAAAGTCGGCTTGAGTTGCAACCGCGGCCGGCCGGGTTCCTATTAGCGATAAAACTTCCGCCCAAGCGGTCGCTCTTGGAAGGCGTCGTACCCGACGTGTTTCACACACATTCTCACAATCCATTTTGGAGGTGGCAGGTTATTAGTACAGAACATTTAATTAACGATGAGATTCGGGCGAAGGAAGTTCGTCTGATCGGTGCAGATGGAGAACAGCTCGGCATTAAGCCGATCCGCGAAGCGCTGCAAATCGCTGCGGACGCAAGCTTGGACTTGGTCAATGTTGCCCCAACGGCGAAGCCGCCGGTGTGCCGGATTATGGATTACGGGAAATACCGCTATGAAATGCAGAAGAAAGAAAAAGAAGCCCGTAAAAACCAAAAAGTCATCGAAATTAAAGAAGTTCGCCTGAGCGCCACGATCGATGAGCACGACTTCCAAACGAAGCAGCGCAACGTCGTGAAGTTTTTGAATGACGGCGACAAGGTGAAACTCAGTGTGCGTTTCCGCGGTCGTGAGATCGCCCATGCGAGCATCGGACAAAAGGTGCTTGAGCGGATGGCCACGGAAGTGGAGGAGCTGTGCATCGTTGAGCGCAGACCGAAGCTGGAAGGCCGCAGCATGATCATGATTTTATCGCCGAAACAGCAAGCATAATTTATAAGGAGGACTACACGTCATGCCAAAAATGAAAACACATAGCAGCTTGAAAGGCCGTTTCAAGATTACAGGTACCGGCAAAGTGAAAAGATACAAAGCTTACAGAAACCACTTGTTGTCCGGCAAATCCGCTCGTCAAAAGCGCGTGCTGGCTTCGAATCCGGTTATGGCTGCGGGCGACGTAAGACGCTTGAAACAGCAACTGGCTAACATCAAAGGTTAATTCTCATAAGCACATTATTCTACTTAAACTTTGGAGGTAATGAATCATGGCAAGAGTAAAGGGCGGGTTCGTAACTCGTCGTCGTCATAAAAAGATTTTGAAATTGGCTAAAGGCTACTTCGGTTCCAAACACCGTTTATTTAAAACAGCAAATGCGCAAGTGATGAAGTCCTTGTTGTACGCATACCGTGACCGCCGTCAAAAGAAACGCGATTTCCGCAAATTGTGGATCACTCGTATCAACGCAGCGGCTCGCATGAACGGCTTGTCCTACAGCAAATTCATGCACGGCTTGAAATTGTCCGGCATTGAAGTAAACCGTAAGATCCTCGCCGATCTGGCCGTAAACGACATCAACGCGTTCAACGACCTGGCTACAGCAGCCAAACAAAAAGTAAATGCGTAACTAAAACAATAAAGATCACGTACCCTGAATGTGAATTCGGCGGTAGGTGATCTTTTTTTATTGTTTAGGAAATGATGCGCAGCAATTTCCTGTGGATATCCGGGGGTTCCCCGAAAGTAATGTCTAACCATAGAACGATCCCGGCGGATTGGTTAGACGCCGATCCAGCCGAAGCTGGATGCGGACGGAATAAGCTTCAGAGCATCACGTCACTACCCTGGAAATTACTCTTGGTACCCCATTTCCATTGTCTGTGGTGCCGCGTAGCGGCATGGATGGCTTTTGGGGGATTTGTTCTGACTTCTTAACCAACAGCTAATATTTTCTTAATTATTTTACAAAAATTTTATGGTATCATACAATTACACAATGCACATGGGACTTTGTGCTTATTTTTACCAAAATTCGCATTTTTTTACTTTCGCATTGAGATCAAACAGGACCTTCGCCGCACATGCCTCGTTTTACAATGCTTTCTATTATGTACCTAATGTACTCTGCTTAAGGATAGGGTGATGGATATTGAAAATGATACTATTGTCCGGCGGCTCGGGGGTAAGGTTATGGCCGCTATCCAATGAGCAGCGTTCCAAGCAATTTCTGCCCCTTTTTAAAGATGAACGGGCAAGACCGGTCTCCATGCTGCAAAGGGTGTGGAAGCAGCTGGAACGGCGGGGGATGCGCCGCTCGGCTGTCATAGCCGCTTCGGCCGGTCAGTGTCATTTGCTGAGAGAGCAGTTGGGGGAAGAGGCCGAGCTGGTGCTGGAGCCGTCCAAGCGGGACACGTTTCCGGCCATCGCGTTGTCGGTGAGT
This sequence comes from Paenibacillus konkukensis, assembly GCF_023523925.1. Classification (NCBI taxonomy): domain Bacteria; kingdom Bacillati; phylum Bacillota; class Bacilli; order Caryophanales; family Paenibacillaceae; genus Paenibacillus; species Paenibacillus konkukensis. The sequence goes on along the minus strand of NZ_CP027059.1, from coordinate 3,617,580 downwards.
TACTTGCACTCTGTACGGGGCGTGCCGCGGGACGAATATGTGGCCGTAATGCCGGTAGACGGGCAGGTGACGGATTCGTTCTACGATGCTCTGGACAAGCTGCCGGCTGCGTTGGAGCGGACCGGCGCCCAAGTGGCTTTAATGGGAGTGCGGCCGGCGTTTCCATCGGAGAAATACGGGTACTTGATCCCTGACCGCTGTGAAGGGGACGTTTTTACCGTGCGGCAATTTTACGAAAAGCCTTCGGCGGACCGTGCGGCGCGGTACATAGAACTCGGCGGTCTGTGGAATTGCGGGGTCTTTTGCTTTCGTGTGGGGTTTTTGCTGGATAAATTAAACGAGCTTGGTTTGCCTTCGTCTTATGAGCGGCTATTGTCTCAATACGACGGCCTGGAATGCCGAAGCTTCGATTATGCCGTGTTGGAGAAGGAACGAAGCCTGGCCGGAGTGATGTATGACGGGCCGTGGAAAGACCTCGGAACCTGGTCTACTTTGACCGAAGAGATGAGCGGGCCTGTGACGGGGGAAGGCTTTATTGCGGACGGCTGCCGCAATGTTCATATCGTCAATGAACTGAAGATGCCGATTCTCGTCCTCGGGTTATCGGATGTGGTGGTGGCCGCGAGCGACGAAGGAATTCTGGTTGCACATAAAGAAGAGAGCGCGCAGTTAAAGCATGCATGGCATCAAATGATGGAGGGGAAGCAGCCTAAACGGGGCGAATCCGTCCGGGTGCAGCGGCAGCTGCTGGATCAATCCGCTTTTGCCGACGGAAGTGTCGTAACGACAAGCAAGCTTCGACTTGAAACCGGGGAGCAAATGGAGGTTGAGGCGCTCGCGGAAGCGGATAAAGGGCGGAAAACGATCTCCTTGACCGTACTGCAGGGCTTGCTTGGTTTAACCGTCAACGGCGAAGAAGCTGCTTCTTCGCCCGGCATGCAGATCACGCTCGAACATGGCGATCGTGCCCGCTTGAGAGCGCTGGCGCCTGCGGAGCTAATCGAAATCGTGAGAATGACAGAAATATGACTTACAAGAGGGTGAGCTGCCGTGAGAGAGAGAAAAGCGCTGCTTGGTTATAATGCCAAAAAAGTGCGGCGATATGTTTCTTTGCTGGAAACGGAAATGCTGCTCCTGAATCAACAGCAGCAGGAAGGGAAGGAATCGTTTCAACTGGCGCAAGCGGAGCTGCTGAGTGAAATCGAGGACCTTCGCAAAAACTTGGCTGAGCTGGATCAACTGGAGACGAGCTTAAAGCGATGGATAACGCAAAACGAAAGCCGGTAAGACCGTTCGGAACTTCATGGTCCGGGCTCCGCAAAAAGTCGACCGACCGGGAGATTGAGGCGCTAGAGAAACGCTGCCGGGATTACAAGCAATTTGTGCAGCGCGAACAGCGCGAGCAGCAGCAGCAGCTGGAACAGCTGGCAGAGACGGTAAAACAGCTAAAGCGTGAGCTGGAGCATAAAGACCGGCTTGTCGATCAACTGATTGCGCATAAGCTGGAAATCATGGACCGCGACGGCTTCGTTCCGATGCTGGACGATCCGCCGCTGGAGCAGAAGCCCCAAATGCAGCCGCGGCTCGGCGATCTTCTGGTGAACGAAGGGCTCGTCAGCGAGGAGCAGCTCCAGGAAGCCATGGAGCGGCAGCGCAAGTACGGCGGTCGGCTCGGCGATATTATAGCCGAAATGGGGTTTACGGACCGGGCTCGCATCGGGGCCATTATGAACCGTCAAGCGCAGAAGGGCCGCCTTGGCGAAATGCTGGTCGAAACCGGTGCGATTTCGCAGGAGCAGCTGCAGAAAGCGCTGGAGTTTCAAAACAAGAGCGGCGGGCTGCTCGGAGATATTCTCATGTCGCTGCGGTTTATCGAGCCGGAGAAGCTGTACCGCCATATCGCGACGCAAAACAATCTGGGACGCATCGGCTCCGAATACTCGTTCGAAGAAGAAAACAAGCTTCCGGAGTATATGGCAAGGCAGTACGATGCCGTTGTCATCAACAGGGACCTGAACCGGTATTTGGTTGCCGTCGGCAGCCCGCTGAAAGAGGAGGCCATTCGCTCCATCGAAAGCTTGCTCGGCCTGCCGATCGAACAGGTGCTGGCGACGCGGGAGGAAATGGAGTTTTTCTGGAAGGAAGTTTACCAGTCCGAGCTGCTGCACGAAAGTACGCAGAAGCTGGTGGTCGAGCAGCCGCAGAACTCGGCTCACATTACGTTCACAAGGCCTCAGCTCGGCGTGGTGGGAATTATGCTTTTCCTGCTGCTGGTCAGCTTAGGCTTGGACTGGTTTCATACGCTGATCGTAGCTAACGTAGCGGTTCAGCTTTTCTACTTTTTGATGACATTGTTCAAGTTTCTGATCGTTATGTATGGCACCCGCGACTTCGCGCAGATCCGGTTTACGAAGGAAGAGATCGACGCGATCGACGAGCGGAAGCTGCCGGTCTATACGATTCTGGTTCCCATGTATAAGGAAAGCCAGGTCATTCCGCATTTGCTGGATAATATCGAACAAATCGACTACCCTAAGGCCAAGCTGGACGTGAGGCTCTTGATCGAACAGGATGACATCGAAGCTCAGGAAATTCTCCAGAGCATGAATCTGCCGGCGTATTACACGACGATCGTCGTGCCGCACAGCTTGCCGAAGACCAAGCCGAAGGCTTGTAACTACGGGCTCATTCGCGCCCGGGGCGAATATGTCGTCATCTATGACGCCGAGGACCGTCCGGACCCGGACCAGCTCAAGAAGGTGCACGCGGCATTCTTAAGAAGCCCGGATCACTGCGTATGCATTCAAGCGAAGCTGAATTACTTCAACAGCGAGCAGAACTTGCTGACGCGCTGGTTCACGCATGAATACAGCATGTGGTTCGAACTGCTGCTGCCGGGCGTCATGCAGCTCGATATTCCGATTCCGCTCGGCGGCACGTCCAATCACTTCAAAATGTCGGCGCTCAAGGAAATTAACGCCTGGGACCCGTACAACGTGACCGAGGACGCCGATCTCGGGATTCGGCTCTACAAAGCGGGATATTCGACCGCGATTGTCGATTCGCGTACTTGGGAAGAAGCCAACAGCCGCGTCGGGAACTGGATTCGCCAACGCTCCCGCTGGATTAAAGGCTATATGCAAACCTGGCTCGTCCATATGCGCAATCCGTTCAGATTGTATAAGGAGCTGGGCTTTAAAGGGTTTATGGGCTTTCAGGTGATGGTGCTGGCGACGCCGATGCTGCCGCTTTTAAATCCGGTCTTCTGGTTTATGATCGTGCTTTGGTACGGCTGGAAGGCGGCCTGGATACCGCAGTTTTTCCCGGGATTTATTTATTATTTGGCGGCGGCTGAGTTTTTTATAGGCAACTTTTTGTTCGTGTACAGTAATGTGGCAGGTATGTATTGGATTATCCGGGATCTGGAATATAAGAATCAACGTGTCTTTTCCTATTCTCTTGTAAGATCTGCATTGCTAACGCCAGTTTACTGGTTTCTCATGAGTTTGGCTGCTGTGAAGGCAGCCTGGCAATTAATAACCAAACCATTTTATTGGGAAAAAACAACCCATGGTCTTACTAAACAGCCTCCAGCTTCTAATAACAACGATGTTCACGTCTGATAGCGAGGGTAGCCTGCATGGATAATAAACCATTAACCAAACTCAAATCGGTAGCCGTTGTCATTCCAATGTATAATGAAGAGATCGGTATTATAGAGAATCTGACTCAAATAACGCAAATGCTGCGTTCCTATGAAAAAACATTGAAGGTATCCTTCGCGTTTATATGCGTGGACGATGGTTCCAGGGACTTGACTCCTAGTCTTGTTCGGGACTTTTGCCGTCATACCTACGGGTGTGAACTCATAAGCCTTACGCGGAACTTTGGCAAGGAAGGGGCTATTGAAGCCGGTCTGGTCCAAGCAAACGCTGCAGATGCGATTGTTGTTATGGATTGCGATCTGCAGCATCCTCCTGAATTGGTAGAGAGCATGGTCAAACTTTGGCAGAGCGGGATTGACGTCGTGGAGGCTGTGAAAATCGATCGTGGAGTGGAGACTCGCTCTTATAAACGGATGGCCAGCTTATTTTACCAGCTGTTCGGCAAACTGTCCGGCATTGATCTGAAGGACCGTTGTGATTTCAAATTGCTTGATGCCAAAGTGGTTCGAGCTTACCTGAACTTAAATGAAAAAAACCGTTTCTTTAGAGGTTTAATTCAGTGGATGGGATACCCGACGGCGCAAATTCCTTTTGTTGTTCCGGAACGAAAGGGCGGCGGGACGCGTTGGTCCGTATTTCGATTGTTTCGATTATCGGTCACCGCTTTGACGGCTTTCTCTTCGGCTCCCCTGCAAATAGTGACCGTTCTCGGGTCGTCACTTTCATTGTCAGTGTTGTGCTTGGGATTTATTCTTTGGTATTAAAGCTTTTAGGAGACGCACTGGACGGTTTTACGACAGTAATCATCCTATTGTTATTTATAGGTAGCGTGTTGATGTTTAGCATAGGACTCTTAGGAGTCTATATGGCTCAAATCTTTAACGAGCTTAAGCGTCGTCCCAATTATTTGGTTAATGAACGTACAAGTTATACGATACCATCCGGCCAAGCTGAAAGTCAGATGGATCGGCATAGTGTTTCATAATGAAAAAATGCACCGTCACATATGGTACGGGAGATGGAGGAGTCCCTGCCAAATGGAGCGGTGCATTTTTTAACTTTCAACAGGATTGGCGCGCATGAGCACCAAAATTCCTGCGATAATAATAAGGGTTCCCAGCAATTGCAGCATGGAGATTTTCTCCTTGAATAGGAAGAAAGCTGCCCCTAGGTTCAAAATGTATGTTAATGAAGTTAAGGGAATGATTAAGGACAGTTTGAACTTAGACAGCAAATAAAAGAACAACAGCATGGAGCAGAAATAGGAAAGCATCCCCAGAAGAATCTTCCATGACCAAAAAGTGCTCAATAAGGTTGAGAATGAAGAGAAGTCTAACGGTTTTTTTGAAAATTCCAATTTCCACAGCGTATTGCCAGTCGCATTGAGCGAGCATGAAGCTGCCACTAATAGAAGCATCTTAAGAAACAAAGTAATTCGCTCCTCTATCGTAAATATCTTCTCAAAATTCGGAAGGTTTCATCGGCATGATGTTTGGAAGAGAGCCCTACGACGACATGCTTGATGTGTCCCAAGGAAAACACATAATCATAGGCTTCTTCGGGAGAGATGCTTCCGGAGGCCAACGTAGCCATAGCCAGAACGGTGTGGGAGCCTTTCGTTATTTCCGCTTCGACGGCTTCGCGGCCAGGATTCATGAGGAAGCCTTTCTTGTTCACGGCGGTCATGACGAGTGACTGGGAAATGCCTGCATCGTTTAGAAATTGACTGAAACGGGGGTAATTCAACGTACCGTACGCTGGAATAGCCCCGTATTGCTTTTTGATATAACTGTCATAACTTGTAATGACATTCTCCATTTTATAGCCTAAAGCAAGATCAGTCAGCGCGTTGTGCAGAAAAATCGATTTTACTTTCAAATCATAGAACGGGTTGAGCTCTGCGTCAATTAACCGGTTGGCTATTTGCAAGTAATTCTTGGTGCCTACATTCATTAAGCTTTTTAATACATAACCGGCTTTATCCAAATACGATTTACCTTCAAGCATTTTTTGAATTGTGCCGAAGAGTCCCATTGTATTAATCATGCTGATGTATTTTGTAACATAAGGGACGTTGACATAAATATTGAAGTGGTCCCGTAAAGCGTGATCCGCCCGAATCATATCGGTAATTTGATAAATAGCGGGGTGCGTAGAGAACATGATTCCGGACACGCCGTTGTCGATGGCATAGAAGAGAACCTTTTTAATTTCCTCAATATTCTTAAAATGCTCTTGAGTCACATTTCCCCGTTCATGTGACATATGGTTTACGCCGAAAAACTGATTATCGCCGAGTATAATGGAATCAATGTCGATTGTCATAGTGTATCGTCCTCACTTACAGCTTGTCTCTTACCTGTGGCTGCGGAAGTATATATCGCATTAATAATATTCTGAGTGTGCAATCCTGCCGTTAAGTTAGCTTTAGGTTCCTGTCTGGTTTGAACGCTCTTGACGAACGACTCCATCTGTTTGGAAAAATGGGGGCCGCCTATATCGATATAATATCCTTCGTAATGCTCAGGATAATAGATTTTCTCTATTCCGCCAACGTTTAACTGAATATCCTGATCCGTTATCGATAATGAACCCAACGATCCAGCAATTTCGATTTTGTAAAACGGCTTTCGGTATTCGGGCTTGCTCCATGAAGCGTGCAAAGTCGCTTGTAACCCGCTCTGAAAGTAAAGCTCTGCGGTAGTTTCATCCTCTACTTGTCTAGAGTATACGCTGGAGATATTGCCGCTTACAGCAGAGGCATTGCCGAAATAATGATACAGCAGGTCAACCATATGGACTGCAAAATCAATCAGGACGCCTCCGCCGGATATTGCGGGATCGAATCTCCAGCCGCTTTGCTGAGACAGGACGTCAGAACAATATATATAAGCATCCGCCTTGATGATATCCCCTACTATTCTGGAGTCAACAATCTCTTTACCCTTCGCAAACATCGGGTTGTATCTCATGCAGAAGCCTATCATTACAACGGCATTGCGGTTTTGCGCCAATTGAAGCAATTCCTTGCAGTCCTTCAGCGTATTGCTTAAAGGTTTCTCGATAAAGAGATCCAGCCCGCGCTCCAGTGCGTACTTGGCAATAGAAACGTGATTAAACGAAGGCGTGGCGATAATGACGGCATGGAGGTCGCAGGAGTCGATCATTTTTTCGTAAGAAGTAAATACCCGAATATTCGGAAATAAGGATTTAAAACCGTTTAACACAAATTTTGACGTATCCGTAATCGCGACTAGCTCGACGTTCTCTATAGAATGCAGCAAGGCGCCATGAAGCATACCCATTTTTCCAAAACCGATGATTCCTACCCTCATCTGTAACCGACCTTTCTATCATTGAAAATTATTGCTGATCATGAAAATTTTTTTGCTGGCTAGATTCCACATTTTGAGGCTTTATGATCTTATAGAGGCGCCATTCATTGTTAAAATCATGGTACAACTCTGCCCAAGGCATACCTTCATTATACAACTTGAAGTATTTGTCGTTTAGCTTGCTCGGCAAATTATTGCTCAGCAAATTATTGGGAACAAGAGCATATTCGGCTGTATCCGGCGACGGATTGTCCAGGAAAGCGTTGAATAATGCGTTGTCGCTGTTTATTATATATTTTTTCGGATTGCTGCTGCTCAGTATAAAGCCATAGGACGAGCTGGAATCGGTAATGATGGAATTATTGGGTAGATGCTCGTCGATCCAAGCGGAGATAGCTCTGTCATCCACTTGTCTTTGATAATAATAACCTTGTCGCTGGAAACCGAGCAGCACGTTATACTCATCTCCAGCTAAATTAGGTTTGGATAAGGCATAGCTGAGCATGACTCCAGTAACTATTAAGCTGGCGATACAGAGCAAGGCGGATAGTTTTTTCCAAGCAGCTCTAAATAAAGTATAAGGCATCAAGGCCACCATGAGAGGGAAGATATACATAAAATATCGGAAGAACACCATGGAGGAGCCTTTGAAAAGCAGCAGCACCTGCAAGCTGGGAATACACAGAAACAACGCTGTCGCTCTAATCGTATCTTTACTAAACAGCTTCCCGTTAATAAGGTGAATAATTATCAGCGTTAAGTAAGGCGCGGAGAACCAAGCCATTTTTTTGCCGATATAATACATTATCGTAAATAAACTTGACCGAACGTTTTGGATTTGGGCACTGGTTTCTGCCAATGTTTGAGACTGAGCGGTATTGGAATATTCCGAATTTAAAAAATATAACGGATTGCCCATGATGATATAATTGAAGAAGACCCACAGTATTCCCGAAAAGGCAAGGGGGGTTAAGGCAATGATGGAGCTGGCCTCGGTTTTAAAGTACCGCTCTTTGAAGGTGAGCTGATCGTTGCTTCGTTTGTTCCACATAATCAGCAGGATACATACGGCTATAGCCCCACCCACCATAGCGGCTTCGTAACGAACCCAAAAAGCGAGCGCAAGAGCGAAAGCACACTTAATCAAGCTCCCAGGGCCGTATTCCCGAAGCCAGATCGTGAAATGTACGGTGGCGTACATGATAAAGTAAATGAACGGAATGTCGCTCATACCATCAGCACCGAACAGTAAAATAAAAGGATTGAAGCAATATAACAAAACAAGGACAATTTTTAGAAAAGTCGATAATTTGAAGTGGGTGCCGGCATCGTAAATCAGTTTTGCGGAAAGTCCGGCAAAGAAGCTGCTTACAATAACACCCGCCAAGCCATGGGTGGCCAGAGTTTTGAATATAGGATATAAGGTAAGTACGATAACCTCCAAAAAGCTGGGGAGTGGATTCCAGATGAACCCGATTGCACCCAGATGCGGCTGACGGCTGTATAGAACGAAAAAAGCATTAGCTACCCGGCTCAGCGCATCGGAATGGATGAATCCAAGGCAGATCGCCATATAATACCCCAGGGCGAATTCTACCGCGAAAACTAAAAAAAACATGAACCAGGATATGCCTTTTTGTAATGCCTTCATACTGTGATTTCCTTTACGTTGAGATGAGGGAGAAAGGCATTGGAGATTCTCCGAGCAACATTATATCATAGATAAAAAAAATTAAGTAAATCGAAATGAGTGGCAGTATTGCCCATTGAATTACGCTTGACTCTTCCCCCAATTCGGCATATAATTATTGAAAAGTACAACTTGCTGATAACGGCAATGATGAGGACGAAGTTATAAGGGCTCTTATGTTCAGAGAGCAAAGGATAAGCTGCAACCGATGCCTTAATCCCTTATGTACGAGCTCACCTCGGAGCTGTTTTCCTGAAAAGTACGTCGCAATGACGGATGTAGCTAGTAGGGGGAATCGGAATAGCACACGTTACCGTGCTGAAGGTAATTTTGCATATGCTGCATCTTACCTGCTAAGGTTATTTGCCGTGAGGCAGATGACAAATTCTGGGTGGTACCACGGAGGATTAGACCCCTTTCGTCCCTTCAGACGCATTTGGTTGCGTTTGGGGCGAAAGGGGTTTTTTGGTTATTTAACGTAGTTCCCATTTTTCGAGAGGAGGACAAATCATGATCGTACAAACCACACAAAAGTCAAAAGAACAATTGCATAATGAACTGCTGCAGCCGGATATTATCACAGGGTCGGAAATGCTTCTGCGCAGCTTGTTGCTGGAGGATGTGGATTGCGTCTTCGGTTATCCGGGCGGAGCGGTTTTATATATTTACGATGCGATGCACGGCAATCCGGATTTCAAGCATCTCCTGACTCGTCACGAGCAAGGAGCTATCCATGCGGCGGACGGCTACGCGCGTTCCACAGGGAAGGTTGGCGTCTGTATCGCGACTTCCGGACCTGGAGCGACCAACTTAGTAACGGGTATTGCCACGGCTTATATGGACTCGGTGCCTCTCGTTGTCATCACAGGGAACGTAGCGACATCGGTGATCGGAACCGATGCGTTCCAAGAAGCGGACATTACGGGAATTACGATGCCGATTACGAAGCACAGCTATCTGGTTCGCGACGTAAACGACTTGCCGCGCATCATCAAGGAGGCGTTCCATATCGCTTCGACCGGACGCAAAGGACCGGTATTAATCGATATTCCGAAGGACGTATCGAACGACAAAGCGCCTTATTACTATCCGGAGAAAGTCGAAATTCGCGGCTACAATCCGACCGTTCAGCCGAACAAGCTGCAGGTGGACCGGATGCTCGAAGCTATCGCCGAATCGGAGCGCCCGCTCATTCTGGCCGGGGGCGGCGTCGTATACTCGAACGCAGCCGACGAGCTGCTGGCTTTTGCAGAAAAGACGCGCATCCCGGTTACGACGACGCTTCTCGGTCTGGGCGGATTCCCGAGCGCGCATGAACTGTGGATCGGCATGCCGGGGATGCACGGCGCCTACACGGCTAACAAAGCGCTGCAAAGCTGCGATTTGCTGATCAGCATCGGCGCCCGTTTCGACGATCGGGTGACGATGAAGGTCGACGGCTTCGCGCCGAAAGCGAAGAAGATCGTACACATCGATGTCGATCCGGCCGAAATCGGCAAAATTATCGAAGCGACGATTCCTTGCGTCGGCGATGTCAAAGCGGTGCTGCAGCAGGCGCTGCAAAAAGCGAAACCGGCTCAATCCGAAGAATGGATCAAGCTCGTTCAAGAGAACAAGCGGAATCATCCGCTTCGCTATAAAGATTCCGAGACCGAGTTGAAGCCGCAATACGTCATTGAAATGATCCATGAAACGACGAAAGGCGAAGCGATCGTATCGACGGACGTAGGCCAGCATCAGATGTGGGCGGCGCAGTATTACAAATTCAACCATCCGCGTTCGTTTATCACCTCCGGCGGGCTCGGCACGATGGGCTTCGGCTTCCCGTCCGCGATCGGAGCGCAGGTGGCGCATCCGGACCGCTTGGTCGTATCGATCAACGGAGACGGCGGCATGCAGATGTGTTCGCAGGAGCTTGCGATCTGCGCCATTAACAACATTCCTGTAAAAATTGCCGTCATCAATAACCAGGTGCTGGGCATGGTGCGTCAATGGCAGGAAATCATCTATGACAACCGTTACAGCCATATCGACCTGGCCGGCAGCCCGGATTTTGTGAAATTGGCGGAAGCCTACGGCGTCAAGGGCCTCAGAGCGACGAACAAGGAGGAAGCCCGCCGCGCATGGCAGGAAGCGCTGGACACCCCAGGTCCGGTACTCGTCGAATTCGTGGTTCGCAAAGGAGAGAATGTGTATCCGATGGTTACACAAGGCTCGACGGTAGATGAAATGATAATGGGGGATTCGGAATGACTTACAAACATACCATTTCCGTATTAGTGAATAATCAGCCCGGCGTTCTGCAGCGCGTATCCGGCTTGTTCGGACGCAGGGGCTTCAATATCGAGAGCATTACGGTCGGCGAGTCCGAGGAATCGGGCTTGTCCCGGATGGTCATCGTCACGACGGGCGACGAGAAAACGCTGGAGCAAGTATCCAAGCAGCTGTACAAGCTGATCGACGTCATTAAGGTCGTCGACCTCAGCTCCAACCCGATGGTGGCGCGCGAGCTGGCCCTGATCAAAGTGAGCGCCGAGCCAAGCGCGCGTCCTGAGATTCTCGGCGTTGTCGAGACGTTCCGCGCCGCGATCGTGGACATCGGGCCTTCCTCGCTGATCGTGCAGGTTGTCGGCGATTCCGAGAAAATCGACGCGATGGTCGAGCTGCTGAAGCCTTACGGCATCCGCGAGCTGTCGAGAACCGGCGTTACCGCAATGATTCGGGGTTCAGTGAAATAGTTTCGCACTTTATTGCTTTACATGAATGAATATTAATCGGTTAAAACTACTCTGTGAGTGGGGGATGGAACGGATCGCGAAGCAAGATAGCTGCCGGCGGTCCCCCGAGCTCGCCGATATCGCGTCAGCCCGGCCGTCCGCTGCATCGCCCACTCACAGGGTTTTTAAATTAAAGGAGGAGCTATTATCCATGGCAGTTACTACTTTTTATGAAAAAGATGCTGATCTCAACGTATTAAGAGGAAAAACAATCGCAATCATCGGTTACGGAAGCCAAGGCCACGCACAAGCGCAAAACTTGCGTGACAGCGGTCTGAAAGTAATCGTCGGTCTTCGCCAAGGTAAATCCTTTGAGCAAGCGAAAAACGACGGTTTCGAAGTATTCTCCGTTGCAGAAGCTACAAAATTGGCTGATGTGGTACAAATCCTTATGCCGGATGAAACGCAAGCCAGCGTATACCATAACGAAATCGAACCGAACCTGAAACAAGGCGCAACGATCATGTTCTCCCACGGTTTCAACGTTCATTTCGGTCAAATCAACCCGTCCGCAGACAAAGACGTTTTGCTGGTAGCTCCTAAATCCCCGGGCCACATGGTTCGCCGCGTATACGTAGAAGGCTTCGGCGTGCCTGGTCTGATCGCGATTCACCAAAATGCGACTGGCAAAGCGCAAGAAATCGGCTTGGCTTATGCTAAAGGGATCGGCTGCACACGCGCAGGCGTTATCGAAACGTCCTTCCGCGAAGAAACCGAAACCGACTTGTTCGGCGAGCAAGCCGTTCTTTGCGGCGGCGCATCCGCATTGGTTAAAGCAGGCTTCGAAACTTTGGTTGAAGCCGGCTACGCTCCGGAAATGGCTTACTTCGAGTGCTTGCACGAGCTGAAATTGATCGTTGACCTGATGTATGAAGGCGGATTGGCTACGATGAGACATTCCATCTCCAACACGGCTGAATACGGCGACTATGTAACAGGTCCTCGCATCATTACGGAAGAAACGAAGAAAGCGATGAAAGAAGTGCTTTCCGATATCCAACAAGGTAAATTCGCTCGCGACTTTATCTTGGAAAACCAATCCGGCCGCGCTTTCTTGACCGCGACTCGCCGTCTGGAATCCGAGCATCCGCTTGAGCAAGTAGGTTCCCAGTTGCGTGAAATGATGCACTGGATCAAGAAGTAATATCGATGCGGTAACCGCCTGCCTCAGATGGGCAGGTTCCCCGCGCGAATCTGCCGCGGCAGCGTAATGCTGATCTAACCGCTGCGGCAAGAGGAACGCCTCCCTGACCATGCCTTCGAGCATGGCGGAGAGGCGTTTTTCGTGCGCATCGGGTGAGAGGCGAGGCGGCTAGGGCGGGTCATCTATCGAGGTTCGGCCAATAGGGTATCGGCTAATGGAAGATCTGGGGAAACGCCCTATTCCTTGGAGAGCCCACTCGTTACGATCCCTAACCACATACCATACATCATATCCTTTAAGAAGGGAGGATGAGATCTATGGGATACGGATTAGGAGGAGTTGGCTGCAGTTGTGGCGGCGTGTTTACTAGCACGGGCGTTATTCTGGTTCTGTTCATTTTGTTGGTAATCGTCTCCAGAGCTTGGATCTAACAGAGCGAAGACGACGGCCATGAGATCTCGTTCTTGTAACCATACCAGCAAAAAAAAGAGCAGTCTCCGTCTGGAGGCTGCTCTTTTCCTATACTCGGGGATTTCCGTGAACGACGCGGTCTCCTAAAAGCTACAGCACTTTGCGAATAGCCCGATTCAAACGTTCGATGCCCTCAATCATTTGTTGGCTGTCGGTATGAGTGAAATTGAGCCGCATCGTATTATACTGCGGCTCTGTTGCGAAGAAGCTGACGCCGGGCACGAAAGCGACGCCTTCTTGTACAGCCAGCTTCAGCAGCTCTTCAGTATTGATGCGCTCCGGCATCTCCAGCCAGATGAACATGCCGCCCTTAGGCTCAATCCAGCGGGTATCCGGCCAATCCTGCTGCTTCAGCAGCTCGACCATCTGCCGCATCCGGCCTTCGTATTCTCTGCGAACCAGATCAATATGACCGTAAAGATCGAAGTGCAGGAACAGCTGATGCAGCGCCTGCTGATCCATCGAACTGGAGTGCAGATCGGCCGCTTGCTTGGCGCGTGTCATATGCACGATGAGCTGCGGGTCTCCGATGATCCAGCCCGTGCGCAATGCGGGTGCGACGATTTTGGAGAAGGTGCTCGTATAGACGACGCAGCCGCCCGGATGCTCGTCCAGCGAGAAGAGCGACGGCATCGCTTCTCCTCCGCCGAAACGCAGCTCGCCGTAAGGATCGTCCTCGAGGATAAGCACATTGCTGCGCTTGCACAGCTCCAGCGTCCCTTGGCGCCGCTCCAGGCTCCATACTTTGCCCGACGGGTTGGAGAAGGTCGGAATGACATAGATCATCTTCGGGTTATGCCGCTTGATTTTGGCTTCCAGATCGGATAAAATCATGCCCTCGTCATCGCAGTCTACGGAAATGATGTTCGCTTTGCGGGATTGGAAAATTTGAATCGCCGCCAGATAGGTTGGCCGCTCCACGAGAATAATGTCGCCCGGGTCGATATAGACGCGTGTGAGCAGATCGATCGCTTGCTGGGAACCGGTTGTAAGCAGCATTTCGTCGATACCGACGCGGATATTTTTGCGTTCCAGGTGTTTGGCGATATCCTCGCGAAGCGGGGTAAAGCCCTCGGTCAAGCCGTACTGCAGTACCTGCTTGCCTTCGTCAAATACGCGGGCAAAGGCATCTTTTACCGCCTCGATGGGGAAGTATTGCTCGTTTGGCAAACCTCCGGCGAGCGAAATGATGGATTTGCCCTGAGTCAGCTTCAAGATTTCACGAACGGCGGATGACTTGAAGCTTTCGATCGTATCGGAGAATCGATAGTTCATAACATAAGCTCCTTTTGACTTTTGACTAAACACAATGGAATAGAGGGTGGGTACATACGAATCATTGTAATCCTTTGCTCATTAGAAAACAATATAAGGCATGGGTAGAAGAACGGCAGTAGCGTTTGGGCGAAAACCCCATACAATGTACTAGGGAGCAAAATTATGACGGGAGAGGTATGCAGCGATGCCTTCAATTGTCGGGAATCTGAAAATCAACAGCGTAAGCCAAGGCTCTAATGTGCAAATCGGAGATACCGCCTTTGTCGCATTGTCCAGTTCCTCCAAAAACTATGGCGGGGCAGCCGCATTTTCGCCGGGCGACTCCTTCGGAGCCGTAGCGAATAACCAAGCAAGCAGCACGAACACATTGGACCCGGATGTGGTGGACGGTTCCAGCGCAACGGTGGTGTAAAGGAAACGGAAGGGCGCCGGAACAAGATCAGGCAAGCCGCGAATGGAAGCAGGCAGGCATATAGGTTCTCTTAATAGCTCATCTTCCAGGAGAGGGCTATTAAGGAGGACTATTTTGCATTGTCCAGCCTATTCGAAGGGCCGGGAACGAACGTTTCGTATGGTTATAGGCGTTCCCTATGACAATGATAGCTTTTATATCTTTGTCATACAGGGTTAAATGTGGTACAAAAGATATAATACCTAAATTGTAGGAGTGAACCTAATGGCAGACGTAAAAAAAATCGCCGTAATCGCCGGGGACGGAATCGGACCCGAGGTTATCGCTGAAGCGGAAAAAGTATTGAAAAAAACCGAAGAGGTATTCGGATACGGTTTTGAAACCGAGCACGGCTTGTTCGGCGGTATCGCCATCGACGAGAAAGGAACGCCGCTTCCGCAGGAAACGCTGGATCTGTGTAAAAAAGCGGATGCCGTCCTGCTGGGCGCTGTAGGCGGACCGAAATGGGACAATAACTCGAAAGAGCTTCGTCCGGAAACCGGTCTTCTCGGCATCCGCAAGGCGCTGGGCTTGTTCTCGAACATTCGTCCGGCTGTTATCTTCGACTGTCTGAAAGACGCTTCCACGCTGAAGCCGGAAGTGCTGGAAGGCACGGATCTGATCGTTGTTCGCGAATTGACCGGCGGCATCTATTTCGGCGAGAAGCTCCGCCGCGAAGGCGCACACGGAGAAGAAGCCGTCGATACTTGCGTATACAACGTGCAGGAAGTAGAGCGCATCGTCCGTCAAGCGTTCGAAATTGCCCGCACCCGCCGCAAGAAGCTGGCTTCCGTCGATAAAGCCAACGTGCTTGAGACTTCCCGCTTATGGAGAGAAACGGTGAACCGCATCGCTCCGGATTATCCGGATGTAGAGCTGGAGCATGTACTGGTCGACAACTGCGCGATGCAATTGCTGCGCCGTCCGTCCAGCTTCGACGTTATCGTAACCGAGAACATGTTCGGAGACATTCTGAGCGACGAAGCGGCTATGCTGACAGGATCGATCGGTATGCTGTCGTCCGCATCGCTCGGCGAAGGCGCCTTCGGATTGTACGAGCCGGTGCACGGTTCCGCTCCGGACATCGCGGGTCAAGGCGTAGCGAATCCGATCGCGACGATTCTTTCCGTCGCTTTGATGTTCCGCCTCACGTTCGGCTACCACGATGCGGCTGAAGCTATCGAGCGCGCGGTGAAGGAAGTGCTCGACGCAGGCCACCGCACGGGCGACATCGCCGTCGATAAGAGCAAAGCTATCGGCACAACGGCTATGGGCGATTTGATTGTGAACGCAATTAGAAAATAATCGGCTGACTGGCAGCCGTCATGAGAAGACTCTTCCATCCGTCGAGGGTGGTCAAGAGTCTTTCTCCATTGGCGGCCTGTGTTCAGTTAATTATAATTATTATAAAATAAGAATTGTTATAATCTTGACTTTCGATTTGTCGAATGATACGATTTTACATGTAAATGACAAGTATTAAGGGAGGATATAAGCAGATGGCAGAACGTTTGGTAGGCAAACAAGCACCGGATTTTACAATGGAAACGGCAAGCGGCAACGGCCAAGATTTCGGCAAAGTTTCCTTGTCCGATTATAAAGGCAAATGGTTGGTATTGTTCTTCTATCCGCTTGATTTCACCTTTGTATGCCCGACGGAAATTACCGCTTTGAGCGGAGCGTATGAAGATTTCAAAAAATTGAACACGGAAGTGCTCGGCGTATCCACCGACAGCATTCATTCCCACCGCGCATGGATCAATACTCCGATCGAGCATAACGGCTTGGGTAAATTAAGCTTCCCGCTGGCTTCCGACTTGACTAAGAAAGTAGCGCGCGATTACGGCGTGCTGATCGAAGAAGAAGGCGTCGCTCTTCGCGGTTTGTTCATCATCAATCCGGAAGGCGAATTGAAATATCAAGTAGTAAATCATAACGACGTAGGCCGCAGCGTAGAAGAAACGTTCCGCGTACTGGAAGCATTGCAATCCGGCGGTCTGTGCCCGATGAACTGGAAGAAAGGCGACAGCCATCTGGTTGCGAAATAATACCGGGTTCTTATCGAACAGGAATTTTTAAAACTCCCTTTAGTCTGCTATACTTGCAGCTAGAGGGATTTTATTTATGAGGCAGGAGGAAGGGCTAGTGGATATAAGGGAGCATTTGAAATACAGCGAAAATCACGAATGGGTTCGCGTGGAGGGAAACCGGGCAATCGTCGGGATGACCGATTTTGCCCAGGAAGAGCTCGGGATGATCGTCTTCGCGGAGCTTCCGGAAGTAGGGGACGAGTTGAAGGCGGGAGAGCCGTTCGGCAGCATGGAATCGGTGAAAACCGTCTCGGAAATGTATGCCCCGCTGTCGGGAAAGGTGATCGATATTAACCGTTCGCTGCAGAATAACCCGGGGGCGATCAATATGTCGCCGTATGACGGCGGATGGATGATTGTGCTCGAAATATCCGATTCGTCGGAGCTGGACCGGTTGTGGGATGCGGCCAAGTATGAAGCAACCTACGGGCACGAATAAAGGTCGGCGGCATAATAATGGGCGTATCGCCCAAGGGATGCAGCATGGAAAAAGCTCTGAAATGGAGCTTTTTATTTTTTTATTTACAACGTAACAGTGTTATGTTACACTAAATTCCATCGAAAGATGATCACTGATTATATATTTGCAAACAAGCGATGGGAATGCTGCCATAAAGCTGTCAGTAGGGATCGTTTATAATCCGTTTATAAAGAAAATGTCGCGGCAGCGCCGGAATGAGGATGAAGGAAGGGGGCGGAAGTATAAGTTGCCGCAATCGGGAGTGTGAAGAGAGAGAGTTAACGAAGACGAATCGCCAAATAAGATGAAGACAACCGCATTGGATCTGAAAAATGAATTATCGAGGAACAAGGAGCGCCCCGGCTTCGTATGAATGAATAACGAAACATTGTTTTGTTATTGGAATGGCGAGTGAAAGTCCTATAGGAGATCGAACGACGTCACCGCAGAAGAAAGTCGTCGTAGTTCACCCCATTTTTAGAAACAATATGACCAGAAGCTTTAGAATCGGATAATGGAGGGATTAACAATGGAAAATGGAAATGAACAGGATTTGGTTATCGCAGGCAGCGGTTCGTCCGGCGGAGGCCGCTTTCGCCAAGTGCGCATCGACGGCTACGGAAAGTTATTGAGCGATATTGATTGCGTGGAGTTTGGGACGAACGGCAAGAGCGAAGTACGCGGGAGCCTTCAAGCCGAGAAGGCCTCGATTAACGGCTCTATCCGCATTCACGGCGCGGTCCGGATTTCAGATACGCTGGAAGTGAACGGCGAAACGAAGATCGACGGCGATGCCGGTTTCCGGCAATTGAAGGGCAAAGGCTCGACAACGGTCGGCGGAAGCCTGAACGGGGAGATCGTTGACGTCGAGGGGGGGATTAACGTAGAAGGAGACTGTGAAGCCGAGACGGTGATAGTGCAGGGCGGGTTCCGGATCGGAGGTTTGCTGAGCGGCGGTATTATCGACGTGACGATGTACTGGCCTTGCCAGGCTGAAGAAATCGGCGGAGAGAAGATTATGGTGCGCAGAAGCGGACTCAAGTCATTTTTGAATCCTTTTCTACCCAAATTCGCCTCCAAGCAGCTAAAAGCCGATACGATCGAGGGCGATGAAATTTATTTGGAGCATACGGTAGCGCAAACCGTTCGCGGCAACCGAATTACGATAGGACCGGGCTGCGTGATTCAAAGGGTCGAATACAAGCATTCGATGGACCGCGACAAGGGGGCCCAAATCAATGAAATCAAGCAGCTCTAATACGAAGCGGCTCGGTTACGTCGTCGCCGGACTGCTGCTCGGCATTCTGATGGCCGCCATGGACAATACGATCGTCGCTACGGCGATGGGAACGATTGTGGCCGATCTGGGAGGACTCGATAAATTCGTCTGGGTTACTTCTGCTTACATGGTCGCCGAAATGGCGGGGATGCCGATATTCGGGAAGCTCTCCGATATGTATGGCCGCAAGCGCTTTTTCATCTTCGGTCTCATCCTCTTTTTACTTGGCTCGATCTTGTGCGGAACGGCCCAGACGATCGTCCAGCTCAGCATTTACCGCGCAATTCAGGGCATCGGGGGCGGGGCGCTCGTGCCGATCGCGTTCACGATTGTCTTCGACGTGTTTCCGCCGGAGAAGCGGGGGAAGATGTCGGGCATGTTCGGGGCCGTCTTCGGTCTATCCAGCATTTTCGGGCCGCTGCTCGGAGCCTATATTACCGATTATATTAACTGGCATTGGGTATTCTATGTGAACATTCCGTTAGGGCTGCTGGCGCTTCTGCTCGTTACGCTTTTTTATAAGGAATCGCTGCAGCATGTCCGGCAAAAAATCGATTGGTGGGGCGCGGCAACGCTGGTCGGCGCCATTGTCTGCCTGATGTTCGGACTGGAGCTCGGCGGCAAGCAGTATGCTTGGGACTCGGCGGAAATGCTCGGGTTGCTCGGAGGATTTATCGCGCTGTTCGCATTGTTTCTATATATAGAAACGAAGGCCAAGGAGCCGATCATTTCGTTTGCGATGTTCCGCAGCCGGCTGTTCGCCATGAGCAATGTCGTCGGATTATTCTACGGAGCGGCCTTTATCGTGGCGACCGTATATATTCCTATCTACGTTCAGGGGGTTATGGGAGGCAGCGCGACCGGTTCCGGTCTCATTCTGCTGCCTATGATGCTGGGGAGCGTCGTCACGGCGCAGCTCGGCGGTTTCCTGGCCGGTTCGGGCAAGCTCAGCTACCGCGACGTCATGCTGATCTTCTCCGTTGTTTTTATCGCCGGAGTCGCCTTGCTCGCTACCCTGACTCCCGAGACGCCGCGGTATTTGCTGACGCTGTATATGGTGCTTGTCGGACTGGGGACGGGCGCATCGTTCTCCGTGCTCGGCATGGCCGTCATGCACAAGTTCGAAGCGGCTCAGCGCGGCTCGGCCAACTCGACGATGGCTTTCCTGCGCTCGCTCGGCATGACTGTCGGCATTACGGTATTCGGCATCATCCAGCGCAATGAGTTCGCCTCCTACCTGGCCGGGACGCTCGGGGCGCAGGCCGGGCAAACCGGCATCAGCCTGGAGGACCCCCGCGCGCTGTTATCGCCGGAGACGAGAAGCGCGATTGCGCCGCAGCTGCTGCAGCCCATCGCTCAAGGCTTGTCCTCTTCCATTGCGCAAACGTTTCTATGGGCGCTGCTTCCGGCGGTGCTGACGCTTGTTTTCATCTGCTGCATGAGCCGGGAAAGGATGGTGCTCGCTCCCGGCGGAGAGCAAGCGAAGCTTGGGGCAAGGCAGCCGTCCGCCCGCTAACTGCAGCGCCGCACTCACGACAAAGCTTGGCATGGCAAGGCGATTAGCCCATGCAAGCTTTGTTTTTGCATACCCGAAGCGGCTTCGAAGCCAAGGCCTCGATTGGCGGGAGGATTTTGAGTTCCAGTGACGGCGCAGCACGGCAAACCCGGCCATAACGGATTCCGTTACGCCAGGTTTGTTCCGGGTGATGCGCTAACCGGCCAGCTTTTTAAACTTCTCCATATATTTGACGACGGCAAGCACGTAGGTCGCATGCGACCAGGTCAGCGGCGCTACGGAAACGGGGCTGCCGTCGAACGGGTCCAGCTGCTCTGGCAATATGCCGCTCTCCATGGCGTGCTTGACGACCCATTCGAGCGTCCGCCGCGGCGATTCCAGATCGGTTAACGTCTTGGCGCACTCGATTTCCCACTCGGCGATCCAGAGCGTACAGATGATCCACGGGTTGCCGGGGATTTTCTCGATATCCGAGGAACGCTGGAAATAATAATCGTGATAATAACGGGCTACGCCGCCGACCTCGGTCTGGATCGTAAGCCGATCCCGGTTGGCCTGCATCGTTCGTACGACGCGCTCGTCGTCGGCGGGAAGCACGCCGAATTCGAAGATGCCGTAGACGCTGCTTTCGAAGGTGCGGTCTTTGACCCATTCGCCGTTTTCGAGATAGAGGCCGCGAACGAAGCGCTGTTCGTCCTCATCCCACAGATGCTTCATGATCCCGGCTTTGATTCGCTCGGCGGTATGGCGGTACCGGCTGCTGCGCTCCTCGTCGCCGAACAGGTTGCAGAAGTTGGCGGCGGAGATAAGACCGCCGTAGACGGCGGATGCGGTGAACGTATAAATGCCGTAGCGTTCCTCCCACAGGTCGTAGCTCGGCTTCGGCAGGTTCAAGTCCTGGTCGATATAGCTCGACATGAAGCGGGCGGCCCGGCGGATCAGCGTGCTGTACAGCGATTGCGGAAGCTCAATGTCGCCGTGCTTCAGGAAATCCTGCCATAGCGCGAACAAGACGAGGGCCGTTTCGTCCTCCTGGATCGGCAGCTGCATTTTACCCCCGTGAATATAAGGATGCCAGCTGGAGCCTACAGTACCGTCCGGATTGTATTTATGATGCAGGTATCCTTCCGGGGACAGCGCATTGGCGCAGAAATGGAAGAACGGGGTAATCATGCCTTGGTAGCCGGCCATCGACATCGCGTAGGCGATCAGCGCGCCGTCCCGCGGCCACATATAGCTGTAATGGTCGCGGTTGCTTTGCATGATATCCGAATCGTTGGCCGCGATAATGGCTCCTCCGACATCAGTTTGCGTGCGGACGATCAGCAGGCTCTGCTTGTAGAGAGAGATGACCTCCGGGCTCAAATCGCCGTAATCGCGCTCCGATTTGTTCACCCAGCGCTGCCAGTATACCTTGATCCGGTCTAGCAGCTTGCCGGGCTGGCTTTCCTTCACGTAGGCGTCGAGCTTTTTGACTTCTTCGAGATTTTTGCCGACCGTCATCCAATAATACATCGTCTCGTCCGAATGAGGCGGAACGTGAAGGCGGAAGCTGATCGTGCTGTCTACCGATCCTTGGGCGATCGCGTTGCCCATCAGATGGCCGTCCTCCGCGTCGCGCCAGGTACCTTCGGCATTGTAGAACCGTTTGACTCCGGTCGTATACTGGTAGATGCCTTCGGGTCCCGTGCTGCCGCTGAACATGAAATAGCGGTCTTTTTTATAATGAAACACGGTATGATTCACCGGGTAATAAGCGGCTGTGTCGCCGACTTCGGTTTCGTTGATAACCAAATCTTGATTGAAGAAGACGCGCACCTCGCGGACCGTTTCCCATTGATTGTGAATCTGCACCCGCTTAAGATAAATGTCTTCCCGCTGATGCACCCCGTCGTTGATCAACAAAGTAATGCCCAGGTGAGGGTGAGAAGCGGTCACTTCGGTGATCAGGGAATCTTCCGTATAAGAGAGCTGGAAGTTCCATTCCGGATCATTCAGCCATGAAAACGTGCCGTCGACCCATATGCCCACTCTGCACTGATAGCCGCCTACATGGTTCAATTGTCCGACATAGGGATAATACAAATCTCTCATATAAGTGTGACGGTCTAGGTTGATTAGAAACTTTCCGTTTCCGATGACTAAATGTCTTGGCAATCGATCCACATCCTTTGCGTATCCGAAAGTATACTTCTTCGGCCGGCCGCATAAATCGCGGGCGGCATATTTTCGCCAGTCTTCGCTTGATGTTTTTTTTAGAGTACCTTTTTATACCAAGCCGGTCAATCCCGCAGCCGCTAATGAAAACGGATACCTGGATTCTTTTTTTCGAAAAAATGAAGCAATAAGGTCTGCTTTCTATTATTCTACTATCTCCGCGCGGCAGGAGAACTATACTTCCCGTACCGAGGATTTGCTGGAAAATAAATAAATCTCCACCCGAAAGCGGAGATGGGAGAACCCCGAGAGCAGGTATGCGAATCGTACCGTGACAAAGCCGTTTATGCTGCTTGCTCCGCACGCGGGGAAGCCCCGTTAGGCGAGCTCTACACCTGCTGTCCGGCCGGCTGAAGCTGGCGGGTCAATCTGACTATGATATCGTAGGGATTATCCGATTGCAGCAGTCTTTGGACCTGCTCCTGCCCGACGCCGCTGCAAATCTTCGTTTGTCCAGTATGATATTGGATGTGCATTTGCGAAGATTGATTATCGTAATGCACGAAGGCGATTTGTTTGGAACTGATCGGGATGTATTGCACAAGATCCTCTCCCTTCGACGTATGAATAGCAAAATCCGTAGCAGGTACAAAGAGCGGCACGACAACGGACTTTTGCCGATATAGTCACAGTGTATGCCTGCGCTATGCGATTTAGAATTCGAAGGCTAACAACATTCGCTGCCGCGGCATTCATTAACCCGGTCCTAAGCTCATATTCATTAAGGTACCGTTACATGTTGCGCCAAGGGCGCTGTAACTATACATCCGCTTAAGACGTCCTGCTTATAATTGGTAATATATCGAAGTGCCTTGTTCATAGAAGCCGCCTGCTGTTATAATAGACGATAAGTTATTTGCTCCGGGGCGAGGAAGCAGCGCAACTTTTTGTTCTGTAGGCCGTCTAATGAGCATGGAGGGCACACGGCCCTTCCACGTGTTCCGGATACTGTAAGCAATATGGGTCAATGGCGGAAATAGAGTAGGTAGGCTTATTCTTAGATGCGGTTTTCCTGAGGGAGAACTTACAGGAGGCATGAATCATGAGCTTTTGCTGCGGCGCCAGTATGATTGGAACGAAGGGTACACTTAAACATATACGAACACAAATTCACAATGTTCCTCTTTTATTTTGTCCCGTTTGTCATCGGGTGGAGGTTCATTATTTGGTAGAAAGCGAGTACGATATTTTGGCCGAGTACGCGCATGGCGACGGAGCCCCTGAGGTTGACTTTCAGGAATATGTGGAGAACCGCAGCCAAGCGGAATTATATGAGAACTGCGTGAATCATGAAAACGAAGATCCTCTTGAGGTCGTACGCAGTCAAATCGATATGTCTTTGGACCTTTTGATGGTGGCTAAGGCATGGGGCGATGTCGAGTGGGAGGAACAGCTGAAACGAAGGCTGAATATCCTAAGCCAGCGCAAGAGCAAGCTGAAGAACAAAAGGTCGATGCGCGGCTTGTCATAATCGACCAAGACAACGTCTCTTATTTACGGGAGACGTTTTTTTATTTTAAGCGGCTGACGCTTCTTAATAGGCCATTGTATGTAAAATTATTCATTTTTAGGTATGAAATGTAACTCGATGGACCGCGGCAGGTCTTTTTGAAAAAATAACTAATTCCGTAGAACTACCTTTGTGTAAAAAGGTGAAAAAGCGGATGGGAAACTCCCGTTTCGGGGCCAAAGAGGTTTGGGTCTAATTACCTGTGATATAATGTTTTTGCAGGGACCAATCGACCCCCCCAAACGGCTGTGAGGACAGCGAAAAACTATAGTGTGAGGTGGAACGATTGCTGCTCGTTTTATTTAAGAGATTTCTTGGAAAACGCCAGTCTCACCACCCTGAAGCATCGGATTCGCAAACACCAGAGCAACTCGTGATTCGGATTCAAGAGGGTGATTTACGCCTGCGCAACCAGTTTATTACGGATTATCAGCCGTATGTTGCCAAGGTAACGAGCCGGTTTTGTAAAAGATACGTTGATCCGGCTAGAGACGATGAGTTCAGCATCGCTTTAGGCGCTTTTAACGAAGCCGTTAACCAGTTTTCCCCACAGGCGGGACGGTCGTTTCTCGGTTTTGCCGAGCAGGTCATCCGACGCCGTTTGATCGATTATGTGCGTAAGGAGCAGCGGTTTTCGCAGCAAATTCCTTATAGCATGTTCGAGGTGGAAGACGAAGAGGATAACGTCGTCAACCCGGTGGAAATTCACCAGGCGATCGAACAGTACGAGAAGCAGAAAGGAATGGAGGAGCGGCGCAGTGAAATTGTAGATTTAAACCGTTGTTTGGCGGATTTCGGTATTCAATTCTCGGATCTGGTGGATGTGTCTCCCAAGCATGACGATTCCAGGCAGGCGTTGTTTGCCATAGGCAGAAAGCTGTCCCGGAATTCCGAGCTGATGCGGACCATGCTGGCCAAGCGCATGCTCCCGATCAAAGAGTTGTTGGACATGGTGCAAGTGTCCCGGAAGACATTGGAACGTAACCGGAAATTCATCATCGCTGTCGCACTTATCTATAACGGTCCATATCCATATCTCCGTGATTACTTACATATTAAGGATGATGCAGCTGAAGGGGGGGTAGCAAATGAATAAAGGCATCGTCATGGAGATGACGGGCAAAAGCATTATCGTCATGCGTCCGGACGGCAAATTCGATAAGATTCCCCGCAAAAACCGCTCTTGCGAAGTGGGCGAGGAAATTATGTATGCCGATTCCGGCGTCAATTGGCGCAGCCCGTCCGTAGCCGGCCGTTCCGCATTCGTAGCGGCGGTCGTGTTCTGCCTGGTTATATTTGCCAGCTTTGCCGGCAAATTGGGCAGCTCCGAAGTCGTTGCCTATGTATCGCTGGACATCAATCCATCCGTAGAGATGGGAATCGATGAAAAGGAACGAGTGCTCGAGCTTCGAGGCCTGAATGATGACGGGTCAGAATTAATTCAAACGGTAGATTATAAGGGGAAAACGCTCGAAAATGTAACCGCCGCTTTATTGGATAAGGCGGAGCAGAAGTCATTGGCGCAAGGCGAAGGGGATATCGTCATTGCCAGCTCCGTCGTGCAGGATCAAAGCCCGGTGAACGACTCGCAGATTGCGGAGAAGCTTCGCCAGCAGGTATCCGACCATATTAAGCAGACGCATCCCGAGCAGGCGCAGGCTTATCAGGTAGAGGCATTCGCCGCTCCGCAGGAGGTCCGTGAGGAAGCGAACAAAACCGGCGTGTCCATGGGGAAATATTCCGTCTATCTCAATGCCAAAAGCAATGGCGTCGAGGTGACGCTGGACGATCTGAAGAAAGAGTCGATTCACCAGATCATCAAGAAAAACCCGGACATCAAAAACGCCGTCGTTCAGCCGGATAAAACGCCTTCGAAGGCCGATTTCAAGAAGCTGGTCGAAGAGGAAAAATCGGGCGAGCTGGACAAGAAGCTGCAGGAGCGAAAGCGGTCGATCACGGCAAGCTCCAAGGATAGCTCCAAGGATAATGCCAAAGACAACGATAAGGACAGCTCCAAAGGCGACTCCAAGAGCAATTCCGGTCTTAAGGATAATTCCCGGAACAATGACAACGCCAAAAACAGCGGAAAGCCGGCCGCGAGCAGCCTGAGCAATAAAAACGATCCCAAAAAGCCCAACGGAACCGGCGTCGGCCAAAGCGGCAAAAAAGAAGACTCGAAGGACGACCGTAACGATAACGGCAAATCCGACGACCGCAAGGGCGACAACAAACCGTCCGGAAATTCCAAAAGTCCCATTACAACGCCTGTCGTAAAGCCGGGATCTTTGAATCCCGGCACGTTACGTCCCGGATCGGACAATAAGCAGGATAGCGGCAAAAAAGCAGACGGCAAGGACGATTCGAAAAAGGATGACGACTCGAAAAAGAACGACGATTCCAAAAAGGCGGATGATTCCAAAAAGCAGGATGACTCGAAAAAACAGAGCGATTCCAAGAAAAACGATGATCCTAAGAAAAACGACGACTCTCAGAAGAAGGACGATCCCAAGAAGGTAACCGACCCAAAAAAGGATGATGACCGCAAGCGCGATGAGCAAGGGCGTTTGCGGGATGATTCCAACCTTCAGCAAGGGCAGCAAAACGACAAGCAAAAAGAAGACGACCGGAAACAAAGCCCAAGCCGGACAAATGACGCTTCCAAAACAGACGATAAAAAGGATGACGATAAAAAGAGCGACAGCGGCAGCAACCGGTGGCGCTAGAAGCCCGGTGGAAAAGGAGACGAAGCAAGAGCGGTCAACAGCGATCGGAAGACGCCTCCGCATGTGCAGTCGCCGTTTTCACCATGCTTCCGGTAACGATAACGGAATAGGCCAAATTCGACACAGCTGCCGTGATGGCGGCTGTGTTTGCTCTTTAGAATGAAACGCTCTCATGACGGATGGGGGCGGTTGTGATAAAATGAGTACTTGAACGACAGGATGCTTGCTGGGATGAGGAGGAGAAGACGATGAGATACAGTGAATTTGGAAAAACCGGACACCGGGTGTCCGCGCTAGGCTTCGGAGCGATGAATTTGCCGGGGGTGCCTCTGAATCAGGCGGGAGACGCTTTGAATTACGCGCTGGATCACGGAATCAACTACATCGATACGGCGGCGGGATACCGCAATAGCGAGGAAATTATCGGGGAAACGATCTCTCACCGGCGTTCGGACTATTTTTTGGCGACCAAGACGAACAAGCGGGACTATGCCTCGGCCAAGGAAGAAATCGAACGCAGCCTGACCAGAATGAAAACCGATGTCATCGATCTGCTGCAAATTCACTATGTTAACTATGTCAGCGAATACAAGCTTGCCATGGAAGAGAACGGAGCCTACAAGGCGGCGTTGGAGATGAAGGAGGCCGGAAAGGTTCGCTTTATCGGCATTACCGGGCATCGTCCCGAACTGCTGGCTAAGTGGATCAGCAAGGGAGACTTCGATCAAGTGTTGTTTCACCTGAATTTGGCGCAGCCGTTCGCCCTGGACGAGCTAATTCCGATGGCGACGAAGATGGGAATGGGCAAAGTAGCGATGAAGCCGTTGTCGGGAGGATTCATCCAGCCGGTCGAGAAGGCCATCCGCTACCCGTACAGCCAGGATGTTCATGTGATCATATCCGGTATGGTCAGCGTGGATGAGGTTCGGCAAAACCTTGCCGCTATGGAACGCGAAGTGGAGCGGGAAGAACGCGAGGAGCTGGAATCGCTGGCTCTGGAGCTTGGCAGTCATAATTGCCGCCGCTGCAATTACTGCTCCTGTCCGATCGGGGTGACGATCCCCGATATTATGATTTCGAGCCAAGTGCGGCAGACGTTCGGTTTATTGCCCAAAGGCAGCGGTTTTTACGATAAGCAGAAGGATAAAATTTTATCCTGTGCGGACTACGAGCCCTGTAAGGAGAAGCCGCTTTGCGAGGAAAAATGCCCGTATCATCTTCCTATGCAAAAAGTGGTGCAGGAATCCGCGGCTTATTACGGATAAGGCCTTTCATCCGGGCAAAAGGAAAACTAGAAAACGTCGCTTGAGCAAGCCGGGCTTGACGCCGTATATTAGCGAGCTGTAATGCTGCAATTCATCGAAGCGGTTGGGCGATGAAGAAGCGTCCGTTAGCGGCAAGCACACAAAAATGCCGCTTCGCGCCTCGGGCGCGGGCGGCATTGCCATGCTCGCTGGTTCGGTTAAGCGGAGATGCTCTTCTTCTTGCTTGGGGAAGCGGCTGCGGGCGCGACCATAGAAAGCGCCGTTTCCTCCAAATCCTGCATGCGGATGACCAGCCGGCTGATTTCGTCCGTCGTGTAGGACAAATTCGCTGTTCGCTGAGCGAGCTGCCTCAGATTAATACCGATCCATCCTTGCTTGCGGCGATGGCCGGACAAATCGTAGGCCAGTACGGAGGCTGCCGCTCCGCTTGCTTGGGCTGCCGCTTCTCCCGGTTTGGCTTCGGGGGCGATATCGTTCAAATGAAAATAGAGCTTGCTGCAGTTCCAGCGCAAAAAACCGGGCTTGAACGAGATGACGACCAGCGATTCCTCTCCGCCGGCTTGTTTGAAGATAGAAATGTTCTTGCGATCCCTGCGGATACGGATATATTGATACCGTTTTTTATCAGGCAAAAACAAAACGATAAAGATCGGCATCGCGCTGGCGGCGAAAATGCACATGTCCGATTGGAATAAGTACGCCAGTCCTAATAATCCGGCAAAAGCGATAATGGATACAAAAAACAACCATGTGGTTTTTTTCGACAATTGAGCCATCCTCCAGATGGAATACATGATGATGAATCAGACAATATTCGCAATATTCCTATTCTACCATAACGGTTAAGGCAAATTAAAGAGAGACGACGTTTTGTAGCATGTCAATTTTATGGAAGCGGAAGCAGGCGCGGATGAAAGCGTCGCAGCGGAGATTCCCGCTGTCGTTATTAGTCGAAATTCTGAATAACCCGGGTGTTTTACTGTCGATTTATGAAAAATGCTATGAAACCATACAAAATATAATGACAGTGAACAGACGGCTGCGCTACTATAGATGTGGAAAGATTGCGGGACAGCAGGACGTCTTGCAATTCCTGCAGAACGTTCTTAGGGGGAAACCGCCGCGTGAAATATAGAATTGGAATCATTGGGCTGGGAGACATCGCACGGAAGGTATATTTGCCGCTGCTGTCGGCCGATGAGAATGTAGAGATTATCGGCGTGAGCAGCCGAACGCCGGCTGCCGTAGAAACCATCGCCGGCCGCTACCGAATCCCGGGGAAATACGATTGCGTAGAAGGGCTGCTCGAAGCGGGACCCGACGCGGTATTCGTTCATACCTCGACGGAAGCTCATTATGAAGTAGTGATGGCTTGCCTGAAGCGGGGGGTGCCCGTGTATGTAGACAAGCCCCTCTCTTACGATTACCGCGAGTCGGAGACGATGGCCCGTTTCGCTCTGGAGCGACAAACGCTCCTTGCCGTCGGTTTCAACCGACGTTTCGCGCCGTTATACGTTCGGGCGCGGGAGTGGATGGAGGAAGCGGGCGGCTTCGAGTGGTGCGCGGCGGCCAAGCATCGATTGAAGCTGCAGCACCACAGCGCCAAACATACGCTGTACGACGATCTGATTCATATGCTCGACTTGCTGCTATGGCTCGGAGGCGACGATGCCGATCCGCTGCATTATATCGAGCGCACGAACGACGATGGCCGGCTTTTGTGCGGAGCGGGCAGCCTGGCTTTCCCCGGGCATTCCGCCGCGGGAACCCGCAGCGGACAGTTCAGTATGGTAAGGCGCGCAGGTACCGATCTGGAGAGGCTGGAACTGCACGGCGGGGGCCGTTCCGTCATCGTGACCAACATGGAAGCGGCGGAGCTGCATCAGAAGGATGAACTGCCGCAAGCGGCGGGCTTCGGCAGCTGGGATACGATAATCGAACGCCGCGGCTTTGCTGGAGCGGTACGCCATTTCCTGGCAAGCTTGCAAGACGGCGGCTCATGCTCGATCCGGGCCGATCGGGTTCTTCCGGTTCATCGGCTGATTGAACGATTATCGTCCGTAAGGGGATGACGCATGCTTGTTTATTCGCCAACAACCTGAGCCAATAATTCCGGCCGTTCGAACCGGTTTGATTAAGGAGGTCGTACATAGTTGATATCCATGCACCCGGATCATCCTTCTTTTTTCGAGCACGCATTCTCGCTGGCTCCCATCGGTATTGCCATAGCTTCTATTGGCGGAGAATGGCAAAAAGTGAATCGGGCGCTGTGCGACATGCTCGGCTATGGGGAGCAGGAGCTTTGTTCTATAGATTATCGCGAGATTACCTACCCGGATGATCTGGCTTTGGCTGAATGGCAAATTCAGCAGCTGCTGGAGGGCCGCTTCACCTCCTACTGCATCGAGATGCGGCATTACCGTAGGAACGGAAGCGTGATATGGACATCCAGACACGTTTCGTTAATCCGCAACGAAGACGACCAGCCTTACTGCTTCTATATTCACTTGACCGATATTTCGGACCGCAAGCATAGCGATCAGGTCTATTCGACTGTTTTTGAGCATTCGCAGGACATCATCACATTCAATTCTTTGGACGGAACATGCCTGTACGTATCGCCGGCCGTGAAAAGTCTTCTTGGATATGAGCCCGAAGAGATGGTTGGCCGGCAGCAGCACGGGCTGCTTCATCCGGACGACAAGCAGGGAGTGCTGGAGCGCGCATACGCCGATACGGATAAGATTTGCGCCCGATACCGGCACGCCCGAGGTCATTATGTCTGGTTCGAGACGTCGATCAAGCTCATCCGCGACGAGCAAGGCGAACCCTGGAAGATTATGGGCGTAGGGCGCGACGTAACGGAGCGGATAGAAGCGGAGCAGGCGCTGCTTAAAAGCGAAAGGGCGCTTGCGGAAGCGCAAAAAATTGCATCGATCGGCAGCTGGGAATGGGATATTCCGACGTCTCAGGTAATCTGGTCCGATGAACTGCTGCGTATTTGCGAGCTTCGCCGTGAAGATTTTGCCCATACCTACGATAGTCTGAAGCAATTCATTCATCCTGACGATCTGGGCACGGTACGGAAGCTTGTGCAAAGAGCGATCAACGGAGAGCCGTACAGTCTGGAATGCCGCATTGTGACGGCCAGAGGCAATGATAAATATGTACATATCCAAGGCATCGTCTTAACCGATGAAAGGGGAAACCCGTGCAAAATGCTCGGGACCGCCCAAGATATTACCGAACGGAAAAAAATGGAGCTGCTGCTGGAAGAAACGATTGACCGTTACACTTCGCTGAAAAAGTACAATCCGGATGCCGTCATATCATTGGATAAGCTGGGGTATATCGTTTCGGTGAATCCCGCCGCCCAGAATATGTCCGGGTACAGCGCGACGGAACTCGGACAGCTGCATTTTACCGATTTGGTATACGGGCTAAACGACGATAAAATGCGTGCCGAAGCGTGGTACCAAAGATTTATGCGGGGCGAAATGTCCGAAAGCGAGGAGGTTCGCGTGCTGCATAAGGACGGCTCCGTTCTCGATCTGCTGGTAACCCCCGCCCCGATCTTCGTTCGCCGGGAAATGGTAGGCTGCTACATTATGATGAAGGATATTACGATGCAGAAGCGTAAGGACGAGCTGCTGCGCCAATCCGAGAAGCTGTCCGTCGTCGGCCAGCTAGCCGCAGGGGTCGCCCACGAAATCCGCAACCCGCTAACCGCGCTCAAAGGCTTCATTAAGCTGATGATGCATTCCGGTCAGCAATTCCCCAAATACCTCGGCATTATGAAGGAGGAGCTGGAGCGGATCGAGCTGATTGTCAGCGAGCTGCTGATGCTGTCGAAGCCGCAATCCGTTCATCTGCGCTGCGTTAATCTGAAGGAGTTGACAGAGGAAGTCAGGGCGCTTATCGGCACCCAGGCGATTATGAGGGGCATCGAAATCGATCTGGAATCCGATCTGGAGCATGTTCCCTTATATTGCGATCCGAATCAGATCAAGCAGGTGATTATTAATTTTCTGAAAAATGCTATCGAAGCGACGGGCCCGGACGGTGCGGTTTGCCTCCATCTAAAGAACGATGAAGGCGGGGGCACGCTGCTGCGGATTATCGATCAAGGCTGCGGGATACCGGAGGACAAAATTAATAGAGTAGGAGAGCCGTTCTTCACGACCAAAGAAGGCGGTACGGGACTTGGGATTATGATCAGCCGCAAAATTATCGAGCATCACGGGGGCACGATGGCCGTACATAGCAAAGTCAATGAGGGGACCGTCATCGAAGTGCGTTTTCCCGTCCCCGATATGCAGCCGGTACAGCGCGCGCAAGCTTGAGCGATCCGGAAACAGAAAAGGCCCGATTGATTTAGAAAGACTTCTAAACCGGTCCGGGCCTGCTTGGCTGCGGTGAAATATGGACGATTAGCCCCGTTTTGCCGCGGCAAAACGGCTTTTGATCAGTTCAAGCGCCTTGGCGCTCTCTTCCTTTTGTTCCCGAAGCAGGTCTTGGAAGCTCTTCTTTGGGGAAACGAACAGAAGGGCGTCTTTGGGCTGCTCCCCTACGGCGACGGAGATTTCTCCATTCTTGGATACATATACGGTAGTCATAGCCGCATCCCTCCAATCATTTTTCGCGCAAACTCCAATATCATCGGATTTTGATCCATTATAGCATACAAGATATCGTCGCGGAAAGAGACAAACTTGCCCGTATTCCAGCTGGAATCGGCAAGGAAGTGGCAGGTTAAGATCCGGTCTCGGCATTTCACGGTTAAATACAGCATTTGCTTCTCTTCGCGGAAAAAAAGCTGCTCGGTATTGGCGCGTTGGGCGGTAATGGACACATAGGACTGCTCGTTGTCGATTTCGTAATAAGGCTCGCTGGTAATGGCTCCCGTCACGAACGCAAGATTCAAACGGTTACCGCTTCGCTCATAAATGGTGAGGGCCGAGCAGTTTTGGAAGGTGCCGATGTCCTCTGCGAACAGATTGCCGTAATGATGCCGCACGATGCCGCCCTTTAGCTTGTCCATCAAGGCGGCAAGAAATTGTATCGTTCCTTCTTGGGAAGCCGTTTGAAACGCGCCTGCGCAATGATCGATAAATTGATGAAATTCCTCGTAAGCCTGAATTTGTTTCATGTATGCGTCGAATGTCCGCTCCAAAGGCAGCAGCAGGACGCCCCGGCGCAGCAAATCGCTGAAATACTCTTTCCAATGGATCGAAACCCCGAGCGACAGCTCTTCGAAATAGATGCCCTTCTTGACCAGATCGTCGATAAAAAACCAGACGTAAGGATCGATATGCGGCGGAATGCCGGAAGCGGCCTGCAGAGCGGTTACGAACTCCGCGGCTTTGGGGTAGCCTCCGGTTTTTTCCATATGGTTGTCGGCGATTCGTTCCATGACGGGTTTGACCTGAGAGAAATAACTGTGCTTGACGCCGGATTCGACGAATACGAGAATTGTTTTGTTCAAGCGGGCCGCCTGAATATATTCCAAATGCGTAATCGTTCGGTCGTAGGCCGGATAGAAGGTGCCGCCCTTATCTTTGATGAATAATAGAAATATATCGGATTCCTCTACTTTGTCGAGACATTTCTGCAAGGGATTTTGGTGAGAGTCCCAAGGACCGAAATTGCGCTCGTACATGAGAGGGGCGTGTCCCATCGCGGTCAGCTCATCGAATACGGCATTGCGGATGGACTTAAGCTCATCCTGCCCGACCGAACTGATAAATATATTGGTTTTAGCCAGAGCCTTCGCCTCCTTCCCTCAAATTCGACGGGTTGCATTTTTCATAGAGATGCGCATGCTTGGTTTCATTGTCATAGATTCCCAAAATAAATGCAATAGTTTTGCTTTTCTTTCCGCCGGGGATAAGGTATGTTGGGAATAACAGCTGCAGTGTTTGCAGGAGGAGAGTTTAAGAATGAGAGCGATATTGATAGATGATGAGAAGCTGGCGCTGCTTCATTTGGAGAGAATGCTTCAAATGGACGGACGGGTGCAGGTAGACGGCAAGTACACGTCCGCAAGAGCCGGACTCGAACAGCTCGCCAAGGAGCCGCCGGACATCGTATTTCTCGATATCGGAATGCCCGGAATCAACGGACTGAAGGCGGCGGAGCTGATTCAACAAATCGACGAGCGCATCCGCATCGTATATATAACCGCTTATTCGGAATATGCGCTTAACGCGTTCGAGCTGCATGCGCTGGACTACCTGCTGAAACCGGTGACGCCCGAACGGCTGCACAAGACTGTCGAACGGATAGAAGCTTATCTTAGTCTGCGCTCCGGCAAGAAGGAGGAGGCGAAGGAAGAACCGGCGATACTCTGCTTCAAGCGGCTGGACAGCACGCATTTTCAGAGCAAGCTGCAGTTCAGAACGTTAAGGGCGCAGGAGCTGTTCGCCTTTCTCCTTCATCAGCATGGCCAATGGGTTTCCAAAGAACTGATTCTCGATACGGTTTGGCCGCAATATACGCAGGACAAGGCGCTTACTCATCTGCATACGGCGGTTTACCAGATTCGCAAGCAGCTGAAGGAGTGGGACGCGGAGGCATCGATCAAATACGCCCATGACAGCTATTGCCTTGTCAAGGCCCGACTGACGACCGATGTGGAGCTGTTCGAGCGCTGCTTGACGGAGAAAGCGGCGGACGAGGAGCGGCAGATGCGGCTAAACGAGCAGGCGTTCGCTTTATACCGCGGAGATTATTTGGAAGAGCATGACTATGCGTGGGCCAAGCCTAGAAGAAGAGAGCTGCTTCAACGCTACATTCGCCTTGTGTACCGGATGGCCGAGCATGATATGGGGAACGGCCGGGAACTTCAGGCGATAGAAAGGCTGTGCGCGGCGCAGGAGAAGGAGCCTTACTCAGAGGACATTTGCAGGCTGATCCTGGCCGCATACGGGCAGCTGAAGGATGCCGACGGCCTGCGC
This sequence comes from Paenibacillus konkukensis, assembly GCF_023523925.1. Classification (NCBI taxonomy): domain Bacteria; kingdom Bacillati; phylum Bacillota; class Bacilli; order Caryophanales; family Paenibacillaceae; genus Paenibacillus; species Paenibacillus konkukensis. The sequence continues at coordinate 3,582,753 of NZ_CP027059.1, read as the reverse complement.
CGGTATTACGAGGCGTTCGCGCAGTTTCTGATGAGCGAGCTGGGTACGGAGCCGGAGGAGCAGACGGCGGAGCTGTATACGAAGCTGCAGCGGGGGCTTTCATCGCTGCCTGCGGGAGAGTAAGCGTTATAACCGGTCTTCGTCAAGACCTACAGGAGAAACGGATACATGAGACATAACCGGGGAGTTTTAATTGCGGCGGTCGTATTGATTGTTTTACTGCCGCTCTTCGCGTACGTGGATACGAAGAATGCTTCCAGTCATAGCCCTAGAGCGGTGCAGGCGCAGATGGATTTATCCGGCTGGAGCTTTGCCGAAGAGGGGACCGTGCGCTTAATTGGAGAATGGGAGTTTTACGGCGGCAGGCTGCTGACTCCGGAGCAGTTCCGAACGGACGAAGCGCCGGTGCCCGGGAAGATGGCTGCGGTGCCCGGCAGATGGAACGATTATATGGAGTCGGACGGAGAAATCGGGGCGTACGGCTACGGGACGTACCGGCTGCATATTCATCTGAAGCCGGACCATCCGCTCTTGTTCGGCATCCGCACGGACAATATCCGGCTGGCCAATAAGGTGTATGTGAACGGCGAGGCTGTGGGGGCGAGCGGCACTCCGGGCACATCGGCCGAGACGAGCGTTATGAACAATATTCCGTATACCGCTTTTTTTCCCGTATCCGGGGACGAGGTCGAGATGATCGTGCAGGTCGCCAATTTCGACTATTCCTCCGGCGGGATTATATACCCTATCGTATTCGGCGATCAGCAGTCGGTCATGAAGAGCAGAGATTGGGAATTTATGCTCGATCTGGCGTCGGCCGTAGGCTATTTCATTCCCGGATTTTTCTTTCTGGCGCTCTACCTGCTGCGGGCCCGCGACCGATCGCTGCTTTATTTGGGCGGATTTTGCCTCTCGGGGGTCGTCTACGTGTTGACGCACGGGGAGAAGCTGTTGGGGCTTGTCTTCAGCGGGCTCAATTACGATCTGTTCATGAAGCTGCAGATCATTGCGTCCGCTCTCGCCTATTATTATTTGCTGCTGTACATTGCCGCGGTCATGCCGGGAGCGATTCATAGCTGGGCTCTTAAGGCGTGCACATGGGTGACGGGTTTCGAACTTGCCGTAGGGATATTGTTGTCTCCGAGCATCGTGTCCGACCTGGAGGTTCCGCTGTTGTCGCTTGCGCTGCTGACGGTGGGCTATGTGCTGTACGCTCTGCTTAGGGTGGCGTTGCAGCGGCCGGGAGACTATGTGTTCGTGATGACCAGCGTCATAGGCATTTTGCTGCCGATCATCAACAGCATTTTGAATGTCGCCGGGCTGCTGATGAACCAGATCTTGTTTTCGGTAGGGATGATCGTCTTTATCGTGACGCAAGCGCTGCTGCTTGCCAAACGGTTTGCAACATCGTTTCATGAGGTGGAACAGTTGTCCCGGAAGCTGATCACTTTGGATGAGCTCAAGGACGAGTTTATGGCCAATACGTCCCATGAGCTGCGGACGCCGCTGCACGGCATCGTCAACATAGCGGAGTCGATGCTTGAGGGAGTGGCCGGGGCGATGACGGAAGCCCAATCCAGACATTTGGCGACGATCGTCTCGACCGGCAGGCGTCTGTCTGCGCTCATTAACGATATATTAGACTTCGCCAAGCTGAAGAACGGCGAAATCGTATTGCGCCGCCAGGCGGTCGATGTGCAGACGGTAGCGGACTCGGTGATGGAGGTCGTCCGTCATGTCAGCCGCAAGGATCGCGTGAGTTTGATTCAGGAGCTGCCGGACGATTTGCCGCCGCTGAACGCGGATGAAGACCGGCTGAATCAGATTTTGTACAATCTGCTCGGCAATGCTTTGAAGTTCACGCACCAGGGCGAGGTGAAGCTGACCGCGCGGGCGGATGGGGAGCTGGTGACGATTACTGTCGCCGATACGGGAATCGGCATCGCACAGGAGCGGCTGCAGTCGATCTTCCAATCGTTCGAGCAGGGAGAGCCGAGCGGAGAGTCCGGCTTCGGCGGAACCGGGCTGGGCTTGACCATCACGAAGAAGCTGGTGGAGCTGAGCGGCGGGAGGATCTGGGCGGAATCCGAGCTCGGAGCGGGCTCGCGATTCCATTTCACGCTGCCGGTTGCCGGCAAAGCCGCGGAATCGGGGAGCCCGGCCGCGGCGGCGCGGCGAATCGCTGCGCCTGCGGCGGAAGAGGCCGCCGCAGGCCGGGAGGCGGAGAATCCGCCGCTGCACGGCGGCGACCGCGGGAAGGGAGCCGTGCTGGTCGTAGACGATGATCCGGTCAATTTGCAGGTTATGATCAACCTGCTGTCCGTAGATCATTATGCCGTCACCGCCGTGCAGCACGGGAATGAGGCGATCGATCTGCTGGAGTCGGGCGAGCCGTTCGATTTGGTCGTGACGGACTGGATGATGCCGGGCATGTCCGGCCTTGAGCTGTGCAGAATGATCCGCGAGCGCCATTCGCTCTATGAGCTGCCGGTGCTGATGCTTACGGCGCGGAGCCGGCCGGAGGATATCCGTACCGGCTTCGAGGCCGGAGTGAACGACTTTCTCGCCAAGCCGGTCGACGCCAAGGAGCTGCGGGCCCGCGCGAGGACGCTGATCAAGCTGCGGCGGTCGGTACAGGAGGCGATCCGTTCGGAAATGGCCTTTCTGCAGGCGCAGATCAAGCCGCATTTTTTGTACAATGCGCTGAACACGATGATCGCGCTGCTGCCGACCGATCCGGAGAAGACGACGGAGCTGCTGAACAAGCTGAGCCAATATTTGCGCAGCAGCTTTGATTTTACGAACCGTGATCAGCTGACGACGCTGCGCCGGGAGATGGAGCTGGTTGACGCTTATTTATTCCTGGAGCAGGCCCGATTCGACGAGCGGCTGCAAATACGCTGCGAGGTGGAGGGGGATCTGAACGTGCTGCTGCCTCCGCTTACCATTCAGCCCATCGTGGAAAATGCGGTTCGGCACGGTATTATGGTCCGGGAAGAGGGAGGGACGATCCGGCTGCGCATTGAGGAGCACAGGCAGCGGCTGACGGTAGCGGTATCCGATGACGGGGTCGGCATGTCGCGCGAGCGGATCGCCGAAGTGCTGTCCGGCCGCGGCGCGAGGCGCGGAGTAGGGATCGTGAACATTCACAGCCGTCTGATGTCGCTTTACGGCTGCGGTTTGCAAATTACGAGCGAACCGTATGCAGGTACGACCGTGAGCTTCGATATTCCCAAGACGCCCGCTGCTGCCGAGTGAGGCTGCGACTACGAACGGGCGGAGGGGTTTGGCAAAGACATGGATTCGCCTAATATGCATAAATATGCGAAGCAGAGCCGCTGAGATTGAAGCGGCTCTGCTTCGCATATGTTCAGAATCGATTCAGAGCGGGCTGCTATAATGGAGCGGCATAGAGCTGCGGGAGCGGAAGGGAAGCAAGGCGCAGTCCGCTTCGAAAATAGCGGCGGCTCTCTCTACAAACGTGAGAGCATTCGGGAGGTTGGGGCAAACGATGGCTGACATTTTGGTCGTAGACGATGCGGCTTTTTTGCGTAAAATGCTGGGCGATATACTGATTGCGATGGGGCATCGCATTGTCGGCGAAGCCTCGGACGGAGAAACGGCCGTTCAGTTGTATAAGAAGCTTTCTCCGGATTTGGTGACGATGGATATTACGATGCCCGAAATGGACGGGATCGAAGCGTTGAAACGAATCCGGAGTTACGATCTTTGCGCGAAGGTGGTGATATGCTCGGCCATGGGACAGCAGAATATGGTCATTGACGCGATTTATGCGGGCGCCAAAGATTTTATCGTCAAGCCGTTTTCCACCGACCGGGTGCAGGCCGCCGTTGCCAAAGTGCTGGAACCCTAAGGCGGTTTGTTTCCGTTGTCCTCCTGATGCGGTCAAGCATAAAAATGGCGAATCAGTCAGAAAATACTTGAGTGCATTAGACGAATAGGAGGATAATGATGCAGCCAAAGCATATAATAGTCTACGCTGTTGATGAAGGGCCCGGCGGACCCGCCGACAATAGGATGGGAGCGGGAGAGAATGAAATGACGCTCACCGACCGCCAAGGTCATCCCATCAAAGACAATCAGAACGTCAGGACAGTAGGAAGCCGCGGGCCGACGACGCTGGAAAATTACCATTTGCTTGAGAAGATATCCCACTTCGACCGCGAACGGATACCGGAGCGGGTCGTTCATGCGCGGGGAGCCGGGGCTCACGGTTATTTCGAAGCCTACGGCAAGGTCGGGGACGAGCCGGTGTCCAAGTATACGCGGGCCAAGCTGTTTCAAGAGGAGGGCAAGCGAACTCCGGTATTCGTTCGTTTCTCTACGGTCGTCCATGGGGGGCATTCCCCGGAAACGCTTCGCGATCCGAGAGGATTTGCCGTCAAGTTTTATACGGAGGACGGAAATTGGGATCTTGTGGGCAACAATCTGAAAATATTTTTTATACGCGATCCGTTGAAATTCCCTGATATGGTTCATTCGTTCAGGCCGGACCCGGTTAATAATCTGCAAAATCCGGAGCGGATGTTCGATTTTCTTTCCAACAGCCCGGAAGCGACGCATATGGTCACCTTTTTGTTCTCGCCATGGGGCATTCCTGCCGGTTATCGCGAAATGCAGGGCTCGGGCGTCAATACATATAAGTGGGTCAACGCCGCGTGAGAGGCGGTTCTGGTCAAATATCATTGGGAGCCGGTCAAGCGGAAGATTCGCAATTTAACGCAGCGGGAAGCCGACGAAATACAAAGCGTCAATTACAGCCATGCCACGCAGGATTTGTACGAAGCGATAGAACGCGGAGACTACCCGGAGTGGGAGCTGTGCGTGCAAATTATGAGCGACGACGAGCATCCGGAGCTTGATTTTGACCCGCTGGACCCGACGAAGCTGTGGGATCATGAACAATTCCCGTTTCGGAAGGTAGGGAAAATGGTGCTGAACCGCAATCCGGAAAATTATTTCGCCGAGGTGGAGCAGGTGGCCTTCGGTACCGGCGTGCTGGTGGACGGGCTCGACTTCTCCGACGATAAGCTGCTTCAAGGAAGAACGTTCTCTTATTCGGATACGCAGCGTTACCGCGTAGGGACGAATTACTTGCAGCTGCCGATCAACGCGCCGAAGAAGCGGGTCGCGACCAATCAACGGGACGGGCAGATGACCTATTTCGTCGATCAAGCTCCCGGACAAAGTCCTCATGTCAACTACGAGCCTTCTTCGCTGGACGGTCTGAAGGAGGCGGAACGCCGTGGAAGAGAGCATGAGCCGCGCTACGACGCGAGCTTGGTCCGTCAGAAGATCGACAGAACGAACGATTTCGGACAGGCCGGCGACACGTACCGGAAATTCCAGGATTGGGAGCGCGATGAGCTGATCGCCAATCTGGTTGCGAATCTGAGCGTCTGTAGGCCGCATATTCGGGAGAAAATGATCGGATACTTTACCAAGGCCGATCCCGAATATGGCAGAAGAGTGGCGGAAGGTCTGCAGCTGCGGGATACGCGCAAGGCGGACCCGAATGTCAGTTCGTCTATGGCGGAAGGAGCCGGCGCCGCACGACAGATGGGCGGGAACACCGACGGTTACTAGGGGACACATACGATCATGGAAAAGGAACTGCTCCAAATCGGTTCGAACGGGCCGGATGGAGCGTTTTTTTCTTATGTACTAAAAGACAGGGGGTAAAAATAAAAAGAAATACTTGACGTTAACGTTAAGGTTAGATATGATGGATACTGTTAGATTGACACGGAGGAGCTGCATAATGACCGAAAAATATAAAATCGACGATGTGGCCAAAGAGTGCGGATTAACCAAGCGGACGCTCCGGTATTATGAGGAGATCGGGCTGCTGCCTCCCCCGGAACGAAGCGAGGGGGGCATCCGGTTGTATACCCGCGATCATATCGACCGGCTTAAGAAGCTCATTAACGCCCGCGATGTGCTTGGATTTTCCTTGCAGGAGCTGCAGCATTACGTCAGCATTACGGAGGAGTTGGAGAGCCACCGCCAAGGCTACCGCCTCATATCGGACGATTCCGAAAAGAAGCGCAAGCTTGAGGAACTGGAGCCCGTCGTGAAGCATCAGCTGGATTTGATCGAAGAGAAGCTGGTGAAGATGATTGAGATGCGCGACGAGATCAAGCAATTCCATAACCGCGTGCTGAACGCGATCAATAAAATGGATCAAAACCAATAAAACAAGGAGATGGAAGAAATTATGGATTCCTCATCATCGCAGAAAGGAAGCTTGTTAAGTCAGCCGAAGGCGGTATGGGCCGTCGGCTTCGCCTGCATTATCGCTTTTATGGGGATCGGTCTGGTAGACCCGATCTTGCCCGCCATTGCCGAGAAAATGAACGCATCGCAAAGCCAGGTGACCTTGCTGTTCACCAGCTATAATATCGTCATGGCCGTGGCCATGCTGATTACCGGAGTCGTGTCGTCACGGCTGGGGACCAAATGGACGCTTCTCTGCGGGATCATCATCATTGCCGTATTCGCCTCGCTGGGCGGCGCCTCGAACAGCATCTGGGCGCTTGTCGGGCTGCGCGGCGGTTGGGGGCTTGGCAATGCGCTGTTCGTAGCTACGGCATTGTCCGCTATCGTGTCCCTGTCCAGAGCGGGAACGGCTCAAGCTATCATTTTGTACGAAGCCGCTATCGGACTCGGGATTTCGGTCGGACCGCTGCTCGGCGGGGAACTGGGCTCCATATCATGGCGCGGTCCGTTCTACGGCGTCGGCGTATTAATGGTGGTGGCATTTATATTCCTCTTGGTCATGATGCCCAAGACGAAACAAATGACGAAGGCCAAAAGCTCCATTCTCGATCCGTTTCGGGCTTTGAAATACCGCGGTTTATCCACGCTCGGGATCACCGCTCTGCTGTATAACTTCGGGTTCTTTACTTTGCTCGCCTACGCTCCTTTCGTCATGCAGTTGAAGGAACGCGGTCTGGGCTATGTCTTTCTCGGCTGGGGCCTGCTGCTTGCCGTCACATCGGTATTTGTTGCTCCGCAGCTGCAAAGACGGTTCGGCACGATCTCTTCCATGTGCGCTATGCTTACGCTGTTCGCGGCGACGCTGCTTGCGATGGGCATATGGACTTCGAGCAAGGCGGTCGTTATTATTTCCGTTATCATTGCCGGAGCTTTCCTGGGCAATAATAATACATTGATTACTACGGCAGTTATGCAGGCAGCGCCGGTGGAACGTCCGACCGCTTCAGCCGCGTACAGCTTCCTGCGCTTTCTCGGAGGAGCTATCGCTCCGTGGCTGGCGGGCAAATTGGCGGAATGGTTCAACCCTCATGTTCCGTTCATCGTAGGCGGATGCTTCGTGCTCGTCTCGGTGCTGTTCGTGCTGATGAATCGGAACCATCTGAAGCATATCGATCATGCCGACCCGGCACATTAATAGTTAATACGAAACGCATCAGTCTTCCCCGCTGGGAGGGCTGTTTTTGCTTTTTTTTGCTCTCTCGGCGAGTTTTTTTATCAAGAACCGTTTCTTTTCCAAGGCCGGTGAGGTACGATGCTATTGACGGAGAGGATTGCTAGGTATTCCGTGTTTTTGGGACAAACCTGCCCGCACAGGGCCCGGTTTCATGGCGTATCGGTCAATAGCCGGCCGGACCGGCGCGCAGGACAACCCCCGTCATAGCGCAAGCAAAGTGCGGCATATAGTAGGAAAAGGCAAGCAGTTCGTCAAAAATGGGAGGGTACCAGGTATGCGTATTGCATTGTTGGGAGATTTTCATTATTCACGGATGGACGGCGGTACGGCCGAGATGCTTGAAGCGAGGGATGCGGCTTACAAGACGATGCTGGATGCGTTCTTGCAGACCGAGGCGGATTTGCATATTTCGCTAGGGGATCTTACGCACGGCGGATACCCGGAGGAATTCCGCTACGTTTTTGAGCAAATTAACGGCAGCGGGCGCAGCTTTATTCACGTGCTGGGCAATCACGACACTTATTCGATTCCCAAGACCGAGATTCTCGCCATTACTGGCCAGCAGCGTTACGGCGCGATTGAATTGGACGAAGCCAAGCTCTTATTCCTCGATTCTACGAAGGAAATGAATCGTTCGGATTGGGGCGGAGAGCTGGACGAACGGCAGCTCGCATGGCTTAAGGAGCAATTGGAGCAATCCGGCGGCAAGCCGGTGCTGGTGTTCGCTCATCATCCGGTATACGATACGACGGCGCATTCGACTAAGGACAAATTATCGATTCATCCCGATATCGATATCCAATCGGCGCTGCGGGCGAAGCAAGGCCCGGCTTTCTACTTCTGCGGGCATAACCACATCAATTCGATCGTGTCCCGCGACGGCTGGCATTACATACAAACGGCGGCTTGTCTGGATCATCCGGCCTTTCGCCTGATCGAGCTAAGCGGGAAGAAGCTGACGATCGGCTTTGTGACGATGGAAGATGAGACGCTTTCAAGCCATATCGAACGGTTTAATACTCAGGTGAAAGGTTTCAAACCGACAGCCGATGCACAGGGATTGGAGCAAGACCGTTACTTGCAAGTGGGCTTATAAAGGTAATGCACAAATTATCCACAGTGTTATCCACATAATAAACAGATCATTCAGACTTGCTGTGCATATGTTTAGACGTTCTGTCAACATATCCACAGATTTAGTTATTCACATGCTGCGCTGCGGCCGCCGTTCTGCGGCGGGCAGAAACGGAAAAGCCAACCTGAGTCAGGTTGGCTTTTTGCTGAGCCGGGCCGGGCGGGAACCGGTTATTTCGAGGTCTCTTTCAAGGGAGACGAAGCCGCATTGAAGGAGAACTTGGGCATTTTCAACAGCAGAGCGACAAGCAGCAGCATACAGCCGTTGATGGCGAACACGATGGGAATCGACAGCTGCGTCGCCAGGAAGCCGCCGATCAGCGGGCCCAGCAGCAGCCCCATCTGGTTGGCGGATTGGTTCAGGCTGAAGGCGCGGCTGCGGAAGCCCGGGTCCGTATGCTTGGCGATAAAGGCGTTAAGCGCCGGGAAGACGGCGGCGAAAAACAATCCGTATACGAAGCGCAGCGATCCGAAGCCGACCAGATTGTGAAACAAAATTTGCAGCAGATTGCCGATTCCGCCGCCGATGAGCCCGATAAAGAGCACCTTCTCGTAGCCGACCTTCGTTCCGATTCTTCCCCAACGAGGCGCGGCGATCAGCGTGGCGACGCCTACGGCCGAGAAGATGATGCCTGCGTGCAGCGAAGCCGAATTTTGCGAGGAACCGAGCTTCAGCACATAGATGGTAAGCAGCGGTTCAAGAATAATGATCGAGGTGGAGGTAATAAAGACGATGAACAGCGCCGACATCAGCATCCGGTTCGACGCCGCTTCTTTAAGATCCTTCGTCACGGAGGAGCGTTTCCCTTCCGAGCGGTTGAACGACGGCTCTTTAATCCACAAGAGCGCAATGAGGAAGGCTATCAGCACCATGATCCCCGCGAGAAAAAACGTCTGCCGCGGTCCGACCCAGTGGCTTACGATGCCTCCGAGCAGCGGACCCATGATCGATGCGGTCGCGCTGGCCGTCGACATGATCCCGAGCGCATAGCCGACATGCTTCTCCGGCGTATTGGTGGCTACGAGCGCTATCGCCGACGGAATATAGCCCGCCAGCAGCCCTTCCATAACCCTCACCAAAATTAATTCGTACGGATTTTGCACGAGAAAATATAAAAAGTAAGCGATCGACAGGCATAGCCCCGCCCTTAGCATCATCGGCTTACGGCCGTACTTGTCGGCGAGCGAGCCCCAGAACGGAGCGATCAGCGAGCTGGCCAGAAAAGTAACGGCAAAGATAACGCCCGTCCAAGCTTCCAGATGATCCGTCACCCCGAGTTCATCCTGCAAAAAAATCGACATAAACGGAATGGACACCGAGTAAGCCATACTGACGAGGAACGCGCCGATCCATAAGACGATAAGATTGCGTTTCCAGAACGAATCCACGAGAAAGCACTTCCTTTACTGCATTTGGTATCTATCATATCACGCGAAGACTGGGTTTCCCGATAGAACGTTTTTGTCGGACGATAAAATGTTGCGATGAATAGCGCTTGAGACGCGCTTTTTTTATGGTATGGTGGTATGATGGTTTGGAAAAATATGCTGGTTTCCTGCCGGTAGGGAGGAAGCCTGTTGGAGGTAAACGATGATGAGCAAACCCGTTCAATTCAGTATTATCGGCGGCGCGGGGTTTCGCGCGCAATATTATCTTCGCATCGCCCAAGCGCTTCCGGACCGGTTCCGCGTGAGCGGCATGGTAGTCAGGGACGAGGCCAAAGGACAAGCGATGCAGCGGCAGTGGGGAACGAACGTGTATCCGTCGCTGGAGAAGCTGCTGGAGCGGGAGCGTCCGGATTTTGTCGTCGTATCGGTTAGTCGCAGCGCTTCCCCGGATTACTTGCTCCGGTTGGCGGAGCTGTCCATCCCTGCCCTGGCCGAAACTCCTCCGGCTCCCGATCTGGAAGGGCTGCTGGAGCTGCACGAGCGGCTTACGCTTCGCGGAGCCCGGGTACAGGTGGCCGAGCAGTACCATCTGCAGCCGATTCAGGCGGCACGGCTTGCGTTCATTCGCTCCGGTCGGCTCGGCCGTATATCCGAGGCGTCGGTATCGATTTCGCATTTGTATCATGGCGTCAGCCTGATTCGCAAAATGCTCGGAGCCGGCTTCGAAGAAGTCCGTATCCGGGGAATGCGGTTTACGTCCGACTGGGTTGCGGGGCCCGACCGCAGCGGGCCGCCGGCCGAGGAGAGAATCGTTGCGCTGCAGCGCGACTTAGCCTGGCTCGATTTTGGCGATAAGCTGGGCATTTACGATTTTACGAAGGACCAGCATCGCTCCTGGACGCGCTCCAATCATTTGTCGGTGCGAGGGCAGCGCGGCGAAATTTTCGATAACCGGATTCGCGTACTGGCCGATCATGCGACGCCGCTCTATCTTGATCTTAAGAGAATTAACCGCGGCGAGGAGGAGAATCAGGAAGGATATTTCCTTAAAGGCATTATGGCGGGGGATCAATGGCTGTATGACAATCCGTTCGCCCCGGCGCGGTTGTACGACGACGAGATCGGCATCGCCTCCTGCTTGCAGCTGATGGCCGAATATGCGGCGGGCGGGCCGGAATTTTACAGTCTTCGCGAAGCTTCGCAGGACCATTACCTCGGGATGATGATCGAGCGGGCTATCGCCACCGGAGAAACCGTAACGGCCGTCCGCCAGCCTTGGGCGCTATAATCGTACGCTCAGATGTAAGCGGGGAGAGCGCCCTAAAACTTCAATGGATGGAAATGGGCTTACACGGATAAATTAAACGACAAATGAGACAATCTGGGTGATTTGCGGATGAAAAACATATTTCAAATATATAAAACGGATTTATTGAATATTGCTAAGGTGCCTACGGGGCTGCTGCTGATGGTCGCTTTGGCTATTCTTCCTTCCGTCTATGCCTGGGTGAACCTGAAGGCGATGTGGGACCCTTACGGGAACACGTCTGGCATCAAGATCGCCGTGACTAGCAAGGACGAGGGAGCTTCCGCCAAAGGCAAGACGTTCAATATCGGCAGCGAAGTCATAAGCAGCCTCCATGATAATCATAAGCTGGGCTGGACGTTCGTGGATGAGGAGGAGGCGCTGCACGGCGTGGAGCGCGGCGATTACTATGCGAGTCTGATCATTCCCGCCGACTTCTCGGGCAAAATTGCCAGCGTGCTGGAAGGCAATCCGCAAAAGCCGGAAATTATTTATACCGTTAATGAAAAAGTAAACGCCGTCGCACCGAAAATTACCGAGAAGGGCGCTTCCAGCGTGACGACGCAAATTAGCGAAAATTTTATCCGGACGGTCAGCGATACGGTACTGTCGCGCATGAAAGAGCTGGGACTTGAGTTCGAGGCGCAGCTGCCGACGATCCGTAAGATCGAGAGCCGCATCTTCGAGCTGGAGAAACGGCTTCCCGAGATCGAAGGCGTAGGGAACAGGGCGCTGGAGATCGAACAGAAGCTTCCGGAAATTAGGGAGAAGGGCGATAAAATCGTCCGGCTGGAGCAGCAAATTCCCGAGATCGACAAGGCCGGGGACGCGGTGCTTAAGATCGAGGAGCGCTGGCCCCAGATTGAGGACGCCGCCGGCGAGCTGCTGCTCATTCAGGAGAAGCTGCCGGACATTCAGCGGGCGGCCGACCGGGTGACCGAGCTGGACCAAAACTTTTACAAGGTCGAGGACGCGCTCAACAAGGCGGTGGACGATACCCGCAAAGCGGGAGAAATTACGAGCGCCGCGCTGGACGCGCTGCCGAAGCTGGAGGCGATCGCCGTTGACGGAGGCGCGTTCGCGGACGAGCTGCAGAGCTTTTTGCAAACCAACGACGCCGCTTTTCAGGCGCTCATTCCCGTGGTCAAGCAAAATTTGATCCTGATGCAGCAGACGGCCGACGACGTTACCGAAATTACAGAGCAGCTGCAGGATGCCAATCTCGATCCCAAGCCGTTTCTCGCCGTGCTCGGCTTTGCCGCGGACCGGCTGGCGACGGCGGTGAACGTGCTCGACCGCCAGATCGATTTGTTCACCCGGCTGAACAAATATTTGCCCAAAGCTCCGCTGACGGACAACATTGAGCGGCTGAGCGCCGTACGGTCGAACTTCACCCAGCAGATTGAGCAAATCCGCTCTATCGTGACGGCGGTTCAGAACGGAGAGAAGCCGGCCAAGGACATCGTGTCCAGCTTGAACAAGCTGTCCAAGGAAGCGAGCATGGCGCTCGGATCGATATTGTCGAAGTATGATTCGGAGATCGTGCCGAACGTGACGAAGGCGTTAGACCAGATTTTGTCGGTCGCCAAGAACAGCGCCGAGGTGCTGCGGACGCTAAAAGACAAGCTGCCGGACATCAAGGGCATCTTGCAGGATGCGCAGGCGGGCATTCAATTCGCCGCGAGCGGGCTTGAGGCGCTGCAGCAGGATTTGCCGCAAATCCGCGCGAAGATTCACGAAGCGGCGGAGGCGGTGCAGACGAAGATGGGGCAATTCACCGAAGCGCTGAATGCGGCGGCTCCCTTCATTCGCAACGACCTGCCGAAGGTCGGGCAAAAGGTGCATCAGGCGGCCGATTTCGTGCGCAACGATCTGCCGGAGGCCGAGGAGGAGCTGCGCAAAGTAGCCGACTTGTACCAAACCAAGTTTCCCGAGGTGGAGAGCGCGGTGCATCAGGTGGCGGATATGGTCCGAGACGATTTGCCGCAGCTGGAGGATGCCGTACATAAGGCGGCGGACGAGATCCGCAAGGTGGAGGGGGAAGGCAGCATCGCCGAGCTGCTGAACTGGCTGCAGAACGATATGACGAAGGAGAGCGATTTTCTCGCCAATCCCGTTCTCATCCAAGAGGTGAAGAAGTACCCGATTCCGAATTACGGTTCGGCGATGTCGCCGTTCTATACGACCTTGTCGCTGTGGGTCGGGGCGATGCTGCTCGTGTCGCTCATGCGGGTGGAAGTCGAGGAGCCGGAAGGCATCGTGTACAAAAGCTACGAAATTTACTTCGGCCGGATGTGCATCTTCCTGACGATCGGCTTCTTCCAGGCGCTCATCGTCTCGCTCGGCGATTTCTTCATTCTCGGCACCTATGTCGTCCATAAGTTTTGGTTCGTCGTCTTTGCGATTTTGATTAGCGCGGTGTTCGTAACCATCACGTACACGCTAGTATCCGTGTTCGGCAATATCGGCAAAGGGATAGCGATTATTTTTCTCGTGCTGCAGTTTTCCAGCTCCGGGGGCACGTTCCCGGTCAGCACGGCGGCTACGTTCTTTCAGAAGCTGAATCCGTTCGTACCGTTTACTTACGCGGTCGGAGCGATGCGCGAGGCAGTAGGGGGCATACTCCTGAGCGCCGTACTGAAGGATGTGCTTTTCCTGATCGTCTTTATAGCGGTTTGCTATGTCGTCGCTCTGGCGCTGAAGAAGCCGCTCAGCGGTTATACGAAGCGCGTAGCCGAGAAGGCGAGACAGACGAAGCTGATTTCATAATCGCCGCGCCGGATTGCGCGGATTAGGCTTACAGAGCCGCCCTCCTTACGCTGAGAAGGAGAGCGGCTTTTTGCCTGTAGGCGCCGCAGCGGATTTTTTCATCACCTTTCAGAAGCTTCGGCTCACCATTAGATAGAGGATAACGACAGGCAGCAGTGTAGCGGCTACGCCGAAGATAGCCCAATAGCGGGAAGCGCGGGAATAAGCGTCGGACATGCGCCCATTCCGGACGTCCGCGGCGCTGTGGCGGATCATAGCTCGCTGCAGCGGAATGAGCACGGCCAGCCAGATGATGCCCGTTATCGCGAATAAAATCAGCGATAGCGTAAGCCAATTCAGCCCCATCATCGGCATATCGGCGCGAACGGCCATAACAACGCCGGAGAGCACGATGAGAAGTAGCCCGGGCAAAGTAAAGACCATATCGGCGAGCATGACGTTCTTGGCCGCGCTGTGGATAATAACGGGGTCTTTCTGCAAATCCGCGCGAACTTTCCAAAACGCCGCCGTTATAATATTGCCTACAAATAAGACCGCTCCTATCAGATGCAGAACAAGCCATAAGTTCATTATGCATTCATCCTCTCGTAGGGGAATTTGATTTCTTGGCGCGAGGCTGATCAGAGCCGCTTTATACGATTATTATACAAACCGACCATCGGTTTGTAAATGAAAAGATGATCATTACTTTTAATAACATACCAAGCTGCTGGAAATGTGTTGAAGCGGATGGATTGATGCGACAATCGCTGTGCAGCGGTTTGCCTGCAGGATTTGGACTTGACTTGTAAAAGGCGCTTGCACAACTAATTTCGTTTTTTAGCGTCTAAAACAATCGAGTTAATAAATGGTATCATTCGGAAAATAAGGAGCTATATTATGGGCAAAAATTGGACCGTTTGTACGATTGCCGCAATGATCTGGATCTGCAGCGGTGTTCATGCCGTTACGGCCTCTGCGGTTGAACAAGCCGTGGTTCCTTCCGGTTCTGTCATCGTAAACCCGCCAGAGCTGTTTCGAATTCCCTCTACGATCGATTTGTTAAGCGAAACCCCTTTTTATTCGGAGCCCGGAAATCCTGCCGCGGACCCTGTAGGCACGTTCGCCGCACAGAAAGGCATTCAAGTTCTCGGCGGAGAGTATAAATGGGCGAGAGGACGCAGTTGGTGGCTGATCTCCACTTATCTCGGTTCGAAATGGATTTCTCCTGAGCCATGGAATATCACTGTCCCTCCTCCCGAAAAAATCCATCTGGTATCGGAGACCCCTGCTTATGCCTCTATGGATGACACTGTCCCTCCTACTGCGCTTTTAACTCCACAAGAGGTGCGGGTAACCGGAGCGGAGAAAATGTGGTTTTACGCAAACAGCAGCGATGAGAAACGATGGGTACGCATACAGACTCCCAACCTGGGAGAGCAGTGGGTGCATCTATCCGTCGGAAGCATCGGATATGTAAAGCCGGCGGATTATTATTCGTACTATGGGAGCGGTCAATTTTTGCTGGACGATCCCAATTACTACGGCCCTTACGGCTCGATGGCCGGACCGATGTTCCAGCAGACAGTCAACGAAACGCTTCACGTTACCGGCGAATATGTCAATGTGTACGATACCAGCTATCAGGTGGAGACGGAGCAAGGACCGAAATATATCCACGAGCAAGGGATACCGGTCCTTCGGAAGAATGAACCCTTGACTTTGCTTAACGACACGCCTTTATTTGCGTTCGCTACTTACCGAAGCGGGCTCTCCGTTGTGCTGCACCCGCAGACGGTAAGCTCCTTTGAGCAGCTTCGCGATTCCAACGTATACCATGTGCATACGAGCTTCGGGGACGGCTGGTTGGATCTCGGGCTTACGGAGCCGTCGAACACGGTGAAGACGAGCGCTCCCTTGGAGCTCAAAGGCTCTCACCCGTTATACCAGTTTCCGTTCGAAGGGTTGGAATTGGGCGGTTTTCAGCTAACTAACGTTACCGTTTACCCGAGCGCATATTGGGAAGATCCTAACGGTACGGTGTGGTATTTGGTGGATAATCAGAACGCGAAGTATTGGATAAAGAAAGATCCTGACCACAACTAACACATTTACAGGTCGTGTGCATTCAAGTTATTTATCTTCACGACCCGTATGAGATGTACTTAACAGAAAGGAAGCCCCCAATTGATGAATACATTCCATCGTATCGCGTTCACTACGCTGTCCGTGCTAACCGTTGCCGCCGCCGGATGCGACGCGGGGCAAATGCCCGATTCAAGCGTCATCCCCGAAAACTTCTTAACTGAGCAGCGCCGTCAGCAGCCGGCGCAAGCGGCGTACCGCCCGGACTTGTTTCCGGAGCAGGCTGCGATTCCGTTCGGCGAAAGCATCATGCATCCGTTGGAACCAGCTTCCTCCCCGAGCGGAGCTAAGCTGATTCAAAGCTTTCCTCTTGCGGATACAAAAGCAGAAATTCGCATTTATTCGGATACGGATGCGTCCTCGAACTTGACCGGATATCTTAAGGGCTTGCAGACGGAGTGGAAGCTGGGCTCCTTGTCCGCTGCCGCTCCCGGGCAGGTGCGGATTACCCCGTTGAACTGGATCGCCGGGGAATGGACCGGAGCCGAGATTGCAAGCACGTCCGATTCCGCGGCGGCGAAGAAACGGCTTGCAGTTTATCATCAACCTACGGATTCGTGGAAGGTCATCGATTTCCAAGGGCACGGCGCCATGGCAGCGGATCTCGACGGCGACGGCGTTACTGAATGGGTTGGAAACCAAACGGATTGGGTGCCCCCTGCCGTGGAAATTCACCGCTGGAATCAGGAGCGGGGCCGCTTCGAATCAACCGTTGTCCAGCTGGACCCCGGCTTGTTTCCGGATATGGCCGGCGATACGCCTTCCTATTCTTCGCTTTTTGAAGAGGAGGGCAAGGCTTTTATTGAAATCGGCGACGACGATGCCTATGCCTTTTTTACCTATGACCGCGGAATGTTGAAAAAGTACCGGCCGGCCGACACGCGTGACCGCGTCCTGGAAATGCAAATGAAGCGGAGCCATTGAATGGTTGCAAGCCCGGATTACAGCATAATGAAAATTATCCCGGACGACAGGATAAAGTCTGGTTTCGGGGAGGCTCTCCTGATATGATGGAGATACGGAAATGTAACGGCGCGAGAGCTGACTGAATGGATATGGTGGGAAAAAAGATGAATGCGAATCGGGTACTTCAATCGTTAACGTCTTCTTGGAAGCAGTTTCCGAGGGACGCCTTATTTTTTATTGCCGCCAGCTGCGTCAATGCGACGGGCAAAGCGGTGATGTGGCCGCTGACGACGCTGTATGTGCATAATGTGATGGGCAAATCGTACGGCGAAGCTGGGCTTGTCGTGCTGTACCAGGCGCTGTGCAGCGTGCTGGGGGAATTTACCGGCGGCAACCTGTATTACCGGATCGGACCGAAAACGATGATTTCGGGGTCGTTTATCATCTCGGCGCTCACGCTGTATGCGATCGCCTTCACGGATAGTTGGCCTTTGTATATAACGCTTGTCTGCTTGCTGGGATTTACGAACGGGATCTCGATGCCCTCGATGAACGCTTATGCAGGGTTCCGGTGGAAGGAGCACCGCCGGCGTTTGTACAATGTGATGTATGTTTGCAACAATGCCGGCTTGTCCATCGGAGCCATGGTCGGCGGCTTGGTTGCCGCCGTTTCCTTTCAGCTGACGTATGTGCTGACGGGAACGACGACGCTGCTGTTCGCGGTGTTTTTGTTCTTTTTTATGAAAGAGCGCGCTCTTCACTCTTTGGAGTCCGCTGAGCCGGCGGCGGCAGTCAAGGAGGATGGCCGTCACGGGCATGACGATGCTAGAGCCGCTGTCCAGGCGGAGGCTGTCCGGATGAACCTTTCCAGTCTGCTGCGCAACATCCGGCTGTATTTATTTATATCCGTCGGCTCGATGTTTTTCTGGCTGTCTTTTACGCAGTGGACGACCGGCGTCGCTCCTTATATTGAAGAGCAAGGAATGGATTTGAAGTATTACAGTCTGCTCTGGACGGTGAACGGTATTGTCATTCTTGCCTTCCAGCCGTTTACAAACTGGATCAAACAAAATTTCGCGCAAAACATCGTCCGTCAAATGCTCGTCAGCGCGCTGTTTTCGGTCGCGGCGTTTTCCTTTATTTTATTTTTCCATGAGCTGTATGTGTATTTGATTATAGGCATGGTGCTGGCGACGTTGGGCGAAATGATGCTGCTGCCGGCGATTCCGACGTTTTTCTCCGAGCGCACGGGAGTCAACGCGCCGTTCTATATGGGGCTGGCCGGCGGATTCGCCAATGTGGGACGGATGATCGGACCGCTCCTGTTCGGCCACGCTTTCGATTTGTGGGGCATTGGAGCGGTATTTTTCCTCGGGACGCTGTCTTCGCTTGCCGCGCTCGTCATGTTCTACATTCATGCGAATATGAACAAAGATCCGGACCCTGTGCCGGAAGCGGCTTTCAGAACGTTGGGGGCATAGGCGCGGCTTGGGAGAGTTGGAACTCAAGTCGGAACGCTGGGCATACGAAAAACACGATAACGGCAAGGGCGTTTCTTAAGGCGGTTTAAGACCTGGAAACGTCTTTTCCGTGTTTTTGGGGCGCAGCATATTATTCAGGGCGTTGACGATGAACCTGCTTTACTATTGCCGCCGTAAACTTTAAACTACGTTATATATTAATTCTGTTGAATAGGAAGACGAAGCAAGCGGGAACGGTCTGTCGAAGCGGCCGCGCGCTTGTGATTCGAAAGCTTTGCCGCCGGCAGTCTAACCCGGAAGGAGATGTCATAATGAACTCTGCCAAGCATGCCGCTAATGGGGTATTTCCCTCCGTATGTTCGCTGGATTGCCCGGATCAATGCGGATTGATCATTCATAAGGAGAACGGTAAAATCGTCAAAATCGAAGGTGATCCTTCGCATCCCGTAACCCAAGGCGCGATTTGCAATAAAGTGCGCAATATGGGGGAAAGGATTTACGATCCGAAGCGTCTGCAGTATCCGCTGAAGAGGGTCGGCGGCAAGGGAGAAGGCCGTTTCGAGCGCATATCTTGGGCGGAAGCGATCGATACGATCACCTCTCGCTGGAAGCAAACGATCGATGCGTATGGGGCCGAGGCGATTCTTCCTTACAGCTTCTACGGCAATATGGGGCGGATCGGGACCGAAGGGATGGACCGGAGGTTTTTCCACCGGCTCGGAGCCAGCCGATTGCTGTATTCGATCTGCCAGGCCGCCGGCACCGAGGGTTACAATTATACGATGGGCGGCGCGGTCGGCACCGACCCGGAGGATACCGTCGATGCCAAGCTGTTCATCATGTGGGGCATCAATACGGTCAGCACGAATATGCATCAGGTGGTGCTCGCCGAGAAGGCGCGCAAGAACGGCGCCAAAATCGTCGTCATCGACGTTCATAAAAATCAGACGGGGCGCTGGGCCGACTGGTTTATCCCGATTATGCCGGGCACCGATGCGGCGCTCGCTCTCGGCATCATGCATATTTTGTTCGCCGAGAACAAGACGGACGAGGCGTTTCTCAGGCAGTATACCGTCGGACACGAGGAACTGAGACAGCATGTGAAGCAGTACGACCCGCATACGGTGTCAGCGATTACCGGCGTGCCTGCGGAGGACATCGTCAAGCTGGCGCGCTTGTACGCGGATACCTCGCCGTCGCTGATTCGGATCGGCAACGGGCCGCAGCATCACGACAACGGCGGCATGTGCATCCGGACGATTGCCTGTCTGCCCGCGCTGACGGGCCAATGGCTCGTGAAGGGCGGAGGCGCGATCAAAGGCAACGGGGCGGTGCTGGAGCATAACGCGGCCGCGCTGCAGCGGCCCGATCTGCTGAAGCGCAGCACGCGCCGGATTAATATGAACCGGCTCGGCAGCGCTCTGCTGGAGCTGGAGCCGAAGATCCGCTCGCTGTACGTGTACAACTCCAATCCGGCCGTCGTCGCTCCGGACGCGAACCGCGTCAGGCAGGGGCTGGAGCGGGAGGATTTGTTCACGGTCGTTCACGAGCTGTTCCTGACGGAAACCGCCAAATACGCGGATATTGTGCTGCCGGCGACGTCTTCGTTTGAGAATACCGATTTTTACCGTTCGTATTGGCATCATTACATTCAGCTTCAACAGCCGGTCATCGAGCCTTACGGGGAGAGCAAGTCGAACACCGAGGTATTTCGGCTGCTCGCGCAGGCGATGGGCTTTGAGGAGCAGGCGCTGAAGGATACGGACGAGGAACTGATCCGCCAGGCGCTCGATCATCCGGCTAACCCGCATCTGGAAGGGATGACGTTCGAGGCATTGACGGAGCGCCAGTTTATGAAAGCGAAGGCGAAGCCTCTGTTCCCGGGCCGGCTGCGCACGCCGAGCGGGAAGATCGAGCTGTATTCCAAAGCGATGGAGAAGAAAGGCTTCCCGCCGCTGCCGACGTATACGCCGCTATGCGAGGATGGGGACTTGCCGTTTCTGTTCATACCGGCGCCGAATCATAACTTCCTCAACTCGACGTTTTCGAACAACGAGAAGCATGTGCGAATGGAGAAAACGCCGAAGCTGTTCATGAACGCCGCCGATGCGGAGGCGCTCGGCATACAGACGGGCGACGCCGTGCGCGTCTGGAATCGCCGCGGCGAATGCGAGCTGACCGCTTCGGTCGGCGAAGACGTGCTGAGCGGGGTCGTCGTCAGCCAAGGGCTGTGGGCCGACGCGCCGGGCAGCAAGCGGCTCGTCAACGCGTTGACGCCGGACCGCGAGGCCGATATGGGCGGCGGGGCCGTATTCTTCTCCGGCCGCGTGCAGGTGGAGAAGGCAGGGCGCGAACCCGGGCTGTAACCCAAAAAAGACGCTTCCGTTCCCGCTTATGTTAAAGCGGTGCCGGAGGCGTCTTTGTCTATGAAGGGGCCGGATGGCTTGCCGTCTGCGGCTCCGTTGGCTTGGCCTGTGCGCTCGTAAGCCGCTGGAAGAAGCTTATATACCGCGCAAGCCCGCAGCGCGAGCGAGATACGTGAGCTGCATGAAGGCGGGCAACTGCGATGCGGAAGCTTCTGAGCCGGCCCGCTTATTCCAGGTTGGCGTGCTTCGAGAACATCGCCGCGGCCTCGATGCCTTGACGATCCATCAGCTTGAGGACGAGGGCGTCCGTCAGCAGGAGCAGGCTTTGCTCGAACAGGGAACCCATAGGCTGGACGGTAGCGGAGCCGCCGCCTTGCTGCTCTTTGGGAGAGGCGGCTATGCGGACGGTCGCATCGGATAATTGACCTATGGTTGATTCAGGGTTGACGGTGACCAGAGCTATGTCGGCTCCGATGCTTTTGGCCTTTTGCGCCATCGACAAGAGGCTTTTCGTCTCGCCCGAGCCGGAGCCGATAATAAGAAGATCGTCCCGGCCGATCCCGGGAGTGACCGATTCCCCGACGACATAGGCGTTCAATCCGAGATGCATCAGCCGCATGGCGAACGCCCGCATCATCAGACCCGACCGCCCTGCGCCGGCCGTGAAGATGCGCTTCGCGCTGACGATTCGGTCCGCGAACTCATCGGCGGCTTCATCGGAGAGCAGGTTAGCGGTGCCATGCAGCTCCGTCAGCATGATCCGGGTATATTCCGTGATCTGCATCATCGTTACCCTTGGCGGATCAGCTTACGCATTTCGGCCGCGCCCGCCGCTTTGTCGTCCAGTCCCGTAATGCCGCCGCCGACGATGACCAGATCCGGGCTAGCTTGAATGACTTCCGGCAGCGTGCTCAATTTGATGCCGCCGGCAATGGCCGTTTTGGCCTTTTTCACGACGCGTTTGATAGAGTTGAGCTCTTCGAAGGAATTTTTGCCCGCGGCTTGATGATCGTAGCCGGAGTGTACGCAAATATAGTCTACGCCCAGCTCGTCGATTTCTTGCGCCCGTTCTTCGAGGTTTTTGACGTTGATCATGTCGACCATAATTTTGCGGTTTTGCTTACGCGCTTCTACTACCGCGCCTTGAATGGTGGAGTTGTCGGAGGCGCCGAGCACGGTAATAATATCTGCGCCGGCTTCGGAAGCTTTCATCACTTCGTAGCCGCCGGCATCCATAATTTTCAAATCGGCCAAAACCTGCAGATGAGGGAAGGCTTCCTTGATTTCTTTTACTGCGCGAAGTCCTTCATTTATGACAACCGGCGTGCCGATTTCTACGATGTCGATATAAGCTTCTACTTCTTTTACGACTTTTTTCGCTTCCGGAATATCAACGAGATCCAATGCTAATTGTAATTGCATCTGGGTCACTCCTTTTAGGTAAGTTAGGATGTCTTATGAACAAGACTTATTGTAAAAGCAAAGTTTCATTTTAGGAAGTACGCACTTCAAAGTGGTGTAGTCACTTGCAGGATACTATTGTGCGGCGGCGGGCTTTATGGGACAATAGGATACATCGGATAGCACAAATGCCCGGTGAAAAAGCAGACTTCGCTAAGCGAAGGCAATTCTGGAAAAGCGTAAGCGTTCGCCTTTGTTCTCGGATTTCACTCGTTTCACGGGCTTAAATATTCAAGAAATCCGGGAACAAGAGCGATCGGAAGTAACGGACACAGCGGCCGTTATATAAACCCTATCGGCCATTTCGGATTTCTAACGGACGCAGATGCAGTTATTTGTTGACAAATTTTCCTCAAAAAGCAATTCGGAGTAATGTAAGCGCGATGATGACCGTTACGTTTCAAAAACGTCTGTTTGCGACGACTTTAGCTCCCTGGTGTCCGTTAAAGTTAGTAACTATTCGGAGGCTGCACCTCCTGCAGCTTTCTTCCTTTCTGACCGTTCGGGCGCCTACCCGTTTCGGAGAAAGATGGTTGGGGAAGTGCTTGAAAACGCCAAGCCATTGTCTAAACGGGTACGTTGGAGCATGAAGAGGGAATAGGATATCGGATTCCGAACGCCGTTAAAGTCATTCGTGTTCCTTGAATGATTAAAAATGCTGTGACACACTCTTAAAAGCATGGAGAAAAGAGCGGAGGGCCGCTTGAATCTTGAAAGCGTCAGCGTTCGCCTTTGTCCCCGGATTTCAAGACAACAGCGATCGGAAGATGCTTTCGCATGCGCAGTCGGCGTTTTTAACTATATTTCTTAAAAGGCGGGATGAATCGATGGCAAGCGAACTGAAGGAACGGATCAATCTGAAGGAAATCAACTGCGAGAAGGAATTGACGCTCGCCGTGATCGGCGGCAAATGGAAGCTGATTATATTATGGCATCTCGGGCTGGAAGGGACGAAACGGTTCAGCGAGCTGAAGAAGCTGATTCCCTCGATTACGCAAAAGATGCTGACGAACCAGCTGCGCGAGCTGGAGGAGGATTTGCTGGTAAACCGCAAGGTGTATGCCGAAGTCCCGCCGCGGGTAGAATATTCCCTGACCGAGTACGGCCAGAGCCTGATGCCTATTCTGCGCATGATGTACGACTGGGGCAAAGATTACGGGGAAAAAGTCGTATGGAAATAAGCTGTCGGGAAGCGGCAACCGCTCCTCTCCAGCGTGGAATAAACGTGTGAGTATGAAAAAACAAGCGCAGTCCACGGGCCTATCAGCGGCTGTCGGGCTGCGCTTTTGTTTGCGAGGTGCCGCTGGCGCTGCGGCGGAACGGTTATTTCGGCGCCCCGGCTTGATGAAGAGAGGGAGCCGGCGCCTCCCGGGTTAGGGGCACGATCAACAGCGCTGTCAGCAGGAGCAGGAAGCAGATCAGGCCGATGACGCCGGGCCATCCGAAGGAGGAGAGGAACAGGCCGCCGGACCAGCCGACGAGGCTGGAGCCCGTATAGTAGAACAGCAAATACAACGAAGAAGCGTAGGCTTTGTGACGGGCCGGAGCGAACTTGCCGATCCATCCGCTGGCGACCGTATGTCCGGCGAAGAAGCCGAAGGCGAACAGGATGATTCCGACGATCATCAGCGCCGCATGGCCGTACACCGTCAGCAGTGCACCGGCCATTGACATCGCGATGCCGAGGCCGATCAGACGCGCGCGGGAATGCCGGTCGGCCAGCTTGCCGAACAGAAACGAGCTCCAGGAGCCGACCAGCTGAAAAACAAACAGAAAGCCGATCACGGTTTGGCTCAAATTGAACGGCGGCTTGGACAGCGGGTAGCCGATATAGTTAAACAGCGTTACGTAGGCTCCGAGCAGCAGGAAACCGATCCCGTACAAGCTGAGCAGCTTGACGTTCGAGAAGCCGCTCTTAAAGCCGCCGAGCCAGTGGCCGAAGGAGATGCCGACCGGTTCAAAATGGCGCGACTTCGGCAAATACAGCCAAAAACAAATGCTGCACAGGAAACTGAATATACCTAGAGCGAGCAGCGCCGTATGCCATGAGAACAAGTCCGTCAAGGCGCTGACGATGACCCGTCCGGCAAAACCGCCGACCGCGGTGCCTCCCACATAGACGCCCATAACGCGGCCGATGCTGCCCGGGGCGATTTCTTCGTTAAGATAGGTCATGGCGATCGCGGGAAAACCGGCGAGGCTGACTCCTTCGAGCAGACGGAAGGTTAAGAGCAGATGAAAGTCGGTGCTGAACGACGAAGCGACGGCCAACACCGACGTAATGAACAGCGATGCGCTCATGATGCCTTTGCGGCCCCAGGCGTTCGAGAAGACCGAGATGAACAGCATGCTGACGGCCAGCGTCATCGTGGAGAAGGAGATCACGAAGCTTGCCGTCGACGGCGAAACTTGGAATTGCTCCGCAAAAGCGCCGATCAGCGTCTGCGGACTGTATAAAATAGCAAAGGTGACCAGGCTGCCGAGCAGCATGCTCACGAGTGTCCTCCGGTAATCGGAGGTTCCGATTTCAATGTATGGCATAAGTAACGCCCCTTGCAGTGAAGTATGAATGCTGTAATTTAGTCTACTCCTTGCCAACTCATAACGTCCAATTTATTATTGTCATATAAATGGTGCATTACAGTTATTAATCGAATGGAGGCAACGAGGGATGGAGTGGCAGCAGTTGGAATATTTCCGGGCCGTCGCCAAGACCGAGCATTTCACGAAAGCGGCGGAGCAGCTCGCTATTTCGCAGCCTGCGCTCAGCCGTTCGATTACGAAGCTCGAAGAAGAGCTCGGCGTCGCTTTGTTCGACCGCATCGGCCGCTCGGTGCAGCTAAATCGGTACGGCAAGCTGTTTTTGCGCCGGGTCGACCGGGCTTTGCAGGAGATTCAGGACGGAGCCGACGAGCTTAGGCAGATGAAAGACCCTTACACGGGAACGATATCGCTCGCTTTTTTGATGACGTTCGGCTTGAGCGTGCTGCCCGAAGTGATCAGCAGCTTCAACCGCCGCTATCCCCAGGTGGAGTTTGCGCTGTATCAGAACCCGACGACCAGCATCATCGAGCAGCTGGTGCAGAGCGAGGTCGATCTGTGCATCGTGGGGCCGCTCGATTCGATGAAGGGCATCGCATGGCATAAGCTAATCGAAGAGGAGCTGTTCGTCTACGTTCCGGCCGCTCACCGGCTTGCGGCAGCCGAAGCCGTCGCTTTGTCCGAGCTGGCGGACGAACCGTTCATTGGCTTCAAAAGAGGCTACGGGATGCGCACGTTGACCGACCGGTTTTGCGCGCAATCCGGGTTTGAGCCCAGCATCCGTTTCGAAGGAGACGATGTCGCTACGGTGGCCGGCCTGGTCTCGTCGGGCCTCGGCGTCACGCTAATTCCTTCCTTTTCCGGGATCGATCCGGGCAAAATCAGGCGTCTTCGTGTCTCACAGCCGCAGTGCCGCAGAGAAATCGGCCTGGCCTGGATGAAGGATCGGACCTTGTCGTCGGCAGCCGAGCTGTTTCGCTCGTTTATCATGGAGGAATTCGCCTCCTCCCATTAAAATAACGGTGAAAAAGCGGACAAAGCAGCCAGAGCAATCTGGAGAAGCGAAGCGATCGCCTTTGTTCCCGGATTTCCCCCGTTCTACGGGCTTGACCATTCAAGAAATCCGGGAACAACAGCGACCGGATAGTGCTTTCGCCTGTGCAGCCGGCGTTTTTACCACCCTCTGGCAGTTCAACGGCAAACAAGGCTGCGCTGCAATTCCTGCAAGGAATATACAGCGGCAGCCTTGACGTTTTAGGCGACTTATCGCTTATGCGCTCTGAGCTTCCGCGGCCCGGGGCTTCTTTTTATGATGCAGACCGTAGTACAAAATAACGGTAAAGGCGACGACGATGCCGCCGATCAAATACATCGTATGATAGCTCGTTTTCGCGGCGATAAGCCCAAGAAGGTAAGAGCCGAGTCCGTAGCCGGAGTCGAAGAACACGAAGTACGTACCGGTCGCGAGTCCGCTGCGGTGGCTGGGCGACGATTTGACGGCGATCGCTTGGAAGCTCGGCAGCAGCGCGCCGTAGCCGAGCCCGATAATGCCGCCGGTCAGGAGGAATACCCCCGCCGTATGCGCCTGGCTGAGCCAGATCATGCCGATGACGAACAGGACGATTCCCGGATAGACGAGCACATGCTCTCCCATCCGGTCGAACAGCCGTCCGGTGAACGGCCGGGACAGCAGGATGACCGCGGCGAACACCATAAAGAAGTAGCTGGCCACCTGCTCCAGCCCGAGCGATTTGGCATAGACGGAGATGAAGGTCGATATCGCCCCGTACGAAAACGCCAGCACGCTGCCGGCCAGCGAAATCGGGATCGCTTTGGGCTCGATCAATTTTCTCCAGTCCCACGAGGAAGCGGAGGATGCGGGCGCGGTCAGACCGCCTTCCTTCTCCGGAATACGGGTGATCAGGGCGCACAGCAAAGCCAGCGCCGAGAGGATAAAGCACACGCCGAACAGAACGTTGAATGTAAAATGGGACGTTATCATGAGCCCCAGGAACGGGCCGATGACCATCGCCAGACTCATGAACAGACTGAAATACCCGATGCCTTCCCCTTTGCGGTGGTTCGGGATAATATGGATCACGACGGCCGACGTGGCGGTCGCGGCGATGCCGAAGCCGATGCCGTGAACGAATCTAAGTACAAGCAGGAGATAAAAAGAGCTCACGAACAAATGCAAAACGGTGCATATGGCAAAAATAGCGAGAGAGACGAGGATTAGTTTCTTCCGGTTCACTTCATCGAGCCATTTTCCGGTGAGCGGGCGGAAAATAACGGCGGCAATAATAAAAACGGTCGTAACAAGACCGATCTGCTGCTTGGACCCGTGCAAATCATCCAGCACAAAGGCGGGAAGCGTGACGGCCAGTATATAAAACGTCATGAAAATAAAAAAACTGCAAACGCAAATCGTTATGAAGTTGCGGCTCCAAAGAGCCTGTTCTTGCTGCTGCATCTTGAAACATCGCTTCTTTCTGTTAATTAGTTGTCTAGACAATTATACGCATGATAACTAAAAGTGTCAATTCATTCCCTATGAGTTTAGTTGGAATAGGGACATGCTTTATGTGCTTTTGTATGAACGCGGCAGTTATGGGGATGATAAAGACGAGGTTAGCGGCGAGCCCGCCGTTGTCAAGCTATATCGGGCAGAAGATGCGAAGCGAATTCGGCATCGTTCAGCGGCCGGAACGACGCTCCCGATGTCCGGCGGTTTATTTTTCACTCGCTACATATAGGTAATCCGGATCAGAGGCCAGGAAACGGGAAGTTTTTCCCTGTACTGGCCTTTTTTTTGATGAAATCGCAAGGAATGTATTGACTTAGACTAAGTATAATATTAGAATTAATCTAAATATAAAGCTGAGGAACGGAGGTTTGATCATGAGCAGAAAAGGACAGCTGACGCCCCAGCGCAAAGCGATCTACGAGGTGATTATGGAGTCTCACGATCATCCTACGGCTGCGGAAATTATTGAACGGCTCTCCAAACGCGGCCAGCAGTTCGCCTATGCAACGACGTATAATTCCTTACGTTATTTGACGGAGGAAGGACTGATCAGGGAATTGAAGCTGGACGGAGACGCAAGCCGGTATGACGCGAGAACGGAAGAACATCAGCACATCGTTTGCCGCGTTTGCGGAAAAGTGGACGAAGTGTTCACGCACGTTCCTGCGGAATGGGCGCGTGCCGTAGCCGAAGAAACGGGATATGTGGTGGAGGAGGAACATATTTTGTTGAAGGGAGTGTGCCCTGAATGCAGCAGCAGCGGCAAATAAACGAACTGGAGCCCGTTACGGCTCCGGCTATGGACCCGGCTCTCGGAGCTTATTGTTCGACGACGAACACGATTGTCATTATAAGCGCCTTTCCCCGTGGGCTCCATGAGCTGGTTCGCGAACTGACGGCTAAATGCTACGATGTGCTTGTATTTCACCATTTGGATGAGCAGGCGCTCTCGGCGCTGGCCGTCGATCTGTTGATTATGGACGGAACCCATGAAACGATACAGTCGAAGCCGCGGCCTTCCGCGATTAAGGCGCCGGCCGTGCTGCTGGTTCGGGGGGAACGGCAGGATCAAGATCCGGCCGTCGTATCCTCCTTTGACGACACGATGCAGTGGTCGGCCGAAGCCGCTGGCTCCGTGCTGTCCCGAATTGAAGAGCTGCTGCTGCAGCCGGGCCGCACGCCCGAGGAGCGTTCGGATCAGGTGCAGCGCAAGGAGCTTGTCGTCGATTTCAAAAAAATGGCC
The DNA here is from genome assembly GCF_023523925.1 of Paenibacillus konkukensis. Classification (NCBI taxonomy): domain Bacteria; kingdom Bacillati; phylum Bacillota; class Bacilli; order Caryophanales; family Paenibacillaceae; genus Paenibacillus; species Paenibacillus konkukensis. The sequence continues at coordinate 3,554,032 of NZ_CP027059.1, read as the reverse complement.
GTCTACCTGGGCCAAGCCCGGATCGATCTGACGAAGACGGAGTTCGATCTGCTTAAGGCGCTGCTCGATACCGGCGGAGCGGTATTGTCACGGCAGGAGCTGATGGACCGGGTATGGGGGGATCAATATTTCGGGGGCAGCAATACGGTGGATGTTCATGTCAAGAGCTTGCGTCAAAAGCTGAAGGACAATCCGAAGTCGCCGACCTATATTGAAACGGTTCGCGGAGTAGGCTACCGGCTTGCCGATTAATAGTTGTGAATCATGAAAGCAATGAGGACCGTCCGGAAGGGCGGTTTTTCTTTTCCTCATGAAATCTTCATGATAGCTTCATCAAACCTTCACGCACCCTTCATCAAATCTTCATGCTCCGTCATGACAATCATGATACTATTCATATATCAACAATTTAGATTTAGTTTAAGTTCAAGTTTAAATACGGATTCATATCGAGGGAGGTATCCAATGTACGATATGTATGATGTCATCATTATAGGCGGAGGCCCTGCAGGAGCGACGGCAGCCGTATATACGGCCCGAAGCCGCTTGAATACGCTGGTGCTGGACAAAGCTCCGAACACCGGGGCGCTCGCCCTCACTCACAAAATCGCCAACTACCCCGGGATTGCCGAAGCTTTGAGCGGTAAGGAGCTGCTCGACCGCATCCGCGATCAAGCGGCAGGCTTCGGAGCGAAGTTCAAGCAGACGACGATTACGGCGGTCGATTTGGACGGGCCGACGAAATACGTATTTACCGCCGAAGGGATCTACGAGGCCAAGGCGGTCATTATCGCCACCGGCTCCAAAGGGCGCAACCGGATGCTGCCGGGCGAGGAGAAGCTGCTCGGACGAGGGGTGAGCACTTGCGCCACATGCGACGGAGCCTTCTTCGAAGGCAAAGAGATCGCCGTCGTCGGCGACTCGGAGGAAGCGCTGGACGAAGTGATGGCGCTGGACAAGCTTGCCGCCAAAGTCCATTTCATCATCCCGCGCGGCGAGCTGCAGGGAGTCGAAGCGCTGCCGGAGCTGAGCCGTACGCAGTACTATTTCAAGGCAAGGCCGCAGGAAGTGGCCGGAGAAGAACGCGTCGAAGGGCTGCGGGTAAAAATGGCTTCCGGCGCGGAGCAGACGCTTCCGGTGGAAGGCGTGTTCGTATTTTTGTCCGGCAGCAAGCCGGGGACGGACTTCCTGGAAGGCCAAGTACCGCTCGACGAGAGCGGCTATATGATACTCGACGAGTACATGCAATCGCCGGTACCGGGGGTATTCGGAGCCGGTGAAGTGCGCCGCTCTCCTGTGAAGCAAGCTATCGTCGCCGCAGCGGACGGTGCGATCGCCGCGATGGCGGCGGACAAGTTCATTCATCGCCGGGAGCAGGTTATTCCGCAGTACAAATGACGCGTCAGGCCGAACGGCTTGCGCCGAAAATAAAACGAATTTTTTCGAGGAGGCTATTTGATGTCAACAGCTACAACGCCGGTTATCGTCTATTCCAGCACGACTTGCACCTATTGCAAACAGTTGAAAACCTATTTGACCGATCAGAATATTGCTTTCGAAGAACGCAACATCGATCATAACGACGCTTACCGCGAGGAGCTTCAAGCTATGGGCATGAGCTCGATTCCGGTGACCGTGATCGGCGACACGAGAATATTGGGCTTAAACCCGACCCGTATCAAAAAAGCATTGGCGCAGTAAGACGCGGCGTCCGCGCATCCATGGATCGGGCGCCACAGACACACTATTTGTCAAATCGATTGAAAACATAAACCCATCTTACAGGAGGAATTGACTATGACGACAACAACAGCAGGAGCAGCGGCGGAAACGATAAAAATCGGATTGCAGGCCCCTTCCTTTAACTTGCTTTCCACGATCAATCTGGAGACGCTGGAAGAGCATGTAGCGCTGGAGAACTACCGGGGGCGCTGGCTCATGGTGTTCTTCTGGCCGTTCGACTTCACTTACGTATGCCCGACCGAAATTATCGCCTTTAGCGACCATTACGATAAGTTCCAGGAGCTCGATTGCGATGTGATCGGGATTTCCGTCGACAGCATCTATACGCACCGGGCTTGGATTAACACGCCCCGCGACCGGCAGGGAATCGGACCGATCCGCTATCCGATGGCATCGGACTTCAAGAAGGAAACGGCCCGCGCTTACGGCGTGCTGGACGAGGCTACCGGCGCGGCGCACCGCGGTCTGTTCATCATCGATCCCGAAGGCGTTCTGCGTTACCAGGTCGTAACCGATATGAATGTCGGCCGCAGCGTAGAGGAGACGCTCCGCATATTGGAGGCGCTGCAGTCCGGAGGCATGTGCCCGGCGAATTGGAAACCAGGCGAAAAGACGCTGGGTTAATCATAGCGATTGTCAGGAAGGCCTGTGAAAACGGGTCTTTTTTGTAGTTTATTTAAAAGTGTGGTGAAAAAGTCCCTGTTATTACAAAATGAAGCCGTCAAAGTTACCAAAAAAACGGAACCCTGAGCATGTAGTGGAGCAAAGATACTGGGGACAGCCTGTTATCTTGGCGAGGACGGTGCAGGAAAGTGCACCGGCCCGTGGCCTTCTGGCTTTGAATCGGCACAGTCGCTTTAAATTCTGGACCATGGCCGTAAGTGTAGCTTGCTCTTGCATGCGATCAAGACCGCGGCTGCGGGCTCGATCGAGTCCATGTCTTCCTTTGGCCTCCGCAAAGGCATGTTCAATACGCGCACGCAGGGCTTGGATGTGCCGGTATGCACCATGACGCTGAATACTTTTTGCAAAATTGTAAGCCTGGATCTCCTTCTGTTTGAGACGGCGTTTGGCTTTTCGAACGGGATGCAATGCTCGGGTCTTGTAAACCGGGAATTCTTGCAGCTTGAGACTACGCAACCGGATGAGTGGGATGATGCCAAGTTCATGGAGCTGAACCAGATAGTCTGCTGACTCATACCCTTTATCTGCCGAAAGCGTTCGGATTTGGAGATGAGGATGACGAAATCGAATCGCTTGCACTTGCTTCAGGCTGACTTCTCTTTCTGCTGTACCGGATGCTAAAGAAGCCCGGGTGTCCAGGATCACGCCGGAGTGAACATCGATCAGATCATGCACCAAATAACGCAGATGAGCTTCCTGCCCTTTGCTTTTCTTATACAAACGGGCATCGGGGTCGCTGGTACTACGGTGCGTACGGTTGGAAAAGGTTTTGCCATGAAAATCTTCGTGAACAGCCTGTTCCTCTACCTCCGAATGATCGTTCCTCGTAGAGGGAGGTTTAGGGGCATCCTCCTTGTCGGTTTTCGTGTCTTCGGTATCCTCCTTGGCTTGGCGTACTAAATACGCCTCGATAGATTCGACAGGGGCCAGTTGGATTTCTGCCAAACTGTGAATGGACGCATTCGCGCGTACTTGTGTTCCGTCCACGGCCGCATCCATTTGCGGCTTAACGAGTCCTGCGATGATGCACTGGTCAACAATGTCGCGCATCAGGTCGTCAAACACCTGATGGTCCCGCCAAAACTTTCGGGTTTTCACCAGAGTGGTCCGATCCGGCAAGGCCAGCTCGGCTTCTTCGGGATGCAGAACGGCTTCAAAGTCGAGGCCGCAAAACCACAAGTAGCCCGCATGCATAGGCAGCAAATTGTACAGAGCACGCTCACTGTGGTTGAACAGATAACAAAGAACCATCAAGCGTAGCTGAAGTTCAGGATCGCTCACGGGACGACCCATATTTTCGGAATACAGAGCACGTGTACGTTCGTGAATCATGCTCCAATCAATAACACGATCCAGTTGACGAAGAAGATGGTTTTGGGGAACAAGCGCCTCCATCTCGACCATTTGAAATAGTCGAGGTTGGGTGCCTTGGCGTTTGGAAACTAGCATAAGTTTTGGCCTCATTTCTCATCGATCAGTTCCATTTATTTTACCATTTCTATTGTGTCATGACTGTACAATGCCACTTTTTCACCACGCTTTTAAAAGCTTGGTGAAAAAAGAGCGGAGGGGCCATTTGAATCTGGAAAAGCGTAAGCGTTCGCCTTTGAACACGGATTCTCTCCACAGAAAAACGAAAAAACAATCCAAAGAATCCGTTTTTAACAGCGATTTTAGGATCAAATGGACGCCGCAGCGGACTTTTTCACCACCCTTTTAAAAGCCCGGTGAACAAGAGCGAGTGGAAACCTCTATCGACCGCAGGGCGCGACGAAAGCATCGCGCTTATAAACGGGAGCCGCAATGTTTGACAAGCGGTAAGGCAGTCTCTATAATGATAATGATTTTCGTTATCAAACACAGAATCCTTTGAGCATAAGATTGGATTAGGCCGGCCTGCTTGGCGGAGCCTGATCATACTTCATACAACAATGAATACGAAAAATAAAAAGGTGCAAGGAGGGATTGCGTTGCCGCAATTTGACGCAGCATATTATGCCGGGCAGTTCGGGGTAACTTTGGAGGATAGGACGGATACGGTGTTCGGGGCGTCGTTGTCTTCTCTTGCAGGCGCAGAGGGCGCCGAATCGTTCATACGGGCTTATGCGCCGCTGATCAAAGCGCTGGAGCCGGATGTCGCGGGCACGTATTTTGCCAGCTGGTTCGGAGCGGTCTGCGCGGCGTTTCAATATTCGCTATGGCATGATAATGCGAAGCCGGATTTGTCGCTCGACAACGTGGAGCTGCAGCTTTATGTGAAGGAGCAGCGGGCAGGCATGGAGTTTCGCGTCAGACAATGGGAGAGCGAGTCGCTGCCCGACGCTGCCGCTCACCGCAGTTCTCAGGCGGTCGAGGCGATGGAAGCCTTCTACGGTCGGCAGATTCGGCCGCTGCTGGAGAGTATAGCAGGCGTCGTCGGTCTGAACGCCGGACAGCTGTGGGGCGTGATCGGCACCCGGCTGCATTATGTCAAGGACCGCTGGCTGGAGGAGGCGGAGACGGAGGAGCAGCGCGAGAGATTGAACCATGATCTGGATCAGCTGCTGCGCGGACTCGATCCGGCCGTATTCGGCCGGCCCAAGAATCCGTTCGACATCCGCTTCCGGATGATGGAGAATCCGCGCAAGCCCGGCGAGCAGATGAGAATCAAGGCGGTATGCTGCCTTGCTTACAAAACGGATACCGGCCACGGTTATTGCTTCACCTGTCCTCGCTTGTCGGAGCGGGAACGTCAGGAGAAGATCGACAAGATCAAAGCGGAAGCGGTGCGGTAAGGTTCATTTTTGGAAAAATACGGATTTAAAGGCGAGCGGAGACAAGCCGTTGCAGCCCTTTCGAGCGAAAAGCTCGGAAGGGCTGTTTTCATTCTTAACACCATTTTAACAGGGCGTATTGTAAGATGAGGGGAGAAAGCGACGAATCGTGTCAACATATGCATTTTTGTAACTGGAGGGCTTCAATGAAATTGTCCATTGGCAAACAAATTATTATCGGTTTTTTGATCGCGCCTTTGCTGCTTGCCGTGATCGGAGGAATGTCATACCGCTATTTGCAGACGGTTAACGATTCGTATTCCGCCCTCGTCGAGGTGCAGGCCCGCGCCGCTTTTGACGCTCATGTGATCCAATTCGACGCCGCCCAGCAGATGAACTTTCTTAACGCGTATTTCGTTGTGAACGACAGCCAATATTTGCTGGGATTTCAATCGACGAACGCCGATTTGAACGATCTGGTCGGCCGAGTGTCGGGGAACTTGTCGGAGGACGGACGGGCATCGGCGAATGAAATCGCCGAGCTGAACAAGAAATTGCAGGCGCAAGCGGAGCAAGTGGTGAAGCTGCTGAAGACAGATCCGCAAGAAGCCAGGAGACTGATCGGGGCCGAGGTGCTGCCGACCGGCTCCGAGATCAAGAATGTGTCGAAAACGGTCGTCGACCGTCAAGAGCAGCTGATGAACGAGGATTATCGGACAAATGCCGGGCTTGTGGAATCGACGCGCCGGATGATCGTCGCCGCCAGCGCCGCGGCGATTCTCATCGCTCTGACGTTCGGGATCATTTTGGCTGCCCGCATATCGCGTCCGCTAGCTTTGGTCAGCCGTCAACTGAAAGACATCGCCGAAGGGGAAGGAGATTTGACCGGACAGATCGTCATCCGCTCCGGAGGCGAATTCGGAGAGCTAGCCGCCTCGTTCAACGGGATGGTGAATAAACTGCGGGAGCTGATTCGGCAGGTCGGAAGCCATGCCGAGCAATTCGCCTCCCATGCCGCCGGGCTCCATTCCAGCGCCGCTGAGACCGGAGAAGCCTCGGAGAAAATCGCCGCTACCGTGCAAGAGGTAGCCTCCGGGTCTGTGAAGCAGCACGCCAGCGTGGAAGAAAGCATGCGCGTCATCGATGTCATGTCGCATCAGGCGGGGCAGATTTCGGATAAATCCCGTCATGTGTCCGTGATCGTCGGTCATGCGAAGGAAGCGGCTCTGCAGGGGGACGATACGATCAGGACGGCGATGAAGCAGATGGCATCGGTGCACGATACGATGAATTTGATGAACGAAGTCATCGCAGGCTTACAGGAGAGGTCGATGGCTATTGAGAGGGCGATTCAGCTTATAACCGATATTGCGCGCAGAACCAATCTGCTGGCATTGAATGCGGGCATCGAGTCCGCCCGCGCGGGAGAGCACGGAAGGGGCTTCGCCGTCGTAGCCGGGGAAGTGCGCAGCCTTGCGTCCCAATCCGCTCATTCGGCTGCAACGATCGTAGAGATGATCGCCGATATCCGCGAGAAGACCCATAGCGCGGCGCTGCTTATGGCCGAGAGCCGCAGCGTCACCGATGCAGGGCTGCAGGATGTGAATCATGCGGGCGCGGCGTTCGGCTTTATTGTCGAGTCGATCGGGGAAATCGACCGGGAGATGTCGGAAGTCACCGAAGCTTCCGGCAGAATGGAAAGGGCAGCGGCCCATGTCTCGGAGGCGGCTCATGCGATCGCCGAAGTAGCCGCCGCGAATGCGGGCGGTACGCAGCATATTCTTGCTTCCACGAAGGAACAGCTGGCTTCGATGGGGCATGTAACGGGCTCGATACGCCATCTGACCGAGCTCGCCTCCCAGCTTCAGCAGTCGATCGCCCGGTTTAAGGTGTAAGCTTCACTTGATCTCCGACGGCAATCGTTCCTGTGCCTTGCACCGAAGCATAAACCCCGAACATAAGCTGCCGCTCTTGATGGATAAGCCGGAGCAGCGATTTGTCCTTCTCCAGCGTTTCGGGATGAATCGTAATCATCGTGCAGCGCTCGCAGGGCATATCGACCCGGACGGTTGCCGGCCCGATCGAGAGATTCCGCCCGACCCACGCCGATTCGGCGTAGGGAATATCTTCGTATAACGAAATGACGAGATTCGGGCGGAATCTGCGTTCGTCCAGCGGCTGTTTCCATTGCTCGGCCAAGGCGTTAACCGAAGATTCCGTAACAAGCAGAATGCTCGAGGTGTCGACGGCGAGCAGCCCGGTTTCATCGGGAGAATGGGTTTCCAGCGCGATGCTGCGATACTTTTCGGTGTGGACGGCCCGGACGAACTGTTCGTTCCAGCCGAATACTTGACCGTCATTGCCGGTAATGACCACTTCGGGGAAGGAACGCTCCGATCCGCTGCCCTCGAACCGGGCCCGGTAGCCTAAGAGTCCGGGAATTTCGCGTGCGGTAATGAACCGCTCCCAACCGGTCCGATCCGGATGGATCAGAGCATGGCTGCGGTCCCCGTACAGGCCGTATCGTTCGACCCGGACCTGATCCAGCTGCTCTCCGGCCAGCGATTTGACAGGGTAACGGTGAATCGATTTAATTTCTCCGACGATCAAGATGCGTCACCTCTTTGTAATAGTATGAGTATGTGCCGGCCAAGGAGCGGACCGCATTCATCGTTTCCTTGGCCGCGGCATTCGACTCGCTGAGCGGTATGCCGCGCAGCAGCGGCTGCTTGCAGTAACTTTGCGCACGCTGAGTGGGAAGGCCCCCGGACTATGCTCGCCGCAAGGCTCGATGCGATGAGGCTCGGACAAGAGCAGCTGCAGCAGACGGGCAAGAGGCGGCGAGGTTCGGGCGCCGGATTGCAGCAAGGCAAGCAGCTCCTGGTCCGTCATCAGCTGAATCGCCGACCGGGAGGCAGGCTGCTCATGAATATAGAGACGCACCGCGCGGGACAAGAGATCGTACATCGCCAGGAAGGCGGTACTTAGAAACATGAAGTTATCCTGGGCTGTGGCGTCCAGCAGCTGCAACGCCGCGGTTTCATCGTTGTTTAGGAAATGATGCGCAGCAATTTCCTGTGGATATCCGGGGGCTCCCCCGAAAGTAATGTCTACCCATAGAACGATCCCAGAGGAAAGGTTAGACGCCGATCCAGCTGAAGCTGGATGCGGACGGAATAAGCTTCAAAGCATCACGTCACTTTTGGGGGATTGGTTCTTCGTATCGAGATAGTTGCCGCTGAACTTCAGTTTTCCGATCAGCTCCCAAGGCTGCGCCGCACACCGCCCCGCCGCGCAAGTATCCCGCACAAAACTGTCCAGATGATCGAGGCCGAGCAGCTCGCTTCGGTGGGTCAAGGGCGAGTCTTCGTTCAGCAGCCGGACGATGCGCTCGGGAGACAATTCGTGTTCCGTCAATATGGACGAAATAGGCGGAGACATAATGGCCGCTTCCGTCATCCCGTGATGACTGACGTTCAGCACATGCTCGGCAGTATGCGAGAAGGGGAGATGGCCGACATCGTGGACGATCGCCGCGGCCCGCAATTCCCGGTGCTCGGGGAAAAAATGCCGCACAAGCGCCCAGACGCCGACCGTATGCTCGTAGCGCGAATGGGTAACCGGGCAAAATAAAGCACCTGCGCCGAAATGATGCAGATGCTTCAATCTTCGCACGGGAGCGCTCCGGAATAAGGCGGCTTCGCAATCGTCGGCGAGGACGCGCATCCGGTACAGCGGCTCCCATACTTCGTTATGATGAAATGTTTGCTGAACAGCAGGGTAATGCTTATACATAGGATTGCCTCCGATTCCGGTTACTGGGAAAAGAGTTATATTATAACGGGAATCCGGAAGGTTGTAAACGTATGATGCCGGCAGGCCGAATCAGGGCTGTGCCGGGCGGTTGGCGGAACGGCCGGAGAAGCCTCCGCCGTCGTCCTGCGTCAGCTCGATCACGGCGATTTTATAGGTGTTGGCCGCCGCCGACGATGGGACGCCCGTGGCGCCGCCTTGGTTCGCTCCCGCCGCCGCGCCGCTGCCTCTGGTGGCTCGCGGAGCGGTGTCCGGCAGCGGGCCGGCGCCGTTTATTGAACCGGCGCCCGGGCTTCCATCGGCATTTCCGGGCACATCCGCTTGTTTTGTTGCTTTCGCGCTTACTTCGGCTTCTCGATTCGGAACAGGGCTTGAGCCTGCCGCGGGGCTCTTCGTCCCGGGTACGGCGCCGGCCTCGCCTTGCGGCCGCTCCCGGCTTTCCTTCCCATCCGCTGCGCTCTTCTCCAGAAGCGTCCCCGTTACGACGGCCGGTCCCGTCCGAAACCGGACATTGCCGCTCAGCAGCACAACGTCGTTGCCGAGCCTGACGACGGCGGTATTGCCGTCCACGGACGCGATCTGGCATTGAAACCGGATGATCGCTCCCGTCTTCTGCTTCGGCAGCTCGGACAGCGCGATGTCGAGGACATCGGATTTCACCTTCGCGAAGACGTACTGTCCCCCTTGAAATTCGTAATAGGCCTGCCGTCCCGCGGCCTCGCCGGTCGGATTATCGACAATCAGCGTGCCCGGGCGGCTGCGGTCCGGAGCGAATCCGTCGGCTTCTACGTCGAGAACGGTCTTGAGCTCCGCCGAGCGCGGCTCGTAGGATACGGCGACGTATCTGGCTCGGCGCGATTTCGACGCGGCTTCGATGACGACGGCCGGCTGCTGGTCGCCGCCGCCGAGCGGGCCGGACAGCTTCAGCGCTTGGACGGCAAGCTGTTTGCCGAGCGCGGCCGAAGCGTAATCGAGCTTTTGATCGGCCGCCAGACGCGCCAGGACAAGCTCTCCGTCTGCCGCAATCCCTACGGCGGCGAGCTTCGCGCCCCATGCCCCTTTGGCGCTCTGCACATTCGTGAAGACGGCGTCGGCCTTCGCGCCGGTCGCTTTGCGCAAGAGCTGCGCCGGATCGGCTTCAAGCCAGCGCTGCTCGGTATCGGCGGCTTCCTTCGACGTATCCTGGTACGCGTTTAATACCGTATACAAATCGATCGCTTCCGCGAATTTTTTCGCGGCGGCAAGCTGCTGCGCCCGGGTAAATTGCGTTTTGATCGAAGCTTGAATATAGCTGCTCAGCTTGGGGCGTCCGTCCGTAAGCTCTTTAGTCCCTTGATATTTTTTGGAATAAGATATAAAGGCGGTTAAATCGTTTTTCTTCAGCAGCGAAGCGAGCGCATTCTGCGCATACGTCTCGAACTGGGGCAGCAGCCATTCGGCCTGAACGCCGCCGGCCGTATAAAATTTGCGGAGGCGCTGCGTTTCGTCCACGACCTCGGGAAAGCTCTTCGTTTGGAACAGCGCGTCCAGCCGTTTCTGGTCATAAGCTTTGAACAACTCGTTCAACTGCTGCTTCTTCGTCTTCTCGTCCTTGTAATAGGCGGCGGGAATTTGCAGCAAATATTGCATCGCATTGCCGCTGTCGAACGACTTGTCGGCGGCGCCGTTCTCCAGGCTCTGCTCCAGCTGCGTTTTCACGTCGGCGAACGATTGCGCAAGCCCTTCCTCCACCCGATAGGAGGCTTCCGCCTCGGCAAGCCGCTTCTGGTCCGCTTCGCTGCGCGAAGCATACTCCGTTTGGACCTGCTGGAACGACTCGTACGCCTGGAGCAGCGTAGGCACGTCGTTCACCTGGGTCGCCGCATGCATCTGGCCGGCGATGGAGCCGAGCGTCCGCTTCAGCTCGGTTACCGGCCGAAGCGCGTTCAGAGCGGCGTCGATCTCCTCGTTTTTATAGCGGATGGCCGTATTCGCACTCGCACGCTGGAACAGAGCCTCCGCTTCGAGCTCATGCCCGGCCTCCTGCGCTTTCGCCGCCTGCTCGTACAGATCGGCCTTCGACCAGCTGGCGTAGCTCTTGTAGCCGGCGGCGGCGAGCATGACGGCCAGCAGCAGACCGGCCAGATTGCGCGTATGCTTCGAACGGCTGTACATCGATATGAACATGACCGTCCCTCCTACAATAACCCTTGAAATTCGGGATCAAAATCGTATTTCAGCTTCACTTGCTCCCGCGCCTTGTCGTACAGCTCGGGCACCCGGTCGCGGCTGCCTTGGAGCAGCTTGCACAGGCGCAGCAGGCGGTCTCGCGGCAGCGCGTCCAAATAATCGGCGATCAGGCCGGGGTACTGCAGCACATAGCCTTTGACCCGCAGGGCGGCGCTTGCCGTCAGCGCCAGCGTCTCCGGACCGCCCGGGAAAGCCTCGATTGCCTGGCGGTGGCGCATCACATAGTCGAGCGCGTCGCGCCCGACGAGCTGCGGACTGACCTTGCTCACCTCGTGCAAATAGCGGATGAAATCCGGCTCGAAGCCGGACGGAATCAGGGTGGACAGCTCGAGGTCCATATCGCTGCGCACGATAAAATGGCTCAGGCACATCAGCTTCAGCACCTTCACCTGATTGCCTGTGATCAAGTAGCCGATTTCGCGCAGCTTCTCGTAGGCGGTCTTGAAATCGTCCGCCTTCAGATCGTTTGCCGCATCCTCCAGATCGAGCAGCATGCCGTCGCGGATCGCCTGATGCTCGGTCGCCAGCAGCTGATGCAGCAGCCGGTTTTCCACGGAGGAAGCATAATGGTTGGCCAGCAAAAAATATCCGGCGACGAGGGCGATGCCCGCCAGCACCGAGATAACCATCTGCAGGAGGGTTTCCGCCAGGAAAAAAGCGGCAAGACTGATCGAGAAGGCTATCATCGCGTCTCTGGCCGTTTGGCGGCGGCGAATCGTTCGGACGATCTGCCGGTACGACTGGAATTTTCCGTCCGCTCCGCATTTCAGACAATTTTCGCTCCAGAGAACGGACACATTTCCGCAACCTTTGCACTGTTTTAAACGTTCAAAAGCATGGCGGGTTCGCACGCTTTTGCGAAATTGCACGGGAATCTTTTTACTCATGGCGATCACCGTTGTTCAGCAGGTCCAGAAATTCGGCGTCGACGGCGTCCGGGCGCACTTCCTGCTTTCGGCTCGTATGAAAATAAATCCAGCGGGCGGCGACAAAGACGGCGGCAAAAGCTATTCCAATAAATGTCGGCATCGGATTCTCCTAAACTTTAAGATTCTATTAGTGGAATTTTGCATATTAAAAAGTTAATATGGTTAGTAGACATAATATACATCATCGCTCCCACATTTTACAATTTACAACAGAAATTCGTTACAACCCCGACAGGAATCGACAATTTCCGTAAATCACGTTTTGGAGGAATCAACACAATGAATCATACCACATCCGTCTTCCGCTTGCTCCTTACGCTTCTGCTGCTTCTGACCTGCTCGCAGGGAGCATGGGCAGCCGGCGCGGACGGCGATACGCATATCGACGCGGTGCTGTCGGTGGACGTCAGCACGTCCATGAACGAGAGCGACGTCAACAAAGTCAGCTACGAAGCGATGAAAATGTTCGTCGATATGTCCTCGGTGCAAGGAGATAAAATCGGCGTCGTCGCCTACACGGATCAAGTGCTCCGCGAGAAGGCGCTGCTGAAGATGAACAGCGTTTCGGATAAGCAGGATCTCAAGAAATTCATCGACCAGTTAACCCGCGGGCCTTATACGGATATCGCCGTCGGCGTCAGCGAAGCGGTCAAGGTGCTGGAGTCCGGCTCCGAGCAGGGGCATGTTCCGCTCATCGTTCTGCTGACCGACGGCAACAACTCGCTGAATGCCGGCAAGTCGCAGGAGCAGTCGGACAAAGTGCTGAGCGACGCAGTCAAGAAGGCCAAGGACAAAGGCATTCCGATCTACACGATCGGCCTCAACGCCGACGGACAGCTGAACAAGGATGCGCTGGAGCGCATTTCGAACGAAACGAACGGCAAGCTGTTCGTGACCAGCTCGGCGGACGATCTGCCGCAAATTTTGAGCGAAATTTATGCGAGTCATCTGAAGCTGAAGGTCGTGCCGCTCACCGGCATTACGGCGAACGGCGATTTTCAGGAGGTGGCTGTGCAGATTCCGAACTCCAGCGTCCAGGAGGCCAACATTTCGATCATGTCGGCCAAGCCCGTAGAGGTTAAGCTGTTCAATCCGGCCGGTCAAGAGCAGGCGATTCCGTCCGACCAGATCGTGTATTCGACTTCGAACGCTTATTCGCTGATCAAAATTTTGAACCCGGCGCAGGGCGACTGGAAGCTGAAGGTCAAAGGGGTTCCCAAAGAAAAAATCGACATTAATTTAATTTATAACTACGATTTGCAGGTGTCGATGGAACTTTCGTCGTCTATATCTTATAGGCCTGGAGACACGGTGCCGGTCAAAGCGTATTTGCAGTCGAACGGACAGAAGGCTACGGATGCCGAGCTGTACAAAAACGCCAAATCGACGCTGATCGTCACGGATCTCGATACGAAGAAGACGCAGGAAGTTCCGCTCGCCGTATCGGCCCAGAGCTTTGAAGGCTCGATGAAGATCGCCGATGCGCACGATTATTCGCTCAAGGTAAAGGTGGAGAACGCGAATTTCGTCAAGGAATCCGCAGCGGCGACGATTTCCGCCAAATCCGGAGCCAAGGCTCCCGAGACGGGCACGGGGACTTCGGAGGAGCCGAAGATCAACTGGGCGGTGACGGGCGGCTCGATCGCCGGCGCGCTTATTCTTATCGCAGCGCTGCTGTACGCCCTGTCCGTCTGGAAGAAGGCGAACAAAGGCTTCGTCGGCCAGTTCGTGATCGAAATTAAGGACGAGGATACGGGAGAGCGCACGACGCCGCAGTACAAGAAGCTGAACGCCTTCAAAGGCAAGTTCCAGCTCCATCAGCTGCTGCAGCTGGCCCCCGAGTTTGCGGAGACGCAAACGATTATCTTCAGGCCGGGAGCCGGGGATACGGTCGCGCTGTTCAACGAATCGGGCTGCGTCATCGAGAAGGGCGGACGCGTGTTCGACGCGGCGAAGGGCAAGGAGCTGAAAAGCGGCGACCGCATCCGGATTACGCTGCAAAACGTAAATAAATCGATCTCCCTCGAATATATAAAATAACCGTTAACGGAGGAAGCACATATGAAAGCAGTGGTCAGAGAGCATATACAACAGTTGGATGTTTCTTTGGGCGGCGGTATTATCAGCGAAAAAATCCGCGTCGACACGATCGACAACCCGATGCTGATCATCGGTCTCGGCGGCACCGGGATCGATGCGCTGCTCCGCTTGAAATACCAGATCAACCGCCGGTTCAAGCTGCCGGAGGACCCTTTTACGAAGAAGAAAAAGGAGAAGCCGGGCAACGTCGAGTTTCTCGCGTTGGAGACCAACGAGCACGACCGCAACAAGAAATATAAGGGGATCGGGCTCGATCCGCTGACGGAATTCGTGCTGCTCTCCAATCCGGAGATCGGCAGCGTGCTGCAAAACCGCAGCGTGCTGGAGCCGTACATCAAGGAATGGCTGTCGCCCGAGCTGACGATTACCGACGGCATCAACGGCGCCTCCGGCGTCCGGCAGGCGGGACGGCTGCTGCTGTTCACGAAGATCGTGCAGGTCGTGCAGACGATCGAGCGGAAGATCAAGACGCTCTCGGTCGGCACGAACAAGAAGCTGATGGTATTTCTGCTGACCGGTCTGTCGGGCGGTACGGGCAGCGGCTGCTTCCTCGATATCGCCTATATCGTTCGCGGCATCATCGAACGCGATTTCGGCTCGGCCGGCGTCGATAAGGTGAACCTGCTCGGCTATTTGTTCACGCCGGACGTGAATTTGGCCAATAAGAGCTTATCCGAGCATTCGCGCGAATATATCAAAAAGAACGGCTATGCGGCGCTCAAGGAGCTCGACTACTGGATGAATGTCGACGAACGCAGCGAGCGGTTCAAGCAGCAGTATGCTAGCATACTGAACGTCAACTCGCCGATGCCTCCGTTCAATCTGGCGCATCTGATCTCGGCGACGAATCTCGAAGGCAAGCTGCTGGAGAACGCCTACGATTACTGCATGAACGTGACGGCGGAGAATATTACGAACTTTATGGCGAGCGAGGACAAAAGCTCCGGCGAGGAGTTCGCGATCCATGACTATATCAGCAACATCCGCACCAATATCAATCAGATGCCCAAAGCGTACGCGGCCAACTACCAGTACAACATTTTGGGCGCCTCGTCGGCCGTGCTGCCGATCGAGGAGATGACGACATACCTCGCCTTCAAGATGTTTCAGCGGATGGAGAAGATGTTCCATGCCGGTCCGTCCCAGGAGGACGTAGAGAAGCTGGCGCATAAGCTCGGCATCGATCCCGATTCGATCCACAGGGAATTCGGAGAGCGCGTGCCGGAGCCGCTGGCGGGCTATCAGAACAGCGAGCGGTTAAGCTATGCCAACGTCGTCAAGCAGCAGACGGTCAATATCGATACGGAGCTGGAGCAAAGCTTTCTCTCCCGGGCGCGCGAGGAATATATCAAATGCCGCAGACAGCTGCCGGGCGAGAAGAAAGAGCTGTTCTCCGAGCAGGTAACAAAAATTTTCCGCAACCCGGAGCAGGGGCCGTTCTATGTGTCGCGCATTATTTTGCAGGATAAAGGATTCTGTCTGCTGAAGCTGATTTCCTCGTATATCGAGTCGCTGAAGGAGAGCATTTACCGCATTCCCCGCGATATCGAGTCGGCCGAAGAAAATTCGGAGCAAAAGCTGACCGAGGCCCGCAGCGCGTTCATCTCCAAGGACAAGAAAAAGGATGCGTACATCGAGGCCAAAATCCACGAATATTTGCTGCAGGCCGACCGCGAGCGAATGGAGCAGATGGTGGAGTTTTACGAGGATTTGTACGATTTGATCAACCAGGAAAACTCGCGGATTTATCAAGTGTTTACGGAGCTGCTGAACGAGCTGAACAAAATATTCGAGAAAAACGGCGATATTTTGACCAACGGCGAGGAAGAGGTCGATCATAAAGGCAACCGGACGTACTACTGGAACGTCGTCAGCGTGCCGGATATGGCCAAGCTGATCGGTCAGGTGACGGACGAGAAGAACGTGAACGATTTGATCCGCGATTTCACGAACGAGCTGCTGCGCAAATCGAATCAATGGATCAAGGAGCAGGAAGTCGACGTTATCAGCGCGATCTCCGAGTTTTTGACCGACCATTTCGGCGATCTGATCACCAAGTCGATGGAGGAGTTCCTCGTCATCAAGTACGGCCATGACGATTCGATCGAGAAGCTGGTGGAGCAGAACATCGCCAACCGCTTGTACGAGGAAGCGAAGCCGGTCTTCCATTTGAGCAACAGCTCGGGACATTTCAATTTCCCGTCATGGGGCTTCGTCTCGGTGCCGGTGAAGGCTCCCGCCATTTTCAAAGGGATTCGCAACTTCCAGGATCATGCGATCGCCAACTCGCGCTTCACGGTCAAGGAGAGCGAAGTGAAGAACCGCATCTTCTGGCTGAACACGCAAAACGGGATTCCGCTGTTCCTCTATACGCCGCTCAAAGTATACGAGACGAGCTATGAGAACACGATTCTCGAGCCGGAAGGCATCGGCCGCCATTTGGTGCAGACGGATAAGATCAACTGGACGTATCTGCCTTCGCCGATACCGGAGAAATCATGGGGCGACACCTACGACAATTCGCGCGTCAAAAAATACAATGCCGAAGTCCGCGCTTTGTTCGATAAGCTGATGGAATACGGAGTCATCCGCGTCAAAGGCGACGACAGCGGCACGATTAACCGCTACGAATGCCGATTCTCGCAGCCGTTCGATCTGGAGCGCCACCTGGCCTCCTTCAATATGCAGCTCGGCTCGCAAAGACCGAATCTGGGCGAAGTGCAGCGCTGCGTGAGCGAGCTCAAGGCTTTCGTTCAGCAAGGGCTGCCGGTGGAAGGAACGAAAGACATTTTCGGCAGCATAAGCGAGGAGATGGCGAAGGACAACCTGATCCGTTCGCCCGAGCTGCTCAAGCGGGTGAAGGAAGAAGGCCGCAAGTACGATCAGATCTCGGCCAAAATCGCCGAGCTGGAGAAGCTGCTCGGAGCCTACAAGGACGAAGAAAAGCTGATGCAGCTGTTCATCGAGGCGATGTATACCGACACCATCTGCAAAAAAGGCGCTTTGTTCGTCTACGATCACGATGCGGACGAAGATCCGTGGGACGCTTTCGTCAATCTGATGCAGGTGAATAAATTCGTCGAATACGAAATTTATAACCGCGTCCGCGAGCTTGATGAAAAGAAGAAGGCGCTCTTGCAGCGCAAGTCGGCCAAGCGGGTACAGCAGCTGACGTCATCCTCGGATATTAGCGGGCTGCTCGCGAAGCTTAGCGAGATGGCGGCCAGTTACCAGGAGGCGAAATCGGCTCTGGATTACGATCGCGTCGAGTGGGAGAACGGGGAAGACATGTACCGCTTCTACAAGCAGGTGTCGGTGAAAGTAAACGATATGGTGAAAAGCTTGAAATAGGCCAGTCGGCATCTAGGAAGATCAAACGGGGCCGGATCTAATGAAAAAAAGAACACTTCGCTTAAGCGGAGAGGGGGAAGGAACATGCGGGAGAAGCTGCTCGCGTTCGCCAACGAATATGCGGCCGATATGGATAACCGAGGCAGTGACGGAGACGAGCTGCGCAGCATCAACCATCCGCTCGTGTTTTTGTTCCTTGGCGACCAGACGGAGGAAGCGCTGCGGCAGGTTGCAGCGTTAAACGGCAAGCAGTGGAACAACAGCGCCGGCGTCGTCTACTTGCATGTCGGCACGAAACCGCTGGACGCGGATGACGACCGCAGCTTGTACCGCTGGACGATGCCCGCCGCAGCCGGGGATAAGAAAAGCCTGCGGGCGGATTTGCACAAGCGCTTCTATCAAGATGAAGCGAAGCTGCTGGAATTGAACGTCATCCTGCGGAAAATGAACAGCCGCATCGCGGAATTCGGACGGATGTATTCGCATTTGCAGCGATTGAACATCGCGGTCGTAACGGAGCTGGACGATCCTTGCAACGTGCTGCTGCCGGAATTGACGGTGCTGATCAAATCGGTGTTCGGGGAGCATTTCCGCTCCGTGATGATCGATTTGTACGGGCTTTTGGAGGAGAAGCAGGTCGAGGAGACTTATGCCTTCTCCTCTTCGCTCGGCGTCAGCTTTTTGCGGGAGACCGACTCGTACCAGGATCGCGGCTACCGGTTTGAAGCGATGCTCCAGGTCACCGGAGAAGGCATTCGGCTGCCGGTTATGCACGGTCCGTCGCCGCTGTTCGACATGGTGTACTTGCTGAGCAACAAGGATGAGCGGGGGATATTTGCCGATAGCGGCATGCAGGGCGCTTACGACATCATCAGCGGATTGAATCTGCTGAAAAACCGCAAGGCGCAGCAGGAGCTCGATCCCCAGCACGGCGCCTATAACAACCAGCAGTTCAAGCAGAATATGATCCCACCGGATACCGACGGACGCTGCTACGCATCCGCCGGCATGGCTCGGGTGAAGCGGCCGGATCAGGCAATTGCGCTGACCGCGCTGTACCATTGGTACCGCCTGGCCCTGCAGCGGCTGAAGGAGAACAGCGCGTCCAGGGACAGCCGCGAGCTGCTGCACGAGCTGGAGCTGGAAGAGGGGCGTTCTTCCCGCTTGGCCGAGGAGCTTGTCAGCGAGCCCGCCAAAGCGGTCGACGGGATGTACGGGATGCTGTATCATCCCGTTTCGCCGTCGGAGCTTAAAACGATGACGCTTCGGGAAGCGGAGATCGCGCTGTTCGGCGGCAACGCGCAAACGTTCTTCGAGACGAACGTCGCCCGACGGGCCGAGACAGCGCTGGCCCAGCGCGGCCTGCCGCGGGAGCTGGAGCGGCGGTTCCGGGAGCGCGTCCTGAATCACCCGGCTTACGGGTTTATCAGCGGCTGCGCGTGGACGGCTGAGACGCTGGAGGGCGGCATTGCGCACGAGCTGCGCGAGCAGCTCAGAGAAAACGCGGCGCATATCGAGCAGTGCCGCGAGGAGCTGAAGCGCAAGTACGACGAACGGGTCGAGGCGCAATCGTTCGGGCAGGCGTCGCTATGGAGCCGGCTGAGGAATCAGCTTTCAGTGAAGCAGGTCGTCCGGCATATCGTCGATGAAGTGTACGGAATGAAGCTGGAGCTGCTCTATTTGGAGACGAAGCAGCAGCTGCTTGCCGGTTATATCGGCAAGCTGGAGGAGCTGCACGCGTACGCCGCGCCGTTCGCGGAACGGCTTCGCCGGTTGGAGACGGCGCTTCGCGATACGAGTCGGAGCAGCATATCCGTGACGAACGATTACTTGGGCCGCAACATCAACGAGTTTTACGAGCAAGTGGTGAAGGAGATCGCAGATGAGCTGGAGGAGCGCCGCGGCGTTCAGTTTTATTGGGAAGACCGCTGTCTCGGCAATATATCGGCTCTGCTCCTGCAGGGGGAAGAGGCGCTGATCGACCGGCTGATCGAAGCCGCGCGCAAAGACTTGTTCTCCCATCGCCTGTTTAGCCGCACGTTCGAGGACGAGCTGCTGAAGCGGGCGAATGTGGCCGCCAGCTACGATAACCGCGAGGTGCTGTCGAAGGAGGATCTGTTCCGCGATTTGTACGCAACGCTCGAGAACGAGGCGGCGATTCGCATCGATGTGTACCGGTCGACGCATCGGCACCGGTACGAGGAGAAATATATATTCGGCGATTATCAGAGCGAATTCGTACAATATGCGTACGCCGTCGATCACGGCAGCCGAACGTACAAGCTCGGCTGCATTCATGAGAAAAAGCCGAGCGGCATCGAGAAGCTGAACCTGATGGGCGGCTTCCGGCTGGACGATCTGATGTATTACCGCAACGGTAAAATTTATTACGATACGTACGTTCAGAACGGGTACCAGTTTCACGGGATTGAGCTGAGCGGCCCGGAAGACCGCTCTTCGGAACCGAAGGCGCTGCCGGATCAAGACTAATCATCAGCATCGGGCTGCGTGGCGGCCGGAAGCGGAATCGATACGGGAAGGCATGGAACTAGAAAGAGGGGGAAACGGTGAAACAGCGCAAATGGAACTCATTGTTGACAATTTTTAGCGTTATCGGCGGTTTTATTGGCTTTGTCGTAGGAGAATGGATACTGGACCGCTGGGAAGGCGCGATGCACGAGACGCTGCTGATGGGGCTGTATTTCGGCCAGTTCGCCTTGTTCGTCGGCATAGGCTGCCTGGCGGCCGAGATCATCTCGCCGAAGCTGAACGGGAACAATTGGCGGCTGCGTTACGCCGGCGACGGCTGGAAGCTGCTTGTGCCCGGTACGCTGGTCCTGCTGTTTGTCGCGGGGGTTCTGTTTCAGTTTATATACGGCCTGTCTTTGGGGAAGCGGGACGTTCCCCAAGATTACGTGCTGCTGCTGGACAAGTCCGAGAGCATGCTGCAGACCGACCCGGACAGGCAGAGCGTCCGGGCCGCCCAGTCCCTGATCGGCAAAATGGACGGCAAGAAGCGCGCGGCGCTGTTCACGTTCAACGAGCAGACTCAGCAAGTATTTCCGCTGACGCAGCTGAACGGAGCGGGCGTCAAGAACGAGCTGTCCGCCAAGCTGGAGGCTGCTTACGTTCCCAGCGGGCAAACCGATATCGGCAAGGCGCTTAATGCCGCCATGGATCATTTGCAGCAGCAGGGAAGAGCCGGCCGCAACGCGGCGGTGATCCTTATTTCCGACGGGTACAGCGATGTCGATACGGCCAAGGTGCTTGCTCCTTACGTGCAGGAGCATGTCCGCGTACATACGATAGGCATCGATTCCACTCAGGCGGAAGGTAGACAATTGCTGCAGCAGATTGCCGCCAATACCGGCGGCAATTATTACGACGCGCAGAGCGCGGACCGGATTGCCGACGCCTTCGAGCAAATTTATTTGCTGGATCATCAGCGGCATCTGCTGAACGAGCGCACCGGGGCCGCGGCGTCCGACGGTTATCACGGCATATTGAGAGCGGCGCTGGTTATGCTGATAGGAACGCTGCTCGGCTTGTCGCTCGGGATCATCTTCGACAACCGCTATTTGGCGGCGAGCTTCTCGATCGGCGGCACGGTAGCCGGACTTCTGGCCGGGCTGATTATCGAATCCGGCGTCCAAGGAGCCGATTATCCGTCGATATACCGGTTGATGGCCGACCTGATTCTCGCTTTCGTGCTTTCCGTCTCTACGCTGCTTGTTGCGGTACGCCAGGAAACGAGCGGCCATTCGGGCTTCGGCCGGGGCCGGAGGTCCCGCGTCGAGCTGGAGCCGCAGGGCCGCTACGGCAGACGAGGCGGCGACCAGACCGGCAAGCGGTTCCGCTAAAAAAGCAGCGATTACGGGACGGAGGGATAAACAGCGATGCAGCGGCAGTGGGAATCATTAAACGAAGCTTATCGCATCCGCAAAGCCGAATGCCAGCTGCGGGACGGGGAATGCACGATCACCTGGCAGTGGCCGAAGGATGTCGAATACGTATATATTTACAGCTTTAAGGAGGACGAGGAGCAGGCGCCCGAGCAGCTCTCTCCGGCGCAGCTGAAGCTGCTGACCCGGGAAGAGTACAAAGTGAAGGGCGGTTACAAGGAGCGCGTGAGCTATATCGGCGCCCGCGGCTACCGCATCTTCCCTTGCCTCCGGCAGGGCAGCGGCTTGACGGCGTTCAGGCAGGCCGACCGCGATAACTACGTCCGCGTCAGCGGCGGGAGAGCGCAAATACGCTGCTCGATCAAATACGGCGGCAGGCTGTTCAGCAAGTTCAAGACAGCCCGCATCCAGCTGTTCTGCGAAATCGCGGTGCCGAAGGAAGCGCTCTGCTATGTGAAGAAGGAAGGCGCCGTTCCGGCGCATAAGGAGGACGGCATCGCTTACCCGTTTATGAGCGATTTTGCCGTCGGCCGCAGCGCGCTTCCCGAGATCGAAGTCGGCAAGCACGACTTTGTCCGCTTGTTTTTTACGGAGAGCCGTTACGGAGAACAGTATGAGCTGATATTGGAATCGTGAAAAACGGTGAAAAAGCGGGCGAAGCAGCGAGAGCAATCTGGAGAAGCGCAGCGTTCGCCTTTGTCCCCGGATATCTAACCTATTCAAGAAATCAGGCGGTTTTCGCCATATTTTGAAAAACATGGTGAAGAAGTGGCCGGAGAGTCGATAGAAAGTTGGAGCAGCGTAAGCGGTCGCCTTTGTAGACGGATTTGTCCCGCTTCAGGGCTTCAAAAATGAAAAAAATCCGGCTACAACAGCGAGTGGAAACTTCTATCGACCGCAGGACACGACGAAATCACCACCCTTTGAAAGCTCACGAAGTCAGTTTTCTAACGAAAACTCTTAGCTTATGCTTACGAAGATAGTTTTCTTCCGAAAACTTTTAGGAGGGATTCACATGCTGGGTAAATTCAAAAGCCTGTTTGAGAAAAAGCCGCCCGTCAAGGAGCGGCCCCCTTATTACAGCATCGTATGCCCGTATTGCTTCAGCAAATTCGAGCCGGAGGACGTCGTGTTCCGCGCCGTTCACAGCAAGGAGGACGACGACGAGTTCATGCTGCAGGAGGACCGCAGACTGAACGCTTGGCGGCGCAAGTTCCATTTGTCCGAGCAGGATATGGAAGCGGTGATCGATCCGGATACGATTCCGGAGGATTTTAAGCAATATTCGCAAAACGTGCTCGTCGCCGTCACCGACCGCTACGGTCATACGACCAAGCGGCGGCTGTGCCCGAACTGCCATAACGAGCTGCCGATTTCATCCGGCAAGGTGCCGAGCAACATCATCTCCATCGTCGGCGCCTCGCAGGTCGGCAAGTCCGTCTATATGACCTCGCTGATCCATACGCTGCAGCAGACGACCGCCTCGAACTTCGATGCGGCGTGCATGCCGCTCAGTGCGGAAATCAGCCGCAAATTCCGGCAAAATTACCATGAGCCGATTTTCGAGAGAGGCAGCATGCTGCAATCTACGAACCCGAACGAGCAGCAGGAGCCGTTTATTTTTCAATTCGTGTTCAAAGATCCGGAGCAGGCGCCGCTGACGCTCGTCTTCTTCGATGTGGCGGGCGAAGGAATGGTGGAGCGGGATTATTTGGACATTTATGCCGCGCATATTAAAAATTCGTCCGGCATTCTGTTCCTGGTCGATCCGCTGCAAATCCGCACGATCCGCGACCGGATTCATCTGAATCTGGGCGAAGAGGAAGGCGAATTCGCGAGCCGCTATGACGAGCCGCGCGAGGTGGTCATCAGCCTGTTCGAAAATTTCATCGCCCACCAGCATAACAGCAAGACGGATATTCCGACGGCGATCGTGCTCACGAAGAGCGACATGCTGCAGTATTTGAAGGAAGAAGACAGCGAGTACATTCAGCCGAACAGCAACGTTTTTCGCAATGTCGTTCATAAGGGCTATTTGGACCAGACGGAATTTCAAAATATTAACGGCGAGATCAGCCGTTTTATCGAGAAGGTGGACCGGCCGTTCAAGGACGCCATCGACGTCTACTTTACGAACACCGCTTACTTTGCCGTGTCCGCGCTGGGCACCAACCCCGTAAATAAACAAGTAACCAGCGTCATCAATCCGATTCGCGTCGACGAGCCGTTCATTTGGCTGCTTCACCAGCTGGATTACGTAGGCAGGAGAGATGCCAGGTGACCGGACAGAGGAAAATTCAGCAGCAATATTTTACAAGAGACAGGGAAGGCATATTCCGCACCAGCGAGGGCTTCGATACGGTGGCCAAGTCGGCCGGGCTCGACAACGGCTTTATCAAGTCGGTGCTGCATCCGTACTGCGTCTATAAAGCGCCGCAGGAGCTGCTCGGCCGCGACGAGACGGATAGCAGCCTGTATCCGAAGACGCTGACGGTGTTTCGCGCCGACAGCGGGGAACTCGTCATCGGCCGCAGCGTGTACGTTCAGACGGATTTCACGGGGCAGCGCAGCGCGTCGTTCACGCATCAATTCATCGTGCCGGGCGAGCGGCAGGAGCCGTTCGTACGCGAGCCGAACCGGCTGCTTCGCATCCGCGATTTCCGGAGCGGCTACGACATCCGCGGCGGCAAATCGATTCCGGAGCTGGACGAGGTAGCCTTCGATCCGGCCGGCTCAGCTGAAGAGGGGGATCGCTTGCTTGCCGCGCAGGGTATCGATTCGCGCCTGTTTCAGCAGCTGATTTACGCGGTCATGTCGTCGGCGGCCAACAAAAAGAAGGTCTACATTTCCCTCGCGGCGGACGTTGCGGACAGCGCCGAGCAGGCGCGGCTGCTGCTGGAGATTATTTACCGCTGCATACCTTACGCATTCCGCCGTCAGCTCGGATTTACGACGTTCAACAGCGAGCCGGAGGCCAAGCAGAACATCCATATCGTGTTTGTGGAGCCGGGCGGGCTGCGGCTGCCGGACCGCAGAGTCGAGAAAGATTATGTGTTCGACTTCGCTGGCCAAAAATGGCTGAATACCGAGCTCCCCGGGCAAAATCACGCCCTGCTGGACTGGATTTGGGCCCATCATAACGACAAGCGGCGGCTGGACGAGCTGTTCGATTTCTGCGAGCAGGCGCTGCAAGGGGAGGCCGGAGCGCTATCCCTGGCGATCCCGACTTATTATCAGCTCGGCATGCTGTATGAGATCGAGCAGGGAAGCGAAGCGCAGTACGACAATAACCGCGCGGGCGTTATGAATGCGCTGCTGACCTATCTGGACAAAGAAAGCGCGGAGCGGAAGCCGCGGCTTAAGGAGCTGTTCATCCGTCTGCTGCGCAAGGACGTTTCGGACGGAGAGGCGATCCCGACGGCGGACTATATGAAGAGCCTGATCGCTTATTACGATTTCGCCGAAGAAGGCGAGCAGGCGCTGCTGGTACAGTGCTTCATGATCTTTATGAACCGTCTGGCGGGAAAAAGCGGGGAAGGGATCGAAAAAGCGGCGCAGCTGTCCGATCTGCTGCTCGGCCGCGTTTCCCTGTTCGGACTCGTCATGAAAGAGCTGCATAAGCAGTCCGCCGCGACGGCCGAGCAGTATGTCGCCTACCGGTTGAAGCAGATTCAAAGCGCGGAACGGCTGAAAGAAGAAATCATGTTTTGGCTGAAGCAGGCGGAGGATGTGACGCTGGAGCCGTTCTTCGCCCGCGAGGTGACGGGCAAGCAGGAGCAGCTGCTGCAGAGGGAAGCGCGCAAACGCATCGAAACGGCGGTCTCCCTTCACGACTTTTATGGCGAACTGCCGTCGCGCTCCGGCCGCAAGCAGTTCGGCGCCGTATGCCGGCAGTGGCAGCTGGAGGTGAAGCTGGCGCTGCTGGAGGAGCTGGATTTGACGCAGCTGAGCTACGAGGACGTCGTCGCGCTCGGCTTCATCGCCGACCCGCTCG
Source organism: Paenibacillus konkukensis (assembly GCF_023523925.1). Lineage (NCBI taxonomy): Bacteria > Bacillati > Bacillota > Bacilli > Caryophanales > Paenibacillaceae > Paenibacillus > Paenibacillus konkukensis. Next base: position 3,528,534 of record NZ_CP027059.1, on the reverse strand, counting down.
ACGAAGAGCTGTTCCGCCATGCGAACAAGACGAGGCGTCAGCAGCTCATTTTGACCGGCATTTTGTACTGCTCGCTCATGCTGCGTCCCGGCGAGGAGGAAGAGGCGGTGGACGCGCTGCAAGGACTCGGTCCGGTGGAGCTGGACAACGTGCAGGCGGCGTTGAGACGGCTGCTTGCGGGCAGGATCGATCCGTCCCGCTACAGCTCGATTCTGCTCGCTTTCTACAGACCGGATTCGGAGCGGGGACTGTACGAGTCGAACGAATACGATTACGACGGGCTGCTGGAATTTATCGCCGCGAACAGCTTCGAAGCGGATAAGGTGCATGATTTTCTCCTGTGGTCGGCTTCCGACAGCCGCTTTGTGGACGAGAGAGGCGTCATCAATCCGCATTATAAAGCGGCGGTGAGCAAATATTTCCAAGTGCGCGAGCCGCGCGCGTTCAAGGATAAGCAGGTTCGGCAAAAGCTGCTTGAGACCGACAACGAATCGTTCGCCGCGCTGTTCCAAACGATCAAGCTGAGGCAATCGGGTAAGCTCGCTCAATTTATCGCGCGAAATAAGCGCAAGCTGGTGCGCGGCGGCTTGATTGCGGCGCCGTTCATCGTCGTGCTGCTCGTTCTCCTGTGGAATCCGCTGCTGACTTGGATCGCAAGCTTCGGCCCAGCGCCGGAAATTGCCGTCGAATCGCTGCCGGAAACTTCAACGACGATGGAGATCGCATTGAAAGCGAGCGTCAAGGGGGCTGACAAAGACGTGCTGAATGTCAAAATGTACGTCAACGGCCAATACGTCTCCAACGGCGCGATCGACACCAAGGTGCAGCTGCACGACGGCGAAAATATATTCGAATTTAAAGCGGTGAACCGGGGCGGCAAATCGTCCGAAGTGGTTCAGAAAAAGGTCATGTACACGGTGCCGCTGCCTACAGTCACGCACGGGCCGATCCCGGAGACGACGAAGAGCGCTTCGATTACCGTGACGGCCAACGCCAAAGACCCGAACGATCCGAGTCCGACCATCTATATTAACGATCAGGCGGTCGGTCAGGGCAGCATTTCCCAAACGATCAATCTCGTACCGGGAGATAATCCTATCGAAATCAAAGCGGGCAACAAGTTCGGCAAAATGAGCGAAACGATCAAGAAAACGGTCAAATACGACGCCGGTAAAAAGTAAAGCGCACGCCGCCGGACAAAAGCGACAACGGAGTTATCCTTTTATTTTTTCGGTAACGGAATTTGGATTTGACTTGCTTAGGGGTAAGCCGCGTCTATGAATGATTTTCATAGAGCGGCTTTTTTGTCTAAGAAAACCCCCAGTTCGACTGGGGGTTCGGGAAAGCTTATAGCTATGAGTAAAAATCCCTTGACCTTTATGATAAGATGATAGCCGGTCTGCCAACCGCAACATCAAATCAAGGAGGACAAGGGAATGGATAAGAGCAGTCTAGCACATACCCGCTGGAACTGCAAATACCATATTGTATTTGCACCGAAATATAGACGGCAAGTCATCTATGGGAAATTAAAAAGAGAGATCGGAAAGATCATCCGGGAGTTGTGTGAGCGCAAAGGGGTGGAGATTCACGAAGCGGAAGCGTGCCCGGATCACATCCATATGTTGGTGAGTATTCCACCGAAACTGAGTGTATCGGAGTTTATGGGGTACTTAAAGGGAAAAAGTTCGCTGATGATCTTCGATAAATTTGCGAACCTGAAGTATCGATACGGAAATCGGCAATTTTGGTGCAGAGGCTATTTTGTGGATACGGTAGGGCGAAACAGGAAAGCGATAGCCGAATACATTCGAAATCAACTAACAGAGGATAAGAACTACGAACAAATCACGATGAAAGAATTGTTCGACCCGTTTACGGGTGAGTCGGTAGGAAAGGGCAAATAAAAGAGCCCCTTTGAGGGGCAAGCCCGGGACCGCTCGCGGTTGGCAGACTTTCAGTGCGCCTTCTTAGGCGCGTGCTAGTACCATGCCCTTATAGGGCTGATGGAAGCCACCGGCTAAGCCGGTGGTTATGACTATTGTTTAGGAAATGAAGCGCAGCAATATCCTGTGGATATCCGGGTTCTCCCCCGAAAGTAAAGTCTACCCATAGAACGATCCCAGAGGAAGGGTTAGACGCCGATCCAGCTTAGGCTGGATGCGGACGGAATGAGCTTCAGAGCATCACGTCACTACCCTGGAAATTACTCTTGGTACCCCATTTCCATTGTCTGTGGTGCCGCGTAGCGGCATGGATGGCTTTTGGGGGGATTTGTTCACATAAAGGCTAAGTTAAAGAGGTCTCTACGGTATGCCTGATGCCTGATTATATCAGAAAGGGGGGGACGAATCGTCCGTCAATATCGGTGAATCCGTATTCCCGGGCAAGATCGCCAGCTTGAAGCACCTGTCCGTTTTTAAGCTGCACTTCGTCATCCCCTGCCAAGGCAGACACCGCTCGCCCAACATAATACGGCGACTCCGTGTGCTTAAGAGCTTCAACCTCCATCCAATGATCTTCATCTGTATCGAAAGTCCTTAATACCAGTTCCGTTCTCATCCAACCCGGGGAGACCGCTACCGCCGTTATTTTGGTGTTTTTGAGATCATGAGCCAATCCAAACACGGAGCGGTTAATCGCATTTTTGGCAAGGTCGTAATAGAAAGTTCCTAAATACTTATCCTGATCCCGAAATGTGGTATGTACGATCAATCCGGAATCGGCTTCCAACATAAGCGGGATCGCATAATGATTTGTCGCTATTTGTGCGCGTATTCCGCTCTGAAACGTAGCATCCCACATGGTCAGCGGATATTCCCAGAAAGGTTTGGGCTGCAAATTCACTTCCAAGTCATGCAGTCCCCAGACATTATTCACAAGGATATCGAGACGTCCTTGTTCCTGCCGGATTCTCTCGATCAAAGCTCGTGTATCCTCATCATTGGTATGATCGCAACGACATGCGTAAGCCTCTCCGCCGTTGTTTAGAATCTCCTCGACAGTTTCATCAATACTACCCGGAAAACCGTGCGTAGTCGTGCCTCGTAAACTTCTTCCGGATATATAAACTACGGCTCCGGCTTTCCCAAGCTCAATGGCTATCCCTCGTCCTGCCCCACGGCTTCCTCCGGTTACGAGAGCGATTTTCCCCGCAAGTCTCTTCAAGTTCATCTACTCCTTCGCAGTTATTTATTTCATAATACCAAAAGTAATATGTCATCTATTGTCATGTTGGGAGTGAGCTATTCGCAATTATTGGAATCTATGAAAAGGCGGACGTGCTCCTCGCCGGGGGCAAGCTTTGACCGCTTCGGTCCGGTAGACGCTTGTTCCTCCGCCATCCGTCCTTACCGGACAAAGGTACAAGAACCACCCTGCTTCCATGAATAGTCTAATAGTGGATGGAGTGGATTAGCCGGTACAAAGGAAGGGGTGCTTGGGTAACAATGTCAAGAAGCGTAGCAAACAAATGGCTGAAAACCAATGTATTGCTGAGGCACCGCGGCATTGCGGGCCACATACCGGAGACGAGACGGTTCACAAGCGCCGCATTGGCACAAATGGTAAACAAGTACGGCAGAGTGGTCGCCAAACCCGTCGTAGGTACGGGAGGAAGCGGCGTTATTCTAATTTACAAACAGGGAAGCGGGTATATCATTCATTACCGCGGCAAGATCATGCGCAGAGCCGATTTCGCCTCTATGCTGGCTGCCGTCGGGCGCATACGCCGGGGCAGAGCTTATCTGATTCAGCGGGGCATCCGCTTGGCGCAAATTGCCGGACGGCCGGTCGATTACCGGGTGAAGCTCGTTGATCAAGGAGGCAGGTGGGTGACCAGAGCCATTGTCGGACGGCTGGCTAGACCGGGACTGTTCGTTACGAATTTATGCCGGGGCGGCACGCTGCTGAAATCAAGCGACGCGATCCGCCGCTCCTTGTCGATCGCGCCGCAAGCGAAAAAGCGGGAGCTTCGCAATTTATCCTACCGCAGCATGCGGCTGTTGAAAGCCTCTTTTCCCGGAATCGGGCAGCTCGGCTTCGATTACGGAATCGATAAAATTGGAAAAATATGGATGTTCGAGGTCAATACGAAGCCGCATTAACGGCGGATGAGGCTTCGGCGAACGCAAAGATCGTCCGGGACGCGCAGGGTGGGAGGCGTTAACCGGGCGGTCTTTTCTTTGCCCGAAGCGGGAGGCGTAATAAATTGACAAAGACAGGCCCGCTCATTACGATGTAAACATACAAGCCGCTCTTGCGGCCGTTCCATACTTTGTCGCCTCCGGAGGTTTTATGAAAGCGTTTAAACGGATCGCCCACACCTACGCCCGGTTAAGCTTGCGGGCTCGCCTGTTTTTGTCGTATATGATGCTCGTGATCGTGTCGTTAACGATTTTGGGAGTCGGCTATTATTATAAAAGCTCGGAGGTAATTCTTCAGAATGCAAGCGAAACGATCCTCGGCATCGTGAAGAAGAGCGACGAGTCCTTGAATTCGAAATTTGCGTCGGTCGAGCAAATCGCCGTCAATATGCATCTTGACGAGGATTTATTCGCTTTTTTCAACACGAGCGATTGGAGCAGCCGGCCGCTCAGCTCGGAGGACGACCGGAGAATTACCCGCATTCTGCAAAAGTATTTTCCGTCGTCGGAGGACCTCTACTCGGTCAACCTCGTCACAAGCCAATATATATTCGGCGGCAACCCTTATTTCTGGATTCCCAAGACGGATTTCCAGAAGTCGAATTTGTACGGGATCGGCCTCGAAGCGAAAGATAATACGCGCTGGATTCCGACCTACAATTTGCTGGACCGGTTTTATGCCATGACGACCGAGCATAAGGAACAGTCCCAGCTCGTCTTCACCGCCACGCGGCTTATCAACATTTCGATGATCCAGAACAATATGCTGCAGCAGCTGCCTCCTCATACCGAGCGTCCGGTGCTCGTCGTCAATTATCAGGAATCGATGCTGCACAAGGCGTTCGCCGAAAGTCTCGGCGTTCAGGGCTCTTATTATTACGTGCTGACGCCCGAGGGGGAAATCGTCTCCGCTTCGCGTTCCTTCGAGCAGGCCCCCGATGTAGATCGGGAATGGATTCAGAGCGCGCTCCGCCAGCAAAGCGGCACGGAATTGATCCGCATCGGCGGGAAGAAGATGGTCGTCTGCTTCGATACGATCAAGACAACCGGCTGGCTGTCCGTCGTCTTCATCCCTTATGACAACCTGCTCGGCACCGTGCCTAACATGCTTTCCTACACGCTTTATTCCACGGCGGCGATGATCCTGCTCTCCATTGCGCTGGCTTCCTTCATTTCCGGGCGCATTACGCTGCCGATCAAGAAGCTGCTCGTTGCGATCAAGCAAATGGGAGAGGGGCATTTCGGCACGATGATCGAACCGGCGGGCAGCCGGGGGGAAGCGGGCATTCTTATTCATAAGTTCAATCAGATGAACGAGAAAATCGAGCTGCTGATCAAGGAAAACTACGAGGTGCACATTAAGGAGATGGAGGCGGAGCTGCGGGCGCTCAATTTTCAGTTCAACCCCCATTTTCTGTACAATTCGCTTAATATCATTAACTATTTGGCGATCGAGAACAAGCAGCCGCTGATCAGCAGTATGCTGGTCGAGCTGTCGGAGATGCTGGAGTATACCGCCGGCCGTCCCGGCGAAGTGCGGTTCAGCGAAGATGTAAAATATTTGGAAAATTACGTGTCGATCATGATGCGCAGATTCGAAGGGAAATTTCAGGTGGAATACAGCTTCGATCCGAGGCTGTACGAGGGCACGGTGCCGAAGTTTTTTCTCCAGCCGTTTATTGAGAACGCCTTGATCCACGGGCTTGAGGATGTAGAGGAGGGAGGCGTCATTCGCGTATCCGGCCGGATCGAGGGGAATGTGCGCCGGTTCAGCATAGAGGATAACGGCAAAGGCATGCCGGAAGAAACGATCCGCCGCATACTGGATGCGGGCGAAGAAGGACAAGCCGATTCCATCGGCATCGACAATGTGAACAAGCGCGTGAAGCTGCTGTACGGCCCTGAGTACGGAGTACACATCCAATCGGCTCCGGGAGCCGGGACGAAGGTCGTCATCACGGCCCCGTGGCAGCCCTAATGTCGGGTCCGGGCGACCGCGCATTCGTTAGCGATTACGTCCCCGTAATAACCATGGCGGCTTAGTGTGAACTTCCGCTTGAAATCGCTTGAAGCCAAGACCCCGCTTTGCGGGGTTATTTTGCATGCAAAAGTCCACCTTTCATTGATTTTTAGAGTAGGTTTGGTATAGAAAAGCGGATAAAATGAAAGCGTAAACAAGAAGGAATGCCGAATTACAGGAGGGTTTTCATGAAAAAGACAGTATTACCGGTTATGTTAGCGGTTGCTTTGCTCGGCGGATGTACGCCGGGAGGAGCGGGCTCCGACAAGGCTTCATCGGATTCGGGATCAGGCGGAGCTGTGGAGATCAGCTTTTGGCGGCCGCAGGCGAAAGAGGACGAGGATCAATTCTACGCCAAGCGCATCGAGGAGTTCAACAAGGCGAACGAAGGCAAGATCAAGCTGAAGATGGAGGTCATTACGAGGGGGAACTCCTTTGCGTACGAAGATAAAATTAACGCCGCGGTAGCGTCGCATACGCTGCCCGACATCATCGCCATCGACGGTCCGAACGTAGCGAATTACGCGGCCTCGGGCATCGTCGCTCCGCTCGATGAGTATTTTGCCAAAGAAGATATGGCCGACTTCGTTCCGTCGATCATTCAGCAAGGCACTTATAACGGCAAATTTTATGCCGCGGGCTTGTCGGAATCTTCGGTCGTCCTGTTTTACAACAAAAAAATTATGAAGCAGTACGGCATCGAGCCGCCGACGCAGATGGAGAACGCCTGGACGTGGGATCAATGGTACGAGGTGATGAAGAAGACCGCCCAGAACGGAGTATTCGGCACCAATATGATCAACGACAAAGGAGAATGGATGACGTACGCCTTCGAGCAGTTTTGGCTGTCGGGCGGCACGGATATTGTGGACAAGGAAGGCAAGAAGGCGCAGGGCTTCGTCAACAGCCCGCAGGGAGTGGAAGCGGCGCAATTTCTGCAGAAGCTGGCCAAGGACAAATTGTTCAATATCGATCCGAAGCCGACCGAATTCGAGGAGGGCAAGGCGGCGACCAAGCTCGGCGGCCCGTGGAATATTCCCGGGTTCAAGGATTATCCTGACCTGGAATGGGGGATTACGTACTTCCCCAAAAAATCCGGCGGCGTGCAGACCGCGCCATCCGGCAGCTGGACGATCGGCTTAAGCGCGGACAGCAAGCATCCGAAGGAAGCGGCGGAAGCGCTCAAATGGCTGACGAACAAAGACAGCTCGGCGGGCCTCGCGAAGGTGATCAGCATGCCGGCCAGCCGGAAATCGGCCTACGAGAGCATGCCCGAGTATAACGATTTGCCGCTGCGGGTGATCAAGGAGCAGGTGACGACCGTCTCCCGCGCCCGTCCGGTAACGCCGGGCTATCCCGTGCTGACGCAGAAGTTCGCCGAAGGGCTGACGGATATTATGATGGGGGCCGACGTGAAGAAGACGCTCGATAATATCGCTTCGGTCTATGACGAGGAATATAAGAGGAATTTCACCAAATAATTCGCTTCAAGCCAGCGGATTGCATCGGACTCTATATGCGGCGGCAGCTTGCCGGCAAGTCATTGCGGGCAGGCTGCCTTCCGTTAGGCCGGAGGCGGCCGAAAGACCTTTCGCTCGCTCGGGCGGCGTCAGGCTTGCGGCCCCGAAGCCGATGCAGCAGCTGGAGGCAGCGAAGAAGAAAGGAGCAGCATAAGTGCAGACAGCAACCGAAACGTTCAAGAACCGGGCCGCAGCGGCGACGATTCGCCGGAGCAAGCGCAAGGAAGCCGTGATGGGCTATTCGTTTATTTTGCCGGCCGCCCTGCTGCTGACGGTATTTTTACTGCTGCCGTTTGTGCTCGCCGTCGTGTTCGGCTTTACGAAGTTCAATTTGCTGCGGCCGGATCGCATCGAGTTTATCGGGCTCGCCAACTATATCAATCTGTTCACGGACCCGCTGTTCTACAAGTCGTTGTACAATACGCTGTATTTCTCCGTGATCGTCGTTCCGGTGCAATCGGCCGTCGCTTTGGGGCTCGCCCTTCTGATCAATAACAGGCTGATGCTCCGCAACGTATTTCGAATCGCTTACTTCAGCCCGGTGATTACCTCGATGACCGTCATCGCCATTCTATGGATTTACTTGTACAATCCGAACGAAGGGCTGGTCAATTCCGTGTTGAATGTGCTGGGCATTCCGAACCAGCCGTTTCTGAGAAGCGCGGGACAGGCGATGAACTCGATTATTTTCATGTCCGTCTGGCAGGCTGCCGGTTACCAGATGATGATTTTTCTGGCGGGGCTGCAGGGCATCCCCAAGGATTTGTACGAAGCGTCGTCTATCGACGGGGCGGGCAAGCTGCAGCAGCTCAGGTACATTACGATTCCGAGCCTGTACAACGTCATCGTCTTCGTGCTGACGATTACGACGATTCAAGCGGTCAAGCTGTTCACCCAGCCTTACATTATGACGAACGGAGGGCCGGAGAATTCCACCCGAACGCTCGCGCTGCTGATTTATCAGCAAGGGTTTCAGTTCCGCAATGCCGGCTACGCTTCCGCCATATCGGTCGTTTTCTTCCTGATCGTCGTGTTCATTTCCGTCATGATGAGAAGGCTTCTTAAGGACAAATAGCGGCCCGCTGCGGATTTACGGCAAAAATATTAGGTAAAGGAGGACAGCCCGCCGTATGACGGATCGAAAAAGCAAGCTGTTATTGTACGCCGCCAATGTGATCGTATCGCTCCTGTTCATTACTCCGCTGCTGTGGATGGTGGTGTCGTCGTTCAAGCCGGAGCCGCGCATCTTCGCGGACTTAAGCTCCTACAAGGCGCTGCTGCCGGTCGATTTCACGCTGGACAATTACCGCAAAGCGTTCGAACGGATTCCGATGTTCAAATATTTGTTTAACAGCCTCTTCTACGTTTCGGTCATCTGCCTGTGCAGCCTCGGGGTGAACTCGCTCTGCGGCTACGCGCTGGCCAAGCTGAATTTTAAGGGAAGAGCGTGGATTCTGACGTGCATTGTCGCGCTGATGGTCGTGCCGTTCGAGAGCATACTGATGCCGCTGTACTTCGTGGTCAATACGCTGCATTGGGTGAACACGTGGCTGGCGCTGATCGTGCCGTTTATCGCCAGCTGCTTCAATATTTTTATGTTCCGGCAGTTTTTCATGGATATTCCGAACGAGCTGCTGGAGGCGGCGGCCATGGACGGCTCGTCGCCGATGAAGACGTTTCTTACGCTGGTCGTTCCTTTGTCGGGGCCGGTCTTTACGACGGTGTTCATTCTTACGTTTATTTCGCATTGGGGCGATTTCATGTGGCCGATTTTGGTTACGACCGGAGAAGACCTGCGCAACGTGCAGCTCGGCATCCAAACCTTCTTCACGCTGCCTCCGATTTATTACGGGCAAATTATGGCTACGCTGACTTTTACTACGCTGCCTATAGTGGTACTGTTTTTATGCTTGCAAAAATATTATGTGCAAGGGATTGCCAGCTCCGGACTAAAGGGCTGATCGGAAGGTGACGATGGTATGTACGATGTAACGGCGATTGGAGAGCTGCTGATTGATTTTACTCCCTGCGGGCTATCGGACAAGGGGAATGTCTGCTTCGAGACCAATCCGGGCGGAGCGCCGGCCAATGTAGCGGCAGCGCTGGCCCGTTTTAATAAGAAAACCGCTTTTATCGGAAAAGTAGGGGATGACGCGTTCGGCCGATTTCTCGCGCAGGTGCTGCAAAACTTGCAGATCGATACGGCCGGGCTGGTCGTTGCCGAAGAAGCTCCGACGACGCTCGCCTTCGTCCATTTGGATGAGCGCGGCGAAAGATCGTTCAGCTTCTACCGCCGGATGACCGCAGATATGCTGCTGTCGGAGCGGGAATTGAACAAGGACATCCTCGCGCATTCGCGGATCGTTCATTTCGGCTCCGTTTCGATGACGCACGAGCCCGCGGCGGGAGCTACGCTGGCGGCGGTGCGGTTGGCCAAAGACTGCGGCGCGGCCGTCTCCTTCGACCCGAATCTGCGTCCCGCGTTATGGGAGCGGCCGGAGCAGGCCAAACGGATGATCACGGAAGGCTTGCGGCTGGCGGATATCGTCAAGCTGTCGGAGGAAGAGCTGCTGTTTTTGACCGGAACTGCGGATGCGGCCGAAGGATCGGCGATACTCCAGGAGAGCTTCGGGACGCCGCTGCTGTTCGTAACCTTGGGCAGCGCAGGCTGCTTTTACCGTAAGGGCGACTTGACCGGCAGTGTGGGGGGCTGCAAGGTGACGGCCGTAGATACGACCGGGGCGGGAGACGCGTTCGTCGGGGCGGCGCTCAGCCGGATCGCCGACTGCGGCAAACCCGTTCAGGATTTGGAACGGGAGGAGCTCGAGGCTGTCGTACGCTTCGCCAATACGGCGGGGGCTCTGGCCGCAACCCGCAAAGGCGCGATCGACAGCATGCCTTACTTGGAAGAGATCGAGCAATGGATGAACAAGGAAAGAACGGGAGAACGCTTGATAAGGGAGGAATCGTAAATGAAGAGGGAGCTTGAGACGAGCTTGCATGATCCTTACAGACCGCAGTATCATTTTACGCCGCAGCGGCAGTGGATGAATGACCCGAACGGCATGGTTTATTTTGAAGGGGAATACCATCTGTTCTACCAGTACCATCCTTACGGCACGACCTGGGGGCCGATGCATTGGGGGCATGCCGTCAGTCCCGATATGGTTCATTGGGAGCATCTGCCGGTTGCGCTGGAGCCCGACGAGCACGGGGCGATTTTCTCGGGCAGCGCGGTGGTCGATTGGCGGGATACGACGGGCTTTTTCGGAGGGAAGCCGGGGCTGGTGGCGATCTTCACCCATCACGACACGGTGCCGGGGAGCGATCGTCCCCGGGAGCGGCAAAGTCTGGCCTACAGCACGGACCGCGGCAGAACATGGCATAAATATGCGGGCAATCCGGTGCTCGCCGACGAGAAGCACCACGATTACCGCGATCCGAAAGTGTTCTGGCACGAAGCCTCCGGCCGATGGGTCATGGTTCTGGCAACCGGACAAACGGTCAGCTTCTATACTTCTCCCGACTTGAAGGCGTGGTCTTTGTCCGGCACGTTCGGAGAGAAGGAAGGGTCGCATGACGGCGTATGGGAATGCCCCGATCTGTTCGAGCTGCCGATTGAGGGAAGCGGCGGCAGGGAGACGCGCTGGGTGCTGTTTGTCAGCATCGGCAACAATCCGGCGTTTCCGGAAGGCTCGCGAACTCAGTACTTCACAGGCACGTTCGACGGCCGGCAATTCGTCAACGACAACCCGCCGGAGACGGTGCTGTGGCTTGATTGCGGGCGGGACAACTACGCGGGCGTGAGCTGGTCGGATATACCGCAGGAAGACGGCCGGAGAATCTATATCGGCTGGATGAGCAATTGGCAGTATGCCCAGGTCACCCCGACGAAGGAGTGGAGAAGCGCCATGACGCTTCCGAGAGCGCTGAGCCTGCGGAGCGTGGACGGCCGTCTGCAGATGATTCAGCGTCCCGTCGAGGAATTGCGGCGGCTGCGTGGGGCTGCCTCCGTTTGGCGGGACATTGCGCTGGGAGATGACGCGCAGCCGTGGATCGGGCAGGAGGCGGCATGCTGCGAGCTGATCGCGGAGTTCGAGCTGCAGGACGCGCGGGAGGCGGGGCTGCGCCTCAGGACGTCCGCGTCCGATGCGCAGGAGCAGGAGGTCGTCGTCGGCTACGATGCCGCTTCGCAGCAGCTGTTCGTCGACCGTACCCGGGCGGGGGAAGCTTCCTTCCATCCGCTGTTTGCGGGCAGGCATGCCGCGCCGCTGCGCCAGGATGCGCATCATCGTGTTACAATGCATATATGGCTGGACCGCTCCTCGGTCGAGGTATTCGCCGGAGACGGCTCCGCCGCCATTACGGATTTGATATATCCGGCCGATTCGGATGCGTTAAGGATCGGGCTATACGCTGCGGGAGGCCAGGCGAAGCTGATTTCGTTGGCCGTATACCCGCTCGCGCCCGGCTTATAAGCCTGCACCGGCCTGTGGCCGCGCCAGACAGCTTGCGGCCCGCCGCCCCCGGCTGCATCCGGTTTCGCCAGAAAGGGGTCCTCTATGAACTGCATCCTGGTAGTGGATGATGAAGCGATACAGCGCAGAGTATTATCCGGTATGATTCGCAGCGTGAGGCCGGAATGCAGGGTGATCGAAGCCAGCAACGGCCGTAAGGCGCTGGAGGCGATCGACTCCGAGCCAGTCGATGCGGTCATTACGGACATCAAGATGCCCATTATGGACGGATTCGATTTTATCGAGCACAGCCGCCGGGGGCGCCGCCAGCTGAAAATTATTATTTTGAGCGGTTACCGTTATTTCGAATATGCGCAAAAGGCGCTGCAGTTGGGAGCGTTCGATTATTTGCTGAAGCCGGTGCGCGAAGAGAGCATCGTGCAGATGCTCGATAAAGTGGAAGCGAGCCTCCGCGAGGAACGAAGCAGCCTCATGGAGAAGGAGCAGCTGGCCAAGCGGCTGGATACCACCTTGCCGGTCTATTACGAGCGTCTGCTGAGCGAATGGATCGCCGGCCGGCTGTCCGCAGCGAAGCGGGACGAGCTGAAGACCGCGTTTTCCTTGAAGGAAGCGGGGACGGTCATTGTCAGCCGCATTCACTTGGGAGCGCCGGAGGATACGGGGCAAGAGGAAGAAGCGGGGGCCACGGCGGAGCCGGACCAGCTGAAGCAGTCCGTCATCGAGGCGCTGAACCGCGGCTTGAGCCCGCTCGGCCAGCCGGTTTCGTTCGTTTCGCCGGACGATACGCGCAGCATCGTCACCGTGTTTACGACCGGGAGCGCCGCGGAAGCGGATCATCCCGCCGGGACGGCGATGCTGGAAGCCGTGCACAAGGAAGTAAGCGGGCTTTGCGGCGGTGCGGGGGACGATGCCGTCTGCACGATGGGAGTAGGGCGGCCGCGCGGCGATATTATCGCGGAAGCCGCCGGCTCTTACGCGGAGGCGCTGGAGGCGGAAGCCCGCCATTTCTATCAGTCCGCGGACGGACCGATACGTTACGGCGACGCGGATCGGCCGCTTCAGCGGATGAGCGGCGAAGCGTCCAAGGACGAGGAGACGCTGAAGGAGCTTATTAAACTGCTGAAGGCCGACGCTTTCGAACAGCATATCCATGAGATGTTGAACAAAATCACGGAAGAGGGCTTTCCGTTTCCGGACCAGTTGAAGGCGAGGCTGATCCGGCTAACCGGGAGCTTGGCCGAAACGGTGAAGGATATGATGAACGAGGAAGACTATCGCCAGCTGGTTATGCAGATGGAACGGCAGATTAAGGAGTGCCGGGCTTTCGGGCAGCTGCACGGGATACTCGCCGGCTGCGGCGGGCAGCTCATCGCGGCGCTGCAGTCGATGCGGTCGCGCAAGCACGAGCTGACCGCGGACAAATGCGCCGCATTTATCGATGCGCATTATATGGAAGATTTGTCGCTGGAAGCGGTGGCCGGGCGGTTTTATTTCAGCCCCAATTATTTAAGCATGGTATTCAAAAATCAGCTCGGGACGACGTTCGTCAAATATTTGAGCGGCGTCCGATTGAATAAGGCGGTCCGGCTGCTGGAGGAAAGCGATCTGAAGGTATACGAGATTGCCGCGCGAACGGGCTTTAAGGATGAGAAGTATTTTTACCGGGTGTTTAAACGAAAATACGGCGTAACGCCGGATGAATATCGACGCTTATTGCGTCCCGCAGCAAACGGGCCTGCCGTCTATCCGTAAGACGGCAGGCCCGTTTGTATTGGCGTGCTTATTTGGCGATGGACTGCGGCGAAAAGTAGGAAAACGACATATGCCGATCGAGCGCCATATTGGCGGCTCCCAGCGCTCCGCCGATTTCCTTGAATTCGCCGATGTGCACGACGGTGGCGGCCGATAATTGGCCCATCGCGCGCTGCCGCATCATTTTAATCGCCGACTGCACATAGACGGTGCTTTCCTTGGGAATCGTCCCGCCCAATATGATCGCCTCCGGATTCAGCAGATTGACCAGATTCGCCATCGTGATGCCCAAATAGGTGGCCGCATGGTTAACGACCTGAATGGCCAATTCATCGCCTTGTTCGGCCGCATGGCATATATCCTCGGCCTTCAGCATCTGCAGATCGAAGCCCGGGTGATGGTGAAGCGAGGAAGGCGAGCCAAGGCGGAGCAGGCGGCGGGCTTCAAGCTCCATGGCGGGAGCCGCGGACAGCATCTGCAGGCAGCCGGTGTTGCCGCACGGGCAAAGCGGCCCGTCGGCGTCAACCGTCGTGTGGCCGATCTCTCCGGCTCCTCCGAGCGCCCCGTGAATAAGCTCGCGGTTCACATAAATGCCGGCTCCGATACCGGAATCGATGCCGATATAGATCATATGCCGGTAGTCTTTGCCCGCGCCGTACCGGCATTCCGACAAGCCGCGCGCGCGGCTGCGGTTCAACACGGCCGTCGGCCAGCCCAGCGCATTCTCCAGAAGCGCCCCTAGCTCGACCTGCTGCCAGCCCATCACGGCGGAGCTGCGGAGCAAGCCGTTATGCGTATCGACGAGCCCGGGCACGCCGATGCCCAGCAGCGGGATCGGAGTTTTGTCCAATTGTTTAATAAAGTCGGGAAGCTCCTGAACCAGCGCGCTCACCGCCGCCTCAGGGGTCAAAGGGCTGAAGGGGATGCGCCGTTTCTCGATCGTGTTGCCCAGCAAGTCGAAGGCGCCCAAAGTCCAGGTCTGATGATTGAGGTCGGCGCCCAGGATGATATGGGAATAAGGGACAAGCTCCAGATTGGTCGCCGGTCTGCCTCCGGTAGACTGTCGCAGCTCCGTTTCGTGCACAAGCCCAAGCTCGATCAATTCATTAATCGTCACCGAGATCGTCGCGCGGCTTAGATCGGTCTGTTGGGTCAGCTCGATACGGGACATCGGCCCGTGCACTCTCAGCATTTGGAGGATGGCGGTTTTGCTGCCTTTTTGATCCCAGACTTTGCGGATAGTATCCATAAATGTTCCCTCGCAATTCCTTCGAACTCAAAATATGTCTGCATTAACCATATCAAAATAATCGCGTGAAGGCAATGGCGGCATAGAGACTAATATAAAACTTTAGACAAAATTTTTATGAATTTACCCTAATTTAAAGATGTAAAATGAATTTTTTCGGATAATAAGTTTAGTTATTGACATAAGTTTCGAGTGTGACGTATGATCAAGAGGAAAAGGGAAGAAAATTCCGCCCCGCGGGCGAACGGCAGTTGATAGCGTTTACAGTTTAGCCGGTTGATGATTAACTTGTTTAATCTAATGATAGGCTATTATCGGCACTTCATTATCAATAAGCGTTAGGAGGACCATAGCTATGTTTCCGCAACCGCATTTGACCCCGCCGCCGGAGCATCCCCGGCTATTTCTTCGCAGGCAGCATTTGCCCGAACTGCGGAGCAAGATGACAAGACCCGAGGTGAAGCAGGCTTGGGAGCGGCTTATGAAGTACAGCGAATACGGGATCGAGGAAGCCGGCTCGGAGCATTGCCCCGGGGATGTGTATGTCATTGAAGCCAACGCGCTGCTGTATTTGTTAAAGGAGGACCGGGAGGCTGGGCTGAAGGCCAAGGCGCTCGCGCTGTCCGCCATTACGAAGCATTTCAACCCGAACTTTCAAGATATTTCGCGGGACATCGGCCGCTTGATGCTGGCCGGCGCGATCGTATACGACTGGTGCTACGAGCTGGTGAGCGATGAGGAACGGGATTTTTTCATCCGCCACTTCAAACGGCTGGCTTCCTTGCTCGAATGCGGCTATCCGCCGTTAAAAGAAGGCGCTTTCGTCGGCCACAGCTGCGAATGGATGATCCAGCGCGATATGCTCGGCACGGGAATCGCCATTTACGACGAGGACCCGGAGATGTACGATCTGGCGGCCGGCCGGGTACTGCATCAGATGGTGCCGGCGCGCAACTTCTTTTACCCTTCCGGTTGGCATCATCAGGGCGACGGCTACGGCGGCGTTCGTTTCCAGGGAGAGCTGTTCCCGACGTTTCTGTTCGGTCGGATGGGCTTCGGCAACGTCTACGATGAATCGCAGCGCGAAGTGGGCTACCAGTGGATTTATACGCGGCGGCCGGACGGAAAGCTGCTGCGCGACGGCGACTCGACGCCCGTTATGCCGAATCATACGAAGTATACGAGGCTTCATTTTATTTATTTGCTGCTCGGCGGTTATTATAAGGACCCTTACTATGTATGCCAGCAGCTGAAGGACGAGGGGCGGTTTCAGGACAAAGACGTGCTCTTCGCCTTCCTGTTCGCCGATCCCGATGTGGAAGCGAAGCCGCTGCACGAGCTGCCGCTAACCCGTTATTTCGGCCCTCCTACCGGAGTGATGGTCGCGCGCACCGGCTGGGATGACGGCATCGATTCCAGCACCGTCATAGCCGAGATGAAGGTCGGCATGTATCAATACAACAACCATCAGCATTTGGACGCGGGAGCGTTCCAGCTGTATTACAAAGGCAATCTGGCCATCGATTCGGGCTCTTATAAAGGCTCCTCGGGCAAGTATCATTCACCGCATAACAAATATTATTTCAAGCGTTCGATTGCGCATAATACGATGCTGGTTTACGATCCCGACGAGCTTCGGCAGTACCCCTATGTCAAGGACGGCGGCCTGGTATGGCCGAACGTCAATGACGGCGGGCAGCGCTGGCCCAATGAAGGCCGGCCGCCGCTTACGCTGGACGATCTGCTGAGCAAAGATTTTAAACGCGCGGACGTGCTGGCGCACGCCATCGGGGACGACCGGCAGCGGCCGGATTATTCGTATCTTAAAGGAGATATTACAGCCGCTTATTCGAGCAAAATGAAAAGCTTCCGGCGCTCGTTTCTGTTCCTTAACTTCAAAAATGAGGATCATCCGGCGGCTTTGATCGTGTTCGACCGCGTCGTCTCGGCCCGTCCCGAGCTTTCGAAATATTGGCTGCTGCACAGCATCGAGGAGCCGCAGATCGAGGGAGGACGCACCGTCATTTCGCGCAGCGAGGACGGCTACAACGGACAGCTGATCAACGATACGCTGCTGCCGGAATCGGGCAATCGGCGGATTGAGAAGGTGGGCGGCCCCGGCAAGGAATATTGGGTGTTCGGCACCAATTATGTGAACGACTTCCCCGGCACGAAGGAGCAGGGCGAGTGGCGCATCGAGGTCAGCCCGGTTCAGCCGTCGGAGGAGGATTTGTTTTTGAATGTCATTCAGATGAAAGCTATCGACGGCCCGGCGGCGCTCCCTACGCAGAAGGTAGAGACGGAGCGGATGGTCGGGGCGCAGCTGAACGGCTGGCTTGCGCTGTTCGCGAAGAACGGCGAGCGTCTCGCCGAGGACGTCGCGCTGCCGGTGACAGAGGAGGGCTCGCCGCTGCTTGGACGCGAGCTAAACGGTCTGGCGGCCGATCTGGCGGCCGGCATCTGGACGGTCGAGCTGGAGACGGGGAATGGGGAAGGCTCGGCATGGGAGCGGCGGCATCTGTTGACCCGCGAGGTGACGGAAGAGAGCGGCGTGCTGCATTGGCGGTGGATGGCGGCTCCCGGGCGCATTATGCTGAGTTACCGCGGCCCGGCGGAGCATCAGCCTGACGAAGAAGGAGGAGAACGGAATGGGAGATAAGCCGAACGTCGTCATCATTATGGCCGACCAGCTTCGCTGGGACGCTCTGGGAGGAGAGTACACGCCGAACATTAACCAACTGAAGGAAGAGAGCGTGACGTTCGATCGGGCGTACTGCGCCTCGCCGTTGTGCGTTCCGGCCCGCGGAGCCTTCTTCACAGGGAAATATCCGAATGTGACGGGCTCGCTGATCAATCCGTGGACGCCGCAGGAGAAGGAGCACGGCATGGTGCGTCCCGATCATGAACATTGGTACCGGCTTATCGAGGAGGAATGGGACAGCTGGCATACCGGCAAGCAGCATCTGTTCACGGAACCGAAGCTGGAGCATAGCGCGGACAGTAAAACCCATTGGCTGCAGCTGGAGCAGCGGTATGAAGCGTTTCTGAAGCAGAACGGCAAGAAAAAGCCGGGCGGGCCGGCTTTTCAAGGCTTGGTACCGGAGCTTGCCTACGGCCGCGTGACCCGCAAGCGCAAGTATTCGATTCCGACCGTCGGCCGCTACGATGAGGAGCTTGATTTCTTCTATGACGGTTTTATTCTTAACGATTCGCTGGAGGCGATTCGCGGACGGGACCGCAGCAAGCCTTTCGCGCTGAACGCGATGTTCCTTGCTCCGCATCCTCCGCTCGACATCCCCGAGCCGTGGTATTCGCTGGTGAAGGAAGCGAAGCTTCCGGACAACGTAGGCGTCTGGGCCGACAATCAATCGCCGCTGCAGCTGTACAATTTGACCGGGATGCTCGGCACATCGTATACGCGCGAGGAATGGGAGCGCATTTGGCGAGTATATCTCGGCCTGGTGGCGCTGCTCGATCACTGCGTCGGACGGCTTGTCGCCGAGCTGAAGCGCGAAGGTCTATACGACAATACGCTGATTGTGTTTGCGAGCGATCACGGCGAAATGCTCGGCTCGCACCGCCTGTGGCAGAAGATGTGCATGTACGAAGAATCGGTAAAAACGCCGCTGTACATCAAATTTCCGGGGGACTTCACGCCGGCGGTCAAGCAATCGGGCGAGCTGGTCAGCAGCGTCGATGTGCTTCCGACCTTGTGCGATTTCCTCGGACTGGAAACGCCGCAAGGAGTGTCGGGCGTATCTTTAATGCCGTTAATTACCGGCGAGCAGGAGCGCCTCGCGCGTGAGCGCATCTTCATTCAATTCGACGGCAACGGAGCACGAAGCAACTTCCAGCGCTGCGTTATGGAAGGCGATCATAAGCTGATCGCCGACATTTTTAAGGATGAAATATTTATCGAGCTGTACGATCTTAAGCAAGACCCGCAGGAAATGAACAATTTGGCGTTCCGGTCCGATGAGCACGGCGGCCGGATCGAGAGCCTGCTCGGCAGCCTGCGCGATTATATGCGGAGCACGAACGATTTGCTCGATCTGCCGGAAAACGTCTATGAGCGGTTTCTGGGCGATTATGCGGAATTCCAGGCTTAGAACGCCCGGTGAAAAAGCGGCCGGAGAGTCGATAGAAAGTTGGAAAAGCGTAAGCGTTCGCCTTTGAAAACGGATTCTCCACAGAAAAACGAAAAAACAATCTAAAGAATCCGTTTTCAACAGCGATTGGAGGATCAAATGGACGCCGCAGCGGACTTTTTCACCACCCTTTTAAAAACGTGGTGAAAAAGTGACCGAAGAGTCGATAAAAAGTTGGAGTAGCGTGAGCGGTCGCTTTTGTAGACGGATTTTCCCGCTTTAGTGGTTTAAAATGAAAAAAATCCGGCTGCAAGAGCGGGTGGAAACTTCTATCGACCGCAGGCTGCTTGTTTTTCACCACCTTTTTAGAGATACCATAAATGAAATATAATCTTTTCTTCATTTAAAAGCGTGGTGAAAAAGTGGCATTGTACAGTCATGACACAATAGAAATGGTAAAATAAATGGAACTGATCGATGAGAAATGAGGCCAAAACTTATGCTAGTTTCCAAACGCCAAGGCACCCAACCTCGACTATTTCAAATGGTCGAGATGGAGGCGCTTGTTCCCCAAAACCATCTTCTTCGTCAACTGGATCGTGTTATTGATTGGAGCATGATTCACGAACGTACACGTGCTCTGTATTCCGAAAATATGGGTCGTCCCGTGAGCGATCCTGAACTTCAGCTACGCTTGATGGTTCTTTGTTATCTGTTCAACCACAGTGAGCGTGCTCTGTACAATTTGCTGCCTATGCATGCGGGCTACTTGTGGTTTTGCGGCCTCGACTTTGAAGCCGTTCTGCATCCCGAAGAAGCCGAGCTGGCCTTGCCGGATCGGACCACTCTGGTGAAAACCCGAAAGTTTTGGCGGGACCATCAGGTGTTTGACGACCTGATGCGCGACATTGTTGACCAGTGCATCATCGCAGGACTCGTTAAGCCGCAAATGGATGCGGCCGTGGACGGAACACAAGTACGCGCGAATGCGTCCATTCACAGTTTGGCAGAAATCCAACTGGCCCCTGTCGAATCTATCGAGGCGTATTTAGTACGCCAAGCCAAGGAGGATACCGAAGACACGAAAACCGACAAGGAGGATGCCCCTAAACCTCCCTCTACGAGGAACGATCATTCGGAGGTAGAGGAACAGGCTGTTCACGAAGATTTTCATGGCAAAACCTTTTCCAACCGTACGCACCGTAGTACCAGCGACCCCGATGCCCGTTTGTATAAGAAAAGCAAAGGGCAGGAAGCTCATCTGCGTTATTTGGTGCATGATCTGATCGATGTTCACTCCGGCGTGATCCTGGACACCCGGGCTTCTTTAGCATCCGGTACAGCAGAAAGAGAAGTCAGCCTGAAGCAAGTGCAAGCGATTCGATTTCGTCATCCTCATCTCCAAATCCGAACGCTTTCGGCAGATAAAGGGTATGAGTCAGCAGACTATCTGGTTCAGCTCCATGAACTTGGCATCATCCCACTCATCCGGTTGCGTAGTCTCAAGCTGCAAGAATTCCCGGTTTACAAGACCCGAGCATTGCATCCCGTTCGAAAAGCCAAACGCCGTCTCAAACAGAAGGAGATCCAGGCTTACAATTTTGCAAAAAGTATTCAGCGTCATGGTGCATACCGGCACATCCAAGCCCTGCGTGCGCGTATTGAACATGCCTTTGCGGAGGCCAAAGGAAGACATGGACTCGATCGAGCCCGCAGCCGCGGTCTTGATCGCATGCAAGAGCAAGCTACACTTACGGCCATGGTCCAGAATTTAAAGCGACTGTGCCGATTCAAAGCCAGAAGGCCACGGGCCGGTGCACTTTCCTGCACCGTCCTCGCCAAGATAACAGGCTGTCCCCAGTATCTTTGCTCCACTACATGCTCAGGGTTCCGTTTTTTTGGTAACTTTGACGGCTTCATTTTGTAATAACAGGGACTTTTTCACCACACTTTTAAGAATCGCTGGAAAAACATAAGAAATACATAAACAAGGAGAAGAGAGCACATGCCGGAGACGACGAATGAAATGTGGATTGACGATGCGTGGGAGAAGCTGGTTGCCAAGGTAGGGCAAACGAGCCGTACGATCGGCGCGGGCTTTCCCCATGTAGCCAAAGACGGGAAATACGATTGCACCGAGCCGAAC
This sequence comes from Paenibacillus konkukensis, assembly GCF_023523925.1. Lineage (NCBI taxonomy): Bacteria > Bacillati > Bacillota > Bacilli > Caryophanales > Paenibacillaceae > Paenibacillus > Paenibacillus konkukensis. Next base: position 3,507,136 of record NZ_CP027059.1, on the reverse strand, counting down.
GGATGGACCTCGGGCTTCTGGCCGGGACTGCTGTGGCTCATTTACCGGGATACCGGCAATGAGGAGCTGAAGCGGATCGCCGAGGAATGCGAGCGGAAGATGGACGTATGCATTGAAGAATATACCCGCCTGCATCACGACGTAGGCTTTATGTGGAGCCTGACCTCGGTAGCCAATTACAAGCTGACGGGCAGCGCCGATTCGAAGCTGCGCGCGTTGAAGGTCGCTGCCTGGCTGGCGAGCCGGTTTAATCTGCGGGGCGGCTTCATCCGCGCCTGGAACCAAAGCAACTGGGACAGCAAGGACGGCAATACCGGCTGGGCGATCATCGATTGCACGATGAATCTCAGCCTCTTGTTCTGGGCCTCGGAGCAAATTCAGGACCCACGGTTCAAGCATATTGCGGTGGAGCACGCCAATACGGTGCTCCGCGAATTTATCCGCGAGGACGGCTCCTGTTACCACATCGTGAACTTCGATCCGGAGACCGGCGAACGCGTCGGAGCGCTCGGAGGGCAGGGCTTCGCTCCCGAATCGGCTTGGGCGCGCGGCACCGCATGGGCATTGTACGGCTTGGCGCTGTGCTACAGCTATACGAAGAACGACGCCTACTTGCAGGGGAGCAAAAAGGTCGCCCACTTCTTCCTGGCTAACCTGCCGGAAGACTTGGTGCCGTATTGGGATTTCCGGCTGACGGTCCAGGAGGGAGCTCCGCGAGACTCTTCAGCGGCAGCCATTGCCGCAAGCGGCCTGCTGCTGCTGGCCGACCTGCTGCCTGCGGAGGAAGGACGGCTCTACGGGACGGCGGCCCGGCGCATCCTGAAATCGCTGGTCGATCATTACGCGATCTGGGATTTGAGCGACGAAGCGATTTTGCCGCATGGCACGGGCCATTTCCCGGCGAACAAAAACATCGATGTCGGCTTGATCTACGGCGACTACTACTTCGCCGAGGCGCTGGCCAAGCTGCGCGGACAAACCGAGCTGTTCTGGTAGAAGGGGAGAGCGGGCTATGCGGATTCCCAAGCCATGGAGCCGTCTCATTGCCCTTACGCTGCTTGTGTGCATAGCGGCGGTCGCACCGGCCTGTTCGGACGAGGCCGCTCAGAGCGCCAAGCCGCCTACGGAACAGAGCGCTTCGCCGTCCAAGCCGGATAGCGCGGAGGCGGCGAAGACGCTGAAGGGCTCGGAACCGAGCCCCGCCGATTTCAAGCCGTACGCCGGCGCGCCCCCTAGCGCGATGCAGATTATAGCCGATCTTCGGCAGCACAATCCGCAGCAGCAGCATCCGAGATTGTTCGCGACGGCGGATACGTTCATCCGGCTGCAGGAAGGCGTGAAGAGCGACCCTCTGCTGCGCAAATGGTACGGCGACCTGCGGAAGGCCGCCGACAAAACGCTGACGAAGCCGGTCGGCGCTTACGAAACTCCGGACGGCCGGCGAATGCTGTCCGCCAGAGACGCGAGGCCTATCATCGAGCAGAACGCGATGATGTTTCGGCTCAGCGGCGACGACAAATATGCGAAGCGGGCCATCGAGGAGATGATGGCGCTGGCCGCTTTTCCCGATTGGAACGATAAGAAGGAGTTTCTTAATACCGCCGAAATAACGGCGGGCATGGGAATCGGCTACGATTGGCTCTACGAGCGATTGACGCAAGAGCAGCGGGACACTATCCGTCAGGCGATGGTCGACAAAGGGCTGCAAAAGGCGCTCGACGCCCATAACAACAAGGCATGGTGGAGCGTCAGAACCGATCCGGTGAACAACTGGAGCGCCGTCTGCAACGGCGGCATCATCGTCGGGGCGCTCGCGCTCGGCGATGAAGAGCCGGTGCAAGCGCTCGCCGGGGACATTATCGCCAGATCCCTGCAATCGGTGCGGAACATTATTTTAAGCCATTGGGAGCCCGACGGCGGATGGAGCGAAGGCCCGGGCTACTGGCGTTACATGATGGAATATACGGTAAGTTATATGGCGGCGCTGCAAAGCTCGCTCGGTACGACCTACGGTCATGCCGAGACGCCCGGACTGCATAAGACCGCCTATTTTCCGATCTATACGACCGGCCCGCAGGGCACGTTCAACTTCGCCGACAGCGACAGCGGCAAGATGAAGATTCCGGAGCTGTTCTGGCTGGCCAAGGCGACGAACGATCCCATGCTGGCGGAACGAAGAATCGCCATGATGGAGGACGCCAAGCAGAACGGCGGCGTATACGATCTGCTCTGGTACGATCCGCAGTTCCGCGAAGCGGGTGCGGCGCTGCCTGCGGATCAATATTACCGCGACGCCGAGGTCGTCACGATGCGCAGCAAGTGGGACGATCCGGCGGCCGCTTTCGTCGGCTTCAAGGCGGGCACGGCAATTGCGAGCCATTCCCATTCGGATACGGGGGAATTCGTGTTCCATGCGGACGGCATCCAGTGGGCGATAGATCCGGGCAAGGAGGACTACAACCTCAAGGGCTACTTCGAATACGACAAAGAGCGGTACACCTATTACCGGCTGAAGCCGGAAGGTCATAACACGCTGGTGATCAATCCGGATAAGCAGTTTCAGCAAATCCCGACGGCGATGAGCCGGATCGCCGCCTACGATTCCAAACCGCAGGGAGCTTACGCCATTGCCGACATGCAGCCGGCTTATGCGCGCAATGCCGACACTGCGAAGCGAGGCGTCATGTTTGCGGACCGCAAACGACTGATCGTCGAGGATGAGATCGAGAACAAGGCGCCGTCCACCGTTTGGTGGTTTATGCATACGAAGGCGTCCGTCCAGATCGCGGAAGACGGCCGTTCGGCTCTGCTCAGCCAGAACGGCAAACGGCTCAGCGTCCGCATGGTGTTCCCGCCCGGAGATGAACCGGCCGGCGCGGTCTTCCAGGTGATGGATGCCAAGCCGCTGCCCGAGTCGGACAATCCGAAGGGGCAGACGCCGAACAACGGCATCCGCAAGCTGGCCGTCAAGCTGGACGGCGTAACCGCCATGCGTATGGCCGTTGAGCTGACGCCGCTGGCCGCAGGAGAGTCAGTTCCCGCCGAGCCGGGGCGCTATGTCCCGCTTGCCGAATGGTCGCTGCGTTAACCGGAAGGCTGCACTAGAAGAAGTGTCCCGGTTTGCGGCCCTTAAGCGGCGAAGGACGGAACGGGCGCGGCAATCCGAAGCCCTGCCCTGCTCCCGTTCTGGACGCCTGCCGGGACGATAAGGCGAAATCGATTGTCGCGTGCATTCATTTATTAGGAAACGGGAAGCTTTCTTAACCGACAGCCGTATGCTTCAAAAAAAGCGTAAATAGGGGGTCTTTCTGGTGAAGAAGAATGTATTGATACCGTGCTTGCTCTGTTTGGCGGCGGCTTTATCCGGATGCAGCAGCGATAAGGCGGGCGAAGCGCCCAAGCCGGCCGAGACGAACGAGAAAATCAATCTGGTCGTATACAGCTACAGCTCGGGCATTCAGGATTCGGAATTTCAGAAATTTTTCGTCGAGCCGGTGCAAAAAAAATACCCGAATATTACTATGCAGCTCGTTTCACGCAATGGAGACAAGGATACGCCCGAGCAGATCATTGCGTCCGGCAATTTGCCCGATTTGATACTGACCAGCAACGTTTACATCGGTATGTTCAACAAGCTGGGGCTCGGCATGGATTTGAACGGACTGGCGAAGAAAAACAACCTCGATCTGGGCAAGTTCGATCCGGTCGGCATGGATGCGATCAAACAATTCGGCGACAACGGGGAAATATACGCTCTCCCGTTCTCAATGAACTACGGCTTGATGATTTACAACAAAGATATTTTCGATAAATTCGGGGTGGAATACCCGCAGGACGGCATGACCTGGGATCAGGCGATCGAGCTAGCCAAGAAGCTGACGCGCAAGGAAGACGGAGTACAGTATATCGGTATTGATCCGGACTACCCGGAAAACCTCACCAGACAGTATTCGCTCCCGTATGTGGACGAAAAGGAAGAGAAGCCGCTCATTAATACGGCGGGCTACAAGACCGCTTTTTCCAAGCTGAAAGCGATGTACGAAATTCCCGGCTTTATCGGCGAGAAAAATAAATTTATGTACACCTCGAACGGCTTTTTCAAGGATCGCATTCTAGCCATGTATCCGGTGTGGGGAGACGGCGTCGTTGGCACGATCGAAGATATGGCGCAGCAGGGCAAACCGCTGAACTGGGACATGGTCACGTATCCGAGCTTCGAAGACCGTCCCGGCATAGGCAAGCCCGTCGACCTGCATCTGATGATGCTGTCTCCGCAGAGCAAGCATCAGGAGGAAGCCTTCAAGGTGATGTCCACTCTGGTGTCGGATGACGCGCAGATTGCGATGAACAAGACCGGGCGCATGACTTCCTTGAACAACGATGAGGTGAAGAAGACCTACGCTTCCGAGCTGAAAGGCTTCCAGGGCAAAAATGTGCAGGCCGTGTTCAAGCTGAAGCAGGCCGCTATCGTGAAGCCGACCGACTACGATCTGCCGTTCAAGCAGCTGATCCGCGAAGGGGCGAAGGATATGGCGCAAAACAATAAGGATGTCAATACCGTGCTCAGGGAAGTGCAGGAAAAGGCCGAAAAAGCGATGACGGAGATTAAAAACGCCAAATGACGGCAGATGAAGCCGAAGTTCATGATTGAAAAATAGGAGGCGCTAGCGATGTATCCAAAACCGCCGCATAAGCCGCCGCAGGAACATCCCCGTTTGCTGCTGCGCCACCGGGATATGCCGGGTCTTAGAGAGAAGCGGACGAAGCCGGAAATGAAGCAGGTATGGGAGCGGCTCGTGTATTTCAGCCAAGTTGACATCCGGGAAGCCGCATCGGGCGATACGCCCGAAGACGTTTATTTGATCGAAGCCAACGCCCTTATGTATGTGCTAGACGATGACCGGGAAGCCGGACAGCGGGCAAAGGAGCTCGCGCTCTCTTGCATTACGAAATCATTTAACCCGAATTTCCAGGATATTTCCCGGGCTATCGGCAGGCTGATGCTGGCTGCGGCCGTCGTGTACGACTGGTGCAGAGAGCTGCTGAGCGACGAGGATCGGCAGTTTATGATCGTCCACTTCAGACGGCTTGCGCATATGCTCGAATGCGGGTTTCCGCCGAGGAAGGAAGGCTCGATCGTCGGCCATACGAGCGAATGGATGCTGATGCGCGATCTGATCGGCACCGGCATCGCGATCTATGACGAAGATCCGGAGCTGTACGATGTGGCGGCGGGCCGCTTCTATGCCGAGATGGTGCCGGCCCGCAACTTCTTCTATCCTTCCGGCTGGCATCATCAGGGCGACAATTACGGCGCTTACCGTTATCAGGCCGAGCTGTACGCGACGTGGATTTTGGACCGGATGGGCGCGGGCAACCCGTACGACCCTTCGCAGGAGGAAGTCGGCTATCAATGGATTTACACCCGCAGGCCGGACGGCAAGCTGCTGCGCGACGGGGACAGCGACAATCCGCTGTATGCGGAGCATCAATACATCAAGCTGTTTCCGCTCGTTTATCTGATGGCCGGCAGCTACTACGGCAATCCGTACTTTATCGATCAGCAGTTCCGCGAATTCGAGACGATTCCGGATATGTACGTGTTTCACGCCTTCTTGTTCTACAATCCCGACGTCGGCCCGAAATCGGTGAAGGAGCTCCCGCTGACCCGCTATTTCGGCTCGCCGGCGGGCATTATGATCGCCCGGACCGGCTGGGACGAGGGGATGGACCGCGCTTCGTCCGCCGTCGTGGCCGAAATGCGCATCGGGGAGTACCAGTACAACAACCATCAGCATCTGGACGCGGGGGCGTTCCAGCTGTACTACAAAGGCTACTTAGCCATAGATTCGGGCATTTACAAAGGCTCGTCGGGCAAATATCATTCACCGCATAACAAATATTATTTTAAGCGGTCGATCGCTCATAATACGGTGCTCGTTTACGATCCGGATGAGCTGAAGCAGTATCCTTACGTTAAGGACGGCGGCCTGGTCTGGCCGAATGTCAACGACGGGGGCCAGCGTTGGCCGAACGAAGGGCGTCCGCCGCTTACGCTGGACGATCTGCTGAACAAGGATTTCAAGCGGGGCGAAGCGCTGGCTCATGCCTGCGGACCCGATCCGGTGCAGCCGGATTACTCCTATCTCAAGGGCGACATTACGGCGGCCTATTCCGCCAAGATGAAGCAGTTCCAGCGCTCCTTCCTGTTTCTGAATTTCAAGGATGCGGATCATCCGGCGGCGCTCATCGTCTTCGACCGCGTCGTGTCGGCGAACGCCGAGTTCGAAAAGTATTGGCTGCTGCACAGCGTGGAGGAGCCCCAAGTGAGCGGCTCGCGCACCGTCGTCTCCCGCAGCGAAGACGGCTACAACGGCCAGTTGATCAACGATACGCTGCTGCCGGAGCCGGACAATGTGGACATCGTTCCCGTCGGCGGGCCGGGCAAGGAGTTCTGGGTGTTCGGCACCAACTACGTCAACGATTTCCCGAGCACGAAGGAGCAGGGGGCATGGCGCATTGAAGCGAGCCCGCGCACGCCGTCCGAGCAGGATTTGTTCTTGAACGTGATGCAGGTGAAAGATATCGGCGGACCGGCTCCTTTGGCGACCGCGAAGGTCGAGACGGAGCAGCTTGTCGGGGCGGCGATCGGGAATTGGACGGTCTATTTCAGCAAAAGCGGTCTTCGGCTGAGCGAAGAGCTGATCATTCCGATGCCGGAGGACCGCTGCGCAGCGGCAAGCTCGGGCGGGGCTGCGGATGATGCCGGAGCGACCGGCGGCCGTGAGTGCCTGATCGCCGATTTGGCGCCCGGGACGTGGACCGTCGAGATAGCGGGCTGTCCCGCCGCCAGGCACGAGGTTGCGGAAGAAGCCGGAGTGCTTCATCTGCCGGGAGCATCAGCAGCCATGCGTCTTATTCCGCCGCCAGCCGGGCGGAGCGCGGTTAAGAATAATGGAGAGGATGAAGCTGAGGCATGATCAAGCTTAGCGAGTTGTTCGGCGCAGAGGAGCTTGGAGCGATACTGTTATCCCGCGACAGCTGCCGCCCATATCCCGATGCGGAGCAACGGGACGAATGGGAGAAGCTCCCGCCGGAGCTGCGCCGATCGGTCATTGCCGAGGGAGAGCGCTATCTCGGCTGCGCCTGGCCGGCGCTTACGGCGACGATGTATAGAGAATTTCTGCAAAACGGCAACCGCACGCGTTATGACGGACCGTATCATCTGCGCAGACGCGCGGTGACCAGTCTCGCATTAGCGGAATGCGTGGAGAACGAGGGACGGTTTATGAACGACCTGATCGACGGCATCTGGCTGATCAGCGAAGAGTCGAACTGGGTCATCTCCGCGCACAACCGGATGTTCCAGGGGCGTTATCCCGACTTGCCCGATGCGGCCGCCCAGCCGGGCATCGACCTGTTTGCGGCCGAGACCGGCAACTTGTTCGCCTGGCTGCATTACTTGCTCCGGCCGGCGTTCGACCGGGTCAATCCGCTGATCGGCGAGCGGCTGCTCATGGAGCTGCGCCGCCGCATTCTCGATCCTTACCTGCAGCGGGACGACTGCTGGTGGATGGGGCTTACGGAGCGGGAGAAGCGGCTGAACAACTGGACGCCGTGGTGCACCTCGAACTGCCTGAGCGCCTTCCTGCTTGCCGAGGAGGACGGAGAAAGACGGCTTCAAGCGGTGCGGAAGGCGCTTGCGGGTCTCGATCGGTACCTCTCGATGCATCCGGCCGACGGCGGCTGCGATGAAGGGCCCGGGTACTGGAATAAGGCCGGAGGCTCGCTATTTGACTGTCTGGAGCTGCTGTATACGGCTACCGGAGGGCAATTCAACGTATATGATGAGCCGCTCATTCAAAATATCGGGCGCTACATCTATAAGGTTCATATTCATGACCGCTATTATCTTAATTTCGCCGACGGCCCGCACCGGATCACAGTGGAAGAAGATGTCGTGTATCGCTTCGGGAAGCGGATCGGCGACGACAATATGATGGCGCTGGGGACGGCCGTTCACCAGATGCTGCGCACCGACGGATGGAAGAACATGAAGTTTTTGTCGTTCCTGCGCGTGCTGCCGGCGCTGTTCCACTACGATGTCATCGAGAACGACCGCCGTCCGCTGACCTACCGGCGCGATATGTGGATGGACGGAATTCAAGTGATGGCCGCTCGGGAGACGGACTCCCCGGATCGCGGTCTGTATGCCGCCATGAAGGGCGGACACAATCAGGAAAGTCACAATCATAACGATGTCGGGCATTTCGTCGTCTATGCCGACGGCTTGCCGGTATTGATCGATGTCGGGGTCGAGGAGTATACCGCCAAGACGTTCAGCTCCGAACGCTACGACATATGGACGATGCAATCCGGCTACCACAGCTTGCCGACGCTGAACGGATCGATGCAGCGGGACGGCCGCGAATACCGGGCGTCGTCCGCGTATTACGAGGCTTCCGCGGAAGGCTCGCAGCTGACGCTGGACATCGCTTCCGCTTACCCGCCGGAAGCGGGCGTCGTTTCCTGGCGGCGCCGCTGCCGGTTGGAGCGGATGCCGCAGCCGCTGGTCGAGCTTGAGGAGCGTTACGCATTCGCCGATTCCGCCGCCTGCCGGTTCACGCTCCACTTCATGACCTGCTGCTTGCCGGACGCGGATAACGCCGGCGTCATGGCCTTCTACCGCGATGGACGCAAAGCGCTCGTGATGGAATACGATGCCGGCGCGTTTACGGCATCCGCGGAGGCGATCGCGCTGGAGGACAAGAAGCTGCGCAATTCCTGGGGAGAGAAGCTGTACCGGATCGTTCTCACCCCTGTGAGGCAGGAGCGGGAAGGCGGGCATATCATCCGATTCCGTCAGCCTTAGAATTCGGGCGGTCGGCAAGCCGGAGACGTTCTGCGCCGGGCGCCGTCTCCATTTTACTTCCACCATACAAATAGGAGAGGATCATACTTATGCCATTATATTGGGGAGATTTGCACAATCATTGCGGAATCAGCTACGGCTTCGGAGGCTTGGAGAATGCGCTGCGTGCGGCCCGGGGGCAGCTGGATTTCGTCGCTATCATCGGCCACGCATCGTGGTACGACATGCCGGCCCGCACCGAGGGGCTGGAATATTTGGTCGATTTTCACAAGGAAGGCTTCGCCAAGCTGAAGGGCCATTGGGACCAAGTAAGGGAAACGGTGAAGAGCTTTAACGTGCCGGGGGAATTCGTAACGTTCCAAGGCTACGAAGCGCATTCGAGCCAGTACGGGGACCATCATTTCGTGTCGCCCGACGATGATCTGCCTTTGGTCGAGGGAGAGTCGCCGGCCGCCATCGTCCGGAAGCTGGCGCCGCGCCGGGTTATCGCCGTACCGCATCATGTCGGCTATACGCCCGGCTATCGCGGCGGCAACTGGGACAGCTTCGATCCGGCAATCAGTCCGATTGTCGAAGTGTATTCGAAGCATGGCAGCGGCATGTCCGACCAAGGCTTATATCCATATTACCATGACATGGGGCCGCGCGATTCGCGCAGCAGCGTGTACGAGGCTTTGCGGCGCAAGCACCGCTTCGGGTTTGTCGGCTCGACCGACCATCATGCCGGCTATCCGGGTTCCTACGGGGACGGGCGGCTGGCGGTGATGGCCGACGAGAAGACGCGGGAATCGATCTGGGAAGCCATTTTGGCGCGCAGAACGTATGCGGTTACCGGGGATAAAATCGCCTGCCGCTTTACGATGAACGGTCTGCCGATGGGCAGCGAGGCTAAAGCAAGCGAGCGGCGGTTCGAGCTCGATGTGACGGCCTGCGACCAGATCGATAAAATCGTCGTGTACAAAAATTTGCGTCCTTGGCAAATCATCAACGGCGAATCGCTTCTGCTCAGCGGATCGAGCCGGTCCCGCGAAGCCGGAGCCGGAGTCTATAAAGTCAGAGTGGAAATGGGCTGGGGCGACAGCAAAAACGGCTTTTTCTGGAACGGGGCCGCCGACGTCGGCGGGGGCAGACTGCTCTCCGTAGAGACCTGCTTCCGCGGCCGCAGCGTGCTGGCTCCAACGCCGGAGATGAAGGACGATCCTTCGATGAATGCGATCGGCAACGAGCTGATCCGCCAAACGGACACTTCCGTAGAGTGGAGCTGCACGACCTTTAAAAACCCGACGACGATGCATTCCCATACGGCTGCGCTCATTTTGGAGATCGAGGGCAGCGAAGCGTCGCAGGTGCGCGTACAGTTAAACGGCGTCGAGCTTACGGCGACGATAGGCGAACTGCTCGCAGGCAACCGGACGAAGCATTTGAAGCCTTACAATTCCGAAGCGATGGTGCTTCAGCGGGCCGTGCCGCAGCATGCTTATACGGTAAAAGAAGCGTGGACGGATACGGAGGCCGAATCGGAATGCGACGTATATCATGTCGAGATTAGGCAAATGAACGGCCAATGCGCCTTTATCTCGCCGATCTACGCTTTATCTTAATTTGAAATCCATCTGCGAAAAATCAAGGAGGATGCGAACGTGAGCCGACCGAACATCTTATTTATCATGAGCGATGACCATGCCGCTCATGCGATGAGCTGCTACGGCAGCCGAATCAATCAAACGCCGAATTTGGACCGGATCGCCGAAGGGGGGATGCGATTTGACAACTGCTTTTGCACCAACTCGATCTGCGCTCCGAGCCGGGCGACGATTTTGACCGGACTGTACAATCACTTGAACGGAGTTCAGACGCTCGGAGATAAGCTCGACGGACGTCAGCAGACCGTATCCAAGCTGCTGCAGCAAGACGGCTACCAGACCGCGATTATCGGCAAGTGGCATCTGGGCCACGGCGGCGACAGCGATCCTACGGGGTTCGATTACTGGAACGTGCTGCCCGGCCAAGGGGATTACCATCAGCCGACCTTTATCGAGATGGGGACGGAAAAGCAGTATGAAGGCTATGTAACCGATATTATTACGGACCGGTCCATCGCTTGGATTACGGAGCGCGATAAGGATCGCCCGTTCTTCCTGATGTGCCATCACAAAGCTCCGCATCGCCCGTGGCTGCCGGATGAGAAACACGCTCATCTGTACGAGGACATCGACATTCCGGAGCCGCCGACGTTCGACGACGATTACAGCAACCGCGCCGCCGCAGCCGAAGCGGCGATCATGCGGATCGAGCGCGACCTGAAGAAGCGCGACTTGAAGATCGATCCGCCGGAGGGCTTGACCGGGAAGGAGCTCAAGAGCTGGAAGTATCAGCGCTACATCAAAGATTATTTACGCTGCGTGGCCTCGATCGACGATAATGTGGGACGGCTGCTGGATACGTTGGATGCGGAAGGCATCGCCGACGATACGATCGTCATTTATACGTCCGATCAAGGCTTTTTCCTGGGCGACCACGGCTGGTTCGACAAGCGCTTCATGTACGAAGAGTCGCTGCGCATGCCGTTCATCGTCCGCTACCCGCGCGAAATTCAGCCGGGCTCGGTTCAGGATGCGATGGCGCTGAATACCGATTTTGCTCCGACGTTTCTAGATTATGCGGGGCTGCAGGCGCCGGAGCCGATGCAGGGCGTCAGCTTGCGCCCGCTTATGCAAGGGAGTGTGCCGGAGGGCTGGCGCACCTCGATGTACTACCGGTACTGGATGCATCTTGGCGAGCACGGCGTATACGCCCATTACGGTCTGCGCACGCATGATTATAAATTGATCTACTACTATGCCGACGCGCTGGGCGCTACCGACGCCGTCGACGATCCGAAGCCGCCGGAATGGGAATTGTTCGACCTGCGCAGCGACAGCCATGAAATGAACAACGTATACGCCGATCCGGCCTATGCCGGTACGGTGAAACAGCTGACGGAGGAGCTGCACCGGCTGCAGGTTGAGGTCAAAGATACGCCTTATACGGCCGGCGTCCGGTAGTATAAGGCGCTGAACGCGGCCGCTCGTCTTGGAATGACTTCGATCAAGGTTTTTCTCAACTTGCGTTTTACAGAAATTGGATGATGCCAATGGGGAGGGGAAAGCATGAGAAGAAAAGCAGGGGCGGCCGTACTGTCCGCCGTCATCGCCGCCACGATGATATCGGCATGCAGCAAGCAGGAGGCGGCCAACAACGCGCCGGCCGGCGAAGAGCAGCACGAGCCGGTGACGCTCAAATTTTATACCGGAGACAAGGATTATGAACAGAAGTTCCGCACCGAGGTAGAGGCGAAGGTGAAGGAGAAATACCCTTACATTTCGTTCGAGTTCCAGGGGGCCGATCAGGGCAAGGAGATTCAGGATTTGGTGCTTGCCGGCGACAGTCCGGACATTTATTACCAGGGCATTTCCGCGCTCAATGAGAAGCTGGTCAAGTTTAATCTTCAATATGACTTGACGGATCTGATCAAGCAATCGAATTTCGACCTGGATCGGATCGATCCGGCCTATCTCGATATTATCAAGAACGCTTCGGCCAGCTACGGCGCCGGGCTGTATGGGCTTCCCGTCAATACGTTTACGCCTGTGCTCTATTACAATAAGGACATATTCGATAAATTCGGGATTGCTTATCCGAAGGACGGAATGACCTGGGACGATGCGTACGCGCTCGCCGAGAAGCTGACCCGTTACGAGGACGGCGTGCAGTATCGCGGCATGACGATGAATTTCATTTATTTGCTGGATAATAACCAGCTCGGAGCGCCTTACTTGCATCTGTCCGAGGATCGGTCCGACGTCAATACCGACGCCTGGAAATCGATCTTTACGACGTTAACCCGGTTTTACCGGTTTCCGATGAACGCGCCGATGGACGAGCGCAGCCGGGTGAAGGAGGTAGCCAGCTTCGTCAAAGACCGCGTATCCGCGATGCATGCGGATGTGACGGCGGCGGCCGAGAGCTTCCCGGACGATTTCACCAATTGGGATATGGTATCTCTGCCTACGATGAAGGAAGCTCCGGGCACGAACGCGCAGATTAACCCGCGCTTCTATTACTTGATCAGCGCCAGCAAGCATAAGGAGGAAGCGTTCAAGGTGCTGCAATTCGTGCTGTCCGACGAGATGCAGATGCAGGCCAGCAAATCGGGCAAGGCGACGGTGCTGAAAAATCCGGCGATTCAGCAGGCGTTCGGCCAAGACTTCTCGATGCTGAAGGGCAAGCATACGGAAGCGCTGTACGTCAATAAGCCGGTCAAAGCCCAGCCGGCCCGGGATTCGAAGCTGGTCACCGTTCCGGTAACGACTCCGCTGAACAAAGAATTCAATAACGTGCTTACCGGAAAAAAAGACGTGAACACCGCGCTGCGCGATCTGGAAGAAACGCTGAACAAGGCGATTTTGGCCGAACAGAAAAAATAAGCGCGCTTAAAAGCATGATAAACAAGCGACCGCAGGACACGACGAAATCACGATCCTTTTAAACGCCGCTTACATACGACTGGAGGCGACACCGAATTGAACGATACCGTCAAAGGCAATCCGAACGATCAGACGAAGGCGGGCTCGGAGCGGCCCGTTACCGCCGTCATCGTAGGCGCGGGGCACCGCAGCTTAATCTATGCTTCCTATGCCCGGCGTCATCCCGGCAGCTTCCGTATTACGGGTGTGGTCGATCCCGATCCGGAACGGAGACAGCGGACGGCCGAGGCGTTTCGGCTGCCTCCGGAAGCCTGTTTTGAATCCGTCGGGCAGCTGACGGCCGGTCCCCGGATAGCCGACGCGGCAATCAACGGGACGATGGACCGTCTGCATGTGGAGACGACGCTGCCGCTGCTCGCCGCAGGATATGACGTGCTGCTGGAGAAGCCTATAGCGACGACGGAGGAGCAGCTGCGCGAGCTTTACGTCAAGGCGCAGGAATGCGGGCGAATCGTTATGATCTGCCATGTATTGAGGTATGCGCCGTTTTACAGGGAAATCCGCAAGCGGATAGCGGCGGGCGACATCGGCGAAATCGTCAACATCCAAACCGCCGAACACGTCAGCTATCATCATATGGCCGCCTCTTACATCCGCGGCAAGTGGAATTCCCAAGAGAAATGCCAGTCTTCCATGCTGATGGCCAAATGCTGTCATGATCTCGATATTCTTACATGGATGACCGGCGGACTCAGGCCGCTCAGAGTCGGCAGCTTCGGCAGCCTGATGCAGTTCAAAGCGGAGCGCGCGCCCGAGGGCTCGGGAGAGCGGTGTCTGGCCGATTGCCGGATTGAAGCGGATTGCGCCTATTCCGCCCGCAAGCATTATATCGAGCAGAAGCGGTGGGGGTTTTACGTATGGGAGAACCAGCATCTCGGCGTCAAGTTGACCGAGGAAGAAAAGCTGGAATCGCTTCGCACTACGAATCCGTACGGCCGCTGCGTGTGGCGCTGCGATAACGACGTCGTCGATCATCAATCCGTCATGGTGGAGTTCGAGAACGGCAGCACGGCGACGCATAATATGATCGGCGCGACATCGCGTCCATGCCGGACGATCCATATCATCGGCACGCGCGGGGAAATCCAGGGGGTGCTGGAGGACGGCAGCTTCGTCGTCAGACATCCCGACCCGCGGGCAGGGCATCAGTATTCCGAGGAAAAAGTGACCGTCGACGTGACGGACGACAGCCATGGAGGCGGGGATTTGCTGCTGGTGGAAGATTTCGTCCGCGTCCTGAGAGGGGAGCGGGCGTCGATATCGTCTACGCGGCTCGAACAGTCCATTTACGGACACGAAATCGGATTTGCGGCCGAGCGCTCCCGCACGGGGCACGCAACTGTGGAACTGGCCTATTAAAACAAATAAAGGGGTATATCAATGAAATCGTGGGTTCAAATGTCAGGAAAAATCATTATTGCTTCCACGCTGGCGGGGAGCTTGCTCGCCGGATGCAGCGGAGGCAAACAGGAAGGAGAAGGAGCAGGAGAATCGGGGAAACAAGAGCCTGTCGAGCTTGTCTTCTATCAGACCGGCAACGCGGACTGGACGGAAGACGATTTTATGAACAATTACGGCAATTACATCAAGCAGAAGTTTCCGAATATTACGCCGAAATTCGTGCCGGTGCCGGCTTCCAAAAACATGGACGGCTTGATTACCGGCGGCCAGCAGTTCGATATCCTTATTTTCTCGATCGGCCACACGCATCTGAATTTGATCCGCAATGAATTTCAGTACGACATCTCGGACTTAATTAAAAAGAAGAACGTCGATCTAAGTCGTTTCGAGCCGTTCACGATCGAGCAGCAGAAGGAAATTGCCGGCGGAGGCATTTACGGTTTGCCGCTGTCCAACACTTCTCCGGTTCTGATGTATAACAAGGACATTTTCGACAAATTCGGAGTGCCGTATCCGAAAGACGGCATGACGTGGGATGAGGTCTACGATCTTGCCAAGCAGCTGACGCGCAGCGATAACGGCACGCAGTATTACGGGTTCCTGGCGTCGCCGGAGCATATTTTGAAAACGAATCAGTTTTCGGCGCCGTTCGTCGATCCGAAAACGTTCAAGCCGATGTTCGACGATCCGAAGATGATGACTTTTCTGGATAACTTGAAGCGGTTCTACGAATTGATTCCGACGACCGACGGCAAGCCGCTGGAAGGGGGCTTCTTCGCTTCCACCGCGCAGTCGAGAATGTTCTCCAAGGATAAGACGCTGGCGATGTGGTCGCATTTCTCGAACTCGGCGGTCAATTTCCCCGACGATCTGAACTGGGATTACGCTTCGCTGCCGTATTTCAAAGAGCTGGGCCAGGTAGGGCCGCAGGCGTATCCGGGCTATATATATATCAGCAAGACGAGCAAGCATAAGGACGAGGCGATGGATGTCATTCAGGCTTTGACTTCGGATGAGTTCCAGACGATCCGTTCCAAGATGGGAATCGAGACGGCGCTCAAAAATCCGGAGATTAAGAAAACGTTCGCTCAGGATTTGCCGAAATACAAAGGCAAAAACATTCAAGCGATCTTCCCGCAGCAGTACGCCGCTCCGGCCCCGCTGACCGAATACAACGATTTGGCCTGGAAACGGCTTAACGAAGCGTTCGGCGATATCGGAAGAGGCAAGAAGGACATCGTGACCGCGGTCAGAGATTCGTCGGAGCTGCTTGCCAAAGATATTCAGGCCGAGCAAACGAAAAAGAAGTAAGGCGGAGCCGGACTAGAAGCACGGTGAATAATTCCGAAACATATGGCCTAGGGGCCGCATAGCAAGGGGAAAGGCGTCTGTCCGCGAGGGACGGACGCCTTTTTGCCGATAGTTGTATCTGGCGTTTGCGCCGGCGATTGCACAATCCCTTCGCATGTACTGATCGGGGGAACCTGTCACTTGACCCGATCGCCAGGGGCGTTGCTATTGCTGCGGGCAGTGTTGCTTGCTTGCCGTTTTGCCGCAGCGGGAAGGATCAAGCAGCGTTATGGCTTCTACAGTTTCCTGGCCGTGATTAAATTCGGGCTAAAACGACGATCTTTTTATGCTTTTTGTGGAAAATGAAGAGGGAAATTTTCGATTTTAATGACGAACTTGCGTTTTTGATGATATTCACACCGCCGATTGCGGCTGTATAATGGCTACGGTGCGTGGCGAGACTGCACGGCGCTCTGCCGCTCAGGCCGGCGGAACAAGCGCGGTCAGCACGCCTTATCCGCAAGCGAGAGCAATCTTGAGGGTATCTGAGATTTATTATGCGGATA
This sequence comes from Paenibacillus konkukensis, assembly GCF_023523925.1. Classification (NCBI taxonomy): domain Bacteria; kingdom Bacillati; phylum Bacillota; class Bacilli; order Caryophanales; family Paenibacillaceae; genus Paenibacillus; species Paenibacillus konkukensis. Next base: position 3,490,481 of record NZ_CP027059.1, on the reverse strand, counting down.
TCTATTATAACGACAAGAGTTTGGAGGCGAATAAGAGTTGAAGGATCGACATGAGAAAAACTTTCACAACAACGTCAGCAATGTCGGCAGAAATCGCGATTAATGTCGTATTTGGCAGCAGGCGTTCGCACGGAATTTCTTTGCATTGGTGCGGCCTCGGACCTAACGTCAGGACGCCCCGCAAACGTACCGTCTGATACGGCTTGATCTTAACGGCTTCGCGCTTCTTGCGCCGGCCCCGCTTTGAAAGCTTCGATCGAAGCTTAATTCTAATGAATCCGAGGTGACTTTATGCGTAGTAAACGGCCAAACTCTTATGTTAGCATGCTGCTTATCGCGGCTCTGACGGTCTGTTCGTTTCCACATTATGTATCCGCTTCCAACCAGCCGGTGACGCTGTCGACGGGGTTTGAGCCTCCCGATTTTGAAGTCAATAATACGATTACGAGCAGCAACACGATAGGAGGATGGACGGGCAATGCGGCGACCCCGTGGACCGTTGTTGCCGACGGAACTAACGGCAACGCGATTCAGAGCGATCCGGGGGCCAATAGTCTCTACGTTGCCAATAAAACGAAGTCTTTCCTGGCCGACAGCGCCTTCTCCGGGCAAGTGAAAGACTTGGCTGCCGACGGCGGCGCGCATCCCGGCCTGATTCGGTATAAGGACAGCAAAAACTTTTATGCGCTTGGCTTAAGCGGGGGCAGCCTCGAATGGCGAGGCAAAGTGAACAACGCGTCGGTCTCGATGCCGGGCTCCGTCTCCCTCGGAGGAGCTTGCGCCGGCGGCAGTTCGGCCACCTACTGTACGCTGAACCTTGTGGTGAGCGGAGCCGCGATGTACGGCTCGGCCAAGGGAGGGCCGGCGCTCATCGCCAAGGTCAGCGACGACATGGCGATGTCGGCCGTTCCGTACATCGGGTTTGTGACGCAGAAGGGTGTCGCGAGCTTCGATAACCCGTACGCCACCGATACGCCGCTCGGCGCGCCGGGGGAACTGACCGGCACTTCCGCTGGAACGGCGGTCGATCTGTCTTGGTCGGAGGTCACCGGCGCCGACAGCTATGTGATTCGGCGATCGACGACTGTTTCTGGACCGTATCTGTATGCCGGCACGTCTGGCGCCGCGGCTTTTACGGACATCGGGGTGACGAATCCCCAGACGTACTATTACATGGTGAGTCCGGTCTCGATAACGCCGCAGGGTTCGTCGGCGGAAGGGATTCCGGCTTTTGTCTCCGTCGGCGCGACAGGTTTGACAGGGGCGTCCGGCGATAACAAGATCGATCTGAGCTGGAGCGGCTTCGCATCGGCGGCCAGCTACACGATCTGGCGCAGCTTGTCCAGCGACAGCGGGTATACGCAGCTCGGCACCGTCGCGGGCGGCACGACGGCTTACAGCGATGCGACGGCTGTGAACGGCACGACTTATTACTACCGAGTGCAGGCGGTGACCGCAGATACGGGCGCGACGCCGAGCTTGACGATCAACAATGCCGCGCCTTTGACGGCGACGGCGGGCGTCACGGCGCCGAATGCTCCGACCGGACTGACCGCAGCTGTGGCCGGCTCGGAAATTGCGCTGAGCTGGTCTCCGGTAAGCGGCGCGAAAAGCTACAGCATATGGCGCAGCACGACAAGCGGCAGCGGCTATGTGCGCATCGGCACGACGGCGGATGGATCGACGACGAGCTATTCGGACACCGGCATCGCGAACGGCACGTACTACTACGTGGTGCAGGCGGTGAACACGGGAGGCTCCAGCGCTAACTCTGCGGAAGCGAGCGCGACGCTGAACGCGACGCCGCTTGCCGCTCCGACCGGCGTCACAGCGACCGCTACGGGCGACGCGACGATTGCGTTGTCCTGGCAGCCGGTAAGCGGCGCGACCGGCTATGTTGTGCTGCGCAGCATGCGAAGCGGCGGCGGCTTTACGCCAATCGGCACGATTGAAGATGGCGGTGCGAACGGTTATGTGGACAGCGGCGTGGAGAACGGCACCTGGTACTACACGGTGCAAGCCGTGAATCCGGCAGGAACCGGCAGCAGCTCTGCGGAAGCGAGCGCGACGCTGACGGCGCCGGACGCGCCGACCGGCGTTACGGCCAATGCCGACGCAGGCACGCAAGTGGCGCTGCAATGGAATGCCGTGAGCGGCGCAACGGGCTACAAGGTACTGCGCAGCACGAAGAACGGCAGCGAATACACGACGGTCGGCACGACCGACAGCAGCGCGACCAGCTTCGCGGATAAGCATATCGCAAGCGGCACGACCTATTATTACGTCGTTCAGGCGACGAATGACGGAGGCTCCAGCGCGAATTCGCAGCAGGCGAGCGCAACGCCGGTATACACGATAAGCAGCGGCACGATCGTGAACGTCTCGACGGCGGAGCAATTGGATGCCGCGCTGGCGGCCGCTCAGGCGGGGACGACCATTGTACTGGCGGACGGAATTTATACGAAAACCGGTCCGTTTGAATTGAAAGGCAAGGTCGGCACGCTGACGTCGCCCATTACGATCAAGGCGGCTCATACCGGCCGCGCGATCATTAGCGGCGCCGCCTATATGAAGGTATCGACCTCGTCCGCGTACGTCAACGTACAGGGGCTGCGGTTTACGAACACGGATAATGTCTCCTTGCTTCTGGACAGCTCGAACAGCATCCGGGTAACGGAGTGTTCCTTCGAACAAATCGAAAATCCGAACAATGCGAGCGCGAACATTCCGTATATGCAAATTCGCGGCGCGAACAGCGACTATATTCAGGTCGACCACAACGTATTCGCGAACAAGACGCAGCAAGGCCAAGGCATGAGCATCGACGGCAACGGCAGCTCGGTAATGTCCCAGTATCTCACGATCGAATACAATTTGTTCCGCAACTTCGGCCCGCGCATCGATAACGGCATGGAGTCGATCCGGCTCGGCCTCTCGGGCGTATCGATGCTGAGCGGCTATGCGGTCGTGCAGTACAACGAGTTTGACAACTGCGACGGCGATCCCGAGAGCATTTCGGTTAAGACCAGCAACAACACGATTCGCTATAATACGTTCCGCAACTCCCAATCGCAGCTGACGCTTCGCCATGGCAACGGGACGGAAGTGTACGGGAACTATTTTATCGGCGACGGGGTGAAGCAAGGGGTTGGCGGCATCCGAGTATACGGCGCCGATCATAAAATATATAACAATTACTTCCAGGGGCTTGCCGTGGAAGGCATCCTGATTGACAACGGCGATGTCGATCACGGGCCGGCGATTTCGACCTATAAGGCGTATTCCGGCGATTTCTCCAAGCATTGGCCGGTGTACCGGGCGCAAATCGTGAACAACACGATTGTGAACAGCGCCTACGGCATTACAGTCGGACACCCGTCGTACAGCGTCAATCCGAAATACTTCAAAGAGCCGGTCGACACGATCGTGGCTAACAATCTGGTGCAAAATACGACAAACGAGGCTTTCCCCGAGACGATTGCGAGCAATACGGTGTATCGGGACAACATCGGATTCACGGCGCAGCCTGGCAGCAATCCGGCCCGGACGAGCGCGGAAATCCGGAATGTCGACCCGCAGCTTGCCTTGCAGGCCGACGGCTTGTACCGGCTGCAAGCCGGCAGCGCGGCGATCGATGCGGCGACCCATGCGTATCCGTATGTGCGCGATGACATGGACGGACAGCCGCGGAGCGCAGCGCCGGATATTGGCGCCGACGAGTATTCGACTGCGGCGGTGCAAAGACAGCCGGTTTCGTACGCAGGTTATCCGATCTCGCTCGATGCAGCCGCGATTACGCTGCAGATAGAAGCGGAGAAATATTCGTTCAAGCAAGGCGATCTGGCTGCGGTCGCTTGCCCCGCTTGTTCCGGGGGCTGTCTGTACAGGCGGGCGGCACGGCAGGGGCGACGGCTGCGAGCCTGATGTACCGGCTTGATGCGGCGAGCGACGGAACGTTTTACGTTCATCTGCTTGGAAGCGGCGCAGCCGGCCCGTCTACGGTTCTCGTGTCCGTTGACGGCGGCCCGGATGAGGCGGTAAGCATGGCAGCCGGAGCAATGGGCTGGAGCAGCACGTCCGCTTCATTCACGCTGAGTGAGGGGATCCACGATCTGGTGCTGAAGCCGCAGCAGGGCGGCATTCAGCTTGACAAGCTGGCGCTGTCCAAGAGCAGCAAGCCGCCGATTGAGGCATCGCTGCCGAAAGCGTCGGACATTCGGGTCAACGGCATCTCGCTGCCTGATTTTGCTCCGGGAAAATATAGCTACACGGTGCAATTGCCGGTCGGCACGCAGCGGGTGCCGATCGTGACGGCTGCGAGCGCGGGTGCGGTGCAGGTAACGCAGTCGCCGACGCTGTTCGGCACGGCTGTCGTGCATGTGACAGATCTGGACGATCCTTATCTGGCCACCGATTACACGGTGGCGCTGTCGGGGCTGCCGACTTACGGCGCGATTCCCGAACGGCTGCTGCCTTACCCGATTGTCGGGGCGGCTGCCAGCGATTTTAAGTCGCCTTATTCGCCCGCGAACGCCTACGACAACAATATGTCGACCCGTCTTGCCGCAAATGGCGAGCAATGGGCGACATTCGATCTCGGCCAAGCGAAGCCGGTGAAGTACGTACTCATTTCGTTTTATAATGGAGATCAAGATCAATACTCGTTCGATCTCGAAACGTCCGTCGATAACGCCGATTGGACCAAAGTTTATTCCGGTTACAGCAGCCGCGCCACCGCGAATCTGGAGCTGTTCCAGATTCCGTTGACAGAGGCGCGCTACATCAAATCCAACGGACATGGCAACTCGAAGGACGCCTGGAACAATATCGTCGAAATCGTCATTGCAGGCCAGTCCCCGGTTGCCTCGGTGCAGCTGGACGTGCCGGATAGCCTGAGTGTCGGGCAGTCGGCGGCAGGTGTGCTGAGTGCCGTCCATGACGACGGATCGCAAGTTCCGCTCACGCAGGGCGTCGGCTTCGTCAGCAGCAATCCGGGCGTCGCGGCGGTCGACTCCACAGGCACGATCCGCGCGGTCGGCGCCGGCTCGACCGTCATTACGGCGACTTACGGCTTGTTCCAGGATGCCAGGACGCTGGCCGTCGTGCCGCCGGCGCCAAGCCGCCTGGCGGCGCCGACGAACTTGACAGCCGCGAATGTTACACAAACGACGGTCAGCTTGAGCTGGCAAGGCTCCGCCGGGGCGGCGGGGTATGGCATTTATAAAGACGGAACCAGTGTGACGGGAGCGACTTATAGCGTGACGGGCTCGGTTTACAGCGCCACGATCGGCGGTCTGACGGCGGGCACGCTCTACAGCTTTACCGTCAAGGCGATCGACGCCGACGGCGGGTATTCGCCGGACAGCAATGCGGTTGCAGTAACGACCGCTGCCGCGCAAGGTGGCGGCGACAATGGCAACAACGGAAACAACGGAAATAACGGTAACAATGGTAGCGACGGTGATAATGGGAATAACGGCAACAATGGAAACAATGGAAACAATGGCGGCGATGGCGGCAATGGCAACAACGGAGAGAACGGCAATAACGGCGACAATGGGAGCACTGCCGGCGGCTTGAAACGTCGATCGCATTCCAGTGGGTCTGCAGCGCCGGCCGTGGGAACCGACACGGCGTCCGAGCCGGCCGCAGGCACAACGACAACGAAAATCTCGGCTGACGCACTGGATGAGCTGATGAGCAAGGCGACCGCCGATCAGAATGGAGTCAAGACGGCGACCGTGCAAGTGCCTGAAGTGCCCGGGGCCAAAGCTTACGATTTGACGTTCCCGGCAAGCTTCGTTACAAGCATGACCAAGAAGGAGAACATTGCGATCGCCACTCCTTTGGCGACGGTCGTGCTCCCGGGCAATATGCTCGCTTCCGCTTCCGTTGCGGCGTCCTCGTCGGTTACACTGACGGTGCAAAGCGCGGATAAGAACGCGATTGGCGATGCCGCGCTGCGGACCCAAATCGGCGACAGACCGCTTTTGGACATTCGCTTGCAGGTGGACGGTCAAGCCGTGCAGTTCAACAACCCGCTGGCAGCTGTCACGATTTCGGTGCCGTATACGCCGTCTGAACAAGAGCGGAAAGACCCCGAGCATCTGATTGTCTGGTATATCGACGGCAACGGCCAAGCGGCGAAGGTGCCGAGCGGCAAATACAACCCGGCGACGGGAAGAGTTACATTCACCACGACGCATTTCAGCTTGTACGCCATTTCTGCCGAATACAAGACTTTCGCGGATATTGACGCCTACGGATGGGCGAAGCAGCCGATCGAAGTGCTCGCTTCCAAAGGCATCATCAACGGGATATCGAAAGACATGTTTGCTCCGGCAAACACGATTACGAAGGCGGATTTCCTCTTGCTGCTCGTCAGAACGTTGGGCTTGTCGGCGGAGGTGGACAGTAACTTTGCGGATGTCGGCAAGTCGGATTACTACTACGAGGAAGTCGGCATCGCCAAAAAACTCGGCATTAGCGACGGTGTCGGCAGCAATCGATTTAACCCGAACGAAGCGATCTCGCGCCAGGATATGATGGTGCTGAGCGCAAGGGCGCTGCAATTGGCCTCCAAAACGGCCGCTGCAAAAGGATCGACAGCCGATTTGCAGCCGTTCGCCGATCGCGCTCAGGTAGCTTCGTACGCTGTGGACAGCGCTATTTTCATGGTGAAGGAAGGACTTATGACCGGTGATGGGAACGGTCTGAATCCGCAAGGGTATGCGACTCGGGCGGAAACGGCGGTGCTGATGTACAAGATTTATAATAAGGAGTAGGCGATAAGCCGAAAAAATATCCGTTGACAGGCTGAGCGGATGGTGTTACCATACAAATCACATAAGAATACTTTGTTATCTACCGTACGAACGGAGACCGATGCTTGTTATTGGTCTCCGTTTTTGTTTTTTTGGATCAAGGCCGCTTCGACGTTTCGATAAGCAGTCTACCGCTTCAACCGGAGACTTGCTTTTCAGTCCGATCCAGTCCGGCAATGGAAACGGAGCAAGAATGAAGGGAACTTCGCTGGATTAATTCCGAGTTTGCAGGTAAGTATAGTTTAAAATAAAAAGGCGGGGATCACAACAATGAACAACAAATGGACGAAACGAGCATTACCGGCCCTCATTTTGACGATGCTGCTTACGGCGTGCGGAGGCGGACCTTCCGGCTCCGGCGCCGATCAGCCCCAAGCGGGTGCGAAGGAAGGGTCGCAAGCGCAGGAAAGCGCCGGGCTAAGCAATATTCAGGACGGTTTGACCAAAGCGTCGGATCTGTCCAAAATTCCGGAAACCGCCAAAAAACGAACGAATACGTTCATTTCCGGGACGCAAACGCCGGAGGGCATATTTAATCCTTACTTTTATCAAAACGGCTGGGACGGCAATGTGACGAACGTGCTTTTTGCCTCGCTGCTGACCAAGGACGAGACGGGCAAGCCGATCCCGGAGCTGGCCGAATCATGGGAAACGTCGGAGGACCAGCTGACGTACACCTTCCGCTTGCGTCCGAACCTGAAGTTTAGCGACGGCAGCCCGCTGACCGCCGAAGACGTGGCCTTCACGCTGACACTGCTGCATGATCCCGCATACGACGGCCGGGTCGACATTGCGCAGGCGGGCATTAAGGGAGGCAAGGCTTACAAGGAAGGCAAGGCGGATAGCGTGGAAGGCATTAAGGTGATCGATCCGCAGACCGTGCAGATTACGACGGAGAAGGTATCGACGCTCGCGCTGCCGCTTATCAGCGGAGAAGTGCTGTCCAAGGCTTATTACGGCAAAGATTACAAGCAGGGCAATCTGGACTATATAAAAACGCTGCATGACAAGCCGCTCGGCACGGGGCCTTATCAATTCGACAAGTTTATTAAGGGGCAGGAAGTCCGGTTTACGGCGAATCCGAATTACTATGCGGGCAAACCGGCCGTGGACAACTTTATTTTCAAAATTACGAACAACGACACCAACTTTCAGTACATAAAAGTCGGGGAGACCGACTTCGACCGGTTCACTGCCAACCGCGACAATTTCGAGCAGCTGAAGGCGCTCGGCTTCGTCAATATCAATACGTTTACGGCTACTTCGTACGTATACCTCGACTTTAACAGCGGAGGCAAGCTTCTGAAGGATAAGCGGGTGCGGCAAGCGCTGTATTACGGGCTGGACCGGCAAAAATTCACCGATATTTTGTACCAGGGCTTCGGCGAAGTGGCGAACGTTCCGGTGTCTCCGGCGTCGTGGGCTTATACGAAGGACGTGACGGCGTACCCGTTCGATCCGGAAAAAGCGAAGCGGCTGCTGGACGAAGCCGGCTGGAAGGTAGGCGCCGACGGCATCCGCGAGAAGGACGGGCAAAAGCTGAAGCTGCAATATTTGGGCCGTAAAGGCTACAACATCGACGACGTGCTGATTCCGCTGGCCAAGGAAAATTTGAACGATATCGGCATCGGGGTGGAAGCGGAAATTCTCGACTTCAACGCGCTGCTCGCCAAACGGAAAAAGGGCGACTTCGATATCGCTTCCTTCACGTCGACGAACTTCTCCGATCCGTATGAGGGCGTCAAAGGGTTCCACAGCAAATACAGCGTCAGCGGCTATTCGAACCCTACGGTCGACCGGCTGATCGAGCAGAGCACGGAGACTCTCGATACGAACAAGCGGATTCCGCTGTATCACGAGCTGTACAAAGAGCTGAAGGACGATCCTCCGGTGCTGCTGCTCTCGTATTTGAAAATATTGTCCGCTCATAATGCGCGGGTTCAAGGGATAAATCCCGATCCGGTATCCATCTTGAACCGTTCGATTCCGAAGCTGAAAATTCAGCAGCAATAACAACGGGCATCGGAGATCGGAGCTTTAGTCGGGAAGGAGGCTATCGGAGCCATGCATGTCTATATGGGAAAAAGGCTGCTGCAGCTCATTCCGACGCTGCTGGGCGCCTCGCTCGTCATCTTCTTCATCTTTGCGCTGGCGCCGGGCGATTTCATCGATTCGGACATAACGCTGACTCCGGAGCGGGCGGCCGAGCTGAAGGCGCTCTACGGGCTGGATAAGCCGCTGATGGAGCGCTACTTCATCTGGCTGGGCAATGCGCTTAAGGGAGACCTGGGCTACTCGCTGCAATACCAGCAGCCGGTGATGACGGTGCTGAAGGAATATATGCTCAATTCGTTCCTGATTGCAGGCGTGTCGCTGATCCTGACGTGGATCATCGCCGTGATGATCGGCGTTTTCTCGGCAACGCGGCAGTATTCGTGGTACGACTCGCTTATTACGCTCGGCGTATTCGCCGCCATGTCGTTTCCTTCCTTCTTCATCGGTTTGCTGATGATCAAGTGGTTCGCCGTCGATCTCGGCTGGCTGCCGATCGGGGGCATTCTCGATACGGGCAGCCAATCTGCGGGGGCGGCTTACCTGCTCGAAATCGCCCGGCATATGGTGCTGCCGGCCACGGTGCTGACCATGCTCAGCGTCGGCTCGCTGACAAGGCATTTCCGCGCGAATATGATCGACGTCATCAAGCAGGATTTTGTCCGGACGGCGCGGGCCAAAGGCTTAAAGGAGCGGACGGTCGTCTACAAGCATGCGCTTCGCAACGCGCTGCTTCCGGCGATCACGCTGCTCGGGCTGGAGCTGCCGGGGCTGTTCTCCGGGGCGATTATTACGGAGCGGATTTTTACTTGGCCGGGCGTCGGCTACATTCATATGGAAGCTATATCGAACCGCGATTATACGATATTGATGGGATTTACGATGTTTCTGGCGGTGCTGACGGTGATCGGCAATCTGCTCGCCGATTGGCTGTATGCGGCAGCCGATCCGCGTATCCGCTTAAAGTAAGGAGGTATCCGCCATGGCTATGGATTCCGGTGAATTGCTGCAGCCGGAGGCGCTGCGACGCAGGGGGACGCCGGACGGGGCGCGTCCGTCCGCCGCTTCTTCCCCGTGGCAGGCCGCGTACCGGCGGCTGCGCAAAAATAAGCTGGCCTGCGCCGGACTCTTGTTCCTGCTGGCCATGCTGCTGTTCTGCTTCGTCGGTCCGTTGTTCGCCTCCGATACGGCAGGCAGAGTGAGCGTATCGCTGATCAACAAGCCGCCGAGCGGCTCGCACTGGCTGGGAACCGACAATTTGGGCCGAGACGTGCTGACGCGACTTATGCAAGCAGGACGCATTTCGTTATTGGTCGGGCTCGTCTCGATGGTGCTGTCGATCGTGCTGGGCTCGCTGCTCGGGGCGATTGCGGGCTTTTACCGGGGGTTCGCGGATCATCTGATCATGCGGATCGCCGATATTTTGCTCGCTGTGCCGGAAATCCCGATTCTGATCATCATCGGAGCGATTTTATCCGATCTGAAGGTTCCTTCCGAATATCGCATCTATATGGTCATGCTGATGATCAGCTTCATGGCGTGGCCGTCGCTCGCCCGGCTGGTGCGCAGCCAAATATTGTCCTTCCGGGAGCGCCCGTTCATGCTGGCCGCCGAGGCGCTGGGGCTGCGGGACCGCCGCAAGCTTGTCCATCTCTTGCTCAATGCGGTGCCGGTCATTTTGGTCGTGGCGACGCTGAGCGTGGCGAGGGCGATCTTGAGCGAAACGGTATTAAGCTATCTTGGTCTGGGCGTCGTTCCGCCGACGCCGTCATGGGGAAATATGATGGCTGCGGCCAATTCGCTGATCGATTTTCAGACGCGGCCGTGGCTTTGGATTCCTCCCGGTACGGCGATTTTCTTAACCGTTATAGCGATCAACGTGCTGGGCGACGGCTTGCGCGATGCGCTCGACCCAAGGATGAAAAGGTAGGTGAAACGCATGACGAGGAAGACGCTGGCGGAATTTGTCGATCTGCATACTTATTTTCATACGGAAGAGGGCGTCGTCCAATCGGTTAGCGGCGTGAGCTTTCGGATTCGCGAAGGGGAGACGGTGGCGTTGGTCGGCGAATCGGGCTGCGGCAAGAGCGTGACTGCGCTGTCGATGATGGGGCTGATCGAGCAGCCGCCGGGCCGCATACAGGGCGGCCGCATCTTGTTCGAGGGCGAGGATCTGCTGCAAGCGGGAAAAAAGACGGTGCACCGGCTGCGCGGAAAAGAGATCGCGATGATCTTCCAGGAGCCGATGTCCTCGCACAACCCGGTTCTGACGATCGGCGAGCAGATCGCCGAGCCGCTGATCGAGCATCTGCAGCTGAGCAGGAAGGCCGCCCGGCTCCGGGCGGTCGAGCTCATCGGGCGGGTCGGCATTCCCCGGCCGGAAGCGATCGCGCGCGCTTACCCTCATGAGCTAAGCGGGGGAATGCTGCAGCGGATTATGATCGCCGTCGCGCTCAGCTGCGATCCGAAGCTATTGATCGCCGACGAGCCGACGACGGCGCTGGACGTGACGATCCAGGCGCAAATTCTCGATCTGCTGCGCGAGATCAAGGCGGAGCGCCAAATGTCGATTCTGCTCATTACGCATGATTTGGGCGTCGTAGCGGAAATGGCCGATCATGTGGTCGTCATGTACTGCGGCAAAGTGATCGAGCAGGCGCCGGTGCTCGAATTGTTCCGGCAGCCCAAGCATCCGTATACGCAAGGGCTGCTGAACTCGCGGCCCGTTATCGGCCGCCGGTCGCAGCGGCTGTACTCGATCCCCGGGCAGGTGCCGAGCCTTATCGGACTAGGAGAAGGCTGCCGGTTTGCGGGCCGCTGCCCCCACGCTGCGGACATCTGCCGCACGAAGCAGCCGCCGCTTCGGTACGGCGGCAACCAACATCAGATTGCGTGCTGGCTGTATGAGGAGGAGAGCGAGCTTGTCGGAACCGCTGGTACAGGTTAAACGGTTAAAAAAATATTTCCCGGTGCATCAAGGCATTCTCGGCCGCAAAACCGGCGACGTCAAAGCGGTGGACGGCGTCGATCTCGCGATCCGGCGCGGCGAGACGTTCGGCCTCGTCGGCGAATCCGGCAGCGGCAAGAGCACGATCGGCCGTACGCTGCTGCGGCTGACGGAGAAGACCGAGGGCGAAGTGAAATTCGCCGGCATCGATCTGTTCTCGCTGCCGGCTAAGGAGCTGCGCGGGCTGCGTCCGCGGATGCAGATGGTGTTCCAGGACCCGTACGGCTCCTTGAACCCGCGCATCCGGATCGGGGACGCCATCGGCGAGGCACTGCTCGACCATGGCATCGCCTCCAAGGCCGAGGCGCGCGAGCTTGTGCTGGAGACGCTGGCCTTATGCGGCCTCGCGTCTTATCATATCGATCGCTATCCGCATGAATTTTCCGGCGGACAGCGGCAGCGGATCGGGATCGCCAGGGCGATCATTGTGAATCCGGAATTTATCGTCACCGACGAGCCGGTCTCCGCATTGGACGTGTCCATCCAGGCGCAGATCATCAATCTGCTGCAGGATTTGCAGGAGCGGCGGCAGCTGACGTATTTGTTCATCTCGCATGACTTGAGCGTTGTCGAGCATCTGTGCTCTACGATCGGCGTGCTGTATTTGGGCTCGCTCGTCGAGGTAGCGCCGAGGGACGAATTGTTCGGCAGTCCCCTCCATCCATATACGAAAGCTTTGCTTTCGGCCGTGCCGATTCCCGACCCGGCCGCGAAGCGGGAGCGGATCGTGCTGAAGGGCGACATCCCGAGTCCGGCCAATCCTCCCGCGGGCTGCAAATTTCATACGCGATGCCCGGAAGCGACGGCGGTCTGCCGGGAGCGGCCGCCGGTATTCCGCGATTGGGGAGGGGGGCATTACGCCGCCTGCCACCTGATCGGAGAGTAAGGCCGGATGAGAACTTCGGTGAAAAAGCCAGCGAAGCGTTCGCCATTGTTTCCGGATTTCGCCCGTTTTCACGGGCCATTTGAATCTGGAAAAGCGAAGCGTTCGCCTTTGAAATCGGAGCTCTCCACAGAAAAAAAAGGAAAAATAATCCAAACGATCCGATTTCAACAGCGACTGGAAGATCGAATGGGTACCGCAGCGGACTTTTTCACCACCCTTTTACGAGTCTGTCCGATGAACCGCGTAGAAGGTATATATATGCAAAATGACAGTAGTAATGCGGCGTTAGCGGCAAAATAGGCAGTCATTATTCATTCAATATGCACAAAAGTAACTCCGTCGGACAGACTCTTAGAAAGGAGGAGCGAACGTGAGCGTTGTCAAATTGCCGCAGCCGGTAGGGCTGCGCATTGAAATAGCCAGAGCCGCAGGGCTATCCGATGAAACGATCATCGAGCTGATCCGCCGCAAGGATGCGGAGACGCTGCGACGGACGGGGCCGGAGTCGCTCCCGTGGGACATATTGATCGAGCATGGAGCAGAGCGGGGCGAAGAGCTGGAGCGGGCGATCCGCGAAGGATATGCGTTCACCTTTTTGACCGTTCGCGGGCTTATCCATTATTTGCTCTACCGTTTCGGCCTCAAGGAGGGGGCGGACTATACGAGGTCTGAAGGCGCATTGGAGGGCGTTCCGTTAACCGGAGCGCAGTTGTCCGGGCTTCGGTCAGCGATTCCTTCCTTTTGGCGAATCAGTGAGCAGCCGCCGGGCGAAGACGGACAGCCGGAGCGGGCCGCTGCCGGGACGTTCCGGATCGAACGGCTTCATTACGAAGCGATTCGTATTGAAGGAGGTGAGGCTGCCGGCGCTTAACGCAGGCCGGGCACGGCAGGAAGGTCGGATGCACAAGCTATCCGATGACGGAAATACAAATAGAACATTAACTTAAAATATAAGGAGCGTGCATAGTTATGAGTACTTTGAACGAATATTTGCTGCAAAAGCGGGAAGCTTCCATCGCCAGACGCGAAAAAGCGCAAAACGATCCGAATCTGCAGCCGAACCGGTTCGGCGCCAAGGTGAGAGCCAAAGGCCGCAGCGGCGTGCGGGAAATCCGCATCCGCGATTTTCAAATTATCAGCGACAGTCCGGCCGATTTCGCCGGATACGATCTGGGCCCTAGCTCCCCGGAGCTGCAGCTTGGCGTGCTGGGCAGCTGCCTGACGCATATCACCTTGATTCAAGCGGCCGAGCGCGGTGTCAAGCTGGAATCTCTGGAGGTCGAAGTGACCGGCCAGCAGCATCCTTTGGCAGGCAGACCGGGCTATGAGGATATTCCGATTTATCCGCATAACATCGAATATAAGCTGACCATCGTATCTCCGGAGCCGCAAGAGACGATCGACCAGCTCCACGAAGCGGTGGAGAAAGCATGCCCTGTGCTTAACCTGCTGGCGAATCCGCAAATTATTACCGGCGAAGTCATTCTGACCGCACCTGAAGCGAAGCAGGCGCAGGAGGCTTAATAGGGGCCGAGACCCGCAATCCGAAAGGCTTGAACTGCCGGAGAAACGCCGGGTCATCCGATAAATAGGTTGAAATCCGGGATAAAGGCGAACGCTCATGCTTAGGCAGGCCGTTTCCGCTTGCCTTGTCTCCTTGTTTCAACGGGCCTCAAAAAAATTTGGCCCGGCTTATTCACTACAGCACGCCGTTCCCGTTCAAGGGGGATATGGCGTGCTTTTTTGCCGTATCGAAACCATCGACTTTGCTCCCGCAGCGCCAAGGCTAAGGATGGCGGAAGTTCGAATCTGCAGCAGTTACAGCGGCGGCGAACCGGCAAGCGAACCACCCTGTCGGCCGCAGGCTGCCCATACATCGTCATGTATCTGGGCGGTTCTCTCTAAACAGGAGGATCGGATGCGCGCGTGTAGAATTCGTTTAAGGAAGAAATTTCCGTTTGGGCTTGCCGTTTTCACATTTACAAAATGGGGGGTTCACTTTGCCGAAAATCGTATATTTGCCCTTGGATGAAAGGCCATGCAATTACGGCTACCCGCAGCAGTTGGCGGCGATGACCGAGCTGAAGCTAGTCGCACCCGAGCGGCCGCTGCTAGGCTGGAAAAAGAAGCCGGCGGACACGGCCGCCCTAAGTCGGTGGCTGCTCAAAGAAGCGCAGGATGCGGATTATCTTATCGTTTCCGTCGATCTGCTCGTCTACGGAGGAATCGTTCCGTCCCGCCTGCACGGTATGCCTGCGGAAGAATGCTTGCGGCGGCTTGCCGTTCTAGGCGAAATCAAGCGAAGCCGTCCATCCGTTCGCATTCACGCCTTCAATCTTATTATGAGGGTGCCGGATAACGATACGGACGAAGAGGAGCCGGATTATTACCGATTGTACGGGAAAGCGATCTTCCGGTACGGCTATTTGACCGATAAGCGGGAACGCGAAGGCTTGAGCGATGCCGAAGAGCGGGAGCTGGACCATCTACAACGGCAAATTCCGGACGGCGTACTGCGGGATTTCATCGGGCGGCGGCGGGTTAATCGGCAGGTCAACCAACATGTTATTGAATTGGCGGGACAGGGTGTTATCGATCAGCTGATCATACCGCTCGACGATAATGCGCTGTACGGCTTCTCTTCCCGCGAGCAGCAGCGGCTTGTCTGCAGAGTACAGGAACTGAAGCTGTTAGACCGCGTGCTGGTGTATCCCGGGGCGGACGAAATCGGCTGTACGATGCTGGCGAATATTTTTTGCCGGTGCAAGGGCTATAAGCCGGAAATTTACGTCAGGTATTCCTCGACCCAAGGCCCGCTGATCAAGCCGAAATACGAGGACCGCAGCTTGAATGAGAGCGTCAAAGCGCATTTGACGGCGGCGGGCGCGGTGATGGCGGATAACTCGGCGGAGACGGAGCTGATCCTGTTGGTCAATTCCCCGGCGGCGGACCAGGGGCAAATGGCCGAGCAAATCCCATATGCGCAGCGGCACCGCTCGTATTTCTCGGAAATTCATTACCGGGAATTTGCCGAAGCGCTGCAGGCTTATTTGCGCAAGGGCAAGCGGGTCGCCCTCGGCGATGTCGCCGTCTGCAACGGCGGCGACGCCGTGCTGATGGATTTGTTGAAGCAGCAAGGGCTGCTGGCTTCATTGACGGCCTATGCCGGATGGAATACGTCGGGCAATACGCTCGGCACCGTCATTGCGCATTTGATCATCGCTTCTTACGGCATGAAGCTCGGGGACGCGGCGGAACGAAGCGCCGTGCTGCGGGCAAGCCGTACTTTTTATTATGGCCGGCTTATTGAGGATTTCATCTATCAATCGATCGTTCGGCAGGACATGCTCGTCCACGATTTGCCCCGCCTGAACGCGGGCTATTTCAACATCGGGCATTGTTTGGAGGAAGCGCAGCGGATTGCGGCCGCCAAAATAAGCCGGTGTATGGAGTACTATTTGCCGGATGCGGAAGAAGGCAGGCTGGTGCTGTCGAATATTCATTTCCCATGGGTTCGCATGTTTGAGATCGGCTTCGATTTGACGATAGAGCCGAAGACGACTTAACCGATATGAGCATTGGCCGGGAAAAGGTGAATATAGGCCATGTTCCGCGGGAGCGATTTTTTCTATAATGAGAGGATGATTACAGTCAGGCCATCGATAAGAGCTGCGCTGCTATGCTTCGGCGCGGCTGCGGCGGCATAGAGAGACAGCTGAGGAGGAAAAAAGGGATGACGGCACACAACGGACAAGCATGCCGGCTGGAAGCGGAGGTGGATTGGAGCGGTTTTTTGTCCCGGCACGACATGACCTGGACGACGCGCCCGATGTCATGGAATGAAGGCGCTTTTATCGGCAACGGCTTGATGGGCGCAATGATGTTCGGGGAGGAGCACCGGGAGAAGAGGAATGTGCTGCGGTTCGTGCTCAGCCGCACGGATATTACGGCGAAGCGGCCGAGCGGCTACAGCCCGCGGGTTCCGATCGGCGAGATCGACCTGGAATGCGCCGGCTGGATTTATCAGCCGACCGAGATTAAGGTGGACCTATGGAACGCCGAGATCAAGGCGAGGGTGGTGACGACCAAAGGAGAAATCGGGCTGCGCGCATTTGTTCACAGCGAGAAGGCGGTGCTGGTCATTGAGCTCGAGCCTTCCGAGGGAGAGCGCGAGGCCAAGCTGCAGTGGTACGCCGAGCCGGAAGTGTCGCCGGTTCTGAAGAACGCCGACGGCTTTAATCTCAATCAATATATTCCGGAAATTAGGGTTACCAAATATATGAAGCAGGAGGTCAACGTCGGCGTTCAAACGTATCCGCTCGGAGACGGCTGCACGACGGCTTGGCAGGAGCGCGAGACGTCCCCCGGCCGCCGTATTTGCTATTTGACGGTGCAGCGCGGAG
This sequence comes from Paenibacillus konkukensis, assembly GCF_023523925.1. Taxonomy (NCBI): domain Bacteria; kingdom Bacillati; phylum Bacillota; class Bacilli; order Caryophanales; family Paenibacillaceae; genus Paenibacillus; species Paenibacillus konkukensis. The sequence goes on along the minus strand of NZ_CP027059.1, from coordinate 3,473,309 downwards.
CGGACGAGGCGGCCGGGGATGCCGCAGCCGCTCTGGTGCGAGAGACGGCGGAGGCCAGTCTGGAGCAAGAGGTGGAAGCGCACCGCAGCTGGTGGCACGCGTATTATCCGCAAAGCTTTGTTTCGCTGCCGGATACCCGCCTGGAAGGATTTTACTGGATACAGATGTACAAGCTGGCTTCGGCAACCCGCCGGGAGCACCTGATCATTGACAATCAAGGGCCGTGGATGACTCCGACGCCTTGGCCCGGCGTATGGTTTAACATGAATGTGCAGATGAGCTATTCTCCGGTCTACACCTCGAATCGGCTGGAGCTGGGGGAATCGCTGATCCGCGGTCTGGACGAAAACTTCGCTAATTTGATCGACAATGTGCCGGAAGAGTACAGAAGCGATTCGGCGGGGCTTGGCCGAAGCTGCAGCTACGATCTTAGCAGCAAGGTAAGCGACGAAACCGGCAATTTGCTCTGGATTTGCCATAACTATTGGCGGCAGTACCGCCATTCGATGGACGAGACGATGCTGCGCGAAGGTCTGCTGCCGCTGCTCAAACGGGCGGTGCAATATTTTGTGCATATTCTGGAGGAAGGCGAGGACGGCAAGCTGCATTTGCGGCCGACGGTTTCGCCTGAGTACGGCTCCTTCCTGAAAATGACCGTGCCCGACTGCCATTACGATCTGGCGCTGATTCGCTGGGGCTGCGAGACGCTGCTGGCCATCGACGAGCGGCTGCAGCTCGGCGACCCGCTCGCCGAACGCTGGGCGTACGTGCTGGAGCATTTGACGCCGTTTCCGATGGATGAGAACGGCTTGATGCTCGGCAAGGACGCGCCTATCGAATTCGGCCATCGCCATTTCAGCCATTTGCTGGCGGTATTCCCGCTGCACTTGATGGCCGGAGATGATCCTGAGGAGCGCGATCTGATCCGCCGTTCGCTGCGGTATTGGACCGGTATGGAAGGGGATATGCGCGGCTTCACGTTTACCGGGGCGGCTTCGATTGCCGCGGCGATCGGGGAAGGCAGCGAAGCGCTGCAATATATTCGCGCCTTCATGCACTTGATCAAGCCGAATACGATGTACAGAGAAGCCGGACCGGTGATGGAATCGCCGCTCGCTTGCGCCGAGTCGATTCATGATCTGCTGCTGCAAAGCTGGGGCGATACGATTCGCGTCTTTCCGGCCGTGCCGGACGAGTGGCAGGATGTGAGCTTCCACAACCTGCGAGCGGAAGGCGCGTTTCTGCTCAGCGCGAAGCGGGAAGGCGGACGCACCGCATTCATCCGCGTGAAGAGCCTGGCGGGCGAGCCTTGCCGGCTAAAGACAGGTTGGAGCGAAGCGGAGGAGCGGACGATTCGCGCGATCTCGGCGGGAGAGGGCAAGGACATCCCGCTGCGCGCGGCGGGGGGCGGCATCGTCGAGCTGCAGCTGCGGCAGGGCGAGGAGGCGCTGTTGTATGCGGGCGAGCCTCCTGCCGATTTCCGCATCGCCCCCGTCGAGGCGGAGCGCAGTTTGTGCAATTACTTCGGCGCAAATAAGCCGTGGCGCTTGTACGGCATTCCGTTTTCATCGTAGATAACTCGCCGGCGAACCGCCATTGACGCGCCCTGATTCAGGTGCGGGATGGCGGTTTTTGGCATAGATGGCGGGCAGCGGGTTAAGTTGAACCGGCTGCTGTCCGTTCGCGGCTGTTGCGGCCCGGTTCGTCACGATGGTTCAGCCAGCGGATTCGGCCAAGCCGGAAACAAACCAACCGCAACAAACCAACCCGAAACAAAACAACCGCAACAAAAAAAACCGTCATGCGGGGACCGTAGTTTCGCAGCGGGTTCAGATACGCTATAGGGGAGAGCCGGAATGATAATAGGCTGTAATAACAAAAAAAACGCCTGTCGGCGTCGAAGCTACTGTTCATTATGTTGATTTCAATAATGTAAAATGATACAATGAGAAACGATTGCTATCTTTCAGTTAAGCAAAGATAGACCATCATAAGAATTTCTTTAATTCAAGTATAGCATCTTGTGACCACAGTTGTCAACCACCGTTTGTATACCAATCGAAGAGAGGCGATTTGACTTTGAGTATCACGGATCAAGATTGGCGCGAGGAGCAGCAGCGAGCCGACATGGTTATCGGCAAAATAGGCAGACGCATTGAACAGCTGGAGCGGGAAGTCGGGATTGTACGATCGGATGTCGTGGATATCCGCAAAAATTTTTGGGATGACGTTACGGTTAACTTAAGCAATATGGAAGATTTGACGGAGACTTACTTCAGCTTGAAGCAGCAGGTCGAAATCCTTGACGAGCGGGAGCGGCGCCACCGGAACGCTTCCGTGGCGCTCGGCAAGCTGACCCGGCTGGTGCGGTCGCCTTATTTCGGACGGATCGATTTCACGGAGGAGGGAGCAAAGAGCGGCGAAAGCATCTATCTTGGCATCGCTTCGTTTAACGATGACGATGAGAATACGTTCCTCGTATACGATTGGCGGGCTCCGGTGTCCAGCCTGTATTACGATTATCCGCCGGGTCCGGCTTCCTATGAGACGCCGGGAGGAGATGTTGCCGGCACGATGTCGCTGAAGCGGCAGTATGTGATTCGCGACGGAAGCATCGCTCTTATGTTCGATACCGGCGTTACGATCGGCGACGAGCTGCTGAAGCAGGTGCTGAGCCGCAGCTCCGACGCGCAGATGAAGAGTATTGTCGCGACGATCCAGAAGGAGCAGAACCGGATCATCCGCAATGATCGCAGCCGGATGCTGATCGTGCAAGGGGCCGCAGGCAGCGGCAAAACGTCGGCCGCGCTGCAGCGGGTCGCCTATTTGCTCTATAAGCACCGGGAGACGCTGTCGGCCGATCAGATGGTGCTGTTTTCGCCGAACCCGATGTTCAACAGCTATGTGTCCACCGTGCTGCCCGAGCTCGGCGAGGAAAATATGCAGCAGACGACGTTCCAGCAGTACCTGGAACATCGCCTCGGCAAACAATATGAGCTTGAGGACCCGTTCGCGCAGCTGGAATACGTGCTCTCGGCAGCCGATGAGCCCGGATACGAGGCGAGAATCGAAGGCATTCGCTACAAATCGTCGGCAGACTATTTGCATGCGATTACGGCATATAAGGATGTGCTGGAACGGGAGGGCATGATCTTTGGGTCTGTCCGGTTCCAGGGAAGAAGCGTCGTATCGGCGGAGCAGATTCGAGAAAAGTTCTACTCCTTCGACTCGTCCATCCGGCTGCCGAACCGTTTGATCCTGCTGCGGGACTGGCTGCTGCAGCAGCTGCGGCAGTTCGAGAAGGCGGAGCGGGAGCGGGATTGGGTGGAAGAGCGCATTAACTTGCTCGAACCGGAGGATTATCAGCGCGCCTATTCCCAGATGCGCCGCAAGCAGCAGGGGCGGACCGAGACGTTCGACGATTATGAAGTCGAGAAGGATTTGCTCGCCCGCATGGTCGTGGCGGAGGAGATGAAGCCGGTCCGCCATCGAATCAAGCGCCTGCGCTTCGTTCACGTGCTCGCCATCTATCGTCAGCTGTTCGAGAATAAAGCGCTGTTCTCCCAGACTGCGGGCGCATCCGGCGTGCCGGAGCATTGGCAGGACATCTGCCGCCAAACGGTCGGCAAGCTGAGCGGCAAGGAGATTCCCTATGAAGACGCTACGCCGCTGCTATATTTGAACGAGCTGATGCTGGGCTTCCAGACGAACAATTCGGTTCGCCACGTGATCGTCGACGAGGCGCAGGATTATTCGCCGTTTCAGCTGGAATTTCTGAAGCGGCTGTTTCCCCGCAGCCGGATGACGGCGCTCGGCGATATGAACCAGGCGATCTACGCGCACGCTTCGGCTCTCGGCGAGCTCGATCCGATCGCGGCGCTGTACGGCCCCGAGCAGACGGAGCTGATCCGCTTGACCCGCAGCTACCGCTCGACCCGCGAGATCGTCGAGTTCTCCCGCGGGATGGTGCCGGGAGGCGAAGAGATCGTGCCGTTCAACCGCGGCGGCGACAAGCCGCAGGTGACGAAGGCGGCGGACCGCTCGGAGCTGCACGACAACATCGTCGCCGATATGGAGGCGCTGCGCGCGGACGGCTACGAGTCGGTCGCGATCATCTGCAAGACGGCGGGAGAAAGCGCCGCGGCGTACGAAGCGCTGCGGGAGCGGCTGCCGCTGCAGCTGGTGACGAAGAATACGCCGGAATTCGTGAAGGGGATGCTCGTGCTCCCGGCATATTTGGCCAAAGGCGTCGAGTTCGACGCCGTCATCATCTATGACGGCTCGCAGGAGCAGTACCATCGCGAAAGCGAGCGCAAGCTGTTCTATACCGCCTGCACACGGGCGATGCATCTGCTGCATATTTATGCGCTCGGCGAACCGAGCCCGTTCGTTACGGCACAGGCCGCGGATACGTTCGAGCTGGAGACGGTTCGGGCGTAGGAAGCCGCGTGAAACGAGCCGTTTTATTTTGACTATAAACATGTTAGAATAAATGACAGATAAAGAAAGCGGCGTTCCCCGGGAACGTCGTTTTTCGATATAGAAACCTGATAGAACGATCGGGTTCGGCGAACTGGAGATGAGAACAACGATGGATTTGCGAAAGCTGAGATTGAACGATACGACCCATACCAAGTCCAGCGAGGAGCGGGATGAATACGAGAAAGATTACGCGCGGCTCATTCAGTCGCCCGCCTTCCGCAGGCTGCAGGGGAAATCGCAGGTGTTCGGGGCGGGGTCCGGCGACTATTACCGCACCCGGCTGACGCATTCCCTGGAAGTGTCGCAAATTGCCCGGGAGGTAGCCAGACGGATCGGAAAGCTGTATCCGTTTCTGAGCCGGAAGGAGCATCCGGGACTCGTTCTGGACCCAGCCGTAGTGGAATGCGCTTCGCTCGCCCATGATTTGGGACACCCTCCGTTCGGGCATAAAGGGGAGGATGTGCTGAACCGGCTGCTGTCCGTCGTTCACGGACTGTCTTATGAGGGAAACGCGCAAAATTTCCGCATCTTGATGTTTTTGGAGAAACGGGCCGGCAGCGGCAGCGGACTGGATCTGACGGCGGCGGTGCTGCTCGCGATTAACAAATATCCGTTTAATCTGGATGAACCGGACCGTCTTAAAGGCGTCTACGGAATGGAGTGGCAGGACATCGCCGCGCTGCGCCATAAGTGGGGGATGCCGGAAGGCTGCTCGACGCTGGAAGCGCAGCTGATGGATCTATGCGATGACATCGCTTATTCGACCCATGATATCGAGGACGGCATTCGCGCGGGCAAAATTCAAATGAACCGCACGTTTTTCGAGGACGAGCGGCTCGTCGAGAATGTCATTCAGGAAATTGTCGATGATCACGGTAACGGGGATATGGGCTGGGATCAGGTCGATATGAAGGCGATGGTCAAGGAAGTGCTGTTCTCCTTCCTGGAGCAGTGGGAGACGATCTATGCCGAATGCGGCAACGAGGCGTCCCGCACGCGCAGGGAAATTAAGGCGCGCTGGGTCAGCGCGTTCGCTCATCAGGTCGGCATTATCGACGATGCCAAGAAAGGCTGGAAGCGGGTCACCTTTGTCCGAGACGGACAGGAGGACGTGCAGCTGCTGCGCACGATGGAAGTATTGAAGAAGCTCGCTTGGGTGACGCTGATCAAGGATTTTCGGGTGCAGCGGCTGCAGAAGCGCAGCGAGATTATGATCCAGAGGCTGTGGACCAGCTTCATCGAATATGAAACCGGCCGACTGATCATTCCGCCGGACTGGATCGAGAACTACGATCAGCATAAGAGCCGTTGGTCGTGGCCGCGGTTTGTCGCCGATTATATTTCCGGGATGACCGACGCCTATGCGGAAAAAGTTTATGCGGAAATGTTCGCAAGCAAGTCCGGCTCGATCTATGAGATGGATTAGCGGCGGGCATACTAAGCCTGCAGCATGTTTTTGGGTCAACGGACCCGAAGGCTGCGGGCTTTTTTTGCATTTCAGAATGACAAATTCATGCAAGCGAGACGGCGTAACGGATGCAAAAGGAGGTGTGGCAGCGATGACATCGGAATTTGACAGCCGGCAGGAACGTGAGCAAGGGCGCGAGCGGCGGCAGGAGCATGAACCCAGCATAGCGCCCGGCATGAACACGCATGATCCGCTGGAAGAAGAGGCCACGGAGGAAGAAATCGGCCGGGGAGAATCGACCGAGGTAACCCGGCTGTTTCTGGACCGGACCCCGGAGGAGTAAGCGCGGCGCGAACAAAACGGACAGAAGCTGCCTGGCTGGAAGCGGGGGCGTCTGTCCATTTTTATGTTATACTATAGGAAATAAATGGAACATAGGAGGCGGTGAGGATGTATCTTCAAACCGTTACGCTGATGCGGGAGCGCCTGCCCGATACGGAGCGGGAGCAGTACCCGTTCTCGATTCCGAGCATTCGTACGCTGAATCGGCTGTCGTTCGAAAGTCCGGTAACCTTCTTCGTAGGGGAGAACGGCTCGGGCAAGTCGACGCTGTTGGAGGCGATCGCCTATCAAGCGGGCTTCAACACGGCGGGCGGAGGGGTCAACAACCGGCATGAGGTGGAGGCTTCCGGATCGGTGCTCGGACCGTACCTTAGGTTATCGTGGATGCCCAAAGTGTCGAACGGCTTTTTTCTGCGGGCCGAGTCGTTCTATCAGTTCGCCTCGCATTTGGACGAGCTGTCCAAAGACCCGCTGGAGGGCTACAAGGCTTACCGCGCCTACGGGAACCGCTCCTTGCATGAGCAGTCGCACGGCGAATCGTTCTTCGCGCTGTTTCAGCACCGCTTCGGCAAGAGGGGCGTCTACTTGCTCGACGAACCGGAGGCGGCCCTGTCTCCCGCGCGCCAGCTTGCCTTTCTCCGGCGACTTCATGAGCTCGCCCCGTATTCCCAGTTCATCATCGCCACTCATTCGCCGATCCTGATGGGCTACCCGGACGCGCAAATTTACGAATTCGACAGCTTGCCGATCCGTCCGGTGCGGTATGAGGATACGCCGCATTACGAAATTACCAAAGGCTTCTTAAACCATCGCGAGCAGTATTTGCACCGGCTGTTCGAGGACTGACTTATGGCGACAACCGGTCAGAATGCGAGGCGGACGGACCGATCGGCAAGGGAAGCCTCCTCCCCGGCAATCCGCTTATCCATCCCCTCGCTGCTGCAAGTTCAGGAAGCCGCCGCCGTCTGCGGCTTGCGATTAAGTCTGGAGCGCATGCGCTGAACGAGCGGTTTTTCGACCAACAGGTAGACGAGGCAGCATAAGCCGAGCGACAGCGCGAAGCATATCGCCGTCGTGCCGAAGGCTCCGATCTCCGCGGGCAGGTGTGCGGATTTGGCCAGCTTGAGCGTAATCGACAGGCAGGCGAGGCTGGTCAGCAAAATGGAGTAAGAAGCGTCCCCCAGAAATTGCAGCGGCTTCAGCGCGCGCGGCATGCCGATCTTCATGGAGCCTACGCCGGCGAGAACGAGCCCCGATCCTATCGTATACAACGTATTGACGTACGGCAAAGCCGGGAAGGCCGAGCGGAGCAGCCAAATCGCAGGAAACATCAGCGCCCCTGCAATGAGCCAGTACCCGCTTTGGCGGATCAAGCCGCGGCCGATGCCGTATGCGATGCCTGCTCCCAGCACAAATTCCAAATTCAGCGGATCGAACAGCAGATGGACCCACGGATTTTCCTTCAAATGAATCCACCCGGCGGTGTTCATGCCGATGATTGCCATCCATAAGCCGAAACCGGCAAGGGCCGCTTTTTGTTCCAGGACGAACAAGAGAGAGAACGCCGCGTAGAACAGAACGATATAAATCAGCGACCAGGCGACCCCCAGAATCGGCGGGTTATCCCCCGGTATAAGCAGCAGAGAACGGAAAATTTCCGCCGGTTTGGTCTCGAAGCCGAGCCCGAAGGAAGGCATGAGGAAGTAGACCGGAATGACGGCGGCATTGACCAGCCAATATAGCGGATAAATTCTCATCAATCGTTTGGTCATAAAAGGAAGCCACATTTTCGCGTTGCCGAAGTGATTGTGATATATGGTATACATAAGAAACCCGGTCAGCACGAAAAAATAGGCGTAACCGCCGGAACGCCCCATATCGCTGATGCCGAGGAAATTGATTTGAAAATATTTTTCTCCCATTTGCGCGGTATGAAACAGCATGACCAGCATGACGGCCACGCCTCTCGCCGCCTGAATGAGCGGGATCGTCACTCGCTTCTCCATTGGTTAGGCTCCTTGTTCCTAGACTAAATGTCTTCTCATGATCCCACAGAAACATGTCGTAAGTATGACCTTAATCTGAAAATCAGCTGAGACGAGCCTTAAAATTAGCTTAACGGGCAAGAAAGGCGCATACGCTGGTAAAGGAAGAGAAGCTTAAGAACGCTTGGAGGGAAGCAATCATGACGAAAGAGGAAGTGCTGCAGCAGCTTCAGCAGCTGCCGGAGCAGCTCAAGGAAGCGGAGGCGGATTATTATGCCGCCTTAAGCCGCCTGGAGGACGCCAAGCTGGCTCTGCGCGCCAAAGAATGCGAGCTGTTCAGCCAAGGGCTCATCTCGGGCAGAAACGAGCAGGCCCGCGATGCGGAAATATGGCAGCATACCCATGAGCTGCAAAGGACGCTGACGAGAGCTAAAGTGGCGGTGGATCAATATCGGGTAGATTACGACTATTTGAAAAACAAGCTGGATAATGCTCAGCTTATGGCGCAGCTGCTGCTCCAGCTCGATTGACAGGAAGAAGACCCGAAGGCCGGGAGGAAGCGGGCTGTATGAGCGCCGCTTTCTTGTGCCTGAGGGTCTTCTGTCATGTAGTTTGCATTAGAAGCAGGTGAATTGGCTGATTCGGTTCAGGTCGAGTCCGAAATACAGCCAGAAGCCTGCGGAGCCGACGCCGAACCAGCGAAAGCCCGCAATCGAGCGGCGCCCGACATGAGTCAAGAACATCCAGTACTGGTCCCCGTTCGTTTGCCAAATATAGACGTTGCGGAACATGCAGCGGCGAATGCTGCCCGGGTCTACTGCAAATGCCGTTGCGGCAGGCATGGGCGGCACGAAGCTGGGCGGCGGCGACTGAGGCGCGCCGATCTGTCCCGGCCCCCCGCCGCCCGGAGGCGGCGGAGGCGGAAATCCGCCCGGGCCTCCGGGGAAGCCTCCTCCCGGTCCGGGAACAAAGCTTCTTGGTTGGTGCTGCTGAGAGTGTTGCGGTTGATATGGGTACATGACGGAACATCTCCTTTTATCGAATGGCTGAGCGTGTGCCTATCTAAGATTCAATATATGTAGCAGCTGCCTAGCAGGTATGGGCTTCAGCCTGATCGATAAGAAAAACGTCCATCCATGGCCTTGTTGCTCTCTTTAAAGGCGAGTGCTAGCGCTTCTACAGTGCAGTACACTCGCAAACATTCCTGTAGAGGCTAATATTTGGCCTTGGACAAAAACAGGGACGCCTCGTATGATGGGGGTGTCACGGGTCAAGGCCCTAAAAACCCATCAGGAGGCGTCTTATTATGAAGTTTAACCGAAATGCCACTATAAATCAACGAATCGACCGTATAACCCCACACCATGCGGTGGTGGGAGTCGACATCGCGAAAGATAGCCACGTAGCCCAATTGACGGATTTTCGCGGTCGCTCTCTGACTTCACGTCACCTGTCGTTTCCCAACTCACGGGAGGGGTTTAAACGATTTCTCCGGTGGATTCAAGAAGCACAAGCTAAACACGGCTTGTCTTCGCTTCTCGTCGGCATGGAGCCCACGGGGCACTATTGGTTCAATCTTGCCAACTGGCTGCTCGAGCAGAGCGTTGACGTCGTGCTGGTCAACCCCGTCACGACGCACCGCAACAAGGAAAATCGGGACAACAGTCCTTCCAAAAACGATCCAAAAGATGCACTCACCATTGCTGATGTGGTGAGCCGGGGCTTCTACACGGACTACCTTCCCCGAGGGACTGCCTTTGAACGGATCAAAACCATCATGAGCGACCGCGAGTTCTGGTCGAAGGATGCCACACGTTTAGGTAACCGCATCGTCCGGTGGATCGATTTGTACTTCCCTGAGTTCAGACTGGTATTCAAAGATTGGACCGTCCCTCGTGCGCTGGCGACGCTCGGCGCGTTTGCGCTACCTGGTGACCTTCAAGGGCTAACGGTAGAGCAGGTCATTGCAGGCTGGAAAGAACAAGGCATGAAACGGGCCTCAGGCGTTAGCGGGAGAGCGAAGGCGCTGGAGCTGTTATCTTTGGCCGCACGCAGCATCGGTGACAAGCGAGTGCCGGAAGAAGCGCGTCGAGATATCAAGCGGTTGTTGGATGCGTATAAACAGTCCCTTCAGAGACTCGATGAAATCCAGCGGGAAATAGAGGCCCTCGTGGGTGACATGCCGTTGGCGCAGCAATTGCAAAGTATTCGCGGGCTGGGGACGATTACCCTTGCAGCCCTCCTGGGTTGTGCAGGCGACCTTCGCTTGTACTCGCATGGTCGGCAGTTGCTCAGGCGGGCCGGTCTGAATCTGGCAGAGTGCACCTCCGGCAAGTTCAAAGGACAAATCAAGCTTTCCAAGCGCGGAGACAGCATGCTGCGTAAATATTTGTTCCTGGGCGTGCTCAATCTCGTTCGATACAATGAAGATTTCAAGCGATGGCATGAACACAACGTAGCGAAGGGGATGAAGAAGCAGGCATCAATCTTTAAGTTAATTGGAAAATGGGCACGCATCACGATCGGTATGGTTCAAAGAGGAGAAGAATACCGTTCCGCACACGAAGCGGCCATCCCTGCAGCCTAAAGTCTCCTAGCAGAAACGAGTATTGACTCATTTGCAGGATTTCAAATCATGGATGCACAGTGAACCGAATTCTGTGTCCGTCAGGGCAATGACCCGTCAAGTAAACGCTATCGGTCTCCACACCTTTGGACAGGTGTAACGAAGGAATGTAAGGGCGAAGACCCGTTGAGTCATGGGAGGGTGAACCTCCAGAGGCAAAGTGGAGTAGTGCACAATAGGGTAAAACTGGAAGCGTTATGAACGCTGCCTCTGTTCCTGCATGCCGATTAGCCAATGAGATGGGCCAGAATCCCTACATTCCAAACTTCACCGACATCCAATACAATAGAAATCCTGCGAATGAGTGAGCATTCGTGAGATTATCCCCTAATTACGAGGGACGGACACAGCGACCGTTATATCAACCGTATCGGCCATTTTGGATTTCTAACGGACACGGCTGCAGCTATTTATTGCCAAATACGCTTTAGAAAGAATTCGGAGCTATGTAACTGCCGTCATGACCGTTACGTTTAAAAAGCGTCTGTTTGCGACGAATTTAGCTCCCTGACGTCCGTTAGCTTTAGAAACGGTTCGATGCCCTTCAGTTCCGGGGGCTACACCTCCTATACTGTAGCGCTCTTCCAAGCCGTTCGAGCGCTTACCCGTTCTGCTTGGGGGAGCAGTGTTTGAAGGCGCTATTTTCGCGATAAGAAACCCGGCCTGCAGTCAAGCCAACGCCTAAACGGATGCGTTAGAGCATTAACACGACTTTAAAAAGAACCGGCAAAAAACGAGCCTCCTGCGGACGATAGAGGTTTCCGCTCGCTGTTGCAGCCGGATTTCTTTCATTTTGAGCCCCTCAAGCAGAGGGAATCCGTATACAAAGATGACCGCTTACTGCTGCTCCAACTCGCAACCCGCCCTCCGGCCACTTTTTCACCACGCTTTTAAAGCGGCCATGACTCGCTCCACCGCTTCGTCGGCCGTCAGCTCTGCTGAGCTGTCTCCATCTCTTTCTTTGTATTCTACAAGTCCAGCCGCCGCTCCCTTGCCGATCACGATTCGAATCGGAATGCCGATCAAATCGGCATCCTTGAATTTGACTCCCGCCCGTTCCTCGCGGTCGTCCAAAAGAACTTCAACGCCGATCAGGCTGAGCCGTTCGTACAAGCTTTCGGCGAGCTTCATCTGCTCGCGGTCCTGCGCGGCAACCGGCACAAGATGGACGTGAAACGGAGCGACGGCGGCCGGCCAGCGAATGCCCCGCTCGTCATGATGCTGCTCGACGATGGCGGCCAACAGTCTGGATACGCCGATGCCGTAACAGCCCATGATGACAGGCGACGGCTTGCCCGACGCGTCGGGGAGCCGGAGTCCGAGCTTGTCGCTGTATTTGGTTCCCAGCTTGAAGACGTGGCCGATTTCAATGCCGCGGGAGAAGGCAAGCTCGCCTCCGCAGCGCGGACAGCGGTCTTGTTCCTGCACGTTGCGGAAATCGCCCGTATGATTGAGCGGGAAGTCTCTTCCCGGCACGACAAAGCGCAGATGCCGCTCGGCCTTGTTCGCTCCGGCGATAGCGGAGGCGATCCGGGCGGCGTCGCGGTCTACGAGCAGCTTGACGGACAAGCCGACCGGCCCGATGGAGCCGGCAGGTCCGCCCCCGGCCCGCGCGATGACGTCGTCGTCGGCCAGGCTGACGGCTTCGGCCTGCAAATACTGCTTCAGCTTCACTTCGTTAACTTCATGATCGCCGCGGACGGCCACGGCGACGGGAACTCCGTCGGCGACATAGACGAGCGTTTTGATCAGCTCTTCCGGCTTCACGTTCAGCGCGCCGACGAGCTGATCTATCGTATGCAAGCCGGGCGTCGGGAAGCTTTCGCAAGCAGGTACGGCAGAGGATGCGGCCGTCGCCGCACCCGCAATCGGCTGAGCCTCGGCCTTCTCCAGATTGGCGGCATAGCTGCAGCTTAGGCAGCTGACGACGGTATCTTCGCCGATGGCCGCCAGCGCCATAAATTCGTGGGTCTCTCCCTCGCCGCCGATAGCTCCGGCGTCCGCTTCCACCGCTTTGAACCGCAGGCCGCAGCGGGTGAATATGCGATGATACGCTTCATACATCGCCCGGTAAGAACGGTCCAGGCTCCCCAAGTCCATGTCGAAGGAATAGGCGTCCTTCATTAGAAATTCCCGCCCTCGCATCAGGCCGAAGCGGGGACGGCGTTCGTCGCGGAATTTGGTTTGCAGCTGATAGAGCGTCATCGGCAGATCGCGGTAGGAGCTTATCGAATCGCGCATGAGCGCCGTGACGACCTCCTCGTGAGTGGGACCCAGGACGAACTCGCGGTCGTGACGGTCGCGCAGCCGGACCAGCTCGGGACCGTAGAGCGAGTGACGGCCCGACTGCTGCCACAGCTCGGCGGGCTGCAGGGCCGGCAGCAGCAGCTCCTGCGCGCCGCAGCGGTCCATTTCTTCGCGGATGATCGATTCCAATTTGCGGAGCGCTTTTCTCCCCAGCGGCAAATAAGAGTAAACTCCGGCGGCGAGGGGACGGATGAATCCGCCCCGGATCATCAGCTTGTGGCTCGCGGCCTCCGCATCCGATGGAATTTCCCGCAGGGTCGGGATTAAAGCGTGGCGCTGTCTCATGGGATCAGCCTCCTTATAATGGTTAGTTATAAACAAAAAGACGCATTCGTCAGGGACGAATGCGTCGCGGTACCACCCTTATGTTCGCCGCGAATAAGACGCGGCGCTCTCAAGAAGATAACGGCTTCACCGGCAGGCGGATACTGAACAGTTCACCGCTGCAGCTGCAAGGCGGGAAGGCGTCCGCGGTCGGGGAGGCTCGCAGCCGGTGACTCCCTCTCTGCAGCAACCGGAATGGACGTCTTATATCCTTGGTCATCGCTTGTTTTGAAGTTATACACTAAAGTTAGTATTAATTTACATGAATTCGAACGTCAAAGCAAGCGGGAACATGGCCGTGAACGCTATTTTCGGCTGTTTTTTTAGAAGCCCGGTGAAAAAGAGCGGAGGGGCCGTTTGAAGCTGGAACAGCGTAAACGGTCGCCTTTGTAGATGGATTTTCACCACTGTAGCGGTTCAAAATGAAAAAGATCCGGCTATAAGAGCGAGTGGAAGCTTCTATCGACCGAAGGCTGCTTGTTTTTTTACCGCGCTCTTAGGAGTCTGTCCGACGGAGTTACTTTTGTAGGTCCCTTCGGAGTAAGACTCGGTTTTCAAATGATTTTTCATCACGATTTGAGTATAATCACTGTGTCTTTCTTTGCCTTTGTGGGAGTTACGCCGCTTTTTTACGTTTTTGGGCAGACCTCTCCCGTTTATACACCGTGGATGGTTTGGGATATTTGGCAGAATGAAGCTTTCTTAAATTATAGCTTAAAGCCAAAAGGACGAACTCACCCTCAACCTTATCTTCGCCACGGAGGTGAAACTGACGAAAGCCCTGACATTCTTTCATTTGCCCCCACGCGGGTTCCACGATGGCTTTACGTAACCGGTAAATGTCTTTACCGGCATCGCTTTGCACTTTGGTTCTCATGGCTTCTCGGATCGGATCGCCTTCATTGCGTTTGACCCTTCGTTTACCGGATCCGGACTTAACGCAGTCCTTTTGAAACGGGCAGGTCAGGCAGGCATCGCTCATATACACCCATTGAGTCGCTTTTTGAGGATCCTTTTCATAGTATGTGTACTTGTGGATCAGCGTTTGTCCCGCTGGGCACACATAGGTATCCGTTTCCGGGATATACGTAAAGTTGGTTTTATCGTACGGATTCCCGTGCTGCTTGTTTTCACGGGTTGCCGCGATGTAGGCGTCGGTCTCGGCCTTCGTCGCCGCCTGAATGTTGTCCGCACTAAAGTACCCTGCGTCCGCACTCACTTTCTCGGGCACCTTTCCCGTTATGTTGCGGATGGAACCGAGCACCGGCTGGAATTGGTGTTGGTCGCTGCTGCTAGGGTTCATCTGCAGTCCGACGATGAATCCCTGATCCGCATCTACGGCAATTTGCGGATTATATCCTTGGATGACGCCTTGGGTTTTCGTATCCATGATTTGGGAATCTGGATCGGTAAAGTTAAATTGATCTTTGTCCGGTGTCTTCGATTCCTCTACCGGTTTGCGAGCTTCCAACTGTCTGAGCGCCTCTCTGATTTTTTCAAGTCGGGATTGGCGATTGGTCACCGATTCCGGCAACAGCGAAAGGGGCTCTTCGTTCTCTTGGTCGTCTATCTGGCCGGCTTGCTCGAGAGCTTCGCGGATTTCCTTTTCCAGACGCTCGATTTCCTGGTTCATCCGATCTCGCGACATCGACTTATGCTTCGATGCATGGGCTTTCAGCTTCGAACCATCGATGCTGACATGACCGAGGGACACGTACCCTAGCTGTATGGCGATGTGTACCACTTGTTTGAAAAGTCCCGGTAATGATTCGAGGTGATCCTTTCGAAAATCGCTGAGCGTACGGAAATCCGGTCGATGGCCGCCACATAGCCAACGAAAAGGAATATTTTCATCCATAGCCTGACGAAGGGTCCGGGAGGTGAACACACCCGTAGCATAGCCATAGAACCATAACTTCAAAAGCATGGCGGGGTGATAGGCTTCTTCTCCGCGATGGGAATACCGATTTGTCATGACCGTGAGATCTAACTGATCCACGATGTCGCTAACAAGCCGCACTAAATGATCTTCAGGGATCCAATCGCTCAAATACATCGGAAACAATTCACCTTGTTCCGTGGAGTAAGATTTAAATTTTGCCATAAACCACACACCCTTTTTTACCAGATAAACAGATTACAGTTAAGTTTCGCGACGAAACTATGCTTTTCCTGTTTCGTCGGACAGACTCCTAGAAGCCTGGTGAAAAAAGAGCGGAGGGGCCATTTGAATCTGGAAAAGCGTAAGCGGTCGCCTTTGAAAGCGGATTCTCTCCACATAAAAACGAAAAAACAATCCAAAGAATCCGATTTCAACAGTTATCATGAACGAGACAGACTCCCCGTCAGTGCAACGTCTTAGGTTAATTTTGGGAATAATGGTGTAGTAGAAGCTAAACCAAAACCAAAATCAGAGCTAAATTGCAAAGGAGAGTCTGTACTATGAAGGATACCATAAAATACGTAGGCTTAGACGTATCGAAGGAAAAAATTGCTGTATCTGTAGCAGATCCAGGTAGAGAAGGCGCTCGGTATTTGGGTACGATTCCTCATACGGAGTATCACATCTTGAAAACATTGAGAAAGTTAGGCGAACCCAATGAGTTAAGCATTTGTTACGAGGCAGGACCAACAGGATATCCTTTAGTTCGTTTGCTAACCGCACACGGATATGACTGTATAGTTATCGCCCCTTCACTCATGCCGAGTCGTCCAGGAGAACGGGTAAAAACGGATCGCAGGGATTCGATGCGTCTGGCACAATTACTTCGAGCAGGTGAATTAACCCGCGTGCATGTACCTAGCCAAGAGGAAGAAGCACTTCGTGATCTGGTACGGATGCGTGAAGATGTCAAGGAAGATCGGGCTCGAATCCGGCAGCGGATCGGGAAGTTTCTTCTTCGTCATCAGATTGCACCTAAAGAGCGGCTTCGCCGCTGGACGGCAAAGTATCGGTTGTGGTTAGGACGTATTCCATTGGAGTCTGCTACTCAGCATTTGGTTCTGCAGGAAATGCTGCATCAGATGGATGAAAATGAAGAACGTCTGAAACGTATAGAAGCAGCCATTCACGAGGAAGCGACGAAAGGGCACCACGCTCCATTAATACAAGCCCTTCAAACCTTACGTGGCGTAGCTGAAACGACCGCAACAGGTATCGTAGCCGAAGTATGTTCATTTACCCGGTTTGGAAATGCGAAGGCTTTTATGGGGTACACAGGTTTGGTGCCGCGGGAATACTCAAGTGGTCAAAGCCGATGGCAGGGAAGTATTACGAAATCAGGGAATACCCACCTTCGCCGTTTGCTGGTCGAATCCGCTTGGAGTTATCGCTATACACCTGCGTTGAAAGGAGAGTTAAAGAAACGTCAACAAGGAAAAACACCTGAAATACAGGCCATATCCTGGAAGGCACAGCATCGGTTACATCGAAAATATACGAAAATGCTGTCAAAGGGGAAGCCAAGTGGCAAAGCAGTTGTGGCTGTGGCGCGAGAATTAAGTGGATTTATTTGGTCGATTGCCAGAGAACTTGAAGAAAAAAGAATACATGGATGAATCGCCTGTTTTACAGGACGCTTGTTATATCAAAGTTCAATTTTGTTGATTCAAGGTAATCCCATGCCTCCAATGCAAGTGGAGATGAAAAGCTGAGTTAGAAGGCAAAGGGAAAAGCCGTAAGAGAGAATCCACGTAATCGCTATGTGCCAACCCTAAAAGGGAAAGATGCACGACAACAGTTCGTGGTGCCACTCTCTATAGACGGAGAGAAAACATGCGGTATATCCGAACCCGCGAATATCAGACTGCTCACCGTTGATAGCTTTTGCCTTCTAGTTCAGCTTGTTCACCCCTCTTGTATAAAAAGGGGCAAGGGAAAACCAAGGGGAGTTACAAACTGCCTATTGACAGTCTCGTTCATATCAGCGATTGGAGGATCAAATGGACGCCGCAGCGGACTTTTTCACCACCCTTTTAGCGCTACAGCAGAAAAATAGCGACGATCGTCGTTACGACCAGACCGATCACAACAGGCTTCAGGTTGCGTCTGGCGACCTCGAACGGATCGACTCCGCAAATGGCCGCAGCCGGGATCAGCGCCCAGGGAATCAGCGTGCCTCCGCCGACCCAGATGGCGGCGATTTGCCCGAGGGCGGTCAAGGTGGCGATGCCGGAGCCGATAGCCGTTGAGAATAGCTTGGCGATCGAGCCGGCAAGGGAAATTCCGGAGAAGCCGGAGCCGTCGAGTCCGGTGATGGCGCCGACTGTCGTTAAAGTAACCGCGCCGACCGTTTTGTTGATCGGAACCGCATGCGCCAAAGCGACGCCGAGGTCGTTGACAAGGCCGTTCGATCCGGCCGGCAGCACTTTGCCGAAGATGTCGATGAACGCCGAGTCGCCCAAGTAGAAGAAGGCGGCGATAGGAATGACGGGGCCGAAAATTTTAATTCCGAACTGCAGTCCTTCGACCAAATAATCGGCCGACTTCTCCAGGCCGCGCTGTTTGTGCGCCGCCATGGAGATGGCGAGCATAATAAACAGCGCGGTTCCGCCGACCAGAGCCGTGGCGTCCCCGCCCTGCAGCTTCAGCAGGAACATCGCGGCTACGTCGGCGATGAACAGCACGGGGATCAGAATCGCGAACAGTATCCGGCCCGACGGAGATAAGGAAGACTCGGAGCCTTCCCGGACAGGCGGATCGACCGGCGCCGCGGACAGGCCCGTGCGGGCCGTCAGCTTGCCGCTTTTCATATCGCGGCGCATCATCCAGTAGGCGGTTACCGTTGTTACGACGCCCATCACAATAACTAGCGGTACGCTCGCCTCTATAACACTGCCTACCGGAATGCCGGCGGCGTCCGCCGTCAGCTTCGGCGCGCCCTGAATGACGAAATCGCCGGATAAGGCGATCCCGTGGCCGAACAAGTTCATGGCGACCGCGACGCCGAGCGCCGGCAGACCGACCCGCAGCGCCACCGGAAGCAGCACGGCGCCCATCAGGGCGACCGCAGGGGAGGGCCAGAAGAAGAACGAGATGACCATCATAAGGCCGCCGATGATCCAGAAGGCGAGCGCCGGAGTGCGGATGAAGCGGGCGAAGGGCGAAATCATCGCTTCGTTGATTCCGGTCCGCGATAACACTTTGCTCATCGAGACGATGACGGAGATGATCAATATGGTGCCCATCAATTCTTTGATGGCATAGATGAAGCTGTTGAACACGCCGCTGACGGACTGGCTGAGCGAGTGGGTGGACAAAATCCCGAGCACAAAGATGCCGACGATGCAAAGAAGAGTCGTATCGCGCCGGAACACCATGAAGCCGATAATGAGAATAATGAACAGCAGGTAAACCCAGTGTAATGATAAAATGGCAACTTCCATGTAGAATCGCCTCCACGGGCCAAAGCCCAAGCTTTCGATACTACACGATATGCGCCTGTGCCCGGTTGGTGACGACGGATGGGGGCGTGCGGCAATTTTTTTAGCGGATAAATAATTATGAGCGGCTGCCGGAAAGGAAGACGGAAAAATTTTTTTGAAAAGGTACTTGATAACAAAGTAACCATTGGTTATTATATAACCATAGGTTAGTAACCGTTGGTTATAAAATGATGCGGAGGTTAAATTGATGGAACAGCAGCGAAGGAAGACGCGGCAGGAGCTTCGTTCCGAGGAGACGAAAAGCAGCATCCGAGATGCGGCGGGGAGGCTGTTTACGGCCAGAGGCTACGATGCGGTGACGATGAGGGAGATTGCCAAGGAAGCCGGCTGCTCCCATACGACGATCTATTTGTATTTCAAGGATAAGGAGGCGCTGCTGGAGCAGCTCGCGCTTCCTCCGCTGATGGTGCTGGAGGAAACGATGCAAGCCGTCATGAATCGGCCGGAGCTCTCCTCCACGGAGGCTTTGAAAGAAGTCAGCCGGCAGTTTCTGCGATTCTGTCTGTCGCATAAAAGCATGGTAACGATCATTCTTAACGTCAAATCGGTGCGCGTCGACGAGGCCAATCCGGATGCCGACATCAACAGACGCCGCAACCGGATATTCGGCTGCTTCACGCAGATATTGAACCGGGTCATCCGACCGGCATCGGACGAAGAGAAGATTAACTATACGCGGATTTATTATTACATGCTGCACGGGATGGTCACGACGTATACGGAGAACGAGGAGCCGCTGGAACAGCTGCTGGCGCGGATTCTTCCGCTGCTGGATCAAGCGATCGATATTTTGCTGCTGGGCATGCAGGCAAAGCTGGAGCAGCGCGGCTAGGCGGCCAAAGCAAATTCAAACCGGGGAGGAATTTTTTGTGAAAACCGTTCAAATTTCAGAGCATATTTGGAAGTGCAGCATTTGGGTCGGCATTACGGTCAGCGTATGGGTGGTGCAATCGGAGGATGGATTAACGCTGGTCGATACCGGCATTTCTTTAATGGCAGGCGGTATCGAAAAATGCTTTCGCCAATTGAACGCCCCGTTGCAGCGCATTTTGCTGACCCACGGGCATTCCGATCATTCCGGAGGCATCGTTCGCATCCGCAGCAAGTTCCCCGTCCCGGTCTATGCCCAAGCCGAGGAGATTCCTTATATGGAAGGCCGGCTCCCTTATCCGGGCCGCAGCAAGGCGGAGAAGCTGGCCGAGCCGGGTTTGGTGCAGCCGCTGGACGATCGGGCCGCAGCCGCGGCGGGGCTCAGGGCCGTTCACACGCCGGGCCATTCTCCGGGCCATGTCGCCTATTATCATGAACAAGACGGGGTGCTGCTGGCCGGCGATCTGTTCACCGAGAAGCGGGGCCGGCTGAACCGTCCGATGCCGATGTTTACGGCGGACATGAAGCAAGCGGTCGAGAGCGGGGCCGTCGTCGCTCAGCTGAATCCGAGGCTCGTCAGCGTATGCCACGGCGGCAATGTGCTCATCTCCAGCCCTCAGGAGCAGTACAAGGCATACGCGCTTGCGGCTATTAAGTGAAAAAGCCGCCTTCCGTACCCATACGGAAGGCGGCTTCTTTTGTATTCAACAAGAACGGCAATCAGGAGACAGTTTGCAAAATGAATTTGTCGACGACATGCTTGACTCCGTCTTCATTGTTGCTGAGGGTGACATAATCGGCGATTTGCTTCAGCGATGCCGCGGCATTGCCCATGGCGACGCCAAGGCCAGCCGCCTCCAGCATTTCCCGGTCGTTGGAGCCGTCACCGACGGCGATGACCTCGGACATATCGTAGCCGAATTGCCCGGCCAAATAACGCAGCGCATCGCCTTTCGTGCCTTCGCAGTTAATAATTTCCAGGAAATGCGGCTTCGATTTGGTAATGTGAATTTGACCCGGAATTAAGCTGCGCAGTTCTTTGGCTACTTCGTCCAGCCGGGCCGGATCGTCGATAATGAGCAGCTTGGAAGCCGGCTTGTCCGCAAGCTCGCCGAAATTCGGGTACACCGTATAAGGGATTCGCGATAATTCCGCGTACGCTTTAATTTTGTCGTTATCCTCTTGAACATAGAGCACATCGTCGTAATACGTTTGCAGATGAAGCCCGTTGTTTGCGCAATATTCGAAAATGATGTTGGCGGCGTCGCGTGGCACCGCTTTTTCATACAGGATGCTGCCGTCTCCGGAATTTTTGACAAGCGAGCCGTTATACGTAATGAGCGGCACGTTCAGCTCCAGTTGGGCGGCGAGCTGCTTGGCCGAAGCGTACATGCGCCCCGTCGCCAGCGTTACGGTCACGCCGCGGGCCATAGCCTCCTCAAGCGCCTGACGAGTGCCTTCGGTAATTTGTTTGGCTTCATTGATCAGCGTATCGTCGATATCGATAGCGAGCATTTTGTACATGATGATCCTCTCCCGTTTTCTTATCTGTCTACAGTTATTCATTATATCTTAGTTTAGCGCCGGGATGTTGACAATATTTCGGATAAAGGATAATTTTGTTACTAGATATTAGCACTAGATCATAATATCTGATTATAAATCAATGAGAGGAGATATGCGGTATGAAATATTTTATTATAACCGGAACATCCCGCGGGATCGGTTTGGCTTTAATCCGGCAGCTGCTGGCTTCGGGGCATACGGTTCTGGGCATTTCCAGAAGCCCGGCACGAAGCGAGCACGGCGACGGGAGAGGAGTATTCTACGGTTTCGAATACGATCTCAGCCGGTGGGAAGGGTTGGAGGCGTTGATGGACCGAATGCTTGCCTGCATCGATTTCCCTCGTGCTCAAATGGTCTGTTTGATTAATAACGCGGCAGTCATAGCCCCGCTATCTCGAATGGGAGAATGCAGCGCCGAAGCGATTGCGCATAACATGCAAGTCAATCTGCTTGCTCCGATGATTCTGACTTCGAGCTTTATGGAGCGAACGCGAAGCTCTAAGGCGGACCGCCGAATATTGAATATTTCCTCAGCCTCCGTGAAGCATCTCATTTCAGGGATGAGCTGTTACACCGCAGCCAAAGCCGGGCTCGACACATTCGCTCGAAGCGTCGGCTTGGAACAAGGGGATGACGGAGTTCGCATTGCATCGGTATGGCCGGGAATAATCGATACGGAGTTGCAGGAAGAAGCGAGAGGAGCGGATACCGTACGGTTTCCGAGCGCGGCCATGTTTTCCTCATTCAAGGACAAGGGAATGCTGTCAACTCCAGACGATACCGCATCCAAGCTGATCTCACTGCTGATGAGCGAATCGTTCGGCAACCAGCCGGTCATCGAGCAAATTTGACCGTTGCGGTATATTCCCACCACTCACTTTACATACTAAATTAAGATAATTTAACCGGAAACTGGGTGGGAGTATGGGGGTTTTCCATCATTGGCTAAGAGGGAGTCAGGATAACCGTACAAAGCAGTGGACAGATGATGTACTTAACGGTACTATTGCCTCTTCGCTTTCTGTAAATTTGCAGCATTTGTCCGCACTCTTTAACGGAATCCCGGAAAGATATCATTCTTTCTGTAACGGAGCGTCCGGATACAGTTGCGCATCAGCTTCTGCACGCGATATAGAAACCCGGTATACGAATAATCAGTTTCAGTTTAATGTCAAATTGAAGCTTGACGTTTCGCTTGCCGAACGTACTTTTAATATGAACATGGGGAAAAATGGGGATGACTTATCTGCCGTCCTTACCGGGCAGCTCGCCGGCGAGCTCAATCGTTTGATCCAAAAGATTCAGAAGCAGGAGCTCGACCCTTTTGGATTCGGCGATTATGCACGGGCCTTTCAATATCGGCATTGGAAGACGGTGGAGGAGAACTGGCCGGCTGCATTTGCCAAGGCGGCCGTTACGGTATCGCCGGCTTTGAAAATTCTGGATCATGGAATTATTGAATAACAAGCACGAGACTATCCTCCAATATGCGACATTTCTATTTTGGGCAGCTGCTGCGAATGGATCATTCGATCTTCCGAATAGCTGTCCGACCGCGCTTGCCAAATATCTTCAATGAACCTGACAATTTCGCTATCCGTTTGATCCGATCGAAGAAGCGCACGCAAATCGTGGCCCCGGGAAGCAAACAAGCAAGTGTACAGCTTTCCTTCGGCGGAAATCCTTGCGCGTGAGCAGGTAGAGCAGAAAGCGTCGCTGACGGACGAGATGATTCCGATCTCTTCATTGCTCCCCTTGTAGCGGTACCGTGAAGCGACCTCGCCGTGATAAAGGGCGTCCACAGGCTCAAGAGGCATCTTCTCATGAATGATTTCCAGGATTTCCTTTTTGGTTACAACGTTATCCGGCTTCCAGCCGTTCGTATTGCCGACATCCATAAATTCGATAAAGCGAAGAGTCTGCTTTTTTTCACGGAAATAAGCTGCCATCGGCAAAATATCCTGATCATTGACCCCCTTTTGAACAACCATATTAATTTTCACTTTCATTCCTGCTTGCTCCGCCGAATCAATTCCATCCAAGACAGGCTGAACCCCGCTTTTCCCGCCGTTCATCGAGCGGAATCGTTGATCGTCCAGGGAATCGAGACTGACGGTAACCCGCATCAAACCGGCCGCCCGAAGCTCCTTAGCGTATTTGGGAAGAAGCACGCCATTGGTGGTCATGGCTATGTCTTCAACGCCTTCAAGCCGGCTTAGCGCGCGGATGAACGAAGCGACATCTTTTCTCATCAGCGGTTCTCCGCCGGTAATACGCAATTTTTTGACGCCCAAAGAGACAAAAATCCGGGCCAAACGGGTCATCTCTTCGTAGGTCAATATGCTGTCCCCAGGTAAAAATTTATAGTCCGGTCCGAAAATTTCAGAAGGCATACAATAGCGGCAGCGAAAATTGCACCGATCGGTAACGGATATTCTCAAGTCCCGCAGAGTACGATGCCGTAAGTCTTTCAATTGATGCTCCATCGTGTGGTCACCTCCATGTATCGTTATGTCTCATTGATTCAAAGCAATTCCCTCAATCCTTTGAGGATGAGTATACACATTTAAGCAATGATTGCGAATAAATCCGACCGTTGTGATTCCCAGTTCATCCGCCAGTTGAAGAGCAAGCTCCGTCGGGGCGGATTTCGAAAGAACGACCTCGCATCCGATCTTGGCAACTTTCAATAAGATTTCGGATGAGATGCGCCCGCTAAATACAATAATTTTCCCTGTTAATGAAACATTATGAATTAAACAATATCCGTAAATTTTATCCAGCGCATTATGCCTGCCGATATCCATTCTCGATAAAATAATGTCGTGTTTATTGCAAAGCGCGGCATTATGGACTCCTCCCGTCTCCTGGAAAATCTCTGCCGAACTTTGCATCAGCCCCATTAAACGAAAGCAATCGTCGAATGATAAAGTCACATTGATAGCCGCCATGACTTT
The DNA here is from genome assembly GCF_023523925.1 of Paenibacillus konkukensis. Lineage (NCBI taxonomy): Bacteria > Bacillati > Bacillota > Bacilli > Caryophanales > Paenibacillaceae > Paenibacillus > Paenibacillus konkukensis. The sequence continues at coordinate 3,448,997 of NZ_CP027059.1, read as the reverse complement.
TGCCGTTTTGGCGTCGTTGATAAAATAGAAGCCCTGACGGCTTTTTCCGCAGCAGGAGGTAATATAACGTTTCGAATGAAATTTTTGATAAAACTCATTCATTTTTTTCGTCTTGATATGAACGAAGCCCGCTTTGTCTTCAAACCAAATATCATCAATATCATCGTAACGTTGAATGACACCTTCAGAAGCCAGGAAGCCGATGGCCATATCTACGATGTGTTCCGGCGAACAGACCATGGTGGCAAACTCTTCCCCGTTGATTTTAATGGTTACAGGGTATTCGGTCACGATCTTGTCCTGCACACGCTCGACGGCGCCATGATGAAAACGGATGATTCCGCGCCTATTCTCGACTACATCCACATTATCCACTTCCCTTTTGGAAATTAAAAACAGCATCAACAAACTCATCGTTAGGAAGAGTCTGTCAATGCTGGTTAATCCCCCTACAATGACGTATAGGGAAATCAATCTAACACTAAGTATCGTGTATAAAGCATTCCCGGCCACCGGCAACACTTCATTCGGATTAGGAATCAGTCTAGGAAACTTATTCATTTGTATTATTATAATAAGGTTCGGTTGAAATGACAAATCGGAACTTTTTGGGGAAGATCGGCGCAGGCTTTACGGCTCTTGAATGTTATCTTCGAACACAAAAACGGAAATGGCGATGTCTTCCTCCACTTTCATATCCGAAAAGAGATGGACCAGCTTCGTTCCCATCAGTTGCTCCAGCCGCTCCGTGAAATCCGTCGTGTACGCTTTTTGAATCATTTTGGTTCGAGCCGCATGAACCATGTCTTTGCCGTCGGGATCGCTGGCGATAAATTTTTCTGTAGGCGTCATATTTCCATGAAGCATCGTGACGGCCATGTTGTCGACGAAGGTGGTATGAATGCGTTCGGGTCCTTTGCTGAACAAATCTTTTCGAACTTTCCTGATAAGCTCGTTGAATGCCGCTGTCTTCTTCATTTGTCCTTCCCTTCTTTCGAATCCAAATCAATGGTTTGATACTAAATAGGATACTAAAAACATAGGGATTGCAAAAGTCTCAAATTTAACAGGCAGAAATGGTTGGATTTTTTGAAAATCGGAGTTATAATAACATCAATCTATCAATCTCATTGATGCGCAGGCAGTGAATCTGTTTGCCGTTAATGCCTTTCTATGATGTCGGATTGGCGTTTAAGTATGAAGATGCTTGAATGACTACTCCACTATAAGAAACACGTGCCTTAACGTCGGACACATGTTCTTATGGTGGAGTTTTTTTATGCAATACCATGTGAAGGGAGTATTTATCATGAGCGAGGTCACAGTCAAAATTTCATTGAACGGAAAGGAGTACGATGTTCAAGCCGGCTCAACTATACTTGAGGCAATCAACATAAACGATATTCCTTATCCTCAAATATGTTATGTTCCGGAAGTAGATCCTATTCGAACCTGCGATACCTGTATTGTGGAAGCAGACGGCAAGCTTGTGCGCTCCTGTTCTACGATCGTTTTGGACGGAATGAACATTCAGTTGTCTACGGAGCGCGCCAAAGAAGCACAGACCGAGGCGATGGACCGGCTGTTGGAGAACCATCTATTGTACTGTACCGTCTGCGATAACAATAACGGCAACTGCAAGCTTCATAACACCGCGGAAATGATGGGAATCGAACATCAAAAATATCCCTATAAACCAAAGGTCGATCCGAGTGAAGTCGATATGTCTCACCCCTTCTACCGCTATGATCCCAATCAATGTATCGCGTGCGGTCAATGTGTGGAGGTTTGCCAAAATCTGCAGGTTAACGAAACGCTATCCATCGATTGGGAAGCCGAACGCCCTCGCGTCATCTGGGACGACGGAGCCGCGATCAACGATTCCTCTTGTGTCAGCTGCGGCCAATGCGTAACGGTTTGTCCATGCAACGCTTTAATGGAAAAATCGATGCTGGGCGAAGCCGGATTTATGAGCGGAATCGACGACGACCTGCTTAATCCGATGATTAGCTTGATCAAAGAAGTGGAGCCCGGTTACAGCGGCATCTTCGCCATTTCCGAGGCGGAAGCCGCGATGCGTAAAACCCGCACCAAGAAAACGAAAACCGTATGTACGTTTTGCGGCGTAGGCTGCTCGTTCGAGGTTTGGACCAAAGGGCGCACCATTCTCAAGGTTCAGTCCGTATCCGAAGCTCCTGTGAACGGGATTTCGACCTGTGTGAAAGGGAAATTCGGGTGGGATTTCGTCAATAGCGAGAAACGTCTGACGAAACCTTTAATTCGTCAAGGGGAAGAGTTTGTTGAAGCGACCTGGGAAGAAGCGTTAAGCCTTATGGCTAGCAAGCTGGGAGCGATCAAAGAAACGTACGGAAGCAATGCGCTTGGATTTATTTCTTCTTCCAAGTTCACCAATGAAGAAAACTATTTGATGCAGAAATTAGCGCGGCAAGTTTTCCAAACCAACAACGTCGATAACTGTTCCCGTTACTGTCAATCCCCGGCTTCCTGGGGCCTGCAGCAGACCGGAGGCATCGGCGGCGACTCCGGTACGATCAAGGACCTTAGCCTGGCGGGTCTCGTCATCCTCATTGGATGCGCCCCGGCCGAAGCTCATCCCGTGCTCGCCACACGCATCAAGCGAGCGCATAAATTGCATGGGCAAAAGCTGATTTCCGTTGACCTGCGCAGGCATGAAATGGCGGACCGCGCCGACTTGTTCATTCGTCCGAAGCAAGGAACGGATTACGTCTGGTTATCGGCCGTCGCCAAATACATGATCGATCAGAACTGGCATCATCCGAAATTTATCGAAGAACATGTGAATTTTTATCCGGAATATGTGAAGCTTCTGGAGCGATTCACTCTCGATTTCGCCGAAAAGGAAACCGGCATTGCTAAAGAAACTTTGATTGAAATAGCGACAATGATTCGCGATGCGGACGGAACGGCGATTTGCTGGGGAATGGGCGTCACGCAAAATGTTGCAGGCTCTCATACGTCCGCCGCGATTGCGAATCTGCTTCTTGTTACCGGCAACTTTATGCGTACCGGCGCAGGAGCGTTTCCGCTGCGCGGCCACAATAACGTGCAGGGCGCATCCGACATGGGAACGATGCCGAATATTTTTCCGGGGTACCAGCCGGTTGCGGATAACGGTATTCGCGCCAAATTTGAAGCGGCCTACGGCGTTGCGCTCCCGGGCGAACCTGGTCTTGACAATATTCAAATGCTGGAGGCGATCGATCGCGGCGAGCTTAAGGCCATGTATATAGCCGGCGAAGAGATGGCGTGGGTGGACGCGAATTCCAGACATACCCAGGACATGCTCTCGAAGCTCGATTTCCTTGTGGTGCAGGACGTGTTTTTTAGCAAGACAGCGGAATTTGCCGATATTATTTTACCCGCTGCGCCGTCGCTGGAGAAGGAAGGAACGTTTACAAACACCGAACGGCGCGTACAGCGGTTATATCAAGCGCTTGAGCCGCAAGGCGAAAGCAGGCCGGACTGGCGGATCTTCCAAGAAGTTGCCAGACATATGGGATTTGCCTGGAATTATGCGCATCCAAGCGAAATTTTCGCAGAGATGGCTTCGCTCACGCCGTTCTTCTCTCAGTGCGACTACGATGTATTGGCGGGCTGGAACAGCTTCCATTGGGGATCGCCCGACGGCAGCAACACGCCTATTCTTCATACCCGCGGCTTCAACTTCCCGGATAAAAAAGCGCGTCTGGCTCTCTTCGACTATATTCCTCCGGTGGAGTTTCCCGAAGAATTCGACTTGACGCTAAATAACGGCCGCCTGCTGGAACAGTTTCACGAAGGAAATCTGACCAACAAGTCCAACGGGATTGTGCGTAAGCTGCCCGATGTATTTGTGGAAGTATCGCCAAAGCTTGCGCGTGAACGCGGTGTCAAGGATGGCACCTTGGTGCGTCTGGAGTCGCCTTATGGAGCGATCAAGCTGCGAGCCGTCGTATCTGACCGGGTGGAGGGGAAGAGCATTTACGTTCCGATGCATTCGACCAGCCATGAAAACGCCGTTAACCTGTTAACCGGAGGAGCAGTCGATATCCGAACGCATACCCCGGCTTACAAGCAAACCAAGGTTCGGATGCAGATTCTGGAATTGGAGGGCAGCAATCCGCTGCCAAAAACCAGCCCGCGAAATAAAAGACGCCATCCGCAAAACGGGGTCGAAGTGCAGCGGAAATGGAATCGTCCCGGTTATGTTTCCTTGGTAGATCAAGAATAAGGGGGGTCAAGCATGGCAAAGCCTATTACAACAATTAAGAAGAACATTCCCACAGAAGAAGAAAAGAAAAAGGAATCGCTGGATCAGCTCGCCGCCGAGCTGGCCGATCACGACGCCGCACTCAAAAAGACGCTTGAGCTGGTTCGGGAGCTGCATGACAGCGGAATTCTCGAAGCGGTACATGCGATGTTGAAAGCCAAAACGGACATCGCCCAAATCGCCGTCGAACAGGCGACTCGGAAACCCGTCACCAATATGATCAATAATGTCATGGGGGCAGCGGGAGTCTTGGCGGAGATGGAGCCCGAGGTGACGAAAAAGCTGCTTGGCAGCATTTCCTCCGGTATGGAAGAAGCGAAGGAGCATCTGAAATCTCCCCAAAAAGTCGGGATGTTCGACCTGCTGAAAGTGATGAACGATCCGGACATCAACCGCGCGATCGGGTTTGGAATCCGATTTCTGAAAGGAATGGGCAAAGGGTTAAAGGAGCTATAACGACGTGATGAATAGCTCGTTTTGAGCGCATCCTTAGTTTGGCGAGGTGTACTATAGTTAAAAACCTGGACTCGTTATATAATGATATGTACTAGCTTCATGCGCCGCGGCGAAGAAAATATCATTAGAGGTGAACGATGAGAGCGTATTTGGATCTGCTTAGCGATATATTGGAGAATGGCGTTCGTAAGGAAGATCGAACCGGCACAGGGACGATTTCTGTTTTTGGAAGGCAACTAAGAATGAATTTAGCGGAAGGGTTTCCGCTGTTGACGACGAAGAAGCTTCATGTCAAATCGATCTTTCACGAGCTGCTGTGGTTTTTGAGCGGGGATACGAATATCGGGTATTTGCGCGAGAACGGGGTCACTATCTGGGATGAATGGGCCGACGAGAACGGCGATCTCGGGCCGGTCTACGGATCGCAATGGCGCTCCTGGCCAGCGCCGGACGGGCGGCATATCGACCAGATCGGCCAAGTGGTGGAGCAGATCCGGCGCAATCCGGATTCGCGCAGACATCTGGTCGTAGCCTGGAATCCGGCGGAGGTCGACAAGATGGCTTTGCCTCCTTGCCATTATGCATTTCAGTTTTACGCAGCCGATGGGAAGCTATCTTGCATGTTCCAGATGCGCTCGGTAGACACGTTCCTCGGCCTGCCGTTCAATCTCGCCAGCTACGCGCTGCTGACGCATATGATTGCTCAGCAGTGCGATTTGCAGCCTGGGGATTTGGTCTGGACGGGCGGGGACGTTCATTTGTACCTGAACCATTTGGAGCAGGCGAAGCTGCAGCTTGGCCGCGAGCCGTACCCGCTGCCGAAGCTGCGCATCGTCCGCAAGCCGGATTCGATCTTCGGCTATCGCTATGAAGATTTCGTCATCGAAGGGTATCAGTCGCATCCCGGTATAAAGGCTCCGATCTCCGTTTAATCTGCGTCAGCTTAGCGGTCCTCCCTAACCATCCGGGGGGCCGCTTTTTTGTTGCTTCAGCGGGCCCGGTCAGAGAAGGCACTGCCGAGAACGGGGCGCGCCCGAGGCCCAATTTCATTTTCTCGTCGATGTCCAAATGTCGGCCACGTGGACGCCGAGTTCGGAGGCGATGACCTGGGCCGTCAGCAGCTGCGGCCGCGCGATTTTGCCGTTGCGCAGCTTGGAGATAGTCTGGGCGGATATGCCGGTTGCCTCGGACAGGTTTTGCGCGGAAATATTTTTTTGCGCCATAATGACCTTCAGCTTTACGGAAGGCTCGGCGGTTTCCTCGTAAGGCTGCAGTTGGCTGACGACAAAACCGTATTCTTGAATGGCGCCGAAACCGTCGAAAAACGGGCACATCGTCATTTTAAGCTCCAGCTCCTGTTGAAAATAAGCGAGCCTGCTGGTCCTTAGCACCAGCTCCTTGGTTTGCCGGGTAAGACGAATCTCGTCCAGCGCCTGGCGAATTTTCGGATGATCCTCGGCGGCGATCAGCTCGAATACGGACATGTGTTCGAACCCGGCTTTGGAGCGCAGTTGAGGGTCGAAATACACATCGAACCGTTCCACGTAATTCGAGCTGTTCAATATGCCGGAGCATAGAACCGGACTGCGCTCGATTTGCTTCTCGATCCATTTTTTAGCGCAAATATTTTCCGCGAACACAATGAGCAGCCGCTCGTCGCCGTCGTCCATCCGATATGCTTCCACTTCGAAAAAGACGACCGACTTGTTTTGGGAGAAAATGGATATTTCCTTTCGTATATATTGGCGCTGCCGGAGCTGGGCCAGCTCGGAGGCGGGAGGAGCGGAACGGTCTTCGGTCAGCAGTACGGACGGGTCGAGCTTCATCAAATCCGCTTTGCTGAACCCTGAGATGAGACAAAGCGCTTCATTGATTTCCACGAATGAAAGCTTGGTATCGTCGATTCGTATAATGCCCATCGGTTTTTTCACTATACGTACGAGGGATTCGATGGTCAGCAATATGGAGGCCTCCTTGTATAGAGTTAGAACTCCTAAAATTGGCACCTGCGGTTAAAAGCACGGCTGCCGCGGTTTAAGCCGACGCGGTTTAAATGTTTAACCTCACTTGCTATTTTGGTCCCAAACCGCCGAAATCATGACTGCGGTCAACATCAGCGATGCGATTCGGCGATCAAAAGGTTTTAACGTTCATCCGATTCCTCGTATAATACAAAATGGTCTTGTCCCGCGCTGCATAGCCGGGAGGTTAATTTCAACGGCAAGAGAGGAAAAGCTCTTCATGAAATCATGCTCAATTGAAGGCTGCGACCGTCCGGTCAAAGCGAAACAGCTGTGCTCTACCCATCATCAGCGTTTGCTCCGCAACGGCAGCCCGCTCATCGTCCGCAAAAAGTCCAAAAAAGAACCGAAGCAATGCGGGTGGATTAACTGCAAGCAGTATGCCGTGTCGAAGGGCTACTGTCCGAAACATTATTATATTCATAAGAAATTTAAACAGCTTGAAGCCGAAGCCAGTCGAGGCTAGCGGAAAACCTGCAACGCGGGACTCAAGCCGCCGGCGCCGTCTCATTGCCGCATTGAGGAACGATTCCCGCCTATGGTATCATAGCTTCATCATTTTCAAATACCTCAAGGATAGGGGCTAGACGGATGATCATTTCTTTTATTTTGGCCATGGACGAAGAACGCGGAATCGGAGTGGACAACCAGCTCCCTTGGCACTTGCCGGCGGACTTGGCTTTTTTCAAAAAAGTAACGAGCGGACATACGATCCTTATGGGACGCAAAACCTACGAATCGATCGGGCGGCCGCTCCCCAAAAGGCGCAATGTCATTATGACCCGGGACCCGAAGTTTGCCGCGGAAGGCTGCGAGGTCGTTCATTCGGTTGAAGAAGCGCTGCAAGTATGCGGCGGCCGGGAAGCGGAAGGAGAATTGTTCGTCATCGGCGGCGCGGACATCTTCCGCAGCTGGATGCCGGTGGCGGATAAAATGTATGTGACGCATATCGCTCACCGGTTTGCGGCCGATACGTTCTTCGGGGACATCGATATGGCCGAGTGGACGGTTGTCTCCAGGGAAAAGGGGCCGAAGGACGAGAAAAATCCTTACGATTACGAATTCGTCGTTTATGAGCGGCGGCGCTGAACGGGAATTGGCGCTCAAGGAATGAAGCAAGGAATGAAGCTTGGCGTTTCGGCGCATCTTAAGGTTGAGAATTCAACCGAGAGGAAGTGCCCCATGACAGAGGTTAACCAACATCAAATGCCGCTGCGTCATGTCATCGATAACGCCGAGAAAGCCATTCAAGTCGCCAAAGACGCCGAAATGGCCGTCCGTCATGCGCAATTGGAGTCCAACCCGAATAAGCTGGCCAGCGCCGTTGCCCAGTTGGAAACGGCGCAGCGCGCCGTGCAGCAGGCGCAAAGCCAGATCGATGCGCAGCTCGGATTTCATCACCATCAGCATGAACAGGAGCTGAAGCAGGTTCAGGAGCAGCTGAACCAGTCGCTGCAAAGCGTCGAAATCGTGGGGGACAACACCCAGCAGCCCAAGCAGATGCGTTAACCGCCGCGTAAGCTAGTGACCAGCAGCGTGCGCAAACAGCCTGAATTGCCGCAAGAGCCGGCGGTTCAGGCTTTTTCACCGTTCGCATGCCACAAGCGCGACAAGCATTAGCCGACTTTTTACCGCAAGTTTTGACAGCGGCAGCGAAATTTTAACCTTTTTGTCATCTTATTTTAAGGTTGAACGTATATAATCGTAATTGTCGGCTTTTTTTATGCATAGAAATGATGGAAATCGGCCCCTGCGGCAAACAGGGGCTCTGTTCTGAAATGAGGGATGCAGTCACCATGTACAAAAAGATTGTCAAAATTGCCTTGTCCTGTCTGTTGGTCGGTGTCGCGACGGTAGGAGTCTATGCCGCCGTTCTTTATAAGGATGCAAGTGAAGTCATCGATAAAATCGGGACGCCCGAACCGGTAGCGGAGGCCCAGTCGGCCAAAGTTAAACCGCTTACATTTCTATTAATGGGCATTGACCACAGAGAAAATGCAGGCGGCTTGAACTCGGACGTCATTATGGTCGTAACCGTTAATCCGAACGATCAGTCGGCGGCGCTCGTATCGATTCCGAGAGATATGGAGCTGGGTCCGGAAGGATTGCCCGAGCGGAAGGCGAATTATTATTATCCGTACTTTTACAATCTGAACAAGGATACCGCCTTTGACAACACGAAGCAGCTATTCGGCGATTTGCTGGATGTTCCTATCGATTATGCGGCAACCATAGACTTTGACGGCTTCCGTCAAACGGTCGATATTCTCGGCGGCTTGACCATCAATGTGGATATGGATATGCGCTATGTCGACGACGAAGACGGGACGAATATTAATTTGAAAAAAGGGATCGCCAAGCTGGACGGCAAGCAGGTGCTGGACTTTGTACGGTACCGCAAGTCGAACCGCGATACGCAGGAGTCGAGCGATTTCGAACGCAATCAGCGGCAGCAGCAGGTGATGGGCGAAATGCTGGGCGCATTGAAGAGCGCCGGAGGGATCAGCAAGCTTTCGCAAATTATCGAAACGCTGGGCAATCACTTGCGTACGGATGTACCGGCCGTGCAAATCCGCGATTTGATCAGCACGTATTTCCATATGGACCCTTCCAAGATTAGCTATATGAATTTGGAAGGCGAGTGGGTAAGTCCGTATGTCATAGTGAAGGACGAAGACATTGAGAAGGCCAGCATGCTGCTCAAACAGCAGCTTGGGGAGACGGTGCCGTCCTTTACGGACAGAGGCGCCAAGGACGATTCGGTGACCGGCTCCACGTACGGCGGCGGGCGCGGGAACGGGAGCGTGAGCGGAAGCAAGCCGGCTGCGGGAAGCGGCTCGGGCAAATCGACGGTCAGCAGATCGACCTACGGAACGACTTCGGCTTCCGATTTTGCAAATCCGTACCGGACCATAACGCAAAATCCTTTGCCTTTCGATTAGGAGGAACGGCTCTATGCCCTATACGATAGGATGCTATCATGCTCATCATTCCAATATCGATTATATACATAATGCGCTGGAGCCTTATGACGCCGAGCTCGTTCATTTCGTCGATCCCGGTCTGGACCGGCGCAAAGCCGATCCCGGCTGGACCCCGGAACAGTCGGCGGAGAAGGTGGCAAGCATGCTTCACTGGATCGGCTCAAGCCGCGTAGATGCGATTTTGATTACCTGCACCTTCTTTACCGCGCATATACCGCAGCAGTACAGTTTTCCCGTCCCGGTCATCAAGATCGATGATCCGCTTTTTGCCGCTATGGGGGAGAGCGCGCAGCCGCCGCTGCTCGTCTTCACCAATCCGGCTACGGTTCAGGGCACCGCGGAGCGCTGGCAAGCCTACGCGAGGCAGAGAGGGATCGATCGGCCGCTGAAGACGGAGCTGCTGGAGGGAACGTTCGAGCTGTTTATGCGGGGAGATAAGGACGCTTATCTTAAAGCGGTAAGCGAAGGCTTGGCGCGGCTTGCCGAGCGGCACCGGGAATCGCGTGTATGGGCCGCTCAGCTGTCTATGGCCGCGGCGGCCCGACAGGCGGCGGAGCGGAGCGGAGCCGTTATCGGCGAGCCGCTCGGGGCGCTGACGGAAGCGATGGCCCGAGAGCTGCCGCTTCGTCCGAGGCCGCGCGGCGGTATGGTTGACGCTTAAAAGAAATGGTTCAGGGCCGAGACGAGACGACCGCAAAGGTCATGCGTCGCGGCCCGATTCGTTTTTGTCATCTTTATCCGGCGCATAGCCACAAAAAAAGACACGGATTGCCGTGTCGACTTATAGTATATACGTAAAAAGAATATATGAGGTCTGATGGGGGAAATCGTATGCTTAGGAATGGATATGCTGATAGGCGACGATAAGTAAAAACGTCAGCAGCACGACGCCGGCTGCATAAGTAAATTGCCTATTGGTCAAATTGGTCATGGTCAGCTCTCCTTAGTATAGCGAACGCCCGGCTCTCTTAAAGCCTCTTACGTTCTTTTTTCTATCATTTTACCACAATACAGCCTGCAAATTCACTAAGGCGGACAAAATCGGCCGAGCGAAAACCTCGAGCGGTCAGCGGACGGAGCGTCAAGGCCGCCGCCGCCTCTTCGTCCGGTTTTACCGGCGCATCTTTCTCAGCTCGTCCAGCGGATAGAAGGTGCCGCGCCAATAAATGCCGTGCTGGCGGAGCGTCAGCCAGACGGAGCGGATTACGATGTAGATCAGCAGGCAGACGGTGAGCGGCAGCGCAATCGCTTCAGCGCCGACGCGCCCTGTCAGGGAACGAAGCAGCAGGGCGTATACCGCGAACATGACGGCAACGGAAGCCGCATAGACCGGAGCCGCCCAGCTTCCCGCCCACCATACGGCGGCGAAAGGAAAGAGGAACAGCAGCAATTGACCCGCTGCCGCCGCAGCAGCCAACGTGAGCTTGTAGTGAAAGCCGGAGAACAAATTTTTCTCCAGTCCCTTGACCGCTTCGCCGAGGCTTCTATACCATTCGACGGCGAGATGCTCTCCTCCCGCAGCCAGCCGCTGGCGCAGCCCGGCTTCCTTCACCCGCTTGCCGAGCACGAGATCGTCGTCGGGACGCAAGGCGAACGCCTGATGCGTGCCGATCGCCTCGTACGCTTGGCGCGTCAGCATGTTGAAGGCGCCCACGCCCATGCCGTTTTTATGCTGGGAGTCGACGTTCGCTCTCCAAGGCCGGATATACAGGCTTAGCGTGAAGAAAAAATAGGATACGAACGCCCGCAGCCAGAAGCCGCTTACGGCCATATCCGGCGCAAGGGTCAGATGGTCGATTCCGCCGGCTTTCATATAATGGACGGCATCGGCTACCGTTTCGGGAGCGAACAGGACATCCGCATCGGTAAACAGCACATACTGGCCGCGCGCTTGCTTGTACCCTTGATACAGCGCGTGATTTTTGCCGAGCCAGCCCGCTGGCAGCGTAGTGACATGAATGACGGTCAGCGGCACTTCAATATGCCGTTTGCCTTCGGACCATCTTATCAGCTCCTCGAGCTTGCGGCCCGTTCCGTCCTGGGAACGGTCGTTCACGGCGATGATCTCCAGCCGCGGATACGTCTGGTTCAGCAAGTGCCGCACCGTCTCCGTTATCGAAGCCTCCTCTTCCTTGGCGGCAATAACGACCGAGACGAGCGGGAGCTCTTGCTTGGCGGCGAAGTGCAGCGGGCCGGCCGCTTTGTCCGGAGGCGCCCCGGGGAACGCATCCGGAGGCGCATGCGGCAAGCGCAGCATGAGGCGGCGCGAGCGCAGCGTGTCCCAGAGCATAACGATCCAATAGGACAATGTAATAATGGAAAGCAGCTTCATCAGCATCATACGTCTGATCCCGTCCTCTTGGCAGATCATTTTTTTGGCATTATAACATGGGCTCGGCTGGTACAACAAATCTTCGCTTGGCTGTGTTACAATAATGCTACAATAAGGAAAAGTTTCGCAGTTTGGGAAGCAAAAGGAGGAGATCGCGGCCATGAACGGGGAGGCAGCACCGCTTATACGCAAAAAAGTCAAAGGACCTGAACTGGCCGAATTTTTGCAATCGATCCGCGGGAAAGGATCGGAGTTTGAAGGGCAGTCGATGCTGTTCTTATGCATCGGGACGGACCGGTCGACGGGGGACGCGCTCGGCCCGTTGGTAGGAACGATGCTGGAGGAAGCCGGCTACCCCCATGTGATCGGAACGCTCGCCCGTCCGCTCGATGCGAGCAATATGATTGAGCGGCTGGCCGAAATTCCGCCGAGTCTCAAGGTGTTGGCCATTGACGCATGTCTCGGGCAGCCGACCTCGGTAGCCAGCTATCAGGTGTCGAACCAGCCGATGGAGCCGGGCAAGTCGCTCGGCAAGCAGCTGCCGGCGGTAGGCGACTATTCGATAGCGGGCATCGTGAACGTAGACGGCGGGCAAAAGTATTCGACGCTGCAGAGCACGTCGCTGAACCGGGTCATGACGATGGCGAAGGAGATCGTAAGCGCGATTAAGCGTGTATTTCCGCTCTCGCCGGCCAAGGAACGGAAAATAACTTAACTATACGGGAGGACGAAGGATGAAGGAAGCCATGCGATGGGAGGCCGGGAACCGGCAAATATTGCAGAATAGGGGCAAGGCGACGCTGAAGGAAGTGTCGGTCAGACGAATTTACGGATTATTTCGCGGCTATCGCTGGCAGTTGTCGGCGATATTGCTGCTGGCCTTATTATCGGCCGTCATCGGCTTGTTTCCGCCGCTTGTTATGAAGGCGATTATCGATAAAGCGATCCCGCAGGGGAATAAAGCGCTGATGCTCGAAATGGTCGGGCTCATGGCGCTGCTGCCGCTGCTGAGCGGCCTGCTCGGCGTATGGCAAAACCATGAGAATACGAAAGTAGGGCAAGGCGTAATGCGCGACTTGCGGCGTTCGCTGTTCGCCAATTTGCAGCGGCAGTCCATGGGCTTCTTCACCGACGCCAAATCGGGCGAAATCATTCAGCGGCTGACCGGCGATGTGCTCGCCGTGCAAAACGTCGTGACGACCATCGTCGTCTCCGCCGTCACGCAGACCGTCATCGTCTTGACGACGGTCTGCATATTGTTCGCCTTGGACTGGCGGCTTGCGCTGCTGGCAACGATCATTTTGCCGCTGTTCATCCTGCCGGTGCGTAAAGTTTCCGAAGTTCGTAAGCGTTTACGAGGCGATACGCAGCGGGTACGCGGAGAGATGTCCGCCCAGCTCGGGGAAATATTCGGCGTATCGGGAGCGCTGCTCACCCGAATCTTTCAGCAGGAGCCGCGTCAGGAGAAGCAGTTCGCGGAGCTGAATCAGAAAGTGATGGATTTGGAGCTGAAGCTGAACCTGGTCGGGCGCTGGTACGGGATGGTGCTCGGCATTCTCGGACCGATCGGCACGGCGCTTATTTATTTGTACGGCGGCTGGAACGTCGTGGAAGGGGCGATGACGATCGGGGGCATCGTCGCATTCACCGCTTATCTCGGCCGTCTGTACGGGCCGGTCAGCACGCTATTGAATCTGCATGTCGAGGTGGCGACCGCGCTCGGCGTGTTCCAGCGCATCTTCGAGTATCAGGACATGGAGCCGGAGGTCGACAATTTGCCCGGCGCCCGGACGCTGCCGGCGGTAGAGGGGCGGGTCGAGTACCGCCATGTGACATACTGCTACCAGCCCGGCAAATATGCTTTGACCGACGTTTCGTTCGAGGCGCTCCCGGGGGAAGTCGTCGCCATCGTCGGTCCGAGCGGGGCCGGCAAATCGACGCTGATCGGGATGCTCGGCAGGCTGTACGATCCGACCTCGGGATCGGTCGAGCTGGACGGTCACGACATCAAAGGAGTGACGCTTAAGTCGTTGCGCGAGCAAGTAGCTTTCGTTACGCAGGAATCGTTCCTGTTTCATGCGTCGATTCGCGAGAATTTGCTGTTCGCCCGCCAGAACGCAACGCAAGAGGAGCTGGAGGACGCCTGTAGACAGGCCTACATTCACGACATGATCATGTCGCTGCCGGAAGGCTACGATACGATGGTCGGCGAGCGGGGCCACCGGTTGTCCGGGGGAGAGCGTCAGAGACTGGCGATTGCCCGCGCGATTCTGAAAAATCCGCGCATTCTCGTGCTGGATGAAGCGACCTCGCATCTTGACTCCGAGTCGGAGGCCTATGTCCAATCGGCGCTTGACGAACTGATGCGCGGGCGCACGACGCTCGTTATTGCCCACAGGCTGTCGACGATATTGTCCGCGAACCGCATTATCGTGATGGAGGCGGGGCAGGTGATGGAGAACGGCCGCCACGAAGAGCTGCTGGAGCTGGACGGATTGTACGCCCGGCTGTACCGGACGCAGTTTTCCAAAGCGCTTGGCTAGACTTATCTTCTATCGGAATGAAACGCAAAAGGCAGGCCGGGCGAACCCGCGCCTGCCTTTTGCGCGTCCGGAAGGCAAGCGGCCCCGCTCTCTCTGCCTGGTGCGCCCGGTTTTCGGCGACCGGCGCAATCACATAAAAGCTTAATAAAATGGGTTCATACATTTAACAGTCGATCTATATAATAATTATTACATTTCATAGTACGACTGAAGGAGTGAACCGGATGGGAATGATTAATCATATTAATTACATGGATCAAGACGGGCATATTTATTGCTGTCTTCGCAATAAAGTAGTCAAGCTCGACGAGCAGCAGAAGGAGAAGTTTTGCAAGGGCTGCAGCATGTTTGCGGGGACCGCGGAGGGCAAAGGCGTGGAATGCTTATGGGAAGATGCGCGCACTGCAAACGATCCTTGGATTGCCGATGATCCGAGGAGAGAGTTTCTGAAAAATCAGATACGCCACGTCGGCGGCCATTATGTAAGCTCCATCATTGGATTTTGCGGTTAACGCCTGGAGGGTGAAGCTTTGAGGCCATGGAGGAAGCGATGAATACAATGCCAAAGAAAACGGCTTTTCGGCATATTCTTTCTTACGTAAGAAAGAAGCCGGAAAGCCGTTTGCGGTTTAGTGCAGCAAATCCCATATTTGCTTGCCGATCAGTATAGTCGTTACAAAGACGAATAAAGGTTTGACATAACGGGAACCGTGGCGGATGGCCAGCCTTGAGCCGAGCACGGCGCCGGCTATCATCGCGATGCCCATCGGGAGCCCGTAGCCGATATGTACCGAACGGAGCGCGAAGAAGGAGGCCAGACTTGCGATATTGCTGGCCATATTGAGCACTTTGGCGTTAGCCGAGGCGCCGACGAAATCGAAGCCGAGCAGCAGGAACAGGAACAGCAGAAACGAGCCTGTCCCAGGACCGAAGAATCCGTCGTAGAAGCCGAGCGCGAACGCGCACACGGCGCAGGCAATCCGGGTGGCGGCGGTCAGCGGCCGCGGCTTGGCTTCGGCACCCCAGTTTTTCTTCAGCAGCGAATAAATCAGCACGATGACGAGCAGGCCGACGACGAGCGGCTTGAGGAACTCGGACGGCAGTAAATGCACTGCGTAGGTGCCCAGGGCGGAACCGACAAAGGATAGCGGAAATAAGGCGAGCACCAGTTTGCCGTTAATTTTGCCGGAAATCAGGAACGATAAGGTGCTTGTTACGGAGGATAGCGTGCCTCCAAGCTTATTCGTACCGAGTACGAGACTCGGCGGCATACCCGTCAGCAGAAGGGCAGGCAAAGAAACTAGCCCGCCTCCTCCGACGACCGAGTCGATAAATGCTGCGACAAATCCGGCCGTAATTAAAAACAAGAGCATATCCAGCGAGGGCCAGTCCATGAAGTAAATTCTCCTTCTATTCTTTCAATCCGGGGTAAGAATAGGACAAGTATATATAATTCGACAAGTTTCTACAATCCCCATTTCGTGCCAAAAAGAGGGGCGTATGCCGATGGCGGATTGCCTAATCGGCTTGTCCGTGATATTCTTCAAGCGTATTACTAATCTGCTTATAAGAAGGGAAAGGTGCGATTAGGATGATTCATAAGCTGGAGCATATCGGCGTTATGGTTAAGGACATGGATGCTTCTATCCGATTTTATACGGAGGTTCTCGGCTTGAACCTGGTGAAGCGGGTTGCGCTGGCCGACGGAGCGGAACTCGGTTTCCTTGCGTTCCCGGGTTCGGAGCATATTCAGATCGAGCTTGTAGGCCGCGGTCAAGAAGGGCAGTCTGATAACGGGATCGTGCATCATATTGCCTTCACCGTCAGCGATATTCAAGCGGAAATCGATCGCTTGAAAGGACTCGGCGTCAAGCTGATGGACGAGCAGCCGCGCACCATTCTGGACGGCGATCTGATCGCCTTCTTCTTCGGTCCGGACGGAGAGCGTCTGGAGTTTTTTCAGCCCGCCGCGAAGTAGATAGGGACCAAGGAGTTGTAAAGATGCAAACAGCCGCCGGGAGCTGAGGCTTCCTGCGGCTTTTTTATTGTTAAGGAAATGATGCGCAGCCATATCCTGTGGATATCCGGGGTCTCCCCGAAAGGAAAGTCTACCCCTAGAACGATCCCAGAGGAATGGTTAGACGCCGATCCAGCTTAGGCTGGATGCGGACGGAATAAGCTTCAGAGCATCACGTCACTACCCTGGAAATTACTCTTGGTACCCCATTTCCATTGTCTGTGGTGCCGCGTCGGCGGCATGGATGGCTTTTGGGGGATTTGTTCGTATAGATGCAGGTCTGGATTTTTTTTGCATCGCCTTCACTGGCAATTACGTAATATAGTTTCGGGAAACGGAATATGGCCGGACGGTAAAATCGCCTGGAAGCAAAGGGGCAGGCGGTTTAACGGGAGCAGCCGAAAGGCGAAAATGCAGGGGAACGGCCAGGACGGCCACCGCGGATGCCTCCCGGGGCGGATGATCCGCACGGCGCAGCGGCGTCTCCGCTCCCGAGCCGGAAGTGCCCGCCGATTCGACTGCTGTGTCTGAGACCTCAGCCGCCGAACGAGTCGCGGAACGCTTTGGCCAGGATGGCGGGCTCAACCGACCACAGCTCAGCGATTTCGGGACATACGTTCTCATCCCACCAATCGGCGAGCAGCTTGCGGTTGCTGTTGTGTTCGACGATCCATGGCAGATTCAGCAGCACCTTTTTGTAATACAGCTCATCGGCTTGCTCCACAAGCTCGGGAGCGATCCATTTGCCGATTTTTTTGCGGGCGCGATACAATTCCTTGACGCAAGCCCGCCGAATTTTTCGCGCCGTGGGATAGGACTGATTATGCTTGACTTGATTTGCAGGATTCATGATGTTCACCTACTCCTTCCTAATGGTATGGTATGCGGGAGCGGAGCGGGAGGAACCTGTCGGCCCGCGGATAAATCCGCGGCAAACGGCAAAAAGCCCCGCGCTCTTCACGTCGAGCGACAGGGCCGGAAACCTGCGTGCACATATGCCGCCTCGGCGCAGATAAAGCCGGGCAGGAGCCGCGCAATCAAGAGTTAAGCATCAACGACGATATAGCCGACCATCGGTCCTTTATGCGCGATGTCCGGGTGGGACAGGCAGACGATCCGGTATGTTCCGGGAGTGTCGGTCTGGAAGAAGACGACCGTTTCCTTGCCTTTCTTCACTTCGCCCTTAATGTTCAAGCCGTCGATAATGAACGGATGACTGGCGCCGTTGACGCCGTAGAGGCTAAGGCGGATAAGCTCGCCGCGCTGTACATGGATCGTACCGGGGTCCCAGCGGTACGCTTCGATTTCTTTGCCGTCGGGGCCGGTCGATTTGAACTCGCCCGTGACGATATGAATCGTCCGCGCCTCCCCTTGTGCGGGGGTGGGGCTGCTGGCTGTTCTGGGCTCGCTGTAGCCCCAATACCAAGCCGTGCCCAAAGCTCCAAGAATAACCAGTAGGGTGATCGCCCACTGCCGAAGCTGCTTTTTGCTGACTACGAATATTTTGCTCATGGTATTCCACCTTTCCTGGATAGGAGGCTGCCGAAGCATGAAGCATCCTTTCGGTTCTCTACAAGGGCGGTTCTGATTTCAACAGCGACCGGAAGATGCTTTCGGATGCGCCTGTCGGCTTTTTTCACGCGCCCGGGTTTGTACTACTGTATGCTCCGGCTTGTCTCTTCATGCAAGCTGGTTGGAATGAACGGATCTATGATAGAATAGGATAGATAAAGACAAGTCGGGCTTGCCCGGGGAGAGAGGAAGAGGCTGGAGAAGAATGTTAAAGGATCTGATTCACAGCGCGTTGACTTTTATTCAAGATTTGGGCGTATGGGGAATATTGATCGGCTTAATGCTTGAATTCATTCCAAGTGAAATTGTGCTTTCTTATGGAGGATACTTGACCACCCTGCCGCAAGGGAACATCTCCTTCCTGAGCGCGGTCGTCTTCGGCACGCTGGGCTGCATTATCCAGCAGATGATCTTGTATTGGATCGGCCGTTACGGCGGACGACCGTTCGTAGACAAATACGGAAAATATATATTGCTGAAAAAACGTTACACTAATATAGCCGAAGGCTGGTTTCAGAGGTACGGCGCCGGCATGGTATTTACCGCCCGGTTCATCCCCGTGGTCAGACAAGCGATCTCCATCCCCGCGGGGATGGCCCGGATGCCGATCTGGCAGTTTCTGCTCTACACCGCTCTGGGGACGATCCCGTGGGCTGTTCTATTCGTCTACTTGGGACGCAAGCTGGGCTCGAATTGGGAAAATATCGACGATTACGCGTCCCAGTATACGAAGCCGTTCATCATTGCTTCGGTCGCTTTGACCGTGCTGTATGTGCTCTTCAAGCTCGTGAAGCGGAAAAGTAAAAGCGGAAAAGGCGGCAAAGGCGGCAATCATTACGGAGATGAGGGAGAGCAGAACACGGCCCATCAGTTGAAGTTCATCGGCAGCGAGTATCGCGTATTGAACAGCCGTTATGTGCACGCAGGCGGCGGCGCTCAGGAATTCGACCATATCGTCATCGGACCGAACGGCGTATTCCATATCGACTCCAAGCATTGGTCGGGCGATATCGAGTTCACCTCGCAAGGTCTCGAACGCAGCAAGGACGGGCATAAAGGCGACCCGACGGCGCAGCTGTACCGTCATGAGCATGTGCTTAAGGAGCTGTTCCGTTCGGCCAAGCTGAACCCGGAGCTGGTAGGTGTGCTCTGCTTTACCCATCCGAGCAGCAATATTATCGGCAAAAGCCCGGCGTTCACCACGCTGAAGCTGGATCGTCTGGCGCATTTCATTAAAACCTATAAACCGAAAAAGCCGCAGCTTACCGCTTCGGAAGTGGCCGCGATCGAGGGCTTGATCAAGGAGAACAGCCGCAGCAGCAAGCGCAGCAACCGGTAATGAAGCATAAGCCCCGTCTCTTAAATTAGAGCCGGGGCTTTTTAGTTTGTTTAGGAAATGATGCGCAGCCATATCCTGTGGAAATCCGTGGGCACCCCCGAAAGGAAAGTCTACCCAGTAGAACGATCCCAGAGGAATGGTTAGACGCCGATCCAGCTTAGGCTGGATGCGGACGGAATAAGCTTCAGAGCATCACGTCACTTTGGGCGGATTTGTTCACCGGGGAGCCGGGTGAAATTCGCAAAATGCACATGCGGAAATGCCTTCCGATCTCCGTAGTCCCCGGGGACAAAGGCGAACGCTGCAATGCTCCGGACGGTTCCCGCTTGGCGACGGCTGCCTTTCCCCCGCGCTTCTGCATACTCGCGGTATATCCTTGCATTGCCTAGCTCTGCTTTTTTATATAAAATGAATATTATACCAACCCATAAGGAGGACTTACTATTATGAGTACCAATTTGGCTCAAAAGCTCCGCACCGGCCTGACGCCGCAGCAGTTCATCGACGGCATGACGAAGAACCAGGAGAAATTTGTGGAATGGTATGACAGCTTTGCCTGGGACAATGAGGATGACAAGGAGTTTTTCGACTCGCTCAACAACCGCGACGATCTGCGCTGCCTGATCTTGATGGCGGATTGGTGCGGCGATGTTGTCCGCAACGTTCCTGCCGTATTCCGCGCTCTGGAAAACTCCGGTATTCCGGTAGAAGTACTGATCAAGGAAGAACATCCCGACGTTATGGCTCAATTCCTGACGGGCGGCGGCGAAGCGATTCCGATCGTTATTTTCACCGATTTCAGCGGTCATGTGCTCGGCCATTGGGGTCCTCGTCCGAAGCATGTGCAGGAAGTTATGACCCGTTTCAAGCAGGAGAACCCGGACCGCAGCGCGCCGGATTACGACGAAAAAATCAAGGCGGCTCGCCAGGAAATGGGACGCCAGTACGGAGAAGGAACCGGCTATCAGGCCGTTATCGTCAAAGAACTGCGCGACCTTCTTTCGACGTTTTAAGGTGGAGTGAAGATGAGCCTGGAAGGACTGAAAATAGAATCGTTCTCCCTTGGACCGCTCGGCACGAATGCCTATTTGCTGTCGAGACCGGAGGAGAATAGGGCGATTATTATAGATCCGGGGATGAATCCGAAGCCGCTGATGAAGCGGATCGAAGGAATGCAGGTTGAAGCGATTTTGCTGACGCATGCCCACTTCGATCATATCGGAGGCGTGGACGAAATCCGCAAGCTGAAAGGCTGTCCGGTCTATTTGCATGACGCGGAGGCCGAATGGCTGACCAATCCGAAGTACAACGGATCGGCCAAATGGCCGGAGCTGGGCGAGCCGATCGTCACGGACCCGGCCGAATATGCGCTGGACGAAGGTCAAGTGCTGAAGCTGCTTGATCTTGAGATCAAGGTGAAGCACACGCCGGGCCATTCTCCGGGAAGCGTCAGCTTCCTGATCGGACCGCATCTGTTCGGCGGCGACGTGCTGTTCCGCTTATCCGTCGGCCGCACCGATCTTCCCGGAGGCAGAGGCGAAGACCTGATGGACTCGATCCATGACAAGCTCTTCGTGCTGCCGGACGAGACGATCGTCTACCCGGGGCATGGGGCCAGAACGACGATCGGCTACGAGAAGGAGAACAACCCGTACGTTTAGGCAGATAGCGCTTGCTTGATGAATCGTTGACGCACCCTGTATATAATGAATCACGAAAGGTCGAGTTCAGATTTCTGACTCGGCCTTTTTTCGCTTCATTTCAATCCGAACATTTATTTGGTAGCTTCGCCGGAATCGGAGTTGATGTTTATTTTGATTGTCTTTCCCTCCTCAAGCCAGTTGCCGATTTCAGCTGTTGATTTTTATAATCAACCTTGTACCTTCGCCTGCTCGTTAGACTCACCTCAGGCTAATGTCAGTAACGTATCACTGACCTGTTACGTCTCAAAACGATATTTTATGTTAATGTTACAGTAACGGGGAGAGAATTGTGCAACAAACAAACTTCAGAAACGAAGAGGTGAACATTGTGCGGATTAAACCAATGTGGATTTATTGTTTCATTGTTATTACAGGCATCGTGATCGTAACAATGGCAAACGGCTCTAAGCCAGCTAATAATCAAATTCATACATATGCCCCTGATTTTCCAAGCCATTACAGCTCCCATGAATACCCGACGAATGAGAACGGACAATCATACGGGTCGGGACTGGACGCCGCTTTTTCAGACACGGAACCGGATTTAATTAAAGCCTATGGCATGGACGGAACTTTGGGATACGTGAAATCCACAGATTTGCGAGGTGATATGCCAAGAACACCTGAGGAAGCAATCGCCCTTATGGATTCGGACAGTGAACGTCAAATTCCGCTGTACGATGTGCACGGGAAGAAAGTAATCGGTCAATTCAAGGTCGGGGCTTCTTCTGAGAATGGGAAATAAATGAAGTTCCCTCCAACCTGTTCATGGCGGCCGGAGGGAAGCTTATTGTTGTTGCCTGCCTGCGGATGGATGGACCCGCAGCTTCAACGCCGTTTACGGCCATGCGACTTGGGCCGCGGGAGCGGGCGTCATTGGCCGCGCTTGCGGAACGATTCGCGGTATTGTCCCGGCGTGACGCCTTCGAGCTTGCGGAAGGAGCGGATAAAATTTTGCGAGTTCAAGTACCGCAGTCGTTCCGCAATGTCCTTGATAGTCATATCCGTTTCGGTCAGCCATTTTTTCGCCATGTTGAACCGGTAAGCCGATAAATAGTCGCTGAAGGTGGTGTTCGTTTCTTTACGGAAAATGCCGCTTAAATAATTCGCGTTATAATGCAATTGGGCGGCGCACTGCTCGATGGTCAGATCGGTATCGTAATGCTTGTGAATCATGTCGATGATTTTCTCCGAAATGCTATGATACTGCGAATTTTGGCGGTCCCTGTAGATGGAGATCAAAGGCGAAATAACGCGCACCCAGAACCATTCCTCAATTTCGGTCGTCATTTGCAGCGCGTTCAGCTCTTCGTACAACGAGCTGCCTCTTGGCATGAGCTGGTTTAGGGCCACCCCGGATTCCTGCATCGAAACCATCAGGCTCGTAAACAAACGAACCATCGAAATCTGGTATTCCTGAGGCGGCATCTCGTGTTTGAAAATAATTTTCATAAAGTTGCTTAAATATTGTCTGGCGTTGTCCTCGTCGGCAAGCAGTATGGCGTCCAGCAGCTCGCTTTCCGTCAAGTACGGGTAGTCCAGATTCAACTGATGCTTGCCTTCGTTGATGTTGGCATAAGAAATGATCAACTGACCGCCGAGATGAATGCGCTGCTTGAGCGCTTCCAATCCTTCGCGGTAAGCGACGGAGGCCAGCTTCGGGTCGGTGAAGGGCAGGCTGATACCGATGCTGATTTCGAGTCCGAGCACCTTATGCACGGTTTGCTGAATCGACTCGGTCAGCTTGAACATAAAGCCGTTAAACTCCTCGGACGGCTGGTCGCCGCCGATCATCGTCACCTGGGTCTGCTCGATGAAGACCGGAGGCAGACGGACGCCCGCAGGAATAATCTCTTCGATAATATTGTTGATGGCGAACAAGAGCAGCTCCAAATCTTCCTTGCCGTAGCGCGTATTCTCCAGCGTATCGATCTGCAGCGTAATGACGGAGATAATCTTCCATTCCGACAATATACCGCTGAAGCCGAACTGTTCCATTTTTTCCATCAGATCGCCGCGGCGCACTTTTCCCTGAAACATTTTGATCAGAAAATAAGCCAGCGCCTGCTGCAAATGCTGCTGCGCTTCCTTCTCCAGCTTATTTTTGGACTGGAACAAATCCTGAACCTGACTGCTGATAATATCGAATTCATTGCTTCGCTTGCCGCCCCCGCCCGGCGATTTGCCTCCGACCTCTCGCATTAAACGCTCAATCGGGTTGTACATTTGCCTGGAGCCAAGCCAGGAAATGATGACGAACACGGCGACGATGATAAGACAGACGACGAGCGTATTCCTCCCGATTTGCTTCGAATCCTGAGTCAGGCTGTCGATCGAAATAGCGGATAAGTAGATCCAGTTGTTATAAGAGGAGCGCAAATACGTAACCGTATACATTTGCTTGTCGACTTCCGTCTGGTATTGGCCGGATGATTGCGACAGGACGGACGGATTTTTGATAAATTCGGTGTTGATCGCATATTTGCCGATCATTCCGGGATCGGAGTGGAACAAAATGCGCTCCTGATCGTCAAGAATCATAATCGTTTCCGATTCCCGCGGCGTATAGTTCAATATTTCGGCCAGGCTGCAGGTGGTCAGGTTGGTGAACGCCAGTCCGTATTTGTCCAGGCTTTGATCCGGCAGCTTCTTCACAAGGCTGATCGTATACGGGCACGCCGCCGCATTCGCCTTTTCCTCGCTGTAAAACCAAATGCTCGGATTGAGCACCCAGGAAGTCGAGCTTGGCAGCAGCATTTGATTGGCGATTTGAAAATGATGCAAATAATCGCTGAATGTATAGAAACCGGAATTTTTAATCATCCAGTCCTGCTTAATATTAACGATGACGACGTCCTCGACCTTCGTATAGAACGACTGGGTATTGCTGATTTCTTTGCGCAAATCCTTGTACAGCATAAAATCGTCCGCTGTGAAGGGCTCGCTTAACACTTTGGCCATCACAGGGGAATTGACCAGCTGATCGAACGCATGATTGATCGTTCGGAGGATTTGCTCGACATTGGAGTTCATCTGGGTCAAAAGTTGGATTTGCCCGCGGTTCACCTGCTTTTGAATTTCGTTGGAGGATTGCAAATAGGATAAGATTCCGAAAAAAATCACGGGAACGGTGCATAAGATGCAGCCGAACATGATCAGCTTGGTAAGATAACTGTACTTTTGCATCCGCTTTCCTCCGTTTACGCGTATTCGACATACGACAGCTTTATTGTAACAATCGGATGCGGCCTGGGCAATGATTTCATACAAAACCGCTTTCATGTATAATGGAGTCAAAAGTGGAAGCCGGAGGGGGATCGGGCGTGAGAGGACGGTTGAATTGCATAAGCGCGAAGGTCATGGCAATCGCTCTCATGGCGCTATTCGTTGCGATGCTGCTGGGCGGCTGCAAGGAGAAGGACGAGCGGGCGGACGGCCGGGATTCCGATTTCAAGACGATCGGTCTCATGATCCCTTTGCACCAGAATCAGGCGCCTCCGCCGGATATGCTCCGCGCCGTCGAGCAGGCGGTGCAGGCGAAGCTGGAGATCGACTGGATTCCCGACGACAATTACCGGGACAAGATTATCAACGCTTTGCAGACCAATTCGCTCAAGCAGGTTACCTATGTGAATCAATCGGACTACGTTTATATGAAAAATGCGATCCGCTCGGGCATGTTTTGGGAAATCGGTCCCTATCTCCAATTTTATCCCAATCTGAAGAAGCTGAATAAGTCGATTTTGAACGAAACCGGCGTAGAGGGTAAAATCTACTCGCTGTACACGGAGCGGCCGGCGTCGCGGCAGGGCGTCATCCTGCGCAAAGATTGGCTGGACCGGCTGCATTTGCAGGCGCCGCGCACGACGGACGAGCTGTACGAGGCGCTGAAGCGGTTCGCGACGGACGATCCGGACGGCAACGGCGTCCAGGATACGCTGGGTATCGCCGACAGGGGCGATTTGACGTACGGCGCGTTCAAGACGTTGGGCTCTTATTTCGGCACTCCTAACAACTGGGGGCTTCAGGACGGCGCCTTGGTGCCCGATTTCAAAACCAAGGAATACGCGGACACGATGAATTTCATGAAAAAGCTGGTCAGCGAGCAGATCGTAAACAAAGATTTCGCCGTGACCAGCAAGCAAATTCAGCGTTATATGATCATAAACGGCAAAGCTGGCGGTTTCATCGGCAATTTGGCGGACGCTCCGAGGCTGCTCAGCGAGCTGCGCAAATTCGAGCCGCAGGCGGAGCTCGTCCTGATCAACCGGATCAAAGGGCCGAAAGGCGAGGGCATTTGGTCCTATCCGGGCTACAGCGGGGTGTTCCTGTTTTCCAAAAAGGCGATTAAGAACGAAGAGGAGCTGCGGAGCATTCTCGGCTTTTTCGACCGGAGTCTGAACAAGGAGCCGGCCAATCTATTGCAGTACGGCATCGAAGGCAAGCATTACGAGCTGAAGCAAGGCAAAGTGTCGGTTACGGAGGAAATGAAGCTGCGTTACGATACGGATGTGCTGCCTTTAACCTCGCTGGTTGTTGCGGGGATGGACAATGAAAACCTGTTGGAACCGGAAGATGAGCTCGAAGCCCCGCTGGTGGCTGAAGTGAATCGGTTGACCAAGGATAACGAGAGTATGCTGATCCGCGATCGGACGGAGGGTTTATCGTCGCCGACCTACGATATGAGGGGAGCGGAGCTGTCCGATATTATCGCCAACGCCACCTTCAATTACATCCTCGGCAAAATCGATCTGGCCGCATTTTACAACGAGGTCGCCGCGTGGGAGAGCCGGGGAGGCGCGGACATCATTAAGGAATATAACGAAGCATATAAACAAACCTCAAACCGATAGGCACCTCAGGGTCCATCGGTTTTTTTTGTTGTCGAATGACGACGTTTGTCAAGAAAGCGCTATATTTAGCGATATGCAGAATTTAACCTTAGTCGGGGGATAGGGATAAAGCCTTGATTCTAGCGGGCTTCGGCGATGCTTGTGAGTCAATGATTGTAGTTGTAATCGGTTTCGCGGTATATGATAGCTCCAGAAACAAAAAACATAAACAAATAAATCGGAGGTCGAATGCATTTGAACATGAATCCAAAGTACGTGAAAAGAACGAGTATGGCCTGCGCGGCCGTATTGGCGGCAACGGCTATTTTAGCAGGATGCGGCGGCAGCAAAACGGATAACGGCGGAGCCGCCCAGACGGCCGGCAAAGACGCTGGAGCCGCTAAAACCGAAGGGCCGCTCAAGCTGACGATTATGGCGAACTTGAGCACGCCGGAAGTTCCTTCGGATAGGATCGAGAAAATACTGGAAGAGAAAACGAACACCCAGCTCGAGTTCCAATGGGTTCCCGACGGTTCTTACGATGAGAAATTCCAAGCGGCCTTTGCAACGGGCTCGCTGCCGCAAGCGGCTTATTTGAAAAACCAATCCTCTTTCGTGCTGCTGCGCGATGCGATCAAGAACGGACAGTTCTGGGAAATCGGGCCTTATCTGAAAGATTATCCGAACCTGAGCAAGCTGAACCCGGACGTTTTGAAAAACACAGCGGTCGAAGGAAAAATTTATTCTTTGTACCAAGAAAGACCGATTGCCCGTCAAGGCGTCATTTACCGCAAAGACTGGGCGGATAAGCTGGGTCTGCCCGAGCCGAAAACCGTGGACGATCTGTACAATATGATGAAAAAGTTTAAAGAAGCGGATTTGGCCGGAGGCGGTAAAACGCTGGGCCTTGCCGACCGCAACGATCTGATCTACGGCTCCTTCAAGACGCTGTCTTCCTACTTCAACACTCCGAACGGCTGGGGCGTTGCCGACGGCAAGCTGGTGCCTGAATTCATGACCAAAGGGTACATGGACACGATGAAATTCATCAAGAAGCTGCGCGACGAAGGTCTGATCAACCAAGACTTCCCGGTTACAAGTAAAACGGATCAGCAAAACATGATGTACACGGGCAGAGCGGGCGTATATATCGGCTCCATGCAGGACGTATTGACCATTCAGGATAAAACGTCGAAAAACGTGAAAGAAGCTCAGTATGACGTCTTGAACCAATTTACGAGCGAATTCAACAGCAAACCGACCACTTGGGGCATTCCAGGCTTCGGTACGCTCGTCGTATTCCCGAAATCGTCCGTGAAATCGGAGCAAGAATTGAAACAAATTTTGGCGTTCTTTGACAAATTCTTCAGCCCTGAAATCGCTAATCTCTTGAAATACGGCGTAGAAGGCTCTCACTACACGCTGGTTGACGGCAAGGTGCAGCCGGGCACAGACGAGAAGCTGAAGGAAAAAGAACAGAAGCCTTATTTGACGGTAGCTTTGGCCGATACGACGAACATTTTGCCGACTCAATATACGCTGAAAGCGCAAGAAAAAGCGGTCAATCTGTCCAACGACGCAGTCAAATTCGCGCTGCAAGATCCTACCGTGCCGCTCGATTCCAAAACGTTTAACGAAAAAGGCGCAAGGCTGCAGGATATCATTAAAGACGCTACGTACAAATTCATGCTGGGCAATATCGACGAAGCCGGCTTCCAAGCGGCTGTGAAGAAATGGCAGGATGAAGGCGGAGCCAAAATCATGGAAGAATATAACGCATCTTACAAAGCAAGCGGCGGCAAGTAAACGGCAGCAAGAGAAAGGCTCCTTGAAGGTTCGGGAGTCTTTCTCTATTATAAGCCATCGCAAGAATCCGCAGATTTTAAGGAAAGAGAGGAAGGCATAATCTATGAGCAATATTGCCGCTCGGCCTAAAGCGGTGGAGTCCGCCAAAACGAACAGCGACCTGGTCAAGAGGCTCATCCGCAACCGCTATATGTATATGATGGTTGTTCCAGGCTTGGTTTATTTCCTGATTTTCAAATATTTGCCTATGTACGGCTTGATTATTTCATTCCAGGATTATATGCCCTACAAAGGAATTACGGGAAGCGACTGGGTCGGGCTTAAACATTTCGAAAAGCTGTTTACCGATAGCGAGTTTTGGAACATTTTCCGCAATACGCTGGTGCTGTTTCTCTACAATATCGTTTTCTATTTTCCGGTCCCGATCATTTTGGCGGTTATGCTCAATGAGGTAGCCAGTGAATTTTTCAAGCGGCTCGTTCAGACGATCGTGTACGTGCCGCATTTTTTGTCATGGGTTATTATCGTCTCGATCTCTTACGTAATGCTGACGATGGACGGGGGGATCATTAACGAGCTGCTCGTCTACTTTGGCTTGTCGAAGGTCAATTTCCTGCTCGATTCGGCCTGGTTTCATCCGATGTATATCGCCCAGGTCGTATGGAGGGAAGCGGGCTGGGGAACGATTGTCTATTTGGCTGCCATCGCCTCCATCGATCCGCAGCTGTACGAAGCGGCAAGAATGGACGGAGCCGGACGGTTCAGGCAAATTTGGCATATTACGCTGCCGTCGATCCGCAGTGTTATTGTCGTCCTGCTCATTCTTAGAATAGGCAACGTTCTCGATCTCAGCTTCGAGCATGTATACTTGCTGCTCAATTCCATGAACCGTCCCATAGCGGAAATTTTGGACACTTACGTGTACACGGTCGGCTTGAAGCAAGGACAATTCAGCTTCAGTACGGCGGTAGGCTTCTTTAAATCGTTCGTGGGCTTGTTCCTGGTCATCATGTCCAACAAACTGGCCAAGAAATTCGGCGAGGAAGGCATCTATTAAGAACAGAAGAAAAGGAGATATCTTCCCATGGTAAAAGATAAGACGCTCGGCGGCAGAATGTTCGACCTCGGCAACGTCGTTCTGCTGGCCGTCATTGGGCTCATCACCTTCCTCCCGTTTCTGCACGTCGTCATGGCTTCCTTCACGACGGAAGAGGAGATGGCGCGGAAACCGTTCGTTTTGATTCCGACGGAATTCACCATCAAAGCGTATCAATATATTTTGTCCACCAATGCGATTTACAAAGCACTCGGCGTATCTATCGGCGTGACGCTGGTTGGAACGCTGGTCAGCATGATTCTTACCTGCCTTATGGCGTACGGTTTAACGCGCCGGGATATGGACGGCCGCCGCGTGCTGATGTTCCTGGTCGTCTTCACGATGCTGTTTAACGGAGGGCTAATCCCGACGTTTCTGGTGGTCAAGGAGCTGGGCCTGGTCGATTCGTATTGGGCGCTGATTTTGCCTACGGCCGTCAATGCGTTCAACCTGATTATTATGCGCAGCTTCTTTATGAATTTGCCCGAGGGGATCGAAGAGTCGGCGAAAATCGACGGATGCAACGACTTTGGCATTTTGCTGCGCATCGTTATTCCGCTCTCGCTGCCGGCTATCGCGACCATCTCGCTATTTTACGCGGTCAATTACTGGAACACGTACTTCAACGCCATTATGTATTTGAACGATGCGAACAAGTGGCCGATCCAGGTGCTGCTTCGTCAAATCGTTATCGTTGCGAGCGCGTTCAGCGCCGATACTTCCAGCTTCGGGGACGATTTCGTCAAGCCGCCGGAGCAAACGATCAAAATGGCTGTCATTATGGTTTCGACCATTCCAATTCTCATCGTATATCCGTTTCTGCAAAAATATTTCGCCAAAGGCGCTTTGGTCGGCTCCGTGAAAGGGTGATCCGGCACAGCGCTGAAGAGCAGCCTTAGTCCGGGGGTTGGAGGGCTAAGGCTTATTGGCTTGACAGCGCTTACTAAACCGAAAATTATTTAAACCATTGGATCACGATGCCGATCACCAGCATCACAGTGGCGGAAGTAAAGAAGAAATACCCGAAATAACGGATAGGAGAAGGCACGGAACCGAGATCCGTTTTTTTATGATGTCCGCCGCTAGGCTGCGGGTTTGTATAATCGGCTTCCTGCTCGGCGGCCATGCGCTGCTGCGAATCCTGCTGAGTGTTGTTCATTAAGCTTCCCTCCTAAGGACAAAATAACTATCCCTCGCTAGTGGAAATATTTATCAATTACTTTGACGCACTGCGTTCCCAAAAGTTGCTTGTACGAAACTGCATTTGTACTGGTTTTTTGCCGGGCTAACGTCCAATTTTGCGCATATGGGTGAATACCGTGTTCGTAATGGGTAAATCTCCATAGACTGTTGATGTGTTCGATAGGAACACGCCCTACATTAACGGAGGTGTCTCACATGGATAAATTCAAACCTATGCCAATGCCAATGCCGTCAATGCCAATGACTTCGCCTGCTATGCAAATGCCAATGCCGCCGATGAACTACCCAATGCAAGCCGCTCCGATCAACCTGCACGCCACCTACGAGGAAATCAACATTTACGAGCCGAAAAAACACCATCATGGTCATTGCTGCCAAACAGGGGGCGGATGGGCCACACCGGTTGGCACCATACTCGTACTGTACATCCTGCTCGTGATCATCTTGCGCGGCACCTGCAAATGACACAGTAGACTCCTGCGGCGATAGCGCGGGACTGCTGCCATGATGGGAAGGCTCCTTACTTTAACGGGTGAGGGTAGGGAGCCTTTCGCGGGGTGGCTTCACAGCTTCGGTGCACCTGTACGTAGGAGGAGTTACATAGGATTCTTTCCGTTTTCCCCGAAAAATATCGCCCCATGTCCAGGATTTCCCGCCGTGCCGCGATCCGCTTGCGATTCGACAAAGAAAGTTTCATAATATAAAGAAAGAAGCGGTTATCTAGGATTTCGTTCAACAATGGTTTGGGTAAGGGAGAGGCACATGGCACAGGCGGATTCGGAAATGAAAATACGCATTTTGCTTTCGGCTAAAAAACTGTTCTCGAAGCAAGGCTTCGACGGCACCAGCGTCCGGCAAATCTGCGAAGAGGCCGGAGCGAATGTAGCGCTTGTTTCGTATTATTTTGGCGGGAAGGAAAAAGTGTTTCACGCCGTATTCGATTATTTTTTCGTAGGGCACCGCTTGCACGAGCTGGAGGAACGGCTGAGAGAGCCGGTAAGCGGACTGCGTCTGCTGATCAAGGAGGTTGTCTGGTTCTGCATAAACGACATGGAGCTCGCGGCGATCATTCAGCAGGAATTCGCTTCAAATTCGCAGAGAGCCCTGCACATCAAGGAACTGACCTTCCCGATTTGGCTTAAAATGAAAGAGCTGTTGGAGAACGGGAAGCGCCAGGGGCTCTTTCACTACGAATCGCTCGATCATACGCTGCTTTTTATCGTCAGCACCGCATTTTCTTTGAAAAAATTCGCGGTGTTCCAGCCGCTGTGTTCCGAGCAAGAGGCCACAGCCGAACAGACCGCGGAATACGCCAGTAAGTTTGTACTGCGGGCGCTTGGAGCGGAAGGCTTCGAATGACCGTTTACAAGGGAGCGGCAATATGCAACCAGGCAGGCGTCAATCGCCCTCGCCGGTTCAACGCAAAAAGCCGGGTGATGGAATCCATCACTCGGCTTTTTGTATTGCTTCGAAAATGATCTTGCCTCGGGACGTGTCATGAGTTGGCCGTTATTTGCTGTCGGGAGGTTCCTTGGGGATAAACTGATAAATTTCGCCCGATTCCAGCGAATCGATGAGCTTGCCTAACCATTTATAGTATGCAATAGCTTCTTTAATTTTCGTAATGTCAATCTCCAAGCAGGCTTGCAGCTGCGCGTCTTCCGGAAACCGTTCCGCTAATGCCTGCAGCTCGACCAGCGATTTGCGCAGCGACTGCAGATTGATTTCCAGCGCTTTGCGCCACTTGATCCCGAAAAAATCGGCAAAGGTTTGATACCAGTCCGATTCCACCTCATAAAAGTCTTTCCGCGATCCTTTTTCCCATACTTGATTGACCATCTTCATATCCAGCAAAGTACGGATTCCCGTGCTCATGCTTGTCTTGCTCATTTCCATGGCTTGGCCCATATCATCAAGCGTCATCGGTCCGTTTTGGAAAAACATTAAACCGTATAAGAGTCCGTGAGACAGAGTAATTCCATACAAGTCCATATTTTTACCGATCGATTCGATGATCCGCTTGCGCGCCTTTTGAATTGCTAACTCCTGCTCGGGCGTAAGCCCTTCGAGCCCGTTCATACTGCACCCACTCCTCTGTCGGTGTCCTAGACTCAGATGCTTGTTTCATCATTATCAGAACTCACGATTTATTGTAAGAAACAAACTGCAGAATGTAAAGCAATGGATGGGGGTCGATATGAAAGCATAACGGAGCATTCTCCACTAAAACATTGTACAGTTTTTTCTGTACGTACGTTA
Source organism: Paenibacillus konkukensis (assembly GCF_023523925.1). Taxonomy (NCBI): domain Bacteria; kingdom Bacillati; phylum Bacillota; class Bacilli; order Caryophanales; family Paenibacillaceae; genus Paenibacillus; species Paenibacillus konkukensis. The sequence continues at coordinate 3,416,543 of NZ_CP027059.1, read as the reverse complement.
TGAACTAAAAAAACTGTTGACTCCTTAGAATGTGTTCTTTACACTTGTATGAGAGAGCTGGTAGCCGAATAGCAATGAAAAGAGGTGATAGCCTTGGCCATTATCGAAGTAAAGGATCTTACCAAGGTGTTTGGCCCAAACCCCGAAAGCGCCGTGGAGCTTCTATCCAAAGGCTGGTCTAAAGAGAAAATATATAAAGAAACGAAGCACACGGTAGGGGTTAACAAGGTTAGTTTTTCTATCGAGCCCGGAGAAATTTTTGTCATTATGGGACTGTCCGGAAGCGGAAAGTCGACATTAGTCCGGTTATTAAACCGCCTGATCGAACCTACGTCCGGTACGGTGGAGGTTCACGGCAAAGATATCGTCAAGATGAATCATGAACAGCTGCGCCGGGTGAGACGCGAACAAATCAGTATGGTTTTTCAAAAGTTTGCCCTATTTCCGCATCGAACCGTTTTGCAAAATGCGGAATATGGTCTCGAAGTTCAGGGGGTTGCCAAAGCGGAAAGGGAACCGAAAGCAGCCGAAGCGCTGGAGCTGGTCGGTCTCAAAGGCTGGGAAAACAGCTATCCCGAACAGTTAAGCGGCGGTATGCAGCAGCGGGTCGGACTTGCCAGAGCGCTTGCCAACGATCCGGATATTTTGTTTATGGACGAAGCCTTCAGTGCGCTGGACCCGTTGATCCGTAAGGATATGCAGGATGAGCTGCTGGAGCTGCAGGAGAAAATGAAGAAGACGATCGTCTTCATTACGCATGACCTGGACGAGGCTCTGCGAATCGGAGACCGGATCGCGCTTATGAAGGACGGAGCGGTCGTACAGATCGGGACTCCGGAAGAAATTATGATCAACCCGGCCAATGAATACGTGGAACGGTTCGTCGAGGATGTCGATCTGTCCAAGGTGCTTACCGCCTCCCATGTCATGCGCCGTCCGGAAACGATCGGTTTGGATCGCGGGCCGCGGGTAGCGCTGCAGCTGATGAGAGAAAGCGGGATTTCCAACTTGTTCGTGGTCGACCGCTCGAAGCATCTGTTGGGCGTTATAACGGCTTATGACGCTTCCGAAGCAATGAAAGAAGGCCGTAAGCTGGACGATATTTTGATCCGCGAGGTGCCGACCGTATCTCCGGATGTGCTGCTGAACGAGCTGTTTGAAATTTGCGGCACGTCCAAATACCCCGTCGCCGTAGTAAACGACAGCGGCCGCATCGTCGGCGTCATTGTGCGCGGCGCCGTACTTGGGGCGCTGGCAGGGCAACTGCTGACCAAGGAGGTGACAGAGCATGGCGATACCGAAGTTACCTCTTGATGAATGGGTGGAGCACGGTGTAGACGCGCTGGAAACGCACTTATCGTTTTTCTTTGATCCCGTAGCGGCGGTTATCGAAGGCGTTGTAAACGGAATTTCCGATGTGCTTCATCTGGTGCCTTCGCTTCTGTTTATCATCATCCTCGGAGCGATTGCGTATTGGTTCGCCCGTCTGCCGCTCGCTTTATTTACAGTCATCGGCTTGTATTTAATCGATAACCTCGGGTACTGGGACCATACGATGGATACGCTTGCGCTTGTGCTTACCTCGGCGCTGATTTCGGTTGTGCTCGGCATTCCGCTTGGCATATGGTGCGCCAGCAGCCAGCGCGTGCAAAGCATATTGACGCCGATTCTCGACTTTATGCAGACGATGCCGGCTTTCGTGTATTTGATTCCGGCCGTCACATTTTTCGGGTTGGGCGTCGTACCCGGCGTTATCGCGTCGGTAATTTTCGCCGTTCCGCCGACGATTCGCTTGACGAATCTCGGCATCCGGCAGGTGCCGCAGGATTTGGTGGAAGCGTCGGACGCTTTCGGATCGACGTCGGGACAGAAGTTGTTCAAGGTCCAGCTGCCGCTGGCGGTGCCTTCCATCATGGCGGGGGTCAATCAGACGCTGATGCTTGCGTTATCGATGGTCGTCATTGCCTCCATGATCGGGGCTCAGGGGATCGGGGCCGACGTGTACCGGGCCGTTACCCAAATCAAAACCGGCCAAGGCTTTGAAGCGGGACTGGCGATCGTTATCTTGGCAATTTTTCTGGATAGGATGACACAGCATTTAGTAAAAAGAAAAAGGAGAGGGTAGTCGAATGAATAAGTTGATGAAATCGTTTCTGTTTGCGGGACTTTCCGCGCTCGTAATTGTAACGGGGTGCGCCAAACAATCGGGAGGAGCCGGAACGGAAGCGACGCAGACGATCGGGGATCAAGTCAAGCATGAGATCATCGGGATCGACCCGGGCGCGGGCATTATGAAATCGACGGATCAGGCGCTTAAGGATTACGATCTGAAGGACTGGAAGCTGGTCGAAGGCTCCGGAGCGGCGATGACGGCTGCGCTGGATAAAGCGTACAAAGATAAAAAGCCCATCATCATTACCGGCTGGACGCCTCACTGGATGTTCGGCAAATATGACTTGAAATATTTGAAGGACCCGAAGAACGTCTACGGCGGAGATGAGCAGATTCACACTGTCGTCCGCAACGGGCTGAAGCAAGACGAGCCTTCCGCCTACGCGCTGCTGGATAAATTCGAATGGACCCCGGAAGATATGGCCAAAGTGATGGTTGCCATTCAGGACGGGAAGAAGCCGGAAGAAGCGGCGGCCGAATGGGTGAAGGACAATGCGGCCAAAGTCGACGAATGGTCCAAGGATATTCCTAAGGCTGACGGGAAAAAATTGAAGCTTGCCTACGTTGCCTGGGATTCCGAAATTGCCAGCACCAATGTCGTGAAAAATGTGCTCGAAACGAAGCTCGGCTATAAAGTCGATATGCTGCAAGTCGAAGCGGGTCCGATGTGGGCCGGCGTGTCGAACGGAGACGCCGATGCGATCGTAGCCGCGTGGCTGCCGACGACGCATAAAGATTATTACGAGAAATACAAAGGCAAATTCGAGGATCTCGGTCCGAACTTGAACGGCACGAAAATCGGGCTCGTCGTTCCTTCCTATATGGACATCGATTCGATTGAGGATTTGAAAACGAAATAAGACAATAGCAGGAGCAGTCCCTTTAATAAGGGCTGCTCCTTCTTTATTTGTTCGGGTTGCGGATGCATATGCTCACGGAGTGCCGTTTTCCTGCTTGACCGGGCTTATTTTGCTGTAAGTCAACAGCTCGGATATCGTGACGAAACGGTATCCTCTGTTTTTCAGCTCGGGCAATATTTTTTTGAGCGCCGCAATCGTTTGTGTCTTTCCTTCCACATAATCATGGAATAAAACAATATCGCCGTTGCGCGCGTTGTCCAGCACGGTGGAAGTAATCTTGTTTATGCCCGGCGTGTTCCAGTCCATCGTGTTTTGATGCCATGACCACATTACTACCGTAAAGCCCTCTTTTCTGGCGATCCGCACGAGCGTTTCATTGTAGTAGCCTCCCGGAGGACGGAACAGATGCGGCTTATGGCCGCTTGCCTTGAAGATGGCGTCCTGGGTTTTGCTGAGTTCTTCTTTAAACCGGCGTTCGGTGACCCGCTTGTTGAAATACAAGTGCTTGTAGGTATGATTCGCTAATTCATGGCCTTCATCCGCTTCTCGTTTCACCAAATCGGGGTACATTTCCGCCTTGTTTCCGATAATAAAGAAAGTGGCCTTGACGCCGTATTGCTTCAGCAAATCCAGGATGATCGGCGTATCCTCCGGATCGGGGCCGTCATCGAAGGTCAGCGCAATGACTTGTTCTTCTGTTGGCACTTCCCACACGACTTCTCCCCGCTTTTCGTAGTAGGGACGTCCCTTGCTCGGCGCTGCCGCCAAGGTAGTGCTGAACCCCAGCAGAAGAATGCAGCTCGTGAGCGCCAGCACCTTGATGTTACGACTTCGCATATCGCTATGGCCTCCTATTGCATTTGTAAATATGAAAGTGTACCATAGTTTTCCCGCACAAAATAAAATTAGCCGTAAACCGGTTTCCAATTATTTACCACGTGACAATTCCAGTCAGGGAGTAAAATTGATATGATAAATACGAGGAGTTGATCGATGTGAAAATGTATGAAGCGACCGCGGAAGCGGTATTGATCGCCCGCGTCCCGGGCAGTTTCATAACCCGGCGCGAGGCCGGTCTGGATGTCGAGCTGGCGGGAATTCCCGGCGACCGGCATTACGGCTTGCTCCGTCCGGCCGATTCCAGACAGCGGTTCTATCCCCGCGGCACGATGGTGGCGAACCGAAGGCAAATCAGTATCGTATCGGTTGAAGAATGCGCCCGGGTTGCGGCCAAGCTCGGCATTGCGGAACTGCTGCCGGAATGGCTTGGCGCCAATATACTATTGAGCGGTTACGAGGAGCTTACGTCGCTGCCGCAAGGAGCGAGACTGCTGTTTCCGGACGGCGCGGGGCTGATCTGCGAAGGGGAAAATGCCCCCTGCACCGATGCCGGTCAAGCTATCGCCGAAGCGGAGGGCATTCCGGGGATCAAGACGGCCTTCGTTAAAGCGGCTTACCGCATGCGGGGCATTGTCTGCTCGGTCGAACGCGAAGGCATGATCCGTCAGGGCGATCCGGTGAAAATCATGATCGAAGGCGTATAACGCGAATGCTATTGCATTTTCAAGAAATTTGTGGTAATTTATAGTCAACATTTGGTAAACATGAGCGGAAGAACCGCCTCTACCATGCTTAGGCATGGCAGGGGCGGTTCTTTTGTTGTTTAGGTAGTTGCTTAAATCATGATGAACAAGAAGACGAAGCAAGCGGAACAGCAGGATGACTTGCGCTTGATGAGGCCGGGAAGCGCGACAGCGCTGCGTCGTTCATCAAGGGATGTTTCCGCTAATACGGAGGTGACTCGTCATGCGCCATCGGGAAGGCTTGCAGGAAGGCGATGTGCTTGGCGGCAGATACCGGATTTCGGCCGTAATCGGCCGAGGAGGCATGAGCACGGTGTATTTGGCCGAAGATATGCGCCTGCCCGGCAAACGGAGGGCGGTTAAGGAATCAAGGCTCGATCCTGAGCAAGTCGGCGCGGGGCTGGAGGAAGCGCAGATGCTGATCCGGCTCAATCATCCGAATCTTCCCGATATTGTCGATTATTATCTGGAAGAGCAGGGCGGCTTCAGCTATCTTGTGATGGATTATATCGAAGGGGAAACGCTGCTGAAACGATTTGAACGGCAGGGGCGGCGCATGACGAGCGATCAAGTGATCGATTATGCGCTGCAACTATGCGAGCTGTTCGAGTATTTGCACTCGCAAAAGCCGGAGCCGATCATTTATCGCGATCTGAAGCCGGCTAATCTGATGATCGACGTACAGGAGCGGCTGCGGCTGATCGATTTCGGCATTGCGCGCAACTACAAGCCCGGGCAATCGGCCGATACGTTGCCTATCGGCACGGTCGGCTTCGCCGCCCCGGAACAGTTCGAGGGGCGTCAGACGGACGAGCGCACCGATTGGTACGGGCTCGGGGCGCTCATGTATTTTTTACTCAGCGGCGGCCGATACGGGCATGCCGCCTGCAGCGATTTGCGCGAGCACGACGCGGGCATCTCCGAGAGCCTCGCCGGGCTCGTGGAGAAGCTGCTGCAGTCGGAACCGGACGCGCGCTGTCAGAACGCGGCGGAAGTGCGCCTCGCGCTGCAGCGCGCTCTGGCGGAGCAAGGCGGGCGCCCAAGCGATGCCGCGGGCGGCCGAAGCGCCCGCCCGGCGCAGCCGCCGCGGCTGGTCGCCGTAGGCGCGCTGTACGGCGGGGCCGGCGCGACGTTCGCCGCGCTGGCGCTGGCCCGCGCGCTGCACGCGCTCGGCGTGCCGCACGCGGCGGCGGAGGCGCCGACGCAGCAGGCGGAGCTGTACGCGCTGCTGTTCGGCGAGAAGCACGCGCCGGCGGGCTATCGCTGCTACAACGCAGCGGGGGCCGACCCGGCGCAGCGGCGGCAGGCGGAGCCGCTCTGGGCGGACGGCTGCACGCTGTGGCTGCCGTCCGCGCCAGCCGCGGCCGAGCGCGCCCGCGCTCCGGCGGCGGCCCGTGACGACGCGCCGGCCGGCCGCTGGCTGAGCCTGCTGCTTCAGCGGGAGCTGCCGCCGCTGCTGCTGGTCGATATCGGCGCGGAGTGGGACCGCCCCGATGTCCGCGAGCTGCTGGGCAAGGCCCAGGACATTATCTACGTCGTGGACCCGCTGATTCATAAACTGGATCTGCCTGCAGTGCGAAACCGACTGGAGCTGCTGAGCATGTTCAGGCAGGCGGGCAAGCGGGTATACGGCTTAGCCAATAAAGCCGTCTCGTCCGGCCATACCTCGCAATGGCTGCAGGTACTTCCGGAGCGGCCGGCATGTCTGCTGCCCGCGATCGACTTCGTCAAGGTAGCGGAAGCCAACTGGTTCGGCCAACTGGTGCACGACCTTCCCGGCGTCCAGCAGCAATTAGGCCGAGCTCTGCAGCCTTGGCTGCGCGGCTGGCTGCAGCAAGGGGCAGCGGAAGGCGGCGGCTCGGGCGAACGGGTCGGCATAGGCGGAGGCACGCTTCGCACGCTGCTTCAGCTTTGGAAAAACGGATGACACGGGGGAAGGGGCCACGATGAATTTTTGGTATAAATGCTTGTATTATGTGCTGGTGATCGGGCTTTGTTTATCGGGGCCGGCGCTCTTGATAGGCTGGAAATGGGGCGTAGAGCCGCGCTGGGGCACCGTAGACGTTGTACAGGCGGCGCGCGGCATCGACCGCGGGGCCCGCTTGTCCGAGGCCGATCTTAAGGTCGTGAAGGTGAAGAAGGAGCTGCTTGTCAGCGGGGCGGCAAGCCGGCTGTCTGCGGTTCTTCATCAGGAAACGGTTAGAGAAATCCGCCCCAACGAGCAAATTACGGACGCTATGCTTAATACCGCTCATCTGCTGCCGGGGCCCGGAGAGTGGAATATGCCGCTTCCGGCGGAATGGACGTTCGGCAAGCCGCCCGGCAGCCTGCTTCGCGGCGATCGGATCTCCCTGCTGCTGATCCCGAAGGAAGAAGCGAAGAAAGCCGAAGAGAAATCGGGCGAGGAGATGACCCGGGAGAAGATGGAGCAGCTGCAAATTCCGTTCGAAGAAGAACAGCGGCTCACGGATATGGTCGTCAGCTTCGCCAAAGGAACGAATAACCAGGAAATTTCTTCCTCCGAGGACCGTAAGAAAACGACGGGGGTCGTAAATACCGTAGAAGTGATTGTCACTGAACAACAAAAAGAGCTGATCCGCAAATATGGGATGCAGGGATATAAATTTTTAATTATTTACCACTAAAAGCTTGGAAAAGCAAACGAAGCAAGCGAGAGCAGCGGAGGGGGCAAAAGCCTTCCGTCATGAAGGAGGAAGATCAAGGTGAACGCATATGTCGTTTCCGCAGACAGAAGGTTGTTGGAAGCTTTGAGGCAAACCGGGGAATACGGCGCCGTTTTGCCTGTATCGAAAGAAATGATTTCTGTGCTGCTGGCGGAGCTGGAAGGAAGACAAGAGCAGCCGGGGAGGCGGAATGCCGCCGGGCTTTCGGCCGATATCGGCATCGAAGCTTATACGGACGACATTTCGATTATGGTACCGGCTCCGGTCGACTCGGCGATGTCGGCTTCGGACGTATGGATCGTCAGCGACGGGCTGCTGGATATTTATGAAGCGGTAGCTCTGCGCTCGCTCTATCCGGCCGGAAAGTTCGTTTACTTGTTGAGCAACGACGGAGACGCCCATGCGATGCGGGCGATGCAGAGTCTGTGCGCCGCTCATGAGATGGATTATGTGCCGCCTTACCGGACGACGGAACAGGTGGCCGATGAAATTTCAGCGATATGTTTTACAAGGAACCAGTCGGCGAGCAAGGTGATTGCGCTAGTAGGCGCGCTCCCGCAGCTCGGGCTTACTTCCAGCCTGCTGCGGACCGGAATCGCGCTGGCCAAGCTGGCCGGCATCCGTGTAGGCATCCTTGGCTTGAACGGCTGGAACCCGGGCGACAGCGGGCTTGCGTATACCGGCAAATATTTGGATGAATTATGGGGCAATCTGCAGGGCAAACAGCTGCAAGCCGGCGAGCTGAAGGAGAAAATGCTGGAGCTCGCACCCGGCGTTTATTACCTGGCGGGCAACCGAGATTTGAAGAAGCTGTACTATTATCATACTGAAGGCATCGCCTGGCTGATCGACAAGGCGCGGGAATGTTTCGACATCGTGCTGCTCGACGCGGGCAGCTACCCGGACCATGCGTTGTCGGCGCAAAGCATTCATACGGCGGATCTTATCCTGGTTCAGATGGGACAAAGCCGTCAAGCGAAAGAGCAATGGCGGCGCATGTGCGAGCATATTTTGCAGCCTATCTTCCATATGGAGCAGCGGCAGCCGATGCTTCTTTTCAACAAGATGATCCATTCGCCTGAAATGGAGAACGAGAAGCAGCTGTCCCGCCAGCTGAACATGCCTTATGTCGGCAGCTTGCCTTATATCGATGCTTTCGGCCGCAGCGAATCGGACCGGAGCCTGCTGAGTCAGGCTTGGCCCGAATACGATAAGGAGCTGAACAAAGTTTGCAAAGCGATATTGCAGTACTATGATCTGCCGGTGGTTTCGCCTGCGAAAGAAAGCGCGTCCGTTCACGCTATGAAGCCGGCCAAGAGCGGCTGGCTGCGCTGGATGAAACCGGTCAGGGAGGCTTGACGGGATGGAAGCCCAGCGTCAACAGCGGTTTCATATCGGCTATTTTCATAGAGAGGGGAATCCCGAGCCTGTTGTCCCTGAGAAGGCCGAGCCGCCTTCCGATCCGCCGGCGTCCAAGGGCGGCAAGCTTTCGTTCGATCAGGCATGCAAAGCGTACAAGGAGCTTGTCGGCGAACGGTTCGCCGGGGCCGTGCAGCGAGGGGCTTCCGAACGCACGCAGTCTGAAGGAGCGGGAAGCGACGAGGCGCAGGCGTTCGTAGAGCTGGAGAATAAAGCGATTATCGGCGTCCCGGAGACGGTAACGGCCATTATGGAGCAGATCCAATCGTATGTCGATCAGCAGGGGCTTTATCAGGTCGAACTGCCGGAGTATTACGCCGGACTACGCGCCTACGCGCGGGAGGAGCAGCAGTGCTATTCGGATATTACGCATGCTATGTTTCACGAAATATACGGCTTCAAGGCGCTCGCGTGCTGGCAAAAGTATCCCGACAGCTATGCCGCCCAAATTATCGGCACCTCCATCTGGATTCATACCGGCGGACGTCACCGGCGGATGCCGTTCCAATTCGCTTCGACCCGGGAAGTGGATAAAATTATACGCGCCTTGACCCGGCAAAAGGAGGACGCCATCGTCAATCTGTACCATACGACGCTGGAGGTCGACTTGTATACCGGGGAGCGGGTGACGCTCACGGTCAAGCCCGATGTGCGTCACGACGTCATCACGTTTCGCCGGTTTCTGATCGGACGGGTGACCGTCGACGATTTGGCGGACGAGCGAAGACGCACGATTCCTCCCGAAGCGGCCGTCCTGCTCAAAGGCTTGTCCAAAACGCATTGCAACGCTTTGATCGTCGGTCCTCCCGGTACGGGGAAATCGACGACGCTGAAGGCGCTGCTGGCCGAACGGGAAAATGATTATACGGGGGCGATCATTGAGAAGCATTACGAGCTGGCGGCCAGCCGCGATTTTCCGGAAAAGAAGCTGATCGAACGCGTGACGCACGAAAATACGTTCCATCACGCCATGGATCAGGTGCTGCGCTTCGACGTCGATTACGCGATCATCGGCGAGGTGCGCAGGGTTGAGGCCGAAGGGGCGATGCTTGCCTGCGAGCGGCTGCTCAAAGGCTTCGGCAGCACCTTTCACACGTGGAAGCCGGAGACGGTTCCGTCGCAGTTCGCCAGGCTGCTGTGCAGCTTGAACCCCGGCGTCCGATTCGAGGAGGAAGAGAAGCGTGTCGCCGAAAACATCGACATTTTGATCGTACAAACTCAGGACCCGGGACGTATTCGCAAACGAATCAAAAGCGTGATGGAGCTGCGGTATGATCGGTTTACCCGCGAGATCAGCACGCATGAGCTGATGCGCTGGGACGAGCGGACCGATACGTGGACGTATCGTTACGATATGAGCGAGCGGCTACGCAAGGAAATGCGGGAGGTTAGCCCCGAATGGGCCGAACGGACCGAGCAGGCGCTTCGGCGTCTCGCTTCGGCGGCGCCGATGTCTCCGGACGAAGGAGTCGTCGTCTACAATCCGGCCGAAGCCGATCCGCTTCACCGCATCAGCAATTCCCTGGAACGGATGAGCGGGGCGTGCGGTATACCGTTAGCGGGTGAGCAGGCTTACGACGGCGCAGCTTATGCGGCCGCGGATAAACGGCCGAATCGAGAAGGAGGAGCGCTTCATGGCGACTTATCCGGTCTTTAACGTAGCGTATCTTTGTTTATCCGCATGGCTGTTCACGTTCGGTCTTTACAAGCTGCTTCAACCGCTGCTGCGCAATCTGGGCTTGCTGCTTCGAACCGAGCGCCGCCACCGGGCGGATATGAAGCTGCTGCAGCAGCGTAAGCAGCGGGATGAGCAGCGTTGGATCACCGTGATATGGCTGCGGCTGCGCCGTCAGCTGGAGCTTCTGCTCAAAGCGACGCAAGGGGAGAAGTTCAACGAATCGACCGTACAGAAATTCGTCCTAATGAATGTGTCTACGTCTTTATCTGCGTGCATCGTCATTTATTTCATTACTTACGATATTAGGTTCAGCCTTTTTCTCGGGCTCCTTATCTTGACCGCGCCGGCCGCTTATTACCGGATCAAGCTGAGGAACATGCAAATTCAAGGCGGATACGACCTGGCGGAAGCGGTCGGCATACTGTCCAGTAAATACAAGGTGAGCCGCGGCAATATGCGCGCCGCCCTGCAGCTTGCCAGCCCGGAGATCGCTTCGGCGCCGATCCGCCGGCATTTTATGAACTGGATTAGAGAGGAGCTGAATTACGTAGATTCGCAGGAGCTTGAGAAGGCGGTGGAGGAATTTATTTACAGCATTCACACCTCCTTTGCCAAGCAGCTCGGCTTAACGGTGCTGAAGGGATTGCTGCGCGGAGAAAATGTCGAAAGCACGCTGAACGCTATCGACAAAAACATTCATAAACAAATCGACATGCTGCGCGACGAAGGGGATTCGAGCACCGAAGTGCTGCAGCTTAGCTGGCTGCATGTCATTTTATTTCCGCTGCTCATCGTCATTATGATTGTCTTCATGGGTTATAACAGCACGATGCATTATCAGCTGGGGACGGAGCAGGGACGATTTTGGTTTACGGTAACGCTTTGTTTTATAGGGGGCTCTCTGCTGCTGGCCGTCTGGTTCCGCAGGCCCCCAAACGATTATTAGCATCTGACGGGAAGGGGAGCGAATCATGGAGCTGCAGCGGAAGCTGTATGTGCTGGCGGGAGCGCTGCTTGGGCTGGCCGTTTGTTTGATTTACGTTTACGCCGCGTATTTGGTGCACCGCAAGCTGCGCGCGCCGATTTCGCTGAAGCGGATGACAAGGCTTCAATATATGCGGCTCAGAGCGTGGCTTCATCACCCGGAACTCGAACGGCAGCTTGAGCAGACCGGTTATCCGTTTCGGATGAATGCGTGGAGAATTCAATCGCTGCGCTACGGGACGGCGCTCGTCTGGACGTTAAATACGCTGTACGACGCTTCGTTTCATTGGGATCGCTTCACGTGGACGAGCCTGCTGCTCAAGCTGTGGGGACCTGTCGTGCTGCTGCTTGCAACGAATACGAAAGCTTCGCTGCTGACCTATTTTCTCGGCAAATGGAAAGAAATCGACGAAGGGGAGAAGAACAGAGAGCTCTTCATGATCTACAGCATGATTGCCGACGAGCTGAAAGGCAGCGGCAAGCGCAAGCTGAACCTGCACACGCTCTTGACGAAGCTGCGCGATTATACGGTGAGAATCAAGCCTTCCCTGAACAAAGGGCTGCGGATGTTCGATGACGGAGCGCACGCTGCGCTGCAGACGATCGCTGAAGATATAGGAACGCGGGAAGCGAAGGAGCTGTGCAAGCTGCTCGCCGATCTGGAGCTGACGCCTCCGGAGGACATCGCCGCCATGGTGGATACGCGGGAGGAGAGCTATACGCAGATGCTTAGGGAGAACCGGCGCAGACAGCGCAAGTTTTTCGGCAATTTGGCCTATGCCGCCGCCTTTAGCCCGCTGCTTATTTACTTATGGAACGCGCTGAACATAGCCCAGCAATATGTCACCGATTTGGCGCGCAGCACCAATCATTTCGGAGCGTAATATTATCATTTGACCAACAAGGAGCGATCTATTTATGAAACCGGCTTTGGAGAAATTTTTATTAATTGCGGCGACGCTGGCTGCGATCGGCATTTTTATTTTTGTCGCTTTATGGGGCTCCATCAAAGAGAAGAAAACACAAATGGACGATCTGTTCAATAATACGAACGTCCCGACATCGTATCATTATCAAATAACGCCGGCGGACCCGGATCAAGGTCCGAAGAGCGGAGCGGATACGCTGCGGCCCCCTTCTCTAACGGCATGAAGGCCGCATTGGTGGAGATGCTGACGGTGTACATCCTTATGCTGCTGCTGTTTCAGCCCATTCTTCACGATATTTACTCGACGAGGGCCAATGCGGTGGAGATGGTGCTCGACAGTGCGATTCAAAAAGCGTCCAATGCCGATAACGGGCGATTCACGCCCGAAATTATCGATGAGATGCGAGGGACGCTGGTGCATACGTTTCTGCTGGATGAATCGGATATCCGCTTCAGCGGGACGACGGCGCTTACGCCGAGAGGCGAATACATTGAAGGCAAGCTATCTGTGAAAAGCACGCCGAGGTGGCTGTTCCGCAGCATGTTCGGAAGCGTCGACCGCGATCCTCCGGAAATCGTGCGTTATGCCAAGCAGATGAGCGAAGCGCTGGTCAGGTGACGGCTTATGAACCGCGCGCTGCTGCTCATGTTCGTCATCTTGATGTTCTTATACACAACCGGATTTCAAGCCGACCGGTTTGTGACAAGCACGACGCATAACCGCTTAAAATTCGCCCTTAATCACGGAGCGCACGATGCCGCTTTGCAGGTAGTCAAATCCAGGCTTGCAGAAGGGCAAATCGTGTTTGAACGGGGACTTGCGAGAAAGGCGTTCGAAGCCGGCTTGAAGGCCAATCTTCAGTTGAACGAGGATGGAACTCCTTACGCCCGGACGCTGCTTCAAGCGGCGCCCGTCATCGTATTCGAGGATTACGTGGACGACGATATGCCGGAGGTCACATTTCCTTATAACTATGTCCGAACGGACCAGCGCATATCCAAAACGTTGAAGGGACCGGCCGTCATCTTCAAGGTTAAAGTCAAGCTGCCGAGAACGAACGGTTTTTCCTATGAAGGCGATGTGTACAAAACCGTTATTTATGAATATCCGCTTGATTAAAGCGGCTGCGGACGGTTCGTCCGAAATTGATGGAGGTGGGAAACGGAGTGTCAGCGAAATTTCAATTAAGGGGCAAGGGCAAGCTGATCCCTTTGCTTATAGGAGGAGCTATATTATTGCAAATTCCCGACGGCACGGCATGGGCTGCGGCCTCTGTGCCTCCGGCGCCGAGCTTGATCCGTGTAGACAACCGCGTTACCGGGACCAGCGATTCGGTTACTGTGAACGGTCTGTCGCCGGGAGATATGGTCAAAGTGTACCGCGATGCGGGGGCGGCTTCGCCGCTCGGCAGCGCTACGGTCGGCAGCGGCTCGACCAGCGCGGTAGTAACGATCGGGCAGCTCGGCGTAGAAAGCGGCCATGTGTATGTGACGGTAACCCAGCCGTCTTATTCGGAGAGCAAGCGGATCGTCAAATCGTATGCGGAAGAGCCATTGTCCGCTTCGCCGGCGGCTACGTCGATTCGCGTCACGAACCGTTCGGGAACCTCGTCGGACGAGGTGACGGTAAGGGGATTAGCGGTAGGCGACGTCGTCAGAATTTATGCCGATTCCTCCAAAACGAAGCTGCTCGGCTCGAATACGGTGGCGGCGTCGACGACGGACGGAACGGTCGTCTCGGTAGGCTCTCTGGGGGCTGAGGCGGGAGTGCTCTACGTTGCGGTAACGGAACCGGGACGAAGGGAGAGCCGGGCTACGGAAAAGGCGTATGAGGCCGAACCGGTAACGGAGAAGCTGCGGCTGGAGCAAATCCGCATCGTCAACGAGCTGGGCGGCGCTAACGACCGCGTCACCGTTTCCGGCATCAAGCCCGGTGATACCGTCAAGCTGTACGCCTCCGACAAGGCGGCCGCACCTTTCGCGCAGGCGACGGCGGCATCCGGGCAGAGCGAAGTGACGATCTCCGCCTCTCTGCCGTCGTCAGGCGGGGACGACAGTATCTATGTCTCGGTGACGACGCCTCCGCTGCGGGAAAGCGTCCGCGTATCCAAGCGGTATCGAGAGGAACCCAAGACGCCGCCGATCAATCCGGGCATGATCACGGTGACGAACGAGCAGGAAGGGACTCAGGATCATATTGAATTGATCGGGCTGTCCGCCGGTGACGTCGTTAAGGTTTATTCCAGCGAAACGGCAACGACTTCGATAGCTACGACAACAGTGGGCGCGGATTCGTCCAGAGCCGTGATTAAAATCGCTCAGCTCGGCAAAGGCGCGGGATACGTCTATATTACGCTAACTTCCCCATCCAAGGGAGAGAGCAGCCGAACGGTGAAAGCTTATGCCGCGGAGCAGTCGAGCGTTCCCGCCGACAGGGCCGATATTCAAATCCGCAATATTGCCGGGCCGGACGATACGGTGACCGTGACCGGGCTTAAGCCGGGCGATATGGTGAAGGTGTATGCGGAAGAGGCGGCCGCGGAACCGATCGGCAAAGCCTCGGTCGGCAGCGGTGCCGTAACGGCTGAAGTGAAGACGACTTTGCCCGGCACCGGTTACGGGATCGTATATGTGACGGTGACGCGGGCAGACGGAGAAGAGAGCCCGCGCACGCCCAAGATTTATCCGGCCGAGCCGCTGACGCTGCCTATTGCGGCGAGCTATATACAAGTCGACAATAACACGGAGGCCGGCGGCAGAGACGAGGTGACCGTCACAGGGCTTAAAGCGGGAGACCGGGTTCGTCTCTATGATGACGCTCTGTCGAGCACGCCTATGCAGACGGCGCTGGGCCAGCAGGCTGACGCTGTCGTAGCGGAAGGCTCCACCGTCGTTACGCTGGACCGTCTGGAGTTGAAGCCTGACGGAGGCAAGCTTTACGTAACCGTAACCTCCAAGGACCGGCGCGAAAGCAGCCGGACGATGAAGGCATACGAAGCGGAATGACGCTAATTCATAATAAAGAAAGAGGGGATTGTCATGTCCTTACGAAGACAACGCAATAAATTCAAGCTTATGTTCGCAGCCGCATCCATCGTCATTCTTAAGCGCACGGCGTATGTGCTGGCGCTCGTAAGCTTACCGTTCAGCCTATTCGCACCAGGGCATTCCACCGCTGTCGCCGCTGAAGACGCACCATTCCACGATTTGGAAGGGCATTGGGCGGAAGAGCCTGTGAAGGAGGCTGTGGCCGAAGGAATCGTATCGGGCTATGCCGACGGCACATTTCGCCCCGATCAAACGGTGAGCCGTGGGGAGTTCGTCGTCATGCTGTCGCACGGGCTGCATATTCCTCCGGCGGCGGACGCTGCGGATGTAAGCGAGAGGGACGCTTATTTGAAATCGCTGCTCGATGTCGGGATTATCGGCGGCGACTTTTCGGCGGATGCGCTGGATCAGGAGCTGCAGCGGTCGGAAATGATCCGGCTTGCGCTGCGGTCGCTTGATCCGCAAGGCGTAGAAGACGACGCGGACAAGCAATGGGAGCAGGCGGTGGCGGCAGGGCTCCTCGACGGGGAGCAGGATGCCGGGAGCTTGTCGCTGCAAACGGCGACGCGCGCCGAGGCCGTAGTCGTTCTGCAGCGTCTGCAGCATGCGTTCCATTTAAAGGAGCAGTAGAGGAAGGAAAATAGGTATATAGATAGAAGTTAACTAGCCTCGAAATCCGCGTTTGTGCGCGTTTCGGGGCTTTTGGGCATGCACCGGTTAACGGGTTGAAAGCGGGAGAAAGATGAAGTACTCTAGCAGTATCAGGTGAAGTTCCATACATAGCGGAAGCTGCCGGAAGCGCGCGGGGGCTCTTGCTCCCATGCTGCCCGGCCGCTGTATTGACAAGAAGCGGTCGGCCTGCGAAGAGCGTACATTTTGCAAGAGGCCGGCGATCAAATATTTAGGAGGAGATACAGATGAAGGAATATGCGAAGCGCATAGAGCGCCTGCAGGAGCGGCTGCGGCAGCAAGCGCTTGACGGCTGTATGATTACGCAAAATGTCGATTTGTATTATTTTACCGGATCGATGCAAACCGGGTATTTATTCGTGCCAAGCGGAGGGGAAGCCGTATTTTTCGTGCGGCGCAGTGTGGTAAGGGCACAGGACGAATCTGCGGTCGCTGTAGAGCCGCTCGGTTCGTTTCGCGCCTTCGGGCAGCGTCTCGCTGAAGTATTCGCGCCGTTGTTCAGGCAGGCCGGCTCCCGCAAGCTGCGGGTCGCCGCCGAGTTCGACGTGCTCCCCGTGCAGCAGCTGCAGCGTCTCGAAGCCGTTCTGCCTGACGTGGAATGGGCCGACGGCTCGACGGTGATCCGCGAGCTGCGGATGATCAAATCGGCGGCGGAGCTGGCTCTCATACGGGAGTCGGCGAGAGTGATCGATTTGGCGTTTCAAGAGGCTTTCGGCATGCTGCGGGCGGGAATGACCGAGCTGGAGCTGATCAGCGGCTTCGAGCTGTTTATCCGCCGGCAAGGCCATATCGGCTTGATGCGTATGCGCGGCTACAACCAGGAGGTGATCACCGGTATGGTGGGGGCCGGGGAGGCCGCCGCGATGCCCTCGTACTTCGACGGCCCCGCGGGAGGCCAAGGGCTTAGCGCGGCAAGCCCGCAGAGCGCGAGCCGCCGGGTCATTCAGTCGGGCGAGCCGATCCTGCTCGATGTCGGCTGCTGCATCGACGGCTACGTCATCGACCAGACGCGTACGGCCGTTATCGGCTCGCTGCCTGAGGATTTGGCTCAGGCGTACGACACGTCGGAGCGCATTATTCGCAGCGTGGAGGAGATGCTGAAGCCGGGAACCGTCTGCGAGAAGCTGTACATGCATTCGCTGCTTATGGCTCATGAAGCAGGCCTGAGCGACCATTATATGGGCTACGGCGCCGATCAGGTGAAGTTTCTCGGTCATGGCATCGGCCTCGAAATCGATGAGCTGCCGGTGTTGGCCAAAGGCTTCAGCTACCCGCTGCAGCCGGGCATGGTCGTCGCCATTGAGCCGAAGTTTACGTTTCCGCAGCGTGGCGTCGTCGGGATCGAGAACAGCTATGCGATTACGGATACCGGCTTCGAGAAGCTGACCGTCACCCGCGAAGGGCTGATCAAGCTGTAATACGAATTCGGCAAGGCACCTTGTAGGAGAAATCTGCAAGCGTGGTGAACCGGCAGATGGAGCCAGCGAGAGCTAGCTGGAGAAGCGCAGCGTTCGCCTTTAATCAAGGCGGGCCGCGATCGACGGGGAAAATCCTTCGCCAAAAGCGCCGATTGCGCCGTTCCAATTTTCTATCGGCTCTCCGGCCACTTGTTCACCGCGCTTCTTTTAGATAAGGTTAAAACAAGAAAGACCTCACTCCCGTTACAAGCGGAAATGAGGTCTTTCTTGTTAAGAGGCGCTGCGTTCCACGATCCGGTCGATCAAGCCGTATTCTTTGGCTTCGGCCGGGGTCATAAAATAGTCGCGGTCCGAATCTTTCTCGACTTTATCGAACGGCTGGCCGGACGTCTCGGAGATGATGCTGTACAGCACTTTGCGCGTCTTCATAATATGCGTGGCGCGAATTTGAATGTCCGACGCCTGCCCTTGCGTCCCGCCCCATGGCTGATGGATCATAATTTCCGAATTCGGCAGGGCGAACCGTTTGCCCTTGGCTCCGCCTGTCAGCAGAATAGCGCCCATCGATGCGGCGAACCCGACGCAAATCGTCGATACGTCAGGCTGAATGAACTGCATCGTATCGTAGATCGCCAAGCCGGCCGTAGTCGAGCCTCCGGGCGAGTTGATGTATAGATGAATATCTTTATGGGGATCGGCCGCCGCCAGGAAGAGCAGTTGGGCGATAATGCTGTTCGCGACCTGATCGTTAACCTCCGATCCCAAGAATACGATGCGGTCCTTCAGCAAACGCGAGTAAATATCGTAGGACCGCTCCGAACGGCCGTCCTGCTCAATAACGTAAGGAACATGATTCATCGAATTTCCCTCCTCGAATGGTGGATGATTCGGCAAGGCCGAATGGAAAACTTAGACTATCCGCTTCATTAAGCGGCAAGGCATTGAATGTCGGAGCTGCGGGCAGAGCTGCGCTTCACCGAACCGAAGCCGGATGAGACCATAATGAGCTTCACGAGCGGCCCTGTGCCGCCCGGATTCAGGTTCCATTCCTGCACAAGCGCCTCCTCAACGGATTGAGTGTTTGGCGCCGAACGGTACGTATCCAGATCGATCACGTTGCTTCGGGCTTCGTCAGGCGCATTTTCTTTCGCCGGGCCGTTCACCGTGCCCCTAGTGACCAGAATAGGGACGGGCGCCGGCTTCTCCTGTTCCTTGCCGAAAAATTGCTCATCGGCGCTGCTATCACCGCGGTTGTCATTGCCGTTCATTACCGTTCACTCTCCTTTGTCCGTTTTCGGATAAATAGCCAGCATTACCTGGTACATTGCCGCCGTCTTGCCGTCCTGCTCAAGCGCGCCCGCATACTTACGCGTCAACGCCTTCATCATCTCGACGTAATCCTCGATGAACGCCTGCCGCGCATTTTGATCTTGCAGCGGAATTTGCAGCTGCATCGTAGCGCTCGGAATGTCCTCGCCTTTGTCGGCATGCTCCATCAAATGCACGGCATCCTTCTTCATCTGCTCTGCGGTCGTAATAAGCTGAGCCAGCGAGCCGTGCTCCTTCAGCCGTTCGATCGTCTCCTCCGACAGGCTGAGCGATTCGGCCAGCACGAAGGTTTTGGCGATCGATTGGTACAGCACTTCTACCAAATTGCGCACCTGTCTTGTTCCGACCCGGCGGATCAGCCCGGTCTTCTCCAGCGCCTTCAGGTGATAATTCATCCGCTGAGGCGTCTCCTGAAGCTGCCGCGCCAGCTCGGCGGCCGAAGCCGGCTCCGCCAGACGCGAGACGATATCCGCCCGCAGCGGGTTGAGCAGCGCCATCGCTTGCTCCGGCGATTGGATCAGACAGCTTTCGAGAATGTCCTGCTGCAACTGTGAACAACCTCCATACAATATTATGTTTACGTAAAAATATTTTATTACGTTATTGAGGATTTGTCAAAGGGTGAGTGAGCCTATACCTATACCATATTGTCGGTACAAAGTGAATTTTCCCCCTTGGGAGAAAGACTGTAAAAGAGTTTACACGAGGGAATGCTGCAGATGCTGATCAAGTCGGGAAATATCGAGCTGGCCGACGAAGAAACCAGCAATAGGAGACTATCTCTACGTATGAGCTGCGAGGCTTATACGCACGGAGGCTGCCCCTCTCCTTTAAACCCGAAATGGTAAGCGGGAGTTAGAAGCATGGCGAAAGTTGACTAAGATGGCTGCTGTTAAAGGCAGCCATTTTTAATTTTTCATGCTAAAACAACCGTCGCTTTAAACGACTGCGGTAAGAAAAAATGAAGTGAACGCAGTCCGGCAAAGGAACGGAAAATATCATTTTTTTCCTCGACAAGTGTCAAGTTTTCGCTGATTAAAATGGTGTGTATGTCACATTTTACCTGGAAAGGTGTTCTGCTCTTTTTCCTAAATACATCAAGCTTAGAGTTATCTTGGTAGACGACGAACCCTGGGCTCTGACAGGCAATAAAAATATTATCGAGTTGAAAGACAAAAATATTGCCGATTACCGGACCAACTGAAGCTAATAGATGGTTACTTGTCACTTATCGGAACACATATAGATATTTGCCATAAGTTATAAAGGTGTTATTCAATTCATGACGAAGGAGTATTCAGCCCATGAATAGATTTGTATACTATGGCAATCCGCAACCCTATGCCTCATACCCGGTTCCGCAATATTCTAGGAACGAAGTTCTACAACGCAAGGAAAACTTAGTATTGCCGAAAAATATTGTGTACACGACTGCTGTGGAACCTAAATTTACTGAGCATTTGATCCAGCACAAAGGTTTAAAGGTCGTCATTACGACAACTGTCGGCAAGCTGGTAGGTACTCTAGATGATGTTTTCATTGACCACGTAGCTCTTACAGTTAATCAAAAAATGCACCATATTCGACTAGGTGAAATTGTTTACTTTGAAAAGCAGACGAAAAATAACCCACCAACGATAAAATGATCATAGCAGAAAGCGCAATATATTCGGCTAATATATTCGTTGCCTAGAGCTTCCATAGGCCGATAATCGCATGCCGGCAGTTCCCCTCATCGGCGGCAGGGCTCGATTGCTCTTCAGCTATTACGGCAAGAGGCTTTCTTCAACCTTCGAGCAGACTGCGAATGACGGGCTCCAGCGATTCCGCCATTCGGTAAAAGCCGAGATCGGTCGGATGAACGCCGTCAACGGTGCACTCCTCATAAAGCGAATCGCCGAGCAGCGTCCCTCCGTCGAGAAAATGCACGTTGGCGTCGCCGGCGGCCTGCAGCCGCTCGACTGTCGACCGCTGTACGTTCAGCCGATCGAGCCGGAGCTTCAAATCGTCGGGAAAGAAATGCTCCTTTGCAAATTTGATTTTCGATACGACGAGAATCGGTACCGTAGGATGCCGTTCGCGCAAAATCTGAATGAACGTAGGCAGCGTATCTGCCATTCTTTCTACGGTGCCCGTATTCGCTTCGTAATCCAGCACGTAGAGAGCGGGGTTCTCGATGCTTGCGATGATCCGGGCTACCTCGGGCTCGCCACGGCCGTTTCCTGAAAAGCCAAGGTTAATGAACTCGTACGGGAGGGAGCGGCTCAGCACGTTCGTATAGGCCATGCCTGGACGTGAAGCGCATCCGCCCTGCGTGATGGACGTGCCGTAAACGACGATCGGCCCGGTACTGGCATAAGTCTCCGGCGCGCCGACCTTGGCGTCCGGGTCGACGCCTATCCATACCTCTTCGACGCCTTGGTAGAGCGGAAAGTTTAGCGTGACGTGAACTTCCCGCTTCTCATTCCAGTCGAACAGCGGAGCTTCGTATTCCGGCTGCGTGTGATCGAAACGGGTTGTGCTCAAATAACGCTGGTTTCCGTGTTCTCCTACATAACAGTCGAATCCGCATTGCCCGGTCGCAGGCATATGATACATGTTTGCCGGCGCGGCAAGCTTGACTCTGATCGACAAGCGGGAAGAATACGTAAGGAAGCGGATTTGTCCGCCGGTTGTGCAGTCCGCCAGCTTATCGACGGCAGGCGGGATGGCGTCCGCCGAAGCGACGGGCAGGCGGCGGTACTTGCGCTCCAGCGCAAACCAGGCGAAGCCCGCGATATGGAATGGCTGCTCCAGAGGGGATAGCCAACGAAGTGAATCGTCGTGAGTAGTTTGCACCGTCATGTTGCTGTCCAGTTTGCCGGCGTCGACGCCTATTGGGCGATGGTTGTTAGACATCAGGATAATCTCCTCCCACGGATTGAATTTGGCTTGCTGCCAACGTACGCAATAGTTCATTGTAAATCTAAAAGCGCGGTGAACAAGCAAACTTCGCTAAGCGAGAGCAATCTGAAGAAGCGTCAGCGTTCGCCTTTTTTCCGGGTTTCCCCGTTACACGGGCTTACCCATTCAAGAAATCCGGGAACAAGAGCGATCGGAAGATGCTTTCGCATGCGCAGTGGGCGTCCTTCTCCATCCCTCTACAAAAGGTCATCGGAGCCGCTTCTTTCGCCATTCGCAAAGTCATTTTCTCATTTTTTTTCACAAAGGTTTATCTGATATGGTAAAATAACCAGATAATACTGCATATCATGGGGTGGCTCGGATGCTCTTGCGTGGTAAGTCCAGTAACAACAATGTGTTCAAACGCTTTATGATCTCCTTCTTATCCATGCTGATCATCCCGATCGTGCTGTCGAGCTTTACCTATTACGAAGCGGTTCAAATCGTGGAGACTCAGTCCCGCGAAGCCAAGCTGTACATTTTGGAACAAGCGCGGGATATGCTCGACAAGCAATGGACGGATATGGACGAAGCGGCGATTAAACTATCCTACGATTCACGCTTAATGGGACTGTATCATTTACGCAAGCCTCTCGGCAACTCTCCGGAGCTCTTCGATATATGGAATTATTATAAAGACTTTCATTCTTCGGCTTTAACTGGAAGCGCATTCACGAATACATTTTTCGTTGTGCTAAAAAACAGCGACCTCGTGTTCTCCAAAGTCCAAATGACCGACTCGTCAAGCACATTTTATCAAGACGAGTTTCAGTACGAAGGCATGCCGTACGAGGAGTGGCATGCGTTCCTGTTCGATAAGCCGCATTTGCGCGATATGCTCCCTTCCCGGAATGTACGGGTGGAAGGGAAAGAGACGTCGGGCATCACATACATGACATCACTGCCGCTTGGCATGAACCAAGAGATACAAGCCGTGGTCGTATTCGCGATGGAGGACAAGGATATTATGAAGCTTGTCGGAATCGACGGAACAGAGGAAACAGACGGTCAGACGTTCACCATCCTGAATGACAAGGGCGAAGTCGTCACCGCAAGCGCGGACGTTCCCATCCCGGCGAAAATTCGCAGCGCGACCGAGCAGCACGGCTATATGCATGCTGAAATAGGGGGAGAAGACCATCTTTTCGTCTACACCCGTTCGGCTTACAACAACTTGACATATGTGGTGTCCTTGCCGATTGAACAAGTGATGGGCAAGGTCAATTACATTCGCACGATTGCACTGTCCGTCGCCGCAGGGACGCTCGTCGTCGGCACGATCATTTCCTTGTGGATGTCCTACAGGCACTCTAAGCCGTGGAAAGATATTGTCACGGTCCTCAAAGCGTTCTGGGGCAACGACCCGCTCGGCAGCAAGCCGGAGCAGTCCGAGAGGCCGAATGAAGTCGATTATTTACAGACGAGCATTGCCCGGCTGATCGATAACAATCAATCGCTGCAGCAAATGCTGCAGCGACAGGCAGATACGCTCAAAAACGTGTTCATCGAACGGCTGTTCAAGGGCGAGTTCGAGGACCGCGCACAAATGCATGCGATGCTGGTTCATGCAGGTCTCGAGATGCACGGGAATGGCTTTGCCATTGCTGTGCTCCGTATTTATAAACATAACGAAGTGCTCAATGCAGAGAGCTTGGAAGAATTGAACATCCTCCGGGCATTGATAGAGGGGATCATTCGTGATCACCTTCAAGAAAGAGGATATGTTCACACGATGCATGAGAATGAACTCGCGATCTTGATTCGATCCGACGTTATGGAAAAGAGGACCTTTGCCGGTGACTTGGACGACCTTTTCCTCCGAATTAACCGGGACATCAAGGAGCGGTATGTCATCGTACCGATGATTGGCATCGGCAGCATCTATGAAGACCTGCTCGATGTGCACTATTCTTACCAGGAAGCGAAGCTGGCCGTCACCGACAGCCATGTGGCAGACAGCGACAAGTCGGCCATCGTGTGGTATGCCCGAATGGCAAAAGAGCAGACCGGCTATTATTACCCGACGGAAGTGGAGATCCGCCTGATGAATGTCATTAAGGCGGGGAACTCCACGGAGCTTGCTCACATTTTGCAGCATCTGCACAACGAGAACTTCTTGACCCGGACGTTGTCCGCCGGGATGAAGCAGCATCTGTTCAGCGAGCTGCAGGCGACGGAGCTTAAGCTGAAGGATGAGCTCGGACATCACTTTATCGCGGAGGAGAATGACCCCGGTGTCATGCCGGACTTCTCCGGCACCGAGCCAATCTTGCGAGAGATCTTCCTTCAATTTCTTCACCTTTGCCGCTCGAACGAAAGAAACAAGAAAAGCCGGAATACTCATCTCCTGGACAAAATAGCGGCATATATCAACGATCATTTTCAGGACCCAAATCTTAGCTTATATGCGGTTGCTTCTCATTTTAATTTGTCGGAATCGTACTTGTCGCAGTTTTTCAAAGAGCAATCGGGGGAAACTTTCAGCTCCTATTTGGAAAAGCTCCGCATCTCGCTTGCATGCCGATTGATTATGCAAGGCTCGGCGTCCATCGACAGTATCGCGGTGCAGGCAGGCTACAATAGCACGCATTCGTTCCGCCGCGCCTTTAAAAGGACGATGGGAGTGTCACCATCATCCTACAAGGGAATACAAGGCTAACTTTTATTCGCTTTATCGTAAGCGTCCGTCCGCAGCTTCACGACTTCCGGCAGACCGGCTTTGTTCGCAGCGTCCATGAACTTTTTCCAATCCGCATCGTTGGACGGGTCGAGCGCACCCATAATGAATTTCAGCCAGTATTCATCGCGTACGCCGTTCAGCGTCGTTTCAAGCCCGACCAATTTCTTGCGGTCGGCGTCGCTCAATTGGAGGATCGGCTCGATCGGCCCGTAGTAGCCTGGTTTGGACGGGATGACCTTGCTCATTTCCAGCTTCGTTTTGTTGAAGGTTTCGTCAAACGACTTGTAAGGAGTAATGAAGCCGCCTAATCCGATGACCCCGATATTGATGCCGAAGTTCGCCAGCTTGTCGCCCTGTGCCTGGGTTGGCGTGCTCATCGTCGGTAAGAAAGCAGGGACGCCGTCCTTCTGCTCGTACGTAACCCCTTCCTTGCCATACGTGTACCAGAGCTGACCTTCATCCGAGACGGCCCAGTTCAAGTAATCAAGCAGACGGTCGACCTTCTCCTGGCTTGTGCCCTTCTTGATTGCCGGACCCCAGAAGGAATAGTACGATTCTTTCTTGTAAATCGTCTTTTTCGGATCGCTGCTCGGATGGTCGAAATTGTCGACCCACGCCCATTTGACGTCCGGAGCGGCAGCCTTTTGCTGTCCGTCCATATAGGAAGGGTCGTTGATCGTCTGCGCAATGACGTGATTGCCTTGGGCAATCAGTTTGTTGGTCTGGTCGGCTGTGGCGGTGGCGAAATCTTTCATGAGCAGGCCGTTCTTATACATTTTGTTCAGAAAAATAAGGATGTCGCGGCTTTGGTCGGTAGCAAGCGGATACGCATAGAACTGTTTGGTGACCGGGTCCACGTAGGAGTTCCAGGTTAGCAGCAGGTCAGGAAAACCGAACATTTGGAAGAACGTGCTGACAGCCCACAGCGGAGACGACGAGTTTCCTGGTACCACGAACGGAATGAGACCCGTTTTGTCCTTGATCGTCTTGAGCGTGTCGATCATTTCATCCGGCGTTTTCGGGAATTTCAGACCATATTTGTCAAATAGATCCTTGCGATATTGCCATGCCGTCTGTACCGGTATCGTCCGCTTATTGGGCAAGAAGTACAGCTTGCCGTCGGAGAAGCGCGTCGACTTGAGTACGGTATCCCATTCCTCGTCGCTCCAAATTTTCAGGTAATTAGGCAGCTTTTGCTTGATCTCGTCAAGTTCAAACGGGCGCAGGTAGCCCGACGACATCCATTCGACCGATTTCCATTGATCGCGGGAGTAGGGGATGAACTCGGGGCCGTCTCCGGTAGAGAACATCAGCGTCATCTTGGTCGCCCAATCGTTGCGGCTGTAGTCCTCCGCCTTGAACACAAGATTGAATTTCTCTTTCAGCATCTTCGCTTCCAAATCATCCTTAACCGTCGAGGCATCCAATATCGCTCTGGACACGGTAATCGTCAGTTCCTTATCGTATTTACCGCTGGATGGGGAAGATACTGCGTCTGTTGATGGTGACGGCGTGTCGCTGCTCTCGGAACAACCGATGACGAGTGTGAGAGGCAAGATGATGGATACCCCGAGCGTAAGCGATTTTTTAAACATGTTTAATTCCCCCTTGGTTTCGTAATCTTTCGTAAGCTC
The DNA here is from genome assembly GCF_023523925.1 of Paenibacillus konkukensis. Taxonomy (NCBI): domain Bacteria; kingdom Bacillati; phylum Bacillota; class Bacilli; order Caryophanales; family Paenibacillaceae; genus Paenibacillus; species Paenibacillus konkukensis. The sequence goes on along the minus strand of NZ_CP027059.1, from coordinate 3,390,493 downwards.
AACCTTTTAACGAACCAATCATGACGCCCTTGACGAAATATTTCTGAATGAACGGATACAGAATCATCATTGGGCCGATGGACACGAACAACGTCGCGTATTTAATCGACGTTACGTCCGTAGAGGCCATCTCGCTGGCTGACGCCTCGCCGGCCTTGATCGATTGCATAAGCAGCTCCGAGCGGATGATGATCTGCCGCAAAACCATCTGCAGCGGGTATTTATCCGAATCTTTCAAGTAAAGCAGCGAGGAGAACCAGGCGTTCCAATAGTTCACTGCGTAGAAGAGACCGATCGTAACGAGCGCCGCCATCGATAAAGGCAGTGTAATGCGTATGAAAATGACAAGATCGTTGGCTCCGTCCAAGTAAGCGGATTCATTTAATTCTTCAGGAACCGCTTGGAAGTAAGAGCGCATGATGATCAAGTAATACGTGGATACTGCCGTCGGCAAGACGATGGCCCAGATTGTGTTGTACAGCCCCAAGTTTTTCACGAGTAAGAAGTTGGTAATCATTCCGCCGTTGAAATACATCGTGATCAATACGAACACCATGTAGAATCGTCGCAGCGTCAGTTTTTTCCGCGAAATGGCGTAAGCGAGCGAGGTCGTGAGCAGCATGCTTATCGCTGTTCCGAGAGTCGTATAGATAACCGAATTTAGGAAAGAGCGAGGGACGGTTTTGGCTTCCCAGATGAGACGGTATGCTTTTATTGTAACATCAACCGGGAAAATGGATACCTTGCCCAAGTTGTAAGCGGTCGGACTGCTGAGAGATGCGGATAAGACGTAAAGAACCGGGTATATCGTCGCGATTAGGACTACAATGATGACCGCATGCACCACAATATCCAACAGTTTTGACGATAGCGATTGATCGCGGATCATAGAGTCACCTCCTTTGGTTTAAAACAAGCTGTTGTCGGTCGTCTTCTTAACGAACCAGTTGGCGGTCAGCAGCAGAAAAATATTAATCAGCGAGTTAAAAAATCCAACCGCCGTAGCGAAGCTGTATTCGCCGAACTCAAAGCCGCGGCGGTACACGAACGTGCTGATCACATCCGATACTTCGTACGTAACGGGAGATTGCATGAGCAACACCTTGTCCGCGCCGAGCGACATCATTTTTCCGATCTGGAGCAGCAGCATGATCATGATAGTAGGCTGGATCGCGGGTAAGGTAATGTGCCAGATCATCTTCACGCGACTTGCCCCGTCAAGCGAGGCGGATTCATACATATCGGGGTTTACGTTCGTCAAGGCGGCCAAGTAGATGATCGCGCCCCAACCGAGCGTCGTCCAAATGTCGGAAGCAATGTACAACGGCCGGAACCATTCCGACAAACCCATGAAGTTGATCGGTTCCATATGGAATAGTTTCACGAGCAGCATATTGAGCGGGCCGTCCTGGGGCGAGAGGAACATGAACAGCATCCCGACGATCGCCGGCAACGAGATGAAATGCGGCAAATAGCTCACCGTCTGCACGAATCGCTTATAGAAATGGCTTCGTATCTCGTTCAGGAAGATGGCGAACAAGATCTGCAAAGGAAAAACGAACAATAATTCGAGAAAGCTGAGCAGCAATGTATTGCGGATGACCCGCCAAAAGTACATATGCTGAAAAAACGCCTTGAATTGATCGAAACCGACCCAAGTGCTGCCCCATACCCCTTTCAAAGGCTGAAAATCTTGAAACGCGATCAGGATGCCATACATCGGAACATAATTGAAAATCAGATAATACAGAACCCCCGGCAATGCCAATAAATGAAGATACTTTGAGTGTGCCCACCCTTTCTTGAACGCAGATGCCCAGCTGTTCCGTCTTTTCACCGGATCACTGACAAGGGGCGCAACATGATTCACTTGCTTCATCTCCTTTCACATGATGATGCGCTTATTGCACTGGAGGCCGCCATGCCGTTTCGATCTGTGGCAGCGCTTCCGGCAACGCTTACAGTCATATTACAAAGCCCTCTTCCAGCGCACAAGGTACATCTCATAAGAGGGGTACTATTCATTAGATTACGGAAGGGAAAACGCCTTTTTCTAAAAAATTGTACGGTGCCCGTAGCAGATGGAAGTGGTTTGTATGGGCGTACGAGAGTTATGATCGATAGTAATGGGAGCGAATAGAAGCTCATCACGAAAAGAAAGCGATTACAAGTCGGCTCCTAATGGTACAAAGGAGGTCGTTGGATGGAAGTGAATGAGTTGAGCTAGTTTCAGGATGGTATAAAACTTAAAGGAGGAACAAGATGAAGAAGAAAATGATTTCTTTACTAATTATACTCCTGCTTGCGATGCAGCTGTTGCCCGCAATACCGGCAATGGCTTCGTCGATCGGCATCAGCAATCTTACGCTGAACGACCTGTGGTACGATCCGGTTACCTATGCCGTGTATGACGATTTGCAAACCGGCAAGCAAATGTACGTCAACGATCCGTCTACGACTTTTTCCAACATAGGCCCTTATGCCGGCATGTCGTTTATCCAAACCGGCGGCGGAAGTGAGCATAAGAACGAACCGACCAATCCTTTCCTTACGTTCAAGATTGACAAGGATGCCACTATTTATGTCGCAATGCACTCCAGCAACGCTTCAACGGACCCATTCAACTCCGATTATTGGCTGGCCCCGCAATACGGTTGGACGTTTACGGGGAATACGATCGAAACCGAAGTCAAGGATGCGGATGGCAACGTCGCGGAAACGAACGTCTATCGCGTCTACTCGCGCACATACAAGGCGGGGACCGTCTCCCTGGGCGGGAACCAAGCCACGGGGCATATCGGATTCGGCTGGATGTATTCGGTGCTGATCGGTCCTGCGGTCGGCACGCCTCTGGACCCGCCTCCGCTGCCGCCGAGTGTAGTGCCTGGCACGATTCCCGCTTTCCCCGGAGCTGAAGGGGGCGGTAAATTCGCAACAGGCGGGCGCGGCAAGGACGTGTATTACGTTACGAATTTGAACGATTCCGGCCCCGGCTCGTTCCGCGACGCGGTCAGTCAGAGCAACAGGACGATCCTGTTCAAGGTGTCCGGGACTATCGAGCTGCAATCGATGCTGTACGTAACGTCCTCCAATTTGACCATTGCCGGGCAAAGCGCGCCTGGGGACGGCATTACATTCAAGAAGCATACCGTTGTGTTCCAAGGCGATAATCTGATTGTCCGATATCTTCGCTTCCGTACGGGAGACGAAGCGGGCGTCGATATGGACGGCACCACGGGGCGGCATCGCTCGCAGCTCATTTTCGACCATATCTCGGCGAGTTGGGGGAGCGACGAGTCGTTTTCCTTTTATCAGAATGTGGACTTCACGCTGCAATATAGCACGATTGGCCCGACGATCGTGAAATCGAACGTGCCCGGCAAAGGGTTTCACGGTTACGGCGGAATCTGGGGCGGCGACAATGCCTCATTCTACTACAATTTGCTCGCCCACAACGATAGCCGCAATCCGCGGTTTTCCGGCAAATCGATGGACGTGCGCAACAATGTGATTTATGACTGGGGCTATAAGAGCATGTACGGCCAGAACGATCGGGGCAACATGGTCAACAATTACTACAAGGCCGGAATCAGCACCCAGGTTGAAGACCGGATGGCAGAGACGGATGTGGTTGATGCGAACCCGCCGCATAGTTCCAATATCGCGCTCACCGGCAACAAGAGTGTTCGCCGGGACGGCAGCTTGTCCTCCAGCAGCCACCCGAACAACTTCAGCGGCATCTACAAAAACCCGCAGATGTTCGTCAGCACTCCGTTCGCGATGCCGAATCCGTCGCCGCAGGACAGTCCTGACGTCGCTTACGGGAAGGTGCTGAATTACGCCGGCGCCAGCCTCAAGCGGGATGAAGTCGACCGTACCCTCGTGAACGACGTGATCAACGGGACGGGGAGCGTCATCTATACGGCGAACAACGTAACGGCCGAGGATCAAGCCACCTTGGACGGGAAGCATGCGACGAAAGTAACGCTGCAATGGCCGGAACTGCAAACGACCGAAGTGCCTGCGGATACGGATGGCGACGGGATGCCGGATGTATGGGAGCTGGAGCACGGATTGAATCCGAATAACGCTCTCGACGGGAAAGCCGATTTTAGCGGCGACGGGTATACCAATTTGGAGAAATACTTGAACGAGCTTACGATAGGCACCTTCCCGGAAGGGACCGTTCCCGCAGTGCCGAAGGTTGCCGTGAACGGAGCTCCCAGCGGTTTACGGGCGCAGGCGCTGGACCGGGATTCGATCCGGCTGGACTGGACGCCCGTGGCTGAAGCAACCGGGTATAACGTCTACCGAGCGGCCAGCGCCAACGGCGCGTACGCGAAGCTGACGGCATCGGCGCTGACGGCTCCGGTATTCATCAACGACGGGTTGACCGCCGGGACCGAATATGCGTACAAAGTATCAGCCGTTACATCTTACGGAGAATCCGATTTGTCGCTGCATGCCGCCGCCACGACGAAAGCGCCGCTTCAGCCGATTTCCGTCGATTTCAACGACGGAACGAACGGAGAGCCTTATTTCGCGCCGGCCGAATGGCCTGCTGCCTGGCTTGTATCGCCTACGCCGAGCTCGGCCGACAAGAGCCTCAGCGTTGCGCCGAATGCGATCGGGACGTTCACGTACGATTTCACGTCTGCAGGAACGACCTCGCATCTCCGGTTCGATTACATGCGGGAGGAAAACTCGGATCTGGATAAACTCTTGTTCTATACGGGTTCGAACTTCCTTGAGACGGTGTCTGATTCCGCCTACGGCTTGCGCTATCGGCTAGGGACGACGACCGAGTACCGTAATCTTATTCCCGGATTCCAATTAAACAACTGGTATACGGTAGCGATTGATCTCGATTTCGACGCCAATACGGTGACGTTCCGCATGGGGCCCAAGGGCGGGCCGCTGACGGTGCAAGCACAGGAATCGTATACGGGATCAAGCCCCAAAATCAGCGCCTTCCGCGTCTATAACCAGCGCACGAGCGGCAACGTGTACTTCGACAACATGACATCCTGGAACGGGCCGGCAGAACCGTCTGACGTCACCGCCACCGCCAGAAGGAACGAAGTCGCGCTCAGCTGGAATCCGGCAAGCGGAGCCGATTCTTACGCCATCTACCGGGCGGAGAGCCTGGACGGACCGTACCGGAAGCTGGAGGTCGGGGCCATCACGGACACCTCCTACCGGAATAAGGGTCTGCTGTCGGATACGACGTATTATTACAAGATCAGCGCCATTAACGCGGAGGGCGAATCGCCGCTGTCGGCTCCCGTGCAAGTGACGGTCGGCGGCCCGTCCTCGGATTTGCTGGTCGATTTCAATGATGGCATAGTAGGACAGCCGTATTCCGCCTATCCTACCGCATGGCCGTCGCCATGGCTGGTTGCGGCGGTGCCAAGCGGAGCGAACCGCAGCCTGAGCGTTCCAAACGGTGCGACGGGCAACTTCGTATACGACTTCATGGCCGAGGGGCCGACCGCGCATTTCAGCTTCGACTACATGCGGGAAGCGAATTTCAATGGAGACAAGATTCTGCTCTATACCGGCTCGAACTTCCTGGAGATTCAGACGGATACGGCGAACGGTCTGAAATACCGGCTAGGCACGAGCAGCACTTATCGCAATCTTGTGCCCGGTTTCCAATTGAACACTTGGTATACGGTGAAGATCGATTTCGATTTCGCCACGGATACCGTAACGTTCCGTACGGGACCGCAGAACGGCACGCTGACGCAAACGGCCCAGGAATCTTATACGGCCGCGAGTCCCAAGATTAGCGCCTTCCGCGTCTACAGCCAGCGGTCGGCGGGCAATGTGTATTTCGATAATTTCAATGTGACCAGAAATTAAACGGGTTTAAATCCGCACCGCATTCGCCGGTGCGGACCCTTTATACGGCGTACCCGCGAGGCGAGCTTGGAAGGATTTTCGTGGCGGCGGGTTTGCCGGAAAATTTTTAGATGACAATGGAAGGAAGAATATGTTACTCTTTTTATAGAAATCGATTTCTATCGCATTTCAACAGGAAAGGATTGAGGCATGAAAAGCTATGCAATCGTAGGAACCGGTGGCTAGGCGCTTGTAACCATGGCGCATCAGTGATTTTTTTCTACGACATCAAGATGAATGGAAACGATGAAACCGATTTATTTGCTTGCTATGTTCAAAAAAAGAAATCGATATCTATGAAATCGAACCGGTTGTCCTCCGGGATTTACCACGGGAAAACTAAGGGAGGCTATTACAAGATGGAAGTAAAAGTGCTTAACACCTCGGATGAATTGGGAAAAACTGCGGCTATCCATGCGGCGGAAGTGCTGCGCGCTGCGATCAAGGAGCGCGGCAGAGCCCGGCTTACGCTTTCCACGGGAGCGTCGCAGCTCGATTTTTTTAAGCATTTTGTTGAAGCGGATTTGGATTGGAGCAAGGTGGAGATGTTTCATTTGGATGAATACGTCGATTTGCCGGAGACGCATCCGGCCAGCTTCCGCAAATATTTGAAGGAGCGGTTCTTGGCCCACGTCGCTGTCGAGCGGTATGCATTGGTGAACGGCGAGGGCGATATCCGCCGCAATATTGAAGAATTGAACGCGCGATTGACCGAAGCGCCGATCGACCTCGCCTTGATCGGCATCGGGGAAAACGCGCACGTGGCATTCAACGATCCGCCGGCCGATTTCGATACCGAGGAGCCGTATCTGGTCGTCAATCTTGCCGAGTCCTGCAAGCAGCAGCAGGTGGGCGAAGGATGGTTCCCTTCGAACGAAGACGTTCCGAAGCAGGCCATTACGATGAGCATCCGGCAAATTTTGAAAAGCGCCGTCATCCTATCGTGCGTACCGTATCGGGTGAAAGCGAACGCGATCAAGCTTACGCTGGAAAATGAGCTGACGAATCACATTCCTTCCACGATTTTAAAAACTCATCCGCAGTGGACGCTTTATCTCGACCGTGAATCCGCTTCGGCGGTGGATGCCGGACTGTTAGAAGCGTGATGAACAAGCGGCCGAAGCGTCGATAGAAAGTTCTCAAGTATAAAATCTGTAACCACGGGAACGCGACAGAGAAGAAAGCGGTGAACCAAATGACATATAGGGTAGCGGTTGTAGGAGCCGGGCATAATGCCGAAGGCCATTTGAAGGCGCTGAGCGAGCTGCGGGAGCGATTGAAGCCTGTCGCGGTAGCGGATATCCGGATCGATCGGGCGGAGCTGCTGTCCAAGGCGTCCGGCATTACCGCGTATACGGATTACCGCGAAATGGTGCTGAGGGAGAAGCCGGATATCGTCGTCATTACGCTGCCGCATCATTTGCATAAGGAAGCGGCGGTCTTTTGCGCGGAGGCGGGCTGCCACGTGCTTCTGGAGAAGCCGATGGCGCTGAATGCGCAGCAATGCAACGATATCATCGATGCCGTACGGCGCAGCAGCGTTCGACTGATGGTCGGCCATACACAGCATTTTCTTGCGGAAAACTTGCTGGCGAAAAAGCTCATTGAAGACGAAGCGCAGCGATGGGGACCTCTCGTCATGATGAATGACACGCGCCACACCGCCTACTACACAACGGAACGGCCGGCGTGGTTTCTCGATAAGCAGCGTTCGGGAGGCGGCATCCTGTTTAATTTGGGCTCCCATTCCGTCGATCGGATCATGTGGCTCGGAAATGCGAAAATCGTCAAGGTCCGTGCCTCGCTCAGCCATTACGGAACGGCAGGGGACGTAGAGGGCAGCGGGGTGATCTTCCTTGAGAATGAGCGGGGCATGCCTTCCACCATTGTGCAATCGGGGTACGACGGCGTGCCGAGGAACGAGCTTGAGCTTGTTTTCACGAAAGCGATGGTGAAGGTCATTCCTGGCCAAGGTGTGTGGATCAGCCGCAATGGTGCGTACGAACAAATCCCGGTGCCTCGCGCAGCGGCCCCCTTCGTCCTTCAGTTCCGTGAGCTGCTTGCAAGCATCGAAGAGGAGCGCGAACCGGAATGCTCGATGATATATTCCAGAGATGTCATTGCAGTTCTGGAGGGCATATACCGCTCGCATGAGCTGAAATCGGAGGTTGCCATGGCCTTTGAGGGAGAGTAGTGAACATGCGCCGAGGCTGAGCTGCTTTCAACGATCCGGTTTTTTTGTTATAGTAAAGCCATTGAAAAGCAATCGATTACTATAATTAAAGGATCGTGTGATCTTCCATGAAAAAGCGCGTAACCATTCACGATATCGCCCGGATCGCCGGCGTTTCTCCAGCTACTGTATCCAGAGTATTAAGCAAAAGCAGCTATCCGGTAAGCAGTGATATGCGAAAAAAAATTGAGCGGCTTGCCGAAGAGCATGATTATATTCCGAACATGGTCGGAAAGCAGCTGAAAACACATAAGAACATGACGATCGGGGTCATCGTTCCGACGATCAGCAACCCGTTTTATTCTTCGGTCGTCCTAGGTATCGAAGAAATGGCGCGCAGAAACAATTATCATGTTTTCTTGTGCAATTCCTTGCAAAATCCGAAGCAGGAAGACGAGTATCTGGAAAAATTGTTTGAGAATCAGGTGAAGGGCGTCGTCCTTTCGTCGATTTCGTTCAACCGCGCATTATTGACCAGGCTTATAAAGCTGGGACTTAAGGTTATCGCTATCGATCAGCCGATCGATTTGCAGGACGTTTTCCAAATCAAGTTTGATTACCGCAAAGGCGGATATATGGCGACCCAATATTTGCTGGACAAAGGCCATCGCCGTATCGCTTTTATTACCGCGCCTTTGGACCGTCCGAGCAGACAAAGCATTTTTGACGGATACCGCGACGCGCTGCAGGATGCGGGCATTGCCGTAGAGGAACGGCTGGTGAACGTGTCGGAGCCCGCCGAAGGAGATGAGACGAGAGGCGAATTCGAAAACGGGAAGCTGCTTACGCGGCGGCTGTTTGATCTTGACGAGCTGCCAACGGCCGTATTCGCTTGCAACGACATGACAGCTTTAGGGGTTATCAATGAACTGACTGCCCATGGCGTGAAAATACCCGAGCAAATGTCCGTCGTCGGTTTCGACAATATTGATTTCAGCCAAATGATTGCACCGCCTTTGACGACCATTCATCAGCCGAGCTACGAGATGGGGAAGCTGGCGTACAACATGCTGATGGAGCTGATGGGAGGGGGGCAAGCGGAGATTGACATTGTGCTGCAGCCCAAGCTGATCGAGCGCAGCACCGTGGCAGTCAAAAAATAAGCCGCAACAAGCTTATCTGATATGCTGAACCCCCAATGGCCCGCTTGCAAAGCGGGTTTGTTTTTTCACTTCTCGTAATGGATTGAAATCGAATCTGATCGCCGTTGTCGCGGTATGCACTAACGAACCGAGGAGAGATAAACTGTGAACAAACATCTGTTTTCTGTTATCGGATGCCAGCATGCTCATATCGCTACGTTTATTCAAGAAATGCTGGAGCTTGGTCACGAATGCGCCGGTATTTATGAACCGGATCAGGACAGCATCGCACGATCGATTGCCGATAAGTTCGGCATTCCGCTCGCGAACAGCATGGACGACATGCTTGCCGCTGAAATCGATATCGTCGGCTGCGCTGCGATTAACAGTGAAAAAATAGACATCGTGGAAATATGCGAACGAACGGGCAAACATATCATGCTCGACAAGCCCGTTGTCATAAGCAGAGACGGTTACCGCCGTCTGGAAGCGGTGAGCAGAAGAGGAATTATTCAGATCGGAATGCTGCTGACGGAACGCTTCAACCCGCCGATCTATTCGTTGAAAAAACAAATCGATCGCGGGACGTTAGGAAGGATAGTCAGCATCGGGATGCGCAAGCCGCACCGCCTCATGGCGGATAAAAGGCCACGGTGGTTTTTTTCAAAGGAGCAGTCAGGCGGCATCTTGATTGATCTCCTCATTCACGACTTTGATCTCCTGCGCTGGCTGACGGGAAGAGAGATCATCGGATCGGAAGGCTATATGAGCAAAAACATGCTGCCGGAATATCCGGCTTTTTACGACGCCGTTGGTTTGCAGGTACTGTTAGAGGGCGGGATATTTGCGCAGCTTTATGCAGATTGGCATACCCCGCTTAAGAGCTGGACATGGGGCGATTGCCGAATTTTCGTTGTAGGTACGGAAGGGTGCGCCGAGCTTCGTTTGGCAGGAGATCCTTTAGTTTCCGAACAACCGATCTATATGTACGTGACAGACGGGGAACCGCCGACCCGAGTGGAGGCGGATATGCCCCCCTTGAAGATTACCGAGGACTTTTTAAATCGGGTATACGGCAAAGAAGCTATTCTGCGTGCCGATGATATTTTAGCCGCCATGCGGGCAACGCTTGATGCGGACGAACGGGTGAAAACTATCGATTTTTCTACTCCAGCTCAGTTTAAATAAATTACGATGCAAGGATTTATGTTAGGGGAAGGTGCATACACGTTGAAATGGAGAGGAAGACTCGCGGGGACGGGAAAGTATGTTGAAATTACAGCGGACAAGAGCGTTATTCGGTCTGTGACCGAGATCGGCGAACAGGAGAATGCTCCGTGGATATCCCCCGGCTGGATAGATTTGCAAGTGAACGGCTTCGCCGGGTTTGATTTCAATGGGGAAGTGACAACGGCCGAGGATGTTATCGGTGTAACTAACGCTATGCTTGCAAGGGGAGTGACGACCTACCTGCCAACCGTAATAACCGGCAGCTTCGAGCGCATCCGTCAGGCATTAACCGCCATAGCGGAAGCATGCGAATCATCGGAGATGGCCGGAGCCTGCGTACCCTGCATACATCTCGAAGGCCCTTATTTGTCCGAAGAAGACGGTCCGCGCGGAGCCCATGACAAGAAGCATATCCGCAATCCGGATTGGGCGGAATTCGCTGAATGGCAGGCGGCATCGGGCAACCGGATTCGTCTCGTTACAATCGCACCCGAACGGGACGGCGCGATTCCATTTATTAGCAAATTGGCCGAGTCGGGCATTGTTGTCAGCTTGGGGCATACGAAGGCGACGACGGAACAGATTGAAGCGGCTGTTCAAGCGGGCGCGGTTCTCTCCACTCATTTGGGGAACGGTTCTCATCCAATGCTGCCGCGTCATCCGAACTATATTTGGGATCAACTTGCCAACGACGGATTGTGGGCAACCTTCATACCGGACGGTCATCATCTTGCTCCTAACGTATTGAAGGCAATGATTCGGGCTAAACGCGATAAAGCGATCTTCGTCAGCGACTGCGTGAAATTCGGCGGCATGCCTGCAGGATGCTACAAGAGCAGCATAGGCTCGGAAGTAGAACTGCATCCCAGCGGCAGGCTGACTACGGCGGCAAATCCCGATATTTTAGCCGGTTCGGCACAAGCTCTTGATTGGGGAATTGCGGCAGCGGTTCAGCTAACAGGTATTAGCCTCGGAGAGGCAATCGAAGCGTCAACCATCCGCCCCGCGACCGTTATGGGCTTTGACAGGCTGGGCAGGATTGCCGAAGGAATGACCGCTAACCTGACATTGTTCGATGATCCGGATTCCGGCGGAAAGCTGGATATTCGAGAAACGGTGCTAAACGGCAAGACGGTTTATAAACGATAGTCGTCAATTATACAATCACCAAGAAACCAGCAAACCCTTGAGTTTGCTGGTTTCTTGCAATTCCAAACTTTGCTCTTCCTTAAAATAGGCTATCCGGAACGTAATAAATTTGCTGCGTATCTTTCTTGTTCGTCGGGTCGGTCACGATATTGAAGTACACGTTGCCGTTTTTCGTCTGCACGCCCTCGATTTCGTGGGTTCCGACGTTCGTAATGTTGACAAGGGTTTTATAGGCTCCGGTATTGGACATCATGGCAATCTGCGGAGTATCGCCTTCCGCGCCGCCGGACGTATAGATTTCCGTTTTATCGAGCATATCGACCCCCTGGAACGATCCGTTCGGCCGGACAATAGCGCTGCCCGATTGCGTGAAGCTGGTGATGCAGGCGCTGACTGCGGCCGCGCTGTCCATGCGCACCTGCTCGTTGCTGTCGAGAAGCTGGTTTAACGCTACGGTGTCATAGATGGACCAGGTGACGCCGCCGTCTGCCGTTTGCACGCGGAACACCGTGTAATTGCTGTTGCCGCCGGCATCGACGCGGTACGTGTCGCCCAATCTCGCGCCGGTTTTATCGGCGTAATTCATATAGGTGAACCGATGAAGATCAGTGTAATCGTAGGTTGCGCCCGCTTTATATTCCAGTCTTGCTACCTGGAGCGACCAGTAATACGATGTGGCCGGGTCGGCTTTGGAGCTGAAGTACAAATAGTTTATGCCATTGTACGTATACATATCCAGCGTTTGCCCGTGGCCGGCATTGGTGATGGTCATTTCATCCACATACGTAGCGTTGTTTCCGCTCATCAGCAGCCGGGACAGATAGACCGTTCCCCCGGAACGCTGGGTGACGTAGAGATACGTTGAAGCGATATAAGCTTTTTGCACGGCCAGATTATGCTTAAGTCCCTTCAGATTATAGGCGAGCGTGGCCGAAGCGTTTACGGTTTTCGCGGGGGTTGCCGCAAAGGCGGGCAGGACGGCGACACCGGACATAAGCATGGCGAGCATGACGGATAAAAGCAGTTTGAACGGCCGTTTCATCAATCTCGACGTTGTACTTGGGAACATTAGAATACCTCCTCCAAATGGATAAGTTCATGATCGCTTGACTGCCCCGAACGCTTAACGTCGGTTATGCGGCATGCGAAGGTTCCGTTAATCCGTTAAGCAGACGGAATTCGTTTCTAGCTTTCGCTTCATGGGGCAACAAAGAACATAGGGAAAATGGTTTACGCTGTCGCTGCGGCCTCCTTTCTGCCGGTAACGGACCCGCTAAAAATAAAAAACCGGACGTTATCATTCCCGCAAGGAGAGAATGTAACATCCGGGTTTTCTCATGGACTCTACCCGTTACACAACTGAGTAATCGCTTACAGGGTATATTTTCCACGAATTCCACGAAACCGTCAAGATAAAATTTTGTAAAGGGATTTGACAAAATCGGAGCGGAAGTCTATGCTAAGATTACTTAAACGTTTACGCAACTGAAACGACGTTAGTAAAGAAGGTAATTTACGTTATGAATCCTCCGACAATAAAAGATGTGGCCAAGGCTGCGGACGTTTCCGTCGCCACGGTTTCCCGAGTGCTTCATAACCTCGCGGGCTATTCCGACAAGACCAGGCAGAAGGTGATGCAGGCGGTCGAAGAGCTCGGGTATCAGCCCAATGCGATTGCCAGAGGGCTTGTGAACAAGAGAACCCAGACGATCGGCGTCCTGTTTCCCGACGTATCGAGCAGCTTCTCATCGGATATTCTTCGCGGTATCGAGGAAATCGCCCAAGAGAAGGGGTTCAGCGTCATTGTATGCAACACCGCGGAAGAAGGCAAGCGGACGATGAAGTACTTGCAGGTGCTTCGGGAGAAGCAGGTCGACGGCATCGTGTTCACGAGCGAAGTGCTTAAGGACGAATATTTTCAAGTCATTAAGGAAATGCGGGTTCCCGTCATTCTTGTCAACACCATGTCTCAGAAATATACGATTCCTTATGTTAAGGTCGACGACCGGCAAGCGGCTTATCACGCAACGGACTATCTCATTCAGAAGGGGCACCGGGAGATCGCGATGCTCAGCGGTTCGCTGAAGGATCAGATAGCCGGCTACCCGCGCTTTGAAGGGTACCGTCAGGCATTGGCCGACAATGGAATCGAGTACGACGAATCGCTGGTGGCGATCGGCGAATTCGAGCTGGAGGCGAGCCGGCTGGCGATGCGGCGGCTGCTTGCGGAAGCGCCTTCTTTTACGGCTTTGTTCGCGGCAAGCGACGAGATGGCCATTGGCGCGATGCGTGCCGCTTTCGAGCAGGGGCTGCGCATTCCGGACGATCTCTCGATCATAGGCTACGACGATTTGAAATTCGCCAGAATGGTCTATCCGCCGCTCACGACCATCCATCAGCCTTTGACCATGATGGGCAGAATGGCGTCGGAGAAATTAATCGCACTCATCGAAGAAGGTTCGACGCAAGTGGCGAGCAGCATTGTCAGTCATCATTTGGTAGAACGGCAAACCGTAAAATCCAAGCCTTGAAAAGGGCTTCTTTTTCTCCAAATATAGTAAACGTTTAACTCATGATGGTCATTTTTAACGTAATATAGCAGTTGATCTATGAGAAATCCCCCAGTTTACTTCATAAAGGCGGTGATGCGGAGCAAGATATAGCGGCTTATTCCATTATTTTCTTTGATTAAACGTTTACTAATCTCGAATATTGCGATTTTATTTATAAAAAATGGAGGTCTCCTCAAATGAAAAAAACAGCGACGACTATTGTTTCCAGCGTACTTGCCCTTTCGGTCATTGCAGGCTGCGGAGGCGCAAAGACCAACAACGAAGCTTCTTCCAGTCAGGCCGACGCGGGTAAAGGGGAAAAAGTGAAGCTGGAGTTTTTCCAGAACAAGACGGAAGCGAAGGCATCCTTCGATGAATTGATCAAAAAGTTTAACGATGCGAATCCGAACATTACCGTTACGCAGGTCAATCCGCCGGATGCGGAAACGGTGCTCAAGACGCGCGTAGCCAAAAAGGACGTGCCCGATATTATCGGTCTCGGAGCTACGGATACGTTCGCGCAGCTGTCCAAAAGCGGCTTGTTCGCCGATTTTTCGAACGACGCTCTCGTCTCGAACATTCAGCCTTCCTATGTTAACATGCTGAAAAAGCTGACGGGCACCGACCAGCTGTACGGTATTCCGTTTACGGCCAACGCGAGCGGCGTCATTTACAACAAGACGATGTTTAAAGAACTGGGTCTCACCATTCCGAAAACATGGGATGAATTGATCGCAACCGCGCAAAAGGTTAAGGATGCCGGCAAAACGCCGTTTTATTTGACAATTAAAGATTCCTGGACCGTGATGGTGCCGTTTAACTCCTTGTCGACGGACATCCTGGGCATCGATTTTTATGAGAAACGCGCTCAAGGCGCCGTCAAGTTCGACAGCGCGGAATTCCGCGAAGTGGCCGACAAGCAGCTCAAGCTGCTGGATTTCGGACAGAAAGATATGATGGGTAAAGGCTATAACGACGGCAACACCGCATTCGCCAAAGGCGAATCCGCCATGTATTTGCAGGGCGTATGGGCGATTCCGGAAATTAAGAAAGCGAATCCGAACATCGATCTGGGCGTATTCACGTTACCGGCTACGAACGATCCGGCCAAAAATAAAGTCATTTCCGGCGTCGATACGCTGCTGACGATTTCCAAAAACAGCAAGCATCCCGAAGAAGCCAAGAAATTCATCGAATTTATGCTGAAGCCGGAAAATGTGCAAACTTATATCGATGAGCAAAAAGCGTTCTCCGCTGTAAAAAATGTGAATCAAACCGATGACAGCGTGCAGGATTTGAACGCCTCGTTTGCGAGCGGCGCCATTGAAGATTTCTCCGACCACTACATTCCGGGCGCTGTGAAGGCCGATACGATTATTCAAAGCTATTTGCAGAAAAAAGATGTAGATGCTTACGTGAAGCAATTTGATACCGAGTGGGACAAAGTGGCCAGCCGCAAGTAAGCGCCGCTGCAATTTGCAGATGCAGGGCGCCGCGAGGCGCCCTCTCCCTATGGATTAAAGGAGGATCACCATGGTTTCGAGAAAAGCGGCGTTTTACAGTATGGCTGTGCCGGCGTTGCTGTTGTTTTTCGCCTTCCATACGTTTCCGGCCTTGCAGGGCGTTTATTACGCCTTTACGAATTGGGACGGATACAGCGAAAGCTACGACTTCGTCGGCTTCAAAAACTTCATTGGCCTATTTCAAGACGACAATGTGATCCATTCGTATGCGTTCACATTCAAATACGCTATCGTCGTTACTATACTTATCAATGTGATCAGTTTGCTCATCGCATTGGGGCTTAATTCGCGGATCAGATTCCGCAACTTTTTTCGGGGCGTTTATTTTCTTCCCAACGTGCTCGGCGTTCTGATTGTCGGTTATATTTTCAATTATATTTTTTCCAACGTAATCCCTGTGTGGGGAGAGAAGCTGGGAAGCGAATTTCTGTCAACGAACATTCTCGGCAACGAGCAGTGGGCATGGATCGGAATCGTGATCGTGGCGGTATGGCAGGGGATCGCTTTTAACACGATTCTGTATTTGTCAGGACTGCAGACGATTCCTCAAGATATTTACGAGGCGTCCGACTTGGACGGAGCCGGCAAATGGCAGACGTTTTGGAAAATTACGTTTCCGATGATTTCCTCCTTTTTCACGATCAATATGGTGCTGGCTATGAAAAGCTCTTTGATGGTTTTCGACCAGATCGTCGCTTTGACGGGAGGCGGACCCGGACGCGCTACTCAGTCCATCGCGTTCCTGATATATCAAGGCGGCTTCCAAGGCGGAGAATTTGCTTACCAATCGGCGAACGCCGTGATTTATTTTATCGTTATTGTGGTCATCTCCGTCATACAGCTTAAATTTTTGCAGAAACGGGAGATGGGTGCCTAATGACCAAACAATCCACGAACTGGGTCGTCACAATATTGATCGCACTGGGATCGCTGCTCATTTTGTTCCCTTTATATATGGCTGTCGCCATCGCTCTCAAAAACCCGGAAGAGATGGCCGAATCGGTCTTTTCGCTGCCGACGGGACTGCATTTCGAGAATTTCGCGAATGCCATCGAAGCGACCGACTTTTTCTCGGCGTTCAGGAACAGCTTGGTCATTACGGTATGTTCCGTCGCTTTTATTCTTTTGACCAATTCGCTCGTATCCTATGCGATCGCGCGGAATATGAACAAACCCTTTTTTAAAGGCTTATATTTTTATTTCATCAGCGCGATGTTCATTCCGTTCCAGATTATTATGCTTCCGATCGTCAAGCTGACGACGGCGCTGCATATGAACAACATGCCGGGATTGATCGTGCTGTACATCGTGTACGGACTCGCGTTCAACATTTTTGTCTACGTCGGCTATATCAGAACGATACCGATAGAGCTGGAGGAGGCCGCTACGGTAGACGGCGCTTCGACTTACGGCACCTTCTGGCGCATTATTTTCCCGCTGCTCGCGCCGATTAACGCCACGATCGTCATTTTGAGCTGCTTGTCGACGTGGAACGATTTTATGCTGCCGCTGATTATCCTCGGCAAGCCGGAGTCCTACACGCTTCCGCTGGTGCAGTACGTGTTCCAAGGGCAATTCAGCACCGACTTTAACCTGGCGTTCGCCTCGTACTTGCTGGCGCTCGCTCCGATGGTCATCGTCTACCTGATTGCGCAAAAATGGATTATTAACGGCATTACGCAGGGCGCTGTGAAATAAAAGGGCAGAACAACATTAAGCGGATAGGAGCTTGAAGCATGAACAACATGAATCGAACCTGGTGGAAAGAAAGCGTCGTCTATCAGATCTATCCCCGCAGCTTTCAGGACAGCAACGGGGACGGCGTCGGAGACATTCCCGGCATTATCTCGAGGCTGGATTATTTAAAACAACTCGGAGTGGACGTCATCTGGCTCTCTCCGGTGTATGAATCCCCCAATGACGATAACGGCTACGACATCAGCAATTATCAAAGCATTATGGACGAATTCGGCACGCTGGACGATTGGGAGCAGCTGCTCGCCGGCTTGCACAGCCGCGGCATGAAGCTGATTATGGACCTTGTGGTCAATCACAGCTCCGACGAGCATGTATGGTTCGCCGAGTCCCGCAAGTCCAAGGACAATCCTTATCGGGATTATTATATATGGAGAGACGGGAAAGACGGTCGGGAGCCGAACAATTGGTCGTCCTTTTTCAGCGGACCGGCTTGGGAGCTGGACGAGCGGACGGGACAGTACTTTTTGCATTTATTTTCCAAGAAACAGCCGGATTTGAACTGGGAAAATGAAACCGTACGCCGCGAGGTGTACGATATGATGACCTGGTGGCTCGATAAAGGCATCGACGGGTTCCGGATGGACGTTATCAACCTGATCAGCAAAGTAGAGGGCTTGCCTGACGCAGCGGGAGAGGGCGACTATCAGTTCGGCGGAGAATATTTTATGAACGGCCCGCGCATTCACGAGTTTCTGCAGGAGATGAACCGGGAGGTTCTGTCCAAATACGATATTATGACCGTGGGCGAAACGATCGGCGTGACGCCGGATGAAGCCGTTAAGTACGTGGGCGAGGATCGCGGCGAGCTGAACATGGTGTTCCAGTTCGAGCTGATGGATATCGACTCCGGCCCAGGCGGCAAGTGGAACATTCAGCCGTGGACGCTGCCCGAGTTTAAGCGCATTATGAGCAAATGGCAAAACGAGCTGTACGGCCGGGGCTGGAACAGCCTGTACCTGAACAATCACGACCAGCCGCGCATGGTGTCGCGCTTCGGCAACGACGGGCCGTACCGCAAGGAATCGGCCAAAATGCTGGCTACGCTGCTGCATACCTTGCAGGGGACGCCGTACATTTACCAAGGCGAAGAGCTTGGGATGACGAATGTCCGATTCGATTCCATCGATCAATATCGGGACATTGAGACGCTGAACATGTTCAACGAATATCGGGAAGCCGGGCATAGCGTGGAGAGCATCATGGCTTCCATCTACGGCAAAGGGCGCGATAACGCCCGCACGCCGATGCAGTGGAGCGCGGCCCCGCACGGCGGCTTTACGACCGGAACGCCGTGGCTTACCGTCAATCCGAACTACACGCGGATCAACGCCGAAGAGGCGATGAACGATCCGGATTCCGTGTTTCATTATTACCGCCGTTTGATTGAGCTGCGCAAGCGGCATGATGTGATCGTATACGGCAAATACGAGCTGCTGCTGGAGCAGGACGAGCAGATTTACGCCTATACGCGCACGCTGGGAGACGAGCGCCTGCTCGTCGTGCTGAACTTCCGTGAGACGCCGGTCACCTTCGAGCTTCCGGATTCGGTGCCGAGCGGGTCGGCCGAGCGGCTCATAGGGAATTACGAGCTTCAGGAAGGATGGAATTTGCAGGCTCTTCCGCTGCGCCCTTATGAAGCCCAGGTGTTCAAACTCAACTAATGCCGTTCTCCGTTCTGCTTGCGAGCTTCGGCAGCACTGCAAAGTATCACATTGATGAAAAAGAGTTAAGCCGTATTTTGAAGATAATTCCTGTATTGCAAGAGGCCACTGGAAAGTCCTTGTTATGTAAAGAAAGCATAATTCTTCTCGAATTGGAGGAGGATTGTGCTTTTTTTCTGTATAATAAGGGTACTAAACCGAGTCATAAAAAGCTTATTGGTGGAAAAAGGGAAAGCTAGTGAGTTAATTGATCGGTCGTAGAAAAAATCATTATAAAAGAGGTGCTGTATGAAGGTATATATTCTGGAGGACAAAGATTCATTTTTATCCATTGTTGATGATAGTAAGATTAGATTATTGTATAACGGATTTAATGGTAAACCGATGAAAGAATCGTGGGAGGATATACTCCTAGAAGATATCAAGCCTAACATAAAGAAATATGATATTAGTAAGCTCTCATGTAACCCCATTTTTACAGAAAATGCTGTATCCGCTCTTAATGACTTGATGGTCGGGAAGGTTGAAATTCTGCCATATACTCATAAAACAGAGAAATATTTCGCAATCAATGTTGTTAATGTGTTAAATTGTGTTGACTTCTCCAAAGCTGATTGTCAGAAATATACAGATGGATTCGTTAAGTCAATAACAAAATATGCTTTTTATGAAAATATGATAATGGACGAGACTATATTTAAAATACCAGAGTTTATAGCTACTGAAGTTTTTGTAACAGATCAATTTCGAGATAGAGTACTTGAAGCCAAGCTTACCGGATTTGAATTTATAGAAGTATGGGATTCTTCTAAATCCTCAGAAAAAGAAACAGTTATAGAAGAAATTCAATATCAAGGGGAATCCTATCCCTTTAAAGAGGCCGTGCAACTAGTTATGCAGGGGAAAACCTTGGCAAGCGATAAATGGCTGATGCAGCTAGTAAACGGAGAACTCTACATCAGAAGGACGGAGCGAAATGGGAGTTTTACATGGGTTCAGCCTATTTTTATCCCCCCGGTTTTGCTCGATTTGCAGTGGTACATTGTGGACAAGGTTAACTATCCTGAGAAGTGAAAAGGGTTATGTATAATAAATATGAAATTCATAATTTACTTATATTCAAAGTAGAGGTGTATATGAAAGTTTATATTTTATTAGCGGAAAAATCGAATCTAGTATTTGAAAATGAAGAAGTAATAGAGGCTTTTCTTGATAAATTTAGAGGATTACCAATGAGTAGCGATTGGGAACCGGTTTGGATCGAAGAAGTTTCACAGAATGCCCCAAAATACGACATGAACGAACTATCGTGTAACCCTATTTTTAGCGAAAAAGCAGTCTCGGTTCTTAATCATTTATTAGAAGGGAAAGCTGAAGTGCTTCCGTATCAGCATAAACACGACAAATATTTTGCTATTAATGTTACTAATATGATTGATTGCATTGATTTCTCTAAGGCGGATTTTTCCACGTATACAGGAAGTGATAGTGTAAAAGAAATTAATAAGTATGTTTTTATCGAAAGCCTTATTGCTGATGAATCCATTTTTAAAACCCCTCAACATAGTATGACACGAGTTTTTGTAACAGATCAATTTCGGGATAAAGTACTTGAAGCCAAGCTTACTGGATTTAAATTTAGAGAGGTATGGGATTCTGCTAGATCATCGGAGAAAGAACCGGTCATTGAACAAATTCAATATCATGGTCAATCCTATCCCTTTAAAGAGGCCGTGGAACTAGTTATGCAGGGGAAAACCCTGGCAAGCGATAAATGGCTGATGCAAAGAGAAAACGGAGAACTCCACATCAGGACAAGGGAACTAAATGGGAGTTTTACATGGTTTGAGCCGATCTTTATCCCCCCGGTTTTGCTCGATTTGCAGTGGTACATTGTGGACAAGGTTAACTATCCCGAGAAGTGAAAAGGGTTATGTATAATAAATATGAAATTCATAATTTAGGGCTTGCTGAACGAAACTTTACAGAGCAAATCTAATGTAGCCGATACGATTCAGCATAATGTTGAACATGAAGACGAAAAGAAGCCGCAAGCGGCGCTCTAGGTTCATCACGAGGAACTGCAGGGCGATGACGGCCCCGCTCGTTTGCTCGAGTCGCGCCCGGATTCGATTCAACCCATATTTTCGTTTTCCTTCGCCAAACTTGCCTTCGATCGCATTGCGCTCGCCTGCATCCAGCTTGGCGATTCGTTTCATCTCCGCCGTGTCCGCCTGCTTCGAAGGTCGGCCGAGCGGAGGTCCGCTGAGCCGTACGCCGCGCTCCTTACAGTACGCGCGGTTCTCCCGGTTTCGGTAGATCTGATCGGCCATCACTTCTTTCGGGTACACGCCGAACCGAGCTTTGTACGTCTCTACCGATTCGATCAAGGTGACGCCTTCATTGAAGTTGTCCCATTGGCGGCGTTCCAAGAAGGCGAACCCCTGCACCATGCTGACGGACACCTTCGCCCCGAATTCGACTTTCGCTTTTGCTTTCCCGCGAACGATCGGACGAATATGCGGTTGATGAATGCTGACGATGCGATCTTCCACATGATGGACTCGCTTCGTATACATCAGTCGTTGCTGTCGATACAACTCCTGAATGACAAGCAGCTGCTTGTATTGCCGTCTGCTCAGCGCTGTGAGCGACGTGATCTTCGCTAATTCTTCAATGATGCGAAGGTCGCGTTTGATGAAGGCGAGTTGCTTACCGATTCCACGGCGCAGCGCCCGATAGCCGATTCGGCGCTGCTTGGCGAGTGCGAGATACGAGCGGCGCGCTTTTTCCCGATACGTGCGCGGTTTCGGACGTTGTCCCACATGCGGGGCATGTAACACGTCGATGATTGTCTCCAGCTTGTCGCGGGCCTCGTTCAGTAGCGTGATATCCGTCGGGTACGCGATGTCGGCGGGCGCACAGGTCGCATCAAGCAGCAGCGTTCCTTGGTTAGGGTCCGCCTTCGAGCGTTTGCACTTTCCGCCTCGACCGCCGGAAGCCGAGGGCTTCATGTCGTCGTCATCATCTTGCTGTTCTGCCTTCGCAGCTTCTACAGCGATCCATTCGTTCACTTCCGCGATCACTTTTTCGCCGAGGCGCTTACGGAAATGAGTCATCAGTGAATGATGAAACGGCGGCCGATCCTGATAGCCCGCCAAGCCGAGGAAGTATTGGAGATACGGGTTCTCGATGATCGTCTCGACCGTCTCTCGATCGGACTGTTGCAGTCTTTCCTGGATGATCAAGGCACCCAGCGCCATCCGAACCGAAATCGCCTTTTGGCCGCGGAACGATTTCTTGAATGACATTGCATACTTGTGCTCCACCTGCGCCCACGGGATCATCTGTGCGAGCTTGATCCAGCGATTATCCGGATTTAGACGGCCACCGAATGGCAAGAAAAACTCGCTCGGCAGCAACAACTGGTTTTCCTCATGGGCGTACGGTTGGTACATGATCGTCATCCTCCATGTGCACGGTTTTTCATCGTTTTGAAACGATTTCCTTGCATATGAATTCGACGAAATGCGCATCAAACCCTTGTCGTTACTGGATTTTTTGGTCGTTCAGCAAGCCCTAATTTACTTATATTCAAAGTAGAGGTGTATATGAAAGTTTATATTTTATTAGCGGAAAAATCGAATCTAGTATTTGAAAATGAAGAAGTAATAGAGGCTTTTCTTGATAAATTTAGAGGATTACCAATGAGTAGCGATTGGGAACCGGTTTGGATCGAAGAAGTTTCACAGAATGCCCCAAAATACGACATGAACGAACTGTCGTGTAACCCTATTTTTAGTGAAAAAGCAGTCTCGGTTCTTAATCATTTATTAGAAGGGAAAGCTGAAGTGCTTCCGTATCAGCATAAACACGACAAATATTTTGCTATTAATGTTACTAATATGATTGATTGCATTGATTTCTCTAAGGCGGATTTTTCCACGTATACAGGAAGTGATAGTGTAAAAGAAATTAATAAGTATGTTTTTATCGAAAGCCTTATTGCTGATGAATCCATTTTTAAAACCCCTCAACATAGTATGACACGAGTTTTTGTAACAGATCAATTTCGGGATAAAGTACTTGAAGCCAAGCTTACTGGATTTAAATTTAGAGAGGTATGGGATTCTGCTAGATCATCGGAGAAAGAACCGGTCATTGAACAAATTCAATATCATGGTCAATCCTATCCCTTTAAAGAGGCCGTGCAACTAGTTATGCAGGGGAAAACCCTGGCAAGCGATAAATGGCTGATGCAACGAGAAAACGGAGAACTCCACATCAGGACAAGGGAACTAAATGGGAGTTATACATGGTTTGAGCCGATCTTTATCCCCCCGGTTTTACTCGATTTGCAGTGGTACATTGTGGACAAAGCTAACTATCCCGAGAAGTGAACGTCGGCTTCAGCAGCCATAGCAAGAAGCCCCTGCCTTCAAATGAAGGCGAGGGACTTCTTTTTGCTTCTCCAATCCTCTAGGTCAGATGTCTTGGACCGTCCGGAATGACGAACGATACGACGGTTCCTTCGCCGGGCTTGCTGATCACAGATAAGCCATAGCCGTACAGTTGCATGAGCCGTCGATTCGTGTTGGCGACCCCGATTCCTCCCTTGCCTTTCATGGTCGGCTGCAGCAGCTGCTCCACTATTTCCCGGTCCATGCCTTTGCCGTTATCCTTCACTTCTACGAGCGTAGAACCGGGTTGACGAACGACCCGAATGTGCACCGTGCCGCCTTTGCTGCGGCTGAGAAGGCCGTGCTTGACGGCATTTTCCACCAGCGGCTGAATGGACAGCGGAGGCAGAAACAAGCTGATGCCTTGCTCGACTTCCCATATGACGGACAGTCTGTCCCCGAATCGCTCCTTTTCGATAAACAAATAGGCTTGGGTCAGCTCCAATTCATGCGATAGCTCGACCAGCTCCCCTGTATTTAGAAAGTCGAAGCTGATCCGCAAAAACGATGTAAACGCGTCCCCCAAATTCCGCATCTTCTCCGTGTCGATCTCGCTCAGCGCCATAATCGAGTTCAGCGCGTTGAACAGAAAATGCGGATGGATTTGCGCCTGTAGATATGCGGCTTCGATGCGCAGCCGTTCGTTGATGGACTGCTTCAATGAAATCAACGCCCGGATGCGGTATTTGAGTTCCATCGCGTCCACAGGCTTGGTTACGTAATCGTTCGCTCCCGACGAGAATCCGGTGTAGATGTCGGTAGGCTGGCTGCGAGCGGTCAAGAGCAGCACCGGAAGCTCCGATACGGAGTACTGTTCGCGTACTCTTTGGGTCAGCTCGTAGCCGGACATCTGCGGCATCATCACATCGGCAATGAGCAGATCCCACGGCTGCGCGCCGAGCAGCTCCAGCGCTTCCCGGGCCGAATGAGCCGTCGTAATCGCGTACGGCTCCGTCGACAAAATGCCGGCGAGCACATTCAGATTCACCGGATCGTCATCGACGGCAAGAATGTGCATCTTCCCTTCGTGCAGCAGCGGCGGGATCGCGGCGGAGGCGGCCGTCTCGGCGATTGCCGCGTCCGCCCCCGCGAAGTCGGCGAGCTCGATTTCCATCACGTCCGAGCCGGAGGGACGATGAGCATCATCCTGCGGCAGCGGCAATTTCGACGCCTCGGCGAGCGGCAGATTGAAGCTGAACACGGAGCCTTTGCCGGGCTCGGAGCGGACGGTCAGCTCGCCTCCGTGCAGATTGACCAGCTGCTTGCATATGCTTAAGCCGAGACCGATCCCCCGTCCGTCGCTGATGCCGTGAGAGCCTTGCTCATAAGGCAGGAACACCTTTGCCTGCGTTTCCTCGTCCATGCCGACGCCGGTATCGGAGACGCGGATGACGGCAAATCCGCCGCTCGTTTCGGCAGAGACGCGAACGGTTCCCTCCTCGGTGTACTTGAGGGCATTATGCAGCAGATTGTACAAAATTTGCACGAGCCGCTTCTCGTCCGCCATAACCCGAGGCAACGATTCCGCGACGTCCGCGCTCAACTTAATAGGCTTGCCCTCGATCATATATTTGAGCATGCCGATCACGCCGGGAACGACCGCTTGAATGTGCAGCGGTTCTTGCTTCAGCACGATGCGGCGCTCCTTCAGGCGGGCGACGTCCAGCAGATCGCCGAGCATATTCGACATGCGCCTGCTGATCGTAATGAGCAGCTCCATCTCTTTAAGGCTTTTCTCGTTAAGGGTCTCTTTCTCTTTGGTGACGACGGTTTGAGCGATATTCATAATGCCGTGCAGCGGCGTTCGCAGCTCATGGGAAGTATTGGCGAGAAACTGGTCTTTCAGCTTATCGGCCTCCATCAGCTGCCGGTTCAGTTTGGCGATTTCTACGGCGTTGCGGAAATATTTTTTGAACCAATAGGTAGAGAAACCGATGATAGCTACGATAATATCGATCGGATAGTAGACGGTGGTAACGTCTTTAGCCGCTTCGGCCAGGCTCCACAGCAGATTCGAAATAATTCCCGCGGCGCTCAGCAGCAGGAAGACGACATCTTTGTCGGTTTGCTTCTTGAAGATCATCGTCCCGACGATATACAGAAACCAGACGAACGGGAACATATAAAAGGCGGCGAACGCATAATAATCGTAAAATCCGTTCGCCCAGGAAGCCGGCGCGGCCGCCAGGAACGCCGTCAGAGCGACGAGCGCCGCGGTATACGCCCGCAGCCATACGTTGCGCGACGGGGCCGAAGCGAATCTTCGGAATACGAGAAGAATAAACAGATTTTGCCATAGAAGCGAGATGAATCTGATTTTCAGACTCCATGCGTAACTGAGATGCAGCCATAGCGTCAGCAAATTATCGTGACCGGCCACAACGGCAATGCCGACCGATAGCGTCAGCAGACTCGTGATAAGCAGCGCCCGTTCACGGGGATAGAACAAGTAAAGGGTGTAGGAATATAAACCGTGCAGCAGCAAAATAATGAGCGCAATCATTTGAAAGCCGATCGAATACCAGCGTACGAAATCGATCGAGGCTTGAGAGCCGAAGCGGATCGTGCGCGTAAGTCCTCCGCGATAAGGCTCGTCGAAATTGGCCGCCCGTATAAGCACCTCGATCTCTGTCGCGCCTTCCGCCATATAGGAGGCGGTATAAGAGACGTTCTTGGGCGTATATTCGGCGGCATTGGCGGCAAGCTTGCCGATGTAGGCCGTTAAAACTCCGTTGATTTCCACCTCCGACGAAGCTTGAATGCCCTGCAGCCACAAAGCGACCGGCTGCTTGAGCGGATCGATCAATATGCGCATCCGGTACGTTCCGTATCCGTACGAGGAGCCGGATTCCGGATGAAGCACATGGCCCCAGTCTCCGGGCACTTGGATGCGGCGCAGCGGGGATGATTCCACCGGCTCGTCCTGCCGGGTGACGAACGCCCCCGGATAAAACTGCCATTCGCCGTCCAACGCGAACGAGGGTGACCGTTCCAAGTCCAAACCGCGCAGGTCGAGCACGCCGTCGACGGGACTGGGATGATTGGCCGTATAAAAAGCCCCCGACCAAGCCAAACGCAGACCGACAAGAACGCTAAAAAATATAATCATCAATGTCGCATATTTGAGAGCGGTACTGTTTATTATTCGCATCATACCGAAAACATTCGACGTGTACGGCGGGATTCCTTTTCAAGGGACGGACAGCTGTGTCAAAAAAATACGTATTTCGACAAAATTCATAAGTTTATTCAAGTCATCGGCGGTTAATGGTATACTTAGCTTGAATCTTGCTTGTTAATAAGTTTGCAAGGAGAATCGTTTGCATGACCAAAACATGGGGCGCCACCGCAGTTGCTATCCTCGCTGTCGCCGTCTTATTCGGATGCTTCTATCGGCTGTTGATCGGCGATACGGAGCTGCCGCACCGTTTGGGAGCCGACGGCTTTCCGGTCCATGAACGCACAATCAAAGTAATGTTTTCCGAGACGGATAATCAGAAAATAAGGGCGAACACGCCGATTCAGCAGGAAATCGCCAAGCGGACGGGGTTCCGGCTGATGTACACGGCGGTGCCGACCAGCAATTATAACGATAAGAAGAAGACGCTGCTGGCTACGCAGAACGCGCCTGATATTATGCAGATCGATAAGCAGGACGTGAACGAATTTTCCTCGGCGGGCGCGTTTTTGCCGTTAATGGATTATATGAACCGGGGGCTAATGCCCAACCTCAAGAAGCTGTGGGACGAGAATCCCGATCTGATCCGCTTGACCGTCGACGGCGAGCTGTACGGTTTCCCGGCCATCGTGCGCGACGAGGCGAAGAACGGCTTCGGACCGGTCATCCGGATGGATCTGCTGCAGAAGCATCATCTGCCGGTTCCGCGTTCGTTCGACGAGCTGCTTGATGTGCTGAAGCGATTGAAGGAGCTGTATCCCGAGTCGGCGCCGTGGTCCGTCCGCAAAGGAACGTCGCAGCTATTGGCGGCTTCCTCATACATGCTGGGAAGCGGTTATAACGTCGGCAACGGAATCTATTTCGATAAAGATAAGGACGGCGGCCGGTATGTGTACGGTCCGGCGTCGCCGCAGTTTAAGAACGTGCTGACTTTTCTGAATAAAGCGTATACATCGGGTGTGCTGGACCCGGATTATGCGGTTTTGACCCAGCAGCAGTGGACGGAGAAGCTGACCGGCGGCGAATCGTTCTTTTTCCTCGATAACAGCGGCTTCGGCCTGAATTTTACCAGAGCTTTGCGTACGGCCCATCCCGAAGCATTTTTTCAAGTGATGCCGATTCCCGAATATGCCGAAGGGAAAGCAAGAGCGCAGTTTTATATGAATACGTTTTCCGGCAAAATGTTTGCCGTCAGCTCCAAGGTGCAGGACCCTGAGTCGGTCGTAAAGCTGCTGGACTGGATGTATTCGGAGGAAGCGTTCCGGCTGATGAATTTCGGGATCGAAGGCGTGCACTATACTTTGGATGGCAACGGCCGGCCCGTTTACAAGAAAGATTTCGTCGAGACGTTCATCCACGCCCAGCCGACGCCGTATTATGCGCTCTATTCGGAACTGGGCTGCTGCCAGCTCAGCTTCACGCCTTATTATTCCAACACGTTGTCCCAGTTTCAGATCGAAAAGATGACGGGCACCTGGGATAAGCTCAACGAAGAGTATTGGAGTCTGATCGCCTCCGATCCGGCCTACCGTCCCTCTGTGATGGAGCCGCCGCTGACCAAGCGGGAAGCTGCCAGAGCCAAGGACATCCATTCGACGCTCAACGATATGCTGGACGAGCAATTCGACAAATTTATTATGGGGCTTAAGCCTATAGAAGGGTACGATCAAGTGATACGGCAAGCCCGCGAGCTGGGAGCGTCCGAATTGGAGGATATATACAACCGGGCGGCGGCCCGTTTGAATTCTGATAAAGAATCGGTCCGATGAAGGGAGGGGGACGGGAGTTGCGCTGGAACAGCTTCTTCCGCAATAGAGAGAACCGGCTGTATTTCAAAATATTATTTTATTTTCTCACACTGTTGATTCCGATCGTCATTATCGGGCTGTCCACGTATATGTACTCGCTCTATATAATGAAGAAAGATTTTAACGACCGGATCAAAACGAATCTGCAAAACGCCGCTCAGACGATCGACGCCAAAATGGGCTCGCTGCAAGAAATCAGCTTTAATTTTTTCAGCGATTACACCGTGCGGATGCTGTTAATGCCCGAGGAGCAGCAAAGCTTGGAAGTGAGGACGGAAATATGGCGTCTGCCAAAAATTATTCAGCGCAATGAAAACATTGTCAGCGACTTCACCGACCGGATGTTTGTGTACATCGATACATCGAACGTTTATGTCAGCGCGGGCGTGAACCGATTCGATTCTTTTTTTGGCACGATGTACAAATACGATCAATACGACGCCGATTACTGGGCGCAGAAGCTAAATTCGGACAAGTACATCGAGCTGCTGCCCGCAGCCTCCGTCAAGCGCGAAGGAATTTACGACAAGCAGGTCGTGCCCGTCGTCATCCGCGACCGGCTGCAAAGCTATAATGCCGTGATGGTCATCAACGTGGCGGTAGACGCGATTGAGAAAGCGCTCAAAGGCAACGCCGTCTTCGAATCGACCCGCTATGTGATTACGGACGGCAGCGGCAAGGCGCTGTTCGATCCGAACGGCTATATGGCGGACCCGCTATTCGCGGAAGCCGCTGCGGACCGTCAGGGCGATCAGGCGTTAAAGGGAGAAATGGACATCGCGGGGGAGCGTTATGAGGTGTCTCACGCCAAATCGGCGCTGTACGGCTGGGACTATTACTCGTTTACGCCGATCAGCGAATTTCACCGCCATACTTCAAGCATTCTTCTGATGACCTTGCTCTTATGCCTGGTGTTAGTCTTGATGGGCATCGTATTCTCCTTTGTGTTCAGCTCGCGAATTTATAATCCGATACGCAATATTCGCAATATTATCCTGGACAAAAGCGATTTATGGAGCCATGAAGGCCACGCGCCGGCGCAGCAGGTTAACGATTTTGAACAAATCCAACAGAGCCTTCGTTCGTTAACCGATTATCATCGGCAGTATAAAAGGAAATACGATCAGCATACGAGCGAATATGTCGAGTCATCCTTTTTATTTTTGCTGAAGGGACATACCTTGAATCAAGAGGAAATATTGCAGGAGACGCTGCAGGCGGAATTCGGCCTCGACAGAGCCGGGTATGTCTGCTGCGGAGTGTCCTTCGACTTTAAGGAGCCGTTCTACCAGGACATTCAGGATACGGACCGGATGCTGGTGATGAACGGGATTAAGAAAATCATTTGGACGCTGCTCGGGGAAATTGCGCCGTCGTACGTCATCGAGTACCGGCAAAATTTGTTCGTGGCGATCATCAACGTCGAGAATCGGGAACAGGCGGCGGCTTTGCATCCCACGTTCCAAAAGCTGATGAGCCTGTTTCAATACGACATTCATATGTACTACGACATGACCGTCGGCATCGGTACGTTCTATTCCGGTATTAACGAGATCGGAGCCTCGTATAACGAAGCGATGACGGCGATCGGCAAGCGCAGCGGCAAAGACCGGTTCCAGATCGTCGATTCCGAACAGCTCCAGATTGAAAACCGGTTCATGTACTCGCTGTTCGACGAGCAAAAAATATGGAATCATTTGAAGCTGGGCCATAAGGACGCCCTTCGCGATATTATCGACCAGATTGTGACGGCGAATGTGCAGGGCAGCATCTCGTACGAATATTTGGGGCTGTTGTTTCAGGAAATGTACACGACCGGCGCGCGGTTTCTTGTGGAGCGGGGAATGGATGTCCATTCCATCGCCGCGGACGAGAAGTTAAGCCGCCTGCTGGAGGGCGAGCGCAGCGTATCGTTCTCCGAGTATAGGGACATGCAGGAGGCGATTTACGCCTATTACGTGCAGATCATCGATGCGACGCGAACGGGCGGCGACGGCAAATCCGGCAGCCTCGTCTCCTTGATCGAAAAGTATATCGAGGACAATTACCGGCAGGATCTCGGCCTGGAACAAATCGCCGGAGAAATGGGCGTCTCGCTCAAATACGTATCCCGCGTGTTCAAAGAAAAGACGGGCGTCAATCTGACCGATTACATTAACCAGGTTCGCATGGATAAAGCGAAGAAGCTGCTGACCGAGACGGATATGCGGGTAAGCGATATCGCCGAGCAGATCGGCATTCCGAGCCGGACGACGTTTCTGCGGGTATTCAAAAAAATGGAAGGAATCGCGCCTAACGATTATCGTTCCCTGCACCGGAAATGAGGGCGCATCCGAATCAAGCTTGTTCATAACAGTTCAATAGAAGCCATAGACCCGCCTTGGTCTATGGCTTTTTGGCTATCTTATTTGGATTGGAAGGCAAGACTTTATGCGGCCGGGGAAAGACATGCGGCACGGCTTCGGCGGCGGATTGCCGGGGCTTCGCTCCCGTTTCTGGCGGCCCAAGGGGGAAAAATGGACACCGGTAGAAAGTTGAATCAAGCCCGCCGGAGTGCGAAAAGTGCATCGTCGGGTCGGGTATCGGTTCTTTTCAGACGGCGGCGGCGGTTTCTATAATAAGCTCACCGGGCGATGACCGGCTAGGGAACGTCCGAATCAGAAAGCATCCTGAAGCAACCTGTGCATACGGGAGAGGGATATGCGTTAAACCGGGAGGGGATTATGATTCATAGTCAAGAGACCAAACAGGCGGCCGCGTTCAGCTCGGCGAGAATACGCCACCCTGTCATCCAGGGGATGGCGAGGAGCAAATATTTGTACGCGATCTTTTTTATTCCGTTCTGCTATTATGTCATCTTTCATTATTGGCCGATGTACGGAATCATCATTGCGTTCAAAGATTACAACATCGTCAAGGGCATCTCGGGGAGCCCGTGGGTCGGGTTTCATCATTTCGAGAAATTTTTGAAAGACCCGTATTTCTGGAAGCTGATCCGCAACACGCTGCTGATTAACATTTATGAATTGATATGGGCGTTTCCGGCGCCGATCGTGCTTGCGCTCATGCTCAACGAGCTGAAAAATCAGGCGTTCAAACGGATCGTGCAAAGCATCAGCTATTTGCCGCATTTTATTTCGACTGTCGTCGTCTGCGGGATGATCGCGAACTTCTTGTCCTCGGACGGGCTGATCAATCAGGTTATTCAATGGCTGGGATTTGAACCCGTTAAATTTCTGATGCTGCCCGAGTGGTTCCGTACGATTTTCGTTGCCTCCGGCATATGGCAGAGCGTCGGCTGGGGCTCGATCATTTATTTGGCTGCACTGACCGGGGTCGACGTGGAGCTGTACGACGCCGCCAAGATCGACGGAGCGAACCGTTGGCATCAGCTGCTGAGCATTACGCTGCCGAGCATCGCGCCGACGATCTCCATTATGATGATTTTGAACTTGGGCAGGCTGATGTCGGTCGGATTCGAGAAAATCATTTTGCTTTACAACGGATCGACGTATGAAACCGCGGATGTTATTTCCACATTCGTTTATCGCAGGGGATTGCTCGGAAGCGATTTCAGCTACGCCACGGCGGTCGAGCTGTTTCAAGCGATCGTAGGCTTAGTGCTGCTGTATACCGCGAACAAAGCGTCCAAAAAAATAAGCCAAACCAGTTTGTGGTAGGGAGGGACAGAGAAGATGAACCGACAAGCAACGCTCGCATCCCGGCTGCTGGACGGCGTCATTATCGTACTGCTGCTGGCGCTCGTGTTCGTTACCTTATATCCGATTTACTATATTTTCATCGTCTCCATCAGCGACGGAAGCGCCGTGAACCGGGGCGACGTCAAGTGGATTCCGCATGACGTGACGATCGAAGCCTACAAAATTATTTTCAAAAACAAAGACATCTGGCATGCCTACGGAAATACGCTGCGTTACACGGTCATCGGTACGGCCATTAACGTCGTCTTCTCGGCGATGTGCGCCTTTGCGCTGTCGCGCAAGGATATGTACGGACGCAATGCGTTTATCTTTATGATCGCGTTTACGATGTTTTTAAGTGGGGGCATGATCCCTACGTATCTGGTCATTCAGAAGCTGGGGCTGATCGATACGATGTGGGCTATCGTTTTACCGCCCGCCATCAACACGTTCAATATGATCATTATGAAAACCTTCTTCGAAGGGATTCCCGTATCGCTGCAGGAATCGGCTTTTCTGGACGGGGCGAACGATATTCAGATTCTGCTTCGGATCATTCTCCCGTTATCGATGCCGATTATGGCGACGATGGTGCTGTTTTATGCGGTCCATCATTGGAACAGCTTCTTCCCGTCGCTGCTGTACTTGAACAGCAAGGATATGTACCCGGTGCAGGTGCTGCTGAGGAATATCGTCATTGCCGGCGAATTCGCCGACCAGCAGGGGGATATCGGCAGCGCGGGTTCCAGCTTCCGGGTCGTGGCCGCCAACTATAAATACGCGGTCATCATCATTACGATCATTCCGATTCTTGCGGTGTACCCTTACCTGCAAAAGTATTTTGCCAAAGGGGTTATGATAGGCGCCTTAAAAGGCTGAGCAAGAAGACTAGAAGCTAAGAAAAACAAAGCTAATCATTCCAGGGAGGTAGTAAGTATGGCAAAAAGATGGTCTCGCATGGCGGCGGTTTCCTTGACGGGGATTGCGCTGACACTCGGCATGGCGGCATGCTCGGGAGGCAAGGAGGCGGCCCCGGCCGACACGGGCGGCAGTCAGGCGGCGGCAGGCGCGAAAATTGCGGATAAAGAGCGCACCGTGAAGGTCGTATTTCCCGAAAACGCCAATCAGCCGGTGAAAAATAATTCTCCGATTCAGCAGGAAATTTTCAAACGGACGAATGTGAAGCTCGACTTTGAAACGGTGCCGAGCAGCAATTACAACGACAAGAAGAAGACGCTGATCGCGACAAACAATTTGCCCGACATTATCCAGGTGGAAAAAACCGATTTGAACGACTTCGGCTCAACGGGCGTGTTCCTGCCTTTGATGGACTATATGAACAAAGGGCTGATGCCGAACTTCAAGAAGATATGGGACGCCAATCCCGACATGGTCAAGCTGACGGTGGACGGGGAGTTATACGGCTTCCCGGCGGTAGCCCGCAATGAGCTGAAGAACGGCTTCGGCCCGGTCATCCGCGAGGATTTGCTGAAGAAGCATCAGCTGGAGCAGCCGAAAACTTTCGACGAGCTGCTTACCGTGTTGGCCAAGCTGAAGGAGCTGTACCCGGACTCCAAGCCATGGACGGTGCGCAACGGCACGCCGCAGCTGCTGGTGACGACCGCCTATATGCTGGGCAGCGGAGTCAACGGCACCAAAGGCAACGGCATGTACTACGATAAGGATATCGACGGTGGCAAATATGTCTACGGTCCCGCCACTCCGGCGTTTAAAAACGTGCTGTCCTATTTTAACAAAGCATATAAACTGGGCGTTCTTGATCCCGACTACGCCGTGACCACGCAGCAGCAGTGGACAGAGAAGCTGACCAGCGGGAAATCGTTCTTCTTCCTGGATAATAGCGGATTTTCCTTAAACTACACCCGCGATCTGCGCAAAACGCAGCCGGAAGGACAATTCCAGGTGCTGCCCATTCCGGAATATGCTCCTGGCAAAGCGCGCGCCAACTTCTATGCTACGGTATTCGGCGGCAAGACGTTCGCGATAAGCGCGAAGGCGAAAAATCCCGAGCAGCTGGTGAAGCTGCTGGATTGGATGTATTCGGAGGAAGGCTCCAATCTGATGAACTTCGGTATTGAAGGGGTGCATTACGCCCTGGACGATAAAGGCGAGCCGAAGTATAAGGAAGATTACGTAGCCAAATTCAAAGACGCTACGCCGACGCCGTACTATGCCTTGTATTCCGATCTAGGCTGCTGCCAGCTGAGCTTTACGCCTCATTATACGAACACGATGAGTCAGAACCAGATTGAGAAAATGACGGGCAACTGGGATGCGATTAACGATGAATATTGGGGCATTATCGCTAAAGATAAAGCATATAACGAACCTGTAATGGACCCGCCGCTGAGCAAAGAGGAAGCTTCCCGCGTCAAGGAGCTGAATGTTACCATTAATACGATGCTCGATCAGGAGTACGATAAATTTATTATGGGCGTGAAGAAGATCGACGAATATGACGCCGTGATCCAGAAAGCGCGCGACATGGGGGCCGGCGAGCTGGAAAAAATCTATAACGACGCATTGGCCCGAATGAAAAAGTAATGCGTCACGAACAAGGAGCGGAATGCAGATGAAGATCAAGCAGTATACGAAACAATTTTTATTCGAGGAGGAGCGCCCGTTTGCCAGCTGCCACGCCTCGACGGTGATCGCTTTCCCGAACGGGGAATTGCTCGCCGCTTATTTTGCAGGCTCCAAGGAAGGCAATCCGGATGTAGGCATCTGGTGCTCCAAACGGACGAACGGCTCCTGGTCGGCGCCTTATCTTGTCGCCGACGAGCCTGATCTCGTCCACTGGAATCCCGTCCTGTTCCGCAAGGACGACGGGCAAATCGTTCTCCATTATAAGGTGGGACATCCGATTCCCGAATGGTATACGCGGGTTACCGTATCCGATGACGACGGCTTGACCTGGAGCCGCCCCGTCGATCTGGTGCCCGGCGATATCGGGGGAAGAGGGCCGGTAAAAAATAAGCTGATTCAGCTGCAGGACGGCACATGGGTTGCGCCGGCGTCGCTGGAAGGGACGTATTGGGACGCTTTCGCCGATATTTCGACCGATCAAGGGCTTACCTGGACGGCCAGCGCCAAGGTGCCGGTCCGCCATGAAGGTCAGGCCGAGGGCGAATACCCGGAAGGAGCGGAGCCGATCCGGGGCAAGGGCATTATCCAGCCGACGGTGTGGGAATCCGCGCCGGGGCGGGTGCATATGCTGACCCGCAGCACGGCGGGATTCATCTACCGGAGCGACTCCGGCGACTCGGGCCGCACCTGGTCGCCCGCTTACCGGACCTATTTGCCGAACAATAACAGCGGCATCGATCTGGCGAGAATGGACAACGGAGCGCTTGTGTTGGCTTATAACCCGATCGGCATGTACCGGGGGCCGCGCACTCCGCTTATGCTGAGCATCTCCGCCGATAACGGGGAGACATGGGAGCAGCTCAAAGTGCTGGAGGGCGAGTATACGTCATATACGGTGCCGATCGAATACGGCGAGTTTTCTTATCCCGCCGTCATCGCGCAGGGGAATTTCGTCCATGTGACCTATACCTGGAAGCGGGAGCGTATTGTGTGCTGGAGTCTGGAGCTGGAGTTTGAAGAAAGCTGACGGGGGTGGCACACAATGAAGGAATGGACGGAACTGGCCGCTCTGAAGAAGGCGTTTCCGAATCCGCCTGCGGCCTACCGCTCGATGCCCTTCTGGTCATGGAATGACGAGCTGCGCGAAGAAGAGCTGGTCCGGCAGATTGAGGATATGAACGAGCAGGGGATGGGCGGATTTTTCATGCATTCGCGCGACGGGCTCGAAACGCCGTATATGGGAGAACAATGGATGGAAGCCGTTAAGGCTTCCGTCGCCCGCGCGGAGTCGCTTGGCATGCACGCCTGGCTCTATGACGAGGACCGTTGGCCGTCGGGATCGGCCGGGGGCACGGTACCTGCCCGAGGGGACGAGTACCGCGCCAAGGGGCTGACCGTCGAAGTGACGAGAGGCTCTTTCGAGCCGGGCGGATGCATGATCGCGCTGTTCAAGGCCGTCATCGACGGGATGAGGCTTCAGCGCTGCGAGCGGCTGCCGCTCCATGAGACTCCCGTACTGGGGGACAACGAGACGCTGCTTGTTTTCCGGATCGAGGTATCGGCCGGTAGCGAATGGTTTAACGGCGAGGCGCCGCCCGACAGTATGAACGAGGAGACGGTCGCACGGTTTATCGAATCGACCTATGAGCGCTATAAGGATGAGGTCGGCGAGCAGTTCGGGAAAGCGATCCGCGGGATATTCACCGACGAGCCGAGCGTGCATGACAGACATTGCCGGTTTACGGCCGGCCGGGGCTGGCTGCCGTGGACGTACACGTTTCAGCCATATTTTCTGAAGCAAAGGGGTTATGACATAACCGGACTGCTGCCATATTTATATTTCGACGGCGAGCATTCGTCGGCTGCGCGGCATGATTACTGGCGCACCGTTACCGAGAAATACAGCGAGGCGTATTCCAAACAGCTTGGCGACTGGTGCGAGCGCAACCGTCTTGAATTTACCGGGCATTATTTGTGGGAGAGCGCGCTCGGCGTAGCTACGCGGGTCGGCGGAGCGATTATGCCGCATTACCGCTACCAGCATGTGCCGGGCATCGATATGCTCTGCGAGCAGACGGACGAGTACATGACCGTCAAGCAGTGTACCAGCGTGGCGAATCAATACGGGCGCCGGTTCGTCATCTCCGAGATGTACGGCTGCGCCGGATGGGAGTTTACCTTTGAAGGGCAAAAATGGATGGGAGACTGGCAGTACGCGCTCGGCGTCAACCTGCGCTCGCAGCATCTTGCCCAGTACTCGATCCGGGGCTGCCGCAAGAGAGATTACCCGCCGTTTTTCAATTACCAGACGAGCTGGTGGAAATATAACCGGATTGTGGAGGATTACTTCGCCCGGCTCGGAATGATCTTGACGGAAGGCAAGCCGATCCGGGACATTCTGGTGCTTCATCCGGCCACGACCGCATGGTCGATGCTCGGCACGAATCCTTACGGCAGTCCATCCCGGGGGAAGGACCGGGATATTCCGGCCATCGACGAATACGGCTATGCGTTTAACGATCTGCTGCGGCATTTTGCCCGTTCCCACTACGATTTCGATCTCGGGGACGAGACGATCATGGCCGAAGCGGGAGCGGTACATGGCGGGAAGCTGCATGTGAATCAGGCGGCCTATAAGCTTGTCGTCCTTCCGCCGATCCGCACGATGCTGCGCAGCACGTACGAGCTGCTGCTCGGTTATTTGGACGCCGGAGGCAAGATCATCGCGATGACGCCCGGAGCTGCGATGATCGAGGGACGGTCGTCGGCGGAGGCGGCCAAGCTGTACGAGCATTCCGGCGTCACGATCGTAAGCGGCAAGGAGGAGGCGGTCCGCGCGCTGGAGCGGCATATGCCGCGGCCGGTCAGCCTCCGCAGCGCGTACGGGGCGGAAGCGCCGGAGCTGCTGTACATGCTGAAGGAAACCGACTCGTACTACTCGTTGTTCGTCGTTAATAACGACCGCGATCGGGCCGTCGACGTTATCGTCTCTACCGCGCTGACCGGCCGCGTAGAACGGTGGGACGCGCTGAACGGCCGGATTCATGAAGTGGCGGTATCGCTTGCGGACGGAGAAATGCGTTTCGACGCTCATTTTGGACCGGCGGATTCGATGCTGTACATCATCTATAAGGAGAAGCCGCCTGCGGAAGCTTGGGTCGGTGGAGCGGATGCGGGAGGGGCGCTGCCGTCTTCCGGGCTTGCCGTTGCGACCCGCCAAGCGGGTGCGGCGCTGGAACAAGCCTTTGGGCCCGCCTTCGGCTTCACGCGGACGATGCCTAACGTGTTGACGCTCGATACATGCCGGTTCCGGCTCGGCGATACCGATTGGTCTGCGGAGGAAGCGGACGTTTGGGCCGCGCAGCGGCAAATTCGCGAAGTGCTCGGGATGCGGCCGGTTCATCACAACGGCATGACGCAGCGGTACAAATGGATTCACGAGCCGCATCCGAATGACGGCGCGCCGGCTGCCTTTCTCTTGAACTTCGAGGTCGCCGATGTGCCGGCTGCTGGCGTCGATCTGGTTATTGAGGGCGCCCGGCATTACCGGATTTTTCTTAACGGTATGGAGGTTTCCAACTCACCGACCGGCTGGTTCGTCGACCGCTCGATGGACCGCGTGCCTCTCGGCGTGCTCGTCCGGGGAATGAACGAGCTGGAGCTGCGCTGTTTGTACCGTCAGGCGCTGGAGGTCGAAGATGTCTATTTGATCGGTGACTTTGCGGTGAGTCCGGACCGGCGCATCGTGAAGGAGCCGTTAACGCTTCATGCCGGAGACTGGTGTCTCCAAGGCTATTATCACTATAACGGCAGCATCGTCTATCATGCCGATTACGAGCATCAGCCGGCGGCACAGCGCAGATTCGTACTGGAGCTGGGGGATTGCTCGGCCGTGATCGCGGAAATTCGCGTCAACGGGCGTACAGCCGGGCATATCCCTTGGAAATCCGCGGACGGCGTCGATGTGACCTCCTACTTGCTCCCAGGCTCGAACCGACTGGAAATCGAGGTCATGGGCAGTCCGAGAAATATGTTCGGGCCGTTCCATCAAGCGTTGGGAGGCACGCCGACGACGAGCTGCGAATCGTTCCGCAAGGAAGGCAAAGACCGTACGCCGCAGTATCTTGTGCACCCGTACGGCTTGTTCGGGCAGATCAAGCTGTGGTCCGTACCTGCGCGATGACCGGCGGCGCTGTTTAGTGCGCTTTTAGAAGCGTGGCGAACAAGCGAGCGGAAACTTCTATCAAGCGCAGTCCACGACGAAATCATCACCTTGTTGGAACCGGCGAAAAAACAGATAGAGCAAGCGAGGGCAATCTGGAGAAATGAAGCGTTTGCCTTTGTCCCCGATTTCAACAGCGATCGGAAGCAACGGACACAGCGGCCGTTATATTAGTCCTATCGGCCATTTTGGATTTTTAACGGACACAGATGCAGCTATTGGTTGGCAAAGCCTTCATAGAAAGCCATTCGGAGCTATGTAAGCGCCATGACGTCCGTTACGTTTCAAATACGTCTGTTTGCGACGAATTTAGCTCCCCGGTGTCCGTTAAACTTAGAAACGATTCGATGCTCGGCAGCCGCAGGCCAATCGTTTTTCACCATACTTTTAGACAAGAAATGAACAAAGGGGGAAAACCGATGCAGGGACATATATCCGATGGAGTATGGCCGACGATGGTCACTCCGTTTACCGACGATAATGAGATCGACTACGAGGCGTTGGAGAAGCTGATTGAATGGTATATCGCGAAAGGGGTTGACGGGCTGTTCGCCGTATGTCAATCGAGCGAAATGTTTTATTTGCGTCTGGAAGAGCGGGTGAAGCTCGCCTCCTTCGTGAAGGCCAAGGCGGCGGGCCGTGTGCCCGTAATCGCCTCCGGCCATATCGCCGATTCTCCGGAAGAGCAGCTGGAGGAGCTGCGGGCTATGGCGGCGACGGGGATCGACGCCTTGGTGTTGATTACGAATCGGCTGGCACGGCAGGATGAGCCTGACGATGTATGGCTGGCTAATCTTGAGAAGCTGCTGGCCGGGCTGCCGGACTCGGTACCGCTCGGCTTCTACGAATGCCCGTATCCGTACAAACGGCTTATATCGCCGGAGCTGCTCAAGCGGTGCGCGGAAACCGGACGTTTCCGGTTTCTCAAGGACACCAGCTGCGATGTCGGCAATATGCGAGCCAAGCTGGAGGCTGTAAGGGGGACGGGTTTGCGCATTTATAATGCCAACTCCGCCACGCTGCTGGAGACGATCAAGCTGGGCATGACGGGGTATAGCGGGGTTATGGCCAATTTTCATCCGGAGCTGTACGTACGGCTAATGAAGCAAGCGTCTGCCGAGCCGGAGGAAGCGGAGCTGCTGGCAAGCTTTCTCAGCATGGCGTCGCTGATCGAGAAGCAGCTGTACCCGGTTAACGCCAAATATTATTTGATGCTGGAAGGCGTCCTGTCCAATTTCGAGTGCCGTTCCAAAAGCGCCGGGGAGTTTACCGCGACCCATAAGCTGGAGGTCGAGCAGCTGCGCCGCCTCACCCGGTATATGACCGAACAATTAGGAGGAAAGCGAGTATGAGCATGAACCCGACAATCAACCGTTTGCAAGGAGACATGCCGAAGATCGGCATTCGCCCGGTCATCGACGGCCGCCGGGGCGGTATCCGGGAGTCGCTGGAGGAGCCGACGATGAACATGGCTATCGCTTGCGCGAAGCTGTTAAGCGATAACTTGCGGCACTCGAACGGCCTGCCGGTCGAATGCGTCATTGCGGATACGACGATCGGCGGCGTGGCGGAAGCGGCCCGGGCGGCGGAGAAGTTCCGCAAGCAGGGCGTCGGGCTGACCATTACGGTAACCCCGTCCTGGTGCTACCCGCTGGAGACGATGGATACGGACCCGCACATGCCCAAAGCGATCTGGGGCTTTAACGGAACGGAGCGCCCGGGAGCGGTCTATCTGGCGGCGGCGCTGGCTGCGCATAATCAGAAGGGACTGCCCGCATTCGGTATTTACGGCAGAGACGTGCAGGATATCGGGGACGGCTCGATCCCCCGGGATGTACAGGCGAAGCTGCTTCAGTTCGCCAAGGCGGGACTCGCCGCAGCTACTATGCGGGGCAAATCCTATCTTGCGCTCGGTACCGTATCGATGGGGATAGCGGGCTGCATTGCCGATGAGACGTTTTTCCAAAACTATTTGGGCATGCGCAACGAATATGTAGATATGAGCGAGTTCGTTCGCCGTATCGAGCGCGGTATCTACGACCGGGACGAATACGAGCGGGCTTTGGCCTGGACCCGGGAGAACTGCCGTATCGGGGCCGATCCGAACCCGCCCGGGTTCATCCGTTCCGAGGAGCAGAAGGCGCAGGATTGGGAGACGATGGTCAAAATGGCTCTGATCGCCCGCGATTTGATGGTCGGCAATGCCAAGCTGGCCGAGCTGGGCTACGAGGAGGAAGCCATGGGGCATAACGCCATTGCGGCGGGCTTTCAGGGACAGCGGGCGTGGACGGACCATTTTCCGAACGGCGATTTCATGGAAGCGATGCTGACCAGCTCGTTCGACTGGAACGGTATTCGCGAGCCGTACATGCTCGCTACCGAGAACGATAACTTGAACGCCGTTACGATGCTCTTCGGCCATCTGCTGACGAACCGCGCGCAAATTTTTGCCGACGTGCGGACGTATTGGAGTCCTGAGGCGGTGCGGCGCGTGACGGGACAAGACTTGACCGGTAGGGCCGCGGAGGGCGTCATTCATTTGATCAATTCGGGGGCGGCGGCACTGGACGGAACCGGCCGGCAGACCGAAGACGGACAACCGGTCATGAAGCCGTTCTGGGACATCACGGAGTCTGAAGTCCGGGATTGCCTGGAGGCGACGCAATGGCGCCCTGCCGTCGACTTTTTCCGCGGCGGCGGGTTCTCGACGGACTTTACGACTCGCGGCGGTATGCCGCTGACGATGGCGCGGATCAATCTGATCCGAGGAGTAGGTCCGGTATTGCAGCTGGCTGAAGGGTACTCTGTAGAGCTGCCGGAGGATGTTCACGATACGCTCGATC
Organism: Paenibacillus konkukensis; assembly: GCF_023523925.1. Classification (NCBI taxonomy): domain Bacteria; kingdom Bacillati; phylum Bacillota; class Bacilli; order Caryophanales; family Paenibacillaceae; genus Paenibacillus; species Paenibacillus konkukensis. The sequence continues at coordinate 3,348,582 of NZ_CP027059.1, read as the reverse complement.
AGCGCTCTAACCCGACATGGCCGACAACCTGGTTCGTACCGAACTTGACTGGGGAGGGTGCATTCCGGGATGTATACTCGGTGATGAGCCATTGGGGCTCTAATCATGCCTCCGTCAGCTACGGTCACGTAGGCGCCGAGCTGATTACGCTGGCCGCCATGCTGCGCATTCCGGTCAGTATGCATAACGTGGACCCGGAACGCCTGTTCCGTCCGAGCTATTGGAGCGCCTTCGGAGCGGATGATCCGCAAGGCGCGGATTACAGAGCTTGCGCGGCATTGGGGCCGCTCTACGGTTAAGGCGGAAGGAGAATTTCGGCGATGGAGAAACGGTATGCGATAGGCATCGATTACGGAACGGAATCGGGAAGGGCATTGCTGGTCGACGTGAGCACGGGGGAAGAAGCGGCTTCTCACGTAACGCCGTATCCTCACGGCGTGATCGACGAGCGCCTGCCGGATTCCGGCAAGCTGCTGGAGCCCGATTGGGCTCTCCAGCATCCGGATGATTATATGGAAGTGTTAAGGAGATCGGTACCGGAGGTTTTGCGCCTCTCCGGCATCGATCCCGCGCAGGTGATCGGCGTAGGCATCGCCTTTACCGCAAGCACGGTGCTGCCGGTGGATAGCTCCGGCGCGCCCTTATGCTTTCAGGAGGCGCTGCGGGACGAGCCCCATGCCTACGTCAAGCTGTGGAAGCATCATGCCGCTCAGGAAGAAGCGAGCCGGATCAACGAGACTGCCCGGCGTTTAGGCGAGACGTTCCTGCGCCGGTACGGCGGCAAAAGCTCCTCGGAGTGGATGGCGGCTAAAGCCTGGCAGGTTCTCAACGAAGCTCCGTCCGTATACGGGATGGCGGACCGGTTTATCGAGGCGGCCGATTGGATCGTGGAGCGGCTGACGGGTAATCCGGTACGAAGCGGGTGCGCCGCCGGATACAAGGCTTTCTGGCATAAGCGGGAAGGCTATCCGGCGCGGTCCTTCTTCCGGGCGCTGGACCCCCGGCTGGAGCGCTTCGCGGAGACCAAGCTGCGGGGCGAGGTGCTTCCCCTCGGCTCCAAAGCCGGAGAGCTGACGGAGCAGGCTGCTGCGATAACGGGGCTGCGCCCGGGAACCGCGGTTGCCGTCGGCATTATCGACGCGCATGCGGGAGCCGTCGGCGCGGGGGCCGTGCGGCCGGGGCAGATGGTTATGGCGATGGGGACATCCTTATGCCATATGCTGCTTGGCGATAAAGAAGTGTGCGTGGAAGGGCTGTGCGGCGTCATCGAAGACGGCATCATCCCGGGGCTGTACGGCTATGAAGCGGGGCAGCCGGCCGTCGGCGATCTGTTCGGCTGGTTTGTGGAGCAAGCTGCGCCGTCTTACGCCAAGCATGCCGCGGCGAGCGAAGGGTTGACCCTTCATGGCTGGCTGGAGAGGCGGGCTGCAGAGCTGCGGCCGGGTCAGCACGGGCTGCTGGCACTCGACTGGTGGAACGGCAATCGTACGGTGCTCGTCGACGCCGATTTAAGCGGCCTGATCGTCGGATTGACCTTGCAAACGAGGCCGGAGGAGATCTATCGGGCGCTTCTGGAGGCGACCGCTTTCGGCACGCGCAAAATTATCGAGACCTTCGAGACGTCCGGCATGGAGGTGAAGGAGCTTATTGCCTGCGGCGGGTTGCCGCAGCGCAACCGGCTGCTGATGCAGATTTATGCGGATGTGATGAGGCGCGAAATCCGGATTGCCGATTCGACAGAGACGCCTGCGCTCGGAGCGGCGATGTTCGGCGCTGTAGCCGCCGGTCCCGCGAGGGGAGGCTGCGCGGGCATAACCGAAGCTGCGGAGCGCATGACCCGGCTGCGGGAAGAAAGCTACCGGCCGGTGGAAGAGCACAGCGACGTGTATGACGAGCTGTATTCGGAGTATAACCGGCTTCATGAGCTGCTTGGCAGAGGCGGAAACGACGTAATGAAGACGTTAAAGCGGATGAAGCGGCGCCTGGATCGGGTAAACGATTGAAAAGGCTCCTCTGCAATAGGCGAGGCCGTTGTAGCATTTGCATGCTGCGCGGCCTTTTGTCGTTGTATGAACGATTTGAATCGATTGATCGCGTGACGTAAATGGGAAAATAGGGATTCTCTTTCACTCCATTAATTTGTTAAAATGGGTAAAGAAGGGCTGGAATAGTTTTTTTCGTTGACTATCCTTGGTATGTAGGCAAATCCGTCGAATAGCGGAGGCGGGCGTAAAATGAAAAAGTTCCTCATGCGGCAAGCAGAGGAACTTTTATTGTGCATTAATCCGCGATAATGATCTCCACTCCTTCAAGCTCGTCGAGAAACTCGCGATCGGCTCCGGGATCGGTAATAATCGTATCGATTTGCGACGTTTCCGCGAAGGAAGCGATCGATCTGCGGTTAAGCTTGGAATGATCGAGCAGGGCGACGACCTTGCTTACGTTCGATATCATCGTCTTTTTGAGCTCCGCTTCATAAATGCTGAAATCGGAGAGCCCGGCAGTGACCGTAAAGCCGTGGGCGGAAGTAAAGAAGACATCCGCATGAATTTGCCCGAGCAGCCCTTTTCCGAGCAGTCCCTCCAAAGAGCTTGAGCCGGGTCTTAACACGCCTCCGACGACAATGACGCTGATATGAGGATTGCGCGTCAGCTCCTGAGCGGTGGCAAGTCCGTTGGTAATGACGGTCAAATAATCGTAGTGCACCAGATGCCGGGCAAGCTCAAGCGACGTCGAGCTGGCGTCGAGAATAAGGCACTGTCCGTTTTGTACGAGCTTCGCCGCAGCTTTGCCGATCATTTTCTTCTCCTCTTGATTGGTCAAGCTGCGCGATTGAAACGTATACTCCGGCGTATGCGGTTTGGGCAGCACGGCTCCTCCGTGCGTTCGCTCCAGCAAGCCGTCTTCCTCCAATATTTTCAGGTCGTTCCGCAAGGTGCCTTCGGAAACGCCGAGCTCCAGCGAAACGTCCTTGACCAGCAGTTGCTTGTGTTCGTTCAAAATTTGCATAATTCGATTGCGGCGTTCGGGTGCTAACATCTTCGCATCTCCCATATTAACGATTTATTGAAATTATATCAAATGAAAAATCATCATACAACAATTATATATAGAAAACATCTGAAAACAAAAATCAATTTATATAACGTTGGCAAAGTGAATTGCGTCCCTGAAGCTCGGGGCGTTTGCAAATTCATGAAACAATTATCAACATTTACCGACAATAAAGGGGATGCCGCTGACGCGAAGCGTGAGCCGAAATTGCAATGATAGGTTCATAGGAATATAGGTAAATGAAAGCAAACAACATCAAATGATAAAAAACGTTGACAAAACATAAGGTAAATGCAAAAATAAATATAGATCATTTCCAAATTATTGATGATTATACTCAATCCATTTTATAGAGGAGGATTTCCTATGAACAATGTCAGCGTTCCGGAGAAAATGAAAGCGGTTGTCGCTTACGCCCCGGGCGATTACCGTCTGGAGACGGTTCCCGTGCCCAAGGCAGGTCCGGGGGAAATGGTAATCAAGGTGGAAGCATGCGGCATATGCGCCGGAGATATTAAGGCGTTTCAAGGGGCGCCGAGCTTCTGGGGGGATGAGACGCAGCCCGCTTATATTAAAGCGCCGATGATTCCGGGGCATGAATTTATCGGTTTCGTCGTTGAACTCGGCGAAGGAGTCGATGGCTATGCCGTCGGCGACCGGGTTATCTCCGAGCAAATCGTTCCCTGCTGGAAATGCCGTTTCTGCAACCGGGGACAGTATTGGATGTGCGAGAAGCATGATTTGTACGGGTTCCAAAATAATGTAAACGGTGCCATGGCGGAATATATGAAATTTACCAAAGAAGCGATCAATTACAAGGTGCCGGATGATTTGCCGCTGGAGAAGGCGATTCTGATCGAGCCGTACGCCTGCTCGCTGCACGCGGTGCAACGGGCGCAGATCCAGTTAGGCGATACGGTCGTTATCTCCGGAGCCGGGACGCTCGGGCTCGGCATGGTCGGAGCGGCCAAACAATCCGGCGCCGGAACGCTCATCGTGCTCGACTTGTTCGAGGAACGGCTGAAGCTGGCTAAGCAGTTCGGCGCGGATATCGTGCTGAATCCGAATGAAGTCGACGTAGTGAAGGAGATCAAGCAGATGACCGAAGGCTACGGCTGCGACATTTATATCGAAGCGACGGGCCATCCCAAGTCGGTGGAGCAAGGGCTTGCCATGATCCGCAAGCTGGGCCGTTTTGTGGAATTCAGCGTGTTCAAGGACCCGGTTACGGTAGACTGGAGCATTATCAGCGACAGAAAAGAACTGGACGTTCTCGGCTCTCATCTTGGCCCTTACTGCTATCCGCTTGTCATCGATGGAATCAAGAGCGGCATATTCCCGACGGAAGGCGTAGTTACCCATAAGCTTCCGCTTGAGCAGTATATGGAAGGCTTCGAGCTGATGAAAAAGGGAGCGCAATCGCTCAAGATCGTCCTTATCCCATAACATAAGCGAAGGGGTTGTTCACCATGAAAATTGCGATTGGAGCCGATGAGGCCGGATACGACATGAAAGAAATGATTAAAACCTATCTTGAGGAGCGCAAGGTGGACTATGTCGATTTCGGTCCGTCTGACGGCACGCAGCCGATCGATTATCCGGATGTCGGATTTGCCGTCGCCGAAGAAATTGCTCAAGGTCGATTCGACCGGGGCATTCTGATATGCGGCACAGGCATCGGCATGACGATCACCGCGGATAAGGTTCCCGGTATTAGGGCGGCGCTCTGTCATGATACGTATTCGGCGGAGCGGGCGATGCGCAGCAACAACGCGCAGGTGCTGACTATGGGAGCGAGAGTGATCGGGCCGGAGCTGGCCAAACATATTGTACGCGCATGGCTCGAAGCCGAATTCGACGGAGGCAGCTCCGGCAGGAAGGTACAGAAGATTATGGACGGGGAGCAGAGACTGTTTGCCGCGGGCGGCGGGCGCAAGGAAAACTACTCCTGCTCATCCCCTTTGGTCATAGAAAGGAGCGAAGAAGCGTGAAGAAGCTGATGAATGAACCGAATGCGGTTGTAGATGAAATGATCGAGGGCTACGCCGCGGCATATGCCCGGCATGTTAAGGTGCTGCCGCAAAACAAGCGGGCGGTCGTATGCGCCGGAGGGGCGCGTCCCGGCAAGGTCGGCGTCGTGATCGGCGGCGGGTCCGGCCACGAACCGGCGTTCATGGGGCTGATCGGGCGCGGGTTTGCCGACGGCGCACCGGTAGGCAACGTGTTCGCTTCGCCGCCGCCGGCGCCGATACTGGAAGTCACCCGCGCCGTAAACGGCGGCGCGGGCGTGATCTACATGTACGGCAACTACGCCGGCGACTGCATGAACTTTGACATGGCGGCCGAGCTTGCGGCCATGGAACATATCCGCGTCGAGACGGTGCTCGTAACCGACGATGTGGCTTCGGCGCCGCCGTCGCAAGCCCATCGCCGCCGCGGGATCGCCGGAGGCTTCCTCGTGTTCAAGGCGGCGGGAGCGGCAGCGGAGCGCGGATACGGCCTCGAGGACGTCGTGCGAGTCGCTCGCAAGACGAACGATGCCATCCGCACGATGGGCGTAGCGCTGACGCCGTGCGCCGTGCCGCAGACGGGCAAGCCGAGCTTCGTGCTCGGCGAAGACGAGATGGAGATCGGGCTCGGCATTCACGGCGAGCCCGGCGTGGAACGCGGCAAGCTGCGGACCGCGGACGAAGTCGCGGACGCGCTGCTGGAGCGGATTCTCGCCGATATGCCGGTGGAGTCGGGCGACCGGGTCGCCGTACTCATCAACGGTCTCGGCTCGACGCCGCAAATGGAGCTGTTCATCGTATACCGGCGCGTAGCGCAGAGGCTTGCCGAGCTGGGGGCGCATATTCACCGCTCCTTCGTAGGGGAATATGTCACTTCGCTGGAGATGGGCGGATGCTCCGTCTCGGTATTGAAGCTCGACGACGAGCTCGCGGAGCTGGTTGATGACCCGGCGGATACGCCGATGTATGCGCAGCATAGAGAAGGAAAGGAAGGGTGAAGCGGTGGTGGAGATAACGATTCGCGAGTGGAAAGGTCTCTTTACGCATATTGCGGAGCGGATAGAGGAGACGAAGGAAGAGCTGTCGGAGCTGGACCGCGCCGTAGGGGACGGAGATCACGGCGTGACGATGTCGCTCGGGTGGCAGGCGATCGCAGGGGTGATCGGGACGTACGAAGGGACCGATTGCGGCGCGCTGTGCCAACAGATGGCGATGACGTTTTTGAATGCGGTCGGCTCCTCGGTCGGCCCGCTGTATGCGACGGCGTTTTTGCGGGGCGGCGCCGTGCTGCAGGGGAAGGAAGTGCTGACTGAAGACGATATCGCACAATTTTGGCTGACGGCGGTGCGGGGCATTCAGGAGCGCGGGAAGGCGCAGCTGGGCGACAAGACGATGATGGATGCGTGGCTGCCGGCGATGGATGCGCTGGAGCAAGCGAGAGCCGCAGGCAAGGGGCTGTCCGACTGCTTGGAGGCTGCGGTTCGTGCCGGAGAAGAGGGGATGCGCTCGACGGCGGCGCTCGTATCGCAGCTGGGCCGCTCCAGCCGGCTCGGAGAGCGGTCGGCCGGCCATATCGATCCCGGAGCGGCTTCGGCCTGCCATATTCTCGCCGCCTTCGCCGAGCAGTGGAAGCGCGCGGTGACGGAAGGGGCCGGCGCATGAATCATCTCGCGCTCGATTTTTTGCGGGTGACTCAGTCGGCGGCTCTTGCCGCCAAGCCGTGGATCGGAAGAGGCTGCAAGCATGAAGCCGACGATGCGGCAACGACGGCGATGCGCGGAGTGCTGCAGCGGATGGAAATGGACGGCGTCGTCGTCATAGGCGAAGGCGAGCTGGACGAAGCGCCGATGCTGTACATCGGGGAACGTCTCGGCACCGGCAGGGGGCCGCGGGTCGATATTGCGGTCGATCCGCTCGAAGGCACGACGCTTGTCGCCTCCGGCCAAGATAATTCGACGGCCGTGATCGCCGCGGCGCCGCGCGGTACGCTGCTGCATGCCCCCGATATGTATATGGAGAAGCTGGCCGTCGGGCCCAAGGCCAAAGGCGCCGCTAGCTTGGAGCGACCGCTCGTCGATAACGTGGCCGCAGTGGCGGCAGCGCTGCACAAAGATATTTCCGACGTCACGGTGATGATGCAGTACCGGGATCGGCATCAAGCGGCGATTGACATGGTTCGCCGGACCGGGGCGAGGGTGCGGCTGTTCGACGACGGAGACGTAACATGCGCGATTTCGGTCGCGGTCGAAGAAACGGGCGTCGACCTGTTTTACGGCATAGGCGGAGCTCCGGAGGGCGTCATTTCGGCAGTCGCGTTGAAGGGGCTGGGCGGCGAAATGCAGGCGAGGCTGCTGCCGGGAACCGAGGCGGAATACGAACGGTGCCGCTCGATGGGAATAGCCGATCCCCATAAGCTGCTGACGCTGCATGATCTCGTCTCTTCGGACGACTGCGTGTTCGCGGCTACGGGAATTACGACAGGACTGCTGCTGGCGGGCATTTCCAAGGATGCGGGTCATGCGGAGATAACGCATTCCCTGATCGTTTGCGGCGGGCAGGCGGGAACTCATTTCATCCGCTCCGTCCATGAGCGGGAGGAACAAGTATGAACAACATACGATTGATCGTGAGCGATCTTGACGGTACGTTGCTATCCGAGGATCATTCCTTGACCGAACCGGTCAAGGAGGCGGTTCGCAGGTTCAGGGCGAACGGAGGGATGTTCACCATCGCGACGGGACGCTTCGGGCTCGCCGCCCAAAAAATCGTCGAGGAGCTGGATATCGACATCCCGTTTATTTTGTGCAATGGCAGCGTAATTGCCGACCGCAGCCGGGTTTGGTCGGCTTCGACGCTGGAGCTGCGGGAGCTGACGCCTTTTTTGCTGGCGGCGGAGCGGTCGGGCGTTACGGTGATGCTGTTTGAGGAAGCGGGAGTTTCGGTGCTCAGCCGGACGGCCGCCGTCGAGCAATTCGAGATAAAAGAGGGAATTCGCTGCGTCGTCGTCGATCCAAGCGAAGAAGGATGGCAGGGCAAGCCGCTGCAAAAGATTTTGCTCATCGGCGATATGAGGCGCATCCGAGAGCTGTGGGAACTGCATCTTCCGAGCTTCAACCGAAGCTATGCTACGATTCAGTCGGAGGACGATTATTTTGAAGTTATTCCTCCGAACCAGAGCAAAGGCTCTGCGTTGAAAAAGCTGGCTGAGCTGCTGCAAGTAACGCCCGCCGAGGTGCTCGGCATAGGCAATCAGCTGAACGATATGGATATGATAGAGTACGCCGGCGTAGGGGCGGCCGTAGCCAACAGCCATCCCGAGCTGAAAGCGAAGGCTTCGTTTGTATGCAGCCGCAGCTATGGAGACGGCGTTGTCGAGGCGATGGAGGCGCTTGGCCTGTTAAGCCCGGTTTCGGAGACGGAGGAGGATATAAGATGAAAGTAAGAGGCATCGCTCATCGGGGATACCCCGTGCGGTATCCGGAAAATACGCTGGTTTCGTTTCAAGCCGCATGCGATCTGTCGTATTCGCATCTGGAGCTGGACGTGCAGCTGAGCAAGGACGGAGTTCCCGTCGTCATTCACGACACTTCCGTCGACAGGATGACGGACGGCTCGGGACGTGTTCAAGATTTGACGTTAGCGGAGCTGAAGCAGCTGACGGTCGGGGGAAGCGAACGTATTCCGACCTTGGAGGAAGCGCTTGAGTTGCTGAACGGCCGTTTGATCGTCGATATTGAATTGAAGCAGATGGGGGATCTTTACCCGGGATTGGAAGAAGCCGTTATTCAGACGGTGAAGAAAAAAGGAATGCAGGAGCAAGTATTTCTGACATCCTTCGATCATTACTCGCTTGCCAGGGTGAGGGAGCTTGACGACCGAATCGATATCGGGCTCATTAATCAGGGAGCCTCTCCGGCGTTCTTTCCTTGGGCCCGGGAAATGAAATGCGGCTACATGTCCATTTATTATCCATATATGACGGAGGAGTTCATTCGCCGCTGCGAGCGGGAGCATATTCAGCTTATCTCTTGGACGGTCGATAAGGAAAGCGATATGAAGAAGCTGGCCGCCTATCCTTCGCTGCTTATTTGCACGAACGAATTGGAGTTGTGGGCAGCGGTCGCGGGCTAAAGCATCGAGCCGGCAGCGGTGAAGCGGCGCCGGACCCAAGCCCCCGGCTCAATGATTATCCGAATTACTTGGGAAGAGGAACGCATAAACCCGCGCAAAAAGGCTGCCGTCAGGCGCCTCTTGCGCGGGTTTTCTTGTTGTTTAGGAAATGATGCGCAGCAATTTCCTGGGGATATCCGGGGGCTCCCCCGAAAGTAATGTCTAACCATAGAACGATCCTAGCTGAATGGTTAGACGCCGATCCAGCTGAAGCTGGATGCGGACGGAATAAGCTTCAGAGCATCACGTCACTACCCTGGAAATTACTCTTGGTACCCCATTTCCATTGTCTGTGGTGCCGCGTAGCGGCATGGATGGCTTTTGGGGGATTTGTTCTGTTCGTCTGCCGTGCCGGTGAGCTCTGCGGACCGTTACAGTCTGGCGGCGCGGATAGCTTCGGCCAGTCTGGCCGCTCCGACGGGAATATCGCTTAATCCTGGCCGGGAATAGGACAGCCTGACATAGCCCGACTCGGAGCCGTACACGCTTCCGGGGACGAACAGGATGCTGCGTTTGATCCCTTCCTCCAGCAGCCGCGAATCGCTGATCGGCTGCCGTATTTTACACCATAAATTGAGGCCGCCTTCAGGTCGGCGGCAAGAAATCTCTTCGGGCAGGAGCTGCCGGAGCGATTCCAGCAGCAAATCGCGTCTTGCCTTCAGTGCCTGACGCAGCTCATGCAGATGCTGCGGGAAATGCTCCGATTGCAGAAACGCATTGGCGATCCATTGCGGGAAGATGCTCAGTCCGAAATCCATCTGCAGCCTGGCGTCCGTCAAGCGGCTGACGATTTCCTGGGGAGCGATCAGCCAACCGATGCGAAAGCCCGAAGCGGCGATCTTGGACAAGCTTCCGATGTAGAGCACCGTCCCATCCGTATCCAGCGATTTAAGCGGCAGCGGCAGCGGCATGTCGCCGCAGGCGGTCAAGCTGAACGGATCATCCTCCACGATCGGTACGCCGAGCTCTGCGGCCAGCTCCAGCATTCGCTTCCTGCGCGCCGGAAGCAGCACGCTGCCGGTCGGGTTCTGAAAGTTCGGATTGAGAAAAATCATCTTCAGCTTATGCTTGCGGTGCAGGGCGACGACATCCTCGGGCCGCGCGCCGCCCTCGTCGACAGGCAGTCTGAACAAGCGAAGGCCCGCCGATTGGAACATCGGCAGCGAATAGGCGTACGAAGGGTCCTCGATAGCGACGGCGTCGCCCGGGCTGAGCAGGCATTGCGTGATGAGATATAGCGACTGCTGCGAGCCCGAAGTGATGAAGACGGACGCTTCGGTGGCCTGAATCTGATGATACCGCTGCAGGTAGGCGGTCAGCGTTTCCCGCAAGGGCAAATACCCTTGCGGATCGTGATAGCCCAGATGATCCGTGAACGGCTGCTCCTTCATCAGCTTCCGTACCGCATCGTTGGGGAACAAATCCGCAGCGAGCTCTCCGCTTGAGAAATCGATTAGCGGCGTTTCCGACCGCTTCGCCTCGCGCAAGCGGCGGATGAACGGCAAATTGGGCATGAACGTGCCGCCTTCCGCGTACTGCCGCCAATTGGGCGGCGTATGCTTGGGGGCGATGCCCCATTTATAACGGCTCACCCGTCGGCCGCTTCCCGGGATGCTTTCGATTAAGCCGGATGCCCGCAATTCTTCATAAGCTTGAATGACCGTGCTCCGGTTGACCTCCCACTGCTGGGCCAGCTTTCGCTCGGAGGGCAGGGCGGAGCCGGGAGGCAATTCGCCGAATGCGATTCTGCGCTCGATATGCTCGGCTATTTGCTGGTAGATGGGCTTATCGCCCGAGCGATCCGGCCTCCACATGGTCTGCTTCCTCCCGAGGAGCGAATTTATTAGCTGAAAGCCCACAAGACGTAAGCAAGGTAACCGCCTACAATAGCGATAATGTAATAAACGGCCAGCCTCAGAAAAATTTTGCCTGTGCTTTTGTCGTAATTGGGATTGCCTTCTCGGTTTTTCTGCGAAACGCCGATGACTATGGTAGCCGTCAATCCGAACATTGCGACGATAAATATAAGAATGTACAAAACCGTCAGATTCATACAATCACCTTCTATATGGAATGGATTATGGATGGGTTATCCGGTTTTATTGTAACGTAATTGCGCCAATAAGTAACCATCCAATTGGATGGATCAATAGCCAGCCAGTTGGACACAATCTGTTCAAGTTTTCCTGCGGGCCGCATGGATGGGGAATATTTCGAAGAACGGGGATATACCTTTCCGTTACGTCATCGTTTACAATACTAGATGGAGGGGAACGGATGAAAATCAATGAGCTTGCACGGCGCCTCGATGTGACGCCGAGAGCGATTCGCTTCTATGAAGAGAAGGGGCTGCTTCATCCGGTCTACGGAGAGAACGGCTACCGTTATTATACCGAGGAAGACGCGTGGAGATTGCAGGCTATCGCCGCCTTCCGCGAGCTCGGCTTCAGCGTCGGAGGCATTGCCAAGCTGCTGCAGTATGCGGATCGGGGCGATCAAGAGAGCTTCCGTCATTATTTGGAGCTGCAGCGGGCCGTCTTAGTATCGCAGTGGGTCGAGTGGAAGCATGTGCTTGCCGCGATGGACAAGCTGATCGGCAAGAGCGCGGAGCGCAGGCCGCTTGCCTTGGACGATCTGTTCGGGCTGGCTGCAAGCATGAAACGGCTAAAATCGACCCGCTCGTCCTGGGAGGATCGTTGGGATTACGACGGCCTGGCGGAGCAATTCGACCGCAGCGGCGGTGAACAAAGCGCGAGCCCGGTCGGTTTCATGGCGTCCGCCGCCGATTATGAGCGGGCTCTCAGCTTTACCGGGCAGTGGCTCGCGCCGCGTCCGGGAGAAGCCGGACTTGATATCGGGGCCGGGACAGGAACTTTGGCCGGCCGGCTGCAGCAGGCGGGGGCGAGGATGTCCGCCGTCGAGCAATCGCGCCAAATGCTGGTTCGCTGCCGCAACAACTATCCGGATGTACAGGCCAAGCTGGGCAATTTCTTGGCGCTGCCGTTTCTGGAAGCCGAGTTTGATTTTGCAGCAACGCATTTTGCTTTTCACCATCTGAACGAAGAACAGCAAACGCTGGCTTTGGAGGAGATGGACCGGGTGCTGAAGCCGCACGGAAGAATCGTCATCACCGCCTTGATGTTCGAGCATAAAGAGGCGCAGGAGGCGAGGATGAACGAATTGCGGCTGGCGGGGCGGCAGGAGCTGCTGACCGGCCTGTCGCAGCGCTTTCCCGCCGATCGCTCCAAAATCATCGGCTGGTTTCGCAGACATGACTATATTACCGTGCAGCAGCAGTTGAACGATTGGGTTCATATGGTTTACGCCGTGCGCAAGCATTGAAAGAAGCGCGAGCGGGCGTTTTTTCCGTTCGTTATCATTTGACAGACAGCGACAGATAACCCGGAGGCAGGCAAAAAAAATTATCATTTTAGTATAAATTAGTTTGTTTTTCTATTAGAAATGTACAATTTCATTAAAAGTTAGCATATTTATGCAGGGTAATATCTGCATTTGTCGAAAAGATAGAATAATAGAAACACTCACGCGACAGATCCGCGAGACGGCCCTTCACAAGGCTTCCCGACAACTATGCCGCAGAAGACGAGCAGGATTCGGAGCGGATCGGAGAAACCGCGCGTGTTTTCGTACTGTAAACGGTTAATCGCTACATAAGGAAAGGTGATAAATATGAAACACAAGATCGCCCTGGTAACAGGAGGCGTTCGAGGGATCGGCGAGGCCATCGGCAAAGAGCTGGCACGCTGCGGTTATATTGCTTATGCGGCGAGCCGCCGCGCGAGCGAAGGATATCGCGAAGGAAACTGGATTCATCTTCCGATGGATCTGCGCAAGGAAGGAAGCGTCGAGGAGGCGTTCGACCTGATCGCCCGAGAGCACGGAGCTTTGGACGTTCTGGTCAATAACGCGGCGGTTATGATCAACGGCCCGTTCGAGCAATTTCAGCCGAAGGCCTGGGAGGATACGTTCGAAACCAACGTGTACGGCCCCATCCAATGCATGAAGCGGGCGTTTCCTTTAATGAAAGAAAACGGCGGAAGAATCATCAATATTTCTTCGATTATGACGGAGAAGCCGCTGCCGCAATCCGCTCTTTATACCGCTTCCAAGCATGCGCTGAACGGTATGGGCGAGGCGCTGGCCGAGGAATGGCATCCGCACCGGATTTTCCTGACCAAGCTGTGTCTTGGGGCCACGTACACCGATCTATGGGCCGAGGCGGAAGGCTTCACTCAAGACGATATGCTGCATGTGGAGGATGCTGCCCGGGCGGCCGCCTTTATCGCGCAGACGCCGCTGCATGTCCGGATAGACGAGATAACGATGACGCCTCCCAAAGGAGTTATTTAAATCGCCGCTCGTCTGACTGCCAAATACAATCGAATTTCAAAAGTGGGAGCTGAATTCATGATTTATTTAAGCAGGAAAATTCATTTTTCCGCTGCTCATGTGTATCATGTCGACGCATGGAGCGAAGAGGAGAATAAAAGAGTGTTCGGATTGTGCAGCAACCCGCACGGGCACGGCCATGACTACGTACTGGAGATTATGGTGCGCGGCGAGCTCGATCCTTTATCGGGAATCGTCGTCAACATTACGGATATCGACCGGGTAGCCAAGGGCTTGATCGAAGAGGAGCTGGACGGCAAATTTCTCGACCGGGAGCACCCGTATTTCCGGGAGCGTATCCCGACGACCGAAAATATCGTTCAATACTTATGGGATGCTTTGAGCGGCAAATTTCCGGATTGTGAGCTGTACAAACTCATTTTGCGTGAAAATCATTATTTACATTCGGAAAAGGAGCTGGATTCCATGGTTCGTTTGACCAGAAAATATCATTTCAGCGCGGCGCATCGTTTGCATAGTCATTTGCTCAGCGATGAGGAAAATAAACGGATTTTCGGCAAGTGCAACAATCCGAACGGACACGGGCATAACTACTATTTGGACGTAACCGTTCAGGGCGAGCCGGACCCTGTCACGGGGATGATTATGAACTTGGCTGATCTTGACGCGATCGTCGACGAGCTTGTCATCAAGAAATTCGACCATAAGCATTTGAATCTCGATACGGAAGAGTTTAAAGAGTTGAATCCGACATCCGACGTGGTCGTCATGGTCATTTGCCAGATGCTGGCCGCACGGATTCCCAAATTGTATAAAGTGGGTCTGTGGGAAACCGAGAAAAACTACTTTGAATACTTCGCGTGACATCTATGATCTACGACTCGGTTTAAGTTGGAGGGATTCGATTGCCTCTTCGAAAAAAATTAGCGATTACCTTTATGCTCGTCGTCACTCTGATTATGGGATTGTACAATTTTTTGAATTATTATTTCTCGAGGGATTTGCTGATCAAAGACCAGGAGAAGCAGATGGATCTTTTGGCCAAACAAATCGGCATTTCCATTGAGCAATCCCAGTTCGGAGCCCAATATGTCGAAGATCTGATAGGCAACAAGCTGCGCGTTGCGGCGATCGCCGCCCGGAATGCGCTGAATCCCGACATTGCGAACGTAACCAATGAAGAGCTCGCCCGGCTGTCCGAGGAGCTGGGCATCTCGCATATTACTCTCATGCAAGAGGTAGGCGACGACATCGTAGGGGTTAAATCGTCCGATCCCAAAGAGATCAATATGAGCACGAAGGATTGGGACTATTGGTTCGTAGCCTTCAAGCAGCTGCTGACGGATAAAAATACGAACGTATCTCAAGGATTGAAGCTGCCGAATTTTTGGTCGGGACCGGTCAATATCTCGTATACGGACCCCGATCATGTGGATAAATGGGGGTATTACTTCGACGGTACGACAAACTACATTATTAATCCCTACATCCGGGATACGCAGATTTTGAAGTTCCAGCAAATTTTGGGGCCGCAATCGATCCTGGAGAAGATTCTCAACAATAATAAAAGCGTTTTGGAAATTACCGGATTTAATCCGAAGACATTCGGAGAGCCGCCGGTCTACTCGGAAGCGAACGGGCAAAAGTATATCGATCTGGTCAACCGCGACATCCAGTTCGGGCAGTACGAATATAAGGAGCCGGATGACGTAAGCAACGTCAAGAAATCGTTCCAATCCGGCAAAATTCTCAGTGTCGTAGCCGAATCGAACGGCAAAAAGGTGCTGAAGAGCTTCATCCCGATCTCATCGGCTAATCCTTACATTATCGGAATTGTTACCGACTATCAGATGATTCAGGATATATTAAACGAGCAGTTTTTAAACAATACGGTCATTTCGATTATCGTGCTGCTGTTCGTGCTGGGCATCAGTTTTCTGCTTGCCAATTATATCGCGAGGCCGGTAAATCATATTTTGTACAAGGTCAATGAAATCGCGGAAGGCAACTTCGGCGCCAAAATTTCGATCAACCGCAGCGACGAGCTCGGGCTGTTGTCCAAGCGGGTCAATACGATGTCAATGAATCTCGACGCGTACACCCGAGAGCTCAAGGATAAGAACGAGGAGATTGAATTTCGCGCCAATTACGATTTCCTTACCGGGCTCCCGAACATCCGGCTGTTCAACGAGCGGTTCCAGGGAACGTTGGAGTCGGTGAAGAAGGATGGCACCTCTATCGCGGTTCTTTTTTTGGACTTGGACCGGTTCAAATGGATTAACGATACGTTCGGTCACTCCAGCGGAGATTATCTGCTCAAAGAGGTCGCCAGACGCATCGCCGATTTGTCGGCGGAAGACGAGGTAGGTTCGCGGATCGGCGGAGACGAGTTTGTCCTGCTGCTGCCCGGCTATACCCGCGAGATGACGGAGCAGAAGGCGGAGCAAATTCTTCAGCTGCTGTCGCAGCCCGTCCTCTACGAAGGGCAGGAGCTGTCGGTCACGCCGAGCATCGGCATCAGCATGTTCCCGGCCGACGGCGGGGACATCGATTCGCTGATCAAAAATGCGGATATCGCCATGTACCGCGCCAAGGAACAGGGACGGAACAACTATCAATTCTATGCGCTGGAAATGAAAAATAAATTTCTGCGGCGAGCCGTGCTTGAGAAGGGGATGCGCAAAGCGCTGGAACGCAATGAATTCAGGCTGCACTACCAGCCGCAGATCGATCTGCAGACCGGGCATATTGTCGGGGTCGAAGCGCTTATCCGCTGGATTCATCCGGAGGAAGGCATGATCTCGCCGATCGAATTTATTCCTTTGGCGGAGGAGACCGGCTTGATCGCTCCGATCGGCGAATGGATTTTGGAGACGGCATGCAGTCAAATTATGCAGTGGCAGGGTAAAGGATTTCCGCTAATGCGGGTTTCCGTCAATCTCTCGGCGCGGCAAATTCAGCAGCAAAATCTCGTCGGCTACGTCGGAACGGTGCTCGAACGAACGGGACTCGATCCTAAGCTGCTGGAGCTCGAAATCACCGAGAGCATTGCGATGTATAACGAGGATTACGTGATCAACAAGCTGAACTCGCTCAAGCGGCTGGGCTTGCAAATTGCGATCGACGATTTCGGAACCGGGTATTCGTCTTTGAATTATTTGAATAAATTCCCTATCGATACGCTTAAGATCGACAAGTCGTTTATTAATCAAATCACCGACGCGTCCGATCATAATGAAATCATTACGACGATCATAGCGATGGCGCGCAACCTCAAGCTGAAAGTCATTGCCGAAGGCGTGGAGACGGTCGAGCAGCTGCATTATTTGCAAAATCAAAAATGCAATGAAGCGCAGGGTTATTTCTTCAGCAAGCCGTTATCCGTTGAAGATTTCGAATTGTTATTCCGGCAAATCGCCAGCGCGGCTGCCGGCAAAGTCGAAAGCTAGACCGCTATCAATCCGCCTTAAGCGGACCGGGCGGGCTTGCAGTACGTAAGGTTATCGAAACCCTTTGGGCCGGAAGGTCGGCGAGGGGGACGGTAACCTTTTTCTTTTACCGAGTCCCCTCTGTCTGTGAAAGCTTGTGAAAGCGGATTGCGGGCTCTACCCGGGCAACAGCCCGATACGCTCCAGCAGCCACCAGAGAGCCTGCAGGAAAATAGCCGCCGAGCCGTAAATCACCAAAGCGCGGTAGCCCGCTTTTTTGCGCAGCCATAAGAGGATCGGCATGACGGCCGCCACGACGGCCAATTGGCCGGTTTCGACGCCGAGGTTAAAGGTGAGAAGCGAGCTGGCGAAGGCATATGGGGGCAGTCCGATTTCTCCGAGCGCGCCGGCGAATCCCATGCCGTGAATGAGGCCGAACACGAAGGTTACCAGCCAGCGCTGCTCGTGCCTGGACGACCATATGTTTTCGAGCGCCACATAGCAGATCGTCGCCGCGATACCGGCTTCGACCCAGCTGGAGGATGGGTGAATCCATCCCGTCGACGCTGCGATCAGCGTGATGCTGTGAGCGACGGTGAAGGCGGTGACGATGCGAAGCATGTCCATGTAACGCCCCGCGATCAACAGGAGCGAGAACAGGAAGAGCAGATGGTCGTAGCCGGTCAAAATATGCTCGATGCCCAGGACGAAGTAACGCCAAACCGTCGTCAAGGCCGTAGCCGGATGCAGCGATTGATAGCGATAGGTGCGGTGCTGGGCGTCGAAGATCGTCTGGTCCGCATCGTCGCCGTCCAAAATAACGGCAAAATTCAAATGATTCGGGTCTGCATCGTCAAAAAGCAGGTTATATTGAATAGTAAAGCCGCTTATCGGTTGAGCGCTAGTATAATAGAGAGAGAAGCTGACGCCGGGAATCGATTCCTTCTCGGTCCGCTGCCAGCCGCGGAAGCTGAACTCCATATCCGTCATGTCCTGCTGAAGCTGCAAATGCGCTCGGAGCTCTTGCTCGATTTGCGCTTGCTGGGAGGATAGTTCGTTTTCCGTCAGGCGGCCGTCATGGTCGGTATCGTAGGCGGTCAAGCTATACTCGGGAATAAAGAGCCGGTAGTCCACTCCGGTTTCCTGCACCGTAATTTCCGAATAGCCGTTGTTCAGAGGATGAGCCTGGGACGTTTCTCTATCATTGCTAATGCAAAAAAAAGATGCTAAAATTAATAGAATTAAACACCGACGTATATTTACACTCATGGATCGACTCATCTTACACCTCTATTATGTTGGATTACCTACTACATCATAACGAATTTCGACCATGAATCAAATAGACGCGTTAGTCTTGGGAGGAATGGCATATGCTGCGTTTGGGGCAAAAAGTATATATCGTCGCAGACCGTTTTGAGCAAAATTTGCCTGTGGGGGATTACGGATACATTATCGCTTACGACCGCAATGCGGATAACGTGTTTGATTATGTGGTTCGCGTTCCTAAAATAAACAAGCATTTTTTCGTTGCCGCCGATGATATCGAGCTGGAGGAAGTGCTCATTCAGCAGGAGGTCGACCGGTTGGAGCGGGAAGCGCTGATCGATTTCGCGCTGGCTACGAAGAACGAAGAGCTGTTCCGCCGCATTATGAACGGGGACGAAGAACCGGAAGAGGCCGCCGAGGCCGCGAAGGATGTTATGTCTCAGGAAGATTTTATTAAGCAGGTCAATTTGAAAGCTTGGATTTGAAATATGACCAACGGCAGTCCCATTCGGAGCTTTTCCGGAGGCGGGCTGTTTTTGCTGTTTGGAAATTGCTTTAGATCGTCGGCCACTTTGGGGGATTTGTTTGTGTATGCGCTTCTGGGCAATTGAGTTCAATATACATCTGGTCTATAATGTTAAGGATGAGTTTTCGGTGAATTTGTCGAAAATGGAAGTGACTACGAAGCGGGGGGAGTCAAGTGAGTATTACAATCAAAGATGTAGAGCATGTGGCGAAATTGGCGAGGCTGGAACTCAGCAATCAAGAGAATGAACAGCTCACGGAGCAGTTGAACGCCATCTTAAAATATGCAGAGAAACTCAATGAGCTGGACACGGACCATGTGGAGCCGACCAGCCATCCGATGCCGCTGTCCAATGTGATGCGCGAAGATACGGCCAGAGAGTCGCTGCCGCTTGAGAAGGTGCTGCTGAACGCGCCTGACGAGGAAGACGGCCAAATTAGAGTGCCTGCCGTTTTGGAATAGCCGATCGATACAGCTGAAGGGAGGATGCAGTTTTGTCTTTATTTGATCTCAAATTACAAGAAATACATAGCAAGCTCAGCGCCAAGGAGCTTTCCGTCTCCGACCTGGTGAACGCTTCGTACGAGCGAATCGGTCAGGTGGAAGATAAAGTCAAGGCGTTTTTGACGCTGGATGAAGAGAACGCCCGCAAGACGGCGCAATTATTGGACGAGCAGCTCGGCAAAAGCGATGAGAGAGGGCTGCTTTTCGGTCTGCCGATCGGCATCAAAGACAATATTGTGACCGAAGGCGTAACGACGACTTGCGCCAGCCAATTTCTGCGGAATTTCAACCCCGTTTACGACGCTACGGTAGTCCGGAAATTGAAAGAGGCGCAAGCCGTATCCGTCGGCAAGCTGAACATGGACGAATTTGCGATGGGCGGTTCCAACGAAAATTCGAGCTTCCACACCACCTATAACCCATGGAACACCGAATATGTTCCGGGCGGCTCCAGCGGCGGCTCCGCGGCGGCGGTTGCGGCGGGCGAGGTGTATTTCTCGCTCGGCTCCGACACGGGCGGCTCCATCCGCCAGCCGGCGGCTTACTGCGGCATCGTCGGGATGAAGCCGACCTACGGCCTCGTATCCCGTTTCGGCCTAGTCGCGTTCGCCTCTTCCTTGGACCAGATCGGTCCGCTGAGCAAAAACGTCGAGGACAGCGCCTACCTGCTGCAGGCGATCGCCGGACATGATCCGCAGGATTCCACTTCGGCCAACGTGAACATCCCGGATTACTTGAGCGCTTTGACCGGCGACGTTCAAGGCTTGCGCATTGCGGTGCCGAAGGAATACATGGGAGAAGGAATCGACCCGCAAGTCCGCGAAGCGGTTGTTAGCGCGCTGAAGGTGCTCGAAGGTCTCGGCGCCGTCGTCGAGGAAGTGTCTCTTCCTCATACGGAATACGCGGTAGCATCTTATTATTTGCTGGCTTCGTCGGAGGCGTCCTCCAACCTGGCCCGCTTTGACGGCGTGCGCTACGGCGTGCGTGCGGACAATCCGAAAAACCTGCTCGATCTGTACCTGAAATCGCGCAGCGAAGGCTTTGGACCGGAAGTGAAGCGGCGGATTATGCTGGGGACCTATTCCTTGAGCTCCGGCTACTACGACGCTTATTATCTGAAAGCGCAAAAAGTGCGCACCCTAATCAAGCAAGATTTCGATAAAGTATTCGAACAATACGACGTGGTGATCGGGCCTACGGCGCCGACGACGGCTTTCAAAGTCGGTTCGCAGGTGGACGATCCGATCACGATGTATTTGAACGATATATTGACGATTCCGGTCAACCTTGCGGGCATTCCGGCGATCAGCGTTCCTTGCGGCTTGGCGGACGGCCTGCCGGTCGGCTTGCAAATTATCGGCAAAGCGCTGGACGAGTCGACCGTACTGCGCGTAGCCCATGCTTACGAGCAGCATACCGATCATCATAAACGGCGTCCGCAGCTGTAAGAGAATAGACGAAAGGAGCAAGCGAAGCATGTCAGCAACCGAAACAAAATATGAAACGGTCATCGGGCTGGAGGTTCACGTCGAGCTTCACACCAAGTCCAAAATTTTTTGCGGATGCTCCACCGAATTCGGAGCTCCGCCGAATACCCATACATGCCCGGTCTGTCTAGGCTACCCGGGCGTTCTGCCGGTGCTTAACAAGCAGGCGGTAGAGTACGCGATGAAAGCGGCGATGGCGCTGAACTGCCAAATTGCGACGGAGAGTAAATTCGACCGCAAAAACTACTTCTACCCCGATTCGCCGAAGGCGTATCAAATCTCCCAGTACGACAAGCCGATCGGCGAGCACGGCTGGATCGAGATCGAAGTGAACGGACAGACGAAGCGAATCGGCGTGACCCGCGTCCATCTCGAAGAAGATGCGGGCAAGCTGACGCATGTGGACGGCGGTTACGCAACGCTGGCGGACTACAACCGCGTAGGAACCCCGCTGATCGAGATCGTGTCCGAGCCGGATCTGCGTTCGCCCGAAGAGGCGCGCGCTTATTTGGAGAAGCTGAAGGCGATTATGCAGTATTGCGACGTTTCCGACGTCAAGATGGAGGAAGGCTCGCTGCGCTGCGACGCGAATATCAGTATTCGCCCGTACGGCCAGGAGAAGTTCGGCACAAGAGCGGAGCTGAAGAACATGAACTCGTTCCGCGGCGTGCAGAGAGGGCTTGAGTACGAGGAATGGCGTCAAGCGGATATTTTGGACGGCGGCGGCGAAGTCGTGCAGGAGACGCGCCGCTGGGACGAAGCCCAAGGCAAGACGCTGACGATGCGCGGCAAAGAGGAAGCGCATGATTACCGCTACTTCCCGGACCCGGATCTGGTGCGGCTCTACATCGACGACGAATGGAAGGAGCGCGTGCGCGTAAGCATTCCCGAGCTTCCGGATGCCCGCAAGAAGCGCTATATCGAGGAATACAGCCTTCCTAGCTATGACGCGGAAGTGATTACATCCTCGATGAAGCTGGCCGATTTCTTCGAAGAGAGCCTGAACTATACGAAGGACGCCAAAGCCGTGTCCAACTGGATTATGGGCGATTTGCTCGGCTATTTGAACGCCAACAATCTTGAGCTGCAGGACGTCAAGATTACCGGCAAAGGGCTGGGCGAGATGATCGGCTTGATAGAAAAAGGAACGATCAGCAGCAAAATTGCCAAAACGGTCTTTAAAGCGATGCTGGAAACCGGCAAAGCTCCGCAAACGATCGTAGAGGAACAGGGCTTGGTGCAAATCAGCGACGAAGGCGCCATTAAAGCGGTCGTGGAGCAGGTGATCGCGAATAATCCGCAGTCCGTCGCCGATTTCAAGGCGGGCAAGGATAAAGCCGTCGGCTTCCTCGTCGGCCAGGTGATGAAGGAAACCAAAGGTAAAGCCAATCCGGGATTAGTTAACAAACTGATTGTGGAGTGCTTGAATCAATAGAAGGCGCAGTGAAGGAGAAGAAGTCGTACGCAGTCATGTTGCGTAAACGGCTTCTTTTTTTCGTAAAAAGGAGTTTTTTCGCGGCGGCTTATTGGGAACGATTGGAATCGGCGCCGTTCTGGTGTATACTTCTAATAACTTGTAAGCAGGAGGGAATCTATGATCCGGTCCATCGATCTATCGAACGACCAGTTGGTGCTGGAGCTTTTGATGCTTCAACAATTGTCCTACCGCGTAGAAGCTGAACGGATCGGCTTTGACGAGATTCCCCCTCTATGGGATTCTCCCAAGACGATAAGAGAAAGCGGCGAGCAATTTTTCGGTTATTTTATAGAGGAGCAATTGGCAGGAGCCGTCTCCGTCAAGCAGAGCGCCAAGGAACTGATCATATGCCGGATGATGGTGCACCCGTCCTTTTTCCGCAGAGGCATCGCCGGCGAATTGCTCCGATTCGCAGAAGGCTGCGCCGTACCCGGACTCCCTATCAAGGTTTCGACCGGAACCAAGAATGATCCCGCCATTCGTCTCTACCGCAAATACGGTTACGAGTCCTGCCAAATTATCGAGATTGCACCGGATGTAACGCTCACCGTATTTTACAAGCAAATGCCCTCGTTGGGCACTTAACGAAAAGCCGTGAAGCGCCGAAAAAAGCGCATCACGGCTTATTTAAACAATAGCTCCGAACTAGCGGACTAGCGGATGATGTAGTCGTCCTTGCGGACAGGAGTGCCGTTTACTATGGCGAGAGGGCCGGAGAAGCCGAGCGTTAGAGCAAGCTCGTCCCGCTTTCTTGTTGTATAACGGACGCTGACACCTTTAGCTTCCGTTCCGCTCTCCTGGATGGTCGGCTGGAACAGCGCTTGCCGAGTCTGTGCCGCGGCGGCAAACTGGGCCAAATTGTTAATGCCGAGCCGGGCCGCTTCTTCCGCGGAGATAGCTTCCATAACGACTCCGTTCAAGCCGTCGACCAGCGGACTGGCGATGGAGAAGCGGTCTGAGCGCTCTTCCGCCGTGAACGGGTTCATCAAGTGAAAAACGATGTATATATGGCCAACCTTCCCGCAGCCGCTGCGTTCGGCAAATGTCCAATCTCCCTTGGGCAGACAGCCGACAAGCCCCGGATGAGCCGTCGTATCCTCGGCCGGGACCGCCCACAGCTGAATCGCGGTATCTTGATGCAGGAGAACTTCGCCGTAATTGCTGGCGTGACGGTCGTCGCCTTCCTTGTATTTGGCTCCCGGATGGAAGAAGAACGCCTGATTCACGCCTTCCTGGGCTGCCGGGTCCGTCAGCGGCAGCGTAATGTCCCAGCGCTGCTGCTCGTTATCGAATTCCTCGCGGCGCTCCCAGATGCCTCCTGCGGCATAGTCCGGCGTTATATACGCGTACGTATGCGCTTCTTCCTGCACCTGGCCGTTCGCTCCGGCGAAACGGATTTTCCGCTTCAGCTCCTCCGCTCCGCTGCGTTCTACGCCCCGTTTATAAATGCTCTCCGGGATTTGGTACGTGTACAAATACGCTCCTTCCAATCGGGTAATGACAGAAGGCTGCGGAAAGTCGCCGAATTGGATATAATCGAGCAAGGTGTTATTATCCTTCGGCCCGTCATGGGGCCATTGCCTGGATTGCGCTCCGACCCATGCGCCCTTCAGGTAGACATCGGCGCGCAGGCTCCACAGATGCTCCAGCATGGCCGTAACCGTCTCGCGAACCGCAGAATCGTCTACAACCTGCCACACGCAGGTAAACGACTGAATCCAGTGCCAATGCCACGGCAATGCGCCATATTCCTTGAAGCCGAAAGTGCGGATATGCTCCAGCTGCTGTTTGGCGAAGCGCAGTCCTTGTCCGAGCAGCTCCTGATCGTCGAATTGATGCCCGAGCAGCAGCTTGAGCGACGTGTGCTTAGCTTCATGATGATGGATTTGCTCCAGCTGCTGACGGTACACGCTGCTTTGATACATATGAACAATTGCGATATTCAGCTCGCTCTTCAGCTCCAGAGGGAGTACGTCCTGATATTGGTTATAAAATAAGATGATTAAGCAGCCCATCAGCTCCACGGGAAGTCCGCTTGGCTTCGCCGCAGCAGGGTCGCTGCCGAGATTCAGCGGCCAATGGCCGTACATCGGATGCTCCGGATGCTGCATTTGCAGGCTCAGCACTCTACTGATCATGCCGGACGCAAGCTTCAGCGCATTTTGGCGTTCGGTTTCGCCGAGTTCGGGACATGTCCCCGGATCTGAGCAATAAGCAAACAAATGAATGGCGTAGTAGAAGTTATCGCGCACATCGCTATGGAACCAGAAGCCGCTCGGCAGGAGGGGCAGCTCCAGCGCTTTGTTGGCGGCCAGCTTGCGGATGGCGTTGCGTCTTTCTATAAAAGCTTGAGAATAGGTGGTCATGTGACGTCCTCCGTTTTAGTCGATGCAAAATTAACGCTTTAAACGTTTCATCCCTACCCTTTAGTGTAGCGTCATCGGAGGGGAAGTCAACTGCAAGCCAAATTTTTTGGATGAATTTGAAGGGGGCGAACGGCAGCCTGACGTCTTATACTTAGAACAACATGCAAAGGCGGTGAAACGATGGAGCAATTGACGGATGAGCAGTTGGTCGACCAGATCCGTCAAGGCGATGAAGAAGCCTACCGCTTCTTAATCGAGCGGCATAAGCATTACATTTATACCCTCGTATATCGCATGGTCGAGCATCGCGAAACCGCCGAAGATTTGACGCAGGAAATTTTCATTAAACTGTACCGGTCGCTGGTTCATTTTCGGGGGACGCCAAGTTTACAACTTGGGTATACCGCTTAACGGTCAATTTGGTTACGGATTACCGCCGTTCGCAGCGCCGCAAGCCGTACGAAGCGATTTTGGATAAAGTCAAGGGCTGGTTCGGCAACCGTATGGAAGAGCCGGAAGCCGCGGCGCTGCAAAAAGAAGAGCAGCAGACGATGCTGCGGCTGTTATCCGAGCTTCCCGACAAATATAGACTGATTCTTTATTTGTATCATTACAAGCAGCTCAGCTATCAGGAGATTGCCGAAGCGACGCAGCTTCCGCTCAAAACCATCGAAACCAGACTGTATCGGGGCAAGGCGCTGCTCAAACAAAAATGGCAGGAGGTACGCTACAATGAACAAACATCATCTGCATCCGGACGACCGCGCTCTTCAACAATTTCTAAATAATGCTTGCTCCGAGCTGGAGCTGAAAAAAATCGGACGGCATATTCAATCCTGTCCGGTCTGCCGGACCCGACTTCGCGCGTATCTCGATATGGAATCGCTTCTTGATTCGCTGCCGCTCCTCCACGCTTCGCCAGGCCTTGAAGATCGGGTGATGCAAGCTATTGCCGCCCCACCGCGAGCCGCAAGCGGGCAGCCGGAAGCCCGTCCGGCAAGCGCACGGAAGCCGCGATGGCGCGCCGAGCTGCTGCACGGACTGGTGGCTGCTGCAGCCACTTACTTGTTCGTGTCCTCCGGCGTCCTAGGCAAAATCATTTCCATTAACGCCGAGCAATGGGGCGCCGACGTGCAGAGCAAGGTCGCCGCAGTCGAATGGATCGTGCAGCGGCTCTCTAGCTGATCCGGTCCGGATGTAACAGCCGCTCTGAGCTTAACGTATATTTCCGCAAAAAAAGCTGTGTAATGAATGGAGGTCAATTCTAGATGGAAGAACAACGCAAAGAACCTATTGCAAATGAAGAAGAGAGAGAAGACGAATTTTTGCGGGAGCGGATGGAACGATGGAACCAGCCTCACTCAAACCGCCAACCGCCGTTTGATCCGTTTCGGATAGCGCCGCGCAAGAGCAAAATCATCGCCTGTCTGTTATCTTTCCTGATTCCCGGAACCGGCCAGCTGTATCTCGGTCTCATGCAGCGGGGCATGATGATTATGCTGCTGCTTATATTGGATATATTCGCTATCGTTTTTTTTGCTACAAGCTCCAGTACCAGCATTCCGCTGATCGTGCTGTTTTCCTTGTTCGTGCCGGTCATTTATTTTTACAACATTTTCGATGCGCTGCAGCAAACCGACAAGGTGAACGGGCAATGGGGAGGCTTATACTCCGATTCCTTCGGCGAGCCGGGAGGGAACGGAGGATTGACGGGACGCAAGTGGCCGAAGGGGAGCACGCTCGGTTACCTGCTCATTATCGGCGGCGTCTTTCTATTTCTCGTCAGCAGCAAGCCGGAGTGGCTTAACCGGATTTTCGATCTCCTAGGTTCCTCGATCGGCGCGGTCATTTTGATCGTCGTAGGAGTCGTGCTGTTTTTGCGGGAATCGACTAAAAAATAAAGCGTCCGGCAAAGCGGACCAAGGTAGAGAGGAGACATGATGTATGCATAAAGCAGGCCGTTATACAGCCGCTCTTCTCCTAGTCGCCGTCGGCGCTTCGGTTATTGCGGATCAATATGCGGGGTCGCATTGGACCGATATGCTGATTCAGTGGTGGCCGGTGCTGTTTGTGGCGCTCGGAATCGAGTACATTTTATTTAATATGAAATACGGAGAGAGCGAAAAACAGCTGAAGCTCGATATTGGAGGAGTCGTCTTCGCCGTGGTGATTTCGGCGCTGGTTATAGGCAGCACGCAGTCGGCTTCCGCCTTGCGCAATTGGTTCGGCCATTTTGATCTGGGCGGTGCCATGAACTCTATTACGAAGGGAGAAAGCCGCAAGTTTGATAAGGGCGTCACGGAGATTCCCATTGACGCGGGGGTCAACCGCATCGTCGTGAAAAATCCTTCCGGAGGAAATATCGTCCTCCAACAGGGAACCGCTGACGAGCTGCAAATTCAGTCTATCGTATACGTAGCGCTGGAGGATGAGCAGGAGGCCGGACGTATCGCGGAGCAAACCCGGCTGGAGCACAGCGTCGGCGGCGGCACGCTCACGATCAAGGCGGAAGGCAATACGGCGGTTAGCGGGTTTTGGCAGCAGTTTTTGGTGAGGACGGATCTGGTGATCAGCGTTCCGCCGCATGCCGACGTCGATATGAATGTTGAATCATCCAACGGGCAAATAACGGCCGGGCAGCTGAAATTCCCTAAGGAATTCAAGGCCAACACGACGAACGGGACCATTCAGCTTTCTTCGCTGGAAGCGCGCAAAGTAGATCTGGAATCAACGAATGCCCGCATCGTCATAACGGATAGCATAGGAAAATTGCGGGCCGAGACGACCAACGGCGAGATTCAGGTAACAGGCCATCAAGGGGATGTGGAGCTGGAGTCGACCAACGGCGGCTTGACCTTAAGCCAAGTGAGCGGCAGTATGGACGTCGAGACGACGAACGGCAACATTCAAATCAGCGAGGCGCCTCAAGCCGTCAAAGCCCGTACGACCAACGGGTCGGTGGAAGTAAGCGCTCATAAGGTTGACGGAGATTGGAGCGTGGAAACAAGTCATGGCGATATCCGGTTAGAACTTCCTTCCGCAGGGGATTATACCGTTAAAGGCTCCGGCGAAAACGGAAGCATCCGCTCGGAGCTGCCGCTGGATATAGGCAAAAAATCGGTGAACGGCACTGTCGGCAGCGGCAAAAATAAAATTCAGATTGACACGAAAGGGTCCATTTCGATCCGAAGATCCAGCTGATCCTTTCGGCGATTTCCCCGGGTGAAAGGGCCCTCATGGATTGACAAACCGCTTCCGAGCCGCATAGAATAGATTGATACTCTTTTCTCGGATTAGGCGGTGAGACAGCATGGATGAACGATTGGAGCAAGCGTTGCAAAAGTTAAGGCAGTTGGGCGTGCGCATGACCCCGCAAAGACATGCCATTCTCGCCTATTTATTGAATACGATGAGCCATCCTACGGCGGATGAGATTTATAAAGCGCTAGCTCCGCAATTTCCAAGCATGAGCGTAGCGACGGTCTATAATAATCTGAAGGTGTTTATCGAAGTCGGATTGGTCAGGGAAATGACGTACGGAGATCATTCCAGCCGCTTCGATGCGGATATGTCCGATCATTATCATGCTTTGTGCGAGGAATGCGGCAAACTGGTCGATTTCGCTTACAAGCCGCTTGACGATCTGGAGAAGACGGCCGGACAGGAGACGGGCTTTCTTGTCAAAAGCCATCGTGTGGAAGTGTACGGTATATGCGCGGAATGCGCTACGGCGAAGCGGGCATAACAATTGCGTGGAATGGCGCGCGGCAAATAAGGTATAATGGACGTGCTTAGGCTAACTTGTCTGACAAGTGGCTTTTCGCACGTCTTTTTTGTTAATATAATACAGAGATTACTAGAGTCAACATGGGAGTGAAGTAATGGAACTCGATAATAGGACTTACAGATCTAAGCGAAGAAAGTCGAAAAAATGGCGCGTTTGGACACTGCTGTCCGCTATCCTGCTCGGAGCCGCGGCTGTATGGTTTTGGGATGAATACGTCCCTACCGGCAAGCATGAGGACCCTTCCTTTGACGGTATGGGTAAGCCTATTTTCTATCAAGGGAGCATGCTCGACAAGCCGGCGCAGGGCCAGGCGGAGAGCCTGAAGCTGCCCTTCGACATTGTGAAGGAACTGGTGGACCCGACGATGATTTACGAGGCGGCCAGCGATTCTACTATCATAACGACTCAGGACAAAGTGGTGCGCCTCAGAACCAGTCAATTGACGGGACTGATGAACGAGAAGCCTTTCAACCTTAAATTTCCTTTGGAGAAGATAGACGGGACTTTATATTTGCCTATGGAACCGCTCAAGCAGCTGTACCGGATCGAGCTGAGAGAGTCGGCCGATACCGGGGCCGTAATAATGGCTAAGGAAGGCGATGCCATCCGCTGGGCAGGGGCGGCTTCCTACCCGGATAAGCCGGATAAAACCGTCGCCATGCGCAAAGAGCCTTCGATCAAATCTCCCATTCTTGCCGATTTAAAGCAAGGAGAGGAAGTGATGATCTGGTCGGAGGACGCCGAATGGTATCGGGTACAGCTCAAGAACGGGTATTTAGGCTACGTTAAGAAAGGGCAGCTTGCGTCTGAACGGACGGAGACGATTCCGAAGGATGAGCAGCCTCCGAGCTTTGTGCCTCCGAAACTGGCCGGGGGGAAGATCAACATGACGTGGGAGCAGGTAGCCGGCCCCAAAAATCCGGATACGAGCAAAATTCCGGCGATGCCCGGACTTAACGTCGTAAGCCCTACCTGGTTTCATCTTGACGACGCCGAGGGCAACTTGAAGAACCTGGCTGACCCGGCTTACGTCAAATGGGCGCATAATCAAAACTATCAAGTATGGGCGCTCTTCGATAACGGATTCGAGCCTAAGCAGACCTCGGAGGCCTTATCCTCCTACGACAAAAGAATGAAGATGATCAAGCAGCTTCTCAGCTATGCGCAGCTGTACTCTTTGCAAGGAATCAACATTGATTTCGAGAACGTCAATACGAAGGACAAAGACAATCTCGTCCAATTCGTGCGTGAAATGGTTCCTTTAATGCACGAGCAGGGGCTTGTCGTCTCGATGGACGTGACCCCGAAGTCGGGGAGCGAGATGTGGTCGGCATTCTATGACCGCAAAGCACTTATCGAATCTTTGGATTATATGATGATTATGGCATACGACGAATTTTGGGCGAGCAGTCCGACGGCCGGCTCGGTCGCATCGCTGCCGTGGGTCGAGAAGAACGTCGTGAAGCTGATGCAAGAGGATAACATTCCCGCCGACAAGCTTATTCTCGGAGTTCCTTTCTACACCCGAATATGGACGGAGGAGACGGTGAACGGCAAGAAGAAGGTCAGCTCGCGCGCGGTGTACATGGACAATCCGCAGAAAGTGATCAAGGAAAAGAACCTTACCCCGGTATTTTTGCCGGAAGCGGGACAAAATTATGTGGAGTATAAAGACGGGGACAAACTGATCAAAATATGGATCGAAGACGAGGTTTCCATGAAAGCGCGCATGGACCTTGTGAAGAAGTATAAACTGGCAGGCGTCGCTTCCTGGAGAAGGGGCTACGAAAACCCGGCCATCTGGGAGCTTATCCGTACTTCATTGGCCCAATGAGCAGGCTGTTGACACAGCTTTGCGGCATACCAAAAAAACTGGCCTCTTTCACTGCCGTCAAGGCGGGAGAGAGCCAGTTTTTTGTCTAGCCATAGAACGATCCCGGCGGATTGTTTGGACGCCGATCCAGCCGAAGCTGGATGCGGACGGAATAAGCTTCAGAGCATCACGTCACTTTTGGGGGATTTGTTCCATTCGCCGGCGTTCGGCGGCCGTAGAGGGGAATGGCCGAACGGCTATCCGTTTACATTGGCGTTGGCTTTTGCAGTCGGATCGTGAGCGGGGTCCAGAGACAGGATCGTTTTACAGAACATGCAGCGGTCGGTTTTGCCGAGAATTTTGGTCTGCTTCCCGCATTCCGGACATTCCACGACAGTCGTGCTGGTGGACATCATCCCCGCCCAGAAGTAGACGGCCATACTGGCCAGCATCGAGATAGCGCCGAGCACCATAAATACGCCCGCCATAATTTTTCCGAACGTTCCCCAGTTAAAAACGATCCCTGCGAGTCCTACAATCATCAGCAGCATGCCGCCTAAAGTAAGCAGCAGCCCCCACAGTCTGAACTCATTGACTTTACTGGATTTTAACCTCAACATTGGTCACTTCTTTCTTGTAATATAAATTGTGATATTTGTCACGAATGCGATGCAGGAGAAAGACCCGCATTTGTAGAAATAAGATGCATCATGGAATGGACTATAGGAGGCTGCAGCGATGAATGCCCTAAAGGAACAACGGGTTGCTACGCTCCGGGATGATGACGCGGTTATCAGCATATTGGCGGTGGATAATCCGTCGATGTTTTCTGCGGTTACGGACGGATTCGATCTCCTGCTGCTTGTCGTTACCGACGAAGACCAGCGAACAAACCAACAGTATCATTATATAAAAGACAACTGTCGTATACAAGAAAGATGGCTAAGCATTTCCGAACTAAGCCGGCTTATTGTGCACGGAGAGCATCGCAACCTCATTTACTGGATCTTAAAAGGAGAGATTCTTCTGGATAAGAATACGTATTTGGAAGGCTTGCGGCATCGGATGCTGGAGTTTCCTCCGGATATGCGCGAACATAAGCTATTGATCGAGTTCGCCCGTTTTCTGCGGAGATATTTGGACAGCAAGGAATATGTGCTGTACGACCATTTGCTTGATGCGTATAACGATATCCTCGAAGCTCTGCATCATTGGGCGCGGATCGTCATTATCGAGGCGGGCATCCATCCCGAGATTACCGTCTGGCGGCAGGTCAAGAACATCAATCCGGGCGTATACAAGCTGTATGAGGAGCTGACGTTAAGCAACGAGACGCTGAAGCAAAGAGTTCAACTCGTGCTGCTTGCCTGCGAGTTCTCCGTCATGTCCAAGATGGAGCGCTGCTGCAAGCCGCTGCTCGATGTATTGTCAAGTCGCGAGGAAGCTTGGAGCCTGCAGGAGCTTCAGCAGATCGACAAGCTGTCCGACATTCAGTTCGAGCTTCCGCTTATTCTGAATAAGCTGGTCAAAAAATCGTTGACCAAAGAGATCATTTATACCGTGGATGAGCAGGTGTCTACGTTTGAGATCCGCTATCTGAACAGCTGAATCGGGAAAGAGATAAGGAACGGGAAGCGACAATATCTTTTTTTTCTGATATAATAAAGTGAATTGAATAGCCACTAGGGGAGCCCTATTATGCGGGGCTGAGATAAGGAAGCCGTTCCTTGACCCTTGGAACCTGATACGGCATGTTGCATTAACATGCTTCTGGATGATACCAGCGTAGGGAAGTGGACGAACGTAACGATGCCGACCGACGGCTTTCGTACAAAGTCAACCCTTGCGCGGGTTGACTTTTTTGTTTGGAAAACGATGCGCAGCCGTTCATGTACGACGGAATTTGTTCTGTGCGTCATCAACTGCAGCGGAAAGCGGGGTGTCTCATCATGAAGCTGATTATTAACGGGGAACCGCGCGAGATCGCGGAGGTATCCTCTGTCGCCGATTTGCTGGTGTCGTTTAAGCTGGAGCAAAAAATATTGGTCATCGAGCTGAACCGGGAAATCGTGGAACGTTCCGCTTATGCGGATACGCTTTTGAAGGACGGCGACTCGCTTGAAATCGTCCATTTTGTAGGCGGAGGCTAATAAGCTATTGGCTTATCCGGCATCATTTAGATCATTATTATGGAGGCATTGATCATGAACGATATTTTGAAAATTGGACCTTATGAATTTAAATCCCGCTTGCTTTTGGGCACAGGGAAATTTTCCGCGCTCGATATTCAAAGTGAAGCGGTGCGAGCGTCGGAAGCGGAAATATTGACGTTCGCGATCCGCCGTCTGCCTATCGACAATCCGGAGGCGCCTAACTTTCTTGAAACGCTCGATCTGAAAAAATTCACGCTGCTCCCCAATACGGCCGGCGCTTTTACAGTAGATGAAGCCGTGCGAATAGCCAAACTGGCGAAAGCTTCCGGGTTGTGCGATATGATCAAAGTCGAAGTGATCGGTGATCCGAAAACGCTGCTGCCCGATCCGATAGGTACGCTGGAAGCGACCAAAATTTTGGTCGACTTGGGATTCATCGTTCTTCCGTATACTTCGGATGACCCTATTTTGGCGCGCAAGCTTCAAGAAGCGGGCGCTGCGGCGGTGATGCCGGGGGCATCGCCGATCGGCTCCGGCCAAGGCATTGCGAACCCGAACCAGCTGCGATTTATTATCGAGGAAGCCAAAGTGCCTGTCATCGTGGACGCGGGAATCGGCGGACCGGCCGACGCGGCGCTGGCGATGGAGCTCGGAGCGGATGGCGTTCTTCTTAACACGGCGGTAGCGGGAGCGCAAAATCCCGCGCTTATGGCGGAAGCGTTCAAGCATGCCGTCATCGCCGGCCGCAAAGGGTTTCAAGCCGGCCGCATTCCTAAAAAACGCTACGCGTCTGCCAGCAGCCCCGTAGAAGGTATGATTGAATAACAAAGCGAGGCATGCCTTGGATAAGGTGTGCCTTTTTTATTGTTTAGCGTGCCCAGAGGCACGCATCTTCTAGCCGGTGAAAATCCGGTCGCGGGAGGGGCCAAGCCCCCGCGTAGCTAGGATGCCTGCGTACGGCGAAATCTGTGCGTAGAAGCGCGTCGACGAAAGTACCTGTCAGAGATAGGGCGAGCAAGATACCAGGCCGTAACATGAAGTGAATCCTGCCGCGTCGTCAAAAAGGCCTCGCAAGAGGGGAGAGAGGAAGTCGAACCTCGTGGATATGGGTGAAGACCAAGGAAGCTGCTGGGAACTTGGAGCGGCAGCGAAGAATCCTCCGGCGTAC
>NZ_CP027059.1:2910000-3310000 GCF_023523925.1 Paenibacillus konkukensis | reverse complement strand
CTTTATCCCGGGAGTCAGACAGTGAGTGCTAAGATCCATTGTCAAGAGGGAAACAGCCCAGACCATCAGCTAAGGTCCCCCAGTGTGTGTTAAGTGGGAAAGGATGTGGAGTTGCGCAGACAACCAGGATGTTGGCTTAGAAGCAGCCACCATTGAAAGAGTGCGTAATAGCTCACTGGTCGAGTGACTCTGCGCCGAAAATGTAACGGGGCTAAACACACCACCGAAGCTATGGATTGTAGATTTTATCTACTCTGGTAGGGGAGCGTTGTGTATAGGTTGAAGGTGTACCGTAAGGAGCGCTGGACAGTACACAAGTGAGAATGCCGGTATGAGTAACGAAAAGATCAGTGAGAATCTGATCCGCCGAAAGCCTAAGGGTTCCTGAGGAAGGCTCGTCCGCTCAGGGTAAGTCGGGACCTAAGGCGAGGCCGAAAGGCGTAGTCGAAGGACAACAGGTTGAAATTCCTGTACCACCGTGAACCGTTATGAGCGATGGGGTGACGCAGAAGGATAGTGACGCGGGCTGATGGATGCCCGTCCAAGCAGAGAGGCTGATGTGTAGGCAAATCCGCACATCATAAGGCTGGTCTGTGATGGGGAGTGAAAATAACAGTAGCGAAGGTCATGAGTTCAGGCTGCCAAGAAAAGCCTCTAGCCAGGGAGAAGGTGCCCGTACCGCAAACCGACACAGGTAGGCGAGCAGAGCATGCTAAGGCGCGCGGAAGAACTCTCGTTAAGGAACTCGGCAAAATGACCCCGTAACTTCGGGAGAAGGGGTGCCTCGGTAGGGTGAATAGCCCGAGGGGGCCGCAGTGAAAAGGCCCAAGCGACTGTTTAGCAAAAACACAGGTCTGTGCGAAGCCGCAAGGCGAAGTATACGGGCTGACGCCTGCCCGGTGCTGGAAGGTTAAGGGGAGTGGTTAGGGGTAACCCGAAGCTATGAACCGAAGCCCCAGTAAACGGCGGCCGTAACTATAACGGTCCTAAGGTAGCGAAATTCCTTGTCAGGTAAATTCTGACCCGCACGAATGGCGTAACGACTTGGGCGCTGTCTCAACGAGAGATCCGGTGAAATTTTAATACCTGTGAAGATGCAGGTTACCCGCGACAAGACGGAAAGACCCCATGGAGCTTTACTGCAGCTTGATATTGGACTTTGGTACGATCTGTACAGGATAGGTGGGAGCCTGAGAAGCATGAGCGCCAGCTTGTGTGGAGGCGACGTTGGGATACCACCCTGATCGTATCGGAGTTCTAACCTGGTACCGTGAACCGGTATGGGGACAGTGTCAGGTGGGCAGTTTGACTGGGGCGGTCGCCTCCTAAAGCGTAACGGAGGCGCCCCAAGGTTCCCTCAGAATGGTTGGAAATCATTCGAAGAGTGCAAAGGCAGAAGGGAGCTTGACTGCGAGACAAACAGGTCGAGCAGGGACGAAAGTCGGGCTTAGTGATCCGGTGGTACCGAATGGAAGGGCCATCGCTCAACGGATAAAAGCTACCCTGGGGATAACAGGCTTATCTCCCCCAAGAGTCCACATCGACGGGGAGGTTTGGCACCTCGATGTCGGCTCATCGCATCCTGGGGCTGAAGTAGGTCCCAAGGGTTGGGCTGTTCGCCCATTAAAGCGGTACGCGAGCTGGGTTCAGAACGTCGTGAGACAGTTCGGTCCCTATCTGTCGTGGGCGTAGGAAATTTGAGAGGAGCTGTCCTTAGTACGAGAGGACCGGGATGGACGTACCGCTGGTGTACCAGTTGTTCCGCCAGGAGCATGGCTGGATAGCTACGTACGGACGGGATAAGCGCTGAAAGCATCTAAGCGTGAAGCCCCCCTCAAGATGAGATTTCCCAGTAAGTAAGACCCCTTGAAGACGACGAGGTAGATAGGTTCGGGGTGGAAGCACGGCAACGTGTGGAGCTGACGAATACTAATCGGTCGAGGGCTTAACCTAGTTCCCAAGAAAGTGAAGAGTAGCTTCGAAGCTGACTCCAAATACTTTCTCGGGGCCCGGAAACAAACCGGGAAGAACAAATAACCATTGCTCACAAACGCGCACGAGTTTCGTATCTAGTTTTCAAGGCGCAAGCCTTGAACAAGTCATACCGTTTGGTGATGATGGCGGAGGGGAACCACGCGTTCCCATCTCGAACACGACCGTTAAGCCCTCCAGCGTCGATGGTACTTGAACCGAAGGGTTCTGGGAGAGTAGAACGTCGCCAAGCGGTACATTCCCTGATAGCTCAGTTGGTAGAGCACTCGACTGTTAATCGAGTTGTCACAGGTTCGAGTCCTGTTCGGGGAGCCATATGGAGAGGTGTCCGAGTTGGCCGAAGGAGCACGATTGGAAATCGTGTAGGCGTCACAAGCGTCTCGAGGGTTCGAATCCCTCTCTCTCCGTAGCAGTAAGGCCCGTTGGTCAAGGGGTTAAGACACCTCCCTTTCACGGAGGTAACAGGGGTTCGAATCCCCTACGGGTCACCATTTATGTTATAATGGTTATATGG
Organism: Paenibacillus konkukensis; assembly: GCF_023523925.1. Classification (NCBI taxonomy): domain Bacteria; kingdom Bacillati; phylum Bacillota; class Bacilli; order Caryophanales; family Paenibacillaceae; genus Paenibacillus; species Paenibacillus konkukensis. Next base: position 3,307,494 of record NZ_CP027059.1, on the reverse strand, counting down.
AGGCTTAGCTCAGCTGGGAGAGCATCTGCCTTACAAGCAGAGGGTCGGGGGTTCGATCCCCTCAGCCTCCACCATATAAACTTCAACGACGCGGGGTGGAGCAGCCCGGTAGCTCGTCGGGCTCATAACCCGAAGGCCGCAGGTTCAAATCCTGCCCCCGCAACCAATTTATCTTTTATAGTGTGGAGCCGTGGTGTAGAGGCCTAACATGCCTGCCTGTCACGCAGGAGACCGCGGGTTCGAATCCCGTCGGCTCCGCCATTTAAGTCAGAAGCGAATGTATAGTAAGGCTCGGTAGCTCAGTCGGTAGAGCAGAGGACTGAAAATCCTCGTGTCGGCGGTTCGATTCCGTCCCGAGCCACCATGTACTACACAATGTGTTACGCCGTTGTAGCTCAATTGGTAGAGCAACTGACTTGTAATCAGTAGGTTGGGGGTTCAAGTCCTCTCGACGGCACCATTGATTACAACATAATATGGAGGCTTAGCGAAGTGGCCAAACGCAGCAGACTGTAAATCTGTTCTCTGACGAGTTCGGTGGTTCGAATCCATCAGCCTCCACCATATTATAGGGGCATAGTTTAAAGGTAGAACAAAGGTCTCCAAAACCTTTGGTGTGGGTTCGATTCCTGCTGCCCCTGCCAATTTTTTTATTATAGCTGTGGCGGTCGTGGCGAAGGGGTTAACGCACCGGATTGTGGCTCCGGCATTCGTGGGTTCAAGTCCCATCGATCGCCCCATGTTTATATTGGGGATTAGCCAAGCGGTAAGGCAACGGACTTTGACTCCGTCATGCCTAGGTTCGAATCCTAGATCCCCAGTTTATTTTATGCGGAAGTGGCTCAGCGGTAGAGCATCGCCTTGCCAAGGCGAGGGTCGCGGGTTCGATTCCCGTCTTCCGCTCCATATGTTACCTGGCGCCATAGCCAAGTGGTAAGGCAGAGCTCTGCAAAAGCTTTACCCCCAGTTCGAGTCTGGGTGGCGCCTCCATTTTTTTACGCCGGAGTGGCGGAATCGGCAGACGCACAGGACTTAAAATCCTGCGGTAGGTGACTACCGTACCAGTTCAAGTCTGGTCTTCGGCACCAAGTAAAACTTCATAATTATGTGCCCTTAGCTCAGCTGGATAGAGCGTTTGACTACGAATCAAAAGGTCAGGAGTTCGAATCTCTTAGGGCACGCCATACTTGCCGGTGTGGCGGAATTGGCAGACGCGCGCGACTCAAAATCGTGAGGGAAACCGTGGGGGTTCGAGTCCCTTCACCGGCATACAAAAAAGCATGAATCTTTAAGATTCATGCTTTTTTGTATTTTATACGAAAATCCCCAGTCGATCTTAAATCCGCTATGTGTCCGAAATACTCACTTTTCCGGCTGGCAATTGTATTCAAACCCGCTGGAGTCGTAATGTATGATAGTTTTATGAAAGCGTTTCCTCGAACTTATACTAGGGTCTGCCGATCATCGATAACAAAGTGAAATCAGTTAAGAAATCGATATATTGGGGAACGCAATTCACAGGATGAGCCTCTATAATGAGTTCAAATGCCGTTTATACATTGGAGGTCATTATGAGAGGTGCTCAAGCAGCAGCTGCATCCGTCGGGCAGGGTCTAAAAAAAGCGCGGATCGCAGCCCATCTTCCGTTTTATGTCATGATTTTGCCGGGATTGGTTTATTTCCTGATCTTTAAGTATGTGCCCATGCTTGGATTACTTATTTCGTTTCAGCGCTATGATCCGTTTTCCGGCATGTGGAGCAGTCCATGGGTCGGTATGGATAATTTCAACAGGTTATTTACCGAACCGGATTTTCCGTTACTGCTTACAAATACATTTGCTTTCGCTTGTTTGGATATCCTGTTTTTTTTCCCGGCTCCTATCATCCTCGCTTTGCTATTGAACGAATCCAGACTGAAAACGATTCGGAACACCGTACAGACCATCATGTACGGACCGCATTTTATTTCCTGGGTCGTTATCGTGTCCATGACGATGACTCTGTTCTCTTCACAAGACGGAATTATCAATCAATGGCTGGTGTCGGCCGGCTTCGGTAAAATCGAGCTGTTTACGAAATCGGAGTGGCTGCGTCCGATGTGGCTGCTGCAAAATATGTGGCAGGGTGCGGGATGGGGATCGATTTTATATTTGGCCACGATGGCCTCCATCGATCCGTCGTTGTATGAGGCGGCCAAGGTGGACGGTGCGGGGCGGTTTCGGCAAATATGGCATATTACGCTGCCGGGCATTCGCTATGTCGTTATCGTGCTGTTCATTTTAAGACTGGGTCATTTTATGGATATCGGGTTCGAGCATATTTTCTTGCTGCAAAATCCGCTCAATGTGGGCGTATCCGACGTATTCGATACGTATGTGTATCGTACCGGCATACTTCAGCGGGATTACAGCTACTCGGCGGTCGTCGGCATGTTTAAATCGATTGTCGGTCTTACGCTGGTGCTGACTGCCAACAAGCTGGCGCGCAAATTCGGCGAGGAAGGGGTGATCTAGCGGATGAAAGCGGGACAGTCTTTTAAGGATAATGTCTTCAATACTTGCGTGACCGTCATCCTCATCGGTTTGGCGGCGACCGTCGTCTTCCCGTTGCTGTTTACTTTGTCCAGTTCTTTTGCGTCGAGCAAGGAGCTGCTGCTGAAAGGCGTTGTTCTATGGCCTGAGGAATGGACGCTGGAAGCATACAGGTTTTTGCTGGACAACGCCCAATTTACGCGCGCTTTCTATAATGCTATTTACATTACCGCAGTAGGAACGCTCATCAATATGGCGCTGTCGACGCTTATGGCTTACGGGCTTTCTCATCCGGGGGTAAAGGGCAGGGCGGCCGTCAATGTCATCGTGCTGTTCTCAATGCTATTTCAGGGCGGAATGATTCCAACTTACCTGGTGATCCATGGGCTCGGACTGATCAATTCGTATTGGTCCATATGGCTTGCGGGAGCGATCGCTCCCTTTAACCTGATTGTGATGCGCAGCTATTTTCAGACTTTGCCCGTCGAAATCAAAGAGTCGGCCCGGATCGACGGCTGCGGGGAATTTAAAATATTATGGCGGATCATCCTTCCGGTTTCGCTGCCGGTGCTAATCACTTTTACGTTATTTTATACGGTGGCTAATTGGAATACTTACTTTCAAGCGATTTTGTATTTGAATGATGCCAATTTATATCCGCTCCAGGTGTTTCTTCGCCAAATCCTGATCGTGAACTCCTCCGAGCTGGGGCTCGTTGTTACGGATACCGGGTACAGCTATACCCCCGCCGTACCGCATGCAGCTATTCTGCTGACGGCCTTGCCTCTGCTTATGGTGTATCCGTTCATGCAAAAATATTTCAGCAAAGGCATGATGATGGGTTCGGTCAAGGGATAGCTTAGCACCCTGCGCGGTATTGGGGGGATTACAGTGTATCATGTGCTTGTCGTGGAAGACGAACTGCTGATTAGGGATGCGCTTGTGGAAATGGTGCATCAGCTGGACGGATTCAAGGTTACGGGGGAGGCCGCAAGCTGTGAAGAAGGCTGGCGCCTGATGCAGGAGCTATGGCCGACGGTGGTCATCACCGATATTCAGCTGCCGGATCAGGATGGTCTGGAGCTGATTCACCGGATTCGCAATCAGCGGCTGCCGGTGGTGACTATCATTATCAGCGGGCATGACCGATTCTCTTATGCGCAAAATGCGATCCGGCTGCATGTATCCGAATATTTACTGAAGCCCATCTCGGAGGTCGAGCTTCACTCCGCGCTGTCTCGTTCTGTCGGCAGGCTGGAAACGTGCATAGAGCCGAATCAAATATTGCGCGACATTCAGCGGTTCATCGACCGGTTGCATGAATTCGAGCCGATCGGGCTGTTTGAACAGACCGACCGGATATTGCATGCGATTCTGGGCGGACGTTCGCTGGATCAGGGCTCCCAAACCAGTTATCTTCGCATTTTTATGGGGAAGCTCACGGAATATATCAAGATCATTCATCCGGAATTTCAGGATGCCTCACTTCCGGAGGATTTGAACGAACAGCGGGTGCGGCACGTATTTCACGATCTGCTGCACGAATGGACGCTTCGTTACCCCCAGTTTGCCGGGAACAATATGAGATTGGTCATCAAACGCGCCTGCGAGTATATGGGGGCGCATATGCAGGACGAATTGACGCTGAAACAAATGGCGGATTACTCCAATTTGAGTCCTTCGTATTTCGGAGTGCTGTTCAAACAATATACAGGCAAAAGCTTTGTGAACTATTTGAATTATATCCGCATTGAAAAAGCGATGGAGCTCCTTCGGACTTCGGATAAAAAGGTATATGAAATCGCCGAGGATGTCGGTTTCGCCACGCTGCCCTATTTCAATCGCGTATTCAAGCATGTCGCGCTGGTGACTCCTAACGAGTACCGCAAAGGGTTAGGCCTATGAATGCGGGAAGCTGGTTCAGCCGCCGCTCGATCAAAGTCAAGCTGATTGTTATCCTGCTGGCGGCGGCGCTGTCCTCCATATTGCTGACGGGCGCGCTGTCGCAATATTTCTATATGAAAGCGGCCAAAAACGATTTTTACCAGTTTGCCGACGATGCTTCGTATCGCCTCAACCGGCAAATCGAATTGTATTTTCAACAAATGAAAATATCCGTATCTACCCTGATAGCCGGCCCGCTGCCGGAGCGCAACGATTTCACCCGAAACAGGGGCAAAGCGGGAATTATTCAGAACTGGCTTGTCAGCGGAGGGGCGGTCACGCCGACTTATCCTGCGGACATTGAGGATGTATTGAACAACTATGTCGCTCTGAACTATAGCGAAGTAGACAGTCTGTTTCTGATGTCTCTCGACGGAAGGGCCATATCCAATATTCAGCGCTTTGACGAAATTTCCAAATCGTATATGAAGGAGCCGTGGTACGGACTGGAGATGATGAGCGACTTGAAGCTGCTTCCGACTCACAGATCCCAGGTGACAGGTAAAAACGTCATCTCCATGCTAGTTCCTGTCTATTCGACGGAAACGATGAAGCTGGCGGGAAGGCTTGTCATGAATCTGAAAATCAGCGAGCTGGAAAAAACTATCGTCCGTTCCTCATTCGCTAAGAAGGGGTATTTTTTCATTGTATCCAAGGAGGGGACCATTGTGTATCATCCCGACTCGGCCATGATCGGCCAATCGCTTCAATCGACCTCCTTGGCCGGGCTTAAGTTCGATACCGCATCCTCCGTTCAGCCTGTACAAGGCCAGGAGATGCTGGTCGCCTACAATACCTCCGAGCTTACCGGATGGAAAGTGGTAGCGATGGTTCCGTTCGAAGTGATGGCCAGCGGGGTTACCGTAGCGCGCAATGCGATGATCGTGGCTATGCTCGGGCTCGCCGCCATGGTTCTGATCGTTGTGCCGGTCATTGCGCAAAGGTTTACAAGTCCGCTGCGCAAGCTGAAGCAGCTTATGGAACATGTAGAGAAAGGGAATTTGGATATGCGGGCGGAGGTTGTTCCGGGTAAAGACGAAATTCAGCTGCTAAGCCGCAGTTACAATCGCATGACCAGGCAACTGCACGAGTATATAGAAACCATTGGCAGCATGAAGGTGAATGAGATGCAAATGCTGCTTAGACAGAAGGAAGCGATGATTCAAGCTCTGCAAAATCAAATCAATCCGCATCTGCTGTATAACACATTGGAAATTATTAATAGCTTGGCCTACATCGAAAAAAACGAGCGCATTCAGGTGATCGCCAAAAATTTGGGGGATTATTACCGGTATACGGCCTCCATCGTCGAGCCTGTCGTTTCTCTGAGAGAAGAGATCAGTCAGGTCAAGAAATACTTGGAAATCGTCAAGATTCGCTTTCCCAGACATTTTCAAAGCCGTTTTTATGTTCACGAGAAATATTTGGACGTTCTCATTGTGAAATGCTCTTTGCAACCGATTATCGAAAATACGGTCAAATACGCGGTGGAGCCAAGCGGAGGCCATGGCACGGTCATCGTCAGCGCCTACAATGAAGCTCAAGACCTGATCATTGAAATCGCCGATAACGGCAAAGGCATTTCGGACGGCAAGCTGGCGCAGCTGCAGCAGCGGCTCAATATCATCACGATGCAGGACAATAAGACGCTGATCCGAAGCGAATCGCTCGGCATTGTGAACGTTCATGCCCGGCTGGTTTTGCAGTATGGTTCGAAGTACGGGCTCACGATTACCTCATTCGAGAACAGAGGGACGGTCGTGTCCATCAGAATCCCTTTTCTGACAGAACGGCCCGCAAATAAGTGATAAGGAGCGGAAAATGATGGTTAACGTACAAAATGCACGGCTTACTATCGGCAGAGATATTGCGGATCATTGCATTCATCCGTATATTTTCGGACATTTTATCGAGGATATCGATGATCATATGCCCGCGATGCTGGCGTATCCTCTAACAAATATGGATTTCGAAGAGGAGGATCATAATTTGGACGGCGTGTCCGGGCCTTGGTATCCGCTCAATTTCGGAAAGCATACGCAGTATGCCTTGGAGCCCCCGGCCCGATTTCATTCCGGCCATAGCCAGAAAATCAGGATATTCAATAAAGACCGCTGCGCGTCGGGAATCGGACAGCGGATGCAAGTCGACGGGAGTATTCCTTATGCCGTCAGGATGTATGTAAGAGCGACACGCGAATTAAACGCGGTGCACCTGAAGCTGGTCGACCGCGCGAACGGCGACATGCTGGGGGAACTGGAGCTTGAGGTAAACTCCCATAGCTGGAAGGAAGTTACCGGCCGGATAACGGCTTCCCGTTCCTGCGCTGCGGCCGAGCTGCAGGTGTGGGCCGTCCCTCTTCCGCCGGCCGCATGGGCCGATTCGACTTCGACCGGCGTGATCTGGTTCGATCATATTTCCCTTCTCCCCGAAGGGCAGACCGGACTGCTGAAGCGGGAAGTGTTCGAAATGGCCAAGGCGCTGAACGGCGGTATTCTGCGGCTGGGCGGAAACTATATCAGCTTGTATCACTGGGAGGAGTTTGTCGGCCCTGTGTATTTGCGTCCCAATTATGTCAACGAAGCTTGGGAGCAGGCAGGACAGGTGCATAAATATTTCGGCACCGACGAGTTCGTGGACTTATGCCGGCAGCTTGCCGCCGAACCGCAAATTTGCGTAAATATGGGTACCGGCACGGCAGAAGAAGCGGCCAGATGGGTCGAGTACTGCAACGGAGACGCGAGCACCCCTATGGGAGCGCTCAGGGCGAGCCACGGGCATCCGGAGCCTTATCGGGTCAAATATTGGGAAGTGGGCAACGAGATGTACGGACCATGGCAGGCGGGCGTCTGCTCCGCGGAGACGTACGCGCAGCAATTCCTCACATTCGCGGCAGCGATGAAGGCCAAAGATCCGTCCATTGTGCTGCTCGGCTGCGGGACGGCGCGAGATTCGCTGGTTCCCGGCTGGAACCGCATCGTATTGGAAACAGCCGGTCATGCTATGGACTTCATTACGCTGCATATTTACCAAGGACAAAATTTTTTCCCTATCGATGCGGCAACGCCGGGAAGCGACCGGTTCAAAGCGATCGCCGCCTTCTCGGAAACGGCAAGATATTTGTTCGAAGAAATCGAATCGATCATTCAAGGCAGGGAAGATTTACGGCATCTGAAAATCGCGGTGACGGAATGGAACACGATGTATTTTCCAAATCCCGATATGCCGAACAATCATACGCTGGAGGCGGCCGTGGCGAATGCGTGCATGCTGAATGAAATGATTCGACAAAGTCATCTTGTGCAAATAGCCAACTTTTCCGATCTGGTTAACGGGTGGGTCGGCGGCTGCATTCGGGTAGGGGATCATTACGAGCGTATGAAAAAGCCCGGCTGGAGCGGAAAAAACGACGTCATATTCGGAACGGCCACCTATCACTTGCTGCGCTTATACGCGAACCGTAATCTTCATCGTGTCGTGCAAACCCGGACGCAGTCCGGTACGTTTCATGCCGGTCCCTGCAAGCTGCCGATGGAGTGCGACAGTCTGCCGAATGTGGACACGGTTGCCTGCATCTCCGAAACGGGCGATCTCTTGACGGTTTTTGTCGTCAACCGGACGCTGGAGCCTACGGAGCTCGTCTGCGATCTGGGCGCATGGAAGCCGAAGGAAGAGGTACTTCTGCATACTCTGACGGGAGAACATTATGAGCGGTACAATACGGTATTCGAACCTTCCCTAATTACGGCCGAAGCGCAGCGCGTGCGAATAGACGGGTCTGTCTGGACCTATGAGCTGAGGCCTCATTCCGTGTACGTCTTGGAAGTGCCGCTCCAACAATCATCCTGAAATCGGATAATATTTCGAGGGATTGTGTAACGAAATAGCGATGGATTCCGCGCATACTGGAAGAAGCGGGGGCTAGAGGGGAAGACGGTGTTGACCGTGTGTTGACCGCGCTCCCCCATCCAAGTCGCAGCTTGGCTGACATCATGTCTAACCGGCATGGCGAGTGTTCCCTGGAATAAAAAAGCAGGAGGGCGGTCATGGGCTTGCATACAACCGTTCGCACCGGATCGGCGGAGCCGAGTTCGTGGTATGTGGACAAGCGGATATTTGGGAAGTTTTTTGAAATGAACGGGCGGGATACGTATCCCGGCATTATCGAGGATTGTATCGCCAACGGCTCGTTCGAGAACTGGTTTTCCAAAAGAAAAAAGGACGGCACCAACTTGCCGTGGATGATGCGGACCGAGATCATGTACAGAGATACGCCGCTGACGCCGGGGCTGGCCTATCCATGGGAGCCTGCAGGCAGCACGGACGGCGCTTTCGAGCAGCGTGACGGAGGGGTTCACGGCAAGCAGGGGCAGAAGCGGTTTCAGCGGGTCAAGATCGGCGAAGGAACGGGCAGGCAAGGGATTATGCAGCGCATTACGCTGGCCGATGAAAGAACGCTGGAATATTGTCTGCGATTTTATGCCAGAGCCTCAGGAGCGGTTACCCGCCTATATACGGCGATCGAGGATAAGGCGGGCGCTACATTTGCCGAGAGCAGCATCGTCTTGGGCGAGCAGTGGAAGCGCTATGAAGTCAAGCTGACATTGCCAAGGGCAACCGAGTTCCGCTATAAAGATTCTCCCTTCGGCGAATATAGACTGAGCTTGACGGCGGATGCGGATGGGCCGGGCTGGTTTGATCTGGATTGGGTTATGCTGGCGTCCGGCGATGCGGTAGAGGAAATCTACAACCCGACGACGATTGAGCTGCTCAAGCAGTATCGCGTCACCACCCTTCGATGGGGCGGCAATTACGCGAACGAGTACAATTGGAAAGACGGCATCGGCCCGTGGGAGCAGCGTTGCGTCCGGGACAATCAGAACTGGGGCGGGCTTGAGCCCAACTATTTCGGCACGAACGAGTTTCTTAGGTTTTGCCGGATCGTCGGGGCCGAGCCGCTTCTGAATGTAGGCTTCAGCTACGACCTGCCGCCGGAGCTGGCCGCGGACTGGGTGGAGTATGTTAACGGAGACGAGACGACGCCGATGGGCCGTTTGCGGGCGGAGCACGGTTATCCGGAGCCTTGGGGAGTCAAGCTGTGGCAGGTGGGCAATGAGAGCTACGGCGATTATCAATTCGGCTACACGAATTCGATCGATTTTTCCAGGAGGATTCAAACGTACTACTCCATGATGAAGCAGGTCGATCCCGGCATTACGATCATTATGGCCGGCGCGGACCCGATGTATGTGGACTATTCGGAAATTCCGGGAGAGCCGCCTATATGGAACCGGCGCATGTTTGAAACGGCCGGACCGGATTATATCGACGGACTCGATATTCATCAATATACGAGAGGGATTCGGGACGAGGGGCTGCGAAGAGACTGGCTTGCCGCCAATCAAGCCGATCCCGTGTTTTACAATCAGGTGCTTGTATCTTATCCGACGCAATATGAGGCGAATATTATCGAGCTGAAGGAGCTGGCCGAACGGTACGGCTTCAACCCGCTCATTCTCGAAATAGGGGAATGGAATCTCGAGCCGGAAACGGAGAGCGGCTGGCCCAAAGCGGAATATGAGACGATGGCTCACGCCTGCTATGTGTCTTCTATGCTCAATGCCTTTATTCGTCAAGGCGATGCCGTGAAATATGCCTATCAGAGGGATAACACGCTGTATTACCGGGCTTATCCGGTGGATATGCGGCCCGTGAACCCCGGGAACGACACCTCTCGTTTGTACGCGGAGCCTTTTCTGAGAGAGGATACGCGGTGGCGGCATTTGCCTCTTGATGCGGAAGGCTCGGCCTTTGCGATGCCGCAAACCTGGGTGCGTATCCGGCCGATGGACGATGTGCCTCATGTCGATGCGGCAGCCGTCATATCGGAGCGGGGAGATGAAATCATTCTGTTTTTGGCCAATCGCGACCTGCGGGATGCGCATACGGTCCGTTTGCAGGGGGATTGGGACGGAGAACAGGCGGAGGCTTTGCTGCTGCTGCAATACAGCGATTCGCCTTTTTTAATCCATGCGCAGTGGGATCGAAGAACCGGCTATCACTTAAACGAATCGGCTCTGGAGATAACGTCTGCCGGTTATGCTGAATTCGTCATGCCGGCGGGTTCGGTCGCAAGATTGCATATGCGTTTAGAAGCGCGGCGAAAAAAGAGCGGAGGGGCCATTTGAATCTGGAAAAGCGTTAGCTTTCGCCTTTGAAAATGGATTTTCTCCATAGAAAAAAGCAATAACCATTCAAGGAATCTGGGAACAAGAGCGATCGGAAGATGCTCTCGCATGCGCATACGGCGTTTTTCGCCACATTTTTAAAGAAGGGAATGGATGTCCATTATGAAAAAAAGCTGCTGCATTAGCATGGCCGTACTGCTCGCGGTCAGCAGCCTCACGGCCTGCTCGACAAGCGGAAGTCCTTCGTCGCAAGCCGGGGGAGCCGGAGCGAAGGCCGACGCCGGCGCTGAACAAGAAACGATGAACATCTCGCTGATGGTTCCGCAATATGCGGAAATCGGGCCATCGAGCGATTCGGCGCTTGTGAAGAAACTGAACGAGAAACTGAATATCAAGCTGGATATCCAATGGGTTCCCGGTGCCAGCTACAATGACAAGATCAGCGTGCTTGCCGCGTCGAACAGCTTACCCGACGTGTATCGGATCGCAACCCAGGATTATATGCAGTGGCGCGATAAAGGCGTCTTCCTGGATGTCAAGCCGCTGCTGGGCCAATATCCGAATTTAACCAAGCATCTTCCCGAGGAAGCGTGGATGGAGCTGAATCCGAAAGATGCCTACTACGGCATCCCGTATTACGGTATTCCGCATCTGTTCTCGATGTCCATACGCAAAGATTGGCTGGACAAGCTGAATTTGAAGATGCCCGAGACGATCGACGACTTTTATCAGGTCGCCAAAGCCTTTGCGACGGAGGACCCGGACGGCAACGGCAAGGCGGACACGACAGGCTTCTCGATTCTCGTTAATTCGAACGGCACCTTCGGCAATGCCGCCTATTTGCAGGGGGCGTTCGGTTTGGGGAACGATTGGGCTTTGAAGGACGGTAAGCTTGTGGCGATGCAGGCTCAGAAGGAGGAGCTGAAAGCGTTCATCGGGTTTCTGCGCAAAGCTTACGCGGAAGGGGTTCTGGACAAAAACTTCCTCGTCATGAAGTCGGCGGACGCCCGCAACAAGCTGTGGAACGGCCAGTCGGGAATTCAGCTGGTCAATCCCAACGAGGTGATCCGCCTCGACATTCCGAATATGAAGAAAAATGCGCCGGGGGCCCAGCTCGTCCAGCTGCCTCCGCCGGCGGGTCCGAACGGGATCAGAGCTACGCAAACCGACGGAATGGGGCAAAACAAGGTCGTCATTAACAAAAATATCGACCCGAAGAAGCAGGAACGCATCCTCAAGCTGCTTGATTATATGCTTTCCGACGAAGGGTACGATCTCATCAAGGAAGGCGTGGAAGGCGTCGACTATCAAAAGAAGGCGGACGGCGGCTTTGAGAAGCTGGAGACGAAGGAAACGGGAAGCTTGTTCTCGATCAACTTTTTCCGCCGCGCCGACAAAGGAATTCAGCTTCATAAGTATCATGACCAGGAGTACGTCAAGCAAGTGGAGCAGTGGCTCAATAACAACGACAAGTACGACTGGCCGAACTACGGGCTGGGCCTCGAGGCGGAGACCGCCGCTTACAAGAAGCTGAACCTGACGACCTTAAATACAAAATGGATGTCCTCCATGGTGCGGGTTATTGCCGGGGACGCTCCTATCGAAGAAGTGGATAAAGCTGCGGACGAGTGGCTCAAAAACGGCGGCGAGCAGTTAACCAAAGAAGTGAATGAAATTTATCAGCAGCGTAAATAAGCTTGCGCTTGTCCGTTTCTGAAGGACGGATGCAATTTGCACGGATACCTTTGCTCATGGAGAGGAGATATGACATGAAGAACATTTGCAGGTCTCATATCTTTATTTTGTGCATGCTAGTATTGTCATTGTCTTGTGCCTTGCCGTTTCCGGCGCTAGCGGCTAACCCTTCAGCCACCATCGACATTGATACCGGATCGGTTATAAACTATAATCCCGATTTCAGGGGACTCAATAACGAGCCGGAGCGTACTCCCATCAAAATGAACGCCGCGGATTTCATTGACTCGGCGATCGACTACGGGCGTATCGGTTTTATGAGATGGCCGGGAGGCACCCCGACGAACAGCTTTGCCTGGAAGCTGGGGGCAACGGATGCCGAATTTAACGGACAGACGCAGAAGGAGCCTCGCCGTTATTACAACCAGCTATACTCCAGACGCTATCAGATGGCCAAGGGGGGCGAGCGCATCTCCGACTACGTGGAATTTTTGCAAAAGACAGGGGCCAAGGCTGTGATCATGGTCAATGTGCTGCAGTATAATCCGGAGCAGGCGCGCGATCTGGCCAAGTATTTGAACGATAACCACGTTCCTGTCCTCTACTTCGAGCTCGGGAATGAGATTTCGTTCTACGTGCCGGAAAGCGGCAATCAGCAGGCGGCGTTCAAAACCGGCACGGACTATCTGGACCGCGCCAAAACGTTTAACGATGTGATCAAAAGCGCGTATCCCGGCGCCAAAACGGTAATCTCCATGAGCAATACGCAGGCGCAAAGCTTCGATGAAGACGTTTATCAATATCCCGACAAATATTGGGACGCCATCACAACCCATCGATTTCGCGGCAACGGTTCTACGCCCGCTGCGGCTATGACCGACGCCAACGGGTATTTGGATGATTGGAATTCGCTCATTGCCGATAACTATACTTCTCATCTGACCAACCCCAAAATCTTTATAGGCGAGCACGGCGTTACGCTGGGGGGACTTCTCGATAATACCCAGTACGGAGGCATTTATGTCAGCGAGTCCGTTCTCCGTCTGGTCACCAATCCGAACATCGCCTATTTGGCCGGTTATCGCATGACGAACGGCGTGTTCACGCCTTCTGTCGACTACAGCATGCCGCTGGAGGACGCTTATCAGGACGGCGCGACGATCGATACGGCGGGCTTGGACATGGCTCCTTACTACAGCACGCCGGCCGCCTCGCTGAAGGTCATCGACGGAGCCATTAACCAGGGGACGACCGCCTGGGGAACGACGGTAACGGGCGGCGATACGGTGACCAAGACGGGCGGTACGATGCCTGCGCTCTTCGCCCAGGCGTTCAAGGGCGATAACGGCAAAAACTACGCGGTCATTACGAACAAATCGGCGAACGCGCATGATGTCGTTATTCGGCTCGACGGAAGCAATGTAACGGCGGCAATGACCAAAACGTATACGACCAGCGCGGACCCGCTGACGACTAATAGTCCGGATATCCCGGACGCCGTTGCCGTTCAAACGGAGCCGACGGCCAATCCCGTGCTCGTTCCGCCTTACAGCGTCGTTCGCGTAGAGTGGACGCGCAGCAGCCAACCGGCAGTTCCGAGGCCGACGCATCTGATGAATACCGAAGCGGGAAATCAAACGGTCACCCTCAAATGGCAGCCGAGCTTGAATGCCGCTGGATATAAAGTCAAATACGGCACCGCTTCCGGCAACTATACGCATACCATCGATGCGGGCAACGCGTTAACGGCGAGCATCGCCGGACTTGCTAACAATGCAACGTATTATTTCGCGGTGACTGCTTACAATGCTGCGGGCGAAAGCGCGCTTTCCAATGAGACGAATGCGACGTTAGCGAGCCCTGCGGCTCCGATGTCAAGGCGGGCTTATGCGGAGACAGCGGGCAATATCGCCGTAGAATGGCAAAGCGTCGCAGGAGCAACCGGCTACAAGGTCAAGTACGGGACCGCCTCGGGTTCTTATACGAGCACCGTCGATGCGGGCAATAATGTGGGTCGGCTGATTACGGGCTTAACGCCGGGGACCGCATATTATTTTGCGGTTACCGCCTATAACGGCAGAGGAGAAAGCGCGGCATCTTCCGAGATGACGGCGACGGCTGCCGGCATACTCCCGCTGGCGCCGTACGACGCAAGGATAACGGGCGAGAGCTCGACGTCCATCTCCATGAGCTGGACTCCGGCGCGCGCCGAGACGTATCACGAATATTTCGAGGACGGGGAAGCCAACCAGTGGACGCAAAATAAAGGAACGTGGTCCGTGGTCACTGACAACGGACGAGATGCTAATTTATACCAGTCACCGCAGGAAGGAACGGGTCTAACTATATTCAGCAGCAGCGCAACCGGAAATTATGAAGGCGAAGCGATGGCGGAGCAAGTTGCCGCAGCCTCCGGAAAAGCTGCCTATGCCTACGGGGTCGTTGCCAGATATGTCGACGATAACAATTATTACAAATTTGTTTACAACATTAACGAAGACAGGTTTAAAATCGTGAAGGTCCAAAACGGCGCGGAGACGGTGCTGGCCGGCAAAACGCGAGCCCAAGTATTGGCGGACGTCAAAGCCAAATCGGTGGACTTGTCGAAGCTGCTTATGTATATACGCGTCGAAGGAAACACGATTGAATGCTCGCTGAATCAGTTGGGCCCGATTCTGAAGGTGACGGATAATACGTTCCCCAGCGGCAAATTCGGGCTGTATTCGCTGAATGTGAAGACGAACTACAATTGGACGCGCATTTACCGAAACAATGCGGTCAGCTATACCGTGTACCGCAGCACCAGGACGCACACGGACTTTACCGTACTGCAAAGCGGAATTACCGGGACTTCGTATACGGACAATAGCGCGGCAGCCGGCACGACCTACTACTACCGGGTGACATCGCAAAATGCCAACGGTTCCAGTTATCATCATTCGAATACGTTAAGAAAAAATTGAGCATCGCTGCAGGGCGCTTCTTCGGAGGCGTCCTGTTTTTGTCTGGCGGCTAGTCGTTACAAGCGGGCATAGTATTGGCTTAAAGAATCGATAATTTCTGCGCAGTAAGCCGATTCTTCCTCTGTATTTTTGTCCTCGCCGTCTTCATCCTTCTGAATTTGCTCGAAGCGTTGGACAAGCGCATCGGTAACGAATTCGGCGCTGACGCCGTAATGCTTAATAATGGCAAATAAATCGTCCAGATTTTTATGGTTTTCTATAATTTCAGATAAGTGGCTCATAGGTTCTTCTGTTCTCCTTTAACTTTTCATGTTCGTTTAATGTCATTAGTGTTCGCGCCGCTACCCCGTTTTATGTGTTGAGAAGAATACTCCGTTTCCTTTGCGACCATGCTATGACTGATGACGTTGATAAAGGAGGACAATCGTAATGGCAAGAAGAAATAGGAACCGGCTGGTCGTGCCGAACGCCTCTGCGGGTATGGAACAGTTCAAGGGCGAAGTCATGCGCAGACAAGGCTATGAAGTAAATATGAACAGACCGGATGATGTGAAGTACGAGGTTGCGCGCTCGCTCGGCATTCCGCTGGAAGCTCAAGGCGGCAACGGGCAGCTGTCGACGGAGCAAGCAGGCAAGATCGGCGGACAAATCGGGGGAAGCATGGTGAAGGAAATGATCCGCATGGCTCAGCAAAAGCTGGCCGAGCAGCAAAAATAATCGAGGCACGATTGGTTGGATGCCCGGTTTGATCCGGATCAAGTTCATCGCAAGAGAAGGCAGCTTGAATAAGCCCGGAGGCATCTCCGGGCTTTGTCGTTGTTTAGGAAATGATGCGCAGCCATTTCCTGTGGATATCCGGGGGCTCCCCCGAAAGGAATGTCTACCCATAGAACGATCCCAGAGGCGAAGTGGGCGTTTTTTACCATCCTCTTAGAGCTGTTTGGAGACGTTCAGCAGTTCCGGCAAGGTGACGAGCTTGTAGCCCCGTGACTGAAGCGACTCGATGATGGTAGGCAGAGCGGCAACGGTGCCCGATAAATTTTGGCGAGGGCCGCCGCCGGAATGCTGAAGAACGATAGAGCCGGATGCGGCATGGCTCAATATGTTGTCGGTCACTTGCTCCTGGCTGAGCTGCTTCCAGTCTTTGGAGTCTACGTTCCAGTTGACGATAACGTAATTGTTTTTGGAAGCCCACAGCAGCTGGGATTCCAATATTTCCCCGTAAGGCGGACGAATCAGCCGCGGGGTGTAGCCGATCGCGTTTTTTACGATGATTTGCGTTTTGGCGATTTGCGATTGAAACTGCTCGACGGAGAGCTTCGTTAGTAAAGCATGGTTGTACGTATGGTTTCCTACGACATGTCCTTCCTTGTGCATTCGCTTTATTACCGCCGGATGTTTTTCCGCAAGGCGGCCAACGACGAAGAACGTCGCCCGAACATCGTATTTTTTCAATATGTCGAGCACCTGCAGCGTATATTTGGTATCCGGCGCATCGTCGAACGTAAGTGCGATCTGTTTGCTTTTCGAAGATCCCTTAAGCAGCAATAGATCGGGATATTTCTGAACGAGCTGAGCCAACGTCAGCCGTTTGGCGGCCGTGCTTTTTTTGGTGGCGGTGGACGCCGACTTTTCTTTGGCAACGGCTACCGGCTTTTTATCGGTTTGACGTACAGGTGCAGGTGCGGGAGATGCCTGCGTTTGCTCCGGAGGCTTCGCGGCCGAGGAGTCCTGTTGTCCCTGCTGCGAAGAATCGGAGACCGTAAGCTTGGGCATTTGCAGAGGAGCCTGGTCGGCAGGATCGGGCCGCACCGCTTTGGCTATATCTTGCTCTGTAAGGGCAGGGAACATAAGGTCGTCGGCAGAACGCGTCTCCCCTTGCCGGTTTTGCGTATGTAACGCCGGATTCGGCGCATTGTTGGACTGTGCGGGATGCTGCTCGCAACCCGAGATGCTAAAAACGGCAATAGACAGAAAAAGGGCCGTTTGCCGTAAAGACGGTTTCATGCGCTCTCCCCCTTGAACTATAGATAACCATTAGTCTTTGTGGAGGAGCGCAAGATTATCCTTCCCGAATAAATAATTTCCGGGCCGAGAAGCATGGTGAAAAAGTGAAATGAAAGAAATCCGGCTACAAGAACGAGTGGAAAGCTCTGACGACCGCAGGACACGACTAAATCATCACACTTCTAGGAAGAGTGGTGAAAAAAGAGCGGAGGGGCCATTTGAATCAGGAAAAGCGTAAGCGTTCGCCTTTGAAAACGGATTCTCTCCACAGAAAAACGAAAAAACAATCCAAAGAATCCGTTTGCAACAGCGATCGGAGGATCAAATGGACGCCGCAGCGGACTTTTTCACCGCCCTTCTAGACGCTTTCCGCGATCATTTTGACGGCGACGGCAAAGAACGTAATCCGCAGCACCCAGAGCAGCGCTTTACCGCTTAATTTGCCGGCGATTTTGGCGCCTAGCCAGCCGCCGACCAAAGCGCTTGGAGCAAGGCCAAGAACCATCCAGCCGTCGATTTCGCCCAGACTTAGATGGGTTACGGAGCCCATGATGGACGATAAAAAAATGACGAACATGGACGTTGCCGTCGCGACATGGGCAGGGTAACGGAACAAAATCACCATGGCGGGCACGAAGAGCGAGCCTCCGCCGATGCCGAACAGCCCGGAAATAAAGCCGACAATCAGTCCGATGGCGAGCGCTGGAACGATCCCGTAGCCGTATTCATGCCGCTTTCCTTGAGCGTCCGTAAAAGTTCTTTGGATGCTCCAGTTCACTTGCAGCGGCTTGATGTAGTCTCTTGCCACGAGCAGCGACGCCATCACCAGCATAAATAAGCCGAAGATGAGCTGAAACGATTGGGCGTTAACGAACTGGGTCGTATAGGAGCCGAGCATAGCTCCCGGGCCGCAAGTAATGAAATACAGCCAGCCGCTCCGGAAATCGACTCTTTTTTGCTTATAAAAAGTAATCGTGGAGGAAAACGCGGTGAAGATTAGCACGGCAAGCGAGGTGCCTACGGCAGTAGCAACGGATATATGCTGGCCGATGAACCAAGGTCCCAAATAAACGAGCGCAGGGACGATGATGACGCCGCCGCCTAAACCGACTAGACTGCCGAATGTAGCCGATAGCAAGCCGACAGCGGTATAAAAAAAGAACGACATAAAAAATAGACCTTCTTCCCTGGAGATGTCATGGACATTTTACCATATAGGGGAAGAAGATCACTAGAAGCGCGGTGAAAAAGCGCGGGCTTTACAGAGAAGCTACCGCAATCGGTTTATTGGGCAAGTAATGAATGGAACGGATGAAGCGCACGGTTTTCGTCTTGGCCCTCATGACGATGGAATGCGTTTCTGCGCGCTGGTTGCCCAAATACTGCACGCCGCCCAGAAATTCGCCGGGAGTGATGCCTGTGGCGGCGAAGATGACATCTTCGGTACCGACCATATCCTCCATGGAAAGCACTTTGTGCGGGTCCAAAATACCCATCTGCAGGCAGCGGTTATATTCTTCGTCATTGGACGGCATCAGTCGTCCTTGAAGCTCGCCTTCAAGGCAGGACAGCGCCGCGGCCGCCAGCACGCCTTCGGGAGCGCCGCCGGAACCGACGTACAGATCGATGCCGGATTCCGACAAAGCCGGCGCCATGGCCCCGGCTACATCGCCATCGCTGAGCAGCTTGATGCGGACCCCGACGCGGCGAAGCGTGCCGATCATATCCTGATGCCGATCGCGGTCGAGGATCATGACGGTCAAATTGCTGAGCGGCTTATCCAAACCATGGGCAGCCTTCTGAAGCGTGATCTCCAGAGGATCGCTCAGCGAGAGCTTGCCGGCAAGCGCCGGTCCTACGGCGAGCTTCTCCATGTACATATCCGGTGCATGCAGAAGGCAGCCTTTGTTGGCTATGGCGATAACGGCGAGAGCGTTGTTTAGCCCCTTGGCCACAAGCTCCGTCCCTTCCAGAGGATCGACGGCTACGTCTACTTCGGGCCCTTGCCCGTTGCCCACCTGCTCGCCGATATACAGCATGGGAGCCTCGTCCATCTCGCCTTCGCCGATCACGACGGTTCCCTGTACGGATACCGAATCGAACATTGTTCTCATCGCGGATGTGGCGGCTCCGTCGGCTTGAATTTTGTCGCCTCGACCCATCCATTGTGCGGCGGACAATGCAGCCAACTCCGTAACTCTAACGATTTCCAGCGCCAGTTCTCTTTCCATCTCTACTTTTCCTCCCGGTATCCGAATATTTCGTGATTATGTGTTGTTTATTGATCAAATAGGATACAATGATTACTGAATATAGTATAATAATTAAGGAATAAATGTGCAATATATTTTATAAAAACAGGTCACTATCGCGTCAAAAGTATGAATATAACGCCTTTAAAAGTAGGATGCGGTCAATTGAAAGGCCGAATTTCCGTTTAGAAGGGACGGTCTATTTGAAGGCGGCAAGCTATTATGGATTCAAGTTAGCCGCAATATTTGATACAATGCAGATAATCGTTAATGTTCGATACGATACGGACAGGGAGGTTATGGACATCGAACTGACTGCCAGACAACTACAAATTGTGGAATTTGTCAAACAACATGCCCCGATTACAGGGGAACAGATCGCAGAAATGCTCGGCTTAAGCCGTCCGACGCTTCGTTCGGATTTGGCTCTTCTCGTGATGCTTGGATACATTGACGCCAAGCCCAAAGTAGGGTATTCCCCCGGATCGGCGATGTCGACCGGAAGTCAGGCTTCCCGCCGATTGCAGGGGCTTAAAGTGAAAGATGTGCAGTCGATGCCGGTCATTGTGCGGGAGAACGCTTCGGTGCACGATGCGGTAGTAACGCTTTTTATGGAAAATGTAGGAAGTCTGATGGTGGTGGATGAAGAAAGCTGCTTATCCGGCGTCATTTCCCGTAAGGATTTGCTGAAATTTACGCTGGGCAATACGGCGGCGGCTTCGATGCCGGTCAGCATGGTCATGACCAGGGAGCCCAATGTCATTCATGTGCAGCCGGAGGATACGGTCATCGATGCGGCGCGCAAAATGATACATCATCAGGTCGACAGTCTACCGGTTGTCGTTCGCTCCAAGCATAATACCGCGAACGGAAGGCCGCGCTGGGATATTGTAGGCCGGGTGACGAAGACGATCATGACGCAGATTTTATTGGAGCTGGCAACGGAGCCGTAAGCTGCGGCAGGGGATAAAAGGTTAATGAGCAAATAAAGGAGAAGAGCCGGATGATGAAAGACGAGCAGCAATATCAAATAACGATTTGTTCGGATTCGGTTGGGGAGACGGCCGAGGCGGTAGTAAAAGCGACGATGCGCCAGTTCGATGCGCAGCAGGTCAAAACGAAACGAATCGGTCATATCAAGCATGAGGATGAGATCCGGGCGATTATGGAGGAAGCGGCGAAACGGGGCGGATTCGTAGCCTATACGCTCGTGCAGCCGGAGCTGAGGGAGATGATGAGAGAGGAAGCGATCCGCCTGGGCGTACGCGCGGTCGATATTATGGGGCCGATGATGCAGGCGTTTATCGATACTTTCAACGATTCGCCGAAGCGCAAGCCCGGATTGCTTCATGAGATGGATGAAGATTATTTCAAAAGGGTGGAAGCGATCGAATTCGCCGTAAAATGCGACGACGGACGCGACACGAGCTCGCTGTTAAAAGCGGATATCGTGCTTATCGGGGTTTCGCGGACTTCGAAGACGCCTCTCAGCATTTTTTTGGCGCATAAGGGAATGAAGGTGGCGAACCTGCCGCTTGTGCCCGAGGTCAAGCCTCCGAAAGAGCTGTTTATGCTCCCGGGCAACCGGATCGTCGGTCTTATTATGGATGCGGACAAACTGCTCAAAATCCGCACCGAACGGTTAAGGGCGGTCGGTTTGCCGTTCGGCGCCAAGTACGCGGCTATGGAGCGGATCGTCGAGGAGCTGGATTATGCGCAGAAGCTGATGAAGCAGGTCGGTTGTCCGATCATTAACGTGACGGATAAGGCAATTGAGGAAACAGCGGGCATTATTATGGGATATATACAGTAGTCTTATGGGAAAAACACACGGCATGCGGTCCGTTCCGGCGGATTTGCATGCTTGTTTGTCGTGGCGTAAAACGCGGGATTTATAGGGCGCGCTTATGCTACAATACTAATAAAAATATCCGGCTGATCGACAAAGAGCATATACCGGTTGCCCTAAAGCTGCGGTCGTTGCACAAGGCAATCAAGGCTATATCGATGGTGGTAAGAGCTTATCCCTGTTCGGGCGCACGAGCCCGCGGCGTCCGCTGTTCCCCGGGTTCTTGAGGCTTAGCACGTCTGTTGCGTATGCAAGCAACCAAATACAGCACGGACGGAACGATCAATTGCAACGTTATGTAAAAAAAGACCAGCGACGACGACAGCATCGCATTAAGCTGTTCCGCATTGGGGGCGACCCATTTGCTGTTCAGCGCGATCAGGAAGCCGACCGTAAACACCAGAGGCCGGTAGTCTGCGAGTTTCAGCCAATCGGCAATCATGATGACAAGCACATAATAGACGACGGATATTTTAATGAACATGCCGAGCACCCAGAAAGCCATGGCGAGAGCTTCCAGATGTTCCAGAAAATCGGCCAGGCTGACATAGCGCGCTCCCATCATGACCGGGTAGCTTTCGTCGGCGGTTAGCTTGCCCAATAAAAAAAGAGCGACAATGTTGGTTATAACCATCGACATCATGACGATCAGTACGGAAATGCTGCTCCATTTCATAATCTTGCCGCGGTCTTGCCGGGCGACGAAAGGAATCAGAATGACAAGATCGATATACTCGCTGTACCAGGTCAATGTCGGAACGGCTCCAAGCAAGGACGGTTTGAGTCCATACTCAAACATCGGGAACATGTTATGCGGATCGAAATCGGGTATTAGCAGCAGAAAAATGAAAAACAAAATGATCATGGCGATCGGAACGAAAATGAGCGCGCAGCGGGCTAAAACTTCGATGCCGCTTCGCACAGCCAGCGCGCTGATAAATACCATGCTGAACGTTACCACTTGCATCGGCGTCTTATTTAAAAAAGCGCCCATTATAAATTCGCCGTATTCTCTAACGATAATGCCGTCATTAATAAAATAAGAGAATATTAGGATCAAACCAAGCAGTTTACCGGGGATTCGGCTAATAATGCGTTCGCTGTATTGAATCAGGTTTTGCCCGGGATAAAATTGAAACAGCTTATACGAAACATACACTATGAATAGCCCGGTAACGCACGCCAAAATCGGAGAACACCATAAATCCCGGCCCGCATATTTGGCGGCGACGGAAGGCAGTACGAGAATTGCCGTAGCTACTACCGTAGGAATCATCATGACGGCCAATTGAAAGGCGGAGATTTTACCTTTATCGATCATTTAGGAGACATCTCCTATTCTTCGTTCTTGTATTTTATTGTATCCTTGACGGCAAAGCGTTAAACAGCGAGCGGGTCCAATCATATTGGTCTACCGGCGGGAGGAAAGGATGAGATGAACGCAATGCAACTATTGTCGCTTAATGTCGGCAAGCCGATCGTGATCGATTATAACGGCAAGCCTGTGGAGACGGGAATATATAAGCAGCCGACGGAACACGCCGTCTATTTGTCCGCTGTGCAGCTGGAAGGAGACGGTCAAGCGGATAGGGTCAACCATGGAGGCGAGGACAAGGCGTTGTGCGTATACAGCGCCGGCCGTTACGGCTACTGGAGAGAGCGGCTGAATTTGGAGCTGCCTTACGGCGCCTTCGGGGAAAATTTTACGGTATCGGGAATGCTGGAGCAGGAGGTGCATATCGGGGATATATTCCAATTGGGAGAAACCGTTGTACAGATTAGTCAGCCGCGGCAGCCCTGTTTCAAATTGGGTAAGAAACATAATGAGCCTACTTTGCCGATGCAGGTGCAGGAAACCGGCTATTCGGGATATTATTTCCGGGTGCTTGAAACGGGATATGTGCAGCAGGGACAGAGTTTTAAGCTGGTGCAGCGCGATGCTGCGGGAATCAGCATTGCGGAAGCGAATCGGGTGAAGTATCATGATAAGCGCGATTGGGATGCCATAAATGCACTGCTCTCCGTAGAGGCGCTTTCGGACAGCTGGCGCGCTTCGCTGCAAAAACGGTTGGATGAACGGGACAAGCAAGGTTAGATCAAGCTAAAGAAGGGGAAGCAAGCATGACGACAGGCATATACGAAGGTCTTACGGGAGTCCTGTTGGCCGGAGGGCGAAACCGGCGGATGGGCGGGAAGATGAAGGCGCTGCTGCCCTTGAACGGGCAACTGTTCGTAGAGCGGCAGCTGGCAGAGCTCGGGGCGCTGTGCAGCGAGATTTTGATTGTGGCGAACGAGCCCGCACAATTGGAGCCGCTGCTGCCCGGCTACGGTCCGCCGACGCGGATCATTCCCGATCTGCATCCGGGCTGCGGGCCGCTCGCCGGGCTGCAGGCGGCGATGGCGCAGGCATCCGGCAAGCTGCTGTGGGTCGTCGCTTGCGATATGCCTTATGTCTCCGCAGCCGCCGCCGGAGCGATGGCGGAGCTGCTTGCGGACGGCGCGGAGGCTGCGGATGCGATCGTACCGCAGCTTGCCGGGAAGCTGCAGCCGCTGCATGCGCTGTATCGCGCGCGCTGCCGTTTCGTTGTGGACGCTCTGCTGGCAGAGCGGCAGTATAAAGTAATGGAGCTGCTGAGCAGGATCAGCTGCAAGACGGCGGACGAGCATTTCTTCGCAGCGAGGGGGATTGCGGCCGACTTTGCCGTCAACGTCAATGAGCCCGCAGACTACGAGAAGCTAATTCCATAACGAGAGCAAGGCGAAGCCCTGCGCTGCGCAGAATGTCGCAAATAGGAGGATAAGACCGATGTCCAGATTCAGGTTCCAGCGCACAACGATTCAGGTTGAAGAGGCTCAGCGGGCTATATTGGAGCACATACGCTTACAGCGCACGGAATGGGTCGATCTGGAGGACAGCTTCGGGCGCAGGCTGGCAGCGCCGGTGGCGGCGGACCATCCGGTGCCGCATTTTCGCCGGTCGGGCGTGGACGGCTATGCGGTTCGCTGTGCCGACACCGCAGCGGCGTCTCCCGAGCGTCCTGCCGTGCTTGAAGTTGTCGAGTGCGTCACGTCCGGGACGCTTCCCCTCCGCCGCGTCGGTCCGGGTCAAGCCGCCCGCATTATGACGGGGGCCGTCGTGCCGGAAGGGGCCGATGCGGTCGTGATGCTGGAGATGACCGCGCCGGCGGAGCGGGAAGGGGCGGTGTGCATCCGCCGGAGGATGGCGGATGGAGACAATATTACCGCAATCGGGCAAGAGACGCCCTGCGGGGACATTCTGCTCATGCCCGGCAGAATCATTGAAGCGGGTGAGGCGGCTATATTGGCCGCGTTCGGCTACGCGCGCGTTCCCGTGTACTGCAAGCCAAGGGTAGCTATCTGCTCGACCGGCTCCGAGCTGCTAGCCGTCGGTTCGCCGCTGGAACCGGGGAAAATCCGCAACAGCAACGGCTATATGCTGGCTGCTCAGGTTAGAGCCGCTGGAGGGGAGCCGGTGATTATGCCGGCGCTGCCCGACGAACCGGAGCTGGTCGAGAAAGAGCTGCTCGCTCTCATGGACCGGTTCGACTGCGTCGTAACGAGCGGGGGCGTGTCCGTGGGTGACAAGGACGTGATGGCGAGCGTATTCGAACGATGGGAAGGCCGCCTCCTGTTTAACAAGGTAGCCATGCGGCCGGGAAGCCCTACATCCGCGGGCGTATGGCAGGGCAAGCTGCTTTTCGCGCTTTCGGGCAATCCCGGCGCCTGCTTCGTCGGCTTCGAGCTGTTCGCAAGGCCATTTTTGCGCGGGCTTCTGGGACATCCCTCGCCGCTGCCTAAGGAGGCGAAGGCGAGCTTGGTCGCCGATTATTCCAAAGGCTCGGCCTATCCGCGATACGTAAGAGGCAAACTCGAGACGACAGACGACGGCAAGCTGCAGGCAAAGCCCGCCGGTGCGGATAAATCGAGCATAATGGTATCGATCAAAGATGCCGAATGCCTGATTCTGATCCCTGCCGGAGGGCGCGGCGCGGCTGCCGGACAGCTTGTCTGCGTTCTGCTGCTGCAGGAAACGAAATAAGCACGGTATGAAAGAACCCCCCGCTAACAGCGAACGCTTTAGCGGGGGATTAAATTAGCTATTAATATAAGAAGCCGCGAGAAACAATAACCAGCAAAATGAACAATACAAGGATCACGCCTGTGCTTGTAAAAACTCCGCCTACACCGCTCATTTGAAATCCCCCTTTCAGAAGACATACTATATCATATGTCAGGGAGATGAATGCTGATTGGACTTAAGCCTCTTTTTTAGGAGAAAAACTGTTGTCCTTACGGGAAATACAACGATCCGTTCGGCTGGGGGAAAGCATTAATAAGTGGCGCCTCCTTGAAGAAAACGGTTTTCCCATTGCGTTCCTGCGATAGAATCGATCCGGACGCCGCCGGAAGTCTGGGAGTAGGTGTGCAGTATTTTACCGTCCCCCAAATAAATCGCCACATGAGTAACAGTCTCCTTGCTTCTGTCAATTCCTGCGTAATCGGCCGCCGAGTAGCCCTTGTACGACATAAAGAACATCAGATCCCCCTTGTTCAGCTTATGCCAATCCGCTGTCGTTTTGCCGATCGATTTCACGTAATCCGCCTGGCTGCGCGAGTCTCCCGGAAGCTGCTGGCCGATACCGTCCAAATAGGCTTGCCGGACAAAATCGGAGCAGTCAAACGTCGAGGTGTCCGAACGGCTGGAGCCGAACTCGTATGGAGTGCCCAAATAGTTCATTCCCGCGGCAATGACGCGGTCAGCCGCCACGGCGTGATCCAATTTTTTGTAGGGTTCTACGTACGTCGTGGATATGTATTTGGAGCTGGTGCTGACGTAGCCTGTCACCCCGTTTTGATCCTGCACGTTGTACCAATAATCGTTCACTTTATTAATGATGAGAACTTTTTCGCCGCTTTGCAAGTACCGTATCCGGCTGGCATCGGCGTTCGGTTCGGTTCGGAAGGAGACGGAGCTTACGATCGTCGCATTAGGAGGCGAGGGCAGAACCGGCTCCTGCTGATCTCCGTTGTCCCCGAAGGCGGTATCGATGTACTGCGCATTGGTGCTGACATAACCGACTTTTTGGTCTTTATCCTCTATTTTGTACCAATAATCGTTCACTTTCTCCAAAACTAATACAAGCTCTCCCTTTTGCAAATACCGCATGCGGGCTGCATCGGTGGAAGGCCCCGTGCGAAACGATACGCTGCTGAGCACAATCCCGTTAGGCTTGTCGGCGGCTGCTGCGGTTTTCAACCGGACGTATGTCGACGAGGAAGATACATAGCCGGTGACGCCTTTGGAGTCTTTGACCTGAAGCCAGCTGCTGTTCACGGTTTGCATCACTTCGAGCGTTTCCCCAGGCTGCAGATAACGAATGCGCTTTCCGGATGTCGAAGGCTGATCGCGGAAGTTGACGGTTTGAACGATCTCTGCCGTCTGTGCGGGGGCGGAAGAAGCCAAGGCTTGCAGTGGGATGACGGTTAAAGAGATGGCGGTGCCAAGAAACAGGGCGAGCAGCTTTTTGTTCATGAGGTGACCTCCGTGTTCGGATGATAGATTTTATCGAAGCAGACCTTTCCTTGATTCTCAGAATCTGCCTCTTGAGGGGATCATAACATAGCCTTTTTCAATAATTGAGTTGTAAAATATGGCATATCCCGGCGACGGATGTCGATGCGATGGGTATTTAGGTTCATATGAAAAAGGTCTTACGGCGGATGCGAAATAAAAGCTTCGGTCTATTTTATTGGTTTCCGAACCATGGATTAACGGAAAGCCGCCTTATATCCAAAACAGGCAGGGCGGGCGAACAAAAAATCAGGTCTGAAGACATGGTCGAAACTTGCGGATTAACCGCGAGAAATGCAGAATATACGTTCTTATTTTTGGATTTTGGAATTTCATGGGATATATAAGGAAAAATGCCTATTAACTTGTATGAAGTTTTCTTTCATAATGTTAAATAATAGAGGAAAATATGTTTCAGATTTTTGCGGGATAGGCAGGATTACTTATCTTCTAAAGCTAATATGTATTAGGTACTCGGTGGAATGGTGCGTTTCTCCGGAGCGTGATTGATTGCATGAACCTATCTTTGTTACGTAGGGAGGCGTGCTTGACGTTTGAATCATTTGCTATTGAATGTGCTGATTATTTGGGCATGCATTTTTTTGTATCAAATGTTGTGGCTGGAGCGGATGAATCGCGACTCGAAGCGCGATAAAATCGTGTTCACGGTAATTATAGCTGTTGGAATAGCGGCTTGCATGTCGTTTCCGATCTGTTATTTTCCCGAGTATCCGTTCGATCTGCGCGGAGTTTTGCTGATGATCGGAAGCTTATACGGCGGGCTTAACGCCGGCGTCGTTCTGGCGCTGTTTACTATAACGGTCAGAATGGTCCAAGGGATGGGCGGCTTATGGACGATGATTCTCGTCGTGCTGCTTGCTTGCGTCTTGATTTCGCTCTTTATTCGATATTATTCCCGCTTAAAGATGAGCGGAAGGCTGATCGCCGGGGCGGCTCTTGCCGGTGGAAGCGGCGTGCTCACTATCGCCATGGTTTCCGCGTTACGGCAAAACGACGCCTATTTATGGAGCTATCCATTATTCGGTCACGTTATTATGTTCGGTTTATTGCACGCGGGTTCAGCATATATCAGCATTTATTTCATCGAGAAAATGAAGGAAAATGCGCAGATGCGGGCGGAAATCAGGCAGCGGGAGAAGATGGACATGCTGGGGGAGCTGGCCGCTTCCGTCGCTCACGAAATCCGCAATCCGATGACGGTCGTGCGCGGGTTCATGCAGCTTATGAACGGGCATAGCTTTGCGCTGAAACGATTTAACGAATACGCTCCGATGATTATTGAGGAGCTGGATCGAGCCGAGTCGATTCTGAGCGATTATCTGTCGTTCGCCAAGCCGCAGGAAACGGCCTGGGAGCGGATTGATTTGTCAGGTCAGCTATCGCATGCGGTACATACGGTCACTCCTTATGCTCATATGAATCAGGTAGAAATCCAGACGTATTGGCAAACTTCGCTGTCGATTATTTATGACCGCAAAAAGTTCGGGCAGTTAATTGTCAACCTGTTAAAAAACGGGATCGAAGCTATGCCTGACGGAGGGATGCTGGACGTGGAGCTGTACCGGGAGGAAGGACATGCCGTCATTCGGATTTTGGACAAAGGGATCGGGATGACGGAGGAGGAGCTCGGGCGGCTAGGCTCGTTATTCTATTCCACCAAAACGAAAGGGACCGGGATCGGCATCATGATATGTTATAAAATAATTGAGGCGGCAGGCGGGACGATCCGCTTCGACAGCAAAAAGCTCGAAGGAACGACCGTCACGATCCGGCTGCCGCTAGCGACGGAACTAAGCAGGGAGGAACTACAATGAAAACATACGAAATCCGCAATATTCCGCGGGAACAATTTGCCGACAGCTTGGCCTTGTCTGAATTTGCCTTTCAATACGAAATTCCGCCCGAGGAGCGGGAGAACAGGATGGCGCTGCTGAAGGAGCGGGAGTGCTGGGGGGCATTCGTCGGCGGAAAGCTGGCGGCCCGCATGACGATTCACGGGCTGCATACGTGGATTCTAGGGCGTCGTATGGCTATGGGAGGCGTCGCTTCCGTTGCGACATGGCCCGAATACCGCCGCGGCGGTATGGTAGCGTCGCTGCTGGGCAATGCGCTGAAGGTGATGCGCGAGGAAGGCCAGGCCGTTTCGTTTCTGCACCCGTTTCAATTTGCGTTCTACCGCAAATACGGCTGGGAGACGTACACGGAAACGAAGAAGTACGAAATTCCGACGGAGCTGCTGCCCAAACTGCCGCCGCAGCCCGGACGCGTGGAGCGGACGGCTTGGGACGAAGCTCTGATCGCTCCGCTCTATACGGCATATGCCAGGCGCTATAACGGCACGCTCGACCGCGACGCATCGTGGTGGAAGAACCGGATTGTGGCGAATAAAAAAGGCGTCTTCGCCGTCTACTATGACAGCGAAGGCGAGCCTTCGGGGTATGTGCACTACATGGTCAGAGAGCGGCATTGCAGAATTCACGAGCTTGTCTATCTTCATCAGGAAGCGTGGAAGGGACTGTGGAAATTTATTGCCGATCACGACTCGATGATCGATAAAGTGACTTGGAGCGCGCCCGCCGACGACAGATTGACATTCCAACTGGACAACCCGCGCGTCAAGCAGGAGATCCAGCCATATTTCATGGCGAGGATCGTGGATGTGAAGCAGTTCGTGAAGCAGTACCCGTTCGCTCCTATAGGCGGAGACGGCGCCCGTATGCGGCTGCAGATAAGCGATGCGCAGGCCGGATGGAACGACGGCGAATTTCTGCTGCAAGTTTCCGCGGACGGGCAGGCGGAAGCCGTCAAGCTTCCCGCAGGGGAATCGGCGGCCGGTCTGCCGGCCGCCAGTTGCGGTATCGGCACGCTTGCCGCGATGCTGACAGGCTACCAACGGCCGTCCTATTTGCGCGAAATAGGACGGCTCGATGGAGACGAAGAAGCCGCCTTCCTGCTGGAGCGGCTTATCCCGGTGCGGTCGACGTATTTGCCGGATTTTTTCTAAAAGCGCGGCGCAGGGCTACTTCATATAAACCTGCAGCCCGTGCTGCTGCAGGAACAGATCCGGCTTTTCCGGACAATCGAATACGTACGGCTTGCCCTCACTGCTGAATACGAGCAGGTGAGGGCTTTCTTTTTCCTGCGGGTCGACGAATAAGTAGATCTCCGCGGCTTGAAAGGAAAGCCATTTGTGGCTGACCGGCAGCGGGGGATCGAGCGGAATATGGACGACGATGCCCGTTTCGGCCTCGATGCGCGACCGCTCGGAGAGCCGCCGAACCGCTCTGAGCCAATGGTCCGCCTGTTCTCTGAAGGCGGGAGAGTTGGGCAGGGTCGCTACGACCTGTTCCTTCTGGACGTCAAATACTTGAATCGGAGCTTGCGAAGCGGCGCTTGCGGCGTTCGGAGCGAGCGGGAAGCCCATCGTTAATGCCGCGAAGCATAAACATAAGGCCAAGCCCCGACGGAGCCGGCGCAAAATACGGATAGTCAGGCGTTTCACGGTATGTATTCTCCTATTCTTTCAACGATTGATTCGCGGAGCTAGAAGGACGCCTATCACCCGCGGGTCTAGCCGTAGTATGGTCCAACCGGGCGCTTTTCATCCCCGGCGGATGGCGGTATGCCGGCCTTGAGGCTTTGTACGGCGCAGCATTTGACTAAGGTCTATCCGCCTACTCGACTTTGGTCTAGGTTTAAAAACCGCCGCAGGTCCGTTTTGGAAAAACGCTAAACCACCTAAAATAAAGACATGAACGAACGACATCACAACGAAAGGCGGTGAATACATAAATGAGACTGAATCGACACAGCGGACTGGCGCTTCTCTTGATCTTCTTCGGAGCCCTCATCTTACTGAACAAGTTTGGCTTTCATACCGGACATGTTATGAGTTACGTGTTTCCGGTGGCCATTGCCGGATTAGGTTGGTTGGGTATCAAAAACGGACGCTCCGTAATCGGTTGGATCTTGCTCGTATTCGGAGGGTTGTTGCTTCTTGGCAAATTGTCCGGATTGATCGCAATTGCCGTTGCCATCGGATTTATCTGCTACGGCGTCACTTTGCTGAAAAATAAATCGGGCGGCGCTTATTAAGTTGAATGACCGGGTTGTCAATGCCCGCACAGAATGTAACGAAATACATGTAAAAGGTGGTTAGAGCATGAGCTTGGGCAAACGATTCAGAGACATTACCGTTGCAACGTTTAACGACATGCTGGAGCAATCGGAAGATCCGGTTCGCCTGATCGATAAATATTTGAGCTCGCAAGCCGAGCAAATCCGCGAATCGGAGAAGCTGCTGCAGCAATGCTTATCCCACGCCGCATCGCTGCGGCAGGAATATATGAGTGCGGCGCAGCTGAAAGAACGCCGCGAGCAGCAAGCGCTGATCGCCCTGAAGGCGGGCGAGGAGGAAGTGGCCCGCATCGCGCTGCAGGAGAAGCTGCAGCAGGAGGAACGCAGCGTGCAGTACAAGGCGCTGTACGAGCAAAGCAAGCTCGGCATCGTCGAGCTGGAGGAGCAGCTGCAGCAGCTGAAGGCGGACTTCGAGGAAGTGGCCGCCAAGCGCAGCTACTACATCGCAAGGCTTGAGAGCGTACGCTTGCAGCAGCGCATGAACGAGCGGCTGCGCGGCATGGGCGGCGGCCACGGTTCCACGCCGCCGCGGATGTTCGACCGGCTGGAAGAACGCGTATCCGACATGGAGATGACTGCGCGCACGCTGCGCGAGGTGCGCGGCCAAACCCGCGACGCGCTGCTGTCGGTAGGCAATGCCGCATCGCAAGCGCTGGAGAGTGAAATGGCCAAACTAAAATCTAAATTGCAGCAGGAGGGCTGGATGCGATAATGACCAGAATCTACCGTTCACGCACCGACCGTAAAGTAGCCGGCCTCTGCGGCGGGTTATCCGATACGTTAGGGATCGATTCCAATATACTGCGTTTGATTGTTGTCGTGACTACCTTTTTCTCGGCCGGAGTGGTGATTCCACTGTACTTCCTGGCGACGTTGGTTATTCCGACGGAGCCGTATCCGGATGGCACTTACGGGCCGAGAGGCTACGGAGGCGCGGGCCGCTGGAACGGCGGCGAGGCTGAGTGGGGCGGACGTTTCGACGGATCGCGCAGACATCACGGCAGAGACCGCGGAAGACATCATGGACAGGAAGGCCATTACGATCAAGCCGGCAGCGGCTATCAAGGCGGACAAGCGCAAGGGCAGCAGGCCGGTTCAAATCTGGACGATATGATGAAAGACATCGAGAAGAAGGCTATGTGGAAAGAAATCGAAGAACTGCGGGCTAAGGTGGCCAATTACGAAAAACAACAACAATCCAAAGGAGATGTTTAATGATGGGAGTATTTTCTAGAATTAAAGATATGACGAAGGCTTCGATGCATGAGCTGCTGGATAAAGTGGAAGACCCGATCATTATGCTGAATCAATATCTTCGCGATATGGAAGAGGAGATCGCCCAGGCCGAGGTGACGGTAGCCCGTCAAATCGCCAACGAGCGCAAAGTGAAAGAGCGCTGGGATGAAGCGGTTCGCCTGACGTCGCAGCGCGAAGAGCAAGCGAAGGAAGCGCTGAAAAGCGGCCAAGAAGCGACAGCCCGTCAGGCGCTGGAGCAAAAGCTGTACTACGAAGGCAAAGCGGTCGAATATGCGGAGATGCACGCCCAGTCGAAAGCGCAGGCGGAAGAGCTGGTACAGCAGCTGCATGAGATGAAGGATGCTTTTTATCAAATGCGCAACAAACGCAGCGAATTGATCTCTCGCGCTCAGCTGGCCAAGGCTAAAAAGCAAATGGCCGAAGTGACCTCAAGCAACGTCATCGAAGGCGGCAATGCCGTCAAAGGCTTCCGCCGGATGGAAGACAAAATTTTATCGCTGGAGGTCGAGGCGGAAATAGCCCGCAAGCCTTATGTAGGCACCTCTTATGCCGGATCGGCATTCGGCGGGCAGGGTGCAGCCGGTTATGCGTCGGCGGACCCGGCCAAGCAGCAAAAGGTGGACGATCAGCTGCAGCTTCTGAAAGAAAAGCTGAGCGCCGAACAGTCCCAATAAGCAGGGCCGCCGGATAAAATCCGCTTTGAGGCCATAGTAAATTATGATATGCTAGGAAAGGCAAAAAGCCATAGGGCAGGCAAGGCCGCCGCTATGGCTTTTAGCTCCTATGGCAAAGCGACCCGAGAATCGGCATAAGAAGGGAGGCAGCACGGATGAAGAGAAACTGGAGACATCGAAACAATAACCGGAACGTGGCTCTAATCTTGATTGGAGTGGGCATTTATCTGCTCTTCAACAACCACTTCGGTTTTTTCACCGTGATGGCCCTTCTGTTTATTCTTTTCGGCATTAATAAAATCCGTTCGGCTTCGATACGCAAAGGCTATATTTTTATCGGAATCGGGCTGGTCATTCTGATCGGAGGGAATCTCTCTCTCCTGCTGTCTGTCGTGCTGATTTCTTTAGGATATTTCTATATACGCTCCAGACAATTGCAGCGGGACGACAAATATGTCCGCAAGCAGTCGCTGATCGATAGCATCCGCTGGGGCAGAGAACCATGGGTGCTGCGCAGCAGCTCGATCTGGAACGTGCTCGGCGAGCTGCAGATCGACTTGACGTACGCGATTCCCGAACAGCCGGAAACGACGATCGTGCTGCAGGGCGTTATCGCCGATGTAGACATTATCGTGCCGGAGGATATGGGGCTTTCGGTCACGGCTTGGGTGCTGTTCGGACAATCCGATATCGGTCCCAATAAAGAAGCGGGAGTGTTCAATAAAACCGTTTGGCAATCGGCCAACTATGAAACGGCGGATACGCGGGTCGAGCTGCTGATCACCTATGTTGTAGCCGACATTGATATCAAAGTGGTGTAATGAAGCGCGTTGGCATAATCTGAGAATCCCCGCAGAGGTTTTCTCGACATTACGGGAGGATTGCAATCGATGGAAGGGCACGATAAAAGACTGACCAACATGATATGGCGAAGCATGGGCGAGTCCATTGTACTCAGCCTTCTTTTGTTTGGCGTCATCGTGTACTTCCTGAATTCCAACGGATTTATCAAGGAATTTGCGACTTGGCAGGAAGGGGTCAAGCTCAGCCTGACGCTGATCGTCATCGTCACCGTGATCGGCGGCACCTACGGACTGTGGAGCAGCAGCAAGACGAAGCGGCGGCTGGAGCTGCTCCGCGAGGTTATGATTTCATTGGAAAAAGGCAATCTTAGCCGTAAGGTGCCCCCGATCGGGGAAGACGAAATCGGCCGGCTCGGCGAGCAATTGAACCAGATTACGAAGAAGTGGGAAGATCAGGTCAGTTCTTTGCAGCGACTGTCGAACAATAACGCCCAGCTTGCGCAAAAGGCGAAATATTCGGCGATCGTAGAGGAGCGGCAGCGGCTTGCCAGAGAGCTCCATGACGCCGTCAGCCAGCAGCTGTTCGCGATCTCGATGACGGCGACGGCGGTCGGCCGGACGCTGGACAAAGATTTCGACAAGACGCTCTTTGAGAAGGCGAAGCGGCAAATTCATCTGATCGAAGAGATGGCTTCGGTGGCGCAGTCGGAGATGCGCGCGCTGCTGCTGCATCTGCGGCCGGTGCATCTGGAGGGCAAGCGGCTGGCCGAAGGGCTGCTTGAGCTGATGCAGGAGCTTATGGCCAAGGTGCCTATGGAGATGGCCTGGGAGCTGGACGAAAACATCCGCCTGCCGAAAGGCATTGAGGATCATTTGTTCCGCATCGTGCAGGAGGCGATGTCCAATGCGCTCCGGCATTCGAAGGCGACGAAGCTGGAGGTGCGGCTGACGCAGCCGGCCAGCGACGGCATCCGGCTCTTGATCCGCGACAACGGCGTAGGCTTCGACATGGATGCGAAGAAGCATGCTTCTTACGGCATAGTCACGATGAGGGAGCGGGTTAATGAGATCGGCGGTTCATTGAACCTGATTACGGCGCCGGGCAAAGGGACCCGGATCGACATTCGCGTGCCGATAATGGCGGAAGGAGGAGATTGGCTTGGAGAACGAGACAGTGATTAAGGTGCTGCTGGTCGACGATCATGAGATGGTGAGAATCGGATTGGCTGCCGTTCTGAGCACGGAGGAGGACATTGAGGTGGTAGGCGAGGCCAGCAACGGGGCCGAAGGCATCCGGCTGGCGCAGGAATACCGGCCTGATGTCGTCTTGATGGATCTCGTAATGGAAGGCATGGACGGGATCGAAACGACGCGCAAGCTGCTGCAGCTGTATCCCGAATGCAAGGTCATCGTGCTGACGAGCTTTTTGGATGATGAGAAAATGTACCCGGTCATTGAAGCCGGCGCGTTCAGCTATCTGCTGAAAACGTCGCGCGCGGCGGAAATCGCGCAGGCGATACGCGCCGCCGTGAAAGGGCAGTCGATTCTCGAATCGCAGGTCGCCTCGAAGATTATGAACCGCTTCCGCCAACCGAAGCCGGCGGCTCCTGCGCACGAGGAGCTAACCGAGCGCGAGATGGAGGTGCTCAGGCTGATTGCTTCAGGCAAGTCGAATCAGGATGTGGCCGACGAGCTGTTCATCGGGGTGAAGACGGTCAAATTTCACGTTACGAACATATTGGCCAAGCTGGGGGTAGAGGATCGCACGCAGGCGGCCATCTACGCCTTCAAGAACGGTCTGGTTGAATAAGCGCCGGTTTCCAACGCCCTTTCCTTACCGATTGCGCCGGGAGCCGCCGCTGCATCTTCAATGAACTAACGAACGAACGGACTCATCGCGGATGAGTCTTTTTCAATATAACGGCAGCTTCTCTTCATGGAAGCGTTTTCTTTGTCGACAACTAGAAAGGGAGCCGCTTGTCGAACAACCCAGGAGTCGATCCTCAAGGGTTGGATTTGTCGAAGGCTTCGGGAGAAACATGAATATCTTCGACAAGGCTGCCGCTTATCGCAGAAGGCGGCAGGGCCGAATCGACACAAAATCGTCTTCGAATTGGTGTGAATGATGCGCAGCCTGCGGGCGATTGAGGTTCCCGTCAAGAAGTCGGTCTATATTGGCGTCCACTGACGGCGATAGATTAAGGAATTTGACGCCAGAGCGCGCTCCTGCGCTTCAAAGCCAGATCTTTGTCGGGAAACGGTCAACAAAAAGCGATTATTTCCAGGGAAATTGACAAAATAACCTGCGGCCCCGTTCTGTAATGAAGCTGCCGCCGTATCATTCTGCTGGCAATCCCGGTCGGGAGTGACCGGCAACAGGTTCAAGCGGGGGCCGATCTGCGCGTCGTTGAGCCGATTTGCCAGGCGCTGAAGGACGTACGCAAGCCGTTCGTAATTATGGGTGGCTTTTCGCCTGTACACCTTGCACTGATCTCGGATCTCGAATAGGGTCCAAAACCGAGCCCCCCTTGCCGGCAATCGTTCGCGAAGGGTGTTTTGCTTGCTGTGAACATCAGTCAAGGGGCAACTAAAGAAAAAATTTCAGAAATAGCGCAAGAAATCGGCACGTTGTTTCGTCTATATAATGTAGAAGTAAATGTAGAAGCGATGCGGAACAAAGTAATTTATCACATGGGAAAAATGATCTTTTATTAAAGCGTTAGCGTAGTAAAGAAAATTTCCTGTTTGCGGTAAAACTGCCGTTAAACGCAGTCGAGCATCTTTGAACAAACGTTGATTGATGTAAGGAAGCGACGGGCTGACAGGTTGTTCGTCAAGGGGGAGGGAATATGTACGCAAATGCACACGTCGCTACGCGGCCTGGCGGACTCACGCGGAACGCAAACGAAAAAGCGGCGCTTCTTCGAACGTACGAAGAGTATTGCTATCAGGTGACGTTCTATATGCTGAGGGATGAGCGGCAAGCGCTGGAGGCCGCCGAGCAGACGCTCGCCGCACTGTTCCTATGCAAGGAATGGCGCGGGCTTACCCATTCCTTGAGCATGGAGCGTATCAAGCGCATAGCGATGCTGCAGGCGCTCGAATGCAGGAAGAGGCTGCTGGCTGCAAGCGCTATAAATAACGGTTAAGCAGCAGACCCGCAAGCGGAACGGGCAGATAAGCCTGCGGCTTCCCCCCGTCCCAGCAATTAAACCCATAATGCGCGAAGGAACGCAGCGTCGGCGCATTCGGGTCCAGAAGCCGTCCCGGCGGCCGCGAAAGCAGCTGCCCTGCGGCTGCCGATAAGGCGGCTGCGAGTCCCTCTGCATCGGCGCAGCAAGCGTCGGTGAGGGGGGCATCTGCTGCGACCGAAGCGGAGGCGGAGGTATCCGCATTGCCGGCTCCGGAGCTGCCGCTTGGAGGCTGCAGCGCTCCGGAATCATCATCCGGCTGAGCCGTTCTGCGCCGCAGCGAAAGGCCGCTGAGCGCCTCCGACGCGGCGCCGGCGTCCAGCCATGGCGAAGCGGCGGTAACCGCAGCTTGTAATTGCTTGCAGCTCTCCTTCAGCCGTTCTGCGCCATGCGCGGCTGCAAGCCCCTCCTCCCGCTCTTGGAGAGGGGCGGCTTGGGTGCCGGATGAATGAGCGGTCTCATCCGAATCGGCCTCCGTTGCGGCGGAGCGGGCATCGGCCAGATCCTTAGCTTGCCGGGCGGCGAAGATCACTTCCGCCAAATGCCGGGCCGCAGCGTAAGCTTGCGGCTCGAAGGCGGTTGCGCGGTCGGCGGCGGGAGTGTCCGCAGGCCGGGGACGGATGACGGAACGGACGGCTCCGGCCTGCCTTCGTCCGTAATCGTCATGATGCTGCCATAACGCGTTGGTCCGGTATGTACGGGTCACTTGAGCGATACTCATGATCATGCTGCGTCACCTCGCCTTTCTTCGTTAAATAAGCCTGTGCTTTCAGTATACAGCCGGAAGCCTTTTCCGTAAATTGGATCTTGACGTCCGAAGTGCTTGTCCTGTATGATGGTTAATTAACTTTCCTAAAAGGGGCATGCATCATGGAATGGGTACAAACGGCCGTTATTGCGGCTGTCATTATCGTCAGCGTGCTGTTCTTAGCCTTTGTCGGTAAAAAATATTTAAAATAATAGCAGAGCGCGCGATCGCTTCATACGATAAAGCAGAGTCTTTATCCAAGGAGGCGACGCCAGTTGATTCGCAAACGGATTCCGCGTCAGGACGATAGAATCATTTTGGAGTTGGTGGATCGGCTCCTGGTCCCTTTTGCAAGAAAGACCCAGCCCGATATTCGTATCGATCTTCGAGCGATTCGGGAACGGTTGAAGGATTGCAGCACGTTCGTTTCCGCATCGGGCGGCCGGGCGGCCAACGGATTTATTGCGCTTAGAAAGCAGCGCGAGGCCATGTACGTCGACATGCTTGCCGTGAGTCCCCGCGCCCAAGGTAAAGGGATAGGTTCGAGATTGCTGGAGCACGCGGAGCGACAGGCTCTGCTGGCGGGGCGAAGCGAGGTGAGGCTCTGGGTCGACGATGCCAACGCCAAGGCGCAAAGCTTTTATACTTCACGGCATTATATACCCATTCAATATAACGAAACGATTCGCTGTTATTTAATGTCCAAACAGCTTGAATAGTTGCAAAGAGCCAAGGGCCGTCAGCCGCGTCGGTCGGAGGCTCTTTTTTTGCATATGATCCGGTCCGGGACGGAATGATACGGGAAGAGAGGGGAGCCGCCGCGGCGGTATTCGCAGCGGTCCCTCGAAGACCTCTGCCCCGGTTTCCCGAATGTTTGGTCCGGAGAGTCGATAGGGGATGGAGCAGCGAGCGGAAAGCTTTAGATGAGCAGGAACAAGAGAGCAATCAGCGAGAGATCAATTGCGAACTCTCCTCCGAATCCCGGTCCAAATCCTGGTCCAAATCCCGGCCCTACGCCGGGTCCAAATCCCGGTCCGAATCCTGGTCCCGCCACTGCTTTTACTTTGGCGGCAGATTTGCCCCTTACTTTGGCCTTCTTGGATTTCAGAGAAGCTTTCGTGGCCTGAAGGTCCTCGGCCGCTACCGCATTTTCCGCGTAATTAATTCTGCTGTTCAGGATCAGCTTGTCGGTCTCGTGCCTGCTCAATATGGCTACCAGTTCACTGCCGTCTCTTAGAACAATGAGAACCGGTTTGCCGTAATGCTCCCGGCAGGTTGGTTCGTCTATCGGATGAATACGCCTCATTGTTGCACCTCCGTCATAATTTCTACACTCCAGTCTATGCGCACAGCGCCGGGGCGATTGGTCGAATGCCCAGTGATATGAGCCTATTTTGTTGTATAAAGCGGCGGAGAAGCGGGGAAGCTTTTACGGATTTAGCAAGCTTCGTTCCGTTTTCGATCAGTCCAATCGACATTTTCTATACTAAATAAACGGGAAATTATTGAAACCTGCGGCTGTTTTCGTTATGCTAAAAGGGTTCGGACACAAATAAAGAAAATCGTGAAAAAATACATATGAAAGAATGATGCCAATATGACCAATACTGTATTTTTCCTTTTCGGAGCTACGGGCGATCTCGCCCGCCGCAAGCTGTATCCTGCGATTTACAGCCTTTACCGCGAACGTAAGCTGGGTGACCGCTTCGCCGTCATCGGCTTGGCGCGCCGCCCCAAAACAAGCGAGCAATTCCGGGAGGATGTGCTCGAATCCATCAAAGAATTTGCGCGCTACAATGTGACGAAGGACGAGCAGTGGGCGTCCTTTGCAGAGCATTTTGAATATATGCCCCTTGATATTAACAATACGGAAGCTTTTCGCGAGCTGAAAACCGTCGCCGACCGTCTGGACGATAAGTTCGATGTCGGAGGAAACCGGCTGTTCTATTTGGCATTGGCTCCGGAACTGTTCGGCAGCGTGTCGCATCATCTGCAGGCCGGAGGCTTGCTGGAGACGCCGGGCTGGGCCCGTCTGGTCATCGAGAAGCCGTTCGGCTACGACCTGCCGTCCGCAGAGAAGCTGAACGCCGAAATCCGCCAAGTTTTCGAAGAGAAGGATATTTACCGGATCGACCATTATCTCGGCAAGGAAATGGTACAGAACATTAACGTCGTCCGGTTCGCGAACGCGTTCTTCGAGCCGTTATGGAACAACAAGTACATTGCGAACATCCAGATTACGCTGAGCGAAACCGTCGGCGTCGAGGAACGAGGAGGATATTACGATCATTCCGGCGCGCTCCGCGATATGGGGCAGAACCATATGCTGCAGATGCTGGCTATGATGGCGATGGAGCCGCCGAGCCGTCTGTCTCCCGAAGATATTCGCGACGAGAAGGTCAAAGTATTCCGTTCCTTGAGGGGATTCCAAAGCGCTGCCGAAGCTAGAGCCAATACGGTGCGCGGGCAGTATGCCGCCGGCAATCTGAAGGGTAAACCCGTTGTAGGCTACCGCGAAGAAGATTCGGTCAATCCGGAATCGACGACGGAGACGTATTTCGCGGCGCGCGTATTCGTAGACAATTTCCGTTGGGCCGGCGTGCCGTTCTACATCCGCACGGGCAAACGTCTCCCGGTTAAAACCACGGAAGTCGTGGTGGAATTCAAGAACGTGCCGAACAACGTCTATTTGTCCAAGAAGCATAAGCTGGAACCGAATTTGCTCGTATTCCGGGTGAATCCGATGGAAGGCATCTATTTCAAGATGAACGGCAAGCAGCCCGGTTCCGAAGGTGCGATCGTACCTGTGGCGATGGATTTTTGCCAAAGCTGCCAGGTCGGGTTGAACACGCCGGAAGCTTACGAGCGGCTTCTGCACGATGCGGCCCGCGGCGATTCGACCTACTTCACCCGATGGGATGAAGTGGCGCTGGCATGGAAGTATGTGGACAAAATCGCCGCCGCATGGGGCGAGCGCACGGATAACCTGAACTTGTACCAAGCCGGCACATGGGGACCGGATCAGGCGCAGCAGCTTTTATCGGAAGACGGATTCAAATGGTGGCCTGTGAACGGTCAAGACGAAGGCGAAGTGGCCTGGGAGTTTACGAAGCGGTAAAGAAGCGATAAATTAGTGGGATCGATATCCAGCGGGCCGTACTTGTTACCGGGTACGGGCCCTTTCTTTTTGCCATCCGAAAATATGTGCAGACAGCCGAATAAAACGCTATAATAGAGAAACCAATCGTAAGGCAATCGATACGAGAGAGACGGATTCATATTATTTGGGGGGTTATCGTAAATCATGTCGCGTCGGGCTTTTATTCGCTGGATGCTTGGTTTGTTGATCCTTATTGGCGCCGCGCTTACCGGTTTGTTCAAGCTGCTTCAGAAGTCTGCAGGCGAACAGCAGACCGCGAATGCAAGCGGAGATCCGGATCTGTCGCTGGCTAGGCAGGAGCCGCCTGCTCCGAAGCCTGCGCCGGAGGACGAGAAGGAGCCGTTATTTTCCTTTATGATCTTAAGCGATCTCCATATTTCGGTATACGATCAAAATACGATTAAGCACATGAAAGAAGCGCTGGAGGACATCAAGCATTTCGAGTCGCCGATCGATTCCTTAATTATAACGGGCGATATGACCGATTTCGGAGGAGACGACGGGTACAAGGAGCTGCATAAGCTGTTATCCGCCTATAAGCTTCCTCCGCTCTATGCGAACATGGGCAATCATGATTATTACGATATATGGGTCGATAAGAAAGGCGCTTTCAATAAAGACACGATGCCGAACGGAAAAACCGATTGGCAGGCCCGCGAAAGGTTTCAGAAATTTTTTAATGTGGATAAAATATATAATGCGGCTACTATTAACGGCTTCCCGCTCATATTGCTGTCGCAGGAGTGCTATGTCCAAGAGAAGCCTGAAGTTGGAGAAGGCGCTTGGTATTCCGACGAACAGCTCGATTGGTTCAAGAACAAGCTGGCCGAGCATAAGGACGGCAAGCCTATTTTCGTTATGACGCATCAGCCGCTGCCGCCGATCGGCTCGGACGGTGGAACCCACCAGCTTATTCCCGCGAAGAAGTTCAGAGAGATCTTGAAACCGTACCCCAATGTGTTCGTTTTTTGCGGGCACCGTCATCAGGACTTCCAGAACGGGTCGGAGCATTATGTAAAAGAAACGTTCCATTACTTCCATAACTCCTCCGTAGGACGGGTATTGAACCGCAGTTATCAGAATGCATCCAAAGAAAAATCGCAAGGATTGTATGTACAGGTATATAAAGATAGAGTGACCGTACGCGGCAGAGAATTCAGCAACCGCACGTGGCTGAAGGAAGCGGACTGGAGCTTGAAGCTAACTTAATATAGGGAAGGAATTACGAATCTCATGAGTATGGATACGAAGCAAAAAATGAATGAAGAGGTGCAGAAACGCCGCACCTTCGCCATTATTTCCCACCCTGACGCAGGGAAAACGACGCTGACCGAGAAGCTGCTTCTCTTCGGCGGAGCGATTCGTCTGGCAGGGACGGTCAAAGGACGTAAAGCGAGCAAGCATGCGACCTCCGACTGGATGGAAATCGAGAAACAGAGAGGGATCTCGGTTACGTCGAGCGTCATGCAATTCGATTACGAAGGACACCGCGTCAACATTCTCGATACGCCGGGTCACCAGGACTTTTCCGAGGATACGTATCGTACGCTGACGGCTGCCGACAGCGCCGTGATGCTGATCGACTCTGCCAAAGGCGTCGAGGCGCAGACGAAGAAGCTGTTCCAGGTGTGCCGGATGCGCGGCATTCCGATTTTTACGTTTATCAACAAGCTGGACCGCGAAGGGCAAAATCCGTTCGACTTGCTCGAAGAGCTGGAGCAGGTGCTCGGCATCCGTTCGTATCCGATGAATTGGCCGATCGGCTCGGGCAAACAGTTCCGCGGCGTGTACGACCGTAAGATGACGCAGGTGGAGCTGTTTCAGGGCGACGACCATAAAGAGATTCAAGTGCGTTCGGTGAGCGGTTATGACGATCCGGTTGTGAAGGAAATCGCCGGCGATTTCTTCTACGATCAGTTGGTTCAGGATCTGGAGCTGCTCGACGTGGCCGGAGACGAGTTCGACTTTGACAAGGTGGCGAGCGGCGAGCTGACGCCGGTCTTCTTCGGCAGCGCGATCAATAACTTCGGCGTGCAGACGTTCCTGGAAAATTTCCTCAAGCTGGCTCCGACACCGTCGCCGCGCGGCAGCAGCGCAGGGGAAATCGACCCGCTGAGCGATAAGTTTTCCGGCTATATTTTCAAAATTCAGGCCAACATGAACCCGGCGCATCGCGACAGAATCGCCTTCCTGCGCATATGCTCGGGCAAATTCGAGCGCGGTATGTCCGTTAAGCACGTTCGCGCCGGCAAAGATATTAAGCTGTCCCAGCCGCAGCAGTTTCTCGCCCAGGACCGCGATATCGTCGAGGAAGCGTATCCCGGCGACATTATCGGTTTGTTCGACCCCGGTATCTTCCGGCTCGGAGACACGCTCAGTCAAATGGGCAGCATCGAATTCAATGAGCTGCCGACCTTCTCGCCGGAGCTGTTCTGCAAGGTGACGGTCAAAAATGCGCTGAAGCATAAGCAGTTTCAAAAAGGCGTCGATCAGCTGACCGAAGAGGGCACGATTCAGGTGTTCCGGACGATCGGCTTCGACGATATGATTCTCGGCGTCGTCGGCCAGCTTCAATTCGAAGTGTTCGAATACCGCATGAAGGCGGAATACGGGGTCGATGTGATGCTGCAAAGAATGAACTATCAATTCGCCCGCTGGATCGTAGACGAGCAGGTCGATCCCGGCAAGTTCCGGATCAACTCGCAGCTGGTTAAAGACAAGAACGACCATTATGTCGTCTTGTTCGAAAGCGAATATGCGATGCGGTCGGCGATGGAGAAAAATCCGACTGCGAAATTTTTGGAGAATGCGCCTTAAGTAAAAAAAGAATGGAAATCGATGACGGCAGGAGTTGACGGAATGCAGCATCTTGGACCGACTCTAGGAATAGCTCTGCTCGTAGGGCTGATGATATACCGCCGGACGAAAAGAACGATCGGCTTGCAAAAGCTGGTCCGCTCCCGCCTCTTGTTCCGAACCGTGTTGTTTGCGATTATCGGGTGCGTGCTCCTGTATGCGGGCTTTCTGCATCCTGTCAATCTGATTGCCGCTGCCGCCGGCTTGATCTGCGGTCTTGTGCTTGCTTACTACGCCGTCAAGCATACGGAGTTCGAGCAGCGGGCCGACGGTTTGTATTATCGCACGCATCTATGGGTCAATATCGCGGTGCTTGTTCTTCTGGTCGGACGTATCGCCTACAGGGTGATGCAAATGAACGCTCAGGCGCCTATGACCGACCCTCCGGCGGGAAATCCGATGGAAATGTACGGCAGAGATCCGCTGACCGTAGGCATATTTTTCGTGCTGGTTTCTTACTACATCCGTTTTTTTACGTTTTTGCTGCGCAAGGAAAAAGAACTCGGTTCCGCCTCGGTCTAACCTTGGAAAACGGCGAACCGTACATGATTTGAACACCCCCCATTCATATAAAATTGCGGTGAAAAAGAAGATGTGCCTGCGCATGCGCAGCCGTCGTTTTTACAGCATTTTTAGGATAGGGGGTGTTTGGCATGCGGCCGGGATGGGGAGGGCTGCTGGCTGACGTAAATGGCACGGGGAACAGAATGCGGACGACCGAATTACGTAGAAAAAGTAGGTTGACGCCGTCTTTCTAGGCGGATGACGAAGGCCGCCGCCGCCGTCTATGCATACAATATTGTGATGAGGCAAAGAAAGGTGGTTCCCATGGGCAAAGTCAAATCCAAGCGGCACATTCTCAGCAAATGGAAAAAAACATGCGCGCTGATTCCGAATGCCCGAATCCGCCGCTTTATTCCCGATACGGAGAAAATGACGCGAGCTTCGTTAAAACAGATGCTTAGCCAGTTCCAAATGGTGTATATCAAGCCGGACGTAGGAACCTACGGCCATGGGG
This sequence comes from Paenibacillus konkukensis, assembly GCF_023523925.1. Classification (NCBI taxonomy): domain Bacteria; kingdom Bacillati; phylum Bacillota; class Bacilli; order Caryophanales; family Paenibacillaceae; genus Paenibacillus; species Paenibacillus konkukensis. The sequence continues at coordinate 3,262,607 of NZ_CP027059.1, read as the reverse complement.
TTATGCGTGTCGAGATGGAGGCCGACCGGTCGCAATTGGTATACCGGTACCAGAGCGGCCTCGAAATCAAACGGTTTGCGACCTATGACGAGATGTACGATTCCATTAAAGAAAAGACGAAAAACCGTCTGTACCTCGTTCAAATGGGCATTCATTTGGCCCGGTACCGGAAGCGCCGCTTTGATATCCGGGTGATGGTTCAGCAGTCTCCCAGCAAGAAGTGGGAGACGACCGCGATGATCGGCAAGGTAGGCGATCCGAAAAAAGTAGTGACCAATATCCACAACGGCGGCACACCGACAGCGGTGGAAGCGGTCCTGAGCGCTTATTTGCCTAAAGACAAACAGCAAGAACTGATAGCTTATTTGAAGAGGCTGGGGACGCTTACGGCCAAGCAGCTTCATTCCAAATACCGCGGTATTAAAGAGATCGGGCTCGACGTGGCGCTGGATAAAAATATGAATCCGTGGCTGCTGGAAGTCAATACGCGCCCGGACCCGTATGTGTTCAACAAATTGAAAAATAAGAGCATGTACAGGAAGGTGTACCGCTATGCCAAAGCCTATGGAAGAGTGTAAGCCGGCTGCTATGCCCAGAGATAATCCCGTATGCTACCGAAATAGATACGGGATTATCGTTGGTTCGGTCAAATCGCGCGAAGGGCCAGGAGCTGCAACCTCGGGCCTAGGACGAGGACAGGCCTCTCTCCGATTGCGGCAAGGCGGACTGCCGCTCTTCTTTGGGCATCGAGACGATAAAGACCGAGCCCAGGCCGGGTGCGCTTTGCACTTCGATAGTCCCTTGATGCGCTTCGACAAGCTGCTTCACGATCGACAGTCCCAAGCCGGTCTCGCTGTTGCTTTTGGTCCGGGACGGGTCCGCCTTATAGAAACGTTCCCAAATTAGCGACAGCTCCTCGCTGGACATGCCCCGGCCGGTATCGGATATTTCGATTCTCGTCTCCGTATTCGTCTCGGACCCTTTCAAGCGGATGGAGCCGTATTGAGTGAATTGGATACTGTTTTTGACCAGATTAAGCAAAATTTGCGTCAGCCGGTCATAATCTCCGTAAACTTGCAAACCGGGCTCGCATTCGATAATGATTTGCAGATTTTTCTCCTCCACCAGCACTTCCAGCGATTCCGCGACGATCTCCATCAGTTCCCGAAGCGGCGTATGCTTCTTGGCCAGCGAGATCATGCCGCTCTCGATCTTCTCCATGTCGAGCAGCTCATTGATGAGCCGGATCAGACGGAACGTTTCTTTCTCGATAATGCCGTAATACCGGTACCTCTCTTCCTGCTCCGCGACCAGATCGTTTTTCAGCCCTTCAATAATGCCGCGAATCGAAGTCAGCGGCGTTCGCAGCTCATGGGTGACATCCATAATAAACTGCCGCCTGCGGTTCTCGTATTGCCCCAGCATATTGGATGAGGCTTCCAGCTGAGCGGCCATCGAATTGAAGTCCGCCGCCAGGTCGCCGAGCTCGTCCGTACGGTTTACGGGGAGGCGGGCGGCATAGTCCCCCGCGGCAATTTGCCGGGTAGCTTGACGCAGCGGCTGAATGCTTTTGCTTATATTGCGCGAGATGAGCAAGCTGACGAAAACGGCCAGCAAGAAGACGATCGCGATCATGAAGAGCAGGGCGTCATAGAACGTCTGCAGCGTCTCCTTATAGCCTTCAAGCGGCGAAAATATAAACAAGTGCATATCGCCCTTTTCGCTGCGGGGCTTGATCGTTTTGCCCAGCACGACCAGCGGCTCGGGGATATTCCGGCTGACGATGAAGCTCTCGTTGTTCTGAATGGAAGAAATTCGCGCGCGAAGACTGTCCAGAAACGGCTTGCCCAGCAGCGCCGCCGGCATATTCGGATCGCTGAAGAGAACTTCCCCCGTCTTGTTGAAAAGAATAAACGAAATTTTGCGCTCATTGAGCAGGTTGCGGTAATTTTGCACCTGCGGTCCGGAGTTTTCTTCGTCCTTGGACAGCAGTTTGGAGACGACCTTCGCCGAATTGTTCAGCTCCTGCGTTACCGAATCGTACACCTGCTGCTTGACGTAATAGGCGAAGCCCATGCTGAGCAGGGCGAGTATGAGCAGCGAAACGATGAGGTGGCTTAGAGCAAGCCGCTGGAAAAAGGTAAAACGGTATTTGATCTTGGGCATGCTACTCCTCCAGCTTATAGCCTACGCCCCATACCGTGACGATCAGCGGGCATTCCTGAGTCGAAATTTTATTGCGCAGCCGCTTAATATGTACGTCGACCGTGCGCTCTTCTCCGATGTAATCGTAGCCCCAGATGCTCTCAAGCAGCTGTTCCCGGGTGAACACCTTCTTCGGGTAGCGGACGAACAGACAGAGCAGTTCGAACTCCTTCGGGGTCAAATTCGTAATTTCCTGACCTTGAATGACCGCCGTACGGGATTCCAGCTGAATCGTAATCGATTTATGCTTAAGCACGCTGAAGCGGTCCGATTCTTCTACCGCCGCGGCGGTTTCTCGTGCTTCCGACGAGGTCCCGATCCGGTAACGGCGCAGCACCGCTTTCATCCGGGCGATCAGCTCCATCGGACTGAACGGCTTGGTGACATAATCGTCGGCTCCAAGCTCTAGCCCTTGAATCCGATCCTGCTCGCGGTCGCGGGCGGTAAGCAGGATGACGGGCGTCTCGCGGGTTTGACGCAGATCCTTGCACAGGCTGACGCCATCCTTTCCCGGAAGCATCCAATCGAGAATAATGAAATCCCAGGGCTCTCCGTCGATACGCTGCTGTGCCGTAAGCCCATCGTGTACGAAGGTCGTGTCGTACCGCTCTTTTTGAAAAAACAGCTGCAGCATTTCGCAAACGGACGTATCGTCCTCGGCCACAAGCAGCTTCATTCGCAAACACTCCTTGAACGAATAATGTGAAAGCGGGTGATTCTAATTCGCCCGCGGCTACTAACAGCATAGACGCTTGTCAGCATAATATCAATACCACTATCATTATAGGAATAAGGTCAAAATACCCGATTGACAGATAGGCGTTCGCATGAGAAAATGTACGCGTGTACATTTTGCTTTGATTTGGAAAAGGAGGGAGCGCATATTGTAACGAGGAAGGAAGTGGCTGAGTTAGCGCGCGTATCCGAAGCTACCGTCTCCAGAGTATTCAACGGCGTAGGGCCGATGAAGGAGGAAACGAAGCAGCGGGTGCTGGAAGCAGCCAAGACACTCAACTATCATCCCAACGCGATTGCTCAGAGCTTTGCCCGCCGCCGCAGCGGCAATTTGGGCGTAGTTCTTCCATACGTTCCTAAAGTTCATTTATTCTCGACGTATTTTTTCTCGGAAATTTTGAGCGGCATCGGTTCGAAAGTGCGGGAGAAGGGATACGACCTGCTGCTGATGCTCCGCACCATGGAGGAAGAAAGCGATTACAGCGATATTTTTCGCTCACAGAAGGTCGATGCCTGTATTATTCTCGGCGCCGGCGATACGCCGCAGGAGCGGGATCAGCTGAAACGGCTGCAGGAGGCGGGACACCCGTTCTGCTTGGTTAATCAGCATTTCCCGGGCGAACGCTTCAACGAAGTGGATGCCGATCACGAGGCCGGCAGCTACATGGCGGTGCGGCATTTGCTTCAAAAAGGATACCGCCGGATCGCATTCCTGAACGGATCGCCTCAGTTCTCCAGCAGCGACGATCGGCGCAAGGGCTATGAGAGGGCGATGCGCGAAGCGGGCATCGAGCCTGCGGGGTACCCTCATTGGTATTATGAGGGCAATTACAGCCGGACGAGCGGCTACCGCGCAGCGGCCCGCATCTACGAGCATCGGGAGGAAATCGATGCCGTTTTTTCCGCGAATGACCGGATGGCGACCGGGCTGATGCAGGGATTGCGCGAGTTCGGCTGGGAAGCCGGGCGGGATATCGCGATCATCGGCTGCGACAATTCCGATGCGGCGCGCGTTACCGATCCGCCGCTGACCAGCGTCGGCGTCCCATTCTATGAGATGGGGAGCCTGGCCGCCGATCGGCTGCTGTCGCTCGTGCTGCAGGAAGGCGAACCGTTTCAATTGAAGCTGGGTACGCAATTGGTCGTCCGGCAGTCGTGCTCCAAACGGTAAGTCCAACCGGTAAGCGAATCAAATCGAATGAAATGAAATTCATTTTCATGAACGGGAGGAACGGGAATGAAGCAGTTCAATATCGGGATGATCGGTTATAAATTTATGGGCAAGGCGCACAGCCATGCTTACCGCGATTTGCATATGTTTTTTCCGAAATCGGCCCGGCCGGTTATGAAGCTGATCTGCGGGCGCGACGAAGCGGGCGTCGCCCAGGCCGCCGAGCAATTCGGCTGGGAAGGCTACGTCACCGATTGGCGCGAGCTGGTGCAGCGCAGCGATATCGATCTGATCGACATCAACGCGCCGAGCGACGCGCATAAGGATATCGCGCTTGCCGCCGCCAAAGCGGGCAAGCACTTGTTCTGCGAGAAGCCGCTCGCGCTGACGCTGGCCGACTCGCGCGAGATGCTGCAAGCGGCGGAGGATGCGGGCGTGAAGCATATGGTCGGCTTCAATTACCGCTTCGCTCCGGCCGTGCAGCTGGCGAAGAAGCTGCTCGACGAAGGACGGCTCGGGCAAATTTATCACTTCCGCGCCTGGTTTCTGCAGGACTGGATCGTCGATCCGGATTTTCCTCTCGTCTGGCGGCTGCAGAAGGAAATCGCCGGCTCCGGCTCTCACGGCGATCTGGGCGCGCATCTGATTGATCTTGCGCATTATTTGGTCGGCGGGATGAGCGAAGTGATCGGGATGAGCGAGACGTTCGTCAAGGAGCGGCCGCTGCCGACGACGATGACGGGGCTTAGCGCCAAAGGCAGAAAGGATGCGCCGCGCGGGCCGGTGACGGTCGACGATGCTACGCTGTTCATGAGCCGGTTCGCGAACGGCGCGCTCGGCAGCTTCGAGGCGACGCGCTTCGCTCCGGGTCACCGCTGCACGAACGCTTTCGAAATCAACGGCTCCAAAGGCAGCGTCAAATTCGACTTCGAGCGGATGAACGAGCTGCAGGTATATTTTACCGATGATGCCGATGATGTACAGGGCTTCCGGCGCGTGCTCGCGACCGACGCGGCTCATGCCTACATGGACGCCTGGTGGCCTGCCGGTCATACGATCGGCTATGAGCATACGTTCGTGCACGAAGTCGTGGAGCTGATGCAGGCGCTGGAGGAAGACCGCCAGCCGGTTCCGAATTTCGTGGACGGTGTCAAATGCCAGGAAGTGCTGGAAGCGGTGGAACGCTCGATTGAAGAGCGCCGCTGGGTTAAAATCGAGGAAGTGTAAAGGAGCGTGCTGACGATGAAAAAAGCATTGATCGTACAAGGCGGATGGCAGGGGCATCAGCCGAAGGAAGTGTCCGAGATTTTCCGCGGACTGCTGGAGGAAGCGGGCTTCGAAGCGGAGGTATCGGATACGCTGGAAGCGTTCGCCGACGCCGGGAAGCTGCGCGGGCTCGATCTGATCGTACCGGCATGGACGATGGGGGAAATTACCAAGGATCTGGTCAAGAACGTGTCTGAGGCCGTGCAGAGCGGCGTAGGCATCGCCGGATGCCACGGCGGGATGTGCGATGCGTTCCGCAATAACGTCGACTGGCAATTTATGACCGGCGGACAATGGGTCGCCCATCCGGGCAACGACGGCGTGGAGTATGTCGTCAACATCAAGCACAGCTCCAGCCCGCTTGTCGAAGGGATCGAAGATTTCACCGTCAAGAGCGAACAATATTATTTGCACGTCGATCCGGCCGTAGAGGTACTGGCTACGACTCGTTTCCCTGTCGTTCCGGGCCCGCATTCGCTGAATAAAGCGGTCGATATGCCGGTGATCTGGACGAAGCGCTGGGGCGTCGGCCGCGTATTCTACTGCTCGCTCGGACATCAGGCTAATATAGTAGAAATGCCGCAAGTGAAGGAAATTATGCGCCGCGGCCTGCTGTGGGCGGCCGAAGGCAAATTGGCGGCAGCACGGGATGCCGGAGCCTTCGCGACAGGCGCAGCCTATACGGGAATGGGGGACAGCAATTAATCGGATGCAGAGGCGCTCGGTAGAGCACGGCCGGCGCTTGGGTCGATTCAATAAGGGCTTATAACAAGAGGAGGATGCGGCAGGATATGGAGAAGGTTAGAGTAGGTATCGTTGGCTGCGGCAAAATCAGCGGCATTTATTTCAAAAATTGCGGCTCGTTCGCGGCGCCGGAAGTAGCCGCCTGCGCGGATTTGAATGTGGAGCGCGCCAGAGCGAGCGCCGAAGAATACGGTATTCCGAAGGCTTACTCGGTTCAGGAGCTGCTCGCCGATCCGGACATCGATCTGGTCATTAATTTGACGATTCCGGCCGCTCACGCCGAAGTCTGCTTGCAGGCTCTCGAAGCGGGCAAGCACGTATATGTAGAGAAGCCGCTTGCAGTAACGCGCGAAGAAGGTAAGCGCATACTTGATACGGCGCGCAGCAAAGGACTGCTGGTCGGCAGCGCGCCGGATACGTTCCTCGGCGGCGGGATTCAAACCTGCATCAAGCTGATTCGGGACGGCTGGATCGGTACGCCCGTAGCCGCATCCGCTTTCATGATCGGCCGCGGTCATGAGCATTGGCATCCCGATCCGGAATTTTATTATGCGCCAGGCGGCGGTCCGATGTTCGATATGGGCCCTTACTATTTGACGGCTCTGGTCGCTATGCTCGGACCTATGCAAAGAGTGACCGGGTCGGCCAAAATTTCGTATCCCGAGCGCACGATTACGAGCCAGCCCAAATTCGGCCAGACCATTCAGGTGCAGACGCCGACTCATGTCGCAGGGGTTATCGATTTCCACGGCGGAGCTATAGGCACGATCATCACCAGCTTCGATGCGTTCGGCGGATCGCAGTTGCCGCGGATCGAAATTTACGGCAGCCAAGGCACGCTGAGCGTGCCGGACCCGAATACGTTCGGCGGTCCGGTTCTGCTGCGCCGGGCTGACGCCAAGGAGTTCAGCGAAATTCCGCTGACGCACGGATATACAGACAACAGCCGAGGACTCGGCGTTCTGGATATGGCTTACGCCATTCGGGGGGCCGAAAGAACCGGGCTAACGGCGAGCTGGCTTATCATGTGCTGGAAGCGATGCACGGATTCCATGATGCCTCAGCCGAAGGCAAGCATTATACGATGCAAAGCAGCTGCGATACACCTGAGCCGATGCTGTCCGGTTTAGTGAAAGGTGTTCTGGATTAATTATGCCTTTTTAGAAAATGCCGTGCCTGCCAAGCTCCCACTGAATGGGAACTGGCGTGCACGGCATTTTTTCCCGTTTAGAAACGGGCGCATATGACTGCCGAGCTTTGCTCGCCCGCGCAGCTTGAAGGGATTTTCGCTAGTCCTTAAGCCAAATGCTCTTTTAATGTGGAAACAAGCTGCGATTGTGTGTCGGGATTGCTATGCTGCCAAATAATCTCGAATAGCACGCCCAAGCCAGGAAGCACCTGCTCCTGTCCTCCCATGGAATCCTCGATCACCTCGAAAAGCTCCTCATTGCTTTTGTCCGTAACGCGTTGGATGATAGCCTGTCTCAGATTTAAATTCATGGAAATGTCCTCGCCTTTCATCACATGGATTTACCCGCTTACTATGCTCCAAAACAGCCCGATTCATGCCTTCGATAGGCGGCAGCATTTTATGGTATAATATGAAGAAGCGCTTTATGGCTTACACTTTCACCACATAGGAACTTTAAAATTTATTGAACCGTCAACCTTGCGCGGGAATTTTTCCTATTGGCAAGTCTATTTCTGGACAAACCGGGCAGCGGCGACGTGATGGCTTATACGCAAGTACATATACTCACGGTTAAGGGGATGTTTCCATGAAAAAGCAGTTCGCCGTTATCGGAATGGGGCGTTTCGGTTCGAGTGTAGCTAGGACGTTGGCCGATCTCGGTTACGAAGTATTGGCGATTGACGCCAGCGAGCAGAGAACGCAGGAAATATCGGCTATCGTCACTCATGTCGTTCAGGCCGATTCTACGGATGAAGAAGCGCTTCGTTCGCTGGGGCTGCGCAATTTCGACGTCGTAATCGTGGCGATTGGCCAGGATATTCAATCGAGTATACTGACAACGATTATTTTGAAGGAAATCGGCGTGCCGAAAATCGTCGTGAAAGCGCAAAACGAGCTGCATGGCAAGGTCGTCAAAAAAATCGGCGCCGACAAGGTCATCTATCCCGAGCGCGATATGGGCCAGCGGGTCGCTCATCATCTGATCTCTTCCAATATTCTTGACTATATCGAATTATCCGATGCTTACAGTATCATCGAAGTACAGGCGTCGCGGAATTTAATCGGCAAAAATTTGCGCCAGCTCGATATTCGCGCCAAATACGGCTGCAACGTCATCGCCATCAAGATGGGAGCGCGTATGAATATCGCACCCAATGCTGAAGATTTGATCACGGAAAACGATACGCTGGTGATCGTAGGGAAAAACGAAGATTTGAACCAATTCGAAAAAACATTTGCGGAGTAGAGACTGGCTATGACTTTATTGGAATCATCCATTACGTCCGTTCATAACCCGAGGGTGAAGAGCTGGGCCCAGCTTCTGGACAAAAAGGGCCGCGACAAGCAGGGACAATTCATCATCGAAGGCGTTCATCTGGTTCAAGAAGCGCTGGCATCGGGGGCGGCGGTGGAGACGCTTATCGTCGCCTCGGACCGGCAGCAGGAGCTGCCGACCGGCCTGCTCGAGCAGGCGCTTGCAGCGGGCATCGAGTGCGTCGCCGTCAGCGAGCAGGTGTTGGCGAAATGCACCGATACGCTCGCGCCGCAGGCGGTGCTCGCCGTGCTGCCGAAGCTGCGCTATGAGCCGCGCGATCTGCTTGCCGCCGCGGCGCCAGGGCTTGTCGTCGTCATCGACGGCATCCAGGACCCCGGCAACCTGGGGACGATTATCCGCAGCGCCGATGCGGTGGGAGCGACGGGCGTCCTGCTCGGCAGAGGCACCGTCGACTTGTACAACCCGAAGACCGTCCGCTCGACGATGGGCTCGCTGTTCCATCTGCCGATCGTGCAAGGCGATCTGCGGGACGCGCTGCCGCAAGCGGCTTCCGCCGGGGCGGCTATCGTGACCACCAGCTTGCAGGCTAAGATGAGCTGCTATGAGTACGACTTCCGGGAGCCGGTCTGGTTCGTTGTCGGCAACGAAGGACAGGGCGTCTCCGAAGAAGTATCGCTTCTGGCGACGGAGGAGATCATCATCCCGATGCAAGGCCGGGCCGAATCGCTGAACGCGGCGATGGCGGCGACGGTCGTGCTGTTTGAGGCGATGCGGCAGCGGGGAGTTAGCTGAGCGATCATACATGACTAATGTGAGTTGTAATTCACTTTGTCACAACTAAGATAGTCCCGATGTGGTTCAAAGCCCTGACACATCGGGATTTTTCTTGTCTCTTGATCTGTATGAACTTCACTTCATTTCAAGATACGATGGGAAATTGTGTGAGAAATTGGTAGCGAAATTGTTGCAATAACAATTTTGCTCAAAAGATAGGAGTTTTCTCAGGGCAGCTTGAGCGACATTGAGGTTGAGAAAAGTAAACCAGCTGTAGAAACAGCTATTTCTAAAATTGGACTGAGCCGGTGGCGTACGAACGGGCAGATTAGTGCCACCATACCCAATGGATATATTACGTAAAAAGGACATTGAGTTTGTTATGATGAATATCAATGGAAATGTTTTGTGTTCCAAAACCATGTTTTTTGATGAAAGGAGTCAATTATGGGCGGTCTTGTTGGATTCTTAATTTTAGGTGCATTGTTTGGAATATTTGTTGCTATTCAAAAACTTAACTCAAATATCATAACTCAAATTGATCAAAACGAAAGGATTATTGAATTATTGAAAGAAAAGTGCAATTAACCAAACAACAATTATTCCTGTCCACTTACCCAAATAACTGTCCAGGAATAATAAAACCTGGCGATAATGTAAAGAGGCTTCGATAGATTCATAACTTCAATCAGGTTGAGAGGGCTGATAATCCTGCTTATTTATTCTATTGAGGCTGTCCGCTTCATTGCATATAATGAAGGAAATGCCCTTCGGGGAGAGCGATAAGGGAGGCCGCGATGAACGAGAAAGCATTTGACGAACCATTATTTTCAAGCTTGAAGCCGGGCTTAACCTCGTTCTGTTATCGAATGCTAGGCTCCATGGACGATGCGGATGATGCTGTTCAGGAGACGAGTATTCGGGTCTGGCAGAGCTGGAGCACGTTCAGACAGGATTCTTCGTTCAAAACTTGGGTCTATCGGATTGCCTCGAACCTATGCTTGGACAAGCTGAGACAATCCAAACGCCGCGCGCTTCCCGTTGACCTGTTCGATCCGGCCGTCGCCATCGTCGAGCCGCGCAACACGCTGCCGGACTCTGCCTGGATCTGGCCGTCTCCCGACTTTGGGGGCAATCCGGAGGATCGGCTCGTCCGCAGAGATACCCTTCGTCTATGCTTCATCGCTCTCCTGCAGACTTTGCCTCCGCGGCAGCGCGCGGTACTCATTTTGAAGGATGTATTTGAATGGTCCTCCAAGCAGATCGCGGAAACGTTGGCGATGTCGCCGGTAGCGGTGAACAGCGCCTTGCAAAGAGCCCGAGAGACGATGGATCGGGCGCATCTTCGCTCGGATGAGCTCAGCAGCATGGACGTTCAACCGGAGCAGCTGCTGCTGTCCCGGTATGTGGAGGCCTTCGAGCAATTCGATATTGCTGCGCTCGTCGCGTTGTTCCACGAGGAAGGCTGCATGTCGATGCCGCCCTTCGAGATGTGGATTCGCGGCAAGGAAGATTTGTCCGCCTTCTATTCGCTTACTCGCTGGCATTGCGAAGGTTCGCGATTTGTGCCCATTACGGTGAATGGCGGTTATCCGGCGTTGGCCCAGTATATGCCGAACAAAGAGGGCTCCTCTGGCCTGGTACCCTGGGGCATCCACGTTATCGAAACCAAAGAAAATCAAATTCTGCACGTTCAAAACTTCATTCATACGCCATTATTTTCGCGATTTGGGCTGCCTGAGCGAATTGACCGATGAATTTCGCCATCGGCTTACGTCTATACATTGAGAATAACCAAACGACGAATATCATGAGAGAGGTGTCTATTTAAAATGGAAATGAGTCAACCGACGAAAGTAACCGTGCAAGCCGTCATTCAAGCCCCTGTCGAGAAGGTATGGCGCTATTGGACCGAGCCGGATCATATCACGAAGTGGAATCAAGCGTCCGAGGACTGGCATGCGCCGAAAGCCGAAAACGATCTGCGGGTCGGCGGCAAGTTTCTGACACGGATGGAAGCGAAGGATGGCAGCATGGGCTTTGATTTTGGCGGCGTCTACGATGTCGTGAATCGGCATGAGGCGATCGGCTACACCATGGAAGACGGAAGAAGAGTGGATATTGCTTTCGTCGATCAAGAGAATGAGACGAAGGTCATTGAAACGTTCGACGCGGAAAGCTCCAATCCCGTCGAGTTCCAGCAAGCAGGCTGGCAAGCGATCATGGACAATTTCAAAGCCTATACCGAACAAAACTAATCATCGCGAAGAAGACGCAGGGGAAGATGCCCGGCGTCTTTCTTTTTGAACCTTAGTACGAGCGTGTTTTCCGTTAGCCTTAACCTTGTGCCGCATCCATGTTCATGTAGTTAATGGCCCACAGATGGCCGTCCAAGTCCACGAAGCCCCAATGATACATGAACCCATGATCTTCAGGTTCAGCGTGCAATTTCCCGCCCAAGGAGACCGCGGTATTTACGATTTCATCGACCTTTTCTCGGTTTACGAAGGCTAATGCGATCGTCATCTGCGCATACTTGCTCGTATCGACGGATTCCTTCTCCGTGAGTGTATTAAAGAATGCTTGATGGATCAGCATGACCTGCAGGTTGTCGCCGATCACGATGGCTACCGAATTCTCGTTGTCGGGGAATTGCGGGTTGAGCTCGAATCCGAGTCCGGTGAAGAACGCCTTCGATTGTTCTACGTTTTTTACAGGCAGGTTGAAGCTCGTGAATGCGGACGTTAATGCCATTTTCAAAACACCTCTTCGTCAAATTAGTTTGTGTTCATTTATGCCTTCGTTTATATAGACGACAGCCGATCCGGGAATTCATCGGTCTCATGGATTCGGAAGCGTCAATTTTGAAAAATAACTTGGTGTTGAGTTCGGATACCCGCCATTCCCGTAAGGTTGCTCATTCTTATTGTACAGGGATAAAGATCGAACCTCTCTAAAAAGGAATTCGTCTGAATATATGACAATTATAGGGTGGGTATGGAGTGACGGAATGAGGGCACGGTATGGAAACAAAACTGTCCCTGAATAAAAATTAGTATCCACCACTCACAAAGACTGGAAAATGCAAGGGCCTTTCCCCAAGCGTTTCTCCCGTCTTTTTCTTTGCCGCGGCATACAGAAGAAGGAAATTCCTGGGCGATCTCGAATTTTTTACCCAAGCCTAAACCTAAGTATTTCATCATAGTATGATGGGATGGTGAAAATTGTGATATGGGTGCCTGACGACATAACCAAGACTGGCCTCTATATGATCCATCCAGAATTCGTTGATAAACAAGGCGAGATTATTTTAGATCGCGAGATGGCGATTGCATTAGAAGGGACGGCAAGAATGTGGGTCGTGATTCCCGAAATGCGAGAAGCCGTACATCGACACCGAATTCAACCAGGGTTAAAGGATATTTCATGGAAGGGTCAAGGAAAGTTGGAGAGGTTGAAGTTATTAAGGTAGTAGGACTATTTGCGAGAAAACAAACGAATTGTCGGAGAAGAAATTCATCAAGCTGGCATAGGTTGGGTGATATTTTGAAGGATTCAAATAATGGAGATGAGGAATTCATAAATCAGGATAATCCCCCATTTATTTGGTGTCTTGTCGGCAATATTATTGAAGAAAGATATGTTGGAGAAGCAAAAGTAATAGGAAAAGGGACGAAGAAATTTTCCCCCAACTCAAAAGTGTATTGTTTTCCAGCGTTGTGGGGAGATGGATATGAGGAGATCAAAGTCATTGGAAGAACAAGAAGACGACGCAATTATTCGATTGTAATAACATCATCCAAGTATATAACCAATTGGAGATTACAGAAAGTGTTTGCTCCATATATTGTAAAGACAATGCTGGCTAATCGCGGATGGGATGGAACGGAAAAATCAAAGGATACGATAATGTCGATGTTAATGTGGTTGCCGAATGTAACAATGAAGATTATAGAAACTGGAGAAAATATGAAGTCTCAAGGGGAAGTAGGAGATCTTGACTGACTTCATCTTTATATCGATCTGGAAGATCGTGAAAATGATTCGCCAAGTGCGTCTCAGATCTGCGAATTTATGATGAAATATCCTCGAGTTGAACTTTGACTACGCTTACAAGGAACGGTGATTGGATGCGGTTGATTAAAAGAATAACGGATAGCGATTTTATGGGAGGCGCCCCTGTATGGATAGACAAGGTTTCACGCTATGGGTCCAGAGGCGTCTTGGTAGACGGAGAGATGAACGTAGCCATGATGTATATGGCCAAAACAAAACTTTACAAGTTGCCCGGCGGAGGCGTAGACGAAGGAGAAGATAGGCAAGCGGCATTCTTGCGCGAAATCAAAGAAGAAACAGGCTATGAGGCCGAAATTGTTCATGAATTAGGTTACATCGAGGAGCATAAGAACAGAAATCAGTTTATGCAATATTCCTACTGTTTTATAGCCAAGGCCTGTAAGAAAGGCGTCACGATGCTTAGTGAGAATGAAGCGCGGCTTGGTATGGAAACAAGATGGATGCCGCTGGACCAAGCATTAGAAGCGATGAATAACTCAGCTCGGAATTGTGAGGAGTACTCGGCTAAATTTATGATTTTACGCGATAAGACGATACTTGAAAAAGCAATGGAGTTCTTTTCCACGAAGCTATAGTCTCGATGGGCTGCTCTATTTTGGTTCAATCGAGCTTGACGATAAAACGATATGACGTTTGTAATTCAAGTAATTGATTGAATACATATTCGAAATCGCAGACTTTTTTGTCATCCTTATGAAGAATAAGCAGGCTGTGGAGATTATGCACAATGCGGGATTTACGGCATTTCGTGTGGAGGAAGGGGTATATGAATGGCAGGAATATCAGGCACAGATGCACTAAACTCGATTTATTTGGACTATAACGCAAGTACGCCGGTGGCTCCTGAAGTGCTTCAAGAAATGTGGCCGTATCTGCAGCGGCACTACGGCAATCCTTCCTCATCGCACTGGGCTGCAGCAACGCTCAAAGAGACGATAGAGACGGCGAGAAGCAAGATAGCTGCCGCTTTGGGGGCCAATGCCGGCGAGATTATATTCACAAGCGGCGGAACGGAAGCCAATAACCATGCTTTGAAAGGCGTCTTTTTTGCTGCACGTCAGCGGGGGCGGGGCTGTCATATTATTACAACGACGATTGAGCATCCGGCGATATTAAACCCCTGTGCCTTCCTTCAAACGCTTGGCGCAGAGGTGACCTATGTTCCGGTCGATCGTTTGGGCAGGGTAGCGCCTGAAGATATCGAACGGGCGATTCGCAGCGATACGATCCTGATTTCCGTCATGCATGCCAATAGCGAGGTAGGAACGATCCAACCCATTGAGGATATTGCCAAAATCGCCGAACGGCGTGGAATACTTTTCCATACGGATGCGGCGCAGACGTTCGGTAAAATTCCTGTCCGAGTCGACTCGCTAGGGGTGGACTTATTGTCCGTCGCCGGACATAAGCTGTATGCTCCCAAGGGCATCGGGGCGCTTTATGTGCGTGAAGGAGTAGAGCTTGCTCCTTTGGTACATGGTGCCGGCCATGAAGACGGAAGACGTGCGGGAACGGAGAATGTGCCGTATATTGTCGCACTGGGCAAAGCAGCGGAGCTGGCGGCCGAGCACGCTCACTCCCCGGCGATGCGTGTCCTGAGAGAAGCATTGCGTGAAGGCTTTAGCTCCGCTTTCGGCGATCGGGTTCGATTCCATGGCGATCCGAAGCTGAGCCTGCCGAATACGTTAAACGTAAGCTTCGTAGGAATGAACGGCCAAGACATATTGCGTCAATTTCCGGAAATCGCGGCTTCCACCGGTTCGGCTTGTCATTCCGGAAGTACTTCCCTTTCTCCGGTGCTTCGGGCTATGGGCGTCAGTGAATATGAAGGATTGGGCGCCATCCGATTCAGTTTGGGCCGATTTACGACGAGGGAAGAGATCGAGACCGTCCTCGCTTTGTTTCAAGAGCGCCTTCCAGCTATTATCCGCATGTGATCTATGGGGCCGAAGTCAGTGAAAAGACTGGCGTTAGGCTTGACGCTTCCTCATCGTCATGTTCTGTGTAGTTCATTACTGCTAAAATATGGTCGTATTCTTCCAGTTCTATGGTATTATAGAAACATTATGAAGGAACTGGGAGAGGGATAGACCTTATGTCGCTGGAACTTATTGAGGATATTCATAAAGCCGTATATCATCACCTTGAAGCAATGGTGCGGAAGCTGGATGATCGGTTAGAGCTTAAACTGTACGCTGTTACATGTCAGGAAGAAAGTAGTTCGCGGGCGTCTGCTAGAATTAAACGGATTTTGACCGGATCGCGCGATGAAGAAACGCGGGTCATACTCGAGAAGTTAGCCGGGCCTGACGAAGTATTGACCAAGCTTGGTTTATCTGACCTGCCGTGGGAGGATTCCGTAGAGCAGCTGAACCGGAGCATTGCGGAAAAATCGCGCAACAGGAAGCCGGCGGCTGATGCTGCGGCAGAGTACCCAGCGGAGGACTCGACAGAGGACTCAGCATTGGAGGATTTTATAGGTAAGACTCAACCGGTTGCTGCTCCGGCTTCTATACAAAGTTCGACAAAAAGCATCCTTTATCCTAACAAGCTAAACTTGACTCTGCAAGGGAAGCCAGTTGATTTGGTCTATATTTTGTCGATAGATTATGCCGGACCGCAAGTTTACGATATGTTTTACGAGATGCCGCAGTTCTCCTTTCTCCGGATGGTGCTTGATTATTATTTCGCCGATTACTATAAGGAGGATGCGGACGGCAGACTCGGAGAAGAGCTGGAGTCCAAGTACAAGGAGAACGAGGCCGGTTTCTTGCAGCGTATGGCACGCGTATTTCTAGGCAAGATTCAGCAGTATGTAACGGAAGCGGGCGAAGCTGACCCTGAATATTTGCTTGGCGGGTATCAAGAACCGAACCAACAATACTATGTGAATACACTGATGGAGAAAATCGAGGGCATTGCTACCAGAACTTATGAGGGAGAGAGCCCATTTGGGTGCATGCTGCTCATGAGCAGCGAGCTGTTAAGCACGCGGACCGGGCTGGTGAATTACGCGATTCAATTCGAAAGGGACCAAGGGATTGCCCTGGAGGACGGTCATCGGATACGCAAATTGCTGGAGATGACCAATAATGAGCGCGACTTGTTCCTTATTGCCGATGAGCAAACCATCTATGGGATCGGAGAAGTCGATTGGAGCTTGCTGGGAACCGATAGTGTGTTTAAGCTGGAATTCAAAGGCTTGTCCCGTTATGATCTGATGCTGATCACGCTGCAAGAAGAGGCAGCCACAGATAAACGAGTTGAGGCGGACGAAGACCAGAAGCTATTCAAAATGACGACCAATCTTCGCATCGTTTCAACGAAGCTGCTAGGGATATCTTTTAAGAACCCTGAAATTGGGCGCGACCGGTTCGATCCGGATTTATTCAAGCGGATTGCTTCTGCCGTTTTTGCCGACGATACGACGATTCAAGAGAAAAATTTGGACAAGCTATGCAAATTAATAAAAGAGGCGACCCGGCAGCAAAGCGGCACGATGGTTGTCATCGCCAAACCGGATACGGCCGAGGCGGAAGTACGGCGATTGAAGAAGCAATCTACGCCAATTATTAAGACGCAGCTGAATTCTGCGTTCATCAAGCATTTGACGGCGATCGACGGCGCGCTGTATTGCGATACCGATGCTTCTTGCCATGCTATCGGCGTCATTCTCGACGGACTGGCGCAAGAACATATCGGAGACGCCAGCCGCGGCGCCAGATTCAATTCAGCGCATCGTTATCTGGAGAAGCTGAAGCTGGAGCCAACGCCCTGCGTCATCGTTATTATCTCCGAAGACGGTATGGTGAATTTAATACCGGAGCCGATTACGGAGAGAACGGCACGGAAAGTCGTCAAGGAATATGTTGATTACATCAAGGAAACCGAGAAAGAGAAGATTGCGGAAGGAAAAGTAAAATCGTTCGAGGAACGGTTGGCGCAAGCGGGAAGAACCGTCGAAATCGACGATGAGAATTATTTTCTTCTGGGTGATACTTGGTTTAAAAAGGAGAATTATAAGAAATCTGCGGAATATTACGAAAAGGTTCTTGATCATAGCGAGAAGCCGTATATTTATTATCGCAGATTGCTGGTAAGGTCATACCTTAACTATTGTTACGAGGCAGTTGGGAAGGAACAGGTACAAATAGCACAAAAGTTTCTGGATATTACCGAGTATATTATTGCGAATGGATCTAAAGAAATCAACTATAATGATTACAATCGGCGTGCAATCGCCTTGCATGTTAATGGGGATATATCCGAGGATTCCAAGATGAAAGACGACTACTATAAAAAAGCGTTGGAAGATTATAATCAATCCATGAGACTTAAAGCCAGTCAAAAGAATATCTTGTTTGCCAACCGTGCTAGACTTTACGCTTCTATGACCAGATACGAAGAAGCAATAGACGATTTCATCAGCGCAATGTTTGAGAAGAACCTAGACTCGTACAACGAAGAACTTATGGTGGTGGCTAGCTTTAGCCCGGAACTTCTGATCTATGCACTTACTCGTTATGCAGAGCGTAAAGGGGAAGGCTGGGGTGAAACCGAACTGGGCAAGCAGTTGGTAGAGAAAGGAAAGCAATGGGAGTCGAAACATCCGGAGGTGGCTGCGGCATTGCAGCAATTAGTTACGGGGAACAGCATCTCGCCGGATTCCGAGCAGTAAGCAAAGCGGAATGTTAAATTAATCGTGAGATGAGGAGAGCAGCTATCATTTCTGTATAGGGATGAGCACCCTCGCACCGAATCCTGAAACGTTGGATTATCAAGCACGGTTGGTTTGAAGTATGAGAGTTGTCTAAAACTATGAATAATATAATAACATCGAATGTTATAAATTTAAGAACAAGGAAATTGAAATGCACATGGGATTTATTGGTAATTTTTTTGTGCGGAGGGTTCATTTCCTGTCTGTTTAAGTAACGGCTGATTGATGGCAATCGGTGTCGCATCCCGCACGGGGTGCGCGGCTTAAAATCAACAATCAAAGGCTGAGGGGGCCTATGAGTTGGAATTGCACCGCCGTATGTCATGTGAAATGACGTATATGTGACATTGGGGGATGCGGGAGGGAAACAGGAAGGCTGGAGCGCAATCGGGGGATTCCCGTTCGCACTCCAGCCTTTTATATTTCGGATGAAATTGCATGTCGGTCAAGCTGGTTATCATCCGCAGCTTGGGCTACGTCGTGGTTGGCCGAATGTTCCTGGAATTCGCTGTCCGAGGTGACGAACCGGTTCACGAGCGCAAGGAGCTCACCGGACATGTTCAGCAGTTCTTCGGCTGAATCGTTGACTTTATCCATGAGATGAGCCTGTTGTCCGGATTTCTCTGCATATTCTTGATTGATACTGGAAAAATTGACGGTATACGTTTCAATCCGTTTGATCGATTGGTCAATTTGCTCGCTTCCGGCAGCCATTTCTTCGATGGTTGCCGTAATATCTTGTACTCTGTCGTTCATAGCTCGTATCCATTCAAAAATTTGCCGGAAAGCGGCGGATACCTCGCTTACTTTCGTATATCCCTCATTCATTTCGGCCGTTGAGGCTTGGCTGGAACGGGCAAGCTCCTGCGTACTCTCGAGAATACGCTTTATGACGGACCCAACGTGTCCGGCAGCGT
This sequence comes from Paenibacillus konkukensis, assembly GCF_023523925.1. Lineage (NCBI taxonomy): Bacteria > Bacillati > Bacillota > Bacilli > Caryophanales > Paenibacillaceae > Paenibacillus > Paenibacillus konkukensis. Next base: position 3,243,530 of record NZ_CP027059.1, on the reverse strand, counting down.
TTTTGCTGTTTTCGGAAAGCTGGCGTACTTCGCTGGCTACCACGGCAAAACCTTTGCCGGCTTCTCCGGCGCGCGCGGCTTCGATGGAGGCATTGAGCGCAAGTAAATTGGTCTCCTCGGCAATCTGTTTGATGGTGATCATGACACTTTCAATTTCTTGCGAATGCTGGCTTAAAGTTTGTACAACGGCATTGGTTTGCTCAGATTTGCGCTGTATCGTCTGCATGGTTTCAAGCGCGGTCGCAACGATCTTCTGGCCCTGATCCGACGCTTGCTCCATATCGCTTGACAAGCTGCTGACGTTGTCGATAGCGGCTGCTACCTGTTTTAAACCAAGGGACATTTCCTTGATGACGACGGCGTCGTCGGACACGCGAGCGGCCTGCTCGTCCGACATAACGGCAGCTTCCTTCAGCCCGCCGTAAATGTTCTGCGAAGCTTCGCCCGTCGTTAGCGCATCTTGGCGAATATCGCGGGCAACGGCAGATAATACGCCCACGGACTGCTTCGTTTGCGACACGATGGAGGCGACGCTTTGCCTCATGTTCTCAAAACCGGCGGCAAGCTGCCCCAATTCGTCCCGGCGGTTGATTTCGGCCTTTTTCGAGAGGTCCCCGGATTCCATGCTTCGGAATGCAGCTAACAGCCGGTTGATCGGCTTCAGCATGGAGAAGGTCATGATGGTGCCGACGATAGCGGACAGCAGCAGCGACACCGCCAGAATTATAATGGTGGACCATTTGATCGATTGATATTGGCCGAGAGAAGCCGAGTATCGAGTGTCGGCCTTTTGCTGGTTCAATTCGATAAAGCCTTGAATCGTTCGATCGATACCATCCTGCTTGGTCAACAATTCCTTCTCAAGCACCGACTTGGCAAATTCCGTTTGATTTTGGTCCGCAAGCTGCAGCACCTTCTCGATGGATGGAGGATAGGTGCTCCAGAGAAGTTTAACCAGCTCCAGCTCCTTCTGCTCCTGCTCGGTTATCGGCGAACCGGCAATGGATGCCATACGGTCTTTGATGATTTGCTGCTGTGCGGCGATCGTTTCTTTCGCGTTCGCTCTCGTGTCGCTGCCGTTCAAAAGCACATAGCTGCTTACGGAAGCGTTGACGAGATGGAAAGAGCTTGATATTTCGCCTAACTGCTTGATGGTTTTTAAATCATTTTCATACAAATTGACCAGATTGTTATTCATGTTGCCTGCATTCAGCAGCCCCATTCCGTTGCCGATCATCAAGATAATGAGAATGGCAGCAAAGCATCCAACAAACTTCACAGCAATGTTTAAATTATGAAACCACTTCATACTGCGCCTCCGTCTCCTGTCTTCTTCATGTAGTAATCCAAATATGTAAAATTTCACAAAGGCCATTATATAGCAGGAGGCTCGAAGAAAACAATTGAAATTTATTCAGGCGGAATTGGGGCAAACTGGTAATAATTAAATTATTAAAAAAACATTGACACTGAAAGCGCGATTAAATATGATAGAGGACGTAGATAGATCTAACATAGATCTAAGATAGATCCGAGATTCTGTTGCATAGTTTTGAACGCTAAATTCATCAATAGTTTTTTCAGAGACAGGGGGGATTCGATCTTGGAGCAAAATCGGATTTTGGCCTCTTACTACATTGAAACGGCTTATCCTCTGGAACACGCCGCCGAGGTTATGGCTGGCGAGCAATCGACGGGAACGTTCATATCCGTACCCGGTGAAACGCCGGAGCTGCAGGAGATGCACGGCGCTCGCGTTGTAAGCATTACCGAGCTTGAATCGGTCGACCATCCGTCCTTGCCTGGAGCAAAGGTTCCCAAACAGAGCGGCGCAGGCGCGGGCTATCGGCGAGCGATTGTCGTCCTGTCCTTTCCGCTTGATAATGTGGGTCCCTCGCTGCCGAATTTGATGTCGACGGTTGCCGGAAATTTGTATGAATTGGGCGAGTTCTCCGGTTTGCGGTTAATCGACCTGGAGCTGCCGGATGCATTCGCTAACAAATATCCGGGTCCGCAATTCGGTATCGAAGGTACGAGGACACTGAGCGGCGTGCACGATCGTCCGTTGATCGGCACCATTATTAAGCCGAGCATTGGATTGCATACGGAGGATTATGGACCATTGGTCAGACAACTGGCGGAAGCCGGAATCGATTTCATTAAGGACGACGAGCTGTGCGCTAATCCTGCATTTGCACCGCTGGAGCAGCGTGTAAGGGTTGTCATGGATGAAATTAACCGTGTGGCGGATCGGACAGGGAAGAAGGTCATGTACGCTTTTAACATTACAGGTGACATCGATGAGCTTCGCCGGAACCACGATCTTGTCGTGAAAGCCGGAGGAACCTGTGTAATGGCCTGTGTCAACAGCTTAGGCTTTGCCGGAACAGCCTACTTACGCAGCTTTTCCGAGCTTCCGATACACGGTCATCGTACCCAGTGGGGAGCGATGTCCAGAAGTCCGCTGCTGGGAATGAGCTTTACGGTATTCCAAAAGCTTTGCAGACTGGCCGGGGTCGATCATCTGCATACCAACGGACTTAACAATAAGTTTTCTGAGGATAATGCAACGGTTGCACGTGCGATTCAAGATTGCATGAAGCCGTTTTTGGGTGGATATCCGGTCATGCCGGTGCTATCTTCCGCGCAATGGGCCGGAACGGCCGTTCCTACGTACGAAGCTGTGCAAACGACGGATGTCATTATGGTCGCCGGCGGCGGGGTTCTTGCTCATCCGGGCGGCATTGCGGCCGGAGTTCGCAGCGTACGCCAAGGGTGGGAAGCGGCGGTACAAGGCATTCCGCTCGCAGACTACGCGGAGCGGCACGAAGAGCTGCGGCAGGCGATACGTACTTTTTCTAAATAACAAGCTGGAGGAAACACGATGACGAAAGACAACGGACTGCTGCTCGCATTTTACGGCGATGACTTTACCGGTTCTACGGATGCAATGGAGGCGCTTGCAATAAGCGGTTACCGGACCGTGCTCTTTCTGGAGCCTCCGACGGCGGAGATGGTTGAACGGTTTGACGGCATCCGCTGCATTGGCGTTGCCGGAACGAGCCGGGCGAAAAATCCAACGGATATGGAAGCGGAGCTGCAGCCGGTGTATCGGCAGTTTGCAGATATTCAAGCGCCGATAGTGCATTATAAAACCTGTTCTACATTCGATTCGGCTCCGGAAGTAGGCAGTATCGGCAAAGCGATTGAATTAGCCAGAAGCTATTTCAAGGATCAGGCTGTCATTCCGCTGCTTGTGGGCGCTCCGCCGTTAGGCCGCTTTACCTTGTTCGGCCAGCATTTTGCCAGAATGCATGATACCGTGTACCGGCTGGACCGCCATCCGGTCATGTCCAAGCATCCGATTACACCTATGAAGGAAGCGGATCTTCGCCTTCATCTGGCCAAGCAGACCGATGAGCCGATCGAGCTTATGAACATTCTGGAGCTGGAAGGCGACATCGAAGCGGTTAAAGAGAGGTACAACGGCAAAGCGAACAAGCCGGGCGTGCTGCTGTTCGATGTGCTGGATGAGGAGCGCATGCGTGTAAGCGGCCGGCTCATCTGGGAGTCCGCTGCGGAGAGCGGGCATACTCATTTTGTGGTCGGTTCGTCCGGCGTCGGCTATGCACTGACCGCTCATTGGAATGCGGCAGGCATGGGTACGGGTGACAACGCGCAGCATAAGGCGCAAGTAAAACCGGCTAAGCAAGTATTTGCCGTATCGGGCAGCGCTTCGATGGTTACCCAGCAGCAGATTGAGAATGCCATGAAAGCCGGCTTTCATGCGATCCGGGTTTCGGTAGATCAAATCATGAACGCCGAGTCGGCGCCGCGCGAGCTTCTGGATGAGGCAATCCGCCTCGTCAAGCAGGGAGAAAGCGTCATTCTGTACACGGCGATGGGTCCGGAGGACGAAGCGATTGCTGCTACACGCGAACGGTTCGCGCAACTCGGAATGCCTGAGCTTCAGTCGGGCGAATTTATCGGCAGACAGCTGGGCCGTTGGACACGGGAAGTGATGGAGGCTACCGGCATCCGTCGCGTCATTGTAGCAGGCGGCGATACCTCAGGATTCGTTACACGCGAGATGGGGATTTACGGTTTGGAGATGCTGCTCCCGATTTCTCCGGGCGCTCCGCTCTGCAAAGCCTATTCTGCGGAAGCGGAGATGGAGGGCGTCGAACTGGCGCTGAAAGGCGGGCAGCTTGGCGGACCGGACTTTTTCGAAAATGTAAGAAAGGCTTCCAGCCTGTAAGGATGGATGCCCTTTCGAAATACAAGAAGGCGGTATGAGGATGGACAAGGAACATACAAACGACAAGCCTGCATCCAGTCCTCTTCTGAAGGACGTGGCTTATCAGGTTATTAAAGAGCATATTCTGGACGAGCGTTTCGCTCCGGGGCGCTTTCTGTCCGAGCGTGAGCTGATCGAGCTGCTGGAGATGAGCAAAACGCCGATCAAGTCGGCGCTCGTGCGGTTAGAAACCGAGGGATTTGTTACCGTCTTTTCCAAGCAGGGGGTCATCATCAACGATCTGACAGTAAATCGGATCATGGATATTTATAATCTCCGCATTGCTCTGGAGACGTATATTTGCGCGGAAATTACCGACAAACTGACAGAAGAGCAGTGCAGGCTGGTGGAGGAGAACCTTCGCAAAACGGAAGAGAAGGTCAATGAGCTGGACGGCAAAGGCTTTGCCCAGCTGGATCACGAGTTTCACCGGCTGCTGTGCGAGTTTTCCGGCAATCAGGAAATTTACCGCGTGCTGCTCAATTATCAAGACCACTTGCTGCGCATTACATTGCGGCACTTAAAGAGAGATCCTCATCGGATGAAGCAGTTTTGGCAGGAGCATGTAGAGATTTACGAATTATTGAAAAACGGGGATCTTCGCAGTGTAGACAAAATGAGAGATCACCTGCAGCAGTCCAAACAAAAGCTATTTTTGTAGATCCGGAAGAAGGACAACAACAGAGAGAAGCACTTTATATTCAGTGGAGGGAAACCAGATGAAAGCTGTATTTGTCGACGATGCCTACAAGGTTGTCGTAAAAGATGTAGAAGTGCCTGAAATCGCTGCGAATGAAGTATTGATTCAAGTGAAAGTCACAGGAATTTGCGGTTCCGATATCCATACCTACAAAGGCTTGCATTTATTCCGGAAGCCGCCGGTTATCATCGGTCATGAAATTGCCGGTGAAGTCGTTAAGGTGGGTGACGCAGTAACTAAATTCCGGATTGGAGACCGGGTAACGGTTGAGCCTCAGACAGGCTGCGGAGTTTGCGAAAGCTGCTTGACCGGCAACTTGAACTACTGCTCACGCCGCGGCGCGCCGGGTCTCAACGGATGGTACGGCACCATGGCGGAATATTTCGCAGCTCCGGAGCAGACGGTCTTCAAGCTGCCGGAATCTATGAGCTACGATCAGGGCGTATTGGTAGAGCCGTTTGCGGTTGGCGTACATGCGGTTCGTAAAGCGGATATTCAGCTTGGCGACCGGGTAGCGATTCTTGGCGCGGGTCCGATCGGTTTGCTGGCTATGGCCGCTGCGAAAGCGGCGGGCGCAACAACGACTCTCGTGACCGACGTGATCGATTATGCGCTGGAAGGTGCGGTTGGCATGGGCGCCACACATACGCTGAACATTATGAACAAGCAGGATTGGACGACGGAAGCGAAGGAGCTTATCGGAGGGGAATTTGATAAGGTATTGGTCGCTGCCGGCGTTCCGGGTATCGTCGACAATGCGATTTCGCTGCTTCGCAAAGGCGGACGCTGCGTAACGATCGCCATGTTCCACGGCACGCAAACGTTCGATATCGTTAATCTTCAGCAGGGCGAGAAAGAAATTGTAGGCTGCATGACGTATACTCGCGAGGATACGATTTCGGCCATCGATCTGATCGCTGCAGGCCATGTGAAGGAAGATGTGATTATTACGCATAAGCTTCATTACAATGAAGCGGCCAAGGGCTTCCAGATGGTTGATAAGAAAGAGGATTCCTCGTTAAAGGTCCTTGTACACTTTTAATTCGTATTTCTACATTTATAATTAAACAAACTTTTGGGGGTATAACTCATCATGATGTTGAAAAAAATCGGCGTATTAGCATTGACTGTAGTTCTCGGCGCAAGCCTTGCCGCTTGCGGACAAAAAGGAGGCACTCAAGGCGCGGATAGCGCTGCCGGCGGAGCAAGCGCCAAGCCGGTGAAATTGAAGCTGGGTCACATTGCGGGGGAAGACGATCCGTGGAATACGGGCGCCAAGAAATTTGCCGAACTCGTCAAGCAAAAAACGAACGGCAGCGTACAAATCGATCTGTACCCGAGCTCTACGCTTGGCAATGACCGTGACCTGATCGAGGGCATGCAATTGGGCTCTATCGACTTCGCACTCGTTGCGGGCGTGTTGTCCAATTTCTACGAGCCGTTCTCGATCTTGGAGCTTCCTTATTTGTTCCGCGACAAAGAGCATATGGACAAAGTGCTTTACGGACCTGTAGGCGAGAAGCTGAAGGAAGATTTGTTGAAAAACGCGCAAATCCGCGGTTTGCAGTTCTGGGAGCGCACGCCTCGCGAGCTGACAGCGAACAAGAAGATAACGACGCCTGCCGACTTGAACGGTCTGAAAATCCGCGTTCCGGAAATTCCGGCTTCGATCGCCGCTTGGAAAGCAATGGGCGCTACACCGACGCCTATGGCATTTAGTGAAGTGTACTCTTCCTTGCAAACCGGCGTAATCGATGCGCAAGAAAACCCGCTTGCTTTGATGACAAGCTCCAAGCTGCAAGAGGTTCAAAAGTATTTGATCAACACGAACCACGTTTACGGTTACGTTATGCTTACCATGAGCGACATTACGTATAAGAAGCTTACGCCGGATCAGCAAAAAGCAGTTGAAGAAGCGGCCAAGGAAGCTACAGATTTCGAAAACAAGCTTGTATTTGATCAAGAAAAAGAGCTTCTGAAGAAAGTAACTGACGCAGGCATGGAAGTTGTCGATATTGATACAAAGCCGTTCATTGAAAAAGCGAAAACCGTTCACGCTGAATTTGCGAAAAAATCTCCCGCGGATCAAGAGCTGTATGACGGCATCATGAACACGAAGTAATAAAAGGCGCCGAGGATAACCGATCCGCGCGAGCGGATCGGGAACCTCTTTCTTTTTCGAACTTGGAAACAAAGGGGATGCATCATGCAACAAGTAGTCAAAATTATCGATGGCTTGAACAAGGTCGTCGGCATAATTCTTGCTATTATGCTCGGGGTTATGTCGCTTTTGATCATCGCACAGGTTATCAGCCGTTTTTTCATCCACTTTCCACTCACCTGGTCTGAAGAGCTATCGCGTTATTTGATGGTGTACATCGTTTTTTTGGGTGCAAGTCTCGCTATGCGTCACAATAAATTGATTTCCATTGAGCTTCTTCCGGAGCTTTTGACCGGCATGAAGCGCAAAGTTCTTCTTTGCCTTGTTTTTATCGTTTCAATTGTGTTTTTCGTAATACTGTTCAAACAGGGGATCGATATGCTAAGCCGGGTAAAAATGCAGTCTTCCGCATCGCTGGGAATTTCGATGGCTTTTCCTTACGCGGCCATACCGATCGGGGCTGTGCTCCTCACCATTAACTCCATTGCGGCGCTCCTGGATCAGTTTATTCCTAAGAAGGAGGACGCTCACTAATGGCTGTTATATTAATGATTACGATGCTGATCCTCTTCATTATCAGCGTACCGATTGCCGTATCTATGGGTCTGGCCTCCGCGGTCGCCTTGTGGTGGGACGGCGGCACGCCGCTTATCGTATTGGTTCAGCGTTCGTTTACCTCTATTGACTCGTTCCCGTTGATGGCTATTCCATTTTTTATTTTGGCAGGTACGTTAATGGAGTTCGGCGGTATTTCCAGACGGCTGATTGCGCTTGCCAACGCATTAACCGGACACCTGCCGGGCGGTCTTGCGATCGTAACGATCGTAACGGCTATGTTCTTCTCTGCGATTTCCGGTTCGAGCGCGGCGACGACGGCAGCGTTGGGAAGCATGCTGATTCCCGCTATGATCCAGCGCGGCTACCATGCTAATTTTGCCGGCGCGACGCAGGCGGTATCCGGCGAGCTCGGCATCATCATTCCACCAAGTATTCCTATGATTTTATTTGGTGTATCCGCTTCCGTATCGATTGGCGACTTGTTTATGGCCGGCTTCATACCGGGTATTCTGATCGGTCTTTCATTAATTGTTACCGTACTGATCATTGCCAAAAAACGCGGCTATAAGCGCAGTCCGCGGAAATCGTTCCGTGAAGTGTTGGTTGCGTTTAAAGAATCTTTCCTGGCATTGCTGATGCCGGTCATCATTCTTGGCGGTATTTACGGCGGAATTTTTACACCGACAGAAGCGGCGGGAGTTGCCGTAGGATATGCGTTTATTGTCGGTGTTCTCATTTATAAAGAGATCAAGCTGAAACAAATTTTTACCATTTTGACCCAATCTACCGTTACGACGGCGACCATTATGTTTATTATCGCCAGCGCCGGCTTGTTCGGCTGGATCATTACGCGGGAGAATGTGCCGCAGATGGTCGCTCAATTCTTTATGAGCATCTCCGATAACCCGATGGTGTTCCTGCTGCTTGTGAACGTCTTCCTGCTGATCGTAGGGATGTTCATGGAAACGAATGCGTCGATTATTATTTTGGCTCCGCTGCTGCTGCCGGTTGCGATTAACTTGGGTATCGATCCGATCCATTTCGGTATTGTGATGATCGTGAACCTTGCGCTTGGGATGTGTACACCGCCGCTGGGGGTCAACTTGTTCATATCTGCGCAGCTGGCCAAGATAAGGCTTGACCAAATATCCAGGGGAATGCTTCCGTATTATGTGGTGCTGCTTGTCACGCTGCTGCTGTTGACGTTTATACCGCAGTTGTCGATAGGTCTTGTTCATTTGTTAAAATAGCTTTGAATGAAGGGCGAAGGTGAGTGCAAATGCCGGATCTGGAATCCGTTAAACAGGAATTAAGAAAAACCGGAAAATATATGATGGAATACGGTCTTGCATGGGGGAATGCGGGCAACATCAGTGCTCGTACAACGGATGACCGCTATGTCATTACGGCAAGCGGCACATTCCTGGGCGAACTGGAGGCTTCCGATCTTGTGGAATGCTCGCTCTCCGGTGAAGTACTGGAGAGCGACGGCAAGAAGCCGTCCAAGGAAACCCCGATGCACCGGGCCATTTATGACAATCGTCCGGAAATCGGAGCGGTGCTGCACGCATCTCCTTTTTACAGTACGCTTGTTGCCTGCTCCTCGGTGGACATTCCATCCAATTGGTTTGTCGAGACGATGTATTATCTGGAGCGTGTGGCGCGGGTGCCGTACTGTCATCCCGGCAGTACCTCATTGGGCGATGCGGTAGCGGCGAAAGCGAAGGAGGCCAACATTCTGCTGTTGGAAAATCACGGCGTGCTGGTCTATGACGTGAGCATCCGCGAGGCGCGGATGGCATTGCAGACGCTGGAGATGGCCTGCCAAATGCTTGTTACTTCGCAAACGGCTAACATAAAAATGAACGGCCTGTCTCGTGAAGTGGAGCGAGATTTCGTCGAAAACGCGGGCTACAAGCCGCGAAGAAATTGGAATGTGTAATTCGCTTTCGGCGAAGCACCAAATGACTGGAGCATGTCTCGGACAATCGTCCGGGATGGATTCCAGTCTTTTTGTTTTCCGCCGCCGCGCCCTCTACCTCGAATGATTGCGGAACCTGAACGGGGTCTGACCGGCTGCCTTGTGGAAAAATTTGACGAAATGGGACGGCGAGGAAAATTGCAGCTCTTCGGCGATCTTCTCCACGCTCCAGTCGGTGTCGATCAGCAGCTCTTTGGCGCGGCGCATCTTGACCTGCGTCAAATAATGGCGAGGGGATACGCCGTACACTTTCTTGAAGCTGGTCGCCAGGTGGCAGCGGTCTACATGCAGTTGTGCCGCCAGCTCGCCGATTCTCATGTTATGCGCGGCCTGCTTCTCGATCCAGTAGGCGGCCTCATGCGCCAGATGAATTTGCGACGGTTTGACCGCCGGCTGAGCGGACGCGAGTCCCAGTTCTTCCGTTCGGGTATACGCGTAGGTTGCCAGCAGCCCGATCAGGCTTAAGATCGCTGACTGCACCTTCAGCATTTGGACGGCCGTATATTTGGATTCCGCCGGTTTGCTCGCTTGTTCGCCTGTGAGGTTGTGGAGAAAGTAGCCGTACTTGGCGATGAACGAACGCACGAAGAGATGGATGCTTTCTTCCTCTTCCTGCGTGATAACGGGATAAGGCAGCATCTGCAAAATTTCATGGATCGTCTTGTCCTCGATTTCGAAGTGTAACACGAACCACTCGGCCTCATGCGGGGTAGGAGGGGTATGGTGGTATTGCCCCGGCTTGATCACCAGGCAGTCGCCGGCGTTCAGCGATAAAGGCTGTTCGTTCACCCATTTATGCAGCGTTCCGGAAATGATGTACATAAACTCGAAGATGGAGTGGCGGTGAGCAGGGAACGAATAGCCCTTGCGGCCGATCGTGTATTGAAGGTCGACCAGGCGAATGGACCCGACAATGCTGGAGATCATGAATAATTGTTGCACGGAAATCACCGCTTTTCCCGTTAGAATGGCAGCGCATACATTGAATGTACCATAAAACCGGACAACAAATGTATCATTTTTAACGCCAAAATGAAATGTTGCTTTGCGGCGCAAGGAGCTATTCTGGTGGTGTGACATCCATTCTTAAAATGACCGAAGGAGCGGTGGCTGACGATGAAAGAGCAAATTCGCTGCGCAGTGCTTGGGCTTGGGAGATTGGGGTATTGGCATGCCGAGAATTTGGCGTCCAAAGTGAAAGGAGCCAAACTGGTCTATGTGGGGGACCCGTTTGGCGATTTGGCGGAGAGAACGGCGAGGGAGCTCGGCATTGAAAAATTCGCGACCGATGCGAATCGGGTGCTGGAAGACCCGTCGATCGATGCGGTCATTATCGCCACGCCGACCCATACCCATGCGGAAATGCTGGAGAAGGCGGCGCAGCACGGCAAGCATATTTTTATTGAAAAGCCGCTGACACAGAGCTTGGCTGAAGCCGACCGGGCGATTGCCGCGGTTAGAAAGCATCGGGTCAGCTGCCAGGTAGGGTTTATGCGAAGATTCGACGGCGCTTATGCGGAGGCGAAGCGGCGGATTCAAGCCGGGGACATCGGCACTCCGCTCTACTTCAAGGGCGTCTCCCGGGACCCGGGCTCTCCGCCGGAGGCTTTCATTAAAAACAGCGGCGGCATCTTTCTGGATATGTCGATCCATGATTACGATATAGCGAGGTTTTTGCTGAGCGCGGAGGCGACTTCGGTATCGGCTCATGGAAACGTTTTGGTCCATTCGTTCATGGAAGCCTATGGCGACGCGGATCAAGCGATCGCTTATTTGAGCTTCGATTCGGGCGCCGCCGCGGACATCGAGGCGAGCCGAAACGCCTTTTACGGCTACGATATTCGGGGAGAGGTCATCGGCAGCGAAGGCAGCCTGCTGATCGGCTCGCTGCGGCATCATGACGTGCAGCTGCTGACTCGAAACGGGAGCACGCACGATATTGTTCCGGCGTTCCCGCAGCGCTTCAAAGACGCTTATTTGAATGAAATATGCCATTTTATCGATTGCTTGCGCCGAGGCGAGGCCCCTTCCGTCAACGAACAGGACGGCAAAATAGCGCTGGAGATCGCCCTTGCCGCAAGAGAGTCCTACGAGACGGGGCAAAGGATCGCTCTTCCCGGTTACGCCTAACTAACGGTCACGATCGTATTTTGGATTTTGTTAAGGAGCTGGGGCATTTAAAAGATACGACGCGAACGGCCTGGACGCAGGAAGGAAGACGGGAAAGCGTCGCCGAGCATTCGTGGCGGTTAGCGCTGTTCTCCCTCAATCTCTCCTACGGCAAGGAGTGGGCGACACGGATTCCGCTTCTGAATCCGATCCGAGAATCGATAGACCGGGAGACCGGAGATAAAATCAAACAGCGGCAAGGATTCAAGGAGGTTTGATACGAGCGGAATTGCCCGAACACCAAAGCCGCCTTATTATGTATGCAGTCATTTTCACATCCGAGCGGACAGAGGGGGATCATGGTTACGCTGAAATGGCGGAAGAAATGGAGAAGCTTGCCTCAATCCAGCCCGAATTTTTGGGAATGGAATTGAATGTTTATTATAGCGACGTTAGCGAAATGAGCCGCCTTTTGATAAGGCGGTTTATTTGTGCTGAACATCCGCCATAAGGGGAGTTCAAGCACGGAGACTTGACTTTTGTATCGGTTCAAACTTTATAAAGTAGAAAATGTTTCCTGTTTTCGTTCTCCGACTCACCGAATTTGGGCTGCCGCTGCGAATGATTTGCATACAAGGATGAATCCGCCTCTGGGAAAGATAATGAAGGAAGGAGCTGGAGCACGATGAACAGCGCAGACGAGGTGAAAAATGCTTTAACGAGGCTATTTGCGGCGATCGACTTGAACAGCCGCAGGCCGCTGGACAAAATAGCGGTTTATACCGCCGTTGTTTCGAGGCTCGACGAGAGAGAACGGCAGACACTGGAGCAAGCGAGAGCGCTGATGGAGAATCGGCTGATCGAGGAACCGGCCGGATTTGCCCGCCGTGCCGCAGTATTGGCTGCCAAGCTCGAAGGGATCGGGGACGAGCTGCAGGCGGAGCTGGAAGCGCTGCGCGAGACGAAATAGATGTTGGAAGCTGCAAGACAAAGATAGCGGCTTCCTGTTGACGGATTCGCAGTTTTCGAATATATTGATAACATACCCATACGGGTATATGTAATTATGTGAGGTTCTGCGAAAAAGCAGCCTCATTATTTTTTGTTGAAAAAATACCCATGGGGGTATTGGGAGGAGGGGAGTTACAGCGAGCAAGTCAAGTTTCATTCATAAATAAAGGAGGCTAACGTATGTCCGCTCTCTCATTGATTACTGCGGAGCAACTGTATGCACAGATGCAATCCGGCCGGGAGGCCGTTATCTTGGACGTCCGCAATGCGGACGATGCGGCCGCGTGGAAGATTGAAGGCAGGCGGCTGACGCATATTCCTATCCCTTACTTCGATTTTCTGGAGGAGGATGAGGAGCTGTTCCGCGCTCTGCCGCGGGATAAGGAGATTATCGTCGTCTGTGCCAAAGGCAACTCGGCCCAATTCGTCGCAGGGCTTCTCGAAGAACGCGGTTATATGGCCGCCGTCCTGCAAGGAGGCATGCGCGGCTGGAGCGAGCTGCATCATCCCGCCGTTATTGCCGAGGATGAGACGATGAAGCTGATTCAGATCGTCCGGCCTGCCAAAGGCTGCTTATCCTATGCGATCGTATCGGAAGGGAAGGCGATGATCGTCGATGCAAGCCGCCGAACCGGCGTGTATCTTCAGCTTGCGGAAGCGTCGCCGTTCGAGATCGAGCATGTCGCCGACACCCATCTGCATGCCGATCATATATCGGGAGGCAGGTCGCTGGCGGAACAGACGGGGGCGGTGTATTATATATCCTCCGGCGAAGCGGACGGAACCGGCCTGGCGTTTGAGCCGCTGGAGCAGCATCCGGTTATCCGCGTAGGGCGGGCGCGGATCGAGGTACTTGCGATCCCGACGCCGGGGCATACGCCCGGCTCGACTTCGTTTTTGCTGAATGGCCGGTACTTGCTGTCGGGAGACACGGTATTCGTCAGCGGCTTGGGAAGGCCAGACCTCGGAGGGAAGGCGCGGCAATGGGCGGACGATCTGTACGAAACCTTGATCGGCCAAGTGAACCGATTGTCCGATGAGGTGCTGGTTCTGCCCGCGCATTACGCCGATATCGAGGAGATGCGCGAGGACGGTACGGTTGCGGCAGCGCTGGGAACGATCCGCAAGATGAACGCGATGATGCATCCGGACGACCGCGAATCGTTCATCGAGCAGGCGGCGGGAGCGGTATCGACGGAGAAACCGCCTCACTTTGAAGAAATTGTCGCGATTAACCGCGGTGAGCTGCAGGTAGACGACAAGCGCGGCGCCGAGCTGGAGCTGGGGCCTAACCGCTGCGCCGTCCATCACCGGCATTAGCACTGGCGACAAGAGTGATCGGAAGACGTTTCCGCACGCGGAGTCGGCGTTTTTCACCTTTTTTAATCAAAGGAGGACATAAAATGAACACTCGAATCATAGACGCCAAAGGGCTTGCTTGCCCTATGCCGATCGTCAAGGCGAAGAAAGCGATCGATGCGATGGAAAGCGGCCAAATGATGGAATTGTTAACGACGGATCAAGGCTCGCTGAACGATGTTCAGGCTTGGGTCAAGCGCACCGGCCACGAGCTGGTCGAAATACGGGAGGAGCAGGGAATGTACGCATTCCGGATTCAAAAGAAGTAACGGCTGCGCGATGGAAAAAAAATCGCTCTCTTTACCAAGCCTTTCCTGCTTGTGCATCATACCCTTGAGGGTATACAATAAGACCTATGCCGACCAAATGAATTGGAGGAGGAGTATCGATTTGAAGCTGATCCTTATTGCGGTTGTAGCTGTCAGTTTGTATTGGATGTACAGGAACCGGCCGGTTCGCGGCGTGCCGTCTATCGAGGCGAACGTGCTGCTGCAGCGTCTTCGGAATGAAGCGGGCTCTTTGCAAATCGTCGATGTCCGCGATCAGAACGATTACTATGCGGATCACATCGAAGGCTCGGTCAACATATCGCTCGGGAGACTGCCGTTTATTAAGAAGCATGGGCTGAATAAGGAAGCCGAAACGATCATTATCGCCGATGTAAATAGAGAGAGCCGGCAGGCTGCACGAATTTTGCGCAAATCCGGATTTACGCGGCTTGTTTACTTGGAGCATGGCATCCAATCGCTGAAACGGGCGGAGCGGGGCGTCAGAGCGGCCCAAGCTCATGTGTGCTGCTGTTCCAGAGGCTGCTGAAGATAGAGAAAGACTAAATTTTTTTTGAATTTATTAATACCTATACGGGTATATGTAAAATAACAAGCGGGAGGAGCCGTTCCTATGGAGGAGCATCCGGAGAAAACGACGATCGTTCTGTTCAGCGGCGATTTGGATAAAGCGATTGCGGCCTTCATTATCGCCAATGGCGCCGCGGCTTACGATCATGAAGTGACGATCTTTTTTACCTTCTGGGGATTGAACACGCTGCGTAAGGACGCCCCGGTACGTTTGAAAAAAGGCTGGCTGGAGAGCCTGTTCGCCAAAATGATGCCGCGCGGAGCGGATAAGCTGGGACTTTCCCGGATGAATTTTGCCGGTATGGGCCCGCAGATGATCAAGCATGTGATGAAAAAGCATCGGGCGCTTTCGCTGCCGCAGCTCATTGAACTCGCCCGGGAGCAGGGAGTCAAGCTGGTGGCCTGCACGATGACGATGGATTTGCTCGGCCTTCAGAAGGAGGAACTGCTGGACGGAATCGAGTATGCCGGCGTAGCCGCTTATTTGGGCGACGCCGCCGAGGCGAAAGTAAATTTGTTCATTTGACGATGGCGGCTTTCTCGCGGCATATTGTGTTCATCGCGCGTATCGGCAATAATATACCTATACAGGTATACGACGAAAGGAATGAAATACGCCATGTCGATGACATATGACGACGATGTGAAGAGAAGGCTGAAACGGATGGAAGGGCAAATTCGCGGCATTTTGAAAATGATGGAGGAAGAGCAGGACTGCAAGGATGTGGTCAGCCAGCTGTCTGCGGTGCGCAGCGCTGCGGACAAGGCGATCGCCTACGTCGTTGCGGTCAATTTGGAAAGATGCATTACCGAGGAGAAGGAAGCGGGCAGAGATTCAAGCAAGATGGTGAAGCAGGCGGTAGAGCTGCTGGTGAAGAGCCGGTAGCTCTTTCTCTTTGGCTGTGTTCCGGACGAACCGCGGTGTAATAGACGGAATGAAAACGGGCATATTAAAGCTAGAGGTGAACCGTATGCTGCATCCCGAATGCGACGTATCCCCGATGAGAGAACAGCTGAAGCAGCAGATGCGTCATATTGCCGATGAGCTTCAGCGCAGCCTGGACGAGATGAACGACGAAGACTACTGCATGCTCAGCCAATTCGATGACATCCGTGAAGCGTTCAGGCAGGTGCAGGCCAAGGCGGCGTCTTTTTATTTGCAGTGCTACTTGTCTGCGTTTACGAACAATTTCATGGACCTGTCCATTTGCATTCAGCATTTGTCCGAACGGCGCCACGGCGCGCTCATTGTCGTGCAGCGAAACGATCCGCTCGACGGAATTTTGCATTCGGGTATTCCGATGCAGGCCAACCTGTCGTATCCGCTGCTCGAATCCGTGTTTTACCCTGGGAACCCACTGCATGACGGAGCCGTGCTCATCCATTCCGACCGGATCGTGTCGGCGGCCAACGTTCTTCCGGTTTCCCATGTGGCCGTGACCGGCAAAAAAATCGGCACCCGGCACCGAGCAGCAATCGGGCTCGCGGAGCAGACGGACGCGCTCATTCTGGTCGTGTCCGAGGAAACGGGCGACGCCTCGTTTGCGTTCAAGGGAAAGCTGCATCCGCTGAGCGGCATCGATGCTTTGGTGGAGGAAGGAATGCCGCAATAAGCGGCAACAGATTGTAGGAGAACAGGCTGCGGGGAGCCCGTTCTTTTTTTAATTGTTTAGGAAATGATGCGCAGCAATATCCTGTGGATATCCCAGCGGAATGGTTAGACGCCGATCCAGCCTAGGCTGGATGCGGACGGAATAAGCTTCAGAGCTTCACGTCACTTTTGGGGGATAAGCCTTAAGCGCGGCTCTTCTGAATGTTCAGCCGGTATTGGTGCGGCGTCGTGCCCATCGTTTCCTTGAACACGCGGCAAAAATACGACGGATTGGGCAGGCCCGCACGAAGACCGATCTCCGGCACGGTTAGCGACGTCGTCGTCAGCAGCAGGCAGGCGTGCCTGATCCGCGTAGCGGTCACATAGGCGAGAATCGTCGTTCCCGTAGCCTCCTTGAACAGATGGGCGATATGGTAACGGGATAAGTGCAGCTCCCGCGCCATCTGCTCCAGCCGAAACGGCTCGGCGTAATGCCGCTCGATCCACTGCATGATCTGCTCGGCGCGGTGAGGATGTCTTGCCGACAGCGTAGTCTGCTCGTCCGGCTCTTCCCGCTTGGCCAGCTCGGCGCGGCGAAGCTGCCGCATCAAACCGAGGAGGAAGAACATCCATTCCTCCTGTTTTTCCGCCGGAGGGATGGTTCTGCGCGCTTCGTGAAACGACTTCATCCATAAGAGGGCCGGGTCCGCTTCATCCAGCATACGGATGGGCCGGGCCGCTTTGGCATGCTGCCTGAGCGACGCGAAGAAGCTCTTGAGCAGCGGGAACGTCTCCCAATACGGGGTGAGCAGAGCCGGGTCGAACATGATCACGCTGCGGATGAACGGCCGCTCCGCGGTGACGTGAATTTGTACGCGGTGCAGCTGAAACGGGTGGAATACCATCAGCGTTCCCGGACCGATGGGATAGGTGCGGCCTTCGACGATCAAGTTGCCGACGCCTTCATGGATATAGGTGAACTCCATTTCGAGATGCGCGTGAAACACCTCCTTGAAGGCGCTTTCGGAAGTGCGTTTGTAGTCAAACGAGAACGGTTCGGCGGTCATCCGGTTCATCTCCCCAAGCATAGTTATGGCGCGGCGCGCCAGGCCGAATAACTTGGTTCCATTATAGCAAGATCTGAGCATTTTTACACAATATCGGATCATAAAAATATCCCGCTCTCGCTTATGATGGAAGTATGATGACGAGGGAGGAATGTACGATATGATTCGTGTTGCGATTATTGGCGCGGGAGCGATTTCGAGAGCGCATATCGAAGGATATTTGGCGTTTCCGGAGCGATGCCAGATTGTTGCGGTTGCCGATATTTTTGTGGAAAAGGCCGAGGAAGCGGTCGACAAATTCGGATTGGCGGGCCAAGCCCGAGCCGCAGCCGACTACAAGGAGCTGCTCGGTCAAGGAATCGACCTTGTCTCCGTCTGCACGCCGCCGTATACGCATGCCGAAATTGCCAAATCGTTCTTGCTGGCGGGCTCTCATGTGCTGGTGGAGAAGCCGATGGCCGCCTCGCTCCGCGAATGCGACGAGATGAACGAAGCGGCGGCGCAGAGCGGCAAAATATTGTCCGTCGTAGCGCAGAACCGCTTCCGTTCGCCGATGATGAAGCTGAAGCAGGTGCTGGATGAAGGACTCGCCGGCAAGATCGTCCACGCCCAGGTCGATTCGTACTGGTGGCGGGGCCATTGCTACTACGATCTGTGGTGGCGCGGCACCTGGGAGAAGGAAGGCGGGGGCTGCACGATCAACCACGCCGTTCATCATATCGATGCCTTGCAGTGGATGATGGGGATGCCGAAGGAAGTGCAGGCGCTGATGGCGAACACCTCGCACGACAATGCCGAAGTGGAGGATTTGTCGGTAGCGGTTCTGCGCTTTGACAGCGGGGCGCTCGGCCAGGTGACAAGCTCGGTCGTGCATCACGGGGAGGAGCAGCAGCTGATCTTCCAAGGCGCGGCGGCGCGTATTTCCGCTCCGTGGAAGGTCAAGGCGTCCGTCTCCAAGGAGAACGGCTTTCCCCAGCCGAATCCGGAGCTGGAACGGCAGCTTCAGGAGCTGTACGACCGGCTGCCCGAAGTGGAGCATGAAGGGCATAAAGGTCAGATCGACAACGTGCTCCAAGGGATCGAGCAGGGCACGCCGGTACTGATCGACGGGCATAGCGGACGCAGCACGCTGGAGCTGATTACCGCGATCTATAAATCGGCGAGCACGAACCAGCTGGTGAAGCTGCCGCTTGCTCAGGAAGACCCTTTTTACACAAGAGAGGGGATTCAAGCCCACGCCACGCATTTTTACGAGAAAACACGCTCCGTTACCGGGTTCAGCAAAAATGAAATTACCGTATCGGGAGAGAAATAAGCGATAATCGCATAGCGCAGAATGAAGGAAAGGCGGCCTCGCACGGCTGCTTTTTCTTTTTTTTCGTATAACGGTTTGGGCTGTGTACGGTTTTCGGAGCCATGCAATATCCAAAAATTGGATAAAACTTTTTGCCACTCCATTCATATTTAGTTCATATTAGTGCAGTAAGATAATGTAGGGAAGTTCTTGCCTATTTATGGTATGGTGGATGAAATGAAGTGACGTGGGGGAAGAAAGTCATGGCCAAAATTTTAATCGTTGACGACGATCCGTTTATACGCCAGTTGATTAAGCTGGCCCTGCGCGGCGAGGAGATGCAGCTTCTGGACAGCAGTAACGGCGTGGAAGCGCTGGAGATGCTCGAGCGGACGCGCGTAGATTTGATGATTCTGGACATTATGATGCCGCAGATGGACGGCTGGGAGCTGTGCAGGGAAGTGCGGACGCGTTATCCCGATCTGCCGCTGCTGATGGTCACCGCCAAGAGCGAGCAGGCCCATAAGGTCAAAGGCTTCCAGCTCGGGACCGACGATTATGTGGTCAAGCCGTTCGATCCGCTGGAACTGGCGATGAGGGTCAAGGCGCTGATGAAGCGCTATAAAATTAACGTATCGCAAACCGTTCAAATAGGCGATGTCGAGCTCAACCGGAGCAATCTCGAGGTCGTTCAAGGAGGACAGCGGCAAACGCTGCCTTTGAAGGAATTCGAGCTGCTGTTCAAGCTGGCCGGGCATCCGAATCAGGTGTTTACCCGCAACCAGCTCGTCGATCAAATTTGGGGAATGGACTACGAGGGCGAAGAGCGTACGGTAGATGTACATATTAAAAGGCTGCGCGAGAGATTTCCCGAAGAGACTTCATCCTTCGCGATCGTGACGGTGCGCGGGCTAGGCTACAAACTGGAGCTGAGAGCATGATCCGTTCTTTATATGTCCGGGTTGCGCTGACGTTTATGCTGTCCGTCATTTTGGGGCTGATTATCGCCTTCTATGCATCGAATTACTGGTTCAGAGATATGTTCGAATCGGGGATGCAGAAGGATTTGTCCAATGCGTCGGAGGATATTGCCGCTATTTTCCGGGAAATGAAAGGCGTGGATATGGACGCTTATTTGCATCATTTGCATTGGGTGCAGCGGTATTACATTACGGTGTTCGACGAGCAGCTGCACCGGACGGTGCTAGGCCCGGACCAGCCGCTCCCGGAAATTCCGCAGCAGGCGGTGGATCAAGTATTGAAAGGACAGCAAGCCGCCCAGTCCGGGGAGCCGATCGAGCAGTGGGTCGGACGTCCTCTGTCCTTGAACGGGCACAGCTACGCGGTTTTCGTACAGCCGGTCATGCGCAATAACGAGGACAATTTTCGCTATATTTTGTTTACCGTCCTGGCAATTACGCTCATTATGGGCAGCTTGTTCGTCCTGATCGCGGCGCGTTATTTGGTGCAGCCGCTGAAGCTGATGACGCGCGCTACGCAGCGCATATCGAAGGGAGACTTCGACATTACGTTCACCTGGCTCGAGCGCAAGGACGAGGTGGGGGAGCTGGCGCGCAGCTTCAGCCAAATGGCGGGCGAACTGAAGCAGCTCGAGCTGATGCGACAAGATTTCGTCTCCAGCGTGTCGCACGAGATTCAGTCGCCGTTAACCTCGATCGCCGGCTTTTCCAAAATGATTCGGTACTCGGATTTGCCGGAGGAGGAGCGCAACCACTATTTGGATATTATCCAAACGGAATCGGAACGCTTATCGCGGCTCAGCGAAAACTTGCTCAGCTTAGCTTCGCTGGAGTCGGAGCATCACCCGTTCCATCCCGTCGTATACCGGCTGGACGAGCAAATCCGGCGCATTATTGTCACCCAGGAGCCGATCTGGTCGGCTAAGCGGCTGGACCTGCAGCTGAATCTTCCGCCCGTCATGCTGTCGGCCGACGAAGACCAGCTGAGTCAGGTATGGATTAACCTGCTGCATAACGCGATCAAGTTCACCCCCGAGGGCGGCGTCATCCGCGTGAAGCTTGAGGCGCTGGTCGACCGGGTGCAGGTGACGGTGCACGATTCGGGCATCGGTATGGGACCCGAGGAGCTGGCGCATATATTCGACCGCTTCTATAAAGCGGACCGCGCCAGACAGCGCGAAGTCGGGGGCAGCGGGCTGGGGCTGGCGATCGTCCGCAAAATCGTCGATCTTCACTGCGGGATCATTACGGTCGACAGCAAGCCGGGCCAAGGCTCCCTGTTTAAGGTGATGCTGCCCGGCGCGGTGAAGAAAAGAAACGCCGGCGCTTGAGGGCGGCAGATTATATTGCGCTCCGTGCTCTTAAGAGCTTGCGGAAGAATGCGGTGAACTGCCTGAAGGCGCAGCCCGCAAAGATGGTTAAAAACTGACGGTGAAGTTCTCTGTCAGTTTTTTGGTTGTTTAGGAAATGATGCGCAGCCATATCCTGTGGAAATCCGTGGGCTCCCCCGAAAGGAATGTCTACCCAAAGAACGATCCTAGAGGAGACGCCGATCCAGCTTAGGCTGGATGCGGACGGAATAAGCTTCAGAGCATCACGTCACTACCCTGGAAATTACTCTTGGTACCCCATTTCCATTGTCTGTGGTGCCGCGTCGGCGGCATGGATGGCTTTTGGGGGATTTGTTCCGCTTATTCTCACCGTCTGCGTTACCCATAAAATTTAACGGACACCATGGGAGCTAATCTCGTTGCAAACGGCCGTTTTCAAATGGCAACGGTCGCCACGGCGCTTATTAGTCCCGATTTGCTTATCAAGAGAGATATTTCTATTAAATAGCTGCAATCATGTCCGCTAGAATTCAAGAAGCTGATTAGGGGGTCCAATAACGGCATCAGTGTCCGTTGGAGGCTTGCGCAACGGTTACAGCCGCAGGTTGTGGCCATACAGAAGCCGGTTCCCGACAAAATATGCGCCAGTTCATATTCAGTTCATACTTCCATATTATTCTATTCTGGTGTACATACAACCAAAAGATAAATCAGGAAAGGACCGAGGGGAGTGCTGAAATGAACCGATTAACCCATTTTTCGATGAAAAATGTCTCCGCCTTGTTCATCATCATGATTCTCTTGTTCGGCAGCGGCGTCTACGCCACGAGCAAGCTGAAGGTGGAGAACATGCCGAACGTATCGTTCCCGGTCGTTATGGTAAGCGCGACCTATACGGGCTCGCCGAAGGACGTCATGGAACAAGTGACCGAGCCGTTGGAGAAGAAGCTGGCCAATATCGAGGATTTGGACTCGATGTCGTCGACTTCCAGCGAGAACAATGCCAGAGTCATTTTGCAGTTCAAGCAAAATGTCGATACGGATAAGAAGAAGCAGGATGTCGAGAGCCTGCTGCAGGAAGTTCAGCTTCCTGATTCGGCGGGTACGCCGAAAGCATCGACGTTCGGTGCGTCCTCGATGCCTTCGATCTACCTGGTGGCTTATGCCGAGAACGGAATGAGCCAGACCGAGCTGGACAAGCGTTATGAGGATACGATCAAGCCGGACCTGGAATCGGTCAAAGGGATCGACCATCTGGATTCGATCGGCGTCAGAGATACCAGTCTCGACATTGAACTGGACGCAGACGCCCTGAACGCGTACGGATTAACGCCGCCTCAGGTGACGAGCGCCTTGCGGGCTGCCGTGACGAAGAGTCCGATCGGCAGCGTCGAAATTAGCGGGAACGACAAGAGCGCCCGCGTGACGGGCGATATTCAGAGCGTCTACGATATTGAACAAATCGAAATAACGACTCCTAAGGGAGATATTATTACACTGGATCGCGTGGCTAAGGTTAAAGCGATTACCGAGTCCAACTTCTCCGGACGTTTGGACGGCAAGCCGGCCATTGCGATGATTTTGTACAAAACCGGCAGCGCAAACGCCGTCGATTTCTCGAACAGTGTCGAGAAGCTGAAAGAGCAGTGGAAGCAATCTATGCCTAACGCTGTGTTCAAAACGACCTATGACGGAGCGGACGAAATCAAGGAATCGATCAACGGGATGCTGCGGGAGGGCGTCGTCGGAGCGCTTCTGGCTTCCTTTATGATTCTCCTGTTTCTGCGCAACGTGCGGATGACGCTGATCGTGCTCGTGTCGATACCGTTGTCCATTTTGATTACGCTGTTGCTGATGTGGGAGCTCGGGCTGACGCTGAATACGATGACGCTCGGCGGCATGTTCATCGCGGTCGGGCGCGTCGTCGACGATTCGATCGTCGTTATCGAGAACATCTATACGACGCTGGAGAAAGCTCAGGAGCGCAAGGAATCGGTCATCGTCCTGGCCACGAAGCAGGTGGCGATGGCGATCACTTCGTCTACGCTGGCTACGGTCGGCGTGTTCGCTCCGATCGGGATGGTCAGCGGCGTCGTCGGCGGATTTTTTCGGCCGTTTGCCATTACGCTGGCCTGCGCGCTGCTCTCGTCCTTGCTTGTCGCATTGACGGTCATTCCGATGCTGGCGAAGCTGCTCGTGCTGCGCGGCAAGGTGAAGCATGCGTCCCATGATCAGGAGAAGCAGGGTAAATTTATGACCGTTTACGAGAATGTCCTTCATTGGTCGCTGACCCATCGAATCAAATCGCTGCTTCTGGCGGCGCTGTTGTTCGTAGGCACACTGGCTGCGACCATTCCTGCGCTCGGCGTATCGTTTCTTCCTGACGGGAAGCCGTCGCGGACGATGTATTTTGTCATGAAGCTGCCCAATGAAACGGCATTCGAAGCGACCAAGGAAAAGACGCAGGAGCTGGAGCAGCTGCTGATGGACGCCAAGGACAGCCAAGGCAATAAGTTGTTTACTTATGTCGAAGGCTTGGCGGGGTATAACGGCAACGGGGATAACCGGGTCGCTTACGCTGCGCAAATTTATGTGGAAGTTAATGAGCAAGTAGACCCCGATCAAGTAAAGGAGCAGGCGAAGCAGTTCATTCTCTCGGAGCTTCCCGCAGGGTCCGAGGTGCAGCCGAGGGGAGTCGGAGGCGGCAACGGCGTGTCGAGCACCGACTTTTCCTATAACCTGAAAGGGGAAGATCAGACGAGGCTGGAGGAGGCTGCGGCCATCATCAAGACGAAGATGGAGGAGTTTCCCGAGCTTAGCGAAATCGAAGACAGCCTGAGCGACGGCAAAACCGAGGTAGAGATCGCGGTCGACCAGAAAAAGGCGAGAGCGTTCGGTTTGACGGCCTCGTCGGTGCGGGAGACCGCCAGCACGTGGATTCAAAAGCAAAATCTCGGCGATCTGAAGCTGGACGGCGTAACTTATACGACAACCGTGTCGATGGATAAATCCGATAAAAACTCGCTGGAAAAGCTGGGCAATATTCCGCTCGCAGGTACGGGCGGCCAAACTGTCTACTTGAAGGAAGTCGCCAAAATTAGTCTCGTTCCCGGCGCCGTATCGCTTGGACGCGACGACCAGAAGCAGCTGGTGCGGGTGACGGCGAAGATTAAAGCGGAAGACAAAAACGCCGTAAGCGGCAAAGTATCGGCCGCCTTGCGTTCCGTTGAACTGCCTGACGGCGTAACCCGCGAGGTCAGAGGCGTTAACGAGGATATTAACGAAAGCTTCACCCAGCTGTTTATGGCTATGGCCGTCGCCGTATTCATGGTGTATCTGGTCATGGTGCTCGCTTTCGGAAATGCGGCGGCACCGTTCGCCATTCTGTTCTCGCTGCCGCTTGCCGCCATCGGCGGCTTGATCGGTCTGGTCGTTACGCGGCAGGCGCTGAACGTGACGTCCATGATCGGCTTCATGATGCTGATCGGGATTGTCGTTACCAATGCGATCGTGCTGATCGACCGCGCCCAGCAGCTAAGAGAAGAGGGTTATACGGTTCGTCATGCTTTGATCGAAGCGGGTAAAGTCCGCCTAAGACCAATCATTATGACGGCCGGTGCAACGATTATGGCGCTGTTCCCGCTCGCACTCGGCTTATCCGGGGAAGGCGCGCTGATCGGCAAAGGACTCGGCGTCGTCGTTATCGGCGGGCTGATCACCTCGACGATTTTAACGCTGATCGTCGTTCCGATTGTGTACGAGCTGATCGAGGAGATCAAGGCGCGCATATCCCGCTTGCTGCATAAAGCGGACCATTCGGCCGCTCCGACAAGCACGCTAGAAGGATAAAAGGTCGGTGCACGAATCCGATCCGTATAGAATGCAAGGAATCAATCAGGGGATTTGGAAAAGCATGGAGGAGGCAGAACGATGAAGAGGATCAGCATGGGAAAGGGTACAAGGCAATATCACGCCGTCCGCATTCTGGCCGTATTGACGCTGGCGGCCGTCATGGCGGCCGGCTGCTCGGCCCCCGGCGGGCCCAAGGGAGCGGCGCAGGCGCAGCTGCAGGTAAGAGCCGTTAAGACGGAACCGGTGGCCAAGCAGCGGATCAGCGATCCGGCCGAGCAGGTGGCGGATATTTCGGCCGGAACCGCGATTGATATTGCAACCAAAGCGAACGGGGAAGTCATTGAAGTATTGAAGAAACGCGGGGATTATGTCGAAAAAGGCGAAGTATTGTTCCGTGTCGACAGCAAGGATGCGGAATCGGCCAAGCGGAAAAACGAGCTGGCGGTAAGGAGCTCGCAAGAGTCGCTGCAGAAGGCGAAGGACGATCAGATCAACAACCGCAAGGATTTGGCCGATGCGGTGCAGAAGGCCGAAACGGCGCTGAAGAACGCGCAGCAGGATTATAACAAAATGCGCAACGATTACGACAACGGTTTGGCAAGCGACCATCAGTTGGAGCAGGCGCAGCAGCAGGTGGACAATGCGCGCATGAGCCTGGAATCGGCTCAGAACAAGCTGGCCGCAAACGATAACAACAATACGATCGCTTCGGCCGAGACGCAGGCGGAAACCAATCAGCTGGCGCTGGAGGATTCCATCCGCGCGCTGGACAATTATAACGTCAAGGCTCCGGCCAGCGGGGTGCTGACCGATTTTACCCCCGAGGTCGGGCAGACGGTCAACACCGCATCGAAGCTCGGTCAGGTTCTGCAGATCGACCCTGTGAAGATCACGACGGAGCTGAGCGAGACCAATATGAAGCTGGTCAAAAACAAGAAGGAGCTCGTTTACTATAGCCCGGATAACCCGGACAAGAAGGGAACGGCTCAAATCAGCTACCTGGCTCCGGTCATGAGCGCGCAGACGAAAACTTATACGCTGGAGCTGGAGGTCGCCAATCCGGACCATACGATCACGCCCGGGACGCGCGTGATGGTTCAGCTGACGACGGAGGAAGAAGAGAAGGTCGTCGTCGTGCCGACGTTAAGCATTATCCGGGAGGAATCGGACGCGTTCGTCTTCGTGCAGCAGGGAGATACGTATCAGAAGCGCAAAATCAAGCTGGGCCGTATCAACGGCTCTTATCAGGAAGTGCTGGACGGCGTGAAGGAAGGCGAGCAGTTGGTCGTTACCGGACAGCATCAGCTTAAGGACGGACAGAAGGTAGAAGCCGCGTCTGCGGCGCCTTCCCCGTCTCCGGCTCCGGCGGGAGCCGCCCCGGACGGGCAGAAGCAAGCCAAATAATCCGACAGTGAGGAGTGGACACAATGAATGAACGATGGAAAATGACACTGACATCGGTTATGCTGGGCACCGCTATTATTATGCAAGGAGGCGCGGCGCTGCCCGCAGCGGCGCTCGCGGCGGAGCCGTCCGCAACGGAGGCCGGCGAGAATGCGGCAGCGGAACCAGCTGCAACGGAGGCCGCGGCCGAGACGCCGGCGGACAATCATTTGACGGAGAATATTCAGGCCGCCGTCAAAGGGGCATCTGTGGAGTCGACGCCGGACGGGCTGCGCATCGCCGTCACGGTCAGACTGTATAACGGCGGCACGGAGAAGCAGCGCGTGCCCGATTACGAGCTGAGGGTGCAAACGGCGGACGGTCTCGATTATACCCTCGATGCCAGCTCCGATAACAAGAAGGCGCTGAAGCCCAAGGAAATCGGAGAGCTCGTCTATATGAGCGTCGTGGACAGCAAGGCGGCGATGAAGCTGGCCGGCGTCTCCTTCGTGAAGGTGGACGAATACGCCTATCCGAAGACGGAGACGACGCTGCTCGGCTTCCCGCTAGGCTCGGAAGTATGGTACGGCTCCAGCGGCAGCGCTCTTCCAACCACGCAGCTGGCATGGGGGCAAACGTTCTCCATTCCCGGCCTCAATTCCGATTTGCTCTATACGCCGGCCGGTTTGACTACGGAGAATACGGATAAGGGTCCGGTAGCGGTCGTCACGCTGTTGACGCAAAATCCCGGACTCGGACGCGAGACGGTGCCCGATTTCCGCTTGGACGTCCGCGCCGGGCAGAAAACTTTTGCGGGAGCGCGCACGGAGAAGGATGACGTAACCGTCGAAGCGGGCGAGCAGAAATATATCCATTTTGCCGTTCCGATGGAGAATAACGCGGAGCCGTCCAGCTTGATCCTCATGACTACCGATACGTTCCTGCCGGGCTCGGGCTCCGGCTCGTCTCAGACGAGCGGCGGACAAGCCGCAGCGGGCACACAGATCGATACGGGCCGTCTGGCCGTAACTTTGCCCGCTGGGGCGCAGGCTGACCCGGCCTCTACGGCAAGTTATACGTTAGGCTCGCCGATCGCCGTAGATCCGTTGTCGAAATTGATCGATCATACGCAGGTGACGCTGATGGAGCTGCATATGCAGCAAAATCCGGGAGAAGGCTACAAGACCGCCATCGGCAAGTTTGTGCTGACGAACAAGAGCGATAAGCCGGTACCGACGCCGGCTTTCGAAACCGAGCTGGTCGGCGGCGGCGGAGCTGCCTATTCCGGCGTAAGGCAGACGAACGTTGCGGCGACGCTTAACCCGGGTCTCAGCTATGTCGTAAGCTATTCGTTTAACATCCCGCAGACCGAAAGCGGAGACGGGCTCGTGCTGAAGCTGCTGGACGGCCAGACGGCGTCTCCTTACAAAATAGCGATCGCGTCGGTGCAGGCGCCGCTCCAGAAGGAAAGCGACGATAATACGCTCCATCTGTACCCTTACGACATTCATTTGACGGATTGGACGGTCGGCACGAACTATGGAACGACGACGGCATCTTATTCTTATAAAATGAAGTTGACGCTCGATATGAAACAAGCGGAGAACGTGGTCGTCGATCAAAATTTCTCCAAGCTTCATTTCGAGGTCGTAGACAAGCTAGGACGGGTGCTGGGCACGGCGGACGGCAGCTTCACGGGAAGCCAGAAGCTCGTTAGCGGCACGCAGACGATTGTGACGAACAGCATTGCCAGCGAACAGTTCGAATTCCCGATTACTGTCAATATGTACGAAGTTATCGAAACGCCTGACGGGCAAGCGAAGCGGCTGCTGAAAACGTTGAGCTAGGGCGTTATCCCTCTGGGACAGTCTCTTTTAAAAGAGGCTGTCTTTTTTCTTTGTTATGATGCGCAGCAAATTCCTGTGGATATCCTGTGGCTCCCCCGAAAGGAATGTCTACCCATAGAACGATCCCAGAGGAAGGGTTAGACGCCGATCCAGCCTAGGCTGGATGCGGACGGAATAAGCTTCAGAGCATCACGTCACTTTTGGGGGATTGTTCTGCGAGGGAAGTTTTGTGAGACGGGTATTCGCTTTATTTTACCAATGGTTAAATAAATCAGGCGACGACAAGCGACATGATGCGACGAAAAGGAATGGAGCGTGCGAGTAGGATGAGCCGGTTGGGCGGGGAAAGAAAAAATTTCCTTGGCGCTAAAATGCCGCAATCATCGAGGGGACGGCAACCGCACTTGTCGGGCGAGCGGTACGGCTTGGCATAAGACAGGGGAGGCTATGCGGTTAAGGCGCTGCGAAGGCCGATTTATCCATTTTGCCATTGGGATCACTCCGCGATATGCCTTCTGAATGTGATTTTAGCTGCAATAAATGCCGATCAGGGACATCTTTTGATATAAAGGAGTCATTTATCATTACCAATACCATATTGGCTTAGAAATCGAAAATGGAGAGTTATACACGATATGGGACGATAGGGAAGGAAAAAGGAGCATAGGCCGGGTAATCCCCCCCATACCCTAGGACAGGAGGGATTTACTGGAAATACCCGGTGTCAGCCTGTATGACACAGCCCAAAAAACTGTGTTAGCATTATAACTGTTCGCGCGAACGAATTCTTAAGAGAGGTAGTGATGCTGCTTGAGAAGGGGGCTAGCGATGGTGCTGTTTCTAACGCTTCTCACATCAGTCGTCGGCTGCGGAAGCGCCGGGCAAGCGGGCGCCGGAGACGGCAATGCAGGCAAACAGGCGTCCGAAGCGGGCAACGATACGTTGGCTCAAGCCAAACAGAAAGGCTCGGTGACGGTGGGCTTCGCTAACGAGAAGCCGTACGCCTATAAGACATCCGACGGTCAATTGACGGGAGAAGCGGTAGAAATTGCCCGGGTAGTTCTGGGCAAACTCGGTATCAACGAAATGAAAGGCGAATTAACGGAATTCGGATCATTAATCGGGGGCCTTCAAGCCAAACGGTTCGACATGATTACGGCCGGCATGTTTATTAATCCTCAGCGCTGCCAAGCGGTTCTCTTCGCTAATCCGGAGTACAGTATCGGAGAAGCTATCGCGGTTCAGGAAGGAAATCCCCACAAGCTCCGCAGTTATCAAGACATCGCCAATAACAAAGAGGCCAAAGTGGCCGTTATGACCGGTGCGATCGAGATCGGTTATTTGGAAAAATCGGGCGTCGCCAAAGAGCAGATGGTGCTCGTGCCCGATCAGGCGTCGGCTTTGAACGCTCTTCAAGCCAACCGGGCGCAAGCGGTAACGATGACCGGGCCTGCGCTGCAGGCGATGCTGGATTCGGCCAATGACAGCAAGCTCGAACGCGTCGCCGATTTCGAGCAGCCGCTTATCGATTCCAAGAGTGTCAGAGGATACGGCGCAACGGCGTTCCGTCCCGAAGACAAGAGCTTCCAGGAAGCGTTTAACGCCGAGCTGAAGAAGCTGAAGGATTCCGGAGAGCTGCTCGAAATTTTGCAAAAATTCGGATTTACGGAACAGGAGCTTCCCGGCGACATGACATCCGAAGCGCTCTGCAAGGAGCAGTAGCATGGTAACTTCGTGGACGCAGTTCATCCCGCTGCTGGCGGAAGGAGCGAAGGTGACGATTGCGATCGCCTTCCTCTCCTCGGCGGTTGCGATGGCGGTCTCGCTGCTGATCGGCTTGTGCAGACTGTCCAGGTTTAGGGCGGTAAGAGCGGTATCTGCGGTGTATGTGGAATTTTTCCGGGGAAGCTCGCTGCTCATTCAGCTGTTCTGGATTTATTTCGCGCTTCCGTTCATCGGAATTGAACTGCCGAAATTCGCTGCGGCCGTCGTCGCCTTCGGGCTGAACTACGGCGCGTACGGCTCCGAAATCGTCAGAAGCTCGATTCAGGCGATTCCCAAGGGGCAATGGGAGGCCTGCACGGCCTTGAATATGAAGCCATGGCAGACGATGAAAACGATTATTTTGCCGCAGGCGTTTCTAAGAATGCTGCCTCCGTTCGGCAATTTGCTCGTCGAGCTGATCAAAGGCACATCGCTCGTCTACTTCATCACATTGGCCGACTTAACGTATCAGGCTATGGTGCTGCGAAACAACTACATCTCCTGGTCGCCGGTCATTATGGTGCTGCTGCTTCTGATGTATTTTGCCATTGCCTCGCTTGTATCGATGGCGGTTAGGCTGGCCGAGCGTAAAATGGCGGCGGGAAGGATGTAAGTAAGCATGTGGAACTGGCACTATGCAATGCAAATATTGCCCGAGCTGCTGCGAGCGCTGCAGATGACGGTGCTCGCGACATGCTGCGGCTTCGCGCTCTCCTGCTTCGGCGGGCTGCTGCTGGCAATGGCCTCGGCCTCCCGCTGGGCCGTGATGTCCGCGGTCTCGCGGGGAGTGGTGAGCTTTATCCGCAACACGCCGCTGCTCGTGCAAATTTTTTTCCTGTATTATACGCTGCCCAAAGTCGCAAACATCTCATTGTCTGCTTTTGCCGTAGGGATTATTGGACTTGGGCTTCATTACAGCACGTACATGTCCGAGGTGTACCGCTCCGGGATCGAGGCGGTGCCCAAAGGGCAGTGGGAGGCGGCGGTCGCTTTGAATTTTCCGAAGGCGAAAACTTGGATGACGGTCATTTTGCCGCAAGCGATACCGCCCGTCATTCCCGTGATGGGGAATTATCTCTTGGTAATGTTCAAGGAAACCCCGGTTTTGTCTGCGATTACGTTGGTCGAAATGCTGCTGACCGCCAAAAATATCGTCTCCGAATCGTATCGCGTATTCGAGCCTTACACGATGGTCGGCGTCTTGTTCCTGATCATTAGCTACCCGGCCTCGCTGCTCATTCGCGCCTTGGAGAAGCGGCTTACGCTTCAGCCGGGGCAGCGGCCGGAGAGCGGACGGGGGCAGGCCGGGAGGAGCGCCAAGAAGGCGGTCGGCTCGTAAAGTAGCTAGGACAACGAAGGGGGCAGAGCATGCAGCCAATAGTGAAATATTCGCAAGTAACCAAATCGTTCGGCGATCTCGAAGTGATCAAAGGCATCGATCTGGAGATGGCGCCGGGCGAGAAGCTGGCGCTGATCGGTCCGAGCGGTTCGGGAAAGACGACGCTCGGGCGGATGCTGATGACCTTGGAGGAACCGACCTCGGGCACGATCGAGCTGGACGGCGAAGGATTGTGGCATATGCCCCGGAAGGGGGCATTCGTGCGGGCGGATGAACGGCATCTGCACCGGATGCGCGGGAAGGTCGGCATGGTGTTCCAGCATTTTAACCTGTTCCCGCATATGACGGTGCTCCGCAACGTGACGGAAGCGCCCCGCAAGGTGCTAGGGCTGTCCAGGGAAGAGGCGGCCGAGCGGGCGGTCAGCATGCTGGGCAAGGTCGGCTTGCAGGATAAGCTGGACGTGTATCCGGCCCAGTTGTCCGGCGGACAGAAGCAGCGCGTGGCGATCGCCAGAGCTTTGGTCATGCGGCCGATGGTGATGGTGTTCGACGAGGTGACCTCGGCGCTGGACCCGGAGCTGGTGGGCGAAGTGCTCGAAGTCATTCGCGAAATCGCCGAGGAAGGCAGCATGGCCATGATGCTGATCACGCATGAGATGGATTTTGCCAAGGATGTCGCCGACAGGGTCATCTTCGGAGCCGAAGGAAGGATCGTCGAACAAGGTCCTCCGGAGGCGATTTTTGAAAATCCGCAAAGCGAACGGCTGCAATCGTTTCTCAAACGATTCCGTTCGTCTTGAAGGGAGGGAGAGGCTTCATGGAATCGCCTGTCATACGTTACCGCCACCCGGTCAAGGAAGACGGGGCGGCGGTGTGGAGCCTCGCGAAGCAAACGGGGGCGCTCGACGTCAATTCCGTCTACTGCTACATTTTGCTGTGCGATTACTTCAGGGACAGCTGCATCGTCGCCGAGGATGAAGCGGGCATCGCGGGCTTCGTGTCCGCATTTCGCATTCCCGGCAAGCCGGACCGCTTGTTCGTATGGCAGATCGGCGTCGCGCCGGACCGGCAGAGAAGAGGCATTGCCAAACAGCTGCTGCGGGAGCTGTTCTCATCGCCCTGCTGCGAAGGCGTCCGCTATGCGGAGACGACGATCAGCCCCTCGAATCGGGCTTCGCAGGCGCTGTTTCTGGCCGTTGCTGAGGAACGGGGAGTCGAGGTTCAGCTAACCGAAGGATATCCGGCTTCGATGTTCTCCGAAGGGCAGCAGCACGAGGATGAAATATTGTTCGTATTGGGGCCGAAATCAGCCCCGGGCATATAGCCGCAGATTCACAGTGATAAAAAGAACCGCACACAGGGAGGAAAACCGATGAAAACGCTAACGCTGGAAAAGCCCTCTATGCACGTATTCGAAGAGATGGAATCCGAGGTTCGCAGTTACTGCCGAAGCTTTACAACGGTTTTCGACAAAGCCAAAAACGCCAGGCTATGGGATAAAAACGGCAATGCATATATCGATTTTTTTGCCGGAGCGGGAGCGTTGAATTACGGTCATAACAATGAACGCATTCGCGGCAAACTGCTTGATTATATGCTGAAGGACGGCGTCACGCATAGTTTGGATATGGCGACAGGCGCCAAAGAGCGGTTTTTAACGAGATTTAACGACGTTATTTTGAAGCCCCGGGGGTTGAGCTATAAGGTTATGTTCCCGGGTCCGACCGGAACGAACGCGGTAGAGAGCGCGCTGAAGATCGCGCGGAAAGTAACGGGGCGGTCCACGGTCATCTGCTTTACGAACGCCTTCCACGGCATGAGCCTCGGTTCCTTGGCCGTCACCGGCAACTCATTCAAACGCAAGGGCGCGGGAGTGGAGCTGAGCCACTCTGTCTTTATGCCGTATGACGGCTACTTCGGCCCGGATGTCGACACCGTGAAGTATATGGAGAAGCTGCTGGACGATCCGGGAAGCGGCGTCGACCTGCCGGCCGCCGTCATCCTGGAGACGGTTCAGGGCGAAGGCGGACTGAATGCGGCGAGCCCGGCTTGGCTCAAAAGTATGGAAGCCTTGTGCCGAAGCAAAGGCATCCTGCTGATCGTCGACGACGTTCAGATGGGCTGCGGCCGGACCGGTTCCTTCTTCAGCTTCGACGATACCGGATTGGAGCCGGATATCGTCTGCTTGTCCAAGTCG
Organism: Paenibacillus konkukensis; assembly: GCF_023523925.1. NCBI lineage: Bacteria > Bacillati > Bacillota > Bacilli > Caryophanales > Paenibacillaceae > Paenibacillus > Paenibacillus konkukensis. The sequence goes on along the minus strand of NZ_CP027059.1, from coordinate 3,209,852 downwards.
ATCGGCGGATACGGTCTGCCGATGGCGCTTACGCTGCTGAAGCCGGACATCGACCAATGGTCGCCCGGCGAGCATAACGGCACCTTCCGCGGGAACAATCTCGCTTTTGTGGCGGCCGCCGAGGCGCTGCAGTATTGGGCGAACGACGAGTTCAGGAAGGCGATCGAGCTTAAAAGCCGAACCGTAAGGGCGGCGCTGGAGCGGATGGCAGCCCGTCATCCCGAGCTGCAGGGGGAAATTCGCGGCAGAGGGATGATTCAGGGCATTGCGTTCGCGGAAGACGGCTTGGCCGAGCGGTTATGCCAAGCGGCATTCGATAAGGGCTTGATCATGGAAACTTCGGGACCGCGCAGCGAGGTCGCCAAGCTGATGCCTCCGCTGACCATTGAAGACGGGCTGCTGGAGCAAGGGCTGCAGATTATGGCGGAAGCCATGAAAGAACTGGCTGAACAGGCGCAGGGACAGTAATCCTTGTCCCGGTAATTTATTCGAAATAAAAGGAGCGGATCATCATGATTGTGAAGCATTTGGAGCAACTGATTCATACGGTCGACGATGTGGATACGCAGACATGGAATTCGAGAAGACTGCTGCTGCGCAAGGACGGCGTCGGCTTCTCCCTGAACGACACGATCATCAAAGCGGGGACGGAGACGCTGATCTGGTACCAGAACCATATTGAGGCGGTGTACTGCATCGAAGGCGAAGGCGAGATCGAGGTCATCGGAGGAGAGACATATCCGATCAGTCCGGGCATGCTTTATGTGCTCGACGGGCATGAGAAGCATTATTTGCGCGGCAAGACGCAGATGCGCATGCTCTGCGTGTTCAATCCCCCGCTTGTCGGGCAGGAAGTGCACGATGAGAACGGTACGTATCCTTTGCTGCCTTAACCCGCTTAACCCGCTTAACCCGCTTAACCCGCTTAAACCCGATGCCGGTCTAAGCTTGATCTAATTTTACTAAAACCTGCGAGGAGGAATATCTTATGAAAAGCACGCATCCTGCAAGCGAAGTCCAGCACGCAACGGATTTGTATCCTTCACGGATCTCCGATACGCCGTCGATTACGGAACGCCGGGACCCCGTCGTCTACTCCGCATGGTCGCCCAATTGCTCCATCACCGAGGAGCAGTCGGAATTTTACCGCCGGAACGGCTACTTGTTTATCGAATCGTTCTTTTCCCCGAGCGAGGTGCAAGGGCTGAAGGAGGAGCTGAAGCGGATGTGGGCGGCAAGCCGTGACTCGGCCGACGGAGAGGTCATACGCGAGCCGGACAGCGACGAGGTAAGATCGATCTTTAACGTTCACCGCAGCAGCGATGTGTTCAAGGCTCTCTCGGGCCATTCCCGGCTGAAGAGCATCACCGACTACATTTTGGGAAGCGAGACGTACATCCATCAATCGCGGATCAACTTTAAGCCGGGTTTTACCGGCAAAGAGTTTTATTGGCATTCCGATTTCGAAACATGGCATGTGGAGGACGGTATGCCGAGAATGAGGGCGCTCAGCTGCTCCATCGCGCTGGAGGACAATTACCATTTTAACGGCCCGCTGATGGTCGTGCCCGGCTCGCAGATGGATTACGTCTCCTGCGTCGGACGGACGCCGGACAATCATTATGAGAAATCGCTGCGCCGGCAGCAGTACGGCGTGCCCGACCACGATAGTTTGGCTGAGCTCGTGCAGCGCTACGGCATCGATACGCCGGTAGGCAAGGCAGGATCGATCGTTTTGTTCGATTGCAACATTATGCACGGCTCGAACAGCAACATTACGCCGATGCCTAGAAGCAATGTCTTCATCGTCTATAACAGCGTGGAGAACAAGCTGCAGCCGCCATACTCGGGACAGCCGCCGCGACCGGAATTTATCGCTGCCCGCGAAGACTAGGCACGATCCAATTTGACTCATCCACTTTCGTAGTGTATGATAGTACTACGCTTAATTTCCGGTTTATGGAACCGGGAAGCGGGGGAACCATTATTTGGGGCGAATCAGTAACGATTGTAGGGAACCATCTTTCCCGAGCCCGGCAGCTAACCTCGTCAGCAGTGGATGGGTCAAGTTATTATTTATGCATGAAATTGCATTCATTGACCCGTGGAAATCGGGTCTTTTTGCATATGAGGACCCGAGGCTAGAGCCAGGAGGAGAACCATGCAGCGCTTACGGCTTGCATGTTCCGAATGGAGCACGGGTCTTTTTTGAATGTAATTTTATACATAAATTAACTTTTAAGTTCATTCATGGAATTATCGTTTGCGCTGAATGTAAGCAGCAAGCCGGCGCAGACGAAGCTGACGCAAGCTTATTCATACCGCGTGGAAGGAGGGAGTACAGGGAGGCGTAAGCAGGAGCAGGTTAGCAGACTGGCTTTATCGGACCGGAGCCGCAGAAGGATATGCAAGCGTTTACCTTGATATTCCGCTAATGACGCCGATTCCCCATAACCAATCTGTCATTTCAAGGAGGATACTCTATGCCGCAGCCGAAATATTTGACCGATATCGACAAAATCCTGGAGATTCCCGAGCAGGAGAGAAAAAAGCTTAAGCAAATAACGGAGAAGTTCGTGTTTCGCGTAAACGATTATTACTTGAACCTGATCGATTGGAGAGATCCCAACGATCCGATCCGCAAGCTGGTCATCCCCAATGAAGGCGAGCTTTCCGAATACGGGCGCTGGGATGCGTCCGACGAAGATACCAACTATGTGGTGCCGGGCTGTCAGCATAAATACAAGACGACGGCGCTGCTCATCGTATCCGAGGTGTGCGGGGCGTACTGCCGTTACTGTTTCCGCAAAAGATTGTTCCGCAACGATGTCAAGGAAGCGATGTCGAACGTCGATCCCGGGCTTCAATATATCGAGAACCACCCCGAAATCAATAACGTGCTTCTGACCGGAGGGGACAGTCTGATTCTCGGAACGCCCAAGTTGCGCGGTATACTGGAGCGGCTTAGAGCGATCGAGCATGTTCAGATCATCCGGCTCGGCTCGAAGATTCCGGTGTTTAATCCGATGCGGATTTACGAGGACGAGGCTCTTCTGGAGACGATCCGCGAGTTTTCCACCGCCAACAAGCGCATTTATGTGATGGCGCACATCAATCATCCGCGAGAAATTACGCGCGAGGCGAAGCTCGGCTTCGAGGCGCTGCATCAGGCAGGAGCCATCGTCGTTAACCAGACGCCGGTCTTGCGCGGAATCAATGACGACCCGGCCGTGCTCGGCGAATTGCTCGACAAGCTGTCCTGGGCCGGCGTAACCCCGTATTATTTCTTCATCAACCGCCCCGTTGCCGGCAACCGCGATTTCGTGCTGCCGCTGCAGGAAGTGTACCGAATCGTAGAAGGCGCCAAGGCCAGAACTTCCGGCCTCGGCAAACGAATCCGCCTGTCCATGAGCCACACTTCGGGCAAAATCGAAATTTTGGCTATCGAGAACGGCAAGGCTTATCTCAAATACCATCAGTCGCGGGACGATGAATACGGCAAATTTATGGTGCTCGATTGCCCCGAAGACGCCGCTTGGTTTGATGATCTTCCCGGCAGCGAACGCTTCTGGAAGCGTCCGAAGAAACGGACCGACGACGTCGTATCGGTCAACGAGCTTCCCGATATGCCGCGGGCGCAAACGCAGACGCGCGGCGTTATGCAAGCGTAACCCTTCCTGCCCGCGCCGCGGTCATGGCGGGACGGCCCTCTCCTCCTGCCGCACAGCCGCAGGCGCTTACAGAGAAGCGAGAATCCCGGACGGATCATCGTTTGGGCAGCAGCTTCACGTAGTCATCGGACATTTTCATCAAGTTCATAATATAGTCGAAGTCGCTTCGGTACGGCTGAATGTTGGCCGGAGCCAGCGTGCGAAGCGTGACGGCCGTACCGTCGTCGAATGCCTTGCCCGGTTGGAACATAATGATGTTGTTGAAGAAGGAGCCTGTCGGCATATAATATCTCATCCCGAGCACATTATGGCGCATATTCAGCAAATCCTGCCCGAAATGAAGAAATTGCTGCTGCTGCAGCGAAATGCCGAGCAGGTTGGTTATCGTCGGCATAATGTCGAGCTGCCCGCCCACCTGGTTCACCACTTGGGGGGCCGTTTGCCCGGGAACATGGATGAACAGCGGGATGTTGAAGCGGGAGATAACCGGATGGTACGTCATTCCGAGCTGCTCGCTCAGCTCCTTCGGATCGTTGTCCTCCGGCTGCAGGCCGAAATGATCGCCGTAAGCGACGAATATCGTGTTATCCCATATGCCGGCCGCCTTCAGACGGTCGATAAACGTGCCGACGGCATAGTCGGTATAATTGACGGACAGCAAATAATCGCCGAGCTGTTTGCCTTCGAGATCGGCCGGGATCGTCATTTTGCGGCGATCGTTCGGAATCTTGAACGGAAAGTGGCTGGATACCGTAATAAACTGGGCATAGAACGGTTTGCCCTGCTTGTGCAGCTCGCTTAGCTTTTCTGCCCCGACACGGAACAATTCCTCGTCCGATGCTCCGAAGGAGTTGAAGAAGTCGTTGTTGTAATAGGGCTTGTCGTAGTAATGGGTGAAGCCGAGCGCCGGATACAGCTTATACCGGTCCCAGAAATGAACCTCGTTTACGTGAAACGTATCGGCTTCATAGCCGATCGCTTCGAGCAGACGGGGCAAACTGGGCAGCACGCGGTCGCCGTAACCGGTCGACATCGGAATCGTCCCTGTCGGATAAATCGACGTGTTGGACATGAATTCGGCATCGGACGTATTCCCTTGGCCGATCTGCTGGAAAATGTGAGGGAAATAGTAGCTTTCGGCAGCCAGCTTGTTCAATACGGGCGTAACCTCCTGACCGTGGAAGTTAAGATGGATCGGGAAGTTCTGGAACGCTTCCAACTGCACGACGATCACATTTTTCCCCTGCTGAGAGCCGAAATATTTTGGCGTTTCTCCGGCGTTCGGATTGTATCCGTAGCTCGCTTCATAATCGCTTACGACATTCAAAGCTTCCGATGTGGTGCTGAAGTTGGTCGTTTTTCTGCCTTTAATGCTATTGGCCAAAACCGACGCTTCATAGTTGAGCAGCCCCAACTGATTGGCGCGAACCAGCTCGTTGACGATGCCGAGGTTCAGCTTGATGAAGACGGCGCAGACGATGAGGCAGGCGGCCGTTACGGCGATGACCGCATACTTGCGCAAAGCGACGGCAAGCAGGATATGAGCCCCGCTGCGTCTAAAAACAAGCCATAACAAAAAAAACACGGCAAAATCAAGGAAAAATAAATAATCCGCAAGCCGGATCGTCGCTTTGACGCTGGAGGAAATCTGCAAAACTTGCTTGATCTCCAAAACGGAGGTATAGGTAATAACGGAGCCGAAATGCTCGAAATAGAGCGTAGCGGCAAAAAAGATCAGCGACATCACCGCATTAACAATCCAGTAGGCGGTTTTCTTGGCCGGATAACGGAATAACAGCTCGACGCATCCTGACAACACGGCAAGACTGGCGAGATCGAGCAGCCACCAGGAAACGATCACTTCGTCGAATAAAAAATATCTCAGCAGGGCGACCTTGACCCACAGCAGCAAAGTAATGATAATATAAGGACTTCTCCATATCCGAACCCAGCTTGCTTCCATTATAGACCCCCATTTTGTTTTGAACGTTCTATCTAAAAGCGAGATGAAAAAGTCCGCTGCGGCGCCCATTTGGTCTTCCAATAACTGTTGAAACCGGATTTTTGGAGTGTCGTCTCCTTTTTCTATGGACAAAATCCGTTTTCAAAGGCGAGCGCTAACGCTTTTCCAGCTTCAAATGGCCCCTCCGCTCTTTTTTTCACCACGCTTCTCATGCTTCTATACATTCATTTACCAAATAAGCGGATATTAAACATTGCGGTTAGTTCTCCGCAGCGCAAGCCTTCCGCCTTACTCCCGAGCTTTCCAAATCGGCCGGCTTGCTGTATAATACAGAAACATACGTTCCCTTTGGTGGAGGTGAGACTTGTGTTTCTGAAAAGCGTGGAAATTTTAAGAAGCCGGTTTCCGCAACCGGCGGAATATCCGTTCTCGATTCCCGTGCTGCGGGATGCCGGCACGATCGCTTTGAACGGCAACGTGACGTTTTTCGTCGGAGAGAACGGTTCGGGCAAGTCGACGATTTTGGAGGCGATCGCCTATCAATGCGGCTTCAATACGGCCGGAGGCGGGAGAAACAACACGTACGAAGTGGAAGCTTCCGGAGCTTCGCTCGGAGATTATATGCGGCTGTCCTGGATGCCTAAAGTGACGAACGGTTTTTTTCTGCGCGCGGAGACGTTCTATCATTTTGCCACCCATATTGACAAGATGCCGGAGAGCCTTAAATATTACGGAGGTCGTTCCTTGCATAAGCAATCGCACGGAGAAGCGTTTTTGTCGCTGTTCCGGCACCGGTTCGGCAAAAAAGCGATCTATTTGCTCGACGAGCCGGAGGCCGCGCTGTCTCCAGCCCGTCAATTGGCGCTGCTGCGCATTATCAAAGATTTGGAGAAAGACGCGCAATTTATTATCGCGACCCATTCGCCGATTCTGCTCGGTTATCCGAACGCGCAAATATGGAACTTCGACAGCTCGCCGCTGGAAGAGATCCGTTACGAGAACACGCTGCATTATATCGTCACCCGAAGATTTTTGGAAAACCGGAAGGCGGTTTTGGCCGAGCTGTTCGAGGATTGACGCTAATATCGGGCATATTTTAAGGAAAACATAACCTTCCTTTCAGGTGATTTTAAGCATCGTTCTGTATGATAGACAGTGACCCCCCTTAATATAGATTTGCGACCCGCAGTCCATGGCTGCGGGTCGCATTCGTTTTATATAGACCGCATATCCCCATGATGCCTCCCCAAAAGGTTTGAAAATAGTTCAACCTTTTGAGCCCCTCGGACCTCCTCTATAATTAGCAGTAATCCCACTCGCAAATCAATTGGCAGGAGGCATCAGTCATAATGAGAATCATTTATTTGGACATCGACTCGCTGCGGCCGGATCATATGGGCTGCTACGGGTATCACCGGAATACGACGCCCAACATCGATGCGATCGCCGCGCAGGGCGTCCGCTTCAACGATTGCTACTGCGCTTCATCACCTTGCGTGCCGTCGCGGGGCAGCTTCATTTCCGGCCGGTTCGGCATTCATCACGGCGCGCTTACGCACTGGGGACCCGGGGGAGAATTCCAATATCCCGAAGGGGACGGACACAGCAAGGAAATCCCTTTTTTCACCCGTTATTTGCGTGAAGCAGGAATGAAAACGGTTACGTTTTCGACCTTCGGCGACCGTCACCATGCTTGGTGGTATTTTGCCGGATGGAATGAAGTGCACACCCATTCGCTAAAAGAAGGCAACGAAAACGCCGACGAAGTGAACGCTTCGGTCATTCCGTGGCTGCGGCAGCACGGCAAGGAAGACAATTACTTCCTGCACATTCAATATTGGGACCCGCACACGTTCTATACGTATCCGATCGAGTATATGGAGCAGTGGAAGGATTCGCCGGCTAAGGCTTTCCCGGATGAAGCGGCGATTGCCGCGCAGCAGGAACACAGCTTTCCGCGATCCGCGCCGTTCCTGCATTGGGGGGACAAATATCCGGCGACGATGCCGGGGCAGATCGCAAACCGCAGCGATTTCAAGCATGCGGTCGACGGCTACGACGGCGGCATCAGCTACATGGATAAGCATGTCGGAGAGCTGCTGGAGACGCTGAGGGAGCTCGGCATCGAGGATGAGGTATGCTTCATTATCAGCGCCGATCATGGCGAATCGATGGGAGAGCAGGGCATTTACCTCGAACATGCAAGCGCTACCGAAGCGGTGCATCATCTGCCGTTGATCATCAAGGCTCCGGGGATGGAGAACAAGGGAACGGCCATCGACGGGTTCGTCTACAATGTCGACGTCATAGCGACGATAGCGGAGATGGCCGGGCTCAAGGTGCCGTCGGGCTGGGACGGTCAGTCGTTCCTTCCGGCGCTGCGGGGCGAGCATTGGCAGGGGCGCGATTATCTGGTGATGGATCACGCTCTGTATGTATGCCAGAGGGCGGTGCGGGACGAACGCTGGTATTTCATCCGCACGTACCATCCGGGACTGTACCTGCATTTTGACGAAGTGACGCTCTATGACATGATCGCCGATCCGAACCAGACGACGAATGTAGCCGACCGGCATCCCGAGATCGTGAAAGAAATGGATCACCGGCTGTCCCAGTGGCAGCATGAGCAGGCCCGCAAGCCGGGCTATAAGGTCGATCCGATGCAGAAGGTGATCGAAACGGGCCCTTGGAAATATTTGAGCGCCAACGATTGGGTGCGGCGGCTGAATCAGAAGGGCTGGAAGGAAGCCGCCGAGAAGCTGCGGAGCACCTACAGCAGAGAAGCCGTGCAGCCGGCATACGACGGATAAGGAGGACAACAACTATGAAAAAGATGCCGCACTCCCTGCTTACGGCCGTCTCGATCGTTATCGGGATCGTGCTCTGGTATATCTTGTCGGCCATTCCGGCGATTGGAGCCATTATTACCAATCCGACCATTGTCGTCAAAACCTTCATCTCCGAAACGGCGAGCGGACGCATGTGGACGAATGTAGGCGCAAGCTTGTTCCGGGTTCTCGGCGGCTTCTCGCTCGGACTGATCGTAGCGATACCGGTCGCCTTCCTGATGGGCTGGTACAGCGTCGTACGCTCCGTAGTGGAGCCATGGATTCAGTTTTTCCGGACAATTCCGCCGATCGCCCTCATTCCGCTCGTTATCGTAGCGCAGGGGGTTGGAGAATCGGCCAAAGTGACGGTTATCTTCGTTTCGACCTTCCTGGTTATGGTCATTTCGATCTTCCAGGGCGTCCGCAACGTGGACCCGACCTTAATCCGCGCTTCGCGGGTGCTGGGAGCAAGAGATAGAGATATTTTCTTCGAAGTCATCGTACCGGCATCGTTTCCCTATATTCTTGTCGGCGTAAGACTCGGTCTTGCCGCCGCGTGGACGACGCTGGTGGCGGCGGAGCTGACGGGAGCGAACAAGGGGCTCGGCAATATGATTATGGAAGCGAGCCTCTACTTCCGGATGGAAGTCGTCATTCTCGGCATTATCGTCATCGGCATCATCGGCTTGGCCATGGATAAGTTCGTTCTCTTCTTGGAAAGGAGGCTAACCGGATGGCAGGAAGTACGCAACGCCTAGAGATCGCGAAGGCTCAGCAGGAGCAGAGCCGTCCCAAGATTGAAATCAGCGGATTGTCCAAAATTTATAAAGGGCGCAGCGGCGACGTGACCGCGCTGCAAAACACCGATCTGACCATTCATCAGAACGAGTTCGTCTGCGTCGTCGGCCCGAGCGGCTGCGGCAAAACGACGCTGCTCAACATTATCGCGGGCCTTGAAGAGGCGACCTCCGGCTCGGTGAAGGTCGACGGGGTGGAAGTCAAGGGGCCGGGCAAAGAACGGGGCGTCGTCTTCCAGCAGTATGCGCTGTTCCCGTGGAAGACGGTGCTGAAAAACGTCGAATTCGGATTGAAGCTGCGCGGCCTTAGCAAGCATGAGCGGAAGGAGACGGCGGAGAAATATTTGGAGATAGTCGGGCTGAAGGATTTCGCCCACGCTTATCCGAAGGAGCTGTCCGGCGGGATGAAGCAGCGCGTGGCGATTGCCAGAGCTTACGCGGTGCAGCCGGAGGTGCTGCTGATGGATGAACCGTTCGGCGCGCTGGACGCCCAGACGCGGGCGCAGCTGCAGGAAGAGCTGCTTAAGACGTGGCAGACGGAGAAAAAAACCTGCTTCTTCATCACGCATGATGTCGAGGAAGCCGTCATTTTGGCCCAGAAGGTGATCATCATGAGCGCCAGACCGGGACGGATCAAGGAAATTATCGACGTCGACATTCCTTACCCGCGGGATCAGGCAACGAAGCTGGACGAGCGGTTCGTGCAAATCAAGAACGAGATCTGGTCCAAGGTGTATCGCGAATACCTGGAAGTGGCAAAATAGTCTCATATTTAAAGGAGAGATTCTTATGGTTCGCAAGTCGAAATTATCGCTTAAGCTTCCTATCGCCGCCGTTATGCTCAGCATCCTGCTCGTGCTGGCCGCCTGCTCCTCGGGCGCCCCGAGCGGCGGAGGCGGCGCCGCCTCTCCGGCCCAGACGCCGGAGCCGAACAAACCGGCAGGCAAGCTGCCTACGATCAATGTAGCTTATATGCCGGATATGAACGGCGCGACTCCGATCGTCATCGGCGAGGAGAAAGGTTATTTCAAGGAAGCCGGAATCAACGTCAACGCCGTGAAATTTTTAAGCGGCCCGCCTGAATTCCAGGCGATGGCTTCGGGCGATATCGATATCGCTTACATCGGACCGGGAGCTACGTTCCTGGCGGCGCAGGGCAAAGGGCATATTATCGATATCGTCAGCTTAGGCAAGAGCGACATGGTGTTCGCCACCAAGAAATCGGGCATTAAAGAATGGAAAGACCTGAAAGGCAAGACGGTCGGCGTGCCGAAAGGAACGTCAGGCGAAATGGTACTGAACCTCGGTTTGGAAAAAGGCGGTTTGAAGCCGAGCGATGTGAACATTGTCAATATGGACGTAGCCGGCGCGGTTTCCGCGTATGTCGCCGGCAAGGTGGACGCGGTGGCGATCTGGTCGCCGTATACGCAGGAGATCGAGAAGCAGGTCGGCAAGGAAAATATGGTGAAGCTGGGCGATAACAGCGACTTTTTCCCGGACTATATATTCCCGGCCAGCTGGGTTGTGAATCCGAAGTTTTTCCAGGAGAAGCCGGAGCTTGTGCAGCAATTTCTGAAAGCGATCGCACAGACGACCGACTACAAATTGAAAAACAAGGACGAAGCGATCAAAATGACCGCCGCCTATACGCAGGTTCCCGAAGAATCGTTGAAGCTGCAGCTGGACTCGCTCGAATGGCTGGATAATAAACGGGTGGCCGATGCGTTCAAGGACGGAACGGCGAAGAAATGGTATGAAAATCTGGAGAAGCTGTTCGTACAGAACGGCAGCCTGAAGGAAGTCGTGCCGGCGGATCAGTTCATCGTCACCGATCCGTTCCTCAAAGCGACGGGCCAATAATCGGCGTCATCATGGAAAAAGCCAGTGGAAGGGATGACCTTCCGCCGGCTTTTTGTCTTTTACTCTTCCGAAAGACTGCTTTCCTTCAAAATGACGTCATGCGCTCCGCCTTCGACAAGGCTTGTCGCCGAAACGAGCGTAATCCGCGCGACGCGCTGCAGCTCCTCAATGCTGGTGGCGCCGCAGTTGCACATCGTCGATTTGATTTTGCCGATCGTCTTGTCGAGATTTTCCTGCAGGGTGCCCGCATAAGGCACGTACGAATCGACGCCTTCCTCGAACAAGAGACCGCTCTTGCCGCCGGTATCGTACCGCTGCCAGTTGCGCGCCCGGTTCGAGCCCTCGCCCCAGAACTCCTTGACGAAGTTGTTGCCGACTCTCAGCTTGCGGGTCGGGCTTTCGTCAAAGCGCGCGAAATAGCGGCCCATCATAACGAAATCCGCGCCCATGGCCAGCGCCAGCGTAATATGGTAATCGTGCACGATGCCGCCGTCCGAGCAGATCGGCACGTAGATGCCCGTTTCCTTGAAGTATTGATCCCTCGCTTCGACGACCTCCATCACGGCGGAAGCTTGACCGCGCCCGATGCCCTTCTGCTCGCGGGTGATGCAGATCGATCCGCCGCCGATGCCGACCTTGACGAAATCGGCTCCCGATTCGACCAGATACAGGAAGCCTTCGCGGTCGACGACGTTGCCGGCGCCGATCTTCACGTCGAAGTTTTCCTTGACGTACTGCACCGTTTCGCGCTGCCATTCGCTGTAGCCGTCCGACGAATCGATGACGAGCGCGTCTACGCCGGCTGCGACGAGCGCGGGCACGCGTTCTTTGTAGTCTTTGGTATTGATGCCGGCGCCGACGATATAGCTTTTGTTGGCGTCCAGCAGCTCAAGCGGATTTTCCTTGTGGGCGTCGTAATCTTTGCGGAACACGAGGTAATCGAGGCATTGCCGCTCATCCACGATAGGCAGACAGTTCAGCTTATGCTCCCAGATGAGATCGTTGGCCTCGGACAGCGTAATGCCGGATTGGCCGTAAATCAGCGAGGCGAAGGGGGTCATGAAGTCGCGGATCGGCTTGTCTTGCGAATCGCGGCTGATCCGGTAATCGCGGCTCGTTACGATGCCGAGCAGCTTGCCCTTGGCGGTGCCGTCTTCCGTGACGGCGACGGTGGCATGGCCGGTCTGCTCTTTGAGCGCCAGCACGTCGGCGAGCGTATGCTCCGGAGTCAGGTTGGAGCGGCTGACGACGAAGCCGGCTTTGTAGCCTTTGACCTTGCGGACCATTGCGGCCTGATCCGCGACCGACTGCGAGCCGAAGATGAACGAGATGCCGCCGCAGCGGGCGAGGGCGATCGCCATGCCGTCGTCGGATACGGCCTGCATGACGGCGGAGGAGAACGGGATATTGAGCGAAATTGCCGGCGCTTCCCCTTGCTTGTACTTGACCAGAGGCGTCTTCAGGCGAACGTTCGCCGGAGTGCACTCCTTGGTCGTCAAATTCGGAATTAACAGAAATTCGCTGAACGTGCGGGACGGTTCCAAATAATACGTAGCCACTTCATTGATTCCCCCTTGGATCGTTTTTGGACAGGCTCGACAAGTAAATTTTTTCAATCTTATCATTGAACCTCGCCTGGGGTCAATGGCTTTTTCGGGACGATTTCAGCTTCCGCCGCGCACTTTATGAATGAGCTGCTGCACGTTCAGATCGCGCAGCATCGCCGTCACTTCCTTGGATCGCTTCTTGTTGAATTTTTTGAGGATCATGTTGATCTGCGATTTGATCGTCGACAGCTCGACCTGCCGGTATTTGGCGATTTCCGCGACCTTCATGTCCTTAAGCAGCAACTCGAGAATTTCCAGCTCGGTCGGAGTCATCTGCGACAAAATAATCGTCGCCTTCAGCAAGCTCTCCTCGTTGCGGCGGATGCGGGAAAACTCGTTCTTGATCTTATACGAAAATTCCGGCCGGATCAGGACGATGCCGTCGTAAGCGTTGCGGATGCTGCTTATGATCTCCTCGGGCGAACTGGTCTTCAGCACGTAATCGACAGCCCCCGTCTCGAAGGCGTTGAACACCGTCTCGTCATCCTCGTGAACGGTCAAAAATACGATTTTCATATACGGGTACTGCAGCAGCACCTTCTGCGCCGTAATAATGCCGTCATGCTTCATATCCATCTCGATGTCCATCACAATGATGTCCGCCTGCTTCTCCTGCAGCAGCTGCAGCACCTGCTTGCCGCTCGACGCCTGCGCTACGATCTCCATATCGCGTTCCCGCGAGATCAGCTCGCAGAAATGATCCCTCAGCACGTCGAGATCCTCCGCCACAATGACCCGAATCGGTGTCGTCATCGTCCCATTCATCTCCCCTGTTTTAAGGTTTAAGCACATACAGCGGCAAAATCACCTGAAAGACGCTGCCTTCGCGCCGCTTGCTCTCCACATGTATCCGGCCGTAATGGCCCATCACGACATGCTTGCTGTAGGACAAGCCGATACCCCAGTTTTTCGTCGTGTTTTTGCTTGTGTAAAAAGGATCGAAGATCGCCTCCAGCAGCTCCGGCTCAATGCCGGGTCCGTTATCGATAATCTGGATGATGACCCAGCTCTCTTCGACATAGCCGTGCACGCGAACCAAGCCTCGCTTCTCCTCGTCGATCGCTTCGACCGCATTAATGAGCAGATTGTACAGCGCTTCGGACAAATGCTCGACATCGGCCAGCACCATCGCCTCTTCCGGAGGCAGCTCCGTCTCCAGCGCGATATGAGTAGGAAGCGCGGTAAGCCGCTCCAGCGTAAGGCCGATCAGCGTTCGAACGGATACCGCCCGCAGCTGCAGCTGATTCGTCTTGAACGAGTTGTACAGCTGGTCGAGCCTGCCGAGCGTATGCGTGACGATATCGCCCGCTTTGTTCAGCGTCTCTTGCGGGCCGTTCGAGGCGCCCTCTTGCCCGGCAGCCGCAGCCGTCTGCTGCTTGGCCTGCTGGATGAGCAGCTGAATCATAATCAGCTGGTTTTTGATCGCATGGGTGAAGACGCGCGCCCCCATATTGGCCGTGTTCAGCTTGCGCTGCAGCTGCAGATCGCTCTTGCCCATCGATTTCTCCACTTCCGTATAGCGCCAAATGGATAAAATGCTGATGAGCGACAGGACACCGGTAAAGCCGATGCTGGCGTACCAGCCGAACAGCGTCAGCGGCGGATTGAAGTTGGAAAAATCGGAATAGAGCACATAATAAGTGCGCACGTCGAATACTTGCAGAGGACCCATGAATCCGAGATAAAAGTAGAAGAGCACCAGGGAAAACACGCCGTATAAAATATGCTTGCTCTGCTTCTTGACCCAAGGCACCGTCATTTTGCGGTATTTCTGAATCATCAGCGCAAGCGAGACGAGCAGCGAGACGACGAGCCAGCCGCGGGTCACCCAGCCGATCGTATAGGTGAAGCTGCGGTCGAGCGCGGTCAGCGCCCATTTGTACACAACCGGATCGTAGAAAACAATGTTGGCGAGCGGAAACAGCGTGTTGAGCGCAAAAATTTTCCACAGCTGCTTGAAAGGGCGGTAGTAGAAGAGAGTGACGGACAGTCCGATGAGACTGAAGACGAAGAGGGAACGCCCGATCGTTATCATGCGGCTGATGCCTTCGATCTTGATCGGCAGATCCAGCAGGAAGTTGCGGATGCTGTCGTTGAAGAACAGAACGATGTTCACTTTATAGTAAAACCCGCCGTATTTGGCGATAAACAGGATGAGTCCGGCCATGCTGAGAAACCAGCCTACGAGGACAAAGCCCATCCAATAGGCGGACGGATTGCGCGACTTGGTAATGAACAGCACAATGGCCGCGAGCATGAGCACTATGAGCAAGATCGTCAAGGAATTTCCCGCCTTTTGTAAGCGATGATTGGAAGTACGTCTATTTTAACATAAAATGAAGGCGTTTTCGCGTTTTTTCGACACGATCCGTCATTAGGAAGAACAAGGCAGGCAGTTATCCGACTTATAAACAGTATTATCCACAATACTAACAGGTTTCAAAGCCTTGTTGTGCATAATTCCGTGTATATTTATAAACATATCCACATAGCGAGTTATCCCCAGATTCGCATCTTTGTCCATCCCGGTTATAATCATGCACAAGCATCGACGCCGGGCGCCGAGTTATCCACCGCGGACCGCAGCTGCTCTGCATATGGTGCGGGGGTGGGCGAATCGGCAAAAAAACCTCCGTCTGGTCACGATCGCCGTGACGACGGAGGTTTCGTTTCATCATTAGTGCGAGGGCTGCGTTGGATGCGCAGCGCTCGGTGATTCGCGAGGGAAGCGGGCGGCGCCCGCCTAGTCCCCGTCTTCGCCCAGGCGTCCGGCTGCGCGATCCGCTCCGCTGCCCGGCTCCTCCGCTTCCACATAGCGCTTGAGCGCGGACATTTTATTCTCCCAGTAACGCTCGTAAAACGACAGCCAGCGCTTCAATTCGAGCAGCGGCTCCGGCTCGAGCCGGTATCTCGTCTCGCGGCCGACCTTCCGTTCCTTAACAAGACCGGCGTCGGCCAAAATGCGCAAATGCTTCGAGACGGCGGTCCGGCTCATCGGGAAATGGCCGCTGATCGCGGTAACCGGCATCTCCCGGTCGACAAGCAGCTGCAGCAGGCTGCGGCGGGTCGGATCGGCGATCGCCTGAAACACATCGTGCTTAGGTGACGGAGCCGCCATATTAACCCTCGACATAAGCTTGCAGCTTTTTTTGCAATCCGACCCAGCCGCCGGACATTCTGTCGCGCACAAGCCGGTGCGTCTCGCCGAATTCGGTCAGCTTATCCGCATCCCAGCCGCCGTGAATAAGCGTAAATTCCGTCTTGTCTTCCCGCTGAATAAGCTCGAAGGTGACGGTCCAATCTTTGCCCCAGCGAAAGGTTAGCCGGTTCGGCGGATCAAGCTCGGTCACTGTGCAGGGGGAATCCCCGAACGGTCCGGCATTTAATTGAAACTCATAGCCCAGTACAGGCTGAAAATTGTTAGGCATAAACCAGGCGGCGATGCCTTCGGCGGTGGCGACGGCATCCCATACTTTCTGAATGGGCGCGTTCAGCACCAGCGTCTGGCGAATATCCGGCAATGCCGACGGCGATTGGTTATCCATGTATCGTTCCTCCCGTTTGGATTCAGATCGGCTTCTCAATTCCTTTGCATTCTGATGTCTATTATGACACCGTCAGGTTTCATGTCAAGATAGGCGGTACGGTATTATTTTGCACAGTTTAAAAGCGTAGTGAAAAAAGAGCGATTTCATCAGCGATTGGAGGATCAAATGGACGCCGCGGACTTTTTCACCACGTTTTTAGAAAATTTTAAGATTCTTTTAATAGCCGGTTTAGAGCGGGTTCACCCCGAGTTTATACCTCGGGGGTAAGATGATGGAGAAGGCAAGAGACGCTTTCGAACTTAACTTGAGGAGGAAATGAAGATGAGCAAAAAATGGATCGGAGTCGGCGCGGGATTGACGCTGGGGAGCGCGCTGTTCGTAACGTCGGCGTTCGCCGGAGTCGGCGACGCGGCGGGATACGACGCTTATAAAGCCGCGATCAAAGCGACTGCCGGGGCGCATAACGTAACGGAGCAGATGACGCTGTCCGTGCAGGATAACGGCAGCAGGCTGCTCGACGTCACATCCGTGGTGAAAGCCGATAAGACGGCGCAGGCCGCCAGCGGCAGCGTGAATATTAAGGGAAACGCTGCGGAGGAGACGGTATCGTTCTACCGGCAGGACGGCAAAAGCATCGTGAAAGCCGGCAGCAGCGATGTTTACAATATGATCGGCTCGGATCAGGAGAAAGCAAACCGTTGGAGCAAGAAGGACCGGGAGGCCGGCGCGGATGATTTCGCCAAGGAAAAAGAAAATTTGATCGACGCGCTGGTAGGCCCCTTGAAAGATTATGTCACGGTGGAGCCGCAAGCGGACGGGACGAAGCATATCGGCTTCCAGCTTGGCGCAAGCCAGGTCCCTGCCGTAGTCAATGCGGTCAGCTCCTTCGCCGTCAAAGCGGCTTCGAGCGGTCAGCACGCGGACCGGCAGCTTTCACAGCAGCCTTTCGGTACGGAGCTGGCGAAGCTGAAGGATAGCTTTCCGAAGCTGACCAAGGACATACGGATCGAGCAGGTCGATATGAACGCCGACGTGGACAGCCAGAACCGCATTTCCGGGCAGAAGGTTCAAGTGACGCTGTCCGGCAAGGATGATCAGGGAGCCGCGCATGAAGTCGTCATCGACGTGCAGGTCGGTTTGTCCGGATTCGACGCAACGACGCCCGATCGGGTCGATCTGACGGGCAAGGAAGTGCATACCGTCGACAAGGCAAGCATTGGCCGTCATCACGGGGAATAAAGAGCCGACCGGTTAGAGCGGGCGGCGGAGCATGACGACGGGGGCTGCGCGGACATGCTCCTGCCGTCTCCCGTCGGTCCATATGAATGAGAAGGGGCGAAACAGCGGATGGATATGGTTATCGAAGCCGAAGGCTTGACGAAAATGTATCCGAATCAAAGAGGCATTCGCGATGTCGGGTTCCAAGTGCGCCGCGGCGATATATACGGCTTCCTGGGGCCGAACGGAGCGGGCAAAACGACCGTCATGAAGATCATGGTCAACCTGTGCAGGGCCGACCGGGGCAAGGTGCGCCTGTTCGGCTGCGACATAGCCGCGGATTACGAGAAGGCGATGCGCCGCGTCGGCGTGCTGATTGAACGGCCGGAAGCTTATAACGACTTCAGCGCTTACCGCAATCTGGAGATGGTGCTGCGCTACTATCCCGAGCTGCGCAAAAGCCGCATCGACGAGGCGCTGGAGCTGGTCGGGCTTGGCGGCTTCAAGCATGAGAAGGTCGGGCGCTATTCGCTCGGCATGAAGCAGAGGCTCGGCCTAGCTTCCGCCTTGCTGTCCAAGCCGGAGCTTCTGATCCTCGACGAGCCGACGAACGGGCTCGACATTGAAGGCATGGTCGATATGCGGGAGCTGATCGTGAGGCTGGCGCGGGAAGAACAAATGACGTTCTTCATCTCCAGCCACCTCATTCACGAAATGGAGCTGATCTGCAACCGGGTCGGCATGATTTATAACGGCAAGCTCGTTCGCGAAGGGCTGATGAGCGAGCTCGTCAGCGAGCAGCATCCGACGTTGGAGCATTATTTTGTCGCGCTGGCGAGAGAGGAAAGGAGGGAGCGAGCGCATGTCCGGCTTTAAAGCGAACGTTATTAACGAAATGATCAAGCTCTGTTTGCGCAGAAAATCGCTATGTTTCATGGCGCTGACGGCGCTTCTTCCCGCCGCGGGAGCTATCCTGGTGTCCCGGTTTCAGAGCGGCCTCGGGGTGACGGCGGCGACGGCCGCAGATTTTCCGATCTGGATGCTGGGCTTATTCGCCGGTCTGCTGCTGCCGCTCTTTATTTTTATGGCTGCGTCCGATATGTTTCCCGGCGAACTGGAGAACGGGACGGCGAAGCTTGTTCTGACCTGGCCGGTCACCCGGTTGAATATTTTTGCTTCCAAGCATGTTTCAATGGTACTCTACATTTGTATCTTTATCGCGTTGGGTCTGCTTTCTTCCGTCTTGGCGTCCTTCTTCCTTGAGGCTGGCGGCAGCGGCAGAGCGGCCGGGCTGACGCAGAGCTTGCTCGCCTACGGCGCGGCTGTCGTTCCGCTTGCGGCTATCGGCTTTGCGGCGATGCTGCTGGCGCAAGGGTTCAAAAGCGGCAGCGGGGCGCTGACCCTCTGCATTTTGCTGTACGGGCTCGCCAAGCTGGCCGGTCTGCTGTATCCGCAATTCGTCGTTTACTCGCCGACCGATTATACCGATTGGTATATGCTGTGGATCGGCGGAGCGGTCGCTTGGGGCAAAATTTTCGGCATTGCTTCGCTGCTGGCGGGATGGGGTTTGATTTGCTTTTCGGCAGGGTATTTCATCTACGATAAAAAACAATTGTAGGGGTTGAACGCGCGTGTCCATCCGGGTTCGTCTGGTGTTATCCTATATTGCCATGCTGCTCGTTCCGCTCGTTCTGCTGGGCATTGCCGTTATGATCCTGATCGTCGCGCTGCTGGGCGACGTCAGATCGGTATATAAGCTGAACGGCAGCCATATGAACCCGATCGGGGCGATTCTCAAGCAGCAGTCCGCCGTGGAGGCCGAAATCCAGCTGCGCAGCAGGGACAATCCCGATTCGCTGCTCGACTCCGCCGTCCAGGCCGGGCTGGAGGAGAGTCTGAATGCGATTAATATGGAGCTGATCGTGCGCAAAGAAGACGATGTGCGCTTCGCTTCGCCGAAGCTGGCCGAATCCGGTCTGCTGAACCGTTTGCCCGCGTACGGAGAGGCGAATTCCCCGATGGAGAAGTCCGGGAGATGGGAGCGGAAGGAAGAGGGGCGAAGCGGCTGGTTCATCGCGCAGCAGCAGGACACGGTCTTTTCCGACGGCAGCCGGGGCAGCGTCTTTATGGCGATGGATTTCAATGTATTGGGTCGGTTCGCGCACCGCTATTTCAGCTTGTTTTTACTTTCCCTGCTGGCGATTTTGGTGCTGACCAACGGCCTGCTCACTTACTTCGTTTCGCGAAGCATCATCCGGCCGCTGCGTTCTTTGAAGAAAGCCGCCGACCAAATCAAGGAAGGCCATCTCGATTTTGCAGTCAAACCGGAGTCGAAGGATGAAATCGGCGAGCTGGCCGCCTCCTTCGAGCAAATGCGCAGCAGGCTGAAGGAGTCCGTCGAACGCCAGCTGCAGTACGAGGAAAACCGCAAGGAACTGATTTCCAACATTTCTCACGATCTCAAAACGCCGATTACGGCGATCAAAGGATATGTCGAAGGCATTATCGACGGCGTGACGAACACGCCCGAGAAGCTGGATAAATACGTTAGGACCATTCATACCAAATCGATGCAGCTGGACCGGCTGATTGACGAGCTGTTTCTGTTCTCGAAGCTGGATTTGAACAGCCAACCGTTTCATTTTGAACCTGTGGATCTGATCGCCTTTCTGCAGGATTGCACGGATGAGCTGCAAATGGATATCGAAAAGCAGGGCGTTTCCTTCCGGTTTGTCACGGAGCCGGGGCTTGCTGAGGCCTGGACGGCCGCAGACCGCGACCAGCTTAAGCGGGTGCTGGTCAATATGATTGAAAACGCCATGAAATATATGGATAAAGAGCATGGAACGATCCGTCTGCGCATAGCGGATGCGGGGGAGCATTATATCGTGGAGGTCGAGGATAACGGTCAAGGCATTGCCGCGGAGTCGCTGCCGCATATTTTTGACCGGTTTTACCGGGCGGACCGTTCGCGGAATGCAAGCACCGGCGGCAGCGGCCTGGGGCTCTCCATCGCCAAGCAAATTATCGAGGGCCACGGCGGCGTGATCGGCGCCCGGAGCGAGCCAGGAAAAGGGACGGTTATCTGGTTTACGCTGGATAAACGAAAGGACGACAGGTCGGGAGGAGAAGGCCATGAGCAGCCGCATATTGATCATCGAGGATGAAGCGAGCATAGCCGAGCTGGAGAGAGATTATTTGGAGATAAACGGATTTGCCGTGCAGATGGAGCATAGCGGCGATACGGGGCTGCAGCAGGCGCTAACCGGCGATTACGATCTGGTCATACTGGATCTGATGCTGCCCAAGGTGGACGGCTTTGAAATATGCCGCAAAATCCGCGACAAGCACGACATCCCGATTTTGATGGTGTCGGCCAAGAAGGAGGACATCGATAAAATTCGCGGCCTGGGGCTCGGTGCGGACGATTATATCATCAAGCCGTTCAGCCCGGGGGAGCTCGTAGCTCGGGTCAAGGCCCATCTGTCGCGCTACGAGCGTCTGCTCGGGCATCGCGGGCAGAAGAGCGAAGAAATTCGCATTCGCGGACTGCTGATCGACAAGGCGTCCCGGCGCGTTTACGTGAACGGGCGGGAAGTTGTGTTCACGACCAAGGAGTTCGATTTGCTGGCGTTTCTGGCGTCCAATCCGAACCGGGTGTTCAACAAGGAGCAGCTGTTCGAGCATATATGGGGGATGGACTCGAACGGCGACAGCCCTACGGTGACGGTTCATATCCGCAAAATCCGCGAGAAAATCGAGCTGGACCCGTCAAAGCCGCAATATATCGACACGGTGTGGGGAGCGGGGTACCGGTTTATGCTGTAAACGGCGCCGCGGCGGCCGGGAGCCTGCAAGCTTCGGCTTAGCCGCGCGTACAGCCCGGCAGCGCGAACAAGCCGGCCGTTTCAGGGACTCCCTGAGAAGGCCGGCTTGCGCTGCGTTCTTATTTTGTACCGCCGGTGAGCAGGCCGGACCAACGTTCGGGCGGGATCACCTAATTGGCGTAAACCTCAAACTCGTTGACGTTGGCTTCATCCGAGGCGGATACGACATAGAGCCGGATGTAGCGCGACGTCACGGGAGAGAAGGTGATCGTCTTGGAGGCGCCGATCGTCGTGCCGCTTGCAATGTCGGAGAAATTGGTGCCGTCCGCGGACGATTGCAGCTTGAACGAAGTAATATTGGCGAAATTCGTCTCCTTGATGACGACTTTGCTGTAGGTTTGGCTGGAACCGAGGTCGACGCGCAGCCATTGTCCGGCGCTGGTGCCGGAAGCGGAAGCCCAGCGGGTGCCGGTGGAGCCGTCGACCGCCTTGCCGGCCGCATACGTGCTGCTCCATTCGGTGGAGGCCGAAGCCGTCTTGTTCAGGGCCAGATTGACGGCGGTTCCGGCGCCGTACACGTCTCCGCCTTCGCCGCTCCACGTCATCTCCGTGAACGAGGAAGGGCTCGCGGAGGTAGCCGTATTCGAGCCGGAGGCGTACAAGCCTCCCGAGACGCTCGTCATCGAGTAGTCGGTAAACAACTTGTTGTTAGTAAAGCTTGTATAGATCAAGGCACCGGCCAGATTGACACCGGATAGCGCCTTCATCTCCAGATTGCTGCCGTAGGAATTGCCGTCGGAAGCCGTCATTTTATTGCCGCGCACCGCTTGGCCGGTTCCGGCATTGTTCTTGATCGTCGTATTGATCACCTGGACGTTGTTGGCGCGGATGAACAGGCCGTTGTTGCCTACGGTCGATTCGGGAACGGTGTTGTTGAAGTCGATGTCGGCGCCGATGACTTTAATATGATGCGTGCCTTCCTTGAAGTCGAAGCCGTCGTTTTTCGTTTGGAACGCGTTGCTGTTCAGGAAGGTAATATAGCCGCTCTGGTCGGCGTTCGGAGCCGTCGTCCAGTTTTGATCCGCGTCGCCTACATAGTAGCCTTCGCCGTATTTGCCGCTTTGGCCGGTATACTGCGCGAGACAGTTGGTGAGCAGCCAATATTGGCTGTTTTTGCGGATTTTAAAGCCTTCGGCTTTGGTGTTTTTGACCGTAACGTTCGTAATATAGCCGTGGGACGCTTCGATGAGCAGCCCTTTATTCGAATTGGAGTTGGAGTTGATCGTAATGTTCTCCATCTTGTAGTAATTATTTTTGATGTAGAACGCTGCGTTGCCGGCGGAAGCCGTGTAATTGAGGGTGGCGCCGCTTCCCGTGCCGCGCAGGGTAATGTAGTTGTTCGCGGAACCGCTTACAGAAGTGCTGATGGTGCCGTCCGAAATCGAATAGGTGCCCGATACTTCGATAATGTCGCCGGGCTGAGCGGAGGCCAAGGCGCTGCGTAGCGCCGCGACGTCGCCCGCAGGCACCGTCGTGGTCGCGGCGAAGGCGGTGGAGACGGTAAACAACGGAACCAGCGTAAAGCACAGTAAAAAAATAACGGATAAGGACAGCGATTTGCTTCTGAGCCGTAGGATCAATGTCTTGCGTTTGCTTGGCATTATTCATCCTCCTCGTATAGTATTTCTAGAACCAAGTTTTAAGCCGATTTCCAGTTCCCATGGGAACTGGCCGCAAACTTTTCGATTTCCAGTAAATCGCACCTTGAAAATTGCAAAAGGGACTGGACTTTCCCGCATGCCTCTGGACAATAGATCATAGGGATCTATCGGGGAAATTCTTTCTCCTCCTGTAGCACGTCTACATTTCTAAGTCTGTTTCTCCGGTACGTGTCTGAGCTTCTGACCCGCTGGCCGTTCCCTTCGGCACCCCATGCCTGGCCTAGCAAGCCAGGGCAGCTCATGGACCGAAGCGTGTTCTTATAGGCGAGGGTGATTGATCTGCGCGTGCGCCGGAGGCATCCCGGAGAGTCTATTCCCTGCATCCCTCATCGAAAGGAGGAAATTCCATTTGACGCTTTTTGTCGGTATTGACGTCAGTTCGAAAGAACTGGAAACGTGTTTCATGAACACAGACGGGGATAAGCTCGAGACCCTCACAGTGAAAAACAATCTGGAGGGGGCTGCTCATCTGCGAGATCGCATCGTTGCCTTAGCGGACAAGCACGCGGTCTCCGAGATTCACATTGGGCTTGAATCGACCTCGGTCTACAGCTGGCATCCCGCCATGTACCTGCATAGTGACCCTACACTCCAGGAGCGCCATACCAAGGTCTTTACCATGAATCCAAAGTTGGTCAGCAAGTTCCGAGAAACCTATCCCGACCTGAATAAAACCGACCGGCTTGATGCCTGGGTGATTGCGGACCGTCTGCGCTTCGGGCGGCTGACAACCACCATTGTCATGCAGGAGCAGTATGTTGCGCTCCAGCGTTTAACGCGCATGCGGTTTCACTTGATCCATAACCTGACGCGCGAGAAACAGTACTTCTTGCAAAACCTGTTCTACAAGTGCAATGCCTTCACGACCGAAGTCGAGAGCTCGGTGTTCGGCCATGCCATCCTTGAGATGCTCTCTGAAAAGTACAGTCTGGACGACATCGCGACGATGGATGTCGGCGATCTGGCCGACTACTTGCGGGACAAGGGGCGCAATCGCTTCCCGGATCCCGAGAACGTCGCGCGCTGCATTCAGAAAGCGGCCAGAGCCTCTTACCGGCTGTCCAAAGTCGTCGAGGATTCCATTGATCTTGTGCTGGGTACATCCATTCAAGCAATCCGGAGCATCCAGGCTCAGCTCAAGGATTTGGACAAGGCGATTGAGCAAATTCTCGAGACGATCCCTGGCTCCCTGTGCCTGCGTTCTGTTCCCGGCATTGATCGCGTCTATGCCGCTGGCATCCTTGCCGAGATCGGTGACATCGAGCGCTTTAGCGACCAAGCCGCTGTCGCCAAGTATGCTGGCCTCACCTGGCGCAAGAGCCAGTCTGGCGCCTTTGAAGCCGAAGACACCAAACGGATTAAATCCAGCAACCGATTCCTTCGCTATTACCTCGTTGAAGCTGCCAACTCGGTAAAGAACCGCGATGAAGAATTCGGCGAGTACTACCGGAAGAAATACAAGGAAGTGCCCAAGCACCAACATAAACGCGCCCTCGTCTTAACCGCAAGAAAGCTTGTGCGTCTGGTCGATGTGCTGCTACGCAACGGCCAACTCTATACGCCACGGAAGAAGGTGACGCCTGCGAAGGATTAACGCCTCCTTTGCTAAAGTCCCTGGCATAATTCCCAGTTAAAATCTGGATATTATCTCGATTTTTCGCTGGGTTCAGTTTGAGCTGTCCTTTTTTCGGCACTCCCAGCTGTTACAGCCAAGAAAATTTCCAATTCGACCGATTCGGGGACTTGACATCATACCGCTGGACTTAAAATAAGCTTGAGTTCTTCGTGACTCGCAACTACTGCGGCGCTGTATGCGCCGGAACGACTTTCACCTCCTTGGAAGGATTGCGGCCAGATCCGCGCCCCGCATCGCTGCAAAGGCAAAGGGCTGCTGCCGATACCATTAGCTTAGCGAATTTTCCGCCTCTCAGACATAGCCGAAACTCACCTAAACTTTACGAAAACTAAACAGATTTCTTTGACGAAAGTATTGACTGCCCCGGCTCAATCCTCTACACTAGCATTTGATTAGTTAGCTAATTAAATAAGGGGGGATGCAGCTTTGGACTATAAGCACTCCGATTCTCTGACGCATTTGATGAAGAGCGTGCTGAAGCTCCACCGGCATAATGTCGACCGGCTGATTCAGGAATACGACGTTTATCCCGGCCAGCCGCCTCTTTTGCTGCGCCTTGCCGAGCAGGACGGGCAAATCCAGAAGGAGCTCGCGCAGAAGATCAACATTCAGCCGGCCACGCTCACCGTCATGATTACCCGGATGGAGAAAGCCGGGCTCCTGGAGCGGCGGACCGATCCCGAGGATCAGCGGGTGTCCCGGGTTTACTTAACCGAGAAAGGGCGCATGGCCACGGGGAAGGTCAAGGAAGCGCTGCGAACGATAGAGGAGGCGTGCTTCGGCAACTTCAGTCTGGAAGAGAAGCTGCTCTTCCGCCGCTTGCTGCTGCAGATGCAAAGCGATTTGCAGGCGCTGCCGCCGCAAAAGAACGGTTAAAGCCTCAGATGCCCGCTTTACCAATGAATTCATCCTATTATTGAAAGGCGGGGATTTGCTTCCCATGAGCTCTTCCAAAGATATTACCGCAAATACGCCGCGTTACGGCCGGCTTCGGATGGCGCTGATTCTCGGTGCGTTGGCCTCGTTCGGACCGCTGTCCATCGATATGTACTTGCCTGCGCTGCCGACCTTGGCCGACGATCTGCGCACGAACACTTCGCTGGCTCAGCTCAGCTTGACGTTCTGCCTGCTCGGATTATCGCTCGGGCAGCTGCTGGCGGGTCCTCTCAGTGACGTAAGGGGAAGGCGCAAGCCGCTGATCGCGGGATTGACCGTCTACATGATCGCTTCGCTGCTATGCGCCTTCAGCCCTTCGATCTGGGTTCTGATCGGGCTTCGCTTTATTCAAGGATTGGCGGGAGCCGCAGGCATCGTCATCTCCCGCGCCGTCGTACGCGATATGTACTCTGGCGTGGAGCTGACAAAGTTTTTTACGCTATTAATGCTCGTCAACGGCGTAGCTCCGATCTTCGCTCCTGTAGCAGGGGGTCAGCTGCTGCGCGTTACGGAGTGGCCGGGCGTGTTCATCGTGCTATGTGCATTCGGCGTCCTGATGCTGCTGGCCGTATCGCTCGGCCTGCCCGAAACGCTGCCGGCGGAGCGCAGATCCCAGGGCGGCATCGGCAATACGCTGAAGACGTTCCGCGGTTTGCTAAGCGACCGGACGTTTATGGGGTATGCTCTCGCGCAGGGCTGCGTCATGTCGGCGATGTTCGCTTATATATCCGGTTCGCCGTTTGTGATCCAAAATATTTTCGGCGCTTCTCCGCAATTGTACAGCCTGTTTTTTGCGATTAACGGCTTCGGCATTATTATTGCCAGCCAAGTTACCGGCAGACTGGCCGGACGGGTCGGGGAGACGAAGCTGCTCATCGCAGGTCTTCTGCTGGCCTCGCTCGGCGGAGTGACGCTGCTCATTATGATTCTCGCGGGAGCGGGGCTTGCGGCTATTCTGGTGCCTTTGTTCTTCGTCGTTTCGAGCGTCGGGATCGTCAGCTCGACCTCGTTCGCGCTGGCGATGCAAAACCAGGCGAAAGCCGCAGGCAGCGCCTCGGCGCTGCTCGGTCTCTTGTCGTTCGTCTCGGGGGGCATCGTCGCCCCGTTGGTCGGTCTGGGCGGAGGCGAAACGGCCGTGCCGATGGGGATTGTGATCGCCGCGGCGGATGTCGGAGCGATTCTCTGCTACGTGCTGATGATCCGCCGCAAGAAAGCCGCCGTATCGTACTCGGCGGGAGCTTAATGGCGTGGTGAAGAAGTGACCGCCTTTGTAGACGGATTTTCCCCGTTTCACGGGCTTTCCTATTCGAGAAATCCGGGAACAAGAGCGATCGGAAGATGCTTTCGCATGCGCAGTGGGCATTTTTCACCATCTCTCTAAGAGTCTGTCCGACGGAGTTACTTTTGTAGGTCCCTTCGGAGTAAGACTCGGTTTTCAAATGATTTTTCATCACGATTTGAGTATAATCACTGTGTCTTTCTTTGCCTTTGTGGGAGTTACGCCGCTTTTTTACGTTTTTGGGCAGACCTCTCCCGTTTATACACCGTGGATGGTTTGGGATATTTGGCAGAATGAAGCTTTCTTAAATTATAGCTTAAAGCCAAAAGGACGAACTCACCCTCAACCTTATCTTCGCCACGGAGGTGAAACTGACGAAAGCCCTGACATTCTTTCATTTGCCCCCACGCGGGTTCCACGATGGCTTTACGTAACCGGTAAATGTCTTTACCGGCATCGCTTTGCACTTTGGTTCTCATGGCTTCTCGGATCGGATCGCCTTCATTGCGTTTGACCCTTCGTTTACCGGATCCGGACTTAACGCAGTCCTTTTGAAACGGGCAGGTCAGGCAGGCATCGCTCATATACACCCATTGAGTCGCTTTTTGAGGATCCTTTTCATAGTATGTGTACTTGTGGATCAGCGTTTGTCCCGCTGGGCACACATAGGTATCCGTTTCCGGGATATACGTAAAGTTGGTTTTATCGTACGGATTCCCGTGCTGCTTGTTTTCACGGGTTGCCGCGATGTAGGCGTCGGTCTCGGCCTTCGTCGCCGCCTGAATGTTGTCCGCACTAAAGTACCCTGCGTCCGCACTCACTTTCTCGGGCACCTTTCCCGTTATGTTGCGGATGGAACCGAGCACCGGCTGGAATTGGTGTTGGTCGCTGCTGCTAGGGTTCATCTGCAGTCCGACGATGAATCCCTGATCCGCATCTACGGCAATTTGCGGATTATATCCTTGGATGACGCCTTGGGTTTTCGTATCCATGATTTGGGAATCTGGATCGGTAAAGTTAAATTGATCTTTGTCCGGTGTCTTCGATTCCTCTACCGGTTTGCGAGCTTCCAACTGTCTGAGCGCCTCTCTGATTTTTTCAAGTCGGGATTGGCGATTGGTCACCGATTCCGGCAACAGCGAAAGGGGCTCTTCGTTCTCTTGGTCGTCTATCTGGCCGGCTTGCTCGAGAGCTTCGCGGATTTCCTTTTCCAGACGCTCGATTTCCTGGTTCATCCGATCTCGCGACATCGACTTATGCTTCGATGCATGGGCTTTCAGCTTCGAACCATCGATGCTGACATGACCGAGGGACACGTACCCTAGCTGTATGGCGATGTGTACCACTTGTTTGAAAAGTCCCGGTAATGATTCGAGGTGATCCTTTCGAAAATCGCTGAGCGTACGGAAATCCGGTCGATGGCCGCCACATAGCCAACGAAAAGGAATATTTTCATCCATAGCCTGACGAAGGGTCCGGGAGGTGAACACACCCGTAGCATAGCCATAGAACCATAACTTCAAAAGCATGGCGGGGTGATAGGCTTCTTCTCCGCGATGGGAATACCGATTTGTCATGACCGTGAGATCTAACTGATCCACGATGTCGCTAACAAGCCGCACTAAATGATCTTCAGGGATCCAATCGCTCAAATACATCGGAAACAATTCACCTTGTTCCGTGGAGTAAGATTTAAATTTTGCCATAAACCACACACCCTTTTTTACCAGATAAACAGATTACAGTTAAGTTTCGCGACGAAACTATGCTTTTCCTGTTTCGTCGGACAGACTCCTAAAAGCGTGGTGAAGAAAGAGCGGAGGAGCCATTTGAATCTGGAAAAGCGTAAGCGTTCGCCTTTGAACACGGATTCTCTCCACAGAAAAACGAAAAAACAATCCAAAGAATCCGTTTGCAACAGCGATTGGAGGATCAAATGGACCCGCAGCGGACTTTTTCACCACGCTTCTAAAGGAAGCTGCACAAATTTTTTTTCGCAAATGTCACAAAAAAGCTCCCCGATTGTCTTTATTCATGAACGGACAATCACAATCCCGCGAAGGGATGAGGAGGAGCTTTCGATGAAAACGAGATTTAACATGTATCAAGTCAATCCCGAGGCCTATCAAGCGATGCTCGGTCTTGAGAAATACACGGCCGGTACGACTATTGACAAGAAGCTGAAGGAGCTTATCAAAATCCGGGCTTCGCAGCTTAATTCCTGCGCATTCTGCATCGATATGCATACGCGAGACGCCCGCGAAATGGGCGAGACGGAACAGCGGATTTACGCTTTGAACGCCTGGAGAGAGACGCCGTACTTCAGCGACGAAGAGCGCGCGGTGCTCGCTTTGACGGAGTCGATTACGCTGGTCGCCGAGACGCATGTGCCTGATGAAGTGTTTGAAGAGATGCAGCGCTTTTTTACCGACAAGCAGATCAGCGAAATTATTATGCAGATCGTTACGATCAACGCATGGAACCGGATCGGCGTATCGACTCGGCTTATGCCTAAATAATCGCAGCGCGAAGCGATAAGCAAGCCCCTTTGGCGGACCTTACAGGCCCCGAAGGGGCTAGTTCGCTTTTGCCTTGTCGTATGCGCCGGAATTGGCTTTTTTCGATCCGGGGAGGGGCGGGGCCGTTTCACGCATGATGCGCGGGGCAATCGGCAATGATAGGGATGTTGTTTACAGGAGCGCTTGGAAGATGCTTTCTCAGGGGAAGTCGGCGTTTTTAGCGCTATACCATCGCACGGTTACGGGATTCGAGGGTTGAGCTGTTTTCAATAAATTTTACATTCCATGTTAATGATGATAAAATTTCATTACATACTTAATCGATAGGTAATAATTATATTTATCAATAACCGGAGGATTCAACATGACCAACATCGCCCGTAATTTAACCGATTTGATAGGCAACACGCCTCTTCTGGAGCTTGTCAAATATAATCAGCAGCAGCAGCTTCCCGCGAAGCTGATCGCCAAGCTGGAATATTTCAATCCGGCTGGAAGCGTGAAGGACCGGATCGGCTACGCTATGATTAAGGACGCGGAAGAGAAGGGGCTTATTACCAAAGATTCCGTCATTATCGAGCCGACGAGCGGCAATACCGGCATCGGCTTGGCCTTCGCCGCGGTAGCTCTGGGCTACAAGCTGATCATTACGCTGCCGGAATCGTTCAGTATCGAGCGGCGCAAAATTCTTCAGGCGCTGGGAGCCGAGCTGGTGCTGACCCCGGCCGCGGAAGGCATGCCGGGAGCGATGAGAAAGGCGGAGGAGTTGGCGGCGTCCATACCGAATTCGTTCATTCCGCAGCAGTTCGACAATCCGGCCAACCCGCAAATTCACCGGGTGACGACGGCGGAGGAAATATGGCGGGATACCGACGGAACTGTCGATATTTTCGTCAGCGGGGTCGGTACCGGCGGCACGATTACCGGCGTCGGCGAAGTGCTGAAGCAAAGAAAACCGTCGGTTCAGGTCGTTGCGGTCGAGCCGTTCGATTCGCCGGTATTGTCCGGCGGCAAGCGCGGAGCGCATCAGCTGCAAGGACTTGGGGCGGGATTTATCCCCGGCGTGTTTAACGGCGGCATTGTCGACGAGATTTACAAGGTAAAGACCGAGGAAGCCTTCGATACGGTGCGCACCGTCGCCAAGACGGAAGGGCTGCTCGTCGGGATTTCCTCTGGAGCGGCTATCTATGCCGCGGCGCAGCTGGCCAAGCGGCCTGAGAATGAAGGCAAGAACATCGTCGTCATCTTGCCCGATCACGGCGAGCGCTATTTGTCGACGCCGTTGTTCGATTAGGTATCCGGCTTCGGAAACGTTTCGTTTGGCAACAACACCTCGGATAGAGGTGTTTTTTTGTGCAGAAAAAGGGAGAGCAAGCGTTTGCAATTGCAGGATTTCCCAAGCGGGGCGCGAATATGTATGTTTATGCAGAAAGGCGCATCGTTGCCGAAGCAAGCGGTTTACGAAGCTGGCTTTTTTGTTGTGCAGGCTGGTTCATGCGCCAGGTTCAGTGCCTGCTGGGGCTGACGGACGTCGATATGCGTCGGCGATCCGCCGCCGAGCCGGCTCGGGCCGCATATTATGTATGCGCTTGCAACCGAATTGTTGCCGGCCGATATTCACCTTGTATGCTGCAGGGGCAAAATAACCCATCTGCCCATGACGGTCTTACAAAGTCGGAATGAAGCGGCGGCAATGTTCGCGCACCGACAGATGGCAAGGCTCTTGTCCCAAGCTTATCTGGAACTGGCGGGCGGGAACAACGGGTTGTCCCGATGTTGTCCGTCTAGGTATGCATTTCCCATGCAATGACAGTACTTTCGGCAATATGCCGATCTTCGGGACAGTCTGGAAGAGAACATAACTCTAGTTCAAATGAAATCACTTGGCCATAAGGAGGCGTAAGAAGGTTGAAACGATTTATATCTTTGCTTACGGCTGTTGTACTGATGCTCGCCGTTGCCGGCATTCCGGCAGGCGCGTCAGCGGCGGCTTTGACAGCGTCGCTTCAGGCATCGCTGGATAAATCTTCGGGAACGGTAACGTTGACCGGCAGTTTTACTCCGGGAAAAGAAGTTGCGCTAAAAGTGCTGACTCCCGCGCAAGCGGTCGAATATGTAGATCAGGTACAGGCAGGAGAGGACGGTCGTTTGGAGTTGTCGTTCCGGCTCAAGGATAAAAGCTTGCCCGGGCTTTATAAGGTCAGCGCTTCCGACGGAACTCTGCAAGCGCAAACGGAATTCGGCTTTGCCAATACGGCGCCGACGCTGTCGGGCTTGGCCGATCAGACGATCTATATGAACGAGAGCACTGCGTCTATAAGTTTTAAAGTATCCGATGCAGAGACGCCCGCCGAGAAGCTGGCAATCAAGGCAACTTCGGATAACCAGGAACTAGTAGCGGATACGGGCATTGCACTTGGAGGAAACGGCGGTCAACGTACGGTGAAAATCACGCCTAATGAAGACAGGTCGGGTGTAGCCGTCATCACGATTAGCGTAAGCGACGGCGAATTGACGACAAGCGGCAGCTTCAAGCTGAACGTGTTGAAAAAGGATGAGCCGCAGCCGGAGAATACGGCGCCGACGCTGTCGGGCTTGGCCGATCAGACGATGACCACGAAGCAGTCGTCGCTGGAGTTGGAACTGACCGTCGGCGATGCCGAGACCGATCCGGCGGCGCTTGTACTATCCGCTTCCGCAGATAATAAAGAGATCGTGCCGGATATGGGACTCTCCTTCGGCGGTGAGGGGGCCAAACGCACGATGACGATTACTCCCGTTTCGGGCGTAACCGGCAAGACGAACGTTACGGTCACGGTAAGCGACGGCACGCTAACCGCCAGCAAGAGCTTCGGATTGTCCGTCGTTCTTGCGAATAAAGGAAGCTCCGGAGGAACGGGCTCGGGCGGATCGGGCGGATCGGGCGGCGTCACGACGGGCGAAGGCGCAGCGGAGGCGGACGGCGTTCTGAAGCCGCAGCCTACGCTCGACCCGGCAACCGGCACGGCTGTCGCTTCGGTAAGCCAAGAAGAGCTAGAGAAACTATTGGAAGCTGCGGGCCAAACCGTCGTTACCATCCAACTGCCGAAGGTGGAGGGAGCCGAAGCTTATATGCAGGAGCTGCCCAAGGCTGTTCTGACCGAGGGAGGAGCTTCGACAAGCATTGTGATCGTAACGGAATTCGGCACGATCACTCTCCCGGGCAATATGCTCGCCGGCACCGATACCGGCAGTGCGCAGACGATTTCGATCCGCCTGGCTCAGGCGGATACGTCCAAGCTGTCCGCTGACGTGCAGCGTCATATCGGCGGCCGTCCTGCGGTTGACGTAAGCCTGTGGGTCGGCGGCAAGCAGCTGGCATGGAGCAGCGCGGCGGCGAAGGTACGGATCGCTTTGCCTTACCAGCCTGCGGCCGAAGAGCTGGGCAGTCCCGAGCATCTTACGGTGTGGTATCTGGATGGAGCGGGAACGCCGATTCCGGTACCGAGCGGCCGTTATGACGCAGCTTCCGGTCAAGTCGTATTTACAACGAACCATTTCAGCCTATTCGCGGTTGTTTGGGTATCCAAATCGTTCAGCGACATGACTGGATACGAATGGGCGCAAAAAGCGGTTGAAGCGATGGCGGCCAAAGGCGTGATCGATGGCACGAGCGATACGACGTTTGAACCGGGCAGCCGCGTTACCCGAGCCGATTTCACGCTGCTGCTGATGAGAGCGCTCGGGCTTACGGCCCAGCCGGGCCCGTCGTTCGACGATGTGCGGCCTGCGGATTATTACTATGAAGCGGTATCGGCGGCGAAGGCGCTCGGTATCGTAGAAGGACAGGCTAACGGAGAGTTTAATCCGAATCAGAGCATCACGCGGCAGGACATGATGGTTATCTCCGCCCGGGCGCTGCGGGCCGCAGGCAAGCTGGGCGCCGCTGGGGACTCTGCGGATTTATCGATGTACGCCGACAAGGCCGACGTCGCTTCGTACGCCGCGGCCGATGTCAGCGCGATGACTCGCGAGTCGCTGCTTGAAGGCAGCGGCGGGCGGATTCATCCGCTCGATCCGACGACCCGCGCCGAAGCGGCCGTACTGGTTTACCGCATGTACAGCAAATAAATACGGTTGGTTGACGCAAGCGAATCCCTCGGTTTTCCTGATGCAGGAGCCGGGGGATTTGCCGTTCGCGGCACAGGGAAGGGGCACGCGTCTGAAAAAGAGATTGACAACTACCCGGCATTCAAGTACTATTGACAATGTTAATGAGAATCATTATCAGATGATGAGATTACAGGAGGTCTAGACAGAATGCTTTACCAAAACAAATCATTTCGGATGAGATCAGCAACGTTGCTTGCTGTTATTTTAATGCTGTCCGTTTTTCTTGCCGCTTGCGGCTCGAAGGAGCCGGCTCAGCAAGGCGCTGCGGACAATAAGCAAGGAGCGCAAGCGGCGGCTTCGGACGCTCCGCGTAAAATTAAACATGCGATGGGCGAAACGGAAGTTCCGGCGCATCCGAAGAAGGTCGTTATTTTGACGGACGAAGGAACGGAAGCGCTGCTGGCGCTGGGCATCAAGCCTGTCGGGGCGGTACAATCGTATGTAGGCAATCCGTGGTTCGATCATATTAAAGCCGATATGGAAGGCGTGACTGTTTTGGGTGCGGAATCCCAGCCGAACCTCGAGCTGATCGCTTCGCTTAAGCCGGATCTGATCATCGGCAACAAAATGCGCCACGAGAAAATTTACGATCAATTGAAGGCGATTGCCCCAACCGTCTACTCCGAGACGCTGCGCGGCGAGTGGAAAGAGAATTTCAAGCTGTACGCCGACACGCTGAATAAGAAACAAGAAGGCGATCAAGTTATCGCCGCTTTCGACAAGCGTATCGAAGACTTCAAGAGCAAAGCCGGCGACAAGCTGAAGGAAAAAATAGCCGTCGTTCGTTTTATGGGCGGCAAGACGAGATTCTATTACGGCGATATGTTCTCCGGGGTTATTTTCAAACAAATCGGTTTTCCTCGTTCCGATCCGAAGAGCGACGAGAAGGCGTTCGAGGATATTACCAAAGAACGTTTGCCTGAGCTGGACGCCGCCGACCGCGTCTTCTACTTCACTTACGAAACCGGCGACGGCAAAGGGACGAAGCAGGAGCAGGAATGGATGAACGACCCTCTCTGGCAAAATCTGAAAGTCGTGAAAAACAACAAACTGACGAAAGTCAGCGATACGACTTGGAATACGGCGGGCGGCGTAAAGGCAGCCAATCTTATGCTTGACGATCTGTACAAAATTTACGATGTAAAGCCGTAATAACTCCATCATATCCTCTTACCGAATCGGTCGTTCCCTAGGAACGGCCGATTTTTTGCGGCAAGAAACCGTAGCACGGCAAATAATGGGGGGCTCTGTTCTCGCTTAGTCGTTAAATGGCGACGGTTATAAAATTTTGGTAAATAAGGAAACTGAAACGCAAAACGCAGCGTCTAACTATGTAGAATCGAACCGTCGAACAGGTTCATAAATGGTTGGGGGTTGTCGTCTGATGTTAACGGAGCATAAATACCGCAGCCGGGGGCTGGCTGTGCCGTCACGCCGCGGTGAAGAGCGAAGCGTCATGATGTACGGATTGTTAATTTTGTTTGCCGGGCTGTATTTGCTGGCAGCGCCATTTCAGAGGGGGTTGTTTTTGGCGGCGCGCGTCGAGGGCGATCCGCGGGTGAATTTGTCGTATGAATTGCCGATTCAAAGCACGCTCCTGCTGATCTCGTTTGTCATGCTGGCCATGGCCGTATATGTATGGAAATACCGCGATCAGCTGGGCAAGCATACGGCCGCCGTGATTCTAGTATGGCTGCTGCCTGTCAGCGCGCTGTGCTCTTATTTTCAAGCGGTGTCTTTACATTACGGTTTTTTGCTGATCCAGGTGCAGGTTTTGTATGCGGCGATGTTTTTGCTCGGGCTGCTCATTACGCTCCATCCCGCTGGCCGCAAGCTGCTGCCGCAGTTTGTGGCGTTCAGCAGCTATGCGATTGTCGTGTACGGCTTGCTTAATTTATTCGGCAACGTGCATTACAACGGAGCCGTAATGGTGGAATCGTACGGATTAAGGCTAAGCTCCGTGTTTCAATATCCGAATGCCAATGCGGGATTTTTGCTGCTTGTCATTGCCTGCGCCGCGTACGGAGCGGTTACGGCGAGGAATCAATGGGTATCCCTGCTCCACGCCGTTATGCTCGTTCCCGCCCTGCTGTCGCTTATGCTGACATTGTCGCGGGGCGCATTATTGATGCTGCCGCTCATTCTCTGGCTGCTGCTGTTTCTGCTGCCGGTCTCCAGACAGCTGCTGCTGCTTCTGCATGCGGGCGCGGCGGCGATAGGGATGCTGTGCCTGCTGACCTCCGTTACCGAGACGGCGTTAACGGTTCAGCAGCATGCCGCTCCGGCGCCGCTATGGCCAAGCTGGGGCATGCTGCTCGGCGCATCCTTGGCGGCGGCGCTCGTCAGCGTCGGTTTGCAGCATGTCGTTTTGCTGCGTTTGCCGAAGCTTCGGCCGGGCGGGGACGCGATCGTCGCCGGCGGCGAGCAAGAACATAAGCCGGCTCCCTTATGGAGTCGGCGTTGGACGCTTCCGGCCGCGCTTGCGCTGCTTGGCGCTGCCGCTGTGTTCCTGGCGGCGTCGGACAGCCCGCTGCTGAATTTGCTGCCCCGTACGCTGGAACAGCGGATTCGCAGCATCGACTTTCAGCAGCACAGCGTTCTGGAGCGCGGCGTGTTCTATATGGATTCGCTCAAAATCATCCGCGACTACCCCGTATTCGGTGCCGGAGGCGGCGCTTGGTCCGCGTTATATCCGACGTATCAGAGCTATCCGTACACAAGCCGTCAGGCGCATAATTTTATTTTGCAGCTGTGGGTCGAGCAGGGGACGGCGGGAGTGCTTGCCTTCCTCGCGTTATTCCTCTATACGGCGATTCGTTACATACGGGCGATAAGCCGCTTGGGAGCTTGGCAAGAGCCGCATTTGTTCTATGCGATCGCCGCCGGAGCCTTGCTCTTGCATAGTGCGATAGATTTCGATTTAAGCTTTGTTTATCTCGCTTCCGTCGTTTTTCTTTGCTTGGGCGGCATGGCCGCCATTGGGGGAGAGAGGCTCGGAGAAAGCTCTGCAACGGACAAGCGGGTCAGACGTTGGAGTGTCGGCAACGCGAAGCCGGCTGCGGCCTACAGCGTACTGCTGGCCGCAGCAGCGATATTTGTGCTGATCACGGGGGCGTCGTATGTATCCGGCGGACGGACGATGCAGAGCGCGGTGAACAGCTTGTCGGGTCAAAGCGAGATCGACGTCAAGGAGACGGCGGGACTGATGCAGGAAGCATTGCGCAAGCAGCCCGACAATCCCGGGTATATGCTGCTGCTCATGAATTTGCTGGAGCTCGGTTATGAGCAAACCAAGGATGAGCGCTTCGATCAGGAAGCCGGTAATTGGATGGCGCAGCTGCAAAGAGTGGAGCCGTTGTCCAAGGAGCTGCTTGAAGCAAGATGGAACCGCGCCGTGCGGCAACAGGATCTCGACCAAGCTTTGACGATTGCGGATGAAGCGCTGGGCCGTTTTCCGTGGGACCAAACGATGTATGAAAGAGCCATGGAGCTCCGGTTTCAATTAAGCGAGAAGGAGCGGCTTGAGCATCACGATCAGGCTGCCGCAAAGCGGCACCGCACGCTAGGGACGGAGCTGTTCCGCCAATTTTTGCTGAAGAGAAAGCAGCTTGACGATATGCCCAAAACGATCAACCTCGGCAAATCCTTCGAGGTTACTCCGGCCATGGCGATTTCTACAGGGCAGATGCTGTACATAGAGGGGCAATATACGGAAGCGGCCGCAGCATTGAAGCTGGGGATGGACGGGCGGCTGGAGGAGCCGATTCAGCAGGCGATCGCCCGTTGGTACCTGGCGGCGCTTGCCAGGGCGGGGAAAGCGGATCAAGAGCTGCTCGGCAAGCTTGTAGAGCAGAATAAGGAAGAACAAAACTTGCTGGAGCAGTTGATTCATGCGCAATTCTAAAAGCGGCCGCTAACTGCAGAGAACCTTGCATCCCCGCAAGGTTCTTTGTCGTTGTTTAGGAAATGATGCACAGCAAGTTCCTGTGGAAATCCGGGTTCTCCCCCGAAAGGAAAGTCTACCCCTAGAACGATCCCAGAGGAAGGGTTAGACGCCGATCCAGCTTAGGCTGGATGCGGACGGAATAAGCTTCAGAGCATCACGTCACTTTTGGGGGATTGGTTCTGCCAGCCGGATCGCTGCAAAGCGAAGTGGGATTTATATCATTTTTTTCCATAGGGTAATCTTGTTAATCTCTCAATAAACAGCGGGGAATATGCTATAATATAGTATCTATCCGAAGATTGTGAGTAAGCGGGGATTCGATCATGCTCAGGAAATTTAGCGACCAAGAACTAGTTGAGGTATATTCGAAATGCATACAAGAGAATTTAGGCGATGACTTTAGGTTTATTTTGGAGAATGAGTTGGAGCAGCGAAAGCTTGGCTTCACTGCTCATAAGGAGCTGAACCCATTGACCTTTGGAAAATCGAATTTGGACTTTTATCAACTAGTCAAGTATTCGCTGGACAGCTATTTTGTGCTGCAGGATCATAAAGTCATCTACGTCAATCAAGCCGGCTTCGACTTGCTGGGACTGCAATATCCTGAGCAAATTATCGGCGAATTGTTTCACCGGTTTTTGCATCCCGATTATCATTATAGTATCGGCAATCAACTGGAAAGCGTGCTGAGGGGCGAAGCGAGCGAGCTGATGGAGCAGCGCATGGTCAGGGCGGACGGGGAATTGATCGATGTGGAGGTTATGCTCGCCCCGTACCATATGGAACAGCAGAGGCTTGCCCAGGTCATTGTCAGAAACATTACCCAACGGAAGCTGACGGAACGGAGATTGCACAATCTGGAGAAGCTGTCTTCCATCGGGCAGATGGCGGCAGGCATCGCGCATGAGGTGCGCAATCCGCTGACGGCCGTCAAGGGCTTCGTCCAGCTGCTGGAGAAGGAGCTGAACCATTCGTATTTGCCGGTCATCGTCGACGAGCTGGACAACGCGATCAAGACGCTGAACAACCTGCTGCAGGTGGCGAAGCCCGATCTGAACAACGAGCCCGACGTCTCGATTCATCTGTGCTCCGAGCTGGAATCTCTCATTTTCCTGTTCCAGGAGAAGCTGTACAAGGTGACGGTGCATAAACTGTTCAGCGACACCGACAGGGAGATTCGCGGGAAGAAGAACCTGATATTGAAGGCGTTTTTCAACCTGCTAAAAAATGCGATAGAAGCGATAGACGGCAAAGGCGAGATTACGATCGAGCATTTTTTCAAAAACGATATGGTCCATATTAAAATCAGCGATACGGGCAAGGGGATTCCGGCATCGAAGATCAGACTGCTCGGGACGCCTTTTTTCACAACGAAGGACGACGGCATCGGCATGGGGCTCACTCAGGTGTTCACGACGATCCACGAGCACGGGGGCCATATTCATGTGGAGAGCCACGAAGGCAAAGGAACGGTATTCCATATTCAGCTGCCGGCATAAAGCGATTTAGGCGGCGTCCGGCAAAGAGCCTGCGGTTGCAGGCTTTTTTGCCGCGTATTGGACGATGGGCGCGGCCTGGCTCTGCCTTCATTTATGGGAGCATTACAGCTTCACACAAGACGGCGCTTTTCTCAAGCGGTCTTATGAGACGATGAAGGAAGCCGCGCAGTTTTTTCTCGATTTTCTGATCGAAGACGCGCAAGGACAATTGGTTACTTCGCCTTCGGTTTCGCCGGAAAACCGTTATATGTTGCCGAACGGCGAATCCGGCACGCTCTGCTGCGGATCGGCCATGGACAGCCAAATACTGCATGAGCTGTTCAGCGCGTGCGTCGATGCCTCCCGGATTCTCGGCGTCGACGAAGCCTTCCGTTCCGAGCTGTCGGAGGCGCTGCGCAAGCTGGGCCGATTCGCGTCGGCCAATACGGGCAAATTCAGGAATGGCTGGAGGATTACGAGGAACAAGATCCCGGCCACCGGCATATATCGCAGCTGTTCGCGCTGCATCCGGGCACGCAGATCAGTCCGGATCGGACGCCGGAATGGGCGGCGGCCGCCCGCGCCACGCTGGAGCGGCGCTTGGCTCACGGGGGAGGGCATACCGGCTGGAGCCGGGCGTGGATCATTAATTTCTGGGCGAGGCTCGCGGACGGGGAGCAAGCCTGGTTCCACGTGAAGGAGCTGCTGAGGAAATCGACGCTGCCGAATTTGCTGGATAACCATCCGCCCTTCCAAATCGACGGCAATTTCGGAGGCGCGGCGGGCATCGCCGAAATGCTGCTGCAAAGCCATGAGGGAGTGATCCGTCTGCTGCCCGCGCTTCCGGCCGCTTGGCCCAGCGGCAGCGTCAAAGGCTTGAAAGCCCGCGGAGGCTTCGAGATCGACATCGCCTGGGAGAAGAGCGAGCTGGTACAGGCGTCGGTCCGTACGACCAGAGCGGGAGAGATATGAATCCGGGCGAAGCAGCCGGTGCGGATAGAGGATGCGGCTGGAAATCCGGCCCCGCATCGCTGCTTGCAAGATGCGATCTCATTTGCCGGCATGGCCCCCTCCTGCTACCGCGTGCTGCCGGAAGCTTAAGGCCGCGCAAATTCGGCATCAAACATGACTTCGAATGACTTCCATTTCCATAGGAGGTCATTTTTTTTGTACATATGGAGGCGGCCGCCGCCAAAACTATGGTAGTATGAGATTTACCGAAACTTAATCTTCAGCCCGGCAAAAACGGTTGTAAGCCGATTTTGGGCTCTATATAATAAAGTAGAGAAAGGTTAAACCGGTTTAATAGGGACGGCGCATCCGGCCGACCCGGAGAGGAGGTGCGTCAAGGATGGCCACCATTGACGATGTCGCCAAGCTGGCAGGGGTTTCCAAAGGGACGGTATCGAATGTGTTCAGCAAAAAACGGCCGATCGGTCCCGAAGCGACCAAACGCGTATTCGAGGCGGCCCGACAGCTCGGTTATTATCCGAATCATATAGCGAGAAGCTTGGCGATCCGCAAGACGATGATCGCCGGTCTCAGGATGCCGATTCCGAAGGAAGGGATGATGTCGCAGTTTGAAATTCAAATGATCAACGGCGTCTTGAACGAATGCGCCAAGCACGGGTTTCGGGTGCTGCTGGATACGCTGCCCGAGCATGACGATCCGAACCAATTCACGGTAGACCCGGTGGACGGGGTCATCATGCTGAATCCGCGCAGGGAAGACCTGCGCATCGAGATGTACCGTCAGATCGGGATGCCGCTTGTGCTGGTGGGACGGCCGGACCCGATGGACCCGGGCGTCAGCTATGTGGATAACGACAATGCCGAACTGGCCTGCGAAGTGGGACGGTACTTGCTCTCGATCGGCCATGAGTCGATCTTGTTCCTGAATGCCTCGTCGGATATGACGGTAGCCTTCGACCGGGAGCGCGGGCTTGCCGCGGCGCTGGCGGAGCAAGGCATGCCGCTGCCGCCCGAGCAGGTGATGAACTATTCCCGCGAGCTGCATCGCAGCCCTACGGAGTACGGATACCGCGCGGTTCTGGAGACGATGAAGAGCCGGAGCTATACGGCCGTCGTAGCCGATACGGACCGGGTGGCGCTGGGCGTGCTGAGGGCGGCGAGGGAGCTGGGGCTGAACGTGCCCGACGATTTGTCAGTCATTGCGCTCAGCAATGACGCGAGACTGGCGCAGGAGATGACGCCTCCGCTCACATGCGTCGAGCTGTCGGCCGAAATGCTGGGCGCGCAGGCGGCGCAAATTTTGATGGAGAAAATGGAGAATGCCGATGTCGTGCGCCAGCATACGGTCCGGGCGAAGCTAGTCTTCCGGGAGTCGTGCAAGAAGCGGCCCCGGTAATTTCGGGCTGCGGCAAGTAAAGAGCATAATAAAGCGATTATGAAAGCGCTTTATTAACGTTTCGTAAAGCGAGGCTGAACATCGATGAGATTCCCTTTATGGCGCAACGACTATTCCAAGCCTTATTCGCTGAAATACCAGCTGATCGTTATTTTATTTATCAGCTCGCTGACGCCGCTTATATTAATCGGCAGCATTTCTTACTTTTCCATGTACGCCATTTTGCAGAACAAGGCGGAAGGCGGCGTGCAGAGCAATTTGCATCAGGTGCGGATTTCGCTCGAGGATACGATAGGCCAGCTCAATCATACTTCCCAGCAGCTTGCGTTTGACGGGAGGGTGGGCAAAAGCCTGGAAAGCTATTTATCCGCCGACACCTACGAGAAAAAACGGCTGAACGACGATATTCGCAGCGAGCTGAGCCTGATTCATTTTACGAATCCGACGCTTGGGCTGATGTTCTATTATTTCGCCGACGACGATCAGAAGCTGTTCGAGAACTTTAATGTCCGCGACGTGGATATTTTGAAGCTTCCGGTGCTGATTCGCTTCGATAAAATTACGTATTACGGCCCGCACCGGTCGTTGAATCCGATCGACGGCAATGAAGTGCTGTCGATTCTGCGCAAGGTCGAGCTGCCGGGCCGCGACGATGTGTACGTCTATATAGAAACCAATTTCAAGCTGGCCGAGAGCATTATTAAGGACAACGACCAGTTCGGCGGCCATTTGGTTCACCTGATCGTGGACAATAACGGGAAGGTCGTTTACAGCGAAAATACGGAGGATTTCCCCATCGGCTCCAGCGCCTTGTCGGCCAAGATGAAGGAAGCGCCTTCCGGCAAATATTATATGTTCGAAGAGACAAGCAATCAATCGTGGAAGGTGATGGCGGCCGTCCCTCAATCGGTTTACAAGCAGGAGATTAACCGCTGGATCAAGCAGTTCGCCCTGTTTGCCGTGCTAACGCTGGCTGTGAGCGGGTTGCTGGCCTGGCTGATCTGGCGCGCCGTTTACCGCCCTTTGAATACATTGAACGCAGATATCCGCAATGTGAAGCATAATTACGAATTTTTCCCGACAAGACAGTCCCGTATTACCGAATTCGCGGTCATTTACCGGGAGTTCGCCGATATGCGCAGCCGCATCTTCGAGCTGATCGGAGAGGTGGAGCGGAAGGAGAAGAGCAAAGCGCTGCTTGAAGTGGAGAAGCTGATGACGCAGATTAATCCGCACTTTATTCACAATACGCTGGATACGGTTCGCTGGCTGGCCCGCGCCAACGGGCAGAAGGAAATCGACCGGCTCGTATCGATGCTCAATAAAGTGCTTTATTATAATCTCGGCAAGGGAGGTCCCGCCCGCATACGCGACGAGATCGATGCTCTGAAGCAATATGTCGAGCTGCAGGGAATCCGGTATCATTTTGAATTCGACGTTCATATCCGGGCCCATCCGAATGTGCTGGAGCTGCCGATCCCGCGGTTTATTTTGCAGCCGCTGGTTGAGAACGCGCTGTACCACGGCATGGAGGATCAAGGGGCCATTGAGGTCGTTGTCCGGGAAGACGGACCTGCGCATATCGTCATTGAAGTTAAGGACAACGGGGAAGGGATGGCCCAAGAGGACATCGACCGGCTCATGCAGGAGGACAACGCGGAGCGTAGAATGGTCGGGCTCGGCATCGGGCTGCAATATGTGTACCGTATGGTGAAGTTCCAGTTTGGGCCGGAGGCGAGCTTTCATATCGAAAGCGCCAAAGGGGCGGGGACGACGATCCGGCTGCGTCTTCCGGCAGCGGAAGCGGCAACCGCTCTTGCGAAGTAAAAGCGTATTCGGCCGCAGGTTCGATCGGTGAGCATGCTGCCGGGGAAGCAGACGTCATGTACAGGACACTAACAGGAGGTGCGGGATCAATGATGAAAGTGCTGGTTGTAGACGACGATCATTTGGTGCGCAAAGGGTTTATTTCCATGATGCCATGGAGCGATTACGGCCTGGAGGTTGTCGGGGAAGCGGGCAACGGCCGAAAAGCGTTGGAGTTTCTGGAGCATACCCAGGTGGACCTGCTGATTACGGATTTGGCGATGCCGGTGATGTCGGGCCTGGATTTGATGCGGGCGGTGAAGGAGCGGTACCGCGACGTAGCGATGGTGGTGCTGACGTTTCATCAGGATTTCGAGTTCATTCAGGAGGCGCTCCGCTTGGGCGCGCTGGATTATATTACGAAGGTCGAGCTGGAGCATGAGCATATGGGCGAAGTGCTAAAGCGTATCGTCGGCAAGATGAAGGAGCTTGCGCCTGCCGCCGACAGGCTGGAGCTGCCCGGCGCCTTGAAGGAGGATGGCGAAGAGGAAGGGCCGTATTCCGCCGAGGTGAAGGCTTGCGTGACCAAGGCCGTGCAGATCATCCACGAGGAGCTGCAGGAGGAGCTGCATCTGCCGGACGTGGCGCGCCGGGTCAATATGAGCCGCAGCTACTTCAGCCGCTGCTTCCGCGATATCGTAGGCAAGACGTTCAACGACTATATCCGGGAGATGAGAGTCAACCGCGCTAAGGAGCTGCTCGCGCGCACGGAGAAGACGATCGGCTGGATCGCTACGCAATCGGGTTATCCCAACGAGAAATATTTCGGCAAAGTATTCCGGGATATTGCCGGCGTGCTGCCGAGCGAATTTCGCAAAATGGAGCACGAGGTCGCAAATCGTCTCCCATAAAGTGCAATTTCGTCTACTAGGCTGTGCCGGAGAAGACGATCCAGAGATGATTTGTGCCTCAATGCGAGACACAATCTGACCTGGTCGTCTTCTTTTTTCTTTATGATTAAAGAGGAAGTCGGATATTCAAGGGGCAGAACATTACTGAGGAGGGGAAGTATGAGAAAGAAACAAGCTGTGCTCGCGATAGCGGCCTTGACGCTGGTCATGACGGCATGCTCGGGCAATAACGAAGGAACAGGCAAACCTGCGGAGACGAATAAACCGGCGGATCAGGCTGCCGGGGCCAAAGCCGATCCGTTCAAAATGCCGAGTCCGATCGAGGTAACCACCTTCAAGAGCGTCAGCGCGGGCGCCAAGCTCCCCGCCGGCGATACGGTGGAAAGCAACCAGTATATGAAATATATTTCGGACAAGACGAACATTAATTTCAAAATTTTATGGTATGCGTCCGGCCAGGATTACGATCAAAAGATGAAGCTGGCCGTTGCCAGCAACGATCTGCCCGATGTGATGCTGGTCAACGAGCAGATGTTCCTCGCCTTGGCCGACGCGGGCCAAATCGAAGATCTCAGTAAGGTATACGAGCAGTACGCGTCTCCGCTGACCAAGGAGCTGTATGCGTCCACCGGCAACAAGGCGCTGGAGAAGGCGACGTATAAAGGCAAGCTGATGGGCATTCCGAACATTAGCGTTCAGGCCGACGCCGCCAGCATGGTATGGGTGCGCAAAGACTGGATGGACAAATTAGGCTTGCAGCCGCCCAAAACGATGGATGACGTCATCGCCATCGCCAAAGCCTTCGTCGAGAAGGACCCGGACGGCAACGGCCAAGCGGATACGATCGGGCTGGCCGGCTCGGAAAGCTCGCTGACGGTGC
Organism: Paenibacillus konkukensis; assembly: GCF_023523925.1. NCBI lineage: Bacteria > Bacillati > Bacillota > Bacilli > Caryophanales > Paenibacillaceae > Paenibacillus > Paenibacillus konkukensis. The sequence continues at coordinate 3,164,901 of NZ_CP027059.1, read as the reverse complement.
CCGCCAAGGCGCAGCGGATCGATTTCAAAGGCTTCTTCCAGGCGTATGACGCCTACCCGGGCAACTGGATCAAGGACAGCAAAGGCAATATCGTCTATGCGTCGATACTGCCGGAGACGAAGCAGGCTCTCGGCAAGCTGCGCGAGATGTATTCCGCGGGCCTCATCGACAAGGAGTTCGCGCTGCGCAAAGACCCGAACCAGGTGGTCGTCGGCGGCAAAGCCGGCATCTTCTTCGGTCCGTGGTGGTCGGGCGGTCTGATCGCCGATGCGATCAAGAACGATCCGAAGGTTGATTTCGTTCCTTATTTGATCCCGGACGCCAAGGGAACGGTCAACACGCTGATGATTCCGGTCAGTAACTCGTTCATCGTCGTCAAGAAAGGCATGAAAAATCCCGAAGCTGCGATGATTTACGCCAATACGTTTATCGCCGCCCAGCGCAAGGCCGATCCGGACGCGCTCAAGCTGGACTTCTCCGTCAGCGCGGAATACTGGCCGATCGGCAATGCGACCTTCGATTACGCCGATGCGGTGGAGCGCAAAGCCGATACGCTTAAGAAAGCGCTTGACGGCACGACGAAGCCGGAAGAGCTCAGTCCGGAGATGAAAGAGCTGTACGACAAGGCGATGCGCGATAAGAAAAATCCGAAGGCCGATTTGAAGGATTGGTCCGGCTACTACGGATATACGGCTCCCGCCGACTTGCTCAAGTCCAATATGAACAAAATTTACGGTGAGTACACGGCCGTGACGAAGACGATGGAACGTAAATGGGCCAACCTGCAAAAGCTGGAGAAGGAAACGTTCTTCAAAATCGTGATGGGCGAGCAGCCGCTCGACTCGTTCGACCAGTTCGTCACCGACTGGAAATCGCAAGGCGGCGACGAGATTACGAAAGAAGTCGTCGACGAAATCAATAAGGCGAAGAAATAACATTCCTGACTGGGAAAGAAGCACCTCCTGCGAACGGCGGTGCTTTCTTTCTAATCACCCGAGGTGAGACATGAACATTAAATCGTATTACAAGCATTATCATCTGATGCTGCTGCCGGGCGTTTTGTTTCTGATCGTTTTTCATATCGTGCCGATGTTCGGGGTCGTTATCGCGTTCCAGGATTTCAAGATCGGCCGCGGCATTTGGGATTCGCCGTGGATCGGCTTGGAAAACTTTACCTACATGTTTCAAATTAAGGACAGCGGGCTGATCTTTTACAACACTGTGTTTATCGCCGTCTGCAAAATTGTCGCGCATTTGGTCATCCCGCTTATTTTCGCCATTTTGCTGAACGAAGTCCGCTTTATGATGTTCAAGCGCTGGGTGCAAACGATCGTTTATTTGCCGCATTTTTTGTCCTGGGTTATTTTGGCTGGCGTCGTCATCGATATGCTGTCGCTCGACGGCTTCTTCAACCAGCTGGTGAAGGCGGCGGGGCACGAGCCGATATTGTTTCTCGCCAGCAACCGGTGGTTTCCGGCGATTATCGTCAGCAGCGACATCTGGAAGGAATTCGGCTTTGCCGCCATTATTTATTTGGCCGCCTTGGCGGGCATCAACCCCTCCTTGTACGAAGCGGCCGAAATGGACGGGGCGAACCGGCTGCAGCAGCTGTTCTACATTACGCTGCCTTCTCTTGTGCCTACGGTCGTGCTGCTCGCGACGCTCAGCATCGGCAACGTGCTGAATGCGGGCTTCGATCAAATCTTCAACTTGTATAACCCGCTCGTTTACGAATCCGGGGATATTATCGACACTTACGTGTACCGGGTAGGACTCGTGCAGGCCCAATACGGCTTCGCTACCGCCGTCAGCCTGCTGAAGTCGGTCATCGGCTTCATGCTGATCATCGTCTCCTACCGCGTCGCTTATAAATACGCCAATTACCGCATCTTCTAGATAAAGCAGGTGAATGATTGATGGTTCGGAATAAAACCGTTTCGGCCCGCTTGGCCGAAGCTTTGCTGCTGCTTGTTATGGTGCTGATCTCGATCGTCTCCCTCGCGCCCGTTCTACATACGTTCTCCGTATCGTTCAGCGACAATGCGGCTGCGGCCGGGGGCTTCGTCAAATTTTGGCCGGTAGGCTTTAATGTGGAATCGTACCGGAGAATTATGGAGGAGCCGCATTTTCTCAATTCGTTCTTCGTTTCGGTCAAAAGAGTGCTGGTCGGCGGCGCGATCAACTTCGCGCTGACGATTCTGATGGCGTATCCGCTGTCGAGAAGCAGCAAGGAATTCCCACACCGCAACGTGTACATGTGGTTTATGCTCTTCACGATGCTGTTTAGCGGGGGCATCATTCCGCTGTATTTGACGGTGAAAGGGCTCGGGCTGTTCAATACGATTTGGGCGCTGGTGCTGCCCGGAGCGGTGCCGGTGTTCAACGTCATTTTGCTGATGAATTTCTTCCGCAACATGCCCAAGGAGCTGAGCGATGCGGGATATATGGACGGAGCGGGGCCGTGGTACATGATGGTCAAAGTATTCGTGCCGCTGTCTCTGCCGTCGCTCGCCACCGTGACGCTGTTTAGCATCGTCGGGCATTGGAACGCGTTTTTTGACGGGATGATCTTTATGCGCAGCGCGGAAAATTATCCGCTGCAGACGTATATTCAGCAGCTCGTCGTCAATCTGAACATCGTGGAGCTGGATTCATCGCAGGCGGAGCTGCTGATGAAGGTGTCGGATAAGACGCTGAACGCCGCCAAAATCGTCGTCTCCATGGTTCCGATTCTGGTGGTGTATCCGTTTTTGCAAAAATATTTTATTCACGGCATTATGCTCGGATCGGTGAAGGAATAACTCCGGCGGTCCATATCGCAAGGGGCCGCAGCGGACTTTGAAAAAGGAGAGAAGCATTCCATGGACTATACGATGATGACGTTTAATTTGCGCTGCAATACGCCGAGCGACGGGGATAACGCCTGGCCGAACCGGATAGAGCGCGCGGCCGGAATGATCAAGGCGCACGCACCGGTTGTGGTCGGGACGCAGGAAGGATATGCATCGATGCTGACCGAGCTGCACGGGCAGCTGGAGGATTACGACTGGGTCGGCATGGGCCGGTTCGGCGGGCGTGAGGACGAGCATTGCGCGATCTTTTACCGTAAGGATAGGCTGACGGCGGAGCAGCAGGGGCACTTCTGGCTGTCGGAGAATCCGGAGACGGCGGCTTCGAAGAGCTGGAACAGCTATTTTCCGAGAATGTGCACCTGGGCGGTCTTTCGGGACCGGGAGAACGGGCGCGAATTCGCCGTGTTCAACACCCATCTCGACCATTACAGCCAGGAAGCGCGGGATAACGGGGTGAAGGTCATTTGGGATTATGTCGCCAAGCATAGAGCAGGCAGCTCCGCACCCGTGATCGTGATGGGGGATATGAACAGCGCTCCGGGCGATCGGCCGATCCGTTATTTGCGGGGGCAGACGGAGGAAGACGGGCCGAAGGGCTGGCTTACCGACGCTTATACGGCGCTGGACGGGCAGCCGGGCCTGACGGCGCACAGCTTCCGGGGCGGCTCGGAGGGCGAGCCGATTGATTATATTTTCGTCTCCCCGAACGCGCAGGTCGTAAGGACGCTGGTCGAGCGCTCGCAGGTGGACGGCGCTTATCCGTCGGACCATTATCCGATCGTCGCCGTCGTGCGGATGGATTAGAAACAGGGTGAAAAAGCCAGCGAAGCGTTCGCCTTTGAAAACGGATTCTCTCTATGGGAATATGGGAAAATAATCCAAGTAATCCGATTTCAACGGCGGATGGAGGATCAACTGGAAGCCGCAGCGGACTTTTCACCACCCTTTTAGAGCAAATGGGAAGAAGAGGAGACAGGTCTTATGGCAGAGCATCATACGGAAGCTACAGCCGGGGAGCACACGGTACGGCGCGTCATCCAACGCAGAATCGCCCCCGGCGAGCAGGGAGCCTATATCGAGATTCCGTTCGAAATGCCGGAACGGGCGGAGGAGCTGACCGTCGCTTATTCGGTCGAATCGTTCGGCGAGGCCAAAGCCGTCATTGACCTCGGCGTGCGGGATGCGGCAAGAGTCCGGGGCTGGAGCGGCGGCGCGCGCACCGGGTTTCGGATCGGCCTCGAACGGGCGACGCCGGGGTATATGCCCGGCAAGCTTGCGCCCGGCGCTTGGGCGGTGCTGCATAACGCCTACCGGGTGCCGGAGGAAGGCTGCGAAGTGACGGTTACGGTGACCGTCAGCTTGTCTGCGCCGCGCTGGCTGAAGGGCGATCTGCATACGCACAGCGTACACAGCGACGGCAAATATACGCTGGAGGACAATGCCGCGATCATGGAGCGGCTCGGCTGCGATTTCATCGCGATGACCGATCATAATACATGCAGTCAAAATGAGGCTTACCCGCGCGGCGCGTCCGTCGTGATGATTCCGGGGATGGAGTTCACGACCAATTACGGCCACAGCAACTTTCTCGGCGTTGCCGATCCGCTGGACGATTTCCGCGTGAGCGATCAGGCCGATGTCAACGAGCGGCTGCGCACCGCCCGCGAGCGCGGGGCGCGGATCGTGCTGAACCATCCCCACTGCGAGTACTGTCCGTGGGAATGGGATTTCGACGTCGACTACGATTGGGTCGAAGTGTGGAACGGCCCGTGGGCCGAGCGCAACGAGCGGGCGCTGCAGTGGTGGCAGCGGCAGCTGGCGAGCGGCCGCCGATTGGTCGCGGTCGGAGGCAGCGACGTGCACCGCCCCGACCCGCACGTGCGGCACGCGATGCCGTGCACATGGGTGTACGCGGAGACGAGGACGGCGCAGGGGATTCTGGATGCCGCCGGCTGCGGGCATGTATGCTTGTCGTTCGCGCCGGACGGGCCGTTCCTGGAGCTGCGCTGCGGGCCGTACCGGACCGGGGACGCGGTTCCGGCGGGCGAGCGGGAGCAGGCGGGCTGCGTCGCGCTGCATGCGCGAGGCCTTCAGGCCGGAGACCTTGTGCGCTGGATCGGCGAGCAGGGGCTTGTGAAGGAGGAGACGTACGCGGCGGATGACGGCGATGCGGCCGCGCTAACGCTGGATGCGGCGGGGTTGAAGTTTTGCCGCGTCGAGGTGCGCAGGTATTTTGCCGAGGCGGGCCGGCTGCTGGTGGCTGCGCTGACGAACCCGATTTATTTCGATTGAAAATAGCAGTAGCATTATCGTTCGCCTAAAAAAGGCCATGCAGCAAGGAAGAACGGCACTGTCTGTAGAGTACAGAAGCCGTCCCTAATTGTGCCGCATGGCTTTATGGCGTTCGAAGCGGGCGGGGCGGGAAGCTGTATGTGCCGGGTTATTCGTTATCCGAAGCGTCGGCAGCTTCGAGCGTATCCAGAGTGTCGCCCGTAACGTCGAAATCTCCTTTGATCCGGCCGGCCATCCGGTCGATCCGCTCCAAATCTCCGGGCTCCAGCGTGAGCTCCAGCGATTTTATATTTTCCAGCAAATAAGCCGGCCGTTTGGTTCCCGGTATCGGTACGATGTCATGTCCTTGCCGCAGAATCCAGGCTAGCGCGACTTGCGCGGAAGTGGCGTCCTTTTCCCGGGCAATCTGCTCCAGTACGGAAACAAGCTCCAGATTATAGCGGAAGTTATCTCCTTGAAATCTGGAAAAATGACGCCGGATATCGTCCTCGGCGAAATCCTCGTACCGCTTGATCTGTCCGGACAAAAATCCTTTGCCGAGCGGACTGTAAGCTACGATACCGGTCCCCAGCTTGCGCGCCGCCGGAAGCAGCGCTTCGATCTCGCGGCTCCATAACGAATACTCCGATTGCAGCGCGGCGATGGGATGAATGCGGCTCGCCCTTATCAGGGTATCCGCATCGACATTCGAGAGTCCAAGATAACGCACCTTCCCTTCCGTAACCAACTCGCTCATAGCGCCTACCGTTTCTTCGATAGGTACGTCCGGATCGGGCATATGCTGGTAATACAGATCGATATAATCCGTTCCCAGCCGGCGCAAGCTCGCTTCGGCCGCTTGCCTGACATATTCGGGCCGCCCGTTCATGCCGAGCACGCGGCCGTGCTGGTCGCGCATAACGCCGAACTTGGTCGCTATGATTGCTTCGGAGCGGCGGCCCCGGAGAGCCGCGCCCAGAAGGAGTTCATTCGAGCCGCCGACGCCGTACAGATCCGCCGTATCGAACATATGGATACCATGCTCCAGAGCTTGAAGAATGACGGCTGCGGATTGCGTATCGTCGGCCGCGCCGTAAAATTCGGACATGCCCATGCAGCCGAGGCCGATGGCGGATACTTGCAGCGTTCCGAGATTTCTTGTCTGCATAACGGTTGCTCCTTTTTTTATACGATTTGTGGCAGAGGCGTGTATTTGACTAAGCACTGGCCGCCCCGCGGAAGCGGCAGCTTCACTATAAAAGAAATGGATAAAAAAGAGTAGACTTTTTCTTTGGGATCGTTTATTCTGAGGATAGAGTACGCCCCACGGGATAAATGTAAAATTTTTACATAATAAAATCAAGGCAATCATATGACTTCTTGTCATACGGTTGCCTTTTGTTGTTGCGCTGATTCCGCCGGTTCAAGGAAAATTAGGGTAAGCGCTCACCTTGGCGTTTACAGCGCTTGTCCTCATGTCGTATGATAGACAATAAAAACGTAAAGCATGAGCTTGTATTGTACGGAGAGCTTGAAAGGAGCAGCGAATGAAGCCGACCATCTATGATGTCGCTCAAGCCGCCGGGGTTTCGATTGCAACGGTGTCGAAGGTGATTAACGGCACGGGCCGCATCAGCGATAAAACTAGAAAGCATGTTACGAATATTATGGAGCAGCTGAAATATCAGCCGAGCATGGTGGCCTCCGCGCTGACCGGCAAAAGCACGTTTACCGTGGGACTCACGCTGCCCGATCTGGCGAACCCGTTTTTTGCGGAAATTGCCCGGGCGGTGGAAGACCGGGGGCATGAGTACGGATTCAACGTGTTTATTTGCAGCACGGATAACGATCCCGACAGGGAGATCAAATATTTCTCTTTGCTGACGCAAAAGCGGGTGGACGGCGTCATCGTGGCGACCCGTACGGAGAAGGATCTGTTTCTCAAGAAGCTGATTCAGCAGCATGTGCCGATCACGCTGATTACCGGGGAAATGCCGGCGCTTGCCGTCGATACGGTGATGGTGGACGATTTTCTCGGCGGATACCAGGCGGGGAGCCATCTGACCGGTCTGGGGCATAGGCGCATTGCGATATTGGCGGAGGACGTGAACACGATGAGCAACCGAGAGCGGATTCGCGGCTGCAAGCAGGCGATGGCGGAGGCGGGCGTCGCCTCGGACGAGCGGCTGATCGCCGCCGGCGAATTTACCGTGGACAGCGGCAAGGAAGCGATGCGCCGGCTGCTTGAACTGGGCGAGCCGCCGACGGCCGTCTTCGCCTGCAACGACCTGCTCGCCATCGGCGCGATTCAAGCCGCCCGCGAGCGCGGTTTGCAGCTGCCGCGGCAGCTCTCGGTCGTCGGCTTCGACAACACGATTTTGGCGACGATCATCGATCCGCCGCTGACGACGGTAGCCCAGCCGATTCAGGAAATCGGCCGTCAGGCGATGGATTTGCTCATGCAGGAGATCAAGGGAGAGAAGTCGATGCGGCAGCGGGTCGTGCTGATGCCGGAACTGGTCGTCCGCGGCTCAACCGCGGCGTTGACGTAAGGGATTCTGACGCCGAAGCGGCCGTAACCTCATAGTGCGGTGGCTTAGGATGCGTGCGGCGAAAGGGCGGCAGCTTGTTTGGATCGCCACTCGTTATCCAATGCGATGATGTGCGGGCCAGACCGGCGATGAGCAAGCTTGCCGCCGCCGTACCTGTATTAACCGAGGTCGATCGTCATCTGCCTTAGCCGGCGGATGAAAGATTGTATCTTACGGACAGCCTGGTTCAGGCGGTCGGATTGCGGCTTCATGGGAAGGCACCTCCTAAGCGGTTATAGGTTACGGCATGAATGTGAAGCTTGTTTTTAGAATACTATAACGGCCGGTGTTTGGGAATATTTACCTTCAATTTAAATTCTTATTGGATGGGGCTCGGCGCGGTTTCCATAAAATAAATTGTATGCCCCGCTTGACCTTTTCAAATTCGGTCCGTATAATAATGAACCAATATCATATTCAGGCGATGACCAAAGACATGGTTTCCTTCAAGGGCTGTCAGAGAGAGGAGGTTAGGTGCGAGCTCCTTCAGCGACCGGAAGCGTAAATTACCCCTTTGCAGCCGTGATGCCGAACCCTGCGGTCCCCCTGATTTGCAGCAGTAGGCACTACCGTCTCATCCGCGTTACCGGATGCTTGAGGAACTTGCACTTTTTATGCGCATGATTGCGGCAGCGTACGGGCGGCACGGCGGATAAAGTACAAGTTCGAATCAGGGTGGAACCACGAGCTTGAACGCACTCGTCCCTTGGGAGAGATGCGTTTTTTTGCGTTCACATATACAAGTGCGGTGAAAAAATCTTATCAAAATGAACGGAGGCTATGCCATGAGGATGAAAGTCACTTTGCCGGATGGAGCAGTTAAGGAGTTTGAACGGGGGACCACGATCGAGCAAGTGGCCGAATCCATCAGTTCAAGCTTGAAAAAGCAGGCCGTGGCAGGCAAGCTGAACGGCAGACTGGTCGATTTGAACCGGCCGATCGAGGAGGACAGCGAGGTGCAGATCGTTGTGCTGGACAGCCCCGAGGGGCTTGAAGTGTACCGGCACAGCACGGCGCATTTGATGGCGCAGGCGATCAAGCGGATTTACGGACAGAAGGCCGTGAAGCTCGGTATCGGACCGGTTATCGCGGACGGATTTTATTACGACATCGATATCGAGAAGCCGCTGTCGACGGACGATCTCGAAGCAATCGAGCGGGAGATGGAGCGGATTGCCGAGGAAAATCTGCCGATCGTCCGCCGCGAAGTGAGCCGGGAGGAAGCGATCCGCACGTTCGAGGAGCTGAGCGACCCGCTGAAGCTGGAGCTGATTCGCGATTTGCCGGAGGATTCGGAGATCTCGATATACGATCAAGGGGAGTTTTTCGACTTGTGCCGCGGGCCGCATCTGCCGTCGACAGGCCGGATTAAAGCCTTCAAGCTGCAAAACGTAGCCGGCGCTTATTGGCGCGGCGATTCGAACAACAAGATGCTGCAGCGCATTTACGGAACGGCTTTCCCTAAGAAAGCCCAGCTGGAGGAGCATCTGCATCTGCTGGAAGAGGCGAAGAAGCGCGACCACCGCAAGCTCGGCAAGGAGCTTCAGCTCTTTATGTTCTCGGAGGAGGCGCCGGGCATGCCGTTTTACTTGCCCAAAGGGATGGCGATCCGCACGCAGCTGGAAGACTATTCCCGGGAGATGCAGCAGAAGCACGGCTACGACGAGGTCCGCACGCCGTTCATGATGAACCAGAGGCTGTGGGAGCAGTCGGGGCATTGGGATCACTACCATGAAAACATGTACTTTACGGAAGTCGACGATACGAGATTTGCGCTCAAGCCGATGAACTGCCCGGGGCATATGCTTATTTTCAAAAACAGCCTGCATTCGTACCGCGAGCTGCCGATCCGGATTTCGGAGTTCGGCCAAGTACATCGGCATGAATATTCCGGCGCTTTGAACGGGATGATGCGCGTGCGCACGTTCTGCCAAGACGACGCGCATTTGTTCGTGCGGCCGGATCAGATCGAAGAAGAGATCGGCCGCGTCATCGCGCTGATCGACCGGATGTACGCCGTCTTCGGCTTTGCGTACAGAATCGAGCTGTCTACGCGCCCCGACGACTCGATGGGTTCGGAGGAGCTGTGGCAGCAAGCGGAAACGTCGCTGCGGAACGTGCTTGAGCACCGCGGCATCGAGTACCGTTTGAACGAAGGCGACGGCGCGTTCTACGGGCCGAAGATCGACTTTCATATTCTCGATGCGATCGGACGCAGCTGGCAGTGCGGGACGATCCAGCTCGATTTCCAGATGCCGGAGAAATTCGATTTGAGCTATATCGGCGAAGACAATCAGAAGCATAGACCGGTGGTCATTCACCGGGCGATATACGGCTCGATCGACCGGTTTATCGGCATTTTGACGGAGCATTTCAGCGGGGCGTTCCCGGTGTGGCTGGCGCCGGTTCAGGCGAAGCTGCTGCCCGTGTCCGACAATTACATCGATTATGCGCTGCAGGTGAAAAAACGGCTGGAAGACGCCGGTATACGCGTCGAGGTCGATGTCCGCAGCGAGAAGCTCGGTTACAAAATCCGCGAGGCCCAACTGGAGAAGGTGCCGTACATGCTCGTGCTCGGGGAAAGCGAGAAGCAGAGCGGGCAAGCCGCGGTCCGGGGCCGCATTGGCGGCGATCTCGGTGCGATGAGTATCGGGCAGTTCATAGAACGGATTAGCGCCGAAGCGGCAAGCAAACAGTAACAAAGCGAAGTCCGAAGCACCCTTTTCGCCTATGCGGGAGGGTGCTTTTTTTAATGTTTAGGAAATGATGCACAGCCCAGAGGAATTGTTAGACGCCGATCCAGCTTAGGCTGGATGCGGACGGAATAAGCTTCAGTGCATCACGTCACTTTTGGGGGATTTGTTCTGTCATGACGATAAAGAAAGGCCTAATTTCTCATTGACAACGAACCTGATTATGGTATAAATTTGAACTAAGGGAAAGCGCTTAACCTGATGGAGTTCGATTTTCATTATTTTCAAGAATGTTTACTGTCGTTATGCAATATATTGTTTAGGTGAAGCGCTTAATTTAACAAGGCGGAGGAGCGGTTTATGAAAACGGTCACATTAACGATGGCCCAGGCGTTGCTTCAGTTTTTGAATAACCAGTACATCGAAATCGACGGTACCGAGCACAAAATGTTCAAGGGCGTTATGGGGATTTTCGGCCACGGCAACGTGACGGGGCTCGGCCAGGCGCTTGAGCAGTACAAGGATGAAATAACGTTTATTCAAGGGAAAAACGAGCAGGGTATGGCTCATGCTGCAATCGCTTACGCAAAGCAGAAAAACCGGCTGGAGATGTTCGCCTGCACGTCGTCGATCGGGCCGGGCGCGCTTAATATGGTTACCGCTGCAGGCGTAGCTACGGTGAACCGGATTCCTCTGCTGCTCTTGCCCGGGGATGTATTTGCCAGCCGGCAGCCCGATCCGGTGCTCCAGCAGGTGGAGTATCCGCTGGATTATACGGTGACGGCGAACGACGCGTTCAAGCCGGTGAGCAAATATTGGGACCGCATCAATCGTCCCGAGCAGCTGATGACGGCTGCGCTCCAGGCGATGCGCGTGCTCGCCGATCCGGCGGAGACGGGGGCCGTCACGCTGTGCCTGCCGCAGGATGTGCAGTGTGAAGCCTACGACTATCCGGCGGAATTTCTGGCCAAGCGGGTCCATCATATCGACCGCAAGCCCGCGGCGGCGTCGGCTGTCGCCCGCGCGGCGGAGCTGATCCGCGGCAAGAAGCGGCCGCTGATCGTGTGCGGAGGCGGCGTTCACTACTCGCTCGCCACCGAGGAGCTGAGGCAGTTCGCGGAAGCGTTCCGCATCCCCGTAACCGAGACGCAGGCAGGCAAAAGCGCGATCTCCTGGCAGCATCCGCTTAGCTTCGGCGGCGTCGGGGTAACGGGAACGCTGGCGGCGAACCGGCTGGCGGCTGAGGCCGATCTGATCATCGGCGTAGGGACGCGGATGTCCGACTTCTCTACGGCGTCGAAGACGGCGTTTTCCCGGGAGGGCGTCGAGTTTCTGAATATCAATGTAAGCGGGCTGGACGCTTACAAGCTGGACGGCACTTATGTGACGGCCGATGCCCGCGAGGCGCTGCAGGCGATTGCTGCGGAGCTTAAGGCGCAAGGCTATGCTTCGGCTTACAGTCCGGAGGAGCTGTCCGATTGGAAGCGGGAGTGGGACGGTGAAGTCGACCGGCTGTATAGTATCGAACGGGCGGACGGCTTGGCGCAAACCCGCGTGCTGGGAGAAATCAACGGCTTCCTTGGTGAACGCGACGTTATCGTCTGCGCCGCGGGCAGTCTGCCGGGCGACCTGCACCGCGTCTGGAGAACGACGCAGCCGAAGACGTATCATATGGAATACGGTTTCTCCTGCATGGGCTATGAGGTCGCCGGCGCTTTCGGCATTAAGCTGGCCGAGCCGGACCGCGAAGTATACGCTTTGGTCGGCGACGGCAGCTATCTGATGCTTCATTCGGAGCTGGTGACGAGCCTGCAGGAAGGACGGAAGATTACGATTGTGCTGTTCGACAATCATGGTTTCCAATGCATTCATAACTTGCAGCGGGGACACGGCAGCGGCAGCTTCGGCAATGAATTCCGCTCTCGCTCGGAGGAGACGGCGCAGCTGAGCGGCGATTATATGCCGATTGATTTTGCGGCGCATGCCCGCAGTCTCGGGGCCAAGTCGTATTCGGCGCGAACGGTGGAAGAGCTGCGGGATGCGCTGGAGAAAGCCAAAGGAGGGCAGGTCACGACCCTGATCGATATTAAAGTGCTGCCGGGCACCAATACGGACGGCTACGAATCGTGGTGGCATGTAGGGGTGGCCGAAGTATCCGAGATGGACGGCGTGAAGCGGTCTTACGAGGAGCTGCAGGCAAAATTGAGCACGGTGCCCAAATGGTAAAGCGGTCGGGATAAGAGGATGGTCGGCGATCGGCAGAGGTTTCCGCAAGCAGAAGTCTCTATCGACCCGACCGCAGGACGCCAATCGATCGTCACATTTCTTAGAAACGTGAAACAGTGCGGACGCGGTTCGCCCGCGGTTGCCAATCAAAGAGAGGAGCCTTTTTCCATGAATGTGAAGTACGGGATCTCGGCCATCAACTGGGTCAACGAAGATATTATGGAGCTCGGCGATCATTACACGGCGGAGCAGGTGCTTGGAGACATGTCCCGGCTAGGCTTTGAAGGAACGGAGTTTTGCCGCAAGTTTCCGCGCGATACGAAGCAGCTCAAGGAGCTGCTGGACCGCCATCATATGGTGCTGACGTCGCAGTGGAAATCGGTCCACTTCAGCCAGCCGGAGCGCCGGGAAGAGGAGCTGCAATCGTTCCGCGAGCATGCGGATTTTCTGAAAGCGATGGGCTGCCGATACGTCGTCACCTGCGAAACGGGCAACGCCTTCGAGGATCTGAAGAACAACTCGGTCCGTATCGAGCCGCTGACCGACGAGCAGTGGAAGCATATGGCCGAAGGGCTGAACGAAGCGGGACGCTACTGCCGGGATAACGGGATGCAGCTCGTGTACCACTATCACGGAGAAACCGTGGTGGAGAGCGGGGAAGAAATTGCCCGGTTGATGGAATCGACCGATCCGCAGCTGGTCCATATGCTGTACGATACGGGTCACGCTTACTTCGGCGGCAGCGATCCGCTGCACATCCTTCGCACGTATTACGACCGGATTCGCTATATTCATCTGAAGGATATTCGTCAGGATGTGCTGGATTGGAAGCGCCGGGAGGGCATTCGCTTCAGAGAAGCGGTGCGCCGAGGCATATTCACCGTACCCGGCGACGGCTGCATCGATTTCAAACCGATCTTCAGCGAGCTGGCGGCCCGCGGCTATGAAGGCTGGATGATTATCGAGGCGGAGCAGGACCCGGCGATCGCCGATCCGGTGGAATACGCTCAGAAGGCCAAGGATTACTTGCAAGCGATGCCTGTATAAACAAGGCGGAGCCTGCCGGGGAACGACAAGGGAAGATAACGAGTTATTGCTTTATGCAGAAAGATTAAGCGCTTAACCCCATTCGAACGACAGTGAGGTCATACTATGGAGAAGCTAATCATTGGCATTATCGGCGCCGGAAGAATCGGGCGGCTGCATGCGGAGCATCTGACGCGCAACGGCCGCGCCGACATTCGCATTATCTCGGACGTTTATGTGACGGACGAACTGCGCGGCTGGGCCGCCGGTCTCGGCATTGCGGCCGTTACGGACAATTATAAGGACATTATGCAGGACCCGGAAATTCAAGCCGTCTTTATTTGCTCATCGACCAATACTCATGTTCCTTTTATTACCGAAGCGGCCAGAGCGGGCAAACATATTTTTTGCGAAAAGCCGATCAGTCTTGACTATCGTCAAACGGCGGCGGCGCTGGAAGAGGTGCGGCAGGCGGGCGTCGTCTTGCAGACGGGGTTCAACCGCAGATTCGATCATAATTTCAAACGGGTGCGCGAACTGGTGCAAGCCGGCCGCATCGGCGATCCGCATTTGATCAAAATTACGTCGCGCGATCCGGCGCCTCCAAGCAGCGACTACATCAAGGTGTCCGGCGGTTTGTTCATGGACATGGCGATCCACGATTTCGATATGGCCCGCTATTTGTCGGGCAGCGAGGTGACCGAGGTTTACGCGCAGGGCGCAGTGCTCGTCGATCCGGTGATCGGGGAGCTGGGGGATATCGACACGGCGGTCATCAGCCTGAAGTTTGCGAGCGGCGCGCTCGGCGTTATCGACAACAGCCGGAAGGCGGTATACGGCTACGATCAGCGGGTCGAGGTGTTCGGCTCGGAAGGGAGCATAGGCGTGCAGAACGATCATCCGACGACGGCGGAGATCAGCACGAAGGACGGCGTTGTCCGCGACAATCCGAAATATTTTTTCCTTGAGCGGTATCACGATTCGTATATCGACGAGACGCGCCAGTTTATCGACAGCGTCTTGAACGGACAGCCGGTGCCGGTAGACGGCAACGACGCTTTCCAGGCGGAAAAGATCGCCTATGCGGCCAAAGTATCGCTGACGGAAGGCAGACCCGTGAAGCTGAGCGAGATCGAGGTCAGTGTTGGTTAATATCCATTAGAGAATTAGAGAAACGGCGAGCCTTAAACGGCGGGTGAACAAGCGAGCGAAGCAAGCGAGAGCAATCCGGAGAAGCGAAGCGTTCGCCTTTGTTCTCGGATTTCACCCGTTACACGGGCTTACCTATTCAAGAAATCCGGGGACAAGAGCGATCGGAGGATGCTTTCGCATGCGAAGCGGGCGTTTTTCACCATGTTATTAAGCGTTCGCCAAAAAAACGGATAGATGTGCGGGACGGAAGGATACGGACAATGGAGCACCGGAATGAAGGAGGAGACGGCAATGGCAAAAAGCGAGTTGATCGTAAGCAGCGCGGCACCCGCATCGGACGGTAGCGTGCTGCGCATTACGCCTGAATCGGCGGGCTGGCGGTATGTAGGCTTTGAAGTGTTCCGGCTGGAGGCCGGACAGCGGCTGCAGCAGGAGACGGGGGACGAGGAAGTATGCCTCGTGCTCATCGGCGGCAAGGGGAACGTCTCGACGGAGCAAGAGCGCTGGGAGAGCATCGGCGAGCGGATGAGCGTATTCGAGCAAATTCCGCCTTATGCGGTCTATGTCCCGTCCGGCGACCGTTACGAGGTTGAAGCGTTGACGGCGCTGGAGCTGGCCGTGTGCAGAGCTCCCGGCAAAGGAACGTACGCAGCGAGACTGATCGCCCCGTCGCAGATTGAGGTCGAAATTCGCGGCAAAGGCAGCGCCGAGCGGCGCATTCATCAAATTCTCCCCGAGCAGGAGCCGGCGGACAGTCTGCTCGTCGTCGAGGTGCTGACGCCAAGCGGCCACTGGTCGAGCTATCCCCCGCATAAGCATGACGAGGAGCGGCTTCCGGAAGAGTCGTATTTGGAAGAAACGTATTATCATAAAGTACAGCCCGAGCACGGTTTTGCCATCCAGCGGGTATATACGGACGACCGTTCGCTGGACGAAACGCTGGCTGTAAGCAACGGGGATGCCGTGCTCGTTCCGAGGGGCTATCATCCGGTCTCGGCGCCTCCGGGCTATGACCTGTATTATTTGAACGTCATGGCCGGGCCGGTCAGAACGTGGAAATTCAAGAACGATACCGATCATGAATGGATTTTTGAAAGCTGGAAGTAACGATAAACGAGTGAACGAGGAGGCCGAATATGAGCTTGATTACGTTTGAAGAGAGCCGTCCGATGGATTTTATCGGCTTGGGCCGGTTGTGCATCGATTTGAACGCGAACGAAATTCACCGTCCGATGGAAGAGACGAGAACGTTTACCAAATATGTCGGCGGCTCGCCCGCCAATATTACGATTGCCGTAGCGAGACTGGGCAAAGCCTCCGGCTTTATCGGCCGCGTGTCCGACGATCAGCACGGGCGCTTCATTACGAAGTATTTGGAGGATCGCGGCATCGACACGTCGAACGTCATTACCGACAAGTCGGGCACGGTGACCGGGCTTGCTTTTACCGAGATCAAATCGCCTACCGATTGCAGCATTCTGATGTACCGCGATAATGTGGCCGACTTGAAGCTGGAGCCCGCCGATATCCGCGAGGAATATATCAAGAACGCCAAAGCGATCATGATCTCCGGCACCGCGCTTGCGGCGAGCCCTTCCCGGGAAGCCGTGTTCAAAGCGGTGGAGCTGGCGAGAAAGCATCGGGTCGTCGTCTTCTTCGATATCGATTACCGCCCTTATTCGTGGTCATCCCGTGAAGAAACCGGCATCTACTGCGCTCTCGTGGCGGAGAAGAGCGACGTCATTCTGGGCGGCAGAGAAGAGTTCGATCTGCTCGAAGCGCCTTACGGGCCGCTGCAAAAAGACGATCAGGCGACGGCCGACCGCTGGTTTGCGCATCATGCCAAGATCGTGCTGGTCAAGCACGGCGGAGACGGCTCGGTCGCCTTCACGAAGGACGGGCAAAGCTTCACGGGCACGACCTTCCCGGCCAATGTCGTCAAGACGTTCGGCGCCGGCGATTCGTTCGCGGGAGCTTTCATCTACGGCTTGATGAACGGCTGGGACATTTCGCGCAGCCAGCAGTTCGGGGCGGCTTCCGCATCCATCGTTGTTTCCAGCCACAGCTGCTCGGACGCGATGCCGACGGCGGAAGAAATTCAAGCCGTAATCGACAAGCATACGAGCCGTTAAGAGCCGTTACAGGGCCGGTATAGGCCTAAATAGCGGCAGCGGCGCGTCCGTTGGAGAGATCGAAACGATCAAGAAGGGGAGATACGACCATGCTGGTCACATTGAAACAGCTCGCCGACGAAGCCGCAGCCAAGGATTATGCGGTGCCGGCGTTCAATATATTCGGCTATGAGGATATCATTCCGGTCATTCGGGCGGCGGAGACCAAAGGAGCTCCCGTCATTCTGGCCGCCAACATTCCGGCGATTCAGCATATGCCGCTCGCTTACCTGGCGCCGCTGATGCTGCAGGCGGCCCGCAGCGCTTCCGTTCCGGTCTGCGTGCACCTCGATCACGGCAAAGATTTCGAGGTTTGCTCCTCGGCGATCGAGCACGGCTTCAGCTCCGTCATGTACGACGGCTCTCAGCTGCCGCTGGAGGAGAACATCCGCCGGACGAAGGAAATCGTCGATTACGCGCATGAACGCGGCATCTCGGTGGAAGCGGAGATCGGCTCCGTCGGCTACAGCGATCCGTCGATTGCGATGAAGCATCAGCTGTCCGACCCGGACGAGGTCCGGCAGTTCGTACGCGAGACGGGGATTGACGCGGTGGCCGTATCGGTCGGAACCGTGCACCGGATGGAGACGCAGGAGGCGAGCATCGACTTCGAGCTGTTGGAGCGCATCCAGAGCTTGGTCGACACGCCGCTCGTCATCCACGGCTCCAGCGGGGTGCCGGACGATCAGCTGCGCAGACTCGCCTCGGCGCGCGTCGCCAAGATCAATATCGGCACGGCGCTGCGCATGGCCTTCGGTCAAACGCTGCGCGAGGAGATGGAGCAGAAGCCGAAGGCGTTCGACCGGATCGGCTTGTTCCAGCGGCCGATGGCGGCCGTTCAGGAAGCGGCGCTCGGCAAGTTTACCATTTTGGGCTTCTAAACAAAGGAGAGATTCGTGATGACACAACCTACACATATAGCGGCGGTGCCCGCATTACACAATTTTATCGGCGGCCGGTGGGTGGAATCGGCATCCTCTAGGTACGAGACCGTGCCGAATCCGGCGACGGGCGAGACGCTGGCGACCGTACCGCTGTCGACGCGGGAAGACGTCGACCGGGCGGTGGCGGCAGCCGCGGAAGCTTTCCAAGAATGGAAGCAGGTCGCCGTTCCGAGAAGAGCGCGCATTTTGTTCAAATACCAGCAGCTGCTGGTCGATAACTGGAAGGCGCTGGCCGAGCTGGTCACGAAGGAGAACGGCAAAAGCTACGGCGAAGCTTACGGCGAAGTGCAGCGCGGCATCGAATGCGTCGAATTCGCCGCAGGGGCTCCGACGCTGATGATGGGCAGCACTCTGCCGGATATTGCTACAGGACTGGAGTCGAACATGCATCGCTATCCGGTCGGCGTCGTCGGCGGGATTACGCCGTTCAACTTCCCGATGATGGTGCCCTGCTGGATGTTTCCGCTGGCCATTGCCTGCGGCAATACGTTCGTGCTGAAGCCGTCGGAGCGCACGCCGCTGCTCGCGAACCGGCTGGCCGAGCTGCTGACCGAGGCGGGGCTGCCGGACGGCGTGTTCAATATCGTCCACGGCGCGCATGATGTCGTGAACGGCCTGCTGGAGCATCCGGGCGTGAGCGCGATTTCCTTCGTCGGCTCCCAGCCGGTAGCCGAGTACGTATACAAGACGGCGGCCGCTCACGGCAAACGGGTGCAAGCGCTGGCCGGCGCGAAGAACCATTCCATCGTCATGCCGGATGCAAACCTCGATCTCGCGGTCAAGGAGATCATCAACGCCTCCTTCGGCTCCGCCGGCGAGCGCTGCATGGCCACCTCCGTCGTCGTAGCGGTAGGCGGCGTAGCGGACGAGCTCGTGAGCCGTCTGACCGAGGCCGCCAAGGCGCTGACGATCGGCGACGGCTCGCAGGCCGGCGTCTTCCTGGGGCCGGTCATCCGCGACTCCCACAAAGCGCGCACGCTTCAGTATATCGAAGCGGGGGACGCCGAAGGGGCGCAGCTGCTTCTGGACGGACGCGAGGCGCCCGCGGCGGGCGGCAGCGGTTATTTCGTCGGCCCGACGATTTTCGACCATGTGAAGCAAGGCATGAAAATTTGGACGGATGAAATTTTTGCTCCTGTGCTGTCCATCGTCCGGGCGGAAACGCTGGATGAAGCGATCGACATCGCCAACGCTTCCGAGTTCGCCAACGGCGGCTGCCTTTATACGGATAGCGCCAAGGCGATCCGGCATTACAGAGAGCATATCGACGCGGGGATGCTTGGGATCAACGTCGGCGTACCGGCCCCGATGGCTTTCTTCCCGTTCTCGGGCTACAAGAAATCGTTCTACGGCGATCTGCATGCGAACGGCAAGGACGGCGTCGAATTTTATACGCGCAAGAAAATGGTTGTGGCGCGATATTAAGGGTAGCGTCTGGCCGGAGAGCCGTTCTCGACGCCAAGCGAGAACAATTTGAAGAAGCATGGCATTCGTCTGTGCAGACGTAGTTCCATACATTGAGATTGAGCAGGCAGCTTACGCGCCTGCTCTTCGCTATTTCTGGCAGACCATCGGGCTGGCTCCCTCAGCCGGTCAGCCCCGCGACGCCCGCCGCCAGGCCGCGGGTGTCGACTCGGTATGCTTTTTGAAGATGCGGTGAAAATGGGGCAGCGATTCGAAGCCGCACAGCACCGCTATTTCGTGGGTAGGCAGCGCCGAGTGCCGCAGCAGTCTTTTGGCTTTCACGATGCGTTTGCTGTGAATATAATCGGTCAGGCGCAGACCGGTCATTTGCTTGAAGACGCGCGTGAAATGCTCGGGGCTGACCAGCGCTTCCTTGGCCAAAGACGACAGGCTGAGCGGCCGGTCCAAGTGCGCGTCGATGTACCCCAGCATCTCGTGCAGCCACGGGTATCGGGTCGGCGCGGGAGGGACGGATTCCTGGAAGCTCATCCGTTCGCTTCGGGCCAGCTCCAGCAGCATGCGATGCAGAATGAGCCGCAGCGCGAAGCGGTATCCTTGACCGCGGCGGTCCGATTCCTCCTTCACTTCCTCGATATGCCGGGCCCAGCGCTTGCGGTCGTGAAAGTCTAGGGAAGCTCTGTAGCTTTGACGATGCTGGATATGACGGAACAGTAAGGGGAGAGAGAACGACTCGCCGAGCGAAATATCGGGAAGCAGCCGCTCGCCGAAATAGACGATCGAGGAAGTGACCGGATGATGCTTGTCCGGCATCGCCCGGTGTATCGTATCGCCCGGAATGAGAAACACGTCACCTTCCGCCATCGGATAGAACGCCTGATCGATAAAAAAGAGGCCTTCGCCCCGGTGAACATAGACGATTTCATACCATTCGTGCATATGGTCGGACAGCTCGTTTTGCGGGCTTTTCGTATCTTTGTAAACGAAATGAAACGGAAAATCGCCGCTCTCGGGAAATTGCTTGATTATCGTATGCATGTTTATCACCTTTACCATTGTATATCAAAATCGGTTAGGTTTGGGTCAAAATTCGAAATTACGTAATCGATTTAAACGAATATAATGAGGAATGTAATCAGCACCGCGAAATGAAGGGAGACCGGGATGATGAAAACGATCATATGCAGAGAAATTAACGAGTTTTACCAAACGGAAACGGAAGCGCCCGTTCCACAGCAGGGGGAAGCCTTAGTGCGCATCCGAAGAATCGGCATTTGCGGCACGGATTTGCATGCGTTTAAGGGGAATCAGCCGTATTTTACGTATCCCCGCATTTTGGGACATGAGCTGTCCGGTACGGTGGAAGCGATCGCAGGAGAAGCGCGCGGGATTGCCGTCGGCGATCAGGTCGCCGTCATTCCGTATTTGGAATGCGGAAGCTGCATCGCCTGCCGCAGCGGCAAAACGAACTGCTGCACGCAAATGCGCGTTCTCGGCGTACATACCGACGGCGGCATGCGGGAATTCATTGCCGTGCCGGCCGATCATTTGATCGTCACGAACGGGTTGACGCTGGATCAATCCGCCGTTCTGGAGCCGCTCAGCATCGGGGCTCATGCGGTCAGACGCGCCGATCCCCAGCCGGGAGAGAACGTGCTTGTCATCGGCGCAGGGCCGATCGGGCTGGGAGTTATGGCAATCGCAAAGCAGCGGGGCGCCCGCGTCATCGCGATGGATATGAACGACGCCCGGCTGGCGTTCTGCCGGGAATGGGCCGGCGCCGACGCGGTCGTGAACGTGCGGGATAACCCGCAGGAGCAGCTGCGGGAGCTGACGGACGGCGAGTTTCCGTCGATCGTCTTCGACGCTACAGGGAACGCCAAGTCGATGGAGTCGGCATTCCAATACGTCTCCCACGGAGGCAAGCTGGTCTATGTCGGGCTCGTGAGTGCGGACATTCGGTTTAACGATCCGGAGTTTCACAAGCGGGAAATGACGCTGATGGGAAGCCGCAACGCAACGCGCGAAGATTTCGAGGTTGTAATGAAAGCGCTGTCTGGCAGCGCGGTGGACATTAAC
Source organism: Paenibacillus konkukensis (assembly GCF_023523925.1). Lineage (NCBI taxonomy): Bacteria > Bacillati > Bacillota > Bacilli > Caryophanales > Paenibacillaceae > Paenibacillus > Paenibacillus konkukensis. The sequence continues at coordinate 3,143,474 of NZ_CP027059.1, read as the reverse complement.
GCGTACATTACGCATCGCGCCGGCTTCGATACGATGATCGAGCGGTTCGAGGATTGGCTGAACCCGGCAAACGGCGTGATCAAGGCGGTCGTAGAGCTGTAAGAGAGCAAATCGTTAGTTTCTGCAATATTTTATTGTTTATCGCAAAAAGTCCGTCATCCGGCGGCCTCCGCCCTATTTTATAATAAAAGAAGTTCATCCGGATGCGCAGCCGACAGGCAGACGCTTCCGCAAGGGAAGCCGTCTTCTGCACGCTGCGCTTCCGGAGACGGCAATGAATGATGGAGGTGCGTTACAGGTGGCGTACGAGTTAGTAGAGAAACTGAAGGAGCAGTACATGGCGGAAGAGAAATGGTATTCGCTCCGCTGGCATTATATCGAATGCTGCATATTGAAGGCGTATTTGGACAGCTACGAGCAAACGGGCAATCAGGCGGAATACCGCTTTGCGAAGCAATTTATCGACCGGCTGTACGACGAGAACGGCCGGATTCCCGAGATTGATCCGGCGTATTACAGCATCGATCAGATCCGAATGGCGTCGGCGCTGTTCCCGCTGTACCGCGAGGAGAACGACCCGAAATATAAATTCGTGATGGACCAGCTGTACGATCAGCTGAAGACTTATCCGCGAACGCCTTCCGGCAGCTTCTGGCATAAGGAGAACTATCCGAACCAAATTTGGCTGGACGGTCTGTATATGGGTCAGCCGTTTTATGCGGAATATACGAAGCAATTCGCCGAAACCAAGGATTATTCCGACACGTTGAACCAAATCGCCAATGTGCGGAAGTTTCTTTATAACGAAGCGAACGGGCTCTATTATCACGCTTACGATGAAAGCCGGGAAATCTTCTGGTGCGACAAGGAAAGCGGCATGTCGCCGAACGTCTGGGGCCGCGCCGTCGGCTGGTGGGCGATGGCCTTGACCGACGTGTACGAGCTGCTGCAGGGAGAGAAAGCGGATATCGAGCCGCTTAAAGCGCTGCTCCAGGAGACGGTCGACGGCATGCTGCCGTATCAGCATAGCGGCGGGATGTGGTACCAGGTCGTCGACAAGGGGGATGCCTCCGGCAATTATCTGGAATCGAGCGGGACGCTGATGATGGCTTACGGCATCTTGAAGGGCGTCCGGCTCGGCATGCTGCCTAAGGAATATGCCGTGTACGGCAGGCGCGCTTTCGACGGCACCGTGCGGCAGTACATCCGCGAGGAGAACGGCGAGGTGCTGCTCGGCGGCATTTGCAAGAGCGCGGGTGTCGGGCGCAATCCGGACACGGGCATTGTCCGTGACGGAAGCTTCGAGTACTACATCTCCGGCGAACAGATCGCCGATAATAACGGCCACGGCGTAGCGCCGCTTCTGATGGCGTATAACGAAATCAGGCGCTTGGCATAGCAGGGAATTATCGATTACAGGACCGCCGGTCATTCATATGATCATGGCGGTCCTTCGTTTTCTAGAGAAGCGAAAGATACGAGGGCAGAATTTCCGAACTTGTTGTTTTCTTAAAACATTCATTAGTTTACCTAGTTTTTTGCGGCGGTCATGCCTTTTATACTTAAGATACAAACAAGACATAAATGGCGGTGACCAGATGAAAACAACAGCTTCGAAAATGGAAAAGCAATGGTTTACTTCTTTGCAAGGCTATGCGTTTATTTCTCCGTGGTTAATCGGCTTCTTTCTTCTGACCTTTTGGCCGATGCTGCAGTCGCTTTATTTCTCCTTCACCGATTATTCGCTGCTGGAGGCGGAGAAATGGATCGGACTTGCCAATTACAAGAAAATTTTTCTCGACGACTCTTCATTTACAAATTCCTTGAAGGCGACGCTGCTCTTTGTTCTTATCGCAGTTCCGGTAAAGCTGGGGGGAGCGCTGCTGATTGCGATCATGCTGAATATGAAGCTGCGGGGGATGTTCATTTACCGGACGGTCATCTATTTTCCTTCGTTGATCGGGGCGAGCGTGGCCGTGGCCATTCTGTGGAGCAACTTGTTCGGCAAGGACGGATTGATCAACCAGCTGTTGCTTCAGATAGGCATTGAGGGGAAGAACTGGATCGGCCTCCCGCAAACCGCGCTGGCGACGCTGATCATACTGGCGGTGTGGCAGTTCGGCTCGTCGATGGTTATTTTTCTGGCGGGGCTCAAGCAGATTCCTTCCGAGCTGTACGAGGCTTCGGCGGTGGACGGGGCGGGAAAGGTAAGAACGTTCTTCTCGGTGACGTTGCCGATGCTCTCTCCGATCATTTTGTTTAATCTTGTTTTGCAGACGATCGGCGCGTTCCAAATGTTCACGCAGGCGTTCATCATCACGCACGGGGGACCGATGGAATCGACGTATATGTACGCGCTGTACTTGTTCGAGAAGGCGTTCAGCCGCTACCAGATGGGGTACGCTTCCGCGCTCGCGTGGATCTTGCTGGTCATTATCTCCATCGTTACCCTTCTGATCTTTGCGACTTCGAAGAAATGGGTTCATTACGAGACGGAAGGGGGCAAATAGGATGAAGCGGAAAAACGGCAAGCTGCTCTCCCATATCGTTCTGGTTGTTCTTTGCGTCATTATCATTTATCCTGTATTTTGGTGGCTCGGCGCCGTATTCAAGACGAATACGGAGCTGACCTCTCCCGATATTTGGCCGAAGCATCCTACGCTGGACAATTTTCCCGGCGGCTGGAACGCGATTACCGGCTATTCGTTCGGACATTTCTATATCAACTCGTTTAAACTGATTTTGAGCGTGCTTTTTACCTCGATTTTGTCATGCAGTCTGGTGGCGTTCGGCTTCGCCCGCATGAAGTTTCCGCTCAAAAACTTCTGGTTCTCCATCGTCTTGCTGACGCTGATGCTGCCGAACCAGGTGACGATTATTCCGCAGTACGTCATGTTTAACAAATTCGGCTGGGTCGATTCGTATTTGCCGTTCATCGTTCCCCATGCGCTGGCGGGCGGAATCGGCGGCTCCTTCTTCATCTTCATGCTCGTTCAATTCATTCGGGGCATTCCGCATGAACTGGACGAAGCGGCCAAGATGGACGGCTGCACGTCGTTTGGCATTTACTGGCGGATCATTATGCCGCTGCTCGTGCCGGCGCTCGTGACGATGTCGATCTTCTGCTTCCTGTGGAATTGGGACGATTTCCTGGGTCATATGATTTACATTCAATCGATCGATAAATATACGGTGGGACTGGCTTTGAAAGTATTCGTCGATGCGCAGTCCAGCACGCCTTGGGGTCAATTGTTCGCCATGTCTTTCCTGTCGATTATGCCGGGAACGATCATCTTCTTCGTAGCCCAGCGCTATATTGTAGAAGGGATCGCCACCTCCGGCCTCAAAGGCTGATTCACACGATGTCCGAAATGTGCCGCTCATGCGGTATGTTTCGGTCTTTCGCGTTTTATGCCTTAAGCGTACCAGTACCGCACAAGCTGCAGAGGTGACTACAATGGAGCGATTGTTCAAAAAATATCCGATTCGCTATTTATATTTCGGCAGCTTTACGGTGTTCGTTATTTTGCTGCTTATGATCATTGTCTGGACGAGCTACCACTTCTCGATGAAATCGATTGTGAAAACCGCCGCGTCTTACCAGGAGAAGATGCTGGTAGGGCTGAACGATCATTTGCAGTCGCAGTTCAATTTTATCGAATCGATCTCCCTGTCCGCCTCCCGCAACCAGGATATGATCAATTTGCTCGGCAATCCGGCCGATCCGTACGAGCGCCATACGCTGGAGGAGCGGGTAACCTCTTCGCTGCTTCGCGCCGCGTTCAGCTCGCCTGTCATCGACAGCATCCATGTGTATATCGGGGCTCCGCCTTCCATTAATACGATTGGCCCGATCATGTATTTGAAGCTGGAAGAAATGAACAAGGAGCCGTGGAGCGATCTGGTTATGCAAAGCGATTTCGTCTGGATCGGGGAGCATAACGCCCAGACGCAGAACGGAGTCATTCCCGTAGCGAGCTTTGCCCACAAGCTGACCTCCATCTCGGGCGATTATGCCGGCGTCATCCTCATTAACATCAAGGCTTCGACGATTCAGGATATGCTCGGAGAGCAGGGGCTTCAGTCCCTAAGGCTGCTGCTCGATTCGAGCGGCCGCAAAATCGTCCAGGCCGGCAATCCCGGCATCGTGCTGAACGAAACGGATTACCAAAATATTGTGAGAAGCGTCGACGGGCTGAGCGAAGCCCATCAAACCAGCTCGGTGAAACAGCTGCTTTCATTTGAAAAAGCTTTGATCGTCTCCTCTCAAATGACGCGCTCGGGCTGGATCGTGACGGAAATTACCCCGTGGCACCTGCTGGCGCAGGACAGCTGGTCGATGATCGGCGTGCTGTGCGCGATCGGCGCGGTATCGATTGTGGCGGTGCTGCTGATCAGCTTGTACTTGACCCGGATGTACAACAAGCCGATCTACTTGCTGCTGCAGAGCATGAACCGCTATCCCGAGCTGGATCTGAATCCGAAGCTGCCTCGGGATTACAACAACGAATTCGGCCAGCTGTTCACCGGGTACGACAGGCTGCTCGGAAGAATCAAGGATTTGCTGGTCTCGTTGGAAGAGCAATACCGGCGCAAGAAGGAGACGGAGATCAAGGCGCTGCAGGCGATGATCAACCCGCATTTTCTGTACAACACCTTGGATCAGCTCAATTGGATGGCGATCAAAGACGGCAATTCCCGTATGAGCCGGGTACTCGATATGACCGGACGGATGCTGAGAATCGGCTTGTCCGGCGGAGAGTCGCTGATCCCGGTATCGCAGGAGCTCGATTTCGTCGAATATTATTTGCAGATTCAGCGCACTCGTCTTGGCGACAGCAAAATTCATTACCGGGTGGACGCCTCCGAAGAAGCGCTTGAGCTTTATATTCCTAAGATGACACTGCAGCCTTTTGTGGAGAATTGCATCAAGCACGGTTTTCACGAACGGGAGCACGGAGCTATTGCGATCGGCGTGGAGGTCGAGGACGGCTGGCTCCTCGTTACTATTACCGACAACGGAAACGGCTTGGGCTATGCGCAGACCATCGGCAAGAAGACGTCCGGCGGCTACGGCATCGGCAATGTCCGTTCCCGGCTGGACGCGTTTTTTGAGCATCATTATCAATTGGATATCCAAGGATTAGGGCGCGAGGGCACGCAGGTCACGCTGCGAATCCCCAAGCTTGCCTCGAACAACCAAGGAAAGGACGAAGCCGATCATGTGGAAAATAGCGATCATTGACGACGATCCTTCGCTGCTGGAAGGGATGCGCGAGTCGATCCCGTGGCATGAGCTGAACGCCGAATGGGCGGGGCAATGCCTGGACGGCAGCCAGGGAGTGGAATGGGTGCTGGAGCATCGGCCCGATATCGTCATTACCGATATTAATATGCCGGTGATGAATGGGCTTGAGATGATCGAGAAGCTGCGCGAGCGGAAGTATCAAGGCAAGTTCATTATCTTGAGCGGCTACTCCGATTTCGAATACGCCCGTCAGGCGCTCCGCCTGGAGGTCGACGATTATGTAAGCAAGCCGATCACGATCGAGGGGCTGATGAACGTGATGAGCCGGACGATCGGCAGGCTGAGCGAAGAAAAAATGCGTCATTCGGAGAATGAGGATGCCGATAAGAAAATACGCGTGTTCGAACCGTATATCGTCAAAGAATGGCTGAAGTCCGTATTGGTCGGAAGTGCTGCCAAGGATGTTATGGATCTGGAATTGATCAAGCTGAAGGCGGCCAAGTGGGAGCGTCAGACTCATCTTGTCCTCTGTCTGGAGCTGCTGGAAAGCGAAGGGCTCGATAATTGGTACGCGTTCGACCGCGGCGTGATGCAATTCGCCGTGCAAAATATCGTTCAAGAGCTGGTCGAGCAGCAGGCGCTCGATTACGATTACGTGCAGATGAACGGAAGGCAGTTCGCTCTCATCCTCCATTCGGATGAACGAGGCGCGGATGCAGGCTCGCTTCCGAAGCAGGCAGTGCCAGCCCAAGAGAGCATAGCGACGAGTCTGGCCAAGCATCTGAAGCTGCATACGGCCGCAGGAATCGGCACGGTTCAGGACGATTGGAACCGCATTTGCGAATCGTTCGAATCCGCTTCCCAAGCTTTGAGACAACTGCCGGAAGAAGGGGGGCCGAGCCCGGAAGGGGCGGCCGGCCGCTCCGTCCGCTTCTATCATCAGCTCGCCGAGGCGATACGGAACGCCCAGGAAGAGCAGGCCAAGGCCTTGGTGCGGACTTATATAGCCGAGCGCAGTCCATTCGCCAAAGCGGATATGAAGCTGCTGGCGGGGGAGCTGTGGGCGATTATCGCTTATTCCCTATATGATGTGGGCGTAGATCTGAAGCAAATTTATCCGGCTTTCGAGCCGGTGCCGGAAACGTCGGGCGCACTGGAGCCGTGGCTTGAGACGATCGTGACGACGATTATTCACAGCACCCATATGAGCGAGAATATGCGGCACCGCAAGGTGGTCGAATTCGTCATTCAATTCGTTCACGAGCATTATATGGAGGATATTACGCTCGGTTTGCTTGCGGATAAGGTGCAAATATCGAAAAATTATTTGGGGCAAATTTTCAAAAACGTCATGCAGGAAACGTTCAACCAATATGTTACGCGCATTCGCATGGAGAAAGCCAAGGGCATGCTGCTGGAAGGCAATCTGTATATTTACGAAGTGGCCGAGAAAGTCGGCTACAACAGTATTTCTTATTTCAGCACGCAGTTTAAAAAAATAACGGGTTATAATCCGACGGATTTAATAAATTAATTTAAGAAAATACGGAATTTGTTGTTTTCTGCAAACTTTTGTAGGTTTATGTCATATCCATCGCCTTGCCGCACTTTTATAATTTAAGTAAGCACAAGACACTAATGGAAAAGGGATGGTTGATATGAAGCTTGTAAGCAGGAAAAAGGCAGTATTGCTTTCCGCCGTCAGTATGGCGCTCTTGATGTCCGCATGCGGCGCGGGGAACGCGGGAAATGAAGCGGCTTCGGACAAAAAAAATGCGGACTCCAAAATTAAGCTAAAAATTACATGGGCCGGGTCTCAGGTTAGACATGACGCGACTTTGAAGGCATTGGACGCTTACAGCAAGCTGCATCCGAACATTGCCTTCGAGCCGGATTATATGGGCTTCGATACGTACTGGACCAAGATGGGCACGCTGTCTGCGGCAAGGAATTTGCCGGATATTTTGCAGATCGATACGAACAACCTGCTGGAGTACGCCCAACGCGGACAATTGATGGAGCTGGGAAGCGATATCAATATGGCGGATATCGATCCGCAGCTGGCCAAGGTCGGCAATGTCGGAGGCAAGCAGTACGCCGTGCCGATCGGCGGCAACGCTATCGCGCTTCAATACGACAAGGTGATGTTCGATAAGCTCGGAATTAAAGTACCGGATAAAGGCTTTACATGGGACGAGCTCATACAGCTTGCGCGGGATGTAAAGCCGAAGCTGGAAAAGGGTAAATATTTGCTGCAGGATATGTCCGTAGGCGTCAACCAGGTGGAAATCGACAAGTACGAAATTTACCAGGCCGCTCAAGGGAAGGGCTTGGCCAATAACGCCGAAGGCAAGTTCAATATCGACAAGGATACGTTCGTGAAGTTTAACGAGCTGTTCGCCGAGCTGCGCAAGGAAGGCATCGTGCCGCCGATCGACGTAACGGTGGCGAACAAAGAGAATGATCCGAAGCTCGATAATTTGCTGAACGGCACGATTATGGTGCAGCGCGGCTATGCGGCGAGCCTTGGCGCGATCGACGGCGTGAAACCGGGCGAGTTCGGCCTGATGGTCGCTCCAAGCGCCAAGCAATCCGGTTCCTTCCTGCTGCCGGCGCAATTTTTTGCCGTATCGAAGGATTCCAAATACGCCGAAGAAGCGCAGAAGTTTATCGACTGGTTTATTAACGATCAGGAAGCTGGCAAAATTCTCGGCTTAAGCCGCGGGCCGCAGGTTTCCAAGAAAGTGTCCGATGCGTTAAGCCCGACCTACAGCGATGTAGAGAAACAGCAAGTCGACCTGATTGAAAAAGCGGCTCCGATAGCCAGCCCTTTCTACAGCAGACCGAAGGGCTACGGCAGCTTCGCCAGCGAATATAACAAAATTTCGCAGCAGATCGGCTTCGGTAAGATCACTCCGGAGCAAGGCTACGACGAATTGAAGAAGAAGTGGGAAGAAATCGTCGGCAAGTAACGCCGCCGCCCATAAACGAAGAACCTGCAGCTCCGCTACGAGCGGATTTGCAGGTTCTTTGCTTGCGCAGCTAATGATTCCGGTTCTCCTCGATGAATTTATCCATCGCTTCGTTATACTGCCTCATCGCCGTATTGACATCGAGATTGTCCTTCATGATCGCCTTCATCAGATCGGTTACTCTATTAAAAGCGGCGCTCGCGAATTCGGTCGGCGGGAATGCCGGAGCGGGCTTGGTTGCGAATATGGCCTGAATGTTTTTGCCCTTGAGGAAGTCCAGATCCCGGCCGAATTCATCCTGGAACTTCTTATCCTTCAGCACGGAGCCTTTGCCCATATGCGCCATATCCAGCTGCACTTCATCGGAGAGGATCGTCGTCATCACCTTGAAGGCAGCGTCCTTCACTTTGGAGGACGGGGATAGCAGCATCAGATGAAAATCCGCTTGCGTCCCTATGCCAGGCCTTTCCGGAAATACGGGATAAGAGGCGAAGTCCCAATTATTCCAATCGTTCTTTACGTCGGATAACGGGCCGAGATTGTTTAAGCCGGCCAACATAGCGATCGTACGGTCTTTGATGAAGCTGTTGACGCCCGAGCTGAACGGCTGAACCTTGTTGTTGCCCGGAATGCTATAGATATTCTTCACCATCTCTAGCACGGTTTTCCACTGATCCGTATCGACAATCGATTTGTACGTGGACGGATCGATCAGCGGCAGGGACAGCTGGGACGCGGGCCGGTAGACCGAATCCGGCTCGAAGCCGCGGTATTGAACGCCGTTATCCTGTCTTGTCAACTGCTTGGCGAGCTCGGTCGCCTCATACCAGGTCATCCCGTCTTTCGGATACGGTACGCCGAATTTATCGAATATATCCTTGTTGTAATAAAGCGCATTGAACTGGACGTAATAAGGCAGGCCGACGAGATAATCGGTCTGATTATTCGCCTTGATCGTATCGAGCAGTTCGGATTGAATGCGGCTTAAGTCGTAACCGTTTTCCTTAATGATATCGGTCAAATCCTGCTGAATGCCGAGCAGCTTCGTGCCTTGGAGCGTCACTGAGTTCGTTACGTTAATATCGGGCAGAGCGTCCGCGGCGAGCAGCTTATCGAAGGAATTGTTTTTATCGTCAAGCTTCACGATGTCGACGGTAATATACGGGTATTTCTTTTTTACGGGATCAATGACGTAGCGCTGGATTTCGCTGTCGGTCATATAGCTTGGACGGATGCCGAATGTTACGGTTACCGGATCGGTATTGTCGGTTTTCTCCTTCGCCGTAGCCTCTTCCGGGGCAGTATCTTTGGTGCTGCAGCCGGCGAGCGCTCCCGTCAGCAGAATGAGACTGAGCAGCGTGTTGCATGTTCTTTTTATTATTAACATGACCCTAAGACCTCCAATGAACGATTTTGTAAACGATTCCATTAAGGTAAATTATAGAAACCGGGGCATGAAAATGATATTCTAATTTTTAATCAATCTTTATTCAAAATTGTCATTAGAGTCGTGCTGAAATTCCGCCGGGAGGTATGAAGCCTAATGCAAAAGCCTATCGAAGCGATGTCCGGAGCGATTAACGAGCTGGTCATCTATCAGAACCCGCTGCTGTTCCTGAAAGTATGGGAGCTGAAGCGCAATTCCGTCCTTATTGGAAATTGGCATCATCATAAGGAAGTGGAGCTCGTTGCGGTCGACTGCGGCCATATGGTCATGTACACGAAGCGCGAAACGGTTCCTTTGGCGGACGGGGATGTGTTCTTGATCGGCTCGTCCCAGCTGCACCGGACCGACCGGCCTTCCGCAAATCCTATCCGGTATGTGGTGCTGCAGGTGAGCTTGACGCAATATTTGGATCAAAGCACGCTGCCGTTTCTGCACGGCTTCTCCGAGCTGACCAATCCGCTCGACGACTTGAATTACATCTTCAGGACGGACCCGGACGCCCGCCGCGAGGCTCATAGACTGGTCATGCACATCTTCGCGGAGATGCAGACCAAGCGGAGAGGGTATGAAATGGCGATCGCCATCTCGGTGAGAAGCTTGATGCTGCTGCTCGTGCGCTGCGATAAGCGGGCGCTGCTCAAAGGCTCCGATGATGTCGAGATCATCCGTCTGAAGCCGGTGCTTAACTATGTGGATGCGCATATCGCGGAGAAAATTTCCGTGCATGACGTCTGCCGGCTGCTGAATTTGAGCTATCACTACTTTGTGAAATATTTCAAAAAGGTGATGGGCGTAACTTTCCTCGATTATGTTAACTTCAAGCGGATCAAGCTGGCCGAAGGCATGCTGCTGACCCGGGATTTGAGCATTGCCGAAATCGGCTGCAGCGTAGGAATTCCGAATGTGGCCCAGTTTTATAAGATGTTCCGGCGGTACAACCCGTGTTCTCCGAAGGAGTTCAGGCTGCGGCTGCGGGAAGGAAGCGGCGGAGAAGGGGAGGCGGGGGAGGAATAGACGAGTGCATGAAAAGTGGCCGAAGAGTCGATAGAAAAGCTGGAACAGCGCAAGCGGTCGCCTTTGTAGACGGAGTTTTCCCGCTCCAGCGGTTAAGCAAAGAACCTGCAGCTCCGCCCCGAGCGGATTTGCAGGTTCTTTGCTTGCACAACTGATTTTTCCGGTTCTCCCCGGTCTGCCGATGGTTTACAGCTTTATTGCCCTCAGCCCTACAAAACGTTTGCTTTCTTCGTCCCACAACCGATATCGAAGCGCCTGTAAACTCAATCGAAATCCAATGGCAGGAACGTTCTTCAGAGCGGCACTGCTCTCATGTATGCGCTGCAAGTGATAATTCGGTGCTTGGGGAACCAGATGATGAATATGATGAAAGCCAATATTCCCGGTCATCCATTGCAAAAGTCTGGGTAGTTTATAATAAGAGCTGCCGTGTATTGCCGCGCTAACATAATCCCATTCATCCGCATGTTCGTAATACGTATCCTCAAATTGATGCTGCACATAGAGTAGCCAGATGCCCGCAGCGCCGGACAGGTACAGAATCGACCCTTGTACCAAGAGAACCTCTTTCCAGCCCAGCGTCCAGCAGAGCAGCCCCATCAAACCGGCCAGTATTGCGTTTGTGAAGTATGTGCTTATGCGTTCTTTTCGTTTGGCGCCCTTCCGATTCATTCGATATTCAATCATAAAAAGAAATACGGGGCCAAGTCCGAACATAACCAACGGATTACGATATAACCGGTATCCAAGACGTTTCCAAGGGGATAACGCGGGTATATTCCTTGGTAGTTAACGTCCAGATATCCCCTGTGCCTCTGCGGGATAAATTCCCGCTTGTCGCATGATGAACGGAATGCTCGTTTTTCCATTGACCAAATGGGAAGAAGGTAAAGATTCCTGTTATCGTTCCGATAATCTCATTTGCCTTTTTTTCCTTGAAAAACGACTGATGACAGCAATCGTGGAAAATAATAAAGATTCGAATCAGAAATCCGGCAGCCGGTATCGCCAGCGCCAGCGCTATCCAGATCGAAATCCCCAGACTGGCGTAAGCAAGACCCCAGAGCAGAATAAAAGGTACGATGCTATTAATCAATTGCCAGATGCTTTTCCTTAAATCCGCTTTACAATGAGAAGCCACGTCTTTTTTCCAACGAGTGAATTCTTGCAGCGATTTCATCGCAGTCCCCTTTTCTTGAAAAGCGCAGGCAGCAGGGAATTGCCGTAATTCCCCAATAGCCCTTTAATTCTTCGTTTCGAAAAGGCAATGTAAAGGAGGCATCCAAGCAAAAGGCATCCCCCCCAAACGGTAAAAATAAACGAAGTAAATACGCAGGAAATCATGATCAACCAATAATTTTTATCCGTAGTTTTTATAGACCGGTTGTAAACAATCATTTCCCCGCCGTCCCTTCCTTGCTGACATGATTCTCGAAATGGTTCAATTCGTCCAACTTTCTTTGCGGACTCTGTTTGTTGGAATAAAAACGAATAATGTCGTCAATTGAAGAAAAAACGACATCGGCATTCGTATCTTGTGTAATTATTTTGATAAAAAACCACTTTTCTGATGGTTGCCCCATCTTTTTTAAATTAGCATTTTTAGTCCTGATTTAAAGCTTTTTTCAGATCGACGCCTGCCGTGAATATAGGGACTTTCCCCGCCGGGAGCTCCACTTCTTCGCCTGTTTTGGAGCTTATCCCCATACGCGCTTCGCGACTGCGGACATCAAATTTACCGAAGCCAACTAATTTGACCTCTTTTCCCTGCTTTAAAGCGGCAAAAATCGAGTCCAGTACATGCGTCACCGCTTTTTCTGCGTTCTTTTTTGAAAAGCCGCTGGATTTCGCAACTTCTTCCACCAGTTGATCCTTGTTCATTTGGGATACCTCGCTTTTATATTATTGGAGTTGCAAAAAATGGCAGCGCTCGTACTGTAATGGCCGGCAAAAATAAACAAAAAGCTACTCATACTTTGAGCAGCTTTAAAGAAATTAATACACTTTAACGACATTCTCAGCCTGCGGCCCCCGATTACCTTGGGTCACATTAAACTGGACGCGTTGACCTTCATCCAACGATTTATAACCTTCTCCCTCAATTGCGCTGAAATGGACAAATACATCATTCCCGTTTTCGATTTCGATAAAACCGAAGCCTTTTTCAGCATTAAACCATTTAACTGTACCTGTTTGCATGAAATTCCTCCAAAGAACGTATTAACACGATCATTAGATATTTCAAAATTTGTCGTTGATGTCCGCTAATGTTTCGGTTAAGATAAGATTACCATGTCCGCTAATGTAAGTCAAGGAGACTTTTGGAGGTTACTAATGAAAGAAGCGATCCGGATTTCGATACAGGGTGGGCAGATGATTAAAAACTTCATCCATGTTCTCTCCGCACATAAAGGCTTGAGTCCCAAAACACTGAAGGAATATGCGAGTGACTTAAGGCATTTTATTGCCTGGTTTGAAACGGCCGATCACTCGGGAGAAGGAATGACTTTTCGAATTGAAGATGTGGCTACCCCAACATTAATACGTTATCGGGAAGCCATGCTTGGAACCATGCAATTAAAGCCGGCCACGATTAATCGCCGGCTTGTTGCGCTGAAACGATTTTTCGAATGGGCCGTTTCGGAAGCCAAACTTAACCGCGACCCGTCCAAGCCGGTCAAACTGGTGCCGGAAGAAAAGGCGAGCCCGAGACAGATGACCGACCAAGAAGAAGCGGCATTGATTGCTGCAACCGAGCGATACGGCTCCCTCCGGGATCGGACCATTGTATCCGTGATGCTTAACACCGGCTTGCGGCCTATGGAAGTTTGTGATTTAACCCCTGGGGATATTCAAATCAGTGAATGCGGCAGTTATCTTACCGTTCGATCGGGGAAACGGATTAAACTACGCGAAGTTCCTTTGAATGCTGCGTGCAGAGCTGCTCTGGACAATTATTTGGCAACGCTCTCCCCTGACGCTTCGTATCTTTTTCCATCGGAGAAAACAGGCACGCGACTAACGGAGCGAGCGTTGCGCCATTTGATTCAAAAGTATATGAAAGCCGCAGGGATTGAAGGGCTGCGCGCCCACGATTTGCGCCACCGATTCGGCTATGTCATGGCAGCAAATACCGCATTGCATCGCTTGTCGCAAATCATGGGACATGACAACCTGAATTCAACCAAGATTTATGTTAAGGAAGCCTTAAATTTTTCTTCCAAAAAATGATTGCGTTCGACATAAAATGATATATAATAAATCTTGAGAAAAATAGAACGCCGTTCTTATTTGCGGTACGAAAGGTCGTAGCCATGGCAAACCATGTCAAAAAAACCGCTATTCTAGAAACCGGAGACCGGATATTAAGAATGCTTGAATGCTTTACCGCCGAAAAGCCGGAATGGGGAGTTACCGAGCTTGGGGAGCACTTGGGCTTATATAAAAGCGTCGTGCATCGAATGCTGGTTACGCTGGAGCATCGCGGATTCGTCATTCAGAACCCGGTGACCCAGAAATACACGCTCGGCATCAAGCTCTTTGAGCTGGGAACGATCGTGGCCAACCGGATGAGCTTGCGTACGGTGGCGAAGCCGATTATGGAGAAGCTGTGCGAGAGCACGGGAGAAACCGTCATGCTGATGATTATCGACGGGCTCGAAGGCATCTGTATCGAGAAGGTCGAAAGCTCGCAGAGCGTGCGATATACATCTCCGCTGGGCAAAAGGGTGTCCCTGCATGCAGGAGCCACGACCAAAATATTGATGGCGAATTTGCCGCCGGACAAGATTAACCAGATCATTTCCGGGGGCTTGCAAAAATATACCGAGTATACGATCGTCGATCCGTCCGAGCTGCTCGATCATCTGCAAACGATAAGAGAGCAGGGATACTGCATCTCATCCAACGATTTTTCCCTGGGCGGTATGGGCATTGCCGTGCCGATCCGCGATCATACGGGAGAGGTTATCGCCGGGCTGTCCATTTCGGGTCTGGAATTTAGGATGAGTAAAATAACGGATGAATTGCTGCAGCAATGCCAAAATGCGGCGAAGCTGATTTCTCAGAGACTCGGAGCGTTGTAAATTTTTTTTGAGAGTTAACAAGAACAACGTCCTTGAAAAGAGAACAATTAAAGGGGGATTTATTACATGCGTAAATTGATTTTGGACGTAGATACGGGCATCGACGATGCGTTAGCCATCGCCTACGCCGCAGCCTCACCCGAGATCGAATTTCTCGGCGTCACGACGACCTACGGCATGGCTCCCGTAGACTGCTCGGTGCGCAACACGCTGCTCGTTCTGGAGCATTTGAAATGCGACGTTCCGGTGTTCCGGGGCGCCGAAGCGCCGCTAGTCCGAACCCGCCAGTACAGCGGAACGTTCCACGGAACCGACGGGCTCGGCAATACGGCGGTCCGCGAGCCTGAACGGGCGGCGGCGGATATGCATGCCGTCGATTTCATTATCGCGCAGGCGCGCGAGCACGGCCGCGAGCTGACGCTCGTGACGACGGCGCCTTTGACGAATTTGGCGCTGGCCATCCGGAAGGCGCCGGATATTGTCGGCCGCATCGGCCGCGTCGTGACGATGGGCGGAGCGGTGGCGACGCCGGGGAACGCGAGCAAATTCGCGGAAGCGAATATTATCATCGATCCGCATGCGGCGGACCTCGTGTTTGCCTCCGAGCTGCCGATTACGCTGGTCGGTCTCGATGTGACGAGGAAAACGCTGCTGCGGCAGGAAGAGGTGGAACGCTGGCGGGAGATGAACACGCCGTGCAGTTTGCTTTTTGCCGAATTTACCGAATTTTACATGCAAGCCTACCGCAAATATCATCCGTACTTAAAGGGCTGCGCGCTGCACGATCCGCTGGCCGTCGGCGTTGCGGTGCATCCCGAGCTGGTTCATACGATCCCGATGCACATCAAGGTCGATCTGGAGGAAGATGCGCTTGGCCGCACGACCGAGGATTTGCATAGGGAATCCCCGGACAAGCCCAACACGAGGGTATGTATGACCGTCGACGCCGAACGTTTCGTCTCCCGTTTTCTCAGCCGGGTCGATCAAGCTTTTAGCAGATAATGAAGGAGGATTACACCCATGAGCAAGCCCAGTAAGGCCGCCCCTAGCCCGGGATGGTTAACCCGCTTTGACCGGATGTCGGATTCGGCCGCAGCCGGCGTTTATTTGACGCCGACTTATATTTTGCTCGCGCTGACGATCTTGTTCCCTATGGCTTACGCCTTGTTCCTCTCGTTTACGAAGATGGAGTTCGTCTCCGGGCATGCGCATTTTACCTTCGTAGGGGCGGATAACTACATCAAGCTCGTTCAGGACGCCAGAATACCTAACGTGCTGCTGCAAACCTTCTTATTTACGGTCGTCAAGGTGGCCGGCACGCTCTTTATCGCTTTCGGCATCGCGCTGACGATTTTCCACGGCATTTGGGGAGGCGAGTTTTTCAAACGCATTTTTCTGATTCCCTGGGCCTTGTCCAACGTCGTGAACGGGCTGATGTGGAAATGGATGTACAACGGCAACAACGGGATTATTAATGAGCTGATGCAGAAGCTGGGCCTCATCGACGAATACAAATCTTGGCTCGCCGAAGGCTCGACGGCGCTCGGCGCCGTCATTATCGCCGATATATGGAAGAGCGTTCCGTTCGCGGCCCTTATTTTGCTGGCGGGACTGCAGACGATCTCCAAGGAACTCTACGATGCCGGGCAAGTGGACGGCGCCGGAACGATTCAGCGCTTTTTCCATATTACGCTGCCTTCGCTGCGGCCGGTGCTGATGGTTCTGTTCGTGATGGAAACGATGTGGGCGCTGCGCGCGTTCGACATTATCTGGGTGCTGACGCAAGGCGGCCCGCTGGATAAAACGATGGTCATTAACGTCTACGCCTACGAGCAAGCGTTCCGCAACTTCGATATGGGCTACGGCTCGGCGCTGGCGTTCTTCATTACGCTTTGTACACTGCTTTTTACCGCAGTTTACTTAAAAACAATAGGCAAAAACGATTAAAAAACAGGGGGAACCAATCATGGAGAACAAGCATTTTAAATGGTTGAAGCTGGGAGTCGTAGGCGCATTGTCCGCCTCGATGCTGGCCGGATGCGGGGCATCGGCCGATCAAGCCGGGACTGCCGGCAAAGCAGGTCAAGAGAACAAGGAAATTACCGTCCTCTATTTGGACGAGCCGTTCTGGAAGCAGCAAAATGAGGAATTTACGAAAGCGACCGGCATTAAGGTCAAGTATGAAACGGTTCCGTTCATGCAGCTTCACGACAAAGTATTCGTTTCGTTCACGGCCGGCAACAGCGAATACGACGTCATCCACGTCCGCGACGACTGGGCGACCGAGTTCGCTTCCAAGGGCTTCCTGGAGCCGCTCGACTCTTATGTGACCGACGATATGAAAAAACGGCTCAATCCGCAGACGATGGAAGCGATGTCCTACAAGGGCAAGCAGTACGCGATTCCGCGCTACGTATGGCTGTGGCAGTTCTACTATAACAAGACGCTGATGCAGAACCCGCCGAAAACATGGGACGAGCTGATCACCGTCGCCAAGCAAATCAAGTCGGATAAAGTATCTCCTTACGCCGAATCCTGGGGCGGCATATTGTCCTACTCCAGCTTCATCGTTCATCTGCGCGCAAACGGCGGCGAGTTCTGGGATTATCAAAACGACCGCCCGAGCTTCAACAGCCCGGAAGGCTTGGCGGCGCTGCAGACGATGGTCGATATGAACCTGAAGCATAACATTATGAGCCCGCAGTCCAAGGAGTTTACAAGCTCCGGCGCGATGGCCGAAGTGCTGACTCAGGGCACAATTGCGATGAACATGAATACGCCGCAGACGCTCGCAATGTCCAACGATAAAGAAAAATCGAAGGTTGTCGGCGAAATGGGCGTGGCGCTGATCCCGGGCGGCAAATTGAAAACCGCTTCTTACGGCGAAACCGGCGGCCTTGCGATTCCGGCTTCCTCGAAGAAAAAAGAATGGGCGATGGAATATATCAAATTTGTAACGAGCGCCGATCAGCAAAAGAAAATGTCGCTGGCGAACGGCAAAATCCCGAGCGACGACGCCGTGGTGAAGGATGCGGAGCTGCAGGAGAAGTACCCGAACTATGCGCTGCTGCCGGAGCAAATGCAGTATCCGTTCGGTCTGTTCCGTCATGAGCAGGCGACGAAAATTACCGACGAGCTGTCCCGCAACCTATTGGCCGCTCTCCTCGGCAAAACAACGCCGGAGCAAGCGATGAACGATGCGGAGCAAAAAATATTGGCGATGATCGGCAAAAGCAAGTAACCTCTTGTGAGGCTTTAACCTGCGTCAGACCGGCTTAGGCGGAGGAACGGAATTTCCGGGTAGGAGGTCCTGGGGATTCCGTCCTTCCTTGAAGCTCCGGCAATTATTCTCAAACGAGAGGATGTTTTCGAGTGTGAAGTACGCGAAAAAAGCGGTTCAGGTGATGATCTCGATCTTATTGATGATCTTTATCTTGTTTCCCGTCCTATGGCTGCTCTTATCCAGTTTCAAGCTTCCGCTAGATTTGTTCAGCAATCCTCCGAAAGTATGGCCGAGCGAATGGACGATCAAATACTATATTCAGCTGCTGAAGGAGAAATCGTTCACATCCGCCATGCTGAACAGCTTCATCGTGTCGGGCTTTACGACCGCGATTTCCTTGACGATCGGCTCGTTGGGCGCCTACGCGTTCGCACGCTTTCAATTTCCGCGCAAAAACGCGTTCTTTCTGACGGTGCTGGCCTCGCAGATGCTGCCGCACATGGCGCTGCTCATACCGCTGTTTATGATCATGCGGATGACGGGGCTGCTGTATACGCACCAGGGCTTGATTCTGACTTACATCAGCTTTTCGCTGCCTTATGTGGTGTGGATGTTCCGTGCTTTCATCGTCTCCATTCCTTACGAGATTGAAGAAGCGGCGAAGCTGGACGGCTGCACCCGCTTGCAGATCATTCGCAAAATCGTGCTGCCTTTGTCTATGGGAGGGCTTGTCACGACGGGGATTTTTGTATTTATGGGCGCGTGGAACGAATTTTTGTTCGCCAGCGCCATGACCAATATGAATGTGAAAACATTGTCTGTCCGAATGGCGGAATTTATCGGGGAAGACCGGGTCGCCTACGAAATCATGTTTCCCGCCGGAATCGTCGGCAGTCTGCCGGTGCTGCTTCTGGTGCTGTTCTTCCAGAAGTTTATCGTCAGAGGTCTGACCGAGGGCGGAGTCAAATGATACGGAAGCAGGCATAGAAAAAAGGTGATAACATGAAATGCGATTTGTTGATCAAAGACTGCAGCGTGATGACGCCAGAGTTTACTATCGAAGATAACCGCGCTATAGCTATTGACGGCTCGCGCATTGTGGAGATCGGACCGAGCGCAGAACTGGCGGCCAAATATGAGCCGTCAGAGACGTTATCGGGCAAAGGCAAGCTGTGCATGCCCGGGCTGGTCGACGCCCATACGCATACTTGCCAGCAGCTGCTTAAAGGGCGGACGATGGACGAGCTACCGATGATCTGGTCGCGCATTCTCGTTCCGTTCGAAGGCAATATGAATGAAGAGGACGTGCGGGTCAGCGCCGAGATGAGCTGCCTGGAGATGATCAAGTCGGGAACGACCGCCTTCGCCGATGCCGGCGGCGTCCATATGCATCAGGTCGCCGAAGCGGCGGTGCAATCGGGAATGCGGGCGGCGATCACTCGTTCTTGCATCGATATCGGCGATTTTTTGCCGGACACGATGAAGCAGCCGATGGAGCAGATCATCGACAACAACGAGTGGCTGTACCGCACGTATAACGGGGCCGGTGACGACCGGGTCCATATCTGGTTCGGCATTCGCCAGGTCATGTCCTGTTCGCCGGAGCTGATTCAAGCGGCGGCGGAGATGGCGCGCCGGTACAATACCGGGCTGCATATGCATCTGGCCGAGCATCGCGACGAAGTTCGCTACTGCCTGGAGCGCTACCGGAAGCGTCCGGTCGAGTATCTCGAATCGCTCGGCGCGCTCGGACCGAATTTGCTGACGGCGCATAACGTCGTCTATTCGGAGCATGAGCTGGAAATATTGAAGGAACGCGGCGTCAAAATCGTGCACTGCCCGCGCGCCAACTTCAACTCCCACGGCTTCCCGAAAACGCCGCGCATGATCGAGATGGGTATGTCGATCGGTATGGGCAGCGACGGGGCGTCGGGCTCGAACTTAAGCTTGTTCGATGAAATGCGAGTATTCCGCTCGGGCATACATGCTTATTGGGGATTGCCAGTGTTCGATCCGCTCGTGATGCCGGCCGACGAGCTGCTGAAGATGATTACGATCGGCGGAGCCAGCGCCATGCAGCTTGCGCATGAAATCGGAACGGTCGAAACCGGCAAGAAAGCCGATCTGATTTTGATCGACATCGATCAGCCGCATATAACGCCGACGCGCATCCTGATCAATACGATCGTGGAGTCGGTCACGAGCCGCGATGTGGAGGATGTCGTCATCGACGGCAAGATCGTCATGAAAAACCGTCAAGTATTGACGCTCGACGAAGAGCGGATTATGCATGAAAGCCAAAAAACGATGGAGTCTATAGCCCGCAAAGCGGGAATTTAAGAGAGCTGCGGCCTCCTCAAAATAAGAGAATCGCCCCTGATGTCCGGATAAAGACCGGATACGGGGGCGATTTTTGTTTTTGTTTAGGAAATGATGCGCAGCCATATCCTGTGGAAATCCGGGGGCTTCCCCGAAAGTAATGTCTAACCATAGAACGATCCCGGCGGATTGGTTAGACGCCGATCCAGCCGAAGCTGGATGCGGACGGAATAAGCTTCAGAGCATTCACGTCACTTTTGGGGGATTGGTTCACATGCCGGGACGTTAGAACCAGTTTTCCGGTTTAGGCCGCTCCCGGTAACCTGGGGCTTTTACCAGGAGTCCGATTCGTCATGGCGCTAAATGCGAATATCGATCGTGGAGCTGCCGGACGCCCGGTTTTGACCGAGAGCTTGGCCCTGCGGCGAGCCTGCTCCTTGCGGCGGAGTGCCTCCTGCAGGGGGCTGCTGGGGCGCGCCTTGGGCGGCCGCGCTTGTTTGGCTTTGGCCCTGGCTCTGCGCGATTTGCTGCTCGATTCGCTGAATTTGCTGCTGGAGCTGGCGGATTTGCTTCTCATTGTCCTTGGAGCTGCCGCTTTTGGTAAGTTGATCCAGCTGCGACTGCAGCTTCTCCTTCTGCTTCTCGAGGGAAGAGGTGTCGCTGGAGCCGCTTGCCGAGTACGAGGAAGACGACAGGGAGGATAGGGAAGCCGATGAGATGTTCATGTGAGTTCACTCCTTCTTATGATAGGGACGGTGCTTGGAGACCGGACCTGCACTTATAGATCGGCAGCCAAGCTGAACGGAAGCTGAGGATACGCTGAAGGAATGCTTAATCTTTACAGCAAGGCTGCTCTGCCGTAGAAATATTCGGTTCATATAGTAACAGCCGATGAATATATTGGGATTGCCTGTCCTGCGCGCGGGCGTTTAGGAGCTGGAGGCCAAAGGGGTTTGGATTTTGCACGGAATAAGCTTCAGAGCATCACGTCACTACCCTGGAAATTACTCTTGGTACCCCATTTCCATTGTCTGTGGTGCCGCGTAGCGGCATGGATGGCTTTTGGGGGATTTGTTCCTGTTTTGCGCGCTCCAACGTGCCGCACGATACAGCGTAATGAGGGAAAGAAGCCGCGATTTACGAAAAGCGCCCGCAGAGAGCGGCGCATCCCGGGTGTATGTGGGCGGCAATCATGCTATAATTAGTATTTAAGTATTAACTACGATGATATAGAGGCGTGGTGAAAAATGGCCGGAGAGCGGGTAGAAAGTGGGAACAGCGAGTGAAACTTCTACCGACCGCAGGACAAGGGCTCAATCACCACCCTTATAAGAGAAGAGAGGGAGCGGAGCGGATGCGCAAACAATTTGTCATTGAAGCTGTTATGCTGGCGGTTTACGGAGAGATGCTCGTTCCTAGCCAGCCGGTGGAATATATTATTCCTTATACTACGATACGGGAGTTGTATGAACTGAAGGATACGCCCGAGCCGATCATGCCGGACGCCAAGGATGAGACCCACGTCAGAACCAAAATCAAAGAGCTTATAGAACTTCTGGAAGAGCCGCTGAACCGCAAAAAAATCGAGAAAGCGCTGACGGTGCCTTGGACGCAAAGCCCGCCCATGCCGCTTAGCGATCATGTGACGCTGACGATGGTCAATTCCTTCGACAACGAGGAGTACGGTGAAGCGTTCGATCCTATCGAGACGGAGCTTATCTTGACCGCGATGCGCGCGCAGGCGCCGATTATGACGGACCAGTTGGAGCTTATCGAAAAAATTATCGAAGCGGAAATTCCGGTTCAAGTGTTCGATCTCGACGACTTCGAATTTGCCGTGGAGGAAGAAGGCATGGTATAGCCGGGCGCCGGCAAAGGGAAGCGCAAGAGCTCGAGGTAGATCCAAGAGGGAGTACGGTCGGAATCCTATATCCGATTCCCTCCCCATACCCAAATGTACGGGTTTCGGCCGGGACATATCCGCAGGCTAGGTTGATCTCAATGGATTATGTAACATTCCGTTGATTGCGGACAACGAAATCGAAATTGACGGCGCCGCGGCCGCAAAACGAAAGGCATGGCATAAGCGAATGCAGCGTTCGGCGCACAAGAGCTTGAAGAAATAACCGTCCGGAATGATGGATTCGGACGGCTTTTTGACGTTGGCGCGGCACCCGGCATAGAGGCGTTTGGAGAGGCATCCTTGCTGCGAGGGCAGCGCCTTGCCTGCAGCGCCGTAAACATGGGCTGCAAATCCGTTTAAGTTCCGGATTTGAGGGGAACGTTCCCTGCCCCGGGCATCGTCTCGGCAGGAGGTTCGCCTGCGGCGTCTGCCCGGTCTGCGCCTTCGGTTGGGGCCGCCGCTGCGGGTTCGGACCGACGCGGCGGAGAGCGGAGGTCATGGCTGCGGATATACCAGCATGTCGTTGCGAGCTGGACGGCGGCCGCGATATAGAAGGGCAGCGCCCAATGGCCGCGGTCGATCATATGCCCGAAGGCCCCCGGCCACAGAAGGATGCCGAAGCGCAGCAGCAGGCTCTTGGCTCTGTAGAGCCACAGCTGCGCGCTTGTCTGCCCTCGCTCCGTCCGGGTCTGCACAGCCGCATCCGTCCGGCTGGCGCGCGTGCCCAAATTGCATGTCGTGCAGCCGGCTACGAGCAGCGCCGCCAGTCCGAACGACGGCGACCAAGGGAGCAGCAGCGCGAAGACGATGCCGCCGAGCTGCATGCAGACGACGGTCCGGTGCGTCCCGACGCGTTCGGCGAGGCGGATATTCAGCAGCGCCGATGCCGCCGCGCCGCCGTACGAAGCGGCCAATACGAGACTGATCATCTCCGGAGCAGCGCCGAATTTGGCGGACAGCCAGTAGGAGGTCAGCGTCGTCGCCATAACGGCCGCCATGCCGTTGAGCAGATGAACGAAGCCGGATAACGGCTTCGCCGGCGCCGCTCCGGTCCCGTCTGCACCCGGCGCGCCCATACGCTTCGGCGTTCGGGCGCCGGCCGGAGCGGCAGCTTTGCGCTCGCCTCCGGCAACGGCGGCGATGACGAGCGTGCAGCCCGCTGCGAGCGCAAACGCCGCGGCGAACAGGGGGCGGAACTGCATTGCGCCCGGCAGCGCATGCTGCCAGAGCGGTGTGAGAGCGGCGAGCAGTGCGCCCGCTCCCATGCCGATATAACCGGCGAAGGCATGCACGCCGAGAGCGCGGGAATAGGCTTTGCCCGAGCAGGCGATCAGCCATTTGCGCTCGACCGCCGCGGAGGGACCGCCCGATCCGGCGTGACCGCGTCCAAAGCCGGACGCCACGGCGGCGCAGCACAACGCGGCCGGGTTCGCCGTCCAGGTGATGGCAAGCAGCGAGACGGCAAGGACCGTCTCCCATAGAAGCATATACCGCTTGGGTCCGAGAAGCGCGTTCAACTCTCCGGCGAAGGCGGCCATCACCGCTCTGAACAAGCCCGCTGCGACCAGAAGCTCCCCGACGGCGCCGCCGCTCCAGCCGAGCTCTTTCAAATATAAGGTCAAGGCTACCACGCCGATGCCTTGGCACATGCTGCGCAAAATAGCGGCAGTCTGCAGGAGCCGCGCGGTGCGATGAGTGCCAAGCCACGTTTGGATTCTTTTCAATTACTTCACCTTCTTCTTCTTTCCGGTAATCCGCAAGGATACAGTCATTGTAGCAGGCGATCGTTGACATCTACTGTCAGTGATATACAATTAGGATGAAATTGGAGACGGGCATAGGAGGCATTATGCGGGCAGATCGGCTTATTTCGCTTATTATGCATTTGCAGCTGGAAGGCAGGATGACGGCTAAGGAGCTGGCGCGGCGGCTCGAAGTGTCGGAGCGCACCATATACCGCGATATCGAGGCGCTCAGCGCAGCCGGAGTTCCGGTCTATACGGACTCCGGCGCCGGAGGGGGCATTTCGCTGCCCAAGGAGTACCGGACACGGCTCGACGGCTTGACCACGCCGGAAATTCATGCGCTATTCGTCCATTTGGCGGGGGAGCCGCTTCGGCAGCTGGGGATCGGCTCTGCGCTGCAGACCGCTCTGCTGAAGCTGCTTAATGCGCTGCCGAGCGAAAGCCGTCTGGATGCGGAGTGGATTCAAAACCGGATCTTTCTCGATACGGAATCATGGCGCTCCCACCCGGAGGACGAGGCTTTCCTTACGGCCGCCCAGCAGGCGGTATGGGAAGAGAAGCGGGTCCGGATGCTTTACGTCAACCGGTCCGGCGAAGCCGTCGCAGCGATGATCGACCCGTACGGGCTTGTCGCCAAGGCAGGCGTCTGGTTTATCGTTGCGGGCCTGAACGGGCGCATTACCGCGCTGCGGCTCTCCGGAATCCGCTCTTTCGAACGGACGGAGGAGGGATTCGTTCGCCCGGACGGCTTTAAGCTGTCCGTATTTTGGCCGCAGTGGGTTGCGGATTGGGAAGCCGGACAATTCCGTTATTCCGTCGTCGCCGACTTCCCGGAAGACCGGGCGCGTCGGCTTCTGGCCAAAGTAAGGGATGTCAGGGCGGTGCCGCAGGACAGCGTCTCCGCCGCCGCGCAGCCCCCCGTTCGCCCGGGCTGGCAGCGATGGGTACTGGCCTTCGAGAACATGGAGACGGCCGCCGACCGGATGCTCGCCTTAGGCATGGATGCGGAGGTTATCGAACCGTCCGAGCTGCGAGAAAAACTTCGGAGCTGCGCCGGGAAGATCATGCGCTTGTATTCCTAACGGAGCCGCCCGGCTGCCGATCGGCAAGACGCTTTCCTTTAAGAAAAGATCCTCGATTCGGATCGTTTGGAGAAGGTGGGCGGCCGCTTGCGCACTTGGCCGCATTTGCAAGAGGAGGACGTTTCATGTACAATGACGTTATGAATGAACATTCATTCCGCACATCCTTTTTTAACCTGCGGGCCGTAGGCCACTGTCCATTGACCGCAGACCAAGTATAAATTTACCATACTTTAACAAGGAGGGAGAAATATCACTTGGAAGCGACGATAAGCAAGCGGGATAAGATCGCCGAGGCGGCGCTCGTCTTATTCGCCGAACGGGGGTACGACGGAACGACCGTGCCGATGATCGCCGATAAGGCGGAAGTCGGAGCGGGGACGATCTACCGCTATTTCGAGAGCAAAGAAGTGCTGGTTAACGTGCTGTTCCAAGAAGGCGTCGCGCGGCTGCACGAATCGGTAATGCGCGGCTACCCGTCTTCGGGAACGATCCGCGAGCAGTTCCGGCATATATTTTACGGCATGGTCGGCTTTGCCAAGGAGCATATTCACGAGCTGTACTTCATCGAGACTCACAGCAATGCCCGTTATTTGGACGATCTCAGCCGCGACCGATTCCAGCAGCTGCTCGATTTTCTTCACTCCTATGCCGACGGCGGCAAGGAGCAGGGTTGGATTCGCCCGCTGCCTGCGGACGCGCTGATCGGAATTGTGTTCGGCGCCTTTACGAAAATATTCACGCTGATCCGGGCCGGCAAGCTGGCGGAAACGCCCGAGCTGCTCGCGCAGATTGAAGAAAGCTGCTGGGATGCGGTACGGATTCATCATCCGTAATTGGGCCCGCGCCTTTTAATAAAGACGGTTTTAGCGGATTTGGAACGAGAATGCGCTCTGCCCGTCTTTTTATCCCGAACGGAATGAATATTCATTCCTGTGGTGAAAGCTGCATAGTAATCATTTCTTTAGGAAAACTAACAGGATATTGGAAGTATAACGGAATGAAACCGACTATTACAGGAAAGGATGAAGCACCATGTCATCATCTGTTCATATCCCGCAGCCCAAAACCTTCGGCCCGCTGGGCAATCTGCCTCAGCTCAATTTGGAGGAGCCCGTGCAGTCGATGGTCAAACTTTCTAATGAGTACGGCCCTATTTTTCGTATGGATTTGCCGGGCAGATCGGAAATTTTCATTTCGAGCTATGAGCTGGTGGAGGATGCTTGCGACGAATCGCGTTTCGATAAAAGAGTGTGGGCGCCTCTTAGAAAGGTGCGCGCTTTTGCCGGAGACGGTCTGTTCACCAGCGAAACGGAGGAGCCGAACTGGCGAAAGGCGCATAACATTTTGCTGCCGAGCTTCAGCCAGCGCGCGATGCAGGGTTACCATAACATGATGGTCGATCTGGCGCTGCAGCTGATTCAGAAGTGGGGGCGGCTGAATCCCGACGAAAGCGTCAACGTACCGGAGGACATGACCCGGCTGACGCTCGATACGATCGGTTTATGCGGATTTAATTACCGCTTTAACAGCTTTTACCGCGACCAGCCGCATCCGTTTATCACCAGCATGGTGCGCGCGCTGAACGAGGCGATGAACCAGCTGCAGCGGCTCGGGCTGCAGGATAAGCTGATGGTCATTACGAAGCGGCAGTATAAGCACGATATTCAGGCGATGTTCTCACTGGTGGACAAAATGATTGCCGAGCGCAAGGCGCACGGATTGCAGGGCGGCGAGGATTTGCTGGCCCATATGCTGAGCGGCAAAGACCCGGATACGGGCGAAGCGCTGGATGACGAAAATATCCGTTACCAGATCATCACCTTCCTGATCGCCGGGCACGAAACGACAAGCGGACTGCTGTCCTTCGCGATTTATTATTTGCTGAAAAATCCGGAGAAGCTGAGCAAAGCCTACGAAGAGGTGGACCGGGTGCTGACGGACCCGATTCCGAGCTATACGCAGGTGCGCGAGCTGAAGTATATCCGGATGATATTGAACGAAGCGCTGCGCCTGTGGCCAACCGCTCCGGCGTTCTCCCTCTATGCGAAGGAGGACACGATGCTGGCGGGCAAATACCCGCTGAAAAAAGGCGACAGCGTCAACGTCCTTATACCGAAGCTTCACCGCGATACGGATGTATGGGGGGACAATGTCGAGGAGTTTGTACCGGAACGGTTCGAGGACCCGAGTCAAATTCCGTATCACGCGTACAAACCGTTCGGCAACGGCCAGCGCGCCTGCATCGGGCAGCAATTCGCCCTGCAGGAGGCGACGCTCGTGCTCGGCATGGTGCTGAAGCATTTTGAAATCATCGATCATACCAACTATCAGCTGAAGGTTAAAGAAACGCTGACCTTGAAGCCGGACGATTTCACGATGCGCGTCCGCTCTCGCGGCGCGCATGCCGGATTTGCCTTCGCGGCGCCCGGGGCAGAGCCCGCCGCGGGAAGCAAGCAGCAAGCGGTAGAGACTGCGTCTGCTCAAGTTGAAGCGCATCATACGCCGCTTCTGGTGCTCTACGGCTCCAACCTCGGCACGGCCGAAGGCATCGCCAGAGAGCTGGCCGACACCGCCCGTTACCAAGGCTTCGTAAGCGAGGTCGCGCCGCTGAACGACCGTGTCGGCAAGCTGCCGAAGGAAGGGGCCGTCTTCATCATATCGGCCTCCTACAACGGCAAGCCGCCGAGCAATGCGCGCGAATTCGTGCAATGGCTCGAAGGCGTGGAACCCGGCGAGCTGGAAGGCGTTCGCTATGCGGTATTCGGCTGCGGCGACCATAACTGGGCCGGTACCTACCAGCAGGTGCCGCGGCTGATCGACGAGCAGCTCGCCGCCAAGGGCGCAACTAGGCTGGCCGTACGCGGGGAAGCGGACGCCAGCGGCGATTTCGAGAAGCAAATCGAGGAATGGGGCGACCTTCTGTGGCCGGATGTGCTTCAAGCGTTCGGCTTGAAAATCGGCGGGCAGGCGCAGAAGCAGGAGCGCAGCACGCTCAGCGTGCAGTTCGTCAGCGGCCTTGTCGGCACGCCGCTCGCCGACAGCTACGAGGCGCAGCTGGCGACGGTCGTCGCAAACCGCGAGCTGCAGCAGCCGGGCAGCGGACGCAGCACGCGCCATCTGGAGATTCGGCTTCCGGAAGGCGTTGCCTATCAGGAAGGGGATCATCTCGGCGTCATTCCGGAGAATGCTCCGGAGCTCGTCGATCGCGTCCTGCGCCGATTCAGGCTGCATGCCAGCGATCATATCATTATCAGCGCGAGCGGGCGCAGCGCCGCCCATCTGCCGCTCGACCGGCCGATCAGCGTGCAAGATTTGCTCGGCCACAGCGTGGAGCTGCAGGAAGCGGCCACCCGGGCGCAGCTGCGGGAGCTGGCCGCCTTCACGGTCTGCCCCCCGCATAAGAAAGAACTGGAGGCACTCCTTCAGGAGGACGCCTATAAGGAAGAGGTGCTCGGCAAGCGGCTGACGATGCTCGAGCTGCTGGAGCAGTATCCGGCATGCGAGCTGCCGTTCGAGCGGTTCATCGAGCTTTTGCCGCCGCTGAAGCCGCGGTACTACTCGATTTCCAGCTCGCCCAAGGCCGGCGCGGATACGGCCAGCATTACCGTCGGCGTCGTGCGAGGCCCGGCCAAGAGCGGAAGAGGCGAATATCGCGGCGTAGCGTCGAATTACTTGGCAGGCCGCCGCGAGCAAGACGCCGTCGTGCTGTTCGTCCGCACCCCGGAATCGGGCTTCCAGCTGCCGCAGCAGACGGAAACGCCGATCGTTATGGTCGGACCGGGCACCGGCGTGGCGCCGTTCCGCGGTTTCCTGCAAGCGCGGAGGGCGCTGCGGCAGGAGGGACATACTCTCGGAGAGGCGCGTCTCTACTTCGGCTGCCGCCATCCGGAGCAGGATTACTTGTACCGCGAGGAGCTGGAGCAATATGAACGCGACGGGCTGGTGAAGCTGCATACCGCGTTCTCCCGCATGGAAGGGCATGCGAAAACTTATGTGCAGGATATGCTGAAGCGGGACGGCGCCGAAATCGTCGGCTTGCTCGACCGGGGCGCCATATTGTACGTATGCGGAGACGGCAGCCGGATGGCGCCGGGGGTCGAAGCGGCATTGCGCGAAGCGTACCGCGAAGTTCACGGCGCGGCGGAGGAAACCGCGACAAGCTGGCTGGACGGTCTGCAGACCGAGGGCCGGTATGTAAAGGATGTGTGGGCCGGGCTATAACAGCCGGTAAGCTCCTTCTGTATTGCCGTAAGCGGGCGGGACCGGCGGACCGGCAGCTTCCGTATGCTGGCTTGCCCTCGGAGGCGGCTGTAACGGCCCGGCTTATGCTGAATATAAGGATCGTCCGGTCTTCACGACCGGACGGTCCTTTTGCCATGCAAAGCTTTTAACGTTAAACGTCATACTTCTGAAAGCTCGATGAACCAGAAGACGAGGCTTGCGGAGACCGCCTGTATAAGCGGCAGCGTTCGCCTTCGGTATGACGGCTCCGGAGGAAAACGGGGGCCGCACGAGGGCGATGCGACGGAGGGACGCACTCGTTAACGGCCGCGCCCGGATGAGACCCGGGCGTTGTTTATGGTACAATTTAATTGGAGAACTATCCCAACGAAAATTACGGGCAAAGGCAGGGATCGATTTGATGAAGGAACGCATCGGGAAGCTGTATACGCTTATGCAAGAGGAATCGCTTGATGTTATTTTCATAACGCTGCCCAAGCTGGTTTACTATTTTACAGGATTTTACACCGACCCGCACGAGCGGTTTATGGCCCTTGTCTGTCCTAGCGGAGAGGAGCCGTTTCTGATGGTTCCGATCCTTGATTACGAGAAGGCGGCGCGGGCTTCGAGCGTTCAACGCATCATCTCTCACGAGGATACGGATAACCCCTATGAAGTGCTGCGGCGTCATGCATCCGGCAAGACGATGAACCGGATCGGGATTCAAGCGGAGCATCTGAATGTCAGACGCTATCGCGGGCTGATGGAAGCGACGGGCGCGCGGCAGGCGGTGGAGCTCGACGACGCCATTGCGGGCTTCCGCGTGCTGAAGAGCGAGCCGGAAATCGCCGCGATCGAGCGGGCGATCGGTTGTATTGAGGAAGCGGTCAAGGAGACGGTCGCGCTCGTGAAGCCGGGAGTTACGGAAATCGAGCTTGTAGCGGAGCTGGAATACCGGATGAAGCGCTTGGGAGCGCAAGGGCCGTCCTTCGATACGATGGTGCTGACGGGAGAGAAGACGGGACTGCCGCACGGCGCTCCGGGGACCGACCCGGTGAAGGAAGGACAGCTGCTGCTGATCGACGCCGGCGTCTTCGTAGACGGCTATGCTTCGGATTTGACGAGAACGTTCGCGGTAGGGGATGTCGGAGAGCGCTGCCGGGAAATTTACGATATTGTGCTGAAAGCTAACGAGCACATGATTCAGGCCGTACGGCCGGGCGTTACGTTCGGCAGCCTCGACCGGGCCGCGCGCAGCGTCATTGAATCGCATGGCTACGGGGAATATTTCATTACCCGCGCCGGGCACGGCTTCGGTCTGGAAATTCACGAGTATCCGTCGATCCACGGCAACAATCCGGATGTGCTGCGGGAAGGCATGGTGTTTACGGCCGAACCGGGCATCTATATTACGGGACTTGGCGGCGTACGGATCGAGGACAATGTGCTCGTCACACAGGATGGAGCTCGCGTGCTTACTTCTTATCCCAAGGAATTGACGGTCATCGGCGTTTAGTCCGCTTGTTTGCGGAGGGCTGCCGCGGCGCGGCTTCCGAAACGGATACGGAGCTTGTCTTTCGGGATGAAACGAGAAAAAAGGCCGGCGCTGTATAGCGGCGGCCCGAGGTTCATTCCTTGGAAGAGGCTGGCATAAGCCAATCGTCCATCGTCCTGATCGGAACCGTATGCTGCTTAGTTGTCTCCGTTCCAGGAAAAACCGATGGCATTAAGGACGGCTCTTGCCAAGGTCATATGCCCGGTCATATTCGGATGGACGCGATCCCAGGCCAGAGTAGCCGGATAAATATGCTTTAACACCGGCTCGAACGCTTTTTGCGTGTCGATGAAAATCGCGCCGGTTTCTTCGGCGATCTTCTTGACAACGGCACCGTATTGATCCATCGCCGCGCGCATGCCGTCCGCTTCGTTCGGCTCAATATAGTAAGGAGTGAGCAGGATAAGACCTTTCAGCGAAGGCTTGGTGCGCTCTACCAGCTCGCGGAGCGTCTGCTCGTATTCATCTATGTAAACGTGCTTCTCGCCGATTTGCGGCAGATCGTACTGACGCCATACGTCGTTGATGCCGATCATAATCGACAGCCAATCCGGCTTCAAGTCGACCACGTCGGTTTGCCATCTTTCCTTCAGGTTGCGCACGGTATTGCCGCTGATGCCCATATTGGTGACGCGGATGCCGAGCTGCGGATATACCGACTGCAGAAATGCGTCGACCAAGGCGACGTAACCGCTGCCAAGAGCGTCGTTACGCCCTTCGCCTTCGGGTTTTTTGCGGCCGCAATCGGTGATGGAATCGCCGATCATGACCAGCCGGTCTTTTTTTTGCAATAGCATGGTTGAATTCATCCTCTCTCATAATTAGGTAGCGTTATTCCATGTACTATTCTCGCCGGCGGGATGATTTTCCTTCCGGCAAGTGATTTTAGCTTTAAATTGGCCGCCCGTCCCCGGGGGAGATTTTCGCGCCGAATAAGGGATAAATTGGCATCGTTCAAGTCAAACTAGATAAGATGAACATGGAGGAAGGAGCTGGTGATGAAATGACCTCAAAATGGATGCGTGCAGCGCTTGGTTCGGTGATCGTTTGCGCTGTGATAGCGGCGGGGGGATGCTCCGCGCCGAGCCGTCAGGAAGCGGCGCCGACGCCGGAGGCGGTTACAACGCCGAGTCCTTCCCCTGCGCCCACTCCGACACCGGACCCTGTACACGCCGTTACGGACCGGATGACTACGGAGGAGAAGCTGGGCCAGATGATGCTGTTCGGCGTGCAAGGCACCGCGCTCGACGCGCAAACTCGCAAGCATATTACGGATGACCATGTAGGCGGATTTATTTTTTATAGCGATAATATTAAGGATACTCATCAAGCCTGGAGCTTGATCAGCGATATGAGGCAGGCGAACGCGGGAGGAAAGCTGCCGCTGCTGCTTAGTGCGGATCAGGAGGGCGGAAGGGTAGCGCGGCTGCCCAAGGAGCTGCCTGCTTTCCCGACCAGTCTGGCAGTTGGGAAGACGGAGGACCCGGACTATGCCCTCCGCATAGGCGGCATGCTGGGCAAGGCGCTGAATGCGTACGGCTTGAACGTCGACTTCGCCCCCGTGCTCGATGTAAACAGCAATCCGAATAATCCGGTGATCGGCGATCGTTCCTTCGGCAATTCGGCCGATACGGTCAGCACAATGGGCATTCAGGAAATGAAAGGGCTGCAGGGGCAAGGCGTCATTTCCGTCGTGAAGCATTTTCCGGGGCATGGCGATACGTCGGTCGATTCCCATAAAGATCTTCCCGTCGTTAACCACGATATAAACCGGCTGCGCAGCCTGGAGTTCGTTCCTTTCGCCGAAGCGATCCGTCAAGGGGCTGACGCTGTGATGGTAGCCCATCTGCTTGTCACCAAGCTCGATCCGGATGTGCCCTCGTCGTTATCCCGCGTAATCATTCAAGATTATTTGCGCGGGGAGCTCGGCTTCCAAGGCGTCGTGATTACCGACGATCTGACGATGGAGGCGATCACGAAGACGATGCCTATCGGTACGGCTGCAGTGAAAGCGGTGCAAGCGGGGGCGGACATCGTTCTGGTCGGCCATGATCCGGCGCAGCAGCAAGCGGTATTGGACGCGCTCAAGAAGGCCGCGGAGGACGGGACTCTCTCCAAGGAAGCGATCGACGCGAGCGCGGCCCGCATTGTCAAGCTTAAGCAGAAGGCGAAGCTGCCGGCCGACAGCGATAGCTTGCCGGAGCCGGATACGGGGAAGCTGGCTGCGGATATTCGTTCGGTAGTGAACTCCGCCAGCACCCGGACCGGAAATAGCGGTTCGGCCAAATAAAGAGCTCCCCCATCGCGTGAACCGGATGGGGGAGCTTTCTATTTCAATATCGGTGAAAGTATCGATTGGAGCACGAATGGCAGCCCGGGTTAAGGCACGGTAATGACATTGGACACGATCTGCCGCGCTGCGGGATCGTCCCATACAAAGGCCTGCAGGTTATATCCGGTATCCGTCTTTTCAGGCAGGCTTACTACGGCTTTGGCTTGAACGCTTGCCCCTGCCGGCACGGTTTGCTGCAATAAGGCGTAACGCACCATACGATTTTGCGAATCCAGGACAGCTATGACTATCGTACCGCCTTGTTCAACCTCGGAGTTGCTGGATATTTGCACTTCTGCGACGATATCGCGCAACCCGCTCAAGCTGTACGTCAGATTGCCGTTAAGATCGGTTAACGTCAGCCTTTGAATCGTAAACTTGCCCGCTCCCCAATCTTTGTTGTATTTCACGCGGAACGTATTCGAGCCGGAGTTGCCGTATTCATCCGTTCCCGATAGGACGATCTCGTTGATTCCTTCCTGGAGCATCAGGGAAATCAGCAGCGGGGTTCCGGCATGCGCGGCGACATTCTGCATAATCACGCTGCCGTTCAGCCGGACGGAGGCCGTCGCATCTCTATTCACGTTCACGGTGAAAGTGAGTTCCTGATTGGACACTTGTCCGGGCAGTTCCGTTTCCGGCTTAAATACGACGGCCGACTTGTTGTAAGTGACCTGAATCGTTTTGGCGGAGACGACGCTGCCGGGCTCGTCTCCCAGGACCGATACGGTAATGGTGTTAACTCCTTCTTTCAAGGCAAGGTCGTAAGAGAATTGCGCCCCAGCGTCATAATGATCGGAGCTGACGACAGTTTCTCCGTTTCGAGCAATACTGACGCTTGCGCTGTCAATTACCGTGCCCGTGACGGTGTATTCGGGAATGTCGGCCGTTTCCTCCGCCGGGTTCTGCAAAGTAAACTGCGCCGATCGGTTCAATTGAACCCCGGTGAACGTGGCCGAGGTCAAATAGTTGGAATTGCTCGTCGCCTTGGGAGCGTCGACCGCCATGCCGACATAGACGGTGTCCGGGAAGGTCAGCGTGCTGGAGTCAACCAAGCCCCAGTTGATCTGATCGGTCGAAACATAACCGGCGATCGTATTGTCGGTTCGCGTAAGCTTAAGCCAGAACGGAGCCTTCAGGATGCTCGAAGTGGCCGACTTGGAGACGTAGCTTTGGCCTTCGGCGGAGCGGCTCATGAACAGCCCCATCCGCCCCGATTCGGCATGGTCGCTGACGTCCGGCGTAAGCATGATAGCGGCTCCCGGAGCGTTCGGCGCCAAACTGCCGCGAACCATCAGCCCGGCTTTGGCCGGATCGTCGATTTCCGAATTAAAATTGACATAGGCCATCATCTCGAAATTTCCCTGCACCGGCTGGTACACATAATGGAACGAATCGGAGCCGCCGCTGATCGCTCCCGAGCCTTTAACCGTGAAGGTCGGCTCTTCCAGGCTGGCGCTCCCCGGTATGGCGATCTGTCCGATATCCTGCTGGGCCCACGGGGCGATATCGCCTGCTCCGTTGACGTAAATGATCGTAACGGAGGATAGCGTCATCCGGCCGGTGTTGTCGATCGCTTTGGAATAAATGTAATGCTCGCCGAGCGGGGCGTCCTTCCATTCCAGAGCGTACGGAGCGGTATTGTCCTGACCGATCTCCTGATCGCCGGTATAGAATACGACCTTGGCAATGCCGCTCTCCGCTCGCGCATCGGCTTGGATGACAATCGGTTGTCCGGCGGTATACGCTTGGTGCATTTGGATTCCCGTCGTTTTTACTTCAGGATTGGGGGTGACGGGCACAACCAGCGAATTGATGTAATTTTCAAGATTCGTATAGCCGTTACTCGCCGTCAACGCGCCGTCGGAGCTATCGTTCGGATTGAGTCCCTGCTGCAGCTCCCAATCATCCGGCATTCCGTCGTGGTCGCTATCCGCAGGAGCGGGAGCCGAATTCAGTTCAGGCAATCCGCCGTCGCTTTGAATGGTATTGATGATTCGTCCCGTCCCGTCCTTCACATCTTGGATTACCTTAGCGTCCAGCGAATCTCGTTTGGGCAGCGATGCTCCCGCGGATTCAAGCACTTTGGCGTAGGCGTCCTGCGCGGTATCCGTAGCAACGGGACCGCCAATCGGGTCCATTTCGTTAGGAATCAGAAACGGCTTATATTTACGGACAAGCGGGCCGTCCGGCTTGATCGCCTTCCACTTCCCGTCGCTGCCGGTCACCCAGTTATCTTGAGAAACATCGGGCGCCCCTTCCATATAGTTGCCGTCGATATACCAGGAACCGCTGTTGGCTTCCCCGGAAGGAGCGACAATCCGGTTCTTCACGCCGTCGAACGTGCTTGGCCCCGGCTTGTAGTAGTTGTTGATCATGTTGATGCCGATCGCTTGCTCTCCGCCGTAGGCGGAGTTGCCTCCCCAGTTGTACACGACGTTGTTTCGGTAATCGATTGTAGTAGGATAATTATCCGGATCGGTCTGCCGGTCGAATCGCGGATTCCGGCTGTTATGGTTCGCCAGCAGGTTATGATGGTAGGTCGCATTCGTGCCGCCCCAAATACCGCCGTAACCGTGCGCTCCTTTGCCGTGAATCGACAGGTTGAGGCTGTCGCTGATAATGCTCCATTGTACGGTGAAGTTTTTGCGGTTTTTGATGGTGAACGTTTCGTCCGAGCTCCAGCTGAAGGAGCAATGATCGACGATAATATTGTTGCCGGTAATGTCCGCGGCGTCGCTGAGCACATTGATGCCGTCTCTAAACCGGATATACCGGATAATCAGATCGGTGCCGACATCGTTATTGCCGAATTTGACCATATAGCCGCTTACGGCAATACCGTCTCCGGGAGCGGTTTGCCCCGCAATCGTCAAATTGCCTGAAGTAATGTCGAGCTCACGCTTGAGATGGATCGTTCCGGACGTACGGAAAACGACGATGCGGTTTCCGCGGCTCACGGCATCGCGCAAGGTACCGGGAATCGGGGCCTCTCCGCTTGCAGTATCGTAGTCGTCCAGCGTCGTTACCTCGTAGACCTCGCCGCCGCGGCCGCCCTTGGCGTACATGGCGGCTCCTTCGGCTCCCGGGAAGGCGGGAACGCGGGCTTCCGCCGAAGGATCGATCGTAACGGCGATCGACTGGACGGCGCTTGCATTGCCGGATTTGTCGACGTAGCGGAATTCAATCCGATTTGCCCCGGATGCCGCGACTTCAAACTCCGCCGCGTACGCGGTCCAGTCTCCTCCGTTAATCCGGTACTGCACCCGGTCCGATTCAGGCAGCTCCTCATTTTGCTCCAAATAGATCATCACGGGCTTCGTATACGAGCCGTTTAATCCGTCCGGCAAGGAAGGCGCCACCTGCGCTCTAAGTTCGGGAAACATCTCCGGAACGATAAGGGAGCGGGTCGGGTCCCAGCCGTCGAATATCCGCGGAATCGTCAGCTCGCTTGCTTCCTCCGCAGTCATTTGCGTTCCCATGACGCGCGTGCCGGGGCTTGCTCCCGGTCCGGTGCTGTTATATTCGGCAAACAAATAAGGAGGGACCTGCATCGTTGTCCAGCCCGCTGGATCGATATGATCATCCATGTACGTGTTAATGAACCGGATGATCGGGTTGTCCTGCCACGGCCTGCCGAGATAATGCTTTCCCTGCGTTGTACCGTTCTTTAAAAGGCGGGAATTTATGAAAACGAGCCCTGCATCCGTCTTATTATTCGTCGCCGGGGCGGTGATTACGCCGCCGCTGTCGCCGCTGTTAATGCTGATGGCGTCAACATGATCGAATACCGCCGCGTTCGAGGGACCGTAGATGAAATCGGTTCTCCCCATAATCGTGCTGTTCCGGTAATATTGCCGCCCGAGACGGGGGCTTTCGCTGCGTATGCCCGCATACAGCGTATCCTGATAGCCGACGAGCTTCACATTGTCCATAACAGCCTGATCGGCTAGGACGGCTAAGGCAACGGCCTGTCCTTTTTCCGGCGCGGCGTTGTTCTCGATACTCACGTTGGAGGCTGTAAAATGATCTCCGCTAACGAGCAGCGTCGCTTTTTGAATCGCTTGATTCGGAGCGTCCGCATTGGACTTGTTGCCTACAATTCTGGTATTATCCGAGCCTTCGCCGACCAGGCTGACGTAAGGCGCCGTAATTTGAACCGAATCGGCTTGGGTATACGTTCCTTTCTTTACATATAAGACGGTTCGGCTGTCCTGCTGCTGTGCATTGACGGCGACAACCGCATCCGCGAGATTCGTAAAATCTCCGCTGCCGTCTTGAGCGACTGTAATGACTTTGGCAGGGGAGACGGCCAGTTCCTCTGCGGGCCGACTCTCTCCGTGTTCATTGACTGCCGCAACGGTATAGTAGTATGTTTTTCCGTTTTGTATGGAGGAAGAGTCTCCTTCCACTACGTTATCCGTGAAGCTAGGGGACGTAAGTCCGTCAACAGCTGTCACGTAGGGACCTTCGCTTGCTTCGGCTCTCTTCACAGTGTACGAGGCTGCGCCCGGAACGGCCGTCCACGTCAAATCGACGCTGCCGTAATGCGCCGTCGCCGCAAAATCGCGGGGCGCTTCCGGAACGCCTGCTAGAGGAGCGTAAGGCACCGCTTTGACTTGATCGGAAATCATACTTTCCGCAGCGGCGCGGCTTGCTGTAACGACGTAGTAGTATGTCTGTCCGTTTTCTGCGGTCAGATCGGTATATTCCGTTGAGCTTGGAATGCTTTGGATGAGCGCGTAAGGTCCTCCGTTTACCGTGCTCCGTTTAATTTGATAAGTATCCGCACCCACAACTGATTTCCAAGATAAGGAAACGCGGTTGTTTCCTGCTATGGCCGCCAGCTCGGCGGGGCGCTCCACTACCGCCGCCGTCTGCGCCGCAGCGGCGGATGCCGAAGCAGCTTCGGCGTAGAGAGTCGCAGGCGTCAGATTCATGCTGATCATTAGGCAAAGCCCTAGCCGCAGGGCAATCTTCATAGGGTCAACCCTCCTTCAAGTTATGCAATCCCAAAATAACCCCAAGCGGGGCCTTGCTCCTAAGTCCGTTCAGGTACTTTGCGGGGTCACTCCGTCGATCCGCTGAGCTTAAGCGTATCGGACAGCGGCTTCATGCCGGTCATGCTGTCCCAAACGAAGGCTTTCACATAGCCGCTGAAGGAAGCGGGAACCGAGAATCCTGCATGCAGCGACTTGGTCTCGCCCGGCGCAAGCTCCGTCTCCAAGCTGGAGTAGTCCAGCATCGTACGGTTGTCGTCGTATAGGACGAACCACAAGGTCACATGTTTGACGGTTGCTGTCGTATTCGTGATTTGCTTGCGGGCGAGCATTTGGTCGGAGAAGCGATTATCGGAAACGGGGGCTCCGCTTAAGTCGAACGCCTGCGGCAGCCCGGCCCAAAATTCATACCGGATCATATAACTGACCGACGCTTCGTTGCCTGCCAAATCCACACTGGATACTTCAATGATATTGCTGCCTTCATCCAAGGTCAGCGGGTAGGCGAACGGACCGTAAACGGACTGCCCGACGGAGTCCGCAACGACTCGGCCGTTCAGCTTGACGGTCAAGGAAGCGGCTTTGCTTAAGGTTCCTTCCAGGTTGTAGACGGGTTCTCTAACAACCGAGGGCGGGGCAGGAATTTGCAGCTCCGGCGTGTCGCGGTCGTAATGAATAAGCGCCGTCGCTTGATCGGAGAAGGCGGAATGGCTGCGCGACGCTATGACTTCGACCAGATTTTCGCCCGGTGTCAATGTAAGATCCAGCTCATAGCGGTTGCCGGACAGCGGACTGTTATAGACCAGGCTTTTGTTATGATAGACCGCTAAGGTGACGCTGCCCGGGGCATCGTATACGCTCTGGTAAACCGAAGAGGAGACGCTGGCTGCGTACACGTTATCGGTGACTGAGCCTGAGATCGTATAGTGAGCCGTATTCGTATACTCCTTTACCGGATCGATAGTTAGCCCGGTGGGAATGCGTTCGGCGAAGACGAAGTACCCGGCGTTCTTGCCGCTGTTATAATCGGCGTATCGGTTCAAGCCCATGACGGCCTCTTCGTTCGCGTCATACACTTTCTTGTAAATTTTGAACGTATAAGACAGGGCCGTATCCGAAAGCTTCACCGTATCTCCGGTATCCGACCAGCCTTGCTCGGGCTGAAGCCAGTCCGGAGGCGTCTCCCTTTGATCCATCGCCACATATACATTGGCTTTGTCGCGTACGGGGAACGTCGCAATTTGGCTGGTATCGCTGTACTTCATCGTATCCGCGTGCATTTTAATTCTGTCGACGGATTGATACTTGGCAGGCGCCTCATCGATCTTGAGAGGAGAGGTTCTGTCGGCGAATACTTCATCGCCCTTCTTCAATCCGCTTTGCAGCGACCAGCGGTTAATGTTGTAATTGTTGTAAGCCTGAATCGTTCCGATAATATTGGTGTCCGGTGTCTCCATCGGTGTGACGGCAGTAGGCGTAGCCTCAAATTCGGTCATTTTGCTTTCAATATCTGCTTTGTTAAACTCGTCCCTTGTAATCGCAGTAATGCCGATATAATATTTTTTGCCGTTTGTAATTTTGACGGCCTTGTTTAAGTCGTAATCCCACTCATTGTTTGCGGATGGAGACGCAAGAATAGGGATTGTTTGCGGTGTTCCCGTGTAAGAAGTGGAGATGTACCACGGATCCTCTTCCCGGGCTTTAATTCTCAAGACGTATCGGGTAACCGCAGTGTCGGGATAAATCCATACGGCTATAGATTGATTGCGCTCCAGCCAGTAGGCGATTTGCGGTGTCTCCGGTTTGGCAAAAGGCGCACGGGTCACCTTAATTTTCTTCACGTACAGATCGCCGTCTCCTTTCGGAGTTCCGATAACCAGCTTTTTAAAATTGAATATGTCTACTTGGGCTTCGGGTACGGAAAACAAATTGGCTTTCTCTCGCGCGCGTATCAGAACGCCGTCGAGCCAAAGGCTGAACCTTTTATTAACCGTGTTCACTTCGATCTTCATCGTATGCCATTGATCGATTTGATAAGGAATCTTCAAATCCGCAGGAGCGGTATCGGTCCAATAGACGGCCCCTTTATTCGGATCAATGCCGCCTACGACAAGATATTTGCTGTTGGTGCCGATACCGGAATTGTACAGCTGAAGCAGCTGATCTTGTTTTTTGCTGCCGGGCTGCAAAAACGTAATTTCGGCGGTAATGGTGCCGGTTTGGCTCTCTGAAAAGGTTTTGCTCATGAGGAACATATTTTCCCCGGCATCTTTGACGGACATGTGCAGCGCCCTTTGTCCGGTGGCTGGTTCGGTCTCGATAACGGCAGTGCCTTCGGCGCCGGCCGGGAGCGAGCCGTAATCAAACCCCATTTGCGCGCCCGACGTACCTTCGGCAATAACGGAAAAATCCTTTTCCAGCATCGTCTCGATATCGTTCACGGAGGCTGCGGCGGCAGGAGCCGGATTCGGCAGCAGCAGGCCTCCGGCTGCTAACGGTTGAATCAATAAAGCAAAGCATAGCAGGCGATAAATAATAGATCGCAAATCTATACACCTCCGGTTTCAATAAACCATGTTTTTCGCTTGATGACGGCTAGAAATGAATCGATCGTCTTTCTAAACGGGCACCTCCTTTGGCAAGGGCATACGAAAAGTGTAATCGCTTTCACATTTTCAGGGGATTTCCCTCCTCCTTTTTGAAAAATAATAAAAACTAGGAACATCCCAACTTACTGTATTACAAAAAGCTTCTTACCTAATAGGGGGAGGATTTCAAATACATGGGGGAAAACGATCATATTTACAAACTTCCTAAATATACAAAAAGAAACCCGTCGGCAACGGGCCGCGGGTCAAAGGTTTATATTTTAAAAAGGGGGTCATGTATTATTATAGCCCAGCTATATTAAAGCAAGATGAAAGTAATATTTCAATTATATTACAATGTTTTGCGGTAAAATGAGGGGGAATTCTGAAAGCGGAGAAACAAGAGCGTAATGAACAACAAGGGTGAGGCTGCCGACATAATCGACAGTCTCGTTCCGTTAAAGGCAGATTAACGTAACACTTTGCCCGGACGTTTCGTCTATTGTAAAGAATGGAGGGAGGATGGGATAAATCGGCTATTGAGAAAGGCGGCTCGGCTGACTAATGAAACGGAGGCGGGAATTAATGGAATACGTTAGGGATTACGCCATGTATGCATCCGTATTTGGCATGTTTAGTTTTGTCTGGTTCGGCTGGGCGCAAGAAGGCCCCAGGCCAACCTGGCGGTTATATATCGGGATTGCATCCGGTATTGCGCTTGCAGTCTGCTTAACGGGTGTCTATTTAAGCTTGACGAACTGGGAAGCGCCATCCGCTTTGTCGGAGGCGTCCGCCTTCCGGAATTATTTAATCTCGTTTTATGCAGAATTTGCTTTGGCCGGGGCCGGAGCCTTTGTACTGAGCAGATCGAAGCGCAAAGCTTATATCTCCCCCTGGATCGCTTTTATCGTCGGCATTCACTTTATTGGCTTGAAGAGCGTATTCGATGATCCCAGCTTATGGATTCTGGCAGCGCTTATGATTGCCGTCTCGATTGTTGCCGTAATTATAGCTCCTAAGCTCCGAGTGGCGAATAGCGCGATTACGGGCATTGGCGCCGGCACGGTGCTATTCGGCTTCGCCCTGTTAGGTTTGATACGATTTATGGGGGCCATTTGAAGCTGGGAGAGCGTTTTCGCCACACTTAAGTATGGAGCCTAATTAAGTTTACCGATGAGCCGATCGGAATCAGGCAGTTTCCCTGATTTCCGCCCGGCTTTATTCTTTTCCCGATGAATTATCCAATCGCAAGCGTCAAATCCAGCCTATTGTTCACCTTCCCCGCAAATGAAGGACGGATTGCCAATGGGGATAATTTTACAGGGGCTATGGGCGGAATGAACACAGGTTTATCAGACCAATGGGCCGATGAAAAGCTTGATACGAGCGGAGCAACCCCTCATGTGGATGTGCAACAAATGTGTATGGATGCAATGAACCGCAGCGATTACGCTAATATAGCCGGCAGTTATCAAACATGAAGCATGAATTCAGAAAGGTGGTCAACAACATATGAGCCATTGGAAATGGGGAGTCCTCGGTTTAATCTTCACCCTACTTACAGCTTGTCAACCGGGTGCGTCTCAACCGGAAACAAATGCGGCGCAATCCGAGAGCAACTCGGCCGAACCGGTCACGCTGGTTCTGTACAATGATGCGGGGGGCACGCAGGAGGAATTCGATCAGTCGATCGGCAATGAAGTGAAAAAGATTTTACCCAATTATACCATCAAGTACATTGGGGAAGAGAAGGGAACGCTCGAAGGAATGGTCACTTCCGGGACGGAGATCGACCTGTTTCAATCGTCCATTGGCAATGCGGCCGGTTCCATCCTGAATGTGGGCTACCAGACGGATATTACGGAACTCGCCCAAAAAAGCGGCATCGACCTCTCGCGCTTCGAGCCCTCCATGCTGGAAGCGGTCAAGCAGTTCGGCGGCTTGTACGGATTGCCCATCAACAGCGGCGGTCTCGTGTTATATTACAATAAAGATTTATTCGACAAGTTCGGCGTGTCTTATCCGAAGGACGGGATGACATGGGACGATGCGATCGAGCTGGGCAAAAAGCTGACGCGCAGCGAGGACGGAGTGCAGTATATGGGGCTGGTCATCTCGCCGCCGCATCTGCTGCGAATGAACTCGTACTCCCTCCCGGTGCTGGATTCTGCGAGCGGCCAGCCGAATTTCGGCAATCCGAAAATGCTGCAGCTGCTTCAAACGACGGTGGTGCGGGCGGCGGAGGATGACGGCTACCGGACGGTGGTGCGCGATAAGGGGCTTCCGGCCAACGACGGCTTCTCCAAGCAGCGCAATGTGGCCATGTATGTCATGAATTACGGCCTGCAGAACGGCAAGGATTTCGAAGGACTCAACTGGGATGTCGTCTCCCTGCCGACCTTCAAGGATTTGCCGGGCGTAGGAACCCAGCCATACCCGAATTTCATGTTTATTTCGGCGAACAGCAAGAAGAAGGAGCAGGCGATGGAATACATCAAAGCGCTGACGTCGGATGCCTTCCAAAGCTACTACGCCAAGTCGGGAAGAATACCGGTGCTGAAAAGCGACGAGATTAAAAAGCTGTTTGCCACGGAAACGGCGTATAAGGATAAAAACGTTAAGAATGCGCTGTACAGCAATAAATACGCAGCCCCTGCACCGAAATCGAAGTACGACAGCCTGGTCGAGCGCTCGTTCAATAAACAGTCCAAGAACATTATCCTAAACAATCCGGATCTGAATACCGTGCTCGCCACGATCCAAGAGGATGCCGTAAAAACTGTGGAAGCCGAGAAGAAAAAATAATGAGCGCGGCGTCCCGGCGATTTAAGCAAAACCGACCTTGGCTGCTGATGTTTATTCCTGTCATGATTTACTTTATCCTGTTCAAGTACTTGCCCATGGGCGGCTTGATCATTGCTTTTAAAAACTATAATTTCTCCGACGGCATCTGGGGCAGCCCCTGGGTGGGATTGAACAATTTCAAGCTGCTGTTCTCGGACCCTCTCGCGTTCAATACGATCCGCAATACGCTGCTGATCAGCGTTTTGTCCATTGCGGTCGGGTTTCCGTTCCCGATCGCGCTGGCGATTATGTTGAACGAGGTTCGTTTGAAATGGTTCCGCAATGTGTCCCAGACGCTGTTGTTTTTGCCTCATTTTCTGTCATGGGTCATTGTCGGCGGGATCATTCTGGAGATATTCTCGCAGGAAACGGGGATCGTCAACGTGATGATCCGGCATCTGAGCGGCGAACCGTACCCGTTCTTGTACGACCCGGTTACATGGCTCGGGATTTTTCTCGGCTCCGGGGTGTGGAAAGAGGCCGGCTTTGCAGCCATCATTTATATGGCGGCGCTGGCGGGCATCGATCCCCATCTGTACGAAGCGGCCGGCATCGACGGCGCCGGGAAATGGAAGCAGCTGCGGCATATTACGCTTCCCGGACTGCAGTCGATTGCGGTGCTGATGCTGATTCTCGCTATGGGACGTGTGATGGAGGTAGGCTTCGACCATA
This sequence comes from Paenibacillus konkukensis, assembly GCF_023523925.1. NCBI lineage: Bacteria > Bacillati > Bacillota > Bacilli > Caryophanales > Paenibacillaceae > Paenibacillus > Paenibacillus konkukensis. The sequence goes on along the minus strand of NZ_CP027059.1, from coordinate 3,099,221 downwards.
TTTTCATCCTGCAAAATTCGATCGTGTCCCAAGTTTCCGAGGTGATCAGCACATACATTTACAAAAATGGTCTGAAGGGCGGCAGATTCGGCCTGACGGCGGCGATGGGTTTTTTTGAATCGCTGGTCGGATTTATTCTGGTCGTATCCGCGAACCGCATTGCCCGCAAATTCGACCAAGGTTTATGGTAGGCAACTGGCAGGAGGGAATTGAATGAAACGATCAAAGGACGAAGCCTGGTTTTACGGCATCACGTATACGCTGCTGACGCTGGCTTCCTTCTCCGTCATACTGCCGTTTGTCCACGTATTGGCGGTATCGCTAAGCGCCTCCGATGCGATTATGGCAGGCAAGGTGTCTTTGCTGCCCGTTCATCTGACATGGATTGCCTATGAGACGCTGTTCTCCGGCTCGTCTGTGGCAAGAGCGCTGGCGAACAGCGTGGCGATCACGGCAATCGGGGTGACCTCGTGTATGCTTTGTACGTTTTTGGCGGCATACCCGTTGTCGCAAAAGTTATTTTGCGGACGAAAACTGTTTACGATGGTTATTGTATTCACGATGCTGTTCAACGGAGGAATTATCCCGTTGTATCTTGTAGTCAAATCGCTAGGTCTGGTGGACAGCTATTGGGCGCTTTGGCTGCCGGGACTGATCAGCCCGTTTAATATGCTCATTATGAAAAATTTTTTCGAGAACTTGCCGGGCGAGCTGGAGGAGGCGGCGCGGATGGACGGCTGCGGCGAGCTGCCGTTCATTGTCCGGATTTTGCTGCCGCTGTCCGCTCCCATGCTTGCAACCTTAACGCTGCTGTATGCCGTGCATTTCTGGAATTCGTATTTCAGCGTCCTTATCTTCATTAACGATACGACCAAATATAATTTGACCGTTCTTATTCAGCAAATGATCAGCAATGCGTCTTCCCTGTCCGATGTCATGACCTCCGGGGAGGTCATGTCACAGCAGGAAAGCATGAAATATGATCAGCTTTCCCAGGAAAGCGTCAAATCGGCGGGCATCTTTATGTTTTTACTGCCGATGCTGCTGATTTATCCGTTTCTGCAGCGATTTTTTGTTAAAGGTATGATGATCGGCGCGATCAAAGGTTGAGTTTACTAATATAAGACAGAGGGGTTATGACATGCATACAAAGTTAACGACCGCCTTAGCGCTTACTTTGGCGGCAGGTACACTACTGGCGGGCTGCTCCGCCAAGCAGCCGGCCGCGGCCGGTGAGGAGGTCAAGTCCGGCGGGGAAGAGAGCGGCGCGAAGCCGAAAATTCGCGTGACGATCTACGATCGCGGCAACGTGCCGCCCGAAGAGGGAACGATTACGAACAACCGCTGGACGAAATGGATTCAAGCGAACGCTCCGGTGGATGTCGAATTCGTCGCCATTCCGCGCAATGAGTACGCCCAGAAGCTGAATGCGCTGTTCGCCGCAGGGGATGCGCCGGACCTCATCCTGGAGTACGATCCGGCCTACCAGGCGCAGCTGTACAACACCAAGCAGATTATGCCTTTGGACGATCTCATTCAATACGCCCCGAATTACAAACAAATATTGGATGCCAACCCGGCGCTGCGCAAGGCGGGCACCTACCCGGACGGCAAGCTGTATGTGATCGGGAACCCGCGGCCGGTCGAGCCGCTCGACTATTTGCTGATCCGCCGCGATTGGCTAAGCAAGCTGGGACTTGCGATGCCGGCGACCCTCGACGACTTTTACAACGTGCTGAAGGCATTTAAAGAAAAAGATCCGGACGGCAACGGGAAAGACGATACGTTCGGCATGAATTTGTCGCAGCGGGGTCAGGTTGCCGTCCACATGATGTTCGGCAACCGGCTGGATAAGTTCGAGAAGCATCCGTGGGTGAAGGACCAGCAGGGCAATCTGGAATTCGGCTGGGACAATCTCCAAGCGGCTGTAGCTTTCCAGAAGAAGCTGTACGACAACGGTCTGGTCAGCAAGGATTACTTGACGGATGACAAAGGGCAGAAGGCGGATCAGGACTTCATTAACGGCAAGCTTGGCGTTTACAGCGGCTATGACCAGAATACGCTGAAGAAATTCAGGGCGGCCAACCCGGACGCCGATCTGGTGCCTATGCCGCTGCCGACAACGACGTTCGGCTCGTTCTCGGCTCAAATCTCGCCGCCGTTCAGCAATTTTACCATGATTAATAAAAATGCAAAGAACCCGAAGGCGGTTATGGAGTTCATTAACTTCATGCTGACTCCGGAAGCCAAAACCATGTTCTGGTTCGGCGTTGAGAATCAAAACTATGCGATTGCCGAAGACGGCTGCCCGGACCCAAGCGACTTCTCGGTGGTAAACAACAAGCAGCTCGTATATACGTCGGACATGCGCGCCATGTTTGTACTGGAATGGAACCAGCTATCCAAAGAGTATGGGAAATGCTACGGGGTGATCAGAGAGCCGAAAGCTCGGACCCCGGAGGTTATGGCTACTTTCGAAATCAACAAATGGTATAAGCATTTGCAGGATGAAGCGAAAAAAGTGTACGTCGTCAAAGAACGGCCGGAGGCGGCGACTTACATTCTTCAGCCGATTATGCCCGACGATCTGCAAATTAATCAAACTAACGGCTATAAAGCGATCTATGATAATTTCCAGAAAGCGATCGTAAGCGGCAGCTCTTACACCGTTGATCAGGCGGTAGCGGATTCCCGCAAGGCTTGGGAGCTGGCAAGCGGGGGTAAAGTCGAGGCATGGATGAAGGATTGGTGGCAGAAGGGGAGCAAGAGCATTCCGAAGGTGGAGGACTTGTATCCGTAAGCTTGGGGAGAGTGTGTTATGAAAGTCCAAGTCGAGCAAGGATAACCGTATTTCAGGGAGGTTTATTCATATGTGGAGAAAATGGCTCGTAACCGGGCTCGTCTCGTCACTGTTGTTTCTTCCGTGGCTGCCTGCGCCAAAAGCGCTTGCGGCCGATCCTCACCCCTGGTTCATCGATATGACCGATATCAACAACCGTGTTGCCTCCGATGCTTGGGCGCAAACCTTCAAGAACAACCTGCTTTCGAAAGCCGATGTTTGGCTTTCGAGAGCACCGATATTCGAAACAGACGCAGAGTCCCATTACACCCAGAGGCCCGATTTCATCTGTGTCATGGATAACGCCGCTCCGCAATATGAGTATTCCACTACGATTCCGTCATCATTTCTGTGTCCGGGACCTGACGGTTCCATCGGCTCCGCAGCGGATAACCATACGATCACCGCAGCCGACGTGACGCCGGCTCAATGGACGCAGCTGATTCACGGCTGGGAAACCCGCCGGGAGTTTGACCAGCTGAATGCCATCCTGCAGTTGTCCTTCGCCTACCAGCTGGCCGATGCGACCGATCCGAGCAAAGGACTCTACGCTCAGAAGGCCCGGGATTTTCTGGTCGATTACAGCTCCAAGTATGTGAATTACAAGCGGCACGACAACGCGGGGGCCGTGGAGCCTGCCGCCGTCAAGTCGACCGCCGGCAAAGCTTCGGTGCAATGGCTGGACGACGCCTCCTTCTTCTTGCAGCCGGGCGCCTGGGCCTACGATATGCTATTCGACTCAGGATACTTGTCGTCCTCCGATAAAACGGCGATTGAAAGCGCTCTCCGCAGCGGGGTAGCCCTTCTTCCCTCCACCAGCGATCCCGATGCGGAGTGGAGCGTTCCGTACAACTGGGGGACGGTCAACAGCGCCGCTCAGGCGGCGGTCGGCTATCTGCTGGGAGACACGACCATGCAGCAAAGGGCGAAAGACGGATTCGCCTTCCAGATGAACAATCAGGTAAGGTCAGACGGTTTCTGGTGGGAAGGGACCATGGTTTATCACAATATGGTGCTCGATAATTTGTTTATCCTGGCCGAATCCGCTTACCGCCGGGGGGCTTCTACCCACGAAAATTTGTACGGCAATGCCAATATGGAGAAAATGTTCGAAATGCTGACCAAGGCGGCCTATCCGGACGGCGGTCTGCAGATGAATAACGATTCCACCATTCAGACGGTGATTAAGGAAAGAGCGATTGTCGCCAACCTGGAGGCGGCGAACAGTCTTTACGGGGATCAGGTCTACGCCGATTTGCTGAATGCGGCGTACTCAGGGACGCTGCGCCGGTATGATCTCACATCGGGCACGACCGATTTGTACGGATATAAGGCGATGTTCATCGGCAAACCTTACAGCTCGGCCAATACGGCGGTTCCTTCCCCTGAAGGCGCCTACCTGGGGATGCAAACGCTTCGCCTTAGCGATAGCACGGCGGCCGGAGATGAATTGCAATCCACGCTCGACTACGGCGAGCACGGCGGCGAACACGGGCACTACGACAAACTAAACATGACCTTATACGGCAAAGGGCATATATGGGGGAAAGATTTGGGCACCCCCAACTACGGCTCTCCGCTCAAGAACGGCTGGTTCATCAAAACCATTGCCCATAATACACTGGGGATTCGCAATGAATCGCAGAACGAAACGGATGCCGCATACCGCGTATTACGGACTTCCGGCCAGATGCATGTGGCGGAGGCGGAAGCGCCGGGGGCCTACGGCAGCAGCGCCAAATATATGCGCGCGAACGTGCTGATCAAGCCGTATGTCGTCGATTTGTTCCGTGTGGCGAATGCGAGCGAAGTCGCCTATCCGGCCGTTCAGGATGCGAATATTCAAGATGGAAGCGCAAGCGACACCAACTTTGGTTCTTCCACAACGATAACGGTGAAGGGGATCAATTCGTCCGGCACGAAACGAATGGCTTACGTGCAGATGGATTTCAGCCGATTTACGGACCCCGGCACAGGCAAGGCTACGTTGAAGCTGTATGGTCATAATGCCGCGGATACCGCAACGGTGCCTATAGATGTGTACGGTATTGCGGACGATACGTGGGACGCTTCCACGATGACCTGGAATAGCGGCTCGCCGAATCACAGCTCGACCGACGCGGCGGTGACTGACATAGGCTCGACGGCCACTTTGCTTGGAACGCTGCAGGTGTCCAATGTGAGCCAGTATTACAGCTTGGATGTGACTTCATTTATAAACGACAATATCGGCGATAAAAAGGCGAGCTTTGTGCTGGTCGATTCCAGCCATTCGGGACGGTCGGTTATTTTCAACAGCTCGGAGAACGCTGCGAATCCGCCTGTATTGCTTATTGACGGCAACAGCAGCGTCATCTACGACTATGCTTATCATAATCCGAACAGCAGCTTGAGCGTCAACGGCGTATCCTTAAGCTCCGTCCCGGGAGCCTTGGGAACGGCCAACGGATACTCCTACATCGACCATTTGCAGCAGGGAACGACCAACGCTGCGTGGAATGCGGTATTTACGGATAACGCCGATCCTTCCTTGAAATATAAAATATCGATGGTTCCGATGAACGGTATGCAGGTGACCGCAGGTCTGGCCCCGGGGATCGGGGTGTCCCCGGGAGAGACCGGGCCCGTTCTGGTGGCGAGCAAATCGGTTGCGTCCACCGGCAATACGGATTTTATTTCGGTGCATGAGCCGTTCAATACGGCAGCGGGTCCGCAGGCAGCTTCCGTCGGCCTGGAGGGCACCGCCGTGAAGATTACCCGCAGCAGCGGGGGAATGGACTATGTCCGGTACGACCTGGATCATAATATGTTTGCTTATGTAGCCAAGACGCCGTCCGGGCAGGTCGCACGAATTGAAAATATTGGATACGCCAACGTGAACGTCGGGGGAACGGTTTATTTCACCGCAGCCGCTGCGCCCAGGACCTTCTCGGCAGCGGTTGACGGCTCGTCGCTCACGGTCGATCAATCCCCTTCCAGTCTGGGGACGGTCGGCGTGAATATCGGCTCCCAGACCATTACTTCGCTAAAAGTCAACGGCGTATCCGTTCCGTTCACGGTTGCGAGCGGAATATTGACATATCATTAACGTCGTACTACGCTAAAATCCAACGAGCCTATCGAGCAGGGGGAAACGAACAACATGATGCGTAACAGAGGATTTCACAAACTGCTGCTTTCCTACCTACCCGTATTCGCCATTTCGTCGATCGTGCTGATTTTAGCTTTTGTACTGACGTTTATGGATTACGTAGACCGCAATACCAAGGAAATGGCGAAGGCTCATGCGGAAAATTCCTTGCAGCTGTACGAACGCGCACTGTCTTCCGTGGACCAGTTGATAACGGCGGAGATCTTGTCCAGCCCCAAGCTGAAAACGTTTTTTGATCAGCAGGAATTCAATGTGTTCGAGCAATATCAAATGTTGGAGTACCTGGTAAGCCTCAAAAATGCCAATGATCTTATCAGCTCGCTCTATTTGTACCGAACGCGCGACGAGATGATCGTCTCCACCTACGGAACGACCGATTTAAGCGCTTTTGGCGATAAGGCGAATGTGGAATATTATGCGGGGGGCACCGATCGGGCCGTATGGTCCGATCCTCGCCCGTTTAAGGTGTATATGTCGGAGGAGCCCGTCGCCGTCGTCTCGTTAACGAAGCAGGTCTCCTTCGGCTCGGGGAATAAGGGGCTCGTCGTCGTTAATCTGGATATGCGCAAGCTGGAGCGGATATTTACCGACTATACCCAATCGTCGATTGCCGCATCGGTTCTGCTGGATAGCCGAGGACAACGGATATTCGGACCTCTGCCGGAAGTAAAAGATGTAGCCTCCAGACTGCCCTCGAAGCTGACGGGTTGGACGATGGACACGTATATCCAGCTCAATGAGCCGTTGAGGAAGCTTTCGCTTTTCTCGCATACGTGGGTGCTTGCAGGCTTTGCCGTGCTGCTCGGCTGCTTCGGCTGGCTAATCTACGCCGTATACCGAAATTACAAGCCGATTGAAAAAATAATCGCCTCCTTCCAGCGGTTCTCGCGCCGGGAAGGCGAATGGGATGAATTTCAGTTCATCCAGCATTCGATCGAGCAGCTGCTTGAGACGTCGCAGCAGGTGGAGGACTTCTCCAAGGAAAACGCCGCTTTTCGGAAAACATATTTTTTCAACAAGCTGATAGAAGGCGATCTGACCGTGTTCGAGAGCGTGAAGGAAGAAAGCTTATGGGAGCTGGGATTGAACCCCGGCTGCAACCAGTTTCTTTTTGCTGTCTTGGGGATCGACCGCTACTCGCAGTTTGAAGCGGAATTTTCGTACCGGGATCAAAATCTGTTTAAATTCGCGATTTACAGCGTTGTCAAGGAAATGGCCGACAATCACGGCTTGCACGTGTGGCATGAATGGATCGCGAGCCATCAGATCGGCATTATACTGCAAAGCAATAAGGACGGGGATTTCGCAAAACTCGCCTCTCAGTACGGGTACGAGCTGCGGGATTGGGTCAACAGGCATTACAAGCTCGATGTCACTATTGCCATCGGAGAGCCGGTGGCCGGGATGGAGCATGTGAGCCACTCCCGCCAAACCACGCTCGATGCGTTGAATTACAGCGCTTCTCTTGGGACTAATCAGGTAATAGGCTATTGGGATGCCCAGGACGACAAGGAGAGGGAGGTTTACGGCTATCTGCCTCAGCTTCGCTCGGTGGCCGGGTCGCTGCGTCTTGGCCGGGATTCTTGGAGGGCGGAGCTTGCCGGGATCTTCCGGCATATGGAGTCTCAGCACTTATCCAATGCGGAGATTATCAATCTGATGAATTATTTGATTTATTGCTTCAGCAATGAGATGAGCGAAATGTCTGCGGAGTATCAGAGGCTGTGGAACCGCGTTTCACTGGAGCTGTCGGAAGCGGTTGCGCAGCTGGTCACGATGGAGGAGCTGACGCAGCGGGTCCTGGGATCGCTGGAGCGTTTCGGCGCTGCCTTGACAGCTATGCGGCAGATGAGGGAGGGACGCTCGACGATTGAGAGGGCGCGGGAGCTGCTTCAGGAACAGTATGCCGACCCGGATCTGTCCATTGCCAAGATGTGCGAGCTCTTCCAGATGACCTCACCGCAGTTCAGCCGTCTATTTAAGGAAGAAATCGGGGAAACGTTCATGGACTACTTGGCTCGTATCCGGGTGGAACAAGCGCAAAAGCTGCTGAAGGAGACGGAGGATTCCATTCAGGATGTGGCCAAACAGGTAGGGTATCTTCATTCGTATTCGTTCATTCGCGCATTCAAACGCTGGGTGGGCAAGACGCCGGGGGATTACCGAAGCCAGGGTTAGATTTGCGTGCATAAGCAGCGAAAGGAACGGATAACGATGGAAAAAGCGTCTTGGACTTTTCCTTAAGCTTGGCTGGGACTGGCCGGAGAATGATTGAACCGGTGATCCGAGGGAACTCCGTCAGAGTGCTGAAATTGCTGCGTGTAGCCGCGTACAATTGAAGCTGATTTTAGGGGGGGCCTAAGGAAAAATGCCCGTCAGGCCAACGGGTTCGATAGACATTTATATACGATAAAACCCCGTCGAGCTAATGACGGGGTTATTTGGCGTCTGAAGGAAAAACGTGTTGTAATATGATTTTAGCCCATTACTGAAGTTTAGTCTTGCTGCCCGGAGTAACTAAAGGACGAGATAGCGACATTTTATTTATATATTGAGCTGAACAATGATCGGTCTATTTGATCCCACTAATCCGATACATCGTTGGGTAATCTTTATCGCCGCTATCGCTTGCTTCGGAACGCTTACCACATTGGAAGTATGACACCGTCGGCGCTTTAAGGAGCAAACGAAGGAACCCAAAGATACGCCGATAATAGCGTCAGACTCGCTGCGTTTCGTTGAAACAACGGGCTTCAGATCGCCTTCATCGTATCTCTAAACCCGAAGTACGTTCAACCCGCGGAAGAAATTGCGGATATCGCCGATCATTAAATCAGGCGCATCGATCGCAGCGAAATGAGTGCCTCTGTCGAACTCGCTCCAATGAACGATACGGTTGCTTTGCTCGGCGTAGCGGCGGATCGCGACATCAGATGACTGAAATACCGCAACGCCGACAGGCGTATTCGATGGGGCTTTAGGTGCCCAGGCTGCCGGATCATGCGCTCCTTCATAATACATTCTTGCCGAGGAATTGGCCGTTCCGCTCAGCCAGTACAGCATCAGATTCGTTAAAAACCGGTCTCGGTCGACGGCTCCTACCGCATCTCCGAAGCCATAAAACAATTCGGAAGTCCAAGCGAGCAGACCGACCGGCGAGTCGTGAAGTCCGTAGGCCAACGTCTGCGGTCGAGTTGATTGAATCGCATTAAAACCGAACCGCTCCTTCATAAACTGGCCGAGACGACCCAACCGGATTTTTTCGGCATCCGAAAGCGAGCCCAATACTTCCTCTTCCACCTGCCCCATCGGTATGAATCCTAGCGTAGCGGCATTCACGTGCACGCCGATAACTCGATCAGCCGCGAAGCGACCAAGCTCGGGCGCTATCATCGCTCCCATATCACCTCCCTGCACGCCGTATCGCTCATAGCCCAGCCGGTTCATCAGCTCGGCGAAGGCTTGAGCCGCGCGGCCGGACGTCCATCCCGCCTCCTTCGTCGGCCCGGATAAGCCGAAGCCCGGGATCGAGGGAATGACCAGATGGAAAGCGTCACCCGCATCTCCGCCATAGGAGGCGGGATCTGTCAGCGGTCCGATCAGATCCAGGAACTCGACCGGGGAGCCCGGCCAACCGTGAATGAGCAGAAGCGGCGTCGCATTCGGTTCCGGCGATTGGATGTGGAAGAAATGAATGTTGGCACCGTCAATCGTCGTCATATATTGCGGGATCTCGTTCAGGCGTTGTTCTTGCTTGCGCCAGTCGAAGGACGCTGTCCAGTACTCGGTCATTTCTTTCACGAAATTCAGCGGAACGCCGTAATTCCAGCCCACTCCGGGGAGCTCGTCAGGCCAGCGGGTGAGCGCCAGACGGTTACTGAGATCGTCTAAAGCCTCTTGCGAGGTCTCGATTCGAAAAGGCCGGATATCCTTTGTCGCTGCGGAATATATTGGATTCATCATTTGAAGTTCCTCTCCTATGGATTGTTTCCTGACAACGGTTTGCCGGGGAAACTGAAGTTGTTGCAGCATGTTCGGCTTCTTGCCCGTTACTCTTTCACGATCTTCATTTTTTTCAGCGTATCCAGCGTCAATTGTTTGGCGGTTGAACCGCTGCCGGCTACATTCGTCGCGAAAACCCATATATCCTTATCCGTTTCAATATAACCGACATACCAGCCAAGCCCCATGTCCGACAGTCTAGTACCGGTTTTTCCATGAACCGTATACGCGTCCTGTTCGTTGTCGATCATAATCCGCTTGACCGTCTTCATCGTTTTTTTCTGAAAAGGGAGCTTCTCCTCAACCAGCTTTTCTATAAATTCCGCCTGTTCTTCGGCAGAGATCTTCAAGCTGCTGTCCAGCCAGAACGTATCGATTCCTCCCGATATGTCGCGGTTACCGTAGCCGATTCGATTTACGTAATCCTGCATCCGTTCTTGGCCGATATCGCGAGCCATTGCCTGGTAAAACCAAATCGCCGACTCCCTCATGGCCGAAGCGAGCGAATGATCCCGGTTCCAGCCCGGGAACTCTCTTACAATACCGTCCCATCTCTTGACTTCGTATTCGTCGGCCACTTCCTTTACTTCCAGCCCGATTAGCGCATTCGCCACTTTATAGCTGGATTCCGGGGTAAACCGTTCCTTACTTCTTTCAGGATTGTATTCATATACTTGATTGGTCTTCAGGTTCTTGAGGACCACTGTCCCTTGGGTGTTATGAAATATATCTTCCAGTTCAAGCTGATGAAAGCGCGACTTGGCATCGGCGCCCGGGGAGTAAGCAAATAAGCAAAGAACCATAGCGAATATAGCGATAAAAATCGATAGTCGGCTTGCCTTTTTCACCTGTAACACTCCTGAATCCCTCCTTAGTGCGTTCGTTTTTTTCGGGAATGGTTTCGATGGCCATCGAGAGGAACAATTTCCCAATATCAAAAGCGTTTTGATATTATTAGTCTAGTTATACGGGTGCGGCAAGTAAATCATGTTTTTTACGGTTTGTACCTGTACAGATTGGAAGAGGGGGAGGGGGACATCAATGATCTATGCCGAGGTTATGAAACATATTGAACGGCAAATCAATAGCGGCGAGTTAAAGCCGGGGAAGAGGCTGCCGTCCATCAGGTCTCTGGCCAAGCGGTTCGAGTGCAGTGTCAATACGATCATCAAAGCTTATTCCGAATTGGAAAAGAAGCATATCATCTATTCCGTCTCCAAGAGCGGCTACTATGTGGTGGAGCGGGTTCCCTCCGGCTACTTAGGTTCAACGGACGCGGGAATCATCGACTTTCTGTCGGCCGGACCGGATAAGAAGGCAATGCCTTACCGGGACTATCAGCACTGTATTAATCAAGCCATTGAAGTATATAAAGAGGAGATGTTTACGTATTCGGAGATTCAGGGGCTGTATTCGTTAAGGGAGGAGCTGGCTCGTCATCTGCGGGAGCTGCAGGTGTTTACGGTGCCGGATCGAATATGCGTAGTATCCGGGTCGCAGCAGGCTCTTCATCTATTCATCGCGCTTCCGTTTCCCAACGGCAAGAGGAATATTTGCGTCGAACAGCCCACGCATATGAGTATGGTCGAATCGATCAAATTTCAGCAGGCCACGGCATACGGGATTGAAATTACTTCTAATGGACTCGACATGGAGCGTCTGGAACATCTGTTCAAATGCAACGATATTAAATTTTTTTACACTGTGTCAAGGTTTCATAATCCGACAGGCTACAGCTATTCGAACATGGAAAAACGGAAAATGGTGGAGCTGGCGCAAAAATACGACGTTTATATCATCGAAGACGATTACCTGGGCGATCTGGACTCCGACACGCGTCAGGACCCGATGTTCGCTTATGATCCGTCAGGAAGAGTCATATATACCAAAAGCTTTTCCAAAGTGATGCTGCCCGGCTTAAGATTGGGACTGGCGGTGATTCCGGAGCCCATGCGAAACTCGTTTCTAAATGCCAAGTTCGCTTCGGATCTGCATTCGCCGGTTCTCACGCAAGGAGCACTGGAGATTTATTTGAAGAGCGGGATGTTTAAGGCTCATATTGAGCGGATGAGGTCGATCTACAGAAGGAAAGCGGCTTTATTGCAAAAGGCCTATCTAGAGACGCTGCCGCGCGACGTCGTATATTCGGGTTCGCTCTCGGGCTTCTATTCGACAATCCGGCTGCCGAGTCCGCTAAAGGCCAAGACGTTTATAGAGCATTTGAAGAAGGAAAACGTGCATGTGGCCGATGCCAAAAGTATGTATTTGCCCGAGCTTGAACAAGATTCGGTCATCCGCTTGAGCGTGTCGCAGGTGGAGGAGGAACGGATCGGCATTGGGGTTCAAAAAATAGCGCACGTTATGAAGGAACTGCTTAATACGGCGCCTCAACGATCCGGAAGATTCCGTCCAGCCCAGCCGGACAAGTGAGAATCAACGAGCGTATGAGCCGCTTTGGAAAAATTATCGGGATTAAAGTCGGACTGTTGTATATAGGACAGCATAACGGCGCCATTGCATAACATGCGCAATAGTTCCGCCAACTCGACCGGACGGGCAGCGCCTGCCCTCTCCGCTAATCGCTCAATGGCTATCCAGGTTTCCAATCCTTGGCGTTTAGATCCTGGTGATGATAACGGAGGAAGAGTGGCAGGCAACGGTTGCGAAATTGAAAAATGTACATACGCGCGTTCGCGAAAAGCTTATAACGATGGACGATCAAAAACTGCAGAAGGAATTGGATGGGATCACGATTTATCAATGGGTATCGGATCTTGCTCTTCACGACATTTATCATACCGGGCAAATCGTGTTCATCCGTAAATTACAAGGCTCATGGACCGTCTGACATCAACTTTGATTATCTATGAATCGGAACATTGGGAGGGGACAAACTATGGCAACTATCCATCGTGAACTTGAAATCGATTGCAGCCTTGATACAGCTTGGGCCCAGCTTCGGGACTTCGGAAATGCCGCAAGCTTGTTCGCCGGCGTCTTGGTGGATTGCCGGGAGACTGCGGGCATGCGAACGGTGACTTTCGACAACGGATACGTCGTTCAAGAGCGGCTTGTAAGTGTAGATGAAGAAACATGCCGCTTAGCCTATAGCGTAGCGGACGGCGGTTTCACCCATCACAGCGCGTCGAACCCTTAGTCGAGGCAGGATGTCTGGCAATCAAGCGATTCTTAGAATCTCTGTAAAAGCGTGGTTAAAAAAGGGCGCAGATGGTACAATTGAGAAAAAATTTGTGAAAGGAATACTTCTGTGCAAATCAAATCGGAGAAAGAAAAAATGGTAAGCGGCGAGCTTTACCAGGCGGCTGACCCGGAGTTAACGAAGGATCGTTTGAACGCACGCCGGTTGACCCGATTATTTAATCAGTCGCTCGAAACGGAAGACGAACTAAGAAAAGAACTCTTACGGGAGCTATTCGGCTCCATGGGGAACCATTATTACATAGAGCCAACATTCCGCTGCGACTATGGCTACAACATTCATGTCGGCGAGAATTTCTATGCGAACTTCGATTGCGTGTTTCTCGATGTATGTGAAATTCGTATAGGCAATAACTGCTTCCTTGCTCCCGGTGTGCATATCTATACGGCGACGCACCCGCTAGAGGCCCAAGAGAGAATTTCCGGAGCCGAGTTCGGCAAGCCGGTTACGATCGGGCACAACGTATGGATCGGCGGGCGAGCCGTTATCAACCCTGGCGTCACAATTGGCAATAACGCGGTTATAGCTTCCGGTGCGGTCGTTACCAAAGACGTCCCCGACAATGCGGTCGTAGGCGGCAGCCCCGCCAAGGTCATCAAGCAGATTGATAATGGCTAGTAAGCTAGCGTACGATTACACCATAATAAAGCTGCCGCGGTGAACGGCAGCTTTATTGCGCTAACCGGTAGTATACTGCAATAGGAAATTAGTGGTAATATAGTTGTATTCATTTGTAAAAAAGGGAGGACGATGAAGTGGCTCCAAAACATATAGTTTCTGCGGCAGCCATTGTAATTAATGAGCGCAACGAAATTTTATTGATAAAAGGGCCTAAACGAGGATGGGAAATGCCGGGAGGGCAGGTTGAAGAAGGCGAATCGTTGAAAGATGCAGCGATAAGGGAAACTAAGGAAGAGAGCGGTATGGATATAGAAGTGACCAAGTTTTGTGGTATTTTTCAAAATGTAAGCAGTTGTATTTGTAACACTTTATTTTTGGGCAGACCAGTCGGCGGGGAATTAACAACTTCTACGGAGTCTTTGGAAGTAGGATTTTTCCCAATCCAAACAGCATTGGAGATGGTAAGCTGGGGGAATTTTAAGCAAAGAATTCAGTTTTGTTTGGATGAAAAGCTTCACCCGTTTTATGTTGAATTTTCGATTCCGCTCAAGGATTGTTAGGCTGCTGCGAACGTGGGACGAATGTAAAGGAGCTAGTATTTGAAATGACTGTGGAAATTAAAAAGTGCGGCCCTGAAGATTTACACAAACTTCAAGAAATAAGTATGGAAACCTTCAACGATACGTTTAAAGAGCAGAACTCGCCTGAAAATATGAAAGCTTATTTGGAAAAAGCATTTAACGCCAGACAGCTGGAAAAGGAATTGTCCGATCCATCTTCGGAATTTTATTTCGTCTATCTCAATGAACAACTTGCCGGGTATTTAAAGGTCAATGCGAACGAGTCCCAATCCGAACCCATGGGCGAGCATTCGCTCGAAATCGAGAGGATTTATATGAGACGCTCCTTTCAAGGAAAAGGGCTTGGGAGACACCTGCTGAACAAAGCGATGGACATCGCCAGCGGACAAAACAAAAAGACGATCTGGCTGGGCGTATGGGAAAAGAATGAGAACGCAATAGCCTTTTATAAAAAAATGGGTTTTGTGCAAACCGGAGCGCACTCTTTTTACATGGGCGACGAAGAACAAATTGATTTTATAATGACCAAAACGCTGATATAACGTTTTCTACTACGAAGAGCGGTGGCTGATTGGAGACGCTGCCGATCTGGAGCTACTCGAATTAAAGTGGTTCCCGTTAAAGAACTGCAGAGACATCCTGAAGTAAAACGAATATTGCCTTATTTGTAGAGTGAGGATGATGCGGTTTGAATCTTGACGAATGTGAGGCGATCGGATGAATCTTGGTTTACGCCAGACACTTGGTTCCCCGGTTATGTAAATGTTGTTAACCTGTTGGCATCAATGGAAGAGGGCTGTACATTTCAAAGCGGTAATTTTTTTGAAAAAAGAAAGATGGAAAACAAGAAAAACATTTGCTTTTAATAAAAAAGTATGCTATTCTAACATTAAATCATACATTAGAACCTTATTCACGTGTTGTAAAGGGTTGTCATTTGTGCGATGGAGCCTTTTACAATGTGTGAATTTTTTATTTTACAAAATAAAAAGAACATGTTAAATACCAATTTTGGAGGTAATACATTATGCAACAAGGTACAGTTAAATGGTTTAACGCAGAAAAAGGATTCGGTTTCATCGAAGTAGAAGGCGGAAGCGACGTATTCGTTCACTTCAGCGCAATCGTAGGCGACGGCTTCAAATCTTTGGACGAAGGCCAACGCGTTGAGTTCAACGTTGTTCAAGGCAACCGCGGACCACAAGCAGAAAACGTAGTAAAGCTGTAAGCTTTGCTCCACTACAAAAACTGCCCTTAACATGTGTTAGGGGCAGTTTTTTTATTACCGGTTCATAATGCATGAGTTCATTAAAACGAGGAGGGGTAAACATGTATTCTAGAAAAAAAACAATGGAAAATGTCCCGGAAGAGGACACTATGATTTGGTCTTGCACCAAAGAAAACTGCTCAGGATGGATTCGTGACAACTTTGCCTTCGAATACGTACCGACTTGCTGGCAATGTCAATCCCCTATGGTAAAAAGCATGAGAATGCTGCCGCTGCTTGTCAACACTAACGGAAATTTGAAACTGATCAAAAAAGGCATTCAAATTTCCTAACCTCACCGGTTTGCCTCCAGAATTCGGGACGTTTATTTGTTCCAATGCCTCGTCATTTTTTCCATTCGCTTATCCTGTTTTCTCTCGTGAACGACCATGCACGCATGGATGGCTCCAGGCAACCAGAAAAATAAGGTCAGAATCAGATTAAGAACAGCCTGAAACGGTTTCCCGCAAAACAAGACGGCAACCGGGGGAAGCAGGATCGCCAATAAATACATGTCAATCACCTCGCGTTTTTCTAAGTTAATTAATCATACGTCTGTGAATTAGCAGAGTTTCGGGCGGGGACGGCCAGGCAGCCTGTTTTGTACCGCCTGCGCCCCCGGCTTTGTTCAATGATGTCCGGAGGATTCTATTGGCTGCGCGGCATGCCATTGCAAAAGACATGGCGCCTGGGAGCGGGGCATCCGTTCCGTTATTGGTATGCAGATTTTTGAAAATCGTGTTGATTTATTCTCCGCCAATCCTTCGCGCCTGTCAATCCTTAATCGTTACTGTGGGATCGGGCAAGACGATCAATTATGTTTTAATATGAAGAATGCGGTTGGATTAGTATAATGATGTTACGAAAAAAATGACATTTTGTGATAGGATTCGACACGATCCTTTGCTTTTTCTGATAAAGTGTGTAATTTCACATTACATTTCCCAGCAGTAAGTAGTATATTAGTACTAGATTTGTAGTTGTGGGAGAGGGCTGGGATCGATGAGGAAAAAGATGATTTCTATAACGGCATCCTTGTTATTGCTTACGCAAGGGGCCACGGCGTTTGCCGATCCGGCTGTGTTTACCGACATTGACGCTTCATTTGCCAAAGACGCGATTATGGAGCTTCAACGAATGGGGATTGTGGACGGGGTGAGCGGAGATACATTCGCGCCGCAGACGTATATCGCAAGGCAGGATTTTGCCGTGCTGATTGCCAAGGCGCTGCAGCTTGACGTGAGCAATCCGCCGTCTACGGCCACATTCCGGGATATTCCGGTTGTTCATTATGCGTTTCCTTATGTTGAAGCGTTGGTCAAGGCGAACATTTTCCAAGGCGAGGAAGAAGGAAGCTTCGGCGAAGGGAAAACGCTTACAAGGGAGCAATTGGCCGTCGTATTGGCAAGGGCCAAGCAGATTCGCGCGGCGAATAACGAAACGGGGCCGGACTTTGCCGACAAGGATGATATCAGCGAGTGGGCCAAGGCGGCCGTACAAGCGGTTAACAAAACGGGATTAATGGTAGGCGACGGTCAGCAGTTCGCTCCTAAGCGCCCTGTGACGAGACAGGAGATGGCGGAGGTCGTATCCAGGCTGCTTCATCTGCCCGCCGGGCAGGAGGCGACCGGACTTATACGCAGTCTGGCAGGGGATACCGTAACCGTAGATCAGCATACATATGCCGTCGGCGATTCGGTGAAAGGAATTTTGAACGAGGCCAACCGTGATGTGCTGGACGGGGCTGCGGTCACGTTCGATACTAAGGATAATACGATAACGAAGCTAACATCGCTTACACTTCATAAAAGCGGTCGAGAGCCGAAAGAGGCGGAGGAGGAATTCGGCGGAAATCTTGTGCTGGATGGACAAGGGAACCGAATCGAAGGGAATTTGGATATTCAAGCGGATTTTATTACGATTCGCAATTTGCAAGTTAGCGGAAATTTTCGGATAGGGGATGAACTGAAGAACGATTTTTACGGAAAAAATCTGTATGTAAAAGGAACGACGGTCATTAATGGGGGCTCTTCCCATACGATTGTGTTCGACAATGCTTCGCTGGATACCGTTCAGATCAATAAACAAGAGGTCCGGGTCGAGGCGATCGGCAACACAACCACGGGAGATGTAGTAGTAAGCGCGAATGCAACGGTAACGGCCGACCCCGGGGTCACGATTCCCAAGCTGACGGTGACGGACGGCGCAGCCAACGTAGAGATTAATGCCAATGTCTCTTCGTTACAACTGGAATCGTCGCAGCCGGCGGTTATCGGCGGCAGCGGAAATATCCAATCGATTACCGTGTCGGGAACCGCCGCGGTGACCATTCAAACGACAGGTACGATCGGTAAGCTCGAAGTGACAAATAAAGATGTGCAGATTACGATACCGCCCGGAGTGCAGGTGCAGAGCATCGTGCTTCCGGACGGTGCAGCCGCGAGCGATGTGATCGCCAATTATGCCGCGGTCAGCGGGCAGATTGGTTCGGTAACAAGCGCTTCAGGCCAGACGGTTAGCGGCGGCAGCGCTTCCTCCGGCGGTTCAAGCTCTTCCCATTCGTCTAAGGTGCTGTTAGGCGCCGTATCGGGTTTCGTTTACTATGGCGCGGCCAATAAACCTTTGGCGAACGCCACGGTAACGGTACGAGATCTTACTGCCACTACCGGATCGGACGGCAGCTATGAGCTGCCTTCGGTTCCCGCGGGAACCGGTTTGATGCTTAGCGTAGCGGCGAGCGGGTATGTTCCGAATCCGTATACGACGACATTGGACGTGTTTGGAGGTCAGACGACGACGGTTCCCGTTATCGTGCTCGGAACGGCGACGAATCATGCTCCGGTTGTCGCTCAAGCTATTCCGAAACAGACGATATCGCTGGGGGAAGAGGAACCCGTTTTTAATCTGAACGAAAGGTTCAGCGACGAGGACGGCGATATTCTCAAGTTTACCGTCGTTTCCTTAAATACGAAGGTTGTCAAAACAGAAATAAACGGCAGCATACTGAAGCTGATACCGGTCGGCGCAGGAACGGCTAGCATAGCTATATCGGCCAATGACGGAAAAGGGAAATCGGTCAATTCGACGTTCTCCGTAACGGTGACGGCGGCGCCGGTTAATCACGATCCTAAAGTGTCGGCTGCCGGTTTAGCCGATCAGACGGCCATGGCGGGCGAACCCGAGATTAGCGTGAGCTTGGCAGGTAGCTTCACCGATGAAGACGGAGATGCGTTGAGCTTCAATGCGGTATCCTCCAATGAGAGCTCCGTGACGGCAGCAGTATACGGAAGCGTGCTTAAGCTGAAGCCTTTGCAAGCGGGCGTTTCCTCGATTCGTGTCACGGCGGAGGACGGCAAGGGCGGAAAAGCGACGGCTTCGTTCACAATGACGGTCACGTCAGAGCCTCCGGCGAACCATGCGCCGAAGGTAGCCACAGCGATCCCAGTGCAAAGCGGAACGGAGCAAGGGTCGGCCGTGGAGTACGACCTGAGCGGAACGTTCACGGACGAAGACGGAGATGCGCTGACGCTCAGCGCCGTATCGTCGAATACGAGCGTGGCGACGGTAAGTATTACGGGAAGCAAAGTGGAGATCACGCTGGTAGCTCCGGGCGAATCGATGGTGACGGTGAAGGCGGCCGACGGCCGAGGAGGCGAGGTCACAACCTCGTTCAAGATGACGGTGCAGGCGGCGAACCACGCGCCGAAGGTAGCCGCAGCGATCCCAGCGCAAAGCGGAACAGAGCAAGGGTCGGCCGTAGTGTACGACCTGAGCGGAACGTTCACGGATGAAGACGGAGATGCGCTGACGCTTAGCGCCGTATCGTCGAATACGAGCGTGGCGACGGTAAGTATTACGGGAAGCAAGCTGGAGATCACGCCGGTAGCTCCGGGCGAATCGACGGTGACGGTGAAGGCGTCTGATGGCCAAGGAGGCGAGGTCACAACCTCGTTCAAGGTGACGGTGAAGGCGGCGAACCATGCGCCGAAGGTAGCCGCAGCGATTCCTGCTCAAAGCGGGACAGAGCAAGGCTCGGCCGTGGAGTACGACCTGAGCGGAACGTTCACGGATGAAGACGGAGATGCGCTGACGCTTAGCGCCGTATCGTCGAATGCGAGAGTGGCGACGGTAAGTATTACGGGAAGCAAAGTGGAGATCACGCCGGTAGCTCCGGGCGAATCGACGGTGACGGTGAAGGCGTCTGATGGCCAAGGAGGCGAGGTCACAACCTCGTTCAAGGTGACGGTGCAGGCAGCGAACCATGCGCCGAAGGTAGCGGCGGCGATCCCAGCGCAAAGCGGGACGGAGCAAGGCTCGGCCGTGGAGTACGACCTGAGCGGCACGTTTACGGACGAAGACGGAGATGCGCTGACGCTTAGCGCCGTATCGTCGAATACGAGCGTGGCTACGGTAAGTATTACGGGAAGCAAAGTGGAGATCACGCCGGTAGCTCCGGGCGAATCGACGGTGACGGTGAAGGCGGCCGACGGCCGAGGAGGCGAAGTCACGACCTCGTTCCAGATGACGGTGCAGGCGGCGAACCATGCGCCGAAGGTAGCCGCAGCGATTCCTGCTCAAAGCGGGACAGAGCAAGGGTCGGCCGTAGTGTACGACTTGAGCGGAACGTTCACGGACGAAGACGGAGATGCGCTGACGCTTAGCGCCGTATCGTCGAATACGAGCGTGGCGACGGTAAGTATTACGGGAAGCAAAGTGGAGATCACGCCGGTAGCTCCGGGCGAATCGACGGTGACGGTGAAGGCGGCCGACGGCCGAGGAGGCGAGGTCACAACCTCGTTCCAGATGACGGTGCAGGCGGCGAACCATGCGCCGGTCATTCAGCCGATTCCTGATCAGTCCGTAACATCAGGGGACTCTCCGCTGCAGTTGGATATAAGTTCTTACGTGCAGGATGCGGACGGCGATGTCTTGACAATCACTGCAGACACAAAAGATCCTTCGATAGCCACAGTCACGGTTACAGGCAATATGCTGTCCATTTCGGCGAAGGCCGCCGGGCAGACGGAAATCACCGTCCATGCGGACGATCATCGCGGAGGAGTAACTGCCGGAACTATACGGCTTACGGTCACGTCCAAATCGAATCAAATACCTGTGGTAGAAGCCGCGATTTACGAGCAAGTATTGACCGCAACGGTAACGAATAGCAGATCGTTTGATCTTTCTCAATTGTTCTACGATGCTGATGAAGACGTGCTTCAATTTACGGCAAGCGCCGATGTCCCGAATATCGCTCAAGTGACTGTGTCGGGAAGTATGCTGACATTATCTCCGGGGAGTACGGCCGGTAGCGCACAAGTGACGGTTACGGCCAATGACGGCAACGGAGGCGTAGCAGCCTATACCTTTACGGTGCGGAACGCTCCGTTAACGGCCGGCAATGCTTTTGTCACGTACACGACCAAGCAGGGGGTCAGCGACTTTTCCTATGACCTTTCGACGCTGTTCCCGGGTCAAACTCAATTTAAAGTGTACAAGGGGACGCCGGACTCAACCTTTGTCGGCCCTACGCCTCTTGGCGGCAAGGTAGTTACCCTTGCTAATGACTCGATGTACACTTGGGTTATCGGCGCCGACGGCAAGGCAGCCGTCTTCAAGGTTGTCGTCGAGCCTCAAGGTGCGCCGGAATTGTTTTTCTCGCAATATTTGGATGGCGGGGATGGCCGAATTGCGATTGAGCTTTATTACAAAGGCGATGGAGACCCCTCTCATAAAGCGACAGGGTATTCGGTGGATGTGTATCAATGGGCGCAGGGTAAGATGCAGATCACTTCTACAAAGATCGCTTCATTTTCAGATCGTCCCGCAGAAAATGGTGTATATGCAGGGGTTCCTTATATATTTATTAACGCCATTTTCTATGACTATTTTGATTTGACTAATACCTCATACTATAATAATGAATTAAACTTATACCTCAATGACGGCAACACGGTTGCACTGGTGTTAAAAAAGGACGGGCAAGTCGTCGATGTGCTGGGAGATCCGAACTCCCATGAGCGGTTCATGCCGAACGGCGGAACGATTATCCGCAAACGGGGGATTTATACCGGTTCGAAATCGTTCAGCGATCAAGGAGAATGGACCAGCTATCCGAAAGGGACTTATCAATTTTTTGGAGCTCATACGATTTAAGAGGATATTTACGGAAAAAAGCAGCCGAGACGTCTCGACTGCTTTTTTTCTATGAGCAAGCGCAGGAAAGGTTACAAGGTTTGGATAAACCGCTCCAGCTCGTTGGCTACGGTATAGAGGCTTGCCCGGTTTTCGAACTCATGGCGCGATTCGGGCAGCGGAAGCAGCTTGTGGTATTCCCTGATCGCATGCAGCTTCTCGCGGAACTGGTCGGTCGAATCGTTATTGCCCAAGCTGCCGCTCAGCTCCAGCACAAAATCCCCGATGCGGCTTCCCTGCTCCATCTGCACCGTGATTTTTGAGATCGGCGGGAGCATGCGATCCAATATTTCGAACTGCCTGCGCTTGGTTTCAAAATAGGCTTCATAAGAGCTGGCTTTGCGCAGCAGGTTGTTCTCGGCGTCCAGCAGCGCCAGACGCTTCGCTTGATTCAGGGCGTCGCCGAGCTGAATGATCTCTTTGCCGTCCCACATCGTATAGCCTTCCTTGAGATAGGCGGCCATCTCTTTCAATATCGCGGCGATCAGGCGATCGACCTCTTCCTTACAGCGGTTAAGCTCCTTGTCGATGCTGGGCATGTACCAATTGACGAGCAGGGCCACCCCGAGGCCGATCAAAATGACCAGAAATTCGTTCAGGAAAAAAGCCGCTTCGATCTTCCGATGCATATATACGTGCATAACGATAACCGAGCTGCTGGCGATGCCCTCCTGAATTTTCATGCGAACGCAAAGCGGAATGAACACGAGCAGCAGCACCAGGAAAGCGTACGGATGATAACCGATGAGAGTAAACAATACGCTGGAAAACAACAATCCGGCCAGGCAGGCGAAAAATCGGCTTATGACGGCTTGAGTCGATTGTTTGCGCGATTTTTGAATGCAGAGCAGAGTCAAGATTCCCGCGGAGGAATAGTACTCCAGCTGCAGCAGCTGGGCGAGTAAAATCGAAATGCTGACGCCGACGGCGGTTTTAATAGTGCGGAAACCGATCTTCATCATGTTGTCACCACCATAAACGGTTTTTTGAATATATTGTAATCCTGGCAAGGTATAAACGTAAAGCTGATGGGAGGAAGAACGGAAGCTATCTGCTCATTCCTGCGCGTTTTGCGCGAAGCGATCCGCAGCAGTATTGCGATATAATTGCGGGTGAAAATAAGAGAGGCGCTCCGCGGGGGAACGCCTCATTGTGTTTATGCGATTGGCGTCAAGCGGCCGCCGCAGGAACGGCGCTTCTCCGGTTGGAGAC
Organism: Paenibacillus konkukensis; assembly: GCF_023523925.1. NCBI lineage: Bacteria > Bacillati > Bacillota > Bacilli > Caryophanales > Paenibacillaceae > Paenibacillus > Paenibacillus konkukensis. Next base: position 3,076,133 of record NZ_CP027059.1, on the reverse strand, counting down.
GGCGACGCCGGTAAGAATCAGGATGCCCCCGGCAATTTGCGCGGGTAAAATGGCATCGCCGAGAACCAGATAAGCGACGATAATGGCAATAAACGGCGGAATATTCATAAACATCGAGCTGGTCGAAGCGCCGACCTCCGAAATGCCCTGATTCCACCAAAAGCTCGCTAAGCCTTGGCCCAAAATAGCTACGCAGGTCAGAAGCAGCCACATCGTAAGGTGCATACTGAAGTGCATTTGCCCTTGACTGGCTTCCCATAGGGCTGCCGGAGTCATCAAAACGGTGCCGATGACCGTGGCTAATATCGTAATATCGTAGGACGGCATGCTGGAAGACAATTTGCGAATGAACAAGAGACTAATGGACAATGCCAGCATGGCGAGCACCAGCAAAATATCCCCTTGGGAAATGCCGATCGATTTGCCGCCGAACAGCACGATCAGCACGACGCCGACCAGCGCCAGTCCGGCCCCAGTAAGCTTGTTCACGGTAATGGACTCACCGAGAAACATTCTCGCCAGGAAGGTCGTCGCGACCGGAGACAAGGCGATAATGAGCGAAGCGTTGCCTGCAGTGGAATGCTGCAAACCGGTAAAATAAAAAAATTGGTTGAACAAGGTGCCGAACAGCCCGGCGAAGATCAGGATAAGCCATTCTTGCAGCGTTGGCCGCTTCATCTTGCGGTTCACAAAGGCGACCGAAATCAGGAAGAGTGAGGTTAGGACCAAACGAGAGTAGGACAAAAAGATAGGGGAGAAATCCCTTAACAAATAGGCGCTCGCCACATAATTGCATCCCCACAGCAGAGAGACGCCGAGCAAGCGCAAAATAACAGCCCGATGGGACACTGGTTTCTGTTCCTTTCCATATATCGTCATAATAACTGCTTCATTATAATCACCGTTTGCAGGGAAGTAAACCGGGATATGGGGCAAAATTGCCGGGAATTGGCGCTTCTCGACCGGTTACGGAAACGTACTTACGTCCGCTCACAGGAAATCGGGTTCAGCAGCAACCGGAAGATGTTTTCCGCATGCCTCGCGCGCAGTCTTCATATTTCACCATCCGTTGTCTCGAATGATTTGATTTCCTTATTTATTATAAAAATGGTACAATAATCCTGAAAGCTTATGGATTGGATGAAAAGGAAGCGGGGTTTCACCATATACAGAATCCGGCCGTCTAAAGGTATTTCTTTCATTACCATGATCGCAGGTTGTTTAATGTTATTGTTTGGGATCTTTAAAGTAGTTCCCTATGCAGGTTTCTTAGGGATTATCTGGATCGTTGTGACGCTCGGAATAACCATTTATCACGGCATGAATGTTTTTAGTAAAAACGGAGTGGCATTCGGTTACGTGGAGAAGAAAAATAAACGAATTTTAAAATGATCCATTTACATATGAAAAGCTGCCAATGATATTTAACAAACTATATAATGTCACTGAGGTACGCCGCTTTTTTGCAAAAGTCGGCTTTTTTGCCGTTTCGTATTATAATAGAATAGGCAATGTTCGAAATGACGGCGTCCATTCCTTGTTTTTTTGCTCGTATCAGCGAAAATCCGGACTAAAGATCGAACTATATGAGTAAGATGAATAGGGTCGAACCCTAGCGTCGCTTAGAAGAGAAAGGGGGGCTTACTGGATGGAAGATCGCATGGAACAACGATATTTGCCGGAACAGCCGATATTGCCGCTGCCTGGCGGCATGATTTATATGGGAAAAGACTTGTCGCTGAATCGAAAAGTGATTTTATATTCGCTGGACAGTCCGAATGAGTCGTTTACGCAAACGTATACGCAGCTGCTGGGAGAAGCTTCCCAGTTTACCGATAACAGTTTTATGCATATATTGGATATCGGATTCAATCGCTCGTCGAACCGGCTGATTGCGGTGCTCAAGCCTTGCAACGGAACGCTGCTGCTGCATGAGATCGCCAAGCAGGAGATGTCTGCCGAGGAAGCTATCACGATTGTGTACGAGCTGGCGCGCGGCATGCAGAAGGCGATGGAGGAAGGGATTGCCGGATTTTCGGTCGGCGCGGACAATGTCTGGCTTGATTTTGAACGGCGCCCCGTCGTCATGAACTATTGGGAGCAGGGAGCGAGCGCGCAGCGCGGCACCCGGGGACTGAGCGGCCTGCTGCTGCGGATGCTGTCCGGTAGCGCAGCGAACTCGGCGCAGCCGGAACTGGACGATCCGAGAGTTCAGGCGGCGCTAAGAACGATTCCTGCGGAGCAAAGAAGAAGGCTGGCCGATCTGCTTAGGCAGACGATGGATGAGGATGTCCCGGTCAAAATGTTCATTGCCGAGCTGCGCGGCTATATGAGCGCGCCGAAAGAGGCCGCAAGGGAAATTGAGCCGGCGGTGATAGTGAAGCCGGCGATTACGGCCGACGCCAGAAGGCAAAAGACGCTGCAGGAAGAACCGGCAAGACGGCCTCCGGTGATCGAGGAAGAGGAAGAAGATGAGGAGGACGAGGAGGATGAGCCCCGGCGCATTACCGTAGGAGGCGTCATGAAAAAGACGCTTCTGATCGGCGGAGCGATCGTCGTTATCGGAATTTGCTCCGTGCTCATTCTCATGGGTTTGTTCGAAACGCTGAAGCCGGATAAAGGCGGGTATCTTCCTCCGAGCTCGGACGCCTCCCAGACGACGCCTCCCGCCGCTGACGGGTCGGGCGCAGCCCAAAATCAGAACGGCGGGCAGTCGAATAATGCAGGAAAAGGGACGGATGCCGGAAAACAAGGCAATAACGCCAATAAGGGCGGAACGAATAATGCCGGAAATACAGGGAATGCGAATAATGATGCAAATAACAATGATACGGGAGCGGCCAAGCCGCCGAACAGCGGGCCGGTCCAGGTGCCGAGCCTGATCGGTATGACGCAGGATGAAGCGGGAAAAGCGGCTGTGAATGCCGGTTTGCGGTTTTACTTTGAAATTGAACCGAACGATATGGAGCAAGGGAAAGTATTCAAGCAGGACCTGCAGGCGGGGCAGACCGTGGACGCGGGCACCAAAGTTACTTTCTGGGTAAGTAAAGGGAAACAATAGTATTTGCATAGGAACAGCCCGAATGACCGTATGATGAGGTCGTTCGGGCTGTTTATGCTGCTCTACGATATGCTTAGGGTTCCGTTTTTGTTGGTAGCTTTGATGGCTTTATTTTGCAATAACAGGGACTTTTTCACCGCATGGTGAAGAAGTGCCCGGAGACAATACGATCCGATCGCTTGCGCCGGAAGCGGTCTTAAGTATAGCTGAGTCCGCTGAGAGAAGGCAGCGGAATCGCGGTCCAGCCGGGCAGGCTTGCGGCCTGCTCCGATGAGGGATCGAACAGCAGGGAGACGAGCTCCCCTGCCGATAAGCGCACGCTGCCGCCGCCCTCTGCGGCAACGGTGCAGCCATCCTCCTGCTGCTCGCCGACAGCAGGGATAATCCCGCCGGCCGCGCGAAGATAAGGGGCCGCTTGCTCCAGCAGGCGCGCTGCGCTGACGACGAACACGGTGCCGCTGTTCGCCGCCGGCGCAGACGGCACGCCTGCTTCGCGCAGCAGCAGCGCGAGCTCGCGCTCGTGCCAACCTACCGCAACCGTCAGCTCCGCGAGGTTGAAGCGCTCCACCGCGTCGGCGAGCAGCGCCGCGACGGCTTCCGCCGGGCCGCCCCACTCGACGGCGGCCGGATGCCTCTTGCTGTGATAGCGGCCGGGGGCCTCGATCACAGCGAAGCTGTCGACGCCGCCGCCCGCCGGAGCGGCGACGAGCGCCTCGTGCGCCAGCTTCGCGCAGCTGGCGTGGGCCTGCGCGCCGAGCAGCCGCTGCAGCTCGGTGACGCTATGCGCGAACGCGACTTCGCGGGCGTCCGCGGCTGCATGCAGTGCGAACGCGTCCTGCGGCGCGTACGGGCGAATCTCGCGGCCGCTATGCGCCGCGGTTCGCGCGCGGAGCCGGGCGGCGCCGGCGGCGTCCAGCGTAAACCGCTCCGTGCGGCCGAAGTGATAGCAGTGCGCCCGCGTATAGAGCGACCGGTCGCCCGAGACGAAGATCAGCGAAGCGCCGGCCTGATCGGCATGCCGCTTGCACAGCTCCAGCAGGCGGCCCGCGGTGCCTTGGCCGCGGTAGTCCGGATCGGTGCAGACCGAGCCGACGGAGAAGACGTTCAGCCGCGCCGCGCCCACACGGAGTACGAAAGGAACGAAGCCCATGAAGCTGACCAGCTTGCCGTCTGCAAAAGCGCCGTAGGAGTGGCTTTGTCCCGGCGAGAAAATAAGCGGAAAAGCGGTTCCCATCGACGATTGCTCGGCATCGCGGAAGATGCTGTCCGCCAGATGAACGGCTTGCTGCAGCTCTTCATTGCGTACGAGTCGAAATTCCAATAATAACGCCTCCTAAAGGAAAATGAACAGACAGTGAACTATCTTAAAGCGACAATCGGTGAAGGCGTCATTCTAGGGATGCGATAATGGCCGCCTAGTCGCGGATTTCGGCAATGATTTCGATTTCGACCGGCGTATGGAAAGGCAGGTCGCTGGCGCCGATCGCGGAGCGGGCGTGCTTGCCGCGTTCCCCGAACACTTCCACCAGCAGATCGGATGCGCCGTTCATGACGTAAGGCTGATCGGCGAAGCCGGGAGCGCTGTTGACGAAGCCGAGCAGCTTGACGATTTGTACGACGCGGTCAAGGTCGCCAAGATAGCCTTTCATGACGGCGAGGCAGTTGATAATGACCTGCCGTGCCGCTTCCTGGCCCTGCTCGATCGTCAGCTCGCCGCCGACCTTGCCTGCGTACATCAGCTCGCCGTTAATACGGCAATCTTGTCCGGACAAATAGATCAGATTGCCGGTGCGGCTGCAAGGAACATAGGTGAAGCGGGGTTCGGGCGACGGCGGAAGCGCGATGCCGAGCTCATGCAGTCTTTGTTCGATTTGGCTCATATAAATACCTCCGAATAAGGGTTTAGTGATGTTGCGATTTCTCAGCGGCCGAAGCGATGGGGACGGGAGCTGCAAAGCAGCGGGTTCCCCCCCGGCGTTCTGCGATGCGGAAACGGCCGCCTTCGCTCGTGCCGTAAAATTAATGACGGCAGCAGTGGTGCGCCCGGATCAAGACGCCTTCGCGGGCTTGGGTGTGGCGTTCGGCGAGCAGCGTCGGCTTGCCGCCGACAACGACATGGGAAATGCCGGCCGGATACTGTCGCGGCTCGTCAAAGGTCGCAAGATCACGGATCGTCTCCGGATCGAATACGGTCACGTCGGCGGCATAGCCGGGCACGAGCAGACCGCGCTTGCCGAGCTTGAACCGCTGCACAGGAAAGCTCGTCAGCTTGCGCACCGCTTGCTCCAGCGTAAGCACCTTGTCTTCGCGGACATACTTGGCGAAGACGCGAGGGAAGGTGCCGTACAGCCGGGGATGCGGCTTGCCGGTTTCGCAGGTCAGGCTGTCCGAGGCGATCAGCGACCGCTCGTAGCCGACGACCTGCTTGACGTCTTCATCGGACATGTGGAAGTAGACGATGGAAATTCGCCCGTCCTCCTCAAGCAATAGGTCCATCATGCAGTCGGCCGGATGCAGGCCGCGTTCCTCGCTGATCGCGGCGATATGCTTGCCCTCCAGATGGCGGTTCGCTTCCGTATGCACGGCGGAGATGTAAACGCTCTGCCAGCCTGTCGAGCAGACCAGATTATCCCAATCGTCCTGTTCCCGGCCAAGCTCCTCGCGAATCCGCTTGCGCAATGCGGCGTCCCGGAACCGCTCCAGCACGCATTCGATGCCGCCTTCGACGGCCCATGGAGGGAGAACGGTCGTGAGCGTCGTGGAACCGGCATTGTAAGGGTATACATCGCAGGTGACGTCGAGTCCTCGGGAGCGCGCATCTTCGATTAACTCCATCGCCTCAAGCACCTTGCCCCAGTTGATTTTGCCGGCCGCCTTCAAATGGCTGATGTGCAGGGAGACGCCCGCTTTTTCGGCAATCCAGATCACTTCCTTCACGGAAGGGATCAGATTATTGCCCTCGCCGCGGATATGGGTGGAGAACAGCCCGTTATACCGGGGCAGCACGGAGCACAGCTCGGCAAGCTCTTCCTTGGAGGTGTAGCTGCCGGGCGCATACAGCAGGCCGATGGAGAAGCCGATCGCTCCGGCTTGAAGACCCTGCTCCAGCATTTGCTTCATCCGCTGCAGCTCTTGCCGGGTGGCCGGGCGGTTGGCGAAGCCCATTACGGCGATGCGAAGCGCGCCATGCGCTACGTAGGTGGCGAGATTCTCCGACGGATTCGAGCGGGCGAGCGATTCCATATACTGCTCGACCGTCTCCCAGGGCCACTCCCAGGAGGTTTTGCCGAGCACGGGCTGCACGTAGCTTTGCAATAGCTCCGCCTGGTCTTTGACGAACGGGGCGGGGGCGAGGCCGCAGTTGCCGACCACTTCCGTGGTGACGCCCTGGCGGATTTTAATTTCGCTTAGCGGATGATCGAATATCATCAGATCGGAATGGCAGTGGCCGTCGATAAATCCCGGCGCAATGACTTGACGGTGGACTTCGACGGTCTCTCGCGCCTCTTGGTCGAGCCGCCCCACGGCGGCGATGCGCCCGTCCTTGATCCCGACATCTCCGATAAACCACGGATTGCCGGTGCCGTCGACGATGCGTCCGTTTTTCAATACGAGATCGATCATGCGGTTAAACCTCCCGTTTTTCATGTGACGTCATTGAAACCGTTTGCATAATCGCTGCGGCATTCCCTTTATTCGAGCATTCCCCGGCCGGCAACCCGTTTCGGCTCCAGCACGTCGCCCTGGCGAAACAATACCCGATTATGCAAATTGACCGTGCTGCATATATGGTTTGGAATAACGGATATCCGGTCGCCGACCTTAAGCCCCTTCCGCTGCGCTTCCGGCCCGAGCCGAAGCATGCCGTGCTCCTCGGACATCCGCTCCAATACCGCATCCTCGTAGCCTACGACATGGCCGAAGCCTTCGAGCATCAGCGGCGCCGAATTCGGCTGTACGTCGGTGGCGAACGTCTTGCTGCCGCCGTCGATGACGGCGAGATCGGGGGAGGGACGGCTGACGACGGTGACGAGCACGCTGCCCGCGCAATCCTCCAGGCCGCAGACGCCGAAGCGGGCCTGCATTCTGTCCTGGTATACATAGGTGCCGGGACGAATTTCCGTCACGCCTTCGACGGCTGCGGCATATGCGCCCGTAGGCGTCGATCCGACGCTGACGTCGGCGATGGGGATGCCTTGAGCGCGCATCCGTTCGGCGAGCTGAACCATGATGCGGCCTTCCTCTTCGCCGGCGTCGGCCAAGTCCAGCGTCGGCCTCTGCTGCAGCAGCGCGCCGCGGAACGTATAAATGCCGGTCAGCTTCAGATGCTCCAGCGCATGGATACGGGCCGCCAGAGCGGCGGCATCGTCATATGGAACGCCGCTGCGGCGCAGGCCCGTATCGATTTCGAGCCGTACTGTAAGCTGAACGCCCAGCCTCCCGGCAGTTTCGTTCATGCGGGCCGCGCCTTCGTCGCTGTCGACCCCCAGGATCAGCCGGATGCGTCGGCTGAGCGCCGCGGCGCGTTCGATTTTGCCGGGGGCAACGAGCGGATAAGCGATGAAAATATCCGCGATGCCGTGCTCCGCCATCACCTCGGCTTCCGATACTTTGGCGACGGTGATGCCGACCGCTCCGGCCTCCAATTGCAGCTTGGCTACATCGGGAATTTTATGCGTTTTGGCATGGGGCCGAAGCCGGACGTTATGCTTGCGGGCCACCTCCGCCATCGTTTGAATATTGCGGTTCATTCGCTCCGCGTCGATAATGACGCAGGGCGTTTCCGGCATGCCGGACATCGGTTTGCTGTCGGTCAAGCGTCTTCATCCCCTTCCGCTTCGGATAATGACTTGCCTTCCTCCAAATAGTTGTACAGCGTATATTTGGAAATATTCAAATAGCTGCAAATTTTTTCGCCGCCTTTTTTGATCAGAAACGCCCCTTTGCGGTCCAACAGCTGAATCATCTTCATCTTGTCTTCCTTGGCCATTACGGCGACCGGCTTGCCGACCTGCTCCTGGGCTTCCTGAATCAAGGCGTCGAGCAGATCGCTGACGTTGCTGACGAACGATTCTTTGACCTCCGGCTGCAGGCCCGTGCTGGTTAAGGAATGCAGCGTCTTCTCCGCTACCATCAGCTCGGTGATGTCGAAATTGATGCACAGTGCGCCGATGGTTTTACCTTCGTTATTTTTCATGTAAATGGAGGTAGAACGTAAAATACGGCCGTCCTTGGTTTGCGTGACGTAATTGAATTTATTGCCGTCGACATGGTTGCCCCGCAGCAGCTCCAGACCGAGGTTGGTGCCCGGATCGCCGATTTTTCTTCCTGTAATGTGGCCGTTCTCGATGGCGGTAATCGTGCTCTCGTACGATCCGGTCAGATCGTGCAGCACCACCTCGCAGTTGTCGCCGAACTGGGCGGCGATGCCTTTGACCAGACTGTTTAGAAGCTCGGATTCGTCGCGGATGTGCTCCATGGGATTGCTTATCCTCCTCTCGCTATAGCTTCGAAATCTTCTTGAAACCGATAGTATCATAACGGATTGAAATGTCAAACAAAAAGTTTGTTCGAAAGAAAAAAAGTATGTTAGTATAATATTGTTACCGCTTGCAAAATGAACGGACGCACGGGGTTATGGACGATTGCGACCGGTAACAATTCACGGTTGATGGGGGAACCTGCTATGAAGCGGTGGTTCGGTAAGTCGTTGAAACGCAAGCTGTCTTTGTTTTTGTTGTTCGCCATTTTGCTGCCGCTCCTGTTAACCGGAGGAATCTCGTACAAAATCGCCTCCTCGATTACCGAGGATAAAGCGAAGCAGTCGGGGATGAATACGCTTAGGCAAATCGCGGGCAAACTGGAATTTATTATTCAGGACGTGGAGACGATGTCCTTGTTCATTATCGGGCAGCGGGATATTCAGGCTTACTTGGACGATGACAAGGAAGACGTGCTCCGCTTCATGACTAACGTAGGATTTTTGACGAATCTGGCTTTTTCCAAAAAGTATATATCGAACATTACGATTACGAACGATAGCGGCAGACCGCCGTTGTCGAATACGACGGTGCTTCGCTCCGGCCTTCCGGATGTGCTGAAGCAAAATGAAGAGACGTACCGCAGCAGCGTAAAATGGTGGTCGCCGCTCTACGAGAATCAGACGACCGACGGTCTGAAGAAGGTATTCTCTCTCGTGCGCCCGGTGCGCAGCTACAACAATTTCAAGCCGCTCGGAACGATCTCGATCAGCGTCGACGAGGAAGAAATCGCCCGTTACTTGGCGGAAGCGGGTTGGGAGGAGAGCGGGTTCGTCCTGCTGCTGGATTCCCGGGACGAGATTCTGTCCTCCGGCCAGCCGCAGTGGCTGAATCGTCCGGTAGCGGATATTTTTCCCGATATCGGGTCGATGGAAGGGGACAGCGGAATTCTCAATTACGGCGGCAAGGAACAGAAGACGATTTTGTATTACACGATTCCCGGTCTCGGCTGGAAGCTGGTCGGTTTCATTCCGACGCAAATTTATACGAAGCAGAACGGCTACGTCCTGATGGTCACCGCTTCGGCGGTAGGGCTCGGCTTGATTTTGGCCGCAGGACTGGCGCTGTACTTCCTGCAATGGGTGACGAGGCCGCTGACCCGTCTGACGCAAAACATGAAGGACATCAATCCGGATGAGCCGATTCCTCATTTCGAGGTGCGGAGCACGGATGAAGTAGGGCTGCTGCTGCGCAGCTACAATAAGCTGAGCGACCGAATCCAGCGCTTGAAGGAGCAGGTGCAGAAGAACGAGGCGATGAAGAAGGAAGCGGACATTCAGGCGCTGCAGGCGCAGATCAATCCGCATTTTCTGTACAATACGCTGTCTTCGATCCATTGGATCGCGCTGATGAACAAGGACCGCCAGATCGCCGAGATGGTCGGGGCGCTCAGCGATTTTCTCAGATTCAGCCTGAACAAAGGCGAGGAGTTTTGCCCCGTTCAGCAGGAGGTGGCCCATGCGCAAAATTACGCTTATATTCAATCGATTCGTTTTCCCGAGCAGTTCCACATTGAATTTTATATCGATCCGGCGATGCTGCCGATTCCGATGCTCAAGCTGCTGCTTCAGCCGTTAATCGAGAACAGCGTCATTCACGGCATTCAGAAAAAGCAGAGCAAAGGCTATGTCTACGTTCACGGAGAGCTGTCCGGCGCGGCGCGCATGAAGTTTATCGTCGAGGACACGGGGATCGGAATCGATCCGGGGAAGCTGCGGGAAGTGCGGCGCAACCTGACCATGGAGGAAGCGCGAACGCCGGCGGTTCAGCCGAGAGGCGGCTACGGACTGCGCAACGTGCATCAGAGGCTGCTGCTCCATTACGGGCCCGAAGCAGGGCTAACGATCGAGAGCGAGCCGGGGAAAGGCACGATTATTTCATTCACCATACCGATAGCGGGGGAACCGATATGAGGATATTGATTGTAGACGACGAAGTGATCATTCGGACCGGACTGTGCACGGTGATCGACTGGAAGGAGCTCGGGCTGGAGCTGCTGCCTCCGGCTTCGTCCGCAGAGGAGGCGCTCGCCCGTATTCCGGCGGAGAAGCCCCATATTTTGCTTACCGATATCCGGATGTCGGGGAAAGACGGGATCGAGCTGGCGCGCGAAGTGAAGAAGCTGCTGCCGGATACGGAAATTGTCATTTTAACCGGCTATGACGATTTCGCTTATGCGCAGCAGGCGCTGCGGGAGGGCGTGACCGATTATTTGCTTAAGACGAGCCGTCCGGAGGAAATTATTAAGGCGGCGATGAAGGCGAAGCAGCGCATTCTGGAGAAATGGGAGGCGCTCAAGCAGGAAAATTTCCAGACGGCGGCGCTTCGCAATCAGCTGCTGGAGCGGCTCGTTACACAGGGTTTGGGACAAGAGCCGTCTTCGGTTCAGGAGCAGCTGAAGCTGTGGTTCGCCCAAAACGGCGTACAGCCGGACGCTGCGGCTATGTCCCCGATGTCGGTCCTGATGGTCTCCGCTTCGGGTTGGGGGGATGAGCCGCTCGCCAGGCTGCTGCTCGGCGCCGCGGAGAATATGCTGTTCGAGCTGCTGCCCGCCGTTACGCTGCTGAAGCATGACCGGCTGCTGCTCGTCGTACGCGGCCCCGAAGGCATGAGCGATGACGGGGCGCTGAAGCAGGCGCTGCAGCGGGTGGAGCAGACGCTCAAGTGCGCGGTCTTCGCCGCGCTCGGCCGTGCGGTGGACAGCTACGACGGCTTGAAGCTGTCCTGCGGCGAGGCGGAGTATGTTTTCTCCTTTCGGGGGCTGGTCGCTGCCCGCGGGTTGTTCGCGATGGACGACGTCAAGGACCGTCAAGGCGGAAGAACGGTTTGCTCGCAAAAGGAGGAGGCGGAGCTGTCCGCCATTCTGATGAGCAATCATCCGCCGGAGCTGCGTCACTGGGTCAATCAGAAGGTGCGCGCCCGGATGGAGGAGCCTTCGGCTACGGCCGCGTCGGTGCAGGCATATTTGCAGTCTATCGTCTGGTCCGGGCACCGGTGGCTGGACCGGGTTAGAGAAGGCGCGGCTGACGCGGGCATCGCCGGGAATGCGAAGCTTCGGGAGCAGACGGCTCCGGGAGAAGCGCATACGATGACGTTCGAGCTGGCCGACCAGCCGGAGGAGGAAGTGTTCCGCCAGTTGAACTCGATTATGTCGTCGTTTCACGATGCGATGGCGGATAACAGGTTCCCATATATTCAAAAATCGATCGCATATATTCAAGCGAATCTCGATCAGCATTTATCGCTTCAGCAGGTGGCGAAATTCGTCCATTTGAACCCGAATCATTTCAGCGAGGTGTTCAAGCGGGAAACCGGCCTTAACTATATCGAGTTCGTGACGCAGGAGCGGATGCGGCGGGCCGCCGACATTTTGCAGGGCACGCAGGCCAAGATCAGCGAAGTCGCCGGCCTCGTCGGCTACGAGGATATCAAATATTTCAGCCAGCAGTTTAAAAAGCATACCGGGCAGACGCCTTCGGAATTTCGCCAATCGTCGAAAGACTGAAAAAATTCCCCCCCTGGCGCCGAAGTCTCTCCCTTTTTGCAGCCTGCGGCTGTCCTCTATACTTGAACATGTGAAGAGATAACGAGGAGGGTGCAGCGATTGAAAAAGATAACGACCATTGCGCTGACTGCGGTAATGACGACGGCTTTGCTGGCCGGTTGCGGTTCCAGCGGCGGCACGGACGGCAAGGCGGCGGGAGACGGCGGCAATAACGACAAAGCCGGACAAAAGGTAAAGCTTTCTCTGTGGCATAACTATACGGGGGACGATCTTCGTGCCAAAAATATGCGGGCGATCATGGAGCAGTTCCAAAAGGATCATCCGAATGTCGACCTTGATATTCAAGGGATTCCGCCCGACGGCTATAAAGCCCGTTTGAAAACGGTTGCCGCAGCCAACGAAATGCCCGATCTGTTCGTCATGTGGCCTGGCGCCATGACCAAGGAATTCGTCGGGGGCGACCTGCTGCAGCCGATCAACGGCTTGCTGGACAGCAAACCGGATTGGAAGAACGGCTTTCTCCCGAACTCGTTTGACGATTTCACGATCGACGGCAAAACGTACAGCGCCCCTATGGGACTGTCGCCGACCTCGATTTTGTACTATAACAAATCGATCTTCGATAAATACGGCGTAAAGCCGCCGAAAACATGGGATGAGCTGATGAGCCTCGTCGACACGTTCAAAAAGAATAACATCACCCCGATCGCGCTCGGCAATAAGGCGGCCTGGCTGGCTCAATCGAGCATTTTAAGCTCTTTGGCGGATCGCGTCACCGGCTCGGAATGGTTCTTGAACGCAGCGAACCAGAAGGGCGCGAAATTCACCGATCCTGAATTTATCCAGGCGCTGACTTATCTGCAGCAGCTCGGTAAAGCGGGCGCCTTCCAGGAAGGCTTCAACAGTATCGACAATACGCAAATGGAGCAAATGTTCGCGCAGGGCAAAGCGGCGATGATGATCGACGGCGGCTGGGCGCTGACGAATCTTGCGGCCAGCGCGTCCAAGGAAGCCTTGGACAATATGGGCGTCACGGTGCTCCCATCCGTACCCGGCGGCAAGGGCGATCCGAACTCGCTGTCCGGCGTCGTCGGCACGGGCCTCGGCATGAGCAAGAAAACGGGCGGAGCGGCCAAAGACGCCGCGTATGAATTGATCTACGCGTTGTCCGGCCCGGCGGCGCAAAAGGCTACGCTTGAAAGCAACCAACTCGTCAGCTACAAAGTCGAGCTGGACAAAACGAAGGTGTCTTCTCTGTTCGCGCAAGTGCATGAAATGCTCGGGAAGGTGAAGCGGACGCCTGTATACGACGGCGTGCTCAGCTCCGCGGCGAGCGATGTCGTGAATAACGGACTGCAGGAGCTGCTTATGGGCGGCAAACCGGACGATATCGCGAAGAAAATTCAGGATGCGCAGGCGAAATCGCTCGGAATCAAGTAAAAAAGCATAGCGGTACGGCGGTTCCAGTCTTGTGACAGAGACTGGAATTGCTTTTTAACCCTGTCCGTTCTATTTGTTAAGATAAAGCGTTGAAGTGATAAAGCGAACCTTGCTCATGTTGAAAGAATGCTCTGCCTAAGGCAAAGCTTTTAAGTCCAGCGGTATGATGTCAAGTCCCCGAATCGGTGGAATTGGAAATTTTCTTGGCTGTAACAGCTGGGAGTGCCGAAAAAAGGACAGCTCAAACTAAACCCAGCGAAAAATCGAGATAATATCCAGATTTTAACTGGGAATTATGCCAGGGACTTTAGCAAAGGAGGCGTTAATCCTTCGCAGGCGTCACCTTCTTCCGTGGCGTATAGAGTTGGCCGTTGCGTAGCAGCACATCGACCAGACGCACAAGCTTTCTTGCGGTTAAGACGAGGGCGCGTTTATGTTGGTGCTTGGGCACTTCCTTGTATTTCTTCCGGTAGTACTCGCCGAATTCTTCATCGCGGTTCTTTACCGAGTTGGCAGCTTCAACGAGGTAATAGCGAAGGAATCGGTTGCCGGATTTAATCCGTTTGGTGTCTTCGGCTTCAAAGGCGCCAGACTGGCTCTTGCGCCAGGTGAGGCCAGCATACTTGGCGACAGCGGCTTGGTCGCTAAAGCGCTCGATGTCACCGATCTCGGCAAGGATGCCAGCGGCATAGACGCGATCAATGCCGGGAACAGAACGCAGGCACAGGGAGCCAGGGATCGTCTCGAGAATTTGCTCAATCGCCTTGTCCAAATCCTTGAGCTGAGCCTGGATGCTCCGGATTGCTTGAATGGATGTACCCAGCACAAGATCAATGGAATCCTCGACGACTTTGGACAGCCGGTAAGAGGCTCTGGCCGCTTTCTGAATGCAGCGCGCGACGTTCTCGGGATCCGGGAAGCGATTGCGCCCCTTGTCCCGCAAGTAGTCGGCCAGATCGCCGACATCCATCGTCGCGATGTCGTCCAGACTGTACTTTTCGGAGAGCATCTCAAGGATGGCATGGCCGAACACCGAGCTCTCGACTTCGGTCGTGAAGGCATTGCACTTGTAGAACAGGTTTTGCAAGAAGTACTGTTTCTCGCGCGTCAGGTTATGGATCAAGTGAAACCGCATGCGCGTTAAACGCTGGAGCGCAACATACTGCTCCTGCATGACAATGGTGGTTGTCAGCCGCCCGAAGCGCAGACGGTCCGCAATCACCCAGGCATCAAGCCGGTCGGTTTTATTCAGGTCGGGATAGGTTTCCCGGAACTTGCTGACCAACTTTGGATTCATGGTAAAGACCTTGGTATGGCGCTCCTGGAGTGTAGGGTCACTATGCAGGTACATGGCGGGATGCCAGCTGTAGACCGAGGTCGATTCAAGCCCAATGTGAATCTCGGAGACCGCGTGCTTGTCCGCTAGGGCAACGATGCGATCTCGCAGATGAGCAGCCCCCTCCAGATTGTTTTTCACTGTGAGGGTCTCGAGCTTATCCCCGTCTGTGTTCATGAAACACGTTTCCAGTTCTTTCGAACTGACGTCAATACCGACAAAAAGCGTCAAATGGAATTTCCTCCTTTCGATGAGGGATGCAGGGAATAGACTCTCCGGGATGCCTCCGGCGCACGCGCAGATCAATCACCCTCGCCTATAAGAACACGCTTCGGTCCATGAGCTGCCCTGGCTTGCTAGGCCAGGCATGGGGTGCCGAAGGGAACGGCCAGCGGGTCAGAAGCTCAGACGCGTACCGGAGAAACAGACTTAGAAATGTAGACGTGCTACAGGAGGAGAAAGAATTTCCCCGATAGATCCCTATGATCTATTGTCCAGAGGCATGCGGGAAAGTCCAGTCCCTTTTGCAATTTTCAAGGTGCGATTTACTGGAAATCGAAAAGTTTGCGGCCAGTTCCCATGGGAACTGGAAATCGGCTTAAAACTTGGTTCTAGAAATACTATACGAGGAGGGAACATCATGACAACGACGGCACGCATACGGGGCTTCATCACCGTAGCTCTGCTTCCGGCTTTTCTGCTGTACGCCTTTTTTGTCATCATACCGGTATTTTGGTCGGCATACTATGGTTTCTTCGATTGGAAGGGGATCGGCGCGGCAACTTTCATCGGATTCGATAACTATGCGGAGGTCGTGAAAGACCCGATATTCTGGAAATCGTTCAAAAACAACATGCTCATCGTCGCCGCCTCGGTATTCGGACAGGTGCCTATCGCCCTGATACTCGCCGTGCTGCTGATGAAAAGCACGCTGTTTCAAAGAATTATCCGCGCCTCGGTCTTTATGCCGATGGTTCTTTCGTCGGTCGTGGTCGGGATTATCTGGGGCTATATTTATCATCCGCAAATCGGGATTTTGAACTTTTTACTCGATAACATGGGGCTGGCTTCCTGGAAAAAAGCGTGGCTCTCCGATCCGAAAATTTCGATGTATGCGCTGATGGTGCCGATTATCTGGAATTATATCGGGCCTTACATGATTATGTTTATCGCGGCGCTGCAAAACATTTCCCCGGAAATCGACGACGCTTCGCAGATCGACGGCGTCGGACCGGTGCGCAAGCTGTTTGTCATCACCTTGCCGATGATCTGGGATACGATCAAGGTTGCCGTCGTGCTGTGCATTTCCGGCAGCTTGAAGGCGTTCGACCTCATCTACGTTATGACCGGCGGAGGCCCCGCCCATTCTACAGAGCTGCTCGCTTCGTACATGTACAACAACACGTTCAACGTATTCCGCTACGGCTACGGCAGCGCGGTGTCGACGGCAATTATTATTTTGAGCATGCTCCTTATTGCGGGCAGCCAATATTTAATGAAGCGCGAAGTTCGCTAACGACTAGGGGGGAATCCGATGGAACAGGCTTACCAAATAAAGACGACCGCCTTCCCTCAGGGAAAAAAGAGCGCGGCATGGACGCGGGGTCTGATCAACGCGCTGCTTGCGCTTTATGCTTTGGGCACGCTCTATCCGCTCATCTGGCTGTTTATGAGCGCATTCAAGTCCAACGAGGAGTTTTATTCGCAGCCCTTTGCGCTGCCTGCCGAGTGGCATTGGGATAATTTCGGCCGGGCTTGGAAAGTGTCGGCGATGGGCGTCTCGCTCGTCAATTCGACGATCGTGACGGTCGTATCGTTGGCGCTGACGCTCATTCTCGGCGCTTTGGCCGCCTATGCGCTGGCCCGGTTCGAGTTCAAGCTGAAGCCGATGATGATGGGTTTGTTTTTGCTTGGCATGCTAATTCCGATTCATAGCACGCTGGTGCCGCTGTTCATTATTATGAAAAAAGTCGGCCTGCTGGACACGTACGGAGCGCTCATCCTGCCTTATACGGCGTTCGAGCTGCCGCTGGCGATTTTCGTCGCCGCCGCCTACTTAACCTCGGTGCCGAAGGAAATCGAGGAAGCGGCGCTGATGGACGGAACGGGATATTGGGGCATCTTCGTCCGGATCATGCTGCCGCTCAGCATTCCGGCTCTGTCTACGGTCGCGATTCTGGCTTTTCTCCGCTTCTGGAACGACTTTGCCTTCGCATTGGTTTTCATCAGCAAGCCTGCGCTCAAGACGCTGCCGCTCAGTCTCTCCGTCTTCGCCACCGGCTATGCGACCGATTATAAGCTGACGATGGCCGCCTTGTCCATCGCGGTGCTGCCGACGATTATCGTCTTCCTGCTGTTTCAGGAGCAAATTATGAAGGGGATGACGGCGGGGGCGGTAAAAGGGTAAAATGGAATCAGCAGGAAAACTGAGATTGCAATCTCAAAAATCGAGGAGGATGAAAGATGGCATTGACCAATCGCATCGGCGTGATCGTCGACAGCTTCGGCATAGGAGTGCGGGAAGGCTTGAAAAAAGCCAAGGAGGTCGGCGCCGACGGGGTGCAGATTTACGCGGTGAGCGGGGAGATGGACCCGGCCGCGCTGACGCCTTCGGCCCGCAAGGAGCTGAAAGCGTTTATCGCCTCGCTGGGCCTGGACATTTCCGCGCTGTGCGGAGACTTGGGCGGGCACGGCTTCCAGGACAAAACCGCCAACGCGGCCAAAGTCGAGAAGTCGAAGCGGATTCTCGATCTGGCGCTGGATCTGGGCACGAGCATCGTCACGACGCATATCGGCATCGTGCCGGAGGACGAGAACGGCGAAGTGTATCACAGCATGCAGGCGGCCTGTGAGGAGCTCGGGCAGTATGCCAAAAGCCTGAACGCCTACTTCGCGATCGAAACCGGGCCGGAGCCCGCCGCGCATCTGAAGCGGTTCCTTGATACGCTTAGCACGAACGGCGTCTCGGTCAACTTCGATCCGGCCAACATGGTGATGGTGACGGGCGACGACCCGGTGCAGGGCGTCCGCCTGCTGAAGGACTACATCGTCCATACGCATGTGAAGGACGGCATTCGTTACCGCGAGGTCGATCCGCGGGAAGTGTACGGCGCGCTCGGCTTCGAGCCGATGGATCACGGGAAAATCGCGCAGATGGTATCCTCCGGCGAAATTTTCAAGGAGGTGCCGCTCGGCGAAGGCAAGGTGCCGTTCGACGCGTATTTCGCCGCGCTGCAGGAGATCGGCTACCAAGGCTATTTGACGATCGAACGCGAGGTCGGCGACCGGCCGGAGGAGGATATCCGCAAGGCGGTCGAATTCATCCGGAGATACAAGTAAGGAAAAGTTGCGAACGACTCCATGAAATTCCCATATTTCACCGCTGCTTGTTCAATGGTAAACTAATAGATAGCTATGGCGAATCATCCTATATCTATTAGCAGGAGGCTGTTATGTCCAAAATTTTGATGACCTACCCGGAAGGGAAGTTCAAAGCGCTGACGATGAGCTACGACGACGGGAGAGCCGCCGACCGCAGGCTGGTGCGCATATTTAACGATCACGGGATCAAAGGGACGTTTCACTTGAACTCCGGTCTGATGGGAACCGGCGACCGGATTGGACAAGAGGAAGCGGCCGAGCTGTACCGGGGGCACGAAATATCCGCGCATACCGTGACGCATCCGACGATCGTCAGATCGCCGCGGGAGCAGCTGCTTGAAGAGATTGTCGAAGACCGGAAGGCGCTGGAGAAAGTCGCCGGTTATACGGTTCGCGGCATGTCTTATCCTAACGGCTCGTTCAACCGTCAAATCAAGGAGATGCTGCCGCACCTCGGCATTGAATATTCCAGAGTGGTTGAAGCTACCGGAGGCTTCGGTTTGCCGGACGATTGGATGGAGTGGAAGGCGACCTGCCATCACAAGCGGAATTTAATGGAATTGGCCGAAAGCTTCACGCAATTACATAAACAGCAGTACTTGTACTTAATGTATGTTTGGGGACACAGCTATGAGTTCGACACCGACAATAACTGGGATTTGATCGAAGGCTTCTGCGAGTTTATCGGGAAACGGGACGATATTTGGTATGCGACCAATATCGAAATCGTCGATTATTTCAAGGCGTTCCGCCGGCTGCAATTTGCCGCTTCCAGCGAATTCGTATACAATCCGTCGGCGCAGTCCGTTTGGATCAGCGTGGACGGCACCGTCGTTGAGATTGGCGGAGGCAAGCAGGTTGAATTGAAGTAGAGGCGGGTACAATAAGGTATATTTGGAAACCGGACAGGAGAGGAAGCTATGGAAACGGGTAAAATGATAGCATATTTCGGCTCTTACGCCGGCAAACAAGCACCGGGCATTCATGTTTATGCCTGGGACGAGCAAGAAGGGACGCTGTCGGCGGTCGATGCGATTCCGGGGCTGATCAACCCGACGTTTATGGCTGTAAGCCAGCGGCAGGGGCTGCTGTACTCGTATACGCAGGCGGATGAAGGCCAGGACAGCGGAGCGGTGCTTACGTTCCGCATCGATCCGGCAACGGGCACGCTGGCCCCGGCCGGACAAGCGCTGTCGCTGGACAAATCGGCGACGCATATTAACCTGGATCACGCGGAGCAGTTTGCGCTTACCGTCAGTTATTCGGAAGGGACCGTCAATCTGTTCCCTGTGCAGGGCAACGGCGAGGTCGGCCAGCTTGCCGACAAGGCGCGTCATGAGGGCTCCAGCGTTGTAGCGAAGCGCCAGGACAGCGCGCATCCGCATTCGGTTTATACCGATCCGTCCGACCGGTTCGTCATCGTACCGGATCTGGGGATGGACAAGATCGTGGTATACCGGCTGGACCGCGAACAGGGCAAGCTGCATCCGCATGACGAGGTTGCGATGGAGCCGGGCTCGGGCCCGCGCCATTTCGCCTTTCATCCGAACGGCAGACACGCCTATGTCATCAACGAGCTGAGCTCTACAGTGACCGCGTTCGTCTACGACGGGGACGCGGGCAAGCTGCAGCCGGTGCAGACGATTTCCACGCTGCCGGATGATTTCGCGGGCGAGAGCATTTGCGCGGAAGTTCAGATTTCGCCCTGCGGCTCGTACCTGTACGGCTCGAACCGCGGACATGACAGCCTCGCGGTGTTCGCTGTCGATCCGGAGAGCGGCGTCTTAAGCGCTGTGCAGACGATCTCGACCGGCGGCGCGCATCCGCGGCATTTCAGCTTGACGCCAAGCGGCGGCTACTTGCTTGCAGCCAACAAGGACTCCGATTCGGTCGTCGTCTTCAAGGTCGATCGCGATAGCGGCCGCTTGACGCCGAACGGACAGTCCATTTCGCTTCCGCAGCCGACCTGCGTACGTTTTTACCGGCTGCCGTAAGAGTCTGTCCGATGAACCGCGCAGAAGGTAAATATAATCAAAATGACAGCGGTCATGCAGCGTTAGCGGCAAAATAGGATATGCACAAAAGTAACTCCGTCGGACAGACTCCTTAAAAGCGCGGTGAGCAAGGGGCCGGAGAGTCGATAGAGAGTTGGAACGCCTCGCTTTTCGAGACTGGAAAAACGGCCCTCTCCATACGGAGCAGGGCCGTTTACTTTTACAAGCGCTAACGGACATAGAGGATGCTTAAGCTGTCGCAATCCGCCGATTTCAAATGCTGGCGGTCATCGCAGCGCTTATTGGGACTAATTGTCCATTAGAAATCCGATAAGCCGATTTTGGCAAAAATAGCGGCTGCGGTGTCCGTTTGGGATGGCTGCCGATTTTCCATTTTGGTTTGGTCGTCGCGGCTCTTTGTTTATTGCGGCGGTATCTCATTCGGCGAAGACGGCAAAGCTTCCTCCGCAAGTTCCACGGCGTTCGCCGAGCGGCGGACGGGTTCCACGATATACGTGCTGCCGAACGGCGTGACGGTCCACTCGTGCCGATCCTCGGCGGATTGAAACAACTTCTCCAGCAATTGATCGATATCCATAGTCATCTCCTGACGGTTTGAACGCGCGGAACGGATCAGACCGGAATTTATCTTCCGCCGCGGTACAATTGAAATTCGGTGCCGGGGTCGTCTTGAATCGGATCATAGTCTTGCTCGGCGATTCTATAGTAGGAATAGTGCCCATATTCATCGTAATAATGAAAGGGATTATCCAGTTGGTTAGGCAGGAAATAATCTTTGAGAAACGCGATGAATCGGCTGATCATGGTTCCACCTCGTCTTTGCGTTTTTATGTAAAGTATTTACATCTGTCGTTTTTCTATGCATCGTTTCGGACGAGAGGATAAGCGATAGCGCCGCGTTTTCTTGCCGCATTGGAAAGCTTAAGTTTACGAAAGCGTCAGCGCGGTAAAGATATTTCCCGTTGGCGACAAATTCTCATTTCCGCGCTCTGACGCTTAGATTGGCAAAGCTGAATAGAATGGTCAATACGCCGATGGCTGCGCTGATCCAGATCGTACGATCGGACAAAAGCGTGAAGGGCATAACCGCCATCACGAGACCTGTCAAAAGAGTGACAAGATGTGGAGGGGAATCGCCCGAAGCATAACGCAGCGACCAGAGCGATGCTATGATTTGAACGATGCCTAAGCCAACACTTATCCATGCCGCCGCATAAAGATCGGTATAGCCGAACACCGACGGAGCCGCAATAAACCATATGCCGAATAGTGTGATGAAGACGCTTCTTGTTTTCATGTAAAGCACCTCCCATAAGCTATCATATGAGGGGAGGATTGTCCTTGGTTCGCGGAATTAAAGCGATTTCATTTTTTTGTTGACAAAGCGCCGTGTTTATTTTAAAATTTTGGTAACGTTTCCGGTAACGTTACCAGCTGAATTAACTTACTGTTCACAATCCTATCGAAATTAGCTTGCGAATTTATTTTTAGCTTTAGGTTAAGCGCTTACCTTATTTTTTCACAACGATTGCAAAATCTCGGCATTCATAAGGAGGCGACAGCAGGATGATGAACGTTTTGCTCATTACCGTCGATCAGCTGCGCTGGGACGCGCTGTCATGTGCGGGAGAGGGCGGGGCTCATACGCCTCATATCGACAGACTGGCCCGGGAGGGCGTCCGCTTCTCCCAAGCGTTCACCAACGCCCCGGCCTGCATGCCGGCTCGCTCATCTCTATTGACCGGCCGCTTTCCTCATGCGCACGGCGTTCGCGGCGGCGGTGTCCGCTTGTCCGAGCGGGAGGTGACTTTTCCGCAAATCGTAAGTCAGCGCGGCTATCATACGGCGCATATCGGCAAGCTTCATGTGCAGAATCATACGTACCGCGACCATACGGCGCCTCATCCGGGCTACGGCTTTCGGACGCTGCAGGTGACCGACGAGCGCGGCGTCTACCGAGATCCGTACACCCAATGGGTAGAGCGCAATTATCCGGAATATGCGGACGCGATCCGCATCGAGCCCGGTGCTTCGCGAGTCCGCAGCCGGACCGACCATGCGGAGACGACGGGGGCTTTTCCGGCGCGGGCTTCCCACAGCCGCTGGGTCGGCGAGGCGTCGGTCGAGTTTTTGCGCGAGTACGGGAACGCCCCGTTCCTGCTCTGGTCGAGCTTCTTCGACCCGCATTCGCCGTTTATCGTTCCGTCCGATCTGGCCGGCCGATACGATCCCGCGGATATGCCCTTGCCGAGAAAATGCGACATAACCTCCGATAATGAGGAAAGCATCCGCAAGAAGCGTGCCGCTTATTATACGCTGGTCTCGCATGTGGACGATTGCGTAGGAGAGATTCTTCGTTACTTGGACGAATCGGGCTTGGCGAAGCGAACGGCGATTTTGTTTTCCAGCGATCACGGAGAGTTTCTTGGCGATTACGGACGATGGGGCAAAGGACGTCCCGAAGATGAGAGCATTCGCATCCCGATGATCGTGAAGACGCCGGAGATGACGGAGGCGCCGCCCGTACCGCGCGTCGTCGACGACATCGTTCAGCTGTTCGATCTCGCGCCGACGATTTGCGACCTGACGGGGAGCATGAAGCCGCACTCGATGCAGGCTCGAAGCTTGCTGCCGCTGCTCGGCGGAGGGACGGACCCGGGGCGGCCGCCTTTTGCCCTGATCGAGCATAATTTCGAAACGTCGCGGACCGATGCGGCCGAAGTGTTCGAGAAAACGTTGCGCAGCAAAGATTTTCGCTTAACGGTTTGGAGCGGCCGCGATGACGGGGAGCTGTACGATTTGCGTACGGACCCTGCCCAAGATCGCAACGTCTGGGACGTCCCGGAATATGCGGAGATTCGCTTCGGGCTCGTCTGGCAGCTGCTGCAGCGTCTGCTGCAAACGGAAAATACGCTGCCCGTCCGCACTCAGCCGTTTTAGATTTACATTCGGAAGAAGGTATCGATTCAAAAGAACGAAAGGAGCATGATGCACATGCCAAGTCAAACAGCGCATCGGATTATCGATGTGGACAATCAGGAGACATTGCCCAAAAAATTCCGCATGACGACGACGCCGATTCCGCCGGGGACGGAGGAGCCGCCCAATCTGTCGGGATTAGCCGAATTGCGGGCGTCGGGGAGCGGACAATTTTCGCATAACGGGCTTCGGCTGATTCGGAAGGCGATAGGCCCGGGGCCGCTGACCGTTGTCGATTTGCGCCAGGAAAGCCACGGTTTTGTCAACGGGATGGCGGTTAGTTGGTACGGCGAGCATAACGGCTGCAATAAAGGCTTAACCCATGAGGACGTCTGTGCCGAAGAACGGCGGCTGCTGGATGAAGCCGGGCAAGCGCCCGAGCTTGTATTCGACCGGCTGCCGAATAAATCGGTGGATTTGGACGCAGCCTTGACCGGCCCGAGAAAGGTGCAGACCGAGGAGGAGCTTGTGCTATCCGAAGGAGCGGGATACATCCGGTTTTTCGTCACGGATCACCACCGGCCGCTTGACGGCGAGGTCGACCGGTTTATCCGCTATGTGAACGGGCTGCCCGCAGGAATGTGGCTGCATTTTCACTGCCGCGGCGGGGTGGGGAGGACGACCAGCTTCATGCTGATGTACGATATGCTGCGCAATGCGAAGGAGGTGGGGAGGGACGATCTGCTGCGCAGGCATGTGCTCATCGGAGGCAAGGACGTGGGGAGGACGGACCCGCAGGACCAGTACAAATACGAGCCCGCGCTGGAGCGGCTGGCTTTCATTCATCGGTTTTACGATTATTGCGCCGGCAACCGGGACGGCTATGCTACGACATGGTCCGAGTGGCTTGCGGCGGAGGGCAAATAAATCGCGATTGCGGTCGGCGAGAAGCAAGTATCTTTTCGTTGACAACGATAGCGTTTTATTTTACACTTTTGGTAACGTTACCGGAAACGTTGCCAAAAGGAGAATGACACATTATGCCAACTATAAAAGATATCGCTAAACAGCTCGGGGTTTCCGTTTCTACCGTATCGCGGGCGCTCAATAACCATCCCGATATCCGGGAGGAGACGAAGCAGGAAGTGCTGGAGGCGATGAAGCGGTTCAACTACACGCCGAACGCCGTGGCGCGAAGCCTGATTCAACGCAAATCGAATACGGTCGGGTTAATGATCCCGGATATCACCGATCCGTTCTTCTCGGCGATGGCTCACGATGTCGAGGAAGTGCTGTCGGAGAACGGATATCAGGTCGTCTACGTCAACACGTCGCGGCGTCCCGATAAGGAGAAGCGGTTTTTGACCAGCGTGATGGAACGGAAAATGGACGGGATCATCGTGACGCCGGATTTTTTGGACGAAGAAGCTATAGAACTGCTGCAGCGTCTGGATATACCGGTCGTCTTTCTTCGCAGACGGCCTCCGGCGGGGCTCGGGATGCCGTTCGTCGACGTCAATCATTACGAGGGTACCTGCAACGCGATGGATTACTTGTTCTCCTTAGGGCATCGGAGGATTGGATTTATCGGAATGCCGCGCTATTCGTTTACCGGTCAGGAACGGTACCGCGGATATGTCGACAGCTTGAATCGGCAAGGGATCGAGCCGGATTCGAAGGCTATATCGTGGAACGGTCGGACGATTGAATGCGGATATAAGGCGATGGGGCGGCTGCTCCAGGATGCGCCCGATATGACCGCGGTGTTCGCGGCGAACGACCTGCTGGGTATCGGAGCGCTGGAGTACTCGGCCCGCCATCATATTGCGGTTCCGGGGCGGATCAGCGTCATCGGCTTCGACAATCTGGAAATGACGAATTTGCATTGGATCAAGCTGTCGACGGTGGCGCAGCCGCGGAAGGAAATGGGACGCCAGGCGGCGGAGCTGCTCTTGCAGATGATGCAGAGCAACCAAAGGACGGCGGATTCGATTATATTGGATACCGAGCTGATCATACGCAGCACTTGTTCGCCCGTGAACGGGCCGGATGACAATAAGGAGTAGAGACTGCGCTAGAGTCTCTCCTTTTTCGCAAGGAATGATAACGCTTACTTTTTTGAAAAGCCCGGGGAATAGAGCTTAAACGACGGGCGAAAAGCGAAGACGCTGTTCAAATCGGCCGAATCATCGCCGGGAAGGGGCGCTTCGAGCGATGCTGAAATGCAGCGGAATAACAAGCGGCGCAGCGTTTATTTCGGCAAGGACCTAGTTGGCCCAAGTAATAGATAAAGCGCTTAACCTGGGGCGGCTTATACATGCGGTGAAAGGAAAAAGCGGCCGCAGTCCGCGAATCCATCACGAATTTTAGAAGCCGTGAAAAAAGAGCGGAGGGGCCATTTGAATCTGGAAGAGCGATTGGAAGATCAAACGGCACCGCAGCGGACTTTTTCGCCACATTTTTAGAAGCGTGGTGAAAAAGTGGCCGGAGAGTCGGTAGAGAGTTGGAACAGCGAGTGGAACCTCTATCGCCGCAGGACACGATGAAATCATCACACTCTTAGACAATAGGGGGATCACAATGCAGCGGACAAAGGTAAGATTGGCGGCAGCGGCGTTGATATGCTCGGCGATGCTGGCAATAGGCGGATGCGGCGGCACCGGCGGGGGAGCGGAGAGCAAAGGCAACGGGGCGCCGGGGGGCGCTCAAGCGTCGGCCGGATGGGCGGAGCAGGCGGGACTGAACAAGACGGAGACGGCGGCGGAGCTGTACGCCAAGGCGAAGGAGGAAGGAACCGTCGTCCTGTACTCGATGTCCAGCCGGGTCAGCGATGTGAAGGATTCCTTCGAGGCCAAATATCCCGGCGTGAAAGTAGAAGCTTATAATATCAGCTCGGTCGATATGCTCGAGAAGCTGATTCGGGAGCACGGAGCCGGCGTCTATAACGCCGATGTCATTTTCACGAAGGATACGGGCGGCACGTTCACGATGGAGCTGCTGAAGAAAGGCATCGTTCATAAATATATGCCGAGCGACATTGTAAGCAAAATGACGGAGCCGTACAAGAGCCAGGTGGAAGGGCTCGTGCCGTACGTGGAAGCCAGAGGCATTTTCTACAACTCCGAGGTATACCCGAAGCCGCCGATCACCAATTGGTGGGATTTGACCACGCCGGAGTGGAAGGGACGCATCATGATCAGCGACCCGATGAAATCGGCCGATACGATGGATTTGTTCCTCGCGATGGTGCAGAACGCCGACGATATGAAGCAGGCGTACAAGGACAAATTCGGCAAAGACATCGATTTGAACGGTTCGCCGAACGCAGGTTATGAGTTTATCCGCCGCCTGTCGGCCAACGACCTCATCTTGACCAATTCCGGCGGGGACATCGTCAAGGCGGTAGGCAAAACCGGACAGACGAAGCCGCCGATCGGGCTCGCCGTATCGACGAAGCTGCGGGAAGCGCAGGGACAGGGGCTGAAGCTGGGCGTCTCCTACGACATCAAGCCGAAGGTATCCCATGTCGAGCAGGCGCTGCTGTACGTCGGCGACCAGTCGAAGCATCCGAATGCGGCCAAACTGCTGATCCGCTGGATGGCGGGAGAGGCGGACGGCAACGGAGCGGGACTGAAGCCGTTCAATATTTGGGGGGCGTGGCCGACGCGGTCGGATGTTAAGCAGGTGGAGGATTTGCCTCTGGAGAAGCTGAACGTTTGGAAGTACGATCCGGTATTTTTCTATGAAAACTCGCCCCAAATCCGCGATTTCTGGTTGAAGCAGCAGTAACGGGAGGAAGTTGCGATCGAAAGACCGTTTACGCATGCGCAGTCCGTTGTATTCATGTACGTATGATACAGGAGGTTTCATCACAATGAAGAAAAAGCGCAAAGCGGCGACCGGCCTGCTCGTCGCCTTTACCATGATGTTTATGCTTGCCGCCTGCGGCTCCGGCGCGGGAGAGAAGACCCACGGCGGAGGAGGCAAAGCGGGAGGGGCCGGCGGCGTGGCCGCAGCTTCCGAATGGGCGGAGCAAAACGGGCTGAACAAGACGGAAACCGTCGACGAGCTGTATGCGAAGGCGAAGCAGGAGGGCAAGGTCGTCGTCTACTCGCAGTCGAGCCGGATTAAAGACGTGAAGGCGAGCTTCGAGGCCAAATACCCGGGCATTAAGGTGGAAGCCTTCAATATGTCGACCAACGATATCGTGGAGAAGGTCATCCGCGAGCAGGGCGCCGGCATTTACAACGCGGATGTCATCTTCGTCAAGGATGCGAGCGGTGCGGTCTCGACGGAGCTGACGACCAAGAAGCTCGTTCACAGCTACATGCCGGCCGATTTGACGGCGAAGATGGTGGAGCCGTATAAGAGCAAGAGCGAGGGGCTGGTGCCGTACTTCAGCTTGCGCGCGATCTTTTACAATACGGATGTGTACAAAACGCCTCCGGTCACCAACTGGTGGGATCTGACGATGCCGGAGTGGAAAGGCAAGGTGCTGATGAACGATCCGATCGATTCGGCCGATATGATGGATCTGTTCCTGGCGATGGCGCAGCATGCCGACGAAATGAAGGAGGCGTACAAGGCCAAATTCGGCAAAGATATCGTTTTGAACGGGACGGAAAATGCGGCTTACGAGTTTTTCAAACGGTTTCTTGCGAACGATCCGGTTCTGCTTAAATCGAGCGACGAGGTCGTCGAAGCGGTCGGGTCTGCGGCGCAGGGCAAGCCGCCGATCGGCATCGGCGCATCCAGCAAGCTGCGGGAGGTTATAGAGAAAAAGCTGAGCATTGCGGCGACCTACGATGTGCTGCCCCGTATTTCCGTTGTCGGTCCGTCCTACTTGTACGTGGCCGACAAAGCGCCGAACGTGAATGCCGCCAAGCTGATGATCCGCTGGATGGCGGGCGAAGCGGACGGCAAGTCCGACGGGTTCAAGCCGTTTAACGTCATGGGCTCCTGGTCGACGCGCACCGATAACGGCCGCACCGATCAGCCCGGGATCGATCAGCTCAAAGTGTGGGATTACGACTCCGATTACTTTTACGCTAACTTCGTAAAGTTCAGAGAATTTTGGCTGAGAATGCAGTAGGACAGGGCAGGTACAATTTGTTTTTATTAAAGAAACAGGGGTGTTTCGGATGAAAAAAGCGAGGAATGTTTGCGCGTTACTGATGACTTTCAGCATGGTGATCGCAGCCTGCAGCACTTCAGCACCCAAGACGGCGGACCAGCCCGCAGGCGGAGCAGCCGCCGCAGCCGGAAGCGGCAAATCGGAGTGGGCCGAGCAGAACGGATTGTATAAGACGGAGACGGTGGAGGAGCTGTACGAAAAGGCCAAAAAAGAAGGCAAAGTGACCGTCTATTCGACCTCCGGGCGCATCAACGACGTAGAAAAGACGTTTGAGGCCAAGTATCCCGGCATTCAAGTGGAAGCCTTCGATCTGAAATCCAACGTCATTATGGATAAACTGATTCGCGAGCAGGCCGCCGGCATTTTCAACGCGGACCTCGTGCTGACCAAGGAAGTGGGCGGGGGCATCGAGGAAGAATTGGTGAAGAAGGGCGCGCTCTTCAAATACTTGCCGGCCGATATCGCCGAGAAGGTGTATGAGCCGTGGCGCAGCAAAGGCATCGCGTTCGTGCCGTATCTCGAATTCCGCACGCTCTTCTACAATACGGAGCAGAACAAGACGCCTCCGGTCAATAACTGGTGGGATCTGACGACCCCGGAATGGAAAAACCGGGTGCTGATGGTCGATCCGCTGCAATCCCCGGCGCAGATGGATATGTTCGTCTCCTTCGTCGTCAATGCCGATGAGATGGCTGCGGCTTACAAAGAGAAGTTCGGGAGCGATATCGTGCTGAACGGCACGACGAATGCGGGCTATGAATTTTTGCAGCGGTTTTACAAAAACGTCATCCTCGTCAAGGCGAGCGGGGACGGCCAGGATGCGGTCGGCAAGGCGGCTCCGAACAAACCGGCGCCGGTCTTCATCGGCGTATCCGGCGATATCCGCAAGATGGCCGACAAAGGCTTGAAGGCCGACATCATCTGGGATATGAAGCCGAAGCTGTCGGTCGTCGACGAGGGACTGCTCTTCGTCGCCAACAAGGCGCCGCATCCGAACGCGGCGAAGCTGCTCGTGCGCTGGATGGCCGGCGAGGCGGACGGCAAGGGCG
Source organism: Paenibacillus konkukensis (assembly GCF_023523925.1). Classification (NCBI taxonomy): domain Bacteria; kingdom Bacillati; phylum Bacillota; class Bacilli; order Caryophanales; family Paenibacillaceae; genus Paenibacillus; species Paenibacillus konkukensis. Next base: position 3,046,753 of record NZ_CP027059.1, on the reverse strand, counting down.
AGGGCACGACGCCGTTCAACGAGGTCGGCTCGTGGATGACCCGTTCGGACGTGCAGCACAAGAACGGCAAAAACATCGATCAGCTGAACGTATGGCAGTACGACAGCGAGAAGTTTTACAAAGTATATCAGGATGTCGTCAACTTCTGGATCAAAAATCAATGATCTTCTTCCTAAAAATCGGTGACCTTCTTAAAAGTCAGTGACCTTCTAACGAAACGGAGTGTTGTTCCATGTTAGGTTTTTCGATTCAAAGCCCGGTGTTTCTCGGCAAGGCGAGCAAGGACAGCCCGAACGATCTGATCGCGCATTACGACCGGGTAGAGCAGCTGCTCGATGCGCTCAAAGCAGGCGGCGTCCGTTCGGTCGAGGTGCGGATATTGCCCCGCGGAGCCGACGAATGGGCTTACCGCGATCTGATTCAGCTGATCTGGGATACGGGGCTGCAGCTGACGGTTCACGGCCATGTGGCCGGAGAGCATCCGGGAACGAGCTTCGCCGAAATTTATCCTTCGATGAGCTATATATTGAAGCATTTCCATAAATACCAGAGCGGCTTGACGATGGCGCTGCATGCGTTCGACGCGAAGACGGGCTCCGAGGAGGAATTGCACCGCCAAACCGTCGCGCTGCTCGGCGAATGGACCGCGCTGATCGATGCGGAGAGCCTGCCGCTTCGGATCGGCATCGAGAACAACCGCAAGAAGGCCAGCAAGGTCGATCCGGGCGATTCGATCGGCGGCGTGCTGCGTATCGTAAGCGAGGTGAACCATCCCGCCGTCGGCGTTACGTGGGATATGGGACATTTCTACTCCAATCTGCTCGACGCGCATCAATTAAAGGCTCCTCCCAAGGAGCTGCTGACCGATCTGCCGGATGCGGAGTTTGTGGCGAGGGCGGTTCATACCCATATCCACGGCATCGGCAAGACCGGCACCCATAACCCGCTGACCGAGCGCAGCAGCCTGCCTCTGGAGCAGTACGTATCCGCTTTGCGGCAGGCGGGGTATGACGGCGTATATAATTTGGAGCTGACGATGAATAAATTCGAGCAGGATAGACCGCTGCGCGAGCAGGTTCTGGCTTCGGTAGAGCGCTTGCGAAATGCGGTTCGGACGGAAGCGACAACATAACAGCGACAGGCTGGAAAAAAGAGGTGTAGACGCGGTGAACAAAGTCGAATATCCCGGCAGACCCGTTCCGAAGTTTACGATGACGCGCTCATTGAACAGGGTTAAGGGCATCTTTACGAATCCACTCAGCTTGATCAGCATCATAGCGATTATTTTCCTGGGCTATACTATCGTCATTCCGCTGTGGGAGATCGTAGCGCATACGTTCACCTGGCATCCGGAGGACATTCGGGCCAATCCCGGCGCCGTACCGGGGGAGCTGACAATCAATCATTGGCTGCATGTGCTGTACAGCGATATCAGCTCGTCGATTTTTTACAAGCCGCTGCTGAATTCATTCAATATCGCCGTATTCGTCTCGTTCTTCTCGATGGTCATCGGCGGAGGGCTCGCCTGGCTCGTCACGCGCACCGACCTTCCCTATAAAAAGACGTGGGCGTTTCTGGCGATCATTCCCTACATGCTGCCTTCCTGGATCAAATCGTTCGCCTGGCTGATTGTCTTCAAGAACGACCGCGTCGGCGGAACGCAAGGGATGCTGCAATATGTGCTCGGCGTGAACCCGCCCGACTGGATTTCGTACGGCTTCTTCCCGATTTCCATCGTGCTGGTCGCCCACTACTATACGTTCTTTTACCTGTTGATCGCGGTATCGCTCAGCTCGATCAACAGCTCGCTGGAGGAAACGGCGGATATTTTGGGGGCAGGCCGGTTTACGATATTGCGCAAAATTACGTTCCCGCTCGTCCTTCCGGCGATTTTGTCGGCGCTCATCCTGACCTTCTCCAAAAGCATGGGCACCTTCGGCGCCGCCGCCTTTCTCGGGCTTCCGGTCAAATATTATACGATCGCTACGATGCTGTACGGCAGCATGAAAAACCGGATGATTTCCGACGCCTACGTGCTCAGCCTGATTCTGATCATCATCTCGTCGCTGACGATCTACTTCAATCAGCGGGCGATCGGCAAGCGCAAGAGCTATGCGACGATCGGCGGCAAAGATTCGCGCAAAACCGTCACTCCGCTCGGGAAGTGGAAAATACCGGCCGTCGCCGCCGTCTTCCTGTTCATGTTCTCGGCGGGCATCTTCCCGCTACTGCTGCTCTTATGGCAAACGTTCATGCTGCAGGACGGCAATTACAGCTTAAGCAACCTGACGACGCATTACTGGTTCGGCGATTCGGACTTCTCCATCGCTTCCGGCGAGGTAGGAATTCTCAAGAGCGACACAATCTGGCTCGGCTTAAAAAATTCTTTACAAATCGCATTGCTGGCAGCGTCAATCGCGGCTATAATGGGTTTAATATTCGGATACGTCATCTCCAAAGGACGTAAAAGCTTTTCCGGAAAATTGGTGGAGCAGCTTTCCTTCATGCCCTACCTCATTCCCGGCATATCCTTCGCCGCCATCTATCTTTCGATGTTCGCACAGCCGCATTTGCTGCTGCCTGCCTTGTATGGAACCTTGTCCATCGTCATTCTGATCACGATCGTCAAAGAGCTGCCGTTCGCCACCCGCTCGGGTACGAGCACCATGCTGCAAATCAGCGGGGAATTGGAGGAAGCGGCCAAGCTGCACGGAGCCTCCTGGTTCCGGAGATTCTTCAATATCATGGTGCCGCTGAGCCGCAAAGGGCTGATCAGCGCCTTCCTGCTCTTGTTCATAAGCGCGATGAAGGAGCTTGATCTGATCATTCTGCTGGTGACGCCGAAGACGAGCACGCTGACGACATTGACGTTCCGCTATGCGGAAAAAGGCTATCAACAGTATGCCGACGCTATCGTTATCATTATTATCGCGATTATTTTGATTACGAATTTCGTTGCGACCAAATACGGCAAAGCCGACCTTTCGAAGGGCATAGGAGGATAATATGAGCGGGATACAGCTGAGAAAGATTAATAAATATTTCGATAACAATCATATACTGAAGGATCTGGATTTGTTCATTGAAGACGGCGATTTCATGACGCTGCTCGGACCTTCGGGCTGCGGCAAGACGACGACGCTGCGCGTGATTACGGGACTGGAGAACCCGGAGGAAGGCGTCCTTACCATTAACGGCAAGGAGATGGTCAACGGCGCGAAGGGCTATTATGCGCCCCCTTCCAAGCGCGGACTGAATCTCGTATTCCAAAGCTATGCTTTGTGGCCTCATATGACGGTATTCGACAACGTGGCCTTCGGGCTGTCGATCAACAAGACGCCGAAGGCGGAAATCCGCGCCAAGGTGGAAAGCGCCCTGGAGAAGATGCGGATTATCCAGTACAAGGACCGCTATCCGTCGGAGCTGTCCGGCGGCCAGCAGCAGCGGGTGGCGATTGCGAGAGCGATCGTGACCGAGCCGAAGATTTTGCTGCTGGACGAACCGCTCTCCAATCTTGACGCCAAGCTGAGACTGGAAATGAGAGCGGAGCTGAAACGGCTTCACCGCGAGCTGAAGACGACGATTATTTACGTTACGCATGATCAGGTTGAAGCGCTTACGATGTCGACCAAGATCGCTGTGTTTTTCGAAGGCCATTTGGTTCAGGTGGATACGCCGAGAAATATTTACCGCCACCCGGTCGACTTAAGGGTCGCCGACTTTATCGGCAATCCCAAAATTAATTTCATCGACGCGGATGTCGCTTATCTTAACGGCAGCCTGACCGCGGAATCGGAGCTCGGCACGCTCGTCCTGCCGGGAGCTTCATCCGGAGCGGGAAGCGGCAAAGCGGTGCTTGCGGTATATCCGGAGGATATCCTCATTTCGTCCGAGAAAACGGAAGGCGCCGCAATGCTCAGCATTTATTCCGTGATGCCTGCGGGATCGGAGACGCTTATTCAGCTGACGACCCGGGGCGACAATCTGCTGCTGGCCAAGGTGATCGGAGAGTTGGACTATCCGGTCGGCAAAATGGTGTGGGTGACGATCCCGCAGGAGAAGGTCAATGTGTACGACAAGGAGACGGGCAGGCTGATTCCCCGAACGGAGGAGTCGGCGGCAAGCCCCGAATTGAAGCGAGGCATTATTTAATACATCTAACTTATTTTACTGGGCTGGGAGAGAAAGAAATTGACAATGACAAGCGGAAGCGTATGGGAAATCACTCACTGGGAGCTTGTGCTCCGGATGATATTGTCCGTCGTATTGGGCGGTTTGATCGGAATGGAACGGGAATGGAGCAATCATGCGGCGGGATTCCGCACGCATATTCTGGTTTGTCTCGGTTCGACGACGATTATGCTGCTGTCCAGCTACGGCTTTTCCCAATTTGTCAATGAGGCGAATGTGCGGACGGACCCGGCCCGTTTGGCGGCGCAGGTCATTAGCGGTATCGGTTTTCTGGGAGCCGGGGCGATTCTCCGCAACGGCAATATGATCAAAGGCTTGACGACGGCCGCCTCGGTATGGGTAGTCGCCGCCATCGGCCTCAGCGTGGGCGCGGGATTTTATATGGGCGCGCTGTTCTGCACCTTTCTCGTGCTGATCAGCCTGTTCCTGCTTAATAAGTGGGAGAAGCATCTGATGCGCCACCGCCGATATCAAGAGGTCGCCATTCAGATTATCGATAACCCCGGAGCGCTGGGCAAAATCGCTTCGATCTTCGGGGATCACGACGTACAGATCACCAACCTGAAGATGCTCCCCGATGAGCACGCCCCGGAAGACGGGTCCGCTCCGTCGATGCACCTGCATTTTAGCCTGAAGCTGAAAAAGCAGGAGCAGCTCATATCCGCCATGGAGCAAATCGCTTCGATGGATATGGTCGTTTCTTTGGAATCCCAGCTGGTCACAGGCCTGAAAAACAGTGGAAATAAGGAAGGTTCGGTTTCCATATAAAACAGACAGGGTGGCTGGAGCATGTGAAAAATATACTACTCATTTCCGATTTGGACGGAACCTTATTGAATCAAACGCAGCAAATTAGTCCCGAGAACGAGAGCGCGATCCGGCGGTTTATGGAAATGGGCGGCTTGTTTACTTTGGCCACAGGCCGGATGGAGGCGGCGGTGGAGCCGTTCGTGCGGAAGCTTGGCTTGGAGCTGCCCGTCATTTTGTACAACGGGGCCAAAATCGTACGCCCGGCAACGAATGAAGTGTTGTACGAACGCCGGCTGACCGTCCCTCCCGGCATCCGGAGCTTGCTGATGGCAAGCTTGCCGGGGCCGGAGGAAACGGCGCTGCTCGTGTACCGCGACGGCCAAGTATACGCCCCGGCTCGGAACGAGGTGCTTGAACGGCATGAACGCAAGGACGGCGTCGTCTGCCTTCCTTGGAACGACGAGATGATGGACGGTCCGGTGACCAAGCTGATGCTGATCAGCGCCTCTCCGGAGAAAATGAAGGGGATTGAGCAGGCTATTAGGGATAGCGCTTACCCTTGCGAGCTGGTATATTCGGAATCCAATTATTTGGAAATTTTGCCTCCGCATACGACCAAAGGCAGCGCGCTGACCGAGCTTATCCGGCTGCTTCAGCTCGATAAGCCCTACACGATCGCGGTCGGAGACAATCTGAACGATTTGGCGATGATCCGGCAGGCTGACCTCGGGTACGCCGTGGCGAATGCGCATCCCGAGCTTGCGGCCGCGGCCGATGCGGTGACGGTGCATCATGAGCGGCATGCCATCGCTGCGATTATAGGCGATTTTATCGAGAAGAGGAGAGAGCTGGCATGAGTTATTTGGAAACGGCGGGGAGAATCGCCAGAGAAGCGGGGCTGATGATTCAGGCGAAGATGGGCAGCGGCTTTGCCGCGGAAGAGAAAAGCTCCGTATTCGATGTCGTCACCGAAGTCGACCGGGCTTCGGAGCAGCTGATCCGCCAGAGGCTGGAGGAAGCTTATCCGGAACACGGGTTTCTCGGAGAGGAAGAATCGTTCGCTCATGCCGGCGAGCTGGCGGACCGGTTAGAGCGGGCCAAGAGCGAACCGTTCGTCTGGATCGTCGATCCGATCGACGGAACGAACAATTACGTGCAGGGCATTCCGGGATTTACCGTATCGATAGCGCTCGCTTCTTACGGAGAGCTTGTCGCCGGGGTCATCTACGACCCGTGCCGCGATGAAATGTTCTGGGCGGAGAAGGGCGAGGGCGCCTTTATGAACGGCAGCCCGATCGCGGTCTCCGCCGCGCCCGAGCTGCGGCTAACGGTCGTCGGGACAGGGTTCCCCTCCAAAGCGGCCAACCGGCAGGCGGTGATGGAGAGCTTGCGGACGATAGCGCCGCAATGCCGCTCCATCCGTTCGCTCGGCTCGGCGGCGCTGCATCTGGCTTATGTCGCGGCAGGCCGGCTCGGCGCATTCTGGGAATACGGCCTGAACGCGTGGGATATCGCCGCGGGCGTGCTGATTATTGAGGAAGCGGGCGGCAAGGTTACCGACACGCTCGGATGGCCGTACAGTTTGACCGTATCCCATGTGGTCGGAAGCAACGGCAAGGTGCATGACGACTTGCTGAAGCCGATGATCGAGATCGGAATCTGATGACGCAAGAAAGGGTTTGCCTCATTTTGTATGGAGGCAGGCCCTTTTTTGCGTGTTTATTGTATAATAGAAGAAACGGTTTTTTGTCACACTGCTGTTATGGTTTCCATCACCGAATCGTGAATGCGCTAACAAGCGACGCTTATAATCCGAATTATTTGTACAAAGGGGGCATTCTTTCTGGACGAGCTTAATGAATTTGCCTTTCGCATCCGAGCCGCTATGAATAAAGTGCAGCGCAATATGAATACGAGAATGCAGCAGCAGTTTCAATCCGGCATCACCCGGGAGCAGATGTATTTGCTTAAAATCATTGCCGATGAACAGCCGTGCAAAATTACGGAATTGGCCAAACGTTTCGGTTTGAATCCGAGCACGATCTCTACGATGGTGAACCGGATGGAGAAAGAAGGCTTCATTTCCCGGGAATACGGCAATAACGACCGCCGCAATGTCTTTGTCTCCATTACACCGCACGGGCAAGACGTGTTAAAACAAAATTTGCAGCATTATAGCGGTATGCTTAAACATTACTTATCCCATTTGGAGCGCAGTGAAGTGGAAGCTTTTGTGCAAACGATCGAAAAGATCGCTTCTATCGACGATAAATAGCGCCCCTAAACGAGTGTTATAACCAATTTATGGTAAATTTGACGTCCGCTTCGGAAATTTAGTAGGCTAGTTGTATAAGCGGAAGGAGGCTGGACGTTGAATTATTTTACTATTTTTGCATCAAGAAACGATATGGACGATATCGATGGCTTCATCATGGAGCTGTTCGCCAAAGGCCACACGATCAAGAAAAATGGCAACGATTATACGGTTCAAACGAACTCGCTGTTCAACAAACGGAAGATGACGATTCGGGTTTCGCATGAAAGTACGAATCCCGCTTATTTCGAAACGAATATTCCGGGAATGATCGGGTTTTACGACCGGATTCCTTTTGCCGACGAGAACCGGAAGGAGCTTGTGCTGACGCAAATCTCCGTATTGAACGCGCTGATTGCGGTAGAGGCGGAGAAAGCTCTTGGCGACGAACAGCTGCGGCAGTGCATGGCGCTGCTATCAGCCGTCGGGGGAATCGGCTTTATGCAGGACGGGACGCTGCTTGACGATGACGGACAAGTCATCGTGTATCCCGATGGAGCATCGGGCCCGGCAAACTTCCGTCCCAGGGCATGCACCGGCAAAGTGATGGGGCCGGAGAGGCCATCCGAGGAAGGCGAGCGCAGAAAGCGGGCGTCCATCGATTATATCCACGGCCGCGGTATCCCGTATCTGGATTCGCTGCCGCCGCTCCCGCCCCTAGCGGAATGCCAGTGGAAGTCGCAAGAGGAGATTGCGAGAAGAGCGGTTGCTCTCTTGATCGTGATTCAATACGCTTGCGATGCGGCCCAGGGCGGCGATCTCGCCGAATCGAGGGACTTCGTGCTGAGCACGCTGCGCAAATTCGGCGTGGAGGACGAGCTGACCGGGAACGAGCGCCATCTGCTGGAAGCGGAAGAACCGTCGCCGCAAGAGGCCGTCAATATCGCTTGGCAGTACGAAGCGTACTGGCCGCTCATCTGGGCGCTTCGGCTAACGGATACGCTGGATTTCCCGGATCGTACTTGCGACTGCAATTATGCGATTGAGGTCGTCTCCAAATGCGATTCGTTCGGGGAATTTTACCGGAGTACGGCGCTGCGCAGCCGAGAAGAAATTCTGAACGAGGCCGACAAAATTTACCGTCTGCATTGGGCGTGCGTCAACAGCCGGATTCACGGGCAAGAGGCTCCGGCAGGCATGAACGAGAGCGTCGTTATGGAGCGGCGCAGGGGATTGTTCTGGATGGCCGGCTGCGACCGCGAGGACTGGGATCATATCCCGATGGATACATAGATATGCATAAGGACCGTCCGGGGGCGAACCCGAGCGGTCCTTTTCAAGTGCGCCCGGCTATTCGCTCAAGGCGGCGGCAGCCAGTTCGGAGTAGATCGTATTGCCGTTGCGCAAGTCGTACTTCTCCGCTGCCGAAGTCGCCTGCCGGCCCAGATGCCGGGCCAATGCTTCCAGATCCATCTCCCCGTGTTCCGCCAGGAACGAAGCCGGAAGACGGGGCTGATACTTCAAGCCGTCTGCGGCGACTCTGTGCAGCAGCTTCGACGAATACAGACGGAACAGCATCGTCTGATAAGGGTCCTCATGCTGCTGCGTCAACGCGACATGCTGCTCGAACAATTCGATGCCTTTCTTCGGGTTCGTCACGGCCAAATAGTCGATATGTCTGGCGATCGCTTCGATAAAGTCCCGTTTTCCTTTGATCAGCCGATATCCGCGGGTATGCGCCTTGGCCGCTTCTTCCGCGGACCGCGCACGGTGCAGCGGCAGCAGCAGATGCGCTAGCGTAATGTGAGGAACCTCGGCGCAGCGCATCGAGCCCGCCAATATAGGCTTGGCGGCCTCCAGGGCCTTCAGATCGTCCCCCGCGGCCGCGTAATATTGGACGATTTGATTTTGCTCGCAGGCGTCGCAGTCGCTCATATAGTCCCGCCGAGCTTGCCGAAACCGTTCCATGAACGTCTCGGCTTCCTGCATATTGCCCAAATCCATGGCCAGCCGGAAGCGGTAATACAGGTAAGTACGCGAGCTGTATCCATGCGCCTCGTACCGCTTGCCCAAGTCTTCGACCAGCGCTGCGATCTGCTGGAGCGGAATGTCCGGGAAGTGCGCAATCTCCCCGACAATCCATTTGTACGACCATAGCAGATCGTAGCTGTCGAATAATTCGGGATGCCGGTCGTATTGTCCGAGCTGCCAGGAGAAGGCGACAACGGCCTTGAGCGGGAAGCCGTTAAATATCGCGGTTCTTACAATATCGCTCCTTGTATCGTAAGCCAGTTCGAGCTCTCCTTCGGCGTCGGCGATCCGCACGGCCGCCTCCAGCACTTCCAGCTTCGCCGCGCCGTCGGGAAGCGTCCCGGCTTCCTGAAGCAGCGCTTGTAAATCCTGGTTCATACGGAAGTCCCCCCATTCTCGGCCGTAGCCTCAAGTCCCCAATCGATAAAACGGATAATGCCGCGGTTCATCGCCGACAGCTCCTGCCGGGTCATCGGATAGTGTCCCATCATGAGAGCGTTCGTGTACAGCACTTCCGCCGCGGCCGGGAGCATCTGCGGATGAGCTGCCGAAAATATGCGCTCGATCATCGGGTTGTCGAGGTTGAAATAGAGCGTGGAATACGCCGCTTCGTTCAGACTCGCTCCCAAATTGCCGAGAACGGAAGCGAGCAGATCGGGACTCGATTCCTTGGCCTTCTCGATCGACCGCAGAGCGGACGATTCCTTGGATAACGTATAGAGCGCGGGCAGCTCGGCCGGCTTGAACCGCTTCAGCTGAATTTGGCATTTGAAGCTTTGCAGGGCTGCATCGGCCATGCGGATCGCTTCATAATACCGGTTCTTTTCTTCCAAGGTCAGGTCCGTAAACGCGAGAGACACATCCTCCGGAACGAGACGTTCCAGCTGCAGCTCCGGCTTCAAATAGGCCAGATGCTCCAGCAACTCGGCATTATAGATGTAGCCTCCGTTTAAGACGAGCTGCGACTGAGCCGCCGCAACATGGGCGATCTGCCGGTATTCGTCGACGGAGAGGGTATAGTAAAGCTTCTTTCCCTCGTCCAGCAGCTCTCCCAGCGCGCGTTCGCCGTAAGTGCTCTCAAAGGGAAGCCAGCGGTAAATGACGGAGAGAAACTCCGTATCCTCGGCAGCCAGCGCCTTCATGGACAGCACATGCAGTCCGATCATATGCTGCAGCCGATCCGGCTCGTATTCCCCCATCCTCATCAGCTCTTCCCGAATCGCCTGCCCCAGCTCGCTTCTGACTTCCTGAAGCCGCTCGTCCTCGTAGAAATGTTCCCGCGAGGCGGTCGGCTGCAGCTCGTCGGTCCATACGAGGCATTTGACGAAGAAAGCCCATTCCGGCAAAATATTCTCCGCTTGATCCGAAACGAGCATTTGCTTCAAATAGACTCGATGCGTCCGTCTGGCGTTCAGATTGACGCTGCGCGGCAGGATGTAGGCGATCCCGCCGGTCCGCCCGTTTGCCGTACGCAGCGGAATGAAGTCATGGAACCGCTCGCCGAGCAGCCGCTGACCGAAGGCGAGAACCTCCTGGCGGCTTCCGCGGGCCAGCTCCGGTTCCTCGATCCAGATCGGACGGGAGGCATTCACCGTCTCCTGGAGCCCGCTTGCCCGGAGAATCACCGGGTAAGGCAGCAGCGCTCCGTAGTAAAAGAGCAGCTCTTTGACCGTTTCCGGCTCGAAATACGATTCACAGCCGGGTTTGCAGCGCAAATAGATGCGTGTCCCCGTAGACAGGCGGGTTTCCAGCTTGCGGATCGTGTACGTGCCGTCAGGCTTGCCGCGCCATTCCATCGAAGGGCCGCCTTGAGCCGATTGCGTCAGCACGACAATTTCTTCGCTGACCATAAAGCAGGACAGCAGGCCGATGCCGAAGCGCCCGATAAAAGACGTCTCGCTAGCCAGGAAATCTTCTCCGACCTTGGAAGAATGGCCGATCATGGCCAGGAAACGGTGAATATCCTCCTCGGTCAAACCGATGCCGTTATCGTCGACCGTCATCGTCAGATTGGAGCCGCTGCCGGCGATGTCTACCGTTACTTGCCCCCGGCTCGCGGGCTCCAGTTTGTTTCTTGCTGTAATGGCGTCCGTAGCGTTCTGCAGCAGCTCGCGCAAATATACTTTCGGACTGCTGTACAGATGGTTGGATAAAATATTGATCATGCCGCTTAAGTTGACTTGAAACCGGTACTCATTTTGTTCGCTCATCGGACACACTCCTTTTCATCTATTGCTCTAAAAGGGTGGTGAAAAAGTCCGCTGCGGCGTCCATTTGATCCTCCAATCGCTGTTGAAATCGGATTCTTTGGATTGTTTTTTCGTTTTTATGTGGAGAGAATCCGTTTTCAAAGGCGACCGCTTACGCTTTTCCAGATTCAAATGGCCCCTCCGCTCTTTTTTCACCAGGCTTCTAAAAGCAGAGGCATTTTCTACGGCAGCGGTATAAGGAAGAGTATACCAGATTAGGAGGGGACCGCCCGTAGCCCGATCGTCCCATTTTGTCGCATCGCCTTCGGAACGCGGATACGGCGAAATGTGTCATTGCCGTCCATCCCGTTTTTCGGCATAATGGTATTGTCTGGAAACCAAACGGGATGGAGGCCAAAATAAGATGGAGCAAATTCGCAGCTGCCTGGAGCTGTTGGCGGGGATGAGGCTGATCGATTTATCGCACACGCTGGAGGAGGAAATGCCGGTATATCCGACGCATTCCCGTTATTTCCACACCAAGTGGGATTCCTTCGACACGGGAAGTCCGGCATTGGTCGGACAGCTGTTGATCAACGAGCATTGCGGAACGCATGTGGACGCTACGGGCCATTTTTTGCAAGAGGGGCATCCGGAGCACCGGTATATGGCGGAGACGCCGCTTTCGAATTGCATGGGACGGGCCGTAACGCTCGATTTTGCCCATTATACGGATCAGGACCTGGTATCTATCGATGAATTGCGCGAATGGGAGCAAGCGAACGGACCTATCGAGCCAGGGGATATCGTGCTGTTTCGGTTCGGCTGGGACCGTCATTATGCGCCGCGCAACGTCGACCGCTCCTACACGGCCAGTTGGCCCGGAATCAGCGGGGAAGCTGCGGAGTATTTGGTTTCCCGGAAAATTAAGGCGGTCGGCTGCGATACGCTGGCGATTGACGGCTCCGGCAGCTCGGGCAATCCGGCGCATTATTCGCTGCTTGGCAGCGGCATTAACATCTTCGAGAACCTGAAGGGGCTCGACCGGACGCTCGGAGAGTCGTTCTTCATCGGCCTGCCGCTGAAAATCAAAGGAGGCTCGGGATCTCCGGTCCGGGCGGTAGCTTTTGTTCCGGGCAGGCAAGTGAGATGAAGCATAGAACCGAGATCGCATTCCTCGTTTGTATTTTGCTTTTCATCGCTGCGCTTTTTTCGCCTTGGGTGACGGAGAGCTTCGCATACGGCAGAATCGTTCAATCGTTTAAATCGAAAATCGTATTTGTATCCTTTTTAGGGACGGTTCATTCATGCGCGGCTTGTAAAATAAATTGATTCAAAACACTGGGGTTGTGAGCAAAAAAAGGACCTTAAGCCCGTTTTGTCGGAGACAAACGGGGGCTTAAGGTCCTTTGGCTTGCTGTACGAGAAGTTTAATTCTGCACCGGCCGCGGAAATTGAACGATGCGGTATTCGAAGGCGCCGACGTCCAGCTTGCCGGCCGGCACATCCGCCTGCGTCAGCGGGTCGAACCCTTGCCGGGGCAGAGTAACGGAGCCTCCTTGGCCGTCCATGTTCACGATGACCCACAGCTCGTGACGATCCGTATATCTCGGCGCTACGATCGTGCCTTGGGTGACGTCCGTCCGCAGCGTCACTCCGGCATCGGCTGCGTAGCGGTCGATCAGCGCCTTCAGCAGCGCGTCTCCTTCGTCTCCCGCCGGAAGCGAGCCGAGCATGACGATTTTGCCGCGTCCGAGCGGCCGCTCGGTAATGAACGCCTTGCCGGGAGCGAGTCCCTGCTCGAGAATCCCGACCGCCGCAGCTTCCTTAGGCTCGAATACAGCGCTCCATAGGCTGAGCGGAGCGGACAGGCCGAACGCGCGGCCGATCGTTCCGGTGCCTTCCATCGGATACGTGTACAGCGTTTCTACGCCGGCCAGCGTCTCCAGTTCCTTGCCGAGCGCGGCGTCGGTATGGACGGTGTGATGCTCCGTTCTGCCGCCGCTCAGCGGTCCGACGATCCAGACGCCGCCCTGCTCTGCGAAGGCGCGGGCGCGCTGCACATAGTCCGGCGACAAATAATGAATGAACGGCGTCATCAGCAGCTTGTACCCCGACAGATCGGCTCCTTCTGGGATCAGATCGCGGTGAATGCCCATCGATAAGATCCGTTCGTAGAACGAAGTGACCAAAGCGCGGTGGTTCAGCTTGCGGTGAGGCTCGGTTTTGAGAAACGCTTTGGCCCGGTCGGAATAGGTTACGGCCACTTCGGCTTGAGCCGGACGGGACGACACGATGATCGGTTCGATGCGCTTGCGCGCTTCCTCTACCTCAAGGACGCTTTGGTAGCCGATCGTCGGCTTGCCCCAAGCGCTGATGACCGAGCCGTGCGGCTGCTCGCAGCCGGCCCGCTGCTGGCGCCACAGCCAATAGCAGAACGCCTCCGCGCCGAGGGCGTAGGCGGCGACCGCTTCGGAGCGCAAGTAGCCGTTCGGATGCGGCATGGCGTAGCTCTCCAGCGAAGCGCTGAACGACGTGCTTGTTTCCATGATCCAGAAATCTTTGCCCCGCTTGAAGTTGCGGAATAAGTCGCAATTAATCAAATAGCCGGGCGTGTTGTCAAAGTTCGCATACGTGTCGAACGAAGCGAAGTCCAGATGCTGGAACAAGCGTTCATTGTCCACATGAAAGGCGACGCTGCTGTTATGCGTGATCGGCGCCTTTGAATATTTGCGGATGATCGCGGCCTGCTCGTCCGCAAATTCGGCGATTTTTTCCATCGAGAACAATTGATACATCGTCTTGAGCGAAGAGTTGTGCAGAAACGGCGCCGGTCCCGGCTGCGGGACTTGCTCGAAGCTGTGGTAATACTCGCTCCAAATATCCGTGCCCCAAGCTTCGTTTAACTGCTCGATCGTACCGTAGCGCCGCTCCAGCCATTCCTGCCACAAGCTCTTGCAGGTCGCGCACATGCACTCGGCTACATGCGCTTTAAATTCGTTGTCGATCTGCCAGCCGATGACGCCCGGCAAAGCGCCGACGGCGCGGGCGATATGCTCGGTGATGATAGCCGCTCTCGCGCGGAAATAACCGTTATTGGTGCAGGCGTGCTGCCGCGATCCGTGACCCATCGCCGTCCCGTTCTCATCCACATACATCCGCTCCGGATGGCCGTGCGTCAGCCAAATCGGCGGTGTCGGCGTCGGCGTGCACATGACCGTTTCAATCCCGTTGTCGTAGAGACGTTGAATGACGTCCACGAAAAACGACATGTCGATGCGTCCTTCTTCCGGCTCCATCCGCGACCAGGCAAATTCACCGATGCGCGCAACGTTAATGCCCGCTTCCTTCATGTATTGAATATCCTGCTCAATAATCTCCTCGCTCCATAGCTCGGGATAAAACGCCGCCCCATGGTACAATCTTTTGCTCATATTCATCTCTCCAGACTGCCGTTTTGTCATATACATCCCATCTTATTAAAATGCCCCTTTCGGTTCAATTGCAATTTTTTGATAGGGCCGCTGCTGTGATTGCAACATTTTTGACGGGCTTGCACTTTCTTGCAGCAAGGCCGCCGTTATGCGGGCTGAGCCTCGAATTTCAGCGTTACACCGGATATGCCGAAATTAGGTTTACCCCCTGCAAAGGGCGAATGGTTAAATACAGATGATAGTCTGCTATGCCAAAGAGCGGTACAATTTCTATAGACGAATACAAGGTAAACGGATTTCCGGGGAGGATGATCTTTTGCCGCAAAATAAGCTCTTCATCATTTGCCTGACTCTCAGTCTTATCTTCGTGTGTGGACTCGCAGTCGTGGAGATATGGTCGGAAGCAAATGCATCATGGAAGACACTAGGGTTGCTGCTGTTATGCTGTATGGTTTCTTTTATCATCGGCCGGCTGCACCCGCGGCAAAGACGAACTTCCGCCGACGCAAGCAAGCATCCGCCGTCCAGCATCCCCCATCCATCGGCCGACCCGTCCTGCGAGTGGAATGCCCTTAAGCGGCGGCTTGAAGCCGAGCTTAACGGACAAAGGGCGGAGCTCCGTCACTATTATGCGCAAGAGCTGCTCTTAAGAGGGCTGCCGTCCGGGCAGCGCGCATTCGGGTCTATCGGCATTCCGGCTGAGGCCGAATGGTTTGCCGTCATGATCATTGAGCCGGAGCTGGCTCTGCAAACGCGCTTCGCGGAGCAGGACCGCGGGTTGATGATGTTCGCCATTCGCAATATGCTGGATGAGCTGATTCCGTCCGGCTCGCGGCTGCCGGCCGTCTCGAACGATCAGCAGCTGGCGCTGCTGGTCTTCGCTATCGGACCATCGCAGGAAGCGTTCAAGAACACGCTGAGCTCCTGGATACGGGAAGTTCAGAGCGCTTTGTTCCGCTATCTCTCCCTTCAGGTCAGCATTGGAGTCAGCCGAACGTTCAAGGAGCTGTCCAAGAGCTCTGCAGCTTATCAGGAAAGCGTCGAAGCGCTCAAATTCCGTATTTGGACGAAGGAGACGTCGGTATTTCTCTGCGAGGACCTGGATGCCGCAGTTCCGAATTCGGCGGCGCTCTATCCCGAACGGCTGGAGCGGGAATGGATTGAAGCGGTGAAGCAGGGGGAGCGGCTGCATGCAAATTTGCTTCTGCGGGAGCTGGTCGGCGAGTTGTTCGGCTCGGCGGGCAATCCCCGGATGCTGGAATTATGGCTTGTCAGGCTGCTCTTGACGCTTCTGGACCATATGCGCCAATGGGGAATGAGCGCCAAGCTATGGTCAAGCTATCCTGCATCTTACATTCGGCAGGTGCTGGCGCTGCGAACCGCGGACGAGGCGGAACGCTGGTTCCGGCAAGTCTGGATGGAACCATGTCTAACTACAATCGAGGAAAACATGAAATCATATAAAAGGAACCTGCTTGATCAAATCGTCACGATGATCAGGGAAGAATACGATACCGATTTATCGCTGGAATCGGTTGCCGGTCGTCTTCATTACAATCCCAATTATTTAAGCGGTTTGTTCAATAAAGAAATGCATATTACATTTAGCGAATATTTGTCCAAGCATCGCCATGATATGGCTTGCCAATGGCTGATCGAGACGCATCTGCCGGTCAAGGAGATCGCCTGCAAGCTCCAGTACAAAAATTCGCAAAACTTTATCCGCTCTTTCCGCAGAAGCCAAGGTATGACCCCGGGGGAATACCGGATGAAATATGGCCGGAAACGGCTTCTGGAAGAGGCGGTCGGTCTGGAGAACTGAAGGAAGCGGGCCGCGACCGTTCTTGTAAGGCATTTTCAATTGCATCCGAATGAACACGAAAGACGTTTTCGGAACCGATGTTCCGGGGGCGTTTTTTTATTGTTTAGTAAATGATGCGCAGCAAATTCCTGTGGAAATCCGGGGTCTCCCCCGAAAGGAAAGTCTACCCATAGAACGATCCCAGAAGAAGGGTTAGACGCCGATCCAGCTTAGGCTGGATGCGGACGGAATAAGCTTCGGAGCATCACGTCACTACCCTGGAAATTACTCTTGGTACCCCATTTCCATTGTCTGTGGTGCCGCGTAGCGGCATGGATGGCTTTTGGGGGATTGGTTCTTTGCCCCGGATCATTGCCATGGCCGGCACAATCATTGAAACGGAAAATGCCTGTCAGAACAGCGACTGCGGCTACGAAGTTAAATTCGGACTATGGATTGTAATTGCATTCTGCTCCAAGATACAAGTAGATTGCCGGGGCGGACGAAGCGTCCGTCGCTTGCCTGCTGCTCCAGGTATCGTATTTACACCAATATCCCATTGCAGTACAATATTTGAATACTGTATAATGAACCGGTGTTACCCGGGCTGGGAAAAACGGCAGGCTTTCATCCTACTTTTGGCCTAATCGTCCTCGGGATTTAAGCGTTTTCAATCATCGTGCCCGGACAATTCCCGTGCAGGTCCGCCATCAAATTAGACAGGAGGAAAACGCCGAATGCCCAAATATTTATTTCGTTTGCTCAGCTTCAGCTTCATTCTCGCGGCGGTTCCTGTTAGCTTGATCGGTATCATCTCGTATATCATCGCCTCGGGCGATATTGAAGATAAAGTGAAAGAAGGCAACATGCAGGTGCTGCTGCAAACGCAAATGCGCGTGGAGCAAGCGCTAAAGACGCTTGAGCTGACCTCGCTGCAGTTCGTCAACTCGCCCACCGTAACCTCCTCTTTGAATGAAGAGCTCGGGTATGACGATTTTTCCAAGCTGAGGGACTTATCCAAAGGCTTGTATAATCTGCAAACGTTCACGAGCGTCAGAGAAGCGTATTTCGTCAATTTAAATAAAGATTGGATGGTCAGCTTCTCCATATTCCGTAAATTCAGCACATATCCGGGTCATGAGCAATTTGCTTCGTATGCGAAATATCCTAACAGTCTGTTCTGGATTACGAAAAGCCCTAAAACGGACGAAGCCGCGAAAAAGCCGGATAACGCCAAGATACCGGACGAAGCGGCCGAGACCGACGACGGCAGCGGCGGGGAGACAAGCTCTTCGAGCCCTCCGGCGCTCCGCATGGTGTACAAGATTCCCGTCATTCCAATGACGAGCCAGCCTAAGGGGCTGCTAATCGTTGAAATATTGAACAGCCAAGTGAAAGCGCTGCTTTCCAACAATAAGAAACTGGGCGATGTAAGCGTGCTCGACAGCGAAGGACAGAACTTTTTGCTTGACGATAGCGAGACCGACTCGAACGCGGAAATTCACGCCCTGGTCGCGGAGAAAGTGCGCGAAACCGGCGAAGACTCCGGATTTTTTAACGCTTACGTTCACGACGAGGAGCTCGGCGTAACCTACCGTTCTTCGTCGTATAACGGATGGATCTATGTGTCCGTCGTTTCGATCGAGGACATTACGAAGCAGTCGAAGAAAATCGCTTGGGTGACGTTCATCGCCTGCATCGTCATTTTCATTCTCGTCGCCCTGGTCGCTTTTTACGGCAGCCGTCGGATGTATTCCCCGATCAAGAGATTGTTCGAATTTACGAAGGATATCCAGGTAGAGGGCCAGGAGCATAAGGATGAATTCGATTCGATCGAGCAGCGTTTCCGCACCTTGTTCAGCACGGAGCAGCAGCTTCAGCAGCAAGTGAAGGGGCAGTTTACGCAGCTGAAGGAATTTTTCGTACTCAAGCTGTTCACGGGACAGTTATCGGACGGCGATCTGGCTTACCGTTCGCAAATGTTCGGTTTTCCGACGGAATGGAATCGGCTCGGCGTCATTACGGTGCAGATCGATACGCTGCAGGAGGGCAAATACCGCGATCATGACAAGGAGCTGCTGCTGTTTGCCATCAACAATATGGTCGGCGAGCTCATTGCGCAGCAGGAACGGTTCAGCCCGATTTTGCTGGAGCAATCCCAGGTTACGCTGCTCATCTGCAATCTGGAGGACGATGCGGCTTGCAAGGAATACTTTTTCCGGACGGCGGAGATGATCAGAGAGAAAATCCGCGAGTATTTGCACTTGCCGATCAGCATTGGGATCAGCCGTCCCTTTGACCGGGCAACGGAAGCCAGCCGGGCCTACGGCGAGTGTCTGGAAGCGTTGAAGTGCAGAATAAGCCTCGGCAATGAAATCATCATCCACTACGACGATATCGACGCCGGCAAGAAAGATATGGAAATGACGGTGTACACCCAACTGAAGCTGCTGGAGGATCAGCTTATCAACGCAGTCAAGTTGGGAGATACAGAACGCGTGGACGGCGTGTTCGACAAATATATCGGGGTTATCGTGGAGAAAGGCATTCATTTCAACGAATATCCCGTTCTCATGATGCAGCTTATCTCCAAAGCGTTTCAACTTGTGCAGGAGCAAGGGGGAGCGGTGAAGAAAGTGCTCGGAGACAAGGCGACGATCGACCATTTCATCAAACTGAGCACGCTGGAGGAAATTGTAAAATGGTTCAAGGTCGAGCTGTTCGAGCCGATCATCGGCTTCCTGAACACGCAGGCCGAGTCGCAATACGTCAATATCGCCAATCAGATGGTGAAGCTCGTCCACGAGCGGTTCGATCAAGAAATCTCGCTGGAGGCATGCGCGACCATACTGAGCTTCCATCCGGTTTATTTGAGCCGGGTGTTCAAGAAGGAGATGGGTATCAATTTCAGCGAATACCTCGCCGAATACAGGATGAATATGGCGAAAACTTGGCTGGAGACGACCAATCTGAAAATTTCCGAAATTGCCGAGAAGCTCAACTATACGAATACGACGGCGTTTATCCGCACGTTCCGTAAAATCGTCGGCATGACCCCGGGGCAGTACCGGGACCAGTACAATAAGAAATAAACGCTGATAAGGCTCGAACCGTTCGCTGTTCGGGTCTTTTGGCGCAGAATGATCCTCAAGCGAACGTCAGGTTAAAAATTGCCGATAGCGTGTAACGCGCGGGCAAAGGCATAATGAGCTTGCCTGCCCGCCGCAAGCCTCCGGGCCGTAAGGCTCCGGCGGAACGCTTCTTGAGCTTCTACAGGAGGTGGACGGAACAATGAGAACAAAAGAAGTTGCTGCGGTGCTGACACTAATGCTCGCGAGCGGGATCGCCGCGGGCTGCAGCGGGCCGGGTGGAGCGGCGAATACGGCGAAGAAAGGGGAAGGCCAATCGCCGTTTATATTGACGATTGCGACGGCGCAGGTCGGCGACATTCCGGAGAAGGAAAGCGACGTGCTCGAAGCGATCGAGAGCTATACGAATACGAGGCTGGATATTGAGTGGATACCGACCGCAGCCTACGACGATAAGATTAATATTATGATCGCTTCGAATGAAATGCCTATGATGCTGAGAGTCAAGTACATTCCGACGGCGATCAGCGCGATGAAGTCGGGCATGTTCTGGGAAATCGGACCTTATCTGAAGGAGTACAAAAACTTGTCCGCGCAAAACGGGCAGTTTTACGACAATATTTCGGTCGACGGCAAAGTTTACGGAATCCCGATCTACCGCGATATCGCAAGAGCGGCCTTAATCTACCGCAAAGATTGGCTCGATGCGCTCGGGCTAAAGCCTCCGGCTACGGCGGAAGAATGGTATCAGGCATTGAAGGCGACGGCTCTCAACGATCCTGACAAAAACGGGAAAAACGATACGTACGGCATGGTGCTGTCCAAAAAATACAACGACGGCTCCGCTTCCGTTACGACGCGGCTTGCCACCAGCCTTGGAGCCCCGAACAAATGGGGAGTGGAAAACGGCCGGTTTATTCCGGAATTTATGACGGAACCGTTTATGGATATGCTGCGGATGCTCCGTAAGGCATACAGCGAAAAGCTGATCAATCCGGATTTTGCCGTGCTGGACGAATCCGAGGCGGAGAAGGCTTACGACCTCGGCAAAGGGGCGATCCGCATAGCCGTCGCCCAGAATGCCAAAAGCATGCAGGATCGCCTGCAGAAATCGAATCCGAACGGCATATTCGACGTCATCCCTTTGGCAGGGTCTAAAGGAACGAGAGTATCGGGAGAAATCGGCAACAATGGCCTGTACGTTTTTCCGAAATCGACGGTCAAAACGGAAGAAGATCTTAAGAAAATTCTCGCTTTTGCGGATAAAATGATGGACCCGCCGATGTCGACGCTGCAGCTGCGGGGGCTCGAAGGCAAGCACTTTGTCAAAACGGCCGACGGCAAGACGGAAATGAAAGATTTCAGCGCCTTCCAGCGCGAGGTCAAGCCGTACCGGGACAGCTTGTTCAATATAGAGGGCTATAACGTGCTTCCGCTTAAGGACACTCCGTTGGGGGAAAAAGGCAATGAGGTCGCTCGGGATAATCTCGAGTTCTCGGTTCCGAATCCGGCGCTTAATCTCGATTCTCCGACGTATACGGATAAGGGCAAAGAGCTGGAGACGATGATTATGGATGCGCAAACCAGGTTTATCTTGGGCAAAATCGATGAAGCCGGCTGGCTCTCCGAAGTGGATAAATGGCGGAAGGCCGGCGGAGATATGATGATTAAGGAATATGAGCAGGCTTATGCGAAGGCAGGCAAGAAATAACATCCGATCGAATAAGTATAGAGATCGATGCGCCAGTATTCCGGGCGATTTGTTCTGCGGGGCTGGCGCAAGTTCGACATTCGGGGAGGACAGTGCATATGACGGAGCGTGTGACGGATAAGGAAGCTTCAATCGTCCGGCGGTATATCGAAGCGGTGCGGCAATTCGCCGAATTGGCGCTGGATAAGGCGCGGGATCGTTACGGGAAGGAAGCTACTCCGCTGTTTGCCGACGGCATTCATTCGCGGACTTATGAGCCGGTTCGCTGGCTATCTCAGGGACAGAGCTGGACTCTATCCAATTTGGCCAATCAGCAAAATTGGCTGCGGACGCTTGACGGACTTAGCGAGCTGACGGGAGAAGCCCGTTATCGGGATGCGGCGGAAGCGGCGGTCCGCTACGCCTTGGATGAGCTGCGCTACGGCAAGCTGTTGTACTGGGGCGGGCACATGGCATTCGACTTGGAGAGCAAGCAGCCGGTGCATGCCGCCGATAAAGGGCCGCAGCATGAGCTGAAATGCCATTATCCGTATTATGAGCTGATGAACCGGGTAAACCCGGAGGAGACCGCGCGCTATATTGAGGCGCTGTGGGCCGGTCATATTACCGATTGGAGCAATCTCGAATTCAGCCGCCACGGGCAGCCGGTCCGTGATCTGCGGGAACAGGACGTATGGGAGCAGGATTATGCGGAGGACAGCCCGGTCTTTTTCACCGGGCGCGGACTTACGTTCATTAATGCGGGGAGCGATCTGTTCTACGCCGCGGCGATGTATCATCGCTTCTTCGGCGAAGAGAAGCCGCTGCAATGGGCTAAGCGGCTCGCCCATCGCTATGTTGAAACCCGCAACCCCGAGACGGGGCTCGGCGGTTACCAATTCAGCATCTCCGTGCTGCCGGGACTGCGGGGAGATAGGGCCGTCGATCAGTTCGGCGAGCAGCTTAAGGAGCATGCCCCGATCGAAGCGACTCTGACCACGGCAAGGCAGGCGCATACGATCATCGGAGAGGCCGCGCTGTGCCGCATGTCGCTGGCCGAGACGCTGGGTACTTCCGGGCGTGAATTTCTGGACTGGGCCGTCGAGGATTTGCTCGCCTACGGCGAGTATGCTTACGACCCGTTCGATCATTCGTTTCATCCTATGCTGACGAACGGGACGAGATTGACCGGGCTCGTGATGGAGAAGAGCGGTTACTACGGACGTGCCGGCGAACAGCTCAAGGCGGCTCAGGCGGATGTGCTGCTGCTGTGGTCGTATGTGAAGGCATATCGGCTGTCCGGGAATGCCAAGCTGTGGACCTTGGCCAGAAGCATCGGCGGCGGCCTGGGCTTCGGCGATATCGGCACGCCGGAAGGAGGAGCAACGGACTTGCCGTCGGAGCTTCAAACCGCCGATCCTGTCGCTATCTTCGCGCTGCTGGAGCTGTTCGAGACGACGGGGCAGCGCAAGTTTCTGCAGCTGGCCCAAAGAGTCGGCGACCGCATCGTGCTGTACCGCTTCCATCGCGGGCTGTTCATGCCAAGCCCCGATCACGAATATGCGAAGCTCGATGCGCTGGAGCCGCTGGCGCTGCTGCATCTGGCGGCCGCGATGCTGGGCGTGCGCGGGCGCATGCCGGCGTACTGCGGCGGAAGGCCGTTTTTTGCCGCGGCTTACGACGGACTCGGGCATCAAACCGATAATATTTTGCTGTATCAGAAAAAGCTGCCTTCTTCGCCGCTTGCAGAATCGCTTTAACGTGGCAGAGGAAACTGGTATCATGGAAGCGGAAGCGTTCGACATGTTCCCGGGTTAAGGAAATCCGGGGACCGCAGCGGCCGAAAGATGTCTCACGCATGTGCAGCCGTCGATTTCGCCACACTTTTACAAGGGAGATGGGAAACAACATGTCAGTAGGAATTTTAGCGCATAACGTAGGCACGCTGCCGTATAAAGAGCTGGCGGCCAAGGTAGCCTCTTACCAATTCAAATATGTTCAGCTTGCTTTGTCCAAAGCGATTTCGGACGTCGATTGCAGCTTGGGCAAATTAAGCCCGGGGCTTGCGAACAACATCGCCGAGGCATTCGACAGAAACGGCGTAAAAATTCCCGTGCTAGGCTGTTACGTCAGTTTGATCGAGCTTGACGACGCCGCTTTCCGCCGCAATGTGGACCGGTTCAAGGAGCATTTAAGAATGGCCCGGCATTTCGGTACGGCCATCGTCGCTACGGAAACCGGCGTGCCGGATACGGATCAATTCGACCGTTATCAGGCGCGTTTGAAATCCGCCGTTGAGGAGCTTGCCGAAGAGGCGGAGAAATGGGGCGTGTTCATCGGCCTCGAAGCGGCCAACCGTCATTTGATCGGCTCTGCGCCGCAGCTTGCGGAGTTGATCGATGAGATCCCGTCCTCCAATATCGGCGTCGTTATCGATCCGGTTAACTTGATGACGCAAAGCAATTACGAGAACCAGCATGAAGTGATGCAGGAAGCGTTCCGCCTTCTCGGCAGCCGCGTTGTCAGCGTCCATGCCAAGGACATGCGGGTGAATGAGAACGGGAAGCTGGAGACCGTCTCCTCCGGCAGAGGCATGCTGAACTATCGGATGTTTATGGAGCTGGTCCAGCAGCATAAACCGCAGGTTCATATTACTTTGGAAGGCGTCCAAATCGAGCATATGGATTTATCCCGCGATTATGTGCTGAAGCATCTGGCGGAGGTGTAGCGCGATGGCTCCCGATCATGGAATGCCCGAAGCTTGGCGCCCAAACGCGCTGATCAACCGCTTGTATGAGCGAAGCGTAAGCAAGCACGCCGATATCGCCGCGCTGCCTCTTGAGGAGCAGGAAGCGGCCAGAGCGGAGCTGAGAGGCAAGCTGAAAGAGCTGCTCGGCTCGATTCCGGAGCAGGCGGACGAGCTGAGCGCGGTCGTCATGGAAAGCGTGGATTGCGGCGATTACATACGGGAGAAGGTTGAGTTCCGCACGTATGACGACTTGACGACGCTGGCTTATGTGCTGGTGCCGAAGGCCGCCGCCGCGTCCGGTTCCGAGCGACGCCCTGCGGTGCTGGCCGTTCACGGGCATGGCTACGGCAGCAAGGAGGTTGTAGGTTTAACGCCGACGGGCGAGGACAATACCGGCAATCCGAATCTGTACAAGCATTTCGCCGTAGAGCTGGCAAGGCGCGGCTTCGTCGTCATTGCGCCGGAGCTGCTCGGCTTCGGAGAACGCAGGATGGCCGAGGATGCGAAGGCCGAGCCGGGCGGCAATTCCTGCTTCCGCCTCGCCTCTTCTCTGATGCTGATGGGGCAATCGCTGGCGGGCGTCAGAGTGTACGAGCTGCTCCGCACCGTCGATTACGCCTTCACCCGTCCGGAGATCGATCCGCAGCGGATCGGCGTCATGGGAATGTCCGGCGGCGGTATGGTGACGGCGCTTGCTTCGGCGCTTGACGAGCGCTTCGGGGCGACGGTCGTCAGCGGCTATACGAACCTGTTTAAGACGAGCATTATGGACCGTAACCATTGTCTCGACAACTATGTTCCGGGACTGCTGCAGTACGGCGAAATGCCGGACTGGATCGGCCTGATCGCGCCGCGGCCGCTCTTCATTGAATCGGGGAGCGGAGACACGGTATTTCCGATCCGCGGTTCCCGCGAAGCAGTCGCCAGACTGCAGCGCATCTATGACAGCGCCAATAACGGCGAAGCGTTCGGTTACGAAATATTCGAAGGCAAGCATGAAATCTCGGGAGCGCAGTCTTATCAGTGGCTCGTTTCGCAGCTAATGTCTTAAAGCCATCATAACTATAGGATCGGTCATAGGGGGGCGCCGTTTGCGGCGCGTCCCTTTTTTGACGGAATTTATAAGTTTTGGGGCTCCCCCGAAAGGAAAGTCTAGCCCTAGAACGATCCCAGAGGAAGGGTTAGACGCCGATCCAGCTGAAGCCGGATGCGGACGGAATAAGCTTCAGAGCATCACGCCACTACCCTGGAAATTACTCTTGGTACCCCATTTCCATTGTCTGTGGTGCCGCGTCGGCGGCATGGATGGCTTTTGGGGGATTTGTTCCGGGGGAGAAGCGGGCTTGCTCTTCTTTTTTTGCCCGGGGGCGCATAAGCTGTAACGTACATGCCGAGGCCGTCTTAAGAAAAATACAAGCGTGGCGCCCGCGGCCCGGCTTGTTACGCTTTGCGTTAGGGGGGAACCGGATGCCGATGCTGAAACGAAGGTGGAAGAGCAGCCCCACAGGCGCGAAAAAAATGAGACGCAATCTGCTGCTCCTCTTTCTCATTTTTGTATTGTTTGCGGTGCAGTCGTTTATTTACTTGGAAAAAAACTTGTGGCCGCCGCTCGTCAATTTGGCGAAAGTACGCCTGAAGCAGATCGCCACCCAGTCGATCAATACGGCGATCTCCGACAGATTGTCGCTGGGGACGAACTACGAGCAGCTGATCGACTGGAGAACGGATAAGAACGGCAAAATTACCGGCTTCATGCTGAACTACTCGGAGCATATGCGCATTACGTCGGATACGATCAAGACGGTAGAGGGACAGCTGCTTAACCTGCAGTCGATTCCGGAGCATATTCCGCTCGGTCAGGCTATGCACAGCTCCATTCTCGCTTCGTTCGGCCCGAATATTCCCGTCCGGCTGGTCCCGGCAGGCAATGTAAAGGTCGATTTGAACACCAGGTATCAAAATGCAGGCATTAACATGATTCTGGTGGAGGTGTATATCCATATCGTCGCCGAAGTGAGCGTGATCATCCCGTTCGATTCCGAGCCGGAAGTGGTGGAGACGGAGGTTCCCGTATCTTACGCTCTTGTCGTGGGCGACGTTCCGACGTATTACTTCGACGGCAAGGGAAATCCGGCGGGCAGCAATACGCCTCCGCCGAGCTTGGCGCTGCCTCCGGGCATCAACAGCATGATGAACAAGGACGGCTCCGCCGCCGCGGGAACGGGAGCGGGCGCTGCAGCCGGAAGCGCCAAGAGCGGCGCAGAATCGGCTGCCAAGTAAACGAGCCGGGTGCCGTTAGGCTCCCGGCTTAAGGCCGCTGCGCTGCGGCGTGGGCCTTAAGCGCTTTGCGTACGCTGCGCCTTCGAGAGACGCGGCACAGCCCGCGTATTTCGCCCGGCAAAGATAAAGCAGGTACCGGTCCGTCTATCCGATATTAACAGCAACTTTACTATTTTCTACCGAAATAAACTCCGGCCCTTTGGGCGCG
Source organism: Paenibacillus konkukensis (assembly GCF_023523925.1). NCBI lineage: Bacteria > Bacillati > Bacillota > Bacilli > Caryophanales > Paenibacillaceae > Paenibacillus > Paenibacillus konkukensis. The sequence continues at coordinate 3,020,087 of NZ_CP027059.1, read as the reverse complement.
GAGTTCACGGAACCGACCGGTCATTTCTTTTTGCGCATGCGTTCTTCGCGCTCCCATTTGCGCAGATGCGGATATGGGTCGAAAGACCAATCCGTTAACCCGTTATCCCGGTACATGCCGTAATGCAAATGAGGCGGAAATTTGCCCGAAGTGCCCGGCTTGCCGTAGCCCGAGCTGCCGACCCAGCCGACGACTTGCCCTGGGGTGACGATATCTCCGGTCTTTACTTCTTTATTGAAGCCGGATAGGTGAGCGTAATAGTGATACACATTATTAAGATCGCGAATGCCTACCCGCCATCCACCGTACGGGTTCCAACCCATTTCTTCTATAATTCCATAAGCCGCGCTGCGCACGGGTACGCCGTAACCGGCAAACAAGTCGGTTCCTTCGTGAATTCGGTAACCGCCCCAACCGCGGCTTGCTCCCCAAGTGCTGCGGTAGGAGTAGTCGGCCTTAAGCGGCAGCACAAAAGCATGCTCATGCAGCTCCAGCGTATCGAATTTGCCGTATATTTTGGCGAATTGCTGGACGCGTTCCACACTGCGGGTATTTTGGTAATATTCCCATAACCCGATCCGCAAATCTTCCTCGACGGAGCCGTGCTTGAGCAGGAGCATTGCCATCGAATACAGAACGTCAAGATCGTTCTTGCGGTCGGCTCGTCCGTCTCCGGACCCGTCTCTGCCAATTCCGTCGAATAAAGCGATCGTCCCGGGATTGGTATCGTCATGATCGGGATTCATCATCCCGCCCCATTGAAGCTCGGAGAAGTAGATGCCGACCAGTCCGTCATTTGCAGGACGTTTGCGGGCCAGATTGATCGTCCGTTCGTATTGATCGAGCGCTGCGAGGTAGTACCAGGGGATGCCCGTCACCGCGCCGACCTTCTCGAACAGATCTTTGCGTTCGGCAAAAACGATTTTCATACTTTTGGCGTCTGTCCCCGGTTTTGGAGCTGTAGCGGCGGGAGCAGCCTGTGCAGGGCAAACCGCTCCGAAGAGAATGCTGCCGCATAATGAAATTGCAACAATAGGGTGCAACCATCTCGCTGCCATAAGCGAATAACCTCCACACACATTTAGTTAGCTATAGGATGTGAAGCGGATAATAATTTTATCCAAGGCAAGCCGCCCGGATACGGATGTCAGGAATGATTTTCAACCGCTCCAATTTTTGATATAATGTGGACAATTTGCAAGGTCGACATTTGCCGTCGGACACGGAAGGGGTAAGGGATGGATTTTCAACATAGGGAAGAGCATAGGGATGAAGGAATGCTGCTGCTTCAAGCGAATATCGACGACATGAACCCGGAGCTGTGCTCCTATGTCGGCGACCGGCTGTTCGAGGCCGGTGCGAATGATGTGTACTGGATTCCGATTATTATGAAAAAAGGACGTCCCGGCGTTATGCTGAACGTGCTGGCCGATGAAGCGAAGCTGGCGCAGGTAGAAGACATTATTTTCCGGGAGACGACGACCATCGGTTTGCGGTATATGCGTGCAACCTGCCACAGGCTGGGCCGGCAATTCCGAAAGGTGGAGACGCCGTGGGGAGCGATCAGCGTGAAAGCGGGGTACCATAATGGAACGATGGTGCAGTTTGCGCCGGAATTCAAGGAATGCGAGCAAGCCGCGCTAACTTACGGAGTCCCGCTCAAGCAAGTATACGACGAGGTGCGAAGATTATTTTTAAACGAAAGCAATAATTGAACCAGAAGAGAAAAAAGCCGACAATCGGCGGAAGCGATTGTCGGCTCTTTACGCATCGTTCGTCCGATTCTACTGCTTGATGCAGGAAGATGTCGGACTGCCGTGATCATGATCGTGCCGCTCATGGCTGTGCTCATGCAAATGACTGTGGCTATGGTTATGCTCTTCATGGCTGTGGGCATGAGGTTGTTCATGAGTGTGGTCATGGTCGTGCGAATGCGAATGTGAATGACCGTGCTCATGGCCGTGATGGTGATCGTGCGAATGATCATGGTCATGATGGTGATGGTTATGATCATGATGGTTATGATCATGATGATGATCGTGAGAATGGTTATGATCATGATGATGTTCATGTTCATGATGGTGATGCTCATGGGTATGATGAATGTCTTCATGAATCATTTGAAATTTATGCTTGTAAGGATCGGCTTTGCCGATAACGACTCTCAGCACGTTCGGCTGGTTCGGCAGATCCCGCGTTCCGGCTCCGTAGCCGATGGTCTCTACGATCATCGGAGGATAGCTTCTGGCGAATTCGTCGACCAGGCCGGAGATAATCCCGGCGCCCGTCGGCGTGGTCATTTCCACGGCGTAGGACGTCGGCGCAATCGGCAGCCCGCGCATCATTTCAAGCGTGGCCGGAGCGGGAACGGGATAAATGCCGTGATCGCAGCGAACCGTTCCGGAGCCGAGAGGGACCGGGGACGAATAGATTTTCTCTACGTCCAGAGAATCCAGCGCCAAGGCGACGCCGATTACGTCGACGATGGAATCGATCGCGCCGACTTCGTGGAAATGCACTTTATCGAGCGGAAGATCGTGAATTTTCCCTTCGGCGATTCCGATTTTTTCGAAAATGTCCAGGCTCATTTTGACCACGCGCTCATTGAATCCGGCCTGATGAATGATCTTTACGATCTCCGAATAATGACGGTGATGCGACGGCGGGTTGTCGGGATCGAGAATAACGTCCATTTTCAGCGCCGAAATTCCTTTTTTGTTGACGCGCTTCCACTCCAAAGCAAAGGGCTCGATCTTGATTTTGCGAAGCTCTTCCTCAACGTAGCTGCGGTCTGCGCCCGCATCGACCAAGGCGGCCAAGGTCATGTCGCCGCTGATGCCGGAGAAACAATCCAAATAAGCTATTTTCATCGTTAATCCCTCTTTAATGTAGTTTTGTAAATGAGTGCGGCGTTGTAGCCCGCACCGAAGCCGTTATCGATATTGACGACGGACACGCCCGAAGAGCAGGAGTTGAGCATCGTTAGCAGCGCGGCGAGACCTTGAAAGCTGGCGCCGTATCCGACGCTGGTCGGCACGGCGATGATCGGCTTGGCCACCAGGCCGCCGACGACGCTGGTCAAGGCGCCTTCCATGCCGGCCGCTACGACGATAGCCGTCGCATCGCGGATGACGTCGAGCCTGCGGAACAGGCGGTGGATGCCGGCTACGCCGACATCGTAGATTCTTTCTACGCGGCATCCCATGCATTCCGCCGTCAAGGCCGCTTCCTCGGCGACCGGCAGATCGGAAGTGCCGGCGCAGACGACGGCGATATATCCGGAGCCTTCCGGCTTGCGCGCCGCTTCCGTGCGGAACCAGGTCATGACGCGGGCTTCTTTGTGGTAGGAAACGCCTTCTATCCGGCTTTGCACGAATTCGGCTTTATCGCCGCTGACACGTGTGGCCAGCACTCGATCCGAATGTTCGACGAGCCGGCCGAATATGGCCGCGATCTGCTCCGCCGTCTTGCTCTCCCCGTAAATGACTTCCGGGAAGCCGGTTCTGCGTTCCCGGTCCAGATCGAGTTGGGCGAAGCCGAGATCGTCGACGCGGCCAGCCGGAGAGGCGTCCGCAGCCATCAGCTCGTCCAGATGCTTCCGGGCTTCTGCGACGTCAAGATCGCCCGAACGAACGAGCTTTAAGATTGCATCTACATTTATCATAAAAAAAGCATTCCCCCGGACATTATGTATTAAATAGAGGCGTTTTGCAGCCTGTTTGCGTTCTTTCCTAGTTTATCACAAATAAAATGGAAAGTGGATTGTTCCGGCGTTCGTTGATATAATAGCGTAAAGAGTATGGACAAAGAATTCAGAAAGCAGGGACAGAACTATGTCTACTCGTCAAATAGAGCGTAAACCGGATTGGCTTAAAATCAAGCTGACCACCGGGGATAATTTTAAAGAACTGAAAAATATGATGCGCGGCAAAACGCTGCATACCGTATGCGAGGAAGCCAAATGCCCCAATATCCACGAATGCTGGGCGAACCGGACGGCGACCTTCATGATATTAGGAGATATATGTACCAGAGCGTGCAGGTTTTGCGCCGTAAAGACCGGGCTTCCGACGGAGCTTGATCTGCAGGAACCCGAACGCGTAGCCGAAGCGGCGGAACAAATGGGCTTGCAGCATGTCGTCGTGACGTCGGTCGCAAGGGACGATCTGGCGGATGGAGGCGCGTCGATCTTTGCCGCCACGATCAAGGCGCTTCGCAAGCGGCTGCCGCTGTGCAGCGTCGAGGTGCTGATCCCCGATTTCCTGGGCAACGAACAATCGCTGAGGATGGTGCTCGAGGCAAAGCCGGACATTTTGAATCACAATATCGAGACGGTGGAGCGGCTTTCCGACAAAGTGCGGGCTAAGGCCAAATACCGCCGTTCGATACAACTGCTGGAGCGGTCGAAGCACATCGCGCCGCAAATTCCAACCAAGTCGAGCATTATGCTGGGCGTTGGCGAGGAATGGGACGAAATTTTAAAGACGATGGACGATTTGCGCGAAGTAGACTGCGACATTATGACGATCGGACAATATTTGCAGCCGTCGCTGAACCATCTCCCGGTAACGAAATATTATCCGCCGTCCGAATTCGCCGATTTGAAGGCGGAGGGCATGAAGCGCGGCTTCAGCCATGTCGAGTCCGGTCCGATGGTGCGGAGTTCGTATCATGCTCACGAACAGGTCAAATCGGTAAAGCAGGCTTAACGTCCGTATGACCGATAACGGCTGCACTGCAGCCAGAATCGGGGAGCAGCATCGAACGGAATAGTTTGCGCACGGGCAGTCGGCATATCTTTTAGAAATGGGGCAAACAGTCAGGAGGGGACCGAATTCGTGATCCATATTGCCAATAAAACGTACGAAGTGGTAGTCGACCACAAAAACGGCTGGAAGCCCGAAGCCTTCCGCGACCGGTACAGCGAGGTGCTGGAACGGTATGATTTCATCGTCGGAGATTGGGGCTACAATCAGCTTCGTTTGCGAGGTTTCTTCAAGGATACGCACCCCAAGGCAACGAAGGAATCCTCTATCGCCACGTTACAGGATTATTTGAACGAGTACTGCAATTTTGGCTGCGCTTATTTTATTATCGAGAAGGTCTCTTCCAAGCAGCAGAACGGCCAGCACGACAGCGAGCCTGCCGGAGAAGCCGAGGAAAGCCGTCAGGAGCCTAAGCGCGAGGATCAGCTTGATGTGGAACAGCCGGAGAAGCCGGAGCGACTGGAAAAACCGGAAAGGCCGGAGCGAGCGGAAAGACAGGAAAGAAATAAGCCGGCCAATGACTCGTCAAAAGAGTCTAATTCGGAAAAGCAGCCTCATTCGGAGAAGCAGCACGCTCCGTCGGAGAGACCGCCCCAACAGCAAAATCAAAATCAGCCTAACCGTAAAAATAATTCTAACGGATCGAATCACAGACAGCACCGGAATCATCACAAGCAAGGACAGCAGCGCCAGGCGCAGCACAATCAGCAGCATGTGAAGCAATAGACGGAGAGAAGGGGCGGGCCGGCGTTAAGCCGGTTTGGCTCGCTGCCTTTACCGTGACGGGCTTAAAGCAGCCAAACGGGCCTATCACAAATTGCTTAGACTTCGCTTTCGAGGGCAAAGAGCTCCCGGGAAGCGGCAAAAAGCCTTGACCGGCACCGGTCAAGGCTTTTTTTCGTGAATCGGTTCGTATCCTATGAACGCTTCCCGCACGCGGCTCCAGAACGGGAACGGGCGGAAACGAGCGAATTTGACCTTCTTGCCTGCCGCCACCATGCTGCGGATCGAGAGAATGTCGTCCCGCTGCATAATAATATGGTCGAGCGAGAGCAGAATGTTCTGTCCGGCCCGCGGATAAATATCGCAGTGATGATGCTTCGGCAGCAAAATCGGCGAACCGAGCGTACGGAACACGCGATTGTTAATCGAAGCGATCTCGGCAATCTGGATGGCGTCGAGCGATGGATGTACGATGGCTCCGCCCAAGCTCTTGTTATACGCCGTGCTGCCCGGAGGGGTCGATATGCAAATACCGTCTCCCCGGAACGTTTCGAACGGTTCGTCGTTAATATGAAGCTCGGCCATCAGCGTGACATCGACGCCTTTTAACGTAAACTCGTTGAAGGCCAGCTGTGTTTCGATTCCTTGAGGCGTCGTAATCTGTATTTCCACCAGCGGGTATTTGACGACCCGCAGATCGTTTTGCTGCGCGCTCTCGCCCATCATGTCGGCCAGCATTTCCACTTCGTCAGGCTTCCAATCGGCAAAAAAACCGAGCCGTCCGGTATGTATCCCGACAAAAGCGATCGTATCCAGCTGATCCTTATACTTGTGGAACGCGTGCAGCATGGTGCCGTCGCCGCCGATCGACAGCACCACATCGGGATTCGCTTCGTCATGATGCAAACCGCGTTCCCGGATCAGAGTATGGAAAGTTTGCATTAATTGAAACGATATATCGTCGCCGCGGTGAATGACACTATACTTCAAAAGAAATATCCTCCTAACGGTTATCCTACGGGTACCGTCCGCTTATTCGCCCGAACGGGTACAATATTCGTCGATTTGGTGAGTAAGGCTTTCCGGAATGTTCCGGAATTCAACGGCAATCCGATAAGAATCATTGCTGAAATGGGAGACCCGGACGATCTCGCCGTTAATGACAAATTTATGCGGATGATCCGGCAAAACGAAGCTGAGCTCCAAAAACAACGGGTAAAAAATACGCGTATTCGTGACGAACGACAATCCGCCTGCCGAAATGTCCTGAATCTGCCCCGAGAAAGCGATGCCTTGATGGGTCGAGGCTTTGCGCACGCCGATGATGCGGCAGGTAAGCGGAGTACGCGCCGGCAGATGAATACGCTGAAACCGCCGGTTTTGGAACGTATTGAGCTCTTGCGGAGCCGATAAAGTCAACGAGCAAATATTGCGTTTGGTTTCGACATGGAGCAGATCGACGAAGGCGTAGTATAGAATCCCCCGCTCGCGGAAAGAGAATTCGATAAAGCATACATGATGCAGCTTCTCGAGCGGATTCATCGTATGAAATTCCATCGTGGCGACGAGCTGCTGTTCGTCTACTTTTTGCAGCATAAAACTATCCTCGTAGCAGAACGGCATGCCTTCTTTCGTCTCGCCGACGATAATCAGATTGCAGTTCGTACGAGGAACAACCATTTCAAAAGCCAAGGCTTGGTTCCAATTCATAGGATCACCATAGAGTCATAGTAATAAACATAATTCCATAATAATCAATATTTCCCCATAACACAATGCCGGCTGCGTCAGGAACTTGAAAAAGCTCCCTACTAAAGACCTAAGAGGCCTGAAAGCAGGGAGCTATGGATATGCCGTTGGCTCTACTATAAGCTGGTAACGAGCGGAAGCTCGAAGGAGCTTGCGAAGTTTGCGCTGACCGGATGAACGCGGACGGAAAAATGGGCTCTATGCTGCAGATGGGAAGGGATGACCGCCCGATATTGGACGACCCGGTCGCCCAGCTCCTTAAGCGGCTCCATGGCGACCACGACTGGATGCCAGCCGTCCGGGCGCTCTTCGTAATACACGAGCTCGACGGCCGTATCCCGATACCAGATCGGCCCGAACCGGATCGTCGCGGTCACTTCCTTGGAGGGCTGGCGCGCATCGGTTATTTTCGGCGGTGACGGCTTTCCGTTCGCGCCGTCGTTGACCTCCAGAATACGGACAAAATGCCAGTTGGCGTAAACGAACTGCTTGAAGTCGGCGACTTTGGTTACCGCGTCGTAATCGTCCGCAATCAGCGACAAAATCCGCTTTAACGTCGGAATATAAGTCTGGTTCGTATAGTCCATGACCATCCGATCCGTATTATATACCGGAGCGAGCGTCCGAATCGAGCGTTTCATCCGGGCGGCCCATTGATGCGGCAGCTTGCCTTGATTGTAATAGAGCGGAACGATCTCCTGTTCAAGCTTGCGATAGATCGATTCGGTGTTCTCCTTCTCCTGCATCTGCCAATCCGCTTCTTGGCTGCCGTCGATGCTCCAGCCGTTGCTGCCGTCGTAGCCTTCCTCCCACCATCCGTCAAGGATGCTGAAGTTAATGACGCCGTTCAGAGCAGCCTTTTGCCCGCTGGTGCCGCTGGCTTCATAAGGCCGGCGCGGATTGTTCAGCCATACGTCCACGCCTTGCACCAGATAGCGGGCCAAGTTCATATCGTAGTTTTCCAGAAGGACGATTTTACCGCGGAACCGGTCCATTTGGGATACCCGGTAAATCTCGCGGATCATCTCCTGGCCCGGGTGGTCCGCAGGATGCGCCTTGCCTGCGAACAGAAACTGCACAGGACGCTGCGGATCATTGACCAGCCGGTCGAGCCGCTGCAAGTCGTTGAAGATCAAATTGGCTCTTTTATAAGTGGCAAACCGCCGCGCGAAGCCGATCGTCAGCGCATCCGCGGATAGAAATCCGCGTACTTCCTCGACTTTGTCCGCGGGCAGATCGTTGCGCCTGCGCTGCTCCCTCAGATTGGCACGCGCATAGCGGATCAGCCGTTCCTTTAATTGCCTGTGGATTTCCCATAACGATTCCGACGGGATCAGCTCGATGGAGCGCCATAAATCCGCGTTCGTCTGATTGGCCTGCCAATTGCCGGGGAGGAAGCGATCGTACAGTTCTTTTAGCTCGGGAGCCAGCCAGGTAGCAAGATGGACGCCGTTCGTAATATGGCCGATAGGCACTTCGCGCTCGTCGATATTGCCGTGGAAGGAACGAAACATCTCGCGGGACACTTGACCGTGAAGCTTGCTGACGCCGTTGCGCAGCGCGGCGGTGTTCAACGCCAGATGAGTCATGTTGAACAGCGGTTTGCTGTCCTCAAGCCCCAGCTTCATCCAAGCCTGCTTATGCTCTTTCCACCGGGAGAACAGCGTGCTGAAGTAATATTCGACCATAGGGATCGGAAAAGCGTCGTGGCCCGCCGGAACGGGCGTATGGGTCGTAAATACCGAGCTGGCACGGATAATCTCGACCGCCACATGGAAAGGGACACCGTTCTCAAGCTGCTCCCGGATACGTTCAATCGCCTGAAAGGCGGCATGCCCTTCATTGATATGGTACACGGCGGTAGGCAGATTAAGCGCCCGCAGCGCTTTGACGCCGCCAACGCCAAGCAGCACCTCCTGGGCGATCCGAATATCCTGGTTGCCGCCGTACAATTGACCGGTAAGCTCACGATCCCACGGGCTGTTGCCTTCGATGTCCGCATCGAGCAGGTATACCGAGTTGCGTCCGACGAGCACTTGCCATATATGCAGCGTGACGATGCGATCTCCCAAGTTTACCTGGACGGCGAGACGTTCTCCTTGATCGGTCAGTACCGGGAGCAAAGGAAGCTTCGTAAAGTCATAGACGACGTCTTCGGCTTGCTGCGACCCTGCCGTATTGATTTTTTGATTGAAATAGCCTTTTTTGTAGAGCAATCCGATTCCGGTAAGAGGGATGCCGAGATCGCTCGCCGATTTGCAATGATCGCCCGCGAGAATGCCCAAGCCGCCGGAGTAAATGGGCAGCGATTCATGAAAGCCGAACTCGGCGGAAAAATAAGCGATTCGGTAAGCGAGCTGCTCCGGGTACGTTTTTTCAAACCAGGTCGGTTCGCTGCGGTAATGATCCCACTGTTTGAGCACGTGCTCGTATCGCTGAAGAAAACGGTCATCACGGCTCAGGCTTTCCCAGACGGCCGGGTCCGTCTCGACTAGCAGGCGAACGGGATTGTGGAGAATTTGATCCCAGCGCTCCCTGTCAATTTGGGCGAACAGCTCCAAAGCATCTTGATTCCAGCTGAACCATACGTTGTATGCCAATTCGGGCAAGCGTTGTATCGCTTGGGGAAGATTCATGTCCGTATAAGGAAATTTTGTATTCATGCCATCACCAACCTTTGCTTCGTACGTCACTTGGACGCTCTTATTATCTTGTTATACCAACCTCTTCATACATGCTTTCACTACGAAGCGCAGGATGAATAACAGGATGAACAGCATGAGGACAAGTGCAAAAGTCATCACCCCCCAGGGCAGCGTGAAACGCCATAGAGTAGTCAATGGCGATGTGACGTCCATAGCGGGAACGAAGGCGGCCAGCGCGCTGCGGGAAGGCTGCATCGGCTCCCACAGCACAAATACGGCGAAACAAGCCATTAAAGCATGAAGCAGACGGGATACGAAAAAAGGAAAATACCGTAAATTCGTGCGGTGCAGCACGCTGACGACTTGGGCATGTACGGATAATCCCGCCCAGGAAAGCACGAAAGCGGCGATAGCCACTTTGTACATAAGCGGGATGCCGTCCCCGGCTCCGCCCGCCGATTTGGCGCCCAGCGTAACCTCGAAAATGCCGTTGACTACCGCATGGGAGAGCGGCAGAGGAACGTCGAACTGCTGAAGCACCGCATTTATCCCTATGTAGAAAATGTTCATGATATGCGCAGAGCTCATCACTTCAATTACTGCGGAGAAGAGTACGACCAACCCTCCCAACACGAAAACAAGCTGCAGCGACGACGAAACGGCCTGCTTGAGCATCTCTCCGATGGGACGCCCGTCCCGCATACGGGAGGCGTGCATCGTCTCGAAGGCGCGCGTCCAAATGTTCGATCCCGCCTTGGATAAGGCTGCGGAATCGGCGGCAAGCGGCGAGGACGGCTCGCCCTTGCGCCCGTGATAACGCATCAGCACCCCGAGCAGCATAGCCGTGCCGTAATGCGCGGCAGCCAGGATGCCGGCCAGGCCGGCGTCATGGAAGAAGCCGACGGAAACCGCGCCGATCAGGAAGATCGGATCGGACGAGGTGGTAAAGGAGACCAGCCGCTCGCCTTCCTCCCGGTTGATCAGCTTTTGCTCCCACAGCTGGCTTGTCAGCTTGGCCCCGATCGGGTACCCGGAGGCGAAGCCCATGGCTACGACGAAGCCTCCGATGCCCGGGATGCGAAATACCGGCCGCATCAGCGGATCGAGCAGCGTGCCGAAGAAATGGACGAGACCGATCCCGAGCATCATTTCGGATATGACAAAAAAAGGGAAAAGCGCCGGGAACAAGACATCCCACCAAATGGACAGGCCTTTGAGGGACGCGCGGAACACTTCCGCGGGGAAGGCGAGCATGAGGAGCAGCAAACATAGCAGCAGCGCCGAGACTAACGTCATGGCGGCATATTTCTTCAGTAGCATGGCACAATCCTCCTAAGCACGAGTGAGACCGTCATTTACTTATATGTACAAGGTGTGCGAGACATGCCTGGGCCCGAAGCGGACAAACTGTCAGAAAAATATGATAGTTTGCCGCAAAATTGCTGAATTTACGAATAAGGTATGGTACAATAGTACCAATATGAGAATAAGGGGTTGATCCGAATGACAGGTGTGATTGCTGGAATTCTCGTATGTGCTTTTGTGTATGTCATCAGGGAAACCTTGATGACCTCCGGTGAAGAGGATTTGGAAAGTTAAACGCACCCTTCCGCTACAGAGCAGCGGATTCTTCAGATCGGATGCTAATCGCGCGAGCATTAGCATCTTTTTGTTGCTTATACCCTTTCTGAAAGTCAGGTGAGGAGAACGATATGTCCGATCAACAGGACTTGCGGCAGGAGCTCACCCCTTACGAGCTGATGGGAGGGGCTGAGACGATCCGCCGAATTGTAGAGGCATTTTATCCGCTGGTGCAGGCGAACTCGCTCATAGGCCCGCTGTTCCCGGAAAACATCCATCCGGTTATGGAAAAGCAGTATATGTTCCTGACTCAATTTTTCGGCGGACCGCCGCTATATTCGAATCAGTACGGGCACCCGATGATGCGGGCCCGGCATTTGCCCTTCGAGATTACTCCGGAGCGGGCCGAAGCATGGCTGGGCTGCATGCGTCAGGCTTTGGACTCCTTGGGACTTGAAGCCGAAGTGAAAACCTTCATTCTGGAGAGATTGAAAGGTCCCGCTTATCATTTCATTAATAAGACATCATCCTAGAAGGAAGTGAGCTTGTGGCTGTCGAGCCCTTATTTCAAGTCAAGATCGATTGCGCATACTGCGAAACGTCCTTTCAGACGTCGAGAGTCAGACCGAGCTTTAAAAAAGCGACGCGAACGGACACCGATTTCTGCGTCCATTACAAAGACGTGAATCCGGATTATTACGTCGTTCGCGTTTGCCCGGCATGCGGTTACGCCGCTACGGAAAATATGTCCGAGCAGTTCTCTCCCGCGCAGAGGGATATGTTTCAGACGAAAATCGCCGCTCAATGGACGAATAAGGATTACGGCTTGGAACGCAATTGGGATGATGCGATGCAGACTTACAAGCTGGCCCTTGTATGCGCGCAGCTGAAGAACGAGAAAGGGCGCGTCATAGCCGGCCTGCTTCATCATATCGCCTGGCTGTACCGGTATAAGAACGATGAAGAGCAGGAGCGGCGCTTTTTGCAATTCGCTCTTGAAGCTTATACGGGAGTGTTCGAAACGGAAGGAGCCGAGCTCAATAACGCGAGACTGATGTACTTGCTCGGAGAATTGAACCGGCGGCTTGGCCGCTACCACGAAGCGGTGCAATGGTTCAGCCGGGTCGTCAACGACAAGCGAATTATGGATTCGGCGATGATACGCGCCTGCCGGGAGCAGTGGACCGCTACCCGCGAAGAGATGCTGGCGGAACGGATGGAGCCGCCGGAAGAATTGGCCTAGAGAACGAGTGCGGCATAGCTTAAACATCAATAACGCATGAAGCTGAAACCGGACTGCGCGCGTGGGACCGACTCGGGCCTATGATAGAGCGCCGCGCGCGAAAGAGGTCGTATGCTTGATGCGTTATTTGGCTGCGGCCGTAAACAGCTCCGGCCAATAGACGGAGAACCGGTTTTTGCCGCTATGCTTGGAAATATAAAGCGCTTCATCGGCCTCCGATATAATCTGCAGCAGCTCGTCTTCACAGCTTAGCGAGACGGAAATTCCTATGGAGACGGTCGTTTGGGAGTTGTCGGCGCCGAAGCATCGCTCCGCCACCGTATCGCAGAGTTGCTGCGCATAGCTCTGCAAATGGCCGTAGTCGACGGAGTGGCTCATAATAATAAACTCTTCGCCGCCGTAACGGGCTATGTAATCCTTCTCGTTGATGGAAGCGCGCAGCAGTTGTCCGACTTCCCGCAGCAGCAGATCCCCTTGCGGATGTCCGAACGTATCGTTATACCTCTTGAAATTATCGATATCGATCATCATGATGGATATCGGATGCCGCCGGATCGTGTCGCCTGCAATCGTCATAAAGCTGCGCAGGTTCGGAAGCCCGGTCAGTCCGTCTTGATTGGCCTGCAGCTCAAGCCGCCGCTGCAGCATCCAGGTGCGGTTGTCATCGTTGTACATCATGATCAGCACGACTACGGCCAAACTCGATACTACCAGCATCATTAAGTGAGAGAAGAGCAGCGGCACGGAAAACGTGAAATCCATATACCCGTGCACCGCTAAACGGGCCGCAGCCAGAACTAGGCAGACGTGGATACCGTCCATGAACGGAATCATTGCGTGGCCGTTATTGCAGTCCTTGCGGTGAAAGAACGAGCTGACCAGAGCGGGGAGCGCCAAATCCAGCACAATTTGGACAAGCCCATGGGCCTCTCCGGTCCCAATAATGTAGCAGGACGGGAGCAGCACGGATAACAATGAAACGGACGGCCCGAAACGAAGCCCCGCCATCACGATCGGCGCAAAGCGCAGGTCGGTCAGCGGAGAATCGCTCGGAAACGGCTGCAGCATCATAATGATGCAGGCAAGTCCTGTCAACAGCGAAGCGCTGACGGTCTCGTACCGTTCCATGAACAGCCTGTTTTTCAATTTTAATGCCGCGTAGCTAAGAGCAATTAATGTGCAGGCGTGCGTAAAGGGCATATCGTACATGCTATGAGTTCCACTCCTGATTAGAGCCGGCATTCGCTGCAACCCGTCCTATGGTCAGCGTCGGTTTCTTAAAGGTTGATTGGCTAGCAAATAATCGCGATCCGCTTCTACCACCGTAACCTTGTTATGGCAGCAGGGGAATACCAACAATCGTTTAACGCCTTGACTAATTTCGGAAAGATCTTTCCGTTTGAAAGGGAGGAGGACATTGGACTTGCTGCAAAAAGGGCATTCCTGAACGTAAATATCCTCTTGGATTTGCTCGTAGGGCCATGTATTCTCGAAGGGTATCATACGATCAGGACTTCCTTTCGGAATGCTCGTTCCCATTGTCCTCGTTGTTCTCATCACTGGAAGCGCTTTTAGCAAGCTCTGCCAGCTTTTGCAGTAAAATATGCTGGGGCATGTGCATCAGATGCTCCAATGGAACGTTTAATTGCTTGGCCAGCTTCTGGGCTGTCTCCGGCGAGATCTGTAATGGTTTCATGTTGTCTACCACTCCTGTCAATAGATCTATAGTCACCATTTAAACACACCCTTGCTCACAATTCAACCAAAATTTGGTGGATCGGCCGTTTGGGCTTATACGTGTTTTATGGTTTAATATGTATTGTATCTAATTTTACGGAAAGGTGCGATGTTTGCATGAAAACGCCACTGCCGCAAACGTGGAATTTGGAACGTTTTTTTTCCGGAGGGAGCCGTTCCGAAGCGTTCCAGAGCTTTTTGGAGACGCTGGAGCAAGAAGTTGCCGCCTTCTCGGCTATGCTGGGGGAGCTTGCGCCGCCGCAAACCGCGGACGCTGCCGGGTTGATGCCCGCACTGGAGTTGCTGCAGACGATAGATAATAAGATCAGGGAAGCCGATTCCTTCGTAGGCTGTCTTGCAGCCGAAAATCAGGCGGATAAACGAGCCGTCATTTTGGGCGGCAAGGTGAAGACGTTGTCCGCTTCCTACGCGTCCGCCTTGACTCGCTTCGACCAGCTGCTGACCGGTATCGGCGACGACGTATGGTCGCAGCTTACCGCAAGCCCGGAGCTGGCCTCCGTCGCTTATCCTTTGAGCGAGCGCCGGGCGCTGGCCGCGGAGAAACTGCCGCCGGAGCTGGAGGCGCTGGCGAACGATCTGGCCGTCGACGGCTATCACGGCTGGGGAGAAGCTTATAATACGACGGTCGGCAAATTCCGCATTTTGTGGGAGGAGAACGGCAAAACCTCGGAATTGTCCGCGGGTCAGGCGGCGAACCGGATGCACAGCCCCGACCGCGCGGTTCGGGAGAAGCTGTTCAAGCTGTGGGAGGAGCAATGGGCGGAACATGCCGATTATTGCGCCGACGCGCTGAACCATCTGGCCGGTTTCCGGCTGAAGCTGTACGAGCGGCGCGGCTGGGACGGCATACATAAGGAACCGCTTGCGATCAACCGAATGTCCAAGGAGACGCTGAACGCGATGTGGGGCGTGATCGAGCGGGGCAAGGACGCATTCGTACAGTATTTGGACCGCAAAGCGAAGCTGCTCGGGATCGGCAAGCTGAGCTGGAGCGATGTGGAAGCCCCGGTGGGGCAGGGCAGCAAGCATTTCAGTTATGACGAAGGGGCGCAGCTCATCGTGGAGCAGTTCCGCCGCTTCAGCCCCAAAATGGCCGAGTTCGCCGAGATGGCGTTCGAATCCGCCTGGATTGAAGCGGAAGACCGTCCCGGCAAAAGACCGGGCGGCTTCTGCACATCGTTCCCGATCGCGGAGGAGACGCGCATCTTCATGACCTACGCGGGCACCGCCTCCAACGTCGCCACGCTGGCGCATGAGCTTGGCCATGGCTATCATCAGCATGTGATGAACGATCTGCCCGCGCTGGCCCAAAATTACGCGATGAACGTAGCCGAGACGGCCTCGACCTTCGCCGAGATGGTGGTCGCCGACGCGGCGGTGAAGAGCGCTTCGACCGAGGAGGAGCGGCTGACGCTGCTGGAGGATAAAATTCAGCGCTCGGTCGCGTTCTACATGAACATTCATGCGCGCTTCCTGTTCGAAACGCGGTTTTACGAGGAACGAGCCCGAGGAATCGTCAGCGTCGAACGTCTGAACGAGCTGATGGTCGAGGCGCAGAAGGAGGGGTATAGGGACGCGCTCGCCGAATATCATCCTCATTTCTGGGCGTCGAAGCTGCATTTTTACATTACGGAAGTGCCGTTCTACAATTTTCCTTACACGTTCGGTTATATGTTCAGCGCCGGCATTTACGCCGAAGCGCTGCGGCAAGGAGATGCGTTCGAGAACAAATATATCGCGCTGCTCCGCGACACGGGAAGCATGACCGTGGAGGAGCTGGCCGAGAAGCATTTGGGCGTCAATTTGCGCCAGCCGGATTTCTGGCAGCGTGCGATGGATTTGTCGCTGGAGGACGTCAAAGCGTTCATGAGCTTGACGGAATAGGCGGCGGGGAGCCAGGAAGCCGGGCCGGCGAAGCGGCTGCCAGGGGGCTAGTCTTGACGCTACGCCCGACATGACAAAGCCGGAGTGATTGACTCACTCCGGCCCTTTCGGCGGCTTACAGTTTGAAAATTTGAATCGTTTGCTGCAGCTTGGTAACCAGCTTGGTCATTTGCTCGGATTGCTCGACGATCGCTTGAACCGAGCTGATCTGCTCGTTCATGGAGGCGGATACCTCTTGCGTGCCGGCGGCGGACTGCTCCGTAATGGCCGATATGTTCTCCATCGTTGCCGAAATGCGCTGGGCGCTGTCCAGCATTTGCTCGCTTTCACGGGCGAAGGCCGTAATTTGCTCGGATATAAACTTCACGCTATTTACGATTTCGGCAAAGACGGTTTCGGTTTCGTCGATCAATTGGGTTTGCTTATGTACGATTTGTTCGTTTTCGGTAATATGTGCCAACGCTTCGCGAATGCCTTCTTCGATGTTGCGCACGAGGAAGAACACTTCCTTGGTCGAGGTGGTCGACTCTTCGGCCAGCTTGCGCACTTCCTGAGCGACAACGGCGAATCCTTTGCCGTGCTCTCCGGCGCGGGCCGCTTCGATAGACGCGTTCAGCGACAGCAAATTCGTTTGCTCCGCAATATCGGAGATCGTGCGGGTAATTTGCGAGATGCCGTTCGCCTGCTCGGCCAGCTTGTCGATCGTCTGCGATACGTTGGCGGTAGCGGCGACGTTGCGCTTCATACCTTCGCTCTGCGTTTCGACGGCCTGCAGTCCCTTCTCCACAAGGGTGATCATCTGCCCGGAGCGGGAGTCCATTTCCTTGGTCGAGGCGGTGTAAGAGGTGACTTTTTGCTCAATGTCCTTGGTAGCGATCGAAATGCCGGAGATTTCCTCCGAAATTTGGTTGGCGCCGGCGGCGAGCTCGCCCGAGGAGATGGCTACTTGCTCAAGCACCGATTTCAAGCCTTCGTTTTTGAAGAAAATGTCGCGGCTGGAGTCGAATACATGCTTCGACATATTTCCGGTATCGTGCAAAATTTCGCGAAGCTTGTCCATCATCTTGTTGAAAGCATTGCCGAGCTCTCCTAACGCGTCATCGGATTGGACGGCTACCTTCTGTGAAAAATCGCCTTTAGAGATGTTCAGGGCGACACGGGAAATGTTGTTGATCGGCTCTGTAAGCGTTCTCTCAAACCAGCTTATAAAAGGAAAGCTGAGTCCGGCCATGATCACGAGGAAGGCGATGCCGATAATAAGATGATCCGTTTGGAGAACCATGATGAGAAAGGCGATCGAATAAATGGCCACAAGCAAGTAGCAGCCGAGCTGCAGTTTCTTTTTAAACGACAAGCTTTGAATCCGGTCCATCAGCAAGTCCCCTTTACATTGAATGTTAAATTATTACTATGATGAATTATATCACCCAAAAGTACCATGGTCTATAGCTTTTCTCCTATGATTGCCACGCGGTTCTTTGTAAAATTCGCGTTATGGGACTATAGGCTCTGACCGCTTTTTTTAAAAATGAAACGATCCGGGAGAGATGATCTATGCTCGATGTTCAAACGATTCATCATGTCAGCGTATGCGTTCGCGATTTGGAAAAAGCCAAGTCGTTTTATGGCGGGAAATTGGGCCTTACGGAGATCGAGCGCCCTCCGTTCGATTTCTCCGGAGCCTGGTATGCGGTGGGCGCTTCGGGACAGCAGCTTCATTTGATCGTGCACAACGGGGAGACGTTAAGGGAGGGGCCGATCGACACCCGTGACGGCCATTTCGCCCTTCGCGTCGCCAGCTACAAAGCCGCCCGGCTGTGGCTGGAATCGCAAGGAATTCCTTATGAAGCGAGACCGCATGCGAGGGCCGGTTTCCCGCAAATTTATGTGCTGGACCCCGATCATAATGTCATCGAGCTGAACGCCGATGTTTGCGACGAGGAATAAAAAGTCAGCGCCCGAAAGCCGAAGATGAACGGTTTTGCTAAGGGAGCTTGAACGCGCCGAAGCCGGAAGGGATTCCCTTCCGGTATTTGTTTGCCTTTACGTATATAGTTTAATTTACCCTTATAAGTAATAATTTGGATAGTCCTAGAATATTTTGTCTAAATTTGTTTGATCGTGTAGAAATATAGGAAGTTTTCTGAAAAATGTTATTAATTGTTGATAAACATATAAAATTTACATATAATGGGGCTACAGCACTAGAACTACATACACAAAATCTTGAGAAACAGACTAGATGGGAGGGATCTTAATGATTTTAGAAAATGTACCTTTGGCCAGACAGCTTGATATCGTGTTCCGCGAAATTAAGGATGAGCTGACCCAACTGACCTCAGGAACAGTGTTCGTGCAAATTCGCAATAACGTCATCGGGAAGTTTGGGGTAAGAGCATTTCCTCTGGAAAGTAAAGGAGGACAACTTCAAATGATGGATTCGGGGCTGTCTGAGCTGCACGTGCAATCATTTAGGCAAACCGCACTGGAGTCGCTCAAGCTGAAGCGTTGGACTCACGGGGAAATTTTATTCGAATTCGCGATGAAGAAGAACACGCTGTGCACAAGCGTTTCTTTCGAGTCGAACTACAATATGGCAAGCGTTCTTGCCGATGCAGAGAAAAAAAGAAAAATATAACTATGTAAGATGTATACGACTTGCCGATTCTTTTAGCTTATGCCCTTATTTTTCTCTTTTTATTTCATTATTCATTATTCATTATTCATTGGAATTGGATCGGTATCCTGCTGACTCGAGTAGTCGGCGGGCTTTTTTTTGTTTAAGTTCCGGAATGTTTCTCTTACAGTCAGGCGTCAGGGCTGGCCGACAAAAAGAGACGGTCCTATCGGACCGCCTCCGGTAAGTATCGAAGTCAATCGTTATCTTGTAAACTTGCCTGCCAATTGCTGCTCGGCGATTTGAACCAGACGACGAGTGATGTGGCCACCGATTGCACCTGTGTCACGAGTTGCCATGAAACCATAGTAACCGTCTTGAGGAATTTGGATCCCCAATTCTTGTGCCACTTCATACTTCAGTTGATCCAAAGCTTGGGAAGCTTGAGGAATGACCAAAGTGTTGCTGCTGCGGGATTGTCCTTGTGCCATGTTAATCACCTCCGTTCGTTAGGTAGTATGTGCCAAAAGTAAAATTATACACATGAAATAAATTGGAAATTAACACCAAGTGAAAAGGCCTGCCCGTTCCTTCTATACAACCCGCAATGCTTTTTCTATAATGGAAAGACAAGAAGGCAAGGCGTACGCTCGTGCGTTTAGAGGCAGAGGAGTGGATTACCGTGTTTTTACTGACATGCCAAGGATGGTCCTGGGACCGGGACCTGCAGATTATACATGCCGATGTCCGGCTGGAAATCGACGGAGACAAGCTGATCGACGAGCCTTTATGCGTCGATGTCGGGCTTCCGGCCATGCTGCTTAGCTTAAGCGAGAATGTGGAGCCGAACCGCTGGGCGGCTGCGGATCAGTGGCAGCTCATGCCGTTTTTCTGCTGCGGCTGCGGAGACCCGGAATGCCGGGGATACTCGTTTCGCGTCAGGCATCTCGGGGAGAGCTGCCTTGAGCTTACGGAGCTGGAGGAGCGCGAACAGGGGGAGGCCAGAGAGCTCGGAGCCTATAAGGTGCCGCTGGCAGAATACAGGCCGCAGGTGGAGGCGGTCGCCAGGCAATATTTGCAGTTCATCGAAGGGCTGGATTACCGTCCTTACTTCGCCGATACGGTGAAGGTCGTTCGCGAGCTGCTGGAGAGATGAGTCGTCCGGCGCAGCGGTTGAAATCATAGATAGCAGAATGCTGGAGCAAAAGAGCAGTATCGTGTATGGTTCCGTCCGCCGTACTATGGTACCTTTGCAGCAGCAAAGGACTGTAAGGGGGATCAACCGCTATGTCAAATACGACGTCAGCTCCCGTCTGCCTGGGGAAAATCGATATCCGGGCCGCGGGGCTTCGCTGCAAAATGCTGGTCGGCGACCTGAACGGAGACGGCCGGATGGAGCTGCTGCTCGCCCAGCCTGACGGAGGCATCGACGACCGCTATGTTCCGCATCAAGTGCAGTGCTTGACTGCCATCGATCTGCTCGGCAATGTATTGTGGCAGACGGGGACGCCGAGCGAACATCCGGGAGGCCCCGGATCGGATTATCCGGTACAGATCTACGATATCGACGCCGACGGGAAGCTGGAAGTTTTATGTGTCATGGACGGACGGTTCCATATACTGGACGGAGCCACCGGCAGGGCCAAAGCCGTCTACGAGCTGCCCGACCCGTCCGCGCACGACTGCATCATCGTCGCCAACTTGAGCGGAGGCCCGCACCCGCAGGATATTATATTGAAAAACCGTTATAAGCAGATGTGGGCGATGGACAAGGAGTTCAAGCTGTTGTGGACGCATCGGGGCAACGTAGGCCATTTCCCTTGGGCGTACGATCTGGACGGCGACGGCCGCGATGAAGTGATGGCGGGCTACGATCTGCTGGGCCCGGACGGACAAGTGCGCTGGTCGTGCCGGGATTTGAGCGACCATGCGGATTGCATTTGGGTCGGCGACGTGAACGGCGACGGGGAAGCCGAGCTGGTGATCGGCGGCAGCGTCACCGTCATGTACGACCGGCACGGTGCTGAGCTGTGGCGCTATGAAGGGTCGATCGAGTCGCAGCACGTCGCGCTGGGCAAATTCCGCGCCGATATGCCGGGCCTGCAAATTGCCGGTCTGGACCGGATCGTGCGCGGCAATGAGAACGGCAAAGACGGCTTGTTCCTGCTGGACGGAGAGGGCCATGAAGTGTGGAAGGAAGACCGCAAGAGCAAAGGCTGGCTGACCATTATCGAGACGATCCGCGGCTGGGATGAAGGGCGGCGGGACTATATTCTCGCTTACCGCAGAGGCGGAGGCATACGTCCGACCTTGTATGACGGGGAGATGAATGCGGTCGTCGAATTTCCGGCGGACGGCTACGTCGTCCATGCCGATTTGCTGGGCGAAGGAACCGAGCAGGTGATCATCTACGACGATGAGACGGCGTCCGTCTTTGCCAGCCGGGCGATCGATTGGAATCGGGCTCCCTCCGGCATTCCGCTGCCGCAGAGCAAGCGGTTGTACAGCTCCACGCTGTACCCCGGCGGGCAAATCTAAACCCATATATTTAAGAAGCAGAACCTCCCGGAAAGCTTGCGCAGAGCTTTTCGCGGAGGTTATTTTGTATGCGCGCACGCAAGCCTTTGCCGCTTACAGGCCGATTGCCGGTCAGAGCTCAGAGGGAATCAATGCGTCTGGGAAGGAGCAGCAGGCTGAAGAGCGAGCATTTTTCTGCGGAAAGTAGCCGGCGGGCACCCGAAAAAGGACGTAAATTGACGAGTGAAATAAAAAGGGTTATTAAAGCCGACTTCGGCGGCGATTTCGGCGATGGACAGGGACGTATGCTCCAGCCGCTTTTTGGCATGTCTAAGCCTGATTTTGATCAGCGTTTCCATCACGGACTCCCCGGTCTGCTTTTTGAACAGATGGGCGAAGCGGGAGGGAGACAGACTTACCTCGGAGGCGAGAGAAGCTACGGTGAACGGGCGGCTGTAATGTTGAGACAGAAGATCCAGAGCTTCTTGAACGCGGGGGTCGATCTTCCGGATTTCGGCGGCTCGGCTTCCGGCGGTCAGCAGCAGCACCTCCTCCAAGGCGTTTACGGCAAGCCGCTCGGAGAACGGCCCCGATTCGTTGCTGTACTGCACCAGATTGGCGAAGGCGGAGGCGATACGGGCCGTTATCGAGGCGTTCTCGACGGCAAGCCATTTGATCCCTTTAATTCCTTCGGGCAGCAGCAGAAGCGAAGCCCATTCTTCCTTGGGCATGAAATGGCACCAATAAAACTGCCATGTCTCCTGTTCTTTGGTCCCGTAATAATGGGGAGTGCCGGGAGTGATGATCGTGATTTCGCCTTCGCCGCATTCCTTGCTCTCGACTCCGTTATGGAATATGCCTTTCCCCGAGACCGTATAGGTCAAATAAAAATCTTGCGTGCCTTTGGAACGTTTGACCATATAGCCGGAAGGCCGGATGTAGTGGTCGGAAATCAAGATGCCGGGAACGGTGGTCAGATTTTCATTAGCAGTATTGTGCAAAAAACTAGCCATATCCGTCATTTCCCCCTAATCAGGCATGTAATATAATGGATTCAAAAATAAGGAAAGATTTCCAAAAACAATCGGATGTGATCATGAATCCGTGAATCCGTTTGCAAAAGAGGAGGAGAGCAAGCCTTATGTCTTGGAAAAATGCTTCGTTGATGCTCATTATAGCATCTCTTGCCGCATCGGTAACAGCCTGCAGCGGAGGGAAGGGGGAGACGGCAGGTACGGAACCTGCCCCGGTGCAATCCAAATCCAATCCGAGCGAACCGGTCGAGCTTGTCGTCGTCTCTACCAGCGGGGATTCGGAGGACAGCTTCAACGAAAGATTTGGAAACGCTATCAAATCCAAATTTCCCAATTATACGATCAAGTACATTCCTTCCAGAAAAGAATACGGCATTAAGGAAATGCTCGTCGCCGGCCAGCAAATGGATCTATATTTCGATTCCATCAGCTTCTTGACGGGCGGTCTGCTCGGCAATGGACTGCAGTACGATATGAGCGATCTGATCAAGCAGTCCAATGTCGATTTGGGTACGCTGGAGCCCGGCACGATCGAGGCGATGAAGCAGCTGTCCGGCGGCAAGATGTACGGCGTCCCCGTGTTCAATAACAATGTCGTGATGTACTACAACAAAGATCTGTTCGACAAGTCGGGGGTTCCTTATCCGAAGGACGGCATGACCTGGAGCGAGTTTTCCGATCTGGTCAAGAAGCTTGTCCGCAACGACGGCAACAAGCAGTATGCCGGCTACGCCTACTCGGGCACGCATGTGTTCCGCATGAATCAGCTCTCCTTGCCTTATGTGGACGAGAAAACGGGCAGCGCGACGATTAACGACGAGCAGTGGAAAAAGTTTATCCAGACGGTCTTTCTGGAGCCGCAGACTGCCGGAGGCTGGGAAGAATTCGTCAAAGCGACCGGCAAAACGCCGTATACGAATGAATTTTTCAAAACGTACGGGGTGGCGACGTTCGCCTTGTTGTCCTCCAGCATTTTTATCGATAAAAATTTCGAGACGATGAATTGGGACATGGTCGCGCTGCCGACCTTCCCGGACCTGCCGGGCGTAGGCTCCCAGCCGTATCCGACCTATTTCAGCGTGACGTCGAACAGTCAGCATAAGAACGAAGCGATGGACGTCATCGCGTATCTCGCCTCCGACGAGATGCAGACGAAGCTGTCGAAGATGGGCGTCATGCCGGCCGCGAAGAAAGAGGAGATCAAGCAACTGTTCGGCACCGACAGCAAATTCAAGGATAAAAATTTGAAAGCGATATTTTACAACCAGTTCGCGCCGATTCCGTACAAGTCGATTTACGATCTGCAGCTGGAATCGCCGTACACGCAAGCGGTCGGCAACGCGCTGAGCGGCGATATGAACACGGCTCTGCGCAAGGCCGAGGAGGAGGCTAACAAGCGGATTCAAGACGCCAAGGCGAAATAACGCGTGCCCGGCCGCGGTTCGTTTCGGGGACTGCGGCGGCCGTACACTTTAGCGGGGGGTGAGATGATGAGAATGTCTGCGGAAACATCCTGACCGGCGGAGAGGATGCGCATGATTTTTGCTGAAAGTTTAGGCTTATACCATGTTAAGGAGGAACCTATGATGCAAATTTCAATGAACCGCAAGCGCAAGCTGAAACGATCGGGTACGATGCTGCTGAGCTGCCTGGTGGCGAGCTCGCTGCTTATTCCGCTGCAGGCCGTCGTAAGTCCGGAGAGGGCTCAAGCGGCAGGACCCGCAAGGCAGATGGAGAAGCTGGACCGAGGGCTGGTGGCCGTGAAGACGGGCAACGGAGTATTCGTCAGCTGGCGCTTGCTCGGCACGGAAGCCGCCGCCACCTCGTTCAATGTGTACCGTAACGGCACGAAGCTGAACAGCTCGCCGATTACGGGCAGCACGAATTATCTGGATTCGGGAGGTACGACCGGCTCGACTTATTACGTCCGGGCCGTCGTCGGAGGGACCGAGCAGACCGCTTCCCCAACGGTAAGCGTCTGGGGGACGAATTATCTGACCGTTCCGCTGCAGAAGCCGGCGGGCGGAACGACTCCCGACGGCGTTAATTACACGTACAGCGCGAACGACGCGACGGTGGCCGATCTCGACGGAGACGGGCAGTATGAGATTATTCTGAAGTGGGACCCGTCCAATTCCAAGGATAATTCGCAGGACGGCTATACCGGGGAAGTCTTCGTCGATGCGTACAAGCTGAACGGCACCCGCTTGTGGCGGATCAGTATGGGCAAAAACATTCGCGCTGGCGCTCATTATACGCAGATCATGGCCTATGATCTGGACGGCGACGGCAAAGCCGAGGTCGCCATGAAGACGGCCGACGGCACCAAGGACGGCACCGGCGTGGTGATCGGCAGCGCAACGGCGGATTATCGCAATTCGGCCGGGCGGGTATTGAGCGGACCCGAATATTTGACGGTGTTCCAAGGGACGACGGGCAAGGCGCTGGCGACGGTCAACTACGATCCTCCGCGCGGCAATGTCAACGACTGGGGCGACAATTACGGCAACCGGGTGGACCGCTTTCTGGCCGGCATCGCTTATTTGGACGGACAAAAGCCGAGCCTCGTTATGGCCCGCGGCTACTATACCCGGACGGTTCTCGTCGCCTACAATTGGCGCGGCGGCCAACTGACGAAGCTGTGGACCTTCGACTCGGACGCTTCCGGCAACTCCGCTTACGCCGGACAAGGCAACCATAACCTGAGCATCGCCGACGTCGACGGAGACGGCAAGGATGAAATTATTTACGGCGCGATGGCGGTCGACGACAACGGCACGGGCTTGTATACGACCGGATTGGGGCATGGGGACGCGATGCATCTGGGCGATCTCGACCCGAACCGTCCGGGACTCGAAGTATTCCAGGTGCATGAGAATACTTCCGCCGCATACGGGCTGGAGTACCGGGATGCGAAGACCGGGCAGACGATCTGGGGCGTCTATGCGGGCAAAGATGTAGGGCGAGGCATGTCGGCGGATATCGATCCGCGTTATCCGGGTGAAGAAGTGTGGGCGAACGGCGGCTTGTACACGAGCACCGGAACGAAGATCGGCTCGACGCTTCCGTCTTCCACGAATTTCGGCATTTGGTGGGACGGCGATCTGCAGCGCGAGCTGCTCGACGACATCCGCATCGATAAATGGAATTATACCAATTCGACGACCAGTAATCTGCTTACCGCTTCGGGAACCGCGTCCAATAACGGAACCAAGGCGACGCCGACGCTGCAGGCCGACCTGCTCGGCGATTGGCGGGAAGAGGCCGTATGGCGCACGACCGACAGCACGGCGCTGCGCATCTATACGACGACCGATGTGACCAATTACCGGCTGTGGACGCTGATGCACGATCCGGTCTACCGTCTCGGCGTCGCCTGGCAGAACGTCGGGTATAACCAGCCGCCGCATACGAGCTTCTTCCTCGGAAACGGCATGAGCACGCCGGCGCAGCCGAATATATACACCCCTTGAGATAAAAGTAAAAGTAAAGGTAAAGGGCAAGGATTGCAAGGACGTTGAAATAGACGGGACCAGCGCCGATGGATGGCGCCGGTCCCGTTCTTTTCTTATCCTAGAAGCGTGGTGAAAAAGTCCGCTGCGGCGTCCATTTGATCCTCCAATCGCTGATATGAACGAGACTGTCAATAGGCAGTTTGTAACTCCCCTTGGTTTTCCCTTGCCCCTTTTTATACAAGAGGGGTGAACAAGCTGAACTAGAAGGCAAAAGCTATCAACGGTGAGCAGTCTGATATTCGCGGGTTCGGATATACCGCATGTTTTCTCTCCGTCTATAGAGAGTGGCACCACGAACTGTTGTCGTGCATCTTTCCCTTTTAGGGTTGGCACATAGCGATTACGTGGATTCTCTCTTACGGCTTTTCCCTTTGCCTTCTAACTCAGCTTTTCATCTCCACTTGCATTGGAGGCATGGGATTACCTTGAATCAACAAAATTGAACTTTGGTATAACAAGAGTCCTGTTAAAGAGGCGACTCATCCATGTATTCTTTTTTCTTCAAGTTCTCTGGCAATCGACCAAATAAATCCACTTAATTCTCGCGCCACAGCCACAACTGCTTTGCCACTTGGCTTCCCCTTTGACAGCATTTTCGTATATTTTCGATGTAACCGATGCTGTGCCTTCCAGGATATGGCCTGTATTTCAGGTGTTTTTCCTTGTTGACGTTTCTTTAACTCTCCTTTCAACGCAGGTGTATAGCGATAACTCCAAGCGGATTCGACCAGCAAACGGCGAAGGTGGGTATTCCCTGATTTCGTAATACTTCCCTGCCATCGGCTTTGACCACTTGAGTATTCCCGCGGCACCAAACCTGTGTACCCCATAAAAGCCTTCGCATTTCCAAACCGGGTAAATGAACATACTTCGGCTACGATACCTGTTGCGGTCGTTTCAGCTACGCCACGTAAGGTTTGAAGGGCTTGTATTAATGGAGCGTGGTGCCCCTTCGTCGCTTCCTCGTGAATGGCTGCTTCTATACGTTTCAGACGTTCTTCATTTTCATCCATCTGATGCAGCATTTCCTGCAGAACCAAACGCTGAGTAGCAGACTCCAATGGAATACGTCCTAACCACAACCGATACTTTGCCGTCCAGCGGCGAAGCCGCTCTTTAGGTGCAATCTGATGACGAAGAAGAAACTTCCCGATCCGCTGCCGGATTCGAGCCCGATCTTCCTTGACATCTTCACGCATCCGTACCAGATCACGAAGTGCTTCTTCCTCTTGGCTAGGTACATGCACACGGGTTAATTCACCTGCTCGAAGTAATTGTGCCAGACGCATCGAATCCCTGCGATCCGTTTTTACCCGTTCTCCTGGACGACTCGGCATGAGTGAAGGGGCGATAACTATACAGTCATATCCGTGTGCGGTTAGCAAACGAACTAAAGGATATCCTGTTGGTCCTGCCTCGTAACAAATGCTTAACTCATTGGGTTCGCCTAACTTTCTCAATGTTTTCAAGATGTGATACTCCGTATGAGGAATCGTACCCAAATACCGAGCGCCTTCTCTACCTGGATCTGCTACAGATACAGCAATTTTTTCCTTCGATACGTCTAAGCCTACGTATTTTATGGTATCCTTCATAGTACAGACTCTCCTTTGCAATTTAGCTCTGATTTTGGTTTTGGTTTAGCTTCTACTACACCATTATTCCCAAAATTAACCTAAGACATTGCACTGACGGGGAGTCTGTCTCGTTCATGATAACTGTTGAAAACGGATTCTTTGGATTGTTTTTTCGTTTTCTGTGGAGAGAATCCGCTTTCAAAGGCGAACGCTTACGCTTTTCCAGATTCAAATGGCCCCTCCGCTCTTTTTTCACCACCCTTTTAGAAGGGTGGTGAAAAAGTGGCATTGTACAGTCATGACACGATAGAAATGGTAAAATAAATGGAACTGATCGATGAGAAATGAGGCCAAAACTTATGCTAGTTTCCAAACGCCAAGGCACCCAACCTCGACTATTTCAAATGGTCGAGATGGAGGCGCTTGTTCCCCAAAACCATCTTCTTCGTCAACTGGATCGTGTTATTGATTGGAGCATGATTCACGAACGTACACGTGCTCTGTATTCCGAAAATATGGGTCGTCCCGTGAGCGATCCTGAACTTCAGCTACGCTTGATGGTTCTTTGTTATCTGTTCAACCACAGTGAGCGTGCTCTGTACAATTTGCTGCCTATGCATGCGGGCTACTTGTGGTTTTGCGGCCTCGACTTTGAAGCCGTTCTGCATCCCGAAGAAGCCGAGCTGGCCTTGCCGGATCGGACCACTCTGGTGAAAACCCGAAAGTTTTGGCGGGACCATCAGGTGTTTGACGACCTGATGCGCGACATTGTTGACCAGTGCATCATCGCAGGACTCGTTAAGCCGCAAATGGATGCGGCCGTGGACGGAACACAAGTACGCGCGAATGCGTCCATTCACAGTTTGGCAGAAATCCAACTGGCCCCTGTCGAATCTATCGAGGCGTATTTAGTACGCCAAGCCAAGGAGGATACCGAAGACACGAAAACCGACAAGGAGGATGCCCCTAAACCTCCCTCTACGAGGAACGATCATTCGGAGGTAGAGGAACAGGCTATTCACGAAGATTTTCATGGCAAAACCTTTTCCAACCGTACGCACCGTAGTACCAGCGACCCCGATGCCCGTTTGTATAAGAAAAGCAAAGGGCAGGAAGCTCATCTGCGTTATTTGGTGCATGATCTGATCGATGTTCACTCCGGCGTGATCCTGGACACCCGGGCTTCTTTAGCATCCGGTACAGCAGAAAGAGAAGTCAGCCTGAAGCAAGTGCAAGCGATTCGATTTCGTCATCCTCATCTCCAAATCCGAACGCTTTCGGCAGATAAAGGGTATGAGTCAGCAGACTATCTGGTTCAGCTCCATGAACTTGGCATCATCCCACTCATCCGGTTGCGTAGTCTCAAGCTGCAAGAATTCCCGGTTTACAAGACCCGAGCATTGCATCCCGTTCGAAAAGCCAAACGCCGTCTCAAACAGAAGGAGATCCAGGCTTACAATTTTGCAAAAAATATTCAGCGTCATGGTGCATACCGGCACATCCAAGCCCTGCGTGCGCGTATTGAACATGCCTTTGCGGAGGCCAAAGGAAGACATGGACTCGATCGAGCCCGCAGCCGCGGTCTTGATCGCATGCAAGAGCAAGCTACACTTACGGCCATGGTCCAGAATTTAAAGCGACTGTGCCGATTCAAAGCCAGAAGGCCACGGGCTGGTGCACTTTCCTGCGCCGTCCTCGCCAAGATAACAGGCTGTCCCCAGTATCTTTGCTCCACTACATGCTCAGGGTTCCGTTTTTTTGGTAACTTTGACGGCTTCATTTTGTAATAACAGGGACTTTTTCACCACCCTTCTAGAGGCCCAACGTTCTCTTTACGATAGAAAGGAAGTGCGATGTGTGTTTGTATATGTATTTAATTGTATATAGTTGTCTTTAGTTGTATTTTCTATTGACTAATTTGCAAATCCACATACAATGATAGGTGATGGTGCTTTTATCGTGGTTACAAGATCATGGCGGAGAGGGATGACGACGGTATGAATCAGGTGGAGAGCAAGGAAATTCGCAGGGCGATTATTATAGGCTGGGACGGAGCGGGAAGCTTCGTAGAGCAGGCGGAGACGCCGGTGCTCGACCGATGGATGGCGCGGGGGGGAGCTACGTTGGGGGCCCAGACGGTATTTCCCACGATTAGCGCGGAATGCTGGGGATCGCTGCTGCACGGGGTAACGCCGGAGAAGCACGGGTTGAATAACGATAAGGCGGCAGTCGAGAAATATCCGGGCGACTCCCCGTATCCTTCCTTATTCCGAGTCGCGCATGAGGCGTATCCGGAGCGCAAATTGGCTGCCTTCACCTGCTGGAAGCCGATAATGGAGGGCATCATCGAGGAAGGGATAGGGGTGCATAAAGTGTCGATGCCCGATCCCGAGCTTGCGCTGGCCGTAGCGGATTATATCCGAAGCAACCCGGATGTGTACGTACTGTTCGTTCAGTTCGATCTGCCCGATTGTGCGGGGCATCAGTACGGGTACGGGGAGCCGGATTATTTGCGGGCGATTTCCGAAACGGACCGGATGACCGGCGTCATTATGCAGGCCGTGGAGGATGCGGGTATGCTGGAGGACAGCCTGATTGTGATGACGACGGATCATGGCGGCGGCGGCGTCAATCCGAAAGGGCACGGCACCGACCATCCGCTCGATAAGACGGTGTTCTGGACGTGCTCGGGCCCGGGGATAGCGGCAGGCTCCGCGGTGCCTGAAGGGCTAGGGCTGATCGATACGTCGGCGGTCGTCTGCCGGGCGCTGGGTTTACCGATTCCGGGGCAATGGGAGGCGCGGGTTCCCGAAGGTTTGTTCGGCGAGGCGTAAGCAAAAAGACGGTGGGCTTAAGGAAACGGATAACCGTTCCAAGCCCGCCGTCTTTTTCTGGTGCAGGTGCAGGGAAACAATCCCACTACCTCCGCTTAACCGGGGGATGTTCCTGCAAGCTTATTTATACACGACCTCTAGCGTTACTTCGAGCTCCAGGGAGCCGCCCGGCTCAATCCCGCGCAATCCTGTCACTTCGGCAGGCTGATCGATGTTCGGAGCGTTCGTCACCCAAGTGTACGGCTCCAGACAGATGAAGTCGCGGGCTTCCCCTTTCGTATAAATGACCCATTGCTTGAATTCTGCGGAGCCGCCGTAGCGGATTTCCGCGCGGTCGCCGGATAGCACGGCAAGGCAAGGATTGCCTTCGCCGATTTGGAAGACGGTGTCCAGATTATGCCCTTCCAGCCGTTCGCCTTGCAGCAGCGCTTCGTACTTGCCGAGCGGGATTAGATGCCCGACAGGAATATTGGCCTCGTCGAGCTCCCAGATGCCGCTGACGGGAACCTTCAGCGTCCAGCTCTCCGGCTTGCCGTCCAGCAGGAACCATGTATGCAGCCCGTAGCCGAACGGAGCCGGCGTCGTTCCCTGATTAAGAACTTTCAGCCGATGGCTTAAGCGGCTGCCTTCCAGCACATAAGTGACCTCCAGCACCAACGGATGCGGATATTGACGCTGGACATTGGCGTCGTCTTCGAGACGGATGGACGAGGTAATGAACAGCTTGCCGTCCTGTTCGCCGGTTGCCGTAACGGTCCATGACTGGCTGCGCAGCATGCCGTGAATATGGTGTCCGGTAGCGTGATTCACATCGAACTGGTACGACTGGCCCTTGAATTCGAACTTCCCTTGGCGTATCCGGTTCGGCGGCATAAGAATGGGCGTGCCGTACTGCACCGGCTGCTCCGCCATGGCGGACGGCGCTGCGGGAACGCGCAGCATTTCGCGCTGCAGCGTTTTGTCCCAAATGCTGTATACGTTGTTGCCGATGGCAGGGCAGATCGAGACGATAAGTCGATCGTTCTCCAGCGTATAGGCGGGTGTTCCTTGCCAATCGATTTGCTTGATCATAAGATGAGGTCTCCTTTGCGCAAAAAGGTATATGGGATCGGATTCGTTATGTAACGACGCCTCCATTGTATCAAAACCTTGTACGATCTGTCATGAGGCAATGGAGACCTTGCCCGGAAGAGCGGTCAATGACAAGAGCGGGCGTTTATAATGGCGAGTGACATGTTAGATGCTCATGTGCCGAAATCGAAGTTCGGATAGACGTATTGCGATTTCGCGGGCTCGGCTTTGGCGATTTTCTCGACTTTTAGCATCATGATTTCCATATCGTTAAATTTGGTTTTTTCAATCGTTCCGGTTACGGTAACCCAGGAGTCGTCGGCGAAGTTTTGGGCGCGGTCATACTGTACGAGAACGCCGAACGGAGTGGCGTCGGCGGAGCAGCATTGAACCGAGAAGCGGCCGACGACGAATTGATTGTCCTTCATATCCTCCTGCCTGTAGACGAAGCCGGTCATCTCCATTTTTTTGCCGACAAAGCGGTCCATGTACAAATCGACGGACGTCAGCGTCTCGATGAACAAATCTTCCTTGACTTTGATCAGATCCGACGTGTACAGCTGCTTGGCGAATTTGGCGTACTGCGCCGTGAATTTATCCGACGGGAACAAGTCGTCCAAATTGCCCGAAGCGGCATCGGCGGTTCCTCCGGGTGCGTTAGTTGCGGCATTTCCCGGCTGCTGTGCCGGTGTGTTTGGCGCCGCAGCGCCGCCTGCGGGCGGATTTTGCCCTGTCTGCGGCGGAGAAGAGGGGACAGCGGCCGTAGCGTCCTTGCGTACGGAGCCTGCGCTGTTCAGGTTCATTCCCTTCTTGGCGGCGAGGCTGCTGCCCATCGACGTATCCGGGAGCAGAAACCCAAGCAGCAGCGGAATGGCGAATAAGCCGTAAATGACGGCATTTTTGAGCACGGACCGCGAAGGGGTATGATCATGGTCGCAATCGCATGAGGCTGCGCTCCCCCACATGGAACGGATGGCCAAATACACTTGATACACCGCTATGGCGTAGAAGCCGATCGCCGACCACTTGACATAATCGACCATCCGGGGAGCGATGTAGAACAGGATATTGTCCGTTTTGATCAAATAAGCGATGTATACCGCGAATCCGAACAAAATGGCGGATTTAATAAATTGATGAAGGCCCAGTAATCGCGGACTCACAGACGGCACGCTCCTTTAAGTGAGAAATAAACGCTCGAACAGCAGGGAACATACGAAAACGACAACGACGATCAGTACGGACAGCGCGGCGACGAACCGCGTCTTGAAGGCGGACAGCAGCATCAGCAGGCTTTTGATGTCCAGCATCGGACCGAAGACGAGGAACGTCAGCAGCGATCCGGTCGAGAACGTCGAGGCGAACGAAGAAGCCACGAACGCGTCCGAGGTAGAGCATAAGGACAAAATAAAAGCGAAGGCCATCATGAACAGATGCGATTGAATTTCCCCTTGCCCGATGGATACGAGGCTGTCCCGGGAAATGACCGTCTGCAGAGCCGCTGTGATGAGCGCGCCGAACATTAAGTATTTGCCCATCTCGAAAAATTCGTCGGAAGCGTGGCCGAGCACGCCCAAGATGCGCCCCGTAAATCCGGTATGCCCTCCGTGCGAATGATCGTGATTATGACCGGCGTGATCATGAGCGTCGTGATGTAGATGAGAATGTTCATGATGCGAGTGCGCATGGTCATGCGAATGGCTATGTCCTTGAGGCTGATGCCTTTGCTGAACAGGCAAATGTCCGCGGTGGCTCTGGCCTGCATGGCGATGAACCTGCCCGTGGTCATGACCGTGGGAATGCGTATGTAGATGGTCCCGAGCGCTCGGAACGACCGGGATGGATGCGCCGCGCAGCGGGTTCGAGCGGACGAATTTATAGATGATTAAGCCGATGGCCAGCGCTACGATAAAGGCGAGTCCCATCCGGGAATAAGCGACTTCGGGACGGCTGCGGAAAGCCATGTAGGTCGAAGCGTAAACGACCGGGTTAATGATCGGTCCGACCAGGATAAAGACGACCGCCACGTAGACGGGCATGCCTTTGCGCAGCAGCCGCCGGATGACCGGGATCATGCCGCATTCGCACAGCGGAAAAATAATGCCGACTACGCAGGCGAACAGGATGCCGAGCAGCGGATTGCGCGGCACAAGACGGCGGATCGTCTGCTCGGACACGAACATCTGGAGCACGGCGGACACGAGTACACCCAGCAGCACAAAGGGAAATGCCTCCAGAATGATGCTCAGAAACAGCGTCTTGAAGCTCTGCATCGCCGGACTGCTTAGGAAGCTGAGGTCGAGCGGCTGCTTTTGGGTGTAGATGAGAAACAGCATGACAACGCAAATTAGGGTGAGCACATGGGTGCTCCAGCGCATGATGGATGTGTGCAATGGACATTTCTCCCTTTGTCTTAATTCGTAATAATTATCATTATATAATATGCGGGATAAGCCGTATATAGGACATGCAACGCAAGAAAAATTCCGCCGGGCGGGCGGATGCGGCGCCTTAAGGGAGATTTCGCAAAAAGTTGACATGGCCAAGCCGTTTGTTTATGATAAACAACAAGCAAGCTTTTCACATGAGTCACATTTCGATAGACAGCAAGCGATGACAGGAGCAAGTAGGCGGCATTACAGTCTTGCAGAGAGCCGGTGGGTGCTGTGAACCGGTAGACGGATGGCGTTGAATGGGTCCTTGAGCTGACGGCTGAACGATGCGCAAGTAAGCGGGGCAAGCGGCAGGCTTGTACGCTATCGGCGCGGTTAGGCCGGTCCGGGTACTCTCCGTTATAAGAGGTGAAGGCTTCGATTCCGATCCGGAACATATTCCGGCGAACGTCGAGGCAAATTAGGGTGGCACCACGGTCCTTTCGTCCCTTGCGGCGGAAGGGCCTTTTTGCGTGGGGAAAAGCAGCAGTATCCATCATATTTAGGAGGAATCACATCATGAAAAGAGTATTATCCGGCATGCAGCCGAGCGGACAATTGACCTTGGGCAATTACATCGGGGCGTTGAAAAACTTCGTAGCGCTTCAGCACACGCATGATTGTTATTTTATGGCGGTCGATCTGCACGCGATTACCGTCCCTCAGGACCCCGCGGCGCTGCGCGAGCAGAGCGAAGCGGTGGTGGCGCTGTACATTGCGGCCGGCATCGATCCCGCCAAATCGACCGTCTTCCTGCAGTCGCATGTGCGCCAGCACGCCGAGCTCGGCTGGATGCTGACGACGCTGACCTATATGGGCGAGCTGGAGCGGATGACCCAATTCAAGGATAAGGCGGCCGGCAAAGACTCGGTCGGGGCGGGTCTCTTCACGTATCCTTCCCTGATGGCCGCGGATATATTGCTGTACAACGCCGATCTGGTTCCGGTAGGAGACGACCAGAAGCAGCATTTGGAGCTGACGCGCGATTTGGCGCAGCGATTCAATCAGCGCTACGGCGACACGTTCACCGTTCCGGAAGGATATTTCCCGAAGGTGGGCGCGCGCATCATGTCGCTGGACGACGCTTCCAAGAAAATGAGCAAAAGCAGCGCGAACCAAGGCAGCTTCATCGCCATGCTCGATACGCCGGACGTTATCCGCAAAAAAATAAGCCGAGCCGTAACCGACTCGGGCCGTGAAGTGAGATTCGATCCCCAGAACAAGCCTGAGGTCAGTAATCTGATCAGCATCTACGCCCAATGCTCGGACAAGACGATCGCCGAAATCGAAGCGCAATACGAAGGTCTCGGATACGGACCGTTCAAGAAAGAGCTGGCCGAGCAGGTAGTAGCTGTTCTGGAGCCGGTTCAGCAGCGCTATCAGGAGATCCGTAAATCCGGAGAACTCTACGATATTTTGCGTCAAGGCGCCGACAAAGCGTCGCAGCAAGCGGAGAAAGTGCTCACCCAAGTGAAGGAAAGAATGGGCTTTATCGTTCTTTAACCGCCATTTCGCTTTCTCATCTTGGCTTTGACGACGAAGCCGAAGCCGATAAAACCAACGGACAATATCGTAAATAACAACACGAGCCAGACGTTTCCGAGACTGAGAGCGAGGCTGATGCAGGCCAGAAGCACGGTGCCGACGACAGCGAAGAAGAGGGCTAGTCCTTTGTTCATGCGGGTTGTACCGCCTTTCCGAAGAGTATTTGAAAATCGGTAAGATTTTTTCAAAATGTGTGAATAGTTTTTGGTGTACGTCACATAATAACTTTGCAAGCTTGCAAATACATCAAAGATATCATTCAGATTGAAAGGAGTGCTGATCATCATGGCACAAGGACAATCCGGCAACAGTAACACATTGGTAGTTCCACAAGCTTCCCAAGCTTTAGATCAATTGAAGTATGAGGTAGCTCAAGAGTTGGGTATTCAAATCCCACAAGACGGGTACTACGGTTACATGGCATCTCGTGACACGGGCGCGATCGGTGGTCACATCACTCGTCGTCTGGTCCAAATCGCTGAGCAATCGCTGGCAGGTCAATTCCGTTAATCGAGAATGGTCACAGACATAGAAGCTCAAGGAGTCACTCCTTGGGCTTTTTTGTTGTATAGGAAATGATGCGCAGCAAATTTCCTGTGGATATCCGGAGGCTCCCCCGAAAGTAATCCGGAGGAGGCGCTGGCCCCGCAACGATGAAAAAAAAGGGCCGCCTCCGCAGTCCGATCTTCCGTCTGTTCTGCTAACTCGCTTCGCATTCTACGTATTGACGCGCAGCTTCTTCTCCAGCCTGGAATCGCTCAGCCATCCGACGTATGAATCCAGCGGGTTCAGTTCCTTATCCAGCATGACTACCGCTACGAACGGATACTGCCTGCGGTGGCGGTATCTGACGTCGGCCCAGCGCACTTCATACCCCCATTCATGATGGCGGATATCGGCGCAGGCGAAGGAAGTGAAATATAAGAACGCCGCGATATCGCTATGCTTTTTGGACGCTTCCACCGCCGGATGCACGGCGCAGGACGTTTCGTCGACCCATTTGATCGTATTGTGGCGGTATTCGCCGAGCACGAAATGGCCGTTCTTTTTATGCTTGACGATTTGCCATACATATAGATGAAAAGTAGGGATCAGGTAGTACCGGTCGCCCTGCTCATATCGCGTATCCTTTTGGTACAGATGAGACTCCAAGTAATGATGATACCACGATCTCCAAATATAATACACTGCTAAGAACAGGTATAAAATGGGGAAAATGGTCGCCGGGTCCGCCAGATGGACGCACCATATAAAAATAGCGATAACGTGGGAAATAAAAATGACAGGGTCGAATATATGAATGATGTTCCACGAAACCCACTTTTCCGAAAAGGGTCTGAGCGCTTGCGTTCCGTAGGTGTTGAACAGGTCGATAAAGACGTGAAACGCTACCGCGATAAACACCCACATCGCCACATGCCAGACCGGCAGATTGGCGAAGCCGAGCATGAGCCCGAGCGTAATGAGCGCCGTCCAGATAAACAGAGCCGGCAGCGAATGGGACCGGCCGCGGTGGTTCTTAATGTACGTCGCGTTGTCCTTAAGACGCAGCAGCGTGTCCGCATCGGGAGCCTGCTGTCCGAGCACGGTTCCGATGAGCACGGCGGTAGCCACCGTAGGGTCTGAGGCTACGACGGGATCGACGTATGCGAGACCGGCCAGACCGAATCCGATCACTAGATGTGTTCCGCTGTCCATGATGTTTTTCCTCCTAAGAGCTTTCCGCAAGGAAAGCTTTCTTCGTAAGCATGTACTGAGCTTTCCGCAAGGAAAGCTTTCTTCGTAAGCATATGCTAAAGCTATAGTTATACGATTCGTAAGGCACGCCCGTTTTCATATGATTGTGAAAAGCAGGCGGGTAAGCATATTATTAGTGTATCATTTTCTACATTAAAATAAAGCAATGGGGGTCAAAAATATGTCCAAGGTATTTGTTGAATATCAAATCTTACCCGATTACAGGCCAAATTATTCAAAATGGTTGAAGGACGTGCGGGCGAATTATCCGGAAGTTGAATTTTATGAAGGGACGGACCAGCCGGGGGTTATTGTCGAAATTTGGAGCGGAATGACGGAGGAAGAATTTCGGGCGATGAAGCAGGTCAGAGCACGTTCGGAGCAAGACGCGGCGGCGCTGCCGGAGGGCGGTCGTTTTGCCGTGACGGCTTGGAGTGAGCTTGAACAATGGGTAAAAGGAGGCGCGGCCAAAGTCCATATATGGCAGTTTGAAAAAGTAAAATAGTCCATTTTTTGAAGCAAGTAAATCCATGGTAACTTCTATCCAATCGCGGTAATCTTATCAATAGCCTTATAACAAGATACGGCTATCGCTTGAGATGACGGCTTCCATACGGAAGCTCGCGGGGGGAAAACGGATGGAGAGGCAGAATATTTTTTGGAGTCACATTAAGAGGAACCGATGGGCGTACTTGATGGGATTTGCATTATTGTCCATATCCAGTATGCTTCAGCTGCTCATTCCGCTTTTGCTCGGCCAGTTTACCGACAAATTGCAAAGTTCGACCTTGACTTACAACGAGACGATAAAATTCGCTTTATGGATGTCTGTTGTCGGCCTTGGAATCGCGTTCTTTCGTTCGACCAGCCGAATTTATTTGTACAGGTTATCCAGAATGCTGGAAATGCGCGTCAGAGGGGAATTGTTTCACCATTGGGAGAAGCTGTCTGCCCAATATTTCAACAATCAGCGGATCGGCGATTTGATGTCGCATGCAATCAGCGACGTAGGCGTCATACGCGAGGTTACGATGCAGGGATACTTCAATATAATGGAGGCGGCCATGCTGATCGTCGTTTCCGTCATCGCCATGGTCAGCTCGGTCAATCCGCTTTTGACGCTCGTGACGATGCTGCCGCTGCCCTTGCTCAGTTTGCTTGCTTACCGGTTTAACAGCCGCATCCAACGGCAGTCGGTGGACATGCAGAGGGCTATCTCGGATTTGACGAGCCGCGTACAGGAGTTTACGGCAGGGATTCGCGTGGTCAAAGCGTTTGTGCAGGAAGAAGAGGAGCGTAAGCTGTTTACTAAGGACAATCAGCACGCGGTAAATATGAACCGCAGGTTCGTCCGCTCCAACTCCTTGTTCGGCGCGCTCAGCTCGGGCATCGTCGGCTTCAGCTTCCTCGTCTCGGTTATATTCGGGGGTGTGCTGGTGCTGAAGCATGTCATCACGCTGGGCGAATTCGTTGCGTTCAATACGTACTTGTCCTTGTTAATGGGACCTATAGAGAATCTGGGCAAGGTCGTCAACCTGATGCAGCGAGGCAAAGCGTCGGAGCTTCGCTTGATGGAAATTTTCAACACACAGCCCGATATCGTGGACGATGTGATGGCAAAGCCGGGGATCGATCTTATCGACGGCGATATCGAGATCCGCAATTTAACGTTTTCTTACCCGGAGGCGAGCCGTCCGACACTTAAGAACATATCGCTCAAGGTGCGCAAGGGCAGCAGTCTGGCGATCGTCGGAAGAGTCGGCAGCGGCAAGAGCACCCTGGTTCATTTGCTGGTCAGACTGTATAATCCGCCGCAGGGTACGGTGTTTATCGACGGGCGCGACATTCATGAAATTCCGCTGCAGACGCTGCGCGGGCAGATCGGGATCGTGCCGCAGGATCAATTCCTGTTCTCCTCTACGATTCGCGACAATATCGGCTTCGATCCGAAGCCGTATACCGATGAGCAGGTTGTCGAAGCGTCCAAAGTCGCTCAAGTGTACGATAACATCGCGGAATTTCCCGAGCAGTTCGACACCGCGCTCGGAGAACGGGGGATTTCCCTCTCGGGAGGCCAGCGTCAGCGCGTGAGCATTGCCCGGGCAATTATTAAGCGTCCGGCGATTCTCATCTTCGACGACAGCTTGTCCGCCGTAGATACGATTACGGAAGACTTGATTCTCGAAGGCTTGAAATCGGTTATGAACAAGCGGACGACAATCATTATCGGCCACCGGATTTCCTCCGTGCAGGCCGCCGACCAAATTATCGTCATGGACGAAGGAGAGATCGTAGAATCCGGAACGCATGAGAAGCTGCTGCGGCAAAACGGGATTTATGCGGATATGTATCATAAGCAGCTGCTGGATCAGGAGGCCGAAAGGCAGGAAGGCCGGGACCGCGGCGTCGGCAAGGGCTTTGCACAAGGGGGAGCGGGAGCATGAATATCCATTCGGAGAGAGAAGTCAAGTCGTTCAAGGACAGCCAGCTGTTGTCAAGACTTATGTCCTATGCTGCACCGTATTGGAAAATGATTCTGCTGTGCATCCTGCTGTCGTTTCTTATCGTCGTAGCGGATTTGGCCCGGCCGTATTTGATGAAAATAGCCATTGACGGCCATATCAACGGCTTGCATAAACCGATGGTCGCCGTCGCCTCCGGCGATGCGGCCAAGCTTGAGACGTACGGCGGCTCGACCGCCGCTTGGAATGGGCAGGATTACGCCCGGCTGGAGCCGGAGAAGGCGGCGTCGGCCGTTTTGCCGGAAGGGGCGGAGCCGAGGCAGATTGTCAGCATCGGAGATCAAGAGTATATGATCGCCGGCTGGCTGCCGGCCCAGCAGACGGAAGTGACGCTGGCCGAAGCCGCGGACGGTGACCGCGCCCGGCTGTCGGCGAACGGGAAGCTGTACGATGCTATCGTTATGGACGATGAAGCTATCGGCGCTTTTCAGAAGCAGGACTACAGCGGATTTACGCGTCTCGGCATTCTTTTCCTGCTCACGGTAGTGACCGGGGCGATTCTGAACTATTTGCAGAGCAATCTGCTGCAGTTCACCGGGCAGACGATCATCTTCAACATTCGGCAGCAGCTGTTCCGCCATTTGAGTAAAATGTCCATGTCGTACTTCGACCGGAATCCGGTCGGCCGGCTGGTCGTTCGCGTCACCCAGGATACGGAATCGCTCAACCAGCTGTACTCCCAGGTTGTCGTTAATCTGGTCAAGGATGTTATTTTCCTGCTCGGCACGATCGCCATTATGATGCAGATGAGCATGAAGCTCGCGCTGCTGTCGTTTGCGGTCATTCCGTTCCTGGCAGTGCTGACATTCTGGTACCGCTCGGTCATTAGGGAGGCGCAGCGCCGATCGAGGGTCATCTTGTCCAGGCTAAACGCCTTCCTCGCCGAAAATTTATCCGGCATCCGGATTACCCAGCTATTCATCCGCGAGCAGCGGCAGTGGGAGCAGTTCGACCATCATAATACGGAATATTACCGGGCGGGGATGCGCGGAACGGTCATTAACTCGATCTTCCAGCCGGCTATCGGCTTTATCGGCAACGTTGCGATCGCCCTCCTGCTTTGGTACGGGGGAGCGAGCGTGATCGAGGGGGGCATCACCTTCGGTATCGTGTACGCGTTTACGCATTATGTCCGGCAGTTTTTCCAGCCGCTGATGAGTCTGGCGGAGAAATACAATCAGATTCAGACCGCAATGGTAGGGGCCGAACGAATTTTCGATATGCTCGACGAACAGCCGGCGATTGTCGACGCGCCCCGAACGAGAAGTTTACCGAAGCCGGCCCGCGGCGAAATTACGTTCGATCATGTATGGTTCGCCTACAACGGCGAGGATTGGGTGCTGAGGGATGTCAGCTTCACGATCCAGCCGGGACAGACCATCGCCTTCGTCGGAGCGACGGGAGCGGGGAAAAGCTCGATTATTCAGCTCATCAACCGATTCTACGACATTCAGCAAGGCAGCATCCGGCTCGACGGCGTAGATATCCGCGAGATTCCGCTTGACGAGCTGCGCCGCAGCATCAGCATCGTACAGCAGGACGTATTTCTGTTCACGGGGGATATTGCCTCCAATATACGCCTGAACAACCGGGACATCACGGACGAACAAGTGGAGCAAGCCGCGCGCATGGTGCATATCGACGAATTCGTCCGCGATTTGCCGCAAGGCTACGGAACTCCGCTGGGGGAGCGCGGCGTCAATCTGTCGCTCGGTCAGCGCCAGCTGCTGTCGTTCGCGCGGGCTATCGCGTTCCGTCCCGAAATACTAATCCTCGACGAAGCGACGTCGAACATCGATACGGAGACCGAACTTGTCGTGCAGGACGCGCTGCATAACATCTCCGCAGGCCGGACGACGCTGATCGTCGCCCACCGGCTGTCGACGATTCAGCATGCCGATCAAATCATCGTTATGCATAAGGGCAAAGTACGCGAGATCGGCAACCATTATCAGCTGCTGGCGATGCGCGGCTATTACCATCGTCTGTACGAGCTGCAGTATAAGGATCAAAAGCCGATGCAGAAGGCGAAGTAATATTCAAATCGGCGCGATTTATCGTAGAGAGTGCAGCCACTCCTATTCCTTGCGGGGAAAAGGAGTGGTTTTTTTGCGGAAAATTACCGTTTTTCGTTGAAGATCAGTATTGGATTGCGGTTCTGATAATAGCGTTTTTCGTAATTTATTCATCAACGATTAATATCTTATTTTGTTGTTTAGTGATTTTTGTTAATTATTTATATAGAGGGGACACGCTGTTGAATGATCAAATTCTAATCGGAATATGTAAAAACTTTAGTTTTGAATAAAAAAACCTAAAAACGAATCTGATTAACGACAGAAATCGAAAACAAAAGATCGTTAAATGAAAATAAACATTTACAAATAAAAACAATTGAACTAAAATAATAACATGATCTTAGCTTTAACCGATGCTTGCAGCATGAGAAGGCATCATGATTTCGGTTAGAGCCTTTATTGTATGCGCATTCATAAATGGGGTTAGCCGGTATTTTAGCTTCGTGAATATCAGGAGGTGAACTTGAATAGGTGTTGAAGCTTTGCAATTGTAAAAGGGAGTTTCCAGGAAGAGTCTAAAGGCGTATCGGGCGTTAATCCAAATCGGGCTCGAAAAAAGAAAATCAAATCACAGCCAGCTCCTTGGCTGGCTTGAATTGTTGTAAAAGGAGAGGGATTTCTCTTGGCATCCATAGAGTTCGTGAAGGTAACCAAGTCGTTTGACAAGCACGATGTGATCAAAGACTTGGATTTAAAAATTGAAGACGGGAAGTTTACGGTTCTGGTCGGTCCGTCAGGCTGCGGGAAAACGACGCTTCTTCGTATGATTGCCGGAATTGATCCTCAGACCTCCGGTTCGGTGCTTATAAACGGAAAAGATGTCACGCGAATTGCACCCGGTCAAAGAGGAGTAGCCATGGTATTCCAAAACTATGCCATTTACCCTACGATGTCTGTTAGGGAAAATATTGAGTTCGGACTCAAAAACAATAAGGTGGGCAAGGAAGAAAGAACAAGGCTCGTGGAAAGCATCAGCGCTACGGTCGGTTTGAACAACTACCTTGACCGCAAACCGTCGACTTTATCCGGCGGACAACGCCAGCGCGTCGCATTGGCGCGCGCCATGGTGAAGAAGCCGTCGGTGTTTCTGATGGACGAGCCGCTCTCCAACCTGGATGCCAAGCTCCGGGCGCAGATGCGTATCGAATTGATCGAGCTGCACAAAAAGCTTGGCACTACCTTCGTTTATGTAACGCACGATCAAGTGGAAGCGATGTCCATGGCGGATACGATCGTTTTAATGAATCAAGGCTTGATTCAACAAGAGGCGCCGCCCGATGTCATTTACCGTCAGCCTAACAATTTGTTCGCCGCACAATTTATCGGCGTTCCGCCGATGAATGTCGGAGAACTGGGTACAAACGGAGTGAAATTCGGGTTCCGTCCGGAGAGCGCGGTATTATCTCTAACTCCCGCCGATGTCCATTATTGTACGCGGGGCGTGATCGCAACTAGAGAAATGCTTGGGTCGGAAACGTTGTACCAGGTGAAAACCGGCAGCCACTCCTTTATGATCAAATGCATCGAGGACCGGTTTAACGTAGATCAAGAGGTTTATTTAGGCGTTGAGGCGTCCAAGCTGTTTTTCTTCGGGGCGGATGAAAACCGGCTTCAAGAGAGCGATAGCGGCTTCCGTACGTATTTGGAGGCGCTGAGGGGACAAAAGCATGGATAAGAAAACCGTTTTGGAAAAAATCCGCCCGTACTTGTTGATTGTTCCGGCGATGATCGGCATCTGCTTATTTGTTATTTATCCTATCCTTTATTTG
Source organism: Paenibacillus konkukensis (assembly GCF_023523925.1). Lineage (NCBI taxonomy): Bacteria > Bacillati > Bacillota > Bacilli > Caryophanales > Paenibacillaceae > Paenibacillus > Paenibacillus konkukensis. The sequence goes on along the minus strand of NZ_CP027059.1, from coordinate 2,976,490 downwards.
ATTTATTTAAGCTTTTACAAATACAACCTGCTAAATAAAGCAAGGAGCAAATTTGTCGGGTTTGACAATTTCATGCAAATCTTTAGCAGGGAAGATTTTTATCAGGCACTGACAAATACGGCGCTTTATACGGTCGGCGTCGTCGTGCTCACCATGCTGCTTTCCTTGTTAATGGCGTTGTGGCTTAGCAAGCAAAAGCGGTTTAACGCATTTGTGCAGGCAGGTATTTTTACGCCGCATATCATTTCGATCGTCTCGATTGCGCTTGTATGGCTATGGCTGATGGAGCCCAGTCAAGGCTTGCTTAACTACATACTGAAGGCTGTAGGGTTACCGCCCTCCCAGTGGCTGCAAAGCTCGAAGACGGCGCTTATTTCGGTTATTATCGTTTCGGTGTGGCATAACATCGGTTATTATACGCTCATTATTGTGGCTGCGCTGCAAAGCATACCGCCTACCATTTATGAAGCCGCTGCGCTGGATAATGCCAGCAAATTCAAGGTATTTTACAAGATTACGATTCCGCTGATTTCGCCGCAGCTGTTTTTCATCCTGATTATTATGACGATCGGCTCTTTTAAAGTGTTTGATACGGTGCAGGTCATGACGGGCGGCGGTCCTAATAACGCAACCAGCACGCTTGTATATTACATTTACGAATACCGCACAACGAATATTGGTTATTCGGCAGCGACGGGTGTGATTCTTATGGCTATCATCGGAATTTTAACCTTTGTATACTTCCGGGTGTTATCCAAAAAGGTGCATTATCAATAAAGCACGATAACCAACAAAAAAGGAGAATCCCTACTTGAAGACTTATGAATTCAGTTCCTTGAAGTCGGTATTGGAGATTATCCTGAAAGCGGCCGTATTAATGATATTTATCGTCCCGTTTCTATGGATGATTTCAACCTCGCTTCAGACCTTTGAGGAAACGATGGCGTTTCCGCCCACAATCATACCGGAATGGCCCCAATGGATCAATTTTGCGGATGCGATGAAAGCAGGACCTTTCTTGACGTACGGAAGAAACTCCGTGATTATAACGGTTTCCATCATTGTTATTCAAATGATTGTTATGATACCGGCGGCGTATGCGTTTGCCAAATATAAATTTGCCGGACGGCATCTGTTATTCGGCTTTGTTTTGCTGGCTTTTATGATTCCCGGCCAGGTAACCTTTATTCCGATTTATTTAATGATGGCGGATTGGGGGATCGGCAAAACGCTGCTTCCGCAAATCATTCCGTTTATGACCAATGCTTTCGGGATTTTTCTGCTGCGTCAATATTTTATGCAAATTCCTGAAGAAATCATCGAAGCGGCCAAGCTGGATAATGCCAGTGAGTTTAAGATTGTTTGGAGCATTATGATCCCGATGTCGAAATCGGCGCTTGCAACCATTGCGTTGTTCAGCTTTGTCACTCATTGGAACGATTATTTTTGGCCGCTTATTATGACGGATACGGCCTCAATCAGACCGCTGACGATCGGTATCGCGATGCTGCGGATGACCGAAGGGATCAGCAATTGGAATATCATTATGGCGGGTAACGTCGTTTTGGTTGTTCCTATTCTTATTGTGTATTTGTTCTGCTCCAAGCAAATCGTTAAAGCGTTTGTTTACTCTGGTATTAAGTAACGGTCGCTTTCTATTTAACCCAAATACGAGACGAAACGGGAGGAATTTCAAAAATGAGCAATAAGTTAAGTGTCATGATGACAGCACCGCTAGTACTGAGCCTGTTGGCAGGCTGCTCCGGAGGTACGCAGCAAGCGAATGAATCCAATCCGGCTGAAACGGCAAAAACGTCGGAGTCCGCTAAGACGGGAAAGACGACCGTTCAGTTCTGGCACTCCTTAGGTGGGAAGAACGGGGAGTACATGGATAGCTTAATCCAACGCTTCAATGAGAGCCACAAAGATATTGAGGTTGTCGGTACTTTCCAAGGCAGCTATGATGAAACTGTAACCAAGCTGCAGCAATCTATTGCCGCCAAAAAAGGACCGGATATTACGATGCTGGAGCGTGCTTACGTTGAGTTTTTTGCAGATGCGGATGTGCTCGAAGATCTGAACCCGTATCTCAAAGGCTCCAATTTGAGCGAGGATTTTTTCATACCCGGATTTATGGGACATTCGACCTTTAATAAAAAGCTGGTATCCCTTCCGTTAAATCGTTCGACTCCGATCATGCATATTAATAAAACCTTGCTCGACGAGAAGGGACTTGCCATTCCGACGACTTGGGATGAATTGCAGAAAGTATCCGAAGCGCTGGTCGTCAAAGAAAATGGGCAATACAAACGCTATGGTATGACGATGCCGTATGATACTTGGTATCCTTTGGCGATGATTAGTCAAGCCGGAGGAAAGTTCTTCAGCGATGATAAGAAAACGGTTGACTTTGTAGATAACGGGGTCGGACTGAGAACGTTCAAATTTTTGAAGGATCTTCAAAGCACAGGTGCGTTATACTATCCTCCTGCCAAAGATTCCGGCGAGATTACCAATCAGATGTTCATTGATGGTAAAGTAGGTATTTTCTATCAATCGACAGGCAACATCGGCAGCTTCAGCGGTATCGTTAAATTCGATTATGTAACCGCATTCTTGCCTAAGGACAAAGTATTCGCTAATCCGACCGGGGGAGCCAATATAGCTATGCTGTCGTCTGCCGCCGATAAAAAAGCGGCTTGGGAGTTTATGCGCTGGGTGGAGACGGACCCGCAGGGAGGCCTGCAGTTCATTTTGCAATCCGGATACTTGCCGTTTACAAAAGCTATGGTCGAATCTAAAGAAATTAAAGAATTATGGGCGAAGGAGCCTAACCGTAAAGTTGCTTACGATCAGCTTCAATATGCGGTGGATACGAACAAGGATGTTGCTTGGCCTGAGGTAAATAAGGAATTCTTGTCGGCAACCGAAGCGATTATGTATGATAGTAAAGATATACAATCAACATTGTCGACCTTTAAGAAAGAAACCGATAGAATTCTGGCGAAATAAACGTGAGGAGCGGACTTTCATGATGACAGCGGATCGTAAAGGAGCAAATCAAAAGGTTCACTGGCAAGCCCATCAAAGCACAAATACCGAGGTGCCTGAGAACACATTGGCGGCCATGCGATATGCCTGGGAGCTGGGCGGCATTCCGGAACTCGATATTAGGCAAACTGCCGACGGCGTTATTATCGGTATGCATGATGCAACGCCGAAGCGAACAACCGACGCACCTGAATCGCAGCGGGATCGGCCGATTTCGGAATGTACGTTTGACGAGGTTCAACAATGGGACGCGGGGATCAAATTCAGCGAACCGTATAGGGGGGAGAGGGTCCCCTCGCTTGCTCAAATCTTCTCCGTGTTAGCTCAATACCCTGAGCGTGAGCTGTATCTGGATTTCAAAGAGGTCGACTTGGAACAAATGGCATTGCTTATTAAGGAATATGGAATTGGACGACAAATTATTTTTTGCCACTGCGATCATGAGAACTGCAAGACGGTTAAACGGCTAGCGCCCGAGGTGCGCACGATGCAATGGATTTCCGATCAAACGGTTGATTTCAGATTTCAAGAGACGCGGGAAACCGGGTTCGACTCCCTGGACATCGTGCAAATTCATTTGGTCGATGACCGGGCGGATGGAGGATGGAGATACAGGCTGCAGCGCGAGTTTTTGCAGGAGGCGCTTACGCATGTGAACGAAGCCGGATTGGAACTGGAAGTATTGCCGTTTCACTTCGATCAGGACTCCATGTTCGAGCTTCTGGATATGGGGATTCGGCGGTTTGCCGTCGACGAACCGAAAGTGTTTGTGGAAACGATTGATCGTTATTTCAATAGATAAACGGAATAGCTAGTCATTCCCAAATGGATTGGGTATGTACGAGGGGCAGGGGCAAAATCCTTGCCTCTTTTTGGTATATGAAAAACCTTAGTAAAACTAATTTTATATATATTTTTCGTTCATCGATCTTCATGTTAGCATTAGGAATAGAAACGGGGCAGCGAGGAGGGATGGCGGTGAATCGGCTTTTGACGCTCCTATTGGTTGTTCTGCTGGCTGCGTGCCACACGGACCCCGGATATTCTCAGAGAGTCATGGAAGAAGCGCAAGCTGACAAAGGGAAGGTGAATGCATTGAATCAATCGTTGATTGTATCGGCAGAGACAGGAGATACGGATAACGTATTAAAGCTGCTCCAGGAAGGAGCCGACATCAACGCCACGGACGAACGCGGCAGAACGGCCGTCATGGCGGCAGCTTACAACAATAAGGCGGATACGGTCAAAGCGTTGATCGGCCATGGCGCCGATATTAATCTTCGCGACAGCAGCTTAAACAATGTGCTCTTGTATGCCGGAGCCGAAGGCTATCTGGATATCGTCAAGCTGGCGATTGCCGCCGGGGCGGATACCAGGCTGACGAACCGGTTCGGGGGAACGGCGCTGATCCCGGCTTCGGAACGCGGTCACGTCGAGGTGGTGCAAGAACTGCTGGCCCATTCCGACATCGACGTCAATCATATCAACAACCTGCATTGGACGGCCTTGCTGGAAGCGGTTATTTTGGGCAGCGGCGGAGAGCGGCATCAGAGCATCGTACGGCTGCTGGTCGACCATGGAGCCGATGTGAAGCTCGGAGACAGGGACGGGATCACGCCGCTGGAACATGCGCAGAACCGGGGCTTCCGGGAAATTGCGGCGATCCTGCAAAAGGCGGGGGCATAGAACGATGACGGAGCATAGCTACTGGTTAATGAATGTGCGATTGGAAGCCGGCTTCCGCTATGAGAACGGCGCGGTTACGGGCACGAATACGGAGCTGGTTCATCTTCGCATCGGGAACGGGAGCATTCACGAGATCGTGTCAGCTGACGCTGCGCCTCCGCAGACGGATTTGCTCCAGCGGGACGCCAACGGCCGCTTAATGCTTCCGTCGTTTCGGGATATGCATATTCATCTCGATAAAACGTATTACGGGGGCCCTTGGAGGGCGCCGACGATTCCTGCTAAGGGGATATGGACGAGGCTTGAGGAAGAGCGCGAGCTTCTTCCGCGCCTGCTGCCTGTCGCTGAAGAAAGAGCCAAACGATTGCTGGAATTGCTGATCCGCTCAGGCACGACGCGCATTCGCGCGCATTGCAATATCGATCCTGTGATCGGGCTGCGCAATCTGGAGGCTACGATGCGGGCGGCGGAAGCCTACACGGATAAAGCGTCTGTCGAAATTGTCGCCTTTCCGCAGCACGGATTGCTGCGCAGCCGCTCCGTCCCGCTCGTGAGAGAAGCGCTGCGAAGCGGAGCTTCGCTGGTCGGCGGCGTCGATCCGGCAACCGTCGACGGAAATATAGAAGCGTCTTTACACGCGGTTATGGAGCTTGCGGTCGAAGCCGATGCGGATATTGATCTTCATATTCATGATCCTGGCCATCTCGGCATCTTTACGTTCCGGCGGCTCGCCGCGCTGACGGAGGAAGCCGGCTGGCAGGGAAGAGTCACCATCAGCCATGCTTTGGCATTGGCCGACGTCTCGCCTGAGGAAGCGAAGGAGGTCGCGCAATCGCTCGCGCTGCGGGGCATTGCGGTAACCTCGTCCGTTCCGCCGGGCAGAACGATTCCGATCCCTTTATTGCGGGAGCAGGGAGTGCAAGTGTCCCTCGGCGATGACAGCATCACGGATCACTGGTCGCCTTTCGGCAAAGGAGACAGCTTGGAAAAAGCCGGGGCGTTAGCGGAACGATTCGGCTTAAGCGACGAGCGCTCGCTCGGACAAGCGCTTGGCTTTATTACGGGGGGCGTCACCCCTTTGGACGGAGCGGGCAAGCGGCTGTGGCCGTGCGCGGGCGACGCCGCCGATTTCGTTCTCGTCGACGCAAGCTGCTCGGCCGAAGCGGTGGCAAGGAGAGCGGACAGAGCCGTTGTCGTATTTCAAGGCAAGTTGGCGGCCGGATCGCTTGCGACCATGAAATAAGCAAGAAGGAGGATGTTTATATGAGTTCCGCATTTTGGTTAACCAATGTTTTGCTGGAAACGGGCTATCAGGTTGAGCAGGGCGTCATTGCAGGCACGAATACGGGATGCTTTCATCTGTTGATCCGGGACGGGAATATCGCGCAGATCGCGCCTTCCGATACCGTCATTACGGACGGGCTGCCTCGCAAGGACGCGCGGCGGCGGCTGGCGCTGCCTTCTTTTGTAGAGAAGCATTGCCACTTGGATAAAACGATGCTGGGCGACCGCTGGCGTGCGGTAACGCCGGCAGCGAATATCTTCGAACGGTTTGAGATCGAGAAGGAAGTGATTCCTTCACTGCGGACGACGATGCAAGAACGCGCGGAAAGGCTGCTGGAAATATATTTGCAAGCCGGAGTGACGCATGTGCGCACCCATGTGGATATTTTTCCGGAGGCCGGACTGAACCATCTGCATGCCGTGCGGCAGGCGCTGCAAACGTTCGAGGGAAAGCTGACGTACGAGATCGTCGCATTTGCGCAGCACGGATTATTGCGCACGAAGGCCCAATCTTTAGTAAAGGAAGCGCTTCGCGAGGGCGCAAGTCTGGTAGGCGGCGTCGACCCGGCCATGGTGGACGGCGATATCGAAGCGTCCTTGCAGGCAATGGTAGAGCTTGCGGTAGAAGGGAACGCAGGCATCGACCTGCATCTGCATGATCCTGACCACCTGGGGGTTTTTACCATCAAAAGATTGGCCTGGCTGACCAAAGAAGCCGGCCTCCAAGGCAAGGTTGCGGTTAGTCACGCCTTCGGACTCGGTGAAATTTCACCGTCCGAGGCGGAAGCCATGGGGGACATTCTGGCCGATGCGGGCGTCGCCGTCATTACGAGCGTGCCGATGGGCCGAATGTTCCCTCCCGTAGGCTTGCTGCGCGGAAAGGGGGTAGAGGTGGCCGTCGGCTGCGATAATATTTTCGATGTATGGTCGCCCTTCGGAAACGGAGATATTTTGGAACGAGCAGGCCGTTTGGCGCAAATATCCAAATGGGTCGACGAACGGTCGCTGGCGCAGACGCTTTATTTCATTACCGGCGGCAAGACGCCGCTTGACGATGAAGGCAATCAGGTTTGGCCGAAAGTAGGAGACGAAGCGAGCATCGTACTGGTGGAAGCTTCATGCTCTGCCGAAGCCGTTGCAAGAAGATCGAAACGAGCGGCTGCTTTATTTAAAGGTACCGTCGTTTCGGGCTCTATCCAATCGGGGACTATCTAATCAGGAACTATCCAAGAGGAGGACTCATCCATGAAAAAAACATCTGCTGCATTGACAGCCTTAATGCTGTCCGCCGTCCTGGGAACGGCATCGCTTCCACTTCACGTACCGCAAGCGCAAGCTGCCGCAGCGGCGCTGTCCGAGCAAGACATCCAGCAAGCGGTGAATAAGCTTCAGGAGCTCCGCGTTATGCAAGGCTACGAAGACGGTTCGTTGCGGGCCGAAACGCCAATCAATCGCGCCGAGCTGGCGAAGCTGCTCGTCTTGACGTTTGCTCTGCAAGGCAAGGCGGGACAAGGATCGGGCTTCGCGGATGTAACTCAAGACGACTGGTATTACAGCTACGCCGCCGAGACGGCAGCGCAAAACCTGATGCCGTCGGAAGACGGCCAATTCCATCCGGGACAAACCGTGACCGGCACGGAGCTGGTGCAGATCGTGTCCAAGGCGCTAAGCCGCGACGCAAAATCCGTGAATTACTGGTCGGAGAGCTTCGGTTCGGCCGATCATTCTGTCACCCGCGGCGAGGCGGCATATCTGTTGAATATCGCGCGTCAAGCGATCCCTTCGGCCGACGCCCAAATAACGAGCGTTCGCTCGCTGAACGCCATTACGCTGATCGTCACCTTCGACGCCCCGTTAACGGCCGAAAATGAACTGTTCGCCAAAGCGAAAGAAGATTTCGCCTTTAACGACGGGCTTGCGTTAACCAACCTGCCGCGGCTCAAAACGGGATCGGTCGCCACTTATATCGTGCCGACCTCCGTTCAAAAGCCGGATACGACATATACGTTGACGTATAAAGGCAAGGAGGCCGGGACGTTTACCGGCAGCGCCCAGAAGCTGGACATGACCGAGGCAAGGCAGGTTACCGGCGATACGTTCGAATTGGAAGCACTCAAGACGAACGGAGTCGTAGACTACGGATATGTCATCTCCGCTTACAGCGCCGGCCGCGGAGCCGATGCGTTCGTGCTGGATGAAAACAACAGCGCAGACGGCCGCACTTACCAGATCATTTCCTCCGGTCAGGCAAGAGAAGTCACGATCACGCCGGAAGGCGGACAGCCGATCGTAGCGAGGTATGTTCCGTTCACCCAATCGACGGACGGTAAGCAAGAGCCTAAATTCCGCTTGCCTGAAGGCCAGACGCTGCAGCCGGGAACGAAATATACCGTAACCTCGGATTGGGCGCAGATGGCGAGCCCGACATTTACAGCCAAGGAGATTGCTCCGCTGGAAATCGCCAAGGCTGAGGCTATCAGCGAAACCTCGATCGCCGTTACTTTGTCCGAGGACCCGCAGGACGAGCTGTTCTCCGGACGCAGTGTGGAATTGACCGATGCCGACGGCCATAAGCTGACCGCAACGTATAAATATTCGAGCCGCAAAGGCGCAACGGGAATATTCGATCTGACGCAGGACGGCAAGCTGGCCAAAGGGGCCTCGTATACCGTCGTTCCGGTTGGCGATTGGGCCGTATCGTCCGAAGTAGGGCTGAAGGCGTGAGAATAACGTCGCTTCAAGCGGCAGGAGACAACGCTGAACGGGCCGCATTTTAAGCGGAGCTGAATCAATGAAATAAGAAAGGCGTGCTATTCGGAGCTTCCGGGCACGTCTTTTTGCTATTTTGGGAGATAATGCCGGGACAGTCTCGTTGCGCAGAGGAAGCGAGCTGGAAATAAATTGGACTTTACAATGCGTTTCAAATCGAGTTAAAATAAGGTATAACTAAATAGTAGTTAATGTCGCTGAGTTTTCTTTTTTAAGAAAAACGGGGGACCCAAGTATCATGGGGTGAATCAATGTGCAGTCAACTGCATGTTGTAGGGCGAATTCTCACTGCCCGAATCCGACAGCTAACCTCGTAAGCGGAGTGGGAAGGATAGATTTGCTTATTAAAGCACAAGGTCTACCCTTGTGCTTTTCGTGCACCCTCCAAGCAAAAAAAGTCTTCCCGCCTCAACTGTTGTACAATTTGAGAGGAGGATTTCACATGGTCTACAAAGAAAAGCTGCTGCATTTGTTGGATGGATTGAACGAGCTGGATCAGAAGGCTGCCTATGAATATATTCAATCGCTTGCCAGACGCAGCTCGAACAAGGCAGAGAGTAAAGAAGTCGTCCACTTGTACGGTAAGGATTATTTTATCGTACCGGATTGATGGAAGTCTTGCCCTTCGCACGTTCTTTGATGAAATGAAACGCTAGTTTTATGCATAAGAGAAGGATCGCCTGATCTGCCGAAGCCAAGCCGCTTGGGAGAGAGGTGATCCTTTTTTGTTGTTGACTAGGACAAGTTTCCGTGATTAAGATTGTCCCCGGATTCTGCGCCGTACTGTCTCCAGCACTTCGCTCCTAGCGTTTTGAATATGCTGCATGCATCTGGCGGCTTGTTCCGCGTACCCATGCTTGGCATCGCTGTCCTTCATCGACGCGAGGTTAATATCTACGGTAAGCAGAGCGGATTGCGCCGCCGCTTCAAACAGAATCGCTCCGATGCCCAGATCGGAGATAACGTTCTTGTTGCAGGCTTCGGCAATGCTGCAAGTGTGCTGCATCGCCTGGCTGCAGACGTCCATAAGGCGAAGCGGCACTTCGACCGCCGCCGCCGTCGCTTGGCCGATCGTCTGCTGCCGCAGCCGTTTTTCTTCATCCGTGCTTTTGGGAAGCTTGAGAGCCTCCATATACGTATCGAAGGAGCGAATATCGTCGGCGAGCAGTTGTTCGCAGACGCTGCTTAAGTCTGTCATTTTTTGAAGAACATCTGTCATTAACGGCTCATGCTCTGCGAACTTTTCTCCCGTTGAGAGATTGCCGACCATAGAGGTCATAGAAGCGCCCAACGCGGCAACCAGAGCGGCTACGCTTCCGCCGCCGGGCGTAGGCTTGGAACTGCCCGTCTGCTGAATAAAGCTGCGAATCGATTGGTCCCATGATATTGCGCTCATCATAGTTCCCCTCCTCTTGCCTGAAGCTGAATGTCGACGGCTTTGAGCAAGTTTTCAAAAAGCAGAGCGGTCGTTAAGGTGCCTACCCCGCCCGGCACCGGCGTGATGGCAGCGACATGCTCCGCCACGTCCTGAGCTACATCGCCGATCATGCGGCCGTTGTCCCCTTCATTGATTCCGGCGTCGATAACGACCAATTCGGAATGAACCAGATGCCGGTTAACGGTTTCGGGACGGCCGACGGCGACGAACGCAATATCGGCATGCCGCAGATGCGCCCCGATGTCCGGCGTGCGGGAGTGGCATACCGTAACGGTCGCTTGCTCCCGCTGCAGCATATGGAACAAGGGGAGGCCTACCGTTTGGCCGCGTCCGACAAGCACGACGTGCTTTCCTGCGAGACGGTAGCCGTAATGCTTGAGCAGCCGGATACAAGCCTGCGGGGTAGCGGGATACAGCCCGATCTCGCCGGTTATTGTAGCCAGCTTGTTATCCGGCGTGATACCGTCGATATCTTTAGCGGGAGAGACGGATTTGACGATTGCTGGTGTATTGAGGTGATCGGGCAGCGGCAGCTCCAGCATCATTCCGTGCACCTCCGGGTCCTTATTTAGGCGGTCGATGAGATCGAGGACTTGCTTCTCGCTTACGTTTTTATCGAAGGTGTGCAGCTGGAACTGTACTCCCAGCTTGTCGGCGACTTTCCGTTTGGCCTGGGCATAGTAGGCCGAGGCCGGATCTCCGTCGACCAGCAGAGCGGCGAGCTGCGGCCGAACTCCCTTGCCGTTCAGCTGCTCGACGCGGGTGCGGACCGCTTCGTATACGAGATCGGCCGCTTCTTTTGCTTTCATCATAACAGTCATTTCGAATACCTCCTGTACTTGAATATCGTAATGAGCGGAGAAAACAAAAAAAGCATTCCAATAACCGCATCGAAGACGCAGCTATTGAAATACTTTTCCCAGGCGAACGGCACGTTCCTATTGTATGCTCCCTTGTGGTTGATTCCACTTTCATCGCCAGTCACATACAACCTATTTATATGTAAGTGTAACAAATTGCAGCGGGGATGGGAAGTGGGCAAAATATTCGAAAATGATGCTTAATCGCTTTATTGCGGCTGCGGATCGCCGGACCGGCGACGGCCGGCGCTGTTTTCGCTGCGATCAGAGCGCTGCGTTGCGGGATGCCAAGCGAAGCTCGATCTCCCGGATGAATTCCCGGGCCGCTGCCGCCAAACGCTGCTCCAGCTCTTCCGCAAGCTCGAAAGAGCCGTCTTCGTTGCGCTTAACCTGGGAATCCAAAGCAAACACGCCGGCGAGCTGGGTTCTGGCGCCTAACGCAGCAAGAACGGGTTTGAGCGCATATTCCAGAGCGAGCAGATGAGCGATTGTGCCGCCGATGGCGACGGGAAAAATGACTTTGCCTTCCAGACCTTTTTGCGGAATCAAATCGAGGAAGGTTTTGATCACACCGGTATAAGATGCCTTATAGATCGGCGTAGCGACGATAACCGCATCCGCTTCGGCGACGCTTTGATTGGCGGCGACGATCGCCGGGCTTTCGAAATTCGTATAGATCAGATCCTCCGGCGGCAGATTGCGCACGTCGATTGTGGCGATATCGAGGGAAGCGGCGTTCAAATGGGTCTGAACGGCTTGCAGCACTCCATTCAAGCGGGAGCTTGCTGACGGGCTGCCGGAAATGACGGTTACTTTGGACATAAGTTTCACTCTCCTAAAAATATGGTTTGGAAACATGGAATCCGGCCGGATTAATCGTTCCCGCGCAGCGCAAAAAAGACTCCGGCCCTTACAAGGGGGAGTCTCCAGTCGTCTGGTCGACTTACTTATGACTCCTCCGACTCGGGTTCGGCTTGCAGCCTGTTTTTTCTTGAAAAATCGGATGCGATAAAGGAGGCTTTACGAATGTTACGTAAATCGTAGCATTGCTCCACAATAGGCGTCAAGAAGAAAGTTGATAAAATAGATAAGAATTATTGGTTTTATGCTGTGAGCAGAAGATTTACGTTCCTTACGAAAAATATTGTTTGTAGAGAGTTTACATTTTTAAACTTTGTGATAATATAGAAATATTCAGAATGTTCAATAAGCGATGAAGAGAATCCACGCAGCGGCTCTTATGTCCAGAGAGCAGGGGGAAAGCTGAAACCTTTGCCGTAATCCGCTAACGTGCCGTCATCTCCGAGCTTTCGCTCGAAAGCCTGTCGGTCGGCTGTATATCAGCCGGATGGGCAAGTAGTCCCGAACGGAATAGCACACGTTATCGTGCTGTAGGTAAGGAGCATCCTTACCTCATGAGACCGCTATCGCAAGATGAGCGGTGAATCAGGGTGGTACCGCGAAATTGACCCCTTTCGTCCCTATGTACGGCATGAATATGCCGTCGTCAGGATGGAAGGGGTTTACTGTTTTCCTAAGCTCAGTTTTTAAACTTATAAAAGCGATGAAGAGAATAAGCGCAGCGGCACTTATGCCCAGAGAGCAGGGGGAAAGCTGAAACCTTTGCCATAATCCGTTAGCGCATTGTCATCTCGGAGCTTTCGCTCGAAAACCTGTCGGTCGGCTGTTCATCGGTCCGGTAGGCGAGTAGTCCCGAACGTCAGTAGCACACGTTATCGTGCTGTAGGTAAGGAGTGACCTTACCTCATGAGACCGCCGTCGCGAGATGAGCGGTGAACCAGGGTGGTACCGCGAAAATAACCCCTTTCGTCCCTATGTCCGGCGTAGCTATGCCGGCAGCAGGATGGAGGGGGTTTGATGTTTTTCTGGCTCAATTTTAAATGAAAAAAGCGATGAAGAGAATAAGCGCAGCGGCACTTATGCCCAGAGAGCAGAGGGAAAGCTGAAACCTTTGCCGTAATCCGTTAGCGCGTTGTCATCTCGGAGCTTTCGCTCGAAAGCCTGTCGGTCGGCTGTTCATCGGTCCGGTAGGCGAGTAGTCCCGAACGGAATAGCACACGTTATCGTGCCGCAGGTAAGGAGCTTCCTTACCTCGTAAGGCCGCCGTCGCGAGACGAGTGGCGAATCAGGGTGGTACCGCGGAAAATAACCCCTTTCGTCCCTAAAGTACGGCTATTATGCGCCGGCTTGAGATGAGAGGGGATTTTTATTTTATGAGGAGGCACCTACTTATGGAACCTATCCAAACAGATCCGATTCAAACAGCGCCGTTCCGGACCCATTCCGGCGCAGCGGAAACAGGCAGAGCAGGGGCAAGACGAACTGAGAGCAAACGATTCGAACCGAACCGGACAGAAATCGGCGGACCGGACACGAATCGAGCGGACACTCATCGAACGGAGCCGGCCCGCGAAAATGCAGTTCAAGCCGAACGGGCAGCAGCTCAGCCGAATTCAGCGGCGCAGCATCACGCGGCTGAACTTGACGGACGCTTGCCTCATCCTCCCTATCAGGTTCAGGAGGGAGATCTGGTCACCGGGTCCGAGGCTTTGCTGCGCGGGCTGCTGCTGGAGGGCGTCGAATGCGTCTTCGGCTATCCCGGCGGCAACGTACTGTATATTTACGATGCGATGGTCGGCAACCCGGAATTTAAGCATATTTTGACCCGCCACGAACAGGGGGCTATTCATGCGGCCGACGGGTATGCCCGCTCGACCGGCAAGGTCGGCGTTTGTATAGCTACTTCAGGCCCGGGGGCGACGAATCTGGTCACCGGCATCGCTACGGCGTATATGGATTCCGTGCCGCTCGTTATTATAACAGGCAATGTTCCGACTACGGTCATGGGTACGGACGCTTTTCAGGAAGCGGATATTGTGAGCATTACGATGCCGATTACGAAGCACAGCTATTTGGTGCGGGATGTTACGGAACTGCCGCGCATCATCCGCGAAGCTTTTCACATTGCAAGCACAGGGAGGAAAGGGCCGGTGCTTATCGATATTCCGAAGGACGTATCGAATCATCAGCTGATTTATAAGCGGCCCCTTCAACTCGACATTCGCGGGTATAAGCCGGAGTCGCGGATAGAGCCGGATCAGATCGACAGGCTCGTTCAAGCTGTACGGGAGTCGGAGCGGCCTGTAATCATCGCGGGAGGCGGCGTCGTATACTCCGGCGCATCGGAGGAGCTGATAGAATTCGTCAACCGGACGCAAATTCCGGTAACGACGACACTGCTCGGTCACGGCGGTTTTCCGAGCGGTCACGAGCTGTGGATGGGCATGGCGGGTATGCATGGGACGTATACGGCGAACACGGCTATTCAGAATGCCGATCTCATCATCTCCATCGGCTCCCGGTTCGATGACCGTCTCACCATGAAATTAGAGGGCTTCGCACCGAAGGCGCGGCAAATCGCGCATATCGATATTGATCCCGCTGAGATCGGCAAGAATATCAAGACCGATATCGCCTGCGTAGGTGACATCAAGGCGGTTCTGCAGTACGCCAATACGAAGGCGCAGCAGGCGGATTCCAAGGCATGGATTGCAACGATTCAGGCTAATATGAGCAAGCACCCGCTTAACTATGAAGATTCCGATACGGAGCTTAAGCCTCAATTCGTCATTGAAATGCTGCAGGAGACGACGCGCGGCGAAGCGATCGTGACAACGGACGTTGGACAGCACCAGATGTGGGTAGGCCAGTTTTACCGGTTCAATCAACCCCGTTCCCTGATTACTTCAGGCGGCCTTGGAACGATGGGCTTCGGATTTCCGTCAGCTATCGGAGCACAAGTAGGGAATCCCGGCCGATTGGTCATCTCCATTAACGGGGACGGAGGGATGCAGATGTGCGCCCAAGAGATGGCCATTTGCGCCATCCATAAGATTCCGGTCAAAATTGTCGTTATCAACAATCAGGTTCTGGGGATGGTGAAGCAATGGCAGGAGCTGATTCACGAACAGCGGTTCAGCCATATCGATCTGGCCGGCAGCCCCGACTTCGTGAAGCTGGCTGAAGCCTACGGAATCAAAGGGCTGCGGGCACGCAATAAAGCGGAGGCATACGCGGTTTGGCAGGAGGCGCTGGAGACGGACGGTCCTGTGCTGATCGAATTCGTTGTTCCGAAGGAAGAAAATGTATATCCGATGGTGTTCAGCGGGATGACGTTAGATCAAATGGTTATGGGGGATATCGAAAATGACAAACGATAAAAACATACGCAGCTATACGATCTCTGTATTGGTGAATGACCAGCCTGGGGTGCTTCAGCGGGTATGCGGCCTCTTCGGCCGCCGCGGCTTTAATATTGAGAGCATCACGGTCGGCGGCAGCGAACAGGCCGGATTATCGCGAATGACCCTGGTTACGACCGGAGACGAGGCAACTTTGGAACAGGTTCAAAAGCAGCTCAATAAGCTGATCGACGTTATTGCTATCACCGATCTAAACTCCGGCTCCAGCGTGTCCAGAGAAATCGCTCTGATTAAAGTGAAGGCCGAGCCTGCCTTGCGCCCTGAGATTTTCGGTGTCGTAGAGACGTTTCGTGCTTCCGTCATCGATATCGGGCCTAATTCCGTTATTGTGCAGGCGGTCGGCGAATCCGAAAAGATCGAAGCCTTCGTCATGCTTCTTCAACCGTACGGTGTATTGGAGATAGCGAGAACCGGCTCTACGGCAATGATCCGGGGAGAACAAGCGGAGGCTTCCGCTGACAAGCTGTACGCCCTAAGCTAATCCTGCACGGAATGCCCCGGCCTTGACTGCCGGTCGGTTCCTCTCCCGCCTTTGTTTATGAAGCCGGGAGAAGGCCGGGGCGGCTTTCTATCGAAAAAAAGCAATCCTTGGATGTTTACGGAGAAGGGGGCGCTCCGTTATTTTTTTTCTGACCATATTTGCTGATACTGCTTGCGGTAATCTTGAGGGTTCAGGCCGGAGACTCTTTTGAACATTTTCGAAAAATGGGAAAAATTAGTATATCCTATCGTAGCGGCAATAACGCTGACCGGTTCATCCGTTTGGACAAGCAGCTGCTTGGCATAATTGAAACGTGCTTCAAGCAGGTAATCCGATACGGAGACTCCGGTTTCTTTCTTGAATATGCGGGTCAAGTAGTCCGGGTTTAAGAACACATGCTCGGCAATGTCGTCGCGAGACAAATCTTGATCGATATGCTCGGCAATGAACCTTTTGACCCGATCGACGACGGTATGGGATTCCTGAGCGGAACGGATATGATCGATAGCGGTCTCCGCGACATAACAGGCCCAGTCCCGCAGATGGCTGACGGAACGCGCTGCCGTTTGCGCCCGCTCAAGCGACAGGCTGTCAGAGAAAATACGATTGGCGAGCAAGCCTTTCAATTGAAGCGTATGATGAATCATCTGCAGAAACACCTGATAAAATTCTTGAAGCATTCTGGCATCGCAACCGTCTCGCTTTAACGTCTCCATATACCGCTCGATCGCCGCCAGCAGCTCCGACTTATTCCCCAGCTTCAGCCATTCCAGCCAATGCTCCAGATCCCGAATGTCAACCATCCTGTGTGTCTCCGCCCGTTCATGAAGCTGCAGTACCTGATTGACGAGGGTTACATTATCGGCATCCATTTGGATCAGAGCTTCTACCATGTGACGAACCTCGTCGACCGACACGGCTTCGCCGATATAGCAAGACAAATCGCAATAAAAGTATTGATTGCAAGAGAGAATGAAGTGATGGCACGCATCGACAGCCGGCAGCGGATTCTGGTCTTCTGCAGAGAAGACGGGGAGAACGACCAGCAAGATGCCTTCGTTTAGCTGGATGACTTGGCCTTGCAGCTCCTTTGATTTGAGAGTATGCTCCATGGCGTTGTTTAACGCATACTCCATAATTTTGATTTCACGCGCCGATAAAGGCTTATGCCATTCTTGAACCGCAATAACAATAGGAATGAACGACATGGACGTATCATACGGAATTTGCATCTTGATCATCATTTGGCGGATTTGTTCCTTATCGGATGGAACGCTCTGACGGACCAGATCAAGCCAGAAACGCTCGATGAGCAGCGGATGGTGCATGGACCACAGCTCATAGTAATGCTGCAGCGTCTCGGTAAACTTCTGCTTTTCACGCTCCGCGACGATGTCTTGCAGCGCTTTATCGATTGTAGCCTCCAGTTCTTCATAGCGTACCGGCTTCAGTAAGTAATCGAGACTTCCGAGCTGCATAGCTTGCTTGGCGTAATCAAATTCGGCATGGCATGTCAGGAAGAGCGCTCCGGTAGCCGGATAATGCTCCCGTACCCATCTCAGTAATTCCAGGCCGTTGCCTTGAGGCATTTCTATATCGCAGATCATCATATCGACGTTGTGATGCGAGAAAATTTCTTTGGCTTGACGAATGTTGTAGGCGACATGGACATAGGCGAAGCCGAGCTTCCCCAGTTAATTCCGGATTCAATACCATGCGCTGCATGAACTTCATCATCTACGATCAATAAACGATACATGCTATCCTCCCCTTATCTTGCAGCAGCAGCAAGCGTACAAGACTTCACTGCACAGAATAATTCCGAATGCTTCCAGCAAGGCACTCAGCGTAAATGCTGAGGTTTGTTCGATATTATATCACGGAAAAACAAGCTGTCCATGATTCATTTTCTCCGTATTTTTCTATCCATGCCTCAATTACGTTCAGGTCGTCAAAACGTCAATACAAGTCGGATTCCGGGTAGGGGAGAACGGCGCCATTCGCTTATAATTCTAAGTGTTACCAGTGCCAACTAGAGAAGGGGAGAGGTGAACAGATGATGGGACAGGCTGCGGTTGTACGTGAAGCCGGATTGCCGAAGGTTCGGACCAAGAAGTGGAAAAAGACAAGGCGTTACGGTGTGCTGCTTCTGATGACAGTACCGGGCATACTCTATCTTCTAATTAACAATTACTTACCGATGCTTGGAGTTGTAATCGCTTTTAAGGATATCAATTATGCCAAAGGTTTTTTCAACAGCGATTGGGTGGGGCTCCAAAACTTCGAGTTTCTGTTCAAGACAACGGATGCTTACATCATAACCCGAAACACGATTTTGTATAATGTCGCTTTCATCGTATTGAATTTAATCGCAGCTATTGCCTTGGCTATTTTGCTGAACGAGCTGAAGAACCGCTGGCTGTCCCGGTTTTATCAAAGCGCCGTGCTGCTTCCGTACCTTATTTCGACGGTGATCATCGGTTATTTGGTCTTCGCGCTGCTGAGCGGTGATTCGGGGATGTTGAATAATAAAATTTTACCGTTATTAGGTATGCATGAGATCAATTGGTACAGCGAGACTAAATATTGGCCGTATATTTTGACGATGGTCAGCGTATGGAAAGGCGCGGGTCATTTATGTATCATTTTTTTGGCTGCTATTGTAGGTATCGATCAGGAATATTACGAAGCGGCGACCATTGACGGAGCCTCCCGGTGGCAGCAAATCCGCAGCATTACAATTCCGCTTATTACGCCGGTAATTACGATCATGACGCTGTTTGCGATCGGCCGTATTTTTTATTCCGACTTCGGCTTGTTCTATCAAGTACCGCTCGATGCGGGAGCCCTCAGCCCCGTTACGAACGTGATCGATACCTATGTGTACCGCGCGTTGTTGACCCTCGGGGATATCGGGATGTCTTCGGCGGCAGGCGTATATCAATCATTGGTCGGATTCATCTTCGTTATCGTATCCAACTATATCGTCCGTAAAATTAACAGCGAAAACGCGTTATTCTAAAGGAAAGGAAGGAATTTGGATGAAACCGCAACAGAAACAATCCCAGTGGATTCTGCATCTTGTGTTTATCGTCGTTTCGGTGCTGTGCCTGCTTCCCTTCTTGCTGTTGTTCACATCTTCCATTACGGATGAAAATGAGATCATTCAGAGCGGGTATTCGTTATTTCCGGATAAAATCAGCTTCGCGGCTTACGGGTATTTGTTTCGCGACGCTTCCGCCATCGTTCGCGCCTATAGTATCTCCATCCTGGTTACGGTGATAGGAACCTTGGTCAGCTTGTGCATCATCTCGCTGCTCGCTTATCCGTTGTCCAGAAAAGACTTGCCGTTCCGCAAATTTCTCGCGTTTTTCGTCTTTTTCACGATGCTGTTTAACGGCGGGCTAGTGCCGACTTATTACGTCTATACCCAAATCTTCGATTTGAAGAATTCTTTTCTTGCGCTTATTATACCGTACCTGTTATTAAACGGATTTTATGTTCTTCTGGCCAGAACGTTCTTCATGACCTCGATTCCGGTACCGATCATCGAGTCCGCCTATATCGACGGTGCAGGCGAATTCAAAATCTTTTACAAGATCGTACTGCCGCTATCTTTGCCGATATTGGCGACCATCGGTTTGTTTCAAATCATTAATTACTGGAATGACTGGTTCAACAGTCTGATTTTTATTACCGACAGCAAGCTGTTCGGGCTGCAATACATGCTGAATAAAATTTTGCTCGACATTCAATTCTTAAGCACCTCCGATATGGGAGGGAACCAGGCGGAAGCGCTGGCTTCGCTGCCGAAGGAAGGAGTCCGTATGGCGATGGCGGTCATCGGCGTAATTCCCATATTGATAACGTATCCGTTCTTCCAAAAGTTTTTTGTCAAGGGACTTACGGTAGGCGCGGTAAAAGGTTAGGCAATACCCGGTCATCGCCGGTTAGTCATACATGATAGGAGGAGTAGTATGTTTACAAAAGCAAAACGTTTGCGCACGACAGCCGCCGCCGTCTTCTCGCTTACCCTCATCCTCGCGGGATGTTCCCCAGGCAGCAAAGCTCCGGATAACGCGGTTTCGAATGCGGACTCCGGCAATGCAGGGAAATTGAAGCCTTATGAGATCAAAATGGCGTTTTTTACGACGACATCCCAGACGCAGGGCATTACCGAGGTGGAAAAAGCGGTCAACGAGATTACTAAGAAAAAGCTTAACGCTACGGTTAAATTCGTACCGATCAGCTTCGGGTCCTATGCGCAGCAGCTCAATCTGATGGGAGCTTCCAACGAGAAACTCGACCTGCTGGTCAGCGGCGTAGGGGGAACCTACAGCACGCAAGTAGCTCAGGGACGGTTGCTTGCTTTGGACGACTTGCTTGCCAAGTACGGAGGGGACATTACGAAGACGCTGGACCCTGCCTTCATCCAGGCGGCCAAAGTCAACGGTAAGCTGTATGGGATTACGAGCAACAGAGATTTGGCGGCGGACCGCTCGCTGCTGATGAGAAAAGATTTGATCGACAAATATAAAATCGACCTGAGCAAGCTGACATCATATAAAGATCTCGACAGTGTGTTCCAGACGATCAAAGACAAAGAGCCGGGCATTACCCCGCTTGTCCTGTATACGAGCAGCACTACGCCGGCCGATCAATTCGTCAACTCGGACTTTGACATACTTGGTGACAGGATCGGTGTCATCGATTATGCGAATAAAGATTTGAAGGTTCTGAACCTGTTCGAAACGCCCCAATATGCCGATTACCTCAACACGGCGAGAGCATGGTATGACAAAGGCTATATCTTGAAGGATGCGGCTACGTCCAAAGATAATGGCAGCGACTTGGTGAAAGCGGGACGCGCATTTTCCTACTTCATCACTTCCAAACCGGGAAATGTCACGCAGACGGCGCGGACGACGGGTTACGAGATGGTGGAATATAAAATATCGAAACCGGTCTCCAATACAAGCCATATTACTCGTTTCATGTGGTCTATCGCCAACAGCTCGCAAGATCCGGCAAGAACGATGATGCTGCTTAATCTGATGTATTCCGATAAAGATTTGATCAACCTGCTTTCTTGGGGCATCGAAGGAAGAGATTACGTCAAGAAATCGGACAATGTCATTGATTACCCGCAAGGCGTGGATGCCAAGAGCGTACCTTACGGATTGAACCAGGGCTGGCTGTTCGGGGATCAGTTCAAGTCTTACGTCTTCAATGGAGATCCTGAAGATATATATAAGCAAACCGATCAATTCAATAAAGAAGCTTTGAAATCGCCTGTGCTTGGCTTCACCTTCGATTCGTCCCCGGTCAAAACGGAGGTTGCGGCCGTAACGAATGTAATGAATCAGTACCGGGCCGGACTTGAAACTGGAACGCTCGATCCCAAAGCGGCGCTTCCTGATTTCATTGGGAAGCTGAAGTCGGCCGGTATCGACAAGATCATTGCCGAGAAGCAGAAGCAGATCGATGAATGGACCAAAACCAAATAAGTGTTAAATAGGAGGCAATTTCAATGAGCATTTCTATTGGCTTGCAATTATTTTCCGTGAAAAATGCATTAAAAGAAGACTATGTCGGTACATTGGAGCGGCTTGCCGCGATCGGATACAGGAATTTGGAGCTCGTCATCCGCAAGACGGACGAAGGGCTAAGCTTCGGAGGAGATATCACGCCGGCACAGCTGCGAAATCAGTTGGATCGTCTCGGGATGAAGGCGGTAGGTTGCCATACCCGGGTAGACAGCCAGACGGAGTGGGAAGGCATCATTGCCGCGAACCAGGAAATAGGCAACAAAGATATCGGCTGCTCCATCGCATTTTTCTCCAATAAAGAAGATGTGCTCGATTTTTGCCGCTCGTTCAATCGGTATGGAGAGCTGTTACACAAGCATGGTATGCAACTATATTATCATAATCATTTTCAAGAATTTCAGGTGTTTGAAGGGCAGACCGTCATGGATCTGATGCTGGAGCATACAGATGCGGAGCTGGTCAAATTCGAGCTGGACTCTTATTGGGCGGTAAGAGGCGGGGTTGATCCCGTGAGCTGGCTCCACAAGCTGGGAGACCGATGCCGTATGCTTCATCAGAAGGATTTGCCCGCTGCGGTGCAGATTGTGAACTGGTTCGATGTCTTCGGCGCGGATAGCCTTATCACGATTGACGAACTGTACAAGACGCAACTCGCCACAGACTTCACGCAGATCGGAGAAGGCGTTTTGGACATCAAGTCGATTTTGCAAGAGGCCGCCAAGCTGGGACATGCCGAGTACGTGTTTGTGGAGCAGGATGTTACTTCCGGCGATGAGTTGGAAGGTGTTGCGCTCAGCTACCGTAATCTGGAATCATTGCTGCAAACGTTGGGAGACGTCCGGGCATAAACGGATGTGAAGCGGTAAGACAACCTTTGCCGTTGATTGGATAAGAGGTAATCGGAGCATTCCGGTTACCCTCCCCATGGTATATAATTTGGTCATCATGACGAACGTATCATGGAGGTCGACCACATGAGGTTTGCGAATAAAGAATTGTTCAAAACACTGAGATTCCGCATCGGGCTTGCTTTTGTCGCCGTATGTACGCCGCTGATGGCGCTGATGGTATACAACAGCGTGTACGCCGGCAATGTAGTCCGCGAGCAGGTGGCTCAATCCACTCAAAATCTCGTAAGCCTTTATATGGGACAAATTGACCGCAGCCTGGAGGAAGCGGATGAATACTTATACCAGATGGCCGCGCAGGAAACGGACTTCGTTATTTTGGACCAGCCGGATTCCTATTATTCATTGCGCTACCAGGAAGCGAAGATTCGTTTGTCCAATAAAATCTCGGCAGATATCAATTATTACAAAACGGCGGACATGTTTTTTGTTTACTCGGACAACAATGACGATTTCTTCGTAGGACCGAAAAATGATCAGACCTTCGAACAACGGGATCAGGCACGAATACTGCTCACCGGCCTGCTGAAGCATCGAGATAAAGCGGATACGCGCTGCATCCAGTCCTGGTGTGTGCAGCGGGTGCAGAACGGCTATTTTTTGCTGCATGCAGTTAAAGTCGGCAATGTATATGCGGGAGCATGGGTGAATGCCAAGCGATTGATGATCCCGCTGAATCTGATCGATTTCGGAGACACAGGACTCGCTGTCCTGGTTACCAGTGAACAAGAGCCCATGGATCATAATGACTTCGTCCGGGACAAGGGCATCAAGTTTGCACAGGATGAAGCTCCGTTCAGTATTACAGGTAACAAGGAAGCCTATTTGGAAGTAGGGGAGCCTTCCGCGAAGGGCGAGTTCAGACTGGTCACATTGATTCCAGAGAAAGCGATCATGGAAAAGCTGCCTATCTTTCAACGGATCGTTCTGCTTGTCCCGATCGGGTTTGTCTTTATACTATTGCTGCTGCTCTTTTTAGTGAGAAAACATATTTTGCGTCCGATATATCGCATGCTTACGGCTATGAGGAGAATTAAGGAAGGCCATTGGGATGCGCAAATTCCGCATTATCCCGCATCCGGGGAGTTCGAGGTGATGAATGCGACCTTCAATGAAATGGTCTCGCAGATTCAAACGTTAAAGATCAGCGTCTACGAAGAGCAGTTAAATCATCAAAGAGCGGAGCTTAAGCATTTGCAGTTACAGATCAATCCGCATTTTTTTCTCAATTCGCTGAACATCATATACCATCTGGCCCAGGCCCGTAAGTATGAACTGATTAAGGAAATGTCGCTAAGCTTGGTTGAATATTTCCGTTATATGTTCCGCAGCAATCTCAGCTTTGTTCCTTTAAGTGACGAGATTCGTCACACTTGCAATTATCTTACTATTCAGAAAATGAGATTTCCAGGCCATCTTACGTATGAAGTAGCGGCGGAGCCGGCGACGGATCTCGTTCCGGTACCTCCCCTCATCATGCAAACATTTGTCGAGAACACGATTAAGCATGCGGTCACAATGGATGAACCGATTCATATTCGGGTGACAGTGACTGCCAACGCCGCGAAGGAGCCCGAACGGCTGTTTATTCGTATTGAGGATACGGGCAAAGGGTTTCCTCCCGCTGTTCTGTCGCAGCTTCAATCGGACCAAGACTTGATCAATGAGAAGGGCGAGAACATCGGGATTTGGAACGTCAGACGACGGCTTGAACTGCTTTATTCCAGCCGGGCTGTCATCGTTTTTTCCAACGGGAAGGATGGAGGGGCAACGGTAGATATTACTTTACCTATCATGAATAAAGAACAGCAATCGTTCGATAAGACCAAACCATTATTGGAGTGATTATTAATATGAAGGATATTCTTAACATCGGAATTATCGGCTGCGGTGCGATTGCAAATCAGAAGCATATGCCATCGCTAGCCGAGCTGTCTCATCTGGGCGTCATGGTCGCTTTCTGCGACATTGTGGAGGAACGGGCGGTTCAGGCCGCCGCCGAATTCGGGACGGCCGGGGCCAAGGTGTATGCCGATTACAAAGAACTGCTCGCCGATGAGTCCATCGATGTCGTGCATGTGTTAACGCCGAATGTTCATCATGCCCCTATCACGATAGAAGCATTGGAGATGGGAAAGCATGTAATGTGCGAAAAACCGATGGCCATTAACTCAGAGGAAGCCCGCTCGATGCTCAAGGCGGCAAAAAAAAGCGGGAGGAAGCTGACTATCGGTTACCAGAACCGGTTCAATGAAGAGTCCCGCGTGCTGTACAGCGCTTGTTCCAAGGGGGATCTCGGGGAAATCTACATGGCCAAGGCGCATGCCGTCCGCCGGAAGGCCGTTCCCACCTGGGGTGTATTCACGGATAAACGGTTGCAGGGCGGCGGCGCATTGATAGATATCGGAACGCATGCGCTGGATCTGACGCTATGGTGCATGAACAACTACAAACCGCAATCTGTGATGGGATCGGTTTACTATAAAATGAAGGACCAAGTGGATGGCAATTTGTTCGGACCTTGGGACCCCAAAACCTTTGATGTGGAGGACTCCGCTTTTGCTTTTATAAAGATGGAGGACGGAGCAACGATTTTCCTGGAGTGTTCCTGGGCGCTTAATACGACGGATGTTAAAGAAGCCAAGACGTCGTTATTCGGAGTGAAGGGCGGAGCCGAGATCAAGGCGGGCAATACGGGCAAACCGGAGCTAGTCTTCAACACGGCCCAATACGGGAAGCTCGTAGAGATCAAGCCGAATACGGGATCGGGCATCGCCTACTTCAGCGGCAAGGCAGAATCTCCCGGGGTGCTGGAAGCGAAGCAGTGGCTGGAATGTATTCTTCAGGATACGGAGCCATTGGTTACGGCGGAGCAAGCTTATGTCGTTACACAGATTTTGGAAGCGGTCTATACGTCCGCAGAAACGGGAAAGGCCGTTGACCTTACTCATGCTGCAGCCCATTTATAACATGCAGTCCGTTCATAACTCACAGGATGTCATTTAAGGGGGAAAAGCGGGTGGATAAAGTAAAGGCAGGCATTGTAGGCTGCGGCGTCATAAGCGACATATACTTGAGCAATTGCAGGTCATTTGAGCTGCTTGAAATCATCGCCGTTGCGGATCTCGATCTGGACCGGGCGAAGACTAGAGCGGAAGAATTCGGCGTGCCCAAAGCATGCTCGGTGGACGAGCTGCTCGCAGATCCGGATATTGAAATTGTCATTAACCTGACGATCCCGGCAGCTCATAAGGAGATATGTATCGCGGCGCTTGAGGCAGGCAAGCATGTGTACACGGAGAAGCCGCTGACCGTCCGGCTGGAGGACGCGGCCGAAATACTGGAGCTCGCCGAACGCAAGGGCCTTCGCGTCGGCGTGGCGCCGGATACGGTGCTGGGCGGCGGCATTCAGACATGCCGCAAGCTCATCGATGACGGGTGGATCGGCATACCGGTTGCCGCGGCGGCTTTCATGATGTCGCCAGGTCCGGAACGCTGGCATCCGAATCCGGATTTTCTGTATGATATCGGCGGCGGTCCGATGTTCGACATGGGGCCGTATTACTTAAGCGCCTTCATTACGCTGCTTGGCCCGATAACCCGTGTAACGGGTTCGGCTGCCGTCTCCTTCGCGGAGCGGACCATCACAAGTGAACCGAGGTACGGACAGCGAATTCCGGTAAAGACGCCGACACATATTGCCGGTGTGCTTGATTTTGCCAGCGGTGCTGTAGGCACGCTGATCACGAGCTTCGATATCAGAGGAGGGACGAGCTTGCCTCGCATTGAAATCTACGGCAGCAAGGGTACGCTGTCGGTGCCCGATCCGAATACATTCGGCGGGCCGGTATTGCTCCGACTGGCCGGGAAAGATAGCGAATGGAGGGAGATTCCGTTAACGCACGGCTATACGGAAAATTCGCGAGGTATCGGCGTTCTGGATATGGCTTATGCGATTCGTAGAGGAGAGCTCCATAGGACAAACGGAAATATCGGGTATCAGGTTATGGAAGCAATGCACGGTATTCATACGGCTGTAGCCGCGCAAAATTTTTGGCAAAACTTCTCAAGATTTTTGGCAAAAATGCGAGGGGTTTTCGGGGTTCCCCTTAGTGAATACGGCACGATGAAAAATCCGTTTTCGGAGGTTGAACGTGTCGGCATGCTTTAGGTATCCGATGTATGATTGGATCGCCGAATTCACTTCATCCAGCGACTTGTCACCCCTCGCATATGCCCTTTGCAGAAACCGCAACCCGCCTTTGATCTTCCGCACCGTTCCCTTCCTGATCTTCCGATGCGTCCCCCAAATGCGAAACCCGCAAAACTCCACGCCTGTATGTATTGGCCGGATGGCCGTCTTGTTGTTGAGCGTCAGCCGGAGCTTGTCTTCGAGAAATCTTTCGATTTCGCGCCGCGCCTGATGCAGCAGCTCTTTGCTTGGGTGCAACGCGACGATGTCGTCCATGTACCTAATATAACACTTTAGGCGGAGCTGGTGCTTCGCGAATTGATCCAGCTCGTTCAAATATAGATTAGCGAACAACTGGCTGGAGAGGTTCCCAATGGGCATTCCTATGCCCTCGATCCTTCCTTGATCGAATCCATGATCCCCGAGCGGGATGCCAAATTCCGTATGTTCGGACCGCACGATTTTCTCAAGCAGCCACATCAAATCGGGATCAGCAAACTTTCTCTCCAGAATGGACAGCAGCACATCATGATCCACTCTATAGAAGTATTTCGATATGTCCAGTTTAAGGTAATACGCGTTCCCATGCTGCCGCCATAAGCGGCGTATCCAATATTGCATCCTGTCCGCTGCCTTCTGAACGCCCTTGCCTTGGCGACAGGCGTATGAATCGAATATGAACTGTCGATCCAGCAGCGGCTCGATGACGCGATATATGGCCCATTGGACGACGCGATCCTTGAACGGAAGGGCCATGATCAGCCGCTTCTTCGGTTCGTAAACATAGAATTCGCGATACCGCCCAACCTCATAGGTCTTATGAATAAGCTCGTTCTGAATGTTGATCAAATTTTCTTCCAGGTTCCGAGTGAATTTCAATACGTCAGTTCTATAACGCTTCAGCTTCGACGCACTTCGATAAGCGGCTTCCAGATTTTCAAATGAAACAATTTCCTTGAACAAATCGGTGTACGTCTTCAATTCCATTTCCTCCTCGTATAGTATTTCTAGAACCAAGTTTTAAGCCGATTTCCAGTTCCCATGGGAACTGGCCGCAAACTTTTCGATTTCCAGTAAATCGCACCTTGAAAATTGCAAAAGGGACTGGACTTTCCCGCATGCCTCTGGACAATAGATCATAGGGATCTATCGGGGAAATTCTTTCTCCTCCTGTAGCACGTCTACATTTCTAAGTCTGTTTCTCCGGTACGTGTCTGAGCTTCTGACCCGCTGGCCGTTCCCTTCGGCACCCCATGCCTGGCCTAGCAAGCCAGGGCAGCTCATGGACCGAAGCGTGTTCTTATAGGCGAGGGTGATTGATCTGCGCGTGCGCCGGAGGCATCCCGGAGAGTCTATTCCCTGCATCCCTCATCGAAAGGAGGAAATTCCATTTGACGCTTTTTGTCGGTATTGACGTCAGTTCGAAAGAACTGGAAACGTGTTTCATGAACACAGACGGGGATAAGCTCGAGACCCTCACAGTGAAAAACAATCTGGAGGGGGCTGCTCATCTGCGAGATCGCATCGTTGCCTTAGCGGACAAGCACGCGGTCTCCGAGATTCACATTGGGCTTGAATCGACCTCGGTCTACAGCTGGCATCCCGCCATGTACCTGCATAGTGACCCTACACTCCAGGAGCGCCATACCAAGGTCTTTACCATGAATCCAAAGTTGGTCAGCAAGTTCCGAGAAACCTATCCCGACCTGAATAAAACCGACCGGCTTGATGCCTGGGTGATTGCGGACCGTCTGCGCTTCGGGCGGCTGACAACCACCATTGTCATGCAGGAGCAGTATGTTGCGCTCCAGCGTTTAACGCGCATGCGGTTTCACTTGATCCATAACCTGACGCGCGAGAAACAGTACTTCTTGCAAAACCTGTTCTACAAGTGCAATGCCTTCACGACCGAAGTCGAGAGCTCGGTGTTCGGCCATGCCATCCTTGAGATGCTCTCCGAAAAGTACAGTCTGGACGACATCGCGACGATGGATGTCGGCGATCTGGCCGACTACTTGCGGGACAAGGGGCGCAATCGCTTCCCGGATCCCGAGAACGTCGCGCGCTGCATTCAGAAAGCGGCCAGAGCCTCTTACCGGCTGTCCAAAGTCGTCGAGGATTCCATTGATCTTGTGCTGGGTACATCCATTCAAGCAATCCGGAGCATCCAGGCTCAGCTCAAGGATTTGGACAAGGCGATTGAGCAAATTCTCGAGACGATCCCTGGCTCCCTGTGCCTGCGTTCTGTTCCCGGCATTGATCGCGTCTATGCCGCTGGCATCCTTGCCGAGATCGGTGACATCGAGCGCTTTAGCGACCAAGCCGCTGTCGCCAAGTATGCTGGCCTCACCTGGCGCAAGAGCCAGTCTGGCGCCTTTGAAGCCGAAGACACCAAACGGATTAAATCCGGCAACCGATTCCTTCGCTATTACCTCGTTGAAGCTGCCAACTCGGTAAAGAACCGCGATGAAGAATTCGGCGAGTACTACCGGAAGAAATACAAGGAAGTGCCCAAGCACCAACATAAACGCGCCCTCGTCTTAACCGCAAGAAAGCTTGTGCGTCTGGTCGATGTGCTGCTACGCAACGGCCAACTCTATACGCCACGGAAGAAGGTGACGCCTGCGAAGGATTAACGCCTCCTTTGCTAAAGTCCCTGGCATAATTCCCAGTTAAAATCTGGATATTATCTCGATTTTTCGCTGGGTTTAGTTTGAGCTGTCCTTTTTTCGGCACTCCCAGCTGTTACAGCCAAGAAAATTTCCAATTCCACCGATTCGGGGACTTGACATCATACCGCTGGACTTATCAGGGAGTATCGAGCGTGTCAGGCATACCGCTTGACTTCTCGATGTTTCATGTATTTTGCCTTTCGGCAGGGAGACGGGTCCCTTTTCCCCCGTGTACTGGATGATCCCACTTGGGGAGCAACTTCTGACTTTCGGGAAGAGCGGAGCGGAACCCAATGTTCGTGTTCACGTTCGACCGAGGGTTGTTCAGGTTGAGCGCAAAGACGCCCGCATTAGCGCCATTGTTCCAATTGCCGCCGCGAATCGGTAGTTTACGACCCGTCCCCCAGAAAGTCATTGCTTGATGCTTCGCTGCCAGCCGCCAATCATGCGGCCTATTTCACTAAGCATCTTTGCCCAGTTTTCGTATTTCTTCAACGGAAGGAAACCCAGGTCCTTCGCCAGCCGCGTGTAGTATCGCAGCGTATCCAGCTCGACATCCAAATCCTGAATGGTCGTCTTCTTGTAATACCTTCGGTTGGCGGTGATCATGAGACGGATCAGACCCAGCATGCATTGCTTCGTTTCGGCGGCCAATGTATGCTTTTCCGACTTCGGATATTGCCGCAGGCAAATGTATCCGTATTGGACCATGTCATAACACTTCTGAAGGATTTTCAGCTCTTCCATTTTACACACCCTTCTATATAAGGGGCCTGCTATCGCAGGCCCGGACAGATAATCAGATCACAGATTCCAGATTACAACGAAACAAAAGCGGAGCGGAACCCAACGGTCGTGTTCACGTCCGACCGAGGGTTGCTCAGGATGAGCGCAAAGACGCCCGCACTAGCGCCATCGTCCCAACCGCCGCCGCGAAACGGGAGTCGTTCGCCTTCGGCATTAAACCAATACGCATCCGTTCCAT
The DNA here is from genome assembly GCF_023523925.1 of Paenibacillus konkukensis. Classification (NCBI taxonomy): domain Bacteria; kingdom Bacillati; phylum Bacillota; class Bacilli; order Caryophanales; family Paenibacillaceae; genus Paenibacillus; species Paenibacillus konkukensis. Next base: position 2,946,332 of record NZ_CP027059.1, on the reverse strand, counting down.
AGTCCGCAGAGCCGGAACTGCTGGAAGTGGCCGGAACCGCAAGCGTTGACCAATCCATGCTCGGCGTGTTAGGGATCGCGCCTTCACGCATCGTCAGAATACGGTTACCACTGCTCATGCCGGTAGTGATATTCACACCCGTATTCACCCATGCCGATTCTGCATCTGTGAAGTTATTGTCCGTCATCACGTAGGCGATGCCGTCAATGATTTTCAATCCTTGCACCCATTCCCATACGTTGCCGTTCAGGTCGTAAATCCCTGCCGGTGTGTTATCGTGCGCCCAGGAGGCGGGTCCTGATCCGGTAGCGACGCGGCCCGTTCTCGTTGCGTCAGCCTTGTGGGTTTCTTTGCCACGTTCATACGAGGCAGAAGTGTCTGCACCGTAGTTGTTGTTGCCGCGCGGCTGGAAGCCGTTAGCCTTGCACCACAGCGCGATGGCAGCCCATTCCGTATTCGTCATCAAGTGCCATCCGGGACCCTTTGCTTCGCAAGCCGATTTCGCAGTATCGTATTGAATCGATGCCCTTGGGTCCTGCCCTGGGATGGAATAAGCCCGGTTGTCATGAAGGATATTCTGGTACTTGCTGATCCAGATTTCCGACTTGACCACGCCGTTCACGATGAAGGCCGGATGCGGTGTGTTTGCGCCCCCTTGGATTACATCCGAAATGTTGAACCTCGGCACCATGACCATGATCGAGGGGTTTCCTTTGTCATCGTACATGACGGTATTCTTGCCGCCCGTAGCCGCTTCGACCGCCTGGCGGTAGGCATCTTTAACACTCAAGATAAAAGGCATTATTTGCTCACCTCGTCATCAGTTTCGTTTTCAGTCTGTTCGTCGGCGTCTTCCTCTTCGGCATTCTCCGGGTCGTACTCTTCAGGCAAGCCCCACAATCGCAATTCGACCCGGTTCATATCCAGCGGCAGTTCAATTTCGGTCATGACCTCATTTTCTTCCTCGTCCAGCTCGCCCGTCGGGATCAACTGACGCTGGCGCGGCGGAATAATGACGGTCGCCACATACCAGGCTCCCAGGCCGACGCCCATCGTCTGAAGTTGGTTGTCCAGACAGATATTAATGACGTTTTGAATCGATTGCTGGCGCTCCTGAAGGTCAATCGTAACCGTCCCTACCGTCAGCACCGTTCCCATGACACTGTAAGGGGCTTTCTTCCCTTGGGAAACTTCGGAAATGATCATTCGTTCATTCCTCCTATACTCTTGGATTGATCAAAGTCCAGATGAATACAACAACCATAGCCGAGCCGGTCATTTTGACCTTGAAACCGTTTTGGGTCTTGTCATAAACGACCAGGTCGCCGACCCGTCCCAAGTCATCGGAGACAGTCGGGGTAAGGATCACATCGTAGTTCGGCGTGTTGATCTGCGGCAACCCCGGCGGGCTAATTTCGATGAAGGGTTCAAAGTCTCGGAAATAGCCGTTCGACTGGTTCGCCGTAATGGTGGCTTCACCCTGGAGAATGCGTTGATTTTTCAGCTTCTCCATTTCTTGTTGCGTCGCGGCGGCGAGCTGCAAAGCCGCCAATGCGGCCAGTCCGACATCCAGGTGAGAGGTCAGAATGCCGCTTTCCATTCGATTGAGATTGACTTCGTTCACCGGCGTTCCGGGAACGAGGACGTCGCCCGTTTGCTGATCGATGACCCTGTCTTCCCATTCGAGCGGTTCATATGCTTCATCACGCAATGGCATGCGTTACACCTCCTGAATTGCAAACTTGAATTCCAATAACAACCCCTTGTCAGCGCTATGCTGCTGGGGATCGGTGCGCTGGGCAATCATTTCGCCCGAGGCCCCCAAAAGCCGGGCGCGGGTGACGGTGCCGTAAGGGCCTTTCGTCAGGTAGATATGCTTGCGCACCGTCGCGCCTTCCAAGAACGAGCGGCGAATTTGAGCGGGGTATGTCACCCCGTCGATCTGCACGTCCGCCGAGACGATCCGCTTGTCCAGATGGTCGGCGAATTCTTGCAGAATGATCGGGTTCAGCATCTAGGCCACCTCCTCCCCGCAATGATAGACGCCGCAAGGGAAGGGGGAGCTGTAGCCCGTTGCGACGCTGTGATCAGAATAAATGTCAACATTCCGGCGCTGGCCGTTACTTGTAACGCTTGGTCGCTCCCCAGCCTTGAAATCACCGGCTTGGGAATATTCCGCAATGCCGATGATCGGATCGGAGGCAATCGCGGCCAACGCCTCCTGCGAAACGCCGATGTTCTCGCGTCCCTGCGTCGGACCGCTATACAACGTCCCCGCAGGAATGTATAGTCCATCACCTTGGTTCAACTGGCTGCGGATCGCAACCCCTTCCTGGTGGACGAAGCCTAAAGTTGACCACGACGGCCAGCGTCCGGCCCGAGCCGTCCCGGTCAGCAGCTCCATCTTAATCCGATTACGCCGGAAGTGATTGGCGTAAATCGTATAACCCGAATCCGGCTGCGCAGGAGCAACGCGGAAGGAGTATCCAAGATGCGCTGGTTTGTGCCGTTCCAGCAAAGTGACCAGCGGGCCGAAATTGTAATCATCCGCCTCCGAGACGAGCGTGAAGGGGATAACTAGCCGCCCCCAGGCCAAAGATAGCGAAGGCTCGACCGCTTGGAGGATGCGAAGCAGGCTGTTCCTGCCGCGCCGCTTCCTTGCCATGATCAGCCTGCGGCGCAGCTCCGGGTCAAGGTCTTCATTCACCGGCAGCCCGTATTGTTCTTCGTATAAGCGAAGTCCCCAGGTTGCCCGCTCGATGAAGTATTGCTCCAGAATCTCGTCCAGTGTAAAGTTCAGTGCATCGATTTCCGCGCCTTGCGTTTCGTACACAGCCTGCATGACCCGATCCCGGTCATATTGCCCTGGCTGCAAATAAGAAAGCATGCGGTCCTTGGCCGTCATGGATAGTCCACGCTCCCGAGCTGGGCCAGTTCATTGACTTCCAGGTAAATGTCCTGCCTGGAGCCTTCCAGCAAGATGTCGCCCATGTTATCGACGCCAGGGGCGTTGATCACGCTGGCCGCTGCCTCTTGTATTTTGATCACGCCGCCCGGATTGACGTGGAACAGATAGGCGTTAAGCGCCGTTTCCGCATTGAGGCGGGCTTGCTCCACTGTATAGCCAGGCTCCGGCACCAGGCCGGGGATCGTAGCGCTGATATAGGTTGTCGTGGCCGTGTGGACTGTCACCCTTGATCCGGTAGGGGCAAGCCCTTCACCGATGCCGCGACTACCGGGGTCGAGGTGTTCCTGAACCGCGTCGATGGTTGGCTGCGGAGCTGGCCGCCCATCCAAATCCAAGATAATGACGCGGACCGTTCCTTCGCCTTGCCAAAGCGGTTCGACCAGGACGTTTCCGACGCCTGGGATTTGCTTGGCCCATGCCACATAGTCCGAGATATTCCCGTCGCCTTCTTCGCGGCGGTTCTCTTCCAGGACCCGTTCGCGTAGCGTCTCGTCGTCTTCTTCATCGACGCCGCCTTCGACCGGCGCGAGATTTGTCACTGACTTGATGCCGGGTAACGATTCGGTCAGGTGGCGGATTGCGCCGATAGGGGCGTTCCCGATCCGGCCAGCCTCAACCGCCCGGACAGCAACCCGTGCTTCGCCGTTTTGACCGGTCGTCACAGCCGCCAGCGTCTCGTAGATTTTGGCGGGCGTGGCTTCGGTGCTTTCGGTCGTCACCAGATAACCGGCGGGAACAGGCGAACCAGGATCACCGACGAACAAAACGTCATCCCCAGCCGTGCGGGCGTATTCCGCTGGCCGCCTTCTCACGCCGTTCTCGTCGGCTTTGTAAGTCAGATAGTCACCGAACGTCGTCTGTACGAACGCCCGGCGCAGCACTTCCTTGGCCCACTCCGACGCAAGCACCAATTCGATAGAAACCGGGGAAATCGCATCCCAGGGGATCGAGCCTTCCGTTTTGTCCAAGTCGGCAGGCATCCGGTCAAGCATCCGCTGCCGGATCACTTCTTCGAGCTGGTCTTCGAGGAAAGGAGGTAAATCAGCCATTCATTCGCACCTCCAATCGTTTCGGATCGCCGATCACAGGGATGGCCGTAAATGACACCAGCAGCTCGTCGCCCGACCAGGTGAAGGTGAAGTCGCGAACCATTTCCGTGCGCGGATCAACGATCAGCGCTTCCGTGATCGCTCGTTCCAGTTCCGATTCGGCTGCCTTACGTGTCGGCTGCCGTCTCGCCGTTTCGTGTTCGCATCCGAAGTCCGGCCCGTAGGCGAGATTGGCAAAGCGCAACGTGGAGGCGGCTTTGATGCACCATTGCGCCCAGGCCGTCAGCCCGTCGGCCATCACAGCGCGGCCCGATCCGTCAATCACCACGCGGCCATTCTCAAAATCATAGAGCCAGCTTTGCGGGTATTGAACCTGTCTTTCGGCGCTGTCTTCCGCCAGCGTAGGGGCATCGAATGTCGGGAATAGATTAGGCATCCGCTTGCACCACCTTGCTGACCACGACCGGATCGTCGCGCACCCATAGCACCAGGACGCGGTCGCCGGTACGAAGCGAGGGGGCGAAGCGCAGTTCCACAGATGGAATGTGACCGCCATCTTTGCCGCCAGCGAAGTCCAGCCGCGCCACCGGCGAATAGGTTGTACTCGGAACGTCTTCACCCGCCGATCCGACAGGGGATGCCGTTCGATAGATGCGCGATTCGGGCGGGATATGCGCGTCCACCATCCATTCCGCAACCAGGTATCCGCTGCGCGGGATGACCGGCCCAAACTGATCCAGCTTCAGGCCGTCGTCCGTGATGGTGCCTAAATCCATCGACGGCGGGGAGGCGGTCCGTTTATCGGTCCGCCTATCAATGGATTGCCCCAGCCGGTTCACTCCTTTTCCATTCATATTGCTTCCACCTCCATCGTCATGCTGCGGTTATCCGCATCGTGCTGGACGCCCACAACAGCAAAATAACCTTCGATAGTCCCGACCGAGGCGAAGATTTTATCCCCTCGGCGCAGGAATGGAAGGTCGGGAGCGGTCAGCGTCCGTCGTTTACGCGGAGCGCCGCGCTCTTTCAGCACTTCTTGGGCGGCTGCTTTGGCTGCCGCTACAGTGTCGTATTGTTCGCGATAAATTACGTCTTGCAGGATACCGAATTCCGTCCTGCCGTCGAGCGTGGCGACGACCGGAGCGCGTCCGGCCTTGTCTTCTTTGCCAATTATTTTGACACGCGTTACTAAATCTTCGATGTCCTGCTGGTCCGTCATCCGGCGTACCACATCCCCCACGAACCGATACACCGTCTTGTTCTGGCCCTGGCGCAAAATGTTGATCTTGCCGCCGCTCGCGCGAATGACGTACTTGCCGCCGCCGCGCTTGTGAACTTGATCCAGCACCTTATCCAGCATCGCCCCGAGGGTGTCCCCTCGAAAAATTTGTTTGGACAGCGACATATCCGGCAAATCGTTCTGGCCGATGGGGATGCTCCACGCCTTTGCGATGTCCTCGATAATGACGCGGGCCTTCGTCCCGGACGGGTAATACCGGTCATCCTTGCTGCGTAGGAGATAGATCAGGATGTCGTATGCCTTGACGTCGAGAATGCCGACCGAATCGTTTTCGTATTCCCAATCGAAGATGATCCCTTGATGTATCTCTTGCCAACCGTCGCCCCAATCGGCTCGAAGCAGCGTCCTGGCTCCGAGGGGAAGCTTTTGGTGCAGCCACCCGTCGCCAAGGCGTTGGTTTAGAATTTGAAACTGAATACTTGCTGCCAGCTCGCCGGATTGCTCCGACCAGCTCAAGCCCCTGGCGACGTTTGTTAAAGATAGCCGCTCTCCTTGAGGCAGGAGAACGGCCACGTCGTACTTGACTTTCGTAATATCGATCATGCGGCACCACCTAACCAGGCAGGCGCAACACTTGGCCGGGCTTGATCTTGTTCGGATCAGGCCCGATCAGCGCCTTGTTCAGATTGTAAATTTCCATGTACCGCGCCCCGTTGTGGAGATGTTTCTTAGCGATTCCCCACAGCGTGTCACCACGAACGACGGTATGGGTCTTGGCCTGGGCGGGCAGGGAACGAGAAGCCGAGAGAACCTTCACTTCGGCCTTGGACTTGACTTGCCCTTCAGGGTGAATCAAGATGTCCCTTGCCTGCACCAGCTCAAGCGAATAGCGCATATCCCCGTGGCCGCCTGCCCAGGTGTGTTCAAATGCCTGAATGAACACATCATGATTGAACGGCGTTTCTGTCACCAGCAGCCGCAGCTTCGTCCCGGCGTTGCGCCATGCCGATAGATCGCCAGCAATTTGACGCGGATCACGCCAGGACTTCACCAGCGAGGTGTGCTTGCGCGTCTCGCCAGGCAGCAGACCATCGAAAGTCATGCGCACCAGCATCGACCCACGCGGCAACGCGTATTCGCCCAGCTCGATAGCCTCGAATGTTTGAATGCGGGCGGAGGTGACGGCGGTTATGCGTTCCGGGTTCATGGGAAAATGCAGCCGTTTCCCGGTTGCGGTGTCTGTCAAATAAAAATCCATGCGTCCACCACCTACACACTGTTATTCGTTGATTCGTCGAGCCGGTCGGCGATTTTTCCCGCGATCTCGTCAGCAATCTCGTCGCTATGCTCCCGGATCGCATCGATCACACATTGGCCGTCGCCGCCCTCCACGTTGATAGAGAACTGAATGCCGCCCACGTTGATGGTCAACCCTCCGCCAGCCGGAGCCATTGGAGCGATTGGCGCAAACATTGGCGCTTCCGGTGCGGATATAGCGCCGACAATACCGCCGAAGGCGTAGGGACGAACGCCCAGCATACGACCAGCGCGTTCCCAAAGGTCCAGCCCTCGGTCGCGCTTGCCAGCCGATAGCGGGATGATCGCTTCGGGGCCAGCTTCGCCGACCAGCCCGATATGCGGCGTCGTCACGAAACCGCCGCGAGCGTAAGCCTTCGCACCGGCTGCCGCCTGCTGACCGGCTTCCTTGCCCTCACTGAAGGCGCTGCTCACTTTGCCCCAGAAGTTGCCCCACTTGCCTTTGATATTCTCCCAGGCGTTAGAGGCCCAGCCTTCGACCGCCGACCATTTACCTTGCCACCACTCGCCATTAAACAGCGTACTGCCAATGGCTTCACGTGTGTTGTTCCAGATGTCTTTCGCGCCTTCCCAGGAGTCTGCGGCCCAATCCTGAACGCCTTGCCACTTCTCGGCCCACCATTCGCCGTTGAAGATGGTGGATTCAATGGCCGCGACGGCGTTGTTCCATGTTTCTTTCGACCGTTCCCAGGAGGCATTCGACCAGGCTTCGACAGCAGCCCACTTTTCGCCCCACCAGTCGCCGTTGAACAGGGTGTCACCGATATACCCGACAGCGAAGCCCACGCCCTTGGCGATAGCTTGCGGGCCGGTATCGGAAATCCACGTCCACGTCGCATTCGCGCCGTCTTTCAGCGACGGCCATAAGGTCGATTTGAACCAGCGGGATATATCTTCGCCTTTGCTGCCGATCCAGTCGCCAATCGCACCGCCGCCCAGGCTTCCGAGGATGCCGCCGATCAGTCCGCCGACAGCGGTCCCAAGCCCCGGAACGACAGAACCGATAGCGGCACCGCCAGCAGCTCCGGCAGCGAAGCCGCCCCAGCCCCCAACCGTTCCGCCGATAGCGCGGTTTCGTTCGGTCCCAGCTTCAGCGGACGCGATGTTCGCCACATCCAAACCGACAGACAGCGGGATCGCCACCTTGCCGACAGTTCGCGACAGGAAGCCAAGACCTCGACCGCCTCCGCCTTTTGGAAGCAGCTTTTGCCACCAGCTTGTTTTCGGAGCCGGTGCGGAAGCGAAAGCCTTCTCTAGCTCATTGAAGCGTCCGAGCTGTCCGGCGTTGGACATGCGGACGATCTCGTCGCGGCTGTAGGTACGATCCAGCGGGATGTTATCCCAAAATTTTGTTCCCGCCGGGCGATAGTTCTGTGGGATTCTTGCCGCCGGTCCCGCTGCCGCCGGGGGCGGTGTAGCAGGAGTCTTGGAGCCTCCGAACCAGCGTTGATGCCACGGAGCGCTAGGCGTCGCCTCGGCGGCTGTTGTAGCACTCTTGGAAAACCAGCGTTTATACCAAGGCGTTCGCGTGGCCGTCTCGGCTGCTGTCGCGGTCGTTCGGGTCGTTGCGGCGGTCGTGGCTGCTGTTGTGGCTGCTGTTGTGGCTGCTTCGGCGGTAGAACCACCCCTTAACCATCTTCTGACTGTTTGCCCCGCCTTGAGTGGCCCTTTCAGAATTTTCACCGCTTTACCGATCAGCCAAGCATCCATCGCCAGGGCTAACATCTGGCCCACGCCGCTGCTTGTTTCGCCACCTAGCCAAGTCGGTTGCAAATTCAGGAACGCCTCTTTTGCTTTTTCCGCAATTTGCTTGGCGTCGAAAGCTTCCAGGAATGCCGTCAGAAAGGAACGGCCTGCTGAAGCGCCTGCTTCAATGAATGGTGATTCGCTTACCTTGGCTTCCGTTTCGCTCCCCATACCAAATAGGCCAAGCAGCACACTATTCAGACCAGCTCCGAGAGCGCCGCCGATGTTCGAGGCGATGGCGTCTATTTGTCCCTTTCCGCCACCGGCCCACCAACTCGCAAAGGGTTCGCTGATGATCTTGTTCCAGGCGATTTTTACCTTGCCGAATAGGTCAGCGTTCTGAAATTGCTTGTCATTGAATAGCTCCCGCAGCCTTCGCGAAATGTTTTGAATGCGGTCCACGAAGAAGCGTGAGAAGCGAGCTGCCATTCGCTCCGCCTGATCACCCATTGCGGCAATCAGTTTCGGGTTTTCCCTGCGCCATTGTCGGAAGGCTTGCAGAAGCGGCGTGATCCCATCCGCCAAGCCTTGGCCCCAGCGCTTGACAAAGGTATTATTGAAAAATGATTTGACCCCGAGCAGTAGGTTGGCGAGATTGTCGGACATCTTCAGCATCATGCCGTCATAGCGTTGGAACTCTTTGACCGCAAGCGCCCATTTCTTGTTGATTTCCATCGGGGCTTCGGCCAATGCTTCAAGCCGGTTTCTGGCATCACCATCAATCGCGCCCATTTCTTGCAGGCGGGACGTTTCTTCACCGACCTTCCTTCCGGCCTTCATACTGTCGTATAAACGGCCCATCCATAAAGCGGTGTTAGCAAGATCGTTTTGGGTAGCTGACGCAATATCCCCGACCATGCGAAGCCCATCTCCCTGGGATAGCACTCCTTTGGTGAAAACCTCTAAGATGCGGCTTGCTTCAAAAATTTCATCCCGTGCGAATGGTGTTTGTCCGGCAAAATCGATCAATTCGGCAACGCGCTGCTTCGCCGCATCCGCGCTTCCGAGTAAGACTTCAAAGGCTGTTTCGATTGATTGCTGCTGGATAACCATTTTAATCGGCAGCACAATTGTTCCCGCCGTTCCGGCCCCGATTCCGAGTATGCCGAGCGCTGAATTCATTCCGCGCAAGATAGCTCTGAACGGGGATGTCGCTAAGTCGAGGACGCGAACCGTTAAGCGGTAGCTTCCACTAGCGATACGGCGGGCTGTTGCCCCAATGCGTTGAATGACAATGGATGCCCGATCCAGCACGTGAACCGCGAGTTGCCAGCGAGTGCGGTTCATTTTGTCCAACCTTTTTTGAATGCGGTCTGCCGTTTGATCAAACCGACTGACTTTCTTTTCCACATTCGATAAGGCTGGTTCGCTTTGATCTTCGACCGTGACCGGTATTTCAATGCGATATACTTCTTCTGCCACCAGCGATCACCCCTTTTTGCCTTGCTTTGCTAAGAGTGCGCGGCGTTCTTCGGCCTCGGCTTCCAGCGCCACCTTCGTGGAGACAAGACAAAAAAGCCGCTCACCTTCGGGCAGCTTTAGTATTTCACTCGGGAGTTTCCCCTGGCGCTGGAAGATATGATGCAGGAGGGTCGCTTGCCCTCCCGCTTGAATTAGTTTTTTATGACGTCTTCGGCCTCTTCGCCTTCATCGTCCAGGTCGTAACCGGAAAGCCTGTCGATCTGTTCGATGACCGCTTCCTTTTCGCCCGGCAGCAAGACTTTATCGATAAGCTGCACACCACTAAGCACATTGAGCTGATCCCAGGCCGCTTTGTTGTTCCAGACCTTTTTCTGATCTTCGGGAACGGTGGCTTCGTAGATCAGGAAGGAACGGTAACGAGCGGCGTCTGTGTCCTCGGGCATCTTGATGCCGCCCAGGCGGCGGTTCTTCTTGTACTTCGTTGCCTTGTCGCGGCAAGCGTTGTATTCCTCTTCCGACAGCGGACGGATCGAGAAGCGGAAGAACACTTTACCTTTGCGAGCGATTTCAATAACCTTGCGCTCTTGCTGGGTATCCGTCGCCGCTTCCAACAGCCCGCGCAGGATGTCGGTTTCGTTGTCGAGCAATTCTTCCTTTGCAATCGGTTCTTTTCCTTTAACTTCACTCATGGCGTAAGCCCTCCTAAATGGTTTGATTTGATGGAAGCGCCCCAGGCTGGCCCAGGGCGCAACAATGAATTATCGACTTGCGCGCAGAATGCCGGTGAAGTTGAATACCGCGTCCGGCGCTTGGGAGCGCAAGCTGTCCACCAGCTTTTTCAGCAGGATGCCGTCGCGAATAACGGTTTCCGTGAACGTCAGCGTCATGCTGTAGCTTTGCATGATCCCCCAGGTATGTTTCTGCCCGGCGGGCTGATAGTCCGAGTTGGTCACGCTGATCTGCGCTTGCCACGTATTGACTTCCGCCAAGAACGTGCCGTCTCCGTCGTACAGCTCGCCGGAGTATCCGCGCGAAATGTTGCGGAAATCCAGAACGCCGTAATCCAGCATTTGCTGAATGTCCGGCGGGCTGTTCACCCGGAAGGACCAAGCGCGTTGAACAATCTCTCCAACCTGGATGTTTGCCACGTCGATGGAACCGTCCGGGACGCAATCCCGAAAAATATACCTTGCATCTTGTGCCATTGCTGTTCAAGCCTCCTTATGCCGTTTGCGGCGAGAATTGGAACCCAAAGTCCATATACAGCTTTTCGATGCTGTCGAGGTCCACCAGGTCCGTAAACTGGAACCAAGCCGAATCGCCTTGCGGCGGGTTGGCCGGGTCCACGATCAGTTGCCCGCTCTCCAAGCCGCCCTCGCGGATCATCGTTTGGATGATCCCGTTCGCGATTGTCACGACAAAGGCGCGGCCATCTTCGTTGTTGTTCCATTTGCCGAGGTACGGGTGGAGCGTCAGCACAACCCGGTCGATCAGTTCAAACCGGGTGCGCGTCCGGCGGATTTTCTTCCAACCTTCATCCTCGTCGGCCAGTAGCGTGACTTTGGTGTTAATGCCGTAGTCGATCTGCGCGAGGCCGTCGGGGTTGAGCGAGAAGGTCAGCATGCCGCTTTGAATCGCTTCTTTGTACTGCGTGTTCGTCAGCTCCCCAACGACGCCAATCGAGCCGGTGATCGGAACGTGGGTCAGGCTCGCGTTGTAGGCGCTGGAAGCAATGACCCCGGCCACGCGGGCCGCAGCCTTCGCGCCTTCGAGCGGGCCGGTCGTCGTTTCAAATCCATTGCCAACGTAGACGATGGCAAAGTCGTTGTACGACCGGGCATTCGTCTTACGCGTCGCGAACGGGATGCTGGTCGGTTCGCCGACAACGCCGATGATCCGCCCGCCGCCTTCGGAGAGCATCCGCTTCACGAAGGACTGGAGAGAAGCATGAACGCCCACATCCTCGGAATCAACGACAACCACATCGAAGAACTTGCGTTCCAGCAGCACGAAGGCGTCGGCATAGTCTTCGCCGGTAACGGTCGGAGCTGCGCCGCCGGTCAGTGATTCATCCAGCAGCGTGTCAATTTCGCCATTCCCATCGGCCAGCTTCGTGGCGGTGAGGTATTGGCTGTTCGCGGTGATCGCGGCGACAATCTGATCCGGCTCGTTCGTTCCTTTTCCAAACGTCAGCCGCTCCAGTTGCCGGGTGTTTTCGTGCAGCAGCAGCTCGCGCATGGCCGGGTCTTCGAGCGAATCCCGGATCGTCGCCGTGATTGTCCTTGTCGTTGGGTACTTCGTGAGCAGCCGCACGACTTTGACCGGCGTGGCTGCGGTATCCTCCAGTTCCAATTGCGCCGGGCTGCCTCCGCTACCGACGCGAACGGTCAGGACGGTACTTGCACCGCCGGAGAAGATTTCCCGAACGCAATCCGGGCCGTTTCCGCTTCCCAACTTCCTTGATAAATCGCCGGGCGTTTCCACCGCAATCACTTCGCCGAGGGGACCCCAATTGGCTTTGACGACGGCGGCAGCGACGCCGACCGTACCCGTTACCACGCGAGCGCCGCCCGCATTGTGCCAACGGACGTACACGTCCGGTCTGACTTTCTGTTCACCTAAGATGAAAGTTTCGCCTGGCATTTCTTACACCTGCCTTTTCTTAAAATCTTGAATTGCCCGTTCCACTTCAGCGCGGGTCAGGGTGTCCTTGTCCACCCGGCGCAGCGCCCCGGCCATTACGTCAGGGGAGACGCCAAATCCGGCGGCTGCGGCCATGATTTCCTGCTTGCTGTAGGTGGCTTCAGGCTTCGCTTTTTTCGTCGTTTTGACTTCTTTGGCTTCTGCCATATTAAGCACCTCCGTTAATGTTGATCTGATTCAACGGCGGCGCTGCCGGGCTTGTCCGAAGTACACCGAACCGCACGTCCAGGGCAATTTGCCCGGTGCGGAACGGGTCTTGGGAGCTGTCGGCGCTGACCCGCTGAATGATCATGCGCGACTGGTCCAGCATGGTGATCTGGCCGTCAAGCGCAAGCTGCCTCACCGTTCGCTCCAGCCAAGTGTTGCGGGCCGGGACGCGGGGGACGAGCATATGACCGCGCATCGTTGCGTCGATCCATGCGCCCCAGGGCATGGTCTGAACGCTGCGGATCGTCGCGATCCGCCAATAGAGAGCGGGCGCATCGTCGGACGGATTCCAGCTTCGCGGGTCCGTCTGCATGGCCGGGAACCGATCTGCCGTCCAGGCTGACAACGCCGATGCGGGATCTGGCTTGACCGGATCATGCAGCAGCCAACCAAGGGAAAACACCTCAAATTGGATGCCGCGTGTGATCGCGTCAAACTTTTCGTCCAGCATGTCGGCGGAGGTTGATCCGGTAAACCGACACAAGATCGCTTCGCCGGTTACATCGTCCTGAAGAAGTCGGTGGTCCAGCGCATCAATCGCAGCCGCGACTAGGGCGTCCACATGTTTGAATTGTGTGTGCGCCACATACGGCCAAACCTCGATCATAGTGCTGATCCCGGCCCAATCGTTTTCGTCGGACTCGGAACCTTTGGTCATGACCAAGTAAGGCTTTTCTTCGTCCGCTGCCGCCGCGTCCGTCTCATACACTCGCCCGGCGATGTCGGGGATATGGTCAATGAGCTGCTGACGGATCAGTCCGCGCATCATGAATCCCTCCAGACATCACGCACCGCCTTGCGCAGCGTGCCTACATGGCGTTGTACTGTCGGCTTGATGATCGGCCTTGGCTTCATCCCTTTGACAGACCCAGCAATCACATATTTGCCGCCGCCGACCGGGAAGCGGAGTGCCTTTTTATTTGTCGGAACGATCTTACGTTTCTTGGGACCGTACAGACCGGTACCTATTTCGAGATAAAGGCCGGAGCGCATCGTGTGCGCTAAAAACACAACGGCCATTCTGTCCTCGCCATTTCGGCGAACGTCAGCTCCGCCCTGGATGCCTTGCCGAGTATGTCCGGTTCGATCCTCCCAGGATGCCTTTTGTCTCGCGTCACCCTCCATGATTTTGCCGACCTGCTTGGCAACAAGCAGCGTCGCCACCTTCCGGCGTTCGATCTTCGCCCGGACTTTATCTAAAGGAGGCATATCACCTCACCCTTTCCAGCTCGGCCACGTATCCGCATATTTCGTTTTGGACGATCTGCGGATGGACGGAGGTAATCCGAAAATGCCCATGCGGATAGGCGTCGAATTCCTGCGTTACGTCCGGGCCACTCGGCAGATTGGCCGTATAGTCGGCGAGCAGCGAATACGTGTCGCTGACTTCCTTTCGGCCAGCCCGTTCCGAAACGGTATCGGCCTTGAGCGGACGCGATCCAACGAACACGCGAACGGTCAACGGGCCGATCTGCGACTTGACTTCTTCAAAGCCGCCGCCTGCCTTGACGCGTTGTGTGACGCGAATCGTGACCTCCGTTGGGTTTTGTCGGATATTCCATCCGATGTGTGCCTTCCGAACGGCTGCGTCGATCATCACAACACCCCTGGCCGTTTGACGTTGAACATGAAACTGCCTGTCGCATTAGGTGCAGGCGCTTCCGCCATGCCGTCAAATGTTTCGGCCATCTTGAGCGCTGCGGCCAGCGCCTTGGATAGATCGACCCGTTCATATTGTTCCGCACCCGTCTGATAGGACGCGATGTCTCCGAGCCGCTTTTGAATCCGCGCCGCCTTGCGCCGCCAACCTTCGGCGGCTGCGGCATACAGGTTTGACGCCGACTGGATCAGCCGGTCCAGCCGGGCGTCGGTGAAGGCGGTGTCCTGATCGGTTCCGCCCTCGGGGATTTCTTCGTCGAGCAGCTCGCGCAGCTCTTCGCGAATGTCTGCCGTCGGCGTCATGTGCAACCCTCCCACGACAAAGAGAGCCGAGTTCGCCCGGCTCCTTTGCCAATTATTTTGATAATGCCGGTTATTGCAGCGCGATTTCCTGGACGTTTTCCTCAATCGCAGCGTACACGCCGCGATAAGCGTAACCGACCATTTGCGCTTGCACTAAGCGCGTCAAATCACCCTGCGTTGTCTCGATCTGCAAGTCGCGTTTCAGCAGCTCCTTGAAGCCGCGTTTCGGGCGGATCAGGTACGCCTTGCCAGGCGTAACGCCTGGATAGCTATGTTCCTTTTTGCCGACCGTTACCGAGTAACCATCATAGTAGATGACCGTCGTAATGCCGCTGATCGCCGCGTAAGTTGTTCCATTATGCGTGAAGCCTTTCAGCGCCGTTTCGATGGCGGTCTGATCTGCGCTGTTGGCAAGCAAGACGCTGCCCTGGCGCTTGGCCGTTCCTGCCGCGCTGCGGGCGGCATCCAGCGTCCGCCAGATGGACACCCAGCGCTCTTCGCCTTCCTTGCCCTGGAACGCCGTTTTGTTCGCCGGTTTGTACGAGAACGAAACGATGGGGGAAAGGTGGATATGGTTCAGCAGCGAGTTGTAGCCTTCGCCCATGCCCCGGTTGAGAATGTCAATTTCAAATGTCCGGTTGAAATCGATCATCTGCTTCGTGTACTCGAAGCCCGCGCTGTACGTCACAACCCGAGCGGTCGGGCCTTGTTCGGCGCGGACGGAGCCGAACTTCACTTCCTGGCCCTCCATATGCTCCGCAAAGATGACCGTACCGGATAACGCCCATTTCGCGTCCAGCAGCTCCGGCAAGTTCGGATCGGAAACCAGTTCATAGATTTCCTTGTAGAGCAGCGGCACCTTCTCGCGGCCCAGCTCGACATCGAGCGTTACCTTGCCCAGCAGCTCTTTGAAACTTTCGGCGCTTCCCAGCGAGAGCATTTCGCCCACCGGCTTGGACCAGCGCGGAATCGACATTTCGCCGTTGACGATCTTCTTGATCGCCTCAAAGCGTTGGCCGTCCAGTACGAACGGCACCCGGCTTTCAATGGTGCCTTGACGGCGCTTGGCCTTTTCGCCTTCAAACGATATAACCTTGAACATAGATGTTTACCCTCCTTATGCCTGCGGACCGAGCAGGAACCAAATGACGTTGTTCGCGTCTTTGCCGTTGGTCACGCGGCCGACAAGCCGGTTATCCGTCTCGGTTTCGGTGAATTTTTTGGTCGTAGCGTTCCAGTAGAGGGGAGTCCCCTTCGCGAACGCCTGGCTGGTGCTGATCTGATCTGTCTCGTATTCCGCTTGCTCAATGGTCAGGACGATGTCTTTCGTCTCGCCTGCCGCTGTCGTTGCCGATTGCATCACCAGGCCGAAAAATCCGTCCAGCAATGCCCATTCGCCAGCTGTGACGGTCGTGTTTTCCGGCACCTTGACGGTAACGGATTTGCCATCGCTGACTTTCGACCGCGACAGCTCATGCACCGTAACCGGCACCGGACTTCCTTGGTATCTCGTATCCATTGCGTTTCCCTCCTTGGGTTCGTGTTAGATCGGGACGCTATCCGTCTGGACGGTGGCGCTCCCGGACTGTGCGCGGTTGTCAACGGCGGTTCCGCCGATGAAGGCCGGAGTATCCACCGACACGCGGTTGATCATTGCCTTGATCGATTCGTCAGCCAGCAAGCTGTCAATCTCGCCGATGATCGCTTCTTTCGTTTGGCCTTCCTTCGGCGTGATCATCTTCGCGATCAGGTTTTGCGCCATTTCTCCGGCGACCTTCTCGCGAACCGCGTCTTTCACTTCTTGGCCGAGTGCAGCCTGCTGGCTCTCCTTGAGCGCCTTTCCGGCTTGCTCCACACTCGCCAGCAATTGACCGTCATCGGTCACGCCGAGCGCTTGCTTCACCTTCGCCAGCAGCTCCAGCTTGGAAGCCGTGTCGGCATCCAGCGCGGCGATTACTTCTTGCAAGGTCGCTTTGCCTTCGGCCAGCGCGGCCTTGAGCTGCGCAATCAATTCTTTCCAATCCATCGTTTCGTTTCCTCCTTCGTCGATTTCGTCCATCTCGCCCAGGGCCACGATCCGCGTCGGCATGCCGGAGCGGTCGAGCGGCGTCCAGTCGATAGACAGCGGTTTATAATCGATCACCTCGGTTTCCCCGGCAACCGTCTGAAGCTTAGGCATCCCGAAGATGCTGACTTGCTTGATCCTTCCGGCGCGAATCCATCGTTTCAAGTCCTTCGCCGCCGCATCGACCACGCCGCGAAAATAAGCCCGCGTTCCTTCCATCCGCGCCCCGACCCAATGCGTGACGGGCGGGTCAAACTTGTTCGCGACTTCGTCGGCCTTTTGATGCCCAAGGAAACCGGACAACGTATCCCGGTTGACGTGATCGACAATTGCCTTCAAACTCTCGGGCTTGTAATTCCAGCCCCTTGTCGATTTGCCCGCCGGGACTTCGACCACGACTTCGAGCGGGTCTTCATCGCCGGACTTGATCGCTTCAAGGTTGACGCCAGGAGCGAGGGGGATGTCCTGCGGCTTCATTTCGCCGGTGATCGACGCCGGAAGCAAAATGAGTTTGTTTTTCGCCTTTGCCATCGTTTTATCACCTCCTTATCAGGGTCAACCTGTTCAGATGCCCCGCAGACCCCGTTATAACGCGTTATAACGGGGGTGTAGCCTGTCCGGCATAGATTCGGACGGTAAAATCCACCAAGGCGCACAGAGGGCGTTCTAGGCCGCTCCCAAATATTCGGTCGCGTACCAGTCATTTAACTGCGGCTGACTGGCCGGATCATCCACCCAGGAACGGAGCTGGCGGACGAAATCATCCACCGGCTGATGCACCTCGACGAGATAGGACAGCGTGTTCGGGTGCGCCGGATAGGGCGGGGGATCGTCGAGCGGATACACGCCAGGCCCCATGCCGAAATCCTCCCGCGCCAGTACGTCGCAGATGTCTTGCACCCGGTGAGCTGCCGACAAACAAAACTTGATGCCGGTGCAGCTCGGTGACGCCCTCGCCGATGTGATGCTGCCTTGACCCAGGGCGGCGGTTGTCTCCGTGCGGGCGGTGCGCAATGCCTGGTAACTCAAATCGTCAGGCACCCGGCCCTTCATACGCTCCTGCATGCCTTCGTAATACTTGGACATCACATTTGCATCGCTGCGCACGTAGCCCTCCAGGGCACGAGCCGTTTCGATGGCGTCCTTCCCGGTGGCGATGCCATCCTGAATAATGTTGCGGATGACTTCGCCCGCACCGTTGGAGGAATCCCATATCCGATCCGACAGCTTCAGGCCGTAGCTGGTGCGCTCGATATGCGCCCGAACTGCCGCCTCATTGACCCGCGCATACATGCGTTCCAAACCGCTTTTGGTGATGCGGGGAATAGATACCTTTTGCGTCATCAGGTCAATCGTCACCGCGCGATTGTAGCGGCTGCCGATCTCCACCGCCTCCGCGATATGGCCGTGCAGCGTCTCGGTTAGCCCGTCCCGCAGCTCGGTGATCAGATAGCGGAGCTGGCCTTCGATAGCGCCCATCAACCAATCGTCAACCGTGCCGGAGCCGCCTTGCCGCAGCGTATCGGCGATTTCGTCGGCCAGCCGCGTGAACAGCTTGCGAACCTCCGGGTCTTGCCGCAGGCGCAGCTCTAGCCATGCCTGCCGAGCCTTGAGCGCTTCGGGCGCATAGGCTCCGGTAATTTGTCTGATCTGATTGATTTCGCTGCGCTTCATTCTCGCTTCGCCCCTTGACGGGCCTGTGCCTGGAACAGCTCCTTATTGCCGGTTGCCAGAGCGAAGTCGATCAAGGCATCGCGGATGACGTTTTCGCTCTCCTTGGCGTACCAATCGGCGGCAGGCTCCAAATCGCATTCCGGCGTCCAGTATTCCTTTTGCTCGGACGGAACCCGAATGAAGTAAGGCGTCCCGAAGAATCCGCGCGGTTCAATCATGGTCACATATGCCAGCGATCCGACCGGCAGGCCATAATTCAATGTGTCCGACACAATCACAACCGGCTGCATCATGTGGTATTTCATGCGGCACCGCCTTTCTTCAACTCTTTTTTGATCGCGTCAATCTCGCCGATCCCCAGCGCCCCGTCGGACAGTCGTTCACGCTCCACTTGGTTCATGATGATGCGCTGTCGCTCGGTGTCCGCATCGGGATCGTCGGAATCATACTCCTTCATAGTCGGGATATAGGCCCGCAGGAATTCGGCAGCAGAATCGGCGCTCATGAACCGTCCCTGGATGGCCGTGTTCAGCCCTTCCGTCAAAGCTTTGATGGTTTCGGCCAGCTCCTTTTCATCGCGCGGGTCGATTTCTTCCCATTCCAAGGTTGTGGCAAACGTCTCGAATTCCTGTCCGGTTTCGGCCTTGGTCATCGCCAGCACCATCCGCGCCAAGCGCTGCCAGTTGCTTGCAAAGTCAGCCCGCTTGCGGCTGATATTGCGAACGAAGACCGGCATTTGCTCCTGGACGCTGGATAGGCTGCTGGGCGTATGAACGCCCAACACGAATTCCGGCGTTTCGCTTACGGCCACGATGCAATAGAAAATGAGCTTCAGCAGGCCGGCAGCGTCGCCGGTGGAGCTGCGCACTTCGATGAAGCCAGCGTCTTCACCCTCGGTCATGATCAAAAATTCCTTGCCGTCCAAGGTGATGGTGCCGCCTTCCTGGGCGTACTTGGCCGGATCGGTGATGCCGAAGTTATTCCGAAGGAACGCGGCCACGTCCTTGAGGTTGAACTTCAGGCGTGGCGTGGAGTGCATCTTCGATCCTTGCAGCGCGTGAAGCATGACGTCGTGATACGCCTTCAAAAACGGCTCGATGGCTTCCAACTCGGATTGACCGAACAATCGTGTTTCGTCCTTCTCGTTTGCGAAATGCTCAATCGGGATGAAACCCAGCATATTCGGCTCTTCATGTTCGGTGGGGAAGCCGGGGATCGCATCGCCTTCCAGGCGAATCTTGCGCCGCTCCGCGCTGATCCATTGCGTGACCTTCGTATTTCGCCGGTTCCCGGATTCGTCCGTCCATTCCATATTCGATACCAGGACGTATTCTTCGACCCGGCCTGTCATCGGATTTCGATTGATGGAGTGGACTTCCTCGTTCGGGATGATGGTGTAGACCAGGCGTGATTGCATTTCAGGATACAGCGCCGCATCCGTCGTTTCGCGCCGCAGCCAGACGAAGCAATCGCCTTCCAGCAGCGCCTTTTTGTGCGTCCGGTTCATCTTGGACGTCTGACCCGAAAAGAAGTTGGTCACGATCTCCTTCGCCGCCTCGTCTTCCGAATGGAAGGAAGGGACGCCCATAAACCCGGCCTTGACGTTGATGATCGGTCTGCAAAATCCTGCGCCCAGCTTGTACGGCTCGGCTTCGTTGTCATATAGGCTGCGGGCCAGGGCGTAATCGACCCGGCGGCTGTCCAGCTTGTAGCTGGAAAATCCCAGGCCAACCATTGCGCTAACCCGGCGGCGCAGCTTGGAGATTTCGCCAGCGGCTTGCCGCAGCCATGTGCCTAACCCCATATTCTCAACCTCCTAAACACGCCCAGCAGCTTGTCGTCCAGGACGCCCGCACTCTTCGCAATCGTCCGGCAAGCCTCCAAGGCATCCGGGCCGTCGTCGTGTGCGCCCATTGGAAATTGTTTAAGCTGCTCCAGCAGCAGCTTATGACGTGCATCAAATTTGATATATTTGTTCTTCACATCCGGCTGAAGCGTCTGAATCCGCATGGTCTTATCGGTGTGCTGGTTCACTTCCTCTATTGGAAGATACAGCCCCAGCTCGGCGGACTTCTCGGCGATCTTCTCCTTGAGGAACCACTGGAATTGGTTGGTTTCACATCCCAGCTTCGTGTAGCCGCGCCCGAAACTCATGCGCAGCCAGCGTTCCTTTTCCATCGCATCGGTAATGATGGCGTCCGGGTGCCGCCGCTCGATGTCGGCGTCCAGCACGTACAAATAACCGGTCTGCATATGCTTGGCAAGCGTCAGGATCGTCGAATAGTCGCTTTTTTTGCTCTTGCCCAAGGAAGGATCGATAAAGCCGAAAAACTCGAATCCGACGGTAAAGTCCACCGCCAGCGGATTGTAGAAATCGAACCATTCTTCGTTGAACAGACAGTCCTCGGGGTTGATCGGTTCGTTTTGTTCCTCCGAATTGAATGACGCTTCGCCCTCGACGACCTTCATGACCATGAGGTCGTAATAGGAGAGCTTGGCTTCCCACAGCACTTGCGTACCGGCCAACATTTCCTCCCGGCGATCATCAAAATAAGCGAGAGCGTCTTGTTCCCGGCTTGCGTTGTCCAGGTCGGTCAGGATCAGCTCCCACTCGTCCCACAAGTCTTTGCGAGGGGAGAAGGAAAGGACCGCCTTATATTTGCGCGTCTGATAGCCCGGATTGCGCAGGATGTTCGCCAGCAAGCTGTC
Organism: Paenibacillus konkukensis; assembly: GCF_023523925.1. Taxonomy (NCBI): domain Bacteria; kingdom Bacillati; phylum Bacillota; class Bacilli; order Caryophanales; family Paenibacillaceae; genus Paenibacillus; species Paenibacillus konkukensis. The sequence continues at coordinate 2,925,270 of NZ_CP027059.1, read as the reverse complement.
ATAATGCAGGATGGTGCCAATATAAAAAATGTCCGTGTACGTATCACCGGACTTGGACACCGCTTTGAAAAACCAGCTTGACAGCTTCTTCCGTTGCTGCGGCGTCAAGACGTTTTCATCATTTTCGATGTCATCGAGCAGAATCAGGTCAGGACGCCAGTTCTTATGTTTGCGTCCCCGAACCTTTTTCCCTGAACCGATGGCCTCGATCTTGATGCCGGTGCTGGTCAGGATCACATCGTTTCTCCAAACTTTGCCCTTGAGGTCGCCGAAGTCCTCGCGGATCCCGGCATTTTCCTCGAATTCATCCCGAATCAGCTCCAGGAAGCCCTCGGCCTGATCGGAGCTGTCGGAGAGAATCAGCACGTACCGCTTGTATTCATAAAGCGTCGCATGGGCGGCGTCTTTGAATGTGACGTTCGTTGACTTGGCGTGACCACGCGGGGCGGCGATGGCTTGCTTGCTGCCCGGTTGCTGATTGACCTTCTTGGCTGCTTCGCTGTCGGTCGGGACGACACCCTTCAGGACGCCGCGCTTCCAAAGCTCGTCAAGCTCGCGGTGAAACTCCGGCGTTTCCCGATTGAAGTAATGGCCGAAGTAGGCTTTGCCGAAATACTCCAGGTCTAGCGCTCCGAGCTTGCGCCGCAAACCCTGTTTCCCGGTCAGCGGCTTACCGTCCCGAAACTGCTTGCGCAGCTCCAGACGTTCGGGCGAATCGTCTCGATACAAATACGCCTCCATGAGCTGCCGAATGGCTTTCGTCTCCTGGAGGGCGGCGTTATCATTTTTTTTGGCAAAATCTTTAAGTATGCTCATGCGTCACCTCCGGCGGGCATGCTTCGCCACCCGGCTGCCTTACTCGGCGCTGGTTGTGGCTTGCATGTGTTCCCGGCGATCCCCGGCCCTGCCGTAACAAGGTGCCGCTTCATACCGGTGCCTGTTCTAAAACCTCGATACCAAAGTCAATTTCCTTCGGCTCCCCGAACAACGTCAGTCGCACCCGCGCCCGGCCTTTGCGCCGATCCACGCGAACGATCTGTCCTTCCAGGTTCTTCAGGGGGCCGCTGACAACCTTGATCCGGTCGCCGTCTTCCACTTTGGACAGCCCGATCAGCTCGCTGTCCTCGCACCATTTGAGGACGTGGGCCATTTCCTTGATCGGCACAGGGGCCGGGTTCGGTCTGCCTAGGATTTCAATGACGCCATCCGGTGCGACAATTTTGTAATAGCTTTCATTGTCCAGGAATGCGTAAACGAACACGTATCCCGGAAAAAGCAGGCGGGAGACTTCTTTCATCTTGCCGCCTTGTCGTTCCATCAGCTTCCGCCGAGGGATCAGCGTTCGGATTTGCGGCGCGGTGCGAGCGAGACGCTTCTGCACGTTCAGCTCTTCGCCGGTCAAGACGTGGAGGACGTACCAGTTCATTCGTCGTCCGCCTCCAGTCGTTCGGCCACGCGATTGGCGACTTGGATCAGCCGTTCGCACAGCTCCGGCTCGATGCCTTCCAGCTCCGCATAAACCTCTTTCTTGAATTCATCCAGCGCAACCTTCGTTTTCTCGGCCAGGTCGGCTTTTATCTTATCCTTGTAAATCTTCGTCCGGGATAAGGCGACCATTACGCGGGCGGCCTTATCCAGCGGCATATCGTCCCATTCCTCTTGCGCCTGCGCAAACTTCTTGGTTAGCTCGCCCGCCATGATCTGCAAGCCGCCTTCCGTGTAGTCCGCGTCAGGGTTTTGCTTAATCAACTGGATCAGCGCCTTGGTCTGCTCCTGGGCTTCCTGGAGCCGCTGCGTTGCCCGGCCCACCCGAAGCGCATACCGACCGATGGAGCTTTTGGAAACCTCGTAACCTTGATCGAACAAGAATTCGGAAATCTCGTAGTAGGTGTACTTCGTATCCAGCAGCATGGCGTCCACCTGGTCCTTCAGATGGATCGGCAGTTCATCCACCTTAGAACGCACACGCCGCTTTTTGTGCTGATCGCCCATTAGATCAACACTCCCGGATCGTCAGGCGTGGAGCCTTCCAGCAAGTCGATGCCTTCGACGGTCAGGCGAATGACGGCATCGTTCGCGTATGCGTTGTACGAATTGATCCGGTCGTTCGTGAATTCGATGTACCCTTTGCCGACCAGGTAATCCAAATGCTTGGATATGTCCGGGCTAATGATGACGCCATCGTTCACCATCACGTTGACAAGCTGGCGGCACAACAAGGAATTGTTGTGCCCTTTCGCTAGGGAACGCATGATGTATCCGCGAACCGCTTTATTGTGTTGGGCACCGCGATAAGCCTGATCATCCATTGCGGCCACCTCCGATCATACTGTCGTGTATTTTGTCGAGCTTCTTGTCCACGTTGTTCATGGTCCTGATGAAATCTTCCCGAGTGGTGTAAATGAAGGGAAGGTCGGAACGAAGATCGTCCAGTTCCTTCTCCAGCGTGGAAACCCGTTGGGCATTTTCCTTGATTTGCCCCTTGATTTCGCTCATCGACGTTTTCAGGAAATACCCGATGACGCCGATCCCTAGCATGGTGATCGTCTGCATCGCCCAATTGAAGTCCATCCGCTTAGCCCTCCCGCAGCTCCAGCGCCTCGGAAATCGCCGCGTTCTGCTTCAATTCCAAAACCTTCGCTTCGATTGTCGCCGTGATGTACTTATCCAAGTCGCCCAGCGTGACCTTGAGCGCATCGAGGTATTGCGGTTCCATGGTGCGCACGATTTCGCTATAGGCTTGCTTGGCGAGGGAAGCAAGCTCTTCCTTCGACGCCTGTCCGTTCTTGACCGCGCGGCGCAGCTCCTTGGCCGTCGTCTGCTCGATGGTCTTGACCGTCTTCGTCGCCACATCATCCAACCGGGCGACAGCCGCCTGGGCGAGAGCCCGTTGATCATCGTTCTTGATTTTGGCCGCTTCGGCGGATACCTTGGCCGTCGCCTTGCGGATATAATACAGCGCGTAGGACGACAGCAGCGTCAGCGCCGCCAGGGTCAGGTTGGCTAATATGTCTTGTGCCATTTCTTGCATGCGATCATCTCCTATTTTTGAAATAAAAAAAGCTACCGAGTGGCTTTCGCCTACTGGTAGCTTAAAGGATATGACTTACAGTGAATACTTAGGGTATAGCAGGGGGAAGCCCTCGCGGGGCATCCCGTCAATTTAGAAGAGCGTCATCTGATTTTCGTCCTCGGGCGCTTCGGGTGCAGAAGAAAGTATGTGCCTGATCTGGCGCTCGCTAAGCCGGAACTTGCGGCCCAATTCCAAAATGTTTCGACCGTTGTATTCCGCAACGATTCGTCGATTCCTGATCGGTTCTATACATGAACTGATCGTCGGAAAATACAAGTTCGAGCCATTCACATAGGCCGACAGCTTCAAAAAATTTTCCATTCCGATTAGTTCGATGACAGGGTGGTAACGGTCAGGCAAATCTTCTTTCTCAAGCTCCTGCGCCCATTCAGGAATGATGACAATTCCAGCCACGCCTATTCACCCCCTATTATAGCAGATTTGCGAAAATGTCAAGTTAAACGGTGATTCCCTTTTCCTTCCTGTACTGAATGGTGATCGTTCGCCAGAAGTCGAAGCTGCCGGTTTTCGGGTCCATATGCGGATAGTAGTATTCCGCAGCTTCCTTTGCCCATTCCGGGGGTTCGATGTTCCGCTGCGCCTCCAAGTTCTTGATGCGTTCAGCCTGCTTCGCGATGGTTTCTTGTTGCTCCTTGACGCTTTCCTGTAATGCCTCAAATGCCTTCTTTTCTTCTGCTGTCATGGGTTGATCTTCCTCCTTAATGTCATATTGATATAAATTCCAGTCGTCCATGAGACGGATCAACTTGTCGGCATAAGTGGGATCAGTGGCGTAACCGGCTGCGGCGACTTCACGCGCTGCCGTTCTCCCATCCGCTCCAAGTACCTTGTGGTATAACTTCCGGTTCCAACTTACCCCATTGACGATCAAGGCTGAATGATCCGCAACCGAATCGCCCCAATTGTTGTACTTGCGAAAAGCTGCATTGACGGTGATCCACTTACCGCCGGAATATTCCCTCGTCGGCATGGTGACGCTGCCCGCCGTTCCTTTCCCTTTGATGCCGAATAGGTTGTTCGCTTGGACGGCCAAACCACTGTTCCCATCGGCGGATTCGAGAATACCCTGGGCGATGGTGAGAGAGGCGGGAACCTTGGTGATATGCATATCCGCAATAGCGTAAGGGGCCAGCTTGCGGATGAATTCAGCTCGCGTTAATTTTGCCATTTGTCGATGCCTCCTTCTTGTTGAATGTAAATCCGTACATGAGCAAGATTTGCCGATCTGTCGGGACGCCCTCGAAGAATTCGGGATTCGCGGAAATTGGCGTGTCGCGGATCAAGCCGACCAAGCGCTTGATGTTCGCCTGGGTGACGGCGATCCCGCGAGCCTTGAGGGTCGCTTCGATGTCCTTCAGCTTCAGGACCAGCTCCAGCTTCGTCTTAATGACCGGTTCCAATGGCTTCAGCTCCTTTCGTCGGCCACAACCAGCTCGATGACCTTGTTCTGTTTGATTAGGTGGGACTTGAGGGAACGGAAGGAGGTCCAGCCGTCTTCGTAATAGGTGTACGTGTTCCGCTTCTCCCATTCCTTGGCCCACTTCTTGTCGATCCGGCGCATTTTCGCCAGTTCTTTCTTCGAGCGGAATTGCTTCGTTCGTGGCCGCATGAAGCGCCGCCGTTCCTCGCAATCCTCCACGAACCACTTCCCCATGATGACGCCGTTCACGTAAACCCGGAGGCGGTTCTGCATCTGGCTGACGCGCTCCAAGCATATGGTGATCGGATACCCGTCGCAAACGAGTTTTACTTGCGAATAGAAGTGGGTCAGCTTTTGCTCGATGTCCTTCCAGTCCTGGGCGGTAATCACCCGCGTCGTCAGCTTCGTTTCCGTTTCTTGCATTTCGTTCCGCTCCTTTCGAGGGGCGCGTTCTCACGCGCCCATCAGATGCCAGCATTCAGATTTCAGATGCCCGGTACAAAAGCGGAGCGGAACCCAACGGGCGTGTTCACGAGCGACCGAGGGTAGCCCAGGTCGAGCGCAAAGACGCCCGCAGTAGCGCCATTGTTCCAACTGCCGCCGCGAATCGGGAGCTGTTCGCTTTCCTCGGCGTCCATCCAAAACCAATCCGTCAGCGGTTCGTCGTCAGCAGGGAATAGCCCGAGCGCTTGCACCAGGAACGGAACTTCGGTGTCGGCCTTCAGCTCGGAGAACGAGCAGCCGCCATACCCTCCGGCGGTGCCGATGGTCAGTTGAATGTCGTCGTCCAATTCGGCGTATTTCAGGCTGTAACCGTCCGACGCGATGGCCGTCCATTCCTCGCTCGTTGGCGACTGATCCGGCTGCAATGCGACATCGTTTCCGGGGATTACTTGGATTTCTCCGTCGGCCAGGCGAAGGCCGGACACCCATTCCCATACATTGCCGTTCAGGTCATATACACCTTCCGGCGTTCCGTCGTGCGACCAGGAGGCCGGGCCGCTGCCGGTCAACACCTTGCGCTGGTCGAATGTTTCGCCGCGCTCGTCTTCGTGCGCGTGATCGTTGCCCCAATTGTTATTCCCGCGCGGCAGCGTTCCGTTCTTCTTGGCCCATAGGGCGATGGCGGCCCATTCGGCGTTGCTGATCAAGTGCCAGCCTGGCCCCTTGCTTTCGCAAGCTTCCCGCGCCTGGTCGTAGTTCACGCCAACGGCGGGCTGCTGGAAGGGGAGGCTGTACGCTTTGCCGCCGACGATGACGTTCTGATATTTGCTCACCCAAATTTCCGGCACTTCCTTACCGCCGACGACAAAAGCCGGGTGAGGGGTATCCGGCGCACCATCAATCACGTCCGACAAATTGAATTTCGGGATGCGCACCATCATGCTGGGCTTGCCTGCGTTATCAAAAATCATGTCATTATTCCGTTGATTGCTCATTTTTCGTTCCTCCGTTTGTCATTTATTTTGAGAATGCGGGGCGAATCTGATGTCGATCCGCCGAGTTTCCGAATCATACTGAATCGCTTCGATCTGTCGCGCGGCGGGCTGCTTCTGCAATTGGTTGAGCAAACTTTGCAGGCTGACCGATATGCTCGAAGCTGTCATGTTCGCCGAAGGGAACTGAACAAAGCAAAGGTTCGGGTCCTTCGGCATCGCCAGCGGGACCGGATCGCTCTTCGACTTGGCTTTAGTCTTCGTACTGGCCCAAGCCATCCGAATCACTCCTTCCCAGCGCTATTTCAGGCGCTTTTTCAGGCGCTTTTTCCACTTCCGCCAGTGGCGGGCTTGGCTTTTCTTCTTCCGATAACTCATGATGCGGATGCGCTGCCGATCCGTTCCGCGTCGCCTGCTTGTCCGGGATCGGCATATCGTTTTGACCGCGAGTAGGGCGGTAAGGCTCTTTCTTGTGTGCATGGCTTCACCCCTTTAAGGTTGATATGTAGAAGCTGCCGAAGCGTCTGCTTGTCCTTGGCGTGGCGAACGATCAGCACATGACAATTCAGGTCCATACTCCAGCGGATCGCCCGGCGATCCAGGCGCAGCCGGTCGCACAGCTCATACAATAAATAGCGCCGCTCGGCGGTGACGTGCGCCGCTCCCGTCGAATCCGTGTAGACATCATGCCGCCGCCTCATTGCAGCAGCTCCTTGAACCGGTAATTCAGGGCCAACGGGTCCTCGCCTTCGGCCAGCAGCATTTTCCCCAGGTACTTCTTGCCCTTCGGGCTTTTCGTTTTCTCAAACAACCGGCCTGCCGTCGCTTCCGACAGCCATCCGATCAACTCGTAAAAATATTCGCTGGTGTAAACGATGGGGAGCTGCTTGCGGTAACGGTAATCCACGATGCCATAAAATTCCCTGATCCAGTTGTCCTTTTGGCTTTCCTTGCATATGTCGTCCACGACGAGCAAGTCGCAGTTGTAAATCTTCTGCCGGATTTCCTCCACCATGTACGCCTCGTCCTCGCGACTATAGTACGCGAACCACTCCTGGAAGCTTTGCACCCAATTGAAGAAGAGGGGATGAACGCCCAGCTCGATCAGCGGGGCAACCGCCGCTGTCACCAGGTGCGTCTTCCCGCTGCCGGAGGTTCCCAGGAGTCCGAACCAGGGGACGCCCTTCAAGCCCTGTCCCTTCTTGATTCGGGCGACCAGGCCATCCGAATACTCCCGCGCCAGCTCGTATGCGGCGGCGACGCGGGGGTCCGCGCCGTTCACGACGAAGTTATCAAACGTCTTGTGCAGCGCGTCCTCGCTCATGTTGGATGATTTCATGATCCGTTGAAGCTTCTTGCGCTCCACGCACTCGCAGCGATACCCGACGTTGCGTTCAAGATCGAAGATGATGCCTTCGTCCCGGCACTTCGGGCAATCATAGACCGTCAAGTCTTCGGCGGAAGGCTGCTTCTGCATTGGCGTCTCGCGTTCGGCCTTTGCCCTGGCTGCCTGCACCCGTTCGAGCAAGGAAGGCATGATGTCCTTCAGACTTTCCATGAGCCGCGCCTCCTTTCTGGAGATTCCGCAGGATGCCGCGCGTGTAGTTCTCTTTGATGTTCGGATACTTTTCGATGTGGATGCGCAGCGCCCGAATGACCAGGGCCGGGTCATACTTGGCCCAATATTCATGTTCGCGTTGCTGGATGCCCTCCGATATTTTGCCGGTGCTACGGGTCCAGCGCACCGTCTCCCAATATTGCGCAATGACAGCCTGTTGTTCCGGCGTATATCGATCAAGTGCGTTCGACACTTGGCCGTTCCTCCTTTCGTGTATCGTTCTGCCGCCACAAGTAGAGGCGGGAAAACAGCTCCATTTCCCGCGTCCATGTGGCTGCCGATCCATCTTTCAGGCGATCATATAAAGCTCGGTAATCGATGACCTTGGATTTCGCTTCATCCATGCTGCCGGTTCTGCTCCCTGCGCAGAACGGCCTTCAAGGATTCAATCAACGTCCGCGCCTGGCCGAACCCAAGCCATTCCAGGCGAGCGACCCCGCCGCAATATTTTTTCGTGAACGCCTGGAGGCGCTTCGGGTTGTCGGCCCAGCCCAATTCACGCTCCAGCGTTCGGATTTTATGGAGCTGTTCCGGTGTCGCCATCCCAGGGCGGCGGGTTGCTTGCGCTGCCGTCTGCTTGCCAGCGAGCCGATTCATTTCCTCGATCAAGAGATTCGCTTGGAGGATCGTCAAGACGGATGTGCTGCGCTGGCCGGTGAGGCGTTCGACCAGGTCGCGCAGCAACGTTTCATCGAAGCCCAATTCCCCGGCGAGCGCCCAAATCTTGCGGTTTTGTTCGGGAGTCCGCTTCTCCGTTCTCGCCGCCCGGCTCATTTCTCGTACTCCAATCCGACGCCGACCTGGTCTTCCACAAATACCGATTTGCGGATGCGTTCGAGCTGTTCGGCGGTCAGGCCGGAGAAGAAGCGGTCGATCAGCTCGGTGTTCTTGATCTGCCGGATCGCGTCCAATTCTTCCTCGCATTCGCCAGTGATGCCGACACTCTCCAGGACCCGCTTGTCCTTGAGATAGTCGCCCTTGAGCTTCTTCTTCACCGACTTGATGGTCGCGGCGTCCAGGCCCAACCCTTGCAGCACGCCATCTAGCGTCTGGCCGTCGGTGGCGAAATCGTTCTTGAACAAAGCGATCAGCGCTTCCTTGAACCGCGCTTCGACCGCGTATTTGATTTCCTCCTTGCGGACGATCTTCGCCTTGGCCTTCTCACCCATGACTTCGATCAGCGCGGTGTAATCGTCAAGATCGAATTTTTCCTTTTGGGCCACATTGAAATGCCCGTTGCTGCCGAAGATTTGCAGCCACTTCAAATTCCTGTTGTCCATGACTTCGACCGCAGCCGCTTGCAGCTCGGCCTTGATCGCATCCAGTCGCTTCGTGTCTTCTTTGATCTGCTTTTCGAGGTCGATCCCCTGGTCCACCAGCTCGGCCAGGCTCGCCAGACGTTCGTTCGTCATTCGGCAGCACCCCCTTGCAGCGCTCCGGCCAGCCTTGCATCAGCGACTTGGCCGTCCATATGTTCAATGCAAGTAGCGCAAACAAAACGGCCATTGAACACGATCAGCTCATTTCCCGACCCGCAGAACAAGCAGCTTCCTTCCGTGCGTTGCAGCAAGATCGAACCATCTTCGCCATCGACGACGATCTTGAACCGCTCGCCATCCGTCAGTCCGTAGTCCCGGCGAAGCGCCGCCGGAAGGATGATCGCTCCGCTTTTACTGATTTTCTTGTTAAATTCCTTCATGTACATATTCCTCCTTTGGTGTGATGTCGCCCCGGAGCAAACCGGGGCTGTATTCGCCTCCGAAATAGCCATCCAGGTGCATGATCAGCTGCGTGAAGGCCGCCAAAAACCTGGGACAGCTCGGCGCGTTTTTGCGTATCTTCTTGCCATATTGCCCGCCGCGCTGAACGGCGCAGAAGAAGAGGTTTCCGCTTTGGAAGCGCACCGCCACGATATGATCACAATGGGCGCACTTGGTTTCCGGCTGCGGGGCGGGCGATTCGGACGGCTGCGGCAAGTCGGGAAACAAATCCAGTTGCTCGGATGACACTTCGCGCACCTGCCTTTCGTCTGCCTCCTATCGCTCGGGCGAGCTGCCGACGCATTCCTTCCGGCTCGGTCATCAGGCACTTGTGAAGAAAGTCATCCGACAGCTTCAGCGCTCGGGACGACAGCCCGGTCATGCCGATCTGCCCGGCCAGCTCCGACAGTTCATGCAGCGCGACCGATATGCAAACCAATTCCAGCTTCGTGAAGTCGTACAATCCAACAGACTCCAGCTTCTCGGCCAGGCGTTCGTACACCGCCGCCGATGGCTGCGAGGCGTCGCGGGCGCGTAATCGCAACGCCGCCCGCGCCAGCTCGACCTCCGATGTGATCAGCTCCATTTCAACTTTGATCATAGGTTCGACCTCCTTTACAGCATCATCATGCTGCTGGCCTTATAAATCGTGTCCAGCGTGATGGTTTCGCCGCCGTCCTCGCGGTGGACGCGCAGCACGTTGTCGAGCGTTCGGGCGAGCAAGCGGAAGCAGCCCGTTTTGCCGTTCGTTCCGCGAGCGACCATTTCTTCCAGGGCGTCCGGCTCAAACGGAAATCCTTCCAGATAGTCGCGGACTTCCTTGTCCGTCAGCCCGACAAGTGCCGTCCGGGCATCCACCCGGTTCGCGAAGCGCTCCAGGTATCCTTTGATCAGCGATTCCAACTTCGGTTCCCCGGCAATCACCAGCCCGACGCGGGCGTCGCCGTAGATGGAGCGCAGAATTTCCATCTTCTTTTGGGTGTACTTATTGATCAGCTTGTCGGCCTCGTCCACGATCAGCAGATACCCCTTGTTTACCTCGAAAAATTGAATGATGCCTTGTTTCTTGCGGTAGATGCTACCGGATGCGGACGGGATGCCGAGCGCCGCTTCGATAGCGTCGATCAGGTCCTTGCAACCCATGCTGTCATCGCATTCGATATAGGCCACGCGGGGCATCTTCGCGTAATGCTTGAGCGTATGGCTCTTCCCGTAGCCGGTGCGACCGGTGACAATGCCCAGCTTGCTGTGATCTTGACATTCGGCGCAAAGGCCGAGGATGTCGCGGGCGTCCCGACCGGCGAAGAACTTCGGTGCGGTCGCCGGGATCGCGGAGGTTTCGCCGACTTGATCATGCTCGTTGAGAAACTTCAGGACAGCCGGTTCGATCTTGGTGTTCTCGGCGTCGTACTTGCCCGAGAGATACCGGGACAAGGCCGGTCTGGAGACACCCATGATTCGAGCCATTTCCGTAATCGTGCTGCCCGTCCGGTTCATGTATTCATTTGCCCGAGTGACAAGGTCCGTTTTGATTGTATAAAGCTTCGTCGCTTCCATTGCCATGTGTAAACCCCTCCGTTAGCCAAGTTCCTTCAGCTTAGCCAAAGCTGCCTCGGCACGTTTTTGGTAATAATCGTTTTCCACAGCAGCGGGCCGAGCGGCCTTTTTGCTGCGAACGTCTTCCTTATACTGCTTGTCCTGCGGCAGCGCCACGACCTTGGGCGCTTTGCCTTTTGCCGTTTGTCCAATGAACACGCCTGCCATATTGTCCTCGGCAGCGATGTGTTGTCCGATCCGCTCTTCCAGCGGCGTGGTCAGCTCCTTCAAGCGCTGTCTGTCCGCCTTGAGCTGCTGATTTTGCGCCCGCTTGTGTTCCTCCAGCGCCTTTTGCGGCGCACGCGGGGCAATCTGAAGCAACTCCTGGCTTTCAGCCTCGCAAATCTTAGCACCGGTGATCCGGTCATACACATGAAGCCGAGTGACGTCGTTCGCGTCCCACTTGATGTTGACATAGTCGTCGATGTAGGCGTCCAGCTCGGGGGCGCGGTATTCGTACCCGAACCGGCGAATGCCGACCTGGTAAACGCGAACCCGCTCTTCTGCCTGCATCAGCCAAGTGGCGGCGACCGATCTTGGCGGAACCGCCTTGAAGTAGCGCTCGGCGTTTTGGAATACTTCCAGCGGCGTATGCCACTGTTCGCCTTGATCCTTGAGGCCCCGGTGCTTCCGGGTGTGATACTCTTCATCGCGCCATTTGCGCCACAGGGTGCAAAGCTCGTCCATCGTGATCAGCTCGCCGCGTTCCAGCATGCCCGGAATGTCCTTCTTGATCTTGCTGGATGTGCGCGATCCGGTCAGCGTTCCCGTATAGCTAAGCAACCACTTCTCAAACCGGTTGATCAGCGTCAGGAAGAATCGTTCAATCGCTGCTTTGCCCCAAGGCTGATATGGCAGCGAACGGAAATCGTCCTGAATGCCGATGGATCGATAGAAGCCGATGGCTTCGCTGTCCAAACTCATTCGCTCGGTCCGTTTGCGGCCCGTCAGTGTTTCGGCGGTGAAATCCTTGCCGTTGTCGATCTTGATCCATTGTGGAACGCCGCCGACTTCGTTATAGATCATGTTAAGCATCGATTGCTTGATGACCTGGGCGCTCGGCGTGTGACAAATGATGTCGCCGACGATGCAGCGGCTTCGCGTGTCGATCCAACCGACCAGGATCGGCTTGATCGCGGTCTTCTTGCCGTTCGGGTAGGTGTATTCAACCCACACGTCGAAGGTGTGACCGTCGCCCTGAACCAATCCCATGACCGGCACCGACTTCATATCTTGCAGCGCCTTGCGCAGCTTCTTGTTCCGATACATCCGTTCGCCCTTTTCGGCGAGGTAGTGCGCGTTCTTATAGCGCTTGACTTCCATCAAGTAACCTATGTAACGCGCCACCGTCGGATAGGATGGATAGTCCCAACTGTTGGTAGATGCAACTTGTTGCAGCTTGGTGTAAAGCATATCGATGGTTCCTTGGTTCTCCGCGAATCGCTTGTCGAACCACAGATTTTCGATCCAGGCTTTCATCGGCTCGGAGAGCGATGGGAACGTGTAGGTTTCCTTTGGCTTCCGGCATAATGCCAGCACTTTCAAATAATCGTAATTCTTGCCGTCCTGTTTCCCGAGCTTCAGCGCCCAGGCGCTCGCTTCGAGATACGCTTGCGAATGTCGGTATAGCGTCCGCTGGCTCATGCCGAGCTGGGCGGCAAACTCTTCCGCGAAGCCCGTCCGGTCGCGGTCGGCATAGTTCAAAAATTCCTGAATGTGCTTCGCCAGCTCGACCGCTTCGTAATACCGCTTCCCGAATTTCTTGATGTATTCATCCAGGTCGGCGTCGATGTACCAAGGCACATCGTCCGAATTGGTGCGTTCTTCGATCACGACTTCATCCCCTCCCTCGATGTTCTGCGCTTCCTTGTAAGCTCTCCGAGCCTTCTTTGAGAGGGAAGATAGAGCAACTAGAATCCGAGGCTTGCCGCCACTTGAAACCGGCTCTTTTCTCACATTGAATAGAGCTGGGTTTCGTTGAACCTTCTTCTTGATCGCTTCATAACTGATGCCTTCGTAACCGGCAGCGTCTTCTAATGAGACAAACACGTCCGTCAAGCGGCTTCCCCTCCTTTCCATTCCATCACCCGCATGGTACAATAAGGGGGAATAGCTTTTTGCTATTCTCGGGACTAGGAGCGGTTACTCTTGCTGGAGGAGCGCTCCTTTTTTGTTGCCTTCTTCTCCCTGTACTTCCCTTATTGCATCTGCTCGCTTTCATGCGGACACCTTCAAGCTTTCCAAATCCAAGTCCAGTACCCTGGCTATTTTCGGGAGGTAGTTTCTCCCCGAACGAGCGCCAAACAAAATAGAATTCAAATATTGCTCGCTTGTTCCGATTTTTTGGGCTAATTGCCGGTGTGTTATTCCAACTTCGATCAGGCGTTTTTTAACTACTTTGCCGACCGGAGTCAATTCGCGTTTCTTTCTCATGGCGTTTACCCCCTTCAGTAACATTGGCGGCCCCTTCCTTCAAAGTATCGAAGTGATTCTCCCATTCCGCCAAATGGTTCTCCATGCTTTTCAAATACGATAATTTCCCATTCACCCGAGCAAGGAACCGTTTCAGTTCTTCCTCCAGTTCCTCCTTTTCGGCGCGAACCTCTTGCAGCAGCCGTCTATTTGTTTCATTAAGAGATTCAATCATGATGTCTGCTGTTTCAGGAGCGAATTCCTCGACTTGCTCAACGAAAGATGATATTTGAGCAAATCCCTTCTTATACAAATGCGTCCATTGGTTTTGCGACAATTGCGATCACCTCCTGCTTGCACGTAGTTGATTGAATCGATATTGCTATTCACTTTTCAAAGAGCATACGGCCTACCGTTGTGCAAGACGGCGGCTATTTTGTTGCGCCTGTTGTGGGTTCATGATGTGTGGTAAAATTTGAATTGGTGTAGTTCTAAAGCATGCTTTAATTATATACCACACGTTCGTGTGGAGTCAACAAAGAAAACACACTTTTATGGGGTATTTATTTTGATAAAACACATTTTCGTGGGGTGATTAAATGTCAGAGACGTTTGGAGATCGTTTGAAGGAAGCGCTAAAACGTGCAGGGCATACTCAAAACAGTGCCAGGGAAGTGCTTGGCTTGTCCAAAAATGCAGTGAACAATTACGCTAGGGGCAGGATACCCGATGCAACTATTCTGCTCCGTCTGTCACAATTGTGTGGTGTGTCTATGGAATGGCTTCTCACGGGTGTCGAAAGGGAAGTGGAGAAGGAGAAAGTGGAGAACAGGGGATTTGACATAAGTCCTGAAGAATACGAACTAATCCTTAAGCTGCGATCATTGGACGTAGACAATCAAGAGGAGGCAATCGAAATTATTGAGCGTAAATATGCTCGTTTGGGCAAAGACGCCCAGAACAGCAGAAAGCGGATGTCATCGAACTCGCAACCTGGCGCGGAAGACGAACTGTCCGCCGGGATCAGTGACGTGAGTTAATTTTTATGTCCTAAATGATTTAGTTTTATATCATTTTTTTGGCGATTTCAACCTAATTGCTAGTGATTTATAACTGACCTGGGTTGGCGATATTTTTATCGCAAACAATGACGATTTATAGTAAAATTATGGTATGTTAATTCGCTGCGTGAGAGGAGGTATATCCGGATGTTGTTGATTCTCTTGTTCATCCTGCTGGTCATCGTCATCATATTTCGCAAGGAAATTAAAAACATGATTGCATATGGCATTCTTGCCATACTGGCATTCGGTTTGTGGCAAGTAGCGTGGTGGGGAGCCTTGATAGTCGTCGCGCTCTTTGTTGTCCCATTCATTGGAGGATTTTTGTTGGAGCATTTCAAGGGGCGCAAACAGGCTGCGAAATGATCGTTTTTTTGCAGAATTGTGTCCCTTTGAAAACAGCTGGTTTTAAGAGGTCTCAAAATGCCTGAAACCCGCGCCATTGCTGCAATGGGACCAATTCTGCACCGATTAAACGATTTGTCCCATTCAATTCTGCACTTTTTTCGTTGTTTTCATGATTAAACGTTATTATAATCGACGATGATTCAACCAAGAAAAGCCTGTGCCATCGCGGTTTCCGAGATTTCCGAAGTTTTTAGTAACGAGCTTTAACGCTTAATAACGCAACGTTCTAACGCTTCGCTTCTTTTGCTCGGAATCTCCATCGACTCAAATATCATTCCAAAAACACGAAACGCCCGTTTTTCCTTATATACCAAGGGTTTCGGGCGTTTTTTCTATCATTTTCACTCTATTAAGTTTCTTTTTTGTCATTCTCAAGATACTTGTCACGCTAACCTCGCTCCATCCCACCTAAACCCGCATGAAATCAGGCATTCCCGGCATTTCCCGCTTCGTTTTTTTGGGTGT
>NZ_CP027059.1:0-2905000 GCF_023523925.1 Paenibacillus konkukensis | reverse complement strand
CATTGTCAAGAGGGAAACAGCCCAGACCATCAGCTAAGGTCCCCCAGTGTGTGTTAAGTGGGAAAGGATGTGGAGTTGCGCAGACAACCAGGATGTTGGCTTAGAAGCAGCCACCATTGAAAGAGTGCGTAATAGCTCACTGGTCGAGTGACTCTGCGCCGAAAATGTAACGGGGCTAAACACACCACCGAAGCTATGGATTGTAGATTTTATCTACTCTGGTAGGGGAGCGTTGTGTATAGGTTGAAGGTGTACCGTAAGGAGCGCTGGACAGTACACAAGTGAGAATGCCGGTATGAGTAACGAAAAGATCAGTGAGAATCTGATCCGCCGAAAGCCTAAGGGTTCCTGAGGAAGGCTCGTCCGCTCAGGGTAAGTCGGGACCTAAGGCGAGGCCGAAAGGCGTAGTCGAAGGACAACAGGTTGAAATTCCTGTACCACCGTGAACCGTTATGAGCGATGGGGTGACGCAGAAGGATAGTGACGCGGGCTGATGGATGCCCGTCCAAGCAGAGAGGCTGATGTGTAGGCAAATCCGCACATCGCACAGGCTGGTCTGTGATGGGGAGTGAAAATAACAGTAGCGAAGGTCATGAGTTCAGGCTGCCAAGAAAAGCCTCTAGCCAGGGAGAAGGTGCCCGTACCGCAAACCGACACAGGTAGGCGAGCAGAGCATGCTAAGGCGCGCGGAAGAACTCTCGTTAAGGAACTCGGCAAAATGACCCCGTAACTTCGGGAGAAGGGGTGCCTCGGTAGGGTGAATAGCCCGAGGGGGCCGCAGTGAAAAGGCCCAAGCGACTGTTTAGCAAAAACACAGGTCTGTGCGAAGCCGCAAGGCGAAGTATACGGGCTGACGCCTGCCCGGTGCTGGAAGGTTAAGGGGAGTGGTTAGGGAGCAATCCCGAAGCTATGAACCGAAGCCCCAGTAAACGGCGGCCGTAACTATAACGGTCCTAAGGTAGCGAAATTCCTTGTCAGGTAAATTCTGACCCGCACGAATGGCGTAACGACTTGGGCGCTGTCTCAACGAGAGATCCGGTGAAATTTTAATACCTGTGAAGATGCAGGTTACCCGCGACAAGACGGAAAGACCCCATGGAGCTTTACTGCAGCTTGATATTGGACTTTGGTACGATCTGTACAGGATAGGTGGGAGCCTAAGAAGCATGAGCGCCAGCTTGTGTGGAGGCGACGTTGGGATACCACCCTGATCGTATCGGAGTTCTAACCTGGTACCGTAGATCCGGTATGGGGACAGTGTCAGGTGGGCAGTTTGACTGGGGCGGTCGCCTCCTAAAGCGTAACGGAGGCGCCCCAAGGTTCCCTCAGAATGGTTGGAAATCATTCGAAGAGTGCAAAGGCAGAAGGGAGCTTGACTGCGAGACAAACAGGTCGAGCAGGGACGAAAGTCGGGCTTAGTGATCCGGTGGTACCGAATGGAAGGGCCATCGCTCAACGGATAAAAGCTACCCTGGGGATAACAGGCTTATCTCCCCCAAGAGTCCACATCGACGGGGAGGTTTGGCACCTCGATGTCGGCTCATCGCATCCTGGGGCTGAAGTAGGTCCCAAGGGTTGGGCTGTTCGCCCATTAAAGCGGTACGCGAGCTGGGTTCAGAACGTCGTGAGACAGTTCGGTCCCTATCTGTCGTGGGCGTAGGAAATTTGAGAGGAGCTGTCCTTAGTACGAGAGGACCGGGATGGACGTACCGCTGGTGTACCAGTTGTTCCGCCAGGAGCATGGCTGGATAGCTACGTACGGACGGGATAAGCGCTGAAAGCATCTAAGCGTGAAGCCCCCCTCAAGATGAGATTTCCCAGTAAGTAAGACCCCTTGAAGACGACGAGGTAGATAGGTTCGGGGTGGAAGCGCGGCAACGTGTGGAGCTGACGAATACTAATCGGTCGAGGGCTTAACCTAGTTCCCAAGAAAGTGAAGAGAAGCTTCGAAGCTGATTCCAAATACTTTCTCGGGGCCCGGAAACAAACCGGGAAGAACAAATAACCATTGCTCAACAACGCGCACGAGTTTCGTATCTAGTTTTCAAGGCGCAAGCCTTGAACAAGCTACACCGTTTGGTGATGATGGCGGAGGGGAACCACGCGTTCCCATCTCGAACACGACCGTTAAGCCCTCCAGCGTCGATGGTACTTGAACCGAAGGGTTCTGGGAGAGTAGAACGTCGCCAAGCAAAAAGCAGTTGATCTTACGCAGATCAGCTGCTTTTTTTATTGTTTAGGAAATGATGCGCAGCAATATCCTGTGGATATCGGGGGGCTCCCCGGAAAGTAATGTCTACCCATAGAACGATCCCAGCGGAATGGTTAGACGCCGATCCAGCATAAGCTGGATGCGGACGGAATATGCTTCAGAGCATCACGTCACTTTTGGGGGATTGGTTCTGTGCATTGAAGATTACGAAGCAAAGAGGCCGACTCGGAAACAGACAACTCCGTCGAGATGGCTTTGCCAAAGCAGCGGATTCATTCTACTTTGCACCTCCTCCTTGAGCTACGGGATATCACATGGGTATAGAAAAATATCAAATTTTCATCCTTTTTGTGAGAGAATTTACATATCAAGGAAGGGAGGAAACACTCCTCTCCTCCGCTATAAAGAAATTGCACGAAGTGCATCACCCGTACCGCAAACAAGGACACCGATATTGCGCATTTCCTGAATGCCCTTATCATAGACCTGCGACATGGCGTCCTCCACCATCACAACCCGGAAGTCGCGTTCGCTCGCCTCGTACATCGAGGTTCTGGGGCAATTCGGGAAGTTGCAGCCTGTAAATACGAGCGTATCGATCCCGCGTTCCCGCAGAAATCGCTCCAGAACGGTTTGGTAGAAGGCGCCCCAGCGAGGCTTGTACATCACCCATTCCATCGGCCCGACAGCCTGCAAACCCCCGGGCAGCAGCTCGTCGGCTTTCAGAGCAACATACTCGGAAGAACGAATTTCTTGAACCAATTCTGCGCCCTCGGAGCCCGGAGCGACGATCTTGGCCCCGTTTTCAATAAGCTCTTTGCGGCATAGGTCGACGTTGGAGCCATCTTCTTTATAAAGGCGAATCACGTGAATGATAGGCAGGCCTTTGGCGCGGTAAGCGTCCAGCAGGCTCTTCATGTTAGGCAGCACTTGGGAGGTTCCCTTGATTTCCGCAGGGGCGCCGGGCAAAGTAAAATCATTTTGCGTATCAATCGTAATGAGAGCGGATGCGGACCATACCGGACTCGTGTAATTCATAACGTTCCTCCTCTTTTTTATAAAATAGACCGTCTATGGAGCCAATTCCATTATAACCTCATAATACTGACAGAAAAAGTCGTGATTGCATGATGATTTCGTTGGAGTTATTATCCGTTACTGTCTTTCTTGGTAAAGTTAAGCTTGTTCGCATACATCCCGCCCATATTGAATATAAATAGTTTTAAGTTCATAGATATGGAGATGTACGCGACATGGACAAGCAACAATCATCGTTTGTGCGGGGCACCTTTATATTGACCGCAGCCGCATTTATTACACGAATCCTCGGATTTTTGGGCAGCATCGTTTTGGCCCGGTTTTTAGGGCCGGAGGGGATCGGACTTTTGATGATGGCTCATCCTTTGGTACCGATGATGATTACGTTAACCAGTCTCGGTTTGCCGGTGGCTATCTCCAAGCTCGTCGCTGAAGCGGAGGCGCAGAGGGACGTGGCCAAAGTAAAGCGAATTTTGCAGGTATCTTTGTCGCTCACCGTCACGATCAGCATTGTTCTTACTTTAGGCACGTTCATAGGAGCCAAATGGATCGCTTCGTTCGTTCTGGCCGACCAGAGAGCCTACTACGCAATGCTTGCGATCATTCCGATCGCTCCGCTCGTCGCCATCTCGTCCGTACTGAAAGGGTATTTCCGCGGCAAGCAGAACATGACTCCGATCGCCGTCTCCGATGTAATCGAGAATATCGTCCATATTCTTCTGATCATGGGGCTGGTGCAATTGCTGCTTCCTTACGGAATCGAGTATGCGGCCGCCGGAGCGATGATCTGTACGGTGATGGGGGAATGCAGCAGCTTGCTGTTTTTACTGCTCATGTATATGCTTCATAAACGAAAGCACGGAGGTCAAATCGCGGACGGTTCTCCGCTGCCGGACAAAAAAAGAACGCTCTACGAGCTGCTGAACATCGGGCTTCCTTCCACCGGGCAAGGATTCATCAATTCGATCTACAGGGCGTTCAAGCCTACGCTCGTGATAAAAAGCCTGGCTATCGCGGGGATAGGGACTGCGGTCGCTACCAAGCAATACGGGTTGCTCGTAGGCTATGCGTTTCCGCTGCTAGTATTTCCGACGTTCATCATGCATTCCTTGTCGACTGCTTTAATCCCGTCGATTAGCGAAGCCAACGCTTCAAACAACCAGCGCTTGATCCATCAAAGAATCGATCAGGCGATTCAGCTTGCTTTTATAATCGGAGCTCCCTGCACGATACTGCTCTACATGTGGGCCATTCCGCTGACGACGACGCTCTATCACGCTCCGGAAGCCGGCAATTTGCTGAAGCTGCTTGCGCCGTTCTTCTTGCTTCATTACTTCGAAGATCCTCTTCATGCAATATTGCTCGGGATCGGCCGGGTGAAGACGGTGATGTGGAACTTCATTATGAGCACTTTGCTGCAGGCTATCGCGATGTTCATTTTAGGCTCCAAATGGGGGATCTACGGCGTGGCGACGGGCATTAACTTCGGCGTTTGCATCATTACGATGCTCAATTTTTTGTCGGTATCGACGTATGTCGGCTTTTCTCTCGATGTGCGTCATTATTTGAAAACGATACTTTGTTTAATTACGATGGCGTTTTGCGGGCAAGGCGCGTATGCGTTTTTGAGCCAATCCGGCTTTTCCCTGCCATGGGCCGTAACGGGAGCCATTACGGTTTCAATACTGACGTACTTGCTTTCCTTAATGGCGACCAATACGGTCCGGCTTTCGGAACGGAGAGGCTCCGCCAAAGGCTTTTTTACAAAGTGATCCCATTCACTTGGACCTGACCCTGATTTATTGACGTCCCCTTGTTCTCCTGACCGGAGACGGGGGATTTTTTGTTTGCGCCAGCTTAACGGCTTAAGAACAACATAAGGGAGCTCCCGCGATTAATGTCGCAGGCTCTGGAAATACTATGTTCTAAAGCGAAGAAACGGAAAATGGCACGTTAGGGGGAGTTCATGTTGGAAAACGCAGCGGCCGTACGCAGCTCCAAGCGGGGACGGTTATTAATCAGCATGGGAATCAGCTGGCTGTTCGACGCCATGGACGTAGGGATTATTTCCTTTGTCGTGGCCGCCTTGACGGTGCAATGGCATTTGACCCCTGAGCAGGTGGGGGTGTTCACCAGCATTAACTCGATCGGCATGGTGTTCGGAGCCGCTATCGCCGGCTATATGGCCGACCGCTTCGGGCGTAAATCGGTGCTTCTCTGGACGCTGCTTATTTTCTCGCTGGCGAGCGGGCTGTCCGCGCTGGCGACGAGCTTCGCCGTGCTGTGCCTGCTGCGGTTTATCGCGGGAGTCGGCTTGGGCGGTGAGCTGCCGGTAGCTTCGACGCTGGTGTCGGAGACGGTTCCGGCGGAGGAGAGAGGACGCACCGTCGTTCTGCTTGAGAGCTTCTGGGCGGGGGGATGGCTGGCTGCGGCTCTCGTTTCCTATTTTATTATCCCCATATACGGCTGGCAGGCGGGATTTCTGATCGGCGCGGTCCCGGCGCTGTATGCACTTTATTTGCGGCGTTCTATCGAAGATCCGCAGCGGTATATGCAATCCCGGGAAGCGGACAGGCCGACGGTGAGAGAGCAGTGGGCCTCGGTCTGGCAGGCGAAATACCGCCGATCTACGGTCATGCTGTGGATTCTATGGTTTACGGTAGTGTTCTCGTATTACGGCATGTTTTTGTGGCTGCCGACCGTGATGGTGATGAAAGGCTTCGGCTTGGTCAAAGGATTTCAATATGTGCTCATTATGACGCTGGCGCAGCTTCCGGGTTATTTTACCGCGGCCTATGCCATCGAGAGGTTCGGGCGCAAATTCGTGCTTGTGCTGTATTTAGTCTTCACGGCATTAAGCGCAATCTGGTTCGGCACGGCGCAGACGGAGGGGCTGCTGATTGCGGCGGGCATCTGCTTGTCTTTTTTCAATCTCGGAGCTTGGGGCGGCCTGTATGCCTATACTCCTGAGCTGTACCCGACGAGAGTGCGCTCGACGGGAGTAGGTATGGCGACTTCCTTCGGCCGCATCGGCGGCGTTATCGCGCCGCTTCTTGTCGGTCTGCTGGTGGCCAGAGGCGTGGAGCTGCAGATGATTTTTTACCTGTTCTTCGCATCCATCCTTATTGGAGCTTTGGCCGTTTTCTTCCTCGGAACGGAAACGAAAGGCGTAGAGCTGGAAGACTGAGGGATCGGCGGGAATATGAGAAAAAAGCCTGAACCCGTCTGTTCCTTCAGGAAAGGACGGCATTCAGGCTTTTTGGGGCGCTATTCGAGAGAAAGCAGGAAAGCTTAATCCAATGTAATCTGCTCGCCCGGCCGGAGCGCTTTGCCCTCGATGCCGCGGGCTTGGAGCAGGTCGACGAAGGCGCCACCGTCCTGCCGGATCAGCTCGAACGTATCGTAATGAACGGGAACGACCAGCTTGGCGCGGAGCCATTCGGCGGCGACGGCCGCATCTTCCGGTCCCATCGTAAATAAATCTCCGATCGGCAGAAATGCAAGATCAATGGCATTGCGCTCGCCGATCAGCTTCATATCGAGGAACAAATTCGTATCTCCGGCATGGAGAATCGTATGCCCGTTCCAGCGGATGATGAATCCGGCAGGCATTCCCGCGTATACGATCTCTTGCTTGCCGTGATCGATAATGCCGGAGCTGTGAAAAGCCTGCACCATCTGCAGCTCCGCAAAGCCGAGCGACAGCTTGCCTCCGATGTTCATGTCTTTTGTTTTGATGCCCTGCCAGCTCATGTAGGTAGCTAGCTCGTGAATGGCGATCAGTGTGGCATCGTTGGCTTTGGCGATTTGAACGGCATTTTGAATATGATCGGTATGAGCATGGGTCAGCAGCACATGCTGCACGCGAATGGAATCGGGATCGGCAACCGCCGCCGGATTATCCGTAAGAAACGGATCGATGATCAGCGAATGCTCGCCGTCAGACAGTTGGACGCATGAGTGTCCGTGATATTCCACTTTTAACATACTCTCACCTCATGATTAGATTTGGACAATATCTTCATTATAACGGACAGGGCCGCCGCCGTTCAAACTGCCGCAAAGAAGAAATCCGGTGCGAAAACAGGGATATTTTAGAATCAATTGGTAAATAGTAACTATTGTTGCGCGAAGGAGTGTACGTGAAACGGAGGAACCGGGATGAAAGACAAGGATGAGTTTTTACTGTCCATTAAGAAGCTCGACGATGAGATAAAAGAATTGACCTATTACTCCAAGCAAGATTGCGGCTGCTTCGAGCTGCTTCAACATAAATTGGATCATCTATGTCAATTCATGAATTGCGAGAAAAACAAAAAGCGCTGGAATCAATGGGCGAGCCATCCGGAGATCAGCGATCATTCGGCGGAGCTGAGAGAATCCTCGGTCAAGGCGCTGTGCGATGTGGAAAAATACCAGTCGCATTGCATTTGCAGAAGAGAGCTGGACATCAGCCGTTATTTGGAGATGCTGTCTCATTCCGTTAAACAGGAAATCTCCCCTTTCGGAATGGGTCCAACGTCGAAGGTGCTGTTCATCGGCTCGGGAGCGCTGCCCGTATCGGCCTTGACTATCGCCAAAGAGCTGTGTGTCGAAGTGATGTGCGTTGACATTGACATGGAGGCCGTCATATTGGGCCGGAGAGTGGCTGAGGCGTCCGGACTGGATTCGCTCGTATCGTTTTCCAATCAAAGCTTGCGGGAGTTGGACTTCGTGAAGCAGGCTACGCATATATGGATCGCGTCTCTGGTCAAAAACAAGCTGGAAGTGATTCAGGAGCTGCGGGATACGATGAACCCGGCGGCGAAAATTATTTTGCGCTACGGCAACGGACTCAAGTCCGTATTCAATTATCCGCTGGAGGAGAGCTTCTCCGAGGAGTGGGTGCAAACGCCGATCAGTCAGGAGCAATCGATTTACGACACGATGATTTTGGAGAAGGCCGAAGCTATGAGGTTTGCGATGAGGCATGTGGTCGGTTAAAGTGGCTGACTGTTCAGATAGATCGGGCATCCGGTAGCGTTCGGGTGCCCGTTTTTTCTCTGTTCAAATAATCTTGAACGGATCCAATCAACGTCTTTTGTAAAATGACGCACTCGATCCCTTTTTTCAGAAATACTTGATCCGTTTCGATAAGACCGAATTTGCAGAACCCGCGTCTTTTTTTGCATAAAAAAGAAATGTTCCGGTGAATTTACAGGATAGACAAAAGTTTCACGTGCACATCAGCTCGATCTTAATATTTAAAACCATTCCTTTAAAATAGAGGATTTCTTAAGCAGGGGGATTTCCCTATAATATTGAAAACCGGAAGTTCCCCGAGGGCGATGGAGACAATGGAGAAAAAAGCGTTCGAGGGATAACGGGCGCGCCCGCTGGACAGCGCTTACAACGGTTTTCCGGGAAGGAGGCGTCGTCTCGTGCATACCATAGTTCATATGGTTCACCAGTTCAATGAGTCCATGGAAGGAAAACGATTTTCTGCGTTTTGGATGAACGCTGTCGGAGTGATGGCCGCAGGGGCGTTCGTTAGAGCGCATTCCGCGAAACCCTGGAGCCGGCCAATATTGGCTTTGCAGCAAACGGTAACCGTCCGTTTGGTAGAGGAGTCTCACGCGATGGCCGCGATCCTCTCGATATTCGAGGAATACGGCATTCAAGTAGAGAGCGCGAGCGCGCTGGACGAGGGACAAAGGGCGGCTTTGGAGGCGCCGGTTTCGCATGTGCGCTTCCGGATCAGGGCGGATCAGCTCGAAACGGTGCTTGCGGCGCTTGAGCAAATCGTCCGGATGAAGCAAGTGTTATGGGTGGAAGCGAAAGGACGGTAACGGGAATAGAACAGGAGGAGCACTGGGAATGGAATATTATTACTTGGTTCGGGTCATTATCGCCGGAATTTGCGGGGCGCTGATCGGCTATGAACGCAAAAACCGGATGAAAGAAGCGGGGATACGAACCCATTTTGTCGTAGCGATCGGGGCATCCTTAATGATGGTGATCTCCAAGTACGGCTTTCAGGATCAAATCGGCTGGGCTAATCTTTCGCTCGACCCGTCCCGCGTCGCCGCGCAAATTGTAAGCGGAGTGGGCTTTCTCGGCGCCGGAATGATCTTTATGCATAAGCATACGGTCAAAGGCTTGACGACGGCGGCGGGCATTTGGGCTACGGCGGGCATCGGCATGGCTATCGGTTCGGGGATGTTTCTGATGGGCGGCGGAGCGACCGTAATCATTATTTTGGCGCAAATCATTTTGCACCGCAAATTCAATTGGCTGGCTTCTCCGAAGACGGAACAAGTCACGATGCAGGTCGTCAATATGGCGGGATGCATGGAAGGCGTACAGCAAATGCTGAAGCAAAAAAATATCGCCGTGCTCAGCCTGCAGGTGGAGGAGCATTCCGACGATCTGATCCATCTGGTTATGCTGGTAAGACTGCCGGGGGCTTACGGCGTCGAGGAGTTTTTATCGTTTATCGAACAGAACCGGTTAATTAAATCGATTGAGATTCATTGATTTTCATAGGCAAGCATAAATCAGGCCGTCCCTGCCCGTATCTTAGGCAGAGGACGGCCTGATCGCTATTTGCCGCTGGACTGCAGCTCCTGCCAGTAACGGCATAACGTGGCGATGCCTCGGTCGAAATTGTCCAGATGAAAATGCTCGTTCGGGGCATGCATATTTTCGCCGGGCAGGCCGAAATCCATCATGACGACGGGGGCTCCCAGAACGCGGGAGAACACTTCGACGATCGGGATCGAGCCGCCGCTGCGAATATAGACGGGCTCTTTGCCGAAGCCGTCTTCGTATGCTTTGGCGGCCGCCTGGATATACGGATGCTCGGGCGAGATGTAGAACGGCTTGCCGCGGTGCGTCTGCTGCACCTTGACGGTGACGCCGGCCGGCTTATGCTTCTTAATGTGCGCCTCGATCCGCTTCATGATCTGATCCGGGTCCTGGTGGTCGACCAGCCTGCAGGAGATCTTGGCGCCCGCCGTCGACGGGACGATCGGCTTCAGTCCCTCGCCTTGGTAGCCCCCGTATATGCCGTTGATCTCCAGCGTCGGCCTTGCCGTCGTCCGCTCCAGGAACGAGAAGCCGACTTCCCCGGTCAGCTCCGGCACGGCGAGTTCCTTCGCCTGCTTCGCATCGTCGAGCGCCAGCTCGCGGAACGCGGCGCGCTCCGCCTCGGACAGCTCGTTCACCCCGTCGTAGAAGCCTTCGATCGCAATATGGCCGTCGTCGCCGCGCATGGAGGCAAGCAGCTGCACGAGAGCGGTCGCCGGATTGGCTATGCCGCCGCCGTATAAGCCGGAATGCAGATCGTTCTTCGCTCCCTGAATATCGAGCTGGAACCCGCATAGGCCTCTTAATCCGTAGCAGATGGAAGGCGCGCCTTCATCATGCATCGGACCGTCGGAGATGACGATCGCATCGGCCTTCAGCCGCTCGGCTTGCGCTTCCAGGAAAGCGGGAAGGCTGGGACTGGCGATCTCCTCTTCGCCCTCGATGCAGAACTTTACGTTCACCGGCAGCGTGCCTATCGTGTTCAAATAGGCTTCCACGGTCTTTACATGTGTATAAAGCTGCGCCTTATCGTCCGTGGCGCCGCGGCCGTACAGCTTGCCGTCGCGGATCACGGGCTCGAACGGCGGCGTCTCCCATTGTTCAAGGGGATCGGCCGGCTGCACGTCATAGTGGCCGTAGATCAGCGCGGTCGGCTGGCCCGGCGCATGCAGCCAGTCGCCGTAGACGACGGGATGGCCCGCCGTAGACAGCACCTCGACATGCTCCAGTCCGGCCCGGCGCAGCGCATCCGCCAGCCATTCGGCGGCTTTGAGCATATCGGGCTTATGCTCCGTGCTGGCGCTAATGCTGGGAATGCGGACAAATTCGATCAATTCGGCCAAATGCCGGTCCCGGTGTTCGGATAAATAGGATTGAAGCTGGGAATCCATGAACAGCTCACCTCGAATACTCATTTTTTGGCGCGGAAATATGCTGAATCTTGCGG
Organism: Paenibacillus konkukensis; assembly: GCF_023523925.1. Classification (NCBI taxonomy): domain Bacteria; kingdom Bacillati; phylum Bacillota; class Bacilli; order Caryophanales; family Paenibacillaceae; genus Paenibacillus; species Paenibacillus konkukensis. Next base: position 2,893,736 of record NZ_CP027059.1, on the reverse strand, counting down.
AAGCGGAAGCGGCTTCGATAAAGCTGCTTCCGCAGTTTCTTCTACTATATCATAATGGTTTCCGGATATAGAAACTTCAAGCGTCGATCCGTGCGAAAAGTGAAGAACCCGGGCTTCCAAAGCGCAAGAATTGTCAAGTTCCTGCGATCTGAGCATGTATTGTGTAGAACCGTCCGGATGGATTGCTATACAATAAGGTGGCGTATAAACCTGCCTCTACATGGGCGGCGAGTTAGCTTTGAAGTGCATCAATAGAGGTTTGGCACACTAGATAACAAAGGAGCTTCACAATGACAGAGCAGCAAATCGCCGGTTCGGAACCTGCGGCCGGTTCGATGAAGGAGGTTCGCATCCCCGTCTTTCCCGACAAATCCTGGCGCATTACGGATTTCGGCGCGAAGGGCGACGGAATAACCGACAATACCAAGGCATTCCAAGACGCCATCGAGGCATGCTCGGCAGGCGGGGGCGGGACGGTAGTGATTCCGGCAGGAATATGGCTGACCGGGCCCATACGGCTGCGAAGCAAAATAAGACTTCATGCGGAGCAAGGGGCGCTCGTCACTTTCAGCCGGAGCTTCGACGATTACCCGCTTATACGCAGCAACTATGAAGGTTTGGATGCGGTGCGGGCGATGCCCCCTATCTACGGAGAAAACTTGACGGATATTGCTGTCACCGGCGGCGGCGTGTTTGACGGCTCGGGCGATGCGTGGCGCTGCGTGAAGAAGCATACAATGACGGAGCGCCAGTGGAACGAGCTGATCTCGCAAGGCGGCGTCGTAGACGGCGGCGGATTATGGTGGCCTACGCAGGAGGCGAGCGAAGGCAGACGGGCGACGGAGGCGCTGCAGGCCGAGGGGCTGATGGATATCGCCTTATACGAGCCTTACAAGGTATATTTGCGCCCTGTGCTGGTCGGTTTCACCCGCTGCAACGGCGTGCTGCTCGACGGGCCGACATTTCAAAATTCGGGAAGCTGGTGTCTGCATCCCCGCTTGTGCGAGCATGTGACCATCCGCCGCGTGACGGTCCGCAATCCGTGGCATTCGGTGAACGGAGACGGTCTGGACCTCGATTCCTGCCGCTATGCGAACATACTCGACTGCTCTTTCGATGTCGGCGACGACGCGATATGTCTGAAGTCCGGCAAGAATGAGCAAGGCCGCCGCACCGGCGTGCCGACGGAATACGTGACGATCCGCAACTGTATCGTATACCACGGCCACGGCGGATTTACGGTAGGCAGCGAAATGTCCGGAGGCGTCCGGCATATCGAGGTATGCGATTGCATGTTTATCGGCACCGATAACGGGCTGCGCTTCAAGAGTACGCGCGGGCGCGGGGGATCGTCGAGAACATCCGTATTTCCAACGTCTGGATGAAAAATATCGGGAAAAGCGGCATCGTCTTCGACATGTATTACGAAATTCAGGACGATTATGCCGCTCCGGCTCCGGTGACGGAGGGAACTCCCTGCTTCCGCGACATTGCGATAACCGACACTTGCTGTCTGGGAGCGCGTCAAGGCATCTTTCTCCGCGGGCTGCCGGAGAGGGCGCTGCAGCGTCTGAGGTTCGAGCGCGTGACCGTCTCGTCGGAGGAAGGACTGGCCTGTATCGACGCTGAGGATGTGCTGTTTCGCGATGTGAAAATAATAGCGCGGACCGGGCCGGCATACCGGGAGCATAACAGCCGAGGCATCCGTTTTGTCGACGCGAGCGAAGCGGCAGTCCGATGAATCATCCATCTTCAATAAAAAAAGGAGATTTTCATATCATGAGCACAAGCGCCAGCAATACGCAAAAACCGGTATGGTATGCCGATTTGGGAGACGGCACTTACCGCAATCCGATCATCTACGCCGATTATTCCGATCCGGACGTGATCCGCGTAGGCGAAGACTTCTATATGACCGCCTCCAGCTTCAGCAGCACGCCGGGACTGCCGATCCTTCATTCGAAGGATTTGGTCAATTGGACCTTGATCGGGCATGCGATCCAGGAGCTGCCTGAAGGCTACGAGAGCGTAAGACACGGCGACGGCGTCTGGGCGCCAAGTTTCCGTTATCACGATGGGAAATACTGGATTTACTTCGGAGCCCCAGACGAAGGGGTATTTATGACGACGGCGACCGATCCGGCCGGACCGTGGACCCCGCTGCATTTGGTGAAAGAAGTTAAAGGCTGGATCGATACATGCCCGTTCTGGGATGAGGACGGCCAGGCGTATTTGGTCCATGCGTTCGCCAAAAGCCGCTGCGGCATTAAAAGCAAGCTCAGCATTTGCAAGATGAGCCCGGACGGCAAAAGCCTGCTCGACGAAGGGCGTATCGTGTTCGACGGAACGCAGAACCACGAGACGCTGGAAGGGCCGAAGCTGTACAAGCGAAGCGGCTATTACTACATCTTTGCTCCGGCAGGAGGCGTCTCGACCGGCTGGCAGACGATTCTTCGTTCCCGTCATATTTTCGGTCCGTACGAAGACCGGATCGTGCTCCATCAAGGAGATTCGATCGTGAACGGGCCGCATCAGGGAGGCTATGTGGAGCTGGAATCCGGCGAATCGTGGTTCCTGCATTTTCAGGACCGGGAAGCTTACGGGCGGATCGCGCACTTGCAGCCGATGAGCTGGGAGAACGACTGGCCGGTGATGGGGATCGATACGAACGGAGACGGGATCGGCGAGCCGGTGCTCACTTACCGGAAGCCGAACGTGGGCGCGGAGCATCCGTTTGCCGTGCCGGCGACGAGCGACGAGTTCGAGGATGGCAAGCTCGGTCTGCAGTGGCAGTGGCAGACGAACCATCGAGCCGAGTGGTATTCGCTCGACGCGAGGAAGAGCCGTCTGCGCTTGTACGCGGAGCCGCTGCCCGAAGGCGCGACGACGTTCTACGACGTCAGAAGCATGGTCAGCCAGAAGCTGCCCGCTCCCGTTCTGACCGCAACGGCAAAGCTGGAGTTCGTGCCGGGCGCCCCTCATGAACGGGCGGGACTAACCGTATTCGGACATGAATACCGTTATGTGGCGCTGGAGTCGACGGGGGAAGGCGTGCAGCTGCTGTTTGTCAAAGGCTCGGGCAATAAGCAGGGCTCTTCGGAGGAAGTGGCGGAGACGATCGCGCTGCCGGCCGGCGCCGGCACGGTTTATTTGCGGGTCCGCATCGTACTGGAGGCGCAGTGCACGTTTCAGTACAGCCTGGACGGGGAAACGTACATCCCCGTCGGCGATCGCTTCGAGGCTGTGCCGGGACACTGGGTCGGCGCCAAGCTCGGCTTGTTCTGCCTCCGGCAGCATCCAAGCGAAGCGGCGGGCCGAGGCTATGCCGATTTCGACTGGTTCCGAATCGAATAATGCGGCATGAAGAAGGGACCGGCGCATAGGCCGGTCCCCTGTTATCCGATCCTCCCGGCCGGTTTTAGGTTTTAGGGACGGATCGGATCATTTTCTTATAGGTGAGCGGCGCCATTCCCGTCACCTGCTTGAAGGTGCGATTGAAATGCGTAATGTTGGAGTAGCCGACCCGCTCGGCGATCTGAATGATTTTTCCGTCATCCTCCCTTAGCAGCCTCTGGGCTTCACGAATGCGCAGCGTATTGATATATTCCGGGAAATGAAAGCCGGTGGACCGTTTAAACAGACGGCTGAAATAGTATGGGCTGATGAAGAAGCGGGAAGATACCGATTCCAGCGTCAGCGGTTTGACGTAATTTTCGTTGCAGTAACCGATAATTTCGGACATTTTACCGTCCATAGGCTTGGGCGCAATTTGCTCGGCTTCCATGGAAATACGGGAAGTAAACAGGAGCAGTTGTACGAGCAAGGATTCAAAAAACAGGGATCGGCCGGGAAGGCTCGAATCCGCATATTCTTTCTTCATTTGGAACAGCAAATTCTCGATATAGCTTTGCTGCTGGTTATTAAACGGCATCACTTTACCGCTTGAACGAAACGGAGACAGCAGCAGCTTAAGCTGCTCGTCCGTAAAGCGGCCGAGGAACCGGTCCGTGAAATAAAGCACGGCGCGGTCGTGGCCCGCCCCGCCTTCGAGGGTTTTGTGAATATCGTTTTTATTGACGAATACAACGGAGCCTTTGGCCACGTGATATATATGATTTTCCAAATAATAAAAGCGTTCTCCGCCGAACAAATAATAAATTTCATAAAAATCATGGTAATGATACATGTCCATGGCCGGATTCTCCGCTTGCTTGGCAAAATGGATCTCGAAATCCGTTTTCATGAGCGGGTCCCTCCCTCACCGCTTAGCATATCAAAGCCTGCGATAAGCGCGCAAGAGCGGATGACCGAACCGGCGGCTGAATACGACTGATGAACCGGAAGGAGGAACGGCAAGATGCGAACGTATCTTTTGAGGCTGCTTGGCTTCAGTCTTCTGCTCGGCGCGCTGCCGACCATATGCATCGGGTTTGCTTCCTATTATTTGGCCAAACATGATATGGAGGAGAAGGTTAACGAAGGGAATATGCAGCTGCTTATGCAAACTCAGATGAGGGTGGAGCAGACACTGAAATCGCTGGAAATGTCGGCGACGCAGCTGGCCAACTCCTCGCTCGTGCAGACGGCGATGAACGGGCTTCTGACCGGCGAAGATTTTGTTCAAGTGCGCGATCTGACGACCGAGCTGACCAATCTGCAGACGACGGCCGTCATCAAGCAGGCGTCGCTCGTCAATTTTGAGAAGGATTGGGTAGTCAATCTCGGCGTGATGAAGAAGCTGAGCGAAATGGCGGGCAAGGACGAATTTTACGATTATGCCGCCATGCCGATGAGCATGTTTTGGAGTACCAAGCAGCCGGCCGTGAACAATAGCGGACAGGCTGCCGGCATTGATGCCGACGCTATGCCGCCTGCGGCGGACACGATCAGCCTCGTGGAGAAAATTCCGCTCCTGCCCCGGACTAATGAGCCGAGAGGATTATTGGCAGTGCATATTTCGGCCGCCGATCTGCGGGATGCGCTCGCCCCCGACAACCGGCTGGGCATCAACTATATTTTGGATTCGTCCGGTCAAGCTTTTCTATCTTCCCGGGAGCAGAAATCGTCCTATGCCGATATCAATCGGGACATTTTCGAACGCGTGACGCTGCAGGGACAAAAACAAGGCTATATGAACGCCGAATGGAACGACAAAGATGTCGCCGTCTTGTACCGGACTTCGGGATATAACGGCTGGACGTACGTATCGGTCGTCTCGATAGCCGACATCACCAAGGATACGCAAAAAATCGCGATGTTTACTTTGCTCGCTTGTGCGATCATATTACTGGTCGTGCTGATCATCGGATATTTCGGCAGCCGGAGAATGTACTTGCCGATCCGCAGTTTATTTGAACTCACCCGCGCGATGGAAGGCGATTCCCCTTCGCCGGGAGGCAGGCGCGACGAGCTGGCCTATATTAAAGAAAGCATCGAAACGCTGGCCGTATCGAGAAGCCGGCTTGAGGAGCAGATGCAAGGACAATCCGCTCATTTAAAAGAATTTTTCGTACTGAAGCTGTTTACGGGACAAATGACGGATGAAGATTTTCTGTATCGTTCCCGGATGTACGGGTTTCCTTCGGGTTGGAGGCGGCTTGGGATATTAACGCTACAGATTGACAATTTGCAGGAAACCAGATATCAGGAGCAGGATCGCGAGCTGTTGTTATTCGCCGTCAACAACATCGTAGGCGAGCTGCTGCCGGTCGAATCGAGGTTCAGTCCGATTTTGTTTGGGCAATCCCAGGCGACATTGCTCGCTCTGACATCCGACCAGCCCGAGGCGTTGAAGCGGCAGATGGGCGAGACGGCGGAGCTGATTAAACAAAAAGTCGAGCAGTATTTACAGCTTAAGGTCAGCATCGGAATCAGCCGGGCTTATGACAGCTTGTCGGGCACGGTGAAGGCTTACGGAGAAAGCTTGGCCGCACTAAAATGCCGGATTAGTCTCGGAGAGGAGCTGATCATCCACTATGAAGACTTGGAGTCTGGCGAGTCAACGGAATCGGCCGTATATTCCCATCTGAAGCTGATGGAAGAGCAGCTTGTTCAGGCGCTCCAAGAGATGAAACTGGATAAGGCGGTCGAAGTGTTCCGGCAATATTTGTCCGCGGTTCTCAGCAAGGACAGCTTTATGAACGAGCATCATATGCTGCTGATTCAGTTGATGTCGAGAGTGATGCGGATCGTCCAGGACCAGGGGATGCCGATGAACAAAGTGCTGGATGGAGACAATGCGGTCGAGCGGCTGCTTAAGCTGCAGACCAGGGAAGAAATTGCTCTATGGTTCCAATCCCGGCTGTTCGCTCCAATCGTCAAGCTGCTGTCGGAAAAAGCGGACAAGCAATACATTAACATCGCCGACCGGATTGTGAGAATGATTCACGACCAGTACGACGGAGAAATTACGCTTGAATCGTGCGCTGCGGCGCTAAGCTTTCATCCGGTATATTTGAGCCGCGTATTTAAGAAAGAGATGGGCGTCTCCTTCAGCGAATATTTGTCGGAGTACCGAATGAATATGGCTAAGGTAATGCTGGAGACGACAACGTTGAAAATATCGGAGATCGGAGAGAAGCTGCAGTATAAAAATATAAGCGCTTTCATCCGTACGTTTCGCAAAGCTTTCGGCACGACGCCGGGGCATTACCGGGAACTGCTCGATAAAGAAGCGCTGGAAAGCAGGCGGTAAGGCCCAACGACCGGCGGAAAGCCGGCTTGTTAGGAGGCTATGGCTGCCGGCTGGCGTTGTCTGCGGCGTATAAGAAGGTTGCGCGCAGACTATCTATGCAGCGATCGAAGCTTATAAGACCGTTGAAAAGGCGGCAGCTTGATCAGGTTATGCCCCGGGTATGGCAATACAATGGCAAGCGCCGGATAATGAAGGGAAGCGACATGGCGTAGATGTATGGAACCAAAGGAGCGGAGGTTCGGAGATGATCAAGCAACAGACGGTATTGGCGATGGGTTCTGCTCTGCTGCTGTGCGCCGTATTAACAGGCTGCAGCTGGGGCAACGCTGGAGACGGAAGCAAGCAGAGCCCGGCCGCCGCAGAGAACGGTTTTTATCCGCTGACGCTTGTTGTGAATCAGGTTGGAGAGACTCCGCCTCATGACAGCGACATCGAAAAAGCCATTGGAGCTTATACGAATACGGATCTGCAAATTCAGTGGATTCCGACATCCGGCTATGATGACAAAGTCAACGTCATGATCGCTTCCAGCGAGCTACCTAAGCTGATCAAGCTGAATTACACCCCGGCGACTATAGGGGCCTTGAAGTCGGGATTATTCTGGGAGATCGGCCCTTACCTGAAAGAATATAAAAACTTATCGGCGCAGAGTCCGCTGTATTACGACAATATTTCCGTCGATGGAAAAATCTACGGCGTTCCGCTATTCCGCGACCTCGGACGCGCCGTCATCCACTACCGCAAGGACTGGTTCGACGCTTCAGGCGCCGCGGTCCCGAAGACGCTGGACGACTGGTATCGGGTGATCAAGCAGATGTCCAAGGGCGATCCGGATCATAACGGCAAGGATGACACGTACGGCTTGATGCTGGACAAACGGTACAATCAGGATACATCGTCGACGCTGACCCGGCTGTCCGTAACCCAGGGCGGGCCGAATAAATGGCAGATAGACGGCGGAGGCCGCTTCGTGCCGGAGTTTATGACGGAGCCTTTCTTCGACACGATGAAGCTGTTCCGCAAACTGTATGAAGAGAAGCTGATCAATCAGGATTTTGCCGTCGTCGATGCGATAGAGATCGATAAAGCGTTTGAAGCCGGACGCGCAGCGATCCGTATATCCGGCGGCAATGCGCAAACTATGCAGGATAAGCTTTCCAAAGCCGTGCCGACGGCTGTCGTGGAGGCGGCCCCCGTCGAGGGCCCCGAGGGCAGAAGGCTGCCGGGCGAGAGCGGCAATGCGGGCTTTCTGGCGATTCCGAGGGATTCGGTCTCATCGGTGGACGAGCTTCGCAAGGTGCTGTCCTTCCTGGACCGCTTGATGGACCCGCCTATGGCGTCTTTGCTGGTCAAAGGGGTGGAGGGCAGGCATTGGAAGGACGCAGGGGACGTAACGATTCCGCTCGATCCCGAGGCTGACGCCAGGGAAGTGAAGCCTTACCGCGATTCGCTTCCGCAGCGCGGGGAGAGTTATCCGAACGCCAAGCCGATGAAGCAGACCGAGCTGTACCGCAAGAACGTCGAGCTGACAAAACAGAATGAGCAGTATATCGTCGCCAATCCGGCGCTGACGCTTGACTCCGCAACTTATGCCGAGCGGGGTAAGGAGCTGGAGCAGTTCATTACCGATGCCGAAACCCGATTTATTATGGGCAAATTGGATGAGGCTGGCTGGAGAGCTGAGATCGAGAGGTGGAGAAAAGCGGGCGGGGATCGGATGGCGCGGGAGTATCAGGAGGCTTACGAGATAAGCCGGAAGTTACCGTAAACTCGAAATGTGAAAAAGCATCCTGACCGGGTCGATCTGCCTGGGGCGGGATGTTTTGGCATCTATAGGAGGAGAGTGCGCGCGGCCGCGGGTTGCTTGAAGCGCATGACAGGTTGTCTAAAAGCTATGAGCCGGTCCGGAAGCAGGGGCCGCCGTTATTTCTTCATGAAGTTATCTGGCAGGTATAGCTATGCACTGCCGTTAGGAGCATAATCGGTTCGTAGCGTTACGAGATAAATAAAAGCGCTTCCAGTAATGGTTGCTCCGGCAACGGATAGCTGAATGAACGGAGAACTGCATCGGGAGCTTCGGGAGGGATGGATGCCTAGCGGAGGCGGCGAGCCTTTTTAAACATCGAAAAGCTATTGAAATCGATTGACAAGAAGCATGAACCTAAGGAGGCATTCATATTGAAAAAAGCATTATCCTATCTTTTGATCGTCGCCATCATGATGACGTTCCTGCCGGTGCAGGTCTGGGCTGACGAGCCGGCGGCGCAGGTTCCCGCTTTCCCGGGTGCGGAAGGGGGAGGCAAATATACGAGCGGCGGTCGCGGCCAGACCGTATATGAGGTAACGACGCTGGAGGATTACGGCAAAGGAGAGACGCCGATTCCGGGTTCTTTGCGGGATGCGGTCAGCCAAAGCGACCGGACGATCGTGTTTCGCGTCGGCGGTACGATTCACTTGAAGGAGTCGCTCAAAATATTCGGTTCCAACCTGACGCTCGCAGGCCAAACCGCCCCGGGCGACGGAATTACCGTTAGCGACTATACCACATCGATTGAAGCGGACAACATTATTATCCGCTATATGCGGTTTCGGCTGGGCGACCGTTACGCCAGCGAAGACGACGCGTTCGGCGTACGGTACCATAAAAATATTATCGTCGACCACTGCTCCTTCAGCTGGTCCGTCGATGAGGTCGTCAGCTTGTACGATAATGTGAATACGACGGTTCAATGGTCGATTTCCGAGGAATCGATGCTGATGACGACGCATCAGAAGGGACGCCACGGATACGGGGGCATTTGGGGCGGCAACAACACATCGTTCCATCATAATCTGATCGCCCACAGCGTCAGCCGCAATCCCCGTTTCCCGACGGACAAGAGGGAACTGGACGTCGTGGAAGCATCGAACAATGTCATCTACAACTGGGGCTTCGCTTCCTCCTACGGCGGGGGAGAAGGCTATTACAATCTTGATAACAACTACTATAAGCCCGGCCCGAACACGTACGACATTGTGCATAATGTGCTGTTCGGCGAAATCATTCCGGCCAGCAAAATGTACATTAACGGCAACATCATGGACGGCGATGCCAAAGTAACGGCCGACAACTGGGCAGGGGTGCAAAGCGTGCTCGATCCGGTTTCCTCCAAGCTCGCCGTCCGCGCCGAGGTGGCGAACGGCTTCGTTCCCGAGAGCGCTCAAAGCGCGTACGATCATGTGCTGGCGAATGTGGGCGCCACGCTGCCGAGGCGCGATGCGATCGACGCCAGAGTCGTTAACGATGTGAAGAACGGAACGGGACAGCACATCAACTCGCCGAAGGAAGTCGGCGGATTCGCCGAGTATCCCGAGGTGAAATCGGAGATTGCGGACAATGATCACGACGGGATCGACGATGCGTGGGAGCTGGCGCACGGTCTCAATCCGGCCGATCCTGCCGACGGCAGCGGGAAGACGCTTTCCGATGAAGGCTACACGGACCTTGAAGTATATTTGAACGAGCTTGTGACGAAAGGAAACGAGAACGGCGCCAATACCGATAACCCGGACGTTGCGTTAACTTCGCCGTCCAACAACGCGATTTACGAAGCGGGCGGCAGCCTGACCATCGAAGCCGAAGCGAGCGGCAGCGGCGACATCGCCAAAGTCGAATTCATCGTCGACGGAAGCAAAGCGGGCGAGGCGGCGGCAAAGCCTTACCGATTCGAGTTGAGCGGCCTTGCGGACGGCACGCATTATATCGTTGCGCGGGCTTTTGACAAGAAGGGGCTGTCTACGCAATCGGATAATGTGACGGTGCATGTCAATACGACAGGGCCGATTGCCCCTTGGGAATCGCGGGATATCGGCAGCGTAGGCATTCCCGGACATACGCAGCTCGAAGGAGACGCCAAGACGCTGACCGTCAAGTCGGCCGGAGATATCGGCGGTTCCGCCGACAACTTCCATTATGCGTACCAGAAGCTGTCCGGCAACGGAGAGATTATTGCGAGAGTAGAGCATATTACGCCGACGGACGACAATGCGGAAGCGGGAGTGATGATCCGCGATTCGCTCGCCGCATCGTCCCGAATGGCCATGCTTTCGATTCCTTACGTTAAGATGGGCAAAAAGGGGGTAATGATTCATCGTCTGACTGACGGCGGGAATACCCAGCGGGTGGAGCCGGACGCTTTCATTAATACTCCTTATTGGATCAAACTCGTTCGTTTGGGCAATCAGGTGACGGGATCGGTTTCCGAAGATAAGGAAAACTGGAGCAAGATCGGTACGGTCACGCTGGATATCGGCAGCGAAGCGTATTACGGTCTGGCGGTCGACGCTTCCAAAGCGGTTGACCGGATCGATAAGTATAACGCGTCGCAATTCAGCGGCGTGGAGATTCGTCCGCTGGCCGAGGATTTTCCGGCAGAACCGACGGGCTTGAAGGCCGAGGCCGGAGATAATCAAGCGGGGCTGCAGTGGGATGCCGTGGAGCATGCGGCTTCGTATAACGTGAAGCGAAGCGACGTCTCGGGCGGCCCGTATACGGTCATAGCGGCAGGTTTGACGGAGGCCATGTATACCGACCGGCCGCTTACTCCGGGGAAGGCGTATTATTATGTCGTCAGCGCGGTGAATGCCAACGGCGAAAGCTCCAATTCGTCGGAGGTAACGGTACAACCGACCGGAGAGCCGGAGCCGATCTATTATGTGAATGAAGATTTCGAGAACGAAGCGACGGATTCCACCCCGGCCAATTACGAGGTGAGCCCGTCTCCGCAGACGGAAACGAATAAGGTCGTCGTCGCGAACGTACCCGCCGAGTCGGAAGGGAACGATTCCGCCAAAGCGCTTTATTTGTACGACAAATCGAATGTCAATACGCAGTTTATACGCAAATTTACGCCGCAATACGGAACGTTTATTATCGATACCGATTTTATGTTCCCTGAGGAATCGGGCACATCGGTACCGCTTCAAGTGCAAAGCGGGGACGGCTCCAAGACGGCATTTGCCATCGAGGTCAGGAAGCCGGTTCAGCCTGAAGCTTCCAATTCCTATACGCTAACTTACAATAAAGGAAGCGGAGCATACTACAAGCTGATGGAGCCGTATTCGAAAAATAAGTGGTACAATCTGAAGATCGTGGCCGACACGGCGGCGGATCGGGCGGATATTTACATCGACGATGCGTTCGTGGAAACATTCGACTTCTCAACGAAAGGCTTCAAGTCCTACGGCATCGGGCGCATTTTGTCCAAAACGCCGGGGGGAGGAAGCGGGAGCTTTTATTTCGATAATTTCAAAATATATGTAGAGCCTGTGGCAGCTCCCAAAGGCTTGTCCGCGCTGCCGGGCAATCAAGCGGTGCAGCTGAGCTGGAATGCGGTGCAAGGAGCGGATTCCTATACTATTAAACGCAGCGAAACGAGCGGCGGTCCTTATGCCGTCATTCAAACGGGCGTTACCGGAACGGCGTTCATCGATTCTACCGTCTCCAACGATACGACGTACTACTACGTCATAACCGCCAACGGGATTAACGGAGAGACGGGCAATTCCAATCAGGTGCAGGCGACGCCTTCCGAGCTTGCGGAAAAGCCGGCTGCGCCGAGCGGCTTGACGGCGGTCTCCCGAAATTCGCAGATCGATCTAAGCTGGAATGCGATGGACAATGTCAATTCTTATACGGTGAAGCGTTCGCCGGTCAAGGAAGGGCCCTATGTCGCCGTAGCGGCTAATATTACGAATCCTTTCTACAGAGTAGGCGGATTATCGAATCAAGCCGCATATTATTACGTCGTGTCGGCAACCAATGTCGGCGGAGAAGGTCCGGATTCGGCGCCGCTGCAGGCATCCGCTTATGAGCCGCCGGGCACGCCGTCTGTAACGGCGCAAGCCGGAGACGGGCAGATTGCTTTAAGCTGGCCTGCGGTGCAGGGAGCCGACGGATACGATATCAAGCGTTCCGACGCATACGAGGGACCTTATACGGTCATTGCTTCCCGTGTTCAGACGACGTCCTACACGGATTCGCATTTGACGAACGGTACGCCTTACTATTACAAGGTTGCGGCGGTAAGCGCGGACTCGGCGGGAATGGACTCCGCCGCGGTAGCGGCTCGTCCGGCCGGGCAGTACGGACAGCCTTCCGCACCGGCAGCGGTTCAAGCGGAAGCCGGGGATAAGCAGGTTCGGCTGAGCTGGCTGCCTGCGGAAGGGGCCTCCTCTTATAAGGTGGTGCGCAGCGAGAACAGGACGGGGCCGTATACGGTCGCCGGCGATCGGATAACCTCCGTTTCCTTTACGGATACCGGGCTCACGAACGGCAAGGCTTATTACTACGCGGTTGCCGCCGTAGGCGAAAGCGGCGAGAGCTACGCTTCCGAGCCGATTCAAGCGGTTCCGGCGACGGTCATCGTCGTAGCCCAGGACGGCAGCGGCGACTTCCGGACAGTTGCGGAGGCCGTTAACGCCGTACAGGACAACAGCGCCGTTCCGACCGTGATCCGCATCAAAGACGGTATTTATCAAGAGAAGCTGTACGTGCCTGCCTCCAAGAAGCTGCTTACGATGTCCGGCGAGAGCCGGGACGGCACGGTGATCGTATACGGCGATTCCGCCAAAACGATCGGACCGGACGGCAAGGAAGTAGGGACGTCGGGGAGCTATACGCTGCGGGCGAGCGGCACGGATTTTACGCTGGAGCATATTACGATCCGGAACAGCGCCGGGCAGGGTGCGGGGCAAGCGGTAGCCTTGTATGCGGAAGGAGACCGCGGAACATACCGGGACGTGAAGCTCCTCGGGTATCAGGATACGTTGTTCGCCGATAAAGGGCGGCAATATTTCGCCGACAGCTACATTGCCGGCGACGTCGACTTTATCTTCGGCAATTCCCCCGCCGTATTCGAGAATTGCATCCTTCACAGCGAAGGCCCGGGCTATGTAACAGCCGCATCGTCGGCGGAAGGGCAGCCCGGCTACGTGATTCTGAACAGCACGCTGACTTCGCAGGCAGGGATGACGTCTCAGGTTGAGCTGGGCAGACCTTGGCGTCCGTATTCCAGCGTGACCTACATCAACACGGAGATGGGCGGTCATATCAAGCCCGGCGGCTGGAACAACTGGGGAGCGGAGGCCAATGAAAGCACCGCCAGATATGCGGAGTACTTAAGCAAAGGCGCGGGAGCCAATCCCGACAAGCGGGTGACCTGGGCCAAACAGCTGACGGCTGCGGAAGCGGCCGGGTATACCGTTCAAGCGACGTTGGGAGGGACGGATCAGTGGAATCCTAGACTGTCCGGCGGGCTGCCGGACAGCAATTCTTCGCTGCGTTCGCTTACGGTTCAAGGCGAACCATTGCCGCAATTCGATTCGCAGACAAGGCATTATCAGGTTGTCCTGCTTGAGGGAACAGCGGCCGCTCCTAGCGTAGCCGCAGTGAGCGATTCCGCCTCTGCGAACGTATCGGCGGCTCAAGCGAGCTCTGTGCCAGGCGCGGCTGTTGTGACCGTAACGGCTGCCGACGGCACGTCGAGCGTTTACACGATCGAGTTTGTCCTCGGTTCCAAACCGGAGCCGGAACAGCCGGAACAGCCGGAACAGCCGGAGCAGCCGGAGTCGGGAACGGGAGCGACGGGAATCGAGACGGAGAGCGCGGTGCTCACGCTGGAGGCGGGAGCGTCGGTCAGAGTGAAGGCGACAGTGCTGCCGGAAACGGCGGACCAGCGAGTAATCTGGTCGGGCGGCAGCGAAGCGGTTCGCGTAACCGGGGATGGCCTGATCACCGGCTTGAAGCCGGGGACGGCGGCAGCGACGGTGACGAGCGTAACCTATGCGGTGTACAGCGCGAACGTAGCCGTCACGGTGACGGATACGACGGCGCCGGTATGGCGGAACGGCGCGCTGACGGCGGGCGCCGTAACGACTTCGTCAGCGGAGCTGAACTGGACGGCTGCGCAGGACTACGTCGGCGTTGCCCGGTACCGGATCTGGTTAAACGGCAGCGAGAAGGCTTCTGTAGGCGGCGACGCTTTATCTTATACCGTCGCAGGATTGGCGGCGGGCACGTCGTATTCGTTCGAGCTGACGGCTGAAGATGCGGCGGGCAACCGAAGCGAAGCTTTGACGCTGCCGGTTCAAACGGCGAAAATTCGCAAATCATCTTCCGGCGGTTCCTCCGGCGGCGGTGGAGGCGGTGCGTCAGCGTCGGACACGGGCGGAACAACGCCGACAGATAACGGTACGGAGACATCGACGGAAGGGCCGGTACGGCTGTCCGCCGACGCTATGCAGGTGAGCACGTTGTCCGCCGGGGTCGTTCAAGTGACTGTAGATACAGCCCAATTATCGGCCGCTATTCAAGCGGCGGCTGACCGCGGAGGCCAAACGGTCGAGCTCGATATGCCTTCGGACGCATCCGCTTTGCGGCTCGTGCTTCCGGCCGGGGCGGCAGCTGCTGCAGCGTCCTCGGTTTCTATCATAGTAAACGCCGGGTTTGCTTCCTACGAGCTGCCGCTGTCCGACATCGCCAAATTGAAGACGGCCGGAGCGCAGCAGGCCGACATCGTTTTGACGATGTCCCAAGGCGATTCCAAGCTGACGGCTCTCGCAGAGGAGCAGGCGGCGAAGGCGGGAGCGAAGCTGCTTGCGCCTATCGTACAATTCCGAATCACGGTTGACGCAAACGGCCGAAGCGAGGAGCTGGAGGGGGCGTCGGTATTCGCGGTTCACACGATCGTTTTGCCGGGTACGGTGGATGATACAATAGCAACCGGCGTCATTGTGGACCCGGCTACAGGGCAAGTGAGGTTCGTTCCTGCCGTGTTTACGACGAAGAACGGAATGACGACCGCCAAGCTGCTTCATCCCGGCAATGGGGTTTATACGGTCGTCGAGGCGGGCAAAACGTTTACGGACTTGAAGCGGCACTGGGCGCAGAAAGAGATCGAGCTTTTGGCATCCAAGCTGGTCGTTCAGGGGACCGACGCCGATGCGTTCGAACCTGACCGTCTGGTTACCCGGGCCGAATTCGCTTCCCTGCTTGTACGTTCCTTGGGGCTGGATCGGCAGAACGCGGGCGCAAGCTTCTCCGACGTGAAACCGGGAGACTGGTTCGCAGGCGACGTAAATGCCGCCGTAAGCGCCGGCCTCGTTGAGGGCTTCGAACAAGGACAGTTTAAGCCTAACGATACGATTACGCGGGAGCAGATGGCGGTGATGATCGCAAGGGCCGCCCAATTCGCAGGGAAGCCGGCGAGCGGGGCTGCGGACGCCCAGGTCCGGGCGGCTTACTCCGATGCGTCCGGAATTAGCGGCTGGGCCGAGCAAGCCGTTCTCTGGACCGTTCAAGCCGGAATTATGCAGGGAACCGATGCGCATACGCTCGCTCCTTCGGAGCGGACGACACGGGCGCAAGCTGCCGTCATGCTGAAGCGGCTGCTGCAAAACTTGAATTTCATCAATTAACGGATATATGCACAAGCTGCGGAACCCGGAGTATAGGTTCCGCGGCTTTCTTTTGCATAAGGATGGAAAACGCGGGGGACTTGCCGGTTATTCGATTCGCGATTGAACAAAATAATATAAAGATGCGATAGGAATCGGCAAGAAACGATAAGTTTCTGTGCCGCAAATATGCTAATGTTATATGGAGCATGCTGTATTTTGAGGAGGAACTAATCAATGAGTGCGATTTGGTCTGTAACTATGGCGGACTCTTTCATGAAGAAGTACCCTATCGTATCCGATATGCCGTTTCAAAAGAGAAGAAGCTGGAATTATGAAAACGGATGCGCGCTGACCGCAATGGAGCGTTTGTGGCGGAAAACGGGGGACGAAAAGTATTATCGCTACATTAAAGAAAACATGGACCTGTTTATCCGCGAAGACGGCACTATCGACACCTACGACCTGAATGAATATAACGTAGATCAAATCAACCAAGGCAAATCGCTGTTTTTGCTGTACGAACAAACCGGGGAAGAGAAATACAAGAAAGCGATCGAGCTGCTTGTAACGCAATTGAAGGGCCATCCCCGCACAAGCGAGGGCGGACTGTGGCATAAGAAAATTTATCCGTTCCAAATGTGGCTGGACGGCGTATATATGACGTCTCCGCTGCTTGCGGCCTATGCTCAAATGTCGGGAGAGCACGAGTGGTTCGACGACGTCGCCAATGAAATTTTGCTGATGGAAAAAGTATCTCGCGATCCTGAGTCGGGCCTGCTGTATCATGGCTGGGATGAGACAAGAGAAGAGCGCTGGGCGAATAAGGAGACAGAGTGTTCGCCTCACTTCTGGGGACGCGCGGTCGGCTGGTACGTCATGGCGATAGTCGACGTGCTCGACTACTTGCCGCTCGATCACCCGAAGCGCGGACAAATCGTCGGCATCTTCCATCGTTTGGCCGGGGCGATCATGCGCGTGCAGGATCAGAATTCGGGCATGTGGTACCAGGTGCTCGATCAGGGCGCCCGTAAAGGCAATTATTTGGAAGCGTCCGGTTCGGCGATGTTCGTATGCGCGCTGGCCAAAGGCGCCCGCAAAGGCTATTTGGGCAAAAACGCCCTGCAAGCCGCCAAACGCGGACATGCCGGGCTGATCGAACACTGCGTTGGACAAGATGAGAACGGACATTGGTACCTGGATCATATTTGCAGCGTAGCGGGCCTCGGCAATAATCCGTACCGCGACGGCTCTTACGCTTATTACATCAGCGAGCCTACTCGCAGAGACGATCCGAAAGGCTATGCGCCATTCGTTATGGCTTGTCTGGAGCTCGAAGCGGCCGAAGAATAATACCCGGGTTTGCATAAAGGAGCGGAACCGGGACCGCAGGGGCTGTCCCCGCAAAGCCGAACGGTTTTGCGTTTTGCCGGGGGCGGCTTTTTTGGTTATTTAGGAAATGATGCGCAGCAAAATCCTGAGGATATCCGGGGGGGCTCCCCCGAAAGTAATGTCTACCCATAGAACGATCCCATAGGAATGGTTAGACGCCGATCCAGCTTAGGCTGGATGCGGACGCAATAAGCTTCAGAGCATCACGTCACTACCCTGGAAATTACTCTTGTTACCCCATTTCCATTGTCTGTGGTGCCGCGTCGGCGGCATGGATGGCTTTTGGGGGATTTGTTCCTTCAGGGGACCATGTCTGAACAAGCGTTTACGGATTCTTAACTTGACGGTGCCGCCGCAGCCATTTTATAGTTATTA
This sequence comes from Paenibacillus konkukensis, assembly GCF_023523925.1. NCBI lineage: Bacteria > Bacillati > Bacillota > Bacilli > Caryophanales > Paenibacillaceae > Paenibacillus > Paenibacillus konkukensis. The sequence goes on along the minus strand of NZ_CP027059.1, from coordinate 2,875,840 downwards.
CAATTGTAAGAAGATAGAACAAATGTTAGGCGGTCGCTCATGTTAAATGCCGAGGAAAAACAATTTATTATCAAAATATGCAAGCTGTATTATTTCGAATCGTGGACGCAGGAGAAGATTGCGGTCAAGTACGGCATTTCACGTCCCGCCGTGTCCAAGCTGCTGCAAAAAGCGCGGGATGAAGGCATCGTGGAGATCGTCATTCATGACGAGCGGCCGGAAGCGGGCGAGCTGGAGAAGGAGCTTGAAGCCGCTTTTGCGCTCAAGCAGGCGGTCGTCGTGCCTACCCGCGATTTAAACGAGGATTTGATCTACAGCACCGTCGGCAAGGCTGCCGCGCAATTCGTCTTACGAACGATGAAGCAGGCGGAGCGGATCGGGGTCTCCTGGGGGACGACGCTGCATTGCGCGGTCAAAGAGTTTCCTTTTGAAAAAAAGGATCATGTGAAGATCATCCCTCTGGTCGGAGGTATGGGCAACGATAAGACCGAGATTCACTCCAATCAAATCGCCTATGAGCTGTCCAAAAAATTGGGGGCGAAATGCGAATCGCTGTACGCTCCGGCCGTGGTTGAGACGGAGGAGCTCAAAAACCAGCTTGTTCAGCTTCCTCATATCGCTTCCGTGTTGGAGGAAGGCAAGCAGATCGATCTGGCGCTCGTAGGGATCGGCAATCCGTTCGCTCTATCGACGATGGAACAGATCGGCTACTTAACCGCAGATGTGCTGCAGGAGCTTAAGGCGATGGACGCGGTAGCGGATATTAACTCCCGTTTTATCGACAAGAACGGCGCTCTGTGCCGGCATCCGATCAATAATAAAGTGATAGGCATGGAACTGGAGCAGCTGCGATCCGTGAAGACCGTGATCGGCATTGCCGTCGGCTCGCATAAGATCGACAGCATTTTGGCCGCGCTCAAAGGAAATTATTTGCACGTGCTTATTACCGACGAAGAAACGGCGTCCGGTCTATCGGCCCGTTTAAGAGAACAACCGTCCCATTCCAAACTGTCGATGGAGGAATCGCCATGAAGGAGACCCGGCTGGAAGCTTTTCTATATTGTACGCAGTGCAAGCAGGAGCATCATCATGTTATCGGCTATATGAACGACCGCATCTCCGAAATTCAATGCCGAAACTGCGGCCGGCTGCTTTCGCTGAAGATCGATTTGGCTCATGAATTGTACGATGAAGTGTACCGGAGAATCCGCAGCAAACCGTCCCGGATGACGGAAGAATACCGCAGCGACGTGAGCCGTTTTTTGTTGAACTTGCCGGCCAGAGTCGTGAGCAAGCCTTACCGGGTGTTTCAGGAGGCGAAGCAAATTCGCGGTTATTTCAAAAAGTACCGGGTAAACAAACGATAGATGACAGGTTCAGGCTAATAAAACATAAGCCTTATGGCGATCTGGTGAAACGCGTACCGGACCGGTCATAAGGCTTTTTGGCGTTTTGGCTTCGGGCCTATACAACTACAGCAGCCCGACAAGCTCCAGCCCGTAGGCGATGCCGTCCTGGCCGACGTCTCTGGTTATGTAGCGGGCCGCTTGCTTTACGGAAGCGGGTGCATTGCCCATCGCTATGCCGTGCCCGACGTAACGCAGCATCTCTACATCGTTGAAATGATCGCCAAAGGCATAAACATTTTCTCTGGCAAAGCCGAGCCGGCCGATCAGCCGTTCGATGCCTTGCGCCTTGGAGCCGCCTGACGGAAGCACATCCATGGAGAAGGGATGCCAGCGGATAAAATCGAGCCCGGATAGCCGGCCGACGTACCCGGCTTCGTCTTCCTCGGCGCAGAAAAGCATCGTCTGGTAAATATCGCGGCCGATATAGTAATCGGGATCATGATCCGGATGCTCATACTGCAGGGAGCCGATCCCGGCTTCAATGTAAGCATGGCGCGGCACGCTGCTCTTCATACCCTCGTGATCGAGATAGACGAGAGGATGGCCGGCGCTGCGGGCGCATTCGGTTAACTCGCGGAGCCGTTCGGTAGGAATCGGATTTCGGTATATGACCGCGTCTTTCAGCATTACGTATTGGCCGTTGAAGCCGACGAAGGAATCGATGCCGAGCTCCTTTCGCAGCTCCTCCATCATAAAGGGAGAGCGTCCTGTCGCGAAGGCGACTTCGTGCCCTGCCTGCTTTAATGCGAGAACCGCTTCCTTGGCGGAAGGCGGCAAACATTTGCGACGGTCAAGCAAGGTGCCGTCGATGTCAAAGAAAATCATGCTTCGCCGCTGCGTCATAGTAGCACCTCCAGAAGTCATAGCGAAAAAAAGGGCGTTGCCGATGCCTCGCCCCGTTCCCGTTACCGGGTGAGCGCTTCCTGCCGGCTGCCGCTTGTTTGCAGCAACCGGAGAGACACGTTGTCGCCGCGCCGGAATGACAGGGGAGAGCAAATTTCCCATGTTCCGTCTTCGGATTGAATATGATAATGATATTCTCTGCCTTGAAACTGCACGTTCGTCACCTCGCCGCGAATCCCCGCCGTGCCGGAAGGGCACAGCTCGAACTGATCCGGTCTCACCGGGTACATGCCGCAAGCTTGAAAGTAGGGCGCCACTTCGGGGCCGGCCCATTGCACGGTACCGTCCGAGCTCATCGGCACGAAGATGCCGTTGTTCCAGCGTCCGCGCACAAGGTTGGCCTTGGCGACGAATTTGGCGACAAATTCGGTTTGCGGACGCAAATAAATGTCCTGCGGCGTTCCCTCCTGTTCAATGCGCCCGTCCTTCATGACGACGATCCGGTCGGCCATCGCCAGCGCTTCCCCCTGATCATGCGTAACATATACGATCGCGGTACCGGTCTGTCTGTGCACGGATTGGATTTCTCTGCGCATATCCATTCTCAGCATCGCATCGAGGCTGCTGAGGGGCTCATCCATGAGCAGCAGAGAAGGTTCGGCCGCAATCGCTCTGGCGATCGCCACCCGCTGCTTTTGCCCGCCCGACAGCTCGTGGGGCATCCGGCCGCCATGCTCGGATAAGCCGACCATCTGCAGCACGTCGGCGATGCGATCCTGCTCCCTGTCGCGAATGGACGGCGGAGTCTCTTGATGATGGCGAATCGGGAAGCGCACATGCTCCGTAACGTTCATGTGCGGCCATAAGGCAAATGCCTGAAATACCATGCCGATTCTGCGCTTTTCCGGGGGCAGGCTGAAGCCGGGCTTCGCCACCTGCGTCTCATTCATGCAGATTTCGCCCGTGGTGGGCTGCTCGAATCCGGCGAGCAGCCGCAATAGCGTCGTCTTGCCGCAGCCGGACGGTCCCAATATGGCGACGAATTCTCCTTTGGCGATAGTCAAATTTAAAGATTTGAGCGCCTGAAAGCTTCCGAACGATTTGCTGACTTCCCGTAATTGAATGCTCATGGCTGTTGAACTCCTTTGCTGGACTGAGCGTTTTTGCCGGACTGCAGCTTTTGCAGCAATTGCAGTGCGGCCATGCCGCCCAAAATCAGAACGACGATCAAGCTCGACAGAGCGGTCGAGTACAAGGTGCTGCCGGCCTGCTCGAAGCTGAAGATTGTAACGCCGATCGTCTGCGATCCCGTCGACCACAGCAAGGCGGAGACGGTAAGCTCCGTGAAGGCGGTCAGAAAGACGAGGAATGCTCCGCTTAATAGCCCCGGCAGCAGAAGCGGGATCAGCACCGAAACCCACTTGCGCCAAAAACCGGCGCCGGAGCTATGGGCGGCCTCCTCCAGCGAAACGTCGATTTGAGTGAACGCCGTAATGCCCGCCCTCACCTGCAGAATAAGAAAACGGCATGTATAGGCAATAAACAAAATGCTTATCGAACCGTATATACCGGGATTCCAGCCGGGGATCGGCTCCATCCAGGCGAAGATCATGCAGAGCCCGAAGACGATTCCGGGCAATGTGTATGGCAAAGCGACCGCAAGCTCCGCCGCCTTGGTTAGCCAGGACGGCTTGCGCACGCGGGCATAGGCGAGCAGGGAGCCGAGCACGAGGCAAATGACGAAGGTCGTCACGGACAGCAGCAGGCTCGTTTGGATCGACTGCCATACTTTCGGATTATCGAGCAAGATATACCGATAGTTATCCCAAGTGAGATTTTTCCATTGGAACGGAAGGCCGTAGGCTTTTTTGAGCGAAATGGCGACCATCGATATGAGGGGGATCAAAGTGATGAAAGCGATGCCCGCCCAAACGGCCGACGTCATCCACCCGCGGTGCATTCCCAATGTATAACGGGGACTGTTGTCGGAGACGACCGTGTCCGCCGCTTTAATTTTACGCACCGACAGCCACTGCAGAATCGTACCGATGACGGCAATGACGCCGAGCATGACGGATAGCGCCGCCCCTCTGGCGAAAGCCGACGGACCGAAACCGATAATTTCTTCGTAAATCAGCGTGCTTAAAACGGAAATATGGCTCGGAATGCCGAGAGAAGCGGGAATCCCGAAATTGTCCAAGGAAGCCAGAAAGACAAGCAGAGCGCCTGCCGTCAGTCCGGGCAGAGAAAGCGGCAGCGTGACCAGACGGAACGTCGTCCAGCGCCCTGCTCCGCTCGCCCGCGTCGCCCATTCCAAATCGCGAGGTATTTTTTTCAGCACCTCTACCGTCAGAAGATAGACGAGCGGGAAGTGATGGATGCCCATAACAAAAATAATGCCGCCATAGCTGTACATGCTCCAAGGCTTGGCGTCGGGCTGGAACCAATGAAGCGCCTGGGCGACGAAGCCTTGAGCGCTCATAAACGAAGACCAGGATAGCGTCAGAACGTAGGACGGTAAAATAAACGGCAGCAACAGCGCCAAATGCAGCGTATTTTTATGCTTGATGTCCGTATACGCAATCAGCCAGGCGGCCGCCGTCCCGAGAATGACGGATACGAGCGAGGAGCCGGCGACGACGATGAACGTATCTTTCAGCGTTTTCCATAGACGGTCCTGGCGCAGCATTTCGGTATAATGCTCCAGCGTAAGCCCCATGTCCCCGTGCACGCTCAAATATATAAGCTTGACGACCGGAAGCACGAAGACAAGAGCCAGTACGAGCGCGAAGAAACCGGCGGCAATCGATTTCACGGTCCGGGAAGGAAAGGGAGGGAGAGCGGACCCGATCTCGCCGTTCTCCCTCGCAAGCCGAATTGGTTTGGATTCTATCATGGTTTACGCACTCCGCTTCTTATTGTCCGAACAGCTGGGTGAATTGCTTCTTATCTTCGTCGCGCGCCTCCGTCAGCTTGGCGATGTCGGAGGAAATCACTTTAAATTCGGAGATGCTCTTTAATCCTTTAGGCGCCGGTACCCCTTCGCGAATCGGCGTATAGCCGATATCGGAGGCGACCTTCTGTCCGTCCTCGGACAGGACGAAATCGACGAAAGCTTTGGCGGCCGTTTCATTGGCCGAATTTTTCATAATTCCGATCGGCTCCGTAATGACAGGCACCCCTTCGGACGGATAGATCAGATCGACGGGGGAGCCTTTCGCTTTCTCGCGGGCTACCAAATAGTCGACGACCATGCTGTACGATTTCTCTCCGCCGGCTACGGCGTTAAGGACAGCGCCGTTGCCTTTGACGACCGAGGTGTTGTTCGCCTTCAGACCTTTGAAGTAATCCCATCCGAAGCCGTCGGTTCTCGTCAGCACGCCTACGTTGTAGGCTGCGGCGCCGGAATACAGCGGACTCGGCATAATGCCCGCATCCTTGCTCTCGGCGGAGACCAGCGCTTTCCAAGAGGTCGGCGGGGTTTTTACTTTTTGCGTATTGATGGCCAGCACTGTCGCCATGACTTTCGTGCCCGAGTACATGCCGTCCGGATCGACGAGCTCTTTAGGAATTTTGGATAATTCCGGCGATTTGTAAGCAGCTAATAAATTTTGCTTCTTCAGCCCTTCGAAGGTAACCGCGTCGGCCAGCAGCAGCACGTCGGCTTGAACTTTGCCCGCCTGATTTTCCGCTTGAATTTTGGCGGTGACTTCCTCGGTGCCGGAACGGAAGCTGTCGACCTTCACATCGGGATATTTCTTATTAAATGCGGCTACCAGCTTGGTGACGTCTTCTTCGGGTTGGGACGTGTAAAAGGCCAGCTTACCCGATACGCCGCTTCCTGCCGCTTCCTGCTTGCTTCCCGCCGATTGGGCGGTTTGCGCTCCCGAAGGCTGCGGGCTTGTTCCGCACCCGCTAAACAGCAGCAGCGCCGCCACGCTCATCAACATAGATCCTTTTTTCAGCAACATTATTCTCTCCCTACCTGTCTTTCCCTATGGGAATAATTATAATTAATTATGCGTATAGCCGTTCCGCCCGGTTCATTCGCGTGCCGAACGAACGGAGAGCGGTTGGTTCCATTTCATTATAGGAAACGAATGTTATAAGACGGTAAACTGAAGGTCTTCATATTGTAAAATACTTCTCGACCGCCAGCGCGACGCCGTCCTCTTCATTGCCGGCCGTCAGCGCGGCGGCGGCTTGCTTGGCGGCTTCGCTTCCGTTCGCCATGGCGATGCCGAGACCTGCCCAGCTGAGCATCTCTACATCGTTATCGTAATCGCCGATCGCTGCGGTTTCTTCAGCGATTATTCCCTGCATCCGGCATATAAGCTCCGCCGCCGACCGTTTGCTGACACCGGAGGCGTTGATGTCGAAGCGCCTTGTTCCCGTTCTCGTCAAGACGAATTCGCCGCCTGACCGTAATTCGTCGTACAGCGAATTCAGCGCATCGGCGCGGTCGCTGATGACGGTAGCCTTGTAGAGCGGCGCTTCGGCCGTTTCGGCGAATTTCGCCAGACTGCCGACCGGCTGCACTTCGATTAGCTCCGCTTGGCTGCGGTAGTTGTCCCAGGTGAGCGCAGCGTCTTCGCGCCTCACGACGTTGGCAAGCGGCCAAACCGCGTTCATTGCATTCAAGGCTTCCACATAGAGCCGGTTATAACCGTAAAAATGAATGTACACCCCGGCCTCGGCAGCCAGCTTGGCCGCATGAAGCGCCGCATCCGGCCGAAGCGGATAGCCGTGAAGACAACGGCCCGTTGCCGCATCAAGGATGACGGCCCCATTCAACGCAATGAGAGGGCAATTCATGCCGATGTGCTGTCCGTGCAGCCAGACCGAAGCGGGAAAACGTCCCGAGGCGATGGTTACTTTCACCCCCTTTCCAATAAGCGTTTCAAGCGAAAGGCGTACTGCCGGAGTTACGATTTTGCTGCGGTTCAGCAGCGTTCCATCCATATCCAGGATCAGCAAACGATACATGGCGGATCTCCGTTTCATGTGATTTTTTGTGGAAAAATAGGCTGCTGTCGGGAGCGCGATTCCCGTTCGAGTCTATTAGGATTCGGCTTCTAATGCTAACGTTACACGGTATAGACGCCGGACGTATCGGGAAGATAGACCGGGCCGCCGAATACGGCGCTTGCCGATTGCTTCATCAGCTCAAAGTCACCGTCGCCCGGCAGATGCACTAGAACCAATTTTTTTACCTTGGCTTTCTCCGCCACCATGGCCGCTTGGCTTGCATTCATATGCCCGAGCCCGGTCGTATGGCAGCTGCCTTCGCAAATCGTCGCCTCGCACAATAAAATGTCTGCGTTGTGCGCAAGCTCGACCAGCGATTCGCAATAGGAGGTATCCCCGGAATAGACCAGCGTTTTGCCCTGATAGGTGATTTTAACGGCGTAACAGGATATTGTGTGCTGAACGGGAACGAACTCGATATCGGCGCCGGCCAATCGAACCCGAAGTGTTTTGTCGATCAGCGTAATCTCCGAATGCGGGCCATACAGCCTCTCAAGGATGTCGGACGGTTCTTCGGGCACGAATAGACGAAGCTTGTGCTTCATTCTTTGATTTCGGATGGCCCCGACGGCGGCATACTGCAAAATTCCGATGTCCGCCATGTGATCGTGATGCAGGTGCGATACGATGACGCCCGACAGACGCTCGACGCTTGTGTGGCAATTAAGCCGGCTCATGATGCCGCTGCCGCAGTCGAGCAAAATTTGCCCTTCCTCCGTTGTGACCAAATAGCCTGCAGTAGCGCCGCCTGCGGACGGGTATCCTCCCCAATAACCTAAGATTTGTACATGCATGTTCTTCACCTCAGTTGATATAAACCGCCTTGTATCATTTGTTCATGATGCATACATTTGTTATAAATATAGGTCGGCCCTGATGAAAGGGCAAGTTAAGATACTGTAAATGCGCGGAGCGGGGCATCTTAATCCAAAAAAGCGTTAGGTTCGCCTTTGTAGAAGGATTTCCTGCGAGTGGAAAGCTTTATCGACTGCAGGCCGCGCATAAATCACCAAGCTTTTAAAAAGCGGGAGTTAAACTATGGCCCGGAGGGCAGAATGTTACGTGGAGAAAAGCAGAGGACCAATGTCCGACATACCGGAGGTATATATAATGAAAGCGTTGATGTTCGAACGATTCGGCGGGCCCGAGGTGCTTTATTACGCAGAGGCGCCTGATCCGCCAATGAAGCCGGGAACGGCATTGGTAAGAATGAAAGCCGCCGGGCTCAATTTTGCGGATATTTACAGAAGGCGAGGCGGCTACTATTTGGCCGGTGACCCGCCTTACATATTGGGCTATGAAGGCGCAGGCATTGTCGAGCAAGTCTCTTCCGATCTGGATGGGATACGAGCCGGAGATCGGGTTGCTTTTGCCGATGTTCCGTTCGCCAATGCCGAGCTTGTGTCCGCGCCCGCCGATCGCCTGATTCCGCTGCCTTATGATATTTCCTTCGAACAGGCGGCGGCCATTTTGCTTCAAGGGCTGACTGCGCATTATTTGGTCCATGACAGCTATCACGTTCGCCCCGGCGACGATGTAGTCATTCATGCTGCGGCGGGAGGCGTGGGGCAATTGCTTATTCAAATGAGCAAAAATAAAGGGGCCCGAGTGGCGGGAATCACCTCCTCCAATGCCAAGCGGGAAGCGGCGTTAAAAGCCGGAGCGGATGAAGTGTTATTCTATGACGACGATTGGGTTCATGACGTTATCGGCTGGTCTCAAAGCGGCTGCGGCGCCAATGTCGTTTACGATTCGATCGGATCGACATTGATGAACAGCTTCGCAGCCGTTCAAACGAAAGGGACGGTCGTGTTCTTCGGAATGGCCGGAGGAGATCCGCCGAATATCGATCCCCGCATGCTGATGGACAGTTCCAAATCGTTGGTTGGGGGCGACTTATGGAATCATTTGACGACGCGTAACCAACGGCTTGAACGTGCGGAGACGCTTTTTGCAGACTTACGGATGGGCAGGCTGGAGCTGGAAGAGCCGAAACAATTCGCTCTCGAAGACGGAGAGGCGGCGCACCGGTTGCTTGAGGGGAGGGGAAACACCGGGAAAATATTGTTGATCCCTTAACCCGGTAGGATAAATGAGATCGCGTATATCCGATTTCTGAAACGGCTTTAGTGAAATGGTAATGTTTCCTTATGGGCTCCGTTTACATTCGATTTATAATAATAGAAAAAGGAAGTTTGAAAGAAGAGGTTGCAATTGTAATCGTATCGTGATAAATTAAGATTCTTGCTCGAGCAGGTAAACATTTTAGAGAAGTAAATATATTTTTAAAATGTACTTGCAATATGTAATTAACTTATGCTATATTAATCGAGCTGTTGTTGAGCAGACAAGCAAGTGAAATAAAATCCCGGTTGTTTCGATGACAATAAGGAATGAAAAAAAGCTTGCATCGCTCGAAAAAATATGATATATTTCTTACTTGTCCGCTGCTGAAACGTGTCGGATAAGAACGAAGATTGTCCTTTGAAAACTGAACAACGAGTGAGTGTTAAATAGAGAATGCAAATTCTTGCTAGCATTGAATTTTGAGCTTAAGACAAGCTCTGTTATAACGAAAGGTGCTTCGGCATCGGTCGTACTTTAATGGAGAGTTTGATCCTGGCTCAGGACGAACGCTGGCGGCGTGCCTAATACATGCAAGTCGAGCGGACTGTTCCTTCGGGAACAGTTAGCGGCGGACGGGTGAGTAACACGTAGGCAACCTGCCTGTAAGATCGGGATAACTATCGGAAACGATAGCTAAGACCGGATAGCTGGTCTTCTCGCATGAGGAGATCATGAAACACGGGGTAACCTGTGGCTTACGGATGGGCCTGCGGCGCATTAGCTAGTTGGTAGGGTAACGGCCTACCAAGGCGACGATGCGTAGCCGACCTGAGAGGGTGATCGGCCACACTGGGACTGAGACACGGCCCAGACTTCTACGGGAGGCAGCAGTAGGGAATCTTCCGCAATGGACGCAAGTCTGACGGAGCAACGCCGCGTGAGTGATGAAGGTTTTCGGATCGTAAAGCTCTGTTGCCAGGGAAGAACGCCTTAGAGAGTAACTGCTCTAAGGGTGACGGTACCTGAGAAGAAAGCCCCGGCTAACTACGTGCCAGCAGCCGCGGTAATACGTAGGGGGCAAGCGTTGTCCGGAATTATTGGGCGTAAAGCGCGCGCAGGCGGTCATTTAAGTTTGGTGTTTAAGCCCGGGGCTCAACCCCGGATCGCACTGAAAACTGGGTGACTTGAGTGCGGGAGAGGAAAGTGGAATTCCACGTGTAGCGGTGAAATGCGTAGAGATGTGGAGGAACACCAGTGGCGAAGGCGACTTTCTGGACCGTAACTGACGCTGAGGCGCGAAAGCGTGGGGAGCAAACAGGATTAGATACCCTGGTAGTCCACGCCGTAAACGATGAGTGCTAGGTGTTAGGGGTTTCGATACCCTTGGTGCCGAAGTCAACACAGTAAGCACTCCGCCTGGGGAGTACGCTCGCAAGAGTGAAACTCAAAGGAATTGACGGGGACCCGCACAAGCAGTGGAGTATGTGGTTTAATTCGAAGCAACGCGAAGAACCTTACCAGGTCTTGACATCCCTCTGAATCCCCTAGAGATAGGGGAGGCCTTCGGGACAGAGGAGACAGGTGGTGCATGGTTGTCGTCAGCTCGTGTCGTGAGATGTTGGGTTAAGTCCCGCAACGAGCGCAACCCTTGACTTTAGTTGCCAGCATTTCGGATGGGCACTCTAGAGTGACTGCCGGTGACAAACCGGAGGAAGGCGGGGATGACGTCAAATCATCATGCCCCTTATGACCTGGGCTACACACGTACTACAATGGCCGGTACAACGGGAAGCGAAGCCGCGAGGTGGAGCGAATCTTTAGAAGCCGGTCTCAGTTCGGATTGCAGGCTGCAACTCGCCTGCATGAAGTCGGAATTGCTAGTAATCGCGGATCAGCATGCCGCGGTGAATACGTTCCCGGGTCTTGTACACACCGCCCGTCACACCACGAGAGTTTACAACACCCGAAGTCGGTGGGGTAACCGCAAGGAGCCAGCCGCCGAAGGTGGGGTAGATGATTGGGGTGAAGTCGTAACAAGGTAGCCGTATCGGAAGGTGCGGCTGGATCACCTCCTTTCTATGGAGTCCATGCTATCTGAAGGGTAGCGGACATAAGCAACTAACAGTTGCACAATAGTTGACAACGGACATCGACGAACTCGATGTAACAGTTGCAACGTCACTCACTCGTTGCTCAGTTTTGAGAGGACAAAGGTGCCCGCAAAGGAAGCCTAATGACTCTCAATTTCAATAAGATTGTTCCTTGAAAACTAGATAACGAAACGAAATGCGTAGAGCAATACAACGTGTATTAGCATGGTTAAGCTAATAAGAGCACACGGAGGATGCCTAGGCGCTAGGAGCCGAAGAAGGACGTGGCGAACGACGAAATCGCCTCGGGGAGCCGTAAGCAGGCTTTGATCCGGGGATATCCGAATGGGGGAACCCAGCTGAGGTAATTCTCAGTTACTCACATCTGAATACATAGGGTGTGTAGAGGCATACGAGGGGAACTGAAACATCTAAGTACCCTCAGGAGAAGAAAACAAAAGTGATTCCGTCAGTAGCGGCGAGCGAAAGCGGAACAGCCCAAACCAGAGGGCTTGCTCTCTGGGGTTGTGGGACGTCAACGTAGGTGCAGCGGGGTAGATGAAGCGGTCTGGAAAGGCCGGCCATAGAAGGTAAAAGCCCTGTAATTGAAATTCTGCGAACACCTTAGACGGATCCCGAGTACCGCGAGACACGTGAAACCTCGTGGGAAGCAGGCAGGACCATCTGCCAAGGCTAAATACTCCCTAGCGACCGATAGTGAAGCAGTACCGTGAGGGAAAGGTGAAAAGAACCGCGGGAGCGGAGTGAAATAGAACCTGAAACCGTGTGCTTACAAGAAGTCAGAGCTCGTTAATGAGTGATGGCGTGCCTTTTGTAGAATGAACCGGCGAGTTACGTTCCCGTGCAAGGTTAAGGTGAAGAGCCGAAGCCGCAGCGAAAGCGAGTCTGAATAGGGCGACGAAGTACGTGGGCGTAGACCCGAAACCGTGTGATCTACCCCTGTCCAGGGTGAAGGTGCGGTAACACGCACTGGAGGCCCGAACCCACGAATGTTGAAAAATTCGGGGATGAGGTGGGGGTAGCGGAGAAATTCCAATCGAACTCGGAGATAGCTGGTTCTCCCCGAAATAGCTTTAGGGCTAGCCTCGGGAGATGAGTAGTGGAGGTAAAGCACTGATTGGGTGCGGGGCCCGCCAAGGGTTACCAAGTCCAGTCAAACTCTGAATGCCACATACTTTATCCCGGGAGTCAGACAGTGAGTGCTAAGATCCATTGTCAAGAGGGAAACAGCCCAGACCATCAGCTAAGGTCCCCCAGTGTGTGTTAAGTGGGAAAGGATGTGGAGTTGCGCAGACAACCAGGATGTTGGCTTAGAAGCAGCCATCATTGAAAGAGTGCGTAATAGCTCACTGGTCGAGTGACTCTGCGCCGAAAATGTAACGGGGCTAAACACGCCACCGAAGCTATGGCTCGCGTCGCCTTCATTGCATCTTTGAGGTTACCGTTTAGACACGGGACATTCGCCAGATTCTACTTTTAAGTAGATTCAAGGAATCTGGCTAAATGCACCCCAGGGCTAAACGCGCCGCTTCGAGGCTGGAATGAAGGTGACGCAGGGGTAGGGGAGCGTTGTGTATAGGTTGAAGGTGTACCGTAAGGAGCGCTGGACAGTACACAAGTGAGAATGCCGGTATGAGTAACGAAAAGATCAGTGAGAATCTGATCCGCCGAAAGCCTAAGGGTTCCTGAGGAAGGCTCGTCCGCTCAGGGTAAGTCGGGACCTAAGGCGAGGCCGAAAGGCGTAGTCGAAGGACAACAGGTTGAAATTCCTGTACCACCGTGAACCGTTATGAGCGATGGGGTGACGCAGAAGGATAGTGACGCGGGCTGATGGATGCCCGTCCAAGCAGAGAGGCTGGTCAATAGGCAAATCCGTTGATCGTAAGGCTGGTCTGTGATGGGGAGTGAAAATAACAGTAGCGAAGGTCATGAGTTCAGGCTGCCAAGAAAAGCCTCTAGCCAGGGAGAAGGTGCCCGTACCGCAAACCGACACAGGTAGGCGAGCAGAGCATGCTAAGGCGCGCGGAAGAACTCTCGTTAAGGAACTCGGCAAAATGACCCCGTAACTTCGGGAGAAGGGGTGCCTCGGTAGGGTGAATAGCCCGAGGGGGCCGCAGTGAAAAGGCCCAAGCGACTGTTTAGCAAAAACACAGGTCTGTGCGAAGCCGCAAGGCGAAGTATACGGGCTGACGCCTGCCCGGTGCTGGAAGGTTAAGGGGAGTGGTTAGGGGGAACCCGAAGCTATGAACCGAAGCCCCAGTAAACGGCGGCCGTAACTATAACGGTCCTAAGGTAGCGAAATTCCTTGTCAGGTAAATTCTGACCCGCACGAATGGCGTAACGACTTGGGCGCTGTCTCAACGAGAGATCCGGTGAAATTTTAATACCTGTGAAGATGCAGGTTACCCGCGACAAGACGGAAAGACCCCATGGAGCTTTACTGCAGCTTGATATTGGACTTTGGTACGATCTGTACAGGATAGGTGGGAGCCTGAGAAGCATGAGCGCCAGCTTGTGTGGAGGCGACGTTGGGATACCACCCTGATCGTATCGGAGTTCTAACCTGGTACCGTAGATCCGGTATGGGGACAGTGTCAGGTGGGCAGTTTGACTGGGGCGGTCGCCTCCTAAAGCGTAACGGAGGCGCCCCAAGGTTCCCTCAGAATGGTTGGAAATCATTCGAAGAGTGCAAAGGCAGAAGGGAGCTTGACTGCGAGACAAACAGGTCGAGCAGGGACGAAAGTCGGGCTTAGTGATCCGGTGGTACCGAATGGAAGGGCCATCGCTCAACGGATAAAAGCTACCCTGGGGATAACAGGCTTATCTCCCCAAGAGTCCACATCGACGGGGAGGTTTGGCACCTCGATGTCGGCTCATCGCATCCTGGGGCTGAAGTAGGTCCCAAGGGTTGGGCTGTTCGCCCATTAAAGCGGTACGCGAGCTGGGTTCAGAACGTCGTGAGACAGTTCGGTCCCTATCTGTCGTGGGCGTAGGAAATTTGAGAGGAGCTGTCCTTAGTACGAGAGGACCGGGATGGACGTACCGCTGGTGTACCAGTTGTTCCGCCAGGAGCATGGCTGGATAGCTACGTACGGACGGGATAAGCGCTGAAAGCATCTAAGCGTGAAGCCCCCCTCAAGATGAGATTTCCCAGTAAGTAAGACCCCTTGAAGACGACGAGGTAGATAGGTTCGGGGTGGAAGCACGGCAACGTGTGGAGCTGACGAATACTAATCGGTCGAGGGCTTAACCTAGTTCCCAAGAAAGTGAAGAGAAGCTTCGAAGCTGATTCCAAATACTTTCTCGGGGCCCGGAAACAAACCGGGAAGAACAAATAACCATTGCTCGCTACGCGCACAAGTTTCGTATCTAGTTTTCAAGGCGCAAGCCTTGAACAAGCTACACCGTTTGGTGATGATGGCGGAGGGGAACCACGCGTTCCCATCTCGAACACGACCGTTAAGCCCTCCAGCGTCGATGGTACTTGAACCGAAGGGTTCTGGGAGAGTAGAACGTCGCCAAGCAAAGCTTTAATCTTGTGTTTTATCACAGCATTCAAGACATAAGGGCCTTTAGCTCAGCTGGTTAGAGCGCACCCCTGATAAGGGTGAGGTCGGTGGTTCGAGTCCACTAAGGCCCACCATTGTTCCCTGATAGCTCAGTTGGTAGAGCACTCGACTGTTAATCGAGTTGTCACAGGTTCGAGTCCTGTTCGGGGAGCCATTTCTCCTCTGGAGAGGTGTCCGAGTTGGCCGAAGGAGCACGATTGGAAATCGTGTAGGCGTCACAAGCGTCTCGAGGGTTCGAATCCCTCTCTCTCCGCCATAATATACAGCATGGCCCGTTGGTCAAGGGGTTAAGACACCTCCCTTTCACGGAGGTAACAGGGGTTCGAATCCCCTACGGGTCACCATAAATTCCAATAAAGGTATAAGACATATATGGAGGCTTAGCTCAGCTGGGAGAGCATCTGCCTTACAAGCAGAGGGTCGGGGGTTCGATCCCCTCAGCCTCCACCATATATACTTTTAACGACGCGGGGTGGAGCAGCCCGGTAGCTCGTCGGGCTCATAACCCGAAGGCCGCAGGTTCAAATCCTGCCCCCGCAACCAATTTACTTTTTACAGTGTGGAGCCGTGGTGTAGAGGCCTAACATGCCTGCCTGTCACGCAGGAGACCGCGGGTTCGAATCCCGTCGGCTCCGCCATTATCATTTTTCACCGAATACATTAGGCTCGGTAGCTCAGTCGGTAGAGCAGAGGACTGAAAATCCTCGTGTCGGCGGTTCGATTCCGTCCCGAGCCACCATGTAATCTTAATAATAATTTGCCGTTGTAGCTCAATTGGTAGAGCAACTGACTTGTAATCAGTAGGTTGGGGGTTCAAGTCCTCTCGACGGCACCATTGCTTTCGCAACAAATATGGAGGCTTAGCGAAGTGGCCAAACGCAGCAGACTGTAAATCTGTTCTCTGACGAGTTCGGTGGTTCGAATCCATCAGCCTCCATACCGGTTTCGAGCTGCGGCGGTCGTGGCGAAGGGGTTAACGCACCGGATTGTGGCTCCGGCATTCGTGGGTTCAAGTCCCATCGATCGCCCCATGATCTTTGATGGGGATTAGCCAAGCGGTAAGGCAACGGACTTTGACTCCGTCATGCCTAGGTTCGAATCCTAGATCCCCAGTATTTCTAATTGCGAGCCATTAGCTCAGTTGGTAGAGCACCTGACTTTTAATCAGGGTGTCGTAGGTTCGAGTCCTACATGGCTCAGATTTCATTATGCGTTCGTGGCGGAATTGGCAGACGCGCACGGTTCAGGTCCGTGTGGGCTAACCCCCCGTGGAGGTTCGAGTCCTCTCGAGCGCATTGGTTTTGCGGAAGTGGCTCAGCGGTAGAGCATCGCCTTGCCAAGGCGAGGGTCGCGGGTTCGATTCCCGTCTTCCGCTTTCCTTTATCCGGCGCCATAGCCAAGTGGTAAGGCAGAGCTCTGCAAAAGCTTTACCCCCAGTTCGAGTCTGGGTGGCGCCTCCATTGTTTTATTGGAGCCGCAGATGCTTTAGGATCAAGGAATCAATAACTTTTATGTGCCCTTAGCTCAGCTGGATAGAGCGTTTGACTACGAATCAAAAGGTCGGGAGTTCGAATCTCTCAGGGCACGTAGTAAGCCGGTATGGCGGAATTGGCAGACGCGCGCGACTCAAAATCGTGAGGGAAACCGTGGGGGTTCAAGTCCCTCTACCGGCACCATAATCTTCGGGACGTAGCTCAGCTTGGTAGAGCACCTGGTTTGGGACCAGGGGGTCGCATGTTCGAATCGTGTCGTCCCGACCATCTCGCGGGTGTAGTTCAATGGTAGAACTCCAGCCTTCCAAGCTGGTAGCGTGGGTTCGATTCCCATCACCCGCTTTCTGAAACATAGCGAAAGAGTCTTAGGATCAGATCCTGAGGCTCTTTTTCTATTACGGGAAAAATGATACATGGAAGGAAATCGGGAATGCAGACGATGTAAACCTGCATGAGCGGGGAGGAAAACGAGGTTAAATACGGAGTATCGGCCGGTTAAATAAAGACGATGAAGGTTTCGGTCTGAATAAATCCTCGCTAATTTGAGTAATGGTTAAATACAACGGATAGTCTGGTATACCAACATATGAGATAATAAACAGGATTGATAGAGATACAGCGCGTGAGCGGAGCTTATAGTCCTCCGCTCACTTGGTGAAATTTAGGAGGATAGAGACACCATGACGATGTTTAATGTGTTGGATTACGGGGTTGTCGGAGACGGGACGACCTTGAATACGGAAGCGATCCGCAAAGTGATGGAAGCTTGCGAAGCGGCCGGCGGAGGTACGGTATATTTTCCTGCAGGCACTTATTTAACGGGGGCCATTCATCTGAAGAGCCATATGACGCTGCATATCGATTCGGGGGCTAAGCTATTGTTTTCGACGGACCCGGATCAATATCCGTTTGTCAAAACCCGCTGGTCCGGCTATGAATGCTACGGCTATTCCCCGTTGGTATATGGCATTGATTTGACGAATGTGACGATTCAAGGCGGAGGCATTATCGACGGACAAGGCTCAGCCTGGTGGAAGCAGTATCATGAATGCAAAGCGGGACGCCGCCCTTCCAGCGAGCGGGAGAAGCAGTTGTTTGAGTTGAACAGCCATCTGATGAGTATCAAGAGCAATATCGTGGAGTGGGAGACGCAATTTTTACGTCCCGCGCTGCTTCAATTGTTCCGCTGCACGAATGTGCGGATCGAAGGAGTGACGCTGCAAAATTCTCCATTCTGGAATACGCATCTGGTCTATTGCGATAATGTAACGCTGCACAGCTTGCTCATTCACAATCCTTCGGATACGCCTAACGGCGACGGGCTCGATATCGATTCCTGCCGTTACGTGCGCATATCCGATTGCCAATTCGATGTCGGAGACGATTGCCTCTGCCTGAAATCCGGGATCGACGAGGATGGGCGCCGCATCGGCATCCCGACGGAGAACGTCGCGGTAACGAACTGCACGATGCGGGCGGGACACGGCGGCGTCGTGCTGGGCAGCGAGACGGCCGGTGGCATCCGCCATGTCGTCATCTCCAACTGCGTCTTTATCGGAACGGACCGCGGCATCCGCTTTAAGTCGAACCGGGCCCGTGGGGGAACGATCGAGCATGTGCAGGTGAATAATATTTTCATGAAAGGCGTGCTGTGTCCGATCGCCATTAACTCGTTCTACCGTTACGGCGTTGATCCGGCCAATCCGGATATTTCAAGCCCGCTGGCGCAGCCGGTTACCGAGGCGACCCCGGTGTTCCGTCACATCCGCCTGAGCCATATTACGGCGACCGAAGTGTTGGGCGCGGCCGGCTTCCTGTACGGTCTGCCGGAAATGCCGATCGAGGATGTCGTGCTGGATCATATTCATATCGAGATGACAAGCGATCCGAACGAGCAGGGCGGAGAACCGGATATGGTGCGCGAAGAACTCGTGATGGCAGGCAAAGGAATGTACTGCAAATATGTGCGTTCGCTTCAAATGCATCATGTGCGGATCGAGACCCGGGAGGGAGCGGCTCTTACGATCGATAAGGGCGAGGACATCGAGCTGCACGGATTCGGGATGAAGCGTCCGCACGCGGATACGCCGGTCATTGAGCTGCGCGATACTCAAGGAGCGTACGTGCAAGGCGCTGCTGCCGTGCGCGGAACGGATGTGTACGCCCAAATCAGCGGCGGGGAAACGAAGGATATCGTATTTTCCGGCAATATGCTGGAGAAAGCGGTTCAAGATATCGCAGTAGATGCTACGGCAGAAGGTATGGTTGTGGTAAAATAGGAAGAAAAAAGCAGGTGACATCATGAAAGTATTAGTTCTAGGCGGAACCGGCGTCATCAGCCGTTCCATCGTGGAAGCGGCTCTCGCCAAGCAATACGAGGTTGCCGTGTTCAACCGCGGCAGCAAGAATCATTTATTTTCCGGCGAAGTGGAATGCATTACGGGCGACAAATCGAATCGAGAGCAATTCCGCGAGCTGATGAAAGATCGCCGGTTTGATGCGGTCATCGATATGATTTCCTTCGACGCGGCCGACGCACAGGCAACGTTGGAGGCGCTGCACGGACGAGCAGGACAGTTTGTTTTTTGCTCGAGCACGGCCGCTTACAAGAGACCGTTCCGTACGATTCCGACGGCCGAGGACGCGGAGGAGCTGTTTGACGATCCTTCATTCGCCTATGCGTTTCAAAAAGCGGAGATGGAACGTTATTTGGGCGGCATGATCAAGCTGGGCGAAGTTCCCGTGACGATCATCCGGCCTTCTTTAACCTACGGTATCGGCTGCGCGAATCTTGGCGTACTGCGCCAAAACTTTAATATCGTGCACCGTATAAGAAGCCGTAAGCCGCTTCTTATGTTCGGCGACGGTACCGTACCGTGGAGCTTCAGCTTTGCGCCGGATGTGGCCAAGGCTTTCGTCGGCGCCGTAGGCAATTCCAATATGTATGGAAAAAGCTATCATGCAACCAACGAAGATGTGCATATTTGGCAGGACTTATATTTGGAATTCGGCAAGCTGCTCGGCGTAGAGCCGAACATCGTTCATATCAGCACGGATCTGCTGGTGCAGGCGAGTCCGGCGTTATTTTCACATCTTTATTATGAAAAAAGCTACTCCGGGCTGTTCGACAACAGCAAGCTGAAACGCGATCTGCCCGGCTATCAAGCGGACATCTCTCTGTCTGCCGGACTTTCAATGCTGCTTGACTGGTATGAGCGCGACGGTCATCAGGTCGATACGGAGAAGGATTTGCTGGAGGATCGGCTGACAGGGCTTTATACGGAATTCGGCAAACAGTTGAAATTATTATCTATATAAGAAATGAACGGATAGCCGGGGACGGGGCCAGCGCTTGCAGAAGAGATGCAACGGGGCCCGTCTTCGGCTTTGTTGCGTACCGCTTGTTGGCGCGCGAACCGAATGTCGCAAAGGGACGACAAATTCTCGCCATGCTTACCTAAATGTAAGTAACTGAACTTTTTTTGCGTTATTTTGCAGCAGCTGCTCCGCGGCTATAATAGAAGAAGGCCGGGCGTAAGCACGGTCAGCCATCAGGGAGGGAATAGAAGCTATGAAATATAGACAGTTAGGATCTAGCGATATAAAGGTAAGCGAGGTCAGCTTCGGCACGTGGGCTATCGGCGGGTCTTGGGGGACTGTGAATGACGGGGAGTCGTTAAAAGGTTTGGAACGCGCCATGGAGGCAGGCGTCAATTTCTTTGATACGGCGGATGTGTATGGGAACGGCCATAGCGAGGAGCTTCTTGCCCAAGCGACCAAAGGCAAGGAAGATCAAATCCATATCGCCACCAAATTTTGCCGCTCCGGAGATATTCACGATCCGAATAATTACACGGAAGCCGCGGTTCGCGCTTATTGCGAGCAAAGCTTAAAGCGGCTGCAGAGAGAAAGAATCGATCTGTACCAAATTCATTGTCCGCCTATTTCCATTTTGCGGGACGGCTCGGTGTTTGAAGTGCTGGACAAGCTGCGCGGCGAAGGCAAGATCCGCGAATACGGCGTAAGCGTGGAGACGGTGGAGGAAGGGCTGCTTTGCCTGGAAAATCCGAATGTGAGAGCGCTTCAGGTGATCTATAATATTTTCAGACAAAAGCCGGAGCAAGAACTGCTGCCGCGCGCCAAAGAGCGCGGAGTCGGCATTCTCGTCCGCCTGCCGCTCGCCAGCGGGCTGCTTACAGGAAAGTTCAAGGAGGACGCCGCCTTTGACAAGGACGATCACCGCAGCTATAACCGCAACGGAGAAAGCTTTAATGTCGGAGAAACGTTCGCAGGCTTGCCGTTCGAGAAGGGCGTTCAATTGAGCAGACAGCTGCAATGGATCGGAGAAGGCAGAGGCAATATGACAAGGGCCGCACTTCGCTGGATTCTCGATAATCCGAATGTGACCTGCGTTATTCCCGGTTTCAAAAATACGGCTCAAGTCGAGGACAACCTGGGCGTGCTGGACGTGGAACCGTTCTCGCCGTTTGATCATGAGAAGCTGAACCGTTTTTATCACCAAGAGGTTCATGAGCATATTCGTGGAGCGTATTGATTGCCATAAAAATGAATTCATTCTGACAAATGCCGCTGTTCGTATTACGACAGCGGTTTTTTTATATATAATGATTAGGAAAATATCCCTTAGGACAGGAGGAGCCACATGTTCAAAACCCCTATCGGGCGGCTTCGGGCCATAGGCATTTATGAAGGCATTTCATTCCTGGTGCTTCTGATTATCGCCATGCCGCTCAAATATTATGCGGATTTTCCTCAGCCGGTCAAATACATAGGCATGCTTCACGGCATATTGTTTATCTTGTATTTGCTGGCGCTTGCCCATGTGACATGGGCGCACCGCTGGAACATCTTCAAGGTACTGGGCGCGATTCTCGCATCGCTGCTGCCCTTCGGCACATTTGTGTTGGACGCCCGGCTGCGCCGAAGCGGCCGTTAACCGGCATCAAGCTACCGCTTACGCAGGGTCAAACATCGTGGAAAAAGCTCCGAATCGAGGCTTTTTTTATTCGGGGTCCCCGCAAAGTACTTGATTCGGCTTCGAAGCTAGGAGCCTCACTTTGTGGGGTTATCTTAGTTTTATGCAAAAACAGATGAGCATTCTGCATGTAACTGCCGGACAAACTTCTATAAAATAAAAAAGGTATGCGTATAGGTCGCAGCTTTGTTGAAGCTTTTTATGACAGGAAGGAGTCTTTGCATGAGCAGTTTGCATAAGGAGGCCGAGCTGAACCGCCCGGTATTATGGTATGAGCAGCCGGCAAGCAGGTGGCAGGAGGCGCTTCCGATCGGCAACGGCCGGCTGGGAGGAATGATCTTCGGATCGGTAGCCCAGGAAAAAATTCAGCTTAACGAAGATACTGTATGGTACGGAGGCCCCAAGAAGGCCAATAACCCCGATGCTTTAAACTACGTGCCGGAAATTCGGCGCCTTTTGTTTGAAGGAAAACAGCAGGAAGCGGAGCATTTGAGCCGGATGGCGCTGATGTCGGCGCCCAAATATTTGCATCCGTATCAGCCGCTCGGGGATCTTCTTTTTTATTTTTTGCATCACGATCAAAAAACTGCCGCCTACCGCAGGGAATTGGATCTGGAAACGGCGATAGCCGGCGTCCGCTACGAGCTGGACGGCTATGAATATACGAGAGAATATTTCAGCAGCGCGGCCGACCATGTGATGGCGATCCGCCTGAAAACGAATAAGCCGGGAGGGCTGACTTTCGGCGTCCATTTCATGCGCCGGCCGTTTGACGGAGGAACGAAAAGCATCGGAACGGATACGATCATGATGCTCGGCGAATGCGGCAAGGAAGGCGTAGAGTTCCGTGCCGGTTTGAGAGCGGCGGTGCGGGGCGGGACCGTGAAGACGATAGGCGATTTTCTGTCTGTGGAGCAGGCGGATGAAGTGACGCTGCTGCTCGCCGCGAATACGACCTTCCGGTATGAAGATCCGGAGAAGGAAGTATTGAGCCAGCTGGATTCGGCAGCCGCCAAAGGCTATGAGCAGTTGAGGCGGGATCATATCGCCGATTATGCGGAGAAATTCGGGCGGGTCCGCCTGGAGCTGTCCTCGCCTTCGGCGCCTGCGGCAAGCGGATCGCCGACCGATGTACGATTGGACAAGGTACAGGAAGGCGAAGACGATCCGGGACTTGTTCAGCTGTATTTCGACTACGGTAGATATTTGCTTCTCTCCTGCTCAAGGCCCGGCAGTATCGCCGCGAACCTGCAAGGAATTTGGAATGACAGCTACACGCCGCCATGGGAATCGAAGTTCACGATTAACATTAACACGCAGATGAACTATTGGCCGGCGGAGCTGTGCAATTTGGCGGAATGCCACGAGCCGCTGTTCGATTTGATCGACAAGATGTTGCCGAATGGTAGGGTAACGGCGCGGGATGTGTACGGCTGCGGCGGGTTCGTTGCGCATCATAACACGAACTTATGGGGAGACACCCATGTAGAAGGCATACCGGTATCCGCATCGATATGGCCGCTCGGGGCCGGATGGCTATCCTTGCATCTATGGGAGCATTATCGATACGGGCTGGACCGGGAATTCCTCGCTAACCGCGCTTATCCGATCATGAAGGAAGCTGCGCAGTTTCTGCTTGAATATATGGTGGAGGATGCCAAGGGGCGCCTCGTGACAGGCCCGTCCATTTCTCCTGAAAATAAATTCATTCTCCCGGACGGAACGGCGGGTAACATTTGTATGGGTCCCGCAATGGACATGCAAATCGTCCATACGCTGTTCACCGCATGTACGGAGGCGGCGGCGATCCTGAATCGGGATGAAGATTTCCGCCGGGAGCTTACGACAGCGCTTGAACGGATACCGAAGCCGGAGATCGGCAAATACGGCCAAGTGATGGAGTGGCTGGAGGATTACGAGGAATTTGATCCCGGCCACCGTCATATTTCTCAATTGTTCGCGCTGCACCCGGGCGAAATGATTCATGCTCGCCGCACGCCGGAGCTGGCCCAGGCGGCGAAGCGCACGCTCGAACGCAGGCTCTCGAACGGCGGGGGCCATACCGGCTGGAGCCGCGCCTGGATCATCAACTTCTGGGCAAGACTCGGAGAAGGCGACACTGCTTACGATCATGTGAAGGCTCTGCTGGCGAAATCGACCTACCCGAACTTGCTGGATGCCCACCCGCCGTTCCAGATCGACGGCAACTTCGGGGGCGCGGCGGGCATCGCCGAGATGCTGCTGCAGTCACACGGCGGCGAGATTTCCCTTCTGCCTGCGCTGCCGAAGGTATGGCCGGACGGAAGTATCCGCGGCTTAAGGGCCAGAGGCGGGCTGGAGGTCGATCTGCAATGGAAGCAGGGGGCGCTTAGTCAAGCGGTAATCCGTGCATCGCATTCGGGCGTCGTCCGGGTTTACAGCAAGCAGCCGCTTCAGGTACATTGCGGCGGACAGGCAGCCGCATCCGAATACCGGGAAGGGCTGCTCGTTTGGAAAGCCGAGGCCGGACGGGTTTATGTGCTGACTCCAAGCGGATCAAAAGACGAATAGATTCTGCGTTGCAGATACGGCCGGACCGCACAAGGTTCGGCCGTTTTTGCCGCTGCTGCGCCCGCCGATTGGGCCTGGGAGGATGGGATATTATCGTCATTTTTTCGGGATTCAGCCGGGACCTTCGACATGGCAATGAAAATTGTCCTATTTGCGGGGGGGAAATAGGCAGGAATTTTGACGGATTGCGTCGAAATGGAGTGCATACGTATAAAACTAAAGGAGGATGTGTATGCAATATTCAATTTATCAATCCGTTAAACTTGTTGATATGAACGATGAAATTATGTCTGAAGTCTTGTTTGATCACGGCCAGCATGAGCTGGTGGCCCTGAGCGTAGGTTCTTCGGTCATTACGCATCAGCTTGGCTTGCGCCAATTCGAGGTTGTGTATGATAAGCGGGAAGGGAAGCAGCAGCGTGTCAAGATCGTCGATATTGAAACCGATTTGATGCAGGTTCCCGCAGCGACGAGGGTTTATCTGGAGCCGGTCACGCTTATTATCGGCCAGCATGATGTGGGAGAAATTTATTAATGCGCTGTTTTTCCGGCCCGTTCGTCAACGAGGCCGGTTTTTTGCGTTGCCGCCGATTTGGCATCCGTCCGGTAAATCCAGTATGATATATGTATCTCAAATAATGAATCTAGCGCTATTATGGAGGAGAACGGAATGAACTATCGTTTTGTCGGCGTCGGCGCTATTTGCGCGCTGTTGTCCGTTGCTATCGGAGCTTTCGGAGCTCATATGCTGAAGTCCCATTTGACTGCGGAGATGCAGGCGATTTACGAAACCGGCGTTCAGTACCATATGGTCCATTCGCTCGGGCTGATCATCATAGGCGTTCTGGCGGCGTTAATGCCTGCGAGCAAGCATTTGGTGCGGGCCGGCTGGGCGATGCTGATCGGGATCATCTTGTTTTCCGGCAGCTTATATGCGCTTAGTGTGACCGGGATTAAGCCGCTAGGAGCGATTACTCCGCTCGGCGGAGTCGCTTTCCTGTACGGCTGGTTATCGGTCGCGCTCGCCGCGTTCCAACACAAGAAATCATAGCCATCTTTTGGATTCGGCCGGCATGGCCGAATTTTTTTTTGTTGTTTAGGAAAATGATGCGCAGCCATATCCTGTGGAAATCCGGGGGCTCCCCCGAAAGTAAAGTCTACCTATAGAACGATCTCAGAGGAAGGGTTAGACGCCGATCCAGTTTAGGCTGGATGCGGACGGAATAAGCTTCAGAGCATCACGTCACTTTTGGGCGATTTGTTCAAAGTTGATTGCACAGTAGGTCATTTAGACTATTTGTGAACGGAATTGTGTCAAAAAAACGGGGAATTTGCGCTTTTTCTCAAGTGCATGCAGGAGAAAAGGCCCCCATTGTAGAAAATGGTAGTGAATTTCATTGTCGAAAATTCCGGCTAAAGAGGAGGGCAATGATGCGGAAGATGATTCGCCCCGGTCTGCTTGAGGGAAGAGGTCAGTTAGTATGGACCGTCGGGTATTTTTTGTTGTCTTTGGCTGTAGCCTGGTGGGGTCTCTATTTCGCAGTGTGGATATTGAGCTTGTTGGCGGTTTTTCCCGTTATCTCCGCGCTGCGCCGCTTACAGAGAAAGCGGCGGGCCGTATCGGCGCTGTTTGTGCCCGAACCGCCGGTCCTCTATGAAGGAGCGGCTGCGAAAGATCATGAGAAGGCGTTCGAATCGCTGTTCGAGCATAACCCGAATCTGGTTTGCTTAATGGATATGGACGGGACGATCGTCAAGGTTAACGGAAACATGGAGAAGCTGCTAGGTTATCCGAAGACGATGATGGAGAACATGGCGTTCAGCCGGTTCCTTAGCGAGGAGAGCATCGGCAAGACGCTTGAAGCGTTCGCGCAGGTGCGGCAAGGCTTGCCGCAGACGTTTCGGACGGGTATGCTGCACCAGAACGGCTACCGGATCGATCTCGATACGACGGCGGCGCCCGTGAAGGATAACGGCGCTATGAACGGCATGATCGTCATAGGGCAGGATATTACGGCGACGAAGCGAACGGAAGAGCGTATACGCTATATGGCCTATTACGACGACATGACCGGACTTCCGAACCGCAGGCTGTACGTAGCCCAGCTTGATGAAGCGATTGCTTCCGCCAAACTGCACCGGCATGAGCTCGCCGTATTTTACCTCGACATCGACCGGTTCAAAATTATAAACGATGTATTCGGACATGATTACGGAGATATGCTGCTATTGCAGCTAGCCGAAAGATTCACACGATGCGTTACGGAAAACGATTTTGTGGCTCGGACGGAAGGGGACGAATTCGCCTTTCTGTTTGCGGGTTTCGGTCAAGGGCAGGTTCACGAGTTGGCCTCGCGCCTGATCGAAGTGCTGGAGGAGCCGTTTATCCTCGAACAGCATCAGGTGCATGTGACGGCAAGCATCGGCATAGCGGTGCTGTCAGAGGAAGGCGAAGACGGTAGCTCGCTTATGAAATACGCCGACATTGCGCTGAGCAGGGCGAAGGAGAAGGGCAAAAACAATTATCAAGTGTTTAACTCGGAGATGAAATCCGTTTCTTTCAAAAGGCTGACGCTTGAAAACGAGCTGAGAAAAGCGCTGAGCCAGAATGAATTCGTATTGAAGTATCAGCCGCAGATGGATATTAAAAGCGGGGGGATCGTCGGCTTCGAAGCGCTGATTCGCTGGTATCATCCGGAAAAGGGACTGATTCCGCCGATGGACTTCATCCCGTTCACGGAAGAGAGCGGCATGATCGTACCGATCGGAGAATGGGTATTGCAGGAAGCGTGCAGGCAAAATAAGCTGTGGCAGGATCAGGGACTTGTGCATGTGCCGGTTTCCGTCAATTTGTCGACAAGGCAGTTTCTGCAGCAAAATTTGCCGGAGAAGGTCGCCGAGGTGCTGCGGGAGACGCAGCTCGATCCGGCATACCTGGAGCTGGAGATTACCGAGAGCAGTACGATGGATGTCGATTATGCGATCGGCCTGCTGCTTGAGCTAAAAGCGCTCGGCGTGAAAATCAGCATCGACGACTTCGGCACCGGATACAGCTCGCTGTCTTATTTGAAACGATTTCCGATCGACAAGCTGAAGATCGATCAATCGTTCGTTCGCGACATTATGACCGATCCGAACGATGCGGCGATCGTAGCTTCAATTATCGCCATGACGCGGCACATGAATTTGCGGGTGATCGCGGAGGGTGTGGAAACAGAGGAACAGCTTGGCTTTCTGCATAACAATCATTGCAATGAAATCCAAGGCTACTGGTTTAGTCCGCCCTTAAGCGCCGAGCAGGCGGAGGAATTGCTGCACCGCCAGCAGCAGGTTGCAGCGGTTCGTATGCATCCGATCTTAGGCGGCACCAAATCGTAATTTTGGCATGAGAAAGGGCGGAAAACCGGCAACGGGATGAGAATCCCGGTACGGGCTTTCCGCCTTTTTGGGGTTAACTGACGTTGAAATCGTCAATTTCGTTAATTTTAAACAGGTAGACCTGCTTCTCGTCAACGTGATATACGGAAACATTGCCGCTGATCGGGTCGAAATTAAGAATTCTACAGGGAATGTTCAGTTTGATGCCTTTACCCTTCACGACCGTTAAGCGAACGAGGGAGTTTTGATTTTTGAACTGCTGCAGTTGATCCCAGATCGGTTGGTGCGGGTCTCCATGAGCCGGGCTTGACGGAGCTTTTGCAGCTGCGGTAGCGGATGTCGGTGCGTCGTCTGCGGCTGAAGCGGCTTGCGATGGATGCGCCGTCATGCCTGCCGACGCTCGGGTTCCGCTTAGATCGGATTTGGGCTTACTGATCGACTGGCGCAGCGCCAATTCGATAAACTTACCTAATTCAACCCCTTCTTTGATCTGATAATCTCTGATTCCGTCCCCGTTCAACAGGTGAAGCAGCTTTTCCAGAGCACGCCCATTGGTCTCGTCTTCGATGAGAATGTCTACGTTGAAAAGGAATCTGCGTTTGCCGATTCGGTTTTGGTCCGCCTCCATGGCTGCCCTCCTTAAGACCTAGTAATCATCCCTACTATATCATTTTTCATAGGATTTAAGTAGCGATTTTTTAAAATGCGCCTCCTTTCCCTCGATAAAAACATCTTCCTGAGCCGCTGCTCCATTCACGCCTATTGAGTGAGCTACATATAATACTCTACAGTGCTGAATAAAAGGAGATGCTGACGATGATGCGCATGGAACCCGTGACGCTTGACGATTTTACCGCGTTAGCCATTGAGGTCAAGCTTCCCAAAACGACCCTGCTCGCGGTCACTACCGATAAAGGGTATATAATGTGCGGCGCGCTGGACGTCGGATTGCTGAATGCGAAGCTGAAGGACCGGCAAATTATCGCCGCCAGGGCGACAGGCGTAAGAACGATTGAGGAATTGCTCGACGCGCCGCTGGAATCGGTAACGTACCAGGCCGAAGAGCTCGGCATCGTTCCCGGGATGAAGGGCAGAGATGCGATTCTCAAGATGAGATAAAAAGATTGCTCCGCCTGCGAGCCGGGAGCCATAGGTATGGATATAAAACAGGCAGCCGAATTCTCCTTTATAAGGATTCGGCTGCCTTTTGGTTGTTTAGGAAATGATGCGCAGCCATATCCTGTGGATATCCGGGGGCTCCCCCGAAAGTAAAGTCTACCCATAGAACGATCCCAGCGGAATGGTTAGACGCCGATCCAGCTTAGCAGCTTAGGCTGGATGCGGACGGAATAAGCTTCAGAGCATCACGTCACTACCCTGGAAATTACTCTTGGTACCCCATTTCCATTGTCTGTGGTGCCGCGTCGGCGGCATGGATGGCTTTTGGGGGATTGGTTCTTGTTTGGGGGATAGTGGCTATGGAATTTGCGGGAGGGATTAAGTATGTTTCGGCCAAGACTATCGTATACATCAGTAAGGAAGGCAAGCATGTCCTCGTGTACGCGCAACAGAGCGGTTATGAAATGCAGTATACGCTGCAGGATATGGAAGGGAGCTATCAGGCGCAGCTTAAGGCTATCGTCGAATTAAAATCTCGGGTGAACGGCGCGTATAATCGTATAATCTGATGATGAACGATGCCGCTCAAAGCGCGGCTCCGGTAAGCCGGAATTATGCCTTGGAGCTGCGTTTGAAGCTGGAAATTTAACATCTTCACTCATTCATGTTATTTTTCTGGAGGGATTGCGTATGGCTAAAAGCATCAAGTCCATCTTGATTTGGGGGCTCATCTCCGCGGCCGGCGCCTTCGGCTTCGCTGCGATTGCCTTAAACAGGGGGGAGTCGATTAACGCCATCTGGCTCGTCGTGACGGCCATGGCCTTCTATGCGGTAGCCTACCGGTTCTACAGCAAATTTCTGGCGAATAAAGTATTCGGCCTGGACGACAACCGAAAGACGCCTGCCGAGCTGAGAAACGACGGCAAAGATTATGTTCCGACGAACAAATGGGTGTTGTTCGGACATCATTTTGCCGCCATTGCGGGCGCTGGTCCGCTCGTCGGCCCTGTGCTGGCCGCGCAGATGGGCTACCTGCCCGGCACGCTGTGGATTGTGGTCGGCGTCATTCTGGGAGGCGCCGTACAGGACTTCGTCGTCTTGTTCGCCTCCACGCGGCGCAACGGCAAATCGCTCGGCGAAATGATCAAGGACGAGCTCGGTCCGGTGACAGGAGCCGTCGCCATGGTCGGTATTCTCGGCATCATGGTCATCTTGCTGGCGGTGTTGGCGCTCGTCGTCGTGAAAGCATTGATCGGCAGCCCATGGGGCATGTTCACGATTGCGGCGACCATTCCTATCGCCGTCGTCATGGGCGTCTATATGCGCTACCTTCGCCCGGGACGGGTGGGAGAAGCTTCGCTGATGGGAGCGGTGCTGCTGCTGGCGGCGCTGATGGGCGGCAAATACGTCGCCGAGCACCCGGCTCTTGCGGGCTGGTTCGACTTCAGCGGCGAAACGATCGCGCTGATGATGATCGCCTACGGCTTCATCGCCTCGGCGCTGCCGGTGTGGCTGCTGCTGGCGCCGCGGGATTATCTCAGCACGTTTCTCAAAATCGGTACGATCGTCGGCCTGGCGCTCGGCATTCTCGTCGTCTTGCCGGATTTGGCAATGCCGGCGACCACGAAATTCATTGATGGTACAGGCCCTGTGTTTGCGGGCAATCTGTTCCCGTTCCTGTTCATTACGATTGCCTGCGGCGCGGTTTCCGGCTTCCATGCGCTCGTATCGTCCGGCACGACGCCGAAAATGCTGGAGCGGGAGTCCCATGCCCGCCCGATCGGCTACGGCGCGATGCTGACGGAATCGTTCGTCGCCATGATGGCTTTGATCGCAGCCTGCGTCATTACGCCAGGCACTTACTTCGCGATTAACAGCCCGGCGGCCGTCATCGGCGCGGATGCGGCGAAAGCCGCGGCGACGATCACCTCCTGGGGATTTACGATCACCCCGAATGACTTGACGGCGATGGCCAGGGACGTCGGGGAAACGACGATCTTATCCCGCACCGGCGGGGCGCCGACGTTCGCTATCGGTATGGCGCATATTTTGTCCAATGTGATCGGCGGCAAAATGCTCATGTCGTTCTGGTATCATTTCGCGATTCTGTTCGAAGCTTTGTTCATTCTGACGACGATCGACGCCGGCACGAGAGTCGGGCGTTTCATGATTCAGGAAATACTGGGCAGCGTCGTGAGGCCGCTCGGCAATACCGAGTCGACGATCGGCAACTTCCTCGCTACGGCTCTCTGTGTTGCGGGCTGGGGCTACTTCCTCTACCAAGGGGTCATCGATCCGCTTGGCGGTATCAACTCCTTGTGGGCGTTGTTCGGCATCGCCAATCAGATGCTGGCCGGTATGGCGCTATTGCTCGGCTCGACGATTTTGCTGAAAATGGGCAAGAGAGCTTATGCCTGGGTAACGCTGCTGCCGACGGCCTGGCTGCTGATCGTTACGATGAGCGCCGGCTGGCAGAAGTTGTTCCATCCGTTCGCCAGCATCGGCTTTCTTACCCATGCGGCGCAGTACAAAACCGCGCTGAACGGCGGGCAGCTGATCGCTCCGGCGAAAAATGCCGCGCAAATGCGGCAGATCGTCACGAACGATTATTTGGACGCCGCCTTGTGCGCGCTGTTTATGATTATCGTGATCGCCGTGCTGATCTCGTCTATTCGGATATGGTTCCGCGTATTGAGCCACAAGCCGGCCCCGCTGGTCGAAGCGCCTTATGTGCCGCGCGGCGGCGATAACGGGCGGGAGGTGCCGAAGTATGTTTGAGACGGTCCACAGCGTGCTGAAGTACCGCAATCAGTTTCTGGATCTTCTGGTAGGCGTGCCGAGCTACGATAAATACGTAGAGCACAGGCTGGAGCATCATCCCGCAGAGCCGATTCAGTCGCGGGAGGAGTTTTTCCGTGAAGCGCAAGAGGCGCGCTACAATGGCAAGGGCGGCAAAGTGTCACGCTGCTGTTAGCCGCAAGCCCTGCAGTCATTCCAATTCCGACGATAGGCAAAATAACAGGACGCTTCCGTTTCCGCTTAGTAGAGCGGCATTTGGAAGCGTCTTTGCGTTTTTGCGAGAACAGAGAGGAATTGCCGGTTGCGGCCGCGGGCTCGGCCCTTGAGCGTACGGCCGCTACGGCAGGTTCAGCGGGCATTGAACCGGCTCAAGAACGGAACGGTTCATCGGAACGGTTTTCCGTTCCTTTTATACGCTCGAACGTATAGTAGGTATAAGGGTTGCTGCCTTCGACCGGCCGCTCATACGTCAGCGTATAAAGACTGCGGTCCCATGCCGGGAAATAAATATTGCCCACCGCTTGCCGATGAACGATCGTCAAATACAGCCGGTCGGCGTAAGGCAGGGCGGCTTCATAGATTTGGCCTCCGCCGGCGATTAAGACTTCTTCCTCCTGCCGCGCCAGCCGCAGCGCTTCGTCCAGCGAGCCCGCCGTCAGGCATGGCCCGGACTGCAGGGAGCGGCTGCGCGTTACGATGATCGTGCGCCGGTCCGGCAGCGGCCTGCCGATGGAATCGTACGTTTTCCGGCCCATGATGACGGTTTTGCCGAGCGTAAGCTCCTTAAAGCGTTTCTGTTCCCCGGGGATGTTCCAAGGAATAGTCTCGTCCATACCGATGACGCCATTCTCGGAAACGGCGGCAATTAACGAAATGATCATGAAAGCTTCACCTTTTTTTCAATCTTTTCTTTCATACTACCATACAATAATAACCCGGATGGGGTAAAATGAATAACAATATCGCAGTTTTTACATTAAGGGGTAATGACGATGAAAACAGTCGCGGTGATCGGCGGCGGTATTACCGGTTTGTCTGCCGTATACTATTTGAATCAACTGATGAAAGAACGCAGTCTGGACGTCCAAGTCGTGTTGATCGAAGCCGACAAGCAGCTGGGCGGCAAGATCAGCACGCACTATGAAGGTGAATTTACAATGGAAACCGGGGCCGACTCGATCATCACCCGGAAGCAGAATGTGGCTCCTCTCATCGATGAATTGAATATGCGCGAAGAGGTCGTCTATAACGGAACCGGCAAGTCGTATATTTATATCGACGGCGAATTGAAGCCGATCCCGGACGATACGATGTTCGGCATTCCGCTAAGCCTGGAATCGCTGGCCAAGAGCGATCTCGTGTCCGCCGAAGGCAAAGTCGATGCGCTGAAAGATTTCTATACCAAAAATGAAACGTTCACCAAAAACGATTCCATCGGCTTGTTCCTGGAAAGCTTCCTCGGCAAAGAGCTGGTCGAAAGGCAAA
Source organism: Paenibacillus konkukensis (assembly GCF_023523925.1). Lineage (NCBI taxonomy): Bacteria > Bacillati > Bacillota > Bacilli > Caryophanales > Paenibacillaceae > Paenibacillus > Paenibacillus konkukensis. Next base: position 2,842,993 of record NZ_CP027059.1, on the reverse strand, counting down.
TTTCGCCGGTCATATCCGGCGTATATTCGGGCGAGCTGCATGATTTGACGATCGCTTCCACGCTCCCTTATTTGCTGGATTATAAAAATGAGTACGGCAGCATCATCCAAGGACTCTCTGAAAATAGGAGCAAATTTAAAGGCACGGGCGATAAAAAGTTTTTATCGTTTAAACATGGCGTTTCGGCACTGGTGGACGAGATGGAGCGCAAGCTTACCGGCGTGGACGTAATAAAAGGCGTCAAGGCGGAGGCGCTCGTCAAAGAGGGGGACAAGTACCGGATTACGCTTGCCGACGGGCGGCGGATTGAAGCGGACTTCGTCGTCTTGAGCACGCTGCACTCCGCGGCGCAGGCGCTGCTGCAATCGGAGGAGCTGAACGAGGATTTCAGCCGGCTGCGCAACAGCTCGCTGATCAGCGTCTACATCGGGTTTGACATTCCCGATCACGAGCTGCCCAAAGACGGCACCGGCTTTATCGCCGCCAAGAACGGCGATTTGGTTTGCGACGCCTGTACGTGGACGAGCCGCAAGTGGGAGCATACGTCGGCAAACCGCCGGCTGCTCGTCAGGCTGTTCTACAAGAGCTTGAAGCCGATCTATCAAACGTTGAAAAATCTTACCGAAGAGGAACTGCTGAAGGTAGCTCTAAAAGATATCGAAAGCAGCCTCGGTCTTACGTCCGAGCCGGTGACGTACAAGGTGACCAAATGGCATGAAACGATGCCGAATTATCATATTAAGCATAACGAGATCGTGCAGTCGCTGGAACGGAAAATGGAGGCCGGCTATCCGAACGTGCTGCTGGCCGGCTGCTCTTACTACGGCGTCGGCATTCCCGACTGCATTGCGAACGGCCAAAAGACGGCCGAGCTGATCGCCGGACGGCTGTAACTCGTTCCGAATAGGAAGAACCGGGAGATGCTCCCCGGTATAACGTTCCGGCAGCCATAAAGTTAAGGCGTCCTACCGTCGTTTCCGACAGGAGGGACGCCTTTTTTAGATTATGGAGAATAGACTAAACGTCCAGAACGACCATCTGATGGCACTCGAACTTCGGCACCGTGTAACGGACGACGCCGTCCGCCGCTTCAAACGGAAGCTCGGTCATTTGCGGAGCCAAATAAACGCGCCGCACCGGCTTATCCAGCTTCAGCGAAACCGTCGTGTCCAAAATCGGCAGGATGTCTTCAATCACTTCGACGCCCGAGCCGCGCTTGACGGGGGAGGCGTACAGCAGATGATTGACATAACGTCCTTCGGCCTGCTGCTCCATGAGCGTAACGACGCCTTGCGCCGGCAAATCGGTCGTCAGCGTCTTGTCCGGCAGCAGCCGGTTTAAGGCGTAAAGCACGCACTCTTTGAGCGCGAGACTTCCTTTGGTCGCATAATCGGCGAATACGTTCCAGGCGAAATAAATGCCGTTGGCGCTTTCGATCATGCCGGGACCGTTATTGTGCAGCGCGCTCGGCGTATGCTGATGAGAGCAGAAGGTGAATACGTCCCGGTTAAAATAAGGATTCTCGCGGTGGCCGAGAACGGAGCCGCCCTCGGCCAAGCCGACCTGCTGGCCGTCGGCGTAAAAGATGAACGACGCGTTTGCCAGACTAGGGAGCTCGAAATGCGGGCGGAAGTAATCCGGCTTATACGGATTCTCTCCTTCCCAGACGGCGCCGAGGTCTATGGCGAATGCCGTGCCTTCTTCATTAAGCCCTGAACGGCCGGTAGCAAGCACCTTGCCGCCTTGCCGGAAATAACCGTCCAGCTTGGCCCGCAGCTTCGGACCGACGGTAATCTGATCGGGCAGAACGACGACTTTATACGGGGTGAAGTCGCTCTCCGTATCGATCACATCGAACAGCAGTTTGCCTTCGAGCAGCATGCGAACCGCTCCGGCGTCCGAAGCGCCCGACCGGTCTTCGCGTTTCTCCTCTTTATTCGAGGCAGCCGCTTCCACCGAAAGCAGGGCGATGTCCGCTACGCTGCGGGCTCCCGCGCACCATGCTTCCTTCTGCTCGACTTCTCGGTAGGCGGCTCCGATCAGCTCATAGGTGGCCGGGTCCATCAAGCCTTCGGGATGCAGCTGGTCGCCGATGGAGCAGCGGGCGCCGTTGGCGATGCTGAGCGCGGTTTCGTAGCGCAGCGCGTTCGGATGCTTGTAGCCGCCGAACTCGCCCCAGGTCGTATGGAACTTGCCCGTCATTCCGAGAAAATCCATCCCGAGCCCGTGCGCGTAACGCGCCGATAGCGGAAAATGATCGTACCCCCAGCCGCCGGTCGGCAGCGATTCCAGCTCCAAATGCGAGTTCATCCGGGCCAGATCGCGTCTGCCGCGGCGGATATGACCGCCGTTATGAAACACCGGCAGCCCGGGCTTGATGGCGTCTATCGCTTCGCGGACGCGGCGGGCGTAGCTCGCGTAGGTTCGCTCGCCCAGCGCGATGACGGCGTCTTTGTCCCGCGGGTCCTGCCCTTGCTCGCGGAGCATCCGGACGCAGGTATGGCAGTAGCATTGACGGACGCCGACGATATCGAGGAAGATGCCGTCCGCGTCGTAATTGCGCACTACCTCTTCGATCTGTGCGATCAAAATGTCCAAATAAGGCGAGTTGAGGCAAAACTGATGATAGCCCGGCTTCATAAAGCCGTCCACCCAGTTCGTATTGTCATGAATATCGCGGATAAGCCACTCGGGATGTCTCCGGGTCAGCTTCTCGTCGAGTCCGGCAGAAATATAAACGGGCGTTTTGACGCCGATCTCGTGCGCCGCTTCGATCATGGCGCCGAGCAGGTCGAAGCTGAGGCCGGGATGTCTCTCGTTCGCTTCGCTGGGATGATAGGCCCATCCGTGATGACATTTGGAGAAAATCGTAATGGAATCGACGCGGCCTTTTTGCAGCATGTCTTGAAACTGCTGTTTGGAAAATTGCCTGCCGATATGCGGAATAGCTTCCGAAGTATGAAAGTCTAAATGAACTTGACGAAAACGCATGCGGATCGCACTCTCCTTTTTTTATTGTTTAGGAAATGAAGCGCAGCCATATCCTGTGGATATCCGTGGGCTCCCCCGAAAGAAAAGTCTACCCATAGAACGATCCCAGAGGAAGGGTTAGACGCCGATCCAGCTTAGGCTGGATGCGGACGGAATAAGCTTCAGAGCATCACGTCACTACCCTGGAAATTACTCTTGGTACCCCATTTCCATTGTCTGTGGTGCCGCGTAGCGGCATGGATGGCTTTTGGGGGATTTGTTCTTGCTCAAAATGTTGCGCCGGGAAGCATGCCCGGCTTGCTCTTCCCTAACTATAAGCGGAAGGCGGCGGGGCGTCATAGGTGGAGGCACGACCATTTATAGCATAATTTAGACCAAATGCAATTTGTTTTTTGCCGTGCGCTGATATACACTGATGTATCAGAGAAAACGGATTCCGAGCTTGGGGCAGGGAGGAAGCGTATGGATATTTTGCAGCTGGCCATCCCGCCGCTGCCGCAGTTTTTGACGGCGGGGCACAGCGTATGGCGGGAAGGAATGCAGCATTTCGAGCGAACCTTCGAGGTGTACGATCTGATCATTGTCTGCAGCGGAGCGCTGTATATGACGGAGGACGGCATTCCTTACGAAGTGAAGGCGGGAGAGCTGCTGCTGCTTGAGCCGGGGCGGACGCATTACGGTCACAGGCCTTCTGCGGAGGATTCGGAGCTGTATTGGCTGCACTTCCGTCACACAAGACCGCTCGCGAGGCTGACCGAGAAGCATATTCCTTGGTCGACGCTGGTCCGCAGAGGAACGGACAGCGATTTGACCGCGCCGGAGCAATATATGTTCCTGCCCAAGTACGGCGCCGTCGATATAAAGCCGCTTCAGCCGGCGCTGAAGGATATTCTAAGGCTGCGCGACAGCTTGACGCTGGAGCATGCGGTCGATCTGCAGGTGGCGCTGGGACGGCTGCTCGCGCAGCTGCAATCCGGCGTCCGCGAGCAGCGCCGCGCCACCCGATCCTATGCCGTCTCCGAGCAGGTCAAAGCTTATCTGGAGCAGCATATGGCCGAGCCGTTCGAGGCGCGGCTGCTGGCGGAGGAGCTGCATTTTCACTTCGATTATGCGGCCCGCTGCCTGAAGAAGCATACGGGACTTAGCCCGCTGCAGTACCAGCACGCGCTAAGGATGGAGACGGCGAAACGGCTGCTGCTGGACAGCGCGGTTCCGGTGCCGGAAATCGCTTCTCAAGTGGGTTTTGCCGACTACAATTATTTCATCCGGATGTTCAGTAAAACCGTCGGAGTGTCTCCCGGACTGTTCCGGCAATCGGCCAGAGGGTATGTATGATCGGCAGCAATAGCACAATATCGCCTGATCTTGACGATAGCCGTGCGCCGTAGACATTTCGGGGGGAAAAGGAAGAGAAGTTCAAGGCGCGAAGCTTGGATGACGCAGCGCGTTCGGTAATGTGCAGGGTAAGGCGTAAACGGCGATCATTGGCTTTATGCTGCAGGATAGGTATAATAAACGTGAGAATGACAGGATATGGAGCTAGTCATAGAAGCAGTCAGGGGGCGGCCCGATTTGGAAATTCAGAAAATTTCGTCGCGTAAAATATATGAAGTGATCGCCGATCAGATTAAGGAGCAGATTGTGAGCGGCGCGCTGCAGCCGGGGCAGAAGCTGCCTTCGGCCAAGGAGCTGTCCGAGCGTTTCCAGGTGGGAAGGTCCACGGTAAGAGAGGCGCTGAGCGCCCTGAAGGCCATGGGGCTCGTCGAAATCCATCAGGGCGAAGGAAGTTATGTGCGCAGCATCGAAGCGCAGGATGTCGACCTGCCCGTATTCGATTCGCTGCTGATGAGCCGGGAGACGGTCATGGAGCTGATCGAAGCGCGCAAGGCGCTCGAAATCTCGAATGCGGCGTTAGCGGCCGAGAAGCGTAACGATCAGGATATCGCCAAGTTTGAGGCGGTGCTGAGCAAAATGGAAGATTTCCTGGGCAATGAAGAAGAGGGAGAGCGGTCCGACATGATGTTCCATCTGACGCTCGCCCAGGCGACGCATAACTCGATTATGGAACGAATGATCGATTCGATCTCCACTCAGATGCAGGCTGCTATTCGCGAGACGAGACGGCTGCAGATGTATTCCAGCAAGACCGTGTCCAGGCAGCTTCTTAAGGAGCATAGAGCTATCTATGAAGCCATATTGAAGGGAGATCCTGCGGCGGCCCAGGACGCGATGCGCCATCATTTGTTTCATGTCGAGCAGGTGCTTTTGAAGTTTTTGAAAAAATAAGCGGTGAAGCGAGCGAAAGGGCCGTTTGAATCTGGAACAGCGTCAGTGGGCGTCTTTGAATCCGATTTCAGCAGCGAGAAACCTCTATCGACCGCAGGACCCGAAATTAATCACTGCCCTTCTAGAGTGAGCCTCTTTTCCGCCGGATGGAAAGGAGGCTTTTTGTTTGTTTAGGAAATGATGCGCAGCCATATCCTGTGGAAATCCGTGGGCACCCCCGAAAGTAAAGTCTACCCATAGAACGATCCCAGAGGAATGGTTAGACGCCGATCCAGCTTAGGCTGGATGCGGACGGAATAAGCTTCAGAGCATCACGTCACTTTTTGGGGATTTGTTCTCGCTGCCGCTGCGATAGTGATGAACGGGGCACCGCTTTCGGAAGGATTTGCTCGGCGGGTATAAACTGAACTATCCGAGGAATAATACGCCTAACCTGCTTTTATTTTCAAAAAAAAACAGTCGGTGGTTAAGCCATGGATAACAACCAGAGGAGCTTGAATCTTCAGCAGCTTTTTACCTTATTTATGCTCTCATCGGGTCTTATGGATCATGTCATTGTCATGCCTTTTTTGCTTGGGATTTCAGGCCGCAGCGGATGGATTACCGTTGTACTGGTCGGAGTGCTCCTGACTTGCTGGCTGCCGCTCTTAACCTATGTGATAAAGAAAACGAAGATGCAGCCGCTTTTTTTATGGATGAGGCAGAGATACGGCCCGGTGATCTCCGCCTTGTTTCAAATACCCATGGCGGTATATTTATTCGCGCTCGGAACAACAACGCTTGTGGACACGGTAGTGTGGGTCAAGAGCATGTTTCTTCCCGAGACGCCTGTTTGGTTTATCGCATTTTCATTTATGGGCGTTTGCGTATGGGCCACTTACTCGGGTATACGGACGATTGCAAGATGCGGCGTTTTTCTTCTGCCGCTTGTCGTTGTATTCGGCATGTTCGTCAGCGTGGCGAATATACCGCGCAAACATTACGATCACCTGCTTCCGTTGCTGGAAAACGGCATGGGCCCTGTCTTCGAAGGGATGTTTATCGTAGGCGGCGGTCTTATTGAAGTTGTGATGGTGCTGCTGATGCAGCATCATCTGAAAGCTCAGCCGAAGTTTAGCCATATGCTGCTTACTCTCTGGGTGCTTGTCGGGTTAACTTCAGGGCCATTAGTCGGAGCGATTGCGGAATTCGGCCCGGCGGAAGCGGCGCATCTCCGATACCCGGCCTATGAGGAATGGCGGCTGGTCAGAATCGGGCATTACGTCGAGCATGTCGACTTTTTATCGATATTCCAGTGGCTTTCGGGAGGGTTTATCCGGATATCGCTTGCGCTGTTTCTGCTGAAGGATATGCTTCGCAGCCGTTCGCTTCCCGGTCGGGGGTCCATGGCCGTCGTCGCCGGGTTGGGCTGCCTTATGACGATCGCCGTGCTGCTGCCGTTTTCGGATAAAGACTTTGTCGCTTTTCTAAACGATTGGTATTTCACGGGAGCTGTGACGGTCGCCCTCTTGTTCAGCGCGGGGGTTACGCTGCTCGTTTGGTTCAAAAAGCAGGAGAGGAGCGGATCAACTTGAAGAAAGAGGGGATGTATGAAGAGCTAAAGAAGAGCATTCGGGATTGCGAGGATATCGCAACGGAGCAGCTGGAGGCCGGCGGCCACCAAGTAACGATATTTTTCCAGCCGGATATGGTCGATATGAAACGCATGCGCGAATATTTCATGCCGGAGCTGGTCCATTCCTTGTCAGGGGAAGGGAAGTCCTTTTCCCATCTGCTGATCGAGAACGGCGCTTCGCGGATTAGGGACGAAGATACGAACTCGGGCGAGTGCGCATCTCTTATATTCAGCGGCCGTCTGCTGCTCTATTTCGCGCACAGACAGGAGTTCTACAGCATTAATTTCGCCAACAAGCCTCATCGGGAGCCGGAGGAGTCGGCGCTGGAGCCTTCCATCCGCGGGGCGAGGGACGGCTTCGTCGAGGAGCTGGACACGAATATCGCCTTGGTCCGCAAGCGGCTTTCCACCCCGGATTTAAGCGTGAAGTATTACTACTCCTACGGCACCTCCAAGACGAGGCTGGCGCTGCTTTATTTTGCTAACCGGGTTCCACAGGTTTCGCTTTCTCTCATTCGGCAGCGTCTGGAAAATCTCGATCAGACGGTTCTCATCGGCGGCAACGCCAGGCTTGAGGACGTGATCACGGGAAACCGTTATTCCATACTGCCGCTCAGCAATTTTACGGGCAAACCCGATTATGCCGCAGAGCGTCTTGCAAGGGGCAAAATTTTGGTGCTAATGGACGGAATGCCGACCGCGATGATCGCGCCGGTAACCTTGACCGAGCTGTTCATCAGCCCGGAGGATTCGAACTTCAGCTATCACGCGGCTATTGCCAGCCGTATGCTGCGAGTCATTGCCGCTTTTATCACGGTGTTCTCGCCCGGCGTCCTTATTTCGCTGCTGATGTATAACCAGGATCAGATTCCGTTCCAGCTGCTATCGACGATCGGGATCTCGCGGCTCGGGCTGCCGATCTCCGCCTTTTTCGAAATGCTGCTTAGCCTGCTGCTGCTGGATTTGCTGAGAGAGGCGGGGGCCCGCCTGCCGAGAGCGACAGGCTCGACCATTACGGTCGTCGGCGGGATCATTATCGGGGATGCGGCTTTGCGCGCAGGGATCTTGTCTCCGAGCATGACGTTTCTCGCCGCAGTCGCCATCGTATCCGGCTCGACGCTGGTCAACCTGAATCTTCAGAGCACGACGAGGATTATGCGCCTGTTCGTCCTGATTTTGTCGGCGATCTGCGGCATTTACGGGACGATCCTCGGGCTGTTTTATATGCTCGTTTATGCCGTCAACACCGAATCGTTCGGCACGCCCTACTTCACTTACGAGAGATACAGCCGGAAAGACAGTCTGCTGAAATTTATCCGGCTTCCCTTCCGGAAAAACAATATCGATCTGGTCCGTTCGGGCTCCCCGCCGAAAGGAGGCGGAACGTCTTGAGCAAACGAGCGGCCAAACGATTCATCTCGTATCTGCTGGCAGGTTCCGTCCTTTTGGTGCTTGCAGGCTGCTGGGACGCCAAAGAAGTGCAGCGATTGAACTATATTACAGGGCTCGGCGTCGATTATGAAGACAACGATTTTATCGTTTACGCGCAAATGCTCAATTTTGCCTCGATTGCCAAAGTGGAGGAGCAGACGGCCCCGGTGAAAGCTTATGTAGGCAGAGGGAAAGGGGCGACGGTGCTGGCTGCAATGAATGATTTGATAGCGACGGGGCAAGGAAGAATGTTTCTCGGGCATGTCAATTATTTGGTTTTGACGGAAAATGTGTTTAAAAAGCAAATGCTCGAGAAAGTGTTCGATTTCACGAACCGCAACAAAGAGACGCGCTATACCAAATGGTTCTACGGCACGAAGAGCGATCTGTTCGACCTGCTTAACGCCAAAACGTTTTTTGACCGGAGTTCCATCGACAGCTTGCTGGGCAACCCGGAGCCGAACTACGATCAGCTTTCGAACTTGAAGCCGTACTATGTAAATGAGATCGTCGCCAGTATGCTGGAGCCTTCCTCCACGGTCGCCATCCCCTCGATTGAGCTGACGAGCAAGGTATGGAGGGAGCAAAACCGGCCGATGCCCATATTAAAAAAAACGGGAGGGTTCATCTTCAACGGAACGAAGTATGCGGGATGGATGAAAATGAGCGATATTATGCTGGGGCGCTGGCTGCAGGTGGCCTATGAAGCTTCCCCTTTGACGCTGCGGACTGCGGGCCGCTCGATCGCGACCGTCGAGGTGAAAGACGCATCGCACCATATCGAGATTGACGACCGGAACAGCCGTCCGCGCTTTAGAGTGAAGCTGAAGGCCAAAGGGACGCTGATGGAGCTTGCCACGCAAAAGCCGCTGGAGGAGATCGAACGGCTGGCGGAGCAGACGATCCGCAAGGAGATTAAGGAGTATTACGAGAAGGGACTTGACATGGGGGTGGATCTGATTCATTTGGGGCAGACCTATTATATGTTTAACCCCGCCAAATGGAGAGCGCTGAATGTAGACGGGCGGCTGCCGCTGGATCGGGACTCGCTTGAGGATATAGAGGTGCACTTGCTTATCAACCATGCGCAAAAATACAAATCGCCGCAGATGAAAGGGTCGTACAAGCAATAGGACAGGGGTGCAGCTTGCAGAGGCTTCGGCAGCCGGTTCCGGATCAATCATGACGGGCAGAGCAGCCGAATGGGCCGCATTTCCCGCTCTTCCAGTTGTTGTGCGGCCTTTTTTCGTTCTTTTGCGGCAAATGCAAATAAAGCTTTTCAAAAATCAACTTATCTGATAACCTGATAACATACGATCGATAATTTAAGTTAAAGGAAGGGAACCTTATGCGTGTCTCTTTATTTATTACTTGTTTGGCGGACCAGCTGTATCCGGAAGTAGGGGAAAGCGTTGTCAGGCTGCTCCACCGTTACGGCTGCGAAGTGGATTTCCCGGAAGCGCAAGTATGCTGCGGCCAGCCGGCGTTCAACAGCGGTTACCAGGATGAAGCCAGAGAAGTGGCCCGCGGGCTGATCCGCGCCTTCGAGCATAGCGAGTACGTTGTTTCGCCGTCGGGGTCCTGTACGGGGATGATTCATCACTACTATCCGCTGTTGTTCGAGAATGAGCCGGAATGGAAGCGGAAAGCGGAGGAGCTCATTGCCAAAACGTACGAGTTTTCGCAGTTTTTGGTCAATGTGCTGGGAGTGACGGATCTCGGAGCGGTGTTGAAAGCCAAGGCGACTTATCACGCTTCCTGCCATGCGACGCGGTTCCTCGGGGTCAAGGAGGAGCCGGGTCTTCTGATGTCGAACATCAAGGGCCTTGAGGTGATCGATCTGCCGAGGAAGGAAGATTGCTGCGGGTTCGGCGGAACGTTTGCGGTGAAGATGGCGGATATGTCCGAAGCGATGGTATGCGAGAAAGCGGGGCATGTCTGCTCGACGGGCGCGAACATCCTGGTCGGTTCGGATATGGGCTGTCTGATGAATATCGGCGGCCGGCTGAACAAGGATAATCAGCCGATTCGCGTCATGCATATCGCCCAGCTGCTGGAGGAAGGAGTGAAGAACGGTGAATCAGGTCGATGAGAAGCAATTGATCGGCACAGGGCTGAAAAAAAGAACCGAGGAAGCGTTGGCCGACCAGTTTTTACGCAAAGCGGTAGCTTTCACGACGGAGAAGCTGAAATCCGCCAAGCTGCAGGCGGCGGAAGATTTCGGCCATTGGGAAGAATGGCGCGAGCGCGGCAAACAAATCCGCAAGCATGTCATTGAGAATCTGGATTATTATTTGACCCAGTTTACCGATAACGTCGCCAAGGCGGGCGGCCATGTTTATTTCTGTAAAACCGGGGACGAGGCCGTCAAAATTTTCATGGAGCTGGCCGAGGAACGCAGAGCCAAATTGGTAGCTAAAGGAAAGTCGATGGTGTCGGAGGAAATTCATCTGAATCATCATCTGCATGAAAAGGGCATTGAAGCGATCGAAACGGATCTTGGCGAATATATTTTGCAGCTTGCGAAGGAAACGCCTTCGCACTTGATTATTCCTGCGATTCATAAGAATAAGCAGCAAATCGCCGAATTGTTCAACAACGAATCCGGGGAGCAATTCCCGCCGGAGACGAAGGTGCTTGCAGGCTACGCGAGGCAGCGCCTGCGCAATTATTTCCTGGAGGCGGATATCGGCCTGACCGGCTGCAATTTCGGCGTCGCCGAATCGGGCTCGATTACGCTTGTGGAGAACGAAGGCAACGGCCGGATGGTCAGCACGATTCCGAAGACGCATGTCGTGATCATGGGGATGGAGCGGCTCGTGCCGACTTACGAGGATCTGGAAGTCGTCTTGAACCTGCTCGCGCGCAGCGCGACGGGCCAGAAGCTGACGTCGTATACGTCGATGATTACCGGCCCGCGCCGCGAAGGGGAGGCCGACGGACCGGAGGAGCTCCATCTGATCATCTTGGACAACGGGCGCTCGGCGCAGCTCGGCGATCCGGTGTTCCAGGACGTGCTGCATTGCATCCGCTGCGCAGCCTGTATGAATGCGTGCCCCGTGTACCGTCACGTGGGCGGACACACCTACGGCAGCGTATACAGCGGCCCGATCGGGGCCGTGCTGACGCCGCTGCTGCAGCAGGACATGAAGGAAGCGGGCCAGCTGGCCTACGCTTCCAGCTTGTGCGGGGCATGCTACGAGGCATGCCCGGTCAAAATCCCGCTGCACGATATGCTCGTGCAGCTGCGCGCCCGCAAGGTCAAGATGGGGCTGACGCCCCTTGCCGAGCGCGCGGCCTTCAAGTCGTTCCAGACGGCGTTCGGGAACGTGACGTTGTATAAAATGGCGACCAAATCCGCCTATTATTTGCAGAAGCCTTTCATCAGCAAAGGCTATATCAAGAAAGGGCCGGGACCGATGTCCGGCTGGACGCAGTCGCGCTTCTTCCCGATGAAGCCGAAGCAGTCGTTCCGCGAGCGCTGGGAAGCGCTGCAGAAGGAGCTGAAGAACGCTCCGGTGGTAGCGAAGGCCCCGGAAGCGCCAGCGAATAAGGGAGGTAAGCCTCATGAGCACTAAGACCGGACAAATTCACGGCCGCGAGGCCTTTATCGCCAATATTTCGTCGCGGCTCGGCCGCAGAGCGCCTTCGGCCACGCCGCCGGAGCGGCCGTTCATGGGAGCTCCGGACTTCTATAAGCAGATCGAAAAGACGACGGACGAGAAGATCGAGCTGTTCATTCAAAGCTGGACCGCTTTGACGGGAAAAGTGCTTGTGGTGGATGAGAAGGATGCGAAAGAAAGCATCGGCGCCTGGCTGAAAGAGGTCGCAGCCGAGCAAGGGGTAACCCAAGCGTCGCGTTGGGAGCATGCGGGGCTTATCGAGCTCGGCTTGGATGAAGCGCTGGCCGAGGCCGGAGTGACCGTCGTTCCGTGGAAGGAAGGCGACGCGGCGGAGTCGGAGGCTTCTACAGCCGCCGGTTCTGCAGGTTCTGCAGGCGGCGACTCCAACTGGGCGAAGCGCAGCGAGCTGCTGAAACGGACGGAGCGCTGCCAGCTCGGCATCATCTGGCCGGATTACGCTATCGCCAACACGAGCACGCTAGTCCTCCAATGTACGCCGGAGCGGGGCCGCTCGGTCAGTCTGCTGACGGGAATATTGTTCGCGATATTCCGCGCGGACCAGCTCGTATACCGGATGGGCGAGGCATTCGGCGGCATTACGCAGGGCAAGACGGACGGCAGCCAGTATGCTTCGTCTTTAAATCTGATTACGGGACCGAGCCGCAGCGCCGATATCGAGAACGACTTGACGATCGGAATCCACGGACCAGGCAAAGTGTATGCGGTTATCATTAAATAGAAGCTAAATGCGTAACAAAGATAGCAGAGGGCCTTCTCCGAAAGCGGGGAGGGCTCTTTGTCATGCGCCAGGACGGAAACCGATTGTGCGCTTGGCAAGCTGAGCAGCATAGCGGATATGCGGGGGCGGTAATAGGGCAAAAATCCGTTGACAGAAAGATGTACCCGTTGTACGATGAAGGTGTCAAATATACAAAACCATGGTTTTGTATAAAAAACCAAATCGGCGTGATTTTATTATGTTTAAAAGTCCGGTGAAAAAGCAGATAGAGCAAGAGCGATAGGAAGTTGCTTTCGCATGCGCAGTCGGCGTTTTTTACCACATTTTCAGGAGGAGCCATGGAAAAGAAATACTGGGTGCCCGCCTTGGAGAAGGCGGACGTCGTGCTTCAAGCCATTTCCGGGCAGCCTTCCAAGCTGAAGCTTATCGATTTATCCAAGCAGCTCGGCATTAATAAGAGCTCGATGTTTTCCCTGCTCAATACGATGGAAACGCTGGAGTGGGTTGTGCGCGAAGCCGAGGGCACGTATTCCCTTGGATCGAAGCTGGGTTTTATTGGGAACGTTTTTTTCAAGCAATTCAGTTTGATCGACCGCTTCCGCAAGGAAGCCTCCGTAACCAAGCATACGATTCAGGAGACGATTCAGCTCGCCAAGCTGGAGCAGCGGGATGTACTGTATCTTGCCAAAGAGGAGATGCCTTCGCCTGTCAGGCTCGCCTCGGAGCCGGGGATGAAGCTTCCCGCGCACGCGACGGCGCTCGGCAAAGCAATGCTGGCTGCGCTTGATCCGGCCGAGGTTGAGGCGTTATACCCGAATGAGGAGCTGGGCCAGGAGCTAACCTTGCATACCATCAAGTCGCGCCGCGAGTTGATGGAACAGCTGGCGGCCATACGGGATCAAGGTCATGCCTGCGATCTTCAGGAAGCCGTCATGGGTTTCTGCTGTGTGGCCGCCCCGGTGCGGGACGCGCAAGGAAAAGTTATAGCGGCGATCAGCTGTTCGATGTTTCAGCATGAATGGGAGCAGAAGAGGGAGCAGGCAAGCAGGGAGATTTGCGCGCTTGCGGGCAGGTTGTCCCAAGGCAGCTGCCAATAGCGATTAATAATTCCGGAAGGGACGTGAAGCAATTGAGATTGCAGAATAAAGTAACGTTGATTACAGGAGCGGGCTCGGGCATCGGGAAGAGCACGGCTCTGCTTTTCGCCAGCGAAGGAGCGGCCGTTATCGTCAATGATTTGCTCGAAGAAAGAGGGCAAGAAACGGTAGAAGAAATTAAGCAAGCCGGAGGCGAAGCGATTTTTCTGCAAGCCGACGTAACGAATCCCGACTCGGTCAAAGCGATGGTCGATCAGGCGATCGCCGCTTACGGGCGCATTGACGTGCTGTTCAACAACGCGGGTGTCAGCGGAGTCGGAGCCATTCACGAGGTCGAGCCGGACGCATGGGACCGCGTCATTAACATAAACATCCGCGGCGTATACTTGCCTTCCAAGTATGTGCTTCCGCATATGATGGAGCGGCGCAACGGGTCGATCATCAATATGTCCTCTTGTATCGCAGAGATAGGACTAGCCAGACGCGCGTCGTACTCCGCAAGCAAAGGGGCGGTGCTTGCGTTGACGAAGTCCATGCAGGTCGATTATGCGCCATACCAAATCCGCGTGAATGCGCTGCTTCCGGGAACGATTCTGACGCCTTTTGTCGAAGATTATTTGAAAAAATCGTACGACAATCAGGAAGAAGCTTACGCATCGCTCAAATCGCGCCAGCTGAGCGGCGATCTGGGCAGACCCGAGGATGTCGCCAAAGCGGCGTTGTTCCTGGCTTCGGACGAATCGAAGTTCATGATGGGTTCTCCGCTGTACATTGACGGCGGCGTCGTCTTCGGCAAAAACGCCTAAACCGTCCGTTAGGAACTGCCGTTATTGGATCAAATTATCAACCGATAAGGACTCATACTATTATGGAGGGTATGCCATTATGAAACTTCTTACTTTTATCGAGAACGGCCAGCAAAAGCTCGGAGTGAAAACGGAGCAGGGCATCGTACATATCGCCGCGGCTCTGCAAGCCGTTCCCGCCGGGGCGGGACAATCCGTGCCGCAAACGGTGCATGAGGTTATCGACGGAGGCGCGCAGGCGGTAGCGGCATTGCAAGCGTATGTGGATCAGGCTTTGGCGGGAGCGGCCGGACGCACGGCGGCGGCATATCTGCTCGCCGAATCCGATCTGACGCTCGGCCCTTGCGTTACTCATCCGAACAAAATCATTTGCGTCGGGCTCAACTACCGCAAGCATGCCGAGGAAACGAACGCTCCGATTCCGAAGTTTCCGATTCTGTTCAACAAGTTCAACAATACGCTGACCGGTCACGGGGCCGACGTGCCGCTTCCGGTGAAGGTTACGGATCAAGTCGACTACGAAGCCGAGCTGGTTATCGTCATCGGCAAAGAAGCGAAGTACGTCTCCAAGGAGCAGGCGCTGGATCATGTATTCGGCTATTGCAATGTGAACGACTTGTCTGCGCGCGATCTGCAGATGCGCACGCATCAATGGCTGCTCGGCAAAAGCTGCGACGGCTTCAGCCCGCTCGGTCCTTACCTTGTCACAGCGGACGAAGTCGGCAATCCGAACGATCTTGCCGTCCGCTGCATCGTGAACGGAGAGGTTCGCCAAAATTCGAACACGTCCGATATGATTTTCTACTGCGACGAAATCGTCAGCTATATTTCGCAGCATATGACGCTCGTTCCGGGCGATATTATTTTGACCGGAACTCCGGAAGGCGTCGTGCTCGGTCTGCCTGAAGACAAGCGCGTTTATTTAAAAGACGGCGATGTCGTTACGATCGAGATTGAAAAGCTCGGCTCGCTGACTAACAAAATGGTCGCGGAGCAGGTTTAAACGGCGAAGACGCGGCAGACAGACGCGATCGTTCCGGAGAAGCGGCGATCGGAGGAACGATCCGCGCGCTCGCAGCTCGGCGCATTCACTATTCGCTAACGAAGATAGCTTTCCCTACGGAAAGCTCAGCGAATGCTTACGAAGATAGCTTTCCTTACGGAAAGCTCTAGGAGGTCAAAACAATGGCAGCACATCATATCGAAGCAGGAGCCGACGCGCTGGTCATGGACGCCAGAGACCACGTGGCTACGGCCATCAAAGATTTGCAGCAAGGACAGAAGGTAAGCTACCGCAAGCAGGATCAAGTGCATGAGATTGTGCTTGTTGATGCAATCCCTTTCGGCCATAAGCTGGCGATCGAGGATATTCCTCAAGGCACTGATATTCGCAAATACGGCGAGGTGATCGGCCGGACAACAGCGGACATTAAAGCGGGGCAGCACGTTCATATTCATAACGTTGAAGGCATTCGCGGCCGCGGGGATCAGGCGGTCAAAGCATAATATACATTAGAGAGTAAGCGCAATGTTTACGCAAGAAACGTTTTCTTATAACGCTTACGAAGCCAGTTTTCTTGCGAAAACTTTTAGGAGGAGAACATATGAGTCACATGATGGGTTACAGAAGACCGAACGGCGATGTAGGGATTCGCAATCATTTGCTGATTATTCCGACCGTTATTTGCGCCAATCAAGTGTGCAGCCGAATCAACCAAATGGTGCCGGATACGGTAGCGATTCCGCATCAGCACGGATGCAGCCAGATCGGAGCGGACAAAGAACGCACGTTCGAGGTGCTGGCGGGGACAGGGAAAAACCCGAATGTCGGCGGCGTCATCATTATCAGCCTCGGCTGCGAGGTGATCGATCCTCATGAGCTGGCAGAGGCGATCAGACCGACGGGCAAGCTCGTCGAAGTATTCGACATTCAGTCGGTCGGCGGTTCGGTGAAAGCGATTCAGCATGGAACCGAGCTGGCGAAGAAAATGCGCGCTCAGCTCGATGCGATGCAGCCGGAGCCGATTCCTTTCAGCGAGCTGATTATCGGCGTCAAATGCGGCGGTTCGGACGCGACATCAGGCCTTGCCTCCAACCCTGCGCTTGGAGCGGCGGCGGATACGCTGATCCAGCAAGGCGGCGGCGTCGTTATCGGAGAAACGACGGAGATCATCGGGGCGGAGCATGTGCTTGCTTCCCGCTGCGCGACACCGGAGACGGAGAAGCAGTTATACCATATCGTCGAGCGTTTCGAGAAGGAAGTCGAGCGGATGGGCGCGGATATGCGAGGCGGCAATCCGAGTCCGGGCAATATTGCCGGCGGACTTACGACGATCGAGGAGAAATCTTTGGGCTGTATCAGCAAATGCGGCAATGCGCCGATCAAGGGTATCGTCGAATATGCGGAGCAGCTGCCTAAGCACGGACTGTACTTCATGGATTCCCCGGGAAATGATATCGAATGCGTATCCGGAATGGCCGCCGGCGGAGCTCATCTCGTCTGCTTCACGACCGGCCGCGGGACGCCAACCGGCTCCGCAGTCATTCCTGTTATCAAAATTACCGGAAATAAACGGATGTTCGAGCGGATGAGCGATAATATGGATATCGACGTCAGCGATATGCTGGAAGGGACTTTGAGCCTCGAAGACGCGGGCAATCAAATCTGGGAAGAGATCAAAGCGGTTGCGAGCGGCAAGCTGACGAAAGCGGAAGTGCTCGGCCATACCGAGTTCAGTATTAACCGGATCGGGCCTAGCTTATAATCTATCCGGATGCGTCACATGACTGCGCTGAGCAGTCCATAAGGTTGTATTCACGCGAAAGGGGATTCGTGAAGATGGCAAGATTAAAAGATAAGGTAGCTCTGGTTACAGGCGGCAGTCGGGGAATCGGCGAAGCGATTGCGATTCGTCTCGCGGAAGAAGGCGCGCACGTAGCCGTTAACTATACGTCGGACCGTTCGCGCGCATTGGCTGAGAAAGTCAAAGAGCAGATCGAGGCGCTGGGCAGCAAAGCGATCGTCGTGCAAGCCGATGTGGGCAACAAGGCTCAAGTGGAAGCGATGTTCAAGCAAGTGGAGGAGCAGCTGGGAGACGTTGAAATTTTGGTGAACAACGCGGGGATCGCTCCGTTCGAACCGTTTATGAAAGTAACGGAAGAAACATGGGACCGCACGTACGCTACGAATGTAAAGTCGATTTTCTTAAGCTCTCAGCTGGCTGCGAAGAAAATGATCGAGAAGCGCTACGGCAAAATCGTCAATGTCCTCTCTACGGCAAGCCTTGTCGTAACAAGTCCGGTCATCCCGCATTACCAGTCGTCTAAAGCCGCCGCGAACATGCTGACCAAAGGCATGGCTATCGAGCTGGGCAAATATAACATTAACGTCAATGCGGTAGGCCCGAGTACGGTCGACACCGATATGTGTACCGATTTCTTGGCCGATCCGGAAATTCGCGCCAAAGAGATCGAAGCGAATCCGATGAAACGTCTTGGAACGGCCCGCCAAATCGGCGACGCCGTCGTATTTCTGGCTTCGGATGAGGCTATGCAGATCAACGGCCATTTGCTGATGGTTGACGGCGGCTTGACAGTCAAAGCGGCTCAGCCTGAAGATCATATGGAGCATTAATAAAAATAATCGCAGGCTCAAGCTTCTCGGGATTTAATCCGAGGGGCTTTTTTTCGCTTACAGGGGCAGCTTCCAAATCAGGTCATTCCAACGTTATTATTAGCCGTACTTTGTACTTCTTTATTATACCGTCTTGAAAATGATATAATAAACAAGAAAGGAATGGAGTTGATTTTGCGATGCAAGACATGCTTGATCCCCGTGTGGATATTATTTTTAAACGCATATTTGGCAGTGAGCATAACAAGGATGTGCTGCTGGCATTTTTGAACAGTACGTTTCGGGATGCCGGCGAGCCCCCGTTAACGGAGATTATCCTGCTGAATCCATATACGGAGCCAGACAGCCCCGATGATAAACAATCGATTATGGATATCAAGGCCCGTACTGCACAAGGGGAGCTTTTGAACATTGAGATGCAGTTATTCAATCCATACCATATGGAGAAGCGAACTTTATTCTACTGGTCTGAGATGTACTACCATCAGATTCCGAAGGGCAGCAATTACACGAAGCTGAAAAAGTGCGTCACGATCAATATTCTGAATTATTCCAGCCTGCCGAATGACCGTTACCACAGCGTATTCCATTTGCGAGAGGATCACACAGGGATTCCGCTTTTGGACGATATCGAGATTCATGTGATAGAGCTTACGAAGCTGGATCAACAATTCGTTCCGCTGGACAGAGGTGGTCTGGTCAATTGGCTGATGTTCCTGAAGGGTGCGGACAAATCCAACTGGGAGGTGTTGACGATGAATGAGCCGATGTTGAAAAAGGCGATGGATACATTGGAATTTTTGAGTCAGGATGCGGCGGCAAGGATGGCTTACGACGCCCGTATGAAGGCGCTTAGCGATGAAAAATCGCGGATTGAAGGGGCTTTGGAGGAAGGGCTGGCTATTGGAATAGAAAAAGGCATAGAAAAAGGCATAGAAAGAGGCAAAGCGGAAACGGCGCTCAAGCTTTTGGAGCTGGGAATCGATATTCAAACCATAGCCAAGGCGACGGGAATGTCGACAGAAGAGATCAGCACGCTCGGCTCTCTTAAATAAATGAAATATAACAAGACAGCCGCGCTGCAGGAGCCGGCTGTTTTTTGCGATATTGACGGAAAGGGATTGCAGCCCAAAAGCGGGACCAAAGAGGGAACGGTGGAGGAAAGGGCGAAATTTTACCCTCAACTCCCGCCTTATGTACCAACGCAAGTCTCGAATCAAATGCGCCGTAGGTATAAAGTACGGAAGTGATGTTAGGTTTTATCAGGAAAAGGGACATATTGTTAATAAATCAAACGGAGAAATCGACAATATTCGCTAAATTGCGACATAAATTCTAATAATCTCCTAATAATTGTCTTATACTTTTTAAAACTTTATCTCCTATAGTAGAACTATGATCAGCAACGATTCGTCAAAGGCAAAACGCAGCAGCCGTTAAAGATGCCGACCTTCATTGCCGAAAGTTTAGGAGGTGGTTTGTATGAAAGACATCCAATTGCTTCACAAAGGTAAGGTGTACCAGGGCCAAGTCGGTTACGATCAGCATGGGCTCATGGAGGTTACGCTCCGGGAGGATCATGCTCTCATCAACGGAGAGATGGTGCTGTGCTTCGATAAAAGCAGCCGTCAATCGATGAGAATACTGAATCATTCCCAATCCAAGGTGCTCCTGGCTCCTGTCGATTCGGAATTGTTCCAAATAAAAGCAAGGCCGGAGTGTAAAGTCGAAGCCTGGTTAAATGAAGATAAGCCGGCGGTCAGCCCTTTTAGGCTGAACACATTTGCAACCATTAGCGAGGACTTCAAGACGACGGCCGTACGTATTACCGATGTGAGCCGGTACGGCCTCGGATTTGAGGTCGATGATTTTTCCATCCGGATGCATTATGTTTACGACAGCATGTTGATTTGCGACGATGAGTGCATTCATCCGAAGCTTATTGTTCGCTACGCGCATATTATGGAACGTACGATTCGTTACGGCGCGGAGATTCACGGCATTTCTCCCGAAGATTTGAACAAATTCCGCTATTACATCGCGATGGAGCAGTTCAAGCATCTGATGCTTGTATAAAATGGATTGTAAAAGGAGCGTGATTATCCATACGCGCGGCATACTACCCAGGCTGTTAAAAAATCAAGGGACTCGGCGGAGCTCTTGGTTTTTTGTGCGGCTGCGGGTCGCAGCCGATGACATGCGGCGAAGCAAAAAAATAGAGGGCGAAGAGGTGGCTCTGCTCTTTCCCCGCCCTGCTGCAGCTCCATTTTCAGAGAGTGTGAATCGCTATAATCGATGTGATGGCAATATGAACAGTATTCCCCGTTCCGGACGCTACATTGTTTAAAACGACCGCGCCGTTTTGGCATCCCCCATAGTTGCCGATATGAGAAACGCCGAAGGAATCAACTTGAATCAAGGTGCCTAAGCCGATTTGGGATAAAACGGATAGTATGGCGTACATATTCTCACCTCCCCTGCTTTCTTTAATATAGAATATGCAAAACTATCAATATTTCCTGTGCTCCGATAGTAGACGCAATACTATTTTTAAAAACGGATTTCTCCATAGAACCGCAGCTAGCACAAGAATCCTTCACGTATGAATGGGACAAGCTAAGAATAGGGAAATTGGCAAGAAGCGGCATTTTCCTATACGAGCAGAGGATGTGAGAAGAATGAGCGAGCGTAAAGAACAAGATGAGCGTTCGGCCCGCAATCGGCCCGATCTCGCCGACGTTGACCCCGGAGTAACCGCCGGAGCTATAGGCGGAGGCGTGGTAGGGGCGGTCGTAGGTTCCGTATTAGGGCCTGCCGGTGCGGTGGCGGGCGGTATTATCGGCGCTGCGGTAGGCAATCAAGCCGGTGAAGGCGCAGCAGATAACGAAGATGCCGGAAATCATAATGATGCGGGGGAGCGAGCCGATTAACCGCTCGGGGCCGTTTGGTATCGAGGCGAATCAGACCGCCGGTATCCCGGTTCTTTGCTAAAAAGGAAACCATAGCTGCGCACAGCGTGTTGCGGCATGGTTTCTTTTGCCGTCAGACCGTTCAAAAAAATCCGCGGTTCGCAGATAAGTAGGTATTTACTTCCTTGAGAGGATAGTTTAAAATATACGTAATAACATAATTACGTAAATACGTATTTTTGTGATTATGTTCGTTTCGTAGTTCCTAAGCGTTTATTGAATCTATGAAGGGAGTGTGGTTCTCCAGATGAACCGGGATTATGGTGCGGAGTTGGATGCGCTGAAAGCGCAAATGGCGGAGCTTGAAAGGCTTGTGCGAAGCATGGCCGGTGCGGAAGTGAAGTCTGCCGAGGCCGGAACAGCCGATAACCGGCAGAAGGAGCTGCTGGTGCAAGGGGGAGGCGGGGAAGCTGGCGCCATGTATTTCTCCGGCTACTACCGCAGCGGGGAGCAGACGGTGCGCTGCGAACCGCAGGAGAAAGCCTCGCGAGAATTGCTGGGGCTTAATAGGGGCAAGGCGGCCAAGGTGCTGGCTGCGCTCGGCCATAAGCAGAGGCTCGATCTGCTGCTGGAGCTATGGGATGAGGCTTTGACCGGCGCGGAGCTGGTAGAACGGCTGAATATGGGAACGACCGGGCAATTATACCATCATTTGAAGGCTTTGACCGGTGCGGATCTGCTTGTGCAGGAAGAACGGGGAGGCCGCTATACGATCCCGTCTCACCGCCGCTTTTCTATTTTGCTGCTGTTGTCCGCTATGTCGGATTTAATCGATACCAGCGATTATATCGCTATGACCGAAGCGCGCGACGAAGCGCACAGCTATTTGGGTGCATCCAGCAAGGAAGGGTACGATCTCCATCAGCTTCTGTGGGCGGTCGTCAACAATTCGCTTGAAGAGCATGAGGCAGGCTACTGCAGCGAGGTCGGCATCTATTTACATGACGACGGCAGCGCGACCGTTGCGGATAACGGCCGGGGCATTCCGACTCGGTTGCTGCCGCAAACCGGTCAGCCTACGGTGCAGTCTATTTTGACGAAGATGGATATGTTCAGTCATTCCGCATCTTCGTTCGTAGCGCCCGGCGCGGAGAAAGGGATCGGCATCGCGGTTGTCAATGCGCTGTCGCATTCGTTGAGCGTGGAAATCCGCCGGGATGGGGGGATCTACCGGCAAGAATACCGGCACGGCATTCCGAGATCGGGGCTTATGACGGTCGGCGAGACGAATGATACCGGTACGAGCGTGACGTTTAAGCCCGAGCAGGAGCTGTTCGCCGGACGGTTCGATAAAGCGAAGATCGAAGCGCGTGCCGCAGAGCTGAGAGAGGCTTATCCCGGGCTGCGGATTCGCATTCAATAACTTCTTTCCGTTACAAGGTCATATGGGGCAGCCGTACCGAGAGCGTCCTGGAACGCGAGGATAGTTGAGTTGTTTCGCACTCGGACGGCCGCCTGTCTGGCCGGGGCCGCTCGCACGGAGGAGAACGGCTGAGGCTGTGAATTACGGCGGGGATGCGTTAAATAAATAAGGAGGCCGGATAATGATTTACATAGCGTTGTTGCGAGGAATTAACGTCGGCGGCAAAAATAAGGTTAAAATGGCCGACTTGCGAACGATTTTGGAAGAGATGGGTCTAGGTCGGGTTCAAACTTATATTCAAAGCGGCAATGTTTTGTTTGAAGCCGATGAGGAAGAGGGGCCGCTGCGCCAGCGGCTGGAGCGCGAGCTGGAGGCGAGGCTCGGGTTCGCCGTCGCCGTCGTGGTAAGAACGCTGGATGAGTGGAAAAAGGTTGCCGCCGGGTGCCCGTTCTCGGATGAGGAAATTGCCGAAGCGGAGGCGGCGTCCGATGCGGAGAGTCTGTATGTTGCATTTTTGCCTGAAGCGCCTTTGCCTGAAAAGGCAGAACGGCTGAGCGAATACAGGACCGACAACGATAAGTACCGCATCGACGGCCGCGACGTTTACCTTCTGTTCCGCTACAGCGTACGCGATTCCAAGCTGGCGATAAACCTGCACAAGCTGGACGTTCCGGTTACCGTGCGCAATTGGAAGACGGTCAATAAACTGCTGGCTTTAGGAACGGCGATGGCATAACGAGCGAGCGGATCGAACGTGCGCATCAATGATAATGGCGCTTAAGATCATCTTGAGGGGGCTAAACTGTCGTTATCGACGCGTTCGACCGCGAGGCTGTCCTCGCGGCGGCAGAGGAAATACGGCCGGTCGCCGCCGTATCCGACATGGCGGAGCGGGTTTGCGCAAAGCTTGAAATGATGCGGGCCATTTTTTGGAGAGCCTCTCGGGTAAGTCCGGAGGCGCTCGAACTCTGCCGGCGGATTAAGCCGCTTCAAACGGACAATCGCACACTTCCCCGGTAGGAAAAATTTTAATTTAAGTGTCGAAGCAGTGGATTTATTCAGATTCAGCGGTGTATAATCCTCTTAGCGAAGGATGTCGAAGTGCGGCGAAAAGTTAGATCTAGCCGAAGCTGGATGCGGACGGAATCACCTTCGAAGTATCGTTTCGTTTTGGGGCTTGTCACAATCTACACAGCAAAATACCGCGCAAATGTTTGGAATCGGTTCCAGTCTTTTTAACAACTCCGCCCCTTCAACGTTTCTGCAGACCGCTAATTTTGCTACGGCATGCGGTAAAAACGGTTTTTAACAAGGAGTGATTTCAGTTCATGCGCGTTGTACTTATCGATGATGAAGAGAATGCTCTGAATATTTTGGAGATCTTATTGCGTGAGATCGATGGCGTCACGGTTGCCGGACGTTTTACGAATCCGCTGCAGGGGATTGAAGCTATGGAAGGTTTGCAGGCGGATGCCGTATTCCTGGATATTCAAATGCCGGGTATATTAGGAGTGGAAGCGGCTAGACGAATCAAAGCGATCGTACCGCATATTCAGATTGTGTTTACAACCGCTTATTCCGAATACGCCGTGGAAGCTTTTGAAATCCAATCCATCGATTACTTATTGAAGCCGTTCACCAAGGATAGGCTGCGCAACACTGTAGCGCGCCTTGCGAAGGCGGTTTCTGTCCAAAGCCGCGTTGAGGCTGCAAGCGGAGCCGGAATCTACGTGCAGTGCTTCGGAGGATTTCAAATCCATACGGCTGGCGGGCTGCTTCCTTGGAAAACGAATAAGGAACGGGAGCTGTGCGCTTATTTGATGCATCACGAAGGGAATCAGATTGATGCTGGAACGATTCTTAACTCGCTTTGGCCGGAGTCCGAGCTGACTAAAGCGAGAACTTATTTGTATACGTGCATCTCATACTTGCGCAAAAGCTTTCAGGCCAGCAGCCTCGATCTGAAGGTCAATAAAATCGGCAGAGGTTATGCTATCGATGCAACCGGAATGACAAGCGATGTCGAGGAGTTTATTGCTATAGCGGAAACGGCGGCGGCCGAGGAAGCCCTGAACGAGAAACAGTACGAGAGAATGAACGCCTTGCACAAAGGGGAATATTTGCAGGACTGCGATTTCGACTGGGCGATGTGGAAGCGGGAGGACCTCAAATCCAGATATATCCGGACGTTAAGAATCGCGTACAGCCATTTTATGAGAAACGGGAACGTTGTGCTTGCGGCAGACAGCTTACGGCGCGTTCTGGACGTTTCTCCCGATTCGGAGAAGGACGGCAGGGATTTAATCCAACTGTACATCAATACGGACAAACGCAACGAGGCGTTAAAAATATTCCGGCAGCTCGATCATGCGGTGCGGGAAAATTTGGGCGTCGAGCTGGAAGAAGAGACCGTGCGCTTGTATCAAAGCTTCGCTTAATTTGTTTGGGGAGTAACGAATGAGAAAAAAGCTGGCCGCAGCGGCCGTAACATTGATCATGCTGATCGTTTCCTACGGATTTCTGTACCAATTGTATATGATTCGCGATAATGGCACGCCGCTTGCAGCCGGCGGGCGCATGGACTTAAGCGGCTGGCCCTTGGCCGAGAAAGGCGTTGTGGCGCTGGACGGAGAATGGGAGTTTTACCCCGGCAGGCTGCTTGGGCATGAGGAGTTGCAGGCTTATGTGGAAACATCCTCATCCCCATCTCCGGAGACGATGTATTTGCCGAGTTCCTGGGGCAAGCGGATGAAGCCGTTCGGTTTAGCCACTTACCGGCTGCACATCCGCGTAGACGATGGAAACCGGATGTACGGCTTGAAGACGTTATCGATTCAAATGGCTAATCGTATTCTCGTCAACGGAACGGAAATCGGTTCGGCGGGAACTTTGCCGGATCAAGGTTCGTACGTGGGAAGCAATAAGCCGTACGTCGCTTATTTTTCTTTGCAGCCGGGTTGGAACGAAATTATCGTGCAGGTGGCTAACTACGATTATTTGCCGAGCAGCGGTATTCCCAATTCCATCTATTTCGGTTATTCGAATCAAATTTCCAGTTTGCGCGATATCGCGCTGGCCCGCGATTTAATCTCCATCTGCAGCTTTTTCATTATGGGGATGTATTTCATCGGATTGTATTCCCAGCGTAAAAACGATTATTCGCTCGTTACCTTTGGACTTCTATGCATATTCGTAACCATGTTTTTGTCGACGCGCGGCGAAAGATTGCTGTTCGTCTTATTCGACTTCGTACCGTACGGCATTTATATTCGCCTGCAGTCGATTTCGGTATATGCCGCCTGCATGTCGCTGTTTTTGTTCGTTTATACGGCGTTTCGTCCTTTTTGCCACAAGTGGGTCATCCATACGGGGCTCCTGTTGGGGGTCGTGCTCATGATCACGGCTCTTGTGGATGTGCACAATAGCAGGTTGTTATTGCTGATGACGACCTTTTATGCGACGGCGCCGTTTTTGTATGCGACGTATGTCTACGTGCTGGCCGCGCTTCATCGGGTGGAAGGCAGCTTGTATCTGGTAGTGGCAGCTATTTCGTTAAACTATCATTCCTTGGCGCAAAGCTTCAACGTCTACACGAACGCACCGCTGTATTTTACTTTTCCGTACGAGGTCATTCTCGTGCTGCTGATGCTTGCTCTGCTCATGTCGCTCCGGTTCTCGAACGAGTTCAAGAAGAACGAACAGCTTTCGCTGCAGCTGCTCAAAGCGGATAAATTAAAGGATGATTTCCTTTCCAAAACATCGCATGAATTCAAAACGCCGCTGCACAGCATTATTACGATTTCCGAATCGATGGTCCAGGATGCGCGCGATCCGCTGCCGCCGGAGCAGCAGGAGAAGCTGGAGCTGGTCCTTAGCATCAGCCGCAAGCTGTCGCAGCTCGTGCTTGATATATTGGACTTGTCGAAGCTGAAGCAGGGAGATTTGACTGTTCGTCCGGTAGCGGTCGATGTTCGTACGACGGTGGACATTGTGCTGCGAATCTTTTCCTTCTTAACGGCAGGTAAACCGATCGCTTTGATCAACAAAGTTCCGGAAAATTTGCCGAATGTGCTTGCGGATGAAAACCGTTTTCGGCAAATATTGAACAACTTGCTCGATAACGCCGTGAAGCATACGGTAAGCGGGAGTATCGAAGTGTCAGCGGCGGAGCGGGACGGAATGATCGAAATTTCGGTGGCGGATACGGGAGCGGGAATCGACCCTCAGGCGCTCGATCTCATCTTCGAACCGTTCCAGTCCTTCGAGTCGCAAGGCCTTCAGAGCTTCGGGCTTGGACTGCCTATCGTGAAGCAGCTGATCGAGCTGCAGCGCGGCACTATCGAGGTGTCGTCCGTCCAAGGCGAAGGAACGGTGTTCACCATCAGCTTGCCGTCCGCCGGCAGCGGTGCGAGCGCGAGCACGAACAAACTCGCTTACGTCAGAGCCCGGGACGAGCAGGATTATTCGTTCCCTACTCCCTATTATAAGGAGAACTTGGGTAAGCATACGATTCTTATCGTCGACGATGACTTTTCCAATTTGAAAATATTGCTCGATGCGCTGGCGCCGACAGGCTGCAATGTCGTTGCCGTCAAGAACGGTCTGGAGGCGGTTGCGCAGATCGATAAGCCGAATGCGGTCGATCTGGTCGTTCTCGATCTGATGATGCCGGGAATGTCGGGTTATGAGGTATGCCAGTACATCCGTCAAAAGTATACGCTGCTGGAAATGCCCGTATTAATGGTGACGACGGCGGCGCAGCCGCAGGATAAGCTCGCCGCCTTCGAGGCGGGGGCGAACGATTTCTTGCCGAAGCCGTTCGATGCGATGGAGCTGAAGGCGAGAATCAAGGGCTTGCTGCTGATGAAGGAGTCGCTGGAGAAGGCGATCGAGCTGGAGGTGGCGTTTCTCCAGTCCCAGATCAAGCCCCATTTCTTGTACAACGTGCTGAATACGATCATCGCCCTAAGCTATACCGACGAAGAACAGTCGCGTAAATTGACGACGGATTTGGCCGACTATTTGCGCGGAAGCTTCCGGTTCAGCAATGTCCAGAAACGAACCTCCTTCGGACAGGAGCTGAACCTGATCCGTTCTTACGTCGAAATCGAACGGACGAGATTTAAAGACCGCCTGCGGATTGAGTATGACATAGCAGTAGAGATGTACGGTGTCAGCATTCCCCCGCTGCTGATCCAGCCGCTCGTTGAGAATGCGATCCGGCATGGGATCGGAGGCCGAACCGAGGGAGGCACGGTGAAAATTAAGGCGAACCGGACGGACGCTCATTATTGCATCCAAATCGAGGATGACGGTGTCGGTATAGGAGAGGACAGGCTTAGTTGCTTGCTGGACCCGAGCTCGGAGGCTTCCCAGGGAGTCGGATTGAAAAATATTATGAAGCGGCTCAAATATGAATATCATTCGGAATTGCGAGTGGACAGCTCGCCGGGAAACGGAACCAAAGTGACGGTGCTGATTCCGTTAGCAGCAGTCCTTCACTCCAACGTGTGACGACAAAAACGACAATCTTTCCCCGATGTGAATATCGGGAGAAGGTTGTCGTTTTTTGTTTGGGACGACAGTCCTTTTTGGTGAAATTTCATACAGATTATGTCGAAAGACCTAGTTTTTAAGGTTTCTTTAAGGTTCGCTGTCGTAAGATGGAAAAAAATAATAAGTTAGTCCCAGTTTGCCGTGAATAGGAAATGGGTTGTAAGGATTTTATAGAGGGGGTTTCATTGTAATGTTGAAGAGCAAGACGGCAAGAAGATGTTGCTCTATCGTTTTGAGCTTATGCATGCTGTTTTCGCTTCTTCTGCCTTGGGATATGCCGAAGGCGGAGGCGGCGGGCGGCGAATGCGGGTCCGGAGATCAGGAGGTTCGCTTCGGATCGACTCAAGTGTTAATCGGGAACTGCTCCCATTCGCCGGAAAATGCGTTAGCCAACTTCATAGGCAAAACCGATGGATATAGCTATAGCGGTATCGGGGGGAATCATGATTTTGTAAACGGAGATCTTTTTGTCCATGAAGGCGATACCATGAATTTTACGATCAATGTCGCGCAAAATCCGCAGCTGAAAGCTCTTGCCCAAGGCGGGGACGCAACGGTTGCTATCGGCTGGAGCTATCTAGAGTGGGTTGAGGAGCATTGCGGTTTTCTTGGTATTCCGAAATGCTGGCAAGGGACGGAAGTGTGGGGTTATGTCGACGGCCAACAGGTAGTCTATGATCTAGCTTATCATGGCGGTGCTGGTTCGAGCAAATCCGGCGATATACATATAACGGAGAACTCTGTTATTAACGTCGTAGTAAAAGGAGTGCGGGATGAGACGGACGCTCCGTCCGGTCCGAGAGGCTTATATATTCGATTTAAAGACGTTAAACGTCCGGTTTTGACGGGATATACATTCAAGGGCAACGGCGCTTTCAGGGAAAATAAAAAGATAGAACCGGCTCAAACTGAGCTGTACGCCAAAAAAAATGAATATTTCAGTCTGGCGTACAATTTCAGCGAGCCGGTAAGGCCGATTACGTTAAGCTCGGCCTATAACGATCCGTTTCTGAGACATCCGCTGTTTGTCAACCCGGCCGGAACCGGACTGCCGGCGGCCGGAGAGCAGCAATATTTGAAGAGCGTAAACTACTCGGCGGCGGATTTTGCCAAAGGTGCGCTCAGTGTACCGTTAAATAAAAGCTTGGAATACAAATATACGGCCAGCAAGTATCATCATAGCGGCAACCTGCCACTCGAACCGAAGCTTGAAAAAGCCAGCGGAGAGAGCGGCTCCGTATTTGACATCGATTCCTCTTTGGAGCAAAAGTTCAGAGGAGCCGTTCTCGCCGACGCGGCAGGCAATATTGTGCTCGATTATTCCAAATTCAACCAATCGGGCGACGATAGCAGCGCAGCAGGCGGCTACTTGCAAGGCAAAAACGTCAACCCTTTCGACTATAATCACCAAGGGCTTCGGGTCATTGTCGATGCGGTGCCTCCTAAATATACGAAGGTCGGCAACGGCATTCAACCGGAAATTTTGACCGGGGTCACTTTAAACAAGAACGACGCCTTCGATTTCACCGTGCAGCTGACGGAGGAAGCCCAGGTTAAAAAAGGTTGGGATGTGAACGACACTTATTTACTGCTCAATAACGGGATGAAAGCGACGTACGTAAAGGGCGACAATTCCGACAAATGGACGTTCCATCTCGCGATTCCCGACGGGGTTACGGTGGAAGCGCCGCTTCTGAAGGCGATTGCCTTGACGAATACGGCGAATGTCATCGACCCGCTGACGGGCGAGAATAAGGATACGAGCGTGCTGCAGGATTACGCGGGCAATATGTTGGTCCAGCCGGCCAACTATGAAGGGATTTTCACCGATCCGGAAGACGGCGAGGATGCGGCCAACGTCAATTCGAAGATTGACTGGGCGCAGCTGTCGATTGACAACACGCAGCCGGAGATCAGCTACCGCTATGAATCGGGAGGGGCGACCGATCAGGTTTATCAGAAGAACGGCAAAGTGACGATCGACGCCAACGATCCTCCGCTGATCGTGCCGTCGCTTGATCCGAAGGGACCGGGAGAAGTGAGGCCGAGCAGAGGCATCTATCGTCCGTCGAACATGACGGGCTCCAGCTCCCCGGCCGTAGGATTGGTCTATTATATGTGGAGCCGAAGCGCGACCGATCCGTTTGCAGACAAAGCGGGAGATCATTTTGCGGCGCTCAAGCGGTTTTCTCTGTCGGCCAAGCAGCCCGGCGAAGATCTGTATCCGGGCAGCAACATTCAGCTCAGCGTCGCCAATAACAAAACGAATCTGATCGCGCTGCCTGCGGAAGCGTTAACCGAAGAGAAGAGCGGCGAATGGTATTTGCATACATGGACGTCGGACATGACTTGGGATTCGGCAAGAGAATTGATGCAGTACACCAAGAAGCAAACCTACATACAACAGCATCCCGAAGAATACAACGGCTGGATCGCCGAGGCTCCGGGCTCCGAAGCGGATAAAATCTTTTACGCCGACAATAAGGCGCTGGAGAAGGTAGGCAGCTACGGTGATTTGGCCGTATGGCCGCTGACTGACTTCGAGAAGGAAGATTCCAACTGGGTTCACAGCGTCGGAACGATCAAGCTGGATAACAAGGCGCCTGCGGTCGCTTACGTTGAAATCGCCGGAGACAATACGCCTGCCGTTCAGGTGAAAGTCAGAATTACGGACGAGCACAGCGGAGTCGCGAGCAGCTCGTATCAGTGGGTGAAGGACGGAAGCCAGCCTCAGGATGCGGCCTGGATGCCGGTGGAATTGGCCGGAGACAGCGCAACGCTGACGACGCAGAACGAAGTCGTGGAAGACGGGGCGTATTGGCTCTACGTCCGAACGGTCGATAATGCGGGCAACGAACGGACGGTTCATAACGATAAGACCGTAACGGTCAATTCTTCCGGGCGGATCAGCGGAAGCTATCTGACGGAAGCAAGCCCAAGCTTTGTGCAAAGCCATGACGTTCAGTTTAAGCTGACGGGACTGGGAAGCATCTCGCCGCTGACGCTGTCGACCGTGACGGCTTCGGCATATGGGAACACGGTCGCCCAAACGACATACGGGACGGTAACGCAATCGGCATACGGCGCGAGCTTGCTCTCTCTGGGCGATCCGCTCTATGCGACTTTTGCCGGATATGCGTACAGCTCCAGTCCGGTAAGGCCGGAGGAATCCTCTTTCACGGCATTCTCTTCTTACGCCAACGGCGATAACGGAGACCGGATTTACACTGTGCCCGCCGATCCGGGTAAAAACGGCAGTCAATATGTGCATATTCTTGTGAAAATCAATGAGAGCGGCTTCGAGAAAAAATATTTCTTTGCCAAAGAATATAAATTCGATAACGTGGCTCCGGTCGTCACCTTCAGCAAAAGTGGAGTCGCTTATCCGCAAGATTCGCAAAACGTGACGGTCACGGTACCCGTGAATCCAGACATTGAAGCGCCTATCGAGCTGATAAAGTACCAATGGATCGACGAGCAGCTTCCGGCGCCGGCGGAGGATGCCCCGGGCTGGATCGATCTGCCGGAGGACGGCAAAGCCGTTATTACCAATGAGGCTTTGAAGCCAGGCGAGCAAAAAAATTTCCGGCTGTACGTATGGGCTAAGGACGGGGCGAAGAACGGCGTTATCGCCCAAACGACGGGAGTGTTTGCCGTCTCCAAATCCGAGAACGCCAATACGCCTCCGGCCGATGTGCAATCGGATCTGATTTATTTGTACGGCGACGAGGAGGACGGTTATACCGCGATCGTGCAGCTCGGTCTCGATACCGGCACGGTGGATAAAGGCGGATACGATTTCTCGGTATCTCCGGATAACGGAGCAAGCTGGGTCAAGTGGCGTCCTTATACGAACTTCGTCGCGCTGAAAGTGCCGACGAACAACACGAACGATTTGCATATTCAAGTGAAATACAGAACGTCTGCAGGCGTCGTTGGCCAGCCGAAAAATCTGGATGCGTCGAATATGCCCAAGACGATGCCGGTGTACGCGTTAGCCAGCTTAAGCAGCGACAGACCGGCTAGCCTGGAAACGGGAGTAGATATCGATATCGCAGCTCCGCTCGGCATTAAAGTCGTGCCTGCCGCAGCCAATCCTTCGACTCCGGTTCGCAGCGGCAACACGTTCCATGTCAATGCCAACGGGCTGTACACCTTCGAGCTGACGGACAACGCCGATGCAAGCAGGAAATCGACGCTGTATGCCGTGGTCAAAAATATCGATACTACGCCGCCGACCGGTTCGGTTGAATATTTGAATACCGGCAAGACGAACGGGAATGTGACCGTGCAGCTGACGGATTTGTCCGAGCAGGTCAGAATAACGAATCCTCCCGGACGCTCGACCTACACGTTTACGGAGAACGGAAGCTTCGAATTCGAGTTTGTGGACGAAGCGGGCAATACGGGCAAGGCGAAGGCTGCCGTCGATTATATCGACAAAGAGGCGCCGAAGGTGAAAATTGAGCGTTCTTACGCTTACGGCGACAACGGCAGCAAGACGTTCGGAACGATAACCGACGATAGCGGCAATGTGCTGTTTTCCAACGGAGTCACATTAACGGTAGTGAAACAAAATCCGAAAGATAAAGACTTTATTGTACCTGGCGGAAAAAATACGGCGATGCTGCTGCAGAACGGTACGGCTTCCTTCACGGTATCGGATGTGTACGGCAATACGACGGTCGTGAAGGAAACGGTCGACAACATTATCTCCGCACCGCCGGAAGCGGACTCGATCAAGTATACGTTTGTAGACGATGCGGGCAACGCTCTGCCGGAGGATCGGATTGTAACGGTTAACGGCGTGCCGTATGCGAAAGGCAAGATGAAGGTGACGCTGTCCGGTAACGTTACGGCGCCGAATATGGTATTTGCGGGCACGGCTCCCGCCAAAGACGCCGACGGCAAATATACGAACCGGATCAGCGGCGACGACGGCTCGTTCACCTATTCAAGAACGTTCTCGGCGGACGGTTCCACGCTCGTCGCTCTGACCGACCTGCTCGGCAATACGAAAAAGGTGCCCGTGACCATTCAAGGTCTGGATAACACGGCGCCGAGTATCGAATTGAAGATGTCTTCGGTCGGTGTGACGCAGAACAAGCCGGATTTCAACTTCCTAACCGACTTGGGAGGATACGCCGTCAGCGACAATGTATCTTCGGCGGATCAAATTCGCGTCGCAATCAGCGGGCTCGATCTGGGCAAGCTCGGTCGGCAGCGCGTCACGTACACCGCAACGGATCAGGTCGGCAATACGGCGGTAGCGTATCAGGACGTAACCGTAGTGTCCGGCGACGGCATGCTCATCTTTGCCGACGGAGTGCTTCTGTCCGGTTCCAGCGTGGAAAGCGCATTGTTCGATACTAATACGCTCACCTTCAGCATTGAGAAATTTAACGTGATGAATGTGGACGGGCAAAAACAAGTCAACGAATGGGGCACTTACGATTTGTTCTATCAGCCGGGATTGTATCGCGAAGGGCAAATGAAATACATTGCAAGTCAAGTTTCGTACGGCGATTTGGTGAAAGGGCAGTATAAAGTCACCTTCCCGGAAGCGGGCTGGTATACGATTATCGTCCGCAATCAGGAGCGGGAACGCGAATATGCGACCTTCTTTATAGGCAAGAAGCAATAGTCGGACGGATGACAAGCTATCGGGGGATAAAGGCTTCCTTTTAAGGACGCCTTTACCTTTGTTCAAAGAAAAGAGGGTATTTACGGTTTTAGAATAGGAGGCAGTTGCATTGAAGCTTCTCAAAAAGACGCTGATACTATTGTTCGCGCTTATATTCGTTTTGGGCTCCAACGTCCAGGTTGCATCCGTTCTTGCGGCGGAGCTCAGCGCTCCCAAGGTAACGGTGCTGCAGAACGATTTCATTAAAATTACGGTCGATAACGCCACCGGACGATACGGCATAAGAACGGTGGAAGGGCAGACGATCCGCAAAAAAGACGATAACGTCAATATGCTGTTTCAAGGCGACGACCCGGAAACCTCTTTTACGACATTTCGGATCGACGGGACCGATTATATTTTCGGCAACCCGTACAAGTTCGGGGCCGCTTTCTTCTCGGAGATTACGCCGCCGAGAATTGTTGAGAATTCGAACGGCACGAAGCAAATAGAAACGGTATGGACGATCAAAGGCGTTGCGATCAAGCAAATTATTATGCTGTATTCCGATAAATCGGACAAGAAAAACGTGGGCAATGTCAACATCCGCTATGAAGTGCTGAACAACAGCGGAGCCCAGGTGCAGCTCGGCTCTCGTATGCTGCTCGACACGATGGTCGGAGGAAACGACGGTCCGCAGTTCCAGATCGGCACGGCGTATCAGGTTCCTCTTACCGTGGAGAGAAAGCTTGTTCACGACCCGGAGAATGACCCGGGTATTTCCGAGGAGGACAGACCGCTCTATAAATTGCCTCCGTATTGGATTATGCGGGACAAGCTCGATCTGACGAATCCGCAAGCGACCAATGTAATGGCTTACGGCTTCAATAACTTCGCGGAGAAGAACATCAACATCGTCGATGAAATGATCGTAGGGCATTGGAACGGTCTGGCGAATACGAAATGGGATTATACGCCGAATCCGAACCTTGACTTTACGAGAGATACGAATGACTATGGCACGGCCGACTCCGCGGTAGCTTTCTACTGGCAGCCGAAACCGCTGGCCAACCAAGCGGTGCAGACGTTCGAGACGGTGTACGGTTTGGGCGAAATTATCGAGCCGGACAAAGTGTTTTCCACCCGCTATCTCGATCCGCCTCAGCAGCTCGCTACCTTAAGCGATAACAGCGACTATGTCGGCGAAGGCATATTCGATCTGAACGCTGAAGTGGAGAATCTGGCTGTATTTAATATGGAGCAGTCCAATATCGAGGTTGAGCTGACGCTGGACAGCGGGCTGAACTTCGTCAAGCTGGACGAGCAGGGCAATATTGTGCGCGACGCGAACGGCAAAGCGCTGACCGAGGCCTACCGCAGCAAGAAGCTCATGTTCCGGAAATCGGCGACGCCGGAAGAGGCGGAGAAGGGCATTATACCGAAGTATAAGCCGGGCGATACGGTTACCGCCTCGTTCAAGGTGCAGGCGAAGGGCAAGCCGTGGCCTACGACCAAGCAGTATATGATGACGGTTCGCAGTCCGGAAACCCAGGTGAAGCTGGAAGGGGAGACGGACGAAGGGATAAAAGCCCAATACGAGTCGAGCAAATCGAACTTTGTGCTGCTGCCCGCCATCGGCAACGCCGTGCCGACGTATGCTTACGGGTTGACGCCGAAGGAAGCGTACAGCACGGACGTCAAATACATTACGGTCAATATGACGAATATCGACGCGTACAATACGGGCAACGAGACGACCGACCCTAACTTCGATCTGTATCTAAAAGATAAGGCGACAGGAAAACGCTATAAGGTGCCGGTCAAAAGCTCGGTTATATTGCAGCCGACTGACGACGGTTTCTCCGGCGACATGCGTATTACGTACCGGGGCGGCGATTTGGTCGACGGCAGCGGCAAGGTGATTGAGGCCGGTCTGGGGCCGGAGCTGCCGCTCGGGGAGTACCAGGTTGAAATCGACTACAAGGGCGATACCGGCGGCGATGCGGACATTGCGGCGATGTACGATTTGACGACGAGTCAAACGTTTGCCGTGACGGATAACGATGCCAACCGGGTCAGGGAAGCGAAAATTATGGCCGTCTATAAGCAAATGGTCGATTTAAGCCATGTGACCCCTTCGCTGAGCGGGAAGCTGCTGGACGATATCAACAGCGCGTTTCCAGGTGAGCCTTTCAAGAAAGGAACCGATTTATACAGCGCCGTAACGGTGTTCAAAAATGCCAAATATTATTTCGGCGCGGCGAGCAAAGCGATCGATCCCGAGTTCGATCTTTCCGGATATTTGGATGACCAGTCGCTGAAGGAAGTGCCCGCATACAACTACGCTCTGTTCGCATCGCAAGATGAGATGGACGAATTTTTCGAAGACGAGGAGAAGGAGAAGCTCGTCGACATCCGCGGGATGATCAAGACGGCGGGAACCGGAGCGGACCAGCAGGTGATCGTGGATACGAAGACCGAGCCGGCCATCATTAACGGCGCCGTTGCTTACAAAGGCAAGGATATGGTGTTCTCACGGGGCAAGCTGGACATCTTCGGCGCCAAGCAGAAGGTGAACGGCTTTGACAGCGTACCTTTCTTCGATACGCTCTTCGTCAAGGGGGACGGAACGCTCAGCGTCGCAAGCAGCGGCTTTGTGTTCCACAAAGGGGAATGGACGCTCGATTTCTACAACGGTTTCGATAAAACGCTGGGAGAAGGCTATACGATCCCGCAAGCGGAATTTCCGAAGGAAGAAGGAAACGAAGAGGACGACAGTCTAAACGGTACGCTGCGCTGGGCGACGGGAGCGCTGGGAGACAGGCTCAACCCGCTGCGCCAGCTGATGATCCAGCTCGTTTATTTCAACAAGCACAGCTTGTTTGCCGTACCGAACTTTACGTTCTCCGGCTTCGGCATCTCGTTTAACGACTTTATACTAAGACCGGGCGGCGTCTCCTTCGGCGGAACCATTTCGCTCAAGGTGCTGAACGCCGAAGTCCGCAACGTTGTTTTTAACGATAAAGGCTTCGTCGGCATCGATGCCGGGCTCAAGTTCGACCTGAATGAAAGCTTGGGCTTGATCGAGCCGGATAAAAAAGAATCGAAGGACGCCAAGAAGGAACCCGAAGGACCGAAGAAGCCGAGCGGTGAAATCAACATCGTTCATTACACGCAGAAGGTCGATGGCGTATCCAACACATACGGCTTGAAATTCAACGCCCAATTAAAAAGTATGACCGAAATCGGCGCGGAAATTTCGTTCAAGCAGGTCGATGACGGACGGATTTTGCCGGATGTCATTGCATTCAGCGCCTCGCTGGACAGTCCGGGCGTGCTGATCACCGGAGCGACCTACCTGACCGGGGTCCGGGGAGCGGTGCGCGAGCTGGCCGATACGATTGCCGGCGGCACCAAAGACGATCCGTTCCCGCTGGTCATCGAGGCCGGTGTCAGCTTGAGGTTCGGCGTGGCTCCCGCGTACTTTTTCGGGGATATCGACCTGACCTTGAAGCGGACGGGCATTAAGCTGGAAGGGAAAATGAATTATTCGCCCAAGGCGGCGCCCAAGGAAGACGATTTAATCAAAATGCTGACCCAGGCTTTGATCGAAGCCCAGTGGGTAACGCCTTGGTTCGTGCGCATGCAGGCGGAGGTAGATATTGCCGGCTGGAATGTCATTGTAGGTAAAGCCGGGGTGTTCGTCGGGCAAAACCTGGAGAAGCACCGGACCGACTTCGAAGGATACATCGGCGCCAAGGTGCAAATTCCGAGCGAAGTGCCTGTCGTCGGGGGAATGCCGCTGTCCAGCATGTTCTTCGGACTGAACAACGACAAAGTGTGGGGAAGCGTAGGCATTCTGTTTATTTCACTCGGAATCACTTATTATTGGGGCGGCGGCGTCGAATTCGGCACCTCCAGCGAGCAGCTGCCGGACGGCTTCACCCATTTGCTGATCAACGATCCGAATCGCGGCCCTCGTATGCTCGTCATCGGGCAAGGCGTGAAGACGGTGGCGACATCGTGGGTCGAGGCGGAGAAAGAAACGCATGAGATCGTATACCGCGACGTAGCCGAAGGTGTGCAGCTGCTGGACAACGGATCGATGGACATCGGCATCGGCGGCATTACCGTGAAAAACGGCGGACGCGTGCATGAAATTCCGATGGACGGCGTTACCGGCAATGCGATCATTGAAGTGGAATATACCGATCAGAATACACCGAGCTTGACACTGAAAGATGCGGCGGGACAGCCTTATCCGATCATTTATGACGATAAGAATACGAATCCGGACGCTACGGCGTTCACGCAAATTATCCCGGCTGCCAAAGCGAGCGACAAGGTCGATCACCGCAAGGCGTATATCGTGCTTCCGCAGGATCGGGTGCAAAAGGGCGGAACATGGACGCTGACTTCCGAATCGGCGGTGCAGACGAAGCTGCTGAACGTTCCGACTTTGCCGCAGCTCAAAGACGTCAGCTTGACGAAAGACAGCGGCAACGCCAACCGGTTTACGGCCAACTGGTCGGTGGAAAATGCGAAGCCGGAAGATACGGTCAATCTGTACTTGACCAAAGAGCCTGTCAGCACGGCTACGACCCAAGGCGAGAACGGGCAGGAGACGCTCGATCCGGGCGATCCCGGCATTCTGATTGCGCGGGATGTGAAGGTAAGCGAGGGAGGCGGACTCTCCGGCACAACGACCAGCGGTCATAAGGCGATCGATGTGACCCAGGTAGATATGCTGGACGGAACCGAAGATATTCGCGGATTAATGCAGCAGGGCAATTATTATTTGCGCGCCGAGCTGAAGTCCGAATCGACCTTCGGCACCAAAACATCGGCGGAGCAGTTCGAAATCATCGATCCATTGGCGCCTCAGCCGGTCAGCGACATATCGATAGAGCCGGCAGGCAACGGATACTTCGCGTTATCGTTCAAGCCTGCGGCGAAGAAGGATGCATTGAAAGACGCTGAACACAGCTATGTGATCAATGCGATGCAGGAGCAAAACGGCAAGCTGCTGCCTTACGACAACTTCGGAGAGCTGATGTTCACCGAGCAGGAGCTTGCAAGCCACTGGAATGCCGAAACCGGCAAATACGAGGGCATTTTGCTCGGGGGCTGGACGGCTACGACAACCTCCGATGCAGTGGATCAAAAGAGTCTGAACGGCGGAAGCGTAGACCCGAGCCAGGTGAAATATGTCGGGCTGCAGGTCGGACAAGAATACAAGATTGGCGTTTCCGCTGTTGTCAAGCCGTCCAAGGAACTGGATAAGAACGAAAACTTCCATTATGCGGATAGAACCGACAGCGTAAGCAAGCTGCTTCCGGTACCTGCCAAGCCGGATTTGGAGACGAGCCGGGAGCTGCTGTCGAAGCGTCAGCCGAAAATCGACGTGCTGACCAATAATGTCGCACAGCAAAGCGTCGAGCTGTATTCCGATCAGCAGGATGTATCGGTGGAAGCCTTCTATAACGGTCAATCGCTCGGCAAGACGGCGCTGCAGAATGAAGGCAGCGGCAGCCACGGCGTGCTGCAGCTCGCTCCGCAGACGACGGACGGCACATATGCGATCGAGCTTGTGGCGACCAATACGAAAACGAAGGACAGCAAGGTCAAGATGCTGTATCTGACCGTCGATACGATCGCTCCGATATTATATTTGGACGAGCCGGTGACGGGCGCAAGAACGAGCGGCGGTAAAATCCGCGTCTCGGGAAGAAGCTCTAACGACGCGGGACTCAAGGTCATCGTGAACGGTAAAGAGACGGCGCTCAAAGTGGGTGAAGACGGGCGGTTCTCCGGGGAAGTCGCGGTGGACTCGAACGATCCGAACGCAGAGCTAACCGTACAAGCCCGCGACGGAGCGGGGAATGAAAATAAGGCCGTCGTCGATATTACGAATGACAAGTACGATGTGCCTGCAGGACTTGTTATTAAACAGGTTCCGACGATGAAGCCGGGCGACAGCCTGAAGCTGGAGGCGCGTCTGCGCATCTCCGACGGCAAAGACGCCAAGGGCAAGCCGAAATTCAAGGAAGTGGAAGTGCCTCAGAATAAGATCAGCTACTCGATCTTGTCGGGCGATGCGGTTGAGCTCGGCAGCGACGGCACGATAACGGCGCAAGCTACCGGAGCCAGTTTGGTTCAGGCCAGCTACCAGGTATCCGACGGCGTTTCGCTGGAAGCGATGGCGGCGGCCGCCGTTCAAGTTCCGGCAGAGACGGAGCTCGGCAATCTGCAAGCCAGCACTTCGGCTATAAAAAGCAACAGCAGCCTGACAAAGGTGACCGTGGCCAACCCGGGCGAAATGCTCGGATATCAGCTGGTGTATAAAGTGTTCACCCCGACTCTGACCCCTGTGGTTGTTCCGGTGCTCGGCCAAGATATTAGCGGCTGGAGCTTCCTGCCGGAGGGCGGCGTGGTCAGCGCTAAATCCGGCGACATCGTCGTCGTGGCGAAAAGAACCTCGAAGGATAAGCTGGCCGTTGCCGCATCGGGCAGGCTGACTGCCAACGTATGGAGCTCTTCTTCTAGCAGCGGCGGAGGCGGTGGAGGAGGCGGCGGTGGCGGCGTCATCCCGGCCGATACGGCGCAAATTACCGTCGGTCAGCGTACGATCAGCGCCGAGAAGAACGACAATGTGCTTGAAGCCGTTATTGCGGCGGGCGATGTGGATTTGGACGGCAGCGGAGATATTGTAATCCGGACGGAGGACTCCACGGTCCGAGGGTACACATTCCGTTTGGACCGGAGCATTGCCGAAGCTGCGGTTGCCAAGCAGAAAAACATCGTGATTGACACGCCTTTGGCGAAGCTGACTTTGACGCCTAAGCAGCTGGCGGGATTGAAGGACAACCTGGAAGTGAGCTTGTTCCCGAATGAGAGCTACGAGCTTCCGGCGCTCAAGGACATAGCGGATAGTTTGGATTCCGCATTGCTTGCGGACGGTCAGGGCGTTTCCATCAAGACGAACATTCCGGCGTCCGCTTGGGATTCCTATGCGGCTGTACGCGTGCCGCTGCCGCAAACGGCTGACCCGGCGAGCCTTACGGCCGTGGTGCTGAAAAGCCCCGAAGACGCATGGACGCCGCTGCCGTGGAAACCGGAATACTCCGAAGACGGAGCCTATGTTCTGGTTCAACTGACCGGAAACGGCAATCTGGTATTCGTACGAAACGCGAAATCGTTCAGCGATGTCGATGACGGCTACTGGGGCAAGGATAGCATCAGCCAGGCGGCAGCCAAGCTGTTCGTGCTCGGCAAGGGTGAAGATACGTTCGATCCGGAGAGCTATATTACCCGGGCCGAATATCCGACCATCCTGCTGAGAGTCGCCGGTTTGATGAACAAGAACGGCCAATCCTCCTTTACGGATGTCGGCGCGGAAGACTGGTTTAACCGCAGCGTGTCGGTAGCGGCGCAAATGGGCATTGTGAACGGGCTGGCGGACGGCACTTACGCTCCTCAGGCTACAATGTCGAGAATCGAAGCGATGACGATGGCGGGACGGCTGCTTCAAGCGCTCGGCCGCGTGGGCGACATTTCCGAGGAAGAGGCGGATCAGGCGCTGGCAGGCTTTACCGATGCGGACGAAGTCCCAGACTGGGCGAAAATTCCGGCGGCGCTCTGCATCAAGAACGGCATCATCGAAGGAGACGGCAATCATGTGAACCCGCTCGATGAGCTGACGAGAGCGCAGGCGGCGGCTATTGCGATAAGACTTAGCTCGTGGATTGCAAGCAATTAATATAAGGAAGGCTACCGGCACAAGTCTTTATGACGTTTGCCGGTAGCTCTACTATAGCGGTTTTTTTACCAAATGAAGGCGGTGTAATGATGGCGGTAAAGCAAAAATCAATCTATGCGATTGGGTTTGCTGTTATGTTTCTTCTGATACTGGCAGGCTTGATGACCTTTCACGCGAATGCGAGCACGAGCCGTTGGACCGACGGCAATCATGCGGATACGAGCTGGTTCGATAACTACACCGAATTCCAGACGTATACCATCGATACGCCGGCGAAGCTGGCCGGTGTCGCCAAGCTCGTTAATGCAGGGAAAAATGCGAACAACGTACAGATTAACGGGTTTAGCGGTAAAACGCTGGAGGTCAATCAAGATCTGGATTTGTCCGCTTATCTGTGGGTGCCGATCGGAACGGAAGCCAATCCGTTCAAAGGCACATTGATCACGGCTCATGGAGCGACCATTGAAATTAGCGGTATGAAGATCAGCGACAATACGATGTACAGCGGTTTTATCGGGTACATGGACGGTGCGACGGTGGGCGGGTTCCATTTTACGGAAACCGGCGCCATTTCGCTGTCTTCGGTGACTTCCGACGTCTACGCGGGCACAGCGGTCGGCAAGATGGTTAACAACAGCATTTTGTACGATATTACAAGCAATGTGCCCGTTACCGTCGATTCGTCGAACCGGGATACGTATGTCGGGGGAATCGTAGGTCAAGGCGCAGGCACGTTATCCAACCTGAGAAATAACGGCGCGGTGACCGCGTCCGGGGGCAACGTGTATGCCGGAGGCGTTACAGGCAGCGTATATGGGAAAATGGTGAAAATATGGAATACCGGAGCGCTTAATGCAACGGGCAAAGCTGACCAGTCCGTGTATGCCGGGGGCATTGTCGGT
Source organism: Paenibacillus konkukensis (assembly GCF_023523925.1). Taxonomy (NCBI): domain Bacteria; kingdom Bacillati; phylum Bacillota; class Bacilli; order Caryophanales; family Paenibacillaceae; genus Paenibacillus; species Paenibacillus konkukensis. The sequence goes on along the minus strand of NZ_CP027059.1, from coordinate 2,800,599 downwards.
TATTCTCCTCTATCCATAGCGATGAATCAAGACAATACGATCATATCCAACTCGGGCGCCGTAACGGTTGCCGGAGGCTCGAAGCTGTATGCCGGAGGTATTGTAGGCAAGGCGAACGGGGTATTGAACTTCTCAGCGGCAACCACCAACAGCGCTGCGGTTACGATCAACGCTCCGGCGGCAGCCGGAACGTATGTGGGCGGGCTGGCAGGCTCGCTGGGCACCGGGAATGCGGATTTGCCCTTCGGCAACACCGGAGCCGTTACGAATAACGGCGGAACGGGCGTCCACACGGGCGGGCTCGCCGGCTATATCGAAGGCGCCTTTTCCTGGAAAAAAGGCTATGTGAACAATGTGGCGGTTACTGCGATGGGGAAAGACCACGTCTATACCGGCGGTCTGTTCGGATATGCAACAGGCGACCTCGCCTTGAACGGAGCCGGCAAAAATACGGGGGCGATCCGCGTATCCGGCGCGCTGTCCGGTCAACCGGATGAGGCGTATACCGGCGGCTTGATCGGTTACGCCGAGCAGCGGGTCTTGCTTCAGGACGGCAGCCCGTCGGCTTACGAAAACAGCGGAAGCATCACCGTAAGCGGGGGCACGGGCGTCTATACGGGGGGGATCGTTTCCAACCGGGCTTATGCAAGGACGGATGCTACTCAAACGTCGACGGTAGAAACGAGCAACGTCTCCAGCGTCGGCAATTTGACGGTCAGCGGGAAAACGAAGCTGTATACCGGGGGATTCATCGGCATGGTCGGCGCTGACAGCCCGGATAAACAAATCACGAACGTTTCGTTCGCAAGCGACATTACGGTCACGGCCGCGGCGTCCGCGCCCGGCAGCACGATCAGCACGGGAGGCGTCGTCGGTTATTTCGCCGGAGGCGGAACCGTGAGCGGAGCTTCGTTCAAACGGACGCCGGCCGGGGTTGTCGACGGGGTGCCGACCTATAAGGGCGGTACGATTACATCCACCGGAGGCGGAGCCGGAACCTATGCCGGCGGGATTGCAGGCTATGTCGACGGCGGCTCCATTGCGGGAGCCAACGTAGGAAATACGGCCGGAAGCTACACGCAGCTTGTCTCCGACGGCTTCGTCGGCGGCGTTGCGGGGTATTTGAACGGCAGCGTCAGCCATGCGGCCGTTCAATATGCCGGCGTGACGGTGCAAACCGCGGACGGCTTTGCGGGCGGCATTGCCGGTACGGCGCAGGGCTCCATTAGCGGCGCAACGGTCGGGGATGCGGCCGCGGCTGGCAGCGACAGTGTGCAGCTTGCCGCTGCGGCAGGCATCGACCGGCTGACGGCCGGCGGCATCGTCGGGCGCAATGAAGGGCCGCTGGCGGTGACGGACGCCCTAGTTACCCGCATCGCTCTGTTGAACGAAGCGGGAAGAACCGATTATAGCTTGGGCGCGGTAGCGGGCGTATTGACGCCGGAAGCGCAGCTTGGGGCTGCGGGATCGCCGCTGCAGGTCAAGCAAATGGCTATCGAGGTGAACGCCGATAACAGCCAAGTCGGCGGAGCGGTCGGCGTAAACCGCGCGCATCAGGCGTTTCTATCTATCGAAGGCGTGACGGTCGAAATCCCGGCTAACGGCATCAAGTTCGGCGGCGCTGCAGGCGTTCAAGATACGGCCCAAGGCAGCGAAGCCGCCGACGGCTTCGTCATCAAGGCAGAAGATATCGCCGTTACGGCGGCGGGAGATCATCTTCAGATCGGCGGATTGTTCGGGCAAAACCGCAGCGTGGCTCCGAAGGGCTTGGCCGAGAACGTGCGCGTAACCGCATCGGGAACGGCGAACCAAGTCGGCGGGATTGCCGGTAACAATACCGGAACGATCGCAGGCGCGACGGCCAAAGCGCATCAGCTTGAGATTAACGGGGAAGCGAGCGAGGCCGGGGGCATTGCCGGACGTTCCGAAGCTCCTGACGGGAGCGCGTCGCCGGCTGTCATCAGCAATGCGTGGGTTCATGCCGGAGAAGGAACATTGATCAAGGCGACCGGAGTAAGCGATGTGATCGGCGGCATTGCCGGATACGCCGAACGTACGGAGATCAAGGATTCTGTCGTTGACGCCGCGCTTCCCGATTACGCTACGCTATCTTACGACGGAGTTAACACGATAGCGGGAGGCATCGCCGGCAAAATCGAGAACGGCAGCATTACCGGCGATGCAAGCAAGACGAATGCGGACAATGTGTTTATCGTCGGATCGGCTGCCGCAGCATCGTCTTATGCCGGCGGTATCGCGGGCTATAACGATAAAACCCGGGTGGAGAAAGTGTTCTCCGGCTCGGTCAATTTGGTCATCAGCGGCCCTAATGCGGTCGTCGGCGGCATGACAGGCTACAATCTGGGCACAGATACCGCCGTTATTATCAATAACAACACGGATGCGCTCAGCTTGAAGGTTACTCCTACGGCGGCTTCGCCGATCGTCGGAGGGATCACCGGGATCAATGATCGGCGCGCGGGAGATCCGAGTGCCGAACCGGGCAAAGCCGTCAGCACGATTCAGAACAGCCGAATCGTCGGTACGATTCTGGTCAGCGCGGAGTCCGCGGTGACGGGCGGTCTGGTCGGCGAGAACCGGAGTCTGATCGCCAATAACAGCATTTCCGATAAGATATCGGTGACTTCCGAAGGAAACTCCGGTATCGTCGGCGGTCTGGCCGGTTTGAATACGGAAAACGGCATCTTGTACTACACTTATTCGAATGCCAATCTGAGCATTGCGGGCGAGCATACGATGGGCGGAGGCTTAGCCGGCGAAAACCGGGGGCAAGTGACCGCATCCTATGTGGACATTGCGATTACGGGCAATGCGCACGGGGTCGCGGGAGATTCCGTCTATTTGGGCGGACTCATCGGACGCAACAGCGGCAATGTCGACAAGTCGTACTCGGTTTCCACCGTGACCGCGCGCGGCAGTTATTCGATCGTCGGCGGCTTGGTCGGCGAGCATGCCGCAGGCGCGATTACGAACTCTTACGCGGCCAAAGAGGTTATTGCCGGAGCCGACCATTCGTATGCCGGAGGACTTCTCGGCCGAATTACGAACGGTACGGTAACGACGGCCTACTCGGCGGGCAAGGTAACTGCGGCCGAAGGCTCGTATGCGGGCGGCTTTGCCGGACGCTACGATAACAACAGCAAAGAACTGCTGTATAAAGCGTATTACGTAAAAGACGTAGATAACGACATCAACGGGGATTTACCGGATTTTGCGGACGGCAGCTTCCTCTGGCTGAACGCGCAGGCGCGCCTCACCACGATCCTCGCTGCAACGCTGAAGGACCGGAGCTACTTCCCGGGCTTGTCCGGCTGGGATTTCAATACGATATGGAGATACGGATCGCTCGATGCCGAGTATAAATATCCCGAACTCATCCGCACTGCCAATGACGGAGGAGAGACGGGAGGCGGCGAAGATGTCAATGCCAATATCAACTGGTACGTAAGAGATAAGGGAGCAATCACCTTCGAAGTGAAGAGCGAGGCTGAGCTTGCCGGACTCGCGGCGATTGTGAACGGGACGATTCCCGGCGTCTCCCAGTTCTCTTTCGAAGGAAGAACGATTAAGGTCGTGAAGCCGATTCACATCCAGTCGAAGCAGTGGATACCTATCGGGTTTAATGAAGAAAGCGCGTTTCAAGGCAGTTTTGACGGCGGGGATCAATTGATCGACGGTCTGACCTTGACGGCTCCGGCGAACTCCCTGTATTCGGGGTTGTTCGGAGTCATCGGACAGAAGGCCAAAGTGGACCGCGTCAAATTGGAGCCTTTATCCGTGACCGGGCAGCAATATGCAGGTTCGCTTGCGGGATTGAATAAAGGCGCGGTGTCCCATATCAGCGTCAAGCTGACGGGCAGCGCCGCCATCAGCGGAAGCACCGCGGGCGGCATGATCGGCAAAAACTCAGGAACGCTCTCTGAGCTCACTCTGAGCTCGGAAAGCGGAGCACGGGTTGAAGCGACCGGAACGAATCCGATTGCCGGAGGGTTTATCGGCGAGAATACGGTTGCCCTTCATCCGGGTATCGTCAAATTCACGACGATCGGCGGCAATGTCGCCAGCTCTGCGGCCAATGCGACGATCGGCGGACTGGTCGGCAAGCAAGCCGGCGATGTCAGCGGTCTGAGCATCGATACGGCGGCGCAGCTGTCCGCTTCGGGAGCAGGCAGCACGGCGGGCGGTTTGATCGGCCAGTACGTATCCGGCAAAGCGGACGCGCTCCGTCTGTCCTTCACAGCGGATAGCAAGCTGGAAGCGCCGGGAGCAGGCTCGATCCTCGGCGGACTCATCGGGCAATCCGGCGCCGATAACCCGATTCATCAAGCGGAGGTTGCAGCTGCAGCCGACACTTGGGTTATGACGGGCAACGGAACGGTCGGCGGCATCGTGGGAAGCAAGGAAGGCCAAGGCATTAGTGCGTTTGACCTGGATCAGGTGAAGGCGGGTCAGCTCAATCTGGCTACCTACGACTCCAGCGAGAATGCGGTGCTCGGCGGCATTGCGGGCAAGCTTGCTCATGCGGCCGTGCGCGACGCTGCGGTGAGCGGCGTTCTGCGGGCTGCGGGAAAGAGCGTTGCAGCAGGCGGCATCGCAGGGCAAGCGGAAGATTCGATTCTGTATATGCTTGACGTGAAATCGGATATTCACTCCGTATCCGGAGCGGGCGATGGTATCGTCGGCGGCGTTGCCGGGATGTTGTCTTCGAGCGACGTCAACAAGAGCTTCGATTTCGGCAAGCTTGCTCCTTTCTACCAAGGGGTGTACAACGCTTCGGTATCGTCCGGTGCGATTCAAGCCGCCGGTACGGATAACGCCGGGGATCTGTACGTCGGCGGCATCGCGGGCCGGAATGATACGGCTTCCATCTATCATTCCGTATCTGCCGCGCCGATAGCCGTCAGCGGAGGGAAGACGGTCTCCGCCGGCGGAACGGCAGGCTTCAGCAGCGGCATCATCGTCAGCACGGCGGCGCATAACGGCATCGCAGCCGATACAAGCCGCGTCTATCATGTCGGCGGCATAGTCGGTCAAGCGGCAGGCGGCGAGATCCATTATTCGAACGCCGTATCGGCGGCGGGCGAGAAGATTGCGGTTGCCAGCGCCGTGACCAAGCCAGGGATGGTACCGGCTGCTCATGTCGGGGGCTTTGTCGGAACGGCCGATAATACGTTATTCGCCGATTCCTTTGCCGATATTCCTGTACAGGTCGTGTGCGATAATCAGGACAATACGATTTACGCAGGCGGCTTTGCGGGCCTGCTCGGCGATCTCGATCCGGCGGGCTCGGGCACGATCAAGCGGGCGTATGCCAAAGGGACCGTCGACGTTCAAGGCATCACGGGCGCGTACGCGGGCGGCTTCGCCGGCTCCGCGGACCGTTACGGGATCGAGGGCGCCTATGCTGCGGGCAGTGTGGCGAATGCGGGCTCCGATACGAGAACCGGCGGCTTCGCGGGGATCGTCGAGAGAGCGGCAAGCGTGAAGAATGCGTACGCGGTGCAAGGGAAGGTGGCGGCGAGCGGCGTCAATTATGCGAGCCGGTCTTATACCGGCGGCTTCGCCGGCTATAACGACGGCGTGATCGAGCGCGCGTATGCGGGCACCGCAGACGTTACGATGAATGTGAGCGGGGCCAATGCGTTCAGCGGAGCGCTGATCGGTTACAACTTCAGGAACGCAAGCGTAACCGGGTCCTTCTATCTCGGCAAGCTGGAGCCGATCGGGCGCAGTCTGGCGGCCGCGGAAGCGGCGAAAGCGGACAGCGATCTGACAAGCTCTTACGGCTTCGGGCGCTGGAACTTTGACGTCGACGCATCGTTCCTGAGCCAATACGGCTCCGCGGACATCGCCGTTCAAAGCGGCAGGCAATTCGTAGGCATCGTGAAGCTGTACAATGATGCGGACACGACGTATTACCGTCTGTTCAACCGGACGGCGGATGCCGGACCGGCGCTGAATCATCTCGCTCTCGGAGCGGATATTTCGCTGGAAGGGGCCGCTTGGGAACCTTTCGCAGCGTTCCGGGGCGAGTTCGACGGCCAAGGAAAAACGATCCGCGGGCTTCAAGGCACGGCGGAGGATTCCGCGGCTTACGGCTTCGCGGCCGAGAACTACGGAACGATCAAGAACGTTATCTTCGCCGAAACGAACATCACGGCAGGGACGAATACGGGGATTGTCGCCGGGATCAACCATGCGGGAGCGACGATCAGCGGCATTGCCATTAGCGGTTCGGTGAAGGGCGCGGATTATACCGGAGGCGCAGCCGGCACGAATGAAGGCACGCTGACCAATATCAGCATCCCGTCCCTGAGCGTAACCGGCGGGGAGTATATCGGCGGCGCGGCAGGCTTAAACAAAGGCATGTTGTCCGACATCGGCATTCAATCGCTGAACGTAGCCGGAGCCGGGTATACCGGCGGGGTAACCGGAGCCAATGAAGGCGAGCTGACGAAAGCGAATATTCAATCGGTGAACGTCACCGGCGCCGGATATACCGGCGGTGTGGCAGGAACGAATGAAGGCGAGCTAACGCATGCCGACATTCAATCGGCGAACGTCACCGGTTCCGATTATACCGGCGGCGTTACCGGAGCCAACGGCAATAAGGTGGCCGAAGTGAACGCTCAAGCCGTAATCGTGACCGGGGCGAGCTATATCGGCGGCGCAGCGGGCAGCAATAAGGGCACGCTGTCGAACGTCGGCATTCAAGCTCTGACCTTGACCGGCAAGGACAATATCGGCGGAGCCGTCGGCATCAATAGCGGAAGCGCGGAGCATGTTTCCGTGAACGGAAGCATTAACGCCGCGGGCGGCACGACAGGCGGCATTGCCGGAGTCAATGAAGGGAATATAAGCCAAGCTTATTCCAGAGGCAGCATCGACATGACGAAGGGGGCGCAGCCGGCGGTTGCCGGCGGAATCGCCGGAGAGAACAGGCCGTCCGGCGTCATCGGCGAATCGTTCTCTTATGCCGATCTCACGATTGCGGCGGATCAGGCCACAGCGGGCGGCATCGCGGGCATCAACCGCGGAACGATCGTCGACACATACTATTCGGGACGACTGGCCGCCGAAGGAACTGCCGTTGTGCGGGCCGGAGGCATTGCCGGATACGCCGCAGCGGGCACGATCCGCGATTCGCTGAATGACGGCGAGATCGGCGCGGCGGTGAACGGGCTCATCATTCCGGGCAAAACGTATTTCGGCGGGATTGCCGGGCTGAAGGAAGAGGCGGCTGCGATCAGCAATACGGCCTTTAACAAGCAGATGCTCAAATCGGACACCGCATACTACAGCGCCGCCGGAGTAAGAACGGCGGGGGCGGCGGGCGAAGCGTCCGGATTAACGGCTAAAGATTTGGTTAGCGGCTCGCTGCCGTTAACCCTGAGCAAGGAAAGATGGCAGGCGGTTCAAGGATTTTATCCGCAGCTGGTCGCTTTCGGCGACAGCTTGGCGTCCAAGCTGAGCGCAGCGGCCGTCATTCCGGGAGAGAAGGATACGATTCATCAGATCCGATCCGAGTTCGGACTGACTCAGGATAAGGATGTGGTATGGAGCGCCGATCCGAAGGAGATTTCCATCGGCAGCGCTTCGGGCTCGCTGAAGGGCGCGATGATCTCGTCCGGCAGCGCGGTATTAAAAGCCGCGGTGGGCGGAGAGTCCAGATCGTTCACCGTGAACAAACCGGCCTTTGCGTTTGCAGAGACTGCGCAGAAGCCTAAGGCGGTTTCCGGCAGCAATCCGTTCACGGATAAGACTTCCGTTGCTCTGGCAAGCGATGAAGCGAACGGAACGATCTATTACACGCTGGACGGCAGCGAGCCGGACCGGTGGTCTAAGGTGTACAGCTCGCCGATCACGCTGTACGGCACGACAACGATCAAGGCGGTTACGATTGCGGAGGATAAGGAGCCTAGCGAGATCTATTCCTGGACCTGGACGATGCGCGAGCATTCGCGAGGCGGAGGCGGGGGCGGCGGTTTTGCACTGCCTGCCCAGCCGGAACCGGTTATCACCGCTAAAGTAGGTCAAAAATCGGTTGCGACCGATAACGGCACGCCGGTCACTTTTGCCGTAAACAGCAAATTGACTTTATCGGCGCCGGAAGGGCAAACGATCTACTACACAACCGACGGCACGACTCCGACCAAGGATAGCCTCCGTTATACAGGGGAACTGATCATTACGCGGAATATGACCGTCAAAATGATTACCGATCAAAACGATCAAGTCGTGACGATCGAATGCCTGGTCGAAAACGCCAAGTACGAATTGAAGAGCGACGCCGGTCAAGTGAAGTACATTTCCGGTTACGATAACGACGAGTTCCGGCCGGATGCTACGCTGAACCGTTATGAAATTACGGATATGCTCAAGCCGCTGTTGAATATGGAGGACGTCAACGTTGCCAACATGTTGAGCGATGTTAGCAGCCGCAAGCAAGACGACGTCGCGTTCTTTACATCGGCGGGCATTATCGACGGTTATCCCGATCGTACGTTCGGCGGGGACAAGGGACTGACGAGAGCCGAATTCGTCGTCATTATGTCCAGAGTGCTGAAGCTGGATATTCAAGAAACCGGAGAAGCTTCCTTATCCGACGTATCCGGTCATTGGGCGGAGAAGTATATCAACGCCTTTACAAAAGCGGGCTATGTCGACGGCTTCCCGGACGGCACGTTCCAGCCCGACAGCGAGATGACGAGGGCGCAGGCCGTCGTTCTGATCAATCGTGTGATCGGCAAGGAGAAGCAGGATTTGCCTGCGGCATTCAGCGACCTGCCTTCCGATCATTGGGCTTATCAAGATATTATGGCAGCGAAGAAATAAGCATTAGAACCGGAGAGGCGGTAATGAACCATGAAACGAAAAGCGGCGGCGCTTGGCTTAGGATTGCTCGTATTGCTGTTGTCCGGCATGAGCCTGTTCACCAAAGCTAACGCCGATGAAGCGGCGGTTTACAACGCGGAGGAGATGTATGAGCGGGCGCAAAGCGCCGTATTCTACATCAGGGCTTTGAACGCGGACGATGCTCTCAAAGCTACGGGAACCGGAGTGATAATCTCCGCCGACGGATTGGCCGCTACCGCCTGCCACGTTCTAACCGAGGCCGCACGGCTGGAAGCGGTGCTGAGCGACGGACGCGCGGTATCCTCGATCGAGGTGCTCGGCTGCGATCAAGAGACGGACGCGGCGCTCCTGAAGCTCCCCGCTCCCGATGCGGGAGTGGAGGGGAATGCGGCGTACCCGGCTTTACCGATCCGGGATACGGCGGTCAAGCACGGCGAGAACGTATTCGCCCTCGGGTACCCGATGAAGGATACTCCGATCATCACCGAAGGCATTATCAACTCGCCGCATGCGGAAATTAACGGGAGAGGCAGAATATTAACCTCCGCCCAAATCGTCAGCGGCATGTCCGGAGGGCCGCTCATCGACCGGTACGGCCGGCTGGCCGGCATTATATCCGGATCGCTGAAGACGATGAACAATATCCATCTGGTTATTCCGGTCAGCGATTTACAGTCTCTTTTGCCTAAGCAGTAAGGCGGGGGCGATCGTCGCGGCGAAACAGCTGCGCATTTTGAATCGGCAACAAGAGCTGGCACGCTTTCGGGCGATGCCGGCTTTTTCCGTTTTAAGCTTCTTTTCCCTTTGTTCCAAGCAGCTTATCGGGTACAATAGTGCGATAGAGTTTGCATAACAGCGAGATTCGGCCGGAAGCCCGCTGACCAGAGCATATGGAGGTATAGTTAGTTATGGCTGCTATCGACGATTTTTTGAAATTGGATATCCGAATCGGGACGATTCGGCGCGCAGAGCCGTTTCCGGAGGCGCGTAAGCCCGCCATTAAGCTGGAAATCGATTTCGGCGAGCTGGGAGTGAAACGCTCATCCGCCCAAATTACGAAGCGGTATGAGCCGGACAAGCTGATCGGGCGCCAGGTGGCGGCGATCGTTAATTTTCCGCCGAGACGTATCGCAGGCTTTAACTCGGAAGTGCTTGTCCTCGGGGGAGTGCCCGAGGAAGGCGATGTGGTGCTGTTACAGCCGGATGTGCGGGTTGCCGACGGGACTCCTATCGCCTAACGGATCCTGCAGCGTTGCATAAAAGGAATTTCACAGACCGCCGCGGCGGTCTTTTTTTGCGTTTCATAAAGTTGGTCGTACTCGTGGAAAAGGCTGCGAATAGGTGCTTTTTTATTATTTTGGAAGCTGTATGATTTTATATTCAATATGAGAAAAATAAAAAATGAAATCATGGCGAAAGAGCGAATGAAACTAGAAAATTGAGTGTTTCAATCCATATTATTCCAAAAATAACAACCGGATTGTATGATGTGGGTATTGAACCAATAAACTTTTTATCAAAATGAATAAAATACATTTACAAATTGAGATTAAATCGTATATGATTAGAATATCGATTTTAAAGCTGAATTTAGGGGGCTGAAGCTGGCGAAGCAAGTAGCAAAATCATTGGAATTTCTATAGAAGCAAACTATCTCCCGCAGCTTACGCAAAAAGCATCTTTCATTATGAAGAGGAGGAAGACCATGACCGGTCTGCAGAAGGAAGAAATTCAGAGAAAAGTCATCAAGTGCATGCCCTGGATTTTGCTCTATGAATTTTTTCAAGTTTTTAATGAAAACGTATTCAACTTAATTACACCCGATCTTACGCAAGAGTTTAACGTTACTCCGTCTACGGTGAGCTTGATTGTCACATTAGGCAAATTATTTTTCGGGATTGCGGCGATTGTATTTACGGCTTTATCCGACGTAGTAAGCATCAGGAAACTGCTGTTGTTTACTTGCTTCGTCTTTCCGGTCGTCACGCTTCTCGGGTTCTTCTCGCAGCACAGCTTTACTTTGCTGATCGTATTCCGCGCGCTGTTCGCCATTACGATTGCCGCGCCCTTAGCCTTGCAGGTGATGGTTGCGATCAAATATTTCGACAAGCTGACCGCAGCCAAATATTTCGGATACAATACGGCGATTTTCCAGCTAGCGTCGGCGGCAGGACATTTGTTCGGCGGCTATATCACGGAGTATTTGCATTGGAACGTTACGTTCCTTATTCCGCTTGTCACGCTGATAGGCGTGCCGATCATTTATAAGAACATGCCGAAGGACGAGAGCAAACGCGGCTCCTTCGATTATATATATTGCTGACCGTTATTTCCACTTTATTAATCACCTATATGACGTTTAAAATGCAATACACCGTGCTGCTTATTTTGGCGCTCATCTTTATTGTTATTTTTGTCGTTTATACGAAGCAAAGCAGAAATCCGTTCGTTAAACCGGAGCTGTTCAAGGTAAAAGGGATTATCGCTTCCCTGATCGTCTGCGCTTTGTTCTATGGCACGCAGGTCGGCTTCGCCTTCATCTTCCCGTTCATTGTCAACCAAACTTACGGCATTTCGACCAGCACGATAGGCGTATTCTATATGGTTACGAATATCGCAGCCTTTATTGTAGGGATGCTGTCCGGGAAAATCATCAAGGGGATCGGTTATCGCAATATCGCTTTGATGGGAGGCGCCTTTATTTTCGCCGGACTGGCTCTCGTAGCGTTGCTGGTAGGATATTCGGTTGTCGTCGCCTTCGTAGGAATGGGTCTGTTCAATATCGGGTACGCTTTATTTTTCTCCGGATATTTGGCCAACTATACGCAATTGCTGCCGGAGCATCAAAGAGGCGCCGGTATCGGGATCGAGAAGCTGGTGCTCAACATCGGAAGCTCCTTGGGAGGCGCGTTCATGGCGATGCTGTACGGCCAGCCGTATATGATGCATAAACTCATCGATTTTTCGTCGAACGCCAAATCCGCTCAATACAGCAATTTATCCTTAATCCTGATGCTGATGATCGCGGCAGCCACAATGATTTTTATCAGCGTGTTTAGTAAGAAGTTTAACCGGACGGAAGAATTCGGAACACAGGCTCAAGTTTAAATTCGTCACCGACCGGGTCACGCGTGTGATCCGGTTTTTGCCGTAAAGATGAACACGGCTTTACGCAAAAATGAGGAAAAAACCAACGTCATCTACATTGTATTCGACGATATGGGATTCGGCGATTTGGGCTGCTACGGCTCGGAAATCGCGACTCCGAACATCGACGCCTTGGCGGCGGAAGGGCTGCGCTACAATAATTTTCACGCAACGCCGCTGTGCTCGCCGACTCGCGCATCTTTGCTGACAGGACGAAATCATCATTCCGTCGGCATGGCGACGATCACGAACTTCGATCTCGGCCCGGACAGCCCGAATACGAGAGGACGCATATCGCATCATGCCGGGACGGTTGCGGAAGTGTTGAAGGAAAACGGGTACGGCACATTTGCGGTCGGTAAATGGCATCTTGCTCCGGTACATCATTCGTCGCCGGCGGGACCGTACGATTATTGGCCGCTCGGCAAAGGGTTTCAGCGCTTTTACGGCTTTATGGAAGGGGAGACCGACCAGTTTTATCCGGATCTTGTCTACGACAATCATTTCGTGCCGCGCCCGGACAAGGGGGACGGGAAGTATCACGTCTCGGAGGATTTGGTCGACCATGCCCGGCAATTTATTACGGACCAAACCTCGATTATGCCGGAAAAACCGTTCTTCCTCTATTTGGCGTTCGGAGCCCAGCATGTGCCTCATCAGGCGCCGCTGGAGTACATTCGTCAATACGAGGGCCGATATGATATCGGCTGGGACCGGGTCCGCGAGCAGCGGTTCGGGCGGCAAAAGGAGCTGGGAATCATTCCGCAGGACGCCGAGCTTCCGCCGTTTAATCCGGATGTTCGTCCATGGGATGCGCTGACCTCCGACGAGCAAAAGGTAGCCGCCCGGTTTATGGAAATTTACGCCGGATTTTTGACGCATACCGACGCACAAATCGGCCGTCTTATCAGCTGCCTGAAGGAAATCGGTCAATACGACAATACGCTGATCGTGCTGATCTCCGATAACGGAGCGAGCAGCACCGGGCGCGCCAACGGCAGCGTCGATTATTCGAAAATCGTCGAAGGCGTTACGGAAACGCTGGACGATATTTTGCCCTATTACGACCAAATGTACGGCGACCGCGTCAGCTGCGAATATCCGAGCGGCTGGGCCCAAGTATGCAATACGCCGCTTCGCTATTATAAGCAGCAGACGTACTTCGGCGGTATCCGCGTGCCGCTGATTATTCGGTGGCCGCAGGGCGGTATCGCGGACAGCGACAAGGTGCGCTCGCAGTTTCACTATATTACGGATATTACCCCGACGGTGTACGAGGTGTTAAATATCCAGCCCCCGGATACGATTCGCGGCGTGCCGCAAATGCCGATTCACGGCATGAGCATGGGCTATACGTTCGCGCAGCCGGATGAGCCGACACGGCGGAATTCGCAGCATTTTGAGATGATGGGCAACCGCGCCATGATTCATGAAGGCTGGAAGGCTGTGACCAATCATAAGATGGGGACGGCATTCGAGGACGATGTGTGGGAACTGTACGATCTGCGCAGCGATTATAATGAAGTGAATAATTTGGCGGGCGCACATCCGGAGCGGCTGCAGCAGCTTATCGAGCTTTGGTGGCAGGAAGCGGAACGCTATGACGTGCTGCCGCTGCGCAATGCCGGCTGGAAGGATCTGGCCAAGCCGAATCAGGAGTCGGTGACGGACCGCAATACGTTCACTTACTACGGCGGGGTGTCGATCATCGGCTCGGCGGCTGCGCCTCCGACCGTGAACAGGTCGTATTCCATCACGGCTGCTATTGAACGTCCGGACGCCTCATGCGAAGGCGTGCTTGTGGCGATGGGCAATTACGACGGCGGTTATACGCTTTATATCCGCAATAACCGGCTGTATTTTGAGTATAATCATATGCGCTCTTTATTTCCTTTGATCTCGGAGTGCGAGGTTCCTACGGGGACGCTGGAGATTCGCTTCGTCTTCGCCAAGCAGCCGTTGTCGACCGCAGGCACAGGCTCCTTATATATTAACGGGAAACTCGTCGGGGAAAGGAAATTCCCGCGTACGTACAAATTCAAAATTTCCCGCAAAGGGCTCAGCGTCGGCCGCGATGCGCTACCTACCGTCACGGAAACGTACATGGAGGAAGGTGAATATCCGTACGGCGGTACGATCCGGAAAGTCGTTTATGAACTGGGCGACGATAAGGACCCGGCATAAGGAAAAAGCAAAAAAACAACCGCGTGAGCCGATCACGCGGTTTGTTTCTCTTCAATGAAATAATCGAGCACCATGCAGCCGGCCCCTACGGCCACGACGTTATAGCCGGTAGAAGCTCTGACGATTTGCACTTTGGAGCTGCGGTAATGCTGGAGCCGGCTGCGGACGGTTTCCGCCGTGATCTCGTAAAAGGTGAGGTTCGCTCCCAGCCCGCCGCCGACGATAACCATCTCCGGGCGCAGCAGATGGATCAGGTTGGACAGGCCGATGCCGTAGTAATAAGCGGCGTCTCTTACGACGTCGTAGCAGAGCGGATCGTTCTGTTCGAGCGCGTCCAGGATGTGATGGAACTGCACCTCGTCCGCCTGCCCGACCATCTGCTGCAGAACGGACGCTTTGCCGCGCTTGATTCTGCGCACGATTTCTTCGCGTACGGACGGGAAGCTGCTGTACGCTTCCAGACAGCCGTAAGCGCCGCAGGAGCAGCGGCGGCCGTGCACGTCCACCGTAATATGCCCGAGCGAATCGTCCATATCCAGCTTGCTGCCGAGCACCTGCCCCTGCAAAATGATGCCGCAGCGAATGGCCACGCCGGACGATGTGTAGACAAGGCTGTCCGCCTGCTTCCAGTATTTGCTGCGGTATTCGCCGAGCGCGGCCAGATTAATCCCGTTATCGAGCAGAACGGTCGTCTGAAATCGCCGCTGCAGGAAGTCGACAATATGAACCCGCTCCCAGCCGGCTAACATATGCTCATGGGAGAGCAGCGTTCCCGCATTCCGGTCGATCGGGCCGATCGCTCCGACACCGATGCCGAGCAGCCTCTCCCGCGGCACGCTGTGCTCGGCCAGCATCCGGTCGATGCGCTCGCTTATAAAGTTCAAGGTGTATTCGGGGGTAGATGTTTCATTCATTTTCAGCTTGTGCTCGGCAATAATGTTCAGCTGCAGATCGAGCAGAAGCACGGTCGTGAACAGGCTCGATATTTCCGCCCCGATCAAATAAAAGGAGTCCGGTTTAATGACGTACAGCGCAGGCTTGCGCCCGCCCTTCGATTCCCCGAGACCGCTGTCGTAGATTAGCCCCGCTTGTACGAGCTCTTCGACCAGACGGGAGCAGGTAGAGTGCTTATATCCGGTTTGCTCGACCAGGGTGTTGATCCGGACCGGACCGAGCTTATTGATCAAATAGTAAAGATGCTTCAAGCTTTTCATCTTCGGGGACATTAGGCCGACAAATTCTTGTAACATGGTCATCCTCCAGTGTAAGCAGCGAAAGTATCGTAAACGATCTATACAGGTTTTTCTCAATTGTACACGATTCGGGAGCCAATAGTAAACCGCTTGCAATCTATAATTAAAATCAAAAATGATAAAAACTAGCAAGGAAATCGCTATACTCCTTTAGGTTTCAGGGAAATGTCATAATAAATTCGCGGAAAAGACATGTAATTTTAAATACTTTTTATCAATTTGAATTTTATTATATTTACAAAATCGCCGTTGTGCTTTATGATGGACACATGGAACGACTAAGCTAAATTGACTATAAGGAAGGTGCCGCACATGATGTCGGATGCAAAACAGCAAATTCGCGAGGCAGCGTCTTTTATCGAAAACAGGCTCGGGCTTCAACCGGAAATCGGTTTGATTCTCGGTTCCGGGCTCGGTATTATTGCCGAATTAATACAAGAAGCGCGGGTGATTCCTTATCGCGCCATTCCCCATTTTCCGGTTTCGACGGTGGAGGGCCATGCCGGAGAGCTTGTTGGGGGGATGATTGACGGCAAGCCTGTCGTCATGATGAAAGGCCGCTTTCATTTATATGAAGGATATGACGCGTCCGCCGTCACTTTCCCGGTTCGCGTGATGAAAGCGCTCGGCGTGAAGCGGCTGATCGTCACCAATGCCGCGGGCGGGGTCAATACCGGCTTTGAGGTCGGAGACTTGATGCTGATCACCGATCATATAAACAACATGGGCGTAAACCCGCTGATCGGCCCGAACGACGAAGAGCTCGGCGTGAGGTTCCCGGATATGTCCGAAGCTTACAGCAAACGGCTGATCCGACTCGCTCACCGGGTTGCCGAAAGTCAAGGCTTCGCGTTTCGTGAAGGCGTATACATGGGCAATCTCGGCCCGTCTTTCGAGACGCCTGCGGAAATCCGCATGGCCCGTATCTTGGGAGCCGATGCGGTCGGCATGTCGACGGTGCCCGAGGTGATCGCGGCCGGACACGCCGGACTGGAGGTACTGGGCATCTCCTGCATTACGAACAAGGCGGCGGGCATATTGGATCAGCCGTTGTCGCATGAGGAAGTGATGGAGGCTGCGGAGCAGGTTAAGCCGAAGTTTTTGCGGCTTGTGCTCGGCATGATCGGGGAGATGTAGCATGAGCGCGAAGCAGCCGAATATCGTGTTTATTTTAACGGACGATCAGGGACCTTGGGCGCTGGGCTGCGCGGGCAATCCGGAGATCAGAACCCCGAACCTGGACCGGCTCGCCGGGCAGGGCGTCCGATTCGAGAACTTTTTCTGCAGCTCGCCGGTATGCGCTCCCGCGCGTGCAACCATTTTGACGGGGAAAATGCCGTCGCAGCACGGAGTTCACGATTTTATCCGGGAGAACGACAATCCGCGCCTGCAATATTTGGACGGACATACGGCTTACACCGAGCTGCTGGCCGAAGCGGGCTACGTCTGCGGCCTCAGCGGCAAATGGGGGCTGTGCAACGATACCGAAGCGCAAAAAGGCTTCAGCCATTGGTACACCTACATTTACGACGGCGGCCATTATTTCGATCCGACGATGGTTCGCGACGGCCGGCCCGTCAAGGAGCAGGGCTATTTGACCGACCTTATTACCGAAGACGCGATGGCGTTTATCGACAGACAGGCGCGGGAGGAGCGGCCGTTTTATCTAAGCGTGCACTATACGGCTCCGCATCATCTGTGGATCGGAGAGCATCCGCAGGAGTATGTCGGTCTGTACGACGACTGCCCGTTCGATTCATGCCCGCAGGAGCCGGAGCATCCCTGGTCGCTTGAGCTGACGAGTCCGGCGGATGTCCGCACGAATCCGCGCGACAACTTGAAGGGCTACTTTGCGGCGGTGACGGCGATGGATCATAACGTCGGCTTGATTCTGGATCAGCTGGAGCGGCTCGCCATCCGCGAGCAGACGCTGATCGTCTTCATGAGCGACAACGGCTTCAGCTGCGGCCAGGGCGGCATCTGGGGCAAAGGCAACGGGACGTATCCGCAGAACATGTACGACAATTCGGTCAAAATTCCCGCGATCTTCAGCCATCCCGGCCGCATTCCGCAAGGACGGGTGCACGGGGCGCTGCTCAGCCAATACGACGTGATGCCGACGCTGCTGGATTATGTCGGTATCGGCCATCCGCAGGCCGACGCATTGCCGGGCGGCAGCTTCCTGTCGATCCTGGAAGGACAGGGCGGCGACGAGCGGCGCGAGGTCGTCGTATACGACGAATACGGCCCCGTTCGGATGATCCGCACGGAGCGGTACAAATATATTCACCGTTATCCGTACGGCCCGTTCGAACTGTACGATCTGGAGCGCGACCCGCGCGAGCGGACGAACCTGTACGACGACCCGGACTATCAGGAGCGGGTGCAAGAGCTGCGGAGCCGGCTGGACCGCTGGTTTCTCCAATACGCGGACCCGGCTCTCGACGGCGCCAGGCTGCCCGTAACCGGGACGGGACAGAGCAATTTGGCCGGGCCGGGGGTAACGGGCAAGCCCGCGTTTAACCAGAACGGGCGGCTGTTTAAGGAACGGCAAAATCAGGAGCGGCTTATCTCGGCCGCCAGGCAGACAACGGAGGAGAGCGACGAATGACGGAGCCAATCGAATTGACCATTTTGTATACAAATGATTTCCATGCGCAAGATAAGCCTGTAAAGGCGACCTGGATCGAAGGGGAGCCGATGATGGGCGGCGCGGCCTATATGGCTTCCTATATTAACAAGGTTCGGGCCGGCGAGCCGAACGTGCTTGTGCTCGATGCCGGAGACATTATTACCGGCCCGGCGATCAGCTTCCTGACCAGCGGAGAAGCCCCCGTCGATTTGTTCAACGCGATCGGCATCGATGCCTCGTGCATCGGAAACCACGAATTCGATCACGGCGTGCCCAATGCGCGCAAGCTGGTGGCGCAGGCGCAGTTTCCTTTTTTGTCGGGCAGCATTTTCTATAAAGGAACGAATATTTTATTCGCCAAACCGTATGAAATACTGGAGAAGGGCGGTTTGAAGATCGGCGTCATCGGCATTCACGGGAAAAAGGCCGGTTACGAAACGATACAAGTCGATCTCGTCCGGGATCTCGACTTCCGCGAGCAGGAATCGCTGCTGCAGGAGTATGTCAATCTGCTGAGGCCGCATGTCGATCTGGTGATCGTGCTCGCTCACGAAGGGGTGCCTGCGGAGCAGTCGACGACGGACCGCGAGGTGCATGTGGAGGAAGACTTTGAAGAGGATGTGCGGATGTGCAGCCATGTCAAAGGCATCGATCTGATGATTACGGGCCACGCCCACAAATCGATCGCGAAGCCTTACGTGGTGAAGGAAACGGGAACGCTGCTCTGCTCGACGCGCGGACTCGGGACGTTCGTCGGCTATTTGAAGCTCCGGGTCGATAAGTCACAGCGCAGGATCGTCTCCTATGAAGGGCATCTGGAGCCGATTTACTCCGACCGGATCGAGCCGGACCCGGCGGTGGAGGCGCGCGTGCAATATTGGGACGACCGCTTGAAGCAGCTGATCGATCAGAAAATCGGCTATGCCGAGGAAGCGCTGACGCGCAATTATTTCGGCGAGTCGGTGCTCGGCAATATCATTACGGATGCCATTAGGCTCTACACAGAGGCGGATGTCGCGTTCACCAATCCCGGCGGATTGCGCGCCGACGTAGATCAGGGAGATATTACGGTCGGGCATATCATCAGTGTCGTGCCGTTCAACAATAATGTGCTCGTCATGGAGATGACGGGACGCGAGCTAAGGGAAGTGCTGGAGCAGAGCGCGGGGATGAACGCCGGAGTGCTCGAACAGTCGGGGGTAACGATGGTCGTCGATCCTTCGGCCGAGCCAGGCAGCCTTGTCTCCGAGGCGCTGATCGGCGGTCTGCCGCTGGACGAGAACCGTATCTACAAGGTCGCCTCCGACGATTTCACGTGCAAGGGCGGGGACGGATTTACCGCATTCGCGGCCGCAGCGCGGGTGCGCGACACTTCCATGATCATGCGCGATCTCGTGATCGAGCATATCCGCAAGCTGGGAACGATTCGGCCGCAGCTTGAGGATCGGATCGTTGTCGTCCCGCCGCTTGCAGCGACAACCTGATTGATGTTATAAAAAGCATAGGGTGGGCGAGGGGCTATACAGAAGGAAGGTTCAGCATGAATGAGTAAACAAGCCGGCCGGCCGGCGGAAACGGGATTATCCCGGAGCCCGGTGCGCAAAGAGCTGCTTGCCGGCGTCGTATCTTTTTTCACGATTGTGTACATTATCGCCGTAAATTCCTCTATCCTGGAAGATGCCGGCATCCCGCTGGAAGCGGGGATTATTGCGACCGCGCTAACTTCCTTCGCGGGCTGCATGCTGATGGGATTATGGGCCGACGCGCCGATTATTCTCGTTCCCGGTATGGGAATCAACGCCTTGTTTACGTATACGGTCGTTCAAACGATGGGGCTTTCCTGGCAGGAAGCGCTGGGTGCGGTTTGCGTCTCGGGGCTGCTGTTCGCGCTCGTCGCTTTTACTCCGCTGGCGCAGTCGATATCGCAGTCGATTCCCGACTCGCTGAAGGAGGCGACGACCGTCGGCATCGGATTATTCCTTACATTTATCGGCCTGCAAAAAGGAGGCATCGTCGTCTCCAGCGCAACGACGTTCGTAGCGCTCGGCGATTTCGCCGACCCGCACACGGCGTTGACTTTAGCGACGCTGCTCGTTGCGCTAGTGCTGCATGTCCGCAATGTGCCGGGAGGCTTCCTGATCACGATCGCGGCGGGCACCGCGCTTGCCATCGGATTCGGTCAAGTCAGCTTGAGCGAGGCGGCGGGCGGTCATGTATCGCCGCAGATTTATCTGGACGTTATCGGCGCATTGTCGTTCGCAAGCATCGCCTCCGCTTCGTTCTGGATTGCGGCTTTCACGCTGGCGCTGGTCATTGTGTTCGAAAATATCGGCATGATTCACAGCCACCTGCGCATGGCCGGGGAGCCGCAGAAATTCGCCCGTTCCTTGCAGGCCAACGCGGTATCCGTCATCACTGCCGGCATCTTCGGCACGAGTCCTACGGTTTCGACCGCGGAGAGCGCGGCGGGCATATCGGCCGGGGGAAGCAGAGGTCTGACGGCCATCACGACAGGTCTGTTGTTCTTGATCTCGATATTTTGCATTCCAGTCATCAAGCTGATTCCGGACAGCGCGATTGCCCCGATCCTGATGATCGTCGGAGGACTGATGAGCGCCGGCATCCAGCGCATTAACTTTGCGCAGTTCGGCGAAGGCTTTCCCGCTTTTCTCATCATCGCCCTGATTCCCTTGACATACAGCATTGTCGACGGCATGGCGTTCGGCTTTATGGCCTATGTCGTCTTGAAGCTGGCGCAGGGCAAAGCGAAGGACATTTCGTTGCCGTTGTATTTGATTGCAGGATTGTTTTTAATCAATTTTATTTTTCATGCGATAGGATAGACAGGATCGAGGCTGCCGGGGGACTTGGAGCGGCGTCTCGATCTTCTTCTTCCCGAAACGGCAGGCAGGCTTCGGCCCGGCCTGTCTTTTTTGGCGTATACGGATAAAAAGACGAAATCGTTCTATCGTCAGCGCCGCCAAGTTCACGAGATCGTTATACGCATCGGTGGAAATCGTTCCTTACCTGCTCTCCGGCGGGGTGATATATTGGAGTAGCAGGCAGGAAGCGATGGAGATAACGGAGGGGTTAGCGATGACAATAAACAAAAAAACGATGACGTTATTGGCGGCGGCGGCCGTATGCGCGGCGATATCCGGCTGTTCGACGGGAACGGCTACGACGGAAGGGACGGCCGCTCCTTCAAGCGGGGGCGAAGCGGCTCAGAGCAAACCGAATGAGAAAATAACGCTGACGATGTGGGGCGGCGTTCCCGCCGAGTCCGGTCCGCAGGAGGTCGTCGACGCCTGGAACGCCCAGCACCCGGACATTCAGGTCAAATATGAGCGCTTCGTCAATGACGACGCGGGCAATATGAAGCTGGACACGGCGCTGACCACGGATCAGGGCGTCGATCTGTTCGTCAGCTACTCGCAGACGCTGCTGCAGCGCCGGGTGGACGCCGGATTCGCCGTCGATTTGGGCACCTTCAAGGACTACAACATCGACGAGAAAATCGCCGGAGCGGCGGAATGGAAGACGAACGGCAAATATTACGGGATGCCGACGAGCAAAAGCCAGTTTTTCGTATGGTTTAACAAGGATTTGCTCGATCAGGCCGGATTGAAGGTTCCCGATGCCTGGACATGGCAGGATATGAAAATGTACGCCGAAAAGCTGAAGAGCGACAGCCGCTACGGATTGGTTCAGCATCTGGAGCCGTTCCCGGACCCGCTCGATTCCGTCTCGACCAAATACGGCTACACGAAGCCGGACGGCAGCTCCAATATGGATCATCCGCTGTACGGCCAATGGCTGGAAACGCTCAAAGCGATGATGCAGGACGGCCGGACGACGGTGCCTTACGCCGAGCAGGTTACCTCCAAGATGCCGGTGGAAACCGTGTTTCTCAAAGGCGAAGCGGCGATGCTGAACGCAGGAACGTGGATTTTCCGCAGCGCGAACAATATGAAGGATAACCCGCGATCGTTCAAGATCGCCTTCGCCCCGGTGCCGCGGCTGACCGACAAGGCCGAGGACTTCGTTACGCGCGGAGGAACCGGCGACGCCATCTCGATCAACGCCAAATCGAAGAACAAGGAGGCCGCTTGGAAATTCCTGACGTGGTACGCGGACGGCGGCATGCTGCCGATGGTGCCCGGCGGAAGATTCCCGGCCTCCAAATCGGTGAACGCGGATGAAACGCTGAAGCTGCTGCTTGGGGACAACGCCGCGACCTATGATCAAGAATCGCTGAAGAAAGTGCTGTTCAACGATTCGGCGAAGTATACCCGTTCCCTGCCGAAGCAGGTGATGGACCTGCGCCAGGAGGAGTACGAGAATTTCTTCACGGGCAAGAAGGATGTCAAGGCGACGCTGGAGGCTATCGCCCGCCGGCATAACGACTATTTGAAGCAAAATAAAAAATAAAACGGGAGGCGGGGAAGAGCGGCCGGCACGCCCGAAGAGCTTCGGTTTCCGGGTCGATCCGGCCCGGCGGTCCCGAAGCCCGCGGGCAGCGGCCGCTTCTCTTCGCCGACTGGCCTATAGGGAGCGGATTGTGATGCGCAAAAGGCAGCTGTGGATCGGGTATGCTTTCATCTTGCCGAATCTGCTCGGGGTGCTGTTGTTTTTCATCATCCCTGCGCTATTCTCGGCGGTGCTGATGTTCACGGATTGGAAATTTACGAGCCCGGTGTTTCATTTTATCGGCCTGGATAATATACAGCGTCTGTTTCATGACGAATTGTTCTACGTCTCTTTGAAAAACACCTTGCTGTTTTTGGCGAGCGTCCCGGTGTCGGTGGCGCTGGCCTTCCTCGTCGCGGTCGTTTTGAACCGGTCGGTGTATTGGAAGACGCTGCTGCGGGCCTTCTACTTTATGCCCTACATTACGAGCGGGGTCGCGGTCGCCTTCGTCTGGATGCTGCTGTTTCAGCCGAAGCAGGGGCCGATTAACGGCCTGCTGACAAGCCTTGGCTTAAGCAATCCCCCGGGGTGGCTGACGTCTCCCGACACCGTGATGGCCGCCGTCGACATCATCTGGATCTGGTTTATGCTCGGCTACAATATGATCATCTATTTGGCCGCGCTGCAGGAAATTTCGCCGGAGCTGCTGGAGGCGGCCAAAATCGACGGGGCCACCGCGCCGCAGACCGTCCTGCGGATCATGCTTCCGCTGGTCAGCCCTACGACGTTCATGCTGGTCGTGACCGGGCTGATCATGACGATCAAAACGTTCGGTATGATCGAAGCGCTGACGCAGGGCGGACCCGGCAGCAGCTCGCTCATTATGTCGCTGTATGTATACAAGACCGCTTTCCGCTATTACGAGATGGGCTATGCGGCCACGATATCGTGGGCCTTGTTCGCGGTCATCCTCGTCATTACGGCCATCCAGTGGATCGGGCAAAAAAAATGGGTCCATTATTGACGTCCGTGCGATTCGAAGCATTATTCATAACTGTTCAAGGAGGCGATTGCCGTCATGCAATCGAACGTCGATTACGCCGCTTCGAGCCGCCCGCCGCAAGCCGCGGCGATTCGCAAAGAAACGATCCGCAGGCTGCGAAAGGGCGCCGTTACGGCGATTATGCTGTTGTTCGCCGTCGCGATGGTGCTGCCGTTCGTCTGGATGATCTCCACTTCGTTTAAGACGCCGGGAGAAGTATTCGCTTATCCGATTCAATGGATTCCCGCGCACTTCGTGTGGGAGCATCATCTGAAAATATGGACCGGAACGGCCAGCTTCGTACCGTATTATCTGAATTCGCTCAAGGTTTCGCTGCTCAGCACGGCGGGAGCGACGTTTCTGTCGGCATTGGCCGCGTACGGCTTCACTAAGGTCGAGTTTAAAGGCCGGGACACGCTGTTTCTGATCTATATCGCGATGATGATGATCCCGCCGCAGGTGCTGTTCGTGCCGAAATTTATTATGTTCAAATGGATGGGCATCTTCAATACGCATTGGGCTCTTATTTTGCCCGGGATGATTACGATTTTCGGCGTCTTTATGATGCGGCAGTTTTTCATTACGATACCGAAGGAAATTTCCGAATCGGCGTTTATCGACGGGGCGGGCCATATGCGGATTTTTACGCAGATGATGCTGCCGCTGGCCAAGCCTGCGCTGGCGACGCTCGCCGTGATCGATTTCTCGTGGCATTGGAACGATTTCGAGAATGCGCTTGTCTTTCTGATCAGCCGCGAGCTGTATACGGTGCCGCTCGGGCTGCAAAATTTTATTATGGAATTCAACGTCGATTACAACGGGATGATGGCGGCGGCGTCAGCCGGGATACTGCCGATGCTCGCGTTGTTTTTGATCGGCCAGCGCTTCATTATTCAGGGCTTGTCCGGCACGGCGGTCAAGGGATAGAGGCGTAAGCCGAATTCGTCTACAGCCTTCCATTAAGGAAGGCTTGTTTTAATGACCCCCTGCTTGAGACATTCGTCTGCCGCCGGGACATTTCCCGGTGGACGCTTGATGCCCCGATATATTAAGCTGAAGGTATCGATCTAAGAATCGGCAAATCCAATCAAAGGAGGCAAGACGCCCGATGCGGCTGCCACCCCGTAGACAAGCATGGCTCAAGCTGCCCGACTGGGCGCCCAAAACGCTCAAAAACCGCTTGTTTTTGGCCTTTGTGCTGTTGATTCTCATTCCTCACGCCGGGCTGAATCTGTACAACTTCAACCGGGTGGAGGGCGCGCTGCGGAAGCAGACGGCGGATCAAAATCTGGATCAGATGATTGCGATGAACAAGTCGCTCGAAGATTATTTGAATGTGGTGTACAAAACGGTCATATTGCTGGAGCAGGACGCTGCAGTCGCGGCCGTGCTGCAAAATCCCGGGCAATACGACAGCCTGCAGCGGGTCTATTTGATCGACACGAAGTTCAAATCGATTATGAACAGCTTGTTCATCAGTCTCTCTCCCGCCTATTATACGATCGCCGATTTTGCGGGCCATGTCTATGCTTCGTATCAGCCGTACGAGAGCTTGTCTTATGAGCGGACGGTCAAAGAAGCCTGGTATGCCAAGGCGATGAGACAGCCCGCCGTATATGAATGGAGCTGGGAGGACAACTACACGAGCCGCGACGTATCGCGCAGCCCGCAGCTGCTCTCCTATGCCGCGGCGCTGAAGAGCGCCAGCAATACGCCGTTTGCCGCCCTGCGCGTTAGCGTCGATATCTACGAATGGTTCCGCATTGCGACCGAATTTTCGCAGGAGACGTATTTGCTGCTGGATCAAGGCGGGACGGTGCTGGCCGACAACAAGACGGGCAGAAGGCTTCAGACGGACGTGCTCCGGGATTTGCCGGATTTGAAGGAGCAGGGCTACTATGTCTCAGGCAGCTATCTTCATATTTATTCGAAGCTGCCGCGGCTGGACAAGGTGATCGTCAAGCAGGTTCCGCTGAACGTCATTTACGCCGAGGTCGATAAGCTGAAGCAGTCGTTTTTCACCGTCTCGGTATCGCTGACGCTCGCCTTCATCACGATTACGCTGCTGATTTCCTCCGCGATTACGAAGCCTCTGCATCAGCTGCAGCGCAGGATGGCCGATGCCGTAGACCGGCGGTTTCGGGTGAAGCTGCCCGAGGCGAACCGCCGCGGGGAAGTGCTGGAGCTGACGCGGGCATTCAACCGGATGATGGAGGATATGGAGGAGCTGGTTCAGCGTCTGAAGGTGGAGGAGCGGAAGAAGGAGGCGGTTCGCTTCCAGGTGCTGCTGTCGCAGACGAATCCGCATTTTTTGCTGAATACGCTCAATACGGTCAAATGGCTCGCTTTGGTGGAGCAGCAGACGGATATCGCCGACATTTGCGTCAGTCTGGGCAAGCTGCTGGAAGCGGGACTCAATTCGGAGCTGGAGCTCATTCATGTGCAGGACGAGCTGCAGCTTGTGAAGTCTTACGTCCATATTCAAAGCTTCCGTTACAAGCAGTTGTTCGAGATGCGCTACGAAACCGAGCCCGGACTGGAATACGCGCTGATTCCGAAGCTGAGTCTGCAGCCGCTGGTCGAGAACAGCATTCAGCACGGCTTGATGGAGCTGGACGGCGAAGGGCTGATCACGATCCGGGCCTATGCACGGGGCGGCAGCCTGATTCTGGAGGTGGAGGATAACGGAGCGGGGATCAAGCCGCGGGAGAAGACG
This sequence comes from Paenibacillus konkukensis, assembly GCF_023523925.1. Classification (NCBI taxonomy): domain Bacteria; kingdom Bacillati; phylum Bacillota; class Bacilli; order Caryophanales; family Paenibacillaceae; genus Paenibacillus; species Paenibacillus konkukensis. Next base: position 2,774,338 of record NZ_CP027059.1, on the reverse strand, counting down.
GGACGCACGCGCCCGGGCATCGGCATCAGCAACCTGAGGGAAAGGCTGGAGCTGCTGTTCAAGGGGCGGTCGGCGCTGGACATCGTGCCGCTTGCCCAGGGGACGCTGATCCGCTTCTCGCTGCCGCTGCTGCTGTCGAAGCCGTATGAAGCTCCGGTCCGGACTAGCCAGCCGGACGATCCGGCATTGGCTGGCGGCGAATGACGGCGAGAAGCCGGAAATCGTTCTATTGCATCCGGCTATGCCGTAAAAATGCAGGATTTTGTTCTATCCCGAGCAGGAATTTGTTCATATGCGCAGCGGGTTCCTCCGTGGTACGATGAAAGATGAATGTATGGTGTTATCGGGATACGCCAAGACGAGGAGCGGAAGGGGGCATAACGATGTGGACCGTATTGCTGGTAGAAGATGAAGTGTTCGTCCGCGAATCCGTCAGGCGTATCGTCGATTGGCATCGTCTCGGCTATGATGTGATCGGCGAGGCGGGCAACGGCGAGGAGGCGCTCGCCTTCATCATGCAGCGGCGGCCCGACCTGGTCATCTGCGATATTCTGATGCCGAAGATGAACGGCGTGGAGCTGCTGCAGCAGGTGCGCGAGGCCGAGATCGACAGCCGGTTTATTATGCTCTCCTGCCTCGGCGATTTCGAATACGTGCGGCAGGCGATGGAGCTCGGAGCCTCCAATTACATTCTGAAGCTGTCGATGAACGTGCAGTCGCTTGTAGATGCGCTGGTCAAGGTGGAGGCGGAGCTGCAGAAGCGGAAGCCGGGCGGGCAGACTGCCGCCGGCGGGGAAAGGCAATCGGAGGCGGAGCTAAGCCGGGAGCAGGAACGCGATGCGCCGCCGTTGTCCGGGCCGAGCCGACCGGAAGGCGAGACGGGGCATAAGGAAGTCGACAAGCTGATCCGGTTTATGAAGAATAATTACGACCGGATGATTTCGCTGAAGACGCTGGCTCAAGAAGTGTCGATGGACGAGAAATATATCAGCGCGCTGTTTAAGAAGAAGACGGGGACGAACGTCATTCATTACCTGCATCAAATCCGTGTCGGCGAAGCGAAGCGGCGTCTGGAGCAAACGAGCTTGCAAGTATCGGAGATCGGCGCGCAGGTCGGGTATGAGAACGACAATTATTTCATTAAAATATTCAAACGGTTCACCGGATTGACGCCAAGCGCCTACCGTGCCCGATTTTTATCCGGCCGGGGCTGACGAGGCACGGCTGCCGACGGTTTCGGCGGCTTTTTTATTTTAATCCTGCCGGGTTGTTGACAACTGTCTGAATAAAGGTTATTGTAGATAAATAAAGTCTGTAATCGAGGTGGACACTGCGCAATGAAGTTTTCCAAAGCGACGAATTATGCTCTTCACACGATGCTCTTCCTTGCGGCAGCCGCCCCGGATAAACATATCGGCGTTCAGCAGCTGGCCGAGCGGCAGCAGGTTTCGCCTACGTATTTATCGAAAATACTTACCAAGCTGGCCAAGGCGGGGATGGTTGAATCCGCATCCGGCGCCAACGGCGGATACAGGTTAAGACGGAACTGGGGAGACATTTCGTTCCTCGATATTATTCATGCCATTGAAGGGACCGCTTCCTTATTCGACTGCGATTTCAATCACGGGCCGGATTGTTTGATCCGGAAGGTGATGGTAGCCGCGGAAGAGGAGATGGAAGCCTACTTGCGAAAGCAAAATATGGCGGAGCTCGCCAAAAACTTACCGCATCTTCCTCTTTCGTGAAGGGCGGCTCTATTTTTGGTTTTATTATAGATATAAAGAGTCTTTAATATCTTCGTAATTGCTTGCAATGAATGTATTTCACCAAAAACGAGGAGGCATGCAGCGTGATCAAGGAACTATGGGATGAGAACGTCTGGGAAACGGCTTGGAAGGAAGATGCGCATACGGCAGTGAACAAGATGAAACAGGCCGGCATCGATCCGGCGCGCTCGTTTGACAACAAGGCCAAGGCGTTCAACGAGCAAGCGTTTAACGAAGAGGGCAGACGAAGAGCGAAGCGGATTATGAACTGGCTGGAAGGACGGGGCGTAACCTTTGCAGACGCCTCGATATTGGATATCGGAGCGGCGTCGGGCGGATTTACCGTGCCGTTCGCCTTAAGAGGCGCCAGCGTCACCGCCGTGGAGTCTTCTCCCCCGTTGGTGGACTTGCTGAAGGAAAACACCGCGGCCGCGGGGATCGCCCCGGGGAAAGTGGAAATTGCCGCCGAGCGGTTTGAGGATATTGATATTCAAGCCAAAGGATGGGAAAAAGCTTTCGATTTCGTGTTTGTCTCGATGTGTCCGGTCATTGTCGATTGGGAGAGCGTGGAGAAGGTGCTGAGCTGCGCTCGGGATTATTGCTATATCAGTCTTTCGGTAGGCTCCAGAGAGCACAGCCTGGTCGATGCCGTCTGGCCGCTGCTCGCAGACAAGCCCCGCAGGGCCGAGCATTTGGAGATGTCCTATTTGCTGAATTTATTGCTGCTTAAAGGATATTCCTTCGAGACGCTGGTCACAAGGGAAATGAAAACGACGGAGGTTTCCGTTGAAACGGCGCTCGAGGACGCCATCAACTGGCTGAATATGTGGAAGGTGCCGACGGACGAGCGGAACCGGACCATCGTCGCCGATTACTTGGCAAGCAATTACCCGCACGGCAAGGTGGAAATCCGGCAGGGAGGCCGTTTCGGCAAGGTGCTGGTTCGCTTGAAGCATCAGCATATGCTAGGTTAATATACTACGGAGGTGCAGAAATGATGAAAGATCAGCTTCTCGATGCAGTCATTATCGGCGGAGGCCCGGCGGGGCTTAATGCCGCGCTTATGCTGGGACGGGCAAGGAAAAAGGTGGCGGTCATCGACGAAGGCCGCCCGCGCAATGCGGTCACGCGGGAATCCCACGGGTTTCTGACCCGCGACGGGATTCAACCGGACGAATTTCGGCGGATCGCGAAGGAACAGATCGGAGCGTATCCGTCCGTTTCGTTCGTCAAAGACATAGCCGTATCGGTTGCCGGGACGGACGGGAGCTTCCGCATAGCGACGGCGAATGGACAAACCTTTGCGAGCCGCAAGCTGCTGTTTGCCTTCGGCATGAAGGACCGGCCGCTGGCGATACCGGGGCTGGCGGAGGTATACGGGAAAAGCGCCTTCGTCTGCCCGTATTGCGACGGCTGGGAATTAAGAGACGAACCGCTTGTTATTATTCACCAGGGGGCTGATCTCATGCACTTCGCTCCCCTTATATCCGGCTGGACCAAGCGATTTGTCGTTTGCACGAACGGGCCGGACGGGCTGTCCGACGCGGAGCGCGAGGAGCTGCGCCGCCGGCAAATCCCGTTATTCGATGCGCCGATCCGCTCGGTTGATTCGAATGAAGGCATCGTGCGCCAAGTCGTTCTTGAGGACGGAACGGCGATTCCGTGCCGAGGGATCTTTTTCAAACCGCTGCTGGTTCCGGGATCGGATTTGCCGCAGGCTATCGGATGCGAAGTGACGGAAGCGGGAATCGTCGTTACCGACGAGTTCGGCAAAACGAACATTCCCGGCGTCTACAGCGCGGGGGATGCGGCCTCGCAGCGCCATCAGGTTATTGCTGCCGCTTCTATGGGCGCATTCGCCGCGGCAGCCATGAACAATGAAATGAACTTGGAAGCTTGGAGAAGCAACGGCTAAGAAGCGCGAAGCTACAACATAAAGAAACCGTTCCTTGTTGCAGATACGGCGGGCAATACTCGCTTTCTTCTGTAGAGGAGCGGTTTTTTTGCGTTCGCGAAAAAAAGTGCAACGCGTTAAAAATGTGTTACCGCGCGCGGAGGACGGCAAAAAAAAGTGTTATTGCCGGTAATCGCTTACATCGCTATGATGGGGGGACATTACGGAGGAAACGAGGGATAGCGATGACACCAATACGCGCCAGCGGGGTCCGCAGTGCCGACCGGCTCGCGGAGAGGCCTAAGGAGAAGCGATGGATAAAAATGTGGAGGCGCAACCGGTATTTGTACTTGCTTGCGTTGCCGGGCATTTTGTTTTTTCTTATTTTTAAATATGTGCCGATGTGGGGCGTTCTGATTTCGTTTCAAAATTACTCCCCTTACCAAGGCTTGCTGCACAGCCCGTGGGTCGGCTTCGAGCATTTTGCGCGGTTTTTCGCCAATCCGGATTTTCTGAAGCTGTTCCGCAATACGCTTGGCATTAATGTGATGAACCTTGTGCTGTTCTTTCCGCTGCCGATTTTGTTATCCGTTCTGCTGAACGAGCTAAAGCAGCAAGTATTCAAGAAGACGGTGCAGATGATCGTCTACCTGCCGCACTTCTTTTCGTGGGTGATCATTGTCGGAATTACTTTCTTAATGCTGTCGCATAGCGAAGGCGTAATTAACAAGATGCTGCAGAGCGCAGGCTGGAGCCAGATCGACTTTTTGACCAATCCCCGTTACTTCTGGCTGCTGCTGACGGCCCAGACGATCTGGAAGGATGCGGGCTGGGGGACGATTATTTTCCTGGCGGCCATTGCCGGCATCGATCCGCAGCTGTATGAAGCGGCGAAAATGGACGGGGCGGGCAGGCTCAGGCAAATATGGCATATTACGCTGCCCTGCATCCGCAACGTCGTCGTCATTTTGCTTATCCTGCGAATCGGCCATATGATGGACGTCGGGTTCGAGCAAGTGTTCCTGATGATGAACGGCGCCGTCTCCGATGTGGCCGACGTGTTCGAAACCTACGTATACCGCGTCGGCATCAAGCAGGGGCAATTCAGCTACAGCACGGCGATCGGGCTGTTCAAATCGCTGGTGGGCTTGATTCTGGTCGTGGCGGCGAACAAAGCGGCCAAAAAAATGGGCGAGGAAGGAGTGTACTGATATGCGGGGGCAAGCGGCGGACCGGTGGTTTACGGCAGTCAATGTGCTGATCCTGTCAATGGTAGGGCTGATCAGCGTATTTCCTTTGTACTACGTGTTTATCGTTTCATTTACGAACCCGGACGAATATTTCAGCAGAGGCTTCGTGTTGTTCCCGGAATCGTGGAGCCTTATCTCTTACCGGTATATTTTATCGACCAAATCATTTATTAATGCGATCGGAATCAGCGGATTTCTCGCAACGGCGGGCACTTTGCTCTCGCTGGCGGTTACTTCGGCGCTCTCCTATACGCTGTCGCGCAAACGGATGGAAGGACGCAAAATGCTGATGCTGATGGTCCTTATAACGACCTTGTTTCAGCCGGGCATCATCCCGAATTATTTGCTCGTCAGGGAACTGGGGCTGATCAACAGCGTATGGTCGCTTATCATTCCCGTGCTGAGCAGCGGCTGGTACGTGCTGCTTATGAAAGGCTTCTACGACAGCATACCGGACAGTCTGGAGGAAGCCGCTACGATGGACGGCTGCAACGATATTCAGGCATGGGTCCGCATCGTTCTGCCGCTATCGCTTCCGGCGATGGCCGCCTTCGGGCTGTTTTTCGCCGTCGGCTATTGGAATACGTTTTTTCAGGCCATCTTGTACATCAACAATCACAACATCTGGCCGCTGCAGGTGCTGCTGCAAAATATGCTGATCGACGCGTCGACCGCTTCCGGAGGCTCGGCCGCGCTGGAGCTGACCAGCGACCAGCCGATTCCGCCGGAGACGCTGAAGATGGCCGCCGTCGTCGTCGCGACGATTCCGATTTTGCTCGTATATCCGTTTTTGCAAAAGCATTTCGCCAAAGGAGCGATGGTCGGGTCGGTTAAGGAATGACTGCCGGTCGGCGCTGCCAAGGCACGGGTTCATATTAAACTAAAGGGGCTGAATACAGATGAGAAAGCAAGCATGGACGTTGGCGCTGACATCCGTCGTAGGAGCGGCGGCGCTGCTCTCTGGTTGTTCGGGAGGCGCGGAGCAGAATGGAGCGGACGCCGGCAAGGACGCCGGTCCGACGCAGATCAGTGTCATGACCGTGTTCTTCACGCCGGAGCCTCCGGGGGAAGACGATGTGACGAAGAAGGAAATCGAGAAAAATACGAATACGAAGCTGAACATCTCCTGGGTGTCGGGCAACAATTACGACGATAAAATGAATGTGACGCTGGCGTCGGGAGACATTCCGGAGCTGATGCTCGTGCTCGACCCTTACCATCCGCAAGTCCAAACGATGGCTGCCCAAGGGGCGTTCTGGGATCTTACGCCTTATATTAAGGATTACAAGCATTTAAGCGAGCTTCCGGCTCTGTCCTGGCAAAATTCGAGCATCAACGGCCGCAGCTACGGCATTCCGCGGGTCAGGCCGCTCGAAGGCTCCGGCTCCTTCCCGCTCATCCGCAAAGATTGGCTCGACAAGCTCGGCTTGCCGGTGCCTGCCGATATGGATCAGATGTACGAGACGATGAAGGCGTTCAAGGAGAAAGATCCGGACGGCAACGGCAAGAACGATACGATCGGCTTCTCCGGACTGGTGAGCTCCGACGGGATGGGCTCTTTCGGCTGGGTAGAGAACGTGTTCAACGGAACGAACGGGCGGTGGAAGGAAAAGGACGGCAAATTGTTGAATACAGTATATGAGCCGGGTACGCGCGAGGCGCTGGTATGGCTGACGAAGGCGTATCAGGACGGTATCATCGCCCCCGACTTCCCGACGCTCAAGACGACGCAGGTGCGCGACCTGATCACGACGAGCAAGGCCGGCATATTTGCCGATGCGATCAAGCCGTCATGGCTGCTGACCGGGCAGATGCGGAAGACGAACCCGCAGGCGGATCTGCTGCCGCTCACTTACCTGGAAGGGCCGAACGGCAAATTCGTTCCCAAGGACTCCGGAGTGTACGGGATGTATGTGATTCCGACGACGGTGCCCGAAGCGAAAATGAAAAAGCTGCTGCAGTTCATGGATTACGGAGCGACGGAGGAGGGATGGATGCTGGCGAGCTTCGGCTTGAAGGACGTTCATTATACCGTGAAGGACGGCGTCATCGCGCCTACGGAGCAGGCTGCCAAAGATAATGTCGGGGTATTCCTGCATTTGTTCGCCAATCTGGACCGCTATGAAAGGGCGTATCAGACCGGCATTCCGGCCGATTTCTTGAACAGAAACAAGCAAATTATCGACGAGCGGGCCAAATACAGCGTAGCCGACCCTGCCGTAGGGCTGAATTCGGAAACTTATTTGAAAATAGGCAAAGATTACGATAAAAAGATTCAGGATTTGAAAGTGAAAATTATTCTCGGGCGGGAGCCGATTGCGGCATGGGACGAGTTCGTAGCGAAGCTGAAGGCCGATGCACAGTATCGGAAAATAGACGAGGAGATTAACGCGGAGTATGCGAAGCGAAAAGGAAAGTAGGCTGCTCCGCCGGTTTTGTCTCGTTTGCGGTTTGTGTGGATAAAAATGGAAAAAAAGGAGTGGTTGGCGAGATGAAGAAGAAGCCGAACATATTGTTTTTGATGAGCGACCAGCATCGGGCGGACGTGACGGGGTATGAAGGCAATCCGGTTATACGCACGCCTCATCTGGACCGGCTCGCATCGACCGGCGCGGTGTTCCGCAATGCATATACGCCTTCTCCGATCTGCATTCCAAGCAGACAGAGCATGATGGCGGGACAGTTCCCGCGAACGACAGGATGCGAAACGTTCGGGCAGGATTTGCCGCCCGGGCATATGACCTTTGCCAGACGATTGTCGCAGTACGGCTACCAGACCGTCGTCAGCGGCAAGCTTCATCATACGGGGAGCGACCAGATGATGGGCTGGACGCGGCGGATCTGCGGCGATATGCAGACGGAACCGGGCTATATCGAAGGCAAGCAGGAGGATGAATATGCGAAGTACCGCGTCCCGTCCCAGAAATGGCCGCAGCCCAAAGAAGTGAGCCGGGCCGGGGTCGGCCGCGGACAGTGTATCTCCCACGATGAATATGCGCTGGAGGGAGCGCTGCAATTCATCGACGATTATTTCAACAGCACGTATTACGACCGCGAGCAGATTCAGCCGCTTCTGTTGAAGGTCAGCTTCCTGCAGCCGCATTATCCTTACTTTACGAGCGAGGAGAAGTTCACTTATTACTTGAACAGGGTGTCGCCGAATTTCAATGAACCGTTGTTCGACCATCCGTTCCTCAGCAAATTCCGCGTACATGCCGGAGTCGACGCATCCGAGCGGGACATTCGCCGGGCGACGGCGGCTTACTACGGAATGATCGAGACGATCGACGGTTATTTCGGACAAGTGATGGCGGCGCTGGAGCATGTCGGACAAAATCTGGACGATTGGATCATCATTTATACGTCCGACCACGGGGAGATGCTGGGCGAGCACGGCGTCTGGGAGAAACAGAAGTTTTTCGAAGCGAGCGCCAGAGTGCCTCTGATCATCCGATATCCGGCCGGGTTTCAAGGCGGCAGAACCTTGGAGGAAAATGTGAATCTATGCGATCTGTTCGCGACGATCTGCGATCTGTGCGGCATTCCCGCTCCGGACGGGCTGGATAGCCGCAGCCTTGAGCCGCTGATGGCAGGAGATTCCGCCGGATGGGATAACGAGACGGTGTCCCAATTCGGGGGAACCAATCTGATGATTAAACGCGATCATCTGAAATACCAGTATTACGATACGGACGGCTCGGAAGTGCTGTTCGATCTGGCGCGCAACAAGGAAGAGACGGTCAATTACATGGCCGACCCGCAGTATGCGGAAGCCGTCGCACAGTTCCGCGAGCGCGCGAAGGAGCTGCGCTTTTAGCGCCGAGACGAAGGAGAAAGGCGGTACGATGACCGATGAACGGATGGAAGCTTCCCTTTCACATGCCGGCTATCTCATGGGTACAGCGCCGAACTTACCGCAAGAGCTTGCTTATCGTGCTCGCGATTACTTGTTTGCCGACCTTATTGGTCGGCATTTGCGTTAACCGGATCGGCATCGGACAGCTGGAGAAATCCGTCGCCGCCACGAGGGAGCTGCAGGTGAGCCAGGCAGTCGTTCGAGCGGACGAGCTGCTGACGCATCTGGAGAAAAATGCGACTCAATGGGCGTTTAATCCGGTATTCGGCCTGAAGCTGTTAAACCTGCAAACCGATTACGACTACGAGCATATCAGGGAGATTTTTCACTCGCTGGTGCTGCTGAAGGGCTCCAATCCGCTGATTCAGGAGGCTTATTTGTATATGGATCGGCCGGGAACCGTCTATTCCGAGGACGGCGGCGTGACGGCGCTCGGCGCGCTGGATAGAGAGCGCTTCCATTCCTTGCTGGCCGGGCCATACACGACGTACTGGCTCCCGTCGCTTGGTTTGCTGCAGCAGATGGACAAGGAGGCGCCGGCCTTGATTTACCGGCTTCCGGCCGATATCGGTCAGCCCTTTGCCGCGCTTGCGATTTATTTGAACAAGGGCGCCTTGGCGCAATTGCTGAGCGAACCGACTGCGGGGGGAGAGGCCAGTTCCTTTATGGTTGCGGCAGACGGCGTATGGATCGCCGAGGCCGGCTCCGGACAGCCTTCCGCCAGGGAGGAGGAGCTGAAGCGGGCGGTGCTGTCCCAGGGCCGGCGCAGCGGCACCTTCGTCTATGCGGCGGCAAACGGGAAGGAGAGCTACTCCGTCTCCTACAGCACCTTGAACCGGCTCGGCAGCGGCTGGATCTATGTATCCGCAGTATCCTTATCCAAGATGACCGCGCCGGTTCTGCTTACCTCCAGGCTGCTCTATGCCGTCAGCCTGGCGGGGCTGCTCGCGGGAATCGTGATCTCCATCTTCGCCTCGCGCAAGCTGTACGAGCCGATTCGGTATTTGACCGGGCTGATCCGGGTCAACCGAAGGCCGGCCGACGCGGACGGCGAGCATAACGAGGTCGCGTTCATCGAGCGGGAATGGAGGCAGCTGAGCCTGGAAAGCCAAAGCTTGCGGGAGCTGTCGGCCAGACAGCTGCCGAGCTTGCGCGTAGGCTTCCTGCTGCAGCTGGTGCAGGGGCACTTCTACACCTGGACGGAGACGGAGGTGCGAAGCCGGATGGAGGAGCTGGGCTGGGAGCCGGGGGACGACAGCTTTGCCGTCGTCGTCATTCAGCTTCACGGCATGACCAAGCGGTCATCGGCCCATTACAAGGAGCGCGATATTCAGCATCTGTCCTATGCCGCTTCCAATATTACGGAAGAGCTGGCCCAATCGAAATTCGATCATGCGGAAGTGATTAACTTTCAAGATATGTCCGCAGGTCTTCTCGTCCGTTATCCGGCGCGGGTGTCAAGCCGGCAGGCGAAGCTGGAGCTGTATGAATTCGCCGAGCAGCTGACCCAAGCGATCAGCTCGACGATCCGCATGGAGGTCACGGTTTGCCTCGGCCGGATCACTCCCGCTGCAACGCGGATTCCCGTCGTTCTGGACGAGGCGAGACAGGAAATTCGCAACCGCAAGCTGATCGAAGGGAATCAAATATTGGACGCCGAGGAGCACAGCCGCGAAGAGCACGCGCCGGTCCATTATCCGTTTGTGGCTGAGACGGAGCTGCATCAGGCGATCCGGGACGGGCAGCTGGACGAAGCGATGGAGGCGGCTGAACGATTCTGCCGCGAGCTCCACCGGCATAGGAGCACGCAGCGGTTATTCTCGCAAGGTCTGCTTCAGCTGTTCGGCAATATGCAGTTCCACTTTCTGAAGGCCGGTTTCGATCCGTACCCGCACGCGGCATCCTTCGATCCGTATGCGGAGCTGAGCCGGATAACCGATCCCGAGGAAGCGGTCGGCTGGTTCCGGCACAAGGTCGTCGGTCCTTATGTGGAGGAGGTCCGGCAAACGGCCGAGACGCATGAGGCGAAGCACAGGCGGATCGTCGAAAGCATGGTCGAATCGCTCCGCACTTCGTATCATAGCGAGGTATCGCTGGAGTCGTACGCGGATGCCTACGGCGTCAATCCGGTGACGCTCAGCCGCATATTCAGGCAGGCGACCGGGAGCAACTTTATCGATTGCTTGACCCGAATCCGGATGGATCAATCGAAGCGTCTGCTGGCGGAAACGGATTTGAAGATCAACGAGATCGCCGAGCGCGTAGGCTACCAGCCGACGTATTTTAACCGCATTTTCAAAAAGATCGAAGGAGTTACGCCGAGCCGCTACCGGGAAGCGGTCAAACTGTAGCGCCGCTTCCGGCCCGGTTGGGTTTGGCGGATAAAGCGGCTGAACGTTAAGAGCATTTTGGAATAGAAAGGATGGTGGGAGAGAGTGGTTTCATCTGCAATTGCCTCTGTTGTGCAATTTATTTATTCGCGGCTTGCCGCAACGGAACTGAACTGGGCTTTGACGGGCAGTGCCGGCTTGGCTTATCAAGGCTTGCCTGTACAGCCCAACGATATAGATATTCAAACCGATGAAGCGGGAGCTTATGCAATGGAGCGCATGTTTGCGAGCTATATCGCCAAGCCGGTAGCCTATTCATCCAACGGCCGGATACGATCTCATTTCGGCAAGCTGCTCGTTGACGGCATCGAAGTGGAAATAATGGGCGATATCGAAAAATTGGTAGACGGACAGTGGGAAAAGACGCCTCCGCTCGCGTCCATAAAGCGAATCGTGCAAGCGGGGGATATGCGGCTTCCCGTCTTGTCGCCGGACTATGAAGCGGAGGCGTACCGGAAGCTGGGGAGATTCGAGAAGGCGGAAATGATCAGACTGTGGCAGTCGTCTTAAAGCGAAGCTATCGACAGCGATTGGAGGATCAAATGGACGCCGCAGCGGACTTTTTCACCACGCTTCTAAGAGAGCGGTGAAAAAGTGGCCGGAGAGTCGGTAGAGAGTTGGAACAGCGTAAGCGGTCGCCTTTGTAGACGGATTTTCCCCGCGTGAGGGGTTAAAATGAAAGGAATCCGGCTACAACAGCGAGTGGAAACCTCTTTCGACCGCAGGCCACGACTCAATCACCACCTTTCTAAAAGTCCGGTGAAAAAGCAGACTTCACTAGTCGAAGGCAATCTGGAGAAGCGCAGCGGTTGCCTTTGTTCCCGAATTATTTAACCCATTGAAGGGCTAATTATTCAAGAAATTCGGGATGGGCAGCGATCGGAAGAGGCTTTCGCCTGCGCAGAAGGCAACCCTTCAGCGGCGCAGTACACTCACAACGGACACAGCGGCCATTATATCAACCCTATCGGCCATTTTGGAATTCTAACGGACACAGATGCAGCTATTGGTTGGCAGAGCCTCCATAGAAAGCGATTCGGAGCTATGTAAGCGCCATGACGTCCGTTACGTTGAAAAAGCGTCTGTTTGCGGCGAATTTAGCTCTCCTGTGTCCGTTACAACTTAGAAACGGTTCGATGCTCGGCTCCGGGCGCGTCAGCGGACTTTTTTACGGCCCTTCTAAGAGTCTGTCCGATCGGAGCAGGAGGGACAGTTTGGAGAAGCGATAGCGTTCAAGAAATCCAGGGACAACAGCGAGTGGAAAACTTCTATCGACTGTAGGCCACGACTCAATCACCTGCTATAATGTTATAAAAAAATAATTAGGGGATGCATATGAGGATGTTCATAGTGTTTGCCCTATTTTCCTTGTTTTTGTACAGTTGCTCTGGCCCATACGAGGTCGTCAGCTTTCAATCCGCCGCAAACAACCCGGAACTGCAAAACAAGTTGAATATAGCAATCGAAACGTTAGGCGATCAACAGGGGGTTGGGCAATTTAACGTAAATGATCGTACGTTTATTTTAATGACTAGCGGAGTCAAAAACAGCGGCGGATATACGATAAAAATCGTTTCATTCGAAGAAAAGAATAATGAAATAACGATAGCTGTCAAAGAACAGCCTCCTGAAACCGCCAACACCTTACCGGTTAGAGAAAATCCGAAATTACTGATCAGCATCAAAAAGACTTCTTACCCTATTCGGCTTAAGTGGAGCTGAAAAAGGGTTGCCTTTTTATATAACACGTGTTATTTTCAAGGTAAGAGGTGTAGCATGACATGACGAAAAGAGTGACCAGCTTTGATGTGGCCAAAAGAGCAGGCGTATCGCGCAGCGTCGTATCGGCCGTATTGAACGGCACGCGAGGAATCGGCGTAGGAGAAGAGAAGCGCAAGGCCGTGCTTGAAGCTATCCGCGAATTGAATTATCAGGTGGACGCCCAAGCCAGAGGGATGAAGACGGGGCGAAGCCAGTGTCTGGCCGCATACGGAAACGTCGCCAATCCCTTGTTTCTGCAGGTGCTGGAAGGGATACAGGCGGCCTGCGCGGCTTGGGGTTACCATGTGCTGCTCTATCCGTCGGGAAGCTCCGACAGTCAGCGTATCGAAGGCTTGCTCGATTTGTTCCGGCAGCGCCGGATCGACGGCGTCGTCGCCTTGGACCGCCCGCATCAGGTTCATGAAGGCTGGGTGCAGCTCGTTCACGAAAACCGCCTGCCTTATGTTTCCGTCGAAGGATACCCGGACACCGAGGAAATTCCTTCCGTATTGATGGATTACGAAGAGAGCGTGCGGCGGGCCCTAGATTACATCGCGGCCCGCACCAGGCAGATTCCCGCTTATTTGGAGCTGCATCATCAGGGGACTCCTCTCGGCTGGGGCGACCGGCAGCGCCGTAACGCCTATGAAGACTGGATGGCGGAACGGGGATGGGAGCCGCAAGTATATACCGCTGCGGATGGCCCTTGGAAGGAACGCGAGCCGTTCTGGCGGGAGTGGCTGCAGCGGCATAGAGCGAGTTCAGCGATACTGACCAATTGGTCGCGCGGAGCAGTCTATGTATGCCGCGCCGCGCAGCTGCTCGGCATACAAGTCGGCCGGGAGCTGCATGTGATGGCATCCGATAACACGGAGCGCATCAACCAGCATATGTTTCCGGCCATTACGTCGACGGAGGTTCCGTATCGGGAGATGGGACGGCTTGCCGCGAAGCGGCTGCTGGAATACATCGGCGGACAAAGACCGCTGGACGATACGAGCGGCATCTGGGTGCCGGCTGTTCTGGAAGAGCGGGACAGCGTAGGCGAAGCTGCGGAGCGGGGGCGATGAATTGCGCCGCGAAGGCTTGGGACGGCTGAAGCGCAGGAGAGGCTGTAAGGAGCAGGACAGGGGAGATGGCGCAATCGAGTAGGTCAGGGAAACGTCGAGCCGCTTCCCGAATGACTTCGGCGTTATTTTTCAACTTATTATAACACGTGTTATATCGCCTTTTATAATTAAGAGGGAGTGAGCTTGATATGTGGTTTACATATGAAAAGACGGCGGCAAGAGTGAAGGAGCTGGCCGAGTTTCGCTATCGCGACAGGCAGCCCGTCTCCGTGTTTGAGAGTCTCGAAGACCCGGAAGGGGCCGTCGGCGCGCGCCCGGCGCTTCCGTTGAGCGCTCATCCCGATGCTTCGGTGATGAGATTGGGCGATCGCTGGGCGGGACAAGACCGTTATTTGTGGCTCGCGGCCGAGGTTCGAGTGCCTTTCGAATGGGAAGGGCGCATGATTGTAGGCCGATTCGACTTTGGCCGGACGGGCGGAGGCAACAATTCCGGCTTCGAATCGCTGCTCTATGTGAACGGGCAGCCTTATCAAGGCGTCGATTCGAATCATCGGGAGGTATTCTTCGAGGGCTGCCAAGCGGGTTCTACGCTGCAGCTATGCTTCCGGCTCTGGTCGGGCCTCGGAGGCTATCGGCCGAATACCGATCAGGAGCATCGGCTGGAGCGCGCAGAGCTCTGCTGGCTGGACGAAGCCGCAGACGACCTCTATTACAGCGCGCGGGCCGCGCTGGAGACGGTGCGGGAGCTGCACGAGCATGCCCCCGAACGGGCGCTGCTGCTGTCCGCCGTCGATCAGGCGCTGCTGCTCGTCGATTGGTCGCATCCCGGCTCCGAGCCGTTCTATACCTCCGTGGCCGCCGCCGCGGAGCGGCTGAACGAAGCGCTGGCCGCACTGCCCAAGCAGCATCCGGTCACCGTTCGCTGCATCGGCCATACGCATATCGACGTGGCGTGGCTGTGGCGGCTCAAACATACGCGGGAGAAGGCGGCCCGTTCTTTCTCTACGGTGCTGCGGCTGATGGAGAAGTATCCGGATTATATTTTTTTGCAGACGATGCCGCAGCTGTACGAGTATATTAAGAACGATTACCCGGACATTTACGATCAGATCAAGGAACGGGTCCGCGAAGGGCGCTGGGAAGCCGGAGGCGGGATGTGGCTGGAGGCGGACTGCAATCTGACGTCGGGGGAGTCGCTCGTGCGCCAGCTGCTGTATGGCACTCGTTTTTTAAAAGAGGAGTTCGACGTAGACTGCAAATACTTATGGCTGCCGGACGTCTTCGGCTATAGCTGGGCGCTGCCGCAAATATTGCGCAAATCCGGGATCGATACGTTCATGACGACGAAGATCAGCTGGAATCAATATAACCGGATGCCGCATGATACGTTCCGCTGGAGGGGGATCGACGGGACGGAAGTTTTGACGCATTTTATTACAACGCCGGATGACGCGGGAGGCTGGCTGTATACATATAACGGCGAAGTGACGGCCCGGTCGGTGGCCGGTATTTGGGAGACGTACCGCGACAAGGCGGTGAACCGCGAGCTGCTGCTCTCTTACGGTTACGGGGACGGCGGAGGCGGCGTCACGCGGGACATGCTGGAACTGCGCAGAAGGCTAAGCACTCTGCCGGGCATACCTCATGTGACGACGGGCCGCGCCGACGAATATTTCGAACGGCTGCACTGGACGGTCGCCGAGACGAAGGAATACGTTCATACCTGGGACGGCGAGCTGTACCTGGAGCTGCATCGCGGCACTTACACAAGCCAGGCGTATAACAAGAAGATGAACCGCAAGCTCGAGCTGCTCGCGCGCGAAGCGGAATGGATGGGCGTGCTCGGCGGCCTGCAGAGCGGAGACTGGTCCCGCTATGCGCACGAAGCGCTGACGGCAGCGTGGAAAATCGTGCTGCGCAATCAGTTCCACGACATTATTCCGGGCTCCTCGATTCATGAAGTGTACGAAGATTCGCGAATCGAATACGAGGAAGCGGAGCGGCTGCTGCGCCAAGCTGCCCGCGAAGCCGAAGCTGCGCTGGCCGCCGTGAATACGCCGCCGGATGGGGCCGCAGCGTCCAGCCCGCTGCATCAGGGCTCTGAAGAGGGCGCGCTGCGGGCCGCGGAACCTACGGTCTTCACCGTATGGAACAGCGCGGGCTGGACGCGAGGGGGGATTGCGCATATCGCCTCAGAGCAGCCGGAATGCGCCGCGGCGGCAGAGCAGGGCGAATGGACGGATGCGCAGGGACGGAGCTTGGCCAGCCAAAAAATTTCGTCCGGATGGCTCGTACAGATCGGCGAAGCGCCGTCTCTCGGGTATGCCGGGCTTCATTTCAAGCCTTCGGCAGCGGCGCCTGCTTCCGGTACGGATGCTTCGCCGTTTGTAGTTCATGACGGCGGAATGGACACTCCGTTCTATAAGCTGAAGTGGAACGAAGCGGGACAGATTGTGTCCATTCGGGACACGTCGGCGGGACGAGAGGCACTTGCAGACGAGGCCCGGGGCAATGTGCTGCAGGTGTTTGAGGATAAGCCAAAGGGACGTCATGAGGCTTGGGACATCGATATATTTTATACGGAGAAAATGGAGGAAATCCGCGAGCTGCGTTCCGTTGCGGTAACCGAGCTGGGGCCTCTTCGAGCCGCGATTCGTTTCGTATGGAGCTACCGGTCGTCGACGGTGGAACAGGAGCTGACGGTATATGCGCATTCCCGCCGTATCGATTTCCGTACTGTCGTCGATTGGCAGGAGCGGCGCAAGCTGCTGAAAGCGGCATTCCCGGTGCGGGTCCGTTCGACCGAGGCGACGTACGATATTCAGTTCGGCAACGTCAAGCGACCTACGCATTGGAACACGAGCTGGGATTTTGCCCGATTCGAGGTTGTCGGCCATCAATGGGCGGACCTGTCGGAACGGGGATATGGCGTAAGCTTGTTGAACGATTGTAAATACGGGTACGACATCAAAGATAACGTCATGCGGCTTACACTGCTGAAATCGGCGATGGTGCCCGACCCGCAGGCCGACCAGGGAAGTCACGAATTCACTTATTCGCTGCTCCCGCATCAGGGAGATTGGCTTGAAGGCGGAACGGTGCAGGAGGCTTGGGATTTGAATGCGCCGCTTATCGGCCGTAAAGGGGCTGTGCAGGCTCCCGGTTCTTTGCTTCGCATTGACGGCGGACATGTCCATGTCGATGCGGTCAAAAAAGCCGAAGATGACGAGCGGGTCGTCATCCGCTTCCATGAATTCGCCGGGCAGCGGGGCCGTGTCGCGCTGGCAAGCGATTATACGATCCGCAGCTGGCAGGAGTGCGATCTGTTGGAGCGTCCGGCAGGGGATAAGCGGGAGGCGGAGGACGGAGCGGTCCTGCTGGAGTTGAAGCCGTATGAGATTAAAACGCTGCTGCTGGAATTGTCCCGCTAAAGCGGTCCGGTACAGCGAAGCTTAACGGATAATACAAATGTAAAGTGAAAAAAGCCCCTCCCCGGAAGCTTAGTTCAAGCGTTCCGAAGGAGGGGCTTATTGCCGTCCTAAAGCAGATTAATCTTCTTTGAGCTGCTTCACCAGGCGGCGAACCGTGCCGGACGGCGTTTCGATCGTTTCATATACATTAATGGTGAGCTCATTATCGAACTGTTCGGTTTTCAGGTTGCTGAACGTAATTTTCTGATCTCCGGTCGTCAGTTTGGAAGCTCCTGTGAAGCCGAACGATTGAGAGCCCATGACGACGCCTTGCCCGTTAACGAGCTCGAACTCCATCTTGGAGAAGTTCTGATCCACGATGACCGAATCCATCCGATCGACCGTCAGTCCCAGCTTCAATTGGTATACGTAGCCGGAATCGTACAGAGACGCGATAGCGTACGAATCGAAGGTTACTTTGAACGGATAGAAGCTGATCACGTTATCGGTCGACTCTCTTTGCACGGCGACCTGATAGGTGCCGATGGACAGCTTGTTCGGAGCGGCCGTCTTAGGATCGATAATGTTCAGGGCGAGATTCTGGCCTGTTTCCGAAGTCGGCAGCATATACGAATAGCTGATGACATAGCTCGTATTCGGCATGATCGTTTCGGCTGCATTCGATTGCTTCGTGCCGGAGAACGCAAGTCCTTCGCTGTTAACCAGCTCGGTGCCGATGTCCGGAAGGGTCAGCGTGCTCGCGCCGCGATTTGTCAGCTTGTACTTGGCTATGACGGTCTTATAACCGAATTCTTCATTCTCGTGCATATGCATCTCGACGAGGGAGACGTCAAGGTTTTTATCGATCAGGCCGTTAGGCGCAAATACCATCGGCGTATCGAAGGTGTAAGGCTTCGCCTGCACTCCGGCATTATCGGTTTGCTGGATGCCCTTCAGATCGATCAAGATCACCGGATATTTGTCCGCGCTGGAACTGCCGGAGCTGGCGGTATTCGATTTCGTTGAGCTCGTCGAGCTCGAAGAGCCGGATGACGAGCTTCCGCTTCCGGACGAGGAGCTCGAGCTGCCGGAGCTATTCGAGTTCGAGCCGCTAGAGCTGTTCGAACTGCCGGAACTGCTGGAATTGTTCGAGCTGCTGGAGCTTGAGCCGGACGAAGAGCCGGTAGACGAACTGCTCGAAGTGCTCGAAGCCGCCTCCTTCAAGGCCAGCTTCACCGTATTCGGATCGATGCCGTCCGGCAGAACGACCGAATACTGATACGTGGCCGTCTGATCCGGAGTCAAGAAGCCGGTGCGGACGGAAACGTCCTGAACGGCGGCGTCCAGACTTTCCTTGCCCAGCTGATACGAAGCGGTCAGCGTCGGCAGGGTGACCGTGGCCGAGCCGGTGTTATGGATGCTCACCGTCGTTTGCAGCAGTACGCCTTCGGCTTGCTTGATGGCTACCGATTGCTCGGCTTTGATCTTAAGACCGTTGTCCGTGCCGTACAACGAGTAAGGCTGCTCTTGTCCGAGCGGCACCGCCGCCGTCGTGCCGGACAAAGGAACGCTGCCCAGGATAGTTTCGCCGGCCGTATCCGTATGCACGGCTTCAAGCACGAACGGATCGATATCGGCCGATTCCGGAACCGCCGTGCGCAGCCGAAGCTTCGTCAGCTTGTCGGGCAGCAGCGTTTCCTGCGATCCGCCGACAACGGAGGTGCCGTAAGTAAGCGAATCCGGGCCTTTCAGCCGGAACAGCAAGCCGGAAGGGAGCTGGAAGCTCGCCGAGCCGGCGTTGCGCACATACAAGTCCGTATACAAATACTGCGTGCCGTTCTCCGTCACCGGATAGCTTTGACCGAGGCGCATCGCTACAAGCGCATCCTGGGAATAATCCGCATCGACATCCTTCAGAGAGACGATCATCAGCTGGGCCGGGTTCAAGCCGCTCGCACTCGGCGTAGCGCTGGAGACAGGCAGGTCGCCGATGCTGCGCATAAACGAAGGGGAACCGGAATCCCAGGCGAACAGATGCACCTTCAGATCGTTGGCATCCGCGCCTTTGCCCATTTGCGACACGAAGCTGAACTGCTGGTCTTGGCCCGCGTTCACGCGCGCGCTTTGCTTGCTTGTCAGCTTGGCCGGGAAGCTGTTGCCTTGGCTGTCGACGATTTGCACGCCGTAGCCGTTGAAATCGATGGAGCTTCCGCTCCCGTTATGCATCTTCAAGGAAAATTGCAGAGCGGACGAATCCGCTCCCGCGGAGAACGAAGCGTTCTCTAGCGTAAAGTAAGTATCGTTTGCAATGAACACGCCCGGTTTGCCGGCGGAAGCCGTCGGCAGGCCGGCCACCAGCGTCGTGCAGACGGCAAGCGTGCAGAGCAGCGCGGTGCTCCGGGCCCGCAGCGATTGTTTGTTAGATTTGCGTTTCAACAGAAATCTCCTCCCATGTTTCGTTATCTCTAGCGTTAGTCAGTCAGTACGAAGAGCGTCGATCGGACGGAGCTTGGATGCCTTGTTGGCCGGATACAGACCGAAGATCATGCCGACACCGACCGAGAACAGGAAGGAATACAGACCGACCTGGAACGACAGCTGAGTCTCCTGTTGGGGATTGAAATAAGGCCAGGCGAGCGACAGTCCGCATCCGAGCAGCAGACCGACAATGCCGCCGAGTCCGCTGATGACCGTAGCTTCGATCAGAAATTGCATCAGAATATTGCGGCGCTTGGCTCCGATCGATTTGCGTATGCCGATCTCCCGGGTTCGTTCGCTGACGGTGACAAGCATGATGTTCATAATGCCGATGCCGCCGACGAGCAGCGAGATGCAGGCGACGCTGATCAATTGATTGTTCAGGGAGCTTGAAGCGGCGACCCGAGCCTTCATCAGTTCATCCTGGTTTTGTACCTGGAAGCCGGAATCGCTTTTAAATTTATACGTCAAGTACTGCGTAATAGTTGCTTGCGCTTGCGACAATTGTTCCTTGGTCGGCGCCTCCAGATAAGTGGTGCGGATGCTTCCGAGCTTGAAGGACCGCTGGGCGGTAATCAAAGGGACGAACACGGAATCGTCCAGAGACACGCCGCCGCTAATATTGGAGCCTTTCTCCTTAATTACTCCGGCGACGGTGAAGACGACGCCGTCGATGTTAATGTCTTCGCCGACCGGGTCCAGTCTGCCGAAATATTTTTCCGCGACCGTCGAGCCGAGCACCGCTATCTGATTGCGAAACTCGAGGTCCGCGGGAGAGATGAACCGCCCTGAGGCGATTTCCCCCTTCATCAGGCTTAAGTAGTTTTCGTTCGTGCCGACGACTGTATATTTCTCCTGGGTACGATCGTATTTGATATTGGAGCTTCCTTTTACAATCGTCGGAGCGATCGTCTCAATTTCCGGAAGCTGCTGCAGCTGCATCAAATCGTTATAGTCCAGCTGGGTTGCGCGTCCGACGCCCATGACGTTAACGACGATCAGGTTCGTGCCGAGCGCTTCGTATTGCTTTTCGATCGCCGCAGAAGTGCCTTGACCGATGGAAACGAGGGTCACGACCGAGCTGACGCCGATGATCACGCCCAGCATCGTAAGCAGCGTGCGCATCGGGTTGCCGACCACGGTGCGCATCGCCATATAAATAAGCTCAAACAATCTCATCTCATCACCTCTGCTGCGGGCCTCAGTTCAGGAGGCTGCGAGAGAAGGGGGCGAAGCCGTTCGTCTCTGACGATTTCCCCGTCGCGAATGGAGACGACGCGCCGTGCATTTTCCGCTATATGATTATCATGGGTGATGAGCACGATGGTATTGCCTTGATTGTTCAGGTTGATCATCAGCTCCAGCACTTCGTTGCCGGTCTTCGAATCCAAAGCTCCTGTCGGTTCATCCGCAAGAAGCAGCGAAGGCGAAATCGACAGCGCTCTGGCGATTGCAACGCGCTGCTGCTGGCCGCCGGACAGCTCGCTCGGCTTATGATGACCGCGAGTGCCCATACCGAGCAGCTCCAGCATTTCCTGCGCTTTTTCCCGCCGTATTTTTTTACTTATTCCGGCATAGATCATCGGCAGCTCTACGTTCTCGATCGCGTTCAATTTCGGAAGCAGGTTAAACTGCTGAAAAATAAATCCGATCTTTTTATTTCTGAACTCGGCTAACTGGTTGTCGCTCATCTTCTCCGTGGCTACGCCGTCCAGCTTGTAGGAGCCGGAGGAAGGAATGTCCAGCAGACCGATCGTATTCATCAGCGTCGATTTCCCCGATCCGCTGGGTCCGACGATGGCCACAAAATCGCCCGTTGTGACCGTCATTGATACACCTTTGAGGATTTGCAGCTTTTCCGCGCCTCGCTCGTATGACTTCGTGATGTCTTTCAATTCAATGAGAGCTTCCATAGGGGATCCTCCTTTCCATGCTGATGCTTAACGGTTGCCGCCGCCGCCGGTAGATCCGCTTCGCTGAAACTGAACTCCGCCTGCGCCTCCTGCACCGCCTGTGCCAGGGAAGCCGCCGCCTTGTTGGAATTGCTGGCGTATTTTATCGATATCCGCTTGCGAAGTCGTGGTCGATTTCTTCGTTACCGGAATCTCTACCTTGTCGCCTTCCTTCAGACCGTCGGTCACTTCGACGTACAATTTGTTGCGAATGCCGATCTTGATCTCATGCTTCTCTTCCTTCGTTCCGTCCGCGTTCACCAGCGTCACGTAACGTTTGCCCTGCTGCTGTTGAAGCGCCTCGAGCGGGAGAAGCAGGATGTCCTTTTTATCCTGGGTAATGATTTCGGCGGTCGCCGTCATGCCGTTGCGCAGCTGGTCGTCGTTTTTGACCGAGATGCCGACGTCGAAGAAGGTAACCCCGTTGGTGGTCGTACCGACCGTCGATACTTGGTTGACTTCGCCCTCGTATACTTTGTTTGAGATCGAATCGACCTTGACCGAAGCCTTCATGCCCACCTTGACGTTAGGCAAATCGAGCTCGTCGACCTGTACCGGAAGCTGCATGTAATCGAGATTCGCTACGGCCCCGAGCTGCGTGTTCGCTTCAATGGTCGAGCCGGCAGGGTAGCTGGCCAGCACATTCGATTTCTTGTTGGCAAAATCCGTAGAGAAGATGCCGTCGAACGGAGCGGTTACGGTCAATTGATCCAATTTATCCTGATAGTTGTTGATCGTAATTTTTTGTCTGTCGATGGAAGCCTGCTTGTTCAAAATATCGTTGTCGAGCGTATCGTTCGTAATCGAGGCGATCAGGTCGCCCTTGTTGACGTAGTTGCCCGTTTTGATATTGATATTGCTGATCATGCCGCTCGCGCCGGACAGGATGCTTTCTTCATTGTTAAATTCGAGCGTTCCTTTATCCGTCGATTGCGCTTTTCTGCCGCCCAGCGTGACGCTTCCTTTGACGTTCATGCCGGAGCCGAGCGTACCGTCGTTTTTCACCGTGATTTCCACATCGAGCAGCTTGTTGCCGCTGGCATCGCCTTTGGGCTGCTGTCCTACGGACTCGACAACGGCCGTCTTGGTCAGATTAAAGCCGTCAACGGTCAGATCGATCGCATCGCCTTTTTTCAGTTGAACGGCATCTTCAAGCAGGAACGGAAGCTTGGTTTTCAAGGTGGAATTATCGGCAATCGATCCGATACGGCCGTTCTTGTTTACGTTGGAGCCGGTATCCAGGTTGGATGTCAAGGTCAAGAGACCGCTGATCGGAGCGTAAATTTGCAGATTGTTTTTCTGTGCGTTCAAATCGGCCAAATCTTTTTCCTGCTGCTGCAGCGTGACCTGCGCCTCCTGAAGATTCGCCTCCAGACTAAGATCGGAGATGACGAACAGAACGTCCCCTTTTTTGACCTGCTGGTTCCGGGTTAAGTTCATCGTCTTGATCGTTCCGTCTACGGGGGCGATAATATTTTGGACATCCCGCGCTTCGAATTGGGAAGTTCCTGATACGGTGGAAGTAATGGCGCCCTTCTTGATCTCCACTGTTTTAGCCTCGGTGCTGGCAGCCGGTTTTTTGGTGTTTTTATGGTCCAAATAGTAATATGTACCGCCACCGCAAAGCGCTAGCCCGATGATAACGGCTATCCATTTTTTACTGCGCAGTAATCCCATTCTTGCTTCTCCTTTCCGACATTTCAGCTTTTCTGCCTTGCTGCTTACTAACTTTAGCAACGTTTTGTGAAAGAAGTGTGAAGCCAAGCTTAATGCAAGATTAAGATAGAAGGAAAATGTCGTCGAACCCGGCGGTAAAATGTGGGTGCGGACGACAAAAAGGGCCGGAATCCCCTATTTTGAAGGAATCCGGCCGTATTTCGCCATTGGATAAGCGGTGTCGACTAGCGGTTAACGCTGCTTAGTTAAAAAGCTTCTTCAGGTTTTCGGTATACGGCGCGCGAACGATGCCTTTCTCGGTGATGATGGCCGTCACGTATTCGTTCGGTGTGACGTCGAAAGCCGGGTTGTACACCTTGATGCCCTGCGGCGCGGTCCGTTTGCCGAAGCCTTGCGTAATCTCGTCTTCGTGCCGCTCCTCGATCGGAATGTCCGCGCCGGTCGGCGTGTTCATATCGATCGTGGAAGTCGGGCAGGCGACGTAGACGGGAATGCCGTGCGCTTTGGCGAGCACGGCGACGCTGTACGTGCCGATCTTGTTGGCGACGTCGCCGTTAGCCGCGACGCGGTCGGTGCCGACGATGACGGCCTGCACCCAGCCTTTGCTCATGACGGCGCCGGCCATATTGTCGCAGATCAGCGTCACGTCGACGCCGGCCTGCTGCAGCTCGAAGGCCGTCAGCCGCGCGCCCTGCAGCACCGGGCGCGTCTCGTCGGCATACACCTTCAGGCGTATGCCGCGCTCCTGCGCCAGGTACATCGGCGCAAGCGCCGTGCCGTAGCGGGCGGTGGCGAGGCCGCCCGCGTTGCAGTGCGTGAGGAGGCCCATGCCGTCCTCGAACAAGGACAGCGCGTGCTCGCCGATCAGGCGGCACGTCTCTTCGTCTTCGCTCTGGATGAGCTTCGCTTCATCCAGCAGCGCCTGCTTCAGCGCTTCCGGCTCCGTGCCGGCGGAAGCGAGCTCCCGGGCGCGCTGTTTCATGCGATCCAGCGCCCAGAACAGATTCACCGCCGTCGGGCGCGACGTGGCGAGATAATCGCATTGCTTGACCGCAGCGTCAAGCAGCTCGTCCCGGCCGCCGCTATGATCGCGGACGCCGAGATACACCCCGTAGGCCGCCGAGATGCCGATGGCCGGCGCCCCGCGTACCGCGAGCTGCTTGATCGCGTCCCAAACCTGCTCGGAGGTCGTCAGGGCAAGGTAGACGATTTCGTCGGGCAGAAGGCGCTGATCGAGCAGATCAAGGCGGTTCTCCGCGGAATTCCAGCGGACCGATTGCAGCCAATCCGCAGAAGCTGTATGTTCTGTTGTGCTCATGTTCTGTTATCTCCTTATAGAGGGGATTGGCGATGACCGCCGGCCGTTAGCCGGAGAGCCCCGCCGTCCTCGGATTGCGTATCGTAAACGAATGCAACGCTTTTTGCTTATTGGACGGCCTTCCAGGCGATATCGATTAATTCCTCGATCGACTGGGTCTTGCGGTGCTGCTTGATCAGCGTCGTACCGATGCGCAGCGCGATACGCTGGGCGCGCTCCTTGGCCGCCGCATCCTCCAGCTTGTTGATGTCGGCCACTTGAGCGAGGCCGTGCACGCGGCGAACGGTTTTGCTGCCGGTATAGCCGACGGCGTCCTGCAGCAGCTGGCTCATATACCAATCCTGATAGCCCGGCGTCTTGGACACGCGGTCGACCCCGTGCTCGTTCCACAGCGACCTGAATTCCTGCTCGAATACATTCCACGTATCGCGGATCGTATCCGTCAGATAGGTGCGGTAATCTTTGCGGGACGCCTCATCCTTGCTCCAGCCTTCCTGTGCGGCAAAATTAAGCAGCAGGTTGGCGAAGACGGCGCCGATATCGAAGCCCATCGGTCCGTAGTAAGCGAACTCGGGGTCGATCACCTTGGTCGAATCCGGCTTGATGAAGATGCTTCCCGTATGCAGATCGCCGTGCAGAAGCGCCTGCGCTTTGGTCAGGAAGCCGCTGCGCAATATCGCCACTTCCAGATGCAGCTCGCTGTCGTTCCAGATCGCTTCCACCGCGTCCTGGATCGCGGGAGGCACATCGTTCGTATCCGCGTTCCGGTACGGATCGTCGAAGATCAGATCCTCCGTTATTTTACACAAGTCGGGATTGATGAACCGCTTCACGCGCAGCTTTTTCTCCTGCTGGTTCATCCCGAGGTCCGAGGTGTAGAACAGCGTGTGCGCCAGGAAGCGGCCGATATGGCCCGCGAACAGCGGATAGCGGTTGCCTTCGATCAATCCTCTGCGCATAATGACATGATCGCTCAAGTCTTCCATGACCGTCAGCGCCAAATCTTTCTCATAGACGAACACATGAGGCACGAGATCGGGGCAGAGCGATTCCTGGATCATCAGCGCTTCGCTCTCGATGCGGGCGCGGTCGAGCGACAGCGGCCATGATTCGCCTACAACCTTGGCGTATGGAAGAGCCTGCTTGAGAATGATGCTTTTGCCGGTGGAAGGCTCGACGATGTGGAAAACCAGATTCAGGTTGCCGTCGCCGATTTCGCGGCTGGTCAATTCGCTGCCGGGAGTGAACAGATCGGGAAGGCTCCGGGCGAATTCTACGGCTTCGGCTTCAGTCAAAGCGTGATATGAAGACATAGGCAATAAATCCTCCTTAAATTTCGAATGGCGATCGGGCTCGGGATTCGCATGCCGAATAACCGCGCTGCAAACCGGGCAAGGCCATAGTCCGTAAAAAACGATCATCCCATAGTATAGCAAATTGTGCGCGCTGGGAATAGAGTGCGTCATGATAAATTTCGTAAAATAACATCGGAATAATTGGATATTACGACGCGCTTTTTAGCGCATTAGTTTCATACCAAACTTAACAAAAACTTCATGTCCGGTTAATACCGTCATGACACGCGATGTTTACATTGGATATAACGGGATTGGATCAAGCGGAATTTACGATTTCCGGAAGGGGTGTCCAATGAAGATCATTTCAAGAGCGCTGTATATCGCGATTGCGCTCGGCGTCGTGCTTGTCCTAAGCTCTTACGGCGGGGAAGGGAACGCGGGAGCCCCCGCCGCTTCGAATCCGATGAAGGCCAACCAGCAGCAGTTCGACAGAATGCACGATACTCAAGTCTCTTATGTTCATGGCGGCAGCCGTAAGTAGACAGCCAGGTTCTTACCATGACGCCCCGATTTGAGCTTTTTCTTCCAGCGTACCTTATGTAACATAAGACGCTTGCGAAGTAAGCCTAACCGGGGTGTTTTTTGCGTTTATGCACAGTCCAAAATATGGTAATATAAAATTTGGAAATTCGGCTAGGAAAAAGAAAAGGAGCTGGTGCAAGTTGGGAAAGCTTATCTTCAGCCTGCTGATGGGCTGCAGCCTGGCGTTTAGCTGTGTTTCGGCAGGGTATGCAGAAACGCTGAATTCGGGCATGAAGGTCCGCAATGAAGACTATATTAGAGCCAAATGGAAGCAGTATGCTCCTGATAATTTTAAAACGGCTCCATTCGAGAAAACGCCGCGATTGCAGGACGTATACGATCTCGGGAAGGCGAACGGGCAATATTTGGCGGGAGGGGTAGCCAGAGCGAATTTTTACCGTTTCATTGCCAGATTGCCGGATAATCTGGAACTGTCTCAGGAATTGTCACGCCAGTTGCAATACGCCGCTTCGGTGACGGCCGCCACTTACGGCGAGCTATCCGTCAAACCGGAGAAACCGGGCGACATGGATGATTTCTTTTACGAACAAGCCGTGGAGGGGCTGGGCAAGAGCAGCGCCTTTATTTTAAAAGAGCCATCGTCAAACAGACTCGCGGATACGGTTGATATGTACATGAACCCGGCGGGCAGCTCGTCGGATCAAAGAAATCAAGACGATTATTACCGGATTCTGGACCCGGGAATCCAACGAATCGGCTTCGGGCTCGCCCCCGATCCGAAGGATCAGTACCGCTACTATTCCGTTATGAACCTGGAGGGCGGGACCAGTTCGGAGCCTGCCGACGGCAATTATATCGCTTATCCTGCGGAAGGCAGCTTCCCGGCCGACGTATTCGATCCCCGCAACCGGTGGCTTATTTTATTCAACTCCTACAGTCTTCATTCGGCGTTCAGTTCCGCCGATTTCCGTCCTAAGGAAGGATATACCGTAGAGCTTACCCGCCATTCGGATCGGCATGTGTGGACCAACCGTGCGACCGGCGGCGCGGACGGCTACCTGGATACCGCAATCGATAAGGACGTAACTCGCCTGACGTTCCGCCCGATCGGGCTGGAGAGCATTGCGGACGGCGATGTATTCACCGTCAAAGTGAGCGGCTTGAATCCCGTAAACGGCAAAACATTGGAATTGCAATATGACGTCCGCTTCTTTTACATCAACAAGCCATCGCAGTCCTCTCAGAAAGAACCTTCCGCGCCTGAGCAGGAACTAATGTATCCGGATTCTAGGGAGACCGATTCATCCGGTTCTGCGGGACAATCCCCGGGCTCGCCCGGCGGTTCGGCGGATATCCGTTTTTCCGATACGAAAGGTCATTGGTCCGAACAAACCGTGCGGTGGGCTATAGGGAAGAAGATCGTGGATGGCTATCCGGACGGCCGGTTCGAGCCTGACAAGCGGGTGAGCGAGGAGGAATTTCTAAGCATGCTTTTGAAGGCTTACGGTCACAATCCGGCAGCGGAAGCAAGCGGCGGCTGGTCGGACGGGTTATACGAGTTTGCCCGGGAGCACAAGTATCCGGTCAAAGGAGCGGAGCAGACGGACATGCGCAGTCTGCCTGTAACGCGGGAGAAGGCTGCGGAGATCGTAGCTGCGGCCGACGGAGCCGACGTCATGAAGGAAGAAGCGATTCTTTATTTGTTAGACCGGGCGTACGCTTCGGGCAAAACGGATAACGGCATAGCCGGCTTCGCCGGGCAGGACGTCTTGACGAGAGCGGAAGCGCTGCAGTTGATTCGCAACCTGCAAGAAAAGGGGATGAACGAACTGAAGTAACGGCATGTTTTTATAGTGAACAACAAACCCAAAAAACCTAACGCAATTTCTGCATTAGGCTTTTTGGCGTTCCGCTCCGGTTTTGCAATACGCGGAACGGCTACTCCATTTTGCCGTTTCTGCGGTGCTCGACCAAATCGATCGCACCGAGCACGACATGTGCGAGGCCAAAGCCCGCGACCGCCGCGGCAGCCATCGGATATTTCCCCCGCAGCGCAACACCTGAAGCCGTAACGGCCGTACCCAAAACAGCAGGAATGAGTCCTTCTTTCATAAAGTCCATCCTCCTCGAGTGAGTTTGTGCGACGCATGTATATGATCGCGCTTTTGGGCTTGTTTTATGCCTGCCAACAGTTGCTTGAAGACGGCCGAAATCTTATAATATATGCTTTAAGGCTATTTGGAAAAAAAGAGATTAAACAAGACCATATAAGGAAAGGATGGAGTAATGGTGGAGACTGAGCCAGCAGCTTTAAAAGAATGGGCCGTAGCGGTAGAAGCGCTGAGAAGCGGCCGGCAAATTCTTATTATGCGTAAAGGCGGCATCCGCGAGGAAACGCGAGATTTTCAGGTAGAAAGCGAAAGCTTCTATTTATTCCCTACATACGAGCATCAGAAGAAGCAATGGATGAAGCCGGAGCATCAGGCGGATTTGGATAAAACGCTGGAAGGCTGGAGCCCTCAGGATACGGAGGTGACGATACGCTGCTATGCGGAGCTGTTCGAAGATATTTTGATCGCTGATCAGCAGCAACTGAACCAATTGTCGGAATATCATATATGGACCGATTCCTTTGCGGAAGAGAGATTGAAATGGAAGCGCGCGAAGCCGCTGCACGTGATGCTGCTCAGAATTTACGAGCTCTCCGAACCTGTCCGGATTCCCGTGGTCCCCGAATATAACGGATGCAAGTCGTGGATTCAGCTGAAGGACGCCGCCCTGAAGGAAGTCCGGCGCAAACCTGTGCTTAGCGACGCCGAATTTGAGGCGGCCGTTGCCCGAATCAAATCGTCTCTGGGTTAAGTGACCCTACTTACTAAACATGAAAGTTTAAAAATAAGCCAAATGGGTCTTTATTCATTTGCCTTGGTACGATATAATGTAGTAACATTGAGAATCATTGAGAATCAATTTAGAATGATTATTATGTAAGAATGAAACTATCTAACGATTTATTCAAATGGAGGCAGAATAACTATGGCAAATGCACCGGAATTTATTATAGACGGTTTGAAAGCGACTGTCGAAGGCAAAGAGATTTTGAAAGGCTTGAGCCTGAAAATTAAAGGCGGCGAAGTACATGCCGTCATGGGACCTAACGGTACCGGTAAAAGTACTTTGGCTTCCACGATCATGGGCCATCCTAAATATGAAGTGACAGAAGGTTCCGTATCGCTGAACGGCGAAGACGTGCTCGAAATGGCCGTCGACGAGAGAGCTAGAGCAGGCCTGTTCCTGGCTATGCAATATCCGAGCGAAATCGCCGGCGTAACGAACGCCGACTTCCTGCGCAGCGCCATCAACGCTCGCCGCGGCGAAGGCAACGAAATTTCTTTGATCAAATTCATCCGTCAGATGGAAGCGAAGATGAAAGAACTGGAAATGAATCCCGAGTTCATGCACCGTTATTTGAACGAAGGCTTCTCCGGCGGCGAGAAAAAACGCAACGAAATTTTGCAAATGCTGATGCTTGAGCCAAGCATCGTTATTTTGGACGAGATCGACTCCGGTCTTGACATCGACGCCCTGCGCATCGTAGCTACCGGCGTTAACGCTATGCGCACCGAAGACCGCGGCTTCCTGATCATCACTCACTACCAGCGCTTGCTGAACTACATCAAGCCTGATTTCGTTCACGTCATGATGCAAGGACGCATTGTAAAATCCGGCGGTCCTGAACTGGCTGAGCGTCTGGAGAACGAAGGCTACGACTGGATCAAGGAAGAGCTCGGAATCGTAGACGAGACGGTAGGACAGGAAGAAGAGGAATTCAAGGTTCCGATGAACACGACAGCTCCCAAATACTAATATTACGACGACGGAGGAATAAACCATGAGTACACAAACCATTCTTCCAATCGATCGGCAAACCATCGTGGAGCTGTCCCAATCGAGACAAGAGCCTGAATGGATGACGAGCCTGCGCGCCGAAGCGCTGGAATTGGCCGGATCGTTGGAATTACCGAAATTGGAAAAAACGAGAATCGACCGCTGGAATCTTCGTTCCTACGGCAATTATAAACCGGTGGCCGCTTTGACATCGCTGGAGCAGCTCCCGGAATCGGCTAAAGCGCTGCTGCAGGAAGAAAATGCCGAAAACCTGCTTGTGCAGAAAAACGCCGGCATCGTCTATCATAAAGTTTCCGAGGAGCTGGCGAAGCAAGGCGTCATTTTTACCAGCCTCGAAGAAGCGCTGAAGCAGCATTCCGATTTGGTGAAAGCCCATTTCGGAACGGTTGTCGCCAAGGACGAGAACCAACTGACCGCGCTGCATACCGCAATGTGGAGCGGCGGCGTATTCCTGTACGTTCCCAAGGACGTGCAGGTACAAGTGCCGGTTCAAGCGCTGTTCCTGACCGATGATGCGGATAGCAGCTTCTCGCCGCACGTATTGATCGTCGCCGAGCAGCACGCTTCGGTCACTTATGTGGATAACTTCGTTTCCGAAGGGAATTTGAACAGCCTAGTGCAAAACGGCGTCGTGGAAGTTGTCGTGAAGCCGGGCGCTACCGTCAACTTCGCTTCGGTGCACAACCTGAACGATTCGGTGACCGATCTGACGTACCGCCGCGCCGTAGTGGAAAATGATGCTATGATCAACTGGGTCATCGGCGAAATGAACTATGGCAATGCTATGTCCGATACGACTTCCGTTCTCAAAGGCAACGGATCGAACTCCGATGCCAAGATCATCTGCGTCGGGACAAACGATCAGAAGCTGAATGTGACGACGCGCGCGATTCACTTCGGCAAAAACTCCAATAGCGATATGATTACCCGCGCGGTTATGCGCGACGAATCGACGGCGATTATCAACGGCATCACGAAGATCGAGAAGGCCGCTACGGGCGCGAACGGCCAGCAAACCGAGAAGGTGCTGATGCTGAGTCCGAAGGCGCGCGGCGACGCGAACCCGATCCTTCTGATCGACGAGGATGACGTTAAGGCAGGCCACGCGGCGAGCGTAGGCCAAGTGAATCCGGACCAAATTCATTATTTAATGTCCCGCGGTATTACCCGGGAGGAAGCGCAGCGTCTTGTCATCTACGGCTTCCTGGCTCCGGTCGTCTCGGAAATTCCGATGGAGAAAGTTCAATCCCAGCTGCAAAGCCTTGTAGAAAGGAAGCTCGGACAATGAACACGGCTGAGATACGGAAGCTGTTCCCCATCCTGCATCAAGAAGTGAACGGTCATCCGCTCGTGTATTTGGATTCGGCGGCCACTTCGCAGAAGCCGGTATCCGTCATCGAAGCGGTCAAACGTTATTACGAGCAGGATAACGCCAACGTGCACCGGGGAGTCCATACCTTGGGCTCTCGGGCTACCGATGCGTACGAAGGGGCAAGGAATAAAGTCGCTAAGTTCATCAATGCCAAGTCGACGGAAGAAATTATTTTTACCCGCGGCACGACATCGAGCTTGAATCTTGTTGCTTCCAGTTATGCCCGTTCCGCTTGCGGCGAAGGCGATGAAATCGTACTGACGCCGATGGAGCATCACAGCAATCTCATCCCATGGCAGCAGGCGGCCAAAGCGACCGGCGCTGTCTTAAAATATATTCCGCTTCAACCCGACGGCTCAATCCGGCTGGAGGATGTGGAGCAGACGATTTCCGATCGGACGAAAGTCGTTGCGATCACTTATGTTTCGAACGTGCTCGGCGTGATCAATCCGATCAAAGAGATTGCCGCTATTGCGCATCGTCACGGAGCCGTGATGGTCGTTGACGGCGCTCAAAGCACGCCGCATTTGAAGGTGGATGTACAGGATCTCGATTGCGATTTTTATGCGTTATCCGGCCATAAAATGTGCGCGCCGACAGGAATCGGAGCCTTATACGGCAAGAAGGCGCTGCTGCAAAATATGGAGCCGATCGAATACGGCGGAGAAATGATCGATCATGTCGATTTGTATGAATCGACATGGAAGGAGCTCCCTTGGAAGTTCGAAGGAGGCACGCCGATTATTGCCGGCGCCGTCGGTCTCGGAGCTGCGATCGATTTCCTGGAAAGTATCGGAATGGACGAGATTTTCCGTCACGAACAGCAGCTCACCGCATATGCGATCGATCGTATGTCGCAAATCGAGGATTTGACGATTTACGGGCCGAAGCAGCATCGCGCGGGAACCGTTACCTTCAATCTGGGGGATGTTCATCCTCATGATGTGGCGACCGTGCTGGATGCCGACGGCGTCGCCGTTCGTGCGGGACATCATTGCTGCCAGCCGCTCATGCGGTGGCTGAACGTTTCGGCTACGGCCCGCGCCAGCTTCTATCTTTATAATACGGAAGATGACATTGACCGGTTGGTGGCTTCACTAATCAAAACAAAGGAGTACTTCGGTCATGCAATTGGATGATTTATACCGCAGAGTCATTATGGATCATTATAAAAATCCGCGCAACCGCGGCACGTTGGATGAGGAAGCCGTTACGATCGACTTGAACAATCCGACTTGCGGCGATAAAATCCAGCTGCAAATGCAGGTGGAGGACGGAGTCGTCAAGGCCGCCAAATTCGTCGGAGAAGGCTGCTCGATCAGCCTTTCCTCCGCATCGATGATGACGGATGCCGTCAAAGGCAAAACGCTCGATGAAGCGCTCGCCATGGCGGAGAAGTTTTCCGGATTGATGAAAGGCGAGGCTGTGGAGTTCGAGTACGAGGATATTGAGGCGCTCTCCGGAGTGAACAAATTTCCCGCCCGGATCAAATGCGCTACCCTCGCCTGGAACGCGCTTCGCAAAGGAATCGAACAGGCTAACGCCAAGCAGTAACGATAGAATGACCCAGACTTAGGGAGGTTGGAACGATGGCTAAAAAAATGCCGGAGATGGAAGATTATAAATACGGTTTTCGCGACGAGCATAAAGCGGTTTTCCAAACGGGAAAAGGCTTGACCTGCGAAATCGTGGCAGAAATTTCCAGAATGAAGGGCGAGCCGGAATGGATGCTCGATTTTCGCCTGAAATCGCTGGAGCAATTCGAGAAGATGGCTTTGCCGCGTTGGGGCGGCAACCTGGACGATCTGGATTTCAACGACATTCAGTACTATGTAAAGCCGTCCGAGAAGCAAGGCAAGACGTGGGAAGAGGTTCCTACGGAAATTAAAGAAACGTTCGACAAGCTCGGTATCCCTGAAGCGGAGCAAAAGTTTTTGGCCGGCGTATCCGCACAGTACGAATCCGAGGTCGTTTATCACAGCATGCAAAAAGAGCTTGAGGAGCAGGGCGTTATCTTTACCGATACCGACACGGCGCTGAGAGAGTATCCTGAATTGTTCAGAGAATACTTCGGTACGGTCGTTCCTCCGAGCGACAACAAATTCGCGGCGTTGAACAGTGCGGTATGGTCGGGCGGAAGCTTTATTTACGTTCCGAAGGGCGTCAAAGTGGAAATTCCGCTGCAAGCGTACTTCCGGATCAACTCCGAGAACATGGGACAATTCGAGCGCACGCTGATCATTACCGACGAAGACAGCTTCGTGCACTATGTCGAGGGATGTACGGCTCCGATCTACAGCACGAACTCGCTGCACAGCGCGGTCGTTGAGATCATTTGTAAGAAGAATTCCCGCGCCCGCTACACGACGATCCAAAACTGGGCGCCGAACATTTACAACCTCGTTACCAAACGCGCGGTTGCCGAAGAAAACGCCACGATGGAATGGGTTGACGGCAACATCGGCTCCAAGCTGACGATGAAGTATCCTGCGGTTGTGCTGAAGGGCCGCGGCGCTAAAGGGATGGTGCTTTCCATCGCCGTAGCCGGACGCGGACAGCATCAGGACGCCGGCGCCAAAATGACGCATTTGGCTCCCGACACGACGTCGACGATCGTATCCAAGTCGATCAGTAAGCACGGCGGTAAAGTAACGTACCGCGGTCTCGCTTCCTTCGGACGCAATTCCGCAGGCTCCAAGGCGAACATCAAATGCGATACGCTGATCATGGATAAAGAGTCCACGTCGGATACGATCCCTTACAACGAGATCATGAACGACAACATAACGTTGGAGCATGAAGCTACCGTATCCAAAGTATCCGAGGATCAACTGTTCTATCTGATGAGCCGCGGCTTGACCGAAGCGGAAGCGACTCAAATGATCGTTATGGGCTTCATCGAGCCGTTCACCAAAGAGCTGCCGATGGAATATGCGGTCGAGATGAACCGCTTGATCAAGTTCGAGATGGAAGGCTCCATCGGTTAATAGGTATATATCAAATGCGCGCCCGGTTTCGGGTGCGTATTTTTTTGCATCAGGCGAAGCATTACTAAAGAACCCTGCCGAAATTAAGCAATTATGGTAAAATCAATAATAGGGCTTTTCTAAGCTGGATATAAGGGTATGAATGTTTCATTGGGGAGGGCATGTCCGTGGGAAATAAAGCAAAATTTTCGGCTATTTTCATCGTAGCGATAGCTTTAATATTAGGGATTATGTTTTTTAAACCTTTGCAGCAACCGGAAGAAGAAGCTGCTATGCTTCATAAGACCATCGAATCCGATGAAGTGAAGAACGTAAGAATGGGTGTCGTCGTATTGAAGGGAACGACCTTTCAACAACAGGATGCCGGCTTAAGCAAACAGGAAGCCGATCAATTTCGCACCTTATTTAACGCTGTACCGGCCGACAAAGTAAGAGAAGTTCAGCAGGTCAACCCTGCCATCGTTGCAGGAGTTGTGTTTGATTTACAATCCAACACAGAGGTTCGAATTCAATATGACGACAAGGAAATTTATGTAACGAGAACGGATAAAAGAGGGCAAAAAAAATATATTGTTGACGATCCGGAAATGAAAGAATTTTTTGATGAGCGAATGAAACAAACGAAGAACGCTGTCTTAAAGGAATGAATCACTCGGGAGAGTGGTTTTTTTATTGTTTAGGAAATGATGCGCA
The DNA here is from genome assembly GCF_023523925.1 of Paenibacillus konkukensis. NCBI lineage: Bacteria > Bacillati > Bacillota > Bacilli > Caryophanales > Paenibacillaceae > Paenibacillus > Paenibacillus konkukensis. The sequence goes on along the minus strand of NZ_CP027059.1, from coordinate 2,738,714 downwards.
GCAAATTCCTGTGGATATCCGTGGCTCCCCGAAAGTAATGTCTAACCATAGAACGATCCCAGAGGAATGGTTAGACGCCGATCCAGCTGAAGCTGGATGCGGACGGAATAAGCTTCAGAGCATCACGTCACTACCCTGGAAATTACTCTTGGTACCCCATTTCCATTGTCTGTGGTGCCGCGTCGGCGGCATGGATGGCTTTTGGGGGATTTGTTCTTTGCTAAAAAGTCGCTTGAATCCAGACCCCATTTGACAACCGTTGGATGAGAATATTATAGTATAAAAGAATTTGATATTGATAATCATTATCGATTATTGATTTCTGCAATCCAACACAAGGAGAATGGAATATGAAAAACAAGCTGCTAATCCCTATGATCCTGCTATTGATGGTCGTATCCAGCGCATGCGGGAGCCAGGCCGGCAATCCTGAGAGCGCGCCTTCGCAGGATGGCTCCGCATCGGCTGCGGATTCCAAAGAGTCCGGCAAGATCACTTATCAATCCGAGCGGGGGCCGGTGGAGGTCCCGGCAAGTCCGAAGCGGATTGTCGCCTTGACCAATGCGCCGAATGTGCTGGCGCTCGAGGGAACGCTCGTCGGGGTGGATCAGTGGACCAAAATGAACCCGTTGTTCACGAAAAAGCTCGATGGCGTCGAGGTCGTATCGGAAGCGGATTTGGAGAAAATTACGGCGCAGGACCCGGATCTGATCATCGCGGGCGCCCAAATGAAAAATATTGCAGAGCTTAATAAAATTGCGCCTACCGTCGTTTATACATGGGGCAAGCTGGATTATTTGGAACAGCAGCTCGAGATCGGCAAACTGCTGAATAAAGAGAAGGAAGCGCAAGCCTGGGTGGATGATTTCAAGCAGCGCGCGGGGGCGACCGGCAAAGAAATTAAAGCGAAGCTCGGCGATAACGTCACCGTTTCGGTGTTTGAGACGGATGCGAAAAGCTTTTATGTATTCGGGGACAAATGGGCGCGCGGCACGGAGATTTTATATCAAGCGATGGGGCTGAATATGCCTGATCCGGTCAAGAAAGAGGCGCTTGGACCCGGCTATTATATGCTGTCCAAAGAGGTTCTTCCGGAATATGCGGGCGATTATATTGTCCTTAGCAGAGATCCGGAAGGCGATGCGTCGTTCATGGAGTCGGAAATATGGAAAGGCATCCCTGCCGTCAAAAACCATCATGTCATTGAGATTAATACGAAAGCTTCCTCATACAGCGATCCGATCACGCTCGAATATTTGCTGGGTATTTTCAAGAAAGGTTTCCTCGAATAATAATGGAAGCGCGATGTCCTGATAGGGAGCCGCGCTTTTTGGTTTGAACGTATCGTTTTTCTATTCGATGCTTCGGATGCCGTTTAATAGGCGTGTCCTACATATAAATTTCCTTAACGTCGAGATCCGGCGTGTCCGACAGATTGATGAACGTATCTCCGATTTGCACGAGCGGTTTGAAGAAATCGGTAGGATGCGTCATGATAATGACACCGCTTTCACCGCTGCTCAATAAGACGCGTTTGCCGATGAAATTCGGGATCATATGCCGAATGAACACTTGAGTGACCGTCGGATCGAGCTTCTCGAAGCTCAGCCGGTGCAGTTCTTTTAACACGAGCAGCAGATCCTGCTTATGCCGGTACACTCTATTGGAGATCATGGCGCTGTACACGTCCGCCACCGACACGATTCTGGCGAGCGGATAAATATCATTGCCGCGAAGCCCTCCCGGGTAGCCCGATCCGTCCAACCGTTCATGGTGCTGCAGGGCAGCCAGAGCTAGCGGCTTCGGCAGGTTCGATCCTATAATCATATCGTACCCGTATTGGGCGTGGCGCTTAACGATTTCGAATTCTTCTTCCGTTAAAGGGCCGGGCTTTTGCAAAATCGCATTGTCGATGCGGCTTTTGCCGATATCGTGCAAATAGCCAGCTTTGCCTGCAACAATCGCTTCCTCCTCGCTCTGTCCGAGCCACTTGGCTATGTAATAGGAGATCATACCGACCTGCACGCTATGCTGGTATGTGTAGTCGTCCTTGTTATTCAAGGTAAGCAGCAGCGAGACGACATCCCGTTCCTTCTCGAAATGGTTAGCTAAAGGAGCAAAGCACTGGTCTACCTGTTCTTCGCGCAGCTGTCCTTGTTCGGACATTTGCCAGAACAGCTGTTTAATGCCGCCGACCGCTTCTTCATAGGCTGCCGTTTGGGAAAAGGGCTCCTGCTGCAGCTTCCCGGTTGCCGCTTTTACTTCGTCCGGGGCCGGGCTATCTTGTCTCATCATGATATCGACGTAATCGACGCTGTGCAGCTGCAGTTTGTCAATATCATCGGCATTCAGTACGGTATGTGCGGAAACGACAAGGAGTCCGTTCCAATTAAAGACATCCGAACCGGTGCGATCCCCAACTTGTAAATCCATGACAGAAATTCTCAAAGCCGTCCCTCCCTACCACAATATGCTTTAAAGCGCTAAACGGCATATAATGTCATCGTATCAAGAATGCATTATAATGGCAACAGCAATTTAGCGATTTTGTCGAAAAAAGAGAAGAAGGCGGCAGCCCTGTCTAAGGTCTGCCGCCTTAACCGTTACATGCCGATATACCGGCTGTATAAGCTTTTGGCTGTTACAGGGTCGTCGGTTCCTTGTACGAGCAGCCGGCCGTCGGAGAACAGCACCAATGTCATATTGTCGCTGGGATGGAACTTGAGCAGGAACGGGTTCAGCTCCACGCGGCCGAGCGGCTTCCATTTGTCGGCCCAATCGGCGAGCCGGAACGAAGCGGGGACTACCGGCTGAATTTGCACCGAATTGCGGCCGCACAAGGTTTGGATCGTGTCCTCTCCGGCTTCCTGCTGCAAATATTCGTAATGTCCTTGCCCGCAGGCCGGACAGTCCGCCTTGCGGGCTTTGCTCACGTCCACGGCGGCGTGCTGGTTATACCACAGATCCCAGTGGATCATCTTGCGGTTCAGCTGGGCATGGGCCCCGACCAACAGCTTGAACGCTTCGGTGGCCTGATGCGAAGCCACCGTATGGATGATCGGCCCGATGACCCCGGCCGTATCGCAGGTCTCGGTCGTTCCTTGGGCGGGAGCCTGCCCGAACATGCAGCGCAGGCAGGGCGTCTCTCCCGGAACGACGGTCATCGATACGCCGCGGGAGCTGACCGCGCCGCCGTAAATCCATGGGATGCCGTGCTTCAGGCTCACGTCATTAATGAGGAAGCGGACGGCAAAGTTATCCGTGCCGTCCAGAATCAGATCGACGCCGGTCAAGAGCGATTCGGCGTTGGCGGCATGGAGGTCGGCGACGACCGGCTCCAGCGTTACGAGCGAGTTGGCCTCCTGCAGCCGTTTGGCCGCGGCCATCGCTTTGGGGACCGATGCGTCGGCGTCGGCTTCATCGTAGAGCATTTGGCGCTGCAGATTGCTCGCCTCGACGAAATCGCGGTCGATGAGTCGGACGAAGCCTACGCCGGCACGGACCATATGGTTCGCCAGGACCGTGCCGAGAGCGCCCATGCCGACGATGGCGACGCGCGATTGCATCAGCCGGGCTTGTCCCTGCTCGCCGATGGGCGCGAACAGCAGCTGGCGCGAATATCTTTCGGCTGCCGCGGGAGATGCCGAGGCAGCAGTAGGTTCATTGGCATGATCGTGATTGTTCATGGTGGCGGTTCGCTCCTTATCTCCTTATCTCTCTATACCAACGGGTTCCACGGCCCGAGCTGATGGCCTTTCCATTCGGAGCCGTCTTCCCATATTTCTTTTTTCCAGATCGGCACGATTTGCTTCAATCGTTCGATAGCATGCCGGCTTGCTTCGTAAGCGGCGTCCCGGTGCGGCGCAGAGACGGCGATGACGACGCTGATCTCGCCGATATCGACTTTGCCGAGACGATGAGTGATGGCACATAAAGCGCCTTCCCAGCGCTCGCTGATTTCCCGGGCAATTTGCTCCATCGTTTTGATCGCCATCGGTTCATAGGCTTCATATTCGAGCAAGGAAGTCCGCTTACCGTGCGTCCATTCGCGGGTTGTCCCCGTGAACGTCAGCGCTGCTCCGTGATTAGGATGAAGCACTTTGGCGGTCACCTGCTCTACGGAAATCGGTTCGTAGGTGATCTCAATCAGCTGGAGCTCGCCACCCGAAACCGGCGGGATCAAGGCGATCTCATCATGCGCGGTGAGCTCCTGATCCTCCGGAGCATAACTGTGGTTTACCGCGACAAATGCTTGCGCAAGAAAGGGAGCGGCCTGAGGATACAGAGCCGCCAGCCGCCGCTTAAGCAAGGCAGGGGTCAGAAGGGCGTTATCCTCCCATTCCAGGGATACCGCCGATCCGCCCAGCAGCTCGGCCAAACCGGCGAAAACATAGATTTGCAGGTTCATTCCATCCACTCCAACGGTTTTATTACAGCATACCATAACTTCGAGCAATAGTGATATAATAGAGGGGTTTCGTAATACCGATGTGCCTGCCGGACCTATAGGCTATTCAAGTGAAGGAGGGATCATGATGAATATAACCGTATATGATGAAAAACATGGATACGGGCAATATACAGCAACCGAAATGAGCGCTGCCGCTCCCGTGCATTTGCCGCTTCAGGAGCGGGTTCCCGGAGTCAGCGGACAAGCGTTCGAGCTGAAGTCCTGGTACCGCGCCTGGACCAAACAGCGAAAGGCGTTACCGGGGCAGGAGCAGGAACCTGCCTTGATGAGGGTGGAGGCGGCCGATGAATTTCAGGCGACCATACCGTGGTCCCAGCTGGATCAAGCCGTATTTCTGTATGAGCAGGACGGCAAGCCGCTGCACAAAGGATTTCCGATCCGGCTATACGTGCCCGACGGAAGCAGCGAATGCCTCAATGTGAAAAGTATCGTTACGATCCGTTTTCTTTACAGCGAGAAGGCGGACGAAGCGAGCTACGGTTTTAAGAACGTCGTAAGTCCGGAAGACTTGCGGCTGCGCAAATAATAACAATGTGCCGTTACGACGGGGAGGCCGGGGAATATGAATGCAACGCCTTTGCGGCTGCGTATCCTTCATTCGAACGATATCCACAGCCATTTTGAACAAATGCCGGCGATTGCCGCCGCATTCAAGAAGCTTCGCGCCGAGGCGGGGGAAGAGCATACGCTCACAGTCGATATTGGGGATCATCTCGACCGGATGCGCCCGGAAACCGAGGCAAGCGCCGGCGGCTTCAACCTGGATATGATGTCCGCGACAGGCTATGAGGCGATGACGCTGGGCAATAATGAAGGCTTGACCTTGACGAGGGAGGCGCTGGCCGAGCTATACGGCAGCCGCCCGGATCTGAAGATGCTGTGCGGCAATCTGGTGGAGACAGAGACAGGGAGTCCGCCGTCGTGGATGGCACCGTATCATATTATTGTCAAATCGGGTATCTCGATAGGGTTAATCGGCGTTACCGCTTATTATCATGAATTTTATCGGCTGCTCGGCTGGACGGTTCAAGATCCGTTTGCCTCCGTGCAGTTCTGGGCCGGCAAACTTCGCCCTCAGGTCGATGTGCTCGTCCTTCTTTCTCATCTCGGACTTAAGCTGGACGAACGGATTGCGGTGGATATCCCGGGGATCGACGTCATTTTGGGCGGACATAGCCATCATTTGCTGGAGCAGCCGCTGCGCATCGGGCAATCGCTGGTATGCGGAGCAGGCAAATTCGGCCAATATATAGGCGTCGTCGATTTGGAGCTGGACCCCGTCAGCCGTAAGCCGATCCGTTCCTCCGGCTATGTGCGCTCCATGGCGGAGGAGGCCGCCGATCCGGCCGTGCTGGAGCTGGCGCAACGCTGCAAGGCCGATGCCGCGAGCATGCTCGACCGCGAGGTCGCTTATTTGCCGCAATCTCTGCCGTCGGAATGGAACACGGAAGCCCCTCTCGGCAATATGCTTGCTGCCGCCCTTCGGCGATGGACGGGGGCGGACATCGGGATCGTCAATGCCGGGCAGTTTCTGGACGGTTTGAAGGCGGGGCCCGTAACCGCCGGAAGGCTGCTTGAGATTTGTCCTTCCCCGATCAATCCGTGCCGGATTCGGATCAAGGGCGAGCATCTCTTGAAGGCGCTGGAGGAATCGCTGCTGCCCGAATTTAAGGAGATGCCGATTTACGGCTTCGGGTTCCGGGGTAAGGTGCTGGGCATGCTCAATTTGGACGGCTTGCGGGTGGAATACGATCCGAAGGCGCCGGATATGGCGAAAATACGCAGGGCGCTCGCAGGCTCGCAGCCGCTTGTCCCTGAGAAAGAGTACATCGTCGGGACGATCGATATGTTCACGTTCGGCAAAGGTTACTTATCGTTGGCGCAGGGCAGCCAAGTCGAATATTTCTTGCCTGAGTTTATCCGCGATATTATCGTGCAGGAGCTTCATCTTCCTGAAGCGATCCGGGAAGGCGCCGTGAAACGGTGGCATGCGGTATAGCTCCGCGCACGTATGGGTTAAGACCAAACCTGGCCGCAAGGCCGGTTTTTTTTAGTTGTTTAGGAAATGATGCGCAGCCATATCCTGTGGAAATCCGGGGACTCCCCCGAAAGTAAAGCCTACCCATAGAACGATCCCAGAGGAAGGGTTAGACGCCGATCCAGCTGAAGCCGGATGCGGACGGAATAAGCTTCAGAGCATCACGTCACTACCCTGGAAATTACTCTTGGTACCCCATTTCCATTGTCTGTGGTGCCGCGTCGGCGGCATGGATGGCTTTTGGGGGATTTGTTCCCATCCTAGATAAGAATGTGATATTGGAATATGGGCAATCCAGCCGCGCAGCTTGGCCGTCATCATAGAGCGGCACGGGCGAAAGTGTTCTCACCGGAGATCCTCCGCCCGCTTCACTACCACCGTTCTAGCATCGGACGGCCGCCAACGAATCAGCTTGATCAGCTGTTCCTGCATATAGGATGTAGGATGCTTGAAGCCGCTCTCCACCCAATAGAAGACGAGGCCGAGCAGCGCGTGAATCGAATAGATGGCAAGCAGCTCCTGATCGATGTCGTGTTCGGGATGAACTAATTCTTCCTGGGAGATTTGCTTGAGAGCGATAAACATTTTTTCCCTTAAAACCGGGAGCACGTCGCTTTTCATTAATATGGCGTATATTTTGGCGTTTTCGAAAACATGCTGGAAGATCATTACGGAGTTAGCGGCCATTTCGCTGATGCGGAACACTTCCGCGCTTTCATAAGGCGCCCGGTACGATTGCAGCAGCCGGCCGATCAATTCCGAGATAACGTCGTCAAGCAAAGCTTCTTTACTTTCGTAATTGGAGTAGAACGTGCCCCGGTTATAGTTGGCCTGCTCGACGATTTCCGTGATGGAGATGGAGGTGAAAGGCTTTTGCGACATTAATCCCAGCAGCGCTTCCCTTAAGGCGCTTTTACTGCGCAGGATGCGTCGATCCGGTTTTTTATTGATTTCCTTCATTGCAAAATCATCCCTTTGCGAGTTATTGAACAAAATGACTTGTTTTGTCGGTTAGCTGTCAAATCGCCGTTCTTTGATGATTGTAATTCCCTCTCGCTCTATTATACTTGAAGTAACAGATGTTCTGTATACAACATCTGTACGTTTAATTATTTGATGAGTTCGAATTTATACTTGGTTGAATTCAAATAATAAACCATGGAGGGATTCAAGATGAGACTTTCCGGAAAAGTGGCTGTAATTACAGGAGCGGCGTCAGGTATGGGCAAAGCCATCGCGGAGCTTTTTGCCGCGGAAGGAGCGAAGGTCGTCGTTTCCGATCTTCGGGACGAAACGGCGCAAACCGTCGTATCCGGCATTGAAGCGGGGGGCGGCACGGCGATTGCGGTAGCGGCCAACGTGGCCAAAGAAGAAGACATTCAGAACTTGATCGATACAGCGATGAAACAATTCGGAACGGTGGATATTCTTGTCAATAACGCTGGGATTATGGATAATTTCGTTCCGGCCGCCGACGTGACGGACGAGCTGTGGGAGAGAGTTTTCGCTATTAATACGACAGGTCCGATGAGGGCGACTCGGAAGGTGCTTCCGATCTTTATCGAGAAAAAAAGCGGCGTTATCGTCAATGTAGCCTCCGCAGGCGGGCTGTACGGCTCACGGGCCGGAGCGGCTTATACGGCGGCCAAGCATGCCGTCGTCGGCTTCACCAAAAACGTTGGTTTTCAATATGCGAACCTGGGCATCCGCTGCAACGCGATTGCTCCGGGGGGAGTGAATACCAATATCGGCACAACGATCAATACGCCGAATTCATTCGGAATGGAGCGGGCAATGGCGGGCATCAACTTGAACCCCCGTTCCGGAGAGCCGCAGGAAATCGCCAAAGTGGCGCTATTCCTCGCCTCGGACGACGCCAGCTTCGTCAACGGAACGGTCGTAACGGCGGATGCCGGTTGGACCGCTTACTAAAATAGCCGTGTCCGGCAGAGAATGCCGGCCTAACCCAACAAAAAGAACCGTCCGCGAATCGTGGAGCTCCCTCCCTTGCCGGCCTAAGCCGGCATAGAAGAAGAGTCTACGGAGTCGGGACGGTTCTTTTTTCATGGCATGCTGCCGGGGTGAACCGGCGTTACATCATAAAGAAATAGATGGCGAACAAAATCGCGATCACAAAACGGTAATAAGCGAAGTAGGTGAGCTGCATTCTGGACACGAGTTTGATGAACGTGACGACGGCCAGTAGCGCCACAATGAACGATACGACGAAACCGACTGCGAAAAATCCGATAATGTCTGGCGTAAACAGTTTGTACGATTTAATCAGCGACAGTCCTGACGCCGCAAACATCAGCGGTATGGCGAGAATGAACGTGAAATCCGCCGAAGCGCCGCGGCTGACGCCCGAAAGCATCCCTCCGGCAATCGTTGCTCCGGAGCGGGAGAAGCCTGGCCAAATAACGGCCAAAATTTGATACAAACCGATATAAAACGCTTGACGGTACGTTATATCATCCAATTCTTGAGCGGTTTTGCGCGATGAGGACTTCTCCGCAATAATCAGCAGCACGCCGCCGACGATTAGGCTGAGCAGGACGGTTTTCGGCGAGAACAGATGCTCCTCGATCCAATTGTTAACGAGCAGTCCGATGATACCCGCAGGCAATATTCCGATCAAAATATGGATTAAATTCAGCTTTTTCTTTCCGGCGCGGGAAGGGTCTTTCTTCAAGCCGAACAGCAGCAATATGCGGTTCCAATAAATGACGACAACGGCCAAGATAGCTCCGAGCTGAATGACCACCTCGAACGTTTTCATGATGGAGTTATCCTCAGGGATTCCCAGAAGCGCTTGGGTCAAAATGAGGTGTCCCGTAGAAGACACAGGTAAAAATTCGGTAAGCCCTTCGACTATACCCATAATAATTGCAACCCAATAACTTAACATAACGGCCTCCTACCTTTTTTTGTGCGAACTCTTCTATTTTAGCCTGTAACCGGGTGTCCGACAATACCAACTTGGGCCTACATATAATCTTCATATTTTGATTTTTTGAACAATAGGACGGAAGATCGACAGGATAATTCGCGCGAATGTCGAATTATGTAAATAGATATTGCTCTTTTTAGAGGAATCCTTTAAATTAGGCATAGACGGTTGTCTACTTCTGAAGAAAGAAGACGTGGTTTAGGAATGCGGCTGCTTCCATTGAATATGGTTCGCCCCGGGATGAGGCTCGGGAGAAAAATTTATAACGAAGAAGGCTTAACCCTTCTTGGGGAACGTGTGGAATTATCACAAAACTTAATCCGGCGGTTAGGCGAGCACGGAATTGATTATGTATACATAGATGATCCTAGAACCAGCGACGTGATTATTGAGGATATGATTACTGAAGAAACGAGAATGAGAGCGACCTCCGAGATCCGTTCGACGTTTCGGACGATTATGGAAGATTCGGTCAAAAGAAAGGCGAACGGCGGCTTGCAGCTCGGCAAGGCGTTCGGCAGCGTCATGAAGCTGATTATCGACGATTTGAGCGGCCATAAGGATGCGATGATTATGCTGACCGACATCAGCGTCATGGACGACTATTTATTCCAGCATTCCTTGAACGTGTGCATTTATTCGACGATGCTCGGGATGGCTCACGGCTACAACAGGGACGAGCTGATGACGCTCGGTCTCGGCGCGCTGCTGCACGATATCGGCAAAACGCAGATTCCGCTTGATCTGCTGAGGAAAAGCGGCAAGCTGACCGACGACGAATTCAGCTGCATTAAGAAGCATGCGGAGTACGGCTTCCGCATTTTGAAGGATGAGCCGAACATCCCTCTTATCGCCGCGCACTGCGCCTTTCAGCATCATGAACGGCTGAACGGCAGCGGTTATCCCCGCGGAATAGAGGGCCGCGACATTCATGATTACGCCCGTTGGATCGGGCTGGTAGATTCTTACGATGCGATGACGACGCACCGCGTTTACCGCAAAGCGATGCTTCCGCATCAGGCGATGGAAATATTGTACACCGGAGTCGATACGCTGTACGAGAAATCGAAGATCGAATTGTTCCGGGACAAAATCGCCATTTATCCGATCGGCGTTACCGTAACGTTAAGCACGGGCGAAGCCGGGACGGTCGTCGGGCTTAACAAGCTGTTTCCGCACCGCCCCATCGTGCGCATCCTGAAGGATGAAGAAGGGCAGGAGCTGCAAGCTCCTTTCGATCTGGATTTGTCGCAGAAGCTGTCCGTCATGATTGCCGGAGTGAACGACGAAGATTAAGAATGCAGCGGGCCGTATGGCTGCAATCTCAAATAGCCACTGGTAATGTAAGCCCGGGATGCTCGGGTTTTTTTGTTGTCCGCAAGTTAGCTGAGGCGAAAGACGCTGCGCCGCAGCCGGATTTGCGCGGATTAGTTTCATTTTGATGCGTCATACGATACAATAGGTGGTAAAATACTTTTAAAGAGTCAGGTGTGAATTTCAACATGATACATAAGCTGAATCCCGTAGTGCCCGCAATAACGCCCGAATACGATCCGTGGGATCCGATTCGTTCCCTTCAAAGACACGGCAAGCATAAGCTGACCAGCGTGGAATTGACAGTGACGAATTTGTGCAACATGAGGTGTGAGCACTGTGCGGTGGGTGAGACGCTGACGATGACCGAGGGACCGAGAATTCCCGTCGATCAAATATTAAGACGGCTTGACCAGGTGGAGCATCTGGAGACGATCAGCATCACCGGCGGAGAGCCCAGCTACCATGAAGCTACGGTGCGGGACTACATCGTCCCGGTATTGAAATACGCTCGGGAGCGCGGCGTCCGTTCGCAGATCAACTCCAACCTGACGCTGAGCCTGTCGCGTTACGAACTGCTGGCTCCTTATCTGGATGTCATGCATATTTCCTTCAATTACTTGAATGCCGACGACTTTCATCAGGTGGGCTTTGTTCGTTCGGGACGGAACGTCGCCAGGGAAACGGCGGCCAAGCTGTACGAACGGATGGTCGAGAACACGATCGCGCTGAGCCGCGGCGGAATGTTCGTTTCGGCGGAGTCGATGATCAACTACCGGACGCATGAGAAGCTGCCGCAAATTCATAAGCTGATCGTCGAGATGGGCTGCCGCCGCCATGAGGTGCATCCGATGTATCCGAGTTCGTTCGCGTCGAACTTGCCGGTGTTGTCGCTGGATCACTTCCGGGCGGCGATTCACAATCTGCTCGATCATCGCGACCCTGACGTATGGATGCTCTTCGGCACGCTTCCGTATTACGCCTGCAGCCAGTCGGAGGAAGATCACCGGATCATTAGCCGTTTGCGCAAGGAGCCTAATGTGACGGTGCGCAACGATCCGGACGGACGCAACCGGCTGAATGTGAACCTGTTCACAGGCGACGTCTACGTGACCGACTTCTCCGACGTTCCCGCGCTCGGCAACGTTCATGCCGATACGCTGCAGCAGGTTTTCGACCGTTGGGAGAATCATCCGCTGAACCGGTCGGTCAACTGCCACTGCGCTGCGGCAAGCTGCTGCGGGCCGAACTTGCTTGTTGTGGATACTTATTATAAGGAAGTCGATTTTACGAGACGAAAAGCAGTGATTTAACGCCGGCCGATAACCACCGCAAAGGAGAATGAATTCCATTGGGCTTTGATTGGGGTTTAATCGCATTTAATATTTTGCTTGTCATTGTGCTCGTGCTGCTGAACGGTTTTTTCGTCGCCGCCGAATTTGCCCTGGTTAAGGTGAGAACGACGCGCCTTCAGCAGCTGCAAAACGAGGGCGTTGGGAGAGCCAAGTACGCGCTGGCGGTAACGGGCAAGCTGGATGTTTATTTATCCGCGACCCAGCTCGGCATTACGTTGGCGTCGCTGGGCTTAGGATGGGTCGGGGAGCCGGCCATCTCCCACTTGATCGTCGATCCGCTGTTCGAGCTTTTGCATTGGAACAACGCCTGGTTCAGCTCTGCCTTGTCCGTGTTCATCGGCTTTGCGACGATCACGTTTTTGCATATCGTGTTGGGGGAGCTGGCGCCCAAGTCGCTGGCTATTCAGAAATCCGAAGGCACTTCGCTCTGGCTGTCCGGTCCGCTGCTCGTCTTCTATAAAGTGTTCTTCCCGGCCATATGGCTGCTGAACGGCGCCGCGAACCGGATGCTGCGTCTTGTCGGCGTCCAGCCGGCCAACGAGCATGACGCCGTACATACCGAAGAGGAGATCCGCATCTTAATGAACCAGAGCGCGAAGAGCGGTCATATCGATAAGGATGAGATGGCGCTCTTCGACAACATCTTTGAATTTTCCGATAGGGTGGCCCGGGAAATTATGCTGCCGCGGACGGATATGGACTGTTTGTTCGCCGATCAGTCCTTCGCGGAAAATTTGAAGACCGTGTACCGTACGAAGCATACTCGTTATCCGGTTGCCAAGCATGATAAGGATAATATTATCGGGTTCGTCCATATTACCGATTTGTTGACGGCCGATCCCGACGAGGACCATAACCTCAAATCGTTCATCCGCCCGGTGCTGATGGTTCCTGAGTCGATGGAGATCAGCCATGTGCTGAAGCTGATGCAGCGGAAGCATTCCCAGCTTGTCATCGTCGTCGACGAATACGGCGGCACGGCCGGCCTGCTGACGACCGAAGACATTCTGGAGGAAATCGTCGGCGAGATCCACGACGAATTCGATGAGAACGAGCGGCCGAGCATTGAGAAAAAAGGCGATACGTATTCGGTCGACGGCCGGGTGCTGCTGGAGGATCTGGACGATCTGCTATCGCTCGGCATTGAAGACGACGAGGTCGATTCGATCGGCGGCTGGCTGTTTACCGAGCTGGAAGGGGCGGTGACGAAAGGCAAGAAGCTGAGGCACGGCAATTTCGAGTTCGAAATTGCCGAGGTGCGCCGGCTGCGCATTGTGAGGGTGGCGATCACCCGACTGCCGCAGTCTAAGGAGCCGGAGGGAACGCAGGAAGAACTATAAGGGTAGGAGGGGAACCGCCCGAATATGTCGCTCAGAACCATATTGTTTTGCGCTATCGGCGTCGTATTGTTATATGGTTTGTTCACGATCGGATTTCCGTTTTTGCTGGCGATGCTGGTTGCGATCTTTCTTGAGCCGGTCGTTCAATGGCTCATCAAGCTGAGCAAGATGGACAGGGCAGTCGCGGCCGTTATCGTATGCACATTGTTTACGGGAGCGCTGCTTGGTTTTTTCTCCTTGGTCGGGTTTAAAATGGTGTCGGAGCTGATCCAATTTTGGAAAGGGGCTCCGGACTATTTGAACGATGCGAAACTATTTTTCGATAATACGACGGAAAAGACGCGCCTGTTCTACAACTCCCTGCCGGAAGGAATCGCGGAGCAATTGCAGGACTGGATCGAGTCGGGGATCAATACGATTGCCGATAACCTGAAAGGGATATTGACGGCGATGTCCTCCTATTTCCTGAATGCCGCCAAAACGATCCCGAATCTGTTCATTTTCTTCGTCGTTTTCATCATCGGACTTTATCTTATCTCGATCAGCCTCCCGAGGCTTTACCGCTCGCTGCTTAATTTGTTCGAAACCAAGTCCCAGAGCAAGGTGACCGCCGTATTAAAAGATTTGCGCCGCGCGGTGCTCGGATTTATTTTCGCGCAAGTGCTTATCAGTCTGCTGACCTACATCGTGACGCTGATCGGGCTGCTCTTCCTGCGGGTCGATTACCCGCTGGCTGTCGCCCTCTTGATCGTTATCGTCGATATTCTCCCGATACTCGGGACCAGCGCGGTGCTCGTGCCTTGGGCATTATACAGCCTGCTGACCGGCAATATGCACCTGGCGGTCGGACTGCTCATTCTGCTGGTGTTCATTATGATCTTCCGCAAGCTGATCGAACCGAAAATTATCGGGGACGCCGTTGGCATCAACGCTTTGGCCGCGCTGATGAGCATGTATGTCGGGTTCAAGCTGATCGGAGTGATCGGCTTGATATTCGGCCCGGTATTAATTATCGTGTACCAGGCGCTGCGCCGGGTAGGGCTGCTGCAGATCAATATTAAGCTGGATTAAGCTTGATGGAATAACTGCGTTTGATGGAAGGGGAGAAACCGCGGATGAAGCGGCCCCAACGGCCGGATGCTTCCCGATTCGTTGGAGGTTCGGCAATCGACGCGGTTCTTTTCCTTTTGCCAAAATGTAAACGCTTTCTATTCTGCTGAAGAACAACTTATTTTTCTCGCCGTTTAAGGCGATCCAAGAATTTGTTCCCATTTTATACTCATAATGGACAGGGCTGCAATGTATAAATATTGGTAGCCGTAGTCGCAGCGTCGGGAACGGGGGGTGGAGGTTCGGAGCAAGACATTCATTGTCGGCACGCGCAGACTACCGCATCTTGGAAAAACCGTCGACAGGACGCGTTTCCCTTAAAGGAGGCATCGCTGTGTTTACTCAGGAAAAGGTATGGTGTCCGTACATTAGCCCGTTTGATCCTTGTCCGCCGATTGTTAAAAAGGTATTTTCGACCCCGCCTCAATTGTACATTACGTTCCAGCCGCCGAATTGGCCGCAATGGCCGCCCCAGGAGGCTTTAAGACGGGGAACGCTGTGGCCTGCGCTGTATAGCCCGTATCAGCCGCGCTGCTAGTCCTGCGAAAGGAGGAGAGTCTGTATGGAGGAGAGACAAGTGCCGGAGCGCTATTATGTGCTGCTGCAGGAGCTGCAGGCCATCGATTTCGTGCTGGTGGAATTAACGCTGTATCTGGATACGCATCCTCTGGACGGAAATGCGCTCAATCAGTACAATCACTGCGCCAGCGAACGAATGCGGCTTGCCCAGCAATTTGAAATGGAATTCGGCCCTCTGCAAAGCTTCGGGCGAAGCTATTCCCGGTATCCGTGGCAGTGGAACGACACGCCTTGGCCGTGGCAGGTTTGATCAGCGAACGTTCATCACCGAAGGGAGAGGAGCAGCGGCATGTGGGTTTATGAGAAGAAGTTGCAATACCCGGTCAGGGTCGGCAAATGCGATCCTCGTATGGCTAAGCTGTTGTTGGAACAGTACGGGGGAGCGGACGGCGAGCTGGCCGCAGCGCTTCGTTATATGAATCAGCGGTATACGATCCCGGATAAAGTGATTGGGCTACTTACAGATATTTCCACTGAGGAATTTGCCCACCTGGAAATGATCGCCACAATGGTTTACAAGCTGACTAAGGATTTGTCCACGGAGCAGATCCAAGCGGCGGGACTAGATCCCCATTACGTAAGCCACGATAAAGCCTTGTTTTACGAGAACGCGTCGGGCGTCCCTTGGACGGCGGCCTACATACAGGCGAAGGGCGACCCGATCGCGGACTTGTACGAGGATATTGCGGCGGAGGAGAAGGCGCGCGCTACTTATCAGTGGCTCATCGATATGACCGACGACTGCGATTTGCAGGACAGTCTGAAGTTTTTGCGCGAACGGGAAATCGTCCATTCGCTAAGGTTTCGCGAGGCGGTGGAAATCCTCAAATCGGAGCAATGCGCGAAAAAGTTTTTTTAACATTATACGGTTCATTCATTGCGTGGAGGATTTCAGCGCTATGGTTTTGCCAATTGCCCACGTTTATAGAGCGAGAAAAAGAAGCATTCCGTTAACGCTTGGGGCCAAGCGAGAATGGAATGCTTCTTGGCGTCGGACAAGGGCGGATTATTTGGATTTGGAGCGGTGTCCGTGCCAGCCACCGTGTCCGTGACCTCCGTGCCAACCGCCGTGACCGCCATGCCAGCCGCCGTGCCAGCCTCCATACCAACCGTGGCCGCCCTGCCAGCCGGGACCGCCGTACCAACCGCCCTGCCAGCCTCCGTAAGGATAAATCCATGGAGTGTAAATGGAATAAGGGACCGGAACCACCTGCGGAACCGGCAGGGTAACATAAGGATAATAAGCCATTTGCGATTGCTCCTTTTCTGTATGCTGATACTTTCAATGTATGCGCAAAAAAGGAGCCGGGATACTTGCCCATTCATAATTGGGCTGAACGCTTCAAAGAAAAAGAGCGGCCCGCCTGCGGGAGCCGCTCCTCTTCTTGAAACACTACCGCAGGAAGTAAACCAAGAGGCCGGCGATGACAAGAATAATAACGATAATGAGAACGATGCGGCCTGTCTTGGATTGCGGAGCTTCTTGGACAGCTGCGGCGGACGGTTCGCCCGAAGTTAGGAAAGTGCCGCAGTACTTACATAGAATGTCTCCTTCACTCATCTTTTCATTACACTTTGCACAAAATTTCACCATTTGCATCACTCGCAATCTGATGGGATTTTGTTGAAATGAAAAGCAAATTCCATACATATGTATGGCTTCTTGACCGTTTCATCCATATCGAAAAACGAATGATCAACGGGTATTCCAAGCTTTATTAGATGGGACGGGCCGCAGCGGACAAAAGCCGAGTATTCCCACTATGAATCCCGCTATGGCGGCGAAAAACGGAGGGAGGCTTGCCCTTGTGAAAGCCGGATACCGGATGATCCGCAATTCTTGGCTTTCATCGATTTGACATCATGCTGAAATCATGCTTGTATAGATGAAGAATAGAGAAGATTCGGAGGGGACATTCATGCATCCAACTTTGCAAAAACCGGAAGCCATGCTGTTTGACTTGGACGGTACGCTGTTTCAGACGGAAACGCTGCTGCTGCCGG
This sequence comes from Paenibacillus konkukensis, assembly GCF_023523925.1. Taxonomy (NCBI): domain Bacteria; kingdom Bacillati; phylum Bacillota; class Bacilli; order Caryophanales; family Paenibacillaceae; genus Paenibacillus; species Paenibacillus konkukensis. Next base: position 2,721,553 of record NZ_CP027059.1, on the reverse strand, counting down.
CTTACCACGCTACGTTCGATCAGCTTAGAGCCGAGGGCTCATACACAGGGGAGACTCCCCCGGAGAGCGAGATTCTGGGCGGCCTCGGAATGCTGCTTGAACATATTTGGCAGAGGGTAATGCCGGGTGTGGACGAGCAGGTGCACCGCCGCGCCGACGTACTGCTGCTCGATCATCAAGTCCAAGGACTGGAACGCGGCGAAGGCCGGATGTATGACGAGGTGGAAGCGACGCTGAAAGCTTTGCGCGACCGGGGCATCCGTCTGTTTGTAGCGAGCAATGGCCTGGAGCCTTACGTCAAGGGAGTTATCGAACATAAAGGCTTAAGCCCGTTGTTCGAAGGACTGTACAGCGCAGGCGAATTCCGGACGCGCTCGAAGGTGGACCTTGTGAGGATGCTGCTCGAAACCTACGGCGTTCAATCGGCTTGGATGGTCGGCGACCGCTCCTCGGACGTAGAGGCGGGGCGCGAGAACGGTCTGGCCGTAATCGGCTGCGATTACGCCGGATTCCGCAAGGAAGGCGAGCTGGACGGCGCCGATGTAAGGATCGGCCGGTTCAGCGAGCTCTTGGAGCTGCTGCCGAAGGAAGCGGACAAAGCAAACGAATAAGACGCGCGAACGCGGACCGGGGATCAACGCCGGTCCGCGTTCGCCGTTTATATGTAAGGGGAAGCGGGGAGCCGCTTCCCTCTTTTTTTCTTAACACATTGGAAAATATGGATCGTAGAAGGGAGCTGTTGTCATTCCGGCAGATTATTTTTCCGCGCATCCAGTCTTGAGGTATGCTCTCTCGATCTTTTTTTCAGCAGCCAGATGGCGTATTCGAGAGGATTGGAAATGGCCTTGCGGTAAGCTTCCCGCTCTCCGATGCGGTAGAACACTTCGCGCGACGGCTTGGGGTTCACTTCCAGCAGCCAGACCTTGCCTTTGGGATCGATAGCCAGATCGATTCCCATTTCACACTGCGGACCGAATTTTTCCTCTGCGAACCGGGCTACCTTCATGCCGAGCCGGTAGGCGTCTTCCTTGATTCCCTCGATTACGGCTTCATCCTGAAACCGGCTTCGGAGCAGCGAAATCATCGGAACGGCCGTTCCCCCGCCATGAAGATTCGAGGTGACGGAACGCTTGGGGCCGATTCTGCCGGCGCAGCCTGTCACCTGCCACTCGCCGTTGCCGTCCTTCTGCACCAGCATGCGGAAGTCGTGCACCCGGCCGTTCTTCAGCGTCAGCGGGATGCCCTGTTGAACGATATATCGGTTGTTCAGTTTCCAGGTACTGAGCTTTGTTTCGATCTGGAGCTCGCTTACGGTCTGCTCCGGAATAATGTGCCTGTTCTGGTCGCGTCCTTGGATAAGGAAGCTGGAGCTGCCAAGCTGCTGCATGCGGACGATCCCGCGTCCTCCCGTGCCGCTGCTGGGTTTCAAATATATACGCTTATGCTTTTTGAGAAAGCGGATCAGATGCTTGTTGCCGTTGTAGCGGACCGTTGCAGGCAAATGCTCCGCAATTTCCGAATTTTCCGACAAGATTTGATGCATCCCCCATTTGTTGGTCAGCGGCTTGCTTAAATACCGGATATGCTTGGAGTACAGCGAGCGAAACCGGGAAATCTTGCGGTAATTGTCCGCCCCGTGATACCTGCAGCGATCGTACACCAAGCCCGGAAGCGCGGTCCGCTTGCGCTGCCATCTGCCGTTGGACGGCCTGTAGACGAGAGCATTGATCTTGAGAGTGGAGCCCTCGATATCATCCGGGGTGAACACGAGCACCTCGATCCCCAGCTTATGGCCGTACACGCTGAGCTTGCGGAAAAAAGCGAGCTCCTCAAGCCGCCGTTCCGACAAATACATGGCCAGGATGCCTAATTGGTAAGAATGGGCCACTGTTCATCACCTGCTCACCTTGCTTTTTGGCTTGGAGTTTTTGATGGTTTTCTCTTTTTTCCCGCTCGTGCTATAGACCTGCCTGGATTTTTCTTCATCTGGGACAAATAGGCGCTGTACAGGATCAGATTATCCAGCGATTTACGGCGAATAGGGGGTTCGTCGAATTTCATAGGTTTCGAGTTCGCTTCAAAAAACCAGATTTGCCCGTTCGAATCTACGCCCAAATCCATCGACATTTCACCCAGCATCGTTTCGCTCGCCTTCTCGATTTGCTTGGCGATCATCAGCGCCGATTGTTTGGCGCGCCGCAAAATCCGCTTGCTGCCCGCGGGGCCGAAGCCCGCTTCCAGCAGCTTGGCGGGGTCGTCGATGGACCCGCCTCTCGGCACATGCGTCGTAATGCTCAGCTTGCCGGCGAGTCTTGCTCCGACTCCCGCAATGCTCCAAATGCCTTTGCCGTTTTTTTGCACGAGCACTCGCAGGTCGAACGGACGCTGCTTGTAGCTGGCGAGCGTAATGCCCTGCTGCATAATATAATCCTTCGTGCCGATCATCTCGCGAATTTGCGTCCACAGCTGCGGAACCGAGGCGTACCGGGATATATGGCTTCTCGTTTTGTTTTGCACACTCAGCTGGTATTTGCGCGTTTTGGCTATTTTCTCGGGCAGCCGGCTTACTTTCATGATCCCTTTGCCCGCCTTGCCGCGAATCGGTTTCAGGTACAGATTGCTGTGCTTTTGCAGCATATGCTCCAGGTCCTCGCTGTTCGTCAGCTTCTGCGTAGTGGGGATGAGCGATTGTGTGTCCTTGGATTTGTTAAGCCACTCGAACAGCGTCCATTTATTAAAGAAGGCGGGGTTGAAAAAACGGATTTGTCCGTGCTTCATGCATGTTTGCATCACCTGCTGCACCTCGGGAAGCAGCTCGAATTTGCGGTAAGGAATCCGGTTATAGATGACATGGGGCATGGGGAGCAGCCCCTTCTTCCATTTTTTCGAAGTGAAGTTGTAAGAGTAACCTACCGCCTTGTCGCCCGTCAGCTTGAAATCCGACGTTGTCATCACGTAGACGAGAACGCCCTTTTCCTCGCCGGTACGGATCAAATCGATAAAATTTTCCTGATTCCCTCGAAAAACCCTTTTGTCGTCGGAATAAGTGAGTATGGCCATCGTTGGCTTTTTGGGAGTTTCATGAAGCTCCATGTCATCCACTCAGGTGTCCCTCCTTGCGCGAAATCGGCTAAGGTACAGACAGTAGTCGTAAATATACTGCAGCGCTGCCTTACCTTCTCCTTTTAGGGCAGGATGCTTGAAGATGGACCGGCCCGGCTTGGAGTTCGCTTCGAACATCCATATTTTTTCGTTCTGATCGATACCGATATCGAAGCCGAGCTCGCCCAGCGTATGCTTGCCGTTGTTTTCGATGGATTCCGCGAGCTTAATCGCCGTATCTTTGGCGCTCGCCAGCACTTGGTCGGCGCGGGCCCCGAATATTTGCCGCAGCACCTGGTCCGGGGTCATCAGCTGTCCGCCGGTGCGCACATGGGTAGTTACGCTGCCCTTGCCGGCCTTCTTGGCGCCGATTCCTGCCACGACCCATTGATTGTTGATGTTTTTGGTAAGATGAAAGCGGAAGTCAATCGGGCAATTGTCGATTTCGATCAACCGGATTCCCTGCTGCGCAACGTAATGATTCAATCGGCCGTTGCTGCGGTTCAAGAGCGCCATAAGCGACTCGAATTTGCTGAAGCGCAGCAGCACGTTTTTGCCGGCCCGGCGAAAGCGGGCGTAATAACCGCGCTTAGGGTTGTAGGTGAGCCGGTAAATCCCGATGCCGAGACTGCCGCCGGTCGGCTTCAAATAAATGAATTTATGCCTTTCGAGCATTTCCTTGATTTGGGCCGAGGACGGATTGATATGCGATTCGGGCACGTGCTTGAAAGCGTCGGTGCCTTCGAGCAAATTGTAAATATCCCATTTATCGAAAAAGGCCCAGTTGAACAGCGGAATGCCGCGTTTAATGAAACGCTGTTTGAATGCGTTCATGGAAGGCAGCTTCTCGGCCTTGCGGCTTGGCAAACGGTTATAGACGACATCGGGCAGAGGAACCGTCTTGCGGAACCAGCCGCCTTCCTTGCGCGGAAAGGTGCCGGTCACCGTAGACTGCGCCCAATTAACGTCGCGGGGCGAGAAGCCGAAATAAAACGATTTGCCGGTTCCGACCTTCATAAATTGGCGAATGAACTCGGTACGCGAGCCGAATGGGGCGGAGCCGCTTGATGAGACGCTGGTCAAAATGCCGATCAACGGACCCAGCCTAATGTCCTTGCCGTTCGTGCACATGATGGTGCATGAGCCCAAATGCGGAATGCGCAGCTGGGACATGACGGACAGCGGAACGTACAGATGGTTGCCCGTTTTTTTCAGCAGCTTGAAGCCTGTGGAGGCGGTTTTGCTGCCCATTTGCAGGGACACGGATTTTGCTTTTGCCAGCTTGAGGGTTCTCGCCAATTCACTTGTCAAGTAGATGACTCTTTCCTGTCTCTGTGTCACATGAATCGTGCAAGTTGTCAAACTCATGGGTATCCTCCTAAGAGCTTTCCGCAGGAAAGCTTTCTTCGTAAGCAACTGCCGAGCTTTCCGCAGGAAAGCTGTCTTCGTAAGCGAGCGGTTTAAGAGCTTTCCTAAGGTGAAGCTTACTTCATAAGCAATGCTTCATGGTCCGGCGGGCCATGATGGGATTTGGCCGCCGCGGGAGCGGGTCTTAAGCTGAGATTCGGCGTTCCTGCCCGAGTGTTCCGAAGCAGGTAGCGAGCGTATTTTATCGGATTGGCCAGAGCGTTAAACCGCGCCCGGTCATCGTGTAAATAAGTAAAGATGGAACGGCCCGGCTTGGAATTAACCTCCAAGATCCATATATGGCCGCCGGTATCGACTCCAAAGTCGATGCCCAGCTCGGCGAGCCTTCCGTGGCTTTGCTCAAGCGCTGCGGGGAGCAGCCGCGAAAGGCGCTCTAGCTCGGCGGCGATCCGGGCGGCCGTCTCGGCGCCGAACTGGGCGGTAAGGAACGGCAGCGCCGGCTCCGCGCTGCCGCCGCCGTGAAGATTCGAGGTCAAGCTGCCGCCTTGACCTTTGCGCACGGCTATGCCGGTCACCTGCCAGCGGCCGGTGCCGTCCTTTTGCACGAGCGAGCGCACGTCGTACGCCTCGCCGTTTTGGTTATGCAGCGGCAAGTAACGCTGCAGCAGATAGTCCCGCTGCGCCGTGAACCGGCGCAGCCAGCGCAGCAGCGCCGCGGCGCTGTCGAAGCTGCACGCGACCGGGCGGTTGCGCGCGTCGCGCCCGCGTACGGCAAACGCCGGCTCGGCGTTTGCCGTTCCTTCGGGCGCGACGGGGCCGACGCCCGGCCGCGCGGCCGCCGCGCCGCGCCGCACGTGCAGCACGCCGCGGCCTTGCGAGCCGGCCTGCGGCTTCAGCACGAGCTCGCCGTGCCGCTTCAGCCATTCGGCGGCCGAACGCACGCTGCGCATCGGCTCCGTCTGCGGCAGATGGGAGACGAACCGGCCGTCCCGCTCAAGCATATGCTGGACGTCCCATTTGCCCCGTAGGCCATAACCCAGAAAAAGGGCAGCCGGAGGCTTGCGCAGCCGGCGGACAGCCTCGCGATATTCCGCGGCCTGCCTGCGCGAAGTGAAGAAGCAGCGGTCGTATACGAGGTCGGGCCTCGCATAATTCCGGCCGATCCACCGGCGCGCTTCGGCATCGAAGCCGTATCCCTTGACGACGTTGTCGGTTTCGCTCACGCCTTGAGGCGTAAACACGAAGACGTTCAGGCCGGCTTGTTGGCCGATCAGACAAATTTTTCGATAAAAATCGCGGTTCATGAAAGGGGGTTCCCCTTCGGTTTGCGTGGTCATGATGCCCAGTGCGCTGGAAGACGACGGTATCATCATGAGATCACCTCAACATCAGTCAAAATTTCGCGGCAAAGCGCGAATACTGTACGATCCGTCGTACGGACGGACGAATTTTCCGATCGGTCGACAAAGGGGTGTTGTCATCCTTGGACGGCTTGGAATTGACTTCGAGCAGCCATACGCGCCCTTGCGTATCCAGAGCCAAATCGATGCCGAGCTCGGCGAAATGAGCAGGAATTTGCGCTTCGACGCCCTTGGCTATCGCCAGCGCCGCTCTCCTCAGCTTAATTGCGCCGCCCGAGGCGGCCGTCGAGCTCGATCTGGCAAGCGCCTCCTTCACGGAGGAGAGACTCCCGCCGCGCGCCAGGTTGGAAACAAAATGATGATTTCCGGCGATCCTCGCCACAATGGACGTAATTCCCCATTGACCGGCCTCGTTGCGCTGTACTAGGGCGCGGAAATCGACCGGTCGCCCGCCGACCGCGATCAGACTGAGCCCCTGCTGAATCTGATAGCGCCGCTGCTTGATCTTCCTCGATATAGCGGCAAACAATTGGCTCAGCTTGGCGAACGACTGCTTGCGGGTGCTGCTTAGATTGGTGAAGTGACAGACATAGGTTTGATCCGCTTGCCGGGTGATGCGGATAATGCCTTTTCCGAGACTGCCCGTAATCGGTTTGAGAAACACGACCGGGTATTTGGCGCACATCGTTTTTAACATTTGAAAATTTTGCAGCAGATGGGACTCCGGCAAATACGTATGGAGACCGTTTTCTTTGTTTAACGCATCGAAGACCTCGGTCTTGTTCAAATATTTTTCGTTAAACAGCACGGACTGGTACTGCGTTTTCGCATGACGAATGAACTGCTGGACGTTTGCGCGGTTTTCCAGCTTTCGGGAGGTCAGACGATTGTAAATGACATGGGGAACCGGAAAAGGCTGCTTCTCCCATTTGCCGGCATAGTGCCAGCCTCTGACCGTATCGCTCTGACCGTTAAGATCATCCGGAGTGACGAAATACACAGAGGCGCCGTACAGCTTGCATGCATCGGTCAATTCCCGGCAAAACGCCGTAATCGCGCCGAACGGTCTATCGACGTTTCCGGGATATACACGGCTTATCATAACGCCGATTAACGGCCCGATGTGAAGGGTTCGGGTGCTCGCTTTGTATTGCAGGCACAACGAGTCGCCGTGAGACAGACCCCATTCGGCTGCGATGGAGTCGTTGATCCGAAGGACGCCGGTTTGAGACGTGGATGCGACCGTGACCTCATGCTTTGCCGAGCCGAAGCGCAGCGTAAGCGGTGTTTGCGTCGAGATTTTCCATCTTTTTAGCAATGCATCGCTGAGCATGATGGTCCGACCGTCCAAGCTGCTGCTCTTGCCGGCACTTGGAACTACGATTTTGACCTTCGTTCTTTTCACTCTTGCAACTCCTTCCCAGCGCCAACTCGCATGACTAATCAAGTGAACTACTTCATCATATGAGGGCGTTTTAACCTTGGTGAAAAGAAACTGCAAATGCGGCGGCAAAGCGGGCTCTGTCTTCCTATTGCTAAAAAAGGCTGCGGCTGTAACTATTTTTCTGTTTGTTTCGTCAATAATAGGAGAGAAGCGTCTCGCCCATAAAGACGTATGGGCAAACCCGCCAAGTATATTAATGCGGCTTTAGGCGAGCGGCCGAATGCCGCCGCATGAACGGCCGTATGCAAGGTTGAAGGAAGAAGGAAAGAAACAAACTAGCAGAGGAGTGTGCAACATGACATTTATGAAAAGCTCGCGTTTACTTATTCTCACCGCCGTATTTATACTGGCGTTGGCTGCAGGCTGTCAGCATCAGCCTGCAGCCGCCAACACGCCGGCAAACGATAGCCCGGCGGTATCGGCCGATCAAGAACCGGCCGCCCAACAGGAAGAATCGTCCGCTCCGCCGGCTGCAAGCGGCGGAAACGGAGCGTCGGACGCTTCGGGAGGCGCTCCGGCCGATCCATCCAAGCCAGTTCAATCATCGGAGCACGCAGCAAACGAAGTAGCCGTCGGCTCCGTGCAGTTCGTCAGCGCGACAGAGGGATGGACGGGAGGACCGGGTGCGGTGCTTCACACCAAAGACGGCGGGAAGACCTGGGAGACGCAGTATCAGGGCGCAGGAAGCGCCCAGTCATTCTCGTTCTTGAACAACCAGGTCGGCTGGGCTTATGTGTCCCCGAACCGCGAAGCGGGGCAAGCCGGTAAAGACGGAGCCCAGGCCCGCCTGCTGCATACCGGCGACGGCGGGGCTCATTGGTCCGCGGTGGCGGAAGCGGCTCCCATCGGTCCCGATATCCGGTTCATCTCCGAGCAGGAGGGCTTCAGCGGCAATCAGTATACGGCTGACGGAGGCAAGACGTGGACCGCTTTGCCGATACCGGCGAACACCAAAGGAGAACCGTTTTTCCTGACGAAGGATCAGGGCTGGGCCGTCACGATGAAAGACTCGAATTACGAGATCCAGCTGACGAAGGACGGGGGCAAAACGTGGAAACCGGTATGGACGCATGCTACCGTCAGTCAAGTGACGGGGGCGACGATCCGTTCTACGGAAAGCAGCGACGTTTGGGTTTTGCTGGTCGGCGAGACCGGGATGAACCAGACCTCGTATACGCTGCTTCACAGCAAGGACGAGGGCAAGAGCTGGAAGCCGGTCGTCGCTAACTCCACGGCGGGCGGCGGTCCCGCGCCGGGCTACAAAATCAACGAGCAGGCGGGACCGAAAGGGCCGGGAACGAAGCCGGGCCAGCTTATCGTCGTTAATCCGCAGACCGCCTTCCTGACCGGGGTATGCCCTCCTTGCTCGGATATGGGCGCCGTCACCGTCGGTTGGACGCAGGACGGAGGAATTACATGGACGAACGGGGAGCAGCAGCTGCCCGGCGTTGAGGCGGAGGCTTCCTTTATCGACGGCAAGCAAGGCTGGATCGTCATTAGAGGCTACGATAAGCCGTCCGTGCTGTACCGGACGCAAGACGGCGGCAAGAAGTGGGACGCCGTTCATACCTTCGGCAAGCCGGCTTCCTAAAGCAGGCGGACGGAGGGCTTGAAGAGGATAACTTAAACCTCTCTATGTGGAAAAACACAGTTTACGTCGGGAGCTTGCAAGGGCGCCCGCACGGAAACTGTGTTTTTTTGCGATGAACCTTATTCCCGGCAATGCCCGAAGGCAGCGGCATTCTTCGGGAAAAGCAGCCTTCATTAAAGGCCTTCATTCGTTAGGCGAAGCACGTCGATCAGGGGAACCCGCTCTTTCGTATAGTCATGGTACAGAACATGATCCCGGACGTGATCGACAAACAGTACGCCGTTCAAATGATCGATTTCATGCTGGATGCAGCGGGCCAGGTAGCCTTTGCCTTCCAGCTCGAACGGATTGCCGCGGCGGTCCTTGGCGCGGATCGAGACGCGCTGCGCCCGCTTTACAATGCCGGAGTAGTTCGGATAGGACAGACAGGCCTCCGGACCGGTCTGTTCGCCGCCCATGTCTATGATTTCGGGATTGATCAGCTCGATCAGACCTTCGCCGCAATCCATCACGACGACTCTTTTTAAGATGCCGATTTGCGGAGCGGCGAGCCCGCTGCCGCCGGCGTCGTACAGCGTATCGGTCATATCGTCCAGCAGCTTCTCCAGCTTTGCGTTAAACTCGGTAACGGGCTTCGCTTTCTTACGTAAAATCGATTCGCCGAACGGAACTATCGTTTTGACAGCCATAATCGTTTAGCCTCCTTGTGCCGCATGTTTGGTAGGGGTATGCACCCACAGATCGTTCGGCGTACATTCCAGCGCCGTGCATAAGGCGTCCAGCGTCTCCGCCTTCATTTGTCTCGGCTGACCGGTGAGCAGCGCGCTGATCGAAGGAGGAGACAGCGTATAATTCGCCTTCTCCTGCAGCAGACGCGCGAGCGCGGCCCCCGTCCATATGCCTCTTGCCGCCATAACTTGACGCAGCATCCAGACAAGCATGATGTCACCTGCCCTTCTATCTTCCACAATAGGTTCATGAGGGAGATTAGTTAATAGCTTAATATATTAGGTAATACCTAATGTTCCCTTATAGTACCAGACGGCGCGGCGAATGTAAAGCGCCGTCCGAGCCTGCCTGGTTTTGCCGATAGCCAAACAACGCTATGAACCGAAAGAACGGCCCATAGCGTTGAATGAAGTCTGCGTTGTGCTTAAATTAAGATGTATACTGCACGGAATGCCGCGGCTTCATCCGGGAGATGACAAACAGCATCAGAACGAGCAGCGTTCCCAGCGCGACGAGAAACCATAAGGTGAAGGAGATCGGAGCCTGCTCCATAAATCGTCCGGTCAGCCACGAAAAGGCGGCCCCCCCGATTCCGCTGGATGCGATCAATTTGCTTGTCGTCCGCTCCGTCTGACCGGGGAATAAGGAGTTGCTGAATATGAGCGTTATGGAGAATAAACCGGACATGAACAAGCCGATCAGCAATATCATGACGAACGCTCCGGCAAGCCGGTCCGATACGGCGAAGCCGATCAGCGTCAGCACCGTCGCGATCGAGCATAGGAGCAAATAGCGGGTATAGCCGTATTTCTCCGCCAGCACGCCGCAGACGAGTCTCCCCAATACCATCGTCGCCCAAAAAAAGCTGACGCTTAATGAAGCTACGGCAGTGTCGACTTTCATTGTTTCAAGCAGAATCGAAGGCAGGAAGTTGACAATGCTCATTTCCAGACCTACGTAGATGAAAAATACGACAATACAGCAAACCAGCATCGTAAGTCCACTCCCTCTATAAGGAGCGGTCGCGGCAGTTGACGATCCGCTCTCGTGCGAAGCGCCGCCCGCTGTAAGCAGCTGCCGGTTGACCGAGCTGTAGCGCCGCCAAATCAGCGACAGCAGGACGGCGAACAGACAAGTCAAGAAGAAGGTAAGCTCCCAGCGGCCTACGGCGATCAGAAGGCTGATCAAGACGGGCATCAGCAGGGCTCCGGCTCCGAAAAACACTTCCAGCCGGCTCATGGCGACCGCTTTTTTATCCTCGATCGCATCGATGATGAGAGCTCCTACCGTCGATTCGATCATCCCCGAGCCGAAGCCGACGAGCGGCAAGGTTAGCAGTACGACCGGCCAAGGGGGAAGCAGACCGATCGCCAAATAACCGATCGCGATAAAATATAATGTGAAAGAAAGCATGCGGATGCGCCCGAAGCGCTTGGACCACCAAGGCTGCGTAACGACCCCGAGCAGAAATCCGGAAAATTGCGCGAAGATCAAATTGCCGCCGTCGGCGTAGTCGCGGCCGTAATGAGCCATCAACTCCGGCAGCAGAGCCGCTGCGACGACGGAGGTGAAGCCGATCAGCAAATAAAAGCAGCAGCCGATCCAAATCAGCTTGTTCATGCTCCGCCGTCCTTCCGGGACAGCCGCTCGGCGTTTGCCTGCAGCGCCCATGCGATCGCATCGGCTACGCCTTGCGCTTCATGGGAGGCCCGTGCCTTCAGGTCGGGATGGCTTGCCGCGATGGCGAAGCTGTGCGGAGTTTCGGCGAACATCGCGACGTCGTTGAAGGAGTCGCCGATGCAGAGCATCTCCTCGGGCGACAGATTCAGATAGCTCAGCAGCGCCTGCAGCCCTGTTCCTTTGGAAACATGCCGCGGCATGACGTCCAGACAATCGACATCGGCGATGTAAGCGTCGATCCGTTCTCCGTAAACGTCAAGCAGCTGCTTCTGCAGCACGCGCAGCCGGGCGATGTCGCCGAGATAAGTGATTTTGCCGCACAAGAGCTCGCCGCCCAGCGCTTCAACGGCATGAGGCATGACATGCAGCGGGGCTAACAAATTGGCTTGAATGTGAGCATTGCTTTCGTTAAGCTCGGTCAAGACATAATGCTCCGGAGCGCACATGACGGTAACGAGCGGCCAGCCTTCGGCCGCAATCGCGAGCTCGCGGATCAGCCCCGTATCGAACGTATTGGCGACGATCCTCTCGCCCTCCGAAGTATGGACATAGGCGCCGTTTTGCGAGACCGCATGCACTTGCAGCCCGAGCTCGTTCATGACGTGACGGATTTCCGGGTACATGCGGCCGGAGGCAAAGCAGACGTCCAGGCCGCGGCCCAGCGCCTCGTTGATGGCCTGACGGTCTCTATCGTGAATATGATGGCCTTTTTGCAGCAGGGTGCCGTCCAGGTCGCTTACGATAAGTTTAATCATGAGGAGCATCTCCTTTGGCGATCATAATATCGATTTCGTGCTGATATAAAGCTTGCTTCATTTGTTCATCGGGCTCCTGGTCCGTAATCAAAATATCGATTCGTTCCAGTCCCGATATCCGGTTGAACTGCCGCCTGCCGAATTTGGTGCGGTCCGCAAGCAGAATCACCTGATCCGCCCGGCGCATCATTTCCCTGACGAGATAGCCTTCCTCCTCGTACGGATTGGTGAGGCCGTCCGGCGTAATGGCGCAGGTGCCGAGCAGCAGCTTGTGGACATGATAATCCTTCAGCATATCCAACGCCCGCGCGCCGTAGATGAGCCTGTGCTCCGGGTGGAGCTTGCCGCCCAGCAGATGGACGTCGATGCCTTCCTTGCGGTTTAGAATATCGGCGATGTCGATGGAGTTCGTTACGATGACATGGCCCTGGGTGCGGATGCTTTCCGCGGCGTATTGGACTGTCGTGGAAGCGTCGAGCAGCAAGTAATCGCCGTCGTGAAGAAGGGAGGCGGCCAGCCTGCCGATCGCCTGTTTGGACGGGATCGTCGCTTCGTCGCGCAGCCGGTCGCTGTAATTGGCGACCTGATTCGTTAACGTCGGCAGAATGGCGCCGCCGCGCGTGCGCAGAATGCTTCCCTGTTCTTCCAGCTTGATAATATCTCTGCGCGCGGTATCTCTGGAGACGTCGAACAGCTCGCATATCGTGTCGAGGTTAATGCGCTGATACTGTTCTAAATGCTGTAAAATGCCGATCAGTCTTTCCTCCTGATACAAACGGGCACACCCTCCTTGCGGAAAAAAATATGTAGCATTTTTATGAATATTATAAGTGGATATAAGTGAAATTGGCAATAACATTTAAGTGATTATAAGTTATTTTACGTGAAAATAAGTTTTTGGAGTTTCGCTTAATTCATAGCGAATCATTTATGGTACAATGCATGAGGTACGTTTCACTTATTGCCGCCGCGTTCGTCCGTATGAAGAATCGCGACGGAATGGAAGGATTGGATTTGATTGGCTGTGAAAAAAGCAAAATTATTGGAGCTGGATATTGTCAGGGCAATTGCCATTTTGGCCGTATTAATCATTCACAACAGCTCGGAGGCAACCGTCGAAATCCCTGTCGGCAGCGGCTCGCAAGCGCTGTATTTGGCCGTCAACAAGCTGAGCAACTTTGCCGTGCCCGTCTTTATTTTTATAAGCGGCTTGGTGTTGTTCTACCGGTACTTCGACGATTGGAGCGGCAAACAGGCGGTTACCTTTTATTTGAAGCGGGTTAAGCAGGTACTGTTTCCTTATTTGATATGGTCGGCTTTTTATTATGTATACAACCAATGGATTTACGCGCCCGCGAATTTGCATTTCGACTGGGCGGAGTTCGGCGATTTGCTGCCGTGGGCCGATGCGTCCTATCATTTATATTTTATGGTCATCATCGTGCAGTTTTATTTGCTGTTTCCTCTGATGGTCTGGCTAAGCCGCGCTTTTGCGTGGTTCGGCCGCAGTCTGTTTCTCATCGGCATTCTTGTTCAGGCAGGAGGCTATCTCTATTCACATTGGATCGAGCCGCTGCCTCACAGCGCCTCATTATGCGTTACGTATTTCAGCCTGTTTGCGCTGGGCGGTTATTTGGGCATGCGCTACGAAGCTTTTATCGGATGGATCAATAAGCATATCGTCTGGGTGCTGCCCTTGAGCGTGCTGCTTGGCTGCAGCTACGCGGGAATGTTTCTGCTTGCGGAGCTGAAGGGCGTACAGTTCGGAGGCTTGGCGTATATGCTCGTGTTCAACGTGTATCCGATGTTTGCGTCGATGAGCTTTATCTGGATCGGCCGGCTGCTGCTTAAGTACTTGCCTGCGCTGTCCAAAATGCTGCTGTCGCTCGGGGCGGTCTCGTTCGGCATTTATTTGATGCATCCGGCCGTGCTGACGTACTGGCGCACGCATGTCGACAACGGCAGCGGCCGTATGCTCGATTACCATCTGTATACGCTGACGGCGTTCGTCCTCAGCCTCGGCGTTCCGTGGCTGGCCGCCTATTTGTACGGACAGGCCATGCGCAGGCTGCGCCCGCCCTCTTCCAGGAAGCAGGTCAAGAGCGCGGCTTAAGGCTGCCGAGTGTTATGTCGTTGCCGGATGGAGCCCTGTACGGCCCTCCGGCCGCAATAATTGCGGGAAGGCCAGCCGCCTTGCCCGCCAAACGAACAAGCCCCGAGCCGCCGCGAGACGGATTCGGGGCTTGTTCGACATTTCCGGGAGCAGCTAACGGCTGCTGCTGCGGCGCCTGCGGGCGCTTCGCGTCTGTACGGCGACGCCGCCCGTTCTCCCGGCCAGGAAGCGGACGTTCAGCTCGCCCGAGCCTTGCGTGTTGGTCGGCAGCTTCAGATTGAAGCCGTGCCGCTGAAGCAGCCGTTTGATCGAGGCAGGGCGAAGTCCGGGACGCTTCTGGAGCAGCTGGGCGATCGCGCCCGCCGTAATCGGCGCCGAGAAGCTGGTGCCGGATAGGCGGATATAATTCGATCCGACGCGGTTTGCCGGGTACAGTTCGGCCAGCTCCGAGCCGGGGACGCGTAAGGAGACGATATTCACGCCCGGAGCTACGAGGTCGGGCTTACTCAATCCGCCCGCCGCCGGCCCGCGCCCCGAGAAATCGGCGATCCGGTCGTCGCTTTGCCGCACGGTGCGCCGGTCGTCGACGGCGCCTACCGTAATCGCCGAAGGGCTCGTTCCCGGCGAGGTGACGGAAGCGGGGAGCGGTCCGTCATTGCCTGCGGCTGCCGTGACGACGAGCCCCGCTTGTACCGCCTTCTCGACGGCCCGGCAGAGCGGATCGTCGGCACAGGCTTCCTCCGCCGGTTTCCCCAGAGACAGATTGAGCACCCGAATGCCGTAGCGCTTCCGGTTGGCGACGCACCACTGGATGCCGCGGATAATGGTCGAATCGAGGCCGACGCCTTGGCGGTCGAGCACTTTGACGCCGATAATGCGCGCTTCCGGCGCCGTCCCTTTGTATTTTCCTTTGCTGGAATAGCCGTTTCCGGCCGCATCGCCGGATACGTGGGTGCCGTGGCCATTATCGTCATACGGCTTCGTTCTGCCGTTGACGAAGTCCTTAAAGGCGGCGATCCGATTCGCCGGCTTGGTCAAATCCGGCCGCGGCGCGACGCCGGTATCGATAATCGCTATGCCGACGCCTTTGCCGGTGGCCCCGCTTTTTTGAACCGCGGCGCTTCCGACGGCCGGTGTAGCAATGTTCAGTTTGGTCCGGTTTTTCCGGTCCAGATATACTTTGGCGACTTGCTTATGGGCGCAAATCGTCTTCAGACAGGATGGGGCTACCCGGGCGGCCCAGCCCCGGATTAGCCACAGATGGCCCTTATGGCGGCATCGGCCGCCCAGCTTCTTCATGAGCCGGCCGGCGTGCTTTTTGTGAGAGGCTCCGGAAAACTCGACGATCACGGGAACGAATCGTTTCGCCTTGGCGTACTTCTGCGCTGCGCGGTGCAGGGAATGCGTCATACGACGGTTCTTTTTCAAATCGCAACCACTCTCCTTATCCCTCCAAAATATGCAAAGGGAGCCCGTCCCTCCATCGCCGTACAAGCGCGGCTTCGCCCAATTTGACAGGCGCGGCGCATTGCGTCCGGCTGAAGTGCTATTTTGGGCGGGAGGCTCATACAATGTATCGTACAAGTTGCAAGCTAAGGAGGGCTGACGTTTGAAAGGAACCAAAAATATCATTTATTTGGGCTTGGCGCTGGGCATGCTGTTCTATGCCGTCCCTCGGCTGGCGATGAGCTCGGAAGCCACGCTGCAGACGGCGTTCAGCGTCTTGTGGATCGTATTCGCGCTGATGATTATCGCCGCGCATTTGCACGAGCTGATCGGAGTGGACGAGGAGAGCAAGCAGGAGACGGCCAAAGTGAAACGCATGAAGAAATGGCAGCTGGAGCAAATGGTGCAGGGCAAAAGAAAAGTGCTCCAGTTCAAAAAATAACTTGTCCAACGAGAGAGAGCCGATTCCCCGTGATGAGGGAGCGGCTCTTCTTTTTTGTTGTTCAGGAAATGATGCGAAGCAATATCCTGTGGAAATCCGGGGTCTCCCCGAAAGGAAAGTCTACCCATAGAACGATCCCGGAGGAAGGGTTAGACGCCGATCCAGCTTAGGCTGGATGCGGACGGAATAAGCTTCAGAGCATCACGTCACTACCCTGGAAATTACTCTTGGTACCCCATTTCCATTGTCTGTGGTGCCGCGTCGGCGGCATGGATGGCTTTTGGGGGATTTGTTCTTGCCGGGCACTTTCCGCGGGACAATAATCGGGGCGCTCGTTCCTGCGCCGCGCGTTTCTTACAGCAGGGAAATGACGAGCAGTTCGTACAGCACCAGCGGCAAAATGAAATTGTTGTAAGCTCCGGCGCCGAAGAACGGATTGAGAAAGCCGCGGGCGTCGGCCTGCACCACGCGAACGTTTCCAGGCATCATTTGCAAGTACACGTGATAGGCGTCGATATGCGTAATAACGCCGTCGTAAGTATGTCCGTGAACGGTTTGCACCCTTACAGGATGATGCAGGTATTGGCGGCAAAGTCCTCTAACTTGTTCCTTCGTGCTGTGCAGCGTTTGAGCGACCGACGGTTGCATTTGATACACGGGCCGCAATTGAACGGCCTCAGGCTGATTATACATCGGGGCGGGCACCTCCAAATCGATATACGGTATTCTATGCATTCGCCCAGTTCCGGGTTCTTGCGGAATTGGGCTTTTTTTTGCGGGCATAGGCGTTTATAATGGGAATAATACAGATTAATACAGAAATAGAAGATCGGGGTGTAACAGCGATGGAGCATACGATGCAGGAAACGGCGACGAAGCATGAGCAGATTTTGAAATATATTGAAGGCTTGAAGATCGGTACGAAAATTTCCGTACGCAAAATAGCCGAAAAGCTGGAGGTCAGCGAAGGCACCGCATACCGGGCGATCAAGGAAGCGGACAATTTGGGGCTGGTCAGCACCAAAGAGCGCGTCGGCACGGTGAGAGTAGAGAAGAAGCTGCGCGACAATATCGATAAGCTGACGTTTGCCGAGGTCGTCAATATCGTGGACGGCGAAGTACTGGGAGGGCGCGGAGGGCTGCATAAGACGCTGAACAAATTCGTTATCGGAGCGATGCAGCAGGATGCGATGCTGCGTTATATCGACGCGGGAAGCCTGCTGATTGTCGGCAATCGGAGCAAAGCGCATACTTGCGCTCTGGAGCAAGGAGCGGGCGTACTTATTACCGGCGGCTTCTCGACGAGCGAGGAAGTTATGAAGCTGGCCGACCAGCTGGAGCTTCCTATTATATCCAGCAGCTACGATACGTTTACCGTCGCCTCGATGATTAATCGGGCCATCTACGACCGTCTCATTAAGAAAAAAATATTGTTAATCGAGGATATCGTCAGCGCGCCCATGCAGGTAAACGTGCTAAAAAGCCACCATACGCTCAAGGACTGGCAGCGGCTGCGCGAAGAAACGGGACACGGCCGGTTTCCGGTAGTGGACGAATGGAACCGGGTCATCGGGATGATTACTTCCAAAGATTTGATCGGAGCGGAGCCGGATCAGACGATCGACAAGCTGATGACGCGCAATCCGCTCACCGCTACGCCGAGCACTTCGGTCGCCTCTGCGGCGCATATGATGGTGTGGGAGGGCATCGAGCTGCTGCCGATCGTCGATGCGAACCGCAAGGTGATGGCCGTCATCAGCCGCAAGGACGTATTGAAGGCGATGCAGCATATTCAGCGGCAGCCGCAGAACGGAGAGACGTTCGAGGATTTGATCTGGTCGGGCTTCAGCGAAGAGAGGAGCAAGGAGGGACAGATCATGTTCCGCGGTCTGATCAGTCCGCAGATGATCAATCAGCTCGGAACCGTGTCCGAAGGGGTGCTGACGATCCTCGTCATTCAGGCGGCTTATCATGTCGTTCAAGATGTCAAGAAGGGCGATCTGGTGATGGACAACATGTCCTCTTACTTCGTTAAGCCGGTACAAATCGACAGCGAGATCCAGATCGTGCCGAAGATTATCGAAGTCAGCCGCAAATTCGGCAAAATCGAAGTCGAAATTTTTCACGCCCACACGCTCGTCGCCAAGGCGATGCTGACGACTCAGTTCATCGACCAGGCTTAGCGAAGGTTAATTCGCCTGACGGCTTCGTCATCATGGAGATGCAAGCGGGCGGTTTATTGCTTGCTGTAAATGCTGTGGTTTCTCAGGCCGGCGAACAGGTTGAACATGCCGAGCAGGAAGCAGACGATTCCGAATATGCGGCGTGTGTTCGAATCGGTGAAGAAGAACAGCTGCGAGATCGCTATGACGATGAGCATCAGCCCCATGGCGATGTTCATGCGCGAGGCGTACAGTCCGCGCAGCTTCGGGTCATGGCTTCTGCGGGAGCGGAAGCTGTAGAACACCGAGACTGCGAGCGTGATGACGATGAGAACGGGCAAAATCAACTGAGTCGTTTCCATTGCACTAGGCACATCCTTAATTTGAAAATCGTACAATCTTACCTAAGATTACCGATTTTCAAGGAGAAAAGCAATGAAATCCGGGGGATTACATAGTGCTGCGCTTGAATTCTTTGGCGGTGACCCAGACTCTCAGCTCGTTTTGGATCAGCAGCATCGTTTTCAAGCTGACCGTGTAATCTTTGTCAAGGATGCCGTGATACGTTTTTTGCGACAGCAGCCGCTGGTAGACATGCGGAGTTTCGGCGAAGGTGGCGATTTTTTGCCCTTTGATGACGCTTAAATCGCTGCGGACTCTCCGTTCGATCTCCTGCTCGGTCACCTTGTCCAGCGGATTCAGGTCGCCCGGCTCGACGACGATGTCGATCGAGTTGATGACGCTTTGCTGGTTGCGCGTTTTTTTGAAGCTGTCGTTGTCCTGCTCAAGCTTCTCGATCTTGGCTCTCAGCTCGCGGTTGTCGACCAGCGCATCGTTCAAATGCTGGTGGTAGATGCTCATAAACAGCGCGCTGCCGATAATTATCCCCGCTATGAGCAGTCCGGTCGCTTTGAGCAGTCCGGTATAATATTCGAAGGGAGGGACTCTCAATGGACGCCGCCCTCCCTGCATATCCATTGAATCAGCGCGGTGCCGGATTGGGCTCCGATGAACGCGAAGACGATCAGCAGGATTTGCTTAATCGCCGGCGAAATGAAGCCTTCGGCCAGGTTGCTCTCGATAAACCGGAGCGGGTCGATCGTGCCTCCTACGGCGGCTACCAGCGCCCATATTTTGATCTGCTCGGAGATAAGCAGCATCCGCGTCGTCGGCGGCTCCATCGTGAGCACGGCGGCAATCCCGCCGAGCATCGTCCCCCCCAACACGACCCCGAACGCTATGAAGAAATCCATCACGCATTTCGTCATAAAGCTGACCACTACCGATTCCTCCTTTTTTCCGTACCCGCTAATAAGCAAGCCTTACTTGTCTACTATATGGTACAAGTGTTCGTATTATGATAAAATAAAGAGAAAATTGACTAGGTTTCATCAATTTGGATTACCCGGCCTTTCCATAGGGCCGTAACGCAAGGGAGGCGGCACAGATGAGTGACTTCGTCCATCTGCATGTACACAGCGAATACAGCCTGCTGGATGGCGCGGCGCGCATCGACGATCTGGTCGGACAAGCGGCCGGCCTCGGCATGCAGGCACTGGCCTTAACGGATCATGGCGTGATGTACGGCGCCATTCCTTTCTATAAAGCGTGCAAGAAGCACGGCATCAAGCCGATCATCGGCTGCGAGGTGTATTACACGGCAGGCTCTATCCGCGATAAGGGAACGCGGCAGGAGCAGCCGATCTATCATTTGATTTTGCTGGCGAAGAACGAGACCGGCTACCGCAACCTGATGCAGCTGTGTTCGATCGGGCATTTGCAAGGATACCATTACAAGCCGAGAATCGATCCGCAGCTTCTCGCCCGCCATTCCGAAGGGCTGATCTGTACGAGCTCCTGCCTTGGCAGCGAGGTGTCGCAGCATCTGCTGCACGGCAGATACGACGAAGCGAAGCAGGCGGCCGCCCGGTACCGGGATATTTTCGGGGAGGACTTCTTCCTGGAATTGCAGGATCACGGGCTGATGGAGCAAAAGAAAGTGATGCAGAGCATGCTCCGTCTGAGCGAGGATACGGGCGTTCCGCTTATCGTCACCAACGACGTGCACTACGTCCGCGAGCCGGACGCCCAGGTGCAGGATATTTTGCTGTGCATCGGAACGGGCAAGACGGTCGACGATCCGGAGAGGCTGAAATTCCCGTCTACGCAGCTTTACTTAAAAAGCGCCGACGAGATGAAGCGTCTGTTCGCGCATGTGCCGCAGGCAATCGAAAATACGCGGATCGTGGCGGAACGGTGCAATCTGGAGCTCGAATTCGGCCGCTCGATTCTGCCGCAGTTCGAGCCGATTCCCGAAGAACGGACGGCGGGAGAATATCTTGCCGAATTGTGCCGCCAAGGGCTGGAGATCCGCTACGGGCATCTAGCCGAGTGGCAGGACCCCGCGCACAGGGAGAAGGTCGAGGAGCGTCTTGTCTACGAGCTGTCCGTCATCGAGCGGATGGGCTACTCCGACTATTTCCTGATCGTCTGGGATTTCATCCGGTTCGCCCATGAGAAGGGCATCGTCACAGGGCCCGGGCGGGGGTCTTCGGCCGGCAGTCTCGTAGCCTACGTGCTGCGCATTACGAACGTCGATCCGATCCGCTACCGTCTGCTGTTCGAGAGGTTTCTCAATCCGGAACGGATTTCGATGCCGGATATCGATATCGATTTCAGCGACGTGAGGCGCGACGAGGTCATCGATTATGTGGTAGGCAAATACGGCCGCGACCGCGTCGCCCAGATCATCACCTTCGGGACGATGGCGGCCAAGGCGGCGGTGCGCGACGTCGGACGGGTGCTGAACATGCCGTACAACGAAGTGGACCGCGCGGCCAAGATGATCCCTCATCAGCTCGGGATGACGCTAGCCGAAGCGATCGAGGCGAACCCGGAGCTGAAGGCGCTGGCGGCGAAGCAGCCGAAGACCGCGGAGCTGCTGCGGCTGGCGATGAAGGTCGAAGGCATGCCGCGCCACGCCTCGACCCATGCCGCGGGCGTAGTGATCTCCCGCGAGCCGCTGACGCAGTACGTGCCGCTGCAGGAGGGCAACGAGCAGACCGCGCTCACGCAGTATTCGATGGAGCATCTGGAGTCGATCGGACTGCTGAAGATGGACTTCCTCGGCCTGCGCACCTTATCGATCATCGAGCGGACGCTGCAGTGGGTCAAGGAGCAGACCGGAGACGATATCGACTTTCAGCAGCTGCCGATGGATGATCCGGCGACGTACGAGCTGCTCTGCCGCGGCGATACGACGGGGGTATTCCAGCTTGAGTCTCCCGGCTGCAGAAGAGTGCTGAAGGAGCTGCGGCCGACGCAGTTCGAGGATATCATCTCGGTCGTGGCCTTGTACCGTCCGGGGCCGATGGAGTTTATTCCCCGCTTTATTCAAGGCAAGCACGGGCTGCACGAGGTGGAATATCCGCATCCGGTGCTGGAGCCGATCTTGAAGGATACGTACGGCATTATCGTCTATCAGGAGCAAATTATGCAGATCGCGTCCGTCATGGCCGGCTTCCGGCTCGGCGAAGCGGATTTGCTGCGGCGCGCGGTCAGCAAGAAGAAGCGCGAGGTGCTGGACGAGGAGCGGGCCCATTTCGTCAAGGGCAGCTTGTCGCAGGGCTTCACGGAAGCCGAGGCGAACAAGGTGTACGATATGATCGTCCGCTTCGCCGATTACGGCTTCCCGCGCGCCCATGCGACGGCGTACGGCGTGCTGGCCTTCCAGACGGCGTATTTGAAGGCGCATTATCCGGTGCAGTTTATGGCGTCGATGCTGACCGCCGTCATGGGCAGCCATAACAAGGTGGCGGAGTACGTCGACGAATGCCGCCGCATGGGCATCCCTGTGCTGCCGCCCGATGTGAACGAGAGCGGCGTCGTGTTCACGCCGGTCATGCCCGGCGGTGCAGGCGGTCAAGGACCGGGGGACGCCGGGCAGGATTCCGCCGGGCCGGAAGGCTCGGAAGCGGCGGTCGAGGGCGCGGCAAGGCCGGCGTCGGGAGCGATCCGCTTCGGCCTTGCCGCGGTGAAGAACGTCGGCACGCACGCGATCGAATCGATCATGAGCGAGCGCGCCAAGGAAGCGGGCGCTTACACGAGCCTGATCGACTTGTGCAGGAGAGTCGATCTCAGGGTGTGCAACAAGCGGGTGCTGGAGTCGCTCATCCAGGGCGGAGCGACGGGCTCGCTGCCGGGGCACCGCGCGCAGCAGCTGGCGATGCTGGAGGAAACGATCGAAGCCGCCGTCAAGTGGCGCAAGGAGCGCGACGATCTGCAGCTTCACTTGTTCGGCTTCGTCGAGGAAGTGAACTGGGAGGTCGAATATCCCGACATTCGCCCGTTCACCATGACCCAGCAGCTGGAGCTGGAGCGCGAGCTGCTCGGCCTGTACATCTCCGGCAGCCCGCTCGACGATTACGAGACGGTGCTGCGCGACATCGAGATCGACCCGCTGCATTATCTTCCGGAGATGCCGGATCACAGCGAGGTGATCGTGGCCGGAATGGTGCTGTCGAGCAAGACGATCGTCACCAAGAAAGGCCAGCCGATGGCCTTCATGGAGCTGGAAGACCGGGTAGCGAAGGTCGAGGTCGTGCTGTTTCCGGAAGCGTGGAAGCACTGCGCGCCGCTCGTGCAGAAGGGCAAGCCGCTGCTTGTCAAGGCGAAGCTGCAGCAGGGAGACGAGGACGTCAAGCTGCTGGCGGACCAGGTGTTCGCGCTGAGCGATCCCGAGCTGCGCAGCAAGGCGGCTCGCCGCGCGCCCGCAGGCGGCGCCACCGGCCGCGGGCAGCAGCCGGGCGCGCCTGCCGCAGGAGCGCGCACGGCCGGCTCGCAGGCATCGCGCACGGCTGGCTCGCAGCCAGCGGTCACCCGCGCCGCAAGCGCGCAGCCGCAGTCTTCCGCCCAAGGCGCGGGCGGAAGAACGGCGGGGCCGCCGCCCGCAGCTGCCCGGGCGGACACGGCTCCGCAGCAGCGCCGCGAACAGGCCGCTGCGGGCGGGCAGAGCCAAGCTGCACGGCCTGCGCGCTCCCAGCGGGTATACGTCAAAATATCCGCCGATCACGAGCAGCCTCAGGTGCTGGCCCGATTGAAGCGGATGCTGCTGGAGCACGAAGGGGCGCTGCCCGTCATTCTGTACTACGAGAAAAGCCAGAAGACGCTCGGCCTGAGCGAGCAATTCAACGTGAAACCGTCTCCGAAGCTGTTTCAGGAGATGGAAGAACTGCTTGGCAAAGACACGGTAAAAGTGAAATAATTGACGTCTCCTCCGCATACATTTAGTAACCCGGGTTGTCTTCGGCGGCTGCAGGCAGCGCAAACCGGCCGGCAAGCCGGCGCCGAATACCGCTAGCCGAAGCGGTTGGCCCCTGGAGTCGGGGTACGAGAAGATGTCGCTGTCCTTACAGCTTGTCCAACCGCAGGCCTAAGGGAACGGGCGAATCCTCATGGTTACCAGTTGTTATGGAGGAGGCGTTGTTTTATGTCGCATCAGCATATTGTGGAGAGATTGCAAAGCAGGGGCGTTACGATCGAACGGATCGCCGACATCGTCTGGAAGCTGCAGCTTCCTTATAACGCTTCGCTCAAGAAGGAAGACTGCATCGACAGCGTGCTGTCCATTCTTAAAAAACGCGAGGTTCAATATACGTTATATACCGGTATTGCGCTTGATGAGCTGGCGGAGCAGAAGCTGCTCCCCGAGCCGCTGCAGTCGATTATGGAGCGGGACGAATCGCTTTACGGCGTCGATGAGACCTTGGCTCTGGGCATCGTTCATGTCTACGGAATGATAGGCCTTACGAGCTTCGGTTATTTGGATAAGGAGAAGATGGGCATCATTCGCGAGCTGAACGACCATGCGACAGGCATCCACGTGTTTCTCGACGATCTGGTTGCCGGCCTCGCTGCGGCGGCTTCGGCGCGGATCGCGCACCGCCATCAGGATCAGTTGGATAAAACGTCCGCTTCCGCGCAGCCTCCGGCCGCCGGCGAGACATCGGACGATTCCGCGTCTTCCGGCGCGGACGATTCCCGGGGTACGGACGGACAATAAACGGATGATTTACGGTTTGCGGACGAAGCTTGTAACGCCTCCCGAACGAATGATAAAGGCTGGGATTATTTCCCGGCCCCTCATATGAGCCCTTTTTTTCAGGAAGCGGGGGGAGCCGCGATAACCCTTTCTTGCGGGAAAAAGTGTAGATATGATATCATTAGTGCATTATGTTCGGGAGGTCTTTTTTCATGTGGACCGTTATTTATATAGCTCCTACAGCAAAGATTGCAGACAGAATCAAGCAGAAACTGACGGAAGAGGGCTTTCTAGTCCAGGTACGGGCCATTAACATGACGAAGAATCAATTTGAAATTTTAGTCCCGGAAGGTGAACTGGAAGAGGTTCAAGATGTGTTGAATTCTATTTTGCATAGATCGTAAGATCCGTGCGGACCGCATTTGAACATCAACCGCGAGCGAGGTGTAGTCGTGTCATTTATAGATTTATTTCAAAAGAAAAGAAAGTACGCTACGGTGCCCAGTACGGACAGGCCTGTTAACCGTGCGGGAGAAAGCGGAGAAATATTGCCGGAAGACAAGCCGAAGCGGGAAATTCCCGAAGGCTTGATGAACAAATGTCCCAAATGCGCTACGATCCAATTCACCAAAGAATTGGAAAAAAACTTGAAAGTGTGCACTTCATGCGGATATCACTTCAAGCTCAGCGCCGTCGAACGCATTCAGATGGTCATGGATGAAGGCCGATTTTTTGAATATGACGCCGAACTTATTTCCGAAGATCCGCTGGAATTCCCGGATTACGTAGGCAAGTACCGCAAAGCGGTCGACGCTACGGGGATGAACGACGCCGTTATTACCGGCGAAGGAACGATCGGAGGTTTCCCTGTTGTCGTAGCTGTTATGAGCTTCGATTTCATGGGCGGTACGCTCGGTTCGGTCGTAGGCGAGAAAATTACGAACGCTATCGAGCATGCCATGCAGAAAAACGATCCGCTTATCATATTTTCTACTTCGGGCGGGGCCCGTATGCAGGAGAGCATTCTCTCTCTGATGCAAATGGCCAAGTCGAGCGCAGCGATCGCCAAGTTTAACGAGCAGGGCGGCTTGTTCATCTCGGTCATTACGGACCCGACGTTCGGGGGCGTATCGGCGAGCTACGCGATGCTGGGCGATTACATTTTGGCCGAGCCTGGAGCCGCATTCGGATTTACCGGGCGCCGCGTTATCGAGCAGACGATTCGCCAGAAGCTGCCGGACAATTTCCAGACCGCGGAATTTAACTTGAAGCATGGACAGGTGGACATGGTGGTAGTGCGCAAAGATATGAAAAACACGCTGACCCGATTGCTGGATCTGCATGTAGTGAAGGGGGAAGTGGCCAATGGCAAGTGAATTGCCCTTTGAGCAGCCGCTGCTTGAGCTGAAGGACAAGATCGAGGAGCTGCGCAAGTTCGGCGCGGAGAAGCAAATCGATTTCACGGACGAAATCGCCCGTCTGGAGCAGCGGTACGAGCAGCTGGCGGCCGAGCTGTACGGCAATATGTCGACAGCCGAGAAGATGCAGCTGGCCCGTCATCCGCAGCGTCCGACGACGCTCGATTACGTCCAGCTGATTTTTACGGACTTCATGGAGCTGCACGGAGACCGCCATTACGGCGACGATCTGGCAATTGTAGGCGGCTTGGCGCGGCTTGACGGGATTCCCGTCACCGTCGTCGGCCACCAAAAAGGCAAGGATACGAAGGATAACATCGCGCGCCATTTCGGCATGCCCCATCCGGAGGGCTTCCGTAAAGGGCTGCGTTTGATGCAGCAGGCCAACAAGTTCAAGCGGCCGATCATTACGTTTATCGATACGCCCGGCGCTTATCCGGGCGGCGCGGCCGAAGAGAGGGGACAAGGGGAAGCAATCGCCAGAAACTTGATGGAGATGGCTTCCTTCGGTGTGCCGATTCTTTGTGTAGTTATCGGGGAAGGCGGCAGCGGAGGCGCTCTTGCTCTTGGCGTCGGCAACCGCGTTTTCATGCTGGAGAACGCGATCTACTCGGTCAGCAGCCCGGAAGCGGCCTCGTCGATCTTGTATAAAGACGCTTCCCGTTCGGGCGAAGCGGCGGCGGCTATGAAAATTACCGCGGACCATATTCACGCGCTCGGCGTTATCGACGGCGTCATTCCCGAGCCGCGGGGCGGCGCGCATCGCGATATGAACCGCCAGGCCGAGGTCATTAAAGAAACTTTAACGAAGCATTTGCAGGAATTGATGCTTTTATCAGAGAAGGAATTAGTTGAAGACCGCTACCAAAAATTCAGACAAATTGGCAGATTCACTTACATTCAGGAGGGTAACCACAACCATGCGTAAAACGAAAATTGTATGTACGATCGGACCGGTGAGCGAATCGCTGGACATGTTCAAGAAGCTTATTGATGCGGGAATGAACGTGTGCAGATTGAATTTCTCCCACGGCGATTTCGAGGAGCACGGCAACCGGATCCGCAACGTGCGTCAGGCTTGTGCCGAGCTCGGCAAAAACGTGGCGATTCTGCTCGACACCAAAGGTCCGGAAATCCGTACCGGCCGTTTGAAAGACGATCAAAAAGTTGAGCTCGTGCAGGATAACTTCATTACATTGACGACGGAAGAAGTGCTTGGCGACGCCGAGCGCGTATCCGTAACGTATAAAGATTTGCCGAAGGACGTCAAAGTCGGCTCCACAATCCTGATCGATGACGGCTTGATCGGTCTGGAAGTCGTCGATTTGACCAGCAACGAAATTAAATGCCGTATCGTTAACGGCGGTTTGCTCGGCGGTAAAAAAGGCGTGAACGTGCCCGGCGTCAAAATCAACCTGCCGGGGATTACGGAGAAGGATGCGAACGATATTATTTTCGGTATCGAGCAGGGAGTCGATTTCATCGCTGCTTCCTTCGTGCGCAAAGCGAGCGACGTCATCGAAATCCGTGAAATTCTGGAGCGTCACAATGCGACGCATATCCAGATCATCTCCAAAATCGAAAATCAGGAAGGCGTCGAGAACCTCGACGAAATTCTTGAAGTGTCCGACGGCTTGATGGTTGCCCGCGGCGACCTCGGCGTAGAAATTCCGGCCGAAGATGTGCCTATCGTGCAAAAAGCGATGATCAAGAAATGTAATCAAGCCGGCAAACCGGTTATTACCGCTACGATGATGCTCGATTCGATGCAGCGCAACCCGCGTCCGACGCGCGCCGAAGCAAGCGACGTGGCCAATGCGATCTTCGACGGTACGGACGCCGTGATGCTGTCCGGCGAGACGGCTGCAGGAAAATATCCGATCGAATCCGTTCTGACGATGGCCAAAATTTCCGAGCGCGCCGAAGCGGCTCTGGAGCACCGCGAAATTTTCATCCGTCAAAGCAACGCGCAGCAAAAAACGGTAACCGAATCGATCAGCCAAGCGGTAGCGAACTCCGCGCTCGATTTGGACGCCAAAGCGATCCTGACGGCTACCGAGAGCGGCTATACGGCTCGCATGGTATCCAAATACCGTCCGAAAGCTCCGATCATCGCCGTAACTCCTAACGAGCAAGTGCTTCGCCGCTTGTCGCTTGTCTGGGGCGTTATACCGATCAAAGGCGAGCATTGCCAAACGACGGACGAGCTGTTCGAGCTTGCCGTTGACAGCAGCGTTAAGGCGGGTGTGGTCAGCCTGGGCGATACCGTAGTCATCACGGCAGGCGTGCCAGTAGGCCGCTCCGGAACTACGAACCTCATCAAAGTGCATCAAATCGGCGAAATGATCGCCAAAGGCCAAGGCATCGGCACTCAAATCGCCACGGGCAAGGTCGTAGCCGCCCGCTCCGCAGAAGAGGCTAAAGCTAAAGCGGTAGAAGGCTGCATTCTGGTTACGCTGACGACGGACAAGGATTATATGCCCGCCATCGAGAAGGCGGCTGCGATCATTACGGAAACGGGCGGCATTACTTCCCATGCGGCGGTAGTCGGCATTAGCTTGAGCAAACCGGTCATCGTCGGCGTGGATGGCGCTTTGGGGTTGATCAAGGACGGCGAGGAAGTGTCGATCTATCCGGAAGTCGGCGTTATTTACTCCGGACGCGCCCGCGTTTTGTAATTCCGCGAAGCGAGCTGCATGCTTGCCGCTAGTCCGATTTTAACCAAAACAAGTTTTTCCCAGAGTGAAGTCGACGTTCTTACATCGGTTTCACTCTTTTTTTCTCGGCGTTTGGATTCTAAGCCTAAGTCGCAGCAGCGTGCGTTCCTTTGCGACAGGCGGCGGTTTTCTCATTACAAATAGGCTATAATAGCTTGCAGGAGGATGTTCTGATGTCTCCATCACCATGGTTTGAGTTTACGATCAGAGTGCGTTATCAGGAAACGGATCAAATGGGCGTCGTCTATCATGCGAATTATTTGAACTGGTTCGAAATCGGACGCACCGAGCTGATCCGCTCGCTGGGCATGCCTTATCAAACGATTGAAGAGTGCGGGCTGCTGCTGCCTGTCATCGATGCGGAGCTCAAATTCCGCCAGCCGGCGAAGTACGACGATATCGTCACGATCCGCACGCGGGTGGAGGAGTATACGCATCTGCGGATGCGGTTCGCCTCGGAGATTCGGCGCGGGGAAGAGCTGCTGGTTACCGGCGGCACGCGTCATATATGGCTGAACCGGGACTGGAAGCCGACGCGGATCGACAAGGCGGCCCCGGAGCTGTACAAGCTGCTGCAAAAGCTGCCTGAAGCGTAAAAGACGGAATACTCCCGCCTTCTTTACATAAAATTTACAAAGAACCTAATCTCCGATGACAATGTCGAACTACCATGAAGAAAGCAGAATGAAAACGAATAGGCGCGATGGCCGCTTCAAGTTTCATTTTCGAAAACGGGGCACATCTGATGGAGGTTACGTGACGATATGAAAGAGATGACGCCGAGAGAAAGAGAAGCATCATCGAATGATTATTTGAACCGCGATTTAAGCTGGATCGAATTTAACTGGCGCGTGCTGGAAGAAGCGCAAGACCCGGAGACTCCGCTCTTGGAGCGGATGAAATTTCTGGCCATCGTATCGTCCAATCTGGACGAGTTCATGAGCGTCAGAGTGGCCGGCGTGAAGGATCAGATCAAGGCCGGGTACGTGAAAAAGGATTTCACCGGCTATACGCCGGCGGGGCTGTTCAAGCGCGTGATGAAGCGAGCGTCCAAAATGGTATCCGAGCAGTATAAAACGTATCGCGAGCTTACCCGGCAGCTGAGTAAGGAAGGCATTATTTTTACCGATTACGAAGATCTGAATCTGACCCAGCGCAAAGCGATGGATGAATATTATCATGAAATTATTTTTCCCGTGCTGACGCCGATGGCGGTTGACCAGAGCCGGCCGTTCCCGCTCGTACATACCCAGGCGCTGTACCTTGCTGTGGTGTTGATGAAGGAGGACGAGGACCCGGAGGATGAGCCGTATTTCGCCATTGTACAGGTGCCTTCGAACTTATCGCGGTTTATCGAGGTGCCCGTTCGTTCCAACAGCAAGAAGCATGAGTTCGTCCTGCTGGAGGAGCTGATGGAGC
This sequence comes from Paenibacillus konkukensis, assembly GCF_023523925.1. Classification (NCBI taxonomy): domain Bacteria; kingdom Bacillati; phylum Bacillota; class Bacilli; order Caryophanales; family Paenibacillaceae; genus Paenibacillus; species Paenibacillus konkukensis. Next base: position 2,691,766 of record NZ_CP027059.1, on the reverse strand, counting down.
AGCATATGCATACGCTGTTCTCCGGCTATACGCCGGTCGCGGTCCATGCCTTCCGCTTGACGCGCAATGCCGATTTGACGCTCAATGAAGAAGGCGCGGAGGATTTGCTGGAGGAGATCGAGAAGGAGCTGCGCCGCCGCCGCTGGGGTTCTCCGGTACGACTGGAGGTACAGAAGGGCATTCATCCCTATGCGCTTGAGCAGCTGCAGTACGAATTTGAAATTAGCGACAATACGATTGAGATTGACGGTCCGATCGATTTGACGTATTTCATGAAGCTGTCGGGCTCGCTCAAAGGATACGACCATCTTCGCTACAAGCCGATCGAGCCGGTGTATCCGGCCGAACTGGACGATACGGACGACATCTTCGAGGTGCTTCGGCAGCAGGACGTGCTTGTCTATCATCCGTACGAATCGTTTGATGCGATCACGGATTTCATCTGCCAGGCGGCGGACGATCCGAAGGTGCTGGCGATCAAGGTGACGCTGTACCGCGTCAGCGGCAATTCTCCGTTAATCGAAGCGCTGGCGAGCGCGGCGGAATCGGGCAAGCAGGTGACGGTCGTCGTCGAGTTGAAGGCGAGATTCGATGAAGAGCGCAATATCGCATGGGCGCGCAAGCTGGAGCAGGCGGGCTGCCATGTCGTCTACGGCCTTGTCGGCCTGAAGACGCACGCCAAGATTACGCTGGTCGTGCGGCAGGAGCAGGACGGATTGCGCCGTTACGTCCATGTCGGCACCGGCAATTATAACGACAACACCGCGAAGCTGTATACGGATGTCGGCTTGTTCACGTCCCATACGATTATCGGCGAGGATGCGTCCGCATTGTTCAATGAGGTGACCGGTTATTCCGCGCCCCATAACTGGAAGGCGTTCGGCGTCGCTCCGACCGATATGAAGGATAAGCTGTTCGAGAAAATTCGCCGCGAAGCGATGCATGCCTCTCTCGGAAAGCCGGCGAGAATCGTAGCCAAGTTCAATTCCTTATCCAATCAGGAAATTATCGACGAGCTGTATGCCGCATCGAGAGCCGGCGTGAAGATCGATCTGATCGTGCGGGGCGTCTGCTGCCTGCGGCCGGGGGTCCCGGGTTTAAGCGAAAATATCCGCATTCTGAGCATTGTGGACCGCTTTCTCGAGCATTCGCGCATTCTGTATTTCGAGAACGAAGGCGAGAGGGAGGTTTATATCTCCAGCGCCGACTGGATGACGCGCAACTTGACCCGCCGTATCGAGCTGATCTGTCCGGTGTTCGACAAGCAGATTCAGGAGTCGCTGATCCGGATTTTGGAGCTGAGCTTAAGCGATAACGTCAAAGCCCGTCAGCTTCAATCGAACGGGATGTACGTGCGCGTCATTAACGAAGAAGTGCCGCTTCGAAGCCAGTTCGAGGCGATGCGGATCAAATCGTGGAAAAAGAAGAAGCCTCATCCTGAAGCGTAAGCTTCAGACCCCATACCTTTTTGAAATCTTTGGCTAAAGAAGAGATCTCTCTGTATTCCGCAGAGGGGTCTTTTTTCGAATGGACGAGCAATTGCAGCTCCGTATTCTCGTTAACCCTCGCTTCGATCATCGCAAGCTCCTGTGTTTCGGAGCAGTCCAGCGCCGCGGCGAGCTGCAGCAGCGTGCCCAGGCGGACGATCAATTCGACGTCGGTTTCCAGCAAGATGTCCTTGTACTGGAGGTAAAGCGGCTGCACCCGATTCTTCGTCTTGTAGGAAGCGGCGGCCGCGCAGAGCAGCAGCTCGCGATGGCTGAGACCGTCAAGGCGGGAATGGGCGATTATGTAAAAGGAATGCTTGGCGAATTGATAGTAATTGACCGATACGCCGATCCGGTACAGCAGCGCGGCGGTATGCAGACATCCGCGGATACGCGAATCATAGCCGTGAATCTCTTGCAGAGCGTCGAACAGCTTGGCGGCATTGGCGGCCACCAGCTCCAAATGGGCTGCGGGCGCGCACGGATGAAGCCCGAGCATGTTGCGGGCGCTGAGCTCGGCCATGCTGCCGGCGGCCGGCCGGTCCGCCAAGTACGCTTCGTGGAACAAGCCGTCTCTGAGCCCTGCGCCGCTGACGATATAATGGCTGGAGCCGGTCAGCTGAAACAGCGTATGCAGAATCGTCAGACCCGGGACGATAATATCGTGGCGGTCCTTGGAGAGGCCGTCGACCTTCTTGCGCTTCTCCGCGGGCAGCGAAGGCAGCCAGTGCATAAGCTCTTCCATCTCCTGGGCGGACATCGGGTAATTATGCGTTTGCGGGAGCGAATATTTGAGCTTCTTCTGATTGATTTTGCCCAAATTGCGGATCGTGCCGCCGAGTCCGATCAGCGGCAGCCCCGGATGCTCGCGAATCCACGGTTCGCCGATGGCCGCTTGCCGCACCATCAGCCGGATTTTGGCGAGCGTGTCCTCGGAGAAATGGCCGTCCGGCGCGTAGTTGCGGGTCGTATTGACGGCGCCGAACGGAAAGGAGACGCTGCTCACCAGCCGCCGGCCGAGAAATAACGAGATCTCGGTGCTGCCTCCGCCGATATCGACGAGCCAGCCGTCTTCGACGTCCAGGGAGTGAATCATCCCGAGAAAGCCGATGCGCGCTTCGTCTTTCCCGGACAACAGGCGCACGTCGATGCCGCTTTGCTCCCGCAGCGCCGTCATAATTTGCCGGCTGTTGGCCGCATTGCGGATCGCGGCGGTAGCCGCGGCGCGAATTTCGGAAACGCCGTTGGCGTCGCAAATCTCGCGGAAATGGCGCAGCATACGAACGATACGGTCGATTTCATCGCCCGGAAGCGTATTATCCGCTCCGATTTTTTGGCTTAGTCTGGCCGATTGCTTAAATTCACCGATCACTCTGTAAGCATGAAGGGAATTGATTTCGTACACGACAAGCCGGATTGAGTTGGAACCGATATCTATGATGCCGATTCTGCGGTTGATTTCCATCGTATCCCCCCATTCATGGTTCAGCGGTTTCAAATATCACTATTTTATCATTGTTTGCGCCGGCCGCAAAATGTTTCGGAATAAATTAACATTCGGTAGCAAATCCTTGTTAGCGAGCATGACTTTTCCCACAATTTACCCGTTAGATTTATAATTCACAGCGTTTTTTTATGATTCATCCTGAGAATACTGGAATCTAGAAATCCTTGATTATCAAGGGTTTGTAGTCCATGTCACGGATAGCGCGTACTGATGCATATAGCAGAAGTTTATTATGCCGATAATGAACTTTTATGTCCCGATTTGTTCACATTGTTCGCCAAATCATTTATAGTAGAATTATAAGAATTCTCTGTGGATGAGCAGACCTGCTTGCATTCGCACACGTTGTCATCAGTTTTGCCCGTCTGTGTGAAAGTCTAGTAAAGCGCCTTGTTTCGTCGGAATTCCTCGTGATTTTTTCTTTGATCCATGATTTATGATATAGTCATTTTATGAATTGAATTGCAAAGGAGAGATTACTTTGACTGCAACCAAAGGTTTGGAAGGTATTGTTGCAACGACGTCCTCGATCAGCTCCATTATTGATGGTGTGCTCACATATCGTGGGATTAACATTGACGATCTTGCCGAAAACGCGACATTTGAAGAAGTAGTATATTTGCTTTGGTACGGCAAACTGCCTAATCGTTCCGAATTGGACCAATTGCTAAAAGATTTGAACGCTTACGCTGCGGTGCCTAGCCAAGTGATCGAGCAAATCAAATTGTATCCTAAAAATACGAATTCGATGGCTGCTCTTCGTTCGGCGGTTTCCTGTCTCGCTCTATACGATGAAGAAGCTAACGATATGTCGTCGGAAGCCAACCTGCGCAAAGCGATTAAACTGCAAGCGCAAATTCCTTCGATCATCGCGGCATTCGCACGTATTCGCGAAGGCAAAGAGCCGATCGCTCCGAAAAGCGACGCTACGTCGATCGCGCAAAACTTCCTGTATATGCTGATCGGCAAAGAGCCGGACAAAGTGGCGATCGAAGCTTTGGATAAAGCTTTGGTGCTCCATGCCGACCACGAACTGAACGCTTCGACGTTCGCGGCGCGCGTTACCGTAGCTACATTGTCCGATATTTACTCCGGCGTAACGAGCGCTATCGGCGCGTTAAAAGGACCTCTTCACGGCGGCGCGAACGAAGCGGTTATGGCCATGCTCGAAGAGATCGGAACTTACGAGAACGTGGAAAGCTATATCAACACCAAGCTTGAAAACAAAGAAAAAATTATGGGCTTCGGACACCGCGTTTACAAAAACGGCGATCCTCGTGCGAAGCATTTGCAAAAAATGTCCCACGAGCTCGGCAAAATTACCGGCAACATGAACTGGTACAACATGTCGATTAAAATTGAAGATCTCGTTACAGGGCAAAAAGGTTTGAAACCTAACGTGGACTTCTATTCGGCTTCGGTGTATACTTCTCTTGAAATTCCTCGCGACCTGTTCACTCCGATCTTCGCGATCAGCCGTACATCCGGATGGACAGCGCACATTCTTGAGCAATACGAAAACAACCGTTTGATTCGTCCTCGCGCCGAATATACCGGTCTTTCGAATCAAAAGTATATCCCGATTGAAAATCGTTAATCGATTATCAATAGAGCTTTAAGCGGCAGCGGGTTGCTGCAGTCAGCTTATCCCGATCCGGTTCAGGGTCGGGACAAGCGCTGTGGCTCCCGTTCAATTTTGTGTCTTATCCACACCATTATAAGGAGGCAAACAAAGATCATGGCTCAATTCGAAAATTACGCAGCACCAACTGAAGGCGAAAAAATTACTATCGTTGACGGCAAGTTGAACGTACCTAACAATCCTATCATCCCTTTTATCGAAGGTGACGGTACGGGTCCCGACATTTGGGCGGCTTCCAAGCGCGTTCTGGACGCAGCGGTAGAAAAAGCATATAAAGGCGAAAAGAAAATCGCATGGTACGAAGTATTTGCTGGCGAAAAAGCGTTCAACAAATTCAACAACTGGCTGCCTGGCGACACATTGACGGCAATCCGCGAATACATCGTAGCGATCAAAGGACCTTTGACGACTCCTGTCGGCGGCGGTATCCGTTCTTTGAACGTTGCGCTTCGCCAAGAGCTTGACTTGTACGTTTGCTCCCGTCCGGTTCGTTACTTCAACGGCGTACCTTCGCCGGTAAAACGTCCTGAGCTTGTCGACATGGTTATTTTCCGTGAAAATACAGAAGATATCTACGCAGGCATCGAGTGGGAATCCGGTTCCGCCGAAGTGAAGAAAGTCATCGAATTCCTGCAAAACGAAATGGGCGTTAAAAAAATCCGCTTCCCTGAAACTTCCGGTATCGGCATCAAGCCTGTTTCCTCCGAAGGCTCCAAGCGTTTGATCCGTTCCGCTATCGAATATGCGATCAAGCATAACCGCAAAACGGTTACCTTGGTACATAAAGGTAACATCATGAAATTTACCGAAGGTGCCTTCAAAAACTGGGGCTATGAATTGGCTGAGCAAGAGTTCGGCGATAAAACCTTCACTTGGGCTCAATATGACAAAATCAAAGCCGAAAAAGGCACGGATGCTGCTAACCAAGCTCAAAAAGAAGCGGAAGCTGCCGGCAAAGTCATCGTTAAAGACGCTATCGCCGACATCGCTTTGCAGCAAGTTCTCACTCGTCCTACCGATTTCGACGTTATCGCTACGTTGAACCTGAACGGCGACTACTTGTCCGACGCTTTGGCTGCGCAAGTAGGCGGCATCGGTATCGCTCCGGGCGCGAACATCAACTATGTAACCGGCCATGCGATCTTCGAAGCGACTCACGGTACGGCTCCTAAATATGCCGGTTTAGACGTGGTAAACCCAGGTTCCGTTATTTTGTCCGGCGTTATGATGCTTGAGCATCTGGGCTGGCTGGAAGCTGCCGAGCTGATCTACAAAGGTATGGAAACGGCTATTAACAACAAAACGGTTACTTACGACTTCGCTCGTTTGATGGATGGCGCTACTGAAGTTAAATGCTCCGAGTTCGCTAACCAAATCATCGCTCACATGGGCTAAGAGCTGCTTTAGGACCCTGGAAATTCCCTTTTTATTAGGAAGATCCAGGGTTTCTTCCTTGGAGGGCGCAGCTGCTCTCCGAGTGTACAAAGGTGCGTTGGAACGGAATATTGCAGCCAACATTTGGATATGCTGAGCATGAACATTACAATTTCGGGAGGGTATTCTCATGGGAATCAAACGTAAAAGGATTACCGTTGTCGGCGCCGGCTTTACCGGTGCTACGACTGCTTTGATGCTTGCTCAAAAGGAATTGGGCGACGTCGTACTGCTCGATATCCCGCAACTGGAAAACCCTACTAAGGGTAAAGCTCTCGACATGATGGAAGCTTCTCCGGTTCAAGGCTTTGACAGCAATATCGTAGGCACTTCCAGCTACGAAGATGCGGCTAATTCCGATATCGTGATCATCACAGCAGGCATCGCCCGCAAGCCGGGCATGAGCCGCGACGACCTCGTGAACACGAACGCAGGAATCGTAAAATCCGTTTGTGAGAACGTGAAAAAGACATCTCCTGAATCGATCGTGATCATCCTGAGCAATCCGGTTGACGCGATGACTTATGTCGCTTACCAAACGCTCGGCTTCCCGAAAAACCGCGTTATCGGCCAATCCGGCGTACTCGATACCGCTCGATATTGCACATTCATCGCTCAAGAGCTGAATGTTTCCGTTGAAGACGTTCGCGGCTTCGTGCTTGGCGGTCATGGCGACGACATGGTTCCTCTCGTTCGCTATTCCAACGTAGGAGGCATTCCTATCGAGAAGCTGATTTCTGCCGACCGTATCGAAGCGATCGTTCAGCGCACGCGCACCGGCGGCGGCGAAATCGTCAATCTGCTGGGCAACGGCAGCGCATACTATGCTCCTGCGGCTTCTTTGGTTCAAATGACCGAAGCGATTATTAAGGATAAAAAACGAATCATTCCTTCCATCGCTTTGCTCGAAGGAGAGTACGGCTACGACAACCTGTTTATGGGCGTGCCTACTTTGCTTGGCGGCGAAGGCATCGAGAAAATATTCGAGCTGGAGCTGCTTGCCGAAGAGATGGCGGCTTTGGACAAATCCGCTCAATCCGTACGCAACGTCATTAAAGTCGTTACCGGCTAATAGCCGGATAGCGCATCCATAATGCAATTTCAGCCAGCTCGGAGACGGTTTCCGGGCTGTTTTTTTTGCATAAAAACGAAATAGGGACTGCATTGCATTCCCTGGATAATGATGTTAAAATCAAAAATGACTGATGAGTCAGTCATTTCTAAAAAACGATAAATGGATTACATAGGGGGAGCTGCGCAATGGGAGAGGATAAAAAAAATAATATTGTCGAAGCGGCGTTAAAGCTGTTCGAGGAGCAAGGGTATCATCAGACGAAGGTTTCCGATATCGTTCGGGAAGCCGGCGTCGCGCAAGGGACGTTTTACTTGTATTTTCAGAGCAAAGAGGATTTATTCCGCAGCATCGCCGAAGCTTGCCTGGAGGAAATCTCGGAGGCGCTGAAGCACGGTCCGCACGCGCCCTGCCAAAATAACGAAGTGTATTATTGGATGATCCAGCGGTCGCTGACGGTTTATTATCATAACAGAGCGATACTGAGCATCATGTACCGGAACGGGATTGCTTCACAAGAGATCAGAGATATATCGCAGGCTTTCTACCATGAAATGATGCTGATCATTAAGGAGCATTTGAAGGAGTGGGGAGGATGCCCCGATTATTCCGAGGAGCAGCTGGAAATCGCGGCTTATTCGAAAATCGGAATGGTCGAGATGGTAGCCTACCAATGGTTCGTCGTCCAAGGACACGGCCCCGAATATATCGATTCTATCGCCCAAGTGATCGTAGATATGGATAGCATGGAAGTGAGCGAAGAATGATCGCCAAGCTCATTCGTTACCGTAAGGTCACGCTGCTGTTTTTCCTGATGGCGGTTCTGATGGGGATCGTCAATATTTTTACGCTGAAGCAGCGGGAAAATCCCGAAATCGATCTGACCGTCGCATTGGTGAAGACAGTTTATCCCGGCGCGTCCCCGGAGAAGGTAGAGCAGTTCGTCACGCGTCCGCTGGAAGAGAAGATTAAGGAAATGAGCGATATATCGGTTCTCAGCTCGACTTCCATGGCCAATGTATCCGTGATCAATGTCGAGGTGAAGGCGGATACGGATATTAAGCGCGCTTGGGATACGCTGAAGCAGAAGGTGCAGTCGGCCGAGAGCGAGCTGCCGGATGAGGCTGAGAAGCCTGAGGTCAACGACGATTTGAGTAAAATCGCCGAGCAAATTTTGCATTTTACCGTTGAATCGCCCGATCAGCTGGAGCCGCTGCGGCCGACGATGGAAATATGGAAGAAGCAGCTGTCTACGGTGAGCGGAGTAAGCAACGTCGAGATCGTCGGCTTGCCGGATCAAGAGGTCGCGGTGGTGCTGGATACGGCCAAGATGGATACGTTCCTTCTGCCGTGGGGCGTTGTCGCCCAAGCGCTGATGAACGGTCATGACCGCGTTCCGCTCGGAACGGTCGATAAGGATAGCAAGCAGTATTACGTCAACCTGAGCGGGGAATGGAAATCGGCGGAGGATATTGCCAATACCGAGCTGCTCGGACTGCCGGGAGGCCGTTCTCTCAAGGTGAAGGATGTCGCTGACGTTAAGCTGCGTCCGAAGAAGACGGAGGTCAGCGTGCTGCATAACGGCAAGCCGACGCTCGATCTGGTGATCAATGCGGAGAAGGGGGCGGATATTCCGGATCTGCAGAAGCGGATCGACAAGAAGGTGACGGAGCTGAAGCCGCAGCTGCCGGATCATGTGCAGATGTCTTCGCTGTTCACGCAGAAGGAAAGTCTGGAACATTTGTTCAAGGAGCTCGGACGAGAACTCTTGATCGGGATTGCGGTCGTTATCGTCGTCTGCTCGATGGGGCTCACGTTCGGCACGTCGCTGATCGTGGCGCTGGCGATTCCGATTTCGATTACGGTCGGCTTCATTCCGGTGGAAGCGATGGGAATCGACCTCAATCAGATCACGATTGTGGCGATCGTAATCGTGCTCGGCATTCTCGTCGACGACGCGATCGTCGTCAACGACAATATCCAGCGGCGGCTGCAGCTCGGGGACGATCCGGCCAAGGCGTCGCTGGAAGGAAGCCGCGATGTGGCGATCTCGATTCTTACCGCTACGATCGCGACGGCGGCCGCGTTCCTCCCCCTGTTCTTCCTGAAGGGGAACATCGGCAGCTTCATCCGGCCGCTTCCGGTCGTCATTTCGCTGACGCTGGCCGCCTCCATGGCGATGTCGCTGACGATTATACCGATCTTCCGCCAATGGGTGGGAGAGCGGATCATGAACAAAGGCGGCCGCTTGGGCAAAGCGAGCTCGACACCCGGCTTGCTCGGCAAGCCGATTCAGCGGCTAAGCGCTCTGTACGGCAAGCAGATCCACCGGTTTCTGCGGCGGCCGCTGCTGACCGGCATCGTCGCGCTGTTCATCGGCACGAGCAGCTTCGGTCTGCTGCCTCTGCTCGGCGTTCAATACTTCCCGCCGGCGGAAAAAGACGAGATGCTGATCGATTTCAAGCTGCCGACCGGCCGCGTCTTCGCGGAGACCGAATATACGGTTGCCAAGGCGGCTGAATTCATGCAGCAGCAGAAGGGCGTCGTCTTCGTCTCCGCATACTCCGGCCGTTCTACGCCGAGATTTTATTATTCCGAATCGGATTCCTCCGGCACCGAGATCGGACAGCTGTTCGTGAAGATCGACCCGAAGGTGATCCGCACGAAAGAGGTGGTCTCGCAGTGGCGGGAGCAGCTTAAGGCGATTATGCCCGACGATGTCGAAATTACGCCGCGCGAGCTTGAGCAGGGGCCGCCGGTGGGCGCGCCTATAGCGGTGCGAATCAGCGGCGACGATCTGGCGCAGCTGCGGCAAATGGCCGAGGATGTGAAATCCATGCTGAGAGAAATTCCCGGCACGGTCAGCGTATCGGATGACGTTGGGATCGATATGAATACGATCGAGATTAACGCCGATCCGGATAAACAGCGCTTGTTCGGCGTCAGCGATAAGGATTTGTCCCAAACACTGCGGATTGCAACCGAAGGGCTTAAGATTACGACGATGCAGCAGGGCAAGGATTTGCTCGACGTATCGCTATACGCCAAGGAAAGAACGGCCAATCCGGTCGATACAATGGGGGAAATGTACGTGCCGTCGCAAAGCGGCGGTACCGTGACCGTCCGCGAGCTTGGAGACATTCATGAGAGCAGCATGATGAAGCAAATTCATCACCGCAACCAGACCCGGACGATTATTGTCCGCAGTTATACGGAGGGCCGTCTTCCCGATGCGGTGCTGCAGGATTTGAAGCAGGAGATGGGCCAATATAAGCTGCAGCCGGGCTATACGGTCGAATACGGCGGCGAGAATGAGGAAAGAAACGACGCGTTCGCTTCGATCGGGAAGCTGTCGATCATCGTCGTGCTGTTGATCTATATTATTATGGTCATGCAATTTTCGTCGTTATCGATCCCCGTTCTTATATTGTCCACGGTTTATCTGGCGGCCGGAGGCGCCGTCATCGGCCTGTTCTTAACGAACTCGCCGATCGGATTTATGGCCTTGATGGGGCTTGTCAGTCTGGCAGGCATCGTCGTGCGCAACGGCATCATCCTGATCGAGTTTATCGAGCAGGCGAGAGAGCATGGCTTGCCGCTGCATGAAGCCGTAGCTGAAGCCGGCAAAGCGCGGCTGAGGCCGATTCTGCTGACGATGGCGACGGCGATAGGCGGGCTGCTGCCGATGACGATTATGGGCGGCAACCTGTGGCGTCCGATGGGGATTACGATCATCTCGGGCTTAATTTATTCGACGCTGCTGACGTTGATCGTGGTGCCTTCGCTGTTCGTCATTTTGCAAGGCTGGCGCGACCGCAGAGCGGCCAAACAAGGCAAAGCGGCGCATTCGCAGGACGCGGGGAACGTTTCTTTGTAACTGATTTTATCAATCATATTTGTAAAAATATCTTTACTCTAGTTTGGTTGCTTGGTATTATTTTCCTGAACATGAAAATGCGATGATGAGAAAAGTAAGTAAAGCGTTCTTTCACAGAGAGCTCCGTTAGCTGAAAAGGAGTAAAGAATTCTTTATTGAAGAAAGCCTCTGAGCCGTACATCGGAACCTGAGAGGGGATGGTGTAACGGGAGCTCCCGTTATAGAGCTAGAGTATAAGTATCTTTTGTACAGGGATGCCGTACTCGAAGAGGCTGATATGGCGACATATCGGCGAATCCGGGTGGTACCGCGAGTGAACGAATCTCGCCCCTGAGACTATGGTCTTGGGGGTGAGTTTTTTTATTTGTATCATCGCGTTACGGATAGCAGCATTAAATTAAATACGAGGAGTGAACAAAATGACCAGGTTAAGAGCGGCAGTCGTTGGAGCTACCGGAATGGCCGGACAGCAATTCGTGCAAGCACTATCCAATCATCCTGACTTTGAAGTCGTCATTATGGTTACCTCAAGAACTTTGAAAAATTACAATGAAGCCTTACTGGAATCCGACGGATCATCCAGATGGATACAGAACACGCCGGTTCCTGCGGATATGTTGGAAGTTCCGGTTATATCCTCGAAGGAGTTCCGCCCAGAAACTGTCGATGTGATTTTCACGGCGATTGAATCCGATCTTGCTAAAGAGCTGGAGCCATGGTTTGCCCAAACGACCCCAACGTTTTCGACGGCATCCGCATTTCGTTATTTCGACGATACTCCGCTTCTCATTACCGGAGTCAATGACGATCATGCGGAATTAATTCGCAAACAGCAGCGGGAACGCGGCTGGAAAGGCTTTGTTCTGCCTGTTCCCAATTGTACGGTCACCGGACTTGCGATAACTTTAAAACCATTATACGATCGTTTTGGAATACAAAACGTTCTAATGGTTTCCATGCAATCGCTAAGCGGCGCCGGAAGAAGTCCCGGGGTGCGATCTTTAGATATTTTGGATAATATAATCCCGTACATCCCCAATGAAGAGGGGAAGGTGAGAAAAGAGCTTTTAAAAATACTTGGAGAATATTCAAGCGAGGGCATTGCTCCGGCTGAGATCCATATCAATTGTATATGTACGAGAGCGAATGTGCTGGACGGACACACAGAATCGGTGTTTGTCGGATTGAAAAAACAAGCCGGTTTATCTGAAATTAAAGAAGCAATCAACGGTTACAATCCGTTCCAAAACGGTAATTTGCATTCTGCCCCCGACCGTATGATTCATCTCTTTGACGACCCGTTTCGTCCTCAACCCCGCTTGGATCGCGAGCTTGGCGGTGGGATGACGACCAGTATGGGAAGACTTGAAGAGGAGTCCGTACTCGGCGGCGTGAAATATGTTCTAGTCTCCCACAATACGAAAATGGGTGCAGGAAAAGGAGCGGTTCTGCTTGCTGAGTCGATGCTGGCGCGCGGATTACTACATGGGTAGCGTTCAACCAGCCATACCGTGAATTGCACAGCCGCCATAAAATACGAATTGTAAACCTCAAGATTCCCGCGACAGGTGATTTCAGCCTGTTGCCGGGAGTCTTTTTTCATGCCGGGACGGCAAAGGACACATGGGGGCCGCTGACGCATTCTGATGATTATTGCGGCCGGGCTTATGATTATTGCTCTGTCGCGGCAAAGTCCCTTCCTAATGATTATCCCCTGATTATAGACGAGCCTTCGCTCTGCCGTTTATCGTGTTTATGGTAAAGAGACGCAAAAGGGCGGAGTCGGAGACGAATCGATTGCGAAGAGAACCCGGCGCCGGCCATGCCCGTTTCAGTTGCGGGACCAGTGTGAGGAAGGGAGGTGGAACGAAGTACGCTGCCTGCAAAACCTGCCTGGACGGCAGACATCAGATTACAAAAATCGGATAAATAGGGAGGGGACAGCAGTATGATCATTCGTTCATCGGCCATCTGGGCCATGATTTTCTTGCTTTTGTTCTCCATAGGAGCTGGAGGATTTCCTTCGGCTGTTCATGGAAATGAATTGGAAGCGCTGTCAGACGGCGGCGCCGCTTCATACGGGGCGAACTCGTCCGGGACCATCCATGAAGCGGTATATGCAAGCGGAACGCAGCCTGTCATAACCGGCTGGGACCAGTTCCGCACAAGCTTCGGAAGCCATAACCATGCGGTAGCTCTTGAGGCGGGCAGCATGGTGATCGACGGCAATCTGGACGAATGGGGCGGTTATGCGGAGATCCGGCTGCCGGATAATTCCGCGCAAATTGCCATGAGCGGCTGGGCCGGCAAGGATGACGTTTCGGCCAGCGTCTATTTGGCTTATGACGATCAATACTTTTACTGGGCGGCCAAGGTGACGGACAATGTGCATACTCCCGTCTCCGACAGTACGATGTGGCGGGGCGACAGCATCCAGTTCGCCTTCAGCCCGGACGGCACCTACGGACCGGAATACGGCATCAACTACATGGACGGAGAGGCTCATATATGGCAGTTCAGCGAGGGCAAGGCGGTCGCCGGCGCCGATCAGATTACGGCGGCAGCCACCCAGAGCGGCCATGATACTTACTACGAGGTGCGGATGCCATGGACGACGATCTATACAGGCAAGCAGGATACGGACGTTCTTCCGTTCACCCTGCTGATCAACGACAATGACGGTGCGGGCCGGAGAGGCTGGATTGAGTGGACGCCGGGCATCGGCAAGGCCAAAAGCCCGAGCCTGCACGCCAAAGTTCATCTGGTTCCCGCCGCCGCAGACTGGAGCTACTGGGTGGAAGGTCCTCAAGAGGTCAATGTGGATTCAACCGTCTCCTATTCAATGTACGCGTTAAACTGGAGAGACGAGCCCAGAAACCTGCATCTATCTTCCGACACCCTTGGCGCCGAACGGAATATAACGATTCCCGCCCGGTCGGCGGCCCGGATCGATCTGCCCTTTGCCGCTAGTCTGGCCGGCAGTCATGAGCTCGATTTTACCTTATACGATCCGGGAGACGGCAGAACGGAACGCCAGACTGTAAGCGTTGCCGCCGTAATGACTGCCGACGAGGTGGAAGCCATGCTGAATGCCATAGCGGTCAAGCTTCCGGCACTGGAGCAGCTGCTCTTGCAGTGCGAGGCCCAGGGGCTGTCCACCGATTACGAACGCGTCAACTACACGGTGATCAAGGATTTCGTCGATTACGGCAAGGAGGATATCGTTCAGGGCAGATTGAGCCGGGCCTATTATGTCGCTGTGGAGCTGGGCAAGCTGTATGACGATGCGCTGACGAAGCTTCAGAGCTATTTGGCGGGCAGCCGCATTCCTCAATCCGTTCCCCGCTATGTATACGGGCCAACGGCCATATCCGGCTATTCCTTCCTAGGAAATACGGAGGTGCGAAGCAGCGGGGCAACGGAGGAACGGCCCATTTTCTTCACGGGCTACGGCGCTTTTAACAAGGTCAGGGAGGATATTCCCAAGTTCCAGGACCTGGGCGCCAATGTGATCCAGGTCGAGCTGGGGCCTCGCGACGTAATATTGGATAAAAAAGACTTCGTCAACCAATATACGGTCGGCCGTTCAGGCAATGTGAATGCCACTGCCGCCATAGTGGAGGGCGTGAGCCATTCGGGAAATGCTTCCCTGAAGATTGCCAATGCCTCCCCGTTGCAAGCCAACGTGTATATCAATGCGGCCCAAACGATCCCTGTGGAGCCCAATACCACCTATGAATTCAGCGTATGGGTTAAGGGAGAAAACGCCAAAAATACCTGGTTTCCCGGCGGTTCGGCCATGAAGCAGCGCAAATCCTTCCCCAGCGGCACCTACGATTGGCGGGAGGTGGTCTACGAATACACGACCGGGGCTCAAGAAACGTCCTACAAGCTGATGGTTACGTCGGAGAACGCGGGAACGATCTGGGTGGACGATCTTCGCGTCACGAAGGCGGGCAGCAGTGTCAATCTGGTGAAAAACCCGGGCTTCGAGGATTTGGGCGGTTACTCCGAGGATAAAGAATACGTCGTCTCTACTAAAAAAATCGAATCCGACATTGAGCAGGTACTGGCCCGCGCGGAACAAAATCACGTTGCCGTCAATTTGCTGATTTCGCCCCATTATTTTCCGGATTGGGCGCTGACCAAATGGCCTGAGTTGAAAGTGGCGAACAACGGCTTCATCAAGTTCTCGCTGTTCCGCCCTATGGCCCTGGCCATGATGGAGGATTACTTAAGAGCGCTGATTCCCATTGTCTCGCAATACAGCTCGCTGCACAGCATTACCTTAAGCAATGAGTCAGTCTATCAGTCCAATAAGGATGCATATGCGCTGCCAGCCTGGCATGACTATCTGGAGCAAATTTATAACGGCAATATCGGCGAATTAAACGGCGTATACAAGACGTCGTACAGCTCTTTTGAAGAGGTGCCGATGCCGGAGAATGTAAGCGCAACTCCCGTTTCCTATGATTATGTACTGTTCAATCAGGATTATTTTGCCCGCTGGCATGAATGGATGGCCGGCATTATCCACGAGCTGGCGCCGGATCTGCCCGTTCAAGTCAAAATAATGGGCGACCCGCGGGGCAGCCTGTCCTGGGGAGTGGATATTGAGCGCTTCTCGGAATTCAGCCAAATTAACGGCAACGACAACTGGAACTACATCAATGAAGGGCCCAAAGGTTTTATGGAGGAATTAAGCTTCTATGATCTTCAGGCTTCCTTCAAGCAAGCGCCTGTGTTTAATTCGGAGCACCATCTCATAGCCGACGGGGATAAGATGTACACTCCGGAGCAGGCGAAGCATGTCCGCTCCGTGCTCTGGCAAAGCGCCATCCATGGGCGCAGCGGCTCGACCATGTGGGTTTGGGAGCGGACGTATGACGAGTCCTCAAGCCGGGAAGGCAGCATTCTGCACCGCCCTGATGCGGTTGCGGCCGCCGGACGGACGGGGCTTGATTTAAACCGTCTGGCCAAGGAGGTCACCGCGTTCCAGAATGAGCGTCCGCAAGCGGCTATCCTGTATTCGGTAGCGGCGGGGATTTTTTCGGGCGATTATTCCAATGTAATGCTGCGTTCCTACGAGGCTTTGTCCTACAGCGGGCACAAAGCGGGCTTTATCTCGGAAAAGCAGGTCAAGAACGGCGGACTCAGCGCCTACAAGCTGCTGATTGTCCCTTATGCGACGCGGGTGGACCCCGCTACGCTTACCGGTATTAAAGCGTTTATCGAATCGGGCGGACGGGTACTGCTCATCGGCTCCCACGCGCTGGAGCTGGAACCTCACGGCGCCCAGCAATCCGCCGCTGACCGGAGCTATGTCTTCACCCATGCCGACAAAATTTCGGCGGCCGACTGGACTGCGGCTCAGATCAGAGCATTCCTGCTTCCGATTCTGCAATCTATTGATCCGCAGCACATGACGCTTGTCGATCCGGCTTCCGGAGAGCTTCCTTATAACGTGGAGTGGCGTAGTGTCGAGTACGAGGGACGCACCCTGTTGAACGTCGTCAATTATGGCCCGACGCCGGTAAGTGCGGCGATCCGGTCAGGCAACCGACAGGCCTCAAGCTTCACCGATCTGATTACCGGCGGAACAGAGCAGGCGGAAACCTTGGAATTGCAGCCGCTTACGCCATATTTATTTACTGTCGATACCATGAGCGCCGTACCCGGCGGTTCAGAGGGAGAGCCTCAACCTGAGCAGCCCGGACAACCGGAACAACCCGGGCAACCTGAACAGCCTGAGCACGTTTCCGTCCAAAGCATCGACATCACGGGCGCAAGCAGTGTGACGGCGGGCGGACAGCTGCAGTTAACGGCAATCGTTTCTCCGGACAATGCCAGCAATAAGTCGCTTAGCTGGAATGTCAACAGTACGGACGGAAGCGCAACCTCGCTAGCAACTGTCAATTCGTCCGGGCTATTGACGGCTGAAGCCGCCGGGGTGGTGGAGGTGACGGCCTCCGCCCTGGACGGCAGCAAAGTGACGTCGGCGCACCAGGTTACCATTACAGCCGAAACGCCGGTTAAGCGGAAGAATAAAGGATCATCCTCAGGATCAGGCTCGCCCATCGCTGGCCCTGATCCCGGAACTGAGACTGCCCCCGGAGCTGATCCTGGGTCCGATCAAGCATCGTCTTCCAATCCCCAGCCCGATCCGGACAATCGGGAATACAAGGCGGTCCAAGATCCATCCTCCGGCATCATGCTGAACGCCGACAAGACGTTCCGGTATATTTCCGGCTACGAGGACGGATCATTCAGACCGGATAATGCTATCAGCAGAGCGGAATTCGCCCAGCTGCTCTACCGTTTGACAGTGAACGGGGACATGGCGGAGCCCGGCGGCCGGCAAGTCTTCAAGGATATAAGAGCCAACGACTGGTATGCGGCTGCCGTTCAGTATTTGGGCGATAAGGGACTGTTCGGAGGGTATGAGGATGGAAGCTTCCGACCGGAGCAAACCCTGACCCGGGCGGAGCTGGCCGCAATCTTATCCCGATTCGTGTCTGCCGGGGCCGGGCAAGGAATCGTTGCCGAGGATTTTCCGGATATCCGGGGCCATTGGGCCGAAGCATCCATCAGGCTGTTGGCGGAAAGCGGCTATATCCTCGGCTACGAGGACGGAAATTTCCGTCCGGACCGCCAAGTCACAAGAGCGGAATGCATCGCCATGCTGAACCGCGTGCTGAATCGCAGCGCCGACAGTCAGGCGGCGGATTCGCAAGAAGCTGCCGGGAAGCCCGGCTTCACCGATCTGCCTCTAACCCACTGGGCTTACAGGGATATCACCGAAGCCGCTGTTTTTCAATAAACCAGGATCGGACGCAGTATCGGCGATCGTACCCATCATATATGGACATCCGTTTCGAGGACGGGATGTCCTTTTTTTTGCAGTACATTTCTTGCCAAAATCAATACTGGTTATTTGTTTACAAGGGAACATATATTTGCAATGTCTGAAACCCTCCAAGATGCATTATCGAAATGAGCACATTGGTTGTACGTAATATCTGCGACGGGGTTTTTATTGGGGCTTAGTTCCCGCCCGCTCTTTTTTTTATGAACGGGCATCCGTTAACAAGCGGGTCTTTAGAAGCAGATACTCCAGCAGACAGCCGATTTATGATACAATATTCGACATAAACCTGCATGTTTCTTCGCTAAAAAAAGGAGTTCGTTATGCTCAGAGCAACCGGTTACGATATACGCCAGGTCATCTTTGAAGATGAGGCGATCGCGGTTTGTCACGCATCTTCTGTAGAGAACCGCTTGGACGTTTTGTTGAAAATCGTTAAGGAAGGGCCGAGAGCCGTCATCGAAAATGCCAAAGTCATCAATGAATATGAAGTGGCGGGGAATCTCAGCTTTGCCGGGGTTTTAAAGCCGTTGGCGCTATTCAGAGAAGGCAACCGGCTCGTTATGGCCAGCGAGTGGGTATATGGGATGACGCTGAAGCATTTTGCCATGGCGGGACCGGTACCGCTTGACAATTTCCTGACCATTGCGATCGGAATTGCCGAGGCCCTGGAGCAGCTGCATCAAAAGAACATCGTCCATATGAACATTCGCCCGGAAACGATCGTCGTGGTCCCGGGCACGCTTCGGGTTTGTCTTACGGGACTCGGGCATTCGATTCAAATTGCGGAAGAGAGGTGCGAGACGAGAACCGTGCCGCTCATGGAGGGAAGCCCGCCTTATATGGCTCCGGAGAGAACCGGGCAGCTGGATGGCTGGATCGATCCGAGCACCGATCTGTATTCGCTGGGGGTGACGCTGTACGAGGTGCTTGCCGGCAGGCTGCCGTTTGAAGCGAACGACCCGTTGGAATGGGCCCATGCCCATGTGGCCAAGCCGCCCATTCCGCTCGGCGGCAGTTCTTTATCCGCCATCCCGGTTATATTGGAGCGGATCGTCTTCAAGCTGCTGGAGAAATCCGTAGCGGACAGATACCGGAGCGCAGCCGGCTTAAGAGCGGATTTGGAACGATGTCTCCGGCAATATCAGCAAACCGGAGGCATCGGTCTCTTCGCGCTCGGGCAGCTGGAAAGCGCCGCTACAACCGGCGCGGAGCCGTCCGGTCCTGTCACCGCCGAGGGACGGCGGGCCGATCAAGAGGAAAAGCGGCCGGGAAGCAAAGGAAGCTACGCCCAGGTTCTGGAAATGGAAGCGATCGTAAGAGTCTCGCAGGCGTTTACGGAAGAGAAAGATTCGCTAAAGCTTATGTCTCGCATCATGACGATTATTATGAATGTATCCGGAGCGCACAAGGGCGTTTTTGTCAAAGCGGCAAAGGAAGCGCTATACGCCGTATTGATGCTCGATCCGGATAAAAGCGCCGCAGCCCGGACAGGGTACACTCCGCTGGACGAGTCCGGCGACGTCAGCCCGCACGTCGTCCGCAGCGCGGCGATAAACCGGATGCCTGTCATATGGAACGATGCCAAGGACGGTCTCGGGCATACTTTGCCTGATCCTTACATAACCCGGCATCGTCCGAAATCGGTGTTGGGGCTGCCTGTGATGATTCAAGGCGATCTGCAAGGGGTGCTGTATTTGGAAAACAAGTACGCACCGGGCGTGTTTTCTGCGGACCGGCTGCCGCTGCTGCAAATGCTGGCGTCGCAATTAGGCTATGTGCATACGCTGACGCAATATTTTGAACCTTCGAGCGCGGCGGCGCCCTCAGAATATGGGGCGGAGGCCGTGCCGTCTTTAACGAGCCGGGAGCTCGACGTTTTGCAATGCTTGTCCGCCGGCTTGTCGAATAAGGAAATCGCGGTCCGGTTGGTGATGTCTGCCGGTACAGTCAAAGTGCACGTCCGTAACGTGTTCGACAAATTGGGAGTCAATAACCGGGTGAAAGCCGTCTCCGCAGCGGCCAAGCTGAATTTGTTAAATTCTCCCCACAGCAGCAAAAGATCGAACGGATGAGGGCCGCCGAAGCCCTGCCAGGGTCTTATATCCTAATCTTTCAAAAGCCCGCGCCTTATGCAAAATATATCGGGATATACCCCAAATGGGGTATGTTTTGAGTTGGAAGTTTGCTTATAATGATAGGCATGGGAACGGAAAAAGAAAACGATTCTATGAAGCCGGAATGTGCCCTTGACACGATTCGGCTTTTTTAGTGTAGGCCGGAAGGGGAAAGGGATAGTTTTGAACAAGCTTGCATTTCTGGAAATTCCGCTGTTCGTAGGCTTGGACAGGGCGCATAAGGCGGCGCTGCTGCAGCAGTTTACCCAGCTCAGCTACCGCGCGGGAGACATCTTGTTCGAGGAAGGCGAATTCGGCGATTCGTTGTACATCATTATGCAGGGGAAAACTAGAATTTATTTGGGCTCCGGCAACAACGAAACGACGTTGGCGATATTGGGAGAAAAGGAATATTTCGGCGAAATGGCTTTGCTGACGGGAGACCCGCGCTCGGCTTCCGCCAGGGCGGAGAGCGATCTGGTCGTGCTGAAGCTGATCAAGGATTCGTTCGACCGGATATTGTACGAGCATAATACGCTTGCCGTTCAATTTGCCGGTATCCTCGCTAAGCGTCTGGCCAAGGTGAACCGCGAGTCTTCGCGCACGGCTGGCCCGCCGCCAGAAGAGCCGGCGCTGCCGGAGCCTGAGGCAGTCGAAGAGGCATCGACGGCGGAAGCGGCCGCCGCTGTCCGGCCGAACGATCGGCGCGCGGCTGCCGGTGCAGCGGCGCGTTCGCGGTTGCCCGTGGCGCTCTGCATGGCCGCCTCCTTCATGGCCGGCGCTCTTCTGTGCTACGGGCTGCAAGCGGACGGCGCATCGACGGCGGCAAATTTATGGCAATGGGCCGCGGTAGGGCCAGACTCGTCGCCGCCATCGTCCTTATCGGCCACGATAGCAGACGGCGCTGCGGTCGAGGTGCCGGTTGCGGTGTATCTGCCGAAAGACGCAAGCGCTGCAGTCTCTATGCAGCGCGGCGTTGAACTGGCGATGGCGGACTTGCAGGCGAGCTCCGCCTATCCGCGGTTCAGACTGTCGCCGGATTACCGGGGAGACGGAGGGACGGAAGAGCTCAGCGATGGTTCTGCCGCTCCGGCGTTCGCCATCGCCGCCTCATTGCCGGCAGGGCAGGCATCGGCAAGCGTTCCTACGCTCCTTCTGGATGGAGCCGCAGCATCGGCTGCGGGCCGTTCCGTCGCATTGGGGATCGCTCCCGGAGTTTATGCCGGGGAAGTCGCGGAGTGGCTTGCCCGGCAAAGCTTCGGGAAGGTGGCGATTTATTACGAGGACAGCGCCGCGGGCCGGCAGTTTGCCGCGGCTTTGGAGAAAGCGGCCGACCGGAAAGGGATTCTCGTCGCCGACAGGCTGACCCGCATTTCCGCGCGCTCCGCGCTCACTGCCGTCATCGGCAAATGGAAGCTGCTGGAGACGGAAGCTGTGGTCGTCTATGACAGCAGCGGGGAAGCGGCGCCGGAAATCGGCTCCGGGCTGCAGGCGGCCGGGGCGCGCTACCCGCTCCTAGCCGGTCCGGCCGTCCCGGCCGCCGAGATGATGCCGGCGTATGCCGGCGAAGTATACGGCTATACCGATTTCGCCGCCGATGCAGCTGCGGGCGGAGCGGCGGCTGCGGCTTTTGCAGACAAGTACCGTGCCGCGTACGGGATGGCGCCGAGCCGTATAGCGGCCGCCGCCTACGACGCGGTGCGGCTGATCGCACTCTCCGCCGATAAGGCTGGTTCCGCCGAGCCGGCGCGGATGGTTGAGGCCCTTAAAGCGGCCGGAGTGTGGGAGGGGGCGCTCCGCACTTATAATTTCAATGCCGGGAGCGAGACCGGGAGCGGCAGTCTCGTCCGCCTGCTCAAGCTATCGCCGAAACAGGGAGAGTGGGGGGAATGACGCGATGAATCCGAATATTTTCCGCCAATCCTCGCTGGAGAAAATGTCTTCGCCCGAGCAGCTTGACGTGCTGATGACGATCGCCCGTCCGCGGCACTGGATCGCTCTTTTGTCCGTTTTAACGCTGCTTGCCGCTTTTTTCGCATGGGCGGTGCTGGGGACGGTGACCGTCAAAATGAACGGAAACGGCGTATTGACGATGCATGACGGGCTTGCGGCCATCGCGACTACATCCGCCGGCCAGGTGACGGATATCGGGGTCAAGCCGGGAGATACGGTGCGGCGGGGCGACACGGTTGCGAGACTGTTCGACCCTTCGTGGCCGGAAGCCGGGGACGGCGGCAATTCCGCCGATAACGCGCAGCGGCTGCTGCTCAAGTCGAAGGTCGTCAGCCTGGCGAGCGGCCGCGTTCTGAAGGTTCTCGCGCAGCCGGGACAGTGGGTCCAGGTCGGGCAGCCGCTCATCACGCTGGAAGCGGAAGCGGCGGCGGACTCCGAAGACAAGTACGAGGCCGTCGTGTACGTTCCGATGGATGAGAGCAAAGCGCTCAAGCCCGGCACGCCGGCAAGGGTATGGCCGAACGGCGACAGCGCCAATGCGAACGGAGCGATAATCGGCGAGATCGCCGCCGTATCGCAAATTCCCGCCGCATTGGACGAGGCGGAGCGGGCGACCGGGAACCGCGAGCTTGCGGCAGCCTTCATCGCGGCCGGTCCCGTAGCGGAAGTGCGGGTCGCGCTGCAAAAGGACCCGGGGCACCCGACCGGGCTTCGCTGGACCGCCCGGCGCGCCGAGTCCGGCATAACCTTGAAGACGGGTATGCTGTGCTCCGTCCAGTTTATTACAGGCAAAACGCGTCCGATCGAATGGATATTCTGATCGCGAACGCGCAGAAGAGGTGAATCCGATGATGGCGTCGTTATTATCCAGGCTTCGCGGCGGTGCGCGAGCGGTTACGCCGACGCTGCTGCAGATGGAAGCGGTCGAATGCGGCGCGGTTTCCCTCGCTATCGTGCTGGCCTACTACGGGCGTCATATTCCTGTAGAGACGCTCCGGTACGATTGCGGGGTATCCCGGGACGGCAGCAAGGCGAGCAACATTTTGAAGGCCGCCCGCAAATACGGCATGGAGGCCAAAGGCTACAAGAAGGACCCGGAAAATCTCAAGCTGCTGAAGCCTCCTTTTATCGTACATTGGAATTTCAATCATTTTCTTGTGGTGGAGGGCTTTGCCGGCGGCAAGGCGTTTCTGAACGATCCTGCCCACGGTCCGTACTCGGTAAGCCTCGAAGAGTTCGACAGCTCGTATACGGGAGTCGTGCTGACCATGACGCCGGGAGAAGCCTTCGTGCGGGAAGGGAGCCGTTTTTCGGTGCGCTCGTCGCTGCTGCGGCGGCTCAAAGGATATGAGCGGGAAGTCGTCTATTTGGTTGCGGCGGGGATCGGCTTGGCCGGCACGGGGGTGCTCGTACCGCTGTTTCTGAAGCTTTTCGTAGACCGGATGATGCTGGCGGGACAGAGGGAATGGGCGGGAGCTATCCTGCTGGGAATGCTTGTCATCGTCGTTCTTCGCGCCTTGTTAACGGCTCTAAGGCAGTATGCGCTGCTGAGAATGGAAACGAAGTTTTCTCTCAGTATGGCAGGCTCTTTCGTATTGCATATTCTTCGTCTGCCCGTCGGATTTTTCGCTCAGCGCTTCGTGGGGGAGATTGCGGGCAGAGCGCAGGCGAACGACAGAGTCGCCCAATTTGTAACGGAAAAGCTTGCAGGCACCGTTATTGACGTGATGCTTGCCGGATTTTACTTCACGTTCATGCTGCTTTACGATTACCGTTTGGCGCTGATCGCCATACTGGTCGCTGCGCTTAACGTGGCGTACTTGCTGCATGTAAACCGCAAGCAGACGGACCGGAATCAGAAGCTGCAGATGGACGAGGGGAAGCTGGAAGGCGCGTCCATTGCCGGGCTGATCAATATGGAATCGCTCAAGGCGAGCGGCAGGGAGTCGGACTTCTTCTCCCGCTGGGTGGGATACCAGGCCAATACGACTCGCACGGAGCAAGCGCTCGGCGCGTCCAACCAATATTTGTCGGCGATTCCTGTTCTGCTAGAGCAGCTAAATAGCGCAATCATTCTTGTCATCGGCGGCCTCCTCGTGCTGAACGGCTCGTTTACGGTCGGCATGCTGCTTGCTTTTACCGGCTTTGCTTCGGGTTTTCTTGCGCCGGTCAACAATCTGGTGGCGATGGGGGGAGAATGGCAGCAAATGCGAGGGCATTTATTTCGGCTGGACGACGTGCTGAACCATTCGGCCGATACGGCGCATTCCGGCTCATCGGAAGCGGGCGAGGCGAACGACCCGCAGCAATGGCCTCCGAAGCTGTCCGGAGCGCTGGCTATCTGCAATGTTACGTTCGGCTACAGTCCTCTGGACCCTCCGCTTATCGAGCGGATCAGCCTGACGGTTCCTCCCGGCGCGACGGTTGCTATCGTCGGAGGATCGGGCAGCGGCAAATCGACGTTGTCGAAGCTGCTGACCGGCTTATACGAGCCGTGGGACGGGGCGATCCGTTTCGACGGTCGGCAGCGGTCCGAGCTGCCCCGCCATGTGCTGGCCAATTCCGTCTCGCTGGTCGACCAGGATATCCGGCTGTTCGAAGGGACCGTCCGCGATAATCTTACGCTGTGGGACCCGACGATACCCGACGCCGTTGTCGTTCAAGCGGCCAAGGACAGCTGCATCCACGAGATCATCGCCGCAAGAGCGGGCGGATACGATCATATGGTGGAGGAAGACGGCCGGAATTTCAGCGGCGGGCAGGCGCAGCGGCTGGAAATCGCCAGGGCGCTCGCGCAGCGGCCGTCCATCCTCATATTGGATGAAGCTACCAGCGCCCTGGACCCGGAGAGCGAGGCTGTCATCTACGGCAATATTCGCAGGCGAGGCTGCACTTGCATCATTATTGCTCACAGGCTCAGCGCTATCCGCGATTGCGACATGATCGCGGTGCTGGACCAAGGGAAGCTCGTACAGACGGGAACCCATGAGGAATTGCTCCGAGTCGAAGGCCATTACCGGGAGCTGTTCCATGCTTCGGAGAGGAGTGAAGCTTCATGATGTTGCCGGAACTCGCCGAAGCACGGCAGCGGTATCCGTCCAGAGCCGCCTTGCTGCTGCAAGAGCGCCGGGTGCTGACGATGCATTACGTGGAGCAAGGCGCCGTGGACATGTATACGGCCGAGCTTGCGCAAGGTAAGCCGGCCGGTTTCAAATCGCATGTGCTTACGGTGGAGGCAGGGCAGGTTTGGTTCGATCTGCCGCAAGTAGATGAAGGCGGCTTCGGCTGGATCGCCGAGATGATGGCGGATACGGTTATCGCCGGCATTCGGCTTGAACCGTTTGCGGAGGCCGCCCGGGCCGGCGGCGCTGATGACGCCGATGACAGCCTCAAGCTGCAGGTTCAGGCGGCGGGCTTGCTTGAAGAGTGGCTGCTCCGTCTTACTTCCGCGGCCGTGTCCGATGCAGCCCCGGTTCAGGCTCAGCAAGCGGAGCCGAACGCCGACATTGTCGTCTGGGAACCGGCGGTGTTCACTTCGGAAGCGCATGTCGTCTGGATGTGCGCTGAAGGCGGGCTGCCCGGCTTATGGCAGGACGGCGGCCTGCCTGCGGTCCCGCCCGGCGTATACGTGCCGATGATGCGCTCCGTATGGGCGGCTTCTCCCAAAGGCAACCGCTTGTACACAGCAGACACCCTAAGCCTGCTGCAGCTGCATGACGGATTGCCCGAATCGGTGCGCTTGTTTCACCGTCTCCTGGCGCAAAAGCTGCTCCATCAGCTGCGTCAGGCGAAGCGGGAAGAACAGGAGCGGCTGGCAAAAAGATTAAAGCAAGACAGGCTCAGCATGGAGGAAGCCGTCAGCCGCTTTTCGGCGGTCGGCGATAAGAGAGGACTTCAGCGGGAGGGTTCGTTCCCGGACCGGCGCGATCCTCTGTTCTTTTGCACGCGCCTTGTCTGCGAAATGATCGGCATTGAACTGAACATGCCGAGACGATGGGAACCGGGCCGCAAGGCGGAGGAGCTGCTTCGCGAAGCCGGTCTTCGCAGCCGCAAGGTTGCGCTGCGTTCGGGCTGGTGGCGGGAAGACAACGGACCGCTGCTCGCCTTTCTTGAGGACGGCCGTCCGGCGGCGCTGCTTCCGGCCGGAGACGGCGCCTACGGAATGATCTGCGAGGCGGGGGAGAAGCCGGTCATCGTCAAGCAGCGGCTGGCCGAGCAGCTGCGCCCGTTCGCTTACGAGCTGTACCGCCCGCTGCCGTACCGCTCTCTGACGCCGAAAGATATCGTCCGCTTTCTCCTTACCCAAAGAGCGATGAAGGATATCGTTTGGGGGCTGATCTACGGGCTTACCCTCGGCTTGCTCGGCATGGCGCTGCCGGCCGCTACCGGCTTTATGATCGACAAAATCATTCCTGCGGCGGAACCGGGCCAGCTGTTTCAGATGATGGCGCTGCTGATGAGCATCGCCTTTGCCGGCTTTGGCTTCCGGGTGACGCAGTCCATGGCGTGGCTTCGGCTGTTCGGCACATGGGGGGCGTCGCTATACAGCGCAACATGGGACCGGCTGCTGAATATGCCGGCCGGATTTTTCCGCCGGTACAACGCCGGCGATTTGGCGAGCCGCATCGGGGGCGTGGGCGCTATGTTCCATGTCATATCCGGCTGGCTCGTATCGGGCATGACGATCGCGATCTTCTCCTTGCTGCAATTCGGTCTGCTGTTCTGGTATCAGCCGAGCTTGGCGTGGCTGGCCGTACTGCTGATCGTTATCTACGCGGCCGTCTTTGCATTGTCAAGCGTACAGCTGGCCAAGCACATGAAACGAAAAACCGAACGGGAAGGCAAGGTCGGCGGGCTGCTCGTGCAGCTGCTCGCCAACATAACCAAGCTGCGCGTCGCTGCGGCTGAGCGGCGCGCCTTCAATCGGTGGAGCGGCGCCTTCAGCATGCAGCGCGCTCATGCGTACCGTCTCCGCGAAGCCGCCAACCGGCTGACCGTCGTCAACGGCGCTTACCCGGTTTTATCGAGCCTGGTGCTGTTCTGGATCATATCGGCCTCGGACATTCGGATGAATCCGGGCGCCTTCGCCGCCTTCCATACGGCGTACGCCACGTTGATCGGCTCGGTGATCGCCTTCTGCGCTTCATCGCTGCCGCTGTTCGAGCTGAAGCCGCTCTACGAGAGGGTCAGGCCGCTTATGAAGGAAGAGCCGGAAACGGAAGCGAACCGGGAAGATCCGGGAGATTTGAAAGGCGGCATCGAGCTGAGCGAGGTGACGTTCCGCTACGACATGAACGGGCCGCCGATACTCGACAACGTCTCTCTGAAGATTAAGCCGGGAGAATACGTAGCGGTCGTCGGCGCTTCCGGCAGCGGCAAATCGACATTGCTGCGCCTGATTATCGGCTTCGAAACACCGGAGCAGGGCGCCGTCTATTTCGACGGCAAAGACTTGAGCGGACTGGACCTGCGGGCCGTCCGGCGGCGGTGCGGCGTCGTGCTGCAAAACGGCCGTTTGTGGGCCGGGGACATCGCGCAAAACATTATCGGCCAAGGCGGCGAATACACGATAGACGACGCCTGGAATGCGGCGCAGCTCGTCGGCATGGACGGCGAGATCAGCCGGCTTCCGATGGGGATGCATACCGTCCTGTCGGAAGGCGCGGGCAGCTTGTCCGGCGGGCAGAAACAGCGCATTCTGATCGCCCGTTCCATCGTGCATAAGCCGAGAATCGTACTTCTCGACGAAGCGACGAGCGCGCTCGATCAGAAGTCGCAGGAGAACATTACCACGATGCTGCGGGGCATGAGCGGTACGCGAATCGTCATCGCCCACAGGCTCAGCACGATCGTCCACGCCGACCGGATTATCGTGATGGACAAAGGGAAGATCGTGCAGCAGGGCAGCTATGAAGAGCTGCTGCGGCAGGAGGGGGCGTTCGCCCGGCTCGCCGCGCGCCAGATTGTGTGACGGCGTGTGCGGCAAAGATACCCCGAATGGGGTACAGATTATTGCCTTAGGTCAGGCTATAATGAGGGTGGCTAGGCAACGAATCATGGAAAGGGGTTTTACCTTATGAGTTGGACGATGGAGAAGGCTAACGAGCAATTCGAGTTGTTCAAGCAGCGCGCTGCGGAGGACGCTTCATTCCGGGCGCTCGCGCTGGCTAATCCGAATCAGGCGATCCGGGAGCTGAGCGGCTTGGATTTGCCGGAAGGCGTTGAAGTTGTCATTTCCGAAGGGGAGAACGGAGAGCTTCAGGCGAAGACGTTGATCAACGCCCCTGCCTCCGACGCCGAGCGCGAGCTGGACGAAGCGGAACTGGAGCAAGTCTCCGGAGGCACGTCATTCTCGGCGTTTATTCTGTACGGTCCTCCGTATCCGGAAGGCAAGAAAAAAAGATAATACAACGTTTGGAGAGAGGAGCCGGAATCATCGTTTCGGCTTCTTTTTTTTGGACGCGTCGGGAGGATGTCGTACCTTGATTGAGATTGTACATCTTGAGCCGGAAACGGCGGGGCCGTATCAGCCCTTCACCTATCGTTCTTACAGAGACTGGCTGGTCCGGCCCGATGCGGACCCGGAGGGGCAAAAATTAGCTCTGGGCGCCCGCTGGACGGGACATCCCGTCGGACTGCTTCTCGCCCATTCGCCTGCCCGCGACGATCCGGCCAGAGTGCTCTCCGTATTCGTCGACGGACGTTTCCGGAATCGCGGCATCGGCACGGCGCTTATGCAGGAGCTGAAGGCGCATCTCCATCGAATAAAGAAGCGAGCGTGCATCGAGTATTATGCCCTCAACCAATATGAGGCGCTGGAGCGGGTTCTAGTGAAATCGGGATGGCAGCCGCCAGCGGTATACAGCCGGTTTTACCGATGCGACATATTCGCCGGCATGCCCAGCCCGTGGATTCGCCGGTTCAAGCTGCCTGCCCGCTTTCGCGTCGTCCCTTGGAGCGAGCTGCGGCAGAACGAATTGGCGCTTATGAATACGCTGCAGGAGCAAGATTTTAACGATTATTTCATGCCGCTGCAAAAAGAAAGCATTATCGATCGCAGCTGCAGCCTGGCGCTCAAGCTGGATGAACAAATCGTCGGATGGTCGATCGTCGATCGCGAGCTGACGGATACGCTGCTCTACCGCGCGCTATATATCCGCGAAGCTTACCGGGACCAAGGGCTGGGGTTGGCGTTGGCGGCCCAATCCGCGCAAAGGTTGGGCAGGACGGGAGCGACGCATACCGTCATCCAAATATTGGATAAAAATATGCGGATGCGGAAAGTGGCCGAACGGCTTTTGGCGCCGATGCAGCCGACCGTCACCGCCTACAAAACGGCGCTGCTGGAGCTATAATCATTCCTCTGGCAAGCGAAGGGGAGCGAGGCGAAGGAGGCGCTGTGCCTAAGCCCCAAAAGGGTACAGCTGAAAGGCGATATGCAGAAGGTTTGGATCGATCATATCGGCTTTTCATTCGCCCCCGCCTCTCCGAAAGGGACGGGGGAGGGCGTCAACGGGGAGAAGCCCGGCAAGTCGAACGATCTATCCTGTCGAGATGCCGGCCAGCAGTCAACGATCATAAAAAAAGAAGCAAGCAGCGGCTGCTTGCCCGAATTTGACGGATATTTGTTCATTAACCATTCTGCCGCCCTGCCGCTGCAGGCATCGTTTTCGTCAGCGACATTATTTTCTTTTTTTGGGAGAAGCCTTCACGGTGTTGGCCGGGAATGCATGAACCGTTAAATCATTGATATAATATTCGATATTCGTATAGCCCATTCCCCAGTAGTCCCCACTGGATTCCAAGGTGCCGTCAGGCGCATAAGCGCTGTTCGGATTAAGCCCTCTTGCCTTCTCCCAGTCATCAGGCATGCCATCTCCATCTGTATCCGCCGGCGCCCCGGTCAGCACTGCATCAGGATACATATATTCGACGCCCGTTTCAATATGGTATTTGTCAAGCTCTGCTTTTTGTTCATCCGAAGCTTCCGAATAAGGTCTTGCGCCCGTGAGCGATCCTTGACCTGATCTTGTTTCGAAAACAACCTGCTTGTCAATAGCCGTTCTTTGATTCGCACTGACCGCCGCACCGGCGTAATGCAGCACATGATTGTAGGAATCTTTGGCACTTTCCGCGTAGACGGCGGTAGAAACATTCACATCGTTTACAATCATTTCAAAAGGAACATCCGAACGGGTATTTGCTTCTGTTTTTCCGGAATCATAGGTTATCCCTGTCCAGTTATTCGAGGTAAGCGTACCGTAGTCTGTATTATCCCTATTAAGAAACCGATTCCCCTTTAAATAAATGGAATAGTTTTCGGGACTTGTTCCGCTATCTCCAACGCTTATATAATTGAAGCCTCCTTTGGTGGAAACGCCCATTTTTAACGTATTATTCACATAATTTTCATGCCCGAGAGTCCCGTAAGCCGTTTGGTATCCCCAGTTGTAGATGACGTTATTGGTAAAATCGATGGGATTGGTTCCCACTACTTTTCCTCTGAAATTCCGGGATACGTTGTGTACAAGCAGATTATGATGCCATGAAGCATTAGCCCTGCCAAGCATAACCCCAAACCCGTGAATGCCTTTGGAATGGTAGGAAAATGAATTCGACGGACCGATGATGGAATACTGTACGGTGTAATTATTATTGTTTGAATAAAGTCCCCATTGTTCGTCATTTGCCCAGCCTATTGACACATGGTCTACTATGGAATTGCTTCCGTTCGCCCCTCCAAATGCATCGTAATCCTTCTCGACGCCTCTTTCACCGGGCCTTGAGCTGATAAAACGAAGAATAATATTATCCCCGCCTAGACCGATTTTATAGTTTTTCAATGTAATTCCTGCGCCGCCCGGCGCAGTTTGCCCGGCTACAGTCACATTGGATTTGACAACGACATCGCTTTGTAATTCAATGGTTCCTCCCACTTTAAAAACGACGATTCTATTCGGCGTGCCGACCGCATCTCTGAATGAGCCGGGTCCGCTGTCATTAAGATTAGTGACATATACGACTTCGCCTCCGCGTCCGCCTGTGGCAAACTTGCCTCCGCCTTCAGCTCCGGGAAAGGCAACGATATTTTGCGAGGCAGCAGCACCGTAGACAACAGGGTTACCCGCCGCACAAAATAACGATAAAGTAACCGATAAAGCGGCTGAAATTCCGCATATCTTTTTCATTTTGGACTTATTCCATTTGAGCATCAACTTAACCTCCTTTGTAATGCCTCAGCCATGCGTCGCCGCAATGGCATAGGCCAACATCAATTGAGCACGTCGCGTCCGACGGGTTGACTTTCCTTCCACCTCCCTTGCTCCCAGACTTGATGCCGCAAGCCGGTGGCCGGCCGGCACGGGCCTTACAGCAATGCTATTATTAGTAAACGCTTACAAATTGTATTATACCAATAATTCCAAGATACTTATGGGGGACTTACATTATAGTTATAGGGGAGTTACCTTATTTTAAAGCGATCCGGCGAGCAACGGGGGGATCAACCCCCGGCGGAATAGCGGCCTAGTTCCCGAAAGCCGACGAGTTCGATTCCCCGCCCAATTTCAATATCGCCATGCTCGCTGGATACGGTTTTCTTGCTCTTTCCAAACAGCTATTTTACGATTCTACCGTTCAATGCACCGATATGGAATTTTAATGAAACATAATTAGTGAAATCTCCGGAACCGACTGCTTCAAAATTATTTATCCCTGCCTTGAGCTTTTCATTAATAACAATGAATCCTAATTCTTTTCCATTTTGATCTTGAAAGGATATATTTGCCCCAATGTTAGCAGATGGAAGACTTTCGGCAACTTTTATTTGACCAACTACATTTGTGTTGTCGCCCTCTTTGCGAACAATGATATTCCCAATTGAAATATTTTCTAAGTCAGACTGGACTTCGAGAAAAAGACCTCAGCCTCCACATGGCAGTGGAAATTGAGGTCCTTTCGTTTGGGTGCGGATCGGCTTACAATGATTCCTCGGACAGCTCGTCGAGCGTCTTCTCCAGGCTGGGCGCCATATGCTTAAGAAAGTACTCCATCTCCGGCATATTCATTTCCTGAATCGACTGCTCGATCTGTTTCTTGGCGCTGCCGAATTCCTTGTTGCCCGCGGACAGCTCGGTCACGCATTTCAAGTAGGCGTCGAGCAAATCGGCGGCTTTGACGTAACGCTTCAACTCGGGATCGAGTCCCGACGACTTGGCGTCGATCAGCGGCTCGTATACGGGCTTAAGCTTCGGAGGAATCATATCCAGCAGCCGTTCGGCGGCAAGCTGTTCGATATCGCGGAAGTTGGATAAAATTTTCGGATTATGGTGCTTCACCGGCGTCGGGATGTCTCCCGTAAACACTTCCGTCGCATCGTGGAACAGCGCCATGCTGACGATGCGGTCCGTAGGAACGTTACGGCCGAATTCCTCATTGGCGATCGTGCACAGCACATGCGTCAGCAGCGCGACGTGAAACGAATGCTCGGCGACGTTCTCCTTGAGGATATTGCGCATAAGGCTCCAGCGTTCAATGTAGCGCAAGCGGTACATATAAGCGAAAAAATGACTGTCCATATAACTCATCCTATCCTGTTTACTTCTTTGCCGCGGGCGTCTGGCGCACGGAAAAGCTCTGCACAGTAGGATTATACACGATTTGGGCGCCGATGACAGTTTCCAAATCTTTAAGAGCTATGAACACTTTGTTATTTTTCAGGACGAGCGGCTTTTGCAGCGTAATCGTTTTGCCTCCGGCGCGGGCCGTCAGCTTGTTGGCGTTCGCCGTCCCGGTCCACTGGCCGCTCTGGTACTGGATCGTAACGGTGCCGTCCGCCGCCGCTGCCGCTTTCCCGCCCAGCTGATTCATCGTGTCCGCTAAGGGCACTTCCTGAGACGAAGGTGCGGGCGCCACGATGCGGCGCATGATCGAAGAGTCGAGAACTTCCGGCGTGACGGCGCTGTTGCCTGCGTTGATGCGCGGAATTTGCATCGGGTCTTCGTCGCGGGTCGCCATTTCGGGCACGATGGTGAAGGCATATTTCATGCCGCCTTGGCCGATATAATCGATCGTTTTGTTATCGTAAAAGCCGAACGGATAAGCATACGCGTCGATCGGTCCGGGATACAGCTCGCCCAGCTTGGCGACGCACGCCTGCGTATCGCCGAGAACGCGCTGCTTGTATTGCTCCTCGGTTTCCTTTTTGTCGTCCGTTACGATCCGTCCGAGGAGGGCCGCGCTGCCGTCCGGCAATTTATAATGGAAGCTGTTGCTGTGGCACTGCGCGTCGATAAAATTCGTATCGGTGGTCATCTCGACGATTTCATCCTTGGATAAGGAGGGGATATAGCTGGCCAGAGGATTTTCCAAATCTCCCGTAATGACAAAATTAACGGCGGGAATGCGCATATGCTTCAAAATAGGGTAAGCGTTTACATAGAAACTCTCGTATCCGTCGTCGAACGTTACCAGCACGGCGTTGTGAGGGACTTTGGCGCCCTGCATATAGTCTCTGAATTGCTGCAGCGTGATGAATTGGTAGCCTTTGTTTTTTAAATACGTCAGCTGGTCTTCAAAAAGCTTGGTCGTGATCGTTCCGGCGCTTTTGGCGTCATCGTCCACGTGGTGGTACATGATCACGGCGACTTGATCTTTGTATAGGACATTCGTCTTGGCCGCCTGGAGGGAAGGAAGAAGCATGCCAAGCCCGAAAATACTCAGGGCAACCGCCTTGACGACGAGTTTCCTCATAAACATCGATGCTCCTTATCGTGTAGTCTGAATGACCTAGTTTACTCTGCTAACGTATTCTATTATTTGCGGGCAAACTCCTGCCGCCGCCTGCTATTTTTAACGAAAAGTTTACTAGGAAACGACAATGGGAGGCTGGCGCCGCGGGAAGCCGTCATGGCGCTGTTTTTCGCAGTTTTTGAACATGGCGGAATATGCTATTATATACTTATGTGCCATCATATATAGAATTGACGCAGGGCTTATTTTGGAAAGGAGATTTTATTCATGCAGCAATTTCAACAGAGCATCTACGACCTGATCGTAGAGACATCGACGAATCTTCCGGCCGACGTCCGGCAAGCGATCCAATCCGCCCAAGAGCGGGAGGATGCGGGAACCCGTTCCGCGATTTCATTATCTACGATTGCCGATAACATCGATATGGCCGAGTGCAACGTTTCGCCGATCTGTCAAGACACGGGAATGCCGACCTTCGTTATTCATTGTCCCGTAGGCGCCAACCAAATCGTCATGAAGAAGCAAATTCTCGAAGCGGTTGCCAAAGCGACCAAAGACAGCAAGCTTCGCTCCAACTCGGTAGATTCGCTTACCGGCGCTAACAGCGGCGACAATCTCGGACCCGGAACGCCCGTGATTCATTTCGAGCAGTGGGAGCAGGACGAGATCGAAGTGAAGCTGATCCTCAAAGGCGGCGGCTGTGAAAACAAGAACATTCAATACAGCCTTCCAACGGAGCTTGAAGGGCTCGGCAAAGCCGGACGCGACCTCGACGGTATCCGCAAATGCATTCTGCACGCGGTATATCAAGCGCAAGGTCAGGGCTGCAGCGCGGGCTTCATTGGCGTGGGCATCGGCGGCGACCGGACAAGCGGCTACGAGCTGGCCAAGCAGCAATTGTTCCGCCGTGTAGACGACGAGAACCCGATAGAGGATCTGCGCAAGCTGGAGGATTACATTTTGGAAACCGCCAATCAGCTCGGCATCGGCACGATGGGCTTCGGCGGTCAAGTATCGCTGCTCGGCTGTAAGGTGGGCGTGATGAACCGTTTGCCGGCAAGCTTCTTCGTATCCGTTGCTTACAACTGCTGGGCGTTCCGCAGACAAGGCGTTCTGCTCGATCCGAACACCGGCGGCATCAAGGAATGGGTATATCCGAACGGCAACACCGTATCGATGAAGAAGGAAGCCGCAGCAAGTTCTGAAACGTCCGAACGCCGCGAAGTCGTACTGCAAACGCCGGTAACGGAAGAGCAGATTCGCCAGCTGCGCGTAGGCGATGTCGTAATCATCAACGGACCTATGTACACCGGGCGCGACGCGCTGCACAAATATTTGATGGATCACGACGCCCCTGTCGACTTGAACGGCGCTGCAATCTACCACTGCGGTCCGGTTATGGCGAAGGATGAGAGCGGAGAATGGCATGTGAAGGCAGCCGGCCCGACGACCAGCAGCCGGGAAGAGCCGTATCAAGGAACGATCATCAAGAAGTTCGGCATTCGCATGGTGATCGGCAAAGGCGGCATGGGCGCGAAAACGCTGGCTGCCCTGCAGGATCACGGCGCCGTTTATTTGAACGCGATCGGCGGCGCGGCGCAGTATTACGCGCAATGCTTCAAGAAAGTAAGCGGCGTCGACTTTATGGAGTTCGGCACGCCTGAAGCGATGTGGCATCTGCAAACCGAAGGCTTCGCCGCGATTGTGACGATGGATTCCCACGGCAACAGCCTGCACGCCGAAGTCGATAAAAACTCGCTGGAGAAGCTCGCGCAATTTAAAGAGCCTGTATTCGCTTAAATCAATGAGAACCTTTGGAATCCGGCTGAACGCCGGTATAGAAAAATATTTGTCCCTCATTGTCCCGGTATCTCTGATACTTGGGTTTCTTTTTTCTGCCCGTCTTAACGGACTGACGGCCTGGGCGCCGTATTTGTTCGCTTATTTGACGTTCGTGATGGCGACCGGCTGCAGCTGGGGCCAGATCAAGCAGGCGTTTCGGATGCCTACCGCTTGCGCTGTCGATGATCGTGCTTGATTCCGCATTAAGCCCGTTTGTCATACCGTTCGAGGTATCGCTGTTTTTCGGGGCGGATATTGCATTCGATCATGTAAAGGTTATGCTCGATTTGGTTAAAATTATTGTAGTGCCGACGGCGCTGGGCGTGATCGTCAACGAGCTGTCGCGGCACCGGTTCAAGGAGTGGTCGGCCCCGGTCTGCGCGCCGTTGAATTACTGGTGCTTGAAAAAATTCGAAACCCGTCTTAACAAAAAATTAACTGGCGTTCCGATCTCCGAACAGCTACGCTACTAAGGTATGTTTACTTTTTACACAAGAATGATTCCAGCGGGGGTAACATTGCCGCGCCTCATACGGAGGGAACCGAAGGAACGATGCAAAAATTCCGGGCAAGACTTACATTGATATTTATAGTGCTGATCGGGGCTTCCGTCCTTGCCGCCGGGCTGTTCATGGCCCGAATGCTGAAGGAATCCCATATCGATGCGTTAAAAACGAATATGGAGCGGGAACTCAAAGTCATTCTCGTGACGATCGACTGGAGACAAACGGGAACGGAGACGGAGCAGATCCGCTATTTCACGGAGCGGGCCGATCGGCTCAAGGCATCGGCGGACGCCCGCGTCACTTACATCCGCTCCGACGGCAAGGTGCTGGGCGACTCCGATCACGATCCGCAGGATATGGAAAACCATTTGAGCCGGAAGGAAGTCGCCGAAGCGATGCAGAGCGGCGGTTTCGGCACGGATATGCGCTACAGCGCCACCTTGCAGCGCAATATGCTGTATGCGGCGGTACCGGTGAAGGAAGACGGTCAAATCAAGGGCTTCTTGCGGCTAGCGATGAGCCTGGAAGATGTCGACGCTTCGATCCGCCAAGTATGGTACGGCGTGCTCATCGGCTTGCTGGCCGTGTTCATTATTGCCGGCCTGATCAGCTACCGGATCGCCTACAGTTTGACGCGCCCGATCGAGATGATTACGAGGGTCGCCTACCAGATTACGAATATGAATTACAAGGCGAGAGTTCATATCCGCAAGAAGGACGAGGTCGGACAGCTCGGGCAGGCGATCAACGGCATGGCGGACAGCTTGCAGCTGCAGATGAACCGGATTTTGGAGGACGAGAGCCGGCTGAAGAGCGTGCTGGAAAATATGATCAGCGGCGTGATGATGATCGACCGCGAAGGCAAGATTGTGCTGCTCAACCGTTCGGCGGAGGAGATTGTCGGCTTCTCTTCCCATGAGCTGCTCGGCAAAAAATTTGACGAAGCGAAGCAGCAGTACGAATTTACGCAGCTGATTCAGGAATGCATCGATTCTAAGGAGCATATCCGCGATGAGATGATTTTCTACTACCCATCGGAGCGGATTCTGGAGATCAACCTAAGCCCCCTTTCCGTAGGAGAAGGGGAATGGGCCGGCGTACTGATCGTACTGCACGATATTACGGCGGTGCGCAGACTTGAGCGGATGCGCAGCGAATTCGTCGCGAATGTGTCGCATGAGCTCAAGACGCCGATCGCCGCGGTGAAAGGCTTCGCCGAGACGCTGCTCGCCGGCGCGCTGAACGATAAGGAGACGGCGAGATCGTTTCTGCAAATTATTTTCGACGAGAGCGAGCGGCTGAACCGGCTGATCGGCGACATTCTGGAGCTGTCGAAGATTGAATCGAAACGGATTCCGCTGCAATTTTCGCCGGTGCATATGCATACCTTTGTCGCCAATGCGCTGAACGTGATGAACGCCGAAGCGAAGAAGAAGTCGATCGAGCTGGCGATGGAGGTCGACGAAGAGATGTACATCGAAGCCGACGAGGACCGGCTGCGGCAAATTCTGATCAACCTGCTGTCCAACGGCGTCAATTATACGCCGGAAGGCGGCAAGGTGAGGGTCAAGGTCGAGCCGGTAGAAGGCAGCTACGGTCCGAGCGGCGACTACGAGCGGATTCAGATGACGATCTCCGATACGGGGATCGGGATTCCGAAGAAGGATTTGCCGCGCATCTTCGAACGATTTTACAGGGTTGATAAAGCCCGCTCCCGCAGTTCGGGCGGTACGGGGCTTGGTCTATCCATCGTCAAGCATTTGGTCGAGCTGCACAAAGGAACGATCCGCGTGGAAAGCGAGGTTGGCATGGGGACGAAATTTATCGTCGAGCTGCCGGTCATCCATTGACCGCTAGCGGCTGCGGCAGGGGCAGGGCGTCATAAGCCGGCGCTTCCCTGCCCTTGCCGCTTTACAATAAATTAATAAAAACTTTACATTTTGCCAACAAAACCGTGCTATGATAAGCTTGTCATATAGAAACTAAAACGGGGGATTCCCATGCCGCACAAAATTTTAGTTATTGAAGATGAGCCTACGCTAGCAAGACTGCTATCTTATAATTTATCGCAAGACGGCTATGAAACGAAGGTGATCGATCACGGGAGCGAAGGGCTGCAAACCGCTCTTCAGCAGCAGTTTGATCTGATCATTTTAGATATTATGCTTCCCGGGCTTAACGGCTTCGAGATTTTATCCAAGCTGCGCCAGAAGGGCAACAAAACGCCGGTGATCATTCTGACGGCGCGCAATGCCGAGGAGGAAGTCGTGCAGGGCTTGAAATACGGCGCGGACGACTATATTACGAAGCCGTTCGGAGTGGCCGAGCTGCTGGCCCGCGTCTCCGCCGTTTTACGCAGAACATTGTCCGAGGACCAGCTTCAGGACAAAGGCGCGGCGGGAGAGAAGGTCATTCAGGTCGGCGATCTGTACATTTATCCGGAGAAGTACGAGGTCATGCTGAACGGGGAGTCGATCCCGCTCAGACCGAAGGAGTTCGAAGTGCTGCTCTATCTTGTTCAGCGCCCGGGCGTCGTCGTGACCAGGGACGATTTGATGAATATCGTATGGGGCTTCGATTATATCGGCGGCCAGCGCACGGTGGATGTGCATGTCAGCTCCCTGCGCAAGAAGCTGGAGATGAATCAGCAGAGCGTGCAGATCGAATCGATTCGCGGGGTCGGCTACAAGCTGGTCGCAACCGCAATCAAAAAAGCATAAGGCAGAAGAAGAAGCGTCTCGCACCGGAGGCTTCTTTTTTTACGTCCGAAATTCCATTTCCCGGGAAATCGGCGACAAATTTTGCATCAGATTGGAAACAATAGTCCGGTGAAGTCTTTCAGACTGGAAAGGATGGCAAAATTGCATATAATGTTAGCCAGATTAGAAATATCTTTTTCCCCCTATCTTCAATATACTAGGGCTAAGCAAGAAGACAGGCTCATAAGCTAATTAGTTCAGGATTCCGAAGGAGGAACATAGGAATGGCAAAAACGTTTAGAATCGGCATTATCGGCTGCGGTGGAATCGCTAACGGCAAGCATATGCCGGCACTGAAAAATCAAAGCAACGCCCAAATGGTTGCGTTCTGCGATATTGTAGAGGAAAGAGCGCAGGAAGCCGCCGAGAAATTCGGCACTCCGGACGCGAAAGTATATACGGATTATCGGGAACTTCTGAAAGACAGCACGATCGATATCGTGCATGTGTGTACGCCGAACGATTCCCACGCGGATATCTCGATCGCCGCCCTGGAGTCGGACAAGCATGTGATGTGCGAGAAGCCTATGGCGAAGACGGCGGCCGACGCCCGCCGCATGGTGGAAGCGGCCAAGCGGACAAGCAAAAAGCTGACGATCGGTTACCAGAACCGTTTCCGTTCCGACAGCCAGTATTTGAAGCAGCTTTGTTCCGACGGAGAGCTCGGCGATATTTATTATGCGAAGGCTCATGCGATTCGCCGCCGCGCGGTTCCGACTTGGGGCGTATTCCTGGACGAAGAGAAGCAGGGCGGAGGTCCGCTGATCGATATCGGCACGCATGCGCTCGATTTGACCTTGTGGATGATGGACAACTACAAGCCGAAAGCGGTGCTAGGTACGGCCTTCCACAAGCTGTCCCAGAAGAAAAACGCCGCCAACGCTTGGGGCTCTTGGGACCCTGAGAAGTTTACGGTCGAGGATTCCGCCTTCGGCATGATTACGATGGAAAACGGCGCGACGATCGTGCTGGAATCGAGCTGGGCGATCAATATGCTGCAAACCGGCGAAGCCAAAACGACGCTGTGCGGCACCGAAGGCGGGGCCGACATGCAGGACGGTCTGCGCATTAACGGCGAAAAGCACAGCCGCTTGTTCATGAACGAAATTCAGCTGGATGCCAAGGGCGTCGATTTCTACGACGGGAAAAAAGAAAGCCCGGCCGATCTGGAGGCGCGCTTGTGGCTGGAAGCGGTCGAGCAGGATAAAGAGCCGGTCGTTACGCCGGAGCAGGCTTGCGTCGTCTCGGAAATTCTGGAAGCCATTTACGAATCGTCGAAAACCGGCAAAGCGGTTTATTTCGACTAATACAGCCTTACGGCCCGGATGACCTTCTGATGAAGGTGTCCGGGCTTTTTTACGTTTCCGTTTTTTCTTAACGCCTTATCGCCTGCTTAACCCAAATTGTGGTAAAATGGCTGTTACCAGGGGAGGGTGAATGGATGGTTCAGGATGCGGTTTGGGGAATTTTTGTGGCTAACGGAGGAGGACGTTTTCCTAACTTTTTTCCCATTGCCATGTATACTTCTAAAGAACAAGCGATTGAAGAGATTAACGGATTGCCACGGAATGTAAATTACCATCTGCTCAGGTTGCCTGTGAACTGTAACTTTGCCTATTATCATAAGAAAAGCGGCGAGCTGGTTGGAATGGACGGTATTGATCATGAGCATTATCATTTTAAGGATGAGGAAAGGTAACCGGGTGATTGTTAGTGAAGAATTGTTTAAGGCGGTGGATGAATGAGGATAACCAAAGTCACCATTTTTCTGTTATTAGCAACATTTGTTTTACTTGCTGGCTGTATCGGCTGCGATAATTCACAAATAAACGAGGGACATCATCAAGTTGAAGTAATAAAAACCGCCGCCGGAACAAATGATGCAGCAAATGCGGCTCTTACGGACAACGAAGCTAAGGAGATTCTCACCCAGCTTTTGCCGAAGGCGGTAGATATCGTTGCAGGCATGTTTAACGGTTCCGGGGTGTTTAAAGAGGATGCGTCGCAGGCGATTCCGGGCGAGGAGCAGTATCGAAGGATCTACGGGGAAAAATGGGAGTCGGGAATCGATACCAGCAGTGTCAACTCGATAGCGGATTTAAAGAAAGTGGTCGAGCAAGTATTCACCCGGGATACCGCTCAAAAGCAATTGTACAGCCGTTATCTGGAAACGAAGGATACCGGTCTGCCTCTCTATAAGGACTATGAGGGGCGGCTGTATGTGAACACGCAAAACGGGGGGCACGGATGGGCGACCCAATTTCTGATCGATACCGCCAAGGTGAAGAGCCAGAAAGATCATGCCGCCGAAATTACGTTAGATACAACGGTGCTTGACGACCCGTATGGCACAGCGATTATAAAGATCGAGTATGTAAACGGTCAGTGGCTGATGGCATCGGGGCTCGACGATTATGAGACGATCATTAACGGATCTGCCAAATAAATCGGATGGCTGAAGCGGGGCGGTATAGTTTCATTATACTATTTTTCTACACACCGATAGGAAGGAGCGGAAGGTATACTGAAGATACAATCCCCATAAAAAGTAGGATGATTTGTGCATAATTATGAGCTTAATGAAAACGTTGTTTATTCGGAAATCGTCAGCAAGCTGCGCCATGCCGGCTCTGTTTTTGCGGAGGATGAGGCGCGGCTTCTCATCTCGTCTGCGCCGACTTCTCAGCAGCTCGCTGCATGGGTGGAGCGGAGAATCGCCGGAGTTCCCGTCGAGTATTTAATCGGATGGGTGGAGTTTTGCGGCTTACGGATTCAAGTGGACCCGGGCGTTTTTGTGCCGCGGTATCGAACCGAGTTTTTGGCCCGGCAAGCGGCTGCCCTCGTTCAGCCGGGAGCCGTCGTGGTGGATATGTGCTGCGGCAGCGGAGCGATAGGGGCGGTTGTAGCGGCAGCGTCGGAGCGTATCGAGCTGCATGCCGTCGATATCGATCCGGTCGCGGTGCGCTGCGCCCGACGTAATATCCAATCCATTAGCGGCTTCGTGTACGAAGGCGATCTCTATGAACCGCTGCCGGATGAGCTTCGCGGCCGGGTTCATGTGCTCATAGCCAATGCGCCCTATGTGCCGACCGAGGCTGTGAAGCTTCTGCCTCAGGAAGCCCGGGAGCATGAGTCGCTGGTTGCTCTTGACGGCGGCTCCGACGGCCTTGACGTTTTGCGCAAAATTGCCGCCGCCGCACCATCCTGGCTTGCACGGAACGGCTGTCTTCTGATCGAGACGAGCGAGCGCCAGGCGCCATTGGCCGCAGAGCTTTTGGCTCAATACGGACTTCGCTCTACAATGGTACGATCGGAAGAAGAAGATGCTACGGTTATTACCGGGACACGGGCAGATCGTATGAATGGAAGAGTTGATTTATGAACATCAACGTCAATGCAAACAAACCGGAGGCAGACGAAGGATTTCCTTGTCCGACTCCGGTTTGTTTTTTGCTGGTCCCCCGCAACCTCCCGCCCCGATAACTATTTCCCGTTCTTACCCTGCACATAAGAAGCGCTGAACAGGAACAAGCGCATCAGCAGATACAGCGAAGGGATGAGCAGCAGCAAGCCGGCGATAAACGCGATAATGAGCGCGACGCCCATCGTAGGGCTTGTGACGCTGGCATGGATTGTGACGAGCGGATACAAGATATAGGGCAGATGAGCCGCGCCATAGCCGAAGAAGGCGAAGGCGAACTGCAGCATGACCATAATGAAGGCGACGCCCAGCCGCTTGCGCTGCCAGATCAAATACGTTGCGACCAGGAAGCAGAGGAGGGAGAGAGCGAACATCCAGGCCAGCTCCATCATTCTCTCGAAATGCCACGGGCTGTGGGCATGGATCGAGAAAAAGACGAGCAGACTGGCCAGAATGGTCGGCGCGCTCCAGCCGATGGCGAAGCCGCGCAGCACCTCCATCGCCTTGTAATCCTTCGCTTTGTCCGCATAGTAGGTCAGGAAGGAGGCGGAGATGAACAGAATGCTGACCAGCGATAAAATAACGACGGACCAGGCATACGGGCTTGTGAACAGCCTGCCGTATTGTAGGACGACCTGACCGCCCCGTTCCTCGATATAGCCGCCCTCCGAGATCGTCAGCACGATGGACAGCGAGGCCGGGATGAATAGACCGCTGCTGCCGTACAGCAGCAGGTAGACCGGGTTGTCCTTCGCTCCGTATGTGCTGAAGGCGTAGTAGGAGCCGCGGATAGCGAGCAGAACGATCGCTATGCTCCCCGGAATGAGCAGGCCGGTTCCGAGGTAATAGGCGGTGTCCGGGAAAAATCCGACCATGCCGACCATAAAGAAAATAAGAAAGACGTTCGTCACTTCCCAGACCGGCGACAAGTAGCGTTCGATGATGCCGTGAACGAGATGCTTCCGTCCGGTGATCATGCTGTAATAGCTGAAGAAACCGGCCCCGAAATCGATGGATGCGACGATCAGGTACCCGTATAGAAATAGCCATAGAACCGTAATGCCGATGAGCTCGATATTCATCTCGGTTCGCCTCCTTCGATGCCGCGGCTGATCATTTCCTGTTCGGCTGTGTTGGTGCGGAACAGCTTGCGCAGCACGGCCCAGACGGTTACGGCCAGCAGCATGTACAGCAGCGAGAACAAGAGCAGCATCCAGTCCACATGAGCGGCCGTCGTCGCTCCATGCTCCGTTCTCATATAGCCGCGGAGAATCCACGGCTGACGTCCGGCTTCGGCGAAGATCCAGCCGCATTCGATAGCGAGCATGGCGAGCGGTCCCGATGCCGCGATGCAGCGCAGCAGCCAGCGGGGCAGCGCCTGCCCCTTAGCCGCCCGCGCCTTGCGGGAGAATAGAATATAGCCGATACAGAGCACGATCAGCAGGCTGCCGATGACGACCATAACGTCGAACAAGTAGTGGATATACAGCGGCGGACGCTCGTCGGCCGGTATATCGTTCAGTCCCGTTACGACGGCGTTCGGCTTGCCGAACGCGAGGATGCTGAGCGCATACGGCAGCTTGAGTCCGTAGCGGACTTCCTGGTTCTCGGTCAATACGCCGCCGACGACGAGAGAGGCCCGGGCGGTCGTCTCAAAATGCCATTCGGCCGCGGCCAGCTTCTCCGGCTGGTATTCGGCGAGGAATTTGCCGGACAGATCGCCGATGAAGGCGGTCAGCAGCGAGAAGATGAGCCCGGCGAGCATCGTCAGCTTCAGCGCTTTCCGGTAGTAGATATGCTTCCTTCCGGCGAGCAGCGATACGGCGGCCGCCGCCGCCAGCACGAAGGCGCTCGTCATGTAGGCGGAAGAGAGCACATGCGCCGTCTTCGTCGGCGTAGCCGGGTTGAACATGGCGACGAGCGGGTCGATATCGACGATCGTACGCCCCGACAGCTTGAAGCCTTGCGGCGTATTCATAAAGGCGTTCACCACGGTAATGAAAAAAGCCGATGCCGAAGAGCCGATGATGACGGGAAGTGCAAGGGAGAAATGAGTCCAGGGATTACGGAACCGGTCCCACGTATACAAATAAATGCCGAGAAAGATCGCTTCGAAGAAAAAGGCGAACGTCTCCAGAAACAGCGGCAGCGCGATAGCTTGACCGGCGATTTGCATAAAGCTCGGCCACAGCAAATTAAGCTGCAGACCGATCGAGGTGCCGGTCACGACCCCGACGGCGACGGTAATCACGAAGCCT
Organism: Paenibacillus konkukensis; assembly: GCF_023523925.1. Classification (NCBI taxonomy): domain Bacteria; kingdom Bacillati; phylum Bacillota; class Bacilli; order Caryophanales; family Paenibacillaceae; genus Paenibacillus; species Paenibacillus konkukensis. The sequence continues at coordinate 2,647,275 of NZ_CP027059.1, read as the reverse complement.
CGCGCCCAGCGCCGCGCAAGCAAAGTGTAATAAGGGTCCTTCAGCTTGATCCCGAGAAACTCGGCAATGGCGATCATTACGGGAACGCCGACCCCGATCGTAGCGAAAATAATGTGAAATCCGAGCGTGAGCCCCGTTAAAATGCGGCTGTACACCACCGGGTCGTAGGTCATCATGATCATCAACTCCTTATAAGGTAGGATATGGTTTTATTGTTTACCTATTCCCTTGACGTTAGTATAAATGATCATTGTGATTTAATTCACATAATCTGTGAAACGGAGGTGAACTTATCGTTACAAAATGATGATCTTACCGAAATAATCGACAATTATTGATCGTTTGTTGATTAATCCACACATCGCGAGGAATTGATTATTGCAAGCATGTTGATTCTGTTTAGACTAAAACGTGAGTTGATAAAACAAGCAGCGTTCATAAAATCGCCCATTTGATTTTTATTTAAGCAAATAAGGGAGGAACAACGAAATGGATTATACGAAACTTGGGAATACCGGTTTGGATGTGTCCCGGATTTGTCTTGGTTGTATGGGCTTCGGCGACGCGGAGAAGGGGCATCATCGTTGGGTGCTCGATGAGGAGCGCGCTCGCCCAATCATAAAAAAGGCACTGGAGCTTGGAATTAATTTTTTTGATACAGCAAACGTCTACGCTGAGGGAACGAGCGAAGAGATCGTTGGAAACGTACTCAGGGATTATGCAAACCGCGATGAAGTTGTTATCGCCACTAAAATACATGGACGGATGCATCATGGGCCCAACGGCGCCGGCCTTTCCCGCAAAGCGATCATGAGCGAAATCGATAAGAGCCTTAAGAGATTGAAAACCGACTATGTCGATTTGTATCAAATTCATCGTTGGGATTATAACACGCCCATCGAAGAGACGATGGAGGCGCTTCACGATGTAGTCAAGGCTGGTAAGGCACGATACATCGGCGCTTCCGCCATGTGGGCATGGCAGTTCCAAAAGGCGTTGCATATAGCCGAGAAAAACGGCTGGACTCGATTTGTATCTATGCAAAATCACTTAAACCTCATTTACCGCGAAGAGGAGCGGGAGATGCTGCCGCTCTGCAAGGAAGAAAAAATCGGGGTCATTCCGTATAGCCCGCTCGCAGGAGGAAGATTGGCGCGGGAAGCATCTACGCATCGGGCCGATACCGATCAAATTGCAAAACAAAAATACGATGCCGCAGCGGACGTGGATCAATTGGTGGTCGACCGCGTCGCGGTTCTTGCGGAAAAACATGGCGTTCGCCGTGTTCACATCGCACTGGCGTGGCTGTTGCACAAAGAACCGGTAACCGCCCCCATCGTCGGGGCTACGAAGATTTCTCATCTCGAGGATGCGGAAGCTGCCTTTTCCATTAAATTAACATCTGAAGAGATTGCGTTTTTGGAGGAACCGTATGTACCGCACCGAGTCGTCGGGCATTCATAATTCCGCCTAAGGAAGGTGATGCGCCTGTGAAACCATGATCGCCGCCATCACTCATTGGGAATGTCGCCGGAAGAATAAAGCAAGAGCCGTTCGTTTATGTATAAGCTCGAACGGCTCTTTTGGCATCATCTATGTCTCAATAACGATACGTTCAGATAGGCTATCCTCGTAACAGCATTTTTTCGGATTCATCCTGTACCATGCTTTTCAAATCATGGCCGGTCGGGTTCTGGAAGATCCGTAGACCAAAATCCGGCGCGACCGCAAGAATATGATCGAAAATATCAGATTGTATGCCCTCATATACAGCCCAGTTGATGTCATTGGTAAAAGCGTAAACTTCCAAAGGGATTCCTGTCTCCTCTGGAGCCAACTGCCGGATCATACGAGTCATTCCCTCATGGATGTTGGGGTGGTGCTCTATATAGCTCTGGATATATGCCCGGAATACGCCTATATTCGTCATCGCACGGCCATTCACTCTTACGGAACGATCAATACCGTTTTCCTGGTTGTATTGCTCGATTTCTGCTTCTTTACGAGCAATGTACTCATTCAGAAAATGAATTTTTCTAAACTTCTCAATCATTTCCGGTGTGCAGAAAGCTATGCTGCTTACATCGATATAAACTGCGCGTTTAATCCGGCGGCCGCCGGAGTTTTGCATGCCCCGCCAATTTTTGAACGAGTCCGAGATTAGGGCGTACGTCGGAATCGTAGTAATGGTTTTATCCCAGTTTTGTACCTTGACGGTATTTAAGGAAATATCAATCACGTCACCGTCAGCCCCGTACTTAGTCATCTCGATCCAATCGCCAACCCGCACCATGTCATTGGCCGTCAACTGGACGCCGGCAACCAGCCCCAACAAGGAATCCTTGAAAATTAACAGCAGAACAGCCGATAAAGCGCCGATGCCGCTCAGCAAAATCAGCGGACTTTGACCGATTAAATTGGAGATGACCAGAATGCCGCCGATCGTAAATAAAAAGATCTTAACGACCTGTATATAGCCGCGAATGGGCCGGGTCTTGGATATTTCATAGGTAATATAGATATCGTTGATGGCATTCAGCAGCGCATCCAGCACGAAAATCATCACGATGATCATATAGACGAAGACGCCCTTCGCGATTAAGTACGTATAGAGCGGGAACGAAAAAGAGAAATAGTAAATAATGATGGCCGGTACAAGATGAGAGAGCCTCTGAATGATTTTATGATCTAGAATGTAATGATTCCAAGTCGTCCGACTGTGGTTTCGTATATACGCAGTAACAAGCTTCAGTACAATTCCCTTCGTAACATAATTGGCAAAGATACAAAGCAAAGCGATCCCAGCGATCAATATTGCATCGGCAAGATAAACAGTTGCAGCTCCATGGAAACCCATACTCTCAAGTAACTTTGTAATATATTCCATAATCGCCTCCTGAAAAATAAAAAGTCCCCCTTGTAATACGCACAAGTGGGAGTTTATTACCTACTATCTTACCTGAACGGTCCAAACCCGTCAATGATTACAAGCCTGACACTGCAGAAGCTTTATTCAGTTAAGCTTGGCCTCCTAACCGCAGGAATAATGTCTGCGAATAACAACATAATGTCGTTTTAGCTGAGGGATATGTTGCTTTTGCTTGAATATTTCGGAAGACCGCAGGAAAAAATGTAACGAAACAAGCGCGAAGCTTCTTTAACGGAGGATACTATGGTTTTTATCGTCTCTATCCTTATCATTGCCGCGTTCGTATTATGGGGCATGATGAATCCGGAAGGTTTGGTCAAACAGGCAGATCAATTTCTGGCTTTTACAACAAGCAACTTCGGATGGTTTTATTTATTTGTGACCTTCGGTTTTTTAATCTTTGTAGTTTACTTGGCCTTTAGCAAATATGGACAGATTCGGTTGGGCCATGATGAGGATGAACCGGAATTTTCCGATCTGAGCTGGTTCGCCATGCTGTTCAGCGCTGGAATGGGAATCGGGCTGGTCTTCTGGGGCGTAGCCGAGCCGCTTTCCCATTATACGACACCGCCGCAAGGTGCGGAAAGTCAGTCTGTTGAGTCGGCAAGGCTCGCTATGCAATACGCGTTTTTTCATTGGGGACTTCATCCTTGGGCCATCTATTCGGTTGTGGGAGTGACTCTTGCTTATTTTCAATTTAGAAAAAAACGTTCGGGTCTCATAAGCCAAACTTTATTCCCGCTAATTGGGGAGAGAGTTAATGGGACGTTAGGAAAATTAATCGATATACTGGCTATTATTGCTACTTCCTTTGGCGTAGCCACTTCACTCGGGCTTGGAACGCTGCAAATTAATGGAGGATTTCAATTTATATTAGGCATCTCGAATCATGTCAGTGTCCAAATCGTCATATTGATTGTGTTGACTTTGCTATATTTGCTCTCTGCCACTACCGGACTGGATAAAGGAATAAAGCTGCTGAGTAACGCTAACCTGATTCTAGCGCTGGGGCTTCTGGTATGTACATTCATTCTTGGACCTACATCATTTCTGCTGGATACCTTTACGCTAACCGTAGGCGGCTATTTGCAAAATTTAATTCAAATGAGCTTGAGGCTTACGCCATTCACTCAAGGGACATGGGTTAGCAATTGGACGCTGTTCTACTGGGCGTGGTGGATTGCCTGGGCGCCTTTTGTCGGTATGTTCATTGCAAGAGTTTCGAAAGGAAGAACGATCAAGGAATTTGTACTGGGCGTTCTTTTCATACCGAGTCTCTTCAGCTTCGTCTGGTTTTCGGTATTCGGAGGAACAGGTTTGCACGAGCAGATCATGGAGGGAATCCAGCTGTCGGAAGCTGTGAGTAAGGATATGACCGCCGCTTTATTTACTGCTTTAAGCCACTTGCCCTTCGGTAAAATGCTTGCAATGCTTTCGCTTCTGCTCATTATTACATTCTTTGTCACCTCGGCAGATTCAGCGACCTATGTGTTGGGCATGTTCTCTTCCAACGGAAGTCTGGACCCGTCTAGGAAAATTAAAATTACATGGGGGCTAACACAATCGGCGATCGCCCTCGTCCTGCTGCTGAGCCAAGGGCTTAATGCATTGCAAACGGCTTCGATTGTTACCGCGCTTCCGTTTTCCATTATTATGGCACTGATGTGTGTTTCTTTAATGAGATCACTTAGAGAAGAATTGCGAAAAAGCAAGAAGAGGGAACTGGAGTTTCGTAGAGCAGTAGAGCGCCTGGTAACAAAAGAAGCACAACAGACAGAATAACGGCTGATGGTTTAGAGATTTCCCATTCTGTTTGCGCCAGCGTTTGTGCTATTGTTATGGCCGAAAAACTGCACCCCAATTGTTAGCTTGTGTCTAACAATTAGGGTGCAGTTCGCTATTTGTTAGATAATCGGCAATTATGGATTTATTGTTGATTAATCCACACATCGTGGGTAATTGATTATTGCAAGCATTGGGATTCTGTTTAGAATTATAATCGTGAGTTGATTAAACAATCAATGTTCATTTACATGAAGCCGGTGCTTGATAAGAAATACATTATTGCGCAAAGGAGCTGCAAGTATGGAGAGGCCCTATATTGTTTGCCACATGGCAACTTCATTGGATGGGGAAAATCGCCGGGAATTTTTTGAAAGTAGAGCGAGACGCCGATTTCACAGATATATACGAAAAAATTCATGAGCATTATGAGGCGAACGCTTGGATGTGCGGCAGAGTCACCATGGAGGAACACTTTACATTAGGGCACACATTAAGTTTGCAACACGAAGACATCCCGCGAGCAAGTATCCGATGCTTACTTGGCTCACCTTCAAAAAATAGGCATATCTTGAAACTTGAAACAGGATTCATAATTACCCGAAGAGGGAGCTGTAAGTTTGCAAAAGCGAAACCATTTGCTTATTTTTATATTGTCTGTCGGCGTTTTCGGTATTTTAAATACCGAGATGGGGGTGATCGGGATATTGCCTTCCATTGCGGAACACTATAACGTAAGTATCTCCCGGGCGGGGTGGCTGGTGAGTCTGTTTGCCATAGCTGTAGCCGTGTCTGGTCCAACCATGCCGTTATTGTTTTCGGGAATCAACCGGAAGAAGGTCATGCTACTCGTACTTGGCGTTTTCGTAGTTGGAAACGTGGTTTCCATTTTTGCGTCAAACTTTGCCGTTGCCTTAATTGCTCGCGTCATACCGGCCTTTTTTCATCCCGTATATTGTTCATTGGCGTTAACCGTAGCTGCCGACTCGGTCAGCGAGGAAGAAGCTCCTAAAGCAGTTTCCAAAGTTTTTATTGGCGTATCGGCCGGCATGGTCATCGGTGTACCCATCGCCAGTTTTCTTGCCAGTGCGGCTTCTTTAGAAGTGGCAATGATATTCTTTGCTGTTGTCAATATCCTTGTATTCTTGGCTACATTGCTATTTATACCCTCTATGCCTGTAAAGGGCAGGCAGTCTTATGGGGCTCAACTGTCCGTATTAAAAAAAGCAATCACTTGGGTTTCCATAGCGGCCGTCATTTTATTGAATTCATCCGTTTTTGGAGTTTATAGTTATCTTGCGGAGTATTTGAAAACAGTGACAAATATGTATTCAAATTCGATCAGTTTCATGTTATTCATGTACGGTGGAGCCAATATTATCGGTAATGTGGTCGCAGGCAGGCTGCTTACGAACCATGCTGTCAGATCCGTCGCAGCTCTTCCATTTGTATTGGGAGCCGTGTACATCATGTTGTTCTTCTTTGGAAAGCTTAGCGTCCCGGTCGCCGTCATGACTTTAATCTGGGGGATCGTAGCGGGTATTGGAGGCAATATCAATCAATATTTAATGATGTCCGCAGCTCCGGAAGCGCCTGATTTCGCTAACGGCTTGTTTTTAACATCAGCTAATGTAGGGACAACCTTGGGTACGGCCGTAGGCGGGCTATTTATTTCAGCGATGGGTACGCAATACGTCGTAATCGCGGGATTACTTTCGTTAATATTAAGCACGGCCATCATTTTACTAAGACATTACATGCTTACCCCTGCTCAACAATCGGTCTCGTGATGAATACCAAGTACGAGAATGTAAGGAAAGATGCTGCGCAAGGCTTGTTCGTTGAGGTTTATACTAACAAGGTTGTGTTGCGCGGCCGCGAATTCAGCAACCGGACATGGAGCAAGGAAGCGGATTCGATTGGATAATCTCGTTGCGCTGGCTCCGGAAGTCTCCGGGATTATGCTGAGCATGTACGGCTCCATCCTGCGGCTTAGCATAGCTGCATGGGTCTCATTCAGCCGCCAAAAAACAAGCAGGAGGCTTAACTATGAATCGAATTGAAAAGAGCCGAGAAACGTACAAACAACTCTTCGGCGATGGAGTGCCGGCGGCCTATGCTGCCGATCCTGATTTTCAGGACATCCTGAGCCGCTTCATTTTTGGGGAAGTTTTTTATCAGGGCAGTCTGGATAACAAACAGCGCGAGCTTATTACTCTCGTGGTGCTTGCAACCAATCAAACCTTGCCGCAGCTCAAAGCTCATACTCTTGCCGCGCTGAATGTCGGACTCACACCGGTGGAAATCAAAGAAGCCGTTTACCAGTGTGCGCCATACCTTGGTTTCCCCAAAACGTTAAACGCCATTAATGAGGTCAATGAAGTTTTCAAAGCCAGAAATATTACCTTGCCGCTTGAAAGCCAGAAGCAGGTGGACGAAGATAATCGTTTAGACAAAGGGCTTGCCGTGCAGGTGGAGATTTTCGGGGATGTCATTGCAAAAATGCGGGAGAATGCCCCGTCCAACCAAAAGCATATTCAAGATTACCTTTCCGCCTTCTGCTTCGGCGATTTCTATACCCGCGGCGGTCTTGATTTAAAGACGCGAGAGCTGTTGACTCTCTGTATTGTAAGCAGCCTTGGCGGCGCAGAAGGTCAAGTGAAGGCACATGTACAGGGTAACCTGAATGTGGGCAATGACAAGGAAACCATGATCTCAGCCCTCACTCATTGTCTTCCTTATATGGGCTTTCCGAGAACATTAAACGCTTTAGCCTGCGTCAATGAAATCATTCCGGAGTAGTTGAACTGTCGGATGACGAAGAAATAGGAAACCCATGTATAAAGGACGACCTATTACAAAAATATAACAATGCAAAGGAGACAAAAGCATGTTTAACGAAACTTACAAATTATCGAATGGCGTAGAGATTCCCCAATTAGGTCTTGGCACCTGGCTGCTTGACAATGAACAGGCGGCACAGGCATTGCGCGATGCGGTATCTATCGGATATCGCCATATTGATACGGCTCAGGCTTATATGAATGAAGCCGGTATAGGCGAAGGAATCCGTTCTTGCGGTATCGCAAGAGAAGAGCTTTTCATCACGACAAAGGTTGCTGCAGAATTAAAGACCTATGAAGCCGTTACGCAGTCCATTAATGAGTCTTTAGCAAAAATGGAACTCGATTACATTGACCTTCTGATTATCCACAGCCCGCAGCCTTGGAAGGAGTTCCGTGAGGAGAACCGTTACTTCGAGGAAAACAAGGAAGTATGGAAAGCGATGGAGGATGCTTATATGGCAGGCAAAGTAAAGGCAATCGGCCTTTCTAACTTCCTTCAGGATGATATAGAGAATATTTTGGCAAGCTGTGAGATCAAGCCTATGGTAAATCAGATTTTGGCGCATGTGAGCAATACTCCGTTGGAGCTCATTGAGTTCTGCCGGAAGAATGACATCCTGGTAGAAGCCTATTCGCCCATTGCACACGGCGCAGTCCTTGATCATGCTGAGGTTAAGGTAATAGCCGATAAGTACGGCGTATCTGTTGCCCAGCTTTGCCTGCGTTATGATATCCAGCTTGGTCTTGTAGTCATTCCTAAGACGGCAAATCCAGATCATATGAGAATCAATGCGGAGCTTGATTTTGTGATCAGCGATGCGGATATGGAGACTTTGAAGAAGGTAGAGCACATCCAGAATTATGGCGAGCACAGCTTCTTTCCGGTATTTGGCGGGAAATTAAAGTAAATCAGATATTTATTGGAGGCGTAAAAATGGCAAAGCATGAAGAAGTAAAAAATGGCGTCATTTTCCCAGCGGGCGAAAAAAATGAAGCATTTGCGCAATATTTTGTCGGGCAAAGTTATCTGAAAACATTAATTGCCGATCCTAAAGTGAATGTTGGCGTCGGGAATGTGACCTTTGAACCGGGATGCAGAAATAATTGGCATATTCATCGCGATGGATTTCAACTTTTATTAGTAACCGGCGGCGAAGGCTGGTATCAAGAAGAAGGCAAGCCTGCTCAATTTTTAAAAGCCGGCGATGTTATTGTCACCCATGATGGAGTCAAACATTGGCACGGTGCTGCAAAGGACAGCTGGTTTGAACACATCGCAATCACGGCAGGCAAACCGGAATGGCTGGAACCCGTAACAGACGAGGAATATAACAAGCTTTAAGCTCGGAATGTCGTACAAATGGGAGTAATTGTTCGTACCGTAAGATGGTTTAAACATCTTACGGTATTTTTTTGTTGTTTAGGAAATGATGCGCAGCTATTTCCTGTGAATATCCGGGGGCTCCCCGAAAGTAATAGGAATAAGCTTCAGAGCATCACGTCACTTTTGGGGGATTTGTTCTAATTGGTATTGAGTAGCTATATTTCTATTTCTTTTCATCCTCGACGGCGATGCCGGCAGCTCTTAAATGCCCGTAGGCAACGATTCTGCTAAATTGATAGGAAACTTCATCTGCAGGAAGGGGTTTATTGTTTTTAATCCACCAAATTACAATTCCCATGAAAGACGATCCGAGGTATTCGAGCAGCAATTCTTTGGATATCGCTAAAGTCGAGTTTCCCTGAGCAGGGTTCCACCCCTCAATTAATTTATCTTTAACGATAGTCTCCATTTTCGCTTGAAACTGATAGATTCTGTTCTCTTCAATTAACATGGAATGGTAAAAGGTTATATTTAATGAAATATGTTCCAGTACAGCTTGCATGACTGTCTCGAGCATAGAAATACTGAAAGGATTCATGCTGATGGGACAAAGAACGACTGCATCCTTTAGTTCGCTCAACAGTTCATTCATACATATATCCAATAAGTCGGGCTTGTTTTGGTAGTGAAGATAAAAAGTATTTCGGTTGATCATGGCCCGATCGGCAATATCCTGGATCGTTATCGCTTCATATCCTTTTTCCTGAATAAGCTCATAAAAAGCCTTTCGAATCGATTGTTTCGTGCGCACTATTCTAAGGTCGGTTTTCTTGTTCATCGTTTTTGTTTCCCACCTAAATTTGGTCGTTAAGCGACAAAGCTTTATGATTTGTCTGTTATCCTTCAAAACTAAACATATTGAATATTGAGCGTTGCATTCCCCTCCATTATAATGAGTGGCAGATAAATAAACAACATATTGTTCATTATTTATCTAATGACTAAAAAACTCTAAGGAGGATATTCCAATGACATTCAACCATCAAAATGAGCTTGTACGTAAGGCGGTCGCCGTGCTGGAAAGTTTTGAGAGCGGCAGCCCCGAAGCGATTACGGCTTACGTTCATCCAGATCAATATATTCAGCACAACCAGGCCTTACCCGATGGTCGTGAAGCCATGCTTGGTGCGCTTGATCATTTAAAGGAAACGGGTACAAAGGTAAGCATTAAGCGTACTTTAGTCGACGGAGATTATGTGGCTCTTCATTCTGTATATGATTTTCACGGCCCTAAAATCGCTATTGATATCTTTCGTTTTGAGAATGGACTCATCGTAGAGCACTGGGACAATTTGCAAAAGATGGAGGGAAGGACACCGAGCAATCATACGATGATTGACGGACCGGTCACAATTAAGGATATTGACAAGACGGAGGCCAACAAAGTATTGGTCAAAAGCTATGTTGAGAACATTTTGCTCGGGAAGAAGCCTGACCTGCTTGCCTCTTACTTTGATGGGGATACCTACATTCAGCATAGTCCTCATATTGCAGACGGCCTTTCTGGTCTTCACGCTGCTTTGCAGGCTCTGAAGGAGAAAAATATTGAGTTTCAATATACTCAAGTCCATCAAGTCATCGGGCAAGGCGATTTTGTTCTTATCCTGAGTGAAGGTCAATTTGATGGTCAACATACTGCTTTCTACGATTTGTTCCGCGTAGAGGATGGAAAGATCGCTGAGCATTGGGACGTAATCGAGAGCATACTGCCGGCAGAAAAACGGAAAAATTCGAACAGTAGGTTTTGAGCTTGCGTAAACTCAATCGCAAGAAAGACATCGCCGAATTGAATTACGGTGATGTCTTTCGCTTCACGAATTGCTGGAGTGATAATGTTGTATTCAAGTGGATACAGATTGGGGAAGGCCAAGCGGATGCCCGTTTTGCGCCATCGTATTCTCATTTGCCGGCAGGACAGCAGCTTGGGCCGCTAATGTCCATTCCACAATCATCCCGCCGAAGGTGAAGCCGCCGCCAAAGCCGACCAGCAGCAGCCGATCTCCCGTTTTGACTTGACCTGACTTGACTCCCATACTCAAGGCAAGCGGAATACTGGCAGCCGTCGTATTGCCGTAATACTCCATACTGTGCAGAGTCCTGCTCATTGGAATACCGATTTTCCTGCTTATGGACTCGACAATACGAAGATTGGCGCTGTGGGGAATGAACCAATCAATCTCATCCGCACTCAAGCGGAGCCGATCTAGAATTGTATGTATGACTTGCGGCACCGTCCCGACGGCAAACCGGTATACCTCCCGCCCGTTCTGCACCAGCATCCCGTCGCTTGCCAGCTTATTTCCTGCGAGCTCATTTCTTAGGCCCGAGCGATAGAGATAACTTCCCCCATGACCGTCCGATCCAAAATACTGCGTGGCGAACGCCCCCGCATCCTCCGTTCTTTCCATTAGAACAACGCCAGCTCCATCACCGAATAAGATGCTGGAAGTACGATCCGAATAGTCCATTATTCTGGATGCCGTATCCGCGCCGACCACCAAAATTTTCCGATTAAGCCCGCTGGTTATTAATCCGTTGGCCATGTTCATCGCATAAACAAACCCTGTGCAAGCAGCGTTAACGTCGAGCGCCCCCGTAGCCGGAATACCATAATGATGCTGGATTAAGCAAGCAACGGAAGGCGTCGGAAAGTCCGGAGTATAGGTGGCTACCAGAATCATATCCACATCCATAATCGATACTTCATAGTTATTAATAAGGTCGTCAATTGCCCCTATACACATATGACTCGTGAACTCATCCTTAGCCGCAATACGTCTTTCACGTATGCCCGTTCGCTGAACGATCCATTCGTCGCTCGTGTCCATCATCATTTCCAAATCGGCGTTTCTTAACACTTTGGAAGGGACATAGCTGCCGATTGCCGTAATTTTTGCTTTTGATCTCATGTTATCTATGGCCTCCTGCAAGTCGATCGAAGAAGTGATCTACCCGATTGGTATATTCCACAGGAAACAACTTATAAGATCCCGTATGCTTGGCTCCCGGAACCTTCCAGTAGCTGAATGCATCGGCAAATCGCTGTGACATCATTTCACTGTCGGCGCACGGTATAGTTTCATCCTGATCCCCGTGAATGAACATAACCGGCCGGGGATAAATCTGCTGTATGGATACGATCGGCTTAACGAGCTGCGGATTCTTCTTCATAATGAAACGAATGGCAAGCACCATAAGCGGGGAGAACGGGTATTTCGGAAGCTTGGACCATATCGACAGATTATCCAGCAAATACCGATTCAAATCGCTGAACGGACTGTCCGCAATGACACCGGATACTTCCTCGCACTTCGCTGCTGCCAGGAGGGACGCAGCCGCGCCCATCGAATAACCGATTAAGCCGATTCGTCCCTTACAGAACGTTGTGCACCAGTCAACGGCGCCCAGGATGTCTTGTTGTTCATCCAGACCAATTGTCGTTAACCGTCCTTCAGAATTTCCGCAATTGCGGAAATCAAACATGACCACATTATAATTGCGCTGGACGAGAGCCTTGGCTAATCCAAGTGCAGCGACTTTATTCTGGAGGCGGTTGCTCCTGTATCCATGCGCGAATATGATTGTCATCTTGGGCGATCCGGCAGCGGGGAGAAACCATCCCTTCAGATTCACCGCTTGGTCCCGGCTTCGGAAAGTGATGGATTCATATTCCAGCCCTTCCTCATCGGGAGTCAATAGCACCGGCTTGCGCGCAGGATGCATCAGCTTCCATACCGCCCATAACGAGATCGCACATATTCCGATCAGAACAATTAGAATGATATACCCAACCCACATACTCATGCGAACTACTCCTTTTATCCTAAAATAGTACCAGGCAGTCACAGACTATCATCCCAGAGTGTCAGTAATATGTCAGAAGGGGTGTAAATTTGTGTTTTTTGTCGAAAAAAAACAACTTCTGCACAAGGAACATGATCCTTATGAAAAAGTTGTTTGTAGTCATTCTTGAACATTAGGATTCAAGCGGAACGATGAGTTCAAAGATTGAACCGTTTGTAGAGCTGTGAGTCAATACCAGATCGCCGCCTAATGAACGTGCTATCATTCGACTGAAAGGCAATCCGAGGCCAAGCCCATGTACAAGCGTCCTCTTATCTGCGCCGCGGTAGAACGGTTCGAATATATCCTTCTGCCCGGCTACGGGAATCCCGCAGCCTGTATCGTGAACGCTAATATGGCAATAACGCGCGGTTGTATCCAGACGAACTATAACTACTCCTTCGGCAACGATTGCGTCTCTCGCATTATTCAGTAGATTAATAAGAATCTGTTCGATACGGATCGGGTCCGTACATAATTGAAGGTTAGCCGCCGGAACGGGCGCCTCCAGCTTCACTTCAATCGAGTGGCGCTCTTGAACGCAGCTCCAGCGCTCCACGATATCGGTCAGCATCGTCTGTATGCCGATGAGCTCGCGATCCACCTGAATATTGCCCGCTGCAAAGCTGTTGAAATCCAGCAAATCCTCTACCATCTTTTGCAGACGATTGCATTCATTCATGCAATGATCGAGGAACGCTTCCGCCTCATCCCCTTCAACGACCTTCCCGCGGACTGCCTGAACTAACCCGCTGATGGCTGTGACGGGTGTTTTCAATTCATGTGTAACTCCTGCCAGCAGCTGCGTACGAAGCTTCTCCAAGCGATTGAGCCGATCGGCCATTTCCTGGAACGAATGAGTAAGCTCATGGATTTCTTTCTCTTTGTAATCATTTCTAAATTGCAAATTATAATTGCCGGCCACAATTTGCTTTGCAGCATTGGCCGCTTCCTGAATGGGCTTGATCAATCTTCTTGTCAATACATGCACAATTCCCCAGCCAATAAACAAGAAAGACGCCAGCAGAATCCATCTTGGATATCTGAAAGCAAACATGCCGTCCAGCGCATTACGCTGAGGGGCCATGTACAATGCATACCCTGCCTTGGAGGATTCAATAATAATCGGATATATGCCCGCTAAATACGGCTCTTGGTCTTGTTGAGCCTCCAGCTTGATGACCTGTGCATCTCCAGACATCATATCGGGGATTCGCATCATCATTTGCTTGATTTCCTCTGGCGGAACAGAGGGGTATTGTTGAACAACCTGGCCGTCCCGATTAAGAATGAACATAATGGGTCTGCTTTGAAGATTATGCCGCTCAGCCAGCTTGCCTAAAAACCCCTCCATATCGGGAATCTGGGGGAGCCTCCCATGATTATCTTGGGCGACGGCCCCAAGATCGCCGACCATGTTCTCCACACTGGTATATTGAGCGGATATCGCATTTCTGTTGAAAACATACATGGCAAGCAAACCAAGGATCATGATACTGATAAATAAGATCGTAAAATAACGGATCGACCAATAATAGAGCAGGCTTTTACGTTCTCGCTTGGACACGAAATTGATACCCCAATCGTTTCAATGTAATGATCCCTCCATCTCCGGCGGACCATTCCGCGAGGCTTTGGCGAATCCGTTTTATGGCCATATCGACGGCTCGATCGCTGCCCATATAATCCCTTCCCCATACAGCGTCAATCAACTGGTTTCGATCCAATGTCTGGTTCGGATGGCTGGCCAAATATAGAAACAGCGATAAATCCCTCGGCGTCAAATGAACCTCATCCCCGTTTAGCGTCACCTTATGCGAATTAAAATCGACCTTCAAATTGCCGAAAATAGCCGAATTTTCTGTCGCAACCTGCGGCAATCGCCTTAACACAGCCCGCACACGAGCGACAACCTCTTCTCCGATGAATGGCTTGACTAAATAATCGTCAGCGCCCCCATTCAGTCCTTCCAGCCGATAATGAATATCGCTGAGCGCCGTTAACATAATGACTGGACAAGCGCTTCGTTTCCTAATGGAATTAAGAACCGACCATCCGTCCATGACTGGCAGCATGACATCCAATAGCACCAGCGCCGGCTCCCACGACTCGAACAAAGACATCGCCTGGTCGCCGTTATAGGCTTGCTCCACCTCATAGCCGGCTTTGACCAGAAACGCCTTTAAAACCATGGAGATTCTCGTTTCATCTTCAACAATTAGAATCTTCTGCTTCATCATCCGTCACCTCTTCAAGCTTGCGGGTCGATATAGTTCTTAGGACATATTTCTCGTTTTAGCTGGAAATCCCTGCTTTCGACACGAAAAAGACCGGGCCTAAAGACCTCAATATACTATTAACTTTATCCCTGCCAAAAGATTGTGATAGGATGAATTTATCCAATTTGCGGTAGGGGGAGTCTCCTTGTCAACCATTGTCCATTTGCCGTCCCATATTCCCTATATTGAATCCGGATCATATCCCGTAAGAAACGGTAATGCTGTGCATCCGCTTATAGATAGTGCTCCGACCTTTAGACGCATCTGCGAAGCTATCGAAGGTGCGCAGTATAGTATCTGGCTTTCGATTACTTTCATGGCACCGGATTTCCAGATGCCAGACGGACGCGGTACTATTCTGGATGTGCTGGATCGAGCGGTAACTCGAGGATTGGACGTCCGGATTTTATTTTGGCGCCCCAACCCGGAGAGCAGCGGTTACGGCCAAGCCTTTGCAGGGTCCAAGGAAGACCATGAAATGCTCGCCGCACGAGGTTCAAGATTTCGCGCCCGTTGGGACCGGGCACACGGATACTATTGTCAGCATCAAAAAATTTGGCTTATTGATGCGGGCCATCCGTCCGAGACGTCCTTTGTTGGGGGAATTAATCCGACTTACAAGTCCGTCGAACCCGGCCATATCGGGGAAAATCAACGCCACGATATTTATGTCGAAGTGTCGGGACCGTCTGCAACCGATGTGCACCATAATTTCGTTCAAAGATGGAATGAAGCTAGCGAAAGGATGGGGGCTGACGGCAAATGGGGACCTACCGGCGAAGACGAATTATCCTTTCCCACCCATGTATCCGCTCCTCGGGGAAATACACCGGTACAAATACAAAGAAATGTTTATAAATGCCGCTATAACGATAGCTGCCCTACTCCTGAAGGAAAACCGTTCAATATCGCTGAAGGCGAACATTCGCTTTCTAAGCAATACACACAGGCGATAGATGCCGCTCGGCGTACCATCTATATCGAGAATCAGGCGCTTCCCATTCCAGAGATTGCTGTCAGACTGGAGAATGCGCTGAAGCGAGGCGTAGATATTGTGCTGCTCGTTCCAGCCGACCCCGAGGATTATGTACGGGCTGCCCGCAAGAGCCCGGAACGCAAAGGCTTTTTTGATCACATAGAAGCGCTGGGTAAGTATGAGAATTTTACTCTAGCAGGAATTGCCGGTCCTGACGGAAAAGGAGGACGCAGCAATATATACGTCCATGCCAAAGTCATGCTCGTTGACGACGTTTGGATGACGATCGGCTCTTGTAACCTTCACTCGAACTCATTCTTCGGTCATTCGGAAATGAACGCATCCATATGGGATGAGCAAGCGGTGCGCACGTTCCGTCGGCAGCTTTTGTCCGAACATCTAGGCCAGGATACCGGACATCTGGATGACCGTACTGCTCTACAACTATATCGAAAAGTAGCGCACGATAACCGCCAAAAAAGAGAGCGCGGCGACTTTAACTGGACGGGCCTTGCATTTAGTTTAGAACCAACAGCTTACGGCGAATAGTTACCCGAAATTTGAGTTGTATATTAATTCGATGTCGACGAGAGATCAAAATCCCAAAGAGCAAAACTAGATTTAGAAGCCATGGGATTTCAAAAAGTCGTGTTCGTTGATCGAATTTGAAAATATCCAGGATTTATACGGCTACGATGTCATATGTTTGAGCGGCGGTGAATTTATTGATGACGTTCTGTCATTTGAGAAATACTCTGTGCTCACAAGAAAAGATTAAGTTAAGGGGAGACCATAGTTTCATGACGATCAGGCAGCTTCAATCTTGGGCTGCCTTTATGAAGAAATGTAGCAGCCATAACAACCATTACCGGTCAGAAGAACCTAAGAAAAACAGATTACCGACGATACCGTTAGAGATAAGGGAACCTTACTAATGGGTAACAGGAGGTGTGTTCCGATAAATATGTATTCGCAAACACAACGATCGAAGACAAAATCGCTGGTTTGGTCGGGTTACGCGGTGTTCATATGGTCCATGGCATATATGCTCCCACATCTTTACTGGGCTCTAGGTGGCAAAATGGGCGGGGGTATTCTAAAGCCTGATATAGTACATTCACTCCATTTTGAATTTATTAATTGGATTGCAACCGTATTCCTAACTGTTGCCGGACTCATTGGTCTTGCATTTATTTATTGGAATAAGGGCAGAGTTTTTAGTTATATGTTGTTATTTATATCTTGGGCAGGGTGTTCGGTAGCCGCTTCGCACGGCATTTTTGGAATTGTTTATCGAATACTTCAAATCAGCGGAGTAATTGGTTTGGAGTCGGGAACATTTCACATAAACGAAGATGCCTATGTGTTGTGGGATCTAGTGCTTTTTGAACCGTGGTTTCTGATCGAGGGGATTTTATTAGGCATTGTAGGTTGGTGTTTTTTGAAAGAAAAGCGTAGCAGAATGATTTGGCTGGCGGCTTGCATATTCGGCGTTATTTTCGGCTTGGTCACTGGGATTATGGGTGTGCGATTTGCATAAGCAATCAAAGACAAGGTTTCATGCAGAAACAGAAGGTGTTGATCCACTTTACCATGCAAAAGGGAGTGATTGAATTGAACATCAATCGATTGGATCATCTGGTTTTGACTGTCACAAATATCGATGCGACATGCGATTTTTATTCCCGAGTTTTAGGAATGAAGGTTGTTACTTTTGGTGAAGGAAGAAAGGCACTGCATTTTGGACAGCAAAAGATAAACTTGCATGAAGTAGGCAAGGAATTTGAACCAAAAGCAAAATTGCCTATGTCTGGCACTGGGGATTTATGTTTTATAACCGATATTCAAATCCCCGACGTAATTCATCATTTAGAGGGGTGCCAAGTAATCATTGAAGAAGGACCTGTAATAAGAACAGGAGCACTAGGATCGATAACATCCGTTTATGTAAGAGATCCCGATGGGAATTTGATAGAAATTTCCAATTATGAAATAGGGGAATGAAAACCTCGAGGGGCGGCGTAAACGAGCATTTGCGAGAAAACTCAATCGTGCCGAGGGAGTTCAATAAACCAGCGGCAGTCTAGGACTTCATTTTCCAGTCCAAGACTGCCGCTGGTTTCATATTAGAGTTTAAATTTCTCCAAACTTCTAAAAATTTTATCCGTTTTTGTAGCGTTGTTGGCTGCAGGATGGACGCGTATTTAATATACTGGGCTTAGAGCCAACGTCTGTTACTGCGGGAAGAGGAATCACCCATGATGAAACATAAGCATGTACTCCAATACATTAACCAGCACTTCAAAGTGAAGCTCATTTTGTCGCTGTCGATCATTATTACCATCTGCTCGCTCGTTACCGGCTATATGTCGTATCAAATGAATTTGAACTTGTTCGAAAGCGAGATCAGCAAACAGTACCTGAAGACGAGCGAGCAAACGATCGAGCAGATCGGCTTCAAAATTCAAGACATTTACCGGATCACCGACTTCGTGATTTTCAACCCGTACGTGGAGCAAATTGTACAAAATATGCACGTCAAACCGGCACCGGGGGAAAGCGTCGAGTATCGCAATTTCATGCTGGAGCGGAACCTGGCGAACGTCCTGCAGCCGCTCAAGAACGAAACGACGCATATCCGCGCCGTCTACATCGTCGATTTGCAAGGCCACAACATGTATTTCAGCCAAGAGAACCCTTCAATTCAGCTGCAGTTCCCGGATTTTTACGAACGGGTCAAACAGGGGATGAGCCATTCTTCTGCGGAAATCGCCTGGCAGCGGATGAACATCTCCGATTTCTACGAGCCGTCCGGGGAAAAGAGCAGCCTCGTAGCTGCGCGCTGGCTGAAATCGACCGAGCAGCAGACGGTGTACGGAATGCTGATCCTCATTATCGACGAACAATACTTCGGCAG
The DNA here is from genome assembly GCF_023523925.1 of Paenibacillus konkukensis. Classification (NCBI taxonomy): domain Bacteria; kingdom Bacillati; phylum Bacillota; class Bacilli; order Caryophanales; family Paenibacillaceae; genus Paenibacillus; species Paenibacillus konkukensis. The sequence continues at coordinate 2,628,319 of NZ_CP027059.1, read as the reverse complement.
TGCGCTGGACCCGCTCATGGCGGGACAAACGGCCGGAGCGTATATTTATGATAAATACGACCGGCTTTTGTACAGCCGTGAGCCCGCCGGCAGTCCCGGCTTCGAGCCCGCCCCGGACAAGGGTCCGGGCAGCTTTATTGAGCACCTTGACGGCAATGACTATTTGTTTGTGAAGAGCGAGTACGAGCCCCGTTCGTTCACGCTCGTCAGCGGCATTTCGCTCGCCGATATTAAGGCGAAGGGGCGCACCGTCTATCATCTGGCCCTCGCCTTCGGTCTTGTCAGCATCGTGCTGATGGCAGTCAGCGTGTCGTTCTTTAGCGGCAAAATGCTGCAGCCTCTGCAGGCGCTCGTGAGGGCGATGCGGCGGGTGCGCGAGGGCAACCTGCGAACCACCATTCCGAGTACGTCGAACGACGAGTTTGCATTTCTCGCCGATAGCTTTAACAAAATGGTGGCGGACATTCAGTCGCTCATTCAGGAGGTATACGTCAGCAAGCTGAGCGAGCAGGAAGCCGAGCTCAAGGCGCTGCAGGCGCAGCTGAATCCGCATTTTCTGCATAATGCGCTCAATTCGATCTATTGGAAAATCATGCTGCTGTACGATGACGAAGAAACGGCGGCGCTCGTCACCAGCTTGTCGGATCTGCTTCGCTACTCGCTCGCGCCCGTATCGACGCTAAGTACGCTGCGGGACGAGCTTGCGCAAATCCGTAACTATATTAGGATTCAGGAAGCGCGGCATGGCGATGAGCTGCACGTCAGTATTGACGCTCCGGAGGAGCTCTTAAGCTGCCGCATGCAGCGGCTGCTGCTGCAGCCGCTCGTCGAGAACGTCTTCGTTCATGCGTTCTTGGATCAGACGGCGAGCAAGCGGTTGGCGATTCGCGTCAGCCGCCAGGAGGCCGACATGCTGGTTGAAATCGAGGATAACGGAAACGGGATTTCGGCTGAAACGATTCATCGCCTGCTCGACGACCGAACCTTGTACGACGAGCGCGGAGAGCGGGAGCGGCTTGGGGTGCGCAACGTGCTGCGGCGCATTTATTTGGTACACGGCGCGTCGTACGGGCTTGAGATTCGGCGGTTGCCGCAAGGGACGCTCGTTCGGGTCACGCTGCCTTGTGAAACGGATCGCATGGAGGAAAGGGGGACGGCAAATGATGCGCATTCTGCTGGTTGAAGACGAGCCTTTATTCCGCAAAGGCCTCGCCAAAATGATCGCCGGTGCCGAAGCGAGCTGGGACGTTTGCGGCGAGGCGGAGAACGGCCTTGCGGCGGAGCGGCTCATCGCCGAGCTGCAGCCCGATCTCGTCGTCACCGATATTCGGATGCCGGTCATGGACGGGCTGGAACTGCTGCGGCGCACAAAGCCGGCCTTCCCGGACATCGAGTTTATCGTCATTACCGGGTTCCAAGATTTTCATTATGCGCAAGCGGCGCTCCGCAGCGGCGCGCTCGATTTGCTCGTCAAGCCGTGCAGCAAGCAGGATATGCATGAAGCGCTTGCCAAGGCGGATGCATATGTGCAAAAGAAGCAGACTGCCGCACGCAAGGAGGCGATCGAGCGCCAGCTGCTGCAGGAAAACGCGCTGCGCACCGTTTTCCTGCGCTTCCCGTATCGCCCGGAGGCGGCTGCCTTGCTGGAGCGGGAGCTGCGTGGCAGCAAGCTGATCGTGCTGCACGTTGCCGATTTTCTCCCGGCAGACCGGGGGTATGCGAAGCGCGATGTGCCGCTGCTGCAATTCGCCGTCCTGAACATTATGGGCGAGCTGCTCGACGCGCAAGGACCCGGGGGCACGCTGCTGCTGATCGAAGCCGGACGCTTCGCCTTGCTGCTGCCTGCCGACGCCGGCGCCGAGGAACAGCGGCTTCTTGGCGCGGTTTGCAGCACGGTGCGGCAGCTGCTCGGGCTGACGGTCGTCCCGCATGTTGCCGGCCTCGTTCGCAGCCTCGGCGGGCTTGCCGATCTGTACGAGGCGGCCCTGGCGGAGAGCGCTCAGAGCCGCGTCGCTGCGGATCGGGACGGCAAGCCGGAAGCGGCGCTGCCGGTCAACCGCGTCAGGCAGCGGCTCATTGGCGCCCAGGCGGCCGCTTTAATTATGGCCGGACAGTCGGAAGCGCTGCGGCAGTATTTGGACGGGATGACGAAAGAAATGAGTGCGATGGACGCCGAAACCTTGCCGATCGAGGCGCTATCGCTCAGCTTTGCGCTGCAGGATGTGGCCCGCAAGCAGCTGGAGCGGGAGTCCGACGCCCGCAGCTTGACGGAGCGCATCAGCAAGCTGAACGAATGCCGCGGCAGGGATGAAGTGCGCGCGTGGATGAAGGCGGAGACGGAGCGGTTTATGCGTCATTATGACGAATGGCAAAACCGGTATAGCGCAAGCGCGGTGTCGCGGGCGGTCCGCTATATCGAAGAGCGGTATGCCGAGCAGCTTTCGTTACAGCAGCTTGCTTCGCACGTTCATTTGAACGCCGCCTATTTCAGTCACCTGTTCAAGAAGGAAACCGGCCGCAGCTTCGTCAACTTCCTGATCGACGTGCGCATGGCCAAGGCGAAGCAGCTATTGTCCAATACCGATCTGAGCGTCACGGAAGTGTCGGGTATGGTCGGGTACGATTTGCCGAATTATTTCGCTAAGCTGTTCAAAATGAACACCGGCTTATCGCCCAAGGAGTACCGCAAGCAGAATACGATATAAGGGGGAGCGCAGATGCTGCATGAGCTGAAGCGTGCGGCCGTACCGCTGTTTACGGCCGGCGCGGTGATCGCCGCTATGGTAAGCTGCACGGCAAGCCCGAGCTATTACCGCGCCGAAGACGCGCCGAAAGCTCCGCCGCGGGATAAAATTACGGTGACGATCTACGACCGCGGCAACATTCCGTCCAGCGAAGGCACGATCGAGAACAATAAAATAACGAAGTGGATTAACGACGCCGGACTGGTGGAAGCGCGATTCGTGGCCGTGCCGCGGACGCAGTCGGAGCAGAAGCTGAACGCCCTGTTCGCCTCCGGGGAAGCGCCGGACCTCATTTTGGAATATGCGCCGCAAGTTAAAAATACGCTGATCGACCGCAAATTGCTGCGCCCGATCGACGACATGATCGAGAAGTACAGCACGACGTATAAGCAGCTGCTGACCGAGTACCCGGTGCTGCGTAAGGCGGGAACCGGGGCGGACGGCAAGCTGTACCAGTTCGGGCGCATTAACGAGACGATTCCCATACGGGGCCTCTTCATACGCGCCGATTGGCTGAAGAAGCTGCATCTGGCCGTGCCGACGACGACCGAGGAGCTTTACACGGTGGCAAAAGCGTTCACCGAGCAGGACCCCGACGGCAACGGCAGGAACGATACGTACGGCATCGCCTTGTCGTATAACTCCGGCGCCGTCTTAAGCGAAATATTCGGCGTCACGTACCCGGACTTCGTCGTCCGGGACGGCGAGCTGGTGCATGGCTGGGACCATATCGAGGCGCTGACGGCGTTCAAGCGAAAGCTGTACAGCGAAGGGCTGGCGGATCGGGAGTTTTTAAGCGACAAGAACGGGGCGCGGGCGAAGCAGGATTTTCTGAATAATCGGATCGGCATTTACATGGATCAGTTCAACGTGCCGATTACGTTCTATACCGACACGTATGCGCCGCTGAAGCGCAACGTGCCGAATGCCGAGCTTATGGTCATCCCGTACCCGGCGACGCCGGTGGGGCGGTTCAACTCGATCTTCGTCAATCCGATTCAAATGACGGCGGTCGTCAATGCCGAAACGAAGCATCCGGAAGCGGTGATGAAATACGTCGATTTCGCCGCCTCCGAGAAGTTTATGAAGACGATGTACTACGGCTTCGAAGGCGTCCACAGCAAGACCGAGCCGGGCAAATGCCCGGTCGTGACGGACCTCGACAAATGGAGGACGGAATTCAATTACGCCACCGGCGATTTTGCGATGCTGGCCTCTCCGATTTTGGCCGGCAACTGCTATTACGGCACCGAGAAGCTGGACCCGCACGATCCGCTGCAGCGGGATGTCAAAAATATGTTCGAGCTGAACTCGGCGTATGTCGATTTCAGCCTGCCGTTCGCCGGACCGACGAGCTCCGAGCAAATGCCGCAGCTGCCGAAGGAGCTGCAGGCGATTTTGAACGCCACGAAGAATCAGGTCGATGTCGACTCCGGCGACATCTGGATCAAGGCGATCGTTACGCCGGACTATACGCCCGAACAGGCGAAGCGGGATGCGATTGCGGTGTGGGAGCAAGCCGGGGGCAAGCAGGTCGACGAATGGTACCGGAATTTTTTCGCGCATGACAAAGACAGCATCATCTTGACGAAAGACATCTATAGCATCTTCAAGGAACAGCGCATCGAACAGGGCAAATAATAACGGATCGTCAGCAGCAGCTCGGAAGCCTCCGCTCCCGGGCTGTTCTTTTTGCGCCTTCACAACGAACTAAAGATTTTATCCGGATACCCATAATTCCTAGATGTTGGAGAGGGTACGCGCATATTACACTGGTCAAGACATAACAAAAGTGGAGGTGAAAACGGTGGTTCGCTATTTGAACAAGAAAAAATATTTGTATTTGCTGCTGCTGCCTTGCGTCGCTTACTTCCTCGTATTCAATTACGTGCCGATGTACGGCGTGCTGATGGCATTCAAAGATTTTAATTTTGCCAAGGGGATTGTCCACAGCCCGTGGGTCGGCTTCGACAATTTCAAGTATATGTTCGGTCTCAGCGATTTTTACAAAGTGTTCTGGAACTCCCTTTATTTGGGCGTGCTGCGGATCGTGTTCGGCTTCCCGCTGCCGATTATTTTGGCCCTGCTGCTGAATGAGATGCGTAATTTGGCCTACCAGCGTGTGACGCAGACCGTCATCTACCTCCCGCACTTCATTTCCTGGGTCGTGATCGGCGGCATTCTCGTCAACTTCCTGTCGCCGGCTTGGGGGATCGTCAACATTTTCCTGAAGCAGCTTGGCGTCGATCCGGTGTTCTTTCTCGCCGATCCGCATTATTTCCGCCCGGTCGTCGTGCTAAGCAGCATTTGGAAGGAATCCGGCTGGGGCAGCATCATCTATTTGGCGGCGATCGCCGGCATCAACTCGGAGCTGTACGAAGCGGCCAGCATTGACGGCGCAAGCCGGATGCAAAAATTATGGTATGTGACGCTGCCGGGCATCAAGTCAACGATTGTCATTTTACTTATTTTACGGCTGGGGCAAGTGATGAACAACGGCTTCGAGCAAATTTTCGTGCTGCAAAACCCGATGAATCTGGACGTGTCTGAAGTGTTCGAGACGTATGCGTACCGGGTCGGCATTCTCGGCGGACGGTTCTCCTTCGGAACGACCGTCGGACTGTTCACGTCCGTGATCGGGCTCATATTCTTGCTGGCCGGCAACCGTATCGCCAAGCTGCTAAAGGAGGACGGCATATGGTAATCCGCGCCGCATGTCGAAGAGGAGGTGGTTTCGGTGAAAATCCGATCGTTCAGCGATAAAACGTTTGATGTGGTCAACTATTTATTCGTTACCTTGTTCGCTTTGGCTTGCTTGTTCCCGTTCATTTACGTGGCTTCGTTCTCCGTTACGCCTTATTCCGAATATTTGCAAAATCCGATGAAGCTCATCCCGAGCCATATCGAGTTCGGCGCGTACAAGCAAATTTTGCACATGCCGCTTATGTGGACCGGCTACAGGAACACGATCCTGATCACGGTTGTCGGCGTGGCGCTAAATATTGTTTTGATGCTGATTTCCGCGTACCCGCTATCCAAAACGGACTTAAAAGGGCGGAACATCGTGCTTGTGCTCATCACGTTCACGATGTTTTTCAACGGGGGGCTCATACCGAACTTTTATCTGGTGAAGACGCTGCACTTGTACAACACGCTGTGGAGCATGATATTGCCCGGGGCGCTCAGCGCTTACAATCTCATTTTGATGAAGAATTTCGTCGCCGCCATCCCGCCGAGTCTGGAGGAGGCGGCGTTCATCGACGGAGCCAATGAGCTGAAGGTGCTGGCGCGGATCATCGTACCGCTGTCGATGCCGGCGATCGCCACTTTCGTCATTTTTCACGCGGTCACGCAGTGGAACACGTTTTTCCCGGCGGTCATGTACACGTCGAAGCGGGATTTGTGGCCGCTTATGCTCATTTTACGCGATTTGGTCGTGGATGACGGCGGGCTTGCCAAGGACGCGATGGACGCCAGCAGCGCCGGCGTGACGGTGTTTACGATCAAGATGGCGATCATCATTTTTGCGTCGCTGCCGATTTTGCTCGTGTACCCGTTCCTGCAGCGTTTTTTCATGCAAGGCCTGCTCGTCGGCTCGATCAAAGGGTAAGGCAGCGAGGCGCGTCAATGTATCTGGATTATAGCTGCAAGCCGCAGTTGTAATATAACTTATTGCGAAGGAGTCATGGAAAATGAAAAAGGCGAGTAAACGCACGGCAGGCGCCGTCGTCAGCGCAGCGCTGCTGACGGCCATCGCCGCAGGCTGCGGCCCGAGCGAGGGAGCGTCCGGCGGCAATAGCGGGGGCACGGCGCCTGGACAAAGCGCGCCGGTCACCATCAGCATGTTCAACAGGGTCAACGCGCAGGTCGTCATCGACAATAACCCGGTTATCGCCGAGGCGGGAAAGCTGGCGAACGTCAAGCTATCGGTGGAAGCGCCGCCGATCAACAATTACGTCGACAAGCTGCAGGTCCTCATGGCTTCCGGCGATCTGCCGGACCTTATCTACAACTGGGGCGGCGCCGATTCCAACATGGAAACATGGGCCAAGAACGGGCTGCTAACGCCGCTCGACGACAAAATCGCCCAATACCCGAACCTGATGAAAAACATTACGAAAGAAATGTGGGACGGAGTCAGGTCGGTGAACGACGGCAAAATTTACATCGTACCGCGCACCAACGTCGTCAATCATTGGGGCTATATGATTAACCAGACATGGCTGGACAAGCTGAATTTGAAAGCGCCGACGACGCTCGACGAATTTACGAACGTGTGCAAGGCGTTTACGCAGAACGATCCCGACGGCAACGGCAAGGCGGATACGTACTGTCTCAGCTTCTCCAACCCGACGCTCGGCTCCAACACGATATGGAACTCGTCCAACTTCCTGGCGTCCGCGTTCAGCTTGCCGATCGTGAACGGAGCGAAAGATACGGACGGTACGTACAAAATCCGGGAGAAAATGTCCGGCTACATCCCGTTCCTGACGTACTTGAAACAGCTCAACGACGAGAAACTGATCGATCCGGAGTTTCTGGTCAATAAAATTTACGTCGATCAGGACAAATTGAACCAGAACCGCATCGGTATCAATTATGCGCATCAGTACACCGTCATGGGCAACCTTTCCAAGGACAAGGATTCGGACAAAAAATATACGTACCATGCCGTTTTGAAGAACAGCCAAGGTGTGGCGAACGATTGGGTGACGCCGGCGACGTGGGGCGGCTGGATGATCCCGTCATCGTCGAAGCATGTGGACGACGTCTTGAAATTTTTGGACTGGGGCAATACAGCGGAGGCGAACACGTTGTTCCAACTCGGTATCAAGGGGCTTACCTATGACAGCTATGATCCGGCCACAAAGAGCATATCGCGTACCGCCGACGAAACGACGAAGCTTGCCAGCACGACGAGTACGTATATGACGCTCGCCAATGCGATTAACGGCGAACCGGCGCTCATCGAGAACGCCGATACGCCGGAGCGGCTAAGCAAGTACAAGGCGCAGCTGGACGATGCGATGAAGCTGATGACCGTCATCAACGTGCCGGCCGTACGTTCGCCGAAAATTTTGAATTTGAACCAAACGATTCCCGATCTTGTGAAGAAGAAGGACGATCAGGAGATGAAGTACATCCTCGGGGCGATTTCGCTGCAGCAATTCCAAGGCTTCCTGGAGAAGGAATGGTATCCGGCCACCGCCGACGCCGAGAAGGAATACATTGACTATATGAATAAGCTGGGCAAATAGGAGCGGCTATCTGCCGTGGAGGGCTTACCGGCCGATAGGCCGGAGGACCTCCGTTGTGTTTGCCGACATTACATTACGAAGGAGATTTTCTTTATGTCCATGTCCAGGAAAATGAATGAAACGATCGGCCCGCTGCATTCCAGTCCGGTCATCCGCCGTCATCCGGCGAATCCGCTGCTGACGCCGAAGGATGTGCCTTACGGTCCGGCGATGGTGTTCAACGCGGGTGTTGCCAAATACGAGGGCAAGTACGTAATGGTATTCCGCAACGATTACGGCGATGCCGAGGCGGAGACTATCGAGCCCGCCGGCACGACGAACCTGGGGCTGGCGTGGAGCGACGACGGCGTGCATTGGGATGTGCAAGCAAGTCCGGTCTGGTCCTGGAACGATGAAGAGGTCGTGCGGGTATACGACCCGAGACTAACCGTCATCGGCGGCAGATGCTATATGTGCTTTGCAGTCGATACGAAGCATGGAGTGCGCGGCGGCATTGCCGTCACCGACGATTTCCGCCGCTTCGAAGTGCTCAGCATGTCGGTGCCGGACAACCGTAACATGGTGTTGTTCCCCGAGCGGATCGGCGGCAAGTACGTCCGTTTGGAACGACCGTTCCCGGTATACGGCCGCGGCGGCGTCGACCGCTTCGACACGTGGCTGAGCGATTCGCCCGACCTGCGCTATTGGGGCGGCTCCAAGCTCGTGCTCGGCGTGGAGGACGTGCCGTTCGCCAACGATAAGGTCGGCCCGGGCGCGCCGCCGGTCAAGACCGCGAAGGGCTGGCTGACGACGTTCCATGCCGTCGATATCGACCGCAGCCGCGGCAAGAACGGCTGGGAGCCGTCGTGGAAGAAGCGCTATTCGGCCGGCATCATGCTTCTTGATCTCGACGACCCGAGCCGGATCGCGGGCATGAGCAAGTCGCCGCTGCTCGCTCCGGAAGCGGCGTACGAGACATCCGGCGGGTTCCGCAACGATGTGATTTTTCCGGGCGGGATGATTCTGGAGCCTTCGGGAGAGGTGAAAATTTATTACGGCGCGGCGGATACGGTGGAATGCTTGGCGACCGCTGATGTGGACGATCTGCTCCGGCTGTGCCTGTAGGCACGGCCGTCATTCAAATGGGAAGGTGTGGAGAAGTTGACCTTACAGGCGCAAAGAATGGAATTTGAAGCGGCAAAAAAGATTTATGAAAGTGCGACCCTGATATTTCATGGCGTGGACGGTTTTGATGTCTACAATATTTCGATTCCGTTCGTACGGGACGGGAAGCGCTATTTGTTCGGGCGGGTAGAACGCCGCGAGGAATGGGCCCGCTCTTGGGTCCGCCTGTTCGAAGAGACGGGACAGGATGAATGGACCTTGGTGAAGGACAGTATGATCTATACGCTGGAAGACCCTTACATCAGTGAAATCGGCGATGAGCTTGTCATGGGCGGGACGCATGTGCAGTATCAGCGCGGAAAATACAGCACGTTTTTCGGCTACTTCTTCCGGGGCACCGACCTTCACAATTTGTACTACTTCACGACCGGACCTAACAAAATGAAGGATATTCGCCTTGTTCCGCTATCGGATGGCAGGATCGGCGTCTTCTCGCGACCGCGCGGTGCGGAGACGAAAGCCAAATTCGGGAGCGAATCCATGATCGGCTTCACGGTCGTTGACAGACTGGAGGAGCTGACTGCGGACGTCATCGAGAACGCGCCGTACATTTACGGCATCTTCGGGGAAGGAGAATGGGGAGGCGTGAATCAGGCATATCTGCTCGACAGCGGCAAAATCGGCGTCATCGGCCACATTTGTTACCTGGATCAGAATGAGAACGGCGGGGAAGTGAAGGTGTATCTGAACATGGCCTTCGTCTTCGATCCAGCGACCCGAGAGTCGTCCGACCTTCAGGTGATCGGAAGCCGTTCCTGCTACCCGCCGGGACCTGCCAAGGCGCCGCATTTGGTCGACTGCGTGTTTACTTCGGGCATCGTGATGCGTCCGGACGGCAAGGCCGATCTTTACAGCGGCATTGGCGATTGTCAGGCGGGGCGCATTGCGATCGACTATCCGTTCGCAGGACATGGGTGTCTTGTTTAGGGGAGGAAGATAGGGGAGCTCGCGAATCCCGCAGTTTGCACAACGGCAGCGGGGAGGACGATGTTTCTTCCTGCTTGTGCAAGACGGCATCTTGGAGTCACCGTCGCGGATCGGCCGTGACGGTGACTCCAGGATATTTCCGAACGACTTTTTGAAAGGGAAATTCGCTATGAAGCGGCTTACAAGCCTGCCAAAAACGGAATCGCCAAATCGGCGATTCGCCGGTGCCCCGCCTCGTTCGGATGCAGTCCGTCCGAGGTAAAGTGCGGCAGCGTCAACCGGTTCAGCCCGCTTAGCTCATACAAGTTCAGCACGGGCAGCGCATATTGCCGCCCAATCGCCGCCACCGCATCCGCGTAATCGACAAGCCGGTGCCCCGCCGCATTCACATAAAAAATATCGTACCCGTCCTTATCCCGCTGCAGCGGCGTCCACAAGCTCAACCGGCAGCGCGGATTTTTCTTCAATATATGCTCGATCAGCGTTGTATAAGCCCCATAGAACGTATACACATCTGCCTTGCCAAGCTCGCCCAGCGGCTTATCGAGCCGGAAATCGTTCACGCCCGCCAAGATCGTCACGCAGTCGAGATCCGCCGCGATCGATTGTCCGACATGCGTCGTCGCGCCGTAATCGCGGTCTCCTCCGGCGGTCATCGGACACCCGCTCACCGCGTAGTTGAACACTTCCGAGAACCCAAGCGCCGACTGGACGAGCGGCTGGTAGCCGCCCGCCGCTGTAATGCTGTCGCCCAGCGTCCCCCACGTGGCGCCCAGCCACTTGCTCTGCAATGTCATCTCCATCGCCATCTATCGCTCCATCCTTATTTGCATTCCGTCTCAAAAGTAACCGCATCGACCGTCACGCCGGCATTCGCCTGACCCGGGCGCTCGCCGAGGTAGGCGCCTTGCTCGATCAGCCTGCGCTGCAGCTCGGGAATGGACACCTCGCGGAAGCCGACGCCCGCGGAGCCGGCCATCGCTGCGGCAATGCCGGCGGCCTCGCCCATAGCGAAGCAGTTCGGCATGACGCGCAGCGAGCCCTGCACCGGACGGTCGGACGAGACGGATCGTCCGGCGACGATCAGATTCGATTTGCCCTGCGGCAGCATGCAGCGGTAAGGAACGCCGTGCGACTCGCCCTTCGGCAAATGCTTGATCGTCATCGTGCTGCTGGCGTTCGCCAGATGAATGTCGATGAAGTACGAATTGCGGGCGATATCGTCCTCGAACGTCCGCATCGACAGGAAATCCTCCACGACAAGCGTGTAGTCCCCTTGAATCCGGCGCGTCTCGCGGATGCCGACCTGATCGCCGGAGTGCACGAGATGAATATGCTCGAAACCGGGCACATATTTGCGCAGGAAGCGGATCTGCGTATCGATCAGCTGGCGGCCTTCGATGGCGGCACGGGTGAGATCCTCCGCCTTCGTCCCGTCAATGCCGAAAATATGGCCGAAGTTGAACCCGACGATAGAGTCGGTAATCCACGCCATACCGGAAATCCGCTTGCGGCCATCCGGCAAATCGCCGTTCTTTTGCGCCTCCGTAACGGTCCTCTCCAGCTGCCCGCGTTCACCGGTCTCCTCCAGAAACTGCTTGAACCGCGCCCGGTCCGCCCCGGTCACCACATAGCACATCGTGCCCGGCTGAAGCTCGCCCTGATCGCCTCCGACCTGGAACGGCACGCCGGCCAGCGCCGCCAAATCCGCATCGCCGGATGCGTCGATGTACAGCTTCGCCTGCACCACCGACCGTCCCGACTTGTTGCTGATAACCAGCCCGCTAATCCGGTCTCCCTCCAGCAGCACTTGGTCCGCCACCGTGTGGAATAAGATTTTGGCTCCGCTTGCCAGCACCTCCCGGTCATACACCCGCTTTAGCGTCTCCACATCGATCGGCACCCAGTCGAGCAGGTCTTTGTACCGGCTCATAAAATCTTCCCCGGCCTCGATCTTCATCTTCTCCAGCAAATCCAGACCGATGCCGCGAATGACCGGCTTCTGGCCGTCGGTATAGGGGCAGAAGGCCGGCACCAGCGCCGCCGTCCCCATGCCGCCGAGATAACCGCGCTGCTCGATCAGCAGGGTGCTCGCACCATTGCGGGCAGCGGCAATCGCCGCAGCAACGCCGGAGGCGCCGCCTCCGATAACGACAACATCGGGGATGTAGCTCACTTCGAGATTTTGCGACGGAACCGTAACCGTTTTCTTAACCGTATTTGACATGGATATGCTCCTCCCATAATTCAAGAATGTACTGCAAAATGGCTCTTTTCTTAACATTATAGATACCGCGGAGGCGGGAACTAGTTTAATTTTAGTTTAATTAAAAACGATATCATGCTACGATAGACAAACATAGAATGGAGGTGCAGACCCGATGCCTATCCGCAAGAAAGTGACGCTGGACACGATCGCCAAGGAGCTCGGATTAACCGTCCAGACCGTATCGAAGGCGTTCAAGGGCAAGCCCGGCATGTCCGAGGCGACCCGGCAGAGCATCTTCCAAACCGCCGAGAAGCTCGGCTATTGTACGCTCGATCAGATCCGCAGCCTCCGGCTCGACCATATTACCCCTTATCCAAACGATCGGCGGCGCTTCGTGCTGGCGCAAACCCAGGAATCGGTTGCATATAACCGCCTGCTGCTGCAGGGGCTGCAGGACCGGTTTTTCTCCTTCGGGTATCAAATTGAGCTGCTGATGCTGCCCAGGGAGCTGAGGGAGCGGCAGATCGCCAAGTGGATCGAGGCAAGCGGCATGACGTACGCGGACGGGATTTTCATCGCGCCGAGCATCGACTCGGAAGCGTGGGAATCGAACCTGTTTCAGCTTCAGGTGCCGAAGATATTGCTTAATTTCCCGCCTCCAGGGGTAAAAATAGACAGTGTCATCTGGGACGTCTACGACGCGGCTTATCAGTCCGTTGCGTATTTGCACAGCCTCGGGCACCGGCGCATTATGTACGTAGGCGACATTCATAAGCAGCGGGGCTTCATTTTGCGCTGGCAGGCTTTCTGCTATGCGATGGACCGTTTTGGAGTCGGGGTGGACCCGGCCTTGCATTCTACCGGCGAGAGAACCGGCCCAAAGTGGCGGGAGCAGCTGATGGAGCAGATGGTTCGCCACGCGCCTACCGCGATCATCTGCGGGATTAACGACGAGGTGCCGATTGTCTATGACGCCTGCAGGCGGCTGGGTTGGCGCGTGCCGGAGCGGATCTCCCTAATCGGCTTCCTGAACGAGCAGCCCGATGACTCGCAGTTGCCTCCGTTCACTCGGCCGCTGCTGCCGATTCACGAGACCGGCTACCGCGCCGCCGACCGGATGCTGTGGCGCATCGCGAACCCGGCGCTGCCGTTCGAGCATATCCGGATTCATTGCGATCTGCATCTCGGCAGCACATCGTCCGCTCCATACAACTAAGGATTCAACCAGAAATCATAAGAATCACCTATGCCCATAGCCTCTTTTTTAAGAGATAATAAAGATACTGCTAAGGTGGGGGGCTGACATCAATGTTCAAACTGGTCATCGTTGACGATGAGCCGACAGTTCGGTATGGATTGAAACATTATTTCGATTGGAGCGCCTGCGGGATCGAAGTGGTGGACGAGGCGGAGAACGGGCTGGCGGCGCTGCAGGTCATTGAGCGGATTAAGCCGGACTTGGTGCTGACCGACGTCTGCATGCCCAAGATGGACGGCATCCAGCTGTCGAATATACTTAGCGAGCGTTACCCGCAGCTGAAGATCGTCTTCATCAGCGGGCATAATGATGCGGATTTTTTGAAATCGGCGCTTCAGGTGAAGGCGGTCGATTATATATTTAAGCCCGTCAATGTCGATGAGCTGACGGAGGTGATGGAGCGCGTCGTCGACGCGCTGCGGGCGGAGGAGCGGGAGCGCAGGCTCCTTGCGGATATGCAGGTGAAGCTGACCCAAGGCATGCCGCTGCTTCGTGAAAAGTTCCTGATGTCGCTCATTCGCGACGGAGCCGCTTCGCCTCTTCGCATTAAGGATCGGGTCGATTTTCTGGGGCTGCATCTGCCGTTCGAGGCTCCTTACTGGGTCATCGTCATCCGTCTCGATAATTCGGCGGACGTCGTGGAGTCGCGCTCCGAGCGGGACAAGCAGCTGCTGTCCTACTCCGTGCTCAATATCGTACAGGAGCTGATCGACCGGGAGATCGGGGGCTACGTCTTCGAGAACCGGATGGTCGAATTCGTAGGCATCCTTCGCATGAACGAGGGGGAGGACCAGGAGTCGCTGCTCTTTCAACTGGCGGAGGATGTGCGGGGCGCGCTCTATCAGTATTTGAAAATCAGCGTGACCATCGGCGTCGGAGAGCGGATTGCGAGCCTGGCTTCTTTGCCGCGTTCCTACGCTCAAGCCAGAGAAGCCGCCGATCAGCGGTGGCATCTCGGGAAAAATCAGATCATCTCCATGGACAATCTGGAGCAGAGCGATGACGGCGCCTACCGGTTCGATCCGGCTCAGGACGAGCGGATGATCTCCTCGCTGAAAGCGGCGGACGAGGACAAGCTGCTGGCCGGTCTTCAGGAAATCTACGACGCGTTAGCCCGCAGGCGCGGGGAGGGCTTCCAATACGGGCGCAACATCAGCCTGCAGCTGCTGCTTCTGGCAGGCCGGGCCCAGCTGGAGCTCGGCGTGTCACGGAAGGATGCGGAGGAGAAGGAGAGCCAGCTGATGGTTCAAGTGTTCCAGCAGGAGACGCTGGACGATCTCAGGCGGCTCGTCGAGCAGCATTTGCTCGAGGTGTGCGGACGGATTCGCGAGAAGCGCAGCGGCAAGTCGAAGAATGTGATCGAGCGCGTCCGGGCGTTGATCGATCAGCGGTACGCCGAGAACCTGCAGGTCGGGGATATGGCGAAGGAAGTTTTTTTATCCGCGACGTACTTGTGTCTGCTGTTCAAGCAAGAGACCGGCGAGACGATCAACGAGTACTTAACCAAGGTTCGCGTCGAGCAGGCGAAGGCGCTGCTGCGGGACCCGGCCAATAAGTTCTATGAGGTCTGTTATGCCGTCGGGTATTCGGACCCGAGTTATTTCAGCAAGCTGTTCAAGAAATATACCGGCTTCACCCCGAGCTCGTATCGGGATGATGTGATGTAAAGGCGGTGGAAGCAGATGAGGCGGTTCCTGACGCGAAGCTGGAGATATGTGCTGATGCTCATCAAAAGCGTGGTGGCGGCCAGACGTTGGCTGATCGCCTATGTGGTGCTGATTCTGCTGCCGGCTTCCGTACTGCTGTACTGGTATACCCAGAAATCCTCGCAAATTCTGGACGAAGAAGTGACGCAGACGATGCTGCAGACGCTGAAGCAGGCGGAAATCAATCTGAACAGCCGGTTCGATTCCATACGCGACACGTCCAATGCCATTCTGATGAATCCGAAGCTGCATACGTACCTGCGGGAATCGTCGTCCTATGCCGCTCAGCTGGATGCGATGAAGGAGCTGAGCTACCTGATCGATAACGCCCAGGCGAATCCTACGGTGCTGCGCGTCCGGCTGTTCGTCGATAGCTCCAAATACTTTTCCAACGAGCGGGTGAACTTCTTCCCGTGGGATAGCTTGCTGAACCGTTCATGGTACCCGGAGGTGGCGAACGCAGGCGGCCGAATGATATGGACGGGAGCGTATGAGGAAACGTATATCGATAAGGGCGATATCTACGTGGTATCGAATGCGCGGGTTTTGCGCGATCCCGACCGGTACGATGCGTTCTCGGGCGTACTCGTCATCGATGTGACGGTCAAGACGCTGGAGGACATTTTGTCGACGATCCAGCTGAACAATCAGCAGCATGTGTATATGCTTGCTCCCGACGGCACCATTGTGCTGGACAAGGACCGGTCGCTGCTTGGAACGAAGCTGAAGTCCGACGACGTGCTGCAAGCCATGGCAGGCCAAGGGGAGGGCGTAACCCCCATCGTGAAGGATAAGAACCAAAGCTATGTCGTCTTCACCACCGTCCGTTCCACCGGCTGGAAGCTGGTGGTCGAGGTGCCGAAGGCGGAGATCAGCTCGCGCGCCGTTGCACTGAACCAAGTATCCGGCATTGTCACTTTGCTGGGAGCGACGCTCTTGTTCCTGCTGTTGGTTTTTATCCTGATGGCTTTTGTCGTTCGGGGGTTGAACAACCGGATGCAGACCGTCATTAGAATGATCAGGCGGGAAGGCATCGAACGGCTGGACGAGAGGACCGGGGCGGCTGACGGGGGCGGGGATCTCAATCTGCTGGAAAAAAGCGTCGACCATCTCATCCGCAAGGTTCATGACTTGATGGAGGAGACGTTCCGGTCGAGAGTGCAGGAGCGGGAAGCGCAGCTGCGGGCGCTGCAGGCGCAAATCAACCCGCATTTCTTCTACAATATGCTGGATACGATCAACTGGATCGCCATCGGGCATAAGGCTCCCGAGATCAGCCAAATGATCGACGGGCTGGCCCGTTATTTTCGCTTGAGCTTGAATAAAGGCCAGGATGTCGTGAGCGTCACCGATGAGCTGGAGCTGGCGAAGGTGTACCTGGAGCTCCAGCAGAGCCGGTTTCCGCGGAGCTTCGTGTTCCATATACAGGTGGAAGGCTTGCTGGAGCTGTATGTGATGCCGAAGCTGACCTTGCAGCCGATCGTGGAAAACGCACTGCTGCACGGGATTCGGGAGTCGGAGCGGGAGTCCGGAGAAATCATCATCCGCGCAAGAGTAGAAGGGGAGGATCTGGTGCTCTCGGTCCATGATGACGGCATCGGCATGGCGCCGGAGCTGGCGAACCGTTTGCTCATGGAGCCGCGGCCTGATATGAAGGCGGACGGTACGGGCAGCTCCTACGGGTTGTACAATGTGAACGAGCGGATCAAGCTGTTCGCCGGCGAGGAGTACGGTCTGACGGTTCAATCGGAGCCGGGCGCAGGGACGACGGTGACCGTCAGGTTCAAGGGAGTGCAGCGAGAGAAACAAGGCCCGGCCCTTTAACCTGGAGATGTACACTATATAATGAGGTCCCTTCCTCGTGGAAGGGCCTCATTTTTTTATGCGGAGAGAATCAATGAACCCATCTCCCGCCCAAGACCATAAGAAACTACCAGAAACAAAAATATCACCATCTACAGTCATCCTGGCATCCTCCCTATAATAAACACATAACAACTTGGAGGTGAGTCGGCGATGAGCGTGACCGATGCAAGCTTGAAGCGCAGAAAAGTGCGTGCCGCAGTCATGAGCGATCGATGGAGGCTGTTCCGCTCCAACTTGGATCTCTACCTGATCCTGCTCCCGGGGCTGCTGTTTTTGCTATTGTTCAAATATACCCCGATGTACGGCATTGTCATTGCGTTCATGGATTTCAACATTTTCGACGGCGTGTCCGGCAGCAAGTGGGTGGGGCTCGACCAGTTCAATAAGCTGTTCCATTCGGAGGACTTCTACCACGTCTTTATAAACACATTGATCATCAGCCTGTACAAAATCGTCCTGCTCTTCCCGATCCCGATCCTGATCGCGCTGTTCCTGAACGAGGTGCGGAAGGTATGGTTCAAGCGGACGGTGCAGACGGTCATTTTCCTCCCGCATTTCTTATCCTGGGTCATCATTTCCGGGCTGTTCATGACGATTTTGTCCCCGAGCGGCGGCATGGTCAACAACGTCATTCAATATTTCGGCGGCACGCCGATCTCGTTCTTCCTAGACAACGACGTGTTCCGTAGTGTTCTCGTCTTCACCGCCGGCTGGAAGGAATCGGGCTGGAACGCCATCATCTTCATCGCCGCGATCGCCGGCATCGAGCAGGAGCAGTATGAAGCGGCCTCCATCGACGGAGCGGGACGCATCCGGCAAATGCTCTATATCACGCTGCCGGGCATCCTGCCGACGATCGTTCTCGTGCTGGTGCTGCGCCTCGGTCATTTGCTGGAAGCCGGTACCGAGCAAATTTTAACGATGTACAACTCGGTCGTCTATGAGTCGGGCGACGTTATCGGCACTTTCGTATACCGGCAAGGTCTTGGTCAGCAGGATTACAGCTTCAGCACGGCGGTCGGGCTGTTCAATTCCGTCGTCGGCTTCATCTTAATCATCTTAGGCAATGAACTCAGCAAGAAGCTCATCAAGCGAAGCATATGGTAGGGGTGGAACGAACTATGCGCAAAAAAACTTTAGGCGAGCGGTCTCTGGACGCTTTGATTTATATCATGCTGCTGGTCTGCGGACTCATCACGCTGCTCCCGCTCGTTAACGTGCTGTCCAAGGCGCTGAGCGAGGAATCTGCTGTCATCTCCGGCCAGGTCGGGCTAATCCCTGTCGGATTTCAGCTGGAGACGATGAAGTATGTCGTATCCTCAGCCCAATTTCTGCATTCGATTTCCGTCTCGCTGTTCGTCACGATCGTTGGGACGCTGCTCTCGATCCTGCTTACAGCAATTACGGCGTATCCTTTGTCGAAGAGACATCTGCCCGGCATCTCCCTAATCCTGATCTTGTTCATCTTCACCATGATGTTCAACGGCGGGATTATTCCAAACTACTTGCTCATCAAGCAGCTTCATCTGCTGAACAGCCTGTGGTCCATCATTCTCCCGTCACTGATCAGTGTGTTCAATATGCTTGTGATCAAAAGCTACTACGAATCTTTACCCGAAGCGCTCGAGGAATCGGCCAAAATGGACGGTGCCCGCAACCTGACGATTTTGTTCCGGATCGTGCTGCCTCTTAGCGGTCCCGTGCTGGCAACGATCGCGCTGTTCTATGCCGTGTACTTCTGGAACGACTATTTCAACCCGATGCTCTACATCACGAGCCCGAGCTTGAAGCCGCTGCAGCTATACCTTCGCGACATCGTGCTCGATGCGGACAGCTCCTCGATGGGCAAGACGGCGGACGAGCTGATGAACGCCTCCCCGGAAGGCATCCGGGCGGCCACCGTCATCGCTTCCATCGTTCCGATGCTGCTGGTGTATCCGTACTTGCAAAAGCATTTTGTCAAAGGCGTGCTCATCGGCTCCGTGAAAGGCTAAGTTTGCGTTAATGCCCAAACCTTAAGGGCTTAATGATATGCTAACATTATTAGGGGAGGTTTACGTATGCAACAGAAATACAGAAAACTGGCATTTCTATCACTCACCGCCTGCTTGTCGGTCGCAGCGCTGGCCGCTTGCGGCAATAACGCGGGCACAGGAGGCGACACCGACTCCAAAGCGCCGGCAGCTCCGGCTGCAACCGCCGGCCCCAAGCCGGAATTGAAAGCTCTGCAAATTTGGCAGAAGGACGATTACAACACCTACCCGGTAGCCAAATTTTTGGAGCAGGCGACCGGCTACAAGGTGCAGTACGATATGCTTCCGCAGGATAAGCCGCAGGATAAGCTGAACATACTGATCGCATCCGGCGAGCCTTACGATGTGGTAACAACGGCGGGCACCACCGATTTCAAAGCGCTTTATTCCGACTATGCCAAGAAGGGCGCGCTTGTCGATCTCGGTCCGCTGCTGGATAAATACGGTCCCAACATTAAAGCTGCGGTCGATCCGGAAGCGCTGGAAGCGGCCAAGGTGGACGGCAAGCTGTATGCCATTCCGACCAAAAGTCTCTTCACCGTCAACACCAGCTTGTTCATTCGCCAGGACTGGCTGGACAAGGTCGGGATGAAAGCGCCGACGACACTGGATGAGCTGACGGCTGTGCTGAAAGCTTTTAAAGAGAAGGACCCCGGCGGCAACGGGGATAAAAACATTCCGCTGACGGTCAGCGGCGAAGCCCCTTTCATCGCCAATATTGTAGGCGCTTTCGGCATGCCGAATTTCTGGAACGACGTGAACGGCAAGCTGACGCCGCGTGTCATGGACCCGGCTTACAAGGACTATGTCGCCTTCGTCACCGACTTGTTCAAGCAAGGGCTTCTGGATAAGGAGTATGCCGCTAACAAGGACGCTACCGCGAAAGAAAAATTCACCAGCGGCCGGGCAGGCATGATTATGATGAACTGGTCTGACGTACCGGCGATTATGGATGCCCTGACGAAGAACGTTCCTGCGGCCACGGGCGGGTTTATCCCGGCGCTGACCGGAAAGAACGGGCAAGTCGGCTTGTCCGCGACCAAGGGCTTCGATCGTATTACGTTCATTCCGAAAGCTTCGAAGCATCCGGAGGATACGGTCAAGTGGCTGAACGCCAAGCTGGAGAAGGACACCTTCAAGACGATGGCGATCGGGGAGGAGAATAAGCATTATACGCTCAAGGACGGCAATTATACGCCGATTAACCCGATTTTTACCGATGAGCGAAACCAGGCGAACAACTTCTTGACCGGTACGGACGACAAAAACTATCCGATCTACTGGCAAGCCCGCGTGCGCAAGGATATGCGACTGTTCGACGCTTGGAACTTTATGAACCGGGTGCAGCCGGAGACGACCAAGGTCGCCGACTTGTTAGGCTATGCGCCTTATATGCCGGAGTTTTCCAAGACCTTCCAATCGCTGAACACGATGGCGGGCGACTACACGACCAAGCTCATCTTCGGAGCGGAGCAGATCGGCAATCTCGACGCCTTCTTGACCAAGTACAAGGCGGCCGGCGGCGATGCCAGCTACAAGGAAGTTAACGACTGGTACGCCAAGGCGAAGAAATAATCGTCCGCAGTCAGCTGGTTTTTCATACAATTTATTATGGAGGCGTCACTTCATGTCTATTATCGGCTCTCTTCAATCCAGCCCGATCATTACCCGTCATCCAAGCAATCCGATCCTGACGGCGGCGGACGTTCCCTACAATCCGGCGCTTGTGTTCAACGCAGGTGTAACCAAATATGAAGGGCGCTACGTCATGCTGTTCCGCAACGATTACGGCAATGCGCAAGAGCAGACGCTGCTGCCGAGCAGCACGACCAACATCGGGCTGGCGTTCAGCAACGACGGCATTCATTGGGATGTGCAGCACAAGCCTTGCTTCGGCATCGAGAGCGAGGAGATCATCCGCACGTACGACCCGCGCCTGACGGTTATCGACGGCCGCTGCTATCTCTGCTTCGCGGTGGATACGAAGCACGGCGTGCGCGGCGGGGTGGCGGTGACGGACGACTTTGTCAGCTTCGAGGTGCTGAGCATGTCGGCGCCGGATAACCGCAACATGGTGCTGTTCCCGGAGAAGATCGGCGGTAAATACGTGCGTCTGGAGCGTCCGTTCCCGGTGTACGGCAAGGCCGGCAAGGACAGCTTCGACATCTGGATCTCCGACTCGCCGGATTTGAAATATTGGGGCAGCACGGAGCTGCTGCTCGGTCTGGAGAAGGTGCCGTTCGCCAATGACAAGATTGGCCCGGGCGCGCCGCCGGTCAAGACGTCCAAGGGCTGGCTGACGACGTTTCACTCGGTGGACATCGACCCGTCCCGCGGCAAGAACGGCTGGGAGCCGTTCTGGAAGAAGCGCTACTGTGCCGGCATCATGCTGTTGGATCTGAACGATCCGTACCAAATCGTCGGTATGAGCAGCGAGCCGCTGCTGGCCCCGGAAACGGTCTATGAGCGGGAAGGCTTCCGCAATGACGTCATTTTCCCCGGGGGCATGATTCTCGAGGACGACGGCGAGGTGAAAATCTACTACGGCGGCGCCGATACGGTGGAATGCCTGGCTACGGCTCATGTGGACGATCTTGTGAATTTGTGCTTGAACGGTAAGTAACCGACCGGCCTCATCTGTCATAGAGCAGCCCGGGGGAGCCCGATAAGGGTTCCCCCGGGCTTTGTTGTCTAAGAAAACCCCCAGTTCGACTGGGGGTTCAGGAAAGCTTATAGCTATGAGTAAAAATCCCTTGACCTTTATGATAAGATGATAGCCGGTCTGCCAACCGCAACATCAAATCAAGGAGGACAAGGGAATGGATAAGAGCAGTCTAGCACATACCCGCTGGAACTGCAAATACCATATTGTATTTGCACCGAAATATAGACGGCAAGTCATCTATGGGAAATTAAAAAGAGAGATCGGAAAGATCATCCGGGAGTTGTGTGAGCGCAAAGGGGTGGAGATTCACGAAGCGGAAGCGTGCCCGGATCACATCCATATGTTGGTGAGTATTCCACCGAAACTGAGTGTATCGGAGTTTATGGGGTACTTAAAGGGAAAAAGTTCGCTGATGATCTTCGATAAATTTGCGAACCTGAAGTATCGATACGGAAATCGGCAATTTTGGTGCAGAGGCTATTTTGTGGATACGGTAGGGCGAAACAGGAAAGCGATAGCCGAATACATTCGAAATCAACTAACAGAGGATAAGAACTACGAACAAATCACGATGAAAGAATTGTTCGACCCGTTTACGGGTGAGTCGGTAGGAAAGGGCAAATAAAAGAGCCCCTTTGAGGGGCAAGCCCGGGACCGCTCGCGGTTGGCAGACTTTCAGTGCGCCTTCTTAGGCGCGTGCTAGTACCATGCCCTTATAGGGCTGATGGAAGCCACCGGCTAAGCCGGTGGTTATGACTCTTCCGCCGAATGAAACGCAGTTGATCCGAAGTGCAGTCTGCCCCATTTCCAGGAGCTGTGTTACAATACCTTTTATAGTTAAAATACAGCGATCAGCATGGATTGGAGAGTCGATGCGAATGGGTACTGCAAGATTCCTATTCTGGAATCTCTTCTTGTAGCCGTTCTTTCCACATTACCGTAATGCCCAGACCGATAACCATAATGACCGCAGCGAAAAGGTAAGGATAGTTGATGTTGACATCGAATAAGATGCCGCCCGCCGCCGGGCCGACGATATTGCCCAAGCTCGTGTACGTGGAGTTCATTCCGGCGACGAAGCCTTGTTCTTTTCCGGCCGATCTCGATAAAAAGGTCGTCAATGCCGGACGCAGCAAGTCGAAGGCGAGAAAGATGAAGCAGGTCACCGTCAGCACGAGCCAGAAGCCGGAGATCAGGGTCGATGCTACCGCCAAGATTGCGCCTGTGATTAAGCAGATTTGAATCAGCTTCTTTTCGCCGAGCTTATCTACCATCCCGCCGAACATAAACAGCTGTACGACAACGCCGAAGATCGAGCTTATGGTAATGATGGCTGCGATGTCCTTGGGCGTATAGCCGAATTTATGATCGGAAAATAGGCTGAAAATTGTTTCATAGGCAGATAAACCGAAAGCGAGCACGAATACGATCGCAAAGGCAATGAAATACAGAGGGTTTAGCGATCTTCTTACATCGCCGAAAAAGCTGGTATGCTTCGTATTGGCGGAAATTTCCGCGAATTGCTCCTTCGTTAGCGGTTCCTTGAGAATAAATATTGACGATATGCAGGCTATGCAAGCAATCGCCGCCGCAAAATAGAAGGGCATGCGTATGCCGTATGCGGCAATAAATCCGCCGACGCCGGGTCCGATAATGAAACCGGTGCTGATGGCGGCGGACATGTACCCCATCGCTTTCGGCCGCTCCTCTAATGTGGTCACATCGGCGATATAGGCGGTGACGGCGGGCATAATAAAGGCTGCGCTAATTCCGCCCAAGACCCTTGCCGTATACAGCACCCATACATTTGTGCCCGAACCGAAGATAAGCTCCGATACGCCGAACAGAAATAAGCCTGCGATGATGATTTTCTTTCTGCCGTACCG
Source organism: Paenibacillus konkukensis (assembly GCF_023523925.1). NCBI lineage: Bacteria > Bacillati > Bacillota > Bacilli > Caryophanales > Paenibacillaceae > Paenibacillus > Paenibacillus konkukensis. The sequence continues at coordinate 2,604,603 of NZ_CP027059.1, read as the reverse complement.
GTCGACCCAGCGCCCGGCGAACGGCGACATCACAAGCTGCGCCGCAGCGAATACGGCGACAAGATAACCCATAGTTTGTCCCGACAAATGCATAATATTCATAAAGGACGGCATGACGGGGATGACCAGACCAATACCGAGAAAGGCAATGAACAGATTGCTTAATAGAATGAGTAATACCGTCTTTTGATCTTTAATAGATTTTTTCATATAAATGACCTCACTGTGATAAAAATCAGCGCTGTGAAATTCCCCTCCAAAATACTGCCCAAGAGGCATTGACCTTATCCGTCAGCCGCTTCTCGTCGTTGACGTATACAAGCTCCAGCATAATAGAGTCGACGATGCCCAAGAAGGCAAGGGTCGATATTTGTGCCGAGAATTCCGCCATTGCGCCGGCATCGATCCATTCTTGAAACTTGCGTTCCAGCGTTGCCTGCACCTTCTCCTCCAGATCAACGACTTCTTGTTCAATCGCTCTGACCAGATGAGCCGGCGGAAAGAAAGACATGCGCAGCCAAAACTTTAACTGCTCGTTTTCACGGAACAGATCGATGACCAGCCGCAGGAATCCGTATAAATCCGTCTCGGGCTGAAGCGAGCCGGTGCCGCTGAAATATTGCAGCTTTAAGGCCAGCTCCGTCTCCTTCGCATCGTGCAGCACTTGCAGAAAGAGATCGTCCTTTCCTTTGAAATGAGCGTAGATCGATTGTTTTTTCATACCGACCTCGTCGGCGATTTGCGAAAGAGACGCGCCTTCATAGCCGTGAAGGGTAAAATATTTGAGAGCCGCCGCCTTAATCTCGTTGCTTTTCAATATAACCGCCTCCTACCTGACGAACGTTCGTCAGTCATTGTATCAAATAAACGGCTTCTATGCAAAGCCTAGAAAATAATTGTTATGTTCAAAAAGCCGCGACGCTGTTCGACAACCGCGCATTATCGCCAACTTGTCCGCTGTCTCTCGACAGGAACGGGACCATTCTCGTCCGTTGTCTCCGATAGGATCTTGCCGGGGCAGATCCTCACCGTATACGGCCTATCGGCACGGCGCCAAAGTTGTCCCCTTTGTGACAGAATTGTCATAAAAAAATTCTATGCCAAAAATATATCGAAATGCCGCTTCCTGTGGTATTCTACATACAAACAACTTTTGAGGTGAAATGTATGCAATCAACAGCAACGCCGACAACTTTTTCGAGAACAAACCCGTTTCATGCGAAAGTTCTCAAAAACGTGAATTTGAATGGAGCGGGCTCCAATAAAGAAACGAGACATCTTGAGCTATCGCTGCAAGGCTCCGGCCTTTCTTTCGTGCCGGGCGATTGCCTGGGCATTGTTCCGGAAAACGATCCGGAGCTGGTAGCCGCCATTTTGGAAGAAATGAAATGGGACCCTGAATTGCCTGTTCCCGTTTCCAAGCAAGGAGATACGCTTCCGCTGAAGGAAGCTTTGGCAAAGCATTTTGAAATTACTTTGCTCACGAAAAAATTGGCTCAGCAAGCGGCGGCCATGACCGACAACGAACAATTGCAGCAGCTTGTATCGGGCGACAATATAAAGGAATATGTAGAAGGCCGCGATTTGCTTGATTTGCTGAGAGATTTCGGTCCGTGGAAGGCTTCCGCCCAAGATATGGTGGCCATTTTGAGAAAAATGCCGCCGCGGCTGTACTCCATTGCAAGCAGCTTTGCCGCTCATCCCGATGAGGTGCATCTGACGATCGGCGCCGTGCGTTATACGACTCACGGACGGGAGCGCAAAGGGGTTTGTTCCGTATTGTGCGCGGAGCGTCTTCACGAAGGCGATTTGCTTCCGGTCTTTATCCAAACCAACAAGCACTTTAACCTGCCGGAATCCAAGGACAAAGATATCATTATGGTCGGCCCGGGAACGGGGATTGCTCCGTTCCGTTCCTTTATCGAGGAACGCGCGGTGAGCAAGGCGGCAGGCAGAGCGTGGCTGTTCTTCGGCGACCAGCATGCGGCTACGGACTTCCTGTACCAAAACGAGCTGGAAGGCTATCAAAAAGACGGAGTGCTGACCAAAATCGATGCTGCGTTCTCTCGGGATTCGGAGCAGAAAGTATACGTTCAGCATAAAATGCTGGAAAACGGCAAAGAATTGTTTGCATGGCTGCAAAACGGGGCTTACTTCTACGTTTGCGGCGATAAGCAGTATATGGCGAAGGACGTTCACGAGGCGCTGCTCAGCGTGATTGAACAAGAAGGCGCAATGACGCGCGATGCGGCGGAGGCTTATTTGAAAGACATGCAGGAACAGGGCCGCTACCAACGCGACGTATATTAATCGAAGGAAGACTTTATACAAGAAGAGCAATCTTATACCGCAATTTGCGGTCATAAGGCTGCTCTTTTTTTGTCGTATACCGCCGGCTTTCTTATTGCTTGGGAAATAAATGCTAATCCAACACCGGCGTATAGCTTGAGGGTGCTGCTAGCGGCCCGGGCCGACCCGGGCGGGCGCAATCCAAGGCGGCTGCCTATAAAACTGTTTTGAAAGCGCACTCAAAATGATAATATAAACGTAGGCGATAATATTCGTCCTTATGCGTTCTCTCACTTGATGGAGGTTGATCTCATTACCCCCGCAACAATTATCGTATTTCCGGCATCCGATCTATGATATATTAATCCTATCGGATTTATATGATATAAAACATCAGATCCTTTTACGGGGGGATTCCCATGATCAGCTTGATTCAATCGGCCTTTTCCAATTTTAAGTTTCGCAGTCTGTTCTTCCGCATCTTGTTTATTCAAATTGTGCTGGTGGCGATGACTGCGGCGGTCGTCGGCTTTCTCGGCGAACGGTACAGCCAGAACGTCGTCCGGGACGAAGTGACGCGCTCCAGTATGCAGGTGCTGGAGCAGACCAGGCGTCTGATGGACGTTCTGCTGAACGAGGTGGATCAAATTACGATCCGGCTTGCCCAGAATATGGCCTTCTCCAGAGCTTTGGAAGCCGGGCTGGAAGGGCCGGCGAAGCCGGATACGGATACGATCCATGATATGATGCTGGAATCGTATATTTCCTCGCCTTATATCGAGTCCATCTCCGTATATTATGCGCGCAGCGGGCTAATGCAATCGGCTCTTACCGGCTTGACGAAAGTAGCGGACAGCGACGATCCGGAGTGGTTTCCGCTGTACGCGTCGATGCACCGGACGGAGGGCCGCTGGTTCGTGCGCCCTTATTCCAAGACCAGAGCGTCCCAGCTTAACGAAACGCAGGTCACCTTAATCCGGACAACCCCCTGGGTAGGCACTCCGATCAACGGGGCTGTCATCGTTAATCTGAACCAGCAGGCATTGTTTCAGAGCCCGTCGATTCATCTGATTCGGCCGGGGGAAGAAATCTGGATGGTCAGCCCGGACGCTTCGCTCGCTTACAACATAACGACGGGGGCGGTCGTGAGCGATAAGGAATTCGCCGTCGTCGGCGAACATTTGACGGACCGGACGACGGCGTTCACTTCCCATTTTCGCAACGCCGATTATTCGTTTACGGCGCTCACCTCGCCTTATAGCGGCTGGAAGTACGTCAACCTGATCCCGACGGTTTCCTTGTATAAAAGCGGCAAAGCGATCCAATCGTTCATGCTCATTCTGATGGTGTTCAGTATCGGGATCGCGGGAGTATTCGCCTTTTTCATTTCCTTGAAAATTTACAGTCCGATCTATTCGCTCGTTCAATTGGTGAACACCAAGAAGGAAGAGAGAAGAGACCGTCCGCCGGATGGGGAGAAGAGCGAAGTGACCATGCTGTTTGACGCCTTCCATTCCTTAAAAGAAAAAGGAAGCGAGCTGGAGGTCCAGCTCCGGGACAACTGGCCGGTATTGCAGCAGAGTTTTCTGCAGCAGCTGATCCAGGAGCAGCCGCTGGATGCGGAGGAACGGCTGGCCAAGTTCGCCTATTATCGTCTGCCGGTGACGCGCCACGGGTTTTTCGTCTGCGTGCTGCGCATCGATAATTACGCCTCCTATGTAAAAAAGTACAGCAGTCTGGATCAGAGCTCCATCCGCTATTTTATTGCCAAGGCAGGCAGCGAGCTGGCCGGAGGCGCGTTTCGCAGTTACCCGCTGCATACCGAGAGCAGAGATATGATTCTGATCTGCAACCTGGAAGCGGCGATGGAGAGGGAGGACTTCCGGGAACGGGCCGAGGCCGTAGCGGCGAGCATAGTAAGCTCCATCGACAGCTATTTGAAGCTGTCGATCAGCGTCGGCGTCGGTGATCTGAAGGAGTCGGCGGCGGATATCGGCATCTCCTATCAGGAGGCTGTGGAGGCGCTGGAGCATCGGGCATTCAAGGGCGGCGGGCTGGTCGCGCCGATCTGGATGCAGCAGGCGAGGGGGCCGGCCGACCATCAATTTTTCCGCAAGCTGGGAGAGGCGAAGCGGGAGCTCCTGCTGCATTTGCGTTCGGAGCAGCCGGACCGGCTGGAAGAGGCGCTGGAGCGTCTCTACGAGCTTGCTTTGCAAGCCGATGGCTTGTCGTTCCCGCTGCTGCGGCACTCTCTGTTTCAACTCGTCGTGGACGTATTCCAGCGCGCTTCCGAGCTTGGGCTCGAGCCGTCTCGGCCGGATATGGAGCTATCCGGGCTCCAAGAGCAGATGCAATGGCTCGAAACGGTAGAGCAGGCGGTGCGGTTCGTTCGGGATTATGTCGGAGCGATCCACCGGCAGCTGTACTCGAACCGGGCGGAGGAGCCGCCTTCGGTAGCCAGACAAATATTGGACTATATTCAGCTTAATTTCGATAAAGACATCTCGCTCGGCGGCATCGCCGATCAGCTCAAGCTGGACCCTTCGTATGTGAGCCGGCTGTTCCGGCAGGAGATCAGCATGACGTTTACCGATTATGTGCTCATGCTGCGCCTGGCCAAAGCGAAGGAGCTGCTGCAGCACAGCAAGCTGGCGATTAAGGAAATCGGCGCGTTGGTGGGCTACGCGAATCAGCGGAGCTTCAACCGGATATTTAAAAAATACGAAGGGGTTACGCCCGGCGAGTACCGGGATATCCATGCCCCGAGCAAGCTGGCGGGCGATCAGATTTACTGATTAACGGCGCGCGGTGAACAATGTCATCAAAGGACCATCGCGCCTCGAAGCGAAAATTTCAGCAGAAGTCCCTTAGTTCAACAATGGTCTCTTTACGATGGAAAACGGGTTTTCTATGATGGTCCTGTAACCGAACACCTAGCACAGACAAAGTGCAGAAAAGCAATGCCATGCGAAACCATCCTATTGTAAGGGGGACACATCTTATGAAGTACAATGCCGGGAAAATCGCCGGAAACAAAGCCTCGCGCGTCCTGCTGGCGTCGGCCATGCTGCTGGGGATGCTGACGGCGTGCAGCGATCCTGCGCCAGCCGGCCAGGGGCAGCCGAAAGCCGAGACCGCTGCGCCAACGTCCGGAGGGATCTATCATTTGGGAGAAACGGTCAATCCCGAACAGGTTACTAACTTTAATCCGTTTCTGGCCACCGGGAACTGGACGCCGTTCTTCGATTACGTGTTCGATTCGCTCTATTATTTCAATCCGGTTAAGGGTGCGCTGATGCCGCGCTTGGCCGACGGCGAAGGCAAATGGTCGAATGACAACAAGACGTATACGGTCAAATTGAATCTGAAGGCGAAATGGCATGACGGCCAGCCGTTCACCGTCGACGACGTGCTGTACTCGTTCCAGACGCTCAAGAACAATAAGGTGCTCGACCGTTACCAGCTGTGGGGAGATAACCGGCTGAAGGACGTGACAGCCCAGGGCACGGATACGGTTGTGTTTACGATGAATAATCAATTCCCGTCGCTGCCGTTTTATTTATCTACCGTCTATATGGTGCCGAAGCATCTGTTCGAGAAAGAGAACGCGGCGGAATTTCTGAATAAAACGCCGGTCGGTACGGGACCTTTCAAATTTAAAAGCATCAATGAAAGCGCCATCGTGCTCGACCGCAATGCCGACTATTTCCTGGGGGCGCCGTCCATCGATCAGCTGTATGTAAACCGGTTTAACAATTCCTCGACGCTGACGCTGGCTCTGGAAAAAGGCGACGTCCAAGGGACTACGGGAACGGTGGCGATGCCGAGCGTGCCGAAGCTGCTGGAAAATCCGGTGAACAAGCTGCAAATTTATCCCGGTTTGAGCACGTACTCCGTGATCATGAACAATGAAAAGCCGCTCTTATCCGATCCCGCGGTGCGTAAAGCGATTCAACTGGCGCTAGATCGCAAGTCGCTGATTGAGAAGGGCGAGTCCAACGGCGTATTCCCGGCCAATCCCGGCTTCTTATCGTCCGTATTCGGCGATATGACCGACAAGAAGCTGATCGACAGCGCCGCTTACAATTACAATTTGAACGAGGCGGTCAAAGGGCTGGAAGCGGCCGGCTACAAGAAGAACGCCAAGGGCATTTATGAAAAAGACGGCAAGCCGCTGTCCTTTACCTACCATATGGCGGCGAACGCGCCCGCGCAGAACAAGGAAGGCGCGATGATTACCGCCTGGCTGAAAGAGGTCGGCATCGAGACGACGACCAAGCTGGTGACCTGGCCGGAGCTGACCAAGCTTTTGATGGCCGGCGACTACGAGCTGCTGCAGAACGGCATTACGACGCCTCCCGATCCGCAGGCGCAGCTGGAATTTTTCCACAGCAAAATGACCGCGCCTATCGGGTCGAATACGCCGGGGCTCAACTACATGCGTTTCCGCGACGCGGATGTGGATAAGTGGCTGGATGAGGCATCCTCGGCCGATTCGGCCAAACGCAAGGAGCTGTACCAGCAAGTTCAGCAGCGAATTGCGGATAAGGCGCCGATCGCGGTTATGTACAACGTAGGCGGACATATCCCGTACCGGGTGGACCAGTTCACCAATTACGACGAGAACCTTCCCGTTACCTCCGCCCTGTCGCTTAAGCAGATCAAGAAAAAGTAGCCTAATCGGGCTTAAAGCTGAACAGGAGGTGCTTATGTGCGCTACAATTCCGTGTATTTGATTAAAAGGGTCGGCTTTGCTTTTGTTACGCTTTACATGGCGGTCACTTTGAATTTCCTCCTCCCCCGTTTGATGGGGGGGGACCCCGCTACCGCGCTGGCCTCCGAGAAGGCGCTCGGCTCGCAGGAAGTGGTGAATGCGTTAAAGGCCCAGTTCGGGCTGGACGATCCGAGCATCTTGCATCAATACGGCAACTATTTGCTGCAGCTTCTGCACGGCAATCTCGGCGTGTCTTACGTCAATTATCCGTCTCCGGTCGCCGACGTGATGTTGAAGGCGCTGCCGTGGACGCTCGGCACGGTGCTGATCGCTACGCTGCTGAGCTATTTGGTCGGCTGGCTGATCGGCATTCGGGGCGCCTGGAAGGCCGGGTCGTTTTTCGATAATTCTACGCTGTTTACATCGTTTTTCTTAAATTCGGTGCCTTTTTTCTGGATCGCTATCATTTTCATCATGATTTTCTCCTTTTACTTGGGCTGGTTCCCATTGGGGCAGGCGGTGGACCCCGCCATCGACAGTTTCTCCGCGTGGGGCAAGCTGATGTCGATATTGAAGCATGCGTTTCTGCCGGTATTTACGCTTATCATCGCTTCGCTCGCCGGCCATATTCTTGTCCTTCGCAACAATTTGATGCGCGTGCTGTCTGAGGATTATATGCTGCTGGCCAAAGCGAAGGGCGTTTCCGTGCGGCGCAGAAAATATATGTACGGAGCGCGGAACGCGCTGCTGCCTTCTTTTACCGGACTCATGACCTCGCTCGGCCACGTGATCGGCGGAGCGATTACGACGGAAATCGTTTTCTCCTATCCGGGAGTCGGTCTGGTAACCTTCAACGCCATACTGAATCATGATTACCCGTTAATTCAGGGATCGTTTCTGTTCATCGCGATATCGGTTATCGTCTGCAACTTGATTGCGGATTTGCTGTACCCGCTGCTCGATCCTCGGGTGGTGCTGAACTAAAGGGGCATGAAAGTATGGTGAAAAATTCCGCTGCGGCGCCCATTTGATCTTTCGATCGCTGTTGAAATCGGATTTTTGGATTGTTTATAAGGAGGTATGTATGCTCATGATGCGGCGTATAGCAGAGGCAATAAGTTCTGCATTTCCGGGGGCGAAGGGGAAGATCGGGCTCGCCATCTTTATCGTTTTTACCGTGATCGCTTTATTCGGATCGGCGCTTGCGCCCTATCCCGTCAACTATATCGGTTTCGATTCTTGGCTCGCTCCGTCGCTTGATCATTGGCTTGGAACGGACAGCTACGGGCAGGATGTGCTCAGCCAAATGATTTACGGCACGCGGACCTCGTTCTGGGTAGGCATCATCGCCGGTTTGATTACGACGGTGATCGGAGTCGCGGTCGGAGTCATTTCCGGCTTCAAAGGAGGCTGGGTGGAGGAATCCCTGATGCGGATCGTCGATCTATTTCTCATTATTCCTACGTTGGCGCTGATGATTATTCTCGCTTCCTTTCTGCCTTCGATGGGAGTCGGCAGCACGATTCTGATCATCGGCTGTCTGAGCTGGCTCTACATGGCCAGAAGCATCCGCAGCCAGACGATGTCCGAGCGGCAGAGCGGCTATGTCGAGGCGGCGCGTATGGTGGGGATGAAGGATACGGAAATTATGTTCCGGGAAATTTTGCCGAACATCGTGCCGGTCATCCTCGCCAATCAGGTGCTCGTCACCACGCAGGCCGTGCTGGCGGAAGCGGGGCTGAGCTTTCTCGGTCTGGGCGATCCGACCAATGTCAGCTGGGGGACGATTCTGGCTTTGGCCAATGCGAATAATGCGGTCATGTTCCACGCTTGGTGGTGGATACTGCCGCCCGGTTTGGCTATCGCCTTCTTGTGCTTCGGCTTTATTCTGATCGGCAACGGCATTCTGGAGAAATACCGGGCGAACCGCGGCAATGCGGCCCTGTAGAGGGACGCAAGCGGATTGCGGCCTGACGATGGAAGCGGCGGCGCAGGGAGATTGGGCCGGCGTTTCCGCCATAGCAAGGGGGATAAGGAGGGAGACCCATTGACAGATCTGCTTGAAGTACAGGAGCTTTGCATAGAGTACGCCTCCCCGAGAGGCGTCGTGAGGGCTGCCGACCGCGTCAGCTTTACGATCGGAAAGGGAGAAATCTTCGGGCTTGCCGGAGAATCCGGCTGCGGCAAGTCGACGACCGCCTTCGGCATTTGCCGTTTGCTCAGGCATCCGGCCAAGGTGACGGGCGGCAGCGTCAAGCTGGACGGCACGGAGCTCACGTCGCTGACCGACGAGCAGTTCGACCGTCTGCGCTGGTCGAAGATGTCCATCGTGCTGCAGAGCGCGATGAACAACCTGAATCCGGTGCTGCGTATCCGCGACCAGTTGATCGATGCGATTGTCGCTCATGAGCCGTCGGCGCAAGCGGAGGCGGGGCAGCGGGCGGCCGCCTTGATGAAGCTGGTCGATCTGCCCGCGGACAGGCTGGACAGCTATCCGCACGAATTGTCGGGCGGCATGCGGCAGCGGGTCGTCATTGCCATGGCGATGGCTCTCAAGCCGAGTCTGGTCATTATGGACGAACCGACCACCGCACTGGACGTCGTCGTACAAAACGGGATTATCCGTAAAATATTGGAGCTGCAGCGGACGTTCGGCTTCTCCGTGCTGTTCATTACTCACGATCTGCCGCTGATGCTGGAGATGTGCGACCGGATCGGCATTATGTATGCAGGCCGGTTGGTGGAGGTGGCGTCTCGGAGCCAGCTGCTGAAGGAGCCGAGGCATCCGTATACCCAAGGGCTGCTGAATTCGTTCCCGTCGTTATCCGGCCCGAGAACGAGGCTGACGGGCATTCCGGGCAGCCCGCCCGATCTGATCCGTCCGCCCGCAGGCTGCAAATTCGAGCCGCGCTGCGCTCATGCGTCGCCTCATTGCCGCAGCCGGGAACCGGAGATGCAGGCCGATGCGCAAGGACAGATCGCCTGTTATTTATATTCGAAGGAGGGGGTATACGATGAAGTCTCTGCTTCAAGTGAACGATCTCGGTAAAACGTTTACATCCCGTTCGATGTTCAAGAAAAAGCAGTTTCAGGCGGTGCGCAACGTTCAGTTCTCCCTGGAGCGGGGGGAGGTATTGGCGATCGTCGGCGAATCGGGCAGCGGCAAGAGCACGATCGCCCGGATGCTGACGAATCTGATTCCGGCTACGGACGGCGACATTTATTACAACGGGGAGGCGCTTAGGCAAAACCGGGATTTGCGCCGCCGCTTGCCGACCTTCGTGCAGATGATTTTCCAGGACCCGTTCGCCGCCTTGAACCCGCATCATACGATCGGCTATATTATCGGCCGCCCGATGCAGGTGCAGCGGCAGGTGAAAGGGGATACCCGCCCGCGGGTGCTGGAGCTGCTGCGCAAGGTGGGGCTTGCTCCGGCGGAGGACTTTATCGACAAGTACCCTTACCAGCTGTCGGGAGGACAGAAGCAGCGCGTCGTCATCGCCAAGGTGCTAGGACTGAATCCGAAGGTGATTATCGCCGACGAGCCGACATCGATGCTGGATGTGTCCATCGGCGTCGACATTATGAACCTGCTGCTCGATTTAAAGGATAAAGAGGATCTGTCGCTGATTCTGATTACGCATAATTTGGGCAGCGCGCGCTATATGGCGGACCGGATCATGGTCATGTATGCCGGTCAAGTGATGGAATACGGACCGGCGGAGGAGCTGATTCAGCGCCCGCAGCATCCGTACACGAAGCTGCTGCTGTACTCCTCTCCCGATCCGTGGAGATCCGCGGAGGAGGAGCCGGTGACGGATGTGCAGAGAGAGCCCTTCTCCGGCGCCGGCTGCAGCTTCTATCACCGCTGTCCGTCGGCCAAAGACGTGTGCCGCGCGACGCAGGTTGCGGCGGTCGAAACGGAAAGCGGGCGGAGCGTGCTCTGCCATTTATACGCTCAAGGAGGAGGAGAAGGACGATGACAAAAAAACGGCCGAATTATATTATCGTGTACTGCGACGATCTGGGCTACGGCGATTTGAGCTGCTACGGCTCTTCGCAGATGAAGACGCCGCATCTCGACCGGCTGGCGGAGGAAGGCATACGCTTTACGAATTGGTATTCCAATTCGCCGGTATGCTCGCCTTCGCGGGCGGCGCTGCTGACGGGCAAATATCCGGCGCGGGCCGGCGTCAGCCATATTCTCGGCGGCAGGAGAGGGACGGCCGGGCTTAAGACGTCTCTGCCTTCGCTGCCGAAGACGCTGAAGGCGGCCGGGTACCGGACGGCCTTGTTCGGCAAATGGCATCTCGGGGCCTCGGCGGAACACGGGCCGAACGCGCACGGCTTCGATGAATTTTTCGGATTTCGCGCCGGCTGCATCGACTATTACTCGCATATTTTCTACTGGGAGCAGGCGGGCGGCGTGAACCCGGTGCATGATCTGTGGCATAACGAGCAGGAGGTATGGGAGAACGGCGAGTACATGACGGAGATGATTACGAGCAAGGCGGTAGAATATATCGAGGCTAGCCCGGCGGAGGAGCCGTTCTTCCTGATGGCGGGCTACAACGCCCCGCATTACCCGATGCATGCGCCGAAGCGGTACGTCGACCGGTTTCCGGACCTGCCTCCGGACCGCAGAATAATGGCGGCCATGATCGCCGCCGTCGACGACGGGGTCGGCGATATCGTAGCGGCGTTAAAGCGCAAGGGCGTCTATGAGGATACCGTCATCTTTTTCTCCAGCGACAACGGCCCTTCGACCGAGTCGCGCAACTGGCTGGACGGCACGGAGGATCTGTATTACGGAGGCAGCGCGGGCGTATTCCGCGGACATAAGGCGAGTCTGTTCGACGGCGGCGTGAGGGAACCGGCGATACTCAGCTATCCGGCCTTGATCGAGGGAGGACAGACGAACGGCGAAGTGTGCGCGATGATGGATATTTTTCCGACGTTTCTGGAGCTGGCGGGCGTCTCCGGGGAAGGCTGCGGGCTGGACGGAACGAGCCTTGTGCCGATGCTCGAGGGAAGCGGATCGGCGCCGGCGGGCGGAGAGCGCATGCTGTTCTGGGAGTACGGGGAGCAGCTGGCGGTACGCGAAGGCAAGTGGAAGCTGGTGCTGAACGGCAAGCTCGATTTCAGCCGGACGGCGGCGGACGCCGTGCATTTGTCCGATGTGGAGGCGGACCCGGGCGAGCGGGTCAATCTGGCGGAGCGGCATCCGAACATCGTGCGGAGGCTGGAGCTTGCAGTGCGGCAATGGTACGACAACTTACGGGAGGAGGCTGTTCGCCCATGAAAGCGATTGTGATCTTGTTCGATTCCTTGAACCGGCATATGCTGCCGCCTTACGGCTGCGACTGGACGCACGCGCCGAATTTCAGCCGGCTGGCGGAGCGGAGCGTGACCTTCGACAACAACTGGGTGGGCAGCATGCCGTGCATGCCGGCGCGCCGCGATTTGCTGACGGGCCGGCTTAACTTTCTGCATCGCAGCTGGGGACCGCTGGAGCCGTTCGACGACTCGATGCCCGCCATTCTGCGCAAGCAGGGGGTGCACTCTCACCTGATCAGCGATCATTATCACTATTGGGAGCCGGGAGGCGCGACGTATCACAGTCAATATACGACCTGGGATTTCGTCAGAGGCCAGGAGGGCGACCCTTGGAAAGGAGAGGTGGCGGACCCGCCGATCCCCGAGCATGTCGGAAGCTACGAAGGCTACCGCGGTCAGCTGTTCCGCCAGGATTGGATCAACCGCAAGTATATGGCGGAGGAGGAGGCGCATCCTCAGGCCAAAACATTCGCCGAGGGCATCGAATTTATCCGGACGAACCGCGGGGAGGACCGCTGGCTGCTGCAGATCGAGGCCTTCGACCCGCATGAGCCGTTCTTTTCGCATCAAGCCTATAAGGATTTATATCCCCATGATTACACCGGCAAACATTTCGACTGGCCCCAGTATCAGAAGGTGAGCGAGACCAGGGAAGAAGCCGAGCATTGCAAATACGAATACGCTGCGCTGCTCAGCATGTGCGACGCTTATCTGGGCAAGGTGATGGACGCGATGGACGAATACGAGCTGTGGCGGGATACGATGCTGATCGTCACGACGGATCACGGCTTTTTGCTCGGCGAGCACGACTGGTGGGCTAAAAATATAATGCCGTTCTATAACGAAATCGCCCGGACGCCGCTGTTCGTATGGGACCCGCGCAGCGGCAGGCGCGGCGAGCGCTGCGGCGCGCTGACGCAGATGATCGACATCGCGCCGACGCTGCTCGACTACTTCGGCGCGGAGACGCCGACCGATATGCAGGGCGTGCCGCTGACCCGGGCGTGGGAAGCGGAGGCGGGAGCTGCGGCCGAGCCTGGCCGGGAGGCGGCGCTGTTCGGCATCCACGGGGCGCATGTGAATTGCACCGACGGGCGGTACGTGTACATGCGCGCGCCGGTGCGGCCGGACAACAGCCCGCTCTATAACTACACTTTGATGCCGGCGCATATGGCGTCGATGTTCAGCCCCGCGGAGCTGCAGGAGCTGGAGCTGTCCGAGCCGTTTTCTTTTACTAAAGGCGTCCGGACGCTCAAGATTAAGTCGGGAAGCTACATCCCGGCGCACCGGTTCGGCACGCTGCTCTTCGATATTCAGGCGGACCCGGAGCAGAAGCGGCCGATTCAGGACAAAGAGATCGAAGAGCGGATGACCGCGCACATGCTCCGGCTGATGAAGAGCAATGATGCGCCGCCGGAGCAGTACGAGAGGCTGGGGCTCGCGGACGGATAAGGCTTAAGCCGACGCTGCGGCCGGTCATGAGCGGCTTGCCGGGGCTCGCAGGCTTCTGCGGCGCGCGTACGGATGAACGGCGGGACAGAGGCTATCGCAGCTTCCGCCTGCGGATTAACTCGGCACGCGTCCGGGCTTTTGTTCGATAAATCCTTACTTTTGTGCAAACTTGACTTAGCATTCTCCATGTGTTCTTGGCTCCGGGATGATTATAATGTGAATCAAGATCACTTAAGGAGGTTGTATTCATGGGTCGCCAAATGCCAGTGCTTTTAACCGACGAGCAAATGAGAACATTCGTTACCGAAGGGTTTCTGATTCTGCAAACCGATTTTCCTGCGGAATTTCATCAGCGTTTGACCGAACAGCTTAACCATGTGTATGAACAGGAAGGAAATCCGGGCAACAATCTGCTGCCGCGTATCCGCGAAGTGCAGAAGCTGTTCGACCATCCGGTCGTTACGGGAGCGCTCACCAGCGTTCTTGGTCCCAATTACCTGATGCATACGCACCGGCACGGCCATTTCAACGCTTCGCCGAAAGCCGGAGGCTGGCATAAAGACAGCTACTGGGGCTACAAAAAAATGCGTAACCATCATCCGTGGTGGGCGATGATCATGTACTTCCCGCAGGATACTCCGGTAGAGCTGGGACCTACGGGCGTTATGCCGGGCACGCAAAATTACGAGAGCCGCACGTTCGTCGAAGACGACGTGCAGGGCGAAGCGGTGGCCAGCGGCGGCGCAGGCACCTTCGCGCTGATTCATTACGATATATGGCATCGCTCGACTCCGAATATTCTCGGCAAGCCGCGTTATATGCTGAAGTTCGAATTTATGCGGACAGAAGCGCCTGCAGAGCCGAGCTGGGATTGTCTCGACCGCGAATGGAAAAAGCCGGCCTCCTTCAGTACGGATATTGCGCAGCATGACGAGATGTGGAGAGATACCTGGAACTGGCTGTGCGGAGAGGTCGGCAGTCTGGCCGATTCGGTAGAGGCCGATGAGGCCAAGGTGCGCGAGACGGCATCGCGGCTGGAAGACGCCTTTGAGCCGACGGCGCTGAATGCGGCGTACGCGCTGGCCGGCATGGGCGATGCGGGCATCCAGGCTCTGCTGCAGGGGCTGCGCCACGACAGCGTCAACGTATCGCGCACGTCGGCGTACGGTTTGTCCGCCGCGGGAGCGGGCGCAGTGGACGGCCTGACGGCGGCGCTCTCCGACGAGCGGGCGCAAACCGTCGTCCATGCCGCGTTCGCGCTCGGCGAGCTGGGGCATTTTGCGGCGCCGGCCGTGCCGCAGCTGATCCGGCTGCTGGAGCCCGAGACGGACGTCGTCGTCCGCCAGACGGTAGCCGAGGCGCTGGCCATGGTCGGAACGCCTGCCGACCAAGTGGTGGACGGACTGATCCGCTGCTTGAAGGATGAGGATGTACAGGTGCGCTTCATTGCCGGACTATCGCTATGCCGTATGGGAGCGGCCGCCGACGCCGCGGTGCCGCAGCTGGAGATCGCGCTGGAGGACGAGAACCGCTACGTGCGCGGCCATGCCGCGGAAGCGCTGCATTATATCGGTACGGAAGCGGCCAAGGACGTGCTGATCGACTTCTTGCTCAAATCCCGCTGGTGCCCGACAACGACGCCGCAAAGCACGTTTTATCCGTAAAAAAACGTTTCATGACGTTCATCTGAATCGGTAAAAAAGCCCTCATTCCCTTAAGGCTATTCCTTAGGGGAGCGGGGGCTTTGCGCGCTACGGACAGCCGCTATTCATTCCTCAGCAGGCCGAGCGCCCGCTTCATCTTGTCCGTATACTCCGCAGATCCGCTTGAATTCAGAAATTTGATCCGACAGCTGCCGTTCAGGCTGGTCATCTCCCGTTCGGATAAAACCTGAATGAGCCGCTTGACCGTGCCGGCGCTTCCGTCCACGATTCGGATATGATCGGGCAGCAGCTCCCGAAGCAAGCTTCGGTAAAACGGATAATGCGTGCAGCCGAGCACGATCGTCCCGTAATCGTCGAGATTGAAGGGAGCGAGCTTGCCCAGGAAATAGTCGCTGATGATCGTCTTATCGAAGCAAAGCGCTTCGCAGTATTCGACCAGCTCGGGCAAAGGAAGCGAATCCACGATATGTAAATTATCGATGCGCGAAACGAGGTCGTTGTATTTCGATTGCTTGAGCGTCAGCGGCGTGGCGAATACAAGCACCCTTTTTCCCGTCGAACGGTTCATCTCCACCGCAGGCTTCACGGCGGGTTCCATTCCTATAATAGGAATGTCGTAGAGACCTCTCAGCTCTTGTATGGTCAGACTTGTAGCCGTATTGCAGGCGATGACGATCGCCTTGATCTCCTCATGGATAATGGAATCTATCGAATCCAAAATATATTTCCTGACCTCGTCCTTCGGTTTGGGGCCGTAAGGAACGTGGAGCGTATCGGCAAAATAAAGAAAATCCTCATGAGGCAGCTGATTCATCGCTTCCGATAAGACGGTCAGTCCCCCTAATCCTGAATCGAAAAATGCTATTTTCATCGTACTCACCGTTCCTCTCAACAACAATTATTCGTGAATGATTCCTATATATCCGTCATCTGCAAAAATCTACCGGTCGGTTTGCACCGCCCGGGCGCGGGGCCGTCGGGGCCGGCAGTTTGCAGTATTGGTTCGATGCCTGGCGTTTAGGAGGTCTACAGCGCAAAAAGACCCCGACTATAAGGTTAACAGGTTCGCATTTCGAGTGCAAAGCAGGAATGGGACGCCCTTGGCGGGCCTTGCACGTTCATCTGGCTTTTTCGTATCGGCAGGCCTCCGCTTTCTTTAATCCGCCGTTTTACGTTGGAGCGCAAAGCTCGTTTCGAGCTTGCCGCGTCGCCCGCGTTTCTTGCGAACGTGATATAATGATATTTACGGACCAAAGAAAGGAACCGGCGGGGATGGGCGAAGGGGAAAGCTTGCAGCGGATAGAGAAAACGGCTCCGGCCGACAACTGCGGATTTGCGGTTAGCGGATTATTCGAGTTTTTCCCCTAAGGCTATGCTACGCGCCTGATGCGACATCTTAAGTTCATTGTATTAGGGATGAGGCGCAGGGGTTCAGAGTGAAAACGAACCGGGAGGAGAAAAAGATGAACATCGTAGACGTGCCGTTCGGCACCATGGATTGGAGCGCCGTAGAACCGACCGAGCATCGAGGCGAGACGGGAGAAGCCTACTGGAGAACGCTTGAGATAGGAAACATACGCGTGCGCATGGTTGAATATACGCCGGGGTATGTCGCCGATCATTGGTGCAGCCGCGGCCATGTTCTGCTTGTGCTGGAGGGCGAATTGACAACCGAGCTGAAGGACGGAAGGGTTTTTGTATTAAAGTCCGGCATGAGCTATCAGGTGGCGGATCAGGCGGAACCGCACCGTTCCTCGACCGAAACGGGAGCCAAGCTGTTTATCGTCGACTAGGCGAAGATCATGGAATAATAGCTTCGCAAGGGACCCTCATGAAGCGGACAGCCGCTTTGCGAGGGTTTTTCATTGGTAACGTCATCGGGCCAAGGCTCCGCCAGAACGACCGGTCCGAAAATATGATAGAATATAGAGTATATTACTCCATATTATGGAATGCATCGGGGGTAAAGATGATGGAATCACGCAAGCGCGGCAAAGCGGCTAGAGCACGCAAATCAAGACGGACCGGGCTGCTGCTGTCGGGGGTGCTCGTTGCGGCGCTCGGCGTAGGGGTTTGCTACGGTCTATGGAAGGGGCAGTATATTGCCTGGCCTATGGGAGGACATGCCGGAGGGGAGCGGCAGCAGAACGCGCAGGCACAAGCGCCGAAGTATAAACAAGCTGCCGAGTTCGAGATGAACGATCTGGAGCACGGCTGGGTCCGGTTCGAAGACGCGGTTATGATCACTTCCGACGGAGGGATGACTTGGAAGGCGGCGGACGCCGTTCCGGAGCTTGAGCAGGCTTCCGCTGCGGATGAAGGAGATATGCGGCTGCTGCACGGGGCTAAGACGATAACGGCTCTGCAGTATCAATCCCGGGAGTATACGGTGAAGCAAGCGCAGTTTTGGACCGACCGGATCGGCTGGGCTCTCGTGAACGACGACGGTGAAGCGGGCGGCAAGCTGTTCATTACGACCGACGGCGGAGCGACGTGGAAGGCGGAAGTTACCGGAGAGGTGAAGGAAGCGCTGGAGCGGGAGAAGCTGCTGATCGAACAGCGGGCCGCGGAGGCTTCGCGCTACGCTTCGGCTGGGCAGGCCAAGCAAGCGATCGGCTCGGAATGGTACTTGATGCCAAGCTCCGTCAGCCAGGGCGATGCGGTGCTCGTTCGCCGCGATAAGCCGGGCGAAGTGGAGTGGCAGGGGAAAACCTATGCGCTGCAGCCGTCCGGAGCCGGATACTTCACTTACTTGCCCGTAGGGACAGACGTGAAGCCGGGGGATTATCCGATCGGCGATCAAACGCTTAAGGTGCTTGCCAAAAATTTTCCCAAACAGTATCTTCAGGTGACGGAAGAGCTGGACAGCATGCGGCAGGACACGAAGCGGATCGATGCGGATCAGAAGAGAATCGATGCGGCGAGAAGCAAGTCGCAGCCCGACTTTTTGTTC
The DNA here is from genome assembly GCF_023523925.1 of Paenibacillus konkukensis. Taxonomy (NCBI): domain Bacteria; kingdom Bacillati; phylum Bacillota; class Bacilli; order Caryophanales; family Paenibacillaceae; genus Paenibacillus; species Paenibacillus konkukensis. Next base: position 2,586,194 of record NZ_CP027059.1, on the reverse strand, counting down.
ACCGAGCCGTTTCTCAAGCCGATCGAAGGGATATTGACGACGCCGTACGGGCATATGCGCTATGTCAACGGCAAGCTGAGCGGCTCCCATCTGGCGCTGGATTTGGCGGCGAAGCAGGGGACGCCGATCAAGGCGACTAACGACGGCATTGTGGCCTTGGCGGACAGCTTGTATTTGACGGGCAACTCCATTTATATCGACCACGGGATGGGGCTGTTTTCGCAATATGCCCATATGTCCGAGCTGCGCGTCAAAACGGGCGACCGCGTGAAGCGCGGCGATATTATCGGCTTGGTCGGGTCGACGGGCTTCTCGACGGGCCCTCATCTGCATTTTACGTTCTGGGCGCATAATGTGCCGGTGAATCCGGATTTGTATTTCAATACGACTCCGTTTCAATGGACGGACAAGTCTTAGCGGGCAGGACGGCCTGCCGGAGCCGGCCCGTCTGCCAGGAGCTCCGATCGGGAAAACGTCACAATGAATTCCGTATATCGTCCATGGTCAGCCAATATAAGGAAGTTCTATAATAGAACGGACTGCCTTAGCGAGTCAGTCAGATGGAGAAACATCAACTGGAGAGGAGAGCTGCATCCAATGGCTCGTATATCCAACGAACAAGCCGGCAACCTCGTGCGGGAAAGCGGCGAAGCGGCTTTGCATCATACACGGCGTTACAGCATCGTTTCCCGAGGCGAGCGCCGCGAATATCGGATCAGCGTGGCGATGCCGGTTCAGGAGCCGCCGCCATCGGGATTTCCAGTCATTTACTTGCTGGATGCCAATGCGGTATTCGCTACGATGGTGGAGGCGGTACGAGTGCAGTCGCGCCGCCCCGAGAAGACCGGAGTCGTACCCGCTATCGTCGTCGGCATCGGCTACCGGACCGAAGAGCCGTTCGCCCCTGAACGGTATTACGATTTCACGCTGCCCGTTCCTATTGAAGAGCTTCCGGCGAAGCCCGACGGCACTCCATGGCCGGAGCAGGGCGGAGCCGACGCTTTTCTGACTTTTATCGAAGAGGATCTGAAACCGCAAATCGCACAAAGCTATCCTGTCGATTCCGGCAGGCAAACGATTTTCGGCCATTCGCTGGGAGGGCTTTTTGTGCTGCATACGCTGTTCACCCGCCCCGAAGCTTTTCAAACGTATATCGCAGGGAGCCCGTCCATTCATTGGAACCGGCGATGTATTCTTGAAGAGGAGCGGCAATTTCCGGAGAAGCTGGAGCAGATTCACTCCCCGGGGCAGCGCAATGTGGACGTATTGATAGCGGTCGGTGAGCTGGAGGGCCGCCATCCGAGCGGAATGAACGGGAATGCCATGGAGATGGCGCAGCGGCTTGCTTCTCTTGCGAACCGCGGCGTGCGGGCGGAGTTCAAACAGTTTGAGGACGAGGGCCATGTGTCCGTCCTGCCGGTTCTCATCAGCCGGGCTTTGCGCTTTGCGCTGCGCCCATAGCCGGGGCGGCCTCCGCAGACGTTTTACGCCTGCGCGGTCTTCCCAGGCATTTTTGGAAGCGTGGTGAAAAAGCAAACTTCGCTAAGCGAGAGCAATCTGAAGAAGCGTAAGCGTTCGCCTTTGAAAACGGATTCTCTCCACAGAAAAACGAAAAAACAATTCAAAGAATCCGTTTTCAACAGCGATTGGAGGATCAAATGGACGCCGCAGCGGACTTTTTCATCACCCTTTTAGAAGTCGGATGGAAAAAAAGTGGTAAAAGGACCTTGTATCCCTGACGTAAAGCGGGAAATGAGGTTCTTTTTGTCATTTGCCGTCGAAGAAGTTATGGCCTTTGCGAAAAAATATGAATATTATGTAAAAATATTAAAATTAAGGATTGTCAAACCGATAACATACATGTAAGGTAATAAAAGGATGTATATGCGCAGCAGGACATACTGGAGAAAATAAAAAACAGGGAGAGAAAAGTGATGACCCAAGTTCAGGTGCAAGTGGTAGAATCGATTTCGGCGATAATTTCCAGCGAGCTCGAGAAAGCGAAACAGACCAACCCTTTTTTTACCCGGTTTCCGGAGTCGGCCAAAGCCGAAGATTTTAAATGGTGTATGCATCTTTATCATTTGTCCAAGCATTTTGGAGAGCTGCTGAAGCTGCGCTGGGAGCGGTTCCCGAACGTAGACCACGATGTGTTCTCGACACATTACGAGGAAGAGAAGGATCATGCCGAGATGCTGCGCAAATGGATGCTGGATTTGGGGCTGGACGATCCGGAGGAAGCTTTTCCTAATTACGAAACCGAAAATTTCATCTCCCTGCAGTATCGCGCGGTAAGCTCGATGAGCGAGAACTTGTCTTTGCTGCTGGTGAACAGCACGGCCGAAGGGTACGCCCATGCGATGTATTTGCACGCATTCGACATTTTGCAGAAGGCCGGGTTTACCAATCTGGAATATTGGGAGGTTCACTGCGAAGCCGATGAAGAGCACAGCGACGTATACCACCTGATTAAGGAAATGAACGAAAAAGAGCTTAAAGAAGCGGAGCATCTGGTTGCGTATACTTGCGAATCTTTGAATGCCATGCTCGCTTCGTGGTTCCGATAAACCGAAGGAGGGGCTGTCAATATGGCATTCGAGGATAAATTTTTATATCATGCGGATCGGGCGAACAACGTTTTGTCCTGGCAGGTGAGAGATGCGCTGACCGTAGAGGATGCGGAGAAAGCGAGCGCGCTTGTCAAGCAAAATTTGGCTGTAATGAATGAGGCCAAGCTGCTGGTAGACAACCGTTTTATGGTGAGCAAGGGGAGGCCTATCGTATTTTCTCCGGAAGTCAATATGATTTGGGAGCAGCTGCAGAGCGATATTTTGCCCAAGGTCAGCAAATGCGCGATCTTATGCAGCGGCGTCATTATGAAGATGCAGATGGATCGCATCGCCCGGGCTTCGGGGATGATCGAAGTGCTGCAGAGCTTCTGGAGCGACGACAGCGATACGATGAGAATCGACGCTTACCAGTTTCTCGGAGTGACGGGAAATGAACTGATCGACCGGCATACCGTTCAAGCTTAAAGAGGCGGACAAGCAGAGCGCGGGGGCGGGACGGTCCCGTATGTAAGCCTTCATCGACAATAGCGAGAGCACCGCATCCTTCTGGTCAAGGAAGCGGTGCTCTTGCTGCTGCCCGCCATCGTCAGGGCCACGTCCCGCTGAGGCGGCTTAAGGCCGGCGGAACGAAGCGAGCGCCTGATCCGCCTTGGCTTGAGCTTTCTTCAGAGCTTCCTCCGGCGGCATGGCGCCGCTTAGAGAAGCCTCGATCGCTTCGTTCAGCGCCGCGCGGACTTTGGCGTTATTATGCGTCGCCAGCTCCTTGGCCGAGTAAGCCAGCTGGTTGCGCGCCACGAGCGACTCGGGAAACTCTTTTCCGTAAGCTTGCAATGAAGGGATATCATAGGCCGATTTTCTAACCGCTATATATCCGGTGTCGATGCTCCATTGGGCGATGCGCTCGGGTTCGGTCATCCATTGGACGAAGGTCCATGCCGCGTCCTGTTTTCTCGTGTCGACCGTTTTGAACACGTAGAAGTTGCCTCCGCTCGTCGGCGTCGTCAGCTGCTTGTTGGTAGGCAGGAAGCCGACGCCGAGGCGGAACGGGGCTTGGTTCCGAATATAGGTCAGACTTCCCGAAGTATATACCATCATTGCGGTTTTCCCGTGTATGAAGTCATCCGGCACCGACGCCCATTCGATCCGCGATTCGGGCATGACCTTGTGAGCATGGGATAAATCGCGCCAATAGCGGAGCGCTTCGGCATTGGCCGCCGTATCCAAATATACCTGCTTCCCGTCGTCCGACATGAGCGAGCTTCCGTTTTGCATCGCAAAAGCTTGAAAGATCCGGGTCGCCATCCCGCCTCCGGAGGACGGAATTTCAAGTCCCCACCGCTGTGAGGTCGTTAGCCCGGCTGCTGCGCGGAGCAGCTCGTCCCAATTGCGCGGAGGCGCGTCGGGGCTCAGGCCTTGCTCCGCAAAGGCGTCGCGGTTGTAATACATCAGCAGAGTGCTGCGCTGGAACGGGATGCTGTAGGTATGACCGTCCGCCTGGGAGTCGGCCAGAAAGGCAGGGTAAAAATCGCTTACAAATGCGTCGCCGCCGGCCTGATTAATATAATCGTCAAGCGGAACGATAGCATCCATGTCGAGCATGGTATACAGCTGAGTCGACTGCAGCACGGCCACGTCCGGCGGATTGTTCCCTTGAACGGCGGCCTGCGTTTTGATGGCGGTATCCTGGTAATCGCCCATATAAACGGGGTTAATCCGGATGCCGGGGTGTTCCTTCATAAACTGCTCGCTCATCTCTTCGATGGTCGTTGTCAAAGGACCGCCTACGTCGACCGGATAATAGAAAGAAAGCTCGACCGTATCCGCTCCGTCGTCATGAGAGGCGCCGTCCGGCACTGCCGGAGGAAGCCAGCTTGCGCTGCCGCAGCCGGAGATTAGAGCAAGCATGATGATGAGGCATCCGATCTTATTGAGATTCATCCGCGCTCTTCCTTCGCCGATAGTTATGGCGCGGCCTTTAGAAGGGTGGTGAAAAAGTCCGCTGCGGCGTCCATTTGATCCTCCAATCGCTGTTGAAAACGGATTCTTTGGATTGTTTTTTCGTTTTTCTGTAGAGAGAATCCGTTTTCAAAGGCGAACGCTTACGCTTTTCCAGATTCAAATGGCCCCTCCGCTCGTTTTTCACCACGCTTTTAGAGGCCCGCGCCGAATTGCTGTTTAGTATAGATCAAACGATGGGCAAATGCAACGCAGCTTCCAGCCCGTGCAGCAGCCTTTCTTGACGATTCATGATCGCGGCCGGCTGCCCTGTCGCGGCCTATCCGGCAAGCCGTTATTGCGCCGCAAACTGATCCCGGTAGGCGCCCGGAGGCATGCCGGTTTGCTGCTTGAAGACGAGAGCGAAATGCTTCGGGCTCGGATAACCCGACAAGCGGGCCACGTCGTATACTTTTAGCTGCGTATGGGTAAGCAAATATTTGGCCCGCTCCATCCGCGCTTCCGTAATAAAATCGGATAAGTTTTGTCCCGTTTCCGCCTTGAACAAGGAGCTGACATAAGCGGGATGCAGAGCGACCAGGGAGGCGAGCGCATTCAAGCTTAAATCGTCCTCCGGATGGTTGATAATATATTCCTTGATCGTACGGATCGTATATTTATCCTGCGCGGGCGAACGGTGAGCTTCGGGCTGTCCGGCCGCCCCGGACCCTGAACCGGATTCGGGACTGGAATCCGCAGGCGCAATCGGTGGCGGGGAAACGGGAGGGAGTATGCCGCGAGCGGCGTTCAGCTTATTGCGGATTTTCTCCAGCGCGGTGAGGAACGCCTTGCGGCTGACCGGTTTAAGCAAATAATCCGCGACCTCGCACCGGATGGCCTCCTGGGCGTAATGGAAATCCTGATAGCCGCTTATAATCATGACGGGCAGATCGGCATAGCGCTTGCGCACTTCCCTGATAAAGGTCAGCCCGTCCATCTCCCGCATCCGAATGTCGGATATGATCAGGTCGGGAATGTCGCTGCCGAGCAGCTCCATCGCTTCCTTGCCGTGAGCCGCTTCCCTGGTTACGCCAAAATCCGGGCATAGCTGCTCGATCATCCGTTTGATGCCTTCCCGTATTTGCGATTCATCCTCAACCAGCCATACCTTATACATGGCTTTCCTTCCTTTCTATGACCGGCAGCGTCAGCGTGAATGAAGCTCCTTGTCCCGGACTCCCGTCGATATGCAGTCCGTATCCGGGACCGAACATGAGCGCAAGCCTTTGATGAATGCTGCGCAGCGCCATCCCTTTGAGCGAAGCCTCGTCTCCCGCCGGCTCCGTAATCAGCCGCTGCAGCCGGGCAATCTCTTCTTCCGTCAATCCTTTGCCGTCGTCGCGGACTCCGAGCAGCAGATCGTTCTCGAAGCGGTTCACCGAAATCCAGACGGTGCCCGGCCGGCCCGATTCGTCGATGCCGTGATAGATGGCGTTCTCCACGAGCGGCTGCAGCAGCATCCGCGGAATATAGAGCGGATAGAGCTCTTCCTCCGCCCATAGGACGACCTTCAGCCGTTCGCCGTAGCGCACCTGCTGGATGCTCACATACGAGCCGATCGAGCGAAGCTCCTCCTCGACCGAGACGAGCTGGTCGTAAGAGCCGATAGAATGACGCAGCAGGCCGCCGAGGGAGGACACCATATCGGAAATATCGTAATTTTCGCTGCGGATCGCCATCATGTTGATCGACTCCAGCGTATTGTAGATGAAGTGAGGATTCATTTGGGCCAGAAGCTGGGACAACTGAGCTTCCTTCTCTCTCAACCGAACCGCATATACTTCGTTGACGAGCCGGTCGATTTCTTCCGACATCCGGTTAAACCCTTGCTCGAGCTGGCCGATCTCGTCGGCGGAGCGGACGGGGACGGTTTGGCGGAGATCGCCGATTTCCACCAAATGCATTTTTTCCTTCAGCCGCATGATCGGCCGGATCAGCCTGTACGATATTAAGACGGCGAGTCCGCCCGCTGCCAGCAGACAGACGGCGAACGTCGTCAGGGTGACATAGCGGACACGCTCGGTCGCTTGGTGCAGGGAGGCTTCCGGAATGAAGCTGATGATTTTCAAACCGGAATAAGAGGAGCGGTTCACGATCGTCAAAAAGGACGAACGGCCGGCTTGGCTGTGCCAAACGCCGGTTTGAGCAGGCAGCTCCGTCTTCAGCAGCAGCGTCTGGTCGGGTGCAGTCAAGCCGTCGTGATTTTGTTCGTAGAACAGCTCGTTCCGGTCGTTAAGCACGACCAGATTGCCGATCTGCCCGAAGGTGTACGATTCGGCCAGTTCCTGAAATACTTTCAGCCGAAAATCGATTTTCATCATTCCGATCACTTGCCGGGAGCCGGGCTCGCGAATCAGGCGCGCAACGGAGATGAGCGGTTCCGCATCGGGCGCTTCCTTCAAATAATCGGGCCGGTGCTGGGGAATCATGACCCAAGTGCCTGCGGCCTGCTGAACGGCGGCGTACCACGGCTCGCGGTCGATGCGGATGAACGGGCGAACCAGGTAAGGGTCCATGCTGGAGAATATGTAGCCGTTGTTAGCAATCAGCTGAATGCCTCTGACTTCGGGGTGGTAAGAGGTGGAGCCGGCTATCCCGGCAAATATCCGGCTCTGTTCGTCCACCGTAGGCATCTGCCCTGTAAGTCCGGGGTTGCTGTACGATTCCAGAATCGCAGTGACATCTTCGTTATAAAGCGGCAGCAGAGAGAGCGATTGCATCTCTTCCTTGAGCGTTTGGTCGAGACTGCGGTTAATTTGACTCACTATTTGCACGGTATAATCGACGGTCGTCCGCTCTACCGAATTGGAGAAATCGAGATAAGTCACCGTTCCCTGCACGACGAGAGGCACGGTAATCAGCAGCAGGAAGACGATGACGATTTTGCTGCGCAGCGACATTCGCGCAATCGTCTTTTTCCATTCGAATCGTTGGTCCATGATTAAGTACCTTGTACACTTTCCGTTAAAATGAGGCAGGACGGGGCTTGCGGCATGATGGGCCGTATGGCGGGCGCCGAAGGCCGCCTGCTTGACCTATTTTACCACATCGCTTCAAAAGGGTGGTGGAAAAAGAGCGGAGGGGCCATTTGAATCTGGAGAAGCGCCAGCGATCGGAAGACGTTCCCGTATGCGCAAGCCGTCGGTTTCGCCGCATTTTTCAATAAACAACATTTCTTATGCGTCCTGAAGGAAACGAAACATGCTATACTAGGAATGAAGCGTTTACAGGAAGGAGCGATACGCAATGAAGCTTTATCGAAGCGACGCTGCGCTGCAGCAGGAAATGAAGGAGACGAGCCTTCCTCCGGGAACGGCGGCTTTATGGGCTCTCGGACAGGCCGGTTTTTTAATTCAAATCGAGGATAAAAGGTTGGTTATAGACCCTTACTTGAGCAATAAAACGGCGGGAGGGCTCTGGGTTAGGCAGTTTCCGGCACCGGTAACTCCCGAGCAGCTGCCGGAGCTTGAAGCGGTGCTGTGTACGCATCAGCATGACGATCATATGGACGCCTCGACGTTAGCGAAGCTGTATCCGAGACAGACGACTCAGTTCATCATTCCGCGCGCGCATGCTGGTCTTATGGCTTCGTGGGGGCTGGGGCCCGAGCGGATTATCGGGATGAATCATATGGAAAGCGCGACGGTGAACGGGGTGGAGATCCGGGCAATCGCCGCGATGCACGACCGCTTCGAGCAGGACGATCAGGGCAATCATCGATACCTCGGCTATGTGATCCGCTGCGGCGGTCTGACGATATACCATTCCGGGGATACGATAGGATTTCCCGAGCTGGCGGAATGGCTGAAGGACGAGCGGATCGACATCGCGCTGATCCCGATCAACGGCAGAGATTATGCGCGAACCGCTCAAGGGATCGTCGGCAATTGCAATTACAGAGAGGCGGCCGATTTGGCGGCGGCGATCGGAGCGGATATGGTCATTCCGATGCATTTCGGCATGTTCGCGCATAATGACGAGAACCCGGCCTATTTCGTCGATTATTTGTATACGCGTTATCGGGCGCAAAAATTCCATATGATGACGGCCGGAGAACGGTTTATTTATATGAAGTAAGGATGAACGGCCGCCGGTCATTGAAGCGGCTCATGAGGCTCCGGCCGGACAGCAGAAAGTACTCGAATCGGAAATCTTGTAAAGCGAGGGAAGAACACATGATGACCATACGCATAGGATTGATCGGAGCCGGAGGGATTGCGCGCTCGCGGCATTTGCCGGGCTTGCAAAAGCTTGAAGGCGTGGAACTGGCTGCAGTGGCGAACCGTCGTTACGACAATGCGCTGAAGGCCGCCGAGGAGTACGGCTTCGGCAAGGCTTATCGGACTTGGCAGGAGGTGGCCGAAGATCCCGCCGTCGATGCGGTGTTCGTCTGCACCCCGCCGTATTTGCATAAGGAAATTACGGCCTATTGTTTGGCCCGGGGCAAGCATGTGTTCTCTCAGGCGAGAATGGCTATGAACTTGCCGGAGGCGCTGGAGATGCTGAAGCTGGACGAGTCGACCCGGCTGACCACGATGCTCTGCCCGCCGCCGAATTATATGAAGGTGGAGCCCTACGCGCTTCAGCTGCTGGCGGAAGGGACGCTCGGCGACATACGCCATGTCAGCCTGACGCATCCTTCAGGGCAGTACTCCGATCCCCGCAAGCCGCTCCACTGGAGGCAGCGGGCGGATCTGCAGGGAATCAACGCGCTCGATGTCGGCATTATGGGAGAGGTGCTGAACAAATGGTTCGGACCGGTCAAAACGCTGTATGCCGAGGGGCAAACTTGGGTTACAGAACGGCCGCAGGATAACGAGGGCTTCAGCCGGGTGGAGCTGCCGGATTCCGTAACGGTGATCGGGCGGTTCGCTCGCGGGCCGCAGCTTACCGCACTGTTCAGCGGCGCGGTGCAGGGCGGAACCCCGCAGCTGTCGATTCACGGCAGCCGCGGTACGCTGACCTGCTATCCGGAAGCGTCTTATCTGCTGCTCCGAACGGTGGAGGGCGAGAAGCGGCTGGACGTTCCGGCGGACCGGATCAAGGAATGGACCGTCGAGCGCGATTTTATCGAAGCGGTGCGGCAGGGCCGCAAGGGCGATCCGTCATTTCGCGACGGCGCCAAATATATGGCTTTTACACAGGCGGTTGCGGACTCAATTCGCACCGGCGGGCGCGTAGCAGTCGCGGAGATTTCTTGAGCTAAGGGAAGGCGAAAAAAATGCCCTGCAATCCGTTTGAGGATGCAGGGCATTGTGCTGCCTTATGACCGGGTTGAAATTTGCTGAGACGTCTGTGCAGGGAAAAGAAGCGTTTGTTCGCGGCAAATCCTGTCGTGAAATACGGCCCGTCGTCTTGCCGAGGCCGGGGTTGGCGGTTTCTTATGCGCATCGTACAACCTCCGGATAAGGGATAATCAGTGACGATAAAGTAGACGAAGACAGTGGAAACAGCCTGTACTAACAGAGGCGCATTTAAAACATGCTGAACAGCATGCTGATGAAGCCTTTCTTTTTGGACGGTTTAGGCGTTTCGCGCAGGCTGGCGAGGGTGCGTTCGGAATGGCGCGACAAGGATCGTTGAATAACCTCGACCTCGGCTGCGAGCGTTTGAACGGATTTGCGGATTTCGTCGAGCTCATTGCGATGCTGCAGTATTTGCGTGGATACAATATCGCTGGCTTTCTGCTCCAGCCGCAGTTCCAGGTCGGCGATGCGCTGGAGAAGTGCGTCCGTCTGTGCGGCGCTGTGGCTGATCGCAGCGCCGGCGGATTGCAGCTCGGCTACCGGAAGGGTGCGCGGCTTCACCGTGCGGGAATCGCCGTCCCAAATCGCCTGCATCGTCTTGCCCTGCTGCAGCTGTTCTTGAATGGAACGAAGCCGCTGCAGATCGTCCTCGGAATAGATGTAGTGACCGAGCTCATCCTTTTGAAACCAGCCTTGAAAAAAAGCAACCCAACGTTTAACTGTGGTGGGGCTCACCCCCAGCTTCAGAGCGACTTCCTTGGTAGTCATTGCTTCCATCTTAGCGCCTCCTCCGTCCTGTGCTTTAGGTTTTCATATAAGCTATTCGCCCCTTTTTTCCAACTCCCTGCAAGGGTGACAAAGGTAGTGTCCATTCGCTAAAGAAAGTAGTTTTTCACACGATTCATCGTTATTGCGACAGACTTTGAAGCATCGGGTGTCTTCGGCGCGAGACGTACGGAATGGCGTCGAACATTGAAACGGCTCCAATCCTTAGCGGGGACTTGCCGCTGCGGCGATTGGTGCATAAAAATAACCCGCGGGGTCGGAGCGTGCCGACCCGCGGGTTATTCGGTTTTTTAGACCATTACCAGCTTCTTTTCTTTCTCCTCCGTTGCGGGAGGAGTTTGAGGCTCCTTCGAAGCGGAATCCTCCGCCCGGGAACCGGCCCCTTCCGACGACGCTTCGGGGACAGCGGACTGCTTCGCTCCGGGCGCTTCCTCCCTGGCAGCGCTACCGGGCTCAGCCCCCGCTCCTGCGCCGGCTCAGGCTCCCGCCCCGGCTCGCCGGAGACCGCCTTGCCCGGCGTGCGCTCGCGCAGCGGAGCTTCCGCCTGCGCCTCCATCGCCCCCGCATTACGCTCCGGCGTCTTCGCAGCTTCGTCGGCCGCGCCGCCGTTACTGGCGCCGCCAAGGCCGGCGTTGTTGCCGTCTCCGCCGTGCTGCGCATTCGGAGCAGCGGGCTCTGCGGTTGTGCCGGCTTCGTCGATTTGAAACCGGCTGATTTCATCAAACAGCTTCTGCGACAGAGAGAACATATCGTCCGCCTGCCCGGCGATCCGCTGGATCGAGGCGTCCTGCTGGATGGAGGTGGAGTTCACTTCTTCGACGGCCGCCGCGGTCTCCTGGGCGATAGCGGCGACGAACTGCACGGAGCCGACGAGCTTGCCGTTCTTATCTTTTGCTTGTGCGATCTGCTCCTGAATGCGGTCGATTTGGCCGGACAGCTCGTCCATCGAAGCGCGGATTTGCCCGAAGGAGGCCAGGCTTTCGTTCATTTTGCCGCTTTGCTGCTCGAACGATTGGCGGGCGCCGCCCAAATACGTCTCCAGCTCCTTCGTCTGATCGAGCAGAGAGCGGATGATCGCGGCGATCGAGCGGGACGATTCGTTCGTCTGCGAAGACAGCTGCCTCACCTCCTCGGCGATGACCGAGAAGCCGCGTCCGTGCACGCCGGCCCGCGCGGCTTCGATGGCGGCGTTCAGCGCGAGCACGTTCGTCTGATGGGAAATATCGGTAATGGTATTCACGATATGATGAATTTGCACGGTGCTTCCCGATAGGCCGGCCATCGCGGCGTAGACCTTATCCAGCACGGCCTCGGACGCATGGGCGGCCTGCCGGAGCGATTCCATCGAAGCGGAGCCGGTGTGCGTGTTGAGCGCGGCCTCGCGGCTTTTTTGCTGCACGGTGGCGGCGTATTCCGAGATCGTTTCGATCTCTCGCTCCAGCTCGGAGATGAGATAGGCGCCTTGCTCCGACTGCGTCGCTTGCTGATCGGCCCCGGAGGCAATCTCCTGAATCGCGCGAATGATGTCGGCGTTGGCGGCGGCCGTCGAGACGGAGAAGCGGTGCAGCGAGCCGGAATGCCCGGACAGCGTCGAGGCGATGCCGCGCGTGCCCGCGATCATGCCGCGCACCTGGTCGGCCATCCGGTCGAAGCTGCGGCTTAGCTCTCCCAGCTCGTCGCGGGAGCTGCTGCCGATCCGGCTGCGCAGATCGCCCGCGGCGATCGAATGGACGGCTTGCTGCAGCCTGCGGATCGGCCTGGCGAACGAGCGGATCAGCAAGGCTGCGATGGCCGCGCCCGCGACGAAAACGAGCGCCGAAGCGGCCCACATGACCAGCTCGGTACGGTGAAGCAGCGCCTCGGTGCCTGCTATGGCTTCCTGCGCATCTTCGGAATAGGCGATATAGAAATGGTCGACGTTTAAGAAGATATCGCTCATTAGTCTTTGCGATTCGTTATATAAATACTCCATATTTTTATCCAGATCGGCCGGAGACAAGCTCTTCTCCTGCACCAGTTTGGCCGCGACGTCGAACGTATTCGTATAATCGACGGTAAGCGAGATAAGCTGGCTGCGCCATTTGGCCTGCTCCGGGGTGGAGGCGGTGTCGCCGATTTTTGTGATCATGCCGTCGAATACCTTTCTCTTCTCGTTATATGTCGGTATGTAGTCGGCTTTCTTCGATATTTCCAGCCCCGAGGCGATAATGTTCAGCTCCTGCACCATTTCCTTCAATTCCAGCGCCATCAGCTTCAGCTCGACCTTGTCGTTCTGCTGCTTCAAGTAGGCTTTCATCATTCCCACCTGCTGAAGATTGTACAACGCGACGGACACAAACAGAGCGAGCATAGCTGTAAGTCCCAGCGCCAGCTTCACTTTGAAAGTAAGGCCGGACAAACGGAGCAGCGTTTTGTTTCGGATAGGCATGTTCGATCCCTCCAGTAGTTTTTATGCCGGATACATAGGACCCCCGTATGAGTCAATGAATCCTTTTGCCTACATTATAGGAAGCAAGTATTAAGACAAAGTCCTTTTTTTGTAAAAATCAATTCAAAACGGCGCCGAATGAACTTTTACATTCCGTTTACGTTTTGCGGGTTCAAACTTTACATTGGCTTGTTACGATGTCCAAGTAAACCAAAAACGAACCGAAACAAAGGGAGGACAAACAGAGATGTTGAAACATTTCTCGAAAAAAGGATTCAGCTTTGCACTCATCGCGATTTTATTAATGGGGGTTCTCGTGGCATGCGGCACGAAACCGGCTGCACCGGAGACAAACGCACAGACAAACGGCGCTCAACCGGCCGGAGAGAAAAAGCCCGAGCCTGCGGCCGAATTGACCGGCACCGTTACCGCATCCGGCTCCAGCGCTCTGCTTCCGCTCGTTAAACAAGCTTCGACCGAGTTTATGGAGAAAAATCCTAAAGTTACCGTAAACGTAACGGCAGGCGGTTCCGGCACAGGCTTGAAAAACGTAGCCGACGGCACTTCCGACATCGGCAACTCCGACGTAGCTGCAGGCGATGAATATAAAGACAAAGGTCTGGTTGACCATGTCGTCGCTATCGCTCCTTTTGCCTTGATCGTGAATAAAGACGTAGCTGTCGATAATTTGACGAAAGCGCAAGCGGCCGATATTTTCATGGGCAAAATTACGAACTGGAAAGAAGTCGGCGGCAAAGACGAAAAAATCGTCGTCGTTCACCGTCCCGAAAGCTCCGGCTCCAGAACGCTCGTGAAGCAAATCGTGCTTGACAATAAAGAATTTACGAAAGACGGCGTTACGCAAGAGTCCAGCGGCGCGGTAGCGACGACAGTCGGCTCCACCGCAGGCTCCATCGGTTATGTCGACACTCCTTATTTGAACGATACGATCAAAGCTTTGAAATTCGAAGGCGTAGCATTCAGCAAAGATACGATCAAAGAAGGCAAATACCCGCTGTATGGCATAGAGCATATGTATACGAAGGGCGAAGCGAAAGGTGCGGTAAAAGCATTCATCGACTACATCTCCAGCTCCGACTTCCAAGGCAAAAAGGTCGAAGAGCTGAAGTTCCTGCCTGCCGACCTGCTGAAAAAATAAGCTTTCCAGCGCAGAATCAACCTCTCAGACCCGGTCATATGGCCGGGTCTATTGCCGTTTGCCGGACGAATGGGACGATGGTGAGCAAAAAGGCGGTGATTTCATCGCGTTTATAAGAGCGGCGCGGCTTGCGCGAAAATTTTACATTGTCTTAACAATCCGCCTGCATGGCTTTTACAAATGTCCTCTATGATGAAAAAGAACAGCACGAAGCGGACAAAACGTTGAACGACGGTGAAGCTTGCCGTGATTCGTTCATTTATTCAATCGATTAGGGGGCAACTGCATCGTGAATTCCTTCGTTGACAAGCTTAATGAAACGGCCACAGTAGACAAAAAGGTAAGCCGGTGGACGAAACAGCAAAACCGTACCGACCAGTTGATGAAATGGCTGTTCGTCGGCTCGGCCGTTTTGGTATCGGCCATTATTTTCTCCATTATCGCGTTCGTCGGCATGCAGGGAGTGAAGACGTTCGCCGACGTTTCTCCTTGGACGTTCTTCTTCTCGAAGGAGTGGACGCCGAGCCAAAATGAATTCGGCATTTTCGCCTTTCTGTACAGCACCTTGGTCCTGACGCTGCTATCCGTCGTGCTCTCCGTGCCGCTGGCTTTGTCGGGAGCGATGTTTATGGCCAAGATCGCGCCGAAATGGGTGCGCGAAATCATGCGGCCCGCGACGGACTTGTTCGTCGGCATCCCTTCGGTCGTATACGGCTTGATCGGTCTGACCGTGATCGTGCCGATGCTCGCCAAAACGACCGGTACGATAGGGTACGGCATTTTGCCGGCCGCGATTATTCTCGCGATCATGATCCTGCCGACGATTCTCTCGATTTCCGAGGACGCGATCCGCGCCTTGCCGGGCCGCTTGGAAGAAGCTTCGCTGGCGCTCGGCGCGACCCGCTGGCAGACGATCTGGAGAGTGCTCCTTCCGGCCGCGCGTCCGGGAATTATTACCGGCATTATTCTGGGCATGGGCAGAGCGATCGGGGAGACGATGGCGGTATTCATGGTCATCGGCAACTCGCCGCAAATGCCGGGCTCGCTGCTGGAGTCCACAACCGTGCTGACGACGGCGATCGTGAAAGATATGGGCAATACGAATTACGGCACGACATGGAATAACGCTTTGTATCTAATGGCGCTTGTGCTGCTCCTGATCTCCTTGTCGTTGATCATTATTATCCGGTTCGTAGCCAAGAGGAGTGAAGTGAAATGACGAGCAAAACGACCGATCGCATCGCTACCGGATTTTTCTGGCTGACCGGCATCGCCATTATGCTTCTGCTGGCCTGGTTTCTTATCCGCATCTTGGGCGACGGGCTGCCGCAGCTGTCGTGGAAGTTCATCACGGGCAAGCCGCAGGAGATTATGGCCGGCGGCGGCGTAGGGCCGATGCTGTTCAACTCGTTCTATATCTTGTTCTTGTCCTTGCTGTTCTCGCTACCGATCGGGATCGGAGCGGGCGTCTACCTGACGATTTACGCCAAGCAAAACAAGTTTACCGATTTCATTCGAATTTCCGTAGAAGCTCTATCTTCCGTTCCGTCGATCGTCTTCGGTCTGTTCGGCTTCCTGCTGTTCGTCAATTTATTCGGCTTGAAGTTCTCGATTATCGGCGGCGCGGCGACGCTATCGCTGCTGAACTTGCCCGTGCTTGTCCGCGTAACGGAGGAGGCGCTGCGTTCGGTGCCGGAATCGTACTGGGAAGCTTCGCTGGCGCTCGGCTCGACCCGCTGGCAGGCGATCCGCAAAGTATTGCTGCCCGCCGCGCTGCCGAACCTGATCACGGGAATCACGCTTGTAGCCGGACGGGCTCTCGGGGAATCGGCGATTCTGATCTATACCGCAGGGCTGTCGGTATCGCGCTTTTTCCCGGATTGGAACCCGCTGGCGATGGGGGAGACGCTGGCTACCCATCTGTGGTACGTCCAGTCGGAAGCGCTCGTCCCTGACGCCAAGCAAATCGCCAAAGGAAGCGCGGCGCTCCTACTCATCGTGGTGCTGATCTTCAACCTGCTGATCGGCATCCCGAGCCGCATCCTACAAAAACGACTTTCCGGGGGAAATAACCGTGGTGGAGAAAAATAAAATCAAAGTAGAGAAGCTCAACCTGTTTTACGGAGAAAATCAAGCGCTGCACGGCATCGGCCTGGAGATCAAGAACAACTCCATCGTCGCGCTGATCGGCCCTTCCGGCTGCGGCAAGTCAACATTTTTGCGGACGCTCAACCGAATGAACGATCTGATCGATAGCGTGCGGATCAACGGCAATATTTATGTCGACGGGCAAAACATTTACGGACAGGAAATGGACGTCGCCCTGCTGCGCAAAAAAGTCGGGATGGTGTTCCAGCGCCCGAATCCTTTTCCGATGAGTATTTACGACAACATTGCATACGGGCCGAGAATCCACGGTACGAAGAGGAAGGCCGTTCTCGACGAGATCGTAGAGAAGAGCCTTGTCCAGGCAGCGCTGTGGGATGAAGTCAAGGATCGGCTGCACAAGTCCGCGCTCGGACTGTCCGGGGGCCAGCAGCAGCGGCTCTGCATCGCCAGACTGCTTGCCGTCGAGCCCGACGTTCTGCTGATGGATGAGCCTACTTCGGCTTTGGACCCGATCTCTACGTTGAAGGTGGAAGAGCTGACGCAAACGCTGAAAGAAAAATATACGATCATTATCGTCACGCACAACATGCAGCAGGCTGCGCGTATTTCCGATTACACATCGTTCTTCCTGAACGGAGAGCTGATCGAATCCGACCAAACGGATAAAATTTTCACCGCTCCGACGGATCAAAGAACGGAAGATTATATTACCGGACGCTTCGGATAACGGATCATAAGGGGGCTATTATGGATACGAGATCGAATTTTCATCAAAATGTCGACGAGCTGCAGCAATCGCTGCTTACGATGGGAACCCATGTGGAGGATTCCATTGCGCGGGCGGTCGACGCGCTGGCTGCGCTCGACGAGAAGCTGGCCAGGGACGTCGTCGACCATGACGACGTGATCGACGATATGATGCTGGAGATCGAAGAGCGCTGCCTGCGTCTGATCGCGCTTCAGCAGCCGATGGCCGGAGATTTGCGAATTATCGGCACCGCCTTGAAAATCGCAACGGACCTGGAGCGGATCAGTGACCATGCAGTAGACATCGCCAAGATTTGCATCCGGCTGTCCGGCGAAACGCTGATCAAGCCGCTCGAAGATATTCCGCAGATGGCGGCCATGGTAAGACATATGCTGCGCGAAAGCCTGCTGTCTTATACCGAGCGCAACATCCATCGCGCCGCGGCGCTGGCTGAGAAGGACGACGAGGTCGATAAGCTGTACAGCACGCTGATGAACGAAATTATCGGCATGATGAACAGCGATTTTGCCCGCAACCGCCAGCTGTCGCAATTGATGTTCGTCGCCCATTACTTGGAGCGTGTGGCCGATCATTGCACGAACATCGGCGAAGGCGTCATTTATATCGTTGCCGGCAAGCGGAAGGATTTGAATGTTTAGATTGAATATTGGAGTAAATAAAGAGACCGGAGAGGTCTCTTTTTTATACATGCTTACCATTCTCCAATGATTGCTTCTAATTCTCCGGCTATTTGGAAGGGGATTTCCTGCTTCCCTGCCTTTACGAAACCTTGCAATTCAATGTCAGGATGTTCAATATCGATTGTATTCGAATTTGCAAACACCTCTTTAATCGGAGCGAAGATTGTAAAATTCGCGGTTTCATCAGAATTCAGATGGACCGGTCTTTTCTCTGTTTTCCCTTCAACTACAAAAGGGTTGTTTTTCGCGCCGCTTATTTGTTTAATTGGGTAACTTAAATTCAAGTGTAAATGGGTAAGCTGAAACTTGGAACTATTTTTAATTTCAATTGAATATGACCTCGAATCACTATTTAATTGCTTATCGACAAGCTTGAAGCGAATGTCTTTATCATTGAAACTACCGCTATCGGTTGAGCATCCGGACAAAGCAATCAGCAAAACGAAAACGCTAAGCATGTATTTGTTCATTGTGAGCCTCCGTTCTAGGAAAAGATTTTGTTTATTTGAATGATTTACAAATCGTTCCATTCAAATTAGACGCACAATGAATACGCCATGTTGCATGATTTGGCACAAAACCGTCAAGGGCCAACCCCCTGACGGTTTTTCATTCTATCCCTTACACCCTTTGCAGCTTACGCTTCTCCGTCTTGCGGCGAGCTTGCGAGCGCGACATGCCCGCAGAGGCGGCAGCGGTTGCGGCCGCGATCGTTACCCCGGCGGCGCCGATCCAGCTGATGGACGTCAGCGACGCTTGCTCGACGACAACGCCGCCGATGCCTGCGCCCGCCGCCATGGCGAGCTGCAGCACGGAGCTGTTCAGGCTGAGCATAATGCCCGAAGCTTCCGGCGCCTGCCGGATCAAATTATACTGCTGGGTCGGCCCTGACGACCAGGCGGCGAAAGACCATAGCGCCAGCAGCGGCATCATGAGAGCGGGAGATGCTCCCGCCACGGAGATTAGAACGAGGGCCGCGGCATGAACGAGCATGCCTGAGATCAGCGTGCGGGATACGCCCCATCGGTCCGTGCTGTAGCCTCCGAATTTGGAGCCGAGCAAGCTGGCGATGCCGAAGGCGAACAGCCCGATGCTGACCCCTTGCTCGCTCATTCCGGTCACGGTGAGAAGAAACGGCGAAATGTACGTATAAGCTATCGCGTAACCGGCGATCCAGAAGAAAGTGATCAGCAATGCGACCGCAATTCTCGGCTCCTTAAGCAGGGCTAACTGCTTGCCGATCGGCACGGGCTCCTCGCCTCCCGACTTAGGAATGGTCAGCGCTACGGCGGCCATCGCGAGCAGGGCGAGCACGCCGATGCCTCCGAACACCATTCGCCAATCATAGTAAGAAGCGACGACTCGGCCGATCGGGACGCCGACGATCAGTGCGGTCGAGAAGCCCATCACAAGCGTGGCGATGGAGCTTCCCTGCTTATCGGAGGGAGCCAGCTTGGAAGCGACGGTTAGCGCGGTAACGACGAATACGCCAGTGCTGAGCGCCAGGATGATGCGCGAGGCGACGAGGAAGGCGAAGCCGGACAAGAGGACGGCGGCTGCGTTGCCGAGCACGAAAACGCCCAGGGAGTACAGTAGCAGCTTGCGGCGGTCCAGCCGCGAGGTGACGGCCATGAGCACCGGCGTCCCGAAGGCGTAAGCAAGTGAAAATACAGTGATAAGCTGACCCGCAGCAGATAAGGGAACCCCGATATCCGCCGCCACTTTATCCAAAATCCCCGCGATAATAAATTCGGATGTGCCGACCAGGAAGCTGACGGCGGCAAGTATATAAATTTTCCATACATAAGACTTCATCGTATTGCTCCTCTCTCCACTCTAATTTTATATTTCTACAAATATAGAAATAAACGATAAAAAAAATTACTCCAGCAAAAAAGGCGCGTATTTTTGGGCAATATCACGGTTTACGCTGTAATAGATGTACGTCCCGTCTTTGCGCAGATCCAGCAAGCCGCAGTCCGTGAGCTGTTTCAGATGATGCGACAGCGTGGAACCGGCGACGGATTCCAGCTTAGACATAATATCCGAGCAGCACAGATTCCTTTCCTCAGTCAGCAGCAGAGCGATTTTGATCCGGGTCGGCTCGCCGAGCGCTTTATATACTTTGACGGCTTGCCGAACTTCTGCGTTATCCTCGACCATACTAACCTCACCTTTGCTTATAAAGTCTGCCCGACGGAGTTACTTTCGCGCATGGACTCTTTATTCGTTATTTCTACAAGTATGGAAATTAAAATAGCACAGTTTTCGGTGAAAGTAAATACTGTTTTTCAAACGAAATATCCGAATAAGCCCGCCATAAAAAAAACACAAGCAAAAAAACACAATAAAAGAACGTATGCCCGCATAAGAAAGCATAATCATTCCTTTGGGGACGAGACCTATAATGAATTCTTGATGTTAGCGTTTTCATTTTTATGGAGAGAGGTGTTGGGAATTGAGGGAAAAGATCCATCGTTTCAAGCTAGCGGTTATAGCATTGCTCGTTTTTTCCTTGCTGCTGCCGAGCGGGTTGATCGTGCAGCCTACGGGGGCGAAGGCGGCCCAGCTTGCCAATTTGGCGCTGGGGAAGAAAGTGTCGGCCAGCACGACGTCGAATGCCGAAAAAAACGGAACGGGCTTGGCCGTTGACGGCGACGTCAGCACTAGCTGGAATTCCAACAGCAAAGATTTAAGTCCCTGGTTTCAAGTCGATTTCGGAGAGCCTGCGACCTTTAACGAGGTGAAGCTGAACTGGAGATCGACGAACGTCAAGCAGATTTCGATTCAGTATATGGACAGCGATGGCAAATGGAAGGATGTTTTCGTCAAGCGGCCTCCTTATCAAGCCGTCGATACGATCGATTTTCAATCGGTGACCTCTTCTTCCGTAAGATTGCAGATGAATTTTGACAGCAAAAACTTCCAATTGTATGAATTCGAGGTGTACAACAACCCGGATGCGGCGCCGCCGTCGGAGCATCTGAGCAGCGTAACGCTGACGGATGCGAGCCCGCATCTGTATAAACAGGACGAAGTCGTGCCTCTTGCGGTGAACGCCGAGAAGTCCCTCATCCTCTCCGGCAAGCTCGATAACGGCAGCGATGCCGTACTGGACGGCAGCACGACTTATTTTACAAGCTCCGATCCGTCGGTCGCTTCGGTGGATAATACCGGCAAAATCAAGGCGCTCAAGGACGGGAAGACGAAAATTACAGCCGAGGCCATCGTCGGCGGTACGCTGATCGGGACGAGCATCCAGCTTGAAGTGTACGATCCGGCGCAGCAGATCAATGCGGTCCAAGGCAAACCGGCGACGGCGAGCTCAGGCAATGCGGCGGCGGCAGTCGACGGCACGAATGCTGCGTGGATTCCAAGCGCGGCGGATGTAGGCGATGATCAAGCCTCCTGGCTGCAGACGAGTCTTACCGATACGTATTCGTTCAACCGCGCGCTCCTTACATTCGTAAATCCGGAGAAGCTGAGCGGATACGCGATTCAAGCGTCGAGCGACGGAACGGTATGGAAGGACGTGTATGCGAAGACAGGAACGGTGGCCGCGACCGAATCGGTTATTTTCCCGAAAACGAACGGCGATTTTATTCGGCTCAAGCTGTCTCATCTGTCCGAAGGGGCGGGCGTGCAGGAATTTGAAGTTTACGGCAGCCTGCTGGATATTTTGAAGACCGTTCAATTTTACGACGGTCAGCAAACTTATGCGCAGCTGAACGACACGATCTACTTAAACAAGGGAGATACGGCCCAGCTCAAGCTGAAAGGGACGCTGACCCGAGGCGATGAGCCGGCGGATCTGTCCAAAGCGACGGTGACGTACACTTCGAAAAATACGAAGGTCGCCACGATCGACGGCAACGCGAAAATTACAGCGGTGGACGAAGGCGTCGTTCTCGTGTACGCGACGGCGGTGCTGAATGAAAAAACAGTGTATTCGAGTATTTGGGTGGAGGTCGCCAATCCGAATAAGGATCTCAAGCCTTTGCTTGCCGATCTGGAGCTGGCTCATCCCAGCATGACGATCGATATCGGGCAGCCGGCTTTGCTGCAGATCGGGGACGCGTATCCGTCGGTTACGGCGCTTCCGTATGTCGACGCTGCGATCAGCGCGGAGCTGGTGCTGCACGACCATGAAACGATTCAAACGCTGCAATCGATTCCAGCTCGTCAATTCCAGGCCGGTGACAGCCAGAGCATCCCGTTTGCGGGCGCGGTCTCGCAGTACGGTCAATATGAGATTCGGCTGACGATCGATTCGGCAGGCAATCCATCGGCGTACGACACATTCTATTTTACGGTGCTGGACCCGGCGATGCTCAAGACGGATCAAAGCAATATCGTCTATTTGGGACCGGATGGAAGACTGGTCTACGTGCCGGACTACAAAGGAAACCGCGTGCTCGATTTCTCGAACGTCGGTTATCAAGGCGGCGGCGCAGCGCTCCCGGACGCTCCGGTGAAGGTTGTCGTCGAACCGGTTCAAGGCGATGCCACGCAGCTGATTCAAGATGCCATCGATCAAGTTTCAGCGATGCCGGAGGATGAGGGCGGAATTCGCGGCGCCGTCTTATTGAAGAAGGGCAGATACGACATTGCGGGTTCCCTGAGCATGCCGGTCGGCGGCGTCGTCCTGCGGGGCGAAGGACAGGATGAGCGTGACGGTACGCTTCTGTTCGGAACCGGCAGTGAAGCAAGAACGCTAATTCAAGCGGGCAGTACGGCCGGCGTACAGGTCGATTCCGCCACGGCGCAGGACATAACCGATATGTTCGTGCCGGCGGGAGCGCGCTCGTTCCGGGTTGCCGACGCCAGCGGGTTCAAAGTAAAGGATACGGTTATTGTGCGCCGCGTCGGCAACCAGAGCTGGATTCATGCGACCGATATGGACAAAATTTACGACCGTCCGGGCTTGCCGCCGGGATCTTCGTCACAGATGACGCCGTTCAATCTCGATTTTGACCGGGAAATTACCAAGATTGAGGGCAACGTCATTACGGTAGACGCTCCGATCGCCAATTCCATCGAAAGACGATGGGGCGGAGGGCAAATTATGAAGTATTCGGACCCTGGCCGTATTGAAAATATAGGCGTCGAAAATATGGCCGTCGATTCCGACTTCGATCCTTCGATTATGAGTACCGTTATGGACAACGATACGACGGACCCGTATTATGCGGACGATAATCACCTGCAAACGTTCGTCGCGATGAACGGTTTGAAAAATAGCTGGGTCCGCGATGTGACGGGCAAGCATCTGGCGACCTCACTGGTCAAAATCGACCGAAACGCCAAATGGGTGACCGTTCAGGACTGCAAAGTCACCGACTTTGTCAGTACGATTACCGGCGGGACAAGATACGCTTATTATTTTGTCGGCCAATTGAACCTGGTACAGCGTTCTTATTCGGAAACCGAGCGCCATGCGTTCGTATTCGACAGCCGGGTTCCGGGCCCGAATGTAATTCATAACAGCGAATCGCAGAAAAATTACAACTCCAGCGAACCGCATCACCGCTGGTCGACAGGCGGCTTGTTCGATCAGGTCAAAGGTCATATCGTGATCCGTGACCGCGTTTGGCTGGGCAGCGGACATACGTGGGCCGGAGCGAACTACGTAACGTGGAACACCGAAGGCATTTTGACGGCACAGCAGCCTCCTACGGCGCAAAACTATGCGATCGGCCATGTGGGAGCGAAAGAGCCGGGGATCGTTCCCGACGACTACGATACGCGTCCGAGAAAGGATGCGTATTGGGATCATCTCGGCAGCCATGTCAATCCTCCCAGCTTATATTTACAACAGCTTCAGGACCGGCTCGGCGAAGAGGCCGTTAAGGCGATCCAGCCGCAGCCGTACGGTATAGGTAAGCCGTCTGCGCCGGCGGGCTTAAGCGCCGCGGCGGGAGACGCGCAGGCGTCGCTGACGTGGAATACGGTGAGCGGAGCGACCTATTACAACGTCAAGCGCAGTACGACGCAAGGAATGGGCTATGTCAACATTGCTTCCCATGTGACGGACAATCATTACACGGATACGGGGCTCGTCAACGGAACGACCTATTATTATGTCGTCACGGCGGCGAATAGCGCAGGCGAGAGCGCGGAATCCAATGAAGCGTCGGCCGTGCCGAGCGCGGGAATGACGATGCAAGTGCCTGATGCGCCAGCGGGCTTAAGCGCCGCGGCGGGAGACGCGCAGGCATCGCTGACGTGGAATACGGTGAGCGGAGCGACCTATTACAACGTCAAGCGCAGCACGACGCAAGGAACGGGCTATGTCAACATTGCTGCGAATGTGACGGACAATCATTACACGGATACGGGGCTCGTCAACGGAACGACCTATTATTATGTCGTCACGGCGGCGAATAGCGCAGGCGAGAGCGCGGAATCCAATGAAGCGTCGGCCGTGCCGAGCGCGGGAATGACGGTGCAAGTGCCTGATGCGCCAGCGGGCTTAAGCGCCGCGGCGGGAGACGCGCAGGCGTCGCTGACGTGGAATACGGTGAGCGGAGCGACCTATTACAACGTCAAACGCAGCACGATGCAAGGAACGGGCTATGTCAACATTGCTGCGAATGTGACGTCGAATGTGTACAAAGACCTCGGTTTGACGAACGGGGCCGCCTACTATTATGTCGTTACGGCGGCCAATGATGCCGGCGAAAGCGCCTATTCCAACGAAGCTTCCGCGAAGCCTAATCGGACGATAGTCAGAAGAAGCGGCGGGGGAGGCGGCTCTTCGGCAGCGGCTCCGATCGTTCAGTCCGGCAAGGACGGGGCGCAGTTCTTGAACGTCGACCCGGTTATCGAGAAGATGGCGGACGGCAGAACCGCAGCCAAAGTCACCTTGGATGAAGCTGCCGTAACCAATGCGATCGAAGCATTGATCGCGGATGCATCTGCAGCGCCTCAAATTACAATCGAAGCCACAAGCGGCGATGCCGACGCAGCCGTGTTCCAGCTTCCGGCTCAAGTATTGGCGGATGCCCTGGGCAAGCTGCCGCAGCTGGTCGTCTGCGTGAAGTATGGCGGTACGACGTACAGCCTGCCGATCCGCGCGGTCGACTTCGCGGCCCTGGCTAAGCAGCTCGGAACGGAAGTGAAGGACGTGCAGCTGACGCTGTCGATGGAGCGCGTCAATAACGACACGCTGCAAGCCGTCAAAGATAATGCGAAGCAAGCGGGGCTGGAGATCGTCTCCGAGGTGGTCGATTTCCGCGTGACTGCCGAAGCCAAAGGCAAATCGGTCTCCGTAACGGACTTCGGTACGAACTACGTCTCGCGGACGATGAGCGTCGGCAAGACGCTGGACGCGAGTCGGTCGACGGCTGTTCTGTACAATCCTTCGACCGGCAAGTTCAGCTTCGTTCCGGCGATATTCAGCACCGGCGGCAGCGGGACGCAGGTTACGATCAAGCGTCCGGGCAACAGCATCTATGCCGTTGCCGAGTCGGGCAAATCGTTCCCGGATTTGGCCGGCCACTGGTCCCGCGCCGATGTGGAGCTGCTCGCATCGAAGCTGGTCGTCAACGGCATGACGGATACAACCTTCAGTCCGGACAGCCGAATTACCCGGGCCGAATTCGCGGCGATTCTCGTTCGCGCCCTGGGATTGTCCGGTAGCGGCGCTTCCCGGTTCTCCGACGTAACATCGTCGGACTGGTATTCGGACGTCGTCGGCGCTGCCGTTAAGGCCGGTCTGATCGACGGCTTCGAAGACGGCACATTCAAGCCGGACGCGAATATAACCCGCGAACAAATGGCCGTCATGGCGGCGCGAGCACTGAAGCTTGTGAGCAAACCGGCCTCTGGCGACGCCGCAGCCTTGAAGGCATTCGCCGACGGTCCGGCGATCGGCGGCTGGGCTAAGGAAGCGGTCGCGCAAGTTTTGAACGCGCGCATCATGAACGGCATGACGGACCGCAACTTCGCGCCAACTGACCATGCAACGCGCGCGGAAGCGGCCGTGATGGTCAAACGTCTTCTGCAGTACGCGGAGCTTATGAATTAACCGATCGGGCACCTCTATGGCCCCGATATGCCGACAGGCGTATCGGGCGCTTTAGAGGTGCTTTTTGCCGTCGCCAATGGTTGTGCTTTTCAGATCATAGGCCCTGGTTCCTTGTATTCAGCCCGTTATTTACAATCGGTTAACAAAATCCGAATAGGACTTTAACACTGAGATAAATTTCCTATGCTATAGTGCAAGTAGGTATATAGGCGGGATAAGGCGCGAGAGAAACGCCGTTTCTGCAATCGACAACTACTTAGCGGTGAGGCGGGGATGAGGAGCATGACCACTAGCAAACCGGACTCTTACGGGGCGGAGCAACGCCCGGAATTTGAAATCGGTGAACATGACATCGGGGACATCGTGCAATGCCAGCGAATCCATTCCGTTTATCAGCCGATCGTTTCGCTTAGAGACGGCGGGATCTTAGGCTATGAGGCGCTGACCCGCGGGCCCGCCGGCAGCCCGCTTCATTCGCCGGACCGCCTGTTCTCTTCCGCAGCGCGGGCCGGATTGCTTTACCCGCTCGACAGACTGGCGAGAGAGAAGGCGATCCGCGGCGCGTTCTTTGCAGAAGGCCGCGAGCTGTTGTTTCTTAACATATCCGCAGCCGTATTGAACGATCCGCAGTTCGTTCCGGGCCGAACGCTGGAGCTGCTGGAGGCCAAGGGGATGGACCCGGGGCGGATCGTATTCGAGCTGACCGAACGAAGCTCGATCGAAGATTTCTCGGCTGCGAAGAGAATATTGGAGCATTATCGCAATCAAGGCTACCGGATCGCGATCGACGACGCCGGGGCGGGCTATTCCTCGCTCCAGGCGATAGCCGAGCTGCAGCCGGATTTTATTAAGGTGGACCGCTCTTTGGTGCAGGGGGTTCAACATCATAAGACGAAGGAAGCCATTTTGGAGACGTTCGTCTCTTTTGCCCGCAAGCTCGGTATTGAAATGATCGCCGAAGGCATCGAGCAGCAGGAGGAACTGCTTTATTTGACCCGGATGGGAGTTCATTACGGCCAAGGCTATTTGCTCGGCGCCCCCGGATCGGAGCAGGCCGTCGTCAGCGACCGGCTGGTGCGTCATATCGTGCAGCACAGAAAAATTCACGATACGGCCGGCAGCGCCTGGACGATAGGGGATTTGTGCTCGCCGGCCGCTGCGTTCGACCGCCAGACGCAAATTTCCGAGGTTGCCGATTACTTTAAAAATCATCTGAATGCCCAAGGCGTCGTCATCGTATCGGACGGCATCCCGGTAGGCTTAATGATGCGGGAGCGATTGTTCCAGCAGTTGGCCGGGCAGTACGGGTTCTCGCTGTTCTGGCATCGAACGATCGATCAATTCATGGATGCGCATCCGCTGATCGTCGATGAGCACATGCCGGTAGAAACGGTCTCCACGCTGGCGACTTCCCGGGCCATCAACAACTTGTACGACCTGGTCGTGATTACGCGCGAAGGGCGAATGGCCGGAGCCGCCTCGATCCGCGCGATCCTGGAATGCATTACGAACGCCCGGATGGAGAACGCCAAGGTGGCCAGCCCGCTGACGGGACTGCCGGGCAATATCCAGATTTACCGCGAGCTGAACAAGCGCCTCTCGGACAATAAACGGTTTGCGGTCATCTATGCCGACCTGGATTATTTCAAATGGTTTAACGACCGCTACGGATTTCAAAAAGGCGATCAGCTTATTCAATTTGCGGCGGATATTATTCAGCAGTCGGTCGTGGTCTGCGGCCATCCGTTCGATTTTGTCGGCCATATCGGAGGCGACGACTTCATCGTCATCACCTCGGCCGAGCAGCCCGAGAAGCTGTGCAAGGAATTGATAAGGCGGTTCGATCAAGGTGCCTGCCTGTTCGTGGAAGGCGACAAAGGGATCTTCGTGGAGGACCGCAGCGGCAACCGGGTAGAGGCGAAAAGCGTAACCGTCTCGTTATCGCTGATTTTGTGCGAGCGGGAAGCGGCCGTTACGCCGGAGCAAATTTCCCAAGTCGCCGCCAAGCTGAAAAAACAGTCCAAAAGCGTCATCGGCAGCGCCTTCCGTTCCGAACGCATCGGGCTTGGAGGGGAAGACGTTCAGAACAATTCGAGCAGCTGATCCATCTGCTGTATGCAGTACACGTTTCGTTTTCCGAGCTTTTGTTGAGTAATTTTTTTGGCCGAGGCCCCGCTTTGCACCCAGACCGCATCGAGCCCGGCTTTGGTGGCGCCGCACACGTCATGCTTCCAGGAGTTACCGACCATCACCAGCTGCCGCGGCGACAGATCGAGCGTTCTGATCGCGGTTTTGAACAAGGGAACGTTCGGTTTTTTCTCCGAGCTGTGCTGGGCGGTGAAGATCCGGTCCTCGGGGAAAAAATCATGGAGCCCAAACCGCTCCAGCAAATGCTTGACCTCGCTGCGCGGGCTGTTGCTGATGATCGCCAGCTTGAATCGGGGTGCCAGCGACCGGAGCGTTTCTTCCACGCCGGGAGCGAGCGACCTGGCCGCCAGCCTCTCTCTGCGGACAAGCTGGAAGAAATCGCGGGCGAACTGCTGATGAACCGGGACTTCGAGCTCCTTAATGGCGCTTTGCAGGCACTGCTGCTGCAGGTCGTCGAGCTGGAGGCGGGCGGTTTTATTTTTTTTATGCTGCTGCCAGTAAAACTGGTACTTGCTCCAAAGCGCTTCCGCCGTCGGAAAGCTGCCTTGGACCGAGCGGGAGTAGTAATCGTTCCATACGGAACGGAAGGCCTGCTCGAAGTGAATGCCTTGATGAATCAACGTTTGATTGACATCGAAACAGATCGCCTTTTTGCCTGCTGTACGGGTTGAGGTGCTCATAAACGTTCTACCTCCGTTTACGCGAAAAGCATCGCCTTATAATCTATGCTTATGCTACGGGCGTCGGCGTCACCCCTATGAAGGGCAAAGTGGACGTAAGCTTTTTTTCTTTCGTTGTCCTATGCTATCATGGAGTATGTGATGTTATGAAAAAAATGAGGTGTAGCGCGTGTCGAAATTGATATTGATTGACGGCAACAGTCTTGCCAATCGGGCGTTCTATGCATTGCCGCCGCTCAGCAACTCCAGCGGACTGCATACGAATGCGGTGTACGGATTTACGACGATGCTGCTCAAGCTGCTGGAAGAGCAGCAGCCGACCCATTTCCTCGTGGCGTTCGATGCGGGGAAGGTGACGTTTCGACATAAAGACTATGCAGAATATAAAGGCGGAAGGGCGAAGACGCCGCCCGAGCTGTCCGAGCAGTTTCCGCTGCTTCGCGATTTGATCCGCGCCTTCGGTATGGCGCAGTTCGAGCTGGAAGGGTACGAAGCCGACGATATTATCGGTACGCTGACCCGCATTGCCGACGAGAAAGGCGATATCGAGGTGATCGTCGTCACCGGAGACAAAGATATGCTTCAGCTTGTCTCGGATCGCGTGAAGATCGCGCTGACGCGCAAGGGCATTACCGAGGTTGAGCTGTACGATAAGGCGCTGATTGAGGAAAAGTACGGTCTTAAGCCGCATCAAATTATCGATTTGAAAGGGCTGATGGGCGACGCCTCGGATAATATCCCGGGCATTCCCGGCGTTGGTGAGAAGACGGCGCTGAAGCTGCTGCACGAGTATGAGTCCGTCGAAGGCGTCCTTGAGAACGCCGCTCAGCTCAAAGGCAAGATGAAGGAGAAAGTCGAGCAGCATGCGGACGAGGCCCGAATGAGCAAGGAGCTGGCGACGATCTACCGTGAAGTGCCGCTGACGACGCAGTGGGAGGAGCTGGCTTACTCCGGTTACGAAGGACAGGCTCTGGCGGGCATGTTCCGCAAGCTGGAGTTCAAATCGCTGCTTGAGAAGATGGATTTCTCCGGCGGAGATTCGGCTGAAGCCGGGCGGGAGCAGGCTTCTATCGAAGCGGCGGTTGTCGGCGAAGACGACATGGCCGAGCTGGTCGGCATCCTGCCTCAGGTGACGGCGCTGCATGTGGAAGCGGCCGGAGATAATCCGCATAACGCGGAGATGATCGGTTTGGCGCTGTATACGGAGGCCAAATGCTATTATGTGCCGTTCGAGCGGCTGCAGGAAGGCACTGCAGAAGCGGAAGCCGTGAAGGCGTGGCTCCAGTCCTCGGACAAAGCGCTGGCCGTCTACGATCAGCATCGCGCCGAGATCTTGCTGGCATGGCGCGGCATTCATCTGCGCGGAACGGAGTTCGACGTGCATCTTGCCGCTTATTTGCTCGATCCTACGGAGTCGGCGCTTACGCTTAACGGTCTTACCGTCAAGTACGGACTGCCGGCGCTTAAAGCGGATGAGGATGTATTCGGCAAGGGAGCCAAATTCCAAATTCCCGCGTTGGACGTTCTATGCGACTATTTATGCCGCAAGGCGGCGGCGATTCATCAGCTGACGGAGCCGATGAAACGGGATCTGGAAGAAAGCGGCATGCATCAGCTGTTTTACGGGCTCGAGCAGCCGCTGGCAAGCGTTCTTGCCGCGATGGAGGAGAAGGGCATCGAGGTCGATACGGAAGCGCTCAAGCAGTACGGCGAAGAGCTGGGCTCGCAGCTGGAGACGATTATGCATTCGATCTATGACGCCGCAGGGATGGAGTTCAATATTAACTCGCCTAAGCAGCTCGGCGAAGTGTTGTTCGAGAAGCTGCAGCTTCCTACCGTAAAGAAGACCAAGACCGGTTATTCTACCGATGCGGAAGTGCTTGAAAAGCTGGAGCCGTATCATCCGGTCATTGGCCATATTCTGCATTTCCGCACGCTGTCCAAGCTGCAATCTACTTATGTGGAAGGGCTGCTCAAGGAGGTGCGCAAAGATACCGGCAAGGTGCATACCTATTACCGGCAGACGATCGCGGCGACCGGGCGGCTCAGCAGCCAATATCCGAATCTGCAGAACATTCCGATCCGTCTGGAGGAAGGCCGCAAAATCCGCAGAGTCTTCGTTCCCTCAAAGCCGGGCTGGTCGATCTTGACTGCGGATTACTCGCAGATCGAGCTGAGGGTGCTTGCGCATATATCCCAGGATGAGAAGCTGATGGAGGCGTTCCTCCACGACCTGGATATCCATACGAAGACGGCGATGGATGTGTTCGGCGTCTCCGAGTCGCAAGTGGACTCCAATATGAGAAGGCAGGCGAAGGCCGTCAATTTCGGTATCGTCTACGGTATCAGCGATTACGGTCTGTCGCAGAACTTAAATATTACCCGTAAAGAAGCGGCGCAGTTTATCGAGCAATATTTTGCCGTGTTCCAGGGCGTTCGCCAATATATGGACGATATCGTCCGAAAAGCGCGCCAGGACGGCTATGTCACGACGCTACTGCAGCGCCGCCGCTATTTGCCTGAGATTACCGCATCCAATTTCAATCTGCGCTCCTTCGCCGAACGTACGGCGATGAATACGCCGATTCAGGGCACCGCGGCGGATATTATCAAGCTGGCGATGGTGCAGATGGACGAACGATTGAAGCGCGACGGCTTGCGCAGCCGGATGCTGCTTCAGGTGCATGACGAATTGGTGTTCGAAGTGCCCGAAGACGAAATCGAAACGATGAAAACGGCGGTGGCGGAAGTGATGGAGAATGCGCTGAAGCTGGATGTGCCGCTGAAAGTGGAAGTCGATACCGGCTCCAACTGGTACGAAGCCAAGTAATAACCGAGGTGAAACAACATGCCGGAGCTTCCGGAGGTCGAAACAGTCAAACGAACATTAAGTCAGCTGGTCGTCGGGAAGACGATAGGGAATGTCACGGTGCATTTGCGCAGAATTATTCAGCGGCCGGAAGAACCGCTGGAGTTCAGCATGATGCTGCAGGGCGAAACGATACGCTCCGTCGAGCGGCGGGGCAAATTTCTCCGCTTTCTGATGGACAACTATACAATGGTTTCGCATTTGCGCATGGAAGGGCGGTACGGCGTCTACGACAGCAAAGATCCGCTGGAGACGCATACGCACGTGGTGTTTCATTTTACCGACGGCAGCGAATTGAGATATAAGGACGTGCGCCAATTCGGGACGATGCATTTGTTCCCGTTAGGTCAGGAGCTGGAGGAACAGCCGCTGAAGAAGCTGGGTTTGGAGCCTCTGGACGATGCGTTCACGCTCGATGCGTTCAAGAGCAAGCTGGCGGGGCGCTCGACCAAGATCAAGCCGCTCCTGCTGAATCAGGAATATATCGTAGGGCTCGGGAATATTTATGTGGATGAGTCCCTATTTCTTGCCGGGATTCACCCCGAGCGGGAAGCGGGCTCCTTGTCGCGGCAGGAGCTGGCTTCCTTATACGAGGCGATACTCAGCACGTTGAACGATGCGGTTGCCGCCGGGGGCTCGTCGGTCAAGTCATATGTAAACGGACAAGGCGAGATCGGCTTGTTCCAGCATCAGCTCAAAGTGTACGGGCATAAAGGCGAGCCTTGCCCGGTTTGCGGGGCGCACATTGAGAAGTCGGTGGTGGCAGGACGGGGGACGCATGTTTGCCCGAACTGTCAGCCCTTGAAGAAGCAACGAAGCCGCAAGGCGTAACCGCCTGCGGGCAAACGTACGACGAGTAGGCTGCACCCTCCGCCCATCTATGCCATATAGTAGGAGTAAAACGGTCGGGAGGGGAAGTTCTATGCTGCCTTTTGTCTCCTTGTTGATACTGGCTCTGGCTGTCAGTCTGGACGGATTCGGCGTAGGCGTCATGTACGGTTTGCGCAAAATCCGAATGCCGCTGTTATCGGTGGCGATTATATCGCTTTGTTCGGGATGCATCATTTATGTGTCCATGCAGATCGGCGTGTTTATCAGCCGCTTCGTCGATCCTGAATTTGCCAAAGCGATCGGCGGCGTCATCTTGATCGGCATCGGAATTTGGGCCGTCTACCAGGTCGTATCGAAGAAAAAAGACGAAGAGGACGGCTTGCCCCAGCCGGTAGGGCCGGCGGAGGCTTCGTTGGAGGAATCCGCCGCTCCAAGTCCGCGGGAAGTATTTTACATCGAGTTGAAAAGACTCGGCTTGGTCATTCAAATATTGCGCAAGCCGTCTATCGCGGATATGGACCGCTCCGGCAACATTTCGCCGTACGAAGCGCTGCTGCTCGGCGTCGCTTTATCCTTGGACGCCTTCGGCGCGGGGATCGGGGCGGCTTTGATCGGTTTTGCCCCGCTGCTGACTTCGGCTGTCATTGCTTTGGCCAGCGGGACCTTCCTGGCGAGCGGCTTACGAATAGGTTATAAGTATTCGGAATTATTTTGGATTCGCCGATTATCGGTATTCCCCGGATTTGTATTGATTGTTATGGGTATCATGAAATTGATGTAGTGAAAAACAGCAGGCGATTACTAACTTTTTTCGTAGGAGAATGTATATGAATATCGGTTTAACCGGAGGCATCGCTTGCGGCAAAAGCACTGTAGCGGATTTGCTGGTGCGGCGCGGGGCGATGCTGGTTGATGCCGACCGCATTGCCAGGGAAGTCGTGGAGCCGGGTAGTCCCGTGCTGCAGTTGGTCGTGGAACGCTTCGGCGCGGACATGCTGCTCCCCGACGGCTCTTTGCACCGCAAAAAGCTGGGTGAGGCGGTATTCGGCAACCCGCAGGCGCGTAAGGATTTGGAGGGCATTATGCACCCTTCGATCCGCGCCCTGATGCGGGAGAGAATGGAGCAATACGAACGGCAGCACCCGGACAAGCTTGTCGTGGTGGACGTGCCATTGTTATACGAATCGGGGCTGCAATCCATGTTCGAGGCCGTCATGGTCGTGTACATACCCAGAACAGAGCAGCTCAAGCGGCTTATGTCGCGCGATGGGCTGACGGAAGAACAGGCTGAGGCCCGTCTTCAAGCACAAATGGATATCGAAAACAAAAAAGCGATGGCCGACATTCTCATAGACAATCAAGGAACGCTTGTGCAGACGGAATACCAGGTGGAGGCGTTTCTAAAGGGAAGGAGGCTGCTATGAGCATCAGCTTTTGGCGGAAAAAGCGAGTGTTTGCTCTACTTTTCATCACCTTCGTGATCCTCATGTTTATCAGCAGCGATAAGGTCGGAAAATGGTTGTATCCTATCCGTTATGAGGAAGAAATAAGGCAGCATGCTCAAGCTTACGAGGTCGATCCGCTATTGGTTGCAGCTATCATTCGAGTAGAATCCAATTATAAAACGAATATTTCATCCAAAAAAGGCGCCTACGGTCTCATGCAGCTTATGCCCGATACGACCGAGTGGATTGTGGATGCCGGCAAGTTTTCTCCCTCGTTCAAAAACGATCTGGACAATCCTTCTGTCAGCATAGAGCTCGGAACCTGGTACCTTAACTGGCTCCATAAGGAGTTCAACGGCAATACGGTCGCTATTATAGCCGGATATAACGCCGGGCAAGGCAAAGTAACCAGATGGATTCAAAACAGAGAGTGGGACGGAACCTTGGAAAATTCGAATTCGATCCCGTATGGAGAAACGAGACATTACATTCAGCGTGTTTTGTATTATTATAATAAGTATCACAAGTTATACGCGAAGGATTGGGGAATGGCTTCTTGAAAGTAAAGAAGTATTGGACAGGCCCCTTCACGGAAGCTTTGTCCAATACTTCTCTAACCTTTACCTATCGGTTCCCGCCAGCAAGTGTTTGCTCGGCGATTTGTACCAGGCGACGTGTAATATGTCCCCCGATAGCACCAGTGTCACGAGTAGCCATGTTACCGTAGTAACCGTCTTGAGGAATGGCGATACCCAATTCCTGTGCTACTTCATACTTCAGTTGATCCAAAGCTGCGTTAGCTTGTGGAACAACCAATTGGTTGCTGCTTCGAGATTGTCCTGCACCCATGTCTGTTCACCTCCTTGTCGTTTGTAATCCTATTATGTGCTTTTCACAGAAGTTCATTACAGGGATTCACTGGCAATAATTGTTCATTTGTAATCAAGAGGAGAGATATTGAAAAATGAAATGCCCTTATTGCGACTATTCCGGAACGAAAGTACTGGATTCCCGCGCGGCCAATGAGAATAAATCGATCCGGCGCCGCAGAGAATGCGAAAGATGCGCCAAGCGGTTCACCACGTTCGAGATGGTGGAGGAAACCCCGCTTATCGTAATCAAAAAAGACGGCAGCCGCGAGGAATTTAGCCGCGAGAAGATGCTGCGCGGTCTTATACGCGCCTGCGAGAAGCGTCCGGTATCCGTCGAGCAGCTCGATATGATCGTCTCCGAAGTGGAGAAGCAAATCCGCAACACCGCCAGCGCCGAGGTCGACAGCCGGGAAATCGGCGAGATCGTCATGGAGCAGCTATACCCTGTGGATGAGGTCGCTTATATCCGCTTTGCTTCCGTGTATCGTCAATTCAAGGACATCAGTATGTTCATGCGAGAGCTTACGGACATATTGTCCAAGCATCAGGTAGGCGATGATAAAAAATAATTTGCAGGTGCAGCGAGTCAAACTGTTGACAAGCTTATTGCACCTGTGATATTATCATTCTTGTCGCCGCGGGGCCTTAGCTCAGCTGGGAGAGCGCATCGCTGGCAGCGATGAGGTCAGGGGTTCGATCCCCCTAGGCTCCATAAAAAAAGTCCTCGGAACCAATTAGGGTTCCGGGGATTTTTTTGTGCCTAGGCGGGGGCCGAACCCCGAGGGTTCAGTCCGCGCGCAGGGAGCGGAGCGGACGAGCACGGCGTTGGAATCAACCGCTAAGGTAGTCATCGGCGAGTAAGCTTCGTCAGCAGGATAGATGAAGGATTCAAACATCCCCCTAGGCTCCATAAAAAAAGCGTCACTACGATTACCGTAGTGGCGTTTTTTTATTTGCCTGCGGGGCCGAACCCCGAGAGTTCAGTCTGCGCGCAGGAAGGAGCGGACTAGCACGGCGTTTTATTAGGAGCAAAAGCCGACCCTGTTCTTAATGAACTTGCAGCCGATGTCATGCTTATGATTAAAACTAGGCTAACACTGCCACAAGCGACGGATCATGTTAAGACTAAACCAGCACTAATCTGTAAATCTCTACTCGGTCACATGCTTTCAGCAACTGGAGATTTCGGCACGAGCAAGATTGACGATAAGTATCGGGATTACGTATTAGATGAATCGATGATTATTCCTAAAGGAATAAAGGTGTTCTACTGGATATATCCATACATGAGCCTAAAGGTAATTAGAGATATAGCAATGCCTAGATACAGAGGTGAATGGAGCGATTTTAGTAGAGGGGGTGTCGGTATGTTCAGCATACTCAAATATCCCCCTATCGGCTATTTGGCTACAGATTTAGATGAATATGAAGGATTACATGAATTAACCCAGTATTGTGGAAGCCGCATGGATGATAAGGCAGAAATACCTTTCAGATTAGATATGATACATCCTGAATACTGGCCTGAGGCTGGAGAGGATAACTTTGTCATGGGGGAGAAAGTTTGGGGATTGGAGTGTCTGCCAGACCCCGTAGCAAACGAAAGTAGCATTTGAAGCAAGCTCAATCTGTTAATCCATAAATAAACAGAAGCTGTGGGGAACTAGTCCCTCACAGCCTAAAGGATTCAATGTGTTCGTTTCAATTGTTCCAACTGTTCTGTTGAAAGTCCAGTCAGTTCCGCTACGGTTGGTACGTCCATACCTTTAGTTAGCATGTTCTTGGCAACCTCCAATTTTCCTTTAAAATTGCCAAGTGACTCGCCTTCCGCCCTTGCACCTTCCAACATCGAAGCTTCATCATGCAGAGCTTTTTGTCGCATCTCGTACAGACGCCGTGCTTCAGCATCTTGACTCAGGTATTCTAATGCGGTCATTGCTTTACCCAGAGCAGGTTCATTCACCTTCAACACCTCCCAGTTCGTTGTATCCTCGCTTTTCAAGAACAGTAACCAGTTAAGCAAACCACCTTCGTTCGGTATGTCTTGCGAACTCAGCTTGGAAAGCTCCATGATGTGGATTTCAATATCGTCGATCAGTGTAATGCCGCTATGGTCTTCCCGTAGATGAAAAATGTTGTGGTAACGGTCGTTAGACAGTAAGGAGAAGTTGAGAATATTGATTGTGACGCATTTTTTCAACTGTTTGTAGGACTGTCCTTCTTCAAGCTGTCCCGCGTATTGCTTGCTCCAATAGTAAAGTGTGCGCTTCTCATTATCGTACTTATTGAATAGCTGCATCTCCACATTAATGAGCTTTCCTTCAGTTGTCCTGGCTTGGATGTCGAAGATGGATTGCTTATCGCGCGGCGAATCCTTATCCGTGTATGGATTCATCAGGATGATCTCGGTCAGCGGCGGCTCCCCAGCTTCTATAAAGGTTCTGTTAAGGAAGGCAAGCAGGATATCTTTGTTCTCTTCGCTGCCGAAGATGCGTTTGAAGACGAAATCATTCTTGGGGTCAAGCAGGTCGTGCATCCGAATCAACTCCAATCCTTATCATTAGTATTATATCATGATTTCCAGTTCTGTTGCATAGTGACGCACCGCACTTCACATGATCTCATCCTCAAAGGAATTTGAGGGATGGCGTGATCACATCCATGATCACTAACCCTGGATTATCGACGGAAATCCGAGGAAACAGGAAGACAGAGCGAAGTCCGAAAACCCGCTCTACAGCAGGCTTTCGGACATATTGGTACATAGCAGGACACCGCGCATACCACACTGGCAGCGATGAGGTCAGGGGTTCGATCCCCCTAGGCTCCATAAAAAAAGTCCTCGGACCAATTAGTGTTCTTGGGATTTTTTTTATGCTAGGCGGGAGCCGAACCCCGAGGGTTTAGTCCGCGCGCAGGGAGCGAAGCGGACGAGCACGGCGTTGGAATCAACCGCTAAGGTTGTCATCGGCGATTAAGCTTCGTCAGCAGGAAAGATGAAGGATTCAAACATCCCCCTAGGCTCCATAAAAAAAAGTCCTCGGACCAATTAGTGTTCCGGGGATTTTTTTTATGCTAGGCGGGGGCCGAACCCCGAGGGTTCAGTCCGCACGCAGGGAGCGAAGCGGACGAGCACGGCGTTGGAATCAACCGTTAAGGTTGTCATCGGCGATTAAGCTACGTCAGCAGGAAAGATGAAGGATTCAAACATCCCCCTATGCTCGACCAAAAACATACATAGATGGCAGGACTAATGAAAATGAGGAGGTCCTGACACTTGCGGGGGCTTTCTATTGTCGGAAATGGGGATATTTTCTGGAATTTGGAATGGAAATAGTCTATGCTTACTGTAGGTATAGCACAAAGTATTGATCCTATAACGCTACAAAAAAATGGAGTTAGAATATAAGCGATTAAAATTTAAGAAGGGAGCGATAGCATAATGTTGGCTGAATTCTATAAAACAATTGATGCATCAGAAGAACTAGGGGAAAATATATCAATTCCGGATCATGGTCCAGCGTTGTACCTCTCTGATAGCGGAGCATTGTTTTGTTACATGGGAATTGTTGGTAGGGAAGAGAAAGGAGCGCATTTAAATGGGTGGCCGTATTACCTCCGTGGTAAGTCGGCGAAAAAAAGCAAACAACTGATAAGAGGTTTTTATAGACTGCAAGCGGGTTGTATATTATTGACTAATTTCTTGGATCATGAATTATATGGTAAGGCAAGGTTCAAACGTCTTGAAAATTATATTGTGAGTTTGCCTATAGCGAGTTCGTGCGAATTTGGTATCGTAAAGAGGATCAATTCTGAGCATTCATTCTTTTTTGAAGAGAACAAATTAATGTCCCGTGCTTGCTTTGGTCTGACGTATGACGAACTTAAACAAGTAGTGGGAATTTATGCTCAACGACTAGGGATTTTTAATGATTATGTACAATATCCAAGAATTACAAGATCAATGAAAAAAGATAATTTTTGTGACATTACGGGATTATGGATTCCGCCACAATTTCCGTATATAACTTTTAATGGTGATGGTTATATCTATTCTCATGTTTCGTTATACGGGTTCTACCGTCATGTTGATGTCTTGCTTTCAATGGGCAGCAACACGATGGCATCGAAAATTTTCACACATGAAATACTGGACATTGAGGCCTTGAATCACTTGCAGTTGATTGATGATTGTTCTTTAATGGGAGTAAAAGTAATTAGGGACAGCTTTTCTGAAGCCTACTAAAGGATGGTTTTTATCGCTGGCTTAAAAATGAAATCATGCGGTGATAGCAGGATTGAAAAATCCAAAAATTTATTAGAAATTATCACTATACCGATTCAATACACTACATATCAATATACTCATTTAGATTTACGTAAGCACAAGGCAGTGTCTGTTTGTGGGAAATTATGGATTTCTTTGTAGTATAGCTATAAAGGAGTGTTATTGATGAGAAGTGCTAAAGAAGCTGGTAGCTTCCCATATAGTATGGGTACAGTTTGTTATTTTGAGGTAGATAAAAACGGTAATGTGTCACAAGTTTATCACAAAAATAAGTCGGATAGGCCGAAGCTTCTGGAAACCTATCATAGGGTCAATAATAACACAACGACATTATATGCTGTATGGCCAGGTAATTGGAGCAGTGATTTGTTTATCATTGATGACCTTGATGCTTTTGCAAAGGCATTCAACTTTATTTGACCGATTAGACATATTAATTTGATCTATATATTAGTGCCCCGCCGCCAATTATATTGAAAAGATTCCTGATTCGTTAAGGAACCTTTTCAATACAAGGTAATTTTTTCACTCGTCGAAGGTATTTATAGGTGTGTAAATCCGTGGGAGAGCGCATCGCTGGCAACGATGAGGCCAGAGGTTGAATTCACTAGGCTCCATAACAAAAACGTCACTACGATTACCGTAGTGGCGGTTTTTTTATTTGCCTGCCGTCCCGAACCCCGAGGGTTCAGTCGGCGCGGACGTAAAAGATTTGTTTGATTTATTCTAACGGGTCTAGTAATGTAAATTAAACGGAAGGCAGCCATTCCGAATTAGACAATAAGGCTTTTTTTAAAATAGGAGAAGATCATGTCCTGGAGCAAATTGAAGCAGCAATTGGAGAGCTTTCTCAGTCCTTCGTTACAAGGGAAAGTGGAATACCGCGCAACTGGCTATCGTTATTTGCCCGATAAAGCGGGGATTTGTTATATCGCGGTTGATAAAAAAAATATACTGAACATGAGCGATGCGACTACCTTTATCACATGGTATCAATCGGAGCAGGAAATAAAAAACGACTCGGGTATCGATATTCCGATCGGTCATGAACAAATTGAAGCTGTAAGAATGAATATGCAAGGGAAGATTCCGGAAGATCGTTTAATCGCGATTGCGCGAAGCCGAGCAATATCCCAGTTGGCCAAGGAGCTTTGGGCAGCGCAATCTTCACTCAGTAAATCCAATTTTATGGATGCGGCTAATACGTTTTTGTCCTCCTCTATTGAAGATAGCCTCGAGAGTAACGATATATTATTAAATATTATGGCATTGATCGACAGACGAGTTGGGAAAAAGCGGATTTTAAACATGTCTGAAAAAATCAAGCTAAAGCATCCGGCTGTGCAATATTTTTTTGATTTAAGGCTTGGAAAGTTGTGAACACGGATGAAAAACAATCGCCCTGTCCTCTTTTGTAGGCAGGGCGATTCATTTTGCTTTAAGTTCGTCCAATCAGATAAACCTTTGAATGAATAAGATATTACAGTGACATTGACTTTTATCATAATATCTTGTTTGTGAAAGGGGCGGGGGATGAATGATTCGTAAGTATACGACTGGACCTCTGAATAACCTAACGGAGAAAGACAAGACTGTATCCCGCAGTATTGTTGTGAACTCACTAAACCAGGATCAACATAATACTGCAAGAGTAAGAATTAAAGTGTACGCATTAAACGGTAAAAAGAAATTGATTCATAACGTTGCATTTATGGTAAAACCGAATGCTTCCACATACACTAGCCTTTTTGTAGGAAATGCGAAGCAGTATGAAGTCCAATTTATTACAAATCAATCGAAAGTTCAATTTGCATCGTTTGGGATTAGTCCGAAAGATCGTTATGTTGCCGCACATCGAGTCATTAACAGTGAATTGACAAGAATCGTATGAGGATGAATAATCATAATTTCTATCGAGCTAGGTGTTCTTGGCTCAATATCAACGCCTAAGCGGGGTCCCCCATCTTAGGCGTTGTTCTTTAGGTTGGTCCTAGTGCATTTTTTTATGTTTCTAAGCTCTTTAAGAAGTTCAAACTGTTCTGAATCGTTTCCGCAATGATCTTGTCCGATAGCCCTATGTTGTATAAATAATTGGAATAAAGGATGTTCAGCATTTCCTCCAGCGTGATTTGGATTTCTTTTTTGTACCGTTTTTGAATTAACAGCCACTCGGCCCCTTTCATCACGGTAAAATAAAGCTCATTTTCTTCGCGTCCTATCTGCAGCCCATGCTCTAATATAACTGTAGAAGACATCTGTATGAATAATTTGCTTGGCGTTTCAAAGGGACCGGCCGATTCATAGAATTCATAGAAGAATTTAGAATATTCCTCGCTATTTTCTACATATTTCCAGGACAAGAGAGTAGTAATATATATTTTTTCGGCGTTGGACACGCGGCTCATATCAATCGTGCCGATTTGTCGGTAGATCCGATCCATTAATCCGAGGTACACATGCTTAGCTAAATTTTCCTTAGACGTAAAGTGATAGGGCAATAAGCCAAGGTTCACATTCGCGTGCGAGGCAATGTCGCGCATGGTTACGGAGTGGTAGCCTTGTCTCATAAAAAGTTCCGTCGCAGCCTGTAATATGACCTTTGCCGTGGAATTATCTATAGGTTCTTCTTCATTGGCTTGTATGTATTTTTTATATCTCATCGCGCATCATCCTTGTACATGTATAAAGATTATTCCGCATTCGCTAATTGATTTTTTTAAAGTATACCCTTTGCTCCCTGGACAGTCAATGAACCGAGCTGAATAAGGCTAATCGTACTGCAATAAAAAGGAAGAGCTTCGTTGGAGTCGCAAAAGCTTCAAAAAAAATTTGACTTTCTTTTGATTTGCATTATATTTAAAATTATACATGTATAAATTAATCATGGGGGAGGATTTATGAGGGCTACTTCTGGTAAAAGAGGTTTAAGGGATCGCATTATACCGCTATTTTTATTGTCTGCTGCCGTTTCAGTCGTGAATATATTGTTTTTACCGATTATATTTTATGTGCCGTTCCAAGCCGTTTTTGAGCTTTCCAATGAACAAATGGGGTCCTTATTGGCTGCTTATGCAAGTTTGGCAGTGCCAGGCTATGTGGTGGGCGGTTGGTTATGCGACAAGTTTTCATCGAAAACCTTAGTAACAACGTCGGTATTAAGTACATCGCTCTTGGGCTTTTGGATGTCTACGATTCCAAGCTATAACACGTTATTATTCATCTTCTTTCTTATGTCAATTACGTTAGGTTTATTTTTATGGAGCGCTCAAATCAAATGTCTTCGAATGCTCGGAGATAACACGGAGCAAGGCAGAATTTTCGGCTACTCCATGGCGATTGACGGGATTATTTCAGCAGGATTTTGTTTGGGACTGGCCTATCTGATCGGAGAAAACATCGATACGGTTGCGGGTTTTCGCACAGTCATATTAGGTTTCAGCGGCTTTTTCTTTTTGGTTGGATTGGGCTTGTTCTTCTTCTATGACAATAAAAAATATGGTACAAGCTCTTCGGACGATAGTGAAAGGATCACTTTTAAATCGCTGTGGAATGCGGCAAAAATGCCCGTAACCTGGATCATCGCGATGATTTCTTTTGGAGTTTACGTCGAGTCCACTGCACTTAGCTATATGAGCCCTTATTTAAATGCAGCATACGGGATGCCCGTTGTCTGGACGACGGCATTCGCCGCGATCGTTCGTTACGGCATTAAAATTCTGGCTGCCCCTATCGGCGGACTTATTCGTGACAAAATCGGAAGAACGGCGCCTTTAGTTTATTCGACCGTTACGCCCGCATTGTTGATTATCATCATTTTAAGCTTCATTCCACGGGATCACAAATATCTCATTCTGGTCATCAGTTTGATTTTCCTGGCCATTTTCATCAGCCGG
The DNA here is from genome assembly GCF_023523925.1 of Paenibacillus konkukensis. NCBI lineage: Bacteria > Bacillati > Bacillota > Bacilli > Caryophanales > Paenibacillaceae > Paenibacillus > Paenibacillus konkukensis. The sequence goes on along the minus strand of NZ_CP027059.1, from coordinate 2,543,397 downwards.
TTAAGTTACACGGCGGCGAATATGCCGCTGGCGGAATTGAAGGCACCGCTTGCGCTTGCCGGTACGATTACCGGGTTAGCCCTCATGTTTGGTTATTGTTCCGATTTATTTTTACCTAAGCTTATCGGACATTTTTTAGATATGTATGGCGTGTCGGGTTACAACTATGTATTCGGCATTATGGTCATCGGCATGATGATTATGCTAACCGGCGTTTTTTGGCTGAACTATGAATCGAAAAAATTAATTGCACGTGAAAAGTCAGAGCATGTGCAACAAGAAGATTTACAAGCAAATACCAACGCGATCTAAACATAAACTGCGATATGAAAGGATGATACGGTTGATCATTTTAAGAAATTGCAATTTTGTGGAGGCACTGACAGAAGGTACGGATTTGAAAACGGGAGACATCCTCATCGAAAATGGAATTATCAAGGAAATCGCCCCAGTCGGAACATTGAACGGCGAAGGTTATGAAGAAGTGGATGTAAAAGGCTCCACGGTAATGCCCGGTATCATCGATATGCATGTGCATTTAGCCTTTGTTCGTCCAACGCAAGCAGAAATTTTGCAGCTCAGCAAGCCTGCTTTTGCGTTTGATTGCTTGAAATACGCGCAATATCTGCTCAGTATCGGCATCACGACCGCGCGGGACGTAGGCGATGACAAATCATGTCCAACTATCGCTTTAAGGAATGCCATTGAGGAGGGGGTCGTCGCAGGACCAACCGTCATTGCTTCAGGAGCTACCTTATGTCCGCACGAACCCGGCGTAGAAATCATGGAGAATCTTTTGGAATATGTAACCGGCCCGACTGAAATGAGAAGATTAGTGCGACAAAATTTCCAAAAGGGCGCGGACTTCATTAAGCTGTACGGAAGCGGTTCGATGATGTCGCAAGGAGGCGACCCGGGCGTTCGCATTCTGGAGGAAGATGAGATCAGGGAAGCGGTGAACATTGCCTCAGGCCGAGGATCTTATGTAGCGATGCATGCCCATGGTGCGGAAGCGATCGATGTTGGCGTCAAATCAGGTGTTCGTACCATTGAACACGCAAGTATGATCTCGGATGATACGTTGCAGTATATGAACGGTAGAAGAGATGTCGGCATTGTACCGACGCTGGCGATCATGCATGATTTGATCGAAAGCGATTATACGGATTTCCCTGAAGCCGCAAAGAAAATAAATAAATTGAAAGATACCGTGAAAAATTCTCTCATGAATGCGGTGAGCTACGATGTGCTCATCGGCTGGGGAACGGACGTATCCTATGCGTCATACAAGAAAAATCCGGGATTGGAATTTAAAATGCGTAAAGAATTCCTGGAATATTCGAACGTCGAGATTTTGAAGCAGGCGACAATAGACAGCGCCAAATTGTTAATGTTAGAGGATAAAATCGGCAGCGTAAAGGTTGGAAAACAGGCCGATTTAATCGTGATTGACGGCGATCCGATTGCAGATATTCGCGTAATGTATTCTCCCCCCGCGCATGTTATCAAGAGCGGGGCATTCATTCGATAATCGTTGAATCGTAAGATCAAGAGACTCCGAGCGTTGATCGGACTGCCTTGCGGGTCGCAAAGCAAAGCTAGCGCAAGGCATTCGGCATGAACCCGATAGTTCACCGTTTCCACGAAATAACACTCTGCGATCGATGAAAAGCGCACACAGAAGAGGGGGTTATTCAGAAAGTCAGTGAAAACTGACTTCTGGAGGCCCCGTTTTTGTTGCATGTTAAAAAGCCGATCTTGTTCTTGGCTCAATATCAACGCCTAAGCGGGGTTCCTCATCTTAGGCGTTGTTCTTTAGGTTGAAAACATTTTTCACTCCCTGCATAAAAATTCAATTTCAGCAGTCTGCGGCTCAATTTTGTTTTTTTGGGGCTGGGCTTGGGGAGCGTCAACTTCGATAATGGTCAAATATCCGTAAGCAAACGGATCGGTTAAAATTGTACGAATCATATGTTTATCGCCTTTTTCGGCTTGGAATGTCAAGTAAATTGACCTCCAATTTCATTTTGAAGTATACTTTTATATATTTTTCCAACCCAATGGAAATACCAGTTGCTGGTCGCATCGAATGATAAGCATTCAAATAATACAAATAAATTTCTTTAGATGTGTCGATTGGTCCGGCATTCATTCGTTGTTTATATAGAGGCCTGCCCAAGCGGTTTGAAACGAACGAAAAATAGGTCCACTATACATGATATGGAGGAGATTAAACATGAGATTTATGATGATCGTGAAGGCAACAACGGATTCGGAAGCGGGGGTAATGCCTAGCCAGGAATTGCTCGATGCCATGCTGAGATATAACGAGGAGCTGGCCAAGGCGGGGGTGCTGCTTGCCGCAGACGGACTGCAGCCGAGCTCCGGCGGCATTCGTATTTCGTATCCGGAGCCGGGCGGCAAGCCGAAAGTGGTGGACGGGCCGTTTACGGAGGCGAAGGAAATTATTGCAGGCTTTACGCTGATCGAGGTAAAGTCGCGGGAAGAAGCGATCAAGTGGGCGATGCGCATGCCTGATCCGCATGGCGGCGGGCAAGGTGAGATTGAATTGAGGCAAATTTTCGATCCGGAACAATTGGCTTCGGATGAAGCAACGCAAGTAAAAATCAGGGGGCAGTTCAGGTTGTGAGCCGATCAGATACGGGACGGACGATCGATGCCATTTGGCGGATCGAGTCCCCCAAATTAATCGCCGGATTAACGCGCATGGTTCGAGACGTAGGGCTGGCGGAGGATCTGGCTCAAGACGCCTTGGTGATCGCGCTAGAGCGCTGGCCGGAGTTGGGAATCCCCGACAATCCGGGAGCATGGCTCATGACGACGGCGAAGCGCCGCGCCATCGATCTGCTGCGAAGAAACAAGCTTCGCGACCGGAAATACGAAGAGCTGACCCGCACCGCCGAATTGTATACGGAAGAAGATATGGATCGCCGCATGGACGGGGAGATTGGGGACGATCTCCTGCGTCTTGTCTTCATGACCTGTCATCCGGTATTGTCGCAGGAGGCCAGGGTAGCGCTCACGTTAAGGTTATTGTGCGGGCTTACAACGGAAGAGATCGCCCGTGCCTTTCTGGCAGCGGAAGCGACGATTGCGCAGCGGATCGTTCGGGCGAAGCGTACTCTTAGCGCCAAGAAGGTCCCGTTCGAGGTTCCCGCAGGCGAAGAACTGAAGGAGCGATTGGTTACGGTTCTAGAGGTCGTTTATTTAATGTTCAACGAAGGTTATTCGGCAACCGCGGGCGAACATTGGGTCCGGCCGCTTCTATGCCAGGAAGCGCTGAGGCTCGGCCGCATGCTGGCGGAGATTGCGCCTGCCGAACCCGAAGTGCACGGGCTCGCGGCGCTGATGGAATTGCAAGCCTCGCGTCTGAAGACGAGGGTCGGAGCGGACGGGGAGCCGATCCTGCTCATGGACCAAAACCGCGCCAGGTGGGACCAGCTCCTGATCCGCCGCGGGCTGGCAGCTCTTCATCGCTGCCAGCAGTTAGGGAAGCCGTACGGCCCCTATGCGCTCCAGGCAGCTATCGCCGCTTGCCATGCGCAAGCGGCGACACCGGCGGACACGGACTGGGTCCGGATCTCCGCCTTGTACGAAGCTTTGTCGCGCGTCATGCCTTCGCCGATCGTGGAATTGAACCGCGCCGTGGCGATATCCATGGCCTTCGGTCCGGCTTACGGCCTTCAAATCGTCGACGAATTGAACCGAGAGGCTTCGTTATCCGCGTACCATCTTTTGCCCAGCGTTCGCGGCGATCTGTTGTACAAATTGAATCGGTTCGAAGAAGCGCGCCTCGAGTTTGAACGAGCGGCTTCCTTGACGAAAAACAGCCGCGAGCGGAAGCTTTTGCTCGCACGGGCATCCGAATGCAGGGATGAATCATGATTTTCATGCCGGTTGTCGAATCGGAGCTCCCGCGTTCGTCGTTCAGGTAGAGGCAGGTTAAGGCAGATGGCTGCCAAATCCGATCCCTGCCTGAGGGAGCCTATTTTATGAGATATTTGATGATGTTTAAATCGACAGCGTTTTCGGAAGCGGGCGTGGCCTATGATCCGAATTTTGCGGCCCGCCGGACAGCGTATGCCAGGTCTCTTGCCAATGCAGGAATTTTGCTCGCCGATGAATCGCTGCTTCCAAGCTCGAGCGGGCTAAGGATCACGTTGCCGCCGGACGGAGGCAGGGCCGCCGTGGCAGCCGGACCATTTTCCATGGAGAGCGACCTGTTGGAAGGGTTTCTTATCCTGGATGCTCGTACTATGGACGAAGCGATGGAGTGGGCGCTAAAGCTTCCCGTTCCCGAGGGGCGCGGCGAAGTCGTCGTTGAATTGCGTCAGCTGGCAGATCCGGCACAAACCTATCATAACCCCATCATCGCTGCCATGGAGGCGAATTTACGGGAACAAATTTAAATCGGAAAATGCAAGAACCCCAAAAAACTTGAAAGGTTGTTGATGAATATGGCAGCAAAACTGGTACCTTATTTGATGTCGGAGGATGCAAGAACGCAAGCGGAGTTTTACCAAAATGCGCTAGACGGAGAAATTCATTTTATTAAAACGCTGGGAGAAGTTCCGGGGACGCCTGAAGCGGCTAAAGATAAAGTCATGCATTTGGTTCTCACCGTAGCCGGAGGTAATACGTTATTCCTGTCCGATTCTTTCCAGCCTGCGGAAGGCGGCCGGAATATGAGCCTTTCCCTAACCTTCGCCGAGGAAGCGGAAGCACGTAATGCCTATGCGAAGCTCGGCGAGGGTGGAACGATCAAGCTTCCATTCGACCAGCAGCCATGGGGGGCCTACTACGGGGAGGTCGTAGACCGTTACGGCGTCACGTGGCAAATCGTAAAATAGTGAAACAGAAGCAAACTCATGAAGAGCCGCACAGATGCGGCTTTTTTCTTGTTTAGCGTGCCCAGAGGCACGCATCTTCTAGCCGGTGAAAATCCGGTCGCGGGAGGGGCCAAGCCCCCGCGTAGCTAGGATGCCTGCGTACGGCGAAATCTGTGCGTAGAAGCGCGTCGACGAAAGTACCTGTCAGAGATAGGGCGAGCAAGATACCAGACCGTAACATGAAGTGAATCCTGCCGCGTCGTCAAAAAGGCCTCGCAAGAGGGGAGAGAGGAAGTCGAACCTCGTGGATATGGGTGAAGACCAAGGAAGCTGCTGGGAACTTGGAGCGGCAGCGAAGAATCCTCCGGCGTACGGGGATCGGTATGGTATGAAAGAAGATGCAGTGAACTGGGGAGACCCTCCCCTGCACGAAATTTTTTTTTCGTAACGAGACGTTCTATAAGCCCAGCCGGTGAAATGAACGGTCTGCAGGAAGGGAGTCCGAGGGGCTCATACTACCGAGGAACGCAGGACAACACAACCTGCGGGAGGGAAGGGGTCCTGCTTTGTTCATGTTTCTTAAGGAGGTACGAGTCAGTGAATGCCGAGAGGCTAACAACACCAAAGGAAAACGTTCAACAACTCCAAGAGAAACTAGGTCATGCGGCCAAGGAAAACAAGAAGCGTAGATTCCATGCGCTTTATGACAAGATCTACCGGATGGATACTCTGTGGGAAGCATGGAAGAGAGTACGAGCCAATAAAGGGTCGGCTGGAATCGACGGAGAGACACTGGCGGACATCGAAAAGCAAGGGGAGTATCTTTTCTTGTATGAATGCCATCAAATCCTCAAAGAAGGCAAGTATCATCCCCAGCCCGTAAGACGGCACTACATTCCGAAGAAAGATGGAAAGCAAAGGCCGCTAGGCATTCCCACCATCCGAGACCGCGTCATACAGATGGCGACGAAACTGGTATTGGAACCGATCTTTGAAGCGGATTTTCAAGAATCCTCGTTTGGATTCAGACCGAAGCGAAGCGCCAAGCAAGCGCTGGACCGAATCCGAAAAGCATGTAACCGCAAAGGCAATTGGGTGGTCGACGTCGATATCCAAGGTTACTTCGACAACATCAATCAGGAAAAGCTGATGAAACTGCTGGAGATGCGAATCAGTGACAGACGTATCCTGAAACTGGCACGGAAGTGGCTAAATGCAGGGGTCATGGAAGAAGGAACGGTTCGACGTTCGGATTTAGGAACGCCGCAGGGGGGAGTCATCTCTCCACTTTTAGCGAACATCGATCTGAACTACTTCGATATCCTGTGGGAACGATATGGTAGCGAATTCGGGGAACTGACGCGTTATGCGGATGATCTCGTGATCGTGTGTAAGACGAAGAAAGACGCAGACCGGGCATACGAACTTATTCGTGCCATTATGAATCGTCTTGAATTGACGTTACACCCGACCAAAACACGCATCGTCGGACTTTGGACAGGAGAAGAAGGCTTTGATTTTCTTGGCATGCACCATCGCAAAACGAAAGCGGAAACTTCTCAAGGGAAGGTGTACTATACAACCCAACAATGGTTGGCCCGGAAAGCGGAAGAACGCATCCGGGAGGTCGTAAAAGAACGTCTGGCCCCGCCGAACATGAGGCATAAATCATTTCTCGAACATGTGGAATGGCTAAATCCTAAGATTCAGGGGTGGAGGAACTATTACTACACGGCTTACAGCCAATTAAAGCTGGCAAAGTTGGACTGGTACATTTTGCAGAGGCTCACGAGATGGTATGCCAAGAAGAGGCAACGCGCAAGATGGATGAGTTCGCTACAAGAAGTGAGGTTCCTAAGTAGTCAATATGGACTTAAAACGCTCTTGTAATCTGCATGCACATGAATGACGAACATCGAAAAGCCGTATGAGGGAAAACCTCACGTACGGTTTGATGAGGAGGGGCAGATTTCTCTGCCCTTTACTCTAGGGAAATGATGCGCAGCCATATCCTGTAGATATCCGGGTTCTCCCCCGAAAGTAATGTCTAACCATACCATAGAACGATCCCAGAGGAATGGTTAGACGCCGATCCAACTTAGGCCGGATGCGGACGGAATAAGCTTCAGAGCATCACGTCACTACCCTGGAAATTACTCTTGGTACCCCATTTCCATTGTCTGTGGTGCCGCGTAGCGGCATGGATGGCTTTTGGGGGATTTGTTCTTTTATAGGCTAAGGCGGTGTCATTAGCGATTGCCAGAACATATTCCCTTCCGATCGTCTTTGGAGCCGGTGGGCGAATTCCGTAAACGGTACATTTAAAGGAGGATGGCATAAACTACAATAACCAAACTTTAAGAGGGGTGCTGCCGCATGGGATATACGGTGCAATATATACCTCTAACCAAAATAAAGACGGAGTTGGCCGCAAAACCAACAAAGCGAAGCAAGGAGCTTCGCAAAGTCGCCCAGGACTGCATGCAGCTGTTGATCGTCCGGAAAAGCCGAAAAGATAAGGGTTATGTCCTTGTAGGCGGAAATAATCACTTGGAATACTACAAAAAGTATACGAAGAAAAAAGCCGTGCCGTGTCTGGTGGACGAAGGGAAAATTGTATCGACGTTTGCATCGTTATTGAACCTTTTCCGAAAACGAAATCTGCCCTATGAATTGCCCTACAACAACACGGATCATATTGCCGGCAACAGCTGGTCCATTATTCGCTCGTTTTTGAGACAGGAGCCCAGATTCAAAAAGTTGTCCCGCCGAGAGCAGCTCAAGGTGCTTCGACTTGGAATTCAGTATAAGAAAACGACCATACGAAGCATGAAAGTGAAAGTGGATGAGCTCCTTAAAAGGTAGCGCTGCATGACGGGGGACTAGAGAGGGAAAGCCCCCGCGACTTGTCAAAACGCTTTTAATGGTCTGTCTGGATATGCCATCTCTATGTAAAAGTCTTTAAACAGAGAGTTCCCAAGTGTTTAAAGGCTTTTTTAAATTTGTATATAGGTATAAATGCCTAATTCATCATTGGAGCGAGATTAGAATTATAGTCTCTTACGCTAGCTATATTTCGCCTCATTAGTGAAAATATCATGTAATATTAAGCCGTTGACGTGAAAATTATGGTCAAAAATGATGCATTTATAAGTTATAAAGAAAATTTAATGGGGATATATTGCAATCATTGCTAGATTTGGTATACTGAAATAGTTCCATTGGCCTATGAAAATTTTATATTTACCCTAAATTGAATCCTTGTGGAAGCGATGAGCAGCTATTCTCAACTGGGCACTTGAATAGCAAGAAAGCTAGTAGTGCAACCGACCCAAGCTTGTGTTTGGGTTGGTTATTTTTATGCGATCTTTTATGAAAACGACTTAATAGGAACGTTATTTTATAATATGAAGCAGGTGATGAGGCATGAGAAAGGAAGATTTGGGTACGGCGTGCGATTCATGGGCATATCCTTTTTTGAAGACCGCCTTGTTGGATAGGGACGAAAGCTTGAAGGAGGCATTGAAGGAATTGGCCGATGTTAGATATGCCTTGGACCAATCCTCGATTGTAGCCATTACGGATGCGCGCGGGACTATTCTTTACGTCAATGACCAGTTCTGCAGAATCTCCCAGTATGAACGAAAAGAATTGCTTGGTCAAGATCATCGCATACTCAATTCCGGGTATCACCCCCCTTCTTATTTTAAAAACATGTGGGCGACGATCGGGTCCGGGAATGTCTGGCGGGGGGAAATACGGAATAAAGCCAAGGATGGTTCATTTTACTGGGTGGATACGACGATCGTTCCGTTTCTGACTGAACAGGGAAAACCGTATCAATACATCTCGATTCGAAACGATATTAGCCTGCTAAAAAAAATGGAGGAAGACATAAGGAAAAGCGAGGAGATGTACCGGCTAATCACCGAAAACTCATCGGACCTGATCTCGATCATTGATGCGGAGGGAAGGTTTTTGTATGTGTCTCCCTCTCACCATAGTTTATTGGGATACGAGTTGTCTGATTTTGAACGGCGCTACATGTACGAGTGGATTCATGAAGAAGATCGGGAGACTTTTCACAAGGCGGTTCAAGAGCAGCGGATCACGGGAAAATCCTCGCTGCTGTTAGAGTTTAGAATACATACGAAGCATAACGATGACTACGACATGGAAACCAGAATAAATCCCGTTATCGATCCATCGGGGACTGTAAGCAGCTTGATTCTGGTTATGCGCAATATTACCGAACGGAAAAGCTCGGAACGAAAGATCCGCCACCTGGCTTATCACGACACGCTGACTGATTTGCCGAATCGAAGGTTATTTATGGATCGTTTGCGCAAAGAAATCCATCAAGCCAAGCAGCTTCGGTTGCAGCTGGCCATCATGTTTCTTGATTTAGATCGGTTTAAAAACATCAATGATTCGCTCGGTCACGAGGCTGGCGATCTGATTCTCATTGAAGCGGCTCAAAGAATTAGTCAATGCATTCGATCGAATGATATGGTGGCTCGATTGGGAGGCGATGAGTTTATCGTATTATTAACGAATATATCAAGCTCGGAGGAAGTCGAATCCATATCCCGGCGAATCCAAACCAGTCTGCAAGAACCCATCGGCTTCAGTGGGAAGTCATTTCATATTTCATGCAGTATGGGGATCGCTATCTTTCCAGTGGATGGAAGGGAGCCCAAAGAACTGATGAAAAGGGCCGATATGGCTCTATATGCGGTAAAAGATAGCGGCAGAAACGGAATTTCATTCTTTCGGTTAGATATGGAAGAGCGCTCCCTGGAACGTATTCTTTTGGAAAATGAACTGAAGAAGGCTATTCAGCAGGAGCAGTTCCATATTGATTATCAGCCCAAGCTCGATCTTGCAACAGGAGAATTAATTGGCATGGAAGCACTTGTACGGTGGAATCATCCGGAATTAGGGAGAATACCGCCTAACAAGTTTATACCTATAGCGGAAGAAACGGGATTGATTCTTCCCCTCGGGGAATGGGTTCTTCGCCGTGGGTGCGAGCAAAACAAAAAATGGCAAGACCAAGGCTACCTTCCGTTGAAGCTATCTGTGAATCTGTCCGTTCGGCAATTCTATCAATCCGATCTGTTAGTCAAGATCAAAGAAATTTTGCAGCAAACCGGACTGGAGCCGCAATGGCTGGAGCTTGAGGTTACAGAAAGCGTTTTTTCGGATATGGACAATGCGGCGGCTATTTTGCAGAAAATCCGGGATTTAGGCATACATACTTCTATTGATGATTTTGGAACAGGGTATAGTTCATTCGGTTATATTCAGCGTCTTCCCATAGATACCTTGAAAATCGATGCTTCGTTCATTCGGGATATTCATCAAAACAAGGAAAGCCATGCGATTGTCAAGGCGATCCTGACGATTGCCCAAACGCTGGGTCTCAACGTCATCGCCGAAGGTGTCGAAAATGAAGAGCAGCTAGCTGTTCTAAGTGAGGACGGCTGCGACCAGGGACAAGGCTTTTTATTCAGCAAGCCGCTGTCCGGTCATGATTTTGAAAAATACTTGAGCGGTTTGCCCGCAGCAAAATAGACCAAATAGGTTGAGGGGAATTGAGCATATGAACTTTTTTAGTCAAAAAACAAAATCGTGGACGGAATACCTGGATCATGCGCGCGCAACCGATATATCAGCTGTGGGGGAAAGGGTCAAGGAGCGCCTTGCTTTTATGGGCGTCAACCGGGATACGCTTACACATATTAAAGAGGCTGCTCATATTCTTTACCCGCATAAGTCAGAGATGATCAATCAATTTTACGAATCCATCACTTCCGTTGATCATCTGCAGAAAATTATTGTCCAAAACTCTACGTTAGACCGTTTGAGACAAACGATGGAAACATATCTTGAACAATTCCTGCAAGCGGAAGTCAATCAGGAATATGTGATGACCCGAATTACTATCGGACAAGTGCACAGCCGCATTCATTTGACGGCGGATCATTTTATTACCGCCCATCAATTATTAATTCAGATCATGACGGCCGTTTTAATGGACAAATTACATCATAAACCGGATCGGATGATGCAATCCGTTCTAGCCGTACAGAAATTGGCCACCTTTGATCAGCAGCTGATTGTAGAGGTATACATGGAGGAGACGTTTAAATCTTTTTTATTCGGTATTTCCGACATGCTCAATCACATGACCCAACTGGACAATACCGGGCAATTGATTAAAGGAATGGACAAGCAAATTGAAGAGAGCCAAAGCGTTTCGGCAGCAACAGAGGAAATGTCAGCTTCTATCCTTGAGGTAGCAAACCATGCGGTCAAGGTGGCGGAGGGAACGGACGAGGCCGTTCAGTCTGCAGAGCAGAGCAAGCGAGTCATCAACCAGGCTTTGAATGAAATACAACAAGTCGGGCTTGTCTATGCTGAGGTTTTGAACCAGGTCAACGGGCTTAATCAGGAAATCGGGCATACGCAAGAAGTGGTTAAGATCATTAAGGAAATAGCGGACCAAATCAATTTGCTGGCGTTAAACGCAAGTATCGAGGCTGCCCGGGCAGGAGAGCATGGCAGGGGCTTTTCCATCGTCGCTACGGAGGTGCGCAAGCTGGCCGAGCATACCAAAGAGCAGATCGATCAGATTACAACAAGTATGTCATCGCTGCAAAAAGTATCGAACCAGTTTACGAAAAAAATAGGGGAAACGGGAAGGCTTGTTGAGGAAAGCGTTAACGAAGCTCAGGTTGCGGATACGGAATTGCAAAAGATTGTGGCCGCTATTCAGGGAATCAATGAAACGACTACCCAGATTGCAGCGATGAGCGAAGAGCAGACGTCCTCCGTGATGGATATCGCTCACCGGAACTCCATCATATTTGATCACAGTTCCGATTCTCAAGAAATTGCACGGCAAACGGCCAAAATTGTATTTGAGCTAAGCAGACAAATGGAGGCGTACCGCAACACCTTCTTTTCCATTAACGTAAAATTAAGTTATAAAGACACTATAAGGGTAGCCAAGACCGATCATCTTCTCTGGAAGTGGAAGATTTACAATTTGCTGTTAGGCTTGGAGACTATTCCTTTGGAGCAAGTATCTTCCCACGAGAACTGCAGGCTGGGAAGGTGGTACTATGGGGAGCTGCCGGCCCGAATCAAAAGCGAGTCCGCTTTTAAGCAGCTTGAAGAGCCTCATAAAGCTGTACACCATTATGCGAAGCAAGCTGTTGAGCGACATGAGGCTGGAGACAAAACGGGTGCTCAAGCGGCCTTTGAACAACTACAGACGGCATCGGCCCTGGTTGTGAAGCTGTTATCTCAGATGGAATCGGAGTTGTAACGGGGGACGGGACAGAGGCCGTTACAATCATTCGGATTCTTTACGGCAAAAGGCAGTAGAGCAGCATTAAAAATAAAGCGTCACTACGATTAACGTAGCGGCGCTTTATTATTTGCCCGTGCGGAGAGAGTGAAGCGGATGAGCACGGCGTTTGAATCTACCGCTAGGCAGCCGTAAGGTTTACAGGATTACGTCAAGCTCCTCTCAATTGGGGAGTTCATTTTCTTCCGGCTCAGCGCAAAGCTAATCTGCGCCGCTGCTAAGCCGAGCGCAATGAGCGCGGCTGCAAGCCAAGGATGATGCTGCAATGAGGCGGTTCCGTTCAGCAAATAGCCTCCTGCACCCGCGCCTCCGGCAATGCCGAGATGAATAACGGAGGTGTTCAAGCTTAAGACGAAGTTGGCGGACTTAGGCGCTTGCTGAATCATATAACTTTGTATGGCCGGGCCGGAGGCGAACAACGCGACAAACATGATCGCGATCAGCCCGACTGCGAGCGGGGTTGAGAACGTAAAGACGGGCAGCAGCGCTAAAGCAAGCAGATGAATGACGAGCCAGGTTCCGAGCGTGCGCGAGGTTCCCCAGCGATCGACCAAACTGCCGCCGAGCCGGGAGGCGAAAGCGCCAATCAAGCCTAGAGCAAGCATCATAAAAGCAATATCCGCCGTATCGAAGCTCAATAATTGCTGCAAGTATGGTGAAATATAGGTTAAGAAAACGGAATTTCCTCCTTCACGAAAAAGCGAAATGAAAAAGGCAGTAACAATAACCGCGCTCCCTGCCTGCTTTAACTGGCTCGATAATGGAACGGGGTCATCGCCTTCCACAGCAGGCAAGAGGCGAAGAATGGCTGTACCGACTGCAATGCTCAGCGCGCCCAGCATCATAAAGATGGCCTGCCAACTCATCCAGTCGGCTATGGCAATGCCTAGTGGTACGCCCAGTATCATCGCGCTGCTGAAGCCCAAAATAATGGTTCCGATGGAACGGCCTAATTGATCGGCCGGCACAAGTTTTGCGACGATGCCTAGTGAAACGACGAGGAAAATACCTGAGCTTGCTCCGAGCAGCACGCGGGAAACCATTAATGTCTCGGCGTTTAAGCTAAGGGCGGACAACGCGTTCCCGGCGATAAAAACGGCCAGCGAACCAATGAGCAGCGGCTTCCGGTTCATTCGGCTCGTCAGCACAATGAGAAGCGGGGTAGCAATGGCGAAGGACAAGGAGTAGGCGGTAATGAGTTGCCCGGCAACAGCCAAGGAAATATTTACATCCTCGGCAATTCGGGGTAAAATGCCAGATACAACTAATTCAGACGTTGCGGTGAGGAACACGCCGACAGCCAGAATATAGATGGATAATGCGGTTGTTTTCATTGAAGATCAATCCCTTTCGTTCTTTTTTATGTATTATATTTTAGTTTCTTTATTTAAGTAAGTACGCAAATCAAATGGATGTAATCCAAAAAAATTGACCTACTTACCATTCGGTAAGTGAAAAGAGGTGCAAAATGGAAAACTTAACGAATGAACAGCGGTTCCCAGACGAGGAAAGGCAAAAGAGTGAATCCGAATATCCTCACATTTGCTCGGTGTTGGAAATATTGGGGGCAAAATGGGCTTTTCTTGTCATCGCAAAACTGCACAAAGGGCCGCGAAGATTTCAGCAGCTGCTTCGGGATGTAGCCGTTGTGCGCACACAGTCATTGACGAATGTGCTTCGCCATCTGGAAAATAGCGGGATCGTGCATCGCGAAGTATACCCGAGCGTCCCTATAACCGTCGAATATTCTTTAACGGAAAAAGGAAGGGACTTTCAAGCGGCGCTGAAGGAGATGGAAAATTGGGCGATACGCTGGGGCAATGCTGCTAAAGAGGAGTAAAGGTAACTTTGTTGTTGATAGCCGTTTGAAGAAATGGATGGATCGCTTTAATGGTCAATCCGCAAGTTTTATTTAGAACAATTCGATAAATGAACGGAAGTGACTAATGAACATTCGTCTGTTAAATGATTCTGATGCCCAAGTGTACAAACGTAGAGCCTCAATTTCGAGGACGGGGGTTAGGTAAAACCCTTCTAATAGCCTTGATTGAAAGAGCAACAAAAGAATGTGAAGGGTTGGAACAGATTCATTTGACGGTTGTGTCTAATAACAAATCAGCAAAACGCTTATATGTTTCGCTGGGGTTTGAAGTTTACGGTGTAGAACCATATGCATTAAAGTCTGATGAACAGTATTTCGATGAGGACTTAATGATTTTAAGATTGTGACTTTAAAACGAAAGGCACGATAGCTTCATGAACCGCCTTTCAACAAGGCGGTTTTCTTATGATTTAAAGGAGGCCCAAAACCTTTTGCATGTCTCGGACAATAGCAAAAGCCAACCTCGATGTGTGTAAGGTTGGCTTATCAAGAAATACATAAATGTTCGAAGACGATGTTTGCTCAGGCTCGGTTGGCCGGATGTGAATTAAATTCTATGGCTCCAATGCCTTTTGTCCGTGCGAAAATCGCATTAACCTATGCCGCGGCACGTTTTTGTTAGTGCTCTTGTATTAAAGCTCTGATTTCTTCTGGGGAAAGTTCTGTCATGTCTACAATAGTCGATATGTCGTAGCCGCGGGCAAGAAGTCGCCGGGCTGTCTGGCGTTTCTCTTGCATGATGCCTTCCGCTTTCGCTCCTTCGGTTCTGGATGCCTCGTCACGTAAATACTTTAACCTAGCTTCGTACTCCATCCGTGTCTGAGCATCCTGACTAAGAAACTCAAGTGTAGTCATCGCTTTTTTCAGCATCGGTTCGTTCATCGTCAACACCTCCCATTGATCGTGCTCCACACCTCTTAAAAATAACAACCAGTTGATCAATCCGCCATCCACTGGAATCGACTTGGGAAGGCATGAATAGTTAAGGATGTTGATTGTCACGCATTTCTTTAATTCGCTGTAGTTGCCGCCTTTCTTGATCTGGTGGGAGTACATATTGCTCCAATAAAACAGCGTACGCTTCTCCATATGATATGGGTTAAATAGTTGCATCTCGATGTTAATCAGCTTGCCTTCGGTTGTCTTGGCCTTGATATCAAGAATGGATTGTTTATCCTGAGGGGCATCTTTGTCCGTGTTACGAGGATCAAGCAATTCCATCGACATCAACTCCAATCATTAATTATTATATCACGAACACAAATTTCCAGTCACGGGTAACTGGCGACAGTTCAAGTTTCAAACTTCTGGCGTGGTCGCAAAACCCTCGAAAACAGCCGGAAATATGTGGGTCCCCCAGCCAAACGCGGTCAAGGAAATGCAGTATGTTTTCGATAGACAAGGCAAATGGTATGATATAACTGATGAGTCTATTAAAAGGATGGGGCAGCTTGATTAACCGTGAAATTATTGATTTTATTCATATGAATTACTTGAAAAAGAACTGGCAACTTGAGCTCGATTCGTTAATGATATCCAGTGTAGGGTATGAGGTGGACATTTATCAAGTATCGGCCAGGAATCGTAAAAGAGTTGCACGTTTGACGAGCGGACCGGGTCATAACGAGGAGTCTCTCTTGATGGACGATCCTCTTTCGGGCTTGTTGGAACAGGCTGCGAAATTATTTTATAGCCCTGGTGTCCGTAAAAATAGACACGAAGCATTAGGGGCAGCAGGTACAGAGTCTGCGCTGCAAGCGTGGATTGCTCAGGGGGCAGTGCTGCGCAGGGTGCTTTACGATTCAGACGGAAGAACGGAAACACGTACGGAATATATGATGGGATACGAGCTTTATTCGTATTTGCAACGGCAAAAACGGAGCAGGGAAACAAAGATAGAGGCTCGTTCTGTAGAATGGAGCAGCAGATTGCAGACTGCGTTGGCTGCTTTAGGGTTGCCAATAGACACCAAGCCCTCTGCTGGGCCTATCGCGGCTTCAGACGATCCCCGGTATTATCGAGTGTTGTTTGGGGCGTTTGTTAAAGATGTTTCCGAAGGGTTGCGGAAATCTGCTACTCTTCACGATATTACTCAAGTTCTCCAATGCGGCAGTGAACAATGGACGGACAAAAAAGTTATGCAATATGGAGATTTTATCGTAGCTTTAACAGAAATTACAGCCATTCAAGACCAGTTTGACTGGAAAGAAATAGGAGCGCGCTACTATCGGGAAATTGGCGGCTCCAAGCGATTTGATGCTTACAAGACAGCGTTCACAGATGCTTTGGAGGAGAGGCTTGGTTTCCCTCTGCAACTGATCGGTCTATCCAGTCAGGGAACAATTACGCCTATTTATTTTGCAGGAGAGTTAACTGGAATCGGCGGTTTCCAATATCCACAAGGATTTCTGCATGCAACAACCGATCTAACGGTCTTCAGGACCCAATTCTCCACGAATTGTCATCATTTATGGCTTGTGGAGAATCGTGCGGTGCTTACACGAATGGCCACAGAAGGGGATTTTCTTCAATCTGCCCACAGCTTGGTAATCGGACTGGACGGGCAACTCAGAAGCAGCCATCGTAAATTGATTGCTGACGTGCTGGGGCGCTCGACGCAGTTGAAGCAGATATTAGTTTGGTGCGACGCGGATCAAGCCGGATTTATTATTGCCGGACATGCTCGTGTTTTATTGGACGCAGTCCCGGAGATCAAGGCAAAGTGGATTTTACCGGAAAGTGATTTTGCTCAATGGGGGTTTTTCAAGAATGAAGTACACACTTGGTCAAGCTACGAGGCACGCATGATAAGCCGGCTTAAGATGAAAGCCGTGGGCGAGCAGGAGGCTGAAATGGGAGGGATGGAGCGTTGGATACAATGGCTGGAAGCTTGATCTCCATATTTTATTCCGATACCCCGGAACACCTTCGGAAAGAAGCGCTGCGCGATATGGTGAAGCTGGCTGGCGTGCTTACGGAGCTGCGGGAATATTTTGAAGAGCCGCTCAAGGTACTGGAAATTTTGAAAATGCTGAATTTAATTCAGCAGGAAGCGCTCGGCTTAGATGATCCGCTGGAAGATGAAGAAGCTTTGTTTTATCGTTTCCGTAATCGCTACGGTTATGATCCGAACATTCCGATGGAGCGCTTGCTCAATATATTGCAGAAATACAACTGGATTATCCGTGGCAAGAGACGTTTGACGATGATGGATGTAGGCAAACGAATGATGGATATGTTGATCCGTCTGGTTAACGATTCACTAGCTTATTATATGCAGGATGAAGTAGCCCGCTCTTTGTTTCAGGCAAGAAGGGACGC
Organism: Paenibacillus konkukensis; assembly: GCF_023523925.1. Classification (NCBI taxonomy): domain Bacteria; kingdom Bacillati; phylum Bacillota; class Bacilli; order Caryophanales; family Paenibacillaceae; genus Paenibacillus; species Paenibacillus konkukensis. The sequence continues at coordinate 2,525,966 of NZ_CP027059.1, read as the reverse complement.
CGATCTTAGCGAAGCTTACGACGACAAGGGGATTTCAGGCGGCAATCGCCTGGCAAGCATGATTCGCAATGTAGAGGACGCCGTGGACAAGCTGAAGGAGCGGCAGCTGGAATTTTTGGCCGACAGGCACGCATTGCCGCAGATTCAGATCATTGTAGAGCTCATGCAGGAATTGAATGCTCGGATGGACGAGCGTTTAGCTCAATATGCGACTTTCGAAGAAGGAATTTCATTTGCTCCTTTATTAAAGAAGGGGACGGAAATTATGTTTGAGGGTACGCAGGTATCGCTAGGAACGTTAAATAAGTTTCTGAAATTCGCACATTTGCAGCAAACGGAAGTAGGGCAGGAGATTTCACCGATCATGATCCGTCAATTCATCATTCAATCGTTTCTGAAACGAGCCGATTCCGATTTGCCCAGCGGTCATGAGATCTTAAGCTTTTTGGAACAGGATCGTCATCCGGGTGAACGTTTGGACGGCATGTGGGTTCCTGTTCAGTTTGCTTCCCCCGTCTCCAACCGCCAACTGGCTGACACGGTCAACTATCTGGAGCATTATGTGCCATCTACAGAACCGATTGAAGAGCGAGTGGAGCCGGATTACCGGGAGTCGGAGGAATGGACGGAAGAGGAATTGGGAGCGCGGCTGGATGAGATTCAATGGCATATGACCAAAGCGAAAATCCGTACGGACGAAGTGGAGCGGGTGTTGGAGGACAAAGTGCAGCTTGGCTTAGACGAGCTTGTATGGGAGGCGGGTTCTTCTCATTGGACAGATGCCGTCAATGCACTGTTGGCTGTATCTGCGCTTGCCGGGAGCGGGCGGGCAGTTATCGGGCAGACAGGGAAAGCAAGAAGAGGCGGTGACTCCGGGACGGAGGATGCGATAAAGGAATGGGAGATTGTGGAGGAGGGAGAGAAAAGATATGTCGTTCGAAGATCAGGAGCACACGTACAGCCAGATGCCGCTAGGAGCGATGGAACGGCTGACGGCAGTACTGAGTCCGGATGAAGAGTATGCATTTGTTCAAATTATGTTTTCATCCTCAGCCTCAGTGCGTAGCGACAGTTATGGCTTGACTCGCCGCGAAGTCATGAAGATTTTGAAATTAAAGCAGGAGGATGAGCAAGGGCTGAATTCTTTCCTGAAAAGGATTAATCAGGCAGTCAGCCGTTATTTTAAGATTGTATACGATGAGCGCAGAGATCGTGTTGTTGCGCTGATTCATGTACCCGCCAGGCAGGCTCGAGAATTGTTATCTTCGGAGAGTTTGGCGCTGTTGATGTTTATCTTTTACCATCAGGAGGTTCTTCAGAACGATTTCACTCTGTTTGCTCAATTGCTGGAGGCATTCGGTCATGAATCTCTCGATGTAAGACGCAAAATACTGATGAATCTCGATGCTTTGATAAAAATTGGCGCGGTTTGCAAATATGATAATCCCTCCAACGAAGAGGCGTTTGCTCTTACAGCGATCGGGAGCCGTCTTTTTTCCGACTCCTATCTCAAACGGTTTGCCGAATTTAGTCATTCTCAACAGCTTAATATGGAAGATGTCTTGAAGTTTTTTAAACGCTACAATCTGGAGGCAGGTGTGAATAATTGATTCCATGGGGAATGCGATTTAGCGGTATTCGCGACTTTAGGGATAGCCAACTTGATTTGGGAAGTCCTCGAGATCACGTATTGATTGGTGGCCCCAACGGATCGGGCAAATCAACAATTACATTCTGTATGGGGGCCGTTCTTGCTTCTTCCAAGGTAGAACTTGAAGGTTTGCGTTCGCGTAACTTGCCGCCAGACAAAGTATGGAGAGCAACGATTGAGCTTGTATTTGACAACGGCGGGGACCATCCTGTAGATGCGGCCGCCTTTGTCGGCTTTCGGCTTCATTTGGAGCAGAAGCCAGGTGACCCGATACGCAAGGAATTCTGGATTTGCGAGGGGGAGCAGCCGTGGCAATGGCATAAGGAAACGCGCTACACGCCCGGAGACGGAACCTATCATCTGCATGAATACCGGCATCAACTGCAGCACAAATTCAAGGTGGACCCGGAAGCTTTCTATCTGATCTGGTATCAACAGGATGTGAATCAATTCGCTGTTATGCGGCCGGAGGAGCGTTTTCGCATTTTTAGCGAGATGACCGGGATAGAGCAGATGCAGCTCAACTGGGAGAGAGTGAAGGAAGAACGTCGCGAGGCATCGCTGGCACTTCAGACGGCAGAGAGCAATCAGCATCAACATAAGTTGAATTTGGGCAACTGGCAGCAGGAACGGGATCGTTTGATCAGCCGCAATGAACGTCGCAAGCTCGGCTTGCAGCACGCTTTAACTGCATCGGCCGCACTCCGCGAAAAGTATCGTCAGGAATGCCGAACGCTTCAGGATAAGCTCGAGGAGATGAAAGAGCGTAACGATGAAGAAATAGACAGGTGGAAGAAGTTGGAGGATGAGCGAAAGCATCATCAGGAGGAAATGAACCGAAAAACGTTGCAAAAGGAGGAACTGGACAAGCAGCTTCAGAATTTGGAGAGAGAGACGGCCGAGCTTCGGCACCGGCATGTCGACATGACAACGGAGCATCGCCAATTGGCGGATATGCTGCAGGAGTTGGCGGAGAAAATTAAAGCAGTGCCTTATTCCGAAACTGAGGCAAGAGAGCGTCTTGCTCGCGGTCAGGCAGAGGAAGCAGAGTTGCAAAGCAGACAAGAAGAAATCGATCGGGCATATCGTCAAGCGCAATCCGAACTGGATCGGTTGGCGGATGAGGTAGCCAGATTAAAATTTGAGGTTGAGGAAGACCGGCGCAAGCTTGCTGAAGCGGAAACCATGCTGGAACAATACGGGGGCAGTGCCGGACTGGAGCATGAAGCCGAGACTTTAGAATGCAAACGAAGCGATCAGCAGGATCGTGATCGGGGGCTGTGCGAGAAGATTCGTTTATTGGAGGAAGAACTGGATGCGCTGACCCGCAATGAGATTAGAAGCTTAAGGCAGGATACATCTATTCGTTATTTGGAACGCTTGGGCCTGACCGTCTTCACGATACGCGATTTACTGGAGATGGATGAACATTCTCCGTTGGAACAGGAGAAGAAGCTGGAGCCGATCAAGTATACGCTGTTTGTAGATGGCAAAAATTTTGTCGCTCCTACGGACCTCTATCATGTAGAATTACCGACTGTTATTCCCGAAAGAACGTTGGATGAGCTGAGAGAGCTCGGTCTTCGGGTGAAGCAAGGGCTTGATGATACAAGCTATGCCGCGGCGCAAAAAGCGTTATGGTGGCTTCACGGACTTTTGACTGCCGCTGAGGATGGAAAAAGAGGGCTAAGAAACGGACAATTGCTGGATGCTTGGGGGCGGCGGGGAGCGCAGGAGCAGCTTCAATGGCTGCTGAATCCCAGGGGCATTGCTTTACGAATTGAACAACTTCAGGAAGAGATCAAGAAACAGGTACGACAATTGCAAGCATTACGCAGCGAGTTCAATGATGATGAAAAACGGCTCAATCTGATACGGTCCGTTCTTCACCAAATCAGAGAAGCGGAAGCGGTCATTCGGGACGTTGTTCGGCGGGATCGGATTCGAACGGAATGGGAACGTACTGTTGCTGAGCAGAAGGAGCAGTTGCAGGATCGGGACAGGCTTCGTGCCGAAGGGCAGGACTTGAACGCGCCATTGGCGGAGCTTAAGATGACGATTCGGATACTGGAGCAATACATGGACGTTTATAACGAGGCGCGGGAGCAGAGCTTCGAGCTTGAGCGGTTACGACAGCTTGGCGAAGCGTTGGAGCAACAGAAGGAGAAGTTAAAGCAGGCGGAGAGGGAATTAGAGGATCTCTATGCAGAAGCGGATCAATTGGATCGTTCCATTGACTCTACCGCAAGACGGATGCGGGAAAAAAACCAGTTTATTGCCGACGTTCAAAGGGTAATAGATGATCTGACTCGCCAGCAAAAGCAGACAGCCGAGCGTTATGGCGTTATGGAGCAGAACTGTGCAGCGGAGCAACAATTTTATCGGGAATGGTCGGCTCGATTGCCTGCCGTCCTGGAAGCCATCGTCCAAGAGCATCCGGATTTCCCATCTGCTGCGAATTGGAATGAAGAACAGGCTAAACATGAAAAGCATGAAGCACAAGTGCGGTTGGAGCTTGCTTGCAGCGAGACGGTAGATGAGAACGCATTGGAAAACTATGAAAAAGTAAGACAAGAGTATGAACGGGGAGCACAGGAAGTACAGGAAGCCCGTTCGCTGCTTCAACAATTGGAGGACAGTTTGAAGGAACTGGAAGAGAAGCTAGTCAGAACGATTCATTATGAAGTCAATCGGGTGAATCAGATGTTTGTACGCTACATGGACATGTTTTCCTTCGACGGCGAGGTCAGTTGGGATATGCAGGAGCTGAAGCAAGGAAACATGAAGTATTTTCTTAATATTAAAGCGCGCAAGCAAGGCCACAGAGGAGCGCTTGAGGAAATCAGCATGAAAGGCAGAGGCGGGAGAGTGGGCAAAGGCGTTTCCGGTGGAGAGGAATCTCTAGGGTCTCTTCTGTTTGCATTGGCTTTGCTGAAAACGATTCAGGCCAATCCGGGATATATTGTTTTGGATGAGTTCGACAGTGCGCTGGATGAAGGCAGAAAGTCCAAAGTATTTTTGCTGTATCAAAAGGAACTGGCACGTAAAATGATTATTTTGTCTCCCAAATCCCACGAATCCGATTATGTGCAGCACTTTAATGAAGCTTTTGTCGTATATCATGATGCGACAATTCCGCAAAGTGCAATCATTAGAATTAAAAAGCGATTGTAAAGATCGTGACGTTCATAGTGAGGGGTTAGGTAAAATAACACCTTTATTACCATAATAAGAGAGAGGTTGTTCCTTGTGATCAGCCTCTTTCTTTATGATCTGGAAGGTGCGGGGCTCAGTTCCGCAAGCTCTGGAATATTACCAATTACAAATGCGAGCCTCCGCTTGCATTGCCCGGTCACCCAGCGGCTGTCTGGTGAGGCTAAAAACGCTGCGACATCGGCGAAATCCTCGGGCTGACCCCATTTTGCCGTGATGCCGCTGCGCTGTGAGGAAGTGTACTTTGGAGCTTTTGAGCGCGTGTTAACCGGTATTAGCTTTGGCCCGTCAGCCTGCCGGACCAATAACCGGCCGAGAGGGCGATAAGCTCTCGGGCTGCCAGGGAGAGGTAGCTGCCTTTTTTATAGCTGGCGGCGACTTCCCAAACCGGATTTGGCGATAGGGCGAAGAAGGAGACGCCGGCGTCCGGCTTGGCGTAGCTCATAGGGATGACCGAGCAGCAGATCCCTTCGGCGACCATTTCGAATAAAGTTCGGCAGCTTCTGGATTCCAGCAAGATGTTGGGCTCGACGCCTTCTTCGGCGGTCAGCCGGTCGTATATTTCCCGCAAGGTAGACCCCTGCTGCATGATGGCAAACGAATCCGCGGCCAGCGCGGACAGAGGGATCGGCGGCAGCGCCTCGCCCAGCTTTCCTCCCTTATGCGCGAGGGGATGCGCTTGGGGCACGGCCAAAATAATCGGTTCGCAGCCGATAGGGATGTAGCAGTCATCCGTTTTTTGAAAATCCTGCAAGGTTAAGAAACCGATATCGAGCTGACCGCGGGAGATTTCAAGCTGCTGTTGTTTTACGGGCATTTCGAGCGGTTCGATTTTTACGTGGGGATAGAGTTTGTAAAAGGCAGGGTAAATGGCGGCGAACATGTCGGTGCCCCGCTCGGGAGTCAGGCCGATCGTCAGTTTGCCTTCTTTGGCGCCGATAATGTCCTTGATTCGGCTGTAGGCGTCTTTTTTGAGGCGCATGATCCTTTTGGCATGGTCCACATAAATTTCCCCGGCTTCGGTCAAATGCCAGTTGTTCCGGGAACGGACGAAAAGCGGCGCGCCGAGCTCCTTTTCCAGCTTCAGCAGCTGTTGGTTTAACGCGGATTGCGTAATAAAAAGCTTCTCCGCGGCCCGGGTAATGTTGTTCTCTTCGGCAATTTTTACGATATATTCCAGCTGCTTCAGGTCCATTGCAATCGGCCTCCATTATACTCTTAATAAAATTAAGAGAACTCTAACAACAATGAATTTTACTAACGAGTACATTCAGATTACGATGTTTTTGTATAAACGACAACCTTAGCGATACGGAAGTGATTCATTATCGAGAGGAGGAGTTGTGTGACGATGAATGCCAAGCCGCTATCGGAAGAAAAGCCACTGTATATTCGAGTGAACCCGAAGGATAACATCGCGATCATTGCGAATCCCGGGGGGCTTCCGCCAGGAACGCGTTTTCCTTGCGGACTTGAACTGATTCAGTATGTTCCCCAAGGACATAAGGCGGCGCTGACGGATATAGGCCAAGACGAAGCCATTATAAGGTACGGAGAAGTGATCGGCTATGCGGCTCATCCTATTGCCCGAGGAGGCCGGGTCGACGAGTCGTCGGTGCAGATGCCGACGCCGCCGAGGTTGGAGGAGCTGCCGCTCGCCTGCAATGTGCCGGACCCGCTGCCTCCCCTGGAGGGGTATACGTTTGAAGGATATTTGAACGACGACGGCAGCGTCGGCACGAAAAATATTCTCGGCATTACGACCAGCGTGCAATGTGTCGCCGGCGTGCTGCAGTATGCGGTCCAACGCATCAAGGCGGAGCTGCTGCCCGGCTATCCGAACGTCGAGGACGTCATCGCCTTAACGCATACTTACGGATGCGGGGTGGCGATCGACGCGCCGGACGCCGTCATTCCCATTCGCACGGTGCAGAACCTTGCGCGGAACCCGAATTTCGGTGGCGAGCTGATGGTTGTCGGGCTGGGCTGCGAGAAGCTGCTTCCCGACCGATTAGTGCCGGACGGCGATGCCGGGCAGATTGTATCCTTGCAGGATAACCGCGGGTTTATCCCGATGGTCGAGGCGATTATGAAGATGGCCGAAGCACGGCTTGTTAAACTGAACGAGCGGCGGCGTATCACCTGTCCCGCATCTTCCTTGGTCGTTGGCCTGCAGTGCGGCGGCAGCGACGCTTTCTCGGGGATTACGGCCAATCCGGCCGTCGGTTTTGCCGCCGATTTATTGGTCCGCGCGGGAGCTACGGTCATGTTCTCCGAGGTAACCGAAGTCAGGGACGCCATTCATTTATTGACGCCGCGGGCAGCGAGCGAAGAAGTCGGCCGCGCTTTGATTCGCGAAATGCAATGGTACGATGATTATTTGCGGAGAGGCTGGGCGGATCGCAGCGCCAATACGACCCCCGGGAATAAAAAAGGGGGGCTTTCCAATATTGTGGAAAAGTCGCTCGGCTCCGTCGTCAAGTCGGGCACGAGCCCGATCATGGGCGTTGTTCCCCCCGGCGAGAGGGCGACGCAGAAAGGGCTGCTGTTCGCGGCGACGCCTGCCAGCGATTTTGTATGCGGCACATTGCAGCTGGCCTCCGGCATCAACATGCAGGTGTTCACCACGGGAAGAGGGACGCCGTACAGTTTGGCGGCCGCGCCGGTCATCAAGGTGTCCACGCGAACTTCGCTCGCCGAGCAGTGGCATGATCTGATCGATCTGAACGCGGGAACGATTGCAACGGGGGAGGCGACGATTGAAGAGGTGGGATGGGAGCTGTTCCGTCTGATTTTGGACGTGGCCGGCGGAAGAAAGAAAACATGGGCGGATCAGTGGGGAATCCACAATGATTTGGCCTTGTTCAATCCTGCTCCGATTACTTGAATATGAGGCTCAGGTTGTAAAAGCTGACGACGGCGTCTTTGCCGATGTCGGCTTTTTTGGCTTGCTTTTAACAAAATCAAAATATTTTCTCTTTGTTAATTGTATTGTATAACGATTATTTAGTAGGTATAGTTCCCTAATGTACGAGATATTGATTTTGGGAGGGAAGAAAGAAGTGAAAAAGAGTTTTGCGCTGCTTACTCGCGCGCTTGCCGCAGTCCTGCTGTGGACGTCGCTGTTCTCCGCAGGCGTTGCGCCGGGCCGTTCCGTCTATGCCGAGCCGGCGGCTGCGAATGTCTTTGCGGCAAGCTCCGTAACGGCATCGGCGTACGGTTATGTATCCGACAAGTACAAACCGTCGCAGGCGATTGACGGGAATCTTACATCTAGCAAATGGGTCTATCAGGGCGGCGAGAGCTTGCCGGATACCCGAAATCCGTATTGGCTCAAGATCGACGCGGGGGTCGAAGCTTCGGTCAATCAATTTATGATTGCGCATGCGGGCTCCGCCGGTGAACCGGCAGGCTACAATACCCGGGATTTCACTATCGAGACCAGCGACGATGACGTGAACTGGACGCCCGTCGTTACGGTAACGGGGAATACATACGCCGTGACGACGCATCGGTTGGAATCGCCGGTCACGGCAAGATATTTCAAGCTGAACATTACGAACCCCGGCGACGCGGATGCATCGACTGGACGCTATACGGCCCAAATCTATGAATTTCAGGCATACGGCACGATAGAATCCCCGGCAGCGCCGGCGCCGCTGGCATCTTTGGCCGCCGCCCGGACGCAAGATCAGGGGCTGCTTGCCGAATATTACACCGGCAAAAGCGATTTTGGCTTCGGGGATTATAAAGCGACGACGGTCGATCCAGAGATCAATTTCACCAATCTGGAACCGGCGCTGCAAACCTGGACGGGCCAGCAGGATCATGTCAACATTCGTTGGACGGGTCAAATCATGCCGCCGCAAACGGATGATTACACGTTCTATATGATCGGGGACAACGGGTTCCGCCTCTGGGTCGACGACAAGCCGGTCATTGACCATTGGGTGAACGATTGGGATAAAGAACAAACTAGCGGCCCGGTTTCATTAGAAGGCGGTAAGAAATACAATTTGAAGATTGAATATTTCGAAGATTCAGGCGGTTCGAACTTGTATTTGCGCTGGGCGGCGCCCGGCATGAGCAAGTCCATCGTTCCAAGCGATGCGCTCTTCCTGCCGCAAGGATATACCGGCCCGGCATCGGCAGCCGTTCCGAAGGAAGGGTCAAGCATCTCGCTCGCGATGACGGCGGACTTGGGCGCAATACCCGCAGGTTTAGCGCCGCATTGGGCCGTAACGGCGGATGGTCAAGCCATCGCAGTTCAATCGGTAGAGCAAGGTGCAAATTCTGCGGTGCTCCGATTGAATTTGGCCGACACCGTGAAGCCGGGTCAGCGAGTGAACGTCGCCTACGACGGACAAGGAGCGCTGCAATATGCGAGCGGCACCCCTGTCGCAAGCTTTAAGTTCAACCCGGCGAATGCGTCCGAAGTAGTCAATTACGCGCCGATCGCCATTGCTATGTCGTTCTACGGCAGCCCGAAGACGAACCGCTCGTTTGCCTGGTATACAAGCTACGAGAAGCCGCAGAACGCACCTGCGAACGCGACGGACAGCATCGTGGAGATCGTGGCGGCGGATCAGGATTTTAACTCGGCCTCCGTGAAGCGATTTGCCGGGAAACCGGAAGATACGCGAATTTTAAATCTCAAAATTACGAATTCGACAAGCGGTTCCTTCATAAGCCACAAAGTGCTGGCGGAAGGGCTGACGCCGGGGACAGCCTATAAGTACCGGGTGGGCAGCGCCGGCAACTGGAGCCCCGAGGGCAGCTTTATGACGGAAGCGGAGAACGAGAACGATTATGAGTTTTTGTATATGACGGATTCTCAAGGCTCCAATTCGCAAGATTACGAAGTGTTCGCTAACACGCTGAAGCAAGGTCTTGAGCATTACCCGAACGCCAAGTTTATGGTGATGACCGGGGATCAGGTGGATGCCGGCTCTCTGGAATCGCAGTGGCTCGATTATTTCGGCAAGCCGCAGAACATGTTCCTCAAGCTGCCTATCATGGCCGCAGTAGGCAATCATGAAGGTCCCTATAACGATAACTATTATTACCATTTTAACTACCCGAACGACTCGATTCAGAATCCTCTGCCTCCGGGCAGCGTGTATTCGTACGACTACGGCGATGCGCATATTATGGTCTTGAATACGATGGATATCGGCTGGGACGACCGCCAGAAGGAATCGTTCCGCCAGCAGGTCGAGTGGCTGAAGAAGGAAGTGGCCCAAACCGATAAGAAGTGGAAGATCGTAGCGTTCCACAAAGCGATCTACTCGCTCGGCAACCACGCGCTGGATACGGATATTTTGGATATGAGACAAATGCTGTACCTTGTCTTCGATCAACTCGGGATCGACGTCGTGCTGCAAGGGCATGACCATACGTTTATGAGATCTTATCAAATGTATAACGATAAGCCGGTCGCCGACGTGCAGAAGGACGAGAATGGGAACGCGCTCAATCCGGACGGCACCTTGTATATGATCAACAACTCCGCAGGGACCAAATATTACGATTTGAAAAACGGCGTTGACCGCTATTACGCGGCGGTATACGAGCAGCCGTACGAACCGATTTATTCGGGAATCAAAATGACGGATAACAGCTTTACCATCGAGTCCTATAAATCGGGACAAGCCAAACCGTTCGACACGTATACCATCGTCAGAACGGACAGTAAGCCGAACCCGGTCGGCCAACTGACGGCCGGCAAGACGGGGGACGGCAAAGCGGTTCTTTCCTGGAACCGGCCGCAGCCCGCAGATGAAGCGGACGAAGTGCGAGGCTTTAGAATTTATGAAACGAGCGGCAAGCTCGGTATGAACTGGAGCGACTATGTTCCGGCCGAGAAGGGCAGGGACGCTTATCAATACATTGCGGCAGGCACCGTTCCCGGCGAAACGTATGAGTTCGCAGTCAAAGCCGTCGATAAACGGGACAATTCGGAGGCAAGCATCATAAGCACTTCGGGCAATCTGCCTGCGGCGCCAACTTCTCCGCTTGTGGATGACGGATACAATACGTTCGGCTGGACGAATGTCCCCGGGTATGGCGAGTTGGCCGACTATGAGTACAGTATCGACGGCGGCAAGCAATGGCTTCCGGTAACCGCCAATCCGCAGCCGGTCGGAGATGACGACTATCCTGCCGGAGCCGTGCAGGTGCGTGTGAAAGCGAACGCCGCCACGGGAGCGGAGGCGGGCTTGGCGCTCGTCTCGAACAAGCCGTTCACCGTGAATCATATTCTCGATACGTACAAGATTACAGGCGAGATCAAGCGGGCGAGGCAGCTGCAGGTTAACGTCGCATTGGAGCCGATGGCCGAATACGCAGCAGACGCCTATACGGTATTCGAGCTGCTGGACGGAGACACGCCGATTCTGGTCAATGCCGTTCCGGTCAAGCAAAACAAGCTGACGTTCACTCAGTACTTCAATGTGACGGGCGGAAATTATAAGGTCAAAGTATTCGTGATCGACCGATTTACAAGCGATTTGAATGTGCCGAATCAGCTGGCAAGACCTATTACGCTGCAATGAAAGTGAGGATGGAATCCGTTGAAAAAAATAGCTGCGGCCCTTCTGGCATTGATCTTCATGCTCTCTACGCTGCCGGCTTACGCGGCTTCGGCTTCCTTTACGCTCAATTTGAGCGCGAAGGAAGTGCAGCGAGGCGGTGAAATCATCCTTTCCGGGACGACGGAGAGCGATGATACCGATGTCGTGGTGAAGATTGTCAGGCCGAACCAAACGATCTTATATATCGATTCCGTAGCTCCTTCTATGGGGAGCTATTCCGCCAAGGTGAAGATTCCGGACGACGAAAATTTCGCTCCATACGGCGAGTATAAAGTAGCGGCGGGCAGTAAGGGCCGGACGGAAAGCCGGACGTTTGTCATCGTGGACCCGAACGGCAGCGGAGGCGGTACCGATCCGGACAACGGAGGCGGTACGAATCCAGGCGATGGTGGCGGCACCGACCCGGGCAACGGAGGCGGCACGAATCCAGGCGATGGTGGCGGTACCGACCCGGGTAACGGAGGCGGCACGTATCCGGGCGAGGGTGGCAGTACCGATCCGGGCAACGGCGGAGGGGAAACGCCAGGCAGCGGAGGAAAGCCGAACCGTCCTCATCAGAGTTCGAGCGGTACGGAAACGGCAGCGGATGGGGGCGGCATTCCGTCCGGCGCAGGGAAAGCATCTGACGGCGTCGTACAGCCGGACAGCTCCGAAGACGGGCGTTATGTTTTCGGCAGCGATACGCTGGCGCAGGCGATAGCGCAAGCGAAGGATGCCGTAACGATTCAGCTTCCGGCAGAGGCCGGCGTATCGGGCCAAGCGTTGGAGTTCCCTGCCAAATCGCTGCAGGATCTTCAAGACAAGAACCTCGATTTGATCATTCAAGACGGCGATCATACCGTTCGTTTTCCGGCGGGCTCCATTGCCGCTTTCTCGGACGAAGTTCAGTCTCGGATTCGCATCGAACTGAACTTCGCGTGGACGGAAGAAGCGAAAGACCTGCTGAGCCGTTCGCTGAAGAACCAGCCGGATTATACCGGTACCGGAGTGATTCTGTCCGTCGTCATTAAGGCGATATCCGGAGATAGCATGACGGAAATCCACGAGCTGGATAAGCCCGCCGCCGTGATGATCCGGCTGACGCCGGAGCAGGAGCGGGCGATTTCGACCGAGCGGGCCGGAGTTTATTACGTAGACGGCAAGCAAGCCGAATATGTGGGCGGCACGATCCGTCAGGGCGTTCTCACATTTGCGGCGGCGCATTTCTCGTATTATACGCTCCTTGAATATAACAAAGCATTTGCTGACGTATCCGGGCATTGGGCGGAGCCGGCCGTTCTCTCGCTGGCTGCCAAGCGCATTGTGGACGGCGTCGACGACCGTCATTACGAGCCGGGCCGGGCGATCACGCGGGCGGAATTCGTGACCTTGATCATGCGCGCGTTGAAATGGCAGGGAACCGCGTCTCCGGCGGCAGCGGCGAATCCGTTCTCGGACGTAGGGTCGAGCGAGTATTATTCCCGGTCCGTGGCGGAAGCGGCATGGCTCGGCATCGTGTCGGGCTATAACGGCGCCTTCCGGCCGAACGACAAGATCACGAGAGAAGAAGCGGTCATCGTTTTAGTGCAGGCGGCTCCTTACTTCAATCTGACCGCAGCGGCGAAAGCGGCGCCCGACTTCGCGGATATGAACGAGGTAGCGTCTTGGGCGGAGGCGGCCGTGAAGGAAGCTTGGTCCAAAGGATTAATTGAAGGGGACGGCGTTCGGTTTCATCCGAAACAATCCGTTACCCGGGCCGAGGTGGCCGTTATGATCTACCGGCTGCTGCCGAAAGGATCTTTATAAATCGAAAGCGGGAGGACCCCATCGCAATGTGGAAAAAAATCATTTCAGTTGTCATGACGGGCGTATTCGTTTACAGCATGCTGACTCCGTTTGCCATGGGAACCGTATCGGCAGCGCCCGACAATGCGCTTCCGGTCGCCGAGACCCGAAACGTGGCGCTCAACGCCAAGGTCACGGCATCGGGGCAGTGCAACGCCAATGAGAGCGCAAGCGCAGCGGTTGACGGCAAGAACGATACGAAGTGGTGCGACAATTCGAATACGGCGAACAAATGGTTAATGCTCGATTTGGGCCAGGAATACAATATGAACGAATGGGTTGTCAAAAACGCCGCCATCGGCGAATCGACGAACAGCCCGTTCTGGAACACCAAAGACTTTCGTTTGCAGATGAGTCAAGACGGGCAGACATGGCTCGATGTCGATACGGTCAAAAATAACGTGCAAACGATCGTTAAGCGCTATGTGCCGACATTTACGGCTCAGTACGTAAGATTGTACGTCGATAAAGGAGCCTACGACAACAATACGGTTCGTCTGTACGAGCTGGAAATTTACGGAACGGACAGTGACAAGCAGCCGGTCTACCCGGCCGCAAACCTTGCTCCCGTCGATTATGTAGACCCGTTTATTAACACGTTGGGGGACAACGGACAGACGAACCCGGGGCCGACGACGCCTTTCGGTCTGGTTTCCTTGGGACCCGATAGCGACGGCGGAGCCTTCAGCGGGTATTACTACCAGGATAAATATTTGAAGGGCTTCTCCCATTTGCGCTTTAGCGGCGTAGGCTGCAGCGGCGCAGGCGGCAACATCCTAATGATGCCGGAAACCCGCGCATTTACGAAAAACCGGGACGAGTACAAGCAGCGGTACGATAAAAACAGCGAGCAAGCTTCGCCCGGCTACTACGGCGTTCAATTGGCGTCGGGCATCGGCGTCGAGCTTACGGCATCGCATAATGTAGGCTTCCATCGTTACACCTTCCCTGACGCCGATACCGGATCGGTGCTGGTCGACCTGTCCAATTCCTATGCGGGCATGGTGGACGCCAATCTGACGGTGGAAGGCAGCGATGAAATTTCCGGGATGATCCAATCGCAAAATGTATGCGGCCACGGATACTATACGATGTATTATTCCATCCAGTTTGACCATGATTTCGATTCCTACACGTCCTGGCAGGCAGACGCGGTAGGAGAGGTCGCTCAGCGCAGCGGCTCGAACAGCGGCGTATGGGTGAATTTCAATACGCGGGATCATCAAGTGATTCAAGCCAGAGTCGGCCTCTCGACGATCAGCGTCGAACAGGCGAAGTACGAGCGGGACCACGACATCGCGAATTGGGATTTCGACGCGCAGCAGGCCAAGTCGAGAAACGCTTGGGACGAGCTGCTGAGCAAGGTGGAAATCACCGATGCGGATGAACAGAACAAGCGGGTCTTCTATACGCAGCTGTACCATACGTTTCTTCATCCGAATAATGTGACGAGTTCGAACGACACCTTCAAAGCGGGAAGAGACGAGAACACGATTCGTCAAGTCTCCGAGTTCGGCGGCGATTTCGAGTATTATAACGGCTGGACGACGTGGGACGACTTCCGCAAATATTCGCTGTTCTCCGTGCTGGCTCCGAAACAATACGAGAACATGGTCAAGTCTCTTGTCGATTTGTATAGTACAAGAGGCTCCTATACGCAATGGGGCGACGGTTATTGGCCGAGTCCTACAGTGAGAAACGAGTTCAACGGCGCGGTCATTCTCGATGCGTACGCCAAAGGCTTTACGGACTTTGACGTGTACAAAGCGCTCAAAGGGATGGCCGTTGACGCGGACAATTTCTCGATCAGCGACGGGGAAATTTCCGGCAAGCTGGAGAAGGCCAACAGCGCCTCGTTCCCGATGAAGCTCGCCCAGCTGATCGGGGACCGCGATACGTACGAGAAGTACAAACGGCTTGCGCTGTCTTACAAGCAGCTCTGGAACCCGAATCAGGTCGACGAGAACGGAGAGAAGCGCGGCTTCTTTACTCCGAACGGACAGACGGTGAGCAAGGGAGATATTTTGGCAGTAGATAAATATGCTTATCAGGGCAATCTGTGGACGTACCGCTGGTCCGTGCCCCAAGACATTAACGGGCTGGCCGGCCTGATGGGCGGCAAAAAAGAAATGGCCGAGCAGCTGCAGCATTTTTTCAAAATCAACGAGTATATGGCGATCAACGAACCGGATTTGCATGTCCCTTATTTGTTCAATTATTTGGGGTATCCGTATTTAACCCAATATTATGCAAGACAGTATACGACGGAAGTCGTTACGCAAAAATATCATAACCACGGGCCTTACGCCTATCCGATGAAATCCCGGGTGTACCGCGACGATCCGGAAGGATACTTGCAATCGATGGACGACGACGCCGGCGGCATGTCCTCGTGGTTCGTGTACAGCGCGCTCGGCTTGTTCCCGGGCAATCCGGGCGAAGCGAGCTTCCTGATCGGCTCTCCGATTTTCTCGGAGGTGAAGCTGCATCTGGACAACGGCAAGACGTTTACGATTAAAGCTAACCATGTGTCCAGCAAAAACCGCTTTATTCAATCCGCGCATTTGAACGGAAATAACCTGAACCAATCGTGGATCAAGTACAGCGATATGATGTCGGGCGGCACATTGGAATTCGATATGGATGCCGTGCCGAATACGAGCTGGGGAGCAACGCCCAGCGCAGCGCCTCCGACCATGGATTTTACGGCTGAAGCGGACAACGCCTTGACGCGCCAAACGCTGATCGCCGAGCAATCCGTATGGAAATATTACGACAAGGGCCAATACGCCGGCAGCGGCTGGAACGGCCCGGAATACGACGACAGCCGCTGGGCGGAAGGCCAGGCTATGCTGGGCTACGACAATACCGGCAAGGTCAAGACGAAGGTAAGCTACGGACCGGATGCCAACAACAAGTATCCGACGACGTATTTCCGCAAAACCTTCGAGGTATCCGATGCGAGCGATATTCTCGAGCTGGACGCCGGTCTCATCCGCGACGACGGGGCTATCGTCTACTTGAACGGTCATGAAGTGATCCGTACGAATATGCCCGCCGGTCCGGTGAACTATAATACGTACGCGAACGCGACGGTCAATGACGAGCGGGACCGCAATGCGTATCAGATCGATCCTGCGTATTTGGTGCC
Source organism: Paenibacillus konkukensis (assembly GCF_023523925.1). Taxonomy (NCBI): domain Bacteria; kingdom Bacillati; phylum Bacillota; class Bacilli; order Caryophanales; family Paenibacillaceae; genus Paenibacillus; species Paenibacillus konkukensis. The sequence continues at coordinate 2,509,534 of NZ_CP027059.1, read as the reverse complement.
GGGGACGAATGTCATTTCCGCCGAGGTGCATCAGGTGAATGCGACGAGCTCGGACATCGCCTTCGAGTTCAGCCTGGAAGCGGTGAAGCGGATGATGAAGCCGGACGCTCCGACCGAACCGGTCGTGGACGATAAGGCGAATACCTTCGGGTGGACGTTCGTTCCCGGCTTCGAGCAGCCGTCCGAATACGAGTACAGTACGGACGGCGGCTTGAAGTGGAAGCCGGTGACGGCGAACCCGCAAACGGTAGGTCCGCTCGAATTTGCAGCGGGCAAGGTGCAGGTGCGCGTGAAGGCGGACGAAGCTTCCGGGCGCACGGCAGGTCAAGAACTGATCTCGAATGCCGGATACACTTCGGACATTCAGTGGGATGTGTACGATCTGCAGGTGGATGTGAACCGGAGCGGCAATATGGATGTTCAGGTCAAGGGGACATTGACAGGCCAATATGCGGATTCCGCCGTGGTCGTGTTTCAATTAATGGACGGCAACGAACGGGCCTTGATGTCCAATGCCGTGCCTGTGGAAACCGGAGGCTTCCAGCTTTCTCAGCTGTTCAACGTCAATGCGAGCAAGTACCAGATGAACGTGTATTTGGTCGACGCCTATAACGGCAACATCTATGACTCGCTGTGGCTCGCGGCACCGGTCGTATCGCAGCCGGAGCCGGCAACCGAACCGGAGCCGAAGCCGCCGGTCGAAGAGCCGCTGCCGGAACCCCTTCCGCTCCCGGAGGAGGAGCCGGACGTTCCGGAGGTTCCGGAAGTGCCCGGCCAGCCTGGGGATGACGGCTTGACGCTTCAGTTCGAGAACCGCACGGAATGGTCGTCCGATGTAAACACGTTCAATAACAATCCGCTCAAAACCGAAGCGGGCAATAACGGGACGGTCGTCGCCAACACGTTTACCGGCGCCTGGCTTGCCTATGATAACTTTGATTTCGGCACTCCGGGTGCCAATCAGATGACGGTCGAATATGATGCGCCGACGAATAAAGTGCCGGTGGGAAGCCGGCTGGAAATTCGTCTGGACGCGGTCGACGGCGAGCTGGTCGGAACTGTGGATCTGCCGAATACGGGCAGCGGCTGGGGAACGTATAAGACGACGCAAGCCCAGCTAAGCAGAACGATTACCGGCAAGCAGCGGCTGGTGATCGTAATGAAAGGCAGCACGACGAGTGCGCTGCCTTATATCGGCAACTTTGACCGGATGACCTTCGGCTACCAGAAAATCAGAACCGACTTCGCCAAGCTTGAACTGGAGACGTACGATGAGTGGTCTACCGCTTCCAATCCGGCGAACAACAGTCCGCTGAAAACGGAGAACGGCAAGAGCGGCCAGCAGGTTGCCAATACGTTCAGCGGCGCCTGGCTTGCCTATAAGAGGATGGATTTCGGCAGCGGCGGCGTGAACGAGCTGTCCATCGAGTATTCGGGCAACAGTACGAATTGCGCGGCCGATTCCGCTGTAGAAATTCGCTTGGGCGGCGTGGACGGCCTGCTGGTCGGCAAGATTGCCGTGCCTCCGACCGCTGCCTCCTGGGGAACTTACCGTACGGTTACCGGAGAGCTGACGCAAATCGTCACCGGACTGCAGGACGTTTACTTCGTGCTGACGGGTACGACGGATTCGACGTATAAATATATCGGCAATTTCGACAATGCGAGCTTTACCTTAAGCGAGCAGGCGCCGGAGCAGGATGTGACCGTGGAATTTGAAGCCCGTTCCGCCTGGACGACGGCGGTGAACACGTTCAATAACAACCCGTTAAAAACGGAAAGCAACAACGGCGGGACGACCGTCGGCAACACGTTTAACGGCGCCTGGATGGCTTACAACGACGTCGATTTCGGGACGAAAGGGAAAAATTACCTGGAGATCGTCTACGACGCGCCTTCGCAGAAAGCGCCTGCCGATGTTGCAGCCGAAATCCGTTTGAACGATAAGGACGGCCCGGTGATCGGCACGTTGAGCCTGCCCAATACGGGCTCGGGCTGGGGCACCTACAATACGGCCGGCGGCCGGCTGAACCAGCTGGTGAGCGGCAAGCAAACCGTCTGCGTCGTATTCAAGGGATCGACGACATCCAGCCTCATGTATGTAGGTAACCTGGATAAGATGAAATTTTCGATGAAACAGTAGACAGCGGAATATGAACGGCTAATTGCCAATGAAACGCTTGGGCTTCCAAGCGTTTTTTTGCCTGCCCTGAATTCGGACATTTAACCCCCGAAATCGGATGATCGTCACCATTTTGCGGGAAGCACGGCGTGCCGAGCGGGGTGCGATTGGATGATTGTTCCCCCAAATCGGATGATTGCTCCGTGTTAGCGATCCGCCAAAACGGTTATAATCCATTTTGTAAGCGATTGCACATACTATGAAGGGGGCAGTACAAGCTATGAAAAAATGGACGGCAACAGCGCTGCTGGCTTGTCTGGTTGTAAGCGGATGCGGCAATGCGGAGGATCAGGGCGCTTCCGGAGCCGGCAAGGACGGGAAGAAGCCGGTGGAAATTACTTTTACCATCTTCGACGACGGCCTGGGGGTCGACAAGAAGCTGGTCGATGCGTATAACCAATCGCAAAACGAGGTGAAGGTGACCTATAAGCCGGTTCCGAACTCCGAATACAAGGACCGCTTGACGACGTGGCTGGCGGCGAGCGACGATTCGCTGGACGTGATCGGGCTGGACATCGTCTGGATCAGCGAGTTTGCCAAGGCCGGCTGGATTCAGCCGCTTGACCCGTTGATGGACGACGCCTTCAAGACCAAGGCGACAACCGGGCTGTTGAAAGGGCCGTCGGAAGCGATGAATGTGAACGGCGCTTGGTATGCTCTCCCGTGGAACTCCACGGCGGGAATGCTGTATTATCGCAAAGATATTTTGGAGAAAGAAGGTCTGAGGCCGCCGCAAACATGGGATGAGCTGTACGATCAGGCCAAGCAGCTCGGTCAAAAATACAAGATGAACGGATATGTAGGCCAGTTCAAGCAGCATGAAGCGATCGTCACCAATGCGCTGGAGATTATGGAATCCTACAACGGCCATTTCCTGGACGGGAGCGGCAAGGTTGTCGTGAATTCGCCCGAGAACCTCAAAGCGCTGCAGATGATGCTGAAGCTTAAGGATGTTATGCCGGCAGGGGTAAATACGTATGTGGAAAAAGAAAGCCAGGAAGCGTTCCTGAACGGAAACGCCGTATTCTTGCGATCCTGGAACAGCGCATGGCCGCTCGTAGAGAAGGAGGGCAGCGCGGTGAAGGGGAAAGTGGACGTTGCTCCGCTGCCTAAGGGCGATAACGGCAAGCCGGCTTCTACACTGGGGGGCTGGAATCTGGGGATTACCAAAACCTCCAAGCATCCGAAGGAATCGTTCGAATTTATGAAGTGGCTGATGGACGCCAAGCAGCAGAAGGTGAAAGCGATGGAAGGCGGCCGTCTTCCGACGGACGTTACGTTGTACCAGGATCAGGAGATCATTTCCCAGAATCCTTCGTTCATCCCGTTCTATCAAGTGCTGATTAACGGCGTGTCCCGTCCTAAGTCGGCCAATTACGGCAAGGTGAGCGAAACGATTCAACAGGAGCTGTCCCTTGCATTTAACAATAAAAAAACGCCGGAGCAGGCGCTTGCCGATATGCAGAAGAAGCTGGAAGAAATTCAGAAATAGCATTTATGAACTATCCCCTCTGCCTGATAGCAGGGGGGACATCTTTGGCAAGAAAGAGATGATAGGATGAAAGCCTCGTTAACTCATTTGGAGAGGAAAAAAGCATTATGGGGCTGCGTATTCGTAGCTCCGGCGATCATACTGATTTTGCTCGTTGCGGTATACCCCTTAGTGCAGACGGTAAAACTTAGCTTTTACGAATATTCGCTGCTCGCCGTTCAAGATCAGAAATTTATCGGTTTGAAAAATTACGATACGCTCGTTCACGATACCCGGTTTTGGAATTCGCTTCTCAATACATGCCTGTTTTCTCTGGCCAGCGTATTTTGCGAGCTGGTGCTCGGTCTAATATTGGCGCTTATCATGAATTTGCCGTTTCGTTATATCGGAGTCGTCCGGGCGGCGGCATTAGTGCCGTGGGCGATCCCATCCGTAGTTTCGGCGACGATGTGGCTGTGGCTGTATAACGATCAGTGGGGCTTTATCAATATCTTTTTGGAGAAGATCGGAGTGATCAGCCAGTTTCACGCGTGGCTCTCGAATACGGACAGCGCGCTTGGCGCGGTAATTATATCCGACGTTTGGAAGACGACTCCGTTTATGGCGCTGCTCATCTTGGCCGGGCTTCAAATGATTCCCAAAGATATGTACGAGTCCGCTTTCGTAGACGGGGCCTCGCGGTTTCGTCAATTTATGGCGGTCACGCTGCCTATGATCAAGCCGACCATCCTTGTCGCCGTTCTGTTCCGGACGCTCGACAGCTTCCGCGTTTTCGATTTGATCTACGTCATGACGATGGGCGGGCCGGGGAATGCGACGGAAGTCACCAGCTTGTACGCCTACAAGACGTTATTCAAAAATTTAGATTTCGGATACGGATCGACGATCGCCGTATCGATTCTTATTGTGATCGCGCTCATCAGCAGCGTGTACATTTGGACTTTATCGGAAAAAGAGGGACGGACATGAAGACTAACATTTGGGGAAGATCAGCTTTATTCGCCGTTGTCGCCGCAGCCGTTCTCATTACGGTTTTTCCGTTCTATTGGATTACGAACGCTTCATTTCATAATGAACGGCTGCTGTATAACGTTAACGATATCCATTGGTTCCCGGATTTCACCTATTGGACGAATTATATCGATATTTTTCAAAAAAGAAATTTTTTGCGAAATATGCTGAACAGCTTTATGGTAGCGAGCATGAGCATGCTGATCGCGCTTGCCGTCTCCTCCATAGCGTCCTATGCGCTTGCCAGAATCAAATTTCCGGGGGCCAAATTCGTGCTTTATTTTGTGCTCGCCATCTCGATGTTTCCGGCAATGGTCATCATTTCGCCGCTTTATTTTTTGCTTCAGAAGCTTGGCTTGATGAACTCTTACGCGGCGCTGATTTTGCCGTATATCGCGTTTACGCTGCCGTTTTCGCTGTGGAATTTGACGACCTTTTTCCGGAAGCTTCCGAAAGAGCTGGACGAATCGGCCGAGGTGGACGGCAGCACGCCGTTCCAAACCTTCTATAAAATACTGCTGCCGCTCGTCGCTCCCGGCATGTTTACGACGGCGATTCTTGTGTTTATATCGGCGTGGAACGAATTTTTGTTTGCCGTTACGTTTATTTCCAAAGACGCGTTCAAAACGATGCCGGTCGCGATTGTCGGGATGCCGTCCGATTACGACGTGCCGTGGGGGCAAATTTCCGCCGCTTCCTTCATTTCTACAATTCCGCTCGTCATCATGGTTTTGCTGTTCCAAAAGAGAATTATTTCCGGATTGACTTCGGGAGCCGTAAAGGGATAGACTTTGGACATACAGCATTGCATATGACATCCGGGCGTGGAGGTTCGCGTGAAAATTCGCGTAAGGTTAATTTTGTCTTTTCTCGGCATGGCGATCGTGCCGCTAAGCGTTGTAAACGTATTTGTTTATCATAAATTCGCCGGCAGCAGCGAGAGTCAGGCGACGGCTTCCGCCCAGGCGTCGCTGCGGCAAATCGGCAGCAATGTAGATACTTATATGAAGGATATGGAGTCCATCGCCAAAGTCGTCGTGCTCAACCGCTCCATTTCCGATTGGCTGCATCAGGCTCCGCTGGAGAAGTCCGGGGAAACGGCGGCCAATCTGGAAAAACGGTACAAAGACGATTTGGATATCCGTCATTTTTTAACCGCGCAGAAGGGCAGCCGCCCGTATATTGACGGCATTCATATTCTTTCCATGAACGATCGGTCGCAGCTCTTGGTCCGCTCAGGGACCAATGTCGACCTGAAGCCGGATCTGATCGTCAGACAGCCGTGGTGGCCGGAAGTGCTGCGGGAAGAGACGGCCAGCGTTTTTGTCGCGCCGCATATGGCCGATTATTTTGATTACGGCGTCCCTGTATCCGAGAGCATCGATATGTTCTATCCCATTCCGTATCCTTTGAAAGCGAAGGATAAAGAGTGGGTTTTTGTACATATGTCCGCGGACCTGCTGCTCGGCGAATTTTCCAACGGCATCGGCTTTTCGGGGGAGAAGATCGGCTTGCTCGATAAGGAGGGCAAGGTAATACTCGGCTCCCGGGATGTGCTGGCCCCGTCGCCCGAGAGCCTGATCATCTCTCATGTTTCGCCCGTTACCGGCTGGACGCTGACCGCCAGCATCCCGTATGACCAGCTGTACCGGTCCACCCGGGAGACGCGCGACGTCACGCTCGCCATTACGGCGATCGCTTGCTTGCTGGGGCTGGCGCTTGCCGTCGCCCTCTCCAAACATGTGCTGAAACCGCTTCAGCTGTTAAGCCACTCGATTCGTCACATTCAAACCGGCTTTTTTCAATCGCGGGTCAAGGTGCTGGCCAATGATGAAATCGGCGAGCTCAGCAGCTCCTATAATGAAATGCTGAACACGCTGGAATCGCTGCTCAAGCGGGTTCAGGAAGAGGAGCGCGCCAAAAAGGACGCCCAATTGAAAGCGCTGCAGTATCAAATTAATCCGCATTTTTTGTACAATACGCTGAACTCGGTTCAGTGGCTCGCCGTCCTGCACGGCGTCCCCCAAATTAAAGAGCTGATTACTTCGTTAATCAAGCTGCTGCAATCGAGCTTAGGCAAGAAGGGGCCTTTCCAGACGCTGTCCGAAGAGCTTGAAGAGCTGCGCCATTATATTTCCATTCAGCAGTACAGGTTCGGGCCCGAATTATCCGTTGCCTTCGACACGGACGCGGATACGGAGCATTGCATCGTTCCGCGAATGATTCTGCAGCCGCTGGTGGAAAACAGCATTTTTCACGGGCTGGAAGACGGAATCGGGCATATATGGATACAAGCTCGCAGGGAAGGGCAGACGCTGATGGTATCCGTTATGGATGACGGAGTCGGAATGACGCCCGAAGCTATCGAAGGCTTGCTGGCCAAGGACGATGCATTCCCCGGAAAATTCAGCGGCATCGGCATTCATAATGTGGCGGAGAAAATCAAGCGGCTGTTCGGAAGTCCTTATGGAATCAGCATTATGAGCGAGATCGGGCAAGGAACGAAGATTATCATCCATTTGCCCGTAAAGGAGGGATGAGGAATGTGGAAGGTTATTATCGTGGACGATGAAGTGCTTGTGCGCCGGGGGCTTTCTTTGACCATCCCCTGGTCCAAATACGATATGCAGGTGGTCGGCGACTACTCCAACGGCGCGAAAGCGCTGGAAGCTATGGCCTATCTTCAGCCCGACGTCGTCATCACGGATATCCGCATGCCGCATATGGACGGTCTGACCTTTCTCAAAAAGATCCGCGAGTCTTATCCGGAAACGGTATCGGTCATTTTAAGCTGTCATGACGATTTTGCCTATGCCAAAGAGGCGATTCACTTAGGGGCGGTCAATTATTTATTGAAAACGTCGATGGACGAAACGGAAGTGGATCTTGCTTTAAGCAAAGTACGGCAAAGCCTGGAAAAGCGGAAAAGCGTGGACGCGCTGCTGCGGCAGGCCGAACAGGTCCGCAGCCTGGAAAGGCAGGCCGGGCTGCGCGCCGCATTCAAAAGCGACCTGCCGTCCGCGTCAGCCGCCGCAATAAGCGGGCGTTCTGCCGGCGATTCGGGCTGCTTCCTGCTGCTTATGGCGAAGCCCGTACATTCGGCGGGAAGCGGCGCGCTGTTCGCGGGCTGCCGTCAGCTTGAGCAGCTGTACGGCCGCGAGAGCGATTGGTACGGCGCCTTGGATGAGGAAGGCTGCCTGCTGACCGTGCTGAAGTATTCCGGAACGCCGTCTTCGTTGGAAATACAGCGGACGGGGCACATATGGTCGGGCCGTCTGCTTCAGCTGTTCGATTGCGGCAGGGAGGAGCTGTACGTCGGCGTATCGGCCCCGTTCGTATCGTTGGCGACGGCCCGGCAAGCATTGGAAGAAGCGGGCCGGGGCGCGGAAGCTTTCTTTTACGACGAGGGAGAAAGGAGCTTTTATACCGGTGAAGCGCCGTACGCCGCAGCGGAGGACAGAGGCGCAATGAGTGGCGCAATGTTTACCGCCGACCGCCGCCAGCAGTTTCTTGAGGCGCTTCGAACACGCTCGCCGCAAAAGGTAAGAGCGGAGCTCCAACAGTTATCCGCTCTATGGAAGCCCGGCGTGTCGTCCGCTTCCGTCAAGGAGATGGCGGCCGCCATGATCGACATGATCCGGCTGGAATGCGGCGATCCGCAATCTTCCCCTATGGGAGCGGCCATTTCCGAGCTGCGGGGGATGAGCAAGCGGTCCGAGCTGGTTAGCCGGATCGGGCGCGAAATCGACGCATGGGAACAGCGGGTGCAAGCTTCCGGCGGCTTCTCGCTGCGTCCGGAAATTCAGAAGGCCGTCCAATATATTCAGCGGCATTTGCAAGAAGAATTGAAGATGCAGGATGTAGCCGAGCATGTGGAGCTCAGCCGGAGCCATTTCAGCGCCTTGTTCAAGCAAGCATTGGACAAGACCTTTTTGGAATACGTGATGGAAAAAAGAATGGAACGGGCGATGGAGCTCATAAGAGAAGGCCGTAAAAAAATGTATGAAGTTGCCTACGAGGTGGGATTTTCCGACTATAAATATTTTACGCGCTGCTTCAAGGAGCACACGGGAGCGACTCCGAAGGAATGGCGGGAGCGGCTTGCTTATGAAGCTATGGCCGGTTCGGCTCAAGAAACGGAGGTAAGGCAAGGATGAGGTTAAGGCGCCGGCTTTACGTACGATTCGGTTTCGCCGCCGCTTTGTCGCTTCTGCTGCTGGCGGCAGCGACCGCCTGCGAATCCCGGGGCAGGCCGGAAGCTTCGCCTGCACCGGAGCAAGTGACGACGATTGCCTTTTCCGCGCCGGAGACGGGGACGGGAACCGCGCAAAGACTGGCGGAAGACTTTATGCGGCTTCATCCGGAGATTAGAGTGAACATTACGCAATTGCCGCCGGTTTCTTCCATGCATGACGAGTATGTGAATAAGCTGGTAAGCGGCGATAAAGATATCGACTTGTTCGCGATGGACGTCATTTGGATTAAGGAATTCGCTTCCGCCGGATGGCTGGCCCCGTTAACCCCTTATTTCAGTCAAGACGATCTGAAGGATATTAGCGATATTCCGCTTGAAAGCGTCTATTCGCAAGGAACGATGTACGCCCTTCCGTGGTATGCCGATATGGGGATGCTGTTTTACCGCAAAGATTTGCTGGAACAAATCGGGCAACCGCCGCCGCGAACTTGGTCGGAGCTGATAGAACAGTCCAAGCTGCTGCAGCAAAAAGGCCTTGCAGAATATGGATATTTATTCCAGGGAAATGCATATGAGGGCTTGACGCTCAACTTCTTGGAACAAGTGTGGAATAACGGCGGGGATATTGTTGAAAACGCGGGCCGTTGGACATTGGACGATCCCGAAGCTGTGGAAGCGCTGGCGTTTATGCAGCGGCTCTTGAAGGAAGGGATTTCCCCGCCAAGAGTGCTGAGCTTAAAGGAAACGGAGTCCAGAGAATGGTTTTTGCAAGGGAAGTCGGCTTTTCTGCGCAGCGGTCCTATCGTATGGGGCTTGGCGAAAAACGGGAATTATCCCGTTCAAGGCAAAATCGGCATTGCGCCGCTGCCCGTCGGGCCGCGCGGAACGCTGGGCGGAGCGGGACTGGGAGGGTTCAGCATCGGTATGAACGCCCATATTACGGAGCCGCGCCGATTGGCGGCCATTCAATTTCTTAAATTTTTGATTGGCGAAGAGGCTCAGAAGCAAATTGCCATGAACGATTCCAGAATGCCTGCGGCCAATCGGCCGTATCATGATCCCGATGTCCTAGCGTTTAATCCGTACTATCCCGAAATAGAATCCGTACTGAAGCACGCGCGCTTTCGGCCGAGGGTGGCGCAGTATTCGGAAATTTCGTCCGTTTTGCAGATCGGGCTGCATGACGCTTTGGCGGAGGAGCGCAAGCCGGACGAAGTCATTCAAGCATTGAACCGCATCTTGGGGCAGCTGCCGGCGAATAATGACGGCGAATAACGCATTGATGAATGGCAATGTTCCGCGCAATGAAGCGATAACGTCCAAGGAGTGTGATCCCTATGAGCGAACGCGATGTGATCGAGGCGTACAAACAATATTTATCCGGTTATTCGCTTCAGCAGCTAAGGTATCAACCGGCGGAAGGAGGCTGGTCCCTATCGCAGATGTACAATCATTTGATCTTGGCCGCATTGGATTATCTGGATCAAGCGGCGGTTTGCACCGCTGTGGCGGAGCAGACGCTCGGGAAGACCGAAGCGGGCGAGCAGGTGTTCCGAAACGGAGGCTTTCCTCCGGTGAAGATCAAGCTGCCGGACGGTCCCGCAAACTCGCCGAGCAATTCGGACAGTAAAGAGGAATTGCTGCGCGGGCTTGAGCAGGTTCAGCGGAGAATGGCGGAATGGGTAATAAAGCTGGATGAGACGAACCCGGATTGTAAAGTCAAGCACGGCGGATTCGGATGGTTGAATGCGAGGGAGTGGTACAGTCTCGTTGACATGCATTTCCGTCATCATCTGCGCCAGAAGAGCGAATTGGACCGAAAGCTCGGGCTCTGAGCATACCGTTGCGGCGCAAGAGCAGCTTCATCAATGATCAGTGTAGCTCTCCAAGGCGTTTTCGGCCTTTGAGGGCTTTTTTGATTTGTATCGTAATATAACGACATTTTTTCATGATGCATCGACACTGGACATTTGCAATTTATGTTAATGTAAAAGCATATGAGAGTTGGGGGTGAGCGACGGCTGTAGCAGAAACAAGTACGGTTCTGGCTTGGTATGAAAACGGTAACAAAAGTGATTTTGGAGGAGTGTCCTACTATTGAAAAAGACGTTGAACAAGGCTCTGTCTATCTTATTGGTGTTCACTTTTATTATTGGTCTGTTCTTTGTACCTCAACAGGCCGCTCATGCGGCATCAGCCAAGGTTGACGTTGTGCCGGGGACGCTCGAGACGGGCGCCGGCGGCAATGTGAAGGTAAGCTCGGAAAATAGCACTAAAAAAGCGGCGTTTGCGGCCGCTCATAACGGAAAAGACTACTGGCAATTCGGCGGAAACGCGACAGCGGTGTTTCCGGCTGACGGGACCGGTTCGCTCTGGATAGCCGTCGATTTGGGAGGGGAGAAGACGTTTGACGAAGTCAGCTTCGATATTCCCGCCGGCTTTTCCAACGTGAAAACCCGGATATCGGATTATGAAGTGCTCTATACGTCGGCCGATAACGCTTGGGCTTCGCTTCCTGGGACGTCGAACTCGGGACTGACCGCTTATACGTGGAGCGCTGACTGGTCGCTTGCCAAGCAAATCGGTGTTCCGGCGAGCGATGCGGGAGATCCGAACTGGAATTCATCGATTCCCAGCAATGACAACAAATCTACATGGACGGCTGCAACCACCGGAACATTCACGGCTCCTGTGACGGCGCGCTACGTGATGATCCATTTCACGGTTATTCCCGGCAATCCGGGCGCTATCGGCATGTCGAATTTGAAAATTTTGAACACTGCGACGGACGATTCTCCCGCTTTTGCCGATACGTACTTGAACGATCCGGGCAGCGGATACGCCATCATCACGCCGAGTTATCCGGGAATGAGTCTTACGATCGGCCGTCCGGCCGTGATCGACGCTCAATCGGCATCCGGCAAGTTTCCTGTTTTCCAAGTTACGAAAGCGGTTGCAGGAACGACAGTTGCCGGAACGCTCATCGCTCCTGACGGTTCGGCGGCTTACAGCTTCCCTCCGACAGCTGCGGATGCGGGCGGCAATGCGGTCATGTCTGTTCCCGATTCCGTCGCGCTAGCGAAGGGAACGTACAGGGCGGCGTTCACGTTGACCAACAGCGGAAATACGCTGTATGACAACTACTATTTTACGGCCATCGACGATTTTGCGAATTACCGATCGATCCCTAACGTTCAAAATTCGAATAATGCCGACGTGGCTAATAAGAGTCCGGATGATTGGGCGGACAGCGCTTATCCGGCAATCCAGATGGACGGCTCCGGCCAACTCACTTATGTGCCGGATTACAAAGGCAATCAGGTGATGGATTACTCGGCGGTCGGTTATAAGGGCGGCGGCACAGCGATTCCGAATGTGCCGGTTCGCGTCAAAGTAGCGCCTCTTGCCGACGATACCCAGGATGCGTGGCAGACGATCCAGGACGCGATCGATTATGTTTCCTTGTATCCCGTCCAGGAAGACGGCTTCCGGGGAGCCGTCTATTTGGAAGCCGGCGTGTTCCGCATCAGCAAGCCGCTGAACGTTAACGTATCCGGCGTCGTCATTCGCGGAGCGGGAGCGGGGACGGTTACGCCCGTTGTCGGAGACGGTACGGCCGGCAATCCGTATGACGAGCAAATCGCCAGCGAGAGCGCCGAGCCCGGAGTGACGAAGCTGATTTCCACATGGAAAATTGCGGAGTCGTATACCCCTCCGGCCAATCACGATACGACGACCGGCAGTCCGTATACGAAAGAATCCGGCAGCACCTTAATCAATTTTACCGGACAAAGCGTAAGCAAGTCCGTATCGACCGATATCACGGATCAGTATGTGGGAGCCGGGCAGTACTCCATCCATGTGGCGAGCCTGGACGGTTTCTCCGTAGGCGATCTGGTCACCGTACAGAAGGCGATCAATGCGAATTGGGTCAAGGCCATGTACATGGACAAAGTGGACGGAGCGAGCAACTGGCTGCCCGGCGGCAATCTGGAGAGCGGATTTGCCGGCACGCCGTTCACGGCGGAGCGTACGATCAAGAGCATCGACGCCGCAACCCGCACGATCACGCTGGCCGAGCCGCTTTCGGATAATCTCGATATGCGCTGGGGCGTCTCCAAAATCGTCAAGACGGCGGAAGGCGGACGCATCAGCAACGTAGGCGCAGAAAACATCCAGGGCATCTCGCATTTCTACAATACGACCAAGCCGTCTTTATCCAGATACGGAGTCAACTTCAAGTCGTATAACGATGAGAACCACGCGGAAGTATTTGTGGCGATGGTCAACGTCCGCGACGGATGGCTGCGCAATTTTACGACATATCATATTGACAGCGCCTTTGTAACGGACGGCAGCTCGCGGAATATTACGGTGCAGGACGGCAGCGTTCTGGACCCTGTGAGCCTTATGAATGCCGGTGAACGCCGTTATTCCATCTATTATAAAAAATCCGCGTTCATGTTTACGCAGCGCGTGTATTCCCGGTATATGCGGCATGCTTTCATCGTAGATTCGTATACTTCCGGCCCTAACGTATTTTACAATAACTCCAGCGAGTACACGTCCAATGCGTCGGAGCCGCATTTCCGCTGGTCGTCCGGCGGATTGTACGACAATGTCGCAGCGCGCATCTACTTGCAAAACCGCTGGGACATGGGGACGTCGCACGGTTGGGCGGGGGTTAACTATATGCTGTATAACTTCACCGGCCCGTTCATAGCGACCCAGCCTCAGCTTTCGCCGAACTATGTAATCGGGCATCAATTCGACAATGCCAGCAACCGTTTGGGATCGGCCACCGATTCATCGACCGGACGGCAAAAACCGGACAAGTCGGATTCGGCGAATATGGCCGCCGCAGGATTGAACGGGGGCAAGGTACCTAACTTTGATGCATATGAATACAGCGTGACGCAAAAGGTGACGCCTGCGGCCGATCATATGCCGGAAAGCCTGTATGTTCAGCAGCTGATCAATAGCCACGGCCCGCAAGCGGCGTCTATCATCGCCGAGAATACCGTTCCGCCGATGGACGATCAATCGAGCGACAAACGGCCCAAGCTCACCGGTCTTCAAGTAGACGGACGGGCCGTATCCGGATTTTCGCCGGATGTGTACAGCTATACGGTGACGCTTCCTCTCGATTACGATTATTCCAAGAAAGCGGAGATTACCGCTCAAGCGGAGCAAGGGGTCCGCGTCGATGTAGCTTATCCGCAAGAGATGAGCGGCGGAACGGCGCTCATTACGCTGACGGATGCCGAAGGCGTGAAAAACTTTTATAATGTTGCGTTTGCCGTCATTCCCAAATCGCCAATCGTCACGGCAAGCGACGAGCAAGTGGATTCGAGCAATTCCAACTATGCGGTCAACGTGCTGAACCCCGGCGATTATGCCGGCACCGGTTCGCTTCGCTGGGCAGCCAGCGGCGCGGCGTGGATTCGCATGTACTTGGGAGAAACGGCGAAGACGGTTCAAGGCGTGCAGATCGGGTTTGTCCAGCATGCGTCGAACCCTCGTACGTATAAGCTGAGAATCGAATATTCAACGGACGGGCAGAACTGGTCGGCCGTTCCGAGCGGTACGGTCGTCAGCGAAACTTCGGCGGCGCCGGTCGCCTGGGAAACGCAGCCGGATACGTACATGAACTCGCTTACGGTGCTTGCGGGAACGCCCGGAGAGAACGTTTTGCAGACGTTTACTTTTGATACGCCCGTACAGGCGCGGTTTATTAGAATCGCCGGCAACGGCAATATGACGGGTTCTTCCAGCAACGCATGGAATAATTATTGGCGTCTGCGCCCTCTGTTCCCGCAGACGGAACCGCCGTATACGCCTCCTGCGGGAGTCGCCGTATCCGGACCGGCATCCTTAAGCCCGAACGGCAGCGCGCGGCTTCAGGCGCAGCTGACGCCAAGCACGGCGACGGTGACGGATGTGATCTGGAAATCCAGCGATCCGGCTGTTGCGGTCGTAGATTCAACCGGCAAAGTAACGGCTGTAGCGGCGGGGCAAGTTACCATTACGGCAACGACGGTCGACGGTGCCTTTGTTTCCTCCGGCATGCTTCAGCAAGCTTCCGGCACGCATGAGATTACGGTCGCTTACAGCGGCAATGCCAAGCTGTCCGGCTTGTCTGTCGATCAAGGCACGCTTTCTCCGGCATTCTCGCCGGCGGAATTCGGTTATACGGTCGATGTGCCGAGCAGCGTGAGCAGCCTCCATCTTTATGTGACCAAGGCCGAGCCGGAGGCGTCGATATCCGTTACCGGAGCCGTATACAGCACGGTAACGGGCGATGTATATGCTTATAAGGCTTCCGGTTTGAAGTTCGGGTCCAACCCGATTGATATTGCGGTTACCGCGCAGGACGGCACGAGCAATTCGTACAGACTGACGGTAAACCGGGCAGCTGCTCTGGGCAGCAATGCGGATTTAAGCTCCTTGGCTTTGTCGAGCGGCAGTCTGACTCCGGCATTCACGCCCGGTACGACGGCTTACGCCGCAGCTGTAGATAACAGCGTATCGAATATTACCGTAACGGCCAGCGTCTATGACAGCCAGGCAACGATGACCGTGAACGGCAACCTGGTTGCAAGCGGTCAAGCGAGTCCAGCCGTCCGGCTGCAGGTCGGCGCCAATCCGGTCACGATCGTAGTGACGGCGCAGGACGGCACGACGAAAATGTATACCGTATCCGTGCAGCGTGCGGCTGCTCTGAGCGGCAACGCGGATTTAAGCTCCTTGACCTTGTCGAGCGGGAGCCTGAGCCCGGCGTTTGCACCCGGTACGACGGCGTATACGGCGAACGTGGACAGCGGCGTATCGAGCCTGACGGTAACGGCTGCGGTAAGCGACAGCAGCGCCGCAGTGACCGTGAACGGCAAGCCGGTCGCAAGCGGCCAGGCGAGCCAAGCCGTTCCGCTGCAGTTCGGCAGTAATCCGGTGACGATCGCAGTGACGGCGCAGGACGGCACGACGAAGACGTACAACGTAACCGTGACCCGCTTCGTGAAACGCAGCAGCGGCGGCAGTGGAAGCAGCGGCGGCGGTGCAGGTACCGCTCCAGGCGATGCGAAGGTGACGGGAACGGACGGCAAGCTGACGCTTCCGGCAGGTAAGCAGGGAGAAGTCAGCCTGGGCGACGGGATTGTCGTCTCCATTCCGGCCAACGCATCGAACAAGGAATTGAAAATAACGATCGAGAAGGTAACCGACCTGCAAGCGCTGCTTGCGAATCATGAGATTTTGGTCAGCCCGATATTTGAAATTTTGAAAAATATTTCGGAAAACTTCAGCAGCCCGGTCACTCTGACCTTCACATTCGATACGGCCGGTTTGCCGGAGAGCAAGACGGCGGCCGTCTTCTACTACGATGAAGCGAAGAAGGTTTGGGTGGAAGTGGCCGGCGGCAAGATCGACGGAAATAAGATTTCCGTCGAGGTCGATCACTTTACGAAGTTTGCCGTATTCGCCGTAGACACGGCGGCGGAGAAGCCGAATCCGGCTGTCGCCTTAAGCGATATTGCCGGACATTGGGCGGAAGGGAATATTAAGCAGGCGGTGAACCGAGGGATAGTGAGCGGTTATCCGGACGGCACGTTCAAGCCGAACCGCACGGTGACGCGGGCGGAATTCGCCGTCATGCTGATGAACGCGCGGAAGGCGCAGGGAGAAGGAGCGAAGCTCACTTTCACCGATGGCGCGGAGATTGGAGACTGGGCGCAGAAGGCGGTCGCGCAGGCGGTTCAAGCGGGCGTCGTTCAAGGCTATGAAGACGGAAGCTTCCGGCCGAACGCCGAGATTACGCGCGCCGAGATGGCCGTGATGATCGCTAAAGCGGCAAGCCTCAAGATCGAAGCGGATGCGGCAGCCGGCTTTGCCGACGATCAGGACATTCCGGCATGGTCGAAGGGCGCCGTTGCGGCCATGAAGCAGCAAAAGCTGATTGAAGGCCGGGACGGCAACGTATTTGGGCCTGCGGCCTCGGCAACGAGAGCCGAGGCGGTCACCGTACTGCTGAACCTGCTGGCCCAAAGCGGCAAGTAGCAGCGTATGGAATGATCTTGCAAGACATAAGGGTTATTCTCCAGGCAGCCGAATAGGGCTGCTCGGGGAATAACCCTTTTTTTGCCAAACGATATATCGTATTGTCCAGCTACGAGGCTATAACCGCTTGCCTGCCTGTACCTCGGCAAGCGAGGGCAGCTCCTCCACGTCTCCCACTTCGACGAGGTACAGATTTGCGTACCCGCCGCGGTCGGACGTGTACAGCACTTGCTTGGTATCCGCAGTAAAGCGCGGATGCACGTGGGTGGCGGCATTAATCGCCATGCCGCCGTGATACGCCAGGACGCGGGGCTGATCGAAGCCCGCGCCGTTTCTTTTCCACAGCAGCACATGCGGATTCGTCATTGGCTGTCCGTCCCCGACGATCAGCTCCAGGTCGTTGCTGTGAAAATGATGGCTTTGGAACGGGAAGTCAACCTCCGTCTGCTCCGTATTATCATAGCGGATCGAGCCGAAGTAGCCGTCGATTTGCCCGTCCGGCCGCACCTTGCGGCCGTGATAGCCGAGACGGATTCCGTCGGCGAACCAGTACTCGTGGCCGACCGATTTGTCCGGGCCTTGATCCGGCACGACCTTGGACGCTGCGCCGGTGTTCGTATCGAGCAGCCATACGCGATGATCGATCTTGTCCCAGGGACCTTCATGACAGAAGGTAAGCAAGTTCGGCACGGCCGGCGACATATTGACGTGCTTGATCCAATACCGTTCCGAATAGACCGTATCGGCAGCGCCGGTTTCGATATCAATGCGGATCAGCCGCGTCTCGGGATATGCGGCCCACGTTTCGTAGAAGCCCCCCTCGAATTCACGGTGCACCTTGTTTTCGTTGATGGACGCCACGACATATTTGCCGTCGGCGCTGGGCGATCCGGAGCTTAAATAATATCCGTCCGGAGCCGTATACAGCACGCGCTGGCGCAGCGTCTTCAGATTCAGCGCCAGCACCTGGCCGAGGTAAAACATGTACACTTCCTCATTGCCTTCGTGCACATAGGACAGAAGCAGGCGGTCGAAATACCGGTCGTCGTAGGAGGGCTGCGGCAGATCGGTCAATTGCACGATGTGCATCGTATCCATGTGCAGCCGGAACAGATTGCTCGCATTGCCCCGCTGCGATTTGAAGATAATGTCGCCGCGGTAGAACGTTTCGTTCGTAAAGTACAGATGGTTGCTGTGGGCGAAATAATCGGTCAGCTGCACGATGCGTCGCCCGGAAAGCCGATCCCGGTACTCGCGAAATTCCGGATTGAATCTGGTTCCTTGCATATACATCCTCCCCGTCTGTATTATTTCTTGCCTTAGACCTGCACCTCCTGAAGCTTCAGTAAATCATCGGTATCGCCGGCCTCCGTTTTCTTCCCATGATAACCGAGCCTTTCCCCGTCGGCAAGCCAAATTCGTGACCGACCGTCTTGCGCGGCGTCATTTCTAATCGAATTCTAATCTAACGATGCGAAAATGGATTCAGACGAAAGGAGGCGATTCGCTTGTGCTGAGACGTCTACATAATCACGAAGGGATGACGGCGCTATGGTTTCTGCTGCCGAGCCTTGCGGGGTTCGCGGTCTTCTTCGCGATTCCTTTTGCGATGGGTCTGCGCTTCTCGCTGATGGACAGCCCTGTGGACGGGACGTTCGTCGGGCTGGACAACTACCGTGAGCTGCTGGCGAACCCGGTGTTCAGACGGGCGGCCGCCAACACGTTCCTGTTTACCGTTATCTGTGTCCCGCTGAACATGCTGCTGTCCCTGGGGCTGGCGATGGCGCTCAACAGGCCGCTGCCGCTGCGTCAAACGTTCCGCATATCGTTCTTAAGCCCGCTCGTCGTACCGGTAGCGTCCGTGGTGTTAGTCTGGAAGGCACTGTTTGATCAGCATGGCGTTCTGAACGGATGGATCGCCGATTGGGGCTGGAGCCGGGGCGCTTCCCCGAAAGATTGGCTGGAGAGCTCTTCCGCGCTGGGGGTTGTGCTCGTCGTCTACTTGTGGAAAAACATCGGTTACAACATGGTGCTGTTTCTCGCCGGTTTGCAGAACATCCCGGCCGATTATTACGAAGCGGCGTCGGTTGACGGAGCGGGGAAATTCAGGCAGTGGCGGTCGATTACGCTGGTGTATTTAACGCCGACAGCGTTTTTCGTGTTCATCATGTCGATCATCAACTCGTTCAAGGTGTTCAGAGAAACGTACCTGCTGGCCGGAGATTATCCGGACCCGAGCATTTATATGCTGCAGCACTATATGAACAACATGTTCAAATCGCTGGATTATCAAAAGCTGACCTCGGCGGCGTTCCTGATGGCGCTTGTCATCGTCGTGCTGGTCTGGATTCTGTTCCTGACGGAACGGCGTATCGGCAAATCGCTCGGCTAGGCGAAATTTCGGCCGCATATCCGGCCCGACGTTCTGGTCAATAGATAAGGGGGGAACGCTCTATGACAGCAGGCGAGCCGCAACCGGAGCCGGACGCAAGCGCTGTGCGGAAGCATGCTAAATTTCAGCCTCGGGCGGCAGTCCGAAATGCTCGGGTCATTATGGCCCGTGTAGGACGAAGAGCCGGGCAGATCGCACTGGTCGGTCTGCTTACGCTTTTGACGGCGGTGTTTTTATTTCCGATGGTTCTGACGTTAATCCAATCCTTCATGTCGGAAAGCGAGATTACGGATATTTATGCCGCTTTTACAGAGGGCCGGGGCGACGGTGGGGAAGGGAGCGAATTCGTCCGCTTGCAGTGGATTCCGTACCGCGTAACGCTGTCCCAGCTGTATGCAGTGCTGGTAGGGAGGCCGCAATTTTTATTTATGTTCTGGAATTCCGTAAAAATGACGGTACCGATTATTGCCGGCCAAATTCTCGTCGCATCGCTTGCTTCTTATGCGTTCGCGCATTTGCGCTTTCGGTTTCGCGAGCCGCTCTTTTTCATGTATATCGTGACGATGCTGATGCCGTTTCAGGTGACGCTCGTGCCGAATTACATCGTTGCTGACAGACTAGGGCTTCTGGACTCGCATTGGTCCATTATTTTGCCGGGCATATTCAGCGCCTTCGGGGTATTCCTGCTGCGGCAGTTCATGATGTTCGTGCCGGCGAGCTATATCGAGGCGGCGCGAGTGGACGGCGCGAGCCACGCGTACATTTTTGCAAAAATTGTCCTGCCGATGTGCGGGACGGGAGTGGCGGCCCTCTCCATTCTCGTTTTCATCGACAATTGGAACATGGTGGAGCAGCCGCTCATCTTTCTGCAAGAGGCGAGCCGGCAGCCGCTGTCCGTTTACTTGTCGCAGATCGGCGAGGGAGAGCGCGGAATCGCTTTCGCCGCATCGTCGATGTATATGCTGCCGCTGCTGTTAGTGGCGTTGTATGCGGAAAAATATTTGATCGAAGGTATCCAGCTTTCCGGAATCAAAGGGTAAGGGAAGCAAGAGAAAGGGGACATGCTCCATGGACGGCACGATCGCCGCCTCGCGCGAGGATGACGTCAAGAAAAAAGCGATCCGGCGGGCTATCCTCGTCTTTGTCCTGGTCATGATCGTTTTAACGTTTTTTTCCAATACGCTGCTGACCCTCTCGCTGGCGGAGGTGACGGTTCAGCAGCCGGCAAGCGGCCCCTTGTCGCATGAGGTGACCGGCTCGGGCAAGGTAGAAGCGGCGGAGACGGCGGATATTTATGTAGAAGTCAACTGGCCGGTCGGCGATGTCGCCGTCAAGACCGGCGATACCGTGGAGGCCGGTCAAGAACTGTTTACGTTGAAAACCGGAGATGCCGATGATTCGCTCAAAGATAATCAGGCCCGGTACGAACAGAAGCAGTTGAGTCTGCAAAAGCTGCAGGACAGCTACATGGATGCCGCCCGCAGCAGCGACGAGAAGCAGATGCGCGGCATAGCGCGGGACATTGACAGCACAAAGCTGGATTTGCAGATTCTGGAGCGGCAAATCGCCAATCTGCAGCGCCAGCTCGCCGAGTTTGGGCGGATGGCGTCTCCGGTCGCCGGAACCGTCATTGAAGTGAACGCGGCGAAAGGAGCGCCGGTGCCAAGCGGGAAGGCGGCCGTGCGCATCGCCGACGCCGCCAAGGGACAGCGGCTTAAGGCGACGATCCCGGATACTAAGGCCCCTTATGTCCAATTGGGCGATGAAACCGAGCTAATCTTCGCCGCGCTGGGCAATGCGCGGGTGAAGGCCGCAGTTACCGATATCCGCGATCTGTACGAAGCGTCTTCGCAGACGTCGGCGTCCGGATCGTCCGCCCCGTCTAAGCGCGAAGGCAAAGAAATTACGTTCTCGCTGAACGACAGCCGACTGAAGGGCGGCGAAACCGGCGAATTTGGGATCATTAAGAAGACGGACGCATTCCGCTCGCTGCTGCCGAGCGATGCGGTCCGCGAAGACGATAAAGGGAAATACGTCCTCGTTATGAAGGAGAAGAAGGGGCCGCTCGGCAGCGAATACGTCCTGCAGCGCGCCTCCGTACAGGCCGGCGACGCGGATGATTGGAAGACATCGATAGAGAACGGCGTGACGCCTCTCGACAAAGTGGTTGTCTCCAGCAGCAAGCCGGTTGCGGAAGGGGATCGGGTAATGCCCGGCAGCTGAGCGCGTTTAGCATTTCATAGGAAAGGAGGGAGCGCGGATGCTCAGGGGCCGTTCCCGATTAGCCTCGTTCATGGTGTTTGCAGGAGTATTGCTTGTACTTGGCGGTATCGGGCTTCTGTCGTCGGTTACGACCGGTTGGGAGCAAGAGAACGGCTCCCACCGGCTGCAAAAGCTGACGGCAATCGTCGACCGTACCGCCGATTCTTCAAGCACGGGCGGGCTGCGGCTTGAGGAGGCGGAGCGGTTGGCGCGGAGGTGGAACCCGCTGTCTGTCGCTTATGCCGCACTGATGCAAACTCAGGCCGTTCTGGGCAAGCTGTCGGTTTCGTGCAATCTGTTCGGTGTGAACGGGACTTACCGCGATTTCCGCGAATTCAAGATGATCGGCGGTGCGGCGCTCTCGCAAGCTGCGGTCGATCAGCGCAGCCGCGTCGCGGTAATCGGCGCGCAGCTCGCCGATCAGCTGTTTCATTCGACCCGGGTCACCGGTAAAACGATCGAGCTGTACGGAGTTCCCTTTACCGTTATCGGCGTGTTCGAGGATGAACGCTCCCTGGTGGAGCAAATGTCGGATGACGGCTCGGTGGATGTATTTATCCCGGTCACGGCGATGCTGGATGTGTATCCCGATGCGCGAATCGGCATCGTCCAACTGGCGGCGAAGCCCGATGCGGCGATCCGCGGGGAGACTGCGGTCAAGCAAGCGATGACGGAGGCGGGGCTGAATCCGTCGTCATTTCGGATTACAAACGATGTGCTCGTTCATACGCGGATTTCGCAGCTGCGGCTGATGCTGTTGTTCGGATGCGGGACGATCGCAATTTACGGGCTTGCTCGTCTGACGATCCGGCGGCTGGCCAAGGCTTGCACGGCCATGCAGGCCCGGCTCGCGGCGCAGGACTGGCCCGATGCGCTTCGCAGCGAGCGTCGCCTGCTTCTAAGCTGTGCGCTTGCCGCGGCCTCGACGGCAATAGGCGCGGCCGGATTGTGGGAGATGATCCGGTTTCGCCTGTACATTCCGCCGGACTGGGTGCCGAAGGAAATCATCGACGTATCGTTTTATATCGATAAGCTGCGTGAGCTGTGGCAGCAGCAGACGGCGGAAGCGGGATATGTTCCCGCGCCTCATGAACGGCTTGCGCATGCGACAGGGCGGCTGGCGGACGCGTTATGTTTTGCCGGCAGTCTGCTCGGCTTGCCGCTGTTTTTGCTTGGCGCCCGTCTATGGGCGGCCGAGCGGGTGCTTCTGCCGGTACAACTGCAGCGTTTGTTTCTCTGCATTCCGGTTGTGGCGGCCATCGCCTATGGCGCCGCCCGCTGGGCGGGAGTCGATTACCGGATCGATCCGCAGGAATATGCGGTTACCGGCGCTTTCTTTATCGTCGCCGTGATTCATGCTCATAGCCTTGCAAACCGATCTGAACTTGAAGGAGTGAAGCTTTCCCATGTCGAGAATTTTAGGTAAGCCTTGTTTGGCCGTAATTTCGATAATTTCCTTTCTAAGCTTGACCGCCTGCACGGGGAGCGGAGCCGTACCGCCTTCTGCCAATGACGGAGACGGCGGAGCGGCGGGCTCCGGAACGAAAACCGTCTCGTTATCGGTCATGACCTCCGATCGTTTCCTGGAGCTTGCCAAGCAAAAATTCGAAGAAAGCCATCCGGATATCAACATTGACATCAAAGAATATGCAGCGGCGCCGGATACGGGGATGAAGGGGCCGAACACGACGATCATCACCAAGCCGGACCCGAAGAATACGGAGAAATATGTAAGTACGGTAGGCACGGAGCTGATGAGCGGCAAAGCGTCGGACATCATCGTCATGAACGGACTGCCTTATAAGAAATATGCCGATAAGAAGCTCTTGGAAAATATAAGCGACCTGATGAGCCGGGACAAATCTTTTCAGCAGAGCGATTATTATACCGACATCCTGGATGCGATGAAATATAAAGGCGCTTTGTATACCGTCCCGATCCGGTTCGGGCTGAACAAGTGGCTGGGGAACCAAGCCCTGCTGGCTAATGAGACTATTGACGACGCCAACTGGACATGGCAGGATTTCAAATCGCTTGCCTCCAAATGGCTGACGGACCGCAATAACGACGGCAAGCCGGACGTATACCCGCTTGGTTATATCGAGCCGAATGCGCTGATCGCCATGATGCTCGGTGCAAATTACGCCAAATTCGTCGACGATGCGGGCAAGAAAGCGAAATTCGATTCGCCCGAATTTATTCAAATGCTGAAGCTGGCCAAGTCGATGTATGACGAAAAGATCATCCCCGCCGACAATACGGACAATAACAATGTCGTCTTTAACCCGAAATCGAACATTATGATGGCAATGGATATGTATTCCATGCCAAAAATGTTTTTTGACGGCAAAGCGGCGTACTATAACCCGCCTTCCGAGAATGACGGTAGAGGAGCTTCGTTTACGACGAACATGCCGGTCTCGATCAATAGCAAATCGGCGAATAAGAAAGAAGCTTGGGAATTCGTAAAATTTTTGCTGACCGATGACATGCAGTCGGTCCGGGAATTGAACGGGTTTCCCGTTAACCGCAATGGGGCAAAGGCTCAAGCGGAAAGCTTAAAGACGCTCGGGACAGGAGAAGGCGGAGGAGGGAAAGGAATGCGTCTCAACGTCAACGGCAAGGAATTGGCGCTTCAGCCGGCTGCGGATCAGGATATCGCCGCCATCATGAATGCATTGGATAACGTGAAGCAGTATGCCGAAAGCGACTTGAAAATTTCCGATATCGTATCGTCGGAAACCGGGCCGTTTTTCCAAGGACAGAAAACGGCGGAGGAAGCCGCCAAGACAATCCAAAACAAAGTAAGCATCTACTTGCAGGAATAATGTCCGGACCTAGAGGATTCAACCGTTCCGGCATGCAAAATATTTTCGTTACCAGGAGGACTGCATCATGAAGCCGTGCCAGCGTAAGCGGCGCCTTTCCGAACTTTTGCTTATCTTGATGTGCTGCTTCTTCAGCATAGCCCTGCCGGCGAATGCCGCTATTCAGGCCGCAGACCGGATTGCAGATCAGACTATAGACCAGACTGCAGCCGAAGGGGAGGAAGCTGCGGCTTCTCCCTCCGTCGGTACCGTGAGCCTTGCGGATAACCGGTATTTTGAATTGAAAGATTGGAGCGTCCTTGCAGATAACGGAGCGAACAATATTACCTTCACCGTGTCGGTGCATAACGATAGCGCCGCCGATCTGATGTTTCATGACTATTGGGTGCATCTGCTGACCCCGTCGGGCAGCCCGATTACGCTCAACGTATGGCTTCAAGACAAAGAGATAGACCGGATTGCGCCGCATTCGGCGCAAAATATCCGGTTTTATGCGACGGTCGGCGATCAAACGAATTTATCCGAGCTAAGCGTAGAATTCATCCAGTGGGACTTCAGCCGGCCGAATTTTGAGCGGCGTCTCGGAGCCATTGCCGTTCCCGCCGGCTACGTTACCGCAGCCGGGTCATCCCGCGAAGTTCGAATGGGGGACATACCTGTGCGAACGGTCATCAAACAAAGATCGATGCGCCAGGATGAGAAAAACTATCATACGACGATCGTATATGAAATGACCAATGCGGGCGCGAAAAGCGCAGCCGTACCTGCGTATTCCTTTGCGATCCGCACGCTCGAAGGTTTTATGTATCCATTGGACTCGAAAAACGGAAAGGATATGACGATCGATCCTCAGGTCACTCAAGAAATCGAGCTTACCGGCTCCATTCCGGTTTCCGTGTCATCCGAGGGGTGGCAGCTTGTGTTAAGCGAATACCCGCAGGATCTAAAGCTTAACGTCTCCGTCGCTGTTTACGAGCTGCCCGCCGTTTCTTCCGCTAGCGGGGGAAGCTTCGGACAACCGTATACGTTCGCGAACGATGCGGGAGTATATACCGCGGAAATTGCCTCGATCCGCCGTCTGCCGTGGGAGGATCAGGATTTGCTGACCGCGGAGATCGTCGTCGCCAACAATAGCGAGCTGTCGCTGCCGATCCCGGACATGACGGGATATTATGAGCTGGACGATGCGGTGAAAATAGAGGCGACGCTGATTCAGCCCGATCAGCTGATCGGGCTGGCTCCGGGGACATCGACCCGTTTCCAGCTCGTCGGGAAGCTGCCTTATACGTACGCATTTTCCAAAGTCAAACTTGTACTTGAAGAAAAAGAAAGCGACACCGGGACCGGCGAGCTGCTTTCCTTCACGAGCGGCGCCGAGCTGCTGAACGTCCCGTACTACAACGAAGGCGAGACGTACACGGCAGAGCATGCCGGTCGGAGCGCCGGCTACAAGGTGTGCGATGTCCGGACTTACAGAGGGGATAGCTCGGATACGTTCATGATTATGCTGGAGGCGTCCAATCTGGAGAAACGCTACAGCGATGTGACCCGGCTGGCGGCTAATGTTCAGTCGGCGGACGGGACGATCTTCCCGGCTGTCGTTAGCGCTATCGGCGGGAAACTAAGCCCCGGGGGCAAAGCGCTCCTGTTCCTGACCGCATCCTTGCCGAAGGGGACGCCGACCTCAACTATGCATGTCATGATCGGCGAAGCGATTGCGGGCGGCAAGCTGGCTTCCCGGGATGAACAAGCGGACGGGTATATTGGTGCCGCCGCCTTCTGGCTGCCCACGGAACGATTTACTGTGCAGGACGACTTGCTCCATATCGACTTGGTGCCTTACGAGCTCTCGATGAATCGCATTACGACGGCAATAGTTCTCGGCGAGCTGAATCTTTCGTTCGACTATGAATTGAAGAAAGATCGGCTGATGGAAACCAATATTGAAGGCCGCAAGCTGGTCATCGCTTTTGAGGATGAGAACGGTAATAAAACATTTACCCGCGAATACGATTTCAAAGACTTTGAAGCCGCTAAGCCGAATGACGGAACGAAGGATATGAAACTGCGCGCGGGCCAAAAGACCCGGTTCGAGATCAAGGAGTCCGATCAGGATCTGATCTACAAACTGGAGACGCTCAAAACTTATAAGTTAAGCGTATACGACTCCTTTAACGGACAGCTCAAGCTGCTTGCGGCGAAGAAGATCGACTGGTTCGCCACGACGGATTAACCGGTTCGGGCGGCGGTTTTTCATCTGTCCTTCAGCTTTTCGTTTTATACTACAAATAATCATTTCGACTCGCACGTGAAAAAAGGGGGATTGCCTTCGATGAAAATTCTCGTTGTGGAGGACGACCTTCATCTGCTCCAAACGATCCGAACCTTGCTGGAAGAAGAAGGTTACCAAGTCGATCCTGCGGATTGCGGCGAAGAAGGCTGTTATATGGCGGAGCAGGGCGATTACGATCTGCTGCTGCTCGATCGGATGCTGCCGGGGATGGACGGACTGAAGATTGTCCGCAGCGTTCGGGCCAAACAGGCGGCGACGCCGATCTTGTTTCTGACGGCCAGAGATACGGTGGAGGATATGGTTCAGGGCCTCGATAGCGGGGCCGACGATTATATGACCAAGCCGTTCGAAGTGCGGGAACTGCTCGCCCGGGTAAGAGCGCTGCTGCGAAGACGCTCGCCGGCGGACCGTGACGGAACGATTGTCTATCGCGGGATCGTCCTGAACACGCGAAGCAAGCAGGCGCGAATCGGCGAAATACCTGTAGAGCTTACGCAAAAGGAGTTCGAGCTGTTCGAATATTTGCTGCGCAACCGGGAGCAAATACTGACCCGCGAGCAGATTTGCGCGCGCGTCTGGGGTCTCGATTCCGATGTCGGATTGAATGTCGTCGATGTCTACGTATATTATTTGCGTAAAAAACTAAAGGCGTTCGATTGCGATCATATCATTCAAACGATCCGAAACGTCGGTTATATGATAAAGGAGCAAGCCTCATGTTCAACCGCATCCGAAACCGGCTGACGGTGCTCAATGCGGCGGTCTTATTCATTATTCTCGCCTGCATCGGTTTGATCGTTTATTGCGAATTGCGCCACCAGTTATATGCTAAGGTCGATGAATCGCTGCGGACGAGAGCGCAGGATCTCCGGTCCGTCAATGTGAAGGCCCAATTTTTCACGGAATACAACCCGGCGAGCGATGATAAAAGCATGAAGAAAAGCATGATATTAATTCAAGGGATCGATCCCCGGGTTTTCCTGGTGCTCTGGGATGAGAGCGGTAAAGGCATCCCCCTTATGCTCGGAACGGATAACGGCAAAACCGCCGAGGCTTTTCGGCCGTACCGGCCGCTACGCGAGCCTGAGACGGTGAAAATCGACGGTCATTACTACCGTTTGTATACGTTGGATTACGATCAGCCTGTCTCGATGAATGTGAAGATCATGACGGGGCAATTACCGCCGAAAGAGGGGGATATCCTCCCGCCTTATCCCTCAGACGACGGGGAAGCGGTCCGGATCGTATCCGCGCAAGCCGTCAGTATCGTCGATTCCGAGCAAAATATGCTGAACATACTGCTGGAAATCATGCTGCTCGGCATCTTCGGAGGAGGCGCGCTGACGGTTCTCGCTGGGCTGTACTTGGCCAATAAGGCGCTTCAGCCGATCCGGCGTTCCTGGGATCGTCAGCAGCAATTCGTCGCCGACGCATCCCATGAGCTGCGGATGCCGCTGTCGATCATTCAGGCGAACGCAGAGCTCGTCTTCCGGCATCCGGACCGTTCCATTCTGGACATGAGCGAACCGCTGTCCATGGTGCTTGCGGAAGCGAAACGGATGGGGAAACTTACGAATCAGCTGCTTACGCTGGCCAGAGCCGATTCGAATCAGGAAGAGCTGCAGCTTAAGCCGCTAGGGCTCGATTCGCTGATCAGGGAGGCGGCGCGTAAATTCGAACCGCTGACCGAGCTGAAGCGGCAGAGGCTGGAGCTGCAAGTAGAAAGCGGTCTTCAGCTTATGGGAGATAGCGAACGGCTGCATCAGCTGTTGGTCATCCTGCTCGACAACAGCGTGAAATTTACGCCGGAGCAGGGGACGATCCGGCTTCGCGCCGGACGCAGCGGCCACAGCGTCGAGGTCGCGGTAGAAGACAACGGCCCGGGCATTGCCGCCGAAGACTTGCCGCGAATCTTCGACCGCTTCTATCGCGGCGACAAGGCCCGAACCCGCAGCAGCGGGGGCACGGGCCTCGGACTGTCGATCGCCTGGTGGATCGTCGTCCGGCACGGCGGGCACATAACCGCGGCCAGCGTGCCCGGTCAAGGGACGACAGTGACGTTCCGTTTGCCCGTTAAGCATAAAAACTAGCCATCAAAAAGGTCGAATGCGGGAGCGGCAGCAGGCTCTCCTTCGGCCTTTTTAAGCATTTCTATCAAATCCCGCGTTTTGGCGAATGGGGTCAAGGCATCCAACATAGACGGCGACGACGTTGCTGATATGCCTGCAAATTTGTTTAGATTTTGTTCAGATAATTATGGTAAACTGATATGGAAGACTTTCCGGTTCATCGAGATAGTGCGATCCGTCTGCGGTTGCGCCGGGCTCTCGATTTTTTTTGCAATGTCCGGAAAGAATTCATACCACACTTCACTATGCAGACGGCTTGTGCGGGCTGATAGATGAAGTGCAACGATACGGAAAGGGGGGAAGTTCGTTCTCTATAGGTAAATTATTGAAATTCTGGTGGAATACAGGGTTTGGATTTCGGTTGAAAATCTATGCAGAATGGAGGTGCTGAGAAGATATGGCCAAGAAAAAGATCAGCACGCTGCTCATCGGTCTATTGATGATTCTGCAGGTGCTGTCTGCTTTCGGTTTTTCGCCTCAAGCAAACGCAGCGGCGATTACCGATAATATTATCGACAGCGTGTCGATGGCGGTGTACGACAAATCCGGCCACGTCGTGACGGAAAATGTGTATGAGCCGGGCTCGAAGGTGCAGTTGGACTACACATGGTCCCTGCCTGGAGGACATGATTACAAGAACGGGGACACCTTCACGTTCAAGCTGCCGGATGAGTTCAAGTTTTACAACGATATTCCCGCGCAGCCCCTCATATCCAGCGGCGAAGCGATAGGCAAATTTACATTAAATAAAGACTCCCATGAAGTGGTTATGACGATGGAGTCGATTGAAAATTTGTCGGATGTGAGAGGAACGCTGACGTTCCAGACCGTGTTCGATATGGATGTTATCCAAGGAAGCACGACGCAGATTATTAAAATTCCGGTTCACGGCGGGGAACAAGTTTTTACGCTCCGCTTTAAACCGAACGTCGATTCGACCATTGGGAAAAGCGGCGTGCCGGACGGCTACAACGCCAAGCAAATCGATTGGACCGTTGATGTGAACAAGGAGCTGGCTGCAGTTCAGAACGCGGTGGTAACCGACCCGATTCCCGCAGGGCTGGGAGCTCCGGTGACCGTTGCCGTATACGAGCTGGGCGTCAATCTGGACGGCACCGTCGTTCAGGGAGCGCCGGTCGACGGCAGTCGATACATCGTCAACACGGCAGGCAATGTACTTACGCTCAGCTTCACAGACAATCCGATCCGAACGGCCTATCGCATTCAGTACACGACGCCGGTAACGGATGGGGACAAAACCTCGTTTGTGAACAAGGCTACGCTTCAAGGCGGCAACCAAACGCCGGTAAGCGCGACGGCTACCGTTACGGTACAGCGCGGTACGGCGCTGGACAAGGTGTCGACGAAATACGATGCCGATACGCAAACGATCGATTGGGAAATCAAGTACAATTACAACGAGAAAACCATTGCCCAAACCGAAGCTTTTTTGGCGGATTTATTTAATGATTCGCAGGAGCTGGTCGCCGGTTCGCTCCATGTTTACCCGGTGACGGTCGATGCCAAGGGAGCAGAGACGCTCGGCGCTGAATTGCCCGCAGCGGAATATAGCGTGACGCCGGAGACGGCGGCCGGAAGCACAGGCTTCAAGCTGCAGTTCGCACACCCGATTTCGTCCGCTTATAAAATCAAGTACCAAACGAAGGCCGTTCATCGCGTCATCGATAACGCTGTCATTACGAATAAGGTCGTTTCCGGCAGCGGGGGCAGTAAAACGGCGACGCGGGGCATTAATCAGGTGGTGATCGCCAAGGGCGTCGGGCTGGTCGACTATAAGGCCAAAACGGCAGCCTGGAGCATTACGATCAACCGCGACAGCGAAACGATGAGCGGTGTGGTCGTTACGGATAAATTCCTTCATCAAGGACTCCGGTTTATTCCCGAAGCATTCACCGTGTATGAAGGCGGCCAACGGATGAGCCCTTCCGATTATACGGTAGATCCCGCCATAGCGCCGGATCAAGGCTTTGCCGTTACATTCCATCGGACGATCAACTCTCCGGTGACGATCTATTACAACACCGAGTTCAATATGGACTGGCTCAGCGCCGGAGCGGTAAATTTTCTGAACGAGGCCGTGGTCGATTGGATCGACAGTGCTTCCAATGCACAGACGAAGACGGTTACCGCAACGTTCGATCCGCGGAACGAAGCGAAAAACAACGGGCTTAAAAGCGGAGTTTACGATGCGTCGTCGAAGCAGATTGCATGGACGGTCGGCGTGAACTATAACGGCAAGACGCTGGCCGAAGCGGTCGTTGAAGATACGCTTGAATCCGGTCAGAAGCTGGTCGCAGACTCGCTTGCCGTATACGGGATGAACATCGCGTCAAACGGCAATCCGTCTTTAGGCTCCGTCGTCGACAGCACGTATTACAACTACTCGGTCGACGAGAACAATAAGCTGACCGTGACGTTCCAGAAGCCGATTTCGGCTCCGTACTATGTTGTCTTTAAGACAAGCCTCGACGGGAAAATTATTGATAATAAAGTAAGCAATACGGCCGGCTTGCTGGACGGCGTTACGCCGGTATCGAATCCTTTGACGGCTTCCGTCAGCATCCCTAACGGCGGCGAATACGTGAACAAGAACGGCAAGCAAAACGGCGATAAAATCGACTGGACCGTTCTTATCAACCGCACGCAGTCAACGGTGACCGACGCCAAAATTATCGATACGCCGTCGGACAACCAGCTTCTGCTGCCTGGCACGTTCAAGCTGTTTACGACCAAAGTGGACGCTAACGGCACGGTGAACAAGGCGGCCGAGCTCGTTAAGGATAAGGATTACAAGTTGGAAATCAAGACGGATGACGACGGAAAGCAGAGCTTCGAGCTAAGTTTCCTCAAGAAGCTCGCTACGGCGGCGATTCTGGAATATCAATCTTTAATTGTCGCCAAGGACCAGGATACCGTATCCAACAAAATCGCATTTAGCGGCAACAACGAAATTACGGTAACGAAGGATACGTCAACGAGCGTCGTGGTCGGAGTGACCAGCGGTTCGGGGACGATTAGCGGCATCAGAGGCACTCTCACCGTGACGAAAGTAGACGGAGCTGCCCCTGCGGTTAAACTCGCCGGAGCTACATTCGAACTATACCGCAAAACCGGCTCGGAACAGCTGCTGGTCGGCACGTTGACAACCGGAACGAACGGAGAGGCGGTATTCAAGAAATTGCTGGCTGGGGATTATGTGCTGAAGGAAACGGCGGCCCCGGCGGGATATGCGCTCGACTCTCGGGAATATCCGGTGAAAATTCAAACCGCGGACGGCTATCAGCTGACAATCGCCAACGATAAGATCGTTAAGCCTAACCCGCCTGACACAGACGGCAAGCTGACGGTGAAAAAAGTAGATTCGGAGCAAAGCGGCCTGCTGCTCGCCGGAGCGACCTTCGAGCTGTACGCGAAGACGGGGACAGGTTTAACCCCGGCCGGCGTGAAAACGACGGACGCAAGCGGGATCATCGTCTTCGATAAGCTGGCGCCAGGGGAATACGTAGTGAAAGAAACGGCGGCCCCGGCAGGATATGTGCTTGATTCCAAGGAGCATCCGGTGACGGTTCAAACCGCCGCCGACGTTCAGCTAACCGTTACGAACGATAAGGACGTTACGCCTAATCCGCCGACGAATCCTGCTTCGGACGGCTGGATCGCAGTGAAAAAAGTAGATTCGGAGCAACCCGATCTGCTGCTCGGCGGAGCGACCTTCGAGCTGTATGCGAAGACGGAGAGCGGCTTAGCCTCGATGGGCGCGAAAACGACGGATGCGAGCGGCACGATCGTCTTCGATAAGCTGGCAGCAGGGGAATATGTAGTGAAGGAAACGACGGCCCCGGCAGGATATGTGCTTGATGCCAAGGAATATCCGGTGACGCTTCAAACGTCGGGCAGCGTGCAATTCACCGTCATGAATAACAAGGACGTTACGTCTAATCCGCCGACAACGCCGGTTGCGGAAAGCTCAATCACGGTGAAAAAGACGGATTCGGTGCGAAGCGATCTGCTGCTGAGCGGAGCGGTCTTCGAGCTGTACGCTAAGACAGGGACAGGTTTAACCCCGGTCGGCGCAAAAACGACGGATGCAAACGGCATGATCGTCTTCGATAAGCTGACTGCAGGGGAATACGTAGTGAAGGAAACGGCGGCTCCGGCAGGATATGTGCTTGATGCCAAGGAGTACCCGGTGACGCTTCAAACGTCGGATAACTATTCGCTGACGGTAACGAACTTGAGAATCCGCAAATCGTCGTCCTCGTCTTCGTCGTCATCGCCAACACCGTCGACGCCAACGCCGACGCCAGCGGAGGAAAATCCGGCCAATCCCAATCCGTCGCAGCCGGGCAGCACGATTGACGGCGATGTAAAAGTGCCTTTGGGCGGTCCGTCGGTGACCGGGCAGCCGGATAGCGGGGAAGAGACGGTCCAACCGGACAATCCGGCAAACTCGGACAAGCCGGACAATTCGGACGGCAGCGATACGAACGGCACGATCGAGGTCAATCAGAAAGTGCCTTTAGGCAATCCGCCGGAGGATGGGAAACCGAAAGAAACGCTTCCGAAAACAGGCGAAGCAAGTCCCGTTTTCATTGAAATTGCAGGCCTTATCCTAATCCTTGTCGGATTGGTGCTGCGGCGCAAGCTGACTAAGAACATCTAGCGAGCAACGCCTATTGCGTAATAAACCGCAGGCTTTCCGGAAAGGAGGCTCGGATGATCAAAAAAATGCTGCCCACGCTGTGCATCTGCCTCGGAATAATCGTTTTTTTGTACCCGACGGTGAGCGATCGTTACGAGACTTACCGGCAGCAGCAGCTTTTGAAGCAGTGGACGGAAACGATGAAGCAGATCGATCAGGCGGACGATATGGCCAGTACGAAGCCTATGGCGGCCCCAGTTCCGATATCCGCGGTTATCGCTCCGGCTCCGGCGACCACAGACGGAACGCCGGCGGACGAAACGGAAGCGAGCCGTCAGCCGCAATCTTCGGAGAACGAGCCGGAGGCTCTGCAGGACGCGCTGCTTAAGGAGCAGGTCGAAGGAATTTTGATCATCGACAAGATCGATCTGAAGCTGCCGATAATAACGGATGCGACTCCCGGCCACCTGAAGCTTTCCGCAGCCAGCATTGCAGGCACGGGAAAGGCGGGAGCCGTAGGGAACTATGCCATCGCCGGCCATAGAAACCTGACGTACGGGAAAAATTTCAACAGGCTGGACGAATTGGATAAGGGAGATGTAATCGAGGTCGATACGGGCAAGCAGAAGTACAGATATCAAGTTCAAGAGAAGCTGTACGTGCTCCCGGAGGATGTCTGGGTACTGAAGGGCAACGGCAAAGATAAAGAAATTTCGCTGCTCACCTGTCATCCTATGGAAAACCCGACGCATCGTCTTGTGGTTAAGGGAACATTAATAGAGAAGCAGTGAAGCCTATTCATTACTGCGCAACTATGCTATAATTTTACTATATTAAATATTTTTTCGGTGCTTTCAACCGATAAAGGCAAATCCAGCGAAAGCTGGAGACGCAAAGCTAAAGGGCCTTCCTTAGCGATATTCGCTAAGTTGGCAGCCAGTTACCGAAAGGAGAGCTTTTTTATGTTCAAAAAGATGCTGGCGATGCTGTTCATCGCCGTTGTGCTGATGGCATTGCCAACGGGAGCTTACGCCGCCGCCGAACCTTATGTCATTGACCGGAGCTCTCTGGACAAAGGGATCATAACGATTCACTATACCGGCAATACCGATACGAAAGCCATCGTTAGAATAACGAAAGGCGACGATACATCCGACTACAATCTGGCGAACGGAGCCCGTTACCCGCTGCAATGGGGCAACGGGGTGTATAACGTTCTGATCGCCCAGTTCATAAGCGATAATAAATATAGAGTCGTCGGGCAAGAACGCATTGAGCTTAAGATGACCGACGCAAACGAAGTGTTTTTACAGCCGATTCAGCTCGTTGACTGGAATGGAAAGACGAGGGCTGTCGCCGAGACGGCGAAGCTGACCGAAGACGCCGTGACGGATAAGGAGAAAGCGGAGGCGATCTATTCTTATATTACGCATACCATCCGGTATGATAATGAGAAAGCCCGTTCCGTTACAACCGCTTATCTCCCCGACCTGGACACCGTATACGATACGGCGGAAGGTATTTGCTACGACTATGCCGCGCTGTTTGCGGCGATGGCCAGAAGCCAGCATATTCCGACCCGGTTGGTTATGGGATATGCCGCCGATGCTCCCGATGTATATCACGCCTGGAATCAAATTTATTTGCAGGACAGCGGGCAATGGGTCACGATAGACACGACGTATGATGCGGCCCGCGTGCAAAAGGGACAAGCCCCCGAGATGATCAAAGATTCGGCGGATTATACCATCGCCCAAATCTATTAAATGAATCTATGAAAACCTATATATTGGATTACATAAGCCGCAGTTTCGCGAATAAACAAAAGAAGCAGATCGTTCCTTGAGCGAGGGAGCGGTCTGCTTATTTTTGTTGTATTGCGGGAGGAGCCGGAAGAGGCTTCGCCTATTTGCCCTTCAGCTCACTCATGATTCGGCGGCCGGTAGGCGTCTGCGCCAAACCGCCGCCGGCGGTTTCGCGGTGCTTCTCCGGCATGGCCGAGCCGACCTCGAGCATGACTTGGATCACCTCGTCGGACGGGATGACGCTGCGGACTCCGGCCAGCGCCATGTCGGCGGCGGCGAGCGCCGTCACCGCACCGAAGCCGTTGCGTACGATGCAGGGAATTTCGACGAGCCCGCCGACGGGATCGCAGATGAGCCCAAGCGAGTTTTTGAGCGCGAGGCCTACGGCGTGCACCGCTTGCGCGGGCGTGCCGCCGCGCAGCTCGGTCAGCGCACCCGCTGCCATGCCGATGGCCGAGCCGACCTCGGCTTGGCAGCCGCCTTCCGCTCCCGATACGAACGAGTTATTGGCGATTACATATCCGATGGCGCCCGCGGCGAACAAGCCCTAGGTCATATGCTCGTCGCTCCAGCCGAAGCGCTGCTGGCAGCTGACGAAGACGCCGGGGATGATGCCGCAGGAGCCGGCCGTCGGCGTGGCGATGATGCGGCCCATCGAGGCGTTCACCTCCGAGACGGCGAGCGCGTATGCCATCGCCAGGCTGGCATCGGCGTCGAGAGCGGGATCGGACATGCCGCGGTAGGCCATGACCCGCTGGGCGTCAAGCCCTGTCAAGCCGCTGCGGGAGGTCGTGTCCTCGTGCAGCCCGCGCTGAACGGCATCCTTCATCACCGCGTAGTAATCGGCCATCTTGGCGAATTCCAGACGGGCGTCGCGTCCGGATTCGGCGGCCTGCTCTTCGAGCATTAACGGTCCGATGCCGAGCCCTCTGGCTTGGCACAGGGAGGCCAGCTCTTGCAAGGTACGAAAATTCATGATGAGGACCTCCTATCTATCATTTATTGCAAATTGACGAGCTGGATCGTTTGGACTGCGGGCAGCCGCCGCAGCTGCTCCATCAGCTCCGGCGGCACCTCGCCGTCCAGCTCCAGGACGGTGAGTGCGTCGCCGCTGCGGCTTTTGCGGTCGACCGACATATAGCCGATATTGGTGCCGGTAAGCCGGAGCAGCTGCGTAATGTCGGCGATGACGCCGGTCCAGTCGTAATGGCGCAGCACCAGCGTCGGATAAATGCCGGTCATCTTCACGCTGAAGCCGTTAATCTCCACGATTTCGATATTGCCTCCGCCGATCGACGTTCCTACCGCCGTCAGCTGTTTTTGGTTCAGCGGGCACGATAATGCGAGCTTGGCCGTATTCGGATGGGGATACAAGCCTTTCCCCTGCTCGAGGGCGATGCGGATGCCCTGCTGCTCGGCGATGATGAGCGAATCCGGCAGCCGCGGATCGTCAGGCGCGAAATCGAGCAGCCCGCCGACGATGGCGCGGTCGGTGCCGTGCCCCGCATAGGTTGCGGCGAAGGAGCCGTAGAACGTAATGAGCGCCTGTCCCGGAGGCTCTCCGAGCAGCTGACGGGCCGCCCGGCCGATCCGTGCGGCGCCCGCCGTGTGCGAGCTGGAAGGTCCGACCATCGCCGGACCGATAATGGAAAAGACATCTTTAAATCGCATGAGTCATCGTCTCCGAAACATAAGAAGAATTTGATTTTCGTTAAGCGAACAGACGGGCTGCCGTCTCGGCCAGCTCTGCAAGCCGCGGCGGCCTGCAGTCGGATGGCACGAGGCAGTCGTAAGACTCGCCGTCCAGCCTCTCCAGCAGCTCGGTTTTGGCTTGCGCGAGCAGCTCGGCGCTTTGCAGAGCTTCGATTGCGGCGCAGGCCATTACTTTGCCTGCGAGCAGCATCGCCTTATGAGCGTAAGACGATTGTCCCTGAGCGACGGCCTGCCAGGTGTGGAACGGCGTGCCGAACGCCCACGTCGCCGTGGTGCACTGAGCGGTCGGAACATTCCAGCTGACGTCGGCGACATCGGTGGAGGCGGCCATGGTGGACAGTTTTTCCACATAAGGCGCAATAAATTCAGCGATAGGCCGTTCCGAGAGCTCGGCAGCCAGCTGTTTGCCGATTTGCGCGGCGGCCGACGCTTTATCCTCGGCGGAAGTCGAATCGTAGATCGCCTTGGCGAAGCGAATTTCCTCCTCGGTAGCGGCCGGGGCGCCCAGCTCCGTCATATATTTGTGCATTACGCGCTCCAGCGCCGCGTTCGGAATCAGGTTGGCGCAGGCTCCCTCCAGACGGCAGGTCATCTGCGTCTGCGTCATTAAGGCTGCGCCGCGGGCGATATCTTGTACGCGGGCGTACAGCTCGCGTACTTGCGAGGTTCTGGGGGCGCGGATCAAATAAGTGACTTCCGCTTCAGGCTGTACGACATTCGGGGCCAAGCCGCCGCTGTTCGTAATGGCATAGTGCACCCGGGCCTCGCTGATCATATGCTCGCGCATATAATTGACGCCTACGTTCATGAGCTCCACCGCGTCGAGCGCGCTGCGCCCCAGATGCGGCGATGCGGCGGCATGAGAGCTGCGCCCCCGGAAGTGAAACGTCGCATGAGTGACGGCGTTCGAGGAGCCGTGCATGACGGCGTTTACCGGGCCGGGATGCCAGGAGAACGCCGCGTCGACGTCGCGGAACAAGCCTTCGCGGGCCATATACGTTTTGCCGTAGCCGCTTTCCTCCGCGGGACAGCCGTAGTAGCGCACCGTGCCGGCGATACCGTGCTGCCGCATGTAGTCTTTGACGGCGACGGCCGCCGTTAAGGCGCCTCCGCCGATCAGATTATGCCCGCAGCCGTGTCCGCTGCCGCCTTGCGTTATCGGCGAGTAGTCCGCGCTGCCGGCTTGTTGGCTGAGCCCGGCCAAAGCGTCGTATTCGCCCAATATCGCGATGACCGGAGCGCCGCTGCCGAAGCTGGCGATAAAGCCGGTATCTAGTCCGGCGACGCCGCGCTCGACCTCGAATCCTTCGCTGCGCAATGTTTGCTCCAGCAGCTCAGCGGATTGCGCTTCCTCAAACCGGGTTTCGGCGAATTCCCATATGCGGTCGCTGACCTCGGTAAATACGGCGCTTTTACGATCGACAAGTTCGGAAATAAGCTGCGTTAAAGTTTCCATCAGATATACCCTCCCAAGGTGGTTTTATAAGCTTGGCGAAAACAAAGCTCATATTTTAAATATTCGTGCCGCCCGTCGATTCCTCATAAGCCGCCGTACGCGCTTGGAGGCCGGAGAAAGCCGCAGGTTTCGCCCTGGCTGTAAACAAGGCTCCGGCGCAAAGCGCGGCGAAAGCGACGAGCATAATGAAGGCGGCATTGTACGAACCGCCGAAGGCGTCGACCATGAAGCCGATCAGCATCGGCGTCAGCACGCCGGCGACCTGCGCCCCGGTATTAATGAAGCCGTTGGCGGAGCCGACAAGCTCGGCGGGCATCGATTTGAGCGAGGCCGAAGCGATCAGCGTCGAGATAAAGGCGAAGAAGACGCCGACCAAACATTGATACGCAATGAACATCGGAATGCTCGAAGCCGATCCCATCAGATAGAGCAGGCCCCCGGTAACGAGCGCCAGAATGCCGGCGGCAAGCCTGTCTTTGCCGGCGGGCAGCTTATCGAGAATGTAACCGCTCAGCAGCATGCCGAATATGCCTACGAAGGCCGGGATAGCCGACAAGTAACCGACGGACGTCATATCGAGGCCGCGGGCTTTAACCAAATACGTCGGCATCCAGGAATTCAGTCCCCAGTTAATCGCGTATACGCTGAAATAAGCGAGAAACAAGTTCCAAATCATCGGCGTTTTCAGCACGGTTTTGAGCGGGGCCTTCGGTTTGACGGCCGCCTGCTCTGTGGCCATCCCCGGCAGCGCATCCGCTTTCCGTTCCTTCAGGAAGAAGAACAGCAGCAGCGTGATCACGATGCCACAGGCGCCGATCATGTAGAACATCGACCGCCAGCCGACGGAAGTCATCAGATGGGTGGATAAAATCGGAGTGATTACGCCCATAATCGCTCCGGAGGCGAGCATGAACGACATGGCGCGGCTCCGCTCGTTTTGCGGGAACCAACTGGCAAGGGCTTTAGATCCGGAGGGGAAGTAGCCGCCTTCACCAATGCCGAACAAGAAGCGGATGACGATCATGGAAGTAAGCGACCAGGCGCTGCCCGTCAGAACGGTGAAGACGGACCACATAAGCACCGAGATCAGAATCACGTTTCGATAGCCGAAACGGTCCGCCAAATACCCTCCGGGAATTTGCATAAGAGCATACCCGGCAAAAAAACTGCTGAGCAGCACGCCCGTGGCCGAAGCGCTCAAACCTAAATCTTTCGTAATGCCGAGCACGGCATAATTGATGACCGGTCAAGATTGCCTAGCGACCAGCCCGCGAACAGCAGCAGAAGGATAATGTACTTCCACTTTCCAGCGTTTACGGATGTCATAATGGGCTTCTTCCTTCCTTGGCGGAATTGTGTAATAAAATGTTACTAAAACTTCCGT
The DNA here is from genome assembly GCF_023523925.1 of Paenibacillus konkukensis. NCBI lineage: Bacteria > Bacillati > Bacillota > Bacilli > Caryophanales > Paenibacillaceae > Paenibacillus > Paenibacillus konkukensis. Next base: position 2,469,677 of record NZ_CP027059.1, on the reverse strand, counting down.
AAACTAAAGATACAATAATTCAGACTTTTCACTCAATGTATAAAAATATATAATTACTCTAATTAATATAGAAGTTTATACATTGAAAACGGAGATGAAATGAATGGAAGCGCTAAACACGGTGATAGAAAATATAACACGAATTTTACCCGAAGATTCATGCCAGCTTTGGTTCAGCTTGGGGGGAGAACCGTTTCGCTTACTGCACAGCAAAGGGGGAGAAGCGGAAAGCCCGCCTCTCGGCATTCCCTCCGAAACGGAAGGAGCTATAGAGGAGAGGAGCGACGGCGAGGTGCTCGAAACCTGGTTCACCTACCCTAACCGGGGATGCCTCGTATTTCGCAGATTCCGTCCGGTGTCTCTTACGGAGCTGGACCGGTCGAGGCTTTTCATAACCGTGTACCCGTATTATGCGGAGCTGATGATAGAGAGGCAGCAGTACATTATGCTCAAAATGGCGGAGAGCACCCGGGCGATCACCTCGATTCTCGAACTCGACGATTTGCTGATGCAAATTTTGAATAACGCCATGGCGGTCATTCCGTCGACCGACATGGGCGTTCTCTGGATGTACGACGAGAAGCTCGGCGCCTTGACGGCACGCACCTCCGTCGGCCAATTAAGCGAGGGAACGCGTCTTATGCGCATGCGCATCGGCGAAGGAATCATCGGGATGACTTATCAGGACGGCAAGCCGCGGCTGTATACGAATCAACAAGATATTCTCAAGGATTCGGCATCCATTTCCGAACAAAACATGGCTTACTTGATGGGCTCCTATAATTTTACGAATACCCGGTCGATCATCAGCGTGCCGATAGCGGTGGAAGGTCAAACGGAATGCGTGCTGATCGTGTATCAGAACGGAGCGTACCCGCTGCTTACCGAGTACGATCTGAAGCTGCTTTTGGGCTTCGCCGATCAGGTGTCGATTGCGATCACCAACGCGCGCCTGTTCCAAAATGTCAGCCGTCAAAACAGGACGCTCGTCAAGCGCGACGAAATTCACGCCACACTGATGAAACTGACGCTGCAAAACAAAGGAGCCGACTTCATTGTCAGCGAGCTCGGGAGAATGATCGGGCTTCCGATCGTGTTTGTCGACTTGCTGGAGGCCGAATATTATCCGAAGCGGCAGCGATGGCGGAACAGATTCCAAATCGACGAGCTGGAGAAACGATTCGGCTCGATTCGCTCGCCGCTATACGATACGTTGGAGTCGGACGGGGGCAAGCAGCTTCATTACGTATATCCGATCGTGGCGATGAACGCTTGTCTGGGTTTCCTTCTGGTCGAGCTGCAAACGGAGCTGACGACGATCGGCCAGCTTGTGCTTGAGCAGGGCAGCGCCGTGCTTGCGCTGGAAATGGTGCGGAAGCAATCGCTCTCCGATTTTTATTATAAAAAGACGAATGAACTGTTCAACGAGCTGCTGCTGCAAAAAGACGCGGGTATTTTGCGCAAAAAAGGGGAAGAGCTCGGACTACAGGACGGACAACTGCTGACGGTCGTCATTTTGGAGCTTGCCTCCGTGACCGATATGCAGCTGATGAATATACAGGTACACCGGTTAGTCGGGACTGCGAAGCGCAAGCTGGGGCATCGCGCTCCCGTAGTGTTCGGATTCCGCAACAAAGTAACGCTGCTGATGGAGCTGCCTGCGTCCGGCGCTCCGGGGGATGCGCTGGAGGCATGCCGCCGGATGATTCAGGAGTGGGGGAAGGCAGGAGGCTCGGCGCTGCGCGGCGGGGCAGGTTCCGGTTATGTGGGGCTGACGGCCGTAGCCAAAAGCTATAACGAAGCGGACAAGGCGTTGTCGTACATGGCCTCGAAGCATCGGACCGGGCTGCTCAGCTATTCGGAGATCGGCATTAACCGGTTGTTTATTCATCAGCCGGAGGAAGAGCTGCATACGTTTATCTATGAAGTGTTCGGACCGCTCCGCTCTCAGGAGGGCAGCCGGCTGGAAGAAACGCTTCTTGCTTATATGGCGTGCAACCGGGCGGCGGGGCAGACGGCGGAGCGGCTGCACATTCATATCAATACGCTGTACCAGCGGCTCCGGAAGATCGAGGAGCTGCTCGGGCTCTCCTTCGATGAGCCTGAGCATATGCTGAAGCTGCAGCTCGCTTGTTATTTGCGGAGCTAGGGCGGGGATGAGGCTTGAGCTTCGAAACGGGACTTTCGCCTGCAATAAATGGCATTGATAACTCGTGGGAAGAGGCGTATAGTAGTTTATTAGCCTAAAGCATATGAACGATTTACAAGGGGAAATGGATGTGCGCAAGTTAAGCAAGCTGCAATCGGTATTGCTGATTTTATTTTTAGTTATCGTATGGGGAATCAATTGGCCGTTATCCAAATATGCGCTTTCCTTTATGCCGCCGGTGCTGTTCTCCGGTGTAAGAACGCTGCTCGGCGGAGTCCTGCTGCTCTTCGTCGCGATCCCGCGGCTGGGCAAGCTGAACTTCCGGGCGACTTGGCCGATTTATCTCGTATCCGCATTGGTTAACGTAGTGCTCTATTACGGGCTGCAAACGATCGGACTGGAATATTTGCCGTCCGGTCTGTTCTCGGCGATCGTGTTTCTGCAGCCGGTGCTGGTCGGCATCTTCTCGTGGCTTTGGCTCGGCGAATCGATGAACGGGCTGAAAATTGCCGGTTTGATTCTCGGATTCGTCGGCGTCGGCGTCATTTGCAGCGGAGCAGGCGGCCTCTCGGGCCATATTTCCGTCGCCGGCATCTTGCTTGCGCTCGGATCGGCGCTCAGTTGGGCTCTCGGAACGGTTTATGTAAAGAAAAAGGGCTCCCGCGTTGATCCGATCTGGCTCGTCACGCTTCAGCTCATGACCGGCGGGCTGTTCATGACGCTGCTCGGCAGCGGCGTGGAGCGCTGGTCCGATATTAGCTGGAAGCCTGCTTTTATCGTCAGCCTGCTGTTTATTTCGATTTTCGTCATTGCTATGGGATGGCTGGTGTTCTACAAGCTTATCGATTCCGGCGAAGCGAGCAAGGTCGCTTCCTACACTTTCCTGATCCCGCTTGTAGCGATTTTGACCGGAACATTATTTTTGCATGAGCCGTTTACCGTCTCGCTCTTGGCGGGACTGGTGCTGATTGTTTGCAGCATTTATTTCGTAAACCGGAAGCCGCACGGAAGCGGGGCGGGCTTACCCGCGAGAACTCGCGGGCAGCAGGCGCAAAGATAAGCCGGCAATTTATTCCCACATAGGGTGTTGACAAACGGAAAATCATGCCCTATAATAGCCATTAATTTCAAAACCAAATGTTACGATTAGAAATAGTAGAAGTGACTTGACCTTTCAGAGAGCCGTTGGCAGGTGCGAAACGGCAGCGTCCGTCATTTCGAACTCGTCTATGAACAGCTGCCTGATCATGTAGGGTAAGCCGGAGTTCCACCGTTACAGGGATAGATGGTGATTGCCATCGAAGAAGATCATTTCCGGTAAGGAAATGAATTAGAGTGGTACCGCGGGTTCAACCCCGTCTCTATACGTAGAGACGGGGTTTTTTTGTTGGCTAAAGTCCGGGTTTAGTCAACACCGCTTCACATATATATGATTAAAATCCGTTATTTGGGAGGAATTGAAGATGACGCACCGTAAAATTATCGTATTGGACACGACGCTGCGCGATGGGGAACAAGTTCCCGGCGCCAAGCTGAATGTGCATCAAAAAATAGAAATGGCCGTGCAATTGAAGCGGCTGAATGTGGACATTATCGAAGCCGGCTTCCCCGCTTCATCTCAAGGAGACTTTCAGGCCGTGCAGGAAATCGTCCGCACCGTAGGGGATGCCGTATCGATTACGGCGCTGGCCCGCGCGGTCAAAGACGATATCGACGCCGTCTATCAGAGCATCAAGGAAGCGCAAAATCCGCTGATCCATATCGTGCTCGGCACCTCCAACATTCATGTGGAGAAAAAATTTAACCGCTCGAAGGAAGCGGTCATGCAAATGGGCGTCGATGCGGTCAAATACGCCAAAACGCTGCTGCCTCACGTGCAGTATTCGACGGAGGACGCTTCGAGATCGGATTTCGAGTACTTGTGGAAAACGATCGAATCCGTGGTCAAAGCGGGCGCGACGATGATCAATGTACCGGATACCGTGGGCTTTGCCGTACCGGAGGAGTTCGGCGACCTCATCCGCCGGATTAACGAGCGTCTGAAAAACTTGGACGACAAAGTGATTTTGAGCGTGCACTGCCACAACGATCTCGGTTTGGCTACGGCTAATACACTCAGCGCAATTCGTAACGGAGCGGATAAAATCGAATGCACGATCAACGGCCTTGGGGAACGCGCGGGCAACGCTTCCTTGGAAGAAGTCGTCATGGCTCTGAAAGTACGGGAAAGCGCCTATAAAGCGTATACGGACATCCGAACGACGGAGCTGTTGCGCGCCTCCCGCCTGGTGACTCATCTGACCGGTCTCGACGTGCAAGTGAACAAAGCGATCACCGGCGAAAATGCGTTTGCCCATTCTTCCGGTATCCATCAGGACGGTCTGCTGAAGGATAAGCAGGTGTACGAAATTATGTCTCCGGAGGATGTCGGAGCCGATAGCATGGAGCTGATTTTGACGGCCCGCTCCGGCCGCCACGCGTTCAAGAACGCCGTTGAGAAAATGGGCTTTGACACGAGCGACGCAGCGGACTTCGAAGCGCTGTTCCAGAAATTCCTGACGCTGGCCGACGCCAAGAAGGAAGTGTACGATCACGATGTGTTCTACTTGGTGACAAGCCACAGGACCGTCAGCAACAGCGACAAACAGCTGTATGAGCTGGAATCGTTCCAGATCGTAACCAACGACCTGTGTCCGACCGCTACCGTCCAGTTGAGAAAAGGGGACGAAGTGCTCAAAGGCAGCGAAGTCGGAGACGGTCCGATCGATGCGCTGTACAGCGTCATCAAATCGCTTGCCGGACTGGACGTCGAGCTGAAGGATTACAAGATCAACAGCTTGTCCCGGGGCAAGGAAGCGATCGGCCGCGTCAATATCCGGATTCAATATCAAGGCAAAACGTATTCCGGCCGCGCGATGGATACCGATATTATTAAGGCGAGCGCCAATGCGTTCCTGAATGCGGTCAACGCCGCCTTGCTGGACGCTTCGGTCGAAGCGGCGGGAGCCGGGGCTTAAGCTAAGAAAGGAGATTTAAGGCTATGAACGGTTTAAACGAAGGCGCCGACCGGGTGCAAAACGAATTATCGAGACGGGGGTTTGCCCATACCGTCGTAGAACTGCCGGACAGCGCGCGGACAGCCCAGGAAGCCGCCGACGCCATCGGCTGCGAGGTGGCGCAAATTGCGAAGTCGATCATTTTCCGGGTCAAAGAAACGGACCGGCCGCTGCTGGTCGTTGCGAGCGGCGTAAACCGGATTAATGAGAAGCGGCTTGGCAAGGCGCTCGATCTCAAACTGGGCAAAGCGGATGCGGATTTCGTCCGGGAACGAACCGGATTCGTTATCGGCGGCGTATCGCCGATCGGTCATAAAGAAGCTCTTATGACCGTGATCGACGAAGATTTGCTGCAGTACGGCCAAGTTTGGGCGGCGGCCGGCCATCCGAAGGCCGTGTTCAAGCTGAAGCCGGAGGAGCTGATCGCAATGACGGGCGGGCAAGTGATGCCGATCGGGTAAAGGCAGGAATGGCTCCGGCTTTGGTCGAAGCAGGGGCAGGGGAGCTTGCGGCAGCAAGAACAAGGGAATGGAACATGCTTGATTTATCCGCAACAAGCTGGGGGGCGTCTGCGCGGTCCGTTCGGCACCGCGGAGCGCGCTCCCGCGCGGACTTTTTCAGCACACTTTTAGAAGCCCGGTGAAAAACGAGCGTAGGGGCCATTTGAATCTGGAAAAGCGTAAGCGTTCGCCTTTGAAAACGGATTCTCTCCGCAGAAAAACGAGAAAATAATCCAAAGAATCCGTTTTCAACAGCGATTGGAGGATCAAATGGACGCCGCAGCGGACTTTTTCACCACACTTTTAGGAGTCTGTCCGACGGAGTTACTTTTGTAGGTCCCTTCGGAGTAAGACTCGGTTTTCAAATGATTTTTCATCACGATTTGAGTATAATCACTGTGTCTTTCTTTGCCTTTGTGGGAGTTACGCCGCTTTTTTACGTTTTTGGGCAGACCTCTCCCGTTTATACACCGTGGATGGTTTGGGATATTTGGCAGAATGAAGCTTTCTTAAATTATAGCTTAAAGCCAAAAGGACGAACTCACCCTCAACCTTATCTTCGCCACGGAGGTGAAACTGACGAAAGCCCTGACATTCTTTCATTTGCCCCCACGCGGGTTCCACGATGGCTTTACGTAACCGGTAAATGTCTTTACCGGCATCGCTTTGCACTTTGGTTCTCATGGCTTCTCGGATCGGATCGCCTTCATTGCGTTTGACCCTTCGTTTACCGGATCCGGACTTAACGCAGTCCTTTTGAAACGGGCAGGTCAGGCAGGCATCGCTCATATACACCCATTGAGTCGCTTTTTGAGGATCCTTTTCATAGTATGTGTACTTGTGGATCAGCGTTTGTCCCGCTGGGCACACATAGGTATCCGTTTCCGGGATATACGTAAAGTTGGTTTTATCGTACGGATTCCCGTGCTGCTTGTTTTCACGGGTTGCCGCGATGTAGGCGTCGGTCTCGGCCTTCGTCGCCGCCTGAATGTTGTCCGCACTAAAGTACCCTGCGTCCGCACTCACTTTCTCGGGCACCTTTCCCGTTATGTTGCGGATGGAACCGAGCACCGGCTGGAATTGGTGTTGGTCGCTGCTGCTAGGGTTCATCTGCAGTCCGACGATGAATCCCTGATCCGCATCTACGGCAATTTGCGGATTATATCCTTGGATGACGCCTTGGGTTTTCGTATCCATGATTTGGGAATCTGGATCGGTAAAGTTAAATTGATCTTTGTCCGGTGTCTTCGATTCCTCTACCGGTTTGCGAGCTTCCAACTGTCTGAGCGCCTCTCTGATTTTTTCAAGTCGGGATTGGCGATTGGTCACCGATTCCGGCAACAGCGAAAGGGGCTCTTCGTTCTCTTGGTCGTCTATCTGGCCGGCTTGCTCGAGAGCTTCGCGGATTTCCTTTTCCAGACGCTCGATTTCCTGGTTCATCCGATCTCGCGACATCGACTTATGCTTCGATGCATGGGCTTTCAGCTTCGAACCATCGATGCTGACATGACCGAGGGACACGTACCCTAGCTGTATGGCGATGTGTACCACTTGTTTGAAAAGTCCCGGTAATGATTCGAGGTGATCCTTTCGAAAATCGCTGAGCGTACGGAAATCCGGTCGATGGCCGCCACATAGCCAACGAAAAGGAATATTTTCATCCATAGCCTGACGAAGGGTCCGGGAGGTGAACACACCCGTAGCATAGCCATAGAACCATAACTTCAAAAGCATGGCGGGGTGATAGGCTTCTTCTCCGCGATGGGAATACCGATTTGTCATGACCGTGAGATCTAACTGATCCACGATGTCGCTAACAAGCCGCACTAAATGATCTTCAGGGATCCAATCGCTCAAATACATCGGAAACAATTCACCTTGTTCCGTGGAGTAAGATTTAAATTTTGCCATAAACCACACACCCTTTTTTACCAGATAAACAGATTACAGTTAAGTTTCGCGACGAAACTATGCTTTTCCTGTTTCGTCGGACAGACTCTTAGAAGCGTGGTGAAAAAGTGGCATTGTACAGTCATGACACAATAGAAATGGTAAAATAAATGGAACTGATCGATGAGAAATGAGGCCAAAACTTATGCTAGTTTCCAAACGCCAAGGCACCCAACCTCGACTATTTCAAATGGTCGAGATGGAGGCGCTTGTTCCCCAAAACCATCTTCTTCGTCAACTGGATCGTGTTATTGATTGGAGCATGATTCACGAACGTACACGTGCTCTGTATTCCGAAAATATGGGTCGTCCCGTGAGCGATCCTGAACTTCAGCTACGCTTGATGGTTCTTTGTTATCTGTTCAACCACAGTGAGCGTGCTCTGTACAATTTGCTGCCTATGCATGCGGGCTACTTGTGGTTTTGCGGCCTCGACTTTGAAGCCGTTCTGCATCCCGAAGAAGCCGAGCTGGCCTTGCCGGATCGGACCACTCTGGTGAAAACCCGAAAGTTTTGGCGGGACCATCAGGTGTTTGACGACCTGATGCGCGACATTGTTGACCAGTGCATCATCGCAGGACTCGTTAAGCCGCAAATGGATGCGGCCGTGGACGGAACACAAGTACGCGCGAATGCGTCCATTCACAGTTTGGCAGAAATCCAACTGGCCCCTGTCGAATCTATCGAGGCGTATTTAGTACGCCAAGCCAAGGAGGATACCGAAGACACGAAAACCGACAAGGAGGATGCCCCTAAACCTCCCTCTACGAGGAACGATCATTCGGAGGTAGAGGAACAGGCTGTTCACGAAGATTTTCATGGCAAAACCTTTTCCAACCGTACGCACCGTAGTACCAGCGACCCCGATGCCCGTTTGTATAAGAAAAGCAAAGGGCAGGAAGCTCATCTGCGTTATTTGGTGCATGATCTGATCGATGTTCACTCCGGCGTGATCCTGGACACCCGGGCTTCTTTAGCATCCGGTACAGCAGAAAGAGAAGTCAGCCTGAAGCAAGTGCAAGCGATTCGATTTCGTCATCCTCATCTCCAAATCCGAACGCTTTCGGCAGATAAAGGGTATGAGTCAGCAGACTATCTGGTTCAGCTCCATGAACTTGGCATCATCCCACTCATCCGGTTGCGTAGTCTCAAGCTGCAAGAATTCCCGGTTTACAAGACCCGAGCATTGCATCCCGTTCGAAAAGCCAAACGCCGTCTCAAACAGAAGGAGATCCAGGCTTACAATTTTGCAAAAAGTATTCAGCGTCATGGTGCATACCGGCACATCCAAGCCCTGCGTGCGCGTATTGAACATGCCTTTGCGGAGGCCAAAGGAAGACATGGACTCGATCGAGCCCGCAGCCGCGGTCTTGATCGCATGCAAGAGCAAGCTACACTTACGGCCATGGTCCAGAATTTAAAGCGACTGTGCCGATTCAAAGCCAGAAGGCCACGGGCCGGTGCACTTTCCTGCACCGTCCTCGCCAAGATAACAGGCTGTCCCCAGTATCTTTGCTCCACTACATGCTCAGGGTTCCGTTTTTTTGGTAACTTTGACGGCTTCATTTTGTAATAACAGGGACTTTTTCACCACACTTTTAGAGATTTCTAGAAAAAGAGGGCTTCCTATGAAACATGGGATTAAGCCCTCTTTTCCATACGATCTTAACAGCAATGGGAAAGATCAAATGGGTGCTGCAGCGAACTTTTTCACCATTTTTCTAGGCCGATCGGTCGGTTGTTTTGCGGGAACCGGCTCTATATACTTTGGATTAGGGCACGGCAGCATTCCAGCCGCCCGCAAATAGCGAATACTGCAGGTGAAGGAGTATGAAATATATTCAAGCGGTCGGAGTGGAAGAGGGAGAGCGGTACTATTTTGAAACCGACGGACAAGGTACGGCTTACCGGCAAATCACCGTCTTTGACGGGAACCGGTATCGGGTATCCGCTGCTCCGGATTTCTTTTTGACCGATCAGGAAGTTGAAATGATGGAGGGAGACTGCGAAATTCCCAAAGAGCAGTTTGAACGTCTGTGGCTTCAGGCGACCGAGCCTTACCGGGCGGACTGGCAGCGGGTCAAACGGCAATATTCGCCGGGGGACTTTGTTTCGGGCGTTATAGCGATGTTTTACCCGCACGGGACAATTATCCGCTTAAGCGGGGAGCAAGCCTATGCCGTTACCGGGGATGCCGGGTTGAGGGAAAGGACGCCTCCGCAATATTTGTACCCGGGTTATCGTATCGAGGGAGTCGTCGCCGGCTATGACGAGGAGCATCTCTGGCTCGTGCTCGAAGGCTGTGTCATTACGGGGGAGAACGTTTAGAAGCGCGGTGACAAACGGGAAGGAGAGATGATAGCGAGTGGAACACTTATCGACCGCAGGGCACGCTGAATCGCGGCCCGTTTAAAAGTCAGGGGAAAAAGCGGACGAAGCAGCGAGAGCAATCTGCACAAGCGAAGCGTTCGCCTTTGTTCCGGATTTCAACCGTTTCACGGGCTTAACCATTCAAGAAATCCGGGAACAAGAGCGATCGGAAGATGCTTTCGCATGTACAGTCGGTGAAGATCAAGGAAGGAGAAGTGTGCGATGGATGGTATGCTGGAAACGATAGATCAAATTCCATGGAGGAGGCTGACGACCGCGTACGGGCGAGGCACGGACATTCCCCGTTTGATTAGGAATCGGCAATACAAAGAGCTGGCCGGGTTGATCGAGCATCAGAGCACATTGTGGCAAGCAACGCCGTGGGCGCTTCTTATGCTGCTTCGCGAGCTTGCCGGGCGGAAACCGGAAGAGGTTGACGCAGACGAAATCGAGCTGTACTTAAGCGTAACCTCCGCTTTCGCCGGTAGAAATTTGGGAGCGGAGCAGCCGCCCGGAACGATGGGCAGTCTGCTGGACGAAGCCTGCCTATGGCCGGTGGACGAAGAGGAAGACGAGCTGCTGTGGGAGGACGAGGAACCGCGTGGGTATGATCCGGATCATTTTTTCGGATATTATTATTTTAGCTACGCGCTGCTGAAGCGGGCGGAGCCGATGTTTGCCTCGATTAAGGACAATAACGCGCGGCTTGCTCCCGCTGTGCAGGAGCTGCTGCAGCTTCTTGCCGAAGAAGAAGGGTGACTTCATGGAGTGCGTCATATTGATCGGAATGCAAGCTGCAGCCTCCCAGCAGAGAAGAAGGCTTCGACGAAATTTATTCCGTCAAGACCCGTCCCGGGCTTGATTTCATCTGCGGATTGCGAACGCATAGCGGGCATCGCCCTGCGGCCATGTTCCCACCACTTCATAAATATACGTTCCCGGCTCGCGGGGCAGTAAGAGGCGGTTTCCGGAAACGGCCGCCGGCGCGGCAGTCTTGTTCTCCCATGTATACGCGGCGACGCGTTCCGGCTTCGACTCGGCTTCGAACTCGATCAGAAGCTCATCGCCGACAAGCTCGACGGCTGAAGTTTCGCTGTTGACCAGTTTATACGGCGGAGGCGCGTCGGCGATCGTGTTGTTCCAATGGTATGATCCCAAAATGAACGGAATTCTCTGCTCGCCGACCATGCCGTACGCTTGAGGCGGGGCCGACGCAGGAAGACTTTTATCCGCCGGCTTCGCGCAGGCCGCTGCGATACCAAAAATCAGAATGATCGTCATCATCGTCATCCATCGTTTCATATCGGCTTACTGGGCTCCTTCCATCGCTTTATATATCGGACCGGATTCTACGATGCCGATCATCAGCTTGGCAATCTCCGTGAACTTCTTATTGTCGGCGCTATCGCATTCGGACCATTGAAACTGCCGCTCCCCTCCGTTGATCCTTACCTTCAGCTCATATTTCGGCTGCGTGCCGCAAGCGGCAAACGACGGTTCCGTCAAATAACTCGCAAGCACCAGCTTCTTGTAAATCTGTTGGTTTTCCTCCCGGTTCAGCTGAAAATCGCTCACTGCCTGCATTTGCCCGTTATTCAGGTCTTTCACGAGCTTCATGTCAATCGTATCGATTTCATTGGTCAGCTTATCGCCGTATTTCAGATGAAAGGCGAAGTAATCCTCTTGGACACGTCATAGGAGAGGTGCAGCACATCCCAATCGGGAGCTTCTCCCGAGCAGCCGTGCAGCGAGTATTTCATTTCGGTGTCCGTCTCCGACTTATCCATGGTTTGACAAGTATAAGAGATGATTTTGCCCGATCCGAATTTGTCCTGCGTCGTGTCGTATTCCACATTCATGGCACCGTTCCGGTACTCGATGCGATGGTAGATCGGATCTCCTTCAATCGTATAATGCGAGATGACGACGGACGCGTCTTGCCGCCGCTGCATCTGATCCATAAAAGCATCGAGCCTCTCAAGATGCTTCACGCTTCCGTGAATATTAATGACATCGGCATTATGGACCGGGTCCGTTGCGATCCCAGGGGAAGGCGTGATCAACGCGTTACCGGAGCAGTTTACCGTTAATAAGCCCAGGGAGATAATGGCGGCAACCAGTTTTGAAATGAGCATGGCGAGATGAAGCCTCCTTTATTTTCTATAATCATTCAAACGAGATGCGCTGGCTTTTTGTTCCATGCAAGGACGGCGGGCAGACCCGTAACCGATAAAAATTTTTTCGATCACATGGCCGATGAAGGCTTCCTTCATAAGGGAAGCCCGGTAACCGGGGAGAGGCCTTGTCCGGTAAGGAGCAGGTACAAATGCCGGTTTTACTAAAAGGAAAGTTTACGCTTATAATAGACACATCGACAAATACAGACAAAAAGGAGGGCAGCCCTTTTGAAAACAAGCCTCAGCCGGTCCCGCCTGTTCAAGCAGATCTTTTTGTCGCATGTGCTCATATTCGCGATTCCGTTCATCATTTTGAGCGCTGTCGTTTATTACAATGCAGTCGTCAAGTTCAAAAGCGAAATCGAGTCGTCCAATATGTACAAGCTCAACCAGGTCATGAACTCGTTTGACTTGGTCGCCAAAGGGCTGGACAATACGGCGTCTCGGTTATCGATCGATCCGAAGCTGACGCCGTTCATGGTGAAGAACGGCACATACAAAGAAATCGAAGCGATCGAGGAGCTTGCCAAATATAAGGCGAACAACGCGATCGTCGAGGAGCTGGCGTTATATTTCCATGGCGACTCGCAGCTTTATACGTCGATCGGACTGAACTCGCTCGATACGTTTACGCAGCGTACGTACCAATTCGCGGATATGGACTCGGCGGATCTTGCGAAGCAGATGAACGAGCTGCTGCTGCCGCGAATTCAGCGGGTGGACACCCGCCTATCCGGAAGCGACGGCGAGCAGACGCTGCTCGCCTTCATGTATCCGATCCCGCGCAATAGCCAGTCGCCTTACGGAACGGTCGTTTTCCTTGTGCGCGAACGGGTGCTGGCCGATCTGGTCGGGCCGATTTTGGGCGATTTTAATGGAAGTGTTTACATTTCCGACGCGCAAAACAATATCATCGTGTCCAGCAGCCGCGAATCGAAGCTGGCCGAGCCGGATGCGAAGCAGTTTCTCGCGCAAAACGGCGAGCAGGGCATTCACGATGTTTCGTTTCAGGGAGAGTCCTATTCGCTTATGAGCATGAAGTCCGAGATCACCGGCTGGTCTTACGTTGCAGCGATGCCGACCAGACAGTTTCTCGGCCGCGTTCTTGAGATGCGGACGTTTATTTTGCTTGTATGTCTCGCAGTCATCGTGGTCGGCATCGTTATCGCCATGCTGCTGTCGTCGCGCCAGTATCGGCCGATCCGCAGCATTGCGGATCAGGTCCGCTCGATGCAGGGCGGTAAAGCCGCAGCGGAAGGGCGCAAAGTGAGCGAGCTCGATCTGATCCGCGATTCGGTCCGGGCGACCGAGCATTTGCAGGAGCAGATCGATCAGCAGCGGCCGATTATCCGCGAGCAGTTTTTCGTCAAGCTGCTGGCCGGAGCGTTCCAGAGCCGGCAGGAGCTTGACGCCTTTATTGCCCGGGAAAAGTTTGCGTTCGCGGGAGCGGCATGGTTCGTGGCCGTCGCCTCTGTAGGAGGGGGAGAATATATATCCACACAAAGCCGGGAGGAACTGCTCGGAGTGCTGTCCACCGCAGCTTTGCCGCACGCGGAGCGATACGGGGTCGAGATGATCCAGGACAACGCGATCGTCATTCTCTTCGGCACGGAGACGGGCTGCGACTGCACCCGCGATTACCGGGAGAAGGCCGTTCAGGATATAGCGGACCTGTTCGAGCGGTGCAGCGGCATTCGTCCGACGATCGGAGTCGGCAATCCGGTAACGGAGCTGCTCTATGTCAACCGGTCGTATATCGAGGCGTCGGCGGCGATCGAATACAGCGTTCGGGGGCGAAGGGGCGACATTATTTTCTTCGACCGAATTTCGCAGCTTCAGGAAAGCAGCGACTGGTATTCCGTGGAGGAGCAGATCCGGCTTGTGCAGAGCATGAAGCAGGGAAACAAGGAGGCGGCGAAAGAGTCGCTGCAAGCTCTGCTCGGCGATTTGAAGGGCAAGGAAGTGTCGCTGTTCTATTTGCGATGCATGTGCTTCGATCTAATCAATACGTTTTTGCGGACGATGAAGGAGCTGCAGTTGACGATCCAGCCGGAGCACCGGCAAATGCTCACCGAATTTACGTCGCTCGAACAGCTAGGCCAAGGAATGCACGGCTTGATCGGCGATATTTGCGACCATGCGAACGCCAGCAAGGAAAATAAAAACAGCGAGCTCGGACGCGATATTTTGGCATATATCGGCGACAACTTCAAGCTGTACGATCTGAATCTGGAGAAAATATCGGATCATTTTCAAATGTCGTTGTCGTACTTCAGCCGTTTCATGAAGGAGCAGACCGGCTATACGTTTACGGAGTACGTCACCCATCTGAGGATGGAGGAAGTGAAGCGCCTCCTGCGGACTACGGATATGGCGATCAAAGATATTATCGCCAGCGTCGGCTACTCGGACGTGCCCAACTTTATGCGCAAATTTAAAAATTCGGAAGGGATTACGCTCGGGCAATACCGCAAGCTTCATACGTAAGCTGCGGCACCCAATCGTCCAAGCGCGATCCGGTACTCAATTGCAGAAGTCAGCCTCCGCAGTTGCAATCTGCCGGGGGAGGTCCGATTCCGACAATTTAACGAATGACCTGTCTCAGGGGCCGTTCCAAACGGGAGCGCGGGCCGGGGCAGGTCTCTTTTTTACGGATTTTTTTTATCAACAAAAAACAACAATTGCCGCAAGAAATACATATCGGAGCCTCGGATGCCTAGAGCCGCGCGGGATTGTCAAATACGACAAGTCCAAAACACGAACAACAAATTTACGAAAGCGCTAACACGAGATAACATAAACCCCATAAACCGCAAGTTGCTAGGGGGGACGAAAGTCTATGACATTCAAGACGGGGGTGGCGGCTCCGGAGCTATCGAAACAAGCGGAGCGGCGAAGAGGATGGAAGTCGATACGCAAAAATTGGGAGCTATACTTGTTCGTTTTGCCGACGATGGCGTATTTTATTATTTTTCATTACTTTCCGATGTACGGCGTGCAGATCGCCTTCCGCGATTATACGCCCAGCCTCGGCATATGGGGCAGTCCGTGGGTCGGACTGGAGCATTTGAAGCGGTTTTTCGATTCCTACTATTTTTGGACGCTGATCAAGAACACGATCGGCATCAGCCTGTACGAGCTGGTCGTCGGATTTCCCGTGCCGATTTTGCTGGCGCTGGCGCTGAACGAGCTGCGCGACGGGGCATTTAAAAAATGGGTGCAAACCGTAACCTATGCGCCTCACTTCATCTCGGTCGTCGTTATGGCCGGTATGATCATCGCCTTCGCATCGCCGGGAACAGGGCTCATCAACTTGGCGATCAAGGCGTTCGGCGGAGAGCCGGTGCCGTTTCTGACCGAGCCGGGATGGTTCAAGTCGGTATTTGTCTTATCCGGCGTATGGCAAAGTATGGGCTGGGGAACGATCATTTATTTGGCCGCTTTGGCCGGTGTCGATCCGCAGCAGCATGAGGCGGCGATGATTGACGGCGCTACGCGGCTTCAACGGGTATGGCACATCAATTTGCCGAGCATCGTGCCGACCATGGTTATTTTGCTCATTCTGAACGTAGGCAACTTCATGTCCGTCGGCTTTGAGAAAGTATTTTTGCTGCAAAATCCGCTCAACCTGGAATCGTCCGACGTTATTTCCACTTACGTATACCGAAGCGGTCTCGTGCAAGGACAGTTCAGCTTCTCGGCGGCGATCGGCTTGTTCAACTCGGTCATCAACTTCATTTTGCTGCTTACAGTCAACCGGATTGCCAAAAGGTTGAACGAAACGAGCTTGTGGTAAGGGAAGGTGGTCAACCATGAATAGAGAAGCTTTGTCAGACCGGATATTCGGCGGCGTCAACAAACTGTTTTTGTTCGTCGTTTTCATTATCGTCTTATATCCGATCGTCTATGTAATCAGCGCCTCCATCAGCGATCCGGTCTATGTGAACCAGGGTCAAATGTGGCTGTTTCCGAAAGGGATCACATTCGAAGGCTACCAGCGGGTGTTTCAAAATCCGGAAATTTGGAGCGGGTACCGCAATACGATTATGTACACGGTGCTCGGCACGTTGATCAACCTGTTGTTTACGCTTCCAGGGGCATACGCCCTGTCGCGCAAAGATTTGAAGGGGCGCGGCGTTATGATGGGGTTGATTGTCTTTACGATGTTTTTCGGCGGCGGTCTGATCCCGACGTTTTTGCTCGTCAGCAATCTCGGCATGCTGAATACGGTTTGGGCGCTGATTATCCCGAATGCGGTCGCCGTTTACAATTTGATTATATGCCGCACCTTTTTCCAGATGAATATTCCGCAAGAACTGCAGGAGTCGGCCGAAATTGACGGGTGCTCGAATACGATGCTGTTTGTGAAAATCGTGCTGCCGCTATCCGCGCCCATCATCGCGGTCATGGCGCTGTATTACGGCGTCACCCACTGGAACAGCTACTTCAGCGCGATCATTTACTTGAAGGACAGAAGCCTGTACCCGCTGCAGCTCATCTTGCGCGAAATTCTCGTCCAGAACCAGATGAGCGACACGATGATGATGACCGGGGACGATATGGAAGCGATGGCGAAGCAGGCGAGAATCGCCGACATTATCAAGTATGCGGTCATGATCGTATCGAGCTTGCCGATTATTATCGTGTACCCGTTCATGCAGCGGTTTTTCATGAAAGGCGTGTTAATCGGTTCCGTCAAAGGCTAATGGGAACGGTTCACATAGACAAAGAATGATCTTATGAAATCATTTCGCCAAAAAGGGAAGGGGAAAACGAAGATGAAGAAATGGCTTCAAGTAAGCATGGTTACCGCGGTAAGCGGCGCCGTCCTGCTATCCGGCTGCTCCGGCAAATCGGCCGAGGCTCCAAAAACGGAAGGTAACGGAGCGCCGAAAAATTTCAATGCCGAAAATTACCCGATCGTCAACGACAAGATTACGCTGAACATGATGGGGGCGAAAGCGGCGATTCACGGACCTTGGAACGAAATGGCGCTGTTCAAGGAAATGGAGAAAATGACGAACATCCATTTCGAGTTCAACACGCCTCCGGCCGCGAATTACCAGGAAGCGAAAAACCTTGCTTTTGCCAGCCGTCAGCTGCCAGACGTTTTCTTCAATGCCGGACTGACTCCCGACGACGAAGTGACTTATGGAAGCCAGGGTTACCTGATTCCGCTCGAAGGACTGATCGACAAGTATGCGCCTAACTTCAAGAAGCGGATGGAAGCGAACCCGGATATTAAAAAATCGATTACGGCGATGGACGGGCACATCTACTCGCTGCCGCTGATCATCGACCAGCCGCGCGCCTTCGTGCCGAACCGGTTCTGGATCAACGGCGACTGGATGGAGAGCCTCGGCATCAAGAAGGTGCCGGAGACGACCGACGAGCTGTACGACCTGCTCAAAGCGTTCAAAACCGGCGACCCGAACAAAAACGGCAAAGCCGACGAAATTCCGATGTCCAACGTCAAGCTGAACAACTTCGACGGCGTGCTGCTTCCGGCATTCGGTCTGCTTGGCCGCGAGGTAGAGGTGAAGGAAGGCAAAGTCCGCTACAATCCGGTTCAGCCGCAATATAAAGAATATTTGGCTTATTTGAACAAGCTGTTCTCGGAAAAGCTGCTCGACAATGAAATGTTCGTGCAAACGTCGCAGCAAATGGCCGCCAAAGGCAATAGCAACCAGCTCGGCGTATTCGCCGGCTCGGCTCCGGACCTCGTGCTGAAAGTGGCAAAACCGGAAGACAACCTGAAGCACCCGATGCTCGGGCCGCTCACAAGCCCGGTCAACAGCGAAAAGCTCGCATTGCGCGCATCGAATATTCGCCGCGGCACATTCGCGATCACGAACCAGAACAAATACCCGGAGGCAACAATTCGCTGGGTCGACTACTTGTATTCGGATGAAGGAAGCCGCCTCGGATTCCTCGGCAACAGCTACAAATGGCTCGACGACGCCAAAACGAAATGGACGTTCGTGGCCCCGGACGGCGTGAATGCGGAAGAATATCGCGGCAAGCTGACTCCGGACGTAGGCGGACAATTGTCGCTTATCAAGGAAAGAGATTTCGATTCGAAGCGCGATAACGGCAAGGCGCCGGACTATAACAAAATGGTGCTTGAGAAGCTCGAGCCTTACGCTAAACGCGATTATCCGGACGTATACTTCAGCAACGAAGAGCAGAAGCGCCTGAACGTCGTCAAAACCGACATCAAAACGTACGTCGACCAAATGGAAGCGAAATTTATCGTCGGTCAAGAATCGCTGACAAAATGGGACGACTACGTGAATACGATTAAGAAAATGGGCCTCGACGAAATGCTGAAAATTTATCAGGACGCTTACGACCGCTGGAACCAAAACAAATAATCGTATAAAGGTGTGATCGCTGTGACGAAACCGAATGTCGTTATCATTTATTGCGACGATCTGGGGTATGGAGATTTGGGATGCTACGGGTCCGATGTCATTCGGACCCCCCATCTGGACGCGCTCGCGCAGGACGGGGTGCGATTTACCGACTGGTACTCCAATTCGCCCGTCTGCTCGCCGTCCCGGGCCGCCCTGCTCACCGGACTGTATCCGGCCAAAGCCGGGGTCAGCCATATTCTCGGCGGCAAGCGCGGAACCGGCGGGCTGAAGAAGGAAACGAAGACGCTTGCCGAGCGGCTGAAGGGGGCCGGCTACAGGACCGCCTTGTACGGCAAATGGCATCTCGGGTCCGCGGACGACGCCAAGCCGAACGCGCGCGGGTTCGACGATTACTTCGGCTTCCATGCCGGCTGTATCGATTACTACTCGCATATTTTTTACTGGGGTGTACCGAATGTGAACCCGGTGCACGATTTGTGGAGCAACCGCGAAGAGGTTTGGCGCGACGGCGAGTATATGACTCATATTATCACGGACAAGTCGGTCGATTTCATCGAACGGGGCAGCGAGCAGCCGTTCTTCCTGTACGCGGCCTACAACGCGCCGCACTATCCGATGCACGCTCCGGAAAAATATATGAAGCGCTATAGTCATTTGCCGACCGACCGCAAGCTGATGGCGGCGATGATCTCCGCCGTCGACGACGGCGTGGGCGACATCGTTGCGGCGCTGAAGCGGGCGGGCGTGTACGACAACACGATTATTTTCTTCTCCAGCGACAACGGGCCTTCATCGGAATCGCGCAACTTCCTGGACGGCACGGAGGATGTTTATTACGGCGGCAGCGCCGGCATTTTCCGCGGTCACAAGGCGTCCTTGTTCGAGGGCGGCATTCGCGAGCCGGCGATCCTCGTCTATCCGAAGGCGATACCGTCCGCTCAAGTATGCGGCGAAGCGGGTATGATGGCCGACATCCTGCCGACCGTGCTCGAATTTGCCGGACTTCCGGCGCCGGCGGCCGGCGAAATCGACGGCACCAGCGTTGTGAAGATGGCGACCGAAGGAGCAGCCACGCCGCATGGGCAAATATTTTGGGAGTACGGCAGCCAGCTTGCCGTGCGCGAAGGCAAATGGAAGCTTGTGCTGGGAGGCAAGCTCGATTTCAACCGGACGCAGCCGGACGAGATTCACTTGTCCGATCTTGAAGCCGATCCCGGCGAGCGTGTCAATCTGAAGGACCAATATCCCGATATCGCTAGCCGCCTGGAGCAGGACGTTCGCCGGTGGTATGCGGAGCTAGGACAACAGGCGTGAGCCTGAGCCGTTTCGCCGGCGAAAATCGCCCGGCGACAAGAAAAGAGGGGGCCTCTCCTCTCTTTTCTGCTTCAAAGCGGACAAGGAAACAGAGGATCAATCAGGATACGAAGGAGGATATACATTAAGTGAAAACGGCCCATATTATATCGCATACCCACTGGGACAGAGAATGGTATTTGCCGTTCGAGACGCACCGCCATCTGCTCGTCAAGCTGATGGATACGCTGATGGATACGCTGGAGCGCGATCCGGAGTTCAGAAGCTTCCACCTGGACGGACAGACGATCATATTGGACGACTATCTTGCCATACGGCCCGACCGGAAGGAACGGCTCGCCCGGCACATTGCCGAAGGGCGGATCGTCATCGGACCGTGGTATGTGCTTCAGGACGAATTTTTGACGAGCAGCGAGGCGAACGTCCGCAATTTGCAATACGGACACCGCGATGCGGCCAAGTACGGAGCGCTTTGCAAAATCGGTTATTTCCCCGATTCGTTCGGCAATATGGGGCAAGCCCCGCAGCTGCTGCTTCAGGCCGGAATCGATACGGCCGTATTCGGCCGCGGCGTGACGCCGACCGGGTTCAACAATACGGTCGGAGAACCGGGCGAGTACGAGTCGCCATATTCG
This sequence comes from Paenibacillus konkukensis, assembly GCF_023523925.1. Lineage (NCBI taxonomy): Bacteria > Bacillati > Bacillota > Bacilli > Caryophanales > Paenibacillaceae > Paenibacillus > Paenibacillus konkukensis. The sequence goes on along the minus strand of NZ_CP027059.1, from coordinate 2,449,149 downwards.
GAAATGATGTGGCAATCCCCGGACGGGTCCGGCGTGCTCGGCATTTTGTTCGCGAACTGGTATTGCAACGGCATGGAAGTGCCGACCGATCCGGAAGCGGCGAAAGCATACTGGGATGCGAAGCTCAGCGGCGCAGGCAAGTACGCTTCCACGCCGCATTTGCTGTTCATGAACGGCTGCGACCATCAGCCGGTGCAAACCGATTTGTCCGAAGCGATCCGTACGGCGGAAAAACTGTACCCCGACGTGAGCTTCGTGCACTCGAATTTCGAGGACTACGTGAAGGCGGTCAAGGAATCTTTGCCTGCCGATCTGTCCGTCATTCGCGGGGAGCTGCGGAGCCAGCGGACGGCAGGCTGGTATACGCTCGTCAATACGGCATCGTCGCGCATTTATTTAAAGCAGATGAACCATCGCGTACAGACGCTGCTTGAGAAGGTCGCGGAGCCGCTGGCGGCGTTCGCTTCCTCGCTCGGTCACCCGTATCCGGGCCATTGGCTGGAATACGGATGGAAGACGCTGATGCAAAATCATCCGCACGACAGCATATGCGGCTGCAGCGTAGACGAAGTACATCGCGAGATGGTCACCCGCTTCGAGAAAAGCGGCCAAGTGGCGGAAAATATCGTGGGAGACAGTTTACAGGCGATCGTCTCGCATGTGGATACGTCCAAGTTCGCCGAGTACGGCGACGGCGGGGCTCACCCGTTCGTCGTGTTCAATACGTCCGGCTGGGTACGGTCGGGCACCGTTTCCGTCGAGCTTACGATCGAGCGGAAATATTTCAGCGCCGGGGCGCCGGACCGCCTCGCGCGCGAGCTGAAGGCGAAGCCGCTTCCTGCCGGTTCGCTCGTCGACGACCGGGGCGCGGCCGTTCCCCATACGCTCGAAGATTTGGGCGTACAGTTCGGTTACGATCTGCCGGAAGACCGTTTCCGCCAGCCTTATATGGGACGCAAAATCCGGCTCACATTCCACGCAAGCGGCGTGCCGTCGCTCGGATACCGATCGTTCGCATGGGTAACGGGCATCTCCGCCGCCGTCGCATCCGGCAGCGGCTGCGAGCCGGTGGCTGCAAGCGGCCGCGGGCTGGAAAACCGGTATTTGAAAGTGGAGATCGAGAACGACGGCTCGCTGACCGTAACGGAGAAGACGAGCGGTCTCGTGTTTGCCGGACTCGGCATCCTTGAGGATACGGGAGACGTCGGCAACGAATATATTTACAAGCAAACCGCCGACGGCGCGACGGTAACGACCAAAGGGCAAGCGGCGGACATTCGCTTGATCGAGGATGCCGGTTACAGGGCTTCGTTCGAGATCGTGCACAGGATGGATATTCCGGTTTCGGCCGACGAGAGGCTGCAGACGGAAATCGAAGAAATGACGCCTTTCACGATGCGGGAAGCGGGCCGCAGCCAAGAGACGGTGCGGATGGACATTCGCGTGACGGTACGGCTCGAAGCGGAAGGACGCGGGGTGCTCGTCAGCGCGGCGTTCGATAACAAAGCGAAGGATCATAGGCTGCGGATGCTCGTTCCGACGGACGCGGTTACAGCCGTTCACCGGGCCGACTCGATTTTCGAGGTGGCGCAGCGGGATACCGAGCCTGCGGCGGAATGGAACAATCCGAGCAACTGCCAGCATCAGCATGCTTTTGCCGGCGTATACGACGATGCGCGCGGCATGACCGTGGCGAATCACGGCCTTCAGGAGTATGAGGTGCTCCGCGACGGACGTTCGACGATTGCCGTCACGCTGCTGCGTTCTACGGCCGAGCTGGGCGACTGGGGTGTATTTCATACGCCGGAGGCGCAATGCTTGAGGGCTTGTACGGCCGAGCTGTGCCTTATCCCTCACGCCGGAGGCGGGGAGGAGCATGCGTACGCCGCCTATGAGGAAGCGTACCGGTACCAGATTCCGTGGCAAACGGTTCAAACCGAAGCTGCCGCCGGAACGCTGCCGTCCGTGCATTCATTTTTCGAATGGAGCGGCAAGGCGATGGCATTCTCCAGCTTGAAGCTGAGCGAAGAGTCGGGAGACTGGATGGTTCGCTGGTTCAACATGTCCGGCAGCGAGAGGAATTTGCGATGCCTGGCGTCCGGGGCCAATGGATTTTACAAGAGCGGCGTGCTGGAGGATCGCCGCGAGGCGATCGAGGTGGAAGGTTCGGCAGCGAGCCTTGCCGTGCGGGGCAGCGAAATCGTCACCTTGGGCGTCAGCTTCGCTTGAGTCAACCGTACTAAGCAGAGTCAACCGTACTAAGCAGGAATCCTTGGCCATCAGGCCAAGCCGTTTGCACAAACGCACAAAGGAGACTATGACGATGCAACTCCCACACGCAGTCGAGAAGCTGTTTGAAGCAGCGGATCGCAAGCTGGCGCACCATCCGAAGCTGCTGCACATGTTCAAGCAATGCTATGTGAATACGCTCGAAACGACGACGAAGCGGATGCCGGACGGCACGACCTTCGTATTTACGGGCGACATTCCGGCCATGTGGCTGCGCGACTCGAGCGCGCAGGTCCGCCACTACGTGCCGCTGGCTAAAGACGACGAGACGCTGAAGAGCTTGATCGAAGGGCTGCTGCGCCGCCAGTTTTATTATATCGGCATTGATCCTTATGCCAATGCGTTTAACGAGGAGGCGAACGATCGCCGTTACGAGGAAGATTTGACGGAGCTGAACCCGTGGGTTTGGGAGCGCAAATACGAAATCGATTCGCTCTGTTACCCGATCGAGCTCGCCTATGCGTACTGGAAAGCGACGGGAAGAAAGCAAGCGCTGGGCGAGTCGTTCCGCACGGCCGCCCGCTCCATTATCCGGCTGTGGGTCACGGAGCAGCGCCACTTTGAGCAGTCGACTTACCGGTTCACCCGCCTCACCGGTCCGAAATCGGACACGCTGCGCAATGGCGGCATGGGCATGCCGGTCCAGTATACGGGCATGACGTGGTCCGGCTTTCGTCCGAGCGACGATGCGTGCACGTTCGGCTATTTGATTCCGTCCAACATGTTCGCGGCCGTCGCGCTCGGCCATGTGGCGGAAATTGCCGAGGCCGTGTTTCAGGACAACTATTTGAAACGGGACGCGCTCGCGCTGAAGGAAGAGATCGAGTACGGCATCGAAACGTACGGAACCGTGCTGCATCCGGTCTTCGGTAAAATATACGCGTACGAGACGGACGGCTGCGGCAACCATAATCTGATGGACGACGCCAATGTGCCGAGTCTATTGTCGATCCCTTATCTCGGCTACAAGGATAAGGACGACGAGATCGTACGGAATACGCGGCGGTTTATTTTGAGCGAGCATAATCCGTACTACTACGAGGGCGGCAAGGCGAAAGGAATCGGCAGCCCGCATACGCCCCGCCGCTATATATGGCATATCGCCTTGTCGATGCAGGCGCTGACCTCGAGCGATCCGGACGAGATGTGGTCGCTCATCGAAACATGTCTGGCAACCGACGCGGATACCGGCTATATGCACGAAGGCTTCGATGTAGACGACCCCGCAAGGTTTACGCGGTCGTGGTTCGCCTGGGCGAACAGTCTGTTTGCCGAGTGCGTGTACCATTGGATGGAGCTGGAGCGCTGATGGGCCTTGCTTGGTATGGGGCCCGCTGACACATAAAGAACTATCATTTTGGGAGGTAGATGATCGTATGACGCAGCAACAAGCCGGGAAAGATCGGCGCAGACCGAATATATTGTTTATCCAGACCGACCAGCAGCGGGTCGATACGCTGAAAAGCTACGGCGGCGCCGTATGCCGGACGCCGCATTTGAACCGCTTGGCGGAAGAAAGCGTCGTATTCTCGAACGCCTACGCGAGCTGCCCGGTATGTACGCCGGCCCGGGCGTCCATGCAAACCGGACTGTATCCGTTCAAGCACGGGATGCAGACGAACAGCTACGGCATGGGCAGCATGGTGCAGGAGCTGCCCGACACCCCGCGGCTGCTCAGCCGGCAATTGGAGCGGCAATCGTACAGCATCGGCTACACCGGCAAATGGCATCTCGGCTTCGGACCCGAGATGGGACAATGGCTGCGGGGCAACCTCGCGCATGTCCGCTTTGCCGATATTGCCGGAGGCTTCAAGTCGCTCCCGACCGACGTCGGCTACGAGGGCGACGATTTTGCCGGACACGGCGGCGGAGGGATGACGTACCCGCAGTTCCGTCAATATTTGCAGGACAACGGCCTGACATGGCAGGAGGAAAACAAAATAACCGGCCATTTCGAATGGCATTACGCCTCCGAGCTGACGTCCCCGATCGAGTCGACGGTCGAATATTTCTTGACGGAGCGCGCGATTCATTATATCGACGAGTTTCGCCGGAGAGACAAACCGTTCTTCTTCTCGCTCAACTTCTGGGGGCCGCACGAGCCTTATGTCGCGCCGACGCGTTTTCTGGACATGTACCGGGACGCGGAGCTGGAGCCGTGGCCGAACTTCTACGACGACGGGGCCGACAAACCGTCGATTCACCAAATCAAGAGAGGCAATACGAAGGAATGGGCCGACTTCGTCCCGTATATTAAACATTACTATGCGTTTATGAGCAGCATCGACGAGCAGATCGGCAGGCTGATCGCGTACTTGAAAAAGCACGATCTATACGATAACACGGTCATTATTTTCACCGCCGATCACGGCGAATCGCTCGGTATTCACGGCGGATTGTGCGACAAGTCGTTTTTCATGTACGAGGAAACTTGCCGCATCCCGCTTATCGTCAAGCCGGCCGCGGGGTTGGAGTCCGCAGTCTCGCGCACGGAGCCGAGCTTTGTCGGTACTTGCGACATTCACGCCACCATTCTTGATCTGGCGGGAGCCGTTGCGCCGCCTGAAGGAACGGACGGCCGTTCGTTCGCTCCGATGCTGGCCGGCGAAGCCGTGCAAGATTGGCCGGACTGCATCGTTACGGAGGGGGCCGGTCTTGAGGCGGCCATGTTCACCCAGCGCATGCTGCGCAAGGGGCATTACAAGTACGTGTTCAACTGCGGCGATCTGGACGAGCTTTACGATTTGTCCATCGATCCGCATGAGATGACGAACCTGATCGGCGATGCGCGTTACGCAGGCGCATTGGCGGAAATGCGGCAATCGCTCGCCGACTGGATGGTGCTGCACGATGACGGCTTGCTGAGACAGTACAAGAGGCTGAGAATGGAATAAGGACTCCCCCAAAAGCGACGCGAAGGAGATGGAATATGAACCGCATGATCGTTTTTTACGACCCGCAGTTCCCGATCGGCTCCGATCGGCCGGATGCCGCGCAAGTGGAACGTCTGGCCGCTTCGGCGGCGATCGCGGACGGCGAGCGGCTGGAAGAGCTGCTGCGGTCGGCGCAGGGCGGCTGCTTCGTCAATCTGCACGCGCCGTACTTCCCGAAGGACGCCTGGCCGGCGATACTGGAATATTTACAGCGGGGCGGCGGACTGATAAGCGCCGGAGGAGCCCCGTTCCGGATTCCGGTGTACCGGAGCGAAGACGGCTGGACCTGCGAATCGGAGCAGACGGCTTATCACCGTCAGCTGCTTATTCATGAAGCGATGCCGGTCGACCCGGCTCCGATCGGAGGCTTGGCCGCGCACGACGACATTCCGTTGCTTGCGCCCTATACCGGGCTGCTTACCGTGGAGCCGACATACAGCCTGATCATGCACGCAACGCGCTCCAGCGACATTCCGCATGAAAGCGGCTCTGCCGGGCCGATGGACGTACGCCTGTATCCGCTCGTCAAAGGCATATCCGCGGACAAGCGGGAAGTGGCTGCGCCTGTCGTCCTGATCGAGCACGCGAAGGGGATGTTCGCCGGAGCCCGCTGGCTGTTCGTCAATCAGCGGCTCACCTCGCTGTTCTGGTCGAAGGACGGAGAGGCCGCTGTTCTCGCTCTGGCGGATTTCTGCTCCCGCGGCGTCACCGAGATGTGGCTGCTGCCGCTCTATGCTTCGTACGATCCGGGGGACCGGGCAAAGTTCCGCTTCCAGCTTCAACAAATGGGCGGTGCGGCGTGGGAGGACGGGGCCGTCGAGACGAATCGCAGCTGGAGCTGCACGCTCAAGTTCGGCAAACAGACGGCGGACGGAAGCGAGCCGGAGTGGACGCATACGTTTGCGATCGCGGGCAGCAAGGAGCTGACCCTACTTCCCGTTACCGTACCCGACGAGCTGGAAGCGGGCTTGTATACGGCACAGCTCACGGCCGTCTCCGACAAGGGCGAAGTCCGCCTGCTGCGCCAAGCGGTATGGGGCTTCGATCGCGAGCTGCTCGCCCGGGGAGAGGCGCTCACTTGCGATCGCGACTATTTCCGCAAAAACGGCAAGCCGCTGCCGATCGTCGGCATGACGTACATGACCTCCGACGTGGCGCGCAAATTCATTTTTATGCCGAACGTATCCGTATGGGATCGGGATATGGCCGAGATGAAGCGGGCGGGGATCAATATGATTCGGACCGGCATCTGGACCGGCTACCGTCATGTCATGTACGAGGACGGCCATCCGTCGGAAGCGGCGCTTCGTGCGATCGACGCCTTCATTCTGACCTGCAAGCGGCATGAGCTTGAGGTGACGTTCAATTTTTTCGCGTTTACTCCGGAGCAGTGGGAAGGCTCGAATCCGTACCTCGATCCGCGCAGTGTGGAAGCGCAGAAACGGTTTATCGCGGCGATCGTGTCGAGGCACCGTGAAACGGCGAACGTGCATTGGGATTTGATCAACGAGCCGTCGATGTTCGATCCGAAGCGTATTTTCGAAGGGCCGCGCAGCAGCCGGGACCGCTTCGAGAAGAAGGCTTATATCGACTGGCTGAAAGCCCGCTACGGTTCAATTCGCGAGCTGCAGGAGAAGTGGGGGTATACGCCCGCGGAGCTGCCGAACTTCGAAGCCGTTTCGCCGCCGGAGCCGGGCGAAATCAACTTCGATATTCAAGATATGCATTCCGGGAAAAAAGGGACGCGCTGGCTCGATTACTCGCTGTTCGGCATGGACATGCTGAACCGGTGGGCGGCAGCGCTCAGCGAAACGATACGTGCGATTGCGCCGGGCCAGCTGATTACGGTCGGCCAGGACGAAGCGCTCGGAGCGCAGCGGCCGTCTCCGCTGCTGTACGAGAGCGCGGTCGACTATACGACGAACCATTCGTGGTGGCTTATGGATCAGCTCGTATGGGACGGCATTTTCGCGAAGACGCCGCGCAAGCCGAATTTGATCCGGGAAACGGGCATCATGTACGTAGAAACGCCGGACGGACGGGCGAAACGGTCGGAGACGGAGCTGCGCAGCATTTTGGAGCGCAAATACGCCTACGCGTTCTCAACCGGCGGCGCCGGAGCGGTGCAGTGGCTGTGGCATACGAATATGTATATGAATAATGTCAACGAATCGAATATCGGGGCGCTGCGGGCGGACGGCACCCAAAAGCCGGAGGCGGACGTATCTTACGATTTCGGCAAGTTTATGGGGAGCATCGGCCATTTGTTCGAGGACCGCGCGTTGGAGGACGTCGCCGTCGTTTTCCCGTATTCGAATGATTTGTCCAACCGCCGGCTGGCCGTAGAAGCGACAAGCGTATTGACGCGCGTGCTCTGCTACGAGCTGAACGTCCATTTCCGCGCCATGAGCGAATACGAGCTGAGCGCGCTGGCGGATCACCCGCCGAAGCTTATCGTCGTACCGAGCGCCCACAACTTCAGCGGCCAGGCTCTGGAGCAGCTGCTCGACCACGTTCGGGAACACGGAGGCACGCTGCTGCTGACCGGACCGGCCGGGCTTGACGAGCATTGGCGGCCTATAGAGCGGCTGACGGATCAGCTCGGGCCAAGGCGGCTTACGAACGTGCTGCGTGAGGAAGAACTCATGATCGGCGGCCAGGCGCTGCCGCTCTCGTTCGGCGCGCGGAAAATAGCGCAGCTGTGCAAGGAAGTACGGGAGGCGGACGGAGACGAGCCGTACGGCCTGACTGAGGCGCGGATCGGAAAAGGGCAGCTGCTGTGGACGGGCTTGCCTGTCGAGCTGAACGACAGAGCGGAGTCGGTACGGGCGCTGTACGCGCACGTGCTCGCCGAGTGCGGCGTGACGACCGAGCTTGACTGGGAACAAGGCGGCGATCTGCCTGGCATATACGGACGCAAGCTGGCGTTTCGGGACGGTTCATTGTTCGTGTTCGTTTCGGAATACGCAAGAAACGCCGCCATCCGGGTGAAAGATCCGGTTACCGGACGCACATACGAGTTCATGCTGCAGAGCGAACGGTCGGTGCTGTTCGCCGCAGACAGGGAGGGCAAGCTTGTAGCTGTATACCGGCCGGATGAAGTGGCCGTTGAAGTGCGATAGGGGATACAGACGACCATAAGGCTTCCGCCGAATCCGTTCGGCGGGAGCCTTTTATCCCTTTTTTGGAACGGCAACTGACGGCTGGAACGGTTACAAACCGCTGAAGAATGCCGAAAGTTACGGATTAGACATGATAGCTTCCCGTAGGCGGGTTGATGACCCATTCCAGCAGTGTGATTTTGTCCTCCAATTGAGTGATCTCGCCGGTGATGCGGCGGATTGCGGCTTCATCCTCGGGCGAGGTCCGCTTGATTTCCGCCAAACGCTCTTCCGCTGACTGTTTTTGCATTTGCAGCTCGATCATTTTTCGCTTGATTTGACTTTCGGTTCTCATTGCCTCTCTACCGTCCTTATAATGGGTTTGCTTGAAGCTGTTTTTATTTGCCGATACCGTAAGGATTAACGATGACCGAGCCGTTCAGCAGGTCGAATTCGTATTCGAAGCGGTCGGCCGGTATGGGATTGACGATAACATATTTTCGGTTAAACTGCATCATGCCGGTAATCGATACGGCCAGCAGGAGCATAACGACAAGCAGCCGGGTTCTTTTCAGAAATAGCTTCCTCATAAGCACATCAGCCTTTCGTTGTTTGGTTCGGACGGTTCTTTCATTGTAAGCGTCGACTGTCAATGGAATATTGATTGGGTATGTTTATTATGTAAAAATAGATGACGCCCTTTTCGATAAATGATAAAGTGAATACGTAGAAATCCTCGCGTCCACAGGTAATCCCCCTTGATTTTCAAGGGTTTTTTGTTGTTCTTATACAACGTTTTATTTTGGGGCATATTTTAAACGGGGAGAATCAGAGACAAAGGATGGGATAGGGCAATGGTTCGAAAACATAAGAAAATGACGTTTGCAGACTTTTTGAAAAAATTTATTTTCATTTCCATAGGAGCGGTCATGATGGCCGTCGCTCTGGAAATATTCCTCGTACCGAACGATGTCATCGACGGCGGCATTACGGGGATTTCCATCGTATTATCGAAAGTAACGGCAGTTCCCTTAGGTCTTTTCATCTTCTTCATTAACGTGCCCTTCCTCATTATCGGCTACAAACAAATCGGCAAGACGTTCGCCATAACCACCCTGTACGCCATCGCACTCATGTCCGTAGTCACCGCGCTGCTGCATCACGTGGAACCCTTTACCAATGAAAAAATATTGGCCGTTTTATTCGGAGGCTTGATTCTCGGTCTCGGGGTCGGTCTGGTGCTCCGATTCGGCGGGTCGCTGGACGGAACGGAAATCGTCGCGATCTTGCTGTCCAAACGGTTCAGGCTTCCCGTCGGGCAAATCATTATGTTCATCAACGTCTTCATCTTTATAATTGCCGGTTTCGTCTTCGGCTGGGATTCCGCGATGTATTCGATCTTTACTTATTACATAGCCTCGAAGGTCATGGATATCGTCGTGCAAGGCTTGGACGAGTCCAAATCGGTTACGATCATCTCCTCGGAATACGAAGAAATTTCACAAGCGATTATGAGCCGTCTCGGCAGAAATACGACATACATATACGCCAAAGGCGGTTATTCCAAAGAGGATACGCAAATGATCTATTGCGTCGTCACCAGGCTGGAACTCTCCAAGCTCAAAAGCATCGTGCAGGAAATCGACGAGAAAGCGTTTATCTCGATTCAGCAAGTTTCCGATGTGCTGGGCGGCAATTTCGATAAAAACAGCATTCATTAGCAAGCTTTGTTCGTCATCGTCCGCTGACCCGACAGGTCGGCGGTTTTTTTATGGAAACTTAATGATAACTTCATGATATTTGGCAAATATTAAGGAATTATTAAGATTTATCGGTTATAATGGGGGATCAGTATCAAGAATATGTTGGATGGGGTGACGGCTTGAATTACGGCATTTTTCAACTGATTAATAATGCGGCCGGCAGCTGGGGTTGGCTTGACGGAATGATGGTTTTTTTCGCCCGCGATTTAGTGTATGTCATGATAGCGGTATTGGCCGTACTGTGGATTACCGGGAAAGCGGCCAATCAGAGGATGGTGTTCTACTCTTGCTTGTCCGTGGTGATAGCCATTGTCGCCGCAGGCTGGATCATCTCGCCGATCGTGGATCATCCGAGACCTTTTGTCGATCATGAGGTGCATCAACTGGTGTCTCATGACGCCGATCCGTCGTTCCCGAGCGACCATGCGACGTTTGCGTTTGCGCTCGCTTTCCCGATATGGTTCTTGAAGCGCCGCACGGGCGGCCTTCTGCTGATCCTCGCCTGCTTGATCGGAATTGCGCGCGTGTATGTCGGCGTTCATTATCCGGCGGATATTGCGGGCGGACTCGTGCTTGGCCTGCTAATCAGCATGCTGGTCGTCAAATATAGAAGATGGGCCGAGCCGGCGGCCAATTTCTGCATCGGCGTATATGGCAAGCTGACGGCCCGTCTAAGTTTTATCCCGCGGCCTACAGATTCCGGTACAACGGGCAAACGATCCTCCTTGTAGAGGAGTCGGCGGCGGCGCTGCGAACCTGAATAACCTGAGTGCTTCCATAAAGCTCTCAGGTTATTTGTTTTTAATTTTGCTCCGAAGCCAGCTTCAACGGCATGCCGGTTACGGCATCGCATACTTCGTCGTGATCGACGAGCTTATAAGCAAGAACGGCGCGCTTGGGTCCCGTTAGACAATCGGAGGCTTTCAGCATATACTGCAGGCTTAGTTGAAAGCAGCCTCGCAGCTGCTCCCAAGCCTCGGCGGCTGTAATTCTGGGGGGAAGAAGGCCGGCGGTATCTATCCGCTCCTTGCCGGATTGAAACAGCTTCAGCGCGTCCATGACGTTGGTCATTTCCCGGGTTTGGCGGTCGAGGAACAAATTCAATTTGCCGCCGATGATCGGAATGCCGTGACGCAGGCGGTGAATTTCCACCTTGATTTGGCCGCCCTGCATGCCTTCGATCGGGTGATGCCCGTCCTTTCGCAAGAAGGCGAACTGGCAAGGCTCATGGGCGTAGCATTGCTTCAAATAAGATACGGCCAGCTGACGGGCGGCGGCGATTTCCGAATTTTCGAGAAGCGGTGCAAAAGGATGCGGAGCTGTTAAATCCGCCTCTGTAACCGCGTCGTCCAGCTTAAGAACATCGTAATGGGCAGCGGAAAATACCGGTTTGCGATGTATTTGAATAAGCTGATTGTACTCCGGCTCGGGCCGGTCCAGACGGATAAGCTCAGTCACCTCCGCTTTATCGCTATACAGAATCTGCCCGGTTTCGGCGTCGAATATATCCTCCCGGTACATATAATGAGGGTGCGAGGACGGATGGAATAAGGTCAAATAGCAAAGGGACAGCTGATTTTCGCCGATCATCTGCCGGAATTGCTGCGCAGGTTTGGCCTGCCGGGGATCGGTAAACGAACATTCGTCCCATACGCAGAAGAGGTGGAGCAGCTCGAACCGGCTGCTAAGCTCGATATGGAAAGCCTGATGAGCGGCAAAGGAAATTCCTGCGTGCTGTCTTGCATATTCGAGCTTATAGCGATTTTTGCCGATCGCCTGTTTTTTCCTCAGCTGCAGTTCCTCTGGGGCAATCGGCAGCTGAAGCTTGTCAATCCATTCGATAACATGGGGATAGACGGCATTATACAGCTCCGAATGAAGCTCCGTTCGCTGCTCCCGTTCCTCGCTTCGGCGATCATGTCTGTAATAAGCGGCCAGCCTTCCCGTCAGAGCGTCCAGCTCGGCCCGGATCGTATGCCGGTTGACCAGCCCTTCCTCGTCCAGCTCGGGTTCGCCGATTCGGTTCCATTCCAATTCAATCTTGTAAAAAGGTTGTTCTTGCGGCGACGAGTTGCGGTAAATTCCGCCGGTTGTCAATTCATGCGTCGCGGGAATCCCGATACGCTGCTCAATGATGGTTATGCCGTCTTGAACCGTAAGCAGCTTCATGAACGTTCACCTCCTTACAAATCATTAGTATGTACTACGCTGAAGGAGGGGGTTCGTTGCAGCTTCTTCCTGATTTGGGACGTTATTTCCGCGGATGTACGGCAGGCGGAAGGCGGATGCGTCGGCTGCGGAAGCGAATATTTACCCGTCCGAGCTGCAGGGGCGGGAAGCGTACGAAGCGCTGCTGGACGCAATTCGATCGCTGGTTCGCCGGAAATCCGATGAAGCGCAGCTTCGCGGCGGCTTGATCCGGTATCGCTGCTGCGGGCTCGTCTCGCCCGCGAGCGATTTGCCGCTGCCGGCCATCGGACAGTGCAACGGAGAACTGCTCGTCGATCTGGAAGTTACGGAGCCGCTGACTTAAGGGCCAGGTTCCGGCAAATGCTCACGAAGCATCTACTCGCCGGAGCGTACGCCTAGATCCCGTCCCAGTTGCAAAAGGCAAAGCCGCTATTCGCAAGTGGAGTAGCGGCTTTGACGCTTGTCTGGGCGTTTAAGGCTTGAACTGGCGGGATTGCCCGCGCGGGATGCTCAGCGTCTGCCAATGATTGCTCGCCAAATGCTTGGAGAGGAACACGATCTGGCCGACATGATAACCGTAATGGGATACTTGCCGCTGAATTGCCTTCACGACCGTATGCGCTTCGCCCCGGATCGTTACGTTCCGCGTCGTATCGCCGGGGGTCAGTCCCTCCAGCGCTCGGAACAGCGTACACCAGCCTTCCTCCCAAAGCTCCAGCAGCTTCTCGCGGCCGAGCCCCTTGGCTTCGAACTCGCCGTCTCTGTCGCGGCTTGGCTTTTCGCCGTCGGCGGTTAAGAAATCCGTCCAGCGCGACAGCATATTGCCGTGCATATGCAGGATCATAATTTCCAGCGAGTTGGATTCATCGTCGAGCGTTACGTGAAATTGCTCTTCGCCCAGCTGAGCCATCGCGCGGTCAGCCAGTTTTTTCATGCTGTGAAACGCCTGAATGCTCTCTTCCAAAAACAATGCGGATACCGAAGCTGCGGATTCCATATTCTTCCTCCTCATTCTCATCGTGTCACCCTTTTACGATAAGGGATCGTACGCAAAAAGTACATTCGAATGTTTTTATCGACGTCGATACACTTTTTATTCATCGGGAGAATAACCGACGTTTTCGAGGAGGCATCAGCTTCGCCTTAACTTTGCATCAAAGCCGCATCACAAGTCTTCGTTCATCGTATAATAATTCAGCATTACCGTAGTAATGCCGAGCGCGATATAGATGATATACTCTGCCAAGCCGGACAAATAGGCGAACGGAAAAATGACGAACCAGATTCCCGACAGCATCGACAGCCAGTTGAACCAGGAGTTCCAGCCCGGCTTCTTCAAATAAAAGGCGAACAAGGACGCAATAAACTGAATCGATCCGAAGACGACACTGGTTACGACAGCGCTTTCATGAGCGAATTGAATCCAATGCGGAGCAAAAACAAACAAGAGACCAATCAATGCAGCGAGCAAATTTTTAACCGCCATTTGATTACACCTCCCGAATGATGAAAAACGTTGAAGCGGCGCGCACCGGCTTGGCAACCCGCTTTTGTCGAGCCAGCGGCGGGAGGAAGCCTTATCATATGTATATGCAAGCGGTTTCAAAACGTTCGGGATTTTGCAAAAAAGAGGCTGCATAAAAGGAAAAACCTCCGATGCATGGCGCACCGGAGGCTGTGGCATACTACGTTATAAAAATTAGTTGGCGATAAATTCTTGAACCCATTCGCCGTTATAATAAGCAACGCCGATTTTCGTATAATTCGGGCTCAAAATATTCTCGCGATGCCCTTGGCTGTTCATCCAAGAGTTCATCACTTCTTGCGGATCGCGTTGACCTTTGGCAATGTTTTCGCCGGCGTAAGAGTAGCTGATGCCGAATTGCTTCATCATGTCGAACGGAGAACCGTAAGTCGGCGAGTTATGATCAAAGTAATTGTTCGTGTACATGTCTTTAGCTTTGACAAGAGCCATATTGGACAAGGAGCTGTCTTCCGTCAAGGCGCTCAGCCCGGCTTTTGCGCGTTCTTGGTTGACCAGGTTGATCACTTGCGCGGCATAGTCGGATTGCGAGCTGTTAGCCGTTCCTTGATCCGAGCCTGCGCTTCCGTTGTTATTCGTAGTGCCAGTGCCTGTATCTGCAGTACCGCTTCCGTTATCGGAAGTGTCCGTACCGTTATCTACAGTACCAGTTCCGTTATCGGAAGTGTCCGTACCGTTATCTACAGTGCCTGCGCCATTGCCTGTGCTGCCATTGTCGCATCCCCATCCGGGATTCGTTGTTTGAGCTGGAACTTGCTTCCACATGCCTGCCCACATATTGCCGTTGCTGTTACTGCCCGGCTTGAATACTTGCCAATTGCCTTGTTGGCCGTTCAGCAAGGAATTCAGGTCAATTCCGCTGCCTTGCTGTCCTTTAAGCAAGGAATTCAGATCAACGCCGTACTTTTGCGTCAAAGCGTTCAATGCATCGTTACCTGTAACCGTATTCGCTGGAGCAGCGGAAGCGGCGCTAACGCCGATAATTGGACTAAGGGTAAGTACACCTGTCAATAACACTTTTTGAAAACGATTCAAGAAAAATCTCTCCTTTTCGCGGCCTACGAGGTTAGCTGACGGATTCGGGTCAAAGAGCAATCACCCTGCCGCAAGAAGCGGCTTCACCCCATGGAATGGGTCCCCCGTGCTTTATATAGAAGCTTCGGCCTTTATAGTTTTTTTTGAAACTTGTGCTCGTTGTTGCCCGACTCTAGTATCGGATCCCGGTGGGCTGTCCTTGAGCTATTATATTGTAGCACGTGTCCTGCCCGATTTCATGGGACAAAGTCTTCCAGCGGCGTTAAATCCGATATGTGAGCTAAAGATTATTGTGGATATCGGCACTCGTTGCTATGATAAACCCGTCAATGCAACGACATCCGGTCATACCCGGTAATTTTAAGGCAGGAGGAAATTGAAGTGAATCATACTGTGCACTCAGATGCAGCTTACGAGAGCAATCCGCCGTTCGACATGCCCGAGATTGAGCTTCCGAATATACCGGAATACAACGTTATAATTACCGATTTCGGGGCACGCGGCGATGGAATTACGAAAAATACGGAGGCTATCGCGAAGGCGATCGAGGCTTGCGCCGCAGCGGGCGGAGGAACGGTCGTTATTCCGTCCGGCGTCTGGCTGACCGGTCCCATCGTATTCAAAAGCCGCATTCGTTTACATACAGAGCCCGGCGCGGTCATTCGCTTTAGCAGCGACTATGCCGATTATCCGTTAATCGAATCGAATTTCGAAGGGCTTCCCGCCGTTCGCTGTATGTCCCCGCTGTTCGCCGAGCGGCTGGAGGATATCGCGATTACCGGCGGCGGTATTTTCGACGGAGCCGGGGATGCTTGGCGCCCGGTGAAAAAGTTCAAAATGACCGAGCTGCAATGGGGGAAATTAACCGCCTCGGGCGGCGTCGTCGATGCCGACGGCGAAATCTGGTGGCCTTCCGAGGCGGCGATGAACGGAGCCGCAACCGTAAACCGGCTGCGCAAGCAAAGCACGGCGGCGCTGGCTGACTACGAGCCGGTCAAAGCTTACTTGCGTCCGGTTCTGCTCAGCTTCCGCGAGTGCAGGCGCGTATTGCTGGACGGGCCCACCTTCCAGAAGTCGCCGGGCTGGTGCTTGCATCATTGGGTGAGCGAGCATATTACGATTCGCGGTGTTACCGTGCGCAATCCGTGGTATTCCCAGAACGGAGACGGGCTGGATCTTGAATCATGCAGATATGCACAGGTGACGGATTCGGTATTCGATGTCGGAGACGACGCGATCTGCATCAAATCGGGCAAAGACGAAGCGGGACGCAAACTGGGCAAGCCTTGCGAATACGTCGTCGTCCGTCATTGCACCGTCTACCACGGCCACGGCGGCTTCGTAATCGGCAGCGAGATGTCGGGCGGCGTGCGCCATATGCTCGTATCGGATTGCTCGTTCGTCGGCACCGACGTCGGCTTGCGCTTCAAGAGCACCCGCGGCCGGGGAGGCGTCGTCGAGCAGGTGTATATCCGCAATATCCGAATGAAGGATATCGCGCGCGAAGCGATCACCTTCAATATGTATTACGAGGTGAAGGCCGATACGGACGCGGCGGCGGAAGTGAACGAAGGAACGCCCCGGTTCCGCGACATCTTCATTGAAGACGCCGTATGCGCGGGCGCCGAGACGGGCATTCAGCTCAAGGGCTTGCCGGAGATGCCGATTCGCGGCATTCATCTGCAGCGGGTATGCATCGAGGCGCAGCGGGCGATCGAGTGTTCGAACGCGGAGAACATCTCGATGAGCGAGGTTACCGTCGTGCCGAAAGAGGAGGGGCCTGTGGCACGTATCCACAACAGCCGCGACATCTTGATAGAGAAGCTATCTTGCCCCGCGCGGCAGGAAGTATTGCTGCATGCGACCGGCGAACGCACTGCGGGCATCGACTTGCGAGCGGTATCCGCTGGAGCGCCGGCGGCCGTCATACTCGGCGAGGAAGTGACGGCCGGCGCGGTAAAACTGCAGTAGTCCTGCCATCTTCCTTCTGCTATGATGGGAGGGAAGAATGCTGAAAGCGGCGTCAAGCCGTATAATTGCGCCAAAGGAGCTGACGCGCATGACATGGAAGACTGGAGAAATCTATCTGGGCACGATATTGCTGGAGCAAAACCGCTGGACGGCGGATAAGGAGCCTTCTTACCGGGTCAGCGATTGGCTCCCGCGTTGGCGGCGGGACGGGTTTGACGGCGTTGAGCTATGGGAGAATCATGCCGCCCGCTGCGAAGAGCAGGAGCTTGCTCGGCTGGAGCGATCCGAGCTGCCTATCGCCGTCTACAATTCCTACATATCGTTCGACGACGGCGCGGAGGAGCAGCGGGCGGAAGCGGCCCGGCTGATCCGCCGGCTCGGGGCGCGGGCGGTGAAGTTTAACTTCGGCCCGGAGCCGGAGAAGCTGCAGACATATATCCGCAACTGGAACGAGTGGACGCGGCTCTTGCCGGCAGACTGCCGCCTGCTATGCGAATGCCATCCGGGCACGGTGATGGAGGAGCCGCAGGCGGCCGCCGCGGCGCTTTTGGCGATGGACCGCTGTGAGGCGATCGTGCATCCGTTTCACAGTCTCGGCCCGCTGGCCGATTGGTTTCGCCGCCTGGGTTCGTCGATTACCCACGCTCATGTGCAGTACCGATTGTCGGGCCAGACGTTTCAACGGCTGAACCGCAATCCCGCCCATATCGCCGGCATCCTTAAGGAGATGAGAGAAGCCGGCTTCCGCGGCTCGTTCACTCTCGAATTTGCCGAAGGAACCGGGCAGGGAGAGCAGCGGGAACAGCTGTACGAGGCGGCTCTGGACGATCTGAGTCTGCTCCGGCAGCAGCTGGAGCCGTAAGTCGATTTAAGCCGGCGTTAATCGGCCGTTTCTGTCCCTTGCGGGACGGGAACGGCTATTTGGCGCTGCGCCGGAACAAAAAGTTCCCGAATTTCATGTCGAAATTGACTTGCAAAGGTAGGATTCGACACAGGCTAAGAGTATAATAAAAAGGCCGGACGGCTAAGTTCGAGCTACATATAGGGTCCGTTCGGACCCGCTATTTAAGGGAGGGGCCGATGAGGGCGTCGCTGCGAGTGCGAATCAGTGTGTTGTTTTTACTAATAACGAGTATTTCACTGACTCTGGTAGGGACCAGCAATTACCGTGCGGCCAAGCTGACCATCCTCCAATCGCTTAAAGACAATGCCAGGGCCAAAGTGCAGACCCAGGCGCAGGATCTTTCGACATGGATTTCGACAAGGCTGGCCGAAGTCAAGGTGATCAGCCATACCGACTTGATCCGTTACGGAACGGATAACGAGCGGCTGGAATATTTATTAAGGGAGCGGAATCGGTCGTCGGGCAATTTTGCCTCCTTCGGCATTAGCGATACGCGGGGCATTCTGAAGCAGATCGACGGCTCCGTCACGCCGATTGCCGGGGAAGCGGGGTTCAGCGATGCGCTGCAGGGCGACGATGTCGTATCGAATCCTATGCCCGGCCAGACGCCAGGCAAGCTGATGATTACGATGCGAGTTCCGATTTTCGACAATGAATACCGGATTAAGGAAGTATTGAATGCGGATTTGGCGGCGGACCGGGTGTTGGGCAGGTTTACCGACTTTATGGTCGGACCTTCGGATGTCACTGTGCTGTTCGAACGGGACGGAACGATTATTTATCATCCCGATCACGACAAAATTCTGCGCTCGAATGTGCTCGATTCCGATTCCCCTTTTCAGCCGATCGTTCCCGAGCTTGCCCGCAAACGGTACGGCTTCGTAGAAACCACAGTAAAGGGAGAGCCTTACTTGCTCTTTTATTCCGAGGTACCCGGAACGAAGTGGTATATGGCGGTGCAGGTTTCATACCGATCGTTCGAGAAGCCGCTGCAATCGCTATTTTGGCGCACCGTGCTTACGGTTGTCGTGACGGAGCTGCTGCTGGGCATCATTATGTTTATCTTATTGAATAAAGTAGTGAATCAGATCAGGCAAATTTTGAACGTGACCGAGAATGTGGCGGGCGGCAACCTCAAGGTTTCGCCGATATTATTTCGCTCGGGGGATGAGATCGGGGCTCTCGCTCAGTCGGTCAACGGTATGGTCGACAATCTGAGAAACGCGTTTGAACGGCTCAATGCGATCATTAATCAGAACGATTACGCCATAGTCGTCATTAACACCGATTATAAAGTGACTTATTTCAATCGAACGGCGGAAAAAATTCTCGGCTACGAGTCGGAAGAAATCGTTTATAAAGAAAGGATGTTTCTTTGGCACGACGAGCGGGAAATCGCCGAAAGATCCGAACGATTGTCCAAAGAGCTGGGCGTTCCGGTAAAGCCGGATATTTCCGTATTTTTGACCCGGTCGGTGCATCATGTTTCGGAGGAATACGAATGGACCTACATTCATAAGGACGGCACCCGCTTTCCCGTCAATTTGAATGTCAGCCCGATGCGCGACCAGAACGGTTATGTCACGGGATATGTCGGCATAGCGCACGACATTCGCTTGTACAAGCAGACGGAGGAAGCCCGTAACCGCTTGTTAAGCATTTTGGACGCGGCCAAAGATTTAATCGCTTCCATAGACGTCACAGGGAAAATTTTTTACATGAATCCGGCCGGGATGGATCTGCTTTGCATCGATCGGCTGGATGAGCGCACGGAATGGGCCAAGCGGTACCTCGACAGCGCGACGTTCCAGTATTATGTCAAGGGATTGGACCGGGTCCGTGAAAAAGGATACTGGGAAACCGAATCATTCCTTCTGACGACCGCAGGCAGGAAGGTGCCGATGTCGCTTGTTCTCGTTACCCATAGGGATAAGGCCGGGCGGGTGATCTACTATTCCGTCATTGCGCGGGATATATCGGAGCAGAAGCGGATTCAGTCGGAGGTTCTTCTGGCCAAGCATGAAGCGGATGAAGCGAACGAAGCGAAAAGCTTGTTCCTCGCCCGCATGAGCCACGAGATCAGGACGCCGCTCAACGGAATTATCGGCTTTGCCCAACTGATGCTGCGGACGGAGATGAGCGCCACGCAGAAGGAATACTGCAGCAAAATGTTGGCCTCGTCCAACACTTTACTGCGCTTGCTGAACGATATTTTGGATTTCGCCAAGGTAGAGGCGGGCAAGCTGGAGCTGGAGAAGGTCAGCTTCAACATGAATGAAATCGTGCGGAACGTATCGGATATGATGAGCGTGTTTCTCGGCAAATCGCCGATCGATATTATTGTCGATACGCCCGAGGAACTGCCTGACGCCCTCATCGGCGATCCGCTGCGCCTCGAACAGGTGCTGCTCAATTTGTGCAGCAATGCGATCAAGTTTACATCCGAGGGCTTCATTATTGTAAAATTAACGATTGCGGGCCAAACTGCGGGGAACATTTGGATCGAGTTCATGGTCGAGGACACCGGCATCGGGATCAACAAGCGGCATTTGCAAAAGCTGTTCCGTCCGTTCACCCAGGCCGACGGCTCGACGAGCCGGAAATACGGGGGTACGGGACTCGGTCTTGTCATCTCGCAAAGCTTAATCGAGATGATGGGCGGGTCGCTGGCCGTCAGCAGCGTGGAGGGGAAGGGCAGCCGCTTCTCCTTCGCAATCCCGTTCGCGCTGGCTGCGCACGCCAGGGCGGAGAAGCTGAGGGTGCCGGCAGGCGGCGCCATACGCCGCGCGCTGGTCGTGGAAGACAACGCGGTCATCCGCGGCAAGCTTTGCGAGTTTCTCCGCTCGTATTCGCTGGAAGTGCATGCCGTAGATTCCTGGCTCGAAGGCTGCGCGCTGCTGCAAGCGCAGCAGGCGGACAATCGCTTCCATCTGGTGCTTCTGGATATGGAAGCG
The DNA here is from genome assembly GCF_023523925.1 of Paenibacillus konkukensis. Taxonomy (NCBI): domain Bacteria; kingdom Bacillati; phylum Bacillota; class Bacilli; order Caryophanales; family Paenibacillaceae; genus Paenibacillus; species Paenibacillus konkukensis. Next base: position 2,428,466 of record NZ_CP027059.1, on the reverse strand, counting down.
GAGGATATGTACGGTCCCGAGACGTGGCTCGAATGCAGAGCGGCGGCGCTGGAGAAGGGCTCGCTTACGATCGCGATGACGACGGTTTACGGTCGCGAGGAGATGCTGGGGATGCCGCATGACAAGCGGCCGGACACGATGATTGTGAAGCCGGTGAGCCGGCTGGGGCTGTTCCAGGCGGTTCGCGCCGTGCTGGAGAAGCTGGAGCTCCCCGCGGCCGCGCCGCCTCCGGCGATTGCCGCACCGGTCCAAGTCCGGGCGGAATGCAGAGGGCGGATTCTGCTCGCCGAAGATAACCTGCTGAATCAGCAGGTGGCTACGGAGCTGCTTGAGAGCGAGGGCTACTCCGTTACGGTCGCCCGTAACGGCAGGAAAGCGCTGGATTACGCGCAAGCGGCCGAGTGGGACCTGATTTTGATGGATATTCATATGCCGGAAATGGACGGATATGAGGCGACGAGACGGCTGCGGGCCGAGCGCCGGTACGATAAGCTGCCGATCGTCGCGCTGACGGCTACTGGGCTCGTTAAGGAGCGGGAGCTGTGCTTGGAATTGGGGATGAACGATATACTGACGAAGCCGGTCGATTTCGACGAGCTGATCCGGGTGATGAAGACATGGGCGGATAAGCCGGCGCGGCCGCAGCAGCGCCGCCATTCTCCCGCCGCGGGAGCGCAGCCGCCGATGTTCGACCGGTTGAGCGGCATCGATCTGGAGCGGGTGCTCCAACGATTAAACGGCAAAATACCGATTTTGCTGCATATTTTATCTCATTTCCAAAAGGAATACCGGGGTTTTGCCGATAAACTGTATGAGCAGCTTGCCCAGGGGCAGTGGGATGCGGTCCGGCGGAGCATTCATACGTTGAAGGGAGTTGCGGGCAACTTGGCGGCGGACGGCTTGTTCGCAGCGGCCTCCAAATTCGAAGCGAAGCTGGACAGCGGCGGACCCAAGGAGCCGGGAGAGCTGAAACGGGAGCTGCAGACGCTTGACCGGGAGTTGAAGTCGATCTTGCAATCGCTGGATTCAAACGGGAACCGCTTGAACGAATGGACGCAAAATGTAAGGAAAGTTTGAGGAACCATTTGCCATTTTGGAATTAGGACGATTTCTATTTAAGTTGCTGAAGGTGGGCGCTGATGCACAAAGTATTCATAATTGAAGATGACACGATTATCGGGGACATGCTTTCGATGTACTTGTCGGAGGAGGGATACGCGGTTCAACGCACGGAGAGCGGAAGAGAAGCGCTCGCTATATTGGAACACTACAATCCGGACATTGTCCTGCTGGACATCGTGCTGCCGGATGTTAGCGGAATCCAGTTGTGCGGGGAGCTGCGCAAGCGGTCGACGGTGCCCATTCTCGTCATTTCGATGAAAACCGACGTGATGGACAGAGTCAACGCGCTGCACGCCGGGGCGGACGATTATTTGTGCAAACCGTTCAGCATGCGCGAGCTGTCGGCCAAAATAGCGGCTATGATTCGAAGAACCTATTATAACCGCCAGATGAGAGCTTTGGAACCGGAGAATGTTCCTGCCGTCAGCAGAATTTTTCTCAATTTTGACAAAAGATCGCTATATGTGAACGGACAGCAAGTGGATACGACGTTCTCCGAATTTGAAATTATGAAGCTGTTCATAGCCAATCCGGGCAAGGTGTACAGCCGGGAAGAACTGATCAATGCGGTGCGGGGGTTCGACTCGTTCGTGAATGACAGAGCTATCGACGTACATATCGGAAATTTGCGCAAAAAAATCGAGGAGGATTCCAAACAGCCTAAGTACATCAAGACGGTCTGGGGGGTAGGATATAAATTTATGAATATCTGACATGCTTTTCGCTAACATTCATCCATAAACTTTTTTTACAATTTTCGCGCATAATTAGACAAGGAGTGGATGATATTGCCATAATATACGGCTCTTTGTCATTTTATGCAGAACAGTATAGGCGGGTCGTAACGTATTGGAGGTTCAAGCAAAGCGATGTTGGAAAGAGCGTCATTGAAGTATGAAGTAAACTATTTGGAATATGTAAGAAAAACGATGAACATTTTTGCCGAGCGTAACCGGTTAACTAGGCGGGAGGCCGAAATTGCCGCATTGCTGCTGCTCTACGGTTATTCCAATCAAGAGCTGGCCGATCATTGCACGATTTCCGTCAAAACCGTCAAAAATCATTTGGACAACATGATGAAGAAGCTCGGCATTCATTCTACCCGCAAGCTGTATTCGATGCTCCTGCAGACGTTGTGCTGCGATTCCGGAATGCCTGCCGACCCAAAGCGGTTTTACGAACGGTTGAGCGGATAACAGCCTGTCCGATGCTTCAGAACAGCATGAATCAAACAATGAGCCTCACGGAGCCAAAGGGGGGGACGAAGTGATCCCGGTCGAATTGGATACGTTAAAAGAAATTTCAGGCAACGCTTCGATCTTTTTATCGTTTATCTTCTTGTTTCATTGGATCTATCCCTTGATCTTCAAGCTTCCGCCGGTATGGCTGCGGGTCATATGGGGCTTGTTGTTCGGCTTGACGGGGATTGCGGTGATGCAGCTGCCGATAACCGTTGCGGACGGAATTATCATCGACTTCCGGGCTGTGCTCGTTGCGATGGCGGGAGCGTTCGGAGGCGGCATTACAGGATGGATCGCCATGCTTTTTGTCGGGGGGTACCGGTTTTACTTGGGGGGTACAGGCATGCCTGTCGGAATAGGCACGACAGTGACGGCTTTGGCGATCGGGCTGCTCGTGCACCGCGTCGGCGCCAAATTCCGCAGCCAATCGCTCGTTTACGCCGTATTCGGCCTGCTTGTCGCCGTTCAGGAGATGCTGTGGTTTACGGCGCTGCCGCGGCCTATCGCGTTCATGATGATCAGCCGGTATTCGCTGCCAACTTTGCTTTTATTCCCGCTGTTCATGCTGCTGATCCGTTATTTTTTCGCCGATGAAATCCATAAAAAGGAAACGGAAGTCCGGCTCGTCGAGAGCGAAGAAAAATACCGCACGCTTGTCGAAAATTCCAACGATTCGATATTCAGCTGCGATTTGCGGGGGATGCTCTTATCGGCTAACCGGAGATTTATGAACGATTTCGGCATTGCGTCCGGCCAGTCCGAGGGGCAATGGCTGTTCAACCTGTTCGGCTTCAAGGATAACTTGGCCGCTTGGCAGGAGCTGCTGACGGAAACGGTGTACAGCAAAAAAACGGTGTCCTTCGAAAAGGAAATGAGCCATGCGGACGGCAGCGCAAGAATCTATGTGACGACGCTGTCCCCCGTCATCGGAATGGATCAGCAGGTCAAATCGATCACCGGAACTTGCTACGATATTACACGAATCCGCAACTCGGAGCGGCATATTATGCAGCTGTCGCTGTACGATACGCTGACGGATTTGCCGAACCGCAAGCTGTTGATGGAGAAGCTGAGTCAAGCGATCGCCGCTTCGCAGGAGCAGGAGACGATGGTCGCGGTCGTCGTCATCGATCTGGACAACTTCAAGCTGATTAACGATACGCGGGGTTACGCATTCGGGGATGAATTGCTGAACCGGGTCGGGCTGCAGCTGCGGCGGTATTTGACGCCGAAGGACACGCTGGCGCGGATCGGCGAGGATGAATTCGTCCTGCTGTTCGAACATATAGAGCAGCTCCAGCCGCTGATGGCGCGCATACAATCGATCCAGGACGGATTTCGTTATCCGCAGGCCATCGGCTCCGAGCAAATTCACTTGAAGCTAAGCATGGGGATCGCTTTATATCCGTCCGACGGGGAAACGTGCGAAGAGCTGATCAAGAATGCGGACACGGCGATGTATAAAGTCAAGGAGCTGGGTAAAAATCATTACCGGTTCTACAATACCGAAATGCGGGAAGCGTTGATCAAGAGAAGCAGGCTGGAGGAGGCGCTGCGCAAAGCGCTGATTCATAACGAGCTGATCTTGCAGTTTCAGCCGCAGCTGGATTTGCGTTCCGGACGCATTCGAGGATTTGAAGCGCTAATCCGCTGGGTGCATCCGGAGATGGGGACGATTTCGCCGAACGATTTTATCCCGGTAGCGGAGGAGAGCGGAGTTATCGTTCCGATCGGGGAATGGGTAATCCGCACCGCGTGCGAGCGGAACAAATCGATACAAAATATCGGCTATCCGCAATCGATCATTTCCGTGAACATCTCGGCTATCCAGCTGCAGCGGCCAGACTTTGCGGAGATGGTGATCGGCATCCTGAATGAGACGCAGCTTGCGCCGCATGATCTGGAGCTCGAAATAACGGAGAGCATTCTGATGGAATCGTTCCAAGCGGCCATAGGCAATTTGGAGACGCTGCGCGATTACGGCGTGCTGATCGCACTCGACGATTTTGGCACCGGTTATTCATCGCTCAGCTATTTGAAGAGGCTCCCTATCGGAGCATTAAAGATCGATAAATCGTTCGTACAGGATATTACGAATGAATCCGTAGAGGATTCGCTCGTGGAATCGATCGTCAGTCTCGTTCACCGGATGGGAATTCAGGTCATCGCCGAAGGGGTGGAATCGCAGGAACAGCTCGATTGCTTGCGGGCCTGGGGCTGCGAGTACGCTCAAGGCTATTTGATCAGCAAACCGCTGTACGAGCTGGAAATACGCCAAATGGCGGCTGAGGAAGACGCGGCGCGGCGAAGCGCAATGTAGAAGCCCTGCGTTGACGGTCACGGCCCGGGACTTTTCCGTTAAGGAAAAGCTCCGGGCTTTCTGTCGTCGATAAGCAAGATACGTGGAAAACGAGCGCGATTGCGCAATAAACGTCCTGCAATGCGGCAGCCGGGTGCAGTACAATGGAAGCAGAAACCTTCTCTTGTTAAGGCAGCTGATTACGGCAAACGCTTAGGAGGATGGAAGATGACGGCATTTGGATGGTGCATGGGCATTGAGCAGGCGGAGGAGCTCCGGGCTGCGGGGTACGATTATATCGAATGCGCGCTGGCGCCGCTGATGAAGCAGCCGCCAGAGCAAATAAAGAAAGCGTTGCCAAGTTATATGGACAGCGTCATTCCGGTAAGAGCGTGGAATGTGTTGTTTCCGGGAGAACTGCGGCTCGTAGGTCCTGACGCCGACGAAGAAAGCATCCGCGGCTATGTAGCGAGAGCCGTTGATACGATGAATCGCGCGGGCTCCTCGGTCGCCGTCTTCGGAAGCGGCCGTGCCCGTCACGTGCCGGAAGGCTGGGAGCGGGCGCGCGCGGAGGAGCAGCTGCTGAAGCTGCTCGGATGGTTCGCCGACGAATGCGAGGGGACGGGGCTTACGATCGCTATCGAGCCTTTAAATACCAAGGAGTCGAACATCATTAACAGCGTCGCCGAAGGCGTTCAGTATGCGAGATTGGTGAATCGGGCGCCGATCAGAGTGCTGGCCGATTTTTATCATATGGATGAAGAGCGGGAAGCGCTGGAGACGCTGGAGGAAAACCGTGAATGGCTTGCGCATATTCATGTGGCCGATACGGGGAGACTGTCGCCGGGAACGGGACAGTATCCGTACGAAGCGTTCGTGGAGCGGCTGAAGGCCGCGGGATATGACGGCGGCGTGTCGGTGGAATGCACGGTGCATGACCGCGCCCAGGAGCTCCCGGCCTCCTTGCGCTTTCTGAAAAGCCGGTGGGGGGTGTAGCGGGCGAAAGGACGCGTCGTTACGGCGCAAAGTAAGCCCCCGGTCCATTGGGCTCGGGGGCTTATAAGGCGTGAAAAGCGGGAGAGGCCGTTATTTGCGCTGCTTGGGGGTTAGCTCCAGGTCCTTCAGTCTATACTTGCGATCCCATAGGAATTCCATGTCGTATTCGGTCGTATCGTTCTTGATGAAGCGATACATACAGGCGCAGAAAACGCCTATAATACCGGCCAAAGCGACCATCCAGAGAAAAAGCTCAGCCCATTGCACAGGTGCCATGCACTCATCCCCTTCTATGCGTTCATACCTCATTTTATGAGGGAGGGGAGAGGAAGATACCGGTATGGGACAGGCCTACTTCCCGTTCTTTGTCTGCTGCCCGGCCTCGTATTCCTTGGCGTATTCCTCCAAAGACGTAATATGGCCGTGCGGATGCGGAGTTTGCTTGCGGATCTTGTCCGCATTTTCGCGCCGCGCTTTCGATTTGCTCATAGCTTCAACCTCCTTTCGGCGTTTTGCAGGTGCCCCTTCCTAGCTGAAAGATCAGACGGGCATCGCAGCGATTTTTTTATCGCCTTTCTATATTGGCATGGCGGCTTTGGATTTATGCTAACTGGCGAGTGGAAAACCCCTATCGGTCGAAGACCGTGCATAAACACCGCGCTGATAAGAGCTTCCGGGAGAAAAAAGCGTTGTCAAACTATGGAAGATGGTCTATAGTTAATATATATGCAAAACTCAGTTTTATAATATAAAACAACTTGAATGATAACAACTACGACGAAGGAGTCTGGCATATGCCTATCATACAATCGCTGGACCGGGCGCTCAAAATTCTCGATTTGTTCGACGAGCATGACACGGAGCTGAAAATTACCGAGATCAGCCGCCGGATGGAGCTGCATAAAAGCACGGTGCACTCTTTGCTCAAAACGCTGCAGGAGCATGCGTATATCGAACAAAACGCCGAAACGGGCAAATACCGGCTCGGTATGAAGCTGCTGGAGAGAGGGCATTTGCTGCTGCAAAGCCTAGACATTCGCACAATAGCCCGCAAGCAGCTTTTGCAGCTGGCGGCCGAGACGGGGCAAACGGCGCATCTGGTTATACTGGAGGGCAAAGAAGGCGTATATATCGACAAGGTAGAGGGACCGCGGGCGGTAATTCGCTACTCGCGCATCGGCAGAAGAATTCCGCTGCATTGCAGTTCCGTAGGTAAAGCGCTTGCAGCCTTCATGCCGCAGGCCAGACTTGCGAAGCTGCTGCATCATTATGAATATACCTCGCACACGCCGAGAACTATCACGGACGAAGCTTCCTTCGTCGAGGAGCTGGAGCGGGTGCGGAGCCAAGGATACGCTCTCGACAATCAGGAGAACGAGCCAGGAGTGCGCTGTTTGGCTGTGCCCGTGTACGATCACCATGGTCAAGCGGCCGCGGCAGTCAGCATTTCGACGCTCGTATCGAGCGTGGACGACCGCGAGCTCGAATCGCTGATACCGGTGCTGAAGCGCGCCGGAGAGGATATCTCGAAGCAGCTGGGTCACGGTCTGGTGAAAATGTAAAAGCAAGCCGTTTCGCGAGGAAACGAATATTTCGGACGATCTAACGTTCCGTCCTTTGCCTGGCCGGCTGAATAGCGGCACGGCCTATAGCGATTCGCAGGGTTATGGCAGTGCCGGTTGGCAGCCAGGCAGGGAAGAACGGACGTTTTTCGTATACATTTATCAAAACTGTGTTTTATATTATAAAACAAATTGGAGGCGAATTCATGAGAATCATTCGTTATTTGCAGCAGGGCGAGCCCATTCTGGCAGCCGTTACCGAGGAGCAGGCGGTTCACCCGCTGGAGCAGCGGGAGCTGTTCGAGCTGGTGGAGAAGGCGGACGCCGAGGGGATGTCCGTAAGCGGCTGGCTCAGCCGGGAAATTGAGCGGCGGCCCGCTATTGCCGATCGTATGCAAGCGCTCACACTACTCGCTCCGATAGCGGCTCCGGAAGTTTGGGCGGCCGGAGTCACGTATGAGCGAAGCAAGGAAGCGCGCAATTACGAAGCGACCGGCGGACGGCTGGATGCTACGACGTTTTACGATAAAGTGTACGAAGCGGAGCGTCCGGAAATTTTCTTCAAATCAACGGCCGCCCGCACCGTCGGACCGGGCGGCACGGTATGCTTGCGCAGCGATTCGTCGTGGCAAATCCCGGAACCGGAGCTCGGCCTCGTCATCGACCGGCGCGGCCGGATTATCGGCTATACGGTCGGCAACGACATGAGCTGCCGGGATATTGAGGGCGAGAACCCGCTGTATTTGCCGCAGGCCAAAATGTGGCGCAGATCCTGCTCCATCGGCCCGGCGATCCGGCTCGCCGATACGGTCGAAGATCCTTACGCGCTCGATATCGTCTGCCGGATTTATCGCGGCGATCGGCTGGCCGTAGAGGGCTCGGCGAGCACGGGCCAATTGAAGCGGCGCTTCGACGAGCTGGTCGGGTTTCTGCTGCGCGACAACGAGATATGGGACGGAACGGTGCTGCTTACGGGCACCTGCATCGTGCCGCCGAATGAATTTACTCTGCTTGACGGGGACCGGATCGAAATTGAAATCAGCGGCATCGGGACGCTGGTGAATTATGTTCAAACTGTGGAAAGGGTGATGGACAATGACGGAAACAGCCGATCGTACGTTTCTTAACTATATAGGAGGGCAATGGAAAGCCTCGATATCCGGCGAGACGGTGCCGAGCATCAATCCGGCGAACCGTCTGGAGACGGTCGGGCTTGTGCAGCAATCCGTGCGCGAAGATCTCGACGAGGCGGCGGCGGCCGCCCGGGGAGCGGCGAAGGCATGGAGCAGACTGTCCGGCGCGGCGCGGGGAGAGTTCTTATACAAGGCGGCGAACGCGCTGGAGCGGCGTCTGGACGAAGTGGCGACGGCGATGACCCGCGAAATGGGCAAGACGCTGCCCGAAGCGAAGGGAGAGACGGCGCGCGGCGTAGCGATTCTCCGCTATTACGCCGGAGAGGGGATGCGCAAGGTGGGCGATGTAATTCCGTCCAGCGACAGCGACGCGCTGATGTTCACGACGCGGGCTCCTCTCGGCGTCGTCGGCGTCATTACGCCGTGGAATTTCCCCGTGGCGATTCCGGTATGGAAGATGGCCCCCGCGCTCATCTACGGCAATACGGTCGTATTTAAGCCCGCTCAGGAGACGGCGGTCACGGCGGCGCTCGTGATCGAATGCTTCGAGGAGGCGGGACTTCCGGCCGGCGTCGTCAATATGGTGACGGGACGCGGGACGGTGATCGGGCAAGCGATCATCGATCATCCGCACATTCAGGGCATCACCTTTACCGGCTCCGATCAGGTAGGCAAGCAGGTAGGGATGGGCGCCTTGAAGCGGGGCGCGAAATACCAGCTGGAGATGGGCGGCAAAAATCCGGTCATCGTCGCCGCCGACGCCGATCTCGATCTGGCCGTAGAGGCGACGATCAGCGGGGGGCTGCGCTCCACCGGGCAGAAATGTACGGCGACCAGCCGGGTCATCGTGCAGAGCGCCGTCTACGAGGAATTCAAGCGCAAGCTGCTGGAGAAGGTAGGGCAAATTCGCGTCGGCAGCGGCTTGGAGGAAGGGATTTGGATGGGCCCTTGCGCCAGCAGAGCGCAGCTCGATACCGTGCTCGGATATATTGAGAAGGGCAAGCAGGAAGGGGCGAAGCTGCTGTGCGGAGGGGGCGTGCCGGGCGGCGAGGAGCTGCGGCAGGGCTTCTATGTAGAGCCGACGGTATTCGATGGGGTCAGCCGGGAGATGACGATCGCCCGCGAAGAAATCTTCGGCCCCGTGCTGGCGCTGATGAAGGTCGATACGCTGGAGGAGGCGCTGGAGACGGCCAACGACGCCGAGTTCGGTCTGAGCGCTTCGATCTTTACGCGCGACATCGGAAGCATGCTTGCCTTTATCCGCGAGATGGATGCGGGCTTAGTGCGGATCAACGCCGAGTCGGCAGGAGTCGAGCTGCAAGCCCCGTTCGGGGGGATGAAACAGTCCAGCTCCCATTCGCGCGAGCAGGGGCAGGCCGCGATTGAGTTTTTCACAGCGATTAAGACCGTGTTCGTCAAAGGGTAAAAAGGACACTAAGCGAAAGAAGCCGGAGGGAAAACGATGGGCGGACAAGAGCCGAAACGAACGATTACGATGCACAGCGAAATCAATCCTTACCGCGACAATGTGCAGGCCAAAGCGAACGAGCCGATTACGGTCGCCGGGCTGCTGGATCGCGCCAAAAGCCTGCTCGGTCCCGCATATGAAGGTCCCAAGCCGGACTGGACGCAGGATGAAATATACGACCGGCTGGAGGCGAACGCGCCGCGGGTTGCGATCATCGGCGGGTCGCCGGATCATCCGGCGCATATTCTCGACCTGGAGACGATCGCCCGGGCGGCCGTTCGAATATGGCAGAACGGGGGCGTGCCGTTCTGCTTCAGCACGCCGGTGCTTTGCGACGGCACGGCCCAGAGCACGAGCGGCATGTCTTATTCGCTGCAGAGCCGCAACGCGATCGCCGAGATGGTCGTCAGCCAGATGGAGGCGCATATTTATCACGCCGCCTTCGTCATTCAAGGCTGCGATAAGCAGCCGCTCGGCGTGCTCAGCGGTCTCGCGCATCTGGACCGGGTACGCAGGCTGCGCGGCGAATCGCCGGTGGCGGCGACCTTCGCCCCGACACATGTGCTGAAGGGCGGGACGATCCCGGACGACCTCAGGGACGAGCTGCTGCAGATCGCGGCAGCCGCGGAGTCGGCCGGATTCGCCGATATGGCGGACGACATTCGGGACGCCTTGTCGTATATTCTTCAATGCACTTCGAATACGGCGTTCCAAGGCGTGCTGGCCAGAGCCGCCGAGCAAGGGCTGATCACCGCGGGGCAGCATAAATCGTTCGAGAAGCGGCTTGCCGTCTCCACCTGCGACGCCAAGGGCGGCATCTGCGCCTTCCACGGCACGGGCAACAGCTCGCGCGACGTGATGGCCGGCTTCGGCTTCGTCCATCCCGCCCTGGAGCTGCTCGTCGAGCCGCCCGGACAGCAGCAGGTCAATCAAGCCGTCGACGGCTTGTTCGCCATATTGAACCGCCCCGAATGCGGCGCGGCGGAGCTGGTGAAGGCGAATATCGGCAATGCGCTGCGCATTCACAGCGCGGCCGGAGGCTCGACGAACCTGATGATGCATATCGTCGGCGCGATGATTTACGCCGGTTACGACTTCTCCATCTGGGACGTCGAGCGCATATTGCAGGAGCATCCTGTTCCCGATTTGTTCGATTACAGCTTGACGGAGGGCAGAGACATTTACGTTTTGGCGCAGCAGTGCTGCTCGGGTCAGATTCGCGGGATGGAGACGCTGTTTTACGAGCTGCAAAATAACGGGGTGCCGATGGATGCGGACGCCATGACCGTCACCGGCCGCACATGGCGGGAGCGCCTCGCCGACCGGACCGGCCTGAGCGCCGACGGCGTGACGGAGTCGCGCATTATTTTGAGCAAGCCGCGGCGTAGCTTCAGCGGCGTCGACGTGCTGCGGAGCGGATTTTTTGAAAGCGCGGTCGTGAAGGTGAGCGGTATGCCGACCAAGCAGCTCGATCATTTCGACGACAAGCTGGCGTTCGTGCTGTATTTCGAGAACGAGGAAGCGGCGAACGCGCAGCTGCTCGATGTGCGGCTGCTGGAGAAGCTGCGCGCCGAGCGCGCTTTCGCCCTGCCGCTGATGCGGCGGATGTGGGAGCGTAACGCGCCGGAGACGCTCGATTCCGCGCCGCCGCAGGATGCGGGCTACGACGCCTGGTGGGACGCGATGATCGAGCGAGAGGTCATGCGGGTGGCCGTCGTCATCTCCGGCCAAGGGCCCGCCGCCTTCGGCATGCCGGAGATGTTCACGCCGATGCAGCATATTAACGCCAACCGGCAGCTGAAGCGGCTGGCCACGCTGATCAGCGACGGCCGCTACTCGGGCGTGACCTACGGAGCGGCCATCGGCCACGTGACGCCCGAGGCGATCGCGGGCGGCGGGATCTTGTACCTGCAGCAGGGCGACGTGCTGCAGCTGCGCTTTCGCGCGAAGCGCATCGAGCTGCTCGATGCGCAAGAGCTCGCAGCCGGCCGCATCGCGGAGCATGCGGGCCTGCTGCAGGAGCAGCGCGCCGCCCTCGGCGCGGCGCGGCTGGAGCGGCTGCGCGCGCGGCGTCGCCGCGTCGCCGCAAGCAACCGCATGGGCGGCTGTACCGACGCCGCCCGCGGAGTCGTGCCCGCCTCCGTTATGGAGGAGGCGGAGCTGCCTTGGCGCTAAGAGTTTGTCCGATGGGAGTTACGCGGTGCATCGGATAAACTCCTAGACGGCCTGCGGCCGTCCGCCGCCGCATAAACAAAAAATGGAACCGTCGCTGTGATGCAGCTCGCGGTTCCATTTGCGTTTATGCTTGTGATGCAATTTATCTTTGCTCTCCGTCCAGGTGGGCGTCTTTCTTTCCACGGGAACGACGCTTCCCCAAGTCAATCGATTCATCTGCGGGTCGATTCCGCCTTCGCGTATGCTGCGCATGCGCCGCTTCTTCGCTTTGCTCTGTGCCATTAAACAGGCCTCCTTTAACATTGTCGATCCCGCCGTTCCTTCCATCATGGCTCGGAATGAGCGATGGGGCCGGTCGGCAGTCTCTTCTTAATTATACCGAAAAACATAGCGCCGCGATAGTATGACAGTTTTGAAACAAAATGCAAAATCGGTTGTTTTCGACAGAGCGGAATGTTAGATTAGAGAAAGCATGATACCGATTCGGGAGTGAACCCTTTGTCATACGATTTCTATTACTGGTCTATTATGAGCGCCGCTTTCATCGCAACGAACCTCGTCGGCGTGCTGCTTATGCTCAAGACGAAAAAAATGCTCCTCTCCTTTCTCGTTTCCCTCTTCGTCGATTTGGCGATTTTCGTACCGGCTTGCCTGTGGTGGGCCTCTTTATTCGAAGGCTTCTCGCTGATGTTCGGACTGTTCGGCTATGGCATCGCTTTTGTGAACACCGAAATTTTGCTTGCCTTCGCTCTGTTTGTCATGAAAAAAAAAGCTGCGGCCGATGAAGCCTAGGAACGAAGCAGTAACATAATTGTAATCTGTTTTTCACCTTGTCTTAATGTTGGGCGGCTATAATAAGTATCGACCCCCTTTTTAATATAAAAAACTTTGAGGCCTGCGATCCGAGCGATCAGCGGGCCTATTTTCTTTCTATGCGGAACAAATCCCCCAACAGTGACATGATGCTCTGAAGCTTATTCCAGCCTAAGCTGGATCGGCGTCTAACCATTCCTCTGGGATATGGGTAGACATTACTTTCGGGGGAGCCCCCGGATATCCACAGGAATTTGCTGTGCATCATTTCCTAAACAACAAAAAAGACTCCACTTCTCTTAGCGAGAAATGGAGCCCTTTTCATGATTAGAACGATGCCGCTGCGTTAGCCGCTTGTTTAACGCCTTCGGCGATGATGGATTCGGCTTTGTCAGGGAATTGGTTATGTCCTTCGGCAACGACCGTAGTGACGTCTTGAATGCCCATGAAGCCCATGATCGTTTTGACATAGTTCAAGGACATTTCAACAGCCGCTGCAGGTCCTTCGGAATATACGCCGCCGCGCGCGTTCAGCAGAGCGACTTTTTTGTTAGGCTGCAAGCCTTGAGGGCCGTTGGCAGTGTAAGCGAAAGTTTTGCCGGCTTGAACGATGTAGAACAAATAAGTCAGCAGCTGCGCAGGAATCGTGAAGTTCCACAACGGGAAAGCGAACACGACTTTGTCGGCGGCAAGGAATTGCTCCAAGTATTTGTTGACGTTAGCCGCTTTTTGTTCTTCAACGGACGTCAGCTCGAAGCCTTTACCCAATTTGAACAAGCCTGTCAGCGTATCGACGTCGTAGTAAGGAAGCTCTTCGGCGAACAGATCGAGCTCGGTTACGGAATCTTGCGGGTGAGTTTCTTTATAGGAAGCGAGAAAAGAATCATACAATTTCACAGTAGCGGATTGGTCTGCAGGGCGGCCGTTAGCTTTTACAAAAAGAACGTTAGACATGAATAATTCCTCCTTGAATAAAATGGGTGATTTATTTTGCAAAGACAAGTCAATTCGGATATAAGCGAAGCGCTGTAAAAGAAATTAACTTACTTTACGTAAGTATAATAGTTTAATTACTTACTTTTGTCAAGCGGCTACGCAAAAATGTTTTCCCATTTCTGAAAGCAGAAAGAGGGCTGGAACTTTATCGTTCCGCCCTCTCGCAACCGTCCGCCGCCGCCCGCTTGCCGCGGGTCCAAGGAGCGTCAGGATGTTTTCTTCTTCGCCTGCTTGCCGCCGCCGGGCGCCTTGGCTGCCGCTTCGAACGCATGAAAGCGCTGTTCGCGGGCATCCCAGCGAAAATTGGCAATAAAAAAGCCGGCAATTCCCATCACCACGATGCGAATGTAGATCCATGATGCCGTCACCGTATGCTGCGTAAACCATTCCATTGCGGTAAACAGCAGCGTCAGCGACAAGCCCCAAGCCAGCACGCCGAAAAACATCACATACTTGCCTTTCCCCATGGTTCTCGTCTTACGCCATTTGCCTGCCTGTATTTCGTTCATCGAGCAAATCCCCCGAATATCGTAACTGTAACCTATGTTCATTCGCTATCTCCGGCGTAAAGTCCTTCTCCGTACGCAAATTGTTCACATCTCCCTTTATTCACCAAAAAGAGAGAAATCATTCCCGGTCGGCGCCGCGGGCGGCCGGGAGAATAATATGTTACAATGAATGGGAAAAAAAGACACGAAAGGGTACGGTATTATGAGCAAGGTGCTGTTATTTTTCTTATTGACTTGGCTGACGGGAAGTCCCATTGTGGCCATTATCGTGCTGCTGATCGTGTTCTATGCGCTGGAGCGCCGGTTTATCGGTCTGACTCCGAGCGTGACGAAACCGATCCGGCAGTCGAGGCGGTTATCCAAGCTGCGGCAGGAGCTTAGGCTGAGTCCCCACCAGACTTCCGCCAAGCTGGATGCGGCGCGAATATTAATGGAAAAGAAGCGGTACCGCGAAGCTGCGGAGCTGCTGGAGCAGGTGTTCGCGGTGATGGAGGATTCGGCCGAAGTCAGAGCGGAGCTCGGCATATGCCGTCTGAAGCTGGGGGAGCTGCAGGAAGGAGAGCGGCTTATTCTCGAAGCGTTCGAGATGAACCCGCGCGTCAAATACGGAGAGCCTTATTTACGCCTCGCCGAAGCGTGGGCGGACCGGGAACCGGCCAAAGCGATTCATTATCTGGAGACTTTCGGCTCCGTCAACTCCTCTTCCTGCGAAGCCTATTATCGGCTCGGCCGGCTGTACGGCCGTCTGGGAGATAAAGAAAAAGCCCGCGGCGCTTACCGTGAGACGGTCGAGCTGTACCGCGGACTTCCTAAGTATAGACGGCGTTTCGAACGCCGCTGGGCTTTGCTGGCCCGCTATTATAGCATGACGAACGGATAGATCAGTCCACAGCCGCCGCGAGGACGCGGTCCGGATGAAACGGCGTCAAATCGAGCTCCGTGCGGCTGCCGGTTACCAGCTGCATAACGAGCTTTGCGGTCGCGGGGGCAAGCAGAATCCCGTTGCGGAATTGGCCGGTCGCGACGATCAGGCCGGGGGCCTTGGACGGAGCGCCGAGGAACGGCAGACCGTCCCGGGTGCCGGGGCGCAGGCCGGCCCATGTGCCGACGAATTCGGCTTGCGCGAGCTGAGGCAGCAGCTTCGCCGCCTTGGCGTGAAGCGCGCTGACGGCCGAGACGTGGCAGCGTTTGTCGAAGCCGGCCTCTTCCTGCGTCGCGCCGATGAGATACGTTCCGTCCTGCTTGGGAATAATATAGCAGCCTTTCGTAAACACGGTTTTACGGGTGACGGGCGCATCCGTTCTCACAGAAATGCATTGGCCTTTGACCGGAAACATCGGCAGCTCAATGCCCCATGGTGCGGTCAACGCAGGGCTCCATGCTCCGGCGCTAACGATCACATGGTCCGCCAGCAGCTCGCCTTCGGAGGTGCGGACCCCGGCGATGCGCCCGCCGCGTTCGATCAGACCGAATGCCGGCGTCCATTCGCGAATCGTGCAGCCTTGCTTGTAGAGCGCGGCCTGCAATGTCTTGGCCAGGTGGACCGGATGCACCTGATGGTCGTTAGGGAAGTGGAAGCCGCCGCGGATACCGGCGGCCATGGCCGGCTCCAGCGCCCGCAAACCGTCCGCTTCCAGCCATTCGGCGTCTTGAATCCAGCCGAGACGGCTGCGCAGCTCGCGCTCGTCCTCTTCATCCCATGCCGTACGAAGAATGCCTTCATTTATATATTGCGGCGATACGCCGCCGCTGATCCGCTGCAATTGCTCCGTCCATTCCCGGTACAGCTGCTGGCTCCACCGGCACAGCTCATAGAAATGTCCGGGATGATGGATCTCCACCTGAGCTCCCAGCATGCCCGCTGCGGCTGTAGACGCTTCTTGAAGCAGAGCTCCCTTATCGATCAGCGTACAGCGGACGCCGGCGCGGAGCAGCTCCGAAGCGATCGCGCAGCCGATGATGCCACCCCCGATAATGATAGCTGAGGTCGTGCTGTTCAATTTAACCCACTCCTAAGATTATGATGAGAGCGATCTATCGCTTCGCGGAAACGCCGAATCTGCGCTGCCGGCTCCGCATGGAGCAGTACCGACGACAGGACGGCGACGCCTGCGCAGCCGGTGGACAGCACTTCATCGACATTTCCGGGCTCGATTCCTCCGATGGCAATCACCGGCACGGAGCATGCCTTGACGACGTCCGCGAGAGCCTGAATGCCCCGCGGCGCGAGCCCCGGCTTGGAATTCGAATCGAAAATATGCCCATACAGAACGTAATCGGCGCCCTGCTCTGCGGCTGCGGCCGCTTCTTCGGCCGAATGAACGGAGCAGCCGATCGAGACCGACGGCGGCAGAATGCGGCGGCTTTGGCTTACGCTCAAACTGTTGTAGGCGAGCTGAACGCCGGGCGCTCCAACGGCCAGAGCGGCGTCCAGCCGGTCGTTAATATGTACGGCGCTTTGCGCAAACAACGGCTTCAGCGCGGCGTACCATGCGGTGATTTCACCGGCGCCGCGCTGTTTCTCGCGAATATGGAGCACATCGATCAGCTCCGTCGGACATTGACCGGCAATCTCCGCGACCCGGGCCAGCTCCTGCTGTCCCGTCGTCATGACGTGCAGTGAGTGCTTTCTCATAGCAGCGCTCCTTCCGGTCTTGTTTCTCTCATCATAACGCAGCCCCTTGGTACCGTCAAAGCGTTTGTCCAAGATGTCATAAAAATATCAAATCATAGAAACTTGACGCTAGGAAAGCGGATAGATACACTTATTGAAGAAAGTTTAAGGTTTCGGCACAGATGGGGGAGGAACAGAGATGGACAAAGTGTACAAGGCGCTAACGATTGCGGGCTCCGACAGCGGCGGCGGAGCAGGAATCCAGGCGGATCTGAAAACGTTTCAGATGCTGGAGGTTTACGGTATGTCCGCGATCACCGCGGTCACCGCGCAAAATACGCTCGGCGTCCATGGCATTTACGATATACCGCTCGAAGGCATCGAGAAGCAGCTCGAAGCCGTCTTCGCAGACATCGGCGTCGACGCGGCCAAAACCGGCATGCTGTCGCAGCCCCAAGTGATCGAGCTGGTCGCGGAGCAAATCCGCAAGCATAAGCTCGCCAAGCTCGTCGTCGATCCGGTGATGATCGCCAAGGGCGGGGCGAGCCTGCTTGCGGACAGCGCCCAGCATGCGCTGCGCACGCAGCTTTTGCCATTGGCGGCTGTCGTAACGCCGAACATTCCCGAGGCTGAGGTCATTACCGGTCTGAGCATTGCGTCGGTGGACGGGATGAAGGAAGCGGCGGTCCGCCTAGTGGAGCAGTACGGCGCCGGGGCGGCGGTCGTCAAGGGCGGTCACAGCGCCGGAGAGCCGACGGACGTGCTCTACGACGGGAGCGCGTTTCACTTGCTGACGGCCGAACGCTGCGAGACGCGGCATACGCACGGGACGGGCTGCACGTTTTCGGCCGTCATTACGGCGGAGCTGGCCAAAGGGGCCGGGCTGCTGGAAGCGGTGCAGACGGCCAAACGGTTTATTACGCTGGCGATTCGCGACGAGCTCGGCATCGGCGGAGGTCACGGACCGACGAACCATTGGGCGTATTGGCGCGAGCGGCAGGCGTCGGACAAGCCCGAAAAGGAGCAAACATTTCAATGAGCTACGAGTACTTAATGCAGGCGGTGCTGCTGATTTTTTTATTAATCGTATCCTTTCCGGCGATCATTCTGTGGTCCAAATGGAAGAGGAAGAAACGGAGATAACGGCTTATGTATTACGTCAATCATGAACAAATCAATGTTAGACTGCAATTTTTGCCTGTGCTGTCGGAAGCGTGCGGACAGCTCGTCGCACAGTGGGATCAGGCGGAGCCGTCGGCGCGGCTGCTGCTGCATTTGGCTCAGGAGCGGACGCTTCACCTCGCTATCGAATCGGTGACCGATGTCGGAAGCTTGCTGATCGACGCCTTCATGATGCGCGACGCCAGCAGCTACGAGGATATTATCGACATATTGGCCGGAGAAGGCGTCTTTGACGGTCAAGTCTCCTCGATCCTTAAGCAGCTCGTTGCGCTGCGCAAGCCGCTCGTGCAGGATTATGCCGCATACCCGCGGGAAGCGCTGCACCCGCTAATTCTTGCTTTGCCGGAAGCTTTATCGGCGTTTGCCGAAGCCGTGCCGGCGTTTATTAGCCGCGAGATGGTGTAAGCAAAATTCCTGGAATTGACTGTGCTAGGATTTTTGATACATTTTAGTTTATTAATTTACTTATGGTCGTATTTCGTATACAATAACTATATAAGTAGTAGCTTTTATACGACGTCGACCGACTTAGTTAGAGCGTGCTTCAGGTGTATACTTAAGGGAAGGGCGGTGAGACCGGATGAACCAGGAGCAGGATGTGTCCACACGCAAAGTCATACTGACGATGTTGAAGACAAGCGGAGCCTTAACCGTGAGCGAGATGGCGAAGCAGCTGGGTATTACGGAGATGGCCGTGCGGAGACATTTGAATACAATGGAGCGGGACGGTCTGATCGAGGCGAAGCTGGTACGGCAGGCTATGGGCAGGCCGACCAACCTGTACTCCTTGACGGAGAACGCCGATGATCTCTTTCCGAAGAAGTACCATCATCTGACGCTGGATTTGTTAAGCGAGCTGATAGCCGAAGCCGGTCCGGATAAGGTAGACTTGCTGTTTGAGAGGCGCAAGGAACGGCTGATCAGCCGTTACGAAGAGCAGATTGCGGGCAAGGCTTTGCCTGAGCGGGTCAAGGCATTGGCGGAGATCCAGAATGCCAACGGATATATGGTAGACTGGCAGGCTACGGAAGACGGACAATATGTCATTAATGAGCATAACTGTCCGATTTCGCAGGTAGCCAACCAATACAATCATGCTTGCCAGTGTGAATTGATGATGTTTGAGAATTTGCTTGGCGCCGATGTGAAGCGGGTCGAATGCTTGGTCAAAGGCGGCAACAAATGCTCGTATGTGATACAGCAGAAACAATAAACCATCTCAGCGCGAAGATATTCTTCGTCGTCGGGATGGTTTTTTTTAACCTATTCTCAAACCTTGCCATGCTGCCTAACGACAGAACCGTCGGCCTGCTCGAAATGCTCCGTGTACTCGACGCAGTCAATTTCGCAGCCGGGACCGATGCTGACGAAGCTGCCGCGGACGATCGCGGCCTTCGTATATTCGAGGTAGATCCGGTCTCCTTCGATAATATCTGCGGCAAGATGATCTTGGGCAGCCGAAGCTTTGGAGTGAAACAGCCGGTGCAGATTGTAGGCCAATCCCGTCCGCTTCACGTTGATGGAGCTTCCGCCGATTTCGCGGGCGCGGCACGGACCGAACAGGCGGATGTCGATATGGTCTGCATTGAGCAGGCCGCCGATCGTGAAGAAGCCTTTGGCGACGAACGTTTCCGCTTCGCAGTCCTGCTGAACCAGCGCTTCGCCTCCGATGTACAAACGATCGCCTGTCAGCGTCCCTCCGATATCGGAGCGGCCGTGAAGCTTCAGCTGCCGTACGGACATGTCCCCGCCGATATCGAGCGTGCCGTAAATATGCGCCTCATCCGTCTCGGCGCTGCCCACCACGACGGAGGTGCCGAAGATGCGGAAGCGCCGCGCTTTGACATTGCCTTCCATCCGGCTCGTTCCGTATACTTTGAAATCCACGCAGTCCAGATTCCCGATAATTTGCCCTTCTCCGGTAATTTTCACATCGTCGTACGCGCCGCCGGACGCGCTTCCCGTGCCGGCAAGCACCAGCTTATGTCGTATTGCGTTCGCCATCGGACAACCCTCCGTCAGTTTAATTTCATTTTTAACTCTTCGATACAGGCGGCAAGATTCAAGCGGGTGACGACCCGAATGCCGGATTCGAAGTATACTTCGCCCGGGGCCGAGCACAATAAAAAGCTGGATACGCCCATTTTGCGAATAAAAATCAGCTCACCGCCATTGCCCCCCAGCTTCGGATAATGGTCGCCCAGCACCTGAAGCAGAATGCTTCCTTCATCCAGACTCATTTCTCCGGTTTGAAGCATCTTCTCTAAGATATACAATTGCAATATGCGGTCAAAAGCGAAAATTTCCATATCGCCTTGATATTTTATAAAAAAATCAAGGCTCATCTTCGAAACAATGTTACGGTCGATAATTTCCTGCTTCCATAGCGAGGTTTCCGCCGCTTGAGGAGAAAGCAGCTCCGCAAGCTCGTCCAGAGATAAATCGTCTTTCATATTTTTAATTTTATCGATGCGGGAGAGAATTTTATTTTTTGGGAAAAACGTCTCCTGACCGGTAAAGGTAGATTTGCGGATGAACCATTCTTCGGGGATCAAGTTTTTCCGCTTCCATCGGTATAGTTGGCCGTAAGACAGGCCGGTCAGCTCCAGCAGTTCTTTTTTGGAGATGATGTCTTGCTCCATGCGGTAGCACCTCCCAGTAAAGAAAGTGTAACATAACATTGTTACGTTGTAAATAAACGAGTTCCCCGGATTGGATATGAAAAAAACGCCCGATCGCCGGAAAACTGGTTTCGCGGCGGTTCGGACGTGCGAATGACTGTTCGAAGCTATCGCAGAATGACATCGCCGCTCCGGCTGCGTTACCGCTGCAGATTCGGCTAATTGCGGGAGCTGCGGGCGCCGGCCGCGAGCCGCGCCGCTTTATCGCGCACCCAGGAGTAGTTGCCGGCCGCGATTTCCTTCAGATTGACGAGCGAGCCCCCGATCCCGACGGCATGACAGCCGATACGCAAAAACTCGCCGATATTCTCTTCATTGACGCCCCCGACGGCTACCATAGGGATGTGGCTTAGCGGGCCTTGCAGCTCCTTCAAATACCCGATGCCCAGACTTGCTCCGGGGAAAATTTTGACGGCCGACGCCCCGGTTTTCCAGGCTCTGACGATTTCGCTCGGCGTCATCGCTCCCGGATAGATCGGCGCTCCCTGTTCTGCGGCATAGCGGATCACTTCCTCATCCGTGTTCGGCGTCACCAGATACGACGCTCCGGCCGCCAATGCCGCTCTTGCATCGTCCATATCGAGCACGGTTCCAGCGCCTATGTACATTTGCTCTCCGAATTGCCGCTGAAGCAGCTCGATCATCTCAGCCGCTCCGGGAGTGTTCAGCGTGATTTCCATGACCTTGATTCCGCCGTCCAGCAACGCTTGCGCCAGACCGGGCACATGCTGCTTCTCGACCCCGCGCACAATGGCGATGATTCTCGTTTCCTCAATGAGCTGTAACCCTTGTTCCCGTTTCATTACCGACCCCACCCCATCCTCATGTTATGAATCTATTATGCCATTGTTTCGAAAGATTGGGAACTGCCTGCGCGAACTGCCTGCGCCGCCGCCAAAAAAGATGACTTCTTAAAGCGAATTGCATACAATGATAGGAAAGGAGATGGAGTACGGTATGAATGACGAGCAGGACGTATCGAAACACGGTGATCGGCGATGAAGTTTAACGGTATGACGGTCAGGGAGATGCTGAATCTCCCTATATTAAAGGATGCCACGCTGGTCAGCGGGGCCGGCGGCTTGGACCGGATCGTGCGCTATATCGATATTATGGAAATTCCCGATATCGAAGGCTGGCTGAGAGAAGGGGAATTGATTTTAACTACGGGGTATTCGATTCGCCATGATCCCGGATTGCTGACGAAGCTGGTCGAGCATTTGGCCAATGCCGGAGCCGCCGGCGTGGCGCTCAAACCGGAGCGGTTCATTCACTACATTCCGCAGGCGATGATCGATATGGGCAACCGCCATAATATTCCTATCATTCAGCTGCCCGACGGCATTCCTTATGTGGACATCACCTATCCCGTCATGGAGCTTATATTGGACAAGCAGGGCGCTCTGCTCCGAAGATCGGAGGAAATCTACAAGACGCTGACGAGTCTTGTACTCAATAATAGCGGGATTCAGGCGGTGGCGGACAATGTGGCCGAGCTCCTGAGATCGCCGATTCGGGTCGTGAACAGGGCCGGGGACGTTCTTGTCGCTTCCCCGCCCGGCAGTCAGGAGCAGGAGCAGCCGCCGGCTTCGGACGCGCGGCAGTGGGATATTACCGTCGACAAGCAGACGGCCGGGAAGCTGATCGTCGAGAAGCAGCAGCTGGACGCACTGGAGCTCGTCTGTATCGAGCAGGCGCGCCTGGTGTTCGCGCTGGAATTAATGCGCAGAAAAATCGCCGACGATACGGAGACTAGGTTGAGGGGCAATTTCTTTGAAGAACTGCTGATGGGCTTGCCGCTATCCATTCAGGATGTGGAGAATAAGGGCAGGCAGCTGGGGCTGGCGCCCGAATGGACCTGGGAAATCGCAATGATCGAAGGCGAACGGTCGTATTTCGAGGAGCATGCCGCTTTTATGGGCAAGATCAACGAGCTGATTTCGCGCGAATCGCGAAACCGGCAGGTCCGCTCCCACGTATTAAGACAAGGAGACCGCCTCCTGCTGCTGCTCTCGTCCCCTCGGACAGACGATCGGGAATGGTCGGAATCGATCAAACGGTTCGTCCGCTCCTGGAGCCATGTGCGCACCGGCTTCGGCACGAAATACCCGTTATGGGAAATTCAGCGCAGCTACGTGGAAGCGAAGAAAGCGGTCATGATAGGCTCGAGGCTCGATAAAATCCAGCGGTTTTTCCGTTATGACGAAGTGGAATTATTTAGCCTCTTGCTGGATTCGTCGGATTATGTTAACTTTGATTCTTTGGTTGAGAAGCATCTGGGCAAGCTCCTGGAGTACGACCAGGAGAACGGAACCGACTTGATGGTCACTCTGTATCATTATTTGGCCGAGGGCGGCAGCTTGATCGAGGCGGCCAACCGGCTGTACATTCACCGCAATTCCGTCAAATACCGTCTCGACCGGATTAAAGATATCGCGGATATCGATTTGGACGGCATGCAGAAGCGGCTGACGTATTATTTATGCACTGCATTCCATTTATTGAAGAATAAGGGTTAAAACCTAAGGCCTATTGTGCTCAGAGCACAATAGGCCTTTGTTACTTTTGGTAGACGCGTACATTGTTGAATCATATTGTAGCCCTTTACAATTTTAATATGGCAAAGGATTCAGATTATTCAGGGAAGGGATGAGCGATATGATAGGTTTAATCCGGGTATTTACTACGGAAAATCAGAGCATTATTGAAGAGCACGGCAATGTCATTTCCAGATTGTACGGTCTTCCGGTCATGAGCAAGTGCATTCCCGATCAACCGCTAGGCATTTTCAATGATGAGACGGAACAGATCGCGATTCCTAAGATCGTCGAACTGGGCAAGCAAATGGAGAAGGACGGCTGTAAGCTGCTTCTTATCAGCTGCGCCGCCGATCCTGCTATCGAACAGCTGCGCAAAAACGTGTCCATTCCGGTCGTCGGAGCGGGCAGCGCCGCCGCATTGACGGCCCTGGCTCTCGGAGAGCCTGTAGGCGTCATGGGGATTACCGAGTGCATTCCTGCAGTCATGGAAAACTTGCTTGGGGATTCGTTAGTTCAATACATCAGGCCCGAAGATGTGACGAATACCACCGATTTGCTCACTCAGGCAGGGCGGGATAAAGCGCTGGAAGCGGCCAGATCCTTGCTCTCCCAAGGAACCAAGGTGATCGTGTTCGCATGCACAGGCTTCTCCACCATCGGCTTCGCCGACGTGCTGCGCAAAGAACTGCGCGTGCCTGTGATCGACGCGGTGGAAGCGGAAGGCTTGTATGCTTCCAACTTCTATAAACAGCTAGAAGCCGAACCGGCATCGTTCTAAGCTGTCCGGACTTCTTGTGACCAGATCTTACGTACTTCTCGTTCTATGCGTGTTCATCTGGGCTTTGAACTACATTTCGAGACAGTACTTGCTGCGGGAATTTTCTCCGCTTCTGCTTTCGGCGCTGAGCTTGACGCTGGTATCCTGCGTTTTTCTGATCGGAGCGCTGTTTACCCGTTCGCTTGTGAAAGTAACCCGCAACGAAATTATGTTTCTGCTGCTGTCGGCCGTCATCGGGCTCATCGCGAACCAGATATTTTTGTTCCAGGGCTTGAAGTATACGACAGCGACCAACGCTTCTCTCATCTTTACCTTGTCTCCGTTAATAACGGCGGGACTGTCGGCCGCGTTCCTGAAGGAGAAGGTTACTTGGCGAATGATTGCCGGCTGCGTCACGGCGCTGGCGGGTCTGTGCCTCGCGCTCAATACGAACGGCTTGGTCTTCCATGCGGGGGACTTGCTGTTGTTCGGGGCCACGTTTACCTTCTCCTGCAACTTAATCTTCACCCGGTTTCTGTCAAGGCGTCTGTCGCCGTTCATTATTACGGTGTACAGCTTCGGCTTAAGCGCGCTGTTCTTCGACCCGTTCGTGCTCGCCTTCTCCGGCGCCGGCATCGAATGGAATCATTCCTGGAGCACATGGGGCTTGCTGCTTGTCTCCGTACTTGTGGCTCAAGGGCTGACGGGCGTCATGTGGAACAAGGGGATGCAGACGGTCGGCGCCGCCAAAGCTTCCATCGTGCTGAATTTGCAGCCGCTGATGACGATGATGCTGGAATTGTTGCTTTTCCGTCACTCCGTTTCTTTTCAGCAAGTATTCGGGATATCTCTGGTGTTCATAGGAGTTCTCTTCGCAACGCTTCAGCTCGGGTATGTCCATACAAAGAAAAAGAGCAGGATGGACAAGAATAACAATAATTGTGAAATAAATTGTAAATAGTATGGAGAGAATCATCTGTATACGATCAAGGGGGATTATCCATGGACAATGAAAAGAAGCACCCTAGTATATTCGAACCGTTCGCGCTTATTCTAAACATCGTAACGGCTGTCATCGGGGCGATCATCGGGATGCAAATCGTTACGACGTTGGGCGTCACGCCGAACACCGCAATTATCGGCGCTCTCGTAGCGATGCTGATCGCCCGCATTCCGATCACAATATTCAATAAGTATAAATCCGTTCACCGGCAAAACCTGGTGCAGACGTCCATCTCCTCCGCTACGTTCGGGGCGGCGAACAGTCTGCTGATTCCGATCGGGATACCGTTCGCGATGGGAGTTACCGATCTGGTCGTCCCTATGCTGATCGGCGCGGCGCTCGCCATGTTCGTGGATGCGGCTATCCTGTACAAGCTGTTCGACTCCAAGCTGTTCCCGGCATCCGGGACATGGGCTCCGGGGGTGGCGACGGCCGAATCGATCAAGGCGGGCGATAAGGGCGGCAAACGCGCCGGTCTGCTGGGAATCGGGACGGCAATCGGTTTGATCGGTTCTTACTTTAATATTTCGATGTCCGCCTTCGGTGTAGCCTTCATCGGCAACATTTGGGCGCTGACGATGTTCGGGATCGGTCTTATGATCCGCCAGTATTCGGTTCCCTGGTTTCATGTTGACGTGAACCAGCTGTATATCGCCCACGGCGTCATGATCGGCGCAGGTATCGTTGCCTTGATTCAAGCGGGCATGCTTATTTTCAGCAAGCAAAACAAATCGGTTAAAAAAGGCAAAGCGGGCGAGAACAGCATCACTGCCTCCTCCGAGATTGACGAGAGCAAGCTGACCCGTACCGTATCCGAAGCTAGACGTACGCTCAGTCTCGGGTTTATCGCTTACCTGCTCATCGCTTTGCTGATTGCCTTGATCGGCGGCCTGATTACTCATATGTCCATCGGCATGCTGATCGGCTTTATGGTTTTTGCCGCGTTCGCCGCGTTCGTCCACGAGCTGATCGTAGGGATCGCCGCGATGCATTCCGGCTGGTTCCCGGCCTTCGCCGTCGCTTTCATCACGCTGCTGTTCGGGATGATGATCGGGTTTCCTCCGGTCGCCCTTGCTTTGCTGGCGGGCTTTAGCGCCGCTACCGGTCCGGCCTTCGCCGATATGGGCTACGACCTTAAGACGGGCTACATTCTCCGCGGCAACGGCGAGAACAAGGAATACGAGCTTGAAGGAAGAAAGCATCAGTACATTACGGGGATGATCGCCTTCGGCGTCGCGCTGTTGACGGTTCTCGTCACCTACAAAGGCTATTTCGCGCAAAATCTTGTGCCGCCTATCGATAAAGTATATGTGTCGACGATTCAGGCGGGAGCTTCTCCGGAAGTGGCCAAGCAGCTGTTGATCTGGGCCATTCCCGGCGCTATCGTGCAATTGCTCGGCGGACCTAGCCGCCAGATCGGCGTCTTGTTCGCAACCGGCTTGCTCATCGCTACACCGAATGCTTGCTGGGCGGTTCTCGTAGGTATCGCGATTCGTATTATCGTGCTGAAAATCAAAGGCAAAGAAGCGGAAACTCCAATGAGCATCTTGGCGGCCGGGTTCATTGCCGGGGATGCGCTGTACAGCTTCTTTAACTCCGTGTTTAAAATGAAAAAGTGAGGCGAAGCTTGATGTCGATATTGAAATTGGATGAAAAAATGGTGGAATACGCGGTTTACGGCGGCGCCGTTCTCGGCGGAGGAGGAGGGGGCTGGATTGAAGACGGCCTCCAAATCGGCCGCCTGGCTCTCGAAATCGGGCAGCCGAGCTTGTATTCCATCGATGAATTCGCAGACGACGATTTATTCGTCACCGTGTCCATGGTCGGAGCTCCGGCCGCCAAGGATCAGTTCGTAAAGCCGATTCATTATGGCAAAGCTTTGGACATTTTGACCCAGAAGATCGGCAAAACCGTCAATGCGCTCCATACGAACGAGAATGGAGCGGGGACGACCGTCAACGGCTGGTTTCAATCGGCTATCACGGGAATTCCGCTTGTGGACTTCGCTTGTAACGGACGGGCTCATCCGACGGGCGCGATGGGCTCGCTAAACCTCTCCGAGGTGGAAGGCTACATCTCCCATCAAGCCGGCGTCGGCGGCAAGGGAGACAACTATATCGAAATCAGCATCTCGGGCTCGCTTGAAAAAGCCGCTTCGATGATCCGCAAAGCTTCCGTTGAAGCCGGCGGTCTGGTTGCCGTCGCACGCAATCCGGTCACATGCGCTTATGCCAAAGCCAACGGCGCCGCCGGAGCGATCACTCAGGCGATCGAGGTCGGCGAGGCACTGCTTGCCCACCAAGGCGAAGCGGCCATTGAATCCGTCGTCTCCAAGCTGGGCGGCCAAGTCGTTACGATGGGTACGGTTACCGATTTCACCCTGGAGACGACAGGCGGCTTCGACGTCGGCACGGTCCGGATCAATGACGAGCATGAGATGACGTTCTGGAACGAGTATATGACGATTGAAAAGGACGGAGAGCGGTTTGCTACCTTCCCGGACCTGATCATGACGCTGGATGCTAAAACGGCCAGACCGATCGTTACGGCAGCGATTCAAAAAGGCCAGCAGCTCGCCGTTATCGCGGTGCCGAAGGCAAAATTGCTGCTCAGCAGCACGATGAGCAACACCAAGCTGCTCAAGCCGATTGAGGACATTATTCATAAATCGATTATTTCTTATCTCGGATAAAGACAAACAGAATGAATTCGGATGGAGGAAAAGGACATGACATTAAAACAAACCTTACTCGCGCTTGACGTAATGGATAGCGGCTATGTAACCGGAGAGAAAGTCAAGGAATTATTCAATGAATATAAGGATGTATCCGTAACGGTAACCGTCGTAAAAGGGGATAAAGGCAGCACCGATTTCATTAAAATCGTCGTTCCCGGAACGAACGGCAAGAGCAAAGGCGGCGACGCGCCGACCTTCGGGATTATCGGCCGTTTGGGCGGCATCGGAGCGCGTCCTACGCGGATCGGTCTCGTATCCGACGCCGACGGTGCGGTAGCCGCCGTCGCTTCGGCGCTGAAGCTGGCCGAAATGCAGACCAGAGGCGACTCTTTGAAAGGCGACGTTATCATCACGACGCATATTTGTCCGGATGCTCCGACGCGTCCGCACGAGCCTGTCGATTTCATGGATTCTCCGGTCGACATTTTGACGATGAACCAGCATGAAATCGTGCCGGAGATGGAAGCGATTCTGTCCATCGATACGACCAAAGGCAACCGCGTCATTAATCATAAAGGCATCGCCATCTCGCCTACGGTCAAAGAAGGCTATATTTTGCGCATGAGCGAAGACTTGCTGCGGATTATGGAAATGACGACAGGCCAACTGCCGGTGACGTTCCCGATAACGATGCAGGATATTACGCCTTACGGCAATGACCTGTATCATATCAATTCGATTCTTCAACCGGCGGTTGCCACCGATGCTCCGGTTGTCGGCGTAGCCGTTACGGCCCAATCGGCCGTGCCGGGCTGCGGCACCGGCGCAAGCCACGAGATCGACATCGCTTCGGCGGTACGCTTCTCGGTCGAAGTAGCCAAGGAAGTAACGAACGGCACGTGCGAGTTCTACAACAAAGCGGAATTCGATCGCATCTTGAGCTTGTACGGCTCGATGAAAGTGCTGCAAACATCGGGAAAACAGTAATTTCTTTTCATATACTTGCACATTAGGGGAACTCGGGTTCCCCCTTTATTTTCATTCAGGGAGGCGATTCGGATGGAGAAGCTGGGAATGATTACGATCGGCCAGGCGCCGAGAACCGACGTTGCGCCGATTATCGAGAAATATTTGGAAGGCCGCGCCGAGCTCGTTCAAGTCGGTGTGCTGGACGGGATGACCAAGGCATATATTGAAGAGAATCTGTTTCCCGAAGAGGGCGATTACGTACTGACCTCCCGTCTGACGACCGGGGATTCGGTGGTGATGTCGCGGAAAAAAATTCAGCCGATTTTGCAAAACAAAATCAATGAGCTGGAGCAAAGCGGCATTAAGCAAATACTGCTTCTTTGCACGGGGGTATTTCCGGGACTTACGACAGCGACTTCCTATTTGATCGAACCGGATCATATTATTCCGCCTACCGTCAAAGCGATGGTCGGCTCCCGCCGTCTGGGCGTGATCGTGCCTTTAATCGAGCAGAAGGAAAATTTGAAACCGAAATATTCTCCGCTCGGACTCGATCCGCTGTTCTCCGTCGCGTCGCCGTATATTAATAATCTGGACAATTTCCGGCAAGCGGCGACCGAGCTGAAGGATACCGTCGATATTATCGTGCTGGACTGCATGGGATACACCGAGGAAGCGAGAGAGCTTGTCGCGAAGACTTCCGGACTGCCGGTTGTATTGTCCAATGCGATTATGGCAAAATTAGTATCGGAAATGATCTGAAATTGCGGAAATCACTCAATCACTGAAATCGCAAAGGGATGACAAACGATGAATGCGAAGTTAACGGAAATCAGTAAAAATGTGCTGCGAAGCTGCCTCGGCCTGAAGGAAGGCGAGACGTTTCTGGTCGTTGCGGACGATGTGAAGAAGGAGCTGGCCGAGTCGCTGTATGAAGCGGGCAAGCAGCTTGGCGCCGAAGCGATGCTCGTCGTGATGAAGGAACGGGCCAAATCGGGCGAAGAGCCTCCGGCGCCCATAGCCAAAGCGATGGCGGAGTCGGATGTGGTCGTCTGCGTGACCAAGCATTCCTTGACGCATACGCAGGCGCGCAAGCAAGCGGCCGCCGCGGGAACCAGACTCGCTACAATGCCGGGCATCACCGAGGATATGTTCCTGGAGGGCGCTATCAGCGCCGACTATGTCCAGGTCAAAGCGCTGACGGAGAAAGTAACGGACATGCTGACGAAGGGCGAGAAGGTCAGAATCGAGAAGGACGGCCGCAGTCTGTCGTTCCCGATTGCCGGAAGAAACGGCGTTCCGAGCACGGGCATGTACCTGAATCCGGGCGAATCCGGCAACCTGCCGTCGGGAGAGGCGTACATTGCGCCGGTGGAAGGGCAAGCTGAAGGGCAGATCGTCATCGACGGATCGGTAGCCGGTATCGGCAAGCTGCAGTCGCCTCTGCTGGTTACTGTAGCCGGAGGACGCATTACGCAGGCCGAAGGAGCGGACGCGGAGCGGCTGTTGCAAATTCTCGGCGACGGCGACGGAAGACAGCTCGGCGAATTCGGCATCGGTACGAACGACAAAGCCCGCATCACCGGCGTCGTGCTGGAGGACGAGAAAGTATACGGCACGATCCATGTCGCGTTCGGCAGCAACAATACGTTCGGCGGAACGATCGCCGCAGGCGTCCATATTGACGGAGTCGTTACCAAACCGAATGTATATATCGATGACCGGCTCATTATGGAGAACGGGGGTTTGTTGAATAAAAGTATCAGGGATTGAAGACAAGACAAGGCTGATGGCTGCCCGCGTGCGGTCGTCAGCCTTTTTTCGTTGTGTACATGCGGAAGGAGAAGCTTCATAATAATGACGCGGCGTTTAGAGGAGATGTGAAGGGGAAGGCAAAGCGGTAGGGCTACAGCGTACTCAGGTCCAAGCTCAGCCATTCGTTGTTGCCGTCCCGCGAAAGAAACCAGACTTGGACGAATTTGCCCCGCGGTTTGTAGATGAGATGCTTGACGGCCAAAATATCCGACATGCCAAATGCCGGCGAAGCGTTGCGGATAAGGAGGGATATCGGATAGTCGGAGGCATACGTATCGATCTTGCTCTCTTTAATTCGAATCCGGTTATTCAATTCCTTTACGAGCATCTCGACGACTTCGTTGCTGTGCGTATTCGTCTGGGAGCGGCCCAGCAGCATTTTCGCTTCTTCCGAATCATAAAATAAATGGGTAATCTCTACGCCCATCAGCCGCTGACGGGAATCTTGAATGACGGCGTCGGGACGCTCCCGCTGGTACAGGAGGCGAAGCTTGTTATCGTGATTCCGGTTGTAAATATCGATCCAGATTTTGACGGCGGCGCGTTCCAAGTCCCGTTTTTCCTGATTGTTGGTTGTCATAAGCTCCTCCGAAAAATACAGCGTCGTAGATTCGCCTGAAGAGGAGGAGCGAGGCCCCCTCTTATGCGAATTATTACTATATTATGCGATGACTACATGATTCAATTCTAATTTGAGTGTAGTCAAATATGCAAGCTCCGGAAGCTCTAATTTTTCGGATAATGCGCGAAATCTTCTGTATATCGTGCGCAGGATCACCGAATCCATCTCCTGAATCATGCTCTCATGCGCAATATAATCGTTTAACGTTGCTTTAATCAAATAGCCGTTATCCTTCAGATTAGACCTTCGCTGATCGGCGATGTACTGATTTTGCAGGAGCGCCCTCTTATACATTTGAACGGTGCGGGGGCTGACGCCCTGTCTTCTTTTTATTCCATACGAATCCGTGATGGTCAAAGTGCGGCTCTCCAGGTCGAGCGAATCGGCTTTCAAATAGACAATTTCGTGCACCTCGATTCCTTCAAGCAGCAAGCGGACAACGATGGCATCTTGAGCATTGATGCACTGACTTTCAGCAAGCAACAGTGTCTCGTAAGTCAAAACATTCACCAGTTCCAAACAACCCTTTCGTTATGAAAATAGTTTGTCGTGTATCTAGGACAGCAATAAAAATTGTATATGATTATGCAAATTTATGAAAGAATGTAAAATAAGAGGTTTTATCGTTCGGTGTCGAATGGCAAAAGTTTTTTCAGACATAAACTTTCAGCAACCGATAAAAGCGAAAAAGGGCTGGGAAAATGCTCGTCCATAGCGAATAAAGCGCTGACAAACTACAGCAGGGGGAGAAGTAAGCGTTTCGATACCGGCGCAGTGGGAGAAGGGGATGTCCGAACGGCTCCGGTAAAGAGCGGCAAGCTTGCCGCAGCGGTCATCTACGGCTCCAAATGCCCTTAAAGGGCTGTCGAAGAAGGGCAAAAGGCTGCGATAGAGCTCATAGAATTTAAAAAATGTCGAGGGATGAAATCGCCTTCGTCCGCCCTGATTCGCGGCCGACAGCCTGTTTTTTTTTCAAGAATCAGTGTCAAAATGAAGGTCAGCTACTTATAATGTACTATTCCATAGGCATTCGTCTAGGAAAGCTGCCGCTTGGGAGGAGGTGTCGGAGCGTGATGTGGCAAATCAGCATTAGCTTGGCTTCCTTGGCTTTTGTCGTGCTGGCCGGCTATTTGATCTTCCTGCTGAAGGAATCCCGCCAGGCGATGCGGCAGGCGCAAGATACGCTAAACCGCATGCAGGAGAAGCTGGAACTGACGGCGGAGGAATCCGTCCGTACGATACGCCTTTCCAGGGAAGTGCTGGAGGATGTACAGAGGAGGATGAAGGCGACCGACGGGTTTGTGGATGCGATGGAGCGAACAGGGGAAGCGGCCAGCAGTCTCTCCCGTTCGGTGCAGCTGGTGTCCCGCACGCTGTCGGATACGGTTCTGGAGGCCAGGGAAACGCTACATACCCGGCAGGATACGGTGAAGGACCTTATAGAGCTGACGACGACCGGAATCCAGCTGTGGCAAAGGTGGCAAGCGCAGAAACCCTCCAAGACGGGCACGCCTGACGAATGATCAAGATTGATGAAGGAGATGAACAGGATGGCAGCTGATAAAAAAGGAAAAGACTTGCTGGTCGGAGCTGTAGTAGGTACGGTGCTGGGAGCGGTGACCGCCCTGCTGCTGGCTCCCAAATCGGGGCGCGAGCTGAGAGCGGATTTGGCTGAAGGCGTTCATACCGTCTCGGAAAAAACGCAGCAAGTGGCAGGGACGGTAGCGGATAAATCCAAGCAGCTGGCAGGCACCCTATCCGAAAAGACGCAGCTGATCGGCAACCAAACTTCCGAATGGGCTGGCAAAGTGAAGGAAAAGGCGCTTTCCTGGAAAAACGGAAAGGCCGACGAAGCGGCCGAAGTGCCTGTGGCGGCAACGGTGATCGAGGGCGAAGAGCAGCAATAAGCTGCTGACCGATCCAAGCGGGCCAGCGTCCGGTTTAAGCCGCGAGACGTTCCCGAGGATAAGAGATAACGGCGATAAGCTGGGGCGCATTGCAGCAGTCATATAAGCGTTCTACGGGCGCCCGGTTCCAGGCATCCGCTTGGCAGCCCATAAAGGCCCCTTCATGCGAAGGGGCCTGTTAGGGTTATATGCGTCACCACTTGGACGGGTCGATCTTGCTCGGGTCGAGCCCTTCCCAAATGTTCTTGATCGTCACCGATTGCGGATTGTCGAAGACGAGCCAAGCCGTAGGCAAATAGCGTTCGCCGTATTCGCTGGCCGGCTTGTTAATGATCTCGTTGTTATGCACCAGTACCGTAGACGACCCTCCGTCCAAGTTGGCGGCGGTAATCGCGCCATGCTCCAGGAAAATGTTTTGAATATCGTACAAGGTCGCCCCGATGCTGTGTCCGGGCTGTCTGCCGTCGATAATGGCGAACATGATCGTGCCGTCTTCCTTCTGGGCCATGCAGGTGCGGGGAGCGATTCCCCAACCGTCCGCCTGGTTCTTGATTTGTCCGACGCCGTTGACGATGAAGCGCGGGGCGAAGGTGACCGCTTCCTGCACACCCATCTGCAGCAGCTCCGTTGGCTTGTACTTGCCGGCGATCATCCGGCCGTCCTTATCGATGCCGACGATATGGTTCGGCGTGTTCATGCCGCCGTCGTTATAATAGATCTTGCCTCCGGAGATGACCAGCCCCGTAGGCTGGAAGCCGTTCCCCATCCATTCGGGATCGACGAAGCCTCCGGCATTGACTCCGGCTACCGCCCCAAGCCGTTTGACCATCGAAGAAACTTTCTCGCCTTTGCCGACTTTTCCGGGGACTGCAATTCGCAAGCTTTTGGGATCGTTGACGATCAGCAGCTTGCCCTTGAAGTTTTTGCCCTCGATAGGTTCGATCTCCACGAGCGGTTTTTTCTCTGCGGCTTTGACCGGGGTCGTCTCCGGCGTATTCAGATGAACCAGACGCTCATCCTTTACTTCCGTATAAGTATCGAACTGCTTCCAATAGCGGTCGACGCGTTTCGTCAGCTCCGTCTCGCCGATCAGATAGGCGGCCCAATGGCGATGCTGTGTGGAAATCAACGTATCCGCCATCAAATAGCGGAGGTTGGTTCCCGATTCGGTAAGGAAGAACCATAAACTGAATGCCGTTCCGAACATCATGAGAATGGAGAGCGTATAGAAGAATAGAGTCACTAGAGCGGAAGTTCGTTTTTTCTTTTTTTTCGAGGCGCGGGGACTGGGCTTTTTGACCGTTACTTTGGTCTGTGCCGTCTTCGTGCTGCTCGATAGATTAGCTGGCATGGTTTCGTTCCCTTCAAAAATTTGGATTGCTATACTTATAAACGTAAAAAAGAGGAAAAAGTTTCAGTTATCCACTGTACTTTTTCCTCTATTTGGTTAAAAATAACTGTTTATTCTGCCGGATCATCTCTTCAAATTCTTGAGCCGAAACCGGCTTGCTGAACACATAGCCTTGAATTTCATCGCAGCCCTGGGCTAGCAGAAATTCCAATTGCTCCCTCGTCTCGACGCCTTCGGCGAGCGACGTAATCTTCAACTGGCGGGACATGGCGATCAGAGCCGTCACGATAGCCGCATTGTCCTCGTCGGAAGTGACGTCGCGGATGAACGATTGGTCGATCTTGAGCGTATGCACACGGAATCTTTTTAAATAGCTGAGCGATGAGTAACCGGTACCGAAATCGTCGATAGAGATGCGAACGCCGAGACTCTTCAGCTTATCCATCGTTTCCATCACATGCGGGCCGCTGTTCATCGCGACTCCCTCGGTAATTTCCAGACAAAGCAACCCGGGGTCCAGCCCGCTCTCCTGCAGCGTTTCTTCAATGACGGATACGAACTGCGGCTGGTGGAATTGAATGGCCGATATATTCACGGACACGCAGAGCGGATTGTAGCCTTGCTCCAACCATGCTTTGTTCTGAAGACAGGCCTGCTTCAAGATCCAGTTTCCCATCGGAACGATGAGGCCGGTCTCTTCGGCGAGCGGAATGAATTCAGCCGGCGATATCATGCCCCATTCGGGATGCTGCCATCGAACCAGGGACTCCATGCCGCGTATCGTACCGTTTTTCAAATCGACTAACGGCTGATAGAGCAGCCGGAATTCGCCGCGCTCCAACGCCTTGCGGAGATGGATTTCCAGATTGAGCTTGTGTAAGGACCGTTTGTTCATATCCGGGTGATAATAATGATATGAATTCCCACCTTTCTCTTTGGAGCGGTACATGGCATTATCGGCATTCTTCAGCAAAGTTTCGGCATCGGTGCCGTCATCGGGATATAGACTGATTCCAATGCTGGCCGTGACGAACAATTCGTGGTCTTCTATCAGGAAAGGCTCTTTCAGCAGCAGCTTAATTGTTTCCGCAAATTGGGCCGCCTCTCGCATATGCGCATTCCCGGACAGCAGGACCATAAACTCATCCCCGCCGAAGCGGGCGGCTACATCATGGTTGTTAACGTAGCTTTGAAGCCTGTGAGCCAAGCCTACCAGCAGTTGATCCCCGATGTGATGGCCGAGCGTATCGTTAATTACCTTAAACCGATCCAGATCAAAAAACAGAATAGCCAACCTTCCTCCGTGACGGCTGGCTTCATCCAGACAAGCCTTGAGACGATCGTCAAAATATAAACGGTTCGGCAAATGAGTTAACGAATCGTGATAAGCCATATGCGCGATCTTCTCCTCGGCGCGCTTCCGTTCATTCATGGCACGAATCGTCGCGTACGAGCGCAGAAACTGATCGTTTCGGGTTTCGCTAATAATACGTGCAAACAATTCATCATGATGTAAGGGATTATGGTCAGCGTAGGAGGGGTCTGCAGTCCTAAGCAACTGCGTTACGTTCTCGATGTGTTCTTTGTGGATGCGCGCGGCTGAAGCGGTTTTGGGATGCTTGCTGTCGGAGGCTCCTAGATATACGATCCCTTTCTTGGGATCATAGTCTGCGACATGGTTCATATTGACTATATTTGCGCTATCCAGAAGCCGAAAACCATCCTCGAACAGCCATTCTTCCAAATTATCGAAGGAAAAATCAAGATAATAGTGTTGATCCTTGGTGTGTATGATAATTTCCCGATCGCGAATCTTGTCGATTTTGACTACACTGCTCGAATCTATAATG
The DNA here is from genome assembly GCF_023523925.1 of Paenibacillus konkukensis. NCBI lineage: Bacteria > Bacillati > Bacillota > Bacilli > Caryophanales > Paenibacillaceae > Paenibacillus > Paenibacillus konkukensis. The sequence continues at coordinate 2,392,184 of NZ_CP027059.1, read as the reverse complement.
ATGACTTCCGACCCTCTCTTCCCGTCACGAGTCACGGGGATTTTTTGCATAGGTCTCAGCTCCATAAGAGAAGGATAGATAATAGGCTGCCAAACTCTCGTTTGACAGCCGACAGAATCAGCTTATTTATTTTTCTTGAGAAGCTCCATTGGCGTTTCTGGGCGGTGGCCAATATACGAGTTTGTAGTTACAAAAACTGAAGCAAGAATCATTAAAACAGTGTTGGCAATGATTGCAATTTTAGTTTTCATTTTGAAATTCTCCCTTCAAAGTGATCTCTCGTTCTATAAGAAAATTCAGTGGTCAACAAAGCTTGACAAAAAAAAGCTGCTGTCATAACTGTAGATTGAAAAAAAAGATTAGCTAAAACTATTAACACAGCTATTAATTTAAGGAGAGGATAGTATTTAGGATTTATTTTACTAATATGCTCAATACCGTTTGGTGCTGTTTTTAATAAGATAAGAGCCGAGAAAATATCAATAATACTACAATAAAATGAGTAATTAAAAGAAATATGAGCTGCTGATATTATAATAAAAATAGTAAGCAAACAACATGATAAGGAAGACGACATGTGTAGACCGCCCGAAAAATATCTTAAGGCAATAAACGAAACTATAGCCATCAAAGCTTCGATAAAGTGGTCTGTCAATACGCAGAAAACAATTGCAGTTGTAAATGCAATGAATGAATTTATAAGTAGGGACAATGCATATTTTAAAGCTATTTCAGAACCAGCTTGCGAGTAATTATTTCTTATTGACCTAGCAATGTTTTCAGCTGAGCGATCAATAAAATTCATTTTTTTGACAACCTTTCACGTCTTTTTGCCCATAGTCTTTTATTATGCTGATAGGCAAGGTAAACCCCTATTAGAAAAATAAATCCAATTATTATAGGTAAAATGATATGGACTGCAGATTTCTTAAAAGCTATCTGTTCAATTTCAATGGCCACTATTCCAATTATTAGTAATCCAGATAAATAAAAATTATATCCTTTTAAAGCATCATTCGAAGTTGTGTGAAAACCTAATTTGTATTTTTGTAAAGGGAAAATCAAAAGGAGCAGTATCAGGGTTACAGTTGATTCGAAGCAAATAAATTGTACCGTTGAATTTATTAAACCTTGTTCATTAAACACTGAAAAATTAGAACCGATTGCAATGACTAAACCTTCAATAGTTACTACTGCTAGTGTGCCTATAATACATACTAAAAATGAGAATATTAATGGAAGGTTGAAAAAAAGTGTTATGAGTACTATTTGAATGACTATTACTGGAAGAACACCAAATTGTACCTGCTCCAAAAATTCCCTAATATAAATCGATATTACTGACATTATTACTGCAATAATAAATACTTTATGTAGTGAATAACGAAAGTAAATGCGAAATAATGAGAGACAAAATAACATAGCCGCTGAAAATTCTATTGAAGAAAATAAGATTTTAATTAATGACTGCATTTAAAATACCTCATTATGCAAAGTATTTGGATTTCTTTGCTCCAAGAAATATAAGTCCAATGTAGTTAGTTTAATACACTATTCTTAACTTAACAAGTAGAAAAATGTCGAATTTAAAGCGCTTTCTAGTGTATTATTCCTACCTTAACCCTTTATTGTCCTGACCAGTAAAGAAATGTAATTCAAACTTCCATGAACTAGGATAGATGAGGCTAAAGTCCCGCTTTGTTTATAAATGAAACAAAGCGATATTCCGGATAAGAAGTAAGCCAACCCTCTTTCTGGACTTAAATGTCCTACCGCAAAAATTAGCGATGAGACGATTGCGCCAATCCAAAAGCCGAATTTTTTCTCAAGAAGCCCGAAAATAATTTTTCTATAAACTATTTCTTCAATTATAGGGGCTATGACAATCGCGTAGAACGGCATAATTAAGTAACCGCTTATTAAGTCATCCGTCAAAATATTCGGGGTTTCAAATAAGAATGATGTTATGGCATGGGCAAAAATGCAATACTTCAAACCATGAAACGATATTGTATAGAGTTTTGGATTTTTTAATATACCATTAAAATCCACGGCCAGGAGTTCTTTTCGAAACAACCATAAAATAGCTATACAACTTAAAATGGAGGCAAAGGATACGGTATATTTATTCAGAAAAAACAAGATCGGTCCAGGACCTACAAAAAGATAAAAAATCAGTAGAGTGAAGATGTGTTTTCTTTCCAATTATGACTTCCCCTTCGGTGTATTATATCACTCGGCCATTTCTTTTTCGTATGCAAAGTTCACGATCGTTATTAAGATAAATAAAGATACGGTAAGCAGTAACAAATATGCTTTGTCGAAGTACATGACGATAGCACTTACTGAACACATGGCTATATACCCGAGAAGAAGGGCTAATCTCATGTTTTTAGGAATAACTGTCCTTTGCTTTCGCGCTTTAAAAGGATCAATGAATGAAAAACCGATTCTTGTTTGAATTAGGATACAAGAGAAGATGACATTGATTATGCAAAGCATCAAGCCTTGAAGTATGTAGTCATTTTTCGTTAGCTCTATGAATTGGATGAAATCAAATTTAGTGATAAATAGATTGAAGATATTTTCGATCATCATATTAGTTCCGAAAGCTATAAATACAATCAGGACGGAATATAACGGTCTGAATTTATACAAAAGATATAGACAAATAAAGAAGCAGCATGGCTGAACTGTCGAAATAAGGAATACGACTTTGTACGATTGAAGCAAGTGTGAGACTTGAGAAAGTAAGAATGAACTAATGACTATAGACCTGATATGCTGCCTCGGCTTAATACGAAATATGCTGAGGCCTAATATCTGTACCGAGGTCCAATAACATAAGTGTAATAATATAAGAGTAGTCTGTTCCATTTAATTTACCTTATACGGGGATTTGTGAGAAGGTTGCCATGTCAATCCTACTTTCGAGTTCTGCAAAATTCCTGCCGTATTAATAATATAATTTATTTTATCAAAAAGTAAATGTGTTCCTGTGTGACAAATATCACTTAAGCTATTCTACTAAAGAATTAGTTTATATTTAGTCTGTCAATTCTTTTTCGTATAAGAAGTTCATTACTCCAATTAATATAAAAAAAGTAAGAGTAACACATACTATAACGAATTTTTCGAAAAAATATATAGAAAGACTAGTGAAAGCTAGTAAAACACAGCCGGTTAAAACCATAATAATTATCCTGAATTTCGAAAGTACTGCGCATTAAAAACATAAAAAGGGCTCCAAATCTTTGGTAGAATGGTGTTTGTCCAGGACAACATCACCCAAAGAGAGGAGCACCTTTTAGGTGAAGTCTACCACACCGGTCAGCAAAATCAAGAGCGAATTTTCGCTGCAGAACGCCACGAGTTTCGGCGGCGTCAAAATCTTTTTGGCCTATCTCGAAAAAATCAAGCTCGCCGAGGCCATGCAGCGCCTTTCCGGCGGCAAAGCGCACAACGCCATTTTTCCTGTTCATCGCATCCTGCTCTATCTAATGGTTGGCTGGATGCTGGGCTGCGGGCGTATTTTTCATTTCCGCAAGTTACAGCACGATGTGTTGCTTTGTCGTTTTCTGGGAGGCCGTCTGCCGCATCACAGTTTGCTGTACAAGGAGCTCGCGCGTCTGGGCAGATCCTGCCCGCAGCTCCCGACGGAACTGCGCAAGCTGAATATGGAAATCATTCATCTCTGCTTGCCGTCCAAGCCAATCCTTGATCTGGACTCCTCGGTGGAGACGGTATACGGGGAGCAGGCCGGCGCGGCCAAAGGCACCAATCCGCATAAGCCCGGACGAAACAGCTACCATCCGTTGCTGGCTTTTGAAGGGCAAACCCACTTGAATCTGAATGCGAGGCTTCGCCCCGGCAACACGCATTCTTCAACCGACGCAATCGACTTTTTGCAGCAAACCTTCGCACTGCTCGGCGAGCGCCAAGTGGCGTACGCCCGGTTCGACAAAGGCTTTGGCGGCGAGGATTTCTACCAACTGTGGGAAGGCCGCAAGATCGGTTACGTCGGCAAAATGAAATGGACCAAACGCCTCGCAAGCGACGTGGCGGCTTGTCGCTACTGGACGCGCTATGTCGACGAGGACTGGATCATCGAGGGCATCACTTTGATTTACAAAGCTACGTCCTGGAAAAAGCCCCGTCGCGTAGCGGTCATTCGTAAGACGCAAGTCTGCGAAGACGGTCAAGGCCGCATCGTATTCGACGAGGACTGGCAGTATGAAGCGATTGTAACCAACCTGGAGTGGGAACCAATTGACCTATGGCGCTTTTACAACCAGCGTTGCTGCATGGAAAATTACATCAAAGAGGCGAAAGACGGTTTTTCCATGGACCGGATCGCGACCAGTGATTTTGAAGCGAATGAAGTCGATCTGCTGATCAAGTTGCTGGCCTACAATTTGTTCGAACGCTTTAAGCGCGATTGTTGCGAACCGATGCATCAGGGTTATACGATTGCAAGATTCCGACTGGAGTTCTTTCATTGCGCGGCGACGCTTGTTCGGCATAGTCGCGCGGTCGTGCTCAAGCTGATCAAGGATTTCGACGGTCGTCATGCATGGAAACGAATCGAAGCCAAAGTGGTTCAATTGGAGTGACGGCTTCCAACATTTCACATGGAAAACAACAATGCCCCTTTTCTGGGGAGGGGGGAGTTATCCCCATGTGGATATTGGTTTCAAAATTTCGCTGGTCCCACTCCCACTTATTCACAGTTGTTGATCCGCTCCTGGATGATCGCCACCGCATTCTTATGCGCTTTCGAAATTCAGGATTATTTTTTTGGGATATAAACTACTCTTAGAGTTGAGGGGGTGAGAAGAGATAAAGGAGAAGCCTAGCCTTAATTTTTGTAATAATAATGCTACTCCACAATTAATTAAAGTTAAAATAAGACCTTGAATAGCATAATCATTCTGATATATCTTTACAAATTCTATGTAATTAAAATTGGCTAAGAAAAGATTAAATGCAGACTCTATTACTAAATTAAAACCAAAAGTTACTACTGCAACAATGAACGAATGAATAATCTTTAGCTTATAAAAAAAGAAGATGCATGTCATAAGACAGATAGGCTGGATAAAAGCCAATAAAAATTCCGCTTTATATGTTTGTAGCAATATTGAGGTTTGAGTTAGTAGCAAGGTACTCAAAATAATTTGACGAATATGATGTCGCGGTTTGATTCTAAATAAAACCATACTAATTAAAAGAACAGAAGGCCAGTAAGTTATATATACCAAAATGAGTATTAATTGTGGCATCGGTTTAATTCCTTTCTAGCATCAATCAGTTGTTTCTTTCATATAAGTTAAATGCAGAATAAATAATGTTATAAATATGAATAACATAATGACTTTCTCCAGAAACATGATGGAGAAGCTAGTGAAGCTGTAAAAAGCCAATGGTAATCATTCAATAAATTGCTAGATATTGAACGGGCCTAGTATAGCGGATAGCAGAGATAAATGAGAAGCCGATTCGGAATTCATTGAGCAAATAGGACAAAATGAATTTTTCACAAATTCATCATAATTAAACATTGGAATAATTAGTAGGTGATAAATCTTTTGCTAGTCCGCTAACTCTTTTTCATGAGATAAGTTCACGATACCGATTAATACGAAGAAAGTAATAGAAATAATCAACATGATCAATTTGGCAAAAAAGTAAATAGAGAAGCTAGTAAATGTCATGATAATACATCCGGCCACCGTTGTGAAAATTAACTTTCTTGGAAACGCCTCTACTTTATAATTTGTATGGTTGGATGAAATGAAGGAGAAGCCAACTCTCAGCTTATGTAATAGAAAGGCTAAAACGTAATTTGTGAATGCTAAAATAAATCCTTGAATCATGTAGTCATTTCGGGAAATTTCAACAAATTTTATGTAGTCAAAATTAGCTAGAAAGAAGTTTAAGGTCGATTCTAGAACAATGTTAAAACAAAAAGTAATTGCTGCAATCAGCAGAGAGTGTGCGAATCTTAACCTAAAGAAAAAGACAATGCACATTAGAAGACAGATCGGGTGAATCAATGACATGAGAAATTCAGCTTTAAATGACTGTAGAAGAACGGAGCATTGCGTCATCACTAAGGTGCTAAGCACGATCTGTCGGGTGTAGTAACGTATTTTGAATCTGAACGAGGTAAGACAAAGTAAAAGCGCTGAAGGCCAGTAAAACAAATAAATCAATATCATATTCAAATGCTGCATACCTTACTCTCCTTAGGTTCAATCAGCCGTTTCTTTCATATAGGTGAAGTGCAAAATACTGCCGACCGTAAATAAAGTGATGAAGATGGATAGCATAATGATTTTCTCCAGAAACATGATAGAGAAGCTGGTGAAGCCAATGAGTAAAAAGCCAACGATGTTCATCCAGTAAAACTTTGCCGGGTACTGAGCGGGCCTAGTATAGCGGTTAGCAGAGAAAAATGAGAAGCCGATTCGGAATTTGCTTAGTAAATAGGACAAACTAAAGTTCACCAGACATAGCAATACGGCCGACATGACAGATACGTTCTTGGACATTTCCACAAATTCATCATAATTAAACTTGGAGAGCAAAAGCGTGATAGGCGACTCTATGACGATGTTAAAGCCGCAAACAATCACTACCATAAGCAAAGACTGCGTCACGCGCAAACGGAAGAAGAGACAAAGACATAAAAACATACAAGCAGGTTGTATGACCGATAATAAATAAACGAGCTCGAAGCTTTGGATCAAGATAGATATTTGAGCTAACATGATCGTGCTAAAAATAATTTGTCCTACGTAATTGCGGGGCTTGCAGCGAAAAATCGTTAAAGCAAGCAGCAGCATGGAGGGCCAATAAACAAGATAGATGATAACGAGTTTGAGCTGTTCTATTAAACTCCCTCCATCGATAAGAGCCGCATTGTATCGGCAAATAGGATGAACTTTTTCGCAACGAGTTAAGCTTTATTTTCCCTTAAACTCAATCAGCCGTTTCCCTCATGTAGGAGAAATGCAGAATACTGCCAATCGTAAATAAAGTAATAAAGATGGAAAGCATAATGATTTTCTCTAGAAACATAATGGAGAAGCTGGTAAAGCCGATAAGAAGGAAGCCGGCCAGAATCATCCAATAAAACTTGGCAGGATATCGAGCTTGTCTATGAAATCGATTCGCTGAAATAAACGAAAACCCGATTCGGAATTTGCTCAACAAATAGGCCAGGCAGCAATTGATCAAGCATAGCAAAATGGCCGGAAGTACGGATACACTTTTGGACATTTGGACAAAGGCGTCGTAATTGAACTTGGAGAGCATCAGCGTCATAGGGGATTCAATGACAATATTGAAACCAAACCCGATAACAACCATGAGCAGCGCTTGGATCATACGCAAACGGAAAAAGAGACAAAGACATAAAAACATGCAAATAGGCTGCACGATCGAAAGCAAATAAATAAAGCCGAAGCTTTGAATCAAAATAGACACTTGAGCCAGCATGATCGTGCTAAAAATGATTTGGCCTATGTAATTGCGGGGCTTGCAGCGAAATAGCGTTAAAGCCAGCACCAGCACGGAGGGCCAGTAAACGAGGTATATTACAACAAGTTTGAACTGTTCCATAAAACTCCCTCCATCGACAAGGAACGGGACATATTTACAATATATACAATATACCTACACTGTGATCTATACGTCAATCAACTAATCGGATACTTCTTTCTGATACGCCATCCGCAGGACGACTCCCCATAAGATGACGACCAGGACTTGAAAATAAAAAGCGTATTCAGCAATGAAAAAAATAGTTAGGCTGGACACCAATAAGGCCCCTAAAGCTATGCCAAAAGCAGTCATAAGCTGCTTGTTTTGTCCTGAATATACGAACTTGCCGCGGTTATGCTTGGGAATAAAGGAGAATCCGATCCGGTACTTACTGAGCAAGTAACATAGCAGCAAGTCGATAAATAAGATCAGCACAGCGACGGCGAAAGAGCCGTCCTTGATAACAACGAGAAAACGGCCGATCTGAAATTGAACAAAGGCCATATTCAACAGAAATTCAAGAATGAAGTTAATCGAATAAGCCACTACCGTAATCATCGCAGAGTACAACAAGCGCAGACGAAAAATCAGCCTATAGCACAGAATCGCACAAATAGGCTGAACGGTGGCAACGAGATAAATTTTATCGTATTGGCGGATGAGGACTGATATATATGTCAATAAAAGCGCCGATAAGACCAACTGCACTGCGTAAGGCCGAAGGGGGAACCGAAACAAGACGAATCCCAACGACAACAAGCACAGCCAGGCCGCAAAATAATAAAGTCCGAGTTGAAACCAAGGCATTAACGTCAGTCCTTCTGGATTGTTAAGTGTAGTAGGATGCTAACCTTTGACAAAAGACGGGTTCATATTGCTGGTTTTGCCGAAAGAGAATTCCAGACTGGTTTGGTTGTTGTTGGCAATCTTGCGAAGAATGAGATCGTGGTACTTACGCTGTCGCAGGGCGGACATGGATACGAAGATCCCTTCTCCCTTAAGATCGAAATACAGCTTGCCGTTACGATCGTCGTATTTGCGGATCTGTTGAAAGTTGGCGTAGATGTCGGCGTCGACTTTCCTGAATTCATGCTCGTCCAACATATCAAGAAACTCGCTGAAATCTCGCAGGGACTCGATGCTGCGCGTCACCTTGGAGTTTTGATTGCAATATATAATTTCTTTCATGCCCACTTCAATATAGAAAACGTAGTTCAAATCTATTTGTATGTTCGGTGTTGGAGTTCCGGCGATGTCTTGCTCCATAAGATGCCCGGCTTTAATCATCAGTTCGGTATAAGGATAATCGTATGCCGCGGATAATTTTTTCAGGGTATCGGGTGATGGAGTGATTTTCTCATTGGTGGAGCGGTTTTTCTCCAGCTCCAGATCGCGAATGTAGGCATGCGACAGGCCGCTTTTCTTGGCTGCCTCTCTAAGCGACATAGTCCCTCGCAAGCCTTCTAAAAATTTACCAAATTCAGGGATGGGATGTCCCACTGTAATCACCTCTCTTATCGTTATTTTAAAGGACAAATTCGGTAAAGGAAATAGCAAAAGAAAAAAATATGTGACATAAGAGGAATCTTCCTAAAAAATAATTAATAAAATAAAGTAATTCTTGACGGCATGTAGTATAAATACTACATTTAATATAGGGACAGAGAGACTACATCATGAAGGGGGATCATGAAGATGAGAGATAAGATCATGAACCGTTGGAGCACTTATGAACCCTTTTATGTTGAATTTAACGGATATAAAATCGCGGACATCGTCATTACCAGCCATGCCCTGTCCCGGTGGTCGGAACGAGTGGAAAGCGATCAAGGCGGGATTGAGCATATTTGTGCTTTTCTATGGGACGCCTTGAAATTCGCACGGGTTCAGCCTTATTACGAGAATGAAAAGGACGTTTACTTGATTGACCAGGACTTGGTCATGGTCGCCGAATTTATGACTATCAAGGAAGAGACGGATATCGCCGGAAATCCTCTACATAAAATGGTCGTGGTTACTTTCCTGGGGAAAATATCGGAGGATATCCAGCTCAGGGATTTGAAAGCGTATTATTCGTGGCTGCGTCATTCCCGGCGAATGACGCTTGTCAAGCACGGCCGAAAGCGCAAATGAAGACAATGAATAAGGTTGAACAGGAAGAAGCATGCGGGGAACCCGTCATGCTTTTTTTTGTTGCCGGGAAAGGAGCCGCCGCTGCATAATTTAGGCCCGGATGCGGGGAAATTAGAGAGAGATAGGAAGGAGGATCTAAGGATGGCACGCGACTTACCTCTTAGCAACGGGAATGTGCTGGTGAATTTCGACACCCATTATAATTTGCGGGATATTTATTTCCCTTATGTAGGTCAGGAAAATCAAGCGGCAGACCACCTGTCCCATTTCGGCGTGTGGACGCCGGAAGATTTTTTCTGGATTGATCATCAAGATTTCAAAAAAAGCGCCTCCTATTTGAACGACTCGATGGTAACCCAGGTGGCAGGCGAACATGCGCGGCTAGGGCTGAAGATGACGCTGCGCGACGGAGTGGATGTGCAGGAGAATGTGTTCGTGCGCAAGGTGCAGCTGGAGAACAAATGGGACCGCGAGCGGACGGTCAAGCTGTACTTCCATCTGGACTTGCATTTATACGGCAACGGGGTTGGCGACACGGTCTATTACGATCCGGATCTGGGTTCGCTTGTTTTCTATAAAGGCCACCGCTACATGTCGCTGTCCTGCTGCGGCGGGCCCGACAGCAAGAAAGCCGGCTGCACGAGCTACGCGATCGGCCAGAAGGAAATGAACGGACTAGAAGGAACCTGGAGAGATGCGGAGGACGGCCAGCTCGGACGCAATCCGATTGCGCAGGGCTCGGTCGACGGCACGATCGAGCTGGAAGTGAAGCTGCCTGCCCGCGGATCGGCGGAGGCGTGGTTCTGGATTTGCTTCGCGAGGAGTCCTCAGGAAATCGCCAGGACGGAGAAGAGCGTCAGGGAAACGGGGCCTCAGGCTATGCTGCAGAGGACCTACATTTATTGGCTTCACTGGCTGGCGCGGGACCGTCACGATTTGAGCCTGATCGATAAGGATATGGCGTCTTTTTACAAAAGAAGTCTGCTTGTCGTACGCACGAATATGGATAACCGCGGAGCAATCGTAGCGGCCAACGATTCGGATATATTGAAGTTCGCCCGCGACACGTATTCGTATATGTGGCCGCGCGACGGGGCGTTGATCGCCCATGCTTTGGACCGCTCCGGGTATGTATCGCTGACGAGCAAGTTTTTTCAATTTTGCCGGCGGGCGATTACTCCGGAAGGATATTTGCAGCACAAATATAACCCGGACGGTTCGGCGGGCTCCAGCTGGCATCCGTGGATCAATCCGGCCGGGGAGAAGCAGCTGCCGATTCAAGAGGATGAAACGGCGCTGGTGCTGTTTGCGATGTGGCATCATCATCAGCTGGGCAAGACGCTGGACGACGCCCGCGAGGATTACGATCAATTCGTCGTTCCGGCGGCCGGGTTTCTAGCCAGCTACAAGGATGCGTCGGGGCTTCCGCTGCCTTCCTACGATCTGTGGGAGGAGCGTTACGGCGTTCATGCATTTACCGTAGCGAGCGTATATGCCGGGCTGCTGGCGGCCAGCAAATTCGCCGAGCATTTCCGGGACAAGGCGCGGATGATGTATTACCGCGATGCGGCTCAAGCGGTCAAATCGGCCGTCGAGAAGCATATGTACTCCGAGCAGGAGAAACGGTTCATCAGGTCGCTGTATTGGAATCGCGACAAGAATACGTACGAGCCGGATTTGACGCTCGATGCCAGCTTGTATGCGCTGTTCGACTTTGAAATGTTCGCCGCGGACGATCCGCGCATTACGGCGACGATGAAGGCGATTCGGCAGCAGCTGTGGATTCAGACCGAAGTCGGCGGCATCGGCCGCTATACGAACGATTATTATCATCAAGTGACCAAAGATATCGGCAAGGTGCCGGGTAACCCTTGGTTCATATGCACGCTCTGGTATGCCGAATGGGTCATCGCCGTCGCCAAGAAGGAATCCGAGCTGAAGGAAGCCGCGGAGATGATCCGCTGGACGATGAAGCACGCGCTGCCGACCGGAATTTTGGCGGAGCAGGTGCATCCGTTTACGGGCGCGCCGCTATCGGTCTCTCCTCTGACATGGTCCCATGCTTCCTTTGTCAAGGTCGTACAGGAGTATATGTCCAAGCTGAAGCAGCTGAAAAATAAAGGCCGCGGCAAGGAAGATATTAGCGACGCGAAGCTGCTGCAGACGACGGGAGGCCCGCGATGATGAAGACGGTGAGATTGACGGGCTTGCAGGCGGCGACGGCAGCTCCAGGCGGGCTCCCGGGACAAGGACAAGGAAAGCGCGATCCGGCCGGGGACGGGCCTGAGGTCAAGGCGAAGGCTGCCGAAACCGTCAAGCTGGAGCTGACCGAGACCGAGCGTCCGCAGCTCAAGTATCCGTCGGAGGTGCTGGTGCGAGTATTATGCGTCGGCCTCGACGGCACCGACCGGGAGCTGATGACCGAAAAGTACGGCGTACCCCCGGAAGGGAAAGACGCGCTCACGATCGGCCACGAATCGCTCGGCGTTGTCGTGGAGGCCGGGGAGGCTTCGGGACTTGCGGCGGGCGATCTCGTATGCGCGCTGGTGCGCAGACCGTGCAATGACCCGGAATGCGTCAACTGCCGCAGCGGGCATTCCGACTTCTGCGAAACCGGTCATTATGTGGAGCGGGGCATTAAGGGCCGCGACGGTTATTTGAGCGAATATTATGCGGAGGATGCGAGGTACTTGGTCAAGGTGCCGCCGGCTTGTCTGGACTACGGCGTGCTGACCGAGCCGCAAAGCATCGTCGAGAAAGTATGGGACCAGGTGCAGCGCATCCAGCAGCGGCTGATCTGGCAGCCCAAGACGGTGCTGGTGCTCGGCTCCGGGCCGCTCGGCCTGCTGGCGGCCCTGACGAGCCGGTGTCTCGGACTCGACACCGTCGTCTGGTCCAAGTCGCCGGCGGATAGTCCGGCGGCGGAGCTCGTTCGCGCCTGCGGGGCCGAGTTCCGGCAGGCGGATGAGGCCGGCGACGCAGGCAGCGGCGGCACAGGAAGCGCTGAGACGCTCAGCGGCTTCCTGCAGCGGCGCGGCAAGCGCGTCGACATGATCTACGAATGCACGGGCTACAGCCCGCTCGCATTCGAAGCGATGACGGCGCTCGGACCCGGCGGCGTGCTCGCGCTGCTCGGCGTGACGCCGGGAGGCCGCAGCTTGCAGGTGCCGGCGGATGCGATCAATCAGGAGCTGGTGCTGGAAAATAAATGCGTGCTCGGCTCGGTCAACGCTTCGCGTAAAGATTTCGAAACCGGATTGTACCGGCTACAGCAGATGGAGGAGAAGTTCCCCGGCCTGCTTGGCCGGATAATGAGCGACAGGCTGACGATGGAGCAGGTGCCGGGGCTCGACTTTTCGAAAATTGCCGTTAAAGCCGTCGTGGATGTGGTGCCGCAGCCGCAATGGCGGGACATGCTCTCTCATAGCTCATCGCCGGTGGAGTACAGTTTTTCAGTATGAGGCGCGCGGCAGGTTAACATACAGCGAGACTTTCTTTCCTATACATGGAAAGAAAGTCTCGTTTTTTCACGCGTATTTCATTGACTGCAATCGTACGGATTCGTCGTTTGATCCTGGCGGTATTCGGACGGAGAGCGTCCGTACCATTTCTTGAATTGCTTGGAGAAATATAGCGGATCGCCGAAGCCGACGGAAGAAGCGACCTGCTCGACGGTCAAAGCTTCATGGAGCAGCAGCTTGGCCCGTTCCATACGGATTTTCAACAGAAAATTCATAGGGGCCATTCCGGTATGCTGCTTGAACATTTTCGATAGATGGGTGCGATGGTAGCCGAGCGTCTGGGCCATCGATTCGATCGAGATCGGCTGATGATACTGCAGCGTCAGCCAGCGGATCGCCTGCTCCACCTGCTGCTGGATGCCGGGGGCCTCCTTCTTCGGAATGGCTTCCTCTATTAAATCCTCGGCATATTCCGCGAGAACGAGTCTCATATAGCCCTGAGACTGCATATCTGCATGAGGCGGGCACTTGTGCAGCGTCCGTTCGATTTGATGGTACAAGGCGGTCATTCTGCGATGCTGCTTCGTCGAAGCGACCGGATGATGCTGGGAGATGCCGAGACCGCTCAAATATTCGTCGGCCCTCGGACCCTTGAACCCGATCCACCGGTAGCACCACGGGTCGGCCTCGTCCGATTCGTAGCTGACGAGCTCTCCCGGGAAGATGAAGAAGCTGTCGCCCCGCTCCAAATCGTAGTCGATCCCCATGCAGCGGAACGTGCCGCGGCCTGAGACGACATAATGAACAAGATGATAATCGAGCACCTGGGGGCCGACCCGGTGCCGCGGCTTCGTCTGGGAATGGCCGCTGAACAGAACGGCCAATTCTCCTTTGCCCGGCTGCGAATTGAACGCTACGGAATGGTAGGATTCCTTCATATGGAACACCTCGTCATCTTTTGTTATGATGATAGAAGGAAAAAATTAGTTCAAGATTATAGGAGCGAACGACTGCGAATGAATCGATGGATGAAAGATAACGCACTACATCTGTCTTGGGTTGTAGCGCTGACAGCTACGCTCGGAAGCTTGTATTTCTCGGAAATTATGCATTTTTTACCCTGCAAGCTCTGCTGGTATCAGCGCATTCTGATGTATCCTCTCGTGATTATACTCGGCATAGCGGCGGTGCGCAAGGATGTGCGGCATTATGTGTACGTCCTGCCTCTAAGCGTATGGGGGGCGGGCATCTCGCTCTATCATTACTTGATGCAGAAGACTTCATGGTTCAAGGACGGGGCGACGGCGTGCGGTCCGGTTCCGTGCGACGTCGATTATATCGATTGGTTCGGCTTTGTTACGATCCCTCTGCTGGCGCTGACGGCGTTCGTGCTGATCACGGTGTTGATGATCCTGCTGATGCTGGCGGTGCGGTCGAATCCGCAAACGTAACGAACTACATTTCTCCATGCAAAAGTGGTTTGTCTCCATATGCATCCAGCCTGCCCGGGAGTATAGTCTAAGTAAGCAATGAGAATTCATTCAAGGAACCGGGAGGCTGGAATTTATGTCCAAAATTACTTTTCTGGGAGCTGGAAGCACCGTATTTGCCAAGAACGTGCTGGGAGATTGCATGATGACGCCGTCCTTGCAGGGCTTTGAGCTCGCGTTGTTCGACATCGATCTGGAGCGTCTGAAAGATTCGGAGAACATGCTGAATAACCTGAAGCAATCGGCAGGCAGCAGCTGCGTCGTGAAAGCGTATACCGACCGCAAGGAGGCTTTGCGCGGGGCCAAGTACGTCGTGAACGCCATTCAGGTGGGCGGCTACGATCCGTGTACGATTACGGATTTTGAAATTCCGAAGAAATACGGCTTGCGCCAGACGATTGCCGATACGGTCGGCATCGGCGGCATTTTCCGCAATCTGCGCACGATCCCGGTCATGCTGGATTTCGCCAAGGACATTCAGGAGGTATGCCCGGACGCCTGGTTCTTGAATTACACGAACCCGATGGCGGTGCTGACCAATGCGATGAATACGTACGGCGGCGTCAAGACGGTCGGCTTGTGCCACAGCGTGCAGGGCTGCGTGTCCCATCTGTTCAAGAACCTCGAGATGGAATCCGAGGGCGTGCAGTGGAAAATCGCCGGCATCAACCATATGGCCTGGCTGCTGGAGGTAACCAAGGACGGCGTCGATCTGTATCCGGAAATTAAGCGACGCGCCCGGGAAAAGCAGCGGGAGAAGCATAGCGATATGGTACGCTATGAGCTGATGTTCCGCTTCGGTTACTATGTCACCGAATCCTCGGAGCATAACGCCGAGTACCATCCGTATTTTATCAAGAAAAACTATCCTGAGCTGGTCGACCGGTATAACATCCCTCTCGACGAATATCCCCGCCGCTGCGTTCGGCAAATCGAGAGATGGAGAACGATGCGCGAGGAGCTCGTTAACAACAAAAATCTGGAGCATAAGCGTTCCAAGGAATACGCTTCCTATATGTTTGACGCGATGGAGACGAACAATCCGTTCAAAATCGGCGGCAACGTCATGAACACGGGGCTCATTACGAATTTGCCGAAGGAAGCTTGCGTCGAGGTGTCCTGCCTGGTCGATGCGAGCGGCGTCACTCCGACATATGTCGGCGATCTGCCGCCGCAGCTGGCGGCGCTCAACCGCACCAATATCAATACGCAGCTGCTCACCCTGGAGGCGGCGGTCACCGGCAAGAAGGAGCATATTTACCACGCGGCGATGCTCGATCCGCATACGGCGGCGGAGCTGTCCATGGACGATATTGTCGCGATGTGCGACGATCTGATCGAAGCTCACGGCAGTTGGCTTCCCAAATTCGTCTAAATAACGATTCGGCTCCCCAAGGCGATAATCTGCCTTCGGGGAGCTTTTGTTATCTCGGGAGCTGCTTCTTGGAGGAATAAAACAGGCGCGCGGAAAGCTTGCATAAAGGGCGAATTCGAGGCTGGCGCGTGTGCGTTCGCTTGGTACCTTTCTGCTTCTACCATCATACTCTATTAGAGGTCATGCAGCGTTTCATAATCCTCAGTCAAAGGAAGCGAAAACTTGTGCAGCAAGCGATAGCGATTTTGGATTCAGGAGTAGGCGGCCTGACGGTTGTGAAAGAGGTTGTGCGTCAGCTCCCGCAGGAGAACATCATTTATTTCGGGGACACGGACCGGACCCCGTATGGCCCGAGAGACCCGCAAGAAGTCGTGCAATTTACTCACCAAATCGTCGATTTTTTGTTGCAATTTCAACCGAAGATGGTAGTTATCGCCTGCAACACAGCAACAGCGGTTGCTTTGGATGAGATCCGCACCCGGCTTACGATTCCGGTGGTCGGGGTTATTCATCCGGGTGCGCGCGCTGCTATCAGAACGACGCGCAGCGGGGTGATCGGGGTCATCGGAACGGAAGGCACGATCCGGAGCAACGCCTACGAGCAGGCGCTGCGCCAGATGGCTCCGCAAACCCGGGTGTTCAGCGAAGCGTGTCCGCAGTTTGCTCCTCTGGTAGAGAAAGGGCAATTTTATACGGAACAGACCCGGGCGATCGTCTATCAGTCGCTCCAGGGGCTGAAGAACCGGCCGATGGACTGCCTGATACTGGGCTGTACCCATTATCCGTTTTTGGCGGACGCGATTTCCGATGTAATGGGTCCTGAGGTTACGTTGATCAGCTCGGCGGAAGAGACGGCAAGGGAAATCAGCGCCGTATTGGATCATCAGGGGATGCTGGCCGGTACCGACTCGACTCCGGTCCGTCAATTTTTTTGCAGCGGCGACCCGGTTATGTTCAAGCAGATTGCCCAATCTTGGCTGAACGAGCAGATTACGGTGACGCCTGTCGTTTGGCCGATCCCCCATATTATTTGAGAGCGGCGGCAAGCTAACAAGACTTTAGGACGATTCCTTCCCGAATCGTCCGTTTCGTATGGCGGGGCTTCCACGGCCGGAGCATGAATTCGGTACACGCGCGTATATATACATATGGCATCGCATAGCCGGACGAAGGCGGAAGGAGCGAATACAATGGCATTTTTGGTGCGGGAGCGGGACGGAAGCTACGGATACGGCGAAATGCTAAAGGATATGAACCGTCTGCAAGAGCGGTATCCTTTCATACAAGTGGATAGCATTGGCCGCAGTGTGATGGGGCGGCCGATTCCCGCGCTGCGAATTGGTATGGGTAGAAAGGAAATCCATTGCAACGGCGCTTTTCACGCCAATGAATGGATTACGACGATGCTGCTGATGCAGTTTGCCGAAGAATACGCGACCGCCTGCTCCAGGCAAGCCGCGCTCGGAAGCTTCCCGGCGGAGGAACTGTTCGGACAGACGTCGCTGTGGCTGGTGCCGATGGTCAATCCGGACGGAGTAGAGCTTGTGCATCGCGGCGCGGCTCCGGAGCATCCGTATTACCGGCAGCTGCTCGCCTGGAACGGGGGCTCGGAGGACTTCAGCGGCTGGAAGGCCAACATTCGCGGCGTCGATCTGAACGACCAGTTTCCCGCTCATTGGGAGGCGGAGAGGGAGCGCAGAGCGGTGGCTGGCCCTGGGCCGCGGGATTACGGGGGAGTCAGGCCGCTAAGCGAGCCGGAAGCGGCGGCGATGGCGGAGTTTACGCGGCGGCATCGGTTCGAGCTGGTGCTGGCGTTTCATACGCAGGGCAAGGAAATTTACTGGAATTACCGCAATTTGGAGCCGCGGGCGTCGGAGGCGATTGCGCTGCGGCTGGAGAGAAGCAGCGGCTACAAGGCGGTGAAGCTCGGCGACAGCGACGCAGGGTACAAGGATTGGTTCATCCAGCAGTTCGGGCGGCCGGGCTTTACGATTGAAGCGGGCATCGGGGTCAATCCGCTGCCGCTCGACCAGTTCCGCGACATGTACGAGGCGACGGCCCAAGTGATGACGGAGGCGCTGGCCTGCTTAGCGGAACCGCAATGGGAACAGGACCGGGACCGCGAGTAGACACGATAGCGCGCGTTCGCGGCTCAAGGGCTTCTACTAAGCTAGGGCGGGCGATGCCTGCGGCAGCGACGCAAACCGCCCCTCGTCTGCCGTCCGTCGCTGCCGATCTCAGTAATTTCCAGTCGATGAATCTTGTTGACTTCCCTGCTCATCAGTAGTATATTGGATGTGTAACCGGTTACCCTTTTTCAGTTTGGAGTGAGAGTATGGCATCCATTAAAGACGTTGCCAAGATGGCGGGCGTTTCCGTGGCCACGGTGTCCAGAGTATTGAACGACAAAGGATATGTCGGACAACATTCTAGAGAAAAAGTCGAGAAAGCGATTAAAGAATTGAATTACAAACCGAATGAAATAGCGCGAAGTCTGTTCAAGAAGCATTCGAACACGATAGGCTTAATCGTGCCCGATATTATGAATCCGTATTTTCCCGAGTTGGCGAGAGCCGTCGAGGATACGGCCAGTAAATTGGGATACAACGTTATTTTGTGCAATTCGGATGAAAATAAAGAGAAGGAACAAGCCTATTTGGACGTATTGAAGCAAAATTACGTCAACGGCATTATCGTTTCTTCCAACACGCTGACGGCCGAACAGATTGAAGCGCTGAATATTCCAATCGTAAGCATTGACCGTGAAATCAGCAAAGGCCTGCCTACGATTGTCGTAGAGAACAAGAAAGGCGCGAAGGCAGCGACGCATTTTTTGAAAAGCAAGGGGCGCAAGCGAATCGGCCATATTAGAGGCACCGCCGGGGTCGTCAACGCCGAAGAACGGTGCGGTGGCTACAGGGAAGCGGTGGCTGAAGAGCCGTGGTTTACCGAAAGCTATATAGTGAACGGCAATTACGACATGGAATCTTCCATTGACGCGACTCGCGAGCTGCTAGGCAGGCATCCCGACATCGACGGCATTTTTGCGGCTAACGATATGATGGCCATCGGCGCCATTAAAGCCGCTTACCAGCTAGGTAAAAAGGTACCCGAAGAACTTGCCGTCATCGGTTTTGACGGAATTGTGCTCTCCTCCGTCATGATTCCTGAGCTGACGACGGTTGCGCAGCCTATCTATGAAATGGGAGAGCTCGCAACTACAGTCCTCGTTAATTTAATGGAGCAGCAGCCGATGGAGAAGACCTACTACACGTTGGAAGTTGAACTTATAGAGAGAAGAACAACCTAAGGAGCATACTGGTATGGAGCGGAAACCTAAAATAACTGTTGTTGGAAGCATTAACATGGATTTGGTAACCATTACTTCCCGATTGCCGAAATTGGGAGAAACGGTGTTCGGCGATCGGTTTCAAATGAACCCCGGAGGCAAAGGGGCGAATCAAGCGGTAGCTTCAGCCAGACTTGGAGCGCATGTTCGGATGATCGGCCGCGTCGGCAGCGACAGCTTCGGCAAGGACATCTTGCGACATCTTCAACAAGAAGGTGTCGATATAAGCAATGTGGAACCGGTTACAGATCAATCAACGGCAACCGCTACGATTACGGTTTCGGATCAAGAGAACAGTATAATTGTCGTACCCGCAGCGAATAATGATGTAACGGCTGCATTCGTTGAAAGCAAACGGGATGTTATCGCAGACAGCGATATTGTGATTCTTCAGCTGGAGATTCCGCTTGAGGCCGTGAAGAAGGCGGCGGAAATTGCCAAGGCAAACGGGGTAACCGTCATTCTGAATCCGGCGCCGATTCAAGAGCTCCCTTCGGAATGGGTTCCATATATCGATTATTTTACCCCCAACGAGCATGAACAAACGATGCTGAAAAAATCGATCGGCGCGGAGCGGCTGGACGGCAAGCTGATCGTAACTAAAGGAAGCCAAGGCGTGTTTATTCACGACGGCGGCAGCGAAATGAATATTCCCGCTTATTCGATCGATGTTGTCGATACGACGGGAGCCGGAGACGCCTTCAACGGTGGCTTGGCGGTAGCATTAAGCCGGGGGCTGAGCTTGCAGGAGGCATGTCGATTCGGCAACGCCGTAGCCGCTCTCTCGACGACAAAGCTTGGAGCCCAGACGGGAATGCCGACCATGGCCGAAGTCGAAGCTTTTATAAAGAAACAGGCGCAATAGGACGGCAAACGCCAGTCCGCATGCAATGAGATCGCTTACTTAATGCTTATTGAATTCAGGGAGGAACGAAGAAAATGACCAAGAGACCTATTATTATCGATACCGACCCGGGGATTGACGATGCAGTCGCGCTCGCTATCGCGCTGTACAGCGACCAATTGGACGTTCGTTTGATTACTACAGTGGCAGGCAATGTAAGCCTGGATAAGGTGACCTTTAACGCGCTGCGGTTGATGAAATTTTTCAATAAGGATGTTCCTGTTGCCGCGGGTGCGCGCAGACCGCTAATTAAGGAGCCGATCGACGCGAGCGATATCCACGGCCCGACGGGAATGGACGGCTACGATTTCGAACAACCGGACGAAGGTCAGCTGCTGCAAGAGCATGCCGTCAACGCGATGCGCCGCGTCATTATGGACAGCGAGGCGCCGGTCACAATCGTTCCGATCGGCCCTCTGACGAATATCGCCCTCTTGCTCCATATGTATCCGGAAGTGAAGGAACGTATCGCCGAAATCGTATTGATGGGCGGATCTACCGGCCGGGGCAATGCGGGAGTGATGGCGGAATTCAATATTTACGCCGATCCGGAAGCGGCCAAAATCGTCTTCCAAAGCGGACTGCCTCTTGTGATGGTAGGACTCGACGTCGGCCTGAAGGCGCTTGTTTACCCTGAAGACAGCGAGAAGTTAAAGGTCATGAACAAGACCGGGCATATGATGTATCAGTTATTCCAGAAGTATAGAGGCGGAAGCATGAAAACCGGACTGAAGATGTACGACAGCTGCGCCGTTGCTTATTTGCTGCGTCCTGACATGTTCGAAGTGGCGGAAACGTTCGTCGATGTGGAGCTGAACGGATCGCTAACTAGCGGATGTACCGTCGTCGATTTGAAAAACTATTTGAAGCAGCCGGCCAACGCCAAAGTTTGTGTGGATATAGACCCGCATCTCTTCAAGCAATGGTTCATGGAAAGCCTGCAAAAATGTAATTAAGCGCAGCCAGAGGAATCGGGAGGAAAACAACCATGTCCAATCTAGTTATGTATGCTTCTGCTATTATTGCCGTGCTCATCGTTATCGTAATGCTGATCAAAAAAATGGATATCAAAATTACGCTGTTTTTGATGGGCTCGATTCTTATTTTGCTCAGTATCTTTATGGGGCAAAAGATCGATTTGAAAGATTTTGCGACGACAGGCTCGGTATGGCTGGACCCGCTGCAGGTGATCGTCGTCCAGTTTAAGCAGACGCTGTCCGCCGCAGGCTTCATCGTTCTGCTGTTGGGCGGATACACGGCTTATATGTCCTCGATCGGCGCTAACGAAGTCACCGTCAGCGTCTTGTCGAAGCCGATCGCCAAAATCAAATCCGTCTATGTGCTCGTTCCGGTCGTATTTCTGATCGGAAACCTGTTGTCGCTCGTCATTCCGAGCGCTTCGAATCTCGCAATCATTTTGCTCGCTACGTTGTTCCCGATTTTGAGAAAAGCAGGCATGTCCGCTTTGACGGCAGGCGCGGTGATCGCGACTTCGGCGACGATCGTGCCGACTCCGCTCGGAAGCGACAATGTGGCGATCGCCCAGGAGCTGGCCAAGCATGCAGCGTTCGCCAATATTTCCGTGTCGGATTACGTGTTTAAATACCATGCCGTCGTTTCCATTCCTACGCTGCTGCTGATCGCGATCGTGCACTTTTTGTGGCAGAAGAGAATGGACAAGAAAGACAACCGGCAGGCGCAAGCCGGACAAGAACCCGAAGTTATCGAAACGGGCAAAGAAACTGTCGTCAGCGGAGGCGCTTTATATAAGACGGTTTACGCGATTTTGCCGGTCTTCCCGATCATTCTGCTGCTTGGCTCTTACGCCGTGCAGATGACGACGGGCAAATCGATCAATATTAGCGTCGAGGTGGCTACTCTCGTTTCATTAGTATTTGCCATTGTGTGCGAATTAATTAGACATCGGAGCGGCAAAAGCGTCCTGGAGAAGACGGAATCGTTCTTTAAAGGGATGGGCGGCGCTATTCCGATCGTCGCGCTGCTGGTAGCGGCTTCCGTGTTTGTAACCGGTTTAAAGTCGATCGGTCTGGTCGGAGAGCTTCAAGACTCCATGCAGCGTATTCAAGGTAACGGGCTGGACTTCATTCTGCCGCTGATTCTGGTCGCTTTGACCGCGCTGATCGTTATTTTGAGCGGAAGCGGCACCGCGCTTATTTTCGCCATGGTACCGTTGATCGTACCGCTCGCGGAAGCGGCGGGAATCAGTCCGATCGCCATCTCCGTACCGCTTGGGTTATCGGGCAATCTGTTCCGCGCGGTTTCGCCTGTAGCTGCGGTTACGCTAATCGTTGCCGGAACGATTAAGGTCGATCCGATCGCGATTGTCAAAAGAACCTCGGTTCCGATGATCGTCGGCGTCATCTTTATGTTCCTGCTATCCATGATCGTCTTTCTGTAAATTTTTGTAAATGAAAAAGCGGCTTCTCTCCGTTCGGAGGGCGGCTGCTTTTTGTTTTAACATAAAAATAACGTTATACTATAGGAAAAGGGTCTGCAAACCGCCTAGCCTCGAAGGAGGGATACCTGATGTGGAAACGGTTGTTATCGTTTCGTTA
Organism: Paenibacillus konkukensis; assembly: GCF_023523925.1. Classification (NCBI taxonomy): domain Bacteria; kingdom Bacillati; phylum Bacillota; class Bacilli; order Caryophanales; family Paenibacillaceae; genus Paenibacillus; species Paenibacillus konkukensis. The sequence goes on along the minus strand of NZ_CP027059.1, from coordinate 2,369,348 downwards.
CTGGGGTCATGTGTTTCGGCGCATCGGCCCGCTGCTCGCTTCTCCCAAGGTGCCTGTGCGGGAAAAGCTGCTGTTCGCCGTCCCCGTGCTGGTTTATTGGGTCATGCCGGACCTGATGCCTTGGATGCCGATAGACGACATTGCCGTTACGCTTTTCTTGATGAATATATTTACCGACCGGGCGGAGCGTAAATATTTGGCCCGTTGACGCCGAGAGGGCGCGAACCTTGAATGGTTTGCGCTCTGTTTTTGCTGCCTCCGCAAGATATTTCCGCCTACGCAGTGGATTCAGCTCCCTCAGAGGATAGATATAACATCAACCGTTTGGTAAAATATTGGGAATGGGGGCGATGAGATGTCGAGGGAAAAGAATGAAGCGGGGCGTGGAAATGATGAAATCGGAGGCGCTCTCCGCAAGCTTGAACGGGATGAGCTCGTCGAACTGCTATCCACAGGCAAGTCGGGTTCGGAGCTGAACACGCTATTGCTGGAAGTGTTTCGGGAGCGGAGTGCCAATAGATCGCCGGGTGAGCTTTTGCGTAGTTATAAAGAAAATCGGTTCGTGAAGCCGGCAGCTGTCGATCCCATCGCATTGAAGCAATTGGAACTAGAACTGCTTAGAATCGCGCAGAGCCATAAGTATACGCCAATTCAGCTGTCGCCTGTAGCTCCGCTCGGCTCGTGCTCGGTCGTTGCTCCGGCCGATCAGAACAAAATTATTTCAGCGCTGCGGGGAACGGAGGTTGTCGCGGACGTGACCAATCTAATCGCCCTTCATATTGCGGACGGCGTCAAGTCGGGCGACCTGCAAAATCATTCCGACCCGGTGCGTTTCTCCTCGACGCATCGGCATGTAAGGGCGCAGAAATTTCCGAATCTGCCTGGCATGCTGGCCCATTTCAGCCTTTATGCGATGGTTACTTCCGGGAAGGACATCGGCTCATACGGATTCGAGAAGCAGGCAATCTGGGAACATATTGCGGTGTACAGGCAGATTTTTCGGTCGCAGTATCAAGCAGAAATCGAAATAATCATTAATGCGCGAGGCGGGTACACCGACAGCGAAGGGCTACTTGAACGGATCATTCGGCACATCGGGGAGCAGGCGCCTGATCTGACGGTTAAAGTCAATGCAGCTTCTTCTGAAAATGCCTACTACAAAGGACTGCAGTTTACGATCAAAACAACGATTGGCGGACGCGAGTACAACATTGGCGATGGCGGATTTGTGGATTGGACTCAGCAGCTGCTCGAAAACAAAAAGGAACGCATGCTGATCAGTGCTATCGGACTCGACCGTCTGCTGATGCCCTAAGATACGATACTTCGTTAACCGCATTCGCGGCTATTTCTCACGTTCTCTCCCTGCTTAATGCTCCACCCTTATTTTTCCACGGAATCATAAAATCAAGGCTAATCTCCAAACGACAAAGGAGATGACAATAATGCCATCTCCCCGTCACAAATCTAGTACATATGTGGTCTTACGCTGATTCATTAGATGCGAAGGTTGAGTTATGTAATGATAAGATCCGCTTATTCGACTTACTCGCCTTCGGGCCAGTGAATCCACTGTTGCAGGTAGCCCTGCTCGTACAGCGCCTTGATCGTAATGATGAGAACCGGGGAGAGAATCAGCCCGGCCACGCCGAACAAGGACAACGAAATGATCATGAAAGACAGCATCGTGAACGCCGAGACGCCGAGCGAATCCCCCGTAATTTTGGGCTCCATAATCTGCCTCACCAGAATCACCACGATTAACAGCGCAGCCAGCCATATGGCGAGCACCGTCTGGCCTACGACGAACAAATAGATGATCCATGGAATGAACAAGGTCGAGACGCCGAGCAGCGGCAGCACATCGAATATGGCGGACAGCAGGGCGATAGAGAATGAATTTTTTACGCCCAGAATCATCAGCGCCACAAAAATGACGATGAACGTCAGGCTAATTAGCTTGGCCTGCGCTTTGACATAGCCGACGATGCCCTTCAGCACGTTGTCCTTCAGGAAAGTGAAGGCCGCCTTGAACGTTTTGGGGGTATGGTCCCGCGCCGCTTTTTTCCACGATTCGATCTCGATGCTGAGGAAGTAAGCCAGGATGATAGCGATGACGAAATTGACGACAAAGGTCGAGAAGCTGGTCAGCATCGTAAACATACCGGTCAGCAGCTGCCCCGCCCATGTGGTCAGCTTCTGCGTAATTTCCGTGGAATACTCGGTAATTTTCTGCACAACATCGTCGGGCAGCGCAGGCATCGTCTCCAGACGGTCGTGCAGAAACTGCGTTTTCAGCACGATTTGGTTTTGCAGTATGGCCGAATATTCGGGCAGCTTGTCCTTCAGGTTGAGCAGCTGGCTTGTGAAGATGACGCCGGCCCCTGTGATGACCCCGAGGATGACGAGAATAAAGACGATGGTGGAGATGGCCGAGGCTATGCTCTTGGCGAGTCCTTTGCTCCGCAGGAAGCGAGCCAGCGGCTCGATGATCCAATAAACGATAAACGCGAGAAAAATTGGCGTGGCGATGCCGTACAAATAGCTGAACAACAACATGAACAAATAAACGGTCAGCAGCAGCAGCGCAATGTCAAATACGGTTCTCCAATACTTCTGGTAAAACGCTATCATGCATACACCTCGTCAAGGGAAAATTAGGACCACTTGGCGGCCCAAAGTTTCATCGCTTTCAAAATCGGGTGAAGATCATGTCCCTTGGGCGTTAACGTATATTCTACGGTGACGGGTACGGTGGGGTAAGCGGTTCGCTCCAGCACGCCTTCTTCCTCCAGGTGGCGCAGCGTTTCGGTCAGCGATTTGGGACTGATCGATTTGATTCGCTTTTGCAGCTCGCCGAAGCGTTTGGTTCCGTCGAACAATTCCCGAAGGACGAGGAACGACCATTTGCCGCCTATTGCATCCAGCGTTTTTTCGATGGAGCATTCGATGTGAGTGGGTTGTTTAGGGATGTAGTTGCTCGAAACGGCCTTGTTGGCTTGGCTTTCAGGTACAGACATGACGAACCATCCTTTCCCTTACATATATTAATTACCATGAGGTAAGCAAGTATCCAAAGTGCATTAACGCGACGATGGCCCCGCTACTATCCCCCGTTATTATCCATAGTAATGAAGAAACTGTAAAATAGCAAGCTTCCTGCGGCGCAGGCTTCGCAGAGAAGCCTTCCGCGGGGTTCGACGACCGACCGCCGACCGCCGCGCAGCGCCGCAACGCGCGCCGAGCGCTGCGCATGGGGACGGTAGATGCAGGCTGGGCCTGCCGGAGAGCCGGCATTAGGGAGCTGACCTTAGCTACCCGGCGTTACCATCGTTACCATCGTTACCATCGTTACCGGCGTCCAGGCTTAGCATCTGCTCCTTGGCGAAGGCAAGGAACTGTCCGGCCGACGGAGACAGCTCTTCGCCGGAGCGGCGGCAGACCGCGATGGGGTTGGCAAGCCGAACCCCGTCGACCTGCACTCGCGCGACGGCGCCCTGCCGGATATATTCGCTTACTTCCAGCGCGGACAGGAGGTTCGCTCCGTAACCGGCCATCACGGCGCGGATCGTTTCATTCGGGCCGTTGAACTGGAGTCCGACGCGCGGGGGCGCGAGATTGTGAAGACGGCAAAGCGCCAGCAGCTTCTCCCGGGTCGAGCTGCCTTCCTCGCGGACGATGAACGGCTCCTTCATCATCTCGGCGAGGGAGACGAGGGCTCCGGCCAGCCGGTGTCCTGCGGGAACGACGAACCATAGCTCGTCCTCGAGCAGTTCCTCCCGCGTTACGCCCTCCGGCGCTTCCTTGCTGCCGCCGATCACGGCCAGATCGGCTTCGTAATGCAGCAGCTTCTCATAGGCGCTGCGCGAGTTCGCCGTCGTGAGCGTCAGTTCGATGCGCTCATGAAGCTGCTTGAAGGCGGCCATCCATCCCGGCAGCAAATGGTTAGCCGGGAGGTAGGTCGCCGCAATCCGCAGCTTGCCTTGGACGCCCTGCCGGTAATCGGCTATTCTGGCGTCCATTTCCTGCTCCAGCGCGAACAGCTTGGCGGCGCAGTCATGCAGCATCTCGCCGGCCTCGGTGAGCCGGATGCCCCTGCCCTGGGAGGCGAGCAGGGCTACGCCCAGCTCCTGCTCCAGATTGCGGATTTGCGCGGTGACGGCGGGCTGGCTAATATGCAGCGCTTCCGCAGCCCGCGTCACACTGCCCCGGCTGGCCGCCTCGTAAAAAAGCTTCAAGGCGTGCAAATTCATAGGATCGCCTCCTTGATTTCAATTCATAAATTAATTTTATATAAACTAAGATTACATATATTAGATTTATGCTTGAATCTCCTTTATTGTAATTCGTAAGCGATAGAAACTCAATTCGTATTGGAGGCTGGCTTACGATGACATTCGAATGTGTAGATTGCGGCAAAGTATTATCGTCGGAGCAGGTGAACAACCCGTTTTTATGTCCGTGCGGAGGGCTTCTGGACATGGCGCATGATTTCCGGGGCATGGACGCCGAACGGCTGAAGCAATTATTCGACCGCAGGCTGGCGGAGAGAATGACTCCTTATGCCGGCGGTGTATGGAGATATAAGGAGCTGATTGCTCCGGAGCTGCCGGAATCCTTTATCACGACGAAGTATGAGGGCAACACCGGCCTGTACGATTCGGCGCCGACGGCAGCCTATGCGGGAGTGCGCCGGCTGCTGCTCAAGGCGCAGAGCGAGAATCCGAGCGGCTCGTTCAAGGATAACGGCATGACCGTGGCCGTCTCGCACGGGCGCTCGCTCGGCTATACGAAATTTACGTGCACCTCCACCGGCAATACGTCCTCTTCGCTGGCGATGTATGCCGCGCTGGCCGGCTGCTCGTCCTACGTGCTGCTGCCGGACAGAGATATATCGATGAATAAGGTGCTGCAGACGCTGGCATACGGCGCGAGCCTGCTCTCTTTTCGCGGCACTTATGATGACGGTATCCGCTTCAGCGAAGAGCATAGCGAGGCGCTGGGGCTGTATGTGTGCAATTCGGTCAACCCGTTTCGGATCGAAGGGCAGAAAAGCATTATTTTCGAAACGGCGCACCAGCTCGGCTGGAAGCTGCCCGACTGGATCGTCCTGCCCGGCGGGGCGCTCAGCAACGCGACCGCGCTGGGTAAAGGCTTGCGAGAGCTGAAGCAGCTCGGCTTTATCGATAAGCTGCCGCGGGTGGCCGTCGTTCAGGCGGAAGGAGCGAGTCCCTTCCACCGGATGGTCGCCGCGGAGGCGGCCCAGCTTGTCGCGGAGCCGCAGCCTCGCACCAGAGCGAGCGCGCTGAACATCGGCAACCCGCCCAGCTGGAAAAAGGCGCTGCGCTATACGATCCGGCCGACCGGCGGCGTCACGGTCTCCGTCTCCGACCGGGAGATTATGGACGCCAAAGCTGTTATCGACCGCAGCGGCATCGGCTGCGAGCCTGCCTCCGCCGCATCGGTGGCGGGGCTGAAGAAGCTGGTCGGCGAGGGGACCGTCGGCGCCGACGAAACGGTCGTATGCCTGTTGACCGGCCATCTTCTCAAAGATACGGATGCGGTTCGTGAGTATCACCTGGATTCCGGGACGCGAGGGGCCTTTGCCAATGCTATCCATTCGGCGGAGCTTCAGCCGGAAGCGGTGCGCAAGCTGGTCTCGGAGTGCTGAAGAAAACCGCTTCAGCGGGTTGCTTTCCCGGACAGGTTTCTTTACAATAAGGAGAAAACCAACAGTGGGAGATGTCATATAGATGAACTGCAAAATTTCGCGCAACGCTGCAAAAATGCTTTTGGCTGAATTGGAGAAAGAAGAAAACAAGGATCTGAAGCTTCGCGTATACATTACGCACAGCCATGGCGACCACGCCCACTACGGGATGAGTCTCGATACGCCTACGGACAAGGATGAAGTAGTCAGCACGGACAAAAACATCGACGTCATTTTGCAAAAGGACGAGCCTCTGCTCGACGGCGTGCGCATCGATTATTTCTATACACCGGAAGAAGGCTTTGCGGTAACCAATCCTAGCAAGGGGAACCACGGCGACCACTAAGCGGCCTGCGGTTACGAAAGGATCTGGTTTTGGGCAATGGCTAACGATATACGCGTTTGCGATAAATGCAAGCATATGAAAATGAAAACCGCCGTATCGAAGCTTCAAAAGCTGGCCCCCGACGCCGACATTAAAGTGGGATGCAAATCCTACTGCGGGCCTTGTTCGCGGTTCGCCTTTATTTTTATTAACGGGCGTTATGTGACGGGAGCTACGGAGGACGAAGCGATCGAGAAGGCGAAGAAATACGTGAAGAAAGTATCCGGATAGGCCGCTGTGCTTGGAAGCTGAGGCGGAATGCCGCGGGCGGGCAGGAATCCCCGAGTCCCGTTGAGCAAGAGGCTGCACGCCATGCATAAAATGACCGGACATGTTAAGAAGCGTTTAGTCTGCGGACTAAACGCTTTTTTTGCGGGAACGGCAGGCTCCAGCGATCTAAAAATCCCAGGGGTTCTAACCCAATCTCGAATAAGGTAAATTTAAAAGCGCGGGGGCTTTATCGGGAAAATCGGTAAGGCCTAAGCAGAAGCTGTATTCGTTGAACTGAAAATGAAGCTGAGCATGTTCGTTGCTTTCATAGGGAATACCTTTTGCGGTTAAATTGGTTTTGACCTTTTCAATAAAATCGAGACTGCTGATCCCAAAGCTTACGTTCATCGCCGGCGGTAAAGCGGTCATGGCTATAGGAATCCATTTTCGCTGCTTCGAAGCAATAACCGCATGCGCCGTCCCCCCGATTGCAAAAGTAAAATTATCGTATACTTTGGCGAGACTGAAATTAAAAAGATCGACTAACAACGATCTAAAATCGGCCACACTATCCACCGGAAACCCGATCTCTCTGAGATACAATATTTTCAGCTCTCCGCTAGGAGGCAGTATTCCTTCCGTAATGTAATTATGAGCAATGATTTCCAATAAATTGCCGTCGCCATCTCGAAAGTAAACATTCAGCCCGGTTTCAAAATCGTCAATGATCCTGCCGTTCGGCCATTTTAGAAGGGTAACATTCCCCGTACGTTGCAGCCAGTCGACTACGTTGTTAAAGTCAGAGTAAGGGACCTCGAATGCAAAATGGGCCGGAGCCAACGGTTCTGCAGCCTCCTTAAAAGATAATGTAAAGTATTCGGCCGGTTGGAGAAGGATCTCATGGTCGGACTCGTAAACGACAGGGAAATGCAGCTGTTCGTGATAAAATTGTTTAACGCCTCGAATCGAAACTGTTTGTAATTGAAGCTGGGAGAAGTGAGTTATCATGGAAGGTGCACTCCTTTCCGGAATTAAATGGGTGAGATGATTGTATCCAACAAAATGATATAGGTCTAATATATGATATGTATCCTATTTATAGGTTATATCTATATATCAATCATTTCACAGGTTGCTTTACCATTTTTTAAAATTCCGATGACATTCCGCAAACGTTCCTCTCTTATGCTGAAAGAGGATACAGTCGTTATTTCACTGGGGGGAACGAATCGATGAAAAATAGGATGAAAAAAAGAAAATGGATGATCGCGACACTTGCGCTTTGCGCGTTGGCGGGCGCGTCGTCGGTTCAGGCGGCGCAGTCGCAGCTGGAGGCGCAAGCCGTGAAATTCAATGTGTTTTCGAACGGACAAGCCGTTTCGATGGATAAGGAGCCTGTCGTGATCGACGGCAGCACGTATGTGCCGCTGCGCGCGATCGGCGAGGCGCTCGGCAAGCAGGTGGAATGGAACGAATGGACTCAATCGATCCGTCTGAAAGACCAGCCGAAGGTTGCCGCAGTACATGAATGGAAAAATCCGCCCGAGCTGACAGGAAGCATCAAGGAAGGGGGATTCTCAGGATTGCTGCATATGCCCAGCGATCCGGAGGACGTCTTCTACACGATGGCAGACCGCGGGCCGAACGGCGAATTCGGCAAGGACAAGCTTCGCACCTTCCCGGACGACACGTACGTTCCGAGAATGTACAAGATCAAGGCGGCCAACGGCACGATCGAGGTGCTGGAGACGATCAAGCTGCATTTGCCCGACGGCAGGAAGGACGTATATACCGGTACATCCGATGTCACAGGCATGCCGAATTTACAAGAAGGCGACGAGGTGCCTTACGACGGTACGGGAACGAAGAAGCTGGGCTATGACCCGGACGGCTTGGACCTTGAAGGCATTGCCTACAGCCCGAGCGACGACACATTCTGGCTGTCCGACGAATACCGCCCTTCGATTTTGCAGGTGAAGCGAGACGGAACGATCTTGGGCCGTTATGTGCCGCAAGGAGCCAAGGACAAGCTGCTGGCTGCCGGAGCGCAGACGGATATTTATGATATTTTGCCTGCGGCGTACAACAACCGCATCGCCAACCGCGGCTTCGAGGGCGTGACGATTTCTCCGGACGGCCGGTATTTGTACACCTCGATTCAAAGCCCGATGGCCGTTCCCGATCAGAAAACCGGGGAAAAATCGCGCAACCTGCGTATTCTCAAAATGGATTTAAGCAGCAAAACGGTCGTCGGAGAATACTTGTATATTGCCGAGGACGCCTCGATGTTCCGGAATGTGAAGCAAAAAGATATTGTCATCAGCGACCTGTCGGCGCTGAGCCAAGATACGGTGCTGGTTGACGAGCGCGATAAAAACGCCGGCGACGAAGCGCAGCTGAAGCGAATTTATAAAGCGGACTTTTCCAAAGCGACGAATCTGTTAGGAACTGCCGACAGCGAGCAAGTGGAAGCGCTGAGCATCGAGCAGCTGAAGGCGAAGGGCATCGCGCCTGTGAGCAAGGAATTGGTCGTAGATGTAGCCAAGCTCGGTTATCCGCATGAGAAGCTGGAAGGACTCGCTGTCGTCAACGAACATACGATCGCGGTTGTCAACGACAATGATTTCGGCGTGGACGGCTACGACGAGCAAGGCCAGCTGCAGGTCAATCAGAATCCGACGCAAATGTATGTTATCACGGTGAACGAGGAATTAAAGTAAAACGGCTAATCGCCGAAATCTCCTTGCCAGTAGGCAGGGAGTTTTTTTTGCCGTAGAACAAGTCTTTGACGATATTAACTGCCGCCGAACGGAGCGCGGACATCTGGTAGACAGTGTCCGATATACATTATCTCCCATACTGTAGAAGTCTGTCCGAAGGAGTACGTGGTTCATCGGACAGACTCCTAGGTCCATTGTCCGCGAGATATCCTGCTTGCGGATTATGACGGCAGCCGCCGTTTGCGACCGGAGCCTATGTTGCGTTTGCGGGAAAATAGTTTGATCGTCGCGGCATTACGAGCCAGAAATGAGTCTAAAGTCCATGTAGACAGGCGAAAAATAGTCAATTAGCAACATGCATTCCGCTATGCGTATCTTATATGCTATTGTTGTCGTATTTTGTTACACGAATTGACAAATTTCGAACTCGATAATGGCAAAGCAGGCGAAAGCCTGTGACGCAAAGCTATAGGGGCTATCGAACGGATCGGTCCGTTCTGCCAGCCAGCTGCCGAAGGATCGGTGATACGCATATGCAGCGGACTCCCGCCGAGGCTAAGAGGAGTCTTTTCGATGTTTGTGGGATACGTCATTCAAGTAATGCGGAGGGTTGAAAGACGATGTCTAACGAAGAGCGGGAGTTTATGACGAAGGAAGGTTTTTTTACGGTTATCGAAGGGAAGATGATCGGCGTTTATTTATCGAGCGAAGGCCCGAAAATGTTTATGAATCAGGAAGTGTTCGACCTGCGTTACCCATGTTGGGACGTGGAGATGGTCATGGGGAAAAACAGCCATTTGCTGAGCTTTTACTGGTACGGCGAAGTGAAGTTCTCGTTTCGCTGCGGCTTTGTCAATGATTTGTTCTTGAGCCTGTACGATTATTTGAGCTGTAGATTGGAAACGAGAAGACTGGCTTAAGCGGCGGGCAATCGAGCCGGGAGCCGGGTGCGGCGACAATGAGGGATGGGCTGCGGAGCGTTTTTTTTGCCCGTACGTGACACCAAGCGGGAGGCGTAAGCATACTATGCTTATCAAGAACGACCTGGGCATTCGCCCAGCGTTGCCACCATTGCTGCGAAGGCGGGCTCGGAAGGAGCGAAGCCGCCTGAAGGAGGAAAGCTCCGTGGAACCATCTGCTTACGTATCGTCCGCTTCATTCGAGCATCCGTTCTGGCTGCAGGTTTGCGGCGATCACGCCCGCTTTATCAGAGATGCGCTCGCTCCTTCTGAAGAAGAAGAGATCGGCCGGGCCGTTTGTTTCATCCGCACGTTCGACGCGTTGCTTAACGATTCGCGACGTCCGCTGAACGGAGCTTCGTGGGTTCAGCTGAGCGAGGCGGCTTTCCGGCGGGTGCAGGAGCTGCGGGCCTTTAAGCTGCATCTGCTGGAGCGGTCGCTTGACGGCCGCGTGGTCATTTCGCTTCCGCCTACGTTCATAAATCATATGGTTAACGAGGCGGAGGAATATATCCGGGTGCTCGCCTTTCTGAGAATCGGGGAGCCGGCCCCGGTGTTTGACGAAATCCATCATCACTTGGTATGGCTTGCCGATGCGGCGGGCCATGCCGGCTCCATAGCGGCCGACCTGGATATGACGGAACGGCGTCTGCTCGAGCTGAGCCGCACGTTCGAAACGCATTTCACGGACTTTTATTTGAAGGCGATCGAAGTTGCGGGATACATGCGGACCAGGCTGAAGCAGTTCCCGGCCCTGGCGCGCTTCCAGAAGGAAGTGGAGCTGGAGATGGCGCTGTTCCGGGAGTTTCTGAGGGAGCTGGAGGAGCTGGCGCTCTCGAAGGAAGTGCTGGGAACGCTCAGCCCCTTGATGCCCGACCATATGGCGCGGGAAGAATGCTACTATCTGATTAAGCTGGCGAGCCTCTCTAATACCCGCCCGCCGAATTGCGATCCGGCGAAGCCCAGGGTGGAAGGCTAGAGCTTGTCAGCTCTGACGCAGCTGCGCCGTCAACCGCCGCCGGATATTTGCGGGGACTGCGGCTGATTACAAACGAATAAGCGTGCTTTGCTGCATATGGGATGCGGCAGGGGACGCTTTTTTTGTTTAGGAAATGATGCGCAGCAATATCCTGTGGAAATCCGGGGTCTCCCCCGAAAGTAAAGTCTACCCATAGAACGATCCCAGAGGAAGGGTTAGACACCGATCCAGCTTAGGCTGGATGCGGACGGAATAAGCTTCAGAGCTTCACGTCACTTTTGGGGGATTTGTTCATGCTGCGCTCTGTCCCAGTGCGGGCAAAGCGGCAGGGCGCAGCATGAAGCGATTCCTGCTAACGGGCGCCGTGGCCCAAGCGCATGAGGGCGGATTAGCGCAGATGCCGACGCGAGAGGAGGGGCAACGGCAAACAGTTGGAGCCGCTGCTAGGACTGAAGGCACAGCTCCAGCATCGTCTGCGCCGCGAAAGACAGCGGAACGTCCTTCAAAGTGACGATGCCGATATGACGAGGCGGTATAGCCGGCTCCAACCGCAGCTCGAACAGCTCTCCGGAAGCCAGCTCCTCGGCGGCGAACTGCCCGGTGACGCAGGAGATGCCGAGCCCGGTCTTGGCGAATTGGATAAGCAGATCGAGACTGCCCAGCTCGAATTCCGGGGTAATGCGAACCTGATGAGCCTGAAAATAGCGGTCCGCATATTTGCGCATGCTGCTGTCTCTCTCCAGCAAGATGATCGGGTAGGCCGCCAGCTCCGCCGGGGTCATCGTTTGCCCCTGCAAATGGCTGTATCTGGCCCCGGCGACAAAAATATCGTGGAGCGGCTTCCACCGGCGGATGCTGAGCTGCGCGTCGTCGACGGGAAGATTGACGATGCCGAAATCGATGGCGCCTTCCTTAAGCAGCTTGATCGTCTCCTGCGAGGTGCGGTTCGTGACATGCAGCTTCACGTCCGGGTACTCCTTGTGAAACGCTTCCAGATAAGGCAGCAGCACATGCTTGCACAGCGTATCGTTAGCTCCGATATGAACGACCCCGCTCAGCATCTGATGCATTTCGGTCAGTCTGTGCTCCGCCTCTGCGATCAGCTGGAACGCTTGCCCGATGTAACGGAGCAGCACTTCCCCTTCGACGGTTAGCTTCGCGCCCCGCGAAGTGCGAAAAAACAACGGCCCGCCAAGCTTCTCCTCGAGCTGTCTGATCGAATGGCTGACGGCGGGCTGCGTAATGAACAGCGCTTCCGCCGCCCGGGAGAAGCTTCCCGCCTTCGCGACCGCCAGGAACACGCGGTATAAATCGAGGTTATAATCCATGCTATAATCTCCAGTTATATTAGATATACATATTATTCATTATATTTATATCTTATCACAGAATATAATGACAAGGTAAGTTCATTCGGCTGCCGAAACGCGTTTGTACGACGGACGGAGTATGTACGCCGGTCCTCGTTCATGTTCGGATAGCCTTTAATCATCCGGAATAAGGGAGCGATGCATGTGAAAGGTTCGGTTACGGCTGTAGTAGGGGCCAATTGGGGAGATGAAGGAAAAGGCAAGGTTACGGATTTGCTGGCTGCGCAGGCGGATGTCGTCGTGCGGTTTCAAGGGGGGAACAACGCGGGGCATACGATTATTAACGATTACGGCAAATTCGTGCTGCATATGCTGCCGTCCGGCGTATTTCACCGCCGGATCGTCAATGTCATCGGACCGGGAACGGCGCTGAATGTCCGCGGACTGCTGGAGGAATACGAGAAATTGCAGGCGCGGAACGTGCCGGAGCCGATCCTGCGCATCTCGGAGCGCAGTCAAGTGGTGCTGCCTTATCATGAGCTGTTCGACTCGCTCGAGGAAGAGCGGCTCGGCAGCCGGCAGTTCGGATCGACCCGGTCCGGGATCGCGCCGTTTTATGCGGATAAATATTTGAAGATCGGCATTCAGGTCGCCGATTTGTACGACCGCTCTACGCTTCTGGCGAAGCTTGGCCATGCCCTGGAGAGCAAAAATGTGCTGCTGGAGCATCTGTACGGGCAAGAGCCGCTGCAAGCCGAACCGCTGGCCGAGCGGCTGCTGCAGGACGGGGAGGCGATACGCCCGCTCGTTTGCGATACGACGGAGCTGCTGCATGAGGCGCTGCAGGAAGGGAAGACGATTTTGGTCGAAGGCCAGCTGGGCGCGCTGCGGGACCCGGATCACGGCATTTATCCGTACTCGACCTCCTCGTCTACGCTCGCCGGATACGCCGCCGTCGGAGCGGGAGTTCCGCCTCATGCCATCCGGCGCATTATTGCCGTAGCCAAGGCGTACTCCAGCTGCGTCGGAGCCGGGCCGTTCGTTACCGAGCTGCACGGGCCGGAAGGAGACGAGCTGCGCCGGCGGGGAGGAGACGGGGGCGAGTTCGGCTCCAAGACCGGGCGACCGCGCCGGGTCGGCTGGTTCGACGCCGTCGCCACGAGGTACGGCTGCATGGCGCAGGGAGCTACCGAGGTCACTTTGTCGCTGCTTGACGTGCTCGGGTATTTGGACCGCATTCCGGTATGCACCGCCTATGAGGTGGACGGCCAGAGGACGGAGCGGTTTCCCGCCGGGGCGCTTCTGGAGAAGGCCGTGCCCGTATACGAGTATTTGCCCGGCTGGAAATGCGATATTACCGGCATTACGGATTACGATAAGCTGCCGGAGCCTGCGAAGCGTTACGTCGATTTCCTGGAGCGGCGAATCGGCGTGCCGATCCGGTCGATCTCTACCGGCCCGCGCCGGGAGCATTTTATCGAGCGGCGATAGAATGGCGGTGATAAACGAGCGGTGGGGCCATTTGAATCTGGAAAAGCGATAGCGTTCGCCTTTACTGACGGATTTTCTCCATAGAAAAAGGGAAATAACCATCCCCAAAATCCGGTTTCAACAGCGATGGGAAGATCAAATGGGCGCCGCGGCGGATTTTTTACCACCTTTTTTGGAGTCTGTCCGATGAACGACGTAGAAGGTATATATATGCAAAATGACAGCAATGATGCAGCGCTAGCGGAGAAATATGCAGTCATTATTCATTCAGTATGCACAAATGTAACTTCATCGGACAGACTCTTAGAAGCCCGGTGAAAAAGTGAGCGAAGCAAGCGAGAGCAATCTGTAGAAGCGAAGCGTTCGCCTTTGTTCGCGGATTTTCCTCGTTTTCACGGGCTTACCTATTCAAGAAATCCGGGACGGGCAGCGATCGAAGAGGCTTTCGCATGCGCAGTGGGCGTTTCTCACCGCACTTTTAGAAGCGTGGCGACAAAGCAGACTTCGCTAAGCGAGAGCCATCTGGAGAAGCGAAGCGTGCGCCTTTGTTCGCGGATTTCCCCCGTTTTCACGGGCCTACCTATTCAAAAAATCCGGGACGGGCAGCGATCGAAGAGGCTTTCGCATGCGCAGTGGGCGACCCCTTCAGTGGCGCCGTACACCCGCAAACATTCCTGTAGAGGCTAATATTTGGCCTTGGACAAAAACAGGGACGCCTCGTATGATGGGGGTGTCACGGGTCAAGGCCCTAAAAACCCATCAGGAGGCGTCTTATTATGAAGTTTAACCGAAATGCCACTATAAATCAACGAATCGACCGTATAACCCCACACCATGCGGTGGTGGGAGTCGACATCGCGAAAGATAGCCACGTAGCCCAATTGACGGATTTTCGCGGTCGCTCTCTGACTTCACGTCACCTGTCGTTTCCCAACTCACGGGAGGGGTTTAAACGATTTCTCCGGTGGATTCAAGAAGCACAAGCTAAACACGGCTTGTCTTCGCTTCTCGTCGGCATGGAGCCCACGGGGCACTATTGGTTCAATCTTGCCAACTGGCTGCTCGAGCAGAGCGTTGACGTCGTGCTGGTCAACCCCGTCACGACGCACCGCAACAAGGAAAATCGGGACAACAGTCCTTCCAAAAACGATCCAAAAGATGCACTCACCATTGCTGATGTGGTGAGCCGGGGCTTCTACACGGACTACCTTCCCCGAGGGACTGCCTTTGAACGGATCAAAACCATCATGAGCGACCGCGAGTTCTGGTCGAAGGATGCCACACGTTTAGGTAACCGCATCGTCCGGTGGATCGATTTGTACTTCCCTGAGTTCAGACTGGTATTCAAAGATTGGACCGTCCCTCGTGCGCTGGCGACGCTCGGCGCGTTTGCGCTACCTGGTGACCTTCAAGGGCTAACGGTAGAGCAGGTCATTGCAGGCTGGAAAGAACAAGGCATGAAACGGGCCTCAGGCGTTAGCGGGAGAGCGAAGGCGCTGGAGCTGTTATCTTTGGCCGCACGCAGCATCGGTGACAAGCGAGTGCCGGAAGAAGCGCGTCGAGATATCAAGCGGTTGTTGGATGCGTATAAACAGTCCCTTCAGAGACTCGATGAAATCCAGCGGGAAATAGAGGCCCTCGTGGGTGACATGCCGTTGGCGCAGCAATTGCAAAGTATTCGCGGGCTGGGGACGATTACCCTTGCAGCCCTCCTGGGTTGTGCAGGCGACCTTCGCTTGTACTCGCATGGTCGGCAGTTGCTCAGGCGGGCCGGTCTGAATCTGGCAGAGTGCACCTCCGGCAAGTTCAAAGGACAAATCAAGCTTTCCAAGCGCGGAGACAGCATGCTGCGTAAATATTTGTTCCTGGGCGTGCTCAATCTCGTTCGATACAATGAAGATTTCAAGCGATGGCATGAACACAACGTAGCGAAGGGGATGAAGAAGCAGGCATCAATCTTTAAGTTAATTGGAAAATGGGCACGCATCACGATCGGTATGGTTCAAAGAGGAGAAGAATACCGTTCCGCACACGAAGCGGCCATCCCTGCAGCCTAAAGTCTCCTAGCAGAAACGAGTATTGACTCATTTGCAGGATTTCAAATCATGGATGCACAGTGAACCGAATTCTGTGTCCGTCAGGGCAATGACCCGTCAAGTAAACGCTATCGGTCTCCACACCTTTGGACAGGTGTAACGAAGGAATGTAAGGGCGAAGACCCGTTGAGTCATGGGAGGGTGAACCTCCAGAGGCAAAGTGGAGTAGTGCACAATAGGGTAAAACTGGAAGCGTTATGAACGCTGCCTCTGTTCCTGCATGCCTATTAGCCAATGAGATGGGCCAGAATCCCTACATTCCAAACTTCACCGACATCCAATACAATAGAAATCCTGCGAATGAGTGAGCATTCGTGAGATTATCCCCTAATTACGAGGGACGGACACAGCGGCCGCTATATCAACCCTATCGGCCATGTTGGATTTCTAACGGACACAGATGCAGCTATTGGTTGGCAAAGCCTCCATAGAAAGCGATTCGGAGCTAAGTAAGCGCAATGGCGTCCGTTACGTTTAAAAAGCGTCTGTATGCGACGACTTTAGCTCCCCTGTGTCCGTTACACTTAGAAGCTATTCGATGCCCGGTTCCGGGGCTACACCTCCTGTACTGTAGCTCCCTTCCAGGCCGTTCGAGCCGCGTACCGATTCCTGAGAAGGGACGGGCGGGCGGAAATCAGGAAATAAAATATAAGGCAAAAGCCCCGGACTTTACGTTCCGGGGTTGTCTTGTTTCTCTTTGCGCCAGCCGTACAGTCCGCCGGATGCAAAGTATTGATAGAGATGGCATTCGATCCGGCCGTTGAACAGCTTGCGCTTTTTGCTGGCCGTCCGGCCCATGTAATGCTCGATCTGTTTGTTCGGATTGAGGATGAAGAACGACCATGTCGGCAGCTGCGACGCCATGCCGCCGAGCTGGCGGATTACCTTCTCGACCTCGCCGCGGTCACCGAGCCGCTCGCCGTACGGCGGATTGGTGATCACGCAGCCGTAGTCGCCGCGAGGCTGCGCCTTCGCCACCGGCAGCACCTTCAGGCTCAGCTCCTTCGCGAGCCCTGCCGCCTTGGCGGCGGCCAAAGCCACATCGATCGCCGCGCTATCGATGTCCGAGCCCGCGATCTCCAGCGGGATATCGTCCCGCACGAGATCGTAGGCTTCCTCCCGCGCCTCGGACCACAGGTCCTCGGGCACGACGGGCCATGCCTCGGCGGCGAAGCTGCGCCGCAGCCCCGGCGCCAGGTTCCACCCGATCATCGCCGCCTCGATCGGGATCGTCCCCGACCCGCAGAACGGGTCGTAGAGCGGGCGCTCCGGCTGCCAGCGGCTCAGCAGCACGAGCGCCGCCGCCATCGTCTCCTTCAGCGGCGCTTCGGTGACGAGCTTGCGGTAGCCGCGCTTATGCAGCCCGGCGCCTGTCGTGTCGAGCGTGAGCGTAGCGACATCGTTCAGCAGCGCAATCTCGATCACGTATCTGGGTCCGGTCTCGCCGAACCATTCCGTATGATAGCGCTGCTTCATGCTCTCTACGATCGCCTTCTTAACGATTCCTTGGCAGGCGGGCACGCTCGACAGCTGCGATTTATGGGAGCGGCCTTCGACAGGGAACTCGGCATGCTCCGGAATCCAGTCCGGCCACGGCAGCGCTTTGGTCCCTTCGAACAGCTCGTCGAAGGTACGGGCCTCGAATTGGCCCATCACTACCAAAACCCGGTCGGCCGTACGCAGCCACAGGTTTGCCCGGGCGATAGCCAGCTCGTCTGCGATAAAATGGACGCGGCCGTTCTCGACCGTCACCCGGTCATAACCCAGATCGCGGACTTCGCGGGCTACGACGGCCTCCAGCCCCATCGGGGCGGTGGCGATTAAATGAATCTCTGACATGAACTTCACTCCGTATTCTTAAGCCGGCGCCCGGTTTGCGGACGCCGGAAATATAATCGTTAGCGACGGCTGTTCTTGAAGTTGAACTCGCTTTGGAAAAGCCATACAATAGTCTAGTATAGGATAAACGATGCGTTTATACAATGAGGCGGGAGGAAATGGATCATGGCGCAGCTTAGTGCGGAGGAATACGTCGAGTCGCTGCTCGAAGCGGACGAGCAATTGGATAAGGTGGCCGAAACGATCCGGGCCGAAGGCATGCCGGAAATTTCGATCGCCAGAGGGTACGGCAAGCTGCTGACGCTGCTTGTGCAGATGACCGGAGCCGAGCGGATTCTGGAGATCGGCGCGCTGGGAGGATACAGCGGCATTTGTCTGGCCCGCGGTCTCGGAGAGCGGGGCAAGCTGGTCTCGCTGGAGCTTAAGCAGCAATATGCGGAGGTCGCCCGGCGGAATTTGACCGCAGCAGGTTTGGGCGATAAGGTGGAATACCGGACCGGCGAAGCGCTGGACAGCCTACGGCGGCTGGAAGAAGAAGGATACCGGTTCGACCTGTATTTCATCGACGCCGATAAAGGCAATTATCCGAACTATCTCGAATGGGCGATCAAGCTGGCCAATCCGGGAGCGGTCATTGTAGGAGACAATACGCTGCTGCACGGCGACAGCATGAATCCGGAGGCGAAGGGAAACCGCGTAGTCAAGATGCGCGAATTCAACGAGCGGATGGTGCGCGACCCGCGGCTGGAAGGCGTCATCCTGCCTGCGTACGACGGGCTGGCAATCGCCCGGGTCCGTTAAACGGCGTCGCAAACGAAAAAGCCGCCGAAGCTTTGCTTCTTGCCATCGGGAAGAAGTCGGGCTTCGGCGGTTTTTTTGGCGCGTTTTTCCATAAAATTGAATTCATAATCGTTAAGACGCTTTCTTGACCGCTTCGGCGGGATCGACGGCCGCTTTCTGAGGTGCTTCCGTGTCGCGGTTAGTTTGATGATGGTACACGACTTGCCCGTTTTGCTCGATGCTGTCGAGCTGGGCCCAATACCATATCATCAGCTCTGCGCAGACGATAATTAACAGAACCTTTTTCACGTTCACTTTCATCCAAGCACCTCCGAAATAAAAATCGTCTATCCGGTCCCGCCCGCGTTTTCCTCTGTGCCTGAACGGCCGGGAAACAACGCTTTGCGTACCCAGATCGCATTGGCGAACAGAAACACGGCCGCCATAATAAACAAACCTTGAATGTGAATCCAGCCGGACAGGACGCCCCCGACGATCGGCCCGAGCATGTTGCCGAGACTGGTGGCGCTCGTATTGAAGCTGTAGGCTCGGCTTTCCATTCCTTTAGGAGCGAACTTGCTGATTAGAGTTTGTACGGAAGGGAGCATTCCTCCCATAAAGACGCCCAGCATGAAGCGGGCGGCAAACAGCTGCCATATGTTCGTAACCAGCGCTTGCGGCACGAAGGAGACGGCGGCGCCGACCAGGCAAATCGCCAATATTTTGACCGAACCGATCCGGTCGCTCAATCGGCCGAGCAGCGGGGAGGCGATCATGTTCGAGAAGCCGGTGATCGAGCTGACCAGGCCTGCATAGAAGGCGAGCATCGACCCGTTGCCGTGGAGCTCTTGTACAAAGAGCGGGACCAGCGTCATCGAACTCAGCATTGAAAACTGAATGACGAACGTTACGGCGTACAGCGCGGGCAGCTGCTTTGTCTTTTTTAATTCCTTGAAGCCTTCCATAGTGGAAATGGCAGGCTTTTTTTTGGCCGCCGCGGCGTCGAAGTTCTCTTTGATCAGAAAGAGCGCCAAGAGCGAAGCGCAGAACAGCAGAGGGCCGGTAATGTAGAAGATCGGCCGGAAGCCGACCCACTCCGCCAACAAGCCGCCGATGAACGGCCCGAGGATCGAGCCCGCCACCCCGCCGGATTGGAGCGTGCCGAGCGCAAAGCCGATCCGCTCCTTCGGCGTATTCGTGGACATCAGGGCGACGGCGGCCGGCATGAAACCGGAAATGACGCCGTTCACGATGCGCAGCGCGAGCAGCTGCCACGGGCTCGTCGCAAAGCCCATCAGCGTCATGACGATCGCCATGCCGAAGCCGGAGCGCAGCAGCATGACTTTGCGGCCGTAGCGATCGGATAATCCGCCCCAAAGCGGTTGAAACAAAAACGAGGTGACGAAGTTGCCGGCGAAAATAATGCCCGACCACATCGCTACCTGATGGGCGTCATGCACGCCCAAATCTTGTATGTACAGCGGCAAAAAAGGCGTGATCATCGTCATGCCGCTCATTACAAGAAACTGTCCGATCCAAAGCACGATCAAGTTGATTTTCCATCTGGCCACAAGGGTTCTCCTCTTTTCCTGCTGTGTATGGGCTGCGTTGGAGCAGAAACGAATCTCGCATGTGAGCGTTCTCTTTATTGTATCATAGGCAGGAGAAAACCTCACATTTTAGGATTATGTAAACCGGATAGTGATAGTGACCGGCTACATTTCCACGCCGTGCTTCATTTCGTAGCGAAACCGCTCGATTCCCGGCATTCCCGTCTCTTCGGCGATCGCTATCGCCTTGTCGATATCGTACGGCACCCTCACCGTTTGAATGGAGTAAGGCCCTGCGGCTGCGGATTCGGGAATCCCTTCGACAATCGTATAGCAAGCCGCCGGAATCCCGTCGTAGGGAGCTCCGACACTGCCCGTATTGAACACGATAAGCCCTTTTTTTTGTTTCGTCTTGATCGTTTGCAAATAAGGAATATGGATATCCCCATAGCCGACGATATCCGGAATGCGGTCCGGCTCCGAATCCGAACCAAGCGGCATACCCGTCATGGCCGTATGCTGAAACAGCGCCAGCTTATCCTTTTTGGGCGCTTTGCGGGGGACACGATGATCGACGCTTAGCGCGGACGCGTGGAATAGGCGGAGCCATTTGCCGCTAAGCTGCAGATCGATGCAGTAGGGCAGGCTGCGCAAATAATCGAGCCGCTCCGCTCCGAGCTTCTCCTGCTGCCAGATGCCGGCGGCTTTGTCCTGCGGGCGATTGATGCCGAGATCCCAGTTGCCCTGCACGGTCTGCTCGCATATTTCGCGGACCCGGTCTACCGTTTCGGCGGGTTGAGGACCTTTGCCGACCAGATCACCGAGGCATAAGATACGTTTGATCCGCCGTCTGCGGATGTCCTTCACGACGGCTTCGAGCGCGGGCAAATTGCCGTGAATATCCGAGATGACCGCTATTTTTTCCATCGGTAAGCACTCCTATTCTGTCTCGACTTGCGAGCTTGAAAGCTCTCCATCTTTCCATTATAAGGATTTTTGCGCCAAAGAGACACCCTGCTGCGGTAAAAAACAGCTTTCCCTTGTTGTTTGCTCCTTGTGCCGGGGAGTGCGCACGGCGGGGGCCATATTCCCGTTTTTGCACAGGCCGGACATTTCTTATAAACCAAGGCTCGTACTTTCGTTCGATGACCGGGGCAGCAATATTTGGTATAATGTCTAGAAGCTATTTTGCTTCGAATCAATTTTAGGCAAGCTTTAAGCCGGGAGATCCATGCCGGCGACGGTGGAAAACCGCTGGATCGCATTGGTTACAAAGGGGTAGATCATCATAGAAACGCGTTCGCAAAAGCATCGGGATGAAGACAAAAACAATAAGAAAACTTGGATTACGCTGGCCATTTTGGCCGTTATTACTCTCGTTTCCTTCAGTTATTTAATGAACTGGCTATCCCGCGACGATTTGCCTGAGGGGGCGGCTCCCCCCGTTCAGCAGCAGCCCTCGGGAACAAGCTCCGCACCTTCTCCGGCCGCGACGAACGTTCAAGAAGGCGGTCAGCCGCCGACGGAGGCGGTACAGCCCGACGCGTCCAAGCAGGAGTCCGAGATCAAATCCGGCGTCAAGCTGACGTTTATCGGCGATGTGATGTTCGCCGGCAAGGTCGAGGATTTGCTCAAGAAGAACGGCTGGGATTATCCGTTCCGTTATGTGAAGGACTTCTTGACCCCGGCCGATATTACCGTAGCGAATTTGGAGACGCCGCTGACCGAGAGAGGCACCGCCGAGTCCAAGGATTACGTGTACCGTTCTTCGCCCCAGGCGCTGCCCGTGATGCAAGCCGCAGGCATCGATCTGGTCAACACGGCGAACAATCATATTATGGATTACGGCCCCGAAGGGCTGCTCGATACGCTGGACGAATTGGACAAGGCTGGCATGAAGCGCGTCGGCACGGGCCGCAACAGCGATGAGGCGTATCAATCCGTCATCATGGAGCGCAGCGGCATTAAGATCGCTTTTCTCGGCTTCAGCCGGGTAGCGGAGAACGCCGATTGGTATGCGGGCAATGACAAACCGG
Source organism: Paenibacillus konkukensis (assembly GCF_023523925.1). Lineage (NCBI taxonomy): Bacteria > Bacillati > Bacillota > Bacilli > Caryophanales > Paenibacillaceae > Paenibacillus > Paenibacillus konkukensis. The sequence continues at coordinate 2,347,283 of NZ_CP027059.1, read as the reverse complement.
GCGTGGCCGAGACGTACAACGCCAAGCTGCCGCTCGAGGCGGTTGCAAAAGCGCGCGAGCAGGCCGATCTTGTCGTTGTCATTGCGCATTGGGGAATCGAACGCAAGGACCGCCCGGTTAAGGAGCAGACCGATCTTGCCCACAAGTATATCGACGCGGGTGCGGATCTTGTGATCGGGGGCCATCCGCATGTGCTTCAGGGCTTCGAACGGTATAAGGGCAAATGGATTGCCTATAGTCTGGGCAATTTCATCTTCACCACCAACGAAGTTCCCGAGACATGGGAGAGCATGGTGCTCGATGCGGAATGCACGAAGGAAGGAAGCTGCAGCCTGCAAATGGTGCCGATCTTGACCAAATGGGCGCAGCCTGTACGGATGACGGATGAGGACGGCGCCAATCTGTTCGAGAGAATGGGGCGCATCTCGATCAATGCCAGCGTCGATAAAGATGGCGTCGTCACGGAAGCGGAGCCCGTCAAGCCAGCGCCGACCCCGACGCCCGCGGCGAAGAAACAGACGGAGCCGAAGAAAGAATCCGGCGGCTCGCCGTCCTCAGGCATTACGGCGGGAAGCGGAGGCTCCGCCAAACCGCAGCAGACGGACAAGCCGAAGGTTTCGCCGAAGCCGTCGACGAAACCGTCTCCGACGCCGACTCCATCGACCAAGCCGACGCCGAAGCCGTCATCCAAACCGGCTGCCAAGCCCACACCGACGCCGACGGCCAAATCGTCGCCTAAGCCTTCGCCGACCCCGGCGAAGGACGGCGACTGACGGCGGCGGCCCGGCCGGCCGACCGCTTGGCAAACTCCGCCCGCGTGGCGGCACATATAGCGAGGAGCCCGGGAAGCGCCCCGGGCTCCTTTCTTTTGTTGGAAGTACGTGCTCTATAGGCCGATGCGGTTAGGCCAAGGCGGCGGCTGACCCGTTATTCTCCAGGCGAATAGGCAGCCGCTTCGTTAGCCCGAACGTGCCGGTCCGCGTTCACGGCTTCGCCGGGCTATCCGCCGCCGAGCGGTATATATCGCGGACGACGCGGTAAGCCTGCTTAGGCTTACGGTATTCGTTCAGCAGCCCTTTGTTGTTGAAGCTTCGCGCCCGGTCGCGGAAGTAGCCGCGGTCGCTCTTCAGGTCGGCCCGTATATCGGCAAACTGCCATATATACGTTCCTCCTACCTTGGCATCGCTGCGGAAAATGCGCAGCGCCTCCCGAATCACATGAGCCTGGTAATCCTCGCTGAACAGGCGGGGCTCCCAGCCCGTGTCCCCGTAAATGCCGGCCGCTCCGAATTCCGTCATCAGCACGGGCTTGTCTCCGGCTCCCATCGCTTCGGCATAGGCGTGAAATTCGTCCAGCATTCCTTGGAATCCTTCGACGTTGCCCTCATACCAGCCGTGGTATTTGTTGATGCCGATGACGTCCACGAGCGGCAGCAGCACATCCTTCAGAGGATGCATCGTCGCGTACGCGACCAGTCTGGAGCTGTCCATACTGCGAACGCGCTCGATCATCGGGACGGACAAATCGATCGCTTCCTGGCATGTCGTATCGATCTCATTGTGGATCGACCAGAACACGACGCTCGGATGATGAATATCCCGCTCGATCATTTCTTCGAGCATCCGCATCGCCCGCTGCCGGAAGACCGGATCGGTCGTTACTTCCTTGGGCAGGAACGCGCCCCACATCGGAATTTCGCTCCAATAGACGATGCCGTGCTCGTCCAGCAGATCGATCCAATAAGGGCTTTGCGGATAGTGCGAGCCGCGCACCGAATTGCAGCCGAGCTCCAGGATCAGATCGAGATCTTTTTTCATCAGCTTGGGAGGGAAGGCGAAGCCCCATTCGGGATGCTCGTCATGCCGGTTCACGCCCTGCAAGTAGACGGGCCGGCCGTTAATGCAGATTTGCCGGTCCTTGACCTCAATCCGGCGGAAGCCGATCCGGTCGGTCTTGTCGTCATAGCCTGTAGAAGCCGTAATCAGGTACAGCTCGGCCCGGCCGACGTTCCATAAGCGGACATCGTCCCAAGTTTGGCGCACCTCTACGGTCACGGTTTGCCCTGCGGGAACGCGTACTTCTTCTTCGTGAAATACATGATTCTCCGCCGACAGAACGAGCGGCACGTCCTGCTCTTCCGCCGAGAGGGAGCGCAGGCGCACCGAGACGGTGACGTCGGCCCGGTTCCCGGAGTCCAGGCTGTACCCGATGCCGAGATGATCGATGTAGACGCCGGATAGCAGCTGCAGCTCGACGGGGCGAATAATGCCTCCGTAATGATACCAGTCGACTGCGTCAATCGGGATCGTCTGCCGGGTTAGCGTGCTGTCGGTGCGTACGATCAGCTCATGCTTGCCCGCCGACGCGGAAGGGACGACAAAATCGAAAGGCGTGTAACCCCCGTAATGGTAGCCGAGATGCTGTCCGTCCAGATAGACGTCGGCATGTCCCAATACGGCGTGAAACAGCAGCCGGATATGTTCTATGGACGCGAGCTCGAACGTCGTGCGGTACCAAGCGACGCCTTCGTAATCGTACAAACCGAATTCATTGTTCCAACAGGCCGGGACGAACACATTCGTTTGTGCGGCGGGGAACTGCGCATACCATTGATCGCGAATTCCCCGATCCGCCGGATCGGTAATGAATTCCCATTGTCCGCCAAGCTCCCGGGTTTGTCTGATTCGATGCTCCGTAAAAGTTCTGATCATTTTTTATACCTCCTGGGCATTTCAATAATATGGCGGTTCGATACTTGCCGCTGCTTACGGTTACAGCTGCATTGTAACAAAAGGCCGCAGGCCGGGAAAATGGGTAAAAGGAGAACGGGACTTGTACAAATCGCTTCCGGTTCGGTATAGTTAGCCAAGAAAATTCGTTTTTCCGAAGGGAGCTGGAGCACGGGTGGCGTATGATCTGAACGAGCTGCATCTGCATATTCACTGGGTGCTGGATAAGCCGACGGCTCCCGGGTGGACGGACAAGCGCAACAATATCGGAGCGCATACGCTGTATTGGATTCACGAAGGCAAAGGAACGTTTCATACGGAGCAGACGTATCCGGTTGAGGGAGGCATGCTTGCCTATATGCCTCCCGGCCTTGCGATGTCCATGGAGTCGGACGGTCGGTTTCCGCTGCGGATGACAATGATTTTGTTTGACTGCGCCGCGGTCGGATACGACAAGGAGTGGACCTGCGTCGCTCCGGTAGGGCGGTTGGAGCTGCCCTTCCTAAGGTCGTTCGGCCTGGAGAGCAGCATGCGGCTGAGCGGCCAATTTCGCGATATATACCGCTGCTGGGTGCCGGGAGCCCAGGGAGGGGCCCTGCTGGCGCTGATTCACGAGCTGCATGCGACGAGCGATAACGGAGCGGCTGTCCGCGATTCGGCGGCGTCCAAGATGGACATGGTCAAGGACTATTTGGAAACGTCCTATTACAGCGAATTTACGATCGGGCAGTTGGCGGACCGCTTCGGCATCTCGGTATCGTATTTGCGCAAAATGTTTCTGCAGCATGTCGGCATGAGCCCGAAGCATTATCACAATCATATCCGCAACGAGCACGCGAAGCATTATTTGATGTATTCGGATTTGCCCGTCAAGGAGATCGCCAAAGCTTGCGGCTATTTGGAGGAATATCATTTCAGCAAGTCGTTCAAGAAGCTGAACGGCCTGCCGCCGAGCAAATTCCGCGAAACGCACCGCTTGGATTTCAATTGAAACATGTCGGGACGGGGCATTGAGATTTCGCTGCCGTTCGATTATGCTAAGATGAGCAATCATTATGGGAGCAAAGGGATGATTTATGATGCAATCGATCCGTAACATTTATTGCGTCGGGCGCAACTACGGTCTGCATGCCGCGGAGCTCGGCAACGAGGTTCCGGAAGAGCCGATGATTTTTACCAAGCCGACTCATGCGCTGGTTGCGATTCAAGGGCAGCCGATTTTGCTGCCGGGAGACCGCGGCGAGGTGCATTACGAGACCGAGCTTGTCGTGCATATAGCCGAAGCTTACAAGCCGGGCGCCTCCGTCGATCAATTGATTGACGCCATGGCTCTGGGGATCGATTTTACGCTGCGGGACGTGCAATCGGTCATTAAGAAGAAGGGCCAGCCGTGGCTGCCGGCCAAAGGTTTTCTGAACTCGGCCGCGATTGCCGGATTCCGGCCTTTTCCGGGGGAAGAAGCCGTGAAGCGTACGGAGTTTTCTTTGCGTAAAAACGGAGCGGAGGTTCAGCGGGGCAACGTTAACGATATGATTTTTAATCTGCAGACGATCGTCGATTACATCGCTCGGCATTACGGGCTCGGCAAAGGAGATATTATTTACACGGGCACGCCGGCCGGCGTAGGGGCGCTGCAATCGGGCGACCGGATGGAGCTGTTGTGGGGCGAAGAAGTCGTAGGGACGTTTACGGCGCAGCTATAAACAACTCGATCGGAGAACATAGTCAAGGGTACCGGATGTATAATCCAGTATCCTTTTTATCGTCGTTCGGGCAGGGGGAGATGCGGAGGAGCGTGAATTTCGCATTCCGAATGCCCGTGCTGCGGCGCAAATTTCACTTCATGACGGAGGCACATAACCATTGGAGCGGTATCCTTTCACTTATGATCATTCCCGGCCGTTCATTCAGCAGGTCGGGAGCTGGATCGCGGACGTTTTTTACGACATACTGCCCGAGTCCGGTTTCGAGATTCGGGACGAACAAATTTATATGGCCTTTCAGCTTGAAAAAGCTTTTGCCGAGAACCGGACGATTTTCGCCGAAGCGGGGGTCGGTACCGGCAAGACGCTCGTTTATTTGCTGTACGCCGTCTGCTACGCGCGCTATATGCGCAAGCCGGCCGTTATTGCCTGCGCCGACGAATCGTTAATCGAGCAGCTTGTCAAGCCGGAAGGGGACATCGCCAAGCTTGCCCGCTACTTGGGCATGGAGATCGACGCCCGCCTGGGCAAATCGCCCGATCAATACGTATGTCTGGCCAAGCTCGACGAAGCGAGATTGGGACATGAAGAAGAAGAGCTGTACCAGGACATTTACGACGGGCTCCCCGAATTTGTCCGCTTCCGCGAAGGCCTGCAGTCTTTTTACGCCTACGGGGACCGGAAGCAGTATCCGCAGCTGGACGATCGGCAGTGGAGCCGAATGAACTGGGACTCGTTCCAGGACTGCTTCGCCTGCGGCCAGCGCCACCGCTGCGGACAAACGCTGTCGCGCGACCATTACAGAAAATCGGGCGATCTGATCATTTGCTCCCATGATTTTTATATGGAGCATGTATGGACTTACGAGGGGCGGAAGCGGGAAGGGCAGCTGCCGCTGCTGCCGGAGCATTGCGCCGTCGTGTTCGACGAAGGGCATTTGCTCGAATCGGCCGCCCAGAAGGCGCTCACGTACAAGCTGAAGCATATCGTGTTCGAGGAACTGATCACCCGTCTGCTCAAAGGCGAGGTGCGCGAAAGCTTGGCGGTGCTAATCGACGAAGCGATCGTGCAGAGCGAAGCGATGTTTGCCGTATTCGAAGGGCAGAGCAGAGCGATTCCCGGGTCGGACCGCAAGCAAGTCGTACTGAGCGGGGAACTGCTGAGGGAAGTCGGCTCGTTCCAGAAGCTGCTGGCGGACATCGAGGAGGAATTGGTCTTTGAGAGCGCCTTGTTCACCTTGAACGAATATCAGCTGCGGATTGTCGAGGAACACCTGGAGATGCTGCAAAAAGCATTGAGTTTATTTCAGAGCTCCGATAATCTCATCTGCTGGGTGACTGATAGCGTAACGGGACCGTCGCTCGTCATCATGCCGCGGACCGTGAAGGAAGTGCTGCGGGAGCGGGTGTTCAGCGCCGACATGCCGATCGTATTCTCGTCGGCTACGCTGTCGGTGGACGGAGCCTTCGATTACATGGCGGAGAGTCTCGGGATCGAGCGTTATTTATCGTTCTCCGTCGACTCGTCTTACGATTACGAGCGCCAAATGGAAGTCGTCGTTCCGCAATGGTCGCATAACGGCACCTTTTCGGAGAAAATGAAAACGGCCGTGCGATTGCTGCAAAGAACGGGAGGCAGGGCGCTCCTGCTGTTCAAGGATAAGGAGGAGCTGCGCGGATTCAAACGGGAGATTTCGAACTATGCGGAATGCGCGGGCATGAGTTTCTTATTCGAGGGCGACCGGGAGATCAGCGATCTGATCGCCGCCTTTCAGCGGGATGAGCCGAGCGTTCTATGCGCCGTCAGTCTGTGGGAAGGACTCGACGTGCCGGGACCGTCCTTGTCCAATGTGATCATATGGTCGCTGCCTTTTCCGCCGCAAGACCCGGTATTTATGGCCAAACGGCAGCTGGCGGCATTCCCGTACGAGGAGGTCGATTTGCCTTATATGCTGCTGCGGCTCAAGCAGGGGATGGGGCGGTTGATCCGCTCCCGCGACGACAGCGGCATCATTGCGATTTTCAGCGAGGAATTGCCTCACGATTCCGCGCTGCGAGAACGTATCGCCGGGCTGCTGCCGGAAGGAGTGCAGCTTCGAGAGGGAACGCCCGTATCCGGATGAAAACGGTCCGATCATTGACTTATGATGACTAAATCTGCGCTAATCACGGATTGCATAAGGGGGGAGACGCATATGTTGGATTGGGGAATCGGCTTGGCTTGCAGTCTTCTGATCGCAGCGGGAGCTTATGCGAAAAAATCGCTGTCCGCCTCCGGCGCAGCCGCGGCCGTCATTGTAGGAACTCTGCTGTACGCTTACGGCAGCCTGGCCTGGTTCGGGACGTTAATCGTATTTTTCGTAACATCCTCACTGCTTTCCAAGTGGAAGCACAAGCGCAAGGCGGCCGTGGAAAGCGGCTATGCCAAGACGGGGCGCAGAGATGCGGGACAAGTCGCCGCCAACGGCGGAATCGGCGTTCTGCTCTGTATAGGGCACAGCCTGTGGCCTCATCCGCTCTGGTGGGCGGCTTATCTCGGGGTGATGGCCGCCGTGAACGCCGACACATGGGCTACGGAAATCGGCGGGCTCAGCCGCACACAGCCGCGCTCCATCGTCACCGGGCGCATCGTTCCCGCCGGCACGTCCGGCGGGATTACGAGCCTGGGGCTTGTCGCATCGCTAGCCGGGGGGATCGTCATCGGTCTAGCGGCATGGCTGCTCCTTATGCTGCAGCCGCAAGGTGCGGCAGCAGAGGGAGAATGGGCTTCGCTTGGAGGTATGGTGCTGCTCGCCGCTTGCGGCGGTCTGGCGGGCTCGCTGATCGATTCTTGGATCGGAGCGGTATGGCAAGTGATGTACCGTTGTCCGGTCTGCGGCAAAGACATCGAGAAAGACCGCCATTGCGATTCGCAGGCGGTGCGTATCAGAGGAGCATCGTTCATGACGAACGATGCGGTAAATATGATAAGCTCGCTGACGGCGGGAGCTCTCTGCATGCTGCTGTACCTGCTGCTCTTTGCGCTCGTTTGACGTCCGCAGAGGGAGCTATTTGCTTCCTCTGCGGGAGTTTGCTTTGACGAGCCCGCGGATCAGCAGGCCGATCACGGCGAAGGCGGCGATAAAAACGACGACTTGCACGACAGTAATAATCATGTTGAGTTTCCCTCCGGATTTACATATAGTTCCAAATCCATTGTACATCATTGTATAGGAAAAACAAAAAACGCTCCTGATCTGTCACAGATACGGGAAACGTTCGCTTTTTTCAACACTCCGGCAGGATGATTTGCCGGAAATCCAACACGCCGAGCCGCAAGCTGAGAAGCCTACGGCTCGGCGTTTATTCGGACACTTGGTATAGTCTGACCCGGTTGCGCCCGTCCTGTTTCGCTTGGTATAACGCTTTGTCCGCGCGGAGGAACAGCTCCTTGGGATCGACGTCCTGGGAAGGAATCATCGTGGCCGTGCCCGAGCTGATCGTAATATACGGCGAGCTTTCCGAGCGGCTGTGCGGAATTTGCAGCTCTTCTACTTGCTCGCCCAACTGCTCGGCCACGGTCTGTGCTCCTGCGGCATCCGTACAGGGCAAAATGATCACGAATTCCTCGCCGCCGTACCGCGCGATGAAGTCGACGGGGCGTCTGGCGGCCTTTTTCAACGATTCGGCCACAAGCTTGAGGCATTGATCTCCCTCCGCATGGCCGTAGGTGTCGTTAAATCGTTTGAAATAGTCGATGTCGACGATGATCAGGGAGAGGGGAGCGCCTATTCTTCTGCCCTGCTTCCATTCCCTTTGCAAGCATTCGTCGAATCCCCGGCGGTTGGCGACTCCGGTCAAAGCGTCGACGGTAGATATTTTTTGCAGCAGTTCGTTGGTTTCCAGCAATTGCTTCTCAATGTGTTTGCGGGCGGATATATCCCTCGATATGGTGATCAGCTCTTTATGTAAACCTAAATTATCGAGAATCGTTCTGGCTGTCGTTTCGAACCATATGTAGGTGCCGTCTTTTTTGCGGGCGAGCGATTCCCTTAGGTTCATACCGCATTTCGCCGTCTCCGCTATCAAGTCGGCCAGCGGGACTTGGCTGTAATCCGGGTGAAGCAGGTCGTAGAGGCAGCGGCCTATCAGTTCCTCAGGTTCGTAGCCGAGCAGCGTCCTGCAGGCGGGAGAGACGTATAAATACGTACCGTCCATGGAAATTCTGGCGATCATGTCGGTCGAATTGTCGGCGATCATCCGATACATGGCCTCGCTTTCGCGCAGCGACTTCTCCTTGGTTTTGACGGCCGTAATATCCCGGAAATATGCCGTATAATTATGCCGGCCGGGATACACGCGGACGTCAAGCCATCGGTTCAGCGTCGGAATGAAAAATTCAAACGAAGCCGGGATTTGGGTAGCCATGGCCGCCAAATAATTATCGTAGATCGCCGTCCCGACGGCAGCGGGAAAGCTTGTCCATACGAAGGTGCCGAGCAGTTCGCTTCGGCTCCGTTCGAGCATCCTTTCGGCCGCGCTGTTCACATAAGTGAAACGGCCGAGTGCATCTAGGTTCATAATCCCGTCTGTAATATTCTCAAGTACAGCGGATAAATCTGCGCAGTTACCGTTAAGCGCATCTGCTTCCTTCAACGGATCGGCCATAGGGAGGAATCCTTCCTGGACATAATTGCTTAATATTGAATACATCTGACTTTATTGTAATGAATGCCGTTTCAATGTTCAATGCAAAATTGGAAAAAAACGGACTATTTTTGACCGACCGCGGTTTCTAGCCCCGCTCGGCATCGGCAAGACGGTCCGTCTGCGTATCGGGATCGGACGGAGACTGAACCGCAGTAAGCGGCGCGACGACCGAAGTCTCGGCTTGCAGAGACTTCGCCTCAGCAAGCTGCTTTTCCAGCAGCTTGACGGTTCGCGACAGCTTGAACTGGCGCGTTATGCCGATTAAGCCGACGATCAGTCCGCCAAGCAGCGTCGAGCCGAGAATGACAAGAATGAGCGGAAGGTTGGCTTCGGTGAACAGAAACTGAACCTTAACGGGTTCTACATTAATAACGGCGAAAATAGCGGTAATAAGGGCAAACAGCAAAATGAAAATGATAGTCCACTGGGCTTTCATGATGTAACACCTCCTGTAGGGCGACATGTGGGAGAGGATCGAGCCCTCGTCATTTTGGGCCGTAGGCCGTATAACAAAACAAGGCTGCAGACATGTAGCATGCGTGCAGCCTTGAGCCTTGCAGCGAGGATTACTTGGCGAGTTGCTCCATTTGCTCAAGCAAGCCTTTGAATACGTCCATAGCCTGCTTGATCGGCTCCGGAGTCGACATATCCACGCCGGCGCGTTTCAATATGTTGATGGAATAATCGCTTCCGCCGCTTTTCAGGAAGCCGAGGTAGCGTTCCACCGCCGGCTGGCCTTCCTCGAGAATTTGCTTGGCGAAGCTGGTCGCCGCGGAGAAGCCGGTCGCGTATTTGTATACATAGAAGCTGTTGTAGAAATGCGGGATGCGCGCCCATTCCATTTCGATGTCTTTATCGACAACCATCCCTTTGCCGTAATACAGGACGTTCAGATCGTAATAAATTTTGCTGAATTCCTGCGGCGTCAGCGACTCGCCCTGCTCGGCTTTTTCATGGATGATTTTCTCAAACTCGGCGAACATCGTCTGGCGGAACACCGTCGTGCGGAATTGATCCATGTAGTAGGTGAGCAGGTACATTTTTTCTTTCGGGTCGGTCGATTTTTTCAGCATGTAGTCCATCAGCAGCGCTTCGTTCAGCGTGGAGGCCACCTCAGCCAGGAAGATCGTATACTGGGCATAACGGTATTTTTGGCTCTCGTCGGACAAATAAGAATGAATCGCATGGCCGATTTCGTGGGTGAGCGTGAACATGCTGTTCAAATTGTCTTTATGGTTCAACAGCACATAAGGATGCGTGCCGTAGGCGCCCCAGCTGTAAGCGCCGTTGCGTTTGCCTTCGTTCTCGTAAATGTCGATCCAGCGGTTATCGAAGCCTTCCTGCAAAATGTTCAAATAATCTTGGCCGAGCGGCTTCAAGCTTTCCTTCACCGTAGCCTGGGCTTGCTCGTAAGTGATGTCCATCTTGAATTCGTCCACCAAAGGCGCGAACAAATCGTACATATGCAGCTCGTCGACTTTAAGCAGCTTTTTGCGCAGCTCCATGTAACGGTGCATCAGCGGCAGCGCCTCGTGAATCGTGTCGATCAAATTGGTGTAGACCGCTTTGTCGATATTGTCTCCGTATAAGGACATTTCCAGAGTGGAAGGGTACTTGCGGACTTTGGAGTAAAAAATGTTTTTCGTTACATTCGCCGCCAGCGTAGCGCCGATCGTATTTTTGTTTTTGGAATACGTCGCGTACATCGCTTGAAACGCCTCTTTGCGAACCTCGCGGTTGCGGCTCTCCAAAAATTGAATGTAGCGGCCGTGCGTCAGCTCGACCTCTTCGCCTTGCTCATTCTTCACCTTCGGAAATTTCAAATCGGCGTTGTTCAGCATGCTGAAGATCGTGCCCGGCGCTTGGGAGAGGTTGCCGACTTGCGCCAGCAGCGCTTCCTCCGATTTGGAGAGCACATGCTGCTTCTCGCGGAGCATCTCCTCCAGCGTACGCTTGTAGAAGCTGAGCTCGGGATCGTTAATCAGCTTGTGAAGGGCGTCGTCGGATAAGCTCAAAATTTCGGGAGAGATAAAGGATAAGGCCTCGCCGGTTTCCACGCTCAATTTGCTCGCTTTGTCGGATAATGCTTGATATGTAGGTTCCGCCGTATCCTCATGATGCTTCATGTTGGCATAGACGTACAGTCGTTCCATATGTAAGGAGATGGTGTCTTCGAGCTCGAAGCATTGCTTGATGGAGGCGGCATCCTTCAGCTTGCCGTGGAAGGCGCCTACTTTTTGCAGAGCTTCCTTGACCTCTTGATATTCCCGGTCCCACGCCTCCTGGTTAGGGAACAAATCCTCCAGCTTCCAGCTGTGCTCTGCAGGAACGTCGTTTCGTTTCAGTACTTGATTCATCGGAACCCTCCTCGTATTCTTCGGTTTGGATATGCCGTCGGCCGCCATGGGGGCTGCAAGCACTGTACCGGCAAACAGCACGCCCGTCATAACTAACGGAAAAAAACGCATAGCGCTCACGCTCCCTGCAATTTTTTTCCTAGTATGACCGGATTGTAGATTTATTATAAGGAAATTACCGGTCGAAGTAAAACAAAGATGAATGGCTGCGCGTTAGAGGTAAATTTCCTTGCTGACGAACGGATGTATTTCGGGAAGCACGGTCCTCATCATGTCCCCGTGCCAAGCGAGAAGAAGCTGTAGACGATGAGCGTGAACGAAAATACGACCATCACGATCGCCAGAATGGCGAGGGGGCGTTTGAAGCCGCTCGGCAGCGTATCTTTTTTCATGATCAAAATTAAGGCGAAGCAGAACGATACGATAATAAACGTAAGGATAGACGCGGAATTGCTCAAGTTGGACTCACCACCTCATCGGACTGAAACTTGTATGAACCAATTCGACGCAGCCGCTCTGAATTCCTTTTGACTGAGAGACCAAGTTCGGGCGGTCAGAGGTTTATTTTTCAATTTAAAAAGCCCTTCGCAGTCCGCTCCCGTGGACGCTTCCGGCATCCGTCACGGAGAGGGGCGAAGGGCTATGCGGCGCGATTATCCGCCCGATTTGACCAGAACGAGCCGGCCTTTCTCGTCGCGCTGCGCCTGGAAGCTGTCGTCGATGCGGATGTTCGCCTCTTCGACCAGCTCCTGCGGGATCGTCAGCTGGCCTTTGTCATTGATGGAGACGAGCGAACCGAACAGCTTCCGCCATAAACCGGCTGCCAGCACACCGGCGACGACCAGCAGCACAAGAATCCATTTCACGACGGGATTGGCTGCAAACCAGCCGTGGACGAGCGGGTCTTCCGTCAGCATTTTGCCGGCCGTCAAAGCAAGCACGCCCGCGCCGATATACATGATCCAGGGAAACTTCTCCATCCAGCGGATGAACAGGGTGCTGCCCCATACCATAATCGGAACGCTGATCAAGAGGCCGACGATGACTAGCAGGAAGCTTCCGTGAGAAGCGCCTGCCACGGCGACGACATTGTCGAAGCCCATTACCGCATCCGCCACTATAATCGTCTGAATAGCGGGCCACAGCCGGTTTTTCGCTTGAATGTTGTCGTGATCCTTCTTGTCGACGAGCAGCTTGTAGGCGATCCAGATAAGGATCAAGCCGCCGATCAGCAGCAGTGCGGGAAGCTTGAGCAGCCATACGACGACCAGTGTTGCCGACGCGCGAATGGCGATAGCTCCGACCGTGCCCCAAACGATGGCTTTCTTCTGATTCTCCTTCGGCAAGTTTCTTGCGGCCAGTCCGATCACAATCGCATTGTCGCCGGCAAGCACCAGATCGATCAAAATAATGCTGAGTAGTGCAGTGAAAAATGTAGGGTCCAACCATTCCATGCTCGTTCCACTCCTTTGTCAGGTTCATTGGTTTACATAAAAAAGACCTCTACCGTAAATCGGTAAAGGTCTCATGTAAACACAAAAGACCTCTACCGTTAAGCGGCAAAGGTCTTGCTAACAACGAATCGTTGCCAATAAAGCCGGGGTTGTTAACCCGAACTGACGACTTTACTGTGACAGCTACTCCCCTTTGGAGGACATCTTATGTAATTGACTTAATTATAGGGGGAGGACGAGCCGGTAGTCAAGCCCTCTCATGCGAAAAAGCGTTAGACTTCCTTGAAAGCCTGCATGATAGCGGTCCATTCTTCTTCGCTGCCTTCGAATTGCTCCTTCGGAAAACGCTCCTCGACCCAATGCATCATCGCCGGTCTGCTCAGGAACGTATGGCATTCTTCGCCCCATTGATCGGAGATTTCGCGCAAAATCAGCGTCTTGCCGTTGACCTCGACCGTCAACATGTTCCATTTGTCTTTTTTATAAATTAAGTGCTTTTTAATCATCGCCGTTTACTCCATTTCTTCAGCAGGTATCGGGTGAATCATACCGCAACAAGGGGAGGAAATCAAGAGTGTTGACGGCCCGAGAACCCTGGAAGCGCAGTGAAAAACGGGCGAAGGGGCCATTTGAATCCAATTTGGATCATGAATATTTATCCAAAATTGACTCTTTCATGCAGCCCCCGGAACCGGGCATCGAACCGTTTCTAATTTTAACGGACACGAGGGAGCTAAATTCGTCGCAAACAGATGCTTTTTAAACGTAACGGACGCCATGGCGCTTACATAGCTCCGAATTGCTTTCGAAGGCAGCTTAGTCAATAAATAGCTGCATCTGTGTCCGTCCCTCGTAATTAGGGGATAATCTCACGAATGCTCACTCATTCGCAGGATTTCTATTGTATTGGATGTCGGTGAAGTTTGGAATGTAGGGATTCTGGCCCATCTCATTGGCTAATAGGCATGCAGGAACAGAGGCAGCGTTCATAACGCTTCCAGTTTTACCCTATTGTGCACTACTCCACTTTGCCTCTGGAGGTTCACCCTCCCATGACTCAACGGGTCTTCGCCCTTACATTCCTTCGTTACACCTGTCCAAAGGTGTGGAGACCGATAGCGTTTACTTGACGGGTCATTGCCCTGACGGACACAGAATTCGGTTCACTGTGCATCCATGATTTGAAATCCTGCAAATGAGTCAATACTCGTTTCTGCTAGGAGACTTTAGGCTGCAGGGATGGCCGCTTCGTGTGCGGAACGGTATTCTTCTCCTCTTTGAACCATACCGATCGTGATGCGTGCCCATTTTCCAATTAACTTAAAGATTGATGCCTGCTTCTTCATCCCCTTCGCTACGTTGTGTTCATGCCATCGCTTGAAATCTTCATTGTATCGAACGAGATTGAGCACGCCCAGGAACAAATATTTACGCAGCATGCTGTCTCCGCGCTTGGAAAGCTTGATTTGTCCTTTGAACTTGCCGGAGGTGCACTCTGCCAGATTCAGACCGGCCCGCCTGAGCAACTGCCGACCATGCGAGTACAAGCGAAGGTCGCCTGCACAACCCAGGAGGGCTGCAAGGGTAATCGTCCCCAGCCCGCGAATACTTTGCAATTGCTGCGCCAACGGCATGTCACCCACGAGGGCCTCTATTTCCCGCTGGATTTCATCGAGTCTCTGAAGGGACTGTTTATACGCATCCAACAACCGCTTGATATCTCGACGCGCTTCTTCCGGCACTCGCTTGTCACCGATGCTGCGTGCGGCCAAAGATAACAGCTCCAGCGCCTTCGCTCTCCCGCTAACGCCTGAGGCCCGTTTCATGCCTTGTTCTTTCCAGCCTGCAATGACCTGCTCTACCGTTAGCCCTTGAAGGTCACCAGGTAGCGCAAACGCGCCGAGCGTCGCCAGCGCACGAGGGACGGTCCAATCTTTGAATACCAGTCTGAACTCAGGGAAGTACAAATCGATCCACCGGACGATGCGGTTACCTAAACGTGTGGCATCCTTCGACCAGAACTCGCGGTCGCTCATGATGGTTTTGATCCGTTCAAAGGCAGTCCCTCGGGGAAGGTAGTCCGTGTAGAAGCCCCGGCTCACCACATCAGCAATGGTGAGTGCATCTTTTGGATCGTTTTTGGAAGGACTGTTGTCCCGATTTTCCTTGTTGCGGTGCGTCGTGACGGGGTTGACCAGCACGACGTCAACGCTCTGCTCGAGCAGCCAGTTGGCAAGATTGAACCAATAGTGCCCCGTGGGCTCCATGCCGACGAGAAGCGAAGACAAGCCGTGTTTAGCTTGTGCTTCTTGAATCCACCGGAGAAATCGTTTAAACCCCTCCCGTGAGTTGGGAAACGACAGGTGACGTGAAGTCAGAGAGCGACCGCGAAAATCCGTCAATTGGGCTACGTGGCTATCTTTCGCGATGTCGACTCCCACCACCGCATGGTGTGGGGTTATACGGTCGATTCGTTGATTTATAGTGGCATTTCGGTTAAACTTCATAATAAGACGCCTCCTGATGGGTTTTTAGGGCCTTGACCCGTGACACCCCCATCATACGAGGCGTCCCTGTTTTTGTCCAAGGCCAAATATTAGCCTCTACAGGAATGTTTGCGAGTGTACTGCGCGTTAGTGCTCGCCTTTGCAGACGCAAGAGCGAATGGAAGCTTCGATCGACCGCAGGCGCGGTGCATGAAAAAGATTGCCCTGCGGCTGAAATGCATGTTAAAATTTCCCTGAGCCGAGAAAAGTATGAGCCGAGAAGAGAAGAGGAGAGATGAGAATGCAAGAGAAGGTTTACGAGCAAAGCGGAGTGGCTATGACATGCAGATCTTTCGACGAGTATGAGCGGATGTTCGCGTTAACCGGGGAATTGCTCCGCGAAGGGCCGGTTTTGGATGTGGCGGGAGGCGCTTCGTCCTTCGTGGCGGAAGCATGCTCCAGGGGCGTCGCGGCGCAAGCGGCCGATCCGTTGTATGCGATGGAGCCGGAGGACATCAGGAGCCGCGGAAGGCGGGAGATAGAGAGCTCGACCGCCAAGCTGGAGAAGCTGAAGCATGTGTATGACTGGTCGTATTACGGCAGTTTGGATAACCATAGATCTATCCGCGAGCAGTCGTTGGAGCGATTTGCCGGGCATTACTCGCAAACGCAAGGGACTTCGGTCTATACGGCGGCGGCGCTGCCTAAGCTGCCCTTCGCCGACGAGTCGTTTTCGCTGGTGCTGTGCAGCCATTTTCTATTTTTGTATTCGGAGCAGTTTGATTACGCTTTCCATCTGGAGGCGGTGCGCGAGCTGCTGCGCGTTTGCCGGCAAGGAGGCGCGGTAATGGTGTACCCGCTGTACTCGCTGAATCAGCAGAGGTACGCTTCGCTGGACCGCTTAATTTCCGATGTGGAACAAGATGGAGTGAAAGCGCATTTATCGTTGTCCGGCCTGGCTTTTATCCCCGGCTCGACGGAGCGGTTGACACTGCGAAAATGAGCGAAAACAAGCGGCTTGATTCTTTTTTGCAGGTTGATTTATAATGACTCTGATGATATAATTAACGTATTCGCTCTCAGATGGCGATACTTCTAGGAGGTTGTTTTCATTGAAAGGTACAGTTAAATGGTTTAACGCAGAAAAAGGCTACGGATTCATTCAAGTAGAAGGCGGCGACGACGTATTCGTTCACTTCTCCGCAATCCAAGGCGAAGGTTTCAAAACTCTTGAAGAAGGCCAATCCGTTGAGTTCGAAATCACTCAAGGAAACCGTGGTCCTCAAGCAGCTAACGTCATTAAGTTATAAGATCTAAAAACGACGGCGTAAGACACGAATAATTTCCATCTGCTGCAGATGGTTCTACATCTTGGCGATGCGCCGATTCATGTTTTTCTTATATATTAGTGCCATAGCAAACAGAAGAAGCGGCTCTCGAAGGTTTACTTTCGAGCGGCGCTTTTTTTTCGTTGTTTAGGAAATGATGCGCAGCAATATCCTGTGGATATCCGGGGGCTCCTTTTGCGCGGAAGGGCTTCAATTCGGATGTTACTTTGACCGGAAACCTCACTAGGTGGTAAACTAATGGGTGACACTTATCGATAGGGAGCGTTATTGATATGAAGTTTAAATTGTTTAAAGACCGTAAAGGCAAGGCGGACCAAGCGAAAAACAACCAGTTCGTAAAACTGGGGCGCGAAATTTTTGTAGCGGCGCGTAAAGGCGGTCCGAATCCGGACGCCAACTTTGCGTTGAAAGTGGCTATGGAAAGCGCCCGCCGCATTAACATGCCGAAGGATAACATTGAACGGGCTATCAAGAAGGCGACCGGCGAAGGAGACAACGTCGAGTACGAAGAAATTATGTACGAAGGCTACGGCCCCGGCGGGATCGCCATCATGGTGAAATGCCTCACGGATAACCGCAATCGTACCGCCGCTGACGTACGCGCCGTGTTCAACAAACGCGGAGGCAATATGGGCGAGTCCGGCTGCGTCTCGTATATGTTCGACGAGAAGGGCATTCTGACGATCGACCGCGAAACGCATCCTCTGGATGAGGACGAGCTGATGATGCAGGCGCTGGAAGCGGGAGCCGAGGATGTGACGGTAAGCGAAGACCACTTCGAGATCACGACGCATCCGCACGAGTTCGAGAAGGTGAAGACGGCGCTGGAAGGGCAAGGGCTGGAATTCGCCGAAGCCAACGTCAGCTGGGTTCCGCAAAATACGATTAAAGTGGAAGGCGAGAACGCCGAGAAGCTGATGAAAATGATGGATTCGTTCGACGATTTGGACGATGTTCAGGACGTATTTTCGAATTATGAAATCGAAGACGAGGAGATGGCCCGCATCGGCTAACATGCAGGTTATCTTCGGAACATGAAGAAGCCGTGCGCTCCGTAATGGAGGCACGGCTTTTTCATATCGGCCGATCCGGGTCTTAGTTCACAATACGCAGAATGTCGTCTACTTCCTTGCGCGCCAGTCTGCCCGGACGCTCGGCAGGGTATCCTAGCGAGATGACCATATTGATCTGGCACTGCGCAGGAATATCCAAATATTCGCGAAGCTGCTCGGAAGCGAGCAGCACCGGACCGGTCATCGGGCAAGTCGCCAGTCCGCGGGCGTGAGCGGCCAGCATCAGGTTTTGCGCAGCCAGGCAGCTGCTCTTGATGCCTTCCTCGGCCCAGACGGAGTCGTCGACCAGAGCGACGGGATCGAAGATCCGGTCTCTGAATTTGGATGCATACGGAGTAGCCAGGCAGACGATCAGCACGGGAGCGTCGGCGAACGCCGTGGCGTAAGGGCCGAACGATTTGACCAGCAGGCGAGCTTCCTTATTCAATCCGCGAGCTTCCGCTTCGGCTGCTTTTTTATGAAGCTGCTCCCAGGTCATCCGCTCGATCTCTTTAATCTTCTCCCGGTTCATGACCGCGATGAATTCCCAGGTTTGGGAGTTCGTATCGCTCGGCGCGTAGCGGGCGCAATCGATCAGTTCCTTTATATCTTCGACGGCTACTTCCTGTTCGGTAAACCGGCGGATGCTTCGTCTTTCGAGCACGACATTTTTAAAATCTTCAAATTGCATCATGGCTTCATCCCTTCAAGCTCGTTTAAGCATGCCTTATGACTTGGTACTAAGAGCTACGGTTATTATATCGGGTTTACCGGGGATTGACAACCTTCGGATTTTTCGGGTCTTGGAAATAAAGCGGCGCTTCAGCTGGACAAAAGGAAAAACCAGAACAACCTGTACCGGACGATTCCGGCGGTCGATCCGAAAGCATTTATCGCAGCGATGGGCCGCATCGGTTTCGTAATGGCTTATGAACAAGAAGCGCTCGTGGATGAAATTTCCATATAACAACGGTATTAGGCCGGATTCGGGACTATAGGGGAGCATATGTAAACATCGCCAGTACTGAGGTCGGCTCATCGCGGATTACCCGGAAATCTGCTCCTGTAAGCGGAACTACCCTGGTTGTCAGTTCCAAATTTGTTCATGTACAATATTCATCATAGAATTATTTTCATCGCAAGAATTTAAACCGCCGATAGAAATGGTGTGCTAACAATGGGACAGCTGGATAGCGGACTCGAAGCCGATCTGCAACAATTCAAGATGTATTTGCACGAACGAAACAAAGAAGCAAGCACGGTCAAAATATATGCGTGCGAAATTCGGCGCTTTCTCGAATGGATGCAGCAGCAGAGCAAGGAGCTGTCCCAGATCCGCCCGGAAGACGTCATTTCCGCAAGCTACGCGTTGCACGAGCAAAACGCGAGCTATGCGACGATCAACAAGTCGATTTCGATCGTAAGCTCTTTTTTCAAATGGGCGAAGGAGCGAGGCAGAGTTGCCTCCAACCCGGCGGAGCACATCCGGCTGCTGACGCAGGACAAAGCGGAGCCGCCCAGATGGTTGAGCGAGGAAGAGGAAGCGCGGCTTGTACAGGTTGCGGTCAAAGAGCGCAATACGTTCAAACGAACGCGCAATGAGGCGCTGGTCGCCGTAATGCTGTACGCGGGACTGCGGGTAGACGAAGTGTCCCAGCTAAGATTGGAATCTCTTCGGAATGAGGCGCTTATCGTGTATGAAGACGATGCCGAAGCCCGGAGAGTGCCAATAGATGAAACGACGCGGCAAAAACTTCAGGCGTGGTTGGCCGAAAGAATGCAGGCGGGTAAAAGGGAGTATGCCGAAAGCCCGTTTCTGTTCGTCACGGAACGATCCGGGAAAATGCAGCCGCGGGCCATTCAGTTCGTAATCGAAGGCTTCAGCGAGCGGCTCGGTTTTCCCATACTGTGCCAGTATTTGCGGCATACCTATTGCCGCCGGCTGGCGGAACGCGGAGTGCCGCTCGAGCGCATTAAGCAACAGGCGGGGCATAAAGCGACACTGACCACCTGGAGATATTTCGCCGGCTTGAAATAAGCGGTCGTTTCGCATTTCAGGAACTACAAAGGGGGAATGTGCCGGAGACGGCAGTAAGTCATGAGCTTTTGCCCCGATTTCAGAGAAAAGGTGGTAGAACGCATGATTCGATTGCAGGGGGTTCGCAAAGTTTATGATGACGGCTTTCAAGCATTGAAGCACGTCGATCTGGAGTTCAAGGAAGGCGAGATCAGCGTGTTGATCGGCCCAAGCGGCTGCGGGAAGACGACGACGATGAAGCTGATCAACCGGCTGAACAATCCTTCCGCTGGAACGATTGAGATTCGCGGCCAGAACATCACCGCCATGGACCCGGTCGAGCTGCGCAGGCAGATCGGCTATGTGATCCAAAATATCGGTCTGTTCCCGCACATGTCCATTGCCAAAAATGTCGGTGTTGTGCCCCGGCTGCTGAAGTGGGACAAACGCAAAATCGAGGAACGGGTCGACGAGTTGCTGTCGCTCGTAGGGATGGAGCCGGATACGTACCGCAACCGCTTCCCATCGGAGCTGAGCGGCGGTCAGCAGCAGCGCATCGGTGTGATCAGGGCTTTGGCCGCCGATCCGGAAATCATTTTGATGGATGAACCGTTCAGCGCGCTCGATCCGATCAGCCGGGAGCAGCTGCAGGATGAGCTCATTCGGCTGCAGCAGGAGCTTAGGAAAACGATCGTGTTCGTAACGCACGATATGGATGAGGCGATCAAAATTGCCGACACGATCGTTCTGATGAAGGACGGAGAGGTCGTGCAGACCGGGACGCCCGAGCAGATTTTGCGTCATCCGGCGAACGATTTCGTCAAAAGCTTCATCGGCAAAAAGCGGTTGCATTCGGACAACGATTTGGAAGCGCTGCCAATTGTCGACGAGGTGATGGTCGAACAGCCGGCAACCGCTTATCCGTCGCGCGGACTGGCCGAGGCGCTGAAGATGATGGAGAAGCGTCGCGTCGATTCCTTGCTGATCGTCGGACGGGACAGTCGCCTGCAAGGGGCGGTCTCCATTTATCAAGTACTCGATAAGTTCGGGGAAGAAGGTATGACGGTAGCCGATGTGATGAAGCCGGTGCAGCATGTCGTGCAGAGCGGGACGCCGCTGTCCGTCGCTCTGGGCGTCATGAGCGAGCATCAGCTGTCCAACCTGGCCGTCGTTCGCGACGGCAATCAGCTGGTCGGTCTTCTTACGAGAGGGAGCGTCGTCCGCCATATGGCGGAAGTGTACGCGCCGGCAGAGAAGGAGGAACCGGTCTATGACGGGACATAACATCTGGACGCAGTATGCGGATTTTTTACGGGATAGGCACACCGACGTGTTGGCCGCTGCCGGCGAGCATGTAATGATTTCCGCCATTGCCGTCATTGCCGGCGCCGCCGTTGCCGTTCCGCTCGGCATTTATTTGTCGCAAAGCAAGATCAAGTGGATACAGTCGGTTGTGTTTACGATCGCCAACATATTCCAAACGATTCCGAGTCTGGCGCTTCTCGCCTTGCTGATCCCGCTGCTCGGAATCGGAACGAAGCCGGCGGTGTTCGCTTTGTTTCTGTACTCGCTGCTGCCGATACTGCGCAACACGTACACCGGCTTTCACTCCGTCGATCCGTCGGTGCTGGAATCGGCGCGCGGCATGGGCTACGGGCGAATGCAGCGCATTATGCACGTTCAGCTCCCTCTGGCCATGCCGTATGTGATGTCAGGACTGCGGATGACGACCGTGTATGTCATTAGCTGGACTACGCTTGCGACTTTAATCGGAGCCGGGGGTCTCGGCGATCTGATTGTCGCCGGGATCGGTGTCAACAAGAAGGAGCTTATTTTTTCCGGTGCGGCGGTTGCCATTATTTTGGCGCTGCTTGCGGATTGGCTGCTCGGCGCCGTGGAGAAGCGGGTTACCCGCAAGGCAAAGCCCGTAGGCGCGGCCCGGACCGTTTCATAAGCGATTGAGAAAAATCGTGTTCAAACCAAAGGAGGAGTCATGAAAAAAATACATTTCGGTATCGGATTGACTGTTGTCGCGTTGCTGTCCATTATATTGTCGGGCTGTGGAAAAACGGATGTGGTCATAGGGACACAAACGTATACGGAAACGAAAATATTGGCGGAGATGTACAAGGCGCTCATTGAAGACCGCACCAGTCTCACTGCGAAGGTGAAGCCCGATTTGGCCGCCAGCCAGGTCGTCATCGACGGGCTGAAAAACAACGATATTCAAATGGCCACCCTGTATACGGGGGAAATTTTCAACAATCATTTCGAAGTCAAACCGTCTCATGACCGCCAAGAAGTGCTTCAGCAGGCGAAGGACGGGTTTCATGACAAATACAACATCAAGTGGTTCGATCCTTACGGATTCGAAAACACTTATATTTTTACCGTACGCAAGGATATAAAGGAAGAGAAGAAGCTGTCAAAAGTATCCGATGTCAAGCCGTATGCCAAGGACCTTAAATTTGGCGTAGATACGACATGGCTGGAACGAGCGGACGACGGATATCCGGCCTTCCAGAAAATGTACGACATGTCGTTCAAAGATCCGCATCCGATGGATATTAACCTGGTTTATTCGGCAGTTGCCAATAAGGATGTGGACATCGTGCTCGCTTATTCGACCGATCCGCGCATCAAGCAGTTCGATTTGGTGACGCTTGAGGACGACAAGCATTTCTTCCCGCCTTACGACGCTTGCCCGGTTATGAACGAGAGCTTGCTTAAAGAGCATCCGGAGCTGGAAGAGGTCGCGAAGGCGCTGGTTGGCAAAATTGACGTGGATACGATCGTGGCCTTGAATTACAAGGTGGACGTCGATCAACAGACGCCGAAAGACGTCGCTATCGCCTTTTTGAAGGAGCAAGGTCTGCTTCAATGATGCGGTTGATGATTGCGAAGTTTCGCCGTTTCCATTAGAAACGGATTGATCATAAACAGGGGGGACGACACATGATCATGCGGCTGTTTGCTTATTTCGGCGACCATGCCGGAGATCTTGCGGCTCAGTTGCTCGACCATATTTTTATGGTTGTATGCGGCATCGCTTTGGCGCTTGTCGTAGGTATACCGCTCGGAATTGCGAGCGCCCGTAAAGAAAGGCTGGCCAGGCCGGTTTTGGCCTTGGCCAACGTCATCCAGGTGTTTCCCAGTCTGGCGCTTCTGGCCATGCTGATGCTCGTGTTCGGGCTCGGCTTCAACACGGTCGTCATCGGCTTGTTCCTGTACTCGCTGCTGCCGATTATCCGCAACACGTACGTCGGTCTGAAGCAAGTTGACAGAAGCGTCGTCGAGGCCGGGCGCGGCGTAGGCATGAGCCCGTTCCAGCTGTTGTGGAAAGTACAGCTGCCGTTGGCGCTGCCGGTCGTGATGGCCGGGCTGCGGGTAGCTGCGGTCATCGCCGTCGGGGTGGCGACGCTCGCCCCGTTGATTGGCGGGGAAGGTCTGGGCCGCGAAATTTATTCCGGCTTGACCCTTCGCAACGACGTTCGTGTTTACGCCGGGGCGATCCCGGCTGCGCTGCTGGCGCTCCTTGCCGATTATGCGCTCGGAAGGCTGCAGGAAAAGCTGAAAACGAGAAGGAATCGCGCTGCCGATGCGAGCAAGCCGGTTCAACCGACGGCCTGAACGGACGGCGCCGCCGGTAGCGTTCAAACTAGGAGACAGCCCTTCGCGGCTGTCTCCGTTTTTTTTCGGCACCGGCCGAATGTAATGATTACTGAAGTATGACGGTGTCGCCTTCGTTTAAGCCGCTGACGATTTCCGTATTCTCCGGCGTCTCCAGCCCGATCTTCACTTCCCGTTTCTCCAGGTTGCCTTGCTCGCCCGGCACCATCACGTAATACTGCTCTTTGTCCCGCTGAATCGCCAGCGTAGAGACGACGAGCGTATCCGGCTTCTTGTCCGTCATAATCGTTGCGGTAAGGCTGAGCCCGGCGATCAGCTGCTCGTTCGGCTCCAGGGAAATCCGTACTTGGAATTGCGCCGCGGCGGTATTGACGCTTCCGTCGCTGTTGTCGTCGGTATTTTTGGCAAATTTGGATATATACTCGACTTTACCCTGCAGCTTCGTATTTTTGAGCGCATCGACCCGCACATCGACCGGCATGTCTACCTTCAAATGAAACAAGTCGTATTCCCCGACGTAGCAGACGAGCTCCAGCTTCGTCAGATCGACGATTTTGCCGATCCGCTCGCTTTCCTTGACGGATTGCGGCTGCTTGGTGCCGTCGAACAGGAAGATGCCGTCCTCGGGAGCGGCGAATTGGGCGGCTTTGCGCTTTTCGCTTTTCTGGGAGAGCTGCGACCGCATATGCTGCAGATTCAGCCTGCCGATCTCTTCCTGAACGTCGCGGCTCTTCGCATCGGCATAGCGCTGCTTGGCTTCGCGCTCCGTAAGCCCGCCGCCCGCGGCGGCGGCTTCCTGCTCGGCCGGCGTTTCCCGCTGAAATTCGGAGAGGTTCAGCTCCAGCTCCTGCTTCTTCTCGCTAGCCTGAAGCTGGGCGATCTCATCGTCGAGCGTGGTCGTATCGAGGACGAAGAGGGTGTCGCCTCGTTTGACTTGAGCGCCGTCGGTGACCGCCCAAGACTTGACATCCGCGGTGAACGGAGCATTCACATACGTTTCGTTTTGGTAGGAGGTTTTGCCTTTGACCTCGACCGAATTGATCAGATCCTCGCGGGTCACCTTGAAGGTGAGCGACGGCGCGCCTTGATTGCCGGTCTGCTGTTTGGCAGGCTTGGAATGGCTCTGTACGTATAAGACCGCAGAAATGCCGACCACGAGAAGAGCGGCCGCGGCGGTGATCCATGTTTTTCTTTTCATGAGCTTAAATCTCCTAATCTCGTTTGATTGCGGTTAACGCGTCGGTGCGGGATGCTTTGACTGCCGGATAAATGCCGGATAATACGCCGGTCAGCACGGCGAAAAATAAACCGACAGGCAGTATCCACGGGCTGATGAACAAAATTTCCTGCTGCGCTCCGGACCTCGGCGGAGAGAAGCGCAGCACGGCGATGTTGATGCCCCAAATGACCCAGTACGATAATAAAATGCCGCACATCCCGCCGAGCACCCCGAGCAGAGCCGATTCGACCATAAACATGTTGCGGATTTGCCGCAGGTTCGCCCCGAGCACCTTCATAATGCCGATTTGCCGGCGCCGCTGGTAGGTGGACATCGTCATCGCCACGATAATGGAGATCGAGGCGACGAACAGAATGAACAGGCCGACGCCGCCGAATACAAGGCGTAAAATAACGAGCTCCCCTTGCATCTGCTCTTCGCGGTACAGATTCGTTTCGGTGGACAGCTTCAGCTTTTTGACCAGCTCTTCGACTTCCCGGACGCGGGAGCTGTCGTCCACCTTGATTTTGACCTCGCCGTATTCAGGCTCCGCGCTCTGCGTCTGCGAAGAGGAACCGGACGATTTCTTGCCGACGTTCGACGTTTCCTCCGCGATCGCATCTCTCAGCTTATGACCGAGCGCCGGGGAAATATAGGCGGTCTTCATATTCATGACGACATCGTCGGGCACCCCTTCGGGCTTTTTCAAAATACCGACGACGCGCAGCGGAAATTGCAGACTGGCGATTTCCGTCCCGTTCGACAAATACAGCTGCGGCTTCAGTATAATCTGCTTTTGGTACACGGGGTAGGGGATCATCATCTGATTGCGCCAGCTGTCGGAAGCTTCGCGCTCGCTCAACTGGTTCTGAAGCTCCCGGCTGCGGGACGCCCGGGACAATTGCTCGTCGATCAGCCCCATCGTCGCTCCGTAGCTTAGAATGATACTGTTGTCCATATCGGACGACCCGCCCTGCGCGAATTCGGAACCGAACGCTTCCAGCGAGTCCAGCTCGGTCGCATATAAGTTGTTAAGATAGCCGCGCTTGTTATCGATCTCGAACTGGAACTGATCCAACGTCTGATAAGTCGCCAGCGCTTTGACATGGGGCAGCGTGCGCATCATATCGATCTTGGCTTTGCTGAGCTCATAGGGCTTCAAGGCGCCCGCGTCGCCGCTGCTTGCTTCGGGGGCTTGCCCGCTGCGCACCGTAATCTCGTCGGACTTGATGTAATAGCTCATCTGCTCTTTGCTGTAATGATTGATCGATTCCCCGAAGGAAAGCGCGACGATGATGGAAGCCGACCCGATAGCGATTCCCATACAGCAGAGCGCGGTGACGACGACTCTTCGCCGCAGCTGCTCCCAGCCGAGCTTTAAATAATCGGACAGCTTCACTGTTCTTCACCTGCCCACAGCTCGTCTTCGACCAGAAAGCCGTCTCTGAGCTGAATGACCCGGCGGGTCCGCCTCGCTACCTCCAGCTCGTGGGTGACGATGACGAAGGTGATCTGAAGCGATTCGTTAAGCTCGATGAGCAGGTCGATAATTTCTTTCTCCGTTTTCGTATCGAGGTTTCCCGTCGGCTCGTCGGCGAAGACGATCGCAGGCTCGGTCACCAGTGAGCGCGCGATGCTGACCCGCTGCTGCTGGCCGCCGGACAGCTGCGACGGGAACATCTCGGTCTTCTCTCCGAGACCGACCTTGGTCAGCAAGGCGACGGCCTTGTCCTTGCGAGCCTTGGCTTTCATCCCCTGGAACACGAGGGGAAGCTCCACGTTCTCCCGCACAGTCAGGTGGGGAATCAATTCGTAAGATTGGAAAATAAATCCGATATGCGTGCGGCGGAATTCCGCCAGCTGGTTCTCACTCATCCGTTCGATGGACTCGCCGCTGATCAGGATGCTGCCCTGCGTCGGCTTCATCAAGCCGGCCATCAAATTGAGCAAAGTGGATTTGCCCGATCCCGAGCTGCCGAGCAGGGCGACCATCTCTCCTTTGTCGACGACGAAATCGATGTCGTGAAGGACCGGCGTCTCTTCATCTCCGTTGCGAAACCGGTGCGATAAATGTTTAACTGCAAGCACATGACCCCTCCGTTATCCTTGGTACTGCTGTCTGCTTCAAGACGGTGAAGCCGACGCCAAAAAGTCCTGCGGCATATTCATGCGGCAGGACTCTTAAGCTGACTCACACGACGCCTATACTATATAGACGACGGATTCGGACAAATTCTTGCACTTTACGCAATTTTTTTTGTAGAAGCTCGGTGAAAATTTGGCAGAAGCCCGGTGAAAAACCGAGCGGAGGGGCCAATTGAATCTGGAAAAGCGTCAGCGGTTGCCTTTGTCCCCGGATTTCAACCCATTCAAGGGTGAATTATTCAAGAAATCCGGGGACAAGAGCGATTGGAAGATCAAATGGGTACCGCAGCGAACGTGTTGACCACCCTTTTAAAGTGTTTACGCTTTTCTTTGACAATAATGCAGCAGCAGGAAGCCGGCCACCGCGAGCAGGGACAGGCAGGCGCCGACCCCGTACATCATATGGGGCCCGAAGTCGCGGAACAGCCAGCCGCCGAGCGTGCCGCTGATCAAGCCCGCTATGCCCGACCAGCAGACGGCGAACACGGCTTGTCCGGTGGAGCGGTATTCATCAGGCACGACGTTCTGAATATAACGGACGGCGGTGAAGAAGAAGATGCCGAACGAGATGCTGTGCATCGCCTGAATGGCGATGACCCAGAGCGGATTGTCGACCCGGCTCATCAGCGCGAAGCGGATGAAATAGACGACTCCGCATACGGCGAGGAGCGGAAGCTCCTTATAGCGATGCCCGTACTTGCTCAGCAAAAAGAAGGTAGGGATTTCGCTGACGGCGGACACCATCCAGGACCACCCGACCAGCGACGGGTCCGCTCCGATCCGCTGCAGGAATAGAGCCAGAAACCCGTCGTTGAACCGATGGGCGATAGAGACGACGATAACGGTCAGCAGAAACAGCAGAAACGGCCTCGACCCGATCACTTGGATCATGCCGCGCAGCTCCGGCTTCTTGCGGGCGCCGCTTCCGGCATCGGTCAGAAAGAACGACAGCAGGAAGGACAAGCCGATCGAACCGAGGCATAAGAACACCGTTAAGCCGGAGCCCTGCTGCTTCAGCAGCAGGCCGAACGCGAGCGAGGCGAAGGCGAAGCCGGTCGAGCCCCAGACGCGAAACGAAGCGTAGCTTTTGTTCGTGCCGCTGATGCTCAGAAGCGTCAAGCTGTCGTTTAGCGAGCTGGTCGGCGATTGGAAGAAGAAGAACACCGCCATCAGGAGCATGAGCAGCCCGAAATGCGACGTATGGAACAGCAGCAGCGCGAGCAGGAACTGGCCGGCCAGGATGCCGATCAGAATTTTGCGGACGGTGCTCAGCTTGTCGCTGACGACGCCCCAGAACAGATTGGAGACGATGCCGATCATCGGGCCGATCGAATACAGCAGACCGATCTGCACGGTCGAGTAGCCGATCGATTGAAAGTATAGCGGGAAGAAGGAGACGATGACGGCGGTCGTCATATAGAACGAAAACGTAAAGCCCCGCTGCACGGCAAACCGCGGCTGCCGGGGCTGAGATGCACTTTCCACTCGGATCACTCACTCGATTCTATGATTTGAATGTAGCCTGAAACGGCGTTTTATTGCTTGATTTCATCGTTTCCCTCAGCACGAACCAGACGACGGCCGCTTCCGCGGCTACCCCCAGCGATTGGGCAAGAGCGCCGACCATGCCGTTCCAGCCCGGGCTCCAGAAGACGCAGAGCACGAGGGAAACTAAGGTTACCGACACGTTGGCCGCCTGCGACCAAACCATCACCTTCGTCTCTCCCCGCAGCATAATCATGCCGTTGCCGAAATCGAGCCAAGGGAACACGAGGGTCGTTATCATAAAGACGCGCAGCGTATCGAGACTGGCCGTCATCAGCCGCTCGTTCACGCCCATCACGTTTTGCATGAACAAGGGCCCGAGCGGCGTGTAGGAGAGCAGCGCGATCAGCAGCGTCGGAATAAAAGCGAGCGTCAGCGTAAACCTCATGACGGTACGCGCGTCTTTCCGGTAAAAGTTCAGCACGATCTGGTGAATATACGAGAAAAAGCTTTGCACGAGATTCATCAGGCTGCCCGCAATCGCGAACGCGGCGACGGAGAGCTGAAAATCCATCGTTTTGCCGAGAAACGCGTTGACGGAAGGTCCGATCACGACCGCGATAACCGAAGAATACAGCAGCGGCCGGTAAAATTGAAAAATTTGCCGCGGCTTTTCGATCGGATGATCCGGCTTCTTCTCGGGAATTTGCTTCAGCAGCGAGCGCCCCTCCCATACGCTGACCGCCGCCTCGACGACCATGCCCGTCAAGAAGATGATGGCGCCCACCCGGCCGCTTTCAACCCCGGTATGAATAAAATAAAGCGACAGCAGGTACATGGAGATGAGGCGGATGACCATGCCGATCGTCAGCCATTTCGTCCGCATATTGAAAATAATAATGCCGTGATACAAGCAGCGGAGTCCCGAAAAAATGCTGACGAACATCAGCACTTGATACACTTCGATCATCGGCTGCAGGAGGGCGGTTTCCACGCCGAAAAAATGCAAAAACACCCATTTGCCTATGGGAGTGTAGCAGATCAGGGCGCCCAGCAGCATGACGCAGGCCAGTATGTACCAGCTGATCGCCGACATGGCTCGGAAGGATACCCGGTCGCGGACCAGGGCGGAGCAGGTTTGACGCATCAGAACGGCCGGCCTCTCGGTAATGCCGAGAATGCTGAGCGGCAGGGCGTAGCTGGCGATAATGATCTCGGGGCTCGCCGAGCGGGCCAGCGTGCTGTTAATAATGACGTGAGAGATCGTGACAAGGCTGGCCGAAATCCCGAGCGGGATGAAAAAGGCGAACAATTGTTTGAACGATACTCTCGTTTCTCGGTGGCTACTCATAACAGACTCCTAGTTTTTTATGTTTAACGTTAACAAATCATGAAACCTAGTATAACACACAAATTGCTCCGTCAGAGCGGAAAATTTGCGCTCCTACTGGCAGAGCATCGCGGCTTCATGGTACAGTAATGTAGACATGAAAAAGAGCGCTATATAGAAAGGCGGAATGATCCATGACATGGACATTTTTACAAGACGAGCGTCTTGGTATCCCGCTGCCTCATCTGGAGAAAGAATGGGAAGAGTATTCCGATCGGGAGCGGGCCGAAATTCTGCTTCGGTGGGAGGAAATACGGGGGACAATCCCCGATCAGGTGAAGCGGCTGGAGAAAATCATTATCCGCAAGCAGGGCCAACTGGACGTCGAGGATAATTTCAAGATTTCCTGCCAGTTAAACAGCGAAATCGCCGAGCTCGCGGGAACGATCAATGAGCTGCATCTGTGGTTTAGGGTGAATCAGGATATTGCTCCTTCGGCGGCGCATCATTAAGAAGCTCCGGGCGGGATGCCGCCGATCTCGTCGGCATAGTGAAGAAAATCGTTCTTATATGGTAAAATAGCAAAATAGATGGGCATGGAACCCGCTTTGTAATATAATAAAGGTTATGAGTTTTCGGCAGAGATGAGGTGATCAGGCTATGACATGGACGGAATCGGTAAACAGGCTGTGGAACGCGCTCAAGGAGCACCAGCCTTCCCTTTATCCTATGGAAGAATGGGATGAGCTGCTCGATATTCGCATATCGAAGATGCCTTGCGGCGAATTGAATGCGGATCAGCTTCCTTATGCTTCCGCGGTCAAAGCGGGCTTGCATTTGTTAAATGAAAGCCTCGACAAGTCCCACACGCTGTCACAGAGCATCGATAATGCTACCGGCAGCTACTGGCACGGCGTCATGCACCGGATGGAAGGCGACTACAGCAACGCGAAATATTGGTTTCGCATGGCGGGCGCTCATCCGGCCTACGGCCTGCTGATCGGCAAGCTCGCGCAGATTTCTTACGATCCGGACCGCATCGGCAGCGCCGCGCTCAGAGGGCGGCTGGACCAGTTGATGACGAGTCCGGTATGGAATCCGGGGCTGTTCACGGATGCGGTGGAGCAGCAGGTGACCGTTTATCAGGATGAAGCGGCCGAAGCTCTCCTGGCGGAGCTGCAATGGATGGAGATCAAGCTGCTGCTGCAATATTCGTTTCAACAGACCGGAGGGAGTTCGCTTGAGTTTTGAGGATCGACGGATGCCGCTAGTCCCCGGCAATTCCATTCAGTTGATGATGCGGGTATACCGGTACGTGCTGCCCGAAGTTCGCGAACAACTGCGTTATTGGCGTTCCATCGCCGAGGCGATTCCCGATCGCGAGCTTCGGAAGCAAGCTATCGACAGCATGACGAGCAAGCAGTTTCACTGTGAGGGCGGGGCTGTTTATGCCGCGGCCAATTTGGAGATGCGCCATGTGCTGATACCGCTCATCGTCGCTTTTCAAACGATCAGCGACTATTTGGACAATCTGTGTGACCGGAGCACATCCATGGACCCGAACGATTTCCGCATGCTCCACCAGTCGATGCTCGATGCCGTCGATCCGGCCGAGCCTCTGCACGATTATTATTCGCTTCGCGCAGAGCAGGAGGACGGCGGTTACTTGAACGGGCTCGTCAAGACGTGTCAAGCCAGCTTAAAGCTGCTTCCGTCGTATCCGCTCGTAGCGGATCACGTCAGGCAGCTGGTAGGCTTATATTGCGATTTACAGGTGTACAAGCATATACGCCACGAGCTTCGGGAGGAGGCGCTGCTTGCATGGTGGAGCAGGCACGAATCCCGGTTTCAGGCCATAAGCTGGAATGAGTTTGCGGCGGCGACCGGCTCGACCCTGGGCGTATTTATGCTATTTCTGGCGGCGTCGAATCCCAGTCTGAACGAGGATGCCGTTGCGCCGATTCACGACGCTTATTTCCCGTACATTTGCGGATTGCATATATTGCTCGACTATTTGATCGACCAAGAGGAAGACGAAATCGGCGGCGATCTCAATTTTTGCAGCTATTACCG
This sequence comes from Paenibacillus konkukensis, assembly GCF_023523925.1. Taxonomy (NCBI): domain Bacteria; kingdom Bacillati; phylum Bacillota; class Bacilli; order Caryophanales; family Paenibacillaceae; genus Paenibacillus; species Paenibacillus konkukensis. The sequence continues at coordinate 2,315,566 of NZ_CP027059.1, read as the reverse complement.
CAACATGGATCAAACCGTGGAACGAATAGCCGCTATCGTACTGGAAGCAAGGAACAAAGCGAACCTGCTGGAGCACCCCGCGTTTCATCGCATGATTATCGAAGGTTTGCTCGCGCTGTATTTGTCCGACCCTAAGGTTAGCAAGCAAAAACAAGTGAAGCAAGTTTCGCGGGAGCTGATGAAGGGCAGTCCGCTGACACGGATTTTCTTCTTTATTAACAGCGTCTGGATTCGCAAAACATCATAATTCCCCAAGCAGGGGAGCGCATAAAGCTTAGGAGGAAACCTTACATGTCTATTAAAAGAATTGCCGTTTTGACAAGCGGCGGAGATTCGCAAGGAATGAATGCGGCGGTTCGCGCGGTCGTGCGCAGCGGATTGTTTCACGGTTTGGAAGTATTCGGGGTGCAGCGCGGCTATGCCGGCCTTATCAACGACGATATTAGAGAGATGGATTTGCGCAGCGTAGGCGATATCATTCAGCGCGGCGGGACGATTTTGCAGACGGCGCGATGTAAAGAATTTACGACGCTCGAAGGCCAGCAGCTGGGTGCGGAAAATCTGCGCAAAAGAGGCATCGACGGCCTTGTCGTCATCGGCGGCGACGGCTCTTATCAAGGCGCGAACAAGCTGAGCAAGCTCGGCATCAAGACTATGGGTCTGCCGGGCACGATCGATAACGACATCCCGTTCACCGATTGTACGATCGGCTTCGATACGGCGGTCAGCATCGTCGTTGACGCGATCAACAAGCTTCGCGACACGATGAGCTCCCACGAGCGTTCCTCTGTCGTGGAAGTTATGGGCCGCCACTGCGGCGACATCGCGCTGTATGCGGGCCTTGCCAGCGGCGCCGAAACGATTCTCGTTCCGGAGGTGCCGTACGATCTGGATGAAGTGGCGCAGCGGATGACGGGCAACTTCGGCCAAGGCAAACGCCACAGTATCGTTGTTGTAGCCGAAGGCGTAGGCAGAGGCGAGGATATCGCCAACGAGATTATGAAGCGCAACGGCATCGAGCCTCGCGTTACGGTGCTCGGACATATTCAACGCGGCGGCGCGCCGACGCACAATGACCGCATTCTTGCCAGCAAGCTGGGCGACTTTGCAGTTCGCAAGCTGATCGAGGGCGAATCCGGCAAGGGCTGCGGCATTATCAAAGGCGAGCTGGTGACAACCGATATCGATCTCGTCGTCAATTCCAAAAAAGAATTTAACATGGATCTTTACGAGCTGACCAAGCGTCTGTCCCAATAATCGTTATAGGCGGCTTCGTAGAAACGGACAAGATTGCCGATCGGGCACAGCATAAGACCGCGGGACCGGACCGGCTTGGTATAAGCCGCGGGTTCCGTATCCGCAAGCGAAAGACGCGCGGCCGTCTTGTCCGTTGAGAGAAAACGTCCGGCCGCTGCAGGCCGGACGTTTTTTCACAAACTTTGTTTAATCCCGATGGGCTTGCAGCGCGGCCAATATTTCCGAGGTCGGCCTGTTTCCTTTTTGGGCGTAGACGATGATGCCGGCGCGGCTGATGACGTAGACGATCCGCTGCTGAATGAAAAATAGCACTTTGCCGACGTCATACAGCTTGCGTATGCGTTCGTCCGCATCCGAAACAAGCGGAAAATCATACATAAATTTTTGTGAAAATTGACGGTGCTCCTCCAGCGACCCGGGATTGACACCCAGCACAAGAGCGTCGTATTCGGCGTATTGCGACTTGGAATCGCGCACCGCGCACAATTGCTTGGTGCAAACCGGGGTTTCGTCCTTAGGGTAGAAAATAAGAACGATAGGGCGCTTCCCCAATACATCGCCGAGTCGTATGGGACCCAGCGTGCTTTGCGCCTCGAAGGAAGGGGCCGGCTGGCCGATGGACAGCATAGAATGCATCTCCTTTCACGAATCGTCGAGCAGCTCCATTGTAACGAAAAGCAGAAAAAGTATGCAAGCGCGCCGGATTCTGTTACCATTAGAAACGCGGGCTTTGCCCCTTTATCCAAGCAAAACGACGCGCTCCGGGAGGGCTTATCTTATGTATTTGTACAAGCTGGAAGTCGAATTGAAGGATCAGAAGGTTTATGTGACGCTGCTCGCCGAGAACGACGCACAAGCGTTCGATTATTTGGAGGAGCAGCTAGTGCGTCATTTTATCCGTAATCCGGAAGTCGTGGAGGCGAGCATTATCGAGAAGAAACGCGCGGTAAAAGGCTCCGGTTACGTTATCGAAACGATCCTGCCGCAATAGCGGCGTTTAGCTGGCATGCGCCGGAAAACGGCGCCGGGCAAAAATAGGCCTGATGATCGGTTGACTATCAAAACATTGTATACTACTATGTATGTAAAGTGAAAAAGGAGCCAACTCAGATGAAAATTGCCATTTTAGCGGGAAGCAACCGCAAGCAAGCTACAAGCACGCAGCTTTGCCGTTATATCGGGAGCGTACTGGAAACGAAGGAATGCGAAGTGACCTTGCTTGATTTGAATGAGCTGCAAATTCCGTTCTACAGCCCCGATATCGAGTCCGACAATAAAAATTTGCAGTATATGAAAGAGACGCTGAAAGCGGCGGATGGCATCGTATTGGCTACGCCGGAATACCATGGCGCGCCTAGCGGCGTGTTGAAAAACGCGCTGGACCATGTAGGCTTCGACCATTTTGACGGCAAAGTCGTTCTGTCCGTAAGCTCGTCCGGCGGCGCGGTCGGCATCAGCTCGCTGCAGCAGCTTCAGACGATCGTGCGCAACGTGCACGGCATTAACTGCCCGGAATGGATCTCGATCAGCGGAGAACAGCGCACGTTTACCGCTGATGGGGCGCCTGCGGATCAGAAGACGAAGGATCGGGCGGAGCGTACGCTGAATTATTTTGTCGGTATGGTCAAGACGTTTCGGAAATGATTAACAAGACTTTGGAGTGAACGGAAGTTATGTCTATTTTGCACAACGACTGGCAGCCCCTGCTTGCCGAAGAGTTTGAACAGCCGTATTACAAGGAACTGCGGGAGTTTCTCAAGGGAGAGTACCGTACGAGAACGGTTTATCCGAATATGCATGACATTTTCAATGCGCTGCATCTGACCTCTTATGCGGACGTGAAGGTCGTCATTCTCGGTCAGGACCCGTATCACGGTGCGGGCCAGGCGCACGGGCTCAGCTTCTCCGTCAAGCCCGGCGTGCCTGCGCCGCCGTCGCTGCAGAACATGTTCAAGGAGCTGCGCGACGATCTCGGCTGCTTCGTTCCGAATAACGGGTATTTGGTTCGCTGGGCGGAGCAGGGCGTCCTCATGCTTAACACGGTGCTGACCGTTAGGGAAGCGACGCCGAATTCGCATAAAGGCAAAGGCTGGGAACGGTTTACGGACCGGGTCATCTACCATTTGAACTTAAGAGAGCAGCCCATCGTCTTCATATTGTGGGGCAGCCATGCCCAGGCCAAAATGCAGCTGATTACGAATCCGCAGCATCATGTGCTTCGTTCGCCGCATCCGAGCCCGTTATCGGCGCATCGCGGCTTCTTCGGCAGCAAGCCGTTTTCCAAGGCGAACGGTTTCCTGACGAGCATCGGTCTGGAGCCGATCGATTGGCAAATCCCGAACTTATAATCGGCATTATTTATCGTTATTTAACGCAAATACCCCTGGGAAGAAGGTTCGTTCCCCAGGGGTATTGTTTTTGGCCGCGGCCCGGACATCGTCGAAACGATGGGGGTAGACGGTATTCTCAAGGTTTATTTGTAATCGACGTTCGGCGTATACGTATTGACTGCGTTCCAAAGCAGAAACTCATCGACGCCGTTATCCTTCAGAGCGCGAATCTGCTCGTCCACCTCATGCTTGCCGTATTTGATGTAGCCTTGAACCCAGGAGGCGGTGAAATCTTGAATCCACGGCCGGACGATCGGCTTTATATCGCTGATCGGCTCGAGCTTCTTGATCGTATCCTTTACCGCTCCGTTAATCGTTACGTACGGCTCCGCGTCGGGAACCTTGGCGCCGAACCAGCCGGTGCTGTAATGGCTCGGATAAATCATCGGCGAAATAACGTCCACATTTTCGGAAATTTTCTCGAAATCCTGGCCGATTCCTTCCGCCGCCGGCACCGAAGCCGCGTAACCGAAGATGTCCACCGACACCCGCACGCCGAGCGGAGCGAGCTGCTCGCGGGCATATTTCACAAATTCGGCGACCGCCTGAATTCTCGAACGTTCGTCCTTGTCATATTGTAAAATATCCGCCCGTTTCTCGAAGCCTTCCGGAAAGCGCACGTAGTCGAACTGAATTTCCTTGAAGCCGGCTTTGGCGGCTTCCTTGGCGATCGCTACATTGTAGTCCCACACTTCTTTTTTATACGGGTTAACGAAGCTGTCCGGCGTCGCTTTGCCGTTGCCCCAGAGGCTTCCGTCCGGGTTAAGGAAGGAAAGCTCGGGATGCTTCTTGGCCAGCACCGTGTCCTTGAAGACGACGATTCGCGCGATCGGATACACCTGATGCTCCTGCAGCGTGCCGATGAGCTTGGGCATGTCGCGGATGATTTTTTGCGTCGTGTCCATGGCCGCGAGCTCCGGGTTGCCGGTATCGTAGGTGATATAGCCCCAATCGTCCTTCACGTCGATGACCATGGAATTCAGCTCCGTCTCGTCCATCAGCTGCAGCAGCGTATTCAGGCGGGAGCCGCCTGCGCTATTGGCGGTCACATAGACGCCTTTCACTTTGGGAGCGTCCTTCTGCGGGTCTTGTTTGTCCGCGGGTCTCAAGTAGTCGCCGGCGGCTTGCTGAACGACCGCGTTTTTCGAGTCGAGAGACGCCTGAACGAGCTGGTCGAAGCTGACGTCCGGGTGGTCTCCTCCGACCTGGCTAGCCACCATCAGAAGCGAAGCTAATAAAAGTTCCATGTTGCCGCATCTCTCCTTGCCAGAATCATATCTTTCATTATAATAAAAGAGTCGATAGGTTAATAGAGAACTTTGGCGCATTTTGTTGAATTTTCGGTGCAGTCTGTCATTATGCCAAAAAAAGGACCGGTGCTATGAACAAACAGATTTGGACGCTTCGCGGGCTCACCTTCTCCTACTACGCCACAACCGCGGTTCTTATGCCCTTCTTGCCGATTTACTTCGGCCTCAAAGGCTACTCCTCTTCGCAGATCGGCCTCTTGATGATGTTCGGGCCGTTCGTCGCCATATTCGCCCAGCCCCTATGGGGATATTTAAGCGACCGCTACAACACGCTCAAGCTAATTATCGGAGGGCTGTGGGCGCTCACGGTGGCATCCAGCGCAGGGATATTCGCCGCCGACGGCTACGCGTGGTCGTTCCTCTTTATGCTGCTCATTTACTTTTTCATGCTGTCCTCCGCACCGCTTCTGGACAGTATAACGATCAAGACGACGCTTCGAGCTGGGATCGCCTACGGGTCCGTGCGCATGTGGGGGTCGATCGGCTTTACTTTGATGGCGATGACGGCGGGTTTGGCGCTAAAGCTGCTCGGAGGCATAGAGCATATCCCTTGGCTGTATTGGTCCGTCTGGGTGCTGCCGTTTGCGCTCTTGTTATTTTTGAAGGACGATAAGGGAAGCGGCCAGCGTATTTCCTTTTCCGCTGTTACTAGTGTTCTCAAAAACGGTCCTTTTTTATGGTTCTTATTTCTCGTGTTTGTGCTCACCGTTCCTCACCGGATGAACGACGGGCTGTTCGTGCTGTACTTGAAGGATCTCGGTGCAAGCGATTCCATGGCAGGCTGGGCCTGGGCTCTCGCGGCGATGGGGGAAATTCCGACCTTTGCTTTGCTCAGCAGATACTTGCATCGTTTCCATGAATTGGCGCTGCTCGGTATCGTAGCGGTGCTGTATACGGTGCGCTGGCTGCTGTACGGATGGGTCTCCGATCCGGCCGCGCTGATAGCGCTGCAGCTTATGCACTCGGTGACCTTTGCGGTGTTCTGGATCGTTGCCGTGCAGTATGCCGTCCGCTTGGTTCCCGAATCGATGCGCTCTACGGGGCAAGCGATGCTGTCGGCGGTATTCCTCGGGCTGGCCGGGATTACGGGAGGCTTCGTAGGAGGAGTGATAAAGGATGCTTGGGGCGGGCAGGCAATGTACCATTTCGGAGCGGTCATGACGGCCGCAGCGGCGGTTCTTCTGTTCGGCACGCATGCGTATATGCGCGGCAAGAAGCAGCAAGTGCCCAAAAGCGGCGCGGTGCTCTAAAAGGGTGGTGAAAAAGTCCGCCGCGGCGTCCATTTGATCCTCCAATCGTTGTTGAAAACGGATTCTCTGGATTGTTTTTTCGTTTTTCTGTGGAGAGAATCCGTTTTCAAAGGCGAACGCTCACGCTTTTCCAGATTCAAATGGCCCCTCCGCTCTTTTTTCACCAGGCTTCTAAAGCTATTGCGAAAATGTCAAAAAAAACCATCCGGACTTTGACGTCGGATGGTTCTCATACACGATGAAGCACCGGAGAAGGCCGCAGGCTACTTCGGTGCATTTTGGTTTACGTTGTCATGCTGGGAAGGCTGAGCTTCCGCAGAAACCAATTCTTTCTTTTGAACCGGAGGTTCGTCATTCGAGCCAGAGGAGCCGTTGCCGGTCGTAGCGTCTTTAAATTCGCGGAACATTTTACCGAAACCGCGTCCGAGCTCAGGCAGCTTGTTCGGTCCGAACAGCAGTAAAGCGACGAGAGCGATCAGGATAATATGCCATGGTGATAAGGCGCCCATTTAGGGTTCCACCTCCGTTTTCTAGTATTATGTCTATCATACCATTAATTAAAACAAAAATAACAAAAAATTATTACGAAACCACAAATTTTTTCCGCATCGGCACAAAAAATAAAGACGCCCTAGTGGAGCAAGGCGTCTTTTTGGTTTTCGGAAATGCTGTATTGAATAATTTCCATCGCATCCTCCGCTTCCAACGCTTCAAGCCCGTTGCGCAGCACAATCTCAAAGTCGAGTTCGGACCGCTTAAGAAAAGGATACAACTCGGGAGTCAATCTCATAACAATCGTCGATAACTTTACTGTTTCCACAAGCATCACCCTTCCTCGTCATCTGTTAGAGAAGATCAGGCATGACTTACGTGAGTAACACAGGTAAAGCATGAGGATATGAAATGAAATTACTCCCACCATTATAACATATTTTATAAAAAAACATATGGGATATTTTGCGGATTCGCCGCAATTATCCGCGGCGGAATTGGCCCATAATGCCTATCGTTTCCACGATGTTGACGAAGGCGTCCGGCGCCGTGCGGAGGATCAGATGCCGCAGCTCTTCCAGCTCGTAGCGGGTCGTTACCGTCATCAGCATTTTTTGCGGATGCTTCGTATAGGCGCCTTCCGTCGAGAGGACGGTGACGCCGCGCTGGATTTTGAGCAGCTCTTCAAGCAGCGCCTCGGTATGCCGCGTCACGATGAATACCGTCACTTTCAGATGGCGGGTATGGATCGTATCGAGAACTTTGCCGGTAATAAAAATGGACAGCATCGAGAAGAGAGCAAGATCCCAATTGTCCTTATAGTAGCCGAGGGCAACGATGACGATGCCGTTCAACACGAACAGCGCGGTCCCGAGCGGAAAGTCGCGTTTCTGGGTAATGATCGAGCCGATAATGTCAAATCCGCCGGTAGAGCCTCCGGCCCGCATGCTGATACCGGTGCCGATGCCGATCAATACGCCGCCGGTGACGGCCGCCAAAATCTCGTTCTGGGCGAGGGGGCGATGCGGGAATATGTCCATAAACCATGTCGTCATGATGACGGAAACCACGCTCAGGACGATGAATTTGCGCCCGATTAGCATCAAGCCCCATACGATGACGGGCAGGTTGAAGATAAAGTAAAGCAACGCGATATTCCAGCCGGTAAAATAGCCGATAATCATCGAAATGCCGGATAACCCTCCGCTTAACAGCTGATGGGGAATTAAGAACATATTGAAGCTGACTGAAACGAGAGCGGACCCGAGAATAACGATAATAACGGAGCGGACCCATTGATAGACCATCGGACGATTCCTCCATCAAAAGTACGGGATCATTTTAGTAACAGTATGAGGATTATCGTCCGATTTCAGTCAAATAAATAACTGAAAAAGCATTGCCCCCCGTTAGGGGAGCAATGCTTGGGAGGCGAATCGCCGTTTATTTCCGCTTGAACGAACCGGAGCGGGAGCTTGTGCTCGGCTTCGATTTGGAGCTTGAACTCGGCGTCTTGTAAGTCGGAGTCGAACCGTCGTTTTTGCGTATCGAGCTAGAGCTGCTTGAGCTGCTGGAACTGCCCGAGCTGCCGCTATTGGACGTAGAGCCCGTGGACGGCGTCGACTTGCTGCCGGTGCTGAAGCTTCCCTTGCGGTCCGTGGTGGAAGGGGAGCTCGTCGATCCGGAACCGGAAGCAGATGGGGCCGCCTGGTATTTGCCGTAATCGTCGTACCGCTTGCTGGTCGTGTACCCCTTGTAATCCGAGCTGCCCCGGCTGCCGTTAAACCATCCGCCGCCGAACAGCGACTGCAGCAGCGACGCGGCTACGTAGCCTTCCAAGAACGAAGAATCGTAATGCTCTTTGGCATACTCCACGGTATCGAGCTCAACCAGCGTATTGCCGGCATTGTCCGGATCTTTCTGAACGTTGATGATTTTATTGTCGTACACAAGGAACATTTGATCCTGCGATTCCTTGCTCGTTTCCTTCGGCTTCTCCTGCGAGGCCAATTCCTTGGCAACCGCAGGCACGTCTTTGCCTTCGACCGAATAAATTTTTGCCGTATTTTTCCCTTGGCCTTGAACGTCGATTAACGAATAATGATCTTTGACATAATTGCTGGCGTTGCCGCAGCCTGCGATCAGCGCTACGACGAGCATAACGGAGAGCAGCTGCATCGAGCGCTTCTTCACCGGATAAGAATATCGGGGCGATGGCAAGCTGCCGGACTCGGCGGGCTGTGCTTCCATCGGCGTTTCGAACTTCCGCTTCAAGCGGGCGCTCAGCCGGGAGAAGAAACCGATAAGCGTTGTTCTCATCGCTCAATCACCTCCATATGAATTGCAAGCTTGCGCTCGCTTCTTGTTAAGAGACGAAGCTGCCGCCGGATCAGCGGCTGCCTTTCATAAACTTGATTTGCCCTGCCGGCGTCTTCTCGCCCTCCATCGCAACGAATTTGCCGTCCTGCCATTGCAGGAAGAAGTAGCGGCCTTCGGGTCCGAAATAGCGCCAGATCATGACGTCGTCATTGCCGCGGAAATCGGTGTTGCCTTCGGCGCGGACCAGGTCGCTGCGGTGATTTTCCAGATTATAGGTCAATTCGCCGTCTACGTCGAGCTCGGTCGGAACGTCATGCGGACTGTCCAGCGCGCCTTCGACAAAATGGCATAGGAAGCATTCGTAGGTGCGGCCTTTCTCGACAAGCAGGCAGGAGATCGAGCTGCCGTTCTGCAAGTAATAGGCGAACCGGTGCGGCGGGAAGCCTCTGTCGAAATAAATGAGCTTGCCGGAGACGACGTATTCTTCCAAATCGACGTTAACGATATCGCCTACCTGGGTATCTTCGATCGGATTGGTCGCCTTGACGGGCGCCTCTTCCTTGTTGCTTTTAATAATGGAACCGACTCTTTTCCAAATCGACATGGCAAATTCTCCTTTGCATATATGTTCGGAGCGTAATCTTTTCATTCATATTATACATATTATATACGATAAAGCGGAAGTGAAGGTTTCACTGCTGAAATTTCTGGAATATCATTTCCGTTTGTGGTATAATACTAAAGATATTCTTAAGTACGGCCTTGCGTATTTAAATACGAATGCTTCGGACGCATTTTGCAGATACAATAAAAGGATATAGGAGTCGCACTTAAGGGTAAATACAAATAAACCCCTAATTTAAAAGGAGATTGAAATCATTTGAAAACTTTCAACGAATTCGGCTTAGAGCCAAAAGTACTGCGAGCTATCACGGAGATGGGCTTTGAAGAATCGACACCGATTCAAGAAAAAGCAATGCCTATTGCCATGGAAAATCGCGACTTGATCGGGCAAGCCCAAACCGGTACGGGAAAAACGGCGGCATTCGGCATTCCGCTGGTGAACAAAATCGACGTGAAGGAAGAGAAGATCGTCGCTTTGATCATGTGTCCTACCCGCGAATTGGCCATTCAGGTGGCCGAAGAAATCGAGAAGCTCGGCAGATTCAAAGGAATCCGCTCCCTGCCGATTTATGGCGGTCAAGATATCGTGAAACAAATTCGCGCGTTGAAAAAAAGACCGCAAATCATCATCGGTACGCCGGGACGTCTGCTTGACCATATCAACCGCAAAACGATCAAGCTCGACGACGTGCAGACGGTTATTTTGGACGAAGCGGACGAAATGCTGGATATGGGCTTTATGGAAGATATCCAATCGATCCTTAAGCTTGTACCGGATGAGCGTCAAACGATGCTGTTCTCGGCAACGATGCCGGTTAACATTCAGCGGCTCGCGCAGCAATTCCTGCGCAATCCGGAGCATGTATCGGTTATTCCTAAGCAAATCAGCGCTCCGCTTATCGACCAATCGTACATCGAGCTTCACGAAAGACAAAAATTCGAAGCGCTGTGCCGCTTGATCGATATGGAAGCTCCGGAGCTGGCGATCATCTTCGGACGGACGAAACGCCGGGTTGACGAATTGGCGGAGGCCCTGCAAAAACGCGGATACACGGCGGAAGGACTGCACGGCGACCTGTCGCAGAACCAACGCGACAACGTGATGCGCAAATTCCGCGACGGCAGCATCGACGTGCTGGTAGCTACCGACGTAGCGGCTCGCGGTCTGGACGTATCCGGCGTAACTCACGTTATCAACTTCGACTTGCCTCAAGATCCTGAGAGCTATGTTCACCGGATCGGCCGGACGGGCCGCGCAGGTAAAGAAGGAGCGGCTTACACGTTCGTAACGCCTAGAGAAATCGATCATCTGTACTTCATTGAGAAAATCACCCGTCATAAAATTACAAGAAAGCCGATGCCGAGCCTGGCGGAAGCGATCGAAGGCAAGCAAAAGATGACGGCTGAGCGCATTCTCGAAGTGTTGCAAAAAGACGAGCACAACGAATATAAAGGCTTGGCGATTCAATTGCTGGAGCAGCACGATTCCGTGCACCTGCTTGCTTCCGCACTGAAGCTGCTGACAGGCGACAAGAAGGAAGTCGAGATCGAACTGACTCCGGAAGAGCCGTTGCGTGCCAAGAAAAGAAGACCGGACGTACGCAGCTCCGGCCGCAGACCTTCGGGCCCTTACGGTACGGCAGGCGGCGCGCGCCGCAGCGAAGGCGGAAGATCGTACGACCGCGATCGTTCCGGATCGAGACCTCCGCGTCGCGACGGCGGAAGAGATTATAACCGCGGACGTGAAGGCGGACGCGATTACAACCGCGACCGCGGCTTCAATCGTTCGACTTCCTCCCGCAGCAACGAGGAACTGGTCAAAAACTAATGCAAATAAGGTGGAGCTTTCCGCGAGGAGAACTCCACCTTTTTTTAATGAACAGGAAAATAATGTGACGGCCGGCCGCGGCCTATATTAATAGAGACAGCCTTGAAGTACAATGACGAGCAGGATGAACAGGACGAGAATCGTTCCGGTGGAAGTCCAGAAGTTAGCTCCGCAAGACATGGCTGCTTACCTCCTTTACTTGTAACGTTTCCGGGTGATACTATAACATATGTCTAGAGGCTAATTGCGCATAGACACCTACCTAGTTGGTTAAAAATAGGCTATAATAGAAGGAAGAGCATAATTTTGCAAGCATGCAGAAGTTTAAGGAGGGTTTTTATTGGAATTTAGAGGGATCATGGGGGGCTTTTACCGCATCTCGGAATGGATTATGCGATTATCCGTCATAAATGTGTTATGGGTGATATGCGCATTGCCGTTTTTCATTCTTGCTCTGTTCGGCTTGATGTCACTGCAAGTGGACGATACGCTGAACCAGTTTTATTCGATGCTGTGGCTGTGCGGTATCGTCTCGCCGTTCACCTTGTTCCCGTCGACGGCGGCTATGTTCTCCGTGGCGCGCAAATGGCTTACGGGCGAAGAGGATGTGTCGTTGTTCAAAACGTTTTTCCGCGGATATAAGGACAATTTCAAGCAAGCTATGCTGGGCGGTTTGATTTACTTGGTATTCGGTATCATTATCGCGGCGAATTTTTATTACTATAACGGAAAAACGGGCGGCTTAGGCGTTCTCAGATATTTGGTGTTGACGCTTACAGTGCTGCTCAGCGTTTCACTCTTTCATTTCTTTTCCATATTATCCCACTTACACATGAAGCTGCTGCAAATTATTAAAAATGCCGTGCTTATTTCGATCGGACATCCTGTGCGTTCCGTTTCGATGATTGTGCTGAACGGGGTTGTCATTTACTTCAGCCTAACGAAGTTTACTTTTCTGATTCCTTTCTTTATGGGAAGCATTATCGCGGTCATTTCGTTCTGGCATTTCAATACGATTTTCGGCCGTTTGCAGGCGAAGCAGCAGGAGCTGGCCGAGAAGGAAGCGGAAGCGTCGGAGGAGCAGCAAACGGAAGCGGAGGAAACCGCTCAGGACGATGTCCGTTCTTTGCAAGAAGGACGAGCCCCCGGGGAAGACATTTCCGAACGTGACCGGATGAATCAACGGGACGAAGAAGGGAATACTAACCCAAGCAAGCAATAATTGAATTCGGTGGGAAGATGTTCTGCAAAAGCGAGGTTTACTTTCTGTGCAGAAGATCATATAATGAGTGTACAACAAAATCCTGCGATGTACGTTTCGGTTTTAAGTTGTTTTGAACCAATGACTGTTTCTTGGGAGACCTACATTGAATCGCGGCTGACCTGCCCTCGAAAAGGGACTTCAAAAACGATTCTGCGGACACCCACCTGCGAGAGCGGGTTTGAAACACTAAATCGGACGGCATTTGCGGGTTTTTTGTATTTAACGAAGTTAACTGCACAGTAGAGCCTGTTTGGGAATATTCTTCCTGACAGGCTTTTTTTTGTTGATTAGGAAATGATGCGCAGCCATATCCTGTGGATATCCGGGTGCTCCCCGAAAGGAATGTCTACCCATAGAACGATCCCAGAGGAAGGGTTAGACGCCGATCCAGCTTAGGCTGAATGCGGACGGAATAAGCTTCTGAGCATCACGTCACTACCCTGGAAATTACTCTTGGTACCCCATTTCCATTGTCTGTGGTGCCGCGTAGCGGCATGGATGGCTTTTGGGGGATTTGTTCTCTAGACAAAGAAGCCCCTGAAAGAAGCGGATTTCGCTTCTCAGGGGCTCTTCGTACGGGCATTAGGTTAGGAGGAAGCGAGGTCGGTTAATTGGTGCAGCGTCGACTTCAAGGTAGGGTACAAAGAGCGGTATATGCTGTAGTAGCGCTCGTACTCGCGCCGGCTTTCCGGATTCGGCTCCACCCGGTCGACTACCTGAATCCAGCGATTGCAGAGCCCGCTGATGTCCTCATCCAGCACGCCGGAGGCGGCCATAACGGCGGCGCCGTAGGCAGGGCCGTCCGTCGAATTGACGGTTACGACGGGATAACCGAAAATGTCGGCGATCATTTGCCGCCAGAATAGGCTGCGCGCTCCGCCTCCATTGACGCGAAGCTCGTTGATCTCGATGCCGGAGGCTTTGACCAGCTCCAGCGAGTCGCGCAGTCCGAAGGTGATCCCTTCGAGCACGGCCCGCGTCAAATGCGCCTTTGTATGGCGCAGGTTCAGGCCGATGAAACCGCCGCGCGCCTTCGGATCGGGATGAGGGGTGCGTTCGCCGGTCAAATACGGCATGAACAGCAGCCCTTCGCTGCCTAGAGGAGCGGTTTGCGCCAGCTCGGTGAGGTACTCGTACGCGTCGCGGCCTTCCTTGCGGGCGAGCTCCAGCTCTTCGTGAGCGAAGTGGTTTCTCCACCACTGGAACGAGCCTCCGGCCGCCAGCATGACGCCCATCCGGTGCCACTTGCCGGGCACCCCGTGGCAGAAGGAGTGCAGTCTGCACTCCGCGTCCGCTTGATACGTGTCGTCGTGAACGAAGACGACACCGGAAGTGCCCAGGGCCACGGAGGCGATGCCCTGCTGCACGACCCCGACGCCGACCGCGCCGCAGGCTTGGTCGCCGCCTCCGGCAACGACTGGCGTGCCCGGCGCCAGTCCGGTCAGCTCCGCCGCCGCCGGGAGCAGATGCCCGGCCACGGCGTTGCTCTCGTAGAGCGGCGGCAGCCATTCCATCGGAATGCCGAGCCGCTCTGCGACCTCGGGCGACCAGCGGCGGTTCGCCACATCCAGCAGCAGCGTGCCGCTCGCATCGGCCATATCCATGCCGAACTCGCCCGTAAGCTGCAGGCGGACATAATCCTTCGGCAGCATCAGATGAGCGGTCCGCGCGTAATGCTCCGGCTCGTGGTTGCGCAGCCAAATCACCTTAGGCGCGGTGAAACCGGTCAGCGCCTTGTTGCCCGTTAGCCGGCCGAGCTCTTCGGCACCGACGGTCTCCTCGATCCATTCGCATTCGGCGGCCGTGCGCTGGTCGCACCACAGCAGGGCGGGCCGAACGACCCGCCTCTGCCGATCGAGGAAGACGGAGCCGTGCATTTGCCCGGACAAGCCGATACCGGCAACTTCGCTTCCCTGAACGCCGCTTTTCTCCAGCAGGCGGCGGATGCATTCCGCGGTCCCCGTCCACCAGTCCTCCGGATGCTGCTCGGCCCATCCCGGCTGCGGCTGCAGCAGCGGATATTCCGTGCTGTGGCTGGCTTTCACTTGTCCTTGGCCGCTGACGAGAATACATTTGACGGCGGAAGTTCCCAAATCAATCCCCAGAAAATAATTCATTATTTTTCACCTCAAACGATAATGGATAACTTTGTTTATTTGATGAACAAATGCATGATATAATATATTCGGAAGCAGTTTCAAAAATCCTGCTGACTTTTGACTTGATGTTATATAAAATAAATGTGCCTCATAGTAGAGAAAACGGATGGTGGATACAGTGAAACGAGGGACGATGTCCGGCGACAGCTCCTTATTGAAGTCTATTAACAAATCGACGCTGCTCGGTTTAGTTAAGCTTCATGCCCCGATTTCCAGGGCGGAGCTCGCCAAGCGAACCAAGCTAACCCGTGCCACGGTGTCTGCGCTGGTAGAAGAATTAATTGCCGAGCATTGGATTATGGAAACCGGCATCGGAGCTTCCAGCGGCGGCCGCAAGCCGATGATGCTGGAGATGAATCACGAGGCCGGCCATATTATAGGGGTCGACCTGCGGTCGACGAATATGCTGTTTATCGTTACCGATAGGGGAGGCCGTATTGTCCGCAAGGCGTTATACCCGTACGAGCAAGCGGCGGACGCAGAGCGCGTGCTGCTGCAGCTGATACGGCTATTAAAGCGGGAACGGCAGGCGCTTCCTGCAAGCCCGCTTGGGCTGGTCGGCGTAGGCATCGGCATTCATGGCTTTGTGGAATACCCTTCGAGCCGCATTTTATTCGTGCCGCAGACCGGGTGGAAGAAACTGGATTGGAAAGAGGCGCTGGAAGGAGAGCTCGGGCTTCCCGTCATCATAGACAATGAAGCGAATCTGGCCGCTCTGGGCGAGCTGGAATACGGCGCGGCGGCCGATTGCTCGGACATGCTGTACTTAAGCGTGGGGGCGGGCATCGGAGCCGGGCTCGTGCTGCACGGAGAGTTGTTTCGCGGCTATAACGGGTATGCAGGCGAGGTCGGCCATACGACGATGGAGCTGAACGGCCGCCCTTGTTCTTGCGGCAATCTCGGTTGTTGGGAAATGTACGCGTCCGAGAAGGCGATTGCCGGTGCGCTCGGCTTGGAGTATACGCCCGATTTCACCGCTGTGCTGCTGAAGCTGCTGCAGGCCGGCGAAGCCGAGGCTACAGCCGCCGTCGGCAAGGCGGGGCTGCGCCTGGGGGTCGGGATCGGCAACATGATGCATACGCTGAATCCGCAAATGATCGTCATCGGCAATGCCATGGGGCAATACGCGCCGTGGATCAACGAGAGTATCCATGAATCGCTTGCGTCGCGATTTTCCTATATAAGCTCGTTTAACGTTCAGGTGACCTATTCCCGCCTGGGGGAAGACTGCTGCGCTCTTGGAGCGGTCTCCGCGGTTATCCGCGATAAAATGCGTCTGCAGTAGAAGACGGAGCCTTATGGCCGCAGCGCAAAGGGCATTTCGGTGTATATTGGCAGGACGGCAAGGAGGAAGCGACCATGATTATGACGGTGACGCTCAATGCAGCCATCGATAAAACGTATATCGTCCCCAAGTTTCCCATTGGCGAGGCGACCCGCGCGGGCAGGCCGCTGGTTCATCCGGGAGGCAAAGGGATCAACGTGGCCCGGGTTGTCCGGCAATTCGGTATGCCGAGTCTGGCTACAGGATTTGTAGGCGGGAAAAACGGCGAAGCGATTACGGACATGCTGTCCGGATTGGACGTAGGGCATGACTTCGTCCGTGTCGCGGGAGGCGAATCCCGTCTGTGCCTGACGATCATTGACGAGGCTTCGGGGCGGGCGACGGAGCTGTTGGAGCCGGGCCCTCCGGTCACCGCGCGGGAATTATCCGAATTAAAGAGGAAGGTAGAACTGGGAGCCCGCCGATCCAAGGTCGCCGTGTTTTCCGGGAGCATACCGGAAGGAATCCCTTCTTCCGTGTACCGCGAGCTCATTGCCGCAGCTCAAGCCGCAGGCTGCTTGACGATATTGGATACGAGCGGAGATGGCCTTGTTCAAGGGATCGCCGCGAAGCCGTTTTTGATCAAGCCCAACGAACACGAAGTCGCCCGGCTTCTCGGGAAGCCTCTGGAACGGGAGGAGGAGCTCTACCCTCTGTTCGGCCGGCTGCTCGCTCAAGGGATTGCCTGCGCCGTCGTTTCATTGGGAGCGCAAGGCTGTATCGCCGCCCATAACGGGACGCTTTACAAGGTGCCAGCGCCCCGTATAAGGGCGGTTAATACGGTCGGATGCGGAGATTCGTTCGTCGGCGCTTTGGCCGTACAATTGGCTTCCGGAGCTTCTATGGAGCGCGCTCTTATCCAGGCGGCAGCCGCCGGTGCGGCCGATGCGCTGACCTTTGAAGCCGGCTTTGTCCGAGTGGAAGATGTAAAACGATTGGCCCAGGAAATATCTGTAATGCGGCTGTAACATTTCTTCATATACATATCATAAAGATGTCAAAAATGTGAAATAACACTTTCTCAATTAGGCAAACAATGTTATGATTAAAGATAGTGTAAACCGGATTTTGTATTGTACTTCATTGAGGAGGGAAAGCTTTGTTAAAGCGCACCTTAATCGGCCTTGTTCGCAGCCATGAAACCACTGGTGAGAAAGCAAAAGATCCGGCGTTGAAAACCCGATATTATAAAATGTCGATGGATCAGGTTTGGGAAGAAGTAACCAACATGTTCAAGAAAATGAATGGGTACAAGCTGCTTCATGAAGTAAGAAATGTGGGAGAAATCGTGGTCGAGAAAAAAACAATTACAGGCCGCACTCAAGATATCACGCTAACTTTGTTTTCGATTAACCCGCTAAAAACAGCTATCGACGTTTATTCCGCATCCAGAGGCTCTTTGGGCGATCTCGGTTCCAATTACCGCACGATCCTTGAAATATACAAGCAGCTGGATAAACGATTGAGTGCTTATAAAGATCTATCTTAAGCGAATAACGGATCATCGTTAGACGTTTATCATGGCAAGAAAAGCGACTGCTTTGGCGGAGGTTGCCAAACCCCTCGTTACAACGGGTAACGGCCAAAAACAGCGGGAGAAGCTTGGCTTCTCCCGCTGTTTTTCGCTGCGTGTGTGTTTTTTTAAGCAACGGGGCCGATCGGGAATTTTCCATGATCAGTTCGTTACGGCAGGTGGTAAGCCCCTTCGGAGATTTTCAGAAAACGGCTAAAGCGTCATTCCCGGCACCAAAAACAAATTCCCCCGCCGATGCCGCTTCGGCGCTGACATGGCAGGGGAATGTTTATGAATGTAATTGGGAAAATTAAACTAATTTTTTAACGGCTTCCACAGCTGCTTCGTAGTTCGGATGTTCAGTCATTTCGCCGAGATATTGCACATATTGTACAGTATCGTTAGCATCGATAACGAAGATGGATCTCATCAGCAATTGAAGTTCTTGGATCAGCACGCCGTAAGCTTGGCCGAACGATTTGCTTTTGTAGTCGGACAGCGTAACGACTTTGTCGATGCCTGCCGCTCCGCACCAGCGGGATTGAGCGAACGGAAGGTCAACGCTGATGGTCAGAACAACTACGTTGTCGCCCAATTTGGCTGCTTCTTCGTTGAAACGGCGAGTTTGAGCGTCGCATACGCCGGTATCGAGGGAAGGTACCACGCTGATCAATTTAATTTTGCCGGCATAGTCGGCCAGTGACGCTTGCTCAAGCAAGTTTTTGTTCACAGTAAAGTCAGGGGCTTTATCTCCAACTTTGACTTCCGGTCCCACCAGAGTGATCGGATTGTTCTTAAAAGTTGCTACTCCCGTACGTTCTTGTGCCATTGTAAATGGGCCTCCTTAAATTTCAATGAGAATGATTGGTATTTCACCAACAATTATTATAAGCTTTTTAAAAGGAACTTGTCCAATCGGAAGGAGAACCGCTGTGGAACTTAGACAGCTGCAATATTTTGTGAAGGTAGCTCGCAAACAACATGTGACTCAAGCGGCCGAGGAGCTTCATGTCGCTCAATCGGCAGTAAGTCGTCAAATACATCAATTGGAGGAGGAGCTCGGCGTATCCTTGTTTGTGCAAAAGGGGCGCAATTTGCAGTTGACTCCGGTCGGCAAGCTGTTCCTGCACCGTGCGGAAGCGGTGTTAACGGAGCTGGAGAGGGCGGTTATTGAAGTGCGCGAATTTCTCGATCCGGAAGCGGGTGAAATTCGCATCGGCTTCCCGCACAGCCTGGGCATTTATTTGCTGCCTACGGTGGTGGCGCATTTTCGCGAGAAACATCCTAACGTCAAATTCCGGCTGCGCCAAGGCACTTATAACAGCTTGATCAGAGACGTCAAAAACGGCGAGATCGATTTGGCGTTTATATCGCCTTTTCCCGATCAACACGAGCACGTCAGCGGCGAGCTGCTGCTTCGGGAGGAGATGTTTGCCATTTTGCCCCAAGGGCATGTGCTTGCCGAGTATCAAAGCATCCGGCTGGAGCAGCTGAGGGACGAATCGTTCGTGATGTTCAGCGAAGAATACTCGCTGCGCAACATCGTGCTGGAGGCCTGTGCGAAGGCCGGCTTCGTGCCGCGAATCGGCTTCGAGGGCGAGGAGACGGATACGATACGCGGCCTGGTAGCCGCCGGCATGGGAGTCAGCCTGCTGCCGGAAATGGCGCTTACGGAGATCAGCCAGCTGCAGCCGGCCAAAGTAAGGGTCACGGACCCGCAAGTGACGCGCAGCGTCGGGCTGATTCATCGCTCCGGCGAGAAGCTTCCGCTGGTCGCCGAAGTGTTCCAGCAATTTTTACTGGAATTTTTCTGCTATAACCAATAGCTTAACAGCTCCTGCCTGTCAATCGGGAAGAACAAATCCCCCAAAAGTGACGTGATGCTCTGAAGCTTATTCCGTCCGCATCCAGCTTCAGCTGGATCGGCGTCTAACCATTCCGCTGGGATCGTTCTATGGTTAGACATTACTTGCGGGGGAGCCCCCGGATATCCACAGGAAGTTGCTGCGCATCATTTCCTAAACAATGACAACAAACGCCGCTTTGCGCAAGCGGCGTTTTGCTTTTTCTATGAACCGCAGGACCTTCTTTCTTGTCCGAATTAGTCGTTGTTGCGGTTGTTGAAAATCATAATATATTTGAGCAGCTCGAGAACGGAGATTAACGCTGCGGCAACATAAGTCAACGCTGCGGCATTCAGCACTTTGGCGACTCCGCGCTCTTCGTCGTTCGTAATGAAGCCTTCGGCGACCATCACATCGCGGGCGCGGTTGCTCGCGTTAAATTCGACCGGCAAAGTAACCAATTGGAACGCGACGGCCGCGGAGAAGAAGATGATCCCGAGACCGAGCAAGAAGCTGAACTGCTGGAAAAACAAACCGGCCAAAATGAGCAGCGGCGCAACGCCCGAAGCGAAATTGACGACCGGAAACATATTGTGGCGCAGCGTCAGCATCGGGTAATGCACCTTATGCTGGATGGCATGGCCTACTTCGTGGCACGCCACGGAGACCGCGGCGATCGAATTCTCGTAATATACCGGCTCGGATAAGCGCACTACCCGGTGGATCGGGTCGTAATGGTCCGTCAGGCTGCCGGGGACCGGCTCGATAGGCACGTCATGCAAGCCGTTGGCGTCCAGCATGCGGCGGGCCGCTTCATACCCCGTCATTCCGGAATAGGTAGGTACTTCCGCCCATTTGTTGAAGGTACCTTTCACACGGAATTGAGCCCATAAAGAAAGCGCAAAAGCAATGATGATTAAAAAATCCATCGGGTGAAAAAACATGGCAGCAGACCTCCTTATATATTAGGAAAAGGGGCTCTTACCCAACAGCAGCAGCAAGGCTTCAATACAAGCGGCGGTGTGCGGAGTAAGCACTTTATTGAAGTTTTTCAGTTGAGACGGTTTCAGCTTGTCGAGGATCGGACGAATTTCTTGGACTTCTTTCTGCAACTGCTGCAGATGCAATTGAAGTGCTGTGAGCTTATCTGTCACGATCTCATCCTGACTTACCTTTGTCCACAACGTTAAGTTCGCCTTGATTTCCTCGAGGGTATATTTCTCCCTTTTCATACTTTCAATACGTTTGAGCCGGGTTAAGGTTTCATCGCTGTATAATCGATAATTGGTATCGGAACGCTTCTCTGGCTCGATGAGTCCCATCTTCGTATAATAGTCGATCGTTCTGGGGCTGACGTTCGTCAAGCGAGCCATCTCTCCTATTTTATAAAGCTTCATATCCCCATGGTATCCCCTCCCTGAATGAATCATCTATTAGTATGTATGTCTCTAACATACTCTTTAGTATTTATGATAACTGAAATCAAACCGTACAGTCAAACGTTATGCTTTGTCAATGGGAAACGAAAGGGATAAGTTCGACAAACTGTTGACGATGCAAAAAATAAGCTCCGTAAATAGAAGGAAAGAGGGGCGGTAAATTCGAATAAGGGAGGAAACCTGACATATAATTTTCGGGAGGAATACGCGAGATTTAGCCGAACGGCTTGTCTTTATTGTAAGGAAATATAACAAAAATGGCTTTGTTTTTCTGAATTTCCATTTAAAAACCGAATTATGAACATAAAATGTTAGATTATTTTTCGGAATTTATGGGATTTCTTAAAAATATTCTATTGTCAAATTGAAAAATGCTGTATATAATGACATTAAGATTTTCAAAACATGTTATATAAATTAACATTGAAGAGGAAGTGGTCACTATGTTTAAGAAACTGCTTGTAACTACAGCTCTTTTGTCACTGCTCGTTCCTACGATGGCCTTCGCAGCCGATGACAAGACTCCGGCAGAGCTGGCAAATGCAATCGACTCGGTATGGGTTATGTTGGCGGCGATCCTCGTCATATTCATGCAAGCTGGCTTTGCGCTTCTGGAGGCGGGCTCCACTCGTATGAAGAATGCGGGGCACGTTGCCGGCAAGACCATTTTGACCTTCGGTATTTGCGCTATTGCCTTTTGGGCCATCGGGTTCGGTTTTGCGTTCGGCGACGGCAACAGCTTCATAGGCTCGGGCGGATTTTTCCTGGACGGTTCTCAAGAGCAAGCGACGGCTTCCATCAGCTTGTTCGCCGAGTCGCCGATTCCGATCAGCATTTTATTCTTGTTCCAGCTCGCTTTCTGCGGCGTATCCTTGGCTATCGCATGGGGCGGGTTCGCAGAGCGCGGCAAGCTTCCGGTGTACTTTATCTTCGGAATTTTGTTCACGGTGCTTATTTATCCTATCGTCGCTCACTGGGTATGGGGCGGCGGCTGGCTCGGCCAATTGGGAATGCAGGATTTCGCGGGCTCGACCGTGGTTCACTTGCAAGGAGCGACTGCGGCATTGGTAGCTACGATCTTGCTCAAGCCACGTATCGGTAAATACAATAAAGATAAAACGCCGAATTTGATTCCGGGGCATAACCAAGTATTATCGGTTCTCGGCGTGATTATTCTCTGGATCGGCTGGTTCGGCTTTAACGCAGGCTCGACATTGAGCGCGACAGGCGAAGGGTTCTTCGGTTACGTAGCGTTGACGACGAATCTTGCGGCTGCGGCAGGCGCGGTAGCGGCGCTAGTCGTCTCTTGGATGTACTTCGGCAAAGCGGACATTCCAAGCATGCTGAACGGCGTACTGGCGGCACTCGTTGCGATTACGGCGGCTTGCGCCTTCGTAACTCCCCGCGACGCGATCATTATCGGCGCTTTGGCAGGCATTATTACTTTCTTCACGGCGCAATGGTTTGAAAAAGCGGGGATCGACGATCCGGTCTATGCTTTTTCCGTTCACGGCATTGCAGGGATTTGGGGCACGTTGTCGACGGGTATTTTCGCAACGCCCGAGCTGGCCGAGAAAACGGGCGTGGGCAAAGCGGGCTTGCTGTACGGCGGCGGTTTGGAGCAATTGGGCGTGCAAGCGCTCGGCGTATTCGGCGCATTCGTCTTCGTTCTTGTGTTGTCCTTCATCATCCTGAGCTTGATCAAAGCGATGATCGGCCTGCGCGTTACGGAAGAAGAAGAAATTATCGGCTTGGACCTGTCCGAACACGGTACGTACGGCTATCCGGAGCAAATGAAAAAAGCGGCTCAAAGCTCGGGAACAAGTTCCGGGGGCGCACAAACGGTATAAAGTATAAGGAGAAGGGCCGCCTGCCGGCGGTCCGCAACAAGCTTTGGCCAGGCTCGCGCTCAAGCGGGCCTGGCTTTGACGGCGAGCGGAAGATGCTTGAACGGAAAGGAGATGCTTTATGGAACGCCTCCGGATGGAAAAAATCCGTGCCGAAATTCAGACGGCTGCGGATATGGAGCGGCTTCGTCAAATTCGCGACCGGTTGCATAAGGAGTTGGGTCAAAATCTTCTTTTGCTCCATTCTCTTGATTGGAACCGGGAGCTGAATCAGGCGCATGATTGGCTTATCGCCCGGAGCGTACGGCTTGCCGAAGAAGCGCTGCTTATGGAAGGAGCCGGGAAAGCTCCGGGGGCTTATGCGTTTGTTTTGTTCGGCAGCGGAGGCAGGGGAGAGCAGACTCTCTGGAGCGATCAAGACAACGGTTTGATCTACGAAGATGCGGAAGATGAACGGGCGGCCGCGACGGCGGAAGCGTACTTCCGTATATTGGCGGATCGGATCGGCGGATATTTGCAGCTGCTCGGGTACCCGCTATGCGTCGGAGGCGTCATCTGTACGAACGACAAGTGGCGCAAGCCGTGGAGTCATTATCAATCGACGCTCCACGAATGGCTTGTCGACCCGAATTGGGAGCATATCAGGTATTTGCTCATTTTGGCCGATATGCGCGCCGTATACGGAGAGCGCTCGCTCGCCTCCCGGCTTATGGATCAGATGTATGCGTATACGGAGCGGCATCCCGCTATATTGGAGCATATGCTGCACAATACGCTGCATCATAAAATATCGCTGGGCGTGTTCGGTCAATTAATTAGAGAAAGATACGGCGAAGATGCCGGAGGAGTGGATATTAAGTACGGGGCTTATATCCCGATCGTTAACGGAATCCGGCTGCTGGCTATCGAGAAGGGCGTTCGCGCCGAATCGACCGAAGGCCGGATTGCCGGCTTGCTGGAAGGCGGCTTTGTCGAGGAAGAGATCGCTCAGGATTGGCTCGAGGCTCTGGCGATTGCCGTCAAGCTTCGCTCGCTGACGCCGTTTCAGCTTGAGGACGGACATTATACGACGAGAGGAAAGCTGCCGGCCGACCGGCTGACGAAGGAACGGACTGCGGAGCTGAAGCTCTGCCTGCGCATCGGCGGCGATTTGCAGAAATATGTGAGGAAAAGCATCCATAAAGAGATTGAACAAGGTTAGGTGGTGCGGCGATGAAGGACATGAGACCTGCGGGCAGAATGTGGCATCTCTATAAGATGGGCGGGATCACCCCGGCTATCACGTCGATGTTCGATGTGCAAAGCGCGCAGCAGATGGCTTTCATTCGATCCATCATGAAGGAGCAGCGGAAAAATGCGCTATACGAAATTTCTTTGGAGACGGTGGAGCTGGTCGTTTTCGACTTGGAAACTACCGGTTTTTCGCCGTATAACGGAGATGAGATCATTTCGTTCGGAGCCGTTGCCGTTGATGGGGACATCATCAGGAAAGATCAAACTTTTTACAGTTTGGTCAATCCGAAGCGCCCGATTCCCGACCAGGTAGTGAAGTTAACGGGAATTACCGACGATATGGCGGGGAAGGCGGACGATTTAATGGCCGGGCTGAGAGGCTTCCTTGAATTTGCGCGGCAAAAGGTGCTCGTTGCCCACGGTACGGGTCATGACAAACATTTTTTAAACTCCGCTTTGTGGAGAACGTCCAAGGTCAATTTATCGCACCGGATGCTGGACACGATGATGATCGCCAAATGGCTGCACCCAAGGCTGAAGCAGTACGATCTGGACACGCTGCTTAATTGGTACGGAATCGAAATTGCCGGACGCCATCATGCGCTCGAAGACGCCGTAATGACCGCCAAGCTGTGGCAGCATTTGATGCGGGAGTTCCGGGAACGCGGCATTCATACGCTCGGCGATCTGTACGCCCAGCTCAGCCATCATCAATAAACCTTCAGTCTCCAAGGGGACTGAAGGTTTTTTCAGGTGCAGAAGGAGGACGGGGCTGTTCGCGTCCATCTATTGCACCGACGACTCTGCGTCGCCGGCTTGCCCCGAGCCGCCGCGCAGCAGCCGCCATGTCAGCTCGGTATATTTGCGCCCTCCGGCTTCGTAGCGGTAAGCCCTGACGACCGGAGTACAAGGGTCGGCCAACGATACGATCCAGTGGCTGGGAATATCGCTCCAAGGCGTGGCCAAGTCTTCCGGAGAAGGAACGGCCGCAGCCCGCGGGTGGGAGTGCACGATACCTGCCGGAGCGGGCTCCCCCGGGGATGGATACAGAAACGGGATCAGCGCGGCCGGGTCCATTATAAAATGATGCTTCGGACGCTCGGCTATATTGGGGACGGGAACGAAGCGTTCCATATGCAGCGCCCCTTGCGCCTCGGAGCCGAGCAGCAGGCCGCAGGCTTCGCGGGGGCTTTGCTCCGAACAGTATCGAATCAGGCTGCGATACACCGGTTCGGGCAGAATGATCGGTCGGTCCATGTCCATAGAGATTTTTTCCTTATCGCGTCATAGTTTACGATCATTATAGCGCTTCGCAGGTATGCGCCTCAACTGATCTTGCCTTCCGGTTTGATAAGGAAGAACACAAGTCCCAAAGTGACGACGGACAAGGCAGTCACCGAAATAAAAACGATTTGATGGGACATATCCATCATCCAGCTGAACAGAGGCGGGCCGAAGGCTACGCCGAGGAATCGCAGGCTGTTGTAGATCGACGTAATCATGCCGCGTTCTTGCTTTTCCACCGAGCCTGTAATCATCGTATTGAGGCAGGGGAGAAGCAGTCCTGTGCCGATGCTGCTTAGCGTCAGCAAGCCGATGAGCACGTACAAATTTTTTTGCAAAATAAAAATGCAAGCTCCCAGAGAGACGGCCATTAAAGCCATTCCGATATTCATCAGCCAGCGCATCAGCGTACCGTTTTTTTTAATGTTGGCTCCCGTCGTATACGAGGTAACGACCATCCCGAGCAGCGGAATGGCAAGCACCAACCCTTTTGTTACGCCGACGACATGATAAGGGGCTTCCTCCAAAATATCGGACAAATAAAACAGCACGCCGAATAAGATGAACAAAGCGAGCGAACCGGTGAAAAAGGCGGTGATGAGCCAGCGTCCTTTTTGCTTCAGAATGCTGCCGATTTTGTGCAAGTACGGCCCCAGCTTCGGCGCGGGCTGCTCCTTCTTCGGTTCCTTAAGGAAAAATATGACGGCCAGCAGCGACAGCAGGCAAAATACCGGGAAAGCGAAAAACGCCGCATACCATACGACAAGGGCAAGCAAGGAGCCGATGATCGGACTTACGACCTTGCCTGTTCCGTTGGACGCTTCCGTTAATCCGAGCACTTTGCTTTCGGTAGCTCCTTTATACAAATCTCCGGCCAAAGCCATGGCGATCGCGGCCGTTCCCGCAGCCCCAAAGCCTTGAATGGCACGAGCCGCTATGATGATCGGATACGATTTCCAAACGGCGCCGAACCCGGCCAGAACGCCTGCCGCTCCATAAATAATTAAGGAAGGAATCATAATCCCTTTGCGGGAGAAGCGGTCGGACAAGTAGCCGGAGATCGGGATGATCAAGCCCGCCGTTACGGAAAACAGCGTTATAACGAGGCTGCTTTGAAATTTGCTGATCCCGAGCTGCTCCTGCATTTGAGGCAAAATAGGCACGAGCATGGAATTGCCGAGTACAAGAACGAGCGGAACGGAAGCGATGGCGATAAACTCCCATATGCTCCCTTTGGCTCCGCCGGACTCCTTGCCGGAAGCTTTTGATTGGGTCTGTTGTTCGGGCTCTTCGTATTGAATTTCGCTTTCGAAGGTAATGTTCAATTTACGCGATTTTGTTTTTTGCATCTGCAGACAGTCTCCTCTTCAGCTGCTATGGTAAGACTAATTTGCCCACGGCGCACAGGCGTCATTCTTCAATGATCTTCCTTGGATCGGACAACTAAAGAAGCCGTTTTTTGGTTACAATGAATCAGAGAACGGCAAACGATGCTGTATTCAGCTTGAAAAAGGAGACAGCCATGAAGAAACGCAATATGCCCGTCATGCTGATCGCGCTTTGCTTGACGGTACTCGCCGTTTATCAAGCGACGGAAGTGAGCCGCAGTGCCGAAGCGAGCGCCGCGGCAGGCGGCAGACCGCAGGAAATGGTCTATCAAAAGCCGGTGCCGGCCTTTACCTTGAAGGGGCTGGACGGCCAACAATATCGGGTGGGAGGCCCGCGCGAGAAGCCGCTATTGATCAATTTCTGGGCGTCATGGTGCGGGCCCTGCCTTGAGGAAGCTCCCGACTTGAAGCGGGTGTACGATAAGTACGGCGGACAGTTCGATCTGTATTCCGTCAACGTCACGAGAGAGGATCAGCTGGACGATGTCAAGCGGTTCGTCAAGCAGCATGAGCTGGCTTTTCCGATTTTGCTGGACAGCGAAGGAACTACGGCGGAGATGTACCGGATCTTGGTCGTGCCGACCAGCTTCTTGGTCGACAGGCAGGGGAATCTGCGCGAGGTGATTCACGTTCTGCCCCCGGATATGCTGGAGAAGCGAATCCAAGCTTTAATTCAAGGATAATGACAAACGCCCCCTTGCCCGGAATATCGATTCCTGACAAGGGGGCGTTCGCATTGTATGATTAATGATTGACTAAACCGACACGTTCTCTGTGCTCATCCGGCACGACGGTACAGGATTGTCCGAGCAGGGCATAACGGAAGCTGTCGACCAAGGCGTCCCAGCTTGCTTCGATCACATTGCCCGATACTCCAACCGTGCTCCAGGAGGAAGAGAAGTCCGTCGACTCGACCAGCACGCGCACTTTGGCGGCTGTCGTATCTTTTTCGTCCAGTACTCGCACCTTGTAATCGCTGAGATGAACGTTCTGCAGCGACGGATAATACTGCATCAAGCATTTGCGAAGCGCATTGTCCAGCGCATTTACCGGTCCGTTGCCTTCAGCCGCGTTATACACGGTCTCTCCGTTCACCTTCAGCTTCACGATCGCTTCGGTAACAACCGGCTGATCGGCCGTTTTCACGACCATAATTTTGAGCGATTCCAGCGTGAACGCTTCTTCCAGCTTGCCGTAGGCATCGCGGATCAGCAGCTCCAGCGTGGCGTCGGCGCCTTCGAACTGATAGCCCTGATGTTCCATATCTTTGATCTGCTCGATCAGCTTTTTCGTTTGCTGATTGTCGTTGTCGAAATCGAGTCCGAGCTCCTGCGCTTTGAACACAAGGTTGCTTTGACCGGCCAGTTCGGATACGAGCACGCGCTGCTTGTTGCCGACGAGCTCCGGAGTGATATGCTCGTACGTGCTGGAATTGCGCAAAATGGCCGATACGTGAATGCCGCCCTTATGCGCGAAAGCGGCGGAGCCGACATAAGGCTGATTAACCGGCAAATGCATATTGGCGATCTCGCTAACGTAGCGGGCCAC
Source organism: Paenibacillus konkukensis (assembly GCF_023523925.1). Classification (NCBI taxonomy): domain Bacteria; kingdom Bacillati; phylum Bacillota; class Bacilli; order Caryophanales; family Paenibacillaceae; genus Paenibacillus; species Paenibacillus konkukensis. Next base: position 2,287,253 of record NZ_CP027059.1, on the reverse strand, counting down.
TGTGGATAAGGTCGCCAGCTGCTCCGCGCCGATGCATTCATATCCCAGCTTTAGCTGCAGGTTCGGAATGACCGATACGAGATTGGCGTTGCCGCAGCGTTCCCCGAAGCCGTTGATGGTGCCTTGCACCTGCGTGGCGCCCGCCATAACGGCGGAAAGGCTGTTGGCCACCCCCAGCTCGCAATCGTTATGGGCATGGATGCCGATCGGAGTGGAGATCGTTTGCTTGACGACCGTAACGATTTGAGAAATTTCATGAGGCATGGAGCCGCCGTTCGTATCGCACAGAACGATCCAGTCCGCTCCGGCTTCCTCCGCCTTTTTAATCGTTTGTAGAGCGTACTCCGCATTGTTCTTGTAGCCGTCGAAGAAATGCTCGGCATCGTAAATGACTTCGAGTCCGTTGCTTTTCAAATATTTGACGGAGTCGTAGATCATCGCCAGGTTTTCTTCCAGCGTCGTTTGAATCGCCTGGTGCACGTGGAAGTCCCACGATTTGCCGAAGATGGTGGCTACGGGAACCCCGACCTCGAGAATCCGGTTCAGGTTCAGATCGTTCTCCGGCAGCGTATCCTTCCTGCGGGTGCTCCCGAAAGCGGTCACTTTGGCGTTCTTCAGCTCAAGCTCCTCGACCCGGTTGAAAAACTCGATATCCTTGTTGTTGCTGCCAGGCCATCCGCCTTCAATATAGTGAACGCCAAGAGAGTCCAGTTTGCGGGCGATCTTCATCTTGTCCTCGACGGATAAGCTGATTCCCTCTCCTTGCGTGCCGTCTCTTAGGGTAGTATCAAAAATTTTTACGGTAGTAGCCATGGATTGTCCTCCTGAGTCATACTGGGCTTGCGCAAAATATAATTAATAATTATATCACAATCCTTCCAAAGAAGGATACGGTTTTCAAAAAATAGACGGTTCGCCGTGCTTGACCTTGCTTTCGCAAACATTTATGCTGAACGTAACATGATTCTGGGGGTGCACCACCATGCGGCGTGCAGGGCGATATTCGGGTCCATTTCGCTCCGAGTATGAACATGGAAAATAAAGAAGCATATCCTGTTAACGGAAGAGTTATTCTTCATATTGATATGAATGCGTTTTACTGCTCGGTCCACGAAGCCGTAGAACCTGAATTGTATAAAGGCAAGCCGACGGCGGTGGCGGGCAGCGTAGAGCTGCGCAAGGGCATTATCGTGACATGCTCCTATGCGGCAAGAGGCAGAGGCGTCAAGACGGGGATGCTCGTCGGCCAGGCGCAGAAGCTATGTCCCGAGCTGATCATTATCCGTCCCGATTTCGATTTATACCGGCAATTTTCCAGACGCTTCATGAAAATTGCCTACGATTACTCGCCGCTCGTTCAGGCGATGTCGATTGACGAATGCTACGTCGATATTACCGGCTCCAAGCAGTTCGGAACTCCTCTTGAGATTGCCGAGCTGATCCAGCGGCGGATCGCCGACGAGCTCCTGCTTCCCTGCTCGATAGGGGTGGCTCCGAACAAGCTGCTGGCCAAGATGGCCTCGGACATGAAGAAGCCGCGCGGCATATCCGTGCTGCGCAAAAGGGACGTTCCCCGGCTGCTGTGGGACCGGCCGTGCGCTTATTTGTACGGAATCGGCGGCAAGACGTCCGATAAGTTGAAGCGGCTTAACATTCATACGCTGGGCCAGCTCGCCCATGCGAGCGACAAGCTGCTGGAAGAGCATTTCGGCATCATGGGGGCGCATCTGAAACGCGCGGCCAACGGAGACGATTCGTCACCCGTAGAGCCCGAGCAGGACCAGAGCAAATCGATCGGGCATACGACGACTTTGCCTACGAATTATACGGAGACGGCGGATATTCATCGCGTCTTTCTCAATTTGGCCGATCAGGTCGGACGGCGGCTGCGCAGGCAGCATTTGATGACGCAGACGGTGCAGATTACGATTCGCGATCCGGACATGAAGACGATTACTCGGGCTTCGAAGCTGAATGCGCCGACCGAAAACCGGGAAGATATTTATCATATGGCCTGCAAGCTGTTCGAAGATCATTGGCCCGCAGGCAAGCCCGTCCGCTTGCTCGGAATCACCTTGCAGAGTTTGCTCGATAAAAAAGACGCGCCGATTCAGCTCGATTTATTCGATTACCAGAAGCAGCCTGCCAAGGAGAAGCTGAACCGGGCGATGGATGCGCTGCGCGATAAATTCGGGGAACATGCGGTTCTTACGGCAGGCATGCTCGGCAATGACCCCTCTGCTTTAATCCGCAATCACAAGACGAGAGGAACCTCGCTGCAGATGGATCATTTGAAGGAGCAGCCATTGGAGGAAGAGTAAATGAAGGAATGCATCGGCTTCGCCGGATTCTCGGACAGCGGCAAAACGACGCTTGTTTCCCGGCTCATCGCTTATTTCCAGGAACGGGGAGTCCGTACAGGGGTTATTAAACATGATGCTCATGGGCATTATAAAGAAGCGGAAGGGACGGATTCGGCCGGATTTATTGCGGCGGGAGCCGCGGCAGCCGCAGTCGTTTCCCCCGATTCGTACATCGTTTACCGGCGGGAACCAAGGCTGCTGGAACAGCTCGTCGGCGAGCTGCGGTCGAATCAGGCCGGGCCGCTGGAGATCATATTGATCGAGGGCTTCAAGCGGGCCGGACACGATCAATTGGCGATTTTCCGCAATGAAGAACAGGCCCGCATTTTGCAACTGCTCGCCAAACCGCCTATCGCGGTTGTCGCTCCTGCGGAGCTGGAGAAATATCGTATCGAAGGAGTTCCTTTTTTCCATCCGGATGATATTGCAATGATAGGAAAGTTTATACAAGAGCGCGTCAAATCAGGGAGCTAGACTTCCGTCCGGGACAGTTTTTATTTGAACTTTCAGGAGTTTTATATTATATTTTAGGTTGAGGATACATTATGAGGTTTTAACTAGGGAGGATATTAACAATGGCAAAATACACTTGGGTTGAGAAAGATACCTGTATCGCGTGCGGAGCCTGTGGCGCGACGGCTCCTGATATTTACGATTACGACGACGAAGGTCTTGCCGAAGTTATTTACGAAGGCGACGGCAACCAAGGCGTAACGGAAATTCCGGAAGATCTGTACGACGATCTGCAAGACGCTCAAGACGGCTGCCCTACGGATTCTATCAAAGTGGCCGACAGCCCGTTCAACTAATAACGCCCGATTGGCGCGGTTTTACGAAAAAAGCTTCATCACTAGGTATGTAGACCTAGCGGTGAAGCTTTTTTTGTTTCAGCCGTACAATACTTATGTTATTATGGAAAATTTGTGTTACTATTAGGACGAAACTAGGTCTGGAGGGTCATGGATGAAGAAGAGTGTCAGCAAACCCGCTGTCATTGCGACCGGCAACGCAATTATTGTACTTGTCTGTTTTATTTTTTTATTGATAGGTCTTTGGAAGGTGCTATCGAATCAGGCGTTGGACTTTAATCTGAAGCAGTCCATGACCGGGCAGCCGCATGAGGATATCGTCGTGGTAGGTATCGACACGGAATCTATTAAATCGGTCGGACCTTATCCGTGGGATCGAAAAGTATACGCAGAGCTCATTCAGAAACTGGAAAAGGCCGGAGCCAAGGTAATCGGCTTCGATATCGAATTTTATACCGAGAGCGGCAATCCCGAAAGCGACAAGCAGTTTTCCGAGGCGTTATCTCATTACAATAATATTGTCCTTCCGTCTCATGCCGGCGTAGAAGGGGATTTCGAGCGGAAAACGAAGGTCAAGGAGGGAGAGCTGATCTCTGCCAGAACGATTGAGCAGCCTATTCCGATGTTTCGGCAGTACGCGAACAAGGCGCATATCAATGCGGCGATCGACAGCTCCGACGGGGTGATTCGCACGAATTGGCTGCAGATCGAAACGCCGGAAGGGGTGTTCCCATCGCTGGCGCTCGCTATGGCGCAGCTGGGCGGAGTGGACGTCGGCAAGTATTTGGATAAGCCCGCACTGCAAAACCGGCCCAAGTCCGAGATGTATATCAAATGGGATGCGACGGAGAAAGACTTCGAGACGGTTCCGTTCGCCAAGGTGCTGAGCGGCGCCATTCCGGACGACGCTTTCAAGGATAGGATGGTGCTTGTCGGTTATACCGCCCCAGGTTCGGATGAAGGGATCACGCCGGTTGAGCAGCATATGCATCTGGTGTATGCGCATGCGAACATATTGAATCAGCTGCTGAAGCAGCAATGGATACAGCCTGCCGGCGGCGCATGGACGGTCGCTTCGGTTTTGTTCATGATTTTGCTGTTCGGGCTGCTGACATGGAAGCTGAAGCCGATTCTGGGCGTTATCGCCGTGTTCGGATGCTCCGTGCTGCTGCTCGCGGTCCAATACGTTTCCTTCGCCTACACCGATCTGTACATAGATACGATTGGAGCCGTTGCGAGCGGGCTTATTTCGTATTTGGTCAATATCTCTATGAAAACGTATTTTGAGACGAAGCAAAAAAATTACATTACGAAGCAGTTCGGCCGGTACATATCACCCGATCTGGTCAAGGAGATCGCAAGGAACGATTCCGATATTCGCCTCGGGGGCATCAGCAAGGAGCTGTCGATCTTATTTCTCGACGTGCGCGGCTTCACCCCGCTGTCGGAGAAGCTGAAGCCCGAGGAAGTGGTCGATTTTCTCAATATGATGTTCAACTTGATTACGGAACGGGCGCTTGAGAATCACGGAACGATCGACAAATTTATCGGGGATGCCGCGATGATTTTGTACAATGCGCCGCTCGACGTTCCGGAGCATCCGTATTACGCCGTTAAGACCGCTTACGAGATTCAAAAAGGCATGGAGCAGGTGCGGGCCGACGTTTGGGACAAATACGGGGTGACCATCAGCGTAGGCATCGGCATCAATACCGGCGACGTCGTCGTCGGCAATATCGGTTCCTATTTGCGCGTCGACTATACGGCGATCGGGGATAACGTCAACACGGCGGCGAGAATCGAATCCAATACGGGACCGAACCAAATTCTCGTATCGGAAGCGACCTATGAATTAACCAAGCTTTATTTCGAATATCAATACGTCGGAGAGAAGCTGATGAAGGGAAAAAGCAAACCGCTCAAGCTGTACGAAGTGACCGGCTGGAAAGCCGCTCCTGCGGTGCCGAAAAAACCGGAGGCGGCGTCATAATGCGCCAATTTATGCATTGTCAATTGCTGGTTGTCATTTTACAATGAAATATATAGAGTCATAGAGTCGCAAGATTCATAGAATGATGTCTTTAGGAGGAGTTAGGTTGTGGGAGCTGCGAACCGGATTGGGCTGCGAAACTGCAAATCGTTTTTTTCTATAATTCTCGTCTTTTGTTTCATATTTTCTTTGCTGGCATCCGCTATGGCTCCGCAGGCACAGGCCAAGTCGAGCCGCGTAGCGATTGTGGCGGAAGTCAGCGGCGATGTCACCGTGCGCAAGGCGGGAGGCTCCAAATCGTATACGGTTTATGAGGATATGAGCCTGAATGAGGGAGATCTTGTCTCTACGGGAAGCGGGGCTTCCCTTGTCTTGAGAACGGCGGATCACGACGATGAAATTACCGTCGGCGAAAACGCGGAAGTGTCCATATCGGATTTGACCAACCAGGGAGGGGGCAAGACGTCCAAGTTTAAGCTTTGGGCGGGATCGGCCTGGACGAAGGTCAAGAGTCTGGTCGGCTCGGAGGACGATTTCGAGATTGAAACCCCGACCGCCGTCATGGGAGTCCGGGGCACGTACTTGTATACGAGTGTAAATCCGGTTACCGGCCAAACGACGATGCTCGTAGCTGCCGGCGTCGTCAGCGCTACGACCGTAACCAGCTATGATGCGGGAAATGCGGACAAACCGAATCAGGAGAGACAGCATGTCACCGTGTATCCCTCCCAGCAAATTAATCTGGATTCGCGAACCGGCGTATCCGACCTGCGCGTCAATGTAGACTACGTCAATCCGGAAGAAATCGTTAGTTCGGCTCCTCCCGAGGTTATTCAGGCGCTGCTGAACAACATTCAAGGACTGCAGCAGGAAAATGATCAGATCAAGCAAAAGCTTAAGCAGGGATCGATGCAGTTCGACCCAAGCGGCATTTTGAAGATTAACAATAACGACGATTTGAATAAAGTGACCCAAAACTTCGACGCGCTTGTTCCAAATTTGGCCAAGGCCGCCGTCGACAACAGGAAATTGTCCGAGAAGGCGATCGATGAGGCTAACCAAAAGATTCAAAATGAGCAGCGAAAAATCGATCTTAATAACGTTCCGCCAATCGATAGAAGCGCAGGGTTGGACCCTGAAGTAGCGCAGTTGAAGCAGCAGCAGCAAGCTTCCGAATTCAACAAGGCGGCTCTTGAGATGCAGCAGCTGGCCCAAATGCAGCAAAGCCTGGGCGAGATGCTGGATAAACTGATGGCTGAAAAACAAAAGATCGACGAGGCGAATCAAAAAGCGCTTGAAGCCGCAAATCAAAGCGCGATGGCTCAATATATGTCCCAGCTTAGCGGCGAGCAGCTGCAGCGGTTTCTGGACAGCGCAGCCGCCAACAGCGCGCCTCAGGGCGGCGGCACAACCGCGTCCGGAGGAAGCGGAGGAGGCGGAGGATCGCATTCCTCGCTGAAGCAGCCTCCGAGTCCGACGGTGACGAGCCCTCAGCAGGCGGCGACCGGGTTTAATCCGGCAGTCGTTCAAGCAAGAGCGCCCGAAGATACCGAACTGCGGATTTATAACGGCAGCGAGCTGCTTGCATCCGCGCCCGGGGCGGGAGATCGGGACGTCGCCTTGACGCTGAAGACGCTGCCCGAAGGCACTTACAATTTGACAGTCGTCGCGGTAAGAAGCGGCATGACGAGCAGCCCGGTGTATTTGCCGGCCATTACGATTTCCGATGCTCCGATTCTGATCAGCCCGCAAACCGATCTGGCAACGAATACGCCGATCATCGTCGTGAAGGCGCCGATAGATACGAAGGTCAAAGTCATGAGGCAGGGGGTAACGATTGCCGAGGCGGCCGGTCAAGGCGATCAAGAAGTATCGATTCCGCTGACCGGCTTCATGGGCGGGGTTATCGTATTGGATGATTTGACGATTGTGACGGACCGCGGCGGCTTGCTCAGCGCTCCGGTAGCCGTGCCGAAAATAACGGTGGATCAGTCCATGGCTATCTTCCTTCAATCGGTCACAAGACAGAATAACGCGGTTACGGCGAATTTGGCGATGAAGCATTTCGTGAAACCGAACGCTTTCTACGCGGTAGAAGCGCATCTCGTTTATGATAACCGGCTTAGCTATAAGGGGGACGGGACGGTCGTTCGCAGCAGTGACACTGTATTCGGTTCCCGGTCGCAGAGCGTCGAGCGGCTTATGCAGTCCGCCGGCGCTGCCGAATCGGAGCTCATCTATGCGGCCTCCGCATTCGGAGCGGACTCCGGAGCTATTGAGGTACCGGGCGAGCAGGCGCTTGTCTCCATCCCGCTTGCCTTGTCCGGAAGCGATGTGAACTCGCTGAACGTCAAGCTGATCTATTATAAAGTGGTCGACCGGACAGGCAAAGTGATCGCCGAGGTCAATCTGGCCAGTCAGCCGGACGCACTTCCCGTGAAGTAAGAAAAGCAGGAATATATTGAATAAGGGTAGAGGGGAACTGGAAAGCTTATGAAGAAAACAGGAAAGCTGTTCGTTTTCGCAGCTATGACGGCATGCTTGCTGGGCGGCGGGACGAGCGCGGGGGCGGCGAATTTTGCGGATGCTCTGCTGAGCAGCGACGGACAGATCATGACGGATGTGACGACTTATTCGGGCAGCGGCGACTTCGGAAGCTATGACGGGCAGCGGCTTGAGTCCACATTCCGCAATCCCGACTCGCTGCTGCCGCTTGGGGACGGCAGCCTGCTCGTTACCGATGCGAGAAATCATATGCTGCGAAGCATTGCAGGCTCAGGCGTCAAGACTTACGCCGGCATGCTGATCGGCCGGGACGACAAGGGCTTGCCTATGGGCGTAAGGCTGGACGGAACGGCGCTTCGCTCGGCCTTTCAGCAGCCTGCGGGGCTTGCCGCCGATGCGGCCGGCAATATATATGTCGCCGATTCGGGCAACAACGCGATCCGCAAGATCGATCCGGCCGGCAGCGTAACGACGCTGGCCGGCAACGGCTTAACCGGCGACAAGGACGGCAAAGGGACGGAAGCGACCTTCAACCATCCGAAGGATGTCGCCGTAGCTCCTGACGGGACGGTCTATGTCGCCGATTCGCTGAATCATGCGATCCGCCGTATTGCCAAGGACGGTCAAGTCACTACCTTGACCGCCGATTCCAAGCGGCCGGTGGAAGTAACTCCGGGGCAAGTCGTATGGGGAGGCGATTATGCGGACGGAGAGATCGCCAAGTCCAAGTTCAACGAGCCTTCCGGTTTGGCTATCGACGGCAAAGGCAATTTGTACATCAGCGATTCGGGCAACCAACGTATTCGCTATATGGATTTTTCCTCCGGTAAAGTGACGACGGTAGCTGGCGGCGGAACCGGATCGGCGGCGACCGGCGGATCGCTGTACGGCAATACCGAATTGTACGTTCCAGGCGACTTTGCCGACGGAGACGCTCAGAAAGCGATGTTCAATTATCCTGCAGGGCTTGCCTTGACGGAAGAAGGCGGCGTTCTTATCGCCGACAGCATGAACCATTCGATCCGTTATTTGCATGGCGGCCAAGTCGTCACGCTGGCGGGAGACGCCGGCAAGCCGACCGGGGAGAACGACGGGATCGACCGTTATGCCCGGTTCTACCGGCCGACGGACGTTGCGGTGACGGCAAGCGGCGACATCTTCATCGCCGATTCGTATAACAACAAGATTCGGAAGCTGAGCTTGTATCAGCTGCCTTCCGACCTGCCTCAGGATGACGGGATCAAGGTCGTGCTGGGCTCTCGGATCATAGCGTTCGAGGCGCCGCCCGAAATCGTCAATGACCGTACGATGGTTCCGGTGCGAGCCATTACGGAGGCGCTCGGCTACAACGTCACTTACCGGGACGAGGATCGCAGCGTGCAGCTTAGCAAGGACGGGACGACCGTCGAATTGTATATCGGCAAGACCGGCATGACGACGACGGAAGCAGGCAAGCCTGCAGCCGTTCATGAAACGGATGCCGCTCCTTACATCGAGCATGATCTGACCTATGTTCCCGTGCGTTTTTTTGCCGAAGAGATCGGCTTGGACGTGCAATGGGATCAAGCGACGCGGACGGTCATTGTCCGGAAAAAGCAGTCGGTGCAATAAGCGTATGAGAAAAGACCTATGATGGCGGAGGGGCTCGAGAGTTCCCTTCACATCATAGGTCTTTTAGATTATGATAAAGGTATGATTGTCATGAACCGGGAGGAGAAACGGTGTCCGACTTACAGCAGCTGCACAGCAAGATCACGGAATTGGAGAAACGCAATAAGGAGCTTTCTCTCATGCTGGAATCAGCCGAGGAGTTACATAAAGGCTTGGCCGCGAAGGACCATCGAGTGTCGATGAGCGTTATTCACTCGCTTATTTTGGCGCTGGATTCGCGCGACCCTTATACGGCCGGACATTCCTCCAGGGTGGCTCTTTATTCGCTATGGATCGCCAAAGAGCTGGGCGTCTCCGGGGAAGACTGCTTTCAGTTTCACCAATCGGCCTTAATGCATGATATCGGCAAGATCGGAGTGCCGGATAAGGTGCTCCTGAAGGCGGACAGTTTGGACGATGAAGAGTTTCTGATCATGAGCTCCCACACGACGATCGGGGCGCGGATCTTGTCCCGGATGGAACCGTACGAGAGAATGCTGCAGGCAACCGAAGTCGCCAAATACCACCATGAGAAAATGGACGGCTCGGGCTATCCGGAGGGGCTTCGCGGAACGGAAATTCCTTTTTTTGCTAGAATTGTCGCCGTTGCTGACGCTTTCGACGCGATGACGACGGACAGACCTTACGCCAAAGGGCGAAGTTACCGCGACGGAGTCGCCGAAGTTATCCGCTGCAAAGGAACGCATTTCGACCCGGAAATGGCGGACGCTTTCGAAGCGGTCATGCGGCGGCGGCATTATTTGGACGGCTTCAGCGGCAGAGAGCTTCCGGAATTCGAAGACGTTCATCCGTAAATGTGTTGCGAGTACAGCTAAAAACGAATGATATAGATGAGCGAGGGAAGCCCGGCGACGTTTAGCCATAAGCGTTATGCCGGGCTTTTGCATGAATCGGAGGAAGCGTTCGCCCGATGTTTTTCCGAAAGCCCTTTAAAACGGCGCCGCCGCTGCCGATATTACTGGGAGAAAGCTGGAAAGCGGGAGGGAGGGCCGGAGGTGAAACCGAAGGATCACGATGAACAGCTTCGCCAATTTTTTCAGCACCATCCGTTGGATGATCCGTTATATTTGAAGAAGTACGTCAGGGAGCATCCGCAGAACAAAATGGCCTGGTATTTGCTCGGCCGAGAGTACGATGCGCAGGGCAAGCGGGGCAAGGCGCTGTACTGCTATACGCAGGCCGGCGAAATATACGAGGCCTTCGAGAACCGGACGATTGCGGTTTCTCCCGAATCGGAGCAGTCCTTAACTTTGTGGGAGCGGCGCGGCAAAAGAAACAAGCTGCTCGGCCGATTGAGGCTGGCCGGTCTGACTCTGCTACTGCTGCTGGGCGTCGTATTCGCACCGCAATGGGGGTCCGAGACCCGGCAGAGTCAGCAAGCCTACACGCTTCCTCCGGATATGACCGCAGATCAAGTGCAACAAACGAAAGTATATTATGTGACCGGCGATAAATCCAAGGAAAGGGTGGGAGCGGCGCTGCAGCAAATGCTGCTGCAGGAGAGATTGAACCGTTACGCCATATTGGCTTACGGCAAGCCGGCGGCAGGCGGCGATTGGATTTCCTGGCTTACGCCTCCGGACATCCTGTTGTCCGTCGCCGCCCGGCAGGACGCTTCCCAGCAGCAAATCGAATATCACGATGCCGAAAGCTGCGGCTGTCAGCCGACGGACCCCGCCAAGCCGCAGGCCGTCTACCGGGCGTGGTCGCAGCAGAGGGAGCAGGAGCTTGTGCTGAATTCCGCTCTTCAGGCATACGAGCTTAAGTATGGCGAGGCTGCGGACAGCTTGGCCGACTTAAGCAGGCCTTATCCGGACAACGTGCTGTCCGGCGCAACCCCGTTCATGGAGCAGCTGTACCAGGAACGCAAAGGGCAAGCGGCGCCAGCGGCCGCGGCATCTGCTCCCGTACTGGCAGATGCGGAAGCTTCCGCTTCGGACGCTTCCTCCGCCGGAGACGAAGGAGTAGGCACAGGCGGGCTCGTCAAGCCGCTTAGCGAGCCGCTCTCCATCGTAGTGGACAAGTCGAATCACCGGCTGGCGCTTGTCAGCGGGCGATTTATCGTACGAATCTATCCTGTCGGTCTCGGAGCCGGCAGGACGCCGGAAGGCACCTTCGAAATATCGGAGAAGGTACGTAATCCGAACGGCAAATCGAACGGCGAATTCGGCAGCCGCGGTATGACCTTATCGGATACGCAGTATGCGATTCACGGGACGAACAAGCCGTCTAGCATCGGCAAGGATCAATCGCTCGGCTGTGTACGCATGCTGCAGGAGGACATTGAGGAGCTGTTCGCGATGGCGCCGCTAGGAACGCCGGTGACGATCGGTAAAGGGCTGCTGCCGACCGAGATCAAACGGGGGCAGCCGCCGTTCGGCCTGCCGGTATCCAGCGAGGAGACTAATCCGGGGAAGGTGTACAAGTGGCTTGATTGAGCCGACACGGCTTCAAGCCCGTGAAGGGCTGCAACGGCAAAAAGGAGCGTATCTCTTTAAACTGGTACCCATACACTGGACACTTCAAAAAAAGTGTTTAGTGTGTGGGTACCTTTTTGTATACTGGAGACAACAGTGGAGGCGAACAAAATGAGCAAAAAGCATTTTAATAAATATGAACGTGAACGACTAGCGCTAAATCCGCACGTTTTGCGGGTGAGCGAAAAATCGATTACTTATGCCGATGAATTCAAACGTCTATTCATCGATCAATATATGTCGGGTCGAACACCTAGAGAGATTTTCGAGGCGAGTGGGTTTGATGTGGAGATGCTCGGGATAAAGCGAGTGGAGCAGTGCGCGGATCGTTGGAAGAAAGCTTACGAGAAGGACGGAATCACGGGGCTAGCGGACTCACGTAAAGAAGCAGCATTACGCCCCTCACAACGCCCCTTATCCCAGGAAGAGATGATCGCGAAGCAGGAAGCGAAGATTAAACTTTTGGAGGCTCAATTGGCATACGTAAAAAAGTTAGACAAGAACGAAAGGAGGCTGTTAGCAAACGGACAAAACCTACCCAAGAGTGACTGTTTCGAGCTTATTCAAAATGCAGTAAAGCAAGGCCTAGAACGGATGACGCGTTACTTCTGTCAATTACTTGGTGTGTCTCGTTCCGGGTACTACAACTACCTTCAAAGCTCGGACAAACGGCTCGCACGCATCAAAGCGGATGAGCAGGCCGGTGCTTTGATTAAGAAGGCATTTCATCGAAGAGGCTTCAAGAAGGGTTCTCGCTCCATTAAGATGACGTTAGAAAATGAATTCCATATCGTGTATAACCTGAAACGAATTCGAAGATTAATGCGCAAGTTTAACCTCGTATGTCCACATCGAAAGGCTAATCCTTACCGAAAGATGGCAAAAGCCACGCAAGAACACCGCACGCTTGAGAATACGTTACAGAGAGACTTTAAGAAAGGTACGCCAGGTCTCGCTCTGCTAACAGATATTACGTACTTGCCATATGGCCATTCCCAGACGGCTTATTTGTCAACCATTCTAGATGCTTCTACAGGCGAGCTTCTCACTCATAACTTGTCCACGACCCTCCACCTCCCTCTTGCAACAGACACGATCAAATCACTGATGAGGCAAAGACGGTTGAAGTTACATCAGGACGCTTTCATTCATTCGGATCAAGGCTGCCACTACACGAGTCCTGTCTATCAGAAGCTTTTGAAAGATAACGGGTTAGGACAATCTATGTCTAGACGGGGGAACTGCTGGGACAATGCCCCTCAGGAGTCTTTCTTCGGCCATATGAAAGACCATGTGAAGAGTCGCGATTGCAAATCCTTTTCTGAACTAGAGCAAGAAATTAAGCGCTATATTCATTACTATAACCATTACAGATACCAGTGGGGGTTAAAAAAGATGACTCCTGTACAATACAGAAATCATCTCTTAAGTGCGGCCTAACTCTTTTTTTAAAAGTGTCCTTGACTAAGGGTCCAGTTTACTTGCGATGAAGAGAAGCGCTCCTTTTTCAATAAATCAGCTGCGTCACTTGTTAAAGACGAGCAACACGGCCATAACCACAATCAGCGCGACGAATATGGAGCCGACCCAGATAATCGCTTTTTTGTTGACGGTTTCTTGCGGTTTGCGCTGCTGCAAATAAGTTGGTTTTTTTCGGTGCATAGAGATCCGCCCTGCCTTTTCATAGATTTAAGCATATTTTATCATAATGGACCCGGTGAAGAACATCATTTTGCATGGCTTGTCCTCTTTATTTTTCCTCGATAAAACGATAAACTGTTCAAGGAGAGCAACTTAAAGAACGGTTAGGGGAGAGCAAGCATGCTTTATAAGAAGATAGCAAAACCGGTGTTATTTCGGATGGACCCCGAAAAAGCCCATCATTTGACGATAGACGGGCTTCATACGGCCAGCCGTTTGCCGGGAGGCAGGGCGCTGCTGCGAGGAATGTATGGAGTCCCTCGATATCCGGAGCTGGAGACGAACCTGTGGGGAATCCGTTTCGGCAATCCGGTGGGCCTTGCGGCAGGGCTCGACAAAAATGCGAAGGCGGTGCAGGGCTTCTCCAGCATCGGCTTCGGCTTCATGGAGGTCGGCACCGTCACGCCCAAGCCGCAGGCCGGCAATGAGCTGCCAAGACTGTTCAGGCTGCCGGAGGATACGGCTCTGATCAACCGTATGGGCTTCAATAACGTCGGGATCGAAACGATGGCCGAGCATCTGCGTCAGACGGGCCGTCGTTCGATACCGCTTGCGATCAATATCGGCAAGAACAAGACGACGCCGAACGAACAGGCGGAGGAAGATTATCGGGCATGCATCCGCGGGCTGTACGCTTACGGAGATTTTTTCGTGGTAAATATCAGCTCTCCGAATACGCCGGATCTGCGTAATCTTCAGCATGGAGACGATTTGTCCAGACTGCTTGCGGCCGTTAAGGACGAGATGGAGCTGCAGCATCGTAAGCACGGGGGAGCGCAGAAGCCGATTCTTGTCAAGATCGCTCCCGATCTGGAGGGCGACGAGATCACCTATATCGTGCGTACGATCGCAGACAGCGGCGTGTCCGGTATTATCGCATCGAATACGACCATATCGCGCGCGGGCTTAACGCATCCTCATAAAGGAGAAGCGGGAGGCTTAAGCGGCAAGCCGTTGACGGAACGTTCCACCAAGCTGATTCATACCGTTTATGCGGCTATGGAAGGGAAGCTTCCTATCATCGGTTCGGGAGGCATATTTACGGCGGAAGACGCATATGCCAAAATTTGCGCCGGAGCGAGTCTGGTTGAAGTATATACGGCATTGATATATGAAGGCCCCGGATTAATCCGGAAGCTGAATGAAGGTTTGCGGGCACTCCTCAGGAAGGACGGCTTCAAGCATATTGCGGAAGCGGTCGGTTCAGCCCACAGAAGGTAAAGGAATGGAGGAACACGGATGGATGGTCTCGACTGGAAAAAATTTTTATTGCCTTACGAGCAGACGGTAGAGGAATTAAAAGTAAAGTTCAAGACGCTGCGCGGCGAATTGAAAAGCCGCGAAGAATATTCTCCGATTGAATTTGTAACGGGACGCGTGAAAAAAATTTCGAGCATTCTGGAAAAGGCCAAACGATTAAACGTGCCGATGGAGCAGCTCGAGACCGGTATCGAGGATATTGCGGGAATCCGCATTATGTGCCAATTCGTCGAAGATATCGAACGGCTGGCCGAACTGATCCGCCAGCGCGAAGATATGACGCTGCTGTACGAGAAAGATTATATTAAAAACAAAAAGCCAAGCGGCTACCGGAGCTACCATATGATTGTAGAATATCCGGTGCAAACCGCGCTCGGGATGAAGCGAGTGCTGGCCGAGGTGCAAATCCGTACGCTTGCGATGAATTTTTGGGCTACGATCGAGCATTCGCTCAATTATAAATACCGGGAAAGCTTGCCGGAGGATGTCATTAAACGGCTTAGCAAGGCGGCGGAAGCCGCATATTTGCTCGATCAGGAAATGAGCAGCATCCGTGAGGAGATCGTCGAATCGCAGCAGCTGTTCGAGGATAAGTCGAATATGGTGTCCCGAGTGCTGAACGGCATTCAGGAGCTGTATTTTTACAGGCGCGTCCGCGAAGCCGCGCAGTTCCAGCTCCGCTTCAACGAGCATTGGGAGACGGATGACATGTGGTTCTTCAAGGAGCTGCTCAGCGACATCGACGAAGCCATCGCCCGGGCGAAAAAAGGGCAGCAGGATGAATCTTGAGCCGGATTGGCCGGGAGGGGGACGACAGATGATCGGGAACAGCTCCTATGATCGGCTCTATGTGGAATTCGTATATTACTTTAACGTCGCGCGGGATTACTTCGAATGCCACGAAGTGATGGAGGAGCTATGGCTGGAAGAAGGCCGGGCTCCTTTGTACCAAGGGCTGCTGCAGGTGGCGGTCGGGTTGTATCATCACCGCAACGGCAATGTAAGCGGAGCGGTCAAGCTGTTTACCGCCGCGCTGGAGAAGCTGGAGCCCCGGCAGAAGGCCGAGGCGGGGATCGATCTCGTCCGGCTGGTCCGGGACAGCCGACTGTATTTGGCGAAGCTGGAGCGGATCGAGGAACAACCGTTCGACTTCTACGATCTGGACATACGCATAACCGACCCGGAGCTGGAGACGATGGTCGAGGCGCTGCGGGAGAACCCTCCCGTACCGGGAGAAGAACACTAGCCGGGTAGGGCAAAACCTTAGACTGACGTGTACTATAAAAAAAGGACCGCTGCCGTGAACTGCACTCCTATTGTTAGACACCGCTAACGATGGGGGAGGTTTACAGGCAGTGAGGTCCTTTTTTACCGTGCGGGAATGTTTGAGCTTATTAAAAGCGTGGTGAAAAAGCGGCCGGGAAGTCGGCGGCGAGTTGGAATAGCGAGTGGGAACTTCAATCATCGCCGGAGGACGCTCCAACGTATCCGTTTAGACAATGGTTTGGCTGCAGGCTGGATTTTTATCGCGAAAATAGCGCTTTCGCGCGCCGCTCCCCATGTATCTTTCTCGGGAACGGGCAAGCGCTCGAACGGTCTGGAAGGGAGCTGCAGTACAGTAGGTGCAGCCCCCGGAACCGAGCATCGAACCGTTTCTAATTGTAACGGACATGGGGGCAGCTCTTCTTTGAAAGGCCGCTGCGGGACCGTTCTATTGGCTCTTATACTTCAAAAGAAACTGTTTATAATCGTCCTGGGAATAGCCCTGTTCTCCGGCTCCGGCCAAACCGCCTTCCATCCGCTCCACTTCCTTGCCGCCCTTGTAATAAATGAGCGTGGGAGTAAATTGGATGCCGTATTTGTCCCAGCCGTCCTTGAACTCTTCCAGGTTAAACTGCTTGATGTCGACGCCCATTTCTTTGGCCATCGGGGCGAGAACGGGGGTTGTCCGTTTGCAGTGAGGGCATGTCGAAGCGAAATAATACAGGAAGAAATTTTCTTTATTGTTCAGCTTCTTATCCAGATCGGCAGGCAATATAATATTTTGGTAATTTGGATCGTCCAGCTGCTTGACTGTTTCGGGATTCAGCTTGTCCGGCGCAATGCCGTATACGTTATTCGCATATTTCCCGTTCTTGGCTTTTGCCGATTGCTGGTTGATCACGTAAAGCGCGCCGAACAGGACGATAATGATGGAAAAATAAATAGCCAGCTTTTTCATAAATACCCTCTTTCCAGTTCAATGTCTGTAATAATCATACATCATAATGGAAGGATTTTCGACAAAAGCGTGGAATAAAACAGTAGGCTTTTTGCAGTGCGTTCACATTATATAGCGGACTAAAGGGGAATGGAATTTGAAGAAATTCGGATTGAGAACGGTGCATCCTTATGTATGGCTTGTTTTAGGGGGGCTGCTGCTGATCGTATTGTTCGCCGCCGTTTATTCGGTCAGTAAGCCGGGCGTCAATCGGGCCACCCAAGTAAGCGCGGCGGAAACGAACGAAGACCGCGTCAAATTATTTCCATCCCCGCCTGCCTATCAAGTATTGGAAGCTTATAAGGAGAAAAATCCGGATTTGCCCGGACATGATTTCGGTCCCCTGCAGCTCGGTAAAGTCAAGCTGAACCGAGGGTTCGCCCTCACGGTCAAAAAAGCGCAAGTGACGAAGCAATATAAAGCGGCGGACGAGCGGCGCATGATCTATTTTATCGAGCGGGAGCTGACCCAGGAAGAGCAAGCCTGGACGCAAATGGATATAGCTGTGGCGGAGCCTTCGAGCGGGCAATACGCCACCCAGACGGTCGGCTATACGTACGGGCCTTCGCCCGAGCCGTTCGAACAATCGACGCTGCTGTGCGGCTTCGTATCCGATGACGAGTTTCTGTATACGACGGTGCTGAACGCGGATCAGGAATGGATTTATCAAGTGAACAAATTTGATCTGAGCCAAAAGACGATTACGCCGGTCATGGAGCTGTTCCGGTACGAACCGCTTCCCGGCAACGGGCCGGCCGTTCCGCCTGTCATTTACAGCGCCGAGCTGACTCCGGATAAGCAGCATTTGTTCGTCCGCGACAGTTTGAACGGGATTGCCAATTATAACCTTATTACGGGAAAAATGCAGCGTCTTATCGGAGGTTCAAACGAGCTTCGCGCGGGAGAACATTTCGAGACGATCGGAACCAGCGGCATCGCTCTATTCGGGGCGAACCGCTATCAAAGCGATATATATTGGATCGATATGAACGCGGGGACGGTGAAACAGCCGTTTGTTCAGGAGAAAGGCTATGTCGATCCGGGAACAGATGCAAAAGGGAAAGTGATGTATTATAATTTTACCTACGATCGCGCTCCCGAGCAAATAATGCAGGGAGACAACCGGACGCTGCTGCTCTCAAGCGGCGTACAGTTGGTCGATCTTCAAGGGAACTTGCTGAAACGGTTCGCTCTTCCACAAGATTCGAAGGAGAGGCTGGAATTCGGAGGGTACAGCGAAAGCAAGAAGAGCGTGCTGCTCCACAAATATATCATGGCGACCGGCAGCAAAGGCCAGCCGTATAAAAAGACGGTGAGCTGGCTGATCGGCGACATGACCACCGGAAACATGACCGTACTAAACAAGGTTGACGTTCCGGACGGCTGGGACAAGAACGATATCGTTTTTGGAAAAATATGTATCGAACCGCTCTCTCCGGTCAACGAGGAGCAGGTGTTCGTTAATGTTGCCGATAACAGCTATTATATGAGCCGCTGGAAAACGAAACAGGTCGATCTGCGGCAGGAGGAGGACGTAGTGACCTTCGTCGACGAGCCGAGCAAGAGGGTGTTTGTCAGCTCGTTCACGCGGCCGGATCTCCTTGTTGCAGCGTTCAGCTATAAGAAATATAATTGGGACAATCAGGACTTCAGCTGGTTGGACGGTCATTGGATGGCGCGTCATCAATCGCAGACGGACGGGGATAAAATTTTCTTTTTTCAAGTTAACTAGAAATTGAGCATATTTGCGGAAAGTTGGACATCGAGTATGGGCAGCAGCTTGCCTGAGGCATTCGTAACAAAGATGGAACGGTTATTGGGAACGGAGTTTCCCGCATTTCTCGCTTCGTACGAGGATACGCGGTGGTACGGACTTCGGGTCAATACATTGAAATGCAGCGTACCGGAATTTCAGGGGATGACGTCGCTTAAGCTGGACCCGATCCCCTGGGCTTCGACAGGATATTATTATCGCGAGGAAGACAGACCCGGCAAGCATCCTTATTACCACGCCGGATTGTACTATATTCAGGAGCCAAGCGCGATGGCACCCGTAGAGCTGTTGGACGTTCGTCCCGGCGAGCGGGTGCTCGATTTATGTGCGGCGCCCGGAGGCAAATCGACGCAGATTGCCGCCAAACTGGCCGGGGAAGGCGTGCTGGTCACTAACGACATTCATCCCGACAGAGTTAAGGCGCTGGTCAAAAATATCGAGCTCAGCGGCGCCCGAAATGCGGTTATTTTGAACGAAAGGCCGGAGCGACTGGAAGAGGCGTTTCAAGGCTTTTTCGATAAAATATTGATCGACGCGCCATGCTCCGGCGAGGGCATGTTCCGCAAGGAAGAGGAGATGGCCAAATCGTGGCAGCCCGCCTGGGTGGACCGCTATGCGGGAATGCAGCGGGATTTGCTGAAGCAGGGGGCGGCGATGCTGCGCCCAGGCGGACGATTGGTCTATTCGACCTGCACGTTTTCCCCGGAGGAGAACGAGCTGATGATCGCCGAGTTTCTAGGGGCGCATCCTGAGTTTCAGGTAGTTCCGGTTCTGATGCGGCATGGGTTTCAGCCGGGCAATCCAAGCTGGGTCGACATCACGGAGGTCAGTTCTATGCAAGCTGCGGCGGCCGCTCAGCAGCTGCAGGGAGCGGCGCGGCTGTGGCCGCATCAGCTTAGCGGCGAAGGGCATTTCGTCGCCGTATTGGAGCATCGCATCGGCCGGGCGGCGCCCTCGAAGCAAAGCGTCTTCCCGTCGCTAATGACCGCAGCGAGCGGAGGCAAGGATAAGGCGAAATCGAGGAGCAAGGAGCGTTACGGCTGGGAGCGAGGGCTGACGCGCAGGCAGCCGGTACTGGATTTGCAGCCGTTTTACGAGTTTATGCGGCAAATGGCCCCGGGCGTACCGGTGGACTCTATTTCCCTGCACGGAGAGCACATCTATGTAACCCCGCAAGGGCTGCCCGACTTAAGCGGAATCCGCGTCATTCGCCCGGGCTGGTATATGGGGAGCCTGAAGAAGCAGCGGTTTGAGCCGGCTCATGCGCTGGCGATGGGGCTGCGACTGCAGGAGACCAGCCGGTTCATCTCGCTGTCCTCCGATGATCCGGCCGTCGTACGCTATTTGAAAGGGGAGACGCTGGAGATGCCGGAAGAGAGGGTGCAGCTGGCAAACGGAATGGAGAAGAAAAAAGGCTATTGTCTCGTCGGTGTGGACGGTTATCCGATCGGCTGGGGCAAGTGGCTGGACGGCATGCTGAAAAACGATTATCCCCCAGGCTGGAGGTGGACTTAAGATTGAAGCAGTCAATGAGGCTTGATAAGCTGTTGGCCCATACGGGCTACGGTTCGAGAAGCGAGATCAAGGCGCTAGTCAAACACGGAGCCGTCCGGCTCAACGGCAAGCCGGTGAAAGACAGCGGCGTCCAAGTAAATCCGGAGCGGGATCAGGTTACGGTGAACGGCGAAACGGTGCAGTATCGCGAATTTATTTATTTAATGCTAAACAAGCCGCAGGGGGTCATATCTGCGACCGAAGATGCGAGAGAACGCACGGTGCTGGATTTGCTGGACGAGCAGTACAGCCATTTTGCCCCGTTTCCCGTAGGAAGGCTGGATAAAGATACGGAAGGGCTGCTTCTGCTCACCAACGACGGCAAGCTTGCCCATCAGCTGCTGTCGCCGCGCAAGCATGTTCCAAAAACGTATTTCGCCGAGGTGGAAGGGGCCGTCACGGAAGAGGACGGCGAGTCGTTCCGTGAAGGGGTGACTTTGGATGACGGATACGTCACGATGCCCGGTCGGTTGACCATCTTACGTCAGGGCGATCCGGCCGCGGGAATCGTATCCAAGATCGAGTTGACGATTATGGAAGGGAAGTTCCATCAGGTGAAAAGAATGTTCCAGGCCGTCGGCAAACGGGTCGTTTTTCTCAAACGGATTTCGATGGGACCCCTGCTGCTGGACGAGTATTTATTGCCCGGGGAATACCGGGAATTGACGCAGGAAGAACTGCTCCAGCTGCAGCGGGCCGGCATCGGCGAGAATGCCTGAACAAAGGCTTGCAAAAAATGACAGAGGAGCGGATGCCAATGAATTATTCACTGATTGCGCTTGATATAGACGGAACGCTGCTGAACGATGATCATGAAATTTCCGGGCCTACCTGCAGCGCGCTGCAGAAAGTCCAGGCGGAAGGAACGCGCATCGTGCTATGTACGGGAAGAGGACCGGGAAGCGCCATTCCCGTTCTGGAACGGCTTGGGATGAGCGGCGTGCTGATCACGCATAACGGCGCGGCTACGGTGCGTGCGCCCGGACGCGAGGTGCTGCATGAAGAAGGTTTTTCCATTGCGGAGATAACCGAACTCGTCCGCTACTGCCGCGACAGCGGCGTTCATTTTGACGTCAATACGGCTCTGGACATGTATGTGGAGAAGCTGGGAGCGGAGGCGCAGGAGATGTACGAGCAGTTCCTCGTCCGTCCGCATGTGATTGAGGACGTCTTGTCGCTCGAAGACAGAGTCGTGAAGTTCACCGTATTCGGCTCGTCCGAGGCGATGGACCGCATGGAAGCGGAATTGCCGGGAGGCTTCGTCCCTGCCGGGCTTCGCTATATTCGGAGCGGCGCCTATTTCATCGATTTTATGAGCGGCAAAGCGTCCAAAGGAAAGGCTCTCCGAAAGCTGGCGGAGGATTGGGATATACCGAGAGAGCGGATCATGGCGATGGGTAACTACTTTAACGACATCGAGATGCTCGAGTTCGCGGGACTAGGCATTGCTATGGAGAACTCTCCCGAAGCTGTGAAGCAGGCGGCGGACGCCATGACCGCTTCGAATAACGAGGACGGCGTTTATCAAGCTCTGCTGACCTACGGGGCGGTACGACAGTAACGTTTGTTTTCGTTGATGCAAGAAAAATACCGGCGCATTTTATGAAAATGCACCGGTATTTTTGTGCTGGCATAGGAAATGTGCGTGGCCGTTTCCTGCGGGCACCGGGGTTTCCCCGTAACGTTGTCCGCTTCCGGGGGTGGTTCGTCATCCAAAGTATAGATAATCAGGGCGCGGGTGCAGAGGAAGGCAGCGATTCCCTGAATTAGCTTCATTCGCGTATGCGCATAATGCGTTTTCTTTGGTTGCTCGAGGCTAAACCCCGGCATGTTGAGTGGCTAGGGGAATTACAACCAGCCAGCGCGGGTTACAATGACCAACAGGATGAACAATACTAAAATCACACCAGTGCTTGTGTAGAATCCTCCAACTCCGGACATGCTGATTCCTCCCATTTGTTAATTTACCGATAGAGCAAGACGTTTGCAGCGGTTGTTGTTGGAGTGCGGCTGTGTCTTTGTCTGTGCGCTGTTCTTGTTATCGGTTTACTTTATTATATGGCAAATGACTTCATTTGCTTGGACTCCTGTCTATTGAGGCGAGAGCAATCTGGAGAAGTACCGCGTTTTTCACCGCTGGATATATTTTGGGCTTCCTTGGGACACGCTAACAAAGAATGACCCGAAGCGCTGTACTATGAATAGTTTCATTGGAGGCGAGCACAAATGGATGTTATGCTAAGACCCGATTTGAGAACGGCTGGCGGCGAAGTGAACGATATTCTATGGAATGGGCAGTTTGTGGGCAGCATGACTCTGGTGTACCGCGAGTCCGACCGCCTATGCGGAGCGATCCAATTGGAACAAGCGATGCTTCCTCCGCATGCGAAAGCTGAGGTGATCTCCTGTCTGCAGCAGCATGTGCAAGCTTTGATCGATGCGATGGGGATTATATCCTGCGACGTGCTGGTTACTTATAGCGAATACGACCGCGTCATCGCTACGGACCGTTTGGAATCCTCCGCGGACAATGTAGAGGAGGATTTGGATTACGATTCATGGAACGATTACGACCGGCTGGAGGATGAAAATCCTGCGGATCTGGATGAATACACATTGGAAGCGGAAGACGGCGCAGCATCCTGGGATGGCTCCGTGCAAGAGGAGCTGATCTCCGAGGACGAAGCGGACGCTTATTACGAGCTGACCGTCGTCAGCGAATCGCGCAATAAGGTGAAGTACCATATTTACGACGAGGAGCAGGAGCTGGTTGCCGAATGCGATGCGCACATCAGCGGCCGGGAAGTAAGCGGAAGCGTTCGTTGGATGCTTGAGCCGGAAGAGGATGAGATCGAAGCGGTCGCGGATTTGCTGGTCAGCGATTTTGACGAAGACGAGGTGGATTCCTTCGTCCTCCATATGGAATGGGATCATGATATTATCGAAACGATCGAGCTGACGCATGAGGATTTGCTTGACGCTGCGGATGAGCCGGATTGGGAATTTGCCGAAATGGACCAAGACGATTATTCCATCGTTTTGGCGCGAGATGACGGTGACATGCTGACCTACGAAATTTACCAGCAATCTCACGGCGGGTTGCCGATTGGGACGGCGACGATCGATATAAGCCAGCGGCAGGTGACCGGATTTATCGATTTTCGCGAACCGGGCGATGCCAACGATAGGGAATATATCGTCGCTTTGCTGATGCAGGAGCTCGATAAGGAAAAAGATTTTGAAACCTTCAATGTGACGATGCTGTTCCAAAATCAGCCGTTTGAAGAAATGCTGTTCGAAAACGAACAAGTTCATTAATAAAAACATGAAAAACACTCCTTCCTCTTGAAAACGAAGCCAAGACAGCCGCATTCGGCAGCAGGCTTGCAGCTTAAGAGGACGGAGTGTTTTTTTGGCGTTTGGCTTCAAGCGGCCGATCTGCAGACTTTCCGCCTTCGGCTCGATTCAGTCCGAAGGCGGAAAGCTTTCATGGCGGCGCTGTCCGCGCTGACGCCGTTTAAGCGCCGCTGCCGAGCCTCCTCAGCCCCTTCGGCAGATGGTTCTTCGCTTGGCCCCCGCTCTGCTTGGCCCAGCCGAGGGCGAACCCGTCCGCCGCCACCAGCGCCCAGCCGCTGGCCGTAGGGTCCGCATCGATCGTTTCCCCGCGCAGGAAACGATCGACTTCGGGGCTGTCGGCGGCGAAGTCCAGCGTCTGCCGCGCGGCTCCCCGCGGCAGAGCCAACGCCAGCGCATGCGAAGGCTCGATGCGCCCTTTCTTCACCTCGGCCAGATGCAGGCCGGGCCGGTGCACTTTCAGTCCGTTCAAATAGCCGGGATTGAACGGACAGCCAGCGGCATGCGGCAGCCAATACAGCTGCCCGCCGAACAGGACGGCTTCTCCCGGAGGGAGCTCGAAGCCGGGAAGCGCCTCCGCGGCGAACGCCGCAAACAGCCGCATCGCCTCCTCCTCGGGGCGATGCGAGGCTCGTTTGCCGGCGGTCTTGGCGCCGCGGGCAGGGGTTGCCTTGGCGGCGGCGAGGGAAGCCGCCCCCAAGGCCGCATCGCCGCCTTTGCGCAGCAAGGCGACGAAATGCCCTTCGCCCGCGCTGCGGTGCGGCCAGATGCGTTCGGTTCGCAGCAGCTCGAACGCGGGGTAGCGCCGCAGCAGCTCGGCGACGTTGTCCTCGTTCTCCGCCTTATTGAACGTGCACGTCGAATAGGCCAGCAGGCCGCCCGGCTTCAGCATCGTAACGGCGGCCTGCAAAATATCCCATTGCCGGGAGGCGCACATGCGCACATGCTCCGGAGACCACTCGCTGACGGCGTCGGGGTCCTTGCGGAACATTCCTTCGCCGGAGCAAGGAGCGTCGACCATTATTTTGTCAAAAAATTGCGGGAACCGCTCGGCCAGCGGATCGGGCGCCATCTGCGTGACGACGGCGTTGGTGATGCCCATGCGTTCGATATTTTCAGATAATATTTTGGCGCGGGCGGGGTGAATTTCATTGGATATGAGCAGACCTTGCCCTTGCAGCATGCCGGCGATCTGCGTCGATTTGCCGCCGGGAGCGGCGGCCAGATCGAGCACGACATCGCCGGGCCGGGGCGCAAGCAGCGCTGCGGCGGACATTGCCGAAGGCTCCTGAATATAATACAATCCGGCCGCATGGTACGGATGCTTGCCGGGCTTGGACGCTTCATCGTAATAGTAGCCGGTTTCGCACCAGGGCACCGGCGTCAGGCCGAATCGCTTCGTCAGCTCGCTTAAGCTATCCGGGGTTATTTTATCCGGGCGGATTCGCAATCCTTGGGTTCGTCGCTCGCCGTAACTGTCGAGGAAAGCTTCGGCTTCCCCGCCGAGCTGTTCTTTCATTTGCCGTATATAGGCGTCGGGAAGTTGAATCATCTTGCTTTCATTGCTCCTTCTCGGTTCCTTTGTCGTCATTCATTTATTATACAAGTTTCTCCGTATTGTGAGAAGTGAACCCGCCGTGATATAATTGTCGGTGGTTTTTGGAGAAGGATGTAATCAATTTCCTGGGAATAACCGGGGGCAACCCGAAAGTATAAGGAATAGGCTTCATAGAACCGGCGTCGCTTTTGGGGGATTTATTTCCTTTAGGGGATTGTTCAGGAAGGTGGAATCATGAATGGAATATGAAATTCCTGCGAAAGTTCAAGTGTTTGGAGAGGATATTCAGGAGCATCAGCTGAAATATCACGACAGGGAAGTCCTTGTTTCCAAGGAGTTTACGTTTGACAGCGCCCATCATTTGCATTGCTACGAAGGCAAATGCAAAAGTCTTCACGGGCATACGTACAAGCTGCAGGTGATCATGCGCGGCAAAACGGATCATCGCGGCATCACGATAGATTTTGGCGACATGAAGCGGATTGCCAAGGAACGGATTATCGACCGGCTGGACCACCGGTATTTGAATGAAGCGCTGCCTCCGATGAATACGACGGCGGAGAATATGGTCGTCTGGATGTACGAGCAGTTGGCGGACGGGCTTCGATCCGAAGGACTGTATCCGGCGGTCAGACTGGCGGAAGTGAGACTGTGGGAGACGCCGACGAGCTATGCGGCCGTCACTTCGGAGATGATGGGAGATGCGGCAAGGTGAGTGAAATCAAAATACCGATGGTCGAAATTTTCGAAACGGTCGAGGGAGAAGGAACCCGCGCCGGATTTCCGACGATCTTCGTGCGGCTGTTCGGCTGCAACCTGCGCTGCAGTTGGTGCGATACGAAATACAGCTATCCTCCGGAGGAAGCGGGCAGCGTGATGACAATCGGCGATATCATGCGGCAGGTGCGGACTTACCGCTCTACCCATCTATGTCTGACCGGGGGAGAACCGTTGCTGTACGGAGAGAAATCAGCTGCGCTGATCGAGGCGCTGCTAGAGATCGAAACCTTGACCGACCTGCATGTCGAGACGAACGGAGCCGTCGATCTGGCAATGTTCATGGAGCGGATCGATTCGCCCAAAGTACGCTACATCATGGATTACAAGCTCCCGGATTCCGGGGAATCGGAGGCGATGATCACTTCCAATTTCGCGCTGCTGCGCGAACAGGACGAGCTGAAATTCGTCATCGGCAGCGACCGCGACTTCGCCGAGTCCGTGCGGGTGCTGGAACGTTATCCGACCCGTGCGCTGCCGCTGTTCAGTCCGGTCTGGGAGACGATGCCGCCGGCCAAGCTGGTGCAGTTGATGCTGGATCACGGATTGTCACAGGTGAAGCTGAATATGCAGCTGCACAAAATCATATGGGACCCGGCGATGCGCGGGGTATAGTTCGAATTTCAAGAGATGAATGAAAGTTAAAATAAAGGTGTGAAACGGAAATGACAACAGAGCAAACGAAACGAGCGGTCATCATTTTAAGCGGGGGATTGGACAGTACGACATGTATGGGGCTCGCGAAGGAGCAGGGCTACGAGCTGTTCCCGATCACGTTCGACTACGGCCAACGGCATAAGGTAGAGCTGGAGAATGCCCGCCAGGTCGCCGCATATTACGGCGTGGCGGATCGCCACAAAGTGATCTCGCTCGGTTTCCTGAAGGATTTCGGGGGCAGCGCGCTCACCGACGAGACGATAGCGGTGCCGGATATGACCAAGCCTCAGGAGGAGGCGGACTCCGAAATTCCGGTGACGTACGTGCCGGGACGCAACCTGCTGTTTCTGTCCATCGCCACTTCTTATGCGGAAGTAACGGGGGCGGAGGCCGTGTACATCGGCGTGAACGCGCTGGATTACAGCGGCTATCCCGACTGCCGTCCGGAGTTTATTCAGAAGGTGCAGGAAGTGATGGAGCTCGCCACCCGTGTCGGCGTCGAAGGAAAGCCGCTGCGCATCGCAACGCCGCTCGGTCAGTGGAGCAAAGCGGAGATTATTCGTCAGGGCATGCGCCTGAACGTGCCTTATCATTTGACGACGTCCTGCTATAACGGCGAGGCGGAAGCATGCGGGGTTTGCGACAGCTGCAGGCTGCGCCTCAAAGGCTTTGCGGAAGCCGGAGAGACGGACCCTATTGCATACAAGCAGGTTTAAACCAGGTTCATCTGGAAAGTTAAAAGAAAATCCCGCATTCCGGGCCGCTCCTTGATGGAGTACCGGGAAAAGCGGGATTTTTTTGTGCCGTTCGGTTCGTTATCGCTCGGAAGAACTTGCCGCGGAATGGCTCCTTGCAGCCCGGGGGATGCCGTCATTCCGGCCCCGGTTCGCCGTTATCGCCGGATTCGCCCGCTGCTTCTTCAAGCCGCTTCTTATCCCGCCAGAACAGCGCGGTAAGCATCCGTTCAATCCATTCCTTGTCCTGTTCGCTCAAATGAATGCCGTCGAAGATCAGCTCGTTCTCGCGCAATAAGCGGCGTAGATTGACCAACGGTTTGGAAACGTTATCGCTTCGCGGGACGTTGGCTTCGAGATAGCCCGCAATTTCCATCAATTCCGAATAGGGAGTGTTCAGCCCTTCAGACAGTTTCATCAGCACGTCCGGCGAAGGGACGCCGCGATTGCCGTTCTCCAGCTGAGAAATATACGCTGCGGAAACGCCTGAACGATCGGCCAATTCCCTGATGGTAAAGCCTTTCAATTTGCGCATATCGCGCAACTGCTCGTAAAAGTTCATCCGCAACACCCGCATTTTACCAAAAGTAAACAAATGATTAGCTTTATTATAATAACAGTAAACATCTGTAATTTCAACGTTTTACATATAGATACAAAAGTAAACATTTATTATTGCAAAAGTAAAATTAAGTGAGTATAATGAAATCAATGGAGAAAGGGGGAGCTCATGGATGAAGATAAAGACCAATTCGAACGCTTTCGTGAGGGCGAGAATTATTAAGGGGATGTCGCAAAGAGAGCTGGCCAAGCAGTCGGGCCTGAGTCCTTCGTATATCAGTTTGCTTGAACGATCGGTTAAATCGGTCGGGCCGGCAACCGCCAAACGGCTGAGCGATCTGCTCGAACAGCCCTTGGACACTTTATTCGTTATAGAATAGAAGATAGATAGAGCCCGAACCGATCATACTTGTCCGGGCCTGTATTCATCAGACTATTTATCGTGCGGCAGGGTGAAGGGGACTCTCTTCTAATTACGGCAACCGTCAAAAGGCGACCACCTTGTTTTTGCCGCTCGTTTTGGCTTTGTACATCGCTTCGTCCGCTTGCTTGATCAGCTCGTCCGCCGAGATGTTTTTGCTGTAGCGGCTGAAGCCCATGCTTACGGTTACGATGGTTTCGGCCTCCACCCGCGTCCGTATGCGCTCGGCTAGCTCATTCGCATTCACTTCGCTGTCCGTCACGAGAACGACCATCTCCTCGCCTCCGTATCTGCCGCATATGCCGACTTCCTCCGCCTCTTCCTTCACGATTTGCGCCACCTGTTTCAGCACCAGATCGCCCATATGATGTCCCTTCGTGTCATTTAGCTTTTTGAAATTGTCGATGTCGCTGAAAATGACGGAAACGTTAATTTTTTGCGCGATATGCTGCGCCACACGGTTATAGAAGTATTTGCGGTTATACAGCTTCGTTAAGCCGTCCGTAATGGAAGAATGATAAATCGCCTGCATAATTTCGATGATCCTCTCGAAGATGAACAGGAACAAGACAAGATGAAACGCCATCGGAATCAGCTGCTCGAATTTGGTAAGCACGGTCTGGCTATTGCCGAACAAATACATATTCGCCATATGAATCATATGCGAGCAAAAGTATAAGGTCAGCATGACCTGATATTTGCCGTTCTGCCCGATTCGCGGATTGACGAGAAGGAAGCTGACGAAAATGAGCAAAAATAAATACAGATCCATACCGAGCGGCTTCAGCATCGGAATTTGTTCGCCGCCGCCCTGCAGCCAGTCCGGTATAAACCAATATGTAGCCGAGACCGCAATCGTGACGCCAAGGCAGAGCAGGAACACGACGGAATCCTTCCACTTTGTCGGGTTGTAGAGCTGATACATGCCGGTGTTGATCAGCAGAAACGACAGCAGCTTGAGCAGCATCGCCACGAAGTTCGACACATCGCTTTGATCTTGCGTAAACTCAAAAACGGTCAGCTGCACGTACTGCGTCATTAGAATGAGCAGCGACAGCATCAGGGAGAAGTATCCGATTTTTCGGCGGGTCAGGAGCAGGCGGATGGAGACGAGCAGGTTCACCAGCAATATCGATAAAATAATCGTATAAGAGAGGACGGCTCCCAAGGGACCGTTCCATAAGTCGGACAGGGAAAAGGCATTCATAGTCGGCAGGGACCCTCGCATTCAATAAGGAAGATTACCATTCATTATACCAAACATACATTCGATTTTATATAAAAATACATGCGCTTTGACTTCATTTGCAGCGGACTTCTTCATTTATCGGCTGCAAGAGTATAAATGTTGAGAGCTTCCGTACATGGTTTCGCGCAATTCGGAGTCAACGCAGTAAAGAGATGCCCTGGAGCATCTCTTCGATAACGGGTTGTTTTATTTTAAGGAGTTGACATACTCGTCAAGCAAATCGACCGAAGATGAGGCCGGTACATATTTCACCTTATTCCCCAGTATCAATCCTAAAATTATCTTTTTCATTAAGAAGCATTTCCTCCGTAAAATGTAATAAAATCCCTTATGTATACGCTAAAAGGTCCGCTATCGTTGCGTTTCACTTTATTTTCAACCGTTTTTTTCATGCGCTTCTTTTGGCGGATACCCTTGTAGTGGCTTTTCAATGCTGATACGATGTAGATAGGATCGTTTGAAAAAACGACCTATCGACTGGACATTTCCTGTGAATGGTTGGAAAAATTAACGGGTCCATCACGGAGGCTATCATGAACATTTTACAAGCATTGTTTTTTCCTCCCGAGCAGCCGGGCGGCGTATCTTCGATGATTCCCTTTATGCTGGAGCGCTTCAACAAACGGGGCTGGGAAATGGAGCTGTTCTCCCTGCCGAAGCGTGTAAGAGGCAAAGGAACGGAGCCGGTACAATTCACAACTTTTGATTGGGAACGCTATGCGGGACATCCTGTCGTGGATAAATACATTCAAACGTATAAAGATTATGTTTGGTGGACGAAGCTGAGGATGAACAAATCGTTCGATCTGATCCATGCCCACCATCCGATTGCCGCACTTGTGATGAAGCAGCTGTACCCGGATAAGCCGGTGCTGATGACCGTTCACTCCAGTTATGAGCGCGAGCTTATATTGAACGGCAAAATCAAGGAGAGCGGCCCCGAGCACAAATTTTTGACCTCGATCTATAGAGAGCTTGAAGCACGGATGGATCAGCTTTTAACCGTCTCCAATTCCTTCAAGCAATACTTGGCGGAATATGTGCAAGAACCGGAGAGGATCGGGGTGATTCCGAACGGCTTCGATGAGAAGCGGTTTCGGCCGGTGGCTCACGAGAACAAAATACCGCAGCTGATTACGGTATGCCGTCTCGTGCCGGCCAAAGGGCTCGATACGCTGCTGCTCGCCTGCGCCGAGCTGAAGAAGAAGGGCATTCCTTTCGTTCTGCATCTGATCGGCGACGGCCCGATTCGCCCGGAGCTGGAGCAAATGGCGATCGAATTGAATATTTACGAGGAAATCATTTTTTACGGGTATATGCTGCATCCGGAGGATTTCATGCCGTTCTTCGACGTGTTTGTGCTGCCGTCCCGGGCCGAGGCATTCGGTTCGGTATTCGCCGAAGCCGCGCTGTGCGGCTTGGCGCTGATCGGCACGAATGTGGGCGGCATTCCCGAGCAAATCGAGCATGGGCATAACGGGCTTCTAGTGCCCGTAGGGGATGTGGCTTCGTTGACAAGCGCCTTGGAGAAGGTGAGCAGCGATCGCATTTACCGGTATAACCTGGGGCGCGTTGCCTGGGATAAAGCGCGAAAATCGTATTCGATGACGCGGGTCGTGCAGCAGCTGAAGAACGTCTACCGGCCCTATCGGCGGACGGAATAGTCAGGCAAGA
Source organism: Paenibacillus konkukensis (assembly GCF_023523925.1). Taxonomy (NCBI): domain Bacteria; kingdom Bacillati; phylum Bacillota; class Bacilli; order Caryophanales; family Paenibacillaceae; genus Paenibacillus; species Paenibacillus konkukensis. The sequence goes on along the minus strand of NZ_CP027059.1, from coordinate 2,255,904 downwards.
GGCGGGAGAGCGGGAAGCCGACGTTATCCGATTGCGGCGAATCCGCTCCGCCTCCGTCCCGCCGCCCGTCTTCGCCGGCCCGTAACACGCAAAAAACTTCAACTCCGCTGCCGGGAAGTTGAAGTTTTTTTTCGTGCGCATTAGGCCGCTAAGCGCAGTATAATAATGCCGATCAGTGCGCAGGTAAGGCCGCCGGCTTCCAGCTTGGTGAATCGTTCCTTCAGGACGAAACGGGCATACAGCAGGACGAAGACGACGTTCATGGCGATGACGACGGATACGAGGCCGGTGACGCCGAGCTTGAACGCAGGCATGACGAGCATCATGCCGGAGATATTGGTCAGGCCGACGACCATGCCCCACAGCAGCGTCCGGGGAGCCGTCCATGCGGCCGGAGACGCCTTGCCGGCTGCCGCTTCGGCGACGGACTGCCGAACCTCGGAGGAGGCCGCGGCAATCGCCCGGGCGGCGGCAAGCTTGCGCCTGCCCGCATACCAAGCGGCGCCGAACAGCACCGTTCCGGTCACGTACATCAGCATCAGCGTAGGGAGCGTCTCCGCTCCCAGCATGGTCGCCTTCTTCGAAGACAAATCGGTGATGCCGAAAGCGATCATCGTCAGTGCTCCCCAGCCCGCTCCTTGCAGGTTGCGCAGCGAGATGTCGTTCGAGTAGCGGATCATCAAAATGCCGAGCACGATGACGGCAAACGAGCAGGTTTGCCACATATTCAGTCGCTCTCCCCAGAGCAAATAAGCCAGAGTCACGACGACGACAGGGGGGAGGCCGGTAAACATGGCGATGACCGACGCTCTGCCGACGGCAAAGCCCCGGTACATCGACGCGTTGGAGATGAACGAGAACAGTCCCATCCATACGCCGACCCAGCAGCCAGAACTCCACGGCTGCCGGACGAACGCGTTCACGGCAAACGCTATGATCGTGCCGGATAAGTAGACGCCGAGCAGCAGCAGATTACGGTCGATCGGCCGCTGCGACGTCCATTGATACAATATGCCTCTTAGGCCGAAGCAAACGGCCGAAGCGGCTGCAAACACAAACCACATGGATGAACAAGCTCCTTGCTGAAGTATTATTCCTCGTAGATCATCTTGACGGTCATACCGCCGTCGATGACGAGATTTTGCCCGGTAATGAAGCCGGCATGCTCGCCGGTCAAATACAAGCACGCCGCGGCGATATCCTCCGGCGTGCCGACTCTCCCGACCGGATGCTGCAGCCGGTCGCGTTCGCTGTGTACGGGCTGCTTGCGGCGGGACAGCTTCTGCCAATCGGCCGTTTCGATCCAGCCCGGACTGACGGCGTTGACGCGGATGCCGTAGCGGCCCAGGCTGACGGCCATCGCATGGGTCAGCGCCAGCAGACCGCCCTTGGAGGCTGAATAGGCTTCCGTATCCGCCTCCGACATCAGCGCCCGCGTCGAGGCCATATTCACGATGCAGCCGCCGCCCTGGCGTTTCATTGCAGCGGCAGCCTGCTGCGAGCAGAGGAAGGCGCCGCGGAGGTTCACGCCGATCACTTCGTCGAACAGCTCCACGGGAAGCTCCAGCATCGAACCGCTGCGGCCGATCCCCGCGTTGTTCACGAGCACGTCGATTCGCCCGAGCTCCGAGAGCGTGACCTGCATCCAGCGGGCGACCTCCTGCTCCTTGGCGACATTGACGCACATGAACAGCGACTTGCCGCCGGCTTCGCGAATTTCCTTGACGAGCTCGAGGCCGGCTTCCTTGTCGATGTCCGCTATCGACACTTCGTAGCCCGCCTTGGCAAAGGCGAGGGAGACGGCTTTGCCGATGCCCTGCGCGCCGCCGGTAACCGCTGCAACTTTGTTCATTCCGCAACCTCCTTTTTGTGAAACCCATTGCTTTTTCTAGAGTATATAAATACTATAGTATATAGTATAACGAACGGGGGAGCAAATCATGGAACAAGAGCAGCGAACGCAGCGGGAAATTACGTATCATGTCGGCTGGAAGCGGGGGAAGATCAAGCTGAACCAGAGCCAGTCTTCGGAGCCGGAGCAGGCGCACACGCATGCTGCGGAGGAAGAGGAGAGCGCGGAGCCCGGCCTTCTTCGATGGAACCGGGCGTACGTATGGCGCAGAGCCGGAGCGCTCCCGGCCCCCGCGCTGACAGTGCTGCTCGCCGTATTCCCGCTGCTTGCCTTCGCCTTATCGGTATGGCTCGTATATGAACTGTCCATTCAGCCTTACTGATCGTTGTGTATAAAGAGATAATGGGGTGACTCGATTTGAAATTAATGTTGGCCATTCTCGGCGGCGCGGTCGGTCTCTTGGTAACCGCCTCGGCCGTCATGCTGATATGGCTTTTCATGCAGCGGAAGCAGAGAAACCGGAGCGGGGAAGAAACGCAGGAAAGCCCGCTGGCGGGCTTATCCTCGATGCTGCTTCAATGGACTTATTTCGATTACGCGCTCATCGCGGTGTTTGCGATCGGCAGCTTGTTTTTGTTCACCGATGCGGTGGCCGTCATCCGCGACGCCGCAAGCTATCCGCTCTATCATTACGGCTATTTGCTGTGCGGATTTGTGTTCACTCTGCTCGGGATGCTGTTCATGATTTTGCGCCTCGGCGTCGTCTTGTCGTTAATTCGTACCGGCCGGGCGGGTCTTGCGCCAGATCATCATCGTCATCCAGGCGATGCTGATCAGACCGAATAGCGGGTACAGCGTGGAGAGCAGCGTTTTGAAGCCGGCGAGACTGACAAGATAGCTGAGCGTAAGAACGGCCCATAGTATCCGCTTGCGCGAAAAGCGGGTGCGCTGCTCCAGCTGAAGCGTAAGGCCGTATACGTCGGCGATGAACGTCGTGAAGATTTCGCCGTAAATAACCATGACGAACATGAACTGAATCATCGGTCCGACTTTCCGGATCAAATGCCCCATCGGAATATCGAATTGCGAGATGCCCGGCATTTGCGCCGATAGGGCGAAATGTCCGGCCAGCAGCATGACGCCTATCGCGACCCCTCCCCATATACCGCCCCAGAACAGCACGGAGCGGTCTTTCACTTGCGCGCCGAGCGGGACAAGCACCCCCTGTGCCATCGTCAAATTAAAGGCGGCATAGAGGAACGGAGCGAACCATATTTTCTCCAGAGGGTAGTCGGAACCGAGCTGGAGCCAATTGCCCGATCCGGGCAAGTCCCAGGAATACCAGACGACGACGGAGCTGAAGCAGAGCATGAGCGGAACGACGATCGAGTTGACTGCGACGATGGCTCCCATTCCTTTATTCAGCACGAAGTAGGAGAGCAGAAGCGTAATGAGCAGGCCGGCTTGAAAGGGGAGACGAAACTGTTCCTCGAACACGGACCCCGCGCCAGCGAGCATCACCGTAGTTACTCCGAATAAGGTAACCAGAGTAAACAAGCTGATCCATTCGCCTATTTTGGCGCCGAACAGCACCTTGTTCAAATCTTCATAAGATTGTGCCTTGACTTCATGCGCAAGAAACATTAACTTAATCCCTAGCCACACAAAAAGGAGGCTGGCAATGCCGATCGTGACGGTGGCCATCCAGCCGTATCGCGTAAAAAATTGCAATATTTCTTGACCGGTGGCGAACCCGGCGCCGACAACGGTGCCGACATAGGTGAAGCTCACTTGCATAATGCTGCCGAACTTTCTCAACATCTTCCGGTCCACCTTTCGTACGGCTTGTTCCATATAGTACAAGGTATGAACATCCGGCGAAACACATGACATGAACTTGGGAAAAGCTTATGTTTCTGTTAAAATAGGAGAGACTTTTTCCTTAATAAATAAAAAATCCACATCATTTTTTGCAGGAGCGTGTCTGTGTGCTGGATGATATTTTGCTGCTGATTGAACATTACGGATATATCGCCCTGTTCGGCTTGTTGGCTGTAGGGATTGTCGGCCTGCCCGTTCCCGACGAGATTTTGATGACGACGGTGGGCTCGCTTACTTCGCACGGTGGGCCTTTGTCATTTTGCAAATCGTTATTCGTCAGCTACGCGGGAACGATGACAGGGATGCTCGTCAGTTATTATTTGGGGAAAACGGTCGGCAAGCCGTTTCTTTACCGTTACGGCAAATGGGTCAAGCTGACCCCGCAACGGCTTGATCTGGCTGAAGGATGGTTTAAGAAATACGGGTTATGGACTGTCGCATTCGGATACTATGTGCCCGGCGTCAGGCATTTTACTTGTTATTTGGCGGGGGTCAGCGCCGTATCGCTGTGGAGGTATCTGCTGTATGCCGGCACGGGGGCTTTCATCTGGTGCGCGTCGTTTCTGACGCTGGGGCATTTTATCGGGGTGAACGCTCCGCTGATCATGCATCTGGTGCATCGTTATATGGGAATCAGCGCAGCGGTGTTGGTCGTTGCGGTTGCCGTAGGGCTGTTCATTTACTGGCGCTATCGCAAGCGCGGCGCGCCGCATCAGAAACGTACAGGTTGACGGACAAAGAAATAAGGAAAAGCCTAAGCCGGGATTCGTCATCCTCTGGCTTAGGCTATTTGTATGCGTCGGATATGTTAGCGGCTGTACATTACTCGGCGAACAGCTTGATGGAATTGATCTTGTCGGATTTGGGGTCGATATCGAGCTTCAGTATGGCGCCTTTCGATTTGTAGGTCATGACGTAGCTTGTGTTCGAATCGGGCTTGCCCAGCGCCTTGAATACGTCGCTCGTCGTTTCTCCCAGCTTCAGCCCGTTCAAGCCCGGGTTAATTTCGCTGCTGCGGATATCGATGAACTGCAGCTCGTTGTTTTTGTTGAAGCCGACCAAAAAATCGGTGTAATCATACACGGTGATCGGATCGGTATCGTCTTCCATTTGAAACTGCTGCTTCGGATCGCCGTATTTGTCCGTGACGGTTTCAGGAGAGCTCTTCAAGGTAAGGCCGAGCAGCGTAGGCTTGGCCTGATTGTAAGGGTCCTGAATGTCGATTTTCGGCTTGGAGGCAGGGGGCTTGGCAGGCTCCTGCTCTTCTTCCTTGCCGCCCGACTCGGCGCTGGCCAAAGAAACCTTATCGTTAGGGTTATGCGCAGCGGGAGTCGGCGTTGCCTGGTCTCCGGGAACCTCGGTAACGGTTTGCCCCGTAACGGCAAGCGTCGGGGGAGTCGGCGTCTCCGGTGCAGGGGACGGATTTTGCATTGCGCCAGATGTATTTTTACAACCGGTTATCAGCATAATGAGGATGAACGGAACAAGCCATCGTGCAATGTATGTAGATGAGTTCAACATCCCAGTCTTCCTTTCCTTGGGTATAGTTCCTATAACTTTATTAATCATACTCCGTGCGCTTTGAATCCACAAAGATCATTTTTCAACAAATAACAGGCGTTTTTTATGAAAACGAGCAATTCTTATTTTCAAGAAGCTCTTTTCTCGTCCGCTGTCATTGTTTCATGTATTCTTATATAATATAGACGTAATTTTCGGCATAAAAGTTGCAGAAAGTTTAGAAAAGATTATAAAGTTAGGACTTGAAACCCAGATTCACGTTATGATAAGTTAACGGAAAAGGTTTTCGGATGGAGGCATGTTTATGGATTTGTTAAAACAGCGCATTAGAGAAGTGGGAGTCGTTCTCTCCGACGATATTATCAAGCTCGATGCGATATTGAATCATGCGGTGGACCCGGCGCTGACGACGGCGATGGGGAAGGAATTCGCCAGATTGTTCCGCGAGGAGAATGTGACCAAGGTGCTGACGATCGAATCATCGGGCATTCCGATCGCGTTTGCAACCGCACAGGAGCTGAACGTGCCGATGGTTTTTGCGCGCCGGAAGAAATCGCTGAATACGGATAGCACTGAGATGTACAGCGAGCGGGTTCCGTCGTTTACCAAAGGCTTTGTGACCGACATCATGGTGTCAAGGGAGTGTCTGGACGCGAATGACCGCGTCGTCCTGATCGACGATTTCATCGCCAACGGCGACGCTGCCAGAGGATTGATCCGGATTATCCGCCGTTCGGGAGCCGAGCTCGTAGGCGTCGGCATCGCCGTGGAGAAATCGTTTCAGGCCGGAGGAAGAACGATCCGCGAGATGGGAGTGCGCGTGGAATCGCTGGCTAAGATCGCGTCGCTTCACCAAGGCAGGATCGAATTCGAATAGAACCTTTTCAAGAATTATTTTCAAAATCATTTATTCTTCCCTCCCAAGTCGTTTTCCTTTATAATGGACTCAAGCGAAAGAGAGGAGGCATTGCTATGGGGAATGAGATTCCGGCGGATTTTTTTGTTACCAAGTTGAACGAAGCCAAGCTTCACTTCGAACGTGCCCTCGATTGTAAACATACAGAGTTTGACGACCTGTATCCCTATATGATTGAACATCCTCAATTTTTTTGGTATAAACGGTACGTGGCTTGGTCCGAATTGCTGACGATCGTCAAGCTTTGCGAAGAGCTCGGGGTAGAGTGGCAGCAGCAGTTTTCCAACCAGCAAGTGGAGTATATCAAGAAAAGGGTCATGTCCAGCAAAGTATTGGATTACTGGTTCGAGACAAACGATTCGAAAGAGCATGTAAGCTGATTCTTGCAATCATATAAAAGATAAAAAACCTGAGCGGCCTGCGTAAAGGCGCGTCAGGTTTTTTTGTTGACCGGCAAATGTCCGGCTTCGCCCGTTTCCTGCGGGCTGCCGAGGTCCGTGCTTATTATTGAAGGACGTTCATGCTCTCGATGTGCTCTCGGGTCGCCGGTGTGCCGAGCTCATGAATTTTGCGGTAAATTTCGCGCAAGTAGTAGTCGGCCGCATCGTTTTCTTTATCGAAATGATACTCTCGGACAGGAATCATGGCGCGGGCGGCCGTATCGTCGTGAGCATCCTCCGAATCCTCGAACATTTCTCGAAGCTGCTCGATTTCTTCCTCGGTCGCCGATATTTCAAATTCAAAATTGCCTGTCATGTTTTCGGGCTCCAAAATTTCGCTGGAAGCGACGGCGATGTAATACGTTTTTTTCTCCATGACGGATTGCGGGCTCCTCTCGAACATGCGTATTCTTTGGCTTAAGCTTCTGTTTATTGTATACCCTGAATAGTGTATTCTATTCTTATTATCGGCGGCGAAACGTCCGCTTCCTCAAAGAAAACCAAGGAGGGCACACTGCTATGATCAGCGACGAACAGTTGGATCAATACCGGATCGCCGGGATTAAAGTCCGCGTCGTAAGGGACGCCGACCCTGTGAACGATGTACGGGGGCTCGTGGTCGCCTGGGACGACAATACCGTGATGATTCGCAAGTCAAACCGGCATATAGTCAAGCTCGACCGGAGGTATTTGTATCAACCCGCATCGGAGAAGCGCAACGCCGATTGGATCGGAGAGTCTTAATGGGCTTGTCTGAAAATCGGCGGCTGCGGAGCGATCCGTCCATAGAGCATATCGTATTTAAAGAAACGGAAGCGGGTTATGCGAGCTATTATATGATCGAAAGCAGCAAACCGCTGCGGACGCTGAACTCGTCCATGTGGGGAGAAGGCTTGGGATGGCATTACCGGCTCGTCAACCGTCAGGTGGACAAGAACTATTCGAGCGACGATCCGATGGCAGAAATGCGCCGTTTTATGCATATGAAGGGTATTCCCGCCGATGGGACGGCAGCGCTGCTGACGGCGGCGAGGGTGCGGGACCGCGGTTTTTCGGAGCGATCGGACGGTGAAGGTTTGCGAGTATGCGTCTGGGCTACCGCGGGGCTCGGCAATAAGGCGCGGGCCGGGAGCGAGCGGAAGCGGGACGAGCTGTTTCCCGGGACGATCAACGTGATTGCGCTGATCGACGGGACACTCACGGATGCGGCGATGGTTAACTGCGTCATTACGGCGACCGAGGCCAAGACGGCTGCTTTGCAGGACTGTCAAATCCGCATCGACGAAAGCGGGGAGACGGCCACGGGCACGACTACGGACGCGGTGATTATAGCGGCTACGCAGCGGGGGCGCTCTTACCGGTACGCGGGGACGGCGACCGTGCTCGGCTATTTGATCGGCAGAACGGTATATGAAGCGGTGAGCTATTCCGTCGGCCGTTATCTCGAAAGATAAGAAAAAAACCGGAATCATCGCTTTTCCGGCCGCTGGCGGTCCGGGGAGCTTGTTTTCCGGTTTTTTTGTCATGGTTAAGCGTTTTAAGATTCGGAGTCGCAAGCCGCGCCCTTCTTCGGCTGCTTCGCGGGTTCCGCCAGTTTGTCTCCGAATTGGTCCAGGCGGGACGGCTGGCTTGCCGGTCCGGTATTATCGGGTTTATTGTTTCTCCCTGCCAAAGCGATCACCTCCCGATGAATAGGGTTCTCATCCGGCGCTTTTTTTAGCACAAGCTTCAGCGGTTCTTCCCGTGCCGATACTGCATAATTCGACGCCCGGCCTGAGACAATACGAAGATCATGCGATATATATCGACGAAAGGGGCAAAAAGTCGGATGGAAGCGGAGCGTATGGTTCGATTGGACGATTTTTACGCCGTGAAGGTGAAGAGGGCAGGAGATGACGGGTTCGGCGGAGAACTCATTAGACTAAGCGCGGATAAGGAGCAGGGCACTCATTTGTTCGATATCCCGGTGCAAGCCGATCCGCAGGCAGTCGAGGAATGGGCGGCGAGAGCCCTTAGGGCGTACAGGGAAGGCTGAACCCGCGTTGGGGTTCGTATGTCAAGGACGGAATGCGCCGATAACATACAGCAATCCGAGCGTGGCCAGCATTCCGATCAGAATGAACATAAGACCGCTCAGGAACAGCAGCGCTCCTGGGATGATGAAGCTGACGACCAGCACGATGCCGACGACCCATAACATCGCCTGAAACGTAAATTTGATCAGACCCCAAAGAAACAACGCGGCGATAATGCCCATAGCCAGCTGCAATAAAATCATTCCGATCCCCCCCATGTCCTATATATATGGATGAGGAACGGAAATGATGATAGGCGCAGCCGTATTTTCGGCATACCGGCTTCCTGAGCCGCATATATATAATATCCGGACCCTGCCGGGTATGCAGTTATGCAGGGAAAACTCGTTAGCGGGGAGGAGATAAGATGTCCACCGAAGGTTCCGCTTTGAAAGGAACGATGTACGGCATTTTGTTTACGCTTCCAATATGGGGGATTATCGCTTGGGTCATTTACGAATGTTTGGATTGACGCACCCCGCATGCCGAATAGCCGAGATCTTTTAAAAAATCTTAAAAAATAGTTTGACAGATACGGGCGAGTGATGATATTATCATTCTTGTCCCGTTCGAGAGTATCGAAAGAGACGATTTATATGCGGTCGTGGCGGAATTGGCAGACGCGCACGGTTCAGGTCCGTGTGGGCTAACCCCCCGTGGAGGTTCGAGTCCTCTCGACCGCACCAACCCTACAATGAACAAGCTCTTGAATTTGTCCTTGCGACAGTTCAAGAGCTTTTTTGCGTTCAGATAAAGAAAGCTTGGACGGTCCCAGAATCTCTGCTGGGCCATTGCCTTGACAAATCTGCCCGCAAACTCCGAATCCGAATCCGTTACGTTCCCCTCATCACGCAATCAATCCAGCGGCTCCTATACAGCATCGCCATTTTGAATGATACGGGAGACTCCTTCACATCGGGTACGGTAGTACCTAGTTGTTTGGAAACAATATCCATGAATGAACTGCTCTAATTGTTCACGCTTTTTATTGGACGCATTTATATTATCTTTCCATTTGCCTCGCCTCATCTAATATATTTAGGTTCTCAGCGGCTTTGTTTATGCCCGGCGAGATAAGCTAATATGCAGGACCAGGCATAAGATGGACGTGTCTTTATCCGAGTGTATAAGGAATGGCGCGGCGGGCGTATAAGGCGGCGAAAGCCATCCTCGGGATCATAATAACCTATAGCCAAGCATATATTGCTGAGAATGAAGGTATAGGAGGCAGAAAAATGGACGACAAGAACGCTCGCGATCACACCGACAATCAAAGTGAGCAGGGCGCCGCTCCTTCGCAATGGCAAGGCGGCTCGCAACCGTCGCGCTACTCGCAGACGGTAGGGGGGCGCGGCCCGATTTTGGAACAAGATACTATGCTGCACGAAAAAAACGAAACTTTTATCCATGGGACTATACGAGAGCGCCCTTTGCATGTGAAGGGCTTCGGAGCCTTCGGTTATTTCGAGACGGTTAACTCTATGGCGGCTTACACGAAGCTTTGTTTTCTGCAGCGTCCGGGTCAACGAGTACCCGTTGCCGTCCGATTCTCGCTGGCGGCCGGCAACAGGGGGACGCCGGACACTTCGCGCAATGTGCGCGGCTTCTCGACTAAATTTTATACCGAGCAAGGTATCTTCGACTTAATATGCAACCATCTTCCCGTGTTTACGGTGCGGGACCCGATGCGGTTTGTAGAGACGGTCAGCGCCTTCAACCCGTCGCCCGTCAACAACTTGATGGACCCCAATCGGTTCTGGAGCTTCTACGCGAAAAATCCGGAAGCGACGCATTTCGTGCTGCAGCTATACTCCGACCTGGGTACGGTCAAGAGCTTCCGTCACATTCCGGGTTACAGCGTGAGTACTTATGTTTGGAAGAATGAGCAGGATGTCCGTACATATGTGAAATACAACTGGATTCCGCTAGCCGGCGCGCAGTATATCGATAGCCAGGAGGCGGCGCGGCTCGCCTGCGAGAACGCGGATTATGCGGGCAAGGATCTCTATGACACGATTGCTCAAGCAAAGACGGTGGAATACGGGCTATATGTACAGCTCATGAATCCGCAGGACGAAGCTGCGCTGCCGTTCGATCCGCTGGACGATACGAAGGTGTGGGATGTGCGGCAGTACCCGCTGCAGCCGGTCGGCAAGATGGTGCTGAACCGCAATCCCGACAATTATAAAGAACAGGTGGAGAAGCTGGCCTTTTCCCCGTCCAATATGCTGGAGGGCGCCGAGTTTTCATTCGACAGGGTCCTTCAAGGCCGCGCCAATATTTATACGGATTCACAGCGTTATCGGTTGGGACCGGATTTCCGCAGCATCCCGATCAACCAGCAGGCGAACTGGAAGCCGTCAGACGAGGTAACAAGCGGCACCGGCAGCTATGTGGCAGGGCGGCTTGGGCGCACTGCACCTCCCAAAGGGGATGACTTTACGCAGCCGGGGCAATTTTATAGCTCGCTGCCGCCTGTGCTTCAAGAGCACTTAGTCCACAACATTGCCTCCGATCTTGGAGCTGCCGTGCCGGAGCTGCAGCAGATTGTGGTAGGTTATCTGGCTCAGGCGAGCCCGGAGCTGGGAGAGCGCGTTGCCCGGCAGATCGGGACCAAAGGGAAGGGATAGCGCCCGTTCATTCGCCAAGCCGCTTCCTCATCCTTGATTTTAATTCCGCTTGTGTTATAATTATTTCGTAAGTTTCACGTTCGTGTGGACCCGTGGAAGTCCGAGTTCTTGCGACCGCATTAACCTTAAATAATACAACCATCTGTTATTATTTGTCGATAACAGATGGTTTTTCATTTGGAAAGGCAGTGACCTGGTAATGATGATCCGAACGGCAGCGAAGGCGGACGTAAAGGCAATTCTCGACATTTATAATGAAGCCATCCTGCACACCGTAGCAACCTTTGACACCGTAGAGCGTACTTTGGAACAGCAAGAAGCCTGGTTTGACCAGCACGGATCGCGCTATCCGATCATAGTGGCCGAGCTGGGAGGGACGGTTGTCGGATGGGCCTCGCTCAATGCGTATTCCGACCGTCTGGCTTACGAACGCACCTCGGAGCTCTCGCTCTACATCCATCATGACTTCCGCGGCCAAGGGATTGGCAAGCAGCTGATCCAGCGGGTGCTGGAGGAAGGAAAGACAGCCGGGCTGCATACTGTCTTGTCGCGTATCGTCGAAGGCAACGACAGCAGCATCTACCTGCACAGGCTGTACGGCTTCGAATATATCGGGGTGATGAGGGAGGTCGGCTTCAAGTTCGACCGGATGCTCGATGTGATCCTGATGCAAAAAATGCTTTAACGCACTTATTGTTTTTTATTGACGGCGACAACAAGTAGCCGCCCCCTGCAGAGCTTGCGGAGGGCGGCTATTTTCGTTGCTGTTAAAGCGTTCCTGTGGCCTGGTTGCGAAAAGGTAGCCGAACGGAGACGGACGTTCCCCGCTGCTCTGAGCTCTCCAACGCGAGCGCGCCGCCGTGGAGCTCGACGATTTCCTTGCAGATGGCGAGTCCGAGGCCGGTGCCTTCGCCTTGAGGGTTCACTTGATAAAACTTCTCCGTCACTCTTGCGAGATGCTCCTCCGGTATGGCGACCCCTTCATCATGAATAAAAATGACGCAATCTCCATCCTCTTCCGCGACTCTGATCTCGATGACCGTTTCCGGATAGGCGAATTTGACGGCGTTATCGGCAATGTTGAGAAAGACCTGCTTCAGCCGGTTCTCATCTCCGGGGACCGCCCCGGCATTGGAGCCGGAGCATGCGAAGTCGAAGGTCACCTGCTTTTCCCGGGCTTTGGACGCAAGCTGCAGCACGACTTCGCTTAGCAGCTCGCGGATATCGAAGGTCTGGATGTCAAGGGCAAGCTGTTTTTGCTCCAGCCGGGAAAAATCGAGCAATTCCTCGACGAGCCCTACCAGCCGATCGGTTTCCTTGGATATGACCTTCAGACCTGTCTTGGTCTCTTCCGCGTCCTGCATATCCCCGATCAAGATCGTTTCGCTCCAGCCTTTAATGCTGGTTAACGGGGTTCTCAGCTCGTGGGAAATCGAAGAGATGAAATCGTTTTTCAGCTTATCGCTCTTGACGATTTCCTGCGCCATGAAGTTCAAGGTCCGAGCCAGCTCCCCGAGCTCGTACCGGTACGATTCGTCGACGCGGGTGTCAAGGCGCCCTTTGGCCATCAGCGCGGAAGCGGCGGTAATCCGGTTGATCGGCTTGACGATAGAATTGGCCAGCGCAAGGCTGATTAAGGAGACCGCCGACAAAATGATGAACCCGATCAGCACCGCGATTCCGGCCACGCTGCGAATGAAGCGGTCGACTTCTTCAAGCGACGTTACATAACGAAGCACGGCAATCGGCTGGCCGTTCCATTCCAGCGGCGTGGACACCGCCATGACCCGTTCGCGGGTGACGGCGTTGCTGCCGATCCAGCTTCCCGTCTCTCCATGCGCCGCTAGCTTCACGTCCTTAGTGGCGATTTGCTCGCGGACCGCAAAGCCGCTGGTGCTGGCCAGCACCGTACCCTGATTGTTAATGACCTGCAGCTCCGCGTTGTCATGGGCGAACGCTTCCGTAACCTCCGGCAGCTGGCTTTCGAAAGTCAGCACGTTCAAATTATTATGGAACTTGTTGTAGAACGAAGCGGACACCTGAGCGTGGTTGCTGAGACTGTTGAAGATGCTGTTGTAGTAAAACGTGCGGACGGAATAAATAAACACGCTTTCGACCAAAATCAGCGTCAGCAGCACGACTAGGACGTAGTGGGAGACGACCAGCCGTTTGATTCCTGTGCGCATCATTTATTCGGGTCCTTCCATTTATAGCCGTAGCCCCACACGGTTTCGATATAAAGCGGCCTGGACGGATCTTCCTCGATTTTTTGCCGGACCCGGCGTATGTTCACGTCGACCATCTTGGGATCGCCGACGTAATGCTCTCCCCATACTTCATCCAGCAGCTTGTCCCGGCTTAAAGGGATGCCCGGATGCTCCATGAACATTTGCAGCAGAGCGAGCTCGGTCGGCGTCACATCGATGGGGCTGCCGTGTTTTTTGAACTCGCGCAGCTCGGTATGAAGTTCGAACGGGCCGGATCGAGAGACGGGGTCATGCTGAAGGAAGGGAGCTTGGAGATGAACCCGGCGCAGCAGGGAGTGGACGCGGGCCATCAGTTCTCCGGGGCTGAACGGCTTGCTGATATAGTCGTCGGCGCCGAGGGAGAGACCGAAAATTTTGTCCTGCTCCTGCACTTTGGCCGTCAAGAAAATAATGCCGATCCGTTCGCTCTCTTCCCTGATTTGCCGGCATACCTCGAACCCGTCGGGTCCGGGAACCATCACGTCCAGTAGAGCCACTGCGATGTCGGGATGCTCGCGAAACCGCTGAAGCGCCTCATGCCCGTCGGACGCTTCTATAATATGGAATCCTTCTCTTTTCAAATTGACAACGATAAAGCTGCGGATGGATTCTTCATCCTCCAGAATCAGTACCTTATTCATTGACATGATCGGACAACTCCTGTCTTTCAAGATCCAGCACCGGATGGAAGCTGCCAAGCAGCGGCTTGCTGTTCTCCGTCAGGCGAAGCGCAGTAACCGTCTTGTCCGTCCGCCCGATCTCTTTCCACTCGGGATCGGAGGCGTCCCAGCTATCGGCCGGCATCGTCTTCCAATCCGCCAACGTTTCTCCCGTAACCGAGGAGACGAATGCGATCCGGGTTCCGTCCGCCGAACGCTGCACGCTAAACCGATCCCTCCACTCGCTCGGGATATCCAAATAGAAGCTGTTCTCATAATCGTAGTAGCGTTCGTACAGCGGCGTGTCGCCGAGCCCTTGCCGTCCGTCCCAGCGATAATATTGCGTAATCCAGGGAGTTACCGCATAAGCGGCATTTTCCGACCCTTGCGGGGCGACATCGATCGGAATTTCCATAATGCCGTCATGGTTGTAGTCGCCGCTCTTGGCCGAACGGGGGCTGAGCGGCAGCTTGTCGTCCGGAAACGCTTTGACAAGCTGCCCGTTATCGAAATAAACGAGCTGAGTCGTCGACGAATGCGCCCCGACCCCGGCGTCGAGCAGAAGACCGCGCTTGTTCTCTGCGACAAAACCGGCGGTGACGCTGGAATACCCGTTCACGTAAGGGTCCAGAGCAATCGAGCCGACAGGCTGAAAGCCGTGATCGTACTGCAGCGTCGACATCTTGGCCGATACGTTGCGCTCCAGCGTCAGAATCGAAATATCTTTCTTATTATCCTGGTTCAGATCGTCGACGACCAGCTCCGTATAAGGAGCCTGGTACAGGATCGTCAGCTTCCGATCGACCAAATGATAGACGACCAGACCTTTATTGATGCGGGCTCCGCCGGAATAACCGACCAAAATATCGTCGACTCCGTCGCCCGTTACGTCCTCGAAGAGCAGCGTATCGAGCTCGTAGCCTTCGCCTTCCATCTCGCTCAGCAGCTTCCAGCTGTCGCCGCTTTTTTGCCATAGCATGCCTTTGACCCGAACGTCTTTGTCCGGGGTCTGGTAGAAGACGATGGCTTCCGGAACCCCGTCCTTATCGAGATCCTTCAAATATATGGAGCCGGGATCGCTTGAGTTTTTGGGATGAATGAAGGAAGCTCCCGCCGGCATCGCTTGCTGAATCACCTGCTTCAAGTTCTCCTTATCGTCGGGCAGCTTCGGCATGCGCATGTAGGACTGGGGGTCCTTGGTGAAGGAGCAGCCGCTGCAGGCCAGAGCGATCAGTAAGAACAACACCAGCGGCATCCGGGATGTGATCGGCAAAATAGGATCGCCTGCTTTCTTGCTTATTTAACATGATTATATCAGCTTATGCGTTGACAAAGAGTAACAAACTATTTACATTTTGGTGGGAAGGTTATGGAAATCGCATGAGGTGTGACAAAAATCACAGTGAGCCGTATACGTTAGTTATACTATGAAATCACACCATATCTTGGCAAAAGGAAAAGAGGGGACATCTGTGAAATTAGGTATCGTAGGAAAGGTAACTTGGCTGGTCGTCATTGCGGTTGTAACCAGCGTATTGTCTCTTTTGGCCATCGGCTACTATGTCAATTACAAGCAGATCGACCAGGCCGCGGGAGATGAGCTGATCGGCTGCGCAAGCATTACCTCGGGCCTGCTGACAACCGCCGAAATCAAGGAATTGGCAAGCGGCCAAGCCTCGAAGGCGCTGCAGGATAAAGTGAATTGGATTGTCGATCACAAACCGATTTTTAAGAACGCTTCAATTATGAGCTTGAGCGGAGTGCTGCTTGTACCCGACAAAAACCTGCAGCAGGAAGGCTTCAAGGCGGGCGACAAATTTTATATAGACCGCGAAGCGATCGATATGATGGTGAATATGAAGCATCCGGCGGCTTCGTCCGTGTATACGTTTGGCGACGGGGACCGGAAAACCGGCTATGCGCCGATCTTCGCCGACCATGATTCGTCCAAGGAGATCGTGGCGATGATGGCGATTGATTTCGACGCTTCAATCTTGAAAAACCGGACATGGAATATGCTGCAGTTCACGCTGCAAACCGGCGGGATTTTCCCGATCGCAGCGGCGTTCGTCGCATTCCTGCTGATCAGCCGGATGATCAAGCCGATCGAAGCGATCAGCGAGAGAGTGAAGCGGATCGCCGAAGGGGATTTGACCGGAGAGCCGATCCAAACGAGAAGCAAGGATGAAATCGGCAGTCTCGTTCAATCCGTCAACCAGATGAACCAGCAGCTCAAGACGATGATCGTCACGATCGAGGAGACATCCCTCGAGGTCAACAAGACGACGCGCCAGCTCGCCGGCGATGCCGATCGCACTGTCACTTCAATTTACTCGATGAATACCGCGATGCAGGAAATTGCGACCGGAGCCGCCACGCAGGAGAAAGGCACGGAGGAAAGCGCTCGGGCGATGGAGGAGATCTCGGAAGGGATGGGCGAAATCGCCGATGCGTCGATGGCCATGGCGGAGATGATGTACGATACGCTGAAGGCCGCCGAGCTCGGAAGCGAAACGCTCGATAAAGTGCTGCTGCAGATGGATTCGATTCACCAGTCGGTGGAAGTGTCGTCCGAAGCGGTGCGGGGGCTATCGGCGCATTCGGAGGAAATCGGCGAGATCGTAAAAGTGATGGGCGATATTTCCGCCCGGACCAATCTGCTTGCGCTCAACGCTTCGATCGAAGCGTCGCGGGCAGGAGAAGAAGGCAAAGGCTTCGCCGTCGTAGCGGGAGAAATCCGCAAGCTCGCGGAGCAATCGAAGCAATCCTCGGAGCATATCGCCGAGTTGATCGAAGCGGTTCAGGGCAAGGTATCCCATATGGTCGAGGCCATGGAGCGTGAAATCCGGGAGATGCAGACCGGCAAGATGTACGTCAATCAACTGGCGGGAGGGTTCCACAGCATCGTGGAGAAAGCCCAGCATACCAACGAGCAGATTACGGAAATATCCGCCATTTCCGAGCAAATTTCGGCCGGCTCCGAGGAAGTGTCCGCATCGGTGCTGGAGACGGCGTCCATCGCCAAAAATTCGTCCAAGCAATCCGCCCAGGCGGCCGATTTATCCGTCGTTCAGCTGGATTCGATGAAACAGATTACGCAATCGGTGCATTCGATCGAGACGTTGTGCCGGGAGCTGGATTCGCTGGTGCGGAGGTTCCGGATTTCGTAAGCGAATGGCCGGACCGGGAACTTGACTCGTTTTTTACGGACCGATATAATAGCTACATATGTAAATGATGGCAGACTATGATTTTGGTATGACGAGCACCCCTTTTGGGGTGCTTTGTCGAGCGGTGCAGATCATTTCTGAACGGCATGGGATGCTGCATTCAACGGCAGGGTCATGCTCCGTGGAAAAGCTCCGGATAGGAGCTTTTCTCATTATGTAAGGCTTGAAGATTCGAAAGGGGTTAATCATGATGGATTACAAGAATATATTGGCGTCGCAGCTCGCTTCCCAGCTGGAAGGGGTGACTGCGGAGTCGATCGCGGAGCTGATCGAATATCCGCCGAATCCGCAGATGGGCGATCTGTCTATGCCTTGCTTCAAACTGAGCAAGCAGCTGCGCAAAGCGCCGCAGGCCATCGCGGAGGAGCTCAAAGCGAACTGGCAGGGGCATCCCGCCATCCAACGGGTGGAAGCGGTGTCCGGTTATTTGAACGTGTTTCTCGACCCGGCGGGCTTCGCCTCCGGCGTCATCGGCGAAGTATTGGAGAAGCGGGAACGTTACGGCTCGCAGAACATCGGCCAGGGACGCAACATCGCGCTCGATTTCTCCTCGCCTAACATTGCCAAAGCGTTTCATATCGGGCATTTGCGGACGACGATGATCGGGAATGCAATCTACAAAATTTACGAATTTCTCGGATATAATTGTATCGGCATCAACCATCTCGGAGACTGGGGAACCCAGTTCGGCAAGCTGATCGTCGCCTACAAGCTATGGGGCGACAAAGACGCAGTCGAAGCGGAAGGCATTGACGAGCTGCAGCGGCTGTACGTGAAGTTCCATGACGAAGCGGACGTTAAGCCGGAGCTGGAGGACGAGGCGCGCGCCTGGTTCGTCAAGCTGGAGCAAGGCGACGAGGAAGCGCTCGGGCTATGGAAATGGTTCGTCGAAATCAGCTTGAAGGAATTTCAAAAAATTTACGATCTGCTCGGCGTTCGCTTCGATTCGTATGCAGGCGAAAGCTTCTACAACGACAAGATGGCGGCCGTCGTCGACGAGCTGAAACAGAAGAACCTGCTGGAGGAAGACGGCGGAGCCTTGCTCGTGCGTCTGGACGATTACAATATGCCGCCGGCCTTGATGATCAAAAAGGATGGCGGCACTCTGTACCATACGCGGGATGTTACGGCGGCGATTTACCGCAAAAATACGTATGACTTCGACAAATGCGTCTATGTCACGGATGCGGGGCAAAGCCTGCACTTTCAGCAATGGTTCAAAGTGATCGAGCTGATGGGCTACGACTGGGCGGACAAGCTCGTTCACGTGCCGTTCGGCAAAGTGAGCCTCGAAGGGGCTAAGCTGTCAACGCGCAAAGGGAACGTGATTCGTCTTGAGGAGCTGCTTACGCAGGCGATCGAGAAGACGAAAGCGATTATCGAAGAGAAAAATCCGAATCTGGAAAATAAAGACGAGGTCGCCCGTCAAGTCGGCGTAGGCGCGATTATTTTCAACGATTTGAGCAATAACCGGATTAAGGACATTGTATTCTCCTGGGACGTGGCTCTCAACTTTGAGGGAGAGACGGGTCCTTACGTGCAGTATACGCATGCGCGCGCCTGCAGCGTGCTGCGTAAAGCGAACGGAGGAGACGGAATCGAATTCGCCCGGCAGGCCGCTCAATTGGATGCGTCGCTCTTGCCGGACGCGGCCTCGCAAGGCTTGCTGAAGCAGCTGTACCTGTTCTCGGAGCGGGTCGAGCAGGCGATGCACAAGCTGGAGCCGTCCGTAGTGAGTCGTTACTTGGTCGATTTGGCTCAAGCCTTCAACCGCTTCTATCATGAATGTCCGATTCTGGTGGACGATCAAGCGCTGCGCGAAGCGCGGCTCGCGCTGGTGAAGTGCGTGCAGATTACGCTGCGCAACGGACTCGGCCTGATCGGTCTGGAAGCCCCTGAGAAAATGTAAGGTATGCCCTTTTGTCACCCGGTATCCTCAGCGTTGAGGATACCGGGTGATTTGCATTTGGCGCGTCAAAACGGCTGACAACGATGTCCAGCTCGCGGACCGCTTCGCTTAACGGGGAAGGAGTCGGGCCTCGACGCCGCTTAACGGCGCGGTTTGGAGCGGGCTGAATCTGGCAACAATGGCTACTATGAGCCGTTTGGAGGTGAGCGCATATCGCCAAAGGGGATGAATTGGTAAAATATGTAACAGAGCGATTTGTGGAATATATGGAAACGCCGAAGGAAATCCGCAAACAGACGAGGGCAAGCCAAAGAGAGCATCGCGAGCATTGGCAGTACCGCTGGTTCGGCATGCTCCCGCTAGCTTTGCGCATGTGGATGGAAGGACTTCGCTGGCGCAAAAAAAAATGAAAAGCTTCTCTCCTCGGCGCGAGCAAAGGCTCGAGCCTGAAGGGACGGGAAGCTCTTCTATATAGGGAAGGAGGAGAAAAACCTAAGGGAATAGCCGGCCGGCCGCGGAAACGGCGGCATACGAAACGGCTCTGGGCCCGTCTTGGTCGAGAAGCAGAAACGCTTCCTCGTCGGACCAACGGTGGTAGCCCGTTACGGCTAACGGCAGCGTTACGGTGCGGCCGTACAGCTCGGCGACGAAGGTCAGCTTGCGCTGCTCCTTGATAGCGGCTGCAAGAAGCTCGAATCGGCTGAAGGAGACAGCTTGGCCCTTCACCCACGGCAGCCGGTCGTACGGATCGAAAGCGTCGGTCTGCAGACTGGCGGCGACCGTATGGTCCGGCCCGATCCGGGGCGGGGGCGCGGCTGCAAGGGAAGCGTCCTGAAGCTCCTGGACGGAGCTTAACGGGAGCGGCTGCCCGGTCTTGGCATCGATGTAATAGTTTTGTTCGCCGGCGGAAACCAGCCATACCGCATGAAACGGATCGGCGTACCAGCGTTCGGCTTTGTAGGACGTATCGATGAGTTCGAGCTGTACCAAAGATTGGTACAGAGTGTTTAAGCTGAAGAGAGGAGCGCTGCCGCTGCCGTATTCGGCAAGCTTGTACTTGTCCGGGTTGTCGGGATCGGCATAGATGACCATGTAGCCGACTTCGGCGCCGCCTGCTTTGAGCAGAACGATCCAGCCGTGCTGCCCCGGCCCCAGCGGATAGCTGGTCCACGAGGCTTGCTTCCATGCCTCGAAGCCTTGCTGGCCTGCGATTTGCTTCATCAATTGGTTGACCGCGTCCAGGAAGGTCGGCGTTGTGACTGTGCCATCCTGCATAACGGGCGCCAGAGCTTGTGCCGGAATGGGCGGGTTGTCCGGTACCGCGGCGGAGGAGAGCGGCTTTGCAACCAGCAGGCTTGTCCAGAGCAAAAGGCAGGAAAGCCTAAACAACGTTTTTTTCATCCATTCACCTGCTTGTCATGGTTTGTCGGGCACGGATGCTGTCACATGAAGCAGCTGCTATGCCCTTATTGTATAAAATATGCCTTGAAAAGTTTGTTAGAACCTGTAGCGGAGCAAAAAAAAGTTTGCTTCTATTTTTGCTGGAAATGAACGGAATTCGTCAATTCGTAGGCAGATTCCCCGCATGCAGATGAAACAGACCGCAATTGATGACGGATATTTGAATGCGCGGCCGGAACTGCCAGTCGATTTCAAGCTGACGGTTCGTATACTGGGCTTCGATCTCCGCTTTTTTCTCCGGTTCGGCCCCCTGAATTAAAGCTTCGTAATACGAACGAATCCGCTCCAGCTCGTCCTGAAGCCGCAGCTTGGCGTCCTCCGCCCAGCGGTGATCGTACGTCTTAAGCCGGTTCTCCAAATATTGCTCCAAATAAATGACGGCCCGCGGCAGCGTAAATTTATCCGGAATCATGTAGACATGAGCGGGCAAACGCGGGGACAGCCGCTTGGTCTGCAGCCATTCTTGGAAATGCTCGCGAATTTCCCCGGTGACCAGATGAACGCCCAGCGAATGAATTTCGCTGCGCTTCATATCGCAGGCGAGCTCGACCTTGTAGTTTACCTGCATCCAGGTTTCGTAGGCGATCGTAGGCGGCGGCGCCGATTTCTGCTGCTCGGGCTTGAACTGCTCGAACAGGTGGACGAAGCGCCCTTTGCTGCGCACCGCGTCGAAAATTTGACCGAGCCTGCGGCTTCCGAACGTCACTTCATCTTTAGGCACCCGGGATGTCATCTGCGTCGGCACAAAGCCGAAATAGCGTCCCAGGATGCTGTCCTGCTGCGGGGCGCCCGGCGCTTGGGGGCCGGGGCCGGCGGTTCCCGGCGACGGCGCTCCCTCGCCGGGGGGCGGAGAGAGCGCCGTCCCGCCCGCAGAAGCAGCGCCCGGCTGGGCTCCGGCTGCGCCCGCTTGAGCGCCGGCAGCGGACTGCGCGGCCTTATGCCCCTCCGGGTCGAAGATGAACGTGCACGTCATCGTCTCCGGGACGGCGCCGGTCCGTTCGACAAAGTTCCAGTAATACGGCCGGTACGTCAGCTCCTTGTCGGCGGAAGGAGACAGCTTGACCGTGACGTAGGAGGGATGCTTCTCCAGGATGTCGCATTGTTCCGCTTCGAGGTAGCGCATAACGAAGCTTTGAATTTGTTCAGTCTTCATGGGGATGCCTCCGCTTCGCCGGTAATAGGTAAGATCTGTCCGACGGCGCCGGGCATCATATGGGAGCGGGAGATGTCCCTGGCGGCGGAATCGCGTTCCACTTCCGTGCGGATTGTCGTGAACGAGCGGCCGAGATCGTCCATCTGGCGTTTGAGCTCCTCCTCGGAAGAGGAGAGAATCATCTGCGCAATGGATTTCTCCAGCGAGTGAGACTGCTCGAATCGTTCGAGAATCGTATCGAGCTCGCCGATGACCAGCTCGAACATATTGATTTTCTCATGCAGCAAAGACAGAATATATTCTTCGATCGTGCCGTTGGTGGACAGATTATAGATTTTGACATCGTCCTGCTGGCCGAGCCGGTGCACGCGTCCGATTCGCTGCTCCACGCGCATCGGGTTCCAAGGAAGGTCGAAGTTGATCATGTTGTGGCAAAACTGCAGATTGATTCCTTCGCCGCCGGCCTCCGTCGCCACCAGCACCTGGGCGCGGTTGCGGAACAGATCCATCATCCAGTCCTTTTTACCGCGGTTCATGCCTCCACGGTAGGGAACGGCGGTAATTTTATGCTCTTTCAAATAGTTCAGCAAATATTCCTGCGAAGCGCGGTACTCGGTGAATATGATCACTTTATCGTTAATTTCTTGGACAAGCTCCATCGCTTTTTCCGCTTTGGTGTTGGCTTTGATGCTGCGGATCAGCTCGACGAGCTGCCAAATGCGCTGGCGGACGGGAGAATCCTCCGCCGTTTTCTTGAACATGTTCACCAATGTAATGAACACGGCGTCGCGGCTGCTGCACACTTCGCGCTGCAGCGTAACCAGCGAAAGCGCGCTGCTGATATCGCCCTCGGACTCTTGGTAGCGGCCCTTGACGAAGTCGGTCACGCCGTCGTAGAGCGCTTGTTCCTCGGGGGAGAGCGTCAAAGGAATATTGCGGACGATCCGCTTGGTGAAATTGACGTTGCCGTCGCTGCGCCGGTTGCGGATCATGACCTTGGACAGTTCCTGCTGCAGCTGCTCCTCGTTTTTCGGAATGCGCTTGTCGACGACGAAGTTGGCTTGGAAGCTGCCTTGGCCGCCGAGCTGGCCGGGCTTGAGCAGAGTGATGAGATTGTACAGCTCGCTCAAATCGTTCTGGACGGGCGTTGCCGTCAGCAGCAGGCAATATTTTTTGCGCAGCTCGTTGATGAATTGGTAGTTAGTCGTCTTTTTGTTTTTGAGCTTGTGGGCTTCATCGACGATCAGCATGTCGTATTCCATCCCGAGCACGATGTCCCGGTGCGGATCGCGCTTGGCCGTATCCATGGAAGCGACGATAATATCGTACTGCGCCCACATGTATTCTTTTTTTTGCGCTACGGCCGGTATGCCGAATTTTTGGTTCAGCTCGCGCACCCACTGCAGCACGAGCGAAGCGGGCACGAGAATGAGCACCTTTTTGACCAGACCGCGGATGATGTATTCTTTTAAAATTAATCCGGCTTCAATCGTTTTCCCGAGACCGACCTCGTCGGCCAATATGGCCCGGCCTCTCATCTCCGTGAGCACTTTTTTGGCGGTATCGATCTGATGGGGCATCGGCGTCAGCTGCTGGATATGAACGAGAGATTGCAGCTGGTCGAAGCTGGAGATCAGACTGGCTTGCTCCGCCTCGTAAGCGAGCTGATACAGCGTCCAATCGTCCCAGGGACCGTTGCGCTGCGCTCTTTCATGCAACTGCTCGAACCATTCCCGGTCAAAATGCAGCTGTACATGCTCGTTAAAGGGTCTCACATGTTCAAGTTTATTGCCAGTTTGCATGGTATGCCCTCCTTTGGGCGCCTTCCTTCGGGAAAGGAAAGCGGGCATCTTGATGACAGCAGGGCTTGCATCGGGCCGTTGCACTAAGCTCTGCGGCTGAGCGTTAAGCCCCGGCAGCCGTGTCCGACCGCTAATGAATCGCTTGCTCCATTTGATGAAAACAATCCGGAAATTTCCGCAAGTTTCATTGATAGAGCAGGCAAAGCTATCATTTTTAGTATGGACGAAAAGAAGCCCTTTCATAACTTGGATGAATGCATTATGATGTTTAGTAGCAAGGGGGAGGAAGGATTCGACTTGAAGAAATGGGTATTGGGGCTGACAGCCGCGCTTTTGGTCGGCCTCGGCACGGTTTATTATGCGAGCCGGGATGCCAAGCCGCAGGCATTGCCTATCGACGAGGAAGTTACGAAGGCGATCGACGAGACGGGAGATTTGCTTGTCGCGGATCCGTATCAGGTATTCAGCGTGAACAGCCGGACGCAGCGAAGCAAGCAAATCCTGCAGACGTCCCAGCCGATCAGCGGGATCAGCTACACCGGGGATCATACGGTCGTCACCGTATATAATCCGGACGATCCGAAGGCATTCAAAGGATTGTACGTGAGAGAGAAACAGGGGGACCGCTTTCTGCAGCTTGCTACGCCCAAAATGGCGCCGAAGTACCATTACGTATTCGGCGATCTGATGTTCGTGTCGTCTGCGGATAAAACGCCGCAAAAAGGCGGGGATATGACCCGGGTCGGCATTTATCAGCTGAAGCAGCACAAATGGATCAAGGACTGGCTTGTGCCCGGAGGCGTGGAGGATGTGAAGGGAGCGGGCAAGGACGTCTACTTCGTGACCTCCAACAACGCCGAAACGAGCTCGAACGTCTACAAGGCCGATATCCAAAGCGGCGAATGGGGCAAGCTGATTCAAGAGCCCAGACGTTATCCGCTGGATCGGGTAAGCGTCGATTCCAACGGCGATATTTATATGATGATCTCCCAGCGCCATAAGAGCGAATGGTCCAATAAAATTTATAAATTCAATACCGCCGAGTCTCCATACGAGCTGATGAACAACTTCGTGTCGAACACTAAACCGTACTCCTTTACGATGTCGGCGATGCAGGGTAAAATGCTAATTGACCGCTTTGATGCGGCAGATGGCTCGGTCGAGCTGGAGAAGCCGCTGGCGCTGCTCGATTTGAAAAGCCGCAAACAGCTTCATCTGACATGGGACCACCGGCCTGTCGATATCGCGCCGATACCGGCGGACAACCGGTTCGCCGTTCTGGGCGAGGATGGAGCGATCGCCTTCGTCGGTCTGGATCCGTCGGAGAAACCGGAGGGCGAGTTTCAGCTGGACAATGTGACGGATGCGAGAGAAATATGTCCCAAGCGTTAGGAGTGCGGCGAATCAAGCAACCGGAAGCCAGGCAGGCTTCATGAACAGCAACAAGGAAAGGCAGGTAGACAGCATGACGGCAATATGGCGTTTTATTTCCAACAGGATGCATCATCCTTCTTATAATATGGCGGTCGACGAGGCGATTCTGATCGCGCACAGCGAGGGCAAAGTACCTCCTACGGTCCGTTTCTACGGGTGGGAGCCTCCGACCTTATCCATCGGGTATTTCCAAAAGGCCGAGGAAGTCGACTTCGAACGGCTGGCCGAAGAGGGACTCGGATTCGTTCGCAGACCGACCGGCGGGAGAGCGGTGCTGCACGATAATGAGCTGACGTACAGCATTATCGTGGCGGAGAGCTATCCCGGCATTCCGAGCGGGGTGACGGAAGCTTACCGCGTGCTGAGCGAAGGGCTGCTGCTCGGCTTTCGCAAGCTGGGGCTGGACGCACAGATGGTACAGCTTGCCAGCGAGGAGGACAAGAGCAAATACGCCTCCATGGGCTCGTCGGCATGCTTCGATTCTCCTTCGTGGTACGAGCTGGTCGTCGAAGGGCGCAAAATCGCCGGAAGCGCGCAAACAAGGCAAAAGCAGGTCGTATTGCAGCACGGATCGATTCTGCTCGATATGGATGCGGACCAATTGTTTCGCGTCTTGAAGTTCAAGAACGAACGCATTCAAGAGAGATTGAAACAGCAATTTTCGCAAAAGGCGGTCGCGATTAACGACATTTGCCGGGGGCTTGGCCGGGCTCCGGTCGAACTGCCGGAGGTCGAAAAAGCGTTTCGGGCTGGGATGGCCGAAGGGCTCGGCGTTCAATTGGAGGAAGGCGCGCTGACGGATTACGAGCTGACGCTCGTTGAACAGCTGGTTAAGGATAAATACGCGAACGAAGCATGGAACCTCCGGAGATGACTCCGGAGGTTTTTTGGGGCTGATCATTTTATTATCCGAGAGGGGCCATTCTCGTTGAGTACGTTATCCTCCTCCGATGGTGAGAGGAAGGCAGAGCGTTACGCTTGCGGGCCGCCGTCGTTGCCGCTGCCGATCAGATGCTCGAAGGCGCTCTGCAGCTTGCGGGTTACGGGGCCGGGAGCTCCGCTGCCGACGGGCTTGCGGTCGATCGAAACGATAGGGGTAATCTCCATCGTCGTGCTGCTCAGGAACACTTCGTCCGCATTGTTCAAATCGTCCAGCGTGAACGCTTCTTCCTTCGCGGGAATATGCAGCTCTGCGGCCAAGCGGAGCACGACGGCGCGGGTGATGCCGTGCAGAATCAGGTGGTTGGCCGGGTGGGTACGCAGCTCGCCGTCCTTCACGATCATAATGTTCGATGAGCTGCATTCGGTCACCGTGCCGCTGCGGTGGAAGATGACGTCTTGAGCTCCCTGATCGAGTGCGGCTTGCTTGGCCATGACGTTAGGCAGCAGATTGAGCGTCTTCAAATCGCAGCGAAGCCAGCGGATATCGTCGGCCGTAACCGCTGCGATGCCGTGCTCCAGAGCTTGCAGCGGTCTTGCGAGCTCGCTGCAATACGCCGTAAGTATCGGCTCCGCCTGTTTGGGGAAAGCATGGGTCCGTTCCGCCGCGCCCCGGGTAATTTGCATATAGACGATGCCTTCGCTCAGCTTGTTCAGCTCGATTAACTGCCGCAGCAGGCCGTCCAGCCGGTCTATGGAATAGGGGAGGCTTATCCGGACGTCGCGCGCGCTTCGTTCGAGCCGCTCGTAATGGCCTGCTGGCTCGAACAGCATGCCGTTATAGACGCGAAACACCTCGTAAATGCCGTCGCCGAAGTAGTAACCGCGGTCATCGGAGGAAATACGAAGTTCATCCTTCGGGAGAAATTCATGTTGGTACAAATACATAGGAAAGCCTCCTGATTGTAATTATGTATACGAACGTTTGTTTGTATATCGTGCCGGTTTGTGATATAATATATTGACCGGCAGCAGTGCGAACTGATCATAGGCACCTGCTTCTACTGATAGCGTATCAATGACGGAAGCGGATGTCAAAGGCCGATGAAGAAGATGCTTTCGGTACCGGTAGACGAAGGAATGCCAATAGGTCTCTAGTAGGTAATTTGGCATTTTTGGCGGCGGGATGGTACTGATTTTTGTCGAAAAAAATGAAGCCGACGGCGGCGAAAAAGAGCGATTTCAAGAGGAAATAAGAGCATTCGGCCCTACGTCTTGTACCAGTTTCCAAATTCCGCTACTCACCCATTAGAAGCACAATATATTGTGATGTATAATGGATTTCGCATACCAGATGTTGTGATGATTTGCAGCATTCTAATTTTCGGGAGGTTATTGTATTGATGACGGAGAACGGGAGCGGCAATAGACTCGAAGGATTAAGCGAAAAGATATTTCTTGACCGCTATGCGATGAAAGATGCGGACACTCAAAATACAAAAGTCGGGGATACGGTGCTCGTGCTGACGAAGGACGATCCGAAATTTCCCGCCAAAGAAGTCGGAGAAGTCATATCCAGGGACGGCAATCAAGTTCAAGTGAAGGTGAGAAGCGGCGATGTCGTAACGTCGTCCGTAGAAAAGCTGACGTTAACGGTCGAGAAGACGCCGGCGCAGATGTGGGAGCGTTTGGCGGGGGCGATGGCTTCCGTGGAGCCGACCGAAGAGAAGCGGCAGGAGTGGAAGGAAAAATTCGAATACATTCTTGACGACTGGAAGCTCGTTCCGGGCGGACGGATCGCGGCGGGCGCGGATGCAAGCGACGAGCTGACGCTGTTTAACTGCTATGTCATTCCATCTCCGCACGACAGCCGCGGCGGCATCATGAGCACATTATCGGAAATGACCGAAATTATGGCGCGCGGCGGGGGAGTCGGCATTAACCTGTCGTCTTTGAGACCGCGCCGCGCCGTCGTGAAGGGCGTGAACGGATCTTCCAGCGGAGCCGTATCATGGGGCGGGCTGTTCAGCTACACGACGGGCTTGATCGAGCAGGGGGGCAGCCGCCGCGGCGCCCTGATGCTGATGATGAACGATTGGCATCCCGATGTGGTCGACTTCATTACGGTTAAGCAGACGATGGGGCAAATCACGAACGCCAACTTGTCGGTCTGCGTAAGCAACGGCTTTATGAAAGCCGTCAAGGAAGACTTGGATTGGGAGCTTGTCTATCCGGATACGACAGACGCCGAATACGACGATCTGTGGGACGGCGATCTGGATAAATGGAAGAAGCTCGGCAAGAAAGTGAATGTGCACCGCACCGTAAGAGCGCGTGACGTGTGGCATACGATCATCGAATCCGCCTGGAAATCCGCGGAGCCCGGCGTCGTATTCATGGAATATTATAACCAGATGTCCAACAGCTGGTATTTCAACCCGATTATTTGTACGAATCCGTGCGGAGAGCAGGGCTTGCCCGCCTGGGGCGTGTGCAACTTGTCCGCCATTAATTTGTCGAAGTTTTACGATGCCGACAAGCAGGATGTGGCATGGGATGAGCTTGGCAAGGTCGTCCGTTATTCCACGCGCTTCCTGGACAACGTCATCGACAAGACGCCTTATCATTTTGAGGAGAATCGCGTCAATCAGCAGAGCGAGCGCCGCGTAGGGCTTGGCACGATGGGTCTGGCGGAGCTGATGATCAAGCTGGAGATCCGTTACGGCAGTCCTGAATCGCTCGTATTCCTTGATCAATTATACGGCTTTATGGCCAAGGAAGCTTATTTGGCGTCTGCCGACATTGCCGCGGAGAAAGGCAGCTTCAAGCAGTTCGACGCCGAACCGTTTCTGCAAAGCGGCTTCATGAAAAATATGACGGCCGTCTATCCGGAAGTAGGAGCCGCTGTACAGAAGAAGGGGATGCGCAACGTCACGGTCATTACCCAGGCGCCGACGGGAAGCACGGGGACGATGGTCGGTACTTCTACCGGAATCGAGCCTTACTTCGCCTTCGAATATTACCGTCAAAGCCGGCTCGGCTTCGACAAGCAGTACGTGCCGATCGCGCAGCAGTGGAAGGATGCCCATCCGAACGAGGAGCTTCCGGACTATTTCGTAACCGCTATGGATTTGTCCGCGGAAGATCATATCCGCGCGCAGGCGGTCATTCAGAAATGGGTGGACAGCTCCATCTCGAAGACGGCCAACTGTCCGGCGGATTTCACCGTAGAAGAAACGAAGCGGCTGTACGAGCTGGCCTTCGATCTCGGCTGTAAGGGAGTAACGATCTATCGCGACGGAAGCCGCGACGTGCAGGTGCTGTCGACGGATAAGAAGGAAGAGAAGCCTGCCGCGGCAGCGGAAACGATCAAGGCCGAGGCCAAGCCGGAGGAAACCGCCGTCGTGAGCAAAGCGGCGTCCGTTACCGTAGCGGCGGCTTCCGAGAGCAAGTCGTTTTCCGTGCTGGATAAGGAATATAAACGCCGTCCGCAAATTTTGCGCGGCGCCACATATAAATTCAATACGCCGTTCGGTATGGCGTACATTACGATCAACGACATGAACGGGACGCCTAGCGAAATTTTCCTGAACGTAGGCAAAGCCGGTTCCGACGTGTTCGCCATGTCGGAAGCGCTCGGCCGGGTCATCTCCCTGTTCCTGCGTTACGGCGATCACGGCAACAAAGTGCAGCTGCTGACGAAGCATCTGAAAGGCATCGGAGGCTCCGGCGCCATCGGCTTCGGCGCAAACCGCGTGGAATCGATCGCCGACGCCGTAGCGAAGGCGCTCGAAATGCACGGCGACTTCTCCGACGAGGCGGAGACTTACGTCACCGCAACCCAAGAGGTCGTCATGGAGACGACCGCGCAATACGCAGTGACCCGCAACTCGGCGACCTCGCTCGACCTGTGCCCGTCTTGCGGCAGCGCCTCGCTGATTAATACGGAAGGCTGCAAAAGCTGCAGCAACTGCGGTTATAGCAGGTGTAGTTAAGGAGAAGAGAGGGGGAGCCCAGGAGGAGCCCCTCTCTTTTTTTATAAAAAGATGATAATCACTGGACACGGTATGGCTTTTCGTACAGCCCGATTTGTCCCAACCGTGATAGTGGCGGAGCCCGTCTTCGAAGTAATAGTCAAGGCCAAGCAAAACAAGCACGAGCCGCGATCAGCCGGGTATTGATGCAATTCGCCGCTGATCGCGAGCGTTCATGGTTGATTCATTCAAGCTATTTTCGGATCGGAATCCATTTCTGTTCATTTGCACCTGTCGGTTCGACCCATTCGTATCTGACGCCAACCGCGCTGCTTCCGCCCACAGGCTGCAGCACTTTTCGGTTGGCGGCATAGATGAGCATGTAAGTACCGTCGCTCTGCTTCTCCAATATCCATTGCTGATTTATATCGTGATAAGCGAAAGTTTGCTGGATAGAAAGCGATGACGAGTTAGGCGCCAGCAGCAGCTGGCTGTTTTTGTTGATGATTCTTGTTCCGGACCTATACCATTTAAATTGCCAAAGCTGCTCCGGATTGCCCGTATACGCTGCTTGCGTGACAGCCGCAGCATTCGCTGTGCTTGAGTTCGGTACGGAGATGACTTTCCCTGTGGCCAAATTTTGCAGAATATAGTCCGATTCCTCGTCGATCGTCGGTGCAACAGGAATTCGGGTATCTTTAGAAATATACCATTTCTGATCATCGGCTCCGGTATAGGGGCCGCTTACGGCTAGAGCACCTTCCAGCAAACTCCCCTCTTTAGGCTGCAGCACTTGAGAGGATAAGTTATTCCGGATTACATAGGAGCCGTCCGCTTGTTTCTCCAACGTCCACAGTTGTCTGGGAGGGTCGTACCAGAAGGGCGCTTGAGTAATGAGCGACCCGGCTGCGCCGTGAATGACTTGTCCGCTGTTCGCGTTCGTGATTCGGAAGCCGGAACAATCGGCGTAGCATCGGAAGCTCCATTTTTGGCTGGCTAATCCTTCATCCTTTTGGAGATTGGCGATTCCGCCTTCCGTCTTCCGTGAATTGCCGATTTGCAGCGCTTTTCCCGACGCTTTGTTAACGATTTGATACAGATGCTGCGCATGATCGATAATTTCGGTACGTGTGCCTGCATAGGCTAACGTCCACTGCTGCCTTGCCGTCGATGCATCAGGGTCCAGCCGCACATGGTTGTCAAGCGGGTCGTTGGAGATGGACAGTGCCGAGGTGGTTCCCGCCGCTTGAAGTTCGAACGTGTCCCCGCCAACCGGCAGCAGCTTCCACTGAGTAATGGTCCCGTTCGTTCCATCGGGTATTGACAGCAAGCTTCCGTCCGCGTAGGAGCGGACCTCGTATACGTTGGCTCCAACCGATTGGAACACCCAGCGCTGTTGGGCGGACAACCGGTTCTGCTCATGAATGTAACCGTAAGCGGAGCCGGTGACCGTTAATAATGTTTCCGAGCTCCTATTCGTGAGCGTATACGGGATATGCTCCGTTATCGTCACATCTGTGCCTGACGTTACAATCGTTACGGAATTTGCGGGCAGCAAAATTCCCGTTGTCGGCCATTGGCTCCCATCGATCCCGGGCATATGGGAAGAGCCGTATTCATCAATCCGATACAAATCCCAACTGGACGCCGCGGCTTGATTCGTCAGCTGCGAGCCGGATTGCTGCAAGCGCACAAGTTGTTCGTTATTCGTCCTGTTTACGAGTAAAACTGAATTCCGGTTATCCCCTTTGACTGCAAATCCGTCTACTTTGGACTTATCGGGGAATACGGAGGCTGCTGCTTGTCCGTGAAAAAAACGATTGAACCAATGATTCAGATCCGCCGTATCGTACAGTTCTCTGCGGTCGTTCATCAGGCCCATGTAGGAGCTTTCGGCATGCCAGAAATTGACTCCTGACCCGGCTCCGCCGATGACACCCGCGACGAGCAGCGCGCTGTAGACGGATTCCTTGCTTGTATGCAGGCGGGGATCGGTATCCCAAGTCATATTGTATTCGTCAATCAATATGGGCAGATCGGCTTGCGAGTTGTTCGCGAGCAGGGCGGAGCGCAGCGAGTTGACAAGTACGCCTTGCTTCTGGGCATGATCATATGCCTGATTGTCCGTACCCGGCCGTGATTGTCCGCTGCTGTACGCGTGCATCGTAACGAAGTCGATTTGGGGCCAAGCCGCTTGGACCACATTGCTAATATAGGAGACGTTCACATCGCTTGCGGCCGGTCCGCCGACTTGAATCGACGGGTCGATCGCTTTCATAGCCGTATAGCTTTTGCGGATCAGATTGGCCATTGCCGAAGCATTCAATCCCGGATTCACGAAGCCGCTTTCTCTTTCATTCGGAATTTCCCAATAGGCAATGCCCAGCCCGTGCTCCACATTAACGATACGCACCAATTCGGCGGCGAAAGCGGCGAACGTATCCGCATCCAAATAGTCCGTTTGGCCGTTCGGTCCATATGGAATGTTGATCATGACCGGATAATGTTCCGCTGCCAAGGGTGTCAGAGCGGCGACGATTTTGGATTCGCTCCAGGTGAGGTCCGCATTGATCCAGCCGCTTGTACTAATCATGCTTGTACTATGAATGCGCACAAGCCCTTTGTTACCGTTCAAATAACGAAGATGCGACATAAAGTTGGCATCCGTCGTATACGAATCTTGTAATAGTCCATTGGAATTTAATCCGTATGCGTAAGCGGGGATCGTTTTCCCCGTTGTACCCCAGTCGACGCTTACTTCAATCGGGTCATGCGTGTCAATAACGTCTGCATGGGCCACCTGGCTCAGCAAGGGCCATATCAACATATTGCATATTAAAAAGCATAAGATCATGAATTTTGCAGCTCTGAATAGTGCACGTCTGCTTCCCACTTATTCAAGCCTCCATTCTAATTAGAATTCGTGTCAACTCTGCAGCCGTAATGGCTTGTCGGGTGCTTCCGGCGCGTTTCGTTTTTCGCTAGCGTTTCATGAATAATCACCTCTTGTCATGAACGGTTAAATTGTAAACGTTTTCATAAAAGCGGTAATCCGTCAAGCTGTTCCCAGCCTCACCTCCATAAGCTGCCGGCAAGCCAAATCAGCACGACGTTTGAGCTGAGCGGAAATTTGACCGGCACGTCTTTGCAGCCGCCCAACAGATCGCTCCGAGCGCAATAACGACCAGGGCACACGTCGACGGCTGCCAAACCAGCGCCTTTCGTAATGCCGATAACGGACCACACCCTCATCTTACACACACAAAGTTGAAATAGAAATACACAGATTTTATATAGTTTCTGTACTTTTTTTAATGTTCTCGATTCCCGCCTCGGCTTTGGTCATGATAAATTAAAATGGTGAAGGAAGGAGGCGATACGTTTGTACACACCGTCACACGAGTTGAAATTTTATGTATATGCAGGTCCGCAGCCCGGCTTTATCAAGCCGGAAGAAATTCACAAACAGCATGTCATTCTAGGCGTAGAAACAGGCGCCTTCGAATACGGCGTCGGCAAACATACAGGTAAAGCTTCGTTCGGCGATCTTGTGTTCGTACCGTCCGGTGTTCTATTCAAGCGCAGATCATTCGGAGAAATTACGTTCCATATGCTCAACTACAGTCCGATGCTCGAGCCGGACCCCACCTTCGATTCGCTCCCGGTCGGCAAAGTAACTGTCAGCGACGTCAATCGTCTGTCGTCCACCTATGCTTATTTGCGAAAAGCTTGGCGCGAGCATGGCAGCGAATCGTACAAGACGAAGATCGCCAATCATATGCTGATGGATTTGCTCCATCTGGGCGATATGGAAGGGCAGTACGCGCAGAAGCGAAGGAAAAGAACCGATCCGCAAATGCGGCAGGCGGCCGGCTACATTCACCACAATTTGTTCAGCGGCTTGACTATGAAGCGAATTGCCGAGATGCTCGGCATCCGGCAATCGGAATTAACGAGACGGTTCCGGCTGGAATACGGCCTGTCCCCGAAGGAGTATGCGACCCGTTTGAAGCTGGAAGAGGTGAAGCGGCTGCTCCTCGAAACGAATTACACGATGGACGCCATCTCTTCCATGTGCGGCTATGAGAACGGCTCGTACTTGAGCCGGGTGTTCCGTGCGAAGATGGGCATCAACGCCTCTGAATTTCGTAAAAATAGTCAAATCTAGACGGGCATCAAGACCGCAACAATTCGCCAAAATAACAATAGCTGCATGTGAAGCTGATCCGGAAACCTCGCGATCTTTCTGGAACGGAATTCAATAATATATATTTGATACAATATCAAATCAATGATTTACAGCACGAAAATTATTTGATACAATATCAATCATGAGATATTTGATACAATATCGAATCAATCGAAGGGGGATAAAATGATGCAAACATCATCAGAATCGTCGTTTAATGAAACGACTTATTCGCGGGTTCGCGATAAACTGCGCGAAGATATTTTATCGGGTGTATTTAAACCTGGTGTTCGTCTCCGGATTATCGATTTGTCCACTCGGTACGGCGTCAGCCAGATGCCGATTCGGGAAGCGCTTCAGCAGCTTCAAGGGGAAGGGCTCGTCAACCTGCTGCCGCAAAAAGGAGCCAGCGTACGGGAGGTCGATGAGAAATTCGTCTCCGACATGTACGATGTCAGAATGGCAATTGAAACCATGCTTGTTCGCAACGGAGTTCCATATATGAGCGATCATGATTATATGAAACTCGTCGAGATTGAAGAGCAATATGAGCAGGCGGTGGAGGAAGGCGATGTTTCGCTGTCCTTGAAGCTGAACGAGAGCTTTCACAAAATTATTAATGGTCTTGCCCAGAACGATGAGGCGATGCGCGTCATTGACCGGCACTGGGGTTTAATCGACAGCCTGCGCCATAAATATGGGTCAAGCCGGGTGAAGGATGTCGTGAACGATCATCGGCTGCTGCTTCATGCTTTAAAAAATCGGGATGCAGAGGCTGCGGCAGCCATTACGAGCGATCACGTCATCAAGGCGAAGGACGATTTGATCGCAAGAATCAAGACGGCCGGAAAAGGATAAGTAAGGCGACATCTTCTGAATAAGCAGGTGTCTTCGACAAAATAAAAACGCTTACAACGAAAGGGAGATGGGCGTGCCATATGAACGAACGGTGACGAATCTCAACATGACTGCGAAGTCCGAACAGCGGAGAAGGAAACTGACCCAAATCCGCAAGGACAAGCTTTTATCCTGAATTTCGAAAGCGCATAAGAATGCGGTGGCGATCATCCAGGAGCGGATCAACAACTGTGAATAAGTGGGAGTGGGACCAGCGAAATTTTGAAACCAATATCCACATGGGGATAACTCCCCCTCCCCAGAAAGGGGCATTGTTGTTTTCCATGTGAAATGTTGGAAGCCGTCACTCCAATTGAACCACTTTGGCTTCGATTCGTTTCCATGCATGACGACCGTCGAAATCCTTGATCAGCTTGAGCACGACCGCGCGACTATGCCGAACAAGCGTCGCCGCGCAATGAAAGAACTCCAGTCGGAATCTTGCAATCGTATAACCCTGATGCATCGGTTCGCAACAATCGCGCTTAAAGCGTTCGAACAAATTGTAGGCCAGCAACTTGATCAGCAGATCGACTTCATTCGCTTCAAAATCACTGGTCGCGATCCGGTCCATGGAAAAACCGTCTTTCGCCTCTTTGATGTAATTTTCCATGCAGCAACGCTGGTTGTAAAAGCGCCATAGGTCAATTGGTTCCCACTCCAGGTTGGTTACAATCGCTTCATACTGCCAGTCCTCGTCGAATACGATGCGGCCTTGACCGTCTTCGCAGACTTGCGTCTTACGAATGACCGCTACGCGACGGGGCTTTTTCCAGGACGTAGCTTTGTAAATCAAAGTGATGCCCTCGATGATCCAGTCCTCGTCGACATAGCGCGTCCAGTAGCGACAAGCCGCCACGTCGCTTGCGAGGCGTTTGGTCCATTTCATTTTGCCGACGTAACCGATCTTGCGGCCTTCCCACAGTTGGTAGAAATCCTCGCCGCCAAAGCCTTTGTCGAACCGGGCGTACGCCACTTGGCGCTCGCCGAGCAGTGCGAAGGTTTGCTGCAAAAAGTCGATTGCGTCGGTTGAAGAATGCGTGTTGCCGGGGCGAAGCCTCGCATTCAGATTCAAGTGGGTTTGCCCTTCAAAAGCCAGCAACGGATGGTAGCTGTTTCGTCCGGGCTTATGCGGATTGGTGCCTTTGGCCGCGCCGGCCTGCTCCCCGTATACCGTCTCCACCGAGGAGTCCAGATCAAGGATTGGCTTGGACGGCAAGCAGAGATGAATGATTTCCATATTCAGCTTGCGCAGTTCCGTCGGGAGCTGCGGGCAGGATCTGCCCAGACGCGCGAGCTCCTTGTACAGCAAACTGTGATGCGGCAGACGGCCTCCCAGAAAACGACAAAGCAACACATCGTGCTGTAACTTGCGGAAATGAAAAATACGCCCGCAGCCCAGCATCCAGCCAACCATTAGATAGAGCAGGATGCGATGAACAGGAAAAATGGCGTTGTGCGCTTTGCCGCCGGAAAGGCGCTGCATGGCCTCGGCGAGCTTGATTTTTTCGAGATAGGCCAAAAAGATTTTGACGCCGCCGAAACTCGTGGCGTTCTGCAGCGAAAATTCGCTCTTGATTTTGCTGACCGGTGTGGTAGACTTCACCTAAAAGGTGCTCCTCTCTTTGGGTGATGTTGTCCTGGACAAACACCATTCTACCAAAGATTTGGAGCCCTTTTTATGTTTTTAATGCGCAGTACTTTCGAAATTCAGGTTTATATTTCATGGCGCTGCCGGGAATTTTGTTTTTCCTTGTATTCCATTACATTCCGATGTACGGTATCCTGCTCGCGTTCAAAAACTACAATGTTTATCAAGGTTTTTTCGCCAGCGAATGGGTCGGCTTCGACAATTTCAAAACGCTGTTCGGCATGTATGGGTTTGACCGGGCATTGAAAAACACGATCATTATTTCCTTGTACCAGCTTGTGTTTGCTTTTCCGATCCCGATTATTTTATCCATTATGCTCAACGAGCTCAGGCATGAGATGTACAAGAAATTTGTTCAGACGTCGATTTATTTGCCTCACTTCGTATCTTGGATCATTATCTCGGGCATTTTGTTTGCGATCTTGTCCCCGTCTACCGGCGTGATTAGAGAAATCGCTCAATTATTCGGATATAACGGTTCGATCGTCAATTTGCTGAGCAGCAAGGAATATTTCCGCAGCTTGCTTGTCGTCTCGAATATTTGGAAGGAGGCGGGCTTCGGCACCGTGCTTTATCTCGCTACCATCGCCACCATCGACCAGCAGTTGTACGAAGCCGCTAAAGTGGACGGCGCGAAGAAGTGGCAGCAAATTTGGCATATTACACTGCCCGGTTTGCGGACGACGATCGTCATCCTGCTTATTTTCCGTGTGGGAAGCATACTTAACGCCGGTCTGGATCAAGTATTTGCGCTGTATAATCCGCAGGTTTACGAGGTAAGCGAAATTTTGGATACATATATTTACAAGCTCGCTTTTCAGGATGCCAAATACGATTTGGCTACGGCTTCAGGCTTGTTCAAGTCACTTATTGGCCTGGTGCTTGTTTTATTCACCAATTATATTGCGAAAAAAATCGATCCGGAAAGCGGTTTGATGTAACCGGATTCGTTGGAAGGAGGATTGCCTGGTGAGAGAGTCGTTGGGGGAACGTATATGGCAATTCGGATTGAATATCGTCATGCTATTGTTGTCTATCGTGACCTTGTATCCATTTTGGCATGTGCTGATGTATTCGTTAAGCGATCCGAAGCTGGCTATGGGGGGCGGACTGTTTTTATGGATGAAAGGGTTTTCGTTGTCCTCCTATGAGATGCTTCTGCATAGCAAAGGGATTTTCCAGGCTTATGGAAACTCCATCTTTCGTTTGGTCATCGGGACCGCGATCAATATTGTGTTTACGGCCATGCTGGCTTATCCCTTATCCGTTCAACGGTTTGTCGGGAGAAACGCGATCACGCTGCTCATTTTCTTCACCATGCTGTTTAGCGGAGGCATGATCCCGAATTACTTGATTGTCAAAGAGCTCGGGATGATCAATTCGCTCTGGTCGCTCATTATTCCGGGTGCGATCAGCGCTTGGAACCTAATCATCATGAAAAACTACTTTCAAAGTTTGCCACCCGAGCTTGAAGAGTCGGCAAATATAGACGGAGCGGCTCCGATGCGCATTTTATTTTCGATCATTTTGCCTGTATCGGCTCCTGTCATTGCTGCGATCGCTTTATTTTATGGCGTGGCCCATTGGAACTCCTATTTTGACGCCATTCTTTACATCAATTCCGATTCGAAACAAGTGCTTCAGGTGTTTTTGCGAACGATGCTGATGAGCAGCTCGCTGCAGCAGGTTCAAGGTACAGAGAACTTTGCTTCGACGATAGGATTGGTCACAGAGGAATCGGTGAAAATGGCTACCGTTGTCGCATCCGTTATCCCGATGCTGGTTGTTTATCCGTTTTTGCAAAAGTATTACGTCAAGGGCGTTATGATCGGCTCGATCAAAGGTTAGTTTTTGCGAGCGAAAAAATGGCTCTCAAAATAATTAGATTCAAAAGGGGAGTATGTGCATGGAGAAGTTGAAGAAGTCGGTCGCGTTGGTGCTGACCACCGCGATAATGATCAGTGTGACTGCTTGCTCCAAAGGGGGAGCCACAAGCAATGAGGTCGATGGCAGTAAGGCTGCCGGCGATAGCGGCAAACCGAAAGAACCGGTAACGGTGCGCATTTTGATTGACAAAAGCACTAACTTTCCGGAAGACAACACCGTTGTTCAGGAAATTCGCAAACGGACAGGCGTAAACGTCCAGTTTCTGGCCGTCGATTCTCCCGACATGGGGACCAAATTAAATACGATGATCGCCTCCAATGATATGCCCGATGCATTCCTGAACTCGGATAAGGCAAAGATCAGCGAACTGGTCAAAAATCAAGTGATTATTCCGATGGACGACTTATTAAATACGTATGGAAAAAATATTATGGACAACAAAGGCTCCATCTTAAAAGGCGTTTCCAAAGTAGACGGCAAAATATACGCGATTCCGCGCGGTTGGGGATTCGGAAGCGCTTTGGCGATTCGCAAAGACTGGCTGGACAAATTGAAGCTGCCTGTGCCGAAGACGATCGACGAATACTATGCGACGTTAAAAGCATTCGTGAATAATGATCCGGACGGCAACGGTCAGAAGGATACGATCGGCCTTGGAGCCTACTTAGGGAATGGTTCCGGATACCAGACGTTCTACCATATTTTCGCGGCATACGGCGTTCCGGTCGGAAGAGGAAAGCTGATCGACGGCAAAGTGACTCCTTGGGTGCTGCAGCCTGGATTCATGGACGGTATTAAATTCCTGAACAAGCTGTATAAAGAAGGCTTGATGGAGCCTGATTTTGCTACAATTTCCAATCTGAAAGAATTTGAGAAGCTATGGAACGGCAAGATGGGGGCGTTTGATTATACCCCGAACGGAACCACGCAAAACTGGCTGACCCGCTATGTTGAAAATCCGGCGCCGGAATTTGAGTATACCGTGATCAAAGGCCCGAACAATCAAGGCGGCACTTTGCGCCTGTATCTGGAAGATTCCGGTCCGTGGATGCACATTAGCAAAGCTTCCAAGCATCCGGAAGAAGTCATGAAGGTATTGGATTTCTTGATCAGCGACGAAGGCGACAAGCTGACGTGGGCGGGAATCGAGGGCAAGCACTACAAGATGGACAACGGCAAGTTTGAGTGGATCAAGCCTTATGACGATGCAGCGAGCCTGCGGAATGAAGGCGGATTTGCTTACAACGGCGTGATGAATCGAATTGGCGGTTTCTCCGTTCAACTGCTGAACGATAAAACAAAAGCCGGCTTGAAGCTTGCGAACGATAACGTGATCGAAGATGCCTATTTGTACGAGGTGCCGGATATTGAGCGCGAGAAGAAGAAGGTGTTGGATGACATCATTAACGAGGGATTCGCTTCCTTGATCATATCCAAAGGCGATCTTGACAAAGAATACGAGTCGTTCAAGAAAAAATATTTGGATGCCGGCGGTCAGAAGTGGATTGATCAGGCGACAGAAATTTATAAAAAGGAACATTCGGAGAAGAAATAATGAGCTGCAATCAACGGCATATATATTTTGGGGTGTGGAGATGAAAATAGTAGACGTAAAAACATTCATTGTCGACTGCTACCGTACGAATTTCGTGTTCGTCAAACTGTACACGGACGAAGGCGTTACCGGGATCGGAGAGGCGACGCTGGAATACAAGGAGCATGCGGTTGCCGGGGCTATCGAAGACATTAAGCGTTATTTGATCGGCAAAAACCCGCTGGATATCGAGGCGCACTATCATAACATTTACCGGGATGCCTATTGGCGAGGCGGCGCGGTGCTGATGTCGGCGCTTAGCGCGGTGGAGATGGCGCTGTGGGATATCAACGGTAAGTCGCTCGGCGTCCCCGTCCACCGGCTGCTCGGAGGCAAGGTTCATGAGAAGGTCAAGGTGTACGCCAACGCTTGGTTCGCCGGCGCATCGTCAATGGAAGATTTCGCCGCTAAAGCGCGGGAAACGGTTGGACGCGGCTTCAAGGGGCTCAAATGGGACCCGTTCGGCAAGACGTATATGACCATCACGAACGCGGAGCTGGACAGCGCCATCGCCTGCATCGGCGCGGTGCGGGATGCGGTCGGCCGCGATGTCGACCTGTTTATCGAAGGGCATGGCCGGTTCAACGTGCCGACGGCGATCAAGATCGCGCAGGAGCTTCAGCCGTTTAACCCGGTGTGGTTCGAGGAACCGATCCCGCCGGACAATGTGAGCGCGATGTCGGAGGTGCGGCGGAAATCTCCGGTCGCCGTCGCCGGCGGGGAACGATTGTTCACGCGCTATGCGTTCCGCGAGGTGTTCGAGAACAAAGCGCTGGACTTCGTTCAGCCGGATATCAGCCATGCCGGCGGCATTATGGAAAGTCGAAAAATTGCCGCCATGGCCGAGGCGAACTATATTCCATTCGCCCCGCACAACCCGAGCGGGCCGGTGGCCAACGCCGCCACGCTGCAGCTCGCGGCATGCACGCCGAACTTTTTTTATTTGGAAATTATGGCGAGCGATGTGCCTTGGCGGAAGGACATCACAGATGAACAGCTGCATTTTGAGGACGGGTACATGACGATTCCGGATAAGCCGGGCTTAGGCATCGAGCTGGATGAGGAAGCAGCGCTGCAGCATCCTTACGCTCCTCACGATTTGCGGCATTATAACGGAACGCTGACCCAGATTCGGCCGCCGGCTTCCGAGCCTTATTTTTAAGCAAACTAAGAGCGGGAGGACATACGGATGTTTACATTAGCGGGAAAAGTAGCCTTGGTAACAGGCTCGTCACGGGGAATCGGACGCGGTATCGCTCTCGGGCTGGCCAAAGCCGGAGCGGATGTC
Source organism: Paenibacillus konkukensis (assembly GCF_023523925.1). Taxonomy (NCBI): domain Bacteria; kingdom Bacillati; phylum Bacillota; class Bacilli; order Caryophanales; family Paenibacillaceae; genus Paenibacillus; species Paenibacillus konkukensis. The sequence continues at coordinate 2,214,336 of NZ_CP027059.1, read as the reverse complement.
GTCATCAATTCTTTACATATTACGGAAAATGCGATGCAGCTTGTCGAGAGCATCAAGGAGATGGGACGGACAAGTATCGCCGTTCAAGCCGACGCGAGCCGGGAAGACGATGTGGAGCGGTTGTTCCGGACTATAACGGAGAAGTTCGGCCGTCTCGATATTCTTGTCAACAATGCCGGCACGTCAAGAGCGGAAACGATCGTCGAGACGTCTTTGCAGAGCTGGAACGAAATGATCGCCAACAACTTGACGAGCACGTTCTTATGCTCGAAGTATGCAATGGAAATGATGATGCCGCAAAGAAGCGGAAGAATTATTTCCAACTCCTCCGTCGTCGGTCACCAAGGGGCATTGTACGGACACGTTCATTACGCCGCGACCAAGAGCGGGCAGATGGGATTCACCAAGACGCTTGCCCGAACGGCTGCCCCGTATGGAATTACAGTGAACGCAATCGCCCCTGGCATTATCGAAACCGAGCTGCTGCAGCAAACTCATGGGGATGAGAAAGTTGCCCAATTGTCTGCCTCCGTCCCGCTGGGATTGGGAACGGTTGAAGATATTGCGGCGGCGACGGTATTTCTCGCCAGCGACGAAGCCCGTTATATTACCGGCATTACCTTGGATGTGAACGGCGGTCTTTATTTGAGATAACTACAGAAGGAAGTGTGTGCGTGATGACATTGGCAATAAAAGCTGGAGAATTGCAGTTTGCCGTCGATCCGGAAGGACGGTTCGGCAGCTGGACGACGGAGGGACTTCCCCTGCGCGAGTCGCCCGGAGCCGACTTCTGGCGGCTGCAGCTGGATGACGGCGAGTTTCGGGATATGACGGTAGCTTCAAGCAAACAGTCAGGGGCTGTCAGCGCCGTAACGAATGGCTTGGATATTCGTTACGACCGGCTCGTGGCGGAGGACGGCAACGCGTATCCGGTATCGTTCGTCGTCCGGGTCCGCGCGGTCGATGGCAGCCTGCAGTTCTCGTACACGATTAACAATAATAGCGAAGCGCGGGTCAACGAGGTCAAGCTGCCGTTCGTCGATTTGGCCGTAGTGGCGGACGAACAGCGAAGCCGCGATGTCCTGTACCGCAGCCAAGGGCACGGGCACCGGCTGGCCGATCCGTGGACCACGATTGATCGGGCGCACAGCGAATACAAGTACAGTGACGACAACGAGGTGTGGCTCGACATGACGTATCCGAGCTTCGCCAGCATGGCTTGGTTCGGCGTGCAGAGCGGCTCGCATTTTCTCTATGTGGGCCGGCATGACGATCAGTTCCGCTCCTGTGTGCTGGCGGCCGGGATAGGTCCGAGGAACAGCGATCCGCGTCTCCTCCTCGCCATCTCGCAGTTCCCGTTGGCACGGAAGGGAGAAGAGGTATCCTCCCCCGTATCCGTCGTGGCGTTCGTTCGCGGAGACTGGCGGCAAGGCTCGGCGATCTATCGGCAATGGGCGGCCGGCTGGTTTAGCGAGCCGAATCGGCCGGAGTGGGTGCAGGAGCTTAACGGCTGGCAGCGCATCATCATGAAGCATCAATTCGGCAAAATCTATTACAAATACGAGGATCTTCCGCGAATTTACGAGGAAGGCCGGACGGTCGGCGTGAACATGATTCTGCTGTTCGGCTGGTGGAAGGGCGGCTTCGATAACGGTTATCCCGTCTATGAGCCCGATCCTGCGCTTGGCGGGGAGGAAGGACTGAAGGCGGCGATTGCTGAGGTACAAAGGCGGGGCGGCCGGATCGCCTTATATACCAACGGCGTGCTGATCGATGTGAAGTCGGACTATTACAAGGAAGTCGGCTGCCGGATTTGCCGCAAAGACATTGACGGCGTAGAGTACAGGGAGCATTACAAATTCAGCAACGACGGCATGCTGCTGCGCAATTTCGGCTACAAAAGCTTCGTCTCCGCTTGCCAGGCCACAGACGAATGGAGCGAGCAGTTGCTTCGCGTCGGCAAACAGAAGCTGAGCTATAACTCGGACTCCATCTTTTACGATCAGATTGCGGGGCATTTTCCCCATCTCTGCTTCGATGACTCGCATCATCACGGGAACCGCGGGGACAGCGAAACCGTATGGCGGCGGTGCAATCTTCAGCAATTGCGCGAATTATGCACAGGGGATAAAGCGTTCGGCTCAGAATTTGTAATCGACTGCTATGCCCCGATTATGGACTTCCATCACAGCTGCGGGTACGCGACCTCCAAGGACGACGATGCGTTCCCCGAGCTTTACCGGCAGACGTTCCCGGAAACGATCATGTCCAATCGCTTCATTCACGACGAGAGAAGCGACTTCAAGCAGCAGTTGAATTTTGCGTTCGTCTACGGCTACCGGTTCGATATCGCGATTTACCGCTGCCGATCTACCGTCGCCGCCGTTCCGGCCTATGCGGCCCATATTAAGGAATTGATCGCGCAGCGCGAACGCTATGCCGAGTTTTTCTATCACGGCGTCTTCTCGCTGGATACCGACCTTGAGCTTCCGGAGGGCGTGATCAAGACGGAGTACGTTCACGACGGGAAGAGGCTCTTCGTGTTCTGGAACGATTCGGCGGAAGAGAAGCAGCTTTCCTTTCGGAACCGGACGATTCGTTTGGCGGCCAACGAGTATTCCTGCGAGGTAGCGAAGGATCAATAGTGGGCATTAGGTCTTGCAGCCCAACTTAAAGACGATCAAGGCCTTTTCTGGATAAATGCAATCCAGCAAGGCCTTTTTTTCATTTATAACCAGTCGTTCCGTACCGAAGCTGCACTCTTCCACGGCCCGTTAACAAGCAAGAGAAGCAAACGGCAGGAACCGATTGCTTCTCCGTTGGTTGATGGTGGTGCTGCCCAAGAGCTGTGCCTTATAGCTACGAATTCGCTACAGTTTACTCAGTGTCCCACAAGCTCAACCAGCTGTCCTTCATTTTCTGCGTATCTATATCAATGCCGATAACAACCAGATAAGGATCGCCCGAATATCTCGCCTTCTGCCAGGCGTGAGTACGAATGCTCATGACCCCCATGATGATGATGATGATGTTCTTCATGGCGGTGTGAAGGGGCATGCGCATGCTGCAGCGTCTTGAACCTGACCTTGGGAAGTGCCGAATGGTAGGCGTTTGGCTCGATTCCGTGAAGCAGACCTTGAAGATCGATATTATTTTGTATCGTAAAATGGATAGGAGCAACCGGATTGTACTTGCGCATACTGTTGCCGACCTTCTGCAAATGGTTTTTGGATACAAGATCACATTTATTGACGAGCAGTAAATCGGCCACTTCAATTTGTCTTCTAAGCGTCCGGACAAGCTCACGGTCTGCGGCAAAAATGCTATTGTAATCCATCACATATTCCGCATCGATAACCGTGATTACCATGTTCAGCTTCAGCTTATCTTTCAACTGCGGTTCCGAAAGACAATCGGCTACTTCTTCGCGAAAAATAATGATTGAAATCGTCGTAAGTATGCGATATTATTTCGGTAAATATCGACCCGAGATCTACGGACAATGCAACCTTGCGAATTGTGCGCCGGCAGGGTTCTTTTCGCACGCCTCAGATTTGGCCCCTGCACCGTCTATCGACGGCATTATGCATGTCCTCCCCAGCTTATCGCCTCTAAAGAGGATTTTATTCCCCTATGTTGAATACGTTTACAATCCATTTTAACGGTTTAGGGGTGTAACATGATGAAGCAGCTGCTGTATCGCCTCTCTTTCAAAAAACGCATATGGGTGTCCTTCGTCCTCCTCATGACGGTGGCGATTGCCGCGTCGGGGTGGAGCTCCTACGCCATCTCTTCAAGTATTGTGGAGCGCAATGCCCTTCGGCTAAGTCAGGATACGATCAACAAATCATCGCAGGTGCTCGATGAGAAGTTGAAGAAGATTGTCCTGTCGATCATGTCGCTCAAGATGAGCGATCCTTACATCGAGGTGCTGCGCGACGTTTCACGGGGGGATGCGGGTTATTACTACGCCCGTTTATCCGCGCTTCAGCCGATCCTGGCGCAATTGAAGTTTAACGACGATTTTATTCAATCGGTCTTGATCGCTACGCCGATCGGAGATTTTTATCCTACTACCTACACGCGGTTAAACGACAGCTCCTTCTATCAATCCGACATGTACAAGAAAATCAAATCGAAGCAGCGGGGCGTATGGATGGAAGGTCACGAGGATTCCTTTTTTTATGGAAAAGACAGGGTCGTTTCCTTCGTCATCGACGGCTCCGGAGAGAAGTACGTGGAGGATGTATTCATCGTCGTCAACATTAAGGAGAAAGACTTGCAAAATCTGATCGTCGATCAGGTCAGCAGCCCCACCGGGTATTCGTTGATTAACAAGGAGGGCGAGCCTGTCATAGGCAACGCGAAGGATAGCGGCGTCGCACAGGAATCGTGGCGCATGGCACCGGCATTTTTGCAGCATTTTGACGGGGAAGAAAAAAGCGGTAATTTCAGCTACGTTATTGACGGAAAAGATTACCTGATTAATTTCACCCGGCTCAATGTGGGAGAAGGGTGGATTTTGTACGACACGCAGTCCAAGCAGGTGGTGCTTAAGGAAGTTGATGCGATCAAGTGGCTGACGCTTCTTTTTATCGTGGGGTTCGTGCTGCTCGCGCTTTTGCTGTCCAACATGCTGACCGGCTTGCTGCTCCGGCCGTTATTGCGGCTGCATATGCTGATGAAGCAGGTGGAGCACAATGATCTGGACGTCCGGTTCCACAGTGTGTACCAGGACGAAATATCCCAGGTCGGGATGCGGTTCAACCTGATGCTCGATGAAATTAAGAAGCTGATTCAGACGGTCAAGCTCGGAGAAGAGGAGAAGCGGAAGACGGAGATTAAAGCTTTGTCGGCCCAAATGGAGCCGCATTTTCTGTACAACACGCTGAATACGATTTACTGCAAGTCGGTGCTTGGTCATACGGAGGCTGTCAACGAAATGATTTTATCGCTATCTACCATGTTCCAACTGGGCTTAAGCCAAGGGAGAGACATCTTGCTGATCGAAGAGGAGCTGCTGCATGTCCGCCACTATTTGACGCTTCAGCAAAACTGCTATGAGGATAGGTTCGATTTCCATATTGATGTGGAGGACGAGTCTATTCTGCAGCTCCGCATTCCGAAGCTGATCCTGCAGCCACTCGTGGAAAATGCGATTTTGCATGGCTTCCAAGACCGCGAGGAGGGCTGCCGCATCCGGATTGAATTGAGGCGGACGAAAGAAGTGCTGTATATATCCGTCGAGGATAACGGCATAGGCATGGATGTGAACCGTGTGCGGCAATCGATAGAGGGGCCGCTTGTTCCCCGGAAAGGCTATGCGCTGAGAAATATCGGCGATCGGTTGCGGCTGTTCTATGGGGAGAACGCGTCGATCCATTACTATAGCGAGCCGGGGAAGGGGACCAAGGTTCAGTTCATCATCACGCTGCACGAGGGGGAAAGAAGCTATGCCGACAACGGATATGCGGTTTAACATCTGTATTATCGACGATATCAAAAGCACGGTTGAAATGATCGCCACCAAAATCCCATGGGATACTTACGGCATCAAGGTCGCAGGCACAGCGAAAAACGGGGAAGAGGGGCTTGCGCTCATTCAGGAGACGCGACCCGACATTATTCTTACGGATATCCGCATGCCCCGCATGGACGGACTGGAGATGACCCGGCGCATAATCGACCTGCTTCCGCAATGCAAAATTATTATTCTCAGCGCCTATACCGATTTCGAATATGCGAAGCAGGCGATCCGGCTGGGGGCGTTTGATTTTGTGAAAAAGCCCTTTTCGATACGGGAAATTACGAAAGTCGTGCTCGAAGCCAAGGAGGTGCTGGAGAGCGAATATAATCAGCAAGAGCGGATTCAGGCGATGGAGAAGAAGGTTGAGGAAAGCTTGCCGTTATTGCGTCAGGAATATTTCGGCCGGCTGCTGCAGCATAAACTGCGTCCCGAGGAGGCGCGGGATTACTGGCAGGAGATGCATGTCGACCTGGTGCCGGAGGGGCTTGCGGTGCTCATTATCGAAATCGACCATTTCATGGACAAGTACGCCTCTCAGCCGATTCATGAGATCGAGCTGGTCCGGTTCGCGCTGCACAATATCATCGAGGAGACGCTTCACGGAGAGACCCGCGGTATCGTCGTCCGGGACGGTCCCAGCTACTATGCGTGCATCATTAACTGCGAGCGGGAGGAAGAAGCGCGGCGGATTGCGGAGGCTTGCTGCGCGAATATAGCAAGCTGCACCAAGTTCACCATCTCAATCGGCGTCGGTACGGTCGTCGAGGATATATACAGGCTGCCGCATTCCTACAAGTCGGCGTTATCGGCGCTGGCCTATCATTTCTACACGGGGGGCAACGATGTTTTCAGTCTTGCCGATGCGCCGAGGGAGCAGGAGGCTTATCCGAGATACACCCAGGAGAAGGAGCAGGAGCTGCTCATTTCCCTAAGGGCAGGAAACCGGGACAAATCGCTGCTCGCGCTGGAGCGCTTGTTCGACGACGTCACGCAGCTCCATCCGCTGCCGGACCCGCAATATGTCCGAAGCATGTACTATGAGCTGGCTCTGGTTATGCTGCGCGCGTTCTACGAGCTGGTGCCGCTCGCTGTTCTGCAGCCGTATGATCTGCAAATACGCGACCGCAGCAGTCAAGCGCTCGACGGTATCAAGCCGTTTCAGCAGCTGTTGAGGGACTTGTGCCAAGCCGGCTGCGCCTGGATCGAGAAGGAGCGGGCCAGCGATTCCACGCAGCTCATTCACCGCGCGGTCGAATATATCAAGTCGAATCTGCACCTGGATCTGACGGTCGAGCATTGCGCGAGGCAGATGAACATCAGCGGCGGGCATTTCGCGAGCCTGTTCAAAAAAGTGACCGGCACGACGTTGAACCAATTCGTCACGGCCGAGCGGATCGAACGGGCGAAGCGGCTCTTGATCGAAAATTATCAGGTTCAAGAGATCGCTCTTTCGCTCGGGTATGAGCACAGACGCTATTTCAGCGAGGTGTTCAAGAAGCATACGGGCCAGACGCCCTCGGAATTCAAGGATGCGTATATTGGGCAGAAATGATGAATTTCTGCCCTTTTTCTTTGTTTTGCCTCATGTTGCGAAGAGGACGAATCCATTACAATAAACAGCAAGAGCTCTTACAAGAACCAGAATACAGGGGAGGCAAACCATGATGAAAAAGACAGCCGTAACGGCGGTGAGCGTACTGCTGGCCATGAGCTTGAGCGCATGCGGAGGCGGTTCGGACGATGCAGGCAAAGGCGCCGCTGCCGGTAATACCGGCGCGAAGCCCGGAGAGAAAACGAAGATCACGTACTGGACGCTGGACCGGCATGATGCGGATTATATCAAAGAAGTAATTGACAAATTCAACCAGACGAACAAGGACAATATTGAGGTGGAGCTGGTCGTCAAGGCCGATGATTATGCCCAAGCCTTGGACTTGGCTTTCTCCGCCGCCCAGGCGCCTGACGTGTTCCGGGTGAAGGAAAATACGATCCAGACGTATTACAAAAAAGGCTACATGGCCCCGATCGACGAGTATTTGACCGAGGAGCAGAAAAAGAAATTTCCGGCGATGCCTGACCTGAACCAGTTCGACGGCAAAATGTACAGCCTGCCGAATTACGGAAGCACGATGCGCCTTGTCTATAACAAGGATTTATTCGACAAGGCCGGCATTGCCAAGCCGCCGACGACGCTGGCGGAGCTGGTCGAGGACGCCAAGAAGCTGACGGCTGCGGGGAAGGCGACAGGCGCTTACGGCTTCGCGCTGCCGTTCAAGACGCCGTCGAGCGCATGGGGCCGCTCCGCGCGGGTTATCGCCGAATTAAGCGGCTACGGCGGCTTCGGCTACGATTTCAAAACCGCCCGGTACGATTTCAGCGGGTTTAAAGAAATTACGAAGGCGTTCAAGCAAATGCGCGACGACGGCAGTACGCTGCCCGGCATGGAAGCGCTTGATATCGATCCGCTGCGCGCCCAATTTGCCGAAGGTAAGATCGGGATGTACTTATCCTTCTCCTCGGAGCCGGGCGTGTACAAGAGCCAGTTCCCTGCAAAAATCAACTGGGCTGCGGCGCCTGCACCGACGATCGACGGCTCGATCAAGGGAGCTTCCGGCTTCTTGGGCGGCCAGTGGCTTGCCATTAACAAAGACTCCAAGAAAAAGGACGCCGCCTGGACATTCATTAATTATATGTACGGCGACGATATATTGCAGCCGTATCATGAGAAGGGCTACGGCATCTCGATGGTTCCTTCCATTATCTCCAAAGTGAAACAGCCGGATATTAACGGCATTGAAGGCTTCCTGCCGAATAAATATGACGGCGTATGGCCGATTGTGCCGACCGTGACCGTACAAGGCGTCAAATACGAGGATGCGTTCTGGAAATATATTCTCGAAGGCGGCGATTTGGACAAGGTGATAGCGGATTTGAACAAGCGCTATAACGAATCCTTAGACAAAGCGATTGCGAACGGCGAAGTGACGGCGAAGCCGGATGCAAGCTTTGATCCTGCTAAAATGCAAGGAACGTTTGCGAAATAGAACTGTATAACGGAGCCTGTCAGCCGGATGCTGAAGGCTCCGCCTTTTTAAAAAAAGATATAGCTTAAGAGGAGGTGCGATTCCATGTTTCAAATGAGAAGATGGCGCGAGCAGCTTCCGGGTATCGGATTTACGCTGCCCAGTCTGCTGCTGACACTCGTATTCGGCGTCTACCCGATTTTTTGGGCGATGCGGTATATGTTCTACGATTACAAGGGCTATGGCCAAGAGCGGTTTGTCGGCCTGAGCAATTTCACTCAGCTGTTCCACGATCAGACCTATTGGGATTCCGTCGTTAACACCTTTATTTACGCGGGAGGCAAGCTCATTCTGACGCTTCCGTTATCGCTCGTCCTGGCGGTTATTCTCAATCGGGGGCTGCGCGGGAAGCATCTGCTCCGGGCGATTTATTTTATGCCGACGATTGTGAGCACTTCCGTCATTTCGATCGTGTTTTTCATCATCTTTAATTCCTTCAACGGAATTCTGAACCAGTTCCTGCTACGCTTTCATATCATTGATAAAGCCATCGACTGGCTGGGGCCGGAACATGCTATGCTCAGCGTCATCATTATTGCCGTATGGGGCGCAGTGGGGAACTATATGCTCCTGTTCATCGCCGGGCTGCAAAATATTCCGAACGACGTCTACGAAAGCGCCTCTCTCGACGGGGCGAACGCCGTGCATAAGTTTTGGTACATTACGATTCCGATGCTCGGACCGGTGCTCCAAATGGTTGTTATGCTGGCGATCATCAACTCGCTGAAGGGCTACGAGAGCATTATGGTATTGACGGAGGGGGGGCCGATCGGCAAAACGGAAGTGATGTTTCTATACGTGTACAAGCAATTTTTCCCGATCGCGACGTCCGGCAGCTCGGTTGAACAGCAGATCGGCTACGGCAGCGCCGTCGGTTTCGTGACGGCCCTTATCGTCGGTGTGGTAACTCTGCTCTATTTCTACGCGTCAAAACGGATGAATAAGGTGTACGAATAAGCCGCCGTCCGCAAAACTTACAGGAGGTGTACCGATGACAACGGATGCCGTAAAGCTTCAGTCTGCCGATCCCGCGTGGTCGATTTTGTCCGCTGTGAAAAAATCGGCGCTGTGGATCTTTCTGCTGCTTGTCGCTTTGTTGACGCTATTTCCCGTCGTCATAGCTTTGTTAGGCTCTTTCAAATCGAACGCGGAGCTTACGGGAGGAGCGACGATTTTGCCGCAGGCGTGGCATTTTAACAACTACGCCGAGGTATGGCAGCAGGCGCATTTCTCCACCTATACGTGGAACAGCTTGTTTATCAGCAGCTTTGCGACGGTAGGCACCCTTATTGTCGCCTCGATGGCGGCTTATGCGGTTGACCGGCTGCATTATGCAGGAAAAAGGTTTTATGTCGCGCTGCAGGCGGCGACGATGTTCGTTTCCATTGGCGCGGTCGTGCTTCGGCCGCAGTTCGAGCTGATGGTGAAGCTGCATATGCACACATCGCTTTGGGGTGTTATTATTATTTTGATTAGCGGCCATGCCTCCATCTTCTTTATTCTGCTCAGCTTCGTGAAGGCGATCCCCAGAGAGCTCGATGAAGCAGCGATGATCGACGGCTGCTCCAAGCTGTGGATATATACCCGCATTATATTCCCGTTGTTAAAGCCGGGTCTTGGCGTAGCGGCGCTATTTACTTTTCGGGGGGCCTGGAACGAATACATCCTGCCGCTCGTGTTCACGATGAGCCAGCCGAAGCTGCAGGTGCTGACCGTCGGCTTGGCGGGTCTTCGTTACGGCATCTCGGCGGCGGCGCAGACCCACTATATGATGGCGGGGGCTTGCTTGTCGATTTTACCGTTATTGATCGTGTATGTGCTTGCGAACAAGTCGTTTATGCAGGTGACCTCGGGTTCAGTCAAAGGCTGAGCAAGGCTGATCAGGAAGAGCAAAATAACCTATTACCTATTTCCGGAAAGAAGGAACCGACTATGAATGCCCTCCGGTTGAAGAAGCTGCTGCGCAATGCCTCTGATCCCGCCTATCGGCAGGCATGGGAACAGTTGGCGGGCCGCGCCCGGGCCGCCCTGGCTGTCGAATATCCCATATCCGAGCAGGAGCGGGGAGATTGGGCGCATTATTACTATTGCAGCGACGACGGCACGCGGCTTCGCTTCGATTGGCGCCGCCCGGGACTGCACGAGTGTCCGGTGTGCGCGAAGAAATGGAGCGGGGAGCCGTACGACGGGGCCTGGGTGACGCTCGCTCACTCGCAGCTGGGCAGCGGAATGAAGGACTTGGCGGTGTACACCCTGGTCGCACAGGACCCCGCGGCAGCGGCACGGCTTCGCGAGGTTCTGCTCGCTTATGCCAAGCACTATTCAGGCTACGAGGTTCACGGGAATATCCCCTACAACGGACCGGGAAAGCTGTTCGCCCAGACGCTCGACGAAGCGCACTGGATTATCGATCTGTGCTGCGCCTATCGGTTGATGGAAAGTCATCTGACCAGCGAGGAAAAGCGCTCGATCCAAAGCGGCTTGCTGCGGCCCTGCGTTGCGTTTCTTATCAGCCGCAAGGAGCGTCAGCTGCATAATCATGCGATGCTGATCACTTCGGCGATCAGTATGCTCGGATTTCTCCTGGATGATGAGACGATCCATCGTTCGGGACTCGAGGGAGCCTATGGACTGCTCGATCAGCTGGAACGGGGAGTGTTAGACGACGGCCTGTGGTATGAAGGCAGCTTCCAATATCATTTCTACGGCTGCCATTCGCTGCTGCAATACTGTATTCTCGTCGAAGGCACGCAGTGGGATCTGCTTGATTTTCCCGTGCTTAAGCGCATGTTCGATTTGCCGTTAAGCTACATTTTGCCGGATGGCACGCTGCCGAATCTGAATGATGCGAGCTACGGGATGTCCGTTGCTTCGCTCGCGCCTTATTATGAAATGGCTTACGCGTGGTACAAGGACCCCAGATACGGCGAGCTGCTGCGCCTCGCTTACGGCAGGGGAATAGAGCGGCCCGCAGGTCAAATGCAATTGGCAGCTTTCGATCCCGTCGAACGCGATTCGATAGAAGCGTTATGGTTCGGGGAGGAGCTTGACGGAGGGCCGGTTACCGGCGCTCTGACGAAGCTGATGCTCTCCGACTATACCTCGGCTATCAGCGGCTTGACCAAGCTGGTGAACCGCAGCGGCTGGCATCTGCTGGCGAAGCACAGCACTTTCGGCGGAGAGCACGACCATATGGATCGTCTGGGCTTGTCCTTCAGCGCCGGCAGCGTGCCGCTGTTCATCGACCCGGGCACGACCGCCTATGGCGTGCCGGCGCATTACGGCTGGTTCAAGCATACGTATTCGCATAATACGATCTGCTTGAACGGCAAGGATCAGCCGCCGGGCGACGGGCGGCTGCTGCAGTACCGCCAAGAGCCGTGGGGGGCCTGGATTGAAGCTGCGATGGACTGGCGCGGCGGCGGTTACCGGATGCAGGGCTCGATGATTTTGCCTCCGGAGATGTGCCCGTGGGATGAGCAGGCATACTACGGCGTGAGTGTGCGAAGAGTTAACGCTTTAACCGATCGCCTGCTGCTGGATATTGTCAAAGCAACCGTCCCGGCGGAGCGGGAGATCGACCTGCTGTATCATATGAGCGGCGGCTTGGAGGATAACAGGCCATGGCAGTCTTGCGATGCCCCGCTAAGCGCTCTGTCGCAGGAATGGCTGCATGAGAAGCAGATCAAGCGGCATGAGAGCGCCGAATCGCTGGTCTGGAGAATGAAGGAAGGCCGGCTGCTGCAGGCAAGCTGGTGCTCCGAGCCTTCGGAGATGATGACGGCGCGCACGCCGGATAATCCGCCGAGCGGATCCCGGCAGACGCTGATTCATCGGGTACCGGGTTCAGCCGCAGCGGAGCGGGAGGTTTTGTTCATCCACGCCTTTGGCTACGAGGCTGACGGCGGAGCGCTCAGCATAAGCGGCGCGAGCGGCGAGTCGGGAGCGGTCGAGGCAGCTGAGGGGCTGAAGCTGGAAGTAACCTCCGGAGAGAAGGGGGAGCTGCTGCTTAGCCTCAGCCAGGCGAAGTTAAAGGAGACATGGAGCCTGGAGTGGATAGGTGACAAGGCGGCATTCACTTTCGTCCGTTAGCCGCTATCTTATTTTTTCCAAAGGAGCTTGTATGATGAAACCGAATCTATTGCTCATTTCCGTAGACCAGATGCGGGGCGACTGTCTCAGCATCTTGAACCATCCTGTCGTAGATACGCCGAATCTCGATCAGCTCGCCCGCGTTGGCGTTCTATTCCGCAGCGCGTATTCCGCGACACCCAGCTGCATCCCGGCCCGCGCGGCTATGCTCACGGGGATGAGCCAGCGCAGCCATGGCCGGATTGGCTACCAGGATCAAGTGCCATGGGATTATGAGCATACGCTCCCCTCGGTGCTCGCGGCATCCGGCTACCATACGCAGTGCGTCGGCAAGATGCATGTATACCCTGCCCGCAGCCTGTGCGGGTTCCACAACGTAGTCATGCATGACGGTTATTTGCACCATAACCGGATTCGCACGGCCAATACCGCAGCCGAGTTTTACGACAGCTGCGACGATTATTTGCCGTGGCTGAGGGAACGGGCGGGAGCGGATTGCGACCTTCTCGATCTGGGGCTGGACTGCAACGCCTCGACGGTAGCCCGTCCATGGCATTTGCCTGAGGCGCTGCATCCGACGAATTGGGTCGTGACCCAATCGATCGATTTCTTGCGGCGGCGCGATCCGCGCAAGCCGTTTTTCCTGAGCATGTCCTTCGTCCGGCCTCATCCGCCGTTCGATCCGCCGCAGGCATTTCTGGATATGTACGCTGATGCGGATTTCCCCTCGCCGGCAGTCGGGACGTGGGCGCAAGCGGATGACCCGGATCGGTGCGGTTTGAACCCGATTACGAATAAAGGCATCGTGCCGCGCCATAGGCTGAAGCGGGCGCAAGCCGCTTATTATGCGCTGATTACCCATATCGACCATCAGATCGGCCGGTTCCTGCAGGCGATGCTGGAACACGATGTGCTGCGAAACACAGTGATTTTGTTCACGTCGGATCATGGAGAAATGCTTGGAGACCATCACTTTTTCCGCAAAGCATTGCCTTACGAAGGAAGCGCGAAGGTGCCTTTCATTCTGGCCGATCCGGGCGGGAGCTTGAGGCTGAACCGGAATACAACGAACGATCAGGTCGTTGAGATCCGTGATATTATGCCGACATTGTTAGATGCAGCCGGTGCGGCGATTCCCGAGACGGTCGACGGTCAAAGCCTGCTGCCGCTGGCAAGGGGGGAGCGCGTCGATTGGCGTAATGCGATTCACGGCGAGCACGAATGTAAAGACATGTCGAACCATTACATGACAGACGGAGTACTTAAATATATTTGGTTTTCCCAGAGCGGGCGGGAGCAGCTGTTCGACTTAAGCCAAGATCCGCAGGAGCTGATTAATCTTGCGGACGATGAGCGGTACCGGACCAGCCTGGAGAACTGGCGCGAGCGGCTCGCAGCGCAACTGGCCGACCGTGAGGAGGGCTACAGCGACGGAAAACGTCTTAATGTTGGAAGGCCCGCGCAGACACTGTTGAAACAGGCGCTCGGCGCATCGTTGTAACCGGCCTCATAGAGGCCGGAGTTCCTCTTAAACCAGTGGAACCGTCGGTGCTTGGCAGCAACGAAAAAAAATCGGTTTCTCGCAGGCTCGGATTTGAACTTGGCGAGAAGCCGATTTTTAATTGTTTAGGAAATGAAGCGCAGCCATATCCTGTGGATATCCGTGGGCTCCCCCGAAAGGAAAGTCTACCCATAGAACGATCCCAGAGGAATGGTTAGACGCCGATCCAGCTTAGGCTGGATGCGGACGGAATAAGCTTCGGAGCATCACGTCACTTTTGGGGGATTTGTTCAGTTTACACAGGCTTTCATTGGGCGGCGCAGGCGGCAAACTGCTCTTTAAACCAGGCTTCATCCAGGCTGCGCCCGATGACTACGAATTCGCTGCGCTTTGCTTCTCCCTGCTTCCATTCCCGATCCACGGTGGAGTCGAACAGCATATGTATGCCTTGGAAAACGACCCGCTGTTTTACTCCTTTAATGTTTAACACTCCTTTATACCGGAACGTATCGACGCCATGCTCCGAGAGCCATACGCTCAAAAACTTTTCCAGCTTACCAAGATCAAGCGGTTGCTCTTCCTTCAATACGATAGACGTTACATCATCGTCATGTTCATGGTCTTCTTCTTCGAGGAAGCCCGGCTCAAGTTCAAGCTTTTTATGTAAATCAAAGGCGCCGATGCCGAGCACTTTATCGATGTCAATGTTCGAGCGCTCGGTCTGGTATATTTTGGCTGTCGGATTCATAACTCTAAGACGGCTTTCCAGCCTCTTCAGTTCCTCTTCCGAAACGAGATCCACCTTGTTGAGCAGCATAACGTCGGCGAAAGCGACTTGCTCCTGAGCTTCGTGGCCTTCATCCAGATGCTGGCCGGCATGGCGAGCGTCAACGACCGTGACGATGGCATCCAGACGGTAAAAATCGGCCATTTCTTCATCAACAAAAAAAGTCTGAGCGACGGGTGCGGGATCGGCAAGCCCCGTTGTTTCGATCAAAACGCGGTCGAATTCCGCTTTGCGATCGCCGATGCCGCGTTTGGCATCCATGAGCTCGCCCAAAATGCGAATCAAATCCCCGCGTACTGTGCAGCAGATGCAACCGTTGTTCATTTCGAAAATCTCTTCGTCTGCTCCGACGACAAGCTGGTTGTCGATGCCGACCTCGCCAAATTCATTGACGATGACGGCGATTTTTTGGCCATGTTCAGCGGTAAGCACATGATTGAGCAGAGTGGTTTTACCTGCGCCGAGGAATCCGGTCAATACGGTGACGGGTACGCGAATATCGGTGTCAGTCATTAATCTCACTCCTTAATTGTAATTATTACTAATGTAAAGTATAGCTATTGCGAGCCAAGCTGTCAAATAACGACTAAAAGTAATCATTACTATTTACAAATCGTAATAATTACTATAAGATGTATTTGATTTGATACTTGCCTTGTGAACGGCAAGGAGGTGTATTTATGCCGAAACCTGCTAAGGGGAAAGCGCGGAGATCTTTGCAAGCTGCCGACCTGGACAGACTACATGCGATGATACAACGATTGTCGGCGTATGGGGCTCGTATTACCAAGCAGCGTAAACAGACATTGCTCGTTTTTCTGGAAGCACCCGGTTTTGTCTCGGCAATGGATGTCCACAACGATTTGTCCAAAATCTATCCGGGTATCAGTTACGATACCGTCTATAGAAATATCCGATTATTTAGGGGGCTGGGGTTGATTGAACAATTCGTTTACGACGACTGCGTCAAGTTCAAGATGAGCTGCATCCATGCCCAGCAAGAACATTATCATCTGATATGCGTGCATTGCGAGAAAATCATCTCCATGCATTTCGATCCGTCGAAGCTGACGGAACAACTTCCGGATCATTTTAGACCGCTGCAGTATAAATTTGATGTATATGGCTGCTGCTCATCGTGCAGCGACTCAGTGTGAACCCATGAACATAAAGGAGAGAACAGCCCATGCCAAACCAAGGTGAAATATTCTCGTTGATGCCTTCCGAGTATTGGATTCAAGCCTGGGAGCAAGCGGCAGAGGAAGACTCTCGCGTAGCCATTGATGCAGAGGAAGAAAAGTACTGGTCTACTTATGCATCGGCATATGATAGCCGAAATCCGTTAGCCCCTTACGCCCAGGCTCTAATGAATACCGTCTACAGCTTGATCTCGCCTGCGGATCATCTGCTTGAGATCGGGCCTGGAACGGGAGGCTTTACCCAATTGCTTGCCCCTTATGTCGATGAGATTACACTTATTGAACCATCGCAGGCGATGTATACAGAGCTATGCGGCAGCTGGCCGAGCGAAGACGGGCCTATTCCTAAAGCGATCATTACGAAATGGGAGGATGCTCCTGAGCTTAAGACGGATATCGTATTTGGGGCCAACGCTTTTTACCGTATTCGCGATATGAAAGCAAGCTTGCTGAAAATGAACGAAACCGCAAGACGTCATGTATTTTTAATACAGTCTGTCGGCAGGCCATTTGCAGGACCGCTTCGAGTGAAAAAGGATGAGCATGTTACGGAACGGGAACGAGCGGAAGTGTTATCCGAGATTTTGCATGAGTTGAATATTGCGCATACCTATGTGACCTTTCCGACGCAGCGAAAAAACGGCATGATTCATGATATTGCCTTAATCCATTGGAGCAAACGATAGTGCAGAATATGGAAAAGACCGCATCATGAAAGCTGAGCATTCCGCATGATCGAGTTTTGCTCTGCCCAGACGCCGGCTTTGTCTTCCTGCCTCTTATCTCGGTAACGTCCGCAATAAATAAAACTGTTTGGCAAGATAGAGCGGTGTATACGGCATGTCATTGCGCAGCCAGGAAACGATCGTGCCAATTAAGGCGGAAGATCCGTACCAGATGGCAATATCTTGTTGAATACCATCCGTCGAACGGGAGCCTTCTTTTATGAGTTCTACTATTCTTGCGCTAACTAACTCCGCCAGCAGCTTTAACAGACGGTCTGTAAAGATCGGAATGCGTTTCAATGCAAGAACGGCTTTATAAAATTGGGCATGCTCTGCAATATGCTCAAGCAGATGAACCAGCACCGACAGCTCTTCTTCCGGAGAATTAGAGCTTGCCGGTGTTTTTTGCAAAACCCCTCTAATTTCCGAAATCATTTCATCCGCCATCTTTTCAAGCATATCGGGAATATCCCTATAATGCAGATAAAAGGTAACGCGGTTGATAGTAGCTCGTTCGGTGAGGCGATTGACCGATATTTTCTCGATATCCATTTCATGGAGTAATTCAATAAAGGCATCTCTAAGCAGTTGGCGTGTACGAAGTACACGAGGGTCTGTACGAGGAGGCATCTTCTCCATCCGTTCTGTCCTTTCTTCATAGGATTAAAAACTTCAAATGATTTCCCGACCGTAGTATTTCTGAAAGATAAACTACAGAAACGACTTATTCTGTATTCTAATTTACATTTTTTCGTGATGTGTCGCTTGTAAATATGGCTGTCTTCCCTATAATCAAATTTATATGCTGTTAATTATACAACAATGTGTAGATTAAGTCACGATCAGTCGGTATAATCCGAAGGATTGCTCTTTGAAGAGAATGGCCGCTTTAAGCCAGGCCGGTTTGAATGCCGCGATGGATGGAAACAATGAAGAAGGCACGCGAACAACCATTCCATTAAGTGCGCCGTCCGTCAAATCATCTAAGCAACGTGGAGGAGATTCTGCAATTGGAATTATTTGTTACAATACTCATTTTCCTTGCCTTGATCGGGATATCGAATGTGATAAATCATCTGTTTCCGTCCATTCCGGTTCCGCTGATTCAAATTGCCCTAGGAAGCGCAATAACGTTGGTTTCTCCGCATTTCAATTTTTATTTGGAGCCTGAACTTTTCTTCGTGTTATTTATCGCGCCCCTTCTATATAACGACGGAAAGCATACACCCAGAGGCGAGTTGTGGCGCCTTCGCACGCCAATTTTTTTACTTGCGGTCGGTCTCGTATTTGCCACCGTATTTGTCGTTGGCTATTGCATTCATTGGATGATTCCATCAATGCCGCTTCCGGTAGCGTTCGGGCTTGCTGCGATTTTATCTCCGACGGATGCAGTGGCTGTCGGTGCGTTGGCCGGACGAATCCGTTTGCCCAAAAGCTTACTGCATTTGTTGGAAGGCGAAGGCTTGATGAACGATGCCTCGGGCCTTGTCGCATTCAAATTCGCCATTGCTGCTGCCGTCACGGGCATTTTTTCATTAGCGAACGCCACAATGAGCTTCTTGGTCATTTTCATCGGCGGTCTTCTCGCCGGGGCCGTCACAGCTGTCGTTATAACCGGAATACGTTCGCTGCTCCGCCGTTCGGGTCTCGAGAATGAGACCTTACATACGCTAATTCATATTCTGACTCCGTTCACACTCTTTTTAATAGCCGAAGAGCTCGGCTTATCCGGTATTCTTGCGGCCGTTGCCGGCGGTGTCGTGCATGCGATCGAACGGGATCATTCCCACAAAATCAAATCCCGTCCTGATGAGTCGGCCGATCATACTTGGTCGATTATCGCTTATTTGTTGAACGGTCTCGTGTTTATCGTGCTCGGCGTACAGCTCCCCGACGTATTTAGCGTTGTTTTCGAAAGCGCGGACTTTAATAATTTCGTAGTCATCGGGTACGCTGTGGCGATCTATATTCTGCTCATATTGCTTCGTTTCGTATGGGTCTTCGCTTATTCACGCATGAAAAATCCGAATCAAACGAAAGTTTCTCTCAAATTATTAACGATGACCTCGCTGTCGGGCGTTCGCGGAGCAGTGACGCTTGCTGGCGCTATGACGATTCCGTTAACCATCGCGAGCGGCGATCCTTTCCCCGAACGAAGCCTGACCATATTTCTGGCTGCCTGCGTCATCGTGCTGTCTCTGCTGTCGGCAAGCATCTTTCTGCCGCTGTTGGCCAGAAATAAAACGGAGGACGGCGAGGAGGATATGGCCAAGCAGGAGCATGAAGGCCAGCTTAGAATGATGCGTTCCGCCATACTAGCGGTCCGTCATGCGACAACGGAAGAAAATGAAGGGGAGGCCGCGCTGGTCATCACTCAATATCATCGTTGGATTCGGCATGCACAATTCGATAAGCGCAAGTGCCGTAAGACAGGGTTGAGAATCAAAGCTATAGAAATCGAGCGCGATGTCATATGCCAGCTGCTCGATAGCGGTGTTATAAGTGAACGGCATGCTAGTTTGTCCTTATGGAACCTGAGCGAAATCGAACAGATCGAATCTGGGCGGGTTCAGCCTTGGCTCATCGTTCTGCGGCGGCTGATTAAGAGCATCGTCGGCTATATATCCGGAAAAAAATTCCTTATATCGGCATCTGATTGGGAGGAACTGCGAAACATCAAACTTCGAACGTGCGACGCCGTCATTGAAACCTTCGAAAGCATCGGTTCCGCCTCTCCCGAGAGCGAAGCGGCGGATGTGATCCACCATTACCGATTTATCCGGGAGCAATTATCGGCACCCTATCAGGCTTCTCGCGGAAATAAGCAAACGAAACGAGATTTGCAGTGGATCGCCATTCAGGCGGAACGCAACGAAGTCCAATTGCTGTACGAGCGCAATCAAATTTCCCGGGAGGTCGCCAATGCGCTTAGGCGCAATATTCGTGCCCGGGAGACCGCGATTCTTGAATAATCCCTTAGAAAAAAAGAGCGAACGTTCGTCGGGATCTACCCGGAACCTCGCTCTTTATTGCTGGAGTGACGCTAATTCCCCGAATGATATTTGTGTAAAAATACAATTTTACAAAAAAATGTAGTATTTTTTGAAAGTAGGCTACGAATCAAAAGAGTGTGTCTATTATTTTACACAATGCCGTTATGTGTTGCTTGTCAATTCGGTTCTTCCTCCTGTAATCTATTTTAAGTGATGTCCATTATACAACAGTATGTAAATTAAATTTGCAATCAACTTGGTTTGAACAGCGAGGTGAACCTGACGTTTTCTTCAGAGTGCGTTTGCGCATTTATATTTCGTATGCGAAATAATTGTGAAACACCTGAATCATTCGGAACTTATTAGAGAAGAAGGATGAGGAGAAATCATGAAGAGGAAGCAAGCTTTGTATACTATCCTAGCGGTTGCGGTGATTGTTGCTGCCGGGGGTTGGATCAGGCCGCGCTTCGTTCGCCTATTGACGGAACGGTGATCAAGACGATGGCCAAAACGGGTGAGGTGGTTTCACCCGGCACGACAGTGGCCATGATTGTCGACAAAACGAAGCTATACGTTTCCGCTAACATTGAAGAAGGAGATCTCAATCGCCTCAAGCTTGGCCAAACGGTCGATTTTACGGTCGACACCTTCCCGGGGAACACGCTGCACGGCAAATTAATGGAGATCGGCGAAGCGACGGCCTCAGCCGTTTCGTTAGCTCCGGCTTCCGGCTCAAGCGGCAATTTCACCAAGGTAACGCAGCGCATACCGATCAAAATTTCCATCGATGACCAAGCAGGACTCGCGATCATTCCGGGCATGAATACTACGATCAAAATTCGTTTGAAAGGCTAAGGGGAGGGGACATAACCATGAGAAAAAAACAGACGGCATGGCTCCGGGCGATCCTTTCATTAGCCGTTGTTTTTGCTTTGCCCGGATGCGGAGTAGCCGACAACACGGCAGGCGCAGCGCAAGTTATTTCGGTTCAAGCAGTCAAGCTGGGACAAAGCGTCGATTACGGTCTGAGCGGTAAAATTATTCCGGATCAGGAGAATAAGATCGTAGCTAAAACGAGCGGCAAAGTCGCTGAGGTAAAAGTGGACGAAGGGGCTGTCGTGAAGAAGGGGGATCTGCTGATCCAATTGGAAACCGACGATCTGATCTCGCAGGCGAAGCAGGCCGAAGCGGGGCTGGTCGCTTCCAAGGCGAAGCTCGCTGACACTCAGGCCGGCGCCCGCAGTCAGGAGATTGCAGGCCTCGAGAGCGCGGTTCAAAGCGCCGAAGCCTCCTTAAACCAGGTGAACGCTGCCGTAGAGCAGGCCAAATCCGGCGTGGACCTGGCGCAGAAGACATACAACCGTCTGAGAAATAAGTATGATAGTACGTCTACCGTAACCAAAGAGGATATGGATAAAGGCACATACGAATATGAGAAAGCCAAGGCGGCCTACGATCAGAGTTCGGCCCAGCAGAAGGCGGCGGAAGCCCAGGTAGCTGCGGCACGGTCCAAGCTGGATCTGGCCAAGAGCGGAGCCACCGCCAATACGATCGAAGCGCTGCAGGCCGATGTGGAACGGCTTGCAGCGAGTTTGGAGTTGTCTAACCATGTTCTTGCCGATGCATCCGTCATCTCACCGATCGACGGCATCGTGTCACAACGGAACATCCAGCCGGGCGAGATGGCGCAGGCTGGAACGATGCTGTTAACCATCGTGAAGATGGACCCGGTTCAAGTAGAGCTTAGCGTGCCGGAGGCGCAAATCGGCAAGATGAAGGCTGGCTCTGATGTTGAAGTGAGAGTTCTCCATTTGCCGGACAAAACGTTCGCGGGAAAAATTTCTTTCGTAAGTCCGGTTTCCAACGAGAACAGCACGACGTTCCCGGTCAAAGTGACGATCGGCAATCCGGACGGCTTACTGCTGGCGGGGATGCTTGCAGAGGTATACCTGAAAGATTATGCCCAGAACGGGCTGGAAGTACCGAAAAGCGCACTGATTCAAAAAGATAATAAAACCTTTGTTTTCACAATCCAGGACGGTACGGCGAAACTGATTGAAGTCGCGACAACGGACAAAAGCGCGGACTGGGTCTATGTGATGGACAATCCGAATTTGAAAGGCAGTGTACAAATCGTCCTTAATCCATCGGAGCAGTTATTGGACGGCAGTAAGGTGACGATAGAATAGGGGGCGTTTCACATGGCTGACCAGTCTCAATCTACAGCAGCGGTTCCTCCGCTCGAACATAAGGAGGAGTCCAATTTTTGGCTGCCTCTGATTGCTATCATTTTGGCTACCTTCGTATCGGTATTAAGCAGCAGCTTGGTGAACGTTGCGCTTCCCAAGCTGTCTACCGTATTCGGAGTGCCGACAACAACGATTCAATGGGTTGTCACCGGCTTCATGCTGGCGTCCGCGGTCGTTATTCCCGCAAGCGGCTTTTTGTCCGCCCGATTCGGCAGCAAGCAGGTGCTCCTTCTTTCCGTAATCGGCTTTACGGTAGGCTCCTTATTGTGCGGCCTCGCGTGGAATGATTCAAGCCTGATTGCGTTTCGCATTTTTCAAGGGTTAACGGGCGGCTTCATAATGCCTATCGGAATGGCTGTTATCTATACGATTGTACCGCGCCAGCAAATCGGTCTGGCGATGGGGATTTGGGGGGTAGCGGCGATGGTGGCGCCGGCACTAGGTCCTACGCTCGGCGGCTTCTTAATCCAGTATTACAGCTGGAGAACGCTGTTCTTTCTGAATGTGCCGGTTGGCATCGTTGCAGCCGCAGCCAGTTATTTCTTTTTAAAAGACGGCGTGAAACAGACCAACCTGAAGTTTGATACACTCGGGGCCGTTATGTCCGTTATTTTTTTCGGATCGCTGCTGCTCGCCCTGAGTAAAGGGCAGACGGAAGGCTGGACTTCGCTGTATATCGTCACGCTGTTTTTCATCTCGGCGGTAAGCTTTGCGCTGCTGCTGTGGGCGGAATTAACCGCGGAGGCGCCGCTTCTTAATTTGAAGGTGTTCAAAAACCTTCGGTTTAGCGCAAGTACGTTAACTGCGGGGCTAATCACGATGGCCATGATGGGCGGCACGTTCATGATGCCGATCTATTTGCAGAACGTGCAATCCATGACAGCACTGGATTCCGGTATTTTACTGCTTCCGCAGTCGGTAGTCATGGCACTGATGATGCCGATCAGCGGGAAGCTTCAGGAGAAAATCGGCGTTCTCCCGCTGGGCGTTGTCGGGCTGCTTATCCTCGGCGTAACGACGTATGAGCTTGGCATGCTCACGGCGGATACGTCGCATCTGTGGATCAATGTCATCCTGACGATTCGCGGCTTCGGTATCGGGCTATGCATGATGCCAATCTCGACGGTTGGGATGAGCAGTGTGCCCAAAGAACTGATCAATGATGCGTCGCCGCTCTCTAACGTAACCCGCCAAGTGATGAGCTCGATGGGGATCGCTATCTTGACCACCCTCATGAATTCGCGGCAATATCTTCATTATTATCGCATAACGGAAAATGTGCCCAGCTATTCGGATACTGCGGCCTCCTTCATCTCGGCTTTATCCGGGGTTCTGGCGCAGGGCGGCGTCGATTCCGCGACGAGCAGCAGTACGGCGATCGGCTATTTGGCCGGCATTATGCAGAAGGAAGCTCTGGTTCGCGGCATTGCGGATACGTTCTACATTTCGGCGATTCCGGCATTTATTTGCATTCCTCTTGTCTTTTTGTTGAGAGAAAAGAAGAAAGCGAAGGAGCAGTCTTCTTCCGAAGTGTCTGAACCAGCATCTGCCTCTGCAGGCGCCGACATGAATACGGCAGCGCCTATCAAAGCGTAAGTATAAGAAGCTCATGCGCGTATTGCGCAAATGGCTTGCTCGATTCGGGTTTGTATCCGGTAAACTCGGCAAGGGCGGATAGCGGAATATCTTCATAGAGGCGGCTAAAAAGATAGTCTAAGCACAGCTTGACGGGCTTCGAGTACATCTTAGTTCTTTAACCCGCTATAAAATCATACATCCTTTAAAATCGGTCCTTTACGTTGGGGCCGGTTTTTTGTTTGAATCAATTGATATTGATTATCAATATCGATAAGAGTATGATTAAAGTGTGTGATTTATCGACGCGATTACTCATTAAGGAGCAAGTGGGAGCGGTGTACAATGAAAATCGACATTAACAAGCTCGCCGAGCATTTTGCTCATACCTCGTTTCGGGTAGAGCAAGTCAGCCTGTACGGGCATGATCCGGGAAGGCGCGGCGACGGCTATACCGAAGCTTTTCCCGGTTTTGTATTTCCATTAAGAGGGAAGGCGGAATTTGTGTTTGGCGGTACGCCTTATATATTAGCGCCGGGAGTTGTGGTTCATGGCGGAGCGAATATGAAATTGGATAGAAAGGTGATCGGCAATACCCGCTGGGAGTACCTGCTTGTACACTATCGCATCTGCGCTCCCGAGCCGACAGGCTTTTCTCTGCTCAAATCGCATTTCCAGCTTGCACCGGGCCAAAGCCCCCGCCTGACGGAGCTGCTTAAGCTTCTGTGGCGATTGTCCCGCCAGCCGGGAGGCGTTACGGCATTTCAGACGGAGACGATATTCCGCTGCGTACTGGAGGAGATATTCGTTTGCGTCCGCAACCAAAGCAGCGACGGTGAACAAGCGCTATTTGAGCAAATCTCGAATTATATCCATGAGCATTATATGGACGCGCTGACCGTGCGAGCATTAGCGGAACAAAACGATATCAATGAAAACAGGCTGTTTTATGTGTTTAAGAAGTACGCGGGTATGGGACCGGGCAATTACTTGATGGCCTATCGTCTGAACCAAGCCAAGGATGGCCTGCTGGCTACCGACGCGCCGATCGGCGAGGTGGCCAACAGCGTCGGTTATGCCGACGCCTTATATTTCAGCCGTTTGTTTAAAAAGCAGTTCGGCGTCTCCCCCGGTGAGTTCAGGAGTCATTTCAGGAATAATCCATATGGATTTCAGGATGGCTCCATTCACATCTAAAATCGGTTTTGCTAAACTGGCCATTAACAAGGCAAAACAAAGTTGTCATCGGAGGAGTTAGCATGAAACGATTTATGGGACTGTTGGTCTCCATTGTATTTTTGGTAAGTATATTAGCCGGCTGTGCCGGGACGTCCAATTCCGGCACAGCCGGATCACCGAATACGGCAGCGCCTGCAGCGGAGATTGACAAGTCCGGAACCAGCGGGCAGGAAGCGGCTAAATGGCCGAGAACTTATGTGGATGCGCTTGGCCGCGAGGTCGTGCTAGAGAAGAAACCCGAGAAGGTCGCCCTCTTGTTTTTCCGTAATTTCGAGCATCTGTTTTTACTTGGCGAATCCCCTGTAGCCGCTACGGACATCAATGTGCTCAGCGAGTGGGAATCTTTGGCCCCGTACAAAAACAATACGATTGAGGATCTCGGTTCGATAGCCAGCCCCAATATAGAGAAATTGCTGGCGGTTGACCCGGATTTGATTATCGCGGTCTCAAACCGGTATGAGAGCTACGGCGGCAAGCTGGATCAAATCGCCCCGGTCATTACCGTCGACAGCAACGAAAACAACTGGCAGGGCGCGCTGCGGGAATACGGAAAAATTTTCGGCAAAGAACAGAAGGCAGAAGATGAAATCGCGCGGATTGAAGCTTTCGTTGCGCAATCGAGAGAGCGGCTCACAGCATACAACGATAAAACGTTTGGCGTAACGATGCTGGGAGATAAGCAATATTGGGCCTTTACCACTCAATTCGTGTTCAATAAGGACAGCGGGCTTGGCTTGAATCCTCCGAGCCAATATGTCGATATGTCCAAAAAAGGAGAACAGATTTCTCTGGAAGGACTGGCGACCATGAATCCCGATTACATGTTTGTCGCCGATCTGGGAGGATCTTCCCAGAAATTAAAGGGATATTTGAAAAACTTGGAGAGCGATTCTGTATGGAATTCGCTTCATGCCGTCAAGAACAAGCATATGTATCCTTTGGACAGCTCGATTGCAGCCGGAGGACCGCTGGGAATCGAACTCGGGGTCAAGACGATTGTTAACAATGTATTATCTCAATAAGGATACGAAACCATGGTTCGCAGCAAAGGAGAGATCCAGATCATGAAGCACGAGGAATTATACGACGTTACGATCATTGGCGGGGGACCGGCCGGACTGTTTGCAGCGTTTTACAGCGGTTTACGGGAAATGAAAACCAAGCTGATCGAGTATCAGCCGGTACTGGGCGGCAAAGTTCATGTATATCCGGAAAAAATGATTTGGGACGTTGGCGGCCTTACCCCCATCCTTGGCGAAAAATTAATCGAACAGATGGTGGAACAAGGATTAACGTTTCATCCGACCGTCGTATTGAATCAGAAAGTGGAATCGATTGAGCGCGATGATTCCGGCTTATTCAAGCTGCGGGCCGCATCGGGAGAAGAGCATTATACCAAAACGGTCATCGTAGCGATCGGCGGAGGCATTCTGGAGCCTCAAAGAATTGACCTGGAAGGCGCCGAGAAGTTCGAGGTGTCGAACCTCCATTATGTCGTCAAATCGCTTATGCGGTTCAAGGATAAAACGGTGATCATCTCCGGCGGAGGAAATTCGGCGGTGGATTGGGCGAACGAGCTTGAGCCCATCGCCCGTCAAGTGTATTTGACGTATCGAAAAGACGCTTTGTCCGGACATGAAGCCCAAGTGAAGCAGCTGCTGAACAGCTCTGTGAAATGTTTCTTCCACACTACGATAACGAAGCTGATGGCCCATCCCAATCACGAGAAGATTGAAAAAGTCGAGCTGACCAATCATCTAACGGGCGAGGTAGACGAGCTGGCAATTGACGAAGTGATTATCAATCATGGTTACGAACGAGACCGCTCCTTATTGGAGAACAGCAAAGTGGATCTTAAGCTGATCGACGGGCATTATATTGACGGTCAGGACCCCAGCGGCTCCTCCGTGCCGGGCATTTATGCGGCGGGAGATATTCTGAAATACGATAAGAAGCTGCACTTGATTGCAGGGGCATTTCAAGATGCGGCGAATGCGGTAAACCAGGCTAAGCTGTATTTGCAGCCTGAAGCGCATCAGAGCGGAACCGTATCTTCGCATAATGATATTTTCAACAGCCGCAATCGGGAGTTAATTCATCAGATGATGGTCAAGAACCAGCTTTGATAAACGTATAATCCCCGCGGTGATAGGCTGTGTGGAACGGCAGCCCGCGTTAAGGAAACGGTATAAATAAATAAGTAAAAGCATTAGACGGCTTCGGTCCTGTATTCCATGGGACTGGGGCCGTTTTCTTGCGATGACACTTTCGGTTAGCCAGATTGCGATTGCGACCAGAATTGCCGGGGGGCGACCCCGGTTTTTTTATAGGATAGCCGATGGAAAAATTTCAGATCGGCATAGCCGACGGCGGAGGCGATCTCCGCTACTCTGCGGCAGCCGATAAGGAGCCGGCAGGCGTAACGTAGCGATCTGCAGCCGGTGCCGGTACAAGCTCGTCAAAATCTGCACAACGACAGCAGCGAGCACGGCATGTGAAAACATTACATTATTGCAGACTTCATTCTGTATAATACTTACCTTATAATGAAAGGGGCAAAGCGGAAAAATTCAACCAAGGGAGACACGAATGGGACTGATTCGGCGGATTTTAACCACATTTCAAAATTACAGCTTGCAGCGTAAAGTATTCCTTACTACATCAATCGTCGTCTGTTTGGCGGTTCCGCTAACGGGAGCATTCTCTTATAATGAAGCTTCCCGAATATTGCAGGACTACGCCTATAACGCGGCCGACCAAACGGTAAATCAACTGAGTGGCTACATGGGCAATGAAATGAAGAATGTCAGCGACCGGATGTACCTGATCAATTCCAGCGAAGCGATGAAGCTGGCGATGAGCTGGAGCCTGAATAAAACGAATGAACCTTATACGAAGGTTTTCAATACGATGTTCTCGTTGTTTTCACAAATGCGGACCAACTCGACTTCGATTAAGGCGATCTATATGAATACGCCGAGGGGAGATTTTTTTGAAGGGCCCTTTGAGAAGAAAAATATACCCTTTAGCGAGACGCCTTATTATGCCGCAATCGTCAACTCACCGAAAAACGTGTGGGTGCACAGCCAAAGTGATCCGTTATTCGGCGGTCAAGGGGATGTCATCAGCCTGCTCACAAGGCCGGCGGCGGATATGAGTTACCTGGATCAAGACAGCTACCTGGTGATGACGCTATCGACGGAAAAATTCGTCAATAATTTGAAGAGCATCCACCTTGTCCCGCAAGGCTTTTCCCTCATTTTGGACGAGCTCGGCAAGCCTCTGCTGATGTCCGAGGAATCTTCGGCTGTGGCGGAATTTATTCAAAATTCAGCGCTCGCCCGTTTGAAGGATGCGCCGTCCCATTTTGAAATGGATATCAACAAGGAAACGGTCCTAGTCAACCATTCGGAAATCCCGTTTACGCAGTGGCGGGCTGTCGTCGTCCAGCCGAAGGATACTCTGCTCAGGAAGGTCGAGTTCATCAAGTATTTCACGATTTTGATGACCGTTTTTTTATTGATCGTTTCGTTCCTTGTAAACAATTGGATTGCCAAATGGGTAACCAATCGGTTGCGTAAGCTGATGATGCTGATGAATAAGGTCAAGCTGGGTGATCTTAACGTGCGCTTCTCTTCCGCTTACCGGGACGATATCGGCGAGCTCGGTAACCGGTTTGACGAGATGCTGGAGCGTATTCAAGGCCTGCTGAGGCAAATTCTCGAGGAAGGGAAGGCCAAGCGCCAAGCGGAGATGCGAGCGCTTCAGGCGCAGATCAATCCGCATTTTCTATACAATACGCTGGATGAGCTGTATTGGAAGTCGCTTGAGTTCGAGGACCCTGCAGCTCCTGAGATCATATTGTCTTTATCGCGTTTTTTTCGACTCAGCCTTAACAAGGGCAAAGAGGAAACGACCATCGCCAGTGAAATGGAGCATGTGGAGCATTATTTGAAGCTGGTGAATCACCAGTACAAGAGGCAGTTCACTTATGACATCGAAGCGGACCCGCGCGCTCAACACGTTCTGGTGCCCAAAATCATCATGCAGCCGCTCGTCGAAAATTGCGTCCTGCATGCATTTAAGGCCAACGAATATAAAGACTTCCATATCCATGTGTCCTGCAGGGTCATGGAGTCGGGCACGGTCATTTTGCAGGTCAAAGATAACGGCTGTGGCATTCCGCCTGAGCGTATCAAAGATTTTAATGAATCAGTTCAGCATGCCGATGACTCTGTCTCCGTTCAAAGCGGAGGGTATGCGATCGCTAACATTAAGGAACGGCTGTTGTATTTTTTCGGAGACCGGGCTTGTCTGCGCGCCAAAAGCAGCCTGGGAGCAGGTACAGTCATGGAAATTCAAATTTTTTGCGTCAAGGAGTGATCAACGATGAATGTAATGCTGGTGGATGATAAAGAGAGCGTGGTACTGGGGATTCGTAAGCACGTGCCCTGGGGAGAGCTAGGCGTCGATCGAGTGGAGATCGCCTTGGACGGGGTGGAGGCTTTGGACAAGTATGCTTCCTTTCCAGCCGACCTGGTGATCACCGACATCAAGATGCCGAATATGAACGGCATCGAGCTCATGAGCCGGCTGCAAACGGAGCAGCGACAGATCCGGTTCATCGTGTTGAGCGGCTATGACGAATTCGATTACGCCAAGCAGGCGATTTCACTCGGCGCATCCGAATATGTGCTGAAACCGGTCGATATTAAAGAGCTGACGACGATCATCGAAAAGGAGCTTTCCGCCATTCGCAAGCAGCTTGAGATGGAAGAGCAGCGCAAGCAGTTTCAGCGGAAAGTGCAAGTGAGCCTCCCGGCCATGCGGCAGCAATATTTGACGGAAATGGTTCTGTTCCGGGATCATCAGCCTTTGCGGCTGCAGGACAAGTGGAATTTCGCGGAAATACCCGTGAAGCCGGCGCACTTCGGGCTGCTTGTTTTTTCGATCGACCGGTTCGCCGAGATTTCCCAACAGCCCGTTCAGGAAGTGGAGCTGACGCGGTTTATCGTCGAAAATATCATCCGTGACTGCCTGGTCTCGTGGGGGAACGGCGTCGCGTTTTATTCCGAATGGGGACGGCACACCTTGCTCGTCAATTACGATCCGGGCAAATCAGAGAAGGAAGTAAAGCTACAATTGCTGCAATTTGCCGAATACTGCAGAACATCCATTGAACAAAACTCCAAAATTACCGTCACTGTGGGGCAAAGCTCCCTTTGTCCGGAGCTGAAGGATCTGCCGGATGCTTACCGGCAGGCGTGCGAAGCCATCGAGCATATGTCTTTCTTCGACATGAATCAGGTTATTCACTACGAAGATCTGTCACGCTACCGTCTCCGGGGGCGCGAATACCCGATGCACGCGGAGAACGAGTTGATGAGCGTCGTCCGAAGAGGACAAACGGAGCTTATTCCGCAAGCAGTGGATGTTTTTTTCACCAGCCTGCACAGCAGCGAATGCACTCCGCAGGAAACCCGTCTTTCCTGCATTCAGCTGGCTGCGGTATTGTACCGTCAGATGTTGGAAATGGATATCGAGGGCGGACTGTCCGACGATTTCAGCAGAACGTGGCCTGGAACTTTCGAGGACACAAGCTTGGCGGATCTGCGCAGCCGGGTCTTCGAGCTCTGTATGGCCTCCGCGCAGCAGGTGAAATTGTGGATTCAGAATGGAACGAAAAACATCACCGAGCAGGTTAAGCAGTACGTCGAGGAGCACCTGCTGCAAACGATTACGCTGCCCGCTGTAGCCGATCATGTCGGTGTAAGCCCCAACTACCTGAGCAGCTTATTTAAAAAAGAAACCGGGATCACCTTCGTGGAATTTATTACAGACAGAAAGCTGGCGCAAGCGAAGCAATGGCTCGCCGATCCGCATATCCCCATCTATGAAGTGGCGGAACGACTCAGGTATCACGACCGACGATATTTTCGTGAAATATTCAAGAAAAAAACCGGAATGACGCCATCCGGATACCGGGATCATCTGCTTGGAACGGTAACTCTCGACGAATGACGGCAGCGTAAAATCTCCCCCCTCCTGATGAAAATTGCCTCCCTAGTGGAATCGGCCGAGCGCCCGTATACTTGGTTTAGCAAACACAACAGGAGAAAGGAGATTAACCGTCAATGTTACTCAAAAAAAAATGGAGAGAGTATTCCGGTCCGTATCTTATGGTGCTTCCATGCGTTATATTGCTTGCTCTCTTTACGATTTACCCGATGGGTTGGGCGTTCAAATATATGTTTTACGATTACGACGGCTTTTCCGACGCGAGGTTTATCGGGATGGACAACTTCGTCCGCCTGTTTACCCGGGACGCCGAATTTTGGCAGTCCGTAAGGAACACCGGGGTGTTTACGTTCGGCAAGCTGATTGTGACGCTGCCGCTGGCGCTGATTCTGGCGTTTATTTTGAACCAGAGCCGGCTTTTCGGTAAAAACACAATCCGCGCGATTCTGTTCATGCCGACGATTATTAGTGCGGCGGTCATTTCGCTCGTATTTTACCTGATGTTCAACTCGTACAACGGCATTATAAACAACGTTCTTATTCAATTCGGCATTATCCAATCCCCCATCGAATGGCTCGGCATTAAATACTCGATGGCGACGGCGATTATCGTGGCGATCTGGGGAGCGCTCGGCAATTACATGGTGCTTTTCCTCGCCGGACTGCAGGGCATTCCGAACGATCTGTACGAAGCCGCTTCGCTCGACGGCGCCAACAAAACTCAGCAGTTCATCCACGTCACGATTCCGATGCTCGGACCCGTGATGCAGATCATCATCATGTTGGCGATCGTCAATACGCTCAAGAGCTATGAAGGCATCATGGTATTGACCGCCGGAGGGCCTGTCGGGAAAACGGAAGTGATGTATTTATACATCTATAAGCTGTTCTTCCCGGTATCCGAAGGAGAAGCGGTTGTGCAGCAATACGGCTACGGGGCTGCGGCCGGCTTCGTATCGGCCTTGATTGTCGGAATCATTACCGGACTATATTTGTTTATCTCGCGCAAGTCCAGCGAGTCGCATTAAGGAGGTCAGCCAACTATGAACAGCATTTCTTCAAGAGTCAATCCGGCCGGCGGCATGGGGGCCAAATCCTCCGTTCGCCTCGCTTCGATGATCGGTTGGGTGATCGTTTGGCTGTTTTTGCTCATCATCGTATTTTCCATTCTTTATCCGGTTTTGTTTACTTTATTCGGCTCGCTCAAAACCAACTCCGAACTGCTCGGCAGCACAAACATGATACCCAAAGCTTGGCAGTGGCCTAATTACATCGAAGCTTGGAAAAAAGCGAATTTTGCGCTATATACGTGGAACAGCTTATTCATTTCCGTCATATCGACGGTGTTGAACCTGATCATCTGCTCTATGGGCGCTTATGCGCTGGCAAGAAGGAATTTCCCTGGACGAGGGACGATCATGTTCGTGCTTGCTGCGACGATGTTCATTACGATCGGCGCGATTACATATCGCCCACTGTACGATATGATGAAGTCGGTTCATATGCATAAATCGCTGTGGAGCATCATTTTGATTTTTATCGGCACTCACTTGTCGTTCTATATTTTCCTATTGGAACGTTTCGTTAAAGCGGTTCCGAAGGATCTGGACGAAGCGGCCACCATCGACGGATGCGGATTTTTCGGAATATATTGGCGGGTCATTCTGCCGCTGCTTGGGCCGGGACTCGGCGTAGTCGGTCTGTTTACGTTCCGCGATGCATGGAATCAATACATTTTGCCGCTGATTTTTACAATGACGAACCCAAGTCTGAGGCCGCTGACGGTGGGGGTCATTTCCTTGAAGTACTCAACGAACGCCGCTGCGGAATGGCACCTGATGCTGGCCGGCTCCATGCTGTCGATACTGCCTATTCTGGTCGTCTATTTCATGACCAACAAGTCCTTTATCGGCGGAATTACAAGCGGTTCGGTAAAAGGGTAACAAGAGGGGCAAGGATCGCAAAAAAATCCCCCCTCTCCGGAAATTTACCGCTCTACCGCTCTGAAGCTATGAAATTTATAATCAGCTATAGATAACGAAACCGAATTAGAATAAGGAGATGCAGCAAACGATGAAGAGCAAAAAACAAGCAGCTGTAGCCGGACTTCTGGCGCTTTCGCTGATTGCGGCGGGCTGTGCAACGACAGAACCGACGGACAACGGCAAAGGTAATGCCACCGCCTCCGGACAAAAGATGAAACTGAAGTTTTGGACGAACGCCCGTCACGACACCGATCTGATGCAGGAAAAAATCAAGCAGTTCAACGAAACGAATAAAAGCAATGTCGAAGTCGAATATCAAGTGATGACCGATAACTACGAGCAAGCGTTGCAAACAGCCATTCTGGCCGGAGAAGCGCCGGACATCATGAACGCCAAGAGCAAGCTCGCGATCAACGATTTGGTTAAAATGAAGGCTATCGAGCCGCTTGACAGCTATATCACACCGGAGCTGAAGACGAGATTCGGCGAAAATCTTCTTAAGCTGGACGG
The DNA here is from genome assembly GCF_023523925.1 of Paenibacillus konkukensis. Lineage (NCBI taxonomy): Bacteria > Bacillati > Bacillota > Bacilli > Caryophanales > Paenibacillaceae > Paenibacillus > Paenibacillus konkukensis. The sequence goes on along the minus strand of NZ_CP027059.1, from coordinate 2,180,853 downwards.
GATCAACTCATTCGACGGCAAGCTTTACAGTCTGCCTAACTACGGCTCGACCTTCCGTTTGATCTACAACAAGGATTTGTTCGCCAAGGCGGGACTTACCGAACCGCCGAAATCGCTTGACGAGCTTGTCGCCTATGCGCAAAAAATTACCGAAGCCGGCAAAGCGGAGGGTGTATACGGCTTCGCGCTCAATATGAAAAATCCGGTGGCCGCTTACGAGCGAAGCATCATGCCGATGATGCGTCTGGACGGCAAGGACATCTATGATTGGAAAACCGGTAAATACGATTTCTCCACACTGAAGCCGTATGTGGAAACGATTAAGAAAATCGTCGACAATAACAGTATGCTGCCGGGTTACGAATCGCTCGACATCGACCCGCTCCGAAATCAATTTGCCGCCGGCAAGATCGGGATGTACATGTCTCTATCTGCCGAACCTAGCGTGTATGACTCCCAGTTTCCGACCAAAATCAACTGGGGCGTAGCGCAAGTGCCGACCATTGACGGCCAGGCACCGAAAGGAGCTAACTATATTAACGCGGCCGGCAATTGGCTGTATATCTCTTCGACCAGCGAACATAAGAAAGAAGCATGGGAATTCATGCAGTTCATTTATAGCGACGATGTGCTCGTTCCGTACTTCGAGCAAGGCAAAGGAGTTGCCCTTATCCCTTCCGTAATCTCGCAAGCGAAAGAGCCGTCGTTGAAAAACTTCAAGGATTTTGCGCCGAAGGACGACGCGATTTGGCCGGTGTATCCGGTTCATAAGGTGGAAGGAAAAGCATGGCAAAGCGTCGTTGCGGAGTACATTCTCGGCGTGCTTCCGCTCGATAAAGCGATCGATGATATGAACAAGCGCTACAACGAAGGACTTGACACCGCGGAGAAGGACGGCACCGTCAAGCGCGTAGTCATCCCTGATTTCAACGCGAGAAGCCTTATCAGTAAATAATAAACCGATATAAATACCGCTGTATGGTGCCGAACGACGCTGTACAGTGGTATTTTTATAAAGAGGAGCTGTTTCTATTGCCATTTATGACATCCGTCGGTCGGGATCGCCTGGAGCGTTTGTTTAACCCGGATCTCATGATACGAAAAGCGAAGATGTCCTTGGAGGCTGAACCGGTCCATATTACCGACGCGGTTGCTATGATGAGTCCCGGTAATATGCACGACTATTATTCGAACGGCGACTATTGGTGGCCGAATCCGGGAACTCCGGACGGATTGCCCTACATCCGCAGAGATGGCGAAAGTAATCCGGACAATTTCCACAGCCACCGCATCCTGCTGCGGCAGATGAGAACCCATGTCGCCCGGCTCGCCAGCGCTTACGCCGTTACGGGGCAGGAGGAGTTCGCCGATAAGGCCGTGCTATTCTTGAAGCGGTTTTTTCTGGACGAGGAGACTCGAATGAACCCTCATCTCCTATACGCGCAAGCGATTCCAGGCGTTTGTGAAGGCAGGGGAATCGGCATCATTGATACGCTGCATTTGATCGATGTTCCGATCGCGGTTCAGGCGCTGCTGTCTTCTCCGCATATGTGCGAGGAAGTCGCAGCAGGCTTGAAGCTATGGTTCGCCGATTATCTGCGTTGGATGAGCACGCATGCGAACGGGCTCGAAGAGATGAACGAGTGTAACAACCACAGCGTTTGCTGGTTTGTTCAAGCTGCCGTATTCGCCCATTTTACCGGAAACGACGCCATGATGGATTTTTGCAGAAAAAGGTACAAAGAAAAGCTGCTGCCCGATCAAATGGATGTGGACGGAAGCTTCCCGCGGGAGCTGGCCCGCACCAAGCCGTACGCGTATTCGATCTTTCAATTGGATAATCTGGTGACGCTATGCCATGTGCTTTCGACGCCTGAGGACAACTTATGGGCCTACCGCCTTCCGGATGGCCGCAGCATTGAGCAGGGGCTTCGATTTCTGTTCCCGTACCTGGTTAATAAGGAAAGCTGGCCTTACCCGCCCGATGTCGAAGCCTTCGATGGTTGGCCTGCGGGCATATCTTCACTGCTGTTCGCGGGATTGGCCTTGAAGCGGGATGAATGCGTCGATCTGTGGATTTGCCTCGATAAGGACCCGCAGGACACGGAAATTCGGCGCAATATGGCGATCCGGGAGCCGCTTTTGTGGCTGCTGCAAGGACGTCGATAAACGTTGTTCTCATTGAATTTTTTACATTGGCTTAATCTCTCTGCCCCTCTCATTTTACATTCAGATGATAGAATAGCTTAAGATTTGGAGATGAGAGAGGAGTACGAACGATTTGAGAACATTAAATCAACGCTGGATGGCCTCCATCCTTGCGGCGGCAGTAGCGGTTCAGTCGCTGTGGACGGTCGCAGGGACGAGCTATGCGGCAGCATCGTCCGCCTGTACAGTCAAGATCGGCAATCTGGCGGAGAACGTGGTTATCAGCCAGTTTTACGGGGGAAAAGCGAACGATACGGATAGTCTGTACGCGCAGGATTTTGTCGAATTATTTAACCCGACCGCCCAGGACATCCCGCTCTCGGGCTGGTCCGTTCAATTTGCCGATAACGGCAAGAGCAATTGGAAAAAAGTCGATTTAGGTACTAAAACGGCGGATATTCCCGCCTACGGCTATTATTTGATCGGGCTCGGCAGCAACGGAACGGTCGGCGCAAACAAGAACCTGCCGTCTTCGGACGCCGAACAACCCGCCTTCAAGCTGGACAACAACCTCGGCAAGCTGGTCCTATCGAACCAGTCCAGCGCATTGACGGCCGCAGACCCGATGGCTGATCCGCTGGCAAGCAGCGTCGTCGATTTCGTCGGGTACGGTGCCGTCGACGCCTATTGCGGCACACCGGCTCCCGAAGCCGGCAAAAAAAATACGATTCAACGCTACGTCTTCGATCCGTTGAATCCTGCGACAAGCAGACCGGCTGCAGCCTATCCGAACCGCGGCAACAACTGGGATACAAGAAACAACGGACGAGATTTCGAGAAGGTCAACAGCGCAAAACCGCGCAATTCGGACAGTACGGCGGCTTATGCGATTGCGGAAAGCAGCCAGACCGTGCGGATGAGCTCAAGCTCCGATGTGGACCCCGGCTATAATGCGATCACGCTGAAGGCCGTCAACGGCATCGTCAAGCAGGGCGCGTGGGATGCCGGCGATTTCGCCGTAGTAGGGCTTCCTGCCGGTCTGACAGCGGCGGCCAGTGCCAACGGCGACGAGATCAAGCTCACAGTAACCGGAGACGGCTCCGGCAATGTCGCTGCGGACACCGACCTTGCGGTCAGCATTTTTCCCGGCGCATGGAATCAGACGAACCGTCCGACCGCTGCCGTCATCGCCGACCAGGGGCCATATACGATTACGTTGGCCAAATACACGCCCGCCAACAAGATCGTCGGCGCGCCGGAACCGGCATCGTCGGCAATCCGCATGAGCGGGGCGAAGGAATTGAACGCTCAGTTCCAAATTCAGCTGTCCGCGGGCGTGCCTTGGGACAGCGTCATCAGCTCTACTTATTACAGCGTGAACGGGTTGCCCGCAGGCGATTGGACGATCAAGGCCGAGGGGCGGAGCAAAGACAGCATGATCCTTTTCTCCGTTGCCGGCATAGCGAATTCGCCCGTGATGAACACGATGCCGCTCAGCGTAACCTTGAACGGTTCGGCTGTGCAGGGCGAAGGCTGGCAGGATTCCGATCCGATTACGGGAATCTCGCTGCTTCGTTACAGCCAGCCTGTCCGTTCCGACGAGGCGCGCAAAAACGCTGTGAAGCAAAATATTATAGCGGACAACACGTTCTTTAACGATCCGGCGATCAAAGCCTATAAATACGGAAGCGACGCGATGGGAGCGAACGCGTTTACGTTTTTCCGCGGCACGAACGCTTTATTCCGCTCGGACCTGAATTCCGGTGTCATCCCTTCTCCAGGCACGGTCATCCCCGGCTGGAAGGAAATTTTAACGTATACGCAAGGCGACGCCCACATTCAAAACGTGGGAACTTTTAACGATAACAAAGGCGTTATGGTATTCGATCTGAACGATCCCGATTCCGCGGGCATCGGAAGCTTTTATAACGATTTGCTGCGTTTTGTAACGAGTGTTTACGTCGTGAAATCCGATAAGGACAGCACAGGCATTTCCAGCCTTCAAGACGCCGATTTTCGCGATGTGTCCCAGACCTTCCTGGAAACGTACAAAAACACTCTGCTCGACATCCGCAGCGATGCCGCCCGCAAAGCGGACAAGCTGACGAGAAGCAATGTAACCACTTATACGCAAAAAGTGATGGACAAGGTATCTACCGGCTCCTACGACGAAGCGCTGCAAAAGCTGCTGGGCAAGCGGGCGGCGAACGGAAAAATTAAAATCGTCGGCAACGAGGACAAGTATGAATCGGCATCCGAGGCTGAGATCGCAGAGGTTACAGCCGCTTGGGAAGCCTACAAGGCCGAGCTTAGAAGGAACTTCCCGAATCTGGACGATGAGCAGTTCAACTCTTATTTCACGATTAAAGACATCGCACGGCGCATCCATCAGGGCATCGGCAGCGTAGGCGCGACACGCTATAACGTTCTGATCGAAGGAGCGAGCGCGGCCGGCACGGACGACATTTTGCTCGATGTCAAGGAGCAGCTGCGGGATGCGTACTTGTCCAAAGACGCTTATCTCAAAATGTCGCCGGATACCGACGCCTACCTGGGCGTTTTGAAGGGCTCCGGCCGCTCCTACCTGGTGCGGGAAGTATCGCCATTTAAAGGAGATTACACCGACAAAACTTTCTCCAATAAAGCCGATCTGGAGCAATACGTAACGGATGCGGCAAAAGCTTACGCTTATGCGCATGCCCGTTTGAACGGCATATCCGCACAATTGAACTACAAGTTCGAGGATCGATTTGCGGCGCAGATCGTTCCGGTCTGGGGCGATTTGGAAGCCTTCATCTTAAATGCCGCCGAAGACTATTCGCATCAGGTTGCGGCCGATTTTGCGCTGGTCCACAGCGGCATGCTGGCCGGTAAGCTGATCGACGTATCGACGCTGGACGCATTGTCCGTCAATGCGGGCGCGTTGTCCCCGCCCTTCGCAGCCGGAGTGACCCAGTATGAGGTAGCCGTCGATCACACGATAACGTCCATCGAGATGAAAGCGACGGCTACGGACAGCAAAGCGACGCTCACGGCCAAGGGCAGCCCGTATGCTAGCGGAACTGTGCAATCGTTCAGTCTGTCCGACGGAACCAATGCCATTCCGTTCACCATAACGGCGCAGGACGGCTCCGTCCGCACGTATACCGTAAATGTGACCCGGGGAGCGGCAGCAGAAACCGGCAGCGCTGAACTGAGCGGATTGACGCTGTCGAACGGAACGATGAGTCCCGCTTTTTCGCCGGATATTACTGCGTATACGGCTCAAGTCGGCAACGGCGTATCGAGTCTTGCCGTCACGGCTAACGTATACGACTCTGCAGCCGAATTGACGGTGAACGGCCTTCCGGCAGCGAGCGGACAAGCGAGCGCCGCCATCCCGCTTAATGTAGGCGGCAACGTCATCGAAATTGCGGTTGCGGCAAAAGACGGCGTGAGCAAGACGTATACCGTAAACGCGGTCAGAGCGGCTGCCATCACGGCAAGCGGCGATACGCCGGTGCAAATCGCGAACGATCCTGTATCGATCAGCGTTCCTGCAGGCGCTGCAAACGCCAGGATTGCCGTTACTCCTGTAACCGAAGGAGAACGGAAGGAAGCGATGCTTCCGCTCATCGAAGTCCAGGCGGCGACTACGCTGGGCAATGTGACGGCGGTGTTTCCGGCCGGGACGAAAGTATCGGCTTCCGCCGGCTGGGACGGCACGATCCGGCTTCCGGAGATACGGAGCAGCAGCGGCGTTAGCGTCAGTAACGCTATTGTGAACGCCGTTATTGAAGTCGGCGCGCCGGACGAATCGCTAATTTTCGATCAGGCCGTACGCTTGCTCATCCCGAATCAGGGAGGGAATTTGGCCGGCTTCATCAAGGACGGCGCGGTCGTACCGATTACGGGCACGGTGACGGAGGATACTCAAGAGGCGGCTAACCGGGAAATTGCGGACGGCGGAGATGCGGTTATTACGGTAGGCGGCGATCTGGTCATATGGACGAAGCATTTCACCCAATTTGTCGTTTACGCGCCGGTTACCCCTTCGAACCGCCGGAACGGCGGCGGAGGCGGCGGCAGCGCAGCGGTCAATACCGGAACGGTCTCGGGTGTCGACGGAGGAACGCTGACCTTGAACGGAGTTCGGATCGAAGTTCCTGCGGCGGCTTCGGACAGCTCCATGCAAATAACCATTAACCAAGTAAGCGATCCCGCGGGCTTGCCGACAAACCAGGCATGGGTTCTGCTAAGCGACGTCTATGAGATTACGAAGGATCGGGACGGCGACTTCGTCAAGCCTATTGTCATTACGCTTCCTTACGACAACGCGAAAGCGGATGCGAACCAATATACGATTGGGCTGTACTGGCTGAACGAGCAGACACGCGAATGGATACCGTTGGATGATCAGCGTGTGAACACGGCCGGCGCAGAAGTATCCGGCTCTGTCGCGCATTTTACTAAATTCGCCGTGCTGGGCATCGAAAAAACCGGCACGACCGAAACGCCTCAGACTAGCGGAGTGAATTTCTCCGATATGAAGGGACACTGGAGCGAAGCAAGTGTCAAAGATTTGGTGCGGCTCGGCGCGATCAACGGCTATCCGGACGGCACGTTTAAACCGGATAACCGTATCACAAGAGCCGAATTCGTGACGGTTATCGTCAAAGCCTTCGGACTGCAGCAGCAAAACGGCAAAAGCTTCGCCGACACTCGGGGACATTGGGCGCAGGAGGCGATTGCAACGGCAGCGGCGATCGGTATCGTCGACGGGTATGAGGACGAGGCCTTCGGTCCGGACGACTTGATTACCCGCGAACAAGCGGCGGCGATCGTAGTTCGCGTCGCGCACATCGAACTGAGCGCCAACGACATCAGCTTCGCGGACGAGGCGGAGGTATCCGAGTGGGCTCGTGCGGCGCTTGCCGCCGCAGCAGTCAAAGGATTGATTAACGGATACGAAGAAGGTACCGTAAGGCCTAAAGCGAACACGACCCGCGCCGAGGCGGCGGCAATTGTGCTGAGAGCCTTGCAATTGAAATAGATACTAAGATGAAGAAGCTGCTTCCTGTCTGGTCGTTCTGCCGGGAAGCAGCTTTTCTCGTGGGGGCGGAAGCATACCTGAACGGATAAGCGATTGTACGATCCCCGGTCAAACTGCATCACGAACGATGCCGAATCGTTCTTCATAACCTCGGCGCTGCCTTCGCCCGACAATCCGTTCTAATGATTATGCCCTGATTATGGACTTCCTTCGGTCTCGTCTCTATAATTAGGAGAAACATTAGGCACAACGGCTTGCGAGGGAGATCCTATGAAAATTCGTTCCAGCAAATATTTCACACGTCTCTTGATGTACAGTCTGCTCATCGGTTCTATTCCGGCTATCGTCGTCGGAATCATCTCCTATTATAAAGCCTCCTCGATCGTTCAGGACAAGGTCAACCATAGCAGCATGGCGACGCTTCAGCAGACCCAGCTTCGCGTGGAGCAAATTCTTAAGACGATCGATCATTCGGTTACACAGTATATTGGCTCGCCCCTTGTCGTGAATGCGATGTCGCTGCCTTACTCGGCAGCCCATTATCAGATTTATAATGAAATGTACCAGAACATGGTGCGCAGCCAAACCTTCGAGCTGACGATCAACAATATGACGATACTGAATTTGAAAGGTCAATGGGGCGTCGACAACAACAATATTTTTACATTCGACGATATCAAGAATCCGGATCGGCTTCTCCGATATGAGAAGCTGCCTTCATTTTCTCTGTGGGTAACGGATGAGGACGAGAGTTCGCCAAGCATTCATCTTGTGAAGAAAATCCCGCTGAATTCGCTGAAAGCCGACGGACTGGCCATCGTAACCATCGCCGAATCGCAGCTGGCGAGACTTCTGGCGGCCGACAACCGGATCGGCAGCATCATGGTCATGGATCAAGATTATCGTCTGTTGTCCCGAAGCGATCCCATTGTTCAGCCATCCGGCTTGGAGCAGCTGGCCGCCGAGGTGCAAAGGCGAAGCGAAACGGAAGGGCAATTCAACGTAGAGCTTGACGGGGATAACACAAGCGTTATCATGCGCAGATCAAGCTATAATGGCTGGATTTATGTATCTGCCGTATCCATAAAGGATATTACACAGGATTCCCGCTCAATAGGCTGGGTCACTCTGTTTGTATGCCTGCTTACGGTTCTGGTAACCGGCGGGCTGGCGCTGCTGGGCTCCCGTACGTTCTATCGGCCGGTTCGGAATTTGGTCGCGACGATGGCCGACAGATTCGGAGAGCCGCCGGAAGAAGCCCGCACCGATGAATTCGCCATGATCGGCAATCGGCTGCAATCGATGCTGCAGACGGAATCCCGTCTCGTGGCTCAACTTACGGGACAAGTGCGGGAGCTGAAGCAGTTTTTTGTCATGAAGCTAATTCGCGGCGAAGAGAAAGAGTCTCAGCTGCCGGCCAGATGGAAAGAGTACGGATATCACGCCGATTGGGAGTGGCATGCCGTGCTCGCCATTCAGATCGATTCTCTGGAGAAGTCCCAGTATAATGAAAATGACCGCGATCTGCTGCTCTTCGCCATCGCCAATATCGCCGGCGAGCTGATTCCCGCCGAGGAACGGCTGGACCCCGTGCTGCTGGAACAATCCCAGATTACGGTCGTCGGAGGCGCCGGAACTACGGACGAGGAGTACAAAAACCGGTTGTTTGCCATGGCGGAGCTGATCCGGAGAACGGTGCTGCATTATCTGAAGCTGCAAATTAGCATCGGCATCAGCCGTCCGGAGAAGCGGCTCATCGATATTTCCGTCTCCGCCGAGCAGGCGCTGGAGGCGCTTCGCTACCGGGTTCGTTACGGCCCGGAATCCGTTCTGTTTATCGACGATGTCCAGCCCGAGGACGTAGTAACCAGCGTGTTCCCGCACCGTGCGGCCAAAGAGCTGTACGATGCGGTTAAGCTGGCGGAGCGGACAAGGGCTGAAGAGCTGCTGGAACGCTGCATCGGACTTATTTTTCAAGAACAAGCCGACTGGCGCCAATACCGGATGGCATTGGTCAGGCTGTACACGATGCTGACTGAGCTCGGACAGTCTGAGACAACAGCCGACACCAAGAAGGATACGGAGACGGAATTGCCGCCCGATCAGGAAAAGCAGCTTTTTGACAGACTGCTCGATCTTACATCCCAAGAGGAAATTCGCCTCTGGTTCAGCGATACGGTCATTGCCCCGATCATGCGCAGGCTGGAGCAGCAGAGCAAGTCTCACGCCAAGAAAATATCGGATCAGCTAGCGGATTTGATCCACCGGCGCTTCGACACCGAGCTTACCCTGGAGGCATGCGCGAAGCAATTGAATTACCATCCTAACTATTTGGGACCGCTTTTCAGCAAGGAAAAAGGGATCAGCTTCAGCGAGTACCTGCAAAACTACCGTTTGCAGACGGCGAAGCAATGGCTGGTCGAGACGGATATGAAGATCGCGGAAATCGCGGAACGGTTAACCTACACCAATCCTCAAAATTTCATCCGTTTTTTTCGCAAGATGGAGAATATGACGCCCGGACAATACAGGGAGTTGCACGGCCATCATAAAATATAAACGTTGTAGTCCGAAGACCCCCGCGATAGGTTTCCCAGCCTGTCGTCGGGGGTCTTCTTCATGTTGATGTGAACATGATTATTCCGAACGTGATGATGATTATAGCCCCCGCAGCGGCAAACTCCCTTCCTGATGATTATCCTTCGATTATAGACGCCGGCTTGCCGGCCGCTTATCGTGAAGATACGCACAAAAAAGACACGAAACACGAAGGTGGAGTCGAAGATGAATCAAATCAAAGGAAATCTTGCGCTGGATATGTCTGCTGCTAAGCCGAAGAAACTTTATTTCTGGGGCCAGATACGGAGGAACAAATGGCTGTACGGGATGCTGGCCCCCGGGGTGCTTTACTTCCTGTTGTTCAAATACGCCCCTATGTGGGGACTTCTTATGGCCTTCAAGGATTATCAGCCTTACTTGGGTTTTTTTGGAAGCAAGTGGGTCGGCATGAAGCACTTCGAGCGGCTGTTCCATGATCCGGCATTCTGGATGCTTCTAAGGAATACGCTGGTGCTGGCCGGATACAATATCATCTTCTTTTTTCCCGCACCGATCCTGCTCTCTCTGATGATTAATGAAGTGCGCCGGGAGAAATTCAAACGGGCCGTACAAACCGTCATCTACGTCCCGCATTTTGTCTCTTGGGTCGTGGTGGTCGGCATCGCCTACACGTTCTTTACGATCGACGGAGGACTGGTCAACGAAGCCTTCATGGCGATGGGCGGGAACAAGATCAATTTTCTCGCCAGCACGGACTGGTTTAGAACTATGATCACATTGGAAGTGATTTGGAAGGAAACGGGATGGGGAACCATTATATTTCTCGCCGCCTTGGCCGGAGTCGACCCTCAGCTTTACGAAGCCGCCAAAATGGACGGTGCGGGAAGGCTGCGCCAGCTATGGCATGTGACGCTTCCGACCATCCGTTCTACCATTATTATTCTGTTTATTCTCCGGCTCGGCACGTTTCTGGATACTGGCTTCGAGCAAATTTTCCTGATGCTGAACCCGATTAACCGCGAGGTCGGGGAAGTGTTCGACACTTATGTATATACGGCGGGGATTACGCAAGGACAGTTCAGTTTCAGCACTGCCGTCGGTCTTTTCAAGTCGGTCGTCGGATTTGTACTGGTCATCGGCTCCAATTGGTTTGCCAAAAAAATCGGCGAGGAAGGGGTGTACTAATCGATGCATCAACAAAATCGAAGCTGGGGAACCCGTCTGTTCGACTGGGCGAACGCCGCCATCCTGCTGTTGGTAGCGGCTGTGATGCTCATCCCGTTTCTATATATTCTACTGATTTCCTTCGCGACGGAGCAGGAGGTGCTGGCCAAAAGCTTCCTCGTATTTCCGACGAAATTCTCGCTTGAGGGCTACCGCTACATCTTCTCTACGACCATACTGCTTCGCAGCCTGGCCGTTACTATCGGGGTGACGGTAATAGGGACGCTTGTGAACCTGCTGCTGACAGTGCTGATGGCGTATCCGCTGGCGCGCAAAGATTTGTACGGACGCCGGCCCGTCATGCTTATGGTAATCTTCACGATGGTGTTTAATGCCGGTATCGTACCGACCTTCTTGATCGTCAAAGCATTGCATCTTACCAATACCTACTGGGCGCTTATCATTCCCGGGGCAATCAGCGCTTTTAATATGATTATCATCAAAAACTTCTTCCAGCAGCTGCCCGACGGACTGGAGGAATCGGCCAAGATCGACGGCTGCAACGACCTTGGAATTTTATTCCGGATTGTCATCCCGTTATCGCTGCCCGCTCTTGCCACCTTTGCGCTATTCTACGCGGTAACGCATTGGAACACGTTCCTGAGCGCTATTTTGTACATCAACGATTCGAAAAAATGGCCGATCCAGGTTCTGTTAAGACAGATCGTCATCTTGTCGGAGAAGGGGCTGTCCGATATGAACGAGGCGCCTCCGCCGCCGTCCAAGATTATTAACATGGCGGTTATCGTGTTTTCCACGGTCCCGATTTTGTCGGTGTACCCGTTTTTGCAAAAGCACTTCGCCAAGGGAGTGCTGCTCGGTTCGGTTAAAGGATGAACCTTTCGTTCATCTTTTGATACAATATTTTTAAGTATGACTAGGGGAAGAAGACATGAAACAGTTCAATTGCAAAATGGCATTAACGGGTATCGCGGCTATCGTGACGGCCGCCGGTTTGTCGGCGTGCGGCGGTAATGGAGGCAACCAGGAAGAGAAGAACGCGAATGCGGCGGCCGGCGGGCCGTTAACATTCACGATGATGAACCAGTATACGTCGACCGAGCCTCCCAAGGCCGACAATCCGATTGTCAAGAAGATCGAGGAATACACGAATACCAAGATCAATACCACTTGGGTTCCGGCGTCCGCTTACAATGACAAGGTTAACGTCTCCATCGCCTCCAATGACCTGCCTCAGGTACTGATGATCGGGGATACCAAATCGTCATCCATTATCAATGCGGAGCGGTCGGGCATGTTCTGGGAGATCGGGCCTTATCTCAAGGAGTTTCCGAATCTGAGCAAGTACAACGCCAATGAACAGGTGCTGAACAATATTTCCGTGGACGGCAAGGTGTACGGGCTATACCGCGCCAGAGCGCTGGCTCGCCAGGGCATCGCCTTCCGCCAGGATTGGCTGGATAATCTGGGCTTGCAGCAGCCGAAGACGATCGACGATCTCTACAAGGTCATCCAAGCGTTCGCCTTAAACGATCCGGACAAAAACGGCAAAAACGATACGTTCGGGCTCGTAGAGGCCGAGGATTCCGGAAACGCCGGCTCCATGGGGCTGACCGGCTTCCAGACGATCGCTTCGTTCTTCGGGGCGCCCAACCAATGGGATATTCAGGACGGCAAAGCCGTTCCCATGTTCATGACCAAAGAAAATATGGACGCCATGAAATTTTATAAGAAGCTCTACGACGAAAAGCTGATTAACCAGGATTTTGCGGCAACCAAAGGCAGCAAGCAGCAGGAGCAATTTTATCAAGGCAAGGCCGGCATGCTGTTTACGACCCTGGACTTCGTGATTACCGGAGGAAACGAGCTGAAGAAAGCGAATCCGGCCGCCAAGATCGATATTGTCAGCAGAATTCAAGGACCTAAGGGAGAGCGGGTGTTTGCAACCACGGGATACAACGGCATGTTCGTGTTCCCGAAAGCGACCGTCAAGTCGGAGGCGGAGCTGAAGCAGCTTCTCGGTTTCTTCGACAAAATCGTCGACGATCAAATGATGTATACGTGGACATGGGGGATCGAGGGCGTCCATTATACCAAAGGAGCGGACGGAGAACCGGTCATCTCCGACCAGACGGCTTATGCGAACGAGGTATCTCCGCTCAAGCAGCTGCCTACTTATGACGGCGCGCTGATGGTTTGGAAGGGCAAGGGAGAAGCGGACAATAAATTCCGCATCATGATGAAGGACAATGAGCCCATTGCAGTATCCAACCCGGCCGAGCCTTTGATCTCCCAGACTGCTGTGGAGAAGGGAACGGAGCTGAACAAGATCATTGCCGACGCTCGCGTCAAATTCATTATGGGAACCCTTGATGAAGCCGGCTTCAACAAAGAAGTGGAGAAGTGGCGCGCTCAAGGCGGGGATCAGATGATCAAGGATTATACGGAGCTGTATGCGAAGCAGGCCAAGAAATAATGCGGTTATGTCAAGAAAACGAGGTGCGTCATGAGCGAGTCTTTTGATTTTGATATTATTGTCGCGGGAGCGGGCGTCGGAGGAATAAGCGCGGCGCTGGCTGCGGCAAGATTGCAGATGAAGGTGCTGCTGCTTGAGCAAGCCGGGGAAGTGGGGGGAACAGGCGTATTTTCCAGCGTATCGCTGATATGCACCTTCCGGGATTCGCAGGGCAGACCGATTACGAGCGGCATTCACCGGGAGTTATTTCCCGCCGCATATACGCATTACAATGAGAAGCTGGTTCCCACTTACGACGAGCAGGAGCTGAAGGCTGCGTACGAGAGGCTGTTGGCCTCCGAACCGACCCTTACGTTATGGACGAACTGTCAGGTGACGCAAGCGGACCGGCAGGACGGACGCATTGTCCGTCTGCATATCGAGGGCAGCCGCACGGCTGCGGTTACCGCCAAAGTATACCTCGACGCCACGGCTGACGGCAACCTTTCCGCGCTGGCGGGAATGGAGTATCAACTGGGCAGAGAAGGCGACGGTAAGCTGCAGTCCGCCACCGCCACCTTCAAGGTCAGCGGGATCGACTGCTCCCTGCTGAAGGAGCCGGATATTCGGCAATGGCAGGCCATTCATTCGCTGCGCAAGGAGCTGCTGCCTTATTATCTCGACATGAAAGCGGCGGGGCGCACCGGCAACCCCCGGCAAAGCATCACTTGTTTTCCTTATCCGGACGGAAAAGCGCTGCTGTTCAACTCCACTTCGGTGCTGGATGTAGACCCGACCCGGCCGGAAACCGTTGCCAGAGGCAAGGAGGAGGGCATTCGGCAGGCGCAGGAGTTGTTTGAGACGATCCGGCAGCATCCCGCTTTCCATCATGCGAAGCTGGATTACATTGCCCCCAAGCTGGGTATCCGGGAGGGGCGGCGCATTGTCGGAGAATATGTATTGACCGCAGAGGACTGCCTGCAGAGCAGGCGCTTTGACGATATGGTGGCGGCATGCGCCTATGCCTTGGACATTCATAGTCCGGATGGAGGCGCAACCAGGCTGGAAAGCATTCCCGAGCCGGGCTATTACCATATCCCGTACCGTTCGCTGATTCCCAAGGGCTGCGCCAATCTATTGCTCAGCTCGCGCTGCATCAGCGGCACTCACGAAGCCCACAGCTCCTACCGGATCATGGCTTCGGTCAGCGCCATCGGGGAAGCGGCGGGAACGGCCGCCGCGCTCTGCGTGTTCCAGGGGCTCGAGGATGTCCGGGAGGTTAACCCCGCCCACATCCGGTTCATTCTCCAGCTGCGGGGGCAATTTATCGAAGGGGAGGTGGAGCGGACCCCGATGCCTGCAAGCGCTGCGTGGGCGGCAGAAATGAAAGAATCTTGAAGGGCAGCAAGCTGAGCGAGCTATCGTTTCCGTATCCGGGCGGCCGGTCAGGCCGCCTGTTCCGTTACTTTTTTAGTTTACGTCGAGGCGGTCGTATAAACCCAAAATAGTAAACGCTTACAAATGCCTGCAATTAGCCTTAGGGCCAAGATAAAGGAGTGAAATTGATGTTCGTGAAAAAGTGGATGATCCGTTTGATGCTTGTTTTGCTTGTGGCCGTCAGCATTCTTGGAGAGACGGCGCCCCAAGCCGCCGCTGCTCAGCCGCAGGCCGACGCGGTTCTAGTACTCCGTAACGCTTAAATTACAGGGTATAACCTTTTGAGCCTGACCCGAGCGTCCTGTGTCGTAAATTGCCAATTGACGGTGGAGCGTTCAGCATTCCGTGCGGCTTGCCAAGCCGCAACGCGTGCGATCATTTCTTCTTTTGTAGAGACATAACCGGACAAGGCTTGGCGACTGAGGACACCAATTTCGATTTCGGCCATGTTGAGCCAACTTCCGTGCTTCGGTGTATAATGGATTTCCAGTTTGTCCGCCAATCGCTTGGCTTCAGCGGGTTCAAATGCTTCATAAAGCGAACCGACGCTGTGCGTGTTCAAATTGTCCATGACAAGAACAATCCGGTCGGCTTCGGGATAGTGAACGTCCACCAATTCCTTGATGCAGGCCGCGAAATCGACTCGCGCTCGCTGATTCGAGACGTACACATGACGTTTGGCTTCCAGCGGCGCAAACATCATGAACAAATTGACGACGCCATTGCGTTTGTACTCATAGTCGATCCGTTCCGGCTGATTCGGCTTGGCGGTGATGGAGGGCCGCGTTTCCCGTGTCAGTTGCCGATTCGTTTCGTCCAGACAGACCAATGGGCGCTTGGGATCATGAGGACGCTGGTAGACATCCAACACGTCTTCCATGCGTGCGACAAACTCGCCGGAAGCTTCCGGAATACACCATTGCTTCTTCAACCATGGTTTGAGTTTGTTTTTTCATCACCCGCTGCACGGTCATGTGCGAAACGGCATCGACGATTTCCAGTTCGACCAAGCGATCGGCGAGCAACCGAACCGACCATCTGCTGTAGCCTTCCGGCGGCTGACTGCATGCGATCGCGATCAGTTTCGCCTCGGCTTCGCCATCTAGCTTGGTCCTATAATTGGTTTGCTTTTCTCGCTCCAGCGCGGCTTCAAAGCCTTTTTCTACTAACCGTTTTCGCAAATTCCGAACGGTGCTTTCACTCACATTATAGGCTTCTGCAATCCGAGTATCTGGCCACGACGGTCCATGTTCGCCTTCGTCGGCTTTCAGCAACATGTGCGCATGTTTGATTTTGTGACCGGCCACTTTCCCTTTATTGATCAGTTGTTCTAATTGTTCGCGTTCTTCTTGGCTCAATTCGACTACCCATCTTTTTTCCATCGCCAGTCCCTCATATCTTTTTATTGAATAAATCGGCTGGCTGTAGCTTTACCATTAATTTCTTCCGTTACGAAGTACTAGGTTCGCCCCCCGCGTACAACGGGGTCAGCAAGGCTTGGCCCGGCGACGCGGACAAAGATCCGGCGCATGCCGCGACGACCCAAAGCGGCACGGCGTGCTGGGCGACGTCGCAAAATCCGCTGAATCCCTATATCTATGTCGATGTCGCAAGCTCCGCGAAGCCTGCAGGCGCGACGTATGCGATTGTGGCCGTCGATTACTTTGACGCAGCGGCGACGACCATGGCTATCGAGTACGACGGCCAGAGCAACGCCTATCAGGCTACCCCGTGGATGCCCACGAGCGGCAGTCAAACTTGGAAAAGCCAGATCTTTGAACTGAGCGGAATCAAGTTCGCCAACGGCACGAACGGCGCGGATTTCCGTCTGCGCGTTCACAGCGTTAACGGGGTCATGCCAGAAATCTGCTTCGCACGAGTCCAAGTGACCTTTGCAACGACACCGGCATTGTCGGTGATGAACCCGAGCCTGCTCTTCACAACCGATTCGGCAAGCCTTGATTTCGGTACGGTGGGCGACTCGATTTCATACGACATTGCAGATGATCAGGGCGTTAGTCTTCGCACGGGATCGATCCCCGTAGGCGCCGATGGACATGCTCCGCTATCCGTGCAGGACCTTGGGCCCGGATTCTACAACCTCACGTTCTCAAGCGTGATTGACGGCCAAACGGTAACGCACACCACAACGTTCGGCATTGTGACCCCGCCGCCGGCGGACGCGTTGAGTCCCGGCTCCTTCTTCGGGATCAGCACCCATTTCGGTCACTACAAATCTCTTGAAGACGGGCTGATGAACGCTTTGGCGACCATCGGCTACGGACACGTTCGAAGCGATGTGAATTGGTCGCTCATTGAAAAGCAGCCGGGCGTGTACAACTGGGCCGGGTATGACTTTGAAGCCAAGTCACAGCAGGCTCTTGACCTCGGCATGACCCCTCAGGGCGTCCTGGCCTACAACAACGCCAATTACGACAACGGGAAAACGCCGAGCTCTGCGGCAGGTCTGGCCGCATTCGGCCAGTTCGGGAAAGCTGCCGCCGCACACTATATGGGCAAGGTCAGCGACTTCAACATCTACAACGAGTTTAACGGCACCGGCTTCAACAACGGCGCATGCGGCACTACTGCAGCCTGCTATGTGCAGATGCTTCAAGCGATGTACGGACCGATTCACGAAGGAAACCCGGACGCGAACGTCATGGGCCCGATTACCTCCACGATTGACGATAACTGGAATAATGCCTTTTTCGCGGCCGGCGGCATCAACTACATCGATACGTTCGCGACGAATGTCTACGGCTACGCTCTGGAGGGGGCAAACACCCCGCCCGAGCACACATTGCTGGTCTCGAAGCTTCCTGCGCTGGTGCAGCAGGTGAAGCAGGCGGCCGGGAGCCGGAATGTCCCCGTGTGGATTACGGAGAACGGTTGGCCGACGTATGCCCCAGGCTCCACCGAGCTCCAGCAAGCGGATAATCTGGTGCGCGCTCAAGTGCTGGCAAAGGCTGCGGGCGTGGACGTTTTCAACTGGTACTCCGCCATGGATGACGGTACGGACCCCAATAATAGGGAGCATCATTTTGGGCTGTTCAGGCAGCCGGTCGCCGGCGTAGCCGGTGTAGCCCCGAAACCGGGCGCTATCGCCAACGCCGTGCTCATTCGCGCGGTGACCGGAAAGACGCTTGGCGCGCGCGACGACCTCGGTTCCGCTACCGCCTACTCGTACCCGTTCACGGGAGGAGGCTCGACGACTCGGGTGATGTGGTCCACCGGCTCCGAGACCGTTGCTTTGCACACGACCCAGCCTTTGAGCATCACGAATGAGTACGGCTCAACGCAGACGGTCAATCCGACAGACGGCCAGGTCGTTCTTACGCTCACCGGCAGTCCGATCTACGTCACAGGCGGCATAAACCGCTTGGGGGCGACGCAGTCCGCGATCACAATGAAAGTTGGCGGCCAGTCGATCCAAGGAGATACGGTCCAAGTTACGGTAACTGCAGACCGCTCGAATCGCAGGACGGATCTTCCCAATGAACTGACCATCATGGCGCACGGGGCGCAGCCGGTTAAGCTGCGCACCTCTCCGGGCAAAGTAACGAGCGCCGACGTCAGCGTTCCTGCAAGCGCGCTCCTCGGTCAGCGGACCGTAGCCGTAGACGTGATGAAAGCGCAGCCGGGAAAAGGGGGCAAAAACAAGCATACGCACAATCCGAGTCTTATTGCCGGCTTGAGGGCGGCGACAACGGTCGTCAAGCCGTTCGAGATCAGCGTCCAGCCGACGATTACATCGGATGCGGCGTCCCGCAGCTACTTTCTCGACATCGCGCTGAAGAACAATCGGAGCAGCACTCTCGCGGTAACTCAAGTGACCTATCAGGTCGGGCCGGCATCAGGGACCGTATCGTCTGCGGTGTATGTCCCTGCAAGTGAAACCGCGTCGATGCGCGTCCCGCTCTCCGGCATCCCGTTGTTCGATTCCTTAAGCTATAGCGTGGCCGTCGACAGCGTCGGCGGTTCGGATGCCTTGTCCGGAACGATTTCCTACGCTCCCATCGAGCCCATAGACCACCGCACCTTGCCTGCAATCGACCTGGCAACGCAAGCGAGCTGGGTATCGATGCTGGGGACGCGCAGCGGTGACAGCGATCTAAGCGGGCAGCTGTATATGAACTACAACAATGATGCGCTTGTGATTGACGCCACGATCGCAGACGACAAACATTTCGGAGCGCGCGTGCCGGGTACCATGTGGCAGACCGATTCCATCCAGTTCAGCATCTACGACCGGGCGCCGGGGCAGGCTGGAGGCGAGCGCGTCGAATTCGGCGCGGCGCTTCTCGACAGCGGACCGGCGGTATACACCTTCGCAGCGCCGGCCGGCCAGCAGGCGGGACCGACTCCCGGCGCGCAAGCGAGCATCGTTCAAAGCGGCGGCGTCATCCGCTATGTCATCTCTGTGCCGTGGGAGTCGCTCGGGTTTGACGGACCGCCGGCGCAAACCGTCGGAATGTCGTTCCTGGTGAATGACGACGATCGGGGGTCCACGGGCGATTCCCGCGACGGGTTCTTGCAGTGGGGCTCGGGAGTCGGAACGACGCCGAAGGACCCTTCGCTGTTTCGCCACGCACAGCTGGTGCAGTAAAGACGGAGCCGACCCGGAAACGGAGCCGAATTTCTCATTTCACCATTCTAGGAAAGCAGGTACAAAGACCGCTGCTCTTTGATGCGGGGAAATTTATAATAAACCTGAATTTCGAAAGTACTGCGCATTAAAAACATAAAAAGGGCTCCAAATCTTTGGTAGAATGGTGTTTGTCCAGGACAACATCACCCAAAGAGAGGAGCACCTTTTAGGTGAAGTCTACCACACCGGTCAGCAAAATCAAGAGCGAATTTTCGCTGCAGAACGCCACGAGTTTCGGCGGCGTCAAAATCTTTTTGGCCTATCTCGAAAAAATCAAGCTCGCCGAGGCCATGCAGCGCCTTTCCGGCGGCAAAGCGCACAACGCCATTTTTCCTGTTCATCGCATCCTGCTCTATCTAATGGTTGGCTGGATGCTGGGCTGCGGGCGTATTTTTCATTTCCGCAAGTTACAGCACGATGTGTTGCTTTGTCGTTTTCTGGGAGGCCGTCTGCCGCATCACAGTTTGCTGTACAAGGAGCTCGCGCGTCTGGGCAGATCCTGCCCGCAGCTCCCGACGGAACTGCGCAAGCTGAATATGGAAATCATTCATCTCTGCTTGCCGTCCAAGCCAATCCTTGATCTGGACTCCTCGGTGGAGACGGTATACGGGGAGCAGGCCGGCGCGGCCAAAGGCATCAATCCGCATAAGCCCGGACGAAACAGCTACCATCCGTTGCTGGCTTTTGAAGGGCAAACCCACTTGAATCTGAATGCGAGGCTTCGCCCCGGCAACACGCATTCTTCAACCGACGCAATCGACTTTTTGCAGCAAACCTTCGCACTGCTCGGCGAGCGCCAAGTGGCGTACGCCCGGTTCGACAAAGGCTTTGGCGGCGAGGATTTCTACCAACTGTGGGAAGGCCGCAAGATCGGTTACGTCGGCAAAATGAAATGGACCAAACGCCTCGCAAGCGACGTGGCGGCTTGTCGCTACTGGACGCGCTATGTCGACGAGGACTGGATCATCGAGGGCATCACTTTGATTTACAAAGCTACGTCCTGGAAAAAGCCCCGTCGCGTAGCGGTCATTCGTAAGACGCAAGTCTGCGAAGACGGTCAAGGCCGCATCGTATTCGACGAGGACTGGCAGTATGAAGCGATTGTAACCAACCTGGAGTGGGAACCAATTGACCTATGGCGCTTTTACAACCAGCGTTGCTGCATGGAAAATTACATCAAAGAGGCGAAAGACGGTTTTTCCATGGACCGGATCGCGACCAGTGATTTTGAAGCGAATGAAGTCGATCTGCTGATCAAGTTGCTGGCCTACAATTTGTTCGAACGCTTTAAGCGCGATTGTTGCGAACCGATGCATCAGGGTTATACGATTGCAAGATTCCGACTGGAGTTCTTTCATTGCGCGGCGACGCTTGTTCGGCATAGTCGCGCGGTCGTGCTCAAGCTGATCAAGGATTTCGACGGTCGTCATGCATGGAAACGAATCGAAGCCAAAGTGGTTCAATTGGAGTGACGGCTTCCAACATTTCACATGGAAAACAACAATGCCCCTTTCTGGGGAGGGGGGAGTTATCCCCATGTGGATATTGGTTTCAAAATTTCGCTGGTCCCACTCCCACTTATTCACAGTTGTTGATCCGCTCCTGGATGATCGCC
The DNA here is from genome assembly GCF_023523925.1 of Paenibacillus konkukensis. Classification (NCBI taxonomy): domain Bacteria; kingdom Bacillati; phylum Bacillota; class Bacilli; order Caryophanales; family Paenibacillaceae; genus Paenibacillus; species Paenibacillus konkukensis. The sequence goes on along the minus strand of NZ_CP027059.1, from coordinate 2,159,771 downwards.
ACCGCATTCTTATGCGCTTTCGAAATTCAGGATAAAATATATGGGGAATCGCATAAGGCTGCGCGGCGTTTCGCGCGGTCTTTTTCTTGATAAGCGGCAGTTTTCTGAGGAGACTTGTGTTAAAATATGGTAGATGGAAAGATAGGCTGGGATGATGACGACAATGCTTCGCTTGAAATTACAGCCAGGCAAGTCGATTATGAAGTTCATTGCGCGATGAAGGAGACTGGATATGAGCTATGATCTCTCGGTACATCTTAAAGGGCTTGATGACAGCATCATCCCTGAATGGTTGTCTGAAATAAGAAAGTTTCATATAGACGCGGAAATCGCTCCGGGCTTTTCGTTCCGTAATCATACCGGATTTCTTCCGTTCAAGGTTGTCGTCTATGATTGTCCCAACCGAGATCTGAATCAGACCGAATGGTTAACGGGATTTGAATTGTCCGTTAGCCGCATGGAGGGGAAGAAAGGGACATTTTTCTCCAAAATTTTCGGTAAAAAAAAGGCGCCAAATTGTATTGAAGACAAGCTGAGCGAGGCGGATACGGAAGTTCGTTTTCGCATAAGCAGCCAAGACAGCTTTGAATTCCGGATAGGGTGGTATGCAGCTGCTGCGCTCGCTTTCGTGAGTGACGGCGTACTGACGGACCTGCATGAAGGCATGCAAATGGACGGAACGGAGATGATTCGGCATGCGCATACCGTTGTATTGAACGACGAGAAGCTGCTCGGCGAACAAGACTGGAGAGTGCATCCGTTTAAAGATCATTTCCGGATATGATGTCTGAACTCGCGCGGGGACATTCCGTATTTGGCGTGGAACACGCGGTTAAAGGTACGCTGGCTTTCGAACCCGGCGCGGCTGCCGATCTCCGATAACGAGTCATCGGTCGTGCGGATCAGTTGGGCGGCGAATTCGGCGCGGAGCATGCCGAGGCAGTTGCGAAGGTTCATTTTGATTCTATTGGAAAATATGTGGGAAATGTAATATTTGCTGACGCAAAATTCGGCGGCGAGAGAATCGAGCGTTACCGGTTCCTTGAAATTTGCCGATAAATATTCGATGATTTTTTGGGACATATCCCGGACAGGGACGCGCGGCCGCTGCGCGAATTCAAGACGGCGAAGCAGATGGGACATGATGACGTAAGTCCAGCCAAGCTTTAAGGCAAATTCCTCCTTCTTCTTGATATGCCTTAGCGCATAGGCAGCCTCTTCATGAATGCTATCTTTGGCTACGAAGGGATTGACCGGCTGGACATTTTCCAAATCGGGAAACATGCCTCCCAATAACCGCGGGTTGCATAAGAGCAGAACAGCTTCGGCGGGCTCGTCGCCCTTTTTCAAATAGCTGTGAACGATATCAGAGAAAATGACAACCGCCTCGCCTTCATGGACGGCATACTCCGTTTCATCGATCCGCACATATTGAACGCCGGAGAGCACATAGAGCAGCTCGATGTTTCTGTGCATGTGGGCCGGAAACGTCAACGGCTTGGTTAAGCGGAATAATCTCAAATCTTTCGTTTGGATTTCGTAGAACGGCAGCATGTTCATCCACCTAGTGCAATTTTTGTCTAACTTTCAATACTTTATGTCTAAATTCATACCATGCGCTATGGTATAATTCAAGTAAATATTTGCCATTTTATGAAAACGCTTTAAATTAGAAGGGGGTGATAAGCGCAAGGCGGGATGAATAAGCTCATTTTACATTTAAAGGAGGAATTGAAGCGTGATTAGAAAAGTTTTTAGCTCGGTACTTATAGGCGGTCTGCTGATTACTTCTCCTCTTGCGGGTGCGGGCGCAGCGGAGGCGGCCGTCATTAACGCGATCCCTAACGCGACGAAGGTGGAGACGAGTTACGACAGCAGCTTTTTATCGGTTCCCGGTTACGCCTCTTTAGGAGTGAAGGATCGGAGCAGTTATGTCGGCACCTCTTATTATCGGACGGTCAGCAGCGGCAAACAGTTTTTGCAGGCGATTCAGGACGCCGGCAGCGGCGCGGTCAAAGTGATTGAGGTGACGGCCGATATTAACTTGGGATGGACGGAATTAGCTCTCACTTCCGCTGAAATCGCACAATACAGCTTCATCAGCAAATATCCCGATCCGTCGAACGGGTTTACGAATCCGCTGTTAATCGCCTCCGGCTTATCCAAGCTGAATATCGCCAATATTGACGGGCTGACGATTTTCTCGGCTACGGGTAAGACGATCAGGCACGCCGAGCTGAAATTGCAGGCTACGTCCAACGATATCGTGATTCGGAATCTGAATTTTGACGAAATGTGGCAGTGGGACGACTCCGGCGATCATAAAGAGGTGGGTTGGACGTTTATTAAGGTGAATGGCGCCAACAACGTTTGGATTGATCATTGCAAATTTTCTATCGCGGCCGACGGCATGATCGATTTGGAAAACGGCGCGTCCAATGTAACATTCTCCTGGAATGAATTCGGACTGGCGGCGAACCCGAATCCGGCTTCGAGCAGCTCCATTTATAAGTCTATCGACTATATGGAGCAAAAATATGCGGCAGGCACTCTGGACCCGTCTGCGAGCCTGTATTATAAAATGCGCAATGGAGGCGCTGCCAAAAATCAGATTATGGCTTATGCGGCCTACCACTCCAAAGTACATTTGTCGGGCTCCGGCGATAAGGATTATACGAACTATGTCGGCTCCAACGGAGTCGAAATTAAAGACGGCAATCAGAGAATCCGGCTCACGATGGCGTATAACCGCTACACGAATGTCGGGCAGCGCCTGCCGATGATTCGTCAAGGCACCGGGCACTTGTTCAATAATTATTTTGACGATTCGACGCATCAAAATATTTTGGATACCGTCGCAGCGATTTCAACTTACGGAAAGGACAAATTATCGCGCGGAGTTAACGCCAGAAACGGCGCTTCCATCGCCGGAGATACGAACGTGTATAACGGATTTAACGAACCGCTGGTCGGCGCGGAACGCCAGGGAGACGATACGGCCAATATGAATCCGCCGTTTGACGCATTGTTCCAAAATGCGATGAACCATAGCTTAATCGTCAATTCGACTGTGACCAACAGCAGCGGAACGTATACCGGCAGCAGCTGGGACAATAACGGCGTTAATGCGTTCACGAACGGGATGACCTGGTACGACAAGTCGACGATCGGGAATTGGGCGTGGTCATCGCATATTGTCGGGGTCGAGAACATGAGTAAATCGAACCCGCCGTCGACGCCGTTTACTTTCACTTACGGGTATACCGAGCAACTGCCTTACGCTTACAAAACATTCCCGCTCTCCAGCGTAGTGTCCACGGTAACCCAATACGCCGGCGCATCGAAGGTAACGTTGAGTGCGGCGGATTGGTTGAAAACCGCGTATGGAGGAATTGACGCCTATTCGACGATCGAAGCGGAAAACTACACGAGCATGTCGGGCGTCAAAAGCGAAGCAAGCTCCGAAGGCGGCCAAAACGTCGGTTATATTCACAACGGCGATTATATTGCGTTTCAAAATGTCAACTTTGGCGCCGCCGGACCGGCGCAATTCGAGGCAGGAGTAGCGACTACGGCCGGAGGAAGCATCGAGATCAGACTGGATAGCCTGAACGGAACCCTGCTGGGAACTTGTCCGGTCACGAGTACCGGCGGCTGGCAGACTTGGGCGACGCAATCATGCGCCTTAAGCGGCAGCGCTGCGGGGACGCACGATGTGTATCTGAAGTTTACGGGAGGAAGCGGGTATTTGTTCAATATCAATTGGTTTAAGTTTAAGCATTAAGCCGAAGACGGGGCCGTGAGGCTCCGTTTTTCTTTATCACCGGAAAAGGATTCGCTCCTACCGGACATCCCCGGGCGGCTCTCGGCCGCTTCACGATAAACCATATTGCCGCGCGCCTTGCCGCTATGATAAAATGTTCGAAACATTAGTCCAAATTTATGCAATGGACTCAAGAGAGGGAGGAAGCTAACGATGGGTTTTGCCAGTTGGGGAAAGCGCTTTCTTTGCCCTTTGCATGGAATTTTGCTCATCCTGACTATTTCCGGGTGCTCAGTTCTCCCTGCGCAGGAGCTTCCGGTTCAGGGAAACGCGGATCGCGGGAAGAACACGGTTACTTTAACCGTGTGGCATGATTGGGCGGGGCAGGATTCCACATCCGAAAGATTCAGAGCTTTGCTGGACAAATTCGCCGAGGATAATCCGGAGATTGAACTTCGTGTCCAAAGCATTATTCGGGATGCTTACCGGTCGAGGCTTAAGACGATGGCGGCGGCCGACGAATTGCCCGACGTGTTTCTGATCTGGCCCGATTCGATGACCCGTGAATTCGCTAATGCCGGGTTTATCCAGCCGATCGATTCGCTGCTTCGGCAAAAGAGCGAGTGGGCGGGCAGCTTCATGGCGCATTCCTTCGATTCCTTCACGGTCGACGGGAAAAAATATTCCGTACCGATGACGATGTCTCCGACGTCCTTCGTCTTTTATAACCAAGAGCTGTTCGATAAATACGAGGTTGGCGTGCCCGCCACATGGGACGAACTGCTCGCCGCCATCAAGGTGTTTAACCGGAACGGGATTACCCCGATCGCTTTGGGCAACAAGTCCTCTTGGGTCGCGCAGTCGACCATTTTCAGTACGCTCGCCGACCGTGTAACCGGGACGGACTGGTTTATGCATGTGCTCTCGCAGAATAACGCCCGGTTTACGGATCAAGAATTTTTGGATGCGCTTACAAAAATGCGGCAGCTCGTTAAAGCAGGGGCTTTCCAGGATAATTTCAACTATATCGATAATATGCAAATGGAGCAAATGTACTACCGGAAACAGGCGGCGATGTTTATCGAAGGGGGATGGGCCGTCGGCAATCTGATCGACAGCGCCCCGAAGGATGTGCTCGAACATACCCATTTGGCGCTGCTGCCGACCATTCCCGGCGGCAAAGGCAAGCCGATGTCCACCTCGGGGGTCGTCGGCAACGGGTTTGCGGTCAACAGCAAGCTGGAGGGCGACAAGCTGGACGCGGCGTTCCGGTTGATTTATGCGATGGCGAGCCCTTCTGCCCAGCGGCAAATTTTGGACAGCAACACCCTGGTCAGTTATCGGATGGAGGTTGACCGCACCATTGCCCATCCCCTATTCGTCGAGCTCCATGAGCTTATGATGGGGGTGACGCTGCTGCCCTCCTATGAGACCCAATTGACGACAGCGGCGGTGGAGACGCTCAGCGACGGTTTGCAGGAGCTGATGAAGGGCGGAAGCCCGGAAATTTTGGCGCAAAAGCTGCAGAACACTCAGGCGAGTGTACTCGGCAAGCTGCGCTGACGACGGAGGACAAGATGAAGCTGACACTGAACAGATCATTGCAGGCCAAGCTGTCCGTCATGATGCTGATTTCTACGGTAATTCCGTTATTTTTTCTCGGGGCCTTCTCGTACATGACCTCTTCCCGCGTCAACGAGGAGAAAACAAAGCAGACCGGAATCGACGCGCTGGGGCGGATTCAGGCCAACGTTCGGTTTATCGCCCAGGACGTAGAGGATATGTCGATCTTCTTAATCGGGGATAAGGACGTTCAGCAGTATATGAGCGACTTCGATTACGATTCGCCCGAGAGGACGCGCATTCTTACGTTAATAGCCAATTTGGTTCAATCCAAGGATTACATTACGAACATCTCGATTTATTCGAAAAATAAAACCCAGCCGCTGCAAGCGCCGAACCTGTATTCCTCCAACCTGTCCAGCGTCATTGAGGACTGGAATTTAACCGGCAAAAAGTGGACGGAGCTGTATTGGACGCAGAGCATTCACGGACCGGAGCTCGTGTTCTCTTTCCTCCGGGCGGTGAAAAGCACCGATAATTTCGATTCGCTCGGCTTCGTCGCGATCAGCATTAACGAGCAGAAGCTGTCGCGCTATCTCGGAACGCCGAATTTCGGCGTCGGGCCGGGTGACGTCATGCTGCTGGACAAGCAGGGCGAGGTCATTTCGGGCAGCCGCAAAGAGTGGCTCTCCAAGCGGTGGGAGGAGATGTTTCCCGAATCGCTGCTGCTGGACTCGACGCTATCGTCCGGGGTTTATACCGAAGGCGAGGGCCATGACAAAAAGACGGTGCTGTATACCAAAATTCCCCAGTTTGACTGGATGCTCGTCAGCCTCGTCCCTTATGAGCTGTATGCCGAAGAGAACCGGTATATTTGGCTGCTGACGGGATCGGCGGTCACTTTGGCGACGGTGCTGACTGCGGGACTGATTTTATTTCTGGTCCGGCATGTGACCAAGCCGCTGAAAATTTTGCGGAGGCTCTTGGTCCGCCTCGACCCGAACGAGCCGATGCCGCTGTACCAGCTGGAATCCCCGGACGAAATCGGCCAGCTCGTCTCCAGCTACAATCAGCTGGGAGAGCAGATCAAGCGGCTGAAGCAGCAGCTGATCCGATCCGAGACGCGGAAGAAGGAAGCGGACATTCGCGCGCTGCAGTCGCAGATTAACCCGCATTTTCTGTATAACACACTGTCATCGGTCCATTGGATCGCTTTGATGCGCCAGGAACAGCGCATTGCCGATATGGTGGGGGCGCTTAGCGATTTTTTACGCTTCAGCCTGAACAAGGGGAAGGATTTTTGCTCCGTGGAGCAGGAGATTAACCATGTGCGCAATTATGCGCTGATCCAGTCGATCCGGTTCCCGGGCCGGTTCGACGTTCACTTCGAGGTCAACCCGAGGGCGGGGCGGCTGCCGATGCTGAAGCTGCTGCTGCAGCCGCTCGTAGAGAACGCCATGATTCACGGGGTGCAGAAGGTCAAACGCAAGGGCATGATCTACGTCACGGCCATGCTGGAGGAGCAAGGCATCCGCTTTACGGTGCAGGACGACGGGATCGGGATGTCTCCCGAGATCTTGAACCGGCTTGCCGAGGATATCCTGCAGCCGGCCGAGCAAGCGGAGGATGCGACCGGCGGCTACGGCCTGCGCAACGTCAACGAACGGCTGCTGCTTCACTATGGGGCTTCTTCCCAGCTCGTTCTGGAAAGCGCGCCCGGCTTGGGCACAAGGATTTCCTTTATCATTCCGGCGAAGGAGGACGAACATGAAAATATTGATCGTTGATGACGAAATTATTATCCGGCAAGGCTTGTCCATGGTTATCGATTGGAGGAAGCTCGGCTTCGAGCTTCTGGAGCCGGCGGAGTCGGCCGAGGAGGCGCTGGACCGTCTACAGCAAGAGAAGCCGGACCTGATACTGACCGATATCCGAATGGAAGGCAAGGATGGGCTCGCGCTGGCCAAGGAGGCCAGAGAGCTGCTGCCGGACGTGGAGATCATCATGCTGACCGGCTATGACGACTTCGAATACATGCAGCGTGCGATTCGCGAGAACGTCAGCGATTATCTGCTTAAATCGAGCCGCCCCGGCGATATTATTCAAGCTGTGGTGAGTGCGGCCCAGCGCATCCGCGACAAATGGGGGGCGAGGAGCCAAGTGTTCCGGCAGGAGAAGGAAATGCGCGAGCATTTGCTGGAGAGATGGCTGACCGGCGGAGCTGCGGTGGAGGAAGCCCGGCTCGCGGCGGCATTCCCGCTGCTCCCGATCGGCAAGACGCCGCTGCAAGTGGTGCTGCTGCAGCCGACAGGCTGGGGAGAGCGCGAAAGCGGCGGACAGCTGCTGCGCTTCGCCGCCGAAAATATGCTGCGCGAGATGATTCCGTGCGAAACGCTGATCACGAGCAAGCATGTGACCGCATTAATGCCCGTGGAGGGGGCGGCATGGGAAGAGAAGCTGCGCGCCGTCTTGGGCAGCATCGAGCAGCTGCTGAAATGCTCGATTTACGGGGCCGCCGGCCGACCGGCGGCTTCCCCTAACCAATTGCCGGATTCCTATTCGGATGCCGTGAAGACGTCCAAGTATTGGGGTCTGCTGCCGGACCGAATGCTGCATTACAGGCAGATTGAGCATCGCAAGGGAGCTCGCACGCTATGCTCGCGCGAGGAGGAAGTGGAGCTTGCGGAGCTGCTGTCGGCCGGAGACGCGATTCGGCTGAATCAGTGGCTCAAGGTGCGGTTATGCGATTATTTAAGCCAACCCGATCTGACCTATGAATCCTTTTCGTCCTATATCCAATCGCTGGCTTTGAGCGGAACCCGTTGGTTCGAAAGAATGTCCGCTTCCGAGGCGATGAAGGAGAGCTTAGCCGATTTCTCCGTCGCGAGAGACCGGGATGAACCGGCTCTGCAAGAGAAGCTCCAGCAATATTTGCATGAGATCATGAACGCATACCATGCCACGGTGCATCGGGGAGCGGCCGCCTATGTGCGGCGCGTGATCGGCTATATCAAGGACAACTTGGGAAGCCAGAAAATGAATCTCCATCAGGCGGCCAGGCTTGTGCACGTACATCCCGGATATTTAAGCGAGGTGTTTAAGAGGGAGACCGGCAGCACCTTCAATGATTTTCTCGTCCGGGAGAAGCTGGAACGCGCCAGGGAGCTGCTGAGCGACCCGGCCGCGAAAATAAGCGAGATCGCCCGTTCCGTCGGCTATGAAGACGTTAAATATTTCAGCCAGCTATTCAAGCGGCACTACCAGCTGACGCCTTCGGAATATAGGGAGCGGCGGCTCGGCAGCGGGTCGGCTGAGGAGGACGGCGGGTAATCGGAGGAACTCCTGAAGTTTTTCTAACCTATTGTTGAAGATTCTCCCCTTTTGAAATGAAAGACGCAATTTTACAATAAAAGTGTCACATATTTGAACAGCCAGAGAGGAAACGAACCACCGTATAAACCATTAGGGGAGGCTTCTCATGAAAAAGGCAGTTACATCGTTGACGGTTATATCTATGGCATTCCTGGCCGCTTGCGGCGGGGCACCGGCCGGCACGGGCAAGACGGATGGCGGGGCGGCGCCCGCGGGAGACAAGAAGCCCGCCGCCGAGGCGGTGAAGACGGGAGACAAGAAGACGCTGGAGTTCTGGTATATCGATCCGGGCGATAAAGAGAAGGTGTATTTGGAGGCGGTCGAGCGTTTCAAGAAAAAGCATCCCGACGTCGAGGTCAAGGCGCTGCAGACGCCGAACGACACCTACAAGCAGAAATTCGCCGTCGCCATGTCGGGCGGCAACCCGCCGGACGTCTTCCATTCCTGGGGCGGCGGCTGGCTGAAGGAATTCGTGAACCAAGGCAATGTGCTCGATCTTACCGGCAAGATCGACGAGAACAATTATGTGAAGACGGTGCTCGACAACGCCAAGTTCGGCGGCAAGCCGTACGGCGTTCCTCTAGGCTTGTCCATCACGGCATTCTGGTACAATAAAGATATTTTCAACAAGCACGGCTTGAAACCGCCGGCTACCTGGGAAGAGCTGCTGAAGGTCGTCGATACGCTGAAGCAGAACAAAGTCATACCGATTGCGCTGGCCAATCAGCCGAAATGGCCGGGAGCCTATTACTTCATGTATTTGGCGGATCGCGCCGCCGGCTCGGATTTATTCAAGAACGCCTTGGGCCGCAAAGGTCAGGGCTTCGACGACGACGGCTACGTGCAGGCGGGTAAATATATTCAGGAGCTGGTGAAACGCGACGCTTTCAACAAAGGCTTCAACGGCATTCCGTGGGATGCCGGACAAGGCCGCCAGCTGCTGTACACCGAGCAAGCGGCGATGCTGGTCATGTCTCAATCCATCGTCAACAACGTGCGCCAGGAAGCACCGGATTATGAGAAAAAGCTGGATTTCTTCCCGTTCCCGATATTGCCGAGCGGCAAGGGCGATCCTTCCGATTTGGGCGGTGCGTCGGCGCCGGTATGGTCGGTATCGGCCAAATCCAAAAATCCGGATCTGGCCATCGAGCTCATCAAGGAGCTGTCTAGCACGGAGACGGCTCAAGCGTATTCCGATCGCACCGGCTCGCTCGTCGGCGTGAAAGGAGTCACCTACAAGGACGAATTCGCCAAGCGGCTGGGCGCGCTGACCGAGAAAGCGAAGGATATTCACTGGCCGTACGACCAAACGCTGCCGCCGGATTTGGCCGAGCTGCACAAGGACACGACACAGGCTCTGTTCGGACTCTCGATGACTCCGGAAGAGGCCGCCAAGAAGATGGAAGAAAAGGCTAAGCAAATTCTGAAATGACAAAACCGGATATCAACTAATTTAGCGGGGAGGTGGACGTTATGAATACCTCGGTTGCCGAATGGGAGAAGAAGACGGCGGCAAATGCGGCAACGGCCGCGAAGAAGCAACGATTGCGGGACAAGAGATGGACGATCGTCATGTTTATAGCTCCGGCCTTTCTCGTGTACCTGCTGTATATCATCTATCCGATCTACGGAACGTTATATTACAGCTTGTTCGATTGGAAGGGCGGCCCTGACAAAACGTTTGTCGGCATCGCCAACTATACCCGGCTCTTTATCGAGCCGGTCTTCTGGAGCTCGCTCGCCAACAATATGAAGGTTGTGCTGTCCTCGGTGTTTTTGCAAATCCCGCTGGGGCTGCTGATGGCGCTGTTATTGTTTTCGGCGATCAGAGGCTTGCGCTTTTTCCAGACGATCTATTTCATGCCCTTTCTGATGTCCACCGTGGCGATCGGGATGCTCTGGGTGTTTATGTTCGATCCGCTCAGCGGAGCCGTCAACAAGCTGATCGGCTTGTTCGGGTTCGAGAATATCGCCTGGCTCAGCGAAAATAAGACGGCGATGGCCGCGATATTGATCGTCATCGTCTGGCAGTACGCTCCGTTCTACATGATCCTGTTCAAAGCCGCCATCGTCGGCATCTCCGAGGATTTGTACGAAGCGGCGGAGATCGACGGGGCGGGCCCGTGGGACCGGTTCTCCCGGATCACCTTCCCGCTGCTCGTGCCGACCATCGTGACCTCCTCGATTCTGGCTATCGTCGGTTCGCTGAAGGCTTTCGACATCTTCTTCATCATGACCGGCGGCGGACCGGGCAACGCTACGGAGCTCTTGGGAATCTACATGTATAAGCAGGCGTTCATTCATTTTAATATGGGCTTTGCGAGCGCAGTGGCTTTCACCATGTTTGTGCTGGCGTTTCTGGCCGCCGGAATTATTCAATACATGGAGTACGCCCGCAAGAAAAAGGAGGCGTTGTAATGGCTCTCAAAACGATCCGTTCCGCTCCCTTGTACGCAGCCGCCATCGTACTGCTGGTGTTTACCGGGTATCCGTTCCTGTATATGGTGATGACGTCGTTTAAGACGCAGCAGGAATTTTTCAAAAGCCCGTTTACGCTGGTGACGTCGATTCAATTCGGCAATTATGTATTGGCTTTTCAAAAAGGGCTGTCCAGCTACTTTCTCAACAGTGTTTTTATTTCGGTGCTGTCGGTATTTCTGATCGTCATCTTCTCCGCGCTTGCGAGCTATCCGCTGAGCCGGATGCGCTTTGCGCTGAACAAGCCGCTATTTATGCTGTTCGTCTCAGGGATGATGCTGCCGATTCACTCGACCTTGATTCCGATCTTCAAGCTGACGAAGGATTTGGGCATCTACGATTCTTGGATGGCGCTCATCGGGCCGTACGTCGCCTTCGGGCTGCCGATCTCGATCTTTATCCTCACGCAGTTCATGACCGAGCTGCCTCGGGAAGTGGAGGAAGCGGCGGAGATCGACGGCTGCTCGCACCGGCGCATATTCTGGAGCGTCATTCTGCCGATGGTGACCCCGGCGCTCGCAACTATCGTCATCTACAACTTTATTCACGTGTGGACGGAATTTATTTTTGCGCTTGTCTTGATTACAAGCCCGGAGAATATGACGCTCCCGCTCGGGATGCAGAAGTTCTATGGGGAGCTCACGGTGAACGTCCCGGCGCTGATGGCGGCGCTCACGGCAGCCAGCCTGCCGATCCTGCTGGTCTATTTCCTGGCTCAGGAGAAAATCGTCAAAGGCTTAACCGGCGGGGCCGTCAAGTAGCTTCATAGGCAGGCAGGCTTCATAGGTTTCGTTTAACGGAGGGCTCTGCCCGCCTTACGGCGGCAGGGCCGATTTGTTTTTAGGCTCGTTTACGAATATGGGGAGCTTCGGCCTTATTTGGTTTCGCGTTTATCGGGCCGGAGAGTCTCCCCTATATTGGGTTGCCGTAAGAACCGGCCGCAAGCGCTCAGTTCCGATGAAGTTTAACGCTGAGCACCAGGCCGATGGCCAGCATATTCGTCAGCAGCGAGCTGCCGCCGTAACTGACGAACGGAAGGGCTATTCCCGTCAAGGGCATCAGTCCCGTATGCATGGCCACGTTCTCGAATATTTGCAGCGTAAACATGGAGATGATGCCGACGATCATGTATCTGCCCTCCAAATCCGCCGTGCGGTTGGACAAATAAATCATGCGGTAAATGAGCACGAAGTAGAGGAGCAGCAGCACCGAGGCGCCGATAAATCCGAATTCTTCCCCTATCACGACAAAAATAGAGTCCGCATAATCGTAAGGGATGAATCCTCCTTGGACCATCGCTCCCTGCAGGAAGCCTTCTCCCTTCAGCTGTCCAACGGCAATCGCATGGATCGAGTTCGTCACATGCCAGCTGTTGTTCGCATCGGCCGTTGGATCGAGAAACGTTTGAATCCGGTCTAGCTGATGGGGCTTCACTATTTTGGAAAACCATTCCATGTTATAAAAGTAGAGAGCGGTGATGCCTGCGCCGATCGCGATCATGAGAAGGATTCCCATGCCAATATGCTTTATGCGGATATTCCCGATCCACAGCATTCCGATGAGTATGCTTATAAATACGACGGAAGTTCCAAGATCGGGCTGCTTCAGCACGATGAGGAACGGAACGCCTACGAGGGCGCACAAAGGCAGCAAATCGCGGAAGAAACGGAGCGGGTGTCCGTCGCGGGCTTTCAGCCAATTGGCCAATGCCAGAATGACGAACAGCTTCATGATCTCGGAAGGCTGGAAAGCCATTGCGCCGAGGTCGAGCCAACGCTGAGAGCCGTTAATATCCATCCCTTTAAACATCACTATCAGCAGCAGCAAAATGCCAATGCCGTATAATATATAGGATAGATGCCGGATGATGACGCGGTAATCCAATAAGCTGAGGCCGAGCATCGGCACGAATAATACCAAATAAGTGATCAGATTGTTCTTGTGCAGCCCTTGATAGTTTGTATCGAAAGTAGCGCTATAAATGACGAGCGTACTCAATACCATAAAAAGGAATATGATCAATAGAATAGGCAGATCCCATTGTTTTGCTTTGCGTAGCATGATTTCCACTCCGAATGAGAAGATAGGAACCGAAGCCGCCCGAAAGCTCTGTCGGTTTGGTAATACTATTACTATAAAGCATAGCAAGCGGGAATGCGAACAATGCCCTGCGCATTCTATACATCGCATATTCATATTTTGCCTAGCTCCGGGCCGTTTCCTATGGTATGGTATACATGTTTGTTTATTTTCGCGATGCGATGATCAAATACGATACCAAGGAGCGGCTCATGAGTAAACAATGGATTGCGCAATGGATTCAAGATCCGATTTTCTCGGGCGTTAAGCCTTTGCCGATGCTGCATAAAGAATTGGACACGGTAGAAAACCGGCATCCCGATGCATTGAAAAACCGGCATACGCTGTTTCGGAAAACGTTTACATTAACGGATGCGCCTAAGCAAGCCGAGTTGAATATATCGGCGGACGATTATTACAAGCTGTACATAAACGGGGTGTTCGTCGCTCAAGGCCCGGCCCAGAGCTATCCGACCCATTACTTCTATAACCGGTTGGATATCGCCGCCTATTTGCGGACGGGGACCAATGTCATAGCGGTTCACGTATATTACCAGGGCTTGGTAAACCGGTCGATGAACAGCGGCGATTTGCGCCAAGGCTTAATTGCCGAGGTGTATACGGACCGCAGGCTGTGCCTGATAACAGACGACAGCTGGACATGCACCGCTGCTAAGGAGTATATCGGGGAAGAAACGGTCGGTTATGATACCCAATATTTGGAAAATATCGATAGTCGTCTGGAGCATAAAGGGTGGACGGCGGCGGAGTATGACGACGCAGATTGGGAACGCCCGGCACTCGCCGCCGCTGCGGATCATCAGTTGGAGCTGCAGCCGACTCCGGCGCTCAGTGTGTATGAGAGACGGCCTCAATCCGTACAGCGGCTGTCTGCGGGCCGTTATGTCATTGACTTCGGCACGGAGCTGACGGGGCAATTTACGATGCGTGCCTGCGGCGGGAGCGGGGAGAGGATCGTGATCCGCTGCGGGGAGGAGCTGAATCCGGACGGGGACGGCGTTCGCTATGAGCTGCGCTGCAACTGCAAGTATGAGGAAGTATGGACCTTATCCGGCGGCGAGGACGTGCTGTCCTTTTACGAATATAAAGCATTCCGGTACGTCGAAGTGCTCGGCTCCGAAGAAGCGATCGACGAGGACAGCTTCGCGGCCGTCGTCCGTCATTATCCGCTCGACGAAAGCAGCTGCCGGTTCTCCAGCTCCGATCCGGTGCTCGACCAAATCTGGTCGATTTGCGCGAACGGTGTCAAATACGGCGCGCAGGAAAACTTCGTCGATTGCCCGAGTCGGGAGAAGGGCCAATATCTCGGAGACAACACGGTCATCGGGCACACGCATATGTATCTCAGCGGAGATGCGCGGCTCGTTAAGAAAGCGCTCGAAGACTTTGCGAGAAGCACGGCCGTTTGTTCGGGGATGATGGCGGTCGCGCCGGGCAATTTTATGCAGGAAATCGCCGATTTCTCGCTCCAGTGGCCGATGCAGCTGTGGCAGTATTATCGGCATACCGGGGATTTGGCATTCCTGATGGAAATGGCCCCGGTCGGCGAGAAGCTTGTCGCCTATTTCGACAAATACAAGGATCATACCGGACTATTGTACCATGTTGCGGAAAAATGGAATTTGGTCGACTGGCCGGACAATCTTCGGGACGGTTACGATTTTCCTCTGACCCGGCCTGTGACGGAAGGCTGCCATAATGTCGTCAACGCTTATTACTACGGCTGCAAAAAAACGATGAACGAGATTCGAAAAGAGCTCGGGCTTCCGGAGGAAGATCTCGCTCCGTTGAAGGATGCGTTCTTAGCGGCATTTTACGATGCTGAAGCCGGTCTGTTTGTCGATGCGGTCGGCAGCAGGCATTCTTCGCTGCACGCCAACGTGCTGCCGCTGCTGTTCGGTCTGGCTGAGCGGGAGAGCGTGCCGAATATCGTTCGGCTGATCCGTGACAAAAGGTTTAGCTGCGGCGTCTATTTCTCGTATTTTGTCTTGAAGGCATTGGCCGAGGCGGGGGAATATGCCCTGATGTACGATTTGATTCGCGGCGAGGATGAGCATTCGTGGGTCAATATGCTTCGGGAGGGCGCCACGACCTGCTTCGAAGCATGGGGCAAAGACCAGAAGTGGAACACCAGCCTGTGCCATCCTTGGGCCAGCTCGCCGATTCCGCTGCTGATCGAGGAGATTATCGGGCTGAAGCCGCACAAGCCGGGCTGGGAGGAAATCCGCTTCAACCCGCAGATTCCGCCGCAATTAACGGAGCTTCAGCTTAGCCTGACGCTGCCGTCGGGAACCGTTCGCATCTTTGTGGTCAAAGGTCAGGCCGACATTGAGGCAAGCCCCGGCATCCGGATTATAACTTAAACAACGAGGGCCATACCCCCGTCCGTACAGATTCGTCTGTCGGGCGGGGGGGGGGTTGTTGTGCGGATTTTAGACATAGGTTCTGACGGCAAAACCAAACGTATTCAATATCCCGATTTTACGCCCGATAATCCGGGAAAAGTATTCAACAAATAACCGAATCGCCCGCGCGGCAGCAGTGAGCAAGCGTCTTGTTTCCTCGAGAAACAGGCGCTTGTTTGCGTTTTCGTCGGGATTATACAAAATGTATCAAAATCGGCCCTGGAAATGGAAAATGGCCGAATAAAGCAAAAATTTTCTTATTAATCTAAATACAACACAGAGGAAGTTACTTATATTTAACGTAGGTCGAAATCAACGCATAGGGGGGACAAAGCCGCAGTATAACCGGGTTTTTCACTGTTTCGCATCGTTTCTTGTTCAGCAGTCTCTTGGAATCGGTTACATCGGCATCATGGACCATACAGCCAAAGCCCGGCTTCGTCGTGATACAATACGTGTCATTGAGCAAGGGCTCCGACAGAATCAAGCACGATAACATTCATGGCAATACGCGGAAAGGAGCTGTCCTTTATGAGATTTCCCCGAATCATTACATGCGGTCTTGTCGTCGCGCTGCTCGTCATTGCGGCCGCACCTGCCATGCCGGCGGCGGCAGCGGACGAACCTTCCCCTTCGTTCACCCTTACGCTTTCTACGGATAAGCCGTCCAAGGGAGAAAATGTGGAAGTGATTGTTAAAGGCCATGAGCTAAAAGATGTCTACGCCTATGAAGTGAATTTAAACTTTGACCCGACCGCGCTGAGGTTGAAGGGAGCGACGACCGAGCTTCCCGGCTTCTCTGTTTCCCCCATTGTCACAGACAACCATATTCAGCTTGCGCATACGCGGATCGGCCGAGTGATGGGGGACGACGGAGATCAGGTCTTGTATACGTTAACCTTTGAAGCGCTGCAGGGAGGAACGACGGAGCTGGCGATCGATCATGTAAAGCTGCTGGATTCGATTCTGACAAGCACCGACCATGCGTCGGAATCCAAGGTGGCGCTGGCGATCGACAGCCTGTTTCCGTTCGACGATCTCGGCGATTACGGCTGGGCCAAGGAAGCGATCGCCTATTTGTTCGACAAGGGCATCGTAAACGGAACGTCGGAGCATACGTTCAGTCCCGGGCAGCCGGTAACCCGCGCCGATTATTTGGTGCTGCTGATGAGGCTGCTCAAGGTTCGGGAGAATGCGGGCGAGCGCTTTGACGACGTGCCGCAGGGTGTGTATTATGAGGGACTTTTGGGCGCGGCCAGAAGCTTGGGCATCGCCGAAGGCGACGAATACAATAACTTCCATCCCGGCGCTCCGGTGACCAGGGAAGATATGATCGTCCTGACCGACCGCGCGCTGCGCGCGGCCAACAAGCTATCCGTCAGCTTGGATGCGTCCGTTTTGCAAGGCTATGCCGACGTGAGCGACATCTCCGATTACGCGGTCGGCAGCGTTTCGACTTTGGTCGGCTCCGGTGTCGTAGAGGGCTACAACCAAGGCATTTATCCGAAAGAAACGACGAACCGGGCGCAAGCGGCAATGCTGATCTACAAGCTGCTGATCTCCAAGAACATTCGGATTGAGGAATAAATCAAAGGAAGTGAAATAATGAGAATCAGGGGACTCCTATCCGTTCTCATGGTGACGGCGATGTGTTTAGCGATGCTTCCGCTTCCGGCCGCCGCCGTTACAGCGGATGAGGTCGAAGTGGACTATGCGGTAGATAACGGGGCATCCCGGCAAATAGCAAGCGGTTTTTTGCACGGGATATCAGGGGAAAAGCCGTCGCAATATTTAATAGACGGAATTAAGGTCAATGCGATACGAGGTGCCGATCATCACCCGAATTTGCCGAGTCTGTTCGATGAGAAGACGTATAACCGGGTGAAAGCGACTGATGCGAAGCTTATGGTGGGACTTTATTATTACACCAGCCGAGCGGGCAATACCTATTGGCCCGGAGACAATGGGGATTGGAAAACTTGGGAAAGCGTAATAGAAAGCGTTTATAAAGAATCGGTGACGAAGGGGTATGATGTGTATTCCTGGATTCCATGGAACGAGCCCCGGCTGCAGTGGTCAGGTTCGGACAGAAACATAAACAGGTATTTGGAAGCGCATAACGTTGCCTCTCATAAAATAAAGGCGTTGAATCCTTCGGCGAAAATCCAGGCTCCGGAAGACGATTCGTATAACTTTGATTTTTTGAAAAAGTTTCTTACCTACTGCAAAGAGCAAGGCTGCTTGCCCGACATATTAAGCTGGCATGAGCTATCGGGCGGGGCGTTGGACATTGAAGCGCATACGGCGGAGATCAAGAACTGGATGCTCGCGAGCGGCATTACCCCAATGCCCATCGCCATTACGGAATACCAGGGCTGCTGTACGTACAATAACATTAACGGATGGGAAAGCGGCATGGCAGTCTCCTATATAGCCAGGCTGGAAAGATCCGCGAAAAATGGCCTTCTGTACGGCCTGAAATCGGCTTGGGATTACGTCGGAGACGACCCTAAATTTATGGCAAGCCTGGGAGATCTTGCGGATCGAAACAGCAGCACTTTACCCAAAGGCATCTGGTGGGTGTATAACGCCTATAAAGATATGACCGGACGTTTAGTGAAAGCGGAATCATCTAATAAAAACAATATAGAAGTTTTGGCCAGTCACGACCCTGCCATGAATCGTTCCGTTGTGTTAATCGGGAGTGAAAATTGGAGAGAGCCTGCGGAAATAACCTTGCATTTGAATCACCTGAGCAATGTTTCTTATTTAATCCGAAACGGGAAGCTGCACCTTAAGGCAGAGATGATTCCTACCGCAGAGGTACTCATGTCGCCTTACACGATGCTGGAGGGCGATTATACCGTTGCTAACGGATCGTTGACTGTGAAGCTTCCGCCTCTGCTTCCCAAGGCAGCCTACAGAATTTATATTACGTCCGATACTTCAGAGGCGCCTTCCTTGCATGAAGAAGCTGAATCGCTGAAGGCTCAGGGCACCCCAGGTCGCGTTTACCGGACATACAATGAATCTGCAGCGAGCGGAGGGGCTGCCGCCATTCTCGAATCAACCTCTATTGGGGATTCGGTTACTTACACTATCCCTGTACCGTCGGCAGGAATATATCATGTGAAGGCTAGAGTCAAGTCGGAAGCAACTCGCGGTATTTTTCAGTTGTATGTAGACGGAAAGGCGTATGGAGGTCCTAAGGATACATACGGGCCCTTCGACTACTACGACGTCGATTTCGGGAATGTTCCCATTCAAGGAAATAGCGCCAAACTGGATTTCAAAGTCGTTGGCAAAAACAGCTATTCCTCGAACTATTTTATGGCTTTTGATTCGTTTGAGTTAGCTAGGCTCGGAGAGTTGGGGCTGCAGCCGCCTGAAGGACTAACCGCTTCTTCCGGCGATGCTCAAACCCGGTTGACATGGAATCCATTAAGCGGTGCGGATAGTTACAACCTATACCGGGGATCATCGGCAGAAGGGCCTTTCACAAGGATAGCTGAACAAGTGAAGCAGACCGAGTTTACGGATGTCGGATTGACCAACGGCACTGCGTATTACTACGTGGCGACAGCAGTTAATTCCAGCGGGGAGAGCGATTATTCCGCCCCAGTCAAGTCCGTGCCGCAAGGTGCTCCATTACTCTCCATTCAATTGGCGAATATTCCTGCACAGCTGCGGGTTGGCGACACGGTGTCTTCTGTCGTATACGCCACCTACAGTGAGACGGATATGAGGCCGGTAACGGACGGAGTTATCTTCAGCAGCAGCGATAAGAATATAGCTGACATTGATGGAAAAGGTACGATCCGTGCCATCAGCCCGGGCGAAGCGATCATTACGGCAGCATTTGGCGGTATGCAGGCGACTTCCGCTTTGACGGTAATGCCGGTTGAGTCTTCTTCGCCGCAAGCGGTATTAAACGGGACGGACGCGATAACCGCAGGAACCGAATTTACGACCGGCTATCAATTGAAACACGGTCAAAATATATACGCACAGGACCTTACCTTTACTTATGATCCGAATCAATTGGAGTTTATTTCGGCGGAGTCGGTCAGGAAAGGAACGGTTATTGTAGACCAAGCGGAGAAATCCGGGCAAGTCCGCATGCTGGTGGCCAGTCCAGGCGATCCAGCCTCAGAGGCAGACGGCGATCAATTGATTCTGCATTGGAGGGCTCGAGCAGTCTCCACTTCGCAGATCGCGATGATCACATTGTCGAAGGCTATCGTGGCTGATAAAACCGGACATGAAATACAAGTAGCCGCTGTTTCTCACAGTGTACAAATAGGGGTTGTAGACAAGGAGACGCTTCTGGCTTTAATCACCGATGCGCAAAATAAGCTGAATGCAGCTTCAGAAGGTACGCAGCCGGGTCAGTATCCCGCAGGCTCCAAGGCAGCTCTGCAATCTGCAATCGACAAAGCAAGAGCGGTTGCCGAACGTCCACAAGCAACGCCGACCGAAGTTCAACAAGCGGTGAATGACTTGACTGCCGCAGTACAAACGTTTATGAATTCGGTTATTGTGCTTCAGGGCGATCTGAACGGAGATGGAAAATACACCATTGGAGATTTGGCAATAGCCGCTGCCTTTTATGGCAAAACGTCTGCAGATGCGAACTGGGATTTATACAAAAAGGCGGACATCAACCATGATAACAAAATTGATATTGCCGATTTAGCAGTTATTGCCGCCAGCATGACACTGGATCATTGAGAATGGCGAACGGTGTGAAGCGCCATTGGGAATCCCATGTTAAAGCACGGGAGAGGCCGCCGGCCGGTCTCCCCCTGCCTATATTATTTTAAAGCTCAAGGAGGATGCAGAAAGATGAAGCTAAAGCGAAAGATAAGCAAGCTGCTTGTTGTGGCGACTACCGTCGCTGCGTTATCGACAGGCGGTATGCTATCCCCGTCGGCGCAAGCTGCGGAGGGGCTTCCCGATTCCGCCGTTCACGGGTTAAAAGGGGAGTATTATACGAATTCGGGCTCACCGCTGTTTAACTTCGGCACCCTGAAGTCGACGGTGCTGGACCCGAATTTGGACTTCGGCAGCCTGGAGACCGCATTCGGTATTCTTACCGGACAGCAGGATAAAGTCAATGTGCGCTGGACCGGGTTTATCGAGCCCGAATACTCGGAAGACTACACCTTCTACATTACCGGAGACAACGGTTTCCGGCTCTGGGTCGACGACAAGCTGATTATCGATCATTGGGTTAACGATTGGGATAAGGAGCAGGTCGGCAAGCCGATCCATTTGAATGCAGGACAGAAGTATACAATCAAAGTCGAATATTTCGAAGATACCGGAGGCTCCAATATTCACCTGCGCTGGTCCAGCCCGTCTGTGTCCAAATCCGCCGTTCCGACGGAAGCATTGACTCCGCCTAGCGGGTTCTCCTACGGGGGTAAAATTTCCGTGGACGGCGCCACGGCTGAAGTGAAGCTCGACCAGGCGGTTCAAGCGCTTCCGGGCGGATTGATCGATCATCTGAAGATAAAGGTGATGGGTACGAACTGGCCGATCGCTTCGGCGTCGCTGAAGCCGGGCGACGACAGCACGCTGGTTCTGACCTTCGAAAATCCCGTTTATTCGAAGGATGTATGGCTCGTCAGCGCAAGCTATGACGGGCAGGGCGGTCTGAAAGCCCAGGACGGAACGGTCGTTCCGGCTTTTGACAAGTCGCTTCAGAATGAATCCAAGTATCAAATCATGACGCCATGGGCGAGCCAGGTGACGAAGGAAAATGTGCTGCCGGAATATCCGAGACCGCAGCTGGTGCGGAATCAATGGCAAAATTTGAACGGCGAATGGGAGTTTCAATCGGCCAAAGCGGGAGAGGCCGCTCCTGCGGGGCAAACCTTGAAGGAAAAAATTCTCGTTCCGTTCGCTGCGGAATCCGTGCTCTCCGGCATTCATCGCGTTGAAAACCTGATGTGGTATAAACGCAGCTTCACGATTCCGAGCGATTGGAGCGGTCAAAGGGTGAAGCTGAATTTCGGCGCTGTCGACTATTTGGCGACGGTGTACGTCAACGGACAGCAGGTCGGCACGCATAAGGGCGGTTATACTTCATTCAGCTTCGACATTACCGATCAGCTGAAGCCCGGCGAGAACGAGCTGATCGTTCAAGTGCTGGATAATACGGACACGGGCGAAGATCAGGCCGTCGGCAAGCAAACGGTGAAAAAGCTGGGCGGCATCTGGTATACGTCCGTATCCGGCATTTGGCAAACCGTATGGCTGGAGCCTGTGGCGGCAGCTCATATCGAAAAGCTGGATATGACGCCCGACATTGAGGATCAGGTATTGAAATTAACCGTCCCTGCCGAGCCGGCCCAAGGTCTTACGGTCGAAGCGGTGGCCATCAAGGACGGCCAGGAAGCGGGAAGAATCAGCGGCCCTGCGGGAGAAGAGCTCAAGCTGCCGGTTCCTAATCCGCGGCTTTGGTCTCCGGACGATCCGTTCTTGTACGATTTGCAGGTTCAATTGAAAAACGGCGATCAAGTGGTCGATCAAGTCAGCAGCTATTTCGGCATGAGGGAAATTAAGCTCGGCAAGGTCGACGGAATTACAAGACCGCTGCTCAACGGCAAATTCGTCTTCCAAATGGGGCCGTTGGACCAAGGCTTTTATCCGGACGGCATTTATACGGCTCCGACCGACGACGCGTTGAAATTCGATATTCAAACTGTGAAGCGCATCGGCATGAACACGATCCGCAAGCATATTAAAGTAGAGCCTGCCCGCTGGTATTACTGGGCGGATAAGCTCGGCGTGCTCGTCTGGCAGGATATGCCGAGTCTGGAGGACCGTCAGGGCAACCACGGATCGGATATTACGCAAGCCGCCAAAACGCAATGGCTCAAGGAATACAAAGAGATGGTCGATCAGCTGCGCAGCGCGCCGTCGATCATCGAATGGACCGTATTTAACGAAGGCTGGGGAGAGTTCGACTGGGGCGGCCAGCAGACGAAGGACGCCGTCAATTATGTGAAGAGCCTCGATTCCACACGCCTGATCAATAACGCAAGCGGCTGGCAGGATTCCGGAACGGGCGATCTCGTCGACATGCACTCGTACCCTGCTCCGAATGCTCCTACGCCTACGGATACCCGTGCGGCCGTCTTGGGCGAATACGGCGGTCTCGGTCTGCATACGCCGGGACATGAGTGGAGCCCGCTCGTATTCTCGTATCAGGAAATGAAAGACAAGAAGGAAATTACGGATAAATACATCGATTTCATCAATCAATTGAAAAATCTGAAAGCGAGTCCCGGCTTGAGCGCAGCAATCTATACGCAAATTTCCGACGTGGAATATGAAATTAACGGTTTGTTGTCGTACGACCGCAAAGTGGAGAAGCTGGACTTCGATCGTATTGCCAAAGCGCACCGCGAATTGATCGGTACGACTAACAACGAAGATTTGTCGAACGGCATTCAATCCGCCGAGCAATTTTACAGCAAGCTCCAGGCGGGAGATAAGCCGGGTCAATATCCTCAAGACGCGCTGGACCGTTTCCATAGCGTTATAGAGTCGGCCAAACAAGTGCTTGCGGCGATCGGCTCGACTTCAAGCGATTACCAGCAAGCGCTGAATCAATTGTCTTCGGAGCAGGAGCTCATGTTCACGCTGGTTCACGATCCGGTTTCGAAGGGCGCTGCCGTCGACAACTTCGACAGCACGACGCTGAACGACGCTTGGAGCATTTACCGCCCGAACAACGACTATTGGAGCTTAACCTCCAATCCGGGCAATCTGACGATCCAGACGCAAAACGGCGACAGCTACGAGAGCTCGAATGCGATTAAAAACGTCTTTTTGCAAAATGCGCCTGACGGCGACTTCATCATCACGACGAAAGTAACCGCCCCGGTAAGGAGAAACTTCCAGCAGGCCGGTCTGATCGTCTGGCAGAACGAGGATAATTACGTCAGGTTCGGCCATGTATGGGATACGCAGGGAGCGACGGGCAAATCGCTGGAGTCGGCTTACGAGAAAAACGCGAAATATAGCAAAGCGACGAATATGGCTCTTCATCCGGGATACGACACGTCCTATTTGCAGATCCGCAAGGTGGGCAACGTCTATACCACGTATTACTGGGACGGCTCCGCCTGGAAGCCGGCAGCCGATCCGATGACCGTGCAGTTGTCCGATCTGAAAGTAGGCTTCTACGCATTTTCTACGGACGCTACCTCGATTCAAGCGAAGTTCGATTACTTCGCCACCGCTCCCGTAACGAACGATCCTGCGGCTTCGCTGACAGGACCGGCATCCGTAGTGAGCGGCCAGCCGTTCGAGACGGCGGTCAGTCTGGACAATGTTACGCAAACCGTCTATGCGCAAGATTTGAACTTCACCTATGACGCGGACCGGCTGGACTTCGTATCGGCGAGCAGCGCAAAGGACGGATGGATCATCGTCGACAAGAAAGCCGAGCCCGGACATGTCCGGCTGATCACGGCGAATGTAAGCGGAGCGGACGCTTCCGGCGAGCTGTTCAAGCTTCAATGGAAAGCGAAAGACTCGGGAGCGGAGACAAGCGGCACGATTGCGCTATCCAAGCTTATCGTCGCCGACGGGCAGGGGAATGAAACGGAGCTGGAGCCGGCATCGCTGAGCGTTCGCATTACAGCGGGCGTAGACAAGAGCGCGCTGGGCTCGCTGATCGCTACGGCTCAAAGCAAGCACGACACCGCAACGGAAGGAAATGCCGTCGGCCAATACAAGCCGGGCTCCAAAGCGGCGCTGCAAACCGCAATCGATCAGGCGCTCGCCGTCTATAACGATGCGCAAGCGACCAAGGAACAAGTGGAGCAAGCGATCGTCGCGCTGAACGCGGCCCTGCAAACGTTCATCCACTCGGTCAACACGGCTCACTCCGGCGACGTTAACGGCGACGGCAAGTTCTCCGTAGGCGACCTTGCTATCGTAGCCGCCGCTTACGGCAAAAAATCGATCGATCCCGATTGGGAGCAGTATCAAGAGGCGGATATTAACAATGACGGCATCGTCGATCTTGTAGACTTGGCGACGCTCGCTCAGAAGATCTTGGAATAAAACGAACTGCGCAGATAAGGTATCTTTTCGCAAGATACCTTATCTGTTTCCTTATGGATGACCTGCGGGGAGCCGTTTTTCGTCCATCGCATCGAATCGGCAGCTCCGACAAAAGCTTCAAGGGAGAGGTTGCATTGAAACAGATGATCGGGTTGTTCATCGGTTTGGCCATACTCAGCTTTTTTCCATTTTATTTCAGCATGTCCAACGGAAGCGCCGAGCCTGTTTCCGGCGACGGACAGCGTCTGGACTTTCATAAGCTGGAGAACATTATTCGGCTCGCCGAATCCAAGGGAAAGCCGGGGCCGGACGATGTGAAGGCGCCCGCCTTTACTTTGAAAGCGACGAACGGAGCCTATTATTCGATCGGGGGCAAGAGGGAGAAGCCGCTTGTCATTCATTTTTGGGCCAGCTGGTGCGAGGCCTGCTCCGTTGAAGTACCCATGATTAGAAAGCTGTATGAGCAATACAAGAATCAGGTCGATTTTTTCGGCATTAATGTGTTCACCGAGGAAAAGCCGGAAAATATGGAGAAGTTCATACAGGATAATCGGCTTTCGTATCCGATATTGCTGGATGAGCATAAGCATGCCGCGGATCTGTATCAGCTCCATGCGCTGCCCACGGTGTTTCTGATCGATAAGAACGGCTTCGTGCTGGATACCTTCCATATGATAGACCCGCTCGAGCTGCAGGAGAAGGTTGGGCGTCTAGCCGGACAATGAGGATTATGACGGCAACGCCGGGTTACATTCTGAATTCAATAGAGGTGCCATGTATGAGAAAAGCGAAAATAGCGCTCGTTCAGCTGCTCGTTCTCGCGATTTATATGACGCTGCTTGCTCCCTGCCAGGCGCAGGCGGAAGAGATCGGGCCGGTTCCCGAGTATTTTGCCGATCATTTTGACAAAGTATCGATCAACGACAATTGGGAGGCAATCGAAGGGCCGTGGTCCGTCGATGCGGGAAAGCTTACCGTTCCGAAAGGACTCGGATATAAAGCGATTGCGAAGGACCGGAAATTCAAGGATTTTACGCTGGAAGCCGACATTGCGCTGGCCGACCGCACCGGCGATGCCGGATTGCTGTTCCGAACGGAAAGCGCGACGCCGGGAGCCGATAACGTGCGGGGATACTACGCCGGCATTACCGCTTCCGGATCGGGCTCCGTCATGCTGGGCCGGATGAATAACAGCTGGACCGAGCTGAAGCGCGCCTCCGTTACAATCAATCCGAATACGAGCTACAGGTTGAAAATTTCCGCCGTCGGCAGTCAAATCAGCGTATATCTTGACGATGTTTTAGTATTGGAGCAGACGGATACGGCGTACGCCGAGGGGAGCGTCGGGGTGCGAATGTATAATTCCGTGCCCTCCTATGATAATGTGACGGTCAAGTCGACGGGGGGAGATACGTTGTTCGCCGATGATTTCAATGCTGCTCAGAATCAGGTCATAACCCGTTGGAACATCATTGACGGAAATTGGAAGCTGCAGTCCGGAGCGATCACCGTTAACAAGGGCGACGGGTATAAAATTTTGGCTCAGGACGTTCAATTCGCCGATATGACGCTGGAGGCCGATCTTAAGCTGTCGAGCGATACGGGCACGGGGGATGCCGGCCTGCTGTTCAAGGTGCAGAGCGCCAAGCCGGGCACCGACAACGTGCAGGGCTACTATGCGGGTTTAAGCGGCGACGGGAAAATAACCCTCGGCCGCATGAACAATAACTGGCAGCCGCTGAAGTCGGTCAAAGCGTTCGACAGCATCGATTTTAATCGTTATTACCATATGAAGGTCGTTACGTTCGGAGACGAGATCAAGGTGTATGTGAACGACTCGCAGAAGCCTCTCCTTATTTATACCGACGATAGTGCCGGGAAGTATGCCAAAGGCGGCGTCGGCCTCAGAAGCTACCGCTCGCAGCCGATGTTCGATCATTTTATCGCGAGCGAATATGCGGTGCCGGAGCCGATGTTCGCCGAGCCGGTGGGGAACAAAGAGCCGCTCGTGCAAACGCCGTTTATTCCGCTTCCGCTGGGCAGCGTAGAAGCGAAAGGATGGCTGCTCAAGCAGCTTGAGCTGCAGCGGGACGGCGCGACAGGCTATGCCGAGGATTTGTACGGCGAGCTGGGAACGAATGCGGCCTGGCTTGGAGGCACGGCCCCGGATTCCGACTGGGAGCGGCCGGTTTACTATTTGAAGGGGCTTGTGCCTCTGGCTTACACGCTGAAGGACAAAGACTTAATTGCCAAGTCGCAGAAATGGATCGAGGCGATCTTGGCGAGCCAAAACGCCGACGGCTCCTTCGGGCCTGCCGGCAATGATGATTGGTGGCCGCGCATGGTAGCGCTTTACGTGATGAAGGACTACTACGAAGCGTCGCATGACGCCCGCGTGCTTCCGTTCATGACCCGTTATTTCCACTATCAAGCCGCATCTCTGCCCGACAGACCGCTTCGGGACTGGGGGAAAATGCGCGTCGGCGACAACATCGACACCGTGCTCTGGCTGTATAACCGTACGGAGGACGCTTTCCTGCTGCAGCTGGCCGATCTGCTTGCCGAGCAGGGGTATCCGCACACCGATACGTTTACGAACGACGGATTCCAAAATTTCGGCAACGATTTCCAGCCGGTTCATGCCGTCAACGTGAACGAAGCGATCAAAATGCCGGCCATTTATTATCAAAGATCGCATAGCACCGTTGACCGCGATGCCTTCCAAGCGGGCGTCGCCAACTTGTCCGATCATGATCAGATTACGGGCATGCCTTCGGGCACCGAGATGCTGGCAGGCATCGCCTCCACGCAAGGCGTCGAGCTGTGCGCCATTACCGAGCGGATGCAGAGCAACGAGGAAGCGGCCATGATTATCGGCGATCCGCGCATCGGCGACGCGCTGGAGAAGATCAGCTTCAACTCGCTGCCGGGTGCGATGGATAAAGATCTGAAGCTGCATCAATATTATTCTTTGCCCAATCAGGTAGAGAGCAATTTGGCGGATCACGGCTACAAGCAAAATTATAATAACGGCACGATGCCTTCGCCGGTTTCCGGTTATCCATGCTGCCGGTTTAATATGCATATGGGCTGGCCGTATTTCGTGAAAAATATGTGGGCCGCCACGACGGACGGAGGCCTCGGCATTATCGCATACGGACCAAGCCGCGTATCGACACGGATCAAACAGGCGGATGTTACTGTCGAAGAACAGACGAATTATCCGTTTGAGGATCAAATCGGTTTTGAGATGAATACATCGGCTCCCGTCCAATTCCCGCTTAAGCTTCGGATTCCGGCTTGGGCGGACGCGCCGAGCGTCACCGTCAACGGCCAAGCGCAGCCGGCGGTTAAAGCCGGGGAATATATGACGATCGACAGAACCTGGAGCACGGGAGACAAGGTCGTGCTGACGGTGCCGATGAAGCTGAAGACGTCCGCATGGGTGAACAATTCCGTCGGCATCGAACGCGGCCCGCTCGTGTTCTCGCTGCAAATGGAAGAAGATTGGCAAGTGGAATCGAGCCCGATCTCCGCTGAGCCCGGATTTAATGCGGCCGATCTCGGATTCAATCAATATCGCGTGCTGTCGAAGACGCCTTGGAATTACGGGCTGCTCATCGACCGTGAGCATCCGGAAGCTTCGATTCAGGTCGTTCAGGGACCGATGCCGGATAATCCGTTTATTCAAGCGACAAGTCCGGTCAAGCTGATTGCGAAGGCGAAGAAAATCCCGGCTTGGGGCAAGTCGGCCAACCGCGTCGAAGCGGCGGAGCCGCCGGTCGGACCGCTGCTCTCGACGGAGCCGACCGAGGACATCACCTTGGTGCCGTACGGGGCGGAGAATCTGAGGGTCACTTATTTCCCGGAAGTGACGGAGAAGCCGGAGCAGGCGGCTCACGCGCAGTACGAGGCGGAGCAGGCCGAGATTTATAAGGCGAAGGTGAATACCAACAACGAGTATGCCTCCGGCAAAAGCTATGTCGGCAGCATCGACTACGAGGACAGTTATGTGAAGTTTAGCGACATTGCCGTTCCCGCAGCCGGCACGTACGATATGGACGTCTGGTTTGCCAACGGCAGCGACTATCAGGCGGCTACAGGCCGAATTATCGTCAACGGCAAGGAGCAGACGTATAAATTCCAAGGAACCCGCGGATGGGGACGGTTTATGGCCGCTCCGATTCAAGTAGCGCTGAACGAAGGCAGCAACACGATTACGTTCATGAAAGGCACCGGATACTACGAGCTCGACGCGATCGTCATCCGGCAGAAGCCCGAAGCGCCGGAGCCGGGAAATACGCCGGCGGTAACGTTGACCGGGCCGGATGCGGTCCGGGCGGGTGAGCCGTTTGCGCTGGAGCTCGGTTTAACCGGCGTCGCCCAATCCGTATACGCGCAGGATTTAACCGTCACGTACGACCCGGATCGGGTGGAATATACGGGTGTGGAAGAGCTGAAGGACGGGCTTAAAGTGGTCGGGCAATCGCAGGCTCCGGGTCAGGTCCGCTTGATTACGGCGAATTTGGGAGCGGGCGATCTCAATGCCGGCTTGCTCAAGCTGAACTGGAGAGCGAAATCCGCCGATCAAACGGCAAGCACGGTCATCACGTTATCCCAAGCCGTCCTGGCCGACAATCATGGCGTTGAGACGCCGTTCCCGGGCGTCGCTCACAGCGTACAGATCGCTCCCGCCGCAGACAAGACGGCATTGCGGCAGCTGATTGCCGCAGCGCTGGAGAAGCACGAGAATGCGGTCGAGGGGACGAACGCAGGCCAGTATCCCGCCGGCTCCAAGGCCGTGCTGATGGCGGCGATCCATCGGGCGCAAGCCGTCGCAGATAACCCGGCGGCTGGGCAGCAAGAGGTCGGGCAGGCTATAACCGACCTGCAGCAGGCATTGAACGCCTTCCAGGACAGCGTCATTACCCGCATGCCGGGAGATACGAACGGGGACGGCAAGTATACGATCGCCGATTTGGCCATCGTCGCCGCCGCTTACGGGAAGACATCCGCAGACGCGGATTGGGAACAGATCAAACACGCCGATTTGAATGGCGACAACAAGATCGGTATCGAAGATTTGGCTATTGTCGCTCAGCGAATATTGCAATAAACTAGCTTCCGGCGTACGCGGCCTGTACCATGAACGGCGTACGCCGGAATAAAGCAAAAAATGACTTTTGCGTGTAAAGACGCTTGCCGTTACCAAATATTACAATCATTATGTAATTACTCATTTGGAGGAGGAAATGCAATGGCACAAAGAAAAAATTTCATGGGGGCACTTGTCACCGCAGCCGTATTAATTTCTCTTGTTACCGGTTGCGGAGCCAAAGCAACGGAAACGACAGCAACGCCGAAAGCGCCGGAAACGTCCAAGTCGACGGAGGCCCCGCCGGCCAAGCCCGCCAGCGATAAGGTTGTCGTAGGCTTCTCGCAGATCGGCGCAGAGAGCGGCTGGCGCGGAGCGGAGACGCAATCGATCCAGGATACGGCCAAGGCGGATTCGACCATCGAGCTGAAGTTTTCCGACGCCCAGCAAAAGCAGGAAAATCAAATTAAAGCCATCCGTTCTTTTATCGCTCAGAAGGTCGATGTAATAGCTATGGCTCCCGTGGTGGAAACGGGCTGGGAAGCCGTGCTGAAGGAAGCCAAGGACGCTAAAATTCCGGTGATCCTGGTCGACCGGGGCATCGACAAGAAGAATGAGGATCTCTACACTTCCTTTATCGGCTCCGATTTTATTCTGGAAGGCCAGAATGCCGCCAAGGCGATGGCGGAGCATCTCGGCGATAAGGGCAATATCATCGAGCTGGAAGGAACGGTCGGCGCGAGCGCGGCGATAGACCGTAAGAAAGGGTTCGACGATGAAATGAAGAATCATCCGAACATCAAAATCGTCAAATCGCAAAGCGGCGACTTCACTCGCGCTACCGGCAAGCAGGTTATGGAGGCGATTCTGAAATCGCCTGAAGGCAAGGATATTCAGGGCGTGTACGCGCATAACGACGACATGGCTTTGGGCGCGATTCAAGCTATTGAAGAAGCGGGCAAAAAGCCGGGGAGCGACATCAAGATCGTTTCCGTCGACGGCATTAAGGAAGCGTTCGAAGCGATCAAAGCCGGTAAGCTGAACACCGTCGTCGAATGCAACCCGCTGCTCGGGCCTCAATTGTTCCAGGCGGCCAAAGATTTGAAAGCGGGCAAACAGCTGCCGAAATGGATCAAGTCCAACGAAGAAGTATTCTCCGGCCAGAAAGCGATCGACGCTTTGCCTAACCGCAAATATTGATTGATTTTCGCGAAAACGAAATCAGGAGCGGAGCCCCGCTCTTGATTTCGTCTTTCGGTTCACAGTTCGAGTAAAGGAGTGGGAGTTCCATGCAGAAGCCGGTGTTAGTTATGAACGGGGTAAGCAAGTATTTCCCGGGTGTCAAAGCTTTAACGAATGTGGATTTTCAACTTAGAACAGGTGAGATCCATGCTTTGATGGGACAGAATGGCGCAGGCAAATCCACCTTGATTAAAGTTTTGACAGGTGTATATGAAATGGACGGCGGAACCGTTGCCCTGAACGGCCGCGAGGTACGCATCCGATCGCCCAAGGACGCGCAAGCCTTCGGGATCAGCACCGTCTATCAGGAAGTCAATCTATGTCCCAATTTATCGGTAGCGGAAAATTTATTCATCGGCCGCCAGCCGAGATCCTTCGGCGGTGCCGTCGACTGGAAGGCATTGAACCGCAAGGCGGCGGATCTGCTGGAGCGGCTGAGCATTCATCTGGATGTAACCAAACCGTTGTCCGAATACTCCGTTGCAATCCAGCAGATGGTCGCGATAGCGCGGGCCGTCGACATTTCATCCGGGGTGCTCATCTTGGATGAGCCTACCTCCAGTCTGGATCAGCAGGAGGTGAAGGAGCTGTTCCGGATTATGAGGCAGCTTAAGGAAGAAGGAATGGCCATCGTATTCGTAACCCATTTCATGGATCAAGTGTACGAGGTGTCCGACCGCATCACCGTGCTTCGCAACGGCGAGCTTGTCGGCGAGTACGAGACGGAGGAGCTGCCGAGAATCCAGCTGATTTCCAAGATGATCGGCCGGGATTGGAATGAGGAGGAGCAGACAAGCAAGGTCTCCCGCCTCAAGAAAGGGGAAGATTGGGTAACGGTGTCCCGGCTAGGCCGCCGGGGATCGATAGAGCCGTTCGACCTTTCCGTCCGCAAAGGGGAAATATTGGGTTTAGCCGGCTTGCTGGGATCGGGGCGCACCGAAATGGCCAAGCTGATCTTCGGTATCGATAAGGCCGATCAAGGAGTCATTACCATCGATAACGAGAAGATCCGCGCCATGTTCCCCAAGAAGGCGATTGAACGCGGGTTGGCCTTTTGCCCCGAGGAGCGCAAGGTGGAGGGCATCGTCGGGGAATTGACGGTCCGGGAAAACATCATACTGGCGCTGCAAGCCAAGCGCGGCTTCTTGAATAATCTGTCGCTGCGCAAGCAGCAGGAAATAGCGGCTTATTATATGGACCTGCTCCGGATTAAGGCATCCGATATGGAGCAAAGAATCGATCAATTGAGCGGAGGAAACCAGCAGAAGGCGATTTTGGCCCGGTGGCTGGCCACGAATCCTAAGCTGCTCATCTTGGATGAGCCGACGCGCGGCATCGACGTAGGCTCGAAGGCGGAAATTCGCAAGCTGATCTTGTCGCTGGCCGCCGAAGGGATGACGATATTGATGATTACTTCCGAGTGGGAGGAGATCGTAAGCTGCTGCGACCGGATTATCGTATTGCGGGACCGCCATATTATCGGGGAACTGACGGGTCATGAAATCAGCGAGCAAAAAATTATGCAGATGATCGCGGAAGGAGGAATCCAAGATGAATCTATTCAAGAGCATGTATATTAACGCAGCGCGATTAAAGCTGTTATGGCCGTCTATAGGGATTGCTCTGATCCTGTTGTTCAATGCGCTATTCACGCCTGGATTTTTCCATATTCGCCTGCAAGACGGGCATTTATTCGGCAGCCTCATCGACATATTGAATCGCGGCACGCCGATTTTAATTATATCGCTGGGCATGACGCTCGTCATCGCCAAGGAAGGGATCGATATTTCCGTCGGCTCGGTGCTGGCGATTGCCGCTTCCATGGCGGCATTTCTCTTACAAAAGCAGTTTCCGTTTATCGTCGCTTTGATCGCAGGTCTGGGAATCGGCGTATTGTGCGGCCTGTGGAACGGGCTGCTGGTCGCCAAGCTGAAAATTCAACCGATGATCGCAACGCTGATTTTATTGACCGTTGGTCGGGGAATTGCGCAGCTGATTTCCGGCGGGAAAATCATTACGATCTCTAACCCTGCTTACCGTTTTGTCGGCGGCGGCTATTGGCTGGGCTTGCCCTTCGCAGTCATATTGGCTGCAGCGGTGTTGATCCTATTGTATGCAATCACCCGCAAGACCGCTTTCGGCTTGTTTCTCGAGGCGGTCGGGGCGAATCGCGTTTCCAGCGAGTTCGCTGGCATTCACTCCACGCGCATTATGATTACGGTTTACGTCATTTGCGGTTTTTGCGCGGCCCTCGCAGGCATTATCGTCAGCTCCAACATTACCGGAGCCGATTCCAACAATGCGGGCTTATGGTTCGAGCTCGATGCGATATTGGCCGTCGTCATCGGAGGAACGTCGATGCGCGGAGGACGCTTCTATCTGGGCGGCACCGTGCTGGGAGCGCTGTTTATCCAAACGTTGACAACGACGATTTATACGCTAGGGGTCCCTTCCGAATCGGTCATGGTCGTCAAAGCGGTCGTTATCATTTTCATCAGCTTGATTCAATCCGATGTGCTCAGGGATATATTCAGCGGTATGATTCGCAAAAAAACGGGGAAGAAGGTGCTTGTTAATGAAGCTGCCGCTTAAAATTACCTCCTCCAACATCACCATTCTGGCTACAATCGTCCTCTTTTGCTCGTTGTATGCGATCGGCTCCGCGTTATTCGACAGTTTTTTCTCCATGCAAGTCTTTCTTAACTTGTTTGTCGATAACGCGTTTCTTATTATTGTAGCTACGGGCCTGGCTTTCGTCATCATTACAGGCGGGATCGATCTGTCCGTCGCTTCCTTGATCGCTTTGGTCAGCGTGATCTCGGCCATCATGCTGCAAGCGGGCATACATCCGTTTGTCGTCATGCCCGCCGTCTTGATATTGGGCACCGTATTCGGATTGCTGCAGGGCTATCTCATCTGCAAGTTTCATATTCATCCATGGATTGTTACGCTTGGCGGCATGTTTTTGGCGCGCGGCACCTGTTTTTTAATCAGCCCGGAGAGCATCGTTATCGATAACCCCACATATAGCGCCATATCCAATTACAGGATTCCGTTTTTTGGCGAAGGGACGATATCGATCGGCGTCGTCATTGCGCTCATCACCGTCGCCGCCGCCGTCTACGTATCCCGGTATACGGCATTCGGCAGAAACGTCTATGCGATCGGGGGCAACGAGCGTTCCGCCGAATTGATGGGGCTTCCCGTGTACGCGACCAAGCTGGCGGTTTACACGCTGAGCGGGTTTTGCTCGGCGCTGAGCGGCATCGTGTTTACATTCTATATGCTGTCCGGCTACGGGCTTCATTTAATGGGGGGAGAGATGGATGCGATTGCCGCTTGCGTCATCGGCGGGATTTTGCTGACCGGAGGCTTCGGCTTTGTCGTAGGCCCTATGCTGGGGGTACTGAGCACCGGCGTCATCCAGACGATCATTATGTTTCAAGGAACGCTGAGCTCCTGGTGGACCAAAATCGTCATCGGTTTCCTGCTGTTCGCCTTCATCGCGCTTCAACGGGCGATCGTATCGAGAAGGGAAAGAAACCGCAACCCGCAAACGGCAAAAAAATTGAAAAGGATATCGCTAACCTAGGCCACTTATGATATTATGATTTTGCGTTTAGTATTACAGAAACTATATGTAATGGGTAATTCTGTTGGTTCATTAAGGGGAGGATAGCAGTGAAAGCATTTCTTCGCGGCTGGCATGACTCCAGCATTCGTTTTAAGCTGAACTGCATCTTTCTCATCATTATTTTGATTTCGATCTTGTCTTTAAGCTTTTGGGGCAGCCGGACCTACAGCCATTATTCGGAAAATCAGGCCGATCAGAGCACGCTTCAGATGATTCATCAAGTGGAGAGCAACGTCGATTTGTATCTTAAGCATCTGGACGATGTGTTTTATTATTTGGGAGAGGATTCGGCCGTTAAGCAGTTTATGAAACTGGGAGGAGAAGAGCCCGATGAGGCGGCGGCAGCCCAAATTCAGAAAACGCTGACCATGTATGCGGCCCGCAACAAGGAAATAACGGGCATGATGCTCGTCAACGGGCAGGGCACTTTTCTGTCGCACGGGATGTACCGGATCACCCGGGATTCCTTGACGGAAGAAAGCTGGTACCGGGATGCCGCGGGGAAGCCGGAAGAGACGCTTATTATCAGCAACCCTATCGGACGCAATGT
Source organism: Paenibacillus konkukensis (assembly GCF_023523925.1). NCBI lineage: Bacteria > Bacillati > Bacillota > Bacilli > Caryophanales > Paenibacillaceae > Paenibacillus > Paenibacillus konkukensis. Next base: position 2,124,485 of record NZ_CP027059.1, on the reverse strand, counting down.
CGCGGCTTATCAGAATTACAGCTCCTACGACGTGCTGTCGCTGGTGCGCGCGGTGCAGGACCCGGAGACGAAGCGGGTGATCGGCGTCATTCTCATGGATTTGAAGATGGACATGCTGAAATCGATTTTTGAAAATATGAAGCTGGGCAAGTCGGGATTCATGTATATCATCGACCGCAAAGGGGATATTGTATACGCTCCCACGAACAATATCGTGTACCGGATTCAAAGCAGCTGGCTGCAGGACGGGACGCAAGGAAGCTTGACGCAAAATATTAAAGGCCATGATTATCGCATTTTGGTTAACGATTCCGAAACGAATAAATGGAAATTCATCGGGGTGATCCCCGACGACGACTACCAAAGGGTGGTCAAAGACATTCAGCTTTACACGTTAATCGTTACCTTTATCACGATCGCATTGGCATCGTTGCTGTCCACTTATTTTACCGGCACGTTGATCCGCCCGATACGCAAGCTGATGAGTTTAATGAGCAAGGTTCGCAACGGGGAGCTGAATCAACGGTTTGTCGCAGAAACCAAAGATGAAATCGGTCAGCTGGGCCACAGCTTTAATCATATGCTCGAAGAAATCAACAATTTGATCAATCTGGTCTATATCGAACAGAGAAAGAAGCGCGAGGCGGAGCTGCAAGTGCTGCAAGCGCAAATTAAACCGCATTTTCTGTACAATACGCTGGACACGATTCAGTGGATGGCTCAGGAATACGAAGCTGACGATATTATCGAAATTATCGGCGCCTTGACGAATTTATTTCGGATTGGGCTGAACCGGGGGAATGAGTGGATTCCGATCAGGGATGAGATTAAGCATGCGGAAAGCTATCGAATTATTCAGATGTCCCGGTATATGGATAAGCTGGATATTCAGTTCGATATTCCGGAAGAATTGCTCAGATACCATGTGCTTAAGCTGATTCTTCAGCCGGTAATTGAAAACGCTATCTATCACGGCATTAAAGCCAGAACCGGCAAGGGGCTAATCACGATCAGCGCCGTGCGGGAGGAAAACGCGGTTTGCTTTCGAATTACGGATGACGGGGCGGGAATTCAGCCGGAGAAATTGCAGGAGCTCAACGATATTTTGCGCGGCGCGAAAAAACGGAAGGAACAGTATGGCATCGGACTGTTCAATGTAAACGAGCGCATCCAGCTCACCTATGGGTCGTCCTATGGAATTTTTATACATAGCGAAGTCGGGAAAGGCACGACGGTAGAGGTCAGGCATCCTATGGTTCATGTTGGGAATAAGACGGGTTGAGGTGACAGTTCATGTGGAAATTGTTGATCGCTGATGATGAGCCGCGCATTCGCAACGGTCTTTGCAAAGCGCTGCCATGGGCGGAGATGGGCATTGAAGTGGCCGCCGAAGCGGAGAACGGCAAGGAAGCGTTGGAGCTGGCCGACGCGGTCGGCGCCGATCTTATGTTCGTCGACATCAATATGCCTTTTATGAACGGGCTCGAGCTGATCGAGCAATTGCAGACTCGGCGTCCCGGTTGTCTGGTCATCATCATATCGGGGCATGACGAGTTTGCTTATGCGCAGCAGGCCGTGCGGCTTAACGTGTTCGATTATTTGCTTAAGCCGGTCCAAAAGTCAGAGCTGAAATCCGTCATAGCCAAGGCGCTGGACGTACTGAACAGGGAGCGCGTCGATCAAAAATATACGCAGTGGATGCACCATAAATTAGAGTATAACGCGCTGGCGCTGCGTGAGGAATTTCTGGGCAATTGGATTACCGGGAAGCTCACGAAGGAGCAATTCGAAGAAGAGCGGCTGTTTTACCAGCTCCATTTTCACGGCAATGTCAGCCTGCTGCTGGTGAAGCCTCTGAAAAAAATATCGCTGGACGTGCCGAATAAAACGTGGGACCCGCAGCTCTTGGTGTTCGCAATCAAGAACATTTTATCCGAAGTGCTCCCTCAGCTTCCTGTTTCCGTCGTGTTCAGTATAGGAAAACATCAAGTAGCCGCGCTGACCCAAGTATCCGATCTTTCGGCTATCCGCGCCGTGTATCAAGAGTTCGAACGAACGGTAACGACGTATTTGGGCGTCAATGTATTTCTGTGTCACCGTATTTCCGGCCAGTTGGACGACATCCCGGCCCATTATGAGGCGCTTCGCGAAGAGCTTCTTCGGGAAAGCGCGCTGACCCCGATCATTGCGATGGCCAAGAAATATTTGGAAACCTATTACTACAGGGAAGATCTTTCGCTATCCGAAGTGGCCGAACATATGAATGTGAACGCGACTTATTTGAGCAAGCTGTTAAAAAGAAATCTGGGCAAATCGTTCGTCGATTATCTCACGGATGTCCGCATTAAGAAAGCGATCCAATACCTTGATGACCCTACATTAAAAATGTACGAAATCGCGAGCAAAGTCGGCTATCAATCTCAGCATTATTTCAGTCATGCTTTTAAGAAGATGACGGGCGTGTCCCCATTGGAGTATAGAAAGCGTGGGGAGTACTAGATGAAGAGTTCATTTAGAAAAAGTTTTCTGTGGATTTTGATAGCATTGCTGATTGTGTTTGCAGGTTCCGTGCTCTTCGAAAGCACCTCGCGGATTAAGCAGGCGAAAGCCGAGGCCAATTTTCTGATCGGAATCAGCCAGCCGAACTTGAATGAGCCGCGGCAAATCGTCATGAATAACGAAATCCGCAAAGAAGCGGAGAAGCATAGCAACGTGAAGCTGATTTTCACCGATGCCGCGGAAAATTCCGAGAAGCAAATCCACGATGTGCAAAAGCTGATGGAATACGGCATCGATCTGCTCATCATTTCATTGAACGATTCCGAGAAGCTCACTCCGATCGTGAAAGAGGCGTATAAGACGATTCCGGTTATCGTCTTGGGCCGCGGGGTGACCGGCTACGATTATACGATGTTTATCGGATCGGATAATTTGTCGATCGGCAAAATCGCCGGCAAGCTGGCTTCCGATCTACTGGCGGGCACCGCGGCGGAGATTGTGGAAATTAAAGGAGCGATGAGCTCCACATCGGAGGAAGAGACGAGCCGCGGCTTCCGGGACTATGTGACGCGCAGTCCGTCCATCCAAATCAAGCAAGAGATTGACGGGAGCTGGCAGCGAGATAAGGCGGAGGATGAGCTGAAAAGAATTTTGCCTTTTTACCCGGAAGTCCGGCTCGTGTTCGCCCACAGCGACGCCATGGCTCTGGGAGCCTACCGGGCGATTACTTCATGGGGCTTGTCCAATGTGCAAATTATCGGGATTGACGGCTTGGACACGGTGAACGGCGGGTTCGATCTGGTCAAGCAAAAAATTCTTAGCGGCAGCGTGACGAGTCCGACGGGGGCCGGGAATCGATTCAGTATGCGATAGATATTTTGAACGGCGAGAAGGTCATCCCCAAAAAAATTATTTTGCGCAGCCATCTGATTGCCAATCAGCATGAACCATTAAACGGTCCGGACAGACAGCCGGACATGATGAAGCTCGATACGGCGGGACCCGATAAAGCCGACCCCCGCCGGAAGATCAAGCTGGGCGTCGTTATTGTGGGCTCCGAAAGCAGCTGGAGGGCGGCGAATACGGAATCCATCAAGACGGCGGCCGAGCAGGAGCAGGATATTGAGCTCTTTATGCAATACGCCGAAGGAAGCCAGGATAAAGAAATTGAAATGATTCGCAGCTTGATTCGGCAAAAAGTAGATGTCATCGTATTTACCCCTATCGTAGAGACCGGCTGGGACGAGGTGCTGGAGGAGGCGCGAAAAGCCGGTATTCCGGTTATTTTGACGGACCGCAAGGTGAAGGTGGAAGACGACTCCTTGTGGACCACGTTCATCGGCTCGGATTTTATCGAGGAAGGCAGGAGGGCCGCGCGCTGGCTTCTGGAGCGTTATGCGAACCGCGGCGGAGTTACCGAGATCGTGGAGCTGCAGGGAACGGCGGGTTCGGCGCCTGCGATCGAACGAAGGCAAGGATTCGAGGAGGTGCTCGCGAACAATTCGTCCTTCCATGTGGCGGCTTCGGAAATCGGCGACTTTACTTACGACAGCGGCTTTCAACTGATGAACAAAGTCATTAAGGACGGGGTTATGCCCCAGGTTGTATTTGCCCATAACGACGATATGGCGCTGGGCGCCATCAAGGCGATGGAGCAAGCGGGGATGAAGCCCGGCAAAGACATTGTCGTGATGTCGGTCGATGCGACCAAACTGGCGTTTCAAGCGATGATTGCAGGCAAGTTGAATTTGTCCGTGGAGTGCAACCCGCTGCTAGGACCGCAAATCGTCAAAGCCGTCAAGGATCTTGCCGCAGCGAAGGAAATTCCCGTCAATATTATTACGTCGGAAGGGATTTTCTCTGCGGAAACGGCTAAGCGGGATATTGCGATGCGGAAATATTGAGAGGAACCGTGGTATAGCTCTTGAAGATGCTGATATGCAGCGCTTTGAGGGCTATTTGGCATGCTATGGAGGTGTGGGTTATTTTTCTAATCAAGGGATATTTTTAGGACGATGGGAAAATAATACCTTCATCACCTCTGCAATAACATGCTTCTTTTATTAAGGGGATAGCTATGGATAATAAATTCCGCAAGATCGGCATCTTCCCTTTCTTTTCCGTCATTATCTTGGCCGTAGGATTAATGAACCACGTGATGGTCATGCCTCCGCTGCTTCAGGATGCCAAGAGAGATGCGTGGATCAGCGTATTGGTAACGATCGTTCCCTATCTGTTATGGGCTGCTATGCTGTATTACATCATAAGAAAAACAAATCAGCAGCCGCTTCTTCCCTGGCTGCAGCTTCATTGCGGGAAGCTTGTCAGCGGATTGCTGCGCCTTATTTTTGTCGTTTACTTTTTTCTGATCAGCCTGCTGACGATGAAGGAAACGGTCATGTGGACGCACTCTTCCTATTTAACCCGGACGCCTATTTTTGCCTTGTCCATTGTGCTTGTTCTGCTATGCGCTCTTGCCGTGCACTTGGGGATTAAAGCGATTGCGATTGCGTCGGGTATTTTGCTTCCGTTCGTCGTCATTTTCGGGGATTTCGTGATGAGTACGAATCTACCGGCCAAAAATTACTCGCTGCTGACGCCTATTATGGAATATGGCCCCCAGCCCGCTCTCAAGGGCGCCATCTATGTCGGCGGAGGCCTGGTCGAATTGATCATGATTCTCTTCGTCCAGCAAGAGATGAAAACGAAGCTGAAGCTGTGGCATTTATGGTCGCTGGCTCTCTTTTTGGTGCTGCTGGTCATGGGACCGGTGACCGGAGCCATTGCGGAATTCGGCCCTCATGAGGCCGCGCTGCTGAGGTTTCCCTCCTTCGAGGAATGGCGGATCGTGCAGATCGGCAAATATATCCGCCATGTCGATTTTTTATCGATCTACCAGTGGATTTCCGGCGCTTTTGCGAGGATCTCCTTTTCGCTGTATTTGCAGGTCGAGCTGCTGAGCATGGATTCGGGCAAACGTATCAGATATATGTGGCTCTTGATCATTAGCCTTATGACCGTGGCTATTATGGAAGTGCCGATCAGCGATATGCAGTACTTGTCTTTCTTGAAAGATATATATTTGCCCTTTGCGCTTTGGACGATGACAGGGCTATTGACGGTCATATTTCTCATCGTACTGTTTGTCAATTTACGTAAAGAGGTGAAATGATGATGAATTTTTTTGCGTTTCGGAAGCTGTTTCGGAAAAACGGCGATCACACGGAACCTACGCAGCGGTCCGATGCCCGGGAACCGGAAGTCAACGATTGGACGCCGGAGAAGATTCATCGTTTATTTCACAAATCGGCGGATATTAAGATGGAAAAATACGAGCTCGCAGAAGACGGAAAAGGAACGGTCTATTTGCTCTACTGCGACGGCTTGGCGGATACGAAACAAATCAATCATTTTATTTTGCCGAGACTTGAATGCTTCGTCCGCGAGTCCAATTCCGTCGAGGAGCTGGAACGGACATGGGAGCTCATGCGGATCAACCGGCAATCGGTTCTTGTGAGCCAGGTTTTTTCCGGACAATTGCTCATCTTCTTCCCCTTCTCCCAAATTGTCTACTCGATGGATATTTCGCGCATCCCTCAGCGGAGCCCGCAAGAGTCGAATACGGAGACGGCCATCAAAGGGCCGAAAGACGCTTTTGTAGAGGAGCTGACGACGAACGTTGCGCTGGTACGCAAGCGGCTGCGCACCAATTCGTTGTGCTACGAGCAGTTTTCCATCGGTGCCAGGAGCCGGAGCAGAGTCGCCTTGCTCTATATCGAGGATATCACCCAGCCGCGCTTTGTGGAAGAAGCGAGAGAGCGGCTTCAGCATATTGAAATCGATATTTTGTTCGGCAGCAGCCAGCTGGAAGAGATGCTGGCCGACCGATCGACGTCGATGTTTCCGCTGCTCCACTATACGACCCGTCCCGACTTTGTCGTGGATTGCCTTGTGCGGGGCCGGTTCGCCATTTTGGTCGAGGGCGCCCCGACGGCGATCATCGGACCTGCGAATTTAACTTTATTGCTAAAAACGCCGGAGGACTCGTATATCCCCTACTATATGGGGACGTTCGGCTTGCTGTTTCGCTTCGTCGGGCTGATCATCGCGCTCTTGCTCCCCGGATTCTGGACGGCGCTGGCCTCATTCAACATCGAACAATTGCCGCTGCCGCTGCTGGCGACGATTACGTTATCCCGATTGGGCCTGCCTTTGCCGGCTCCGCTGGAAGCGTTCCTGATGCTGGGCCTGTTCGAGCTGTTTCGCGAGGCCGGAGAACGGCTGCCCAAGGCCGTCGGCCAAACGGTGGCCGTCGTCGGCGGTATTGTCGTAGGGGATGCGGCGATCAAAGCCGGACTCGGGTCCACGACGTTTCTCGTCATTGCGTGCGTGACGGCGGTAGCCAGCTACACGCTGGTGAACCAGTCTCTGGTCGGCACCGTCAGCATCGTCCGATTGTTTGTGCTGCTAATGTCTTCGGTCCTGGGCATGTTCGGATTTATCGCGTCCGTCATTGCCCTTGTCGTTTATTTATCCAGCCTGGAGTCTTTTGGAGTGCCTTATCTTGCGCCGTTATCTCCCTTCCGCTGGAACGATTTCGTCTCGGCCATTACCCGCAAACCGTGGTATAAAAAAGATTACCGTCCGGGGATGCTCGGCACGACGGACCATACCCGTAAAGAGAGGAGAACAGAATGAGCCTGTACATCAAGCTCCCTCTGGTATTCGCCCTGATCGCTTGTTTATTGACCGGCTGCTGGGATATTAAAGGCATCCAGGACCTGAACTATTTGGCTTCCATGGGGTTCGATTATAAGGATAACGAGTATATCGTGTACAGCCAGATGATCGATTTCAGCACTGTGGCCAAGATAGAAACCGGGAAGCCCACGCAGCCTGTGCCCGTATGGGTCGGCATCGCCAAGGGGAAGACTGTCATCAGCGCGATTAATAATTTGTACCAGACGACGCAAATGAGGCTGTTTTTCGGCCAAGTCAACTCGATTGTCGTAGGAGAAAATATTTTGCGCAGAGGGGTAGAAGACGTTCGCGAGGCCGTAGGCCGTTATTATGAGCTGCGGTATACGCCGTGGTTATTCGCCACCAAGGAGCCGATCGATAAGTTGTTTGCGATCACGCCGTTTTTCAATCTGTCTCCCTTAATGTCGCTGCTGCACCAGCCTGTAGAGAACTATAAGCAGAGATCGATTATACTGCCGATAACGGTGCGGGACTTTGCCTCCAATTATATGGAGCCCAATAAAGCGATATTGCTGCCCTCTTTGGCTTTGGCGGACGGAGATTGGAAGGAAGGAGAGAAGCCGAAATCTCTGCTGGAACTTGACGGGGTGTTCGTTTATCAGGATCGGGAGTATAAAGGCTGGCTTGAGAAAAACGACGTTCTCGGGCTCCGCTGGATGGAACCGAAGATGAACCGCAGCCCGGCCTTGATCCAATCGGACGGGAAGCCGCTGGCCACGCTATCGCTGGAGCAGCCCAAGGTTGCCATCATTCCGTCGTATGAAGAGGGGAAAATGCTGTACGACGTGAAAGTAAAGCTCAGGGGAAACGTCAGCGAAGTCATCCAGCAGGTTTCCGAAGAGGAGCTGGAGCAGAAGGCCGCTCAGCTGGTCAAGCATCAGATTAAGCGGACGTTCGAGGAAGGGCTGAAGCTGACGGCCGATGTTCTGGGGTTTGAGCATGTGCTGTACCGTAAAAATAACAAGCTGTGGAGCATGCTGCGCGACCAGGATCGGCTGGATTTGCACCCGAGTTCATTGCGTAACATTACAATCACAGTGGATTTGGATCATTCGGGGAAATTGAAGCTGTAAAAGCGAACAAACGGAGCTTCCCGGAAAAATAGTCCGGATTCGCGGATTTTTCCTACCTGAGACTTAGCTGAATCAGACGGGAGTATTAGATAGGCTTGACACCGGGGTATAACGTACCGGTTTTATCAAGGGGATGCGCGGGAAAAAACGGTCGTAGGTCTTCAATTGCTCCGTACGGCTTATAGACAACTGAAAAAATGAAGCGTCGACGCCGGGATAGGCAGCTTATAAGGGCTGTCTATTTTGCTTTGGGGCGGTTATATATGTTCGCATTTGGGAATAAAAGTAAATTATTGTTACTCGCCGCTAGTTATTTATCCTTGCTCCTCTTAATGTCAGACGCCATCAATCGACAATTTTCGCCTGGATGATGCTGTAAAATAGAACAATGAGCCTTTGTGCTGGGCAAAGCAAAAGGAAAGCGAGGTGAACAGCGGGGAGAAATGCGCAATTTGTCGTAAAAGGTCGTACGATCGCAGAGGTAACGCGATCGTAATCAAGCTGCGCCAGACTGCAGCGGACGGGGCTTTGCCAAATTTATATACAAAGAACGGTGATATGAACAGATGAAAAAAGGATTGCTTTTATTGGCTTTAACTTTGGGCTTGCAGCTGCAAACGGCTGCCGCGGCGCCGGAATCCGGGACGGTCTATACGCTTGTTCCCGAGGATTGGGGCATCTATGCGGACGGTACTCATCCGGAGGAAACGACCAAAGGGATGAATGATGCGCTGAAATGGGCGCATGACAACGGCAAAACGACATTCAAAGTGCCTGCGGGAACTTATTTGATTAAGAAGCAGGACCCGAAGCTGGTTAGCGATACGTCGGCGCGCATTAATATGGTTCCGGACATGACCTTCGAGCTCGACGATCAAGCGGTCATTCAGAAAGAATCGAACGGGTTCAGCGGCTACCAGACGATGAATATCGGGTACGGAGCGAACAACGTCACGATCAAGGGCGGCACGTTCCGCGGCGATAAGGATACGCATGATTATTCCAGCGGCGGCACGCACGAAGGCGGGTACGGCATCGTGACGGAAGGGGCCGTCAATGTGAAGATCGACGGGATTAAGGCGGTCAACTTCACGGGAGACGGCTTGGCGATCGGCGGCAAAGGAACGATGATTCAGGATTTGTATGAAAACAGCTTCGTGCCGGGCTCGTTTGACGAGCAGGGGGCGCCTGTCGATGATGCAGCGGCGATTCGTACGAAAAAACCGATTTCTTTAAACAACGACATTTTCAAAACGGAAAGGCAGTTTGAGCTATCCAACAAGCAGAAGCTTCCGAACGCCTTCGATATTTACTTTTACAAGGAAGACGGGACGTTTCTGAAAACTTTGAAAGATCAGACGATGCGGCAGCTTATGGACATTCCCGACGGCTCCGGCTACATCCATCTGGTGTTCCACCAAGCGGACAGCAAGGCGGCCTACGTAGAAATTTGGCAGAGAGCCGTCTCCAAGCAGGTGGTGGTGCAAAACTCGGAATTCGCCTTTAACCGCAGACAGGGTATTACGGTCGGCGGCGGAGATCAGATTACGATCGTCAATAACGAGCTGCACGATATGAAAGGAACGGCTCCGCAATCCGGCATTGACGTGGAAGGCGGGTATGGCGAGAACGGGCATTTGAATACGAATGTTTTTATTAGAAACAACAAGTTTTACAATAACGCCGCTTATGACGTCATTTTGTACGACGGCCACGACGCGACCGTGGAAGGCAATCATATGGCGTCCAAAGGAAAAATCGGCCTGGCCGTTTCGACTCCGTTCAAAAATGCGCTGATCAAGGACAATCATTTTGATGCGACTAGCATTTATGCTTATCATGACGTGCAATTCGAAGGCAACGAGATGAATGATTCCTTTACGCATCTGGAAGGCCCCAATTTGACGATCGACGGGATGAAGTTCACCGATTCCAAATTTGTTATCAGCAGCAGCACGCCGTTCGGAATAACCGCTTCCAACATTACGATGTACAATAACAAAGGCGGAATGGATTTATCGTTATGGGTGAATCCCATTCATTTGCAGGGCGTGACCGTGTACGGAGGCGGCTTCTCCGGAAGCGCCGCGGGCAGCATCGTCGATGATCTGAAGGTCGTCGGAACGAGCGGCCTAAACCTGCCTCCCGGAACTTATAACCGCTGCGATATCGAGTCTTCGACGACCGGCGTGACGCTGGACGATGCCGGCAGCTATGTCTTCGATCAGTGCCGGCTGAAGGTCAAGGAGGGCGTACTTGTAACGAATGCGAACGCCGATTTTACGATGACGAACTCCGCCTTCGAGATGCTGGATAAGCGTTATGCTTTGAAAGTGGCCAAAGCCAGTAAAATCCGCTTTGAGAATAATGCCATTTCGTATGACCAAATGACGGCCGCCACCGATTATGCCGTCATGATCGGCGATTATTGGACGCGCAACGATCCGTTCACCGTGAAAGAAGCGGCGATTAACGGGAACCGGATTGAGGCGAATATGGCGGCGGAAGGCATATCGACCGTCTATGCGGGCGTCGGCGCGCCGAAATATACGATCGAGGAGAATACGCTCGTCAACGCCAAGCTCAAGCTGCGGGAGAGCGATATGAACGCCAGCAATGTGGAGGAATCGCTGCAGAAGTAAAGGTAAAGAGCCTTCGGCTCCGCTTACGGGCGGAACGAAGGCTCTTGCATTTCTTCCCGGCACGTTATCGCAGCCAGCGCCTCGGCCGCCGCTAAACGTAGCTGTAGCGGGCTCTAACCTGAGCCGTAATGCTCAGTTGCCCCGGCTGAATCGGGGTCGGCCCGCTTGCACCTGCCGCATACAAAGCCGTATGAAACGGAGCGGGCGGCTGCGGCTGCGACAGCTCTTCAATGCGCAGCGGCGTTCGGTTCAGCGCGGCCTGAATCGCATGAGCCAAGCTAAGAGCCTTGTTCTCCGCCTGCCGGATAGCCAATTGCAGCGCCTGGTTGTAGTAGACCTCCGGATGCGTGTTGACGAAACGGATATTCGTAACGGTATTGGCTCCTTGCCGGACCGCGGTATCTACAACCGTGCCGGTTCGATCGATCTGATCCAGCGTGATTTCCAGAAGATGCGTAACCTGGTAGCCTTGGAACTGCTGTTTGCCGTCCTCGAACGAATACTGCATATCGATCCGGTAGTCTGCGGTTCGGATATGCTCCTTCGGAACGCCGAGCTGACCGAGCGCCGAAATGATTCGGGTCACGATCGCGGAATTCTCTTGCTGGGCCGGGAGCAGCTCCTTATTTTCGGTCACTGCGCCCAAGGTGACGACCGAACGGTTGGGCGCCGCGGCCACGGAAGCTTCTCCGCTCACCTCGATCACATTTTGTTCGGGGTTTCCGCTTTGATGCTGAAGCGAAACCGGGGAAGAGGATGGACTTCGGGAATCTGTTTCGGACATCGTCAACGCTCCTTCATTACCGTTTTATGTACTGTGCGGATAGTTCGTCATATTACCAATGTATGGCTTTGCGCCGCCTGAGATGACTCGGGCGGAACCGCAGGCCACGGTTTGCATAAGGAATGCGTTCCCCGTCTACAATAACGAAGGTAACAAAGCCTATAATTGGAGGGATTATGCATGGCAGGAGCAGTAGAAACAGGGAGCGATTTCCTGTCCGCGGTTCGGCACAGACGCACCATTTACGGGATCGGCCAAGACGTTGCGATTTCGGACGACCGCATCGTTCAGCTTATCGAGGAAGCGGTGAAGCATACGCCGTCGGCATTCAATTCGCAAAGCGCGCGAGCCGTCGTCTTGCTCGGACAGCAGCATCATCAGCTGTGGGATCTGACGAAGGAGATTTTGCGGGCGATCGTCAAAGCCGACCAGTTCGCGTCTACCGAGCAAAAGATGAACGGCTTCCGCAACGGCCACGGCACCGTCCTGTTTTTCGAGGATCAGCAGGTCGTCGAAGGTCTGCAATCCAGCTTCCCCAGCTACAAGGATAACTTCCCCGGCTGGTCATTGCAATCGAGCGGGATGCTCCAGTACGTGATCTGGACCGCTCTGGAGAACGAAGGCTTGGGAGCCAATTTGCAGCACTACAATCCGTTGATCGACGACAAAGTGAGAGAGACGTGGAAGCTTCCGCCGTCGTGGAAGCTGATCGCCCAGATGCCGTTCGGGAAACCGACCGCTCCCGCGGGCGACAAGGAATTCAAGCCTTTGGAAGAACGGATCAAGGTGTTTAAATAAGCGGCTGAGCCTCGGTATCCGTTCCTCCGCCGCACACTCGATGAGAACCTGGCCAAAGGCCGGGTTTTCTCGCGATGATAGTCTATGATTCGCTCTTTCGCTAGATTTGAAGATGGCCGCCGATCTTGTTATGATAGAGTCAGGATTCATAATGATAGAGTTCGGTACCTGCATGGGTCCTCATTTTATACATACGGAAGGGATTTTATGAATCGACGCGGATTTTTGAAATGGTTGTTCAGCATGGGCGTAGTCGTTGACGGATCGATCAATATTTTGCTGCAAATGCTATACCAAGTTTACGAGAATGCTTCGAAGACGGGAACAGAGACTCAAGAAGCCGCGCTGGTGGAAAAGGTGGAACCGGCCTTATCCAATGAGCCGCTGCTGTCTTTTTTTGTATTAAGCGATATGCATATTTCGATTTACGACCCTAATACGCCGCGAAAATTCCGGTCGGCGCTGGAGCAGATCGTCCAGTTCGAATCTCCGGTCGACGCGCTGCTGCTCGGCGGAGATTTGACCGACTACGGGACGGAGGCGGAGTACAAATCGCTGGAGAACATTATGAGCGGCTTCAAGCTGCCGCCGTTCTACGCCAATATGGGCAATCATGATTATTATCATGTCTGGATGAACCAGAAGGGCGCCTTCAGTACGGAGACGATGCCGAACGGCTGGACGGATGCGCAGTCCCGCGCACGCTTCATGAAGCTGTTCGGCTATACGAAGCCGTATAACGCCGTGACGATTAACGGATATCATATTATTTTGCTGTCGCAGGAAACGTACCGCCAGGAAATGCCGGAGGTCGGAGAAGGAGCCTGGTATTCCGATGCGCAGCTCGAATGGTTTCAGAAGAAGCTGGCGGAAACGACGGACGGCAAACCGATCTTCGTGCTGATCCATCAGCCGCTTCCGCCCGAAGGGAAAGACGGGGGAACGCATCAGCTGATCCGGGCGGGCAAGTTCCGCGAGCTTTTGGCGCCTTACCCGAATGTGTTCGTGATCTCCGGCCACACGCATCAAGACTTTGACAACGGCTCTTCCCATTACAGCGAGGAGACGTTCCATTGGTTCGTCAACGCTTCAGTCGGGATGACGCGCGACAAGCAGAATCCGGCCTCCAAGTCGCAGGGCATGTACGTGCAGGTGTATGCCGACCGCGTCGTCGTCCGCGGCAGAGAGTTCGCTCAGAAACGGTGGATTCCCGAAGCCGACTGGATGATCCCGCTCAAGCGCGTGTAAGCGGCCGGCAGCCGGCTTGAACGACGATCCGGCAGCATCGGCAGCTTACGGGCATTCGGTCACAGCAGAGGAGACAGCAGCCGGGCGATCGATTCTTTCAGCTGGCTGACATAGGATCGCCGTTTGTACGATTCCAGCGTCAGCTCCCGGGAATGGTGCAGATCGGCCGCGAACAGCTCCTCCAGCTTGCCCGCCGTCTTCGTATCGTAAATGAAGGCGTTAATTTCAAAGTTCAGCTTGAAGCTGCGGATATCGATATTGGCCGTGCCTACCGAGGCGACCTTGCCGTCGATCACGATCGTTTTGGCATGGAGAAAGCCGCCTTCGTACAAATAACAGCGCACCCCGTTGTCGAGCAGCTCTCCAAGATAAGAACGCGATGCCCAGAAGACGAAGAAATGATCCGGGCGGTCCGGAATCATTACCTTGACGTCGATGCCGGATAAAGCGGCCATTTTCAGCGCGGTCAGCAGGCTTTCGTCGGGCACGAAATACGGGGATTGAATGCAGACGCTGCGTTTGGCGGAATGAATCATTTTGATATAGGCGTTCTTAATCTGTTGCCGGTTGGAGTGAGGGCCGCTCGAGACGATCTGCATGCCGACCCCCTGCGGGTACACATCCTCGCAAAAATATTTGGCCTCATAGCCGATCGCCGGCGCCGCGGTCCGGTTCCAGTCCATCATAAAAAAAGCCTGCAGCACCTTGACCGCGCTGCCCTCCAGCTTCAAATGGGTATCTCTCCAATAACCGAGCCGCGGATTTCGTCCCAAATATTCGTCCCCTACGTTGAAGCCTCCGATATAGCCCCATTTGCCGTCGATAACGCCTACTTTGCGATGATTTCGGTAATTCAGCCGCAAATTCAAATAACGGATTCGCGACGGAAAGAAGGCCGCCGCCTCTCCGCCCGCCTCCACCAGCGGCTGCAGAAACCGCTTGGCCAGCCCGTAGCTTCCGACGTCGTCGTACAACAGCCTGACTTCGACGCCTTCCCGCGCCTTTTGCGCCAGCAGACGAATCAGCTCCTGGCCCAGCGTATCGGCCCGCACGATGTAATATTGCAGGTGAATGTACTGCTTCGCCTGGCGGATCGCCTCGAACAGCGAGGCGAACTTGCTCTGGCCGTCGGTGAAAATTTCGACCTGATTGTCCTGGGTCAATACGGAGTAACGGCTGCTCATCAGGTTCATATGCATCATATCGTGGTAGGCTTCCATAGCCGGATCGGCATAGTGCATGACTCCGAGCTCGATTTGCTCCGTCTGCTGCCGCGAAACCGCGTTGAATTCCTCTCTCGTTTCATCCTTCATCGCCCGCATCCGGCGGCTGTTCAGCGTTCTGCCGGCCAGCAGATAAATGATAAAGCCGACCCCGGGGAGGAAGAGGAGAACCATCAGCCAAGCCCATGTAGCGACGACATTGCGGCGCTCGAAAAAAATGATGACTACGGCAAACAAATAATTGAGGAGCGTCAGCAAATTATAAATGTCTTGAAATTGAAACATGGGGTTCACCTCCTGCTTGCATTCCGATCCTGTTCTTTAAGCATAACCCCTTCTGGAATCATTATCCACCCTCGCGTTATCATTTCCTTACCCGGATTCGCATATGCATGCCGGAGAGCGGCCGAATCGGACTAACCATCGGATAAATAAACGGAAAATTATGGTTGACACGGCTGGTGGCAGCGTTTACAATAAGGTCACAAGTTAATACCACGTGTAGGAGATGCGGAGATATACACATAGGTTGCTTCGATAAGAGAAGGCGATTTATGTGTTTTTATTTGCTCAAAATCACTTATATTATGGAATTAATGTATATTTTATCCTTACATCAGTTACTGAAAGCGAATACATCCAAGGAACTTCTGATTATCGTTCACTCCGGCATCCAGAGGGGGCTCTTTTCGGCATCTTGAGTTAAGCGCTTTACCTCATGAATCTTACTTTAAGGAAAGGGGAATCTTCATTGTCTGCATCTTCGTCATCTTCTTCTAAAAAATCCCAATGGAAGGAAGAGCTTCTCGGCTTCGCTTTTCTGGCTCCGTCTCTTCTGATCTTCATCTGCTTCTTGTTTTACCCGATGATCCGCTCCGTATATCTCAGTATGACCTTGACGGACCCGAGAGGGCGAGTGGCGGCGTTTGTAGGGCTGGATAATTATATCGATTTGTTTTCATCGGGGCAATTTTATTCCAATCTGAAAGTCACGCTGCTGTTCATCCTATTCACGGTGCCGACGACGATCGTCTGGTCGCTGGTGCTGGCTGCGCTCACCCACAACAAGCTGAAGGGGATGAAGCTGTTTCAGTTCGTCTTTTCGCTGCCGATCGTCATTTCCGTAGGTACCGGGTCGATCATTTGGCTGCTGCTGTTTCACCCGACGGCGGGAATGCTCAATTACTTCATCGGCTTCGTCGGCATCTCGCCGATTTCCTGGCTGGCCGATCCGTCATGGGCGCTCATATCGATTTCCATGATGACGGTATGGATGAATATGGGCTTTGTCTACATCATTTTGCTCAGCGGTCTGCAGGGAGTGCCGGAGGAGCTGTACGAAAGCGCCAAAATCGACGGATCGGGACCGGTTCGGACGTTTATCCAGATCGTGCTTCCGCTGCTTTCTCCCACGATCTTCTTCGTTCTCATCGTATCGGTTATCACCGCCTTCCAAGCCTTCGGCCAAGTGAATATTTTGACCAAAGGCGGCCCGATCAACAGTACGAACGTCGTCGTATATTCGATCTATCAGGATGCGTTCATTAACTTCCGGTTCGGTATCGGCAGCGCGCAGGCTTTAGTCTTGTTCGTCATCATTTTGCTGCTGACCGTCTTTCAGTTTAAAGTTTTGGAAAAGAAGGTGCACTATCAGTGATCATTCGCGGAGTATCCCGTTCCATATTGTATGCGTTTTTGACCGTGCTTGCCTTGGCGGTGCTGTACCCGCTGCTGTTTACCATTTTGTCGTCGTTTATGACGGAAAAGGAAGTAGCGGTGTTTCCTCCGCCGTTATTTCCGCATCAGCTGTACTTGGGCAACTTCATTAAAGCGCTGCAAACCGTGCCGATCCTGCGGTTTATCGTCAACAGCTTCGTCGTGTCGGCCGCCATTACGATCAGCCAGGTCATTACGTCGAGCTTGGCCGCTTATGCCTTCGCTTTCTTGAACTTCCGCTTCAAGGGCCCGCTGTTTCTTTTGTATTTGTCCACGATGATGATTCCGTGGGAAGTGACGATCATCCCGAATTACTTGACGATCAAATCGCTCGGCTGGATGGACAGCTATCAAGGGCTGATCGTTCCGTTCATGGCAGGGGCTTTCGGGGTATTCCTGCTGAGGCAGTTTTTTCTGCAGCTTCCCCACGAACTGTTCGATGCCGCCAAAATCGACGGCTGCGGCCAATTGCGCACCTTTTTCTCCATCGTGATGCCCTTATCGCGCCCAGCCTTGTCGACGTTGTTCGTCTACGTGTTCTTAAACCATTGGAACTCTTATCTGTGGCCGCTGCTGATTACGAACAAACCGACCATGCGGACGGTGCAGATCGGCGTATCGATGCTGCAGCATGAAGAAGTGATGTCCTGGAATCTGATTCTCGCCGGCGTCTCGCTGGTGCTTCTCCCGTCCTTCGTCATGCTGGCCTTCGGAGTGAAGCAGCTCATTCGCGGCATTACCGCCGGCGCGATCAAAGGCTGAACGATCTCTGCCGTCTTCCGCGCCGAAGGCGGATCATCCATTCGGTGAAACGGCGCCGACCGGCGTCCTTTCCATATATTTTCATCAAAATATTAGGGGTGCGTAACGATGAAGCTACTCGGTAAAAAAAGTTTCCTCAGTCTTACGTTGGCAGGAATGATGGCTCTCACCGCTTGCGGTGGCGGCGATCAGGATACGGCGGTCAAGGATAAAGGGGGAGCCGCTTCCGCAGGACCCAAAAAGGTCGTCTTCTGGCACGCGATGGGCGGTTCGAACACGAAGGTCGTCGACCAGATGGTGGCCGACTTCAACGCTTCGCAGGATAAGATTCAAGTGGAGGCCGTATTCCAGGGCACCTACGACGATCTGCTCAGCAAGCTGAAAGCGAGTATGGGGACGAAGGACGGCCCGAGCCTTGTGCAAATGTACGAAATCGGCAGCCGTTTCATGATCGATTCAAAGACGATTACCCCGATGCAAAAATTTATCGATGAAGACAAATTCGATTTGACCCAACTGGAGCCTAACATTACCGGCTATTATTCGCTGAACGGCAAGCTGAACTCGATGCCGTTCAATACGTCGAACCCGATCCTTTATTACAATAAGGATTTGTTCAAGGCAGCGGGTCTCGATCCGGAGAAGCCGCCCCAAACGTATGAAGAGCTGCAAAAAGCGGCTGACGCCATTACCAAAACGGGCAAGGCTACGGGAGCCAACTTTGCGATTTACGGCTGGTTTATGGAGCAGTTTTTTGCCAATCAAGGCGCCGATTACGTCAATAACGGCAACGGCCGCAACGCTTTGGCGACCGAGTCGCTAGTCAACTCGGATGCGGGCGTCAAGACGTTAACTTGGTGGAAAAATCTGGTCGATACGAAAGCGGCCAACAATCTGGGACGCAAGACCGACGATTCGAAGAAAGCCTTCTCCGCCGGTCAAGTGGGGATGATTCTCGAGTCGACGGCATCGCTGAAAGGGCTTGTCGACAATGCGGCGGGCAAATTCGAGGTCGGCACCGGCTTCCTGCCGAAGCCTGCGGATGCCAAGGAAGGCGGAGTCGTCGTAGGCGGGGCCAGCCTCTGGATCATGAACGACCGTCCCGACGACGAGCAGAAGGCGACTTGGGAATTCATCAAGTTCCTGACGTCTCCGAAGGAGCAGGCGTACTGGCATATTAATACCGGTTACTTCCCGATTACGAAAAAAGCGTATGACGAGCAAAGCGTCAAGGACAATTTGAAGAAATTCCCGCAGTTCCAAACGGCGATCGACCAGCTGCATCAGACGAAATTGAATTCGGCGACCCAAGGCGCGGTCATGGGCGTCTTCCCGGAAGCAAGGCAAATTGTCGAAGGGGCGATCGAAGAGGTGCTGAACAACAAGAAATCGCCGAAGGACGCGCTCGATGCGGCGGCCAAAGACATCACGTCGAAAATTCAGCAGTATAATAAAACGGTGAAACAGTAAAAATAGAAGATAAACGCGGCCCCGGAGCTCCTCCGGGGCTTTTGCCGCATGAGCGGGAAGGCAGGAATTGATGAAGAGACGGCGAAATCAATGAGCAGTCTATACAAGTGTCTATAGAGAGCGGGAACAGCGAAAATTTCTATTGAAAGGAAGAATGAGATGAATCAGCCGTCCCTCGATGTCGGGATCGACGGCTGCAGAGCGGGATGGATTGCCGTCGCCCTGCAGCCCGGCGAGCAGTGGGACATCCGGTTATATGAGCATCTTGATCCGGTATGGGAAGCGTACCGGGATGCGCGAACGGTGCTGATCGATATGCCGATCGGCCTCCTCTCGGGCTCTTGCGCGGAGGACGGGCGCAGATGCGACCGGGAAGCGAGGCTGCGGCTTAAGCCTCACCGCGCTTCGAGCGTATTTCCGGCGCCGATCCGCGAAGTGCTGGAGGCGGCCGATTACGAGGAAGCGGCGGCATGGAGCCGGAAGCTCTGCTCCCGTGGATTGTCCAAGCAGTCCTGGAATCTCGTGCCCAAAATCCGCCAGGCGGACGCACTTGTGCGCAGGGATGCGCAGGCGGCTGTCCGGTTGACGGAATCGCATCCCGAGCTGGTCTTCGCCGCCTTGTTCGGAGGGCCGATGGCGCACGGCAAAAAGACGCAGCACGGCTTCGAAGAGCGGCTGCGCCATTTGTCCGGAGTGTATCCTCCTGCCGAGGCTGTCGTAAGCTGCGGGCTGGAGCGGTTTCCCCGCAAGTCCGTCGCCCGGGACGATATAGTCGATGCGCTGGCGCTTGCCGTCGCAGGCCGGGTGGCCCAAGGAAAGCTGCAGACGGTCCCGGAGGAAGCGCAGTTTGATTCGTTAGGCATCCCGATGCGCATCGCCTTTGCCGATCAAGCGAAGTAGGAGGCCCGTCCCCTCGAAGGGGCGAGGCCTTCTTTTGCTGCGCCGATGGAAATGGCGGCGTCTGGACGCGGATTGCTAAGAGGGAATTTTTTCATCATAACGGTTATAAATGCCGCAACAAAATGGGCAACTTGATGGAGTGAAGAGGATCTGTAGAAAACATCCATTTTTACAATATTATTGTAAGTTTACCTTTCATTCTATTTCTTTTCAACCGATTTTTCATAAAAAACGGCCATAATCACAAATGATCTGAATATTTACGGATATAATCAAACATTTATGGGATATAGCCTGCCGGATATACCTTCTATAATTAATTTAAGATCTCTTAACAAAGCAGCAATGATCTGGCGCCGGAGAAAGCAACAAAAAACTTTAGAGAAGAGGGTTGCAAATGAAGAACAGAAAGATAAGCAAGAAAATAACTCTTTTAAGTCTCGTTAGCGTGATGGCCTTATCCTCCGCGGCATGCGGAAATAAAAGCACGGAGAGTGCAAACAGCGGGGCATCCGCGGGAAGCGGCGATAAAGTGACGCTGACCATGATGCACCCGTGGACGACCCCTAATATCGACAATGACGTATACAAGGCGAGAATCGCCGAGTTTGAAAAAAGCCATCCGAACATCGTGATCAAAACGGACGAGGTTCCTTCCGCGCAGTATAAAACCAAAATCCGCACATTGGCTGCGGCCAACAATTTGGCCGACGTCAACGTAGTTTGGCCGGGAGCGGAAATGGACCCGCTGGTTGAGGGCAATCTGCTTGAGCCGATCAACGGTCTGATGGACAACTGGAAGTCCATTTTACCGGAAACGGCGCTGGAAGGCTTCAACGTAAAAGGCAATCAGTATGCCGTGCCGACCAAGCAAACCTTTGTGGACATCGTTTATTACAACAAAGAGCTGCTGGCCCAAGTCGGATACAATGAGTTTCCTAAAACCTACAGCGACTTTATCGATCTGGTCAAAAAGCTGAAAGACGCAGGCATTACGCCGATCTCGCTGGGCAACAAAGAGAAATGGCCGCTTCAGTCCTCCTACTTGTCGATCATCGGGGACCGCTTTACAGGCAGCGACTTCCTGCAGAAAGTCTTGAACAAGGAAGCCAAGTTTACCGACCCGGAATTCGTGAAAGCGATTAGCGTTATCGACGAACTGACCAAGCTTAAAGCGTTTAACGTCGATGCCAATAATATGGACTCCGTGCAAGGACAAGATTACCTGATTCAAGGCAAAGCCGCTATGCACATTTCCTCTTCCACCGTTGACGCTCGCGTTCGCGTGAACAACCAAGACGGCGGCAAATTCGGCATCGCCCTGTTCCCTAGCGTGGACGGCGGTAAAGGCGATCCGAAGAAAAGCGCGGGCGTCGTACAGTACGGCATCGCCATCAAGAACGGCTTGGATGAGAAGAAGAAAGCCGCAGCCGAAGAATTCCTTAAATATTTTGTAAGCGAAGATTTGTATAAAGCATTGATCAGCAACGGCGTCGTCGTTCCGGCGAAAGTGGATGTTCCCCAGGATGCGAGCCCTTACTTGAAACAAATGATTGAACTGTCCGGCAACGGCACGGCCCCTGTATTCGACAGCGTCATTCCGACCCAAGTGGTGGACGTTATCCAGAACGGCCTGCAGGCGCTGACTGTAGGACGCGGTACTCCTGAACAGGTAGCAGCCGATGCCCAGAAAGCAATGGACAACATTACGAATTAACGCTCAGTTTAACAGGCTTAATCCGATACGAAGAAAACCCGGATACCGGGTTTTCTTTGTTCAAAGCCAAAGCTGACCGAAAGGAGAACTGCTGATGCAAACTTTAAAACGAAGCAGATTCGCCATCTTTATCGGCTTGTTCCCGGCGCTGGTGATTTATCTCGGCATCGCTATCCTTCCGATAGGCATCTCGCTTTACTACTCGCTCATGAACTGGAACGGGATCGGTTCCATGAAATTTGTCGGACTGGACAATTACATCCAAATGCTGGAGGACGATACCTTCTGGCTGTCGGTTAAGAACAACGTCATTATTATGATCACCGGACTGATCGGGCAAATTCCGCTCGGGCTGTTGATGGCGCTGCTGCTCAACCGCGGGATGAAGGGCTCCGGCTTTTTTCGGACCATCGGGTTTATGCCGGTCGTCATTTCCTCGGTCATGGTGTCGCTTATTTTTGGAATGGTTTATAACACGGAATACGGACTGCTGAACAGTCTGCTCGCCTTTTTCGGCCTGGAAAGCTGGCAGCAGAACTGGCTTGGCGATGGCAAATGGTCGATGCTGTCGATCAGCGTGGCCTATATTTGGCAAAACTGCGGTTTGTATATGGTCATGTTTCTGGCCGCACTGCAAAATATTCCGGACGAAGTCAACGAAGCCGCCGAGCTGGATGGAGCCACAGGGTTTAAGAAAACCCGGTTTATTACGATTCCGATGCTGCGCAGCACCTTGATGGTCACGATCGTATACAGCATAAGCAACTCGTTCCGCGTATTCGATCTCATACAGGTACTGACGGGCGGCGGACCGGCTCATCAGACGGAAGTCATGACGATTTATATGTACAACAGCGCCTTCGTGAATATGCGCTACGGATACGGCAGCGCGGCTTCCATTATGATTTTGCTGTTCAGCCTGATCGTCATTTCCGTCGTCAACCGGATTACCCGCGAGAAAGATTAAGAGGGAAAGGAGGAATACGTTAATGAAGAAAAAGTCTCCGTTATTCCAAATATTCGCATACACATTTTTGATTCTGTTCGCTATCATGAATATAGTACCGATTTTTTGGATGGTGATCAACTCGTTCAAGTCGGAGCAAGAGTATGCGGCCAATCCGTTCTCGATGCCGACCGGCTTCGAGTTCTCCAATTACGCGCAAGCGTGGAAAATCGCCAACATGAACGTTTATTTCTTTAACAGTTTGCTTATTACTTTTGCTTCGCTGATCGTGACCGTACTGCTCGGATCGATGGCCGCTTATTTCCTGGCCCGCTTTTCCTTTAAGCTGCGCGGACTCACCTACAGCCTATTTCTGCTGGGCATGCTGGTTCCGATCCATGCCACATTGATTCCGATCTTTCTGATTATGCAAAAGCTGAGTCTGATCGATACGTATCTGTCGCTCATTTTGCCATATACAGCATTTCACTTGTCGCTGACGGTATTTATTCTCGAAGGCTTCATGCGCGGCTTCCCGAAAGACTTGGAGGAGTCGGGCGTTATGGACGGAGCCGGCATCTTCCGGATCTTCTGGTCCATTATTTTGCCGATTACCCGTCCGGCCATGGCGACCGTAATCATTCTGAATTTTATATACAATTGGAACGAATATTTATTTGCGCTCGTTTTGATTACATCCAACGCCTTGAAGACGCTGCCGCTGGGTCTAGCCAATTTCGTCGGTATCGAAACCGCCAGCTACACGCTGCAAATGTCTGCGCTTACCATCGCGTTGATTCCGATTATTATTTTTTATCTGCTGCTGCAAAAGCAGCTCGTAACGGGCATGACGGCCGGAGCGGTAAAAGGCTGATCCGGTTCTGACCGGGCGGAGGCTGACAGCAAAGGAGAGATGACATGAAGACAAGCTATATCCGGCGTCTGGGCAGCTTAAATTTAAAACGCAAGGCGCTCGTCATCTTCCTTTTGTTCGTCATTTTGCCGACGATAGGGGTCGGCGTCGTTGTGCAGCTCAAATACAATCAGGTGCTGCGCGAGCAGTTTATCAGCTCGACCCGCCGCAATCTGGACAATGTGACGAGCCAGCTGTCGGAACAGACCAAGATGGTCGAGGATATCGCCGATTACCTGATTTTAAGTCCCGATATGCGGAGCTACCTGAGGACCGGACCGCCGCTCGATAATGAGCTTAAGGCGGATCTGAAGAACAATATCGAAAACTTTCTGACCTTCCAGCTGATGTCCAAAAGCTATATCCGTTCCATCGAAATTAACGGGTATAACGGGAACCAGATCAAAATGGGCGAGCCGTTCAATGGCGATGAAAGCCGCTGGAGGGAAGAAGCCGTGAAGCGAAAAGGCGGCATCTTCTGGAGCGAAGGCCATACCCTGGAAAGCTCCTGGAACGGCCAGGTGCGAGTGTTATCGATGATCCGCATTTTAAATTCCTACATTACGATTACTCAGCCGCTCGGCGAACTGACGATCAGGCTGGACGAAGCCAGCATCGCTTCCCAGTTGGAGAAAGGCGTGCTGGAGGCGGAAGCGGGGGGCGTGTTTATCGTAGGACCGGAAGGCAATCTGATCTTGTCTTCCCAGGCCGACATGCCGGGCGGTTACGTTCCGGATGAAGCGCTGCTGAAAAAGCTGTCTTCCAGTAAAAAAGATTTCCTCAGCTACACGGTACAGGGCAAACGGTATTTGGTCTTGTACAACCAGATGGAAAATACGGATTGGAAAATCATCGCCATGATCTCCGAAGCGAATATTTCCGAACAGCTGCGCGGCGTCCAAGCCATTATGATGATTATACTGGCCGCGATCCTGCTATTGGCTTTAGTCGCTTTATTCGGCTTTAACCTGACGATCATCCGGCCGATTCTGAGGCTGAAGAAAGAGACGGGCCGGGTAGCCGGCGGCGACTTCAGCGCCCGGGTTCCTATAGACTCTCAGGATGAAATCGCCGAGCTTAACCGTAAATTTAACGAGATGGTCATGACGATTGAAGAGCTGATCGAGCACAAATACAAGCTGGAGCTTAGAGAACGGGAGTCCGAGCTCAAGCTGATGCAAAACCAGATGGACCCCCACTTTTTGTACAATACATTGGATATGATCCGCTGGACGGCGCGGCTGGAAAAAGCGGATAAATCGAGCCGCATGATCGAGATGCTGTCCAAATTTTTTCGTTCCAGCGCAGGCAACCGTAATTATCAGACCACGCTGGCCAGAGAAATCGAATTTGCGCAAGTCTATTTATCTTTGCAGCAGTTTCGCCTGGGCGACAAGCTGATGTACAAGCTTTATCTGGAACCCGGCATTGAAGAGGCACCTGCACTCAAAGCTTCGATTCAGCCGCTGGTCGAGAACTTCATCAAACACGGCATCGATAAAAAGAAGCCCGTCGGCATCATTGAGGTGATCGGCTACAGATCGGAAGACGAAATTTGGATCGATGTAACCGATAACGGCAAAGGCATGCCGCCGGATCGGGCTTTTGAAATCAGCCATGCTTTGGCAAGCAGGCAAATAGATCGTTCGGCGGGCCGCATCGGCGCGCTGCTGAACATTCATGAGCGGGTCACCATCTTTTTTGGACAACAGTACGGTTTGGAGATCATTCATAACTCGGATGAAGGTACGGGAATCCGCTTAAGACTTCCCGGGCCGGGGGCCGAAAGCTAGGGGGGCATCTCATGGGCATACAGGAAGCCGGTGAGCAGCGGCGGATCAAAATGCTGATCGTGGACGACGAGCCGATCATTTGCATGGGTCTGCGCTGCACGATCGATTGGGAGGAGCTCGGCGTCGAGGTCATCGGCGAAGCTTATGACGGTGAAGAGGCGCTCCGTTTGATGGAGCGGGAGCAGGCCGATTTTTTGCTGTCGGACATCCGGATGGACGGTATGGACGGCTTGGAGCTTGCCGAGCAGCTCAGGCAGCGCTACCCGGATACGCAGATGATCATTATTAGCGGATACGAGGATTTCGGCTACGCCCGTCAAGCGATGCGGCTCGGGGTCAACGATTATTTGCTGAAGCCTGTGGAAGTAGATGAACTGACCAAAGTCGTGCAGAAATTGGTAGAAGGCATCAGAAGCAGGGGGAATGCAAGCGGGGACCAGGACGTGAAGCTATGGCTGGCGAATATGGCCCGAAGCGGCATCGCCTACGGGAAAATGTCGCCTCCGCCTCTGCACGGCGTCCAGTTCCGGATTCTGGCCAGCCAGTTGGCATGCTTCCAGGAGCTTTATGAGGATGTGCGGCCCGATCAGTACGAGCGTATCCAGGAGCAATGGATTCACACGCTCCAACGCCGGCTGGAGAACCCCGGGCTGCGGCCCTTTTCCATCTTCGATCATGAAAATTTGCTGATCACGCTGGCTGCGTCGGACCGGGTTATGGACGAGAGGGAATGGGACTTGCTGCTGCGGCAAAATACCATGCCGTCATCGGAGCAACCGCCGTTTTACTGCGGCGTGTCGGAGCCGTACGAACATTTGGAGGAAACCGCTCAGCGTTGCGCGGAGGCGGCATCCAGGCTCAAGTACTACGTGCTGGAGCATGAACCCGTGTTGAATGCCGCCTATGAAGCCAAGTGGCAGGAGGGCCGCCGGCCGGAGGCGCTGGATGTATCGGCGCGGGTGCAGCATCTGGTCGCCGCGCTGTTCAAGCAGGGCGAGCAGGAAGTAAAAGCGGAAGTGGCCGATATGTTTCAATTGTTTAAAAAGGAAGCTTATCTGCTGCATGAAGTTGTCGCCGTCTGCGAGGAGTTGTTCGCGCTGCTTCGCCAGCGTCTCAGAAAAAGCGGCATGACCGGACTCGACGGCGGCCGTCCTTCGCTGGATTTGCATCTCTACAATTCGTACCATGCGCTGGAGGAAGCGGCGAATCGGGATATGGCGGAGCTGCTCGCGCTGATCGAGAAAAACGGTATCGACCGTTCTTACTGGATTATCGAAAAAGCCAAAAGCTATATTAACGACCAGTATCGAAGCGACCTCAAAGCATCGGAGGTTGCGGCATGGCTCAAGATTACGCCGAGCTATTTCAGTTATATTTTTAAACAGAGCACCGGTAAAGGATTCACGGAATATATGAACGAGCTGCGCATCGAACAGGCGAAATCTCTGCTGGCGACGACGCACGACAAAGTGTTTGAAATCGCCGATCAGGTCGGCTACAAGGAATACAAATATTTCGTTTCGGTGTTTAAATCGTTTACCGGCTTGACGCCTAAGGAATATAGAGGACTTCGCGCAAGCAAAACCGAGAAGAGGTGAAACGGACGGTGGAGAAGTACAAACAGGCCGGCTCGCCGCTGCAGGAACGGGTGCAGGATCTATTGTCCCGCATGACATTGAAGGAAAAGGTCGGACAGCTGAATCAGCGCATGTACGGCTGGGACGCTTATAAGATGGAAAACGGCGAGTTCCGAATTACGGATGCATTTAAAGAAGAAGTGGCCGCGTACGGCGGAATGGGCGCCTTATACGGCTTGTTTCGCAGCGACCCTTGGTCCGGGGTCGATTATTCGAACGGCATTACCGCGGAGAAGAGCGCAGCCGCAGCCAACCAAATTCAGCGTTATGTGATCGAGCATTCGCGGCTCGGCATTCCCGTGCTGCTGACGGAAGAATGCCCGCACGGGCATCAGGCGCTGGACGGCACGATGCTGCCGGTCAACCTGGGGGCGGGATCGACCTGGAATCCGGAGCTGCTTGAGGAGGCTTACGGCCGCGTGGCGGCCGAAATCCGCAGCCGCGGCGCGCATATCGGACTGGTGTCCGCGCTCGATATTCTTCACGACCCCCGCTGGGGGCGCTCCGAGGAATGCTACAGCGAGGACCCTTATTTGGCCGCCGCGTTCACGACGGCCGCGGTACGAGGGATGCAGGGGACGGATGCCGAGAAGCTGAACGGTCCCGATCGCATCGCCGTGGTGCTGAAGCATCTCTGCGCGCAGGGAGCAGGCCAGGGAGGGAGAAACGCCGGGCCCGCGGAAATCGGCGAACGCGAGCTGCGCGAAATCCACCTTCCGGCGGCGCGAGCGGGCGCCGCGGCGGGCGCGGCCGGCTTTATGGCCGCCTACAACGAAATCGACGGCGTGCCCTGTCATGCCAACGACAAGCTGCTGACCGGCATGCTGCGGGAGGAGTGGGGGTTTGAAGGTATCGTCATGGCCGACGGCCAGGCGGTTGACCGTCTGCTGGCTTTGACCGGAAGCCATGAAGGCGCAGGGGCGCTTGCCTTGACCTCCGGCGTGGACTTAAGCCTGTGGGACAAAGCTTTTACGACGCTGGAGGAGGCGGCTGCCCGAGGGCTGGTGTCCGAGGCGGACATTGATCGCGCCGTCGTTCGGGTGCTGACGCTCAAGTTCAGGCTCGGCTTGTTCGACCGGCCGTATGCCGATGAGCGGCGGCCGCTGGATATTGTCGGCAGCGACCGCATGAGGCGGCTGAATGTACAGGTCGCGCGGGAATCGGTCGTTCTGCTGAAGAACGAAGACGAGATGCTGCCGCTGAGGGCGGACAAGCAGCGGCGAATCGCCGTGATTGGCCCTAATGCCGACCGGCTGTACAATCAGCTTGGCGATTACACCAGCGTGCAGCGCAAGGGGCGGGGAACCACCGTTCTGGAAGGCATCCGCCAAGCGGCGCCGTCCGGGGTTCAGGTCGTGCACGCGCTCGGCTGCGGCATCCGCGATACGTCGGACGCCGGCTTCGCTGCGGCCGTCGAGCTCGCCGCCGGAGCGGACGCTGTCGTGCTGGTGCTGGGCGGCAGCAGCGCCCGCCAGTTCGGCGGCGATTTTGACGGCAACGGAGAAGCCGTCATCTCCGAAGGCAGTCCATCCGACATGGACTGCGGCGAAGGCGTGGACCTGGCCGACCTGCGGCCGGGCGGCTTGCAGCTGCGGCTCGCGGAGGCGGTGGCCGCTACCGGTACGCCGGTCGTCGCGGTGATGATACAGGGCCGCCCGCTGGAGCTGACGGAGTTGGAGCCGCTGGCGGACGCGCTGCTGTGCGCCTGGTATCCGGGCATGGAAGGCGGCCTTGCCGTTGGGGAGATTTTGTTCGGCCAGGTGAATCCGAGCGGCCGGCTGCCGGTTTCGCTGCCTCGCTCCGCGGCGCAGCTGCCGGTATATTACAACCAGAAGGCGGCGCATCGTCTCCGCAATTATATCGATATGCCTTCGGCTCCGCTGTATCCGTTCGGTTACGGTTTGAGCTATACCCGTTTTGCGTACAGCGAATTGACGCTTTCGCAAACATCCGTTTCTGCGGCGGAGCTTGCGGCAGGAAGCACGGTTCAGGTCAGCGTCAAGGTGAAAAACACCGGCGCCGTCCGCGGGGCGGAAACCGTACAGCTGTATATTCGCGCCCTTGAATCGGGAGTTACCCGCCGGGTTGCCGAATTAAAAGGCTTCCGCAAAGTCAGCCTGCTTCCAGGCGAAGAACAAATCGTTCTTTTGGAGCTGGGGCATGATGAACTGGCTGTCTGGAACCGGAGCATGGAATTTGCCGCAGAGCCTTGCCGGGTCGAGGTCAAGGTGGGAGGCAGCGTGACCGGCACGCTTTCTGCCGAATTGAGCGTCGTTCGATCATTTACAATTTAACGGATAGAATCGCAATTTCATTGGATATTTTCTCGCACTGTCCTGAATTATTATAGAAGTAAGCAAGAAGAGGCAGGAGGTAAGCCGATGGATCGAAACATATTGCTGCGGCGTGTCCGCCTGGTGGGCGGAGAAGAAGTGGATGTGGCGATTAACGCCGGAATCATTACGGATATTGTTCCCGGAGGGACGGCACTTTGCCGTGCGGACTCGGGAACGGAAATTTGGGAGCGGCCCGGTACATATGTATCCAGCGGCTGGATTGATCTGCATGTGCACGCCTTTCCGGAGTTTGATCCGTATGGCGACGAAATCGATGAAATCGGGGTCAAGCAGGGAGTCACCACGATTGTCGATGCCGGAAGCTGCGGTGCGGACCGGATCGGCGATCTGGCTGCCGGAGGGCGGAAAGCGGATACCCGGCTGTTGGCCTTTTTGAATATTTCGCGAATCGGATTGAAACGAATCGACGAGTTAAGCCGGCTGGAATGGATCGATCGGGACAAGCTGCTGCAGGCCGTATCGGAGCATCCCGAGCTTATCGTCGGCTTGAAGGCGAGAATCAGCCGAAGCGTTGTCGGGGAAAGCGGCATTCAACCGCTGCGGATTGCCCGCGAGCTGTCCGAGCGGACAGGGCTGCCGCTGATGGTTCATATCGGCTCGGCGCCGCCGGATATCCGCGAAGTGATGCCGCTGCTGTGCGGCGGGGATGTGGTGACGCACTACTTGAACGGAAAGAGCAACAATCTGTTTGACGAAGAAGGCAAACCGCTGGATGTGCTTCGGGAAGCCGTGCGCCGCGGCGTTCATCTGGACGTTGGGCACGGGACGGCGAGCTTTTCGTTCCGGGTGGCGGAAGCCGCCAAGCGGCATGGCATAGACCCGAACACGATCAGCACGGACATTTATCGCGGGAACCGGCTGAACGGCCCCGTGTACAGTATGTCCAACCTGCTCAGCAAATTTCTCTGCCTCGGTTATACGCTTGAGCAAACCGTCGATTGGGTGACGGTGCGGGCTGCCGAGTGGCTGAAACGGCCGGAGCTCGGGCGAATCCGGGTCGGCGACCGGGCCAATCTGACCTTGTTCGGGCTGGAGGAACGCTCGATCGAGCTGATCGATTCGGAAGGCGAAACGAGAACGGCGGCACGGCGAATTGAAGCGAAAGGGGCAATCATAGGTGACAAACTCATTAAGTGCTAAATACGGACTGAAACGGGTTATTAACGCAAGCGGCCGGATGAGCATTCTCGGCGTTTCGGCGCCGACGGATACCGTTATGGAAGCGATGAGACAAGGCGGGCAGAGCTATGTGGAGATTGCCGATCTGGTGGATAAAGCGGGCGATTACGTCGCCCGGCATGTCGGTTCCGAAGCTGCGGTCGTCGTCAATTCCGCTTCCAGCGGCATTGCGCTGTCCGTTGCGGCGATCGTCACGAAGGGCGACCGCCGAAGAAGCGTGCGCCTGCATCAGGAGCCGATTGAACAAAGCGAAATCATCATGCTGAAAGGCCATAACGTGCAATACGGCGCTCCGGTCGAAACGATGGTGTACCTCGGCGGCGGCAAAATTGTCGAAGTCGGATATGCGAATGAAGGGCGGGCCGAGCATATAGCCGATGCCGTTTCGGATAAGACGGCGGCCATCCTCTATGTGAAATCCCATCATGCCGTGCAAAAAAATATGATCTCCGTGGAGGAGGCATGGGAAGTTGCGCAGCGTAAAGGGGTTCCGCTCATCGTCGATGCGGCGGCCGAGGAAGATTTGCAAAAATATGTAAAAGTATCGGATTTGGCGATTTACAGCGGCTCCAAAGCGATCGAAGGTCCGACCTCCGGCATCGTAGCCGGGAAGCGGACCTATATCGAATGGCTGAAAGTGCAGCTGCACGGCATCGGCCGCAGCATGAAGGTCGGCAAAGAAACGACGTTCGGTCTGCTTCAGGCGCTGGATGAATATGCCGTGAAGCAGGATAACAGCGAGCAGGAGAAAGCTTCCTTGCAAGCTTTGATGCCGCTCAGCCGGATTCCGGGTCTGGACGTGACCATCGTCCAGGACGAAGCGGGCCGGGCGATCTATAGAGGCCGCGTCAAGGTGGACGAAGCGGTGACGGGGATCAGCGCCAAACGGTTGAACGATGAGCTGCAAAACGGCGATATCGCCATTTATACGCGGGATTACGGAGTAAGACAAGGATACTTTGACATCGATCCCCGTCCGCTGGCGGGCGACGACATCATGATCATCGAATCCAGAATCCGGGAAATAGTAGGAGGTTCTAACCATGTCTGAGATCGCAAAAAGATTTTACAATCATCGGGTGGCTTTAAACGTTCTGGCCAAAAACATTTCCAACGCCAAGGAGGTGTTTGAGGCTGCGGAAGGACATGTGCTGGTCGGCGTCTTATCCAAAGATTACGCTACGGTACCGGAAGCTGTAGAAGCGATGAAAGCATACGGCCGGGAAATTGACGATGCGGTTTCCATCGGTCTGGGCGCCGGCGATAACCGGCAAGCCGCTGTCGTTGCGGAAATCGCCAAGCATTATCCGGGCAGCCATATCAATCAGGTATTTCCGGCGGTAGGAGCGACCCGCGCCAACCTGGGCGGGAAAGACAGCTGGATCAACAGCCTTGTCTCGCCGACAGGCCGTCCGGGCTTCGTCAATATTTCTACGGGTCCGGTCAGCGCGGCGCAGCAGGAGCTGGCCGTGGTGCCTGTCGAGGCGGCTATCGCGTTGGTCAGGGATATGGGCGGCAACGCTCTGAAATATTTCCCGATGCAGGGACTGCAGCGGGAAGACGAGCTGCGTGCCGTTGCAAAAGCTTGCGCAGAGGCCGGTTTCGCGTTGGAACCTACGGGCGGCATCGATTTGGACAACTTTGAAGCGATTTTGCGGATTGCGCTGGAAGCCGGCGTGCCTCAGGTCATTCCGCACGTTTATTCTTCCATCATCGACGCTTCTACCGGTCTGACGATCATCCGCGATGTGCAGAAGCTGCACGAAATGATGACGAAGCTGGCGGATCATTATGCCTAAGCGTATAGCGGCATTTGGAGAGGTCATGATGCGCCTTACGGTGCCGGGGCATGATCTTCTAGCACAGAGCAGTATGCTCAGCTATTCCTTTTCGGGAACCGGCGTCAATGTCGCTTCGGCCTTGTCCCGATACGGCCACGACGGGCGTCTGGTGTCCAGACTGCCGGATAACCCGCTGGGGGATGCGGCCGAAGCTTATTTGCGGAAGCTCGGAGTGAATACGAACCGCGTGCTTAGAGGCGGGGCGTATATCGGCATGTATTTCTTTGAGAACGGCTTTGGACTCAGGCCTGGCCGTGTCACTTACTCCAATCGCCAGGAAAGCAGCTTCAATACGGCTCCGGCCGGAACCTACGACTTTGAGGGCATCGCGGGCGAAGTGGACGCCGCTCATTTCTGCGGCATTACGCTGGCGATGAACGATACCGTCAGGGAGGCGATGAAAGCTTTTGCCCGGGCGGTAAAAGAGCGCGGCGGCAAGGTGATATTCGACTGCAACTACCGGCCGGGCTTGTGGGGAGACGAAGGTTACGCCAAAGCCAAGCCGCATTATGAAGACATGCTGCGCCTCGCGGATATCGTCTTCATGAACGAAAAGGATGCGATTCATGTGCTTGGACTGCCTACAAGCCGCACGTCGAGGGAAGAGCAGCTGGAGGAGCTGATTCCGGTCGTCGCCGAACGTTACGGTCTGCAGGCGGCCGCCGGAACGCACCGGTCCATCCAAAGCGATAACCGCCATAGCTTGAAGGGCTATCTTTTTAAAGAAGGGGCTTTCGTCTATTCCGATCTTCTTTCGTTCCCGGTGTATGACCGGATCGGGGCCGGAGACGCTTTTGCAAGCGGGATCATTCACGGAGAGTTGGAAGGACTCGAACCGCAGAGAACCGTCGCTTTTGCGGCGGCTGCCGGGATGCTGGCGCACACCGTAGCCGGCGATACGCCGATGGCTTCCGAACGTGATATTGTTCGCGCTATGGATCAAGCCGTCAGAGACGTGGAGCGTTAATACCGTTAAATTTCAACACGACCAAGATTGCATTGGATCAAGGAGGCACTATCAATGAAAATTACAAGACATCCTGAAAACCCCATCGTAGTACCCGGCGAATATGAATGGAGATTGGCTACCGTATTTAATCCGGCCGTCGTCAAAGACAACGGCAAATATTATATGATCGAGCGGACCGCCGGCTCGCTGACCCCTTGCAAAAACTTCCTGGGCTTGCTGGAAAGCGAAGACGGCGTGCATTTTACGCATGTTACGGACAAGCCGGTCGTAACCCCGGATATGCTGGGATTTCCGTACGGCAGCGTTCAGGACCCGCGGATGGTTAAAATTGACGATACGTTCTACATGACGATTGCGCTGCGGCCTTGTGCGATGAACTATTATCCGACGGGCACCGGGATTCCGGAGCGCTCGATTCCGACCTATCCGGACGGCTGGGGAGAAGAAGAAGGGCATTGGCTGACCCGCTCGGTCCTGCTGTCTTCCCGCAACCTGATCGACTGGGAATACGTGACGACGACAACGCCGCTGGAAATCAACGACCGCAACAATATACTTTTCCCTGAGAAAATCAACGGCAAATACGCACTGCTTCGCAGACCCGAAGAATATATCGGCGAAGCGTTCGGCACCGACCAGGCGGCGATCTGGATCACCTATTCCGACGATTTGACGAATTGGGAAGAGCCTGTGCTGCTGGCCAAAGCGGAGAACGCTTGGGAAGGCAAAAAAATCGGCAGCTCCACGCCGCCGATCCGCACCGAGCACGGATGGCTGCTGCTGTATCACGGCGTAGACCAGAACACGGTTTACCGCGTAGGCGCGATGCTGCTCGATCTGGACAACCCGAATCAAGTGCTGGCCAGAACGTCCGATTTCATTATGGAGCCGGAAACGTATTACGAGAAGTTCGGCTACCAGATTCCGAATGTGATTTTCCCGACAGGCTGCGTGTTGGATGAAGGGATTTTGCACATTTACTACGGCGTAACGGATACGGCCATCGCTTTGGCTACCGTTCCGCTCGAAGACATGCTGAATCATCTATTGGCTCAAAAAATGTAATAAAACAGGTTAACAGCCGCTTATCGAAATTAAGGATAAGCGGCTTTATTGCGTTTGCAATCTTTACCTTGAGCCGCCGCGGAGCGTGCGCGGCCGTTCAGGTGATAAAACGGGACAGGTTGGACTATAATGGAAAAATAGCGGTATCGCTTGTATGAACGATAAGAAGAGAGGCGGGGAGAGCCCTATGAGGCGCGGATGGATCTGGATTGCGATTTTGATTATATATTGCGGGGCTATGGCCTACTACTTTCTGCATCAGCCCGCAGGGCAGATTCCTGCCGCGCTGCGCGGCGGACCGGCGGACCCGGCCACATTCATGACGCCGGAGCAAATTGAGAATGCGCATCGGCTGGCGACGATCGGGTATTTGTCTTATTTTATATCGACCCCGGTGGAATGGGGGATTCTGATCGTGTTGATGACGCTTGGCTGCTCCTCCTGGTTCCGCAGTCTGGCGGAGAGGCTGACGGGATGGTCGCTGCTGCGAATGGCGGTTTATTTGCTGCTGCTCCAGCTTGCTCTCTATGTGATCGAGCTGCCGCTGGATTATTATTTGCACGAGCTGAACCGATCGTACGGGCTGACGAATCAGAGCGCCTCCTCATGGCTGCTGGATATCGCCAAAGGCTTCGGGGTCAATATGATCATCTCCATACCGCTTTATTGGCTGCTGTATACGGCGATCAAGCGGAGTCCGCGGCGCTGGTGGCTGTGGGGATGGGCCGTTTCCGTTCCGCTGACGCTGTTTTTCACGTTTATTCAGCCCGTTGTGCTGGCCCCGATTTTTAACGATTTCAAGCCGCTGCAGGATCAGCAGCTGAAGCAGCAAATACTGCAATTAGCCGGGCAGGCCAACATACCGGCGGACCAAGTGTACCAGGTCGATAAATCGAAGCAGACCAACGCTTTGAACGCCTATGTGACCGGAATCGGTTCCACTACGCGGATCGTGCTGTGGGATACGACGCTGAAGAAGCTGAACGCGGACGAAATCTTATTTATTATGGCCCATGAGATGGGGCATTACGTGAAGCATCATGTCTTATGGGGCACGCTATGGGGCATTGTCGAAAGCTTCATCGGCTTCTGGCTCGTGTTCCGCCTGTTTCATTGGATACATCGCCGCTGGGGAAGCGCGATCCGCGCGCGGGGACCGCTGGATTATGCGGGCTTGCCGGTGCTGCTCCTGCTCGTATCCGTGCTCAGCTTTGCCGCTTCACCGCTCGATAACGCCATCTCCAGGATGAACGAGCACAGCGCCGATGCATATGCGGTCGAGCTGCGCGGCGATCCGGACGCGGGGATCAGAGCGTTCCAGAAGCTCGCTTCCGTCAGTTTGTCCGACGTGAATCCTCCGGCGCTGACACAGTTTTTCCTGGGCACGCATCCGACCTTGATCCAAAGAATCGATTATTTTCAACATAGCAAAGGAGCTTCCAAACCGGCGGGATAAGAAGTGGCCGGGAAAATAAAAATTTCGCCTACACCCGGAAAAAACGAGTTCATTCCGAATATACATGATATGATTATCCCTATTATTTCCTTAGAAAGGAAGCGGATGACAGGGAGAGACTACGGGATGAAACGAGGAGTGTCGGTGATGAGAAAAAAGATGATCGCATGTCTGGCCGCGGCGGCAGTCGCATTGACTGCCCTTCCGGCGGCAGTGACGACGAGCCCCCAGAAGGTTTACGCATGCTCCAAAGGGGAAGCGACTTCCGCCGAGTACGATTACTCGCTGGCAAGCAATGTACTTTACGGGTCGGTGACGAAGGTGGAAGATGTGTTCTACAAGGGGCAGCCGTACCGTCTGGCGACCTTCGTGACGGAATTAAATCTGAAAGGCAGTTATGTCCGCAACGTGCTGACCGCGCCGGACAGCGACCAATGCGGCGTAACGTTCGAGCTCGGCCACAACTACCTGGTCTACGCCAACAATAAGCTGGGCCGTCCTGCGGCCGGAGTATTCGACGTATACGAGGGGCAGGAAGCGACGGACCGTGTAAACGACGTGAAGGATATCGATATGGTGCCGACGCCGCAGCCGGGCGAACAGCAGGTCACGTTATACCCCGGCAGCAACGTAACGGTAACGTATAACGGGGCCAGAGCTCCGGTTACGCCGCAAGCGCTCAATTTCAAAAACGCGCTGTATGTGCCGATGACGTTTTTCCGCGATACGCTCGGCTATGTAACGGTCTGGAATGCGGAGTCCAACCGGTATGAAATACTGCTGCGCTCCGAGTGGGCGGGGATCGCGGCCAAGGGCGATCCTTCGCAATCCGAATTCAAGGATACGGCGGAGGCGATTCCTATCGGAACGGACCCGTTCGAGGCGACGGTGACCTACTCCGACGTGCAGGCGAAGGTCGACGGGAAAATATATGCGCCGGAATATCAGCCGTTTAATTATCATGGCGTCGTCTATGTGCCGCTGAGAGATACGGCGGAGAAGCTCGGGCTGCTGGTGGGCTGGGATGCCGATACTTATACCGTGTCGGTCAAAGACACACGCCCGTTCGATCCGGTCGAGCATCCGGCGCTGATCATGAAGCTGTCCTCCGTTAACGAAGGGGAGCCGGATATTGTGATCGACCGCATAGCCGACGATCAGGCGACGTATCATGTGGACCGCAGACTTGAGTACGGGGAAACGATGCAGCAGCAGACGGTGCCGTTCATGGATTTGGTTCAAGATGCGGACGGGAAGACGATCCGCAACATTCGTTACTTCCTGAAGAAGGGTGACCGTGAATACGAACTGGTCATGACGAAGGAACTGATGAAAGGCTTGCTGAATGAACCGCTGATCCGCACATCGGCCAATTTGTCGCTCGGACTGGATTTTTATCATTGGCCTGAATACGGCGTCATCGGATTGTCCAATATTCACTAATAGTTTGCATAAGATAGGGAGCCCCGGCGCGAACATAAGCGCCGGGGCTTTTGTCCGTTGCTGACGTACGCCCGGGCGCTTTTTGTCCTGTAGAAACCCAAAAGACCGCTGCGAGCAAGAAACTTTTTCCGCTTGCGATACGTCTTTACTTCATGAGAGTTAGGCTTAGACGCAAGGAAAGTCATGGGAGGTGCGGGAACATAGTTGCCAAAACAATGATGTTGGCGTCGCTCGGCTTGCTGCTGGCAGGCTCGGCGACGGCCCACGCTTACGAATCCAGATTGATCCCGTTTCGCGATGTGGGGGAACGCGACTGGTCTGCCGAGCCTATTTATCAATTGGCGGCGGTTCAGGCGATTGACGGATATGCGGACGGAGGATTCCGCCCGCTCGCCGCAATGTCCCGGGAAGAGTTCATCAAGATGATGACAGCCGCCTCCGGCGCCGTCCCGGGCGAGCAAGGCGAGACGGTGAAGCTGAAGGATGTGGACCCGGACCGCTGGTCTTATCCGATGATCGAAGCGGCCTTGCAGCGCCGCTGGGTCGATGCGTTGGTCGACAGCGACGGCAATTTTCAACCGGACGTCCCTATTCGCCGCGAAGAGGTGGCGTATGCGATGGGTGCCATGCTGCTGAGCGAAGCGGCGGACGCCGACCGGAAGCAGTGGCTCGACGGCGGCTGGGAGAAGGAGCGGGACGCCCGGGCGTTCCCGGATGCGGCTCAGGTAGATGCTCCGCTCGCTCCTTATGCGTATTATGCGGTGAAGCAGGGGATGCTCGAGGGCAGCGACAGCGGATTGAATCCGGACGACTCGCTCAGCCGGCAGGAAGCGGCGGCCGTTATCGACCGGCTGCTTCATCGGACGGCGTCGGCGAAGCCGCTGACCGTCACGGGCTTTTATGCGATTCAGTCGTACAACAGCATAGAGCGCATGAGCTTGCTGGATCAGGTCGCGCTGGGCTGGTGGCATTTGGCTTATGAGGGAGCGGGGAAGGCGAAGCTCGATTCGGCTGGCGATCCGTACAAGTTTAATTTGCCGGAAGGCTGGGAGGAAGTAACCGCTGCGGCGGACAAAAGCGGAGCAGCCAAGGATTTGGTCGTTTTTGCCAATAAATCCCACGACGTGGAATCGTTCTTGGGAGATGCGGCGGCGCGCACCCAGTTTGCCGAATCGCTCGCCGCGGTTGTGGACGACCCGCGTTACGGTTTCTCAGGGGTATGCATCGATTTTGAAGATTTGTACGACGAGGCTTCGAAAGACGATTTTACGGCTTTTCTGCACGAAGTGAAGGCGGTGCTGAACGGTAAGAAGCTGACTGTCGCGGTTCCGCCGGTGTATTACTACAAAGGATATGACCTGAAGGCGATCGGCGCGCAGGCGGATGCGGTCATATTGATGGCGTATAATTTCTTAAGCAAAGCCGACCGGCTGCCGTCGTCCCCGCTGCCCCTGGTAGCGGAATCGGTGCGCGACACGCTCGCCGCGGGGGTGCCCAAGGAGAAGCTCATTCTTGGCATCGGCAAGAAGACCGACCAGTTCATTGGAGCCGGAGCGGAGGCGGGTTACGCTTCTCCGGCCAGCAGCGCGGTGGAGGAGAGGTTGAAGAAAGCAGGGGTTGCGCAATCATTATCGATTCCTTATCTTAACCGGCATATTCAGTTTACGGACACTGCAGACAATGAATTGTTCTATGAAGACGCCGACAGCATCGACCGCAAAATATGGGTTGCCCGCTATTACGGCTTAAAGGGCGTAGCGTTATGGTATATGGGACAGTTCGTCGACAGCGACTGGCAGCGTATTGCCGCCGTCCGGCAGCGCTGAGCGGGCGAAAGGGCGAGAGGCATGATGGCGCCAGGATTCGAAGGGCAGCCATGACCGATCCCAGCAAGCCTCCCTGCTTATGCCGCTCAGCCAAATAGCAGAGGGGCTGCCGCTTTAAACGCGGCTCGTAACGGAAAGAAAAGCTTGCCCTCTTGTATCGGCCCTGCCTTTTACAGTATGCTAATAAAAGGAAATCATGCTGAATGAGGCAGATGTGAGGTAACTTCATGCAAAAAAGAAACAGCCGCAAATATTTTCGCGCACGCTTGGATGAGATGATCGTTACTTTGCGTGAGGATATCATTTCGGGCAAAATCCCTGTCGGCAGCTTTCTGCCGTCGGAGAACGATCTGGAAATACAGTTTCAATTAAGCAATAATTCCGTCCGCAAAGGACTGGAGAAGCTGGTCGAGGAAGGCTTGATCGAGAAGATCGCCCGCGTGGGCAACCGGGTCATCCGCCCGCCGTCGGAGAATCGCACGACGATCCGCTTCGGCTACGTTCGGTCCACAGGCGCGCTGGCCGGCATGGACAAGCTGCTGGATGCGTTCCACCGGCGGTATCCGCATATTCAGGTGCAGCCGGTAGAGCTGCCGTCCAGCAGCTACAGCCGGACGCTCAAGGAATATTTGGAAGCCGAGATGCTGGATGCGGCCATGCTCAACAACAATAACTTTCAAGATTTCATCGAGGGCGGGCGTACGGAGCTGCTTGAGCCGCTTGAACCGGACGAACAGCTGTATCCGTTTGCGGCGGCCCCGTTCCGCAGGGGCGGGGATACGCTGGTGCAGCCGTTTATTTTCTCTCCGGTTGTGCTCTGCTACAACAAGGACCATTTCCGCGAAGTGCAGGTGCCGGAGCCGGACAGCAGCTGGACATGGCAGGATTTGTTCCGGTACGGGCGGCAGCTGGCCGTCAAAGGACAGAGGTTCGGATTCTACTTCTATCTGCCCTCGCGCAACCGTTGGCCGCTGTTTATGCTGCAAAGCGGAGATACGTTCGAGCCCGATAACGCCGGGGAATATCATTTGACGGCGAACAAGGCGATCGGTGGCTTGGAAATTTGCCGGGAGCTGATGGAGATGACGGACGTGTTCCCGGTGTTGTTGTCGGAGAGCGACGCCGATGCGGAGGCGCTCTTCTTGGAAGGGAAGGTATCGGTCATTATGACGACCTACTTTTTCCTCAACCAGCTGAAGGATGCGGGTATTTCGTTCGACGTTTCTCCGCTTCCGGGTTACGCCAATCACCATACGCTGCTGATCGTCAACGGTTTGGCCGTAAGCAGCCGTTCCCGCAATAAGGAAGCGGCCAAGCTGCTCGTCGATTTCATGACTTCCTACGAAACCCAATTGACGATCCGCAGGCAGACGCTGAACATTACGGCTCACCGTCATGCGATGGAGTGGCAGGGGGAAGAAGAGGCGTACAGGCCGTCCCGGTTTTTCATGTACAGGGAGATCATTCCAACCTTCCGGCTAATTACCGAGATGGGTCTCAGCAACAATCAGCTGAAGGAGATGCAGCGGGAAATCATGCTGTTTCTCTCGGGGCTGCAGGATCGGGAGACGCTGTGCCGGCGGCTGGAGCAGCTGCTTCCGGAAGCGGGCCGAGGAAAGCTTGTGGATTCCCTGTAAAAATGCACCGCAACCAGCACTTATTCAACCCGGGGCGAAGCCGGCAGAAGACGGCGTCCCGGGTTTTTGCATGTCATGTATGCTCATCGAAAAAATCCGCATCCGTATGATGTTCAACGACGCCGCAGGCGTTTTTTTGTTGCTGAAAAAAAGGAATTAACTCATATTTAACCTACAAAATCGATTTATAACATATTGACCGCGCTTCCAATATCGGTTATATTGATTTTGTGAGTCAGATAAGGGTTAATAAAATTGGAGGGGCAGTATCATAAGAGGAGGGTTACGAATGCGGACCAAACGTAAATGTCTCGCAGTTCTTGCCGCCGGTATGCTGGCAGCGTCGCTCTCGGCCTGTCAGGGGCCGAAAGCTGCGGAGACGGCGAAAGGCGATGCCGATGCCGGGGGCTCCGATCTGGTGAGGCAGGTGAGCGAAACGCCGACGGAGCTTGTATTCTACGTATGCATCAACGGCTGGACGGAGCAGCAGTTCATGGAAACCTACGGCAACGAGATCAAGAAGAAGTTTCCGAGCTATACGCTCAAGTTTATTCCCCAGAAGGATGCGCAGACGCTGCCGGCCGTCATTACTTCGGGTCAGACGATCGATATTTTGATTACTTCCATCGGCTTGACCTCGAATTTCCTGCTTGCCTACGAGATGCAGGACGACATCAGCGGCCTGATCAAGAAGTACAACTACGATTTGTCGCGGCTTGAGCCTTCAACGATCGACATTCAGCGGCAGCTGGCGGACGGCGGCATCTACGGGCTTCCCGTCAGCACGACGTCGGGAGCGCTCTTTTACAACAAAAGCTTGTTCGACAAGTTCGGCGTTCCTTATCCGACCGACGGCATGACATGGGATGAAGCGTACGATTTGGCCAAAACGATGACGCGCAGCGAAAACGGCCAGCAGTACAAAGGCATGACGATGTCGGTACAGCATTTGATGCAGCTGAATCAGCTGTCGGCTCCCCATATCGATCCGGCGACCTCCAAGGCGGCGTACACGTCCGACG
This sequence comes from Paenibacillus konkukensis, assembly GCF_023523925.1. NCBI lineage: Bacteria > Bacillati > Bacillota > Bacilli > Caryophanales > Paenibacillaceae > Paenibacillus > Paenibacillus konkukensis. The sequence continues at coordinate 2,082,807 of NZ_CP027059.1, read as the reverse complement.
CGTTCAGGCAGGCTTTTGAAAATTTGGCGCGCTTCTACAAAATTCCCGGCAACGGTCTTCTGGATCATAAGTACAATCTGGTCAGCCAGCAGGAGCCCTTCTATAAGGATCAGAACGTCGCCATGTTCGCCGCCCTCAGCACGACCGCCAAAACGTTCAAGGATACGGTCAATTGGGATGTCGTTCAACTCCCTGTATTCAAGGAAAAGCCCGGTGTAGGCCCGCAATCGTACCCTACCTATTTCTACATATCCAAAGAGAGCAAAAACAAGGACGCTGCCTTCCAAGTACTCGATTATGTGACTTCCGATGAATTCCAGCAATATTTTGTGAAGGCGGGCAATTTTTCGATTTTGAAAAATCAGACCGAGCTGATGAAAACCTTCGCCGCCGACGATCCTTACATGAAAGGAAAAAATATCAAGGCGCTGCTGCCCGCCAAATTCGCCGATCCGACGGAGAAAACGGAGTACCAGGCGATCGCCGACAAAGAGATGCTGAACGCGCTTGTCGCCGTAGACGGAGGCAAGGACGAGAATACCGCTTTACGCGAAGCGGAAGAGAGAGCTAATAAAGCGATAGAGGCCGATAAGAAAAAATAACCGGACGAAGCGAGGGAAACCGGGATGATAGAACAAGGAATCGCTTTTCATAATGTGACGGAGCTGGAACGAAGGGAGCTGCTGCCGGGGCTGCGGCTGCACCGCTTCCCGAAGCGGGTGCGCCACGCGCTGTCGGAAAACGGCCGGACGAAGGCCGTGCAGTCCAACGGCTGCGAGCTGCGCTTCGTAACCGATGCGAAGCATGTGCGGATTACGCTGTCTTCGCTGGAAACGAACGGGCGCGTGCTGGTGTTTCGCGGCGATTTTTTTCATTCGGCCCATACGCTGCAAGCCGGCGTCATCCAAACGATATCGCTCGAAATTCCGGAACGCTTCGCCGAGGTGGAGCCGGAGAGGCTGAACAATGCGGCCTTCTCCTCGCGCGTCTGGCGGGTGTACTGCGAACGGTTCGGCGCGGTGTTCTACGACATCGATGCGTTCGGACACGAGATTCGGCCGCCGGCCCGGGAAGAGGTGCCGCAGCTGACCTTCGCCGCATACGGCTCGTCGATTACGCAGGGGGCCGGAGCGCTGAGCCACTACAACGGCTATATTCAGCAAGCGGCCCGCAGGCTGCAGATCGATGCGCTGAACCTTGGGCTGAGCGGCTCCTGCCATTGCGAGCCGGAGGTGGCCGATCATCTGGCCGAGCGGAAGGATTGGGATCTGGCTTTTCTGGAGCTCGGCGTCAACATGCGCTCGACGTTTTCGCCGGAGCAGTTCGAGGAGCGGGCCGGCTATTTGCTCGACCGCTTGGCGGAGAAGCATCCGGATAAACCGATCTTTTTGACGACAATGTACCCTAACCGGGCGAGCTATTTCAAGGACAGATCCGCCGTCTTCACCGAGAATGAACGCCAATTTAACGACGTATTGCGCCGTTATGCGGCGTCGAAGGGCGCGGGACAGCTGTATTTACTGGAAGGCTCGGACATTATGACGGACTTTACGTCGCTGACGAGCGATCTCATTCATCCGTCCGATTACGGTCATATCGCGATGGGCGAACGGCTGGCGGAGATGATGCGGCCGGTGGTGGAACAATTGCTTAACAACAAACGACATGAGGAGGCAGCCATATGATTACGACGGATTTAACGGGACAAATCGCATTGGTGACAGGAGGAAACGCGGGCATCGGCTTTGCGATTGCGCGCAAGCTGTCGCAGGCGGGTGCGAAGGTGGCGATCAATTATTTGAGCAAGCGGGAGGCGGCCGAGCAGGCGGTTCGCACGATCCGGGAGGAAGGCGGCACGGCGGAATGCTTCCAGGCGGACGTCACCCGGATCGCCGGCATCGAAGCGCTGATCTCCCAAGTGGAGAGGACGCTCGGGGGGACCGTCGATATTCTTGTGAATAACGCCGGCCATATGATCGAGCGCGTGCCTAACGCGGAGATGACGGAGGAACGGTATAACCAAATTATGGATGTCAATTTAAAAAGCACCGTATTTCTGTGCAAAGCCGTGCTTCCCGGCATGACCGCCAAAGGAAAGGGCAAAATCGTCAATATGGCGTCGCTGGCCGCTCATAACGGAGGCGGCCCGGGAGCTTCCGTCTACGCGGCGAGCAAGGCGGCCGTCCTCGCTTATTCCAAAGGCTTGGCTAAGGAGGCCGCGCCTCACGGGATCGGCGTCAACGTGCTCTCGCCGGGCTTTATCGGCCAGACCGCCTTCCATTCGACCTTTACTTCGGATCAAGCCCGCAAAGCGACCGTAGCCGGAATTCCGCTCGGCCGCGAAGGGACGCCCGAGGATGTGGCCAACTGCGCCTTGTTCCTCGCTTCTCCGCTGTCGGATTACTTGACGGGAGAGACGATCGAGATCAACGGGGGGATGTTCATGAGATGAGAATCGGGGAGAAATTGCAGCAATACCGCTGGGCGGAAGAGATTGCCGGGCAGCTGGAGCGCGAGCTTGCTCCGCTCCTCGGCGCGGAGCCCGTCATTCCCGCCGAGCCGGGCGGCTGGTGGCATCAATACGTATGTCCCGAGCATCACACGGAGCTTTTATTCGATCCTCTGGAGGAGGATGCGACGGAGTTTCTATGTCCTTACGGCTGTGCGCTCCATGGCGAGCCGTACCGCGGCGCCTGGCTCGTGATGAAGCATCAGTCATGCGCCCGTTTCGCGCTTGAAGCGGCGGCGCTATATGCCGCAGGCCGGGGGCGGCGTTACGCCGATTGGAGCGCGGGCGTGCTGCTGCGCTATGCGGAGCAGTTCCCGAAGTATCCCGTTCATCCGGAGGCGGAAGGGTGGATGCTCAAAGGCAGGGCGTTCCATCAGGCGCTGACCGAAGCGATTTGGGCGACGACGCTGCTGCGCGCCGGCCTGCTGCTGACGGACGAAGGCTACGAGTTCGCCGAAGCGGAGAAGCTGGATTTGTTCTTCGCGATGCTGGAAGAGAGCATGACGCAGGCGCGCAAGCTGCTTGCTGAGGAGCAGGGCAAGCCGGAAAGCAATTATACGGCATGGTTGAATGCGGCGCTCGCTTGCGTCTATGCGCGGAATCGCGATGAGACCAAGATGCGGGAGCTAGTCGACGGCTTTGCGGGCTTGAAGCATCATCTTACGATCGGCGTCAACCCGGATCAGATGGAGTACGAAGGAACGACGTATTACCATGTGTTCGTTCTGCGCGCCTATTTCATCGCCGCCGAGATGGCGGAACGCTTCGGTATCGATCTGTATGCGGCGCGCGGCGAGCAGGGCCAATCGTTCGAAGGCATGCTCGATGTGCTGGCCGATCTGGCGAACGAGCGGGGAGAGCTGCCTGCGCTGCATGACGGACCGTACCGGCGCGTGCCGTACTCCCGGGAAATCGCCGAAACCGTGGAGATTGGTTATGCCCGTTACGGCAAGGCGGGCTGCGTTCCGATACTCCGGGAAGCGTACCGCTATATGTATGGCAGTCCGCAGAGAGCGGGACTGGAGGCGCTGCTGTACGGACAAGGGAGCTGGGAGCCGGATGCGCGGTCCGAAGACGAGGCGCAGGCGAAGCAGAGGGGCTCCCGGCTGCTGGAGACGTCCGGATTCGTTATCGGCCGCCGCCCGGGAGGACGCTTGTCCTTCTATGCCGACTACGGCCCGCACGGCGGCTCGCACGGCCATGACGACAAGCTGCATTTGACCATAGCCGGCCGGGACGGCTGGCTGGCGCCGGAGCTGGGGATGGTGCCGTACGGATCGGGCCTGCGCAAAGATTGGTATGCTTGCGCGCAGAGCCATAATACGGTGGCGGTGAACAACCGGTCGCAGGCGGCGCATACCGGCGAGCTCGTCCGGTATGAAGACGGCGAGTCGGGAACGTACGTCTGGCTGCGCTCGACGGAAGCGTATCCGGGCTGCAGACTGGAGCGTCATCTGTGGCTGACCGATCGCTGGCTGCTCGACTGGTTCGTTGCGGAGCTCGATTCGGAAGCGACGATCGACTGGTGGATGCACAGTCCGCGGCTTGAACCCGCGTACCGCCGGGAGCTGTGGCAGCCTCCGGCAAACCGGCTGCTGGACGACGGAGAGGGTCCTTACCGCTTCGTGCGCCCGCTGGCCGAATGGACGGCGGGAAGCGGCGAGAGTGTCTGCTCCGTCGAAATGAGTGCGGCGGCGGGAGGAGAAGGCGCCGCGTTGTCGATGCTGGCGCCGCCGGGCTCGCGGATCATGCTCGCCGAAACCCCCGGGCCGGCCGATAATCCGGCCCGCAGCATGAACGGGCTGCTGCACAGGCAGCACGGCACGAGCGCTTCGTTCGTGACGGCGTACAGCGACAGCAGCCGGCCTGCTGCATTCGCCGGTCCGGAAGCGGCCGCCGCGGGAACGCGGGCCGTCGAGCTCAGCTGGCCGGGCGAGCGCTGGCGGGCTCGGCTCGACCCGGCCGAGGGGCTGCGGTTGGAGCGAATATAAGCTTCGGATATGACAGCTTGGAGATGGACCATCAGGCGACTGCGGGAAGAGAGCGACGACGATCCCGCCGGGGAGCCTGCGGTACAAGCTCCAAGCTGTTTTGCCGTTATGTCAGTTATGGCCGGATAGACTGCGATTGGAGCGGATGAAACGCCGGGAAAGAAGGCGTTTTGCGTTGGAAAGGGGGTGATTTCCCGGATGTAATGATAGCGGTTACATGCGATTGGAAAATCAAATGGGCACCGCAGCGGACTTGTTCACCACACTCTTAGAAACGAAAGGAGATTGAATCATGCGCAGCAAGCCATCGTTACGGCTTTGGAAAAGAAGCGTCAGCTGCTTGACGGCGGGGCTGCTCCTCTGCGGAGCGGCGCAGCTTCCCGGAACGGCGCGCGCCGTTACAACGGAGACCGACATCTATGAAGACTTTCAAGGGTTCAGCACAAGCGCCGTATTCAACACGAGCAGCAGCACAGCCTACCATTGGGCGGCCAATGCAAGCGCCAATAACTGGTCCGTCGAGGCCGACGCGGACGAAGCCGCGAATCATTTCATCCGGATCGGGGGGCAGCAGTCCTCCACGACGCTGCTCTACAACAAGGATTTCGTAGGCAACAATGTCGCTTACTCGGCGCTCGTCAAATCCGACACGACCGCCGCCGCCGGCATTACGGCCCGCTACAGAGACAGCAGCAATTATTACTGGTTATCGCTGAATCGTGACGGGAAGCTCAGCCTCGGCAAGCGCGCGGCGGGCGCTAACACGACGTTGAAGTCGGCCGTCATCCCCGGCTTCGATGCGGACCGCTATTACCGGTTGAAGCTGACGGTGAGCGGAGCATCGCTGGCCGGTTCGGCGGAAGGAGGTCCGACGCTTTACGTCGCGGAGGACACTTCGCTCTCGGAAGCGCCCGGCGGCACCGCTGCGAATCGGGTCGGATTCTTCGCCGCGGGAGGAGCTGCGGCGTCATTCGACGATATGTACGCGGTCAACGTCGTGCCGCCGGCCCCGACGGGACTCGCGGCGATGGCCGCCGTCGACGGGCAGATCAGCCTCGGCTGGAACGGAACGGGCGGCCGCTATGCCGTGAAGCGCAGCTCCTCTCCGGGCGGCCCGTATACGATGCTTGCCACCGTCAGTGAAGCTTCGTACACGGACCTCGTGCCTGACGGGACCGCTTACAGCTATGTCGTATCGGCTGTCGCGTCCGCCGAGGATCGCCCCGAAGCGGAGGGACTCCCGTCGGGCGAACTGACGGCCGCTTCGACGGCTTCAACGGTTCCGCCGGCGGCCCCGGCCGGTTTGTTCGCGGTGGTCGGCCTGTCGCAGGCCGCCTTAACCTGGCACGCGTCCGCCGACGTGACCGCTTACCGTATCAAGCGCAGCGAGCAGCCGGGCGGGCCTTACGAGACGATCGGGGAGGTCGGAGCGGCAGCGCTCTCTTATACGGATACCGGGCTAATCCCCGGACACATTTACTATTACGCCGTGGCGGGAGTGAACGCCCAGGGCGAAGGCCCGTTGTCCGCGCAGGTCGCCGCGTCTCCGTCGACGCCTCCGGACTCCCCTTCGGCGGTTACGGCTGTCCCGGGCAATGGCAAAGTGAAGGTGGCTTGGAGTCCGGTGAACGAAGCGGCGGGATATACCGTCAAGCGGTCGGCTTCTCCGACCGGACCGTTTATGCCGATCGCTGCCGGACTTAATGCCCTCGCGCTGGAGGATAGCGGATCGCTGTCGAACGGAACGACCTATTATTATGTCGTTCAGGCGGTTAACGACAGCGGGGTCAGCAGCGACGACTCGGCTCCGGCAAGCGCTACTCCCCGGTCCAGATACCCGCTCGACCCGGCGGGGATAACGGCAAGCTCCGACGACGGCAACAAGCCGCAAGCCTCGGCGGACAACAAGCTGAGCACGCGCTGGGGCGCAAACGGTCAGGGACAGTGGATTCAATACGATTTGGGCGCCGCATCTTCAATCGGTTATTTGGGTATCGCCTGGTACAAAGGAGACGTCCGTTCATCCCGGTTCCATCTCGACGTGTCTAATGACGGACTCGCATGGACAAGGGTATATACGGGCCAGAGCAGCGGTTCTTCCGCCGGATTGGAAGCTGTGCAGCTTCCCGATACGGAAGCGCGCTATATTAAGCTGACCGGCGAAGGCAACTCGGCGACCGCGTATAACGGCATTCAAGAGCTTCAGGTGTATGCGCCCAATCCGAACGGGGCCGTCCTCGAGCCTGTAGCCGAGGAACCGGGTTCTCATGCTCCGACGGCCGTCCCTTATTTGAAAGCGGGGCTGTATAACGCCGATGGAACGCCTCATCTGCTGCCGCAGCCCAATGCGGTGACGGGCCGAACGATCGATGTCGCCGCCGAATACGGCGCCGATCCGGCCGACGGCGAGGACGACCGTCCGGCCATACAGCGGGCTATCGACGAAGCGCAGCCTGGCGATGAGCTGTATTTCCCCAATGGCGTGTATAACTTGAAGACGGCGGCTCCGGGAGATGCGAACTCGAACCTGGTGCTGAAAAGCGGCGTCAATCTGCGGGGGGAAAGTCAGGAAGGGACGATCTTGATTTCCGATTTCGACAATCGGGCCGGTTCTTCGCTGACCGGAAGCAACAGCCGCGTCATGGCGGCGATCAACAAGAACGGCATCGTCATCTCCAACCTGACGATCAGCTCCTCTTGGACGGGTGCTTATCCGACCGACACGACGGTTTCCAGCCCGGAGCGCGGCGGGCCGAAATCCGGCATTTACATTGACGACAGCTCTTCCGGCACTACGAATACGAATAACGAGCCGCATAACATCGTGGTCGACCATGTGACGGTGGAGAAGTACGAGCGGCTCGGCGTGAGGATCAGCAAAGCTCACGATGTCGTCGTCCAGCATTCGCTCTTCCGCAACGCTACGGATATCGGAGGCGGCGGGGCCGGCTACGGCGTAGATATTCAAGGGGTGTTTAAGGAAGACCGGCTCGGATATTATAACGACTCCCGCTGGAACGTGGTGCAGAACAATTTATTTGACGGCACGAATGCGCTGCGTCACGGAGCGCTGCTGCAGGCTTATACGCATAATAACGTCGTTAGAGACAACACGTTTACCGGGACGGCGCTGGATGCGATCGATTTGCACGGCGAGGACGAATATTTGAACGAAGTATATGGCAATACGGTGACGGGTGTTTGGCACGGCGGAGGAATCGGCGTAGGCAATACCGGCGGTTCGTCTCCGAGCAATCACGACGCATCCGGCCCGTACAATTACATTCACGACAATGTGATCCGCAATTCGCTGCGCGGCATTCAATTAATGATGGGCTCGCCCGATACGATTGTCGAGAACAATCTGATCGAGTTCGATCCCGAGCTGGAACCGACGCGGGAGTTCGTTACGGATGACGGCATCGAAGTGCTGAATGCGCCGAGAACGATCATAAGAAATAACGTCATCCGCGGTTTCTCGGGGCCGAGTTCGAGAGGCATCGTCGTGATGCGGGATGCGGGGGACAAAAACAACGGCCATGTCGGAGCCGGAGACCCGGCCGATGTTTGGATCGCCGGCAATACGGTAACGGGCAACCGGACCGGCGTTCAGATCGATGCGGGTACGGGGATCGTTCTTGAGGACAATGAGATTGCGGGCAACATCGCCGCGGATTTGCTGGTGAATTCTGCGGTACAGGCCGTGTTCGACCGGCAGGCAGCCGCCGCGGAAGACGCTTGGGCCGACCGCTCCCGGCCGGATGCGAATTTCGGCGCGGGAGACTCGAACGACGCGCAAAACTTCCGGATGACGACGAGTCCGGACGGAACCGCGGCTTCGATCGCCTATTATAAGTTCAACGTGCCTGCAGTCGGCGGCATCGCCTCCGCGCAGCTGCGGCTAAGCGGCAGACTGACCGACGCCAATCCCGGGGACGATGCATACCGATTCGACGTATACGGACTTTCGGACGCTTCATGGAGCGAGAGCGGCTTAACTTGGAACGCATCGCCCAATCATGCCGCCGGCGGGACGCAGGTGACCGGCATCGGCTCGACGGCAGTCTACTTGGGAAGCATCACTGTCACAGGCAATACGATCCAGGCTTACTCGCTGTCCTCGCAGGAGCTGACCGATTATGTGAACGGCCGGCGGGGCGGCCAAGCTTCGATTCTGGTCGCCGATACCGAGGGGCAGAATGCGGAAGCGGAGCTGTATTCCCGCGAGAAAGTATATGAGACGCTGCGTCCGGCACTGATGCTGCAAACATCCGGGCAGCCGTAAACGGCAGGGATCGAGGTCGAGCCGGGGGAGGAACTGGCTGCGAGCCTCACAATGCGCCGCCGTCTCGTCGGCGGAAGGAGCCATGGTTCGTCCTCAGGCACTGCAGCGAAATGCTGACGGATAACCTTGCTGGAATGCCGCTTGACATGGAAACCTTTTTCCAGTATAACTACTATAAAGTATAGAAAGACGATGTTTCACGGCATATTCGAATATTGATGAACGGGAGAGTAATTCCGACCGACAGTCGCAGCGAGCCGGGTTAGTGCAAGCCGGTACGAAGGATCGGAATGAAGCGGACCCGGGAAATGGTTGGCCGAAACGGCGGTTTATGGCGGCGTAGGCGAACCCGGTACGAGACCGTTATCGCTAATGAGCGGCCGATTCGCATGCTAATGCGGATGGGCACTTAGAGTGGCACCGCGGGAACTTCAGGCTCTCGTCTCTTACAAGGAGACGGGGGCTTTTTTGCTTTTGCCGGAATCGGCCGGCGCTTATCCGCTGGCACTATCATCCTAAACGGAGGGAACACAGATGATCAGAAATATAATTGTTTCGTCGGTAGAACGTATTGTTAGCGAGCTATGGGAGACCTCCGGGAGGGAACGGCCCGCAGGCGTGAAGGTTTCCGTGGAACGCCCCGCTCATTCTGAGCACGGCGATTACAGCGTCAATGCCGCGATGCTGCTGGCCAAACCGCTCAAGCGGTCTCCGCAGTCGATAGCTTCGGAGATCAGGGAGAAGCTGATGAACGATGCCGCAGCCGAACCGCACTTTCACAAAATCGAGACGGCTGGCCCCGGTTTTCTCAATTTCTATGTCAACTGGGCGAAGTGGAGCGCTCCGGGAGCGTCATCCGAGAAGATTCAGCGGAAAAAGGAGAAAGTCATCATTGAGCATACGTCGATCAATCCGAACAAATCGGCGCATGTCGGCCATCTGCGCAATTCCTGCATCGGCGATACGATCGCCCGTATGATGAAACGCAGCGGTTATACGGTCGAGGTGCACAATTATATCGACGATTTGGGCAACCAACTGGCCGACACGGTCGTCGGACTGCTCCATACCGGCAACGCGGGAAATTACGCCCGGTTCGGCGATTTTTGCTGGGACACGTATGCCAAGATCAACCGCGAGTACGGGAAGCGACCGGAGCTTTTGCAGAAGCGGGCCGAGGTGCTTCACGAGCTGGAGCGGGGCCATACGAATACCGCCTGGCTGGGGCTTCTTGTTGCGGAACGAATCGTCCGCGAGCATCTGGAGGAAATGAAGCAGTTCGGCATCCGGTACGACGTGCTCGTGTGGGAAAGCAGCATCGTGAAGGAAGGCTTCTGGGACAGCGCATTCGAGCTGCTTCGAACGACGCCGATTTTCCGCCGGGAAACTGCCGGGAAGCTGGCAGGCTGCTGGGTGCTGAAGCAGGAGGATGCGGCCGGGAGCGAAGCGGAATTTCAGGCTGATAAAGTGCTTGTCCGTTCCAATGGCATTTTGACGTACACGGCCAAAGATATTGCCTATCATTTGTGGAAGTTCGGCGTATTGGGCCGTGATTTCCGCTACAAAAAGTTCGGCGAAGGGCTATGGTCGACCGATTCCGAGGGGACCCGGAAAAAGCTGGGCGCGGCGGATATGGTCGTTAACGTCATCGATCATAGGCAGAAATATCCACAAGCGATGGTCAGGCAGTCGCTTGCCGCGCTCGGGCTGGAGAAGCAAGCGGCGCAGCTGAGGCACGTCAGCTACGGCGTCGTCTCGCTCAGCAGGGATACGGCGGCGGGACTCGGCGTGGACGTATCGGAAGGCAAGCATGCCTATCCGATGTCGGGCCGCCAAGGGATCGGCATTCAAGCGGCGGATTTGCTCCGCCGGATGGAGGAGGCGATCGAGGCGAAGCGCTCCCGCAAAGCGGGTCTGTCCAGCCGGACGATCGCCGCCGCGGCGATCCGTTACTACTTGCTGAGGTTTCATCTGCAAACCGAGGTTGTATTCGATCTGGCGCAGGCGACCGAAATATCGGGCAATACGGGCGTTTATTTATTGTACGCGCACGCGAGAGGATGCAGCATTCTCGATAAAGCCGGCAGCGAAGCAGAGGCTATCACGGCGAATGTGCCGGAAAGAGAGCGAATGCATCCGCAGGAGCTCAGCCTTATCAGACAGCTGGCTTACTGGCCTGAGACGCTGGAGGCGGCGGCCGGGGAGCTGTCGCCGAATACGATTTGCGCGTATGCGCATGAATTGTCGACGCTATTCAACCATTTTTACGCCTCGTGCCCGATTTTGAAGTCGGAAGGCGAAGAGAGAACGTTTCGCCTGTGGCTGACGGCGCGTTTCCAAGCGACGTTGAAGGACGCGCTCGAGGTGCTCGGCCTGCCCGCCCCGAGAAGAATGTGATACTGGGTGCCTGACTAACAACTGGCTCTGGACGAAACGGCCGGAAAAGAGTAACATAACAGTGGGCTGAAACAATCGGTCCTCTGATCTCGTATATATAAGATATACTCGTAAATAGTAAGATATTATTGAAATAAGACGGGCATGCTAAGGAGGTGAATGCATTGTTCGAGCTGCAGGATGTGCTCATTCACGAACTGCTGCCGTATTTATTTTCTATCGGGATTATTTGTTCGTTCAGCTATGTGTACCGTATTTTTCTGCATGACGGCGTCCATCTGGACTGGATTCGCAATGAGCATCCGTCGATGCCGCCGCTTCCGCGGCCCCGGTTGCGGCAAACCCGCCGCGACGTTCATCACGGATTAACGCGCAGAGTGAAGCGGAAGGAAGCGCCGGACGGCGAATCCGGTGACTGCCGCCCCTCGTTGGAGAGTTACTTTTTATCCAAACGAGGAGGATGTTTATGGCAAAGAAGAACAATGGATTCACCCGGTTTAAAATTATCGGCTTACTAACGGCGCTGGCCGTGCTGCTCATCGTCAGCGGATGCGGGGTTAGCGGACCGAACGCCAAGATCGACGCGAGCACGCCGGGCATGTTTAATCATTATATTGTGTATCCTTTTTCTTATTTGATTCAGCATTTGGCTACTTTTTTTGACGGGAGCTACGGCCTCGGGCTGATCGTTCTGACGCTGATGGTCCGCTTGGTGCTGCTGCCGCTCATGATGAGACAGTACCGCAGCCAGCATATGATGAAACAGAAAATGAACGCCCTTCAGCCGGAGCTTAAGCAGCTGCAGGACAAGTATAAAGATAAGAACGACGCGGAATCGAAGACGAAGCTCCAGCAGGAGACGATGCAGCTGTATCAGAAGCATCAGGTGAACCCGCTGGCGGTAGGCTGTCTGCCGATGCTGATTCAGCTGCCGATATTATCGGGGCTGTATTACGCGATCAAGCTGACGCCGGAGCTGGCGGATCATTCGTTCTTATGGTTTCAGCTCGGCAAGCCGGATATGGTGCTGCCGTTCGTCGCGGCGATCATCTACTACTTTCAATATAAAGTATCGCAGATCGGCGTCGATCCGGCGCAGCAGAAGCAGTTTGCGCTTATCGCTTACGTCTCTCCGATCATGATGGCGGTGTTCTCGTTCAGCGCTCCCGCCGCCGTGCCGTTGTATTGGGTCGTAGGAGGAATCTTCGTCATCTTGCAGACGCTGCTCGCCAAAAAAATATATCACGTCAAAGCAGTGGATGAAACGAATCAGCCTGCGGAAAGCAAGGCGTAGAGAGCAAGTATGCTTTTAAAGGAAATAAGCTATGTACAAGCTGCCCCGGATCAGTCGAGAGACTGGTCCGGGCTATTTTTTTGCCGGAATTTATAAATTTCGGGGCCCCCCGCCAAGTACCTGAATCAGCTTCGAAGCGAAGGCCCCATTTTGCGGGGTTACTTTGCCGTTAAGAGGTGATAAAGTCGCCTCCGTTAACATGCATCGTTTCTCCGGTAACGTATCTGGAATCGTCGCTCGCCAAATAGACGTAGGCCGGAGCGAGCTCGAAAGGCTGCCCGGCGCGCTTCATCGGCGTATCGGTTCCGAAAGTGGACACTTCCTTGGCCGAGTAGCTCGAAACGATAAGCGGCGTCCAGATCGGACCGGGCGCTACGGCATTGACGCGAATGCCCTGGCTGACCAAGGACATCGACAAGGAACGGGTAAACGATACGATCGCCCCTTTGGTCGAGGAATAGTCGATCAGCTCCTTGCTCCCCCGGTAAGCGGTGATCGAAGCCGTATTGATGATGGAGCTCCCCGCCTTCAAATGCGGCAGCGCGGCTTGGGCCATGAAGAAATAGGAGAAAATATTCGTCTGAAACGTGTGGAGCAGCTGCTCCTCTGTAATATCGAGCAAGCTTGGCTGAGGGAACTGGACGCCGATATTGTTGACCAGCACATCGAGCTGTCCGTAGGCTTGCAACGTTTCCTGGACGACCCGGGCGCATTGCGCTTTATGTCTGAGATCCGCCTGAATCGTCAGGCATTTGCCGCCCAGCTTCTCGATATGCCGCTTCGTTTCCTCCGCGTCGGGCACCTCGTACAAGAAGGCGATGGCGACCTGCGCTCCCTCTTTGGCGAAAGCGACGGCCGCCGCCCGGCCGATCCCGCTGTCGCCGCCGGTAATAATGGCGGTTTTTCCTTTCAGTTTGCCGCTTCCGATATAGGAAGGATTATCGAAAATCGGCTTCGGATTCATCAAATACTCAAGCCCCGGCTGCTGGTTCTGATGCTGGGCAGGGAACGAGATCGGCTGCTCTTCGCAAACCATTTCTTTACTGTAATACGGGTAGACAGGATACGAATTCATGGGAACCTCCGGTGAAAAAAAAGTATATATCGAAATAGTATATTCGCCGCGCCCATCGTCGGTTCCAGGCAGGAGAAGCTGCCGAACCGCAAACGCAAATTAACACATAGGAGCATAATTTACCGTATAGAAACGTAGCACCTCTCCTTTGTATAGTTAAATAAGCATGCTGCTGGCCGGATCGGCCGCAGCCGAATACATATGCGATAGAATTCAAAGGGGAGAGTGCGAATGAAGCTTGCACAAAGAAAACTGTCAGGGGCTTTGCTGTCTTCGGCGATGCTGATGACGCTGTTTACAGGCTGTTCCAAGGGAGGGCAGGAGGCGCCGGCCCAAGCGGTCGAAGCCGTCAGCGATAAGGGAGGACCGGTTCAGACGGAGCCGGTCGACGTTACCTTTTATCGCCCGAGCACAGGCACGACGCAGGAGCAGTTCATGGATTTGATGGGCAATGCGATCAAAGCGAAATTTCCGAACGTCAACCTTAAGTTTATCCCTTACGGACAAGGTACGAATGTGGAGGAAGTGCTGACCGCGGGATCGGATATCGATCTGCTGATTTTGAATATTAACCTGATTGCGCAGTTTCCGAAATATAATTTGCTGCAGGATGTTTCGGATTCGATCAAGAAGGCGAATTTCGATTTAAGCAGGCTGGAGCCGACGACGGTCGATTTCATCGACCAATTCACGGGCGGCAAAATCAATGCGCTGCCGATCTTCACGACGGCGCAGTCGCTGGTGTACAATAAGGACATTTTCGATAAATTCGGCGTTCCGTATCCGCAGGAAGGGATGACTTGGGACGAGCTGTACGAGCTGGCTAAAAAAGTAAGCAAATCCGACAACGGCATCCAGTATTACGGTTTTGCAGGCTCGACGCCGTTCAGCTCGATGACCCGGGTCAACCAGAAGTCGATCGCCTACGTCGATCCGAAGACGAACAAATCGCAGATCGCCGGCGAAGAGTTCAAGAAGGTCGTGGACAATTTCGCGAGATTTTACCGGATTCCCGGCGCCGAGTTTCCGAAGGACAAGATGGGCAAAGAGAACGATATGTTTAATAAGGACCGCAACCTGGCGATGTACGTCGGCAACAGCAGCCTGTTGATCAACAGCGCGGTGAACATGAACGTCGATGCGATCTCGCTGCCTTCCTTCAGCGATGCGAAGGGCGTCGGTCCGCAGATGTATCCGACTTACGCCGCCGTATCGAGCATCAGCAAGCATAAAGATATCGCCTTCCAGATTCTTACGTATTTGACGTCCGACGAAATGCAGGAGAAATTCGCCAGGGACGGCACCGGACTTCCGATCATCAAAGATCAGAAGGTCGTCGATCTGTTCGGCGCCGATTTGGAGCAGCTGAAAGGGAAAAATATGAAATCGTTCTATCCTCAGAAGCCGGCCCCCATTGCGATGAAAACGCCGTACGACGACAAGGTCGAAGGCAAGGTGAGCGCGGCGTTCAAGGAAGTCGTAGGCGGAGACAGCGACGTCAATACGGCCTTCCGCAAGGCGGCGGAGCAGGCCGACGCGGACATAGACGCCGCCATCAAGGCGTCGTCCGCCGGCAAATAGAAGCGGCTTTAAGCGGAGCTTGCGCACGTCGGCGCGGGCTCCGTTTCTTTTTATGCGGGGAAACGGGCAAAGTGGGATGGCGGTGGCCTATGAGAGCGAATACAATTCATGTATTGACAAATAATAAATCGTGAAACTATAATAAAAACGTACCTGCTCATCATTGATGAGGTGGTGTTGCGGCGTTTGAGCAGTACAGTGTAAAATAAGCGAGTCAAAATTTTTTTATTTCCACCTGCTCATCAATGATGAGCAGGTGAGAAGGCGAGGTTTAAGGTGGACATCAAATTGGTTGAAAACGTAGACAAACTCGACGAAGGGAGCTTTTTTGCTTCAAGAAACGAATATTCGGAGTATTTGGTGTTGAAGTATTTAATCCAATCCGACGAACCGGTCGGTTCTTGGGTACTGAAGGTAATGCTCGGGCTCAAAGGGATTGAGCTAAGCACCGCCACCATTGGAAGACTTTTAAAAGAATTGGACTCAAAAGGGTTTACCAAGCTTGTCGATGCACAAGGAAGGGTCATCACTTCAGAAGGAATCGGCTATGCCAAGATGCAATCGGAAAGGATAGAGAGGGAACGCCTTCAGGCACGGCTTATGATGGCTGCGATACCGCAAAGTCTCGATGAGTTAATCGATTTGCTTCATGCCAGAAAAGCTTTGGAGTGCGAAACGGCAAGACTGGCCGCACTTCGGGCGAATCCAAAGGATATCGATGAACTTGAGCTTTCTTTGAAAAAGCATGCGGACGTGGTCAAAGGAAAAATCGATCCTACAGATATTGCGTTGGATTTTCATATTAAAGTGGCAAAGGCTTCCTATAATCGCTTTTTAATTGCATCGCTGGATATTTTAATTTACGAGGAGCTTCGGTTGGAATCGCAGATTGCCCGGCTCATCACCAGAGAACGCGGAGAAGAGTATTTGCTCCAGCACATCTCGATTGTCGAGTCTATTAAACAGAACGACCCGCATGAAGCGGAGAGACGAATGGGCGTTCATATTGAAACGCTGATCAATGCGATCAAAGAACAAGCCGAACGAAAGTAAGGAAGATAAGATTCCATAGAGTTATGAAGAAAGGAGTACAGGAAATGGGAACTATATTCGATACTGCGATAGTCAACGGAATCATTGTATTGGAGCATCGGGCGGTCCGGGGAACCTTGTTAATTCAAAACGGGAAAATTGCGGGGATTACGGACGGCGATAGTGCGGTTGAATGCAAGCAGCTTATTGATGCAGAGGGGAGGGTTATATTGCCGGGCGCGATCGATCCCCATGTTCATCTATGGGAACCGGGCCCTCAAGATTATAGGGAGGACTATCGCTGCGGTTCTCAAGCGGCGGCTTCGGGCGGAGTCACGACGTTAATCGAGATGCCGTTAAGCGTCCCGCCGGTCATCGATCGGGAATCGTTTCAATTAAAAAAGGATATTGCGGATAGGCATTGCTTGATCGATTTCGCTCTGTGGGGCGGATTGATTCCGGCATCGGCAGATCGTCTCAGCGAAATGCATGAATTAGGATGTGTCGGTTATAAGGCGTTTATTTCATATGCCAATGACAATTATCCGCATACGCCGGACGACATTCTGTTCAAAGCGATGAAACATGCAGCCAAGTTCAACGGCCTCATCGGGGTTCATGCGGAAAACGCCGACATTGTTGAAGCCGCAAGCAAAGAGATGGAGCAAAGCGGTGTGCTCGATCCGGAATCATATCCTGACGGAAGACCGGCCCTGGCTGAACTGGAAGCGATGGAAAGAGCCATTCGTTTCGCAGAAAATGCCGGCTGCCGGCTGCATATTGTTCATATGTCCGTAGCCGAAGGCGGAGAACTGGTTCGCAAGGCGAAGAAGAGGGGGGTTAAGGTTTCTAATGAAACTTGTCCGCACTACCTGCTGTTCGATAAGTCGATCCTGCGGGAGAAGGGGCCGTTCGCCAAATGCAATCCTCCCATAAGGTCGTACGAGAATAAAGAGGCTCTCTGGGAACAGCTATTCAAAGGGAATATAGACTTTATCGGCTCCGACCATTCGCCGTACACGGACGAGGAAAAGCTTAAGGGTAAACATAACATATGGGAAGCGCCGCCCGGATTCGGCGGAATTGACGTACTGCTGCCGGCTATGATCAGCGAAGGCGTGAATGCCAGAGGACTCGGCTTGGTCGAGCTGGCAAAGCTGGTTTCCACCAATGTCGCGAAAGCGTTTGAATTATATCCGAAAAAAGGGACCATCACCGTCGGTTCCGACGCCGATTTGGCGATTGTAGATTTAAATGAGGAATGGGTGTATAAAGGCGAATCCTCGTTCTCCAAGACGAAAAGCTCGCAAGGCATTTACGAAGGATATAGGTTTAAAGGCAAAGTGAAGATAACGATGGTGCGGGGAAGCGTCGTTTATGAGAACGGGAAAATTACCGGAGATGCCTCCTACGGAGAATTTGTAGCCATTCAGCGTTAATTGATCCATTCTCCCCCTTTTTAGGGGTTAAATAAAGGAGGAATAAGCATGAACGTATTAGTCACGGGAAGCTCAGGGCTAGTAGGGTCCGCAGTGATGGGACTATTATCCCGCGAAGGCCATAACGTCGTAGGATTTGACCAGAAAACATCGCCGCTGACGGAGCATTTTACCGTTGAAACGGGAGATCTATGCGATTTTCCGAGATTGGCCTCGATTATCCAAAAGCACGGCATTGACGCGATAGTTCATTCGGGCGGAATTTCACATCCTCATGCGGGAGAAATATCGCCTTATGAGACTGTACGAACCAATATTGTAGGAACGACGACGATCCTCGAAGCGGCAAAAATATTTCATATCCGTAAAGTGGTCTATTTGAGCTCCGGCGCTGTCTACGGCAATCATGCCGCAGCCGTAACTACATTGGAAAGCAAGGTAAATCCGGAGAATACGTATGCCGTAACCAAATTAACGGGCGAGTATCTGGGGGAGGCGTACAACAGAAATTACGGGATGAACGTCATTTCTTTACGCCTTGCTTTCGTATACGGGCCCTACCGATTCATGCCGGACCCCATCAAGTCCCTGCTGGAGCGGGCTGTGAACGGAATAGACGTCGATGATGCGAAGGGTGCGGATCAGCAATTGGAGTTCATTTATGTGAAGGACGCCGCTCGGGCCGTTTACCAGGCTTTGCAGGCCGAAGCATGCAGCTCAAGCATCTTTAATATCGGAACAGGCGTCAATACCAAGATGACGGAGGTTGCGGCCATTATTAAAAAGCTCTACCCTAATATATCCATCAAGCTGGGCTCCGGAGATTTAGGCTATGATTTTATCGGTGCGTTCGATTGCGGCGAAGCGGAGCGGCAGCTGCAGTTTAAAGCCAAATACAATCTTGAAGACGGCATTGCGGATTATGCAAAATATTTGGAGAAAGCAAGCAGCGGGCAGTTTGAAAGCGTTTAATTCAACGGGGCGGGTGAATGTCCATGGGGCAAATTTCAGTTGGCACGATCGATTATTTCATTATTTTTAGTTATTTTGCATTTGTCATCGTCGTCGGATTCATTGTTCGCAAGCTGATCAAAACCGACAGCGACTTCTTTCTATCGGGCCGGTCGCTTCCGGCATGGATGACGGGAATCGCCTATTTGGCGGCGAATTTAGGCGCGCTGGAATTGCTGGGAATGGCGGCCAGCGGTGCGCAGTACGGCATGCTGACTATGCATTATTATTGGATGGGAGCAGTGCCCGCCATGATCTTCGTAGGCTTGTACATGTATCCGTTCTTCTATGCATCGAAAGCGAGAACGATTCCGGAGTATTTAAGATTTCGTTTCAATGAAGCCACCCGGGGATTGAACGCCGTCACCTTTTTCGTCCTGACGATTTTATTTTCAGGAATTAGCTTGTACGCAATGGGATTAATATTCAGCGTGCTGTTGGGATGGTCGATGGTCTTCAGCATCATTGTAGCGGCCATAGTCGTTCTATTATACGTATCGCTGGGCGGATTAACTTCATCGATCTACAATGAGGTCATTCAATTTTTCTTAATATGGATCGGTTTGCTGCCCGTTGCGCTGATCGGAATGTATAAGTTTGGAGGCATCAACGGTATTTTGGCTAATTTGCCCGAGTCGTTCACACATCTATGGCAGGGCTTGAGCAGCACGGCCGATAATCCGATGGGGGTAAGCTGGTTTGGCGTCATTATAGGTCTTAGCTTCGTTCTCTCGTTCGGATATTGGATGACCGACTTCCTGGTTGCCCAAAGGGCTTTTGCCGCCAAGGATGTAAGAGCTGTTCAAAACACGCCGGTCTACGCCTCCTTTTTTCGACTTATCGTGCCCATTGTCGTTATCATTCCGGGATTTATAGCCGTTCCGCTTTTTCCCGAGCTAGGCAAAAACCCTGACTTGCCCTACAATCTGGCGTTGCCGTTGACACTGGTGAAATTATTGCCCGAAGGGCTGTTCGGTCTCGGGATCACCGCTCTATTGGCCGCTTTCATGAGCGGGATGGCGGGGAATATTACCGCTTTTACTACCGTGTGGACCTATGATATTTATCAAGCTTATATTAACAAGGACGGCAGTGACCGGCATTATATTAAAGTCGGGCGTCTCATGGTTGTGATTGGGACCATATGCGCCGTGTTCGCCGCATTTATTGCAGCCAAATTTCCGAACATTATGGATTACATTCAAATGCTGTTCTCCTTCTTTAACGCACCGTTCTTTGCCACCTTCTTCTTGGGAGTGTTCTGGAAAAGGGCGACCGGATGGGGCGCGTTCTGGGGACTGTTATTGGGGGTTGCAAGCTCTTTCCTGATGTTCTTCTTCATTCCAAGCGATTTCTACAGCACACTCGCGGAAGGCAACTTCTCAAGGGCACTATGGGCTTGGATCGTAACTATGGTCATCACTATCGTCGTAAGCTTGTTTACGAAACCGAGACCGGAAAGCGAGCTTAAGGGATTAGTGCGAAGCGTCAGCGAAAAAATATCGTACGCCCATCTTCCTTGGTATAAACGCCCAGGCTATTTATCCGTCATTTCTCTGATTATTATGCTTGTTATTAATCTTTATTATTGGTAAGCGGTTTCAACTTGTCCAGGCGTAAATGTCGGCTGATTGCAACGAAACAGACGGGGAGTGATAGTATGAAGCGATTGCTGTTTGATCTTAAATTTTTAACAGGCGTTATTTTTTGTTACCTCGGCGTCGTTTTAACGATATACGGCTTGTTTACGAATAAAACGACGGAATACTTTCCATATAATATCAATTTATGGTGGGGGATTTTCACCGTTTTGTTCGGAGCAGCCTTTTTTATCGGCAGCTTCCTAACGATGAAAAAGTCCGAATCCTACCAGGCGAGCGGATCAGCCGTCTTTCATGAAGATAACTAGAAGCGCGGTGAAACAAGAGCTGAGGGGCCATTGGAATCTGAAGCAGCGTAAGCGTTCGCCTTTGTAGACGGATTTTCCCCCCCTTCTAGACCACAACGGAGATAAGGAGATGGAACATCTATGGATTCCGCATTACAACCGGCTCATATATTTATAGAGCCTACCGAAGAGAGATTTAAGGATCATTATCGGCGTTGGCAAGGGATTCCTTCGATTGAAGTCACGGATCAAGGAAGAATCTTTATCAATTTTTACTCCGGACAGGATGCGGAGGTTGGCGGCAATATGATGGTTTTATGCGTAAGCGACGATCATGGGCAGACGTTCCGCCCAGGCGTTACCGTCGTGGAGCATCCCGATCGGGAATGCCGTATTTATGATCCCAATTTGTGGATCGATCCTTTGAAAAGATTATGGTTGACTTGGACGCAGGCGCGCGGATTTAACGACGGAAGAATGGGAGTATGGGTTTCCGTTTGCGAAGATCCGGATGCGGAGAAACTGAACTGGTCCCCACCGCGAAGAATAGCCAACGGCATTATGATGAATAAACCTGTTGTCACATCGAAGCAAGAATGGCTGTTTCCTTGCGCGATATGGTGCAATACGAGCGGAAGCAGGCCAAGCGAAAATCACGGACTCCAGCATGAGCAGTTTTCCAATGTTTACGTATCCGCCGATAACGGGAATACGATTAGTCTTAGAGGTCATGCGGATGTGCCTAATCGAGGCTTCGACGAGCATATGATCGTGGAAAAAAACGACGGGACCTTATGGATGCTTGTCAGAACGTTTGACGGGATTGGGGAGAGCTTCTCGCATGATGGAGGTTATACTTGGTCTCCGGGCCGGAAAAGCCATATCGACGGACCATGCTCGCGCTTTCATATTCGCAGATTGAAATCGGGAAGGCTGTTATTGATTAATCATTATCATTTTGAGGAAAGAATTGACTTGGACGATATTATGAGCCAAGGGAATGTGAAAAGCTGGAAGGGGCGGAGCCATCTGACTGCGTTATTGAGCGAAGACGACGGGAAGACATGGCCGTATACGTTATTGCTGGATGAACGCAATGAGGTGTCTTATCCGGATGCTGTCGAAGCCTCGGACGGATACATTTATGTGACTTATGATTGGGAACGGGTGAAACAACGGGAGATATTGATGGCGCGGTTCACCGAGGAGGATATTATGAGGGGGCAATGCGGCTCGCAAGGCGCTATGCTGAAGCAACTTGTGAATAAAGCGACAGGGCGGCCGGATATCCAATAAAGCTTGACCGCGCCTGCGCCGAGCCGCCGGGCGGGAAAGACGAGTCGGCCGGCAGCGCAGCCGGATCGACGCGCCTAGCAGATAACGAGCAGTCCGAATTCCGTCACGGCGATCAAGCCGGAATGGGACGAATCGGTGTGCAAGCAAAGCAGGGCGGGCGGTGCGGCAGCCGCCCGTTCCGTTTATGCATGCAGGGCGGCCTGCCGCTTCAAGTGATCTTCAAGGACGAGGCAGGCCATCGCTTCCACGACCGGCACGATCCGCGGGCAGATGCACGGGTCGTGCCGTCCTACGGTGCGGATCGTATGCTCCTCGCCGCTGATGCGGATCGTCTGCTGAGGCAGCGAGATCGAGGAGGTCGGCTTGACGGCGACGCGCAGTACAATATCCGCGCCGGTGCTGATGCCTCCGAGAATGCCGCCCGCATGATTGCTCATGAACCCCTGGCTGTTCATCGCATCGTTATGCTCGCTGCCGAGCATGCGCGCCGCCTCGAAGCCGGCCCCGAATTCAATGCCTTTCACAGCTCCGATGGATAACATCGCTTTGGCCAAATCGGCGTCGAGCTTGTCGAATACGGGCTCGCCCAGACCGGCCGGCACGCCGCCGATGCGGCACTCCACGATGCCCCCGCAGCTGTCCCCGGCGGACGACAGCGCTTCGATCTTGCGGATCATGGCGTCTGCGGCTTCGGGATCGCAAGCTCTGACGGCGTTGCGTTCGCTCTCGCCTTCGACGTACCGGGCGCAGCGGATGCCGCCGATTTCCTTCGTATAGGCGGTCACGCTGACGCCTCGCCTCTCCAGCAGCTTGCGGGCAACCGCTCCGGCGGCTACGCGGCCTGCCGTTTCTCTGCCGGAAGCTCTGCCGCTGCCCCGGTGATCGCGAATGCCGTATTTATGCAAATACGTAAAGTCGGCATGTCCCGGGCGAAAGGCCAGTTTAATATCGTCGTAAGCTTCGGGCCTCATATCTTTGTTGTATAAAACGACGAACAGCGGAGTGCCCGTCGTCCTCCCTTCGAACACGCCGGATAAGATATGAACCTCATCGTACTCCTTGCGCGGGGACGTGACGGAAGACTGCCCCGGCTTGCGGCGGTCCATCTGCACCTGGATGTACGCCTCGTCGATTTCCACTCCCGGCGTCACCCCGTCGATAATGACCCCGACCGCTTCCCCGTGCGATTCTCCGAATGTCGTGACCTTAAAGCTTTCTCCAAAACTGTTTCCGGCCATTCCTATCTCCTCCTGCAATCATTGAATGATATTCCGTTTTGACGTTTGCTCTGGTACCCATTATAATTGCAAGCATGAAATAGATAAAATACGAAAATTAAATTGTTGCCATAGAGAGGATTTATATCATGCAGTCGATGAATTTGGAATGGTACCGTATTTTTCTGTACACGGCCCGCTCGGGCAGCTTGACCAAAGCGGCGCAGCAGCTGCATATTACGCAGCCTTCCGTCAGCTATGCGATCAAGCAGCTGGAGGACGCGCTGGGAGCCAAGCTGTTCGACCGGCTCTCCAAGGGCGTCGCCTTAACCCGCGAAGGGCAATCGCTGTACGATTATGTGGAGCAATCGTTCGCCATACTGGATGCCGGAGAGAAGCGGCTGCAGTCTCTTCAGCGGCTCGCGGCCGGAGAGCTGCGGATCGGCGCGAGCGGGCCCGTGATCAGGCATATGCTGCTGCCTTCGTTGGACCGGTTTCATGCCGCCTATCCGGATGTGAGAATTCGATTGACGCAGGGAAAAACGGCGGAAATCTCCGGCAAATTGCAGGAAGGCAGCCTCGATCTGGGCATGGTGCATCTGCCGTTGGCGGACCCGGAGCTTGCCGTCCGTCCGTTATTTTCCATCCAGGACTGCTTCGTCGTCGGGGAAGCTTACCGCAAGCTGGCTCAAGCCGGTCGGCCGGTCGCAGCGATCCGGCTCGCGGAGCTTCCGCTGCTGCTGCTGTCGCCGGGGAGCAGCACCCGACGGTTTGTGGAAGGCTGGCTGCAAACCCAGGGAGTGGCCGCGGAAGCGGATATTGAGCTGGGCAGCATGGACATGCTGGTCGAGATGGCTCGCCGCGGCTATGGAGCGGCCTTTGTAACCCGAGCGTTCGTCCGGAGGGAGCTTGCAGGCGGGCAGTTGTTCGAGCTGCCGCTCGCGGAGCCGATTCCGCCGCGAATGATCGGCGTCGCGTCGCGCAAGGCAGCCTCGCTGCCGCTTGCGGCGGAACGGTTTATGACGATGCTGGCCGAAGCGGCCATAAGCGAGTGAGAATGCATCTGTCCGATGGAGTTACGTTTATGCATATTGAATGAATAATGACTGCCTGTTTTGCCGCTAACACTGCATGAATACTATCATTTTGCATAGATATACCTTCTACGTCGCCGTTCATCGGACAGACTCTTACAGGGCTGCTCCCTTATGCAGGGGGCGGCCTTTTGCGTGTTCTCGCTTCGGGCCATGCGGGAAAAGCCGCTTCGGGCTCATCTGAGCTTAAGCGGCTGTCTTTGGAAGCGTGGTGAAAAAAGAGCGGAGGGGCCATTTGAATCTGGAAAAGCGTAAGCGGTCGCCTTTGAAAACGGATTCTCTCCACAAAAAAACGAGAAAATAATCCAAAGAATCCGATTTCAACAGTTATCATGAACGAGACAGACTCCCCGTCAGTGCAACGTCTTAGGTTAATTTTGGGAATAATGGTGTAGTAGAAGCTAAACCAAAACCAAAATCAGAGCTAAATTGCAAAGGAGAGTCTGTACTATGAAGGATACCATAAAATACGTAGGCTTAGACGTATCGAAGGAAAAAATTGCTGTATCTGTAGCAGATCCAGGTAGAGAAGGCGCTCGGTATTTGGGTACGATTCCTCATACGGAGTATCACATCTTGAAAACATTGAGAAAGTTAGGCGAACCCAATGAGTTAAGCATTTGTTACGAGGCAGGACCAACAGGATATCCTTTAGTTCGTTTGCTAACCGCACACGGATATGACTGTATAGTTATCGCCCCTTCACTCATGCCGAGTCGTCCAGGAGAACGGGTAAAAACGGATCGCAGGGATTCGATGCGTCTGGCACAATTACTTCGAGCAGGTGAATTAACCCGTGTGCATGTACCTAGCCAAGAGGAAGAAGCACTTCGTGATCTGGTACGGATGCGTGAAGATGTCAAGGAAGATCGGGCTCGAATCCGGCAGCGGATCGGGAAGTTTCTTCTTCGTCATCAGATTGCACCTAAAGAGCGGCTTCGCCGCTGGACGGCAAAGTATCGGTTGTGGTTAGGACGTATTCCATTGGAGTCTGCTACTCAGCGTTTGGTTCTGCAGGAAATGCTGCATCAGATGGATGAAAATGAAGAACGTCTGAAACGTATAGAAGTAGCCATTCACGAGGAAGCGACGAAAGGGCACCACGCTCCATTAATACAAGCCCTTCAAACCTTACGTGGCGTAGCTGAAACGACCGCAACAGGTATCGTAGCCGAAGTATGTTCATTTACCCGGTTTGGAAATGCGAAGGCTTTTATGGGGTACACAGGTTTGGTGCCGCGGGAATACTCAAGTGGTCAAAGCCGATGGCAGGGAAGTATTACGAAATCAGGGAATACCCACCTTCGCCGTTTGCTGGTCGAATCCGCTTGGAGTTATCGCTATACACCTGCGTTGAAAGGAGAGTTAAAGAAACGTCAACAAGGAAAAACACCTGAAATACAGGCCATATCCTGGAAGGCACAGCATCGGTTACATCGAAAATATACGAAAATGCTGTCAAAGGGGAAGCCAAGTGGCAAAGCAGTTGTGGCTGTGGCGCGAGAATTAAGTGGATTTATTTGGTCGATTGCCAGAGAACTTGAAGAAAAAAGAATACATGGATGAATCGCCTGTTTTACAGGACGCTTGTTATACCAAAGTTCAATTTTGTTGATTCAAGGTAATCCCATGCCCCCTCCAATGCAAGTGAGATGAAAAGCTGAGTTAGAAGGCAAAGGGAAAAGCCGTAAGAGAGAATCCACGTAATCGCTATGTGCCAACCCTAAGAGGGAAAGATGCACGACAACAGTTCGTGGTGCCACTCTCTATAGACGGAGAGAAAACATGCGGTATATCCGAACCCGCGAATATCAGACTGCTCACCGTTGATAGCTTTTGCCTTCTAGTTCAGCTTGTTCACCCCTCTTGTATGAAAAGGGGTAAGGGAAAACCAAGGGGAGTTACAAACTGCCTATTGACAAGTCTCGTTCATATCAGCGATTGGAGGATCAAATGGACGCCGCAGCGGACTTTTTCACCACCCTTTTAGCGATGTATTCAAGATGAACAAAAGAATGAGCAGCGCGATCCCGGCTGCGGCAGCAAGCCAATCTCTCCGCCGGAAAGGCGGGTAGTCTGCGGAAGAGCGGTTCAGCCGATGCAGTTTGCAGCCTCGGGCCTCCAGGGCGAGGGCTAAATCCTCGGCATGCCGCATCATCGACAGCAGCAGCGGGATCATGAATACCGGCACGTCCCGAAGGCGCAAGGCTGCGCCGGGCTTCGCCACGGCTTTGCCGCGCGCTCTGACGATCAGCGACATCCGTTCTGTTTCCGCCGCTATTAACGGAATGAAGCGCAGCAGAAGAGAGGCGGAGAAGGTGAAGACGGAGACGGGAATGCGAAACCGTTCGAGAAACGATAAAGCTTGCTCCAGCCCGCGCTGCATCATCGAAGGGCGGGTGCTGACGGCAAAGGCGACGCCGGCGACCAGCACGAGAAAGAACACGGAGAGCTGGCGAACGGTTCGAAAAGCGGCGTCCCGGGAAAAAGACGCGGCCTGCCAGCGCCACCACTCTCCGTCCGCCGCGAGCTCCACCCCGGACAGCAGGGCGGATATGACGATGAAGACGGCGAACGCTTTAACCGCCCTGCCGGCCGTTCGCATGGACACGCCGGCCGCGTAGACCATAGCGGCGACGATCAGCGCGGAGAAGAGCAGTCCGGGCCACCGGTTTTGCAGAAGCATACCGGTCGATACGGCTACGTAAAATATCCACTTGGCGATCGGATGAAACCGGTGCAAGCCTTCGTCTGCCGCTGCGGCAGGCACCGAAGCCGCTGCAGCTTCGGCCGCGACGAAAGCCTCGCCGCCGCTGGCTGCGCATTGGACGGCAGCCAGCGCTTCCTCAGCGCCCGCGCCCGCATCCGCAGGCGGCAAACCGGGCTCGGCTGCGAGGCTGCCGCCCTCTGCCGCCGCCGTATCCACCGCAGAGGGTTGCGCAGGCTGCGGCGCGCGCAGCGCTCGAACGACCGCCTCGGCGGTATCGTCGGCGGAAAGAGGGCGGCCGGCCAGCCGGAACCCTCGCTTCCGCAGCTCCTGCGCGATGCGGATCGAGGCCGGCAGTCCGACTTCGGCCCTAAGCAGCGGGCCGGGATCGTCGTACAGCTCGGCCGGAGACGTGGCGGCGGCGACCGTGCCGCGCTGCATGATGAGGACCTGATCCGCGACGGGCAGGAACGTATCCAGATCATGGCTTACGACGATGACTCCGCCTGTGCCGCGCTCGCGATGTGATTTGATCGCCGCGAGCAGCGGCGGTATTCCTTGCGGATCGATGCCCGCCGTCGGCTCGTCGAGCAGCAGCCAGTCCGGCTGAACCGCCCAAGCGGTGGCGAGGGCGGCTTTGCGCTTCCAGCCGTCCGATAAGGTGAAGACCGATTCTTGCAGAATGGACTCGGGCAGCTCCAGCAGGGCCAGCGACCCGCGGATTCGCGCGAGCGCTTCCGGCTTCGATAGCCGAAGAGGCTGCAGCGAATAAAGAAATTCTTTCATCACGCTGTCGGCAAACAATTGGCGTTCCGGATACTGAAAGACGATACCCGAGCGGAGCCAGACGGATTTCTGCACACGGCCGTCCCGCCACAGAGGCTCGCCGCCGCAGAGGATTTGTCCGGAGGCGGCAGGAATCAGCCCCGCCAGCGCGTGGAGCAGAGTGCTCTTGCCGGAGCCGGTGCGGCCCGCGATCAAAGTCACCGTTCCGTCGGGGAAAGTATGGCTCACCTCGGACAAGATCGCCGACGACCCGCCGCGAGGCGGCATCACTGTAACCTGCTGCAGCTGCAGCGTCATAGCGCGCTCACCGCCTTGCCGAGCTGTTCGGGAGTCAGCGGCAGCGGCTCCGGCCTATAGCCGTGCTTTACGAGCTGCCGCACGGCCTGAATCGTATAAGGCGGGGCGAACCCCAACTGTTCGCAGCAGCTCATCCCGTCATCGCCGATTTCGTAGAAGAACGCCCGGCTCGTTCCGGTAAACCGAAGCCGGCCTTCTTCCAGCGCAGCGACGCGGTCGGCCCAGACCAACTCGTCCAGCAGCTGGGTGATCCATAGAATCGTCGCCCCCTCCCGGTGAAGCCGGCGCGCGATATGTATAATGCCTTCCCTTGCCTGCGGATCGAGCATCGAGGTCGCTTCATCGAAAATGTACACCGCAGGCTCGGCTGCGAGACATCCGGCTATGGCGAGCAGCTGCTTCTGCCCGCCGGATAGCGAAGCCGCGGGAGCATGCGCAAGCTGCGCGAGCCCGACCTGGCGCAAGGCGTCGAGCGCCCGGGACGGAATATCTTCGTTAGAGACGCCGAAGTTGGCGAGACCGAGGCAAACATCCTCATAAGGCGTCTCTCCAATGAGCGCCGTCTCCGGATTTTGAAAAATGAGCTGGACGGCCGGCTCCCGCCCGATGCTGCGCTTAAGATTTCCGCCGGTCGGCGAATACAGCCCGGCCGCTATTTTGGCCAAGGTGCTTTTGCCGCTTCCGTTCGTTCCCGCCACAGCGAGCCATTCCCCTCGATAAACGGAGAGATCGATATTGCGCAGGGCTATCCGCGGGGTTCCGGCGTGATCGATGTGATAAGAAACTTGTTCAAATGTAATGAGGGCGGTTCGATCCATAGACTCCATAGAATTAACTCTTTTCTAATAGTAAGGTTTGTGTTAGAATTCGATTGTCAACTTTATGTATACATATTAGGTTAACAAATAAAAGGAGCTGTGGCAATGAAAAAAAGTTTGACTATGAGAGGATTGGCTTTTAGTGCGCTGTTCGGCGCTCTGCTGGTCGTATCCAGCTATTTGAACATTCACCTTGGGTTTACTCCGATTCCGATCTCGCTTGAAAACTTGGTCGTCATGCTCACGGGGGCGATTCTCGGGCCGCTGTACGGATTTTGCAGCGTAGCTCTGGTTGTCGTTCTAACTGCGCTCGGCATCCCTTTGCTGCACGGCAGCGGCGGCTTCGCCTTGCTGCTCGGGCCGACCGGGGGCTTCGTATGGGCGTATCCGTTCGCGGCGCTGCTGATCGGACTGCTGCTGAAGCGGGTCAAGGGCAGAGGCGTTGTCGCTTTCGTGCTAACGTTTCTTGCTTTGGAGCTGTGCGGGTCGCTGCTGCTGTATGTAAGCGGGGTTCCGTGGCTCGCCCACAAAGCCGGCATTTCACTGCAAAAAGCGATGGCGCTAGGCTGCTATCCTTACTTGCCGGGAGATGCGGTCAAAGCGGTATTGGCGGCGGTCATTCTTGTTCCGGTGCGCCAGGTGTTCCCGGTTTCGAGAATAACGGGCGTCAAGCGCATGATCGACTTGACGGAATAAGCCGCCGCAAACAAACGGCAGCGCGCTTTAGGAGTCTGTCCGATGAACCGCGTAGCATGTAAAATGACAGTAATGAAGCAGCGCTATCGGCAAAATAGGCAGTCATTATTCATTCGCCATAATAAAAGCAAAAAAGATGCCGGGGAGCAAGCGTCCGAGCATCTTTTTTTCGGTTATGACCAAACATTGTCTCGAGCGGCGCTTCGCCGGGCGCTACACGGTCAGCACGCGGACGCCGGCTTCCTGAAACAGCCTGATCTGCAGCTCGGACGCCTCGCATCCGGTGATGAAGGTGTGTACGCTGGACACCGGCGCGACCGTATGCAGCGACACTTTCCCGATTTTCGTATCGTCGGCGACGACGATAATCTCCTGCGCGCAGCGGATCATGCCCTGCTTGGCCGGCACCAGCTCCGCTTCGGGATGAGTGAGCCCGTGCGCCGGATGAATGGCGGGCGTGCCGAGAAACGCTTTTTGCACATGGAGCTTTTCCAGTACCGAATCCGTATACATGCCGTTCAGCATGTAGCTGGAGCGGTACAGCGTGCCTCCCGTGACGATGACCGTGACGCCGGAAGCGTCGCGCAGCTCCGCGGCAACGTTCATATCGTTGGTCACCACGGTAATGTTGGAGCGGTTGACCAAGTGCCGCGCGATATGGACCGTCGTAGTCCCCGAATCGATAATAATATGATCGCCGTCCTCGACAAGAGAGGCGGCTTTTTTGCCGATCCGGTCTTTTTGGTCGAGCTGATCGCTGACCCTCTCGGAAAACGAAGGCTCGGCGTTGGCCCCCTGGTCGAGGATGACTCCTCCGTGGGTCCGTCTCAACAGCCCTTCCTGTTCAATCTCCGCCAAGTCCCGGCGTATCGTTGCCTCGTGCACTTGAAATTCTTGAGCCAGGGCGGCTACGGAGGCGACTTGCTTCTGTTTGACCCATTCGACTATGCGCAGCTTGCGTTCGGCAGCGAGCATCATTATGACCTCCTCATTGTAAAAAATATTCGTTCGTCGCATCCGGCGACGATTCGGTTCGTATATGTTCATTTCTGCGTATTATCATTTTTTTAGAAACTTTACTTCTTTTAAGATTAATGAGAAAATCGGCCATTGTCAAGGCAGTTTGGCTGCTGGGGCATATTGACACCGAGAGCGGGCTCTTTGTAGTATAAAAATGAATTTGATCACAAATGAACAACAAGAAGCAAAAACGAGCGTATATAAAAATGGTCGGAAGCTTGCTTCCCATCGAAGCCGCCCAAGAAGGGGGCATGCAAACGACGGAGCGCGGACCCAATTCGAAGCTAAAGGAGAGTTGTCCATGAGAAAAAGTAAAGCGTTTACACTAATGGCGCTGATGGCTGTGCTGGGAGCTGCTCTGCTTGCCGGCTGCAGCGGAGGAAGCGGCAGCAAGACCGGCCCGAGCGACAATACGGCCGAGTCGGCGAAAGAGGATCGGTATAATAACGAGCCGGTCACTCTGCGGTTTTATTCCCACAATGCGGGCATATTGAGCGATGCCGATCTGGAAACGCTCGTCGGAGCGCCCCTGCGCGCCAAATACCCGAATATTACCCTAGAGCTGATCAAAGGAACGACGCTGGATAAAATGATTGCCGCGGGCGAAGTGCCGGATTTTATTGCGACCAGCAACTATTATTTGCATGATGTGCTGCAGCTCGGGCTCGGCACCGATTTAAGCGGCTTCGTCAAAAGTCAAGGCATCGATATGAGCAAATTCGAGCCGGAAGCGGTCAATGTACTGAAGTCATTCGGCAAAAACGGAGAGCTGTACGGCATTCCGTATGCGATGAATTACGGCGTGGTCGCTTACAACAAAGATATTTTCGATAAATTCGGCGTTCCTTATCCGAAGGACGGAATGACCTGGAGCCAAGTTTTGGAGCTTGCCCGCCAAGTCACCCGGACGGATCAGGGCAATCAATATATCGGGTTCGATATGGGAGACCCGCAGCTGTTGACCCGCGCTTACTCGCTGCCTGTCGTGGACGAGAAGCAGGAGAAGGCGGTGCTGACTTCCGAAGGGTACCAAAAGGTATTCGGCTTGTACCGCCAGCTCTATGACATTCCAGGCATCGTCGATTCGAACAAAAAGTATACGTACGGCATCGATGCGTTTTTGAAGGACCAGAAGGTGGCGATGTTCCCTTACTGGATTTCGGCACTGACCGCGCGCCTGCCGCAATTGAAGGAGCCTGGCAAAGATTTTAACTGGGATGTCGTTTCGTTCCCGTCATTCGACGACAAGCCGGGGCTCGGGCGCGAAATCGACTTCCACCTGGCTATGGTGCCTCCGGGCAGCAGCAATAAAAAAGCCGCCTACGCCGTTATCGAAAGTATGATCAGCAATGAAGCACAGCTCGCGATGAATCGGTCGGGCAGCCGGCTGACGATTCTAAGCGACGCTTCCGTGCGCAATCAGTTTGCCGCCGACGCCAAGCTGTACGACGGCAAAAACCTGCTCGGCATCTTTGCCGTCAAGCCGGCCCCTTTGCCTGAAGCGACCGCTTATGACGTCAAGTCGTACTCCTTCCTAAAGGAAGGCATCAAATCGATGATCAACGACGGCAAAGACATCAATACCGCGCTCAGAGAAGCGAACGAAAAGGCGGATAAATATATTCAAGAGATGAAAACCACTCAATAACGACGACGCTGAACAAGCCGCGCAGCCGCGCGGCTTGTTGGCATTTGTGCGAACGGTAGGGAGTTCGCGCGGAAAAAGGACGGGCAGAAAGAATAAATG
Organism: Paenibacillus konkukensis; assembly: GCF_023523925.1. Classification (NCBI taxonomy): domain Bacteria; kingdom Bacillati; phylum Bacillota; class Bacilli; order Caryophanales; family Paenibacillaceae; genus Paenibacillus; species Paenibacillus konkukensis. The sequence continues at coordinate 2,050,627 of NZ_CP027059.1, read as the reverse complement.
ATGAAAAAACATATTGACATACCGACGGTAGGTACGTAATATAAAAGCATAAACAAACCGACGGTCGGTATCGATAATCTACTTACGCTGGCACGAACGATGAAGGAGCCAAACTCATGAACAGACGACCGCATCCAATCCGGGGAACTTATTAGGAGGTTATTATGATGAGTCAACAACCGATGTTTCAATTAGGCTTTACCAATTTGGAGCAGGAAGTGCACGGATGCCGTCTTCCCGTTACCGGCTCGGTGCCGGGCTGGCTGTCGGGAACGCTGTTTCGCAACGGTCCGGCGAAGTTCTCGACGCAGCAAGGATGGCATACGCACTGGTTCGACGGCTTGGCCATGCTGCACAAATTCACCTTCCGCGATTCCGAAGTCATGTACTGGAACAAATATTTGCGGACGAACGCTTATCGTCGGGCGCAGGAAACCGGTGTGCTCGGATCGGGCTTCGGAACGGCGGCCGGGCAGAAGACGGTGAAGGATCACAATGCGAACGTCAACGTGTCGCAAATCGACGGCCATTTCGTGGCGATGACGGAGACGCCCGACGTGGTGGAGTTCGATCCGTACACCTTGGACACGATGGGAGTATTCGATTTTCACTGCGAATTTCCGGGGCAGTTTACGACGGCGCATCCGCATATTGATTGGAAGACGGGACGCCATATCAACTTCACCATCGAGTTCGGCGCCGTCAGCCAATATCATCTGTATTCGATAGCTCCTCATTCTACGCGCAAGGAGAGAATCGGCTCGGTTCCGACGCTGGAGCCTTCCTATATTCACAGCTTTGCGGTTACCGAGCGCTACGTCATTATCGCGGAGTTCCCGTTCGTCGTGAATCCGCTGGAGCTTATGACGAGCGGCAAGTCGTTCATCGACAATTTTCAATGGAAGCCGGAGCGGGGCACGCGCTTTTATGTAGTGAGCAAGTCAAACGGCGCTTTGGTAAAAACGTATGAAGCCGAGCCGTTCTTCTCCTTCCATCACGTGAATGCTTACGAAGCCGGTAACGGAGACATTATGCTCGACATTTGCGCGTCGGCGACCGCTTCGGTGGTCGGGGAGCTGCAGGTCGACAATTTGACGAACAAGGATGACGCTCCCGCATCGCCGAGAACCGAGCTCCGCCGGTATCGCTTGCCGGTGTCGGGCGGCACCGCGTCCGGCGTTCTGCTCGCCGGCGAATCGATGGATTTGCCGACGATCAATCAGGCTCGGGGAGCTAGCCGCGCATACCGCTACGCATACGGCATCAGCATGAACAAGCAGCGGATGGAGAAATACTCCAATCAGCTGGTCAAAGCGGACGTCGTGCAGGGCGAGAGCAAAATCTGGTTTGAACCGGACTGCTATCCGGGGGAGCCGATCTTTATCGAGAAGCCCAATGCGCTGAGCGAAGATGACGGCGTCGTCGTTTCGGTCATTCTGGACGGCAAAAAGGGCCATTCGTTCCTGCTGCTTCTCGATGCCCGCACCTTTACGGAAATCGGCAGAGTCCATGTGCCGCATCATATTCCGTTCGGCTTTCACGGCATGTTCACGGAGGAATTGTTTCTCCGTCATGCTTAGAAGCATGGTGAAAAAAGAGCGGAGGGGCCATTTGAATCTGGAAAAGCGTAAGCGTTCGACTTTGGGGACAACAGCGATCTGATCATATACGACAACTCTTGGAGGAGGCAGACGCTATGAATATCGTGAAAGCCGGCTTGGAGGATCTCGAAGCTATCTCCGGGCTGTATGAAGAAGTGACCCGCCATATGCGGGAGAACGGCATCGATCAATGGGATCAGTATTATCCGACGAAGCCGGTGTTCCACAACGATTTGCGAAACGGCCATTTATACGGCATTCGGCATGAAGGGCAATGGATCGGCGCCGTGGCGGTCAATGACGAGCAGAGCACGGAATACGAAGGACTGCCGTGGCAGGACCGTTCGGGCCATCCGATGGTCATCCACCGGCTGGCGGTTCACCCCGCGTATCAAGGTAGGGGCATCGGCAAAAAGCTGCTGCAGTTTGCGGAAGCCGCCGCTCTGACCCAGCCGTACACGAGCATCCGGCTGGGCGCCTATTCGGCCAACCCCGCCGCGATCGGCATGTATGAAAAATTCGGTTACACCAGCGTAGGAGAGGTGCGGTATCCATTCCGTAAACATCCGTACCGCTGCTTTGAGAAGATCATTCCGACGGAGCTTCGCCTGAACTAGGCGGCTCCGTCTTTCTTTTGTCAGAGTTCTGCGGCAAGGCGGCGCACTCGGGCCGACCGGACCCCAAAGGTAAAAATAGTGCACAAACGGGTAAAAATCTTGAGCGTGCAAACCGGGGCAAACCTTTTATAGTTATATCCAGGCAATTAATATAAATGAGGTGAACAGCTTGGAAATGAACAAAACGGAAGTGGGAGCCCGGGGCGTCGTTCGGCCCCGGAAATTTTGGAATACCGCGAGGAAGGACGCCGCGATCGGATGGTTGTTTCTGGCCCCGGAATTTCTCGGGATGCTGGTGCTCGGCGTGTTTCCGATCGTCTTTTCCTTATATTTAAGCTTATGCGACTGGAACCTGGTCGGGGGGCTCTGACGAAGCAAGCAAAATTATTAAACAAAATACGAAATAACCAGGTATAGGGCCCCGTGCAGGCGTCATCAGCCATTCGGTTACGCAAAACAAGGTCAAGGAAAAAGTCAAGCTGACTAACGAGTCGGTCGTTTCGGTTATGTCGAAGGATATTGCGAAGATGATCGACGACTTGACTTACGCCTCCAATTTCTTCGTGCAGGACGCCAATGTCCGCAAGGAGCTGAGAAATTTTACGGCCGCCAAAGGGATTACCAATTATGCGGATTTGACGACGTATCAGCAGATTAAGGACTTTTTCAGTCTTGTCATAGCCAAAACGATGAATACCGATATTTTGATGTTTCTGGTGAATAACGAAGGTTTTATTATCCAGTCGTTCGACGGCGGAGACATCTCCCCGGAGCAGGTGCGGCAGCATTGGAGCATCGTGAAGGACTGCGTCGATTACGAGCAGCGAAGCCGGCTGCAGTGGCTCGGAACGGTAGCGGCCGGGCCCGACGGGGGCAAGTCGGTGTACTACGTTTCGCGGGTGCTGCGCGATCCGACGGATAACGGGCTGCTGGCCACCTTGTATATATCGATTCCGCACGCTTATTTCGCGAAGCTGTTCGACCAGATTCAGACGGGCAAGCTGGCGCTGTACGATGCGGACGGAACGCTTATCGCGGGAGATGATACGGTATTCTTCGAGTCCCGTCACGCCGAGCCGCAGAATGTCAGAAACGAGATGGCGATCGAGAAGTCCGGCTGGAAGCTTGTCTATGAAACGCCGCGAAAAGAAGTGACCGGCGAAATTTCGCGGACGTTCTATATTTCGTTATTGCTGGTCGTTCCGTTTTTCCTGTTGTTTTTTCTGATCTCGATCCTGATGGCCAGACGCCTCCACAGTCCGATCCGCAAGCTGCAGCTCGGCGTGAAGCAGTTCGGCAACGGCAACCGCACCATCCGCTTCCAAGAGGACGGCAAGGACGAAATCGCCGAGCTCGGGCGGACGCTCAATACGATGCTGGAGCAGATCAACCGGCTGATCGCCGATATCGAGCATGAGCAGGAGCAGAAGCGGGTGATGGAGCTTCAAGCTTTATTTTCCCAGATTCGTCCGCATTTTTTGCTAAACACGCTGAATTCGATCAAATGCAATCTGATTTTGTACGACGATGAATTCCACAGCCAAAAAATCGATTCGCTGATGAGCTTATTGCGGGCTTATATGAAGTTTAACGAGCCGTCCACCTTAAAGAGCGAGTGCAGGCTGCTCGCCCACTATGTCGATATTATGCAGATGCGCAGCGATATCGAGCTGGATTTCCGGGTGCGATTGGCGCCGGAGACGGAGGGCGTCGATCTGCCGAAGCTGCTGCTTCAGCCTGTGGTGGAGAATGCGTTCGTCCACGGCTTTGCCGAACAGGCGGAGCGCCCGCGGATCGAGCTCGAATCGGAGCTTCTGGGGGACAAGCTGCGCATCCGGATTGCGGACAACGGTGCGGGATGCGGCGATGAACGGCTGGCGGAAATGAACGCATGGCTCAGCCGGACCGATGAGCAGACCTTCGGCTCTTATAAGCGGGTGGGGCTGATAAATGTGCTTCAGCGTCTGCGTATCACTTACGGGTCTCAAGCGTCCATGCAGCTGCTGCGCAATGAATACGAGGGAGTCACCGTGATGATGGTCATTCCGCTCGGGAGCGGGCTCGAACCATCGATAAGCGGCAAGGGGGAGTTATAATGAGGCTGAGAGTGATGCTCGTCGACGATGACGTGCCGATGATTAAATATTTGGTGAAGCTGGTCGCGTGGGAAACGATGGGGATGGAGATCGTCGCCACGGCGCATTCCGGGAAAAAGGCGCTGCAGCTGTTTCGCGAGGCGAATCCGGATCTGGTCATTACCGATATCGGCATGCCGCAGATGGACGGTCTGGAGCTGGCGGCCGAGCTGAAGCGGATGAAGCCCGAAATCCGGCTGCTCTTTCTGACCTGAGCTGAAGCAGTGGAACCGCGCCGCCTATTATGAAGATCTTTCGTTCGGACCGATGCCTGCGCAGGAAGGCAAGCTGTGGTCGATTGATGTGACCGGGGCGCTCGGAGACGAATGGAACCGCCTGCTGAAGGCGTACAAGGACAGGGACGACAGCTCCATCCGGCAAGCTCTCGACGAAATGAAGCGCAAAGCAATCAAGCTGCAGCTCGACCCGGGAGAGCTTATCGCCAAATGCTCGCAGTGGGTCAGAGTCTTGGAGCTGGAGAGCGATCGGCACAGCGATGACGGCTTTCACGATTGCCTGCTGAAGAGCCGGCGGCTGAGCGATACGATGGATCTGATGGAGACGAAGGTGAAGGAGCTCTATGAAGCGAACCGCGAAGCCGTCATCGAGAGGAAGGCCAAGCTGCAGCAGATCGACCATTATATCGCCGAGCATTTGTCGGATAACATTTCGCTCGTCGACATCGCCGATTATTTGTTCTTGAATCCGAGCTATTTGTCGCGGTATTTCAAGCTGGAGACAGGAATGAATTTCACCGACTACGTGCATCGTTACAAGATGAAAATCGCCTGCCATCTGCTGAAAAGCAAACAGGACAACATCGAGCTCGTCGCGTTCAAGCTTGGTTACGTAGAACGCACTTATTTTTCCAAAATATTCAAAAAATAACGTCGGAGTGAGCCCGAAGGACTATCGTTAAGAGGCGGGCATCAACCGGCGCCCTGCGATAAAAACATAAATTCGTCCATATGAAAATGGGTTTTGTCCATATTCGCCGGAGGGAAGCGAAGCTATAATAGAGCTGAAAAACCTGTACGAATAGGGAGGCTGTCATGAGTATCGTATTCGATCCGGCTTCGCAAACGTTTCACCTGCAAGCCGCCGGCGCAAGCTATGTGATGCAAATCGTCCGATCCAAATATATCGCCCATATCCACTGGGGCCGCAAGGTGCGCGGAACGAATCCGGGAGGGCTGCTGGCAAGACGCGAGCGCTGCTCGTTCACGCCGTCTACCGATCCGGACGACCTCAGCTTATCGCTCGACACGCTGCCGCAGGAGCTGCCGGCTTACGGCGGAAGCGATTTCCGGGTGCCCGCCTACCAGGTTCAGCTGGAGAACGGAACGACGGTCAGCGAGCTGATCTATGAATCGCATCGCATTTACCCCGGCAAGCCGCAGCTTCCCGGACTTCCGGCGACTTATGTCGAGCGGGAGGACGAGGCGGATAGTCTGGATATCGTGCTGACGGACAAGCTGATCGGGCTGAAGGCGGTCGTTACCTATACCGTATTCCGCCATTTCAATGCGGTAGCCCGTTCGGTGCGCTACATCAACGAAGGCGGCGGCAAGCTGCGCCTTTTAAGGGCGCTCAGCATGAGCGTCGATTTTCCGCATCCGAACTTCGACATGCTGCATTTGTCGGGCTCCTGGGCGAGAGAGCGGCATATCGAGCGACGCCCGCTTACCGCCGGAGGCGCAACGATCGAGAGCCGCCGGGGCGCGAGCAGCCATTCTTTGAACCCGTTCGTCGCGCTGTTGTCCAAGGATGCGGACGAGGATCACGGCGAAGCCTACGGCTTCAGTCTCGTATACAGCGGCAGCTTCCTGGCGCAGGCGGAGATCGATCCGTACGGCACGACCCGCGTCGTCATGGGCGTGAATCCGTTCGATTTCAGCTGGCTGCTGGAGCCGGGGGAATCGTTCCAGACGCCGGAGGCGGTGCTCGTCTATTCCGGCGAAGGACTCGGGGAGATGTCGCGCACTTATCATAAGCTGTACCGGACGCGGCTGTGCCGCGGCGAATACCGCGACCGCACGCGGCCGGTTCTCGTGAACAACTGGGAAGCGACCTACTTCAATTTTAACGCCGATAAAATCGAGGAGATCGCCACAGCCGGTCAGGAGCTGGGCCTGGAGCTGTTCGTGCTCGACGACGGCTGGTTCGGCAAGCGGGATAACGACAACTGCTCGCTCGGCGACTGGTTCGTCGACAAGAACAAGCTGCCTCAAGGGCTGGAGGATTTGGCCGCGAGAGTGAACAGGCTGGGTCTGCAATTCGGTCTCTGGTTCGAGCCGGAGATGGTCTCACCGGACAGCGAGCTGTACCGGGCTCATCCCGACTGGTGTCTGCATGTTCCGGGGCGGCGCCGGACGGAAGCGCGCCGGCAGCTGATTCTCGACTATTCCCGGCAGGATGTGCGGGATTATATCGTAAAGGTCGTCTCCGATATATTGGCCGGTTGTCCCATCCGCTATGTGAAATGGGACATGAACCGCAATATGACCGAGATCGGCTCGGCGCTGCTTGCCCCGGACCGGCAGCGGGAGACCGCGCATCGTTACATGCTGGGGCTGTACGAAGTGCTGGAGCGGATTACGTCGGCGTTTCCGCATATTTTATTCGAAAGCTGCTCCGGCGGCGGCGGGCGGTTCGATCCGGGCATGCTCTACTATATGCCGCAAACGTGGACAAGCGATAATACCGATGCGGTGGAGCGCTTGAAAATTCAGTACGGCACGAGCATCGTCTACCCGGTCAGCACGATGGGAGCGCATGTATCCGCGGTGCCGAATCATCAGGTTCACCGCACGACGCCTATCGAAATGCGCGGGCATGTGGCGATGTCGGGCAATTTCGGCTACGAGCTTGATTTGACGAAGTTTACGGCGGAGGATAAGGAGGCGGTACGCCGGCAGGTGGCCGCTTACAAGCAGCTTCGCCCGCTGATTCAGTTCGGCGACTTTTACCGGCTGCTCAGCCCGTTCGAGGGCAACGAAACGGGGTGGATGTTCGTATCCGAGGATCGCACGGAGGCGCTGGTCGCCTTCTTCCAGGTGCTGGCCAAGCCGAATGCGCCGCTGTCCAAGCTGCGTCTGAAGGGATTGGACCCGGGCAAGGATTACCGCGTGCTTGACGTAGACGGCGCCGCAGCGGAAGCCTCCGTCTTCGGAGGGGATGAATTGATGCATATCGGTCTGAACCTCCCGCAGTGGAAGGGCGACTTCCGCAGCCGCTTATACCGGCTCACCGCGCATGAAGCGGAATAAGCCAAACGAGATCATATCTAAAAGCGTGGTGAAAAAAGAGCGGAGGGGCCATTTGAATCTGGAAAAGCGTTAGCGTTCGCCTAAGAAAACAGCGATTGGAGGATCAAATGGGCGCCGCAGCGGACTTGTTCACCACGCTTCTAAGGGAGCGAACCGTATTGAAAAAGTTTAGGTTAACCGATTTGCAGGATACGAGAGAAGGGCATTTTCTGCAAGGGATACTGCCTGGGGAATATTTGTCGTCGGGAGGACTGGCCTTTGAGAAGCCGGGCTTCCGCACGCATACGAATGACGGCCCGGAAGGGCGGGATTACCATGTTCACAAAGACTGCGAAGTGTTTATCATCGCGCAGGGCAAAGGGGAGATGGAAGTGGACAAGTCCTTCCACCCGGTCGTAACCGGCGATATTATCGTGATCGAGCCGGGCGAGGATCATCATCTTATTTCCAGCACGGAAGACCCTATCGTGACATTATGGGTCCATGCCGGTCCGGCCCGCCATAAAAACCAGCTCCCCGAATAACCCGGGGATGACGCAAGAAGTCCTCTTTGTCCGATCGGAGCAAAGAGGACTTTTGCCGTTCATTTAGGAAACGACGCCGCGCGCTAAGCGGCTCGATGCCTTCTTATCCGAAGCCGGGGCCTCAGCCTTGTTTCAACACCTTCAGCATCGCGTTGATCATGCCCAAATGCTGGTTATCGTGGAGCATAACGGCCTGGAGCAGCTCGCCGACGGTTTCGGCTTTGAAGAAGTTTTCCTTCACCGGGGCATCCATTTTGCCGCTTAAGGCGGCTTCCAACTGACCTGATTGCTCTCTTAACTGAGCTATGAGCGTATCCCAAGCCGGCGGTTCTCCGGTCCAATCGGCGGGCTTGGTCCCGTTGCCGAACAAGCCGCGGTACGTTGCCGGAACGGCGGAAGGCTCTCCGGAGAAACCGAGCACGATGCCGTCGGTTACCGTAACGAGATGCCCCGCCTGCCATAGCAAGTGATTGTTAAAGCCTTGCGGCACTTCCTCCCGCTGAGCTTCCGGACACGCTTCAAGCAGTTCCAGCAGCTTACCCCTTCCTCTGTTGATCAAACCGAACAAATAGGATTCTCTCATCCGTGCATCATCCTCCCTAGTCATTGCAAAATATCAAGCCGACCGATCCTGCCTTATCGGCGAACGAGGACGCTCTGCTTGGCCCCATACGGCTGCCATCTCATTATAGCAAGATATGAAGCAGGGAGTATACTTCAGCTTAATCCTCTGAACCTCCGGCGATACTCGGAGGCGGATTCCTGAGCATGCTTGCCGAATTGTCTCGCGAAATAATGCGGCGAAGAGAAGCCCAGCGTATAGGCGATCTCCGTAATCGGCATATTCGTCTCGCGCAAATAGGTCTTGGCCTTGTCCAGCCGGCACTTGAGCAAATAGGTTTGCGGGCTCGTCCCCGTCTGTTTGCGGAACAGCTCGTACAAGTAAGCGACGCTGATGCCGAGCTTACCCGCCCATTCCTTGACGCAGGGGTCCGCCGTCTCCGTATGTCTTAGCCAATCGACCATTCGCCCGATTCTCGGATCGTACCAGGTCTCATAAGGCTTCCGGGCGAACCGCACATACCGGACGAGGAACGTTTCGAACAACGAGCGCAGCAGCGCATCGTCTCCGATCCCTTGTTCCGGATATGCCTCGATTACCGCCAGATAAGGCTCCAGCCAGGCCGCGCCGCGCGGAGCCCGAACCCGGACGGGAAGAGCGATTCCGTCCGCATCCGCGAATTGCACCCGTGCGGCGCAGAGCGACACGTCGTACTCGCCCGCATTGTGGCAATTGAGCTGCGGGTCCCCCTTCTGTTTGGGGGTAGAGGGGGACAGCAAATCGGCGTAGACGGAGGCGTGGACCATCGGATCGTCCTGCGCGGCGATGAACGTATGGGATACGCCGGGCGCAATATAGTACAAATCGCCGGTTTCGGCGGCCCATACGTCCTCTCCGATCTTCATCGTCCCCCTGCCCGCCGAAATGTAGATGAACAGATGGACGTAGGGAAGCCGCGGACCGACATGCTGCCCCGGCTTGAACGGGTAAAAGTTGGCGCTTACGATACGCGAATGGATTTCGTTCAGCTGGGCCGTCTTCGTCTGCGGTTGTCTCGTTGCGGACATCGATGCGTCACCTCGTCTTTTTTGTCCGGTGGATGTTATCGCCCATGCTACCACGAAAGGGGGGGCAAGACAATATTTTATCCTCCAATCGTGCAAATTCAAGACTGAAGGATAAACCGTTGGGAAGCGCTGTTGGTATAGTAGAGGATAAGCACGGTCAAATCAAATTTATGCTAATGGGAGTGTTCATCTGTTATGACGATCAGCGAAATCCAATTTATTCAAGCCGCCGCGTCTTTGGTTAGGGAAACCGGCGGAAATAGAAGCGAGCGGGCCCGCGTCGCTGCCGAATGGGCAGGGGAGACGGCAAGCTTCCGTCTGATTAACGAGGGAGACGAGCCGATCTCCGTCAAGGAAATCGTTTTATTCCAGGGAGCTTGGCCTTTCGGCGGAGATACCAAATTTTATGGCGAAGGCTACAGCATGCTGTCCCAGTACGGCGGCACGATCGGCGAGCCGAAAATGATCGGTAAGTTCGACGACCGCAAGCATTACAAGCTCCCGGCCACCGAAGGATTTTTTACCGCCTATAATTTCGTGCTGCTGTCGCCGGAGCCGACCCGTCATTTGCTGATGGGCTTTACGTCCTGCCGCCGCCATACGGGAGAAATTCGTTTGGCCGCCGGACGCTTCGAGGTCGTACTCGACGGCGAAGAACTTATCGTAGCGCCCGGAGAAAGCCGTGAGCTGGAGAGCTTCGCCCTGCTTACGGGAAGCGACAGGGAAGCGCTCCTTGAACAATTCGCGGCCCTCATCGAGGCGCATCATCCGAAGCTTGAGACACCGGGCGTGCCGACCGGCTGGTGCTCGTGGTACTGCTTCGGGCCTGCAGTGACCGAGCAAAATATATTCGATAATTTGCACGCCATCGGCAAACAGGTTCCGCAGCTCAAATATATCCAGATCGACGACGGTTATCAAGCATACATGGGGGACTGGCTTACGCCGGGGCAATCGTTCAGCGATATGGAGAAGCTGTGCAAGCAGATCAAGGCCGAAGGCTTCGAGCCGGCGATCTGGGTCGCTCCGTTCATCGCTCAGCAGGAATCGGCGCTGTTCCGCGAGCATCCGGACTGGTTCATCCGGGACGAGGAGGACAAGCCGCTCGCATCGAACCGGATTTCGTTCGGAGGCTGGCGGCACGGGCCTTGGTATATGCTCGACGGAACGCATCCGGAGGCCCGCGATTACTTGCGCCGCGTATTCCGTACGATGCGGGAGCAGTGGGGCTGCCATTACTTCAAGCTGGATGCGAATATGTGGGGAGCGCTTCCCGGAGGCCGGCGCTATATACCGGAGGCGACCAAGGTGGAGGCGTACCGCATGGGGATGGAAGCGGTGCTGGAGGGAGCCGGAGCGGACAGCTTCCTGCTCGGCTGCAACGCGCCGATGTGGCCGTCGCTCGGTACGGTTCACGGCATGCGCGTCACCGGAGATATTTCCCGCAAATGGCCGGTGTTCGCCCTGCTCGCCGCGGAAGGCTTCTCCCGGAACTGGCAGCACGGCCGGCTGTGGGTGAACGACCCGGATTGCCTGGTGCTGGAGAACCGCAACATCAAGCTCGTCGATCCCGACGGCACGGTGCGCCGAGGCATGTCTTCCATAACGCCGGATGAATTCATGTTCCACGCCGCCTATATCGTCGCTTCCGGCGGAATGGTACTGTCGGGCGACGATATGCAGACGATGTCAAAGAGCAATCTGCAGCTCGTGAAGAAAGCGCTGACGACTCGCAATATCGCCGCCCGGTTCGACGACGACAGCTTCCGCGTAGGCAGGGTGAACGAGCCGGACCGGCAGCTGCTCTGTTTGTTTAACTGGGAGGAAGCGGTATCCGATCTGACGATTCAGCTTGATCGTGCCGGACGCCTGGAAGACTTCTGGACGGGGGAAGAGTTGGGCTTTTGGGAAGGCCGCCTCACGCTGACGGGAATGCCGCCGCATTCGGCGCGGGTGCTGGCGCTGTATCCTTGTAGCTGAAGGGGATAGAAATCCGGGAACAAGCGGACGAGCGGCCAGAGCAGTCTGGAGAAGCGCCGGCGTTCGCCTTTGTCCCCGGAGTACACTCGCAACGGACACAGCGGCCGTTATATAAACCCTATCGACCGTTTTGGATTTCTAACGGACACAGATGCAGCTATTTGTTGAAAAAACTGCCTTATTGAGCAATTCGGAGCTATGTAAGCGCCGTGGCGACCGTTACGTTTAAAAAGCGTCTGTTTGTGACGACTTTAGCTCCCTGGTGTCCGTTACAATTAGAAACTCGGTTCCGGAGGCTACACCTTCTGCAGCTCCCTTCCAATACTGTTCGATCGCTTAGCCGTCCCTGAGAAAGATGGTTGGGGAAGTGTTTTGAAGACGCCATTTTCGCTGGTAAAAACCTAGCTTGCAGCCAAGCCATTGTCCAAACGGGTACGTTGGAGCATGAAAAACGTGGTGAAAAAGTGAGCGAAGCAAGCGAGAGCAATCTGAAGCAGTGAAGCGTTCGCTTTTGTTTTCGGATTTCACCCGTTTCACGGGCTTAACTATTCAAGAAATCCGGGACGGGCAACTTTCTATCGACCCTCCGGTCACTTTTTCACCACTCTCCTAGGAGTCTGTCCGACGGAGTTACTTTTGTAGGTCCCTTCGGAGTAAGACTCGGTTTTCAAATGATTTTTCATCACGATTTGAGTATAATCACTGTGTCTTTCTTTGCCTTTGTGGGAGTTACGCCGCTTTTTTACGTTTTTGGGCAGACCTCTCCCGTTTATACACCGTGGATGGTTTGGGATATCTGGCAGAATGAAGCTTTCTTAAATTATAGCTTAAAGCCAAAAGGACGAACTCACCCTCAACCTTATCTTCGCCACGGAGGTGAAACTGACGAAAGCCCTGACATTCTTTCATTTGCCCCCACGCGGGTTCCACGATGGCTTTACGTAACCGGTAAATGTCTTTACCGGCATCGCTTTGCACTTTGGTTCTCATGGCTTCTCGGATCGGATCGCCTTCATTGCGTTTGACCCTTCGTTTACCGGATCCGGACTTAACGCAGTCCTTTTGAAACGGGCAGGTCAGGCAGGCATCGCTCATATACACCCATTGAGTCGCTTTTTGAGGATCCTTTTCATAGTATGTGTACTTGTGGATCAGCGTTTGTCCCGCTGGGCACACATAGGTATCCGTTTCCGGGATATACGTAAAGTTGGTTTTATCGTACGGATTCCCGTGCTGCTTGTTTTCACGGGTTGCCGCGATGTAGGCGTCGGTCTCGGCCTTCGTCGCCGCCTGAATGTTGTCCGCACTAAAGTACCCTGCGTCCGCACTCACTTTCTCGGGCACCTTTCCCGTTATGTTGCGGATGGAACCGAGCACCGGCTGGAATTGGTGTTGGTCGCTGCTGCTAGGGTTCATCTGCAGTCCGACGATGAATCCCTGATCCGCATCTACGGCAATTTGCGGATTATATCCTTGGATGACGCCTTGGGTTTTCGTATCCATGATTTGGGAATCTGGATCGGTAAAGTTGAATTGATCTTTGTCCGGTGTCTTCGATTCCTCTACCGGTTTGCGAGTTTCCAACTGTCTGAGCGCCTCTCTGATTTTTTCAAGTCGGGATTGGCGATTGGTCACCGATTCCGGCAACAGCGAAAGGGGCTCTTCGTTCTCTTGGTCGTCTATCTGGCCGGCTTGCTCGAGAGCTTCGCGGATTTCCTTTTCCAGACGCTCGATTTCCTGGTTCATCCGATCTCGCGACATCGACTTATGCTTCGATGCATGGGCTTTCAGCTTCGAACCATCGATGCTGACATGACCGAGGGACACGTACCCTAGCTGTATGGCGATGTGTACCACTTGTTTGAAAAGTCCCGGTAATGATTCGAGGTGATCCTTTCGAAAATCGCTGAGCGTACGGAAATCCGGTCGATGGCCGCCACATAGCCAACGAAAAGGAATATTTTCATCCATAGCCTGACGAAGGGTCCGGGAGGTGAACACACCCGTAGCATAGCCATAGAACCATAACTTCAAAAGCATGGCGGGGTGATAGGCTTCTTCTCCGCGATGGGAATACCGATTTGTCATGACCGTGAGATCTAACTGATCCACGATGTCGCTAACAAGCCGCACTAAATGATCTTCAGGGATCCAATCGCTCAAATACATCGGAAACAATTCACCTTGTTCCGTGGAGTAAGATTTAAATTTTGCCATAAACCACACACCCTTTTTTACCAGATAAACAGATTACAGTTAAGTTTCGCGACGAAACTATGCTTTTCCTGTTTCGTCGGACAGACTCCTAGAAGCGTGGTGAAAAAGTGGCATTGTACAGTCATGACACAATAGAAATGGTAAAATAAATGGAACTGATCGATGAGAAATGAGGCCAAAACTTATGCTAGTTTCCAAACGCCAAGGCACCCAACCTCGACTATTTCAAATGGTCGAGATGGAGGCGCTTGTTCCCCAAAACCATCTTCTTCGTCAACTGGATCGTGTTATTGATTGGAGCATGATTCACGAACGTACACGTGCTCTGTATTCCGAAAATATGGGTCGTCCCGTGAGCGATCCTGAACTTCAGCTACGCTTGATGGTTCTTTGTTATCTGTTCAACCACAGTGAGCGTGCTCTGTACAATTTGCTGCCTATGCATGCGGGCTACTTGTGGTTTTGCGGCCTCGACTTTGAAGCCGTTCTGCATCCCGAAGAAGCCGAGCTGGCCTTGCCGGATCGGACCACTCTGGTGAAAACCCGAAAGTTTTGGCGGGACCATCAGGTGTTTGACGACCTGATGCGCGACATTGTTGACCAGTGCATCATCGCAGGACTCGTTAAGCCGCAAATGGATGCGGCCGTGGACGGAACACAAGTACGCGCGAATGCGTCCATTCACAGTTTGGCAGAAATCCAACTGGCCCCTGTCGAATCTATCGAGGCGTATTTAGTACGCCAAGCCAAGGAGGATACCGAAGACACGAAAACCGACAAGGAGGATGCCCCTAAACCTCCCTCTACGAGGAACGATCATTCGGAGGTAGAGGAACAGGCTGTTCACGAAGATTTTCATGGCAAAACCTTTTCCAACCGTACGCACCGTAGTACCAGCGACCCCGATGCCCGTTTGTATAAGAAAAGCAAAGGGCAGGAAGCTCATCTGCGTTATTTGGTGCATGATCTGATCGATGTTCACTCCGGCGTGATCCTGGACACCCGGGCTTCTTTAGCATCCGGTACAGCAGAAAGAGAAGTCAGCCTGAAGCAAGTGCAAGCGATTCGATTTCGTCATCCTCATCTCCAAATCCGAACGCTTTCGGCAGATAAAGGGTATGAGTCAGCAGACTATCTGGTTCAGCTCCATGAACTTGGCATCATCCCACTCATCCGGTTGCGTAGTCTCAAGCTGCAAGAATTCCCGGTTTACAAGACCCGAGCATTGCATCCCGTTCGAAAAGCCAAACGCCGTCTCAAACAGAAGGAGATCCAGGCTTACAATTTTGCAAAAAGTATTCAGCGTCATGGTGCATACCGGCACATCCAAGCCCTACGTGCGCGTATTGAACATGCCTTTGCGGAGGCCAAAGGAAGACATGGACTCGATCGAGCCCGCAGCCGCGGTCTTGATCGCATGCAAGAGCAAGCTACACTTACGGCCATGGTCCAGAATTTAAAGCGACTGTGCCGATTCAAAGCCAGAAGGCCACGGGCCGGTGCACTTTCCTGCACCGTCCTCGCCAAGATAACAGGCTGTCCCCAGTATCTTTGCTCCACTACATGCTCAGGGTTCCGTTTTTTTGGTAACTTTGACGGCTTCATTTTGTAATAACAGGGACTTTTTCACCACACTTCTAGAGCTTGCAAGTAAATTATGGTACAGTGTAATTGAAAGCGATTGCTCATTATAAAACGAATGGAGATGTCCCGTTTTGAAAATTGCAGCTCAGCTCTATACGTTGCGAGAATTTCTGAAAACCCCGGAAGACATTGCCGAAACGCTCAAAAAGGTAAAAGAAATCGGTTATCGCGCCGTACAGGTGTCCGGAGTCGGCCCGATCGACAATCAGGCGCTCAAGGATTTGGCGGACCGCGAGCAGCTCTCGATTTGCGCCACGCATATCAGCTACGCCGATTTGAGCCAGCAGCTCGACGCCGTGATCGAGAAGCATCAATTATGGGGCTGCCGATACGTCGGACTTGGCGGCTTGCCGCAGGAGTACCGGACAAGCGCGGAAGGGTACTCGGCGTTTGCCAAGGAAGCGTCCGAGATCGGCCGCAAGCTTAAGGCGGCGGGACTTACGTTCATTTATCATAACCACAGCTTCGAATTTGCGAATTTCGGCGGTAGAACCGGAATGGACATTTTGTTCGAGGAATCCGATCCCGAAGCATTCGACTTCGAGCTCGACGTGTACTGGGTACAAGCCGGTGGAGCCGACCCGGCGGACTGGATTCGCAAGGTGAACGGCCGGATGAAAGTCGTGCATCTGAAAGATATGGCCGTCACCGGAGAGCGCGAGCAGCGCTACGCCGAAGTAGGCGAGGGCAATATGAATTTCGACCGCATTCTCAAAGCCTGCAACGAAATCGGCGTCGAATGGGGAGCGGTGGAGCAGGATCAATGCTACGACCGCAATCCGTTCGAAAGCCTTGCCATCAGCTTCAACAATTTGCAGAAAACCGGACTTATCAGCGTATAATCAAGTCCTTATCATTATTTTGCGCGAAGGGGAATCCCGCGCTGCTTGACGATCAAGCGGCACGGGATTTTTTGCGTTGCGGCAGCGTAACGAATGCCCCGCAACGCCCGATAATACGGCAATCTTAATTTGGGATAGCCGATCTTAATATCGGATAATGGCGAATATTAACCTCAGTTTATCATTGGTTAAATTGAGCGGTTTCCATGTTACGAAATCTCTGCAACAATAAGGTTAGCGAAGCCGCCGGTATTTCCAGCGAACAGCATCCTGGGCCAAACGCATCTTTGATCGCATCATACCTTTGCCGCAAGCCGGCATTTCGCCAAACTTCTGCTATATTCTGAAGGAGGTAAAAGGGGTATATGAAAAAAATCAGTCGGAAAAAATGGGTAGCCGCAGGGACCTCGGCACTGTTGTCCATCACGGTCGTCGCAGGCTGCAGCAGCGGCAGTCCAGCTCCCGCAAATCAGGGAACGGCCAAACAGGAAAATCAAGAGCCGCCTAAATTGCAAGCGCTTACGTACTGGGTCGGCCTGGCAAGCAACGTCGCCGCTACATTAAAAAGCTTCGGGGATATGACGGTTTATCAGGAGCTGCAGAAAAAAACCGGGGTCAATGTAACCTTCCAGCATCCTCCGGTGGGACAAGAGAAAGATCAGTTCAACCTTATGATTACCGGCAAAGATTTGCCCGATGTCATCGAGTACGGCTGGACCGGTTATCCCGGCGGTCCCGAGAAAGCGATTAAAGATAAAAAAATTATTAAGCTGAACGATATTATCGACAAATACGCGCCGAATTTGAAGAAAATTTTGGACGCCAACCCGAACTGGAAAAAGCAGGTCATGACGGATGAAGGCAGCATCTACGGATTTCCGTTTCTGCGCGGCGACGATTACTTGCTGGTCAGCAACGGAATCGCGCTCCGCCAAGATTGGCTGGATAAGCTGAACCTGAAAATGCCGGAAACGATCGACGATTGGTACAATACTTTGACTGCCATCAAGAAAAGCGATCTCAACGGCAACGGAAAGCCGGATGAAATCCCGCTCTTAATCAGTAAAGGCGATATGGGAGGCTCCGTGGCGTTCCTCGGCTCGTTCGGCGTTAACTACGATTTTTACCATGACAACGGCACAGTGAAATACGGACCGATTCAGCCTGAATACAAGCAGTTTCTGACCGTCATGAACAAATGGTACAAGGAAGGGCTTCTCGATCCGGACTTTGCCGTCACGGACAGCAAGCTGAAAGACGCGAAAGTTACGGGAAATCAGCTGTTCGCGACCGTGATGAGCACAGGTTCGGGGATCGGCAACTATACCTCGCTCGTGAAAAATAAAATTCCGGATTTCAAGCTTGTCGCTGCACCGTTCCCGGTCGTCAACAAGGGAGACAAGAAGATGTGGAGCGCAAGAACTTATAACTTCTCCGGCGGGGTGGCCGCCGCCATCTCGACCTCGAACAAAAATCCGGAAGCGACGGCCAAATGGCTCGATTACGCTTATAGCGATGAAGGTAAAATGCTGTTCAATTTCGGCGTAGAAGGCGTCTCCTATAAAATGGTGAACGGTTATCCGACGTATACGGACGACGTGATGAATCCGAAAGATATGTCGATGGCGCAAGCGATGGCCCGTCATGTCCGCGCCAACTTCAACGGTCCTTTCGTGCAAGACAAGCGATATATGGAGCAGTATGCTGCATTGCCTGAACAGAAGGATTCGATCAAAATCTGGTCGGAACCGACCGACGAAAGAAAGCTGCCGCCCGTTACGCCGACTTCGGATGAGAGCAGCAAATTCGCTTCGATCATGAACGACGTGAATACGTTTAAAGACGAAATGTTCAACAAATTTATTATGGGAGCCGAGCCTCTGGACAACTTCGACAAATACGTAAAAACGATTGAGGGCATGGGTATCCAGGAAGCGGTCAAAATTGAACAGTCTGCATTGGAAAGATATAACAAGCGTTAATGGGCGCCTGTCCGCGAATGGACATATGAACTGATCTTGTCGGGGGATGAACCGCCGTTCATCCCTCCGGCTTATTCAAAGCGAAGGAGGGAAGCCGTATGGAAACGATCAAATCCGCCGCGAAGCCTGTCGCCAAGCCGAGCCGTTCCGAGCCGAGCCTATGGATCACGATTGGACGCGATCTGAAACGCAACAAGCTCTTATATATCATGGTGCTGCCCGTCATCGCGTATTATTTAATTTTCGACTACGGTCCGATGTACGGCTTGCAAATTGCGTTCAAAGATTACAGTCCCGGCGACGGCATCTGGAACAGCCGTTGGGTCGGCTTCGATCATTTTGTCGAATTTTTCAACAGCTACTACTTTTGGAGATTAATCCGCAATACGCTCCTGATCAACGTGTACGAGCTGATCTTCGGTTTCCCGGCGCCGATCGTGCTCGCGCTGTTATTGAACGAATTGCGCCGGCAATATTTCAAGAGAATCGTTCAGACGATCACGTATTTGCCGCATTTTATATCGGTCGTCGTCATCGTCGGGATGCTGGTCGACTTTTTGGCTAGGGACGGGGTTGTGAACCAGCTGCTTGCCACGCTGGGCATTGCGTCCAAGTCTTATTTGTCCGAACCGGAATGGTTCCGCTTCATTTATGTATCCTCCGGCATTTGGCAGGGAGTCGGATGGGGCTCCATCATCTATCTGGCGGCGCTGTCCGGTATCGATCCGACCCTGTATGAAGCGGCCAAAGTCGATGGGGCGGGGCGCTGGAAGCAAATGATTCATATTACGATTCCGGGGATTATGCCTACGATTATTATTTTGCTGATATTGAAAATGGGCTCGATGATGTCCGTCGGCAGCGAGAAAATTTTGCTCATGTACAATCCGCTGACCTACGATACGGCCGACGTCATTTCCACTTTCGTGTACCGCAAAGGGATTTTGGAAGCAAGCTACAGCTACACGACGGCGGTAGGCTTATTCAATGCCGTCATTGCGTTCTCTCTGCTTATTCTCTCCAACAGCATAAGCAAGCGGGTAAGCGAGACTAAACTATGGTAACGGAGGTGGAACAGCAGGATGGACAAACCGACTTTAGGCGAAAAATCGTTTGACGTTTTGAACGCGGCCGTGATGATCGTTCTTTGCTTCTTGACGCTGTATCCGTTTTTATACGTAGCCTTTTCTTCCTTAAGCGATCCCGGCTTGCTGGCGCAGCACCGCGGGCTGCTGTGGAAGCCGTACGGCTTTAGCCTGGACGCTTACAAAGCCGTTTTTGCCAATCCGAACATTTTGAGCGGTTACAGCAACACCATATTTTATGTCGTTGTCGGGACCTTTTTTAATTTGCTGATGACGGCGCTCGGAGCGTATTTTCTTTCCAGAAGAAACGTATTTTTTAAGAACGCAGTCATGTTTATGATCGTCGTTACGATGTTTTTCCAAGGCGGCCTGATTCCTACGTATCTTCTTGTCAGCAATTTGGGGCTCGTCGATACGCCGTGGGCGATGATTATCCCCGGCGCCATCAATACGTGGAATTTGATCATTATGCGTACTTCATTCCAGGCCGTGCCGGTCAGTCTGGAGGAATCGGCGAAGATGGACGGGGCGAGCGAATGGACGGTGATGTGGCGCATCATTCTTCCCCTGTCGATCCCGGTTATGGCCGTTATGGTGCTGTTTTACGCCGTCGCTCACTGGAACGCATGGTTCAATGCGATGATTTACTTGCGCGATCGCAATTTATATCCGCTGCAGCTCATTTTACGGGAAATTCTCATTACGAACAGCACGGATAATATGATGACCGACGCCTCCGGCGTAGATAAAATGCCGATCGGCGAAGCGATCAAATATGCGACGATTATGGTCGCAACCATTCCGATTCTGGTGCTGTATCCGTTCTTGCAAAAATATTTCGTTAAGGGGGTTATGATCGGGGCGCTGAAAGAATGATTGAAGAGAAGCAGGAAAACGGGTACCACTTCCAGAATAAGCTATAATTAAGAATGAACGGAGAGAGGTGGAACATGATGCGCATTAAAAGCATACATCTCGGAAACGCTTTCATCACTCTTTTATTATCTTATCTGGCCGTTTTCCTGCTTCCTCTTGCCCTTGGATCGATTCTGTACACGAAGACCAATACGATTATGACCGATAACGCCAACCGGGCGAATCTGGCGATGCTGGAGCAGCTCCGCCAAGTGCTGGACAGCAAGCTGAAGGATGTCGAGCAGATGTCCCAGCAGATCGCCTTGAATCCCCGGCTGCAATGGCTGATGAACAATACGGACAATACCGATACGGCCGACGCTTACAAATTCGTCGAATTCGTATCGGATCATATGTCCCGCTACCAAAATGTAAGCGATCTCATAAGCGGATATTACGTCTATTTCGGCGCCAACGACACGGTATTGATGCCGACGTCCAAAACAACGGCGGATGTGCTCTACCAGCGTTTGTACCGGCCGGTGGGGACCAGCTTCGAAGCGTGGCGCGGCGGACTGTTGGGGGGGCCGCATTACAAGGATTATACCCCTGCCACTTACGAAACGCCGACAGGAACGCTCGATACGATCACATACATCCAGACGCTGCCCCTGGGAGAGCCGAACGATATCCGCGGGGCGCTCGTTATTTTGCTTGACGTGGGTCAAGTCCGCAGCATGCTGTCCAAAATCGAGTCGGCTTATCAAAGCTCGGTTTATATCTTTGATCGGAAAGACCGTCTTATCGTCGGAAACGAGCGTCAAGCGCTTCCCTGGAACCAAATTTCACAGGAGGTGACGACGAAGGGCGTTCCTTACGAGTACAAGGATCACGGCGAGGAGATGATGCTCTCCTATACCGTATCCGAACAGAACGGCTGGAAATACGTCCATACGATGCCCAAGCATGTCTACCTGGAGCGGGTCCAGACGCTGAAAAATTGGATGATCACGCTGCTGCTCATTTGCTTGGCCGGCGGCGGCGCGGCGATTACCTTCTGGGTGCACCGCAATTACGCTCCGCTGCGGGGCGTCGTGCGCGCGCTGCAAAGCGAAAAGCCGGCGCGAGCCAAGCAGCCGTCCAACGAGTATGAATTTATCCGCGAAACGATTCGTATGACCATTCATGAGGAACGGGAGCTGCGGAATATTTTGTCTCGTCAGACCCCCGTCATTCAGGCGAGCTTTCTGTCGCGCTTCGTGCGCGGGCATGTGGACGTCGCGCGGATGACCGAAGAGTCGCTGCAGTTTATGGACATCCGGCTCATCTCCGATGTATTCGCCGTGATGCTGATCGACATTGCCGATTTCAGCAGGTTTAGCACCGATCAGTCCGAGCGGCAGTGGGCGCTGATCCGGTTCATCATTTCCAACATCGGCAACGAATTGATTCGCGAGCGGGGATGGGGATATTCGGTCGAGCTCGATCAGCACCGCGTCGCCCTGCTTGTCAATTTCGACCGGGAACGGCGGGCGGAGGCGGAGAAGGAGCTTGACGTCATCGCCGCCCGGCTGAAGGAACTGATCGAGCAGCGGTTCAAGACGTATATTACCCTTGCCATCGGAGATGTCCACGAAGGGATGGATCATGCCTGCGAATCGTATTTCGAAGCGCTCAGCGCGCTGGATTACAAAATGTACCGGGGCCACAGCTCCATTATTCGTTACAGAGAAATCGCCGAGGCGGACCGCCATTACTATTATCCGATTGAAACGGAAATTCAGCTGATCAATTTCACCAAAAGCGGCGATGTGGACAATGTCGATAAACTGATCGGCAATTTGTTCCACGCGCATTTCAGCCAGCGGCGGATTACGCCGGAGCTGGGCCGAAGCTTGTTCACCAACATGGTCAGCACCCTTTGGAAAATTATTAACCCGATGGACCCGCTGTATCGCGAAGTGTTCGGGGAAAAGTTCGACCCCTTGAAGGAGCTGTCCTCCTGTCCGACGGTCGAGGAGATGAAGGTCCAAATCCGCGATTGGTTCCTCGCGCTGTGCCATTATTTGAACGCGAGCCGCAGCGGCCACAGCAGGCAGCTGTCCGAACGGATTGCGCAATACATCGAGCAGCATTACGGCGACGATTCGCTCAGCCTGACGACCATTGCCGAGCATTTTCAACTGACGCCGCAGTATTTATCCGCTTTTTTCAAAAAACAGACCGGGATGAACTTAACCGATTATTTGACGAGAGTGCGGATCGACGAAGCGAAGAAGCTGATGCAGAACAAGAAGCTGACCTTTGCGCAAATTGCCAATCAGGTCGGCTACGCCAACGATATCGGGTTTATTCGGGTATTCAAAAAGTACGAAGGGACGACGCCGGGAAAATACCGGGAATCGCTGTAAATGGTATAATAAACGGGAGTTGGCATGGAAACAATGAACGATATAACGAACAGGAGCGATGAAAAATATGGCAAATCCCGTAACGATTCCCGATTTATCGTCCCGGCCGCATGAACTGCAGGTCGAGCGGCTGATGAAAGCTTCGCCCGCAGTGCTGTTCAGCGCGTGGACCAGGCAGATCGACCGCTGGTTTGCGGCGCCCGGAACCGTGATCATGCAAGGGGAGGTAGACACGGCCTTTTTCTTCGAAACGGTGTTCCGAAGCAGCCCCGACAGCGCGGCGCAGCGCCACCCCCATTACGGAAGATTCCTGAGGCTGGAACCGGACCGGCTCGTTCAATTGACCTGGCTTACGGGCGCAGGGGGAACCCAAGGGGCGGAGACGGTCGTAACGGTCGAGCTTGAACCGCACGACAGCGGCGCTCGCCTGCGTCTGACCCATGCCGGGTTCCCCGACGAAGCTTCCCGGAACGGGCATTTGGAAGCGTGGCCGTTCGTGCTGGAGCAGCTGGACCAGCAAATGGCGGAAGGATAACCGAGAATATTGTGGCCAAGACCGTACAATATCCTGTATTTTGTACGGTCAACATGGTCCATGAGAGCGTTCGCCTGTCCCCTGGGGGTTCCGCCGTTATGCGCATGTGAAGCGCCGTTCTTATTCCCAGGAAACGGATTGAAAGGTTCCGGTCGCCGCCGACTCTCTCGCCTTCAAGCAAAGCAGCGCGCTGACGAGCCCGTCCTCTAGCGGGCTGACCGACTTCTCTGAGCTTCCCTCCATCAGCCCGGCAAAACTGCGCATCAGCGCGGCGTCGCCGCCGAAGTGTCCCTCCCCGCCGCCAAATTCATACGTTTCGACCCGTGTAGAATGATGCATGTATACTTTGATGATGCCCGTATAAAAATCAAATTCCAGCGTTCCCTTGTAGCCGAAGAAACGCGCACCGCGCGCCGCCGCCTGATTGCGGGCAAAAAAGTTCTGCGAGTACGAGACGTGCATTCCGCTTTCGTACCGGATCAGCGCGCTGCCCGAGTCCTCGTTGCCGGTGTCCTCGGCAAAGCAGCAGTAGGCCCATTCCTCCCTCAGCTTATCGGTGCGAAACGCCGTGCTCTCGGGACAGGTCTTATTGTCGCCGCATTCCGTGCACCTAAGGCCCGCCGGCTTGTTCCCTTTGAAGATTTGCTTGGATACCATCGCCGCCACCGATTCGGGCTGCATGCCGAGCACGTAGTTGATGTAGTCGAAATCATGCGTCGCTTTTTGCAAAAACAGGCCGCCCGTTTCCTCTTCATCGCGATACCAGCCTTGAAAATATACGTTTCCGTAAGGGACGTTGTTGACGGCCTGCACATGCTCGACGGTGCCGATTTTGCCGGAATCGATAATTTCCTTGACCCAATGCACAATAGTAGTGACCCGCAGCGGGAAGGATACGACCGTCTTGCGGTTGCCGGAAGACTCATAGCCTCGCTTCAACCGCAGCGCATCCTCCAGGCTGGTAGCCACGGGCTTCTCCAGAAACAGCGGCAGGCCGCTGGGAAGTACCTTAAGCGCCATGGAAGTGTGGAGCGAACAGCGCGTGCCGATTATAATCCCGTCTAAGTTCATGTCGGCCAGCATCGCTTCGGGCGTTTCGAAAATGCGCACTTGTTCCGAGCCCGCCTGTCTCGCCTCCTCGTGTTTGGCCGGATCGGGATCGACTAGCCCGGCAATTTGCAGATGCGGATCGAGCTTCTTCAGCTCGTTCTGGATAACTCCTTTAATTCTTGTCCCGTAACCGATCACGCCAATGTTCATCCTCGTAATCCTCCTCAGCTTTCATTGCGATTTTCTTCAGTATAAAAGAGAGCCCGGCCGATTTCTTTGTCTTGAAAGCCGGATTTTTTGTCAATTCCAGCTGCTTTTCCCGCAGCGGCGCAAGCTGTATCATAATAGGGAGGCTGCAGAATGCCGGAAACTACATTCGAGGAGCAGGAAAGCGCATGGCGGATTACAAAAGGACGAACCTGAATCAGACGATTGCGATTGAAAGTCTGATTACGATGTATTATTTTGAATTCGGCAAAAACTACGTTTTTTCCGGAGAACGGCATGATTTCTGGGAAATTGTATATGTGGACAAAGGCGAGGTCGAGGTGCTGGCGGATTCCCGCCGCCACATACTGGGACAAGGGACGATTATTTTTCATAAGCCCAATGAATTTCACAGCTTCTATGCGCATAAAGATACGGCGCCTAACCTGATTGTCGTCACATTCGATTGCCGGTCCGAAGCGATGAAATATTTCGAGGACCGCGTCATTTCCCTGGGGGATACCGAACGAAATTTGCTGGCCCAGATCGTCAAAGAGGGAGCGGAAGCCTTTTATCTTCCGTTTCGCTACCCGCTGTTTTCGATTCGCCGCGACGATGCGCTGATCGGCTCCGAGCAGCTCATCAAGCTGTATCTCGAAACGCTGCTTATTCGCTTATTGCGCCGCAACCTTCCAGAGAGCGCCAAGCCGGTTTTATCGTCGGCTTCCCGAGAGAAGGACAATCAAAACTTGACGGTGCGAATTATTCAGTTTTTGGAAGAGCACGCGGACGGCAATCCGACCTTGGAAGAGATCAGCGCGTCGCTTCATATCGCCAAAACCCGGCTGAAAGATATATTTAAGAAAGAAACCGGCTATTCGATTAAAGAGTATTTCGCCAAATTAAAAATCGAGAAAGCGAAGCAGCTCATCCGCGGCGAATCCAGCAGCATGACCGAAATCGCCCGGCAGCTCGGATTCAGCAGCGTCCATTACTTCTCCAAAGCCTATAAGAAAGCGACCGGCATGAGTCCGACCGAATACAGCCGAACCGTTAGGGCACGGATGTAAGCGGGATTCGCAAACCGAAAAAGGAAATGATTTGCGCCTAATAGTTGTTGGTGATATAATTGTCTAAACAATTAATTTAGAAAGGGGGAAGCTTCATGGACCGATACGATCTGGACGGATCGTACGGCTTTTTGCTCGGCAAGGCGTACCGCAGAATGCTTCAGCTGCTGTCCGCCCGGTTTAAACCTTACAATATAACGCCGGAGCAGTGGACGGTGCTATGCCGGCTGCAGGGCAACGACGGCATCAGCCAGAAGGAACTCGCCGCCCGGGCCGATAAAGATGCGCCGACCACGACGAGAATCCTCGATGCGCTGGAGCGCAAGGGCTGGGTTCGCCGCGAGACCAACGCGGAGGATAGAAGGTCGTTCGGCGTCTATTCCACCGAGCTCGGGGTCAAGCTGGCGAAGCAGCTGATTCCGATCGAACTGCAGACGCTGAGGGATGCGGCCCATGAGATCGGCGAAGATCAGCTGATCCAGTTCAAGCAGCTGCTCCGGCAAATTAGCCGGACGGCGGAATCGCTTCAGGAAGAAGAAAAATGACATCATAATGCAACTGCCAGAAGGGAATCGTTACACACTATGAATTCTACGGATATGCCGTCGTCCAAGCTTTGGACGATGAATTTTATTTTTCTTACCTTATGCAATCTCTGCGTTTATTTGAATTTGCAAATGATTACGCCGTCTTTGCCTGCTTATGTATCGGCTGCGTTCGGCAGCAGCGGCACGACGATCAGCTTCGTCATTAGCCTGTTCGCCGTTTCGGCGATCGCAACGCGGCTGTTTGCCGGCACTTTGTTCGAGCTGTTCGGGCAAAGACGGCTTATGTTTATCGGTTTGATCGTCTTCGCCGTCTCCACCGCCGGATACGCCTTGATGCAGTCGATGGGGGCGCTGCTCGTTCTTCGCATCGTCTACGGAATCGGCTTTGCCGTTGCCGGTACGGCGTTCGGCACGCTGGCCTCGGAGATTATTCCGAAGAACCGGATGGGCGAAGGGATGGGCTATTTCGGCCTGTCGACCAGCTTATCCATGTCCGTCGCTCCGGTCATCGGGCTATGGCTGCTGAACGGATACGGGTTCGGCACTTTGATCGCCGTTTCGTCGGCGCTGGCGGTCGTCGTCTTCCCGCTTGCTGCGCTCATCCGGTTTGCGGCCCGCAAAGGGGCCGCATCCGCAAGTGCTTCCGCGGCGCAGAATGTCCGGGCTTCCGGCCGGGGGCATAGCGGATTTTGGGAACAAGGAGCGATGTTTCCGTGCGGCCTGAACTTGCTGTTGTCCGTTACGTACGGGGGACTAATTACGTTCATCGCCTTGTTCGGCCAGGAAGTGAAGCTCGGCAACGTGGGCTGGTTTTTTCTGTTCAACGCCTTGATGGTGCTGATCGTTCGCCCGTTTTCCGGCAAGCTCTTCGACCGCAAAGGCCATGCCGCGGTGCTGCCGGCGGGGGCGCTGTTTACCGCTCTCGGTCTTGTGCTGCTCTCCTTTGCGTCGGGGATGCCGATGCTGATTGCATCCGCTCTGTGCTACGGGATCGGCTACGGCATGCTGCAGCCGTCGCTGCAGGCCTGGACGATCCAGCGCAGCGCCCCGGAGAGGCGCGCAGTCGCAACGGGGATGTTCTATAATTCCATTGACCTCGGCATTGCCGTCGGCTCCGTCTGCCTCGGCTTCGCCGCTTCAGGAACAGGATACGCGGGAATGTATCGCCTGTCGGCTTTAAGCATGCTGCTTTTCCTTATTTTCTACGTGATGCATGTCATAGGCTCCAAACGGAAGCCCGCCTTGTCCCGGACGCAAGCGCAGACGCGCACGCAAACGGCCGATTAAAACATAATGGAACGTGGACGCAGCCGTAACACCCTGCTGAGGGACATCGTCATAGCGCGATGAGATCCCGCAGCAGGGTGTTTTTGTATCCAATCACACGAGTTCCGACAGCATTGGACCCCTATCCCATTGGGAAGGGTTACGGGGACTCCAATCGCCGATTACAATCATGCCCCTTGAATGGATAAGGGTTCGCTCGGTCTGACCCTGATTGTAAGTCAGTTCTGAAGATCCTGGAGATATGAACCGTCGTGGCCGAGCGCTAACGGACAGGGGTGCGCTTATTTCGCGCAAAAGTCGGGTTTTGCTTTTTTAACGGACAGAGGCGCCTTTATTAGCCCCAAAAGTCGGAAAAATCGCGATGATAGGTAAAATAGGAGCGCTGGCGTCCGTTACATTCTGCAAATCCCTGATTTTGTTTTCATTGCGGCACCCATGTCCGTTAGAAGGGGCTGCTCCATTTCATATCCTATTTTGTGGATGCGATGCTTCCCGTGGTACTCTAAACAGTTTTGGACCCTATCCCATACTGGAAGTACGTAGGCGTATAGCGCACATGCAGTTCAATTCCCGCGTCAGCCGCAATTTGCTTAATTTCCTTGTCGCTGAAGAAATTCTTCACTATAGCGGCATGATCACCATTGTTAAGTTTCCGAACCATCGTTTGCCCGGATGTCCTCACTACATGAGACTCACGGGTTCCTGCTGCCTCTCGATCGTCGACAAAGAACATTTTCCCTTCGGGCTTCAAACAGCGTGAAACCATGGAGAAGAAGCCGCCCAGTCTCTCTCTGGGTAGATGCGATATCCAAAAAGTAAAAGCAACTGAATCATATAACTGGTCAGGAGACCAACGGAAAAGATCAGCGATAATCGTCCTTACCTTGGGCTCAGCAACGACCGGATTATGTGAAAGCATCTCTACGGAGCCGTCTACAATTGTCAGCGTCCGGGCTTCTTTTAAGAACAAACAACTCCAAGTGCCGGTTCCCGCTGCAAGTTCAAGAAAATCACCCTGGAAATGCTCGGCTTGAAAAGCAACCTTAACCATGCTGATCTCATCGAACCAGATTCGATTAGCTTCGTCACCGTGATGAAATGCGCCGCGACGGTACCACCAGTCGTCATACTCCGGAGCCCGTTCTCGATAATAATTCAACTGCTCTTGAAGCTGCTGATCTGTCACATTTTCGTACGAAGCATCTTCGCGCTTTTTGCTGTTCATGCAAGCATCCCCCCTCTCAACATTGCTGTTATTGTAATCCATTTATAACCATAGATATAATATATTTTTAAACTTGATCCATATAATGAATATATATACTGAACCTGATATATCCCCCTGATTCCCCGATCACCCATAAAACTGCACATAAAACAAGGTCACCCAGTCACACCTCCGGTTGACCTCGCCATGCTATTCTTATCTCCTTATAAGAGCTAAGCTCCGTCCGTCCCAAATCATATAAATTCCGGAAGAAACCGCAGTGTCGCCCCGAAGCTGCCTGGTTAATGATGACAACGGTTTGGATATGACAGCTGGCCAATGAGTGGCTAGGCGCAATTCATTCGGTTAGATTGAGCGATTTAAGAAAAAGGGAAGATTCTGCTTTACGTTCAGCCGGATGATTATCTAAGGGAACACAACGGTTAGTTAAAGTTCAACTTACATCAAGGCTGAACCGAAGTCGCTTCATTGGCTGCGTTCAAGCATGGTATGGTTCCGGTTTACTCTATGAAGCCGATATTATTTCGTGAATGCAACCCATACGAATACCAATACGCGATCCGGATACCAGCCGAGGTATCGCTAGTCTGACAACATCGTCCTGTCCCATTCCTTTGCTCCAACGTATGAAGTTCGTATTGCGGCAGTCCGGGAGCCGGTTCGCGGCGCACCGATTACTTATTGTTCTCACCCTATAAATAATACATATCATAAGTACAAATAATTTTTATTAGTGTACAATTAATCAAATATATATTGCGTCATAATACAAATTGTGTTATACCATATATATAAGCATTGCACATTATTGAGGGAGGCAAATCATGAGAAGAGGCGTTGGCATTAGCGGCATGGGAAGAATCGGCAGATTGCTTGTAAGGCAGCTATGTACGGCTTCGCAGACCGCCGTTGAGCTGAAAGCGATAAATTGCATCTATCCGGTTGAAACGGTCGCTCATCTGTTGAAATACGATACGGTTCACGGAACATGGGACGCGCGAATCTCCGTTCAGGACGGCGACCTGATCGTTAACGGCCGCACAGTCAAGGTAGTATATGAACGGGACCCGGCGAACATTCCCTGGAGCGCTCTCGGAGTGCAGCTGGCGCTGGATGCAACGGGCAAATTCAACGACCGCGAAGGGGCGCTGAAGCATTTGCAAGCCGGAGCGGCTTCCGTCATCGTTACGGCTCCGGGACAGCAGATGGATCTCACTGTCGTAATGGGAGTCAATGATCGCCAGTATAATCCCGCCCTTCACAAAATCGTATCGGCCGCTTCCTGCACGACCAACTGTGCGGCGCCGGTGCTTCATATACTCGATCAGGCTTTTCAGGTGAAGAAAGGATGGCTTACGACCATCCACGCGTTCACGTCCGATCAGAACCATCTCGACAATCCGCATAAGGATCTGCGCAGAGCAAGGGCCTGCACGCAGTCGATCGTTCCTACGACGACCGGAGTCGGCAAAGCGTTAGCCGACGTGCTGCCGCATCTGGCTCCGCATATCGAGGGGCTGTCGGTTCGCGTGCCTACGCAGGATGTATCGCTGATCGACTTGACGGTTCAAGTCGCGAAGCCGGCGGCTAGTCTTGAAGAAGTGCGGGAGGCGTTGAGAACGGCGGCCGAAGGCGCTTTTGCAAGCTATGTCGATTATATAGAGGAGCCGCTTGTATCCGCCGATTTCGTCGGCTGCTCCAAATCCGCCGTCGTGGACGGATTGTCCACTATGGTATCCGGCGATCAGATCAAGGTGTTGGCCTGGTATGACAACGAATGGGCTTACGCTTCAAGGGTAGTCGAACTAACTCAAACTGTGGGCGAAAGGATGGGAGAATCATGCGAAGCATCTCTGGCGGTTCTGTAAATTTGGGGGTCATCGTATGCAAGCATTGCGGAGAAATGATCGATACCGTCGACACGGAGAAAGTCGTTACCTTCTACAGCCAATGCGACCATGAACGCTGCAAGCAGCTGAGTCACAGATCGCAATGGACATCCGATAGCGACGATCGAGATCTTGCCGTCATAAAACCATAATTTAAAGAGTCCGCCTGCGACCGCGGGCGGATGGAGGCGCTATCGCCATGCCATTCGCCGGCCGGTCGCGGGACGAACCATTCAGGAGAGGAACGGGAACCTATGATCATGAAACTATCCGCCGTTAGTCCGAAGCAGAGCACGGAATCGGGCTCCGTCCATATGAACTTACCGGCAGCGAAGCTGGTGGAGATGGCCGTCGCGCGCCGCGAAGGCCGGCTTGCTTCCAGCGGCGCTTTGCGGGCAACGACAGGCAAATATACCGGGCGCTCGCCTAAAGACAAATATATTGTGGAAGAGCCGTCCGTCATGGAGCATATCGCTTGGGGAGAGGTGAATCGGCCGATATCGAAGGAACGGTTCCAGAAGCTGTACGACAAAGCGATCGACTATATGAAGGAGCGCGAGCTGTTCGTCTTCGACGGATATGCGGGCGCCGATCCGGGCTACAGGCTGCCGATCCGCGTGGTGAACGAACGTGCTTGGCATAATCTGTTCGTGCGCCAGCTGTTCATCCGGCCGACGGAGGAGGAGCTGCAAGAGCACGCGCCGGAATTTATCGTCATCGCCTTGCCGGGGCTGCAGGCCGATCCCGCCGCGGACGGGACCCGCTCGGAAACGTTCATCATCATTTCCTTCGAGCAGAAAGTCGTCCTGATCGGGGGAACGGAATACGCCGGAGAGATGAAAAAATCGATTTTCAGCGTTCTGAACTATTTGCTGCCTTTGCGCGGCGTATTTCCGATGCACTGCTCGGCCAACGTCGGCGAGCAAGGGGATGTGGCCTTGTTCTTCGGGTTGTCCGGCACGGGCAAGACAACGCTGTCGGCCGATCCGAACCGCCGCCTCATCGGCGATGACGAGCACGGCTGGTCGGAGCAAGGCGTATTCAACTTCGAAGGCGGCTGCTACGCCAAATGCATCGGACTGACGCGGGAGAAAGAGCCGCAAATTTGGGACGCAATCCGCTTCGGCACCGTGCTCGAAAATGTCGCGCTCGATCCGCTGACCGCGGAGGCCGACTATGCGGACGGCACCCTCACCGAAAACACCCGCGCCGCTTATCCCGTAGAGTTTATCGACCATGCGGTCATTCCGGGAACGGCCGGGCATCCGGGCGTCATCCTGTTTCTCACCGCCGACGCATTCGGGGTGCTCCCGCCGATCGCCAAATTAACGAAGGAACAGGCGATGTATCATTTTTTATCGGGATACACCTCCAAGCTGGCCGGCACGGAACGGGGAGTGACCGAGCCGGAGGCGACGTTCTCCGCCTGCTTCGGAGCGCCGTTTCTGCCGCTGAGACCGGCCGCTTATGCGGAAATGCTGGGCAAGAAGATTGATGAGCATCAGGCTAAGGTGTATTTGCTTAATACCGGCTGGTCGGGCGGCGGCTACGGCACGGGCGGCAGAATGCCGCTTGCGTACACCCGCGCCATGGTCACGGCCGCATTGAACGGAAGCCTGGAGCAGGCCGCGTTCGCTTTGGACCCGATCTTCGGTCTGTACATCCCGGATCATGTGGCCGGGGTGCCGGACGGCGTGCTGCAGCCCCGCGCCGCTTGGGCCGATGCGGAGGCATACGACCGCAGCGCCCGGCAGCTGGCCCGGCGGTTTGCCGATAATTTCGCCAAGTTTGCGGATGCGCCCGAGGCGATTCGCGAAGCGGGGCCGAAAGCCGGCTCAGGCTCGCAGGGGCAGGACTAGGGAAGCTTACAGGATGCGCTTGCTCGCATAAAAGGCGATTTATAGCCATCGCAGCTTCTCTTCATGGCGTTGACGCTGGATAAACGATAGGTATTCGCCAAAAGGACCTCGTTTCCTTAAGCTGCATTCCGCAGCGGGATCGGAGGTCCTTTCGCCGTTCATATCGCCAAAATCAGGAGCGCGGCCGCACGCGGCTTGTCGGCATGGCGACAAGCGGGTCGTCCGGCCAATAATGCTTCGGATAGCGGCCTTTCAAATCCTTTTTGACTTCAAAATAAGCATGAGACCAAAAGCTGGCCAAATCCTGGGTCACCTGTACGGGACGCTGCGCCGGCGACAAGAGATGCAGCGTCAGCGGCACCCGGCCGCGGCCGATTCTCGGCGTATCGGTCAGGCCGAACATTTCCTGCAGTCGTACGGCCAGCAGCGGCGCGGCCGGATCGCTGTAGTCGACGGGAATGCGCGAGCCGCTCGGGACGACGATATGCGTCGGCGCGTAAGCGTCGAGCTCTCGCCGCTGCTCCCACGACAGCCAGGCTTCGAGAATATCGGCGAGATGGAGCCGTTCCAGCTCGGAGCGGCTCTTGAGCCCGTACAGATGCGGCGCGAGCCACTGCTCCAGCGCGGCGAGGAGCGCTTCGTCGGAGGCGTCCGGCCACGACGGATCGACCCGGTGCATGAAGCGGATGCGCTGCCGAAGCTGTCTCGCCGCCCGGGTCCAGGTGAGCAAGGACAAGCCTTCGGCGGCGATTCCCTGCAGCAGCGCGGCGACGGTCCGCTCCGGGCTTGGCTGCGCCAGCGGGGTTTCCTTCAAAACCAGCGCGCCGAGACGCAGCGTCCGGCGCGCGCGGACCGCTTGCGAGGACGGGTCCCAGGCGACCGTCTCCTGTTCCTCGATCAGCGCGCCCATATGCTGCTGAAGCTCGCCGAGCTCGACGGGAGCCGCCAAATAAATGCGGCTCTCCGGACCGTGATCGTCGAGCTCCGCCGCGACCAAATAAGCCTCGGCCGCCAGCGGCTGCGTTTCATGAAAGGCGGCTCCGCGGCCGTTCTGGAGCAGGAAGCGGCCGTTCGGCCTCCGCTGGCCGATCCGGTCCGGATAGGCGAACGCGAGCAGCAGGCCGCAGGCGTCCGTGTCCGCTGCCGCTGCGGCGTCCCCGACAGGCGGCAGCTTGAGCGCGCGCATCCACTGGCGCGCCTCCGCCAGCGCGCGCCGGCACGCGGCGGTGTCGATGCGGAAGCCTTCGTAGACGGCGGCTTCCGCGGTTTCCCGCCGCCCGCCGCGCTCGGCTGCCGCCCGGCGCAGCGCCTCTACGCGCAGGCGCAGATCCGCGCTCGGCGCGGCGCCCGGCTCCGCGCGCAGCACGTCGCGCTCGCTGAGCAGCGCGGCCAGCTCGCACGCCAGCCGGCCGCAGCCGAGCTCGCTGCCGCGCAGCGCCATGTGCGCGAGCCGCGGGTGCAGCCCCAGCGCGGCCATGCGCTTGCCGTGCGCCGTGACGGCGCCGTCCGCGGCCAGCGCGCCGAGCCGGGCGAGCAGCTCGCGCGCCTGCGCGAAGGCGGCCGCCGGCGGCGGGTCGAGCCAGCGCAGCTGTGCCGGGTCGCTGACGCCCCACTCCGCGAGCTCCAGCGCCAGCGGCGCGAGATCGGCCTCGGCGATCTCGGGGACGCCGCGCGCCGGCAAGTTCCGGTCGTCGGCTTCCGTCCACAGCCGGTAACAGACGCCCGGAGCCGTACGGCCTGCCCGGCCGCGCCGCTGATCGGCGGAGGCACGCGATACGGCGACCGTCTCCAGCCGGGTCATGCCCGTTCGCGGCGAGAAGCGCGGCACGCGCATCAGACCGGCGTCGATCACGACGCGGACGCCTTCGACGGTCAGCGACGATTCGGCGATCGTCGTGGCGAGCACGACCTTGCGCTGACCGGGTTTGCCGGGAGCTATCGCGCGATCCTGCTCTTCCTGCGGCAAATTGCCGTAGAGAGGCGCGACCATGACCGCACCGCGCATCGACGAAGCCGCAAGATGCTCGTAGAGCAGCGCGGCGGCGCGGCGAATTTCTCCTTCGCCGGGCAGGAAGACGAGAATGTCGCCTTCGTCCTGCTCCAAGGCGTTCAGAATCGAGCGGACGGCGACCGGTTCGATGCGTCCTTCCGGTCGGCGGCTCGCGAATCTCGTCTCGACCGGATAGCTGCGGCCTTCGCTGGCGACGACCGGAGCTTGTCCGAGCATAGCGGCCACCGGCTCCGCGTCGAGCGTTGCGGACATGACGAGAATGCGCAGATCGTCCCGCAGGACGGATTGCGCCTCAAGACATAGCGCGAGCCCGAGGTCGGCGTGAAGGGAGCGTTCGTGGAATTCGTCGAAGATGACGATTCCGACGTCCTCCAGCGCCGGATCGGACTGCAGCATGCGGGTGAGAATCCCTTCGGTGACGACTTCGATGCGGGTGTCCGGGCCGACTTTCGTATCCAGCCGAACCCGGTACCCTACGGTACGGCCTACGTCCTCATTCAACGCGGCGGACATGTAGCGGGCTGCGGAACGTGCGGCCAGCCGCCGAGGCTCCAGCATGATGATGCGCCGGCCGTTCAGCCACGGCTCGTTGAGTAAGGCCGGCGGGACGCGCGTCGTCTTGCCTGCTCCCGGCGGAGCGACCAGAACGGCGGAAGTGCGCTCGCGGAGCGCCGGCAGAAGATCGGGAATAACGGAATCAATCGGTAACGCGTTCATGAAATCACTCTTTCTCATCCTTACAGCGTACTGGTGATATGATGGATGGCCTTGTAAGGCCGTTTGTTCACCGGTCATATAGTGATATTATACCGTCCGGCGCGCGGAAAAGGAAAAAGCAATTTTTGCGGGCGCCATTCGGCCGTTCGTACAGATTGACGGGATTGTAATCGTTTTCATAATAATCCAAATCAAAACTAGCGTCTGCGAAAAAGAAAAAAGAAGCCTGTCCGCAGCCGAACCGGTACGAAGTGCGGGTTATACAGCCAATCGCGGGCGCACTTATAAAGACAGGCTGACGCAGATCGGGACTTGCCTGCAGGCGCGGTCCGGGGCAAGGCAGGCGCGGGCCTCGGCCGAGGCCCGAATAACCTGACATGAATGAAACGCAAGTCTCATATCAATAAAGGGACAGAGCAAGCGTATCTCTCTCATTCAAGGAATGAAGTATAGCTTCGCAGCCGACAATTTCGATGCTGATCAAAGAATCGAGACATTTTTTGATCGCTTTGCGGCCTTTGGTCACTTTGGATTCCAAAGCGGATTTTAATAGATTAAACTTTTTATTTGTTTTCTCATCGGTGTACACAGGCACAGTTTTGTTTTGAACAGTAATAAATAGTTTCATCAATGATCACCAACCTAATATTGGATATGTAAATAGGATATATTACGATTATTAAAATAACATTAAAAAAGTTTTACAATTTGACTACAGAATCTATTATCTTTGCGAAGTCTTACTAATAAGACGAAAGATAGATGGAAAAGGTTACACATGGATACAGAAAAATTTGCAATTATCAGCGTGCAATCATCGCCGAATCAGCCTGGTATCAGGGAATCGGCAAAAAGCCTCCGAGGGCGCAATCCTTTGAATCGGAGCCGTTTGCTCTGATTCTATTAATCCCCACATGGCCTACGGGCCGCATCCCCTGTTCTCCTTCGCCTTCCGCCTCCGCACCAGTAGCTTTGCCGACAGCGCAATGTCCTTCCGTTCTCCAAATGAATAACCAATCAAAAGACGATCTGTTCAAAATAAAACGGTTGAAAACAAAAATAAATAAAGGTATGTTATAAAAAGCGACTATACATAAGCTTGGTGGTGAAGTGGATTGCCCGATACGCTGAAATTGCGCTTGACGCATTGGGGCTCCCGCTTTTATGGCGGCAAAGGAACGCATTATCGTAAAATATTGATTCTTATCTTATTGATCGCGAGCATCCCCGGTCTGATCACAGGCGCGCTTATT
The DNA here is from genome assembly GCF_023523925.1 of Paenibacillus konkukensis. Lineage (NCBI taxonomy): Bacteria > Bacillati > Bacillota > Bacilli > Caryophanales > Paenibacillaceae > Paenibacillus > Paenibacillus konkukensis. The sequence continues at coordinate 2,014,182 of NZ_CP027059.1, read as the reverse complement.
TATTGGTTTGTCGGGGGAACCATCGAGAATGAACTGCTGCAGCTGCACAAAAATCAAATTGTGAAGCGCGCCGAGCATATCGACGGGCAGTTTGCCAATATGGAGCTGGCGATGTCTCACGGCGCGCTCGATACGAAGTTTGATTACAGCTTGAAGGAAACCGATTTCTACACGCAGTTTGCCGTGACCCGCGACATTTCCAAAACGATCGTGCTGATGCAGGGCGCCATGCCGCTGGCCAAATCGCTCGATCTGTATATTGACGGAAAAATGCCCGCTCACTTTAATCCGGAATTCAGCTTGATCGATATTCAGTCAGATGAATGGAAGCAGTTCAAATCTATCACCATGAAAGCGCCGAACGTATTTTGGACTATGGTGCTGACGAACACCAAGGCGGGAACGACCACGGACTTGGCGCTCGTGCACAAAATTCCCGGAGGCGTCTCCGAGCCGTTCGGACTTATGGTCGCCAGGCTTGACCGGGACAATGTCGTCTCTTTGTTGAAAACGGTTGCTCCTTATGACGAAGGCGAAGCCTTCATGATGCAGGAGGACGGAACGGAGCTAATTTCGACCGGCGGCGGCAGCAATCGGGAATCGTCCCTGATCGAAGCGGTCAAGAAGGAAGTGCTCGGCCGCGGCGGCGTTCAGCAGATGTCGTTCTTGTTCAAATGGGACAAGAATACGTATTCCGTTTCGGCAGGCGCTCTGGAGCGTATCGACAGCAGGTGGATCTACGTATCGATCGCTCCGATCAGCGCCATCAAGAAGCCGATCGTATTTCTGTCCCAGGCGATCGTGCTGGTGAGCTGCGCCGGCCTGCTGCTCGCCGCCGTGCTGGCGTGGATTGCATCCAGGCGAATTTACTCGCCGCTGCACCAGCTTGTGCGCCTGCTTAGCGGAGGCAAGCTGACGCAAGGAAACGAATTCGAGCTGATCGAGCGGCATTGGGAGCATATGAACCGGGAGAGCCTGGAGCTGCAGAGCAAGCTGGAGCAGCAGCTGCCGCAGGTGAAGGAAGGGTTTTTGCTTCAGCTGATTCAAGGCTATTTGTCCGCTTATTCGGAGGAAGATCTGATCGAGCGGATGCATCATTACGGCTGGAACACCGAGCAGCGGCAGTATATCGTCCTGTATATTCAGCTGGTCGGCATGTCCCAGCTCGACACGGTCGGCCGGTTTTCGCACGGGGACGAAGGGCTCATTACGTTCGCGGCGGCGAATATGGCGGAGGAAATCGCGCGCGAGCGGTTCGACGACTGCCATGTCATTAACTTCCATAACTTAACCGCAGGGCTGCTGATCAGCATTCCGCAGGGCGATTCCTGCCAAGCGGAGCTCAAGCAGCTGAGCGAAGCGTTGATGCAGACGATTAACCGGATTTTGAAGATGCAAGTTACGATTACGCTGAGCAAGGCGACGACTCAGATTAGAAAAATCCCGCTTTTGTTCGAGGAAGCGAAGCTGGCGCTTAGCTACCGAAACTTCGGCAACGAGAATCAGATCATCGATCTGGATGCGTTCAGCCGGACGGAGGAGGAGCAGCCGTTCCAATACCCGTTTTCGCTGGAGCGCGATATTATTCAAGCGATGCGGATGGGGCAGGAGAGCGAGGCGGAGAGCCACATCCGGGCGTTTATGGAGACGCTGGCCGCCGACGGCGTGAAGGAAATGGACGTGCAGCAAGGGGTGATGAACCTGCTCGGTTCGTTGGAGCACGCGATGATGCAGTCCGGCATGAATCCGAATCAGCTGTTCAAATCGGCGAATATGTTCGAGCAGCTCGGACAGCTGCGGGAGCCGGAGCAAATCGAAAAGTGGTTCGTGCATAAAGTGATTCGCCCGTTCATCGCGGCGATGGAAAGCCGCGCCGATTTCCAGCTCAAAAAAATGATCGAGCAGGCGATGCTCTACATACAGGCCCACTATATGAACGATATTTCTCTCGACAGCTGCGCCGAGCATTGCGGCACGAACGCTTTCGTCCTGAGCCGGACGTTCAAGCAGGTTTCGGGCAAAAATTTCATCGATTATTTGACCGATCTGCGGATGGAAAAAGCGAAGGAGATGCTGCGCAACTCCGATCTCAAGATCAACGAGGTATCGGAGCGCGTCGGTTACCAGCACAGTTATTTCAACCGCATTTTCAAAAAATACGAAGGCGTTACGCCGAGTCAATATCGCGATATGAGCCGCAAAAGTTAGCTTTGCCAGGAGAAGCTCCGCTCTTCACCATGCTCCGGCAAGAGCGGGCGCCTTCGGGGAAACGTTGTTCACCGGCGGCTCGATAGCACATGAAAACCCGCTCCAGGAGCGGGTTTTTCGCGTTTTCATCAAGAAAAGAGTAGATTTACCAAAGAAGTATAAACGCCAGAAACTGCCGGATCAAGAATGTCTAATTGAAAACAAACGGCCCTTCCAACACAATGTGACTTATGAATCAGCCGAACGACGAAACGAATCGAAACCGAATCAAAACCGAATCGAAACTTGAAAGCTTATAAGTGCTTAAATCGGAATTTGTCGCATAGGTGAACATGATATTCGTATAGGGAGTGAAACTATGGGCCACACAACAACGACAGACACGATCCGCGGGACGAAGGAGCGGAAACGGCAAAGCGCCATGGAATGGTTTCTCGGCAGGCTGAAGAGGGATAAATGGATGTATTTGCTGCTGCTGCCCGGCTTGCTTTACTTTTTAATTTTTAAATATGTGCCGATGTGGGGCGTCCTGCTCGCCTTCAAAAACTATCAGCCTTTTACGGGCTTCTGGAACAGCGAGTGGGTCGGGCTCGAGCATTTCCGCAACTTTTTCCAAAATCCCGACTTCGGCCGCTTGCTCAGAAACACGCTGCTGCTGTCGTTCTACAATCTGGTATTTTTCTTTCCGGCGCCGATCGTCATTGCGCTTCTGCTCAACGAGATCCGCAAAGACCTTTATAAACGGACGATTCAGACGCTTATTTATGTGCCGCATTTCATATCGATGGTGATCGTGGCGAGTATTTCCTACGTATTTCTGACGACGGAAGGCGGTATCGTCAACAGCCTGCTCGAGCAGTATACCGGTCATAAGATCGACTTCTTATCCGATCCGGGCTGGTTCCGGCCGCTCATTATTTTGCAGACGATGTGGAAAGAATGCGGTTGGGGCACGATCATCTTCCTCGCGGCGTTAGCCGGGGTAGATACCGAGCAGTATGAGGCGGCGATCGTCGACGGCGCGAATCGCTGGCGCCAAATGTGGCATATTACGCTGCCTTCCGTGCGCAGCACGATCATCATTTTGCTGATTTTGCGCGTGGGCGACGTTCTGGAGAACGGCTTCGAGCAAATTTACTTGATGACCAACGCCTTGAACCGCGAAGTCGCCGACGTATTCGACACCTACGTCTATATGATGGGGATTACCCAAGGGGCGTTCAGCTACAGTACCGCGGTCGGATTGTTCAAATCGATCGTCGGCGTCATCCTTGTCTTTACAAGCAATTATTTGGCCAAGCGGTTCGGCCAATCCGGTATTTACTAATAAAGGGGTGGAAATAAGTGGGAAGACATCATAGAAGCTTTTTGGGCAACTTGTTCGACGGCATCAACTACGTCGTTCTCGGACTTCTCGGTCTATTGACGATACTGCCGTTCCTGTACGTGATCGCCGGCTCCTTCGCTACCGAAGCGGAGCTGACGCAGCGGGCGTTCTTCCTCGTACCGAAGACGTTCTCGCTATCGGGCTACCGGTTTATCTTTTCTTCCGACACGCTCTTCCGCAGCATTCTCGTCTCGGTCTATGTGACGGCGATGGGAACGCTGGTCAATCTGCTATTTACCGTCACGATGGCGTATGCGCTTGCGCGCCGCGACTTGATGGGCCGGAATACGATTCTGAATCTCGTGCTGTTCTCGATGCTGTTCTCCGGGGGCATGATCCCGACGTATTTGATCGTCAAAAATCTCGGCCTGCTCGATTCCTATTGGGCTTTGATGCTGCCGGGCGCGATCAGCGCGTTTAACCTGATCGTCGTCAAAAACTTTTTCCAGGAGCTGCCCCCGGGACTCGAAGAAGCGGCCAAAATCGACGGCTGCACCGAGCTCGGGGTGCTGTGGAGAATCGTTCTGCCGCTGTCGAAGCCGGTGCTGGCGACCTTCGGCCTGTTCTATGCGGTAGGCCATTGGAACAACTTTTTCCAGGCGCTGCTCTACATCAACGATCCGGACAAATGGCCTTTGCAGGTAATGCTGCGGCAGCTGGTCATGCTGTCCCAGGGCAGCATCGGGGATATGAGCCAGCTCGACCCGACGTTCGTCCAGCCGCCGGAGCAAACGATCAAAATGGCCGTTATCGTCGTGGGAACGATTCCGATTCTGCTGGTGTATCCGTTCCTGCAAAAGCATTTTGCCAAAGGGGTATTGATCGGTTCGATCAAAGGCTGACGGCCGCTTTCGACCGACGGGCTCCCCGCACTGCCGTATGAGGATAGGCGCTCGCAGTGCGGGTTCATATAAATAGCTAGAACCTATCACCCATTTATATTATTCTATGAAGAGATCAAAGGGAGGCAATCATGGTATGAAATCCACCAAAAAATCGATGAAGCGCTGGGCAAGCGGAGTTATGCTTTCCGCCATCGCCGTGACGGCGGTAACCGGCTGTGCCGCAAACGGCGGCGATAAAGCTTCCGCGGGCAAAGAAGGCGGCTCTGCGGCGCAAGGTCCGCTTGAGCTGAGCATTATGCTTCCGGCGTTCAAGCCGACGTTTCCCAAGGACGGCAGCCCGGTCGTCGCCGAGCTGGAGAAGTACACGAATACGAAAATTCATCTGGACTGGGTGCCGGACTCTTCCTATGCGGACAAAATCAATATTACGCTGGCGTCGGGCAAGCTGCCGACCGTCATGGTCATCAAGGACAAGACGGCGAGCTTCATCAATGCGGCGCGATCCGGCGCGTTCTGGGAAGTCGGGCCCTATTTGAAAGATTATCCGAACTTGAGCAAAGCCAATCCGATCGTCAACAACAATATTTCGGTCGACGGCAAAGTTTACGGCATTTACCGCGCCAGACCGCTCGGCCGCAACGGCATCGTCTACCGCAAGGAGTGGCTGGATAATCTTGGCATGCAAGAGCCGAAGACGATCGACGACTTTTATAACATGCTGAAAGCCTTTACAACCAAAGATCCGGATAAAAACGGCAAAAACGATACGTACGGCATGGTCATTTCCAAATATACCGGACCGTTCGACATTATGCAGACCTGGTTCGGCGTTCCGAACAAATGGGGGACGGACGAGAGCGGCAAGCTGATTCCTGCCCATTATACGCCGGAATATATGGAAGCTTTGAAATTTTTCAAAAAGCTGTATGACGAGAAGCTGATCAATGCGGACTTTGCCGTGATGGACTCGAACAAATGGACCGACCCGATCGTCAACGGCCAGGCGGGCGTTATCGTCGACGTCACGGATAACGCGGCACGGATCGACGAAAAGATTCACAAGGCGCTGGAGCAGGCGGGCAAGGACGACAAGAACAAATATTTCATGGACATTCTGGGCTCCGTTGCCGGACCTAAGGGCAATCGCGCGCTGCCTACCTCCGGGTATGCGGGCATGCTGGCGATTTCCAAATCGACGGTCAAAACCGAGGCCGAGCTTCGCCAGGTGCTCGCCTTCCTGGATAAGTTGAATGACGAAACGGCGCAAAATCTCGGCTTTAACGGCATCGAAGGCAAGCATTACAAGAAAGTGGAAGGCGGTATCGAGCCGGCGAAGGACACGACCTTGATGGATCAGGAATTAAGCGGCTTGAACCAAATGTTCATGGGCATTCCGGAAAACCGCTATTTGGAGGTCGTGCAAACTCCGGTTCGCATTAAATCCAATGAAGTGCAGAAAGCGAACGAATCCATCGTCGTGGCGAACCCGGCCGAACCGCTCGTGTCTAACGTATACGCGCAAAAAGGACCGCAGCTGGATAACATCATCAACGATGCGAGAACGAAATTTATCGTAGGCCAGATCGACGAGGCGGGCTTTAAAGCGGCGGTAGAGCTGTGGAAGAAGAGCGGCGGCGACGACTACGTCAAAGAAATCAATGACCTGTACCAGGCCTCCAAGAAATAAGGCTGCGGGCAAGGGCCGTGTGATTGCGACACGGTCCTTTTAGCCTGTTAGCGGGAGTGACGCCGCCAGCCGCTTTGTATGAGCGGCTGGCGGCGCGGCGCGGAAACAGCCGATATGCAGCAGTTAACCCGAAGGCCGCGCCCCGCGAAACGGCGGGCTCAAGACCGGGCCGGCCGATTCAGCCCATTGCAAGGAAGTGGAAGCGGTGCAATAAAGTATTAAGCAATGCTGCCCCCGGCTCAAAAATCTACAATGGCCGGAAAAGCGGATGTGCGGTACATTGGTACTACACTATAAGGGGGAGACAGCAGATGACGGCAATCGATTCATCATTGTATTCATTGGGCGAACGCATCTATCATAATCCGTTCGCCAAGGAAAAGGATGTCGGCGATTTTATTATGGAAGGACAGGCGGCGATCACCTTTCCGCAAGGCAGAATGCGCATGGAAAACGTGCTGGACCCGAAGCTTGGCCAACAGGCGAACTTCGTGTTCTGGTGTCCTGTGGATTTCCCGGACTCCATAGCGGCGACCTGGGAATTTTGGCCGGTCCGCGAGCCGGGTCTTTGCATGACGTTTTTCTCTGCCGCGGGCGCTCAAGGGGAAGACCTGTTCGACGCCGGACTGGCGCCGCGGACAGGCGTATACCCCGAGTATCATCACGGCGATATGAACGCTTATCATGTCTCGTACTTCCGGCGCAAGGAGGCGGACGAGCGCAGCTTCCATACGTGCAATCTGCGCAAAAGCTTCGGACTTCATCTGGTTGCGCAAGGAGGCGACCCGATTCCTTCCGTCGGCGATGCGGCCGGCCCGTATCGAATCAAGCTGCTGAAATGGCAGGATGAGATCGTATTCATGATCAATGAGATGACGGTATTTCAGTGGAAGGACGACGGCGTAACGTACGGCAAACGGCTTGAAGGAGGCAAAATCGGCTTCAGGCAGCTGGCGCCGATGATCGGCGAGTATGCGAATTTGAATGTTTATGCATTGGAGAGAGGATAGCTTATGACAGACGCAATACGAATTTATATCGCCGGCGATTCCACGGCGGCGAGCTACCCGGCGGATCAAGCGCCGATGGCCGGGTGGGGGCAGATGCTCGGCGCGATGCTGACGGCGGAAGCCGAAGTGCGTAACCACGCTTCCTGCGGCCGGAGCTCCAAGAGCTTCATCGCCGAAGGGCGCCTCAAGCCCATCGCGGAGAGGCTTCTCCAGGGCGACTATTTGTTCGTCCAATTCGGACATAACGACGAGAAGCCGGACGAGCAGCGGCACACGGAGCCGTTCACGACGTATCTGGATCATCTGATGCAGTATATTGCCGCAGCCCGGAAGAAGGGAGCGGTGCCGGTCCTGTTCACCTCCGTCGCCCGCCGGCATTTCGATGCGGACGGGCAGCTGCTGGCTACGCACGGCGATTACCCGGAAGCGATGAAGAAGCTGGCCGCCGAGCAGGACGTGCTGCTGATCGATATGGAGGCGAAGACCGGCGAGCTGTACCGCAAGCTGGGGCCCGAAGATTCAAAGCGGCTGTTCACGTGGCTGGAGCCCGGCGAGCACCCGAATTATCCGGACGGCGCGCAGGATAACACGCATTTCAACGAGCGCGGAGCGATGGAGGTCGCGCGCATTGCGGCGGCCGAGCTTGCGGCGTTATGTCCGGGATTATCGCATTATTTCCGCAAGGTCCAATAAGGTGAGGGAGAGGACTTAACGATGAGCGTACAAACCGATCGTATAGAGCTGAAATGGCTGGGAACGAAAGGTCATGCCGCCGACGGGCTGGGAGTGACCTGGGGGATACCGTGGGCGGAAGGGCAGCTGCAGCGCGACGAACCGCTTGCTCTTACGGGAGCCGGCGGAGAAGCGGTGCCTGTGCAAAGCTGGCCGACGGCTTATTGGCCCGACGGCAGCGTGAAATGGTCCGCGCATGCGGCGTCTATCGCCGGAGAGCGTTCGGATGCGTATTATTTGAGCAAAGGCGCGCCCGCCGCGGCGGCAGGCGTTAAGGTGACGTCCTCGGACGATGAGGTGGTCGTCGATACCGGCAGCATCGTCTGCCGGTTGAACCGCGAAGGCTCGTCGCTGATCCGCTCGATTCAACGCGGCGGCTCGCTTGTCTGCACCGGCGGCCGGCTCCTCTGCATCCGCGAGGAGCGCTATGCGACATCGGGCGTGGTGACGAGGAAGGAGCATCCGTTCTCCAGCGTCATCTCGAGCGTCGCAGTCGAACAGAGCGGTCCGGTGCGCGCCGTCGTGCGGATCGAGGGCAACCATAAGCTTCACGCCGGCGTGCGGGAATGGCTGCCGTTCTCGCTGCGGCTCTATTTCTATGCGGGACAGCCTACGATCAAAGCTATCCACACGTTCAAGTTCGACGGCAACCCGCATATGGATTTTATCAAAGGGCTCGGCATGACGTTCAAGGTGCCGATGAACGGGCCGCTGTACAACCGTCACGTCCGGTTCACCGGAGATGCCGGGATCTTCGCCGAATCGCCGAAGCATTTGATGACGATCCGTACGTCCGGCAAATACGAGGAATTGTTCCGCCGCCAGACCGCCGGAGAACCGGTCAGCTTCGATCCCGAAGAGGACGAGCGCTTCATCGGGCTTATTGAGGAGTCGGCCGTATGGGACGACTTCAAGCTCGTGCAAAGCTCGGCCGATTCGTATACTATTACGAAGCGAACGCAGGAGGGCTGCGCTTGGATTCGCGCGGCGTTCGGACATCGCTCGCTCGGCACCGCCTACGCCGGGGGCGAGAACGGCGGCTTGAGCGTCGGCGTGCGCAATTTCTGGAAGAAGTATCCTTCCTCGCTGGAGCTTCATCATACGTCCAAGGAAGAGGCGGAGCTGACGGCGTGGTTCTGGTCGCCGGACGCCGAGCCGATGGATTTGCGTCATTACGATACGACGACTCATCTGCAATCGTCGTACGAAGGCTTCGACGAGATGCGCAGCACGCCGTACGGCATAGCGAATACGAGCGAGCTGGCGATCGGCTGCTACGAACGGACGCCGAGCCATGCCGAGCTTCATGCGGCGGCGCTCGAATGCCAATCCCCGTCTCTGCTCGTATGCCGCCCCGAGCATTATTATGAAGCCCGAGCCTTCGGCATCTGGAGTCTTCCGAACCGCAGCACATCCGCTCACGCGCGGCTGGAAGACCAGCTGGACGCGGCGATCGAGTTCTACAAGGAAGAAATCGAGCAGCGCCGCTGGTACGGCTTCTGGGACTACGGCGACGTTATGCACAGCTACGATCCGACCCGCCATACGTGGCGCTACGATATCGGCGGCTGCGCTTGGCAAAATACCGAGCTCGTGCCGAATATGTGGCTGTGGTACATGTTCCTCCGTTCCGGACGCGAGGATATATTCCGCTTGGCCGAGGCGATGACGCGCCATACGAGCGAAGTCGACGTCTATCACTTCGGCGAATACGCCGGCCTCGGCTCCCGGCATAACGTCGTTCACTGGGGCTGCGGCTGCAAGGAAGCGCGGATCGGCATGGCCGGGCTTCACCGTTTCTACTATTATTTGACCGCGGACGAGCGGATCGGCGACATTATGGACGAAGTGACCGATTCGGATTATACGACGGTTCATCTGGACCCGATGCGGTACTACTTCCCGAAGGACGAATACCCGACCCATGCCCGCGTAGGTCCGGATTGGGCGGCTTTCAGCTCCAACTGGATGACTCGCTGGGAGCGTTATGAGGATACTTCTTACCGCGACAAGCTGCTGGTAGGCATCGAAAGCTTGAAGAAGATGCCGAATCGGATGAAAAACCTCGCGGTGCACGGCTACGATCCGAAAACCGGCAAGCTGTACGACATGGGCAACAACGCCGGCGGCCATCTGGCGATCTGCATGGGCGGCCCGCAAGTATGGATGGAATTGGCCCTCATGCTCAAGGACCCCGAATGGGAAAGCATGCTGGCGGAGATCGGCGAATTTTACAATTTGCCGAGAGAGGTGAAGGAGGAGAAGCTTGTCGGCGGACTGGGCAAGGGAGGGTATTCCTGGCCGATGTTCTCTACCGGCATCGCCGCCTATGCCGCGTCCCGCAATCAGGATGCCGCTTTGGCGCAGCTGGCTTGGTCGATCCTGCTGAACGACGAGGTCGGCAATGTTCATTTGGGCCATAGTGCGCAAGCGGTAGACGAGCTCGGTTATATCCGCCCGATCCGGGAAATTCCCTGGATCGCCACGAATACGGTATCCCAATGGTCGCTCAACGCCATCGTATGCCTGGAACTGATCGGACCGTCTCTTGCGCAAGCGGAAGCGGCGGCCGGATCGGACTAAGCCTGCCGGATGATGCCGGATGGACAGCCGAATAAAGCGCAAAGCTCGCATCACATCCGTGATCGGGCCTTTGTGCTTGTTTAGGAAATGATGCGCAGCCATCTCCTGTGGAAATCCGGGGGCTCCCCCGAAAGGAAAGTCTACCCTACCCATAGAACGATCCCAGCGGAATGGTTAGACGCCGATCCAGCTGAAGCTGGATGCGGACGGAATAAGCTTCAGAGCATCACGTCACTACCCTGGAAATTACTCTTGTTACCCCATTTCCATTGTCTGTGGTGCCGCGTAGCGGCATGGATGGCTTTTGGGGGATTTGTCCCGGCTTTGTATGTCATATTTTTCATGAAAAGGAATAAAAAGAGAGGGGAATTACGCCATATGAAATGGAAAACGGCGAGCACGTTAGCCTTATTATCCGCTGTAAGCCTGATTGGAAGCGCATGCAGCGGCGGATCGGGCTCGGGCTCCGGCGACTCGGAGGAGGTCAAGGACGCATCGGCCAAGGAAAGCAAAGATCCGGTCGAGCTCGTATTTTACTCGATGAGCCGCGATTCGGAGGCGAGCTTTAACGAACGGTACGGAGACGCGATCCGCAAAAAATTTCCGAATTACACGATCAAATACATACAGCGGGCACAGGGCAGCGATCTGCCCGATCTGATCAACGCCGGCACGCGCATCGATATCCATTGGGATTCGATCGGCTCCTTTCCTTCCAGCAACATGGTGTACGAGCTCAGCTACGACATGTCGGACCTGATCAAGAAGCATAAGGTGGATTTGAGCCGGTTCGAGCCTTCCCTAATCGATGCGATGAAGCAGCTCGGCAACGGCGCGATCTACGGCCTCCCGGTCTATAACGAGCGCATGGCGCTGTTCTACAACAAAGACCTGTTCGACAAGCTGAACGTGCCGTATCCGCAGGACGGCATGACCTGGACCGAGCTGGACGAGCTGGCGAAGAAGCTGAATGTGGAGAAGGACGGCGTCTTGTACACCGGGTTTTCGCCTTCGGTCAATCATTTGTTCCTGACGAATCAATACTCGCTTCCGCTCCTCGATAAGAGCGCGATGCGCCCCACGATTACGAATGAGAAGTGGAAGCAGGTTCTGGAGCTGCAGCTGCTGCAGCCGACGCAAAATCCGGTCTATCAGAAGGCGATGCAGGCGAACAAGGGCAAAATTCTCGACTTGAATCAATTCGCCAAAGATCAGTCGCTGGCCATGTTCATTTCTTCCCCTTTAATGCCGCTTGTGATGAAAGAAGAGCTGTCCAAATTTAACTGGGATCTCGTCTCGGAGCCTACGATGCCGGACGCGCCGGGCGTCGGCCCGCAGTCGTACCCCGGATATTTCGCCATTACGAAAATGGCCAAAGATAAGGACGCGGCGATGGAAGTCATCAAATATTTGACCTCCGACGAATACCAGATGGAGTGTGCGAAGAAGGGAATTATGACCTCGCTGAAAAGCGAAGAGATTCAAAAGGCGCTCGGACAGGAGAGCGCGTTCAAGGGCAAAAATTTCGGCGCGTTCTTCTATAATAAGTTCCCGGCCATCGCGGATAAAACCGTGGAAGAGAGTCAGGTTCCGATTCTCGCCACCTATACGAAAAACTTGAACAAGCTTTCCGCCGGAGAGATGGACATCAACACCATGATGCGGACGGCGGACGAAGAAGCAAGCAAGCTGCTCGACGGCTTGAAGAAGAAGTAGCCCTGCGGCGGCAGGGATAGGAAGGACTTCCGGGCGAATATGCCCGGAAGTCCTTCTGATTGTTGGCGTTGGCGGAAATAACGGCCGCTGTTTTCGCTTGGGCAGAGCGCGCCGCCTGGCCGGTCAGCGGCCGGGCGGCAGGCTCCGTAAGCGGGCGTTCCTTTAGCCGGATACGATCGCGGTTCCTTGCTGCCGCAGCTCGTGCAGAAAGCTTCCCATCCGTTCGATGGCTTCGGTCAAGTTCTGCACCGAGGAGGCGTAGGAGCAGCGGATATGCCCTTCGCCGCATTCGCCCAGCACGTTGCCGGGGACGACCGCAACCTTCTTCGATTCCAGCAGCCGCTGGGCGAACTGCTCCGAGGTCATCCCGGTAGCCTTAATCGACGGGAAAGCGTAGAAGGCGCCTTTCGGTTCGAAGCAGGAGAGGCCGATCTCCTCGAATCCTTTGAGCACGAGGCGTCTGCGCTGATCGTACGAAGCGACCATCTGCTTCATCTCCTCCGTGCCGTTGCGCAGCGCTTCGACAGCCGCTCTCTGCGTGGTGATAGGCGCGCAGATCATCGTGTACTGGTGAATCTTGGTCATGGCCGCAATGACCTCCGGATGACCGCAGGCATAGCCGAGCCTCCAGCCTGTCATCGCGTAAGCTTTGGAGAAGCCGTTCAGCAGTATCGTCCGGTCTCTCATTCCGGGCAGCTCGGCGAAGCAGGTATGCTCCCCGACATAGGTCAGCTTATCGTACACTTCGTCGGAGATGACGATCAAATCGTGCTTCTCCACGACTTTGGCGATTTTCAGCAGCTCCTCGCGCGGCATCGTAGCTCCGGTAGGATTGTTCGGATAATTGATCAAGAGCGCTTTCGTGCGAGGCGTTATCGCCGCTTCCAGCTGCTCGGCCGTAATCCGGAATTCGTTGGCCGCGTCGGAAGGCAAAGGCACGGCCACGCCTCCCGCCATGACGGTGCACGGGGAGTAGGAAACATAGCAGGGCTCGGCGATCAGCACCTCGTCTCCGGGGTGGATGATCGTGCGCAGCGCCAGATCGACCGCCTCGCTGACGCCGACGGTAACGAGCACTTCGCTGCGCGGCTCGTACCGCACGTTATACCACTCGTGCAAGTGGCGAGCGATTTCTTCCCTTAGCTCCAGCAAGCCCGCGTTGGAAGTATACATCGTATAACCGTCGCGCAAGGATGAAATCCCGGTTTCGCGAATGTTCCACGGCGTGACGAAATCGGGCTCCCCGACGCCGAGGGAAATAACGCCTTTCATCTCGGAAGCCATATCAAAAAAACGGCGAATCCCTGACGGCGGAATGTTTCTGATCGTAGGAGAAATGCGTTCGGACCAATTGAATTGCATAACAGTTCACCAGCTCTCTTAAATTTGGAAAAAACAAAAAGCTCCCGTCCCCGGAAAGGGACGAGAGCATAGCTCACGCGTTACCACCCTAATTGACATAATGATGCCAGGTTATCCGACGCGGCGCTATGGGGCGGCGGAAACCGGCTCTGCCGATGCCGCGCCAGCGGTCGCACGGGAAGGTTCCGGGACCGTTCTCCCTAAACAAGGGGGAACAAGTCCGTCGTTATCCGCAGGAGAAGATGAACGCTGCCGTCGCTTCTTAAAGCAGCAAAAAAAGCTCCCATCCCCGGAAAGGGACGAGAGCTTAGCTCACGCGGTACCACCCAAATTGACATTATTATGTCCACTCTTATCCTATAACGGGGATCACCGGCCTGCTCTTACTCAAAGATTCAGAGGGCGACTCCGGGGCGGCTTTCGGCAGGGCTTCCTATCCGGGCTCTCACCGTCCCCGGATCGCTTGATAATCCACCTTGACTACTTTCCCCATCACGGTCTGTTCGTTACTAAATTATTGAGAATAATACCATGCTGCTTCGGCGCTGTCAACCGGCTTTTTGCAATGGCTTGTCCCGTAACGCCGGAATCGTATGGCGGCGCCGCCCCTTGGTTACACTAGCGCAGGGGAGATGCGGATGTTGTGAAACGGCAGAACATGTATTATCATCAGACATGGAAGAGGAAGAAACTAGCAAGTTTGATTTTAACGGTATGGGGAGGAAATGACGTTGAGAATTGATGCGCATCAGCATTACTGGAAGCTGGACCGCGGGGATTACGATTGGCTTTCCCCGGAGACGCCCGTGCTGTACCGCGATTTTTTGCCGGCGCAGCTTAAAGAGCATCTGCAGGCTCACGGCATCGACAAGTCGATCGTCGTTCAGGCCGCGCCGACGCTCGCCGAGACCGAGTTTATGCTGAGCCTTTGCGGACAAAGCCGGACGATAGCCGGAGTGGTCGGCTGGCTGGACCTGGAAGATCCCGCTTTCCGGGACCATTACGCGGCGTTTAAAGCCAATCCGTTTTTCAAAGGAATACGCGTCATGCTCCAGGACATCGATATGGAATTCGCGTTTCGCCCGGCCGTTTTGGAAGCGCTGCGATTTTTCGAGCAAGAGCGCTTTCCGGTCGATCTGCTGATCAAGACCCATCAGCTGGAGGACACGCGCAAACTGCTTAAGCTGCTGCCCGATTTGCACGCGGTCATCGATCATATCGCCAAGCCGGTCATCTCGGCGCATGAGACCGAACCGTGGACAACGCATATCGCGGCGATAGCCGCAGAGCATCCGAACGTGTACTGCAAGCTGTCCGGCATGGTGACGGAGGCGGATCACCGCAATTGGAGCGAAGCGGATTTCGTTCCGTACGTGCGGCATGTCGTCGAACATTTCGGTCCGGAGCGCGTCATGTACGGCAGCGATTGGCCGGTATGCCTGCTGGCCGCCGAGTACGGCGAAGTGTACGGGCTGCTGGAATCGACGCTGCCGGAGCATTTGTCCGAGGCGGAGCGGGAGCAAATTTTCGGTCTTACCGCCGCCCGGTTTTACAGATTGTAGAAGGGACTGATCCTGATGCCAACGGCAAGCGGCAACAACGTATTCATGTATGTAGGCTCCTATACGCATAAAGAAGCGGCCGGTATATCCGTGTACCGGTGCAATCCGGCCGAGGGAGCGTTCGAGCTGGTTCAGCAGGTGACGGGGCTTCGCAACGCTTCTTTCTTGACGATCGATTCAAAGAGACAGATGCTGTACGCAGTCAGCGAGGTTCAAGAAACGGACGGCGAGCCGGGAGGAGCCGTTGCCTGCTATGCGATCGACCGCGCTTCCGGGAAGCTGTCCGAGCGCGGAGAGCGCCAGTTTACCCGCGGCAGCGATCCTTGCTACGTCAGCTTAAGCCAAGCGGGAGCGGAGCCGAGCTTGCTGGCCGCCAACTACTCGGGCGGCAGCATAGCGAGGTTTCCTCTGACCGGACCGGGGGGATCGATCCGGCCGGCGGCTCAGGTGATTCGTCATGAAGGAGCGAGCAAGGCGACGGACAGGCAGCTGGAGCCGCATCCCCACTCCATCGTTCCCGATTGGAACGAACGGTACGCCATCGTGCCGGATCTTGGCCGGGACAAGCTGGTCGTGTACCGCATCGGCAGCGGCAGCGAGCTTGAGCCTCATGGGGAGGCGGATACGGAGAAAGGCGCGGGGCCTCGGCATTTGGCGTTTCTTCCCGCACTAAACCGCATTTATGCGATCAATGAGCTGAACTGTACGATTGCCGTGTACGATTACGACACAAGCGAAGGGAGTTTAACCGCGCTTCAGTCGATCAGTATGCTGCCGGACGATTTTGACGGATCGAATACGTCCGCCGATCTTCACTTATCTCCGGACGGACGGTTTCTATACGGCTCCAATCGCGGGCATGACAGCATAGCGGTTTACTCGGTGAACGAGGCGGACGGTCTGCTCGCTCTGGTGGAGCACGTTCACACCCGCGGACGGACGCCGCGCAATTTCGCGGTAACTCCGGGCGGGCAATATTTGCTTGCCGCCAACCAGGAGTCGGACGATATTACGGTTTTCCGCCGCCGCGAGGAGGACGGGAAGCTGGAGTGGACCGGCCATCGGATCGCCGTCTCCGAGCCGGTTTGCATCGCAATGATGACTGCTGCCGGCGCTTGACAAGCGCTGCGTCGGACAGGCCGTTTCCCCCAGCTTGGCTAACGCCTTGCCGGGAGGAAGCGGCCTTTTGTCTGCGGCTTTTCGGATATATCCGACACTGATGGTTGTTCGCCAATGACAGCGGTTTCAACAAACGTCATTTTCCACTTTAAGGAGCTCGTGATTCAATTGTTTTTTTCAGCGTTGTCGTTGTAAGCGCTTAACAAGCTTTCCATTTTATCGGCAAATTCGATGTACTGCCGGATATCCTCTTCGGACGCCTGATGAAAGATCACTTCGGCTTCGTTAAAAATTTGCTTGCGCAAATTGCACATCTTTTCTTTGCCGGCCTGTGTCATCTGCACATAAATAATGCGGCGATCTTCTTGGGAACGGATTCGTTCTACGAACTGCTGCCGTTCCAGCTTATCGACAAGACTGGTCGCCGCTCCCAGCGTAATGCACAAATAGTCGGCGATATCGTTCATTTTCATGGATTGCTGCTCCAGCTGGAAGATGACCGAAATCGTCGAGTGATTAAGATAGGGGTTTTTATTAATCTGCTGTATCGCTCGCTTCAGCTGTCTGCTCATGGCCAACAGCCTTCGTAACAGCAATGTCGAATCTTGTTCTCTGCTCATCGCAAAATCTCCTAACTAATAGACATAAATTGATGTTATTTTACTACATTACGGCGAAAATGAACATGGCGGCGTCGAATTTAGGCGAATAAACACACTCCCTATAAAATCAATGTAACCTTCCGTCATGCGTTTCATACCGCGCGCCGTAAAGGTTTTCGGCCTGTCCGCCGGCAGGTTAAAATAAAATTCCGCTTCGCCTTGTAGCGGTGACTCTTCGAATTGTTTATAATAGCAATGACATGTTGGACACAGGAGAATGAGCGATGCAGGAAAACATACTAGTCATCGACGTCGGCAACACGAATATGAAGCTGGCGGTTTACGGCGGGACGAGCCTGAACCAATTTTGGAGAATCACTACGCAGCGCGATATGACTGCGGAAGAGCTGTGGATCGTGCTGCGCCAGTTGTTTGTCCGGAGCCGGTTCGATTATTCCGCTTTGGGAGGCGTCGTGATCAGCACGGTCGTACCGTTCCTATTGGCGGCGCTGCGCGAAGTTTCCCGTCGTCATCTGGGATTGGAGCCGCTTGTATTCGGACCCGGGATCAAAACCGGTCTCACCATCAAAACCGATCATCCCGCGCAGGTCGGATCGGACCGGATCGCCAGCGCGATAGCGGCCCTTCAGTTTTATGGCGCGCCCGTCATTGTGATCGGTCTCGGAACGGCGACGACGATCAATGTCGTGGACGACAAAAAGCAATTTCTCGGCGGAGCGATTTTGCCCGGCGGATTTATATCGGCCGAGGCGCTGTACCAAAATACGGCCCAGCTGCCTTCGGTGAATATTACTAGCCCCGAGAGGGGGCTTAGCCATGATACGTCGTCCAGCATGATGTACGGCATTGTGAACGGAATCGCCGGGCAGGTCGACGGGATCGTGACCAGAATGAAGGAAGAGACGGGACTGCCTTTTACGGTGGTCGCCTCGGGGGGCTTGTCGGAGCTGATCTCGCCCGAGTCGCGGACGATCCAGCACACGCATCCGGATCTTGTGCTCGAAGGCTTGCGCATCGCTTGGGAGTTAAACCGCTAGATGCCGGAAGCCCGCTGCCGAAAAAGACGAAGCAAGCGGAAACCGGCTGCGGAAGCGTCGGCGTTCGCCCTTGTCCCCGGATTTCAACCGGCATTTTCCGCATGGCGCGATCGGCGTTTTTACCGCATTTCTATAAGCAGTTTATAGCGAAGCCTTGCAAGGACGAACGACCGCGTTCAGGAGCAAGCAGCATGAACCCCGGCTCTCCTTTTGCCATAAGGCTTCTTCGCCTTGCCGGGAGCGGGGCGGCGAAAGATTGCGTCCGGTTTTGTGCAGAGTGGGACAAATGTATCATTGACAATCACAATATATTGAGGTACATTTAATTCTGCATTCTATATATTGTGCTGATCGGTGCTTTTCGCTTGTTTGAAGCGTTAAGCTTAAAAGGGAAGTCCGGTGCAATTCCGGCACGGTCCCGCCACTGTAAGGGAGGAGCTTCGCGCCAAAAGCCACTGGGATGATCAGCATTCCGGGAAGGCGGCGAGGAAGCCGGGATTCCCGAGTCAGGAGACCTGCCTATCAGTTTGCCACTACCTACGGAGAATAGGGAAGTGTCGGATTCGTACGTACATACGCTTACGGTTGATTGTTAACCGTAGAGCTTTTCGTCCAGAATGCGCATCCGGCTTCCGCCGAAAGAAGCGCTTTTTTTGTTGTTTAGGAAATTATGCGCGGCAATTTCCTGTGGAAATCCGGGGGCTCCCCCGAAAGTAATGTCTAACCATAGAACGATCCCAGCGGAATGGTTAGACGCCGATCCAGCTGAAGCTGGATGCGGACGGAATAAGCTTCAGAGCATCACGTCACTACCCTGGAAATTACTCTTGGTACCCCATTTCCATTGTCTGTGGTGCCGCGTAGCGGCATGGATGGCTTTTGGGGGATTTGTTCCTGCTCAAGAAACGGCTTCAGAGAAGCGTTTCACGTTTGCAGGATTTTGTCCTGCTGATTTTTTTTGATATGGCGCCAATCTATCAGAAATTTTGATAGGTTCGGAAACAGGAGAGGAGAACACCGATATGCTGATTGCTTACGACTCCAAAACCGGCAATGTGGAACGGTTCGTCGGCAAGCTGAATGTGCCCTCGGTCAAAATCGAGGAGAATATGACGATTGACGAACCGTTTGTGCTCGTCACCTACACGACCGGTTTCGGCCAGCCTCCTGAGAAGGTGCTTCATTTCCTGAAGCGCAACTATCGCCGCCTGGCCGGCGTATCGGCAAGCGGCAACCGCAATTGGGGGAACAACTTTGCCGTCAGCGCGGACCGGATCGCCCGCATGTACGGCGTACCGGTGCTGACCAAATTCGAATTATCGGGCACGTCCCGCGATGTAGAGCAATTCATGAAGGAGATGAGCGCGGTTGCGTCATATTGAATTAAACAATCAGTTGATGAGACGGGAAGACGACGGCTTCTTCCGGCTGGATATGGACCGGGAAGCGGTGGACGCATTTATGGAAGAGGTATTTGCCAAAAGCCAAACGTTCCTCTCCCATACCGATAAAGTAAAGCAAATGATCGCCCTTAACTACTACGAGAATGTGTACGAGCAGTACACCGAGCAGGAGGTCGAGGAAGTTTACAAGCTGACGCACGGCTACAATTTCCGGTTTTCCTCGTATATGGCGGCCTCGAAATTTTATACGGATTATGCGTTGAAGAGCAACGATCACTCCCGTTATCTGGAGCATTATCCGGACCGCGTGTCGATCGTCGCCCTGCATCTTGCGCAGGGCGATGCGGCGACGGCATTGACGCTGGCGGCGTCGATGATGGAACAGCGGCTTCAGCCGGCCACGCCGACGTTCTTGAACGCGGGCAAGAGCCGCCGTGGCGAGATGGTTTCGTGCTTCCTGCTGGAAGTGGACGATTCGCTGAACGCGATCAATTATACGCTTGCCACATGCATGCAGCTGTCCAAGGTCGGAGGCGGCGTTGCCGTCAACTTATCCAAGCTGCGCGGGCGCGGTGAGCCGATCAAAGGCGTGGAAGGGGCGGCCAAGGGCATCATGCCGGTGCTGAAGCTGATGGAGGACGCCTTCTCTTACGCGGATCAGATGGGTCAACGCAAAGGGTCGGGAGCGGCCTATTACAATATTTTCGGCTGGGACGTCATGGAGCTTCTCGACAGCAAAAAAATCAATGCCGACGAGAAAAGCCGTCTCAAGACGCTGTCCATAGGCTTGATCGTGCCCGGCAAGTTTTACGAGCTGGCGGAGCGCAACGAGCCGCTTCACGTGTTCGCTCCTTATTCGGTGTTCCGCGCCTACGGCCGGCATCTCGACGATATGGATATGGACGACATGTACGATAAGCTGCTTGCCGACGAGCGCGTAAACAAAAAGGTAATTATGTCGGCGCGCGACATGCTGGTGAAGATTGCCGCCATTCAGCTCGAATCGGGATACCCGTACATGATGAACAAAACGAACGCGAACCGGCAGCATGCGCTGAAGGCGCTCGGCAGCATCAAAATGTCCAACCTGTGCACGGAAATTTTCCAGCTGCAGGAGACATCGGAGATCGGCGATTACGGACAGCAGGACATCATTCGCCGGGACATCTGCTGTAATCTGGCCTCGCTCAATATCGTCAACGTGATGGAGCAGCGCAAAATCCGCGAGTCCGTCCACGAAGGCATGATCGCGCTGACGGCGGTCAGCGACATGACGACGGTAGCCAATGCTCCCGGCGTGGTCAAGGCGAACCGCGAGCTGCATTCGGTCGGTCTCGGCGCGATGAACCTGCACGGCTATTTGTCGAAAAACCATATTACGTACGAAAGCGATGCGGCCCAAGAATTCGCTCGCGCTTTCTTTATGGCGGTCAATTATTACTCGATCGAGAAAAGCATGGAGATCGCCCGCGAACGCGGCATAACCTTCGAAGGCTTCGAGCGTTCCGATTATGCGACGGGGGCCTACTTCGACCGATATACGAATACCGACTATCGTCCGGTTTCCGACCGCATCGGTCAGCTGTTCGAAGGGATGACGCTGCCGTCGCCCGCAGATTGGCTTGAATTGAAGGAAAAGGTGGCGAAGCACGGTATGTACCATGCTTATCGTCTTGCGATCGCGCCGACCCAGAGCATATCGTATATCCAAAACGCCACGTCGAGCGTCATGCCGATCGTTCAGCAGATCGAGACGCGCACATACGCTAACTCGACGACCTATTACCCGATGCCGTTTTTGTCCAGAGACAATGTGTTTTACTACAAATCGGCTTATAATATGAACCAGTTCAAGGTGATCGATCTGATCGCGGAAATTCAGCAGCACGTCGACCAGGGCATTTCCACCGTTCTTCACGTCAATAGCGACGTGACGACGAGAGATTTGGCGCGCTACTATATTTACGCGGCCCGCAAAGGGCTCAAGTCGCTCTACTATACGAGGACAAATCGCCTGACGGTGGAAGAATGCATCAGCTGCTCCGTATGATCAAGATGAGCGGACATTTGCAAGGGGGAATCACGGAATGAACGAACAAACGACCAGGCCGCATAAAGCCGTCAACTGGAACCGGCCGGATGACGATTTCACGGCGATGTTCTGGAACCAGAACATTATGCAATTTTGGACCGACGAGGAGATTCCGCTGTCGGACGATAAGATGTCGTGGCTGACGCTGAGTCCGACCGAGCAGGAGCTGTATATGAAAGTGCTCGGCGGGCTGACTTTGCTCGATACGGTGCAAGGAGGCATCGGCATGCCCAAAATTTTGGAGCATGTCGATGGACTGCAGCGCAAAGCCGTGCTCGGCTTCATGGGTATGATGGAGCAGATTCACGCCAAGTCGTACAGCAGCATTTTTACGACGCTGGCGACCAACGAGGAGATCGACGACGTCTTTCAATGGGTAGAGCGTCATCCTATGCTGCAAACGAAGGCGGAAACCATTTCGCAGTATTACGAGAACATCCGCTCCGAGAAGCAGCTGTATCTTGCCATGGCGGCTTCGGTGCTGTTGGAGAGCTACTTGTTCTACAGCGGATTTTTCTATCCGTTATACTTGGCCGGTCAAGGAAAAATGACGAGCAGCGGCGAGATCATCGACCTGATTTTGCGGGATGAGAGCATTCACGGTCTCTATGTCGGCATGCTGGCCCAGGAAGTGTATGCCAGACTGACTCCGGACGAGAGGGAAGAAGCGCGGGAGGCGCTGTACGGCCTGCTGTATTTCCTCCACCAGAATGAGGAAGCTTACACGGATGAGCTGTATACGGCCGTCGGGCTTGCCGAAGAAGTGAAGACGTTCGTTCGTTACAACGGCAACAAAGCGTTGATGAATCTCGGACTCGATCCGGCATTTCCGGACGAAGAGGTCAATCCGATCGTATTTAACGGCATCAGCACGCACACGAAGCAGCATGACTTTTTTTCCAAAAAAGGGAACGGATATGTCCGCGCTAGCCGCGTAGAACCGCTGCAGGATGAAGATTTCCGCTTCGATTTCTAAACTTCCGGGACGTTTGGACAAGGAAATCCGTATATTTTCTTCTTGCAAACTATTGTCTATTTCATTTGCCGTCCGCTAGTCATAGACTAAACTATCCCAATGATAGAGGAGGTAGTTTGGCATGGCAGCTATATCCGGATGCAGATGCCGCTGCGGCCGCCGCAGGCGCAGAGGCACCAGAAGGGTTTGCAGATGCGGAACCCGCCCAAGATGCAGACGTTCCAGAGGGGACGCGAACGAATGCGGGCACAGAAGAGGTCGCAGCATAGGGGGCGATCGTCTCGGGGAAGGCCGGACAATCGGCAACCGCACGAGAGGCGATCATATCGGAGATGAACGGACGATCGGCAGCAGAACCGGGGGGAACCACATCGGCGGAGATCGGACAAGGGGTAATCATCCTTTGGGGAACCGCTGGGGATGCGATCCTTGCTGGAACCGGGGTTGGTATTCCAACCTTCAGCCGGGCGGCGTTCTAGGCAACGGCGAAGAGCAATAAAACCCGCGCGCAGCTTTCGCCGGCCATGGGAACAAGCGCCGTGCCGGCCAAAGAGGCCGCAGCATAAGGTGAAATACGTCAAAAAGTCTATCAATATTCGTTGATAGGCTTTTTGCTTTTCTTAGAGAAAGGCGGCACGGTGCCATGGAATTGCCTACCCGGTCTATCGAGATTGGCGAACAAGAACATTCATCGCTGCAAAAAAACGTATGGAGCGAAAAGTACGCAAGCGCCTTTATGGTTGTCCAAGGAAAGAGAGAGCCTGTAAAGCTGCGCTATCGCGGAGGGCATACCCGGGATTATCCGAAAAAATCGTACGAGGTCGTACGCGGAGGGAAAACTTATCATTACAATGCCGAGTATGACGATCCCTCCATGCTCCGCAATGCGCTTTCGTTCCGATTTTTCGAATGGATCGGCGTTCCGAGTCCCCGCACCCGGCATTGCTTGCTTAGCCTTAACGGGCAAAGCCTCGGGGTGTACCTGGAGATTGAAGGAGTGGACCGTCATTTTTTCGAGCGGCGCGGCATCGCGGTGCAAGCGTTGTTTTATGCCGTGAACGATTTTGCCAATTTTAAGTTGTCAAACCCGGAGTCCCGGCAGCCGAAATCGTCCTTATTTCGCGGTTATGAGCTGAAGATGGGGAGCGAATCCGACCGCATCCGCTGGAAATCGTTTATTTTGAAGCTTAATACGCTTAAGGGGAAGCAATTAAGTCGATACTTGAAGCAGCGGGTGGACATCGACAATTATGTAAAATGGCTCGCCGGCGCGGTCTGTACGGGAAACTACGACGGATTCGATCAAAATTACGCCGTCTACTTGCACCGGAGCAAGCGCCGGTACCGGATCATTCCATGGGATTACGAAGGCACGTGGGGACGCAACTGCTACGGCAAAAAATGCAGCAGCCGACTGGTCCGGGTCCAGGGATACAATCAGCTCACCCGCAAGCTGCTATCGTTTCCGAGCGTCCGCGCACAGTATAAAGCCGTGCTGCGCTCCGTGCTGAAGCGGCATTTCACGGTGCGGAACATCGCTCCCGTCGTCCTGCAGATACACGAACAAATCGCGCCCCATATATACCGGGATTCGACGCGAAAATGGTCGCACGGCGTCTTCGACGGAGAGCCGGAACTGATCCGCAATTATATTAAGGAACGGCGGAAAATTATTCTGGAATCTCTTAAAAAGCTATAAAAATGCAAGATGTGGAAGCTTAGGCGGCAAAAGCGGTAAAAATCTTTCGACAAAGTTTGTCGAAATGGCGCAAATAAGTTGACGCAGAGCCTATTTCAAAGGCATAATGTATTAAAATCGATTTAAGGGAATGGATAAACGAATGGGCATTGAACAGCTTCTTGAGAAGGCGTCCGGCTATGTAAAGGAAAATGATCTCAAGCGTATAAGAGAAGCCTACGAGTTCGCTGAACAGGCTCATTCGGGCCAGGTTCGCAAGTCGGGGGAGCCCTATATACTGCATCCTCTCGCCGTTGCCGAAATCCTCGTCAACATGCAGATGGATACGACTTCGATCATTGCCGCACTGCTCCATGACGTGGTTGAGGATACAACCGTTTCTTTGCAAACCGTTGAAGAGAAATTCGGGAAAACCTGTGCCATGCTGGTGGACGGCTTGACCAAGCTCGAGAAAATCAAGTTTAAAACGAAGGAAGAGCAGCAAAACGAAAACTACCGGAAAATGTTTGTCGCGATGGCGCAAGATATCCGCGTCATTCTGATCAAGCTGGCTGACCGTCTTCATAATATGCGCACGCTCAAGCATCAATCGGAGGAAGCGCAGCGGCGGATCGCGTACGAGACGCTGGAGATATTTTGTCCGATCGCTCATCGTCTGGGGATCTCGGCGATCAAGTGGGAGATGGAGGACATCGCGCTGCGCTACCTGAACCCGCAGCAATATTACCGCATTGTCAATCTCATGCAAAAGAAGCGGGCAGAGCGCGAGAAGTACATCGAGGATGTTATCGCCACCGTCACCGAGAAACTGTCCGAGATGGGCATCGACAACGACGTATCCGGCCGTCCGAAACATATTTACAGCATTTATAAAAAAATGACCGCTCGCAACAAGCAGTTCAATGAAATCTACGATCTGCTGGCGCTGCGGATTATCGTCGATAATATCAAGGATTGCTACGCGACGCTGGGCATCATTCATACGCTGTGGAAGCCGATGCCCGGCCGGTTCAAGGATTACATCGCGATGCCGAAGCCCAATATGTACCAGTCTCTGCATACGACGGTCATTGGCCCGAAGGGAGAGCCGCTGGAGGTGCAGATTCGCACGTTCGATATGCACAAGACATCCGAGTACGGGATCGCGGCCCACTGGGCATACAAGGAAGGCAGCATGGTTCCTTCCGGAGGCTTCGGCGACAGGATGAACTGGTTCCGCGAAATTTTGGAGCTGCAGCACGAGGCTCAGGACGCGTCGGAGTTCGTCGAATCGCTGAAGATGGACTTCTTCTCGGATTTGGTGTTCGTCTTTACCCCGAAGGGGGAGGTTATCGAGCTGCCCGCAGGCTCGGTGCCTCTTGATTTTGCTTACCGGATTCATACGGAGGTCGGCAATCGCACGATCGGGGCCAAGGTGAACGGACGCATCGTGCCACTCGATCATCGGTTGAAGACGGGCGATATAATCGAAATATTGACGTCCAAGCATTCGTACGGACCGAGTCAGGATTGGATCAAGCTGGCGCAGTCTTCGCATGCCCGCAGCAAAATTCGCCAATGGTTCAAGAAAGAAAAGCGCGAAGAGAATGTGGAGAAGGGCAAGGACGCCATCGAGCGGGAGCTGCGTCGCCTAGGGATTGACCCTCCGACGCTGATGAAGGACGACGAGCTGATGGAGGTCGCCAAAAAGTTCAACTTCAATGAAATCGAGGATATGTACTCGGCCGTCGGCTTCAGCGGCATTACGGCGGCGCAGATCGTAACCCGGCTGACCGAGAAGCTGCGCAAGCAGCAGGAGGAAGCACAGCAGCAGGCGATGCAGCTCACCAAAGAGGTCAAGGAAATCAAAGCGGCAGGGGAACGCAAAGGAAGGCCGACTCACGGCGTTCGCGTCAAAGGAGTGGACAACCTGCTTGTGCGATTCGCTCGCTGCTGCAACCCGGTTCCCGGTGATCAGATCATCGGATATATTACCCGCGGACGAGGCGTCTCCGTACACCGCGCCGACTGTACGAACATTCCGGGCGCCGACAACGGGGATGAAGGAAACCGCGTTATCGAGGTCGAATGGGCGGATTCCGTCGAAGCCAACTACAATGTGGAAATCGAGATTACGGGCCATGACCGGCTCGGTCTCGTCAATGAAGTGCTGCAGGCGGTTTCGGAGAGCAAGACCGTTATCTCCGCCGTATCGGCTAGATCGGACAAAAACAAGGTAGCGATTATTCACATGACGATTTTAATACGCAATATCGAGCATCTGTATGCGGTCGTCGAGAAAATCAAGCGCGTCAAGGATGTGTACTCGGTACACCGGATGATGCAATCCTGACCGCGCCTGCACAAGCGGACGCCGGTCATTATTAGGAATAGAGGGTCATGCAATATGAGAATTGTCGTACAGCGCAGCAAGCAGGCGCAGGTTACAGTGGACGGACAAGTCGTCGGGGCGATCGCCCGCGGGCTTGTCCTATTAGTGGGCATTACCCATGAGGATACGGAGCAGGACGCCAAATTCGCTGCGGATAAAATCGCCGGCTTGCGTATTTTTGAAGACGACACGGAGAAGATGAACCATTCCGTACTTGATGTCGGAGGACAAATATTGTCCGTATCGCAGTTTACGTTATACGGCGATTGCCGCAAGGGCAAACGGCCGAATTTCATGGCCGCGGCGCGTCCCGAGCAGGCAAAGCCTCTCTACGATAAATTCAACGAGCTGCTTCGGGGCACGGCCTCCAGGTGGCAACGGGAATCTTCGGCGCGATGATGGACGTATCGCTTATTAACGACGGACCGGTCACTCTCATCATTGAAAGCAAATCATAGACTTTTGTGACGCCGCCGAGCAAGCATAGGTGGCCTGCGGCATAATGACTCTTTGAACGGTTAGGTTTTAGCGGATTTGGACAAACTAGCAGTAAGAGTTCGCTACTTTCGCCTGTACAAGGAGATCATACTTTATGCATCAATCCGGCAAAGAAAAAGCGGCCGTTCAACCGGAGCAGCAGCTGTTATTTTGCAGCGTGGAGGAATCGCTCGGCATGATTGCCGCGGCGCTGTGCGATAACGAGCTGTCCGCAGGCTATTCTTCCGTCAGCGAGCAGTTGAAGAGGCAGCACCGCAAAACATTTCGATAAAATACGGCAGGCCCTGCGGGATCAAGGTTCCCACGGGGCCTGTTTCTTTTCCAAGCCGCCGCGGTTATGTTACACTTAGTCTAGTTTTGTTTCAAGCCGCACGGGCGGCGCAAACGAATTGAAACATTTGCCATGATTGGTCCGTATATAGTAGTTGGATCATCGTTGCATACAATTCGGCAACAGCTTCAAAAAAAATAGCTTGAGAGGTGCGTAATGGGGAAAGCAGGTTATTCGACCGGCAATGCCAGGGGGTGGCTGTTAGCAATCATCGCTCTGGTCTTGGTGGCTGCCGTAGGGGCTGCGGTCTATATGTTCACAATGAAAAAGGGGGCTTCGCCCGGAAACGGCAAATCGAAGCAGCAGGCGTTAATGGAAGTCAAATCGTCCAAGGATATTAAAAGCAGCTATGATGTCGTCGTCGTCGGCACCGATCCGGAGGGTGTGGCTGCGGCCATTTCCGCGGCGCGCAACGGGATGAAGACGCTGCTGGTCGACGGCAAAGACCGTACCGTGCTCGGCGGTCTGATGACGGAAGGCTGGCTGAACAGCATCGATATGAACTATGAACCTGCCAAAGGGGTGCTCGGTACCCCGGAGATTATGAATAAAGGTATTTTCGGCGAATGGTACGGCAAAATCGAGGGCGATTCCTTCGATATTACGACGGCGGCCAATGCTTTTTACACAATGGTCGCCAAAGAGAAAAACATCGACTTGCTGATGCAGGCCAAATCCATTGAGCCGACTGTCGCCAAATCGGCGGATACGACAACCGTTACCGGTGTGACCGTCACCAAAGCGGACGGTACGAAGCTGTCGATTCAAGCGAAGGCGGTTATCGATGCAACCCAGGACGGAGATATCGGAGACGCGGCCGGCGTGCAGTTTACTCACGGCAGAGAAGACTTGGGCGATGTGAAGAGCCGGATGGCGGTGACGGCGGTATTCCGTCTGACGAATATTACTCCGGAGCGTTGGAAGCAGTTCGCCAAGACGATTGCCGATGAAGACAAGGGTCAGCAGAAGTACGGCATCAACGCAATGAGCCTGTGGGGCTTCGACAAGATGCAGAATTATCCTGCTGTCAACAAGGAGCGCGTCAGAATGCGC
Organism: Paenibacillus konkukensis; assembly: GCF_023523925.1. Taxonomy (NCBI): domain Bacteria; kingdom Bacillati; phylum Bacillota; class Bacilli; order Caryophanales; family Paenibacillaceae; genus Paenibacillus; species Paenibacillus konkukensis. Next base: position 1,985,888 of record NZ_CP027059.1, on the reverse strand, counting down.
GGCCTGAACGGCGGCAGACAGAACGATAATACGATGCTGGTGAACGCGCTGCAAATTTTCGGTGTCGATCCGTTCGATCCGAAGTCTAAGCAGGAAGCGCAACAGATCGCCAAGGACGAGCTGCCTCACGTGCTGGAATATCTTAAAAAAAGCTACCCCGACTTTGAAGGCGTCGAGCTTGACGGCATCGCTCCCGAGCTGTATGTGCGCGAATCGAGACATATGGTCGGCGAGTACCGGCTGTCGATCATCGATTTGCTCGAAAACCGCGACCAATGGGATCGCATCGCCTTCGGCGGCTATCCGGTCGATATCCAGCGGACAAGCCCGGCCGATAACGGAGCCGTCGTCATCGATCCGGACAAATATGCGATACCGTTTCGCAGCATCGTGCCGCTGAAGGTGGACGGACTGCTCGTTGTCGGCAGAGCGGCGAGCTATGACACGCTGCCGCACGGCAGTGCGAGGGTCATCCCGGTTGGCATGGCCGAAGGTGAGGCGGCCGGCGCGGCCGCCAAGCTGGCGATAGAGCAGAACATGACGTTCCGTCAAATGTCGGCATCGAAGGAGACGATAGCGAAGCTGCAGGATACGCTGAACAAGCAGGGAATGGAACTGAAGCCTTACTCGCTCAAGCCGGCTCCGTTCATGGAGAATAAATCTTACGAAGGCTTGAAGACGGCGGTCAGTCTCGGTTTGGCGACTGGCGGGTACAAAAACGAATTCAATTTGGACGGCGCATCGAACGAGCAGCGGATGGTCAATCTGCTGAACGGCATGCGCAAGTTTAACCCAGAAGCTCTGGCAGGCAATCCGGCGGCGCCGATTGCAGGTCAGAAGGAGCCGGACAAGCAGCCGCTCAGCCTGGATACAGCCGCCGCTATGATCGCGGCGCTCTTGAAGCTGGACGCTTCGCAAGGAGAGGCGCTTAGCGCACTGCAAGCCAAAGGCTATCTGAACAAGCAAACCGTCGACGGCATCGGCAAAAAGCAGGAGCTGACCAACGGCGATACGTACATGCTTATTAACGACGTATACAAAAAGGTAAAACCGGCAAAATAAGCGGGATTGGACGATCGTGCCGTTCCGACGGCGAAATTGGCTTGACTTTGTCAAATTTCGATATTACAATAGTGCAAAGAATCCATGAAGTGATACTTGATCCGTTGACGGGACAAAGTAATTCGAAAGCCCGCATAGTCAGAGAGGGAAGTCCAGGCTGCAAGCTTCCTTATGCGAATCGAATGAACAGACCTCCCCGAGGACAGGCAGGGAACCGCGGACCGATTGTCCGTGCAGTAGCTGCTTCGCGTAGAGCGGGCGTTAACCGCATGAGTGTGAGTCTTCCAACGATATGATTAAGGATATCGTGGCGGACTCGAATCGTGGGTGGTACCGCGGGAAGATATCGTGAACCGAGTCTCTCGTCCCTGGCTTTGAGCGCCGGGGGCGGGAGATTTTTTAGTTGTTTAGGAAATGATGCGCAGCAATTTCCTGTGGATATCCGGGTTCTCCCCCGAAAGTAAAGTCTACCCATAGAACGATCTCAGAGGAAGGTTAGACGGCGATCCAGCTTAGGCTGGATGCGGACGGAATAAGCTTCAGAGCATCACGTCACTACCCTGGAAATTACTCTTGGTACCCCATTTCCATTGTCTGTGGTGCCGCGTCGGCGGCATGGATGGCTTTTGGGGGGATTTGTTCGTTGTTCAGCCGGATTTCTGGAAGTCAATGAAAGGAGTGGCTATAGATGAATATTCAAAAGCCTAAGGGAACGCAGGATTTGCTTCCCGGCGAAGTCGAGAAATGGCAGTACGTAGAGAGCAAGGCCAGAGAACTGTGCCAAAGATTCAATTACCGCGAAATCCGCACACCGATCTTCGAGCACACCGAGCTTTTCCAGCGGGGAGTCGGAGAGACGACAGACATCGTGGAGAAAGAAATGTACACGTTCCTGGATAAGGGCAACCGCAGCATCTCGCTGCGTCCGGAAGGAACGGCGGGCGTCGTTCGCGCCTATGTAGAGAACAAGCTGTACGGCGAGCCGGACGTCAGCAAGCTGTACTACATCGGGCCGATGTTCCGCTACGAGCAGCCGCAGGCGGGAAGATACCGCCAGCTGCATCAGTTCGGCGTGGAAGCGTTCGGTTCGGCCGATCCGAGTATGGATGCGGAAGTGATCGCGCTGGGGTATACATTCTACAGCGAGGTCGGCATCAAGGACGTGACGGTGGAGATTAACTCCGTCGGCAATCCCGCCGTGCGGGCCGTCTATCGTGAGAAGATTCAGCAATTTTTCGCCCCGGTGAAGGAGAAGCTGTGCAAAGACTGTCAATCGCGCTTCGACCGCAATCCGATGCGGATTCTCGATTGCAAGATCGACCAGAAATACGGCGAAGGCGCGCCGACCATTCTGGAATATTTGGACGAGGAATGCAGCGTCCACTTCCAGGCGGTTCAGGATTATCTTAAGGCGATGAGCATCCCGTTCCGCATTAATCCGCGCCTTGTGCGGGGACTGGACTATTATACGCATACCGCTTTCGAATACAAGGCGGCCGGCATCGGCGCCATTGACACGATCGGCGGAGGGGGCCGCTACAACGGACTCGTCGGCCAGATCGGCGGCACGGATCAGCCGGGCGTCGGCCTGGGCCTGGGCCTCGAACGCACGCTGCTGGTGCTGCAGGCGCAAGGAGCCGAGATCCCGGTAGCGAGGCCGCTCGACGTCTATCTGGTCGGGCTCGGCGAGCAGGCGGAGAAAGAGCTGCCCCGTTTGCTGCATGAGCTGCGCCAAGCGGGATTAAAGGCGGAGAAAGATTACTTGGGCCGCAAAATTAAGGCTCAGATGAAATCAGCCGACCGGTATCAAGCTCATTATGTCGCCATTCTCGGCGAAGACGAGCTGACCCGCGGCGAAATTACGGTGAAAACGATGGCCACCGGCGAGCAGCAGACCGTCAAGCTCGATGAATTTGCGGCGATCATGCGCAAGCTGAGCGAATAATTATTTTTAACCCTATGGAGGTAGATGAATCATGATGTTAAAAACGCATCATTGCGGAGCTTTAACGAAAGCGAACATTGGAGAAACGGTCATTTTGAACGGCTGGGTGCAGCGCAGACGCGACCTCGGCGGCGTATTGTTCATTGACCTGCGCGACCGCAGCGGGATCGTGCAAATCGTTTTCAACCCGGATTTCTCCGGCGAAGCGCTGAGCATTGCCGACCGCGCGCGCAACGAATTCGTGCTTGCGGTAACCGGGAAAGTCGTAGAACGCGACTCGGAAACGATCAATCCTAACCTGGCGACCGGCGAAATCGAAATCCGCGTGACGGACATCGAAATTATGAACCCGGCCAAAAACCCGCCGTTCTTTATCGAAGACGGCATCGAAATCGACGAGTCCTTGCGCTTGAAATACCGTTACCTCGATTTGCGCCGTCCGGAAATGCAGCGCACGCTGATGCTTCGCTCCAAAGCGGCTAAGGTATTCCGCGATTTCCTCGACGAGAACGGCTTCCTGGAAGTGGAGACGCCGATCTTGACCAAGAGCACGCCGGAAGGCGCGCGCGATTATTTGGTGCCGAGCCGCGTGCACCCGGGCGAATTTTTCGCGCTGCCGCAATCGCCGCAAATTTTCAAGCAATTGCTGATGGTCAGCGGCTTGGAGCGCTACTATCAAATCGCCCGCTGCTTCCGCGACGAAGACTTGAGAGCGGACCGCCAACCGGAATTTACGCAGGTGGACATCGAGACTTCGTTCCTGTCCCAAGACCAGCTGCTTGAGATGATGGAAGAGCTGGTCGTTCGTCTGATGAAGCAAACGGCCGACGTCGAGATCGAGCGTCCGTTCCAACGCATCAGCTATGCGGACGCCATGGGCAAGTACGGCTCCGACAAGCCGGATTTGCGCTTCGGTCTGGAGCTGCAGGACGTGTCCGACATCGTCTCTTCGTCCGGAGTGAAAGTATTCGCTTCCGTCGTCGAGAAGGGCGGTCAAGTTAAAGCGCTGAACGCCAAAGGCTGCGGAAGCTGGAGCCGCAAGGAAATCGACGATCTGGGAACCTTCGCGGCGCGCTACGGCGCCAAAGGCTTGGCGTGGGTCGTGCTGAAGGACGGAGAGATGAAAGGACCGATCGTCAAGTTCTTCTCCGAGCAGGAGCTTGCAGCGCTCAAGGAACGTCTGGGTGCGGAGGAAGGGGATTTGCTGCTCTTCTCCGCGGACACGAAGAAGGTCGTTGCCGACGTGCTGGGCAACCTTCGTCTGAAGATCGGCCGCGAGCTCGGCTTGATCGACGAGAGCAAGTTCAAATTCGCCTGGGTCGTAGACTTCCCGCTGCTCAGCTACGACGATGAAGCGAAGCGCTATGTAGCCGAGCATCATCCGTTCACCCGCCCGAAAGAAGAAGACGTCGAGTTTTTCCATACCGATCCGGGCCAAATTCGCGCGCAAGCTTACGACCTTGTTCTGAACGGGTACGAAGTGGGCGGCGGCTCGATGCGGATTTACAAACGCGAAGTGCAGGAGCTGATGTTCCAATCGCTCGGCTTCTCCAAGGAAGAAGCGCAGGAGAAATTCGGCTTCCTGCTGGAAGCTTTCGAATACGGCACGCCTCCGCACGGCGGCATCGCCTTCGGCTTCGACCGTCTGGTCATGCTGATCGCCGGCCGCACCAACCTGCGCGAGACGATCGCTTTCCCGAAAACGGCCAGCGCAACTTGCTTGCTGACAGACGCGCCGGGCACGGTGGACGACAAGCAGCTGGAGCAGTTGTCCATCCGCTTGGCCTTGAAGCAGCCTGCTTCCAAGTAAGCCGGTCTGCCTGGCGGCGGGCGAAAGGGGCCGGAGCAATCCGGTTCCTGAAGCTCCGATTTGCCGTTATCGACTCGCAAACCGAGACAAATCTTCCCACCACCTGATTCATAAGGAGGGCAGCCGGATGCTGCACCAGTTTTCTAGAACGGAGCTTGCTATCGGACCGGAAGGCCTGGAGGTTATGCGCAACAGCACGATAGCCGTGCTGGGGATCGGCGGCGTAGGCTCGATGGCGGCCGAGGCGCTGGCTCGAACGGGAGTCGGCCGCATCGTCCTCATCGATAAGGACGTCGTCGACATTACGAACGTCAACCGCCAAATTCATGCGCTGTTATCGACCGTGGGTCAGCCGAAAGCGGATTTGATGCGCGACCGCATTTTGCAAATCAATCCGGAGTGCGACGCGATCGCGCTGCGCATGTTCTACACCGAAGAGACGTATGAGAAGCTGTTCGAATATCCGCTCGATTATGTCATCGACGCTTCCGATACGATCAGCTACAAAATTCATCTGATCAAGCAGTGCCTGCAAAGGAACATCCCGATCATTTCCAGCATGGGCGCCGCCAACAAAATGGACCCGTCAAAGTTTCAAGTGGCGGACATTTCCAAAACGTCGATGGACCCGCTGGCGAGAGTGATTCGTCAGAAGCTGCGCAAAGACGGGATTAAGAAGGGCGTCAAGGTCGTCTTTTCGACCGAAGAGCCGATCAAGCCGCGCCAAGACGTAACGCAGCGGATCGTACCGGACAATGCGCCCGAAATCCGCAAGGCGCAGCAGCCTCCGGCCAGCAACGCGTTCGTGCCGCCGGTTGCCGGCCTTATCGCCGTCGGCACAGTCGTGCAGGATTTGCTCGCCAAGGCGAAGGATAAGCCGCAATAACAAGCAAACAAGCATGGCCGCTTAAGAACCGTTTCTTAAGCAGGCCATGCTTGTTTTATTTTTGCGTTCGTTCATATGCTATTTTTCAGAGATGCCGATTTCGTCCTCATCCATATGTAATAAGCTTCCGTCACAGCGAACGGCGGCCGGATCGTCATACTTCCGGTATTCCTGCGGGGTCATGCCGGTTTTTTGGCGGAATAGCGTATGGAAAAACTTCATGTCCTGATAGCCTACGGCCCCGGCGGTTTGCTGCACGGTCATCGTCGTTGATTTGAGCAGGGCGCAGCATTTTTGAATACGTAAATTTTGCACATAGCAGGTGAACGAAGTTCCCGTGTTTTGCTTAAAGAGACGCTGAAGATGGCTTACGCTTAGAAAGGCGTGCTCGGCAACCTGCTTTAAATTGATATCCTCATGAAAGTGGCGCTTAATGAAATGAAGCGCTTCCTGGACTTTGCAATTCATTTTCTCCGGAAGCAGCGAAATGGTCGTATCCCGATGAAGCATTGCCATCGTTTGGGTGAGCAGCGACTGAACGATTACCTCGTAGCCGGGCAGCCGCAGCCGGTATTCCGACAACATAGTATGGAACAGCTCGGTATACTTGCTTTCCTTGTCGTAATGATACAACCATGGCTGCTGTAGGCGCGAAGGCTGGTGCAAAGCATCGTGCAAAGCGGAGCCGGGCGGCGGAAAATTCGCAGCCGCGTTCAAAGCTTCCGGACGGAAGACGCAGTTGATGATGGCAAAGCTGCGAACTTTGTCCGGGGACGGCGGACGGTATACATGCGAGGTGCCGACGGGGAGCAAATAAATGTCGCCCCGTTTGACGGGCACCACGGTATCGTTAATAAACTGGTAACCGACCCCCTCGGTCACATAGCTGATCTCGATAGCGTCGTGCGTATGCTGGGGAATGCTAAACGCCTCATAGGCGCGGTTGACGAAAATATTCATCCCCGGACGAAACCGTTTCTCTGAATTGAACACTTCGGAAGCCAAAGTTTGCATGAACGTCCCACCTCCGGTAAATGTGCGAAATGTGAAAGAAGACCGGAGCTACTATAGAGAACGCAACTCGCAGCGGCAGTCATGAGAGCGTTTCCTTTTTTGCTCGGTTGAAAAATTGGATGGCGCTGGATCTCAGTTTGTTCTCATTATAAGCGGAGGCCTATGCGGTTATCAACCTATATCTACACTTATTTTATAGGTGAGGTTAGTCAAAATGAGGTGGAAGCCCTATAAATTTCGTGTATCTCCCCCATATGTCAGGTCATCAGATTGGTATAATAATTTATAATTAAGCATAAGGAGGCGCCTACTTGAGCATTCATCGTAAAGCGTTAGTGACCAGACATAATCCGGTGATCAGAGAGATTAATCCTTTATCGCCGCTATCAGTCGGGAATGGGGAATTTGCCTTTACAGCCGACTTCACAGGCCTTCAAACTTATCCCGAGCAGTATACGATTCCTCTTGGAACCCAGACGCAATGGGCATGGCACAGCTCCGGCGGCCGGAACGTTTGGCGGCTGAGCGACGTGCGCATGCAGTACCGGGACGAGGAGAAGAAGCTCGGCGGGTATCCCGTTCGCCCGGATGACAAGGAAGAGGCTTACCACTGGCTTCGGCAAAATCCGCACCGTCTGCAGCTGGGCCAATTCGGATTCAGATTTGCGTCGGAGACGGGCGGCGAGGTGCAGCCCGGCCAAATTACGGGCATCGAGCAGCAGCTCGATCTGTGGAGCGGAATATTGACCAGCCGCTTCAACGTAGAGGGTGTGCCGGTGACCGTTGTGACCTGCTGCCATCCGGATGCGGAACAGTTCGGCATCGCAGTGGAGAGCGAGCTGCTGACGCAGGGACGTCTCGCGGTTCATATCGCTTTTCCTGCGCCGGGCATGACTTCCAGAAGCTGGGATCAAACGATCGGGCTTCATTGGGGAGAGCCGGATTCCCATACTACGCGATACATACCGAAGCGAGAAAGAACGGCCGCCATAGAGCGTTTCATGGACGAAGACGGCTACCGGGTGGAACTGGAGTGGTCGCAAGGCGAGCTCAAGCAAACGGCAGCCCATGAATTTATATTATCAAACCGCGGCATCAACGGAAAATTGGAAATGACGGCAGGCTTTTCATTATTAGACGACGTGATAACGCTTCCAACCGTGCAGCAAATGGCCGAAGCGAGCCGCGCCCACTGGGAACGCTTCTGGTCCAAGGGCGGAGCGGTTGAGCTGGCGGACAGCGCGGACCCGAGGGCGATCGAGCTGGAACGGCGCATTGTGCTGTCTCAATTCAATACGGCCATCCACAGCGCGGGAACGGTTCCGCCTCAGGAAACCGGATTGTTGTACAACAGCTGGTTCGGCAAGCTGCATCTGGAGATGCACTGGTGGCATGCGTTTCATTTTCCATTATGGGGAAGGACGGAACTGTTGAAGCGAAGTATGGACTGGTACAGAGACATTCTTCCTTCGGCTCGGGAGATTGCCCGCTCTCAAGGTTATTCCGGCGCGCGTTGGCCTAAGATGGTCGCATCGGACGGAGCTCAGAGTCCGTCGGTCATCGCCCCTCTGCTCATTTGGCAGCAGCCGCATCCGATTGTGCTGGCGGAGCTATGCTACCTGGCGGAGCCGACACGGGAAACGCTGATCCGCTACGGAGACATCGTGCTGGAATCGGCGGAATTTATGGCCTCCTTCGCGGCGTGGGACGATGCGGGGCAGCGCTATGTGTTAGGACCGCCGGTCATTCCGGCTCAGGAGAACCATAAGGCCGAGCATACTTGGAACCCTACATATGAGCTGGAATATTGGCGCCACGGGCTGGAGATCGGGATGGAATGGGCCCGCAGGCTGGGGCTTCCGGTCAGCGACAAGTGGCAGGACGTGTGCTCCCGGTTATCCGAGCTTCCGCAAGAAGACGGAATTTATCTCGCTCATGAGAATTGCCCGGATACGTACACGAAAGCCAATATCGATCATCCTTCCATGCTGGGCGCGCTCGGCATGCTCCCCGGCAAGAAAGTCGATCCCGAAGCGATGCGCAGAACGCTTCAGCGCGTTATGGACAGCTGGCGCTGGGACGACACATGGGGCTGGGATTACCCGATGGCGGCCATGACGGCGGCCAGACTGGGAGAAGGTCATTGGGCGGTCGATCTGCTGCTCAAGGATGTGACCAAAAATACCTATCTCCCTAACGGACATAACTACCAGCGTCCGGGGTTATACGCCTACTTGCCGGGGAACGGCGGACTGCTTACCGCTGTGGCGATGATGGCTTGCGGCTGGCAGGGCGGTCCCGAGCGGCATGCTCCCGGTTTCCCGGACGACGGCTCATGGACGGTCCGCTGGGAAGGGCTGAACGCCTGGATGTAGGAAGCCGTGTAGGAAGCCGGCCCGGCAATGGAAGCCGCTGCAGGAAAATAGGGAGAAACGGTCGATGATCAAAAACTTGCTGATTCTATGCGGTCTGCTGTTAATTTTGCTGGTATTGTGGATTGCGGCGGGGCTGTGGTTTACTTCGGTCTACGGTCAGGCGGGCTTCGGCGGCACTTTGATCATAGGGTTCGTGACGATTCCGCTGGCGCTGCGGCTGGCCGTGACGAAGCTGTTCAAAGCGGGCGGAAAAACGCCTGATTTATAAAAGGGTTCATCAACGGGAATGAAACTAAGCGAACGATATAGGAGGAACTATCGGCCATGACATCGAATGGAATCGGATACGCCGTCTTCGGGCTAGGGGTCGGCAAGAGCCATCTCGCCAGCGCCGTCAAAGCGGAAGGATGCGCATTCGTCGCGATCTGCGATATGAACGAAGCCGTGCTGAACAAGCTTGGCGACGAATACGGCATTGATCCGGCAAATCGTTATACGAGCTATGAGGAGCTGCTGAAGCGCGACGATATCAAGGCGGTGAGCATATGCACCCCGAGCGGCTGGCATCGCGATCACACGGTACAGGCGCTGCGCGCAGGCAAACATGTGTTGACGGAGAAGCCTCTGGAAATTCGTCTCGACCGAATCGACGAGATGAACCGGACCGCGGAAGAGGAAGGACTCTACCTCGGCTGCGTCTTCCAGAACCGGCTCGCGCCTGCGAACCGGTTCATCAAGGATACGCTTGACAGCGGGAGGATGGGGAAGCCGATCACCTGCAATTTTCACCTCAAATGGTACAGGGACGACAACTATTATGCCAAAAACGGCGGATGGCGAGGCACCTGGGAAATGGACGGCGGCGGCGCGATCATGAACCAGACGATCCACACCGTCGATTTGATGCAGTGGTTCATGGGGCCGGTGCGGAGCATTTTCGCCAAAGCGGGCACTTACAATCATCCTATCGAAACGGAAGATACGGCCGTCGCCGTAGTGACGTTCGAAAGCGGGGCGATCGGCACCTTGATCGGAACGACATGCGCTTATCCGGGATTGGAAGTGTCCGCGCAAATTCATGGCTCCCGCGGTTCGATTTACGCTAAAAACAACAGGATCGAACTGTTTAAAATGGCTGATGACGACGAGCAATTTTCGGAGGAAGCCCGCATTATTGCCGCATACGGCAGCGGAGCCAAGTCCGCTCCGTCTTCGCCGCAAGCGGGAGGCGGCCAGCCGAAGACGGGGCACGCCGGTCAGGTGCAGGATATGATCGAGGCAGTGATCCATCATCGGCCGCCGATGATTGAAGGCAGGGAGGGCAGAGCTTCGGTGGAAATCGTGCAGGCGCTGTACGAGTCGGCGAGAACCGGCCAAGAAGTATTTCTGCCTTATACGCCGGAGGGGAGCGGGCGATGAGCGGGAAGACGAATCGCGGGCCGAGCCGTCCGCTCCAAGTCGGCTGCTGCCTGACGGCCGGCTCCTTCATGCCGCAGAGCGGCGGGACGTCCGCTTCCTCGGATCGCTTGGAAGAGAGACTGTTTCAGGACATTTCCGGCCTGCTCGAAGCCGGATACGATTACGCGGAGCTGACGGTAGGCTCGCTCATTCAGCTGTCCGAGGAGGAATTCGATCGTCTGGCGGTCAAGATGCGCGAAGCCGGAATTACGATTCCGGTATGCAACAGCTTTATTCCGGCTTCCTTGAAGCTGACGGGACCGGAGGTTCACCGCGAGGCGGTGGAAAGCTATGTGGATTTGGCGATGAAACGGGTTCGGGCGCTTGGCGGGGAAATGATCATTTTCGGCAGCGGCGCGGCCCGAACCGTTCCCGAAGGATATCCGGTGGAGCAGGGGCTGGAGCAGATCAAGCAGTTTCTTGCCATGTGCGACTTCTATGCGGACAAATATGAGGTTGCCGTCGCCATCGAGCCGCTGAACCGCGGCGAAAGCAACATCATCAACCGGGTCGAGCAGGCGCTGGATTTGGCCGAAGAGCTGCAGCTGCGCCATATTAAAGTACTCGCGGACGCATACCATATGCATCTTGAGCAGGAGTCTCCGGACATCCTTCATCGCGCTGCGGCGGGCAATCGGCTCGCCCATGTGCATTATGCGGAGTATGACCGCAGCTTTCCGAGGGAGAGCATTCCGGACGGAGTCGATATTCCGGGTTTGCTCGAAGCGCTGCAAAAGAGCGGTTACAAGGGCCGCATATCCGCCGAATGCATGACGGAAAACCCGTCGCATCAATGGAGCCCGTCGCTCGGCTATATCAGATCGCTCTTGGAACAAGCCTATGAAAGAGGGGAATAGCATGTCAACTATAACGTTACAAGTATCGGCGGGAAGCCACCATCGCGAGTTTTGTCCCGTATCGGTCCGCTTCCCGGCGGATACGCCGCTGCTCAAGGATGCAGAAGCCGGCGGCCTAGAGCTTGCGGACGCTTCCGGAAACCCGGTTGCATGTCAATGGGAAGCGCTAGGAGAAGAGGTGGCGCTGCACTGGATCGTCGATCGGCTTGATGCCGGCGAGAGCCGCAACTATATTTTGCGGCGCCGAGAGGAAGGAACGACGCCGGGCTCCGCTTCCGCTTCGTCCGCTCAAGGCATCCGTCTGATCGAAAAAGAGCATGCCGTCGACATCGTCATCGAAGGGCAATTATTCACGTCTTACGTATTCGATCCTGCGGTCGCGAAGCCTTACCTCGGTCCGATCATGGGCCCGTACGGCGAAAGCTATACGAGATTGGATTTCGAAACCCGGGAGCATCCGCATCATCGTTCGCTCTGGCTTGCTATCGGGGACGTGAACGATATCGATATGTGGAATGAGCCGAAGGAACGGCACGGCAAACAAATAGTAACAAGCTTCGGTGAAAAAGCCGCAGGCTCGGTCTTTGCCAGACTGACGTCCACTCAAAACTGGTGTTCCTACGGAGGCAAGCCGCAGCTGAGCGAGACGCGCACGATGACGTTCTACAATACCCCGGGCGAAGGCAGGTTCATCGACCTCGACTTCGTCCTGACGGCTAACGGCCGCGTCGAGCTCGGAGCGACCAAAGAAGCGGGACCGCTCGGCATTCGGGTGGCCGAATCGATGAAAGCGGAGAACGGGGGCGTGATCCGTAATTCCTACGGCTCCGTCGGAGAGAAGGAATGCTGGGGCCAGCGGGCCGTATGGTGCGACTATCACGGCGAGGTGGGCGGACATACGCTCGGCATCGCCGCCTTCGACCATCCGGATAACGCCGATTTTCCGACTTATTGGCATGTCCGGGATTACGGGCTTCTCGCCGCCAACAATCTGTATTTTCTCGGGGGCAAGCTGCTGCAGAAAGGGCAGTCGATCCGCTATAAGCACCGGATATATTTCCACGCGGGCGATACCGCAGCAAGCAAGGTAGCGGATAAATATCAGGATTATATTCATCCTCCGGCAGTCACATGGGCCGAAGACGGATTGCGCATCACACAGTAAAGCTAGGGGGGCGCTTGGCTATGACAACGAATACGGATACATCATTGGAGCAGCAGTTTCTTCATCCCTCCGACGAGTTCACTCCGATTCCGTTCTGGTTCTGGAACGACGAGCTGACAGAAAGCGAAATCGTAAGACAGATCGCCGATTTCGCGGACAAAGGCGTGATGGGCTTCGTCATCCATCCGAGAATCGGAATTCCCGAGAGCATTCCATACTTGTCGGACACCTATATGGGGCTGGTCAAGGCCGCCGTTCAGGAGGCGGAGCGGCGCGGAATGACCGTTATTTTGTACGATGAAGCGATGTATCCTTCCGGAGCGGCCAAAGGGCTTGTCGTGCAGGATAACCCCGAGCTGGCGAGCCGGGGGCTCAAGATGACGGAGCTGAGCGCCTCCGAGCCGGTTCGGCTGGCGGAGGTGCTCGGCGACAGGGATGTCCTGATCTCCGCGCAAGCGGTCAGGAAGAAGGGAGCCGGCATCGAGCCGGGTGATTCGGCCGTGCTGGAGCCCAGCGACGGAATCGTTGCGTTCCGGGCTGCCGGCGGCGATAACGACGATTGGACGATCTTATTGTTTATCGAGACGTTCTCCCGCGGGACGATTCGCGGCATTCACTTCGGCGAAGACGACGGCGAGCCGAACGCTCCGGCTTCCGCCGATTTGCTGAACCCGCTCGCCGTCGAGAAGTTTATCCGGCTCACGCATGACCGGTATTACGAGGTGTTAAGCCCGTATTTCGGAACGGCCGTCCGGGCGATGTTCACAGACGAGCCGGATATTATGGGCCGCAGACATACGAAGGGGCTTAAGGCGTGGACGGGCGGCTTTCTGGATTATTTTATCCGCGAAGGCTGCGAAGTGACCGATCTGCCGCTGCTGTGGCTGGAGGGCGACCGGGCGGACCTTATCCGCAGACGATACAGCAAAGCCGTCAACAAGCGCATGATCGAATCGTATTACAAACCGCTCGCCGAATGGTGCGGATGCCACGGCATAGCGCTTACCGGCCACCCGGCGGCCAGCGACGAGATCGGTCTGCTGGAGCATTTCCACATTCCCGGCCAAGACGTCGTATGGCGCTGGGTTGCGCCGGAGGACGGCAAGGCGGTGGAGGGCAAGCATACGACGATGGCCAAATGCTCGTCGGATGCGGCCCGGCATAGGGGAAGACGAAGAAATTTGAACGAGTTTCTCGGCGTCTGCGGCTTGGACGCCAGCTGGGCGCTGAGCGCAGGCGATATGAAATGGTATATGGACTGGCTGCTCGTCCGCGGCGTCAATCTGTTATGCCCGCATGCCTTCTATTACTCCATCGACGGGCCGCGCCGATTGAACGAGCGCCCGCCGGACGTCGGGCCCAACAACATCTGGTGGCCGCATTACCGCCGGTTCGCCGATTATATGAAGCGGATGAGCTGGCTGATGACGGACAGCGTCAATGTAACGCCGATTGCCGTGCTGGGCCGCGAGGACTGGCTGCCGTGGCGAAGCGTGAAGCCGCTATTCGAAAACCAGCGGGAGTTCAATTATTTGGAGGAAAGCCTGCTGGCAGCGGTCTGCGGCATTGAGCATGGACGCATAAACATCGCCGGGCAAACGTATTCCGTCGTGATCGTCGAGGATGACGGCTTGTGGGAAGAAGAGACGAAGCGGGTGCTGCGGGGATTCATCGACCAAGGCGGCCAAGTCATTGCGATTCAGGCTCACGAAGGGGCACAGACCGTACCGTCTACGATCCGATTGGACGATCCGTCCGGCATTGCCGCCGAGCTGGAGAGGCTGGAGCCTGGAGATCTTAAGCTGGAGCCTTCCCGCCCGGATATTCGGGCAAGCCATGTGATCAAGGACGGGAACCATTTTTACGTGCTGGTGAACGAAGGGGAGCGGCCGTATGAAGGCGCTCTGACCATCCGGACCGAAGGCAGGGCGGAGCTGTGGGACCCCTGGGAGGGCAGGATCGACCTGGCTCCGGTTTCGGCGGAGGCCGGTTCAGTCGCCGCTGCTGCCGGCGGCATGACGCTGTCCGTTGCGCTGGAGCGAAGGCAGGCTCTCGTGTATCGTATCGATCCGTCGCGATCTGCCGAGTTGTCTGCAGGAAGCCGCCGCCGGATTCGGCAGAGCAGCGTTTCCATCGACGGGCCGTGGAACGTTTCGGCCGGCCGCCAGGCCGTCGGAACTGTTACGCCTCAGACCGAGAGCGCGGAAGCGGCTGCCGCCGAGTCCGCCATCGGTCGTCTGAGTCTCGGCAATTGGGCCGAAACCGAAGGGCCGGAGCATTTTGCCGGAACGATCACTTATACGAATACAGTTTCCCTGGAAAGCGGAGCTGCAAAAGCGGATAGCCTGATCCTCGATCTGGGCGAAGCCCATGAAATGGCGGAAGTATGGGTGAACGGCGAATGGGCAGGGGTGCGGATGTGGCATCCGTACACGTTTGCTATCGGAGCTTTGGCGAAACAGGGAATGAATGAGCTGCGAATCGACGTGACGAACAATTTAAGCAACCGGTACGACCGTAAAAAGCTTCCGTCCGGTTTGATCGGCCCCGTCGAGGTATCGGTGTACGAGTAAGGGATTCGAAGCAATCGGCCCAGCAGGCGGCGAAGGCTTTACGCTTGCCGGGCTTTTTAAACAGTATGGAATTGATAAATTTTGGGGACCCCCGCAAAGTACCTGAAGCAGCTTCGAAGTCAAGGCCTCACTTTGTAGGGTTATTTTATTGTGTGCGTTAGGAGGAATGAAGGTTGAAATATCAAAAAACGGCGGCAGCGGTTGTCGCCGCCTCCATGCTGCTGTCCATGCTGACGGCCTGCGGCGGCGGAGGCGGGGAGGCCGCCTCCTCAGATCAGGCGATCAAAACGAGCGATGACAAGGAAACCGCCGATCTTGTCGTCTATTCCAACAGCGGGGATTCTCCGGACAGCTGGAACGAAAGATTCGGCAATGCGCTCCAGCAGAAATTCCCCGGTTACAACATCAAATACATACAGAAGCAATCGAATTACTGGATCAAAGAGCTGCTGACCGCGGGGGAAACGATCGATATTTACTGGGATTCGATTGGCGGTTTCGCTTCC
This sequence comes from Paenibacillus konkukensis, assembly GCF_023523925.1. Taxonomy (NCBI): domain Bacteria; kingdom Bacillati; phylum Bacillota; class Bacilli; order Caryophanales; family Paenibacillaceae; genus Paenibacillus; species Paenibacillus konkukensis. The sequence goes on along the minus strand of NZ_CP027059.1, from coordinate 1,970,237 downwards.
GGATTGCTCGACAACGGGCTGGAGTTCGATATGACCGATTTGGCCAAAAAATACCAGCTCGATTTATCCAAAATGGAGCCGTCCGTAGCGGATTCCGTGAAGCTGATCGCACCGGATAAAATGTACGGTATCCCCGTGTTCAACAACAATATGGTGCTGTATTACAATAAAGATTTGTTCGATAAATTCGGGGTGCCGTATCCGAAGGACGGCATGACCTGGACGGAGGCGAATCAGCTCGCTCAGCAGCTGACTCGGGTCGACGGCAAGCCGTATATCGGCTTATCCTCGTCGCAGACGCATATGCTGGCGATGAATCAGCTGTCCATTCCTTTCGTAGATCCGGCGACGGAGAAGCCGACGATTTTCACGGACGAAAAGTGGAGGGAATTCTTCGACACCGTCTTCGTCGGGCCGAGCAAATCTCCGGGCTACGTCGATTATATGAAGGAGCTTAAGGATACGATTCCTTACCGCAATGAGTTTCTGAAGGAGAAAAACTTGGCGATGTTTGCCTGGCTGTCGTCCATCATCTTCGTCTTCCCGGACGAATATAAGAGCATGAACTGGGATATGGTGTCGCTTCCGACGTTCGACAGCTTGCCTAAAGTCGGCTCTCAGGCGTATCCGACTTATTTCGCGGTAACCTCAATGTCGAAGCAGAAGGATCAGGCGATGAAGGTAATCCAATACTTGACGACCGAGGAGATGCAGACGAAGCTGTCCAAAATCGGCCTGATGCCGGTCCTAAATAGCGAAAACGTCAAAAAAGTGTACGGTCAGGAGAGCGCGTTCAAGGATAAAAATCTCGCCGCGTCGTTCTATAACGGGTTTGCTCCGATTCCGGCCAAATCCCGTTACGACAGCTTGCTGCTGACGCCTTATGCGAAGGCGGTGCCGAAGATCATTATGAGCGGCGACTACAACACGGTGTTTCGGGCGACGGAAGAGGACACGGCCAAGAAAATCGCCGACGCGAAAAAGTAATCCGCCGCCCCGACATCGGCACAACCGTCCGCTGCGGTTGCCGGAACCGTTCTTGCCGGGAGCGCGGAGCGTTTTTCGCGCAGGGCGCAAAGATTGTAATTTCGCGGCGGTCCTTTATAATAGAGCATGAGCGGCTTAGGCCGGCTCATGTTCTTTTTTTGTCTAAGAAAACCCCCAGTTCGACTGGGGGTTCAGGAAAGCTTATAGCTATGAGTAAAAATCCCTTGACCTTTATGATAAGATGATAGCCGGTCTGCCAACCGCAACATCAAATCAAGGAGGACAAGGGAATGGATAAGAGCAGTCTAGCACATACCCGCTGGAACTGCAAATACCATATTGTATTTGCACCGAAATATAGACGGCAAGTCATCTATGGGAAATTAAAAAGAGAGATCGGAAAGATCATCCGGGAGTTGTGTGAGCGCAAAGGGGTGGAGATTCACGAAGCGGAAGCGTGCCCGGATCACATCCATATGTTGGTGAGTATTCCACCGAAACTGAGTGTATCGGAGTTTATGGGGTACTTAAAGGGAAAAAGTTCGCTGATGATCTTCGATAAATTTGCGAACCTGAAGTATCGATACGGAAATCGGCAATTTTGGTGCAGAGGCTATTTTGTGGATACGGTAGGGCGAAACAGGAAAGCGATAGCCGAATACATTCGAAATCAACTAACAGAGGATAAGAACTACGAACAAATCACGATGAAAGAATTGTTCGACCCGTTTACGGGTGAGTCGGTAGGAAAGGGCAAATAAAAGAGCCCCTTTGAGGGGCAAGCCCGGGACCGCTCGCGGTTGGCAGACTTTCAGTGCGCCTTCTTAGGCGCGTGCTAGTACCATGCCCTTATAGGGCTGATGGAAGCCACCGGCTAAGCCGGTGGTTATGACTTGCCGGAAGATCGGTTTTTGAACCGGTTTGTTACCCGCTGGCTCGAGATCCAGACGGCCCGGGTAGATTAGAATAAAGGAATGTGATCTTATTATGGATTTGTTCTCACTGGCTGCTGAAGAAAACGGACAAGGCAAGCTGCTGGCGGACCGGATGCGGCCGCTGACGCTTGGCGAATATATAGGGCAAGAGCATATCGTCGGACCGGGCAAGCTGCTGCGCCGCGCGATCGAAGCGGATCAGGTCACCTCGATCCTGCTGTACGGCCCTCCTGGCACAGGCAAGACGACGCTGGCCAACATCATCTCCCGCGCGACGCAGGGAGCGTTCGTGAAGCTGAACGCCGTCGACGCCTCCGTGAAGGACGTGCGCGATGTGATCGAGCAGGCGAGGAACAACAAGGACTTGTACGGCCGCAAGACGATCCTGTTTCTCGACGAGGTGCACCGTTTCAACACCTCGCGGCAGGATGCGCTGCTCCCTGCGGTGGAGCAGGGGATTATTACGTTCATCGGCGCGACGACCGAGAATCCGTTCCACCATGTGAACGGGGCGCTCTTGTCGCGCTCGACGCTGTTCGAGCTGCACGCGCTGACCCGCGAGCACTCGCTCGCCGCGCTGCGCCGCGCGCTCGCCGACGAAGAGCGCGGCCTCGGGCAGCTGCCCATCGAGGCCGCGGAGGAGGCGCTCGCGCATATCGCGCGCATGGCCGGCGGAGATATCCGCCGCGCGCTCAATGCGCTCGAGCTCGCCGCGCTGACCACCCCGCCCGATCCCGACGGGGTGGTGCGCGTAACGCTGGCCGTCGCCGAAGAATCGATTCGGCGGCGCACCGTGAAGGCCGACGAGTCGACGCAGTACGACGTCCTCTCGGCCTTCCACAAGAGCGTGCGCGGCTCCAGCGACGCCGCGCTGTTCTGGTTTCTCTATGCCGTCGAGAAGCTCGGCATGGACCCGATGACCTTCCTGCGGCGGCTGATCGTCGCCTCCAGCGAGGATATCGGCCTGGCCAATCCGCAAGCGATGGTTCAGGCCGTCTCGGCGATGGACGCGTATCATAAGATCGGCTGGCCCGAATCCAAGTACGTCATCGCCCAGGCGATTCTGTTCGCGGTGGAGAGCCCCAAGTCGAACGCCATTCCGACGGCGATCGCCAAAGTGACGGGCGCGTTCGATGCGATCGGCGAGGCCGAGGTGCCGCTGCATTTGCGCGACGCCCATTACAAAGGGGCGGAAAAGCTCGGGCATGTGGGCTATCAATATCCGCATGATTATCCCGGCCACTATGTCGAGCAGCAATATTTGCCGAAGCCGCTGGACGGGCATTGCTTCTATGAAGCGACGCAGCAGGGGATGGAGGATAAAATCAGGCAAAACCAGGAACGGAGAAGAAACCGGAGGTCTGCGCGATAAGTCGTGCAGGCCTTTTTCTAAACCGAGCCTGAGGGGAACGGTTAGGCCCGTATCTTATAATAGGCCAAATTTGGGCGAATTTTTGCCTTTTACGCCGTTTTTCTCAAATTGTTCAAGCTTTCTTTCGTTTTATGCGTTATTTTCGGGCATAGCACGCAGTTTGACTGTATAGCTTAATATTATATAATTTACAATATAAACCTAAGGGAGGTGTACCTATTCACCTCGGGCTAGGGGGATAGGGAACTTATTGATGGACAGCGACCCTTTACCGACGATTTGGAACTTTACCCTCGTGCTGTTTTTGGTGCTAATGAACGGTTTTTTCGTAGCCGCCGAATTCGCCATGGTCAAAGTCCGCAGCAGCCGCATCGACGCGCTGGTGCAGGAAGGGAACCGCAGGGCCAGGTTCGCCCAAACGGTCGTAGCCAACCTGAACGGTTATTTATCCGCATGCCAGCTAGGCATTACATTAGCTTCCTTGGCGCTGGGCTGGATCGGCGAGCCCGCCATTGCAAGGCTCCTTGAGCCTGTGCTGCATCCGCTGCAGCTGTCTTCCGCCGTCATTCACACGATCTCCTTTATCATTGCCTTTACGATAATTACCGCCTTTCACATTACGCTCGGCGAACAGTTCCCGAAGACATACGCCATTCGTATGTCCGAGAAGGTGACGCTTCTTTCCGCCGGCCCCCTGATTGTTTTTTACAAACTCATGTACCCATTGATCTGGACTTTGAACGGAACGTCGAACTGGATGCTGCGCAAGGCGGGGATTGAGCCTGAGGAGGAGCATCATACGGCGCATACCGAGGAAGAAATCCGCGTTCTCATGAAGGAGAGCAACAAAAGCGGACTCATCGACAACACCGAACTGGCGCTTGTGGACAATATCTTCGATTTTACCGAGACGAATGCCCGCGAGATTATGATTCCCCGAACCGAGATGGTCTGTCTGTACGCCAACCGCTCCTATGAGGAGAACCGCTTGATTGCGGTCACCGAGATGCATACGCGCTATCCGGTATGCAATCCGGATAAAGACAATATTATCGGCTTTATTCACATTAAGGATTTGCTCAAATCCGATCCCGGCATGGAGCATATTAAATCGATCGTCCGGCCCATCACCAAGGTGCCCGAATCGATGCAGATCAGCGCGCTGCTTAAACTGATGCAAAAAAAGCGGAATCAAATGGTGCTTTTGATCGACGAGTACGGAGGGACGTCCGGGCTTGTAACGTTCGAGGATATTATCGAGGAGATCGTCGGAGAGATTCAAGACGAGTTTGACGAAGAACGGCCGCGCATCGAGAAAAAGGACCATTTGACGCATTCCATCGACGGACGGATGCTGATTGAAGAAGTCAACAGTTATTTCGGCCTGGAGATCGAGTCGGACGATTACGATACGATCGGCGGCTGGGTATACTCGCAGGTAGAAATGCCCCCGAAGAAGAACCAAAGAATCCGGTACGACGATACGACCGATTTCATCATCGCCGAAACCGATCAGCTTCGCATTGCAAGAATCGTCGTCAAACAAAAGCCAAATGGCGCGCAGCCCGGCAATTCATCATTTAGCATATAACGGCAAAAAGCGGATTCCTCGCTTCCGCCGCCCCGCTATAACAGCTTCGGGGCCGGATGCACAGGAATCCGCTTTTGATGTTTGGACTGCTGCTGAGCCCGCCGCTTTAAGGAATCATCTTGTCGATGATGCCGCCGCCAAGGCACACGTCTTTGTCGTAGAAGACGACCGATTGTCCCGGCGTAATCGCCTTTTGCGGCTGTTCAAACGTCACTTCGCAGCGGCCGTTCTCGCGGAAAGCGACCGTAACTCCCTGGTCGGGCTGGCGGTAACGGAACTTGGCCGTACAACGGATCGGCCCCGCAGGGAGCTGTCCGCCGATCCAGTTCAGATCGGTCGCGCGAAGCCCGCGCGAATACAGGCTCGGATGTTTCTCGCCTTGCACCACGTAGAGAATATTTTTCTCGAGATCTTTGCCGGCTACGAACCATGGCTCGCCGCTGCCCGATCCGCCGATGCCGAGCCCCTGCCGCTGGCCGAGGGTGTAATACATCAGCCCGTCGTGACGGCCCTTCACTTCGCCTTCCAGAGTCATCATATCGCCCGGCTTGGCGGGCAAATAACCGCTCAGGAACTCCTTGAAGTTGCGCTCGCCGATGAAGCAGACGCCGGTGCTGTCCTTCTTCTTGGCCGTGGCGAGACCCGCCTTCTCGGCGATCGCTCTGACCTCGGGCTTGGGCAGATGCCCGATAGGGAACATCGCTTTGGACAGCTGGTATTGGTTCAGCGCGTTCAGGAAGTACGTCTGATCTTTGTTGTTGTCGACGCCGCGGAGCAGCCGGTACAGCCCGTCCTTCTGCTCGACGCGCGCGTAATGGCCGGTGGCGATGTAATCTGCGCCGAGCTCAAGCGCTTTATGCAAAAATTCGCCGAACTTGATTTCCCGGTTGCACATGACGTCGGGATTCGGCGTCCTGCCCTTGCGGTATTCGTCCAGGAAGTACTGGAATACCTTGTCCATGTATTGTTTTTCAAAATTTACCGTATAATAGGGGATACCGATCTGGTCGCAAACGCGGCGCACGTCTTCCGCATCTTCTTCTGCGGTGCAATGGCCGAATTCGTCGGTGTCGTCCCAATTTTTCATGAAAACGCCTATAACCTCGTAGCCCTGTTCCTTGAGCAGGAGCGCCGAGACGGAAGAATCGACTCCGCCGGACATGCCGAGGACGACGCGTGTTTTTTTGTTCATGGGATTACCTCACTTTATAGCTTGATAGCTTGTACGACTTGCCGGCGCCTGCAAAGAATGTACGGGCAATCCGCCTGGGCCGGGAAGTACCGAACCGCGATGGCAGCCTTCTTGGCGCCGTCAGACTAGAGTACGCTATTTAACGAATGTATTCAAGTCGGGTTTATCCGGATTAATGCCATGCGCAGCGTCGAAGAATGTCGTCTAGCTAGTATTATACATAGGTTTCTTCGAATAATAAAATATTTCATCAATATGTCACGGTTTTTCTCCCATAATAGAAGGTTTTATGTTAACATATAATCGATACCAAAATGTATGAAATGTAAATGAGGTGCTTTATTTGAAGATTTCTACCAAAGGCCGATACGGACTAACTATCATGATGGAACTTGCAACCAGATTTGGAGAAGGGCCTACCTCTTTAAAAAGTATTGCCGAGAAGCATCAACTCTCCGAGCATTACTTGGAGCAGCTGGTAGCTCCACTACGGAATGCAGGCTTGGTGAAAAGTATCCGTGGCGCTTATGGAGGATATATTTTATCGAAGGCGGCGGAGGATATTTCCGCAGGCGATGTGATCCGGGTATTGGAAGGTCCTATTAGCCCGGTCGATTTCACGGAGGAAGACGATCCGGCGAAGCGCGATTTGTGGGTGCGCATCCGCGACAGCATCGCTGAAGTGCTCGACTCTACGACGTTATACGATTTGATCAACTACAAAGACGAAGGAATAAACGACAATTATATGTTCTACATATAATTCAGCGGAGACACGCTTATGATGTTCACTTACTTCGATCATGCTGCGACAACTCCGGTGCATCCGGAGGTTGTCGAGGCCATGCTGCCCCATTTTACGCAATCTTTCGGGAACGCCTCCAGTACACATAGCGCAGGAAGAGAAGCGCGTGCGGTTCTTAACCGTTCGAGAGATACGATCGCTTCCTTTATTGGCTGCGCGCCTTCCCAAATCATATTTACGAGCGGGGGAACGGAGAGCGACAATTTGGCGCTTTTCGGCGCGGCTGCCGCCCGCAAATCCATCGGCAACCACATTATTACGACACAATCGGAGCATCATGCGGTGCTTCACGCTTGCGAGCAGCTCGAGCTGCAAGGCTATGAAGTCACTTATTTGCCGGTAGACCGCACCGGACGCGTCAACGTCCGCGATGTGGAGGAAGCGATTCGACCGGACACGATTCTGATCAGCGTCATGTTCGCCAATAACGAAGTAGGCACGCTCCAACCGATTCGGGAAATCGGCGCGATTGCGCGCGCGAAGGGCATTCCCTTCCATGTGGACGCCGTGCAGGCGCTGGGAACCCAGCCGATCGATCTGAGCAGCCTGCCCGTCGATTTGATGAGCTTTTCCGCGCATAAAATTAACGGTCCCAAAGGGATCGGCGCGCTTTATATAGCGAAGCATATGAAGCTTCAGCCGCTGTTTTACGGCGGCAATCAGGAGCGTAAGCGCCGTCCGGGCACAGAGAATGTCGCCGGAATCGCCGGTTTTGCCAAAGCGGTGCAAATCTTGCGCGAAGAGATGTATGAAAAGCAACAAAACTTGGAAAAACTACGTATAGAGATGGTGACGCGCCTGCAAGCTTTGCTAGGGCAGGAGCAGGCCGTAGTCAACGGACATCCTGCAGAGCGGGTGCCCCATATTCTGAACATAAGCTTCCCCGGCGTTTCGACGGAGACCATGCTGATGAATTTGGATTTGGAAGGCATCGCCGCCGCCAGCGGCTCCGCATGCACTTCCGGTTCTCTTGAAGTATCGCATGTGCTGAAGGCGATGCGGCTCGAAGACGAGATTACCCGCTCGGCGATCCGCTTCAGCTTCGGCCTCGGCAATACGCTGGAGGAGATCGGAGCGGCCGCCCGGAAAATTGCAACCATCGTCGATCGCGTGCGTAATGCATAATAAGAAACCGCGGCTTGGCGCGTTTCTCTCAAACAGAACGCCGGGCCGCGGCGGATTGTCCGACAAGTGAGCTAGCTTTGCCATTACTGCGGCAAAGAGGCTCCCGTTTGCCAATTCGGTAAACAAATGTTTAATTAAGATTGCTGCTTCAGGAGGACGTCTCCATTGAAAAGAGCGCGTGACGTGATCGGACTGCCGGTATTTTGCGTACAGACCGGCAAGCAGGTAGGTATAGCCAAGGATTTGCTGCTTGGCGACGCTTGGCATTTGGAAGCCGTGCTGTTGGAGACGAAGAGCTGGTTTGCCTCTCCAAGCTGCATTATGTGGAAAGACGTCATCGCACTAGGCGACGACGCCATTACGATTGCCAATGAAGAAGTCATCAGCCGGATGGAGGATGAGGGAGAAGCTTTCACTTCGCTCCTCAATGGGGACAGGAAGCTCAAAGGAATGCCGGTCCTTACGGTCAACGGACAGCAATTAGGCATTGTCGACGACGTTTATTTGGACCCGAATAAGGGCAAAAAGGTAATAGGATACGAATTGACGGAAGGCTTCATCTCCGACTTGAAAGAAGGGCGCAAATGGCTTCCTTTGCCGGAAACCGTAACGGTAGGCGAAGACGCGATTATCGTACCCGTTCATTGCAACGATACATTGGAAGAAAGTTATATACCAATTGAAGAATAGGGTGATTCAATATGCTACGTTGTCCAAATTGCAATTCCAAAGATATCGGCAAAATCGGTTCCCATCAATTTTACTGCTGGGGTTGCTTTATTGAACTGACGGTAAACGGCGAGAAAATGTCCGTATACCAAGTGGAAGAAGACGGGACGTTAAGCTCCCTGGACGATTTATTTTTCGAAGAGGAAATTCCTCAAGTTCATGCGAACTAAACCGGGGCTTTTTGCGGTCCCGGCTTCCGGTCGCATCGACTAACCGCCGCAGCAGGCGGATTAGACGATGCGACTTTTTTGTTGTTTAGGAAATGATGCGCAGCCATATCCTGTGGAAATCCGGGTTCTCCCCCGAAAGGAATGTCTACCCCTAGAACGATCCCAGAGGAAGGGTTAGACGCCGATCCAGCTTAGGCTGGATGCGGACGGAATAAGCTTCAGAGCGTCACGTCACTTTTGGGGGATTTGTTCTTACGGAAGTTAGCCATTATCCAAATGTATTCGCCGGCGGGCAAGTTATGCCCGCTTTCTGGAGAAATCGGGCCGCGGAGGATTAAATAGCAAGGTTGTACATATACTGTAAAGGAGCCCGGACAGAAAGAAGCAAGAGGCAGGTGAAATATGTGGATCGGTTTTATAAAAGTCAATTGTTTACGGTCCTTGTCTATATATTGTTGAGCTTGCTGATTTTGTTCATGCTGCTGCAAATCCGTCCGATGATCACGGCCATCTACGGTTTTTTCAAGGAAATATTGGCTCCGTTTATTATAGCGATGATTATATCGTACGTGCTCAATCCGGTCGTTTCTTTGCTCAATGCGAGGAAGGTGCCCCGCACCGTGGCGGTGCTGCTGATCTACGCCGTATTTATTTTGTCTACGACCGTCGTGCTGATGAACATCATTCCGATGTTTATGACGCAGCTGGCACAGCTGAACAACCATTTGCCGCAGCTGGCGATGAAGGCGCAGGGCATCGTCGACGACATGAACCGGGTGCAGTTTTTGCCGGACAGCGTCCGCACCGGGATCAATCAGTCGCTCAATAAGCTGGAAAACGGGATCTCCTTGGCGATTTCCGAATATATCGACGGAATCGGCAGTACGATCAATATGCTGTTTATTGCGTTTATTATTCCGTTTCTGGCCTTTTATATATTGAAAGATTTCCAGTTGATCGAGAAGACGGTGCTCGCCATCGTGCCCAAAGCGAAGCGCAAGCAGGTCATCACGCTACTCGTGGATATGGATACGGCGCTCGGCAACTACATTCGCGGGCAGTTTCTCGTTTGCATGATTATCGGCATTTTGGCTTATTTGGGATATTGGGCGATAGGGATGCCTTATGCGCTGCTGCTGGCGTGTCTTGTAGCGGTTTTTAACATCATCCCTTACCTCGGTCCGTTTTTCGGCGCGGCTCCCGCAATCGTTATGGCTTCGACGATTTCGCTGAAAATGGTGCTGATGGTGGCGCTGGTCAATACGATCTGCCAAATACTCGAAGGCAACGTCATTTCGCCGCAGGTCGTCGGGCGCTCGCTCAAAATGCATCCGCTGCTTATTATTTTCGCTTTGCTCGTCGGCGGCGAGCTGGCCGGGGTCGTGGGGCTGATTTTGGCCGTACCCTTTTTCGCGGTGATGAAGGTTATCCTGCAGCATGTGTTTATGTACTATGTGCATAGGCGCACGACTTAGCTGATCTATTTGCGGACGAGATATGAAAAAAGTGAAACCATTGGTTAACGTTCATCGTATTAAATGGAGCGTCTACAAACCTGTGAAGACGAGCCGGCGAATGAACGGATAAGCAAACAAACGAATACGCAAACTGTTTTGGAGGAGCCTGTCACCAAGGGCTCCTTTTTGCCTTTTTCAGGTACCGGGAATATGTTTAGGAGGGTCTCTATGGAACAACAAGCTTGGATAGCAATCGGCATTTTTTTGGTTATTTACGCGCTCATTATTACGGAAAAAATTCATCGCACGATCGTTGCGATGATCGGCGGCATATTGATGATCGTTATGGGCATCGTCGATCAGGGCGCAGCTTTGCATCATATCGACTTCAACACGCTGGGGCTGCTGATCGGAATGATGATCATCGTCGGCATCACCGCGGAGACGGGGCTGTTTCGGTATATCGCCGTATGGTCCGCCAAGAAGGTTCAGGGCCACCCGGTTCGCATTCTTATTGTGCTCTGCATCGTGACGGCCGTCGGCTCCGCCTTCCTGGACAATGTAACGACGGTGCTGCTCATGGTGCCGGTCACGTTAAGCATTACTCGGCAGCTGCAAGTAAACCCCGTCCCGTTCTTGATCACGCAAATTATGTCCTCCAATATCGGCGGCACGGCGACGCTCATCGGCGATCCGCCTAACATTATGATCGGCAGCGCGGTAGAGGAACTGACTTTCATGTCGTTCATTAACAATTTGAGCTTGATTTCACTTCTTATCTTACTGGTGACGCTTCCTTTCTTTGTGCTGATTTACCGCAAACAAATCAAGACGACCGACGAACTGCGGCTTGGCATGATGGACATGGATGAAAGAGCGGAGATTAAAGATCCCGTTCTGCTCAAAAAATGCATTGTAGTGCTTGGCCTGACGATCATCGGTTTCTTCGTGCATCAGCTGGTTCACCTGGAATCGGCGACGGTTGCGCTGGCCGGAGCGTTTTTGCTTCTGCTGCTGACCGGAGAGCATTATCTTGAGGAAGCGTTCCACAGGGTGGAATGGACGACCATTTTCTTCTTTGTCGGACTGTTCGTGCTTGTAGGCGGATTGGTAGAGACCGGAGTCATTGCCAAGCTGGCGACCTATGCGATGGAAATAACCGGAGGGGATGTAACCAAATCGGCCGTTCTGATTTTATGGCTTAGTGCCGTCGCCTCGGCGTTTCTGGATAATATTCCGTTCGTAGCGACGATGATTCCCCTCATACAGGAGATGGGAGCGATGGGCGTCTCCGATCTGGAGCCGCTGTGGTGGAGTCTTGCGCTCGGCGCATGTCTGGGAGGCAACGGATCGCTGATCGGAGCCAGCGCCAATCTGATTGTCGCCGGAATATCGGGCAGAGAAGGGCATCCGATTTCGTTCATGAAGTATTTCAAGATCGCTTTCCCGCTTATGCTTTTGTCGGTCGCCATCGCCAACATATATGTGTACTTCCGCTACTTGGCGTGACGGTTCGGCCGGGCATTTTCCGTTGACGGAGTCCGCCCTGCCCGGTCTTGGCCGCTCAGTTGACAGTCCGGCGGCGGAACGTATATAATCTCCTTAATATAGTGCAAAATAATGGATAGAACGAAAGCGTTGATGAAATCAAGTAAGCCGTAGACCTTGTTCAGAGAGAAGGTTCCGGAGCGTGCACTCGGTGCTGCGCCGGCTGCGAGAGCCTTTACATGAAGGATGGCTGAAAGCTCATTTCGGAGTGCGGAACAAATCCGCCGGATGGACTCGTTATACGTCTAATTAAGGAGATTATACGGCTGTCGGTCTGCCGATCGGCAAGGCGGCTGTATGATAACCAGGGTGGTACCGCGATCAATTCGTCCCTGTTTGCAGGGGCGATTTTTTATTTTGTTCAAGCCAAGAATTTTAGGAGGTCAATCCATCATGAAAGCCAGTGAAATTCGTTCCAAATGGTTAGCTTTTTTTGAAAGCAAAGGGCATAAGATCGAGCCGAGCGCTCCGCTCGTGCCGCATAACGATCCGTCCCTGTTGTGGATCAATGCGGGCATGGCTCCTCTGAAGCCTTATTTCGACGGCCGGGTCGTCCCGGACAATCCGCGGATTGCGAACTCGCAGAAGTGCATCCGCACCAACGACATTGAAAATGTCGGCAAAACCCGCCGTCACCATACGTTCTTCGAGATGCTGGGCAACTTCTCCATCGGCGACTATTTCAAAGAGGAAGTGATTACTTGGGCGTGGGAATTCTTGACAGGCAAGGAATGGCTCGCTCTCGATCCGGAGCGGCTGTCGGTTACGGTATATCCTGAGGATACGGAAGCGTTTGAATTTTGGAATAAAAAGATCGGTCTGCCGGAAGAGCGAATTTACAAGCTCGAGGATAACTTCTGGGATATCGGCGAAGGCCCGTGCGGACCTTGTACGGAAATTTTCTACGACCGCGGCGAAGCTTACGGCGATTTGAACGATCCGGAATGCTGGCCCGGCGGGGAAAACGAGCGCTTCCTCGAAGTGTGGAACCTCGTCTTCTCCCAGTTCAACCATAATAAGGACGGCAGCTACACGCCGCTTCCGAATAAAAACATCGATACCGGCGCAGGTCTTGAACGCTTCGCCAGCGTGCTGCAGGATGTCGATTCGAACTTCGACACCGATTTGTTCCAGCCGATCATTCAAGAGACATGCAAGCTGGCCGGCGTCACCTATAACGAGAACGAAGAGACCGATGTCGCGCTGAAAGTGATCGCCGACCATATCCGTACCGTCGTATTCTCCGTCGGAGACGGCGTGCTTCCGTCCAACGAAGGCCGCGGCTACATTATTCGCCGTCTGCTGCGCCGCGCCGTGCGCTACGGCAAAGTGATCGGTCTGGATAAGCCGTTCCTGCACACGCTCACTCCGGTCGTCGGGGAAGTCATGGGCGTCTACTATCCGGAAGTCGTCGACAAGCGCGAATTTATCGAAAAGGTAATTCGCACCGAGGAGGAACGCTTCCACGAAACGTTGTCCGACGGTTTGGCGATTTTGGCGGAAATGGCGGAGAAAGCCCGCAAGGAAGGCAGCACGCAAATCAGCGGGCCAGATGCGTTCAAGCTATACGATACGTACGGCTTCCCGTTCGATTTGACCGAAGACTTCGCTGCGGAAAAAGGCATGACGGTCGACCGCGAAGGCTTCGACGCAGCGATGCAGGAGCAGCGCGACCGCGCCAGAGCGGCCCGGCAGGATGCCGAGAGCATGAAGGTCCAAGGCGGGCCGCTGGCCGATTTTACGGTTAAAAGCGAATTTGTTGGGTATAATGAATTGGTAACTACTGCTAAGGTCATCGCCATCGTGCACGAGAACCAGTTCGTCGACTTGGTCGGCGTAGGCGAGACGTGCCAGGTGATTTTGGACCGCACGCCATTCTATGCGGAGAGCGGCGGTCAAGTGAGCGACCACGGAACGATCACCGCAGGCGATCTGCGTCTGAACGTCGAGGATGTCGCCAAGGCGCCTCACGGACAGCATGTCATGACGGTTAGCGTACAATCGGGCGTACTGCGCAAAGGCGATACGGTCGAAGCTGCCGTGAATCAGGAGCTGCGCGAAGATATTGTTAAAAACCATACGGCTACGCATTTGCTGCACAAAGCGCTCAAAGAGGTGCTGGGCGAGCATGTCAATCAGGCCGGATCGCTCGTTGCGCCGGAACGTTTGCGGTTCGACTTCTCCCATTTCGGCGGCATCAGCGCGGAAGAGCTTCAGGATATCGAACGGCGCGTCAACCGCCAAATCTGGAAGAGCACTCCGCTGAACATTGCGCTGAAGCCGATTGCCGAAGCGAAGGCGATGGGAGCGATGGCGCTGTTCGGCGAAAAATACGGCGACATCGTCCGCGTCGTGCAAGTCGGCGACTACAGCCTTGAGCTGTGCGGAGGATGCCATGTCGGCAATACGAGCCAGATCGGCTTATTTAAAATCGTCAGCGAATCGGGTATCGGCTCCGGCGTACGCCGGATTGAGGCGGTAACGGGCCGCAACGCCTACGAATATTTGGACGGACAGCTGGAGCTGCTTCGCGACGCGGCGGGACTGCTGAAGGCGAATATCCAGGACGTGCCGAAGCGGATCGACGGTTTGTTCGCGCAAATGAAGGAGCTCTCCCGCGAGAACGAGTCGCTCAAGGCGAAGCTCGGCAAGATCGAAGCCGGCTCGCTCGCCGAGCAGGTGAAACAGGTGCAAGGCGTCAGCCTGCTGGCCGCTCAAGTGAGCGCGGGCGATATGGAGTCGCTGCGCGGCATCGTCGACCAGATGAAGGGCAAGCTGAACTCGGCCGTCATCGTCCTCGGCGCCGCGACCGAAGATAAAGTCAATCTCGTCGCCGCAGTAACGCCGGATTTGACGGCCAAAGGCTACCATGCCGGGAAGCTGATCAAAGAAACGGCCGCTATCGTCGGCGGCAGCGGCGGAGGCCGTCCGGACATGGCTCAGGCCGGAGGCAAGGACGCTTCCAAGCTTCAGGAGGCTTTGAGCAACGTCGAGAAGCTGATTGCCGCGCAAGTGAACGTGTAGCTGACATTTGTTGAAATAAATTTGTTCTGTCAAGAGGAATTATTCGACAAACAGCGAATATAAGAAGGTATTGGCTGTTGTATGCTTCGTTCGACAGCGGAGGTTTCACATTTCTGTGTCTAAGGGGGTGCCCAGATGAGTTCGATGGATAAAACGATGAAGTTCAACGTAAAAGCGGAAGAAATCGAAACATCGCCCAAGGAAGTCATGCTGGCGGTATATGACGCGCTTCAGGAGAAAGGCTATAATCCGATCAACCAGATCGTCGGATACCTTTTGTCTGGAGACCCGGCTTATATTCCCCGCCATAACAATGCAAGGAGCATAATCCGCAAGCGGGAGCGGGATGAGTTGATCGAGGAGCTCGTTCGTTCGTACTTGCACCAGCATAAATCATAAGCAGACATCCAGGCGCGGGCGTCTGACACGCTCGCGCTTGCTTTTCTCGGATTGGGAGTACGAAAAGCATGGAAAGGTTAATGGGTTTGGATTACGGCGATAAGACGATCGGCATCGCGGTAAGCGATGAGCTCGGCTGGACGGCGCAAGGGGTGGAAACGATCCGGCGTTCGACCGGGGAGCGCGATCTGGCCAGAATTCGCGAATTGATCGCGCAGTACGACGTTCGCGAGCTTGTTGTCGGATTACCGAAAAATATGAACAACACGATCGGGCCGCGTGGCGAGCTATGTATCGCCTTCGCCGACGCATTGCGGAGCGCGCTGCAAATGCCCGTTCATATGTACGACGAACGGCTGACAACGGCATCCGCGCAGCGAACTTTGCTTGAAGCCGACGTAAGTCGCAAGAAACGAAAGCTGGTCATCGACAAAATGGCCGCTGCGCTTATTTTGCAAGGATATATGGATTCCAATAAGAAGAGGTGATTGGCATGTCTAAAGAGGAACAACTGCAGGAAGAAGAGCTGGATATCATTGTTATTCCGGATGACGACGGCAATGAAGAGGAGTTTGAAGTGGTTGCCAGATTTGAAGTTGACGGCTCGGACAAAAAGTATTTGATGGTTGTTCCGGTCGACGCCGATGAGGAATCCGACGAGGTGTACGCATTCCGCTACGAGGAAGACGGAGACGATCTGCAATTGTACACCATCGAAGACGAGGAAGAGTGGAACATTGTGGAGGAAACCTTCAATACGCTGATGGACGAAGCGGCTGAAGACGAAGAAGACTCCCGATAAGCCAGGCACAGGAGGCATTCCTTTGTACGATTTACAAGATATGAAAGAAACGAATCAGTTGCGCGACGCATACGGAGATGATATTATTTTGTATGACGACCGCGAACGATCCATGACTTACAAGCTTCTGGCCGAGTTTCTGCTGGGCGACCGCGGCTATGCGGTACTTCAGCGGGAGAACGCCAAGAATGAAGAGCCGGAGCTATTCCGGGTAACTTCCACCGCTGGCGGTGAGCTTGAATTGGAAACCATAGATGATGATGAGGAGTGGGAAAACGTCTCCGAGCTGTATGACGAGATGACGTTCCCGCAGGACGAAATGTAGAAGACTACAATTTGTTATTTTTCATAAATGGCGAGCGGAGAACATCATCCGCTCGTTTTCGTTGTTGGTCGATACAGATTTGGAAGGAGAGCAAGATCGCCAGTGTCTGCAGCAATGAAATCGGCGGGAAAGCGGGTCTTATGGACTGTTATCATCATCGGATTAGCCGCCGTATTAAGTTTGGGGCAATACGTGCGGCATATGCTGACTCCGGCCCCGGCCAAGGAAGGAGCGGTCCGTGTGGACATTCCTCCCGGCACGGGTTCCGTTCAGATCGCCGCAAAGCTTGAGAACGCGGGACTGATCCGCAGCGCTTCCCTGTTTACGTATTACTTGAAATACAAAGGAGAAGGGGCCAAATTCCAAGCGGGCGAATATGAAATGGTTCCCGGAATGACGATTGACGCCATCATCGATACGCTGAATAAAGGATTGACGATCAAGGAACAGGGGATCAAGCTTACGGTTCCCGAAGGCTACACGATCAAACAAATCGCGGACAAAATCGGCCAGCAATTCGGGACGGACCCCGAGGTACTGCTGAAGACGGCCCAGGAGTACAAAGGATTCAGCGCCAAGGTGTACGCGGCGATTCCGGATAATCCGCAGCTGTCAAACCGTCTGGAAGGCTACCTGTTCCCTGAAACCTACGAATGGAAGAAAGAGATAGAGCCGCAGGACATGCTCGATCAAATGATGCTGGAGCTGGACAAGAAGCTGTCGGGACTTCCGGCGGATTGGGAGCGGAAGCTTGCGGAGCGAGGCCAGAGCTTTCATCAGATGATGACGGTCGCTTCGCTGATCGAAAGGGAAGTCGTACTGGACGAAGAACGTCCTCTGGTCGGCAGCGTTATTTATAACCGTCTTCAGAAAGGAATGCCGCTGCAGATCGACGCGACCGTACAGTATTTGTTCGATAAACCGAAGGAACGGCTTTATGAGAAGGATTTGCAAATCGAAAGCCCTTATAATACGTATTTGCATGCCGGATTGCCGCCGGGGCCTATCGCGAGCCCCAGCCTGTCTTCGATCAAGGCGGCGATTGAACCCGCCGACACGAAGTATTTGTTCTATGTGACGAAAAAGGACGGCGGCAAAGGCCATTTGTTCGCCGAAACCTATGAACAGCATCAGCAAAATATTGCGGCCAGCAAGAAAAATCAATAGAAATTATAGCAGGGGAGAATGAAGCCATGAAAAAACCGGAGCTGTATATATCGGCCGGATCGGCAGAGCAGGCCCGCGCCTATATCGAAGCCGGGGCGGATGCGGTTGCCGTAGGAGAGCATCGCTACGCCATGCGCATGCCGGGAGAAGTAAAGCTGGACGATCTGGCCGGTCTGATCCCTTGGGCTCATGAGCGCGGAGCTAGAGTCTATGTCGTGGTCAACAAAATTATGGACAACGATCTGCTGCCGGAGCTTCCCGCCTATTTGCGGCGGCTGAAGGAGCTGCAGGCGGACGCCGTCGTCTTCGGAGATCCGGCGGTGCTGATTGCGCTTCGCCAAGCATCGGCGCAAGGATTGCCGCTGCACTGGAACGCGGAGATGACTTCGACGAACTACGAGACGGCGGGATATTGGCGCAGCAAAGGCGCCGTACGGGTTGTGCTGGCCCGGGAGCTGAATCTGGAGGAGACGCTCGGCATCAAGCGCAATTTGCCTTCGATGGAGGTCGAGGTGCAGGTGCACGGCATTACGAATATTTATCATTCCAAGCGAAGCCTGCTTAAGAATTACCAAGAGCATCAAGGACGGGCGGAGCTCCGCGGCAGCGGCATCGAAGAAGGGCTGTTCCTCATCGAGCAGGAGCGCCAGGACGAGCGATACCCGGTCTACGAAGACGTCAACGGCACGCATATTATGAGCTCGGACGATATTTGCATGCTGGAAGACCTGCATGAGCTGATGGCGGGGAATATCGACAGCTTCCGCATCGAAAGCCTGCTTAAACCGGAAGCGTATAATGTGACCGTGATCCAAGGCTACCGTCAAGCGATCGACGCTTATTGCGCCGACCCGGAAGGATATGAATTCCAAGAAGAGTGGATCGAGGCGATTCGGCGGCTGCAGGACCCGCGCCGGGAGCTGTCCTTCGGATTTTTCTATAAAGAACAAGTGTATTAATAATGCGGCGATGCCGCACCAACAACTGTCAAAGGGGTGGAATCGATGACCATGTTACAGCAAGAGCTGCTCGGCAAGCGGGTGCGTCTGGATAAACCGGAACTGCTTGCTCCCGCGGGAAGCCTGGAAAAATTGAAGTTTGCCGTCCATTACGGAGCGGATGCGGTATATATCGGCGGGCAGCAATACGGTTTGCGCTCCAACGCGGACAACTTTACGTTCGAAGAGATGCGCGAAGGCGTGGAATTCGCGGCGAAATACGGTGCCAAAGTATTCGTAGCCACGAATATTTATGCCCATAACGAAGATTTGTCCGGCATTGAGGATTATTTGCGCGGCATTCAGGATGCGGGCGTCGCGGCCATTATCGTTGCGGACCCGGTCATTATCGAGACATGCAAACGGGTGGCGCCCAAGCTGGAAATTCACTTGAGCACGCAGCAATCGACGATGAACTGGCAAGCGGTGCAATTCTGGAAGGAAGAAGGCGTCGACCGCGTCGTGCTGGCGCGCGAAGCGAGCATGCAGGAAATTGTCGACATTAAGCGCAACGTCGATATCGAGATTGAAGTGTTCGTCCACGGTGCGATGTGCAGCTCTTATTCGGGCCGCTGCGTGCTGTCGAACCATTTCACGGACCGCGACTCGAACCGCGGCGGCTGCTGTCAGTCCTGTCGCTGGAAGTACGATTTGTTCACCAGCGAGGAAGACCAGGCGGAAGGGCTGAAGGAGCTTCCTCTCTTCAACGAGGGAGATAACCCGTTCTCCATGAGCTCCAAAGATTTGTGCATGATCGAGCATATTCCCGATCTGGTGAGATCCGGCGTGGACAGCTTTAAGATCGAGGGACGGATGAAGAGCGTCCATTACGTAGCCACCGTCGTAAATGCCTACCGTCAGGCGATCGACGCTTATTTCGCCGATCCGGCGAACTACAAGCTGAATCCCGATTCGGTCTACGAAATTCAGAAGGCGGCCAACCGCCCGCTGAATACCGGATTTTTCTACGATGAACCGGGGCATGAGGATCATATCTTCGAGCCGGAGGATAAAGCGTCTCCTTACGATTTTGTCGGCGTCGTCATGGAATACGACGAGGCTAGCGGCGTTGCGACGATTCAGCAGCGGAATCATTTCAAGCCGGGTCAGGAGGTCGAATTTTTCGGCCCCAAAGGCACGTTCTTCAAGCAAACGGTGCCGGCTATCGAGAATGAAGAGGGGCAAGCGCTGGACGCCGCGCGCCATCCGCTGCAAAGAATCCGGATGAAGGTCGATCAGCCTGTCAAACCTTTCGATATGATGCGCAAGCGGATGGGCAAGGCTTAAGAAAAACCGTCGCAGAAGGCGAAGCTGTGCAAGGAAGTCCTTTAATTAAAGGGCTTCTTTTTTTCTGGGAACTAAGACCCATGGACAAATCTGGTAAAAAGGAATATTATCCTACGTGTTGCATAGAAAATAAACAATGTGTGCTGCAATAATAGGGGTTTGAGGCGATGGAACTATTTTTTTGACATGAAAGCGATTAAGTAAAAGGATATTGGAAAAACATGTCGAATAACATTTGGTATACCAAGATATGCTAAGCGTCATCCCTACATACGCAGAATAACCTATTTCAGAGCAGGGTGGTGGGTCCTTTGAAGGAAAGATTGTCCAATTTCAAGCAGTGGACGGAGAAAATCAGCAGTTTATTTGCAGCAAAAAAATCGGGGGTTGAAGGATCGAATAACGGAACATCGTTTCTGGGAAGGGCTTCCGGCTCGGTAGGCAGCATCCGGATTGAGAATCCGGTCAAGTCTGTCGGCATGAAATTATTTCTTATTTTTCTGGTCAGCATTTTGGCGTTCGTGCTGGTTGTAGGCTTCACATCGTTTAATATTTCCAGCGGCGTGCTTCAGAAGAAGGTCGTCGACGCTTCGGAACAAACGATTATTCAAGCCGGCCAAAAAATGGATTTGCTGTACGGAGTCTACGAAGATTTATCGATGCAAATTTTGCTGGATGAAGATATGAAAAAGCTGCTTTCCGATATCGGAACGGTCAACCCGGGCAGCTACGATTTTCTGCAGCTGAGACAAAAAATCGGTGATAAGCTGAACGTATATTCATATTCCAACAAGACGATCAAGGCGATTCATCTGCTGCGCGCCAACGGGGAACCGCTAAGCTCTTCGGGAAGCTCCTTGGGCAGCGAGAACTTGTCTTCTGAGGAATGGTACAAGAAGATTATGGACAACAACGGCAAGGCGACATGGCTGGAAGCGAAGCCCAAAGGATATTCTCAGGGCACGACTTCGCCGACGTTTGCCGTGGGCAGAGTGCTGAAGAATACGACGACGAACACGCAGCAGGCGGTTCTTCTGCTTGAAATCAGCGTCGATGCGATCGATCGCGAATTGGGCGACATCCGCATGGGCGACGGCGGCCAAACGATGATCCTTACCGACGATTTGAACGTCATTTTCGCCAAGGACACGAACGTTATCGGGCAAAAAACGCCGATCGATATTGCTAAGGAAACGATGGTCGACGACCGTAACAATACGATGTCCGGCAACAAAGATATGCAGATCGTGTATTATCATTCCGAAAAAACCGGTTGGTACCTCGTTGGCGCCATGCCGATCGCCGAGCTGGTGAAGGATGCCACAGCGATCTTCAACGTTACATGGGTGATGGCCGGCATTGCGGCAGTCATTGCGGTAATCATCGGCTTCTTCGTCGCGCGGATGATCGGCACTCCCGTAGTCACGCTGCGCAATTTGATGAAAGAAGGCGAGCAGGGGAATTTGACGGTACGCATGAAAGTAAATTCCCAGGATGAGATCGGGCAGCTGGGGCAAAGCTTCAACCAAATGATGGAGAAGATCACTCAGCTGGTTCAGCAGACGAACCATTCCGCCCAGGAAGTGCTGGCAACGGCGGCCGAATTGTCCGACGCGTCGAAGAAAACGGCATTATCGGCCAAAGAGATTGCCGTAGCTACCGAAGAAATCGCCGGCGGCGCTTCGAGCCTGGCTGTCGAGTCGGAACGCGGCAACGAGCTTACGCATAATATCAGCATTCAAATGAAATCGGTCGTCGACGCCAACATCGAGATGGGCAGTGCCGCCGCAACGGTGCAGCAGGCCAGCGAACAGGGAATTCAATACATGTCCGAGCTGATCGGCAAGACCAACGCTACGGAAGCGATGACCCGGGAAATGGTTGAGAAAGTCGATAAGCTTAAAGAAAGTACGAGCTCTATCCGCAAAATTTTGGATGTGCTTAGCAATATTTCGAAGCAAACGAACATCTTGTCCTTGAACGCTACGATCGAAGCGGCACGCGCAGGAACGGCCGGCAAAGGGTTTATGGTCGTAGCCGATGAAATACGGAAGCTTGCGGATCAGTCCCGTCAATCGATCGCTATTGTCGGTCAGTTCACCGAAACGATTCAGAAGGAAATCGATGAAACCGTCAAAGTATTGTCCAACGCCTATCCGATGTTCCAAGAGCAAATTTCTTCGGTTAAGGAAGCGGACTCGATCTTCAAGGAAGTTCAGACTCACATGGAAGGATTTTCCGGCAGATTGTCTGAAGTGACGGACTCGATCGAAAATCTGAACGCTTCGCAAATCGTATTGTCCGATGCCATGTCCAACGTCAGCGCCGTAGCGGAAGAATCTTCGGCTACGTCCCAGGAGGTCGCTTCGCTGAGCGCCGAGCAGCTGAACATCAGCTCGGGCCTCGTACGCTTGTCGGACAAGCTGGAGCAGCTCTCCAATTCGCTGCAGGAATCGCTCAGCAAATTCGAGGTATAACCCGCAGGTTCACTATGATTGTATTTTGTATTATATGTTTCGTAACCGGATGCCTTTTTCATGGGATAGTTTGCCGTGAAAAGGGCATTTTTTTTGTTATGTAAACGGAAGAAGAAGCCCATACTGCTAAGTAACCTACTGCGAGGAGAGACACAAGCGTATGGCAAACCGGTCTCCGTTAAAGAAGCATCGTTTATTCTATATATTGCTATTGATGACCGTTTTATTGATCGGGTTGAACGTGAGACTGTTCTGGATACAGGTTGCTGCGAGCCGCAATTTTACGGACAGGAGCATCGATTTGGTCGAAAATTCCGTCATTCAGCGGGAGCAGGGAATTGTGCTCGATAGCGGCCGCGGAGACTTCTACGACAGAAACGGAGTCGCTCTAACCGGCAGCGTCAAGACGGTGCTGACGGTTTTTCCCGTAAAGGAACATTTCCCGGAAAATAATTTGCAATTGAGGCAGCAAATCGCCCAGATTCTTCATGTATCCGAGCGGCAATGGCAGACATTCGTCGAGTCGCTCAAGAGCCCTGCCGTCTGGACTGCGAACGGGAAGCCCGTTCAGCTGACGGAGGCCCAAATCGGGCAAATCGAGGCTCTGGGGCTGCCGCAGCTTGCCGTTACGCGATACAAGCAGCGGTATGATGCGGAACAGCTTGCCAGCCAGGTTATCGGTTTTATAAGCCAGGACCCGCAGCGGATTACCCGGCAATTTACCGATCAGATTCATAAGGGCGAGCTGCAGTTGACGAGCAAGATCGGCGGCGCCGGACTGGAGAAGACGTTCGAGCCGTGGCTTCAGGGGCTCGGGCCGACTTCCTTATCTTTGTTTACGGACGGTCTCAAACGGCCGCTTGCCGGGTTGGCTGCAAGGACCGTCTTCCCCGACAATTCGTACTATCCGCTCAAGGTGATCACAACGTTAGACGCCTCCATTCAGCGGCGGGTCGAGCTGGTTATGGACAAGCTGCACATTCAAGAAGGAGCGGTTGTCGTTATGGATGCCGCCAATGCCGATGTCATCGCGATGGCGAGCCGCCCGGAGTTTCATCCGGAGCATGTCGATCTGAAGCAGGGAAGCTGGAGCAACAAAGCTGTGAAGGGAACTGCGCCAGGGTCTATCTTCAAAACGGTCACTGCGGCGGCGGCGCTTGAGGAAGGTCTGGTTCGGCCGGGCGAAACATTCGATTGCCGGGGGGAATTGGGTAAATACGGTCTGAGCTGCTGGAAGCAGGGCGGCCACGGGCATATCACCTTCGAGGAAGGCTATGCGCAGTCTTGCAATATCGTGTTCGCCGAAATCGCCGAGCGGCTTGACGGCGTCAAACTGGAGGAGTATGCGCATAAGCTGGGCTTGGACGTGCGGGTCGGCTGGAGCGGGCGCTTCATGCAGGAGGAAAGCTTTCGGCAATGGGACAGCGAGGATAAGGGTCAAGTTTACGCCGGCGCAACACCGAAGCAGGACGGCGGTGTCAAGGCGCAGACTTCGATCGGCCAGAGGGACGTTCTGGTCACTCCGCTGCAAGCCGCGAACATGATCGTCACGCTGCTCTCCGGCGGAGAGGTTGCATCTCCCAGAATCGTCAAGGAGATACGATTTGGCAACGGCCGGTTAATGGAGGAGCTGCCGGCTCATCGGGTAGAGGGGCTGCCGGCCTCCTTATCTCCAGGCACTTCCAAGACATTGCTGTCATGGATGGAGGAAGTCGTCGATCACGGCACCGGCAGCGGGCTGCAATCCGCGCATTGGAAGGTTGCCGGCAAATCCGGGACCGCTCAGGTCCGGGACAAGCAGGGCAGGGATAAAGTCAATCAATGGTTTATCGGGTACGGGCCTGCCGAAATGCCCCGATACGCGGTAGCCGTATTAGTTCAGAATGCGACGCCGGACGAAAAAAGCATATCCGTTCCCTTGTTTCGCCAAGTGATGGATGTGCTTGCTGAGCAGCCTGCTAAAGGAGCGAATGATTAATGATAAGAGGTCGTATGCAGCGTCGGAATCATCAGAGAGAAACAGGTTCCTTTGCCGACCTCGCTGGTAACGTCGATTTTGCCGCGGATCGTTTGAATGACGCGGAAGGTGACCATCATCCCAAGGCCGGTTCCTTTATCCCTCGTAGAGTAGAAAGGGGTGCCCAAACGGCGAATTTCTTCCGGCGTCATTCCGACGCCATGGTCTATAATATCGATGCAGACGCTGCGGCTTTGCACGGTGCCGATAATCCGCAAACGGCCGCCGCCCGGCATCGCTTCAATCCCGTTCTTGAATAAATGAACCATGCACTGCACGAATTTCTCCTTATTCGCGCTGATGATCATTTTATCTTCCAGCTCCGTCTCCACCTCCACACGGCATAGCTTGGCATAAGGCTCGATCGATTGCAGCGCCTGCTGGATGAGCGCTTTGGCGTCCACCAGCTCGATGGCTTCCAGCTGCGGCTTGGCGAACGCCAAATAATCGTTAACGATAGACTGGGCTTTATCGATCTCTTCCACGACCATGGAGGTGTACAGATTACGCTTGTCTTCGGAAATGTCGGGCTGCTTCAAGATTTGCATAAAGCCTCTGGCGACGGTCATCGGATTCCTGATTTCATGGGCGAACGATGCGGCAAGATCGCTTAACACATTCATTTTATCGACCTGCTGGTTATGGTTTCGCTTGTTGGCATTGATAATCATTTGTTCGATCACGTAGACGGCAAAGGCGAATGTACAGGCGTACAATAAGCTGTACAAGCCAAAGTACATCCAGAACGAAGCATTCAAGGGAATGCCTACGAGCAGGAACGCCGCACAGGAAAATACGGTGGAGAAAATGCCGGTAATAAGGCCTACGATACAAGCCGCCGCCGTGCCGCGTATCCGATCCCGGCCGATGATGTACGGTTTGGCCAGATGTACGAGAAGGATCAGCAAGCCGATAAGCACCACGCTCAGGATAAGCGCCTCAGGACTTCCCCCCAAATAAAATCGGTAGACGATAATGACCGCTGCAACCCCCAAGGCGGGGAGCAAACCGGCATACAGAATACAGATCGACAGCGGAATGAACCGGAAATCGTACAGGAAGCCGTTCGCGAATTGAAACGGATAGAGCATGCATAACAGCGCCGTTACGGCCGCCGGCACAGCGACGTTGCGATATTTGGCGGACTGGTTCATGCTGTAGTTGCGTTCGGCCCAAAACACATGATACGCCATCACGGGAGTAATGATAATTAACATGTTGAACAGCAGTTGTTTAATTACGTCCAATGAGATCACCTTAAGCAAAATAATATGGAATGCAGAAATTACACGTGTTTATGGGTATTCGACAAATTTTTCTTTTTTCCTACATCTCGCAAGAAAAAACATTCAGGTTCCAAGCGGAATCGCTTACCCCGTTCATCGTCGTGCCGTCAGTAATCCACACTACTGGAATAGGAAAATTCTATACTTGCGCGATGTCATGAGCGGCGGAGAGAGAGCATACATTTATGATATGAAGTTATTTTTAGTTAGTAGCTTGACAAAAGTAAATACATTAAAGTAATATACTAACATAAAATAAGTTATTAATTTTAATGGGGAGTGATTGAAATGGTCAACGCAGGACTTCTTATTATTCGTATCATTGTGGGATTGATCTTTGCCGGGCACGGTACGCAGAAGCTGTTCGGGTGGTTCGGAGGGCACGGGCTAAAAGGCACGGGAGGGTGGCTTGATTCGATCGGAATGAAGCCGGGGATGCTGATGGCATTTCTTGCAGGAATCGGCGAGCTTATCGGCGGGCTGCTCTTTGCAGCCGGCGTATGGACGCCTGTAGGCGCGGCACTGATCATCATTACGATGCTGGTAGCGATACTTAAGGTGCATGGCCGAAATGGGTTTTGGGTTACATCCGGAGGGATCGAATACAACTTGATTCTTATTGCCGTAGCCCTAGGTATAGCATTGATCGGTCCGGGCGCTTACGTATTGTTTTAATCGGCAGGCGAATAATTGGATAGAGGATGGGGCCAAAGCCTTCGGCTGGAAGAAGCCGGAGGCTTTTTGCCGCGGAACGAGGGATTGTTTCTATACAGGCCAGAAGGCTAAGGAGTGGGTACTAGGGAAAAATAGTACTTTTTTTTGCCTTGGTGTCGGCTATACTTAAAGTATGGAGAAACGAATGGAAAGAGAGGTGGCGGTATGAGCCGCAAATGGGTGGAGAAGGAAGGTTTGCGCTGGGTTGAAAGCAATATCGTCACCCGGGAACAGTATGAACGGATTCTCGGTTTATATGAGGAGAAACGGCATGCGATAGGTATCCTCCCGATTCTCGGGAGCATTCTGGTGGGTCTCGGCATCCTCAGCTTTGTGGCCGCCAATTGGCAGGACATCCCGCAGCTGGCGCGGTTTATGCTGGTCGTCATCGTGATGGTCGGCTGCTACGTCTCCGGGGAACTGATGATGAAGAAGGGGCATGACAAGCTGGGCATCGCTTTGACCGCTTTGGGCTATATCAGTTTCGGTGCGGGCATCGTGCTGGTAGCCCAAATGTTCCATCTGACCTCTTACGACATCACATCCTTTATCGTCTGGGGAACGGCAGGCGTCCTGCTGACGTTTTTATACCGCAGCCGTTTTTTGTATTTGCTTAGCTTGCTGGTGTTTACGGCGGCTGAGTTATACAGCGCACTCCACTTTCATCAGTTTAGCTACGTCGGTTTCATTTTTATGGCCGCGGGGCTCGGAGGATATGCATGGGTAAGACAGAGCGCGCTGCTCACATGGTGCTTCAGTTTAAGCTTTGCGCTGCATGCGCTTATGTTTACGATGGTCAAAGACTTGCCCTTCTTGTGTTTCTTCCTTCCGGTCATGGCGCTCTACGCGCTGGGGGACTGGTATAAGGACCGCGGCGCAGGCTACGCGCTTCAGTCGATTCCGCTCGCCGCGAATTTCGTATTCGGCACGTTCATGGTGCTGGTCTGGGAGGCTCCGTACGGCGGCCTGGGCGATTTGTCGGAGCTGCTGCCGAAGCCGCTCTACTATTTGCCGGCTTTGCTGCTGCTGTTCGCCGTATCCGCGGCGGGCAAATGGAAGCAGAAGCGGTTGTCCAGCGTCTTGGAATGGATCATGTGCATTCCATTCCTTTACTTAACCGTCGGAGTGAGCGCGATCTACTTGCTGACGCTATTCTTCTTCTCGTTCTATGTGCTGTGGCGGGGCTATATGGAAGAATGGCGGTTTAAAATCAATTTCGGGACCGTGCTGTTTATTTGCAGCAGCATGATTGCCTACGGCAAGCTGACATGGGATTTCATGGATAAATCGCTATTTTTTATCATCGGGGGACTGCTGCTGCTTGCCTTGAGCTGGTTCTTGAACCGCCGCAACAAGCGGTTTCTTCGGAACATCGACGAGGGGGAGGGGAAGCATCATGATCGGTAACCGAATGATTGCCAAGCGGTCGTGGCTGCTCAGCATCCTCGTGGCGCTGCAAGTGCTGTTTCTTGGCGGCATTGCCGTCTCTTATTATGCGGTCGGCTGGTTCGGCAATGAAATCAAGCTGCAGACCGAACCGGTCGATCCGAGAGACCTGTTATACGGAGATTACGTGACGCTCGGCTATCAAATCAGCAGAGTGGATAAGAGCTTATGGCATAGCGGCAACCTTCCGGACGAGGGGGAGAAGGTCTATGTGCTGCTGAAACGGCAGCAGGACGGACTCTTCGACGCCGCGGGCGTATATTCCGCCAAGCCGGCCGTTCAGCCGGGAGAAGCGGTGCTTATTGGGACGGTCAGTTCCGTATGGGGAGACTCGCTTGGATTGACGTACGGTCTGGAGAGATATTACGTGCCCGAAGGGACGGGACAGGAGCTGGAGAAGCAGGCCGGAAATATGATCGTCACCGTCAAGGCGGCGTCTTGGGGAGCTGCGCGAATTATGGCGCTGGAACCCGGAAAATAACGCCAGACTATTCAGCAAACTTTCAGTTGGCGTTCAGGTTCGGTTCATAATAGGGTGTGATAATAAGGAGAACAATCCTGAACCCTGGAGGAACGAACATGACGAATCGTAGAACGATCAGCCTTGTGCTGGCTGCCGTAATTATGTTCGGCGGAACGGTAGCCTTGTATGAATGGAATCAGGCTGTGTCCGCGCAACAGGCCGCAGTAAACAGCCCCGTTCAACCGCTGCATGACGATGCATCGGCCAAACCGTCGAATTGACTGCCGGCAACGGATAACCGTTTGCTTTACAAGCTAAAATAGCAGAAAATCAGCTGTATTTCAGCCGGTTTCTTAATTTAGAAATAAAAACGAGCGCATGGGAACTTGTCGTCCATGCGCTCGTTTTCATTGAGCCGCGAAGCTTACCGGCGATCCGGTCCGGCTTATTGCTGCAAAGTAGCGATGAGCCTTCTCGCCTGCCCGGCAGGAGTATCTATCGTTTCATACATTTTCAGCGTCAAATTATTTTCCAGCTGATCGGAAGACGTGTCGCTGAAATAAATCAGCTGTTCGCCGCTGGTCAGCCTGTTATCGCCGCTTAAGCTTTTGGTCGTCGAGGCGATTTTGCGTCCGTCCTTCGTCTCCAGAACCATGAGCAGCTTGTTGTAGGCAGAGTCGACCATCACCGAATCGGTGCTTTTCAAATCCCAATTAATACGCAGCTTGTAGCTGTAGTTATAGGTTTGCGTCGCTTGATTCATACCGGCCAGATTGCTGAGTGCCCAATCGCGGATCGTCACCTGGTAAGGATAAGCCTTCAAGGTCTCGTTGTCATTGACCGGATTGTTCATATACGTAACCGCCTGGGACAGCGTAACTTTATAAGGAGCGGCCGTCTTGTCGTCGATCAGCTTCAGCGTATACTGCGCTTTGGCCCCGTTAAGCGGCAGGACGAAGGAATAGTTCACGACATAATCCGTTCCCGGCACAACCAGCGAAGCGTCGCTGTTCAACCGGCTTCCCGCATAAGTAAAGCCTCCGCCGACCAATTCCGCCGCGAATTGCGGAACCGGCAACGGCTTATCGCTGCGGTTGCTGAATTTGAGCTTCACGATACCGGTTTGATAGCCCATGCCCTCATTCTCATACGTTTGCATATCTACTACGCTGACGGAGATGTCAGGATTGATCGAGTTATTGATCGGATCGACCGGAAGCGGCGTATTCATCGTATACGCAACGGGCTGAGTCGTATCCTGACCGGCTTGGTCTGCCTCCGGCGTCAGAATGCTCAGGCGGCCGATGTTGAATGTCACGTTAGCGGCCGCATCCGTACGATTAGGAACTTTGTAGGCTTCCGTCGTCGAGACGGTGAAGCTGCTAAGCTGCGTATCCAGATCGGTAGGAACGGCATAATAAATGTATTTCTTATCGCCCGGATCGAGCGATGTTACGGCTTGATCGACCCTAGACCCCTTATAGGTCAGCGTAGCCGATTTGCCGTCCAGGGAGAAGCTCGGAACGGTCTCGGACTTGGAGCCGGGATTTTGCACGAGCAGCTTGATGAATTGAACCGGCGTCTGGTCTTTGAAATTGGTCGACAGATTGACCGGCGTATAGGTTAATGCGGAATCTAGGGAAGGAATCTGGAAGGTTTCTCCCCAATTCTTGACCGCCGAAGGATCGGCAATGCTGGAGTGATCGCCGTACCAGACAAGATTCGCTACGGGCAGGTCCAGCATCGTCGTTTCCGTTTTCGGATAGACGTCCTTGTTCACATCGATCCATACAAGATCGGTAGGCTGCACATTTTCGCCCAGATCGATCTGGGTCATAAAGCTGAGGTCGATGCTCGACATCGGGGGAACGGCGACCGCGTTATCGGCGCTGCCCTTCAGCACATATTTCGCTCCGTTCTGGGTCACCGCGCGAAGCTCATAATCCGGCACGCGGACGGTATCGTTCGAAACGTTGTACATTTTGAGCTTGACGCCGATGCGGGTTCCGTTCAGCGTATGCTCGCTTAGCAGGCCGTTCACTTTCACCTGGAGCGGTCCGTCCAGCGCGACCGGATAGCGGGTATCGATTGCCGCCGGGGCCGCTTCGTCGGCAAAAATCGAGCCGGACCCGAAGGATAACGCTAAGGATGAGATGACGACGGCCGATATTGCTTTTTTCAGATTGTTTTTCATCGTAAATCCTCCATTTGAGTAGTTAAAATATATCGTTTGGGTTAGCCGCAGCGGTCTATTTTCTCAGTTCAACCTGGTCTTTATCTTTCAGCTCCTGAACGCCGGAGACGACGATCTGCTCGCCTTCCTTAACGCCGGAGACGACTTCGCGGTTCGTATCCGCCGTCCGTCCGAGCGTGACCTTTCTGCGTTCGGCCTGGTCGCCGGAGACGACGAAGACATAGCTGTCATTGCCTTCCTTGACGATGGAAGCGGCAGGGACGGTGACGACATCCTGCGTGGAATCGCCGCCAAGCTGCAGTTTCACCCGCATGCCGGACTTCAGCTTCATATCCGCGTTGGGAGCGGTCAGCTCCAGTACGAACGATTTGCTCTGCGGGCTCATCACATCCGCCAAGTAGCTTACGGAACCCGTCAGCTTCTCGTCGCTGCCTTGAAGCGTAAACGGAATCGCCTGTTTGCCGCGCGCCAGCTTCACCGCGCTTTCGGTCAAATCCGCATGAATTTTGATCGGATTTTGCTGTTGGATAACGCCGGCGACATAGCCTGCCTGAACCGTCACGCCTTTCTCGGGATTCAGATCGGTCAGCACGCCGCTGATCGGAGCTTTTACCTCGAAATCGGACAATGTCTTGTCGATGTCCTGCAAGGCCACGTTCGTGGACTCGATTTGGATTTTCAACGAGGCCAGCGGGTCGGTAGCTTCGATATTGGCCAGTTGCTTCTGCGCCGTATCCAGATCGAGCCGCGCCGTCTTCAACTGCGTTTCCGCCTTGTCGAGCTGGGCTTTGGGCACAAGCCCCTCGTCGTAGTCGTTATGAATGTTATTATAGCTTTTCTCCAAGTCGGCGATCGAAAGCTGCAGCTTCTCAATCGTATTTTTGAGCACGGCGCGGTTGGTGACGATGTCTTCGCTCGTTTTATCGAGCTGGGCTTGCAGATTTTGGCGGGACAGCTCGGTCTTCTCGCGGTTTCTGGCTGCATCGGTAGAGTCGAGTGTAAAAATAACTTCTCCCTGCTGCACATAGTCGCCGCGCTTCTTCTTCATCTCCAGTACGTCGCCGCCGACCTTCGTGATGACGTTCACTTGGGAGGAGGATACTACATCGGCGTCGACCTCCAGCTTGTCGTCCATTTTTTGCTTGGCGGCCGGAGCCGTCGTTACGAGCTTCGTCTGGCTGCCGCTGGCGCTGGTGACTGAGCACCCGGCGGCCAAGATGCCGCTTAGCGCCACGACCAGACCGGTCATCAGAATACGCTTGAATCGGATTGGTTTGTCGATCTTACTACTTGTCATATGGATTCTTGCCCCTTTGCTATGAAAATAGTGGAAGGTTCTATTCGCCCATCACATGGGCTTTCGGACCGCCTTTGGCTTTCGTATTTTTCAAAAACAGGGAGAGCACCGCGGCGATGACCGACAAGACGGCCGTCACGATAAACACGTCGTCAAGCCCCATGACGGTCGCCTGAATCTGCACCTGCCCGCTCAAATAGCCGAGCGCGTTCGCTTTGGCCTGAATGGCCGACTGGCCCATGCCCATATACTGATTCTGCAGCTGGTTAAAATGGGATGCGACATTCGTCGAAAACATATTCAGCTGCTCCGACAAGTCCGCCACGTGAAACGACCGTCTGTCGGAGTATAACAGCGCAAGCCAGGCAATACCGAAGGAGGCGCTGATCTGCCGGATCGTGTTCGACAATGCGGTGCCCTGACCCATCTTGTGCATCGGGACGGTGTTCATGCCGGCCGTTTGTATAGGCATCATCATAAGACCCATGCCGATAGCCCGGAGCACGAGCCAGGTGATCAGCGTCGAGAACATCGTGTTCAGATCGAGAGCGGCCGACAAGTACAGCGACAGCGCCGTGAAGGAAAGCCCGATAACGGCAATGACGCGGGCTCCAATTTTATCGAACAGGGCGCCGGCAATCGGCATCATAATGCCGGATACGATGGCCTGCGGAAGCAGAATCAGACCGGTTTGCACGGCGGAAAGCCCGGATAAGGTCTGCAAAAAGATCGGAAGCAAAAACAGTACGCCCATCATGATCAGCGTGGCGATACTCGATATGATGAGAGATAGCGTGAACGTGGCGTTTTTCAACAGCGACAAGTCCAGCATCGGCTGATCGATCAAGAGCTCGATGGCGACGAAGATGATGAGGCAAACGATGCCGATCGTAACAAAAGTAATCACCTCGGAATCGCCCCAGCCTTTCTCCGACACTTTGCCGACGCCGTAGAGCAGGGTGGCGAGTCCCGTACAAGAAGTAACGAATCCCCAGAAATCGAATCTTTGCGACACGGGGGCTTTAAATTCCTTCAGGACGGCCATCGCAAGGAAAAAGTCGATAATGCCGATCGGCACGTTGATCGTAAAAATAAGACGCCAGTCCAAATATTCCACTATGTATCCGCTCAGCGTAGGGCCGGTGGCGGGAGCGAACATGATCGCGATACCGAATAAGCCCATGGCCATTCCGCGTTTTTCCGGAGGAAACATGCGGAAGATCATCGCCATGCTGATCGGCATTAACGCGCCTCCTCCGACCGCTTGAATGATGCGGAAAAAAATCATGCTGTTATTGCTCCAGGCGACGCCGCACAGGCCGGAGCCGATCGTAAATATGGCGGTGGCGATCAGGAAGACCCGCTTGTAGCCGAACCGGTCGCCCAAGAAGCCGGTGACGGGAATCAAAGCTCCGCTGACCAGCGAATAAGCGGTGACGACCCATTCGATATCGGATTGGTTGACGCCGAAGACGGACATCATTTTGGGCAAAGCGACATTGACGATACTCGTATCCAATATGGCCATGAACACGGCGATGATGACGGCCAGCATGGCCAGGCCGGAACCTTTGGAGGGTGCGCCGGGGCCGCCCGCTTTGTCCGTCGTACCGGCTGGCTGTTCTTTGCCGGAAGACGCATCTATGGATGACACCTATAGTTCCTCCTCTCTTATGTAGAAGCCGGGCGGGTTATTTCTCAATTTTCACCGTTACGTTCAGACCCGGAACAAGGCGTAATCCCTTGTGATCGTCAAGCGAAATTTTTACGGGAATACGTTGGATCACCTTGGTGAAATTGCCCGTCGTATTGGAAGTGGGAAGCAGGGAGAAGGAGGAGTTCGTGCCGAGGCCGAGACGCTCCACATGACCGGTTATCGTTGTGTTCGGGTAGGCGTCGATTTTAATCGTCACCTTGCTGCCCACCTTCACGTCGGCGATTTCGGTTTCCTGCAGATTGGCGGATACGTACAATTGATCGAGGTTCGCGCTCATCGCGATGGCGCTGGAAGGGGAAACCATCTGATCCTTGATGCCGTTAAACTGAATGATGGTGCCTTCTTCGGCGGCGATAATTTCCTGCGTGACGGCCGGCGTATTGCCGTGGGCCGGAGTCGTTTCGACGAGTCCCAGCACGTCGCCTTTGTTGAACGAATCGCCCTCTTTATAATTCCATTCGATCAGCTTGCCTGCTCCGGGGGCGCCGATAGCCCGCAAGTCGCCTTGAATTCTCGCATCTTCCGTGTTGATATATTTGCTGGCGATCGCATAATAATAAGTCCCGCCAGCTCCTCCGCCGAGAAGAATCAAAGCAATCACTACCAAAATAATGACCTTTTTCTTCATTGCTGATTAAGCTCCTTTCATAAATAGGGAAAATAAATTCAGCCCATATCCGTGACGCTGGTCAGCATCTTGCGGAGTGTGGACATAAACTGCCGAGTTTCGTCCGAGGGCAAGTCGGCCAGCATCTTTTGCAGAATGCTTTTGCGCCGCTCCCTCAGCTCTCTGATCATGGTGCGTCCCGCGTCCGATAATTCGATCCATACCACTCTACGATCCGTAACGTCGCGGCTGCGCGCAATATGACCGTCCCGGACAAGACGGTTGATGGCGATCGTCGTGGCGCTGGCTGAAAGACACAGCTCGTCGGCCAGCTCGCTTACGCTCATTCGTCCCTGATGAAGCAGCGTGTGCAGAAGCAGGAACTGCTGTTTGGACACCGCCGGACACGGGGTCCATTTATTCGACTGCCGGATGGCTATATGGATGAGTTGCTCAAATTCATTTAAGGTATCATCCAAATCGACCACTCAAATTCCCCCTCCTTTTTTTCAAAAAACATTTCCGCATGAAAATAATTAATAGCTAAATGGATTGCTGATAAAATTGTTTTTTGAAATATATTTTGATGGTAAAACTATTCATGGAAAAAATATCATGATGCCCAAGGAGTCGTCAACACTTTTTTTTCCGAACTCTCTTGAAACATTACGACGACTCGTTCGTATTAATGTTAAAATAAATACGACATTTGTTGAAAAAGGAGCAAATCGATGAAGGATCACCGCGACCTCTTTGAATTGGAGGAGGTATCGAGGCAGCTGTATCGCAAGATGTCCGTTGCCTGGAACAAGTTTGACGAGAAAGGAATGACTTCGGCTCAAGGCTTCGTCCTGGAGAAGCTCGAAAGCGAAGGGCCGCTGAAAGTATCGCAGATGGCGGAAGCGATGTGCTATACGGCGGGCGCTATTACCTCTCTGGCGGACAAGCTGCTTTCGGCCGGCTATGTCGAACGGGAACGGGACGATGAAGACCGCCGGGTCGTTTATTTGCGCATTACGGAGGAAGGCCGCAAGATGCTCGGCACGATCCGGGAGCAGCGCAAAACGAATATCAAGACGTTCTTCGGAAATTTAAGCGATGAAGACGTTCACCATTTGATTCGTATATATAAAGAGATACTCGCCCATTCGGAGAAAAAGGCGTAAATCTTATAACCATATTCGGAAGAAGGAATAAACATGCAGCAAGATGATTGGCGCTTGCCGGAAGGGGCGTTAATATGGGACCGTTCGCAGCAGACCGCTCCGCCGGACGTATTGTATCCGTTCGCGCTGGAGGAGCTGTTGTGCAGGAGCGTCGGGGAAGGCGGACCGCCTATCGTACATCTATGGCGGCATCCCCGCGCTTTCGTGATGGGGCTGAGGGACAGCAGGCTTCCCGGGGCGGTCGAAGCGAAGCGCTGGCTGGAGCGGCAAGGGTACTCGGTTGCGGTCAGAAATTCGGGCGGCGCCGCGGTGCCGCTCGATACGGGAGTCGTCAACGTCTCGCTGGTGCTTCCCAAACGGCAAGGGCAGATCGATTTTCGCCAAGATTTCGAAACGATGTACATGCTCGTCAAGGACGCGCTGCAGGCTGTAACGCCGGATGTAGCCAAAGGGGAAGTGATCGGGTCCTATTGTCCCGGCGATTACGACCTTAGTATCGCCGGACGCAAATTTTGCGGCATTGCACAGCGCAGACAGGCGCATGCCTTCGTCGTTCAGGCGTTTGTCGTCGTTACGGGAAGCGGCGCGGCCAAGGCGGAGCTGGCCCGGGAATTTTACCGAATCGCCGCGGCAGGGGAGGACGGGAGCAGTTATCCCGATGTGCATGAGGATCGAATGGCTAGCCTGCAAGAGCTGGCCGGTCTGGATGACCCGCAGCGGTTTATCGACGCGGTCAAACGGACGGTGCGCGCCCGTACCGCTCCGGCTGAGGAAGGCGCGCGCACGCTGCGGCTGCCCGGCGACAGCGAGATCAGCGATATGATCGCTTCGTTAAAGCAGCGTTACGGAATCGGCGAACCGACGCCGTAGCGCGTTCCCGTTCATTTGAGAAATAGCTTCATCGCCGCGGGCAGCTCATTTTGCCAGAAGCCCCACAGATGCTTCCCCGGCTTTTCTTCATAGGTCATGCGGCAGCTCCTCTCTTCGAGGAGCTTTTTGGCGCTGCGGTTCGCTTCGAGAAAATCGAAGGTGCCTCTCTCCGTAACGACCTCCTGCTCATCCAATCCGATCAGCATATACAGCCGCAGCCACGACAGATCGATTTCCCTCTCGATCCGCTCCCGGCTCTCCCGCAAAAATGCCCCCGATAAGGATATAACGTTGCAAAATAGGCTACGATAATCTAAGGCAAGATGCAAGGAAACCGTTCCTCCCAAAGAATCGCCGGCCAATATCCGTTCGGCGGGCGTCGTTCTCACCGGATATTTGGACTCGATGAACGGAAGCAGCTCCCGGGCGAAAAAATGAGTGTACGCCTCAAAACGTTCTCCCTCCGGCGCATATTCGCTCGTTCTGACGGCCGTGTTCACATCCACGCCGACAATGATGGCCGGTTCTACGCCCTCGTCGAAGATCAGACGGTTCATATGCGTGACGATGCGTCCGAAGTTGAAAAACTGCTCTCCGTCCTGACAATAAATGACAGGATACGTCAGCAGCTCCTGATACCCGGGCGGCAAAAAGACGCGAACCGGCCGTTCTTCACCGAGGGAGACGGAGGGCACGAGCTCCTTAACGATTGTCCGCTTGTAATATATGGTATCGTCCATGGCAATTCCTCCAAGTGTATTATAATAGTTTACGCTAGTTTTTCCATCTGTATTATATATTTCATGTCACTGTTATAGTCATGGAAAAGACTAGATCGCATATTTTGCAAGTAAGTAGTTGTGTTATTAGAGAAAACAGGTTTATAATACTACTATAACAGAAACTCCGGTTTCAAGGCATCAAAATCTATCGCTGAGGTGAATGTACATGAGTAAGCCATATGAAGTGGCAGTGTCAAAGGTGCAGCCTTTGTCTGTTTTAGGGCCAGACGGTACTGTGGTTAACGAGCAAGAAATGCCGAATTTGACTGACGATCAATTGAAAGAACTGATGAGACGCATGGTGTTTACCCGTACTTGGGACCAACGGGCCGTTAACTTGACCCGCCAAGGACGTCTCGGCTTCTATGCTCCGGTATCCGGCCAAGAAGCGTCGATGGTCGGCAGCGAGTTCGCTTTAAATAAAGACGATTTCATCTGTCCGGGATACCGCGACATGCCGCAAATCGTATGGCACGGTCTTCCGATGTACCAAGCGTTCTTATATTCCCGCGGTCACCAGCACGGCGGACAAATTCCGGCCGATGTGCATGTACTGATGCCGCAAATTATCATCGGCGCGCAAATTTTGCACGCGATGGGCGTTGCCATGGCATTCAAAAAACGCGGCGAAAAACGCGTCACGATTACGTATACCGGTGACGGCGGTTCGTCCGAAGGCGATTTCTACGAAGGCATGAACTTCGCAGGCGCGTTCAAACTGCCGGCGATCTTCGTCGTGCAAAACAACGGCTATGCCATTACGACACCATTCGCCAAGCAAACGGCTGCAGAATCCGTAGCTCATAAAGCGGTAGCTGCCGGTATCAAGGGCGTGCAAGTTGACGGTATGGACGTGCTGGCCGTCGTCAAAGCGGTTCAGGACGCGGCAGAACGCGGACGCAACGGCGAAGGCGCGACGCTGATCGAAGCGATCACCTATCGTTTCCTCCCGCACTCCATGTCCGGCGACGATCCTTCCAAATACCGTACGAAAGAAGAAACGGCTGAATGGGAAGCAACGAAAGATCCGTTGATCCGTTTCCGCAAGTATCTGGTCGGCAAAGGCCTTTGGACGGAAGAGGAAGAGAACAAGGTTGTCGAAGAAGCGAAGGCTACCGTAGCCGAGCAAATCAAGAAGGCGGAAGAAACGGAAAAAATGACCGTTACCGGCCTGATCGACAGCATGTTCGAAACGACGCCGGCTCACTTGGAAGAGCAAAAAGCGGAATATAACGCGTAAAGGAGAGAGAAGCATACCATGGCACAAATGACAATGATTCAAGCGATTAAGGATGCAATGCGCGTAGAGCTGCAGCGCGATCCTAACGTTGTTATATTCGGGGAAGACGTAGGTAAAGTAGGCGGTGTGTTCCGTGCGACGGAAGGACTGCAGGCGGAATTCGGCGAAGAGCGCGTATTCGATACTCCGCTGGCGGAATCCGCTATCGGCGGTCTGGCTGTAGGGATGGGGATTCAAGGCTTTCGTCCGATAGCCGAAATTCAGTTTGTCGGTTTCATCTATGAAGCGATGGACCAAATCTGCGTCCAAGCGGCTCGCATGCGCTACCGTTCCGGCGGCCGCTACAATGCGCCGATTACGTTCCGTACGCCTTTCGGCGGCGGCGTTAAAGCGGCCGAGCTTCACACGGACCCGTTGGAAGGCTTGCTGGCTCAAACTCCAGGTATTAAAGTCGTTGTTCCTTCGAACCCGTACGACGCCAAGGGCCTGCTGATCTCGGCGATCCGCGATAACGATCCTGTCTTCTTCATGGAGCACTTGAACCTGTACCGTTCGTTCCGTGCGGAAGTTCCAGAAGGCGAGTACACAGTGCCTCTTGGTAAAGCTAACGTCGTTCGCGAAGGCTCCGATGTAACGATCATCACTTACGGCGCAATGGTTCACACTTCCTTGAAAGCTGCCGAAGAGATTGAAAAAACTCGCGGCGCAAAAGTGGAAGTGATCGACCTTCGTACATTGGTTCCTTTGGACATCGATACAATCGTAGAATCGATCAAGAAAACGAACCGCGCTATCGTCGTTCAAGAAGCGCAAAAAACATCCGGCGTAGCGGCTGAAGTGATCGCGCAAATCAACGAAAAAGCGATTCTTCACCTGGAAGCTCCGGTGCTTCGCGTAACGCCTCCGGATACGGTGTATCCGTTCGCTCAAATCGAGGATCAATGGCTACCTAACCCTGCTCGTATCGTAGCAGGTTTGAATAAAGTTCTTGACTTTTAAGTAGGACGCTCCTGTTAGGGAGCTGCCGGTTGTCAAGCGGATTCGCGAATAGGTTTCAGGAAGGAGGGTGTATACCTCCGACCGCTGTTGAAATGGGATATTCTTATGAATTATAGGGCAGATGTAGATATCCCAGTTTCAAAGGCGGACGCAGGCTCCTCCGGTACACACCCTTACCTTCCTCTTCACATTTCGCGGCCGAATTGACAAAAACGCTCCGCCAAGGAGCGTTGGAGCGGTAACATCCGTTTGCGGAAGGGACGCAAACGGGGAATATACTTTAAAGCGCAGCGGGAGCTGCTTTTGGAAGAAAATGAATGTGCGAGGCTTCGAGCGGGCAGAAGGTGGAGCCATATGTAACTGCCGGAGAGTTTACGCGCCGCCTTTGAAACCGGGTTTCATCTGATACAAATATAATGTGAGAAACCTGGTTTCAACAGCGGCCGGAGGCAGTTGGCATATGGCGGAACCGGCAGCCGGCGAGTGTTAACGAAGCGCATTATTTCACTTCCAACCTACATACTCCCGCTTGCGCCACCATTTAGGAGGGTTCGGAATCGTGGCGATATTTGAATATAAATTCCCTGAGCTCGGCGAGGGGATTCACGAAGGCGAGATCGTCAAATGGCTTGTAAAGCCGGGCGACGCAGTCAATGATGAAACGATCATCATGGAAGTGCAAAACGACAAATCGACGGTAGAAGTTCCTTCTCCGGTCGAAGGGAAGATCGTAGAGATCAAAGTAGGCGAAGGTACGGTATGTACGATCGGCGATTTGATCGCGACGATCGAAGTATCCGGCGAGGTGCCTCAGCAAGCGAGCCACGGCGGACACGGCGAGAGCGCAGCTCCAGCCGCGGCTCCGGCGGCAGCGCCTGCAGCCGAATGCTCTGTAGGCGGAGCGGTGGCGGCTAACGTCGCCAGCTCCAAGCTGGACACGCCGATGGCATCCCCAGCGGCGGCACCGGCTGCGGCTGCGGGCGCATCCGCAGGCCAAGTGCTGGCTACGCCGAGCGTGCGCAGGCTCGCTCGCGAGAAAGGCGTGAACATCGCGCAAGTCACAGCAACAGGCCGCAACGGCCGTGTGACGAAGGAAGATGTTCTGGCCTTCGCCGCAGGCGGAGCGCAGCCTGCAGCGGCAGCACCTGAAGCTGCAAGCGCAGCGCCTGCAGCAACGGCGGCTCCGGCTGCGGCAGCATCGAGCGCTGCGGCGGCATTGTCCGGCGAACGCGTCGAAGAGCGCGTTCCGCTCAAAGGCATTCGCAAAGCGATCGCGAACGCAATGGTTAAATCCGCGTTCACCGCTCCTCATGTAACGCTGATGGACGAAGTCGACGTAACTCAACTGGTTGCTTTGCGCGGCAGAGCGAAAGCGGCGGCAGAGAAAAAAGGCGTAAAATTGACTTACTTGCCGTTCATCGTCAAAGCATTGGTAGCGGCAGCGCGCCAATTCCCTGCTATGAACGCGATGATCGACGAAGAGAAGAACGAGATCGTCTACAAGAAGTACTACAACATCGGTATCGCTACGGACACGGATAACGGCTTGATCGTTCCTGTGATCCAGGACGCGGACCGTAAAAATATTTGGACGATCGCGGAAGCCATCAAAGACTTGGCGGCACGCGGACGCGAAGGCAAGCTGAGCGCTGCCGAGATGAGAGGCAGCACGATCTCCATTACGAACATCGGTTCCGCGGGCGGTATGTTCTTCACTCCGCTCCTCAACTTCCCGGAAGTTGCTATTCTCGGAACAGGTCGTATTACAGAAAAACCGGTTGTTAGAAACGGTGAAATCGTCATTGCTCCGGTTATGGCATTGTCCTTGAGCTTTGACCATCGTATTATCGACGGCGCAACGGGTCAAAACTTTATGAACTACATTAAACAGCTGCTGGCTGATCCAGAGCTGCTCATTTTGGAGGTGTAAGATATGGTAGTAGGAGACGCTTCCGTTGAGATTGACGTTCTGGTCATCGGTGCAGGACCCGGCGGATATGTGGCGGCCATTCGCGCCGCCCAGCTGGGCAAAAGCGTATTGGTAGTCGATAAATCCGAGCTGGGCGGCGTATGCTTGAACCGCGGATGTATCCCTTCCAAAGCTTTGATCTCCGCTGCGCATCATTATGAAGCGGCAGCGCACAGCTCCGCCATCGGCATTACGGCGGAAAACGTGAAAGTCGATTTTGCCAAAGTCCAGGAATGGAAAAGCGGCATTATCAAAAAGCAAACCGGCGGCGTTACCCAGCTGCTGAAAGGCAACAAAATTCAAGTATTTAACGGCGAGGCTTTGTTCATCAACGATCAAGAAGCCCGCGTATTTAACGATAACGAAACGGCGCGTTACCGTTTCAACCACTGCATTATCGCGACGGGCTCCCGTCCGATCGAGCTTAAGGCGTTCCCTTACGGCGGCCGCATTTTGTCGTCCACCGAAGCGTTGGAGCTGCAAGAAATTCCGCAAAGCCTGATCGTTATCGGCGGCGGCTACATCGGCATCGAGCTCGGACAAACCTATGCGAAGTTCGGCACGAAAGTGACGGTGCTCGAAGGCTCCGACGCGGTTCTGCCGGGCTTCGAGAAAGAAATGTCGCAGCTTGTGGCGCGCAACCTGAAGAAGCTGGACGTGGAAGTGTTCACCGAAGCGATGGCTCAAGGCTGCGAGCAAACCGATAAAGACGTTACCGTGACATTCACGGTCAAAGGCGAAGAGAAGAAAGTAACGGCCGATTATGTGCTGGTTACGGTAGGACGCCGTCCGAATACGGACGGAGATCTGTCTCTGGAGCTGGCTGGCATTGAAGTCGGCGAGCGCGGCTTGATCAAAGTGAACGAGCAGTGTCAAACGAACGTTCCGCATATCTATGCGATCGGCGATATCGTATCCGGTCTGGCCTTGGCCCATAAAGCTTCGTACGAAGGCAAAGTGGCTGCCGAAGCAATTGCCGGAATGCCTAGCGTCGTCGATTACAAATGCATCCCTGCCGTCGTATTCTCCGATCCGGAGATCGCAAGCGTCGGCTTGAACGAGACCGAAGCAAAAGCCAAAGGCATCAACGTAGCGGTAGGCAAGTTCCCTTACGGAGCCAACGGCCGCGCGCAATCGATGAATTTGAAGGAAGGCTTCGTGAAGCTGGTTGGCGACAAAGATTCCGGTCTGCTCCTCGGCGCGCAAATCGTCGGCGCGGAAGCGTCCAACCTGATCGCTGAGATGGGTCTTGCCATCGAGATGGGAGCAACCTTGGAAGACATCGCTCTGACGATTCATGCGCATCCGACGCTCGGTGAAATCACGATGGAAGCCGCTGAAGTGGCGATGGGTCATCCGATTCATATTTTGAAATAAAATGCTTTTGAACGAAAGCTTGGATAAGAGGCTTGAATAAGAGGCTTGGGGGCTGCAGTTGATGCGGCTCCGGGCTTTTTTTGTTGTTTAGGAAATGATGCGCAGCCATATCCTGTGGATATCCGGGGGCTCCCCCGAAAGTAATGTCTAACCATAGAACGAACCCAGAGGAATGGTTAGACGCCGATCCAGCTGAAGCTGGATGCGGACGGAATAAGCTTCAGAGCATCACGTCACTACCCTGGAAATTACTCTTGGTACCCCATTTCCATTGTCTGTGGTGCCGCGTCGGCGGCATGGATGGCTTTTGGGGGATTTGTTCTTGTATGGGGGAGGTGCACGTTAGCGGTGAGCGGAGGGGACTTGGAGATCAGCCGATACGGCTGAGGAAGTTCGGGTTCGCCGCGTGAAGGGGCAGAGGCCGGAATTTCCCGCCCCACGATTCCCTCACTTAAGCTATACGTCGGAGCGCCGATAAGGTCAGTTCCTTGCCTGCGCGGCGCTTGCGGCCGCGGTCTGAGGCTTCGGCTTGCGCAGCAGCCACACTAACGGAAGCGCCGCCGCGGCGACGATCGTGCCGATCATAAATACATCGTTCACTCCGAGAGCGGATGCCTGCTCGCGAAGCAGCTCTTGATCTCCTGCCGAGCCGGTTTGGCCAAGCTGCTGCAAATGAACATTCGTCCGCGTCACGAGCAGCGAGCTGAATATGCCGATAGACAGGGAAGCGATGCCTTGGCGCACCCAGTTGGTGATGGCGGAGCCGTGCCCGGAGTTTTCCCGCGGAATCGAGCTCATTCCCAGGTTCGTCACCGGCATATTGCATAAAGCGACTCCGATATAGCGGATGACGAGCCATAGGATAATGTAGGCCGCCGTCGTTTGCAGTCCCATATTCGTCAGCGCAAGCGTAGCGATTCCGATCAGCGCGATTCCGGAGGCGATCAGCCGAAGCGGACCGATCTTGGTATACAGCTTGCCGGTAATAGGCGAGCAGGCGGCGAGGGCGAGCGAGCCCGGCAGCAATATGAGCCCGGTATGAAGAACGGACATATGCTTGACATTTTGCAAAAATAGCGGGATCAGGATGCTGACGGCATAAAGCGAAATGGTAATGACACAGTTGATGACCAAGCTTAGCGTAAACCGGACGTTTTTAAACAACCTTAATTGGAGCAGTGGACTGGATACGGTGAGCTCCCATTTGATAAAAAACGCCAAAAAAGCGAAGCCTCCCAGCATAACCGTAAGCAGCTTGCCGGAAGTCCAGCCCCATACGCTGCCTTGGCTGAAAGCCATTAGAAGAGCGGTGCTGCTGATCGTTACGGCGGCAAGGCCGATCTTGTCGAACGATTTCTTTTCGCTCAAGCGGTAGTACGGGATATACTTGATGATTGCGATCACGGCGGCGACGCCGATGGGCAGATTGATGACGAATATCGATCTCCAGCCGAAATATTCGACCATCCAGCCGCCGAGCGTCGGGCCGAAGGCGGGCGCCAGCATCGACGATAGGCTCCATAAGCTCATGGCGAACGGCTGCTTATCCTTTTGCACGACTTGGTAAATGATCGTCATCGTGGTCGGCATGATCATGCCGCTGAACAGACCTTGGATGACCCGGAACGTAATGAGCGATTCGATGTTCCAGGCGGAGATGCACAGCGCGGAGGATAGGGTGAAGCCTCCCATGGCGATCATATACAGCCGTTTGTAGCTGAGCT
Source organism: Paenibacillus konkukensis (assembly GCF_023523925.1). NCBI lineage: Bacteria > Bacillati > Bacillota > Bacilli > Caryophanales > Paenibacillaceae > Paenibacillus > Paenibacillus konkukensis. Next base: position 1,925,979 of record NZ_CP027059.1, on the reverse strand, counting down.
GGTCGCCGAGGTAGCCGACGGCCGGGGCGATGACTCCTGTAGCCAACACGAAGCCGGACATAATCCATTGCACCGTGTTCAAGCTCGTATGGAAGTTGTCGATAAAGAGGGGAAAGGCTACATTAATCGTAGTCGTGCTTAAAATGGCCAGGAAATTGCCGAAAAAGACGGCGTAAATAATCGGCCAAAACGAATCCGGTTTTGCTGCGGTACTCATGGGCTAGGGGCCTCCTCAAATGGCAGTGCTAATAAATTATGCATATAGTTGCATGATACAATCAACTACTTTGGTATTATACGGACTTTTTTTTGAAACTGTCAATATGGTAAAATGGAAGGATGATGGAACAGGGGGAGTAAGCTTGGTGCTTGATAGGAACAAGCTGACGGAAATCGAAGTAGAGCTGGCGAAGCTCGTCCGGCGCGCCAATTTCGTCAGTCCCGGCAAAGATCAGCGGATTGTGGACCGTTCGACTTATTTGCTGCTGCTTCAGCTGAAGGAGCACGGGCCGGCCGGAGTGAAGGCGCTGGCGCAGGAATTCCGGCTCGATGTATCCACGGTCAGCCGGCAGATGGCCGTCATTGAGAAGAAAGGCTACGTCCGCAGAATTGCCGACCCTACGGACGGCCGGGCCAGCTCGTTTCAGATTAATGAAGCGGGGCTTCAGGAGCTGGAGCTGATCGGGCAGGCTCGCGTCGAACGCTACTCGCGCTTGCTGAAGGATTGGACGCCGGAAGAGCTGGATACGTTCGCCGAGCTGTTGGGGCGGCTTAACAGGACTTATGTAGACGAATAGGCTGCTTGTTTTTCACCACACTTCTAAAAGCGTGGTGAAAAAAGAGCGGAGGGGCCATTTGAATCTGGAAAAGCGTAAGCGTTCGCCTTTGAAAACGGATTCTCTCCACAGAAAAACGAAAAAACAATCCAAAGGATCCGTTTTCAACAGCGATTGGAGGATCAAATGGACGCCGCAGCGGACTTTTTCACCACCCTTCTAAGAGTCTGTCCGACGGAGTTACTTTTGTAGGTCCCTTCGGAGTAAGACTCGGTTTTCAAATGATTTTTCATCACGATTTGAGTATAATCACTGTGTCTTTCTTTGCCTTTGTGGGAGTTACGCCGCTTTTTTACGTTTTTGGGCAGACCTCTCCCGTTTATACACCGTGGATGGTTTGGGATATCTGGCAGAATGAAGCTTTCTTAAATTATAGCTTAAAGCCAAAAGGACGAACTCACCCTCAACCTTATCTTCGCCACGGAGGTGAAACTGACGAAAGCCCTGACATTCTTTCATTTGCCCCCACGCGGGTTCCACGATGGCTTTACGTAACCGGTAAATGTCTTTACCGGCATCGCTTTGCACTTTGGTTCTCATGGCTTCTCGGATCGGATCGCCTTCATTGCGTTTGACCCTTCGTTTACCGGATCCGGACTTAACGCAGTCCTTTTGAAACGGGCAGGTCAGGCAGGCATCGCTCATATACACCCATTGAGTCGCTTTTTGAGGATCCTTTTCATAGTATGTGTACTTGTGGATCAGCGTTTGTCCCGCTGGGCACACATAGGTATCCGTTTCCGGGATATACGTAAAGTTGGTTTTATCGTACGGATTCCCGTGCTGCTTGTTTTCACGGGTTGCCGCGATGTAGGCGTCGGTCTCGGCCTTCGTCGCCGCCTGAATGTTGTCCGCACTAAAGTACCCTGCGTCCGCACTCACTTTCTCGGGCACCTTTCCCGTTATGTTGCGGATGGAACCGAGCACCGGCTGGAATTGGTGTTGGTCGCTGCTGCTAGGGTTCATCTGCAGTCCGACGATGAATCCCTGATCCGCATCTACGGCAATTTGCGGATTATATCCTTGGATGACGCCTTGGGTTTTCGTATCCATGATTTGGGAATCTGGATCGGTAAAGTTGAATTGATCTTTGTCCGGTGTCTTCGATTCCTCTACCGGTTTGCGAGTTTCCAACTGTCTGAGCGCCTCTCTGATTTTTTCAAGTCGGGATTGGCGATTGGTCACCGATTCCGGCAACAGCGAAAGGGGCTCTTCGTTCTCTTGGTCGTCTATCTGGCCGGCTTGCTCGAGAGCTTCGCGGATTTCCTTTTCCAGACGCTCGATTTCCTGGTTCATCCGATCTCGCGACATCGACTTATGCTTCGATGCATGGGCTTTCAGCTTCGAACCATCGATGCTGACATGACCGAGGGACACGTACCCTAGCTGTATGGCGATGTGTACCACTTGTTTGAAAAGTCCCGGTAATGATTCGAGGTGATCCTTTCGAAAATCGCTGAGCGTACGGAAATCCGGTCGATGGCCGCCACATAGCCAACGAAAAGGAATATTTTCATCCATAGCCTGACGAAGGGTCCGGGAGGTGAACACACCCGTAGCATAGCCATAGAACCATAACTTCAAAAGCATGGCGGGGTGATAGGCTTCTTCTCCGCGATGGGAATACCGATTTGTCATGACCGTGAGATCCAACTGATCCACGATGTCGCTAACAAGCCGCACTAAATGATCTTCAGGGATCCAATCGCTCAAATACATCGGAAACAATTCACCTTGTTCCGTGGAGTAAGATTTAAATTTTGCCATAAACCACACACCCTTTTTTACCAGATAAACAGATTACAGTTAAGTTTCGCGACGAAACTATGCTTTTCCTGTTTCGTCGGACAGACTCCTAAATGTCCGGTGAAAAATCGCAGGACGCGACGAACTCGCCGCCCTTCCGAAAAAAGGCAGGCCGGAATCATTATGTTCCAGCCTGCCTTTGTATTTGTTTTCGTGAACCGCCTTGATCAGAGCGTCACATTCGTTTCCTTCCCGCCAGTCTACTGAACGGCTTCCTTCAATTTTTTGACATAACCGGCGCGAATGAACAAGAAATAAACGATTTGAATCACCGTGAATGCGCCCAGCACGAGCGCCGACTCCTTGAACAGATTGACGCCGAACGTATTTTGCAGCGTATTCAGCGCCACGGCGCCATGGACAACGGCAACAACAATCGGCACGAAGAACAGCAGCCCGATCTGTACCGATACGATCCTCGACAACTCGCCCTCCGTTAGGCCCAGCTTCGTAATGGCGCGGTACTGCACGCAGTCCTGAGGCAGATCGGCATACAGCCGGAAGTACAGGAAGCTGCCCGCGGCGACGAAGAATACGGCTCCAATGAACAGACCGGTTAACAAAATTTGTCCGAACGACTGATTATTTTCATGCACCGCATAGGCTCTGGAAATAAACTCGTATTGCTTTTCGCCGCCCTCCAGCAGCAGGTTCAGTTCCTTCGATACGGCCAAGGTGCTCCGCCAATCCGTCACATCGTATACGAAAGAAGCGGAATCCTCCTGCGATGCGGGCATTGCTTGAAAGGCGGCGTCCGATATGACCGCTACGTCCGCATAGCCGAGCTGCTGCAGCCGAATCGGCATGACGCCGCTTTGCGTCACGGCGAATACGCTGCCGTCCTGCGATGCGATCTTCCCGGTTTGTTCGCGGGCTCGCCCGCCGAATCCCATATCGTCGGGATAAAACAACAGGGCGTCCTTATCCCCGACCACTGCGTTGTCATTCATCAAAATGTTATATTCCGTCACGGATACAAATTTATACGTTTTATTCGTCGCGGTATTTGCAGATGATTTTTTATGGATAACATACGGCTTATAATCGATCCCCGCATTTGCCAACGACTGCTCGATAAGCGCCGTCTGCTCCGCCTCGAGGCCGTTGCCGGAGTAAGATTCGTATTTCATGACGGGGAGTGCCTCGGACAGCTGGCCCGTAAACATGGACTTCATTCCGACCAGCGTGCCGATAGCGCAAAAGGACACTGTCGATATCATGGCCACCAGGAAAAACATCCGCGCGTTGTCCTTCATGCGGTAAGCAAGATCCGACAGCGTAACCAGGTTCGTGCGGCTGCGGTACAACTCCTGATTTCCCTTTAGCTTGCGGATGACATAAACACTCAGCTGCGTAAACAGGAAGTAGGTGCCTATGCTGACGATAACGGCCACAGGAAGCAGCGCAAACAGCACGAGTACGCCTTTGACGATAAAGGCCGCGGCATAGCCGACGGCAAGGAGTACAGCGGCAAGTACGGCAAGCGGCGCGGAAGCTTTCGGCTCCGGTTTCGGCTTGGCCGTTCCTTTCAGCAGATCGATGAGCGAGCTGCTGCGAAGGATTATCGCGGTGAATAGCGAAATGAACAGAAACAGCAAAGTGAAGGCGGCAAAAGTCAGCAAAGCCGCTCTTACCGGCCAATAGAAAGCGAGCGGCTGCTCCAGCGTCAGCAGGGAGGTGCCCAGCATAAGAATGCCTTTGGACAGCAGCAATCCTGCGGCAATCCCTGCTGCAGTCGAGGCCAGACCGATCATGACATTTTCAAGAAACACCAGCCGTCTCAGCTGCAGCTCCGACATCCCCAGCATCATGCCGATGCCGAATTCCTTTTTGCGCGATTTCAGGAAGGCGCTCATCGAATATAAAATAAAGAAGAACGTAAATACATAAATAATGTATTGCGATACGTCCATGCTCGTCTTGGCGCCCTGGCCATAAGAGCCCTTATCGGAAAAGTTGAGGTCGGGGTGGAACGCGAGCATCGAGTAAACGAAGAAAATCATGACCGAAAACGCGCAGCTGAAAAAGTAGCCGGCGTACAGCCGCTTGTTGCGGATGACGTTCTTAAAGGCGAACTGACGAAAGTTCATCGGATGCCCCCCCTAAAGACGTAAGTACATTCATAATATCCTCGAAAAATTCCTTGCGGCTGTCCATCCGCTGCAGCTCCCGGTAAAGCATACCGTCTTTGATAAAAATAATCCGGTCGCAGTAGCTGGCCGCCTGGGCGTCATGCGTAACCATCATCATCGTTGCGCCGTCGTCCTTGTTCAGCTTTTGGAGCGTTTCCAGCACGTCCTTGGCCGCTTTGGAATCGAGATTGCCCGTAGGCTCGTCGGCCAAAATCAATTTGGGATCATGGACGAGGGCCCGGGCGATTGCCGTGCGCTGGGATTGTCCCCCGGATATTTCATACGTGCGTTTATTCAATATATGAGAGATGCCGAGCTTGTCCGCGATCCGGTTCACCCGCCCGTCCTGTTCGGCGACGCTAATATTTTCCAATGTAAGGGGGAAAATAATATTTTCTTTGACGGTGAGCGTACTCAGCAGGTTGAAATCCTGGAAGACGAACCCGAGCTCCCGGCGCCGAAACAGCGCGAGCTGCCGCTTATTCAACCCGAACGCGGGCTTCCCGTCGATATACACCTCGCCGGCCGAGGGCTTGTCGATCGTCGAGATGACATTGAGCAGAGTCGTCTTCCCGCTGCCCGAGGGGCCCATAACTCCGACGAATTCGCCCTTCTTCACCGTAAAGTTAAGATCGGACAACGCCCGGTAATTTACCTTGCCTTCATAAACCTTGGAAACATTGCGAACTTCCAGCATAATCAGCAAACACTCCTTTAAAGAATCTTTATCCACACAGTAACCGTTCGTGAAAAAAGAAACCATTGATTTCCCTTACGCCAATCTTTCAATTTTGTCATGTTGGAGGTCGGGGATTTCCGAATGGGGGTTGGAGATGGACGGGGGAGCTGGAAATTTGGAAGGAACTCATACTGTTTTATCCAGATTTGGACTCGGTGTAGTAGCCCGCTCAATGTATCCGTTTCAATAGCTAATATAGTGAATACTATGAGTACAATAGCCGCGGGAACCATACACAGTGGAATAGCAACAGGCTTCCTGAAGTTAACGCCATGGATTACACATATGATGTATGGGATCAATTAATATCCGCTACTAAAGACGGCAGAACGGTAACTTACAAGTATAATGGAAGACGGGCTGTTATACGAGCGTATGGAAAACGGCCTGACAGAGCGTTACTACAGGAATATCTTCGGGCCAGATGGTATGATCCAAGTATGGGACGGTTTATTAGTGAGGATACGTATGAAGGGGATATTACGAATCCGTTGAGTTTGAATTTGTATACGTACTGCCACAACTCACCTCTTGGATGTGTTGATCCGAGGGGACACTATGATGAAATTTTGGATCAGTATGTTACAAGGGCGGCGGATGTACAGAGAATAATTGAACTGACCGATGCTTTGGATCATGGCGATGCAACCGTAAAAGTAACGCTTCTAGCGAAGCTGATGCGATAAGGTTCAGTTATCGATCATCGATTCCAACAAGTAGATGGAACAGTGATTGGTTTGGAAGGGTCTCAGTCCATGAACTTGGCAACAAAGTTCATTATGATGAGCTAATGAGGCAAAGGGGCAAGAACTTCCGAGCGCTTTACAAAGGCAATTCCCCAAAACTGAGTTTGAGTTTACACCGAGGGGGGCAAAAGGGGCTGATGTAAGGGTAACAGGCGGTAAATACCCTTCCGAGTACCCGGTTTTCAACTTGGGAAGCAGATAACGATTATGGAGATTTTAAACCTCGATCAGCATCCGGTGAAAAGACATTTGATAGGGATGTAGCTCGTGGTAAACTCCCGTCTAATACCCAAGCCTTTACAGACTCTGGGCGATGTGAGTAAACGTGCTTGTATTTTATTTTTTATACGGTATAGCTGGTTAATTAGGACCTTTAAAATGTGATTTCCTTGCCGTCACTTAAATACCCCTTAATTTCAATTTTTTCAAGATGATAATTACTTAACTTATCAGGTATAACATACCAAATAATATAATCTTTGTTGGTTTTTATTATATTCGCATCATTTATTTGAATATTTCCTCCATCGCTATATTTCACAGTAACACGCTCAATATTCTTTCTATTGGTAGTTCCATAAAACATTTTAAAATGATCTTCACTGCCACGATTCGATTCGATATACGATACATTTATGTTCGCTTCATTAGGACGTTCAAGTGTACCATCCTTTAACTCTAACGATAATTTTTCTTCTTTTTTGCTGAAAAATGCTGAGTTTAACCCTTTTTCAGTTTCATAAAAGGCTATAACTCCTTTTGAAGAATTTTGAGTGGAAATTAGTTCCTTAAAAGTTATTTCTTCTTTTTTAATCTCGGTTTCTATGTTGGTGGAAGAAGATACGTGGTTACTATTACAACTTGTGATAATTAAAACTATAGTCATTAACAGTACATATATTTTAATCATCCTTATCAACCTCTTTTCTGCAATTTTTTTCGATTTTAGCTTGCACACTAAAAGGGTGGTGAAAAAGTCCGCTGCGGTGTCCATTTGATCCTCCAATCGCTGTTGAAAACGGATTCTTTGGATTGTTTTTCGTTTTTCTGCGGAGAGAATCCGTTTTCAAAGGCGAACGCTTACGCTTTTCCAGATTCAAATGGCCCCTCCGCTCTTTTTTCACCAGACTTCTAATAGCTGCTGAAAAATAAAAAGCATTTTAACAAAGTAATAAGTGTGTATTTTAGTTTACACCATTTATTGGGAATATTAAAATTTTTCCATAAAAAACCACCAAAATCCAAAAAGAGAGCCCCTTGCTACTACGAGGCTCTCCCTCCTGCTGCAGCTGCCTTGACGTTGAACCTATTCGCTCAAGCTAGAGCTGCTATCTCGTCCGTTACAGCCGCTCTGTTATCCAGATCAAGCGTTCTGACAAGTTGCCAGTATTATTTTTTCCGAACAAGGCTTCGGACCCTCACGCCAGGCTATGCTTCTGCCGTGGCCGCATTACTCACCGAGCTTCAGCCAGCTGTCCCAATCGTGGATGCTGTAGCCCCGGAAGGAAGCATGGCCGCTGACTTTGCTAATCATGGAACCCAGCTCACCGGACATGGCGGCCTGTCCTTTATCGTAAAAGCTGCCGCCGGCTTCGCCGCTGTCGACCGTATCGATGGCCACAAGCACGGGAACGCCGGCTTGATCCGCCTCGTTAAGCTCTGTCCTCACCGACTCTTCAATCCCGTCGGCATTGTCGACATAAGCCATCAGGGTCACCTGGTCCATACGGCGAAGGAACCAGTCGGACAGTGTCGTCCGGCCGCCGTAGCCGTCCCTCACTTGAAAATGCTCAAGCCAGACCGGCATATCCATCCCGACCGTCAAATCCGAATCGGATTTGACCTCTTCGCGGAACCCGCTCACCGTATCCATCCATAAGCCCATCACAGCATCGGGATCGTTCCTCCATTCGGGCAGAACATACGGCTCGACGTCCAGATGAATGCCCGCGAACCGCTCATCGGGTTGAACCCGGCTATTGTACTGCTTCACCCAATAGATGAAATCGTACATCTTCTTATTATGCTCCGGAAGCACCCAATTCGGCGCTCCGCTCAGCGCATGGACGGCGATGCCTCTGGCCTTGGCTTCACGGATAAAGCGGCTGTAGTAAGATTCGGGATAGTCCGTATCGATAAACAAATAGACCCGGTTCACCCGGCGCTCCGTCAGCATCTCCAGTGTATTGCCTTCGTCGATGGCATACGGATTCCACATCCAGGTACTGACGACCATAGGTTCTGCAGCCTGCACTACTCCCGTCAGCTGCAGCTTGGATGGCAGCGGAGAGGGCAAGAAGGCGAGCGCCTGAAATGCGACGATACAACTTAGTATGATTTTGCCTGTGCGTCTGCTGCGTTTCAACCATCGTATCTTTTTCACTAATCTACTCCTTGTATATAAATCTTGAGCGACATGGTTACGAAAAGGCAGCCACCTAAAATCATTCGAGGGAAATTCAGGAAATGATAGGGTGCGGCCTCTAACGGAGAACGGATTGACGTATGCGGGCAACCGCCAAACCACGACAACGCAGGAGATCATGACGAATACGCCCTATGTGATCAGCTGCTCGTATATCATGCCTGCGGAAATGCAGGACCGCCAGTTCGTTCTGAATATCGTCTCGATACGGAGATGGCGGCTCCGGCGTCGACGACGACCGTAAGGTTCGTACGCTTTCAGCTTGGCTAAGCCAAAGTTCAAATTTGATATGATAAAAAAAGTAAGCAGCCGCCTTATCCTAGGGCAGCTGCTTTTTTATGTGAAACCATCGCGCAGGCTTCAGCCCTTATAGCCGAGGCCGGAGGAAATCGTGCGGGTCGCGGTCAAAACCGCCGCCGTCCACTGCTCTTGGGCCGGGACCATCCGATCGGTAGGGCCGATCGTACTGATCGATGCGATAACCTGCCCCGCTGCGTCAAAGATCGGGGCTGCGATTCCGGTAACGCCGACGTTGCGCAGATTGGAGCTCATCTCATAGCCGCGTTCGCGGATAGCGGCCAATCGCAGTTTGACGTCCTTCGGGTCCTTAAGGGAATGCGGCGTAAAAGTCCGAAGCTCCTCGCCGAGGACGGCGTCGATAAATGCCTCGTCCTGAAAGGCGAGAATCGACCGCGATGCGCTCGTTGCGTACAGCGGAAAGCGGCGGTACACCTCGATATCGAAGCGGATCGGATACTGAGAGTCGATCTTGTCGACATAGATGGCATCCTTGCCGTCGATAACGCACAGGCAGACGAGCTCCTTCGTAGCGGAAGCCAGATTGAGCAGATGGGGACGGGCAAATTCGACCATGTTATGATCCTTGAGCACTTTGTTGCCGAGCTCAAGCAGCGTATAGCCCAGCGAGTACTGCTTGTTGTTCGGGTTTTGACGAATAAGCCCTTCGCTCTCCAACGTAATAAGGAGCTTGTGGACGGCGCCTTTGGACAAGCCTAACCGTTTGCTCAGATCGGTAACGCCCAGCTCTTTGGGCGAGTCGAGGAACAGCTTCAACAGATGACAGCTATTTTTAACGGAGGACAAATACGTTTCCATTGGTTTCCTTCTCCCTTAGACAAGTACGAAAATATTGGTATTTTATCACAATGCTTTCATTTTTCCTAGTGGAAGCCTATTCATTCCGAGAGGCCGGCAATGGCCCGGAACGATGAAGAAGCGAAGGCAATTAGCAATAAAATTTTGAACATTTCCAATTGATAAAACGGATATTTCATGCTAATATCGTTTTATGGTTCACATATAGTATACATTGTTCACGCATAGTGAACAAGGCGAAATTGCAAAAACTTTTACTTATCCTTGTTTAACCCAGTAACGAAGCCGGCGGCAAACGAACCGGCAACGCTCGTTCCCGTCTTTGAATCCGCTTTCTTCACATTCACAGGGCCAGGGCGGCTTATCCCGGCCGAGTGGCGGCATTCATCTCTTCGGATTTTTACGGCCGTTTCTTACGTATTTGGCAAGGCGTTTGCGGCAAGCGATAAGCCGGGCTGTCCGGCTGCCGCTCCTGCGAATTCCTATACCATATAAACAGCAATTATAAGGGAGGATCATCATGAAGAAAAAGACTATCTCCGCATTATCTGCCGTACTACTGTTTGGAAGCATTCTGGCGGGCTGTGGTTCGTCGCCCGGCAAACCGGCCGATCCGGCTCCGGCGGCTGAAGGTAAAACGGCGGACGGTTTGAAGCCGGAGAAGCAGTTGGTAGTGGCCGGCAACGGCGCAACCGTCGAGCAGCTGATGAAGGATGAAATTTTCAAAAAGTTCAATGAGAAATACCCCGACGTCAAATTGACTTACGTCTCCGGCGTTTCCACTGAAATCGTTGCCAAAGCGAAGGCACAAAAGGCGTCGCCGCAAATGGACGTAACGATCGTGGAAGGCGGGGAGCAGGAAGCGGGCCGCGTGGAAGGATTGTGGGAATCGCTGAGCGAGGCGGATATTCCTAGTATGAAGAGGGTGTCCGGCGACTTGAAGATGAAGGACAACAGCGGAGTAGCGGTCAATTTTACGCCGATGGGCATTTCGTATAACGAAGCGCTCGTGAAGGAGAAGAATCTCCCGGTGCCGGCTTCATGGAACGATCTGACCAAACCGGAGATGAAGGGCAACCTGACCTTGTCCGAAATTTCCAGCAATTTCGGCCGCTCTACGTTGATCATGCTGGCCTACGCCAACGGCGGCAGCGAGAGTAATATGGATCAAGGCTTCGCCAAAATGAAAACGATCGCAGGCTACATGCCTACATTTGCGAAGAGCGCTGCACAGCTCCAGCAAAACCTGCAAAACAAGAGCGCCGTTTATACGACCTGGACGATGGCCCGCAGTCTGGTGCAGAAGGATGCCGGGCTGGAGCTGAAATTCGTCGTGCCGAAAGAGGGAGCCAATCTGGTGCCTAACGTAGCGACGATCGTCAAGGGAGCCAAAAATCCGAATGCCGCCAAGCTGTTCGTCGAATTCCTGCTATCGGACGAAGTGCAAAAGCTGTATGCCGGCAAGCTGTATTATAATCCAGCGACGGATGTGAAGCTGCCGGACGATACGGCGAAGCAGCTGGAGTTCGATCGCAGCAAGGTTGTGAAATTCGATCTGGAGACCGTAGGCGCGAAAACGCCGGAGTGGATTGACCGGTTCAACAAAGAGATTGCACCCAGTGTAGGAAAATAGGTGAGAGAACGTGGCCAAAACATACGATGTAGAGCTGCATAGCATACGAAAAACGTTCGGTTCGAACGTGGTGGTGGACAACTTTGATTTGCAAATCGAGCAGGGAGAGTGCATCTCCTTCCTCGGCCCTTCAGGCTGCGGCAAGACAACGACGTTGAATATGATCGCAGGCTTTCTCGATCCCGATCAGGGGGAGCTGATCATCAAAGGAAAACGAATGAACGGCGTTGCGGCCAATAAGCGGGATTTGGGCATGGTGTTTCAGACGTACTCGCTGTTTCCCCACATGACGGTGGCAAACAATGTCGCATACGGCCTGAAGCTGCGCAAGGTGCCGAAGGCGGAGATCCAGAGCAGGGTGCGGCGCGTGCTGGAGCTGGTGAAGCTGCCGCATGTGGCGGACCGCTATCCGAAGCAGCTGTCCGGCGGCCAGCGCCAGCGGATCGCTATCGCGAGGGCGCTCGTCACCGAACCGTCGCTCTTGCTGCTGGACGAACCGCTCAGCAATCTCGACGCTAAGCTGCGCGAAGAGCTGAGAGATGAATTGAAGCGTCTGCATCAGGAGACGGGCGTTACGACGATCTTCGTCACTCACGATCAGGAGGAAGCTTTGTATTTGTCCGACCGCATCGTCGTGCTGGATCACGGCAAAGTCGAGCAGATCGGCACGCCTTGGGACATTTATAACGAACCGGCGAGCGAGTTCGTTCACACGTTCATCGGCAAGTCGAACCGGATGCAAGGTAAAGTGACAGGGATACAGGGGACCAGGCTTGCGCTGTCCGCAGGGGATGCGGGAGGCGCATTCGAGCTACAGGCAAGCCCGCGCGGAAGTAGCTTCGCCGCCGGCCAGCGCGTCTCGATCTATATCCGGCCGGAGAAGCTGATGCTGGCGCCGGACGGCGAGTCGGCAAGCGGCAGCCGTTACGCCTGCGCGCAGGGGCGGGTCAGGCAGCTGTCCTTCCTCGGAGCCTTCGTCGAATGCGAGGTGGCGGTCGGCAGCGAATCCTTAACGGTGCGCGTGCAATCGGCGGCTCAGCAAGGAAGGCTTGAAACGGGGCAAGCCGTGACGGTGTGCTGGAATCCGGACGATGTATTCGTCTTCCCCGGGAAGGAGCGATAAACGATGGCGTCATCCACGGCAAAATCCCAAGGATCGCTGCGCACGGCGCTCCTGCTGCTCGCCCCCGGTCTTATCGTGCTGCTCGGCGCGTTCCTGATCCCGATGCTGTATATTTTCCTGCAGAGCGTGCAGGATGAGCAGCAGCGGTTGACGCTGCATAATTATGCGCTGTTCGTGCAGGACCCTTACTATCTTCAAGTGCTGTGGCGGACGATCCGGCTCAGCGTGTATACGGTTATCGTGACCTTGGTTCTGGCTTATCCGGTGGCGATGTTCATGGCCAAAACGACCGGAAAGCTGCGGGGTATCGTGACGTTCCTGATCATTTCCCCGCATCTGATCAGCGTCGTTATCCGCAACTTCGGCTGGGTCGTGATCCTCGGCGAGAAGGGCTGGATCAATGCGACGCTCATCAAGCTGGGGCTGATCGATAAGCCGCTGCGGCTGCTCTACAACGAGCTTGGCGTCGTCATCGGCTTGACCGACTCGTTCGTCGTCTACATGGTGTTGTCGATCGCCACCAGCCTGTACGCCATCGACGCCTCGCTCTATAAGGCGGCCGGCATTCTCGGGGCGTCCCGGCTGAAGTCGTTCCTGACCATCACGCTGCCGCTCAGCCTGCCGGGGATGATCGCTGGCATTACGCTTGTGTTCAGCTTGTCGATGAGCGCCTTCGTCACGCCGGCATTGATGGGGGGAACCTCGGTCAAAGTGCTGCCGGTGATCGCGTACGAGAAAATTATGGCGACGCTCAATTGGCCGTTAGGGGCAGCCTTGTCGTTCCTGCTGCTGGCCTCGACTTACGCGCTGGTTGCCCTGTTTACGAGAATCATCGAAACGAAACGGTATAAAGAGGTGTTTTCATCATGATGCGGCGATTTCCTCTACTAGGCTTCATTACTGCGATTGTTATTATATTCGTCATCTCGCCGCTTCTGGTCGTTATTCCGGTTTCGTTGACTTCGAAAAATGTGCTGACCTTCCCGCCCGAAGGGTTCTCGTTCAAATGGTACGCCAAAATCGCCGACCGGCCTGAATTCATCGACGCCTTCATCTTCAGTCTGGAGCTGGCGGCGATCACGGCGGTGCTCGCTACGCTGGCCGGCACTTTGGGAGCGCTGGCGCTGCACAAATATTCCTTTCGCGGCAAAAAGCTGATTCATGCGCTGATGCTTTCGCCTCTAACGATTCCGTCGCTTATTATCGGGATTGCGGCGCTGCTGTTTTTCACCCGCATCGCCATTGCCGGGACGTTCTGGGGGCTGCTCGCCACGCATATTCTGATCTCGGTGCCGTTCGTCGTCAGGCTGACGCTGACCGGGCTCAGCTCCTACGATTATACGCTGGAGCGGGCGGCTTATATTCTCGGGGCGAAGCCGGGGCAGGTGTTCCGGGATATTACGCTGCCGCTGCTGAAGCCGGCGCTGATCTCCGGATTTATTTTCTCGTTTCTGACCTCGTTCGATAACGTGACGGTTTCGTTATTTCTGGTGTCGCCGCAGACGACGACGCTGCCGCTGGCCATCTTCAGCTATATGCAGGAGACGCTCGATCCGCTGGTCGCTTCGATCTCCTCGGTGGTCATTTTGCTCAGTCTCGTCTTTATTCTGATTCTCGAATTCGTCTACGGCCTGGACCGGCTGTTCGGCTCGAACTCTCAAGCCCATTAAGGCGGTTTGAGTCCCCGGCACGGCGAACGCGGAACAAACTATAAATTGTACTTATAACCGGGATACCGTCAGGTGTCCTCTCAGAACCATTGTCAGGAAAGGTTAAGGAGAGCGATGTCATTACTTGCCAGAATAGAAAGCTATATGCCGGAGCTGCTCGCGCTGCTCGAAGCATGCGTCAACATGGACTCGCCCTCGAAGAGCAAAGCCCATAACGACCGGATGGCCGAATGGTTCGCCGCGACGGCGGAGCGGCTGCTCACGGCGAAGGCGACCCGGCTGCCCCATCCGGAGGCGGGCGACCGGCTTCTGATCGAAGCGGGAACGGGATCGCGCCGTATTTTGCTGGTCGGCCATTACGATACGGTATGGCCGGAAGGAGAGGCCGCCCGGCGGCCGTTCGCCATCCGCGAAGGGCGGGCGTACGGCCCCGGGGTGTACGACATGAAGGCCGGCGTGCTGCAGGCCTTGTACGCCATGAAGGCGCTGCAGGACAGCGGAGCGTGGCCTGCGGATACTCGCGCGCTGTTGTTCCTCAACAGCGACGAGGAGATCGGCAGCCCGGCTTCGCGCGGGCTGATCGAAGAGCTCGCGCGCGGAGCGGACGCGGCGCTCGTATTGGAGCCGCCCATGGCTCCGATGGGCGCGCTCAAGACCGCCCGCAAAGGGAGCGGGCGGTACAGGCTGGAAGTGCGCGGGGTATCCGCGCACGCCGGGGTTGCGCCGGATCGCGGCGTCTCCGCGATCCATGAGCTGGCGCTGCAGATTCAGCGCCTGCATGCAATGTCCGACGCCTCCGTCGGCACGAACGTGAACGTCGGCATCGTCCGCGGGGGGATCGGCACGAACGTCGTCGCCGATTTCGCCGAGGCCGAAATCGACGTTCGCGTGCCGACGACGGCCGAGGCCGAGCGCGTGCATGCGGCGCTGCTCGGGCTGAAGCCGCACCACCCGCTCGCGCAGGTGGCGGTGAGCGGCCGGATGATGCGGCCGCCGATGGAGCGCACCGCCGAGAGCGGCCGGCTGTTCGAGCTTGCCCGAGTCATTGCCCGCGAGGAGCTCGGCTTCGAGCTCGGCGAGGCCGCGACCGGCGGCGTCAGCGACGGCAATTTTACCGCCGCCTGCGGCGTGCCGACGCTCGACGGACTCGGGGCGAGCGGCGATTTCGCTCATGCGCCCGGGGAATATGTGAACGTGGCGGAGATTCCGCTGCGCACCGCGCTGCTGGCGCTTTTGCTGGCCCGCATATAAACAAACAGCCTGCGTGTTCCGTCTCGGCGGAAGGCAGGCTGTTATTTCTTTTTCCGGAATAAGGCAGGTTAAGGAAGCTCCGGTTTGACGATCATCGCGGCGAACAGCAGAAGGCCGAGCAGCGTCGCCGCATACAGCCGCTTATTAATGGAAGCGACCTGCTGCTGCAGCTCGGCGGACAGCATATCCCGATCCCTTAAGGCGGGATCGGCGAGAGCTTCCCGCAGCCTCCTTCGCTCGGGAATGACTTGGGCGACGATAATATATTGAATGAGGATATAAATAACTAGCGAACCGGCGATCCAAAGATCAAGAAAATGCAGCTTCGACAGCGCTACGAGCGCAATGCCGGTGACGATCGCGACGCTTCCTCCGGCAACCGGAAAAAAATCCAGCATTTTATTCAGCCGGATCGACTGCTTCAGCTCTGCAACCGACTGTCTGCGGCGGTACAGCACATGGCTGAAGTAAGTCGGTCCGATGCCGATAATAGCGGATAATACATGCAGCAAGACAAGCCAGTTCAACAACCATACCTCCTACGCATGAAAAATAAACCCAGTTTAACTATACATGGTTATCAGCGATTTGAGATACAGTTATAGAAAAATATGGATATTAAATTTTCTTTACCTTCTTCACTCGTTTCGGCAAGGCTGCTGCAGCAGAAAGTTGCAGCGTTCTGGTCGTCCGGTTATATGAAAGCCGCCACTTTCTCCGCGGCGCAAGGCCGAAGCTGCGCATCGTTGCGGGCGTTAAGCGGAACGTTTCGTCCAATTCGTTAGCCGGTATGATCAGGCGCAATTTCTTGCTTGCGGCGCCTCTGGTTAACGTGATGGCCGTGCCGGCCGCTTTCTCCGGAATCCCCAGCCAGCTGAGCAGCGCATAGCCGATGACGATGGCGCCTTCTCTGCCCTTGCGCAGCTCGGCAAGCAGCAGGCCGGAGGAGCTGCTGACGGTTTGCGGATACAGCAGGAGCGCTCCGGTTCCGGGGGAGAAGTCCAGACTGACGCGCTGGCCGTTCTTCAGGCCGAAGGTTTTGGCCAGAGCCGGGCCGATCTCCATATAGCTAAACGGGCACTCGCTGCCGCTCTCATGCCGGACGACGATTTTGCTTTCAATGGCCGCTTTTTTCAAAGTCAATCCGGCCCCGTTCGGGATGGTCCTCAGTTCGCCCGACAGACCGGCCCCGCAAGCGACCAGAACGATCTGATTGTCTTTCAAGTCTTCCGATTCGTATACGTCCACGACGCCTGTAGCCATTGTTCCTCACTCCTTTCATTACCCTGTTACCGGCTTATTGTTTGCGGTACGCATGTTTTGTAGAATATGAATGCGGCCAACCGTTTGCTTGTATGGCTGTACCGAAAAGCTCCCGTTTTAGGTTGAAGCGGCAGGCGGAAGCAGGTATACTCGGGTTCGGATAGTAGCCGGGAACGAAGGAGGAATCGACTGTTATGACCAAGGAACGAATATTGCTGAAGGCCGCCGAGGATGTGCGGCGCGAGCTGGAGTCCGATTCGAGCGGACACGACTGGTGGCATATCGTCCGCGTGACGCGGATAGCCCGGTATATCGCCCGGCAGGAACAAGCCGACGCGTTCGTCTGCGAGCTGGCCGCGCTGCTGCACGATATTGCCGACGAGAAGCTGAATCCTACCGCCGAAGCAGGTATGGCCAAGGTGCGGGAGAGGCTGGCCGAGTATGAGGTAGATGAGTCCGATGCGGCTCATGTTATGGAAATTATTGGAACGATGTCTTATAAAGGAGGCCATAATCCTCCGGTTCGGACGAAGGAAGCGCAGGTCGTCCAGGATGCGGACCGGATCGATGCGCTCGGGGCGATCGGGATCGCCCGTACGTTTGCCTATGCAGGCTGGAAAGGGAGCGTCATCTACGACCCCATGCAGCCATACCGGGAAACCATGACGCATGAGGAATACCGCAAGGGTTCATCTCCCGCAATCAATCATTTCTACGAGAAGCTGCTGAAGCTGTCCGGCTTGATGAACACGGAGACGGGCAAGCGGATGGCTGTCGCACGGCATAAGTATATGGAGGCGTTCCTGGAGCAATTTTATTCCGAATGGGACGGGCTCGGCATGGAGCCGTTAGACGAGGGCTCTTCCTCTGACGAAGCATAAACGGCAGAAGCCGGAATAACGAACGCGAGTCTGTTATGTAACATAATCGCGGTTCGGAAAAACCAGTAATGACGCGGGTTCCCGGCGACATGGGAAAATAGCGGCGGCGCCAAAAGGCGCCGTTTGTCATTAATTGGGGAAATAACGTCAATCCAAAATTCGCAGTTTCATGCAGAAAGCAAATGCCAATTATTTTAATTGCTTCTATCGATTAACCCGCCTTCTTCAATATTTCGCGCTGTCGAGGCGGTTCCACACGTACAGCCACGTGGGGAACGCGTCATAAGCGTGGCGGATTATACCCGGCTGGAACAAGTGAAAGCTGGGTGTTGCGCAACTTTCATTGTATTGGTGTCGTCATAATCGTAAAGTGAAAATTTGAGGGGGGGAGCTTATGCGAAACAATGTTGCCGTTGCCGTTCTATGCTTCATATCGGCTATTTTTATTTTGTCCTCATGTAATTCGGTAAACCCACAGGAAAAGGCTATAGAATCATCCAATCAGCACAAACAACTAGTGAACGCAAGTGCTGAAAACTTGGAAACTCAAGGGACTGCAGACAATTCAATCCGGGCAGTTGGAATGCAAAAGGAAGGACGGTTGTTAGTCCGGCCTGCAACAAAAGCAACTGTATCTCCATTGGGGTCGCCAAGTTGTTACGGACAGGAAACAGACCTGCGATGGTATGGAGATTATGAAGCGGTATGGGAAGCGGATTCGGAGGGGACCATGATTCTACAACAAACAGACCAAGTAAGGCCGAACGAAACCGCGCAATGGACGCTCTCAAATGAGATGGAGAAACGGTATGAACAATTTGCTGAGAAAAAAGACGAGGAATTGCTTCGGAAGCTTTCACCGCTTGACGTATTCAAGTTTTATGTAAAGGCATCGGAAGCGGGCGACTACGAAGTGAGCTACGCGCTTTTTATCAAAGACCCTGATTACGATATACCGAGTTACCAATCATATATAAATGATATTTCAAATGATAAGGTCACGATAGAGCGTTCCCGAAAAATGTGGACTGAGCTGAAGCAAACTCATGAGTTGGTAGAAGAAATCGACGAGAAGAGCGCTGTGATATGGATGACTGACGGCATCGGAAATCCGAAGGAGGAGAAAGCGTTTCAACTCATTCAGAACCGTGAAGGCATCTGGAAAGTAGCTTGGATGCCTTTGCAGTATGTCAATTGACGTCCGAAGATTATTGGATAAGCCGCTTAACGTCGCTTCCCTTATTTTCATATCTTCCGCGATTTCTTTTTGCGTCTTTCCAGTTTTGCGTATAAGTCCTTTAATTTAAGCCTAATCAATTACTTTTCACCGTCCTTTCGCACCCGGCTTTATCGAAGATTTGGGAAAGACAATTGTTGAAAGCGCTTCATCGTGATAAGATAGAAAAAAATTCAGCGTGCTTGTCCGTTGATAAGCCGATTGGCGCCGAAAGGAGCGGGGGTGCATGAGGCGGTACATGACGGAATGGAGGCAAAAGCTGTTCCAATCGCTGCGCAACAAGATTTTATTTGTCTTTCTGCTGCTTATTCTCCCATTAAGCTTGATGCTGATTTATTACAACTTTTACGCCACGGAGGTGATTCGCAATCAGGTCGCCCATTCCAACGAGAACGTCCTGAGCATGTATATGGGGACGCTGGATCGGGAGCTGGAGGATATCGACAAATATTTGTATAACTTGATCGCCAAGGAATCCGACCTGCTGGCGCTGGACGTGCCGGAGGCCAATGATGCCGAGGCATACAATCTGGCGCGAATCCGCGTTCACAACAAGCTGGGGAATGACGCCGTGTATTACGATAAGATCGAGATGTTCTTCGTTTATTCGCAGACGAACGAGGATCTGATCGCCGCGCAGAGCCAAACGATGACCTATCCGGAGCAGGAACGGCTGAAGAACGCGCTGTCCCTTCTGTTTACGGAAGATTTCGACGGGTATACCGACCGCAATCTCTGGTTTCTCCGTCAGGAGGGCGATCAGCCCCCCTCCTTGTACCGGATCATCCGGTACGGCAACGTGCTGCTCGGCGCGGTGATGAGCACGGATCAAATGATGGCGCCGTTCGGATCGGCCGATTTGGGGACGGGAGGCCGGTTCGTTCTCGTCAACGAACAGGACGAGCCTGTTGCTGACGATCCGCTGCTGGACCGGGAGGGGATCAAGCTTTACGCTCCTGCCGGTTCTTATCGGATGGAGGGGAGAGGAAGCTCCTATATGGTCGTCAGCAAGAGCTCGAACAAAGGGGCCTTTCGCGTGGTCGCCCTGATCCACGACAAGCAAATAATGGAGAACATTCCGCCGCTGCGCCGGATTGTGATCATGATCGTTGTGGCGACCTTCATTGTGCTGCCGATCGTCTATTTCTTTTTGCGGCGGGCGGTGCTCGTTCCGATGAAGCGGCTCGTTTCGGCCATGCGCAAAATTAAATCCGGCGACTGGGAAGTGCGGATCGATCCGAAAGCTTCTTCGGACGAATTTGCGATCATCAATGAAACGTTCAATGCGATGGCGACGCAAATTAAGGAATTAAAAATTAACGTTTACGAGGAGCAGTTGAACAATCAGAAGACGGAGCTTAAGCATCTTCAGCTGCAAATCAATCCGCATTTTTTTCTCAATTCGCTAAATATCGTCTATCATCTGGCTCAGGTAAAAAATTTCCAGCTCATTCAAGATATGTCGCTCAGTCTGGTGCAGCATTTCCGGTATATGTTCCGCAGCAATATGTCTTTGGTGCCGCTGCAGGACGAGATAGGGCATACGCGCAATTACGTCCGAATCCAGGAGCTGCGCTTCCCCGACAAGCTCACGGCGTCGATCACGGTCGAAGATCCTTGCATGGATGTTCTGGTACCGCCGCTCGTCTGCCAGACCTTTGTCGAGAATGCCATCAAGCATGCCGTTTCAATGGACAATCCGCTGCATATATCGGTTAAGGCGTATGTCGACTGGGAAGATCCGCTCTGGATGTGGATCGATATTCGCGATACGGGCAAAGGCTTCGACGAGGATGTGCTGGACAAGCTGTCCGAGGGCATCGACATCGGCGACGAGCTGGGGAACCATATCGGCATTTGGAACATTCAGCGCAGAGTGCGCCTGCTGTACGAGGAAGACGACGCCGGCGTCTATTTCTCGAACGGGATCGATTGCGGGGCGATTGTGCAAATTCGGCTGCCGATAACTTATAGAAAGGCAAGGGAGGAGGAATACGATGTATCAAGCGCTGCTGGTGGACGATGAGCGTTACGCTCTGGACGGGCTGCAGTCGGGGGTGGATTGGAACGGCCTGCGGGTCGGGCATGTCCATCTCGCTTCCAATATACGTCAAGCCAAGGAGCTGATAAGCAGCTACCCGGTCGATTTTCTGATCTGCGATATCGAGATGCCCGAAGGCAGCGGACTTGAGCTGCTGATGTGGGTCAGGGAGCATTATCCGGAGAAAGAGTGCATCTTCCTGACCTGCCATGGGGATTTCGCGTATGCCAAGCAGGCCATTCAGCTTGGCAGTCACGATTACTTGCTGAAGCCCGTACGCTACAGCGAGCTGGAGGAAGTTATCGGCAAAGTGCTGGATAAGGTGGAAAAACGGCGGCAGGAGGCGGAATTCAAACGAAGCTACGCCCACTACTTCACTTTATGGCAGCAGCATCAGCCGCTCATTATCGAAAGGTTCTGGCTCGATCTGCTCAACCGGACGCTGTCTTCCGATCCGCAGGAGATCGATAAAGCGTTGGCATTGCGCAACATTCCGTACACCGGGCAGACGCGATTCGCGCCGATTCTGATCAGCGTGCAGCGATGGAGAAGAAAGCTCGCTCCGCGCGACGAGAAAATTATGGAGTATGCGCTGCGCAATGCCGCGGCCCATAGTCTGATTCCGAATCAGGACATGGGCCAAGTCATTCCGTGGCATGCCGGTTCGATGATCGCGCTTCTGCCTTGCCTGGATGACGGAGAGGAGGAGCGGGAGAAGCTCGACTGGAGAGATAAGTGCCGGGCGTTCATTCAATTTTGCAACCAGAGCATGTACTGCGAATTGTCCTGCTATATCGGCAGACCTGCCTATCTTCATCAAATAAGCGAGCTTGTCGAAAGCTTGGGCGGATTTCATAAAAATAACGTCATTCACGTAAATCAAGCCTATTTTATGGAGGAGCAGCCTGCGCAGGAGGAAACGGAGCGCGACGCGAAGCTGACGGATAACCCGCTTGTGAGCGAGTGGACCGAGCTGCTGAAGCAGGGGGAGCGGGAGCGGCTGCTGAGCGAGGTACAATCGTATCTGAACCGGATTAAAGCGAGGGAGAAGGGAAGCGCGCGCATTCTTCATTATTTTTATCACGACTTTATTCAAATGATCTACTATGTGCTTCATGCCAAAGGGTTGAAGGCTCATGACATATTCTCCGACCTCTTGTCGCCCGAGCAGGCGCTCGTCGTAACGCGTTCCTTCGTCGAGCTGAACGAATGGGCGGGGCATGTCATCGAAATTGCTATGGCTAATCTGCATGAGCGGGAAGAAAGCGAGAGCATCGTGGATAAGGTGCAGGTCTTCATCGCCGCGAATCTGGACCAGCCCTTGACGCGTAAAGATATTGCCAATCACGTGTATCTGAATCCGGACTACTTGGCCAAATTGTTCAAAAAGCAGACCGGCGTTGCGCTTTCGGATTATGTCGTGAGCGAGCGTATGAAGGAAGCCAAATCGATGCTGGAGCATACCGGAGCTTCTATCGGGATCGTAGCCGCCTCCGTTGGCTATTCCAGCTTCTCGTATTTCTCCAAAACGTTTAAAAACAAGTTCGGGATGACGCCCCAGGAGTTCCGGGCGGAGCTTCCCCGATAAACGCGGACAGCCTGCGGAAACGACAATGTCCGAATAATGACAATAACGAGTCTGTTTTCCGTTAGAAACGGCGGGCGCGTTCCCGCTACAATAGGAAGGGACATTCCTCACGGGATTAGGCGGGCATAAGATGCGGAGCCTGTGACCGATGAGTTCAGAAGGGGGATTACGATGAGTTCTAACCAGAACGACGAAGCTATCCGTTATGTGCAAAACGAAGGGGGCCTTTGCTCGCCTATAGCGAAGCCTCCGGGGTACGCATCCTATACCGGGACGGCCTTGCCTTCAAAGATCATAGCAAGGACGGCGACCTGGACGACTATGAGGATTGGCGGCTGTCGCCCGATGAAAGGGCCAAGGATTTGGCATCGAAGATGACGATCGAACAAATCGCCGGCTTGATGCTGTACAGCTCCCATCAGGCTATTCCCGGCGCCATGGGTTGGAATCCGGCCACTTACGGGGGCGCCGGGTTCAGGGAAAGCGGGGCGCCGTCCTGGGAGCTGACGGATCAGCAGCGGGCCTTCTTATCCAAGGATCATATCCGCCATGTTCTGGTCACTAAGGTGGAAAGTCCGGAAACGGCGGCAAGGTGGAACAATCGCCTGCAAGCCTTTGCCGAAGGACAGCCTCTCGGCATTCCGGCCAACAACAGCTCGGACCCGCGCCATGGACGCGATTCCTCGGCCGAATTCAACAGCGGCGGAAACGGAGGTCTCTCGGTATGGCCCGAGTCCATGGGGCTTGCGGCGACGTTCGATCCGGAGGTTGCCAAACGGTTCGGCGAGGTGGCTTCGCGGGAATACCGCCTGCTCGGACTGGCGACCACGCTGTCTCCGCAGGTGGACATCGCGACCGATCCGCGCTGGTTCCGCTTCGGCATGACGTTCGGCGAAGATCCGCAGCTTTCGGCCGACATGGGCCGAGCTTATATCGACGGCTTCCAAACCTCGGAAGGAGAAGCGGAAATTGCCGGCGGCTGGGGGTATCACAGCGTTAACGCAATGGTGAAGCATTGGCCCGGCGGAGGATCGGGTGAAGGCGGACGCGACGCGCATTTCGGCTACGGCAAATACGCCGTATATCCCGGAAATAACTTCAACGAGCATCTGATCCCGTTTACGGAAGGAGCGTTCCGGTTGAGCGGCAAGACGGAACAAGCATCCGCGGTCATGCCGTATTATACGATTTCTTTTGACCAAGATAAGAAAAACGGGGAAAACGTGGGAAATAGCTACAGCTCTTATATGATCCAAGATTTACTGCGCGGGGAGGCCGGCTACGACGGCGTCGTCTGCACCGATTGGGGCATTACGGCCGATGAGCCGGAGATCGACCGCTTGTTCCCGGGCGGACGCTGCTGGGGAGTGGAAGAGTCGCATACGGTGGCTCAAAGGCATTATAAGCTGCTAATGGCCGGCGTGGACCAATTCGGCGGAAACGACCAGGCCGGACCGATCGTAGAGGCATATCGCATCGGGGTAGCGGAGCATGGAGAAGCCTTCATGCGCAGCCGGTTCGAGCAATCCGCCGTCCGCCTGCTGCGTAACCTGTTCCGGCTGGGACTGTTCGAGAACCCGTACGTGCAGGTTGCGGACACGATCGCTCAAGCGGGCTGCGAGGAGTTTGTCCGCGCCGGCTTCGAAGCGCAGCTGAAATCATGCGTATTGCTGAAGAATGAACGGCAGACGCTTCCGCTGCCTAAGCGCCGGAAAGTATATATCCCGAAGCGGAGCCTTCCCGCCGGCACGGACTGGTTCGGCACGGCCACGCCTGCCGTGGACGCCTATCCGCTTAACCTGGAGACGGTCAGCCGGTATTTTGAAGTGACGGAACATGCGGAGGAAGCGGATTTTGCCCTTGTCTGCATCGAAAATCCTCACTCTTCGATGGGGTACAGCAGGTCAGACGCGGAAGCCGGAGGAACGGGCTACGTGCCGATCAGCCTGCAGTACGGCCCGTACACTGCGGAGCATGCCCGCGAATCGAGCATCGCCGGCGATCCTCGGGATACGGCGGACCGCAATTACAGAGGGAAGCGTATTACCGTAGCCAATGAAGGCGACCTGGACATGGTGCTGCGGACGAAGCAGTTGATGCAGGAGAAGCCGGTCGTCGTCTCGATCACGCTGTCTAATCCCGCCGTCCTGGAGGAATTCGAGGCGGCAGCCAGCGCGATCATCGCGAACTTCGGCATTCAGGACGAGGCTCTTATGGAGCTATTGACCGGAGGAGCCGAGCCGAGCGGACTGCTGCCGTTCCAAATGCCTGCTCATATGAAAACGGTGGAAGAGCAATGCGAGGACGTGCCGCATGATATGGAGGTATATATCGATTCGGCCGGCCATGCCTATGATTTTGCTTACGGACTGAACTGGAGCGGAACGATTCGCGATGAACGGGTCGACCGCTACCGCAAACAGCATTGAGCCGTACAACACGCGCCCCCGGCACTGCCGGGGGTTTTTACGTTCGCATAGGGGCTGTTAAGACAAGCCGCAGGATAGGCTGCCTTTCTGCTTGTCGTTTTGCAGCATATCATATCTGGATTTTTACAACGACAGGTCTGCATTGCGTTAGATGGCGGAGGCCGGGCATTATACAATAGAGACATCCCAAACGAAGGAAGGAGCAACCCAAGTGAATACAGCTGAGGCGTTAAAGCAGCGCAGAAAAGAAAGCCGCACGGACAGCAAGGCCGGGCTGGCGTCGATGCTCAAAGCTTGTTCCAAATACCAGGTTCTCTATCTTATGATGGTGCCCGGTCTGATCTATTTCATTATCAACAATTACTTGCCGATGTTCGGCATTGTGATCGCCTTCAAGGAGGTCAATTTTGCAAAAGGGCTGTTTGCGGGCGAATGGGTCGGATTCAAAAACTTCGAATATTTGTTTCTGACCGAAGATGCCTGGATCATTACGAGAAATACGATTTTGTACAATAGCGCGTTTATTGTGCTCAATCTCGTGGCTGCTCTGGCGACGGCCATTATTCTGAACGAAGTCAAAAACAAGGTGCTTAAACGCAGCTATCAAAGTTTTGTACTGCTGCCGCATCTGATTTCATCCGTGATGATCGGCTACTTGGTTTACGCCTTCCTGAATATGGAAACCGGCTTCGTCAATAAAACGATATTGCCTTGGCTAGGTCTTGAGGGTATTTCCTGGTACAGCGAGCCGAAGTATTGGCCGTACATTTTACCGCTGGTCAGCATCTGGAAGCAGGCAGGCTATCTGTGCGTCGTTTATTTGGCCTCGATCATCGGGATCGACAAAGAATATTACGAGGCGGCTACGATCGACGGAGCTACGAAATGGCA
This sequence comes from Paenibacillus konkukensis, assembly GCF_023523925.1. Taxonomy (NCBI): domain Bacteria; kingdom Bacillati; phylum Bacillota; class Bacilli; order Caryophanales; family Paenibacillaceae; genus Paenibacillus; species Paenibacillus konkukensis. The sequence continues at coordinate 1,900,172 of NZ_CP027059.1, read as the reverse complement.
GCAAATTCGCAGCATTACCATTCCGCTCATCACGCCGGTCATTATGATCATGACGCTGCTGCAGATCGGCCGCATTTTTTATTCCGACTTCGGCTTGTTTTATCAGGTGCCGCTCAACTCGGGCGCGCTGCTCGATACGACGAACGTCATCGACACTTATGTGTTCCGCGCCTTGATCAATCTCGGCGATGTGGCGATGTCCTCGGCTGCGGGCGTATACCAATCGTTGGTAGGATTCGTGCTGGTCATAACGGCTAATTTTATTACCCGCAAAATCAATAAGGACAACGCCTTGTTTTAACGGCGGCCAGGAGGAGATCGCATGAAAACGAAAGAAAACGTGTACCAATGGCTGATTAACTTGTTCATGATCGTTCTGGCCTGCCTGTGCATCCTGCCCTTCATCCTGCTGTTCTCGGCTTCGTTCACCTCGCAGGATGCGATCATTCGGAACGGATATACGTTTATTCCGTCCGAGTTCAGCACCGAAGCGTATCATTATTTGTGGAATGACGCCGCCAAGCTGGCGCGGGCTTACGGCGTAACCATCATCGTCACGATCATCGGAACGGCGGCCAGTCTCGCTATTACGACGCTGCTCGCTTACCCGCTATCGCGCAAGGAACTGCCCCTGCGCCAGTTCTTCGCCTTCTTCATCTTCTTCACCATGCTGTTCAACGGCGGACTGGTCCCTCTGTATCTCGTCTATACGAAGCTGTTCGAGCTGAAAAACACGATCTGGTCGCTCATTATTCCCATCGGCCTGACCAATGCGTTCTTCGTGATGATTACCCGGACGTTTTTCCAGACGACGATTCCGAACGAGGTTATCGAATCCGGGAAAATCGACGGCGCGGGCGAGCTGCGAATTTTCGGCCAGATCGTACTTCCGTTGTCCTTGCCCATCTTGGCGACCGTCGGCTTGTTCCAGACGATCCATTATTGGAACGATTGGTTTAACGGTCTCATCTTCCTGACGGACAGCCGGCTCTTCAGCATTCAGAACTTGCTCAACCGGATTTTGCTGGACGCCCAGTACTTGTCTCAGATGGATCTCGGCTCGGCGCAAGGGGAAATGACCGCAGCGATTCCTACCCAGTCAATCCGCTTCGCCATCGCGGTTGTCGGGATCGTGCCGATCTTGCTGATTTATCCGTTTTTCCAAGGCTTCTTCGTCAAGGGTCTGACGGTCGGAGCCGTCAAAGGGTAAGGCTTGGCCCGATATTATCGGTTAAAGCATATACAGAGATAACTATGAGGAGGGTTTTACATGAATAAAAAATTGCGGGTATGGTTGGCGCTTCCCTTGGCTTTATCGGTCGTGGCGGCGGGATGTTCGGGAGGCGGAGGCTCCGCATCCGATGGAGCGAAGCAAGGCGCGAGCGGAGCCGCAGCCTCGAACGACGGCGGAAAGCCTTACGAAGTGACGCTGGTGTACATGGGCAATGAATCCGCCGATACGAAAAAAGTGTCCGAAGCGATGAGCGAAATTACGAAGAAAAAAATTAACGCCACGGTGAAGCTGCAGCCGATCAGCGCCGGGGCGTGGGCTCAGCAGACGAATCTGGCGCTGACGAGCCAGGAGAAAATCGACGTCTTTATGGCCTCCTCCATCTACAACTTCTCCGCCCAAGTGTCCGCCGGCCATTTCCTGCCGCTGGACGACTTGCTGGCCAAGTACGGCAAAGATATTACGAAGCTGATGGACCCGGCTTACTTGAATGCGGGCAAAGTGTCCGGCAAGCAGTACGCGATTCCGACCAACAAGGATTTGGCTACGCAGGGCGGCATCGTAATGCGCAAAGATATGATTGATAAATACAAGATCGATCTCGGCGCGATTAAGACCGTCCAGGACCTGGACGCGGTATTCGCCACGATCAAGAAGAACGAGCCTCAGCTCATCCCTATCGTGACATCGACCGCTTCGACGCCGGTAGACAACCTGCTCAAAGACGACGTGCTGGTCGACAAGCTGGGCGTGCTGCCTAACTACGACAACGGCCTTAAGGTGGAGAACCTGTACGAAAGCGCCGAATACGCCGATCTGCTGAAGACGATGAGAAAATGGTACGAGGCCGGGTATTTCTCCCGCGATGCGGCCACCTCGACAGAGCAGCCTTACGACGTAGTTAAGGCGAACAAGGCATTCTCATTCTTCAACGTAATGAAGGTCGGCTCCGCCGAATCGCAAAGCCTTAGAACGGGAATGCCGATGGTGACCGTACCGCTGACCGACGCGGTATCGACGACCTCGCATGTGACGAACTTTATGCACGCCATACCGAGAGGCTCGCAAAATCCGGAGAAGGCGATGATGCTGATCAATCTGCTCTATTCGGACAAGGAACTGGTGAATTTGCTGAACTGGGGCATCGAGGGCACCCATTATGTGAAGAAATCGGACAATGTTATCGATTATCCGCCGGGTGTCGACGTCAAATCGGTGAGCTATAACACAGGCAATATCAGCTTTATGTTCGGCAACCAATTCCTGAACTACACTTGGCCGAATCAGCTGCCGGATATTTGGCAAAAAACCGACGAGTTTAACAAGAAAGCGAAAAAGTCGGTCGCCCTCGGCTTTACCTTCGACGCGACGCCGGTGAAAACCGAGGTCGGCGCCGTAAACAACGTATTGCAGCAGTTCAAAGCCGGCCTGGAGACGGGAACGCTCGATCCGGAAAAGACGCTGCCTACGTTTATCTCAAGACTGAAAGCGGCGGGAATCGATAAGATTATTTCCGAGAAGCAGAAGCAGCTGGACAGCTGGAAAAGCTCGGCGAAGTAAGACCAGAGCTTCGGCATTGCAAGCAGGTTGAATGAACGCCGTTCGGCGGCCTTACGGACCGCTGAACGGCCATAGGAGGAACGATCGTTCATGAATGTAATCTTGATTACGCTGGACAGCTTGAATCGGCATTATTTGAAAGCATACGGCCAACCGGCCGGACTGGATGTTCTGACGCCGAATTTGGACCGGTTGGCGGCCCGTTCGGCCGTGTTTGACCGGCACTATTCAGGCAGCTTGCCGTGCATGCCGGCCAGGAGGGAGCTGTATACCGGCACGCAGGAGTTTCTGTGGCGGTCATGGGGACCGGTGGAGCCCTTCGATCTGCCGGTTGCGCGCGCTGCGAACCGCAACGGGTACGTCTCTCAGTTTATCAGCGACCAGTTTCATTTCTTTCTCGGCTACAGCCACGGCTATTATGACGACTATCACGGGTTCGAGCTGGTGCGCGGACATGAGCTGGACCCTTGGAAAACGGCTCCTCTGCAAGCGGAAGACGAGCCTTTCCTGAAGCAAATCAGCTATCGAGAGGGGGCGCCGAAGCCGTTCAATCGGGCGATCTACGCGAAGAACGTCAGAAATTTCCGCCGGGAGGAGGATTTCTTCGCTCCGAGAGTGTTTACATGCGCCGAGCAGTGGCTGGAGGACAATCATATGCATGACCGGTTTATGCTCGTCATCGACAGCTTCGATGTGCATGAGCCGTTCCATAATCCCGACAGCGTTGCCGGCATGTATACGGATGAGGATACCCATGATCCCGATCTGCCGGTATGGGCTCACTCGGGACGCACCGACAAGGGGCACGGGCAATTGAGCGAGCGGCAGCTTGCTTTTGTCCGGTCGCAGTATGCGGCCAAGCTGTCGCTGACCGACAAATACCTCGGCAAGGTGCTGGATAAGCTCGACGAGCACGGGCTGTGGGATTCGACGATGGTCATCGTCACATCGGATCACGGCCACTATCTGGGCGAGCGCAATCTGATCGGCAAGCCCGCTTACAATAATTACAACGTGCTGGCCCATATTCCGCTGATGATCTGGCATCCGCAGGCGGCGCAGCAGGGCAGCCGGATTCCGGCCTTGACCTCGACCGTCGATATATACGCGACGATCATGGAAGCGATCGGAGAACCGCAGCGTCTCGGGCACGGGCGCAGTCTGCTTCCGCTGCTGAGGGGAGAGACGGATAAGGTAAGAGACTGGGCGCTGTACGGTTATTTCGGCGGCGCGCTTAACATCACCGACGGCAGGCATACGTATCATGTCGCTCCGGACGAGAGCGTGCCTTTATACAACTACTCTACGATGTACATTAATCCGGCGGCGTTCTTCCTTCCCGGTTATGTGCCGGAGCAGGTGGAAGCCGGACGGTTCCTGCCCTATACCGACGCTGTCGTATGGAAATACGAGGTCAAGTTCCCGCCTGAATTCGCCAGCTTCCGAAAAGCCGGCTATGCTACCGAGCTCTATGATACGGAGCGGGATCTTTGGCAGGAGCATGATCTCCTCGGCAGCTCGCCCGAGCTGCACGACCGCATGAAGGAGCTGCTGCGCTCCGCCTTGTCCGAGCTGCAGGCGCCTCCCGAAGCGTTCACGCGGGCCGGCGTTGCGGCCGGTTAGAGCAATCCGCTATTATCGAAACTCCCGCCTCGTTTGAGAGGTTGGGAGTTTTTTTCGACAAAATCCGAGTAAATTTCCGGCTATTATGTAACAACCTGTTGAAAAATTTATATATTGTGAATATAATGGTTTTACAACACTATGCAATTAGGTATTTTCGATTATTGAAATAGTTCTATATACCTAAATTATCATCATTTATCTAACGATAAAGGCAAACCTTTTGAAAGAAAGGGACGCAAAGCTATGGGCCTAAGGAACATCCGTTCTAAGGTCGCCAAGCCGCCGAAATGGATGTTCTATGGACATCATCCGTTCGGGTGGTGTTTTATTTTTTAACTGAAAAACCTATTTCTTCTAAAGGAGCAAAGATGGTTGATTATAAACATTTAGTGGAAGACTCCATTGCCGGAATGTTTTTTATCCATAATGAAGCGTTAACATTTGTCAATAATGCGTTCACTTCCTTATTCGGCTACGCTTCTGTAGAGGATTTTTATGCCAATCACCGGTCTTTACAGGATTTGATGCCGTTAGAATCGTATCGCACCTTATTCCGGCAGAAGAAACAGGTTGGTTCCGGCAAAAAACAAGCCCAAGACCGTTACATGATCGAGTGTTATCATCGCGGCGGGCATTCGATTTATGTTGAAGTGTTTGCAAAAATGAACCGTCAAGACGATGAGGTGACCATTTATGGAACGATGATCGACGTTTCCGATTCCATCCATATGCAGCGAGAGCTTCATATGAGTGAGCAAAAATACCGCTCGCTCTTTGAATACAATACCAACTTGATTTACTCCTTTGATTTGGACGGACATTTCGACAGTATGAACCCGGCCGTTACGGACACGCTCGGCTACAGCTTTGACGAGCTGATCCATATGAATTTTGAGAAATTCATCCATCCGGACGATTTGACGATGACTTTGCAAAACTTTAACGAAGCGAAAACGTACGGACGCCACTGCTCTTACGAGGCAAGAGTGATACATAGATCAGGTCAAATCCGGCATACGCATATCATTAATATCCCGATTTATATCGACGGGCAAATTACCGGCGTATACGGAATCGCCCGAGATATTACCGAATTGAAAAACTACATTGAACAAATTGAACGGCTGGCTTACTACGACTATCTGACCGGATTGCCCAACAGGCGGTATTTCGAGCAAAAAAACGCCGAATATTACAGTGAGCGGCGGACGGCAACCTTAGCGCTGATCGATCTGGACGGCTTCAAAACGATTAACGATACGCTTGGACACGATATCGGCGACGAGCTGCTGAAGGAGTTCTCCCATCTTCTGCTGAGGGTTTGCTCGTCTTCGGATTTATTCGTTTCGAGAATAGGAGGCGACGAGTTCGCCGTAATAGCTCCTGACGACGCCGGATATCCCAGCATTCTCCGGGTTGCGGAAGAGCTGCTGGAGCAGCTGCTAAAGCCGCTGCACGTCAATGAGTTTGAGCTGTACATTGCAGCCAGCGTCGGAATATGCAGCTCGATCGGTCAAGAAACCGCTCCCATGCAGTTATTCAAACATGCGGACATCGCTTTATATAACGCCAAGGCAGCCGGTAAACGAAAAATTTCCATCTATTCTCATTTGAATGATGAGGTAACGTTAAAGCGCTTTACGCTGGTCCGCGATATTCAGCAGGCCATTGCAGGCAAGCAATTTTATTTGGAATATCAGCCGCGGTACGATATCAAAAACCAAAGAGTCACCTGCGTCGAAGCCTTATTGCGCTGGAAGCATCCATCTTGGGGGATTGTTCCGCCAGGCGAATTTATCCCCATTGCCGAGGAATCGGGACTGATCGTCGAGCTGGGGAAATGGGCGCTGCAAACCGCTTGCCGGGAAATCAAGCCGCTCGCCGAGGCTTGGGACTTTAATTTATCGGTAAATGTATCCGTCGTACAGATTATGAACCAGGAGTTCGTTGCCACCATCAAGCAAATATTGGAGGCGGAGCGGTTCGATCCCCGCAGGCTCGAGCTGGAAATCACCGAATCGGCGCTGTATAACTCCGAGGAGAAGATGAGATATTTTCTGGACGAGCTGAAAGGGTTAGGCATTCAAGTTTCGCTGGACGATTTCGGAGCCGGCTACTCGTCGCTGAGCTTTATTCAAAAATACGCCATCGATACGGTAAAGCTGGATAAAACGTTTGTGAATACCCTTACGGTCAATGATCGAAACGCCAAAATTTTCTCGAGCATCGTATCCTTATTAAAGTCGCTGGAAACGAATGTGGTGGCCGAAGGCATTGAAACGATCGAGCATTACCATTTTTTAACGAAAAACGAGTGCGACGAGGCGCAGGGATATTTATTTTCCAGGCCGATTCCTGTCCATCAATTAATCGAAATGGTGGTCGAGCTTCCCCATATTTGCAGGATTTCGTCTGCCTATAGACCGGCCTCGGAGCAATAATATCGTTCAGATCGCCGATCCGGGCTTACAAGGAAAATAATGAAAAGGAGCAGGTTGCGTGATGCTAAAAAATATAACTATCGGAAACAAACTGCGGTTTCTGAATGTCGTCGCCGTGTTATTTATCATTATCGTCGGAGCGACAGGCTACTTGTATATTAAGGATATGGCGGAAAATACGGATATGATGTACAACGACCGATTAATTCCGATCAAACAGATTCAGACGATTCAAATCAATAACCGCAAAAACGATACTTCCATCATGGAGATGCTGGTAACCGAAGACCCGTTGCGTACTCAAAAGCTGGTCGAGAACATTCAAACCAACCAAAGCAGCAATGAGGCGATCATCAGCGACTACGAAGAGCGCGGAAGCGATTATGTGAAGGATTTGTTAAAAAAGTACCGCGAACTCAATGCGAAATATACAGCGGAGCTGCAAAAGACGGTCGATTTGGCTCTTGCCAATAAAAATGATCAGGCTTACGAGCAGTTCACGAATACCGTCAAGCCAATTCGAACCGATTTGAGCGCAATAGTAGATCAGCTCACCGCCTATAACGATCAGCAAGCGGGCGACCTGAATCATGCCAATGCGAACAGTTTACGCTCGGCCGTCATGATTATATCGGGGGCCATTGCATTATGCGTCGTCATCTGCGCCGGCATCGGATTTTTCATTTACCGTTTGATCGTCTCGCCGGTCAAGGAGCTTCAACGATTGATGCGGGAGGCCGAGAATGGCAATTTATCCGTCTCCAGCCGCTATACATCCAAAGATGAGATGGGGCAGCTCAGCCATTCCTTTAATTCGATGATGCACGGCTTGCGGGATGTCGTCAGCCGAATCAGAGAAAATTCCGAGCTGCTGGCTGCAGCATCGGAGGAAATGTCCGCCAGCGCCGATCACACGACAAAAGCTACCGAGCATATCGTCCAGAATATCGAAGCGCTGGCAACGGATGCGGATAAACAAATGGAGAGTGCGGAAGAGGTGTACGCGACCATCAGCGACATGTCTTCCGGCATACGGCAAATTGCTCTAAGCGTCCAAGCGGCTTCGCAGACTTCCATTGCGACATCGCATATGGCTAATGAAGGCAACGAAGCCATTCAAGGCGCTTTACAGCAGATGAACTCGATTGATCGCATTGTCGGCAAGCTATCGGATACGGTGCAGGTTCTCAGCAGCCGGTCCGATCAAATCGGCCATATTGTTAATGTGATGACGGCGATAGCCACACAGACGAACCTTCTGTCGCTGAATGCGGGTATCGAAGCGGCGAGAGCGGGAGAACACGGACGCGGCTTTGCCGTGGTCGCCGGCGAGATCCGTAAGCTGGCCGAACAGTCGGCTCTATCGGCGCAGCAAATCGAGGAGCTGATCTCCAAAATTCAAGAAGAAACGTTAAGCATAGCCGGGTCCATGCAAACGGCCAAAACCGAGGTATCCGCGGGGCTGAAGGTAGTGACGGCCGCCGGCAGCTCTTTTGAAACGATCACCCGCTCTACCGACGACGTAGTGGGTCAAATTCAGGAGGTTTCGGCTGCGGCACAGCAAATGTCGGCCGGCACCGAACAAATTATCCGCGTCGTCCAGACGATTAAGGAAACGACTCATACAGCGGCGGCAACCGCGCAGAATGTCTCTTCGGCCACAGAGGAACAACTGGCTACGATGGAGGAAGTATCGGCAACCACTACATCCTTGGCGACTATGGCCGAGGAACTGCAGCAGCTTATCAAGAAGTTCAAAGTTTAAATGAACATAGGAGGCCTCCGGCAAACGCCGGGGGTCTTCTGGCTTCATCGGCAGTTTAAGACAGCCCGTAGGGTCGAGATGAGAGACGCTTCAACGCATTGCCCGATTCGTTGGCCGCGCGTTTATTTGCTGCGTACAGGCACTTATAGGCCATCGCCTACATAAAATGATACTGATCTCATAAGCGGAGGCTTCCGAAGCAGTTTTGCTCCGCAAAACTTGTAGGGGGTGGCAGCTATGCCCGGCTTCTTTTCAGCGATAGCCCTGTTCATCAAAGAGTTAATGCTACTGGTTTCATACGTCAAAAACAACGCTTTTCCCCAGCCGCTGTCCGAAGCGGAAGAAGATAAACATTTGCGGCAAATGGCGCAAGGCAATCAGCATTCCCGCAACCTGCTTATCGAGCATAACCTGCGGCTCGTCGCCCATATCGTCAAAAAATTCGATAATACGGGCGAAGATTTGGAGGACTTGATCTCCATAGGAACCATCGGTTTGATCAAAGCGATTGAATCGTTCAGCCCGGACAAAGGCACCAAGCTGGCTACGTTCGCGGCCCGATGTATAGAAAATGAAATTTTGATGCACTTGCGTTCCCTGAAGAAAACGCGCAAAGACGTCTCGCTGCATGACCCGATCGGAACGGACAAGGAGGGAAATGAGATTACGCTCATCGATATTCTTGGCACGGAAGCCGACGATGTCGTAGATAAAGTGCAGCTGAAAATCGAAAAAAGCAAAATATATAAAAATTTGGATATTTTGGATGACCGTGAGAAGGAAGTCGTCGTCGGCCGCTTCGGCCTCGAACACGGCGGGGAGGAACGAACCCAGCGGGAGATTGCCAAGGAGCTCGGGATCAGCCGCTCGTATGTGTCACGAATTGAGAAGCGGGCGCTGATGAAGCTGTACCATGAGTTTTATAAGGCGAAGCGGTAAAAACGTTGTTGAAAGGGCCTGCCGGCAATGGCAGGCTCTTCTTGTCTAAGAAAACCCCCAGTTCGACTGGGGGTTCGGGAAAGCTTATAGCTATGAGTAAAAATCCCTTGACCTTTATGATAAGATGATAGCCGGTCTGCCAACCGCAACATCAAATCAAGGAGGACAAGGGAATGGATAAGAGCAGTCTAGCACATACCCGCTGGAACTGCAAATACCATATTGTATTTGCACCGAAATATAGACGGCAAGTCATCTATGGGAAATTAAAAAGAGAGATCGGAAAGATCATCCGGGAGTTGTGTGAGCGCAAAGGGGTGGAGATTCACGAAGCGGAAGCGTGCCCGGATCACATCCATATGTTGGTGAGTATTCCACCGAAACTGAGTGTATCGGAGTTTATGGGGTACTTAAAGGGAAAAAGTTCGCTGATGATCTTCGATAAATTTGCGAACCTGAAGTATCGATACGGAAATCGGCAATTTTGGTGCAGAGGCTATTTTGTGGATACGGTAGGGCGAAACAGGAAAGCGATAGCCGAATACATTCGAAATCAACTAACAGAGGATAAGAACTACGAACAAATCACGATGAAAGAATTGTTCGACCCGTTTACGGGTGAGTCGGTAGGAAAGGGCAAATAAAAGAGCCCCTTTGAGGGGCAAGCCCGGGACCGCTCGCGGTTGGCAGACTTTCAGTGCGCCTTCTTAGGCGCGTGCTAGTACCATGCCCTTATAGGGCTGATGGAAGCCACCGGCTAAGCCGGTGGTTATGACTGACATCGTGCAGAAAGCGGGCATTCCAACGGCCAAGCTTCTTTATCGTGTGGAAAAAAACATAGTATAACTATAGTCAGCGCTTCTATAAGGCAAAGGAGCAGTGCTAGTGTTCCCTACACGCCCCATTGGGACCTGCTATCCCTTTACCGCCCCCAGCATGACGCCCTTAACAAAATACCTCTGAATAAACGGATATACGATAATGACCGGCAAAGCGACCAGGAAGATCGAAGCCGTACGCACGGATAGGCTGGATGTATTGTCTAGGGTACCCACATCGCCGAGCACCGCCGCCATTTCGAGCTGCACGACCATATCGCGCAGAAAAATTTGCAGCACCTGCAGCTTGGTAGAGTTAATGTATACTACAGCATCCATGTACGTATTCCAATGGTGCACGGCGACGAACAAGCCGATTGTCGCTACGGAAGCCGTAGACAGCGGAAGATAAATGCGGTAGAAGATGGTCCAATCGTTGGCCCCGTCGATTTTAGCCGATTCCTCCAAACTGGCCGGCACATTTTCAAAAAAAGATTTCAGCAAGATGACATTCCAGGTGCTGATAGCTGAAGGAATGACCAGCGCCCAAATGGTGTCAATAAGCCCAGTCCCTTTGACAATTAAGTAAGTAGGGATAATGCCGCCATTAAACAGCATCGTAATAATAATGTACAGCATAAACAGCTTTTGTCCCGGCAAATACCGCTTGGATAGCGCATAGGCAAAGCTAAGCTGCAGCGCCAAATTAGTCGTGATCCCAAGGAATGTCCGGTTAATCGTATTGATAAACGACGTCACAAACCGGTCATTATGCAAAATAATTTGGTAAGCCGTCAAATCAAAACCTTTGGGCCAAAGCAGCAGCTGCCCTTCACGAACCAACAGCGGGTCGCTGATGGATGTGAGAACAACGTAGTAAAACGGCAGAAAAGTAAGCACGGCAAACGCCAGCAGCACTAACCCGATGGCAAAGCTTCCGACATTATAGGATTTTGTCATGGTATCTGTCTCCCTTCTTCCCTTGAATTTCTACCACAATGCGTTATCGCTATAACGCCGGGCAATACGGTTTGCGGTCCAGATGAGAATAAAGCCGATGGCCGATTGGAACAAGCCGATGGCCGTCGTCAGGCTGAACCGGGCATCCTGCAGTCCAATGCGGTATATATACGTACTGAGTACATCGCCCACGTCGTAAACCGAAGGATTATACAGCACATAAATTTGCTCGAAGCCAAAGTCCAGCATGGTGCCGATTTTGAGAATGAACAGCAATACGATCGTATTGCGAATGCCGGGCAGCGTAATATAAATCAGCTTCTGCCACCGGGTGGCGCCGTCTATCGTAGCTGCTTCATACTGCTCTGGGTCAATCCCCGACAAGGCAGCCAAATAAATAATTGCCCCCCAGCCGCTTTCCTTGAGGATAAGGGATAAAATCACAATCGGGCGGAAATAGTCGGACATGACCATATAGTGAATAGGCTCCAGTCCAAACCATCCGCGAAGATGATTTACCCATCCATCGTTAGGCGAAAGCATCTGAATGACAATGCCGCCGAACACGACCCAGGATAAAAAGTGAGGAAAGTAAACCACGGTTTGAATCGATCGCTTGAAGGCCATGCTTTTGATTTCATTGAGCAGCAAAGCCAGCAAAATCGGCGCGGGGAATGAAAAAATAAGTTCATACAAGTTCATTAAAATCGTATTTTTGACGATGCGGTAAAAATCCGGATAGGAAAATAAAAATTCAAAATGCTTCAGTCCTACCCAGGGGCTGTTCCATATTCCTTTTGAAAAATTAAAATCCTTAAACGCGATGATCAATCCATACATCGGCAAATATTTGTAAATGAAATACCAGACGAACCCAGGCAGCAGCAGCATATACAAATATTTGTACTTGTTCAGTGCGATAAAGCATGCGCTCAGTTTACCGGTCCGCTTCTTCAAACCGGCAGTCGTTTGAATTGACGCTCTCATCCTATCTCCCCCTTAACTTTGATATGGTTTGATTATAGGAGGGAAGCCTTCACTGGCCCATGGTTACTTTATTGGGAATTGTACATTTTTTGTGGTTCAGGAATGGATATTTTTTGATATAATGATGAAAGCACAAGAAAGAGAGGATCATTCATTGAAACCCAACTTGCTAATACACCGTCTGAAGGACCGGTCGGTATTCATGCTTTCACTTCTGTTTCTCATTACCTCCATTGCGTCTGTCTTTCTATATGACCGTAGCGTCCGTTCAGATTATATAGATGAGAGAACGTATTATTTTCAAAAAAATCACGAAAAGGCTTATTCTTCGCTCTATTTATTTTCAGACCAAATGCAAGCGCTTTATAGGCAAACTTTGCTAAACCAGGATGTGGTGGAGTGGTTGAACCATCCCAGAGAGCTATTTGCCGAAATGTACAGGCTCAGCCAAATTCAAGCTTCGTTTATTGAATTCATCAACAGCCGTTCCGGCGTCGTATCGGTGTATTTGCATAACAAGCGGAACAATATGGTGCTGTCCACTCCTTTTATGCTATCGGAACTGCCGCAGTTCCCGAACCATCAAGTGTTCGAGCAGTATGATTACGCTAATAACAGCGTGCAGTGGCAATATCGGCAGATTGGCAATGAAGTGCAGTCGAATCCGTCCAGCGCGCGCGTCATTTCCATGGTTGCCGGTATCCCTGCAACCAACAAGCAGGGTGCCATTGCGATTAACATGAACGAAAAATACGTAGCCGAATCCATTATGGCAGGCGACGATTATTTGCTTTGGCTGGACGCGGATAACCATGTGCTGCTCGCCAAAAACGAGGCGTCTCGCCAGTTCTATGCCGAGCACGCCGAGCAAATCTTAAGTACCAAGCAATCTTCTTTTTTCCTTAAAGATCATTTCGTGATTTCCTCCGTATCGGAAGCAGGAAAATGGAAGCTGCTTACGATTCTACCCACTAGCGTGCTGGAAAACGGGCTGTCCGACAAATCCGCATACAAAACCTTGATTCTTGTTTTGTGTTTGGCCCTGACTGTACTTCTTTCCCTGTATTTCCGCTATATCCGTCGTGAACAAGACAAGCTGAAAGACCTTAAGATCCGGCAGAATCTGGGCGATTTTCGCATTGGACTGATTACGGACCTGTTGAACGGTAAGCCGGTACTTGCGGATTTAGAGGAGAGGTCGAGGCAGTATGAAATCAATTTGACCGGGGGCGGGTATCAGGTCATCGTGTTCCAAATCGACGACTACTATCAGTACTTACTTACCAAGACGAACAATGAACGCTTTTTCATGAACAAGATCATTTTTAACGCCATTAAGTGGACCTTTGCCCTTAAGTTCAACGCGCATATCATTAGCACCCAGCTGGAAAGAGTGACTGTCCTCATCTGCCACGATGTCCCGGATGAAGCCGGGCAAGGCAAGCTGGAGGAGACGATTCATTACATTCAAAACGACATCAGGGACAATTGCGGACTCACCGTATGCGTCGGGGTAAGCGACATCGCTACTGACATCGCTCACGTCCATGCCTGCCATGCGCATGCGATGATGGCAATCGACTATAAGTCGATATATGGCAAGCACGCCGTCATTTATTACGAGCGGATGTCATTCTCCAAATCGCCCTCCCTCCAGCAGCTTTCTCAGAAGATTCATCAGATAAGCGATTATTTGCAAGAGGGACGGCTGGATCGAATCGAAATCTGCCTGGAGGACATTTTGGGCGAATTAATTGCGAATCAGCAGTTTACGCTGGACTGGGTTCATGCCATCTTCGCCAACATGATGTCCACGATCATGAAGTTTACCATCGAGCATCGCATCGATATCAATCATCATTGCAAAGAGGATGTTTTTATCACCTTATACAGCTATGAATTTTTGGAGGATAAAAAAACGTACATCCTGAAGATCTGTTCCGTCATCATCGATCTGATGCAAACAAAGCCTGTGGAAACAAGCTCGACAACGAAAGTCATTATTGAATATATCGACAAACATTTCGATCAGCCGATTTCGCTGAATATTTTGGCAGACCGTCTTTCGATGAGTTCCTCCTATTTAAGTGTTGTCATTAAAAATCACCTGGGAATCGGCTTTGTCGAATATATTAGCAAATTACGGATTCAGAAGGCGATAAAGCTGCTTGATAACAATCAGCTAACCATTCAGCATATTGCTGAGCAGTGCGGCTATGACACGGTGCATACGTTCATTCGGCAATTTAAAAAAGTATATCAAATTCCGCCGAACGAATACCGGCTCCGCAAGCGAAATGAAGAAATGTGAATAAAAATTATACATCCGTTACTCTAAAAAATTGTACATGCTCTAAATTATTGATCATTGCCTATTCACCGCCCGGAACTAAAAATGGAAATATCCGAGGCCATGACAAGGTGTTCGGAAATATTGTTTTCTTTTTTAGGAGGTTTATCTATGAGGCTGAAAGGAACAACAAAAGCTTCTATGCTGGCCATGCTGACTGCGGCAGCCGTCACCGTCAGCGGATGCGGATCGGGCAGCGGGAAGGCGGAAAGCGAGAAGAAGGCGGAAGCGGAGAAAATACCAACATTTAAGGTCATGTTCGATTATAATGTGGACTCCAAAGGCATGTCGCTCTCGGACAACGAATACATTGATTATTTGCAGAAAAAAACAGGTGTGCGGGTTGAGTTGGATACCCCTGGTACCGCCGGGTATTTGGACAAGCTGAATATTATGATGGCTTCCGGACAATACCCGGATGCATTCGAGGTGAACGATCAGGATAAGAACAAGCTGCTGCAGTTTGCAAGCGATGGATTGCTTACCGATATAACACCCTATTTGGATAAATACCCGAATCTAAAAAATGCGATGCCCAAGGAAGCGTGGCTCCCGGTTACACAAAACGGGAAAATATGGGCTATACCGTACAATCGGCACGACGCATTTAATCAGGTCATTTATATTAATAAAAAGTGGCTGGATACGCTCGGCCTGCAGGTGCCGCACACGATCGACGAGTTTTATGGGGTCATGAAAGCATTTACCGAGCAGGATCCTGATCGAAACGGCAAAAACGATACCTACGGTCTCATCGGGCTGAACGATTTATCGTATGGAGGGCGCATTTTCCAAGCCGCATTCGATGCCGAAACGTATAAATACCGCAACAATGAGCTTCTCCCTCCGGAAGTAACGGATGAGTACAAGAAATATTTAACGTTTATGAGCAAGCTGGTCTCCGAGAAAATTCTCGATCCGGAATGGGCGACCACGACCGGTGCAATTTTTCGTCAAAAAATTAATACCGGCAAATACGGCATATTTAACGGCTTCTGGCACTTTGCGAGCGGGAAAGAGTTTGCCCCGGGGATCATGGATAACTATATCGCCATTGACCCTCCGCTGCATGAAGACGGAACGCCTTCCGCATTTAATTATAAAACGACCAACCGCCATTATATCGCAATTCCTAATGAAACGAAGAATGTCGAGGCGCTGCTGAAATTTATGGACTGGGCTTTGTCGCCGGAAGGTACACGCTATAGCTATCTGGGCATCGAAGGGAAAGACTATACTGAAAATAACGGCAACTACGTGAAAACGGCGGATCCGGCCAATCTGCACTGGGCCTTCTCCCTGATCAAGCACGGTCAGCTGACGGATGATGTAAAAAAATATATGCAGACGCAATATTCCGATAATGTAATCGCCAACCTGACCATGGCTAACAAAATCGGCAAATTGGACAAGGTTGCTGCAGCGCTGCCTTACAACCCAGAGCTTGCCGCCTATGGACTTCCGAAAATTGCACAGGAGTACACGGCCAAAACCATCCTTGGCAATCAAAAGGTTGAAACCAGTTGGGATGATTTCGTGAAGAAATACCGTTCTTCGGGCGGGGACAAGGCGATTAAACAATACACCGAATGGTATCAAAAGGAAGGCAGCTCATTAAAATAAGGTTCTGAAATAAAGCTGAACCAATTCGAACCGGCTTGGAGGTCTATACAATGATCACACTGCTGCACGACAACTTTACGCAATTTTCAATCGGCCCGTTTCCGTATGATCCAAAGCATTCTGCGATTGGTGAATATCATTACTATCCTTCGGAGGGGAATCGAGGGGGATGGTACGATCCGGTCGTGTATTACGGCTGGCTCGGGCCGACCTGGATTGTGACGGAGAACGGCGGAACGAAATATATGGAGCAAACCCGTCCGCAGGCGGCAATTAAACATCACTGGCCACTGCTCGTGACAGGGGAGGAAAATTGGCGGGATTATACGGTAGAGGTGACTATCCGGCCGTTGTCTACGCATTCGAATACGGGCTTCGTTTTCCGGTATCAGCATGCGCGGAGATACTATTTCCTCGGCTTCGAAGACGGGAAGCTGGTATTGCTCAAACGCGACCAGGAGAAAATCGTCCCGCTGGCGGCGGTTCGCTTTCCTTATGATGCCGACACCTATTACCGACTAAAGATTTCCTGCTCAGGTCAAATACATAGAGCCTTTATTGAAGATTGCGAGCTGCTGCAGGTCGAAGATGCCGACTATGCGTATGGCAAAATCGGGCTGGCCTCCCGAATGCCTGCCCAGTATACGGATGTGGCCGTCACCATGACGGAAGAGCAGCATCAAGCATGGCAAGCGTCATCTACCCGCGATAAGCTGGAGCTCGCAAAGCTGCGCAGCGAGTACCCCCAGCCGCGTTTGTGGAAAACGATTGATTTCAAAAATTTCGGAACGGCACGGCAAATCCGTTTCGGCCATTTGACGGGTACCGACGAGCTTCAAATGGTGCTGGCCCAGCATCAAAAACGCGGTCATAAGGATGCCTATGCCCATATCAGCTGCTTGACGGCAATGAATCTGAAGGGTGAAGTGCTATGGCAGCTTGGCGAGCCGAGCACTCTGGCCGATCATGCGCTGCTGTCGGCGGACCTGCCTTTTCAGATATGCGATATTGACGGTGACGGCTATGACGAAGTTATCGTGGCCCGCAATTTTGAACTGATGATTTTGGACGGTCGTACCGGGCAAGTAAAAAAATCGATTCGTACGCCGCTATCCTCCGAGCTTCAGGGACCGCTCTACAGCCTGCCGTTCGATCAGTATGCGTTCGATCGCATTAATGTAGATGCGATTCGCATCGCCAACTTCTCCGGCAAAGCCGCGCCTAGCGACATCATCATCAAAGACCGCTATAGTCGGGTCTGGGTATATGATTGCGATTTGCAGCCATTGTGGACATTCCATGAAGGCATTACCGGCCATTTTCCATATACGGCCGATGTGGATGGCGACGGCAAGGACGAAATGTTTATCGGCTATCATTTGGTTGATCATGATGGACGCCTGCTGTGGACCCTGCCGGTGGAAACGGATCATACGGATGAAATCCTGATCGGCCACTGGGACCCGTCTCGTAAAGATGCGCTTATTGCCATCGCCTCCGGCGACGAGGGCTTTATGATCGCCGATTTGCATGGTAAATTGCTGCACAAGCATATGATCGGGCACGCCCAGCGGGTAAGCGTCGGCAATTACCGTCCGGATCTGGATGGACTGGAGCTGTGCGTAAGCACCTTCTGGGGGGAGCAGGGCATCGTCTATTTCTTCGACGGAACGGGCCGGCTGCTGAATCAATTGGAACCGACATGCAACGGAAATCTGATCACGCCTGTAAACTGGACAGGGGATGGGCGAGATTTGGTGCTGCTAAACGGCAATACGCAATACGGCGGTTTAATCGATGCATTCGGCAGAAGGGTCGTGACCTTCCCCGAGGACGGACACCCTGATTTGTGCGCGGAAGTACTGGATTTGACAGGGGACGGCCGCGATGAAATATTACTGTGGGATACGCAGCGGATGTACATTTATACGCAGGACCGACCAGCCGCAGCTGATCCGGTCGTTGTTCCGGACAAGTATCCGCACTATAATGCTTCGAATTACCGTGGGGAATTTAATTATCCGAGGCTGCGGTAAATGACATTTTTAACCATAATTCTAACAAAAGAAGGCTCATGCGTCGTCGGCGCATGGGTTTTTGTCTTGAGTCGCGTCGTATTCGGCCGGATTCGGCTTACCTGAATGCACGGCGGTACGTCGAACAAAAATGGTAAAAGGCGGCCACCAGCCGCCGCGGCAAAAATGTGAGAATCCTAATATGTATTGTATATGTGAATACAATGAGACCATAGCACCTATGTTTATGGAATGATTCCCCTACTAATCCAACGATAAATTATTATAGAATGAAAAAATGATCACGCTTTCAAATTCGTCATGGAGGTAAATGAACACAATGGCAGTAAAAAAGCGAATGCGAAGCTCTAAAGCCCGCACGATTCTTTTCATGAGCCTGCTGGTTGCCGCAGTACCTTGCATGAATGTCTCGCTGGCCGAACCGCTTGCGGCCAAGACTTCGGAAGCCGATATGTACAAGCCCGCGCCTATCCCGGATCGGATTATTCTGAACTGGAATGGCGATCCTGCTACCACTCAAGCCGTCACATGGCGTACGGATGTGAGCATCACCGCGCCCCAAGCGCAAATTGCCGTAGCCGAGGACAGTACCGCTTTCAAGGACAAGGCGGTAACGATTATGGCCGTCAGCAGCAGTGAAGTACAGGGAAATCAGCCCTATACGGCCAAATTCCATACGGTCCGCTTCGAGCATCTCATCCCGAACACCAAATACGTTTACCGTGTGGGGGATGGCGTGAACTGGAGCGAATGGTTCGAGTTCTCCACAGCTTCCGACAAGGCTGAGCCGTTCTCTTTCCTCTACATCGGAGATATTCAACACGATATTCTTGAGCACGGTTCCCGCGTCATCCGCCGGGCTTATTCCGATCACCCCGAGGCGAAATTCATTATCCATGCCGGCGACTTGGTCGATCGGGGGGATGCGGATGAGCAGTGGGGCGAATGGTTTAAAGCCGGCGGCTGGATAAACGGTATGGTTCCCAGTATTGCGACTCCCGGCAACCATGAATACGAGAGGATCGAACCAGGCGCGAAAAAAGGTCTCTCGCCGTATTGGCGTCCGCAGTTCGCCCTGCCGGAGAACGGTCCCGCAGGCTTAGAGGAAACCGTCTATTATACCGACTATCAAGGCATGCGCATCATCTCGCTCAATACGAATACGAAGTTTGTGAAATTGGACACGCAGGCGGCATGGCTCGAACAGGTGCTGGCCAACAACCCGAATCAATGGACGGTCCTGACGTTCCATCATCCGATCTTCGCCAACTCTCCGGACCGGGACAACGCCGAAGTCCGTGAAAAGCTGCTCCCGCTTATCGAAAAATACAATGTGGATTTAGTGCTTCAAGGCCATGATCACAGCTACGCCCGCGGCCATATCGACAATCTTACGCCGGGAACAAACGGTCAGAGCGCAGGGAGCGGCACCGTATTTGTCGTCTCTTTTGCCGGTACTCATATGAAAGAGCTTTCCGATAAAAATTGGACAGATAACGGAGCTCAAGTGGATCACTCCCTAGCGAACACTCAGCTGTACCAGATCATCCGAGTGGACGGAGGCGTAATGAAATACGAAGCGCATACCGCTACCGGCAGCTTGTTTGACGGCTTTGAGATCCATAAGTCACCAAGCGGGGAAAAGCAGATCTCTCCGTTATTGTCCTCCCCGTGAACCTGTCCAGAACATGAAACCAAATAGAGAACGAAACTTCCATCGGAGGGCGCAAGCCCTCTTTTCCTTCACTCCCCCGTCATCCGATACAGGATTTCCCGCCGCTTCGTCGAATGTAGTTACGTAGAACTCGAAATGGCGGTGAACAACTTTATGAAACTGCTTTCATTCACCTACCCAAGCAGAAAACGTTCCATCCGGTTTTACAAATATTTTTTGTCTTATGTCATATTGCTGGTGGCCATCTTGTTTATTGTCGGTACGGTGGTGTACGGCAACTTTATTACGACGCTGCAGAATGAAGTGGAAGCTTCGACGGTAAGCAGCCTGGCGCAAATTCGCGACATTACCGATACCCGCATCAGGGAAATGGAAAAAATATCGCTGCAAATCTCCTCCAATCCCGACCTCACCCCCTTTAAAGTGTCCGAAGAAGGTTACTCGTCCTATAAGGCCATCAAGGAGCTGGGCAAATACCGGTCCAGCAATTCTTTGATTTACGATATCGCTTTGATTTATACGTCGCGGGATACGGGGAACTTGTACGCTGCCAGCGGTGTTTTTAACTATGCCTCGTTTTTCGGTCATTTTTACCAATATGAGACATGGAGCGAAAAGCAGTTTTTCGAGCTGCTGGATACGCTGACGATGCCGGTGATGAGGCCGGCGGAAACGGTCAAAATCAACGGCGTCGATTCCAAAAAGCTGGTGACCTACATATGCCCTTTGCCGATCAATCAAGGCAAGCCTTACGGGGCCGTCATGTTTCTTATCGAGGAATCCAAAATGAGGGCCATACTGGATAACGTTGTAAACAAGCATTCGGGATATATGTACATAATGGATAAAAATAATGAACCGCTTGTATCCGCGGGCTTCAGTACACAAGGGCAGACGACGGCCGAACAGCTGTTTGCCGCCATAGGCGCCGAATCGCTGCAAGGACAAGTGAACCAGCTGCGCAGCCGTTACGGCGATTATTCGATCATCCGGCTTACCTCCGATTACAATATGTGGACTTATGTCGCGGCCATTCCTACGGAAAATTTTTTGGGTAAAGTGCTTGCCGGCAGAAGGGTTTTTAACTATACGGTATTGTCGTTATTTGTGATCGGGATGCTGGCTTCCTTTTTGTTGGCGAGCAAAAATTACCGTTCCTTGCGTGCCATCGTTCAACGAATCGCCGACCGCAAGGCGGTGAAGGAAATGGCGGACAACATGGATGAGATCGCCTATTTGTCCCAGGCGTTCGACAAGGTGATTTCGGAAAAGGAAGGGCTGCTGAAGCAGCTTGGGAACAAAAGCGAGCTGATGAAAGAACGCATATTGATCTCGCTGCTGAAAGGCAAACAGGATGTCCGGCACCATATGCCGGAGATGCTGAGCATCTCGGGACTCGTTTTCGAACACCCGGCGTTTGTCGTGCTCCTGTTCGGAATTGACGATTTTCAGCGCTTCCGCTCGGAGAACAGCCTTTCCTTGCAAAATCTGTTTAAGTTCAGCATTATCAATATTGCCGAAGAGTTATCCCTGGAAGCGGGAATCGGGTACGGGGTCGACTTGATCGACGATCGCGGCGTCGTGCTTGTGTTAAATTATTGCGCGGCGGACGGAGAACGGGCGATGCTGACGGAGCTTGCGGAAAACATTAAACGTTTT
Source organism: Paenibacillus konkukensis (assembly GCF_023523925.1). NCBI lineage: Bacteria > Bacillati > Bacillota > Bacilli > Caryophanales > Paenibacillaceae > Paenibacillus > Paenibacillus konkukensis. Next base: position 1,878,502 of record NZ_CP027059.1, on the reverse strand, counting down.
TACAAACAAAATTATAAATTTTCGCTGACGGTAGGGATCGGGGGGATCGTCCATGATCTGTCTATGCTGGCCCGTTCTTACGAACAAGCGAATAAGGCGATAGCCTACCGGTTTATTAAAGGCAGCGATCAGGTGATTTATTATGACGACATCGATTTTGAAAGCCCTTACAGCGATTATTATCCATGGGAGCTGGAGGAGCAGCTTATAAAAGCGCTGAAAGCAGGCAAAGCGGAGGAAGCTCAAGCGCTTGTTTCCCGCATTTTTGACGAAATTTCCGGTCGTTCCTTATCGCTCGAATCCGCCAAGTATGTCTGCTCCGGCATCGTTCATAAAATGATCGGCATGATGGACGAGCTGAATTACAAAATAAGCGAATACTTGCGCGAGCATCTGGAAACGATTCTCGTTCAGGATTTCGAAACGCTGGAGATGGCAAGACGAATATTGAGCCAAGCTTGCCGGCAAATATGCGAGCATATTTCTCAGCACAAGGAAAGCAAAAATTTCATTTTAAGCGATAAAATCATTGCATATATCCAAGAAAATTATAACGACAACGGCTTGTCGCAGGAATCGATTGCCGGCCGGTTCAACCTATCGCCTTCTTATGTATCCCGTTATGTGAAAGATCAGACCGGGGAAACGCTGAAACAGCATATCGATAGGCTGCGGATGGAGGAAGCCAAAAAATGGCTGGCCCACAGCGAGCTGACCGTCCGGCATATTGTCGAGCGCGTGGGTTACGTGGATGAAACTAATTTTATCCGAAAATTCAAAAAACAGGAAGGGATTACTCCTATCCAGTACCGGAAAACCTTCCATCTGTAACAAATTGCATAGGAAAGTGCAGAAATGCCGATGCCCCGCCCGGATGCGGCGCGGGCCGCTTGTAATGACATGCCGATGCTTGACACGGATTGCAGATAGACTAAAGCGTGTCCGCTGAACTATAGTCAATCTCATCGGGACATGCTGCCGGCGGACGATGCCCTGAGCCGCATTTGCGATGATTGGATGAAGGGAGGGGGAGGAAGCATTGATGACGAAGACTCCATGGCTCAAAGCGATGCATAGAAACTGGGATTTATATATGCTTGTTTTTCCGGTCGTGCTGTACTTCATCGTATTTCACTACATTCCTATGTACGGGGTGCAAATTGCCTTCAAAGATTTTATCGCCACGAAAGGCATTGCCGGCAGCCCATGGGTGGGCTTCAAGCATTTTGCGCGATTTTTCGATTCTTATTACGCTTGGCGGCTAATCCGCAACACGCTCGGGCTCAGCTTGTATCAGCTCGCCGTAACGTTTCCGGTTCCGATTATTTTGGCGCTGCTTATTAACGAAATAAGAAACCGCCGGTTCAGAAGGATTTTGCAAACGGTTACATATGCGCCGCATTTTTTGTCCACCGTCGTGCTTGTCGGGTTGATTTTGACCTTCTTGTCGCCGAAAAACGGAATGATCAATCTCATTATCGCCGCTTTTGGCGGAGAACCGATTTATTTTATGACGGAAGAAGGATGGTTCAAAACGATTTATGTACTTTCCGATGTTTGGCAAAACACCGGATGGGCCTCGATTATTTACTTGGCCGCATTGGCCGGAATCGACCCGCAGCTTTATGAAGCGGCGGTCATGGACGGAGCAGGCAGACTGAAACGGATGATCCATATTACGATTCCATGCCTCATGCCCACGGCTACCATTTTGCTAATATTGAATTTCGGACATGTCATGAGCGTCGGGTTTGAGAAGGTCTACTTGATGCAGAACAATTTGAACCTGGAAACCTCCGAGGTAATTTCTACCTATGTGTACAAAAACGGCCTGGTCGGAGCGCAATACAGCTTCACAGCGGCGATCGGCTTGTTCAACTCGGCGGTTAATTTTGCGATGCTGCTCATCGTGAACGGCATCTCCAAAAGGGTGAGCCAAACCAGCTTATGGTAAAAGGAGGTGCGGCGACGCATGGATTTGGGAGCAAGGGAAGGCTGGGGAGACCGCCTGTTTAACGCCGTTAATCTGGCCGTACTATCGGTCATTCTGGTCGCGGTGCTGTATCCGCTTATTTTCGTCATCAGCGCTTCCATTAGCGATCCGATGCTGGTGCTGCAAGGGAAAGTATGGCTGTGGCCCAAAGCTTTGTCGTTTGAAGCGTACCACCGCGTATTTCAAAATGGGGACATCCTCATCGGGTACCGGAATACGATCCTATACACGCTGGCCGGCACGTTCATCAATATCGTTTTGACGATAGCCGGCGCTTACCCGCTGGCGCGTAAAGATTTTGTCGGCCGCAACGTGCTCATGGCGCTGTTCACCTTTACGATGTTTTTTAGCGGAGGGATTATTCCTACGTATTTGGTCGTGAAGAGCTTGGGTATTGTGAACACATTCTGGGTCATGGTGCTGCCGAATGCGGTATCGGTCTTTAATTTGATTATTATGCGCACCTTTTTTCACAATTCAATCCCGATCGAGCTTCAGGAATCCGCTTTTATGGACGGAGCCTCAAACCTTCGTATCCTATGGAATATTGTGCTGCCGTTGTCCAAGCCCGTCATTGCGGTGTTGATCCTATACTATGCGGTCGGGCACTGGAATTCGTTTTTTAATGCGCTGATCTATTTGTCCGACCGGGCGAGATACCCGCTGCAGCTCATATTGCGGGAACTGCTGATTCAAAACCAGATGGAGCAGATGCTGTCCGGCGATTCCGAATCGATGGTTCAGCAGATGATGATAGCCGAGGGTTTGAAATATGCGATTATTATCGTATCGAGCCTGCCTGTCTTAATCATGTACCCTTTTTTGCAAAAGTATTTTGAAAAGGGCATGATGATCGGGGCGATCAAAGGTTAACGCCTATTACTAAACAAGCCGGGAGGGATTCGCAATGAAATGGAATACATGGGCAGCACTGCTTTCGGTTGCCGCCGTGTCGGCAGGCGCTTTAGCGGGCTGCAGCGACGCCAAGGAATCGGCATCCCAAGACGGGCCGCCGTCGCAGCCTCCGATCAACGCCGCCGGGTTTCCTGTCGTTAACGCTCCGATCACCATTAAAATGATGGGCGCCAAAGGACCGCTGCATGCCGAATGGAACGATATGCTGGTGTTTAAGGAATATGAGAAAATGACCAACATCAAGGTAGAGTTTGAGGCGGTACCGCAAAACGGTTATGTGGAAAAAAGAAATGTGAAGATCGCCGGTGGAGATCTTCCCGACGCCTTTTACCGCGCTCAGTTCACGCCGGCGGATGAAGTCAACTACGGCTCGCAGGGCATCCTCATTCCTCTCAACGATCTGATCGACAACTATGCGCCGAACCTGAAGGCGATTTTTGAAAAATATCCGGATGTGAAGCAGAGCATTACCGCACCCGACGGCAACATCTATACTTTGCCGCAGTTGAATGACCAGCTGGCGCCGCGATTGTCGAGAAAAATTTGGATTAATAAAAAATGGCTCGATCAGTTGGGCATGTCCGTACCGACCACGACGGAAGAGTTCTACAACGTGCTTAAAGCGTTCAGGGATAACGATTTGAACAACAACGGCAAGAAAGACGAGCTTCCATGGACAGGAGACAACCAGTTCGATATTTTGACGAACATAAGAGGCTCGTGGGGAATGGGGACGACCGGCAGCATCGGGAAGTCGTTCGTGGATAAAGGTCCGGACGGGAAGGTGCGCTTTTTCGCAACCGATCCTAAATATAAGGAGCTGCTGGAATATTTGAACAAGCTGTACAAGGAAGGGCTGATCGATAAGGACGTATTCACCCAAGAGGTGCCGCAGTTCAGCGCCAAATTGACGCAAGGGGTCGCAGGCTCTTTCTCGGCCAGCAACGTCAATCAGGCGGGCTCCAAATATATGGACGACTTCGTTCCGCTTCCCGCGCTGAAGGGACCTTACGGCGACCAGTTGGTCTCCACGGTTGTGCCGATGACCCAGAACCAGGGCACCTTTGCCATAACCAATAAAAATAAATACCCGGAGGCGACGATGCGGTGGGTAGATTATTTTTACGGGGAAGAAGGCGTCAAGTTTTTGCGGATGGGTATTGAAGGAGTGACTTACGAGAAATTGCCTGACGGAGACATCCAATATAAGGAAAATATACGCACCAACCCGCAGATGTCGCTCGATCAGGCGGCCGGACAATTTTCTCCGTGGCCCGGCGGGAACATTCCGCAATTCGTCCAGATGAAATACGACAAGACGGGCAACACCTTCCCGTCGTCCCTGGAATCGGCCAAACTGCTGGGTCCGTATATTCCGAAGGAGATTTGGCCTAATTTCCTGTTTACGAAGGATGAGCAGGATCAGCTGAACTCGCTGAACAACGACATCATTACGTACGTTCAGGAGCAGCAGATCAAATTTGTTACCGGCGCGGTATCGCTGAACAACTGGGACCAGTACGTAAGCTCCATCAAAAAGATGGGCGTCGACAAGCTGCTGGACATCTATGGCGCGGCATACGAGCGTTATAAGAAAAATGGAAAGTGAGGATGTTGAGCTTATGTCCAAAACATTAAAGCTGGGGATAATCGGCTGCGGCGGGATTGCCGTCAACAAGCATTTGCCCGCATTGTCCAAAATCACAACCGCCGAGCTGGCCGCATTTTGCGATGTGTTCCAAGGCAGCGCACAAAAAGCGGCCGATCAATACGGAGCGCCCGGCAGCGCCGTCTACACGGATTACAGGGAGCTGCTCGCCGATCCGTCCATCGACGTCGTGCATGTATGCACAAGCAATGACAATCATGCCGAGCTTTCAATCGCCGCTCTGCGCGCAGGCAAGCATGTCATGTGCGAGAAGCCGATGGCCAGGACGGCCGCGGAGGCGGCGCAAATGCTGGAGGTTGCCCGGCAAACGGGGAAAAAGCTGACGATCGGCTACAATAACCGGTTTCGGGCCGACAGCCAGCAGCTATTTACAATTTGCCGCAACGGCAGCTTGGGGGACATTTATTTTGCCAAGGCGCATGCGGTTCGACGCCGGGGGGTTCCGGCGCGGGGCGTGTTTCTGGATAAAGAAAAGCAGGGCGGCGGACCGCTGATCGACATCGGCACGCATGCGCTCGATTTGACTTTATGGCTGATGGATAATTACAAGCCGCGGATGGTTGTCGGAACGGCTTATCACCGGTTGTCGCAAATGGAGGAAACGGCAAGGAGCGGTGGATGGGACCCCAGCCTCTTTACGGTGGAGGATTCCGCCTTCGGCATGATCGTGATGGAGAACGGAGCGACGGTCATGCTGGAATCGAGCTGGGCGTTAAATATACGGCAGGAGGGTGCGGCTAAGGTGACGTTATGCGGCAGCAAGGGCGGAGCCGATATGTGGGACGGTCTATGGATCAACGGGGAAAGCGAAGGCAGGCTGTACGATCAGCATATTCATCTGGACGGCGCGGGCACGCCCTTCAGCCAGGTTCGCAGCAAGGCGATCGAATTGGAGATGAAGCTGTGGATCGACAGTATTTTGTCCGATCGGGAACCCGCCGTCAAACCGGAGCAAGCTTTGGTCGTGTCGCAAATATTGGAGGCGGTGTATGAATCCGCGGAGACCGGCAAAGCCGTTTATTTCAACGAAGGGGAGCGGATGGGATGAAAGCGGCTTTAATAGGCGATGGGCAGATTGGACTGTCCTATGCGCGAAGCTTGAGCAAACTGCGCGATACTGCTTGTTGGGCGGGATTATGCGGCGTGACGGACGGAGAGGCGATTCGGCTGGCGGAAGCGGCCGGCTCCCCCGTATTCCGGACTTATGAGGAGATGATGGAGCTCGCGGCCCCGGATATCGTATGCGTGTGTATGCCGCCGCATATGCAACAGGAATACGTGCTGAAGTCCATCGAACGGGGAAAGCATGTTTTCTGCGAAGCGCCGCCTGCCGTCGATGCGGATTGGCTGAAGCCGGCGTTTCAAGCCGCCGAAGCCAAGGGCGTACGTTTATTGGCAGGCCAGGCCGAGAGATTCGCGCCGTATTTCCGGGATATGAAAAGCAAATTGGACAAAGGAGCTATCGGAGCCCCGGGAGTCGTTCATATTCAGCGCTCCGCTCCTTATCCGGCGGAAGCGGGGGATCGCCATGCCGATGCCGGCGCGATTCGGGACGGCGTTATCAGCCGATGGCTGCCCAAGGACATATTCCTGCTGCGATGGATGCTGGGAGAGATCAATACGGTCTACGCTCTGAACCCGCGCGCTCCGGGCGTGGATTATGCGCTCGTGACGCTGCGGTTTGCAAGCGGGGCGATCGCCAATATAGCGGAATATTGGGGCGATGCGGAGCGTTACCGTTACAGAATAGAGCTGGCAGGTTCCGAAGGCGTTATCCGTTACGACAGCAACAACACGGCCAGCATTGAAGTGAAGCGGCGGAACGAAGCAGGAGATTCGATCGAGACCGATAGTCCATCGGTGCGCAGCCCGTATGACGAGCAGCTGGCTGACGTATTGCGCTGCATTGCAGAGAACTTGCCGCCGATTGTCGCAACGGAGGATATTGTGACGGCGATGAACATTGCGGAGGCAGCGTGCATATCGCTGGAAACCGGAATGCCGGTCCATCTGAATGGAGGCGAGCGGATATGAACAAGCTGAAGGTCGGGATGATCGGACTCGCCCATACGCATGGGGAATCGTTTTTGAAAGCGCTGGAACGCAATCCGCATGCGGAAATAGCGGGCATCTCGGATGAGAACAAAGCGTACGCAGAGCCGTTCGATCGGATGTACCCCTATTTTGAAGACTACAGGGAATTGCTGCGAACGGACATCGAAGCCGTTTTTATTTGCTCGGAAAATATACGCCATGCCCCTCTGACGCTGGCCGCAGCCAAAGCCAGGAAGCATGTGTTTTGTGAAAAGCCGTTGGGCGTTTCCAAGGAAGACATGCAGGCTATGGTGGAGGCGTGCAAAGAAAACGGAGTGCAGCTGATGACGGCGTTTACGAACCGGTATTCCCAGGCTGTCGTTCAAGCGAAGGAAGTGATCGACAGCGGAGGGATCGGCAAAGTGCTGGCCGTCAAGTGCACCAACAAGGGCGGTTTGCCTAGACGGGACTGGTTTACGGATCGCCGTCTGTCCGGAGGCGGGGCGATGCTCGACCACTCGGTCCATGTCATCGACATTTTAAATTGGATATTGCGTTCGAGGGTCGTTCAGGTTTATGCGGAATCGGGTACGTTGTTCCACGATATTCCGATTGACGATATGGGCATGATTCATTTCAAATACGCAAACGGCGTTGTCGGGGTGCTGGATACGAGCTGGTCGCGGGTGAAGGCGTTTCCGATGAAAAGGGATTTGACTTTGGAATTTATCGGGACCGGGGGAACGATTGCCGTCGACGTCCGCAATATGATCAATGAAGTATACAGCAATTCCGCGGGCAGCGCGGCATGGAGCGATTGGAGCGATAATTTGAGCGAGCTGATCGTCGCCGATTTCGTCGACTGCATTTTGACAGGGCGGCCGGTGCCGATCACCGGCGACGACGGAATGAATTCGGCTGTCGTTGCGCTGGCCGCTTACGAATCGTCCCGGCTCGGGAAGCCCGTCGATTTGCCGTAAATTCAGCCGCCGGCTCAGGCGGTTTATCCAAGAGCACCGTTACAGAGGAGGTTTCATGCCATGGGAGAAGAGCTGCGAATCGGCATTATCGGCTGCGGAGGGATTGCAACTGCGAAGCATATGCCGAGTCTGGCCAAATTGCCACAAGTCCGTCTGGCCGCCTTCGCCAACCGAACGGAGGATAAGGCCCGTCAGGCCGCTCGCACGTTCGGGGCGGCCGATGCCAAAGTATATACGGATTACCGCCGTCTGCTCGAGGATCGCACGGTTGATGTCGTTCACGTTTGTACCGCCAACGATTCGCATGCGGAGATCGGGATAGCGGCGTTGGAGGCAGGCAAGCACGTCATGTGCGAGAAGCCGATGGCCAGAACAACGGCCGATGCGAAGCGAATGGTCGAGGCGGCCAAACGCTCGGGCAAGAAGCTGACGATCAGCTATAACAACCGCTATCGTCCCGATTCGCAATATTTGTATCAGATGTGCCGCAGCGGCGATTTGGGGCATATTTATATGGCCCAAGCCCATGCGCTGCGCCGCCGGGGCGTCCCGACATGGGGCGCGTTCCTCGATAAGGAGACGCAGGGCGGCGGACCGCTGATCGATATCGGCACCCATGCATTGGACCTGACGCTATGGCTGATGGACAACTATAAGCCCCGAACGGTGCTGGGCAGCGCGTTTCATCAGCTCGGCAAACAGGCGAATGCGGCTAACCCTTACGGATCGTGGGACCCCGCACAATTCACCGTTGAAGACTCCGCGCTGGCGATGATCACGATGGAGAACGGCGCAACCGTGACTCTGGAGGCCAGCTGGGCGTTAAACATCGTCCGCGAAGGAACGGCGAAGGTCACCTTATGCGGAACCCAAGCCGGCGCCGATATGTGGGACGGATTGACGATCAACGGCGAGAAATACGGAAGACTGTATACGACGCAAATTCATCTTCAGCCGAAGGGAATTCCGTTCTATCAAACCCATGAAGAAAGTCCGGCGGAACTGGAGGCGCGGCTGTGGATCGAAGCGATCCTCAGCGGCGGCGAGCCGGTCGTCAAACCGGAGCAGGCGCTGGTCGTACAGGAAATACTGGAGGCGATTTACGCTTCGGCGGAAACCGGGCAAGCCGTGTCGTTATGACCGGCCGAAGCCGGGTCTGCACAAACTGAAGCTTAGGAGGCGGATTATGATCAACATAGCGATGATCGGAGCCGGCGCAACCGGGAAGCGGTATGCGCAGCATCTGTCGGCAACGGGGCAAGCCGAAGTCGCCGGTATCTGCGGCGAGAACGGCGAAGCGGCCGCGGAGCTGGCGGAGCAATGCGGATGCCGCGTTTTCTCAGCGTTTGAAGCGCTGATTGAATCGTTGCCGCCGGGCTCCGTACTTGTCTTTACGGGCGCTTCGGATAGCCGACGACGGAACATACTTCATGCGCTGGAGACGGGCTATCATGTAATAACCGAAATGCCGGCAGCTTGCCGGCCGGAGGAGCTTCAGGAGATGCTCGCGGCCCGGACGTCCCGAAGCCGATTGTTATTCACAAATCCGGGGCGATTTGCTCATCACAATACGGATCTGCGGAAGCGAATCGCAGCCGGGACCATCGGCAGTCTCGGGGTGATCAACGTGAAGCGCTATTGCCCGTTGACGTTGCTACCGGAAGATCAAGAACAGCGGCGGCATGCCTGCCGTTCTCATGCGTTCGAGCCGGGCTTAACCGAGGCGGCATGGGCAAGCGGGATTCGTTGGACAGGCGGACTGCGGGAGGATCAGGGCGAGGAGCGGCCGGGAGGCGCATTGTATCGGCTGGCTCTGCAGGATATCGACATTCTCCGCTGGATTGCCGGAGAAGCGGCATCGGTATATGCCATGCGGACGGCCTCGGAGCGGCTCGACTATATCCTGGCGACTATCAAGTTTCGGAACGGAGCGATTGCGAATCTGGAAGCGTATTGGGGGTATCCCGGAGAATACGCCTCAGCCGCCGAATATGCCGGTTCGGGAGGCGTGATCCGTTACGATAGCCGCAAAACGGACGCACTGCATCTGTATAAATATGCGGAGGCGGAGGTACATCCGGGACATCGCGGATTCAGCCCATCGTTCCGCAATCCGGAATATGCCGATCTTCTTCATTTGCTGGACTGCATTAAGGAAGGCAGGGAGCCGGTGACGGCTGCGGAGGATGCGCTTGAAACGATGAATTTGGCATGGGCGGCCTCTCAATCCATACGTACCGGACTGCCGGTAGAGCCGGTATCGTGCGCACCCGCTGATGCTTCAAGCGCGAGCAGCGGCGGCCGGAGAGGGGGCGGGGACAATGCGTAGTTTGAAGATAGGAATGATCAGCTTTGCTCACCTGCATGCAGTCAGCTACTTGCAGGCATTGATGCAGCGCAATGATATAGAGCTGATCGGCATCGCCGACGAAAACAAGGAGCGGGTAGAGCCGTTTATTCGGCAGTACGGTCTGCCTTACTATGCGGATTATCGCGAGCTGCTGGCAAGCGACGCCGATGCGGTCATTATTAGCTCCGAAAACTCCAGGCACGCAGAGCTGACGATAGAGGCGGCGAAACAAAAAAAGCATGTATTATGCGAAAAGCCTTTAGGTATTTCCGTGGAGGAAATGCGCAGGATGATCGAAGCGTGCAAGGAAAACGGCGTGCAGCTCATGACATCGTTTCCCAACCGTTATATTCCCATGGTGATTGAGGCAAAACAAGCTATCGAACGGGGAGAGATCGGCCGGGTAGCGGCTGTTAAAGCTACGAATAAAGGGGAAATGATAGGCGGTTGGTTCAACGACCGGGAATTGTCGGGAGGCGGTTCGATTATCGACCATACGGTGCATGTCATGGATTTATTGAACTGGATGCTTCGTTCCAAGGCGGTAGAAGTATATGCGGAAGCAGGCAGCTTGTTCCATGGCGTCGATATCGACGATGCAGGAATGGTCCACGTTAAATTCGCCAACGGAGTGATTGCCGCCCTCGATGCGAGCTGGTCGCGAACACGCGCATTTCCGTATAAACGGGATTTGACGATGGAAATCGTCGGAACCGACGGTGTGATCTCGATCGATTATTTTGCCCAAATCAACGAAATATACAGTGAAGCGGGCGGTTATGCGGAGTGGAGCTATTGGGGCGATAATAAAGATGAACTGCTGATTGACGATTTTATTACCTGCTTACAAGAAGGAAGACCTGTTTCGATTACCGGGGAGGACGGGTACCATTCAACGGTAATTGCGCTGGCCGCCTATGAATCGATTCGCCTCAAAAAGCCGGTGAAGCTTTAAAAGCGTGGTGAAAAAAGAGCGGAGGGGCCATTTGAATCCAGAAAAGCGTTAGCGTTCGCCTTTGTCCTCCGATTTCAATATCAGTCCCGGATAAAAAGCTGCATAGATCGCGATAGGTCGCAACCATACGGTGCTTACACTGTATGGTTTTTTTCATGGATAAGCATGTGAGTTTACATAAAATAAATACAACAAACAACAACAATCATACAGAACAATCAACAAAATTAATCATTTGTTTACATAGAAATGACGCTCCGTTAACAAAACTGGAGTACAGTTAAGTTGAAAAGAAAATGACATTAAGCCAAGAAAAGGGAGATATCGTCCATGAAAAAAGTAGTTAAGTTTTCTGTTGCAGTAACATTATTGGCATCGCTTCTTGTGGGATGCGGCACCAACAAAACCACAACATCGGGCAAACCGGGAGAGGCGGACGCAGGACAAGCGGCAGTCAACAACAAAGAGCTGACGATTTATACGGCGCTGGAAGATGACCAAATCAAATCGTACTTGGAAACATTCAAGAAAGCCCACTCCGATCTTAAAATCAATATCGTTCGCGACTCCACCGGCGTAATTACCGCCAAATTACTGGCCGAGAAAGACAATCCGCAGGCCGATGTCGTCTGGGGTACGGCTGCAACCAGTCTGCTTGTGCTGAATCAAAACAGTATGCTGGAGCCTTATGCGCCAAAAGGGGTGGAACGCGTCGTTCCGGAGTTTAAAGATACGGCGAATCCGCCGGCTTGGGTCGGTATCGATGCTTGGGAGACGGCATTCGTCGTAAATACCAAGGAGATGGAAAAACGTAATCTGCCTATCCCGCAATCGTATGAGGATCTGGTGAAGCCGGAGTATAAAGGGTTAATTACGATGCCGAATCCGGCCGCCTCGGGCACAGGCTTCCTGACCGTCAGCGCGCTGGTGCAGTTAATGGGTAAAGACAAAGCCTGGACGTTTATGGACAAGCTGCACGACAATATCGGCATGTATACGCAATCCGGCTCCAAACCTTCCAAGATGGCGGGCACCGGCGAATACCCGATCGGGATTTCTTTCGGCTATCGCGGTATTACCGAGAAGAAAGGCGGGGCTCCCGTTCAAGTCGTCTTCCCTAAAGAAGGCTCCGGCTGGGATGTGGAAGCCAACGGACTCATTAAGAAGAAGGCGCTCAAGCCGATTGCCAAGGAATTCCTCGATTGGGCGATCAGCGAAGATGCCATGAAGGAGTATAACAAAAACTATGCGATTCTCAGCGTAAAGAGCGACAGCAGCCAAATTCCTGAAGGCTACGAGAAAGATCCGGTGAAACAGTTGATTAAAAACGACTTGAATTCGATGGCCAAAGAACGCGACGGCATTCTTAACGAATGGCAAAAACGTTACGACTCGAAGAGCGAAGGTAAAAAGTAATCCGTTTAGCCGCAAATGAGAGGTAGGACATGATGTCAGACTATTTGAAGATCAATCAGGTAAGCAAATCGTTCGGTACATTTGATGCTCTAAAACAAATCCACATCGGCATCCGAAAAGGAGAGTTCGTTTGCCTTCTGGGACCGAGCGGCTGCGGTAAGACGACGCTGCTCCGAATCCTGGCCGGACTGGAATCGCCCGATTCCGGTTCGGTCGTTATGAACGGGAAGGATATGACTTATGTATCCCCCGCCAACCGCAAATTCGGCATCGTATTCCAATCGTACGCCTTGTTTCCCAATCTGTCGGCATATGAGAATATTGCCTACGGTTTGAAGGGAAAAGGAATGACCAAGCGGGAGATTCACGGGAAAGTGGAGGAAATGCTGGAGATGGTCGGTCTTAGCCAGGCCAGAGACCGCTATCCTTCCCAGCTTTCCGGCGGTCAGCAGCAGCGTATTGCGTTGGCGAGAGCTATCGCGTTATCGCCGGATATGCTGTTGCTCGATGAGCCGTTATCTGCGTTAGACGCCAAGGTGCGCCATAAGCTGCGGCAGGAAATATGCGATCTGCAGAAAAGGCTTGGCATTACGACGGTCATGGTCACTCATGACCAGGAAGAAGCGCTCACGATGGCCGACCGGATCATTGTCATGAATCATGCCGAAGTCATTCAGATCGGCACGCCGGAGGAAATTTATGATCGGCCGAGGACGCCTTTTGTCGCCGATTTTATTGGGACTATGAATTTTATCCATCGGCAACCGGACCCGAGAAGCGAACTCAAGAATGAATGCTTGTTATCGGTCCGGCCTGAGCATATTCTAATCGTATCGAAGCCTATGGAAGGCGGCATTCATGTCGTTCTGAAATTTATTGAATTTCGCGGTTCGTTTTACCGGATTACGGTGCAGACCGTGCTGAGCAGCCAGCGAATCGACGCAGGACAAGCGCTCAAGATCGATGTGCCGGTTGAAGAATTCCGCCATCTGAAGCTGAATCAAGGCGACAAATTTATGGTCGTTATTCCGGAAGAAAACCTGATTATGTTCCAAGATCAAGTGAAGCTGGACATGGAGCTGCTGGAAACGGCGGCAAGTAAATGAGGAGTACACGTAGCATGTTATTTACACGGAAGACAAGGCAGCGCGCCGGATTCGAAGGATGGTACATCCGGTTTTTGCTGATCGGTATGCTTGTCATCATGACGGTTTCTATTCTGCTGCCTTTGGGCGATTTATTTGTAAAGGCATTTCACAATCAACAGGAGGAATGGGTCGGGCTTGCCCATTTTGCCAAATATTTATCTACTCCTGCATTGTCAAGATCGGCCGGGCATTCGATCTACGTTTCGCTTATTACGACTTTGATTTCCGTAGGGGGTGCATTTTTTTACGCTTATGCGTTGACGCGCGCGAGGATACCGGGCGGCAGATGGTTCCGTTACATCGCGCTGCTGCCTTTGTTTGCGCCGACGATGATGCACGGGATTGCTCTGACCTATTTATTCGGCAATCAGGGTTTGGTGACTACAGGGTTGTTCGGTTTGCTGCCAGGCTGGAATATTCAGCTGTACGGAAGCACGGGGATTATTATATCCGAGATCATTTATACGTTTCCGCAGGCGTTTCTGATTCTCATGGTATCGTTCTCCATAGCGGATTACCGGTTGTACGAAGCATCGGAAACGCTTGGAGCCGGGAAGTGGAAGCAGTTCCTCACCATCACGCTGCCTCAAATGAAATACGGGTTGATCGGCTCGCTCTTCGTTTGCTTGACCCTTAGCTTTACCGACTTCGGAGCGCCCAAGGTCGTAGGAGGCCAGTACAACGTACTGCCGACGGACATCTATAAACAGGTTATAGGACAGCAAAATATGTCCATGGGCGCGGTGATCGGCATCCTGCTGACGATTCCCGCTATAGCGGCCTTTTTCATCGACCGGTTCGTAGAGCGCAAGCAGAATACCATGGTATCCGTGAAATCGACTCCCTATCAAATCAAGCCTAACCGGCTGCGCGATGTAATCTATACGGTCTATTGCACGATTATCGCTTCAGGCATCGCGGTATTGCTTCTTACGGTGCTCTTCGCCTCCTTCGTTAAGGTGTGGCCGTATGATTTGAGCGTTACGCCGAAACATTACGATTTCTCCAACGTATCGGCCGGCGGGTTGACTCCGTTCTGGAACAGTCTGCTCGTTGCGCTGCTAACCGCCGTCCTCGGTACGGTCATTGCGTTTGTACATTCTTATCTTATCGAGAAGGTAAGGATCTGGAAGGGCGTCCGGCAAATCGGTTACTTTATCTCTTTGCTTCCGTTAGCCTTGCCTGGACTCGTTATCGGGCTCGGATATATTTTTTTCTTCAACCGTCCGGAGAACCCTTTACATGGAATATACGGAACGATCTGGATTGTTGTGCTGGCGAATATCGTCCATTTTTATTCCGTGTCGTTCGTTACCGCAACAACATCGCTGAAGCGGTTGGATAAAGAGTATGAAATCGTTTCGGAATCGATGGGCGTGCCGGTTTACCGCCTGTTTTTCCGTGTTGCGGTACCGATATCGCTTCCGGCTCTATTGGAAATTGGCGTGTATTATTTTGTCAATTCCATGGTAACCATTTCGGCTGTCGTCTTTCTGTATTCGCCCGATTTCAAGCTGGCTTCGGTTTCCATCGTCAATATGGACGATGCGGGTGACGTGGCGGCTGCGGCAGCTATGGCCAGCCTTATTATGCTTGCGAATATCATCGTCAGACTAGGCTATGAATATGGGTCCCAGCGTTTGCTGAGCAGGACGGATGCTTGGCAGAGGAGGACGTAGCTTCTTCCGAAATACAGCTGCGAAGCTCTGTATTTAAATATTACATCCTATAAGGAGGCCTTCCCTTCATGCCCCGTATCAAAATGACGCTGTTTGCATCCATTTTTTGTTTCGCCGCGGTGTTCCTGTTGTTTATCTATGGTGACGACCGGATGCCTTCGGCCTACGCCGTTTCAACCGATACGGATTTGTTCGATAAGCAAATCTTATATTTGCCGTTCGAGAGCAATGCGCTTGACGCTTCAGGCAACCGGAATAACGGCACGGTGAAAAACGCATTGACGTATACGGCCGGTACGATCGGAGATCAAGCCATCGATACGACGCAGGGCGGATATGTGAACATTCCCGATTACAATAATAGCAGCAGTAAATTCAGGTTCGGTGCCGCCCAAGATTTCACGGTCTCCTTCTGGATGAAAGCCGACAGCTCGGTTATCGGGACAGCCGATGCTACCATCATCTCCAACAAGGATTGGTCGGGCGGCGGCAATCAAGGCTGGGAAATAGGGGTATATAACCACTATTTGACGTGGAATTACAAGGGCGCCAACTTGGCGCGGATGGATTTGCACAAGTCCAGCTTGAATAACAGCAGCCCCATTCAGCTGATCGTGGACGATAACCAATGGCATCATATCGTCGTTTCGCATAATCGCACCGGGAATGCCGCCTTTTACATGGACAATGTCCTGAAAAAAACGATCAGCATCGCCGGTGCGGGCACGATCGATCCGGCAACGATCTTAAACCTGAACATTGGGGTAGACGGCAAGCAAAACATTCCATTCAAAGGGCAGCTTGATGATTTCCGCATCTTCGCCAAAGCACTCAATAATGATGAAGTTCAGTTATTGTACAACATCAAGTCGACCCTGAATCACAACGATGCTCCAAGCTGGCCAGCGAACAGCTCACTGACCGGAGCCCCTGTCGACCCTAACGGATATCAACTGACGTGGCCTTCGGCAACGGTCAATGCTGCAGGGGATAGCGCGGGCGTAACCCAATACATGATATACAAAAACAATAATTTACTGGCTTCCGTAGACGGTTCGACGAATACGTATACCGCCTACGGTTTCGCGACAGGAGAATCGGCTGTTTTTCGGGTAGAGGCGATGGATCGTCTGGGCAATCTGACGTCTAACGGACCCTCGATCAGCTACAGAGTGCCGGGCATCGGATTAAACTTCGAGCAAGCGAACCTGACCGTCGGAGAAACGGTTGCACTTGAAGCTTCCGCCGATACGCCGAATGCATCACTGCATTGGACTATTGACAATCCAAGCATCGGTCGGATAGAGCCCGACGGAAATAAAGCGGTCATTACCGGGTTAGCGGCAGGTACCGCGAGTGTAACCGTGACCGGTGGCGGAGTTACCGCAACATGTAAAATCACAGTAACGGCACCGTCCGTGCCGGATGACAGCGGCAAGATCTTCGCTTACGCAACGGACGACACTTTTGTGCAAGGCAATCCGGGAACCGGCAATTACGGCAGCCAATCCATAATTAACATTAAGAACAGCACGTCCGTCGACAATTATCTGCGCTACGGTTTCCTGAAATACAATTTGAGCGGCATCAAGAGGGAAGATGCGGACGATATTGAATCGGTGAAGCTTAAGCTGTACGGAGCTATCGCGGATTCGCGAGCTTCGGATGCCACGCTTCAGGATATAACGGCCTTTGGGATTTCCGACGATAGCTGGAAGGAAGGCACCGTCACCTATAACAACATGCCCGCTATGGGCGACAGTATTCAGACTATCTCATTCAATAATAAGCTGCAATGGCGTGAATATGACATCACATCGTATGCCAAAGCCCGTCTGTCCGCGAATAAGCTGGTCAGCGTGGCGCTGAAGGAAGCAGGCAGCGATTATACGGTGAACGTGTACAGTAAGGAAAATACGGCAGGCTCCTATGCCTCTTACTTGGAAGTAACAACCAAGCTGAAACGACCGGTTGACACGTTGTGGCCGAATGGAACGCAAATCGACGTTCAAAGGAAGGCGGATGGCGGAGTACTGCTTTCGTGGCCGGAGGCGGTTGACGTTCTGGGAGTCGATAAATACCGGATTTCCATTGACGGTCAAGTCATAGCGACCGTTCCGGCGAACGACCGGCAATTCAGTCTGAAGGCGCTGCGTCCCGGCAGTAGCTATACGGTTAATATCGAAGCGGGTGTAACGACGGGACGCTGGGCGGCGCCGATTCTTGCCACAACCTACCTCGTGCCCGGAAATATTATGGCCGGCGCGGATGAACAGGCGGATTTGCTGGACTATCGCTTTGAACAATCCGCTTCGGAGGACAGCGGCCCGGGGCATCATGACGGACTTTCAATCGGTTCGGCCGGAGTGAGTTATAACCCGATCTTCGGCAAGAACGTTTTGTCGCTGGACGGCAGCGGTTCTTATGTCCAGGTTCCGCATCAATCGGCGTTGAGCCCGGAATATATGTCCATTGTCACTTCTTTTTCCTTGGAAGACTTGTACAGCGCGCAGACGATCGTGGCCAAGAACAACCAGTCCGATTATGCTCTGCAATATAATCCGATTACGAGGAAGCTGGAAGCCTGGTTTTATGTATGGGATATGCTCGGCGGGGCAGGATCGTATGTCATCGTCGAAAGCACCCCGGCGCTGGAGGCTAACAAAATCTACCATGCCGTAGCGACCTACGACGGGTTGACGGCCAAGCTGTATCTTAACGGAGCGGAAGCGGGCAGCCAGTCCAGAGCCGGCGCGATCGGCGGTTCGGCCAAGGCGGATCTGGGAATCGGGGCTTCCATTGACTATTCGGGAAGAGCATCCGGTTATTTGAAAGGAAAAATCGGATTTGTGCAGCTGTACAGCAAAGTGTTTGCCGCAGCCGACGTGCTGACCTTGTACAACGCTTATTTGACAGGCAGCCATCCTGAAGATGTCGCAGCATTGCGGTGGGACATTCCGGCCGAATGGACCGTAGGTCAAGCCGGACAAGCCGTCGTTAAGAAGAAAACGGCCGGCGGCGCAGAAAGCGAGCTTGAGCAAGGCGTTATCTATACAAGCTTGAATCCTGCGGTAGCTTCGATCTCGGGCTCGGGTCTAATTACACCGCTGAGTAAAGGAACGGCAAAGTTAACGGCTCAATACGGCATGTATACTGCGGACGTTACCATTACGGTCAAAGAGCCGGCAGCGCAGTATATCGCGCTTGATGGGCCTGTTGAGATGAAAGCAGGGACGACGAGCGCTTTGCTGACAAAAGTTTTTTATAAAGAGGGCGCGAATGAAATTCTAACCTCCGGCGTAGCATACAGTTCGGATCAGCCCGAGACGGCAGCCGTCGACAATCAAGGCGTTGTGCATGCTGTAGCGCCGGGTGAAGCTGTGCTGCATGCGGCATGGAACGGTCTGCAGGCCGACTGGTTGATCCGAGTCATGCCGGACAAGCCGGCAGTCGATCCGGATCAGCCTCAGATGGAATCGTTGTTATTTAAAGGACCGTCCGTCTTGTTAGTCGGCGAAACCGCGAATACGGTCGTCCGAGCGGTATACAATGACCAGTCGTCCATCGTGCTGAGTCGGGACGTCCTCTGCTCCAGCGACAATACCGACATCGCGACAATCGATTCCGTAACGGGAGCCGTCTATGGGGCGAAGACGGGCGTTGTTACTTTCAAAGCATCCTATCAAGGCTTTAACGCGCAGTTCTCTACGGTTGTGAAAACTCAGAAGGACCCGGAGCTTCCGACGGAACCGGTTAAGCAGCTGCAATCGCTTCGCTTGACAGGTACCCGGAGCGTCAACGTAGGGGAACAGGCGGTATACGCTTTAGAAGCCGTATATAACGACGATACTGCGCTGTCCGTAACGGAATCGGCGCAATGGACGGTAGCAGACTCCTCCTTGCTGCGTCTGGACGGGCCGGGCAAGCTGACCGGTTTGATGCAGGGCAATACGGTATTAACGGCTACGTATGAGAACTTGAAGGCACAACTGACAATTATTGTCCAAGCGGAACAAGGCGCCGATCCCGGCGACAGCGGGGACGATGACTCTTCCGGTTCTTCCGGCGGCAGCGGCTCAGGCAGCCATGGAAGCGGTGGTGGCGGCAGCGATTCAAGCACTTCGGGTACGAACGTTAGTAACGGTATCATGGAACTGAGTGAAGCGGATGTACAACAGGCGTTATCGGGTGCTTCCATATCCCTCGGAACGGATGTATCCAAAGTGACGCTTCCGGTTAACGCCGGAGAGCTTCTCGGTAACCAACTGCTCCATCTGGAGCAAAAGGGTCTGATTCTGCACGTGCCGGGCAAACTGCTGCAAACGGCGCCGATCGATGGTGTAGACGACAAGAATCAAGCGCGAATTGCGATATCGCTGCCGATCGTTTCCGGTCCGTTAGGAGATGCTCTGATCGGTCGTGCCGAAGCTTTCTCCAATGCCAAACTGAACCCGATTTCGCCGGTGTACGACGTTAAGATCGCTGTCGAATCCGCTGATGGACAGGACAGACCGATTGCTCATTGGAATGAGCCGGTGCAGGTCATATTCCTAGTGCCTGCCAATGCGGATCAACAACTGCTCGGCGTCTACCAATTGTTTGCTGACGGCAGTATGAAGTACATCGGAGGAAATTGGACCGATGCAGGCATCCAGGCTGAGCTGCGCGAAGGCGGTAAATACGCTGTGTTGGAATATCGCCAAATCTATAACGACGTTCCTTCCGCTCACTGGGCATTTCGTTCGATTCAGATTATGAGCGCCATGCATAAGGCGGAGGGCTCTGACAACCATTATTTTTACCCGGACCAGGCTATAACCAGAGCCGAATTTGTCGCCTTGCTGGTGAAATCATTGAACCTCCCGCTGGAATCGATGAACTCATTCCATGATGTGCCGACAGCTGCCTGGTATTCGAATTATATTGGCGGAGCGGCGGCATCGGGGTTAGTCGAAGGCAAAGACGGCAATCATTTTGATCCGGAAGCGACGATCAGCCGAGAGGAAATGGCCGTATTGCTGGTTCGCGCTTACGAGCGCGCAGGCGGCAAACAAGAGCATGACCGGGATTTCAAATTTGCCGACGCCGATCGATTCGCGCCATGGTCTCAAGCTTCCGTGAACCGTTCTGCACAGCTGGGATTGATGGAAGGCAGGGAGGACGGAATGTTTTGCCCGAACGATCGCGCTACACGCGCCGAAGCGGTGCAGGTCATGTTGAGATTGCTGAATTCATAGGCGGAAGACAATAACTATCTTTATGTAGGAGGAGACTTTTTTGCGAATTATGCTGCGTATAAAAAAGTGGTGTGCGGTTATCGTGGCCTTCATGCTCTTATGTCAGTTATCATGGTCATTTGCCCCTTTGGCTGCTTATGCGGATGCAGCGGGCACGGCTCCGGAGCCTGCTCCATGGAAAGATTCGGACCGGAACTACCGGGTCATGCTGACGATGGACAACTCCGACGGGGAGGAGGATTTGACCGACTTCCCCGTTCCCGTCACATTGAACAAATCAACGATTGACTACACAGTCACATCGGAGACCGATCTGAAATTTTACAATGACGATCAAACGAAGGAACTGAGCTATGAGGTGGAAAAATGGGACCCCAACGATGAAAGCATCGTTTGGGTCAACGTCCCGCTGATCCACGGCCATTCGAGCACGGATCGCATTTGGTTGTATTACGGAGGCAGCACGTTAAGCGATTCCCGGCAACAGGCGGTGTGGGACCCGAACTTTTTGCTCGTTTACCATTTCGGAGAACGAATCCAGGATTATTTCTACCAGCCTGCGGCCGTCGAGCAGTATCGGGACTCGACAGCTAATAACAATACCGGCCTGCGCCAGGCGGCAGGAGCAAGCTCCAGCGGACCTTCGTACACGCTGTACGCCAAGGACGATCCGAGATATAACATGGTAGGCCGTTATTATGAGAGCCATCGCGGTTATGTAAGAGCGAAAAACGGGAATGTCGGAGACGGGGAGCAGCAGCTTACCGTTTCCTTATGGGCGCGCGCGAACGATTACGAATTGTCCAAGCTTTCGTATACCCTTATTGCCAGACAAAGAAGCGCAGATAGCTTGAATCAGGCTTACTTTATGAAGCTGTCCGGCGGAAAGTGGAGTGCGAATTTGTTCACGAACGATGCCGACCCTGTGAAAAACGGAAGCGGCTCAGCGGCGCTTAACGGGGGAGCCGTCACCGCAGACTGGACATATTTCACACTGACGTATGACAAGAACGCAGCGGGAAATAACCTCAAGCTTTATCGCGACGGAGTGCTGGTCGATTCCGCAGCCCGCACAGGTTCGTTGATCACGACGAGCGGTACGTCAACCGCGCCACTAACGATCAGTAAATCCTCGGACGCCGGTGCGGCCGGCGGCGGTTATCGCGGCGGCGTCGACGAGGTTCGGGTTTCCAAGGTAGCGCGCAGTGAAGCGTGGGTGAAGGCCGAGTATAAAAGCATGAAGAAAAACGGCCGCTTTATCCTGTTCGGCCAACCGGAAAAGAAAAATGCGCTGCAGCTGACGCTGCTTCAGCCGAAGCAAGGAGAAACGTACTTTGCTCCGGACTTAAGCTTAAGCGGACTTGCAAGCGAAAGTGCCGTTATTCGTTATAAGCTTGACGCCAACGATATGGTGACGCTGAATACCGCTGCGGACGATAAGACTTTTCAATCCATCTTGAAAGAGCTCAAAAGCGGTGCTCATACGCTGTACGTCGAGGCGGCTTCCAACGCCAGCCCTTCAGTTATCGAGAGCAAAACGGTAACCTTTACGATTGACGGCAGCAAGCTGAATCCATCCGTCGTTCCGGAAAGCGCAAGCGGAGAGCAAGCGCAGCAATCCGGCGATGTAACGCTTCGGGTCGAGGCGAAGTCGCCGACAGGAGAGCCGATGGATGTCAGCTTTTATGAGAAAAATGTGCAGTTTGTAAAAGACTTCGGCAGTAAAATGTCCACGGATGCGGCCTATGAGCGAACGGATTCGATGGACCCGCCGGGCAGCGCGACCATCACTTCGGAAACGGCGCTGCCTGCCGACGCACTGGATCGGATCAAAGCCTCGGACGGGAGCTATTACAGCAGCAAGTCATTGTCCAATTATCCGTATCAACGGTTTGACCTGACGATCAATAACGATTTATCCGGCATCAACGAACTGGAGGTGTCCTGGGAAGGGCATTCCAAAGAGAAAGTTATGCTGTACGCCTGGAACTATTCAACCAGCAAATGGGAGCTCATCGCATCTCGTAACGGAAATAGCGACAATAGCGACTTCAAGCTGACCGGTACGTTGAATAAGAGCACGATGGTGAACAGCACGACCAAAGTAGCCAAGCTGTACGTCGCTGCAACGCAGAGAGATACTATGCTTCCCGGGCAAAAACCAGGTCCCGATCAGTACGATTTTTCGTTCGTCTGGATGACGGACACGCAGCTGGAAGC
The DNA here is from genome assembly GCF_023523925.1 of Paenibacillus konkukensis. Classification (NCBI taxonomy): domain Bacteria; kingdom Bacillati; phylum Bacillota; class Bacilli; order Caryophanales; family Paenibacillaceae; genus Paenibacillus; species Paenibacillus konkukensis. The sequence continues at coordinate 1,855,906 of NZ_CP027059.1, read as the reverse complement.
CGAGTCATTTCCGGGCGCATACGATGCCAGTACGCAGTGGATTGCCGACAACAAGGATGCGCAAAAAATCCAGTATGTGATTCATACCGGGGATATCGTGAACACGGCGAGCCAGGAATATCAATGGCAAAATGCGGATCACAGCATGAAAATTTTGGAGGATGCCGGCATCCCTTACGGTGTCATTCAAGGAAATCACGATATGAACAACGCCTTGTACGGGAAATATTTCGGGGCGTTCCGCTTTGCCGGAAAGCTGTTCCAAGGAAAGCCTTATTATAACGAATACAACAGCTGGAATCAGAATCATTACGATCTCATTTCGGCCGGCGGCGTCGATTTCATCATTATGTATATTGGCTGGGGAGGCTTCAACCAAGCTTCGGTCAACTGGGCCAACCAAGTACTGCAGCAATACAAGGACCGCAAAGCGATTCTGGCCGTGCACGAATATTTACTGTATTCCGGAACGTACGGCACCGATGATTACGGCGGCAAAAAAATTATGGAGCAGATCGTACAGCCTAACAGCAATATTTTTATGGTATTATGCGGTCACAACCAATCGGCCTATTACAACGTAAAGCGAATTGGCGGTAAAGTCGTATATGAGCTGCTGCACGACTATCAAGATGCCGCATTGGGCGGAGCCGGCTACATTCGTATGATGTATTTCGACCTGAAAAAGCAGATGATCTATATGGTCCCTTATTCTCCTATTACTAATGATAACTACGGTTTTTTCCAGGAGAAGCACGAATTTTATACGATCCCGTTAAATTCCAACAACGAGCCTATCGAACTGGCGACAGGCTATATCGGTGTAAAAGGAAGCTCGCTGAATGTGATCCAGACGACACCGGCTGCCTCCGATACGGGATTGGCTGAGTACACTTGGAATCAGCGGGCCTATAACCAGCCCTACACCTGGTATGCCGTGGCCAAGGATTCGTACGGCAATCAGACCAAGTCCGAGGAGCGTACGTTCACTATCGCGAAGCCTGTTATAGAATCGATTCGCTTGCAGGGACTGGCGCCAATGAAGGTAGGAGAGCGCCGCAGTACGGTGGTAGAAGCGACTTATACGGACGGCAGCAAGGAAACCGTGAACGGCTTCCTGTTAACCAGCAGCAAGCCGGAAGTGGCCTCGATCGACGCCAATGGCACTGTAACTGCCCATGCGGAAGGCGAAACAATTATTACCGCGTCTCTCGGTTCTCTGACGACTTCCTACAAGTTATTGGTTCAAGCTGCTCCAGTAACGATTCCAATTCTGCAGTCCATTCAGTTGGAGGGATTAAAGCCTTCTACGGTAGATGACGAACTGCAGACAGTGGTGAGCGCGACTTACAGCGATGGCAGTGCGGCTGTGCTTTTCGACGGAGGAAGAATAACAGCCAAGGGGCTCCAGCTCACCAATTCCAATCCGGAAGTAGCGTCGCTCGATGCAGCCACCGGCAAAGTGAAGGCACTTAAAGCAGGAGAAACGGTTATCGCCGCAACCTATCAGGCTCTCCACAGCAGCTACACGCTGCTCATTCAAGCCAAGCAGGAAGAAGTGGACAATACTCCTAAGCTTCAGTCGCTCATCATGGACGGGCTGCATCCATTAACCGTCGGGGAGAAAGGTCAGGCCACCGTGTTCGGACTATACAGCCCTAATAACCAATTAGTCGCTATCCAGGACGGCTTAAAATTTTACAGCAGCTATGAGCAGGTAGCTGCGATCGACAACGATGGCTTGGTGTCTGCGCTCAGCCCGGGGCGCGCTACCATCACGGTAACCTATAACGGACTGGAAGCCAGCTCGGAGCTTGTCGTCATTGCAGATAATACTAACGGCAATAATGGCGGTAGTACCGGAGGCGGTAAACCATCGCATTCAAGCGGTGGCGGCGGTGGCGGCGGTGGCGGCTATGTGCCTCCAACCGTGCCGGGAGAGGCCGATCAGGAATTTGTTCAGAAAGTGAATGCCGGGCAATTGACTGCAGCGAACGGCCAAGGGTCCGCTGTCATTCAAGTAGAGGAAGGGAAGACGCAAGTGGATCTCCCTTACTCTGCGGTTAAATCGATGAACGTGTCCAAAGTTTCATTCCAGCTGGACTGGGGATCGGTTACGATTCCGGCCGAATCGCTCCAAGCAGCGGCTTCGACGATGACGGAGGAGCAGTTGAGCCAAGCCTCGCTTTCGTTATCTTACCGAATCTGGGATGACGAGCTGCTGGAGGTGCTGACGGAGCTGCAAAACCGTCAAGCCGTACAAATTACGCCTGCAGCCAAGATGATTCATATGGATTGGAACTCGAATCCTTCCACTGCCGGTATCGGAACGAGCAGCCAAACGGCGGAAATTCATTTCCCATTACCGCCAAAGGCTAACGGTAAGCGTCTCGGCTTGTACCGTGTCAATGAAGACGGGCAATTGAGCTTTCATTCGCCCAACCGTTCTTCCGATTCTACCGAAGCGGTATTTACCATGTCGGGCAGCGGAGACTTCGTTATTCTGGAATACAACGTCAATTATTTTGATGTGAAGGAGCATTGGGCCGCTCAAGCGATCGGCGACCTCGCGGCGAGACAACTATTTCAGTCTATGGTGGCCGAACCGATAGTCAGCGCTTCAGGCTCCCAGGGCTTCTATCCAGACAAAGAAATTACGCGAGCCGAGTTTGCCGCGCTGCTTGCGCGCATGCTGGAGCTTCCTTTGAACGGTACGAGCGAATATGCAGACATTCCGAGTACGGCTTGGTATGCGAACGAAGTCAAAGCCGCAGCAAAAGCGGGAATCGTCGAAGGAATCGGCGATCATGAGTTTAGTCCGGATTCGGCTATCACACGCGAACAAATGGCCACGATGCTGATGCGCGCTTGGCATGTTAAATTCGGAGCCGAGGCGGTATCCTCCAATAATATTGCGTTCTCCGATCAAGGGCAGATTAGCGAATGGGCCAAGCCGTCCGTTATGTCAGCAGCGGGCCTGCATTTACTGAACGGACGAGCGGAAGGCGTCTTCGTCCCTGAAGGAACGACAACAAGAGCCGAGGCTGCGCAAGTGGTTCATCAAGTTTTATTTCGCAATTCATAGGATCGGAACGATATATTGCAATCCCTCGCTGAGTTTGACTCGCGGGGGATTTTTTCAATAATTAAAACTATTACAAAATTCTTTTAAATAATTACATTTTATTCAACATGGCTGAGAGTATAATTATTTACATGACATCCGAGGCAGCTTCCCATTGGAATTCGGCCGGATCAGCGGGAGCAGCACCATGTTAAAACTTCATTAAAAAGAGGGATGATAAATGTGAAAGCGGTTTTAAGCGGCCATAGAGAACCTGCCGGCATCATCGAAAAAAAACGAAAACACGGTTTCGCACAAACCATCAAAAAAGATTCTTTATTATATTTTCTCTTGCTGCTGCCCATGGCGTATATGATCATATTCAAATATGCTCCCATTTACGGGATATTGATGGCTTTTCAGGACTATAACATTTTTGAGGGGATTAGCGGGAGCGAGTGGGTCGGGCTTGACGTTTTCCAATTTATTTTTCAGCAAAAAAGCTTTTACCGCGCTCTGATCAATACGCTTGCATTGAACTTTCTCGATTTGGTAGCGGGTTTCCCGGCTCCCATCCTACTGGCCGTTTTGTTGAACGAGCTCCGGTATGCAAGGTTTAAAAAAATAACGCAAACGATTTTATATTTGCCGCATTTTTTGTCCTGGATCATTATCGGAGGCATGGTCTACCTGATGTTTTCTTCGGCAGGTATCGCCAATAGCGTCTTAACCGGTCTTGGCTTTGGCCATATCGAGTTTCTGTCTCAAAAAACGAACTGGCTGATCATGTACGTGCTGATCGGGGTCTGGCAAAGCGCGGGATGGGGCACAATCATCTATTTGGCGGCAATTACCGGAATTAACAAGGAATTATATGAAGCTTCGGATATGGACGGATGCAGCAGACTTCGTAAAATATGGCATATTACTTTGCCTGGAATTAAGCCTACAATCATTATTTTGCTCATCCTGCAAATCGGAAGGATGCTCTCGATCGGGTTTGACCGGCCGTTTGTTATGGGAAACTCTCTTGTAAGCGAATACTCCGATGTGATAAGCACCTTTGTATACAGGGTAGGAATCGGGTCCGGGGACTTCTCGCAGGCAACAGCGGTCGGGTTGTTTCAATCTGTGGTAGGGCTGGTGTTTTTGGTGGCAGCGAATTGTATTGCCAAAAAAATCGGCGAACAGGGAATTTGGTGAGGGGACGTGCTACGTTTGAGCAAAAAACAAAAAGTGAATTTCGTTGACGCATTCATTATTTTCATCGTAACCGGAGTCGCCATTACTTGTCTTGTTCCATTTTTATATATGATTGCGCTGTCTCTCAGCTCCAATAATGCAATTATTTCGCAGAAGGTTTCTCTGTGGCCGGTAGGCTTCACATTGGAAACCTATAAAACGATTTTAAGCGATATGGAGATGATCTATACGCTGGGGTATACCATTGTGCTGACTATTTTGTATACCGCCATCTGTATGTTTTTAACGGCATGTGCGGCGTATCCGCTTACAAAGAAGCGGTTAAAGGGAAGAAACTCCATTTTGACAATGATGGTCTTTACTATGTATTTTAGCGGAGGATTGATCCCCAGCTATATTCTGGTGAAAAACCTGGAACTCACAAACACTGTATGGAGCTTGATTTTGCCCGGCGCTATGAGCGTGTTCAATATGATCATCTTAAAAACCTTTTTCTCCTCCCTTCCGGAAAGCCTGGAAGAATCGGCGGCCATCGACGGCTGCAATGAGCTGGGGATTCTTGTACGAATTGTCCTTCCGCTATCTTTGCCTTCTATAGCGACGTTAAGCCTGTTTTACGCGGTGGACCGATGGAATGGGTTTCAGGATGCGCTTTTTTATATCACCGATAAGAACCTGTATCCGATGCAATTAAAGCTGTACCAAATCATAACGGCGAATCAACAGCTGGATACCCAGCAAGGCGAGGGCAGCTTCGGTGCCCATATTGTTCCTGAATCGCTGAAAGCGGCGAGCGTCATGTTTGCAACGATCCCGATCTTAGTAGCGTACCCTAAGCTTCAAAAATATTTTGTTGATGGTGTCATGACAGGGGCGATTAAGGGCTGACCGCAGCGGCGTTTCGTATGGAAAGGGGGGATATTCCGCTCAGGCGGGCTGGATCACGATGTAAGGGACGTCTTGCTCATCCAATAACTACGACGATAAAGGAAGGGTTTAAACATGAAAACTAAAAAAACGCTGGTTTTATTGCCAGTCTTGACGCTATTAACAAGCGCATTGGCCGGATGCGGAGGCGATGACCCCAAGGCAAGCCAGTCACCGTCACCAACGGATACAGCGGCTTCCGGCCCGCCGGTTACACTAACGGTCGAAGTATTTGACCGGGGAATCCAGGGACAGCCGGACTTGAACAACAATACTTGGACAAGGTATATCAACGAGCATTTCGGCAAGCCGAACAATGCTATCGTTAAATTCGTTCCGGTACCGAGGTCGCAAGAAATCGATAAGCTGAATGTATTGATGGCGGCAGGCGAGGCTCCCGATATCTCGTTTACCTATGACAGCGCTACCGTGTCGAGATACGCCAAAATCAACGGCATTATGCAATTGGATGATATACTGGCTAAGGATGGCAAGGAATTAACGAATTATTTAGGGAAGACCGTTCTTTCCTACGGCGTGTTTAACGGGAAACAGATGGCGATTCCCGCCAAGAGGACTTCGCTGGCCTGGATCGGGATGTTTATTAGAAAAGATTGGCTCGATAAATTGGGAATGCCGGTTCCTACCAACAGGGATGAACTGTACAATGCTTTAGTGGCGTTCAGGGATAAAAATCCCGGCGGCGTGGATGGGGTGATCCCTTGGGGCGTGGCCGCAACCGGGATGAATTACAGCTTTGGTAATGTATCCGAATCTTTCTGGGGCAAACAGTCGGAGGAAGAATTCGTGACAGCCCCGGGCTGGCTGAGACCAGGCAACAAGGATGCGCTAAAGTTCCTCAACAAGCTTTATAACGAAAAATTAATCAGCCCCGATTTTGCCTTGGATAAAACGGCCAAGCAAGCGGACGCCGACGTTACAAACGGCAAAGTCGGATTCTTCAGCGCCAACTGGGATTACCCGTTAAGGCAAAATATCAGCGAGTCCTTAAAGGCAAATGCGCCTGACGCCAACTTTGTTCCTATCGACACATTTAAAAATGATGAAGGCAAGTATAAGAAAATCGCCTATAACGAAAATGGAGTCAATGTCTTTATCCCCAAGAGCAGTAAAAATGCAGAGCTGGCGATTAAGTACCTGAACTGGATGTCCAATCCCGACGTGTTATTCTTCCTGCAATACGGGCAGGAGGGCGTGAATCACAAGATGGCGGACGGCATTCCGCAGGTGATCAATCAAACCGGGGACAACATGCAAACCAGTTATCTGAATCTGGATTACACGTTGGTTGTAAACGGCGTGGAGCTTGGCGACCCTGAGAAAAACATTAAGGCTTTGGCTGCATCGGCGCCGGGACTTGAAGAGGTTGCGAAACAATCCTACAAAATCAATACTACGGATACTTATACGGCCTTCTTCTTCGATACGCCGAACGAGTCCAATATTAAGTACGGCAAAACGCTTTCGGATATGGGCAACCAAATGACGGATAAGCTGATCGTCTGCAAGCCTGCCGAATTCGACAGCTTGTATGATAAGCTGGTCGAGGAGTATATGGCGGCAGGCGGCAAGGCGGTTATGGATGAGAATGTGAAAATCTACAAGGCCATGCAATCGAATAAAAAGTAACCATCCCTATGCATATAGGCCGTTGACATCTCAGCGGCTTATATGAATTGGATGGAAGGAAAGATGAAGGCGGGACTCGCCATCATGGACTCGGGGCTGCCTTGTTATCTCTCCGGCAAAGGTTTAAAATCTAGAATAGGGTTTTCAGGGGGGTACTTATGTATAGTGTTATTATTGTAGACGACGAACCGTGGGCGATCAAAGGAATACGGAATGTATTTAACTGGAATCAATACGGCTTCGAGATAACAGGCCAATTTACAAGCGCCCATAAGGCATTGGAGTTTATATGCGAGAAGCGTCCCGACCTGGTTTTTACAGATATAAGAATGCCCGAAATTTCAGGTCTCGACCTGATGAGGATGACCAAAGAGCAGGAATTGGACGTTGAATTCGTTGTTGTAAGCGGTTTCGCCGAGTTTGCGTACGCACAGGAGGCTTTAAGGTTCGGCGCATTGGATTATTTTCTGAAGCCAATCGATATGGAGCTGGCAGATCCGTTAATTGAGAAGCTGGCATTGCATTTTTCCAAAAAGAGAAGCATTAAAAATAACCTTATATTAGAAGCCCTCACCTCAACGGATAAAAGCGAATTAGAGCGCCTGACTCCGCTTTTCGGCAGCGCCGCCGAATGTTACTACCGCGTCATGATCGTTTATTCCCATAGCGAGAAAAAGAGTGACAGCCGTCTCAAGCTATTCGATAGCAGTCATACGTTGGAAGTTGAATTCGGGTCCAAAAAGACATTGTATATTTGCAAAAGTGAACAACAATCCGATTTGGAGAAAATCTTGGATTCTGCGGTTGTCACGGGTTCTGATCGTAAAGCGATAGGTCTCAGCAGTATTTCTAACAGCTATCAACCTATTTCGAAGCTGATCAAGGAAGCGGATATCGCAGCGTCAAAAATATTTATACATGAAGAAGAAGGTCTATTTGCCTATGAACCCAAAATAAATACGGTCAAACCGTTAATAGATAAAATCTCCTTGATGATCCAAGAGAAAAGCTTTGAAGACATGGACGACATCGTTCATCGGCTTAAGCCGTTCTTCAAACAACATAACTTGGGTATGGGAGAGGTCGTTTATTTATGGAATCAAGTGGTCAGCGTATTGCTTGGCACCTGTTACGAAGAGCTGCGAGATATGGAGCTTGATTTCCTGAACTACTCCGAGCTGAAGGAGCGCTTTGAAAACTTTGAGTCCTTATGCAGTTTTTTATACGATATTTTTCTATATATAAAGCAGCTGAACGACCAGCCTGCGAACGAAGGAGATATCCACTCTCATTTTGCCCAGATGATCAAATATATTGACAACAATTTCCAGAATAGACTGTACCTTAGAGATTTATCGGCCCAATTTTTTATCAACCAGGTCTATTGCTGCCAGCTATTTAAGAAAAATTTGGGCAAAACCTTTTCCGAATATGTAACCGAATTGAGAATAAAAAAAGCTTGCGAGCTGTTGAAGCATACGGAATGGTCCATTGAAGAGATTGCGACCAAAGTGGGATATATGGATTACTATTATTTCAATAAGGTATTCAAGAAACAATGCGAGGTAACTCCTACCAGATTCAGAAAAAGTTAACGGTCGGGTATGGATTTGCCGGATCGGAGTGGGGAAGTTGCAGATCAGCAGACTGAAGCTCAAGCATCAAATATTGCTCATATTTTTATTTTCGGTCATTATATTTACCGCCATGGAGTTTTACTTCTATTATAGCTTTTATAATTTAACCCAGCAAAGAGCGGCCAATTACGGGAATAAAATCATCGAACAAACCCGCCAAAAGATAGATTCCGTGTTTAACGATATCAAAATCAGCACGAACATCGCTGTTAACAATAAAAAAATACAGGAATTTACCATTGCGGACGATGACTTCAAGCGGGACTTTGATATAGGCAATTACGTTATCGACTTATTGGAATATATGAGATCCTTTAATTCTTATGTGAACGGCATTGTGATTAATGACAACCAAAATCGGCGAGTTTACAGTTTAACTACGGCCAACGGCGATATTTTCTTTAAAAATCAATATGACCAATTTATCAATACATATAAAAATGATCGCATGTCCGCGGAAAAAGGAACGTTCACACATATATTAAAAGACGAAAAAACAGGAAGCGAGTATTTCTTTTATATAGAACCGATTATCGAGTCGATTGGCGGCGTTTATTTCTCGCAACGAACAGGCTATATTTCCGTTATGGTGAATACGGAGAAAATTCAGCAGCTTGTTGAAAATACCGAGCTGACGCCTCACTCCACGTTATACATACTAAACAGCCGAAATGAGGTCATTGCCTCCAATAATGCAAATTCCCGCGGCATCTTATTCGAAGATATTCTTTCTGTAGACAGGGACACTTTAACCAACGGGGTCAAAACCAGCATCAGCGGGGAGGACGTCATCGTTCAGGAAAAAGGCCTGGAGCAGGCGGACGGATGGAGCATCGTCAGCGTGATTCCGGTTCATGAATTAACAACGGACATGAACGCCATCCGGAATATGAGTATTATAGCGGGAATCGGCATTATTCTCAGTATGATGACCATGGGGTATTTTTTCTTGAACAATCTGACGCGGCCTGTGATGGGCCTGGTAGCCGATATGAGAAAAATCGGTGAAAGAGATATGGGCTTTAGGGTGAAGGTGCGCTCAACCAATGAAGTCGGCGTTTTGGCATTTGCCATTAACAATATGATCGATAAGATGGAGGAAATGACCAAAAATATATTCAACACGCAGGCGAGGCTGTATGAGTCGGAGCTCAGCAAAAAGCAGGCTGAATTCTCGGCCTTACAGAGCCAAATCAATCCTCATTTTCTGTATAATACGTTAAATTGCATAAGCAGTATCGGACTGGAATACGGCAGCAAGGAAATCGCGCAAATCACTTCTTGTATGTCCAAAATATTCCGATATAGCGTCAAAAAAGACGATCTTGTTCTGATTAGCGAAGAAATTCAATGCATTAAGGCCTATATGAACATTATTTCCATTCGATATGAAAATAAGTTTTCGATGGAAATGCATGTCGATGAACAGCTGCTGAACATGAAAACACCCAAAATGATACTCCAGCCCATCGTTGAAAACTCGGTCTATCACGGACTGGAGAGAATGGACGCGGGAGGACATCTTCGTGTCAGCGGCCATATAGATGCCAGCGGAGACGTATGTTTTCAAGTATTCGATTCCGGCAAAGGGATACATATCGATGAGCTTGAACGTATTAAAGCGAAGCTGAATTCGGACTATTCGGAGAAAGCGGAAACCGGCGCGGCCGGGAAAAGTATCGGTCTGTCCAATATTAATAACCGCATCAAGCTGCTGTTTGGAGAAGGTTACGGGGTGGAGATCGAAAGCCGGATCGGTTATGGAACTACGGTGACCGTGAAGATCCCTCATATTTGAGGCGCTCCAGATGTTCGGACGCGAAAGGGACGGGCCTTGAGAGACTGATCGACACAGCCAAGGCCCTGAAGCTCCTTTCAGATCATTTGTTGAAAGGCGGCGGACATGCTCCGATCCCCCAGCTGCTCGTAATAGCGGCTTAAACGCTCAGCCGACAGCTGCATACGGGCGGCAATCTGCTCCTTTAACCGCACCGACCAATCGTCGGAATAGCCGATTAAATAATGATGGCTGCGAATCACTTCGGCATAACGAAACAGGGCGTCTTCCAGACGGTCCCGGTTTTCTTCGATGCGGTCGTTCATTAGTACCCGGTGCAGCTCATAAATATCGCAATGCACGTCGGCCTCCAAGGAGATATATTCACGGTCCGATGTAATGATAGAAGGACAGCCGTGCTGTGAGAACAATGTTTTCAAGTAATTTAGACTGACCCGCAGCTGGTTTTGAGCGCTGAGCAGGTTTTTGTCCGGCCACAGATCGTCAAGCAGCTGATCGCGCGATACTTTTCTGTAGAAGGTTAAATACAAAATCAGCGTCTTAGCGAATCGTTGGTTCCAACCGTATTCCATCGGCAGCTCATTGATACGGATGGAAAATTCACCTAGAAATTTCATCATAAGAACGGGAGCGGGCTGTGGAAAAGGAAACTGCGCGAACCTTTCCTTCATTTTCTTATGGATCTGTTTCAATTCATCGCTTGATTCGGCCGCGAAACCGTAGGACTTCGTTAAAAAGCGCCTTATATGCCTTAACGTTTCCTGCGGCTGGTCGATAAAAACCATGTTGGACGCATCAAGAATGTTGACGTATTCCGAACGGGGAATAAACCCGCTGGCAACCAATGAGCTGTACGGCGTAAATAACGAGTCGTTCTCGCCGGACATCACGAGCGCCGGCATGCTTAATCGTTTGAGCTCGGAAATCCAATCGGTGTCCACAACCAAATGGCAGCAGTGAAAATGCATGTCCAACGAGCATGCCCTGAGCCCGCTGTAGACGACTCCCCATGCTTGAGCGGTATGATTGTGCAGCGTAATGTTAGGCAGCACATGCGAGATCAGCTTCTCTTTGCCGAATTTTTGCACAAGGTTCTTCCTGAATTGGATATAGGTACGGGTTTCCTCAACCGGAAAAAAACAAGGGGTTGAAATCAAACAAACCGTGCGGACAAGATGGGGAAACCGGTTGGCAAAAATGACCGCAAGATTGCCTCCCAAATCATGTCCGATAAGATGATACCGCTCCAGTCCCAGATATCTGGTCAGCGCTATTAAATCCTCGCACAGCTCCTCCCACGAAGGAAGCTTCGTTTGGGACGGACTTCGGCCATACCCCGGGAAATCCGGCAGCAGGAGATGGTAGTTCTCCGCCAAGCCATCCGTAATTTGAAACCACGACTGCGAATTCAGACCGTTTCCATGCAATAAAATGACGACTTCCTCGGTGGCCGCCTCCGAACGCCGATATTCGTAATAAATTGGTGTGCGGTTTCTGTCGATATTAAACATTTGCGTCAAATGCGATCCCCTCGTGCCAGCGACTTTTGTACTACATTGTAATGATTGTGTAATGGTACTTTTAGCATACTGAACTTGCGCATAAATGTACAGATTTTGTCAAAATAAATGATAGGGCGAGGGGATACTTGGTGCTCAGGCTGAAGACAACCGCCTTGCTGCTGCTAATGACGATCGGCCCGGTCAGCCTGCTCAGCGCCTGTACCGGCGAGCAAGCGGCCGATACGCCGGCATTGGCGGTAAGCGGGATGAGCGAGAAAGATCGTGCCGAAACGCTGCTGAAGCAAGCCGCGGACAAGATGAGCCGTGTGACCAGCTTCGAGGCGACTGTGCGTGCGAAAGGCTCATCGGGGCCGACGACAGAGCAAATCATGATTCAACATATCGATAAACAAGAGATGTCCATTTATATGGATGCGGGTAAGGGCAAACAATCGCTGATGCGATTCAGCAACGGTATGGCAGAAACGTATAATACGTTTCCCTACGATCAATGGAGCAAGAAGAGCGAAACCCGGTTCGACCCGGTTCAAACCAATGTTCATTTGGATAAGCCGGCGTTCGATTTGCGGCAAACGATCCAATTGGACGGATTGCAGGACCTTGCGGTAAACGAGGATCAACAGCATGTGACCATTACCGGAAAAACCCCGTCGGTAAGCAGCTCGTTCGTCGGCGCGACCGGAAAACAAAATCAAATGAGCGCTGAAGCCAACTTTCAAATCGTTCTCAGCAAGGATACGGGATATTTGAGCGGAATGGTTGTAGATTCCAATTCCGCAGTAAACGGCAATGCGCGAAATATCCATATGGAACTAACCGTATCCCATATTAATTCGGCATCGCCGATCATGACGCTTGAGGACGTCAGGACGAAATTAAGCATAGAAGAAGCGGAAGCGCAGCAAGCAAGGGCAGCCGCGTCCGCGTCTTTACCCAAGTGGCAGCCCGATGTCAGGTATCCGAAAACAGCCGCCGACGGCGCGGTTATTCATCAGGAAAAGCATCCTTCCGGCACCAAGTTTGTATACGTCACGGGAAAGAGATGGGAATACAGAGCAACCTTGCGGCCGAAAGCCGACGGCACGCACACCCACTCCCATTATATACTGTACCCTCTGGTTCTCGGCGAAAAAGTTGCCTGGAAAGATGTGAAAGTGTATATATCCAAAGATAACCGCTTTGACGATCAAACGCCGTACTGGTCGCCGCCGGATGAATACTTCGACGGCAGATTAATGGAAGGGGTAGGAATGCCGATGGAGAAGCTGGAGTCTTATCCCGATGTCGCTCCTGTACTGTATTGCAAGGTTGTATACGACATTGAAGTCACTCGAACCGAAGATCAAACGACGCATAGAGAAACCGGCGAGGAAACGCTGATCTTCAAAAAAGAGTATATGGACGAAATGTAGCGTTTCGTTACCAACTATCCTATTAAACCGATGGAGGGATTGTTTCCATGCATCATTTGCCCATTTGGTGGATTCTGTTACTGGTGGTCATTATCGTTTTGAATTGCTTCAGGATTTATCATCAATTTGTTAAGCCTGCAAAGATTCAGGGCGCCGTCAAGAGGCTGGGCGGCAATTTAAACGATGCCGGGGTGCGCGAGTTTATCCAATTTATCGGCTCCATGAAAATTCCGAATCAACCTAAGGCTTGGAACGCTTGCCGAGCTTCTTACGAATTGGTTCGATCGGGAAAGGCGGTATCGGAAGAACTGAAGGAGGAACTGAAGAGAACCTTGCTAAGCGCCGGCGTTAGCGGGATTCGCTAAATGACGAGCCGGAACCGGGGAGAGCATCTGCGAAGATGCTCTCCTTTTCCTATTTGGGGCGGGACGGGCGCCGGCGCAAAAAATGCACACTGTGCAAACGAAGCAAATCCGCGATATCATCTAATGCACACCGATATCAACAATCGCTTATTTACGTAAGAGCGCGGGCTGCTTTATGCTTTAGAATGGGTGAGGATTTGAAAGCGTGGCACCCCAACTTTTTAAAACAGAAAGGGAGTTCGTACAGGGATGGAGCTCGAAAACAAGAGTAACGGCAAACCGAATGTCATTTTCATATTGGTTGACGATTTGGGCTGGGGCGAGCTTGGCTGCTACGGCAACACGTACAATGAAACGCCTCATATCGATGCGCTGGCGAAGCAAGGCGTACGCTTTCCGGCCGCTTATGCCAGCGCCCCTGTCTGCAGTCCGTCCCGCGCCGGGCTGCTCACGGGGCAAGTGCCGCCGCGCAACGGAATCACGGACTATTTGAGGCCGGACAGCGAGTGGTATCTTCCTCTGAATCCGGAGCTTGCTTCCTTTGCCGATCACGAGCTTCCGGACGATACGGAGTTTCGGTTAGACCCGCATATGGTGACGATGGCCCAAATGTTCCGGCAGGCGTCCTATCATACCGGGATTATAGGGAAATGGCATCTGTCCGGTTACGGCGAGCAGGGGGTTAAGCACGGCCCGGATCAATACGGCTTCGAAGAAGTTATTCTCTCGGAGCAAGTCGGCATTGCCGGGGGCAGCTATTTCCATCCGTACAATCGGGTCGATCCTTCGATCGAGCCGGTGCTCGGCGACAATGAATATTTGGTGGACCGGATGAATTACGAGGCCGTTCAGTTTATTAAACGGAATCATAACGCGCCGTTCTTCTTATATCTTAGTCATTATGCCGTACATACGGATTTGGCCGGGAAACCGGAGGATGTCGACTATTTTGTCCGGAAGGAAAGCGCGCGCGAGCAGCTGGGCGAGCCGTTAAACCGGACGAAACGGGACAATCCGGTGCTGGCCGCTATGCTCAGAACTATCGACGACGGCGTCGGGATGATCCGGCGAACCTTGGAAGAGCTCGGTCTGGACCGGAACACCCTCATCGTCTTTACAAGCGATAACGGCGGCGAGGCTAATATTACGGTGAACGGCCATTTGCGCGGAGGCAAATCGATGACCTACGAGGGCGGTCTGCGGGTACCGCTGGTCGTTTCCTGGCCCGAAATCGTGCGCGGCGGGCTGGTCTGCCATGGGCCGACCATTAATTTGGATTTTTACCCGACGTTTGCGGAAATTATCGGTTACAAGCCTCCCGAGAGTCATCTATTGGATGGGGTATCCATCGTTTCTTGGCTGAAGGGAGAGACGCCGCCGTCCGGACAAGCGGAACGGCAGTTTTACTGGCACTATCCGCTGAACAAGGAGCATTTTTTGGGCGGCAGGTCTTCGGTGGCCCATCGCGCGGGCGACTGGAAGCTGATTGAATATTTGGACGATCGCTCCGCCGAGCTGTATAATTTGGAGAAAGACGAGACGGAATCGCTCAATGTCGCCGATCGGCAGCCGAACCAGCTGAAAAAGCAGCATGAGTCGATAAAAAGCTGGCTGAAGGAAGTCGGCGGGGAAATTCCGCCCTCTCAAGGCTTGAAGGAGCTGTAGGGAGAGCCGAATACAGCAGAAATGAAAGCGTTTACCACAGCGGCAGCGGCGGTCAAACCAATTTCACACAGTCAGGAGCTGAAAAGCATGACGAAACCGAATATTTTGTGGATTTGTACGGATCAACAGCGATTCGACACATTAGGCTGCTACGGCAATTCGTACGTGGATACGCCTAACATCGACCGGTTGGCGGCGAACGGGGTGCTGTTCGAGCGGGCCTATTGTAACTCAACGGTATGCGCGCCCAGCCGGGGCAGTTTTTTGACGGGAAGGTATCCCAAAACGACGGGGCTGCGCAAGAACGGCCAAAATATCCCGGAACGGGAGCGGCTTGTCACGAAGCTGCTGCATGACGCAGGGTACAGCTGCGGCCTGGCCGGGAAGCTCCATTTGAGCGCATGCCACCCGAGCGTATGCCATGGAACCGAGCGGCGCATCGACGACGGATACGATATGTTCCACTGGTCGCATCATCCTGCGGATCAATGGGCCAGCAACGAGTACAGCCATTGGCTGAAAGCCAAAGGGAAATCGTATGCGGCAAGGGCGGTCGAAGCATGCGAGCATGTCGTTTGCGGCCCCGATGCCGAGGATCATCAAGCCGCTTGGTGCGCCGAGAAGGCAATTCAGTTTATTGAAGCGCATGAAGGAAGAGAGCGGCCCTGGCTGTTCTCGGTCAATATATTTGCGCCGCATCATCCGTTCGATCCTCCCGAGAGCCATTTGAACAAGTATCTTGATATGCTTGACCGAATCCCGCAGCCGAACTATACGGAGGGCGAGCTGGATACGAAAACAAGCTATCAGCGCAGGGACCATCAAGGAGCGTACGGCAACCGGAACCTGTATCCGTTTGACCGGATGAGCGAGCAGGATCGCCGCTATGTGACGGCAGCCTACTGGGCGATGATCGATCTGATCGACGAACAGGTCGGCAAAATGACGGACGCCCTGGCACGAACCGGACAGCTCGACAATACGATCGTCGTGTTTATGTCCGACCACGGCGAATTGCTCGGCGACCACGGCGTCTATTTGAAGGGGCCGCATTTTTACGAGCCGTCCGTGCATGTTCCGCTGATCGTGTCATGGCCCGGGCATTTCCGCCAGGGCGTTCGCGTCCGCAGCTTTGTCGAGCTGGTCGATCTGGCGCCCACCTTCCTGGAAGCGGCCGGGGAGGCGGTTTACCCGGGAATGCAGGGCGCGTCTCTCATGGGACTGCTGAAGGGCGAGACGGAAGAACACCGGGACGACATCTACTGCGAAACGTATGAAACGAAGAGAGGGAATTTCTCCGGCGGCTACAGCTTGATGGTGCGCGATCATACGCATAAGCTCGTGCTCTACGATTCGCAGGACGACGGGGAGCTGTACGATCTTATCGCCGATCCCGGCGAAACGACGAATGTATGGCACTCCTCCGCCCATGCCAGCGAGAAATTACGGATGATGGAACGGCTGTGCCGCCGGATCGCTCAAACCGCAGATCCGCTCCCGGAAAGACTCGCTCCTTGGTAAGCAGGAAACGGGCACAATGCGAAATGCACTCCTTGCGACGGACGAAGGAGTGCATTTTGTTCAGAAACCCGGCGATGCCGCTTAGGAGCGCCGCAATGCTCCATTCGATTAAAGGGGGAGACGATATTGAACAAAGAACGGCGCCTGAAGATGGAATCTTTGTTGATGATCCGCTTTATACTCCCGCTGCTTATCGTCCTAACGATGTCGCTGATGGTCGTGGTGTGGCTGTATATCCGCACGGCGGATCTATTGGGGGAAGAGGTGGAGACCTCCAACCGTTTGCTGCTGGAGCAGGGGATGAATGTGCTCGATAAGCGCTGGGAAGCGATCGATACGTTCATTCGGCGCGTCACCGAAGACCCCAAGGTGGTGAGACTGCAGCAAATCGCCGAGCCTTTCAGTTCATCGAATTTGTACCGCACCATTGAAGCGCGAAACAAGCTTCAGGATTATTACAGCCCCAACGAGCTGATTGCCGGCTATTACATATTGTTCAAAAACAACGGTCTTGTCTTGAACAACGATTACACCGCAAGGCTGGAGGATTTCGCCGAGTATGTACGGTATCCGGAAAGACCGGAACATTATTTGCAATCGCTGGTTCAATCGTACCATTACCGGGATATGACGCCCGCCGAGCCGGTAATACGGCAGGACGGAGAAACGCTGCTGACCTATATGCGGTCATTCGGTTATGCCAACCGTCCGAACGGGACGGTTCTCGTGCTGATTCATAATAGCGAAATTACCAAGCTGTTCAACGGCTTCCGAACGGACCGCGGATGGGCCTATATTGCCGACGAGAAGGGGAACCTGCTGACAAGCGTCGTCGGGCCGGGCGCCCAGCTGCCCGAGCAGCGCCTCCCGCTGCCGGCCAGCAGCGGCGTGATGAACCGTTCGGTCGGGCAGGACGACATGGTTGTCACCTACGCCACATCATCCTATAACGGCTGGTCGTATGTAGCGGCTCAGCCGGCCAAAATCGCCCTGAAGAAAATAACGTATATGAAAGAAATGACGACGACCGTATTTTTACTATTTATGCTGCTGAGCTGCCTGATCGGAGTCTATATGGCTTACAGAAGCAGCAAGCCGGTCCGCTCGATCCTCCAGACGCTGGCTTCGGGCAGTGTCGGCTTGACGGCCCCGAAGCGCCAGGGAGCCTTCGGCATGATCCATCAGAGCGTTGCCCTGCTGCTCGCCAGCCAAAGGGAGCTTCAGGACAGCATGGAGCGGCAGCTTCCTTTCTTAAGAACCGCTTTTTTCGAAAGGCTGCTGCGCGGCCAGTTTCAGTCGGAGGCGGATATGGAAGCGGTCAGAGAACATGCGCGAATCGCGTGGGTCGGGTCAAGCTGCCTGGTCGCCCTGGTGACGTTCCCGAAGCGGGCGGCCGTTTACCGTACCGCCGATATTGAGGCGCTGAACCGCAATAAGCGGTTGGCCCGGGAGCTGGCTCATGAATCGGATGCGGACAACCTGTTTACTCATGACGTGGATGATGACAAGCTCGCGCTGCTGATGCAATTCGACATGGAAGATGCCGGGCTTATATACCAGCAGGCTAATCGGCTGCTGGAGCAGCTGCAGCTCAGGCTTCGCCAGGAATGCGGCATTATGGCCGTGATCTCGGCCGGAAACGCATATGCGAGCCGAATGGACATAGCCCGGTCGTTCTCGGAGGCTCAGCAGGCGTTAGCGCGCAGCACGGATGGCCGCATCGTCTGGTTCCGGGAGCTGCCGCCGAATACGGGAAGCTGCTATTACCCGGAGAGCATGGAAACGCGCTTGATCAACCTCGTCAGAACAGGCCGCACGGAGCAGCTGCAATCGCTGCTGGAGGAGCTGTATCAGCATAATTTCGTGCAGCGGAGCCTCCCCGTATATATGCTCAAGGTGTTTTATTTCGATCTGCTGGCCAGCAGCTTCAAAATATTTCCGGAAATCGGCGAATCCCCCGCAGGGCAGCAAGCTGCGGAGGAGTTGAACGAACCCGCCGATAATGCGGAGAGCATCGAAGCGCATTTCTTGCAGCTCAAGGTCAAACTGGAATCGATGTGCGAGGCCGCCGCCCGGCAGCGCGCCGACCACCAGCAGCAATGGTTCCTCGACATCTTGGAGCAGGTGAAATCCGGTTATTCGGACCCGCAGCTGTCGCTTGCCCTGCTGGCGGATCGCTATGACGTAACAGAGGCGCATCTGTCGAGGCTGTTCAAGGAAAGGATAGGGATCAACTTTATTGAATTTACCGAAAACCTCCGGATCGAGCATTCCAAACGATTGCTGCTGCAAACCGGTCTGCCTGTAAGAGAAATCGCGGTCAGCGTCGGCTACAGCTCCTCCAGCACGTTCGGGCGCGCCTTCAAACGATCCGTCGGGATCAGCGCCATGGCCTTCCGGAACAGCGAAAAATGGGAAGCGGACAAAAATTGACGTATGCTTCGCAGCTGCACATCGCTTCATATCAATTGCTGCAGATGCTGCAAAACGTTCCTATTTACGGGTGAACGGCCCGCTTTGTATAGTAAAGCTGTCCCGGCCGGACGTCAACATGCCGCAGCAGCGGATTTCCCGAGTAAGGAGTGATTCCGACGAGTGATCCCGACTAACAAAGCCCGAATTTCACGACAAGTGCTTAGAGGCTGGCAGCTGTATCTTTTGCTGATTCTTCCGCTTTTTTACTTGATATTGTTTCGTTACGCCCCGATGTACGGAGCGCAGATCGCCTTCAAAAACTATTCGATCACCAAAGGCATCTGGGATAGCCCGTGGATAGGGTTTAACCATTTTATCCGTTTTTTTAACTCGTACGATTTCTGGCGCATTATGAAAAACACGCTGCTGCTCAGCGTCTATCATTTGACGGTCACATTCCCGTTCCCTATTCTGTTCGCGCTCGGGCTTCATTATATTGCGAATGTAAAATTCCGCAAGCTGATGCAGCTGATTACGTACGCGCCCCATTTCATTTCCGTAGTCGTTATGGTAGGGCTGATCATGCAGTTTCTGTCGCCCAGAACCGGTCCGATGGCCGCCTTCGGCGAATGGCTCGGATTCCAGATGCCGAATGTAATGGGGGATGCCGCCTGGTTCAAATCGGTGTACGTATGGTCGGACGTCTGGCAGCATACCGGCTTCTCCTGCATCATCTTTCTTGCGGCGCTGGCCGGGATCGACCCTGCGCTGCACGAAGCCGCGCTGATGGACGGTGCTTCCAAGCTGCGCCGCATTTGGCATATCGATTTGCCGGGCATTATGCCGATCGCCGTCATTTTGCTAATTCTCAACGTCGGGCGCATATTCGATCTGGGCTTCGAAAAAGTGCTGCTTATGCAAAACCCGCTCAATACGCGAAGCTCGGAAATTATCGATACGTACGTGTACAATACCGGCTTGAAATCGATGGTGCCTAACTTTTCATACGCTTCGGCGATCGGGCTGTTCAAAAATGTGATCGCTTTCATCCTCGTCATGTCGGTCAACCAGCTATCCAAAAAATTCGGCCAATCGAGCCTGTGGTAGGAGGCGATGCATATGGAACAGGGGAACATCAAAGATTCGGGCGGCGACCGCCTGTTTAACGCGGCCAATTATGCCGTCATGATTCTGATTCTGCTGATCGTCTTATATCCTGTCGTCTTCGTCGTCAGCTCCTCCTTCAGCGCCAAGGAAGCCGTCGCTTCCGGGAAGGTGCTCCTCCTGCCGATAGGCTTCAGTCTGGAAGGATATCAAGCCGTATTTCGCGATCCGGCGGTGCTCAGGTCGATCGCCGTTTCGATCGGGTATACGGTTGCCGGAACGTTCATTAACGTGGTGCTGACGATCATGGCCGCTTACCCGCTGTCCCGGCGGGATCTTAAGGGCAGAGGCTGGTTTATGGGACTGTTTGCTTTCACGATGTTTTTCAACGGCGGGTTAATCCCGACCTACTTGCTGGTGAAGGACCTGAATTTGCTCGACACCCCTTGGGCGCTGCTGCTGCCGACGGCCGTAAGCATTTGGAACATGGTCATTACGAGAACGTATTTCAACGCGACGATTCCCGACGAGCTGCTGGAAGCGGCGCAAATGGACGGCTGCAACGATTTGCTCTTTTTATGGAAGGTCGTGCTGCCGCTTTCGGGACCGATCGTCGCGGTGATCGCTCTATACTACGGCGTCGAGCATTGGAATCAATATTTCAACGCATTGATGTACATGAAAAATCCCAAGCTGTATCCGCTGCAGCTCGTTCTGCGCGAAATCTTGATTCGCAGCCAAGTCACCGCGGACATGATGGGCGACTCCAAACAGATGGCGGAGCTCGCCGGGTTGTCCGATCTGCTGAAATATTCGTTAATTGTCGTAGCTACGGCTCCGCTGATGCTGGTATATCCGTTTGTCCAACGCTATTTTGTCAGAGGCGTCATGATCGGCGCTTTAAAAGGGTAAAGAAAATGCAGGGAGGGTCACTATGAAAAAGTTTGCATTTATTTCCATATCCATGCTGTTGCTGGCGGCCGGCTGCAGCGGGGGCTCCGGGGAAGAAGCCGGCGCCGATACGCGCCAAGCCGCCGAAGCGCCTGCCGAGCCGAGCGCGGCGGCAGGAACGTTTCCGATCGCCAAGGAGAAGACGACGCTGAAAGTGCTGGCGGTAAAAAGTCCTTACGTGCAGGACTATACAACCAACGAATTTACCAAATGGTTCGAGGAGAAAACCAATATCAAAGTGGAGTGGCAATTCGCTACGCCTCAAGAGAGACAGGAGAAGCTGAATCTCGTGCTGGCCGCAAACGATCTTCCGGACGTCATCGTCGGGTTCGGCGTCTCTCCCGCCCAGCAGATGGTTTACGGACAGCAGGGCATCTTCCTCCCGCTCAACAAGCTGATCGATCAGTTCGGCGTGGAAACGAAGCAAATATTCGAGAAATATCCCGAAATCAAGCAGGCAACGACCGCGCCGGACGGACAGATTTACTCGCTGAGCACGATTGACCGCAATCCGCATACGATGCTGCCGCAAAAAATGTGGATCAATACGGAGTGGCTGAAGAAGCTGAATCTGGAGATGCCGAAGACGACGGACGATTTTGAGAAGGTGCTGAAGGCGTTTAAGGAGCAAGACCCTAACGGCAACGGCAAAGCGGATGAAATTCCGATGATCGGCGGCGTGCAGGATAAGCTGACCGGCGTCGACAGCTTCCTGCTGAATTCCTTTATTCTTAACGATTACAACGCCAATCAGCTGATCTTTGGCGACAAGGGCGAGATTGACGTCAACTTTAATAAACCGGCCTATAAGCAGGGGCTGCAATATTTGAACAAGCTGTATGCCCAAGGGCTCATCGCTCCGGAATCGTTCACCATGAATAACGATCAAATGAAAGCGCTGGTCGAGAACGGGGACGAACGGGTCGGCGTCATCTCGTCCTCCACCCCTCAAGCGTTCTCCAATATAGCGGGCACGCGATGGCTCCATTACAAGACGGTGCCCCCGCTGCAAGGACCCGACGGCTTGCGGCAATCGCCTTATCGGTATTACGGCTTCAACGGCGGCGGGCTGCTCATTACGAAAGCGGCGAAAAATCCGGAGCTTGCCTTTCGCTGGGCGGACGCGCTCTTCAACCAGGAGATCGGCATGGCGGCCAACATCGGTCCTGAAGGCGTAGGCTGGAGGAAGACGGCCAATAACGAGACCGGGCTGAACGGCAAGCCGGCCGCCTGGATACGGTTGATCGCTTTCGGCACGCAGCAGAACAACAGCTGGATGCAGACGACGCCGTATCATTTCTCCCGCGAAATGTTCGAGGGGCTGGCCGCGGGCCCGAATGAAATTCCGCGCGTTCTATACGAGGAAACCCAGAAAAACTACGAGCCGTATAAATCGAAGCAAGAACAGACCGTTCCGCCCATTTTCTTCGACGATCTGCAGTCCTCGGAGCTTAGCGATCTGGAGAAGACGATCAAAGATTATGTCAAGGAGATGACGACGCGGTTTATTATCGGCGACGTATCCGTCGACAAGGAATGGGATACTTATGTGAAGACGCTTGACAGCATGAATCTGGCGCGATACATTCAGATTTATAATGAAGGGTATAAAGCGCAGTACAAAAAATAACGAGCAATGAAGCGTACGCAGCCCCGCGGCTAAGTACGCTTTTTTTTACCACAAAAACAAGCTACCTGTAAAAATCGGAGTGTGATAAAATGTGTAATGCTTATCGACATTCGACAATCTTTTATTGAGGTGGAGCGCGCATGAATCTGCTTATGCTCAAATTTAGCTCTATACGTGCCAAATTTATTCTTCTGTTTACTTTCTTCTTCCTGCTCCCCTTTATTTTGTTCGGCTCCATGTGGTATCATCGCTCCACCCAGGTCATTGAAGACAATGCCGTTGCGTCCGCTCAGAAATCGATTCAGCAGACGGATCGATATCTGAATTATTATTTCAACGATTTGGAGCGCAGCACGCTTCCTTATATTACGCATCCGCTTATTGAAGCTTTTATGAAGCTTTCCCCGGACGACGAATACCAAAGGTATATCATTACCGCACAGATTCAGAATCAAGTGATCGATCAGGTAATATATGGCAAAAAGGAAATTTACGGATTTTCCATTTATTCCGATAGCGGCATGTCGGTGTCCAATCTGTCGTCGACGATGGATTACTGGAAAAACCGCGACATCGTCAAGCTCGAACCGAAGGACGTGCGAACCGTAAGCTACAACAGCGTCCATTGGGAAAATCAAAGCCCGATTCTCACCATTAGCAGAGCATTTACGGTAAAGAACACCAAAGGATTGCTGCTTATCGATCTTCGCATCAAGGATATATCGGCCTTAATCAGCAGCGTCGGCTCCAGTCAAACGGGATTAACCTGGATTGCGAATGCAGAGGATACGATTGTGCTTCACCCCGACCAAAGCCTTATCGGCGGCCCCGTACCCGATTGGTATTACGAGCACATTAAAAATCAGGAGCAAGGCTCCCTTATTGTAGAAGATTCCGGAGTGAAAAAGCTCGTCGTGTTCGAACGGTCGCCATTGACCGAATGGACGTTAATATCGGAGGTGCCGCTGGCCGAATTAACCGGAGATTTGTTCTCGCTGCGCAACGTTACGATCATCGTCTTTATGGCCGTCTCTTTGATTGCGCTGCTGGTCGTGGGGGGATTCTCGCTCCGGCTTACCAACGCGCTTTCGAATATGCGCAGATTGATGAAGCGGGCGGGCAGCGGCGAGATGTTCGTCCGGGCGCATGTCGCCCAGGGAAAGCAGGATGAGCTGTACGAATTATACGAAAGCTTCAACCAGATGGTCGAGCAGCTGCAGCGATTGATCAATGAAGTCCACGCTTCCGAGCTCCGGGAGAAGGAGCTTGTCATCAAGCAGCGGGAGACGATGCTCAAATCGATGCAGGCGCAAATCAATCCCCACTTTCTGTATAACACGCTGGAAGTCATTAATTCATACGCCATTTTGGAAAATATGATGCCGATCAGCCGAATGGCGACTTCTCTTGCCGCGTTGTTTCGCTACAGTATTACAAGCGGAAGCGAGGAAGTTTCCTTGGATGAGGAAATGGCGCATATCCAAACTTATCTGGACATTCAGAAAGAGCGGTTTGAAGAGCTGACCGTCGAGTTTCAATTCAACCGGGCCGACTTGCGGCATATTCAAACGCTGCGCCTGACGATCCAGCCTCTGGTCGAAAATGCGTTTCGCCACGGTTACGATAAGCATGAACGCTATCCCGAGTTTATCGGCATCTCAGGGGAGCCCGCCCCGGAAGGCTACCGGCTGCTGATTATGGACAAGGGGGCGGGATGGAGCCCGATGTGATGGACGGGCTAAACCGGATGTTCGCTTCCGCGAAAGAGAGCGAATCCGATTGGCCCGGCCAAGAGCCGGATCGGGCGAATTCATCCGGACATGTCGGCTTGTGGAACGTCCATCAGCGCTTACGCTTGCGCTTCGGCGCTCCTTACGGGCTGCACATTGTCAAGTCGGATCAAGAAGGTACATGGATTGAAGTTCGTTTGCCCAAATGCGAAGGAGAGAATACGGGATGCTGAGAGCGATTATCGCCGACGATGAAACGATGATTAAGAAAAGCTTGAAGGTCATTATGGAAAGAACGGGATTGGCGGAAGTCATCGGCGCGTTTACGAACGGCCGGGACACGCTGGATGAAGGCCAACCCGGCGGATTTGCTCATTACCGATATCCGCATGCCGGTGATGGACGGTTTGAATCTGATCGCCGCTCTGCGCGAAGCGGGGAATGAAACGGATGTCATCATATTGACCGGCTACGGCGAATTCGAATATGCGCAAAGAGCGATCCGATACGGAGTGACCGATTATTTGTTAAAGCCCATTGTACCGGACCGGTTAGTCGACATGCTGGAGCAGATCCACGCCAAGCATGAGCGCCGGACGATGCTGCGCGAACGGCGTCAGGAGTCGCTCTGGTATTGCAGGCAGCAGGGAGAGCGGCTGTCCCGGCTGCTGCGGGATATGGACGGCGCGGCCATTCTTGCGCTTCTTGACGAGGTTCACGAATATATTGCCCGATGTTACGGCGACCATCGGGAAGTTCACCAAACGTTTTACGCCGATTTGTTAGCGTTTTCCCGCAATGAGCTGCTAGCGGTTTCCCCCGATCTGGGAGGAGCCATTCAAGCCGGCATCACGCTGCCGGAAGAAGAATCGATTGACGAATGGAAAGTTCGGGTCCGCCGCCGGCTGAGCGAATGGATGCTGCAGATGGCGAACGTACGAAGCCATGGAATGGCGCTGACCATGAAGAAGGCGTTAACGTATATTCAAGAGAACATCTATAACGAAAATTTATCGCTGCAGCTGGTCGCCGATCAGTTGAACTTATCCGTATCCTATACGAGCGAATGCATCAAACAGTCGGTAGGCATTAATTTCACCCAATATGTAACCAAGCTTCGGATGGAGCGGGCCAAGGCGCTGCTGGCGGATTCGTCGCGCAAAATGTTTGAGGTCGCCTTCCAATGCGGCTATGCCGATTATGCCCATTTCACGAAAACGTTTAAAAAATATTACGGATATTCGCCGAAAGATTACCGGGCAAGCTTAAGCCTGCAACCTATCCATCCGGACGACCAATCGGCGAAAAATTGACAACCGGAGCCTCGCAAAACACATGTACCTTCCTCTTGCCGACGTTTACAATAACGTTAAATAAGAGGAAGGAGGATGAACGATGAGTAAAGGTCACGATGCGAACGCTGCCGTGTCCGCCCGACCGGCAAAGCAGCAGGCGCTGAAAAGTTCGTACGTTATAAAAAATTGGCAAATTTACTCCATGATTGTGCCGGGCTTACTATTTTTTGTCATTTTTAAATATATCCCACTGGCTGGCAGTATTATCGCCTTTCAGAACTATACCCCTTTCGGGGGCATACTCGGAAGTAAGTTTGTTGGACTCGAGCATTTTGTACGGCTGTTTAGCTACCCTGAGTTTTACCGCGTGCTCCGCAATACGCTGCTCATCAGCATGTACCAGTTAATCTTCGGCTTTCCTGCGCCGTTAATTCTGGCGCTGCTGCTGAACGAAGTGCGCAAGGTTGCCATGAAGCGATTTATGCAGACGATCTTGTATGTGCCGCATTTTTTATCGTGGGTCATCCTGGGAGGCATGGTCATGACTCTGCTGTCGCCCGAT
This sequence comes from Paenibacillus konkukensis, assembly GCF_023523925.1. Lineage (NCBI taxonomy): Bacteria > Bacillati > Bacillota > Bacilli > Caryophanales > Paenibacillaceae > Paenibacillus > Paenibacillus konkukensis. The sequence goes on along the minus strand of NZ_CP027059.1, from coordinate 1,829,454 downwards.
CGGGGGCTGGTCAACCACGTATTGAATTCATTCGGATCGGACAGCGTATTTTTTATGCAGCAGCCGGAATATTTCCGCAGCATTGTGGTCATCTCCGGCGTTTGGAAGGAAGCGGGCTGGGGAACCATCGTGTACTTGGCGGCGCTGACCGGGGTGAATCCCGAGTTGTACGAGGCGGCGGAGGTCGACGGAGCGGGAAAGCTGCGGCAAGTGTTTAGCGTCACGATTCCCGCCATTATGCCGACCATTATGGTTTTGCTGCTGCTGAAGATCGGGCATATGCTGGATCTCGGATTCGAGCAAATCTACGTTTTATTGAACCCGCTCGTGAGGGAAACCGGCGACATCCTGGACACTTATATTTACGAGGTGGGCTTGCTGGGAGGTCAATATAGCTATACTACGGCGATCGGATTGTTCAAGTCGGTAGTCGGACTGATTCTGATTCTGGGAGCCAATGCCATCAGTAAAAAAACAACGGGAGATTCGATCTATTAGGAGGATGGAGGTTGTGAGAAAAGCCAGTCTGTCTCAGCGATCGTTTGAAGTATTGAATTATTCGATTCTTGTGCTTGCTTCATTGACGGTGCTGATCCCTTTTTTGAATATTTTGGCCGGGTCCTTTAGCGGCGGGAATGCCATTTTGCAAGGATTGGTTACGGTCGTGCCGGTCAATTTTACTCTTGAGAATTACAGTGCCGTAATCCAAAATTTCGGATTTTGGAAATCGTTCGGCATCACCGTGTACATTACCGTAGTAGGCACTTCGCTAAACCTGATCTTTACGTCGCTGATGGCTTACGGGTTAGCCCGCCGGGATTTAAAGGGAAGGTCGGCGATCGTGCTGATCGTTTTGTTTACTATGATTTTTACGGCGCCGATCATTCCTTCCTATTTGCTGGTCAAATCGCTGGGCATGCTGAACACGTTATGGGCCGTCATGATTCCGTCGCTTATTAGCGGCTTTAATCTTTTGATTATGATCTCGTTTTTTCAAAATATTCCCGATGGATTAATAGAAGCGGCGCGCATGGACGGATGTCATGAATACCGCACCTTCTGGAGCATCGTGCTTCCCTTGTCCATGCCGGTGATGACAACGATAGGCTTGTTCTACGCGGTCAGCAACTGGAACGGTTATTACGCGGCGATGATGTACTTGCGCGATGCGAGCTTGTTCCCGCTGCAAGTGAAATTAAGGCAATTATTTGAGCAGGATAACGCCGGAGATATCCTTACGACCTTCTCGTCGACGGAAGGCATCAAGATGGCGTCGATTATCGTGGCAACCGTTCCTGTCATGCTGATTTACCCGTTCATTCAAAAACATTTTGTCAAGGGCGCCATGATCGGTTCGGTGAAAGGCTAGTATCCATATGGTTTGCATGTATATTGAGGGGGATCGCAATGAAAAAGAAAGTGATAATTACGTTAACTAGTTTATCTTTAACCGGAGGCCTGCTCGCAGGATGCGCCGGTAAGGATGATCATTCGGCTGCGAAAGCGAACGACGGGACTCCGCCGACCGTCAAGCTTGTTATGAGCGACCGCAATATGCCGTATATTCAATCTTCGCCTAACATTAATGATGATAAATATGTGAAAAAGCTGAGAGAGCTCCCGAAAACCGATGTGCGCATCGAAACGATCTCCCAGGGGGATTATTCCAAAAAGCTGAACCTGATGTTCGCCTCGGGCGAGCTTCCCGATGCGATCCAGGCCGTAAACGGCATCACTTCCCCCGAAGTGGCCGGAGCGTTAAACAACGGCGCGTTCTATGAATTGAACGATTTAATCGATAAATATGCACCCGGCTTGAAAACGAAGATTAGCAAGGAGCTGTGGGATTCGTCGCTTGTAAGCAAGGACGGCAAAATTTACGCCATCCCCCGCGAAGCGCCGACGCCGAACAACCGTATCGTCTACATCCGCAAAGATTGGCTCGACAAGCTCGGCTTGCAGGCTCCGAAGACCGTCGACGAATATTTGAACGTGCTGCGCGCCTTTAGAGACAAGGACCCTAACGGCAACGGCAAGCAGGATGAAATTCCGTTTATCGGCCGGAAAAATTTCGACTTTGGCTATGTGTTCTTCGGGGCTTACGACGTTAGCCCGGAAGGGTGGAAATATGTCAATAACCAGCTCGTTCCTAATTTCATTCGTCCGGAAATGAAGGACGCGCTGAAGCTTCATCAGCAAATGTATCAGGAAAAGCTGATCGATAATGAAATATTCGTCAACACGGCTGCAGATTGGGGAGCCAAAATCGAAAGCACGCAGCGGGTCGGCATGTGGATTCATGCGGCTGAATATCCGGATAAGACGGCGACAAGCTACAAAATCCTCACTCCGCCGATCGAGTTTATCAACATTCCCGCGCCTACGGGACCGGACGGAAAAGGCGGCAACCTGATCGGTTCAGTCGTCGATCCGCTCTCGACATGGGTCATTCCGAAAACCAATAAACATCCGGAATATGTGCTGAAATTCCTGGAATGGTTTTTGTCCGACGACGCCCAAAAGTTTTTGAATTACGGACTCGAAGGCGACGATTTTACGATGGAGAACGGCAAGATCACCTACAAGCGCTTAAGCACGAAAGCCGATGCCGACAGAGAGCAGATGCATCTTCAATGGCTGCGGTTAATCGGGCCAAGCAATATTCATGATCAGGAATTTATGAAAAATCGCGAAAACGGGCAGCTTGTCGGCGAAGCGTTGAAAATCGCTACAAGCGAAGGAAGGGTTAACGACGGCTTGGACATGCCGATTCCTCCGACATTGACGGTTAAGCCTGAGCTTCAATACACCGGCCTGTGGATGGAAACGGCCGCCAAAATCATTACCGGACGCGATTCTCTGGATAGCTTCGACAAGTTCGTAGAAGACTGGAAAAAACGCGGCGGAGATCAAGTCATTCAAGAAGCGACCGATTGGTACAAGCACAATAAAGGAATAAAGTAAACATAGGCATAACGAAGAACAAGGCTGGAGGAATCGCATCATGGGCGATCATGTGGAACTGGACATGCACGAACTGTTTTCCCTGCGGTCGCGCCTGCAGCGTTACCTGGACGTCGAAGCGGCGCTGGCGTTGACACAGGCGGAGCTGGGGATCATCCCGCCGGCTGCCGGCGATAAAATCGCCGAAGCCGCGAAGGTGGAGCTCATCGATTTGCAGCGTCTTGAAGCCGGACAGGCGGTCACCGGCCACTTTATGATGCCGCTCGTTACCGAGCTGTCCCGCGCCGTCGGAGAGCCTGAAGGCGAATACGTTCATTGGGGCGCCACGACGCAAAATATTGAGCAGACGGGCGATGTGCTTGGCATTCGCGACGCCGTTCGCCTGTTGACGGAAGAGCTGCGCGGCGTCATCGAAGCGTTGGCCGGTTTGGGCGAACGAACCGCCGATACGGTTATGGCCGGGCGAACGCATTGGCAGCAGGCGGTACCGATCACTCTCGGCTTTAAGGTGGCGACCTGGACCGATGTGATGATACGGCATGCGGAACGTCTGGAGCAGCTCAAGCCGCGTCTGTTTACATCCATGACAGGCGGCGCGGCGGGTACGTTTGCCAGCATGGGCGAACGGGGACCGGCGGTTCAAGAAGGCGTGGCCCGGCGGCTGGAGCTGACTCCGATGAAGGTGCCGGCGAGAAATATCGTGGACCATTTCGCCGAGTATGTGCTTCTGCTGGGCATGATGGCGGCCACGTTGGCCTCGATGGCGGAAGAAGTGTCGCGGTTGATGTCCGCGGAGTTTGGCGAAGTCAGCGAGAGCTTGCCCAAGGGGGATGTCGGAAGCTCGACGATGCCGCAAAAGAGAAATGCCAAAAAATGCATGGAAGTCGTCATCAAATCGGCCCGGATCAGAGCCTTGGTTCCTACGGCGCTGGAAGCGATGATCCAATCGCATGAAGTGGACGGCACCCGGTCGGCCATGATGCAGCATGCGGTGGAACAGAGCTCCATCTTGACCGGCGATATACTGAGGGCGATCCGCAAGGTGATGACCGATCTCGAAATTTATCCGGAACGGATGAGAGCGAATCTGGAGCTGACCGGAGGTCTCATTAACGCCGAAGCGGTGATGATGACGCTGGCGCAGACGATCGGCCGGCAAACCGCGCATGAGGTAGTTCATGACGCCGCCTATCAGGTGGCGCGAAGCGGAGCATCGACGACCTTCTCCGATGTGCTGACCGCCGACCCGAGGGTCAACGAACATCTAAGCAAGGAAGAGCTGCGCAAGCTGCTCGACCCGGCGGCTCACACCGGACTCAGCGCCGAGATCGCCCGCAAGACCGCTTCCCGGGCCCGCGCCGCAGCTCAGCTAATGAATAACGACGCCGAAGTAAAATAAAACCGAGTAAAATTACGATACAGGCTGATGGTACCCATCGGTCTGTATTTTTTTGTCTTAACCGCTTCTCCAGTCGGCATTTCGGCTTATTTACTTGCCGCATCAAACATATTATTATTACAATAAACATTATAAAAATATAATATGATAAACCGAGGCGGCTCTGACGGGCTTTGCTGCGGCCGGGGAAGCCGTTTTGCAAATCTCGCATAGCCGGTGAAGAATGGCAAATTGAAACAAAGGGCGCGCAGCCTATACAATCAGGTTACGGAGCAGATAAATCAAGGATTAGATAAAGATGCACCAAATCGGGCAGGAATGGAACTTATCTAATTATACGGCTGGCATGGTACGCCGGGAAGGTTGCGACATCATCCCGCATGCCGGTAAGGGGGCAGGGCTCTTGGCTCGTCAAAAAAGTATGTTTCGCAAGCTGTTTATTTCGTATATCGTTATTTTGGCCGTACCGCTGTTTATTTTGGGGGGAATCGTCTATTACTTCAATGTGGTGAGCTATCAGAGGGAGGTTTCGGAGGCGAATTTGGCGAAGCTGACCCAGGTCAGGAACCAAATTGACTTGGAGCTTAAATCGCTAAGAGAAATTATTTATCATATTTCAAGCCAAGCGGATATGTATGCGGACCCGTATACTGCTGCGCCGGACGAAAAAGGGGACCGGCACAGCATGATCGCCCCTCAGCTTATGGCGTATAAAGACCACTATCCCTTCATAGACGAAATCATGTTTTATTACCGGGGCGATACGAAAGTTTATTTGACATCGGGCCAATACGATTACCAGTCGTTTGAAAATAACGTCAAAAAGAACTACAACTGGGCGGGAGCCAGCGTCTTCAAGGAGCTCAACTCGGTTAGCGCCCCTAAGTCGTTTCGAGTTGAAACCAAAGGGTCCGACATGCCTGACGATAGCAATATGCTGGCATTTCTGTATCCGGTTCCGTTATTAGAAACGATCCCTCAAGCATCCGTATTATTCACCGTCAAAGAAACCGAATTTTTCTCCAAATTCCAGAACATTCTCGGCAATTTTGAAGGCGCTGTCTTTATTTACGACCCGTATTACCGGTCTCTCGTTTCATTAAATCATCAAATGGGCAGCCTCGATATGACCAGTTTGGAAGAGCAGCTCAGAACCTTTAAAGGAACCGGTATTTTTAACGTGACGTCCGGCGGCATGAATTTGATTGCGACCCGCATGGTCTCGGAAGAGACGGATTGGAGCTATATTATAGCGATGCCGGATTCTTTCTTCTATAAAAGCGTGAATACCAACAGCACCCTGATCGTCGGTATTATTTTTATTCTCCTGGCTGCGGGATTCGTCGGAGCGCTCTTGTTCTCGCTGAAAAATTACAAGCCGATCAAAGTGCTGCTGTCCCAGTTTACAAAATCGGGATACGAAGAGTCGGATCAGGATATCAAAGGAAAAAACGAATTTGAAATTATACGACTCACTTTTGAAAGCGCTTTACAGAAGAATAAGGATATGCTTATGCAAATGAATGCGCAAAGACCGTTAGTGAAGGACCAGTGTTTGTTAACCTTGCTCGGGGGAAAGAAGATCGATCCCGGCGAACGGGATTATTTAATTAAATGCTCCAACCTGATATTGGACGGAAGCGCCTATTATTGCATGGTTCTTTCCACGCACCCGGATGATACCGAAGGTCCTGAGCTGGGTCACATTATAGCTCTCTTGGAGAATGTGTATTTTAATGGAGGCAGAGGATACGGCGTTGAAGTCGTCAACGGAAATTACGTTGCCGTCATTATCGTCCTGCAGGAATATCCGGCGGATGTAAAAAGCAAACAACAGGATATAGCGGGCAATCTGGTCCAGCAAGCCAAGGAAAACCTCGGTCTCCAAATGATTGTCGGCATAGGGAAAATATATCGGAGCATCGAACAGTTAAACGCCTCTTATCTGGAAGCGTCCGCCGTGTTGTTCGACAACCAGATCAATAATAAGAAAGCCGTTCATTTTTTTGACGATATTGAAAATGCGCAGGAGCAGATCAACTGGTATCCGATGAAGGAACAGGCGCTGTACATTCAAAGCTTGAAGCAGGGGGATCAGGCGGTAGCCTTGGAAACGCTTAGGGCGCTGATTGAACAATTGGAAGCGGGGACTATCTCGTACTATATGGTCAAGTGCCTGTGCTTCGACATTGTGAATCATATTCTGAAAGCCATGAACCAAATGAATTTCCGGAATTTTTCCGTGGACATTAAAGAGCTGATCAAATTCAACTCGCTCCAGGAATTTCAGAAATGTATGGAATCGATCACCCTATTGTTTTGTTCGCAGGTAAATCTTCAAAAAGAAAAAGAGAACGTCGAATTGAAAAATAAGATCATTTTTTACATCAACGAGCATTTTAAAGACAGCAGTCTGTCTCTGGAACATATAGCGGGGCAATTCGGCCTTTCAACCTCGTTTGTGAGTCGGTTTATAAAGGATGAAACCGGCGTTAACTTCGTGGATTACTTGTCCAATCTTCGCATGAACGAAGTAAAGCTTCAATTGCAATACACAGACAAACTCATCCAGGAGATCGTAACCGATGTCGGTTATCTCAATACACCAAGTTTTGTGCGTAAGTTTAAAGCGATGGAAGGGGTTACGCCGGGACAATACCGGCAAATTACCGGGAAGGGTTAACAATCGCCATGCTTTGAAAACTTAAGGGGAGTGATGGTTATGAGAGTTCGGTTTCATCGTAAATCATTGGCGTGGGGGACGGCATTCCTGCTGCTTGCGTCCGCCCTCGCCGGCTGCAATGAGGACAGTTCGCCGGGAAGCGCTGCGGGAGAGCCCGCCGCTTCGGCCAACATGAACGAAAGCGGCCTGCCTATCGTCAAAACGCCGATCACACTAAAAGTATGGACTCCGATGAGTCCGAACGCGTCGCAATTTATTACCGATTACGGACAAAATGAAGTGTACCAGGAATTGGAAAAACGCACCGGCATCCATATCCAATTTATTCATCCGGCCCAAGGGCAGGAGAAGGAGGCGTTCAACCTGATGATCGCTTCCGGCGAGCTGCCCGACATCATTACAGGGGCGGGAAGATATGTAGGCGGGGAGGAGAAGGGGGTACGGGACGGCGTGTTCGAGGATCTGACTCCGTACCTTCAGAAATACGCGCCGGATTACTATAAGCTCGTCACGTCCGACGCCGAAACGAAGCGCGAGGTGACGACCGACGACGGCAAATTTCCCGCCTTCTATATGATCAAGCCGGAGCAGGATGCGCCGTTTCGCCGGATCATGTTCCGCGAGGATATGCTGCAATCGGTCTCCATGGACGTGCCGAAAACGATTGACGAGTACGAGAAGTTTTTTAAGGCGATCAAGGACAGCAAAGGGATTGCTCCTTATATTCCGGTGACTAACGGTCTGGAGGAGCAATTTATGGGACCGTATGGCATCATTCCGGGCTTTTATTTGAAGGACGCCAAGACGGTAGCTTTCGGGCAGGCTCAGCCCCAGTTCAAGGAATACCTCGCGCTGATGAACAGATGGTACAAGGAAGGCTACATTAACAAGGATTTTGCCGGGTTAAAGGCGACCCAGACGCAAGCGCTGTTCGACAGCGGTAAAGCCGCCACGCTCGTCGAGGCGGTCGTGGGCAGCTACAACCGCGGAAAACAGCTGAAGCAAAATTACGTTTCGGCCCCTTATCCCAGGTTAAAGGCAGGGGAACAGATTCATTACCAGCCGAAGACTTGGCCGCTGGCCGGCAACGGTCAAGAGACCGTAATCGCAACTTCCTCCAAATATAAAACGGAGGCGATCCGCTGGCTCAATTACGCTTATACGCAAGAAGGAGCCATGCTGTACAACTACGGGATTGAAGGCAAGACCTATACGATGGTGGACGGAAAACCGAAATATACGGATTATATTTTGAATCACCCGAAATACGGAACGGAGAATGCCAACTATATTCTGCGCGTGCACTTCGCACCGAAACTGGCCTTCTCGGATATAGCCAACCCGAATTTGGCCAAAAGTCCGGACTCGGCGGCGATCCGGCAAAAATGGGCCGACGATCCCAACGCCGATAGCGCGCTGCAGCTGCCGCCGATCCGTCTGACCTCGGAGGAGAACGACAAGCGTTCCAAAATAATGACCGAGGTGGACACGTACAGCGATGAGATGGTATTGAAATTTATCCTCGGCGCGGAGCCGCTCAGCAACTTCGACAATTATGTCAGTCAGCTCAAAAAGCTGGGATTAGACGAAGCGGTGAGAATCTCCCAAGCCGCTTACGACCGGTATGAAAATAAGAAATAACAGACCGTCCATCGTTTCTCGCGAGAATAGCATAACGCCAAAATGAATGGCAAATTGAACAAACGCCTTAGCAGGCATACAATCAAGGCGGTTGGCGGACCTAACGACACAACGAAACGGAAAGGGGAAGCAATATGGACTTGGCAACAACGACGGCCAGAGCGCCAAGCAAGACGTTCGCAAGCAGGCTCCGCAAGGACCTGATCATGAACAAGTACGTGTATATTATGGCTTGTCCGATCATCGTGTTCTATATTCTGTTTCATTACGTGCCTATGGCGGGACTTGTAATCGCTTTCCAGGATTTCAATGCTTTCAAGGGCATCCTGGGCAGCCATTGGGTCGGGCTCAAACATATCAATGAGTTTCTTACGAGCCCTTATGCGTTTCGCGTCATCAAGAACACCTTTTTACTCAATGTTTATCAAATTTTATTCGGCTTTCCCGCGCCGATCCTGCTGGCGCTGCTGCTGAACGAGATCCGCAGCCACATCTTTAAACGGACCGTTCAAACCGTGAGCTACATGCCGCATTTTATTTCGCTCGTGGTCGTCTGCGGGATGCTCGTTGATTTTACGGCGAGCAGCGGGGTGATCAATGATCTCGTCCATGCTCTGGGCGGCGAACGCACCAATCTGCTCATGCAGAAGGAATGGTTTCGCACGATCTTCATCTCCAGCGGGATTTGGCAGGAGGTGGGCTGGGGCAGCATCATCTACTTGGCGGCTTTATCCTCCGTCGATCCGAGTCTTTATGAGGCTGCGGAGATGGACGGAGCGAGCCGGCTGCGCAAGGCGATGCATATTACGCTGCCGGCGCTCGTTCCGACCATCACCATCTTATTGATTATGCGGCTCGGTCATATTATGAGCGAAGGCTTCGAGAAGATCATCCTGCTGTACAATCCGTTAACCTATGAGACCGCCGACGTTATCGCTTCTTATGTTTACAGGCGCGGGCTGCAGGAGGCGAATTACAGCTTCGGCGCGGCAGTGGGGTTGTTCAATTCATCGATTAACTTCATCATTTTGCTTGCCGCCAACTATGTGAGCCGCCGATTTGTCAAAGAAAGCTTATGGTAAAGGAGGGAAAAAAGTGATTTTCAAAAAAACGATCGGGGAAACGATTTTTGATTCGTTCAACCACATTTTGCTCGTTTTGTTCGGATTGGTCAGCCTGTATCCGCTGCTGTACGTCTTGTTCGCTTCCTTCAGCGAGCCGGCTGAGCTGGCGAAGCATACCGGCATATTGCTGAAGCCGCTCGGCTTCTCCGTAGTCGGATATGAAATCGTATTCAACAATCCTAATATTATTATCGGTTACATGAACACGATCATCTATGTCGTTGTAGGCACCTGCCTGAATGTACTGTTAACGGCTATCGGTGCTTACGTGCTGTCGCGCAAAAACTTGATGCTGAAAAAGCCGATGATGATCATGATCGTGTTCACGATGTATTTCGGCGGAGGGCTGATCCCGCACTTCCTTCTTGTCAAAAATCTGGGGATGTACGATAGCCGGCTGGCCCTGATCATCCCCGGAATTATCGCAACGTGGAACTTGATCGTGATGAGAACGGCCTTTAACGCCATTCCCGACAGCCTGGAGGAATCGGCCAAAATCGACGGAGCCAATGACTTTGTCATTTTATTCCGCATCATTCTCCCGGTAACGAAGGCAACGCTTGCGGTCATGGTGCTGTTCTATGCCGTCGGCCACTGGAACTCCTGGTTTAACGCCATGATCTATCTCCGCGACCGGGGCTTATTCCCGCTGCAGCTGCTGCTGAGAGAAATATTGATCGCCAACTCGGCCGGGGGAAATCTGCTGGAAGGCGCCTCGGTTTCGGATGACGATCAAGCGCTGGTCTATCTGGTTATTAAGTACTGCACCATTATTGTGGCAACGGTGCCGATCCTGTTTATTTATCCTTTCTGTCAAAAGTATTTTATGAAGGGCGTCATGCTCGGCTCCTTAAAAGGGTAGCGTTCAAAGCGATTTATTAAAATATAGGAAAAGTGGGGAAGAGCTATGAGACTTCGGTTCCATCGCAAATCATTGGCATGGGGGACGGCATTCCTAATGCTTGCGTCCGCCCTCGCCGGCTGCAACGGGGACAGTTCGCCGGGAAGCGCTGCGGGAGAGCCCGCCGCTTCGGCCAACATGAATGAAAGCGGGCTGCCTATCGTCAAGACGCCGATCACCTTAAAAGTATGGACGCCGATGAGCTCGAACGCATCGCAGTTTATTACCGATTACGGGCAAAACGAAGTGTACCAGGAGCTGGAAAAGCGCACCGGCATCCATATCGAGTTCATTCATCCGGCTCAAGGGCAGGAGAAGGAGGCGTTCAACCTGATGATCGCTTCCGGCGAGCTGCCCGACATCATCACCGGAGCGGGGCGTTATGTCGGCGGAGAGGAGAAAGGGGTACGGGACGGCGTGTTCGAGGACCTGACTCCTTATCTTGAGAAGTACGCGCCCGATTACTATAAGCTCGCTACGTCCGACGCCGAAACGAAGCGCGAAGTCACGACCGACGACGGCAAATTTCCCGCCATCTATATGATCAAGCCGGAGCAGGATGCGCCGTTTCGCCGGATTATGTTCCGCGAGGACATGCTGAAATCGGTCTCGATGGACGTGCCGAAAACGATTGACGAGTACGAGAAGTTTTTTAAGGCGATCAAGGACAGCAAGGGCATCGCTCCTTATATTCCCGTCCCTAACGGGTTGGAAGAGCAATTTATGGGCCCGCTAGGCATCGTTCCCGGTTTCTACCTGAAAGACGGCAAAACCGTCGCCTTCGCGCAAACTCAGCCGCAGTTCAAAGAATACCTGACGCTGATGAACAAATGGTACAAGGAAGGCTACATCAACAAAGATTTTGCCGGGTTAAAAGCAGCTCAGGCGCAGGCTCTGTTCGACAGCGGCAAAGCCGCCACATTCGTCGATGCGGTCGTAGGCACCTATAACCGCGGCAAGCAGCTGAAGCAGAACTACGTTCCGGCGCCTTATCCAAGGCTAAAGCTGGGAGATCGGATTCATTATCAGCCGAGCGACTGGCCTGTGCCGAACCAAGGGCAAGAGACCGTGATCACAACCTCCTCCAAGCATAAAGTAGAAGCCGTCCGCTGGCTTAATTACGCTTTTACGCAGGAAGGAGCCATGCTGTACAACTATGGGATTGAAGGCAAAACCTATACGATGGTAGACGGCAAGCCGAAGTATACGGATTATATTCTGAACAATCCGAAGTTCGGCACGGAAAACGCCAATTATATTCTTCGTGTTCATTTTGCGCCCAAACTGATGTTCACCGACGTTGCGGCCAATCCGAATTTGGCCAAAAGTCCGGACTCGGCGGCGATCCGGCAAAAATGGGCCGACGATCCCGACGTCGACAGTGCGCTGCAGCTGCCGCCGATTCGCCTGACCGCGGAGGAGAACGACAAGCGATCCAAAATAATAACCGAGGTGAACACGTACAGCGACGAGATGGTATTGAAATTCATCCTCGGCGCGGAACCGCTCGGCAACTTCGACAATTACGTCAATCAGCTCAAAAAGCTGGGAATCGACGAAGCGGTGAACATCTCCCAAACCGCTTACGACCGGTATTTGAACAAAAAATAAGCCAACAATGGAGGCGATCCAATGACTAAGCAGCCGAACATCATTTTGATTCTGGTCGATGATATGGGATTCTCCGATATAGGATGCTACGGCTCGGAGATCCATACGCCGAATCTCGATCGACTGGCCGGGGAAGGCGTGCGCTTTTCGCAATTTTACAATACGCCCCGCTGCTGCCCTACGCGAGCGTCCATCATGACCGGACTTTTCCCGCATCAGGCGGGACTCGGATTTATGGAAGAAGATATCGGCAATCCGGCGTATACGGGAACGATTCACCGGCAATGCGTCACGATAGCGGAAGCTTTGGGGGATCAATACAACTCCCTCATGGTCGGCAAGTGGCATCTCGGCAAGCAAGAGCAGCAAAGACCTTATAATCGAGGGTTCGACAGCTATACGGGGCTGCTTGACGGCGCCAGCAATTACTTCAAGCCGGAGCCTATAAAAACCTTGATCAAGCGCAATCTTCCGTTTCAGCCTCCGGATGACGATTTTTACACGACGGACTGGTTTAGCGACAGCGCCGTCGACTATATTGACGAATACGGGCAGCAGGAGAAGCCGTTCTTCCTATATCTGGCGTATACGGCTCCGCATTGGCCGCTGCAGGCTCCCGAAGAGGATATTGCCAAGTATAAGGGCGCTTACATGAAAGGCTGGGATCAGCTCCGTAAGGAACGATACGAGCGCCTGACCGACATGGGCATGCTGGATGAGAAAAGCAGCCCGCTGACCGAACGCGACAGCGGGGCCCCCGCTTGGGATACGGTGGAGAATAAAGAGGCTTGGGATCTGAAAATGGCCGTGTACGCCGCCATGATCGACCGGATGGATCAAGGGGTCGGCAAAGTGCTGGAGAAGCTCAAGGAGCTGCACATTGAGGACAATACGCTGGTGATGTTTTTGTCGGACAACGGCGCCTGCGCGGAAGGGATCGGTCTTCGAAGCGACAAGACGCCGGGCACGGCCGATTCGTTCATCGCTTATCACCTCCCGTGGGCCAATGTCAGCACGACGCCTTTCCGCCTATACAAGCATATGGTTAACGAAGGCGGCATTTCGACGCCGTTTATCGCCAGATGGCCGGAAAAAATCAAGCAGCAGGGCGCGATTACGCATCAATTCGGGCATTTGATGGATATTATGGCTACATGTCTGGATGCGGCCGGAATTTCATATCCCGAAACTTATAACGGCAACGAGATCATTCCGCTGGAAGGCAAAAGCCTGCTGCCGATTTTCGAAGGGAACGAACGGGAAGGCCACGAGTATATGTTCTGGGAGCATGAAGGGAATAGGGCCGTGCGCCAAGGGAAATGGAAGCTGCTGTCCCGCTGCAAAATGGATTGGCAATTTACGGCGGCCTGGGGCTTCCGCGGCGATCGGGGGCCGCACGAGGAAAAGTGGGAGCTGTACAATATCGAAGAAGACCGGATCGAGTTAAACGATCTGTCCGATCAATACCCCGAGAAGGTTCGGGAGCTTGCGGACCGGCATGAGCAGTGGGCCCGGCGTACGGGAGTCATTCCTTGGACGGAGTATATGGAAGTAACCAAAACGGAGTATTTGCTGCGCACGCAAGAAATTACATGGGATTAAACCGAAGCGTACGGCCATTTGTCATTTGTAGGCCAGGGGGGGATGCACGATGAACCGGCAAACGGCTGAGAAGCCTAATATTTTACTCATTACGACAGATACGCAGCGCTGCGATACGCTGGGCTGCATGGGCAGTCCTTACGCCGTGTCGCCGCACTTGGACAGGTTGGCGCAAGAGGGCGTGCTGTTCGAAGAAGCTTATACGGCGTCTCCGGTGTGCTCGCCGGCGCGCAGCAGCTTGATCACGGGGCTGCATACGCCGGTGCACGGCTGTATCGAGAACGGAATCAAGCGCCGGGAAATGTTCCAAACGCTGCCGGATGCGCTGAAGCAGGAAGGCTATACGAACCTAATGATCGGCAAAACCCATTTCGGGCCGCTGCCAAGCTCCTTCGATATCGTCCATACGGTCGAAGGAGAGAAAAACTCCGGCTCCGGCTCGGACAGCTATGCCCGGTTCTTGGAACCGCACGGCATCCCCAGAAAAAGCGACGGCCCCCAATCCAGACCCGAAGAGCTGCATATGGAGGCGTTTTTGGTCGACCGGACGATCGAAGAGCTGGAAAAAGTCAGGCAAGAGGGCGGGGGGCCGTTCTTCGCCTTCTGCTCGCTGCTAAGCCCCCATTCGCCGCTGGACCCTCCGGGAGCATGGGCGCATCTGTACCGCGACAAGCCGCTGCCGCCTATCGACTACCGGCCCGGAGATATTGAGGCGCTGCCGATCCAGACGAAACGTCTTCTGGGATTTCTGGGCCGGGAACGGGAGATGGAGGCTGCGCTGCAGTCCCCGGAAACGCAGCGGCATATCGACGAAGAACGCCGGTTATATTACGGCTTGGCCGCATATACGGACGCGCAAATCGGCAGACTGCTCGATTATCTCGACGCCAGCGGGCTTCGCCGGTCGACGCTCATTATCTTCACCTCCGATCACGGGGAGCAGCTGTACGATCACGGGTTCAGCGACAAGCATAATTATTATGACGCGAGCTGGCGCGTCCCCTTCATCATGAGCATGCCGGGCACGCTGCCGACGGGGGAAACGAGAGACTTTGCCGTATGGACGGACATTACGGCGACCGTATTGGGGGCGGCCGGCGCTTCCAGCCGGTACGTTCAGGGCCATGATTTGTTCCGGCCGTTAAGCGACGGGAAGCCGTCGCCGCGCCGCTGCGGGGTCGGCACACTGTACCGTTCGGCGGCAATATCAACCAAATATTGGAAGTTGGAGTATTACTTCGATGAGCGGGAAGGACGATTGTACGATCGGCTGAATGATCCGTCCGAACGCAGCGATCTGTTCGGCCACCCCGCATACCGGGAAATCAAGGACGAATTGCTGGAAGCGCTGCTCGCCTGGCGTTCCAATCTGAGCGACCTTCAATATTTGACGGAATCGACCGGGGGAGGCGGACCCGTTGCCCGGCGCATAGCCCCGCATACGCTGCAGCTGAGCGGAGAGGACAACGAGCGCAGGCTCAGCGAAGCCGCCGAGCTCATCGACAACAAGTATAAGGAAGCGCATAAGACATTCATATCCAAGGGAGAGAGTTAAATTGTCACAACCGATGAGAACCGAGCATCCCAGGCCGCAGTTTATTCGCAGCGACTGGGCCCACTTAAACGGGCAATGGGAATTTGAATTCGACGACGAAAGGATCGGACGGAAGCAGAAATGGCATCTGGGCGCCGCCGCTTTCTCACGAACGATACAGGTGCCGTTTTCGTTTGAAAGCAAGCTGAGCGGCATCGGCGAGCCCGGCTTTCACGATACCGTCTGGTATCGGCGAACGTTCCAGGTTCCGGCGGAATGGACCGGCCGGAGGGTGCTGCTTCATTTTGGCGCCGTAGACTACCGGGCGAGCGTATGGGTCAACGGCGAGCACGCCGCCGTGCACGAAGGCGGGCATACGCCGTTCTCGGCCGATATTACCGATTCCCTGCATCCGGACGGAACGAACACGGTCGTCGTGCTGGCCGAGGATTACAGCCGCAACTTGTCGCTGCCGCGGGGCAAGCAGTACTGGGAGCCGAAGTCGAAAGGCATCTTTTACACCCGCACGACGGGCATATGGCAGACGGTATGGATGGAAGCGGTCGATGCCGTGCATTTGGCCCAAGTGCGGATGACGCCGGATATCGATAACGGCCTGCTCCAAATCCGCCCGGTCGTGGCAGGGCATAACGTGCAGGACGACCTCAAGCTTAAAGTCGAAATCAGCTTCAAGGGCGAGCCGGTCGCCGAAGATGTTTATTCGCTTAAGGAAGCGGAAGAAACCCGTTCGCTCGTGCTGCCGCATTACCAGGGCTTCCGGCGCTGCCATCTGTGGACCCCGGAAACTCCGAATCTGTACGATATTAAATTCACGCTGCTTAAGAACGAACGGCCGGTGGACGAGGTGACCAGCTACTTCGGCATGCGCAAAATTTCGGTCGAGAACGGCAAGCTGATGCTGAACAACCGATTTTATTATATGAGACTGGTGCTCGATCAGGGGTATTTTCCCGACGGAAATTTGACGCCGCCGTCCGATGAAGCGATTCGGCGCGATGTCGAGCTGACGAAGGAAATGGGCTTTAACGGCGCGCGCAAGCATCAGAAGATGGAGGACCCCCGCTATCATTACTGGTGCGACCGGCTCGGCCTGCTCGTATGGGGAGAAGCTGCCAACGCGTATCAATATTCGGAACCATACGTCAGGCGGTTTACCCGCGAATGGCAGGAGGCGATAGAGCGGGATTATAACCATCCCTGCATCGTCGCCTGGGTTCCTCTGAACGAAAGCTGGGGAGTCTGGAATATTAAAGACAACGAATCTCAGCAGCAGCACGCCTTGGCCATGTATCATTTGACGCGGTCGCTCGACCGGACCCGTCTCGTTGTATCGAACGACGGCTGGGAGCATATGAAGACGGATCTATGCACCATTCATGATTACGAGCCGTCGCGGCAAGTGCTTGAGGAACGCTACAGCACCGCCGAATCGGCTGTGAACGGGGTGCGCAATCACAGCAAGCGGACGTTTGCCGGCGGTATGGCCTATGAGGGGCAGCCGATCCTGGTGAGCGAGTTCGGCGGCATTTCGTTCAAAAAAAGCGACTGGGAAGGCTGGGGATACTCCGGCGCGAACAGCGACGAGGACTTCGTCGGCAAGCTGAAGGCCGTGGTCGAGCCGATGCTGGCTTCCCCCGTCGTGCAGGGCTTTTGCTACACGCAGCTGACGGACGTGGAGCAGGAAATTAACGGACTGCTCACTTATGACCGCAAGCCGAAGGTGCCGCTGGAGCAGCTGCGGGACATTATTGCAGGGAAGCTCTCGCCGAAAACGTTTTAAAAATAAGGGGGAGGTGCCATTCATGACGGAAAGCCGCAAAAATATAGTCATCATTATGAGCGACGAGCAAAGCTGGGATACGCTGGGCTGCCACGGCAACGCCGCGTCGGTTACCCCGAATATCGATGCGCTGGCCGCGCGGGGAACGTCCCTCGACCGCTGTTATACCGCGTATCCGCTATGCTGCCCGGCAAGAGCCAGCTTATGGACCGGCCTCATGCCTCACGGGCACGAAGTGACCGGAAATTGGCGGAGCATTCGCGAAGACTTGCGGGACGAGGGCTTGGTGAAAAACTTCAAGGAAGCCGGCTTCCACACGATCTATACCGGGAAATGGCATGTGCCCGGGACGACGCCGGACCGGTTTCACTTTGACGATATCAGCGCCATTCCGGCGGTGATCGACGGGCGGGACCGCGGCAGGTTTATCGAGGAATACCGGGAATATGCCCGCAGCGAAGGCTACGTTCTTCATGACACGCATATCGAGAATTTGACTCACGCCGATCTGGAGAAGCTGAAGCAGCCCGGACGCGCGCCTTACGGCACGGCGGAAATCAAGGAGGAGCATTTTCTGGAAACGTGGCAAACCCGGCAGTTTCTGCAAGCGATGGACCGCCGGCCGGAGGAGCAGCCTTTTTTCGCGGTATGCTCGTATAATGCGCCGCATTTTCCGATGATCGTTCCGTCCCCGTACGATAAGCTGGTTAGGCCGGAAGACGTGACGCTGCCGGAAAACTTTCTCAAGGGCATCGAGGGAAAACCGCGGGAAGTGCTGAACTCGCCTTATTTCAAAGAAATGCAAGGGCTGGACGAAAGCGAGTGGCGCGGATTCATCGCTCACTATTGGGGACTGTGCGCCTTGATCGACAAGCAGGTCGGGGAGATTGTCGGCCACCTGAAGCGTAACGGCTTGTTTGACAATACCATCATCGTGTTCGTATCCGATCACGGCGATATGATGGGCGCGCACGGCATCGTGAAAAAAGGCTTCCCGCTGCATTATGAGGAGGCGCTGCGCGTGCCGTTGATCATAGCGAACGCCGGAGCTTCCGAAGCTTCGGCGCCTTCAGAAAGCGCCGCGCTCGTCTCTCTCATCGACCTGCTCCCTACCTTGGCCGATCTCTCCGGGGTCGCCGTCAAGCAGCGGCATGAAGGCCGATCGTTCGAGCCTGTGCTGCAAGGGAAGACCGGCCGCCACCGCGACTATGTAGTGGCGGAAACCTTCAAGCTGGGGGGAGATGAAGGAGCTATCGTCGGCGGAGAGCGGGTCAGCCCCCGGCAGTTCAGGATCGGGAAGGACAGCGTGAACGTCTCCGTGCGGACCGATACGCATAAGTACATCTTCCGGTACATGGACGAGGAAGAGCTGTACGATCTGACGGAGGACCCTTACGAGAATGTGAATATCGCCGGCGACCGGGCGAGAGCGGGGGAGCTGGCGCATATGCGCGGGCTGCTGCGGCGGGAGCTGGCGGACTCACATCCGTTCCTCGGGCGGCTGATCGCCGGCAGGCTGGATGAAAGGAATGCCAATGCAATGACTACGGAATGATGGAGATGAATAACGATGTCTTCGAAACGGCCTCATATTTTGTTAATTACCGCCGACGAGCTAAGGAAAGACGCGCTCGGCTGCTACGGCGGCGAAGCGGTGGCAACTCCGCATCTGGACGCGCTGGCCGGGGAAGCCATTCAGTTCCAGCGGGCCTATGCGGCGAGCCCTTGGTGCTTGCCGTCGCGCTGCGCCATACTGACCGGGCAATTGCCGCATAATAGCGGCGCCTACAGCAACTTCCGCAAATGCGAGCTGAGCACGGGCATCCCGAATCTGTTCCAGGAGCTGAAAAGAAGCGGATACGCTACGTCCGTTCACGGCAAATGCCATTTTTCTCCAGTCCCTTACAACGAAACGAGAGCGGACCGAACGCTTCCCTACGAGCAGTTCCGGGATTATTACGTGTCTCTGGGCATCGATCATCTGGATCTGCAGGACGATAAGCAGGTGTCCGTATGGTTTTATGACGATTACGCCAAAGAATTGGATGCGGCGGGTTACTTGGAAGCGTACCGGAGGGATACGTGGGACCGGAGCAAAGCGAAAGTATTTCCTTTTCCGGGTCCCGCAGAGTGGCATCCCGACAGCTGGGTCGGCCGCAAGGCGGCGGAATATATTGACGGATATGCGGAGGAAGAACCGCTGTTTTGCTGGGTATCGTTCAGCGGCCCCCACTATCCGTTCGATCCTCCGGCCTCCTACTTCGATAGAGTCGATATGGGCAAGGATAAAGCGATGGTCGGCAAGGCCGGGGAATTCGACGACCCGTCCCGGATTCATCATCTAAGCTTCCATGGGGACGGCCGCGGCATTTGCGACGGCTCGGGCCCGGCGCCCGATCATGCGCAAAAAAACTACTCCGCGGACTATTGGCGGCAGCTGCGCAAAAGCTATTATGCCAACGTCGCCCTCATCGACGATCAGGTCGGACGCGTCATGGAAGCGGCGCGGCGAAGATGGGGGGGTGATGTCCTAATTATTTTCACCGCCGACCACGGCGAGATGCTGGGCAATCACGGCTTATGGGGGAAGGGCGATTGCGGTTACGAGGATGTGCTGAACGTGCCGCTGCTGGTGCAGTACCCCGGCAAACGCCGCCATCTCGCGAGTCAGGCCATGGTCATGCTCACCGGCATCATGGCAACCTGCCTGAAGACGGCGGGCGCTCCGCCGATTCCGACGGACGGCCGCGACTTCCAAGAATCCGAAGGGCTCGGCGGGTACCGCTATATTATGAGCGAGGGGGAAGGCTTCCTGGCGGTCAGCGACGGGAGATGCAAATACATTCACGTCGTGAAGCACGGACGGGAGCATTACGAATTGTTCGATCTCATAACGGACCCGAACGAATTCGACAATGTGGCCGATCGCCCCGAATATGCGGCCGTGCTGGCGGAGCTGCGCAAGGAAGCCGCCAATGCGCTGATGAAGAAGCTGCTCGCTTAAGCTCGGGAAGCGGGCAAGCAGGGAGCTTGTACTGAGCGGCCGGAGCGGATTCGCATTACCGCGAGAAGACGAGCTTAATGTCCTGCGGCACGTTGCCGAAGCGCTTGCCGAACAAGTTAAGTCCGCCGCGGTGACGGGCATCCGGCTTGACTTCAAATCTGACGACAATCGGCCGGTCCGGACTTAAATGCAGATCGTTCATCGTTACATGAGCGCTGGGCACTCCGTTGACATAAGCCGCGGTTTCATTGACGCTCCATTCCGTAAGCAGGCCGTATTGGGTTCCGCCCTTCCACCATACCGGGGTAAGCCGGCCTTTCGTAGCGCCGAAATCGCCGGGACTGGTGAAGGTGCCGAGCTCCATCCCGTTGATCGATACGGTAATGTCGGAAGGCCAGTCTTCATTGTAGCCGCAAGTCTCGGAGCAAACTTCCGCGCTCACCTTCAATTCGCGGACCAGCGGGTCGCTGGAGGCTACGTACGGAAACGAATATTCGACGTAGCCGGCCTCGCTGAACCAGATCAGAAGCGCTTCGGCGCGCTCGGGCATATAAAACGAGGAGGGCTCGTCCACATTGCCGATGACGCCTTCATTATTGACCAGACCGCACGGTGCGTTCACCCGAAATGAGGTGTACATGCCAACCGGCATATGAACTTCCTTTACTTTCAGCGATTCGCTCGGCACCACCGGCAAATCGAGGATCAACGAATCGCAGGTTCGCGAGCAGATTTTGCCTCTCCCCAGCTTTTGAGCGGTTTCGATCAGCCCGACCTCCTCCAGCATCTGCACGTTGATCGATATCGTCGGCTGGGCGACGCCAAGCACTTTCGTCAGCTCGGAGACGCTCATCGGCTTTTCGCTAAGCGCTTGCAATATCCGCAGACGCAGCTCGCTGGAGAGCGCCTTGGCCGTATCGAGCAGCAGAGGGGCTGACACTCGCTTGCTTGTGCTGGTTTCATCCATGGGAGTGCTTCACTCTCCTTTATTCTGTATAACGGCGTCATCCTCCGCCGCATAAGAGGATAATAAGCTGCAGGCAGGCTTCGCAACACGGGAGCCGGCCTGCGGCTTTTTTCTTGATCGCGATGTGGTTTCAAAGGCGAACGCTTACGCTTTTCCAGATTCAAATGGCCCCTCCGCTCTTTTTTCACCGGGCTTTTTAAGACTTCGGATAAAAAATGATCGTGTGATACACCGTCTTGCCGTCCGAGAGATTCGTATACGTATGCGGCTTATCGGCGGTAAAGTGGAGTGCGTCCCCCGCCTGGAGCCGGTACGTATCCTGCTGGATATCGAGCCGAAGCTCCCCTTGGGACATCAGAATATATTCCTCGACGCCTTCGTTATGCGGCTCGGATTCGTGTCCGCATCCCGCATCCAGCTCAACGGTATATATTTCGAACTGCTTGTGCTGGTCGAACGGGATGAGCGGGAAGGCGCGGTATCGTCCGTCGTCCTCCGAGAACGGCTCCAGCTCTTCGAAACGGATATGAGTCACCTTGGTCTCCTCTTCCTCGATCAGGGAAGTGAACGAAATGTGGAGCCCGTTTACGATTTTCCACAGTATTGAAATGGTCGGATTGGAATCGCCGCGCTCGATTTGGCCGATCATCGCTTTGCTGACTCCCGTCAGCTCGGCGACCTGATCCAAACTGAGCGATCTCGCTTTGCGGATGCTTTGCAGGTTGCGGCCGATTTTTTTATGAATTTGATCCTGTTCCATGGACGGTTCTCTCCTAATGATTTGACTAAAGCCAGGGGCTTCTTGGTTCAACGAGTTCCTTATGCTGATTGGCTTCAAATTCGTGTAGCCGAAACTTGGGGCAGAACACAACATGATATTCGAACACCGCATTATTTATTGCTGTCTACTGCTCGAGACATATGTTCACCTCTAGAATAGTATACCAAAATATGATATAGGGGTAGTACCAGTGAAAATGGGAAATTGTTTATGACCTCGTTCTACTCTTGCTAGTCCGAGAAGGACTCTAGACTTTTGTAACATTCCATTTATTTGTTGTTCATCGTTTAATATATGAATAATCTATATTGACTAATCTGGTACGGATTGGTTAAACTATCGTAAAAATGAACATGTTAAGGAGTAGTAACATATGGACGAAAGAGCGCTGCTATTACTTGGAATATTAAAGTCGCAAAGCCTGCATGGTTATCAAATTAATGAATTTATTGATAAAAACTTGAGTCGTATTACCACTATGAAAAAAGCAACGGCTTATGCCATATTAGAAAGGCTAAAGGCAGCCGGATTTATTAGTGTGCACGAGGAACAAGAAGGCAATCGTCCTCCACGAAAAGTTTATTCCATTACACCGCGTGGAGACCAGGAATTTGAGAGGCTTCTTCGTGAGAACTTGTCTGAACAAGATAACACCCCCTTTAAGGGCGATATTGGACTTATGTTTTTAGATCATCTGCCCAAAGAGGAGACGATTGATTGCCTTATGTTTCGCTTAAATGGCTTAACCGAACAAATCGAGGAATTGCAAAAGGCTCCTAAACATTCATTTTCCCAAGGGATAGACTTATCAATAGAACACCATCTCGTCTGTAAACAAGCCGAAAGGAACTGGTTACTTCTTGTCATTGAAAAATTAAAAAACGAGTAGAAATTTAGCCTTACTTTACCGGGTTTGCGAGGTTTTGCGCAATACCCGGTTTTTTTGTAAAGAAACAAGCCTAATATTACCTTATAATCATAATTGACTAATCTGAATTGATGATCTATAATCAAGGACATATTAATCATTCATGACTAATCAAGAATTTATAAATGAACATAAATAAAGAGGTGATTCTTTATGTAACAATAATTATCGCTAAATTACCAATGAATATAAAAAATAATTGGGAGGAATTATACAATGTTGGCAATGGCAGTAATTTTTATTAACTTAGCATTAGTTGCTTACACAATCGGTGTTTGGGGAGAAAAACTTTCTGGTCGATTAAAACCAAAACATTTAGTTTACTTTTTTTCAGGTTTGTTGTTTGACGGTATTGGTACTAGCTTTATGCAACAGTTAAATACAAGCAGGGAAATAAATTTACACGGAATAACTGGAGCGGCTGCTCTGATTTTGATGCTTATTCATGCGATATGGGCAGCAATTGTATTGTGGAGAAAAAGCGAAAAGCAAATCCAGCAATTTCATAAGTTCAGCTTAATGGTTTGGGGATTGTGGTTAATTCCATATCTGATTGGTGTCGCTTTGAGCATTATTAAATAAAACAATTCCAATGCTTACTCAGAAAAGGAGGAACATGTTATGCTTCAGTTCGGCGCGCTTAATTTGCAAGCTATATCCAGCATTAGCATGATTGGAATGGCATTGCTAGCAATATTCGTCCGTACGCGAGCGAGTCGCAAACCAGTCTCAGCGGTAAAAATAGCAATGCCTACGATTGGCATGAGCATCGGCTTTCTCATGTTTACCGTACCCGCCTTCCGGATACCCGCTATGTGGGCTTTGCTTGCGTTTTTGGCGGGACTGCTGTTATTTTCTTATCCTCTGATCCGTAGCTCGAAACTGGAGGTTCAGGGCGGCGAAGTCTTCATCAAACGATCCAAATCGTTCATTTTCGTACTAATGGGGCTGCTTGTATTGCGAATAGCGCTGCATAGCTATATCGAACAATATATTTCGATCCCGCAAACGGGCGCCCTCTTCTTCCTTCTCGCTTTTGGCATGCTCGTTCCTTGGAGGTATGTTATGCTTCTGCAATACCGCAAATTGAAGGTGCGAGAATTCCAGCAGCAAAAATCTTTGTAAATAACCTTCCGGAGGCGATGTCAGTTGTACTGATGTCGCCTCATTTTGATAGAAGTGGCGAGCCTTATTGGTAATGTTACATTCATCATGCGTTCATATCCTTATCTTAAAATCATGGCGCGGCATCCATCAAGGAATCGATTCGTGGAATGATGCAAGAACGTATTCTTGCCATACTTGCATCGTTCATGATTATTAGGGGGTCGACGATAGTATTGTCGTAACCGAAAATATATATTCCCTAGTTGATTTAATAATATTTTTTATTTGCCGGATATGATGAATAAAGCTGCGTCAAAAAATAGAATTTGATCCATTCAATCGGCCTTATGTTGAGACAATTTGGGGGGGCTACCGGTTTACCAAATGAAACGTTTGGCGTGATTGGAAAAGTGATGTTGTGATCATCTTCACAGATGCTGCCCATTTAGTCTGAACGTATCTATTGAAAGTCTCTCAAGATGGCGGTTTACATCCCCGGATCTAAAGAAATGGTGTTTACCGGCGATTCCGAAAAAAATTTCCTGATCGAGACGGCAAATGTCTGTACATTATCTAATACAAATGTATAATATATTATATTAACGTATTTTATTTTGTACAAACGTACAATATAACAACCATTTTAGGGCGGGTGATCGCGATGAGTGCGACCATGATTGGATTAGTGAAGGAGGTCCGCGGGCCCGGCGCTGTCCTGAAGGAGGTTCCTGTACCCCGCTGCGGGCGCGACGAAGTGCTGGTGAAGATTAAAGCCACTTCCATCTGCGGAACCGATGTGCATATTTACCGCTGGGACGCTTGGGCGGAGAAGACGGTCGTCACCCCGAATGTATTCGGTCACGAATTCGCCGGGATCGTGGAGGCCGTCGGCTCGGATGTGGTTCATGTCCGGCCCGGCGATACGGTTTCCGGCGAAGGGCACATCGTATGCGGCGTTTGCAAGGCATGCCGGACAGGCAACGCTCATGTGTGTCCGAATACGAAAAGCTTCGGTATTACGGCTCCCGGTTGTTTTGCCGATTACGCGATTGTGAAAGCGTCCAACATTATCCATAACGCCAAGGACATGCCGTTCGAGCTCGCTTGCCTGCAGGACCCGTTAGGCAACGCCGTGCAGACGGTGCTGGCCGGAGATATTGCCGGCAAGTCGGTCGCCGTCATCGGCGCGGGACCGATCGGCCTGATGGCCGTCGCCGTCGCCAAAGCTTGCGGAGCGGGAGCCGTCATCGCGGCGGACGTCAATCCGTACCGGCTGGAGCTGGCGCGCCGAATAGGCGCGGACGCCGTAATTAACAACGGGCAAGTTCCGCTGGCCGAAGCGATAAGGGAGCATACCGGGGGAGAAGGCGCCGAGGTCCTATTGGAAATGTCCGGTCATCCGGACGCCATTCGCCAAGGATTCGAAGCGGCGGCTCCGGCGGCGCGCGTGTCGCTGCTCGGCATTCCGACCCGCGAAGTATCGCTGGACTTGTCCTCTCATATTATTTTCAAAGGGCTGCGGATCGAAGGCATTACCGGACGGCGCATGTATCAGACCTGGTACCAGGTCAAAGGGCTGCTGGAGCAGGGCCGAATCGATCTGACGCCGTTAATTACCCACCGGTTTTCGCTGCATGATTATAAGGCAGCGTTTGAATTGATGGCCTCGGGACAATGCGGAAAAATTGTGTTCACGCACGACAACGAAACGGCTGCGGAGCATAACGAAGGAGAGGAGCATACTCATGGCGGACTGGAACTCATTGTATGAAGAGCTGGAGAATTTGAAGAAGGAGGGGCGCTACCGCCCCTTAACGGTGTGGGACAGCGGCTCCGATACCTGGATGACGCTGAACGGGCGGCGGGTGCTGCAGATGTCGTCCAACAATTATTTGGGACTCACCGGTCATCCCGGGTTGAAGGAGGCCGCGATAGCCGCGATCCGCGAATACGGCGCAGGCAGCGGTTCGGTGCGGACGATCACCGGGACGCTTCGCATCCATGACGAGCTGGAGCGGGAGCTCGCGGCGTTCAAAGGAACGGAGGCGGCGCTGGTGTTTCAATCCGGGTTTACCGCGAACCAGGGAGTGCTCGCCTCAATTCTCGGTCCGGACGACGTCGTCATCAGCGACGAGTTGAATCACGCCAGCATTATCGACGGCATTCGTCTGACCAAATCCGATCGGAAAATATACGCGCATAAAGATATGGATCAACTGGAGGCAATATTGAAGCAAAGCGGCGGGTACAAGAAGCGCGTCATCGTGACCGACGGCGTGTTCAGCATGGACGGGGATATTGCGCCGCTGCCCGCGATCGTCGAGCTGGCCGAAGCCTACGACGCTTTCGTCTATGTGGATGACGCCCATGCCAGCGGCGTGCTCGGCACCAACGGTAAAGGAACGACCGATCATTTCGGGTTGAACGGGCGGGTTCATATCCAAATCGGCACGCTGTCCAAGGCGGTCGGCGTCGTCGGAGGCTATGTTGCCTGCGAGCAGGTGCTAAAAAATTATTTGATCCACAAAGCGCGGCCTTTTCTGTTCAGCACGTCGCAAACTCCCGCCGTCGCGGCTTCTTGCCTCGCCGCCG
Organism: Paenibacillus konkukensis; assembly: GCF_023523925.1. Lineage (NCBI taxonomy): Bacteria > Bacillati > Bacillota > Bacilli > Caryophanales > Paenibacillaceae > Paenibacillus > Paenibacillus konkukensis. Next base: position 1,802,815 of record NZ_CP027059.1, on the reverse strand, counting down.
TTCGGGTGCTCCGGCAAAGCGGGGAGCTTATTGCGAAGCTGTGGGACAATGCGGCGTACTTCCGCGCCGGTGTGCAAGCTCTCGGATTCGACACGGGCGCGAGCGAAACCCCGATCATCCCGGTCATTATCGGCAATCCGGCGAAGACGATGCGATTCTCCGATCTGCTGCTGGAGGAGGGCGTGTTCGCTCAAGGCATCGTGTATCCTACGGTCGCCATGGACAAGGGACGCGTCCGGTTCATCGTGACGGCCGGGCATACGAGAGCCGATCTGGATTTTGCCTTGAACGCTTTGGAGCGGGCGAGCCGGAAGCTGGGCGAATAACCATAAATCAACAAAAGGCCGAATGCAGGAGCAGAAGGAAGCTCCGATTCGGCCTTTTTGGGTTGATCCCATAAGTATAGACGGTGCCGCGTTATTGCGCCGCCGCCGGCTGCGCCAGACTCATTTCCACGCACATGAGAATAAAGGCGCCTGCGCCGTGCAGATCGTTCTCGCTCGTAGGACGGGCGATATAGTGAGCGTAATCGCCGATCCCCGTGCCGATGCAGATGTTGCCGATAACGACGTTGCCGTTGTCGTCGAACTTCAGCGTATCGATCACGCCTTGATAACCTTTCCAGGCATATGGCATATACTTGGCGTCCAGATAGCCGAGACGTACCGCCTTGGCGATAGCTTGAACGTACAGGGCGGTGCAGGAGCTTTCCAGCCAGTTGTCCGGACGATCCCCTTTGTCGACCACCTGATACCATAAGCCGGTAGCTTCGTCCTGGAATTTCGTCAAGGAGATCAGCAAATCCTGGAGAATGGCGACCAGCGCGGCTTTGTCTTTATGATCCTCAGGAAGGTATTCGAACATTTCCAGCAGAGCGACAGGGTACCAGCCGATCGCGCGGCCCCAGAACTCCGGAGCGCGGCCCGTCTCGGGATCGGCCCATTTGACTTCCTTCGTTTCGTCCCATCCGTGGTACAGCAGACCGGTTTCAGAGTCCTTGGTATGCTTTTCCATCAGAATGGCCTGGAACGTCATCATATCGAAGTATTCGCTTTCGCCGAACGTCTTGCCGAACTGAACGGCAATCGGCCCGGCCATGTACAAGCCGTCCAGCCACATTTGATTCGGATAGCGATCTTTATGCCAGAAGCCGCCGGAAGGGTTTGTCTTCCAGGATTTTAGCAGCGGCACCAGCGTGTACAAAGCTTTCTTATACCGCTCGTCCCCCGTTTGCTCAAGCAAGTTATAAAGGAGCACGCCGGGCTGAATATCGTCCAGCTCGTCGGGATGGTATTTCTTGATGCTGCCGTCGGCGAGAACCTGGCTGTCTACCCACCGTTTGATATAATCGTAATATTTATCGTTCCTGGTTTCTCTCCATGTTTTTTCCATACCGGATAGAAAAACCCCTTGATGATAGTGGAACCGGTCCGGCGGAAGCAATTCCGGCTCGAATTTGGCCATTAATGCCTCGCAAGCCTTCTCGGCCCATTGAATGGGGGTCCATGTCTCCGTGTTCGCTGGTGCAGAACTCATCGTATTAATTCCTCCTTCGTGTACTTAAGCCTATAGTAGCACAGAAATAATGTACATTTTTTGCGGAAATCCTTCATTTCTTCTTATATCTTGCAGTGGATGCACAAATGCGTACAATAGAAATTAGAAATTACACGGAAGGCGGACCGCCGATGAGCAATTTTCAATTCAATAACGCTGAAGGAACCTTTTCGATATCTTATCGCAAAGCGCTAAGTCATCATATGCCTGCCAGTCATTTTCACAGTACGTACGAAATCTACTATTTGCTGTCCGGCGAACGGGAGTTTTTTATTAAAGACAGGACGATGGTGATGAAGGAAGGGGACGTGATCATCATCTCGCCGAATATACTGCATCGCACTACCAACGCCGAAACGCCCGCGCACGAGCGGCTGATCGTGAATATTCACGAGAGCGACATGCGCCTTGCCAACGGTTCGCATACGGACATTTTGCAGCCGTTGTTTGAGCAGGAATACATCGTCGTTCAATGCTCCCTGCAGGATCGTATCGCCGTCGAGGCGCTTGCTGCCCGTATCATGCAGGAGATTCGGGACCGGAAGCCGGGCTTCGAGATGTACGCGCTCACTTTGGTGCTTCAGCTGCTCGTCATTTGCTGCCGGCATGTCAAACAGAACAGCATGGAGCCGCCGGAATCTCCAAGTCCGATGCACGAAAGAATCTCCGAGGTTGTCCGCTATATTAACAACCATTATATGCAGGAGCTGTCGCTTCATCTGCTGGCGGAGCAGTTCTACGTCAGCCCGTATTATTTAAGCCGTTTTTTTAAAGAAGCGACCGGCTTTACGTTCGTGGAATATTTGAACAGCGTCCGGATTAAGGAAGCGAAGAAGCTGCTGGAGCAATCCTCGATGAAGGTCAGCCTAATCTCCAAAAAGGTCGGCTTCGGCAGCGTGACGCATTTCGGCAGAGTGTTCAAGTCCATTACGGGCTACGCGCCGTTATATTATCGAAAGGCGAAGTAGCGCGGGAAGGAACGATTCCGGGCGGGCGTTAACGAACCGTGAACCGCGATAAAACTATGCGGCGTTGGAGATGCGGCCGCTCTTCCAGATTCAAAGGTCCCCGTCGCTGCGGGTCCATTTCCCCCTTAACCTCAAAAATTGAGCGTTGTAAAAAAATGAGCATTGTTTCGGCGGCAAACGTTGGCATATAGTAAAAATACGTGTACATAACGATAGAGAAAGAGACAGAGATGACCGTCATTGAAAGCAGGGGAAAGTGTTGATAAACAATCGTTGGTTCTTGAAAATGCTTTTTTCTTATTTGCCGATTTTTTACATCGTGATCGCCGTCATTTTTCTTATATCGATCTTTATGATCAACGAATCTTCGCAGAAGCAGACGTTAAAAACGAATGTGGCGTTCGCCAATCATGTCGTTTCGATTCTTGAGCAGTCGTTGAAAACGATAGACGGAACGATGATTAAAGAGATCGATCAGAATGACAATTTGAAGGAATATTTATACACGACGGATAAGGTCAAAAAGTATTATTACGCCAACAAAGTGTCCGACGCCTTCAACAATATCGTCATCAACAACAAATGGATTCATTCCGTTTATTTATACAATATCGAGGATCAGACCGTACTAAGCTCCGATATATCGACGAAAGCGGACTCCTACGGCGACGAGGCGTTTATTCGCGAGCTGCAGCAGGGCGGTTTCCCGAAGGGGTGGACGAACAAGCGGGAATATCGCGAGCTGGAATACGACAAGCCGGTCGAGGTTTTCTCCCTCGTGAAACCGTTTCCTCTATTTACAGCGGAAAAAGGATTTATCGTCATTAACGTAAACGTGCAGTCCGTGAAAAGCATGCTCGACGAAATGACCCATGCGGACATCAGCCATATCAACTTGTACGACAGCCAGGGACAGCGGGTCTTCGGTTCCGGCGGACAGGACATGTCGCTGATCGGGTCCGGCTATTTGGGCTGGACGGTCGGCACGAGCATTAAGGAGACGGGGCTGCTGGAGTGGACTTCGGCCTTTTCGATGTGGTGGCTGGTGTTCGGGCTGTGCGCGATCATCTTGGGAACGCTGGCGATCGTCTTTATCTCGCTGAAGCATTCGAAGCCGATTGAGGACATTACGCACCAAATTCATGATTACGTCCACAAGACGTTCGGCAAAAAGGGACGAAGCCACGATTTTCATTTTATTCAATCGGCGCTCGACAAATTGATTAAGGAGTCGAACAAATCGCAGGAGCATTATAAGCAAAATTTGGCGTTTCGGCGCCGGATGCTGTTCCAGGAGCTGCTCAAGACGGACCCTGCCCACGATAAAACCCGTTGGGGCGCGGCGCTGCAGGAGCTGGGCCGGATCGAAGACGCTGCGATGCTGTCCGCGTTCGTCGTGGAGATTGACGACTACAGCGAGTTTTGCGCGATGTACAACGAGCGCGATCAGGGGTTGTTGGGGTTTGCTCTAGGGAGCGCGGTGAAAGAAATTATGCAGGATGCCGGCGCGGACTGCTGGATGGAGTGGATTGCTCCGCAGCGCCTCGGCCTGATCTGCTTTCTTCCGGACGACCGGGAGTCCGCCCTGCCCGGCTGCTGGGATCATATTCGGACCTGGATCGGGCAAAATTTGAAATTTACGGTCACCTTGGGCGTTACTGACGCGATCAAGGACGCCGAGCAGCTTCACGTTTCCTTCAAGAAAGCGTTGGAAGCGCTGGATTACAAGCCGGTTTTCGGCAGCAATACAGTGATCCGGTTTGAAGATATCGATATGAAAGAGCAAAGGGAAGTATTCGACCATCTTCTCGTAATCCGCTCCATCGGTCTGGCCTTCCGGGAAGGCGACCGCAAATGGGAGACAATCTTCGACGAACTGGTCGAAACCTTGCGGGCGAACCGGTATAGCAGAACCGAAATCGCCAACCTGCTGCATTATTTGATTTACCAAATATATAAGGACATCAGCGGACTGCCGCGCGAAGGGGAAGACCCGATTCTGGAGCTGAATCAGGCGGCGGACACGTTCGAAACGATCGACGACATTCATGAGATTTTTAAAGCGATTCTGGTCAAGGCGGCCGGACAGCTGCATGTCTTCCGCAGCAGCCAAAACCAGCGCAGCGTCGTTCACGACGTTAGAGCGTATATTGAAGCCAACTACGGCAACCCGGACTTGTCCTTATCGCTGCTTGGCGACACCTTCCATATGAATCCGAGTTACTTAAGCAGGCTGTTCAAGGAAGAATTCGACCAAAACTTCGTCGATTTCCTGGCCCGCATACGGGTCGAGCAGGCGAAGATGCTGCTGCGAAGTACGAACGATTCTCTGCAGGACATTGCCGCAAAGGTCGGATATACGCATTATTATTCGTTCAGCCGGGTGTTTAAGAAGCTGGAGAAAGTATCCGCCGGCGATTATCGCAAAATGATGTAAATTTTTTAGCTTGCCGGTAAACAAATCCTGCATTTTCCGCGTCTAATGAAACATGGAGGCGGATTGCTTGAAAAAACAGACGATAGCCATAATGATTTGCACAGTATTGTTCCTTATCATAACAGCAGGATGTTCCGAAAAAACACCGCCCCTTCCCAAAGTAATGGCGGGCAAAACCCTGATCCCCGTAAAACAAAGCAGCTATTGTTGGGGGAAATTAGGATGTGCGGACTATGGGGGGCCAAAATCGGTGTTAAAAGGGCAGCAGCCAACGGTTGTGGCTCCGGAATCGAACATTAAGGTGTCATTCAATTACAAAGAAGAACCCTCGAACATTAAGGTTACGCAATCACAAGATGAGAAACCGGTTGATATTCCGTTAAAAGACGGTTATTTTCAAGCCCCTAAGCAGCCAGGCATATATTACTACGGAATTTTTGCCTATTGGAGATCAGATGACGGCAAACATTCCCATGGAGATACGTCATCCGATTTTGTCATTGAAGTCCAGTGATACGCCGTCCGATATGCTACCCAACCCATAGAAGCCGTTCCTTAAGCCGATGGAAGCGCCAGCCGCCATTTGGTCCAAGGGGCGGTTTCTTTTTTTTCATAAAAAGGGATGTCTGCTGCCTGCAACCGATTTTGCACACGCCACAATTTTTGATAAGTCCGCGGCCCGCAAGGCTTTCCGGCAAAAACTGTGCTCCTAAGCAAAAGGTGTTTATTGAGCCGGCCGGCCGTTTGGCTTAAGGTAAATGACATCGCGGCAGCCACGAGAAGAACAAATCATACGAAAGCGAGGACAAGCATCGCAAGAGAACGCAAGAGAAAGCGAGCAGAACAAGGGGAGCATTAAGCAAACGAACCGTTTTACCCAAATCCAAATATTATAGACGAGAGGAAGAACAGAATAGATGAACAAGAAAGTGTTGCCTTTAATCGTATCTTTAGGTTTATTCGGCTCCGTAGCGGCAGGCTGCGGCAGCGGGGACGGCGCGAAGCAGGGAGCGGATAAGGGGGATAAGACCGTGACGCTGCGTCTCTTATCCACCAACCCGCTGGTCGGGGAAGACTCGGTGAAATTATTCGAGCAGCAAAATCCGGGGATCAAAATCAGCTACGAATACGTCCCTACGGCGGATTATTCGGCGAAGTTCGCTGCTCTGGCGGCGGCGGGGGAGATTCCCGACGTATTCTGGACGCAATCCGGGTTTTATACGGACCAGATCAAGCAGGGGCTGGCGATGGATTTGACCAAGGAGCTGAAAGGGAAAAACTACGAAGGGGACAAGACTTGGGAGGAAACCTTCGTGCCTGCGCTGCTCGATAATGCCCGCAATGTCGTGAAGAAAGGGTTAGGGGAGCGCGAGACGTACGATTACGGCGTTCCGTTCACGATGACGACGATCGCCGTGCTGTACGACAAAACGATTTTCGATAAATTGGGCTTGAAGCCGCCGACGACGTGGGATCAATTCATGTCGAACAACGAGGCGCTGAAGCAGGCGGGCTATACGCCGCTCTCGATGCATAACAACTGGATCGACTGGTATCCGAGATTGTTCTGGGATCAATATACGCGCGATGAATTGACGAAAAATCCGAATGCGTTCGAGGACAAGACGATGACGTTCTCCAGCGACAGCGTCAAGAAAGGCTTGACCGCGTTCAAAGATTTGTGGGACAAAGGATATTTCCCGCAAAACGGAATCACGGCGGAGCTGCAAACGATGCAGCAAATGTTCGTGCAGCGCAAGCTCGGCCAATTCCTGATCGCTCCGGACAAGCTGGAGTACATTATGAACAATGCGCCTAAGGATATGTCGCTCGCCACTTACTCGCTGCCGGGCATTGCCGGCCTGCCGAGCCGTTCGCTGGGCGGGTCCAGCAACGTCTTCGCCGTGAGCGCGTCGACCAAATATCCGGAAGAAGCGGTGAAGCTGCTCAAATTCATTACGTCCAAGACGCATTTCTCCCAAGTCGATGCATTGAAGTATTCGAATTCGGGCTTGAACAATCTGGAGAGCGATCCTCAGCTGGCCCAGTTTTTATCGGGCTTCACCAATGCGGCGGCCGCCGGCTTCAGTCCGGACATTCTGGTGCCGACGACGATCAATACGCAAATCAGCACGGCGTTCAAGACCGATCTGCTCCCTAACTATTTGATGGGCAAATACGATCTGGATTACGTCTGCAGCCAGCTGCAAAAAATTTACGAAGAAACAAGAGCGAAGTAAACTTCTCAGAAAGGCGACGGGGATCGGATACGAGACGCCTGTCGCCTTTTATTTTACGGGCCCTTGTGTTTAGAAAGGTGTTGTTCTCATGGTGAAATCCAAGCAGGGCTTTTGGGCGGAGATCAGGGAAAGCGTTCCGGCTTATCTGCTGATTCTTCCTACGCTTATCGTGTTCTGCGTCTTCCTGTATACCCCGTTTGTCAACGCGCTGCGGATCAGCACGTACAAATATAACGGTATTGGCGATTTAAACGAATATGTGGGCTTCGGCAATTACGCAGCCGTGCTGCAAGACCCCAAGTTTTATTCGGCCTTCTGGAATACGTTCCAATTAATCGGAGCGGATGCCGTACTATCGATCGGCATCGGTTTTTTGCTGGCTTACGTGCTGTATAGAGGGATTCCGCTGAAGCGGTTTTTCAGCACCGCCTTGTTCATCCCGTATTTGATCTCGATGGTCGTTATCGGAAGCATCTGGAGAATCATCTACGACCCGTCGATCGGCCCGCTGAATCAATTGCTGGAGCTAATTGGACTGGGAGACTGGGCACAGCCGTGGCTGTCCAACGAGCATACGGCGCTGCCGGCGATTATGATGACCTGGATTTGGCATACGATTCCGTTCAACATGCTGATTATGTACGCCAATGTGATGACGATGCCGAACGATTTTCTGGAGGCGGCCGAGATGGACGGAGCGACGTCCATGCAGAAGCTGCGCTATGTGATCATCCCTTATTTGATGCCCACGTTCGCCACGTTATTATTGCTGACGGTGACGAACGATCTGAGAGCCTTCGATATGGTATGGGTCATGACGCAGGGAGGACCCGGCGGCGCGTCGGAGGTTATCACCTCCTATGTATACCGCAAAGCGTTCTCTACGCAAAACTTCGGGACGGCTACGGCGGCTTCGATTATTATGATGATCGTGATGGTCGCTATTATGATCTTTTCGCAGCTGCTCAGACGAAAGGAGGGCGCGCAAAAGTGAAAAGCCGCAAAAAAATCGTCAATTCCATCATCTTCGTGATCGTCTTTCTGTACGCCTGCGTGTCGTTATATCCGTTACTGTGGGCGATTCTGCAATCGTTCAAGTCGGAGCGCGAATTTCTGACGAGCATCTGGTCGCTGCCGTCGGGACTCGATTTCACGAATTTCCGGACCGCGTTTCAAAAAGGCAATTTGGCTACGTATTTCTTCAATACGGTGCGCAATACGGCGGCTACGCTGGTCGTCGATCTCGTATTCATTACGCTGGCCGGGTTTGCCTTCGCCAAAATGAAGATGAAGTTCAAAAAATTTCTATACGGGCTTATTCTGGTCAACCTGTTAATCCCTACGCCGATTATTTTGCTGCCGATGTATTTGCTGATTCTCGATCTGCACATCCAGAACAGCCTGGCCGCCATCGTCTTCCCGTATTTTCAGGGCTTCGCCCCGCTCGGGCTTATTCTGATCACGAATTATTTCAACAATATTCCCGACGAAGTCATCGAATCGGCGCGAATCGACGGCTGCAACACGGCGCAAATTCTTGTCAAAATGATCGTGCCGCTGGCCAAGCCGATCTTGAGCACGTTAACGGTGCTCGGCGGCATGAGCGCCTGGAACGAATTTATGTGGGCGCTTATCTCGATCAGCGACGTGAAAAAATATACGTTGTCCGTAGGCATTTCCACGTTAAACGATAAAACGTCCATTCTCGGTTATACGCCGGTATTTGCCGCTTTGACCGTGAGCGCGATGGTGTTTATCGTCATCTACTTGCTGGCGCAAAAGGCGTTCGTACAATCAATTACCGCAGGAGCCGTCAAAGGCTAGGGGGACACCGATATGCTATACAAGAATGAACCGTTCGATATGAGCTTATTTCAACATCCGACGTCCGAGTTTCGCGGCGCGCCGTTCTGGGCCTGGAACACGAAGCTGGAGAAGGAGACGATTACAGAGCAAATTAAGCAGTTCGCTGCGATGGGGATGGGCGGCTTTCATATCCATACGCGAGTGGGTCTGGAAACGGAGTACTTGGGCAGGGAATATATGGATATGGTCAAGCTGTGCGTCGAGCAGGCGAAGGAGCAGGGGCTGCTGTGCTGGCTGTATGACGAGGATCGCTGGCCTTCCGGCTACGGGGGCGGCTTCGTTACCGAAAATCCGGAGTACAGGAGCAAATATTTGGTAGTTACTCCCTTTAAGCAGCGGGAAGGAGAGGCGAAGCCGAGCAACTTCGACTCCTGCGCGGCGGTGTCCGCGAACGGTCAAGGAACGCTGCTGACGGCGTTTCGCGTCCGTCTGGACGCCGAAGGCTATCTGGACGGCTACGCCGAATGCCAAGAGGACGCGGAAGCGGCGGACGGAGAGACGATCTGGTACGTCTATTTGGAGCACGGGCAGGACAGTCCGTGGTTCAATAACCAGGCTTATGTCGATACGCTGAGCAAGGAAGCGATCAGCCGTTTCATCGAGGTGACCCATGAGCGGTATTATCAAGAAGTGGGCGTGGAGTTCGGCCGGACGATCCCGGCGATGTTTACCGATGAGCCGCAGTTTCCGCACAAGCAATTTCTCGGATATGCCGGCGCGATGCAGGACGTCATCCTGCCGTTTACCGGCGACTTTGAACAGAACTTCCAGGGCGAATACGGCGAGAGCCTGATCGCTCGACTGCCCGAGCTGCTGTGGGAGCCAAAGGACGGGCAGGTCTCCCGGGTCCGCTACCGGTATCACAACCATCTGGCCGAACGGTTCGCCGAAGCGTTCGCCGACCAGATCGGCCGCTGGTGCGAGGACCACGGCATCATGCTGTGCGGGCATATGATGGAGGAGCCGACGCTGCATTCGCAGACGAAGGCGCTCGGAGAAGCGATGCGCAGCCTGCGCAGCTTCCATCTGCCCGGGATTGACATGCTCTGCGATCAGCGGGAATACAGCACGGCCAAGCAGGCGCAGAGCATCGCCCGGCAGTACGGCCGCGGCGGAGTGCTGAGCGAGCTGTACGGCGTGACGAATTGGGATTTCGACTTCCGCAAGCATAAATTGCAGGGAGATTGGATGGCCGCTCTCGGGGTAACGACCCGGGTGCATCATCTGACCTGGATGAGCATGGGCGGAGAAGCGAAGCGGGATTACCCGGCGTCCATCGGAGAGCAATCGCCGTGGTACCGCAAATACGGCTTGATCGAGGATCATTTCGCCAGAATCAATACGGTCATGACGAGAGGCCGGGCTTTGGTCCGCATCGGCGTCATTCATCCCGTCGAATCGTACTGGCTCTATTACGGGCCGAACAATCAGACGAACCTGATCCGCGAGCAGCTGGAGACGAATTTCAAGAACATTACCGAATGGCTGCTGTTCGGACTGCTGGATTTCGACTATATCGCCGAATCGTTAATCCCCTCATTGGAATCGGACGGGAAGCTGGGGGCGATGGAATACGACGTGATCCTCGTTCCGGGCTGCGTTACGCTCCGCGGTACGACGCTGGACTTTTTGCGAAGCTTGAAAGCGCGGGGCAAAGAGATTATGTTTATAGGAGAGGCGCCGCGGTATGTCGACGCCGTCCCGGACGATGAGCCCCGGCATCTCGCCGAAGCATGCACAAGCATTGCTTTTAATAAATATGAGGTGCTGCAGGCGCTGGAACGGTACCGGATGCTCGATATCCGCTATGACGGACCGAAATTTCTGAAAAAGCCGAACCATAAAAAAAATTGGGACGGCGAACGGTCGGACAAATATATATACCAGCTGCGGGCTGAAGGAGAACAGCGGTGGCTGTTGATCGCAAACGGCAAAGCGGAGGACAATCCGGATCTGGTACTTGAAGATCAAATTGTCGTCACGATCCGCGGCTTGTGGCGGGCGGAGCTGCTGGACACGCTCACCGGGGAGAAGAGCCTGCCGGAAGTCTCCTACCGGGACGGCAACACCATCTTGAAGAGGAAGCTGCTTAGCCATGACAGCCTGCTGCTGCATCTGGTGCCGGAGCAGGCGGCCGCTCTGGCGCAGCCTGAGACCGGGACGCGGATCACCCCGGCACAGCCTCAAGCCTATGTGTACGAGCGGCATCTGTTCCAGACTCCGGTCGATATCCGTCTGGAAGAAGACAACGTGCTGCTGCTGGATATGGCGGAATACCGGCTGGACGACGGGCCGTGGCAGGAGAAGGAAGACATTTTGAAATTGGACAATCATTGCCGCCGGCAGCTCGGTTATCCGCTGAGAAAGGCGGCTTGGGCTCAGCCGTGGGCGGTTCGCAGCACGACGGCTCCGGAGGAAGCGCCTGTACTGCAGCTGAAGTTTACGTTCGAGTCGGAGCTCGCTTACGAAGGAACCTGCCTTGCGCTGGAAAATATCGAATCGACCGAAATTTGCCTTAACGGCGAGCGGATTGAGAAGCAGCCGCAAGGCTATTACGTCGACCGGTCGATTCGGAAGTGCGCTCTTCCGCCGCTGCGGCAAGGAACGAATACGATTCTGCTGCGCATGCCCTTCGAGCCGAAGACCAATGTGGAGGCGTGCTATCTGCTTGGAGCGTTTCACGTCGAGGCGCTGGGCTCCGCCGCCAAGATCGTCCCGCCGCCGAGCCGCTATTATTTCGGTTCGCTGACCCGCCAGGGAATGCCGTTCTACGGCGGGAATGCGGTGTATGGCATGGAGCTGGAGCTGGAAGCGGGAATTTACGAGCTGCAGCTGTCGAAGTATCGCGCTCCTCTGCTGGAGGTGTACGTGGACGGGGAAGCGGTAGGGGAGATCGTCTTTGCCCCTTACACGCTCCAATTGAACATTAACGCCGCAGGGACGCACCGGATCGAGATAAAAAGCTACGGCAACCGGGTCAATACGTTCGGAACCGTGCATAACTGCGACGAGAAGGAAGTGTATTTCGATCCTAACGCATGGCGGACCGAAAATGACGGCTGGTCCTATGAATACCGACTGAAGGATACCGGGATCGGCAAAGCCCCCGTCCTTCGCTTAATCAGCTTGAAATCATGAGGAAAGAAGGAGAAGCGCGATGAAAGGAATTCATATCGCAGAGCCGTTACAGCTCAAGCTTATTGAATTGGACAAGCCCGTTCCCAAGGAAAACGAGGCGCTAATTAAAGTGAAATCGGCGGGGATATGCGGCTCCGATATTAACGCGTACCGGGGGACGAATCCGCTAGTAAGCTATCCCCGCACCATCGGCCATGAAATTGCCGGGGAAGTCATCTCCATCCCTCCCAACGAGCAAGGTATCCGTCCGGGGGACAAAGTCATTGTCGACCCGTATTTGTACTGCGGCAAGTGCTATCCATGCAGCCTGAACCGCACGAACTGCTGCGAGCATTTGCAGGTGCTGGGCGTGCATACGGACGGCGGCATGGTCGAATACTTCTGCCATCCGGCCCATATGCTGGTTAAAGCGCCGGACGATATGCCGTGGGATATCATGTGCATGGCCGAGCCGCTGACGATTGCGCTTCATGGACTGCACCGGAGCCGGCTCGCCCGGGGCGAGCATATCGCCATCATCGGCGCGGGCGCCATCGGCTTGCTGGCCGCCCTCGCGGCCATCCATTACGGAGCCGTTCCGATCGTCATCGATATATTGCAGGAGCGGCTGGAGCAAGCGCGGCAGTTCGGCGTACCCCATGTCATTAGCTCCTCGCGAGAAGATGCCGTGAGAGAGGTTGCCGCCATTACCAAGGGCAGAATGGCCGAGGTCGTGCTGGAAGCGTCCGGTGCCAACCCGGCCGTCCGCATGACGCTCGATCTGGTCTCCCATGCAGGCAGAATTGCGTTGACCGGCTGGCCCAAGCAGGAAACGTCGCTTCCGACGGATGTCATAACGAAGAAGGAAGTGGACATCGTCGGCTCGCGGACAAGCGTCGGGGAATTTGCGGAAGCGGTCGATTTGATCTATACCGGCAAAGTCGACGTCCGCAAGCTGCTGACCAAGGTCGTCAGCATGGACGAAGCCGTCGACGCGATGGTCGACATCGAGCGTAATCCGAACCGGTATTTGAAGGTGAACGTGCTGCTATAAGCCAATTGAAGTTCAAGGGAACCGTTTTTTGAAGCCCGGTGAAGATGTGGTCGCAGGCCGCGCATACCACCGCGCTTCCAGGCGAATGAATGTCCTGGAACGGTTCCTTTGCCTTTTTGTTTCCCATAATATTCCGCTATAGAGAAGACAAGCAAACGAAAGCCCGGTACCGCGGCTCTGTGATACAATGTTCGGGAGGTGACTTCTTACATGCCGTCCATCAAGAAACAAACGACCGCCCTGTGCGCGCTGTCCGCTGCGATGCTGCTATCCGGCTGCTCCTTCTCCGGCTCGCCGGCCGCTCCGGGGGACGGGAATAGCGGGGCTGAACATCATATTAGCGTGTCCATGTATGAACGGGGCAATATTCCGGAGGGTATGGGCACGGCGACCGGCAACATGTGGGTGGACTGGGTCCAGCAGCACTCGGGAATCGACGTGAAATACATAGCCATCCCTCGGGGAGAATCCGTCCCCAAGTACAATATGCTGCTGGCTACGGGCGAAGCGCCGGACCTGATTCAAGAATACGACACACGGTTTATTAACAAGCTGTACAACCAGAAGCAAATTATGCCGATCGACGATCTGATCGCGGAGCACAGCCAGGAATACAAGGAGCTGCTGGGCAAATTCCCTATGCTCAAGAAATTGGCGACCCAGCCGGACGGGAAGATGTACGCCTTCGGCCGCGTGCAGGGATATTTCCCGTTTACCTTTTTGTTTATCCGCGAAGATTGGCTGCATAATCTGAATCTGAACGTGCCGCAAACGACCGACGAGCTGCTGGACGTCGCCAAAGCGTTCGCGCTGCAGGACCCCGACGGCAACGGCAAACAGGATACGTACGGCATCAACATGAGCGGCTTTGCCCCCGACATTATTAACAGCATGTTCCAAAACTTGAATTGGGTGTTGGAAGACGGGCAGATCGTTCACGACTGGCAGCGGGCCCAAGCGGCGCTGCAATTCAAAAAGCGGCTGTTTGACGCCGGCGCGATCGACAGAGATTATTTGACGGACAAGAACGGAAAAAAAGCGGATCAGGATTTCGTCAAAGGCAAGCTCGGACTGTATGCGTTCGCCGGCAACGCCAAGCAAATTTACGATTTCTACGCCCTGCTTCGGCAAAACGATCCGAAAGCCCGAATTATTCCTATCGCTTTGCCGAGGAGTCCGTTCGGCCAGTTCAGCGCGCAGTTCAACCCGCCTTTTCAAATGAGCGGCGTCATTAACGCGCAGGCGCAGGACCCGGCCGGCGTCATGAAATATATCGATTTTATGAGCAAGGAAACGTCGGAGAAGACCTTCAAATTCGGCATCGAAGGCGTGCATTACCGGATGGAGAACGGGGTCCCCGTGACATTGGATAAAGCGAAATACGACAAGGAAGTGTCCTGGCTCGGCGATTTTCGGACTCTCGGCGCGCAATATCATATGACCGAATACGAGAAATACAAGCAGGATCTTGATCTGTCGCAGCCTTTCGATAAGGAAGTCTACGAGCTGCTAAACCGGGCATTCGAATTGTATATAAGTCCGCAGCGCCCTTATGCCGGCTTTACCCTGGACCGGTACATGCCTGCGCTGCCTAATGAGATCGAGTTTATTAATTCGGACAACGAGAAGGCGATTCAGGACATTTGGAACCGGGCGATCTTAAGCGGGGACGGCTACTCTGCGGAGCAAGCGGTCCAGGATGCCAGAAAAGCCTGGGAACAAGGGAACGGCAGCAAGGTCGAGCTGTGGTATCAGGAGTGGTACCGGCAAAATAAAGACAAGTGGGTGTTCACCAAAGACTTGTACAATATCGACATTAAGTAGCCGGGGCGGCGCGGCCTGGATTTAGTGCTCCGGTGAATAAGTGGCCGGAGAGTCGACAGAGAGTTGGAACAGCATAAGCGGTCGCCTTTGTCCCCGATTTCCTATTTAAAGCGATCGGAAGTAAACATTCCTGTAGAGGCTAATATTTGGCCTTGGACAAAAACAGGGACGCCTCGTATGATGGGGGTGTCACGGGTCAAGGCCCTAAAAACCCATCAGGAGGCGTCTTATTATGAAGTTTAACCGAAATGCCACTATAAATCAACGAATCGACCGTATAACCCCACACCATGCGGTGGTGGGAGTCGACATCGCGAAAGATAGCCACGTAGCCCAATTGACGGATTTTCGCGGTCGCTCTCTGACTTCACGTCACCTGTCGTTTCCCAACTCACGGGAGGGGTTTAAACGATTTCTCCGGTGGATTCAAGAAGCACAAGCTAAACACGGCTTGTCTTCGCTTCTCGTCGGCATGGAGCCCACGGGGCACTATTGGTTCAATCTTGCCAACTGGCTGCTCGAGCAGAGCGTTGACGTCGTGCTGGTCAACCCCGTCACGACGCACCGCAACAAGGAAAATCGGGACAACAGTCCTTCCAAAAACGATCCAAAAGATGCACTCACCATTGCTGATGTGGTGAGCCGGGGCTTCTACACGGACTACCTTCCCCGAGGGACTGCCTTTGAACGGATCAAAACCATCATGAGCGACCGCGAGTTCTGGTCGAAGGATGCCACACGTTTAGGTAACCGCATCGTCCGGTGGATCGATTTGTACTTCCCTGAGTTCAGACTGGTATTCAAAGATTGGACCGTCCCTCGTGCGCTGGCGACGCTCGGCGCGTTTGCGCTACCTGGTGACCTTCAAGGGCTAACGGTAGAGCAGGTCATTGCAGGCTGGAAAGAACAAGGCATGAAACGGGCCTCAGGCGTTAGCGGGAGAGCGAAGGCGCTGGAGCTGTTATCTTTGGCCGCACGCAGCATCGGTGACAAGCGAGTGCCGGAAGAAGCGCGTCGAGATATCAAGCGGTTGTTGGATGCGTATAAACAGTCCCTTCAGAGACTCGATGAAATCCAGCGGGAAATAGAGGCCCTCGTGGGTGACATGCCGTTGGCGCAGCAATTGCAAAGTATTCGCGGGCTGGGGACGATTACCCTTGCAGCCCTCCTGGGTTGTGCAGGCGACCTTCGCTTGTACTCGCATGGTCGGCAGTTGCTCAGGCGGGCCGGTCTGAATCTGGCAGAGTGCACCTCCGGCAAGTTCAAAGGACAAATCAAGCTTTCCAAGCGCGGAGACAGCATGCTGCGTAAATATTTGTTCCTGGGCGTGCTCAATCTCGTTCGATACAATGAAGATTTCAAGCGATGGCATGAACACAACGTAGCGAAGGGGATGAAGAAGCAGGCATCAATCTTTAAGTTAATTGGAAAATGGGCACGCATCACGATCGGTATGGTTCAAAGAGGAGAAGAATACCGTTCCGCACACGAAGCGGCCATCCCTGCAGCCTAAAGTCTCCTAGCAGAAACGAGTATTGACTCATTTGCAGGATTTCAAATCATGGATGCACAGTGAACCGAATTCTGTGTCCGTCAGGGCAATGACCCGTCAAGTAAACGCTATCGGTCTCCACACCTTTGGACAGGTGTAACGAAGGAATGTAAGGGCGAAGACCCGTTGAGTCATGGGAGGGTGAACCTCCAGAGGCAAAGTGGAGTAGTGCACAATAGGGTAAAACTGGAAGCGTTATGAACGCTGCCTCTGTTCCTGCATGCCTATTAGCCAATGAGATGGGCCAGAATCCCTACATTCCAAACTTCACCGACATCCAATACAATAGAAATCCTGCGAATGAGTGAGCATTCGTGAGATTATCCCCTAATTACGAGGGACGGACACAGCGGCCGTTATATACACTATATTGTCCACTTTTGATTTCTAACGGACGCAGCTGCAGCTATTTGTTGGAAAACTTCCTTAAAAAGCAATTTGGGGCTATGTAAGTGCATTGATGACCGTTACGTTTAAAAAACGTCTGTTTGCGACGACTTAAGCTCCCCGGTGTCCGTTAAACTAAGAGCTCCTGCAGCTCCCTTCCACGCCGTTCGAGCGTTTACCCGCTCCTGAGAAAGATACTCGGGGGAGCAGTGTTTGAAGGCGATATTTTCACGATAAAAACCTAGGCCGCAGCCAATCCATTGTCTAAAAAAGTGCGATGAAAAAAGGAGCGGAGGGGTCGCTTGAATCTGGAAAAGCGTCAGCATTCGCCATTGAAACCGGATTCTCCCCATAGAAAAAGGTAATAACCATCCAAAGAATCTGATTTCAACAGAGATTGGAGGATCAAATGGACGCCGCAGCGGACTTTTTCACCCCCCCTTTAGTGCTCCGCAAGCTTACGGTACTGTCCCGGAGGCATGCCCGTCATTTTCTTGAAGGTGCGGGTGAAGCTTTGGGCGTTGCTGTAATACAGTCTTTTGGCAATTTCTTCCACACCGATATCGGTTTCGCGAAGCCACTCTTTGCTTTTCTCAATGCGTTCCTTCAGCAGCAGCTCCGCGAAGGTCGTCTCGTACACTTCCTTTAGAGCCTGCTTCGCTACGGATACGGGGATGCCGAGCGGCTTGCAGCAATCCTCCAATCGAATATCTTCCTGCAGGCGGGCGACCAGATGATTTTTGATTTTGGCAGCCGCCTGTTCCATTTGTCCCCGGTATTCCTCCGACAGCCGGTCGATGAAGCGTTCGGTTTGATTGCGCAGCCAGGAGAGCCATTCTTCCAGCGTCGATAAGTCGAGCAGCTTGCTCAGCGTAGGCGCCTCCAGCGGCCGGCTCATTTCCGGCCCGACATTGCGGTGCAGCGACAGCGTGAAGTCGATCAGCAGATGCTGCAATTTGCGGTAATCCTGCTCCAGAGCCAGCGCGCGAAGCCGGTTCAAGGCAAGAAGGGCTTCTTCCTTATTGCGCGAGCGGATGCTTTGAATCCAATCATGCTCGATACGGCGGGATTCGTCGAAGGAGAAGGCGCTCCCTTTCATATCTGACAGCTCCTCGTAGTACAGCACCGTATTCGTCCCGGAAGCGAACGTTTGCTTCAACGCTTCCAGCGCCTCCGCCGAAGCCAGATGCAGCTGATGCATGCCCTGCCTCGGCCGGCTGACGCCAATCGAGACCGTAATCGGGAAATTTTCCGCTATGAAATGATGGATCGTTCGCAGCTTCTGGTCCGTTTGCTCCCGCCAGGAGCTCTCCCCACGTTCTTCAAGACAGATTACGCCCGCCAGCTTCCCGTCGTTCAGCTTCACGGCAAATCCGCTGTCCGCAAGCACCTCCCGGATGACGCAGGCGATACCGTAGCCGAAATAAAATAAATCCCACTCGGAATACGTTTCCTTCAGCTGGTTGTAATAATCGATCTCCACGGCAAAACAGCAAAAGGAAGCGTCCTCCCTGAGAGGCAGCCCGAGCTGCTCCGTCCAATCTTTCTTCGTAACGACTCCGGTCTCCAGCACTTTGCGGACATAGGCTTCCTTGGCTTCGGGGATCATTTCCCGCAGCCGGTTTTTGAGCTGGAACATATGGGAATAAATTTTCTCAAATTTGTCCGCCCGCGGTTGGGCCGGCGATTTGCCCCCGGAAGATTCGTCGATGAGGCGGATGATCTTGTTCCACCCCCGGAAAAACATATGATTGCTGGCAACAGCCGCAAGCACGGCCAATGCCACGGCAGCTGCGACAATGAGCAGGGTCATATTCCGCAGCGTAATGATTTTGCTCAAATACTGCTTGTCCGTAACGGCCAGCCCGAATATCCACCCGGTCATCGGCGACGGAACGCAGGTGATCAGCATGCCGTTCTTGTTCAAGGTCTGGGGCGTCTCCATAGATAACGGGGACGTTTCCTGCTCCTTGGCGATCGTGCGGGTCATGTCCTCCAGCCCGGCGAACGTTCCCTTGCCGATGGGCGAGCCCTGCTTATCCATAATGAACGCGGTGCCCAGCTGGGATTTATTGTCGTCGCTAATGCCCAAATAATCGTAAAACAGCTTGGAATTAATATGAAACAACAAATAAGAAGAAGGGCCGCTAATAAAAATAGGCAGCTTGCGGATATATACGTAAGTCGACGCGCCGTCCGTCGTTTTCGTTAAAAAAGCGTAATCGGCGTTCATTCCGGCAAATTCATCGAAAAACGGCACGTATCCCATGTTATAATCGCCAAGAGTCGGCTGCGAAGAAATTTGACTTTTGTCGCGAGGATCGTACAAGACGACGTTATCCACATAATCATGGGAGGCTTGCACCCGCACGAGAAGCTGGACAAGCGACAGCACATCGAAATGGTTCGCGCTATGCCCTTCGGGCTGATTCGACCATCGCTCGAAATCGGGTATTTTTTCCATTTGGACGGCCGATTGATTAAGTTTGGTAAAATAGTTTTCGAAATGATCGCGCGTTCCTTTTAAAGTCGATAAGTGAGCGCTTTCAATTTGTTCGCGGATAATGTCCGACGCCTGACTGAAGACGAGCAATCCGATCAATACGATGCTAAGGGATGAGACCAATATATTCGCTACCGCTATTTGCATCTTTTTAGACATAAGATCCCTCCCGACGACGAGTATTCAGGTTCCATTATACATGAGGCGGGAAGGTCAGGAAATAAGCAGCAGGGGACATTCGGCTTAACAATTCGCGCAAATCGCGCCAAAACGCAAATTGATAAATGTACCTTTTGCCGAAAAACGGAAAAAAAGCAAATTGTCAATTGCCCGCCGCCTCGTCCGGCCGCATAATGGCGATATGCCGGATGCATCCGTACGACGGCTTGAGCAGCTTCACCCGTTTCATCAATGACATCATTAGCTATGGAGAGGGGTAAACCATTATCATGATTCGTTCCAAACATCGCAAAGTCTTTGCCGTCGCGGGGATGAGCGCCTTGCTGGCGTTTTCCGCCGCATGTGCAAGTCAACCGGGCGCCTCCGGCGGTTCTTCCGCCGCTTCCGACGGTCCCGTTACGTTGAACCTCGCTTATTATATCGGCTGGAACACGCCGAGCATCGCCCGCGAAGACAATCCTTCCTTGAAGTATATCGAAGACAGACTGGGGATTCGCTTGAATTTGACTGCGGCTACGCCGGATATTTACAAAGAGAAGGTCAAGGTCGCGGTGGCCTCCGGCGATATTCCTGACGCTTTCGCCTGGACCGATATGGACGATTTCATCGTCAAGCTCATTAAATCCGGCGTCATCGTGCCGCTCGACAAATATATCGACGAATACCCGAATTTGAAAAAGGAAAAGCCGCTGTTCCTTACCAAATACCAGGGCAGCATCTATGGGCTGTCCAGCGTGCGCAATCCGATCGCCTCGCAGGATATTCCGCTGATTCGTCAAGACTGGCTGGATAACCTGGGGCTGAAGGCGCCGCAGACGCTGGATGAATTGTACGAAGTCGCGAAAGCGTTCACAAAGAACGATCCGGATAAAAACGGCAAGCAGGACACGTACGGCCTGCAGCTCGGCAATATGGCGGCCGGCATATCGATTCGGGGAGCGACCGGGATCACGCAGGCGTTCGGCCTCAAAAATTTCTGGGTCAAGCAAGGAGATAAAGTCGTCCCCCGGTTCGAGACGGATGCCTTTAAACAATATTTGGCCTGGATGAACAAAGCGTTCTCCGAAGGTCTCATCGACCCCGACTTTGCCGTCTCCGACGGGCCGACGGCCGACTCCAAGTTCGTGCGCAAAGGGCAGGCGGGCATTATGTTCAATTTCATGACGCGCGTCTACGATTTCGAAACGAATTACCAGAAGACGAACCCGAACGCCAAGCTCGTTCCGCTGGAAGCGATTAAAGGGCCGAACGGGGAGCGAGGCATTACGGGACGCGTCGACCGCGGCGGGATCTTCGTCTCGAAGAAAGCGGCGGACGATCCGAAGAAGATGAAGAAAATTATGGAATGGCTGGATTACGGGGCGAGCGAAGAAGGCGGCATTTTCTGGAACTACGGAGTGGAGGGCGTTCATTACACCAAAACGGCGGAAGGCAAGATCGAGCCGGATACCAAAATATTCGACCGCGATATGCCGCGTACGTTCACCTTCACGCTTCCGGTTCAGTCGACGGATGAGCTGTATATTTTCCCGCAAAATACGAAGGAAGCGCAAAATCTCGTTGTCAAAGGACATAAGATGAACGAACCGTATCTTGTGATCGACGAGAGCCAGCTGCTCTTCTCGCCGACGTACGCCAAATATTCCACAGAAGCCGAGAAATTCATTCAAGACAATACGGTGAAGACGATTATGGGCCAACTTAAAGTCAGCGATTGGGATGGCGTCGTGAAGCAGTGGTACGGCCGGTTCGAAGGAAATAAAGTGGTTCAGGAAATTGCCGAAGCGATGACTGCGAAATAACGAAGGTGACCAATATACGCGGCGCGGCGGGCAGACGGCGATGGGCCGCATGACCCGCCCGCGTTTGGACAGAAGGCGGGTGCGCATAAAGAATGACCATGGCGTTGAAAAGATGGAAGGCCGATAAATATTTGTATTTAATGGCATTGCCCGGAATGCTGTACTTTGTTGTATTTCATTATTTTCCGATGTGGGGCATTGTCATTGCGTTTCAGGATTACAATCCGTTCCAAGGGGTGATGCACAGCGATTGGATCGGATTCGAGCACTTCTCCCGGCTGTTCCGGCATCCGGATTTTTGGCTCATCCTGCGCAATACGCTGGTCATCAGCTTGCTGAATATCGTATTCTTTTTTCCGGCTCCGATTGTGCTGGCTCTGCTGTTAAACGAAATCCGGACCGCGATGTTCAAGAAGAGCATACAGACCGTCGTTTATTTGCCCCATTTCGTCTCCTGGGTCGTGATTTGCTCGATGACGATTTCGCTGATGAACTCCGACGGGCTGCTTACGAAGCTCGTTCATGCCATCGGCTATCCGCAGCTGCAGCTGTTGATGGACAAGTCGCTGTTCTGGGGCATTATTACAGTCCAAAGCATTTGGAAGGACGCCGGGTGGGGAACGATTATATTTTTGGCGGCGCTGGCGGGAATTAACCCCGATTTGTACGAATCGGCCAAAGTGGACGGAGCCAACCGGTGGCAGCAGACGGTTCATATTACGCTGCCTTGCGTCATGAACACAATCGTCATTTTATTGATTTTGCGGTTGGGCCAGGTAATGAACATCTCGTTCGACCAGCTGTATATTATGGGCAATCCTCTGGTCAAGGAAGTGGCGGAAGTGTTCGATACGTACGTCTATCAGGCTGGCGTGCTGCAGGGGAACTTCAGCTATGCGACGGCCGTCGGCATTTTCAAATCGGCGGTCGGATTCGTCCTGATCCTTACGGCCAACATGATTTCCAAAAAAACGAGCGAGCATTATTTATTTTAACGCGGGAGGAGGGAGAGCATGAAGCGAAACAGTCTGGCCGGCGTCGTCTTCGACGCAGGCAACTACGCGGGGCTGGCCTTATTGGCCGCCCTGATGATTGTACCGTTCTGGAGCGTGCTCGTCAGCTCGGTGACGGCTCCGCATCTTGTCATGGAAGGCGCGATCCGGATGTGGCCGAAGGAGATGACGCTGGTCGCGTTCAAGACGATCTTCAACACGCCGAATTTCGTCAAGGTTTTTCAGAATACGGTGATCATTACCGTCCTCGGCACCTTCATCAGCATGCTGCTGTCGGTTATGCTGGCTTACCCTATATCGAAGAAAAGGCTGGCCGGGGCGAATCTGATGGCGTTCGCCGTATTTTTCACGATGATGTTTAACGGCGGCATTATTCCGTCTTATTTGCTGGTCAAAAGCCTCGGGATGATGAACTCGCTCTGGTCGCTGATGATTCCCAATGCGATCAATGCGTTTAATATGATGATTCTGATCAGCTTCTTCCGCACGCTGCCGGAGGAGCTGGAGGATTCCGGGCGGATGGACGGCTCCAACGATTTCGGCATCCTGTTTCGCATTATGGTGCCTATTTCCATGCCGATTTTGGCTACGCTGACGCTTTTTTACGCGGTGGCTCAGTGGAATATGTTTTTTCAGGCGGTCATGTACATTTCCAATCCCGACCGTTTTACTTTGCAGGTGCTGCTGCGGCAGCTGCTCATCGTGCTGACGTCGGATGCGGTCGCCTCATCGCTCAGCGAGGACGTGCCCCGGATCGGCGTTACCGTGAAGCTGGCGATGATCGTCGTCTCCACCGTGCCGATTCTGCTCGTTTACCCGTTCCTGCAAAAGCATTTTGCCAAGGGCATGATGCTCGGATCGGTCAAAGGGTAAGGGTTAGCGATAAAACGGGCAAGGGTATTAATTTTAAATGATTAGGACGCTAGCGTGATCTTGGCTGGCGTCCTTTCTATTTCTATCCGAGCGTCCGACTTTAGATGATTTCTGGCCGTTCGTCAACACGATCCTTATCGTATTCATTGTAAGCCGAAGTTTTATACAAGTATGCCGATTTGCTGAAAGATCGGGTGAAATAACGGCATGCGGGTCATCAACTGGGGGCGCTTGCTGTCGAGCCGGACAACTGCTGCAGATGGTTCATCCATCCGGATTCAGCGAGCGTTTCCCCGCGCAAGCGATTCTTGAAACAATTTGTTTACAAAAGGGAGACAAATTGGCTACATGTCTGTTCTAAGCTTAGAGATATGCCGGACATGAAGACAGTCTGAAATCGAAGGGAGATGTTAAAGTGAAAAAAACAGCATGGCTTGGGCTCGTTCTGAGCGTGCTGCTCTCCGCTTGCTCCGATGCAGGCGGGTACGATGGCAGGGCGGGAACGGCTTCGGATACATCGGCAGGAGGAGCGGAGGCGAATTCGGTCGGACAGGCTTCCACGCCGCCCCGTGCGGAGGATAACGCTCCTTCGATCCAACTGGTTCCGAACGAGCGTGTAAAGCTGGTCGTTGCCACTTATTATTTGAGCGAGCAGGTGAAGGAAGCCGTTAAGAAATACGAGAAGCTGCATCCGAATATCGAAATCGAGCTTCATGCCTCTTCGACATCAGGAGAGAATTTGAACGACGTGTTGAACAAGAGGGAGCAATTCGTCAAGACGAACAACGCGGCCTTGCTGGCCGGAAGCGGACCGGACGTGATCGAGCTCGACGAGCTGCCTTCCGATCAATATGCAAAGCGCCAGTTGCTGGTTGATTTGAACAAGCTGATGAAGCAGGACCCTAATTTTCACCGGGAGCAGTATTTTGACAATGTCCTGGATCATTCGCAGGACAGCGGCAAATTGTACGGCATGCCGCTTTACTTCTCGCTAGTGGGCTTGTTCGGGGATGCGGATGCGATCGAAAAGGCGGGCGTAACCTTCGACGACAGCAAGTGGACGTTAAACGACTTTATCGATATTGCCAAACAATTGAAGCAAAAGGGATCTTACAAGTACAGCTATTCGGAGTGGCCGTCCAATCTGCTTGTCAATATGGTCTCCGAAAATTACGCGCAGCTTGTGTCCGGCACGAACGGGAACGCTTATTTCGATACGGACGCCTTGGCCGACATGATGCGGAAGGTTACAACGCTAGGCGACGAAGAGCTTATCTATAAATCGGTTGAGAGCGGGATAACGAATAAGTTGGATTCCCGAGCCGTCGACAGCAGCGACGTGGACGCTTATTTCTCCCAAATGGAGGTCTATTCGCTTCGCGATGCCGTCGTGCGTTCCCCTTACAAGCATACGAAGCTGTATATCAAGCCGCATCCCGCGAACGCTGGAGACGGCGGCTACTTCAAGCCGTTCGGGACCCTCGGTATCAACGGTAATTCCGCTCATCCGGAGGTAGCCTGGGACTTTATCAAGTTCCTGCTGAACGATGAGAGCGTGCAGTCTTATGTCGGCGAGTTTGACGACAATCCCGGATTTCCATTGAATCGAAGCGTATACGAGCATCAGGCAGACAAGATCAAGAGCGACGGGTTAAAAGACTACGACGACTCCACGGTCAAGGTCGATCCGGCTTTCCTTGAGCAAATGGGCAGCTACTTGTCCAAAGCCGTGAATGCCGTGAGAGGGCCGTCCAAGATTGAAGGGATCGTCGACAAACAGTCGGAGGCGTTCTTCTCCGGCCAGAAGTCGGCAGAAGCAGCGGCGAAGCTTATTGGGAACAAGATTGATCTGCTGCTTAACGAATAAAGAGCGACTTTAAAGGAAGGTGGACCACTTGAAGATGAGAACATCGAGGCTAAGCATAATCTTGACCTGTCTTTCTATGCTGGCGGTGACGGCATGCAGCAGCGGCGGTGCGAAAGACAGTACGCCGCCCGGGGGAGAGAGCCCTCCCTCCGCTGAAGCGCCCAAAGGCGAAGTTCCGCCGTCATCGAACGAGAAGAAGACGATTGTCTTCTCAACTTTCTGGGAGGATGCGCGCTTTGAGGAAGCGAAGCGGAAATACGAAGCGTTGCATCCGAATATTACCATCCGGCTGACGCATGTCGATACGAGCAACTCGACGCTCGAGGCGGATTTGGAAAAATACGTGTCGACAACCGATACGGAGATGCTGGCGGGCAAAGGTCCCGATCTGCTGCAATTGGATGTGCTGTCCCCGGACAACTTCGTCAAGCGTAAGCTGCTGGCCGACATGGGCGAAATGATGGATCGGGATTCAGACTTCCGGAAGGAGGACTACTTCGCTAACATATTGGACAACGCCCGGGTCGGCGGCAAGCTCTATAGTCTGCCGCTTTCGTTCTTCCTGATTGGCTTCGCCGGAGACACGGACGCCATTGCCAAGACCGGTGTCCCGGTCGACGACAAGTCGTGGTCGTGGAACGATTTTATCGTCGACGCGAAGCAACTGGCGGCCCGAGGCGGGCACCGGCCCGCGCTTGTATACAGCGGTCCCGAATACCTGCTGGCAAATCTAGTCACCGACAATTATGACTCCTTCGTCGACGCGGAGGGCCGTAAAGCCAGCTTCGATTCGCCCGCCTTTCTGGATGCGATGAAGCAGGTGAAGACCATGTTCGACGAAGGCGTTGTCAGCTCGCAGGGACGCGAACCCGCCTATTTCTACAATATCCAGATTAATTCGCCTTGGGATTACCTCGTGTCCCTGCGCGAACGGGGAGAGCATATGAAGCTGTACGAGAAGCCTCATGCAGAGGGCGGGGCTGCGGGCGGCTACTTCAAAACTTATCGGGCCGTCGGCATCAGCGCGAACTCCAAGGTGAAGCCGGAAGCGTGGGACTTCGTCAAATTCATGATGTCCGAAGAAGTCCAGACGCCTCCGGAGACAGCCGGCATTCCCATCAACATGAAGGTGTATGCGCAGCAAATTCAGAAACTGAAAAGCGAGGGTATCGTGAAAGCTTACGAGGAAGGTCCGCTGCATGGACAAGCCATCAAGGTCGACCCGGCGATGCTCGACCAGCTGCAGGACTTCGTGAACGGAGCCGTTCATAAGATCGAGTATCAATCCGACAAGGTTGTAAAGATGATCGTCAAGGAGTCTAAAGCGTATTTTGCCGGCCAGAAATCAGCGGAGGAGGTCGCCAAGCTGCTGCAGAACAAAGCGATGACTTATCTCAATGAATAGGCTGAGGCTTCTGCTCCGTACGGACGGCTTCAAGGCTCTCTGGTTTCTGGCACCGAGCGCGGTCGGCTTCTCGATCTTTTATCTCATCCCGTTCGCGCTCGGCCTTGGCGAATCGTTCATGGACGGCGCCGGCGACGGCAAATTCGTCGGTTTGCACAACTACCTGGAGCTGCTGCACAGCAGCTCTTTTCGCAAGGCAACAACCAATACGCTGATCTTCACCAGTATTGGGGTCCCGCTGCTCATTGCGCTGTCCCTGGGCCTAGCCTTACTGCTGAATACGCAGCTCTATCTGCGCAATGCGTTCCGCACTTCCATCGTTCTGCCGCTTGTCGTTCCCGTCGCTTCCACAGTCGTGATCTGGCAAATCTTCTTCGACTGGAACGGGACGTTGAACGAGTGGCTCCATCGTCTTGGAGGCGGGCGAATTGACTGGATGCAATCGGACTGGTCGCTTGGCATCATCGCGATCATGTACATTTGGAAAAACATCGGCTACAACATGGTTCTGTTCCTCGCAGGCCTGCAGTCAATTCCGCGAGATTATTACGAGACGGCGAGCATTGAGGGCGCCGGACCCATCCGGCAGCTGTTCCACATTACGCTGGTCTACCTGACGCCGACCTTGTTCTTCGTCATTCTGATCTCGATCGTCAATTCGTTCAAGGTGTTCCGGGAGACCTACCTGTTAGCGGGAGATTATCCTTACGATCGTCTCTATATGATGCAGCATTATATGAACAACATGTTTGCCTCGCTCGACATTCAGAAGCTGACCGCAGCCGCGACGCTGATGGTCTGCTGCATCGCTTCGCTTGCGATTGGGCTGCTAACCCTCGAACGCAAGTTCCGGGAAAATATGGAGTGACGGGAGGGTTGTCATGCTTACATTCAGGTTCATTACCAAGATCGCTGCAACGCTGATCGTCGGAGCCGTTTCGCTGGCAATGCTGGTTCCGATCGTGCTCACGGTAACCGGTTCCCTGATGACAGAGCAGGAAATCATGCGGAATTACCATGCTCTCGGCCAAATGCTCAATACTTCGCAAGGCGGCGCGGACACTTTCGTCAATTTGAAAATACTTCCCGATTGGCTGTCTTTCGAGCAGTATCTGCAAGTGTTGATCCTGTCTCCGCAATATCTTCGGATGTTCTGGAACTCCGCTGCGCTGGTGTTGCCGATTGTCGTCGGCCAGACCGTCGTCGCAGCGCTCGCCGCTTACGCTTTCGCCAAGCTGCGTTTCTTCGGCAGGGACGGGCTATTCCTCGTCTATCTGATTACGATGCTGATGCCGTTCCAGGTGACGCTCGTGCCGAATTACATGGTTCTCGACAAGCTCGGACTGATGAACCATGAATCGGCGATCATTTTGCCGGGCATCTTCGGCGCGTTCGGCGTTTTCATGATGCGCCAGTTTATGGCCCATATTCCAAACGGTTATATCGAGGCGGCCAGGATCGACGGAGCGGGACTGTTCACGATTTTTCTGCGGATTATCGTACCGCTGGCCAAGCCCGGTCTGGCTGCGCTGACGGTACTCCTGTTCATTGACAACTGGAACATGATCGAGCAGCCGCTTATCTTCCTGGAGGATTCCGTCAAGCAGCCGCTATCTCTGTACCTGGCGCAGATCAACCAGGACGCACGGGGGATCGGCTTCGCCGCTTCAGCCCTCTATATGGCGCCGGCGGTGCTGGTGTTCTTGTACGCGGAGTCCTATTTCGTCGAAGGAATTCAGCTGTCGGGAATGAAAGGATAGATCAGATGTGATGGCAATGGAGGAACCAAATTCCCTTGTAAGAAAACGAAACATACGGCTGCTGGCGGGCCTGTTTGTCGCCCTGCTCGTCGCGCTCACGCTGGGAGGCAACACGATTCGGGCTTTATCGATGCCTAAGGTGATTACGAGCGCGCCGACAGCCGGCTCGCTGGATTACAGCTACGAAGGCACCGCGATAGTGCGTCCGGCGGGGGAACAAGACTTGACGAATCCGGCAGGCTGGAAGGTTCTTAACGTGCTCGTCAAGGTTGGGGACGCGGTCTATAAGGATCAGCCTCTTGTTCAATACGACGACAGCGATGCGCAGGATGAGCTTGCGGAACTGCAATCGGTCTTACAGAAGCTGCAGCTCTCGCTTCCGCAATTGCAGTACAACGTAATAACGGCGATGAAGGGAGAGGACGAAGAGGCTAAGCTTAGCGCTGCTTCGGCCCTGGAGACGACTCAGCTCGATATCGCCGACCAGCAGCGGCGAATTGAGAAGCAGCAGAAGAAGCTGGCGGCAGGCCGCGAGCTGACGGCTCCGGTCGACGGCATTGTCACGGCGGTAGGAGCCGTAGAAGGGAGCGATCCGTCGGGTAAGCCCGACATTCGCCTGTCCGATTCGTCGAAGGGCTTCCGGATCAAGCTGACGGTACCGAACGAGCTTGCGGCCAGGTTCCGAGCGGGCGATACGCTGAAATCGATCTTCCTTGAGGACAGCGGCAAGCAGCCGCTTGCGGGCACTGTCGCGGCCATCGAAGAGGGTGTCGGCAGCGCCGTTGACGACGCCGGCGCTAACGCTGCTTCCGGCGTCAAAACAGCCCCAACTTCTCTTCTCACTGTATCGCTCCATGCTGACGACGGTCTCCTCCAGGGAGGGGAACAGGTCAAAGTAAGCATTCGGAAGTCGGAAGGAGAAAGTCTGCTCCTCGTACCGAAGGAAGCCGTCCATTACGACAGCAAAGGAGCGTTTGTCTATACGATCTCCTCGGAGACGGGACCGCTGGGCAATGCGTATTATGCGAAACTGACCCGAATCGAGACTGCGGGCTCGAACGAGTACGCGACAGCCGTCAAAGCGGGGCTGTTCGAGCAGGATGAGGTCATTGTAGCCAACACAGGCCTGCTCACGTCGGGAACCCGCGTCCGGTATTAGGCTGGACGCTGGGCGGCGGAGCTACTTTCCAGCGAATTCAAGATGTTCAAGGAGATTGACGGCACCGCCTGCAGAATCGGGAATAACGACCGTCTCGCTTTTCACTTCCCCGAACGGCCGGATATCAACAGAATCGGCAGCAGACTTCAGGTCGGATACTAGCGCATGAAGCCTCTGGCTTTCCTCCACGATATGTATGATTCATTCCCTTTTCAAAAAAACACGATCGTTCTCTCCGTTCTCCCGGATCAGCTCCGCGTAGCCGAGTATAGCAAGCTGAAGTCCTTGTTGAAACGAAGGATGCCCACATGGATTGACAACTCGAAGAACGTATGGGAAGATAAGCTTAAGTAAATATATGAACAACGTTCATAATAATGAACACGAAGGAGATGCCCTATGCAATCTTATGTACGAGTAGGCGGCTTGCAAGTCGCTCAAGCGCTGCACGATTTTATTGAAGCAGAGGCTCTTCCGGGAAGCGGCTTGAGCCCGGAATCATTTTGGCGGCAGTTCGAATCGATCGTCTCCGATCTGGCTCCGGCGAATCAAGCTTTGCTGAGCCGGCGCGACGAGCTTCAGCAGACGATTCACGAATGGCATAAACAAAACCGCTCCTCCTTTGACGCCGCAGCCTATAAATCGTTTCTTCGGGATATCGGTTATTTGGAGCCGGAAGCCGAAGATTTCCAAATCACGACCGGGAATGTGGACGATGAAATTGCGCTCCAGGCCGGACCGCAGCTGGTCGTTCCCGTCAACAATGCGCGCTATGCCTTGAACGCGGCTAACGCCAGATGGGGCAGCCTGTACGACGCGCTGTACGGAACGGATGTGATCGGCGAAGAAGAGGGAGCGGGGCGCAGCGGGGCCTATAACCCGATTCGCGGACAGCGGGTGATCGCTTACGGCA
The DNA here is from genome assembly GCF_023523925.1 of Paenibacillus konkukensis. Lineage (NCBI taxonomy): Bacteria > Bacillati > Bacillota > Bacilli > Caryophanales > Paenibacillaceae > Paenibacillus > Paenibacillus konkukensis. The sequence goes on along the minus strand of NZ_CP027059.1, from coordinate 1,772,338 downwards.
GAGCTTTTCTGGACCAAGCGGTGCCGCTGGCCGGCCATTCCCATGCGGAAGCGGCGTCCTACGCGATCCGCGGCGGGCAATTGTCCGTCACTCTGACGAGCGGAGAAACCGCCGGGCTGAAGGATGCGGCCCAGTTTGTCGGCTACCTGGGAGACGCCGAGGCGCCTTCCGCCGTCTTGCTCCGAAATAACGGATTGCATGTAGAAATTCAGATCGACCGCAGTCATCCGATCGGCCAAACCGATGGCGCCGGGGTGAAAGATATTGTGATGGAAGCGGCCGTAACGACCATCATGGACTGCGAGGATTCCGTCGCCGCCGTCGATGCGGAGGATAAGACGGCCGTCTACCGCAACTGGCTGGGCCTGATGAAAGGGACGCTGACCGCTACCTTCAAGAAGGGCGAATCCGTCGTCCATCGCTCCCTGCATCCCGATCGCAGCTACACCTCGCCTGCCGGCGAAACGTTCCAGCTGCCGGGACGCTCGCTCTTGTTTGTCCGCAACGTCGGACATTTGATGACGATCGACGCCATTGTGGACCAAGACGGGCGGGAAGTTCCCGAGGGAATTATGGACGCGGTCATTACCAGCCTGATTGCCAAGCATGATCTGCTGAAAAACAACCCTTACCCCAATTCGCTCAAAGGCTCGATCTATATTGTGAAGCCGAAGATGCACGGGTCGGAAGAAGCGGCGTTCGCCAATACGCTGCTGAACCGCGTAGAGGATATGCTCGGCTTGGAACGCCATACGATCAAAATCGGAGTGATGGACGAAGAGCGCCGCACCTCGCTGAATTTGAAAGCTTGCATCCGCGAAGTCAAGGATCGAATTGTGTTTATCAATACCGGGTTCCTCGACCGTACCGGCGATGAAATGCACACTTCGATGGAAGCCGGTCCGATGATTCGCAAGAACAGCATGAAATCGTCGCGTTGGCTGCAGGGCTACGAGCAGTCGAACGTCAGTATCGGCCTCGCCTGCGGTTTGCAGGGCCGCGCGCAAATCGGCAAAGGCATGTGGGCGATGCCTGACTTGATGAAGGAAATGCTGAAGCAGAAGATTAGCCAGCTGGAAGCGGGCTGCACGACGGCATGGGTGCCTTCGCCGACAGCCGCCGTACTGCATGCGCTGCATTATCATCAAGTCGACGTCAGAGAAGTGCAGAACAGGCTGAAGCAGGCAGGCGCAGACTACACCGATCAAATATTGGAGATACCGGTCAGCGAGAGCCGGGAATGGACGCCGGAGGAGATCGCCCAGGAGCTCGACAACAACGCCCAAGGCATATTAGGCTATGTGGTCCGCTGGGTAGAGCAGGGAATCGGCTGCTCGAAGGTGCCGGACATCAACAACATCGGACTGATGGAAGACAGAGCCACGTTGCGCATTTCCAGCCAGCATATGGCTAATTGGCTCCATCACGGCATTTGCACGGAAGAGCAGATCGTCGCAACGATGAAGCGGATGGCCCGCGTCGTCGACGAGCAGAATGCGGGAGATCCCGCTTACCGCCGGATGTCCGATCATTATGAGCAGTCCGCGGCATTCCAGGCTGCGCTGGAGCTGGTGCTGAAAGGCTACGAGCAGCCGAACGGCTACACGGAGCCTATATTGCACCGGTACCGCAGAGCGTTCAAATCCAAGCCTGCCGCCGCGCAAGCATAAATGCATTGCCAAACCAAACAAGCCAGCCGGGGAAGCCCGGCTGGCTTGTTGCTTGCCATCCTTCGGAACATGAGAAACAACGGAGTTGAGGGAAGATACCTAACCGAGAGGAAATGGATGGTCACAGCAATTTTTAAATTGACACCCTGCAAAAGCTTTGCTAATATAACAATAAACACGCGTTCACAACGTCGGATCGCATGACTGGAGTAGTTAAAAAAATGAAGAAAATCGAACTGAACAGCAAAGAAATCGCGGAAATAGCGGGGGTTTCCCGGAGCACCGTAAGCCGGGTTATCAATAATTATGCCAATGTCCCTCAAAAAACGAGAGAAAAGGTTATGAAGGTCATTGAACAGTACGGCTATACTCCGAACATTTCCGCGCGCACTCTGGCCGGCAAGAAGACGAAAACGATCGGCTTGTTCTTTATCGATCAGTGGCAGTTTTCCAAGGACAGCTCGGCCAACATGCTGATCACCAGCGTGATCGAGAACGCGTCCGCCTTCGGGTATATCGTGCTTACGTCGGTCGTCAGGGATCTTAAGCATCCCGACAGCGTCAAAAATGTGAAAGACGTATTTTATCAGGGCAGCATTACCGCCGGTATCTTCATCGGCGCGGAAAATCATGAGCCCGTCATTGAGGAGCTGATTGCCGAAGGTTTCATCATCGGCGTCCTGGACCAGGTGCTCCCCGGCCGCAACGAGCCTAACCGGATCGTCTATAATTTGAATAACGAGCAGGTAGCGAGGCAAGCGGTGGACTATTTGATGAAGCTGAATCACAAGCGAATCGGCATTATTAACGGCGATCTCAAGAAAGCTTCCGCCAACTTCAAGTTCAAAGGCTTCGTCAGCCAGATGGAGCATCACGGTCTGGAAATTAACAAAGCCTGGATTATGTACGGCCACTACGAAGCCGGCGGATACGAGGCCATGTCCAATTTACTTGCCAATTCCAGCGACCTGCCGACGGCCATATTCGCTTCCAGCGACAGCATTGCTTTTGGAGCGATACGCGCGATTAATGATCGCGCCTTGAAAGTGCCCGACGATATTTCCGTCATCGGCATGAACGATCAGGCGCTAAGCGCTTATTATAAACCCGCGTTAACGACATTTCGCGTCAATTACGACCAGCTAACCGCAGGAGTGACCCAAAGCGTCATTCGCGCGATAGAAAACGGAACCGCAGAACAGTGTGTTATAGCTACATTAGACTGCGTTCTCGTAGAGAGAGAATCCTGCAAAAAGCTTTAATCTTTTTTTTGAACAAAAATAAACGCGCGTTTACAACGTGAATCAATCGGCCTTCTCCCGCTAGATTAACCAAACTAGCGTTTCTATATACGCAGTACTATCGTGAACCAAGGGGAACCAGGGAAAAGGAAAATGGCAATGGGCCAAACAAATTGAAGGAGGACGGCTGTATGATTAAAGGGATTGGGCACAACGCTTACACGGTGAGGGATATGGAGAAGTCTTTGCATTTTTATTGCGATATTTTAGGGTTCCGCAGAATATTCGAGCTGCGCAAGCCGCCGGCGAACGAGCCTTGGATCGAATATTTGAAGGTGAAAGACGGGCAGTTTATCGAGCTGTTTTACGGCGGGATCAAGAAGACGGAAGTGGATATGCAGACCATCGGCTACAACCATCTATGTCTGGAAGTGGACGATATTCACAAGATCGCCGCTCATTTGAAAAGCAAAGGCGTCACCCTCGATGTCGAACCGAAGCAAGGGCTGGATCTGAACTACCAATGCTGGGCGAAAGATCCCGACGGCAACCGCATCGAGTTTATGCAGCTGCATCCGGACAGTCCGCAAGTACAAAGCGGCAAGTAAACAGGCATGGCTGCCGGAAAGTGAAAGCTCTTTCATTCGCATGCCGCTATAAGGCGAGCGGCGCCGCTTCCGCTTTCAGCCGGGAATTCTGCAAAAGTAAGGAATAAGCCGAAACTATATACAAGGGGCGATTAGCATGTCAAATGTAAAAAAATCATACGCTGCGGCCGTTGCGGCGATGCTGCTGGGAACATCATTGGCCGGTTGTTCGGGAGCGAACAGTTCCTCGGGCGGAGCCGGGGCGGGCGGCGCGGACAAACCTGTCGAGCTGACCTTCTGGGATGCGGCATGGAATACGAATACGCCGGCCATCGTGAAAAAATTCGAAGAGAAATATCCGAACATCAAAATTAAAGTGCAGCAGTTCCCCGATAACGGCATGTCGGATAAATATTTGCTCGCTTTGAAGCAAAAGAACGGCCCCGACTTGATGAATATGGCCGTAGACTGGGTCACTCCGTTTGCTGCGACCGGCGGCTTGGCGGCGTTGGACGATCACATCAAGAAAGATCAGGTGGATTTGAACGATTTTTACGACGGCGCGGTATCGGTCACCAAGGTTAACGATAAAATGTATGCGCTGCCTTATCGCGCGGAAACGCACGGATTGATTTTTAACAAAAAACTGTTTGAAGCCGCAGGACTGGACTCGTCCAAGGGGCCGGAAAATTGGAATCAAGTGCTGGACATGGCTCAAAAATTAACGAAAGGCGACGCTTACGGGATCGCTCTTCCCGGAACGAACGTAGGCAACGTGACGACGCAGCTGTTCAACATGATTCAATCTAACGGCGGAAGCATCTTAAATAAGGACAATACGAAATCGGCGCTGACCGAACCGGCCGCCATGGAGATGGTGAAGCTGTATGTGGAGCTGTTCACCAAATATAAGGTCGTGCCGAACAGCATGCTGCAAAATGACGGCGTAGCCAACCGCAACCTGTTCACGAACGATAAGGTCGGCATGTATATGACCGGGATTTACGATCTCGATCCGATCAAGCAAGCCAATGCAAACGCGCAAATGGGCGTGACGATGGTTCCTGCGAATAAGGACCGGAAGACGATTCTCGGAGGCTGGGCCGTCGGCATCCCCGCAGCGAGTAAAAACCAGGAGGCCGCCTGGAAATTCATTCAGTTTATCACTCAACCGGATATTTCGGCCGAGTACAGCGTGACGTTCTCCGCCCGCAAGTCGGCGGCCAGCAACCCCAAATACCAGGACCCGCTGGTCAAACCGTTGCTCGACGCTCTGACTTACGCTCAGCCGCTGCCGCAAATTCCGCAGTGGAATCAAATCAAGCAAATTGTATTCGATCAATTGCAAACGGCTTTAGGCGGAAAAGCAACGCCTGAAGAGGCGATGAATCAAGCTTCCAAAGCAATCGACGAACTTCTTGCCAACAAGTAATTGCAGCAGATCAGACCGGACTGGAAGAGGTGCATATTCGTGCGCATGTTTAGATTTACAAGCAATCCCGGAATGCTTTTTGTCTTGCCTGCCGTACTCGCTATCGCCTGCGTCATGATATTTCCGTTAATTTATACGTTTGTGCTGGGCTTTAACAAGAGCGATCTTTACACCGATGCATGGCAGTTCGTCGGCTTTGCCCAATATGCGGATTTATTTCGCAATGCCGAGTTTCTGGCGTCGATCGGGCATACGTTCGTATGGACGGTTTCCAGCGTTACCTTTCAATTTGCAGTCGGCTTTATGGCGGCGGTGCTCATTAATCAGGATTTTATCAAAATGAAATGGCTGATTCGCATTTGTTTGATGGTGCCTTGGGTGCTTCCCAGCGTCATCAGCGTAAACATATGGAAATGGCTGTACCATCCCGACTTCGGATACATCAACTATTTGCTGAAGACGCTGGGCATTGCGTCGGCGCCGATCAATTGGGTTGCCGACGAGCGTTATGCGATGCTCTCGGCGGTGATCGTCAACGTGTGGAAAATGTTTCCGCTCGTCATGCTGATGATCGAAGCCTCGCTGCAATCGGTGCCTAATGAGCTGAAGGATGCGGCCAAAGTGGACGGAGCGACCGGGATCAGGGAGTTTTTTACCGTCACGGTGCCGCATGTAGCCTCCACCTCGTATACGATCGTCCTGCTGCTTATTATTTGGACGCTGAACGCCTTCACCTTTATTTTCGTGCTGACGGGCGGCGGGCCTGCCAACAGCACCCAAGTGCTGTCGATGTTCATCTACAAAGCAGCCTTCCAAAATTACAACTTCGGCGTAGCCGGAGCAGCCAGCGTCGTCTTGTTCATCATCACGGCTTTATTAAGCGTCATCTACATGAAATATGTGATGAGGGGAGGGGAGAAGGGATAATGCGGAAAAATACGGGAAGCCTTTATACACGGGCGGCGCTCAGTTACTTGGTTTTGCTGGTCCTGATCGTTTTCAGCTTGTTTCCGGCGTTATGGATGTTCGTTACTTCGATAAAAACGTCCGCCGAAAACTTTACCGTCCCTCCCCGCATCATGGTGGAGCATCCGACCTTTGCCAACTATTCGCGGGTTCTGTTCGAAAGCCAAATTCCGCGCGCCTTCCTGAACAGCGTCGTTGTCACGGTATGTGCGACCGCCTTGACGTTAGCGGTGGCCGTTTTGGCGGGTTACGGCTTTGCCAGATACCGGTTCAGAGGATCGCGGGTTCTTTCCTCCGGCTTGCTGTACGGCCAAATGATGCCGGGCGTCGTCATCATTATTCCGCTGTACATGGTATTCAGCAAGCTGCAGCTGATCGACACCTACCTGGCGCTCATCATAGCGGATTTGGCCATCACGATTCCGATGTCGGTCATTATGCTTCGCTCGTTTTTTCAGACGATCCCGAAGGAGCTGGAGGAAGCGGCCAAAATCGACGGCTGCTCCAATCTCGGCGCGCTCGTCCGCATCATTCTCCCCGTCTCGCTGCCGGGTCTGATCGCGGTAAGCGTATACGCCTTCCTTAATATATGGGAGGAGTTCCTGTTCGCGCTGAACTTGACCAACTCCGATACGGTCAGAACGCTGCCTATTGCGATCAACAATTTCAGCGGCGAGTTCGTTATCGATTGGGGAGCGATGATGGGGGCGTCGATGGTCGTTTCGGTACCCGTCATGCTGATTTTCATACTATGCAATAAATTTTTCGTCAAAGGATTGTCCGACGGCTCGGTCAAAGGCTGATATTGTTCCATATAAAAAGAAACGGAGTGATTCACGATGACGGTGGAGAGAAACATATTCATTACCGGCGCCAACCGGGGGTTAGGCTACCAGCTGACCGCCGAGGCCATCCAACGCGGATATACCGTCTATGCCGGCGTACGGTCTCCGGACTCCTGCCCGCCGCTTGATTCGCTGGATCGGGAGGCTCCGGGCCGCATTCGGCGCATTGAATTGGATACCGCCGACGAAGGATCGATGCGCAGGGCCTGCGCGGAGCTAAGCGCTCTGACCCCTTCGCTGGATGCCGTAATCAACAACGCTGCGGTGCTGCTGGAGCGGGACAAGACGCTGGAAGAGCTTGATTTCGATCAGCTTCGCTTAAGCTTTACGGTCAATACGTTCGGACCGATGTACATCATCCAGCAGCTATTGCCCCTTATTTATAAAGGCAATCGCCCGACGATCATTAATATTTCCTCGGAAGCGGGAACGATTCTGAATGCTTTTGCCACCAACTACGCCTACAGCATGTCCAAGACGGCGCTGAATATGTTCACGGAGCGACTGCGTTATTATGTGAAAGATAAGGGGATTGAAGCGTACGCCGTTCATCCGGGATGGATGAAGACGGACATGGGCGGGGCGGAAGCGCCCGGCGATCCGCTGGAGACGGCCAGAGGCATTATGGATATTGTCGATAGAAAAACATCCATTACGAGCAAGATCGGGTTTATTAACTATCAAGGGAAGCCGATGCCGCTGTAACGGCAAACGGCGAACCGAATAAGGAGGGGTGACGGGAGCTATGACAGTCCGTATAACGGCCATTATCGGGGATGTTTTCCATGAAGAGGCGGCGATCCGCGATTCGCTCGAAGCGGCGCTGCGCCTGCAAGGGCTGCTGGATGAGGTTCATATTCGCTACGCGCCATACGATCAGCTGGAGGAATGCTTGGCTGAACGGCCGGCTGCGGTCATTTTATTCAAGGAAGATCGTCTTAACCCGGGCAGCGCCGTAGTAAACCGCTGGATGACTGCGGAGACGGCCGGACGCATTGCGGAGTATGTGCGGCAGGGCGGCGGCTGGCTCGGCTGGCATTCGGGGCTGGCGAGCTTCGAGAACGTGAAAGAATATATCGGCATGTTAAGAGGGCATTTTCTATTTCATCCGCGCGAGCACAGCGAGGTGACTTACAAGGCGGCAAGCAACGGCCTGGGGATTCCCTCATCCGCTGAGTTCTCTTTGCTCGATGAGCATTATTTCGTCGAGTGCGACGAAGCGAATACGAATGTGTTTCTCCGTTCGTCGTCCAGGGACGGCGAGTCCGTCGCCGGATGGTATCACGAGCTGGAGGGAGGGAAGGTGTGCTGCTTCACTCCCGCTCATACGAGAGAAGGTCTGCTGAATCAAGAGCTGCTTGCCGTTCTCGGACCGGTTCTGCGCTGGATCGTAACATAGTTCCGTAACATAGTTCAGGAAGCTTGGGCGTGGCCATTAAAAGTGTGTTGAAAAAAGAGCGGAGGGGGAGAACCGTGAAGCTGGGATTAGGATTAGTCCGCCATATGTTAAACAAAGACAATTTCCGGTTTGCCCGTCAGGCCGGATGCACTCATATCGTTGCGCATTTGGCCGACTACAATAATATGTACGAGCTGCCGGGAACGACGGCGGAGGAATATTACGGCAAAGACCGGAGCAAGGAATATATCTGGTCTTACGAAGGGCTGCTGGAGCTAAGGTCGATGGTCGAGGCGGAGGGGCTGATTCTGCATGCCATAGAAAATTTCGATCCGCTGGATTGGTACGATGTGCTGCTGGACGGTCCCTGCAAATCGGAGCAGCTTCAACACCTGAAGCAAATTGTATATAACGCGGGCCGAGCGGGCATTCCCGTGATCGGCTACAATTTCAGCGTGGCCGGAGTGTGGGGGCGGATTCAGGAGCGCGCGGCCAGAGGCGGGGCGCTGACTCACAGCTACGCAGAGGCCGATGCTTACAGCGGCAATCCTCTGCCCCATGGGCAAATTTGGAATGTGACTTACGATCAAGCTCTTGCGGAACGCGGGCCGGTTCATGTTTCCGCCGAGCAGCTGTGGGAACGGCTGGCCTATTTCCTGCGTGAGATCGTTCCCGCCGCCGAGCAGGCCGGCGTCGTCATGGCCGCCCATCCCGACGATCCGCCTATGCCGACGCTGCGGGGCACGGCGCGGCTCGTGTATCAGCCTGACTTGTACCAGAAGCTGCTGGATCTTGTGCCCAGCGCCTCCAACCGGCTGGAGTTTTGCATGGGGACGATACAGGAGATGACGGAAAGCAGCGTATACGAGGCGATTGAGCGATACAGCTCCCAAAACAAGATCGGCTACGTGCACTGCCGCAATGTCAGAGGGAAAGTGCCGCATTACAGCGAGGTGTTTATCGACGAAGGAGATATCGACATTCTTAGAGCGCTGCGCCTGTTCAAGCAAACCGGCTATGACGGCGTATTCGTGCCCGACCATACGCCGTTAATGTCCTGCGGCGCCCCTTGGCATTCCGGAATGGCTTATGCGCTGGGGCATATCGGCGCGCTGCTGCACATAGTGAACAACGAAGCCGCATCGGCTTGATTATGAATTCGTTAAGCAAAAGGAAGGATACTGTGCGTGAACTGAACGTTGCATTAATCGGCTACAATTTTATGGGCAAGGCTCACAGCTATGCGATCGGCAACGCGGCTTTCTTTTTCCCGCAGGAGGTCAAGCCGGTCAAAAAAGTGATTGCCGGCCGAAATGAGCCCGGGCTCAAGCGAGCCGCCGAGCAATTCGGCTGGCAGGAATATACGACGGACTGGCGCGAAGCCGTCGGCAGAAGCGACATCGACATCGTGTGCATCGCTACCCCCACCTCGTCGCATAAGGAAATCGCCGTTGCCGCCGCCAAGGCGGGCAAGCATGTGCTGTGCGAGAAACCGCTCGGTATGAATGCCGGCGAAGCGAGACAAATGTGGGAGGCGGCCCATCAAGCGGGCGTCATTCATATGATCGGTCATAACTACCGGCGGGTTCCGGCGATTGCGCTGGCCAAAAAGCTGATCGACGACGGCAAGCTCGGGGATATTTACCATTTTCGCGGCGTATATTTGCAGGACTGGTTATCCGACCCTGCTGCTCCGATGAGCTGGAGATTGGATAAGCGAATCGCGGGAGCGGGGGCCCACGGCGACTTGAATGCCCATTTAATCGATTTGGCCCGCTATCTCGTCGGGGATATGGAGAGGGTGGTCGGCATGGAGAAAACCTTCGTAACCCGGCGGACCAAGGCGCTTGGAGACAAGCCCCCGCACGGCGAAGAGAACGAGGAAGCGGATCGGCTGGAAGACGTTACCGTCGATGACGCTGCGGCCTTCCTCGCCCGATTCAAGAACGGCGCGCTCGGCACCTTCGAAGCGTCGCGCATGGCCGGCGGAAGGAAAAACCATGAGCGGATTGAAATCAACGGAAGCAAGGGCTCGCTGGCGTTTCATTTCGAGCGAATGAACGAATTGGAGTTCTGGTCCCGGGAGGATGATCCGAAGACGCAGGGCTACAGGACGATCCTGGCGACGGAAGAGGTTCATCCGTATATGCAAGCCTGGTGGCCTCCGGGCCATCCGCTTGGTTATCAGAATACATTTGTCAACCAATTCGCCGATTTGATCCGCGCCATCCTGGCCGGTGAACAGGTGCAGCCTAATTTTTATGACGGCTGGATGTGCAATCTGGTGCTGGACGCGGTGAGCCGGTCCGTACAATCCTTAACCTGGGAGCATGCGGAACCCGCTGCAGCCGAATTGCATGAAACCGCCGGGCGGTAATCGGCACGATCGGCGGGAGACGACTCCGGGCCCGTTTCAGCCGGCACGGTAGTGCAGGGCGTGAGAGCCCAAGGCGACTTCTTCAAATCATTTCAGGAGGCATACTACATGTCAGATCAGTTCGAATCGACGCTGCATCACGTCAATACCTATTCCAAACCATCCGAACTCAAAATTACCGATATGCGATTTGTGGATTTGGCAGGTGCCCCCATGCATTGCACGCTCGTCAAAATTTATACGAACCAGGGAATTACCGGGATCGGAGAACTCCGGGACTTTGGAAGCCGCACTTATGCAGCGATGCTGAAAGGCCGCCTGCTCGGCGAAAATCCTTGCAACGTAGATAAGCTGTTCCGCAGAATCAAGCAGTTTATGGGCACGGGAAGGCAGGCGGGCGGGGTCGCCGGCATCGAAATCGCATTATGGGACCTCGCCGGCAAAGCTTACGGCGTTCCCGTCTACCAGATGCTGGGCGGGAAATTCCGGGATGCCGCGCGCGTCTATTGCGATCTTGGGGTCAATACGCCCGGACTCCGAAGCGACGGCTATTCGATGGGAAAACGCTTGAAGCAGTTCGCGGACGAGAGCGGCTTTACGATGGTGAAGGCGGTCCTGGGCGTCGAGACCCTGCAGGCGCTTTACCCCGAGGAGGAATTGATCTCCGCTCCCGGCAGTTATGTGGAAGAGCTGCGGCAGGCTGCGCAATACAATTTCGAGTTTATTAGAAACCGCCGGGATACCCCGTACGGCCCGGAATTTCAGAAGCGCAACCGCGCCTACGACTTGGTCAACACGCAATCTCCTTATACGCTGTTCCGGATGACGGAGCGCGGCTTGGACCGGTACGAAGAAGAAGTAGCGCATATGCGCGATGTTCTGGGGTATAAAATGCCTTTGGCGATAGATCATCTGGGCTACTTGAATGTGGAGGATGCCGCGCGTCTATTGCGCCGTCTGGAGAAATACAATTTATTGTGGGCCGAAGATATGCTGCCCTGCACCTATACGGAAGAGTACAAGCGGCTAAGCATGCTGACCTCGACGCCTCTGGCGACCGGAGAAGATTTGTCGACGCTGGAAAGCTTCGAAGAGCTGATCGTAAACCGGGCGGTGCCGATCATTCATCCGGACATCTGCTCTTCCGGCATCTATGAGACCAAGAAGATCGGCGATTTGGCGCAGCGGTATCATGTGGCGATGGCGATGCATATGTGCGAAACGCCCGTTGCGGCGCTGGCGACCGCGCATATGGGCGTCGCCACCGAAAATTTCGTCGCTACCGAATTTAACGCGCCGGATGTTCCCTGGTGGGACGATATCATTACCGGCTTCGGCGGAAAGGTGATTCAGAACGGATTCATCCGCGTTTCCGGCAAGCCAGGGCTCGGCTTCGACGATATTAACGATGAAGTGATCAAGGATCACTTGATGCCCGGCTTTCCCGATATGTGGGCTTCCACCGACCATTGGAACACGGAATATTCGAACGACCGGCTTTTCAGTTAAGGAAGCCGCTTCGTTCATCATATTGACGCTAGGGAGAGGACGCGAATGGATACCAACTTGCTCGGAACGCAGGTGATCGCGCAGATCGGTATTGTAGTCCGAGATATCGAGAAGACGTCGCAAGCATACGCCGATTTTTTCGGCGTGGACAATCCCGGATGGAGCCTTACGGCAGCGGCGGACGCCGCGCAGACCGAATACCGGGGGCAGCGCACGGAGGCGCGAGCCAAGCTGGCCTTTTTTCGCTTGGGCTCGCTCCAGCTTGAGCTGATCGAGCCGGATGAGCATCCCAGCACTTGGCGGGAATATTTGGATGAGCATGGCGAAGGCCCTCATCATATCGCTTTTATTATTGAAGGAATGAAGGAGAAAGTGATGACGCTGGAGCGCAGCCGGATGCCCCTGCTGCAGAAAGGGGAATATACCGGAGGCAGGTACGCATATATCGATGCGCTGAAGCCGCTCAAAATGATTATCGAGTTGCTGGAAAACGACCGGTAAGCGGGAAATCCCGGGGCCGTTCCCGGCCGTGAGGCGTAACTACAGCAGCAAGGCCGAGGGTTGTTCTCCTGGAGAACAACCCTCTTCGGCGCAGCTTCGGGCGATTGCGGGCGGCCCGAGTGGCAACCGGGCGGCCCACCGGAGCGGGAGACCGCCCGAAGCGCTCGCGCAGCCCCGTCAATCCGCGGCCTGCACCGGATTGATCAGATGGCCGATGCCGTCGATGAAGCAGTCGACGACATCGCCGCCTTGAACCGCTACGGCCCCCGGGGGCGTGCCGGTCAGGATGACGTCGCCGGGCGACAGCGTCATAAACCGGCTGATGAAGGCGATGAGCCGATCGACGGGCGTAATCATTCGCTCGATCGGGCTGTTCTGCTTCGGCACGCCGTTCACGTTCGATTGAATGCGCGCGCTGCGGTAATCGAAATCCGTCTCGATCACCGGGCCGAGCGGGCAGAACGTATCGAACGACTTGCCGACGGTCCAATGCCCATCCGGATGATAATAGCCGGAGGCGCTCATGTCGTTGGATACGGTAAACCCGAAGATGACGCTGCCGGCATGTTCGGCCGGGACGTTCCTGGCGGTCTTGCCGATGACGACGGCCAGCTCGGCTTCGTATTTGACCGGCTCGGGAGCTTGCGGGAGAACGATCGCTTCGCCCGGTCCGATCACGCTGGTCTGCGGCTTGAAGAACAGCACGGGCAGCTCGGGAGCCGGGGGCTTGACCGCATCGTCGGCGGCGAAATTTTTGCCGACGCCGATAATATGACGGGGAGCGAGCGGCGCCTTCAATATGGCCTTGCTCAGCTCAAACTGCCGGCCGGTATAAGCCAGATCGCCGAACATATCGCCCGCAAATTCGCGGATGATCCCGGATTCTACGGTTCCGCTGCGCACATCCGTTTCGCCGGCTAGAGTAAATCGTACAAATTGCATATACTCACCTCATCGAGTTCATTATTATGAACATGGTTTTAAATAATGTATAATCTTATCTTCCTATACATGAAGCGGGATGTCAATCCTATTTTGACCGACAACCGCAAAAGAAAAAGCCCCCTTCCGCGCGGTTCGGCGGAAGGAAGCTTTCGGACTTAAGGACGTCTTATCGTTTACAGCAAGCAACAAGTAGCGCGGGCTTCCGGGGCTTACCTTGTTTGCGACATTTGCTCGGCCAGATGCAGGATCGCCTGGGCCGCCTCGGACCGCTTCTGCTCCCAATGATGCAACGGCATGGAACAGCTGACCGCCACCATCGCCTCTGAGCCGCGGCGACGCACCGGCGCGGCAACACAGCAAAATCCCATGACGCCCTCCTGAATATCGGTTGCGTAGCCTTGCCGGCGGATTTGCTCCAGCTCCCGGAGCAGCGTTTCGCGCGAAGCGATCGTATGCGCCGTCACCTGCGGCAGCTTCTCCTCGGTCCAAATCTGCCGCACCTGTTCGTCGCTCATCCCGGACATGAGCGCTTTGCCGAGTCCCGTCGCATGAGCCGGGAAGCGCGCGCCCGGGCCCGAAACCATCTGGACCGGAGAAGGGGCTTCGATCTTCGACAAGTACAGAACCTCGCTGCCCTCCAGCTGGGCGAGCTGCACGGATTCCATCAGCTTGCGCATCACCGGCTCGGCCAGCCTGCGGAATTCTTCAATGACGTCGTACTGCCGGAAATAAGCGCTGCCCAAGCTGCCCATCACCGGACCGAGCGCATACGTATCGTTGCGGTCGCGTATGATCCACTCCAGCCGTTCCAGCGAGGCAAGCAGCGAGAACATCGTGCTCTTGCTGATGCCGAGCTGCCGGGACAAATCCGATAGCTTCCACTTGAGCGGCTCCGCGGCCAGCAGATGGAGAACGGCGTTAGCCCGATCCAAGGCCGGCACGGCATATTTTTGCTCCATAATATCCCATCCTTTTCCATCCTGTTCATTATAATAAACAATAGTTAAATTTGATCTTAGCACGCCCCCTTCTTAACGTCAATGCGCATACCGGCGAACCGGCCGGCTGAACAAATGTTGATGACGGAACGGAAACTTTCGGTTAGAATAAGACTCATTATTGGGGATCAGGGGGTGTGAAATGTACCGGCTCAACAGTTACCAAGCGAAGCTGCTGCTGTTTAGTACATGCATAAGCACGATTCCGATCGTATTGCTCGGCTTTTTGCTGTATTTCAAATCTTCGCAATCGATTCAGGACAAGGTGAATGAAGGCAACCGGCATATCGTGGAGCAGACGCGGCTGCGCGTAGAGCAGGTGCTGCACGGCGTGGATTTGTCGCTGCAGCGGCTCGTCGACAATAAGGAAATCATGCAGTCGATGACGCAAAATTTGACGCCCGCGGACTTTCAGTTCGAGCAGGAGATCGCCTCCAATCTGAATCAGATTCAGCGCTTCGACTTCGGTCTCTACGACGTGGCTCTGGTCGGCTTGCAGAACGGCTGGATATTGAGCAACTACGGACTGCAAGATGTAAACGCTATCAAAAACCGCGGCTGGATTACGCAGTACGTCAATATTTCCGGCAATTCGTACTGGGCCGTCGAGGAGAGCAGTCTGGCCCGCGCGACGACCATTTCCAACGAACGCTTCATTCATTTGGTGAAAAAAATTCCGGTCATTTCCGATCGTCCGCTCGGGCTGCTTATCGCCGAAATTTCCACGCATGAGCTGTTTCGCATGCTGCCGCAAAACAATTCGCTCGGCGAAATTTTTATTTTCGACTTGGCTAACGGTCTGCTTGCCAAGCAAAACGAACTATCGCCGTATCCGGTCGGCGAGCTGCAGACGCTGATTCACGGCCTCGATCTGGAGTCGGGCGCTGCGGGCAACGTATCGGCCGAGCTCGGCAGCCACAAGGTCGGCGTAGAGTACCAGAAATCGGCTTATAACGATTGGCTGTACGTTTCGATCATTCCGTACGACCAGATCCGCAAGGAGGCTTGGCGGACAAGCTGGACGACGCTGCTCGGCTGCCTGGGCCTATTGTTCGTGGCAAACTTTTTCTCCATCCAATATTCCCGGCGGCTGTACTCCCCGATTCAGCGGCTGTACGAAATCTGCTTCGCCGATATCGGCCGGAATTCCCAAGAGACGCCCCGTAGCTTGACGAGGGAGGGCGACGAATTCGCCGTTATCAATCGGAACATTACGCAGCTGCAGGACGTGCAGAGCCGGATGACGCAGCAATTGAACGGCCAAATCCGCCAGCTGGAGGAGCTGTTCGTGCTCAAGCTGGTGCAGGGCGAATTTCCGCTGAAGGAGATCAAAGAGAAGCTGTCGATGATGGTCTACGACCCTCCGCTGGAGCTGGAGTGGATGAGCGTCATGGCGCTGCAGATCGATTCCCTTAAGAAGACGCGTTATGATGAGAAAGACCGCGAGCTGCTGCAGTTCGCCGTCAACAATATGGTCAGCGACATCATTCCGAAGAAACGCTGCCTGCTGCCGACCATTTTGCAAAATCATCAGATCGTCATAGTGCATACCGACCAGCCGGATTTGGACGAGTTCAGGCAGTTTCTGACCGTGACGGCGGAGCGCATCGAGCGGGAGCTGCACCGGTATCTCGGCCTCCCCGTCAGCATCGGCATCAGCCGTCCTTACGGGCAGCTGGCGGCGGCGGGCCCCGCATTTGCGGAAGCGAAAGAAGCGCTGAAGCACGGGCTTGTGTCCGGCAACACGCCTATTTTGTATTACGATAATTTGGCGCAAAGCAATCATCAGGCGATTTTGTTTCCCGGAGAAACGGAACGAAGCCTGCTTGCGGCCATCCAATATGCGGAGAGAGAGAAGATCGAGCCGCTGGTGGAACAATTTTTCATGGAGATTACGAAGCAGGGGGGCAATTATATCGATTTTCAGGCATCCTTCCTGCGTTTATTCGCCGACCTGATCCGCCTGCTTCACGAATCGGATTTGCAGCTGCAAACCGTGTACGGAGAAGAACATATGCTCTTCCAGCAATTATTTACGTTTCATAAAGTCGATGAGATTAAGGACTGGTTTAAAACGAGAATGATCGAGCCGATGCTGCCTTGCTTCGAAACGCGCAAACAGTCCGGCCAGCGGCAGCTGGCAACGGACTTGATCCGGATGATCGAGACGGAGTACGATACGGATCTTACGCTGGAGCAGTGCTCAAGCCGGCTGCACTACCATCCGAATTACGTCAGCCGGGTGCTCAAGCAAGAAGCCGGCATGAACTTCAGCGATTACTTGGCGCATTACCGCCTGCTTATGGCCAAGCGAATGCTGGTGGAGACGGACGCCAAAATCGCCGATATCGCCGAAAAGCTGCGCTACCACAACTCGCAAAACTTCATCCGCTATTTCCGCAAAATGGAGGGGATCACGCCGGGGAAATACCGCGAGCAGCATGCGAACGACCCGAAATGAACCCTGAAGCCGTCCCTCGCGTTTGGTTGGATAGTGATTATCGATCGGTTGGATAAGGATTATTACGGAACCCGGTGTCTTAAGATACGGGGTTCTTTGATTGTGCGGCTAAAGATTCTGGAAAGCCATCCGGGGCCGTGATATCGTGAAATACAGCAAGACCGATCCGCATAAGCAACATCTGCAAAACAAAGCACATCATACGAGATGGGGGATGAAGTTGTACGGCGAAGGCGAAATTGCAAAAAGTGTAAAAAGCGCGCAATGGATGCGGGCAAGATCGGCATTAACGAAGCGGATGCTGAAAAACCGCTGGCTCTATTTTATGCTGCTGCCCGGGCTGATCTATTTTTTGTTATTCAAATATTTGCCGATGTGGGGCGTGATGATCGCCTTCCAAAATTACTCGCCGTTCGAAGGCTTTTGGGGCAGCGAATGGGTAGGCTTCGCTCATTTCAAAGCGTTTTTCGCGGACCCGTCGTTCGGCCTTATTTTCCGCAACACCGTCATTTTGGCCGTCTACAATCTGCTGTTTTTCTTCCCTCTGCCCATCGTGATCGCCCTGATGCTGAACGAGCTGCGGGCGGAAATGTACAAGCGGTTTGTTCAGACGATGATCTACATTCCGCATTTCATTTCCTGGGTCGTCGTCGTCGGGATCGCGTATATATTGTTTACGCCGGAAGGCGGCATCATCAACAATATATTGATGCAGTTGGGAATCGGCAAAGTCGATTTTCTGCTGAGCAACGAATGGTTCCGGACGATGGTCATCGGCGAAGTGATGTGGAAGGAAACCGGTTGGGGCACGATTCTTTTTTTGGCAGCGCTTGCAGGCGTCGATCCGCAGCTCTATGAAGCCGCCCGGATGGACGGAGCGAGCCGCTGGCAGCAGCTGCTTCACGTCACGCTGCCCGCCATCAAGAGCACCGTCGTCATTTTGCTTATCTTGAGGCTAGGCAATTTTATGGATTCCGGCTTCGAGCAAATTTTTCTGATGCTGAATCCGATGAACCGCGAGGTCGGCGAAGTGTTCGACACCTTCGTATATACGAGCGGGCTGCAGCAAGGGCAGTTCAGCTATGCGACCGCCTCGAACCTGTTTAAATCGGTGATCGGCATTGTGCTGGTCGTCGGCTCCAACTATTTGGCCAAAAAAGCTGGCGAAGAAGGCATTTATTAACCGTGAACGTCCATTCCAAGTTCCAAGAGAGGTGTTGAGGCATGAAAGACAAGTCGCTCGGAAGCCGATTGTTCGATGCTTTAAATTGCGTCCTGTTATTTATCGTCGCGATGTGCACGCTGCTACCGTTCATTTATATCGTTTCGGGCTCGCTGACGGACCCGGCGGAGTTTCTCGCGCATCCGCTGCTGCTGTTTCCGACCAAATTTTCGCTGGCCGGCTACCAGTATATTTTCTCCTCGAACATTATATTCAAAAGCTTGCTGGTCACGATCTTCATTACGGTCGCCGGAACGTTCGTCAATCTGTTGTTTACGACGCTGATGGCGTATCCGCTGTCGCGCAAAGATCTGGACGGACGCAGAACGATCATGCTGCTCGTCACCTTCTCGATGCTGTTCAGCGGCGGGATGATCCCGACCTTCCTGATCGTCAAGTGGCTCGGGCTGCTCGATTCGTACTGGGCGCTGCTGCTGCCGAACGCGATTAGCGCCTTCAATCTGATCGTGATGCGCAACTTTTTCCAGCAGGTGCCCGAAGGGCTGGAGGAGGCGGCCAAGATCGACGGCTGCAACGATTTGCGCATCCTGTGGCAGATCGTCCTCCCGCTGTCGCTGCCGGCGCTGGCGACCTTTACGCTGTTTTACGCCGTCGGCCACTGGAACTCGTTCTTCCATGCGGTGCTCTACATTAACGATAATATGAAGTGGCCTGTCCAAGTATGGCTGCGGCAGATCGTCATCTTGTCGCAAGGAGGCGCCGGCGATTCCACCGCATTCGACAGCTCTTATATCGTCCCGCCCGCGCAAATTGTGAAAATGGCCGTCATCGTCGTATCGACGCTGCCGATCCTGTGCGTGTATCCGTTCTTGCAGCGGCATTTTGCCAAGGGAGCTTTAATCGGCTCGGTCAAAGGATAAAAGCGAAGAAGCAGGATAGACATCCTCCCAAGCGGAGGTATCTATAAAAAGCATTCATTTCATTCAAGGGGGTATTCACTATGGCAAGCCAAATGAACAGACTGCGCAAGCCGGTATTGTCGCTGACCGTAGCGGGACTTATGGTTGCTGCCGGCTGCAGCGGAGGGACGGACAAATCGGCGGGGCAGGAGAAGGCGGCGGACACCGGCAAATCCCAGGAGCCGTTCAAGATTACGATGATGAACCAGAGCATCGTCGCCGAGCCGCCTCGTCCCGACGATCCGGTCATTGCGGCAATCGAGAAATACACCAATACGAAGCTGGAAATCCAGTGGGTGCCGGGAACGACCTATACGGACAAGCTGAACGCCACGATCGCCGCCGGCTCGCTGCCGATGGTCGTGCTGCTGCAGAGCCGGCCGCAGACGGTCATCAACGCGATACGCTCGGGCTACTTTTGGGAGATCGGTCCCTACCTCAAGGATTATCCGAATTTGGAGCGTTCGCTCAACAAGCAGGTGCTCAAGAACGTCTCTCTGGACGGCAAGCTGTATTCGATCTTCAGAAGCCGCGCTCTGGTCGGGGACGGAGTTATCTTCCGCAAAGACTGGCTCGATAATCTGGGGATGAAGGCGCCTACTAACATCGATGAGCTGTACAATACGATTAAAGCGTTTACACTCAACGATCCGGACAAAAACGGGAAAAACGACACGATCGGCTTCGCCGAGGAAATGTCGCTGCGCGGCTTCAACTTCCTGCTCGCGGCCTTCGGCGGCGGCAACCAATGGGATGTGAAGGACGGCAAGCTGCAATCGGTTTACTACAGCCAAGCTTACCTGGACACGCTGAACTTTTACCGCAAGCTGTACGAGGAAAAGTTGATGAATCAGGATTTTGCGCTGGCTACCCGCCCGCAGAACATCGACAATATGGATAAAGGCCAATACGGCGTGAGAATGGGCGATCCGGATCAGATTACCCGCCATTCCCAGCTGTTCAAGAGCAATCCGAAGGCGGAGCTGGAAGTCACGTCGACGTTAAACGGCAAGAACGGCGTCCGCGTCCTGATGGACACAGGCTATACCGGAGAATTCGTCTTCCCCAAATCGAGCGTGAAAACCGAAGCGCAGCTGCGGCAAATATTGGCCTACTTCGATAAAATTTCCGAGGATGCGGGGCAAAATATTTTCGAATGGGGCCTCGAGGGCGTTCATTACACGATGCAAAACGGCAAGCCGGCGCGCACCCAGGAGCAGCAGGATAAGTACAATTCCGAAGTGATTCAATTGGAGCAGACGCTTCAAGTGTCCGACGGCTCCCGTGCGGTGGAAGGCGTCATCGATCCGTATGTGAAGAAGTACAAGGACGCGAAAAACGCGGTAGCGAACAATCTGGTGCCGAATCCGGCGGCCTCGTACACTTCCGATACGCTGAACCAGAAGAGCGCCGAATTAAACAAAATGATTAACGACGCGAGAGTCAAGTACATTATGGGCCAATTGGACGAAGCCGGCTGGAAAAGCGCTGTGGACAGCTGGAGCAAGGCGGGCGGAGACAAAGTGACCCAAGAGCTGAACGAGCAGTATGCGAAGGACCCGAATAAATAATCCGGCGGCATGTCCGGACAACTGGAGGAATCGCGATGAAAGTAACCGGTTTGACTTGTTATGCGGCAAGCGGCCTGCTGTATGTGAAGGTGGATACGGACGAAGGCGTGTCCGGGTTCGGCGAGAGCAGCCCGATGCGTTCGGAAATTTTGGTCGACATTATTCAGCGAATTATCAAGCCGCAAATCATCGGCTGCGATCCGTTCAATATCGAGAAGATCGAGGAGACGGTGCTGCGCAAGCATTATAAAATATCCGGGCAAATGCTGGCGGCCGCCTACAGCGGCGTCGAAATCGCGCTATGGGACGCGCGCGCCAAATTTTTGAACCAGCCGTTATATAATCTGCTGGGCGGTCTTTACCGGGAGACCGTTCCGCTGTACGGCTCCAGCATGAGCCGCGACCTGACGCACGATCAGGAAACGGAGAAGCTGAAGGAAGGCATCGCCGCCTATCAATTCGGCGCGGTCAAGATCAAGGTCGGTCCCCGGTACGGCACGGGGCTGCCGGTTGATCTGAACGACGACGCGGAGAAGGTGAGACGCGTGCGCGAAGCGATCGGTCCGAAGGTGCGTCTCATGATCGACGGGAACAGCTCGTACACTTACATTCAAGCCGTGCAGCTGTACGAAAAAATCAAAGACTGCGATATTCATCATTTCGAGGAGCCGTGCCCGTACTACGATATCGAGGCGTACGTGAAGCTGGCCCAGACGCTGCCGATGCCGATTCACGTCGGAGAGCAGGACTGGAATCTGTTTACGTTCCGCGACTTCATCGCGCGGGGCGCCTGCCATCTGTATGCGGCCGACCCGATCAAATGCGGCGGGCTGCTGAGCGCCAAACGAGCCTCCGTGCTCTGCCGTGCTTTCGGCATCCATTATGTGCCTCATAACACGACGCGGGGCATCGGCTTTGCGGCGGCGCTGCACCTGGCGGCCAGCACGCCGGAATGCAACAGCTACTACGAATATTCGATCGAAAAGCATAATCTGCGGGGACAAATGGTCAAATCGGAATTTCAGGTTCGGGAAGGCCGGATTTACGTTCCGAACGGGCCGGGACTCGGCATCGACATCGACGAAGAGAAAATGAACGCGATGCTAACCGTCGTCAAATAATCATTAGCGCTCTCCCAGCCGAGTTCTTCCTATGATGAATACGGATTGCCAGATGACCTCCGGTTTCGCCTTAAGCGGCGCGGCCGGGGGTCTGTTTCGCTTGTGTCGCTAAAGATCATTGCGCGGATCGCTGAGGATTATGCCGATGGCGGCGGCAGCTAACGGCCGTCCTGCGCTGATGTTCCGGGACGTCTCCGTCCGAATTGTCGCTTTGCGGATTGTAGCCTTTTATCGCCGGTTGGCAAATAATGAAGTCAGTTCCGGCGAAGCGCGATGCCGAGTGCCGGGACAACTTGCATCACTTGCATTAGGAGATAACCAAGAAACGAGGTGCCTACCTTCCATGAAAAAAAGATACGCCATATGCGGAGTCAGCAACCGGAGCATGAAGATGTTCATCGGCCCGATGCTGAAAACCTTTGCCAGCCAAACCGAAATCGTCGGGCTGCTGGACATCGATCCGAGGCGATTCGAGGTATGCAAAAGCAAATTCGCCGAGCTGACCGAAGTGAAGGAATACGGCCCGGACGAGTTCGCGGCGATGGTCGAGCAGGCGAAGCCGGACGTTATTGTCGTAACGGGCCGGGACGATACGCATGTTAAGTACATCCTGCTTGCGCTTGAACGGGATCTCGATGTCATCACCGAGAAGCCGATGGCGACGACCGGAGCGGATTGCCGCCGCATTCTCGAAGCGGAACGAAGAAGTAAAGGCAAGGTTACGGTCGCGTTCAATTACCGGTATGCGCCCGTTCACAGCCGCATCAAGGAGCTAGTGCTGGAGGGCAAGGTCGGGCGGGTGACATCCGTTGATCTGAACTGGTATATCGACACATATCACGGCTCCAGCTACTTCAAACGGTGGAACCGGATGCGCGAGCATTCGGGCGGGCTGTCCATTCATAAAAGCTCCCATCATTTCGATCTGGTCAATTGGTGGATCGGCCGGCGCCCGGTCGAAGTATTTGCCTTCGGCGCGCTGAATTATTACGGTCCCGGCGGGGAACTGAACCCGCTTAAGGAAGACGGGAGGCACTGCGGCACCTGTGCGGTGAAGCCGGACTGCCGGTACTTTATGCGCTGGTCGACGCGCAGCAAGGAAGTGCATGTGCAGGACGATCATATCGGCGCCGTCAGCTCGCAGCCCGGTCAGGAGCCTTACAGCCTGTACCGCCCCGACGCCTGTATTTTCGATTCGGAGATCGACATCGAGGATACGTATTCGGTGAACGTCAAGTACGACGGCGGCGCACTGCTGTCCTACTCGGTCAACTTCTCGCTGCCGTACGAAGGATACCGGCTCGCGATCAACGGCACGAAAGGCCGCATCGAAACGATGGAATATCATTCGTCCGGCCGCGTGCCGTTCCCGGTGCCGGTGCAGACGATCGACTATTTCCCGTTGTTTGGTTCGAAGGAAACGATACATGTAGTGCACCGCGAGGGCGGCCACGGAGGCGGGGACCCGGCGCTGCTGGAGGATCTGTTCCTCGGAGCCGATCCGCATCGCTCGTATCCGATCTTGTCCGGATCGCTGGACGGAGCCTATTCCATCGGTACCGGCGAAGCCGTGTGGCGGTCGGTTCAGGATCACCGTCCCGTCCGTCTGGACGAGGTGCTGGCTTCGCCGGGCGAGGCGTACAGCGGAAAGGAGGGATAACATGCTGAAAACGCAGGCGGCGCAACCGGCCAGGTTCGGCTTAAGCCGACGCACGGGGCTGTGGAACCGCATACTGAAAAGCCGGCATCTGTACATTATGATCGCTCCGGGACTGCTCTATTTCGCCTTATTCAAATATTTGCCGATGTGGGGCGTCATGATCGCCTTCAAAGATTATTTGCCGTTTCGCGGCTTCTGGAGCAGCCCGTGGGTAGGATTCAAACATTTCGACCGGTTTTTCCACGATCCCGTCTTCTGGCTGCTGTTTAAGAACACATTCGTGCTGGCGGTGTACAATATCGCATTTTTCTTCCCGATCCCGATTCTGGTTGCGCTGATGCTTAACGAGCTGCGGCTGGAATGGTTCAAGCGCTCGATCCAGACGGCCATCTATATTCCGCATTTCGTCTCCTGGGTCGTCGTCGTCGGGATCGTCTATACGTTCTTCTCTTCGGAAGGCGGTATTTTCACGAAAATGATGGCGGACGCGGGCATGCCGCAGTTCAACTTCCTGATGTCGAACGACTGGTTCCGGCCGATGATCATTCTCGAAGTCATCTGGAAGGAATCCGGCTGGGGAACGATCATCTTCCTCGCAGCGCTGTCAGGCGTCGATCCTACGCTGTACGAGGCGGCCAAAATCGACGGCGCGAGCCGGTTTCGCCAGCTGTGGCATATTACGCTTCCCGCCATCCGCAGCACGATCGTCATTTTGTTTATTTTGCGGCTCGGCAGCTTTCTCGACACAGGCTTCGAGCAAATCTTCCTGATGCTGAATTCGACGAACCGCGAAGTCGGCGAAGTGTTCGACACCTATGTCTATGTCAACGGCGTGCAGCAGGGGCAATTCAGCTTCAGCACCGCGGTCGGGCTGTTCAAATCGGTGATCGGGCTGTGCCTGGTGCTTGCGGCCAACCAAGCGGCCAAGAAGCTCGGCGAGCAAGGAGTCTACTAACATGAAAAGGAGGCGATACGGATGGTTCGAGCATCTCTGGGCTCGCGCATCTTCGATCTGGTCAACGCCGTCTTGCTGATCGTATTCGCATTATTTACCGTCATCCCGTTTCTGTTCGTGCTGTCGGGCTCCTTCACGGCTTCGGAAGAGCTGGTCAACCGCGGGGTCGTGCTGTTTCCGACCAAGTTCTCGCTCGACGGCTACAAGTACATTTTCTCTACGAAAACGATCGTCTGGAGTCTCGGCGTGACCGTGTTTATTACGGTGGCGGGGACGCTGATCAATCTGCTGTTCACGACGCTTACCGCCTACCCTTTGGCCAGAAACGAGTTCGTCGGACGCCGTCCGATCATGCTGCTCGTCCTATTCACGATGCTGTTCAGCGGAGGGATGATCCCGACGTTTCTCGTCGTCAAATCGCTGGGTTTGCTGAACAGCTATTGGTCGCTGCTCCTGCCGGGAGCGATCAGCGCGTTTAACCTTATCATCTTGCGCAACTTTTTCCAGCAGCTGCCCGACGGACTGGAGGAGGCGGCCAAAATCGACGGCTGCAGCGACTACCAAATCTTATTTAAAGTGGTGCTGCCGCTCTCGCTGCCTGCGATGGCTACCTTCTCGCTATTTTACGCGGTCGGCCATTGGAACACCTTCTTCAACGCCGTGCTGTACATTAACGACAATGCGAAATGGCCGATTCAAGTGTGGCTGCGGCAAATCGTCATCCTGTCTCAAGGCGGCATCGGCGACTCGCAGCAGATGGGCAGCGATTATGTCGCCCCGCCGGGCGAAGTGATCAAGATGGCCGTCATCATCGTCTCGACGGTGCCGATTTTGCTCGTGTATCCGTTTTTGCAGAAGCATTTCGCCAAGGGCGTCCTGCTCGGCTCGGTCAAAGGCTGATGCCGCTTCGCCTGCCGGCGGCGCCGCTCCCGGCGGGCTGAAGGCCCATGACGGCGGCAAGCGAATTTTCTTAAGGAGGATTTTATGAAAATTACTAACATCACCTGCTACAAAAAAGAAATGGGGCTGTTCTACATCAAGGTCGACACCGACGAAGGCGTATACGGCTTCGGTGAGTCGAGCCCGATGCGGCCGGACGTTCTGATGCAGATTATGAACACCGTCATCAAGCCGCAGGTCATCGGCATGGACCCGTTCCAGGGGGAGAAAATCGAGGAGGCGGTGCTGCGCAAACATTATAAAATATCGGGGCAGCTGCTGGCTTCGGCCTACAGCGGGCTCGAAATCGCGCTGTGGGATTTGAAGGGGCGCTATTTGAACCAACCGGTATATAATTTGCTCGGGGGGTTGTACCGCGACCGCATTCCGTTGTACGCTTCAAGCATGAGCCGCGATCTGACGCACAGGGAGGAAGCGGACAAAATTCGCGAGGCGATCGAGCGGCTTCAAGTGAAAGCGGTTAAAATTAAAGTCGGACCGCGCTTCGGCACGGGACTGCCGGTCGATCTGAAGGACGACGAGCTGAAGGTGAAGGCGGCGCGCGAAGCGATCGGGCCGGATTGCAAGCTGATGATCGACGGCAACAGCTCCTATACGTACATTCAGGCGGTTCAGCTGTACGAGCGGATCAAGCAATACGACATTCATCATTTCGAAGAGCCCTGCCCGTATTATGACATCGATACGTACGTGAAGCTTGCGCATACGCTGCCGGTGCCGATTCACGTAGGCGAGCAGGACTGGAATATATATACGTTCCGCGATTTTATCAGCAAAGGCGCCTGCCACCTGTATGCGGCCGATCCGGTCAAATGCGGCGGCTTGTCCAGCGCCAAACGCGCCGCAGCGTTATGCCGCGCCTTCGGCATTCATTACGTGCCGCACAATACGACCAAAGGCGTCGGCTTCGCCGCAGCGATCCATCTGGCCGCCAGCTCGCCGGAATGCAGCAACTATTACGAATACAATATCGAGAAGAACAGCACCCGCGAGCGCTATCTGAAGCAGCCGTTCGAGGTGAAGGACGGCTGCGTGCTCGTCCCGCATAAACCGGGTCTGGGCATCGAGCTGGACGAAGAGCTGATGGAAGCGACGCTGGAGGTTATCCGTTAGAAGCTATAGATAAATCCAAATATCGGGAGGTCATTAAAGCAATGACAACGAAACGTATGGTAAAAGTCAGCCTGGCGGCGGCGGGAGCGTTATCGCTCCTTGTTACATCCGCTTGCGGCAACGGCGGCGCGCCCGCCGGTAAGGATAAAGATGCTTCGGCGGCTTCCGCTCCGGTCGAAATTACGATGATGAACCAATACTTGACCGCCGAGCCTCCGAAGATGGACAGCGAGCCGATGAAGCTGCTTCAGGAATATACGAACACCAACCTGAAGGTAACCTGGGTGCCGAGCGCCAGCTACAGCGAGAAGGTGACCGCATCCATCGCCGTAGCGGGCGATCTGCCGCAGCTGCTGCTGGTGAAGGACGACCGCAATCCGGCGATCGTCGAAGCGGCCCGCGCCGGTTTATTCTGGGAGCTCGGCCCGTATTTGGACCAATACCCGAATCTGAAATCGCTGGATACAACGCGTCTGAACAACATGTCGATCGACGGCAAAGTATACGGAATTTACCGCTGGAGAGCGATGGCCCGCAACGGCATCATTATCCGCAAGGACTGGCTGGATAATCTCGGGCTGTCCGAGCCCAAAACGATCGACGAGCTGCTCACCGTACTGAAGGCGTTTACGTACAACGACCCGGACAAAAACGGCAAAAACGATACATTCGGCATTTCGTTCGATTCGAACAGCGCGCAAATTTATCATTTCCTCTCCGTCATGGGCGCGCCGAATACTTGGGAATATAAAGACGGCAAGATGACGCCGGACTTTATGACCAAGCCGTATATGGACACGATGAAAATGCTGCAGCAAATGTATAAGGATAAATTGTTCAACAGCGATTTTCCGGTCGTCAAAGACCGCACGGTGCTCGTGAATCAAGGCAAAGCCGGAGTATATATCGGCGCTCTCGACGATTTGAACGCCAGGTTCACCGACCTGTTCAAGGCGAATCCGAACGCCAAGCTCGATACGGTAGCTTCCATCAGCGGTCCGACGGGTGTCAAGGTGCAAGGAGGCAGCGGGTATAACAGCGTCTTCATGATCCCTAAGACAAGCGTCAAGACCGAAGAGGAATTGAAGAAGGTGCTTGCGTTCATCGACAAGCTCGGCGACGAGAAGGTGCAAAATCTGATGAACTGGGGAATCGAAGGCAAGCATTACAAAATCGAAAACGGCAAGGCGGTTCGCATCGACGAGAAGGTGTACACGGATGAAGTGTACAATACGCTGTTCCAGATGATGGTATTCGACGGCAGCAAGGCGCTTCCGGGCCAAGTCGATCCGAGCGTGGAGAAATATAACCGGCTCATTCAGGAAAATGAGAAATTCGCCGTGCCGAATCCGGCGCTGCCGCTCCTGTCCAAAACATACATGGAAAAGGGCAAGCAGCTCGATCAAGTGATCACGGACGCGAGAACCAAGTTCATTATGGGCGAGCTGGACGAGAACGGCTTCGCGCAGGCGCTGACGAACTGGCAAAAGCTCGGCGGCGACCAAGTGATGGAAGAATATAAGGGAGAGTACGAGAAAACGCAAAAGAAATAACCGGCGGGAACAACCGAGTGCCGTCCGCATCGTGAGCGGGCGGTATTTGGTCTGCGTTGCGGGAAATTACCGCCAGGGCGGCGCAAAACGGCTTTATCTCGCAATTGTATCCCTAATGATTATTTGATTTTACGGGGCTTAATGCGATAATGAAGGTCAGAAACGACGATACTTCACGAAGGAATGAGAGAATGTGATGAAGCTCAAGCTGTCCCGCTATCAGACAAAACTGTTCATGCTATGCCTGCTGCTCGGCGCCGTTCCCGTTGTGGTGCTGGGCATCTTTTCATATATGAAATCGTCCAGTCTCATTGAAAGCAAGGTGCTCAAAGGCAACGATCAGCTGCTGCTGCAGACGCAGACGCAATTGGAGAACACCTTAAAAATCATCGATTTCTCCATTTTCCAGCTCGGCAATTC
This sequence comes from Paenibacillus konkukensis, assembly GCF_023523925.1. Lineage (NCBI taxonomy): Bacteria > Bacillati > Bacillota > Bacilli > Caryophanales > Paenibacillaceae > Paenibacillus > Paenibacillus konkukensis. The sequence goes on along the minus strand of NZ_CP027059.1, from coordinate 1,743,912 downwards.
GCAAGCGGTTACCGATGTGCTGCAAACGCCGATTAACGCCAAAAACTATCCGCTCGTCGACAAGCTGCTGGAATCGATGCAGCGCATTCAAATTTACGAGCTGGGCATCCGCGATATCGAGCTGATCAATATGGATCAGCAGTGGATCATTAACAACAAAGGCTACGCCAAGCTGGAGGAAGCGCTGGACCCCGATTACCCCGTGCTGTTAGCCGAGCTCGACAAGCCGATCAAGTGGATGACGCAAGCGCCGAAAACAGGCCCGGGTCAAACGGGGCCGACGTCTGTCTATTTAATAAAACGTTTTCCCAATTACTCGCTCCCTTCTTCCGCTTATTTGGTGACGCAAATGTCTACCCAGCAGCTGTTTAAGACGATTCCGCGCAGCAGCGAGCTGGGTTCCCTGATCGTACTGGACGATAAGGGGGACATAATGGAGACGAATATGGAGGCTGGCCGTGAGCTTGCTATGCGCAGCCTGCCGGTGTTCGAGGAAGTGCGGCAGTCTTCCGAGCTGAGCGGCTATCGCACGGGCACGATCGGGCAGGAGGAGTTCGGCTTCACCTTCCGCAAGTCGACCTATAACGGCTGGACGTATGTTTCCATGGTATCGCTCGACAGCATCACGCGGGAATCCAAGTCTATCGGCTGGGCGACCCTCTGGGCATGCGCGGTCATGATCGCCGCCATTATTATGCTGTCGCTGCAGGGAACGAATAATTTATACCGGCCGGTTCGTTCGTTATACCAGAAGGCGACGGACCCCGAGGAGACGGGCGGGGGCCTGCAGGATACGCAGGACGAATTTACCGTCATTGAACGGCGGATCGATAAAATGTCGCAAAACTATTTGCACGTCACCGGCCATGTGAAGAGACTGCGGATGGAGCTTAGACCGTTTATGATGTTCAAGCTGGCCCAAGGCGAGCTCTCGTCCCATGAAATTCAGGAGCAGCTGTCGCTGTTCGGCTATAACGCCCGCCCGAGCTGGCTCGCCGTCGTGACGATCCGGATCGATTCGCTGAAGGGGACCCGGTTCGGGGAGCCTGACCGCGATCTGCTGCTATATGCGATCAGCAATATTGTCGAAGAGACGATACCGGCGGACCGGCGCTTGTACCCGATCGTTATGGAGCAGGCGCAGATGACCGTCATTGCCGGCAATGAGGACTCTCAGGACGAGTTTAAACAGTTTCTGTCGAATGCGATCCGGCAGGTGCAGGCTAACGTGCTTACCTATCTCGGCATACCGGTCAGCGCCGGAATCAGCCGCCCCTATAAGGAGTATGAGCAAACCTATAAGGCTTATGCCGAGGGGCTGGACGCGTTGAAATACCGGATTGCGAAGCAGTCGGAGACGATCCTGTTCATCGAGAACGAGGAACCGGAGACGCAGATGGTGTTTTTCCCGGAGCATCTGGAGAAGCAGCTGGTAGAAGCGGTGAAGTTCGCCGACGAGAAGAGAGCCCATGCGCTGTTAAAGGAGTTTCTGCAAATTTTGTCCAACCGCGAGCTGACGCATAATCAAATGCAAAACTGGCTGATGAAGCTGCTGCTCGATCTGCTGTACATCCCGGAGCAGGCGGCCGCTACCTTCGCTTCGCTCGACACGAACGCCGTTCCGCTGTATGAACAGCTGCAAAGACTGAACACCGTTCAGGAAATTGAACAATGGTTCCATCTGCATATTATCGCTCCGATGATCGAGACGGAGGAGAGCGGCAAGGAAGCGCCTTACCAGAAAATCTCCAATGAAGTCATCCGCATTATTCAAACCGAATATGACCGCGATCTGACGCTGGAAGAATGCGCTTCCCGCTTGAACTACCATTCGAGCTATTTGCGCAGAGCGCTGAAAAAAAGCTTGAACGTCAATTTTACGGAATATTTGCTTTCCTATCGCATGGAAATCGCCAAGAAATGGCTGATGGAAACCGAGATGAAAATCGCCGATATTTCCCAGAAGCTGCAATATAATAATCCGCAAAATTTCATCCGTTATTTTAAAAAGACGACCGGGATGACGCCGGGACAATACAGAGGAATGTGGCTGAATGAGCAGAACGGGGAGTAGCGCATCGCGCCTTGCCCCGTCCTGTCCGCTTAAGGCCGTGCTCCGGCCCGGGGGCCGTCGCGCCTCCGCTACTGGCCCGCTTGATTCGGAAAGCGATTGCAGGAAACGGCCTCCCGCGAAGCGAAGTCTCGGCTCATGCCTGCAAATGGCGCTGCAGCCAGTCGTACGACTTGGCTCCGGACACCTCGTGCTTCCCGGGATGAATATACTGATCCATCCGGTCGCCGCAGCCGAGAACGTCGTAAACCGCCCGAATGCGCTCGATCGCCTTGAGCGCCCCCGCAACCGGAAATCCGCTGTCCTCAAGTCCGGATTCGATGAACAGGGGACGGGGGGCGATCAGCCCGAACCAGTCCGGCATTTCCGCCGCGCTCAGAAGGCCCGGGATATAATTGTCGGCACAGTGGGACTTGGCCAATATGCTGTCGCGGTACGTGTTCGTATAGCCGCTGATCACGGTGGCGCGAATCCGCTCGTCCACGGCGGCGGTTAATGCCATAATCAGGCCGCCGCCGGAGAAGCCCATGCACCCGACCCGGTCGGAATCCGTATCCGGCCGGGTGCGCAAATAATCGACGCAGCGCATCATCTCGTACACGCGGCAGCCGGCGAGCGTGTATCCGGCCATCAGCAGATGCGAGGCCAGCCGGAAGCAGGACGTGTCCTTCGGCTCCTTATCCCGGTCGGCCTGCAATCTGCGGTCGCCGAGCCCGAGCATTTCGGGCACGATGACGATGAAGCCTCTGCGCGCCAAGGCGGCCGGATAGTCCTGGTAGATGCCCGGCTCGCCCAGCCGCGGGCTTCCGTCCGGCAGCAGCCCGACCAGCTCCTTGCTGCCGTAGCCGTGGCCGGGACAGGCGATAACGGCCGGATACGGCGCCTCGCCTTGCTTCGGCTTCAATACGTACGCGGGCATCGTTAAGTGAGGCAGCGTCGTCAGCTGAACGCGTTCGCGGATATAATCGCCGCAGTCGATCCGCTCCAGAACGACGGGAGCGAGCGCTTGCCCCATACCGTCCGGAACGGCCAGCTTTTGCAGCAGCACTTCCTTCAGCGCCGCTCTCCATTCGCTCCACTGCTCCGTGGTCTTTGCTTCGAATGAATAAGCCGGGCGCTTGCTCCACAGCATATGTTCCAGAAATGCGTCGGGATTCCACATCGTTGCCATCCTCCTAAACCGGTCTTTGCTGCATCGCTTCATACTCTCTAGCAGCTGTTTTCATTATAATAGAAGCCGCGATAACCAGACATAATCATTAGCGAGACAGTTTTCTCTATCCTTTCCATTGTTTATTTTTGCTAGAACCTATAAAATAAAGATAGTGAACATGACCGGGGGGAATAGGATGAGCGTTAAAATACAGGAAATTCCTCGATTTATATTTGACGAGCTCCTGGTGCTGATCGGGGAGAAGACGAAGGAGAAGCTTCTGAAGCTGGTGCTTCAAGACGAATACGATTCAAGTCCTTCTATCGAAACCTATATGCGCAATATTATGAATAATATATTTTTCAATGATGACGATGTCGTTGATTTATTGGAGATTAAATCGACTTATCATAGAAGGCGGCAATTAACGAAGAAAAACTGGTTTAAGCAGCTGAAGAAAGAAGTGGAGACCAAGAACGCCTCCAGCATTCACGAAGAGCGGGAAGTGCTGCTCAAGTTTCTGGAAAGCAAATCGGCCGACGACGGCTTCAAGGAAATGCTCAAAGACATTAAAGACGAAAGCCGGTTCGTGCAAACCCGTCTGGAGGAAATCGAAGCGTGGGCCGTCGACGTCGACACCCGGCTCACCGATTATCCGTATCTCGATTCGAAGCAGCAGTACCAGATCGAGAAGGCGTTCGAGAACGACTTTGTTTACATCATCGCCGATTTTCTGAAAAATGCGCCCCGCAACTGGATTACGCACCGGTTCAAGGATTTGATCGAAAATCCGATCTTCGCCGACGGCAAAGCCAAGATGCGGGGCAACGTGCTGTTCGATTCCGAGCAAAAAGCGACGATTTTATACGACGATTACAAATTAAGCGATAACCGCGTCCTGCGTTCGTTTATTTCGATTGAAGAGAATGAGGAAGTGCAGATCGACAAAATGTTTTTGCTCGACGAGACCGATTCGGAAATTATCGAGCATGTGATGGAGCACCGGGCCGAGCGCTTTTATACGGACAAGACGATCGCCTTTGATCTGCGGCCGCTGCTCACGCGCATTTACGGCAATACCAGCCAGAAGGCGTACGATCTGATCACGAAGCGACTGCAGAAGATCGGCCGGTTCAGTCTGGAAGGGAGAACGACCGGGCCGAATAAAGAGACGCGCACGACGTTCCTGTACAATTTATTCGAATACGTCCTCGTTTCCAAGGAAGACGCGACGGGCCGCCGCTATGCGGAGATCAAATTTTCCGATACGCTGCATCAGCAGTTTATTACGAAGCAGACGGTGCAAATTTACAGCCACTTTATTCATCGTTTGGAGAATCGGCTGTCCAAAATTTTAATTTACGCGTTTCAGAAGGAGCGGCTGGACGCCTACCTGCAAGGCCGCAATATGAAGCGCCATTTCGAATATACGTTTTTTTCGGATCGCATCCGCTTCCGCTCCAAACGGATCGACAGCAACCTCAAGCAAATCGAGGCATCGCTGCAGGAGTTTAAGGAAGCCAATATCCTGATCAGCGACTACAAGCGGGTCGGCAACGGGTTTGAGATTATACTGACTCCTGTCACCGAATCGGAAAAAGCCGACTTCTTTACGGGAACATCCACCCCGTCGCTCATCCAATAAGCCACGTTTTTTACAAAATACGCGTACCCAGCAACGTAAAAAGGAAGCTCTGCATTCGTGCAGGGCTTTTCTTTTTACTTCAGAACTGTGGCGGCATAGTATCTCGGCCCGGTTTTCACCCTGCTTGAAGAAATAGGGATTATCCATTTCTGTGGATAACCCGGCATGGCTTTTTACAACATATGCGTACTTAATACCCGGCTTTTAACCTATACAGCGTACTTGCCGATAGCTTTTTACCCGATTCACGTAGTCTAGTATCGGTTTTTACGAAAAATGCGTACTCAAAATTGGCTTTTTACGAAAATAACGTACCTCAAAATGTCAATTGTATCCTGTTTGAGCTGCCGCGGGAAGTTATCCATCTTATAATTTATCGTTTTTTACGAGAATCGCGTACTTATTAATCGCTTTTTACTTGAAACGCGTATTCGTTTGCTTCATTTTACGAAATATGCGTACCAGACCTCGAAATATTTTTACCGGCAGCATGATATACCGCTTACATCCCGTAAGTTGAGGGGGTTTGGGGTTTTTACCAAAAACGCGTACCTAGATTTTCCTCGGAAAAACGGCTCTTTTTACAAAATCGTCGTACTCTATCGCATCTTACATCATATTACCAATGTTGATATAATGGTTCTTGTCGAAAAAAGAAAGTTATCCACATGTGGATAAAAGAAATAGGCGAGTTGTCTACTACCAAAGAAAACCGTCTATTCTACATAACGTTATAAAGACGATGCCAGCGCCTCTGCAAGTAACAAAAAAAGCCTCCATCTTCATGGAAGCTTTCAAACTGGATGCTACCAACATGCCAGTGATGACTGAGTATTACCAGTACTCAGCAGACAAGAAACATTCGAGTCCGATCCGCGCTCGCTACCAACGATAAGGATCGCAACTCCAGAAGACAAGCTTCTTGAATTTCCAAAAAAATTGGACATTCAGAGGCCTATTTCGTTGTTGTCTTTTTCTTATTATATCAAAACGAGCAGCAAAAATCTATGAATTCGTATAGATCGCCGCCCAAGCGGATGGCCGGTGGAAAGGAGGGCGCCCTGCGTGAACAAACTGATGTTTCTTAATAATTTGAAAGGCAAAGCGCTTCTCCAGCCTACGAATCCGGTCGTCATCAGCCACCGTTTCTACGAAGCTTTCAAACATATAGAAGAGCCCTTCGATTACAACAAGGACCGGTTCCGGTTCCGCAACGACGGCAGGGGCCGCCTCGTTCATCACATTACGAAATCCGATATCCAGCTGTTCATTACGATTCAGGCCGCCTTTAATACGAAAGGGGCTTTGGAGTTTTGCAACCGCAACCGGATTTATCAGAAACAAGCCGAATTATTCGAAACCCCCGTTACCAACGATCAATTCTACGTTTCCTTCCAAAAGTTCGTCGACCTGGGGCTCATCGAGCCGGTCCGCGAGGAGATTACAGGCACCTATCATTATACGCTGAGCCAATACCTTCAGCCCGATACGGGGACGATCGGGTATTACTTTCTGCTGCCTCCCGCCGTATATACCGAAGCCTTCGGCGAGCTGCCGTTGGCCGCGCAAAAATGGTATCTGGAGGCCGCGGCGCAGCAAAACGACCGTCCGGATAAAACGGTGGAAAAAAATCTGCGCAACGACGGCAAGGACGGCGGTTTGTACAAGCTGCTTCATAAAACCAATCTGAATCAAATCAGAGGGCTCCTCGAGCTTCTGTGCAGGAGGCCGGTCATGGACGGGCAGCCGCTGTTTGCCGCAAGCGCGGCGATCAAGCCGAACGCCACCGGCTATTATAAAGCGTCCTATTCCATCAATCCCTATTATATTATTAAGAAGGAAAAAGGCGCCTCCTACCACGATGTCGTCCGGTCGAAGCGGCCGTACTACCGGATGACCCGATTCATTCGGGAGCAGTTGGAGAAGCTCGGCATCGGCGAGCTGGAGCAGCACAACCAGGGCCGAACCTTGATTCAGCTGGTCACCTTGATGAAAAAGAAAAGCCATTCGTTTATTCGCTATGTCCTGTTGAAAATAAAGGATTTGTACCGGAAGCATCGGATTTTCCCTCTCGATCTGCTGCAATTCGTCAAGGACGAGGTTCGCAATCAAGGGATCGCGCTGTATCTGGATATTGCCAGGAAGACGGGATTGTATCCGTTTATAGCTCCTCGTGGCCGCGATGAGATCGGCAAGCGTTCTTACGAATTCGCCGCCGCCGTGAGCCGGTTCGATCTGAAATCGTTCCGGACGATGTGCAAAACCGCTCTTCCGATCTTGAACCGGGATTACACATCCGCTCCGGTGCACAGTCCGGCGGCTTACCGCCGCGCCAACGAGGCGCTTGAACAGCGGGTGGGACGGCAGGAGGCCGGGGACATTCGCGCCTATGCCTATAAGATGCAGGCCGATCCGGACGAATACCGCGTTATCGAAGAGTACGCGCTCAAGAAATTCCGGCAGGAAAGCCCCTCTGCGGTTAAGCGGTGGATGCTAACCCGAATCGCACAGCTGCCGAAATGGAAGCGAGCCCCTGACGTTCCGCACGGCTTCAAGCTGGAACATTTCCTCGTCAACTGCATAAGCTCGAACAACTAGCTCTCTTTTTTGAAATTGTGTTCAAAGAGGGCTCTTCGCCGTTCCCTTCCTTTTATAACCCCTTCGCCGATGTTCCGATTTCCCGCAGATGCTGCCACATATTTATACAAGAATGAGCGCGCGCCGCTTTGGCCGGCTGCAAGACGAGCGTTTATTTCACCTGCAACGGATAAAAAAACAGATCGATTATCGTGGATAGGCCGGCCGTCGGCCTTCAAGCCGCGCCCGGCTCGTTCACGGTACGGATAAAAACAGAATCGCAGACGGGGACGAACTGCATAAGCCGCTTCATTACGCGGAAATTAGCTTCCTTAAGCCCGCTGCTGTGAATAACCCGAGTATGCGCCGGTTCGCATCAATATTCGTATGTTTTTATACGCCCGATCGCTCATCGCTCTGTCTTTATGCGCCGCAAGGGCCGTTTTCTCTGTAATTGAACGGCCAAACCGGCGGGTAGCCCTTGTCCGGCACGCGGCCGCGGATTCCGTAAGAGATTTAAAATATATAGGAGATCTTCAATTTAAGAGTCTAATAAAAAACAACTTTTCAAACCAAATATTCCATTGCGATCGATATTCAGGACCTTGCGGCGTTAGCCAAAATGATTTTGGATTGACGGAACGTGAAAGGACCGTCCGGCAGCTGGTTTCAGATGCCGGACGGTCCTTTTGCGAAATGACAGCGGTATTTATTTCGGGGATGTTCCTGGTAACTTGTTATCCGTTCACTTCAACGATCCGCTCTTCCACCGACGGGCTCAGCGTACCGCGCTTCATGAAAAATTCCTCCAAAACATCGTACAAGGTGAAGCCGGTGTTGAACGATTTCTTGTCCATCATCATCGAATAGCCGTCGCCGCCGGCGACAATGAAATCGTTGGTGGCCACTTTGTAAGTTTTGTTCGGATCGACCGGCTGCCCGTTCACTTTCAGCTCCAGCACCCGTTGTCCGGCAGGCTTATTCTTCGAATAGGCGAACGACATGCCGCTAATTTGCGGGAAGCGGCCTTCGGCTATTTCGACCTTGGATACGCCGTTCTCGATCGCGGCTTGCAGCTCGCTGCCGGTAAGCTCCGTGACCACCAGCGTGTTAGGGAAAGGCAGAACGTCGTACAGACTCTTCTTCGTGACGTCGCCCGCATTGACCGTCGCCCTGACGCCTCCTCCGTTAATCAGCGCGACATCCGCTTCATATCCTGCGATGGACTTCGTTTTATCCAGCAAAGCATCCGCAATCAGATTGCCGAGATTCGTCTCCTGGGTTCTGACGATCGTACGCTCTCCCTCCAGCTTGACCTCCGATTTAGCGATGACGGCATCCAATTCTTTATCGATATGACTCACGACATTTTGCACCAGCTTCTCAACCTCGGGATCGGCCTGCACTTTCTCGTCGTATTCCAGCAAGCCGCCGGTAAAGCCTACAAGCTCATCGTTTAAATAGTAGAGATCGGCGCGCCCCAGCGATTTGCCGTATTCCCAGTCTTGCACGATATAAGTGCCGTTGATGTGCTCGGGCTCGGTAAGTCTGGTATGAGAATGACCCCCGATGATGAGATCGATTCCCGGCACGGCGCGGGCCATTTCCCGGTCCACTTCGATGCCGTCATGGCATACGACGACGACATGGTCGACTTTTTTCTTCAATTCGGGAACCATCTGCTTGGCTACTTCGATCGGATTTTTGAACGTAAGCGCTTTTACGTTATCCGGATGTGTGACGATTGGCGTTTCGTCGGTCGTAAACCCGAGGAAAGCAAAGGTTTTGCCGCCGATTTCGGTATAGTAGACAGGCTGCAGCAGCTCGGTGCCGTCCTCTTTTTTAAATACGTTGGAGCTGATGATCGGATGGTCGACCATGCCTTTCAGCTTTACAAGCTGCTCGTAGCCGAAGTCGAAGTCGTGGTTGCCAGCCGCCTGCGTGTTATATTTCAAAGCATTGAGGATCGGTACGATAGATTCTCCTTTAAACAAATTGGCGAAAACCGTTCCCTGGAACGTATCTCCCGCATCCATCAGCAAGAAATTCGGATTTTCGGCGCGCATTTGTTTAATGAGCGTGGCAATTTTGGCATAGCCGAATTCTTTAGAAGACTTGTTCTCGTCGATGTGCCCGTGCACATCGTTGGTGTGGGCAATCGTAATATGTAAAGTGGCCGCGTCCCCTAAAGCCTGCAAGAGGTCTTGGCGCGTGACGAAAGAGCCGCTCTGCGGCAAGGAAAGGCTGTAGCCGGCCTTCTTGGCGATATCTACGATGTTCGCCGCCGGTAACGGCGCGTCGGGCGCGAGCAGATCCGAAGCCGAGACGATGCCTTGCTGCTTCGCCCAGGATAACGCTCCGGACGCCCAATGGCGGATCGAAGCGTCGGGCGCCAGCTTGGTTTGACCTTTCAATCGGGCAATGACGGTTGCCAGCTCGGACAGCGTAATATTGCGGTCCAAAGCCAAGGTGCCGCTTTGATCCCCCTCAACGATCGCTTTCTGCTGCATCCAGTCGAGATGCGAGAGGGATTTCGGAGCATCGGCGAAGGCGGATGCGGCGAGCATAGATGAGATGATTGCGCTTACAGCGATAGTAGAAATAGCTTTTGATTTGAACAAATGTATCACTCCTTCATGAAATTACGTGAATTGTAGCATGGGGGATATTTAAAAAGCAACCGATTTTTTTGCCGTTTTTCTAAAAAATGAGGTTGAAGACATGAAAGTTATGTGATAATATGACAACGCTTGCAATAAAGTCATAAATGATATGAACATTTTTTCCCGGAGGTGTGAATCTATGTAAATGAATCCGATTTCCCTGATTTACCTCTTTACGCAGAGCCGTTCTTACTTTATGGAATGAATGATGGGAGTGATATCTATGAGAAAAACGCACAGGTTAGCCAAAGGATTATTGATCTCGGGTCTGCTGCTCAGCGGCGGGGCTTATCCGGACGGCGCGGTTCGGGCGGACGGTCCGGAGGCCGAGATGAAATTGAGAATTATGGAAACATCGGATATTCATACTCATCTTATGAATTACGATTATTACCAGGATCAGCAGTCGGAAGAGTTCGGATTTGTCAAAACCGCCTCTCATATTAAGAAAGCAAGAGAAGAGGCGAAGAACAGCCTATTGTTCGACAACGGGGATATTATCCAGGGTAACCCGCTCGGCGATTACGTCGCGCTCGTCCGCCCGCTGCAGGACGGGGAGACGCATCCGGTATATAAAGCGTTGAATTTGCTCAATTACGATGCGGGCAATATCGGGAATCATGAATTTAATTTCGGCTTGGATTTTTTGCAAAAGAGCTTGAAGGGCGCAAACTTTCCTTATGTGAACTCGAACGTGTACATAGACGATCAGGATCAAAATCCGGATAACGACCGAAACTTGTTCACGCCGTATCAAATTTTGGATAGAGGCTTCGTAGATGAAAGCGGCAGGGAGCAACGGCTGAAAATAGGCGTCATCGGCTTCGTGCCGCCGCAAATCGTGAAATGGGACAAAGCGAATTTGCAGGGCAAGGTGATCGTGAAAGACATTGTTGAGTCGGCGGAGACGTTCGTGCCGAAGATGAAAGCGGGGGGCGCCGATCTTATTATTGCCATTCCTCACTCCGGACTTGGCAGCGAGGAACGCAAAGGGATGGATGAAAACGCTTCATTTTTGCTCAGCAAAGTGAAGGACATCGACGTCATTTTATTCGGCCACGCGCATGCCGTCTTCCCGTCAGAGAGCTTCCAGGGCATTCCGGGCGTCGATGCGGACAAAGGAACGATCAACGGCATTCCCGCCGTCGAACCCGGATTTTGGGGCAATCATCTCGGCATCATTGATCTTACGCTGCAAAAAAGCGGCGGGACATGGCGGGTCGCGGACTCCCGGTCGCACACGCGGGCGATTTACGAGACGCAGGATAAGCGAATCGTACCGCTTGCGGATGCGGATGAAGAGGTGGCGAACGCCGTGAAAGATGATCACGAAGCGACGCTGGCGTATATTCGCGGGCCTGTCGGAGCGACTACGGCGCAGATTACAAGCTATTTTGCGGTCGTGCAGGACGATCCGTCCATTCAAATATTGACGAATGCCCAGAAATGGTACGTGGAGAAGCATATCGAGGGCACCGAGCTGGACGGCATTCCGGTGTTGTCGGAGGGAGCCCCGTTCAAGGCCGGCGGCAGAAGCGGACCGAACTATTATACGGATATTCCGGCAGGGACGATCGCGGTGAACAATGCGGCCGATCTGTATGTGTATCCGAACACGCTCAAGGCGGTGCTGATGACGGGTGCGGAAGTGAAAGAATGGCTAGAGATGTCGGCTCTCCAGTTCAACCAGATCGATCCGGACAAGGCCGGGGAGCAGGATTTGATCAATGCGAGCTTTCCTGCCTACAAATTCGATATTATCGACGGCGTTACGTATGAGATCGACGTGACGCAGCCGGCCAGATACGGCTCCGGCGGCAAGCTCGTCAACCCCGATGCCCACAGAATCGTTCATCTGCAATATGACGGCAAGCCGATCGATCCGAATCAAAAGTTTCTCGTCGCCACGAACAATTACCGGGCGAGCGGAGGCGGAAGCTTCCCTGGGCTGACCGGCGATAATATTGCGGTCGATTCTCCGGATGAAAACAGGGAAATTCTCATCGACTATATTAGAAACAATTCTCCGATCAACCCTTCGGCCGACGGAAATTGGTCGCTGGCGCCGATCCGGGGCAATCCGACGCTGGTGTTCGAATCGTCTCCCGCTGCCCGGGCTCTTGCCGAGAGCAGCGCCAACATCCGGTATGCGGGCATGCTCGATTCCGGCTTTGCCAAATATGAGCTGATCTTGGGCGAGGGCCGAGAGTCCGCCGCAACGACAGCCGCCCCGGGGGAAGTCTATATCGTACAGCCGGGCGACGTCTTGTCGGCGATTGCCCTGAAATACGGGATGGAATGGAGAAAGCTGGCCGAATATAACGAGCTGCCCAATCCGCACCGCATTTATCCCGGGCAGGAAATCGCCATTCCGGCTTCGTAAGCGGCAGGAGCTTCTGCGGGTTGTTTCCCGAATAGCGATCGTGTTTCGAAATGCGGAGTATATCGCCATATTCGTATGGTGAAAATTAGGAGGGGTGAACCGGATGACATCGTTAAAATCATGGAAGACGTTGACAACCGCCGTATCCGCAATGGTGATGGCGGCTTCGCTCGCAGCCTGCAGCGCGCCGGAGGCAGTCCCGGGCGGCGGGAAAGAAGCGGCGCAGCCTGCAGCTGCGGCCGCAGAACAGCCGCAATCCGCAAGCGGTGCGGAGAGTGCGGCGGAAGCGAAGTTCAATGCGATCGCCGAACAAAAGGTGATGGCTGTGTTATGGTACCAGTCCGCAGCGGAGGCGAAAGCGTTATATTACCAAGGATACAATATCGGCAAATGGAAGCTGGATGCGGCCTTGGCACAAGGCACGGCCAAAAAGCCCGCGATTGTGCTGGATTTGGATGAAACGGTATTGGACAACAGTCCGTTCGACGCCGTGGAAATTGCCTCCGGCAAAGGACATCCGTACAAATGGGACGAATGGGTGAACAAGGCGGAAGCGAAGGCCGTGCCGGGGGTCGTTGAATTTCTGAACTATGCGGACGGCAAAGGAGTCGACATTTACTATATATCCGACCGCAGCGCAGCGCAAACGGAGGCCACGGTCAAAAATTTGCAAGCCATTCAAGCTCCGCAAGCCGTCTCCGGGCACGTGCTGCTGAAGCAGCCGGAGGAGAAGGGGAAGGAAGCCCGCTTTAACCAAGTGTCCGAAACTCACGAAATCGTTTTGTTTTTCGGCGATAATCTGAAAGATTTTTACGGCTTTGTCGGTAATTCGGAGCAGGATAGAGACCGGCGGGCCGACGAAGTCCGGCAGCAGTTCGGCGATAAACTGATCGTTTTCCCGAATCCGATGTACGGCGACTGGGAAAGCGCGATTTATAACAATAACAATAAAATAAGCGCGGAGGAAAAGGACAAGCTGCGCAAAAGCCATCTTCATATTTTTGACAAATAGTTTATAGTTTGGACATACTAGGAAATAATGAGATGCAGGAATGCCCTCGGCGGTTCGTTCGTTGGAACCCGGGGGTATTTCTGTTGGGCGGAACCGGCAGGGAGTTCGTTGCATTTTTCAGTAGAATAAGGTATATTTAGAAGGTCTGAAATTAAGTTAAACAAGAAATGTACATAATTTCTTGAATGGGTGGGTGGGAATAAAGTGGAGGATGATAAGCTCAGAAAAGTTATTGAAGTCGCGAAATTATACTATCAGCTGGACTACAACCAGAACCAGATCGCCGAAATGCTAGGTTTATCGCGTCCGACCGTGTCGCGCCTGCTGCAGCAGGCCAAGGCCGAAGGGGTCGTTAAAATTCATATCGTGGACCCTGCGGAAGACTGCGAGACGTTGGCGAACGATCTGCGCGAGACGTTTCAGCTGAAGAAAGCGGTCGTCGCCTTCGTGCCGACGTATGACGATGATGTCGTCAAAAAATTTATCGGGGAAGCGGCCGCCGATTATTTGGTGAACACCGTGAAGGACAAAGATATTATCGGCGCCTCCTGGGGGCTGACGATGTATCATGTGGCCACCAACTTGCAGCACAAAAATTTGAACGATTCCCGGGTCGTTCAGTTGAACGGCGGGGTCAGCCATGCCGATATCGCCGTTTCGCCGTCCGAGATCATTTATCTGTTCAGCAGAGCGTTTCATGTATCGCCTTATTTCTTATATTTGCCGGCGATTGTCGACCATCCGCTTGTGAGACAGGCGATCACGTCGGACCGCCATATCCGCAGAGTGCTGGATTTGGGAAAGCTTGCGAATATCGCCATTTTTTCCGTAGGGCTTACGAATTCGGATTCGGTGCTCATTCAATCGAATTATTTTACGGATGAAGATTTGGAGATCATTAAGGAGAAGGCGGTCGGAGACATCTGTTCCCGCTATTTCGACGAGGATGGAAATATATGCAATACCGGGCTGGATGACCGGACGATCGGCATCGAGCTGGCGGATTTGAAACAGAAGGAACAGTCGATATTGGTGGCCGGCGGAGCGAAAAAAGTGAAGGCCATTTACGGCGCGCTTCGGGGGCAGTACGCCAACGTGCTCATCACCGACCAGAACACGGCCAAAGCGCTGCTCGCCAGGCATGAGGAGAATCGGCCGTGAGCCGGCGCTCGGGCAGTATAACGAGGAGGTTGTACTATGACATCTGCAGATCAAAGAGAACAAGCCGCGGGCTACATTAAAGAAAGACTTGCCATTACGCCGCAAATCGGACTCATTCTCGGCTCCGGCTTAGGCGTATTGGCGGATCTGATCGAAAATCCGGTCGTCATTGCGTACGAAGATATTCCCGGCTTCCCGGTTTCTACGGTAGAGGGGCATGCGGGACAGTTGGTATGCGGCATGCTGCAAGGAAAACCGGTCGTGGCGATGCAGGGACGGTTCCATTACTACGAAGGCTACGCAATGGATAAAGTCGTATTCCCGGTATTTGTCATGAAGCAGCTGGGAGTGGAGACGATCATCGTCACCAACGCCGCGGGCGGAGTGAACACATCATTCCGGCCGGGCGATTTGATGCTTATTTCCGATCATATTAACCATATGTCAGGCAACCCGCTGATCGGGCCTAACGATTCCAAGCTGGGGCCGCGGTTTCCGGATATGTCGCAGGCGTATTCGGCGAAACTGCGGGAGCTGGCGCACGGCGCCGCGGAGGCTCTGCAGATGGAGCTGCGCGAGGGCATCTACATCGGCTTTACCGGGCCGTCCTACGAAACCCCCGCGGAAATTCGCATGGCGCGGATCATGGGCGGAGACGCGGTAGGCATGTCGACCGTGCCGGAAGTGATCGCGGCGAACTATGCGGGCATCGAGGTATTGGGCATTTCATGTATTTCCAATATGGCGGCAGGCATATTGGAGCAGCCTCTTTGCCATGAAGAAGTGATCGAAACGACGGAGAAGGTGAAAACCGGTTTCGTAGCTTTGGTGAAAGAAATCGTTCAGCGAATCTGAACAACCGTACATTTTATAGGTTTCATAGTTTCTTTGAATTTTGCCTTAATCCAAGAGAACGTCGGTTCGACAATGAACCTGCGTTCTTTTTTTTCGCTTATTTTCTAGGAAAAATTAGGTTTGAACAAAATTGAAAAAATATATTTACAAAAGTTCATCGAGGCCATATAATATGAAAAGTTACATTTGATCAAAATTATTTTTAATTAATTTCAACTAATGAAAGGAGAGAGAGGGGGGTCAAGGAGTACATAACGGGCAAGCAGCGAGAGAGACTTCAGCAATCCATTTTCAAAAAAATCGAGAGGGGTTTAAAGGATGAGTATGGTGAAAAAAAGCTGGATGGCATCTTTGATCGCGACGATCGCATTGGCTATTGTTGTAACCGGTTGCGGGAGCGGCAAAACGCAGGAGGCTCCGGCAGCGGGCAACGCATCGGCCGCCAATAACGTGTCGATCGGGATGGTTACCGATATCGGAGGGGTGAACGACAATTCCTTCAACCAAAGCGCCTGGGAAGGCTTGAAAGCATTTTCGGCGGCGAAGGACGCGAAGGTGGATTACCTGCAAAGCCAAAGCGATGCGGATTATATCCCGAACCTGAATCAATTCGTCAAGGACGGACGCAGCTTGACCTGGGGCATCGGCTTTATGATGGGCGATGCCGTCAAGCAGGTCGCCGATCAGAACAAGTCGGCCAAGCTGGCGATTATCGACGCGGTCGTCGATGCGCCTAACGTCGAATCCGTCACGTTCAAAGAGAACGAAGGCTCCTATCTCGTCGGCGTCGTAGCCGGACTGATGACCAAAACGGGCAAGATCGGCTTTGTCGGAGGATCGGAAATTCCGGTGATCAAACGTTTCGAGATCGGTTTTACGGAAGGCGTGAAAGCGGTTAATCCGAGCGCCAAGGTAGTCATTAACTACACCGGAGCATTCAATGCGCCCGATCAAGGCAAAGCGACCGCAGCTACAATGTACAACGATGGCGTGGACATCATCTTCCATGCGGCGGGCTCCACGGGCGACGGGGTATTCAACGAAGCGATCGAGCGCAAGAAGAAGAACAAGGACATCTGGGTTATCGGCGTCGATAAAGACCAGTCGCTTACCTTCGGCAATGAAGTTACGCTCACATCCATGGTCAAACGCGTCGATCATGCGGTCAATCAAATTTCCAATCAGGTCGCCAAAGGCGAGTTCAAAGGCGGCATTCAGGAGCTCGGGCTTGCGGAGAACGGGGTCGGCTTGCCGGAGAACAATCCGAATATCCCCGAGGACGTGCTTAAGAAGGTTCAGGATTATGCGGTGAAGATCGTGCACGGCGATATTCAAGTTCCGACGGTGACGGAGTAAGGCTCCGGCCGGGCGAAAGAAAGGGAACGCCGGTTATTAACCGGTTTTGTCCGGGTACGGACGATGATGCAATCTTTTAGGATCAGGGGAGTAGGTGACATACGCGATGCAACAGGAGCACATCGCTGTAGAAATGCTTGGCATTACGAAGCGGTTTCCGGGAATCGTCGCCAACGATTCCATCAGCTTTAAGGTCGGAAAGGGCGAGATTCATGCGCTGCTCGGAGAAAACGGCGCAGGCAAATCGACGCTGATGAACATCTTGTTCGGGTTGTACCAGCCGGATGAGGGAGAAATTCGCATTAACGGCCGCAGCGTGCAGATTGCTGACCCGAAAACGGCGATCGAGCTCGGAATCGGGATGATCCACCAGCATTTTATGCTCGTTGAATCGTACACGGTGGTGCAAAATATTATTTTGGGGACGGAGCCGAAGAAGGGGCTAAGCATCGATTATTCCCGTGCGGAGCATAAGGTCCGCGAATTATCGGAGCGCTACGGCTTGCAGGTGGAGCCGGGCCAGCTGATCGGCGACATTTCGGTCGGGATGCAGCAGCGTGTGGAAATTCTGAAAACATTGTACCGCGGTGCGGATATTTTGATCTTTGACGAGCCAACCGCCGTGCTGACCCCGCAGGAAATTCAGGACCTGATGGCGATTATGAAAAACATGGTGAACGAGGGCAAGACGATTATATTAATCACCCACAAGCTGAAGGAAATCATGGCCGTATGCGACGGAGTCACAATCATTCGCCGGGGGAAGGTCATCGACAGCGTATCGGTCCGGGAGACGTCGCCCGACGAGCTGGCTTCCAAGATGGTCGGCAGGCAGGTCAGCTTCGCGGTGGACAAGAAGGAAGCGAACCCGCAGGAAGCGATATTGAAGCTTCATCGGGTTACGGCGCTGGACAATAGAGGCATCCCTGCCCTGAAGCAGCTGTCGCTTGAGCTGAGACGCGGCGAAATATTGGGCATTGCCGGCGTCGAGGGCAACGGGCAGCGGGAGCTTATCGAAGTGCTGACGGGCTTAAGGCGGGTGCAGAGCGGTGAAATCAGGCTTCACGGCAAGCCGGTTCATAATGCGACTCCGCGCCAAATCGCCGAATCCAGGGTCGGCTACATTCCCGAAGACCGGCAAAAAAGAGGTCTGGTGCTCGATTTTACCGTAAGCGAAAACTCCGTCCTCAAAAGCTATTATTTCCCTGATTTTCGCCGTCATACCTTTTTGGACTACGATAAAATGAGCCGGCACGCCAACCGCCTGATTCGGGAGTTCGATATCCGCACGCCGAGCGAGCATACTCCGGCCCGGGCGCTGTCCGGAGGCAATCAGCAAAAAATTATTATTGCGCGGGAGGTGGACGGCGATCCCGACGTGCTGATTGCGACGCAGCCCACCCGAGGGCTGGACGTCGGAGCGATTGAATTTATTCATAAGAAGCTGGTCGAACAGAGGGATAAAGGGAAGGCGGTGCTTCTCTATTCGCTCGAATTGGATGAAATCATGAATTTATCCGACCGGATCGCGGTGATGTATGAAGGAACGATCGTCGGGATCGTCGATCCCCGAACGACGGATGAACAGCAAATCGGGCTTATGATGTCCGGAAGCGCAGTGCGGCAAGGAGAGGAAAGCACATGAGCAAGCTTATTTACTGGTTGTTTAAAGAGTCCTCGTTAGTATCGCTGATCGCCATCGGCATCGGCTTGCTGCTTGGATCGCTGATTATGCTAGCGGGCGGATATAATCCGCTGCTGGCCTACGGCTCCTTGTTCGGTAAAGCATTCGGGGACGTATACAATACCGGGGAGACGATCCGCCAGATTACTCCGTTTATTTTTACCGGGTTATCCGTAGCCTTCGCTTTCCGGACGGGCTTGTTCAATATCGGAGCCGAAGGGCAGTTCATTATGGGGGCGCTGGCGGCCGATTTCGTCGGGATTTCCCTGCATATGCCGTGGTATATCCACGTTCCGCTGGCTGTCGTTGCAGGTGGTTTGCTCGGAGGCTTGTGGGGCTCGATAGCGGGCTATTTGAAGGCGGTTCGCGGCGTCCACGAAGTCATTACGACAATCATGCTGAACTGGATCGCGTTGTACTTGTCCAACTACTTGATCAAGGCTTGGCTGCTCGAACCCGGCCAAATGAGGTCCAAGGTCGTCGATAAGAGCGCCTGGCTGTCCTCCGCGGGATTGTCTGAGCTGTTCGGAGGCTCGCGGATTCATTACGGGATCGTTCTGGCCCTGGCGCTGGCCGCCGTCTTCTACGTGGTGCTGTGGAAAACGAAGCAAGGGTTCGAGCTGCGCGCCGTCGGGCTCAATCCCGACGCTTCGGAATATGCCGGCATCCAGGTGAACCGCAACGTAATCAAGGCGATGTTCATCAGCGGCGTCTTCGCAGGCGTCGGAGGCGTGTGCGAGGTGCTCGGCGTGTTTCATTACCAGGCGGTCAATACCGCTTTTCCGGGATACGGCCTGATGGGGATTGCGGTTGCCCTGATCGGCAGAAACAGTCCTGTCGGAGCGATCCTCGGAGCCGTGCTGATCGGCGTCTTAACCTACGGCGCTTCGGGCATGAAATTCGGAGCGGGTGTTCCCGAGGAGCTTGTCAGCATTATGATCGCCTTAATTATTTTCTTCGTAGCGGCCAATCAGATCGTGAAGCAGCTGCTGAAGCTGACAGCCAAGAACAAGAAGGAGGTGCTGTAGAATGCAATTCCTCCAAATGACCGGCGAGCTGATGCATACGACGATCGTATTTGCGACCGCGCTCGTGTTCGCTTCGCTCGGAGCGTTGTATTCGGAGCGCGCGGGCGTGGCGAACATCGCCCTGGAAGGATTAATGACGGTAGGAGCCTTCACAGCGGCCATCGTCACGTATTTCGTGGAAACGCAGCTCGGCGGCGGCGCGGTTTCTCCGTGGATCGGCTTTGCGGCGGCCGTCGCGGCAGGGACGATCTTCGCCGTGCCGCATGCGGTGGCATCGGTAACCTATAAGGCGGATCAGATCGTAAGCGGTGTGGCGCTTAATTTCCTGGCGATAGGAATCACGATTTATTTGTGCAAGGTCATCCTTCACGGAGCGGCGCAGACGCCTACGCTGAAGGCGGTGTTCACCAAGTGGGATATTCCGTTCCTATCCGAAATACCGTTTCTGGGTCATGCCGTGTTCAGCGCCTATCCAACCAGCTATCTGGCGTTTATGCTGGTCGCCGTCTCGGTGTTCGTGCTGTATAAAACGCCGTTCGGCCTTCGCCTGCGCGCCGTCGGCGAGCATCCGAAAGCGGCCGATTCGATGGCGATCAGCGTCTCGAAGATGCGCTATATGGCCGTGATGATCAGCGGGGCGCTGGCGGCTATGGGCGGAGCGACGGTGACGCTGACGACGACAAGCAACTTCTCGCACAGCACGATCTCGGGCCAAGGATATATCGCTCTGGCGGCGTTAATTTTCGGCAAATGGAGGCCGGTTGCGGGGATGTGCGCCGCCTTGTTCTTCGGGATTGCTTCGGCGTTGAAGTCGGTCTTTCAGGTGCACGGCATTACCGATTATATCCCCGTCGATTTTATTTACATTTTCCCGTACGCGTTAACGATTCTCGTACTGGCCGGATTCGTCGGACGCGCGGTGGCGCCGGCGGCTTTGGGCAAGCCCTATGAAAAAGGACAAAGGTAAGCGAAGGAGAGAAGCGGCATGGACGAAATAGCCAAAAAAATCGATCATACGTTATTGAAAGCGGAATGCACGAGAGAGGACATTATCAGGCTGTGCGCCGAAGCGAAGGAATATGGTTTGGCTTCCGTGTGCGTGAACCCGTATTGGGTGCGGCTGGCAGCCAAGCTGCTTGAAGGCAGCGGGGTGAAGGTGTCCACCGTTGTCGGCTTTCCTCTGGGAGCGACCAGCACGTTCGTCAAGATCGCCGAGGCCAAGGACGCCATCGCCGGCGGAGCTGCGGAAATCGACATGGTGCTGAATATCGGGGTGCTGAAATCGGGCGACTTCGAGACGGTGAAGAAGGACATCGAGGGCGTTGTCATTGCCTGCGAAGGGCAGGCTGCGGTCAAGGTCATTCTGGAGACGGGTCTGCTCTCCTACGAGGAGAAGATTATCGCCTGCTCGATTTGCAAGATGGAGGGCGCCGACTTCGTCAAAACGTCCACCGGCTTCGGGCCGGGCGGGGCGACGACGGACGACATCGCGCTGATGCGCAAGACGATCGGGCCGAACATGGGCGTCATGGCCTCCGGGGGAATCCGGGATCTGGTCACCGCCAGGCAGATGATCGGCGCCGGCGCGACGCGGATCGGCACCAGCGCCGGCGTCGAAGTCGTCATCGGGGGCAAAGGCGAGTTCAACCGGAAGGACGGCGAATGACGAAACTTGAAGGAGCGGGAGGGAGAAGCTTGAGAACAGCGTATATCCACGGTCATTTTTTTACGATGGATTCCGAATACCGGACTATGGATCGGGGAATGATGGTGGTCGAGAGAGGGGCGATCGTTTATATCGGCGATCATGCGGAAGAGCTGCTGGCCGGAGCGGACGAGATCGTCGATCTGGCTGGCAAATGGGTGCTGCCCGGGCTTGTTAATACTCATTCCCATATCGTGATGACGATTCTCCGGGGCGTCGGTGACGATATGCTGCTGAAGCCTTGGCTGGAGACGCGAATTTGGCCGATGGAGTCCAGATTTACGACGGAGATCGCTGCTGCCAGCGCCAGGTTGGGCATTCTGGAAATGCTGAAGTCCGGAACGACGACATTCTCCGATATGTTTAATCCTGCAGGCATCGACGCCGATGCGGTGATGCAAGCCGTCGCCGAGACGGGAATCCGCGGTGCCTTCTCGTATACGATATTCAGTATGGGCACGCTGCGGGAGCAGCAGGCGAATCTTGCCGGAGCGGAGCGGTTTGCCCGGCGTTACAAGACGGCCGCGGACGGCCGGCTGACGACGATGGTCGCCCCCCACAGCCCGTATGCCTGCACTCCGCATGCGTTAGTCGAAAGCGTGCGGATAGCGCATGAGAACGATCTGATGCTGCACATTCACGTCTCCGAGACGGAGACCGAGGTAAGCGACATCGAGCGGCGCTACGGCGTGCGGCCGGTCGAGCATCTGCGCCGTCTGGGCCTCTTCGGCCGGCCGGCGGTGATGGCGCACGGCGTCGTGCTGAATGACGAAGAGCGGCAGATCATGAAGCGGCACGACGTGAGGGTCGCCCATAATCCGATCAGCAATCTGAAGCTGGGTTCGGGCATCGCAGACGTCGGCCGGCTTCTGGACGCCGGGATTAAGGTCGGCATTGCGACCGACGGCGTCGCTTCTAACAATAATTTCGATATGTTCGAAGAGATGCGGACTGCTGCGCTGCTGCAGAAGGGAACGGCCAAAGACGCCGGACGGCTGCCTGCCCCTACCGTATACGCTATGGCTACGCGGATGGGAGCCGAAGCGATCGGCATGAGCCATACGGGCTCTCTCGAGCGCGGGAAACGGGCCGATTTTATTACCATCGATCCGTATGACAAGCCGCATTTGCAGCCGGTGAGCAGGGCGTCTTCGCATCTGCTGTACTCCGTCTGCGGCCGGGATGTTTGCGATGTGTATATCGACGGAAACGTCGTCGTGAAGAACGGACAATGCTTGACGATGGACGAAGAGAAAGTAATGGCCGAGGCGAATCGGCTGCTGAGCCGTATCGGCGAACCCCGGCACGGGGCGCCAGCGGCCGGCCGGTGAACCGGCGGTCGGCCTTACGGCCGACGACTGGACGACAGCGTACCGTGAATCTTACTTGCAGATGGGTGTGACATCATGAATTTGATATTTCTACTGACAGGTTTATTGTTTGTGCTCGGGATCGCTTATCTTTTCAGCAACGGCCGGAAGAAGATCCGGATCAGACCTGCCGCTACGATGATTGCCATTCAGCTCATTCTGGCCTTCGTGCTGCTGAATACGGAAGCGGGGATCGGGATCGTAAGTTATTTGTCTCTGATGTTCAATAAGCTGCTGGAGATGGCGGATACGGGAATCGATTTCGTGTTCGGCGGTCTGGAGAACGAAGGCGCGTTTACGTTTTATTTGCATGTGCTGCTTCCGATTATTTTTATTTCCATTCTGATCGGAATTTTTAATTATTTCAAAATTCTTCCTTTTGTCATTAAACATGTGGGAAGAGCGTTGAGCAAAATCAACGGCATGGGCAGGCTCGAAAATTATATTGCGGTTTCGACCGCGGTATTAGGCCAGCCGGAAGTTTATTTAACGGTTAAAAAGCAGCTGAGACTCGTATCGGAGAAACGTCTGTATACGTTCTGTACATCCGGTATGAGCGCTGTAAGCATGGCGATCGTCGGTTCTTATATGAAAATGCTCGAGCCCAAGTATGTCGTCATCGGCGTCGTTCTGAACATTTTGTCGGCTCTGATCGTTGCCAGCATCATCAACCCTTACGAAGTCAAAGACGAAGAGGATCTTCTGCTGCTGGAGGACGGGGAGGCCAAGCCTGCTTTCTTCGAAATGGTCGGCGACAGCATTATGGACGGCTTCAAGATCGCCTGCGTCGTCGCCGCCATGCTGGTCGGTTATGTCGCATTAATGAGCTTGCTTAACTATGCTTTCACCGGAGCTTTCCATATCTCATTCCAGACGGCTCTCGGCTACGTGTTCGCTCCCATCGCCTTTCTTATGGGGGTGCCGATGCACGAAACCGTACATGCGGGGAGTATTATGGCGACCAAAATCGTGACCAATGAATTTGTCGCGATGCAGGGATTTCAATCGCTGGCGGCCAGTCTGTCTCCGAAGACGATCGGCATCTTATCCGTCTACCTGGTGAGCTTCGCCAATTTCGGCACGATCGGCACGCTTATCGGCGGCATTAAAGCTTTGGATGAGAAGCAGGGGAATCAGGCGGCGCGTTTCGGGCTCAAGCTGCTTCTGGGCTCGACGCTGGCTTCGGTCATCTCGGCTACGGTTGCCGGAACTTTCTTATAACAACAAGATTCATTTCATAGAAGTTATGCATGCAAAGCATAATGGGGCGGGTTAGGGGTTGAAATGGGGGAAGAATGATGATTCAACGTTTTAACCGGCATTTTGCGCTCGAAGCGCATGGAACGACATGGAGAAGGGAGCTCATGGCCGGGCTCACTTCCTTTTTTACTTGCGCCTATATCGTATTGGTCAATCCATTGATTTTGCAGGATTCGGGAATACCGTTAAGCGCCGGCGTCATGGCCACGCTGGTCGCTTCGATCGTCGGCTGCCTGTTGATGGCTCTTTGGGCGAATGCGCCCATTATTGTCATTCCGGGCATGGGGCTGAACGCTTTTTTCAGTTATACGATCGTTCAGTCGCTGGGGCTTTCCTGGCAGCAGGGGCTGGCGGCCGTTACGGTCAGCGGCATTCTCTTTCTAATCGTGAGCGTCACTTCGTTCGGGGGCCGAATCGTCGGCGCCGTCCCGCCTTCCTTGAAGCACGGCATTACGGCGGGCATCGGCCTGCTGCTGACCTTTATCGGATTGCAAAAAGGAGAAATCATCAGGTCCGGCTCGGCGACGCTGGTTACTGTGGGCAGCTTCCACAATCCGGTGATGCTGTCGACGCTGGCGGGTTTGGCCGTTACGTTTATGCTGTTCGTACGAAACGTGAAGGGCAGCTTGCTCATCGGGATTTTCGTCACCAGCCTTATTACTTTTGCCGGTACCGGAAAAGCGAACATGACGACGGAGGCGCTGGATGTCCGGGCTTACGGGCGGATCATGACTTCCATTGATTTTCATCTATGGCAGGTCCCGTTCTGGATCGCCGTCTTCTCCATGACCATGATCGTGCTGTTCGAAAATATGGGACTGCTGAGCGGGATGCTCCCGGATGCGCGAAAGTTCCCCAGGGCTTATCAGACGGTAGCCTTCTCCGCCGTGCTCTCCGGCCTGCTCGGTACAAGTCCGACCATCGCTTCCGCGGAAAGCGCGTCGGGGATATCGGAGGGAGGAAGGACGGGCATCCCCGCCTTGATCACCGCTGTCCTGCTCGGGGTATCGGCTCTGGCGCTGCCGTTCATCGGAATGATTCCCGGCAATGCGGTCGCTCCGGTACTGATCGTCATCGGGGCGCTGATGATGAAGAGCGTGCAGGAAATTCCTTTTCACGATCTGTCGGAGGTGTTTCCGGCCTTCCTGATCATCGTCTGTATCCCTTTAACTTCAAGCATCGCCGACGGGCTTGCTTTCGGCTTCATCGCTTACCCGCTGATGAAGCTGGCGACCGGTCAGTTCAAGCAGGTGCCTGCGATGCTCTACGTCATTGCAGCGCTGTTCATGCTCAATTTCATCGCATCCTCGGTCTATGTGCATTAGAGCGGGAGCGGCGGCCCGCCTCGGCAGGCAGCGCTTATGCAGCTTCCGTTCGTAAGAGCGAACCGTAAATTCACCGGCCCGCGACTGCCGTGGCAGCACGACATGGCAGACACGCGGGCTGCTTCTGTGCGTACGGGGCGATCCCATGAAAATAATTTCATAACATAAAGCTATTGCATTATGAATCAATCCAATGTAGTATTTAATTAAGCGCTTACAAACCATATTCAACCAACATCCCCTGATTAAACCGGTTTAATCATGGCGCGACAGATCATCGTACCGACACCCGCATCTCTGCATACCACACACCGCACGATTTCATAACCCATGCCTACAACATCCCATGTCCTGCTGTATAGATTGGAATTGGAGCCCGCCGTTAACTGCTGCCATGAACCGCTGAATGCAGTCATTCATCCCGATACGGCGCTTTTTGCTGCGGACGCTCCCCCTTCGTAAGGATTTGATAAAGGTTTATCCGACTCTGTTATTAAACCGGTTTAATTCTCCTTTAAACCGATTTAATGATTCAAGGAGGTGAGAACGCACCAAGGGCAGCGCCGCATCCCGACATTTGGCCGGCCGCATGCCGCGCATCGGCGTAAGTACGCCGCAGTACAGGTTGATTCCTCAGGTAGTCGTTGTCAGATATGATCATGGAGGGGATTATGTTGAGAAGCAGATGGTATCTTGTTTGTATGATTTTCCTTATGGTCTTCGCTTTGGCGGCATGCGAAAGCGATCCGGGCTCACCGGCCACAGCACAGGTTACTCCGGCGCCGCCTCCTGTCGCTCCGGAGAAAATAGACGCCTTCAAAGAAGCGCCTATGCTCAACAAGCTGGTCGGGGCAGGAACCTTGAAGCCCGTCGCCGAACGGATGCCGGCGAAAGAAGACACTATGGTGGAGAAGGTCGTCGAGGAGACGGGAACCTACGGAGGCGATTGGAAGCTGCCGTGGGGCGGACCGAACGACCGCTGGACGGTTGGCCAGCCGACGGAAGAAGCGCTCTTTCGCTTCAACAAGGACGGAAGCACGGTAGAGCCTAATGTCGCCAAAGGCTACGACGTCAATAAAGACTCCACCGAATTTACCATTTATTTGCGAAAAGGCATGAAGTGGTCGGACGGCGAGCCGTTTACGGCCGACGACGTTCTCTTTTATTGGGAGCATATGCTGACCAAAGAAACCTTCGGCAAAAAAATATACGACGCTTACTATTCGGTCGATCCGGTCACCGGCGACAAAGCGTTGGCCCAGGTCGTGAAAGTGGACGATTATACGTTCAAGGTCATACATAAATATCCGAGCGTGCAGTTTCTGGAGCGCGTTGCGATCGACAACAAATGGTTTTTTGCGCCGGCCCATTTCCAGAAGACGATTTTGCCCGAGTTTATCGGCGACGACAAGGCGCTGGAGACGGCCAAGAAGTGGGGCTTCGAGGATGTCAAGTCGTTCCTTGTAGCGACCGGCTATTACTATTGGATTTACCCGCAAATCCCGACGCTGAGAGCATGGGTGGCGAAGAACGATCCGAACAGCGATCAGTTCATTATGGAACGCAATCCGTATTATTGGAAAGTGGACGCGGCAGGCAATCAGCTGCCTTATATGGACCGGATCGTAGCGACGAAGGTGCAGGACCCTGCGCAGCGCGTGCTCGGCACGCTGGCGGGTGATTATAACCTGCTCGAATTCGATTTCAAGGATTTCACGGTGCTGAAGGAAAACGAGAAGAAAGCGAACTTCCGGGTCATTCCATGGAACACGCCGTCCTGGTCCAGCGCAGGTATTCAGCTGAATCAGACGATCGACGATCCTAATTTGCGCAAGCTGTTCCAGGACAGCAAGTTCAGGGAAGCGCTGTCCGTCGCCGTAGACCGCAAGGAGATTTCGGAGATTGTAACGAACGGACTCGGAGCCCCGCAGCAGGCTTCGGTGCCGGAAGGGCTGGTCGGTTACCAGAAGGGCTGGGCCGATCAGTGGAGCGCATACGATCCGAAGCGGGCCGACCAGCTGCTCGACGAGCTCGGACTCACGAAGCGCGACAAAAATAATTTCCGTCTCAACGCGGACGGCTCGGATTTAACGATTACGATCATTGAACCGAGCACGAGCACGGCTTCGTTCCTGGAGCTGGTCAAGAAGTATTACGAAGCGGTCGGCATCAAGGTCGATTTGAAGGTCGTCGATCAGGGGACGCATCAGGAGCTGAAATATTCGAATAAAATTCCGGCGACCGCCGAAAATATTTCGGTCGTCAACGTATCGTTCAGACCGGATACGCTCGTTCCGCTAAGGGTGCTGACCCCATGGTACGGACATTACGGCTTATATACTTCTTCCAACGGCAAAGAAGGGGTGAAGCCGGAAGGCGACGTAGCTCTAATTATGGATTACTGGAATAAGGTGAAGGCTTCGACGACGAAGGAGGAGATTACCAAGTGGAGCAATGAGATCATTAAGCTTCATCAGAAGAACCAGTGGATTATCGGCTATGCGGGCCCGACGCCCAAGCTGATCGTCGCCTCCAATAAAATGCATAACGTGCCGAAGGATCTCATTCACTGCGACGAATTCCGCAGTCTCGGTCACGGCCATCCGGCGCAGTTTTTCATCAAATAACTACCGAAACCGGCGGGCAAGAGTCTGTCCGACGGAGTTACGTTTGTGCATATTGAACGAATAATGACTGTATATTTCTCCGCTGACGCTGCTTAATTACTGTCATTTTGCCTATATACCTTCTACGTCGTTCATCGGACAGACTCGTAACGGAAGGGAATCGTTATTCCCCTCCGTTACCCCGTCGTCTCAGCCGTATCGGAGCTTAAGGAGAGAGAGGATAGGATCAGATGCTCCCTTATATCGCAAGAAGAATCGTTATGGTCATCCCCGTCGTTATCGTCATTTCGATTATCGTGTTTTATATTATCCAGCTGCCTCCCGGCGACTACGTCTCCAGCTATGCGGCCAAAATGTCCGTAGCCGGCGACGTGATGTCGCAGCAGGACATGGATGAGATGAGGGCGAGCCTGAAGCTCGACAAGCCGTGGTTCGTCCAATATTTGCTGTGGATGAAGAACATTATACTTCACTTTGACTTCGGGTATTCCTTTAACTACAACAAGCCGGTGATGGCGGTGATCGAGCAGTATATGGCGCTCACGCTGATCGTGTCGCTCGTCACGATGGCCTTCACGTATTTGGTCGCCGTGCCCATCGGCATTTACTGTGCGGTGCGGCAGTATTCGGCGGGAGACTATATTTTCTCCGCCATCGGTTTTCTCGGGATGGCGACGCCGCATTTTTTGCTGGCGATCATCTTAATGTATCTTTCGTATGAATATTTCGGCGATCCGCTGCTCGGACTATTTTCCAGCGATTACGTGAATGCGGCCTGGTCGGTCGGCAAGGTGCTCGATTTGCTGAAGCATATGATCATTCCCGTCATCGTCATCGGATTGGCCAATACGGCGGAGCTGATCCGCGTCATGCGGGGGCAAATGCTGGACGAACTGAACAAGCCGAACGTCGTCACCGCAAGAGCCAAAGGCTTGTCGGAGACGAAAATTTTGCTGAAATATCCGACGCGCGCCGCCTTGAATCCGATCGTCAGCACGCTGGGCTGGTCGCTAACTTCGATTTTTACGGGATCGACGATTACGGCGATCGTGCTCAATCTGCCGATTCAGGGGCCAGTTATGTATAACGCCCTGCTAGGCCAGGATATGTATCTGGCGGGCACGTGGCTCTTGTTTATGGCCGTATTGACGGTCATCGGGACGTTAATCTCGGACATATTGCTGGCATGGCTCGACCCCAAAATTCGCACAGAGTTCAGGGGGATGTAATCGATGAAAACGATAACGATATTCCGCAAGCCGGATATAGTCGGCAGGAAGCCCGCCAAGCAGGAAGACGCCTATTACAGCTCTCAATGGCGCCTGATGTACCAACGGCTGAAGAAGCATAAGCTGGCCCGCATCAGTCTGGTCATCTTGTCGCTGTTCTACGCGGCCGCCTTGTTCGCCCAGTTCCTCGCGCCTTACGGCCTGCAAAGCTATGACAGCAAATATGTCAACGCGCCGCCGATGGGCCTGCATTTTGTCAATGCGGACGGCAAGTTTCACCTCCGCCCCTTTGTCTATGAACTGAAGTCCGGCCGTGATCCGGTCACCTTCCGCAAAATATTCGTCGATGACGAGACGATTCAGTATTCGCTCCGCTTCTTTGTCGAAGGGGAGAGCTACAAATTTCTCGGTCTGATCCCGACGAGCACGCATCTGTTCGGGGTCGAGCAGCCGGGCAGGCTGTTTCTGTTCGGCACGGACGGCATGGGGCGGGACCTGTTCTCGAGAATTGTGCTGGGCAGCCAAATCTCGCTGAGCATTCCTTTGATCGGCGTCGCGATCAGCTTCGTTCTCGGCCTAATGATCGGGGCGTCTCCGGCTATTTCGGCGGCTGGATCGACTCGGTCATTCAACGGCTGATCGAGATCATCCGCTCCTTCCCGACGCTTCCGCTGTGGATGGCGCTCTCGGCGGCCATTCCGCCCCGGATTCCGGTCGTCACGATGTATATTTATATCGTCATTATTTTCGCTTTTATCGGCTGGACCGATCTGGCTCGCGTGGCTCGGGGGAAATTCATTTCGCTGAAAAACGAGGAATATGTCATGGCGGCGAAAATAGCCGGCGTCAGCGATGCGAAAATTATCGTCAAGCATCTGCTTCCCGGCTTCATCAGTTATCTGGTGGTAGCGACGACGCTGGCTATCCCCGGGATGATTCTCGGCGAGACGGCGATGAGCTTCCTCGGCCTCGGCATTCGTTCGCCCGCGACCAGCTGGGGCGTGCTGCTGCAGGAAGCGCAGCAGATCGACAACGTGGCGCTCTATCCTTGGAAGTTAATTCCTCTGGGATTCGTTATTATCGCCGTGCTGACCTTTAACTTTTTGGGCGACGGCCTGCGCGACGCCGCCGATCCGTACAAGAGATAGCGGCGAGCTGTCGGTCCGGCAAGACGGACTTTATTTAACCTACAAAGCGAGGGGATCGTATTGGCTTCTCAAGCTTCGGCAACGGAAATTGCGGCAAGGACGGAAGAAGATCCGCTTTTGTCCGTGCAAAATTTGAAAATCCGCATCCAAATGGACAACGGGGAAATGAAAGCGGTAGACGGGGTCGATTTCGAAATCAAGCGAGGGAAGACGCTGGGCCTCGTCGGCGAGTCGGGCTGCGGCAAGAGCTTGACCAGCCGGGCTATTATCGGGATTAATCCGAAGGAATGCGAGACGACCGGCCGCATTATGTATCATTCGGCGGAGGAGAAGGCGCTGCAGCAGCTCGACCTGCTGTCGCTGGGACCGCGCAGCAAACAGATCCGTTCGATTCGCGGCCGCAAAATCGCGATGATCTTCCAGGAGCCGATGACCGCCTTCTCGCCGATGTATACGATCGGCAATCAGATTATGGAGGCGATTCGGATACACCGCACGAAGGATAAGCGGGAAGCGAAGCGAATTGCGCTGGAGATGCTCGGCAAGGTCGGCATCTCCGACCAGGAGAAGCGGTTCGATCAATATCCGCATGAATTTTCCGGCGGCATGCGTCAGCGGGCGATGATCTCGATGGCTCTGTCGTGCAACCCCGAGCTCCTGATTGCCGACGAGCCGACGACCGCGCTTGACGTTACGATCCAGGCGCAGGTGCTGGAGCTGATGAAGCAGCTGCAACAGGAATTCGGTATGGCGATCCTGCTCGTCACGCATGATCTGGGCATCATTGCCGAAATGTGCGACGAGGTGGCCGTCATGTATTTGGGGAGGATCGTGGAGCAGTCGACGGTCGACGGCATTTTCTACAACCCGAAGCATCCGTATACGAAGGGCCTGCTCCGCTCGATGCCGAAGCTCGGGGCCGACAAGCAGAAGCGGCTCGATTCCATCGAGGGCACCGTGCCGATGCCGATCAATATGCCGCCGATGTGCGGCTTCTACGACCGCTGCAAGGAGCGGATCGAGGGCGTATGCAATACGCAGGCTCCTCCGGCGACCCGGATATCCGGCAATCATACGGTGCGGTGTTTCTTGTACAAGGATGGAGGCGAAGGCAACTAATATGGCTAAGCAGCTGCTGAATGTGGTCAACTTAAATAAGGATTTTCAGGTCAAGTCGGATAAAACGTGGTTTCGCAAGCCGACCTCGGTCCGCGTGCTGAGCGGCGTATCCTTCGAGCTGTTCGAAGGCGAAACGCTCAGCATCGTCGGCGAGTCGGGCTGCGGGAAGACGACGCTGGGGCGCTGTATCGTGCGGGGGATGAACGCGACGTCGGGCCAGGTGCTGTACCAAACCGAGGCCGGGGAAGAGGTCGATTTTTTAACCTTAAAGGGCAAGGAATTCAAACGGCTGCGAAAAGACGTTCAGATGATTTTCCAGGACCCGTACTCGTCCTTAAGCCCGAGAATGAGCGTCTATGACATCATCTCCGAGCCGCTGCTCGCCAATTTCAAGCTGTCCAAGGAGGAAGTGGACGAGAAGGTAACCGACATTGCGCAGAAGACCGGCCTTAATGTCAGCTACCTGAAGCGGTATCCGCATGCCTTCTCCGGTGGACAGAGACAGCGCATTGCGATCGCCCGGTCCTTGATCTCGCGCCCCCGCCTGATCGTCTGCGACGAAGCGGTATCGGCGCTGGACGTTTCGATTAAGGCGCAGATCATTAATTTGCTGAAGGATTTGCAGCAGCAGCTGCAAATTACGTATATTTTTATTTCCCACGATTTATCGATCGTGCAAAATATTTCGGACCGGGTGGCGGTCATGCACCTGGGCAAAATCGTGGAGCTGGCTCCGGCCGAGCCGCTGTTCTCGCTGCCTAAGCACCCGTATACGGAAGCGCTTCTGTCGGCCGTGCCCGAGCCGGACCCTCGCCTCCGGAAGGAGCGGATCATTCTGGAGGGAGAGGTTCCGAATCCGGCGAATCCGCCGAGCGGCTGCCACTTCCATCCGCGATGCGCTTACAAGACGGATTTATGTACCCGGCAGGAGCCGCAGCTGCAGCAGATCGGCGAGCAGCATTACGCAGCCTGCCATTACGCCGGCGAATTGAATCTGAAAGGGGTTGCCCGTTTATGAACACGAAGGATGAAGCTCAACCGAGCGCGAAGAAGCTGATTATTTTTCTCGACTGCGGGGATACGATTATCGATGAAGGTACGGAAATCCGCGACGAGCACGATATCGTCGTGCAGGCCGACGTCATTCCCGGGGCGGACCGGATGGTGAAGACGCTGGCCGAGCGGGGATACCGGCTTGCGCTGGTGGCCGACGGCTATGCCCAATCGTTCAAAAATATACTTACGCAAAACGGACTGTACGATGATTTTGAAACGATGGTGTATTCCGAAACGGTGAAGGCATTCAAGCCGAGCCCGCGCATGTTTAAGGCGGCTGTCGGGGCGATGGATTTAAGCGAGCGGGATCTCCCTCGCATTGTGATGGTGGGGAACAATTTGGGCCGGGATATTAAAGGGGCCAATCAAATGGGGATCACCAGCATATTCCTGAGCTGGACGCCGAGGTACCCGAAGCAGCCAACCGACGAGAGCGAAATTCCCGATTATACGATCAAGGAGCCGATGGATTTGGTCGATTTGGCGGAACGGCTGAATGAACGGCTTGAAGAAGCGGACTTAGGGAGGATGTCGGGGTAGTCATGGCCAAAATCGACGACGTAGCAAGGCTGGCCAAGGTGTCCAAGGGCACGGTATCCAATGTGTTCAGCCAGAAGCGGCGAACGAGTAAGGAAGTGACGGAGAGGGTGCTGAGCGTATCGAGGCAGCTGAATTATGTGCCCAACCATATTGCCCGCAGCCTGGTAACGAAGAAGACGATGGCGATCGGCCTCACGATCCCGCACGGCAATTTCTTTTTCAGCGCCTTCCATAATCAGTTCATTAACGGGGTTGTGCTGGAAGCTTCCTATCACGGATACCGGGTGCTGCTGGATATGATTCCGACCCAGCAGGTGAAGACGCCGTTCCTGTCGAGCTACCCGATCGACGGCGCCGTCGTGATGAGCCCGACGACCGACGACGAGCGCATTCGGCTGCTGCATATGGATGACATTCCGTTCGTCACGGTTGGGAGGGTAATGAACGCCGATATCGAGAACGCCCCCAGCGTCGATAACGACAACGAGCGGATGATGCATAAGATCGTGCGGTATTTGGCGGACAAAGGCCACCGCAGCATAATGTTTCTGAACGCCAACGAGCTGATGACCGTGTCGATCGACCGCAACGAGGGCTTTATCCGGGCGATGGAAGAACGCCGGCTTCAGGTGGAAGCGCATATGATTCATCATAAGCCGGCCATATTGTCCAACGAGTATATGGATTACGGTTATGCGGAGACGCTGAACGTTCTTGGCGGGCAAGGCCGGGGGGTGACGGCGATCATAGCGGATGACGATAGAACGGCGTTCAGCTCACTGAACGCGCTCAAGGAGCTGGGGCTGCGGGTGCCGGAGGACGTGGCGCTGTTTGTCATCTGCGGCGATTTGTCGATGATGGTGCAGTCGAATCCGTCCTTGACCAGCATGGATCTCAGGCCCTCCGAGCTGGGGGCCCAATCCGTACGGCTGTTGATGCATAAGCTCGGCGTGCTGACCGATCATTTCCCGGAAAATATTGTCGTGGAGAGCACCATCGTGGAAAGAAATTCCTGCTAAAAGGCTTACCCGGAGGTTACTAAATTTACCTGAGCTTCCTATCTCACCTATTATTGCGTACTGGTATAAATAGACAAGCGGAGGTATGATGAAAATGTCTGTACCGTAGCATGTTCAAAATAAGTCCAGCGGTATGATGTCAAGTCCCCGAATCGGT
Source organism: Paenibacillus konkukensis (assembly GCF_023523925.1). Lineage (NCBI taxonomy): Bacteria > Bacillati > Bacillota > Bacilli > Caryophanales > Paenibacillaceae > Paenibacillus > Paenibacillus konkukensis. The sequence continues at coordinate 1,709,769 of NZ_CP027059.1, read as the reverse complement.
CGAATTGGAAATTTTCTTGGCTGTAACAGCTGGGAGTGCCGAAAAAAGGACAGCTCAAACTAAACCCAGCGAAAAATCGAGATAATATCCAGATTTTAACTGGGAATTATGCCAGGGACTTTAGCAAAGGAGGCGTTAATCCTTCGCAGGCGTCGCCTTCTTCCGTGGCGTATAGAGTTGGCCGTTGCGTAGCAGCACATCGACCAGACGCACAAGCTTTCTTGCGGTTAAGACGAGGGCGCGTTTATGTTGGTGCTTGGGCACTTCCTTGTATTTCTTCCGGTAGTACTCGCCGAATTCTTCATCGCGGTTCTTTACCGAATTGGCAGCTTCAACGAGGTAATAGCGAAGGAATCGGTTGCCGGATTTAATCCGTTTGGTGTCTTCGGCTTCAAAGGCGCCAGACTGGCTCTTGCGCCAGGTGAGGCCAGCATACTTGGCGACAGCGGCTTGGTCGCTAAAGCGCTCGATGTCACCGATCTCGGCAAGGATGCCAGCGGCATAGACGCGATCAATGCCGGGAACAGAACGCAGGCACAGGGAGCCAGGGATCGTCTCGAGAATTTGCTCAATCGCCTTGTCCAAATCCTTGAGCTGAGCCTGGATGCTCCGGATTGCTTGAATGGATGTACCCAGCACAAGATCAATGGAATCCTCGACGACTTTGGACAGCCGGTAAGAGGCTCTGGCCGCTTTCTGAATGCAGCGCGCGACGTTCTCGGGATCCGGGAAGCGATTGCGCCCCTTGTCCCGCAAGTAGTCGGCCAGATCGCCGACATCCATCGTCGCGATGTCGTCCAGACTGTACTTTTCGGAGAGCATCTCAAGGATGGCATGGCCGAACACCGAGCTCTCGACTTCGGTCGTGAAGGCATTGCACTTGTAGAACAGGTTTTGCAAGAAGTACTGTTTCTCGCGCGTCAGGTTATGGATCAAGTGAAACCGCATGCGCGTTAAACGCTGGAGCGCAACATACTGCTCCTGCATGACAATGGTGGTTGTCAGCCGCCCGAAGCGCAGACGGTCCGCAATCACCCAGGCATCAAGCCGGTCGGTTTTATTCAGGTCGGGATAGGTTTCCCGGAACTTGCTGACCAACTTTGGATTCATGGTAAAGACCTTGGTATGGCGCTCCTGGAGTGTAGGGTCACTATGCAGGTACATGGCGGGATGCCAGCTGTAGACCGAGGTCGATTCAAGCCCAATGTGAATCTCGGAGACCGCGTGCTTGTCCGCTAGGGCAACGATGCGATCTCGCAGATGAGCAGCCCCCTCCAGATTGTTTTTCACTGTGAGGGTCTCGAGCTTATCCCCGTCTGTGTTCATGAAACACGTTTCCAGTTCTTTCGAACTGACGTCAATACCGACAAAAAGCGTCAAATGGAATTTCCTCCTTTCGATGAGGGATGCAGGGAATAGACTCTCCGGGATGCCTCCGGCGCACGCGCAGATCAATCACCCTCGCCTATAAGAACACGCTTCGGTCCATGAGCTGCCCTGGCTTGCTAGTCCAGGCATGGGGTGCCGAAGGGAACGGCCAGCGGGTCAGAAGCTCAGACGCGTACCGGAGAAACAGACTTAGAAATGTAGACGTGCTACAGGAGGAGAAAGAATTTCCCCGATAGATCCCTATGATCTATTGTCCAGAGGCATGCGGGAAAGTCCAGTCCCTTTTGCAATTTTCAAGGTGCGATTTACTGGAAATCGAAAAGTTTGCGGCCAGTTCCCATGGGAACTGGAAATCGGCTTAAAACTTGGTTCTAGAAATACTATACGAGGAGGTATTTGTGATGGAGTACACTTATTTAGGTCGTTCCGGGTTAAAGGTCAGCAGGCTTTGTTTGGGAACTATGAACTTCGGCGTCGATACGGATGAAAAGGAAGCATACCGGATTATGGATGCGGCAGTCGATGCGGGAGTCAACTTCTTCGATACGGCCAACGTGTACGGCGGAGTAGGCGCGCGCGGCAAAACCGAGGAAATTATCGGCCGCTGGTTCGCTCAAGGCGGAGGCCGGCGCGAGAAGGTGGTCCTCGCCACCAAAGTATTTGGAGATATGGAAGACCCGAATGACGGGCCTAATGCGGCTCGGGGATTATCCTCTTATAAAATCAGGCGTCATTTGGAGGCGTCGCTGCAGCGGTTGCAAACCGATCATATCGAGCTGTACCAAATGCATCACGTGGACCGCGACGTCTCTTGGGACGAGCTGTGGGAAGCGTTTCGCGTACATATTTATCAAGGAAAGATCGGTTACGTCGGGTCGAGCAACTTTGCCGGGCGCGATCTGGTGAAGGCGCAGTACGAAGCGCGCAGCCGCCATTTCTTAGGGCTTGTGTCGGAGCAGCATAAATACAGCCTGCTGTGCCGGTTGCCCGAGCTGGAAGTGCTTCCGGCGGCCGAGGAATTCGGCATCGGCGTCATCGCCTGGAGCCCGCTGGACGGCGGTCTGCTCGGCGGCAATGCTTTGAACCCTGCGCAAGGATCGCGCAGCGTCCGCAACCAGGCGCGCGCCGAACAGCGCCGCGGGCAGCTGGAAGCCTTCGGCAAGCTGTGCAGGGAGCTCGGGGAGAGCGAGGCCAATGTAGCGCTGGCCTGGACGCTGGTGCATCCGGCGATGACCGCGCCGATTATCGGTCCGCGCACCTTGGAGCAGTTCCAGAGCACGCTGCGCGTCGTAGACATTCAGCTCAGCGAGGACGTGCTGCGGCGGCTGGACGAGATATTCCCCGGCCCCGGAGGCGACGCGCCGAAAGCTTACGCATGGTAAATGGTCGAAAAGCCCCTGGAAAACGGCCTGATGGGCCGATTCCGGGGGCTTTCCCGCGCGGTGGAAGCAACTGAGGTCAACCGGCTTCCTTGCGGTGCTTTTCAATCGGCAGCAGCACCTTGAAGCGGATGACAGCCGCCTCGGATTGCGCGTCGCAATGAATATGACCTTTGTATTTTTTGACGAGCTCGCGGATGATGGCAAGACCTAGGCCGGAATGCCCGGTCTTTTGCTTCGTGCTGTGGCCTTCCTTGAAGAGCAGCGGAACTTCGTGCTCTGCAATAGATTGGCTTAAAGGGTTTGCGACTTCGATGCTCATCATGCCGTTATCGATCAGATTGCCGATAATTTTGACGATATCGACCGATTTGACGCCGAGCGCAAGCTCCTGCATGCCTTCGATTTCATATTGGAAGTGAATATGAAGCGGCATCGATTTGGCGATTTTTGACTGGATCAAAGCGCCGATCGCCGGGTTGCCGATATTGATAATATCGTTGATCTCAATTATTTCTCCCAAATATTCCTCGGAGTACGTTTTGATCTCGTTATATTTTTTCATTTGAACCAGAGCATGCAGTGTGGACAGATGATTCAAGAAATCATGGCGCTGCCCTTTAATTGTAATGAACATCGAATTGATCTGGTCGATGAACGATTCCTGCGCCGACCGGGTCGCATCGTCTTTGGCCTTATGAATCCAGCGCGCCACTAAGTAGACGAGAGCCAAAATAATCAGCGTCGTAACCAATAGCACGTACAGCAGGTTTACCAATTGCTTGTTCAACTGCTGATGAATCGAATCGTAGTCGCTGACAATCGAGACGACATACGGAATTTTGGCGTCCTTCATAGGAACGAACGTTTTCAAAACATGCTTCCCGTTAATTTGGGCCGTCGTGCTGACCGGCGTATCGGATTGCGCTGATCCGACGACATTGGCGAAATCGTGATCGGAATCGATGTAGCTATAATCTCCGTACATAATTTGGCGGTCGACCAGCTTGACCCATTGCTCGTTATTGGCGTTAAGCCCGCGGGCGACTTCCCTGCCGACCTTGTCCGGGTTGAAAATTGTAATCTCCAGCACCTGCTTGTTGCTTTCCATCGTATGCTTGAGCAAGGCGGAAGGCCCGGTAATGTTCTCGTATTCCTGGATCGAGCTGTTCTGCAGCCACGGATCGATCAGGTAATTGGTGCTTCCGTCGTAATAATAGCCCCAGGCGCCGATTCGCGTCGGATCGCTGGTCGCGATTTCAAGCGGGCCTGACCAATAATTTGGCAGCTTGATGCCGTCGTATTTATCGCCGGTTACCTTTTTTTCATCGAACAGCTGATTGAACGCCTTAAACCATGAACCCCAAGAGCGGGTACTGATGCCGCGTTCCTTAGGGTCGGTAGAGCGGGCTCCGACGATATCTCCGTCCGGTTTGCGTTCGAACAGCGTAATGCCGGAGATAAGGCCGATCTCGTCCCGCAGCTGCAGCAGCTGTTCATCCGTGACATCGGCAATGTCGGGACTGAGCCGATCCTTGATGACCAGTGCCGCGGTGCGCAGCTGGGAGGTCATCGTATCCATCAAATATTGACTGCCGGATTGCGCCTGCTCGATCGACATGCTGATTTGCTTGGCGATGGCTTCGTTTTGCAGCATTTGGTTTTCGGTCAGCAGCTTCTTGGTAGAGAAATAATAGGTAACGTGGTTCAATAATAAAATCAGGATTACCGATAAAATAAATATCGATAGAAACCTTTTTTTGGTTAACATCAAGTGGAACCTACTTTCGGTATGTTATCATGTACAGAATTGTATATGCTGCGGAAGCGTTTTTCGTCAAAAGGATTCAATATGTATCATGCCGAGAACAGCTTATGGAGCCGAACCCGATGGAGGGAATCAGATCCCATTATACCACAGTATGAAAGAGAAGCGTTCACCTTTTCATAGAAAACGTTTATGGGAGAAGAGCCGGCCGAAGCCGGCTTTTTCGTTGTTTAGGAAATGATGCGCAGCCATTTCCTGTGGATATCCGGGGGCTCCCCCGAAAGTAATGTCTAACCATAGAACGATCCCGGCGGATTGGTTAGACGCCGATCCAGCCGAAGCTGGATGCGGACGGAATAAGCTTCAGAGCATCACGTCACCTTTGGGGGAGTGGTTCCCTATTCCGCAGCCGTATGCAATGTTCACATAATGTTCACTTATGAGGGGGTTTCCCCTATCGCTATAATAACAGGGATAAAAAGAAAGGATGATGAACGTTGCCTAAAACGAAGAAGGAAGAAGTTTATTTCGGGTTGATGATGTGCTCGGGGATGGTCGTATTCATGACGCTGTACAATTTGTTTACGCATGGTTTGATCGGCAAGCTGTCTTTGGGGGAAGTGCTTATTCAACTGCTTGCCGCGTTTATCGTTGCGTTCTTAGTGGAGCTGTTCATTGTGGGGCCCGCAGCCAAAAAAATTGCATTTTCGCTGCCTTACGATAAATCGAAAAAGGTTACGGTCATTCTTGTACTGGCCTTTTGTATGGTGAGCGGAATGGTTCTCTGCATGTCCCTGTACGGCTTATTGAACAGTTACTTCTCCGGTGCTCCGATCGGCGAGTCGTGGCTTGAGAGCTATGTTACATTAGTGGGTCAAAACTTCATCTTCGCTCTTCCGCTCCAGCTCGTCGTTGTGGGGCCGCTGGCTCGGTACGTATTCGCTAAGCTCCAATACGTTCAGGGAAGCTGACGCCGCCTTTGGGGTCCGGCCGAAGCAGCCGGCTCCGCCTGACGGGAGAAGGGAGGGGCGGAGCCCGTTCCCTCCTTGTACGCTAACGTATGCGTTACGCCAAGCCCAAGTCCCACCCGGGGCGTTCGTTCTATTCCGTTACGGTACGCCGCTATTGATCGATTCGGGCAACTGCTCCTGCGGGTATCCGAAATACCGGGCGTATGATTTGCAGAGCGTAACGCATAACGTCGTGCCGTTTAACGTACAAGCGCAATCCGCCGAGGATTTGGCCCGCGGCGCCAAAGAGCCCGGCCCAGTATACCGGTCGATCACGCCGGACTGCGCTATGTTTATGCGGATGCGGCAGGCCCGATGTCGCGGTGTTCTCGCGCAACTTCCGCAGAGAGTGCCGTTGTATCCGGCGGTGAATGCGGTGCGGATATTTATGCCGGAAGGAGCGCGCGGTTTGCAGCGAGTGTGAAGGAGGCGAGCACCTTAGGAACCGCGGGAGCGTGGACTAGGGATGAAGCCTTCGGCATCACTCGTTTTTTTGTTATCGCGCCCATCCGGCGTTACCGCAAAGTACTGTTATTTTTGCACAAAGAAGCGTTACATGAGCGAACGAAATCTTGCTATGCTAGAAACCGGAGGATGCGGGGACAAACGCGCTCATCGCCGATGTTGCTCCGCGGACGATTATGACGGCAGGACGTATCGATAGAGAGGGGAACATATAATATGCAAAAAAACGACGGAATGAACTACGCGCCGCAGGGAAGCTTCCAGGCGGTTTGCCAACCCGGAGAATTTATTTTTGCGGCCGCGGCCTTGGATCACGGACATATTTACGGCATGTGCAACGGGCTGAGGGAAGCGGGCGGCCAATTAAAGTGGGTATATGACCCGGACCCCGCGAAAGTGGAGAAATTCGTGCAGACGTACCCGGAAGTGCGGGCGGCCAGCTCGCTGGAGCAAATTTTGCAAGACGACGAGATCAAGCTGGTAGCGGCGGCGGCCATTCCTTCGGACCGCGGGCCTCTGGGGCTTCGCGTCATGGATCACGGCAAAGATTACTTCACGGATAAAGCGCCGTTCACGACATTGGAGCAGCTGGAGGCGGCCCGGCGGAAAACGGCCGAGACGGGGCGTAAATATGCTGTGTATTACAGCGAACGCCTGCATGTGGAAAGCGCGATTTATGCCGGGCAGCTTATCGAACAGGGAGCGATCGGGCGCGTCGTTCAAGTCATCGGAATGGGGCCGCACCGGATCAACGCGGGCAGCAGGCCGGGCTGGTTTTTCGAGAAGGAGAAATTCGGCGGCATTCTGTGCGATATCGGGAGCCATCAGATCGAGCAGTTCCTTTATTTCACCGGCGCGAAGGATGCCAAGGTGGTCCACAGCAAAGTCGCCAATTATAACTATCCCGAGCATCCGGGCTTCGAGGATTTCGGCGATGCGACGCTGATCGGAGATAACGGGGCAACCGGCTATTTCCGCGTAGACTGGATGACGCCCGACGGATTAAGCACTTGGGGAGACGGTCGCTTGACGATACTCGGTACGGACGGGTATATCGAGCTTCGCAAATATGTGGACATCGCCCGCGACCGGACGAGCGGCCATGTGTATCTGGTCAATCATGAGGGAGAGCATCACTTCGCCGTGAACGGGAAAGTCGGCTTCCCTTACTTCGGGCAGCTGATTCTCGATTGCCTGAACCGGACGGAGACGGCGATGACGCAGGAGCATGCTTTCAAAGCGGCCGAGCTGTGCCTTATCGCTCAGCGCGACGCCCTCCAAATCAAAAGTCGGGAGTAGTGGTGAAGCCCGATTGAGTCTGCCACTGCTTCCGGTATTGATGAGGCGTAACGCCCATTTTTTTCTTAAAGGTTTTGCAAAAAAAAGAGCAGTTGGGCATCCCGACGGCTTCTCCGATATACGCAACGGATTGATCCGTGGAGATCAGCAGCTTGACGGCTTGCTGCATCCGCCTGGCGATCACATAGTCGGAAATGCTGGAGCCTGTACACTCTTTGAACAAATGGGACAAATGATGCGGTGACAGATGCAGCTCGCCCGCCATTCGCTCCAACCGCAGCGGTTCGGTATAATGCCCCTCCAGCCAGGCGAGAATTCGCTCGGCCTGGTGGGGCTTGCGCGTTATGCTGATGCCGCTCTGACCCATGCTTTTTTGCTCCCATACCGATTTGAAATCGCGGAAGAAAGCGATCAGAAACAAGGAGTATTCTTCGAGCGCGTCCTTTTGATTGAGCGCGGGTATTCTATGATCCATGCTCTGCAGCAGCGAATGAAACTGCATCGGCGGCTTCAGGTCATAGAGGCAAGGACTGGACAGCTTGCTTGTATGAATATGTCGTAGCAGAGCCAGCAGGCTTGGCCATTTCTCGAAATAAGATTCGTAAAGCGAAGGCTCGAACTGTATGATCGAACGGACGAAAGGGGTCTCTCGGCTGAGGTCCATCTGGATATGGTGCAGCTGATACGGCTGGAAGATGCAGAGCATCCCCGAGGTCACTTCGTAGCTTTTTTGATCGACGATCAGCGTGCCTTTCCCTTCGTGGACAATCAATATTTCGATGCCTTGATGAGCGTGAAATGTGCCTTGAAACTGCTCGATCTCCGTGCTTTTTCTTTGATATGCAAAATAGAGCTTCAGTTCGTTTAAATCGAGATGCGCGATATAAGACATGACTTCACTTCCTTTATCATCAGCTTACCCAATTAGGTTCCGGCAGGCAAGACGATTTTCGGGGAGCTGCAGGAGCCGATCGCTGACGGCGGCTTGCGGCCTCGGCCTCGGAGGGAGATTGGTTCCCCCTGCGGAAGCTGCGTTCGATACATCGGACGGATGGCGCTAGCTGCGGCGGCTTGTAATAGCAACGGACGCCACAGCCGTTAATGGGACGAAATCAGCGGTTTTTATATTGTAACGGACAGCACGGCTCTTACTGGGATCTCATCCGCTCCCAAACGAGATGTTTTCGGTAAATAGGTGCGGCTGTGTCCGTTACACTTTTTAACTCCTCCGTGCTTGATGAAGTACCTCTTATCGAACAACTAAGTAACCTATGAGGACTATAATATGGTAAAATAATTGTGGATTAGGGACTTGAACCAAAAAAAGGGAGGTGCTTTGGGAACAAAGCTTTCAAATATTCACGTTAAAACAAGCGATATGGAGCAATTGCTCCTATACTCAAAGAAATAGCACAAACAAGAATGAAGAGCAATCATGATTGGAATGTGCTTTTTGGTGCAGAAATCGCCCCCGAATCACTTCTTATGGCTGCGGAAAGATCGAATCACGATTACTATATAGGCCGGCTAAGAGACGGTTGGATTAGTGTTATGAGTGTACCGACAAAGATCCTGGAAACCCTTGATCTAATGGATTGTGGTGAGGCTCTGAGCACATTTGAATCTATCCTGAATATTCCTTTACAAATAAAAGCCGATTGGTTTATGTACGATCATATGATCGAGGCCCAGATATGACTCTGTCTGAGTTATTCCATCCTGACGAAGCCAGAAACGAGCCTGCGGCTTTCCCAAAAAACAAATACTAAGGAGCTTGATAAGGATGGTCAATTGGCCAATCGTAATTTTATTCCTGCTCTTTCCAATTTACATCGTCCTCAGACTGGAAACCATAGCAAGGAAATTGGCGAAGATCGAACAGAGGCAGATTGATAGAGAGAGGGAAAATATAAAGATACATAATGCTAGGATAGCCGGTCAACAGGGGCATGTCGACGAGGAGAACGGATAAAATGGATTACACTGATCTCGTTCCACAACATAAATTTGATTTTGAACGGATCGCGCTTTTGAAGACGCAGAGCTTGGATGCAATCCGATCGTTAATTCCCGAGCTGCTGAAGTGGCTCCAAGACGGTAATTGGCCTATTTTTACAGAGATTCAATCCGTATTATTGCCTTTCGACAGAGAGCTTGTCCCTCATCTTAGAACGATATTGAAGTTAAATGATGGGGACTGGAAATACTTCCTTCTGATGGGACTGGTAAGAAGATTGTCTGAAGAGGCATTGCTGGACCTCAAGCAAGATATAATGGATATAGCACATACTCCCACAACCTCCGATCGGGATAGCGGAGCGGACGAAATTGCCAAAGAACTGCTGGATGCCATTTACTGTATGGAGGGGAAACGGGAAACTTAACTCATCAAAGTGCGGATGATGCAGAGTTATCCTTTTTTATGGTAAAATGGAAAATATTCATTCATGAAAAGGAGGACAATAACTTATGAAAACGGTGCTCGATACTTTATAACGTGATCTCCGTCGAAGCTGGGCTAGGTTCATTCGAATCCGCGGGCCGCCTTCCTTGATCGGTATAACGACCAACAAAATAAGGGAGGGCTTACCCACGATGAGAAGCGAACAAGAAATGATGGATATGATTTTGAACTACGCCAGAAATGACGAGCGGGTCCGAGCGGTCGGGATGGAAGGGTCACGAACGAACCGGAATGTGCCGCGGGATCTGTTTCAGGATTTCGATATTGTGTTTATTGTAACGGAGATGAATTCTTTTATCGCGGACCCGCATTGGGTAGACCGCTTTGGAAGCCGGATCATCATGCAAACGCCGGAAGACATGGATTTGTTCCCGCCCGATCTGGACGGCAATTTCTCGTATCTGATGTTGTTTGCCGACGGCAACCGGATTGATCTTACCCTTTGTCCGATTGAAAAAAAGGAGAACTGGAATAACGGCGACAAGCTGTCCGTCGTGCTGCTCGACAAAGATCATGCTCTGCCGAAGCTTCCAGCGCCGACCGACCGGGATTATTGGGTGAGGCGTCCGTCGGCCGCATTTTACGCGGATTGCTGCAATGAGTTCTGGTGGGTGTCCACCTATGTGGCCAAAGGCTTATGGCGGCAAGAAATGACTTATGCCATGGACCATTTGAACAACAATGTAAGGCCGATGCTGATCAAGATGCTGGAATGGAAGGTCGGCGTCGATACCGATTTTTCTCTCAGTGTGGGGAAGAACGGCAAGTTTCTGGAAAAGCATCTGCCGAAGCTGACCTGGCAGGCCTTGATGTCCACGTACCCGCAGGGTACTTACGACGATGTATGGCAGGCCTTGTTCGCCGCAGCGGATTTATTCCGCAGTACGGCGGCGGAGGTTGCGGACCGTCTGCAATTCGATTATCCGCTTGACGATGACCGAAATGTCACTGCGTACTTGATGCGGGTGAAGCATTTGAGTCCCGATGCGAAAGAGATGTAATCGTTCTCATAATGTAACGGGCAAAACCAGTCAAACCTTTTGTTGCGTTTGGCTGGTTTTTTTTAGAGGGTGGTGAAAAGAGCAGCTCTTTATCGGCTATCCGTCCACTTATTCACCACGTTTTTATCTGAAGGGGGCTAATTATGATACCGCAAGTAGTTGAAAAAGCTATGAGTATGCTATGTAACTATTTGGACATAAAGCATTCGAATATCGATTCTATGTATTTATACGGTTCGGTTGCATTGGGAGATTATATTGAAGGCTCCAGCGATATCGATTTCATTGCGACTCTTCGAAATTCGCCCGCTATGTCCGATATAGAGACAATCTCGGCAGCCCATAAAAAGCTTGAAGACGAGTTTCCCCAGATTGATATTATGGGGGCTTATCTGCTCGCCAGCGATATTGGAAAACCGCAGGATGAAATCAGTTCGTTAATAACCTACTATAATAAACAAGTGCATACCGACGGTTTTGGTTCCGATATCAACCCAATCACATGGTGGATTCTCAAAAATCACGGCATTAAAGTATACGGTTCTACTCAATCTTTACATTATGAGACAGGAATTAAACCATTGGCCAAATACGTCATTGAAAATTTAAATACCTACTGGGTTAGCTGGATCAATAGATTAGATAAGCATTTGACTGTAAATAACTTATCCGACCAAGAGGTTACCAGACAGTCGGATGAAGCCGTCGAATGGTGTGCGCTTGGCATGCTGCGGCAGCTATACACATTAAAAGAGCATGATATCAAGAGCAAGGTTGAAGCCGGTTATTATGGGATTACAATTATTCCGCAGCAGTGGCATGAACTCATCTATGAAGCTATTAATATAAAACGACGTCTTCCTGAGCGATACTATCTTTCAAATGAAAAGCGTTTGACTGATCTAGTGGCATTGCTTCGTTATATTCACTTGGAGGCTAATCGTGCTTTTGACGAATCGATTGCGGGTTGGGAAAAGTGATATTGGGCGTGTGGACTTTTTCCCCAATTACTCGATCTGTGATGACGTCCTGCCGTACACGCTTTGTTTAACCGTTTCCGTCAGTTCCGCTTTTAGCGCCTCGTATTGATCCTGCCGCAAACTTCCGCCGGCCAGGCGAGCGTCCAGCTGAGCCGTCAGTTCAGCCACCTGAAGATGAATAATGCGGTTAACGTCGGTTTGGCGGCTGCCGGCAATGTCGGCGAGCGATTGGCCTTCCAGCAGCGCGTCGTACACTTCTTCATTCGTGGCAGCGCCGAGCGCCTGCAAAAAACGGTCTTCCCGCGCAGCGGATGCGTCCTGATGATCTGCCGTCGCGAGCGGAATCGAACGGCCGTTTGCCGCGGCTGCCTTGTCCCACGTTCCGATCCCGACCGTGATGGTAAGCACCATCGTACCGACGATCAGAATGCGTTTTGGACTAATAATAATATACATTGAAATAACCTCGTTTCCTTATTCCCTTATGACGATGATAGGAGACCCTCGTCAACAGTGTATCATGAACCTTCTTGATCGGGCGTTAGACCGCCGTACCGTTTATGTCCCCGACTTAAGTCCAGTATTATATGCGCGTGTTGGAGCATATATGTCTTTAAATTCAGGCCAGGCACGGATTGAGACGTATCGCAATAACCGCGATGCCGCTCTCTGCCTCATTCAAGTCAGCTTCCGCAAACATTATCTCATGCACTGGAGCTTACATTCATGGTAAAATCCGGGTATAATAAGATTCTACATCGATGGAGAGCCATCCATACATTTGGCAAGGAGGACGACGACTTGAATTTAACTCCAGAGCAACGATTGATATTAATGGCCCTAACGGCTGAATGGCAGGCTCCGGTACAGATTGCGAAGAGGCTTCCGCAGACATCAGGGAATGTAGACGTACAACAAGTGCTCAAGGACCTTTTGCGCGAAGGATGGGTGCAGATGAATCCGGCGGTTCCCGGCTTGTATCGATTAACTTCACAAGGTATAACCGTGAAAACGGCGGAATTGGAGTAGGCAAGGAAAAGGAAGAGCGGACTCGCCGACGCTGTCCTTAATAGGAAACCGCATAGCAGCAGACTTGGTACCCGGGAGCCGGCTACGGTGAACAGTTTGAAGAGTGGGCGAGGAAGCCTAAGGCCGGACCGTATCGAAGCTACGGCAACGGGTCGGTCATGAGAGTCGAACAATAAGTCCAAAGCGGATATTAAGGATTTTATTGCGCGTACGTTTGGAAGCCCGGTGAAAAAGCAGATGGAGCAAACGAAAGCAGTCTGTAGAAGCGAAGCGTTCGCCTTTGTTTCCGGCTTTCACCCGTTTCACGGGCTTAACCATTCAAGAAATCCGGGGACAACAGCGATCGGAAGATGCTTTCGCATGCAGTCAGCGTTTTTCACCTTATACTAGATGAAATAAGACCCCACTATACTTTTGATCCGAGCTGCCAGGGATCGGTACCGCAAGCGATTATTGCTTTTCTTGAGTCGACCGATTTCGAAGACGCCCTCAGCCGCATTTAACAAAAAGTACAATATCCATTATTAAATGTTAAGAAGCAGATAGCCGGAGCTGTCTGTTTTTTTGTATCCAAATGAAGAAAGCAATTGTTGTAAAAAGGATTACGGGAAATTGCAGGGAATTTATGTAAGGCAGTTGCTTGGGTATTTTCAAAAAAATTTATGGAGGCGATCCAATCTGAAATTTCTAATTATCCAACCTAAGCTGGAGAAGGGCGTTGCTCAGATCGAAAATGAACTCCGAAATCATCCTTCTGCGGACGCTGTCATTTTTCCGGAAGGGTATTTGAACGAGAATGTGGCGCAAGCATGCCGCTTGGCCAAGACCTACAACAAAATCCTCATCGGAGGATACAGAAGGCTGAGCGAGAGCCCTAAGGACCGGGCGATCATCATTAGCCGTACCGGCGAGATCGTTCTGGATCGGGTTAAGTACAGCGATACGGCTTTTGCAACGGTAGATAATTTCAAGATAGGGCATATTCTCTGCGACGAATTGGTCCGGCAAGGGATGAGGAGCGCCGATACTAGCGGTATGGATCTGATTGTCCATCCGATAGGGGTAGGAATGTTCAGCGACGAGCAGTTTGAAGAATGGATTCATGCAGCCCGAGAGATCGCTATAACCTATCAAACCAAGGTCATCGGCACAAGTCACGCGGACGGCTCGTTCAGAGGCGGCAGCGTGTCCATTCCTATCGCCTACGGCATCGATGAACATGGCGACAGTCTGTTCATTTCCAAGAACGATGTGCGAACGAGGATATTGGAGTTAGAGAAACAGGAGGAGTTCCATACGAAATGACGCTGTTTTATTTGGTGCGGCACGGTGAGCCGCAGTGGGAGCTTAACGAACGGTATAAGCTAAAAGGGCATGGCCGCGATCTGGTGCCGCTGACGGCAAATGGAGTCAATCAAGTTTATTTGACGGCCAAGGATAAGCGGCTGCAGGAAGCGGAGCTGATTGTTTCCTCTCCGTACCCGAGAGCTTTGCAGACGGCGGCAATTTTATCTAAGGAGCTGCAGTTGGACGTGATCGTCGAGTTTGATTTGAGAGAATGGCAGCCGGACTTGACGTTTGAATATGATTCGCTGGATCGGTTAAAAGAACTCGGCGATGATTTTGACCAAAATAACGGCATATATCCTCCCGGCGAGACTAGAATCTGGGAGTCGAAGGAATCGCTAAAGCATCGAGTAGGTCAAGTTATCGAAAAATATTCAAATTATTCGAAGGTGATCATTACCGGACACGGCATGGCTTTCCGCACGCTGATAGGTGAAATCGGAGAGATTCCCCATGCTTCCGTTATCGAGTTTCGGAGCCGGTAAAATGATATAACTATGCGCCGATATGTTTGTATTTGTGCAAGAGTATGCATAAAACAAGCATAGATGAGCGTATTTTTTATCCGTTTGTCTGGAATACGCAGAATGAACTAAGAAAAATGTTTAATAATGTTTTGAAATATGAAAAATCCGTATTTTTGTATTGACAAATGGCGCTCATATCCATTAATCTAAATGTACATTATCAAGCAATAACGAGCACTAATGAACAAAATAATGCTTGATTGCAGGAACACCGTGAGGAGTGGGCGCATTTGTTAGCTGCGGAGAGAAAGTTGAGAATTATCGAATACGTCAGACAGCACCAGGCGGCCTCCGTCGGGGCGCTCGCCCAGGAGTTCGGCGTTCATGAGGCGACCATCCGCAGAGACTTGGCGGAGGTAGAGCAGGAGGGCTTGCTCAAGCGCACGCACGGAGGCGTCATCGTGGAGAGGACGACGAATAACGAGCCTTCCTTCAATGAGCGCACGAACGTCCAGCTGGAACAGAAGATGCGCATCGGGAAAATGGCGGCCAGCCTGGTTGAAGATGGAGATCATATCATTATCGATTCCGGTACGACGACGCTGCATATCGCCAGAAATTTGGTGCATCATTCGAATATTACCGTCGTGACGAACGATATGAACGTCGCTTCGGAGCTGCGCGACGCGCCCGGAGTGAAGGTGACGGTAACCGGAGGCGAGCTGTATCCGTCCAGTTATATGCTGAACGGGATGTTTACCGATCATGTGCTGCGCTCGCTGCATGTAACCAAAGCCTTCCTCGGCATTCCGGCGATCCATCCCAAGCACGGGCTTATGCATCCCGAAGCTCAGCTGGTGCTGGCCAAGCAAGGGATGATTGCGGCGGCCCAGGAGGTCATCGTCGTCGCCGACGACACGAAGGTGGGCAAGGTTTCGCTGTACTCCGTCGCTCCCAACAGCTCCATCCATACGTTGATCACGGGCAAGGAAGTGCCCGAGTACGATCTTCAGCCATTCCGCGATTCGGGCATTCATGTGATCACGGTATAAGCTGCGGTTCGTACAACCAAACGCATAAACTCAGGTGAAGCTTTTCGCGCTCTTTCCGAAGGGCCGAAAATTCATAATACATTCTAGCTTTTATACGTTCATGGAGGTGTTACATTCAGGTGGCAGCAGCATCAGTGAGTTCACGCACATTACGATTGACCGAGCCTCATATCGTCCAGGAATTGTTCGTCGAACGGGGGTTAAGAGAAGGCATGGTGATCGTCGAGCCGACGATTGCCAGCATCTGTCACGCGGATTTGCGCTATTTCGGAGGGCTTAGGAAGCCGGAAATATTGGCCAGAAAGCTGCCGATGGCGCTGCTCCACGAAGGGATAGGCCGGGTGGTCGGCGGAAGCTCCGAGTTGCTGCGCATAGGGCAGCGGGTCGTGATCGTTCCTTATGTGCCCGGCTATCTTTTGCACGGCATTCGGCCCGAGGAGTGCTGCCCGGCATGCCGGGGAGAAATCGAGGATAACTATTGCTCGCGAGGCGTATTTCTCGGCAGCGGGACCGACGGGATCGCCCAGAGCCGATTGGTGCTCCCCGAGCCCTGCGTCATTCCGGTTCCCGATGCGGTTTCCGACGAAATCGCCGTATTGGCGGAGCTGTGCAGCGTATCGTACCGTGCTCTGCGAGGCGTGAAGCCATTGCTGGACAGAGCCAAGGTTGCCGTGTTCGGAGACGGTCCGGTCGGTTACTTGACCGCAGCCATGCTGCATCATGCTTTTCATGTAGGCACAGACCGGCTGACGGTATTCGGAGCCATCCGGGAGAAGCTGGACGAGTTCGATTTCGCCAAGACCGAAATGGTGCAAACGTATCCTTTTTCCGCCGGTGACAAGGTGGATATTGTGGTCGAATGCACGGGAGGGCGTTTCAGTGAAAGCGCCATCAATCAGGGGATCGACTTATTAAAGCCCGGCGGCCATCTGATCGCGATGGGGGTCAGCGAAGATCTTGTTCCTATCAATACGCGGGATATATTGGAGAAGGGCATTACGATGCACGGAAGCAGCCGGAGCTCGGATAAGGATTTTCGCGAGGTGCTGAAGGTGATGGAGCGGGAGGATTGTCAGGCGACGCTGCGCAAGCTGGTGCCGAATCAATTCACCGTAGTGAGCAAAGCAGACGACCTAGCTGGCGCAATGGAATCTGCCTTGGCTCACCGCGATTGGAAAAAAACGTATCTTGACTTTCACTGGTGACACAGTGAAAGTCACAAGCCAAATTATACTATAGAAGCGTATCGAAGTAAACGAGAGGACTGCTGGAAGCGCGATGGATTGTAAGCGCAAACATTCGGTTCACCAAGCGAAAGGAGGGTAATATGAGCAGAAGAAAAGTTTGGGAGGCTGCGCGTCCTTACGTCATGATCGGCCCGGCGATGATCGGTATTTTCTTATTTGTGATCTATCCGGTGCTGTATTTGGTGAAGCTGAGCTTCTACAAGTACAATTTGCTGAACAAAGACAAAAGCAAGTTCGTCGGGCTGGGCAATTTCAAGGAAATATTTTCCCGGGACGATTTCTATCATTCCTTGTTGACTACCGTGGCGTATACGGTCGGCGTCGTCTTCTTCACCTTGGCGCTGTCGCTGCTGATCGCCGTATGGCTGAAAAACAAGACGCGGTTTAACGCCATCATTCAAGCCGGCATCTTTACGCCCCACATTATTTCCATCGTATCCGTATCGCTTGTCTGGATGTGGATCATGGAGCCGAATCACGGCATCCTCAATTTTATATTTCATGCCGTAGGCCTGCCGAGCCTGCCTTGGCTGCAAAGCTCCAGCACCTCGCTGCTTTCCGTAATTATCGTATCCGTGTGGCAAAATATCGGCTATTACACGCTCATTATCGTGGCGGCGCTGCACGGAGTGAACCCGCAAATATACGAGGCGGCCGAAATCGACAGCGCGAACAAGGTCCAAATGTTTTTCCGCATTACGCTGCCGCTCATTTCACCGCAATTGTTTTTCATTCTGATCATTATGACGATCGGTTCGTTCAAGGTGTTCGATACCGTCAAAATTATGACGGGCGGCGGGCCGAACGGCTCGACGACGACGCTGGTGTACTACATTTACGAGTTCAGAACGAACAGCATCGGATACGCGTCGGCGACCGGCGTCGTATTAATGGCGATCATTGCCGTGCTCACCTTTATTTACTTCCGGGTGCTGGCGAAGAGGGTTCATTATCAATAAGAGATGCGTATGACTTGAGTTTAAGGAGGTGCTTATCTGGTGATTGCACAACAAGAAACCGTTGCCGGCGTGGAGCGGACGGCCAGCGGCGCGGCGAGCAGGACGATCCGGCGAAGTCTGGGCTTTGTGTTCAAAGCGGCCGTTCTGATGATCTTTGTCATTCCGTTTCTGTGGATGATATCGACTGCCCTGCAGACGCTGGAGGAAACGCTGGCTTTTCCGCCGACGTGGGTTCCTTCGGTTCCCCAATGGAGCAACTTTGTCAGTGCGATGAGCGCAGGGCCGTTTTTGACGTATACCCGCAACTCGATTGCGATCACGCTGTCGATCATCGTCCTGCAGTCGCTGGTCATGATTCCTGCGGCTTATGCTTTCGCCAAATACCGGTTTAAAGGAAACGCGCTGTTCTTCGGTCTGGTGCTGCTCGCCTTCATGATTCCGGGTCAGGTCACCTTTATTCCGGTGTACTTGATGCTCGCCGACGCAGGCCTGATCAAGTCGCTCTGGCCGCAAATCATTCCGTTTATGTCCAATGCGTTCGGGATCTTTTTGCTGCGGCAATATTTTATGCAAATTACGCATGAGCTGATCGAAGCGGCCCGGCTGGATAACGCCAGCGAGCTGAGAATTATGACGCATATTATGGTTCCGATGTCGATGCCGGCGCTGGCTACGATCGCGCTGTTCAGCTTCGTCAGCCATTGGAACGACTACTTCTGGCCGCTGGTGATGACGGATTCGGCCGCCGTACGTCCCTTGACTATGGGAATCGCGATGCTGAGGGAGACGGAGGGGATCAGCAATTGGCACATCATTATGGCCGGCAACGTCGTCTTGGTCGTACCTATTCTCATTGTTTATTTGCTGGCATCCAAGCAAATTGTGAAAGCGTTTGTACATTCAGGTATCAAATAGAGCGCAGACCGCTCGCGGCGATCCATTTCTCGTAACGACCATTTTCTCATAAAAAAGGGGAGATTTCGGTGAAAACAAAAATGAGCATGAATAAGAAAGTACCGAGCATCGTATTGGCGGCGGCGGTGACCGCAGGATTGGTCGCAGGCTGCTCGGGAGGGCAGAGCGAACCGGCGGCCGACGCGCCTCCCGCTGCGTCCCAAACAGGCAAGACGACCGTTCAGTTCTGGCATTCCCTCGGTGGGAAGAACGGCGATTACTTGAATGAAATGATCAAGCGGTTCAACGATTCTCAGGATAAGGTGGAAGTCGTGGGCACGTTCCAAGGCTCCTATGACGAGACCGTGACGAAGCTGCAGCAGGCGATCGCCGCCAAGACGGGGCCGGATATTTCGATGCTGGAGCGCGCGTATGTGCAGATGTTTGCGGATTCCGACGTGCTGGAGGATATGACGCCTTACATGAAAAAATCCAATCTCTCTGCGGACGATTTCCCGCAAGGGCTGATGGGACATTCCGTCTTCGATAAAAAGCTGGTTTCTCTACCGTTCAACCGCTCGACGCCGATTTTGCATATTAACAAGACGATGCTCGACGAGAAAGGGCTGGCCGTCCCGAAAACATGGGAGGAATTGAAGCAGGTAGCCAATGCGCTTGTGATCAAGGAGAACGGGGAATATACGCGGTACGGCTTCAGTATGCCTTACGATACGTGGTATCCTATTGCGATGATTTATCAGGCGAAGGGCAAGTTTTTTAACGATAACGGCACTTCGGTCGGCTTCTCGAATGAAGGCGTCAAAGCTTTTCAATTTTTGAAGGATCTGCAAAGCACCGGAGCCTTGTACTATCCGCCTGCGCAAGATTCGGGCAATATCGTCAATCAGATGTTTACAAGCGGCAAAATCGGCATGATGTACCAATCGACCGGGGTTATCGGCAGCTTGAAGGACAATGCCAAGTTCGAATATGTGACGGCCTATCTGCCGATGGACCAAGTGTATGCTACGCCGACCGGCGGAGCGAATATCTCCATGCTGTCCGATTCCAAGAACAAGGAAGCGGCCTGGCAGTTTATCAACTGGGCGATGACCGATCCGAAAGGCGGCTTGCAGTTTATTCTCGATTCCGGCTACCTGCCGTTTACGAAAAAAATGGCCGAATCCCAGCCGATGAAAGATTTGTGGGCCAAGGAGCCGAACCGCAAAGTAGCTTACGATCAGCTGCAGTATGCGATGGACTCGAACAAACATGTAGCCTGGACGCAGGTGAATCAGGAGTTTCTGAAGGCGATCCAAGCCATCATGTACGACAACAAGGATGTGGCGGGCACGCTGGACACGTTCAAGAAGGAAACGGAACGGATTATGAAGCAGTAGGAAGAAGGCAACCGGCCGACCCGAAATAAATCAATCGGAGAAAGGGAAGAGGCGCATGATAACTCGGCTTGAGCATCAAAAGGAAATCATCGTAGCGGGGCATAGGGGCTGGAAGTCCGCTTACCCGGAAAATACGCTGCTCTCGTTCCGGCGGGCGCTGGAGATCGGGGTCGATATGCTCGAATTCGATCTGCGATTGTCCAAAGACAAAGCCGTCGTGATCATTCACGACGAAACGGTGGACCGCACTACCGACGGTACGGGCAAGGTGAGCGATTATACGCTGGCCGAGCTGAAGCGGCTCGATGCGGGAGGATGGTTCGGCAAGCCCTTCGAAGGGCTTAAGATTCCGACGCTGGAGGAGCTGTGCGAGCTGTTGTCGTCCTACCCGGACGTGCTGCTGAATGTGGAGGTGAAGCCGAGTCCGGATGCAACGGACGTTGTCGATGCGGCGGTGGCGGCGCTGGATCGCTGCGGCTTCCTGCCGAGATGCTCGTTCACCTGCTTCGACGCTGCGGTTCTGGCTTATATGTACGACAAGCACGGACTGAAGACGCAGGGGTTCCCGGGGAGCTGATGTCCAATTATATCGAGGGCGAGGAGGGCACCTTGTCCAAAATGTGGGCGGTCGGCATCAGCATGAAGCTGCTGACCCCGCAGCGGGTTCGGGAATACGAGGAGCGCGGCATACTGCCGTGGTGCTACTGCCCGGATACGGAGCGGCAGGTGCATTATGCTTTAGGCTGCGGCTCCCTGCTGATGACGGTCAACGACCCGCTGCCTGCGCTGCAGCTGCGGGAGCGGCTCGGACCGCAGGAATAGCACGTATTGTATAAAGCGTCGGCAGTCCCATTCCGTTGTAATAACGGCGTGGGGCTGCCGGTGTTATAGGGCAATCCGAAAAACATTGGAAAAAACGTAACGAGTATGATTACTTCCGGTTAGATCCTGAGCGAGGGCGGCGAATATTACGCTGCTTTCGCTTTTTTTTGCGCCGAAACACACAACTAGGCACTCCACACCCTTCCGCTATGCAAGATTCGATTCTCAAACGACTCGGAATATGTTAATATACATAAAGTTATAAAAAGTTTGCAAATTGAATCGGGAGCGGGTTCGCTTCTGAAAGGATGGTTGGATTGCAAGTGAAACAAACGAATACGAGAGTCGTAACGCTGGCTCTTTTGGTCGGCACGTTTCTGACGGCGATCGAAGGGACGGTCGTCAGCACGGCGATGCCCAAAATTGTCAGCGAGCTGCAGGGCATCGAGCTGATGAACTGGGTGTTTGCCGTCTATTTGCTGCTTTCGGCCGTAACGGTGCCGGTATTCGGCAAGCTGTCCGATTTGTTCGGGCGCAAGGGCGTGTTCATGTTCGGTACAGTCGTTTTTCTGGTAGGCTCCTCGCTATGCGGCATGGCGCATACGATGGGGCAGCTGATCTTATTCCGGGCGATTCAAGGGATCGGCGCCGGAGCGATTATGCCGGTTACTTCTACGATCATGGCCGATATTTATCCTGTCGAGAAGAGAGCCAAAATGATCGGCCTCGTCAGCACGATGTGGGCGATTGCCGGTGTGGCGGGACCGCTCGTCGGCGGATTTTTCGTTGATCAAATGACCTGGAACTGGATATTTTTCATGAATATTCCTTTCGGTATTATTTCGATGGTCATGATCGGGCTCGGGCTGCATGAGAGGGTTGAGAAGAAAAAGCACAGCATCGACTACGCGGGAGCGGTGACCTTCATCTGCGGGATGCTCGGCCTGCTGTTCGCCCTGCAAAAAGGCGGGGAGGACGGAGCGTGGACGTCGCCGCTTGTGGTATCTTTGTTCGTCATATCGGCTGTGCTCATAGCCGTCTTCATTTGGATCGAAACGAAGGCGAAGGAGCCGATGATCCCGCTTAAGCTGTTTAAGACGGAAGGGATACTTGCGGCCAATACGGTCAGTCTGCTGATCAGCGCGTTATTAATCGGCGTTATGGTCTATATCCCGATGTGGGTGCAGGGAGTGCTCGGCTTCGGGGCCACCGTATCCGGCTTTATTATTACGCCGATGTCGATTACATGGATGATCGGCTCGTTCATCTGCGGCCGGCTGATGATGAAGGCGGGCGTGCGGA
The DNA here is from genome assembly GCF_023523925.1 of Paenibacillus konkukensis. NCBI lineage: Bacteria > Bacillati > Bacillota > Bacilli > Caryophanales > Paenibacillaceae > Paenibacillus > Paenibacillus konkukensis. Next base: position 1,687,495 of record NZ_CP027059.1, on the reverse strand, counting down.
TGGCGACTTTTCTCGGGATGATCTTGCTGGTGCTCAGCATGCTGTGGCTGTTGTTTTTGGGGCAAGCATCGTCTACGCTGCATTTTTACGCGGTGACGGCGCTGCTCGGTATCGGCTTCGGCGTCGCTTTTACTATTTGTACGGTCACTGTACAGTCCGCTGTAGGCTGGGAGCTGCGCGGAGCGGCTACCGCCTCGAATATGTTTTTCCGTACGCTCGGTCAAACGGTCGGCGTAGCCTTGTTCGGCACCTGGTTTAACGCCAAGCTGTCGAGTGTGCTGACCGGCGGCGAAGGGGCCTCGCTCGGACTTACCCTCGATCAGATGAACGAGCTGATCAACCCGGCTACGGCCGACCGGTTATCGGATCAGGTGCAAAGCGTGCTGCGAGGGACGCTTGTCGCCGGGCTGCATCATCTGTTTATTTTGCTGTTCGCGATCTCGCTAGTCGGATTTATCTTGACCTGGCTTCTGCCGCGGGCTGCCTTGGAAGGTTCGGGTTCAAACCCCAACAAAAAAGCCCAGGCGGGCTAAGCGGCGCACAATCATAACAATCATAGACAACAAGAACAACAAAAGCCTGTGAACGGCGATATGCCGATTCATAGGCTTTGTTTGTGTTCACGGCTTCTGTTATATGTGCAGTTCAAGGCGGGTGGTCAGGCGGTGCACGGATGAGGCTTTCCGCAGCATGAATGATGAGGCTTGCATATGCCTACCGGGTATAGATTCGAATGGATGTAACGAAAGCCCGACTTGAAAATAAGTTCTTGTTTTTCATAATGAAGCCTATGAAGTTTTTCGCAATGCAGGCAGAAATACAACGCATCCACACCTTTCGACAAATAATGACATTGTTATTATAGGGTATTTGATGTGTGTTTGGTGTGAAGAAATGCAGACAACAATAATAGTCACATAATGACAACAGTTTTCGAGCGCATTTTTACTAGCAAGTTGGTAATCTATTGAAAAGAAGAACTCATAGGAGGATCAATCCATATGGCGCAACAATTCGGGTTATACATGCTGGTGGCTGTTTTCATATGTCTTATGCTGGTATTGTTGGTCGATGTCGTAAGAAAAAGCAAGCATATAGTCGGCGGCGAACAAGGCGGTCAAGCCAAGGAATCAGCCGTACGGGATGAGCAGCCGCCGGTTTATCCTCTGTACGTCGACTGCAGCCGCGATTTTTTGCAGCCATCGGCCGCGGCCGGCGCAGAGGAGCTGCACCGCCCGGCGCCGTGGAGCGAAAGCGCCGCTGCGAGCCGGACGTAGACGCCCGAGCGGCGAGGCAAATCCGAGACTATATTATGTAAAGGTGAGTGACTATGCAGATTAAGAAGAAAAGCGATATCGAGACGTTGCTGAATCATTTTAGTTCCTTCGCCCAATGGGATGTGGCGGGAAAGAAGCATTATTTCGTGTTTTCCGACCGGAAACGCGGGGGGCAATGGACCTTAATGGGTTACCCGAACGATCGTTTCAGCGTTCATGGGCGCGGGGAAGATTATTTGGATGAACAGGAATCGTTTTTCGAGGAGCGGGAAAGTATTATTTCTTTTTTGTGGGAGCACCGGTCCGCATTTAACTCCGCCGTCAAGCAAACTCAGCTTCAAGCTGTAAGATGACGTTCCGAAGAAAGGGGAAAATCGTATAACAAGCCTTGAACAGGCCCTCGCAACAACCAAAAAGAGCAGCTGCCGCGGCAGACTGCTCTTTTTCTTACGCTTCCGTTCGGACAGACGCAAGGGTCACCCGCCCATCGCGGAAAGGGCTCCGGATAGGAGCTTTTCTCAAGGTCCGTTTATTGGCTGTCTCTTGTCATCGGATGCGGCAGGTCCATATGGCCCATTAACGATTCCTCCGCTTTGCCGTCAACCAGAATATCGATAGATTCCACTTCAGGGAATTGAAACAGCGTCTTCTTAATGGCATCCAACAGCATAAGCTCGCCCGGAGCGCCGAGCCGACCTTCGCTGGAGACGGTTAAGTCGACCGTCAGTTTCTTGTCCTTCAGCACGGCGGACTTAAAGCCGAGCGCTGCGGCCAGAGGAACGAGGCTGCTGTTCTGAGGCGCCTTCTTCAGCGTCCACAGCGCGGCCGTATACTTGTCCTTATCCTCTTGATAGTTAATGGAGACCTGCTGCTCCACCACCTTTGTTTGCTGTTCGTCGCCATAGTAAGCCTTGATCGTGCTATGAATGGCTTCCTTCGCCTTGCCGGTCTGATCGGCGGTTTGGCTATTCGTTTGATTGTTCGTCTGAAGCGGAGGCGGAGTCGTCTGGCTGCTGCCGGTTGCCGGAGTCTCGGCGCCTTGCGCGGGTCCGCCGGCCATCGGTTTTTGTCCGCATCCGCTTAACGCAAGCGCGAGAGCGCTTGCGATCAATATACCGCGTACGTTATGTTGTTGCATCGAATCCACCACCTTTATTCTCGCCTTACGAAATGTGAAGCTGCTCTTTGATGCCGGCTACGATCGCCGCAGCTACCTTGTCCTGGAACGCTTCGTCAAACATCAGCGCCGTATCCGCGGGATTGGACAGGAAGCCCACTTCGAGCAGCACGGCCGGCATATTCGTTATTTTCACTACGCGGAACGCTTCCTGTTGGACGCCGCGGTCCGTCAAGCCCGTAGCGGCAATCAGATGCTTGTGCATAATATTAGCGAAATCTACGCTGTCCGATTTATAATAATACGTTTCGGTTCCGGTGGAAGTGGCAAGATAGCTGTTGCCGTGGATCGATACGAATAAATCCGCTCCCAGATCATTTGCGAACTTCCCGCGGCCGTCCAACGGTACGAACGTATCGTCATTCCGCGTCAAGTACGGCTGAATCTGTTCTTCCTGCTGGAGCAGCTTGTACACCTTAAGCCCCATCGTCAGATTGAATTCCTTCTCCGTTCTGCCGTTAACCGCTTTGGCTCCGGGATCTTGATCGCCGTGTCCGGGGTCGATCACGACTTTGAACTTGCCGCTGTTTTTCTGGAACAGCCCGGTCAGCGCTGCGGTGTTCAGCCCGGATTCCCAGCTCATATCGACCGGTTGTTTCATATCGAGCACCACGCGTACGGAGTAAGGATTCACATTATACTGCGAGTAGCGCACATTCGCTACATATACGTTATTGGAAACGGTGCTGCCGCTCTTGGAAGCGGCTTCCTTGTACAAGGACGGATCGAGAACGGCATCCGGAATGTCGATGACAAGCCGCTCCGGATCGTGCAGCGGGAACACCGTAGGATTCAATTGTCCCGAACTCGCTTTCAGGTAGAGGCGGGTGGCGTCCGTATCGATGCCGGTAATGACCGGCAGGACGTTGCCTTTGCCGTCCGTAGCAGGCTTGCCCGTCGTATCCGGCTGCTCCGCCGGAGGCAGAACGGTCTCGTCCGCGGGCTTCTCCGTCAAATAAACGGCACGCGTCACGTCGCTCCAGTCGACGTCGATGCCCATGTGCTCGGCAACGAAGCGAACCGGCAGCAGCGTGTTTCCGGCAATCAGCACGGGAGCTACGTCGAGCGAAGTTTTGACTCCGTCTACGGTGGCGGCCGGCTGATCGATGATCATTTCAATTTTTGTTTTCGCTTTGGATATCGTCACCTTTTGGGCGGCCTGGTTCCATTCCACCTTAGAGCCCAATTCCTCGGCAATGATTCGGACGGGAACCATGGCGACATCCTTAATAATTCGCGGAGCAACCTCCGGCTTCAATTGTTTCCCGTTAAAAAACAAAGGCACTCCAACGTCCGAGCCCTGGGGATTCGCGAACGCCAAGGCTGGGAGCAGAAGGGCGATCAGCAGCAATGATAATAATGTCGTAACAAGCCTCAACTTCATCTTTCACCTCGAAAAAAATAATCGTCAGAACCGCCAAGGATTCTCTGAATCGCAGTCTATCGATGGCCACATTCAACAGCACGCCGTATCGCTATTTTCTCTCTATATGTACCGTAGTAGAAATGAAATTTTGACAGCATGACCCCCTTTTCGACAGTGTACAAACCATTAGACTCCGCAACCCGGCAAATGTTGCATTTTTCCAAGGTACTTTTTACAAATTGGGACTTATGGCGCAGGCAGACGCAAATTGTTCAAATTCGGCTTCAAGTGATAAAACCCGCGCATTGTGGGCTATACTTGAATAGGAGCGGACAAATTGTTCAAATGCCATTCATTGTTTTTTGTCGTATTCTTAGGTATGATGGATACCACTGGGCAAAAGGCGTATTACGGGCCCTCGTTTGAAGAGATCAGGAGGATTATTTCGTGCTTAAGGATATGATTGCATTAACGAAACCGGGGCTTCTTAGATTAAATGTGTTCGCCGCGCTGGTCGGCTTCTGGGTGGCGTCGAAGTGGAGCATCGACTGGCTTCATTTAATATGGATGCTGATAGGCTCTACGCTGACGATAGCGTCGGCCTGTGTTATTAATAATTATTGGGACCGCGAGCTGGACCGGAGAATGGAGCGCACGAAGAACCGTCCGCTTCCGACAGGGCGTTTGCAGCCGGGCTTTGTGCTTGGATACGGGATCGCGCTGGGCGTGATCGGAGTGGGGCTGCTGTTTTGGCTGGTCAATGCCCTTACGGGCTGGCTTGCTCTGCTCGGATGGTTCGTGTATATCGTGATTTATACGATCTGGCTTAAACGCAGCTCGACATGGAGCACTTCGGTAGGAGGAATCTCCGGAGCGATGCCGCCTGTGATCGGATATTGCGCGGTAACGGGCCGGGTCGATGCGGGAGCCTGGCTGCTGTTCGCGCTGCTGTTTCTGTGGCAGCCCCCGCATTTCTGGTCGCTCGGCATCCGCCGGGTGGAGGAATACCGCGCGGCAGGCTTTCCGCTGCTGCCCGTCGTCAAAGGCATCAAGCGGACCAAGCTGCAGATGATTCCGTACGTCGTGCTGCTGATTCCTTCGGTTATTTTATTGTTTACTTACCATTATGTCGGGTACGTCTTTTTGGCGGTATCGCTGCTCGGGGGCGTCATATGGCTGGTTCATACGCTGCTCGGTCTGTACGCTAAGGACGACGAGAAGTGGGCCAAGACGAATTTTCTCATTTCCGTCAATTACTTAATGCTTGTCTTCATTGTTATGTTCCTCAATACGCCGTGGGCGTAAGCGGGCTTGCGTTCCGCGCAGCGGCGCTTTATCATGCGGATCGGCTAGTTCCGCCGGAGACTCAGCTTTCTATTGGGAGGCGGAGTCTCCTTTTTTCGCCGGAGAAGCAACGGCTCTGTAAAATATGGAAATGGCCCTGCCATTTGTTCTATAATTTGTGTGAGGCCTTTACAAACTGGTGATAGGAGAATGACTATGGAACCTAATACAATTCGGCATCAGGTTTTATTTTGTCTTCAAGAGCATGCAACCGATCAAGACAAGGAGAAGTTTCTGCAAGAAAGCGAATCCGTGTTATCGGCGATTCCTTACGTGAACAAGTTTGAGGTGCTGCGCCAAGTCAGCCGCAAAAACGATTACGATTATGCATTTTCCATGGAGTTTGCCGATCAGACGGCGTATGACGCTTATAATGTTCATCCCGAACATGTACGCTACGTCGAGCAAGTATGGAACGTACAGGTGTTACGATTTCTCGAAATAGATCTCATATCTTTATAAGACATGCCGTCATAAGATCATGGACTTTAGCTGCCGGTAAGGCAAGCGGGGCCATGGTCTTTTTTTTGTTGTTTAGGAAATGATGCGCAGCCATATCCTGTGGAAATCCGGGGTCTCCCCCGAAAGGAAAGTCTACCCATAGAACGATCCCAGAGGAAGGGTTAGACGCCGATCCAGCTTAGGCTGGATGCGGACGGAATAAGCTTCAGAGCATCACGTCACTACCCTGGAAATTACTCTTGGTACCCCATTTCCATTGTCTGTGGTGCCGCGTAGCGGCATGGATGGCTTTTGGGGGATTTGTTCTTGATGGCACACGGGGAGAGATATTTAGCGAAGTTTTGGGTTTTGATAGATTTATAGGAATTAATAGCTATATAGTTTAGTTTGTTTAGCTGAAATAATAGTTGTTGATTCGATTTGGAGAAGATATTATGCCTTTTACGGCTATGTTTAGTTATTTTTATATAAAAACTACTAAATTAAATGGTTGACGACTAAATTTTTCGGTGATACATTTAAATGGAAATGAGCGGTTTAAGTAAAAAGGTTAAAAGTGTTTAGTTGTTTTGAGAAGTTGCATATAAATGAAACGGAGGCATGATAGACGAATGAACAAGTTGAAACTGGGGTATGCGCCGACCCGGCGTTTTGTGTTCAGCGCGGAGGACGCTTTTAAGTACAAGGTGATGATCCGCAATAAAATCGAGAGCTTCGGCCTCGACCTCGACATTGTCGATTTGGAGGGCATCAACTCGGAGGGCTTGCTGTATGACGACAACATCAATGCCGATTTGATCATCGAACGCTTCAAGCAGGAGAAGGTGGATGCCGTCTTTTTTCCGCACTGTAATTTTGGTACGGAGGATACGGTAGCCCGGGTAGGCAAGGCGCTCGGCAAGCCGGTTCTGCTATGGGGGCCGCGCGATGAAGCGCCGCTGGAAGACGGCATGAGGCTGCGCGATACGCAGTGCGGGCTGTTCGCTACCGGCAAGGTGCTCCGCCGCTTCAACGTGCCGTTCACGTACATTACAAACACCCGGGTGGATGATCCGGTATTCGAGAGAGGCTTCGTCAATTTTGCCGCCGCGGCCAATGTCGTCCGTCAATTCCGGAGCTTGCGCATTTTGCAGATCGGTCCGCGTCCGGCCTCGTTCTGGACTATGATGTGCAACGAAGGAGAACTGCTGGAGCGGTTCGGCATCGAGATTCATCCGATTACCCTCGTCGATATTCAATTGGCCTCGAAGAAGCTTGAGAAGAGCGGCGGGACGGAGGTGGAAGAGGCGATCCACTATATTAAGGAGAAGCTCGATTATTCCGAAGTGACCGAGGACGACGTCAGACGCATCGCCGCGCTCAAGGTCGCGATGAAGCAGTACGCCCGGCAGACCGGAAGCACGGCTATCGCCATTCAATGCTGGTCTTCGCTGCAGGACGCGATGGGGATTATGCCTTGTCTGGCCAATGCGATTTTGACCGACGAGCAAATTCCCGTTACTTGTGAAACCGACATTCACGGAGCGATTACTTCCGTTATGGTGCAGGCGGCCGCGATGAACCAGGCGCCGACGTTTTTTGCCGATTTGACGGTGCGCCATCCGGACAATCCGAACGGCGAGCTGCTCTTCCACTGCGGCAATTTCCCGGTATCGCTGACGGTCGAGCAGAAGCCGAAGCTGCGCAAGCATTTTCTGTTCGACGATCATTCGCCGGGTACGCACGAAGGCGAAATTCGCGGCGGCGAGATGACGCTGGCGCGGTTCGACGGGGATCATGGAGAGTATCAGCTGCTTCTCGGCAAAGCCAAAGGCATTCAAGGACCGTATACGCGAGGCTCCTATGTGTGGGTTGAGGTCAACGACTGGCCGTTATGGGAAGAGAAGCTGGTTAAGGGCCCGTACGTTCATCATTCCGTAGGCATCCATGCCAACGCCATCCCTGCGCTGTATGAAGCCTGTACATATATTCCGGGACTGACGCCCGATCCTGTCGATCCTACGGAGAAGGAAATTCAGGCTTGGCTGCGCGGCTCGGATTTATAGGTGCTATGAACCCCTGGATGATAGGAAGACATATTTCCGGCCGCAAGCCGGGGCACAAGGAGGACATATGGACATAAGCGCATTGAAGGCCAAAGCCGCGGAAATCCGCACGCAGCTGCTGACGATGATTCATGCGGCCAAGACGGGGCATACCGGCGGCTCGCTCAGCAATACCGATATTTTAACGGCATTATATTATCATGTGATGAAAGTAGACCCGCAGCGGCCGAAATGGGAGGAGCGCGACCGCTTCGTCGCCAGCAAGGGGCATTCCGTGGAATCGCTTTGGTGCATCTTGGCCGATCTCGGATTTTTTCCGAAGGAGGAGCTCGCCACGTTCAGCGGCTTCGGCACCCGGCTGATCGGACACCCTAACAATAAAGTGCCCGGCATCGAAATGAATACCGGAGCGCTTGGGCACGGCCTTGCGGTTTCCGTCGGAATGGCGCTGGCGGCGAAGCGGGACGGCAGCCCGTACCGCGTGTTTTGCCTGATGGGAGACGGCGAGCAGGCCGAAGGCTCCGTATGGGAAGCGGCGATGGCCGGGGCGCATTATAAGCTGGATCAATTGGTCGGAATTATCGACCGCAACCGGCTGCAGATCAGCGGTTCGACGGAAGAAGTGATGGGTCTGGAGCCGTTGGAAGAGAAATGGAGAGCTTTCGGCTGGCATGTCGTTTCGATCGACGGCAACGATATGGAAGCGCTTGTAAAGGCATTCGAGGCGGTGCCGGAGCAGAGCGGCAAGCCGACGCTGGTGATGGCCAACACGGTCAAAGGCAAAGGCGTTTCTTTCGCCGAAAATGTGCCGCATTGGCATCATCATGTGCCGAATGACGATGAGCTGGCTCTGGCGCTGAAGGAGCTGGCGGCGGAGCGGGAACGCTGGACACGGGAAGGGCAGGTGCAAGGACAATGATAAAAGCGGCAAATACGATTCCGAACCGCCAAGTCATTTGCGAAACGCTGATGGAGCTGGCGCAGACAGATAAGGACATCATGGTGCTTGCGAGCGATTCGCGCGGCTCGGCGGCGATGGCTCCGTTCGCCAAACAATTTCCCGGGCAATTTGTCGAGGTGGGCATCGCCGAGCAAAATATCGTGGGGATATCGGCAGGGCTCGCCCACAGCGGCAAGAAGCCGTTCGTCGCTTCGCCGGCTTGCTTCCTCAGCATGAGGAGCATCGAGCAGATTAAGGTCGACGTAGCTTATTCGGGCATGAACGTCAAGCTCGTAGGCATTAGCGGCGGAGTCAGCTACGGGGCGCTCGGCATGTCGCATCATTCGGTGCAAGATATAGCGGTTGCCCGGGCGATTCCCGGTCTCGCCGTCATCCTTCCCGCCGACCGCCATGAGACGAAAAAGATGACGGAGGCGCTTGTCGGCTACGAAGGCGGCGTCTATGTCCGCATCGGGCGCAATCCGGTGGAGGATGTGTACGATTCCGACGGATACGAGTTTGTCATCGGCAAGGCGGTAACGATGCGCGAAGGAAAGGACCTGACGATCATCGCCGCCGGAGAGACGGTGCGGATCGCTATGGATGCGCAGGAGCTGCTTCAGGAGGCCGGCGTATCCTGCCGCGTCGTCAATATGCATACGATCAAGCCGCTCGACGAAGAGGCGGTTGTTAGGGCGGCCGAGGAGACCGGCCATATTATGACGGTCGAAGAGCACAGCATTCACGGAGGGCTCGGCGCCGCCGTAGCGGAGGTCGTCGTCCAGCATCGGCCGGTGCCGATGCGGATTATCGGCATACCGGATGAGCCCGCCATCGCCGGCAAGTCGGCCGAAGTGTTCCGGCACTACGGAATCAGCGCGGACAATCTGAAGCGGGTGGCGCTGGAACTGATCGGCCGCAAGGAGAAGCTGGGATGAGCAAGGACTTTCTCCTCGCCGTCGATCAAAGCACGTCAGGGACCAAGGCGCTCGTCGTCAACCGATCGGGACAAATTGCGGCCAGGAGCGCCGTCGGCCATACGACGGCCTATCCTCAGCCGGGCTGGGTCGAGCAGGACCCGGAGCAAATCTATGCCAACGTCAAAGCTGCGATCAAGCAGGCGCTCGCCGATGCGGGAATCACTCCGCAGCAGCTCGCCGCGCTGACGATCACGAACCAGCGGGAGACGGCCGTTCTGTGGGACCGCACGACCGGGCGGCCGGTCTATCCGGCTATCGTCTGGCAGTGCCAGCGGACGGCGGATGCCTGCGGGGCCTACAAGGCGGCCGGGCACGAAGCGAAGGTGCGGGCGGCTACCGGCCTGCAGCTCGACCCGTATTTTTCCGCCGCCAAATGGCGCTGGATGCTCGATCATGCGGCAGGCGCGGCCGCCAAGCTGGCGGAAGGAAAGCTGCTGGCGGGCACCGTCGACAGCTGGCTGCTGTGGAAGCTGACGGGCGGCCGGGTGCATGCGACCGACTATACGAATGCGAGCCGCACTTCATTGTTTAACATCCGCACGCTGCGATGGGATGAGGAGATGTGCAGCCTGTTCGGCGTTCCCGCGGAGCTGCTTCCCGAGGCGAAGCCGTCCGACGCCGTCTTCGGATATACCGAAGATCCGGATTTGTTCCCGGAGCGTATTCCGATCTCCGGCATCATCGGCGATTCGCAGGCGGCGCTGTACGGGAACCGCTGCTGGCTGCCGGGCATGGCCAAGGCGACCTACGGCACCGGCACCTCGGTGCTGATGAATGTGGGGGGGCAGCTGGCTGACGCCGGAGAAGGACTCGTCAGCGCCGTCGCCTGGGGCGCGGGCGGCAAGGTGACGTATGCGCTGGAGGCGGTAATCCGCACTTCCGGCGACAGCATCAAGTGGGTGCGGGATAATCTGGGCCTGTTCTCCAGCTTCTCCGAGATGGAGGAGCTGCTGGCCGGCGCCCCGGACAACGAGGGCGTCTATCTCGTGCCGGCCTTCGTCGGCCTCGGCGCCCCTTATTGGGACGCTTATGCCAGAGCGTCGATTACGGGGATGAACCGCGGCACGGGCAAGGCGCACATCGTGCGGGCGGCGCTGGAGAGCATCGCTTATCAAGTATGCGATGCGGTGAAGCTGCTGGAGTCGGCTTCCGGCCTGCGCTTGGCCGAGCTGCGCGCCGACGGCGGCGCATCGGATAACGCCGCGCTGATGCAGTTCCAGGCGGATATGCTGGGACAGCCGGTTGCGAAGCCGGAAGTGGCGGAGCTGTCGGCGATCGGCTCCGTATACTTGGGCGGCCTCGGGGTCGGCTTCTGGCGCTCGCAGGACGAGATCGCCGCGCTTCCGGCCGTATACCGCGAGTATCGGCCCGCCATGGACGCCGTCCGGCGGGAAAACTATTACGCCGGGTGGCGGCAGGCGGTCGCTACGGTGCTGACCGGCCGCTGATCCGCGCGCGAATCGCATATATAATGAGAAGGCTGCTCTTGTCCAAGGAGCGGCTTTTTTGACAGTATTTATAAACTTCGGGGCTCCCCGCAAAGTACCTGAATCAGCTTCGAAGCCAAGGCCTGCCGCGTCAGCGGCATAGATGGCTTTGTGGGGTTATTTTATGCCATTCAGGCCATCGCCATCGGTTCGGGCAGCGGCCGGAAGACGGTTTACGCATGCACAGCCGGTGTTTTTCGCGCTTTATTATGCGCGGACTTAAAAGCGTGGTAAAAAAAGAGCGGAGGGGCATTTGAATCTGGAAAAGCGTAAGCGTTCGTCTTGGTTTCCGGATTTCACCCGTTTCAAGGACTTAGCTATTCAAGAAATCCGGGAACAAGAGCGATCAAAAGATGCTTTCGCATGCGCAGCCGGCGACCCTTCAGCGGCTCAGTACTCGCAACGGACGCAGATGCAGCTATGGGTTGACAAAGCCGCCTTAGAAAGCCATTCGGAGCCATGTAAGCGCCGTGACGTCCGTAACGTGTCAAAAGCGTCTGTTTGCGACGACTTTAGCTCCCCGGTGTCCGTTAAAATTTGAAGCTGTTCGATGCTTGGTTCCGGGGCTGCACTTCCTGCAGTTCCTTCCAGGACGTTCGAGCACGGATCTATTCCTGAAAAAGAAGCATGGGCGAGCAGCGTTTGAAGGCGCTATTTTCGCGATAAAAACCCAGCCTGAAGCCAAGCCATTGTCTAAACGAATATGTTGGAGCATGAAACCCCCTTTTAGCAGCTCTCCCATTATTGCTCTGCTGTGGAGGAATACGCGGGCGAATATAGAATGTTCTTAGAGCAACACGACGCCACGTTAAAGCGGCAATAAATAAGGATAGCGCTCGAAGGGGGGAGCTCGCATGCGCAGAAAAAAGTTTTATTACCGGTTATTCGTAGCCTATGTTCTGATTGTGTTGGTGTATACGATTTTGGTCAGTTCGATGTTTTTTTACAAGAACAACGAAATCGTCCAGCTGGAGCTGAAATACCGTCAGGACGCATTTCTAAGGGAAGTGCGGGATAAAATCGACACCCAGCTCAATATTGCGTCGAATGTCATCAACCAGCTCAAAATTAATCCGAACGTACTGGACTTCGCCCAGCAAAACGACAGAGACTACTATGTCATCACCAAAATTTACAACGATCTGAGTAAAAATCTCGACGCATTCGCCAACTTCGGCTTTACGATCGGGCTTGGGAAGCGAGATGACGATCTGATCATAACGCCGCATCAAACGAGCACCAAGGAGCGGTTTTATGCCGAAATCGGGCTGGAGCCGATTCATCAGAAGGAGATCGAGACGAAGATTTGGGAAGGCAGCTTTTCCAAATCGATCTTTTTGCAGACGTTCGGAGGAGCGGGGGACCGCCGGATTACGCTGGTCAAGCGGGAACCGAATCTGGATCTGCTGTTTTTCATTTCCTTCTACGAGAGCTATTTGCTGCCGCCGATGAGCGGGGGCTCCGAAGCATTCGCCCTGGTGAAGGGAGACCGGATGATCGCTTGGAACGGCAGCGTGGACGAAGATATGATGCTTCGTTTAATGACTGGCGAGCCGGCGAAGAACAGCGGCGCCACGGTTCGCTTTTTGGATTCCAAAGTGTACAGCGATCTGAAATACGGATACGCGGAGTCGAAGACTTGGATCAGCCCTGAGATGAAAGCGCTCGCCAAAGATTCGCTTGCCGTCTACGTCGTTCTCGCGGCCCTCGGTCTGCTGCTCGCTGTGCTTGCGGCGAACCGGACATACCGTCCCATTCAGAAGGCGGTCAATCAGTTTAAACATTACGGCCAGCCGGAGGGTAAGGATGAACTGGCCTTCATGCAGTCGGCGGCCGACGGCATCCATCAGCTGAATGAAAAGCTGAAGCAGACGATCCGCAGCTACCAGCTCCCGCTCAGGAAGAAAATGATCCGCGATCTGCTGTTTGGCCTTGTGCCGGGGAAAAAAGCGGCGGCGGAGCTCGGCCGTCACGATATGTCGCAGTGGACGGGGCCGGTCACGGTCGCCATTGTGGAAGTTGCGGAAGAGGGAGAGCTCGGCGAAGCCTACGCCAAACATCATCTGTGCGAAATTACGAACCAGGTGTCCGAACTGATCGAATCGTACATTTCGCGCGAACAGGCATGCGAAACGCTTGGACTCGACTATAAGCGGTTTGCGGTGCTGCTGTCCGCGGAGGAGGAAACTTCCATGCTCCGGCGGCGGATGACCGCGATTCTTCGCGACATTAGCCAAAGCCTGTCTATCCCGTTGGTGGCCGCAATGGGAGAGCGGGTCGCCCATATCGGGGAAGCGGAGCATTCGTTCCGGGAAGCGTCGACGATGATGGAGTACCGGTTTGTCATGGACCGCAACATATTGATTACGGTCGATGAATTGAAGCAGCTGCGCAATACCGGATATTATTATCCGCTGGAGCTGGAGCGCGATCTGATCGCAGGCGTCGTCTCCGGCAACGAGAGCAAGGCGATCGGCGTGCTGAACCGCCTTCTGGAGGAAAATCTCGATATCCGCAGCTTGAGCATCGAGAAGCGCTCGCAGTTTATTATGGCCATCGTTTCTACGCTGAACCGGATTAACCAGCAGCTCGCCGGCAAAGACCCGAACGCTTCGTCCGCCGAGGAGAAGTGGTATCCGAAGCTGATGCTCTGCTCCGATCTGGAGAAGCTGAAGGAGGCGATTCACCGCTTGTTCGGCGGCGTCATTGAACGCATCCAAACGCAGCAAACCGGCGAAATCGAGCAGTCGATGGCTTATCAGGCGGTGGAATATATTCACCAGCGGTACGACCAGGATATTTCGCTGAACGACATCGCCGAGCGATTCCAATATTCGCCGAGCTATATCAGCACATTGTTTAAAGAGCACACGGGGGATAATTTCCGCGATTATTTGAACCATTACCGGGTACGGAAAGCCAAAGAGATTATGAATGAGGAACGGGGGATCAAAATTCAGGATTTGGCGCTGCGCGTCGGCTGCAACAACGTCAATACGTTCATTCGCATGTTCAAACGGTATGAAGGCGTATCGCCGGGGCAGTATGCGCAGCAGTTGGAATAGTCTTTTGTTCGCCGGCGTTAGTCCTTGCTCGCTTTAGAGGGGACAGCGCCTTTTTTTTGACAGTATTTATAAATTTCGGGGCTCCCCGCGAAGTACCTGAATCAGCTTCGAAGCCAAGGCCCTGCTTTGTGGGGTTAGTTTATCGGGAGTGAAGAAAACGCGATCGCCGAACAAACGTCGATTTCGCCTCGCCTCGGCGGTTGTGTCGCACAGTTTCCGGACTTGTGAAGAATCGTCGATCGTCTGCAAAAAGGGCGATTTACACGCAGCGCCCGTCTCGGGTAGAATCGGATTCAAGCTAGAGGGCCCTCGAAGCGAAGTCGTCTTGAAGGGATGGTGGAAAGACGCAATGTCTAAAGAACCGGCTCTGACCGGGCGCTTGGTTCCCGGGAAGCGGCGGACGCAGACGGAATGGCTGGCCCGCGAGCTGCGCAGGCGGCTGAAGGCGGACCGTCATTTATACTTCATGTTAATTCCGTTCGTGCTCTGGTACCTGATCTTTCTGTATAAACCGATGTACGGCTTGCAGATTGCCTTTAAAGATTACAGCTTGTTTAAGGGCATCACGGGCAGCCCCTGGGTCGGCTTCGATAACTTTCGCGAGTTTTTCACGGGGCCGTACTTTATTCGCAACCTGAAGAATACCGTCATGATCAGCCTGTACAGCCTTGTATTCGCGTTTCCGGCGCCGATCGTGTTGGCGCTGCTTATTAACGAAGCGAAAAATGTGCTTTTTCGCAAGTTTGTGCAAACGTTTACTTATCTGCCGCATTTTATTTCGTCGGTTGTCGTGGCGGGCATCGTAACGAACTTTTTGGCTCCGAACAACGGGCTGGTCAATCTGCTGCTCGAGCATGCGGGAATGAACAAGATTTACTTTTTGACGATCCCGGACTATTTCCGGACGATCTACATCGCTACCTTCGATTTATGGAAGGAAGCGGGCTTTAATTCCATCATTTACATAGCCGCTTTGTCGGGAGTGAATCCGACGCTGTATGAAGCGGCGGTGATGGACGGGGCGGGCCGCTGGAAGCAGACCTGGCATGTGACGATTCCGGCGATCATGCCGACCATTGCCGTTATGCTCATTCTGAAGGTCGGTCAAATGATGGACGTCAGCTTTGAGAACATTATTCTCATGTACCAGCCGGCTACGTACGAAACGTCGGATATTATCAGCACTTACGTGTACCGGGCCGGATTGCTGGAAGGACGCTACGGGCTCGCCACCGCCGTAGGCTTGTTCAATTCGGCCGTATCGCTTATTCTCGTTTTTGCCGCGAACCGGTTCAGCAAGAAGCGAACGGAGACGGGATTATGGTAAAAGGAGGTGGGCGGATTGCGGCCTTCCGCAGGTGAAAAGTGGTTCGGCATATTGAATTACGCGCTGCTCTCGTTCGCGGCCGCCTTGGCGCTATATCCGTTTCTCTATGTCGCTGCGGCCTCCATCAGCTCGTCGGATGCCGTCGTGACAGGCAAGGTGCTTCTGCTGCCGAAGGAGCTGACCTTCGCTTCGTACGGCAAAGTGATGGGGCAGCAGGGAATATGGATCGCTTATGCCAATACGGTGTTTTATACGGTATTCGGTACGCTGGTCAATCTCGTTTTTACGATTTTGGGGGCGTATCCGCTGTCCAAGAAGCGATTGGCCGGTGCTTCGCTTATCAGCTTTTTCGTCGCCTTGACGATGTTCATCAATATGAGCGGCACGGCCGGAATGATTCCGTTTTACTTGAATTTGCGCGATTTGGGATTGCTCGACAAACGGTTTACGATACTTTTTGCCTTTGCGGTATTTACCTTTTATGTTTTTCTGATGCGAACGTTTTTTCAAGGCATTCCGGATGAACTGGAGGAGTCGGCCAAGGTCGACGGCGCAAACGATTGGCAAATTTTGACGCGCATTTATTTGCCGCTGTCCTTGCCGGCGCTCGCCAGTATCGGACTGTTTTGCGCGGTGAACCGCTGGAACGGGTATTTCTGGACGATGGTCATTCTCCGCGACGAGAGCAAAATTCCTTTGCAGGTGCTGCTGCGCAAGCTGATCGTCGAGTCCAAGCTGTCGGACGATATGATGAGCGCCGCCGATATTTCGCAAGGCTTCTCGCAGGAAACGATTATTTACGCGACGATTATCGTATCGATCGTGCCGATTTTGCTGGTGTATCCGTTCATTCAGAAATATTTTGTCAAGGGCATGATGCTGGGCGCCGTCAAAGAATGAGGACAATCCAAGGGAGGATCATGGCTATGTCGAAGGTGAATAAAATCGGGGGCTTGGCCACAGCCGCGCTATTAACCTGCCTGCCGCTGGCCGCTTGCTCGAATTCGAACGGGGAAGCACAAGGCGGGGCGAAGCCCGAGGCCGGTCAAGAAGGCGCAGCACAGACGGGGGGCGCCGGCTCCAAGCTGCTTGTATCGGATAAGCAAGTGGAAATGACGATTCATTTTCACGACGGCGATTCCAAGGTGTTCAAGGACGATTTCCCCGTATTCAAGAAAGCGCAGGAAATGACGAACGTCAAGCTGCACGGGACGGCGCCGCCGAGCGCGACCAACAGCAGGGAAGTATTCAATATGATGCTGGCTTCCGGCAATCTGCCCGACATCATAGCGGGACTCAAGCTCGACCTGAACAAGGCGGCGCTGGACGGGGCCATGGAGCCGCTCGATCCGTTGATCGACAAGTACGCGCCTCATATCAAGCAGTTTTTGCAGGATAATACGTACGCCAAGGCAGGATCTGTCGCAAGCGACGGCAAATTGTATTATATCCCCTATATAATGGAAGGAGAAGCTTCGGAGGGGTGGTATATCCGCCAGGATTGGCTTGACAAGCTGGGGCTGCCGGTGCCGAAGACGGTAGACGAATATTACCGGACGTTGAAGGCGTTCCGGGACCAAGATCCGAACGGCAACGGCAAGAAGGATGAAGTGCCTTACTTCAGCCGCGATAACAAGGAAGGCGTCAACAAGCTGATTCCGTTGTTCGGCGTGCGACCGGAATGGCATGTCGTGAACGGCAAAGTGCAGTACGGCAAATATTTGCCGGAATATAAGGAGGCCGTCGCCACGCTGGCTCAGTGGTACAAGGAAGATTTGATCGATAAAGAAATTTATACGCGGGGAGCGAAGGCGAGGGAAATATTGCTCGGCGACAATGTCGGCGGCGCGACGGAGGATTGGTTTCCGAGCACGGCGACGTACAACGACACGCTCAAGGACAAGATCGGCGGCTTCCAGTTCGTCCCGATCGCCCCGCCTGCGGACAAGAGCGGCAAGGTATGGCAGGAGTACAGCCGGATGCTGAACCGCGAGAAGGGCTGGGGCATTTCGTCGACGAGCAAGCATAAGGAGGAGGCGATCAAATATTTTGACTTCTGGTTTACGCCGGAAGGCAGAAGGCTGATGAACTTCGGCATCGAGGGCGTTCATTACGACATGAAGGACGGCAAGCCGATCTTCAAGCCCGAGGTGCTTAACGGCAAGGAGCCGGTCAACAAGCAGCTGTGGGATGTTGGCGCGCAGCTGGACGTCGGCTATCAGATGGACCTGTTTTACGAGGAGCAGTGGACGAATCCGATTGCGATGAAAGGCGTCAAGATGTACATCGACAACAAGTACTTTGCCCCGCAGTTTCCTTCGGTTTCGTTCATGCCGAAAGAAGAAAAGGTCATCAGCGAGAAATGGCCCGCCATCGACAGCTATATCCGCGAGATGCAGCAAAAGTGGATTATGGGCGCGGAGCCGGTTGAGCCGAACTACGATAAATACGTGAAGCGTCTGAAAGAAATGGGGATGGACGAAGTCATTAAAATCTATCAGGACGCCTATGACCGGTATCAGAAAAACAGTTAATACGGCGGGGACAACCCGAATACGTTAGAATGAAACGGTTCAAGGGAGAAGGGGCCGGGCGTTCCGCGACGAGGCCAACAGCGATGCCCGTCTTCCGGACAGGAGGCCGCAATGAAAGTATTGATCACCGTATGGAAGCCGGAGCTAAGAGAGCTTCTGTTCGGTAAAGACGTTATTAGGCAAATGAAAGCGGTTGCCGAGGTCGATTGGGCGCCGGCAGGGCAGCCGTACGACGAATCCGCGCTGGAGAGAGACATCGGGCCGTACGATGCGGTGCTAACCTCCTGGGGTTCGCCCAAAATCACCGAGCGCGTGCTGGAGCGCGCTCCCAGGCTCGAATTCATCGGCCATGCGGCGGGCACGCTCACCCCTTATGTCGATCCGGCAGTGTTCCGGCGGGACAATCTGGTGCTGGCGAACGCCAACACGGCGCTGGCCCGATCGACGGCGGAACTCGCGCTGACGCTGATGCTGGCCGGAGCCTGGGAGCTCGGAGCGCAACAAAGCCGTCTTAAGGCCGGGGAGTGGAGCGCGAATGCAGGGACGGTCATGGGCTTGTACGGCCAGCAGATCGGCATTGTCGGCCTGGGCGAGGTGGCGCGCGAGGTTATACGCCTCCTGCGCCCGTTCGATGCCCGCATCCGGCTGTATTCGCCGTACTGCTCGCCCGAGGAGGCTGAGCGGCTTGGGGTCACCTTGTGCAGTCTGGACGAGGTATTCCGGCACAGCCGTATCGTCACGCTGCACGATACGCTAACCGCGGCGACGCGCGGAATAATCGGGCGGGAACAGCTGGAGCTGCTGTCCGACGGGGCGCTGCTGGTCAATACGGCGCGCGGGCCGCTGATTGACGAGACGGCGCTGAAGCGGGAGCTGGCGTCCGGGCGCATCCATGCGGCGCTCGACGTGTACCACGAGGAGCCGCTGCCTAAGGACGATCCGCTGCTTCAACTGCCGAAGGTTCTCTGCTTGCCGCATATCGGCGCCTATTCCGCATATTGGAAATCGCAGCTCGGCGCGATGGTCGCCGAGGACCTGATCCGATTTGCATCCGGGCAGCCGCCGCTCAGGCAGGTGACGGCCGAGAGGTTCGCCCGGATGACGACGCGCTGAACGAAGGGCGGAGCCGGCTTTTGCCGCACCGTTACGTTTCCCCCGATGCCGCATATCAGGGCTGCGACGGGAACGCGTAGGCAGCGTCCGCCTCCGCCGTCGCAGACCCGGGGCTTCGTTATTATGTAATTTATTCATTGATTAAACTTGCGGGAGGTTGAATGCTATGAAACTATCTTTTACTACGTTAGGCTGCCCGGATTGGGAGCTGGACCGTATTATTCGCAGCGCCGCCGAGTACGGCTTCGACGCCGTCGATTTTCGCGGACTCGCCGGGGAGATGAACCTGTACAAGCTGCCGGCGTTCTCCGGCGGCGTTACCCGGACGAGGGAGCAAATCCGCGGCGCAGGACTTGCCGTATCATGCTTCTCCAGCTCCGTTCATATCGTTTCGAAGGACAACTTCGAGCGCAATCTCGCCGAGATTCGCGAATACGCCAAGCTGTGCTCCTTCTTCGATACGCGCTATATTCGCGTGTTCGGCGGCTCGATCGGCGATCTTAGCCGGGACGAGGCGGTGCGGACGGCAGTTCGCCATCTGGAAGAAATGGGGGCGGTCGCCAAGGAATACGGCGTCAAGCTGCTGCTGGAAACCCATGACGACTGGACCGCTTGCGCCGATGTCTTGGCGGTAATGAAGCAGGTCGACCCTGAGGCGGCCGGCGTGCTGTGGGATCTGCATCATCCGTACCGGATGCTGGGAGAGCGGCCGGAGGAAACGTGGGCGGCGCTCGGACCGTGGATTCACTATACGCATGTGAAGGATTCCTATAAGAAGCCGGAAGGCGGGTTCCAATACTGCCTGCCGGGCGAAGGGGATGTGCCGCTGAAATCGATGCATACGCTGCTGCAGGAGCGGGGCTATGACGGTTACTACACGCTGGAATGGGAGAAGAAATGGCATCCCGAACTGGCGGAGCCCGATATCGCCTTCCCTCAGTACGTCCAGTTTATGCGGAGCCTGAGCTGACATGCGCCGTACCGGAAAGGTTATAACGCGGACAGGCGGTAAGCGGCGCCTGCCGCGGATGTTTTTTATATCATCGTCATACGGAGAGGATGATTCAAGATGACAAGTCATGAGCGGATGAGGGTCGCGATTATCGGCCAGGGACGAAGCGGCAAAGCGATTCACGGAGATACGCTGAATCGGTTGAAGGACAAATTCGAGATTGCGGCGGTGGTCGATCCGCTGGAAGAGCGGCGGCAGAAGGCGGCCGAGACGTACGGCTGCGAAGTGCTCGGCGATTACAAGGAGCTGCTCGGACGGACCGATATCGATCTGGTCGTTAACGCCACGCCGAGCCATATGCACGTTCCCGTCACGCTGGAGCTGCTGAACCACGGACAGCATGTGCTGTGCGACAAGCCGCTCGCCCGTTATGCGGCCGAGGTCGATCAATTGATCCAGGCTTCCGGGAGAACCGGCAGCAGGCTGTTCGTCTTCCAGCAGTCGCGGTTTTTGCCAGGCTACAGAAAGATCCGCGCCATTGTCGATTCCGGCGTCATCGGCCGCGTCGTACAGGTGCATATCGCGTACAACGGCTTCGCGCGGAGATGGGATTGGCAGACGCTGCGCGAATATAACGCGGGCAATCTGCTGAACACCGGCCCGCATCCGGTCGATCAGGCTTTGCAATTTATCGGGACACAGCAGATGCCGCAAGTAACCTGCTATATGGACCGGGCCAACACGCTCGGCGACGCGGAGGATTATGTGAAGCTCTTAATGTCGGCTCCGGGCAAGCCGGTCGTCGACGTGGAGATATCCTCCTGCTGCGCATACCCAGGCCTCACCTACAATATTCAGGGCACTCTCGGCGGCATCCGAGGCTCCGGGACGCATCTCGACTGGAAATATTACAAGCCGGAGGAAGCGCCGCCGCAGCAGCTGACCCACGCGCCGTATGTAAACGAGCAGGGAGAACCGGCTTATTGCCGGGAAGAATTGAAGTGGCATGAGCATAGCTGGGATTTTGCCGACGAGCATCAGTTAGGATCGTTCGATCATATGTGCCGGGAATACTATATTCATCTTCACGACCATCTGACCCAAGGCGTCCCGCTGGAGATCACGCTGGAAGAAGTACGCCAGCAGATCGCCGTGATGGAGGAATGTCACAAGCAAAATCCGCTTCCTTCCGTGGCTGCCGAATAAACAGACAAAAGAACATCGCTCTCCTTACCGCTTAGCTGGGGGGAGCGGCGTTCTTTTTTTCTTCTTGACAAAATGTCCGATTTCACGATTCGGCTATTGACTAATAGGCAAAAACGACTACAATGAATTTCAAGTTATACTATAACTTTACTTGGAATTATATTCGTCGGTAGGGAACATTCGTAAGGCGCCAATATGTTGCCTCGTTTATGTACAAAGGGGGAATTCGGATTCGCTTATAAAGCGCGATCTTTCTGTTAAGAAAGTCTTGTTTTTATTCTTGAATCCTCGGAGGTAGTTTGGCATGAGAAACCAAAAAACAATGATCATTACTTTAGGAGCTTTGGCGGTCGCCATCAATGTGATTGCGGGCACGGTTGTCGGAAGCTTGAAAATTCCATTTTTGTTTCTGGATACGGTAGGAACGATTTTTATGTCCGCATTGTTCGGCCCGTTGTGGGGAGTGCTGGTCGGCATTCTGACCAATCTGGTGCTCGGCGTAACGAAAACTTATACATCGATTCCGTTCGCTCTGGTGAATGCCATCGTCGGTCTGGTCGTCGGCTGGATTTCCGTGAAGCGGGGCTACACGCTCTCTTCCTCGATTATTGCCGGTGTGATTCTCGGCATCGTGTGCCCGGCCGTAGGGAGCGTCATTGCGATCGGCGTCTTCGGAGGCTTGACCGGCGGAGCTCAGGATATTGCGGTGCTGTGGCTGAAGCAGGCGGGATCGAGCTTGTTCGCCGCCGCTTTCCTGCCGCGATTGTTCGATAACTTGATCGATAAAATTTTGTCCGCGATTCTCGTTTATTACATTATCAAAGGCATTCCGCAATCGCTGATCCGGCGTTCCGAACCGTCCTTGCCGAAGCGGGAGGTGTCCCATGAAGCGAAGTAAAAAAATGATCGTAACGTCCCATTGCGTGCTGAATCAAAATGCCGTCGTAGCCCATGAGGCGAGAAGCCCGGGAGTGATGCGGGCGGCCGTAGAGTGGTCCGATGAGCAAGGGTACGGGATCGTACAGCTGCCGTGCCCCGAGTTTACTTTCCTTGGGCCGGAACGTCCGCCGATGACCGTGGAGCAATACGATACGCCGGAGTTTCACGCACATAACCGGCGTATCCTCGCTCCGGTCATCGAGCAGCTGAAGGTGTATCAGGATCACGGCTACGAGATCGTCGGGGGACTCGGCATTTCCGGCAGTCCTTCATGCGATCCTGGCAAAGGCGTATTTATGCGGGATCTGATGGAACTCGCATCGGAAGCAGGCGTGCATATCGATTTTTTCTGGCAAATCCCGAACACGGAAGACGGAATCTTCGATCCCCATGATTCGAAAAGCGTATTCGGGCCGACAGCGGCCGGCAAGACCGGCGGCAGCGATCCGTCGTCGCAGAGCACGGCCGTATCGAACGGGTAAGAAGGGAGCGCGCATACCGATGATATCGATTCAAAGCGTTTCTTTTTCTTACACCGGGGCGGGGACGAATGAATGGGCTCTGCGGGACGTCGATCTCGATATCGCTCCGAACGAATTCGTCGCGCTGCTCGGGCCTAACGGCTCCGGCAAATCTTCCTTGTCCAGACTGCTAAACGGGATCGAGTGGCCGACGGAAGGAATCGTCACGGTCGACGGCCTGAGCACAGCCGACCCGGCGGCGATCGCGGCGATTCGCCGCACCGTGCAGATCGTATTTCAAAATCCGGAAAATCAGCAGGTCGGCGTGACGGTCGGAGAGGATATCGCCTTCGGTCTGTCCAACATCGGCTGGCCGCAGCATGACCTCAGCGCGCGCACGAAATGGGCGCTTCAGCTGGTTGACTTGCCGGTGGACGAGGATCGGCTCGTTGCGCATTTGTCGGGCGGCGAGAAGCAGAAGCTGGCGCTGGCCTCCGTACTGGCGCTCTCTCCCCGCTACTTGATTCTGGACGAATCGACCTCAATGCTCGATCCTATCGCCAGAAAGCAGTTCGTCGACATCCTGCATGCGGCGCGCCGGGAGCAGCCGTTTGCGGTCATTTATATTACGCATCATTTGGAAGAAGTAGTGAACGCCGACAGGCTGGTTTTGTTTGAGAAGGGCCGAATCCGTGCGATCGGCACACCCGAACAGCTGCTGCAGGAGGGCGAGCTGCTGGAGGCTTGCGGTCTGGAGCTGCCGTTCGGGCGGCGTCTCGCCCTGTCTCTGCGCAAGGCGGGCATCCCTCTCTCGGCTTCTCCCGACTTGGAAGAATGGAGGAGATGGCTGTGAATATCGAGCTGGCAGAAGTTTCTTTCTCTTATAAGAAGCGACGCAAAAATACGAAGGTTACGGAGCTTCCCCTTGTGCTGGATCATGTCAACGTAACGATTCGGAGCGGAGAAATGCTGGCGGTCGCCGGGAAATCCGGTTCGGGCAAATCGACGTTTATGCAGCTGCTGAAGGGCTTCTTGAAGCCCAGCTTCGGCAGCGTACGGATCGACGGAATCGATCCGTATGCGGCCAAGCGGCCGGAGCTTTTTGATCGGATCGGTTTTATTTTTCAATACCCCGAGCATCAGCTGTTCTCCGTTACGGTAGCGGAGGATGTGGCGTTCGGTCTGCGTTACGGCGGGTTTACGCCTGAGCAGAAAGACGAGAAGGTTCGCCGGGCGATGGAGGCGGTGGGGCTTGATTACGATACGTTTGCCGCCAGAAGTCCTTTCGAGCTCAGCGGCGGCGAGAAGCGTCGCGTTGCGATTGCGGGCGTGATCGTGCTGGAGCCGGAACTCATCATTCTCGACGAGCCGACCGCAGGTCTCGATTATCCGTCGAGAACCGGGCTCTTCGAGATGCTCCATCGGCTCAACACGGAGCGGGGCACGACGATTCTGTGGGTCAGCCATCAGCTCGAGGAGATGCTGGAGCACGCCTCCCGTATGCTGATTTTGAAGGACGGCAGCTTCATTGCGGAAGGCGCGCCGGAGGCGCTGCTATCCGATACGGCTGTATTGGATGCGATGGGCTGGGAGCAGCCGGCCGCTCTGGCGCTGCGCCGGCTGGTGCTGGAAGCTCACGGGATCGCGCTTCCGCGCCCGTGGAGCGTCAGCGAAGTCGCACCGATGCTTCTGGAGCTTGTTCAGCGCAAAATGAAATCGGACAGCGAGGGGATACCATGGCCGCAGCAAGCTATTTGATTTATCAGAGGAAGGATTCCTGGCTGGAACGATGGGACCCGCGAATGAAGATCGTCGCCGCGCTTCTGTTCACCATCGGTCTGCTCGCATCCCATCATTTGGGGATGAAGAGCCTTCAGATCGTCCTGCTGGTCGTCCTGTGGGGAGTAGCCAAATTATCGTGGCGGGTGCTGGCTGTGACGGCGCTTTCTCTGCTGCTGTTTTTTGCTTCGACGATGGTGTACCAAGCCATGCTGCTTTCGGTGCCGGGCGAGCGAATCATTCGGTGGGGCTACCTGCAGTTTTCGTATGAAGGAGCCGTCAAGGGGATATTGATGTGCGAGCAAATCCTCGGTATCGTGATCGTCCTGTCGCTTGTCGTAAGAACGACATCGCCCATTATTTTGGCGGAAGGGCTGGAGCTCTTGTTAAGCGGGCTGAAAAAATGGAAGGTGCCCGTTCATGAAGCCGTCATGATGTTCTCTATCGCACTGCGGTTTCTGCCGCTGCTGCTGGAGGAGTTCGATAAAATCCGCAAGGCGCAGACCGCCCGCGGAGGCGGATTTCACCGCAAAGGCGTGCTGACCCGGCTTCGCGGCGTCCTGCCGATGCTCGTGCCGCTGTTCGTTCTGGCCATCGTGAGGGCCAAAGATCTGGCGACGGCGATGGAATCCCGCTGCTATACGGGCGACGAAGGCCGGACGCCGATCCGCCTCTACCGCTTTGCTCTGCGGGACTACGCGGTGCTGGCGTCGTCAGTATTGCTGCTGGCGCTGATAGTTTGGCTGTAAGCTGTATTCAGGCTGCTTTTTAAGCGGGCATTCGCCTGCTTGAGAGGCAGCTTTTTGCTATTAAGAATTCATAAAATTTCGGGTTTGCCTGTGAGACTCGCGGAGGAAGTCCAATTCAAATGTCACGAATTTCAACAGCGGTTGGAACCCCATACCCAATTTCCACCCCCACGCTCAAACGTATGGGTTTAGACAAGGACTTAGCCGCAGGCACATCGTGGCCTGAGAAGCCTGGTGAATAACGAGCGAAGAGGCTGCCAGCTTTTCAGGTTAGCCGGTATGAAAATATGGGTAAGTAGTCATAATTTGGGCAAAGTAAAGGGTGAAGCTTGGGGGCCCGGAACGCGCCGCTGCGATGTTATTCATAAATGGTTATCGAAGGGTAAGGGTACCGACATGCGCAACGAGTTCGGCGGCCATGAGGGGATTACCTCATGAAGGGGTGCAGATCAGGCTTAAGGAGGGTGAAATCATGAGCGGCAACTTTGTAATCGGCGTGGACATCGGAACGACGAGCACCAAGTCCGTATTGTTTCATACGTCGGGCAAGCTCGTCGCCAGCTGCGGCATGGAATACCCGCTGTTCTCGCCGAAGCCGGGGGTCACCGAGCAGGACCCGGAACAGATCTTCGCCGGCGTCGTCGGCACGATCAAGCAGGTTGTCTCAGATAGCGGCGTCGATCCGAGCGATGTGGTGTGCGTGTCGTTCAGCTCGGCGATGCATAGTCTGATTGCGGTCGACGCGCAAGGACAGCCGCTGACGGCTTGCATGACATGGGCCGACAACCGCAGCGCCCGCTGGACGGAACGAATTCGCGAGGAGATGAACGGCCACCAGTTGTACTTGCGTACGGGTACGCCGCTGCACCCGATGTCGCCGCTCAGCAAGCTGACTTGGCTGCGCCACGAGGAGCAGGAGCTGTTCGCCAAGGCGCATAAGTTCATTTCGATCAAGGAGTACGTCTTCTATAAGCTGTTCAAGCGGTACGTGATCGATTATTCCATCGCCTCGGCCACCGGCCTGTTCCATCTGGAGCGGCTGACCTGGGACGAGGAGGCGCTGCAAGTAGCCGGCGTCACCGCGGACAAACTATCCGAGCCTGTGCCGACCACGCGCGCGATGACCGGCTTGGACCCGGCATGGGCCAAGCAGATGAACCTGCCGGAGTCGGTTCCCTTCGTCGTAGGCGCAAGCGACGGCGTACTGTCCAATCTCGGCGTCAACGCGATCGATCCGGGAACGGTAGCCGTCACCATCGGGACGAGCGGAGCGATCCGCACAGTAACGGACCGCCCGGTGACCGATCCCAAGGGGCGCATCTTCTGCTACGCGCTGACGGAGCGGCATTGGGTAATCGGCGGTCCCGTCAATAACGGCGGGATGATCTTCCGCTGGGTGCGGGATCAGCTGTGCGCCGCGGAGATGGAGACGGCGGGCCGCCTGGGGCGGGACCCTTACGATATTTTGACCGAAATCGCCTCCCGGGTGAAGCCCGGAGCAGGCGGCCTGATCTTCCATCCGTACTTTACGGGCGAGCGGGCTCCGTTATGGGATGCCAACGCCCGCGGCTCGTTTTTCGGACTCGGCCTCCATCATAAGAAAGAGCATATGATCCGCGCCGTGCTGGAAGGGGTTATTTTCAATCTGTACACCGTGTTCATGGCGTTGCAGGAGCTGATCGGCCAGCCGAGCAAAATTCAAGCGACAGGCGGCTTTGCCCGCTCGGAGCTGTGGCGCCAGATGATGGCGGACATATTCGACCAGGAGGTCTACGTCCCCGAGAGCGTGGAGAGCTCTTGTCTCGGCGCCGCGATCCTCGGCTTGTACGCGCTCGGCAAAGTCGACTCGCTGCATGTCGTCTCCCGGATGGTCGGGGCGTCGCATCATCATGCTCCGAATCAGGATTACGTCCCGATCTATCGGGATTTGAGCCGCATCTATGTGCGAATTTCCCGGCTGATGAAAGAGGAATACGCGGAAATCGCCGCTTTTCAGCGGAAGTATCTATAGTTTGTTTTGGCCCCGGCTGCTGCGGCCGAAGAAACGAAACCTTCGATTCTTCGCTGCTGCGGCTTTTTTTGCCATAAAAAAGAATGGCGGCAGGTGCGCTTCCTAGTGTAGGATGGTAGAATATAAATATCGATTACAGCACATAGAAGAAGGAAGCCGAATGAGAAAATTTAAAAAGTTTTATGTTGAAATTACGAGTGTGTGCAATTTGGCCTGCACCTTCTGCCCGCCGACCAAGCGTCAGGCGAATTTTATCGAGATCGACGCGTTTACGCATATTCTCGATCAGGTGAAGCCGTTCACCGATTACATTTATTTCCATGTGAAGGGCGAGCCGCTGCTTCATCCCAAAATCGACGAGCTGCTCGACTTAAGCCATGAGCGGGGGTTCAAAGTGAACCTGACGACGAACGGAACGCTGCTGCCGAAGGTGCGGCACAAAATCTTGATGAAGCCGGCGCTGCGTCAGGTCAACATCTCGCTGCACAGCTTCGACGGCCATGTCGGTTCAAAGGACCGGGAAGGTTATGTCGCCAACGTGCTGTCTTTTGCCAAAGAGGCTTCGGAAAAAAATAATGTGACCATCTCGCTGCGGCTGTGGAATCTCGATCCGGATAATACGACGAATGCGGAAAGACAGCGGAACAGGGAAATGCTATCGATGATCGAACGGGAATTCGGCCTTGATTACCGGATCGAAGAGAAAGTCGTGCGGGGCAGCGGCACCAAAATTGCCGATCGTATTTACATTAACCAGGATCATGAGTTTCAATGGCCCGATCTGAAGGAAGAGGAAGATGAGGGCAAGGGCTTTTGCCACGGCCTGCGCAACCAGGCGGCGATTTTATCGAACGGTACGGTCGTGCCGTGCTGTCTGGACGGAGAGGGCGTCATTAATTTGGGCAACGTTCACGACAAGCCGTTCGCGGAAATTATTGCGGGCGAGCGGGCGACCAAGCTGTATGACGGGTTTTCCCGAAGAGAAGTCGTCGAAGAGCTGTGCAGAAAATGCGGTTACCGCAGAAGATTCGGTTAAGAGGCGCGGTGGATGAGTGGAGAACATGTCAACTGAGAAGATACAGCCGATAACCGCCGCCAAGAAGCGGTTTTACTTGGGGCTATGGGCGAGGAATAGTTGGAGAAGGAAACGGCCGTCTTGCGCGCTTTATACGGCGGGGACGGACGTTTCCTCGTTTTCTGCATCTTATAGTGAATGCGCTTCCATTGAGCAGCGAGACCCGAGCTCGGATTGTTCGGTCGAGACGAACGAACCTTCCGGCGGGTTGTGCACGCCTCTGTGGGCTACCAGACAATCCATATGACGACCAATACGGCCAAGGCGACAGAGGATAGGACCGATACGGCCAAGAAGAGAATTCGGAACAAGTTCTCGTTGTTGTTGGAGCTGTCATTGCGACGGGCATCACGATTCATTCAAACTAATCTCCAGTATTAGAAGTTCTGTACACGACCAGAATCGTGCTGCGTTGGTATTCGCTTTTATCGGGCTTGCTTTTGATTAACGTGCCGTAGCTGATGCTGACGAACTGCTCTTCTTTTAAGGTAGCCAAAAAATCGTTGGCTTTTCTTTCGGCATAGCTGCTGTCCGAATCGATAAATTCCTTGACTTGAATCATACTATCACCCTTCTCGATCATATTTTGCTGCACAGGAAGGATTAACCAATTAATGTAAAATGTCCCTGTATGCAGTAAGGCATTCCACCCTTGCATAAGGGGGAATGCCTATTAGTAGTAACATAACATAATGCCCGTCAAGAGTCAAACGAGATTTGTTCGAACCGGCGGTTCCGTTTTGTAAATAAGCCGCTTTCGAAAAAAGAGGAGAAAGTTGTAAAAATCATTGACAAAACGATGGACTGCTCATAAAATAAATACAACTAATCACATAGGAATTATCGGTATCCACCGGAACGACTGGAGATACATAGGCCTCGATAGAGAAGGGGCAGATGTGTCTTTTTTGTTTTTGCCAAAAAAAGATCAGGTCATAGAAAACGATAGGAGGCCCGCAGCAATGAATCTGGATCATATCGAGGCTTTCGTGTATGTCATTCATTTTAACAGCTTCAATAAAGCGGCCGACGCTTTGTTTCTGTCTCAGCCTTCCGTATCGGCGCGAATTCAGGCGCTGGAGAGAGAGCTGGACGCGAAGCTGTTCGAACGGGAGGGAAGGCATTTTACGCTGACGGAAAAAGGCAAGCAGTTTCTCCCCTACGCTCAGCAAATATTGCAGGCGATGAAGAAGGGCAAGCAGCAGCTGCAGCAGATGAGAGCGGAGCTGCATGAGCTGAGAATAGGCTGCACGGTGTCCGTATCCAATTATATCGTACCGGAAATATTGCCGCTGCTGAAACTCCGATATCCGAATGTTCAGATCAAGCTGATTACCGCTTCCAGCGAGGCGATCATGGAGAAGCTGGTCAATAAAGAGATCGAGCTGGGGCTTGTGCGCAACCTGACGCATCCGCATGTCGACTCGGTCAAATTCTGCGAAGATCCGATCCGGCTGTTTGTTCATGAGGGGCATCCGTTTATCGGCATGAAGGAGGTGACGATGGAGGATGTCGGCAGCCAGCCGTTAGTGTTTTTTGAATGCGGCTCGCTCGATTGGATGAAGATTCACCGCCTGTTCGACGCGCTAGACCAGCCGCCGAATATCGAATTCCATGTCGATAATCTGGAAACCGCGAAGAAGCTGGTTCTGAAACAAGTCGGCATCAGCTTCCTGCCGTCGCTCTCCGTCGCCAAGGAACGGGAGGAAGGGCGGCTGTTTCCGATCGACGTTCCGTCTCTGGCCAGCCTTTCTTTGCGGACGAATCTAATTGCGCTAAAAGGGGAATGCACGGAGTTCTATTCAGCCGTTCTAGATATCGGAAGGACGATTCAGGCGGAGTCGGCGCTTCGATAAAATATTTTCGATAAAATGTTTCGATTCAACAATAGAAAAGCCTTATTATCCGGGCCGTTGACGCTCTATAAGGGCGATGCTAAGCTTTAGGCATGACATCAAAACCGATAAAACCAATAGGATATATGGTTATTTATTCTTAAGGAGGTGCAAGCCGTGGGACTTAAGCTAAGCATCCTGGATCAGAGCCCGATCGGCGAACGGGAAACGGCGGAAGAGGCGTTCCGCCATACGGTGGAGCTGGCGAAGAAAGCCGAACAGCTCGGCTATTACCGGTTTTGGGTTTCGGAGCATCACGATTCCGAAGCGTTGGCAGGCTCGTCTCCGGAAGTGCTGATAGCCTACCTGCTGGCCCATACCGAGCGTATTCGCATCGGCTCCGGCGGGGTGATGCTGCAGCATTACAGCCCTTATAAAGTGGCTTTCAACGTGCTATCGTCCCTGGCCCCGGGACGCGTCGATCTGGGCATCGGGCGCGCGCCCGGAGGGCTTCCGCGCTCGACCAAAGCGCTGCAGCAGGGAAGCGGGCAGTACGCCCAGCCGCTGGAGGCGAAGCTGGCGGAGCTGGAGCAGTACTTGCATCACCGGCTGCCTGAAGGACATCCGCTGCACGGGGTTAAGGCCGCACCGCTGCCGCAAAAGCCGCCCGAGCTGTACTTGCTCGGCACGAGCATCTCCAGCGCGCAGCTGGCGGCAAGATCGGGCGTTCCTTATGTGTTCGCCCGATTCATTAACGGCGACGAGCACATCGCAGAGCAGGCGCTGCTCGAATACCGCTCGCAGTTTACGTCCCGCGGAAGCGAACAGCCGCAGGCGCTTATGGCGGTGTCCGCGATCGTGACCGAGTCGGATGCGGAAGCCGAGGCGCTGGCGGCCGGTTCGAAGCATGTCAAGATCCACCTGGAGAGCGGCCGAACGATCAATGTCAAAAGCCTGGAGGCCGCCGAAGAATACGGACGGCAAACCGATGAGAAATTCACGGTAGAGGTGAAGGACGCCCCGATCATTTACGGCTCCAAGCATACCGTCCGCCGCCAGTTGCAGGAATTGCAGCAGCGGCACGGCATCGATGAGCTGATCGTGGTTGTCTCGATGAAAGGCTTTGCCGCACGGCTTCGCGCTTACGAGCTGCTGCAGGAGGCGTTCGCCGAACAGCCTGTATAAAAGTATAGGGCCGAGAGCCTAACCAAGAAAGATCCGTTCAGACGAACCGGCGAACCGTTCAAAACCACATTTTA
This sequence comes from Paenibacillus konkukensis, assembly GCF_023523925.1. NCBI lineage: Bacteria > Bacillati > Bacillota > Bacilli > Caryophanales > Paenibacillaceae > Paenibacillus > Paenibacillus konkukensis. Next base: position 1,656,112 of record NZ_CP027059.1, on the reverse strand, counting down.
CGAGGAGGCATTACGATGACAGCACAAAGAAAGATCAAATTCGGAGCGATTATTCACGGGGTAGGCGGTAATATGGGAGCCTGGAGACATCCCGATGCGATTGCCGACGCCAGCGTCAACTTTGACTTCTATAAACAGCAGGCGCAAAAAGCGGAAGCCGGCAAGTTCGATCTCGTCTTTATCGCCGACGGCTTATATATTAACGAGAAATCGCTCCCGCATTTCTTGAACCGGTTCGAGCCGATCACGATCTTGTCGGCGCTCGCCGCCGTGACGTCCCGGATCGGGCTGGTCGGCACCTTGTCGACTTCGTACAGCGAGCCGTTCACCGTGGCCAGACAGTTCGCGTCGCTGGATCATATCAGTCACGGGCGCGCGGGCTGGAACGTGGTGACTTCCCCGCTCGAAGGCTCGGCGCTGAACTTCAGCAAGACGATCGAGCAGCATCCGAACCATCCGACACGGTACCGGATTGCCTCGGAATATTTGCAAGTGACCAAGGGGCTGTGGGATTCCTGGGAGGACGATGCATTTATCCGGGATAAAGAGTCCGGCGTATTTTTCGATCCGAACAAACTGCACCGGCTTGACCATCAAGGCGAGTTTTTCTCCGTGCAGGGTCCGCTGAACATCGCCAGATCGAAGCAAGGCCAGCCGGTTATTTTCCAGGCGGGCTCTTCGGAGGACGGGAAAAATTTGGCGGCGCGGGAAGCCGACGCGATCTTCACCGGGCATCCTGCGCTTGCCGACGCGCAGCGGTTTTATCAGGATGTGAAGGGCCGGGCCGCTTCGCTCGGGCGGAACCCGGACGACATCGTCATTTTGCCCGGCATCAGTCCGATCATCGGGCAAACCGCGGAGGAAGCCGAACGCAAATATGAGGAGATCGCTAACCTGGTGACGATTGAGAAAGCGCTGGATTACTTGGGCCGTTATTACGATCATCACGATTTTACGCAGTATCCGCTCGACGAGCCGTTCCCGGAACTGGGCGAGCTTGGCCAAAACAGCTTCCGCAGCACGACCGACCGCATCAAAAGACAGGCTAAGGAGCAGGGCTTGACGCTTCGTCAGGTGGCGATCCGGGAGGCGACGCCGAAGACGCAGTTTATCGGCACTCCCGAGCAGGTCGCCGATCTCGTGCAGGAATGGTTCGAAGGACGGGGAGCGGACGGGTTTATCGTCGGTTCGAGCGTGCCTAACGGCTTGAACGATTTCGTCGATTACGTCGTGCCGATTTTGCAGGAACGGGGCATTTACCGTACGGAATACGAAGCGGATACGCTGCGCGGTAATTTGGGGCTGCCTTTCCCGGTGAACCGCTATGCGAAGGAAACCGTCGCCAAATAAGCGGCGGGTTCTTCTGGGGCCGGAGGCAGTTGAAACGGGCATATGTTAAGGATCATGAAGGAGGAAGCGTATATGGCAGGCGGAAGAAAGCTGCAATTCGGCGCGGGTTTAAGAGGGCCGGGAGGCAATATGGCGGGATGGAGACATCCCGATGCGGTGGCCGACGCAAGCACCAATTTTGCATACTACACGAAACTGATCCAAAAAGCCGAGGAGGGCAAGCTGGACTTCGCCTTTATCCCCGACGGGCTGTACATTAACGAGAAGTCGATTCCGTTCTTCTTGAACCGGTTTGAGCCGGTCACGATCTTATCGGCGCTGGCCGCCGTCACTTCGCGGATCGGGCTGGTCGCTACGCTGTCCACCTCGTACAGCGAGCCGTTCACGGTCGCCAGACAGTTCGCTTCGCTCGATCAGATCAGCGGGGGGCGGGCCGGCTGGAACGTGGTGACTTCTCCGCTGGAGGGCTCGGCGGCCAACTACAGCAAGGCGGAGCATCCGGCGCATGAGAAACGGTACCGGATCGCTTCCGAGTTCATTCGGGTCGCCAAAGGGCTGTGGGATTCCTGGGAGGACGACGCTTTTGTCCGGGACAAAGAGACGGGGGTGTTCTTTGATCCGGATAAACTGCATCGGCTTGATCATCAGGGCGAGTTTTTCTCCGTGCAGGGCCCGCTGAATATCGGCCGGTCCAGGCAAGGGCGCCCGATCGTGTTCCAGGCCGGTTCGTCGGACGACGGGCGCGATCTGGCGGCGCAGGAAGCGGATGCCGTGTACACGAATCCCGAGTCGCTGGAAGCGGCGCAAGCTTTTTACCGCGACGTGAAAAACAGGGCGGCCGCCTACGGCAAAGCGCCGGAGGACATCGTCATTCTGCCCGGCCTGAACCCGATCATCGGGGAGACGGAAGAAGACGCCGAACGCAAATACCGGGAGGTCGCAGGCCTGGTCACGATACAGGATGCGCTCAATTTCCTGGGCCGCTTCTTCGATCATCACGATTTTGCGCAGTACCCGCTCGACGAACCGTTCCCGGATTTAGGCGGGCTTGGCGACAATCAATTCCGGGCGACGACGGAGCAGATCAAGCGGCTCGCCAGAGAGAACGGTCTGACGCTGCGCGAAACGGCGCTGAGGGTGACGACGAAGAAGAGCGAGTTCAGCGGCACGGCCGAGCAGGTGGCGGACCGGATTCAAGCCTGGTTCGAAGCGGAGGCCGCCGACGGATTTATTCTCGGCGAAGCTTATCCGGGCGCGCTGCATGAATTTGTCGATCAAGTCATTCCCATTTTGCAAGAGCGGGGCTTGTTCCGAACGGAGTATGAGGCGGATACGCTGCGCGGTAATTTAGGGCTTAAATACCCAGTGAATCGATATGTAAAAGGGGTTTTATAATGACAGAGCGGAGTGGACTTATTATGAAAACAATCCATTGGTTAAAATATGTCGCTGTAGCGTCCGTCCTTATGCTGGTGCTATCCGGCTGCGCGGGAGGGGCGAACCCGAACCCGTCGGCAAACTCGGCGGGCGCTGCGCAGGGAAGCGGCGGGGCGGCTGCTCCGGGAGGCGAGCTCAGCTTCGCGCTGGCGACTTCGCCGGATACGCTGGACCCTCACCGAAGCGGTCTGGCCGTAGCGGTGCGGGTAATCCGGACGATCTACGACAGCTTGGTCGTCCAGCTGCCGGACGGCACGATCAAGCCGTGGCTTGCCACCGAATGGACGGTCTCGCCGGACGGCAAGAGCTACACGTTCAAGCTGCGCCAAGACGTGAAATTCCACGACGGCACGCCGTTTAACGCCGAGGCGGTGAAGTTCAATTACGACCGCATTATCGATCCGCAGACGAAGGCGAGCAACGCCTTGGCGCTGATCAGACCGTACCAATCCTCGGAGGTTATCGACGAATATACGATCAAGCTGAATCTGGAGACGCCGTCCGCCGCCTTTCTCGGCAATCTGAGCCAGGCGCTGCTCGGCATCGTGTCGCCGACGGCGGCGAAGAAGTACGGCGACGAATTCGGCAAGCATCCGGTCGGAAGCGGCCCGTTCACGTTCGTGAAATGGAACGAGAATGCCGACATTCAAGTGGCGAAGAACCCCGAGTACCGTTGGGCGCCGGAAATCGTTGAGAATAAAGGGCAGGCGTCTTTGGATGCCATTGCGTTCAAGATCGTGCCGGAGGAAGCGACGAGAATCGGCAGCGTGCAGAGCGGGCAGGTGCTGGCCGCCGAGACGGTTCCGCCGCAAAACGTGCTTGCGCTGAAAAGCGATCCGAAAACCCAGCTCATCCAGGTAAATACGGTGGGATTGCCGTACACGCTCTTCTTTAACCAGAGACGGGCTCCGTGGAATGAAGTGAAGGCAAGGCAGGCCGTTCAGTACGCCGTCGACGTCGATGCGATTGTCAAAACGTTGTACCTCGGCACGTACCCCCGCGCCTGGTCCGCGTTGACGCCGGGAATATTCGGCTATGACGCTTCGCTGGAAAATACGCTGAAGCCGGATTTGGCCAAGGCCAATAAGCTGCTCGACGAGCTGGGCTGGGCGAAGGGGGCGGACGGCATCCGCGAGAAGGACGGCAAGAAGCTGACGCTGCATTACGTGGACGGATCGCCGAACCGGGAGAAGCGCAACGATATCGCGGTGATGATCCAGCAGCAATTGAAGCAGGTCGGCATCGCCGTTGAGGTGGAGATTACGAAGGATACCGCGACCGTCGTCTACAAGAACGGCGCTCACGATCTGTACGGCAACAGTCAGGTGAACTCCGATCCCGACGCGCTTCGCAACTTTTACCATACGCAGGACCCGAAAGCGACCAAATTGACGATTGCCGGCGTATCCGATCCGCAGCTGGACGAATGGCTGGAGCAGGGCACCGTAGAGCTGGATGCGAGCAAGCGGAAGGATATTTACAAGAAGGTTCAGCATTACCTGATCGATAACGCGGTCATCCTGCCGATCTATGTGTTTCCGTATACGGTCGCCGCGTCCAAAAACGTCAAAGGCTTAAAGTTCGATTCGCTCGGATATCCGCTGTTTAACGACGTTACCGTAGTGAAATAACGAATAGAAGGAGTCCGTGGATATGGCCAAGACGATGATAGAACGGTTCATTACCTCTTTGCTGGTCGTAGCGGGATCGATGGTGCTCGTATTTTGCATCATCTACGTGCTCCCGGGCGATCCGGTTCTTTCGATGCTTGATCCGGCTTCGGCGACTCCGGAAATGATCGCGAATCTGCGCCATCAGCTTGGTCTGGATCAGCCCTTCTACGTGCAGTTCGGCCGTTATTTCGCCGGGGTGCTTCACGGCGATTTCGGCAGGTCGATGATCAACAGCGATCCCGTGCTGCCGAAAATTGTGACTCATTTCCCGGCTACGCTCGGGCTAACGCTGGCGAGCACGCTCATCTCCGTCGTGCTCGGCGTGCTGCTCGGCGTGTTGTCGGCCATCCACCGCAACAAGTGGATCGATATCGTCGCCCGCTTGGTGGGACTGTTCGGCATCTCGATGCCGACATTCTGGTCCGGCATTCTGCTGATTCTGATCTTCTCCGTTTCACTCGGCTGGTTTCCTGCCATGGGCTCGGAGGGGCTGGCGACGCTGGTCCTCCCGTCCCTGACTTTGGGCATTGTCGGTGCGGGCTTTATCGTGCGCATGGTGCGCAACAGCATGCTCGAGGTGATCGGCGAGCCGTTCATCGTGACGCTCCGTTCCAAGGGCTTGCCGGAGCGGGCGGTGATGTACCGTCATGCGCTGCGCAACGCGCTCATTCCGGCCATTACGATCATCGGCATTCATATCGGCGATTTGATGGCGGGCACCGTTGTCGTAGAGACGGTATTTTCGAGACAGGGGATCGGCAGAATCATCGCGGACGCCATTATGGCCAAAGATTTGCCGGTCGTGCAGGGGGTCGTCTTTTTCTCGGCGCTGGTGTATGTCGCGGTCAATTTTCTGGTCGATCTCTCGTATTCGCTTATCGATCCGCGGGTGCGGCGTTCGCATTAATGCAGCGTTCCCCTTGGAGCACTGTTTGCATTAGAAAATCGTTCGCATTAGAACACCGTTCATATTAGAAAACCGTTCAACGGAACGCGATACTTTACCACCAAGCTTGTTTAGGAGGGACACGGTTATGAAGGAAGTGATATCCGCCAAGACCGTATGGAAGGAGAGGAGGCTGCGGACCTCCTTATCCAGGCCTGCAAGGAAGGCTGCTGCCTCCGAGCTGTTCGTATACGGCGCGGGCCTCGTCATCTTGTTTATTCTCGCCTGCGCCCTGTTCCCGAAAGGGATTGCGCCTTATGCGCCGACGCAGATGTTTGCCGATAGCATCCTGCAGCCGCCGAGCCGGGCGCATCTGCTCGGAACGGATTATTTCGGAAGAGACGTATTCAGTCTCGTCGTGTACGGCAGCCGGGATTCGCTGTTCATCGGCGTCGCCTCGGTGCTGGTCGGCGGTTTGCTCGGAGGAACGATAGGAGCCGTATCCGGTTATATCGGCGGCGTCCCGGATATGATCCTGATGCGGTTTATCGAGGTGCTGATGACGATTCCCGGCATTTTGCTCGCGCTGGCTATAGCCGCCGCTTTGGGCCCGCACCTGTTCAACATCGTCTTCGCGGTCGCCGTCTCGGCGGTGCCTGGCTATGCCAGGGTGATGCGCGGGCAAATCCTCAGTATGAAGCATCGCCCGTTCGTGACGGCCTCGCGCTCTATCGGAGCTTCCCCGCTGCGCATGTTCTGGTGGCATGTGCTGCCGAACGCCTGGTCCCCGCTGCTCGTCATGGCGACGATCGGACTCGGCTCGGCGATTCTCGTCGGCTCCGGGCTGAGCTTCCTCGGGCTCGGCGTGCTGAAGGAAATTCCCGATTGGGGAGCGCTTCTCTCCCAGGGCAGAGGATATTTGACCGTCGCCTGGTGGATCGCCACCTTTCCCGGTCTGGCGATTACGTTATTCGTGCTATCCGTCAATCTCATCGGCGACAGGCTGAGGGACGCCTTGGACCCGAAGAAAAGCAGAGCATAATACAGGAGGTGGCTCACCATGAATCAACTGCTCGACATTCAGCATTTGTCCGTCGACTTTAGGACGCCCAAGGGCGTGCTCACCGCCATAACGGATGTGACTTTGCACATGCAGCCCGGCGAAACGGTATGCCTTGTCGGGGAGTCGGGAAGCGGCAAGACGATCACCTCCAAATCGGTGATGCGGCTGGTGGACTTCGAGAACGGAAGCATCGGCGGCGGCAGCATCCTGCTGGACGGCGTCGATCTGACCGCGCTGCCGGAGCGGGAGCTTAGAGCCTTAAGGGGCAAAAAGATGGCGATGGTGTTTCAGGAGCCGATGGCCGCGTTCGATCCGGTGTTCACGATCGGCAGCCAGATCGTCGAATCGATTCTCGAGCATGAGCAGGTCGGCAAAGCGGAGGCATGGCGGCGCGCCGTTTATCTGCTCGGCAGAGTCGGCATACCGGAGCCGGAGCTGCGCATGAAGCAGTACCCGAATGAACTGTCGGGAGGCATGCTGCAGCGGGCGATGATCGCCATGGCGCTGGCCTGCGGGCCGGAGCTATTGATCGCCGACGAGCCGACGACGGCGCTCGATGTGACGATTCAGGCGCAAATTTTGCACTTGCTGCAGGAGCTGAAGCAGGAATTTCGCATGTCGATCCTGCTGATCACGCATGATATGGGCATCGCCGCCGAAATGGCGGACCGCATCATCGTGATGTACGCCGGAACGGTCGTCGAGCAGGCGACCGTCTACCAGCTGTTCGAGCAGCCGCATCATCCGTATACGCGGGGGCTGCTGCAATCGATTACGACGATGGACAGCGACCGCAGCGGCAAGCTGTTCTCGATCGAGGGCTCGATTCCGAATTTGGCGGAGATGCCGGCAGGCTGCCGGTTTCATCCGCGCTGCCCTTATGCGACGGACCGGTGCGCCAAGGACAGCCCGCCGTTATTCCATGTGAACGGTCGACAATCCGCCTGCTGGCATGCCGAGGAGCTCGTCCGGTCCGAAGCTTGGCAAGCCTCGGGCGCTGCGGCCGGAGCTGCAGGGTCTGCACGGGAAGATGGGACGGCGGCAGGCCGCTCTTTGCAAGAGACCGCTTGGCGTGACGGCGCCCCCGAGACCGCAGTATCGTCCCGATCCGGGGCTGTGGCCGAATCGGAGGCTGAAAAGGTTAATCCAATTTTTACCAATCAGTCAAAACTCGCGCCGCCGTTATCCGCCGCCGAAGCTTTTTCATCCGACGGGGCAGCGAAGGAGCGCGGCAATCTATTCGAAGTGCAGGGACTGCATAAATATTATCCGCTGAAAAAAAGTTTGCTGAGTCGTCCGGCCGCATACATCCGCGCCGTCGACGACGTTTCCTTCACGATCCGCAAAGGCGAAACCTTCGGCCTCGTCGGCGAATCCGGCAGCGGCAAATCGACGCTGGGACGCCTCCTGCTGCAGCTGGAGAAGGCGACCCAAGGAAGCGTGCTGTTTCAGGGAACGGATTTGTCGGCGCTGCGTGCCGCAGGCTTGCAGGAAGCCCGCAGAAACATGCAGATGATCTTCCAGGACCCTTACGGCTCGGTCAATCCGCGCTGGAAGGTCGGAGACATCATCGCCGAACCGTTCAGGGTGCACGAGGCGTCCATAAGCGGCGCGGAGAAGCGCCGCAGGGCGGAGGAGCTGCTGCAGGCGGTGGGGCTCAATCCGGCCTGGCATGACCGCTACCCGCATGAGTTCTCCGGCGGACAGCGGCAGCGGATCGGGATCGCCCGGGCGATTGCGCTCCGGCCGCAATTTATTCTCGCCGACGAGGCGGTTTCGGCGCTCGACGTGTCGGTGCAAGCGCAGATCGTCAATCTGATGCAGGACTTGCAGAGACGGCTCGATCTGACCTATTTGTTCATCGCGCACGGGCTCAATATCGTCAGGCATATTTCCGACCGGATCGGCGTGATGTATTTGGGCAAGCTGGTCGAGATCGCGCCGAGCGAGGAGCTGTTCCGGCATCCGGCCCATCACTACACCCGGGGGCTGATTTCTTCCATTCCTGCGGCCGATCCGACCCGCAAGCGCGAATGGATTTCGATACAAGGGGAGATTCCGTCCCCTGCGAACCCTCCGGCCGGCTGCCGCTTTCACACGAGATGCCCGGCGGCAACGGCACGCTGCCGGGAGTTGCAGCCGGAGCTGACCCAAGTGGCGCCGGACCATTGGGCGGCCTGCCATTATCCGGTCTGAGCGCCGGCAGCTAACGATACCGAATTACGGGAGGAATTTACGATGAGTTACAATCAACAAGTCATTGATTTGGCAGCTTATACCGATACGTACCGCCAGTTGAAGGAAGCGATCGCAGGACTGAGCGAGGAGCAGCTGAAATATAAACCGGCTCCCGACAAGTGGAGCGTGACCGAGGTGCTGTCGCATTTGGCCGATCACAGCATCGTGTTTTCGTTTCGCGTTCGCAAGATCATTTCCGAAGACAACGCGCAGCTGGCGGCGTTTCAGCAGGACCCTTGGGTCAGCCGGTCCAGGGCGAACAAGGGCTCCGCTTCCGATATTCTGGACGCGTTCGGGGCGCTGCTTGCCTATAACAAGCTGCTGTTCCAGCGATTGTCCGCCGAAGATTGGGCCAGATCGGGCGCGAATTTCAAGGGCGAGACGGTTACGCTGGAAAGCTCATTGCTCGCCTTTATCCGCCATGTGCAGACCCATCTGGGGCAGATCGAGCGCATTAAGAGCGCGCTGGCATGAGCGGCGAAGCGATCTTAGCGTATGCCGACACGCTGGAGGAGGAGCTCGTCGCCATTCGGCGGGATTTGCACCGGCATCCGGAGCTGCTCTACGATGTGCATCGGACCGCGGCCAAGGTCGCCGGTCTGCTCGAGGAATGGGGGCTGGAGGTCCGGCGCGGTGTCGGACGGCATTTCGGCATGGGCGTCGTCGGCATTCTTCGCGGGCGGGCGGAAGGACGAACCGTCCTGCTGCGGGCAGATATGGACGCGCTGCCCATTCAGGAGGAGAATGACGCGGCGTACAAGTCCCGCCATGAAGGGGTCATGCATGCGTGCGGCCATGACGCTCATACGGCGATGCTGCTCGGGGCCGCCAAGGCGCTCAGCCGGTTTCGGGAGGAGCTGCGCGGCACCGTGAAGTTCGTGTTCCAGCCTGCGGAGGAAGGGGCCAGACCGGTTCCCGAGGACGGACGGCTGCTCAGCGGAGGCCGGAATATGATCGAGGACGGCATCCTCGAAGGCGTGGACGCAGGCTACGCGTTCCACGTTTGGCCGGAGCTGCCTATAGGCACCGTCGGCGTTCACCGCCAATACGCGATGGCGGCTTCCTATCATTTCACCGTCCAATTCCACGGCGTCACCGGCCATCACAGCACCCCGCACCAAGCGGTGGACGCCATCGTCATGGCGGCCCAATTCATCGGCGAGATCAAGGTGGCAATGTCCACCGAGCTGAACCCGATGGAGCCGGCCGTGCTGTCCTACGGCACGCTGCGCGCCGGCAGCGCGCATAATGCGATAGCGGATCACGCCGTGCTCACCGGCACGTTCCGCGCCTTCGACAAGGAGACGATCCTCCGGATTGTGCATGCGCTGGAGCATCGCGCCGGGGCGGTCGCCGCCTCGTTCGGCGGCCGCAGCGATGTCCGCCTGCGGGAGGGGACGCCGCTGCGCAACGATCCGCGGGCGGTCCGGCAGGTGCAGGCCGCCGGCGCGAAGGTGTTCGGCGAAGCGAACACGCTGCTGCTCGATGCGCCGAGCCTGGCCGGCGAAGATTTCGCCTGGTATTTGGAGCGCATACCGGGGGCCTTCGTCTTTATCGGCGCCGGGAACGCGGAGCGGGGAATCGTTCATCCCGTTCATCATCCGCGGTTCGACGTAGATGAACGGGTGCTGGCGTACGGCGCCAAGCTGCATATTCAGCTGGCGAGACAAGCCCTGGAGGAAGATTGGACGAATTGAAAGGACGCCCGAAAATTAGAAGGAGGAAGCCCCGGCAGCGGGACTTCCTCCTTCTTTGCATTGCTATTTGCTCGGGTGGTTGGCCATCCGCAGCTTGTCCGGCGGCGACGGTCAGACCAGCGCCCAGCCGATCTCGCCCGAGGCGCTTTAGGACCGCTCGTACCACTGGCCGGACGTCCAGCCGCTCGCTTTCCAGCGCAGCACGTCCGGGTTGGCGAGATGCATGATTTGCTTGAAAAACTCCAGCCGTTCCGTATCGCCGAAAGGCGTGAAGCTTCTGGCTGCGGCCAAATTCCGCTCAAGCTGCTCCATCGATTCCATTCCGACGATAGTCGTCGATACGGGCAGCGACAGCGTATAGCGCAGCGCCTGCTCGTACCAGGGAGCCAGCTTGCCGAGCGCGAACACTTTCATCCCGATGACCGCCACCCCGCGTTCGACCGCCTTGGGCACAAACTCATGAGCGAAGCTGTAAATGAAGTGATCGGCTGCGGAGAGAGCGACCAAGGCGCTGTCGAATGGGAAGCGGTCGATCGCCTCCAGCTGCACCTGCGGGTTCGTATGCCCGCTGATGCTTATTTTACGGACGATGCCTTGTTCCTTGGCCTCGAGCAGCGCTTCCATCGCTCCGCCTTTGGCAAAGCATTGATCGAGCTCTTCCCGCGTCATAATATTGTGCAGCCGCCATTCGTCGACATGGTCGGTCTGCAGCCGGTTCAGGCTCGCTTCGAGCAGCCTCCGCGACCCGTCCCGGGTCCGGTCATGCGTTTTCGTCGCAATCCATACTTCATGCCGCCGGGAGCGCAGCGCCTTGCCCAGCCGTTCCTCCGACTGCCCGTTCGAATAGCTCGGAGCCGTGTCAAAGTAGGTGATTCCTTCATCCACGGCCCGGTTTACGATCCGGATCGCTTCCTCTTCAGTGCAATGATGCTCGTCCACAATTCTTTGCGCGCCGAAGCTGAGCAGCGGGAAGGACCGGCCGGTTGCGCCGAATGGTCTGATTTCCAAAACGTATCACTCCTTGATAATCGGGGATGGTAGTTCGTTCTTATTCCTCTTCGTCCCATTTGCGCGAGTAAGCTTTTTTCGTTACCCAGAACGTTAATCCGCATACGATGGCGATAACTATGACGCCTAATACTATCGTCGAGCCAATTCCCATGAGCTTGAGCTCCTCCGTTCGCCGGCCTGCTTGCCTTAAGATTTGAATTTCACATGATTTGAATATATGGGTATTATAAAGCATACGCCTGCAATACTCAATGAAGCCGAAGGCGCTGCCGCCCGCGAGGATTCTTCTTCAGTTGAACGGCGATCATTTTATGATATGATATTATTTATACTTGGAATGGATGAGGAGAATCAATCCGTATGAATTATGAACTGCAGCAATTTAAGGCCGATTTTTTCAAGGCGTTGGCCCATCCGATGCGCATCCGTATTCTGGAGCTGCTGTCCGAAGGAGACAAAAGCGTGAATGAAATTCAAGCGCTGATCGGCAGCGAAGGCTCGGCCGTCTCCCAGCAGCTAGCCATCTTAAGAAGCAAAAATGTCGTCTACGGAAGCAAAGAAGGGACGACCGTCATATACAGCTTGCGCGATCCCCTGGTCAAGGATTTGCTGCAGGTGGCCAAGCGTATTTTCGACAATCATCTGGTCGGGGCGATCTCTCTGCTTGAGAGTATGCGCACTTCGGACCCTACATAATACGTAAAACGGATCTTATCGCTAAGAATCAATGTCAATCAGGCATTGTTTTTTTTTGCTCATAATCCTATTATATTCATATATTCAAATAATCAAATATAAGAAAAGAAGGGCTGTTATGAAGTGGTCGGGAAGATTCGAGGGATATCGTCTGCACATGCTGCGCAAAGATTTGGTGTCGGGGCTTATTGTCGGTATCGTGGCCATTCCGCTCGGAATGGCCTTCGCCATTGCATCCGGTGCGAAGCCGCAGTTCGGGATTTATACGACGATCGTTGCCGGAATACTGATTTCTTTGCTTGGCGGATCGAAGTTTCAAATCGGGGGACCGACGGGGGCGTTTATTCCGATTCTGTTCGCCATCGTGCTTCAATACGGTTATGAGAAGCTGCTGATCGCCGGCTTTATGGCCGGGATATTTCTTGTGCTGATGGGGCTGCTGAGGCTCGGGGCGCTCATCCGCTATATACCGCGGCCGGTTACCGTAGGCTTTACTTCCGGGATCGCGGTCATTATTTTCTCCGGCCAGATCGGCAGCTTTCTAGGGTTAACCGGCATGGAACGGCATGAGGATTTCGCTTCGAACATGAAGGAAATCGCCGCTCACCTGCACACGATCAATCCGTGGAGCGTCTTGACGGCGCTGCTCAGCCTGGCGGTGCTGCTGATCGTGCCCCGAATCCATTCGAAAATTCCCGGCTCTCTAGTGGGATTGATCCTTTCGGGCATTGTCGCGGCCGTCTTCTTCAGCGGCAAGGTGGCGACCATCGGCTCGGCGTATGGGGACATTCCGAGCGTTCTTCCCGCGCTGCAGCTTCCGCAGCTGACCTGGGGTACGGTCAAGGAGCTGATCGCTCCGGCCTTGGTCATCGCGCTGCTCGGCGGCATCGAATCGCTGCTTTCGGCGGTCGTTGCCGACGGGATGACGGGAAGCCGGCATAACAGCAACCGCGAGCTGATAGGGCAGGGGATCGCCAATATGGTGACGCCGCTGTTCGGGGGCATTCCGGCGACCGGAGCGATAGCCCGTACCGCCACGAATATTAAGAACGGAGCGGCATCTCCGCTGTCCGGGGTCATTCACGGCGTCGTCGTGCTGTGCATACTGCTTGCCTTTGCCCCTTACGCCTCGCTCATTCCGCTGGCCAGCATGGCGCCCATCCTGATGGTCGTCGCCTGGAATATGAGCGAGCGCAAAGAATTCATTCATGTGCTGAAGACGAAAACCGGCGATTCATTGGTGCTGCTGGTGACCTTTCTGCTTACGGTATTTACGGAGCTGACGACGGCGGTGGAGGCGGGGCTGGTGCTGGCCGTCATTTTGTTCGTCAAACGGATGAGCGACGTCCACAAGGTCGCCAAGGTGCTTCCCGATCCGGCGATGAAGCATGAGAAAATGCGGGATTATATGGTGAGCGACAAGCACGATTGCCCGCAAATCAGCATTTATACGATTGAAGGGCCGCTGTTTTTCGGGGCCGCCGCTATATTCGAGAAGACGATGACGGATGCGGTTCCCGAGCATACCAAGCTGCTGGTGCTGCGGCTGGGCAAGGTGCCGTTCCTCGACTCGACGGGAGAATATAACCTGAGCAGGCTGGTGAAACGGTTCGCGGATTTGGGAGGGACCGTGCTGCTCACGGGCGTTCAGCCCCAGCCGCGGGCGTATTTGCGCAGAACCGGCCTGGAGGCGGTTGTCGGGGCCGATCATTTCTTCGAGCATACCGGCGAGGCGATCGATTATGCGCTCGGGAAGCTTGATCGCGATCGCTGCCTGGGCTGCCCGTATCGGGCATTTCGCGAGTGCGAGGCATTGTCCGCTGTGCCGCCGGTCAAAGCACGGGAAGAAATAGCGGCGTCGGGACGCAGCCTGAAGCGGGCGGCGGGCAAGCTGCCGGACGGTCCGGGAGTTACTTACTGAGCGGCCGGGAGCGAAGCCATGCTCAAATGCAATAGGGATGCGGAGGACGCAGCCCGAGCGATTCTGCCGGGGCGTCCTTTTCTCATTTGTAACAGGCTCCACGAAAGATTGGGATTTGTATACTGCGGAGTTATAAAAAGAGCAGGATTACAACTTTGAGCGATGGCTGGAGCTTGCTGTTTATCAGTTGGATTTGCAGGGTCCGGCGCAACGTTCAAAATAAACCGGCAGCACAATTTTCCAAATCTGTATAGCAAAATGGCATCGGATGAATTAAGATGAGTACAGAAGAGCCGAGAAAGGAAGAGCTGAGATGAGCATAAAAGTTGCAAGAGCATCCGTATCGGATGCAGAGGAAATCCTGCCGCTGCAAAAGCTGGCTTACAGAAGCGAAGCGGAAATTTACAACGATTTTACTATTGAGCCGCTTGCTCAGACCTTGGAAGAGCTGCGCCAACAGTTTGATAATCACGTTATACTTAAAGCTTCGATGGATGGGACCATCATCGGCTCCGTACGAGCCTACGATCAAGACGGAACATGCTATATAGGCAAGCTGATGGTTCATCCGAATCACCAAAATAAAGGAATAGGCAAATTGTTAATGAACGCTATTGAAGAACTTTTTCCGGCATCCCGTTATGAATTGTTCACCGGAAGCAAAAGCGAGAGGAACATTGCCTTATACGAAAAATTAGGATATGGGGTCTTTAAAGAACGCTTGATCACCTCTGATTTTAGCTTGGTCTATTTTGAAAAGAAAAGCTCTTGAGATATACTGTTCAACTAAGAGAAACGATAGCATGGAGTTGCCCTTGCGGCAGCTCCTGTTTGGTATTCCTTGAAGCAGCTGGCAGTTTAATTCAATATTGAACGTATTGCCGTATATAAGCAATGATAAGCAATGGTAAGGTGTCGTGTTTTTACAATACAGGTTTTCGAGATTTTGTTAGGATAACACGGGTCAAGAATTACGTTCGTTTGAATGATTAGGAGGCGATTCATGTGGTAAAAAAATCGAGCTTGCCGATTATTTCTTTTGCCGATCCGTTATCTTTTGAGAGCTGGCTCGACGATCATTGCGATACCTCACCCGGCATCCGATTACAGATTGCGAAGAAGAATTCCGGCGTCGTAACGATTTCCTATAACGAAGCGCTCGAGGTTGCCTTATGCTACGGATGGGTCGACAGTCAGAAAGAAGCATACGATGAGAAAACATGGCTGCAGCGGTTTACTCCGCGCGGCGCCAAGAGCATCTGGTCGAAAGTCAATAAGGACAAGGCGGAACAGCTGATCGCAAACGGGCGAATGAAGACTTCCGGATATAAGGCAATTGAAGAAGCCCGGAAGAACGGGAACTGGGATAAGGCCTACGAATCGCAAAGCATCGCCTCGCTGCCTGAGGACTTCGCAATCGAGTTGGAGCGCAATGCAGAGGCTAAGGCGTTCTACGATACGCTCGACAGACAAAATAAATACGCGATCCTGTTTCGAATTCACAATGCCAAAAAACAAGAAACTCGAGATAAGCGAATCCGGCAGTTCATCCAAATGCTGGAGGAAGGCCAAAAAATTCATCCTTCATCCGGGACACGATAGCAGTATATCTCCGATAAAACTTCGCCCCTTTCCGGCAGACGAGTTGCTTTTAGGCCGGTTTTCAGTATATGCTACCTGAGGAATCGATCTTGCCGTCGCGGCAAGGAGATAGGGGGAGGAACCGTACTATGAAAGCATTGCAGGATAAAATCAGACAGGAAGGCACGGTGCTCAGCGACAGGGTGCTGAAAGTGGACTCGTTCTTGAATCATCAGGTCGATCCCGAGCTGATGGCGGCGATCGGTCAAGAGTTCGCGGCGCGGTATGCGGAAGCCGGCGTCGGCAAGGTGCTTACGCTCGAATCGTCGGGCATCGCTCCGGCCGTAATGACCGCGCTGGCGCTGAAGGTGCCGATGATTTTTGCGCGCAAGCAAAAATCGCTCACCTTGAACGAAGACCTGATCGTCAAGACCGTCTATTCGTTTACCAAGGAGCAGAAGAACGAAGTGGCGGTATCGAAGAAATTCCTGTCTCCGGGCGAGAAAGTGCTGATTATCGACGATTTCCTCGCTTACGGGGAAGCGGCCCTCGGCATGGCGCAAATCGTGGAAGCGAGCGGCGCGGTCGTCGCCGGCATCGGCATTGTCATCGAGAAGTCGTTCCAGAACGGAGCGGACAAGCTGAGAGAAGCGGGGTACCGCGTCGATTCGCTGGCCCGTATCGCTTCGTTGGCGGACAAGCAAGTGACGTTTCTGGAAGAGTAGGCGGCATCCGTCGATCATGGGATAGCCGAAGCGCCGGCCAGGGAGCTGCGCACGGGCTTTCGCATGGTTAGTAAAATATAGGCAGCAGGTCGGATGGAACGAATCCGGCCTGCTGTTTTTTTGTACAATCACAGGGAAAAAGTCATGCTCAAGGGTATGGACGAAGAGGTTTGCGGCGTTTGGCCGAAGCGTCATGATTTTGCTAAAAATGTTCAAAATCTGCCTCGGACTTTGTGATATTAATCACATGTAAGGCGGCCGCTTCCATCTATACTAACAACGTAGAGAAGGGAGGAATTCAATTTGGATACGTTGGATTTAAGCAGGTGGCAGTTCGGCATAACGACGGTTTATCATTTCTTGCTCGTACCTTTGTCGATCGGGCTGGCCTATCTCATCGCGGTAATGCAGACGATGTATGTAGTGAAGAAAGATGAATCGTACAAAATAATGGCGCAATTTTGGGGGAAATTGTTTTTACTGAACTTCGCCGTAGGCGTCGTTACGGGGATTATGCAGGAATTTCAGTTCGGCATGAACTGGTCGGATTATTCCCGGTTTGTCGGTGCCGTATTCGGAGGGCCGCTCGCTATCGAAGCGCTGGTGTCCTTTTTCCTCGAATCGACGTTTCTCGGTATCTGGATTTTCGGCTGGGACCGTCTGCCGAAGAAGGTGCATCTGGCCTCGATTTGGCTCGTGGCGATCGGTACGACGCTGTCGGCCTTATGGATTTTGAGCGCAAACTCCTTTATGCAGGAGCCGGTCGGCTATGCGATTCGCGGCGGCCGCGCCGAGATGACGAGCATCTTCGCCATCCTGGGAAACAAGCAGCTGTGGGTGGAATTCCCGCATGTCGTCTACGGAGCGCTGTCGACGGGCGCCTTGTTCGTAACGGGGATCAGCGCTTATAAAATACTTCGCAAGCAGCAGCCGCAGCTGTTCAAAGCTTCCTTCGCGATCGGCGTTACGATTGCGCTGGCGGCGAGTTTTATGACGGCCGTCGCCGGCCATGAGCAGGCCCAGCACTTGATGAAGTCGCAGCCGATGAAAATGGCGGCTTCCGAAGCGCTGTGGGACACGACGGGAGATAGCGCTCCGTGGACGGTGTTCGCCCTGATTGACGTGGAGAAGAAGCAAAACCGGGGACAGGTCGAAATCCCTTACGCATTAAGCATTTTATCCTATAACAAGCTGCACGGCAGCGTGCCGGGAATGAATGAACTGCAAGCGGAGTACGAGGCGAAGTACGGTCCGGGCAACTATATTCCTCCGGTCAAAACGACGTTCTGGAGCTTCCGCATCATGGTGCTCGCCGGGGTGCTGATGATTTTGCTGAGTCTGTTCGGCACTTACGCGGTCTGGCGCAATCGGCTGGAGCAGTTTCCGCGTTATTTGAAATGGATGATCCCTGCGATCAGTCTGCCCTACATAGCCAATTCGGCGGGCTGGATTATGACGGAGGTCGGCCGCCAGCCTTGGCTCGTTTTCGGCTTGCAGAAGACGGAAGCGGGCGTATCGCCTACGGTGACGCCGGCGATGGTGGCGACGTCGCTGATCGGCTTTACCGTCATTTACGGACTGCTGGCCGCCGTGTTAGTTTATCTCATCGTCGTCTTCGTGAAAAAAGGGGCAACCGACGATGATCATCATAAGCAGGACGATCACGGGATCGAATCGAGCGCGGCGACTCCTCTGTGAGGCCCGCCGGGGCAATGAAATAGAAAGCGAGGCGAAGGAATATGCTCGAAACCTTATGGTTTATTCTTATTACGGTGCTGTTCGTCGGATTTTTCTTCCTGGAAGGCTTCGACTTCGGCGTCGGCATGCTGACTCCGTTTCTCGGACGGACGGATACGGAGCGCCGCGTGCTTATCAATACGATAGGGCCCGTCTGGGACGGCAACGAGGTTTGGCTGATTACGGCGGGCGGCGCGATGTTCGCGGCGTTTCCGGAATGGTACGCGACCTTGTTCAGCGGCTTCTACATGGCGCTTTTCCTCATGCTACTGGCTCTTATCGGCCGCGGCGTGGCTTTCGAATTTCGCAGCAAGCTGCCGAATCCCCGGTGGCGCAAGCTGTGGGACGGCGTCATTTTCGGAGGCAGCCTGCTGCCGCCGCTCTTGTGGGGCGTGGCGCTGGCGAATCTGATGAGAGGCGTGCCGATCGACGCCAACAAAAATTATGCGGGCTCGTTCTGGGATTTGATCTCCGTCTATTCGGTGACGGCGGGTGTCAGCATCGTGCTGCTGTTCGTGCTCCACGGGGCGCTCTATCTCTCGCTGAAAACCGAAGGGGAGCTGCGGGAGCGGGCGAGACGGGCGGCGAACCGCTTCGGCGCGTGGGCCAGCATCGTGCTGCTGCTGTTCGTCTTCCTCAGCTATTTCGAGACGGATATGTTTACCCGCGACGGCATTATCCCGGGCATGGTTCCGCTCACGGCGGGCTTTGCGCTGCTCTCCGTCCATTTCTTCCTGAAAGCCGGGCGCGACGGCTGGGCGTTCATTATGACCGGGCTTACGATCGTGCTCTCTACGATTACGGTGTTTATGTCCCTGTTCCCGCGGGTGATGATCTCCTCGCTGAACCCGGACTGGACGCTGACGATCTACAATACGGCTTCGAACGAATATACGCTGAAGGTTATGACCGTGATCGCTCTTACTACGGTGCCCGTCGTCGTCGCTTACCAGGCGTGGACGTATTGGGTGTTCCGCAAACGGGTGAGCGTCAAGGATCATTTGGACTACTGATATGATGAAAAAACTGCTTGACCGCGTGCAAGGAACCCGGAAGCTGCTGCTGGCCGGCATCGGGTTCAGCGTCATCGGCGGGGTGCTGATGATCCTTGAATCCGTCAGCTTGGCCCGTCTCGTTCACGGAGCCTTTCTGAATGGGCTCGGCCTCTCGGCCTTGGCGCCGGTCTTCGCTGTGCTGCTCGGGTGGATACTGCTGAGAGCGCTCGTCCAGACGGCGAGCGAGTACGCCTCCTCCCAGATGGCGATGCGCATCAAGAGCGATCTGCGCCGCCAATTGCTCGCCAAGCTGGTCGAGCTGGGGCCGGGTTACGCCAAAGGCGAGCGCAGCGGGGAGCTGCTCGGAACCGTCTACGAGGGAGTGGAGCAGCTGGAGGCTTATTTGGCGCGCTATGTGCCGCAGATGGCTCTGTCCATGCTGATTCCGGCCGCGATCTTCTGCGCCGTCGCCGGATTGGACTGGATTTCGTCCGTCGTGCTGGCGGTGACGCTGCCGCTGCTCGTCGTGTTCATGATTTTGGTGGGACTCGCCGCCAAATCCAAAGCGCAGCGGCAGTTCGAGCGGTTAGGACAGCTCGGCGGGCATTTCATGGACGTGCTGCGGGGACTGCCGACCTTGAAGATGTTCGGCCGCAGCCGGGCGCAGATTGAGATCATCTCGCGCATCAGCGAGGAGTACCGGAAGACGACGATGGGCACGCTGCGGCTCGCGTTTTTATCATCCTTCGTCATGGAGCTGTTCGCAACGCTGAGCACCGCGATCGTAGCGGTGTTTCTCGGGCTGCGGCTGATTAACGGAGAGATCGGCTTCGAGCATGCGTTTCTCGTGCTGCTGCTGACTCCGGAGTTCTACGCTCCGGTCAGAGCGCTCGGCACGCAGTTTCACGCGAGCACGAACGGGATGGCCGCGGCATCCCGGATCATCGCCATTCTGGAGGCGGAGCCGACAGCCCGCGCCAAGCGGGAACAACCGCTGCCCGCCGGCAAGCCGAACGGCTGCCGCATCGAGTTTCGGGATGTCAGCTTGACGTATCCCGGCAGCTCGGTGCCGGCGCTGTCGAACGTGTCCTTCACGCTGGAGCCGGGAGAGCGCATTGCCGTTATCGGACCGACCGGTTCGGGGAAGAGTTCCCTGCTCGACGTGCTGCAAGGCTTCGCGGTTCCGACCGGCGGCAGCGTGCGGATGGACGGCGCCGACTTGGCGGAGCTGCCGCTGGACGCATGGCGGAGCCGGCTGTCGAGCGTGAACCAGAATCCGAAGCTGTATTACGGCACGCTGCGGGATAACTTGACGCTCGGCTGCGACGGTCCCGTCGACGAGGAGCGGCTGGCTCGCGCGCTGGAAGCGGCGGGCGTCGATTTCATCGCGCAGCTCCCGGACGGGCTGAACACGCTGCTGGGCGAAGCCGCTTCCTTGTCGGGCGGGCAGATTCAGCGCGTCGCCATTGCCCGGGCGCTGCTGAAGGACGCGCCGCTGCTGCTGCTCGACGAGCCGACCTCCGGCCTGGATCTGTGGCATGAGGCGATCGTCCGGCAAGGCTTGGAACGGCATCTGCGGACCCGCATGTCCGTGACGGTAGCGCACCGGCTGGAGACGGTGCGGGATGCGGACCGCATCATCGTCATGAACCGCGGACGTATCGCCGAAATCGGCTCGCCGGCCGAGCTATTGGCCGCGGGAGGCATGTACGCGCGTATGATGCGGACGCTGGAGCGGGAGACGAGCGGCCGCAAAGCTGCGCCGCCGCAGATGGAAGCGGGAAGCGATATGCGCGAGGGGCCGGACCTGAAGCGGGAAGGCGGGCGGACCGATGTCGGCGAAGAGCGGCAGGCCCCTTGGCGGGACCGGCAGGACGCTTGGCGCGGCGCGCTTTCTTTCCTGCGCCCGTACCGGGGCAGGCTGCTGACGGCGGTGCTGCTCGGCTGCCTGACGATAGCGGCGAGCATCGGTCTCATGGGCACGTCAGGCTACCTGATCGCCAGAGCCGCCTTGCGGCCGGAGTCGGTGCTGCTGCTGTGGGTGCCCATCGTGGGCGTGCGGTTTTTCGGCTTGTCCCGGGGCGCCTTCCGCTATCTGGAACGGCTGGTGTCGCATGATCTGACCTTCCGCGTCCTGCACCGGGTACGCGTCTGGCTGTACGAGAGCTTGGAGCCTGCGGG
This sequence comes from Paenibacillus konkukensis, assembly GCF_023523925.1. Classification (NCBI taxonomy): domain Bacteria; kingdom Bacillati; phylum Bacillota; class Bacilli; order Caryophanales; family Paenibacillaceae; genus Paenibacillus; species Paenibacillus konkukensis. The sequence goes on along the minus strand of NZ_CP027059.1, from coordinate 1,634,921 downwards.
AGTCAGGCTGCTGGAGCGGCGGCGCAGCGGCGAGCTGCTGCAAACGCTCGTCGGCGACGTGGAGCAGCTGCAGCATATGTATTTGCGCGTTCTGGCTCCGCCGCTTGTCGCGCTCATAACCGGCGCGTTGGGCTGTTTCCTGCTCGCCGCGCAAGAGTGGCGGCTCGGGCTCGTTCTGCTGGCGATGCTGGCGCTCTCCGGCATCGGCCTGCCATGGCTCAGCGCCAGGCTGGGCAGAGAGCCGGGACGGGCGATCGCCGGCCGCCAAGCGATGATGTACGCTCAGACGAGCGATCTGCTCCTCGGCATGAAGGATCTGCTCGTGTTCGGGCGCGCTCAGGAGCGGCTGGAGGACATTATGCGGCTGCAGTCGCAGGTGAACGGGCAGCAGATGCGCTTGAACCGGGCCGGCGCAGCTGTGAGCGGAGCGATGCTCGGCGCGGCGCATGTAAGCATGTGGCTCGTGCTGACGGCTTCCGTCTATTTCACCGGGACGGGACGGCTGGAGCCGGTGTACATCCCGGCGCTGATATTGATGACGCTGGCCTGCTTCGAAGCCGTTGTACCGCTTCCAGCGGCATTTCAGCAATTGGGCCATACGCTGTCCGCGGCTTCGCGGCTGTTCCGCGTCGTGGAGGAGAACCGGGCTTTTGCGGCGGCGAACCCTCCGGAGCGGCAGGCGCCGGCCGCCGCTGCCGCTTCCGTCGCTTCTGCTGCGCCCGACATGCGCGGAGACCAAGGCGAGTGGGAGGTCGAGATGCGCGGCGTATCGTTCCGGTACGAACTGGGGCGGGATTATGCGGTCCGCGATGTTACCTTGAGCTTGAAGCCGGGGAGACGGATCGCCGTCGTCGGGGAGAGCGGAGCGGGCAAGAGCACGCTGCTGCAGCTGCTGCTCGGCTTGCGGGAGTATGCCGAAGGCTCGATTCGCATGAACGGGCGAGAGCTTCGCGAGCTGCCGGAAGCGTTCATTCGTTCCCAATATGCGGTCGTTTCCCAGGAGGTACAGCTGTTCAAGGCGTCGGTTGCGGCCAATTTGCGGCTCGGGCGACCGGAAGCGACGGATGACGAGCTGCGGGAGGCGGCGCGGCTTGCGCTGATCGACGATACGATCATGAGCTTGCCCCAAGGCTACGATACGCTGATAGGAGAGCGCGGCGGCCTGCTGTCCGGAGGCGAACGCCAGCGTTTGGGTCTGGCCCGGGCTCTGCTGCGCCGGACCCCGGCGCTGCTCTTGGATGAGCCGGCGACGGGACTGGATGTGCTGACCGAGGAAGCGTTCATGAACAACTTGCAGTCGGTCTGGAAGCGGCAAGCCGTCGTCTGGATTACGCATAAGCTGTCAGGGCTCGAACGGATGGATGAAATTATCGTGATGCATCAGGGAGAAGTCAAGGAACGCGGGACGCATGAGCAGCTGCTGCGGCTTGAAGGCTATTATTACCGTTTGTGGCGGCTGGAGAGAGAGAAGGAATGCCTGCTTGCAAGCTTTCAGGAAGCCGGAACGCCCGTGCCGCTGGAGCCATAGCGAGAATCGGGACGCAGCGGGGAATGAAGTTGCCTAAATCAGGAAACCTTATGAATGGAGCGGCAACCATTTCCTGAAGCGAGGTGATCGATCCCATGGGAGAGCGGCAGCCGTCATCCGGCGCGAAGCTCGTCAGCCTGATCAGCGCAGTGTTTATCGTCCTCGCCGTCGCGGGGTATATTTATTTGCTGCGCATCGGAGAAGCCCAGCGGCTGCTCGGGAGCATCAGGCATATGGGGGCGCTGGGCATCGCTATCGGAGTGGGCGTCCAGATTATCGTCAATATTTTGCCGGTGCCCGGAGAGTTTACTTCCATCGTGCTTATGGAAATTTACGGACCGGTCTGGGGCGGAGTGTATTCCTGGACCGGAGGCGTGCTAGGCGCAGTCGGAGCGATGTTTTTGACCAAATGGGTGACGAAGCCTTTTTTCGGTCCGATGGCCCGTCCTTTTCTCGACAAGGTGCAGCGGATGATCCGGCGGCGCGAGTCGTTCGGCCTGCTTCTGCTCCGCTTCGTACCTTTGGTGCCTTATCATGTCGTCAATTACACCGCTGGCTTGTTGAGCGTCAGACTTTGGGCGTTTATTTGGACGACGGCCGTAGGCATTTTGCCGTATACGATCGCCGTGAGCGGCATTTACGCCGGAGTGCGGAAGGGCTCGCTGCGCTGGGGAATCGCCGGCGCTGCCGTGTTCGTGCTCCTTTTCGGCATCGGTCTGTATGCGAAAAAAAGAAGCCGCTCCACGCCGTAATGAGTCGGGGCATGCCTGCCGCTTTATACGGAAGGCGCGAGCGGCCTTGGCGAAGACCCAAGCGTCAAACGTCCGGGAATGCCGCGGAATGCGTCCGCGGCTATCTCGTCGGCCGGTACACCCTTTCTGGCCGGCCGACGACGCCGTAAGAGAGATCGGCGTACACATCGCCCAGATGAACCAGATGCTCCAGATAACGCCGCCCGGTCGAGCGGCTGACTCCGATCATTTTGGCGATTTGCTCCGCCGTTAATCCGTCGGGCGCTTGAGAGATCGTCTGCGTCACCTTGACGAGCGTCAGCTTGTCGATGCCTTTGGGCAGAAAGCCGGCATCTGATCCCGCTTCCTTCTTCATGCTGCCGGAGAGCAGCCGGTCGACATCGCTCTGGCTAATGCTGCCGGTCTCGTTCAGCCGATTCAGCTCGCGGTGAAATTCCCGGTAACGCAGCAGCGTCTCCTGCAGGCGGCCGAAAATAAGCGGTTTCATAATATAGTCGAACGCGCCGCCGCGCACGGCTTCCCGAATCGCGTCGACCTCCTTGGCCGCGGTGATCATCACCACATCGGTGTCCCGGAAATGCTGGCGGATATACTGCAGCAAGTCGAGGCCGCTTGTTCCCGGCAAATAAATATCCAGCAGCACCAGGGAAGGGCGCAGAATGTCCAATTGCTCCTTCGCCTGAGCCTCGTCGGGCGCAATGCCGACCACAGTAAAGCCCTCGACCTTCTCGATAAATCTGCGGTTGATTTCGGCGATTCGCAGATCATCCTCGATAACCAGCACTTCCACGGCCGTTATGTTCGCTGGAGCCGTCATCGTTACATCCCCCCTGCCGAAGGCTGATGTCGCTTCGGAATGGCAACGGTAAACAGCGTGCCTCCCGAAGGATTTCTATGGAACGTAATATATCCGTTCAGCTTGCCGACCGCGTGCGAAACAAGCGCCAGACCGATGCCGCGGTGCTCTCCCCGTTTGGTGGAAAATCCTTTATCGTAGATGGAGCCGGCAGCCTCTTCGGGAATGCCTGCGCCGTTATCCTCGCATTCGATAATGAGATCGTCGCCGAGATCGGTCAAAAACAATTTGACCTGCTTATCCGGCTTGCCCTCGCAGGCCAGTACGGCCTCCATGGCGTTGTCGATCAGATTTCCGATAATCGTGACCAGCAAGTTGCGGTCCGCCTGCTCGGGAATATCGCGGAAGGAGCTCTCGCGATCGATTTCAAAGCTCAGCTTCAGCTCCTGCGCATGGTTGTACTTGCCGATCAATAGCCCGCCGATCATCGGATCGGGTATTTCCCGCATAATGAACTGCACGAAATTTTGATGCACATCGACCTCGCGAGAGATAAGCTCGACCGCTTCCTGGTACGACTCCAGCTGAATCAGTCCGGAGATCACGTACAATTTATTGGAAAACTCATGGGTTTGCGCCCTTAACGACTCGGCGAACCGCTTCACTTGAGACAGCTCCTCGGCCAGCCGGTACAGCTCGGACTTGCTGCGGAAGCTGGATACGGCGCCGGTCACCTGGCCGCTGCGGTCGACGATGGGCACGCGGTTGACGACAACTTCGCGGTCGCCGATCAGCATCTCTCTGTCCGTTTCGGATTGCCCCGTACGAACGACCTCAAGCAGCCGGGTGTTCGGGATCACTTCTTCAATATGCCTGCCGGATATCGTCTCGTGCTCAGGCAGCTGCAGGAGCTGCAGCGCGTACCGGTTGGCAAGGGTGACGACGCCTTTGCCGTTGACGGCAATGATGCCTTCGCGGATCGATTCCAGAATCGCCTGCTTCTCGGTGTACAGCGCGCCGATTTCTTCCGGCTCCAGACCGTGAATGGAGCGCCGCACGCTGCGCGCGATCAGAATCGAGCCGGCGATGCCGACGGCGAGCAGGAGGAGCGTAATCCATTCGACCCGTTCCTGGTAAATGTCGTCGATGCGGTCGATATTTTCGGTCAGAAAGCCGACCGAGATGATGCCGATGACGCCGCCGTTATCGTCGAAGACGGGAGCCTTGCCCCGCAGAGCGGGTCCCAAGGAGCCGATAGCCTCGGAAATAATCGAATGCCCCGCAAGCACCGGCCCGTTATCCCCGCCGACCATTTCTTTACCGATCCGATCGGCTACGGGATGCGCATAGCGAATGCCTTCCCGGTTGCCGACGACGATATATTCGGCGCCGATTTTCTCGCGGATGCTTTCCGCGATCGGCTGGATGATCTCCGAAGGATTCGGTTCGCCGAACGCTTTGCGGATTTCCGGCATAAGCGCTATCGTCTCCGCCACCTGGAGCGCCCTGGTGCCGATCTGGTCCTCGAATACCGAGGTCGTTATATAGTAGAAAATACCGCCGAGGCTTACGATCACCAGAGAAAGCAGAGAACAGATGATGAGAATAAGCTTGGTTTGCAACCGCATGGAATCGAATCCTCCCGCATGATATTTCAGGATGTGTAACGGGCAATTGCAGATGATGACCTGGCAGCGAAGTCTATTGTAACATAAAGCGCTGTCATTTTGACGAAATGAAGCCTGGAAACGCCGTGAACAATATGAACAAAATCGACACAATGGAGTTATTATCATTAATTTCGTTAAACTGTTCGAACGAAGAACCCGGTGGTATTCTGAAAGCGTTATCTCAAAAGAAAGCGCATTCAAAAATTAAAAATTATCGGAGGGGTTCATTTCATGAAAAACGTTTGGGCAGCTTCCCTGAAAGTTACCGCCGTCAGCCTGCTTGCCGTCAGTCTTGCCGCCTGTGGCGGAGGAGCCAAGCCGGCCGCCTCGGGCGCGGAGAACGGCAAGAGTACGGCGCAGCCTGCCGCATCCAAATACCCGGAGAAGGCCGTCAGTCTGATCGCGCCTTCCGGCGCGGGCGGCGGCTGGGATATGACCGCCCGCACGATCGCCAAGGTGCTGGCGGAAACCAAAGCGCTGGATAAGCCGGTCACCGTAGAGAACAAGCCGGGAGGAGGCGGCACCGTATTCATGGCGGAGTACGCAACCAAGGACGTCAAAGACAACTATAAGCTGTTCGTCAGCTCGCCGCCGATTTTGATCAACAATTTGAAGAAGGAGGGCAACACGCCGTTCGGGTACAAGGATACGACGCCGCTCGCTCAGTTGACCAAAGATTACGGAGCGATCGCCGTCGCCGCCGGTTCCAAGTACAACGATCTGAAGTCGCTGCTCGACGACATGAAAGCGGACCCGTCCAAGCTGACCGTCGCCGGAGGCTCCGCTCCGGGTTCGATGGATCATCTCGTCTCCATTCTCCCGGCGTTCAAGTACGGCATCGATCCGAAGAAGGTGAAGTACGTATCCTACGACGGCGGAGGAGAAGCCATCACCGCGCTGCTCGGCGGCAATGCCGATGTCCTCGGCACAGACGCTTCCTCGCTCGATCAATATTTGAAGGCGGGCAAAATCAAGGTGCTGGCCGTAGCGGCGCCGCAGCGTCTCGGGGGCGGCATGAAGGACGTGCCTACGATGAAGGAGCAGGGCGTCGACGCCGAATTTCTGATCTGGCGCGGCATCTTCGGACCGAAAGAAATGAGCGCGGACGCCAGGAAGTTTTGGGACGAGGCGATTAACAAGATGGTCGAGTCCGAGCAGTGGAAGAAAGAAATGCAGGCGAACAACTGGGAGACCGAATATAAGAAGGCGGACGACTTCAAGACTTATTTAACGGCGCAAGAGGCGCAGGTCAAAGATATTTTGACCGCTTTGGGCATGCAAAAGTAAGGAGTGGATGGGAATGAACCATACGTTCGACCGTTATGCGGGCATCGTCTTTCTCGCTGTCGGCGCCGTCTTCGCGATCGGAAGCCGCAGCATATCGACGAGCGCCTACGGCAGCAATGTCGGAGCGAACATTTTTCCAATGGTGCTCGGGATTGCTTTATCGCTGCTGAGCCTGCGGCTGATCTACGAAAGCTTCCGCAAGCAGCGGGCGCAGAAGAAGCGGGACAATCTGGACTACAAGCGGTTCGCCGTTATTTTCGCGGCGGCCGTGCTGTACGCCTGCTTCCTCGAAGACATCGGCTTCGTCATCTCGACGTTCCTGTTTTTGCTGATCGGGTTTCAAACGATGCAAAGAGGACGAATCTGGGTTTCGCTGCTGATTGCGGCGGCGTTCTCCTACGGGGTGTACTTTTTGTACGTCAATGTGCTGGACGGTTCGCTTCCCGGGTTTCCGGCATGGCTCGGCTTATCGTAATCGCATGCAAAAGGATGAAGCGTATGCTTGAAGCATAGGCTGGCAGGAGGGAGAAACATGAGCACGATCGAGTATTTGCTGCACGGTCTCGGCACGGCGATGCAGTGGCATAATCTGGTATTTGTTTTCATAGGAGTTTTGATCGGGACGGTCGTCGGCGTACTGCCGGGGATCGGCCCGATGAGCGGGGTCGCGCTGCTGATTCCGATTACGGCGACGATAACGAGCGGCTTGGCGCCGGAGGAAGCGGCCACAAGCTCGATCATTTTGCTGGCGGGGGTTTATTACGGAGCGATGTACGGAGGCTCGACGACGTCCATACTGCTGAATACCCCGGGCGAGTCCTCGTCGGTCGTCACGACGCTCGACGGCTACCAGATGGCCAAGCAGGGCCGGGCGGGCGCGGCGCTCGCCATCTCGGCGATCGGTTCCTTTGCGGCCGGCATCATCTCGCTGATCGGGCTGATCTTCCTGGCCCGCCCGCTGTCGGCGGCAGCCGTCAAGTTCGGGCCGGCGGAATATTTCTCGCTGATGGTGCTGGGGCTGCTCGCGATCAGCGGATTGGCGGGCAAATCGATGGTCAAAGCGCTGATAATGACGGCGTTCGGTCTCTTGCTGGCTACGATCGGCATCGACAGCGTCTCGGGAGTGGAGCGATTTACGTTTAATATCCCCGAACTGTATCAAGGGCTGGAATTTCTGACGATCGCGGTCGGCACGTTTGCCGTCGGCGAAGTGTTCAAAACGATCTTGGAGCGCGAAGCCGGCGACGGGGAGCTTGCCAGAATCAACCGGATTTTGCCGACAAGGAAAGATCTGAAAGACAGCGCGGCGCCGATCGCCCGAGGCTCGATTCTGGGCTTCTTTATCGGACTGCTGCCCGGCGCCGGCGCCATTCTCGCTTCCTTCTTCGCCTATATCGTGGAAAAGAAAATCAGCAAGCACCCGGAGAAGTTCGGCAAAGGCGCCATCGAGGGAGTCGCTTCCCCCGAATCGGCGAACAACGCCGCATCGGGCGGCGCGATGATCCCGCTGCTTAGCCTAGGGATTCCGTCGTCCGGCACGACGGCGATTCTGATGGGCGCTTTCATCATGTATAACGTACAGCCGGGCCCGCTGCTGTTCCAGGATCATCCGCAGCTGGCTTGGGGCGTCATCGCGAGCATGTTCGTCGGCAATTTGATGCTGCTCGTGCTCAATATGCCGCTGGTCAAAGTATTCGCCAAAGTCATCGAGACGCCGGCCCGGTATTTGCTTCCGCTTATCATTGTGTTCTCGGTGTTCGGCGTGTATGCCGTGCAGTATTCGACGTTCGATTTGCTGCTCATTATGGGGTGCGGCCTTGCCGGTTACTTCTTGTCCAAGAACGACTACCCGCTGGCGCCGTTAGTGCTGGGGCTGATTCTCGGTCCGATGATGGAAAACAATATGCGCCGGGCGCTGACGATCTCGAACGGCGACTTTATGATTTTTCTGCAAAAGCCGGTTTCGCTCGTCTTTTTATTGATCGGACTGCTCTGGATCGCGATTCCGCTTGTTCTCAAGCTGCGCGGCCGGAACGTGCTCGTTAACGAGGAAGGATAGCCGGACATCGTTATCGGACGGTTTTCTCTTGAAAGGGTATTCTTTTTTACCGGGAAAATCCATATGAATATAATATTTTCGGCGCACGGATAAGCCGGTAACCGAATCGGCGAAAGATGAAATAGGAAAGGATATGCTGCCGTTATGGATGTAGGGTGGATGCTGCTTGGTCTGGCGCAAATTATGTTGATCAACATCGTCTTGAGCGGCGATAACGCGGTCGTAATCGCGCTCGCTTGCAGAAACTTGCCGGCGGAGCAGCAGAGGAAGGCTATATTTCTTGGAAGCGGAGGGGCGATCGCGCTCCGGGTCGTACTCACTTTCGCAGCCGCATGGCTGCTGCAAATTCCGTATGTCCAACCGGCCGGAGGATTGCTGCTGCTCTGGATTGCGTTCAAGCTGTTGATGAACGACGAGCGCGAAGAGCAAACGGCGTCCAGCCGCCATCTGGGCGCGGCGGTCAGAACGATCATCACGGCCGACTTGGTCATGAGTCTGGACAATGTACTTGCCGTTGCCGGAGCCGCATCCGGCAATTTGCTGCTGATCGGACTCGGGCTTGCCTCCAGCATCCCGCTTGTTATTTGGGGCAGCCAGTTTCTGATGAAGCTGATGAACCGCTTCCCGGTCATTGTGCTGCTTGGAGTAGGGCTGCTTGGGTACACGGCGGGGAAGATGATTCTAAGCGACGATACGGTCGCGCAATGGGTCCATTCGCTAAGCCCGGCGGTTCATACGGCCATTCCGCTGCTGCTGGGGGCTTCGGTGGTTGCCGCAGGCAGGGCGCTGGAGAGGCGCCGCCGGCATAAGCGGCGGCAGATGCAGGCGGACTGTTCTTGACGTTATGCGCAGCGTCATTCATTTGATCATGCCCTTGCGTTGAATATTGGTCTTAACATGAACCTCAACCCGTTGATCGGGAAAGATGCTGGTCAGCCATTCTTTTTTATCCAGCTTGCCTCCGTGAGCTACCCGGTATACTTCGCCGAAACCGACGGGATCGGAGCGCATGTCCTGCAGCTTCGCGATGAGCGACGACAGCTCTTTCTCAACCTGACGGCTGAGCTTGCTCTCAATCTCCAACAGCTCGGCTCTGGAATCGATGGACAGCCGGGCGGTTTGATCCAAATCGAGCTTGAGCAGCAGCTCGACGTTCATCCGGTCCCGCTTCCATTGGACCTGGCTCTTATAGTTCAGCAGCGTAAACGAAAGCTTTTCTTTCTCCAGCGTGAAGGTGGTGGAAGCGAGCTTTCTTTTTTGCAGCAGGGACACGTATTTCACATCGTTCGACGGAATATAGCCGACGAGCCGGTCGCTGCCGAACAGAGCCATTTCCGAGGTTTGCAGCGCGGTTTCTTCTCCCGAACGGCTTAATACCATGGAATACGGCGAGGCGCCCGGATCGAGAGTCCCGCTGTAAAATTGATATAAATAGATCGGCAGCACCTCGAAAGTATCCGATCCGGCACCGGAGAACACATCGACCATCCAGTCGCCCACCGATTCCGGGACGGAAGCTTTGGCGCGGATAATATGTTCCGGGCTTCCTTTGGTAACCGCCACCCAGGCGATCTTTTGGATTTCGTCGCGGCGCATCAGGAAGTCGAGCTGCTCGGACAATCCTTTTTTGGCGAGCTCGCCGGAGAACAGGATCACTTTGGTGTGGCCGTATTGAATGTCGCGGGCCGATTTGCGTTTAAGCTGATACAGCGCGTCGGAGATCGTATATCCTTCCGCCGTCATGATGAAATTGGGAGATCCTTTGCCCGTCAATGTCCCTCCGGAAGGGGCCAGGGAAGCATAGCGGCTCGGTATGGCCGACAGAGCATGCACGCGCACGCCTTTTTCCGCGGATTCGATGCCAAGCACGGTAACGAAAGTGATGCGATTAATTTGTTTGACATCCCCGCAGCCGCCGGTGACAACTACAGCGAGAAGGAGCAGCATAAGCAGCGACCGGCGCTTCATCCCCGTTTCCCCCTCATCGTCATCCATACGTACAAGCACAGCGGAAACAGCACGATGATCCCAAAAGCATAGCACCCGAGCCAATACGAATATTTGAAAAAGAAAAACGGCATATTGGCTTTCATCAGCATGAAGGGGAGCGCAGCGGCCACGGCGATGACGAAATAGGGCGACAGCCGGAGGCCGAGCATTTGAGCGAAGCAGAAGGCCGTCGAGCGAACAAAGAATACGGCCCCGAGCACAATTAAATACTCCCACAGCAGCACGATGAGAAAGACGACCCGCTCCAGAAAAAAGTTCTCCAGCCGCACGGTGCTGTACGTTCCGTTGGCGAGAAAGGATACTGTTTTGCCTGCGGGCAAGCCGAGCGTGGTGATCCCCAAGGCCAGCATCAGACCGGCAATGAAGGACGCCCCGGTCATCAACACCGCTAGGGAGACGAAGGAAGGCTTTTGGGCAGACCTTGTTATCAGCATCGTACTGGCAGCCGCAGGAATGAACATCAGCATAATGACGGCGACGGCGGTCAGCGGATCGGTCCAATCGCTCTTGTCAACGATCGGCAGCATATAGGACCATTTCGCATTGCTGAGCGGCAGCAGGGAAAGCAGCAGAAACGGCGGCACGATGAACAGCATGAGCAGATGCGCATACCGCCCGATCGTCTCCATGGGGAATAGGGCCATTAAGCCTGCAATAATCGGTCCTATCGACATCAGAAGCCGTTGGTCGCCGTACAGCAGCGTACGCGAGAAAAAATCTCCGATCAGCATTAGCGTGTAGCCCGCACCTCCCAAAAATAAGAGACCGTGCAAAAAATAAGACGCGGGGGCAAGAAGCTTCGGCCCGATCTCTCCCCCGGCCAGCATGATGGAGGTCGATTTCATTCGCGTAACGATTTTCAAGCTGATCCAGGTGCCGAATACGACCGCCAGCATGCATGGGAAAAAAAGCCAGACGCCGTTCCGGCCGACGGCGGCGAGCACCGTCGTTTGGACGCCCCTTGTGATGGAAATTCCGAGCGTAACGACAAACAGCAAGATCGGATAATGGACTTCTTTTTCCTGTAGTTTCCACTTCAAAGCAATTTCTCTCCTTCCTTGCGGCTCATTTTGGACTTAGAGTCGGCACGGTAGGTGCTGGGCCGGAACCGGGACAGAAGAAGAGGAGCCCGGGTCAATCCGTCCCGGAATAAATCTTTATATAGAAACGTATCGAAAGGGGCCAGGTAAGGGACGCCGAGCGATTTCAGATGACACAGATAGAGAAAAATAAATGCGGTCCCCAGCGTCATCCCGTACAAGCCGAGAGGAATCGCCAGCGCAATCAATATATAGCTGCACATTCTTAGGGCTACGCCGACCATATAGTTCGGTGTCGTAAAGCTTCCGATGGCGGTAGCGGCCGTAATGACGATCATAATATTGCTGATCAGGTGGGCTTGCGCGGCGGCCGTGCCGATAATAAGTCCGCCGACGATCGTCGCCGTACCCCCGATGACCCTGGGCAGCCGCACGCTCGCTTCGTTGATTAATTCGAGCAGGAAGACCATGATGCACACTTCAATGTAAGCGGGGTATGGAACCCCTTCGCGGCTGGCGGCGATAGCCAGCATGAACTGGATTCGCAGCACATCCTGATTGATCGTCGTAATCGAGATGTAAAAGGCCGGAAGAAAAACCGTCAGGAACAAGCCGACCAGCCTGACGAATCTTAGAAAGGAGCCCGATAAAAAAGGAAAGTAATAGTCATCGGCGGTCTGGTAGAGCGAAGTGAGAGTCACGGGCAGTATAACGGCGGTAGGCGACGAGTTCATCAGAATGATGATCCGGCCCTCCAGCAGCGCCGAGACGGCTTTGTCCGGCCGTTCCGTCGACTGGGACAGCGGAAAGGGAGACCACCATTTATTTTTTTCCAGGATGAGATTGGCGACTTGAGTCGTGTCCACGACGCCGTCAATCCGGATCGTTTGAATGCGCTCCACGATTTGATCGACCATCTGCCGGTTCGCAATGCCGTCAAGATGCATCACGGTAACGTTCGTCCCCGTCAAGTTGCCTATGACAAACGATTGCGCCGTTAGACTCTCATGACGAATGCGCGCGCGAATGAGAGCGATATTCGTCTCTAGATTTTCAATAAAAGCGTCCCGCGGACCGACCAGCGAGCTTTCCGTTTCCGGGGGAGTAATGGACCGACTCTGCCATTCGGACACGTCGACGACCAGCGCTTCCGGGTTTCCGTTTAACAGAAACAGGCAATGGCCGGCATACAGCTTGGTCAGCAGCAGCTGCCGCTGCCTGCCCGGAACCCATTCTCCAATGGAGGAGAAGTACTGGAACGCCGCCGGCGGAAGCGGTGTGCCGAACGCTCCGTTCCCGCCGTTTGCGAGAGATTGGAACGGAGTGAGGAGCAGCTCCTCGATTTTGGCTTTATTCGTGATGGTAGACAGAAAGACCAGCAGCCCGGCCGGTGCGGCACCGTCCTTGAAATACAAAGGCTGCTCCTGCAGATCCGATGGTTTGCATGCGGGCTGGAACAGCTCGTCGATAGAGATCATAAGCGAAATATCTCCTCCCCATAAATAACCATTACCCGCTAGTATGAAACCGGCGCGCGATTCTTATTCAGGAAGGAGGACCGCTGCCTGTCATAACGGGGGCGCACGGCGAATAGACTTGTCTTAGCATCTGAATTAGAAAAATATGGAGAGGACGAGCGCACCATGGAACAAACAGCTTCGAAGGTTGCCCTGCTGGGTATAGGGACCTCGGTGCCTGCTTACCGGATTGAGCAGATCGAGGCGGCGCAAAGATTGACCGACGCGCTTAAGGATCATCCGGATTCTATGCGCTGGGCTAAGCGAATCTTCAAGCAATGTGCGGTGGAAACGCGTTATACCTGCGAGCCGGAGCTGCTAAAGCCGGCGGCGCAGTGCAGATATTCGCCGGGTACGCCCGAAGAAGACGTGCCGACGACAGCCGAGAGAATGGCCGTCTATAAGCGCGAATCGGTCCCGTTAGGCATAGCTGCGGCCCGGCAGGCCATTTCGGATGCGGGAGTGTCTCCTTCGCATATAACGCATGTCATTACCGTCAGTTGTACGGGACAGTTTCTTCCCGGGCTGGATAGCCTGCTTGTCGGAGCGCTTGGCTTATCCCTCGGCGTATTGCGGATTCCGCTCAATTTTCTCGGCTGCGCGGCCGGGCTCAAAGCGATAGGGTTGTCCCGGCGCATTGCGGCCTCGTCTCCTCGCGCGGCGGTGCTTGTCGTATGCGTGGAATTGTGCACGCTGCACTTGCAGTCATCCGTCCGGCGGGAGGATCTGTACGCGGCCTCCTTCTTCGGCGACGGCGCGGCTGCTTGCGTGATCGGGCATAGCGGCGGCGAGGGCAGCGAAGGGGAATTCGAGCTGGGCGAGGATCGCTCCGCGCTCGTCAGCGATTATGCCGGCGAGATGGTATGGGAGGTCGGCGATCGCGGGTTTGATCTGTATTTGTCGCCGGGCATACCGCGGATTATCGGGGAATGGATGCCCCGGAATATCCAGGATTGGCTGCAAGGCGAGGAGTCACCCCGGCTATGGGCGATTCATCCCGGCGGCAAAGGAATCGTGGATGCGCTTCAAAACAGCCTTGGCCTGACGGAGGAGCAGACGGCGGCAAGCCGGGCGGTTCTCCGCGATTACGGCAATCTGTCCTCGGCGACGATCTTGTTCGTGCTGCAGGAGCTTAGACAAAGATTGCGGGAACAGGAAGCGGAAGCCGCAGACGGCATCGCGATTGCCTTCGGCCCTGGACTGACGGCGGAAATGATCCGCATTCGTTACACGCCCGCGCTTAGCGCGCGGAAGCGGCCGTTAAACAATGCTTATGCCTGATTTCCTCGAACGGCGTTCGGAACGGGCCGAGCTGATGGACGATTTGTCGGCCGGCGGAGAGGAGCTTCGCGAAGCATTGCGGCATCTGCGCCGGCTGAACCGCTTATTCGCGGCGGCGGCGCCGACGCTGCACGGCGTCCGCCGTCTCTGGGAGGAAGCGGGAAGGCCGCCGGCTTTCAGCATTCTCGACGTCGGAGCGGGGTCCGGCGATGTGAACCGCCGCCTTCTCGCCTGGGCGGATGCCCGCGGAATCCGGATGGACATTACGCTCGTCGATTGGACGGAGGAAGCCTGCGAGGAGGCGAGGCGGTATTTTCGCAGCGAGGAACGGGTCCGCGTCGTTCGCGCGGATTTGTTCCAGCTCGGCGAAGCGATGGCGGACGTCGTTACGGGCACGCAGTTTCTCCATCATTTTCATTGCGCGGAGCTCCCCGCCGCCGTGGCCGGCATGCTCCGGGCTTCGCGCAGGGGCGTCGTCATTAACGATATTCACCGGCATTGGCTGGCTTGGACTGCCGTTTGGCTGGCAGCCCGGGTACTGTCGCGCAACCGGTATATTCTTCACGACGGGCCGCTGTCGGTGGCCAAAGGCTTTCGTGCGGACGACTGGCGGCGGCTGCAAGCGGAATGTCCAAGCGGCCGGCCATGGTACTGCGCCTGGAGGCCGCTGTTTCGCTATGCGGTCGTTATTTCCAAAGAATCACTTCGGACGGAGGATCGGAGCTGACGCAATGGATTTCATGCATGATGTCGCCATTATCGGGGCGGGCGTAGCGGGCAGCAGCCTGGCGAAAGATATGGCGGCCAGAGGATGGGATACCGTGCTGATCGACGGCAAGTCGTTCCCGAGGCATAAAGTATGCGGCGAATTTCTGTCCCCCGAATCGCTCGGCACACTGGATGAGCTCGGCTTGCGAAAGACGGTGGAGCGGCTTCAGCCCCGCCGTATTGAACGCGCGCGCCTGATCGTAAGCAGCGGAGGCGCGCTGGACGTTCCGCTGCCCGGAACAGGACTCGGCGTCAGCCGCTATGCGCTCGATTCGGCGCTGCATCAGGCGGCTTACCGGTCCGGCGTCGAGCTAGTGACCGGCACTCCGGTCGCGGAGGTTCATCCGGCCGGCGGCGGCTTCCGTCTTGTGCTGAAGCCTGCGGAAGACGGTCTGCCGCAGGAGCTCTTGGTCCGCTCGGTCATCGGCGCATGGGGCGCGAATCCTCGCCTCATGCGGCTTCAGCGGCCGCGAGACCGCGCCGTAAGCCGAACCGGCGGTTGCATCGGCGTGAAATCGCATTTCACGGGGATACCGATGGAGCCGGTCGTGGAGCTGTATTTTTTCCCTGGCGGCTATCTCGGCTTATCGCCGATCGAAGGAGACCGCGTCAACGTATGCGCGCTGTTGAAGCGGCAGGCGTTCCCGGAAGCCGAACCTACGGTGTCCGGGCTGCTGGACGCGGCTTGCCGGCGTCATCCGCTGCTGCGGCGCAGGCTGCTGGACGCATCGCCCGTCCCCGGCACAGAGGCGGCGGTCGCGCCGGTCCGGCTGGACCGGCAGCCGCTCACATGGGGCCGGTTCGCCCATGTCGGCGACGCCTCCCTGCTGGTGCCGCCTCTATGCGGCGACGGCATGTCGATGGCGCTGCGGTCGGCCCGCCTGTGCGCCAGGCTGGCTGATCGCTACCTGGACGGCACGGTTAGCCTGGCGCAGTGGCAGGCCGAGTATGCGCTCGCCGTTCAGCGAGAGTTCGCCGGCCCGCTGCGCTGGGGCACCTGGCTTCATTCGCTGAGCGGGCTGCCGGTGCTGCCGAGGCTGCTGTTGGCGCTGGCGCAGCTGATGCCGAATTTAGCGGCCAGTCTGGTCAAGGCGACAAGGCTCAAAGGGAGGGGTTCTTAAGACCTGTCCGAAGGAGGCTGAATCTGGGATGGGCTATCGCCGGCTTTCCGCGTTTTCTTTTCACCGTCCTCTGTTCGTTCTGTGCGTTTGGCTGTGCCTGCTCGCCTCGCTCGGAAGCTATGCGGCGAGGCTCCCCGACGTATTGAAGGATCACGGTTTGCTGGCGCAAGACGACTTCGTCAAGGTTCAGAATATATTGGAAGATAGCTTCCGGCTGCCCCAGGCTCCGGTCGTTCTCGTGTTCGAGAACGACGGCGCCGTCGCGCAGAGCGAATGGCTGGAATATATACGCTTGGCCTTGGATCGGGTACAGAGCGTACGCGGCTTGACGCAAACCGTATCACCGCTGAATCGGGCAGGGCTGATCGACGGCGACGTCGCCTACGCTCTGCTCGGTTTTGCGCAGCCGTCATACGCTATGTCCGGCGTCATCGAGGAGCTGCAGAGCAAGCTGCCGCAGCACGGCGGCATCGCGGTTCGGCTGACCGGGAAAACGGTCGTGCAAAACGATGTAAACCGCGCCAGCGCACAGGATCTGAAACGGGCGGAGCTGATCGGTATACCCGCAGCTCTGATCGTCCTATGGGCCGCTTTCGGCGGCCTCGTTTCCGCATTGCTTCCCGTCCTGACGGGCGCAGCCGGAGTTACGGTGACGATGGGCGTCATGTATTGGATCGGAGCCCGTATGGAGCTGTCCCATTTTGTGCTGAACGTCGTTCCGATGGTGGGGCTCGCTTTAAGCATCGATTTCGCGCTGATGCTGGTAAGCCGCTACCGCGAAGAGCTTGCCCGGCGGGCGCCGGAGCAGGCTTGGCAGGCGGCGGCGGATACGGCAGGGAGAGCGGTTATGTTCTCGGCGGCATGCGTCGTGCTTGGGCTGGCGGGAGTGCTGCTCGTGCCTCTGCCGATGTTTTCTACCGTGGCCGTAGGCGCGATGACCGTGGTGGCGGTGTCCGCCCTCGCGGCTGTAACCTTGCTCCCGGCCATGCTGTCGCTGGCCGGACGGACGGTTGCCGCAGAGAAGAAGCGGTCGGCGTCTGGGCGCGCCTGGGCTGGATGGTCGCATTATGTGATGAACAGACCGGTCCGCATGCTGCTGCTTTCGGCGCTGCTGCTGTTCATCTGCCTGCTGCCGCTGAGACAGATGAAGCTCGCCATACCGGATGCGTCCTCGCTTCCTCACGGCTACGAATCCCGCAAGGCCGCGGAAGCGTACGCGGCGCACTTCGCCCCGCCGGAGCGGTCCGGCGTCTACCTCCTGACGGAGCGGACAAGCGCCGATTGGAGCTTGAATGATTGGCGGCGGGCGTATGCGCTGGTGCGGCGGCTGGAGAGCGATCCGCTGGTTCGCGGCGTCGATTCCGTATTTTCCGCCCTCGGCTTGAAGCCGGAAGCCTTATACCAGGCGTCGAGGAAGGCCGCGCTCGATCCGGAATCGGGCTATGCGTCCGCGCTTCGCAGCTATGTGACGGACAACAGGATGCTGATTCGAGCGGAGCTGGAGGGGGGCCCCGGCTCCGAAGCTACGATGGCATGGATCAGGACGTGGCAGCGTTTGGGAGCCGATCCCTCGGCGGAATTTCCGTTTCGGTTAGGCGGCGAGGCAAAATACGAGCAGGAGATTTTCGATACGGTCCGCAGCCGGCTTCCGCGGGTGCTCCTATATATTCTCGCTGCGAATTATATCGTGCTGTATCTCGCCTTTCGCTCGCTGCTGCTGCCGGTGAAAGCGATCTTGATGAATATCGCCAGTCTTGCCGGCGCTTGCGGCATTCTCGTCTGGATTTTTCAAGGGGGGCATTTTGGAATGGAGCCGAGCAGCATCGCGGTCATGATCCCCGTCTTTTTATTCGGGCTCGTGTTCGGGATCAGCATGGATTACGGCGTCTTTCTGCTCTCGCGCATGTATGAGAGCTATGGGACGGCAGGCGATAACGATGCCGCCGTGCGGGAGGGGCTGGCTTCTTCGGGCAGGGTGATCACCTCGGCGGCCGCCATTCTCATCGTCGTTACCGTGCCTTTTGCGCTGGGCGACGTCGTCGGGGTCAAGCAGCTTGGCATCGGCATCGCCGCAGCGGTCGCTCTTGACGCTACCGTGGTGCGTCTTATGCTGGTACCTTCCTTAATGAAACTGCTCGGACGGTGGAACTGGTGGTCGCCCGGACGGTTTCCATAAACGGGACGGGAAATGAAGGCATCGTAAGATTTGTCAAAAAATCAGAAGCCCATGTCATGGGCTCCCGGCAGACGAAGTGATATGATGCAAGCAGACGATCCTAATTATCGAAGGAGAATGGAATATGACGAACTCTCGCGCTGCCGGGAAGGACAAACCGAATATCGTTTATATTTTGGCCGATGACATGGGCTACGGGGATGTAAGCTGCTTGAATGAGCATTCCAAGCTGCACACGGCGCATCTGGACGGGATGGCCGCCGCCGGAATGCGGTTTACCGACGGTCATTCGAGCTCGGCCGTATGCACGCCTTCGCGTTACAGCATTTTGACGGGAAGATACAACTGGCGTTCCTCCTTGAAACAGGGAGTGATGAACGGTTACTCCAAGCCGCTGATCGAAGAGGGGCGCATGACGGTCGCTTCACTGCTTAAGGAGGCTGGCTACCGGACCGCTTGCATCGGCAAGTGGCATCTCGGACTCGATTGGGCGCCAAGCGGCGGGCAGCCTTCAGACGTAGATTACGAGCAGCCGGTTCGAAACGGGCCGAATGCCTATGGATTCGATTATTATTACGGCATCAGCGCCTCGCTGGATATGCCGCCTTACGTATATATCGAGAACGACCGCGTGACGGCGGCGCCCGACAGGATCACCCGGGCGGTCGACGATACGGCCTGGTGGCGCGAAGGCCCGACGGGAGCGGATTTTTGCCATGAAGAGGTGCTCCCCCGCTGTACGGAGAAGGTGCTGGAGACGATCGACCGGTTGCGGGACGAGCCTTTCTTTATCTACTACCCGCTCCCGGCGCCGCATACGCCGATTATGCCGACGAAGGAATTTCTCGGCAAATCGGGGACGAACCGGTACGGCGATTTCGTGCTGATGTGCGACGATGTTGTAGGAAAGATTTTGCAAAAGCTGGAGGCTTGCGGGCTAACGCGCAATACGATCGTCCTCTTCACCAGCGACAACGGCTGCTCGCCCAAGGCGGATTACGGCGCGTTGGCTGAGTTCGGGCATAACCCGAGCTATATATTCCGCGGCCAGAAAGCGGACATCTACGAAGGCGGCCACCGGGTGCCGCTGCTGGTGCAGTGGCCGGAGCGAATCGCAGCCGGGTCGGTCTCGCAGGAGCCCGTCTGCCTGACCGACCTGATGGCGACGGTCGCCGAAATTGTCGGCGTTCGCCTGCCGGAGGACGCCGCCGAGGACAGTGTCAGCAATTTGCGGGTATGGCTGGGACGGGAAGGGGACGGACCGCTGAGAGAGGCGATCGTTCATCATTCGATTAACGGATCGTTCTCGATCCGCAAGGGCGATTGGAAGCTGGAGCTGTGCCCGGGCTCGGGCGGCTGGAGCGATCCGCGGCCGGGACAGGAGCCGGAGGGCTCGCCTGCGGTGCAGCTGTACGATCTGTCCCGGGATATCGGCGAGAGAGTCAACGTCCAGCATGAATATCCGGAGATTGTCGAAGAGCTGACGAGCCTGCTTCGCGCTTACGTGCAGCAAGGCAGAAGCACGCCGGGGCGGGTACAAGGGAACGCCGGAGGCGCGCAGTGGGAGCGGACGCTGGAGTGGATGTAGCGAAGCGGCGAGAGATACGCGCTGCGGGCGGGCCCGTCTCCGCGCTCGTATCCGGAGGGAATGCATTTAGGATATAATGAAAGCGAATGTTATCCTGATGCAGCATGTGGAGGGTGAGCGGATGTTTACGTTGAAGGACGAATCCTTCTACATCGATTATTTACGCTTCAGAATTCGTTGGATTCGCAGCATGCCCAAAACCGCCGGTTACGAAGTCAAGCCTATGAGAATGCCTTATACGCTGTTCTGGCTCGTGATGAGCGGGACGATGGACGTAATGATCGGGGGTGAACGGCGGCAGGCGTCCGCCGGCGATCTGATCGTATTCCGCCCGAATACGCTGTTCGGATTGCCGCCCCAAGCGGATTGCCGACCATCGCTTAAGTATTTGTCGCTTTGCGCCGATTTGAAAATCGGCAATTTGGACTTGGTAACGTTATACCGTCTGCCGGTTGTGACCTCTGTCGCAGCTGCCGGCGATCTGGAACGGTTCGTCTCCATGTGGAGCGCGTGCCTGGAAGCCTTCGATCGGCTTGGGGAGCTAATGACCGGCACGGAGCCTGCGGAGGACGGCGCAGCCGTTCCCCGCCATACCCATCTGGTCAGAACGGATATTTCGATCCGTGTTCTCGGGCTGCAGGGGCTGCTCTACCAATGGCTGCAGCAGTTTCTGACCATCGTGTCCGACCGTCTGCCTGCCGACCCGCTTCGTCTGGAGGAACGGGTGATGCAAGCTTGCGGCTATGTCCAGCACCGATTGGGCGGAGCGTTAAGCTTGCGGGAGCTGGCCGACAGCGTACACTTAAGCCCGAGCCATCTGAGCCATTTGTTTCTCCAAAACCTCGGAATGCCTCCGATGGAATATGTCCGGCAGACGCGGCTTCAGAAGGCCAAGACGCTGTTGATCGATTCCAGCTGTACCATTAAAGAAATCGCCGACCAGGTCGGCTTCGGAGAGCAGAGCCAGCTAAGCAGAGCGTTTCGCCAGGCGGAGGGAATGAGCCCCTTGCAATACCGGCAAGCGTTTCAAAATGCCAGTATATTGTGAAAATTGTACGTCGCCTCCCGCTGCATCGGGGGGCTTTTTTCGATACAAAGCTTTAAATCGCATTTCGCCAATGAAGCGCCGAATCGATTGCCAAAATATGTGAACCGCAGTATGATGTTACTGATTGCACATGGACGCGCGTCCGCAGGACGGCTGCCTGACGGAACGGGACGGCGGGAACGTATGGGGCGTATGGATCGTATGGAATGTATGGATCGTATGGATCGTATGGCGGAGGCTGACTCCGTTAAGCTGGACACAGGCGTTGTGCGCTTCCGACGAGGAAAGCGATCGCGCGTACATTATGTAAGTACATAGAGTAAGAAAGGAGTCATTGCCGTGTTAAAACGATTTTTTTCCTATTATCGGCCTTATCGCGGGCTGTTCCTGCTTGATTTTTGCTGCGCCATCGTGGCGGGGCTGCTGGAGCTGGGCTTTCCGCTGGCGGTCAACCAGTTTGTCGACAAGCTGCTGCCCAGCAAGGACTGGACTCTGATCGCCTGGGCGTGCGCTGCGCTGCTCGGCATTTACGCGCTGAATACGGTGCTGCAGTATGTCGTTACGTATTGGGGGCATATGCTGGGCATTAACATCGAAACCGATATGCGCAAGAAGCTGTTCGATCATATTCAGAAATTATCGTTCCGTTTTTTTGACAACAACAAGACCGGTCATTTGATGACCCGGATTACGAACGATTTGAACGAAATCGGCGAGATCGCCCATCACGGGCCCGAGGATGTGTTTATCGCCATCATGACGCTGATCGGCGCGTTTCTGCTTATGCTGTCGATCCATGCGAAGCTTGCCGTGCTGACGTTTATCGTCATTCCGGTAATGGCTTGGTTCGCCTATTTTTTCAGCAAAAAAATGACCCGTACGTACGAGCGGCTATTCGGCAATGTGGCCGAGTTCAACTCCCGTGTCGAGAACAATATCGGCGGCATTCGCGTCGTTCAGGCGTTCACCAACGAAGAGTACGAGAAGGAATTGTTCAAGGATACGAACCGTCAATACCGCCAGACGAAGCTGCTCGCTTACAAACTGATGGCCAAGAGCATGTCGATCACGTACATGATGATGCGCTTCGTATCGCTGTTCGTCATGGTGTGCGGAACGTGGTTCGTCATTCGCCAGGAATTGACGTACGGGCAATTCGTCGGCTTCCTGCTGCTGTCCAACGTCTTTTTCCGTCCGATCGAGAAAATTAACGCGGTGATCGAGAGCTACCCGAAAGGAATCGCCGGCTTCAAGCGGTACTGCTCCATTATGGATACCGAGCCGGATATCGCGGACGTTCCGAACGCCGTCAAAGTGCGCAAGCTGAACGGAGACATTCAATTCAGCAACGTATCGTTTGCTTACAACGAGGAGAAGAACATTCTAAACGACTTCAGCCTCTCGATTCGCGCAGGGGAAACCGTTGCTTTCGTCGGTCCTTCCGGTGCGGGGAAGACGACGATTTGCAGTCTGCTGCCGCGGTTTTACGATTGCACGGGCGGGCATATTACGATCGACGGGCTCGATATCCGCAAGATGACGCTCGAATCGCTGCGCAGCCAGATCGGCATTGTGCAGCAGGAGGTTTACTTGTTCGAAGGGACCATTCGGCAAAATATCGCATACGGCAGGCTTGGCGCTTCGATGGACGAAATATGGGAGGCGGCCCGGCGGGCGCAGCTTGAGGAGTTCATCCGCAATCAGCCGGACGGGATGGACACGATGATCGGGGAGCGCGGCGTCAAGCTGTCCGGCGGTCAGAAGCAGCGGCTCGCCATCGCGCGGATGTTCCTCAAAAATCCGCCGATTCTTATTCTCGACGAGGCGACCTCCGCTCTCGATACCGCAACCGAGGTGGCGATTCAGCAATCGCTCGCCGAGCTGTCGGAAGGGCGCACGACGCTGGTCATCGCCCACCGTCTGGCGACGATCAAGAACGCGGACCGCATCGTCGTCGTCACCGAGGACGGCGTCGCGGAAGAGGGGCCGCACCGCGAGCTGGTTACGGCGGGCGGCATCTACAGCAAGCTGCATAAGGCGCAGTTCGGCCCGTAGGCAGCGGCGGATGCAGCGGAAGTCTGCCGAAGCTGTAAGCCTTTAAGCGGCAGTCAAGTTATTAACATGAAGAAAACCGTTAGCAGAGCATGGCGGCTCAGCTAACGGTTTTTTGTTGTTATGGAAATGATGCGCAGCCATATCCTGTGGATATCCGGGTTCTCCCCGAAAGGAATGTCTACCCATAGAACGATCCCAGAGGAATGGTAGACGCCGATCCAGCTTAGGCTGGATGCGGACGGAATAAGCTTCAGAGCATCACGTCACTACCCTGGAAATTACTCTTGGTACCCCATTTCCATTGTCTGTGGTGCCGCGTAGCGGCATGGATGGCTTTTGGGGGATTTGTTCTGCAGGCATCTCTTATTCCAGCAGCCCGAGAGCCCGCTGCTCCTCCGGGGTGAAGACACGGGAGCGGGTCAGAAAGCGCAGCCCTTCGGGGCCTTCCAGCGAAAACATGCCGCCGCGTCCCGGCACGACGTCGATGATCAGCTGGGTAAATTTCCAGTATTCATATTGGGCCTTGCTTATATAGAACGGGGCGCCGCCGATCTCGCCGAGCCGCACATCCGAATCTCCGACGAGAAATTCCCCGTCGGGATAGCACATCGGAGAGCTGCCGTCGCAGCAGCCCCCGGATTGATGAAACATGAGCGGGCCATGCTTGCCGCGGAGCCGCGCGATCAGCTCCAGGGCGGCGTCCGTCACCGTCACTCGGGGCACTTGTTCGTTCGTCATGGGCGGCTCCGCTTAGAAGAAACCCAAGGCGTCGGGGCTGTAGCTGACGAGCAGGTTTTTCGTTTGCTGGTAATGGGACAGCATCATCTTATGATTTTCCCGGCCGATTCCGGACATTTTATATCCGCCGAAGGCAGCGTGGGCCGGATAAGCATGATAGCAGTTCGTCCAGACGCGGCCGGCCTCGATGCCCCGTCCCATCCGGTATGCCTTGTTCATGTCGCGGGTCCAGACGCCGGCTCCGAGCCCGTACAGCGTATCGTTGGCGATCGCCAGAGCTTCCTCCTGATCCTTGAACGTCGTTACGGAGACGACCGGGCCGAATATTTCTTCCTGGAAGATGCGCATCTTGTTGCTTCCTTTAAAGACGGTCGGCTGAATATAATAGCCGGCTTCCAGGCCGTCTGCGAGCTGCGCTCTGCCTCCGCCGGCGAGCAGCTCGGCGCCTTCCTCCCGGCCGATTTGCATGTACGACAAAATTTTCTCCACCTGCTCCGAGGAAGCCTGAGCGCCGATCATCGTCTCCATATCCAGCGGGTTGCCTTGTCGGATGGCGGCTACACGCTTCAAGGCGCGTTCGATGAATTCGTCGTAGATCGATTCCTGAATGAGCGCGCGGGAAGGGCAGGTGCACACTTCGCCTTGGTTCAAGGCGAACAGCACGAAGCCTTCGATCGCTTTATTCAAATAAGCGTCGTCATGGGCAAGCACGTCCTCGAAGAACAAATTCGGCGATTTGCCGCCCAGCTCCAGCGTGACGGGAATAATATTTTGCGAAGCGTACTGCATGATCAGGCGCCCGGTCGTCGTCTCGCCGGTGAAGGCGATCTTGGCGATGCGGCTGCTGGAAGCCAGCGGCTTGCCGGCTTCCAGCCCGAAGCCGTTCACGATGTTTACGACGCCCGGAGGCAGCAGGTCTTCGATCAGCCCCATCAGGACGAGAATCGACGCCGGCGTCTGCTCGGCCGGCTTCAGCACGACGCAGTTGCCGGCGGCAAGCGCGGGGGCCAGCTTCCATGTCGCCATGAGCAGCGGGAAGTTCCACGGAATGATTTGTCCGACGACGCCGAGCGGCTCATGGAAGTGATAGGCGATCGTATCGCCGTCGACTTCGCTGAGAGCGCCTTCCTGCGCTCGGATGCAGCCGGCGAAATAACGGAAATGATCGATGGCGAGCGGCAGATCGGCGGCCATCGTCTCCCTCACCGGCTTGCCGTTGTCCCATGTCTCGGCTACGGCGAGCAGCTCCAGATTCGCCTCGATCCGATCGGCGATGCGGTTCAGAACGTTGGCGCGGGCAGCGGCTGAAGTGCTGCCCCAGGCGGCTTTGGCCGCGTGCGCGGCATCCAGCGCCAGCTCGATGTCTTCGGCGGTTGAACGGGCCACCTCGCAGAACGATTGGCCGGTCACCGGGGTTACGTTCTCGAAATATTGGCCGTTAACGGGCGGGACCCACTGACCGCCGATGAAGTTGTCGTAACGTTTTTTAAAAGCGACTTTGGAGCCTTCTTGGCCTGGCTGAGCGTAGATCATGCGGATTACCTCCCAAAATAATATTGTGAATCGTACTCATCGATTTTTGAAGCAAGAATCGTGCCAAGCGCTGAAGAGCGCTCCGGGAAGGAACGCGCTGCAAACGCTTCCTTTCGAATGCGCCGAATTGAAACATACAGTTTCGGAGCAGTGTGCCATTTCGGAACATTCTTGGCGGCAAATTACACAGCAGCGTCCAAATATGTTACCTTATAGTGGATAGATTCCTGCGACAAACCGCTTTTTGGAGGTGTTCCTTTTGACATCTTTGGGTTTGAACGAACAGACGGAAATTGTGGCCAATTCGTGGAAGCGCTGCCAGCAGTACGGGTTGAAGCCTCACGATCATTTTGACGACCAGCTGATGACGGAGCAGCGTATTCGAGAAATTATTGGAGAACATCAACTGCTTATCCGTCACGCTTCGCAATTGCTAGGCAGCATGGAGCGTTTTATCCACCAGTCCGGGCAGGCTGCGCTGCTCATCGATGCGGGAGGAAATATTATTTACTCCGTGGGCGAGCCGCTCTTCTCCAAACAGGCGGAGCAGGTTCAACTGCAGGTCGGAGCCAACTGGGAGGAGAGGCGGAAGGGGACTAACGCCATTGGTGCGGCCTTGCTGGAACGGGTGCCGGTCCGCGTCCATGCCGCAGAGCATTACAGCAGGCAGCACAGCTTTCTGACCTGCGCGTCTTCGCCGATCTTTAGCCCGAGCGGGGAGCTGCTCGGCGTCATCAATTTTAGCGGTAGGCAGGAAAGCTATAACCCGTATACGCTGACGCTCGCCACGATGATCGCCGATGCGCTGCAAAACCGGCTGCTTATCGAGGAAGTGAAGCAGGAGCAATTGATCACTTTGAAGGAATTGGAATATTCGGCGAGAAGCCATCCGCTGCCGCTTTTATCGCTTGACGCCGACAACCGGATCATCCGGGCGAATCAGGCGGCTCTGCGCGCTTTGGGACAGGACGTCGTCGGCAAGGAATTTACCGGCATCGAAGGCTTTGCCGTCGAAGCGCTCCATGACGGCCGCCATACGATCAAGCGTTCCGTAGCCGTGCAGAA
Source organism: Paenibacillus konkukensis (assembly GCF_023523925.1). Taxonomy (NCBI): domain Bacteria; kingdom Bacillati; phylum Bacillota; class Bacilli; order Caryophanales; family Paenibacillaceae; genus Paenibacillus; species Paenibacillus konkukensis. The sequence continues at coordinate 1,608,889 of NZ_CP027059.1, read as the reverse complement.
GAAGACGGTGAACGTCGGCCGGCTCTACACGTTCGACGACATTGCGGGAGACTGCCCGAGCTTGCTGCAGAAGAAGGAACTGGCCGGCAAAGCGGCGTTGACGGACTTTCCCGTTCTGCTGCTCGGAGAGAGCGGCACGGGAAAGGAGCTGTTCGCGCAATCGATCCATACGGCCAGCTTGCGCTCGGAAGGGCCCTTCATTGCGGTGAATTGCGGCGCCATTCCGGACACGCTCGTCGAAAGCGAGCTGTTCGGTTATGAGCGGGGTGCCTTCACCGGCGCAAACCGCGAGGGCAGCATCGGCAAATTCGAGGCGGCCAATAAAGGAACGATCTTTCTCGACGAGATCGGCGACATGTCGCTGCGTGCGCAAGCCGCGCTGCTCCGCGTGCTGCAGGAGCGGATCGTGACGCCCGTCGGCAGCACGAAATCTAGACGTATCGACACGCGGATTATCGCCGCCACGCACAAAAATTTGACGCAGGAAGTGAAGGAAGGCCGCTTCAGAGCCGACCTGTATTATCGTCTGAAGGGGATTCAGCTGACGCTCCCGGCACTGCGCGAGAGGACGGACATCGTGATGCTGGCCGCGCATCTGCTGCACAAGCACGGCTATCCGTGCTGCCGCCTGACGGAGAGCGCAGGACGCAAGCTGCTTCTGTACAGCTGGCCGGGGAATGTCCGCGAGCTAAGCAGCGCGCTGATTCAGGCGGCGTTTCTCGCCGAGGGAGGGCCGATCGCGCCGGAGCATCTTCTATTGGAGGAGGCGGACGCCGGAGACGGCCGATTATCCGGAGATCAGCTCGGCGCGCAGGTTCCGACGCTGAAGGCCGCCGAGGTGGGCGCGATCAAGCGGGCGCTTCAGGTCACAGGCTGGAATGTCAGCAAGGCCGCGGAGCTGCTGCAAATCGGCCGGACGACGCTGTACCGGAAAATCGAGGAATACGAAATCACCCGGTTGTAAATAGAGAAGGGAGCACATACGGTGCTCCCTTTATTCGTTTCGGCGAGGCGCTGCATCGGAAGTACCCTAACTTGTGGAGAGAATGATACAAAAAGGGATTTCGGCATGGCAGTTTTACATATTGACGTTCGGCCCGACCATAGGCACTTCCATTCTGGTAACGCCGGCGGGGTTGGCCCATTCGGCCCGGGAAGACGCCTGGATGGCTTCGTTATGCGGTATGCTGATCAATATGATCATGGTCGTTCTGTATATTGCCATTTCGCGGTTGTATCCCGGCAAAACGATATTCGAGATTCTCGAATCGGCGCTGGGCAAAAAAGAGCAAGCTTCGTTTATTCTGAGCCATGATCTGAAAGCCGGACGGTCTGCGCCGATTCCTGAGAGATCCGGGGGAGAGGAGGGTTCGAACGAGGACGCGGTTTCAAAAAAAAGTTGACTTGTATACAAGAATGCAAGTAATATGAAGTCATTACGGACAGGAGGCGCTTCAATGAGCTTATCACCTTTGCCGCCGCAGCTGCAGCGCAAATCTCTCGGAGACCAGGTGTATGAATCGATCCGCGAAGGCATCGTATCGCTGCGGCTGGAGCCGGGGAGTATGATTTACGAAAATGAACTGGCCGACACGCTTCGCGTCAGCCGTACGCCGATCCGCGAAGCGATCCGCCTGCTTGTCAGCGAGCAACTGCTGGACGTGCTGCCGCAGAGAGGCACGAGGATCGCCTACATCTCCCAGCGCAAGGCGGCGGAAACCCGCTTCATTCGCGAGCATTTGGAAATCGGCGCGTTTCGCGTCGCGGCGAAAATGTGGAACCGGCAGGACCGCCGGGAAGTCCGGGGACGGATCGGGGAGCTGCTGGAGGGGCAGCGCGCCGCCGCAGAAGAAGGCGATATCGGACTGTTTCTGCAGCTGGACGAGGAGTTTCACCGCTCTATTATGGAAGTGACCGGCAACGCGACGCTGCTTCAGGTCGTGTATCATATGCGCGGGCATTTGAACCGGCTGCGCTTTTTGGCGCTTAAGCAGTTTCATCATATGGATCGCGTGATTGAAGAGCATAACGGATTGCTTGAAGCGATCGAGCAAGGCAATGAAGATTTGACCGCTCGGCGTCTTGAACTGCATGTAGGCAAGCTGGACGTAGAGCTTCCCGCGCTTCGGGAAGCGTATCCGCAATATTTTATCGATTAGGGTGAATGGGGGAAGAAGCCGGAATGAGAATGGTATTTCGCTGGTATGGGGAAGGCAACGATACCGTGACCCTGAGCCAGATCAGACAAATTCCCGGGGTGGAGGGGATCGTGTGGGCGCTGCACGACATTCCCGCAGGGGAAGAATGGCCGCTGGACCGGATCATCGAGGTGAAGCGGCAGGCGGAGCGGTACGGCTTCCATATCGAGGTGGTTGAGAGCGTTAATATCCATGAAGATATTAAGCTGGGGCTGCCGTCGCGCGACCGGTATATTGACAATTACAAGCGCACGATACGGAAGCTGGGCCAAGTCGGGGTCAAAACGATCTGCTACAACTTCATGCCCGTATTCGATTGGGTGCGGACGGATTTGCACAAGGAGCTGGAGGACGGGTCCACGGCGATGTTTTACGAGAAAACGCTGGTAGACGCCATGGACCCCGCCGAGCTCGTCCGCAAGATTAACGAAAATCCCGATTTCACGATGCCCGGCTGGGAACCGGAGAGGCTGAGACATATGTCCCGGGTCTTCGAGGCGTATAAGAACGTCACGGAAGAAGATTTATGGAACCATTTGGCTTATTTCCTGGAGCATATCATCCCGGTTGCGGAAGAGAACGATATTCGGATGGCGATTCATCCGGACGATCCGCCGTGGCCGGTCTTCGGGCTGCCGCGCATCATGACAAACCGGGATAATATTCGCCGGCTGCTTCGGCTTGTTGACAGCCCTTACAACGGGGTCACGCTGTGCAGCGGCTCGCTGAGCGCCAATCCGAACAATGACGTGGCGGCGATGGTGCGGGAATTTGCGGACCGGATTCCGTTCGCCCATATCCGCAATATCCGCGTATACGACAACGGCGATTTTATCGAAACCTCCCATCGCGCCCAGGACGGCTCGGTCGATATTTGCGACATTGTGAAAGCGTATCATGAGAGCGGATTTACCGGCTATGCCCGGCCGGATCACGGCAGACATCTGTGGAACGAGCAATGCCGGCCGGGTTACGGATTGTACGACCGCGCTTTAGGCATTATGTATTTGTGGGGAATATGGGATTCGCTGGAAAGAACGAAGAGGGGGAAAGCTTTATGCTGACGATTCATGATGGTTTAAAGGGTAAAGTCGCCGTCGTCACCGGCGGCAGCGGCGTGCTCTGCTCGGCCATGGCCAAAGAGCTGGGCCGTCAAGGAGTCAAGGTGGCGATTCTGAATCGCACCGCGGAGAAGGGAGAGAGCGTGGCGGAAGCGATCAGGGCCGCGGGAGGGCAGGCGATTGCAGTCGCCTGCGACGTCTTGAACGCGGAGAGTGTGAAAAAGGCCGAGCAGATCGTATCCGAGACATTCGGCGCTTGCGATATTCTGATTAATGGAGCGGGGGGCAATCATCCGCAAGGAATGACGACGAGCGAAACGTTCAAGCCGGAAGACGTTCATAACCCGGAGGTGACGTCGTTCTTCGATTTGACCGGGGAAGGGATGAGCTATGTATTTAACCTGAACTTTCTCGGCACGCTGATTCCGACGCAAATTTTTTCCCGCAGCATGATCCATAAGCCGGGAGCCGTCATTATTAACATGTCCTCGATGAGCGCGCCGAGCCCGATGACGAAAGTGCCGGCGTACAGCGCGGCCAAGGCGGCCATCGAGAACTTCACCAAATGGATGGCCGTACATATGGCCGATGCGGGGATTCGGGTCAATGCGATCGCCCCGGGCTTTTTTCTGACGGAGCAAAACAGACGGCTGCTGACGCGCGAGGACGGATCGCTGACGGAACGCTCTCACAAGATCATCACGCACACGCCGATGCGCCGGTTCGGCAAGCCGGAGGACTTGCTCGGCACGATGCTATGGCTCGTCGACGAGCAAATGTCCGGCTTCGTTACGGGAATTACCGTGCCTGTAGACGGCGGGTTCATGTCTTATTCCGGCGTTTAATTCGCCGCGTAATGCGCGCCGCTCTCCAAACCTGGGTTATAAGTTAACCTAAGCGGAGAGCGGTTTTTTCGGTGTTCCCTAGTTACTGTTTCTCGCCGGCTTGCTTTTCCCGACTGCGCAGAACCAGTGAGGCACACGGGGAGGAGGAATGTCAGGGAGCGGTTCGTCGGTCCTTACAAGCTCGAAGCCGGCTTCCTGAAAGCCGTTGATATAATCGGATACGGACCGATGATAGGAGCCGACGATCGAACGAATCGTGCCTCTTCCGTGAGATTTCCAGTATTGCGCGTCGTAATGGGATACTTTCCTGCCGCCCTCATCGAGCGGATGGCTGAACGGAGATTGGAAGCAAGGATGCATGATCGTCCAAATCATCATTCCGCCCGGGGCCAGAATACGATGCGACTGACGGAATACCGCCATGAAATCGGGCACATCCATCAGCATCAGGCTGGAGACGACAAAGTCCATTGTGCCGTCCGGAATGCTGCCGAGCCGCATGGCATCGTCCTCAAGCCAAGTCACCTTGCCCGATTTGCGGCGGGCCAGCTCCAGCATCTTCGCACTGCTGTCCGCTGCGGCAACATGAGCGCCTTTGTCCGCAAGCATAGCGCTGAGCTCTCCGGGCCCGCAGCCGACATCGCAAACGCGCCGGCCTTGAACGCCGCCCGCTTCCTCCAATTGGTCCATAATATAGTCGAACCGTACGTTTCCGTCCTTCTTGATGAGATGTTCATATTGCTCGGCGATTTGGTCAAAATGAGACATGATCTATCCTCTCCCTGTCCATCGATTCGAGTATGTGAAGCGTCGTTCCCCCTCATCATACTCAGTGGTTATCGATATGTAAAATATGGGAATTGGAACGGAATAATCTCGCAATTAGATTGCTAGAAGGGGCTCAATAAAAGCGCCGCCCTCCCGGAAGCTTCGAGAAGCCCGGGAGGGCGGCGGGATTGCTACTGATATTGTTTGCGCTCCAGAGCGGCCGGAATGTTCAACTGGTCGCGGTATTTGGCGACCGTGCGCCGGGAAACCTGCAGCCCCGATTGCGTCAGGCGTTCAGCGAGCTTTTGATCCGACCACGGTTCGGTTTTGTCTTCGCCGTCGATCAGCTCGCGAAGCTGCTCTTTGATCTGGGCGGAGGAGACGGCGGCGCCGTCTGCTTGCTTCACCGACGAGGTGAAAAATTGCTTCAGCTCGTAGAGGCCCCAGGGCGTCATCGCAAACTTCTGGTTGACGGCCCGGCTGACGGTCGATTCGTGGATGCCGAGCAGCTCGGCGACATGACGCATAGCCATCGGTTTAATCGCGGACGGGCCATGCAGACAGAAGGCGTGCTGATGTTCAAAAATAACGGTCGCCACTTTGTACATGGTGGCTTTTCTATGTTCAATGCTGTCGATAATGGCTTGGACCCGCTTCCGCTGTTCCGTCAAATAAGCGCTTACTTCTTTAGGGGGATTGGACTTCATCAGCTCGACATATTCCGCATTGAAGACGATGTTGGGAAGCGAAGCGTCGTGCAGCCCGATTTCGAACCCTTCGTCGGTTCGGGTCAGGACGATATCGGGGACGATAAACTGCGTTCTCTCCCCGCTGTAGGCGGCGCCCGGCTTCGGATTCAAGCGGCTGATCCTGCTTGCGGCCCGCTGGATGTCGGCCGGCTCGACGCCGTATTGTTTGGCCAGCGGTCCGAACCTTCGCTTGGCGATATCTTTCAAATGACCCCGAATAAGGCTCCTTACCAAAGCATCGTTGTCGCCGAGCTGATCCAACTGGAGCATTAGGCATTCTTCGAGGCTGGATGCGGCTACGCCTGCGGGCTCCATATTTTGCACGAGGTCAACGGCTTTCAGGACAAGCGGAACAGGCTGGCGCAGATGCTGGGAGATCCATTGCGGCGTTAACGGCAAGTATCCTTTCTCGTCGAGCGAACGGATAATGAACAAGGCTATTTTGTGCAGCTCCGGCCGGACGCCTGCCTCCTGCAATTGCTCGGTCAGCACCGCTTCCAGCGAAGGCTGGCCGCCGCTTCGGATATGGAGCCACCATTCGTGATTAGGGTCGGACGTTCGTTTTTTGCCCCCGGGAGAGGGGGGCACGCTATCGTATTTATAGTCCAGCAAAGGATTTTCTCTCGATTGTTCCTGGATAAATTCCATTAGCTCCAGAGACGACATATGCAGCATTTCGATAGATTGTCTTAAGCGCGGCGTGAGGAGAAGCTTCTGCGTCTGGATGAGGGCGGTGCTCAAAGAAGTCATAACCATTCCTCCAATTTGAAAATGATAGCGCATTCACGAATGCTTATCTTTACTATACATCTGTGAAGTGCGAATCTCAATGGCTATTGTATGATCTTGGGAAGAGAGTCATTCGCATAGCTTGCGAGGGCCTGTGTTACGCCCGGCATGGCCAGCGCGGCTCCCGGCGGCGGAAGCCGCCGTAATCAGCGGCCGCGTTACTGCACGTAATTGCGGTAATCTTTGGGCGTCATGCCTTCGTGGGCTTTGAACATTTTGGTAAAATAGCTTTGGCTGCAAAATCCGGCCAGCCGGGCAACTTCCCCGGTCGGCAGCTTGGAGGAGGCGAGCAGCTGTTTGGAGCGGGTCAATCTGTATTTGTTAATATATTCCAATATTGAGTAGCCGGTCGAGCGCTTAAATATCCGGGCGAAATAGTATTGGCTAAGATGCACGTGATCGGCGACTTCCTCCACACGGACAGGCAGCTGGTAATGGCGTTCGATATAGTCGATCGCCTGCCGGACTTCCTTCGGATAGGAGGAAGACGCATAGGGCGAGAGCAGAGCGTCGCGTTCCATCTTGGCAATGACCAGCTCGGAGAGGATGCGGGCAATCAGCGCGGAAGCGGCGACCTCCAAGCCGACCGGGCGGCTTTGGAACATCTCGAACAGCTCGCGAAACAGCGAGTGCACGAATTCCGGGTTTCTCACCTGACATACGGGCTGCTCCGCGCAGCCGAGCATGGCGAAATAATCGGCAGCCTGCTGTCCGCCGAAGCGGACCCAGAGAAGTTCCCACGGATCGAGCGGATCGGATTCGTAGCTGTGTTCGCGGTTCAAATCCAGACAGAAGAGGTCGTTCGCTTTCAGCTTATGCTTGCGTCCCTGCCAGTAAAGATAGCCGGAGCCTTTGACGACGAATTTGATCTGATAGGCATAAAAAAAGCTGCGGTCTACGGCGTACGTCGGGGAGCAGAGAAACCAGCCGACATCCTGTACGAAAAACATGCATTTTTTGGCCGTCTCGCTCGGAGAATGCGTAATTGTTCTATAAAAATAGTGAGGGTCCTCCAGCATATGTTCATCTCCCAATAGAAAGAGCAGGAATATTATAAAAATAGGGCAGGGTTGCTTGCACTGCTGCGCATCCGATGCTTTATACTTTCATTATAGCACGCTGTCATTTCAAATCTATCGGAGGAAGGGGAACATGATGAAACCATTGACCGCTATTTTAATAGGAGCAGGGGCCAGAGGAGCAAGAAGCTATGCTCCGTATGCGCTGGATTACCCTCATGAACTGAAATTTGTCGCCGTTGCCGAGAAAGACGAGGAGAGAAGGCAGAATTTTGCGAAGCAGCACCGGATTGAAGCCGCCAACTGTTACGATTCGTGGACAAAGCTGCTGCAAGAGCCGCGAATCGCCGATATAGCCGTCATCTGCACCCAGGACAGAATGCATTACGAGCCTACGCTGCAGGCGCTGGAGAAGAAGTATCATGTGCTGCTGGAGAAGCCGATGTCGCCCGATCCCGCCGAATGTATCCGGATGGAGGAAGCCGCGCGGAAGAACGACCGGCTGCTTACCATCTGCCATGTCCTTCGTTACACGCCGTTCTGGTCCGCAATTAAACGCATTCTGACGGAAGGGAGGATCGGCAAGATCGCTTCGGTCCAGCTGAACGAGAATGTCGGCTATTGGCATATGGCGCATAGCTTCGTCAGAGGCAACTGGCGCAATTCGGACGATTCGAGCCCGATGATTCTCGCCAAATCCTGTCATGACATGGATGTGCTCTCGTGGCTGATGGATGAGCCGTGCGTTCGGGTCAGCTCGTTCGGCTCGCTGATGCACTTTCATTCCGGCAACGCCCCCGCAGGCGCTCCGTCCCATTGTATCGACGGCTGCCCTGCGGAAACGTCCTGTCCTTACTATGCCCCGCGGTTTTATTTGGGAGAAGGCAAGGACTGGGCGAAGCATTTTACCCAAGAGCTTACCCGGGAGAAGATCGTCCAAGGGTTGAAGGAAACGGATTACGGACGATGCGTGTACCAAAGCGATAACAACGTAGTGGATCATCAGGTCGTCAACCTGGAATTTGCCGGCGGCGCGACCGCGATGTTCAGCATGTGCGGATTTACGCGGCACCAGGAGCGCCGCATTCAGATTATGGGCACCCGCGGCGAGCTGAGGGGAGAGGACGGGCGGCTCGTCTGGATGGACTTCTTGACCCATGAGGAGCATACGATTGACATTCCCGAACAATCAAGCGGACACGGAGGCGGCGACAGCGGCATCGTCCGGAGCTTTCTGCGGGAGGTCCGCCAGTATGACGGCAAGGAAAGCTTGACCTCGGCAGCAGCTTCGGTGAGAAGCCATCTGCTGGCGTTCGCCGCCGAACAATCCCGGCTGAATAACGGCGCTCCGGTGGAGATCGATTCGTATTACCGGCAGCTCGTAGGGAAATGAGCGGTAGCGGCGCGCTGTATCGATCGGCCGCTGCTCGTAAAAAACGCTCTCCTTTTATAGATAATTTTCTGGGAGGTCCGATCGATGACGGCTACGCTTAACATTTCACAAGAACGTCTTTACCGCTATGTCCGAAAGCTAATCGGCCATGACTCAATTACGCTGGGGGAATGGTCATGCTCCCGTCATGGCTGGCAAGCTTCCAATATAGTAACGGGAGGTTTATATCGGGTAGAAGGGACGGCCTTGGCGCAGGATCGGCCGATCCGATGGTCCATGATAGTGAAGATCGTAGTTCCTGCCGCCGGTTCCCAGGGACCGGCGCATTACAACTATTGGAAGCGGGAGATTTTGGCTTATCAGTCCGGGCTGCTTGAGAAGCTGCCTTCCGTGATCCGGGCGCCGCGTTGTTACGGAGTAGAGGAGAAGGAAGATAAGACGGTTTGGATATGGATGGAGGAAGTATCCGATTATTACAAGGGACAATGGTCGGGGAAACAGTACGAGGACGTTGCGCGATGTCTTGGTAGGTTTAACGGCGCTTATGGAAGCGTCGAAGCGCTGCCGTCCGCACCTTGGTTATGCAGCAATTGGTTATCTTCCTGGGTCGAAGAATGCGATAAATACGACAACGGGATAGCTCGGAAGCAAGAGGTATGGGCTCATCCTTCCGTCAAGGAATTATTCCCTTCCGATACGTTCAGACGGTATTCCGAGTTTTGCCGGATGCGTTCGCGGTTGCTGGACGGGCTGTCCCGATTACCCAAGGTATTTACTCATAATGATGCATGGCGGCCGAATCTGTATCTGCAGGAAGACGGGACCGTAGCGGCTATCGATTGGGCGTTTGCCGGAATCGCCGGCGTAGGCGAGGAGTTGGGGCGATACTACGGACTGTGCCTTCACTCGGGATTGGGCGCCTCCTTCGATATGGCGGAGCTGGCGGAGAAATTTTTGCAACGGTACTATGAGGGGCTTGAAGATGCAGGATGGAACGGCGGATTAAGACAAGTCCGATTCGGTTTTTTGACGGCGGCCGGCATTCGCTGCGGTATGCTCATCCCCAAGCTTATGGATAAAGCCTTGCAGGGAGACAGGGACGAATCCGAATCGTTGTTGAATCAGATTGAAGCGGCCCTTCAATTGCTTGGCATGGCCGAGGAAGCGGCTGCTTTATTAGGGAATTTGGCGCTTGAAGAAGGAGGCAGATCCGATTGAAAGCTCCGTTATTTCGCGATCCGATCTACGATGGAGCGGCCGATCCGGTCGTTATATGGAACCGGCAGGCCAAGGAATGGTGGATGGTCTATACGAACCGCCGGGCGACGGCGGAAGGAGTCAAATTCGCCTGGGTGCACGGCACCGATCTCGGCGTAGCCTCTTCCTCCGACGGAGGAAAGACGTGGGTTTACCGCGGCGTATTGACCGGACTCGATATCGAATGGGGCCGCAATACGTTCTGGGCGCCGGAAATCATCTGGCATGACGGCTTGTACCATATGTACGTCAGTTATATCCGCGGCGTTCCGCACGACTGGCCGGGCTTCGACCGACATATTCTGCATTATACGAGCGAAGATTTGCTGAACTGGACGTTTCGTTCCAGATTGGCGCTCAGCTCCGACCGGGTGATCGATGCGTGCGTGCACCGGCTGCCGGACGGCCGGTTCCGGATGTGGTACAAGGACGAGGCTCATCACTCCCATACGTATGCCGCCGACAGCGAAGACCTGTACCATTGGCAGGCGGTCGGGCCGGTCATTACCGAACGCGGCCACGAGGGTCCTAACGTGTTCCGATTTCAAGGCAGCTACTGGATGATCGTCGACGAGTGGAGAGGCCAGGGCGTCTTTCGTTCCGACGATCTGGAGCATTGGGAGCGCAGCGGCCTCATTCTGGATACGCCGGGCTCGCGGCAGGACGACGGGACGATCGGTCTGCATGCGGACGTCGTCGTTCAAGGAGACGAAGCTTATGTGTTTTATTTTACGCATCCGGGAAGAAGGGGCGGAGACGATACGTCGTCCTACGAAACGCGCCGTTCCTCGATTCAGGCGGCGCGGCTGCGGGTGGAGAACGGCAAGCTGACATGCGATCGCGACGAGGAGTTCGAATTGCGGCTGCGTCCTGAGGACGGATGCTGAAGGCCGGCGCGGCATGAGAGCGACAGCCGTGATGGTCGAGGCAGCCAAAGGGGCCAAGCAGGCTCAATTCTGCCGAATCCGGCCGGGCTGCCCCCGTCCGAGCGCAGCCGGGTCGAAGCCCGACCTAACCAAGCCGAACGGTCGGGGCAGTATACGCATGGGCCGCACAGGGGCCGGCCGAGCTTCCGCGCAGCGCCGAAGCGTGCGCCGCAAACGGCGCCGGGGGAAATCAACAAAAGGACAGACGACCGCTATCGGGTTGCCTGTCCTTTTGCTCTAGCGCCGCCGGTTAGCCGTTGACCGCGTTGACCGTCTGCCCCTGCAAAAACGACTGCACGTTGGCGACCGCTGTGTCCATCAGCCGGGCGCGCGCCTCCCGGGTCGCCCAGGCGATGTGCGGCGTTACGATGCAGTTGCGGGCGGACAAGAGGGGATTGCTCGCCTCGGGGGGCTCGACCGACAGCACGTCGAGCGCCGCTCCCGCGATAGCTCGTTCGTTCAGCGCATCGGCCAGATCCTGTTCGGCGATCAACGCGCCGCGCGATGTGTTGATCAGCAGCGCAGTCGGCTTCATCAGGGCGATGCGCTGCCGGTTGATCAAGTTAGCGGTATCCGGCGTTAACGGGCAGTGCAGGCTGACGACATCCGATTCCTTCAGCAGCGTCTCCAGATCAACCCACTCCACGCCGTCTGCGGGACGCGGCGTGCTCCTGCCGCTTCCGACGGCCAGGACGCGCATGTCCATCGCGCGGGCGATGCGCGCGGTCTGCGAGCCGATTTTGCCGAGTCCGATCAAGCCGATCGTCTTGCCGGACAACTCGATGAGCGGCGCTTTGGTGAAGCAGAAATCGGCGCTGCTCGTCCATTCGCCGGCCTTTACCGCTTCGTCGTGGCGGCCCACACGGTTGCATAGCTCCAGCAGCATGGCGAAGACGAACTGGGCTACGGAATGGGTTCCGTAGGTCGGAATGTTCGTTACGGGCACGCCGCGCCGTTTGGCCGCCTCCGTTTCCACGATGTTGTAGCCTGTAGCCAGCACGCCGATGTAGCGGAGGCGGGGCAGCTTGTCCAGCACGTCGGCGGCGAGCGGCGTCTTGTTCGTCAGCACGATATCGGCGTCCAGCGCCCGTTCGACGATCCGGTCGGCGGGCGTGCGGTCGTACACGGTGACCGCGCCTAATGCGGACAAGCCGTCCCAGGAAAGATCGCCCGGATTGAGCGTATAGCCGTCCAATACTACGATATTCACGAGTTACGTCCTCCTTTTTTATCCTAGCGGATTAGCTGTAATTGTCCTATGACCTGATAACGATATGTAAACGATATATCTAACCCCATTATAGCGGGAAGCGGCTAGAAGATATAGCGGAAATGAGGAGATGGCTTCAACAAAACGGTATTTGCGGCCAGCGGCAGCCGGGCCGTCCTCCTTGTTCCGCCTGGATCGATACGGTCTTTCTTCTTCTGCTGTGCGGGCAAAATTTTTTGGCAAACCTGATGACAATTAACGCAGAAAGGAGTATGTTTTATATAGCGAAGCTAAATAAATTGGAAGGGGAGAAACGCCTCTTGTCATTCTTCAAGAAATACGTAAAAAAGTATTGGAAGATGTTCACGGTCGCCGTGCTGTTCCTCACCTGCGAAGCGCTGGCCGACTTGACGCTGCCCACGGTCATGTCTCGCATCGTCGATGAAGGGGTAGCGAATCAGAATATGCGATACGTGCTGAACATGGGCGGATTTATGCTGCTGATAACGGCGCTCGGCGCCGTGGCGGCATCGGGGCGCAACATCCTTGCGAGCCGCGTGTCGCAGGCGTTCGGCGCGGAGCTGCGAGCGGATCTGTTCGGCAAAATTCAAACGCTTTCTTTTGAAAATATTGATAAATTCGAGAGAGCTTCTCTGGTTACCCGGCTCACCAACGATGTGACTCAGGTGCAGAATTTTACGAACGGAATGATGCGCATTTTCGTCAAGGCGCCTCTCTTGTGCATCGGCAGTCTGATTATGGCGGTGCGCCTGAACCCGCAGCTGGCCATTGTGCTGGCGGTCGTCGTGCCGATCGTCGGCGTACTGATCGCGCTGAACATGAAGGTCGGGTTCCCGAGATTCATCCGGGTGCAGAAAGCTCTCGACACCGTCAACAGCGTCATGAGGGAGTATTTGTCCGGCGTGCGCGTCGTCAAGGCGTTCAACCGGTTCGATTACGAGGTCGATAAATTCGGCGGCGTCAATCAGTCGTACCAGTCCCGCTCGATCGAAGCGATGCGCGCCATGGCGATATTCAATCCGGCGATCATGCTGACGGTGAACTTGGGCATTATCGCCGTGCTCTGGTTCGGCGGGCTCGGCGTATCGAGCGGAAATATTCAGGTCGGACATATCATCGCGTTTATTAACTACATGACGCAAATTTTATTCGCCTTGATGACGATTTCCATGGTGTTCAACATGTTCGTTCGGGCCAAGGCTTCCGCTCTTCGGATCGGCGAAGTGTTCGACGCCCGCAATCAAATGAGCTGGAAGGACGAGGTAAGGCTTGATCCGAACGCCAAGGGCAGGATCGATTTCGAGCAGGTCAGCTTCTCTTACGAAGGAGCCGCGGGAGAACCGGTGCTCAAACGGATTTCGTTCACTTGTCTGCAGGGAGAAACCGTCGGGATCATCGGCTCCACAGGCTCGGGTAAGAGCAGTCTGGTCGGGCTGATTCCCCGTTTTTACGACGCAACCTCAGGTACGGTCAAAGTCGGCGGCGTCGACGTCGGCGAGATCGATCCCGCCAAGCTAAGAGAGAAAATCGCGATCGTTCCGCAGAAGACGGTATTGTTTACCGGAACCGTAGCGGAAAATATTCGCTGGGGCAAGGAGGACGCCACGATGGAGGAAGTCGTGAGAGCGGCGGAAATCGCGGAAGCGCACCCGTTCGTCTCATCGTTCCCCGAAGGTTACGATACCGTATTGGGACAGCGCGGCGTCAATTTCTCCGGCGGGCAGAAGCAGCGGGTTTCCATTGCCAGAGCGCTGGTCAGGAAGCCGGAGATTCTCATACTCGACGATTGTACCAGCGCCGTCGATACGGCCACGGAAGCGAGAATCAAGGAGGGTCTCAAAACCTATACGAAGGACTTGACCTGCCTCATTATCGCTCAGCGAATCAGCTCGGTGATGGACTCCGACAAAATTATCGTGCTGGATCAAGGCGAAATCGTCGGAATGGGCCGGCACGAGGAACTTATGAGAACCTGCCTCGTTTATCAGGAAATTTACCAATCGCAGATGGGCAAGGAGGTGCGCAAGGATGTCGAAGCAGGATGAACAGCGGGCGGCGAGCCAGCCTCAGCCGGAGGTACCGCTGCTTCCGGGCGGACCGGGCAGGCCGGGAGGGTTCGGGAACAACCGGAGAGGCCCGGTAGTTAAGCCGAAAAATTTTAAAGGCACGCTGAAACGGATATGGCAGTTCGTCGGCACGCAGCGCAAGCGGCTGACGCTGGTGTTTATCATCATTTTGATCGATGCGATAGTGACTTTGACCGGACCTTACATCATCGGACGCGCAGTCGATGCCATGACGGCGGAACACGGCGGAGTTCAGTTTCAACTGCTGGAGCTGACGATTTTGGCGCTGACGGCGGCCTACTTGACGGACGGAGTGCTTACCTTTCTGCAGAGCTGGTTTATGGCCGGCATCTCGCAGAGAATTGTCGGCAACTTAAGGACGACGCTGTTCGCCAAGCTGCAGAAGCTTCCGCTGTCGTTCTTCGATTCCAGGCCGCATGGCGACGTGATGAGCCGGCTGTCCAACGATATCGACAACGTCAGCAACACGATTTCGCAATCGACGACCCAGCTTATGTCCGGGACGATCGCTTTGGTCGGATCGCTGACAATGATGATCGTTTTGAGTCCATTGCTCACCTTGGCGACCTTGATTACGGTTCCGCTCGTTTATTTGCTGGGGCGGACGATTACCCGCAAAACAAGCGTCCTGTTCAAAGAACAACAGGCTCAGCTCGGTAAGCTGAACGGGCATATCGAGGAGACGATTTCCGGCATTCATATCGTAAAGGCGTTCAACCACGAAGAGAAGGCGATTCATGAATTCGATGAAGTGAACGGCAAACTGTACGAAGTCGGCCTGAAAGCGCAAATCTTTTCCGGCTTTTTGATGCCGCTGCTTGCGGTGATCAACAATATCGGCTTTGCGGCGGTGGCGATCGTAGGCGGCGTACTGGCGGTCCAAGGCCATATTACCGTCGGCGTCATAGCCAGCTTTCTCAGCTATTCAAGACAGTTTGTCCGGCCTCTGAACGAGATGGCCAATACGTACAACATTTTGCAATCCGGCGTCGCCGGGGCTGAGAGAGTGTTCGAGGTGCTTGATGAGAAGGAGGAGCCGGATGACAAGCCGGGCGCGATCGAGCTGCGTAATCCGAAAGGCGACGTCGTCTTTCGCGATGTCAGCTTCGGCTACAGACCGGACGTTCCGATCCTCAAGCATGTCGATTTCCACTCGGAGAAAGGCAGCAGCACCGCGCTCGTCGGCCCAACCGGAGCCGGCAAAACGACGATCGTCAATCTGGTGACCCGTTTCTACGATGTAACGGAAGGGACGATATTCATCGACGGCCGGGACATTCGGGATTATACGCGCGACAGCCTGCGCCGCTGCTTCGGCATCGTGCTGCAGGATACGTATCTGTTTTCCGGTACGATCAAGGAAAACATCAAGTACGGCAAATCGGACGCTTCGGACGAGGAAGTGGAGGCGGCGGCCAGAATGGCCAATGCGGACGCGTTCATCAAGCGGCTGCCGAAGCAGTACGAGACGGTGTTGTCCGAGAACGGGGGCAACTTAAGCCAGGGGCAGCGGCAGCTGCTCGCTATCGCCAGGGTCATCTTGGCGAAGCCGTCCATCCTTATTCTGGACGAGGCGACAAGCAGTATCGACACGCGCACCGAGCTTCATATTCAGGACGCTCTGCTCAACATTATGAAAGGCCGAACAAGCTTTATCATCGCTCACAGGCTCAATACGATCCGCGATGCCGACGAGATTATGGTCATCGATCACGGCGAGATCGTCGAACAGGGCAGCCATGACCGGCTCATCGACAGACAGGGAACGTATTATCGGATGTTTTTCAACCAGTTCCGCAATATGGAAGGGTCTCATTGAACGGATCGTCGCATAATTAGGTAATACCAAGTCTATCCTCGGAGGGCTTGGTTTTTTTTATTGTTTAGGAAATGATGCGTAGCCATATCCTGTGGATATCCGGATTCTCCCCCGAAAGGAAAGTCTACCCATAGAACGATCCCAGAGGAAGGGTTAGACGCCGATCCAGCTTAGGCTGGATGCGGACGGAATAAGCTTCAGAGCATCACGTCACTGTTGGGGGATTTGTTCTATGCTTAGATTATTGGGCGCGGCCGCTACCGGTGAAAGAAAGAGAACAAAAAAATGAAATTTTCAGGCAAAAATCATGAAGATTATGAAAAAACTTTATGATATTGTTAAATATAGGAATGATTAAAGCGCTTTCTTATAAAGGGAATTCAAGAAGGGGGATATAACAAAATGGCAAGGAAAAGTTTTTTAATATCGGCGGCGATGCTGGTCGCCTTGACGAGCGCATGCAGCGGCAATCAGGAGACGAAGGCTACGGACGACGGGGCCTCCAAGCCGTCTGCGGTCAGCAATGATCCGGTAGAGCTGGTGCTGTACTCCACGGCGGCTACGTCGGAGGATGAGGTGAAGCGTAAATTTTCCGATCCGATTAAAGAGAAATTCCCGAATATTACGATCAAATATATTAAAAAAGGAACCGGCACGAATATCGACGACATCATAGCGTCCGGGCAAACCGTAGATATTTATTACGAAAGCACCAACTATTTTTATACGGTGAACAACTATGGGCTTGCTTATGATATGACCGATCTGATCAAAAAGCATAACATCGATTTGAGCACGTTTGATTCGACGATGATCGATTTTGCCAAAACGATGTCCAAAAACGGAATTTACGGTCTCCCGGTTTGGTCGCAAAACGTCATTTTATTTTACAACAAAGATATTTTCGATAAATTCGGCGTTCCATACCCTCAGAACGGGATGACCTGGGACGATTTGCAGCAAACGGCGAAGGCGCTTACAAGGCAGGACGGAGACAAGCAATATTTGGGCTTCGCTTCATCCCCGGCCCATACGATCAAAGCGAATCAGCTTGGTCTGACATTCCTGGACCCGCAGACCGACAAGCCTACGATCAATACGAATGAGAAGTGGAAGCAGCTGTACCAGGCGTATTACATTAATCCTTCCAACGATCCCGGCTTTAAAAAGGCGATGGTCGGGTTAAAAAACAAGCTGCCTTACAAGGACCCGTTCCTTAAAGACCGCAATCTGGCAATGATCGCTTACTTGAACGATCTGGACTGGGCCGCCTCCGGAGCCGAAGGCATGAACTGGGATATCGCCGCTCTGCCGGAATTTAAAGATCTGCCGGGCGTCGGCTCGCAGGCGTACCCGTTCTATTGGGGCGTTACTTCGATGAGCCAGCACAAGGATGAAGCGATGGAAGTCATTAAGTTTTTGACCGGCAAGGAATATCAGACGAAGCAGGCTCGCGCAGGCACCATGACGGCGCTGGCCGATGACGCGATTAAGAAGCAGTATGCCCAGGACAGCGCTTATAAGGATAAAAATACCAGCGCGGTATTTTACAATAAATACGCGCCGATGCCGCAGCGTTCGATGTTCGAAGGCGATGCGCAAAAAGCTTACGAGGATGCGATCCACGAGGCGGCGCTGGGAGATAGCGACATTAATACGCTGTTCCGCAAAATCGAGGAGACGGCGAGCAAAGCGGTCGATGCCGCCAAAGCGAAAAAATAATCGAAGTAAAGGAGCACGGCGATCCGGACGACGGGGCGCTGTGCTTTTTGCCGTTTGCGGGATCGGACGCGGCAGCTCTGCGTTCACGAATGGACGAAAGCCGTTAAAAAGGATTGTCCGGCGACGGGTCCGGGAGGTTTTTCTTGTACTGGTACGGCGTAAGCCCGGTCGCTTTCTTGAAGACGCGATGAAAATGCTGAACATGGGCAAAGCCGCATTCCTCGCTAATATCGAGAACGGATAAATTTGTCGTCCGCAGCCGCAGCTTCGCTTCGGCAATGCGCCTCCGATGAATATACTCCACGACCGTCAGCTGCGTAACCCGCTTAAACAGATGGCTGACGTAATATTTGCTTAAGTGAAAATGCCGGGCGACCGATTGCAAATCGAGCGGTTCGCCGTAATGCGTGTCGATGTAGTGAATCATCCGCCCTACTTCGGAGGAGGACGGCCGATGCCGTCCCGCAGCGGGCTTCGGCGCAAGCAGCGCAAACATCAGCAGCAGCGAGGCCGTATGCATACGGAGCAGAGCTTCCTTCTCCTTCGAAGGCGGCAGCTGCCCCAGCTTCATGAGAAGCGTCAAGCAGCTCACCAGCTGTTCCCGCTGCTCCGGCGACGCCGAGCGGAGTTTGCCGCACTTCGGGGACCGATTCATGTCCGAGAGCTGCTCATCCGGGACGGCAGCTATCGATTCCAGATGAACGGACTTCAGCACCGGTTCAACGGTTTCCTTGCGGAAGTTGACGACGAATCTCCGGTATCTCGTCCCTTTTTTGTACAGCATCCGGTGCACATCGTATTCCATAAGCAGCATGACATCGCCGTCCTTCACGTCGTAAGGAGTGCCGTTAATAAACAGCTGCAGATCGGCTTGCGCGAACAGCGCGAATTCGATCGCGTCATGGTAATGTTCAAGCGGTTCTTCCTGATCGATCACAAGGTCTTTATAATGAACGTGAAATTCATCCTTCATTTCAAGCGGCGTGTAGCCGTTCATCCGGGTCGCTCCTTCCCGCTGATATGTATTATTGTAAAAGATAACCAGATGATCTAGCAATATCATTTAGTTAATGGCTCCTAATGGGGGAAAAACTAAATAAAATAAGCAATATAGATTATAAATGAAACGGTAATGAAGCAATATCGCGGGCGATTTGCCGCTTCCGATCGATTATGATGAGGGGAAACGCGCCAGGCTCGCGCGAGGCTGGCAGCCATTATCGTATCGGGGGGAGTCCGAAAGCCATGAAAGGGTCTATTACGTATCAAGCCTTCGTTGACCGCAAGGATGAACGCAGCGGACGGACGGTGAGGCAGCTCACCTCCGCGGCGGGGAACCATCATCATTTATATTTTACGAGCAGCAGCTTTACCCAAGGGAACGATCACGTGTTGTTTCTAAGCGACAGCGGCGGGGGCAGCCCCAATGTGTTCAAGCTGTCGTTGAAGGATGGACAGACCGTCCAGCTGACGGACAACCGCAAAGGAATTATGAAGAGCTACGTTTATTACGACGGCACTCCTTATGAAGGGTTGGCGAAGGCCAGCCCGAGCTATCATCCGGGGACCGATTCGCTGCTGTATATTCAGGACCAGGAAGTGCGGCTGATTCATCTGCCGACGATGGAAGACCGGGTTGTGCACCGTCTGCCGGAGGGAGTGATGACCGGCTTTACCCATATTTCGGGAGACGGCGAGTATGCCTGCGTCCCTTATATATCCGCCGATGCTTTCGACGTCGGGGAAGGCAATCCGTTTACATTGATCCGGGACAAGGTGCAGGCCGGGCGGACCGAATCGCATGTGCTCGTCATCCATCTGCCGACGGGACGCAGCGAAATCAAATTCCGTCACGCGGGATGGATTACGCACGTACAGTTTCATCCCGACGATTCGGAACAAATTTTGTTCAATCACGAAGGCGGCATGGTGGCGCAGCGAATATGGCTGTACAAGGATGGAGTAGTGAGTAAGATCAGAGACCAGTCGGCCGGCGGGGACCGTCTATGGATTTGTCATGAAATGTGGGATTCCGACGGCAGCGGCGTCATCTATCACGGCACCCGCGGAGTGCCGAACGATCCTTCGATGCGCCATGCTTCGGTGAACGGTTCGATACAGAGCTTCGTAGGCTATGCGGGCCGCAGACAGGGCGAAGAGATCGAGATGAGCTTCCCCGACGGCATGAAAGATTACGGGCATTTCACTTTGGGATCGGATCGTACGATGCTGCTCACGGACGGCATCATCGACGCCGAATCACTGCACTGCTGCCGTGCGGATTGGGAGAGCGGGCGGCTCGAATGGGACTATATTTGCCGGCATGGGAGCAGCTTCAGCGTCCAGGATGTGCACCCGCATCCGATTTTCAGCCATGACGACCGGCTGGTGCTGTTTACCTCGGATACGCATAATGAGCGGAGCAAGGGCAATCTGTATCTGGTCGATCTGGGGGAGGAGCAGAGCGAGGCAGGGAACGCCTGATTTCCGGCTGCATGCGCAGTCGGCTGTCCTTCTATAGCACGGAAAATCCGCTGTAAAGGCGAGAGCTAGCGCTTCTAGAGCTTCTACAGTGCAGTACGCTCGCAACGGACACAGCGGCCGTTATATCAACGCTATCGGTCATTTGGGATTTCTAACGGACACAGATGCAGCTATTGGTCGCCAGAGCCGCCTTAGAAAGTCATTCGGAGCTATGTAAGCGCCAGGGTGACCGTTACGTTTAAAAAACGGCTGTTTGCGACGAATTAAGCTCGCTGGCGTCCGTTAAAATTAAAAGCTGTTCGATGCCCGGTTCCGGGGCTACACCTGCTGTACTGTAGCTTCCTTTCGGACTGCTCGAGCGCTTACCCCTGCTAAGAACCGCAGGCCGCGAATAAATCACCCGCCCTTTTAAAGGGGGGTGAAAAAAGAGCGGAGGGGCCATTGAATCTGGGAAAACGTTAGCGTTCGCCTTCGAAAACGGATGTTCTCCATAGAAAAATGGAAATTACCATCCAAAAGATCTGGTTTCAACGGTGATTGGAAGATCAAATGGGCGCCACAGCGGGCTTGTTCACCACACGTTAAAAAGGCGGTGAAAAACAAGCAGCCTGCGGTCGACAGAAGTTTCCACTCGCTCTTGTAGTCGGATTTTTTTCATTTTGAACCGCTAAAGCGGGGGAAATCCGTCTACAAAGGCGACTGCTTACGCTGTTTCAACTTTCTATCGACTCTCCGGCCACTTTTTTACCACGTTTTAAAAGCCCGGTGAAACAGTCAACGAAGTAAGCGAGAGCAATCTGGAGAAGCGAAGCGTTCGCCTTTGTTCCCGGATTTCCCCCGTTTCACGGGCTTACCTAATTCAAGAAATCCGGGAACATGAGCGATCGGAAGATGCTTTCGCATGCGCAGTCGGCGTTGTTCACCACCCTTTTAAAAGCCCGCCGAAAAAAACATCGCCCGGCGGCAGCTCTAACCTGGCCTCCTTATCCGGATCAAGCGGACAAGGAGGTTTTTTTGCGGCGATAATGCGCTCGGATGGGCAGACTTCAACGCAGATAGCCTATATAATGAAGGCAAGGAGATGATGAACATGCCCAAAATCATATGCTTGCACACATTGACCGGCGAGCAGGCGGAGCGGATCAGACAGGCCGCGCCCGCTTGGGAGCTTATCCACGGGAAGGACAAGGAGTTGTGGCTCGATCATTTGCAGGACGCGGAGATCGTCGTCGGCTGGAATAAGTCGGCGGAAGAAGTCTGCTTGAAGAAGGATTCCAAGCTTCGCTGGGTACAGAACTGGGGAGCGGGCGTCGATAAGCTGCCGCTTGGCCGGCTCGCCGATCGCGGCGCCATCTTGACGAACGCCAGCGGCGTTCATGCGTTTCCGATTTCGGAAACGATCTACGCGATGATGCTTGCATTTACGCGGAAGCTGCACTTATCGGTTCGGCATCAGCTGCACAGCGAATGGAAAGGCACAGGCTCGCTCGGCGAAATTCACGGGAAAACGATCGGCATTATCGGCGTAGGAGCTATCGGCGAGGAGACGGCGCGGCTGGCCAAGGCGTTCGGGATGAAAGTGCTCGGCGTCCGCCGGTCGGGACAGCCCAGCGGCTTCGTCGATGCCATGCACGATCTTAACGGGCTTGCCGCGGTGCTGCAGGAGAGCGATTTCGTCGTCGTGACGCTTCCGCTTACGGATGAGACGCGCCATATGTTCGGCAAAGCGCAGTTCGAGCTGATGAAGCCGACGGCGATGTATATTAATATCGGCCGCGGAGGCACGACGGATACGGAAGCGCTCATCGAGGCGCTGCGGACGGGAGTCATCGCCGGGGCCGGACTCGACGTGTTCGAGCAGGAGCCGCTGCCTGCGTCCAGTCCGCTGTGGCAGATGGAGAACGTCATTATGACGCCTCATAACTCGGGCTCGACGGAACAATACAACGAGCGCGCCTTCGAGATTTTGATGCGCAATTTGCAGGATTATTTGCAGGGCCGGGAACCGTCGGTGAACCGGGTCGATTACGGCAAACAGTATTGAAACACCGCGCCGTCAAAAAGAAAACGAAGCCAGCCAGCGCGCAGAATGAAACTATCGCTGAAAAGCCTGTCCGATGAACCACGTAACCCCGTCGGACAGATTTTTAGCATGTGGATAACAGGGTAACAGCGAGGGCCTCATGAAGGCTCTTCGGCTTCTTTCTGCGCCGCGCGCGGCCAGCTGCGGAATTCCGAGGGAGCGACGCCGAGCCGTTTTTTGAACGACTTGGAAAAATGGAAAATATCGTGGAACCCGGTAGCCTGAGCGATTTCGCCGATCGCCAAATCGGATGAGAGCAGCAGCTGCTTCGCTTTTTCCAGACGGCGTTCGTAGATGAAAGCCATCGGCGTCATGCCCATGTGATTTTTGAAGAAGCGGATAAAATAATTCGGGTGATGATGCACCAGCTCGGCCAGCTCGGCGACGCTCAAATCGTTTTGCAGGTTGGTATCTATATATTGGAGAACGGAGCCCAGCTTGCTGCTCGACAGATGAGACGGCGTCTGAGGCTTGGCTTGCACGGCCTGTTCGATGTAGCAGGAGATCACGTCGAGAAGCGCGGCTTGAATGCGCAGCGACTGCGCGGGGCCGCTTCCTCTGCCCTTGTACCCTTCGATAAGCCTCTCGAAGCTGGCGACGACGTCGTCCGTTCGGCGGGCGTCGAAACAATAAGGCAGCTTGAACAGGGAAAATAAATTAATGAAGCTGATATTGGAAGTGAAATGGCACCAATACATGCGGTAGGTTCGGTCGGCATCGGTGACGGAATAAAATTGCGATAAGCCCGCCGGCGCAAACACCCATTGTCCCGGTTTCGGGAACAATTCCGTATCGCCGATCATCATGCGGCCTTCGCCTTCGGTAATATAATAAATTTTGCTGTAGGTCGGAGTGAACGGCCCTTGCATCCAATCCGGATTGCATTTGCTTAGCAGGGATATGATCAGTTCTACCTTAATTTCAGCCAAAAAATGACTGATCGCCAAATAATCCTGTGATTGCATACGTTCATCCACCTTATATCGTTCTGCCGCCCGGCATCATTAGGTTAGTTTGGTACAAATTCCGGTTAACCGCATCCATATGGATTATATCATACCCGTCGTACAATAGAAGTGAGATCAAGACGACGGAGGGGAAGCGGATGACGCAAAGGGATATGTACATGGACAATGCGGAGGCGGAAGCGGAGCAGCAGCCTGCGGCTCTAGTGGAATATACGGAAGAGGTTCAAGACCGCAGATTGGCTTGGTGGCGGGAAGCGCGGTTCGGGATGTTTATTCACTGGGGACTGTACTCGCTGCTCGGAGGCGTATGGAAGGGCAAGGAGGTTCCCGGCGCCTACGGCGAGCATATTATGCTCAGAGGACAAATTCCGGTCCGGGAGTATGAGCAAATCGCCGGGGAATTCAATCCGGTCCGCTATAACGCGGAAGAGTGGGTGAAGGCGGCCAAAGCCGCCGGAATGAAATATTTGGTCATTACGGCTAAGCATCATGACGGATTCGCCTTGTACGACTCTAAAGTGTCGGATTTCAATATCGTGAAGCGTACGCCGTACGCGCGCGATCCGATGAAAGATCTGGCGGACGCCTGTCATAAGCATAGCGTGAAGCTGTGCTTCTATTACTCGCATTCGATGGATTGGCATCATCCCGATTCACAGGGCAACACGCATGATTATCCGAACAATATCGGCGCTTGGGACCCGCTGGAGTCGTGGGTGGACGACGAGGACAAACGGACGCGCTACGAGCGTTATTTGAACGAAAAAGCGTTTCCGCAGCTGAAGGAGCTGCTGACCCAATACGGCGAAGTGGCCGTCATCTGGTTCGATTGCGGCCATAAAGTGACGGACGAGCAGGGGCAGCGTTTCGTCGACTATGTGCGCAGCCTGCAGCCGAATTGCTTGGTCAACCGCCGCGTAAGAAGGGACGGCTTCGGCGATTATGGCAATTCGGGCGATAACCAGCTGCATATCCGGATTAACCGCAAGGACTGGGAATCGATTCATACGATGAACAACTCATGGGGCTACAAGAAGACCGATCATAACTGGAAATCGGTCACAAGCATTCTGCGCAATATGATCGACGTATTCAGCCTGAACGGCAACTATTTGCTGAATGTGGGGCCGACCCCCGAAGGTGAGTTCGACGAGAAGTCGCTGGACATCCTGCAAGGCGTCGGCCGGTGGATGAGCGTCAACGGCGAGAGCGTCTACGCAACGACAGGCAGCCCGATCGGCAAGCCGCAATGGGGCCGCTGCACGATGAAGGGGCAGAAGCTGTATCTGCACGTATTCGATTGGCCGCGGAGCGGGAAACTCGTTGTCGGCGGACTGCGCAACCGGATCGCGAAGGCTTATTTGCTCGCCGATCCGGAGCAGGCCAGGCTTGCCATCCGCAGGCTAAATGCGGACGATGTGGAGCTGTCCGTGCCGTCCGCGCCGCTGGACCCTGCAGCCACCGTGATCGTCGCCGAGATCGAGGGCGCCGTCGACGCCAATCCGCTCAAGCTGCTGCACCGGGCCGATCATTTGAACGTGTTCGGCGCTTTCGACGGCGACATCGACGGCGAGAAACTGCATTATGACACGGGCAAAGCGGGCCGCGATACCGTGACAGGCTGGAGCCGCAAGGAGGATTGCATCCGCTGGACGTACCGGGCTGCGGAGCCCGGCAGCTATGAAGTGAAGATCGTATACGGCGCTCAGGAAGGCGCCGCGGGAGGCGAGTTCGTCGTAGAAACCGCGGGGCAGCAATGGCGCGGCAGCGTGAAGCCGAAGGGCGACGGCTACGAATTTGCCTGGGACATCGTCGGCATCGCGCGGCTGGAGCAGCCGGGCGAGTACACGCTGACGGTTCGTGCCGAATCCATTGCCGGAGAGACGCTGATGAATCTGAAGGAGATTCAGTTTCGCTCACTTGGCGATTTGACTTAATGCAAACGGCAAACCCGGGCAGGAGCTAGCGCTTCGCAATCCCGGCGATCTGAATATAGCGAAGATATGGACCGGAAAATGGCCTTAAGGCGGTTTTCCGGTTTCTGTCGTGGCTGCAGTTTCCTTTTTTTAGTATGATGGGTTATAGACTCGATTTCAGAGTCTTTGAAACGCGAGATGCTAGGAGTGATGGATTTGCAGATTAGAAAGCTGGAACCGGCAGAACAATTGCCGATGGATTTACTATTGTTAGCCGATCCTTCGACGCGGCTGGTTGAGGAGTATACGAAGAGAGGGCAAATCTTCGTTGCCGAGAACGAATCGGGGACAATCGGCGTTTATGTGCTGATCGCGACAAGGCCGGATACGGCCGAGCTGGTCAACGTCGCCGTCGACGAGAGCTGCCAAGGCCGGGGCATCGGCAAGAAGCTCGTGCAGCATGCCGTCGAGCAAGCCCGCAGCCAAGGCTATAAAACGATCGAGGTCGGGACCGGCAATTCAAGTATCGGGCAGCTGGCGCTTTACCAGAAGTGCGGGTTCCGGATGACGGGAATCGATAGAGATTTTTTCTTGCGTCATTATGACGAAGAAATTTTCGAGAACGGGATTCAGGTCGTCGATATGG
This sequence comes from Paenibacillus konkukensis, assembly GCF_023523925.1. Classification (NCBI taxonomy): domain Bacteria; kingdom Bacillati; phylum Bacillota; class Bacilli; order Caryophanales; family Paenibacillaceae; genus Paenibacillus; species Paenibacillus konkukensis. The sequence goes on along the minus strand of NZ_CP027059.1, from coordinate 1,582,928 downwards.
TCCGTCTGTCTCAAGACTTGTAAGCGGAACGCCGGTCGTTCTTCGTCTCATGCGTTTGCCAATGCTTTGAGGGTTGTAGCGTACCCCGGGATGGAGTACAATGCATCGTATATACGAGAGGCGAAGCGGGTGACGGGACGATGACGTTTCATATAACGCAAGTGCATGATCTGTTTGATCAATTGGCAGGCTTGATGGATGGCAGCGTACGGCAGCAGCGCCACGCATGGGAGCAGCGGATCGACATCCCTTCCCGTATCGGCAGGGGGAGCGTGACGCGGACGCTCATTCGTCCGGGCATGGAAATTATGTATACCGATGCGGTATTTGAGCAAAATATACGGCTTCATATTCAAGAAGCTTGTCAATTGTTCGAGATCAGCTATTGCCTGAGCGGTGAAATCTACAGCGAATGGGACGGCAAGCGGGCGTATACGGGGCATGAAACCGGTAGCGTGCTTTTTCTTGAAGATGTTCTTGTCTACGAGGAGAAAAAAGCGGGCATCCCCCATCAATTGCTGGAAGTAAGGCTGACCCCGAGCGAGCTGCTGCATTACGCCGGCGATGCTGCGGAGCGGCGGCAGATGGAGTCGTGGCTGAGCCGTCACCGGGGCGGCATCGACCGGTACCCGGATACGCCGGCCATTCGCAAATGCATCTCCGATATGATCCATTGCACCTATAAGGGAGCGATGAAACGGCTCTATCTGGAGAGCAAGGCGCTCGAATGGATCGCCTTGTTCGGCGAGGCCGATTGCGGCGATTCTTCAAGCGGCGGGATCGTGCTGAAGAAAGAGGATTTGGAGAAGCTGAAGCAGGTTGAGCTGCTCGTCGAGCGTCACTATGAGCAGCCTCCGACGATCCGTGAGCTGGCCAGGCAGGTAGGGATGAACGAATTCAAGCTGAAAAAGGCGTTTCGCGAATGGTCCGGCATGACGATCTTCGAGCTGGTCCGTCAGAAACGGATGGAAAAGGCGCTCTGGTATTTGGAAGTGGAGCAGCTGAACATAGGCGAGACGGCAGTGTCGGTCGGATACAGCAACGCCAGCAATTTCACGGCCAATTTCCGCAAGCATTACGGCTGCAATCCGAGCGACTATCTTCAGCGCATCCGGCGGCAGGAGCTGGCGGAGCGCAGGATGGACAGCGATCGGCAGCGGCAGTAGAAGCTTATGATAAGGCGGCGGAAGTATGCGAAATGCTCCGCTGCGGCAAAGCAGCGCATGAAACCTCAGAAAGCAGAAGGATGGGTTCCGGTTGGAATCGCAGCATCTGCAGCTCTGAGGTTTTTTGGTGCGGCCCCGGCTCCCTTAACAAGGCAAGAACCTCCCCCTCCAGGTAGAGAAAATTTTCGATGTAAATGATAATCGTTATCATAAGATCATTCGATCCAAGCGGCTCTTCGGGTTAGCGGGGAGAGATCTAATTTGGCGAAAAAGGAGGAACCGGGATGTCGCGTCATACGACTCAAACCGCTGCTGCGGCGGCAACGGCAGACGAAACGATTCAGGAACGGCAGGCGGACCCGCGCCGCTGGTATGCGCTGGCGGTCTTTCTGCTCCCCGTTTTGCTCATATCCTTGAATACGTACATGATCCAGGTTGCGCTTCCTTCCATTCAGAGCAGCCTGCAAGCAAGCTTCTCCGAAGCGCAGCTGATGGTGAGCGGGTTTTCGCTTAGCTTGGCAGTGGCGTTAATCGTCAGCGGAAAGCTCGGAGACTTGTACGGCAGAAAAAGAATGCTGCTCATCGGGGTGAGCGGCTTTACGCTTATGGCGGCATTGGGCGGAATGGCTTCCGATCCGGCGCTTCTAATCGCGCTGCGTATTGTGCAGGGCATAGCCGCCGCCTGCATCCAGCCGCAGGTGCTGTCTTTGATGCAGGTCGGATTTTTGCCGCGGGAGAAGGGCCTGGTGTTCGCGATATACGGAGCGCTCATCGGGCTCGGCTTCGCATTCGGCCTCATTCTCGGAGGTATTCTTGTACACTGGAATCCGTTCGGTCTCGGCTGGCGGACGGTATTTTATTTCAACGTTCCCTTCGGAGGCACCGTCCTGCTGCTGCTGCCGTTCCTGCCCGAAGCCGGAACGATCCGGCGGCGGGGAAGGGGACAAAGCATTGATTGGACGGGCGCCCTGCTGCTGACGGTCGGGTTGTTTCTGCTGATCTATCCTCTGTCCGAAGGACAGAAGCGGGGCTGGCCGCTTTGGACGGGGGGCTGCCTCGCGGCGTCGGTCCTGCTGCTGCTTGCTTTTATCACCGTCCAAATCCGCAAGCGCGGCTGCCCGTCTGCGCCGCTGATCGATCTTTCGATCTTTCTGCGGCGCACGTTTCGCATCGGTATATTGACTGTAATCACCGTATATTTTAGTATGTTTTCGTTCTTTTTTATTCTCAGCTACTACTTGCAATTCGGCCTCCACTACAGCATGCAGCTTACGAGCTTCGCCTTTTTGCCGCTGGGCTGCGGCTTCTTCCTGACTTCTTTGCTATCTTCCCGTATCGTATCCCGCTGGGGAATAACCGGGCTGAAAGCGGGCGCTCTGTTCATGGGAGGCAGCACCTTCCTGCTGATCGCGTCGCTGCATTGCGGTTCGGGACAGCTGCTGAATGCGCAAGCGGTGTTGATTTTGCTTGTATACGGCTGCGGTCTCGGCATGGTAACGACACCGCTTGCGAACGTCGTTCTCAGTACGGTTACGCCGGAGGAGGCGGGGACCGGTTCCGGCTTGTTCACGACCTTCCTGTATTTATCCAATTCGCTAGGCGTAGCGCTGACCGGCATTTTGTTCACCGCATCGTTAGGGCATCCGCTTACTGCGGCCGCGGCAAACGATTATGTGCAGGCATTTTCCGCATCCTTAACGTTGACCGGAGGGCTTGCGTTCGCCGCGTTCGGACTGCTGTGTCTTCTGCCCGGAGGAGAAGCGAATTCCCAAGACTGACGTTTTCTAACGGACCCGTTCGATAAACGTCTTCGCCGCGCTGGAGAGCGGCATATTGCGCATAATCATAATGCCGACTTGAGACGGCGGCAGCTGCACGTCCAGCCGGATTTCAAACAAAGAGCCCTCTTCCAGCTCTTTGGAGACGAATTCCCTGGTCACATAAGAGATGCCGAGCCCTTTGCGCGCAAGCTCGATAAGCAGGTCCACGCTGCCGACTTCAATCTCCGGCTTCAGCTCGTAGCCGTAATCGTGAAACAGCTCCGTAACGGCCATTCGCGCCCGGCTGTTCCGGGAAAATAAAATGATGGGATACTGCAGCAGCATATCGAACGACATCGTCTTATTTTTCAGCTCGGCGTAATGCGCCCCCGCTACAAAGCAGTCCTGCAGCTGGATGCCTTCTCTGACTTCCAGCTGAGGATCGACGATCGGCATACGGACGACGCCAAGGTCAATCCGTCCTTCCTTCAAGAAAGTAATGACTTCCGGAGTCGTCCCGTGAATGAGGGAGAGGGTGATTCCGGGATGCTGCCGATGAAAATCTTCCAAGAAGGGCAGCAAGTAATGCTTAAACAGCGAATCGCTGCCGCCGATTTTCAACTCTCCGCTATCCAGATTTTTCAGTTCGGCCATCTTCTTCTCCGCCAGCGAAATTAAAATCTGCGATTGCTCGATATATGAATACAGAACCGCGCCTTCATGGGTCAATGCGACGCCTTTGGAATTCCGGTAAAACAAGGTGACGCCAAAACTGTCTTCCAGCTGCTTGATGGCGTGGCTGACGCTCGGCTGCGTCAGAAACAGCGCTTTGGCCGCCTGCGTCAAGCTGCCCGTTTTGGCCGCCCAGTAGAACACTTTGTACAGTTCGTAATTGATCATAGATACCGTCTATATCTCCTCTGAAATATATTAATTACTTGTATGACTGTGATTTGTATTATAGTGGAATGAAGAAAAAGAAACCAGTGTTTGCCGATCAGGGTGTCTTATCGGGCCGGAAGGAGAGAAGAACATGGAGACTGCAACAATTGTTTTGTTTGGGGCGACAGGGGATTTGGCCAAGAGGAAAATTTACCCTGCTTTATATAATTTGTTCGTCGAGCAGAAGCTGCCGCAAGCATTTCACATCATCGGTCTGGGAAGAAGAAGCCTGTCGGATGAAGCGTTTCAGGATAGCGTTGCGCAATCGGTCGCCCGGTTTTCCAGGCGGGAAGCGAACGATCCCGAATTGCTGAACAGCTTCTTGAGCGCATTCCGGTACAACGTGCTGGATGTAGGGCGCAAAGAAGATTACGCGAAGCTGCTGCAGCGGATTGAACAGCGGGAGCAAGAGCTTGCCGTCCAGCCGAACCGGATGTTCTATTTATCGGTAGCTCCTGAATTTTTTGCCGCGATTGCTGCCAATATTAAAGAAAGCGGTCTTGGCTCGGCGGCCGGCTGGAAGCGGCTGTTGATCGAGAAGCCTTTCGGGCATAACTTGCAATCCGCACGGGAGTTGAACCGGCAGCTGAGCGAAGCTTTCTCCGAGGATGAAATTTTCCGCATCGATCATTATCTCGGCAAGCCGATGGTTCAAAAGCTGGGTGTGCTGCAGCAAAACAATCCGGTGCTCGACGCCTTGTGGACGAGCCGCTATATCGCCAACGTGCAGATTACGGCCAATGAAACCGTCGGCGTGGAAGAGAGAGCCGCGTATTATGACCGCGCAGGCGCCGTAAGAGATATGTTCCAGAACCATATGCTGCAATTGCTGATGATGCTGGCGATTCATCTGCCGAAGAACGGCACCTCCGAAGAGGTGCGGCTGAAGAAGAAGAGAGTCATGGAAGCTCTTGTGCCTATGAGCAAGCATGAGGTGAGCGGCCAGGTGATTCGCGGGCAGTACGCGGCTGGCACCGTGCTGGGAAGCTCCGTACCCGGGTATACTTCCGAGCCGGGGATCGACGCATTGTCTGTGAACGATACGTTTATCGCGGCGAAGCTGCAGATTGACGCACCGTTCTGGAGAGGAGTTCCCTTCTATATCCGGACAGGAAAAAGGATGAAAGAGAAATCGACGCGCATTGTCGTCGAATTCAAAGCGCCGCTGGAGCAGCGCGCAGCAGCCTATGAAGATAATCCGGCGCCGAATCTTCTCGTATTCGAAATGAGCCCCGACGAAGGAATTACATTGCAATTGAATACGAGAGACCCGCAGCGTGAAGGAGAGTTCAAACCGATTCGTCTCGATTTTCATTCGAGCCGCGAAGATTTGCCTGAGGCCTATGAGAACTTGCTGCATGACGCTTGGCTCGGCAATCCGACGTTCTTTGCGCATTGGGATGAAGTGGAATTGTCCTGGCAGTGGGTTGAGCCTATTTTGCAAGCATTTGAAGAAAATTTGGTTCCGCTGCGACTTTATCCGGCGGGCACCTACGGACCGGCCGAGTCCGATGCGCTATTGGCGCAGGACGGGTATCATTGGTGGTTTGACGCCAAGGATGAACCGGAAGCGGAAGAACAGGGCAAGCCATTCGCCATTCAGACGAACCGTTGAACAGGCAGCGACAAACCGTTAGTATAATGGATAGAAGCCGGCGGAATTTCCAGCTTGCGGAAAAAGACGAACTTGCCATGTCCGTTCGCGAAGTGGATAATAGAAGCTGGCGCTATTTAAAATAATATAACGACTACAAATTGGAGGAATGAACCATGAAATTTTTTATCGATACTGCCAATCTCGCGGATATTAAAAAAGCTTACAAAGTCGGAGTTCTTTCCGGTGTAACCACGAACCCTTCCCTCGTTGCCAAAGAAGGAGTCAAATTCGAAGATCGTATCGCCGAAATTTTGCAGGCCGTTCCTGAAGTGGAATCCGTATCCGCCGAAGTCACTCCGGACGCATTGACAGCGGAAGAGATGATCGCGCAAGCCGAAGAGCTGATCAAAATTAACGGCGGCGACAAAAATATTACGATCAAGCTTCCTATGACGCTGGCCGGTCTCGAAGCTTGCCGCTATTTGACGAAAAAAGGCGTCAAAACGAACGTAACGCTGATCTTTACCGTTAACCAAGCTTTGCTTGCGGCGCGTGCGGGAGCGACTTACGTGTCTCCGTTCCTCGGACGTTTGGACGATATTTCCGAAGACGGCGTCCTGCTCGTATCCAGAATCGCCGAGCTGTTCCGCACGCATAACCTGAGCTCGCAAATTATCGCAGCTTCCGTCCGTCACCCGGATCACGTAACCCGCGTGGCCATGGCAGGAGCGCATATTGCAACGGTTCCGTTCCAAGTCATCGAACAACTGGCGAAGCATCCTTTGACGGATCAAGGCATGGAGAAATTCGCCGCAGACTGGAAGAAAGCCATCCAATAATCGCGAATATAAACGCAGCATAGCGATCGTAAAAAGCAGATCACCTAGGTGGTCTGCTTTTTTATTGTCTAAGAAAACCCCCAGTTCGACTGGGGGTTCGGGAAAGCTTATAGCTATGAGTAAAAATCCCTTGACCTTTATGATAAGATGATAGCCGGTCTGCCAACCGCAACATCAAATCAAGGAGGACAAGGGAATGGATAAGAGCAGTCTAGCACATACCCGCTGGAACTGCAAATACCATATTGTATTTGCACCGAAATATAGACGGCAAGTCATCTATGGGAAATTAAAAAGAGAGATCGGAAAGATCATCCGGGAGTTGTGTGAGCGCAAAGGGGTGGAGATTCACGAAGCGGAAGCGTGCCCGGATCACATCCATATGTTGGTGAGTATTCCACCGAAACTGAGTGTATCGGAGTTTATGGGGTACTTAAAGGGAAAAAGTTCGCTGATGATCTTCGATAAATTTGCGAACCTGAAGTATCGATACGGAAATCGGCAATTTTGGTGCAGAGGCTATTTTGTGGATACGGTAGGGCGAAACAGGAAAGCGATAGCCGAATACATTCGAAATCAACTAACAGAGGATAAGAACTACGAACAAATCACGATGAAAGAATTGTTCGACCCGTTTACGGGTGAGTCGGTAGGAAAGGGCAAATAAAAGAGCCCCTTTGAGGGGCAAGCCCGGGACCGCTCGCGGTTGGCAGACTTTCAGTGCGCCTTCTTAGGCGCGTGCTAGTACCATGCCCTTATAGGGCTGATGGAAGCCACCGGCTAAGCCGGTGGTTATGACTTTATAAAATCGGCTGAGGCCGCTGAGGCCGCTTTCACGTCATCCGACAGGCAAGTTAGCCCTTTGGGCATATAAGTTTGGGACAGGCCGCCGCGACCGCTTCGTCAAGATTCTACAGCTTCTTTCAATATGATGTAATAAAATCGAAGAGAGAACCGCAATTCTACTTTTTTCGGGAGGGCTGTTGGATGAGAATGAGCTGGTATCATCGCATTTTATTATCGTATGCCCCGATCTTTTTCCTGGTTGTATCCGTTCTGATCTTCTCTTTCTTCGCTGTGCTGAGTAATTCCGCCAAAGATCAAATCGCCTTGACCGATGAAGCGATTGCGACCAAAGTCATGCAGGTAATCGACAGCAGCTTGAAAGCTACGGAACGGATGCTCATTAAGGAAATGGACGTGAACGACAGCATGGCTGCGTTTTTTCGGAATGACGCGTCCAAGATCGCGTTTGATTATTTTCTCATTTCCCGGAAAGTGGACGAATTCTCTTCGATGCTGCCTTTATCGAACTCCATTTATTTATACAACGAAAAATCGGGTCAAGTGCTATCCCATAACGGGTTGTCTTCGCTCGATCAATTTGGCGACCGCGAGTTTTTGGTGGAAGCTTACCGCTCGGGCACCTATACGTCCGGATGGACGAATCCGCGGGAATTTAAGGAGTTCAGCCACGAAGCGGGAGGGGAGCGGGTCGTTACGCTGTTCAAATATTACCCGGTGACGGGGGACCGGCAGGGCGCGGTAGTCATTAATATCCGGGTGCCGTCGCTGGTCAGCTTCATTAAGGATTTGACCCGGTACGATGCTGGCCTGATCCAGCTGTTCGCGGGCAACGGAGAGCCGTTCGACAAAAACCAGGGATCGCCCGCGGTAAGGCCTTCGGGGCAGGAGCAGCTCAAGCACGCCGTATCGGATTACACGAGCTGGTATTACATATCGAATGCGAGGAGCGACAAGCAGCTTTCTTTCTTGTCTCTGTTGCATAATTTCTGGATCATTCTGGGGCTTGCGGCGGTGGCGGCCGGCATCGGCTGGTTCACCTATGTGACCCATCGCAACTTCAAGCCGATCCAGGCGATCGCCGGGCGAATCCAGGATTACACGAAGCGCCGCAGCGGAGAGCTGGTGCGCCATCCGGCCAAGGATGAATTGAAATTTATCGAAGCGGCGATCGACGGGCTGCTGGAGCGGTCGAGTCAATTCGAACAGTTGTACAAGGACGATCTTCCGATCCGCAGGCGGCAGCGGTTATCCGAATGGCTTGAAGGCGGCACGATGATGAGCGAAGCGAGGTGGAAGCAGGAGATGGCCAAGCTGCAGCTGCCGTCGGACTTCGCGAGACTGATGGCGGCGGTGATGGAGATTGACCGCCACTCGCAATTTGCAAACGGTTACAGTCCGAAGGATCAGTATTTGCTGAAGTTCGCCGTCAGTCAGGTGCTTCAGGAGATTGCCTCCGATCATCTCCTCGTGCTATGGAACGAATGGCTGGAGCCGCATCAGATGGCGGTCGTATTTTACCTGGATCATCAGGAGAGCGCCCGCAGTCAGGCGATAGAGGCGATGCGACGGCTGCAGGCTTGGGTCAGCGATAATCTGGAATTTACCGTCTCCGTCGGCATCGGCTCGGATACTTCCTTCTACGCTGATCTGCCGGGATCTTATGAAGAAGCAAGGGAGCAGCTGTGTCATAAACCGTTATTCGGTACGAACTGTATGCTCGGCAAGGAATCGATCCGTTCGAAGAGAGAGGGAGGGATATTCCCGCATCTGCAGCTGGTGTCTGCGATCGCCCGCTCGTTTCGCCAGGACGACGGGCATTGGCAGGCTCATGTGAACAAGCTCGCCATCGTTTTGCAGAACGGGATATTTTCGCAGGCGGATCTTCATCATGTGATGGATTATTTGCTGTATCAAATTCAGAAAGAGCTGGACGAGATGCCGGAGGAAGTCCATGACCTGTTCAAGCGCGATTATTTGCCGCAGCTGGAGGCGGTCGCCGATTCCTCCCGGACGCTGAATGAATGGCGTGACGAGCTGTGCCGGCTGCTGCTGGAGCTGGAAGCGCAAATCCGCGAAGTCCGCGCGGTGCGCAACAACGATCTGCTCGTCTGCCGCGTGAAGCAGTATATCGAGCTGAATTATGCCGATCCCGAGCTGTCGCTCGGCAAGCTCAGCGAGTATTTCGAGCTGAACCCGCGCTACTTGAGCAAGCTGTTCAAGGAAGAAGCCGGGGAGAAGTTCATCGACTATATGCTGAAGGTGCGTCTGGAGGAAGCGAGCCGGCTGCTGCTTGCAACGGAGCTGTCGGTCCAGGAGATCGCCGAGCGGGTCGGCTACCTCCATGTCATTTCCTTTCACCGGGCTTTTAAAAATATGTTCGGCTTGCCTCCGGGAGATTACCGGAAAAAATCCGACGGCGTCCGGCGTGCGGGAGAATAGAGCGTTAGGGTTCTAAAAACGTGGCGAACAAGCGGCCGGAGCGCCATTGTAATCCGGAACAGCATCAGCGTAAGCCTTTGTCCGCGCCGCGGATTTCAGCCCGTTCAGACCTGTGCGCAAAAATGTTAAGCGCAGATGACAAATCGTTAAGTCCCGCCGCATCTTACAATTTGCTAAGCGGGCGATTCATGTAAATTGACCGCAATCGGGCTGCTGCATTACAGTGAATTACACCGCAACAGACAATCCGATGAAGAATGGAGGAATCGTATGCACGGTATCGGCGGCAAGACCGCGGTGGAAGAAACGATCGCCCGACCCCTCGCCAAGAAAAGAACATTCAAGCTGTTCACTAATCAAGACTGGCAGTTATACGCGCTGCTGCTGCTGCCTATGCTCTACTTTATTATCTTCAAGTATATCCCCATGTACGGAGTCACCATCGCCTTCAAGGAATTCAACATGTTTCAGGGCATTTGGAAAAGCCCTTGGGCGGGTCTCGACGCATTCCGCGAAATTTTCTTGATGAAAGATTTCTACAAAGTGCTGCGCAACACGATGCTACTGAATGTGCTGGACCTTGTCGTTTCGTTCCCCGCACCGATCATTTTGGCCGTTCTCTTGAATGAAATTCGCATCAACTGGTTTAAGAAAGGCGCGCAGACGATTTTGTACCTGCCTCATTTTATTTCCTGGGTCATTATCGGGGGTATGGTGTATCAGCTGCTCGCCACGAACACCGGACTGGTCAATATCCTTATTCGCTCCGCAGATATGAAAGCGATTCCTTTTTTAACCGAGCCGACCTATTGGGTTCTTACTTATATCGGCACCGGGGTATGGCAAAGCGCGGGCTGGGGCACGATCATCTATTTGGCGGCCTTAACCGGGATCAACAAGGAGCTGTACGAAGCGGCCGAGGTGGACGGAGCGGGACGTATGCGCAAAATATGGAATATTACGCTGCCGGGGATCAAGCCGACAATCATTATTTTGCTGATCATCAATATCGGGCATATGGCCAGCATCGGTTTTGAACGGCCGTTCGTCCTGAGCAATCCGCTCGTGACCGACGTCTCGGAGGTGATCAGCACGTTCGTGTACAAGGTCGGCATCCAGTCGGCGCGGTATACGATCGCTACGGCCATCGGCCTGTTCCAGGCGGTCGTAGGCCTGGTGTTCCTGTTGTCCTCAAACTATATTTCCAAAAAAGTGACCGACCAAGGCATATGGTAAAGGAGGGGTCCCATGAAAATCGCACGGGTAGAAAAAGCGCTGGACGCGCTCATCATTGCGGTTGTGGCGGCGGCTTCGTTCCTGGCGCTGGTGCCGATTCTGCATCTGGCTTCCGTATCGCTAAGCTCCAATGCGGCGATCTTGTCGAATAAAGTCACCGTCTTCCCGGTGGAATGGAGCACGATGGCGTATCAGACCGTGTTCCGCGATGCGAGAATGATCGGCTCGCTGCTGTTCACGATTGCTCTGGTCGTATTGTTCACCGCCGTCTGTATGGTCATGACGGTCTGCGCCGCGTATCCGCTAACGAAGAAAAGGCTGAAGGGCCGCGACGTGTTCCTGCTGATGATCGTATTTACGATGTTTTTCAGCGGCGGGCTGATTCCTGAATATTTGCTCGTCAAGTCGCTGAAGCTGACCAATACGATCTGGTCTTTGGTGCTGCCGGGCATGATCAATGCGTTTTACCTGATTATTTTGAAAACGTTCTTTTCCTCCATTCCCGAGGAACTGGAAGAATCCGCGCGGATGGACGGAAGCTCGCATTTCGGCACGCTGCTGCGGATCGTGCTGCCGCTGTCTCTGCCGGTGCTCGCCACGCTGAGCCTGTTCTATGCGGTAGGGCGGTGGAACGGCTTCATGGACGCTTTGTTTTACATTACGAATCAAGACTTGTATCCGATCCAGCTCAAGCTGTACCAGCTGGTCATCAGCAACCAGATGAGCGACGCCACCGCCACGGAAGGGATGAATTCGCTCGCCCCGATTCCCGAGAGCTTGAAGGCGGCCAGCATCATGTTCGCGACGATACCGATCCTGCTCGTCTACCCGTGGCTGCAGCGCTACTTTATTTCCGGCATGATGATCGGAGCGGTCAAAGGATAAGCGAAAGGCGAAGGTCCATCAATAAGAAAAAGGGAGTTGACGATTGGATGCCTATGTATCCGAGACGCAAGAAACTGACCGCCGGTTTGCTTTCCCTGCTTATGCCCGTCTTGACGCTCACCGCTTGCGCGGACAACCCGTCGGGCCCGGGCGGCGCCCAGGACGGAGGGAAGAAGGGCAATCCGGTCACGCTGAAGATCGAATTGTTCGACCGCGGCAATACGCCTCCGGGGGCGCCTCCGCTTACGGAAAGCTGGTTCGTCAAATATATGCAGGAGAAATTCGGCGATCCGAACAATATTAAGCTGGAATTCGTTACCGTTCCGCGCACGGAGGAAGTGCCCAAGCTGAACGTTCTGATGGCGGCGAACGAAGCGCCGGACATTATATTCACTTACAGCGATCCGGCGGTTCAGAACTGGGTGAAGCAGGGCGGCTTGACCGAACTCGGCGATCTGCTCAATCAATACGGCCCGAAATTGAAAAAATATCTCGGCGACCAGCTGCTCGGCTACGGCGTCATTAACGGCAAGCAGTACACGGTTCCGGCCAAGCGGATTATTCTGGCCTCCAGCACCCCGATCATCCGCAAGGACTGGCTGGATAAGCTGGGAATGCAGCCGCCCAAAACGACGGATGAGTTTTATAACGTTTTGAAAGCGTTTAAAGAGAAAGATCCGGGCAATACCGGCGGCAAAGTGATTCCGTACGGCATCCGCTATAACAACAACCTGGACCCGCTTGTGCGCACGTTCTGGAAGCAGATGAGCGAGGAAGAATACTACACGCTGCCGGATTGGCTGAAGCCGGGGAACAAGGACGCTTACCGGTTCCTGAACAAGCTGTACAACGAGGGCTTGATCAGCCCCGACTTTGCGCTGGATAAGGACGGCAAGAAGTTCCAGGCGGATCTGGTTAACGGTCAAATCGGCTTCGCGATCACCAATACGAACGAGCCGGTCTATCAGGCGTATTATTCCACGCTGCAGAAAAACGTCCCGGGCGCCACGCTGCTTCCCGTCGATCCGTTCACGAACTACGAAGGCAAGCATGTCAAGGCGATCTACCATCCGCTTTCCGCGCACATTATGATTCCCAAGGCGAGCAAGCGGGCGGCGGAAGCGATCAAGCTCCTCGACTGGATGTCGGACTACAACGTCATCTTCGATCTGCAGAACGGACCGGAGGGCGTTGCTTACAAAAAAGGCGACGACGGCATTCCGGTGTTCCTCGATACGGACGACGCGAAGAAAATTATGTACAACTATCTGGACTACAGCATGCTGATTAACGGCAAAGATATGGGCGATCCGGAAAAAACGCTGAAAGCGAACGCCGCCGATCCGAAATACAAAGATTTCACGATGGACAGCATCAAAATCGGCGATCAGGACGGCCAGCTGCCGCCTCGCTTCGACCGCCCGATCGAGGCGCAAATCAAATACAATCAGACCCTCAGCGACAAAGGCGTCGAAATCGTCGTCAAAACGATAACGGCCAAGCCGGCGGATTTCGACAAGTTGTACGACGACATGGCGGCGGAATATATGAAAATCGGCGGCAAGGAAGTGCAGGACGAGCAGCTTAAGGCGTATCGGGAAATGAAGAAGAAATAAGCGTAAGAGCGGCACGGAAGCGCGGTGAATCGGCGACGGAGCAGGCGGAAGCCGTCCGTCATAGCGTTAGCGCTTGACCATGTATCCCCGGCTTGCAGCCGTTAACCGATTGGATTCCGGGGACGGCGGCGGCCGGAGGACATGTTTCGCGTACGCGGCCGCCGGCTTCCACCGCGCTATTCATGAGCGGCTCGACAGGGTCGCTCATTCGGCTTGTCCAAGGAGGAGGAGAACGATGAAGCCAATCGTTATGACCGTCATCGGCGGGGGCAGCGTCAACTGGATGAGAAATTTAATGCGCGACGTGTACTTGATGGACGAAGCGGAACAAGGGGAAATTCGGCTCGTAGACCCGAATAAGGAGCATGTGCAGGCCGTGGCGGCGATGCTGACCGCCTTTAATGAGATGCGGGGCAAGTCTTACCGCATCCGCGTGATGGACGACCGGAGGGAAGCGCTCGGCGGAGCGGACTTCGTGATGGCGACGTTCAGCCCGGGGGCGATGGACGCCTTTTGGAATGATCTGGAAATTCCTGTCAAGTACGGCATCCGCCAGCCGGTTTCGATGACGGTGGGACCTTCCGGCATTTCCGCCGCTTTGCGGACGGCTCCCATAGCCTACGAGCTTGTGCAGGAGATGGAGCGGGAATGCCCGGAAGCGTGGCTGCTCAATGTGACGAATCCGATGAGCGTCGTCACGCGGGCGATGAACGCGGCTTCGGTCCGCACGCGAATCGTCGGCCTTTGCCACGAATTCCACTGTCTGCCCGCTTACCTGGGGCCGATTCTCGGACTGCATAAGCCGGACGGTACGGACATTCTCGATTACTTGTACCGCTGGCTTCCCCAGCAAGGATTTCAATATAAGGTGGCGGGAATCAATCATTTCATCTGGCTGACCGAAGCGCGTTGGCACGGAGAAGATATGCTGCCGCGAATCCGGCGGTATTGCGCCGAGCATTGGGAGCTCGGCGGGGAAGCCGGAGACGGCGGCAGGCAGACGGACCCTTTCCGCAACCGGGGAGCGGTCAAATTCGCGTTATGCCGCCAATTCGGCTATTTGCCGCTTGCCGGCGACCGTCATCTGGTCGAGTTTTACCCGAGCTTGTGCAATGTCCGCAACGGCTATGCGATGAAATACGGCGTGCAGAAGACGACGGTAGATGCGCGCAGGCTCGGCAAGCTGGAGCAGCTCGGTCATATTCGGGCGATTGCCGCCGGAGACAAGCCGATGGCGTGGGACCGGTCGGGCGAAGAAATGATCGAAATCATCAAGGCGGCGTTGGGCGGACCTTCGACTCCGGCGATAGTCAATATGCCGAACCGGGGGCAGATCGCCAATATGCCGCAGGGAGCCGTCGTGGAGACGTTGGCGGATGTATCGGCGAGCGGGATCGTCCCGAGACCGTCCGGCGAACTGCCGGGTTCCGTCGGCAGCTTGTGCCGGCTGCACGCGGACGTTCACGAGCTGACGTTCCGCGCCGCGATGGAGGGCAGCCGGGAGCTGCTGATCGAGGCACTCAGCCTCGACCCGCTGAGCGGCGGCGCGGACTTCGGCGAGCTGCCGCAGCTGGCCGACGAGCTGCTGAGGGCGAACCGGCCGTGGCTGCCCCGGTTTTGGAAGTCGTAGACGGTCCGGTGGCGGCGTACGACAGCCGGTTTTGAAGCGGGCCGCCGAAAGCGGCCCGTGCGGCTTCGTTATGATGGCTACGCTATGACGGCTATGGCGGCTTTGGCGGGCGAGCGAAGCGCCGGACGATATGATACACCGAAGCGCGGGGAGTGGAGCGGCAGCTCATCCGCAGGTGCAGTTCAGCACCGGCTTGCGGGCCGCCGCCGTTTCGTCCAGCCTGCGGACGGGCGTATCGTGAGGCGCCTCCAGCAGCAGCTCCGGCTGCTCCTCGGCTTCCCGGGCGATGCGGATCATCGTCTCGATAAACGCGTCGAGCGTTTCCTTGCTCTCCGTCTCCGTAGGCTCGATCATCAGGCATTCCTCGACGTTGAGCGGAAAATAAATCGTCGGAGGATGGTAGCCGAAGTCGAGCAGCCGTTTGGCGACGTCCAGCGTGCGCACGCCGTATTTCTTCAGAGCGCGCCCGGACATGACGAATTCATGCTTGCAGCTGCGCCCGGCATAAGGGATGTCGTAATGCGGGGCGAGCCGCTTCATCATGTAATTGGCGTTCAGCACGGCGCATTCGGACACCTCGCGCAGCCCCTCGGGGCCGTACGAGCGGATGTAGGCGTAGGCGCGGACGAGAATGCCGAAATTGCCGCAGAAGGCTTTGACTCTGCCGATCGATTCGGGGCGGTCCGCATCGAGATAATATGAGCCGTCGTCCCGCCGTGCGACGAGCGGCTTCGGCAAGTACGGCGCCAGCGTGCTCTTCACGCCGACCGGTCCTGCGCCGGGTCCGCCGCCGCCGTGCGGCGTGCTCATCGTCTTGTGCAGGTTCAGATGGACGACGTCGAAGCCCATGTCTCCCGGCCGCGCGATGCCCATAATCGCGTTGCAGTTGGCGCCGTCGTAATAGAGCAGGCCGCCGGCCTGATGAACAATCTCCGCAATCTCTTCGATATGCTCCTCGAACAGGCCGAGCGTGCTCGGATTGGTCAGCATCAAAGCGGCGGTATCCGGCCCGACGGCCGCACGCAGCGCGTCCAGATCGACGAGCCCCTCCGCGTTGGACGGGATCGTCACCGTCTGGAAGCCGGCGATGGCGGCGCTGGCCGGATTCGTCCCGTGCGACGAATCCGGAACGATGACCTTGCGGCGGGTCTCTCCGCGGCTCTCATGATAAGCGCGAATCATCATGAGGCCGGTCCATTCGCCGTGAGCGCCTGCGGCGGGCTGCAGCGTAACCTGGTCCATGCCGGTCAAGGCGGCCAAATCCCGCTGGAGCGTATACATCAGCTCCAGCGCCCCCTGGACGCTGGATTCCGGCTGGTAGGGGTGAATGAACGCAAACCCCGGAAGCCGGGCCGCATCCTCGTTGATTTTGGGATTGTATTTCATCGTGCACGAGCCGAGCGGATAGAAGCCGTTATCGACGCCGAAGTTGCGCCTCGACAGCTCGGTATAATGACGGATGACGTCGACTTCGTATACTTCGGGCAGTTCGGCCGGCTTGCTTCTTAGCATGGCGGCCGGAATGCACTCGCCGAGCTCGGCCTGCGGCACGTCGCACGGCGGCAGCGAATAAGCGATTCTCCCCGGCCGGCTCATCTCGAATATCAGCGCTTTGTCTTTGATCATAGGAGCTCCTCCAATCGCCCGGCGAAGTCGTCGATTTCGTCCCGGGTCCGTTTCTCGGTGACCGCGAGCAGCATGTGGCTCTGCAGCGCCCGGTCATAAGGCTCAAGATCGAGGCCGCCGATAAATCCGGCCTCCAGCAGCCGAAGGTTCAGCGCCGGAATATTCGTACCCGGCGGCAGCTTCAACGCGAACTCGTTGAAGAACGGGGCGGCGAACGGCATCGTCACGCCCGGTATCGCGGAGAGCCGCTTGGCGGCGTAATGCGCTTTGTGCACGTTCAGGGTCGCCGCCTCGCGGATGCCCGTCTTGCCCATGACGGACAAATAGACGGACGCGCACAAGGCGAGCAGCGCCTGGTTGGAGCAGATGTTGGACGTCGCCTTGTCGCGCCGTATATGCTGCTCCCGCGCCTGCAGCGTCAGTACGAAGCCGCGCCTTCCGTCGCGGTCGGCGGTCTGGCCGACGATTCGCCCCGGGATGCGGCGCATCAGCGGCTCGGCGACGGCGAAGAAGCCGCAGGTCGGCCCCCCGAAGGAGGGGGCGATGCCGAGCGGCTGGGCGTCGCCGACGACGATATCGGCTCCGAGCTTGCCCGGAGCCTCAAGCAGCCCGAGCGCCAGCGGGTTCGCGCTGACGACGAGCAGCCCCTTCGAGCCGTGAACGATCGGCTCGACTGCGGCAATATCCTCCAGTCCGCCGAAGAAATTCGGCGACTGGAGGATGACGGCGGCCGTGGCGGAGGACACCGCCGCCCGCAGCTCGCCGAGATCGGTGACGCCCTCCGGGGTGTAACCGATCTCGGCGACGTCCAGCCCGAGCCCGCGCGCGGTCGTCCGCAGCACGTCTCGCGCCTCGGGATGGACGGTCCGCGAGACGACGAGCTGCTTGCGCTTCGCGGCGCCGCACGCCAGCGCTCCCGCCTCGGCCAGCGCGGTCGCGCCGTCGTACATGCTGGCGTTGGCGACGGCCATGCCCGTCAGCTCGCATATATACGACTGGAACTCGAAGATCGCCTGCAGCTCGCCTTGGCTGATCTCCGGCTGATAAGGCGTATACGCGGTATAAAACTCCGAGCGCGAGACGATATGGCGGATGACGGCCGGGATGTGATGGTCGTAAAGACCGGCGCCAAGGAAGCTGATCCGGCGGGAGCTGTCCGCATTGCGATCGGCCAGCTCCTGCATATGCTTCATCAGCGACAGCTCATCCAGCGCTTCCGACATAGGCAGCGCGCCTTGATAGCGGATCGATGCCGGGATGTCCCGGAACAATTCTTCGACGGATGCGGCGCCGATCGTGCGCAGCATATCGTCCCTGTCCTCATCTGTCATGGGCAAATAACGGTGCTTGCCGCTCATCGGCCTCAGGCTCCTTTCCTGTTCGAGATATACGGATGCCGATCCGCTGCTGCGGCGGACGGCGGGGACGGGCCATCAAGAATCCGATTTCAACAGCGATTGGCAGATCAACTGGGCAAACTGGGCATCGCAGGGGACTTTTCTTCGCCCTTTCAGGCTCTGCGGTAGAAAGGCGTGCGGACAACCTCGGCTCTCAGCCGCTTGCCGCGAATGTCCACCTGCAGCTCCGTTCCCGGCTCCGCATACGCCGCCGGAACCAAGGCGAGCCCGAGGCTTCGCTTCAATGTCGGCGACTGCGTGCCGGAGGTCACTTCGCCGATCCGGACATCGCCGTCGCAGACGGGATAATGCGCGCGGGGAATGCCGCGATCCCGCATTTCCAGGCCGACCAGTCTGCGCGGAATGCCTTCGCCGAATTGGCGGCGAAGCGCATCGCGCCCGATAAAATCTCCCTTCGACCATTTGACGAAAGGCAGCAGTCCGGCCTCCAGCGGGCTGATCGAGGCCGACAG
The DNA here is from genome assembly GCF_023523925.1 of Paenibacillus konkukensis. Classification (NCBI taxonomy): domain Bacteria; kingdom Bacillati; phylum Bacillota; class Bacilli; order Caryophanales; family Paenibacillaceae; genus Paenibacillus; species Paenibacillus konkukensis. Next base: position 1,564,515 of record NZ_CP027059.1, on the reverse strand, counting down.
CTCTTGGCCGTACAAGGGCAGCGCGGCTTCGAAGCGCAGCGTATCGCGCGCGCCGAGTCCGGCCGGCAGCAGTCCGGCGGGCTCTCCGGCTTCAAGCAGGCGGCTCCACAAGCCGCAAGCCGAATCGGCGCCGACATAGAGCTCGAAGCCGTCTTCGCCGGTATAGCCGGTGCGCGACAGGAGGACGGGCAGGCCGCACACCTCCGTTTCTCCGATGAAATGAAGCGGCTTCAGCTTATCGAGCGGCGCGTCCGTTACGGACTGAAGAATACGCTGCGCCTTCGGCCCTTGCAGCGACAGCAGCGCCGTAGCGTCGGAGCGGTTAGCCAGCGTCACGTCCCCGATCAGATGCTCCTCCAGCCAATCGATATCCTTCTGCACATTCGCGGCGTTTACGACCAGCATGAACTGATCGGCCGACAGCCGGTACACGAGCAGATCGTCCACAACGCCGCCGTCCTCCTGGCACATCAGCGTATATTGCGCCTTGCCGTCGTACAGGCGGGCGAGATCGTTGGTCGTCAGCCGCTGCAGCATCGTTTCGGCGAATTGTCCGGTAACGTAAATTTCCCCCATATGGCTTACGTCGAAAAGCCCGGCCTGCTGTCTTACGGCTTCATGCTCCAGCTGAATGCCGTAATAATGGACGGGCAGCTCCCAGCCTCCGAAGTCGATGCGGCGCATTTCGGAAAAAGCCCGGTACTGCGGGAATAGCGGTGTTCTTTTGAGCCCTGCCATATGAATCACCCCTTATCCGGTTGTTGACAGGCGGGTCAGCCTGAAAAAGGACAGGTCGAAAAAGGCGGTGTATACAAACGGGTACGCATGTATACAAACGGTCCTTTTCGCTCTGTCCCTTGTACCTGAGAGTTACCTCGCGCGTTTTGTCCTAAGCCGGTTTTCGCGTCTGCGCGAGTTTCCCCTTGGGCGATCCCTTGCGCGAAGGCGAAGCCGTTCGCAGGGATTCTCTCCAGAGGCGCGTCCGGCAATGGTCCTTTTGCCTGAGAGATTCACCTGCTCCGCAGGCTTACTCCTTCGGCGTCGCTGAAGCCCCGGCTGCAGCAATCTCTCCCATTGCTTTCATTCGCATATTGATTCGCATATTGAATAGATAGCCTATGGTTCATCATATGATCGGGTAAGGCGGAAGTTGACGATAGTTCTGAAAAGTCCGACTATTTATCTGGGTGTGTGCCCGTTATCCGGCCTGTTGCTTCCGGACGAGCCGGCGGGCGATACGGTGGGCATGCTCGAACGGAACACCGAATACATTTCTTATACTACCATTATATGTAGGGAGAGTGGCTGCGATGAGTGAAGTCAGAGCGGATTTGGTTTATACCGGGGAGCATGAATGGGTGCGGAAGACAGGGGCGGCAACGGTAAAGATCGGCATAACGGATTTTGCCCAGCGGCAGCTCGGGGATATCGTGTTTGTCGAGCTTCCCGCAGCGGGGGAGGAGATCGAAGCCGACCAGGCGATCGGCACGATCGAGTCGGTGAAGACCGTCTCCGATCTGTTCAGCCCGGTCAACGGCAAGGTGCTGTCCGTCAACGAGGCGCTGCTGGACTCGCCGGAGCTGGTGAACCGGGAGCCTTACGACGCCGGATGGATAGTGGAGGTAGAGGTCGGCGGAGCGTTGGACGAAGCGCTGGCCGGTCTGCTCGCCCCCGAGCGGTATGAGGCTTATATCGCCGACGGCGATTAAACAACCGATCCGGGAGAGCGTAACGCTCCGGCGCTCCGGCGGCGAAGGCTTGCGGGCCGGTGAGCTTGCCCGGCAGGCGGCGGAACGGGCGAAGTCCGCCCGTTAATGAAACGGGCACCGCCGTAAGGAACCGGCCGGCGCATCCGCCTCTGCGCTTGCGCCGACCTCCGCAGCCGATTCGTTCCCATAAGGAACCGGCTGGTAGGAGAAAGCGGGCCTCAGCTCCTTATTCTCGTGGAAGTAGCGGTCCCAGATCGGCGTGGCGGCAGGGGACATCGGCGGGATCAACCACGACCACTTGCCGTTGACTGCGCGTCCGGCGTCCGCTTCCTGACGCTCGAAGCGCATGAATTGCTCCGAGGCCGTATGATGGTCGACGATGCTGACGCCCTTTAGCTTAAACGAATACAGCACGGCGGTGTTCAGCTCCACTAGCGCGCGGTCTTTCCATAGACCGGCCGGGTTCGAACGGTCCAGTCCCATCAGCTCGGCGATTCGGGGCAGCTGGTTGTACCGGCTTGCATCCGATAAATTGCGGGCGCCGATCTCCGTCCCCATATACCACCCGTTAAACGGCGCGGCCGTATATTTCACGCCGCCGACCTCCAGCAGCATGTCCGATATGCAGGGGAGCGCATACCATTTCAGTCCGAGCTCGGAGAATCGTTCCAGCTCAGGATGAACGAGCGGTACCTCCAATACCAGCTCGGGAGGCACCGGGTACCATTTCGGTTCGCGGTCTCCTATCGCAATGATGAGCGGCAGCACGTCGAACGGAGTGCCCCGGCCTCTCCAGCCGAGCCGCATACACTGCTTCGTGAAGGCGACGGAGGAAGGGTCGCCGACTATCCCTTGTCCGGTTTCGTATCCGGCATAGCGGATCAACTGGTGGTTCCATATCCGAATTCGGCGTTCCTCCGACTCCGGGGCGAACACGGTGATGGCCGGCCGGATGCGGCCTTTGTTCGTCGCGTATTCAATATGGCGGAATAGAGCCTCGGCTATGGCGTCTTCCGTCTCCAGATGCCGGGCGTCGAACAGCTCCAGCGAAGGCCAGAACAATCTGCCGATGCAGCGGCTGTTGTTGCGCCAAGCCAGTCTGGCGCCGTATTTTAATTCCTCTGCGGTCTGCCGGTAAGTGCCCGTCCGCTCCAGCGAGTCGGCGATTTCGGCGATGCGGCGCTCCGCCGTTTCTTGAGAGAGACCCGTTTCGGAGCTGTATTGTTGGATAAAGCCGGCGGCTTCCGCAAGCCGCTTCCGATGGTTATCTGTCATGCTGCGGTTCCTGCTTTCCATGCGTTCTGCTTATTCCGATGCTTCTACTATACTGCATTTGGGCTGCGCTGTTCCGCGCCATATTTGGCAATTTGACAACATTACGGACCGGCGATATGATGTATGGAAAATCGGCCTGCCAATAAGGGAGTGAGGGATTTGCCTCGCAATGTCGAGAGAGATCAGGAAGCGCGCAAAGAGCGATGCGAGCAAATTTTATCCGTAGCCGTGCAGTTGATTGCCCAAAAAGGGCTGGAGGCGACCAAAATTTCCGACATCGCCGCCAAAGTCGGGATTAGTCACGGGCTAGTTTATAATTATTTTCAATCCAAGGAGGAACTATTCGCCTCCCTTCTCAATAAAAACCTGGACAGCCTCCGGCATCATCTGGAGCAGGTAGTCAAGCTGCCGGGGCCCGCCCTGGAGAAGCTGACCGCACTCGTGGAAAATATGCTGCGCAACCAATGGGACGATGCGCTGTTCCATCAGATGTTCATCGATCAGATTTTGACCTCCGATAGTATCGGCGAGGAGTTGAAGCAGTCGGTGCGCGAACGCATTTCCGACAATTTGGATATTATCGCCGCGCTGTTCCGCGAAGGGCAGAAGGAAGGAAGCATTCTGGACGGAGATCCGCGTCAGCATTCGCTAGTCTTAATGTCCTGCATCCGCTCCGCTACATTATTCAAACGCCGGGAGCTGTATGTCAGATTCGATGCCCAGAGCATCCTTCGTTACTTTGTTGCAAGATAGCGGAGACGCGCTCCGGCGTTGACCCGGCGTCTTTCGAGCGGATATTTTTCTCCACACAGAATTCAAGCCTTAAAAGATAAAACCGGACGCTTTCCTTATGAGAGCCGCCGGCTTTTTTTTGTTTAGGAAATGATGCGCAGCAAAATCCTGTGGATATCCGGGGTCTCCCCCAGAGGAATGGTTAGACGCCGATCCAGCTTAGGCTTGATGCGGACGGAATAAGCTTCAGAGCATCACGTCACTACCCTGAAAATTTTTTAGCGTAGTACCTAAAAATGACAACACTAAGCTAAGCGCGGCTCTTCATGTTTAAAAAAATCGCGCTCGGGAAAAAAAGTGGGGCTGATGCTTAAGAGATTTTTGTTTCCGTTAATGTTACGGTATAACCTAGATTCTCCAGCCTACGAACGGACTGTCTAACAAGCGCTTTTTCTTGACGTTTCTCAAAGTATTGCGCGCCCAGTTCGCGATAGTCCTCTTGACGGGTGAGGAGGTGGTAAGCAATGGTCAAGATAGAATGGGCAACAGCAACGGCTGCTCGCTGCTTACCTTTGCGAGCCGCAATGCGCCTATATTGTGCGCCGAGATAGTTATCGGAACTTTTCAAAGAATGAGCCGCTTCGATTAAAGCGGAACGGAGATACTTGTTGCCTTTTCGGGTTTTGGACGACTTTCGTTTCCCAGCGCTTTCGTTATGACCTGGAACAAGTCCTGCCCATGAACAAAGGTGAGCAGCTTTCGGAAAGCGGGAAGCCACATCGGTTCCGATTTCCGCCATGATTTGTTCAGCTGTACGCAGAGCAATTCCTGGAATCGTGTCCAGTCGCTCCAGGTCTTTCCGAAAAGGGTCAAGTCGTTTCGCAACCTCCTGATCAAGGACCACAATTTGTTCGGCTATAAAATCCATGTGTGTGATCATGGTTTTGAGCATTAGCCGTTGATGTGGATTCATATGTCCTTGAAGGGCGAGCTCGAGTTCAGCCTTTTTGCTTTTCATCTTCCGACGGGCTAAATCAGCGAGCTTCTGCGGGTCGTCTTCTCCTTCGATCATGGCCTCGAGCATGTCTCGCCCTGAAACGCCCATGATGTCGGAGATGACAGAAGACAACTTAATGTTGGCGCCTTCGAGAACCTTCTGGATGCGATTAAGCTCACGTGCCCGCTCTTGAATGAGGCTCCGACGGTAACGAACTAACTCACGAAGTTCGCGCTGGTTGCGATCCGGAATATAACTGGCAGTAAGTAAGCCATGCCGAAGTAAATCTGCAATCCACTCCGCGTCCTTTACATCGGTCTTGCGTCCTGGAACGGCCTTCATATGATGAGCGTTGACGACAAGGAAATGAATGTCTTCGGCTTCGAGCAGGTTAACAATGGGTTTCCAATACACACACGTACTTTCCATGGCGACATGGGTACACTGATGTTCCTTGATCCAGTCGACGAGTGTCATCAAATAGAAAGTATGGGTGGGAAACGTTCTAATCTCCTTTCCTTGAGGGGTAACGATACAGGCGGTAATGTTCTTTTTGTGGACATCCAGACCGCAGGCACGTTCAATAAGCACTTCCATGGTCAGTCACCTTTCTATGGCTAAAAAATTGAGGCTGGTGCAACAACCGATAAGGGATTAATCTACCCTGCGTGCTTCCCAAGTTGGGAGCGACAATCTAAGGTACACCAGGTCGTCGGAGTCAGACTTTTGGATGGGTTCAGGACACCAAAGTGAACCGACCTTCCTCGCCAGCCATAGTAGCAGTGTTAACGTTTTTTGTTAGTACCAACCCCATTTTCATCATCAATGGTGCCGCGTCAGCGGCATGGATGGCTTTTGGGGGATTTGTTCTGCGGAGATTTGGTAATGTTTGAGTAAAGCCGTCTCACAACTTGACTTTGAGTCAATTTATATCGTAAAGTTTTAGAGTCACCCGTCGCATGGTTATAGAGAAAAGGATAGGAAGCTTACAGATAAGGGAGAGATCAATGCGATGAATTCCGTTTCAAGCCGCACATCCCCGCTCATTCTGCTGATGGCCAATATGTTCATTGCCATGCTGGGGATCGGTCTTATTATTCCCGTACTTCCGGAATTTCTTAAGGAGTTCGGAGCAGGAGGCAGCACGGCGGGCTATCTTGTCGCCGCATTCGGACTAACGCAGTTTCTGTGCTCGCCTATAGCCGGGGAGTGGTCGGATAAATACGGCCGCAAAGTGATGATTGTATCCGGACTTGTATTATTTACATTGTCCAACTTTATTTTCGCCGCAGCCTCCGAAGTTTGGATGCTTTACGCCTCCCGTTTGCTCGGAGGGATCGGAGCTGCATCGATGATTCCGTCTATCATGGCTTACATTGCCGACGTTACGACGGAAGAGAAGCGGGGCAAGGGCCTCGGGATGCTCGGCGCAGCAATGTCGCTGGGATTCGTTATCGGGCCGGGCATCGGCGGCTTTCTGGCTGAGCTCGGGCTGCGCACGCCGTTCTATGTATCCGCAGGCGTAGGCGCATTGGCGATGATCACTTCCTTGCTGCTGCTGCCGGAATCGCTGTCCGAGGAAGCGCGGATGGCCAACCGCGGCAAGGTGGTTCAAAAGGAAAGCTTGCTGAGCCAATTCGCCCAATCGTTCCGTGCGCCGTATTTTATTTATTTGCTGCTTATTTTTACGCTGACCTTCGGCTTGGCCAATTTCGAGGCGATTTTCCCGCTCTTCGTGGATAAGAAATATTCGTTCACTGCGCGCGACATTTCGATTTTAATTACGGTCGGAGCTTTGGTCGGCGCCGTGATTCAAGCTGTGGTGATCGACAAGCTGATCCGCCGCTTCGGCGAGAGAACGCTTATTAATACGACCTTTTTATTGTCTGCCGTATCGCTGATTTTGATGCTGCTGTCGGGCAATTTTTGGTACATTTTGCTCGTAACGCTGTTCTTCTTCACGCTGACGTCTATTATGCGCCCGGCGATCAACACGCTGTTGTCCAAAATGGCCGGAGAAGAGCAGGGCTTCGTCGCGGGGATGAACAATGCTTACATGAGCCTCGGGAATATTTTCGGTCCCGCTCTGGCCGGAATTTTATACGATATTCATCTGGATATTCCGTATATTTTCGGTGCGGTGATCTTGCTGGGCAGCTTTATGCTGTCGATGTATTTCGGCAGAAAGACTGCAGCCGGTGCGCCAGGAACGAGAGAAGTTCCGTCCGCCGTGCAAAAATCATGGCACTAATGAAACTAGCAGCCCTCCTGTCCTTAATAAGGATGACGGAGGGTTTTTTGCTGCTTGGGAAGAGGTCCGTCCGCTTATATAATCAGGCTGGTCGTGTTCTTTTTTTGGCGGGACTCGGCGAGGAGCTGCCCGCAGGCTGCCAGCCGATCAAATAAAAGCCTTGACACAAAAATAGGTCGGGGCTAAAATGAAAAAACATAGTTTTTTTCACAGCTTTAAACCGACTAATTCGATATGATTTATAAATTAACTCTTTCAGCAGAGAAAAAGAAGAAAAACAACTGATTCCAGCGCATTTTCGCGATCTGGATGGGTCGAATTTATATGAAAAATGTCGAAACAGTCAATTTTGAATTGATTTTTCATTCTAATTCCTACTCATTGAGTGAGATTTAATAGTAAGGGAGCACGATTATACATGAGCAATGAGAAAAGACATTTGAAAATCGGCGTTTTCCTGGCGGGGACCGGACATCATGTGGCCTCCTGGCGCCATCCGAAGGCGCAGGCCGACGGCAGCATCAATCTGGACTATTTCAAGGAGCTGGCGAAGACGGCGGAGCGGGGCAAGCTCGATATGCTGTTTTTGGCGGACAGCCTGTCCATCACAGCGGATTCCCATCCGAACGTACTAGCCCGGTTCGAGCCGTTCACCCTGCTTGCTTCGCTCGCGGGAGTGACCAGCAAGATCGGACTCGCGGCGACGGCTTCTACCACATACAGCGAACCGTTCCATGTAGCGCGCCAGTTCGCTTCGCTCGATCATATCAGCGGCGGCCGGGCGGCCTGGAACGTCGTGACCTCGTCCATCGAGCTGACGGCGCTGAACTTCACGAAGGAAGAGCATCTTGAGCACAGCCAGCGCTATAAGCGCGCGGAAGAGTTCGTGGAAGTGGTCAAAGGCTTGTGGGATTCGTGGGAAGAAGGCGCGTTAATCCGCGATAAAGAAGCCGGCGTCTACTTCGAGCCGGACAAGCTGCACGAGCTGAACCATAAGGGCGAATTTTTCTCGGTTCGCGGCCCGCTCAATGTGCCGAGACCGCCGCAGGGGCATCCGGTCATCATTCAGGCAGGCTCGTCCGAGCCCGGCCAGCATTTGGCTGCCAGAACCGCCGAGCTGATCTTTACGACGCAGAACAATTTGAAGGACGCGCAGGCTTTCTATGAGAGCGTGAAGAGCAAGGTCGTCTCTTACGGCCGCGCTCCGGAAGACGTCGGCATCATGCCGGGAATTTTCCCGATTCTAGGCGAGACGGAAGAAGAGGCGAAGGCCAAATACCAGGAGCTTCAAGATTTGATCATTCCTTCGGTCGGCCTGAAAATTTTGTCCGGGTATCTCGGCGGCTTCGACCTGAGCCAATATCCGCTCGACGGTCCTGTGCCCGATCTGGATCAATTGGAGGTCAACGCGGTCAAGAGCCGCTTCCAGCTGATTAAAGATATGGTGAAGCGTGACAATCTGACGATCCGTCAGCTCTATCAATATATCGCGGGCTCCCGCGGACATCATATTTTCGTAGGAACGCCTGTCCAGCTCGCCGATAAAATGGAAGAATGGTTTACGCAGGGCGCATGCGACGGCTTCAATCTGATGCCGCCGCTGCTGCCGGAAGGACTGGAGCTGTTCGTCGACAAGGTGGTTCCGATTTTGCAGGAGAGAGGTTTGTTCCGGACCGAATACGAGGGCAGCACGCTGAGGGATCATCTGGGTCTGGAGGCGCCTGTCAACCGGTATCAATAAGTAAGCCGCATTGCCGGATTCATAGGAAACGGCGGCGACAACGCGAGGTGCATATAACGTGACGCAACAATTCAGATTAGCGACCGAAGAGGATGCAGCGGAACTGCTGGATGTATCCTTACGAGCTTACGAGCCGATTCGTCAGCTTGGCATCCATTTTGCGGCGGCAACGGCGGATTTGGAGACGGTCAAGAAAAATATTCGCAACAATGCCTGCTACGTGCTCGTAGACGACGGCAAAATCATTGCTACGGTATCCGTTCGGATGCCGTGGGGGCTGCAGCCGGGACCTGCCGGCCTGCCGCATATTTGGTGGTTTGCCGTCGACCCTGCGGTAGGGAAGAAGGGGATCGGCACGACCTTGCTCGAATGGGTCGAGCAGACGGTCATCCGCGACACGCTGAAAGCTCCGGGCGTGACGCTCGGCACTGCGGACAAGCATCCATGGCTGATTGACATGTACGAGCGCAAAGGGTACGAACGGATCGGCGAGAAAGATTTGGGCAAAGGGCATATTACCGTATTCATGCGTAAAATATTGCGCCCCGACCTGCTTCAAAATACACAATAAGAGAATTTAAGGGGAGACAAACGAACGATGAAACATACAGGAAAAGCATGGATTGCGCTGCTGATGATGACGGTACTGCTGGTATTGTCCGCATGCGGCACGAAAGGTCAGGAAGCGGCTCCCGCGGCCGGCGGCGGTTCCGCTACCGCGGCTCAGGAGCAGAAGGTGCTGCGCGTCGGCGCAACCGGACAAAGCTATCCTTATGCATACAAGGAAGACGACAAGCTGCAAGGCTTTGACGTCGAAGTAGTGGAAGCGGTCGCCAAAAAGCTCGGATACAAGGTCGAATGGCAGCTGACGGAATTCAGCGGCGTGATGGCGCAGCTGGAGCTCGGCAAGCTGGACACGGTATCGAACCAAGTCGCCATTACTCCAGAACGCAAGGAGAAATACGATTTTACGCAAACCTACGCTTACGCGGGCTCGCAAGTCGTCGTTAAGGACACGAACAACGAGATTCATTCCGTTGCCGATCTGAAAGGCAAAACCGTTGCCGTCGTGCTTGGCTCCAACCATGCGAAAAACCTGGAGAAGCAAGATCCGGACAAGCAAATCAAAATCAAAACCTATGAATCGCAAGAGGGCACGATGAACGATGTCGCTTACGGCCGCGTCGACGCCTATGTGAACAGCCGCAACGTGCTGCTGGCGCAAATCAAGAAGAACAAGCTGCCGCTCAAGCTGGCCGGCGAGCCGTTCGTCTACGAAGAAGTCGGCTTCCCGTTCGCCAAAGACGAGAAGCATGCGAAGATCCGCGAAGAGTTTAACAAAGCTCTGGACGAGCTGCGCCAAGACGGCACGCTCAAAACATTGTCCGAAAAATATTTTGACGAAGACGTCACAGTGAAAAAAGCAAACTAACAGTTAGGCGGTGCGGGGAAAGATGAATTTTGATCTGCAAGCGATGTTGAGCGCTTTTCCCATATTAATCAAATATATTCCGATCACGATCCTGATGGCCGTCGTTTCGATGATATTCGCCATTGTTATCGGCTACGTCATCGCCATACTGACCAAGAATAAAACGCCGGTTATATACCAGCTGGCATCGTTGTATTCGTCTTTTTTCCGCGGAACGCCGACTCTGGTTCAGCTCTTTCTGATCTATTACGGGCTGCCGCAGCTGTTTCCGTCCTTCAGCGCTTTGGATTCGCTGACGGCAGCGATCATCGGCCTCAGCTTGAAAAACTCCGCCTATTTGGCGGAAATTTTTCGGGCTGCTTTGGCATCGGTGGAAAAAGGCCAGATGGAAGCGTGCCTTTCCGTCGGGATGACGCGGGCGCAGGCGTTTCGCCGCATTATTTTGCCGCAAGCGACGCGCAACGCCATTCCCGCTACCGGCAACCAGTTCATCGCTCTGGTGAAAGAAACCTCGCTTGCTTTTACGCTGGGCGTAGCCGAGCTGTTCGCCGAAGGAAAGATGATCGCTACGGCTTCGCTGAAGTTTTTCGAGACGTATTCGGCGATCGCCATCGTGTACTGGGTGCTGACGATCATTTACAGCCTCCTGCAGGAGCTCTTGGAACGGAAAATCAACAAACCTTATACAAGCTAGGAGGGCTCCGATGATTAAAGTGACGAATTTGCGCAAAAAGTTTAAAGATTTGGTCGTGCTGGACGGGATCGATATCGAAGTGAAGCGCGGCGAAGTGGTTGCCATTATCGGACCTTCCGGCTCGGGCAAATCGACGCTGCTGCGCTGCTTGAATCTGTTGGAGACGCCGGACGAAGGCGTGATCCAGATCGGCGAGGCCGCGCTGGACGCCAAGAGCTATTCGCGCAAGGAAGCGCATCTGCTCCGGCAGCAGACGGCGATGGTATTCCAAAACTATAATTTGTTCAAAAATAAAACGGCCTTGCAAAACATTACCGAATCGCTCATCGTCACCAAGAAGATGAAACTGGCCGAGGCAGGCAAGATCGGGATGGAGCTGCTGGAGCAGGTCGGATTGACCGCCAAAGCGGACAATTATCCGATTACGCTGTCCGGCGGCCAGCAGCAGCGCATCGGGATCGCCCGCGCGCTGGCGGTCAATCCGCACGCGATTCTGCTCGACGAGCCGACATCAGCCCTCGATCCGGAGCTGGTGGCGGAGGTGCTTCAAGTCATTAAAAGCATCGCCGAACGGCAGACGACGATGATTATCGTTACGCATGAGATGGCGTTCGCCCGCGAGGTGGCGGATCAAGTCATTTTCATGGCGGACGGCAACATCGTAGAGCAGGGGACGCCGGAGCAATTGTTCGATCATACGCAAAATCCGCGGACGAAGCGCTTTTTGCAGCAAATAGGATAACGACAGGCAGAAAGGGACTGGGAGGCTTCTCCTTAGGTCCCTTTCTGTCTAAGCCACAGGGAGGAGCTTCATATCATGGCAATGACCTTTAACGAAAAGCAGGCCGGGCTGCTGGACAAGCTGACGAAGATGCGCCGCGAGCTGCATGAGAACCCGGAGCTGTCGATGGAGGAATACGAGACGACGCGGCGCATTCGCGGCTGGCTGGAGGAAGCGGGAGTGCCGCTCGCGGAGCGGCCGGAGCTTAAGCTTGGCGCAATCGCGGAAATTCGCGGCGCGCATCTGGGGCCGACGATTGCGATTCGCGCCGACATCGACGCGCTGCCGATCGTAGAGCAGACCGGACTGCCTTTCGCATCCAAAACTCATGGCAAAATGCATGCCTGCGGCCATGATTTCCACACCGCGGCGATCATCGGAGCGGCGATGCTGCTCAAGGAGCGCCGCGAGGAGCTGCGCGGCACCGTACGCTTTATATTTCAGCCGGCGGAGGAAACGGCGTCGGGAGCGAAGGAGCTGCTCGCCGCGGGCACTCTCGAAGGCGTGGAAGCGATCTTCGGGATGCATAACAAGCCGAATCTGCCCGTTGGGACGATCGGCGTCCGTACGGGACCGCTGATGGCCAGCGTAGATCGCTTCGAGATCGATGTGATCGGGGTCGGCGGCCATGCCGGCATTCCGAATAACAGCATCGATCCTATCGTTACGGCGAGCCAGATTGTCAGCGGACTGCAATCCGTCATCAGCCGCAATATCAGCTCGCTGCACAATGCGGTCGTCAGCGTCTGCCGCATTCAGGGAGGCAGCGCCTGGAACGTCATCCCGGACAAAGTGAGCCTCGAGGGCACTGTCCGGACCTTCCAGGCGGAAGCGCGCGAAGCGATTCCGGGGATGATGAAGCGCATCGCCGAAGGCATAGCGGCCGGGTACGGCGCGCGGGTCGACTTCCGCTGGTTCCCGTATTTGCCGATGGTCGATAACGACGCCCGGTTTGCCGATGTGGCCGCGGCAACGGCCATAGGGCTGGGCTATCGCGCGGTGGAAGCCGAGCAGACGCTCGGGGGCGAAGATTTCGCCGTTTATCAGACGAAGATTCCCGGATTTTTCGTATGGATGGGAACGAGCGGCACGGAGGAATGGCATCATCCTTCGTTTACGCTGCAGGAGGACGCGCTGGTCGTCGGCGCGCAATATTTCGCCGATCTGGCAGTGAACGTATTGGAGAGATGGACATGAATGAATGCGGATTGACTCAAAAGCTGGCCCGGCTTATCGCCGAGTCCCGGCCGGAGCGGAACAAGGAAGCGATGCAGGCCGCGAGAATGGGACTGACCGATTACTTCGCTTCCGCGTTCGCCGCGCGGGACGACGAGGGCATCGCGAGACTGTGGAGCGTGGCCGAAGCCGAGGGCGGCCGCGAGGACGTTCCCGTCGTCGGGCAGGGGCGCAAGAGCAGCTTCCGCCAAGCGGCGCTGCTCAACGGCTACCTCGGCCATGCCCTCGACTACGACGACGTGCATTCGGATGTCCGCGGCCATCCGAGCACGGTCATCCTGCCGGCGCTGCTGTCGGCGGCGGCCGCGGGCGGCGTAAGCGGCGAGAGACTGCTCGCCGCCTACGTCATCGGCGTCGAGACGATGGCTCGCTTCGGCAGGGCGATCGGCGCGGAGCATTATTTGCGCGGCTGGCATAATACCGCCACGCTCGGAGGTATTGCCGCCGCCGCGGCTGCAGGCTACCTGCTCGGCTTCACGGAGGAGCGGCTGCAGAAGGCGATCGGCTTCGCCGCGACGCAGGCGGGCGGGCTGCGCAATCAGTTCGGCACCGAGACGAAGCCGCTGCATGCGGGCATGGCGGCGCAGGCGGCGCTGCTGGCCGTGAAGCTGACGGAAGCGGGCTTCGGCGGAACGCTTCATGCCTTGGACGGGACGGCGGGCTTCTTCGGCGTCTACGGCGATTTGGCCGCAGCCGAGGCGAATCTGCTGGACGGCTGGGGCGAGTCTTGGCGGATCGTGAACCCGGGACTGTGGTTCAAGATCTATCCGTTCTGCTCGGCGGCTCACCACGCCGCCGACGCCGCCGTGCTGCTGCGGCAAAAGCACCCGCTGGCGGCGGACGATATCGGCCGGGTCGATATCGTCTTCCCGACCGGCGGGGACGCCGCGCTGATCGAGCGGCAGCCGCGCACCGGCGAGCAGGGGCGCTTCAGCGTGGAGTACGTCGCCGCGCTTGCGCTACTGGGCGAGCCGCTGTCGGTGGACAGCTTCGCGAGCAAGCCGATCGCGCCGCATCTGCTCGAGCTGCTGCCCCGCATCCGCAGGGTGTACGACGATAGCATCGAGCCGGCTCCGCACGCGGTGCCGAAAGGGCGCTATACGATCGTCGAAGTGACCGCCCGGGACGGGCGCAGCTTCCGCGAGCGGATCGACTGCCCTCGCGGCGCGCCGGGCAACGCGCTGACGCCGGAGGATCTCCGGCAGAAGCTGGAGGGCGCCCTTGCGGCCGAGCCGGCCCGCGCCGCGGCGCTGCTGGATACGATCGCGCGGCTGCAATCCGCAGCCGATGTGGAGCGTTTGCTGGAACTGTTGTAACGGATGAGTAGGTAAGGCCGCCAGGGCTTATAGCTTGGCGGCCTTTTTCGGCGGCATGGAATATATAAATATCCGCAGGCTCTCGCCAAGTATCTGAATGTTCTTCGTTTGGAGCCAATTCACGCTTTGCGGGGTTGGTCATCCTTGCAACGTTATTCTATTGGGGGACACGCCGCAGCATCGAAGTCAGGGTGTTCCGCTTTACGGGCTGCTCTGAAGGCCGGCGGTACAGTCTATGGCGCAGGAGGGTGGGCTTCTCACCGGCTTTTTATGCGCTATGAAAAGCTAACGGACATGACGGACGCTTATTGGCTGCAATTTACCGTTTTCATATCATAACGGTCGCCACAGCGCTTATTTACCTTCATCCGCTTCCAATAGATGCATGTTCATCTCGATAGCGGCACGTAGGTCCGTTAGAAATCTAAAATGCCGATTTTGGCGTAAATAACGGCTGTTGTGTCCGTTGGAGTTTTAGTTAAGTCGAAGCCGTATAATCGAATGCACCGCTCTCGACGGGAATAGTTCCTGTATGTAACCATTCACGCGCCTGCAGCACGAGAGGCGATGAATTGTTAGAAGTCACTTCATCGAGAGCCAGCCACACGGCCCCATCTGAGTCTTGCCCATCGAACGATTCAATGGGTGCAGTTGTCTCCTCTGAATCAATAGCTACTTTATATAAAATAGCAATATGATGTAAATTCTCCACTGTATTATTAGGTAATTTCCATATCACGGAAAAATCGCAGGCGCCGATATTGTGCAGCTTTTGAACGGCATAACCTGTTTCTTCTCGAAATTCTCTGATCATTCCTTGCTCCAAGGATTCCATTGCTTCCAATCGGCCGCCAGGCAAATCATATTTGCCGGTATAGGGGCCTAATCGTTTTCGAATGACTAGAATACGTTCGTCGGACACACAAATTCCGTAAACCCCCATATGCCGATAAAAATTGTCGATATGATCAGCCATTCTTATCCTCCCTTAGGTTCATCTGAAACTAGCTAATCTATTTTACAGCACCTGCACGAATTTCTTCGTGTTGATTTTCGTCTGGGTCGAAGACGGATCGGAGCCGTTCTGCAGCTCGAGCATGTCGAGCAGATCGCGGCTTCCGGTTTCACCGATCATTTCGAGCTCGGACAGCAGCGCGCGGACTAATCATCAACAATAGCGCGGTAAGCAGTTCTTTCAAAGACAGCTTCGTATGAATTTATTCACCGGTCTAGCTTATTGTACCGAAGTTTTTCCTGTTTTTCGAATCTTGCTATTTTTTAAGCCGGCTGCGTAGATTTTTGTCGAATGGCGTAGATACCTCTTTAAAATGAGGAAAACCATACTATCTTTAAAAACATGATGAACAAGTGGCGGGAGAGCGGGTTGAAATTTGGAGCAGCGTAAGCGGCCGCCATTGTAGACGGATTTTTCCCGCTTCAGGGCGATTGCTTCGTTCGTCATTCCGACGGGATACTCGTTTAATCTCTACGGGTCTACGCTCTATCAGGTTCTTGCCGCTACTTTCATAGCGCAAATGTACGGCATCCTTATGCCGATCGGCTCGCAAATTACGCTGCTGCTCGTGCTGATGATGTCCTCCAAGGGCATCGCGGGCGTGCCCGGAGTCAGCTTCGTCGTACTGCTGGCAACGCTCGGCTCGGTCAACATTCCGATCGAGGGACTCGCCTTCATCGCAGGGATCGACCGTATTCTCGATATGGCGCGTACAGTAGTCAACGTGCTGGGCTATTCGCTGGCCGCGGTGGTCATGTCCAAATGGGAAGGGTAGTACGATGCGGTCAAAGGCAAACATTACGTCGTCTCGATCCGCGAGGTGCGGCAAAGCGGCAGGAAGTAGCTTGACAAAAATAACAAACGGGCTGGGGGAGCAAGAAGTTCTGCCTTCATCCTCGTGGAGGTTGCGACCTCCGCTGTCATGGCGCAGAGCAATTCCATATCACCGGAGCGAGGCCACCCGCGGGGCGATGCCGCTTCAACCCGGCGGACGGGTATAACCGGAGAAGGCTCTGCATATGATGTAGAAGCATCACGGATAAATGAAGTCAATGATAAGGCCGGAATATCGGCATGATAACGCTTGCAAAAATCCGCGATCCATTTTACAATAATGGTAAGATCAGCAAAAAAGAATAGCATTTAAGGCAACGGTGCCTTGGGAGAGCAAGAAGCGAAGACAACAGTCCGGCTTCGATCCCGGGCATCTTTTTGCATTTTCAGGGGTGCGCCAGAAGTGGAGATCGAAAAACGAAGCGAAGAGGTGAAGGGAGTGAGCGATCAACCGATCCGCGCCGTACCGCTTGCCGTCAGAATCATACCGAACGTGGATAAGGAGCTGGCGGCCAAGCTGGAGCTGAAGCCGCATATCCGCAGCCTCGGGCTGCTTACCTCTACGATCGACGACGTCGGCTATACGGCGATCGATGAGGCGACGAAGAAGGCGGCGGTGGAAGTGGTGTATGCCCGTTCCTTTTATGCCGGCTCGGGACATGCGTCTGGCCCGCTGTCCGGGGAGTTTATCGGGATGCTGGGCGGAGAAACGCCGGCGGAGGTGAGAAGCGGTCTGGAGGCGGCTATGGAGTTTATGGCTGGCGGAGCGTGCTTTTATTCCCTCAACGAGGAGGGAACCCACGCTTACTACGCTCATGTCGTATCCAGAACCGGCTCATACTTATCCCAGACCGCAGGAATTGCCGAGGGAGAGCCGCTGGCTTATTTGATCGCACCGCCGCTCGAAGCCGTCTACGGGTTGGATGCCGCAATGAAAGCGGCGGATGTAAGATTATGCCAGTTTTACGGACCTCCGACGGAAACGAATTTTGCCGGAGGACTTTTAACGGGCAGCCAGTCGGCGTGCGCGGCGGCGGCGGAAGCTTTCGCAGAGGCGGTGCGCGGCGTCGCCCGGCAGCCGGTCAAACCAGGTTAAAGCGAGGCGGGTGAAGAAGCATGAGTCTATGGAACGGGCTGGCGCTCGGCATGATCGAAACGCTCGGCATACCGGCGCTTATAGCGGCAGCGGATGCCGCCGCCAAGACGGCGGACGTTCGGGTGACGACGTTCGAGAAAGCCGATGCAGGCATAGTCACGATCTATATTGTGGGGGACGTAGCTTCGGTGAAGGCGGCGGTGGAAGCCGGTGAAGCACAGGCCAGGCGCGTCGGCAGGCTGCTGTCTACACATGTGATTCCGCGGCCCGACGTGTCGGTGTACGCGATGCTGGCTAAGCAGTGGCCGGAGAAGCTGGAGGTGGAATCGGCTGAAGCCGCACAAGATACTCCGAATGCAAACGGTGCCGCAGCGGCAGAGAAGCCGGATACGGGCCATCGTTCCTCTGGCGGCAGTGACGATTTATCCGGCGGCCATGATCAGGAGGAATAAGGAGGTGAAGAGGCAGTATGCAGCTTGATCCGGATTTACAGGCCATTCAGCAGGTTCGCAGCTGCCTGCAGGAAGCGAAGCAGGCTCAAAAGCGGCTGGAGACGATGACGCAGGAGCAGATCGATACGATCGTGGCGGCGATGGCGCGCGCGGCGGAAGACCATGCCGATAGGCTCGGTACGCTTGCCGTGGAAGAGACCGGCTTCGGCAACGCTGCCGATAAAGCCGCCAAAAACCGCTTTGTCGCACGGGACGTGTACGAGGCGATCCGAGGGATGCGGACGGTAGGCATCATCCGTAAGGATGAGGAGCGCAAGGTATGGGATATCGCGCAGCCCGTCGGCATTGTCGCCGCCATTATCCCTTCGACGAATCCGACGTCGACCGTCATGTTCAAATGCATCATTGCGCTCAAAGCGCGCAATGCCATCGTCATCAGCCCGCATCCGTCCGCGCTTCGCTGTTCGCAGGAGGCGGCGCGGCTGATGCGCGAGGCGGCCGAGCAGGCGGGGGCGCCGGCCGGGCTGATCCACTGCCTGACGATGCCTTCGGTGGAGGCGAGTGCGGAGCTGATGAAGCATAAGCTGACCGACGTCATTCTGGCGACGGGAGGAACGGCGATGGTGAAGGCCGCCTACAGCTCGGGCAAGCCGGCGTTCGGCGTAGGGCCGGGCAATGTGCCGGTGTACATACATCACAGTGCGGATGTGGGGGCGGCGGTTAGACATATTTTAGAGAGCAAGACGTTCGATTACGGGACCATATGCGCCTCGGAGCAGGCGATTGTCGCCGACGAAGCCGTCAAGGCGGAGCTCGTGCATCAATTGAAACGGCAGGGCGCTTACTTCTTAAACGAGCAGGAGAAGCAAAATATCGAATCGATTTTGCTCACCGAGCGCGGGCTGAACCCGAAGGTGGTCGGCCGTTCCCCTCAGGTCATCGCCCGGATGGTAGGCATCTCGGTCCCGTCCGATGCGCGGGTATTAGTCGCCGAGGAGACGGCGGTAGGGCGGGAGCATCCGTTCTCGATGGAGAAGCTGAGCCCGCTGCTCGCGCTGTACACCGTACAGGATTGGCGGGAAGGCTGCCGCAGATGCATAGAGCTGCTGGAGCTCGGCGGGCTTGGGCATACGCTCGGCATTCATGCGCAGGACGAGGAGGTCATTGAAGCATTCGGGCTGGAGAAACCCGCTTCCCGCATTGTCGTCAATGCAGGTACGACGTTCGGCGGCATCGGAGCGACTACCGGCATCATGCCGTCGTTGACGCTTGGCTGCGGTTCCATGGGCAATAACATTACGTCGGACAACATCGGTCCGCAGCATTTGCTTAATGTGAAGCGGGTCGCCTTCGGCATCCGCGAGATGGAGCCGGCAGACTCCCGCGAGGCCGTGGCATCGGCGGTGGAGCGGGAGGCTCGGAAGCTGCAAGCATCGGGTAAGCTGGGTATCTCCCGCGATGAAGTGCTGCAGATCGTCAAGAGCGTTTTAACCGAGCTGCAGATGAAATAGAGCGGGTTTGGCAATCAGGCGGCCGGAAATCCGAACGTTCTTCGCAGGCTCAAGCGGCTCAAGCTGCGATTGGCAAGTATCTCACGCGTTGGAAGGTAGAAATACGCTACATAATTCAATTCGAGGAGGATGATCTCAAATGGCAGGAGAACTGGCGGCGCTCGGCATGGTGGAAACGAAAGGATTAGTCGGCTCGATTGAGGCGGCGGATGCGATGGTCAAGGCAGCGAATGTGAAGCTGATCGGCAAGGTGCATGTTGGCGGAGGTCTGGTCACCGTCATGGTCAGAGGCGATGTGGGCGCCGTCAAGGCGGCGACCGATGCCGGCGCGGCTGCGGCGGAGAAGGTAGGGGAACTCGTCTCGGTTCATGTTATTCCGCGTCCGCATTCGGATATCGAATTTATTTTGCCCAAGCTTGAAGGATAAAAAGTATGGCGCTAATAACGGAGACTTCTCTGCGCGCCCAACTGGCCAAGGGCATTCCGAATCCTTACCCTGTGACAGCAGAAGATAAGCTGACTCCGGCTGCGGAAGACTTCCTGAAGAGCAGAGGAATCCGGCTGAACCGCAAGGCAGACGATTCTCCCCCGATCCGGCTGGATTGGAGCAAGTCCGCTATACCTAACATACCGGTAGGGGTATCAAATCGGCATGTGCATTTATCCGAGGAGCATGTGGAGCTATTGTTCGGCAGCGGCTACCGGCTGACTCCGTGGCGGGAGCTCTCGCAAAAAGGCCAGTTTGCCGCCGAGGAGACGGTGACTTTGGCCGGACCCAAGGGAGTCATCGGGAACGTGCGCATTCTCGGACCTTCGCGGGGAGCTCTCAGGTGGAGGTCTCGCGCACGGACGGGTTTGCGCTCGGCGTTCACCCTCCGCTCCGGCTGTCGGGACAGCTTGAGGATACGCCGGGAATCGCTCTGATCGGCCCGAAGCAAGCGATAATGCTTAAGCAAGGATTGATCGTGGCGAAAAATCACGTTCACTTGTCGCCGGAAGAGGCAAGCCGGCTGCAGGTGGAGCAGGGCGACGGGCTGATCGTGCAAACGTTGGGCGAGCGCCCGGTCATTTTTGCCGATGTGGTTGCGCGAATTCATGAGCATTTCTCGCTCGATCTGCATCTGGATACCGACGAAGCCAATGCGGCCCAGCTCCGCACCGGGGATGTCGTCCGGCTAATCGGCAAAAACGGCTGTATTACGGAAGCCTTGAGGGGGTGAGGACGGTGGAGAAAGAGATGAAGCAGTGGCTCGAGGCGACCATTCGCGAGCTCGTCATATCGATGCAGGCAGAGGCGGTGAAGCGGCCGAAGGTGCTGTATATTTTTTGCGACAGTACGGCTCATGAGGCTTTCACCGATCATTTCATAACGCTTGCGAATCATAACGTTTGTTTCGATATGTTATTTTTGGACGGAGAGACCTCATCATGGCTTGGCCTGCATAAAATTGAATGCGGGGGTCCCGGCAAAATCATTGCCGCCGATGAATACGCCCCGGCCCCTATTGAGCTTCCGCTCGATTACGACGGCATCGTCATTCCCGAAATCGATCTCGACAATGCCGCCAGAGCCGCAGCGGGGCTGAAGGGTACGGTCAAGGCGGAGATTCTTTTTGCTGCGCTTACGCTGGAGAAGCTCGTGCTGATTGGCGACGATGCTCCGGGACTGAAGCGGGCCGATCGCCGTACGCTCCGCACGTTGGCGCTTCCGAAAGGTTACGCGGATGTGTTCGGGCGCTATAAGGAGGATCTCCGCCGGCTCGGCGCACGATTCGCGCCGCAGAAGCAGCTGGCGGAGCATGTGGTGGAACACTGTGCCGCACTGCGCAGGGAAGAGGAGAAAGCCGATCGCCGTTCTATAGCCGAGCGGAGTCGGTTGGAGCAAGGCGAACCGCGGGGAAGGCAGCTTGCCGCCTCGGCGCATGCGGGTCCGGCAGAGCGGGAACGGGATGCGCCTGCGGCCGCCTCGCCGGAGCGGGGAAGCAGCGTCACCGCCGCCGGGAGAGACGCACGCCGGTTCGATGGCAGGCTGCTGACCGCCGAATGGGTGAGGGCGCAGCTCAAGCAAGGAGCGGCGGAAGAGCTGTACATTACGGCGCGGACGATCGTATCTCCGCTGGCCCGGGATTTACTGAGCGATGCGGGCATCAGGCTGCATTATGTGCAAGGCGGTTAGCGAAAGCGAGCGGGTTACGGAGAAAGGCGAAACGGGGGAGAGCCATGTTTCTCGGTAAAGTGATAGGCAGCGTATGGGCTACGCAAAAAGAAGAAGGCATGGACAATCTTAAGCTGATGGTCGTGCAGCCGATCGATTTCAAGGATGCGGAGGCCGGGCAGAGCGTCATTGCCGCCGACCGGATCGGGGCGGGGGTCGGCGAGAAGGTCATCGTATCTCGGGGCAGCCCGGCGCGCGTGCTGTTCAGCGGCAAGATGGTGCCGATCGACGCCATGATCGTAGGCATTGTCGACAGCTTTGACGTCACGGACGATACCGAATAAGGAGGGGAAGCATGGAACAGTCAAAGCAGCGGGTAATCCAGGAATACGTGCCGGGCAAGCAGCTTACGCTGGCCCACGTCATCGCCAATCCCGATCCGGTGCTGTACACGAAGCTGGGGATTGAGACCGCCAACGCGCTCGGCATTTTGACGCTGACGCCGACGGAGACGGCGATTATCGCCGCCGATATTGCGACGAAGGCGGCCGGCGTGGACATCGGCTATTTGGACCGGTTTACCGGCTCGCTGGTAATCGTCGGGGACGTATCGGCCGTGGAGATGGCCGTGGAGGCGGTGAATGCGTTTTTGCAGGAAAAGCTGCAGTTCTCCATCGCTCCGCTGACGAGGTCTTGAGCTATGAGAAAAATTATGATCATCGGAGCCGTCGGCGCAGGCAAATCGACGCTCGTCAAGGCGCTGTTCGGCGAGAGCCGGCCCGCCGTCAAAACGCAAAGTCTCGTTTACCGGGATTGGCTGATCGACACGCCGGGAGAATACAGCGAGAATCCGCTGTATTACCGTTCGCTTATGGCGACGTCCCATCAGGCGGCAGGCATTTTGCTCGTGCAGGATGCGACGCGCAGCCGCAACTATTTTCCTCCCGGCTTTGCCGGCGGCTTCCCTGTGAAAGCCTGCGGAGCCGTCACGAAGATCGATCATCCGCAGGCGGACGCGGGTAAAGCCGTAGCACTGCTCAGGCAAGCTTTGCCGGAGGGAACGATCGTGCTGACGTCCGCTGCGAGCGGCGCCGGGATTGAGGAATTGAAGGAGCTGCTGCTGCCGATCGTCGATCCGGGCAGATGAGCTTGAAGCGATGCAAGCCGGTTGAGAATGCTTCACAAATTCAATCCTCAAATGCGGAGGAGACGACCATGACGCTATCGATTGCAGCCATGTGCGCGGAGCGCACGTTATTATCCGCAGACGAGGCCGCCGTCATCGAGGATTTGGCCGGCCATCTGCAGCTGATTGCCGACGTTTCGCAGGCCGACGTATTCATCGATTGCCCGCTCCCGGACCCGGGAACGGCGCTGGTAGTGGCCCAGGCGCATCCGGCTACGGCCCCGTCGCTCTATAAGACGTCGGTGGTCGGCCAATACGCTTACGCGCATAACGAGCCCGCCGTCATGTTCTGTCTGCTCTCCGGCCAGCAGGTGCTCGGCTCGCGGGGCATGTCCCAGGAGCATATCGCGATGCAGCAGCATGTCGTCCCGATCCGGGCGAAAAGCGGGAAGGTGTTGGGCGCGCTGATTATGGAGCAGGACATCTCGGAGCGGCTGGAGCAGGAAAAGCACGTCGAGCAGCTGATGGAGACGACGGAGCAGCTTACCGAAACGCTGCTGAATATGGCGATGTCGGACGGCAGCATGCCGCTGCTGATGCATGAAGGAATCGTGCTGTTCGACGAGCGGGAACGCGTCACCTATACGAATCCGCGGGCTCTTGCGATGCTGCAGGGGCTCGGTCGTTCCGAAGCCGCCGCAGTCAAGCGCTGTACTCTTCAAGAGCTGTTTCACGGCAAGCTGGAAGGGAGCAGAATTATCGGTCACGGCGGGATCTACCATGAGGAGGTCCAAATTGCGAGCAAAGCCTTCGAGCTGAAGGCCGTCTCGATCTACAAGGAGCAACGCGCGGTCGGGGGATTGATGCTGATCCGCGACGTGTCCGATTTGAAGGAGAAGGATAAGCAGCTGATGATCAAGTCGGCCGTGATCAAGGAAATTCATCACCGGGTCAAAAATAATTTGCAGACCGTCTCCAGTCTGCTTCGTCTGCAAATGCGCCGAACCCGGCTCGACGAAGTAAAGACCGTCTACCGGGACAGCATAAACCGGATTAACAGTATCGCCATTATTCACGAAATGCTTGCCTTCGACGGGTTGGATACGATCCGGTTCATCGATGTCGTAGACCGCATCGCCAAAAACATCGTCTCCTCTTCGGCCAAGCCGGATCAGTCGATTCGGGTTAAGCTGTACGGCGACGAGCTGCCGCTGGCCTCGGATACGGCTACGACGCTGGCGCTGGTCGTCAACGAGCTCGTGCAAAATTGCGTCGTTCATGCGTTTGCGGACAGGGATAGCGGAGAGATCGAGATCGAGCTCCAAGCGGCCGGACGCATCGCCACGGTGCGCGTGTCCGACAACGGCGCAGGGATGATTCCGGCGGAGAGGCGGAGCGGCGGCAGAGGTCATCTCGGGCTGAAAATTACCGAGACGCTGGTCACGGAAAATTTGGGCGGCGTCATGCGCATGGCTTCGGGCGACCGCGGTACCGACGTTCAGCTTACGTTCCCGCTGTCCAAGACGTAGAAGCGCGGCGAGCAAGCGGCGGGAGAATAAATGGAGAGCCAGGGAGCTGGAACAGCATAAGAGGTCGCTTTTGTAGATGGACTTTCCCCGCGAAACCTTTATCGACAGCGGGCCGCTCGTCGTTCACCGCTTTTCCCGGAAACGCGGCGAACCAAATGCGAGCTTCTAGTAGGGAGGAGGAGCCGATGATGAAAAACGGCATTGTCGTCGTGGACGACGATCCTATTATTCGCATGGATATTTGCGAGATGCTGGAAGAGGAAGGCTATACGCTCGCCGGGGAGGCGAAGAACGGGGAAGAAGCGGTGGAGCTTGTCGCCAGGGTGAAGCCCGATCTGGTTATTATGGACGTGAAAATGCCGGTCATGAACGGGATCAAGGCGGCGCGGATTATCCGCAGCATGCAGGATACTTCGGTGCTGCTGCTCACGGCCTACAGCCAGCGGGAGCTTGTACGGGACGCGCGGGATGCCGGAGTCGCCGCCTACCTGGTCAAACCGGTGTCGGAGGAGGATTTGATTCCCGCCGTGGAGATTGCCTTAAGTCAGAAACGGCGGATCGATTCGTTGAAGCAGGACCTTGAACGGCTGAAACAATCGGCGGAGGATCGCAAAGCGATCGAAAAAGCCAAAGGCTTGCTGATGAAAGCTTACGCGCTGGAAGAAGAGGAAGCGTACCGGCGGATGCGCGAGGCCAGCATGTCGGCGCGGATGCCGATGGGGCGGCTGGCGGAGCTTATCTTAAGCGATGGTCCGGAGGCGATGTCCGGACACGGCGCTTGAAAGGAAGGGAGGGCAAAATCGCGGTGAAGGATAGCGAAGAGCAGTGGATTACAAGCGTCGGCATCGATATAGGGACCAGCACGACCAAGCTGATCGTCAGCCGGCTGAAGCTGGCGCGAACGTCGGGAGCGCTGGCGCTTCCCCGGTTCGATATCGTGGAGCGGGAGCTGCTCTATTCGAGCCCGATTCACCGGACGCCGCTCTCGGGCGCGGATGAGATCGACGCCGCGCGAATATCGGCGCTGCTTGCGGGGGAATACGAGCGGGCCGGAATCAGTGTCCGCGACTTGAAATCGGGCGCCGTCATCATAACCGGCGAGACGGCGAACAAGCGCAACGCGCGCCAGATCGTTCATCTGCTGGCCGAACGCTCGGGCGATTTCGTCGTCGCTGCGGCCGGCGCCGATCTTGAAGGGCTGCTCGCCGGGAGAGGCGCAGGGGCACAGGAGCGGTCGCGGCGCATTCGCGGTCCCGTCGTCAACGTGGATATCGGGGGAGGCACTGCGAACGCGGCCGTATTTCTGAGAGGCAAGCCGATTGGCACCGCGACGTTTCATGCCGGAGGGCGGCTGCTGGAGCTGGACCGCTCCGGCACGCTGACGGCGGTTTCCGAGTCGATCCGCCCATGGCTGCGTGCGGCCGGCTATCGGCTGTCCCCGGGTGACCGGATCAGTTACGAAGCGCTGTACGGCATCTGCCAAGCGATGTGCCGGGATATGCTGAGCGGGTTGACCGGCACGGTGAAGCCCGAGCGCCGGGAGGCGGTCGGCCGGCTGACGCTCGGCAGACCGATGGCGAGCGTTCCGCTGATCGAAGAGTGGACGGTATCGGGAGGTATCGGCCGGCTGATGCAGGAGCCGAGGCCGCGCAGCCTTGCCGAAACCGCCGTTCACGGAGATATCGGACCGCTGCTCGCGCATGCGCTGAAGGACTGCTTCGCCCGCGAGGGCCTGACCCTGAAGCAGCCGGATGAAACGGTGCGGGCGACCGTGATCGGGGCGGGGATGCAGAGCACCGAGCTGAGCGGCGCTACGGTTCATCTCGACGCTTCGGTGCTGCCGATCCGCAATCTGCCCGTGATCAA
Source organism: Paenibacillus konkukensis (assembly GCF_023523925.1). Lineage (NCBI taxonomy): Bacteria > Bacillati > Bacillota > Bacilli > Caryophanales > Paenibacillaceae > Paenibacillus > Paenibacillus konkukensis. The sequence goes on along the minus strand of NZ_CP027059.1, from coordinate 1,538,767 downwards.
GGCGGAGCTGCCGCCGGAGGAAGCGGGACGTCCGCAACGGCTTGGCGAGGCTGCGGCGAAGGCGATTCGCACGGCGGCGAGCTTGTTCGAGCCGGACGGCAGCGATCCGGGGCCGCCGTTCGCCTTGGCGGTTCCGCCCGCGAAGCATTGGAGCTACGCTTCGCTGCAGCGCTTGTCGGAACAGGTGTGCGAAGCGTACCGCAGCGCATACCCGGCAAGCCGGGTGCTCGTCGTCGTCTGCGCCGACGATATGGCGAAGGCGCTCGGACAGTCGCTGTCCTTGCGCTGCGGAAGCGGGATGAAGATCGTCTGCATCGATCAAATTACCGTCGAGTACGGGGATTATATCGACTTGGGCGAGCCGATCGGCGGCATGATGATTCCGGCGGTCGTCAAAACGTTAGCCTTTCACGGCAGCGAAGGGAGGTAGCGTATGAAGCTGAAGGTCGCATTGCACGGCACGGTATTTCAATTTGCAAGCCTGAAGGAAGTAATGGCCAAAGCCAACGAAGAGAAGTCGGGAGACGCTCTGGCGGGCATCGCCGCGCAGGACGCCAAGGAACGGATGGCGGCGAAGCTCGTGCTGGCGGATTTGACGCTGGCCGATATTCGCAATCATCCGCTGCTGCCGCCGGAAACCGACGAAGTGTCGCGGGTGATCGAGGAGCAGCTGAACGAGCGCATTTACGCGGAGCTGCGCAATTGGACGGTGGCGGAGCTGCGCGAATATTTGCTGCGGCAGGAGACGGACAATACGGAAATACGCCGGATCAGCCGGGGGCTGACCAGCGAGATGGCGGCGGCGGCCGCCAAGCTGATGACTAATCTCGACCTGATTCAGGCGGCATCCAAGATGGAGGTGCAGGCGCACTGCAATATTACGATCGGGCAGAAGGGTGTGCTGGCCGGCAGAGCCCAGCCGAATCACCCGACCGATAACATTCAAGGGATTAAGGCTTCCTTGTACGAGGCGCTCAGCTACGGCATCGGCGATGCGGTCATAGGGATCAACCCGGTTATCGATACGGCGGAGAGCGTGAAGGAAATTCTTCATATGACCAAGGAAGTGATGGGCAAATGGCGAATCCCGACGCAAAATTGCGTGCTCGCTCATGTTAAGACGCAGATGCGCGCGATCCGGCAGGGGGCTCCGGCCGATATGGTGTTCCAGAGCCTCGCCGGCTCGGAAGACGGCAACAAGGCGTTCGGCATCGACGTGGCGCTGCTGGACGAAGCGGATGAGCTGATCCGGCGGGACGGCACCGGAACCGGTCCGAATCTGTGGTATTTCGAGACCGGTCAAGGCTCCGAGCTGTCGGCGGAAGCGCATCACGGTATCGATCAAGTGACGCTGGAAGCCCGCTGCTACGGTCTTGCCCGCAAGTATAAGCCGTTTATCGTGAACACGGTGGTCGGATTTATCGGACCGGAATATTTGTACGACGCCAAGCAAGTAATCCGCGCCGGACTGGAGGATCACTTCATGGGCAAGCTGCAGCAGCTGCCGATGGGCGTCGATGTCTGCTACACCAATCATATGAAAGCCGATCAGAATGATATGGATAATCTGGCCGTCCTGCTGGCAGCCGCCGGCGTCAATTATATTATCGGCGTTCCGATGGCGGACGATTGCATGCTGAACTATCAATCGACGAGCTATCACGATATCGCTACCTTGCGGGAGATGATGGGGCTGCGTCCGGCTCCGGAGTTCGAGCGCTGGCTCGAGCGGATGGGCATCATGGAGAACGGCAGGCTGACCCCGATCGCGGGAGACCCTTCGCTGTTCATGTAGCGGTCTTATTTTACCTGGAAAGGAGCAAACGGTATGAACCGGACGAAGCCGCTTGAATTGGATCAGCTTGTCGATAAAGTGATGGCGGAGCTTGAGAAGAAGCTGCTCTCGCAGGAACAGCCCCTTCCGCTCGTCACGGAGGCCGGGGGAAACCGCGATCCGTCGCTGCGCTCTCCCGAGCGGAGCCCGCGAGCTCCCGCGCATGCCGAGCCGGACTACGGCGGCGGTACAACCGCTGACGAGGCGGATTCGGACCGAGATCTCTCGGATTCACCGGCGGAGAACGACGCGAATGAAGCGCCGCCGGTTTCCAAAATTCCTTCGCCCAAATGGGCGGACGGAATGGGCGAACTTGTCTCCAGCACTCCGGCCCGAATCGGCGTATGGCGGACGGGGACGCGCGTATTGACCAAGGAGCTGCTCAAATTCCGCTGCGACCATGCGGCGGCCGTCGACTCCATCTATGGCAAAGTCAATCCGTCGCTGCTCGGCGAGTTCGGCTTGTTTCAGGTCGAGACGCATTTTCGCGATACCGACAACTATTTGAAGCGGCCGGATATGGGCAGAGTCATCACCGACGAGGGGGCTCAGCTGATCCTTAAGCGCTGCATCATGCGTCCGCAGGTGCAAATCGTCGTCTCCGACGGTTTAAGCGCCAACGCCGTCGACGCCAATCTGGCCGACGTCTACCCGTCGCTGCTCGACTCTTTGGCCTCGTACGGATTAACGCAGGGCACGCCGTTTTTCGTTCGCGGGGGCCGGGTCGCGGTCATGGACCATATCGGCGATCTGCTCCAGCCGGAGGCGCTGGTGCTGCTGATCGGGGAGCGGCCGGGACTCGTTTCGTCTCGCTCGATGAGCGCCTACATGTGCTACCGTCCGCATAGAGGAACGGTCGAAAGCGATCGCACCGTCATCTCGAATATTCATCCGGGAGGCACGCCCCCGGTAGAGGCGGGGGCTCATATCGGGACGATTTTGCGCAAAATGCTGGAGCAGCAGGCGAGCGGCGTGAACATGGAGCTGTAGCCGGTTCGGCCTTGAGGGCGGGGAGGGCGAATCAGACGCGTGCCGAACGGCATGAAAAGCTTCCTCTAGCGCAGGGGGCAACATTTTTGCGGAAAAGTCGAATGAAGATGCGGTGTTCTAAGGAGGTGAGTCAGGATGTCTACGCTGATCGGGATTATCATCATTGTGATCACTTGTCTTTTCGCATTGGGGGTCGTCCGCATAGCAGGCAACAGTATTCGCAATTACGACGAAAGCGAGCATGAAAGCTTCCTCGGCAAGTAACGGCTGCGGCGTAAGCGGGGCAAGCAACCAATCGGTTATCCTTTGGAGGAGGTTGAACGTATGAATGCACAATCTCATCACCACGATAAGGACAAACAAGATTTGAACAAATTCGGTTACGCGCAGGAGCTTTTACGCAGTATGGGGGGGTTCTCCAACTTCGCCATTTCCTTCTCGATCATCTCCATTTTAACCGGGGCGGTATCGCTGTACGGGCACGGCCTGACCTACGGCGGAGCCGGAATGATGGGCTTCGGCTGGCCGATCGTCGCGCTGTTCGTCATGTTCGTGGCGGCGGCGATGGCCGAGCTCGCTTCGGCGATTCCGACGGCGGGGGCGCTGTACCATTGGGCGGCGATCTTGAAAAACAAGCGCTGGGGCTGGTATACGGCCTGGATCAACCTGATCGGCCAGATCGGCATCGTCGCGGGCATCGACTACTCGGTCGCTTTGTTCGCCGACCCGCTGCTGGCCAGCGTGTTCGGCTATACGTCGGACAATACGTCCGTATTGATCGCCTTTACCGTCATTTTGCTGACGCATGGCATTCTCAATCATATCGGGATACGTATCGTAGCTAAACTCAACGATTTTTCGGCGTGGTACCATATCGTGATCGTCGCGGTCCTGGTCGTGTCTCTCGCGTTTTTTACCAAAGGGGGACTTAACAGCGTCGATTATTTGTTCAAAGTGGGCGAGACGTTCTCGGATAAGCCGTACATGTTCGCCTTCCTGATCGGGCTGCTGCAGGCGCAGTGGACGTTTACCGGCTTCGACGCCTCGGCGCATACGATCGAAGAGACGATCAACCCGCGCGTGCGCGCTCCTTGGGGAATTTTCACCTCGGTTGCTTATTCCTTCGTATTCGGTTTCCTGATGCTTGCTTTCGTCACGTTGTCCATCAAGGATGCCGGAGCGGCGGCCGGGGCGGATAACGCGTTCATTTACGTGATCAGCCAAGCGCTGGGCGGCACGTTCGGCTCGATTATTTTGTGGCTCGTGACGGCGGCGATGTGGTTCTGCGGGCTTTCGTCGATCACGTCGTTCTCCAGAATGATGTACGCCTTCTCCCGGGACAAAGGCATGCCGCTCAGCTCGCAATGGGCGCAAATCTCCAAAAAATACCGTACCCCCGCCAAAGCCATTTGGCTTGCCATTATTCTCTCGTTCCTGCTCGCTTTCGTCGATTACATCATCAAAACGGTGAATCCGGACGCCGCTTATACGACCATTGCGTTTCTGACCGCCGTCAGCGTCGTCGGATTGTATGTCGCTTACGGCATTCCGATCTGGCTGAAGCTTAGGGCCAAGGCAAGCGGCCGATTTCAGGAAAAGCATCTCGGACCGTGGAATCTGGGCAAATACAGCGATGCGATCTCCATTGTCGCCCTGATCTGGATCGTATTTATTTGCATCATGATGGTAATCCCTCCCAACGAAACCGCCGGTTACGCCCTGGCCGCCATGCTGGTGGTGCTGGTCATCATGGATTTGGCTTATTACAAGCGTCATTTTCAGGGTCCGCAAGCTGCCCTCAACACCTCCATGGACGAAATATTGCGCAGGGAGCAGGCGCTGGAAGCGGCGGACGGGCCGAAATCGGGCGTTTCTCACAAAGTATAGATTTTGTAATAAGGAAAAGTAGCGAGATTCAGCGGGGCATCCGGCTAACGGTTGCCCTTTTGCATTCGCCGGCGCAGTCCGGAGAAGGAGAAGGAGATTCTCCGCAAATAAACGCCGTTTCCGTGCCGCCGGACCGTTTTCCGGCTGACCTAAAAGCATGGTGAAAAAAGAGCGGAGGGGCCATTTGAATCTGGAAAAGCGTAAGCGTTCGCCTTTGAAAACGAATTCTCTCCACAGAAAAACGAAAAAACAATCCAAAGAATCCGTTTTCAACAGTTATCATGAACGAGACAGACTCCCCGTCAGTGCAATGTCTTAGGTTAATTTTGGGAATAATGGTGTAGTAGAAGCTAAACCAAAACCAAAATCAGAGCTAAATTGCAAAGGAGAGTCTGTACTATGAAGGATACCATAAAATACGTAGGCTTAGACGTATCGAAGGAAAAAATTGCTGTATCTGTAGCAGATCCAGGTAGAGAAGGCGCTCGGTATTTGGGTACGATTCCTCATACGGAGTATCACACCTTGAAAACATTGAGAAAGTTAGGCGAACCCAATGAGTTAAGCATTTGTTACGAGGCAGGACCAACAGGATATCCTTTAGTTCGTTTGCTAACCGCACACGGATATGACTGTATAGTTATCGCCCCTTCACTCATGCCGAGTCGTCCAGGAGAACGGGTAAAAACGGATCGCAGGGATTCGATGCGTCTGGCACAATTACTTCGAGCAGGTGAATTAACCCGCGTGCATGTACCTAGCCAAGAGGAAGAAGCACTTCGTGATCTGGTACGGATGCGTGAAGATGTCAAGGAAGATCGGGCTCGAATCCGGCAGCGGATCGGGAAGTTTCTTCTTCGTCATCAGATTGCACCTAAAGAGCGGCTTCGCCGCTGGACGGCAAAGTATCGGTTGTGGTTAGGACGTATTCCATTGGAGTCTGCTACTCAGCGTTTGGTTCTGCAGGAAATGCTGCATCAGATGGATGAAAATGAAGAACGTCTGAAACGTATAGAAGCAGCCATTCACGAGGAAGCGACGAAAGGGCACCACGCTCCATTAATACAAGCCCTTCAAACCTTACGTGGCGTAGCTGAAACGACCGCAACAGGTATCGTAGCCGAAGTATGTTCATTTACCCGGTTTGGAAATGCGAAGGCTTTTATGGGGTACACAGGTTTGGTGCCGCGGGAATACTCAAGTGGTCAAAGCCGATGGCAGGGAAGTATTACGAAATCAGGGAATACCCACCTTCGCCGTTTGCTGGTCGAATCCGCTTGGAGTTATCGCTATACACCTGCGTTGAAAGGAGAGTTAAAGAAACGTCAACAAGGAAAATCGCCTGAAATACAGGCCATATCCTGGAAAGCACAGCATCGGTTACATCGAAAATATACGAAAATGCTGTCAAAGGGGAAGCCAAGTGGCAAAGCAGTTGTGGCCGTGGCGCGAGAATTAAGTGGATTTATTTGGTCGATTGCCAGAGAACTTGAAGAAAAAAGAATACATGGATGAATCGCCTCTTTAACAGGACGCTTGTTATACCAAAGTTCAATTTTGTTGATTCAAGGTAATCCCATGCCTCCAATGCAAGTGGAGATGAAAAGCTGAGTTAGAAGGCAAAGGGAAAAGCCGTAAGAGAGAATCCACGTAATCGCTATGTGCCAACCCTAAAAGGGAAAGATGCACGACAACAGTTCGTGGTGCCACTCTCTATAGACGGAGAGAAAACATGCGGTATATCCGAACCCGCGAATATCAGACTGCTCACCGTTGATAGCTTTTGCCTTCTAGTTCAGCTTGTTCACCCCTCTTGTATGAAAAGGGGTAAGGGAAAACCAAGGGGAGTTACAAACTGCCTATTGACAAGTCTCGTTCATATCAGCGATTGGAGGATCAAATGGACGCCGCAGCGGACTTTTTCACCGCCCTTCTAATGCAGCAGGGGAAAGCATTTCTCATTTTCAAAATGAATGATACAATGGACATGTTTCATTTTTTTAGGTAGCTTGTTGGGGAGGTTGTCATGACGAAGTTGGTTGTTGTAGGAAGCGTGAACATGGACATTGTCACCCAGGTTACGAAGCTTCCGGTTCCAGGAGAAACGGTGAAAGGCTTGAATACGGCTTATTATCCCGGCGGAAAAGGAGCGAATCAGGCGGTTGCCGCCGCCATGGCAGGGGCGGAGGTCGCTTTCGTAGGCGCGGTCGGAGACGACGCTTACGGGCCCCGGCTGCTCGTTTCGCTGCAAGAAAAAGGCGTCCGAACCGGAGCCGTACTGCATAAGCAGGTCAGAACGGGGATCGCCTATATCAATGTGGATGCCGCAGGGGAAAATCATATTATATTGTCGGAAGGAGCTAACGGCAAGCTGACTCCGGAAGATATTGCGGATCAATCCGCCGCCTTCGACAACGTTCACGGGCTGCTGACGCAAAATGAAATTCCATGGGAGACTACGGTCTTCGCGCTGAAGCTGGCGCGGAGCAAAGGCGTGTTCACCTGTTATAATCCGGCTCCGGTCGCTCCCGTGCCTTCGGAGCTATGGCCGCTGATCGATCTGCTGGTCGTTAACGAGCATGAAGCGGCGCAGCTCACCGGACTGACGGCCGATCTGACCGATGAAGCGGCCCGGCAGGCGGTAGAGGCGCTGCTCGCTCAAGGCGCCGATGCGGTGCTGCTCACTCTCGGAGAACAGGGCAGCTTATACGCCGACCGGCGCGGAGAGATTGTGCGCGAGCCGGTCTTCAAGGTGAAGGCCGTGGATACGACGGCTGCCGGCGATACGTTTATCGGCAGCTTTTTGACGGCGCGGCTTGCCGGGCAAACCGTCCGGCACAGCTTGCGCTTCGCTTCCGCGGCTTCCGCGATTGCGGTATCGCGGGCGGGAGCCCAGGCTTCGATCCCGGATCACGCGGAGATCGAAGCTTATTTGTCCGAGCATGCCGTATAGCATGCTGATTTAATCTTAAAAAGCACGGAGCCTTGAGTAGGCTTCGTGCTTTTTTGCTGTTTAGGAAATGATGCGCAGCAATTTCCTGCGGATATCTGTGGACTCCCCCAAAAGTAAAGTCTACCCTACCCATAGAACGATCCCAGAGGAAGGGTTAGACGCCGATCCAGCTTAGGCCGGATGCGGACGGAATAAGCTTCAGAGCATCACGTCACTACCCTGGAAATTACTCTTGGTACCCCATTTCCATTGTCTGTGGTGCCGCGTCGGCGGCATGGATGGCTTTTGGGGGATTTGTTCCTGTTTGGCGCCCTATTGCGTTCTTCGATTTCCCGAGAACGGTCTGAACGCTGAATTTCGCGAATGCGCACGATTGACAAATAAATGAAAGTTTTAGGCAAAATTGCGTAAAGATTCAGACAATTCATTTGTGATATTATGTAAACGCTACCAAATCGATTGCGTCCTTAGGACTGCGATCGATTAAATTCCTTAGTAAAGGAGGACAAGCAGTAACGTTCAACATGATGCACCGCCAAGGGGGGGTGCCGTAATTGCGGAATGCCATGCAGGAACATGAGGAGGAGATCTATTGTACGCTTTACAAAGACGTTTGTCCGCTTGTTTGTCTGCTGTGCTTGTGTTGACCCTGGCTGCGGGAATCGGCGATGCCGGCGTAAGCCGTGCGGAAGCGGCAGCCTCCGCGGCAGCGGCTTCGGGCTCCATGTTCGACTTCGGCTCGGACACGAGTCCGCTTGCCCCTGGCTATACCCGGGTCTCCAACACCACGATATACACGGCGGCCCGGGGCTACGGGCTCGACCGGTCGGTGAATAACCGCGATAGGGGAACGGCCGAACCGCTGCTGCGGGATTTTACGGTCGGTACGGATTACGGCTTCATGGTAGATTTGCCGAACGGGGAATATTCCGTCCGTGTCGTTTCGGGGGATGCGATCGCCTCGAACAAGACGGATATATCGATCGAAGGAGTCTCTTACGGAACGCTCTCGTCCGCTAGCGGCAGCTACGCCGAACTGATCCGGACGGTTCATCTTGCCGACGGACAGATGAATTTCCAATTCGGCAGGGACGGCCGGGCGAATGCGATCGAGATTACGCCGCAGCAGGCTCCGGGCGGACTGAGCGTTTCGGCGGTCACGTATGCGCCCAGTCCGTCCGTCAGTCTCGTATGGGATGCGGTATATGGAGCCAGCGCTTATAACGTATACCGGCTTGCAGACGGAGAGGGCGGAGATTTTACCCGGCTTGGCACCAGCACGGAAACATCCTATACCGACCGTACGGTACAGCTGGGAGGCGCTTACCGGTACCGGGTGACGCAGCTGCTGAACCAAAATATCGAGTCGTCGCCGAGCGATTCCGTTTCGGTGACGGTACGCGATCCCGCCGTGCAGCCGCCTGCGGCCCCGACGGGGCTTGCTGTAACCGACGCGGCCAAGACCCGGCTCACGCTCCGCTGGAACGAAGTTCCCGGGACGCTCCAGTATCAAGTGCAGCGTGCCCGGAGCGAACAGGGACCGTTCGCGACGATAGCGACGGTGAACGCCGCCGAATATACCGACAACGACGTATTTACGACGATGGCTTACTATTACCGGGTGACGGCGGTCAATACGGGAGGCGTATCGGCTCCGTCCGAAGTGCTGGCCGTGCCTGCCGTGACGACGCTGAAGCGTCAGACGGAGACGCTGGACCGCAGTCCGGTAGCGGTCAAGGTGGACGGAGGGGTCTACACGGGCTGGCGCTTGTTCGGCACCGATCCGAAGAGCATTGCGTTCAATCTGTACCGCAACGGGCAGAAGATCAACTCGCAGCCGATAACGGACAGCACCAATTATTTGGATGACGGCGGCACGGCGGCCGACACGTATGAGGTGCGCGCCATTGTGAACGGTGCCGAGGAGCGCCAGGGCGAAACGTTCGGGGTATGGAACGATCAGTATTTGGACGTTCCTCTGCAAAAGCCGGACGACGGCGTTACGCCTGCGGGCGAGGCGTATACGTACCGCGCGAACGACGCCAGCGTAGGCGATCTCGACGGGGACGGAAAGCTGGAGCTCATCGTGAAATGGGACCCTTCCAATTCCAAGGACAACTCGCAGTCCGGCTATACCGGCAACGTCTATATCGACGCCTACAAGCTCGACGGAACCCGTCTATGGCGGATCGATCTGGGCCGCAACATCCGCGCCGGAGCCCATTATACGCAGTTCATGGTATACGATCTGGACGGCGACGGCAAAGCCGAGGTGGCGTTCAAGACGGCCGACGGCACGATAGACGGCGCCGGGCAGGTGATAGGAGACGCCGCCGCCGACTACCGCAATTCGAGCGGCTATATTTTGAGCGGACCGGAATATTTGACGATTTTTAACGGGGAGACCGGCGCGGCTATGGTAACGACGGACTATGACCCGCCCCGCGGCAGCGTGTCGAGCTGGGGCGACAGCTACGGCAACCGGGTCGACCGGTTTCTGGCGGCGATCGCTTATCTTGACGGAGAGCGGCCGAGCCTAGTTATGGCCAGAGGCTATTATACCCGTACGGTTCTGGTAGCCTACAATTGGCGCGACGGGAAATTGACGAAGCTGTGGAAGTTCGATACGAACGATCCCGGCAACGCCGCTTATACGGGACAAGGCAATCATAATTTATCCGTGGCGGACGTCGATCACGACGGCAAGGACGAGATCACGTACGGGGCCATGGCGATTGACGACGACGGAACGATCTTGTACTCGACGGGGCTTGGCCATGGGGATGCGATGCATTTGGGCGATTTGGACCCGAGCCGCCCGGGGATGGAATATTTCGGCGTTCACGAAGAATATCCGAATCCGGCCGGATTGGAATTCCGGGACGCGGAGACCGGCGAGCTCATCTGGGGCGTGCCTACCAATTACGATGTCGGCAGGGGGATGTCCGCGGACATCGATCCGCGCTACCTGGGAGAGGAAATGTGGGCGACCGGCGACGCGGGCGGCATCTATACGACCAAAGGCGAGAAGATCAGCAGCTCCAGGCCGTCGGTCAACTTCGGTATTTGGTGGGACGGCGACTTGCTTCGCGAACTGCTCGATCATGATTGGAAAGACCCGATAGGCGTCGGTAATATCGACAAATGGGACTACGTGAATCAGAAGTCGGTAAGACTATTGACCGCCGTCGGCACGAATTCCAACAATACGACCAAAGGCAATCCGTCCTTGCAGGCCGACTTGTTCGGCGATTGGCGGGAAGAGGCCGTATGGCGCACCGAGGACAGCAGCGCTCTGCGAATTTATACGACGACGGCCGTTACCCCGCATCGGCTGTATACGCTGATGGACGATCCGGAGTACCGCTTGTCCGTCGCCTGGCAAAACGTAGCCTACAACCAGCCTCCTCATCCCAGCTTCTATCTCGGAGACGGCATGAGCGAGCCGCCGGTTCCAAGCATCGAGCGCGTGCCGCTTAAGGCGTCTGCCGTGACCGTATCCGCGCCGTCGAGCGAGGTCTTGGCCGGAGAGTCGCTGCAGCTTAAGGCGACAGTGGCGCCCGCGGCGGCTTCGAACAAGGCGGTGACATGGAGCGTACAGTCACCGGACGGGACGCAGACCGCCATCGCCTCCATCGATGCGAACGGCCTGCTGCAGGCGCTGGCTCCGGGAACGGTGCTGGCGGTGGCGACGGCCGCGGACGGTTCGGGAGCGGCGGGATCGATGACGGTGACGATCGGCATCCCGGGCGGCTCTGCCGACGGAGCGCCGGCCAAAGGCGTATTGTCGAGCGATAACGGCTACGATACCGGTTTGCTGGACGGCGACTATAACATCACGATGAATGTGTGGTGGGGCAATAACGGCACTGTCTATAAGCTGTACGAAGACGGCCGCCTCGTAGAGTCGAAGACGCTCGGCGATCATTCGCCGAACGCTCAAGCCGTCACTACCGCCATTCACGGGAAGCCGAACGGAACGTACCGCTATACTTGCGAGCTGATCAATCGTTACGGAACGACGCCGTGCGAGCCGCTGACCGTTCAGGTCAACCAGGCCAACCCGGCCAAAGCGGTGCTGTCCCACGATAATTGGGACGGGGACGGCAATTACGATATTCGCATGGATCTGTGGTGGGGAACGAATGCGAAATCGTACAGATTGTACGAGAACGGAGTGCTTATCGATACGCAGTCTCTCGTACCCTCTACGCCTTCGGCCCAATCGGCCGTGACCAAGGTCAGAGGGCGAAGCGCAGGCGCTTATCAGTATGTCGCCGAGCTCGTTAACGACGCCGGCTCAACGAAGAGCGATGCGATATCGGTGAAAGTGAGCCCGTAGGGCAAGGCGTTGCAACAGAGGCTTAGCTCGGACAGCCTGTCCGGGCTTAAGCTTCTGTTTTTTTATTGTTTAGGAAATGATGCGCAGCCATATCCTGTGGATATCCGTGGGCTCCCCCGAAAGGAATGTCTACCCATAGAACGATCCCAGAGGAATGGTTAGACGCCGATCCAGCTTAGGCTGGATGCGGACGGAATAAGCTTCAGAGCATCACGTCACTTTTGGGGGATTTGTTCCGCGTTTCTGCCGATTGTTGTATGAAGACGAAGAAACGTCTATAATGTGCTTAGACTTTACGGGCACGTCGCCTGCCGCTTGGCCGGCAAGCCATAGGCTGCGCGATTTTTGCAGCAGGCGGCTGCCTGAGAGATTCGCAACGGAAAGGAAGAGGGGTATTGTTCGTCCGAAGAGAGAGCCTGAAGCAATATGTGCGCCTATATCCTGTCACCACGGCAATCATCATCATAAATGTGCTGGTTATGGCGGCGATGACCTGGTACGGCTCGTCGAAAAGCAACGCAACGTTAATCCGGTTCGGGGCGATGTTCGATCTGCCGGGAATGGAGCCTGAGCTGTGGCGGTATGTCACTTCGATCTTTATCCATATCGGCTTCGAGCATTTGCTGTTTAACAGCTTCGCCTTGTACGTATTCGCGGCGCCGCTCGAACGGCTGCTCGGCTCGCTGAGGTATGCGCCGTTTTATCTTTTGTGCGGAATCATCGCCAATATCGTCAGCGCTTGGCTGCATTCCGATTACTATATCGGGGCGGGAGCGTCGGGGGCGATTTACGGCGTATACGCGGCTTATTTGTACTTATCGATATTCCGCAAAGACTTAATCGATTACCAAACGAAGCAGACGGTGCGTACGATCGTCATCATCGGCTTCGTCTACTCGCTGATTATTCCGAATGTCGACCTTTACGCCCATGCGGGCGGCTTCGTCGGAGGGTTCGCAGTATCGGCATTGATGACGCTGTTCGTCAAGCGCAGACGGCGGCCGGATGACGAGCGGGAACAAGAAATGCCGTAGCTGCGACTGTGCAATAAGCAAGCGCTTGTGCAATAAGCAGGCTCACTGCGTGCCGAAGCGCAAACCAAAGCCGCTCCTTGTGGGCGGTTTCTGCATGTGATGAGACGGCCGTTTGAAAGCGCTATATATAGAAAAAATCCGGCGGCTTATGACTGGAGCCCGGTACGGTTGGTCCTGCAAAATCGCTTGCAGGCGAGAAAGTGGGCGATAACGGCTAACCGTCCTGCTTCCGCCGCGCTGCGGTCGGCTCGCCCTTTCTTATGGCAGCGGCCCGCTTTTACACCCTGTGCTCCATCCGGAACGCTCTGGGCTGCACGCCGACATGCTTGGTGAAGCAGCGAACGAAGTAAGGGAAGGAGCCGAAGCCGGTTTCCTCCGCAATGCGGCCGATCGGGTCATCGGTGTGAATCAGCAGCCGCTTGGCCATCTCCACCCGATAACGGGTGACGTAGCCGAGAGGCGTGCAGCCGAACGTTTTTTTCATGCAGAGAGCGATATGGTTCTGGTGGAAATGCAGCTCCTCGGCGAGACGCTGATAGGACAACGGTTCTTTGTAATGACGCCGCAAATAGACGGCCGCTTTCTCTGCGACCCGTTCATATGGGCGGTCGCCCCGGGTTTCGTCTTCCTCCTGAAGGTGCAGGAGAATCTCATGAAACAGCTGCTGCTGCTTATAGAGCGCCAGAGGGGAAGGTTCCGTGCCGAGTTGCAGGAGATGACGGAATGCATCGAAGACAAGGGAGGGCATTCGCAGCTTACCGCTTCGCTGCAAATAAAAGGAGAAATATTCAATCCGGGCATAAGGCTCCGTTTCGAGCAAGGACGGGGGTAGCGGCTTCTCCTCCGCTTCGAACCAGCGGCCCAGCGTCTGAAAGTGCAGCCAGTAAAAATGGGTTTCTTCGCTGCAGGGCATCGCGGTGCGGTGAACTCGATCCGGCCGCAGCAGCGCGTAAGATCCTGCCGGAACAGGCAGAGCCATGCTGCCTTCTTCGAGGAATAAGCCTCCCCGGGTGACGACAATCAGATCGAAGACACCGATGTTCGAGCGGTTGGCATGCTTGCCTCCTATGGAATAGATATCTTCTCCGCTGACGATATAGTGGGGCATAGGGGGAGCAATAAACTGCAGCACCTCGAAGCGCTCCTTCCGTAACTTTTGTGTGATAAGTACATGATAGGGCAATTTGCGAGCTTAAGTAAAGAATATTTGCGATACGCACGCAGTACGTTGTTCGCCTGCAGCAATGTTGCGATCGGATAAATTGTTGTTGTATTTGAACATATTGCTTCCGGACATCCCATGTTATATTCTAGGCAAGCACTATACTCAAGGTAACCGGGGGAGTCTATGTTAAAAAGAAGGTGTGAGCGGATGAGCGGACCGGTCGGTAAAAACAGAGGCGTTCTTTTTTGGAAAAACTTAAGCTTGGTTCTTTTGATTACAAGCATTCCGATCGCTTTCATCGGTATTCTGCTGTATGTGCTGGGAACCGCACGGATCGAAGAAGAGATGAATAAAGCGCATCAGAATCAGATGAGCCAGTCCATCCAACAATGGAACGATTATATGACCAATTTGGAGCATTCGGTTGTCCGGCTCGCCTTTGACCGAAGCTTGGACGAATCGCTGCAGCAGATGGATTTTGTACAGGACTTTCCGCGAACGAACGAACTTATGAAATCGTTCTCAATGATGACGGAATCCAATTCGCTGATCGACAGCGTCAATTTATATTTGCGCGGTTCGGATAAATTGCTCGGGGACGAGATCGGATTTCAAACGATTCGCTCGGACGAAGATTTGGGGCTGCTCAATTCCCTGCTCGATAAAGAACGGACGATTTATTGGAATTACAGCCTGAGAAAAATAAACGAGCCGGGTTCGAAGTACAAAGCGATCGTGATTAAGCTTCCCGGCGGTCAATTGTACGGTTCGTTCGGCGCATTTATCATTTATTTGAATCAGGGCAAATTGAATATGATGGTGCAGAAGCTCGTTTCAGGAGAAGGGGTTTCTTTTCTGTTCAACGAGAATGGGGACGATTTGACGGCTTCCGGGCCGGCGGACGGCGCGCGGGAGCCGGAAGGGCTGAAGGCCGCGCTCAAAGAAAAGATTATGAACGACAACAGCACCGAAAACATGTTCAAGTACGAATGGGACCGCAGCAGCTACTCCGTATCGTACGAGAAGATCGCCAAGCTGGGCAGCAAATGGACCGTCGTATCGGCTACGCCGCTCTCCCAGGTCACCGCTCCGGTGACGGATCTGTCCATGCTCATTCTGTGGATCAGCGTGACGGCGTTGACGATCGGGCTGCTGCTGTCCTGGTTCGCATCCAATACGATGTATGCGCCCATCGCGCGGCTGAAACGTTTGTTCGAAGCTCCGAGAAACGGGAGGATCGAGGAGAAGGACGAAATCACCTATATGGAAAACCAGTGGAGACAGCTGCTGGAAGAAAGGAAAACGCTTTCCGCTAAAATGAAGCAATCGATTCCGGCGCTGCGCGAAAGCTTCCTGCTGCAGTTTCTGCAGGGCAATCTGTACAATCACTCGGAACGGGAGATTCTGGAGAAGCTGCGGCAGCTGGATTGGGATGCGGACGATCGGCGCTTCGTTGTCTTGGCGGCCCAATTGCACGGCCTGTCCGAGCTCGGCGGCAAATGCACGGACCGGGATGAGCAGCTGATTACTTATGCGGCGTCGAATATTTTGGCCGAGCTTTGTTCCGCCGAAATGAGCAAGGTTCATGTTATCCATTTTCAGGACTTGTCGATCGGCGCTTTGCTCGCGCTGGATGCAAGCTGCTCGAACGAGGCGGCCAAAGCGTTCATCAACAAGCTGGCCCATGATTATATCGCTGCGGTCAACAATGTTCTGCGGCTGAAGGTCACGATCGTAACGGGCAAATTATCCGATTCGATCCTGGAGATGCCCCACGTGCTGGATCAGACGCGCAAAGCGCTGCGGTTCCGCGATCTGCACACGTCCAATCAGCTGCTGGATATGAATCACATCAGGGTGGAGACGGCGCATAACAAGCATTTTCCGGCGAATTTGGAGCGGGAGATCGTGCATGCGGTCAGCATGGGACTGGAGGAAGAGGCGGTCCGGCTGATCCGCGAGTTTATGAAGGAGCTGCAGCGCGATAACAGCACCGAATTCATGGTGCACCAAGGGATGATGAAGCTGCTCGGCTCGCTGCACGACGCCATCCTTAAGCATGACGTGAACTTGTACGACTTGTATGAAGGCGCCCATCTGTACGAGCAGCTGATGCAGCTGTCGGAAGAGCGGCAGATCGTCGAATGGTTTCAATATAAGCTGATCCGGCCTTTTATCAAGACGCTGTCCGTCGCTTACGACAATCAGATGCGGGAGCTGATGGATCGGCTGCTGACGCAGATTCAACAGGAGCTGCTGCTCGACATATCGCTGGACAGGTACGCGGAACAGCTGCAGATGAGCTCGTCCAAGCTGAGCAAAGTATTCCGGCAAATGAACGGCATCAATTTTATCGATTACGTCATCCGGCTGCGCATGGAGAAATGCAAGGAGCTGCTTGTGCAAACCGATATGAAAATTAACGAGGTGGCCGAGCTGCTGCATTACCAGCCATCGCATCTGATTCGTCTATTTAAAAAAAGCGAAGGAATCACCCCGAGGCAGTACCGCGAAAAGCACAGGGGCAGCGAGCCGTTATTCCTTTGAAGACCAAATGTTTCCAAGTCCTCCCCGCTTGCCGGAGGGCCTTTTTTCATTGTTTAGGAAATGATGCGCAGCCATATCCTGTGGAAATCCGGGGTCTCCCCCGAAAGGAAAATCTACCCATAGAACGATCCCAGAGGAAGGGTTAGACGCCGATCCAGCTTAGGCTGGATGCGGACGGAATAAGCTTCAGAGCATCACGTCACTACCCTGGAAATTACTCTTGGTACCCCATTTCCATTGTCTGTGGTGCCGCGTAGCGGCATGGATGGCTTTTGGGGGATTTGTTCTGCGGGGAACGACGCTTGTCCATTTACAGCGCATAACTGCGGCCGGCGTTGTTTACGCTCTTTAAAAGGCCGGTGAAAAAAGAGCGGAGGGGCCATTTGAATCTGGAAAAGCGTAAGCGTTCGCCTTTGAAAACGGATTCTCTCCAAAGAAAAACGAAAAAACAATCCAAAAAATCCGTTTTCAACAGCGATTGGAGGATCAAATGGACGCCGCAGCGGACTTTTTCACCACCCTTTTAAAAGCCCGGTGAATAAGCAAACGAAGCAAGCGAGGGCAATCCGGAGAAGCAGAGCGGTCGCCTTTGTTCCCGGATTTCAACCGTGTCACGGGCTGAACTATTCAAGAAATCCGGGAACAATAGCGATCGGAGGATGCTTTCGCATGCGCAGTCGGCGTTGTTCACCCCTCGGAAAAAAAAGACGATCGCCGGAAATTTTGCACGGGATCGCGATAATTTATTATTATTGCCGTTTGCACGAAAGCGCTTTACAGTGGGCGTATCAGCTGATTCCGAATGCAGCTTGCGCGGTGTAAAGGGGGGAAGCGGAGATGCAAGCGTTCGATATCATTTGTTTAAGAGGGGAGGAAGCGAGATGGCGATGGATGAGGCTAAGCTGAGGTCTCAGGCAGTCGTGAAGCAGAGAAGCGGACGGATGCTCTGGTCCGATCTGAAACGCGACAAATATTTATACTTGCTGGTTTTGCCCGGAATCGTGTACTTCCTAGTCTTTAAGTATTATCCGATGTGGGGAATCATCATTGCTTTTCAAGATTATTCCCCATATATGGGCGTATGGAACAGCGCCTGGGTAGGCATGGAGCATTTTGTCCGGTTTTTCACCAATCCGAGCTTTTACATTTTATTCCGCAACACGATGATGATCAGCCTTTTGAGCCTGGTGTTCTTCTTCCCTTTGCCGATCGTGCTGGCTTTGTGCATGAACGAGGTGGGCAATAAATATTGGAAGCGGACCGTGCAGTCCATCGTGTATTTGCCCCATTTTCTGTCCTGGGTCATCATTGCGGGCATTACGTTCCTGCTCCTGTCCCAGTCCAGCGGAGTCGTTAACATGATGCTGGAGCGTATGGGCTACGCCAAGATTGATTTTCTGACCAACGAGAATTATTTCTGGGGGCTATTGACCGCGCAAAATATTTGGAAAGATACCGGCTGGGGGACGATCATTTTTTTGGCGGCGATGACAGGCATCGATTCGCAGCTGTATGAAGCGGCCAAAATCGACGGCGCGAGCCGGATCAGACAAATATGGCATATTACGCTGCCGGGCATACGCAATGTCGTCGTGATTTTGCTGATTTTGCGGCTGGGCCATATTATGGACGTCGGCTTCGAGCAGGTGTTCCTGATGTCCAACGGCGCGGTCGCGGGCGTCGCCGACGTCTTCGAGACGTACGTATACCGCAACGGCATTCAGCAAGGGCAGTTCAGCTATACGACGGCGGTAGGGCTGTTCAAGTCCGTGATCGGACTGGCGCTCGTCGTTTGGGCGAACTGGACGGCCAAACGCTTCGGCGAAGAAGGCGTTTATTGAGGAGGAGAGGGTCCTCATGCGCTGAAAGGAGGAATCGCCTAATGAGAGAAAGCTTGGGAGACCGCGCATTTAATGCAGTGAACATGCTGGTGCTGGTCGTCGTTTCCGTCGTCACGTTATTTCCTTTGTATTATGTATTCGTCGTTTCCTTCACGGAGCCGGGCGAATTTGCGGATAAGAACGGCTTTGTCCTGCTGCCGGGACGCTGGAGCGTAAGCGCTTACGAATATCTGCTGTCGACTTCGGCGTTCATTAAAGCGACGGGGGTCAGCGCCTTCCTGGCGACGGTCGGCACGCTGTGCAGCCTGATCATTACGTCGGCGTTTTCATTCGGGCTCTCCCGCAAAAGGCTGCACGGCCGGAAGACGATGCTGTTTATGGTGATGTTCACGATTTTATTTAATCCGGGCATCATTCCGCTGTACTTGCTGGTTCGCGATCTGGGCCTCATTAACAGCATATGGTCGCTGATCGTTCCCGTATTGACGAGCGGCTGGTACGTTATTTTGATGAAAAGCTTCTTCGACAGCATTCCGGCGGAGCTCGAAGAAGCGGCGATGATCGACGGATGCAACGAGCTCAGCATTTTCGTCCGCATCATTCTTCCGTTGTCCGCCGCGTCGCTCGCCGCTTTCGGGCTGTTTTACGCCGTCGCCTATTGGAATACGTTTTTCAGCGCGGTGCTGTACATTAACGATTTCACGAAGGTGCCGCTGCAAATCGTGCTTCGCAACATGCTCATCGATTCGGATACCGCCGTCGGCGGGGCGTCCGCGGTAGAGATGGCTTCGGATAAGCAGCTGCCTACCCAGACGATCAAGATGGCGGCCGTGGTCGTATCTACGCTGCCGATTCTTGCGGTATACCCGTTTTTGCAAAAGCATTTTACGAAGGGCGTCATGTTAGGCTCGGTCAAAGGATAATGGCAAGATACATTTTTTTCCAAAAAACACGGTGAGGAGAGGTTACTATGCAAAGCTTTAACGATCTGGAAATGAATTGGCGTATCGAGAGCATCGAACAAGCGGTGATGAAAGGAGAGCGCCGCAGATTGGCCGGCTGCAACGCGAGATTGGGCGTGCACGGCAAGGAAGTCGGCTTTCCGCTGCTTCGCGTCACGATCGGCGGCATTTCCGGTTACGGCTGGTCGAGAATTTCCCGCGAGGATGCGCAGGCTTTGATCGGCAGCAGCGTTCGGGACATGTTCTCCGCGGAGCAGTGGATCGAAGAACGGTTCCATGCGATTCAATTCCCGCTGCTCGATTGGCTCGGGCAAGTAAGACAACAGCCTATCTACGAGCTGCTTAGCGGAAGCAAGGCGGCATCTGCGCTGCGGGTCCCGTGCTACGACACTTCGCTGTACTTTGACGACCTTCATCTCAGCTCGCATGAGGACGCCGTTCGCCTGCTCCAGGAAGAGGCGATGCAGGGCTACGACGAAGGCTTCCGGGGCTTCAAAATCAAGGTGGGTCGCGGCGCTATGCATATGGATTTGATGGAGGGCACCAAGCGGGATATCGCCATCGTCAACGGTATTCGCGACGCGGTAGGGCCTGAATGCAACATTTCGATCGACGCCAACAACGGCTACAACCTGAACTTAACGAAGCATGTGCTGAGCGAGACGGCGCAGTCCAAGCTTCTGTGGATCGAGGAAGCGTTTCATGAAGATGACAGACTGTACCGCAACTTGAAGGAATGGCTGGCGGAGAAGCAGCTGAATGTGCTGATCACCGACGGGGAGGGACTAGCGGCGAAGCCTATCGTGGAATGGGCCGAACAAGGGCTGATCGATGCGATACAGTACGATCTGAAGGACTACGGTATCGTCAATTGGCTGAAGCTCTCCAAGCGTCTCGCCCGCAGCGGAGTGAAGGCCGCGCCGCATAACTACGGCGGATTTTACGGCAATTACGCTTCGGCGCAGGCTTATCCGGCGATTGAAGGGTTTATGTTCGTGGAATGGGACGAGGCGCAAATTCCCGGAATCGATACATCGGGATACTCGATCCAAGACGGCCTGGTAACCGTTCCATCGGTGCCGGGCTTCGGACTGCATATCGACGCGGCCTATTATGAAGGCTTGGTCCGCAGTGCGGGCTGGCGCGTGTAGCCGTTCTTTCCAAGCTTCGAACCAAACATTATTTTGATTCAGGGGGATGAGGTCTCAATGAATATTTATAAACGGTCCGTATCCGGCAAATCGGCGTTTCTGACGCTCTCCATAGCTGTTCTCTTCTCGTCGCTGACAGCCTGCTCTTCTTCTCCGGGGACTGCTCCCAAGGACGGGACGGCCGCCAAGGAGGAAGCGGGCAAACCGACGGAGCTGAAAATTATGGTGGACTACACGATCGCCCAGCCGCCGTCGCCGGACAATCCGGTGCTTAAGGAATTCGAGAAAAAAACGAACACGAAGCTGACCGTGCAATGGATACCCGGGGGCGATTACGCCGATCGTGTCAACGTAGCGCTCGCCGCCGGCGATATCGCCGATTTGATTAAAATTCCGAGCATTACGACCCCTTTATTCCGGCAAATGGTGAAGCAGGGGGCGTTCTGGGATTTGACGCCGTATGTTAAGGATTACCCGAATCTGACGGCGCTGGACTCGAAAATTTGGAACAATACCAAAATCGACGGCAAAAACTATGCGGTTCCGGCGGGCCGCCCGTTGGACGGAGGCGGATTCTTCTCGATCCGCAAAGATTGGCTCGATAAGCTCGGGCTGCCGATGCCTACGAATATGGATGAGCTGTATACCGTGATGAAGGCTTTTAAAGAAAATGCGCCGGACGGCAAAAAAGATACGACCGGCTTCACGATGCGCAGCGCGCAAATGATCGAGGAAGTGTTTACCGGAACGGTCGGCAAGTGGAAAGAGAAGGACGGCAAGCTCGTCAATATGACGATGGAGCCCGAAGTTAAGGAAGCGATCGCGTACCAGCGGAAGCTGTATGAGGAGGGCTTGATCCCTCAAGATTTCCCCGTGCTGAAGGAAACGCAATATTGGGAGCTGGCGACCAGCGGGCGCGCGGGAGTGACGGCGGAAACGCCGGAGGCGCTGTTCCGTTATACGATGGATCAATGGAAGAAAGACCCGAATGTGGCTTGGACTCCGATCGTGTCGCTAAGCCCGAAGGCGGGAGGAAAGCAGTACGTTTCTCAAGGCTCAGGGATGAACGGCGTGCTGGCTATACCGAAATCGGTGCCGGAAGCGAAGATGAAGGCGATTTTAAATTTCATTAATTACGGCTCCGGCGGCGAAGGTCTGGATTTGACGTTATACGGCATTAAAGACGTTCATTATTCCATTGTGGACGGATTGAAGATCGCCAACGATAAAGCGGTGGCGGACAGCGTCGGAACCGGCTCGTGGGGGAAAATGTTCAGCACGCCGGTCGTCGACTTGTGGCAGTATGCGGCCGGCATGCCGAAGGAGATTTATCAGCGCAATATGAAAATCGCCGAAGAACGCTCGAAAATTTCGGTCGGCGATCCGACGATCGGGCTGGTTTCGGAAACCGATCTGAAGCTGGGCGCAGACTATAATAAGAAAATATCGGATTTGAAAACCCAAGTCATTATCGGCAAGCTTCCTATGGAGGCATGGGATCAATACGTCGAGCAGCTGAAAAAAGACCCGAACTATCAGAAAATCATCGAAGAGATGAATGCGGAATACCAGAAGCGAAAAGCCCAAAATTAAGCGGAATGACGATCAAGACGGAACAAGCGGGGCCGTCTAAGCAGGGAGTGCGCCGGTTTGCGGATGCGCTCCCTGTTTTTCGTTGCGCGTAGGTGCCGGCGATTATTAAAGGAAAGAAATTCCTGAGAGACAGGGAGTTGACGTCCGGACGAAGAATTAATAAATAGCTTGTTCAGCAAGCTTCATAAGGACATAGGGAGGGAATAACCGAATGGCATGGCTGCATGTGCATTATCATTCCGAGGTGCTGCGGATGCCCGTACCGATGGAAGTATTGCTGCCTCAGCACCTGTCGGGGGGATCGCGCACGGTGAGCGATCCGGGGCCGTATCCGACGCTGTATTTGCTGCATGGGCGGAGCGACGACCATACGGCATGGATGAGGCGTACGAGTATCGAGAGATATGTGGAGAGGCTGCCGCTGGCGGTTGTGATGCCGGCCGGGCATCTTGGCTGGTATACCGATATGGCGATGGGCCGCAATTATTTCACCTTTATTACCGAAGAGCTGCCGGCGGTGTGCGAGAGAATGTTCCCGCTGTCCGGCGCGCGCGAAGACCGGTTTATCGCGGGGCTTTCCATGGGGGGCTACGGCGCGATGAAGGCCGGATTGCTGGTTCCCGAGAAGTACGCGGCGGCGGCATCCTTCTCCGGCGCTCTCGATGCGCTCGACATGTTGGAGCGCATCGGCGAGGGGCAGGCGTCCGATGTGTTCGGGAGCAAGGAGCAGCTTGCGGGCAGCAAGAACGACCTGTTTGCGGCGGCGGCCGCCAGAGCCGAATCGGACGCGCCTTGCCCCGAACTGTACGCCTGGTGCGGGACGGAAGATTTCTTGTATGAAGCCAATGTCCGTTTCCGCGACCATGCGCTGCAGCTCGGGCTTCCGCTGACCTATGAAGAAGGGCCGGGCGATCACAGCTGGGCCTACTGGGACCGCTGCATCGAACGCGTTCTCCAATGGCTGCCGCTGCGCGAGACTGGCACGAGGTGAAGAGGAGGGAATAAGATGGCACTAATCGAGACGCATTGTTTCTCCGAAGTATTGGGGATGGAGACGGTTGTCAACGTGATCGTCCCTCAAGAAAAGCGCCCGTATGAAGGTGACGGCAAGCTGAAGGTGCTGTGGCTGCTGCACGGCGGGTCGGGCGATCATACGGCATGGCTGCGCATGACCAGCATCGAACGGTACGCGCTGGAATACGGCATCGCCGTCGTCGTTCCGGGCGTGCATCATTCCTGCTATACCGATATGAAGCACGGCGGCAAATATTTTACCCATATCGCCGACGAGCTGCCGAACACGCTGCGGCATCTGCTGCCCCGGCTGTCGGCCGCGCGGGAGGACAACTACATATCCGGCCTGTCGAACGGCGGATACGGCTGCTTGCGGGTCGGTCTGGCCCGGCCCGGGCAATATGCGGCGATCGGGGCGTTCTCCGCGGGCGACAAGTCGGACATCGCCTTCGAGAACGACGGCTCCCAGCGGGCGTACGACCGCGTGCTGCTGTTCGGAGACGGAGATATCAAGAACACGGATAACGACCTGAAGCATCTGGCTCGGCAGGCTCTGGCCGGATCGGCGGTACTGCCGAGGGTGTATCATGCCTGCGGCAGCCTGGACCCTTGGCTCGATCTGAACGAGCTCGTGCGGGATTTCTTCGTTTCGCTGGAAGGCAATCCTTACGGCTATCAATACCGTCAGGCGGAAGGCCACGGCCACACATGGGAGTTCTGGGATGCGGAAATTGTCCGGTTTCTGGAATTTGCCGGGCTGACGAAGCAGCCTTCCCGCTACTGCGGCATTTGACGAAGCTGTAATCGAAGGAGGAGGGGAACGGGCCTTGCGCATCATCGATTTATCCTTGCCGATCTTCTCGGGCATGCCGGTTTACCCGGGCGATCCCGAAGTGAAGGTGGAGATCGCTCACACTTACGAGAGCCATACGTGGGAGCTGCGCTCCCTGGCCTTCGGCTCGCACACAGGCACGCATGTCGACGCCGTCTCCCATATGCATCCGGGCGGCAAAACGCTGGACGAGCTGCCGCTGGACCGGTTTTTCGGCGTAAGCTATGTGGTAGACCCCCGTGCTGCGTCGTTTCCTTCGCGCGCGGGATTGTTCTTCCGGGAACCTGCCGGGCTGGAGGTGCTGGAACGCGTCGTTGCGGCCGAGGCTCCGCGCGCCGGGGGCTGCTTGGACGAGCCGCTGCAGAGAGCGCTGCTGCAAGCGGGGATCGTGACCTACACGGACTTGACCCAGCTGGAGCTGCTGCCGCTGAACCGGCCCTTCATGTTCTACGGCTTCCCTCTTAAGATTGCAGGCGGCGACGGTTCCCCCGTAAGGGCGGTTGCGGTATTGGAATAACGCCGGATGAGACTGGCCTAAACGGACCGGCCATGGTATAGTGAAATGTACTGCATATACAGACAAAGGAGAACTAGCATGATCGATCACATCGTATTGGTTAAATTCGGCGAGAGCACGACCCAAGAGCAGCTTCAGGAGGTCGTAAGCCGCTACAAAGCGTTGAAAGGCGAACTCGAAGGGGTCGTCGACATTCAGGCGGGGATCAATTTCTCCGAGAAAAATCAAGGCTACCAGATTCTGCTTTCCGTACGGTTCGAAAATAAAGCGGCGCTCGAAGCTTACGGTCCTCATCCGAAGCATCAAGCCGTAGCGGCCTTCATTAGGGAAGTCGGCCGGTTGGACAGCATCGTAATGGATATAGAGATTTAAAAGCTAACGATCGGAAGTCGTTACTGCATGCGCTGCTGACGATTTTCAGCACATTTTTAATCATCGTTATGGACAATGGACCGCAGGCCGCGCATACATCACTACGCTTTTGAATAAGGCTATGCTGCCGATTAGTAACAAAATACCTCCTCCTTTTTTTGAAAAAGAAGGAGGTATTTTAATTATGCCGGTTAGTTTTGTTGTTTGATTTAGAAACGTGGTGAAAAAGTGACCGAAGAGTCGATAAAAAGTTGGAGTAGCGTGAGCGGTCGCTTTTGTAGACGGATTTTCCCGCTTTAGTGGTTTAAAATGAAAAAAATCCGGCTGCAAGAGCGGGTGGAAACTTCTATCGACCGCAGGCTGCTTGTTTTTCACCACCTTTTTAGAGATACCATAAATGAAATATAATCTTTTCTTCATTTAAAAGCGTGGTGAAAAAGTGGCATTGTACAGTCATGACACAATAGAAATGGTAAAATAAATGGAACTGATCGATGAGAAATGAGGCCAAAACTTATGCTAGTTTCCAAACGCCAAGGCACCCAACCTCGACTATTTCAAATGGTCGAGATGGAGGCGCTTGTTCCCCAAAACCATCTTCTTCGTCAACTGGATCGTGTTATTGATTGGAGCATGATTCACGAACGTACACGTGCTCTGTATTCCGAAAATATGGGTCGTCCCGTGAGCGATCCTGAACTTCAGCTACGCTTGATGGTTCTTTGTTATCTGTTCAACCACAGTGAGCGTGCTCTGTACAATTTGCTGCCTATGCATGCGGGCTACTTGTGGTTTTGCGGCCTCGACTTTGAAGCCGTTCTGCATCCCGAAGAAGCCGAGCTGGCCTTGCCGGATCGGACCACTCTGGTGAAAACCCGAAAGTTTTGGCGGGACCATCAGGTGTTTGACGACCTGATGCGCGACATTGTTGACCAGTGCATCATCGCAGGACTCGTTAAGCCGCAAATGGATGCGGCCGTGGACGGAACACAAGTACGCGCGAATGCGTCCATTCACAGTTTGGCAGAAATCCAACTGGCCCCTGTCGAATCTATCGAGGCGTATTTAGTACGCCAAGCCAAGGAGGATACCGAAGACACGAAAACCGACAAGGAGGATGCCCCTAAACCTCCCTCTACGAGGAACGATCATTCGGAGGTAGAGGAACAGGCTGTTCACGAAGATTTTCATGGCAAAACCTTTTCCAACCGTACGCACCGTAGTACCAGCGACCCCGATGCCCGTTTGTATAAGAAAAGCAAAGGGCAGGAAGCTCATCTGCGTTATTTGGTGCATGATCTGATCGATGTTCACTCCGGCGTGATCCTGGACACCCGGGCTTCTTTAGCATCCGGTACAGCAGAAAGAGAAGTCAGCCTGAAGCAAGTGCAAGCGATTCGATTTCGTCATCCTCATCTCCAAATCCGAACGCTTTCGGCAGATAAAGGGTATGAGTCAGCAGACTATCTGGTTCAGCTCCATGAACTTGGCATCATCCCACTCATCCGGTTGCGTAGTCTCAAGCTGCAAGAATTCCCGGTTTACAAGACCCGAGCATTGCATCCCGTTCGAAAAGCCAAACGCCGTCTCAAACAGAAGGAGATCCAGGCTTACAATTTTGCAAAAAGTATTCAGCGTCATGGTGCATACCGGCACATCCAAGCCCTGCGTGCGCGTATTGAACATGCCTTTGCGGAGGCCAAAGGAAGACATGGACTCGATCGAGCCCGCAGCCGCGGTCTTGATCGCATGCAAGAGCAAGCTACACTTACGGCCATGGTCCAGAATTTAAAGCGACTGTGCCGATTCAAAGCCAGAAGGCCACGGGCCGGTGCACTTTCCTGCACCGTCCTCGCCAAGATAACAGGCTGTCCCCAGTATCTTTGCTCCACTACATGCTCAGGGTTCCGTTTTTTTGGTAACTTTGACGGCTTCATTTTGTAATAACAGGGACTTTTTCACCACACTTTTAAAGCCGTATTGCATAATGTCCATAAATCTATAACCGCGTTGATGCTGTCTTTTGTGAGCATTAATTCTTCATTGGGATATTGTTTTTGCATTTCAATAAACCATTCTTTGGATAATTCCTTCAGAGCACTTCTGTCTAATTTAGCGAAATACCGAACCCATTCCTTATTAATCTTAAACAACCCGTAGTCCTCATTATCAATTACAACCTCAAGGAAATTTCGAAGTGAAATCGGTGCCTGACTATTAAATTTGGACGCTGATAACGAGAGGGTATTTAAATCATCTGGAGTTAAATGCAGAGAAAAATCAGCTCTTTGCATTACATTATCATCTAGATTATCTAAATCAAATACTTTTATCGCTTCAACGATCTTCTCTTCATTACCCAACAAGAACTCCATTGTTAATCCCATGAATGTCATCCCTACTTCTCGAATTATATTTTGCTTATCAAGTGCGCTGAATGGGCAGAAAAAGATGGGTTCCCTTTACCGGAAACAGTAAGGAGGAAACGAACATATTTCTCTTATTCGACATTGCGCTCTCATATCCTTGTTGAAGATATTTGATTGCTACACGAAATCTCGCCCCTGCCCGGGCCTGGCTTCGAGCGGTTTTTCTCACCACATTGGAAAATTTAAGTCTACGAAAGCTGTGTGTTATCGAACATCCTTGAGAGGACATTGACAGATATTTTTCTTATTTCTACAGCTCAATTATTTGATAAAACGGGCGATTTTATGGTATAATTCAATTAAATTCAGGTGAAAAGGAGGTGAATGTGTATGTTATCTCGTGATACCTCGTCTAATCGCTGGTTATCTCTGATTTTGATTGCGGTATTCATGATATTTGCTACACCTACCCCCAGCCTGGAGGGAAATGTGAGCGAGTCCGGCCGGACTGTCGTCTCGCAAGGAATGGAATACTTCTCGAATCAAGCCACGGTTCGCAAGCAAGCTTCTTCGGCGGAACGATTGCGCTTGGCCGCGTTTCTCGCTGCGTTTTTCATTGTTTTGCGCTCCATGACGAACGAAGTTCGCCTCGTTCTGCCCGAAACCAACCTCCTGTTTCATCCCCTGATTGCCCGCCGGCTGGCGCGGATGCTGTTAACCCCTATCAAATTTACTTCGTTATACGTGTAATCTTGCCTAAGATAATCCTCCGTTCGTTTATGTCCATCCGTACGTTTCCTATCGGTTCCGGATTTATTTGCAATGCCCTTGTATGAATAGCTTAATTCGAATTACCCATTTTTTGGAATATAGGTATAGCGGCTTCTTTGTGCTGCAAGGTTTTGAAAATATAGCGCTTCTTATCCGTTGCTGCTGATGCTGGCCAAACTGTCATGGCTTGCTCCTGGCTTCGTTTTGCAAAAAAAACGGAGGCCGGAGGGCTTGTTTGCCGACGCCCGAATGAGGGCTGCGCCTTACGGTTTGTTGGCGCATGGAAGGACGCGGTTTATATCTAAGTGTATCGATTGGAAAAGGGGTTTTATATTTTATATACAGAAAACTTCAGGAGGATGCGACCTTATGAATATTAAAGAAACCGAGCTCCCCGGAATCGGGAAGAAGTTCCAGCTTCTTTCGCGAAGCGGGGATAAGATCGTCATTGTGATCCATGACGACGGCAGGCGGGAATGTTACCACTATGAAGATAGGAAGGCGGATGACAGCATCTCGATGATTACGCTCGATGACGACGAGGCGCGCTTGGTGGCGGGAATTATCGGGGGCATGACGTATAAGCCGAAGGCGCTCGAAACGATCGAGATGGCGCTCGACGATCTGGTTATCGAATGGTATCGCGTCGAGCCCGAGGATAAGGCCGTAGGGAAGACGATCGGAGAGCTGAACGTTCGGCAGGCTTCCGGAGCTACGATTATCGCGGTTGTAGAGAAGCAGCAGGCGGCTAAGCGGATTAACCCGGGGCCGGATGTCGTGATTACGGCGGGCTGCACGCTGGTCGTGGCCGGGGAGAGGAGGCAGCAGAAGCATTTCAAGACTATTTTAACGAACGGATGTGAATGAGCCTATGAACTACATCGTATTCGAAATCGGCGTTGCTATCGCGCTCATCGCGCTTTCCGGCCTGCTGTCCGCCAAGCTGAGATTTTCGGTGATTCCGTTCTATATATTGGTCGGCATGGCCGTAGGGCCGCATTCATTCTCATGGTGGCATATCGATCTGAGATTTATTTCGAGCGCGCCGCTCATCGAATTTTTGGGCCGGATCGGCGTATTGTTTCTTCTCTTTTATCTGGGTCTGGAGTTTTCGGTCGGACGGCTGGTCAAATCCGGACGCTCGATTGTGGTGGGCGGAACGATCTACATTTTGATTAATTTTACGCTCGGGCTTCTCTTCGGGTATGTGGCGGGACTGCCGCTGCTGGAGCTGCTTGTCGTCGCCGGCATTACGACGATATCCTCCAGCGCGATCGTCGCGAAGGTGCTGGTCGACTTGAAGCGGACGGCGAATCCCGAGACGGAGATGATTCTCGGCATCATTATGTTCGAGGACGTCTTCCTCGCCATCTACATTTCCGTCGTTTCCGGCCTTGTGCTCAGCGGCTCGACATCGATAGGAGGCATCGCCTTGTCGGCTCTTATCGCCCTCGGCTTCATGCTATTCGTGCTGATCGCCGGCCGGAAAGCCGTTCCTTTGCTCAATCGGCTGCTGAATATTCGCTCCAACGAGTTGTTTATGCTTGTTATTTTCGCCGTACTGTTCATCATAGCGGGCTTCTCTGAGACGATCCATGTGGCCGAGGCGATCGGCGCGCTGCTGGTCGGGCTGGTGCTGGCGGAGACGGAGCATATGAAGCGGATCGAGCATTTGATCTTGCCGTTCCGCGATTTTTTCGGAGCGATCTTCTTCTTCAGCTTCGGCTTGACGATCGACCCGCTGTCGTTGGGCGGGGCCGTATGGCTCTCGCTGGCCGCCGTAGCGCTGACGCTGGCCGGCAATTTTGCCGCAGGCATGTGGGCCGGACGCACCGCCGGGCTGTCGCCGAAGGCGTCGGTCAATATCGGGCTGACCATCGTAGCGCGCGGGGAGTTTTCGATCATTATGGCCAATTTGGCCAAAGCGGGCGGCCTGCTGCCGGTCATACAGCCCTTCGCGGCGCTGTACGTGCTTATTTTGGCCGTGATCGGCCCTTTGCTCACGAAGGAAACGAAGCTGATTTACGGCGGGCTCGAACGTGTACTCGGGCTATTCGGATGGAGGCGCGGCAAGAACTTGCCGGAAAAGGCGGCTTCTCAAGATCTTTGACTATCATATCGAGGAGGAATCGGTATGCGGCATAGCTTTGAATGGGTTGGACTCTACAGTGAAGTTCTTATTCCCGGGGAAGCGGGCGGATCGCCTTGTCTGGAAGTCTGCTGTCTCCCGTTCCGGCAAGCTTGCCGGACGGCGGCACGGCGGCGCATGTGCACAGATGGCACTCCTCCGCGATCGGCTGCGCGGCGTTGGTGGCGGCCGTCTTGCTCTCGGCGCCCCGTCTGCTGCGGGGCCCGTCGTGGGAGCGGCTGATGCGGGTGCAAACGACACTGCCGGAACCGGTCGCGGAAGCGATTCGTCAGGCCGTCGGCCGGGAGGCGGCCAGGCTGAAGAGCTATACGACAAGAGGCGGGGTGACGATGCACCGAATGCAGCTAGTGATTTACAGGCTGGAGGAAGTCGAGCTGACGGAGCGGATTCATCGCTCGGACCCCGATGCGATTGTCGATGTCATTCCGCTGGAGGGCTCCGGCGGCTGGGGTTCCATCGGTAAATGGCCCAAACGTCATAACCGTCCGGATTTGCCCGACGTATCCAAATATGGCAATGAGCTGTAAACGCATCGTTCGCAGAAATCGTTAGTGCAGTACGGGAGCTAGCTGCGATGGATGATGAAATCCAGAGGCGCCGCCGATTTGAAGAACGCATTTAAAGAAGCCGAAGGCAGCCCAAAGTAGAATAGAAAGGGAATGAATATGGGGTGGAAAAGCGATAGAGGCCGCCATAACACGAAGTTCAATAGCGGTTGGAACCCCATATCCAATTCTCTCCCATGCTCTAACGTATGGGTTTATACTGGATTTTAAAGGACCTGGGGCGAAGCCTCAGGTTTTTCCTCAAGTCGGCCCAACGAAAACTTGGTTGTTTTGGCAATCCTAGTGTACCATAAGGAAAAAAGCGTCTGCAGCCAAGGGGGTCCGTTCTCGTGAGACGGTCAGCGTTTCCGTTCTTCAAACCGGCCATGAACTGGAAAATTAAAAACAAAGTATTTTCGCTTATTTCATTGATCATGGTGATCTGCTTTATGATCACGTATTTTGCGCTGCAATACGCTTACTCGATCTACGACGAGCAGCTGTATTCCAAATCGTCCCAGCTGCTGAACTTATCGTCCAGCGGGATCGAAAGCGAGCTGAAGCGGCTGGAACGGCTGTCGTTCAGCATGGCGACCGACTCGCAAATTCAGAGCTTGCTGCTGTCGATCGACGGCAATACGCCGGAGTTCGAGAAGCTGCGGATTCGCTCCTATATTTCCGACAAGCTCGTACAGTATACCGGATATGAGAAATACGTTTACTCGGTGGAGGTGACCGACAAGCTGGGGGAGCAGGCCTTGGCCGGGCAATCGCAGGTCGTTTCGGGAGCCAAGAGAGAGATGATACTTAACGAATCGGCCAAAGGCTCCGGGGAGAGCCGGTGGATTCTGCCGGACGGCGAGGATGCCACTCTGATTATTGCCAGGGAAATTAGATCGTATCAGAACCAGAACTTTAGCCTGGAGAGAATCGGCACACTGGTTGTCCGCATCCGGCTTGAAAATATCGTAGACGACGTCATTGCCGGCACCGAGCTGAAAAACGGCGAAATGCGCATTGCGTCGGGAGACCGGATGATCTACCCTCCCCGGCTCGATAACGCCGGACTGTCGCTTCCGGAGGCGGAGGAATGGCGTCATGGATATGTGATCAAGCAGCTCAACGGCCGGCCGTATTTCCTGACGCAAATCCAGTCCGGTTATTTGGGATGGTCGTATCACAGCCTCATTCCGTACGATACGATATTTAACAAAATCATCCTGATGAAGCGGATTCTTCTCATCGGTTTTATTGCAAGCTTGCTTGCCGTCATGGTGGTAGCCATCAATTTTGCCCGCAGCCTGACGCGCCCTATCGAGGACTTGATCGGCCGGATGAAGCAGGTGCAGAAAGGCGATTTCACGCTGATGGAAGCGGAGCCGCCCGATCCGGTGACGCTGCAGATGGACGAGGTGGGGCAGCTGCACCGCACGTTCCGAATGATGATGCAGCAAATCAACGAGCTGATTACCGAGAATTACGCCAAGCAGCTGACGATCAAGGAAACCCAGTTCAAAGCGCTGCAGGCGCAGATCAACCCGCATTTTCTGTACAATACGCTGGAATCGATCAACTGGCTCGCCAAGACGAACGGCCAGCCGCAAATTTCCAAGATGGTCGAAGCGCTCGGATTTTTGCTGCGAAGCTCGATCAGCCTTAGGGAGGCGCTCATTACGGTCGGTGAGGAATTGGAAATCGTGATGTGTTATATTACGATTCAGAGGTTTCGCTTCGAGGAGCGGCTCGAATTCGAGATGGACGTTCCGGACGAAGCACGGAAGCTGATGCTTCCGAAGCTGACGCTGCAGCCGCTGCTGGAGAACTCGATTCACTATGCGCTGGAACAGATGCTTGAGCCTTGTCTCATCCGCATCCGGACCAAACGCGAGCCGGGCAAATTCATTATCGTCGTCGAGGACAACGGTCCGGGGATGAGCGCAGAGCTGCTGGAGCAGGTGAGAAAAGGCGAGGCGCGCACGCGCGGCAGCGGCATCGGGCTGAAAAATATCGAAGAGCGGATCGTGCTCGCGTTCGGAGAAGACTATGGCGTCCGGCTGGACAGCGAGCCGGGCAAAGGGACGAGCGTGTCCATTATTATACCGGATGAAACGGGGGATTACGATGTATAAAGTGCTGTTGGTCGATGACGAACGAATAATTTTGGACGGCATCTCGCGAATCGTAGATTGGGCGGGGACGGGAACCGTCCTTGCGGACACGGCGCGCAACGGGATTGAGGCGTTCGAGAAGGTGAAGGAAAACCGGCCGGATATTATTATTAGCGACATTAAGATGCCCGGGATGGACGGACTGCAATTGGCGGCCAAAATCGGCAGGGAATATCCGGAAATAAAATTTGTTCTCCTATCGGGATTCGGGGAGTTTGAATACGCCCGCTCCGCCATTGAATACGGAGTCAAGCATTACCTGCTGAAGCCCTGTAACGAGAACAAAATCATGGAGGTGCTCCATGAGCTGGTCGAGGAGCTGAACCGGGAGCGGGACAGTGAGCAGTTCGTGCGCAGCATGAGAGAAGGCTTGGAGAAGGTGCTGCCGCATGTGAAGGAACAGTTTCTTAAAGAATTCGTCACGAATAAAACGTACGGCAACCGCGATTGGGAATATTACAGCCAACTATTCCGGCTGGAGCTGGGCAGACGCGAGGTGAGGCTGCTGCTGTGCCATCTCGACGGTCCCTTCGAATTCGAGCATCTGTTCGCCGTCAAAAATATCGCCGAAGAGCTGCTCGAAAAAACCGTTCTCAGCTCGACGGTAGGCGATCATGTGCTGATCATGGTCGAAGATCCGGAATCGGTCGGAGAGCTGCACGAGCGGATCGAACGGATCAGGGAGACGTTCCTCAAGTATTACCGGATCGATCTCACTGTTGCGCTCAGCGAAGCGGACGATATTACGCGGGCGAGAACGCTGTATAAGCAGACGCTGGAATGCTTGAACTACCGCTTTTATCTTGGCGAAGGCAGTCTGATCACGGAGCGGGACATCGAGGGGATGAGCCGGGCGGAGCCTGTCGAGCTCGGCTTTAACGAGGATAATTTGATGCTGCAGATCAAGACGGGCAATTGGGAGGAAGCGGCTCATGAGATCGATTTGTTTTTTCAAAAGGTAGGGGAGCTAAGGGCCGACATCTCGACTTCGAAGTCTTACGTTATCCAGCTGTTTATGGCGATGATCCGGCTGGGGGACGCCGAGGATATGCACGGCTATATGGACAAGATGGTGAAGCTGATGCAGCTTGAAACGCTGCAGGCCATCCAGTTGTTTTTCAAGGAAACCGGCCATCAGATCGCTTCGCTGCACTATGAGCAGAACAAGCATAAGCACAGCGCTATCGTCAGCAAGGTCGTAGAAATTATTTCGGAGCATCTCGGCAATCCCGAGCTGTCGCTCAACTGGGTCGCGCGCCAGATGCTGTACATGAATTCGGATTATTTGGGCAAACTTTTTAAAAAGGAAACCGGGGAAAAGTTTTCGAATTATGTGATGAAAACGAGAATTTCCAAAGCGATTGAGCTGATCACTCAAAAATCCGACATCAAAATTTTCGAACTGGCGGAGCAGCTCGGATTCGGCGATAATCCGCAATATTTTAGCCAAGTATTCAAAAAATATGCGGGCTGTTCTCCGTCCGAATATATGAAAACGACGTGATAACCCCGAAGAACAACTCTGTTTTTTAAACAAGGAAAACGGTTTTTTACATTCTTTTTCCCTGTTCGAAGAGCGATAATAGCTATGTAAAGACGATGAATCAGGGGAGGAAATAGAGATGAAGAAAGCGTTGCCAATGCTGCTCTCGCTATCTATGGTTTTGACGGCCGCAGGCTGTGGAGGAAATGCGGCGTCCGATAAAACGCCGGCCATGTCCGGCGACACAGGTTCCGCGGTCGGAAGCAATGAGCCGGTTACCTTGCGCATTGCCTGGTGGGGCGGCCAAGCCAGACACGACTATACGCTGAAAGTAATCGATCTGTATCAACAAAAGCATCCGAACGTGAAAATTGAAGCGGAATATGCTTCCTTCGACGATTATTGGAAGAAACTGGCTCCGCAAGCGGCGGCGAACGGATTGCCCGACATTATTCAGATGGATATGTCGTACATCAGCCAATTCGGCGGCAGAGGGCAGCTGGAGGATCTTCGTCCCTATACGACCAACGGCACGTTGAATGTGAGCGACGTCAGCGCCAACACGCTGAAGAGCGGGGAATACGACGGCAAATTGTATCAAATTCCTCTCGGCGTCAATGCTCTGGGAGCGACGGTAGACCCGGATATGCTGGCCAAAGCGGGCGCAAGCATGCCGGCCAAAGATTGGACATGGGACGATCTGGAGGCACTTGGCGCTAAGCTGAAGGGCAACGGCAAAATTTTGATGGACTACTTGCGTTATGACGTATTCTTCCCGTATTACTTGCGCACGCAGGATCAAAAAATGTATGCGGCCGACGGCACAAGCCTCGGATATACCGACGACAAGCTGTTTATCGACTACTATAAACGTTATCAAAAATGGTATGACGCAGGTTACCTGCTCAGCTTGGATAAACTGGCGCAAAAGAAATCGACGCCTGAAGACGACGAGATGGTGCTCGGCAACGCGTTCGGCAGCTTCGCCTGGTCCAACCAGTACGTAGCTTGGTCTGCGGCAGCCAAACGCAACACGGAGCTTATTCCGATCCCGGGTCCTAACGGCAATAAAGGCTTGTTCCTGAAACCAAGCATGGGCTTCTCGATTACGAAGAACTCCAAGCAAAAAGAAGAAGCGGCGAAATTCATCGACTTCTTCATTAACGACATCGATGCAAACAACATCATCAAAGGCGAACGCGGCGTGCCGATTTCTTCCAAAGTGAAGGATGCGCTGAAGCCTACGCTGTCTCCGTCTGACGCCAAAGTATTCGATTATGTCGCTTGGGCGGAAAAGAACAGCAGCCCGATGGACCCTCCGAACCCTGTAGGCTCCGTCGAAGTTGAGAAGCTGCTCAAAGATTTGAGCGAGCAAATTTTGTACAAGAAAATTTCGATCGAAGATGCGGCGGCGAAATTCCGTAAGGACGCTAACGCGATTTTGGCCAAAAACAAGAAATAACGCCGACGGCGGATCAGGTCCCTTATACATGCGGGGAAGCCTGGTCCGCTTCTTTATTTCCGGGGGATGCGGGCGCTTTCAGGAGTCTGTTTTTTAAACAAAATGAACGGTTTTTTGCATTCTGTATCTCGCGTGGATTCTCTATAATGAGGTTATAAAGTAAATCGAAGCATAGCAAACGAATACAGCAAACTACGTGCATAGGGGTTGAATTCCATGAAGCTGCGGGACAACAACAATGTGGTCGGATACGTGTTCACGGCTCCGTTTATCATTGGCTTTCTGATCTTTACCTTGTATCCCATTTTATCATCCTTATATTATTCGTTTACCGAGTATAACTTGATGGAAGCCCCGCGTTGGATCGGGTTTGACAACTACGTCAAAATGTTTACGGACGACGATAAAATATGGAAGTCGTTCCAGGTCACATTCACTTACGTGCTCGCCAGCGTTCCGCTGCGTCTCGGCTTCGCATTAATCGTGGCGATGCTGCTGAATAAAGCGGCGCGGGGCATCGGCGTGTACCGCTCGGCGTACTACTTGCCTTCCCTTATCGGCGGCAGCGTGGCCGTATCGATCATGTGGACGCAAATTTTCGGCGACAAGGGCCTATTGAACTCGTTCCTCGGAGTCATCGGCATTCACACGGAAACGTCATGGATCGGCAGTCCCGGGACGGCGTTGTGGACGCTTATCGCGTTGTCGGTATGGCAGTTCGGTTCTTCAATGCTGATCTTCCTGGCAGGTCTGAAGAACATACCGCATTCGCTGTACGAAGCGGCCAGCGTGGACGGAGCCAACGGGTTCTACAAATTTTTCCGAGTGACGCTTCCGCTGCTTAGCCCGATCATCTTGTTCAACTTGATCATGCAGACGATTTCCGCGTTCATGACCTTTACGCCGGCGTATATCATCTCGCGCGGGGAAGGCGGTCCGCTGGATAATACATTGCTCTACTCGCTGTATTTGTACCGCAGAGCGTTCGTGTTTTTCGAGATGGGCTATGCCTCCGCTATGGCGTGGGTGATGCTGATCATTATCGGTATTATTACTCTCGTACTATTCAAATCTTCGAAGTATTGGGTTCATTACGAGTCGAAAGGGGACAAATAGCATGCCGTCTGCAACGAAACGATTCCAATCCGTCATCTATCATCTTATCGTCGGTTGTTTGGCGCTGCTTATGGTGTACCCGATCATCTGGCTCGCCGTCAGCTCGCTCAAGCCTAATGACGAAATCTTCTCGCAGGCATACAGCCTCATTCCAAGCCGTCTGGAGTTCATTAACTACGTAACCGGATGGAAGGGCTTCGCCGGCAATACGTTCGCTACATTTTTTAAAAACTCGTTCATTATCGTTATCATCTCTACGATCGGCGCCGTCGCGTCGTCCGCTCTGGTCGCTTACGGGCTCGCCCGCATTCCGTTCAAGGGCAGCGGCTTCTGGTTCGGCTGCGTTATGCTCACGATGATGCTGCCTACGGACGTTACCGTTATCCCGCAGTACGTTATGTTCGCCAAGCTGGAATGGCTGTCTTCGTTCAAACCGGTTATCGTGCCGAGCTTTTTCGGAGTTCCGTTCTTTATCTTCCTGATCATGCAGTTTATCCGCACCATACCGCAGGAAATGGACGAGGCGGCCAAAATGGACGGCTGTAATAAATATTCGATCTTCTTCCGCATCATCGTGCCGATGATCGTGCCGTCGCTGGTGACGGCGACCATCTTCCAGTTTTACTGGAAATGGGACGATTTCATCAACCCGCTGCTGTATTTGAACAAACCGTCCCTCTATCCGGTATCGCTTGCGCTCAAGCTGTTCCTGGACGGGGAGTCGATCAACAACTGGGGCGGCATGTTCGCCATGTCGACGCTGTCGCTGCTGCCTATCGTCATCATCTTCTTCGTGTTCCAGAAGTTTATCGTGGAAGGGATCAGCACCAGCGGTTTGAAAGGATAATAGATCAGCAAAGAAGCCGGGAAGTCTGTTGCGAAGGGAGCGTAAGGAGCCCACGTGTACAGACTTTCCTTGTAAACAGGAGGAGACATGGATATGCCAGCACTTCAATATGACGAAAATGAAATTCGCACGGTGATCGACCGCGTCGTCCGCCGCACGTTCCAAATGGACTTCAACTGGGATTGGCCTGGCGGCGTCGCTTTCTATGGAGTGACGGAAGCGTATGAAGCTACCGGCAACAAGGAATATATCGAGCTGCTGAAAAACTGGGTCGATGAACAGCTGGAGGACGGGCTGCCCAAGCTGACGGTCAACGCCGTATCGATCGGGCATTCGCTGATCAGCTTGTACAAAGCGACGGGCGAAGAGAAATATATCGATTTCGCCGTGCAGATGGCCGATTTCCTGAAGCATGAAGCGGTGCGGTTCGCGGACGGCATCTTCCAGCATACGGTCAACTCGGAGGACTACAATTTTCCGGAGCAGGCTTGGGTCGATACGATGTTTATGGCCGGATACTTCCTGGTGCGCATGGGAACGCTGCTAGACCGAAGCGACTATCTGGAAGACGGCATCCAGCAGTATCACGGGCACGAAGACTTCCTGCAGGACCCTTCGACGAATTTGTATTATCACGGCTGGGATCATCTCGCGCAGAACCATATGTCCGGCATTTACTGGGCGCGAGGCAACTCTTGGGCGGCCATCACGATGGCTCGCGCGCTCAAGCTCATTCATGTGACGCATCCGTCGTTTATGGTCATCGAAGGCTCGCTGCGCGACCAACTGAGCGCGCTGGTCAGACTGCAGGACGAATCCGGCCTGTGGCATACGGTGCTGAACGATCCGACCTCCTACACGGAGACGTCCGGTTCTTGCGGCATTGCGGCAGCGCTGATCTCCAGCGGCAAAATGTACAATAAATACGTCAACAAGTCGATTCACGGCATTCTCAGCCGGATCGACGAAGACGGTTCCGTGCGCGGAGTGTCCGCCGGAACGGCTGTGATGCGCGACGTCGACGGCTACAAAGGCGTGCCGCATAAGCG
This sequence comes from Paenibacillus konkukensis, assembly GCF_023523925.1. Taxonomy (NCBI): domain Bacteria; kingdom Bacillati; phylum Bacillota; class Bacilli; order Caryophanales; family Paenibacillaceae; genus Paenibacillus; species Paenibacillus konkukensis. The sequence goes on along the minus strand of NZ_CP027059.1, from coordinate 1,499,774 downwards.
GGTCCAAGGCTGGGGTCAAGGCCTGGCGCTGACCTTCCTGTCCTCGCTGCTGACCCGCCAGGAATGGTAGAAAGAACCGAGCGGTTGGATCGAGCGGATACACGGTCGCCGCAAAATAATCCCCCTTATAGCATTGGGCTTAAGGGGGATTTTTCTGTATCCTGAAAAATTCCTCTTTACAGGGGAACGTATATTCAATATTGTGTTTATATCTATATTTACCAATATTGGGGAGTGGTGCGGGAATGAGCAGCGTAAACATAAGCCTCAAAAAAGCGGTTGTATCGGATGCGGAAGCGATCTTCGACATGCAGATCGAAGCGTTTCTGCCGCTGCTGGCCAAGTACCGGGACTTCGCAACCAATCCCGCGAACGAAACCATCGAACGAGTGATCAGGAGGATCGCGAATCCTAGCGGCGGTTTCTACAAAATTATGGCCGACCGGAAGCTTGCCGGAGCCATCTGTGTTTATTGGAAAGAAGACGGGCTGCGCTTCTGGATCAGTCCGATGTTTCTCCACCCGCAATATCAAGGCCAAGGCATTGCTCAGCAAAGCATCGCCGGCATCTTCGACATGTTCCCTCAAGCCGCCTCTTGGGAGCTGGCAACGATAGCGGAGGAAGAACGCAACTGCTACTTGTATGAGAAGATGGGCTTTCGCAGGACCGGCGTGCAGAAAGCGTTAAATGAGCGGGCGACGCTTGTTTATTATGTGCGGGGGGGTTGAGTGTGCCTGGGGTTAGGAGAGAGGATGGGGCGGTTCGGGACTTATTTTCACATACGTCAGGTCGCTGACTACACAACGCTTGGCTTCCGTCTGGTCAAATTCACGGTTTAAGGTGTTGGTTGGCCGTGGCCTCTTCAGCGGCTATTTTTCTCTGAGCCTGTCGTCAGGGCTCGTTTGATCCAGCGATCTATAGAAGATGCAGGCGATTAACTTTCCGGTGGACTCGGGCATATAGTGAACCAACTGGCAATCCACCTCTCATCGGAAAGGAATTGTGTAGATCATGCAGTCTGAGATGCTTGAGAATCATCACAATTTTGCTGTGGCCGGAGATCTCTGGAGAGGTTCGGCTCACTTCCCGCCCGTACCTCCCGTACCACCTGTACCGCCTGTACCACCTGTATGGCCTGTACCGCCCGTATGGCCTGTGCCACCCATATGGCCTGTACCACCCGTATATTTTGGAGTTAGCATGCGATTCAGGAACTTGTGAACAAGTATAAATTCCTCTCCGTCTAGCAGACCCAAGTCAGAAAGGGATAGAGGTAATAACATTAAGTCAGACAAATGAGTTAATAATATCAAATGATAGTTCTTGTATTTATAAATTCATTTTATTTGTAAATGACAGTATAAATTAAAATTCATGTTAGGGGAGCAATTTAGTGTTTTTGGAGGAGGATGGGAATGAACTTCTATACAATAGAATCCAACTGTCCTAATGACAATAGCGATGAAATACTAGGTATTGTGCGATTGCTTACTCATCATCAGAAAAATATCGTCTGGTTGTTAAGTGACCTGGATATTGTTCCAAAGTATTTCGGAGATTACCATCCGACAGGAAAGAAAGAGCCACGCCTGTTAGTTTATAACTTTATGTCTAAAATTCAGAAAGAAGGATTCATTGCAGCGTCATTTACGGAATTACAGGATTTGCTTATCGAAACAGCTTCAATCCGGAGAGGAGTATTCCTTTGCGTACCCGATTCTACAGTTCTCGGTGATTTTTATGCTCATGTAGAACCCCAAAATATCGATGCATTCCAACATGAATGTGCATTTCACGAAGTAAGGGTATTGGATGAGTAATGGCGGTATAGTTGTCTTAAATGACCTTGATTTTGACCCGACTAGCTCGTATGAAGAGCAGATATGGTCTTCTCGAAGGTATAAATATTATAGCGGGTTTGGGTCTGTAAAATAGAAGATGGAACCTTTGAAATTGAGAAAAGTTGGACATACTACAGCTAGTTCGCTAAGGCGGAGGAGGCGGGCCTGATAGGCGGAGCCGGAGCGCGAATAAGCCTACGCGCTCCGGATAAAATACAGTAAGCTGAAGCAAGATCTGCCTCCAATTCTGTACGCGTCCCGCCCACTTGCACAGCCGTCCATCGTCGCCAGATAAAGTAGTTTCAACAAGCTCGACCAGCCGGCGACGCAAATCAAGCCCTTTTTTATGTATTGTTAAACGCCTGTACATTTAAAGTATGGAAACCTCATTAAGTCATTAACGGTAAAACTTTACGTTCAAAGTCAATGATTTCCTGGCTTTTGTATTTAAACGCAATATTATCTTGTTGCTGCTGAAAGATAACGTCCAATTGCTGACGGGATTGCCTGTCCGCGAGTTGCTGAATATAATGACCGTATCACAGAAAAGGAAAAGGATGCCCCCATGTATGTGGGCCTGCTGCAACAGGCTCACGGGATGCATCCCCTACCCAACATGGTCATTGTATCAAAGTATGAGCTGGATGAGAAGTCACCCAGCGTTTTTCGTTAGATGTGCAGAAGTGGTCCCATCTCCCTGCTGTGGAGAAGCGCTTAGCGTCATTGGCAGCCGGAAACGGAAATTAGTGGATGAGGGCGGGGATTGCCGCCTGCTTGTCATTCGCCGGTTGCGTTGCAAGGGGTGCCGGAAGATTCACCACGAGCTTCCGGATTGTGTTGTACCGTACAAGCGGTACGAATCGGCATGCGTGGAACAAGTCGTTTCAGAGTCGGAGGTACCCTCCACAGTGGCAGCAGATGATGCTACCCTGCGGCGCTGGAAGATTTGGTTTCGGGAGCAAACCGTGTACTTGCTCGGATGTTTGAAGTCCATCGCCATTCGCTTTCACCAAGACCCTGTAGAGAAAACGTCCGTACCCTCACAGTCTGCACATCACCCCATCGGACACGTTGTCGGGGATGCCTCCGGCTGGCTGGCTCGAATTGTCCGCCCCGTGGCCAATTCAAATTTGTGGCTACATACCCGTTCTGCATGTTTGTCCACCCCTGCCTTGCGGTAGACTCATCTCGAAGTCTACCAAGCGAGGTGTTGAATAGATGAAAGATCAGAAGAAAGCCGAAGCGATTGCATCGGAACGCGTACAGCTGTTGTCGCCGCTGCTCGCTGAGGGGCTTGACCCTGCTAGAGCTAGAGAGATCAAGCAGAGGATCTGTGAACAGACCGGGCTCTCTGAGCGGACACTGCGACGCTACTTGGCGAAGTATCGCCAGGAAGGTTTCAGCGGTTTACAACCCAAGGGCAAAGGGCGCCAACCGGCGGAAGCGACCATTCTACCAGAAGTGCTTGAGCAGGCCATTCTGCTGCGACGGGAGGTACCTGGCCGAAGTGTTGCACAGCTCATTCAGATTCTGGAATGGGAAGGTCGCATCCAGCCCGGCGAGATCAAACGCAGCACGCTGCAAGAGCGATTGGCGGCGCGAGGGTATAGTACGCGCCACATGCGCATGTACGCCGAATCCGGTATTGCCGCTCGGCGTTTCCAGCAGCGGCATCGCAATCGGCTGTGGCACTCGGACTTGAAGTATGGCCCGTACTTGCCCATCGGCCCCGGCGGCGCTATGAAGCAAGTGTTTCTCGTGACGTTCATTGACGACGCAACGCGGCTCGTGCTTCACGGCGAGTTCTATCCGGTGATGGACAAGAGCATCGTGGAGGATTGCTTTCGCCAGTCCATCGGGAAGTTTGGCGTGCCCGAGGCGGTTTACTTCGACAATGGCAAGCAATACAGAACCAAATGGATGACTCGCACCTGCTCTAAGCTTGGCGTCCGCCTGCTATTTGCGAAGCCCTACTCTCCGGAGGCTACAGGCAAGGTCGAACGATTCAATCGCGTGGTCGACGCGTTCTTGAGCGAAGCGGCGCTGGAGAAACCCAAGACGCTGCAGCGGCTCAATGAACTGTTCCAGGTCTGGCTGTCGGAGTGCTACCAGAACAAGCCACATTCCGCACTGGAGAATAAGATCAGCCCGGAAACCGCCTATCGAAGTGACAAAAAGCCTCTTCGGTTTGTCGATCCGGATGTGCTCACGAATGCCTTCTTGCACTGCGAAACGCGCAAGGTCGACAAGTCCGGCTGTATCAGCTTCATGGACCGCAAGTACGAGGTGGGTTTGCCGTTCATGGGCTGTACGGTGGATGTAGTCTTCGATCCGGCAGATATCTCGGAGCTCACGATCGAGTATGAAGGTCATGCGCCGTGGCGCGTGCGTGAGCTTGTCATCGGCGAACGTGCTGGCAAGCGGCCGCCGCGACCGGAGCATTTAGACCCCGTACCGGCAGATACGTCAAGGCTACTCACGGCGGCGGAAGAACGGAGCCGCGACCGCAAAGCGCAGCAGGCTCCGGCTGTAGCCTATCGGCGGGTGAACAAGGAGGATGATGGCCATGTTTGAGTCCTTCTACAGCCTCCCCCGGTCACCATTCTCTCGAGATGTGCCGACCGGTGAACTGTATGAGTCGGTGATTCTCGACGAAACACTCGGGCGTCTTGAATACGCCGCCCAGCGTCAGTGGTTCGCCGTCGTCACCGGCGATTGCGGTACAGGCAAGACGACGACAATCCGTCGGTTCACCGAAGTGCTCGATCCAGCAAGCTACAAGGTACTCTATTTGTCGGACTCCAAGCTGACGCCGCGGCACTTCTACAAGGGGCTACTTGAACAGCTCGGCTGCGAGTCGAAGTTCTACCGCGGCGACGCCAAGCGGCAGTTGCATCGCGAGATCGAGCTCATGCGGGGCATTCACAGGCTGCAACCGGTCGTTGTCGTTGACGAGGCGCATCTGCTGGATCGCGAGATGTTGGAGGAAGTCCGCTTCCTGCTCAATTTCAAGATGGATGCACAAAGCCCCATGGCGCTCATCCTTGTCGGCCAAAGCGAACTGTGGGATCGTCTACATTTGCAGGCATATGCCGCCATTCGTCAGCGCATCGATCTGCAGTGCAAGCTGCCGCACTATGATCGTGCACAGACCGGTGATTATATTCGCCGCCATCTGGCGTTCGCCGGAGCAGAGCATGATATCTTTACCGACGGCGCAATCGACGACATTTACCGCTTCTCAAGTGGCGCTGCCCGGTTGATTAACAAAGTATGTACACACGCTCTGATCTACGGGGCACAGAACAAACATCGGATCATCGACGATCATATGGTGAAGCGCGTCATCCAGGGAGAATTGTCATAATTCTCCCTTCCTTTTGTATCTCACGCGGACAGATTGACCGTCACCAGCAGGAAAACTTACGCCGTCAACTGTCGGACATTATGCGTTAGCAGTAACATTATCTGTATCATTGAGAATAGAATTTAGGAAAAAGAGACAAAAATAAGATTGTCTAAATTTTGGCTGAAACTTTAGATTAAAAATAGCAAAAAGACCCCTGAACTCTTCGTCAAATTCCCCTGCGATATACCTCTTGCAATAGGAATAGTTATGATGTACGTCCAATTCGTTCCACATAAACTTGAACAAATCGTAGAAGAAAACATATTTACCTGCAGTCTCCCAGTCGATATACCATAAAGTTTTCTCTCCTGCTTCATCGTTTAAAAGAATGTTATCAGACCACAAATCGCCATGTAAGTCGATAAACGGCAAATTCAGAGAAAACAATTCCGGGGTAACTTGTTCTATTATTTTTTCAAATTGATGGATATGAATCGCATGAGAACTTGTATCTAATAAGCTATTCAAAGTTTGATAATCAATCGTTGAATGAAGAGTTAGATAATTGAAATAACTACGATAATCATCATATATTGTTTTTAAAATGAATGTTTCATCGTTATCCGTTATATTTTTAAAATTAATCCTGAATTTCGAAAGCGCATAAGAATGCGGTGGCGATCATCCAGGAGCGGATCAACAACTGTGAATAAGTGGGAGTGGGACCAGCGAAATTTTGAAACCAATATCCACATGGGGATAACTCCCCCCTCCCCAGAAAAGGGGCATTGTTGTTTTCCATGTGAAATGTTGGAAGCCGTCACTCCAATTGAACCACTTTGGCTTCGATTCGTTTCCATGCATGACGACCGTCGAAATCCTTGATCAGCTTGAGCACGACCGCGCGACTATGCCGAACAAGCGTCGCCGCGCAATGAAAGAACTCCAGTCGGAATCTTGCAATCGTATAACCCTGATGCATCGGTTCGCAACAATCGCGCTTAAAGCGTTCGAACAAATTGTAGGCCAGCAACTTGATCAGCAGATCGACTTCATTCGCTTCAAAATCACTGGTCGCGATCCGGTCCATGGAAAAACCGTCTTTCGCCTCTTTGATGTAATTTTCCATGCAGCAACGCTGGTTGTAAAAGCGCCATAGGTCAATTGGTTCCCACTCCAGGTTGGTTACAATCGCTTCATACTGCCAGTCCTCGTCGAATACGATGCGGCCTTGACCGTCTTCGCAGACTTGCGTCTTACGAATGACCGCTACGCGACGGGGCTTTTTCCAGGACGTAGCTTTGTAAATCAAAGTGATGCCCTCGATGATCCAGTCCTCGTCGACATAGCGCGTCCAGTAGCGACAAGCCGCCACGTCGCTTGCGAGGCGTTTGGTCCATTTCATTTTGCCGACGTAACCGATCTTGCGGCCTTCCCACAGTTGGTAGAAATCCTCGCCGCCAAAGCCTTTGTCGAACCGGGCGTACGCCACTTGGCGCTCGCCGAGCAGTGCGAAGGTTTGCTGCAAAAAGTCGATTGCGTCGGTTGAAGAATGCGTGTTGCCGGGGCGAAGCCTCGCATTCAGATTCAAGTGGGTTTGCCCTTCAAAAGCCAGCAACGGATGGTAGCTGTTTCGTCCGGGCTTATGCGGATTGGTGCCTTTGGCCGCGCCGGCCTGCTCCCCGTATACCGTCTCCACCGAGGAGTCCAGATCAAGGATTGGCTTGGACGGCAAGCAGAGATGAATGATTTCCATATTCAGCTTGCGCAGTTCCGTCGGGAGCTGCGGGCAGGATCTGCCCAGACGCGCGAGCTCCTTGTACAGCAAACTGTGATGCGGCAGACGGCCTCCCAGAAAACGACAAAGCAACACATCGTGCTGTAACTTGCGGAAATGAAAAATACGCCCGCAGCCCAGCATCCAGCCAACCATTAGATAGAGCAGGATGCGATGAACAGGAAAAATGGCGTTGTGCGCTTTGCCGCCGGAAAGGCGCTGCATGGCCTCGGCGAGCTTGATTTTTTCGAGATAGGCCAAAAAGATTTTGACGCCGCCGAAACTCGTGGCGTTCTGCAGCGAAAATTCGCTCTTGATTTTGCTGACCGGTGTGGTAGACTTCACCTAAAAGGTGCTCCTCTCTTTGGGTGATGTTGTCCTGGACAAACACCATTCTACCAAAGATTTGGAGCCCTTTTTATGTTTTTAATGCGCAGTACTTTCGAAATTCAGGTTAATGAATGCTTCCGTTAATATATTGTGTTTGGGATCTTGATTGATGTATGCAGGAATACGAAAGAAAGATGAAAAATAAGTATAGTTTGCTATTTTCCGTTGATAACTTTCTTTATTGGTACAAATGACAAGTATTTTATCATCCGAGAAAATCCTGACATCGCCATTAATACAAAACCATAAGATGCTCCCATTGAAATACTTCGGCCCCGAATCTTCAACTACTAGTGAAAGTTGATCCTCTTTTTGTGTATTTTTTAGATGATTAATCATAGGGTGATTGGTTTTTGCTGTATTAAAAACAGTTCTAAGGTCTTTATCAAAAGTATACAACCCATTTTCTAAGTAAGCACTCAGTTCTAGTGTTTTGATTTTTTTTTCCATAACCACTTTATTGTAATTTTCAAATTCTTTTGTCATTCGTTACCTCCTTAAATACTTGGATTCATTGAAATAAAGATTATTTCTTTTACCGTTGGATGTAAAGTACTTTTTAACGCTTACTGGAATTGTCAAAAAAATCACACGGAATATTTTGCAGCGAACTCGAACTGCGATTTATCGTTGTCCAAGTTCGAAATGACGAGCAAAGCGGAGAGAGCAGACGAGAATACCGCTTCGATTGTGCAGCGAATCTTTCAATCGGCTGTGGAAGGGCATAGTCCTTACAAAAAATCGGCAGATTGCTTCGGGAAGTAAGGGTACTGGATGATTTGATCTATATTTTAAGTAAGAATGATTTGGATATGAATGGTGTATTTGAACAGGACTAACCTCGTGTTGTGTTTTTTTACTTCGATTCCAATCATCCAATCATATCAGTTACTTATCATCCTTAATTCATTGGTTTTATTTCAATTATATGGAATAATGTCGTAAAGTCTAATGCAAAAAGGAGATGAGACACTGTGGGTTCAAGAATCATGCATCTGATCATCGCTAATAAAATAGCAGGCTATTTGTCGATAGCAGATAAACCGTTATTTTTGCTCGGAGGGATTGCTCCCGACGCGGTCTCGCCCAAGGAGCTGTCTCATTTCTTTCGAGGCGAGCTGCGGGACTATTCCAGAAGCATCGACTATGCAGGATTTCTGGAGCAATACGGCCGGCAGAAAAAGGACTTGTATATTCTCGGCTATTATACGCATTTAATCGCTGATGATTTATGGCTGAGAGGATTTAATCTTCCGTGGTTGAAGAACAGAATGGAGGCGAATCCGGATCTATATCGTTTATATCATAACGATTTTCGATTGCTGAATGGAAAACTGCTGGAATACTACGGCTGTATGGATGAACTGAGAACCATGTTCGGGAATCTTCCTGCCGTCCCGGATTTGCAAGAGGTGAAGGCTGCGGATGTGGCGCAATTAATTCCTTATGTATTGGGCGATATGGAGTACGATAAGGAAGCCATTCATGAAAACCTGAATGTTTTTACATGGGATCAAATCATCGGCTATATCGAGACATCCGTAGATAAAGGACTATTATATGTAAAACCGAACCTGCCATAGCGAATGTGAAAAAGGAGTGTTTAAGCGATGCCATCCCCATACGATTGCATAACCGATTTTATTTTCGTCGAGACGGGGTTGGCCCCGGCCGATGTGATTGTAGTTCCCGGAGGAAGCTATCCCCAATCGATGGAAAAAGCCTCGGCCATGTATAGGCACGGTTTAGCGCCGTATATTTTGCCTTCGGGCGGAGCGAACCCGCGTTTGGAAACGACGGAATGGGAGTTTCTGCGGGATGTCGGCATGGCGCACGGGGTGCCGGAAGCGGCTATTCTAAAAGAGGATCGGGCGCAGAATACGTTTCAGAATGCGCGTTATTCGCTGGAGGTGCTGCGGCAAGCGGGAATCCGCCACGGAAAAGTGATTATGGTCTGCAAGTCATGGCATTCCCGGCGGGCGCTGTTAACTTACCAAACGGCGTTTCCGCAAGAAACGGAGTTTTTTATCGCGCCTGTCAGAGACTCCTTGGGAATCGGCAGGGACAACTGGTTTCTGTCTGAGGAAGGGATACGCCGTACCCTGAAGGAAGTGGAGAAGATCGGCGCCTACTTTGGACGTCAAATCCAGAACTGGGCGAGCTCGCATAGGGATGAAGTTTAGCGAAAAGATCGGTGCCTATCCGCAACTCCATCCATCCGGCAAGCGGCTTCTGTGCAAAATCCCATACGGGAGGCAGCTTGCTGCCGCGCTTCAAGAAAATGGTTATTGTTCACGTTAAACATGGTATAATACGGGAAAAGCCATCTAGGGGAGGATGCCGAATGGGGACCATGTTTCAACGGAATGCGGACGTTCCGCGTTCTTTAACCGTCGCTTTCTTAGGGGACAGTATCACCGATAACGGGCGGTATATCGCCTTGATGCACGCCTATTTCTCCGAGCATATGCCGGATCGGGATGTGCGGCTGATCAATCTTGGCGTCAGCAGCGAGACGGCTTCGGGTCTGAGTGAGCCGGATCATCCGTTTCCGCGGCCTTGCGTGCACGAGCGGCTCGAAGCGGCGCTTCAGGCAAGCCGGCCTGATTGGGTCGTCGTATGCTACGGGATGAACGACGGCATCTATCATCCGTTCTCGGAGGAGCGGTTTGCCGCTTACAAGGACGGGATGAGCCGGTTGATCGCGCAAATTCGCGGAAGCGGGGCGCAGGCGATTGTGATGACGCCGCCTCCGTTCGATGTCCGGTCCGTACGGGGGGAAGTTGTAAGCGGTTCATCGGATGAGGGGGAGATGCCGCAACACCTGCCGTCGTACAGCTGGAAGCAGCCGTACGCTTCCTATGACGACGTGCTGAAGCGGTATGCCGAATGGTGTTTGTCGCTGGGGGAGGAGGCCGATGCGGTCGTGAACATCCGCGATCCGCTGCTCCGGGATATGAAGAAGATGAGGGAGCAAGATCCGGAGTATTCGTCCGGAGACGGCATTCATCCGAACCCTCGCGGTCATTGGGTGATCGCGAAGACGCTGCTCGGCAGACTGTTCAACATTACGCTGGAACGCATGCCGGAGCATGCGCTGCTTGCGGATGCTGAGCTGCCCGAATGGTTCGCGCTCACGTTGCGGCGGCATCGTCTGCTGGGGGCGGCCTGGAAGGAGCATGTCGGTCATACGAATCCGAATAAGGCCGCCGACGCTCTGCCGCTGGCCGAGGCGATGAAGCAGGGCGAGGAGCTGCAGCGGCGGATCGTGGCGCTGGCTGCGGAGTACCATCGCATGACCGATACGAAGGTGTCGGAGTGGAGCGGCTACCCACGGACCGATTTCACGGTCCATGGGCGGGAAGCGATTGTGATCGCTCCGCATGTTCCGGCCGCCGGCCGCCCGTGGATCTGGCGGACGGAGTTTTTCGGCGCCTTCGATTACGCCGACAGGGCGCTGCTCGCGCAGGGCTGGCATATCGCATACTGCCGCCTCAGCCATATGTACGGCTGTCCGGGAGCCGTCGAGCGGATGGAGCGCTTCCGCGAGCAGGTGCGGGAGCGGTTCGCGCTGGCGCCGCAGGCGGCGCTGTTCGGGTTCAGCCGCGGCGGGCTGTACGCGGTCCATTATGCCGCCGCGCATCCCGAGCGGGTGCTGGCGCTCTATCTGGACGCGCCGGTGCTGGACATCCGCAGCTGGCCCGGCGGATTGGGCCAAGGCCCCGGCTCGGCGGCCGAATGGGAGGATTGCCTGGCCGTCTACGGCCTGACGGAGCAAACCGCTCCGCAGTTTGACGGCAATCCGCTGGATCGCCTCCGGCTGATCGCAGAAGCGGGCATCCCGATTTTGCTCATCTCGGGCGACCAAGACGTCGAAGTGCCGATGGAAGAGAACGCGGCGCTGATGGCGTACAGGATGTTGGAGCTCGGAGGCAAGACGACGCTGATCGTCAAGCCCGGCGGAGGGCATCATCCGCACAGCCTGGAGCAGCCGCAGCCGATCGTCGATTTTATAACCGAGGCTTGGAACGGGCGGGTGTAAGGGATATGCCGGGCGAGAACGCTCTGCCAGTAATGGGCTGATAAAGCGGAAGCGGCCGGGAATCGTCAAGATGGAGCTGGAACGGCCGCAGCGGCGGCCTTAATGCAAGAATGTGCTCCGCTTCATAGGTTCCAATCGTAACATCCTGCTCCAAGGCCGGCTTCAAAAACGGCCGTATCCAATGAAAAAGGCAGAACGTATAACGAGTTAATCTCGTTAACGTTCTGCCTTTTTCTCACGGCTTCACCCTGCGTATGATAAGCCGCCTCTTACTAGGGGCAAGCCATCGTGCACAGCTCGAACCGACATAACGCGAACCGGCGGCCGGCGCCAGACACCCGCACTAGGTGCCCGCCGCCATTTTGCCCTGTGAATGTTTGTACAGCTGATTGTAGTAGCCTTGCTTCTCCAGCAGCTGCGTATGATTGCCCTGCTCCACGATCTGCCCTTGACGCATCACGATAATGCGGTCGGCCTGCATGATCGTCGACAGCCGGTGGGCGATGACGAGCGTCGTGCGGCCCGCCGATACGACCTGCAGCGCGGATTGAACGAGCTGCTCGGTCTGCGAATCGAGATTGGCCGTCGCCTCGTCGAGTATAAGAATTTTCGGCTGGAAGACGACGATGCGGGCGAAGGAGATCAGCTGCCGCTCCCCGGCGGACAGCCCGCTGCCGCGCTCGGACAGCTTCGTATCGTAGCCGTCCTTCAACCGCTTGATCAGCGAGTCCGCGCCGACGAACGTACAAGCCTCGATGACCTGCTCGCGCGTGATCGATTCGTCGAATAAGCGGACGTTGTCGACGATAGTGCCGGAATAGAGGAACGGCTCCTGCTGCACGAGGCCGATCATCCGGTGCAGCGTATGCTGCGGAATATCGCGGATATCCGTGCCGTCGATCTGGATGCTGCCCTGCTTGACGTCGTAGAAGCGGCACAGAAGGCTCATCAGCGAGCTTTTGCCTGCGCCGGTCGTTCCGACAATGCCGATCATTTCGCCCGGCCTAATATGCAGATCGAGATCCTGGATGACCGGAATGCCGTCTTGATACCCGAATTGCACGTGATTATAGTCGATGCATCCCTTCACCTCGGCAAGGTCGATCTTGGCCGGCGTCTCCGAATCTTGAATGTCCGGCTGAATGGAGAAAATCCGGTGCAGCCGATCCATCGACACCGTCGTCGACTGCAGCGTATTCCACTGCTGGGTGATGGAGTTGATCGGCTGGAAAAACTGCCGAATGTACGTAATAAAAGCGTACAGCACCCCGAATTCGATCGTATGATGAAATACGGCGAGCCCGCCGATCCAAGTCAGGAAGGCGACGGACAAGTTGCCCAAAATGTCGAAGGAGCGGTTAAACAGCACGTTAGTGCGGATTTCCCGCAGGTTGGCCCGGTAATACCGGGTGTTCTGGTCCGTGAACCGCTTCTCCTGCTCTTTCTCCTGGTGGAACGCCTGGATCAGATTCATCCCCGCCAAATTTTCCGCGATGAAGGCGATCAGGCGCGACAGCTGGGTGCGCGTAATCTGATACGTCTTGCGCATGTACGAGCGAAAGCCGATAGCGATGCCGGCAATGATAGGGAGCAGAATCATGCTGTAGCCCGCCAGCACCGGATCGAGATGGAACATCATCAGGATGATGAAGACAAGGGTCATCCCGTCGCGGATCAGGCTCAAGAACACCTGCGTAAAAAACTGGTTCAGCGACTCCGTATCGCTGGATACATGCGTTACCAGCGAGCCGCTCTGGAACCGGTCGAAGAATGGCATCGACAGCTTGCTTATATGCTCGAACAGCTCTTTGCGGATGCGGCCGACGATGCTCTGGCCCGTATACTGCAGCAGATTGTTCTGCACGTAAGTGAACACCAAGCTGATAACGGAGAGCGCCAGATAGACGCCGCAGATGAGAAGCAGCATGCTGAAATCGTTTTTCCCGATCAGCAGGTTGTTGTCGATAGCGATTTTCACCAGGTAAGGCTGCAGCAAATCGGCGGCGATGACGAGCATCGTACAGCAGAAGATGATCAGGAACTTCCAGCGATGCGGCTTCGCGTAAGCGAGCGTTGCGCGGAAGGCGGCCCGCCGATCTTCCTTGCTGACGTTATAGGCGCTGCTGATCTCGTCCTGCGGCTTCATATTACCGATTTCCTTCGGCATAACGGGTTCCCTCCTCCTGGATGGAATAGAGCTTCGCGTAAATCCCGTCCTCGGCCATCAGCTGATGGTGAGTTCCTCGCTGCACGATCGTTCCCTCATCCATGACGATAATCTCATCGGCATGCTTAATGGCGCTAATGCGATGCGCGATAATAATCGTCGTTTTATTTTTGCGGTTCAGCCGCAGGTTTTCGATAATTTTGGTTTCGGTTACGGCATCTACCGCGCTTACGCTGTCGTCCAGGATCAGAATCGGCGCGTTCTTAATGAAGCCGCGGGCCAGGCTGGTCCGCTGTCTCTGTCCTCCGGACAAAGTGACGCCGCGCTCCCCGAGCTTCGTTTCGAACTGGTCGGGGAACTCCATAATATTATCGTAAATTTGCGCCTGCTTGGATGCTTTGGCTACATGCTCGAAGGCGGTATCCCGCTGATGGAAGGCGATATTGTCGCGAATCGTCGTGCTGAACAAGAAGCCGTCCTGCGGCACGTAAGCGATATCGCTGCGCAAGCTTTCCAGCGTAATCGTGCGGATATCCTCATTCCCGATCTGGATCGTTCCTGCGGGCGGATCGTAAATCCGCAGCAAGAGCTTCACCAGCGTCGTTTTGCCGCTGCCGGTTTTGCCGATAATGCCGACGGTTTTCCCGGGAGCAATTGTCAGATCAATATCGCGCAGCGCCGCCTTGGACGAATCCGGGTATGCAAACGTTAAACCTTTGATGCGGATGCCTGCCGATTGCAGCTGCAGCGGCTTGGCCTGCGGATTTTCCTGAATATCGGCCTGCACGGCAAGCAGGTTGTTAATTCTCTCCAGAGAGGCGCGCGACCGCTGCATCGTGTTGATAACGTTGCCAATTTGTTGCAGCGGGTTAACCATCATACGCAAGTACAAGGTCAATGAGACGAAATTTCCCAAAGAAATTTGATGCTGAATGGTCAAATAACCGCCGAACAAGATCGAGACGATCAGCGACAACGCTCCGAGAAACGGCAGCACCGCCTGAAACAACGACGACATTCTTACGAGCCGCAGCTGGTTTTCAATGATCGCGTCGACCGTCTGGCCGAACCGGTTCCTCATGATGCTCTCAACCGCAAACTTTTTCGTGACCCGGATTCCTCCGAACTGTTCTTCCGCCGATTCGGTCATTTTGGCCAAAGATTCTTGAACCTTCATCGATCGATTGCGAATGGCCGGTCCGAAATAGACGACGACGACCGGAATGGCGAGCAAGGGGATAATACAGGTCCCGATCAAGTACAGCGGAATGTCGCTCAGCGCCATCATCACGATAACGGACACAAGCAGGATGACGGCGTTCGTCGTTTGGTTGAAGCCGATCGAGATCGATTCCCTGACGCTTGTAACATCGTTCATGACATAGCTGAGCAGCCGCCCGATTCCGTTTTTGGAGTAATAGTTTTCGCTGAGCGCGGTGAAATGGCGAAACAGGCGCCTGCGCGTGAAAAATTCAAAGCGTCGTCCGAGCCGCATGACCGTGTATTGGCCTACTCCGACCAAAATTCCGTAGATCAGCCCGATAGCCAGCAGCATCAAGCTGTAATCTTCGATGACCGCCACTGTAATGCCGTCCGATTGCAGCTGATCGGTGAAGTCCCCGAGTACTTTGGGATAGTAGGACTGTGTGATGTTTGCAATGCTGATGAACAGAAGGGCCAGCACGTAAAAATACCAGTGAGCTTTGACATAATCCGATAGCAATCGCCGATCTTTCAATAACTCCACATCCTGTTAGTTTGTTCGCCCCGATGAGCCGCTGCAGATCGTTCTTCCCGGTAAAGCGGCAAAGCGTCAAGCGGTTGAAAATGATGCCCGCGAGCTTCATCGGTAGACGTATTGTTCAATTATACTTCGGCAACCTAAATATTTCATCTGCGTTCAGCCTACGCCAGCAGTTGTTTTTCCCGCGATAGCCGGAGAATAAGAATAGAATCCCCATCATTCTTCCATTATCTCCTTTTTACGGCTATTCTTCGTTAGTTCCGTTTCCCGGGCCGGGTTCAGATTTAACGGATAAAGGGGAATATTCGGGCTGTATACGAGAGAATCGGCGGGCGTGTCGAAATAGGAGGTGCTTGTTATGACTTCGGCATCTCCGATCAGAAAGACGGACGCGCTGCCGACCCCGCCGACTTTGATATTTCCTACATGAATGCATTTATTGTTCACGGTCATCTTCATTGTTCGTTCTCTCCTTTGCAAATGGATGAATACATGGAAACCTGAGTCATAAAATACATTAAGGACGTTATACCGGGGATCAGGCCAGGCTGCCCTGCTGTCCGAATCACTTTTACCGCCCTTGCAGGGAACGGGCGTACTCCGCGAGAGAAGGAGCGCTGCGTTCCTCTAAAGGTCCAAAAGGATGTCGTGTATGCCGGCCATTGTGGGTGCTATCAACGTCAATGCTGTCAACGGTGTGTTTAATGTAGGCGACGTCGGAACCATCGCTCCCACCACCTATAGTAAAACATATGCCGGAGGAGGATCGTTCAATTCCGGCGATACGTTGAATATCAACAACTTGCCCAGCGTCATCAATGTGTACGGTTCCGAAGCATTCGAGCAGCTGAATGTCAGCCGCCGCCAGTCAGATCAAGGGGTCCGGGAGGAGGATAAAAGGAAATGAATTTCTTCATTCAGCAACATATCGTCATCCATACGTTCAAAGTGGATGCGATCTCAAATTCATCGGTGCTGCAAATCGGCAGCGCGGGCATTATCAAGCCTGTCTCCCATCTCTACAATACGGGAGGCTTCACCGGGCCCGCGCCCGCCGCGGGACCGATTCCTTTTATCCCTTTGTCGGAACCGAGAATATAGCTATAAGCATCGTTAATTATGCTCGATCGAGAGGCGGTCTCCAAGCGATTATTGCGGGAAAGGTTGAATGATATGTACTACTTGAACCCGGATTTGATGCGTTATATGCAGCAGATTCAAGAATGCTTGAATGTTCAGAGCCAGCAAATCGAGCAAATGAACGCTAAAATTCAAGAGATGGATAAGGAAATCAAGGAATTGAAAAGCAAACCCGCGCAGCCCCCCGTGATCCGCAACGAATACCGTTTCGATCTGTTCAAAGTGGAGAAACTGGAAGGGACGCTCAACATCGGACTGAATCCGAATCCCGGCAAGGACGATTCGTCCATCGATGAATTCACCGTCGGGCAGACGCTGCAAACGCCGGATCAGGCGGAGCCGCAAAACGAGCAAATGTTTCAGGACATCCAAGAGCAGGTCGGCGATTATTTAAACTCCGATGCGTACAGGGTTCTTCAATCGATTGAACGTCAATACCGTTATCCGCTCGATGAGCCTTACCGCAAATTTATTGTCGAGGACGTCCGCAAGCAAATCGACAAACGTATCCGCTATTATTTGAGCAAATACCCGGATTCATCCGAAAACGTACAGGAAGCGATTATCGAAGAAGTGAAACGGGATATAGAGAAGACATTTGAGGCGTTTATTCAAAATTTGCCCAAAAAGGGGGACTGGAACTGAGATGGAATTTACCGTTATTAACGGCGAACTCGTCGTGGACTATGCAGACGTTACGTATGTGAGCACTTCGTCTACTTTTATGATAGGAGATATCCGGAGCATCGCTTTGTCCAGCGCGTTCGATACGCCTCCCGAGAAGGTGATCATCGGAGTGACCATCCCGATTATCGGATAAATCAGCGAGAGGGGCGAAGCGGGCATGCAGCAGAGAATATCTTGCGTTGGAACGCTTCATGTCAACACGGTGGGGGATGTGACGGCTCTAGAGGTCGGCGATACGGAGCGGCT
This sequence comes from Paenibacillus konkukensis, assembly GCF_023523925.1. Lineage (NCBI taxonomy): Bacteria > Bacillati > Bacillota > Bacilli > Caryophanales > Paenibacillaceae > Paenibacillus > Paenibacillus konkukensis. Next base: position 1,482,391 of record NZ_CP027059.1, on the reverse strand, counting down.
TTCTCCCTCCAATTATACGATCGCGGTTCAGCGGGAGAAAGCGATCTTTCTGGAGAGCGAATTCGATTTCGCCGATTATAATATATTTTACCAGCCGCTCATTCCGCCGGACCCGCGGGAGCCGCTTATTATGAACCGCATTAACATGTGCCCCAATATTACCGTCCGCAAGGTCAATGTGTTTCTTACGTCGGCATCCGCCATCGTTCATATCGGTTCGAGCCAAAGCTTGAAAGCCCAGTCACGCATTAAACATATCCGGCATCTACTGAGAGAAAGACCCGTATGACGGGTTGAACAGGACGGGAGGGGGCTCACTTGCCAGCTATCGTACAGTCGGTCAACATCAACAGCAACTCCGGTACGGTGAATTTCGGAGATACGCTCAGCATTTCGCCGACGACCAATTCCAAGCAGGTTAGCGGACAAGGCGGGAGCAATACGGGCAATGTGGTCAACACGTTAAACGGAGTGAGCATTAACAACGTATCGGATGCGGCACTGCTGGATCAGCCGACCGTTGCGGTTTAATCTTCATTTTCGCGAGTCATCACGGGTGAAAGGGGACTCCCTGATGGATAAAAATCATAATCCGCTAAACGGCTTCGACTGGAAGCAATTCGAGCAGTCGTTCGGCAGCCAAATGAATGAGCTGTCCCAGCAGTGGAGAGGGGCTCCGACCTGGGTGGAGGACTATGTTCGCAACGTATTGGAGCAGACGCTTCCGAATACCGATTATGCCGCCCGCACCGGCCCTTATCAGACGGAAATCGAGGAAACGCATCAGCATGTCCGGGTGAACATCCAGGTTCCGGACCCGAACACGGCCAAGCAATTGAAAGTCTACGTCGCTCCGAGGCAGATGAAGATAGAGTATAAGGGCGAGCATGGGATTCAGCTGATCCGGCTGCCCCAGCTTGTCATACCGTCCAGCTGCAAAGCCGTGTATAAGGAAGGCATCCTGCAAATACATATTCGCAAGGATGATATGGATGAGCAGTTTCGGGAAGTGGATATCCGGTTTATGTAACCGTGGACAGCGTACGTAAAAGTCATATGAAAGCTGCGTCCTGGCTGTTAGGCAAGCCAGCAATCAGGATGCAGCTTCTTTTTTCTTCCCGTTCGTCAGATGCCGGGCGGCCGCTCCCCGGCTTGTTCCGGCTAAGCGCGGCTAATGCAGTACAGACGTCCGGACGCTTCCCAAATTTCACCCGGTTCCAGCGCGAACAAGCCGATTTGCTCGGAAGGCAGCTGAACCGAAGGGGCGTTCACCAGATTAATTTGCGGTTCCGGGCAGAAAAACCCTTCCGTCGCATTATTGTTCCAGATCATCCAATGCTTGAACGCCGTGCCTACGTCATATACCAGCGTAACCCCGGCGCGGGTGTCCGTAAGTTCCATCCGGTTGCGCCCTTGCTGCGGCACAGCCGTGTAATGATTGTCCATCGCTTCGAAGAACGGCGAAATGCCGGTCGACTTCATTCGCTCTTCATCCGGTGTAAGCTCCTGATAGCGCCCGGTCGGCAGCATTCGTTCGTTTAGCTCCCAGCGCTGGCCGGTAGTCATGGTAAAGCGGTAATCGGCCGCCGTGCTGCCGGTCGCGAAAGGCGCGTTGATCGACGTATGGAAGGCGAGCAGGCAAGGCATGGATTCACCGCCGTCATTGCGCACCGCGACCTGCTGCTGAAGCCCGAGCTCGGATAAGGTGTAGCTAAGGCGTATCGTAAATTCATGAGGGAAATAGCGGTAAACCGGATGCTCTGCGTCCACCTTCTGGACAAGCGTAACGCGGCTTGCCGCCTTGTCTGCGCCAAAGTGCTCTACCGACCAAGGAATATTATGCAAAAATCCGTGCAGATGGTTGCCTGTGCTCGGTTCATTCACCGGAAACTCGTAGCATTTGCCGTTCCAGGGAAATTTGCCGTCCTCGTACCGGTTGGGAGGGAACAGTACAGGAATGCCGTGAATGATCGGCTTTTCTTTAAAGGATTCCATCTCCTCGGGAGTCGGTTCATGCAGGAAACGGTACTGCTTGTCCGTATCGCGGAAAGCGATCAGATTGCCGCCGATTTCGGGAAGGACCGCCGCTTCATATCGGCCGTATGTCAGCCAGATGGCCCGTTCTCCTTGGTAAAGCCCCTCATATGCGTTGGATTCAGTCGTGACCATATATGCCTCCTGTTTTCATTAGGTAAATATTGCTACTTCAGCATACCATAACGGGCCCTTTTGAAACCATACAAATATGTAGGGAAAAGGGAAACGAAATCCCCGACGGCAAGGGTACTAGATCAATATAGTACTATTCATCAGCGAGAGGCGTTATACAATAGAGGTAGCAATGACTACGACAAGTCGGTGAGCCATGATGGATATGAAGGAACGCATAGCCTTGTTAAGACAGCACGAGCCTGATTGCTACGGCGCGTGCTTGTATTTGCTGCAATCCGAGCAAATGGCGTGCGAAGCGGCTCAGCATGCGCTGTGCGCTCTCGCGCGTTCGGACGCTTTTTTTACCGCGGACGCCAAGACTCGCTCCGTTCTCCTCCGCAAGCAAGCGATGCAATCCTCCCTGCAGATTAAAAAGCAAACACTGCATTCCGCTATGGCGTAACGCCGTTCTCCCGCTGCCATGCTAATGCCGCCGTCATCCGCTTTCTCCTTTCCCGGCTGCGGGCAAAGTAATGATAAAGGCGGTCCCGGCCAGAGGGTTGCTCGACACGGAAATTTGCCCCCCTATGGCATGAATGACTTGATAGGAATAGGTGAGGCCGAGCCCGGTGCCGTTGGATTTGGTCGAGAAATAGATGGAGCCCAGCCGTTTGATCTGCTCCTCGCTCATCCCGGCGCCGTTGTCCTTGATCAGAAGTTTGACGGATTTCTCCTCGGCCTTCAGCTTGAGAATCACTCGGCCCCCGTGCGTGTCGGAGCAGGCTTCGACGGCGTTTTTGACAAAATTGACGAGCAGCTGCTTGATTTCATCGGGATTGGCAAGCACATGAAACGATCCTGGAGCCGGTTCGGGCTCTGCGTCGCGAAGGATCAATTCTACATTATACATAGTGGCATACGGGGTCATGACATTATAAACGGCCTGCAGCTGCTCGGACAGATCCACTCGCTCTCTCCGTTCGGTAAACGGTTTGGTAATGGCCAAATATTCCGAAAGAATGGACTCGGTTCTTTGAATTTCGTCGAGACTGATCCGGATGTACTGCTCGGTCTTATGAGGGTCGTGCGGATTTCGGCTCATCAGTGTCAGGAAGCCCTTGACCGCGGTGAGCGGGTTACGCACTTCATGGGCGAGGGAGGCGGCGACATGGCTCATAGCCTCAATCTTCTCGTTGCGGGCATGCTTGATGAACATGTCTTTATCCGATACGGACTTGCTGAACAAGGACATGAGCAGCAGGATGCCGAGCAAATTTTGAACCGGAATAGCCAAAATGTGGAAAATCCAATGAGCAGTGACATAATGAGGGAAGAACGCATACGCAAGCGCCAACGGAATCAGCGAGAACAGACATCCGGCGGTAGCGGTGACGAGCGTCTGGCGGGTTGTCGTGCGGTACAGTCTGCTCAGCAGCAAAGAGATGAAAAATACACAGAGGAGAATCAGCATACCGACCCATGTGCCTTCGCCCCCGAGGTATAACCGGTAGAGCACGAATTCCGCCAGCAGCACGACCCCTGTGAACGTCCCCCCGAACACAAGCCCGAAAAAAACGATGACATAACGGATATCGAAAATGACCCCGTCCACGACGCTGTTGGCGAACGTCATCGATACCAGCAGACAGATGGAGCTGGTGACCGTAATGAACGACCGGCTGTAGTTTGTCAGTTTATCCCGGTAATAGATGTTGAACGACACGAAGGGAATGAGCGCAAAAAACAGCTGCAGCATCATATTTTTTAATAAAATGATCAAACAAACCCACCGTCCATTGATAAGCTTCGCGACCATACATAGAATCATTCGACGCCGCACCGCCTTCCCCTTTTTTTTGGTCCGGGGATGTTAGGCAAAGAGAGGATCGGCAAAGGCGATCTCTCAAGAAATTTGTAGCTGTTTTCCTTTTGCTGGGGTATAATGGAAACTCTTTAATCCAATTCATAAGGAGTGGTTCGTTCATGGCACTTTCCAGACCTCTTCTACGCGTCAGACCCGAGTCGGTCGGCATAGCTCCCTCGTCCGTCACTGATTTTATGAAAGCGGCAAGCGACAGTCCGACCGGTCTGCACAGCTTCATGCTGCTAAGGCACGGACGAGTGGCGGCTGAAGCTCATTGGCGTCCCTACGATTCTGCGCTACGGCATATGCTGTTTTCCTTGAGCAAAAGCTTTACGTCGACGGCGATCGGACTCGCCGTTGCCGAACGGCTGCTGACTGTCGACGACGCGGTGATCTCCTTCTTTCCGGAGAAGCGCTTGAACGACGGCCCGAATATGCGGGCGATGCGGGTAAGGCATCTGCTCTCCATGTCGACGGGGCATGCCGAAGATGCGATGGGACGTTTAAGAGGGGCGGAGGACGGGGATTGGGTCCAATCGTTCCTGAGTCTGGAAGTGGAGCATGAGCCGGGCACTCGCTTTGTATACAACAGCGGGGCGAGCTATATGCTGTCGGCCATTATTCAGCGGGTTACGGGGCAGCCGCTGCTCGACTATTTGCAACCGAGATTGCTTGCGCCCCTGGGCATTGACGGAGCCGAATGGGAAACATGCCCGCGTGGTATTCACGCGGGAGGCTGGGGGCTCAGCCTGATGACGGAAGACATCGCCCGGTTCGGCCAGCTGTATTTGCAGCAAGGACAGTGGGAAGGCGCACAGCTGTTGCCCAAGGCTTGGGTCAAGGAAGCGACCTCGCGCCATATCGCTAACGGAGACGGCGGAGAGAGCGACTGGAAGCAGGGCTACGGCTATCAGTTCTGGATATGCCGCCATGGGGCCTATAGAGGCGACGGGGCTTACGGGCAGTTCTGCGTCGTGCTGCCGGAGCAAGAGGCGGTCATTGCGATTACGTCCGGAGTGCGGAAAAATCTCCAGGACGTACTGGATCTGGTCTGGACGCATCTCCTGCCGGGAATGAAGCAAGGCGAGCTTCCGCCTGACGACGAACAATTCGGCATCATGACCGACACGGCGCAATCGCTGGCTTACGCTCCGCTGCAATCCGATTTGAAAACGGATACAGCCGCAAAGGTGTCCGGGGCAGCCTACGTTATGGATGCCAACGACCATTATAAGACCATCTCGTTCCGGTTTGAGCCGGATTTATGCCGCATCGCTTACACGAACGGCGCAGGCGAGCATCAGATTCAATGCGGAATGGGCCGCTGGGCGATAGAGCGGAGTCCTCTCGATTCCTATCCGATGATGGCGGCGAGCGGTCAATGGCTTGAGGCCGATACGTTCGAGATGGAGTGGCGCCGCATTGAGACGCCCTTTATCATTCATGCGGTCTGCAAATTCGCCGGGGACCGCGCATCGATTCAAATACGGCATCAAGTCAACAAAATTGATGTCGGCGAGCCGATCTTACTGGCAGGAACAAAGGAGCGATAACCCGTATGCATTGGAAAGCGCAGCTGGTCCAAACGGCGAACCGGATCGCCGGTTCCTTTCGCGGCCATCCGAACGTAGCCGCCGTTGCAATCGGAGGAAGCATCGGCAGAGGACAGATGTGGAAGCATTCCGATCTGGAGCTTTGCCTTGTCGTGGAACAGCGGATGGAGCAATACCAGCATTTTAATTATATCGACGATATGGGCGTGGAAATTATTCAAATTACCCGAAGCAGGATGGCAGAGTTCATCCGCGGGTTTAGGCAGCCGGACAAGTCGTTGCTCGCATTTCCGATTCAAATTTACCGGTGCCGCATCGTCTACGATCCGGAGAATATGCTCGAAGAATTCAAGCAGATTTACGACACCTATCTGTTTCATGACGATGTTGCGGCGCTGAAGCAAAAGGAAGCGCTGCAGCAGGCCGATCTGCGGCTCGGCGACGCCCGGGAACTGGCGGAAGCGGGAGAGGTGGGCGGCGCGGCCGGCCACCTGCGAATCGGTCTGAACTTCTTGCTGCTCGCTTCCTACTGGCATTACCGCATTTTGCCGCGCAGCCAAAACCGGACGATCTATTTTTTGAAGAAAAATTCGGAAGCTCCGGGACGGACGCAGCTGCGGCCGTTGTATGATCTGTTCGTGGAGGCGTTCGGTCTGAACCGTCCGCACAAGGAATTGAAGGAACGGCTGCTTCAGGCTCAGCCGGCTATCTTCGCTATAGCCGAAGCGAGCTGGGGAAGCAATACGCCGGTCTTTTTGGAGCACGCGGTGGATGGGAATCTGGAATGGGGGCATGACCGGAGCATCGTCTACGTGTACAAATATTGCGTTCACCGGATGCAGCTGAGCGGCGGCCAGAGGAATCCGTACGATACGGCGAGTTTGCCGAATCGTACCCGCAGCTGCACCGATTCCTCGATTTCGGGGATATCACGGCGGACGGGGTGCATCGATGGATCGGGCAATATATTGAGATTCGCAACCGGCTTGCGGAGCGGGTGTTGGCGACCGTTCTTGACGGCTGACGCATTGCGGCAAAAAAATTTCCCTTTATCGCTCCCCTTATTTGGGCTCTCTGAATAGCATAAGAGTAAGAAGCTGCATAAAGGGGATAACCAAAGTGATTCAATATATCGTTCAACAAGGAGACTCGTTGTACTCGATCGCCCAAAAGTTCGGTACGACGGTTCAGGCGCTGATGGAGGCGAACCGGCTCGCTTCCCCGGCTCTGGATGTGGGACAAATCGTCAACATTCCCGTTCCGGCGCCTGTGACGTATACGGTCAAGGCCGGAGATACGATCTACGGCATCGCCAAAATGTTCAATACGACTGCGGAAGCGGTCATGATGCTGAACCGGCTTACTTCCTCCGCCCTCTACATCGGGCAAACCTTGATCATTCCGATTTATACGGAAGTTATCGTTCATGTAGAGGGGCTGTATGTGCGCGGCTATGCCAGCACGGATGCTCCGGCGGTGGCCGAAATGGCCAGAGGAGCGAGGCTGCCTGTCACAGGCATCGTAGGAAACTGGATTCAGGTCCGCTTGTTCGACGGGCGCCTAGGCTGGCTGCTCGGAGCGGCGGTGCGTCTGGTTCCGCATGACGGACAGCGTCCCGTGCAGGAGATTTTCGGCTTCTACACGGAGGAAGAGGGGCCTACGCTGCCAAGCTCGCATGAAGTGTTCACAAGCCAGGCGGCTCACTTGTCCAATGTCGGGATGTTCCATTTCCGGATTCTGCGCGAAGATCCGGCGCAAATCGAGAAATTTCCCGCAACCTTTACCGATGATTATATGAAAGAGGTCGTCGCGTTCGGGCATCGCCATAATATTAAAATGCTGCCTACGGTCCATAATCTGCTGTACGAGCGCGGCAACCAAAACGCCAATAAAGAAGTGATCGGCGGCATGCTGCAAACCGAACAGACGCGAGCGGCGTTTATCGCCGGCATTTTGCAGTTGATTGAGACGTATTCGTTCGACGGCGTCAACATCGACTTCGAGGACGTCAACTATGAAGACCGGTTCCGGTTATCCGCATTTTACCGGGAGCTGGGGCGGGCGCTGAAGCAGCGGGGATATTATTTTTCCGTGGACGTCCCATCCAGAACGTCGGATGAGCCTACGAATCCGTTCTCCGATCCGTTCGATTACGCAGTGCTCGGCAGCGTAGCCGACGAGGTCGTACTGATGCTGTATAACGAACACGGATGGCCGGGCAGCGGCCCGGGACCGGTCGTTTCCATCGGCTGGATGGAGACGGTCGTCAATTATGCGCTGACCAAAATGCCTGCGAGCAAAATGACCGCCGCCGTCTCCGTGTTCGGCTTCGACTTCAATCTGACGACGAAGCGCAATACGTATGCCACCTATGCGATGGCGATGGATTTGGCCCGCAAATATAACCGCGAGGTCCAGTTCGACCAAGAGACTCAGACGCCGATGTTCGCTTATACCGATGAAGCGGGCAATCAGCATGAAGTCTGGTTTGAGAATGCGCAGAGCATACGGGCCAAGATGGACCTCGCCGACCGGCTGGGTATCAGAGGCATTGCGTTGTGGCGGCTCGGTATGGAAGACCCGGCCATTTGGACGATGATGGAAGAGCATTTCGTCATTCGCAAAAGTGTCATGTAGCAATCTGACATAGCGCGTGGGCGATGCGAGGCAAAGATGCCTGCAAGGAGGAGAATAATGGAGCCGCCGGCAGATCGGCTATGGAGCGCCCGGAAGGAGCGGCTATGCCGAGGGCAAGCATCTGGAGCAGCCGTAGGAAGCCGCGCCGCCGGGAACGGCAAACAGCCCGATGAATCTGGCCGATTCACTCGGGCTGTTACCTTTGTTCGTTTGGACGCTATCCCGTCAAATTGCGGCCTGTTTCTCGGTGTCGCGGTTTTTGCTGCGGAACAGCAGAATGATCGCCAGGCACGGCACCAGACAGAGCAGGCCGCAGGCGATGAAAGCACCGTCGGCGCCGTAGCGGTCCGCGACGAACCCGGCGAACAGGTTGCCGACCGGCGTAGACCCTGCGAATACCAGCGAATAGACGCTCATCACCCTGGACCGGTACTCGTCCTTGGAGAAAATTTGCAGAGACGAATTGCAGTTGGTGGCGAACAAAATGTTAAACACGCCGGTACAGGCCAGAAACAAGCCGGTCCAATACGGCGAACCGGTCATCCCGGTCAGGCAGAGAAAGACGGAAATCATCATCGACGCGGCAAAAATAACCTTCATCTTCGGCCCCTTCTTGCTGCGGAGCGAGACGGTGAGAGCGCCGATCAGCGAGCCTGCGCCCAGGCAGGACATCAGCGTCCCGTAGGTGCGTTCTTGCAGATGAAGCACGCTTTTGGTAAAGACGGGAATCAGCACGCTGAAATTGTAGGCGAACGTACCGATGATCGTGACGAGCAGCAGCGTCTGCAGCAGCCGCTTGTCCTGCGATATGTAGACCATGCCGTCTTTAATTTCCTTGAGGATGCCGACATCCTTTTTCTTTTGCCTGACGTAAGGCGTCGTCTTAATGCGCAGCAGGCCGTAGATTACCGCGATGAAGCTCACCCCGTTGAGCAGAAAACACCAGCCGGGGCCGAGCAGCGCCATCATAGCCGCCCCGATGGAAGGCCCCAATATTCTCGCCAGATTGAAGGTAGTCGAGTTCAAGGCGATCGCATTCATCAAGTCTTCCTTGCCTACGATTTCGATATTGAACGACTGCCGGGTCGGCATATCGAACGTGTTGGTAAGCCCGAGAATAAACGCCAGCGTAATCACGTAGCCGTAACGAACGGTATCGGTGAAGACGAGGATGGCCAGGACGAAGGCGAGAATCATGGAAATCGTCTGAGTGGCAATCAGAATTTGTTTCTTCGGGAATTTGTCGATCAGCGCTCCGGCGAACAGCGAGAAGCAGGTGATCGGCAAAAACTGTATCGTGCCGACAAGTCCGAGCAAGAGCGGGGAGCCGGTCAGCGTCAAGACGAGCCACGATTGGCCGATGTTTTGCATCCACGTGCCGATCAGCGAGATACATTGGCCGAACCAGAAATAACGGTAATTTTGATGTGTGAGGGCGTGAAAATGATTGTTGATCACACGTTCGCCCATCGCCTTTATATTCAAGCGGGTCACCTTCCTGTAAGCATCCCTCGAAAGCGGGTTATTCGTTGTTGTTCTTATCCTGGGCGGGATTCCATCTCGCGGCGTTAGTTCCCATCTTCTCCAAAATGCCCAGAGCCATCCGCTGCTCTTCTTCCGTCAAGCCTTCGTAAATGATCCCCCGCCAATCCGCCAGCACCGAGCGGACCTCTTCGCGGATCATAAGCGCCTTGTCCGTCAAGAAAACGCGGTAAGAGCGTTTGTCTTCATCGCGCACCTGCCGCAAGACGTAGCCTTGCTCCTCCAGCTTCTTCAGCGCTTTGGCCGTCGTTCCTTTATCGATCTTCAGATAACCGGATAATTCCTCTTGGCTGAGCCCGTCCTCTTTGTACAAGGCGTTAAGAAAAATATGCTGCCCAGGACCGATATCCAGATGCTTCAAGCGGTCGCCGATATACATCTGCCCGTAGCGGTATAACAGCGAGACCCAGCGGGAAATCGTATACTTTGGATCGTTCATTCGACCCCTCCCGTGATAATCGTTGCACTTGCCACTATCGACTCCTAGTATAAGGGCGGGTTTGTTGGATATGCAACTATTTTTTGCGCCGTTAAATTTTCCTTTCCAAAGCTATCCATATCCTTTTAATATAGAGTCAGAGAAGGGATCGACGGAAGGGAGGGCGGGGATCATGTTCAAGCGTTTACAGGGCAATGCCAGAGGCTGTCTGATGTTCGAGCCGCTGTTTATTTTGCCGTACAGCTGTTATTTGCCTTATGCCGCTTTATATATGAGAGAGCTCGGGGTAACGGGCCAAGGGATCGGATACATTACGACATTGTGTTTGGGACTGCAAATTTTCACTTCGTTTGCGAGCGGTTTCTTGACGGATTCGATGGGCCGCAAGCGGGCGCTGCTCATTTACGATCTCGTCAGCTGGAGCGCCGCCACGCTGCTGTGGGCGATAGCCCAGAACGTATGGTTTTTCATTGCGGCCGCCGTATTCAACAGCTTTCTCAAGGTGCCGAATACGGCCTGGTACTGCCTCTTGGTAGAGGATACGGAGCCGAAGGAACGCTCCTACGTATTCAATGTGCTGCAGCTGATCACGGTGGTGGGCGGCTTGTTTGCACCGCTCGGGGATTGCTGGTTGAGCATTTGACGCTGGTTCCGGCGGTTCGGCTGATGTATGCGATCGCCTTTGTCAGCATGACGGCGATGTTTTTCGGCAGGCACCGGTTTACGCGGGAATCGGAGATGGGCGTCCGCAAGCGGCAGGAGAGCCGGAACGGAAGTCTGCTGGGCAGCCTCAAGGAATACAGGCAGGTAACGAAGGAATTGTTTGCCAATGCGCCGCTGATGATTATTTTCTGCGTGTACGTCCTGTTTCAATTTCAGCAGACGATGAAAAATACGTTCCTGTCTTTATTTCTCGTCGAGCATCTGCAGGTCGGCGCCGCTGCAGTTTCGCTGTTTCCCGCGGTGACTTCCGCCGTCATGCTGCTGTTGATGTACAAAGCGGTTCCCAGGCTGAAGGAGGCGCATGCGGTACGCTATATGATCGGCGGCTTCGCGCTGTCCTTGCTATCCAACGTCATCCTCATATTCCAAAGTCCGGGCAGCTTGTTCTGGCTTATTCTCAGCACCGTGCTTGCGGCGTCGGGCTCGATATTGACCTATGCCTACTTGGAGGCGGCCGTGGCCAACTCACTGGACGACGAGAAGCGGGCGGCATCTTTCTCCATCCTGACCGTGCTGATTTTGATCTGCATCGCCCCTTCGGGAATGATCGGCGGTTGGGCGTATGCGCTTCATCCGGCCGTCCCGTTTGCGCTCATCTGCGTTGCTTTTCTACTTAGCATAGCGCTTATGGTCCGGTACAAAAATCGCTATTTACCGGCGGATTCCTCAGGTGATATAGTATAGGCGTATTGCTATTATTTGTTAAAAATAAGGAGCCGTCAAAATGAAGAGCCGATTGTTTCGAGCAGCATCCGTCCTTATGGCAGCGATTATTTGGATTTGCGCCGCAGCGCTTCCGGTAAGCGCTTCCGAAACGAATGCTTCATCGCAAGGGTACGCGGACGTACCGAAGGATCATTACGCAAGCAAAGAAATTGAAGCATTGTCGCAGAGGGGGATCATACAGGGAACCGGCGACGGCTTGTTCAAGCCGGAGGAGGAGGTCACGCGGGGCGTTACGGCGCTCTGGCTGAGCAAGGCGCTGAAGCTCGGCTACCCCGCCTCGCTGCAAGGCTTTACCGATGTACCGGAGACTAGCGAATATGCGGTTGCCGTCAACGCTTTGGCGGAGAAGAAAATCATCCAGGGAGACGGAGGCCGCTTCTTCCCCGACATGCCGCTGACCCGCGAGCAGATGGCCAGCCTGCTGGTTCGCGCGTTTCAGCTGAAGGACAACGGCATGAACGTCTGGTTCAAGGATGAAACGGAGATGGGAGAGAGTCATTTTAAGGACATCATCCGGCTCAAGCAATATTTTTTGACCGACCAGATCGAGTTTATGCCCAAGAACAAGGTGACGAGAGCCCAGCTCGCCTTATTTTTGTACCGCGCCATTATGATCGGCGAGCCGGAGCGGGGAGAGCTTCCGCTGGAGGATTTCATGCGCGGCTCCGAGCTCGGCGGATACCAGGTGTCGCCCGACGGCAAGAGGACGGCGCTGCTTAAGGAGTATCATAACCAGCAGCATATTTTCGTCTACAAGAAAGGCGAGGAGAAAGAGGACGCGGAACGCATCACGACGGTCAAGGATCGCGATATCACAGGTTTCTTCTGGTTCGATAACAGCACGCTGCTCTATATGACGAATCGGGGCGGCGATGAGGATTATCATATTCATGCCGTCAGCGCCGACGGTTCGTCCGATAAGGACTTGACGCCGTTTGAAAAAGAAAAGGCGCAGTACATGGAGTCTTTATCTTATATTCCGGGTCATGAGAACGACATTTTGATTTCTTTGAACCATATGTCCAAGCAGTTGTTCGACGTGTACGAGGTCAATGTCAAGACGGGCGAATTCAAGATTGTCGCTAACAACCCGGGCAACATCACGAGTTGGATGACGGATTTGTACGGGGAAGTCAAGCTGGCGAAAGCCACGGTCGGCACCGACACGCAAATTTTGTACCGCAAATCGACTTCGCTGGCGTTCGAGCCGATTCTCGATGTGAAATTCGGGGATTCCTTCGTCCCGATCATGTTTTCGTTCGATAACTCACAGTTGTTCGCTCTCTCGAATATCGGGCGGGACAAGCTTGCGCTCGTGGCCTTCAATCTGAATACGAAGACGATGGGCGATACGATCTATGAAAATCCAGACGCCGATGTGACGGATATCGTCGTATCCTACAAGAAGCAGGCGATTCTGGCGGTTGAATACGAAACGGATAAGGTCCACTACCATTATTTGGACGAGGAATTCGAGCGGCTTAACAAGGATATTGCCGGGCAGCTTCCGGAGAACCAGCAATTTTATATTGTCGGCAATCCGCTTCCCGATAAAAAAGTGACGCTGCGCACCTACAGCGACAAATCGCCGGGGGCGTATTATTTCTACGACCGTCAGACTAAAAGTCTCGAGAAATACGCCGACGTCAAACCGTGGATACATGAAGACGATATGGCGGAGATGAAGCCGATCAGCTACGCATCGCGCGACGGTTACACGATTAACGGTTACTTGACGCTGCCGAAGGGAGCGGCGGGCGGCAAGCTGCCCGTCGTCGTACTGCCGCACGGCGGTCCTTGGGCGCGGGATTCCTGGGGCTTCGATCCGGAGGTGCAGCTGCTCGCCAACCGGGGGTACGCCGTGCTGCAGATGAATTTCCGCGGGTCGACGGGCTACGGCAAGAAGTTTCTAAACGCGGGCAATAAAGAGTGGGGCCGGGCGATGCAAAACGACATCACCGACGGCGTGAATTGGCTGATCGCCCAAGGCATCGCCGATCCTAAGCGGGTCGCGATCTACGGAGGGTCGTACGGGGGTTATGCGGCGCTGGCCGGCGTTACCTATACTCCGGACTTGTATGTCGCTGCGGTCGACTATGTAGGTCCTTCCAGCATGTTTACGTTCTTGAATTCGATGCCGGCTTATTGGGAGCCGGACCGGCAGGTCATGTACAGGCAGGTCGGCGATCCCGACAAGGATAAGGCGATGCTGGAGGCGAGCTCTCCGCTGCTCCATGCCGACCAGATCAAGGCGCCGATCTTCTTTGCCCAAGGCGTCAACGATCCGCGCGTAAGCAAGAAGGAATCCGATCAAATGGTCATGGCGCTGCGGCAGCGGGGGATCGATTCCCCTTATATGATCAAAGCGGACGAGGGCCACGGCTTCCAAAATTATGAGAACCGGATGGACTTCTACAACGCGCTGCTGAAATTTCTCAGCATGCATCTGAAGCCATGAGGCTGCAGCGCTAGCCGTTACTGCTTGGGGCGATAATGCTGCGGCGCTTGCCCGGTCCAGCGCCTGAACTGGCGCGAGAAATGAGTCGCCGAGTGGAAGCCGAGCAGCTCCGCGATGGCGGCAACCGGTTTGTCCGTCGTCACGAGCAGCTTCTTCGCTTCGTTCAGCTTCAACCGGCTGAGAAACTGGCGGGGAGAGACGCCGTAGACATGGGCGAATACTTTGGAGCATTGATAACGGCTCATATTCATCGCCTGGGCGATTTCCGCGACGGTAATATCCGAATAGACGTTTTGCGACAGCAAATCTTCGATCCGATGGGCGACATCGGCGGCGAAGTGGGAGGCGTCCGGCACAGGTCCGGCCGCCTCTTCCGCATGTCCGTCCGGCTGGCCGAGCAAGTCCATGACCTCGCTGACGAGCAGCAGCGTATGCGCCTGAACGGCCAGCCGCTGCCCTGCGTCCAAGCTCACGTGCTGCTCCGAAGCGGCGCCCCGCGTTCGGCTATCGGCGATGCCCCGGCACAGCAGCCGCTCCAGCTCGCCGATATAGCCGGGAACTCTGCTGCGGGAGGCGGCATCCCCGGGTATGCGCCGGTACGGCTCGGCGCCGAGAATGCGCCGCATATCCGAGTCGTCCAGGTCGAAATGCAGATTGAAGAACACATAAGGTATAGAAGCGCCGTTGAGCGTCGCATGTTTGATTCCGGATTTGATCAGCAGCAAGTCGCCCCGTCTCATTAGGACATTCTCCTGTCCGATCTGCTGCGTCACTTCTCCGTCGATGCAATAGACCAGCTCGGTCAGATGGTGGTGATGCTTCGGGTAAGACCAGCCGGGCGGCTTGATGCCAAAATGGCAGCCGGTCACCTGCAAGGTGCTCGTGATGCTTTGGAACGTCCATTGCGCATCCATATCGATTCCGTTCCTTTCTTTTTTGGAGCAGCTTTAAAAGTCTGGTGAAAAAAGAGCGGAGGGGCCATTTGAATCTGGAAAAGCGTAAGCGTTCGCCTTTGAAAACGGATTCTCTCCGCAGAAAAACGAAAAAATAATCCAAAGAATCCGATTTCAACAGCGATTGGAGGATCAAATGGACGCCGCAGCAGACTTTTTCACCGGATGTTCCAATAAGGTACAGTATAGCATGTTTTGCTGCACAAATGGTTATGCAGTCGCCACGTTTGGTCATTGTTCTTCCCGCCGGCTCTTTTTAATATAGAGCTAGTATGAATACAGAGCAGAAATCCGGGCGGAAGAACGGCGGCTCTAAAAGTTCGGTGAAACAAGAGCGGAGCGGCCATGGCCCGGATTTCGGAAAAGAGGTGTGCCCTTGAGCGCAAAGTTTGAAGTAAACGGAAACCGCTTTGTTATGAACGGAGAACCGGTTCGGATTATCTCCGGAGCTATTCATTATTTTCGCGTCGTGCCGGAATATTGGAGAGACCGCTTATTGAAACTGCAGGCATGCGGCTTCAATACGGTGGAAACGTATGTGGCCTGGAATGTTCACGAGCCGGAGGAAGGGCGATTCTGCTTCGACGGCATCGCGGACGTCGCGGAATTTATCCGGCTGGCTGGCGAGCTTGGATTGCATGTCATCGTCCGGCCCAGCCCGTATATTTGCGCGGAATGGGAGTTCGGAGGCTTGCCGGCCTGGCTGCTCGGTTATACGGACATGCGGCTGCGCTGCTCCGACCCGCTCTATTTAAGCAAGGTCGACGCATATTATGACGCGCTTATTCCTCAGCTGAAGCCGCTGCTCTGCACGAACGGCGGACCGATTATCGCCGTGCAGATCGAGAATGAATACGGAAGCTACGGCAACGATCACGGCTACTTGGATTACCTGCGCCGGGGATTGATCGATCGCGGCGTCGACGTATTGCTGTTTACCTCCGACGGCCCGACGGATCAGATGCTGCAGGGCGGTACGCTTGACGGCGTGCTCGCCACCGTCAATTTCGGCTCGAAGGCGGCGGAATCGTTCGCGAAGTTCAGGCAGTACCGCCCGGACGAGCCGCTGATGTGCATGGAATATTGGAACGGCTGGTTCGATCATTGGATGGAGGAGCATCATACCCGCGATGCGGCGGATGTGGCGGCCGTGCTGGACGAGATGCTGGAGGCGGACGCCTCGGTCAATTTCTATATGTTCCACGGCGGCACGAACTTCGGTTTTTACAACGGAGCTAATCATATTAAGACGTACGAGCCGACCGTCACGAGCTATGATTACGATTCTCCGCTTACGGAGTGGGGCGAGCCTGCGCCCAAATATTGGGCGGTGCGTGAGGTGCTCAGGAAGCACGGCATCTTCACCCGCGATATCCCGCTGCCGGAGCCGATTCCGCGCCGAAGCTACGGTCAGGTCGCCATGACGAGCTGCGCCGGGCTATTCGGACAGCTGGAGAAGCTGTCCGCGAAGATCGCCCGTACGAATCCGGAGCCGATGGAGAAGCTCGGACAAAATTACGGGTATATCGTATACACGACGCAAGTTTCGGGTCCCCGGCGCGGGCAAGAGCTGCATCTGCAGGAGGTTCACGACCGGGCGCAGGTCTTTGTGGACGGGGTTCCCGTCGGCGTCGTCGAGCGATGGAACCTGCAGCCGCTCATAGTGGACATTCCGTCTGAAGGAGCGAGCTTGACGATTCTGGTCGAGAACATGGGCCGTATCAACTACGGCCCGCTGCTGAAAGATTATAAAGGGATTACCGAAGGAGTCCGACTCGATAATCAGTTTTTGTTCGGCTGGGATATTTATCGGCTTCCGCTGAACGGGTCTTGGGCATCGGCGCTGGAATGGTCGGACATTCCCCAGGAGACGAGAGAATTGAGCGGCCCCGCTTTCTACCGCGGGACGGTAGAGGCGGAGGAGCCGGCCGATACGTTCATCCGTCTGGACGGATGGCGTAAAGGCATCGTCTTCGTGAACGGATTTCATCTGGGCCGTTATTGGGAGCGCGGTCCGCAAAAGACGCTGTATGTCCCTGGCCCGCTGCTTAAGAAGGGCGCCAATGAAATTATCGTCTTTGAGCTGCATGGCGCCGAAGCTTCGTCAGTGGCCCTGGTGGACACGCCCGATTTAGGGAAGGCGAAGGGAGTCGACACGGCCGTCATCAGTTTTGCGGACGAGGAGTAAGAGGAGTAAGGAGGAGCGGAAACGGGATGCCCTAGGAGGCTTGATCTGCCGCCTGCGAGAGGAAACGGACAGGACTTGAGCGGCAGCATCGCTTAAGTCCTGTTTGTCCTATTTGTCCATTTCGCATATTGCTTCCGAAACGTCCGTTGTCTTACAATGGGAGCAGACCAGAAATTAACGTGAGACCGGGGAGCAAGCCGTATATGCCGATACAGAAAGACCCGTTTGACCGCCGTTTTGACAGCTTCGTCACCCTTGCGGATATGATATGTGACGTGCTGCAATGTCCGGTGACGATTGAGAATGCCAATCATCAGCTGATCGCCTACAGCTCGCACAGCCCCCATACCGACCCCGCGCGGATAGCGACGATTATCGGAAGACGCGTCCCTGAGCAGGTCATCGGGGCGCTGTGGAGAAACGGCGTCATTCAGCGGCTGATGGAAAGCGAGGAGCCAGTGCGCATTGCGGCCGTACGCGATGTCGGTCTTGGCGACCGGATTGCGATAGCGATTCGCAAAGCGAGCGAAATCCTCGGCTATATTTGGGTGATGGAGGAAAACCGCCGGCTCGATCAAGCCGATTATTCGCTATTGAAGAAGGCGTCCGAGGCGTCCAAGCATTTGATGCTGCAGCTGCAAATTCAGAAGCGCAAGGAAGAGGAAGGGCAGCAAAATTTGTTTTGGCAGCTGCTGACAGGCCATTTAAAATCCGCCGGGGCGATCAGGGAGCGGGCGGAGCAGCTGCACATTGCGCTGCCTGCAAGCTACCGGGTGAGCGTATTCGAATTCGCGAGGGAAATTACCGGAGAGCTGCTCCAGCGTATTCAATATATGATAACTACGACGCAGCGGGTGAAAATTTTGTTCCATGTGCCCGACGGCATGCAGCTTGTGCTGCTCACGGCCGCGGGCGGCGGCAGCAAAGCGCATGAAAGGGAGAACGCCGCCGCAGGCTTAGGCGATTTTATCGGCGATTTTATCGCACAAATGACGGAGCGGTTCGGCACAGGGCCGAAGGACGGCGCGAGCAGCAGCGAGTACGGCGATTATACGATGGTCGAGCAGGGCTGGCAGGAAGCCGTTGCCGTGCTCGAGCTGAAGAAGCGGTTTCCGGAAGCGCTGGCGCATACGCGTCAATACGGAGAGCTGGGATTTTACCGGTTTTTGCCGGCGATGGCGGAGCTGGATCGGACGCGGCGTCATGAAAGTCGTTTTTTGCCTCGACTAAAGGCGTACGATGGGGAGCATCACAGCTGCCTGGTAGAAACGTTATCCGCGTTTTTGCAGCATGACGGCAGCTTGAAGGAGACGGCCGATGCGCTGCATATTCACATCAACACGCTCAATTACCGGCTCAAACGAATTTCGGACATCGGCGGAATCGATCTGAAAAACACCGATCATAAAGTGACCGCGTATTTGGAGCTGAAGCTCGACCGGCTGGCCCGTTAAAAAGCCATTTGTTGGTTTTCCACAAAAAGCCGGTCGATTTTTCTCAAATTTCCACGAAGCCAAAGCGTTCCATTCATCCTATAATCCTAACTGTACGAGCGGAACACACCTTCGCAACCTGCTATTAGTCATGCGTAAAGCGAGTAGGGTTCCCGACTGGAGGAGGAATACTGGAATGAAAATCGGCTTGCCTAAAGAGATGAAAAACAATGAGAACCGTGTCGCTCTCACGCCTTCCGGCGTAGCGGAACTGGTCCGCAGAGGACATGTCGTTTATGTAGAAAAGAACGCCGGTATTGGAAGCGGTCTCAGCAGCGAGCAGTATGAAGCGGCGGGGGCACGTATTTGCGACCGGGCCGAGGAGGTTTGGGCCGCTTCGGAGATGATTATGAAGGTGAAGGAGCCGATTGCAGCGGAGTACGGCTATTTTCGGCAGGGTTTGACGCTGTTCACTTACCTGCACCTGGCGGCAGAGCCTGCGCTGGCTGCCGCATTGGCGGACAAAGGCGTCACGGCGATCGCTTACGAGACGGTTGAGAAAGGCGGCGCGCTGCCTCTGCTCGTCCCGATGAGCGAGATCGCGGGGCGTATGTCGGCGCAAATCGGCGCGCAGTTTCTGGAGAAGCCCCACGGCGGCAAGGGGCTTGTCCTCGGCGGCGTTCCCGGGGTGAAGCGGGGGAAGGTCGCCGTGATCGGTGGCGGCGTGGCCGGGGTTCATGCGGCCAAAATTGCCGCAGGGCTCGGCGCCGAGGTGACGATCATCGATGTCAATCCGGAGCGGCTGCGGTATTTGGACGATTTGTTCGGCAGGGAAGTTCAAACCTTGATGTCGAATACAGAGCATATTGCGCAGGAGGTAGAGCAATCCGACCTCGTTATCGGGGCCGTATTAATTCCCGGAGCGAAAGCGCCGAAGCTGGTTACCGAGGCGATGGTGCGTTCGATGTCGCCGGGCTCCGTGATCGTCGATATCGCCATCGACCAGGGAGGCATCGTGGAAACGGCCAACCGCATCACCACGCATGACGATCCCGTATACGTGAAGCATGACGTCGTCCACTATGCGGTGGCGAACATGCCCGGAGCGGTGCCGAGAACATCCACATTTGCGCTTACGAATGCGACGCTGCCTTACGCGCTGCAAATCGCCGATTACGGCGTCAAGCAGGCGGTGGGCGGCAATGCGGCGCTGGCCAAAGGCGTCAATACGGCCGGCGGGTGTATTACGCATCCGGCCGTAGCCAAGGATTTGCAGTATGAGTACGTTCCTGTAGAGAAGGCAATCTAGCGGGCGGCAAGACGGGGAGGAACAGGAATGTACAGCTATCGGGATACCCGGGCGGAAATATCGCTCGACGCGATTTACCATAATGCGGCTGCGTTCAAAGCCTGCGCGTCGCCGTCCTGCCGGCTGATGGCCGTCGTCAAAGCCGACGGCTACGGCCACGGAGCGGCAGCGGCCGCCGCTGCGGCGATGGAAGCGGGGGCGGACTATCTGGGCGTCGCCTTCCTCGACGAGGCGCTGCAGCTAAGGGAGGCCGGGATCGGGCTGCCGATCCTCGTGCTGGGCTATACGCCGCCTCGTTCGACGGAAGCCGCTGTGCGAAGCGGCGTGGCTTTGACCGTGTTCACCGGCGAGGCGCTGGATTGCATTGCCGCTTGCGCGCAGCGGCTGCAGCGGGAAGCTGCGGTCCATCTGAAAATCGATACGGGGATGTCCCGTCTCGGCGTGACGGAAGCGGACGAAGCGCTCGCTTTGGCGCGAAAGGCGGCGAGCATTCCGGGCTTGAGGCTGGAGGGCGTATTTACCCATTTCGCCGATGCCGACGCGCCCGATCCGTCGTATACGGAGCGGCAGTTCGCCGCCTTCACCGGCATCGTGGAGCGCTTGCGGCGGGAAGGGCTGTCCGTGCCGATAGCCCACTGCTGCAACAGCGCTGCGGCGCTGCGCTTTCCCCAGATGCATCTGGATATGATCCGGATCGGGATCAGCCTGTACGGCTTGCTTCCCGCTCCGGATGCGAACGCCGCCGGGCTGGAGCTGAAGCAGGCGTTCCGGCTCAAGACGGCGGTCGCCTCGCTGAAGCCGGTTGCCGCCGGGCAGCCGGTCGGCTACGGCTGCACGTATCGGCCGGATCGCGACATCCGGGTCGCGGCCATTCCGATCGGCTATGCGGACGGTTTGCCGCGCTCGCTCTCCAATCGCGGCTGCGTCCTCATCCGGGGAGGGCAGGCCCCCATCATCGGCCGGATTTGCATGGATCAGACGATGGTGGACGTCACCGGCCTGCCGGATGTCCGCGTAGGCGATGAAGTAACCGTGTACGGCGGCGATCCGAGGGACGGCGCGGGCGCCTCCATCGATGAGGTTGCCGCGCTCGCCGGCACGATTAACTACGAAATCGTATGCGCCGTAGCGAAGCGCGTGCCGAGGGTGTACCGCAGGCACCGGCGGGAGGCCGGCTTTTGCAATGCCGTCCTGCGCACCGGTTCCCGCTAAACCATGCGGCACCGGCAAAGCTTCGGAGGTAGATCGGCGCCTGCGCAAAGTAACGGGAATTCGACGTACCGCATCGCCATACATATGGATAGACGTTTTTCTCAGACCAAACCATCGGGGGAAGTGATTCAGGATGTCGATTGAACAGCGGCTGGCCGAGCTTTTTGCGGATTATGTTCAGGAGCAGCAATACAGCGGTACCGTACTCGTGGCGCAGCACGGACAGGTTATCCTAAGCGGGGCTTACGGATGGGCAAACCGCGAGCATGCCGTACCGAACCGTCCGGATACGAAGTTTCGCATCGCCTCCATCTCCAAATCGTTTACGGCGATGAGCATCTTATGGCTGGCCGAGCGGGGAAAGCTGGATTTGGGCGATTCCGTCCGGCGCTATTTCACATGCCCGTGGCTGCCGGTGAAGGCGACGCTGCATCATCTGCTGACGCATACGTCGGGCATTCCCGACTTCGAGAAGCTGCCGGCTTTTGTGAACGGAGAGGAGCGCAGCCTTCTTCGAACGGAAGACATGCTGGCGCTGATCAAGGATGTGCCGCTCCTGTTCGAGCCGGGGAAGGGCTGGTCTTACGGCAACACTGGATACAATCTGCTCGCCTCGTTGATCGAGCGAATTTCGGAGCAGAGCTACGGGGAATTTTTGCGGAGCGTGATTTTGGAACCGCTCGGGATGACCTCGACCGGCAGCGCTTATTCGCAAAGCATCGTATCCGGGTTGGCTGACGGGTATACGAAGGATGGAGCCGGAGTTTTGACGAAAGCGCGGTACTATGAAATCCATAATTTCCAAGGCTCGGGCAGCTTGTACTCCACTGCGGAAGATCTGCTTTTATGGGACCGGGCGCTCTATGCCAATCCGATCGTTTCCGGAGACGCTCTCGCCCGGATGTTCCGACGTCATGCCGAGGCCAGCCCGCGCCGGCATTACGGCTACGGCTGGTCCGTATACGATCGTTTCCGCGGGCATGGCGGCTGGCTGCCGGGCTGCTGGAGCAAATTCAGGCAATACCCCGAGCAGGGCCTTGCCCTCATTATGCTGTCCAATCACGATTTTACGGCGGAGAACGAAATTCTCGATCGCACGGGTGAAATAGCGCTTACAAGCTGATCGTCATCAGATCGCTGGCGAGCGTAACCTTGCGGCGCAGCTGTTCGGGACACGAATCCAGAACGGCCTCGTAAGGCTCGTCATCGCTCAAATGGACGATGACGATGCGCTCGATGCGTTCGACCGGATAGTACCGGAGCACGGCGTCCAGGCTGGAGTGCGCTTGGGAGGAGGAATCCGCCGCCGTCGTCGCTTCATGGATGAGCGTATGTACCGGCGATTGCTCGCGAATCCATTCGTTTGGCCGGGTATCGGCCGAGTAGATCGTTACCTTTCCGTCGTGAACCAGCTTGAGTCCGACGGTCGGTCCGGCATGCAGGCTCGGGAAGGCGGTCATCGTCAGGCCGTTTCTGTCGAACAGCTGCGTTACGGCGCCGTCATCGAACAGAGCGATGCGAATGTCGAAACGAATAGGCCAGCTTGCCGTCTGATAGCTGTGCAGCAGGCTGCGGAGCTGAGCTTCGTTGCTCTTCGAGCAGCGGATGGTCAAGGCGTCTTCCCGTCCGGCGATCCACATTCCCCATAGAAGCGACGGCAAGCCGTAAATGTGGTCGATATGGAAATGGGTGAACACAACCTCGCTGATGCGGTTTAACGGAATCCGCAGTTTTTTCAGCTTGCCGAGCGGATTGCCGCCGACATCGATCAGAATACAGTCCTCTTCGTGTTGAACGAGCAAATACGTATTGTCCCTGTCCGCGCTGCCCGCGGCGCTGGCGGTTCCCATGCAAATAATATTCATCTTCGGCCTCCTGTTGGTTCATGGATTGACGATATGAGAAATTAGCTCCCATGTCATGGAACATACAATAAATCCAAATGCGGTTTTTGGCAAGAGGAGAACGGGATGAAAATAATTTGTTAAGTTTTCGTTGACAAACGGGGAGTTCCCCTCTATAATTCAAATCAATTCAATGCATTGAAATACGGTAGGTTCGAGTAGATGGAGAAACCCTTATCCGTAATCATGCCTTCCCTTGCGGGGAACAGGTGTGTTTACTGTGGATAGGGGTTTTTTGTATTATTTTTAAATAAAAGCGAGGAAGAAGAGCATGAGGGGATACGTATTTGATCTGGACGGCACCATTTATCTGGGAGATAGAATGATCGAAGGCGCAGCCGAAGCCATTCGAATTTTGCGGGAACGCGGGGACCGGGTCGTCTTTTTATCCAATAAACCGATCGCTACCCGGCAGTCGTATGCGGAGAAGCTGACCAAGATGGGGATACCGACGAGTGTGGAGGATGTGCTTAATTCTTCGCTGATCGTAGCGCGCTATTTGCAAAAAAGAATGGCTCCCGGCGAGCGGGTGTACGTCATCGGGGAGCAGCCGATTCACGACGAGCTGCAAAGCCACGGCATCGCCTTAACCGGCGACAGCGTCAATCCCGATTACGTCGTTCTGTCCTGGGACCGGCAATTTACTTACGACAAGCTGAACATCGTGTACCAGGCCGCTGTAAGCGGCTCCAAAATTATCGCCTCCAACCCGGATGCCACCTGTCCGCTGGATCACGGTCAAATCCCGGATACGGGAACGTTC
Organism: Paenibacillus konkukensis; assembly: GCF_023523925.1. Taxonomy (NCBI): domain Bacteria; kingdom Bacillati; phylum Bacillota; class Bacilli; order Caryophanales; family Paenibacillaceae; genus Paenibacillus; species Paenibacillus konkukensis. The sequence continues at coordinate 1,458,536 of NZ_CP027059.1, read as the reverse complement.
ATCGCAGCTTTGGAAGCGGCTACGGGCAGATCGATCGACCTCGTCGTCGGCAAGCCTTCGCTGATCGCAGCCGAAGCGGCGGTCGAGCACTTGGGTCTCCAGTATGCCGATTGCTTCATGATCGGAGACCGGCTCGAGACGGACATCAGAATGGGCAACGACGCCGGGATGCAATCCGTGCTCGTATTGACCGGCGTGGCCACCGCCGAAATGGCCGCCTCATCGGAATACAAGCCGGCGCATGTTATTCCGAGCATCAAAGAAATCGTCCGGCTGTAGACATTTCGTGGTATAATGGTGTCACCTTTGAAAGGAGGAGACGTATGTATCCGATTGTCGATCTGGTCGAGCATCAGACCATTGCAGCAGTTCAAAGAGAAGAAGATTTGGAGCTTGCGTTGAAAAGCGAGGCGAACATCATTTTCTTACTGACCGGCTCCATTTTTAATATGAAAGAACTGGTTGACCGCATTAAGGAAGCAGGGAAGCATGTGTTTCCTCACATGGAGTTCATCGACGGGATCGCGCCCGACAAGAGCGGCGTCGCGTACATGGCCCAGAACATTAAGCCGACGGGCATCATATCCACGAAGAGCAATCTGATTCGGGTTGCCAAGGATCATAAGCTGATGGCGATTCAGCGTATTTTTCTGATCGACCGCAGCGCCGTGACCAGAGGGATCAAGGCCGTGGAGCAGAGCCAGCCGGATGCGATCGAAGTCATGCCCGGCATCATGCCGAGAATCGTCCGCGAGATGACGAATATGACGCCGCTTCCGATCATCGCCGGAGGACTCGTCGGCAACCAGGAAGAGATCGACGAAGCGCTGAGAGCCGGCGCTCTGGCCGTATCGGCCGGCAAGTCGGATTTATGGTGAGCGCCCGCTTGCAAGGGCAGCGAGAGAGTCAGACAATTGCATATGGTTTGATGTGCATCGGATTCAAAGCGGGATGAGACTATGGAGAAACCTCTTTGGAAAAGTGCGGCCGGCTTATGCCAGGTTGTTCTTTTTCGCGGAGGTTTTTTTATTTGTAACGGAGGCGAATCAATTTGAATGGGAAGACCGAGTTTTCGGCAAAAAACCGGCGGGGCATTTTGCAGTCGATGGCGGAGGAGCCGCTGGAGCTGCTGGTCATCGGCGGCGGAATTACGGGTGCGGGCATCGCACTGGATGCGGCTACCCGGGGAATCCGGGTCGGAGTGCTGGAGAAGAACGATTTCGCATCGGGAACGAGCAGCCGTTCGACCAAGCTGATCCACGGCGGGCTGCGTTACCTGAAGCAGGGCGAGATCAAGCTGGTGCAGGAGGTCGGGCGGGAGAGGGCCATATTGTATAAAAACGCGCCGCACCTCGTCATTCCCGCGCCGATGCTGCTTCCGGTGTATAAGGGAGGCACTTACGGTTACTTCGCTTCCTCCATCGGACTGTACATTTACGACTGGCTGGCTGGAGTCGCCCGCAAAGAGCGGAGAAAAATGCTCGGGCGCAAGGAGACGATCGAGCGGGAACCGCTGCTGAAGAAGGAAGGGCTGAAGGGCGGCGGTCTCTATTACGAATACCGCACCGACGACGCGCGTTTGACGCTGGATATTATGAAGACGGCGGTGCAGCGGGGAGCGCGAATCGTCAATTATGCGGAAGCGGTGAAGTTCATCTACGAGAACGGCAAGGCGGTCGGCGTGGAGGTGCACGACCGGATCGGCGGGCTGCGTCAGATGATTCGGGCCAAGCATATCGTCAATGCGGCGGGGCCGTGGGTGGATCAGGTGCGCAGCCTCGACGGCTCCTTGAAGGGCAAACGGCTGTTTTTGACCAAAGGCGTGCATCTTGTCGTCGATTATCATCGTCTTCCGGTGCGGCAGGCGGCTTACTTCGATACGCCGGACGGGCGGATGGTGTTCGTCATTCCGCGTGGCAACATTACTTACGTCGGAACGACGGATACCGCTTATTCGGAATCGATCGACCAGCCCAGAACGACGCTGGAGGACCGGGATTATTTGATCCGTGCCGTCAATGCGATGTTTCCTGCGATCAAGCTGACGCCGGGGGATATCAAATCGCATTGGGCCGGCTTAAGACCGCTGATTTACGAGGAAGGCAAAGGGCCGTCGGAGCTTTCGCGCAAAGACGAAATTTTCGTCTCGGACAGCAAGCTGATTACGATCGCCGGCGGCAAGCTCACAGGCTTCCGCAAAATGGCGGAGAAGGTCGTCGACCTGGTTGCGGAAGAGCTGAAGCGGGAAACCGGGCGCTCGTATCCGGCATGCACGACGGATCAAATTACGATTACCGGGGGCGAGAAGCGCGACGGCGTCACCTTCGCGGAGTGGAAGCGGGAGATGCTTCAGTCGGGAATTTCCCAAGGCATTGACGGGCAGACGATGCAGGAGTGGGTCGATACGTACGGATCGAATGCGCTGCGGATTCTGAACTACTTGCCCGAGTCGCGGAAGCAGAATCTCCCGGCCCAGCTGCAGTGGCTTCATGCGCAGCTTACGTACTCCGTTCAGGAGGAGATGACGGTAACCGCCGCCGACTTTCTGCGGCTTCGCTCCGGCTGGTCGTACTTTCATCTGGCCAAGGCGGAGAAATACCGCAACATCGTGGAGAAGCTGATGAACGATATGCTTCAGCTCGACCCGATGCAGAAAGATATGCAGCTGGATATGCTGAATCAGCTGTTCCGCAATATTCACGAGCTTCCTTCCACCCAGAAGAAGCTGCAGACGGTCTCGTCTTAAGGAGGGGCGGGCATATGTATACGGTATTAAATCCGATTTGGCATATTACGCATTTGGAGCTGACCTTGCGCATTTTGGCTGCGGCCGTCATGGGCGGGCTGATCGGCTTCGAGCGGGAATGGAGCAACCATGCGGCAGGCTTGCGCACGCACATTCTCGTCTGCATCGGCGCGGCGTCGATTATGCTGCTGTCGATTTACGGCTTCAGCCAGTTCATAGCGGAGCCCAACGTCAGGACGGACCCGGCCCGGTTGTCGGCTCAGGTGATCAGCGGGATCGGTTTCCTCGGCGCCGGCGCGATTCTCAGGACCGGCTCGACCGTTTCCGGACTTACGACCGCCGCTTCGATCTGGGTCGTGGCGGCCATAGGCTTGTGCGTAGGGGCGGGATTCTTTTATTGCGCGGCTCTGGCCACGGTCATGGTGCTCCTCAGCCTGTTCGTCTTGAACAAGTGGGAGAAGCATCTGATGCGCAACCGGAGGCAGCAGGAAGTGATCATCAAGGTATTCGACAGGCCCGGCGTCATGGGCAAAATATCGTCTTTATTCGGCGAACAAGGCGTTCAGATCGTCAACGTCAAAATGAAATCCGAGGAATCTCCGCAAGGCTCCGGCTGGACGGATATGATCATGGAGCTCAAATTCAGCGTCAAGACGACCCATGCCGAGAAGCTGACGAAGGCGATTGAAAATATTTCCGCTGCCGGGGGAGGCGATGTCATCTCGCTCGAATCCAGCCACTGGAAAATGCCGGGAAGCTTCGAAACGCGTTCGCGCTCGCAGGTTAGTTAATGCCATAAATAAACATTCAAGTTGTATGTGGTTTGGATTAATGGTATGATTAATAATTTATTAACATGACAAAGCATTGACAAGTTACAGACCATATGTCATACTTTTGAGGTAAGTAAGCGGTTCACAAAACTTCATATACTTTCACTTGGATGCGGAGATCATGAGATAATCCAAGGGACACCGGTTTGACTGCGCCATTTGTGCACACGCAGTAAGTGTCTCTTGTTGTTCTCTATGATCTTTTTTTGCTGTCTTTTTTAGCAAATGTCCGCAAATGCATCGCTTGTGAAGTCTTGGTGTAAGTCGATGAAAACGCATTCTTTAAAAAACGAGAGGGGTAACAAGCATGAAAAACAAGAAATGGGTAAGCTTGGCGGTATCAGCTGCATTATTCGGCTCCATCGTTGGATGTTCCAACGGAGGCGCAGACTCGGGAAAGATCGAAGATGCCAAAGCAGCGGCGGAGGACAACTCCCCCATCACGATTCAATATTGGCATTCCCACTCGGATGAGCAGATGGCCGGCGTCAATTACATGATTCAGGAATTTAACAAAAAATATCCTAACATCACGGTAGAGCCTGTCTTCCAGGGCGCTTATACCGATTTGCATAAAAAGCTGCAGGCTGCGGTGGCGGCCAAGGACGTACCGGCGGTCACGAACGTGGAAGTGTCGGCGCTGCCGAACTTCGCCGACGGAGGCGTATTCGCAGACCTGACTCCGTACATCAAACGCGATAACGTCGATCTGAACGACTTCTCCAAAGGGATGCTCCAAGCGTATTCCTATAACGACAAGCAATACGGATTCCCGCTGATCGTCAGCACGAGCGTAATGGTGTACAACAAAACGATGCTGGATCAATTGGGCGTGAAGCCTCCGCAAACATGGAGCGAAATCGAAGATTTTAACAAAAAGGTGACCGTGAAGGAGAGCGGCAAAACGACCAGATACGCATTCTCCGTTCCCGGCTGGGATACGTGGTACTACGATCCGTGGATTACGAACGGCGGCGGCACGATCTTGACCAAAGACGAAAAGTCGGGCTTCGATCAACCGGACAGCATGAGATGGATTCAAAACTTCCAGAAATGGATTAAAGACGGCTCGATGCAAATGGGCTACGGCAAAGGCGCATCCGACGTTATGAGACAAATGTTCCTGGAAGGCAAAGTCGCGATGGTTCAGCACTCTTCCGCAATCATCAAGACCTATGTGCAAAACGCGAAATTCGAAGTAGGCGTATCGTTTATTCCAGGCGACAAGGAAAGAAAATCGCATATCGGCGGAGCGGGGATCGTCATTATGGACGGCGCGCCGGCCAAGCAAAAAGAAGCCGCATGGAAATTCGTCAAGTTTATGGTCGGAGCGGAAAACAACATCAAGTGGGCCGATTACACGGGCTACCTGCCGACTCATAAATCGGTCGTCAATACGGAAGAAGGCAAGAAATACTTTGAAAAATGGCCGCAATACAAAGCCGTATTCGAAAACTTCGACAACGTAGCACCGCGCGTGCAGCATCCTGCCTATCCGGAATTCAGCAACGTGTATAAAGAAATTGTCGGCAAGATGGTTTTGAACAACGAGGACCCAGTTCCATTGTTGAAAGATTCCGTTAAAGAAATCAACGAGATTATAGCAGATTATAAGTAAGCCCCGAGAGGAGCGGTACCATGAAGTCTTCCGGCAGTACCCAATTGAATTCCAAGACCGAGGCCATCGACAAGAGCAAGCCTAGACGGTCCGCCTTCCGCATGATGGAGGCGCTGAAAGATTTCTCGTTCGCCTTGCCTGCTCTGGCGTTCCTGATTGTGTTTATCTATTACCCGCTGGTCAACTCGTTCTATCTTAGCTTCACGAACTGGAATATGACGAAACCGGTAAAGAAATTTATCGGGATGGAAAACTATACGAAGCTGCTGACGGACGATACGTTCTACAATGTGCTTAAAATTACGTTTACTTACACGATTCTGGACGTTGTGCTGACGCTCGGCATCGGACTGCTGCTCGCGCTGCTGTTCAACGTTCAATCGAAATTTTTCAACTTCCTGCGGATGCTGATTTTTATGCCGCACTACATTTCAATGGTTATCGTATCGATGGTGTTTTTGTGGATATTCAACTCGCAGTACGGTTTGATGAATGAGCTGATCAAGCTGTTCGGCCTGGAGCCCGTACAATGGCTGCAAAATCCGCGCACGGCGCTCTGGGTGCTTATTATCGTATCGGTATGGAAGGGCGTAGGCTTCGCGATGATCATCTTCATCGCCGGCCTGCGCAGCGTTCCGGTCGAGTATTACGAAGCTTCCAGCATCGACGGAGCGAGCAAGTTCGTGCAATTCAGGCATATTACGCTGCCGATGCTATCGCCGATTACCTTGTTCCTGGTCGTTACGAATTTCATTTCCTCCATGCAGGTGTTCCAATCCGTCGACGTTATGACAAACGGGGGACCGCTGGAGTCGACCAAGGCAATGGTGTACTGGATTTACACGATGGCGTTCTCCGAGTTCAAAACAGGCAGAGCTTCGGCGCTAGTCATTATTTTCTTCCTCATCATCGTGCTGCTGACTATGGTACAGATGTATGTGTCCAAGAAGAAAGTTCATTATGAAGGGTAGGTTATAGATCTATGACTAAATCTCTATGGGTAACCTCCCGGTATACAGTTGCCATTCTGATTACAGTGCTCATTTTCTTTCCGGTTTACTGGATGTTGATTACCGCGCTCAAAACTCCGTTCGAGCTGAGGCTGGCCGTGCCGACCTTCTGGCCGGAGAAGCTGATGTGGGGAAACTTTATTGACGCTTTTAACGCGATTCCGTTTTGGAGATTCGCATCCAATACGCTGATCCAGACCGTAGGCATCATCTTTTTGCAGATCAACATCGGCTTGATGGCCGCTTACGCTTTTGCCAAAGGGAATTTTCCAGGAAGAGAGAAGCTGTTTATTCTCGTTCTTGCGGCGTTGATCGTGCCGGATCAAGTTACGTTCGTGCCCGTCTATGTCATGATGTCGAAGCTGGGATGGATCAATACGTTCTATGCGCTCATCATCCCGCATGCGGCATCGGCCTACGGCATCTTCCTGCTGCGCCAGACGTTCCGCTCGATTAACAACGACGTGATCGAGGCGGCCAAGGTGGACGGCGCGAGCCGCATCCAGGTGCTCTACCGGATTTTGCTGCCGATGGCGTTTCCGACGGTCATTACGCTGCTGGTCATCAGCTTCATTCACAGCTGGAACTCGTATTTCTGGCCGCTGGTCATGACCAACTCGAATCAGATGCGGGTGCTTACCGTAGGTATCGCGATGATGCGGGATTCGATTGCGGGGAACGAAGCGCTCAACTTCCATCTGTTGATGGCGGCCAGCGTCGTCGTTATTCTGCCGATCGTTGTCGTCTTCGTCTTTGCGCAAAAGCATATCGTGGCGGCGATGGCCAATTCGACCTTCAAATAACGGGATTTACACCAGCTGAATGCGCATTTTTCAAAAGGAGACTGTCCAGTGAAGCAAAAAGCGGTTATGATCATAGTATCCGGTTTGTTGTGTATGAGTGCGGTCGGCTGCCAGCAAGCTCAGCAGGCGACCGCGGGGAAACCGCAGGCCCAGGCGGCCGGCGCCGAAGCCAAGAAGCCGGAGAGTCAGGCGGGAGCGGCGAACGGCAAGATTACGCAGGAAGAAGCCGGCATCAAGATCCGCGTCGATATTCCCGAGATTAAGCCTTTTCTGCAGGAAGCCAAGCAAGGACCGGTCGTTCCGGCTCTGATGCAAAAGGCGGTTCCGCAAGGAATCGGCTTCATCGAGGAGAAAAACTGGATTTTGGTAAGCCATTATCGCGAGAACGGACTTCCCAGCCTTCTTACCGTGATCGATGCCGCAACGGGTTCGATGATAAAGGTGCTGGAGCTGTATAAGGATGCGGATAAACCTTACACCGGTCATGCCGGAGGGGTAACGGTCAGCCGAAGCCATGTATGGATTTCATCGGATAACGATATATACCGGCTTAAGCTGGAGGATATCGTTCAGGCGGGCAGCGAGGGCAAGCTGACCTTCGGCGGCTCGATCCATACGGAGACGAGGGCTTCCTTTACGACCTACGGCGACGGAGTGTTATGGGCCGGCGAATTTGCCGGCAAGGATTATCCTACGGAGAAGTCGCATTATATGACAAACCGCGACGATAAGGAATATAAAGCCTGGGCCGTAGGATATAAGCTCGACGAGCAGACCGACGATCTTCCCGCAGGCAAGTCGAAAGACGACGGCAAGCCGGTCACGCCGGATTACATCTTGTCTTTGCCGGATAGCGTGCAGGGGATGGCGGTCTTGAAAAATAAAATTCTGCTCAGCCAATCGTCGGGCCGCAATGCGGCCAGCTCGCTTATCCAGCATGCCAACGTGCTGTCGGAGAAGCCTCATACGCAGGCGGCGATCGGCTCCGAATCTGTGCCGGTATGGTTTCTGGACAGCAAGAACAAGCAGGAAACGAAGCCGGTTCCGCCGATGTCCGAAGGGATCGTCTATTCTCAAGGCACGCTCTATATGTTGTTCGAATCCGGAGCAAGCATGTACAAGCAATCGTCCAGCTATGCGCTGGACCGCATTCAAATGTTGAAAATGAACGAATAAGCAGGAGGGTGAACCATGAGCATCATCGGATTGGCCCATCGCGGGTATCCTAAGAAATATCCCGAAAATACGCTGGTATCCTTTCAAGCTGCGCTGGATTTGTCGTTCAGCCATTTGGAACTGGATGTGAACTTGACCAAGGACGGCGTCCCGGTTGTCATTCACGATCCTACAGTCAACAGAACGACAAACGGAAAAGGACGCGTGGTCGATTATACGTGGGAGGAGCTTCAGCGGCTTCGCACTGGCGGAGAGCAATCAATTCCGCTGCTGAAGGACGTGCTCGCACTGGCTAAGGGCAGAGCCAAGGTGGACATTGAGCTGAAGCAAAGCGGCGATCTGTATCCGGGTCTGGAAGAAAAAGTGCTGGAAACCGTGCGCGAATGCGGCGTTCAGGATCAGGTCTTCGTGACCTCCTTCGATCACTATTCCATCCAGCGCATGCGCCAGCTGTCCAAGGATATTGAGCTGGGGCTGGTCATTTACGGAGCGACGCCTTCGGTATTCCCGTTCGCCCGGGAGCTCGATGCCCGGTATATTTCGGTCAAATACATTTATTTGACCGACGACTACGTGCGGCTGTGCGAGGAGCAGGGGATTCAGGTGATCGCCTGGACGATCGACGATGAGGCGGACATGCGCGAGCTGAGGCGCAAATACCCTCAGGTTTGGATATGCACTAACGAATTGGAAAAATGGAAGGCGTGCGTGCTGGAAACGGCGTCTTCCAACTAACGGTCTGAAGCGGCACGAAGCCGGTTCGCGAAGACCGGCGGCGAGGCGATACGCGGCAGCGTATGCGCCGACTGCGACTGCGCAGCGCTTAAAAACGGCACTTCCCGTCAGCATCGGAGCTGAACCGGGAGGTGCCGTTTTTTTCATCAAGAGAAGGTCGAGCCGTTATTCAAGCTGCAGGCGGAAGCCCGCGATTTCTTGTTCCGCCTGTTCCAAGAGCTGGAGCAATAGCCGGCTGTAGTCGCCTAGCTTTTTTTCGCTTTCCTCAAAATGCAGCCAGCGGACCGTTAATGGCATTTGGACCCAGCCGGTCATGCAATCCCATAACGCATCCAGGTTATTGCCGTAATAATCGGGCAATGCCAGCGATTGTTTCAACACGGCATGAAGCTGCTCGCGGGTTTCGATTTTTGTGCCGTCCAATATAATGCTGCGCATAGTTCCAGAACCCCCCTCGCCGTTTATTTGATCGGTGTGAACGTTTCGTAATGATCTTCCGTCTTATAGATTAAACCGTCGTTGGAAAACAAGACTCGATCTTTGCCTCGCTGTCCCGATTTGTAATTGATGTCGGCTTCGTACCAGACTCTCCCTTTTTTGCTCGGCAGCTTGCCTTCCCGGTTTTGAAAGACATCTCCTCCGATGCTTTTGCCCGGCGCGACTTTGTTCAGATTGCCTTTTTGCGGGTCCCAGCCGAGTTTTTTGGCGCCTTCCTTTGTAATGAAATTATCCGGCAATTTGTGATGCTCTTGTATGTAGCTTGCGACCGCTTCAAAGCTGGTGAGCGCTTGCGGGACGGCCGGGGCTGTCGGGGCTGCCGGCGATTGGCCTGCGGACAAACCGCAGCCGGCCAGAACCAGTAAACTTAACATGAACAAAAATAGACATCGTAGTGCTTTCAATGACTTCATCCTCGCTTCTATATCTAAGTATTCTCCAGATGATCTTGCCAAAATCCTCCGATACCTATTTACGAGCATACCGCAAATAAGTTGCGAAAAGAAGATGCGCACGTATGGGATGGAAAAGTGTGGAAGGGCGCATATGTACATACAACTTTGAATAATGTTATAATGTACGTAAAAAAAAATTCGAACGAGCAGCCTTGACAGCGGTTCTTACTGAGGTGACCTATGACAGACAGCAGCAAGCAGCAGCCCAAATATATGATACTGAAGCAGGAGATATTGTCCTGGCTTCAATCCGGCAAGCTTAAGCCGAACGACCGGATGCCGACGGAGAATGAAATCGCCGAGCAGTTCGGAATGAGCCGGCAAACGGTCCGGCAGACGTTCGGCGTTCTGGAGCAGGACGGGTGGATCTATCGCGTGCAGGGGAAAGGTACCTTCGTATCGAGTCCGCAAGCCGCGAAGAAAAATCCGGATGTCCAGACGATCGGTATCATTACGACGTACATATCCGATTACATATTCCCGCATATTGTCCGGGGAGCCGAGGCCGCTCTCCGCAGCAAAGGGTATAGGATGCTGCTTTCCAGTACGGATAACGACAAGCGGAAGGAGCAGGAGAGCCTGCAAATGATGATGAGCGAGCCATTGAGCGGGCTGATCATCGAGCCGACCAAGAGCGCGGAGGGCAATCCCAATTTGAATTATTATTTATCGCTAAATTACCAGGGAATTCCTTATATTATGATTAACGAAAGCTATCCTGAAATTAGTTGTCCGTACATTAAGATGAACGATGAAGCGGGCGGTTATCAAGCGGCCGAGCATTTGATCAGGCTGGGCCACCTTAGGCTGGCCGGATTTTTCAAGATGGACGATCTGCAGGGCGTCAACCGGCTGAAGGGTTTTATCAGGGCGCATCAGGAGTATAAGGTTCCGCTGCTGCCGGAGTCGGTAATCCACTATACGACGGAGACCAAACGCAGCAAACCGTTGGAAGCCGCGCTGGCCATGCTGGCGGCGGGCAGCGAGCGGCCGACGGCGCTGGTTTGCTACAACGACGAGCTTGCCGTCATGCTGCTGGACGCCGTAAGACAAGCGGGGCTTAGCGTGCCGCAGGATTTATCCATCATCGGCTTCGATGATTCGGCCTTGGCCGTCGCTACCGAGGTGAAGCTGACGACGCTGGCCCATCCGAAGGAGAAGATGGGGGCCGCTGCCGCGCAGCTGCTGACGGAGATGATCGAGCGGAGAACGAACACGGCGGAGCCTGTCGTATTCGAGCCCGAACTGATCGTCAGAGATTCGACGGGACCGGTTCCGGTCTGACAGGTTCGGAGAGCCATTTGAAAAAACAATAGGAATCATCCGAAAAAAAATGTGGTAAAATTGTACGTACAATTATATAATAAATGTATCGATATCATTCATTTATTGAAAGGTGATGATACAAGTTGTTAGTACAACTCAAACAGGCCGTATGGGAAGCGAATCTTAATTTGCCGAAGTACGGCCTTGTTACGTTTACATGGGGAAATGTAAGCGGTATCGATCGCGAGCTCGGCCTCGTCGTCATTAAGCCGAGCGGCGTTCCTTACGAACGGCTCCGGGTAGAGGATCTGGTCGTAGTCGATCTGGACGGAAACATTGTGGAAGGGAAGCTGAAGCCTTCATCCGATACGGCGACCCACCTCGTTTTGTATAAGGCGTTTCCGGACATCGGGGGGATCGTGCACACGCATTCGCCGTGGGCAACCTCCTGGGCGCAGGCGGGGATCGGCATTCCGGCGTTGGGGACGACTCATGCGGATTATTTTTACGGGGAGGTTCCCTGCACGAGACCGATGACGGAGGCCGAAATCCAGGGAGCTTACGAGCTGGAGACGGGCAATGTAATCGTGGAAACGTTCAAGGACCGCGATCCGAATCAAATGCCGGGCGTGCTGGTGCACTGCCATGCTCCGTTCAATTGGGGCAAGGACCCTCACGAGGCCGTTCATAACGCCGTCGTGCTGGAGGAAGTGGCTAAGATCGCCCATCGGACGTGCTCGCTGCAGGCGGGAGTTCCGGCCATGAATCAGACGCTGCTCGACCGCCATTTTTTGCGCAAGCACGGCGTGAATGCGTATTACGGACAAAAGTAAGCTGGATGCAGAACTAAATCCCGGACTTCCGGGCTGGAACGATGAATGCGATTACATATGAGGGGATGGGTCCCCTACACAAGGAGGTTCGAATGAGGCAATGAGCAAAAAGTATGCGATTGGCGTAGATTACGGAACCGAATCGGGCCGTGCGGTGCTCGTCGATTTGTCCGACGGCGCGGAGGTTGCCGATCATGTGACGCCGTACCCGCATAACGTGATCGACGAGCGGCTTCCGTACTCGGATATTGAGCTGAAGCACGATTGGGCCCTGCAGCATCCGGGCGATTATATCGAAGTGCTGCGGCGTTCCGTTCCGGCCGTCATGAAGGCTTCGGGAGTGGACCCGCGCGACGTGATCGGACTCGGCATCGATTTTACGGCATGCACGATGCTGCCCGTCGACGCCGAAGGCAGGCCGCTGTGCCTGAACCCGGAGCTGCGCGACGATCCGCACAGCTGGGTGAAGCTGTGGAAGCATCATGCGGCGCAGGAGGAAGCAAGCCGGATCAATGAGATCGCCAAAGAGCGGGAAGAAGCATTCCTGCCGCGGTACGGCGGGAAAATTTCTTCCGAGTGGATGATCGCCAAAGTATGGCAAATATTGAACGAGGCCCCGCATATTTACGATAAGACCGATCAATTTATGGAGGCGGCGGACTGGGTCGTTTCGCAAATGACCGGAACTTACCTGCGCAACAGCTGTACGGCCGGGTATAAGGCGATCTGGCATAAGCGGGACGGATATCCGAGCGACGTTTTTTTTAAGGCACTGGACCCAAGGCTGGAGAACTTGACCCGCACCAAGCTGCGGGGAGAAGTCGTGCCGCTCGGGACGAAGGCGGGAGAGCTGACCCCGGAGATGGCAAGCCTGATGGGGCTTAGGCCGGGCATCGCGATCGCGGTAGGCAATGTGGACGCGCATGCGGCCGTTCCGGGCGTCGGCGTCGTTACGCCGGGCAAGCTGGTCATGGCTATGGGCACCTCCATCTGCCATATGCTGCTCGGAACCGAGGAGCGCGAGGTCGAAGGCATGTGCGGCGTCGTCGAAGACGGCATCATCCCCGGTTATTTGGGCTATGAGGCGGGACAGTCGGCGGTCGGAGATATTTTTGCATGGTATGTCGAGCAGGGGGTACCGGCCTATGTGAAAGAGGCGGCCGAGGCGGAAGGCGTCAACGTGCACGAATGGCTGGAGCGCAGGGCGTCTGCCTACAAGCCCGGGGAAACCGGCCTGCTGGCGCTCGATTGGTGGAACGGCAACCGGTCGGTGCTGGTCGATACCGACTTGACCGGCCTGCTCGTAGGCTGCACGCTGCTGACCAAGCCGGAAGAGATTTACCGCGCGCTGCTGGAAGCAACCGCTTTTGGAACGCGCAAAATCGTAGACGCCTTTCATCATAGCGGCGTAGAAGTCAACGAGCTGTACGCTTGCGGCGGGCTTCCTCAAAAAAATAAGCTGCTGATGCAAATTTATGCCGACGTGACCAACCGCGAGATCAAGATTGCGGACTCCAAGCAGACTCCGGCGCTGGGGGCGGCGATGTTCGGCGCCGTTGCCGCGGGCTCTGCCCAAGGCGGATATGACACGATCGTTGAAGCGGCGAGCCGCATGGCGCGCGTCAGGGAAGAGACATACAAGCCGATTCCGGCAAATGTCGCCGTGTACGAGAAGCTGTATGAGGAATACAACCGGCTGCACGATTATTTCGGACGGGGCGGCAACGACGTGATGAAGCGGCTGAAAGCGATTAAAGAAGCGTCGCGGTAGCGAACCTTTATATCATACTTTTAAAAGCGTGGGGAACAAGCGGCCGGAGAGACGATAGAGTTGGAGAAGCGTAAGCGGTCGCTTTTGTAGACAGACGGATTTTCCCCGCTTCAGGGTTCAAAATGAAAAAAATCCGGCTACAACAGCGAGGGAAAGCCTCTATCGACCGCAGGCTACGACGAAATCACCATATTAAATGAAAACGGTGAAAAAGCAGGCGGAGCAAGCGAGGGCACTCCGGAGAAACGCAGCGGTCGCCTTGGCCCCCCGATTTCAACAGCGATCGGATGTAACGGACACTGCCGCCGTTATATCAACCCTATCGGCCATTTTGGATTTCTAACGGACACAGATGCAGCTATTTGTTGGAAAATCTTCCATAGAAAGCGATTCGGAGCTATGTAAGCGCGATGACGTCCGTTACGTTTCAAAAACGTCTGTTTGCGACGACTTTAGCTCCCCGGTGTCCGTTAGATTTAGAAAAAACTATTCGATGGCGCGGTTCCGGAGGCTTACACCCCCTGCAGCTTTCTTCCTGACCGTTCGAGCGCTTACCCGCTTCGGAGAAAGACGGTTGGGGAAGTGTTTGAAAACGCCATTTTCGCAATGAAAATCTGGCCTGCAGCCAAGCTATTGTCTAAACGGGTACGTTGGAGCATGAAGAGGAAATGGGATAACGGATTCCGAACGCCGTTAAAGTCATTCGTGTTCCTTGAATGATTTAAACGCCGTGAACACACTTGTAAAGCCCTGTGAAAAAAGAGCGGAGGGAGGCCGCTTGAAGCTGGACTTCAAACAACGATTGGAAGACCAAACGGGCACCGCAGCAGATGATTTCACCATACTTTTAAAAGCGAGTGGAAACCTCTACCGGCCGCAGGCCGCGAACAAATCACCGCTCTTCTAAACAAATATAAAAACGGGAGGCATTATCGATGATTATAACGAAGCCGTACGTATTCTGGTTTGTTACGGGCAGTCAGCATTTATACGGGCCGGAGACGCTGAGGGAAGTGGATGAGCATTCCAAACGGATCGCCGAAGGACTCGATAGGGACGCGGCGATTCCGTTCCAAGTGGAATTCAAGCCGGTGCTGACGACGCCGGAAGCGATCCGCTCGCTATGCATTGAAGCGAACTCGGACGATACCTGCGCGAGCATTATTACGTGGATGCATACGTTCTCGCCGGCCAAGATGTGGATCGCCGGGCTGTCCGAGCTGCGCAAGCCGCTGCTTCATCTGCATACGCAGTACAACCGGGACATTCCGTGGGACAGCATCGATATGGATTTTATGAATTTGAATCAATCGGCGCACGGCGACCGCGAATACGGCTTTATCGGAGCGCGGATGGGCATCGCGCGCAAGGTCGTCGTAGGCTATTGGGAGGATGGGGAGGTACGCCGCCGCATCGGAGGCTGGATGAACACCGCCGTCGCCTTCACGGAGGGGCGCAATCTGAAGGTAGCCCGCTTCGGCGACAATATGCGTCAAGTGGCCGTGACCGATGGAGATAAGGTCGAAGCGCAAATCAAATTCGGGTGGGCGGTCAACGGCTACGGCATCGGAGATCTGGTTCAGCGGATGAACGACATATCGGAGCAGGAAGTAAACCGGCTGTTCGAGGAATATACCGATCTGTACGACATCGCGCCGGAAGGTCGCGAGTCCGGTCCCGTCCGCGAAGCGATTCTGGAGCAGGCCCGCATCGAGCTGGGCATGAGGGCGTTTCTGGAGGAAGGCGGCTTCGGGGCTTTTACGACTACGTTCGAAGATTTGCACGGTATGAAGCAGCTCCCCGGGCTGGCGGTGCAGCGGCTGATGGGGGCAGGCTACGGTTTCGGCGGGGAGGGCGACTGGAAGACGGCGGCCCTGGTGCGCACGATGAAGCTGATCGCCTCCAACGTAGGCACGTCGTTTATGGAAGATTATACGTATCATTTTGAGCCCGGCAATGAATTGGTGCTCGGTTCTCATATGCTGGAGGTGTGTCCGACCGTGGCGGCGACGCGCCCGAGAATCGAGGTGCATCCGCTGTCCATCGGCGGCAAGGCCGATCCTGCGCGATTGGTGTTCGACGGCGGCGAGGGAGCGGCGCTCAACGCCTCGATCATCGATATGGGCAACCGCTTCCGGCTCGTCGTCAATGTCGTCGACGCGGTGAAGCCGGAACGCACTCTGCCTAAGCTGCCGGTCGCTCGCGTGCTGTGGAAGCCGCAGCCGTCGCTCAGCCTTGCGGCCGAAGCTTGGATTCACGCCGGCGGAGCCCATCATACCGTCTTCTCCCATGTGGTGACGCCGGAGCAGCTGGCCGACTGGGCGGAGCTGACGGGCATCGAATGCGTGCTGATCGACAACAACACTACGATCGCTGCATTGCGCAATGAACTAAGATGGAACGATATGTATTATCGCCTTCGTTAATATCGCCGTCGGCGGAAGCTTTAGCTTAAGCTGCCGCTTCTTCACGGCGCACCGGGTCCGAAGCTCTCGATTAGAGAGAGCCGGCCCTGGAACGGCCCTCTGTCCGCTAGCTGCGGCAGAGGGCTTTTTGCTCCGGCTAAAGTGGCTGCGGGTTTCACTAAGGAAGGCATCGAACGGACACTGCTGCGGATTTTTTTTACCGTACTTTTGGTTCCGATAGTTAGAATGAGGTTCTCAATGTGATAAGACGAAACCGGCTTCCTGCGGCTAGTATGAGAGTAGGGTACGCAATTACTTCGTAATCACGAAAGGGGATTGTCGCATGGCAGTGCATAACGTAGGAATTATTATGAATGGCGTTACAGGACGAATGGGAACGAATCAACACTTGATCCGCTCGATTCTTGCGATCCGCAAGCAGGGGGGCGTAGCTCTGGCGAACGGGGATGTGATCATGCCCGATCCGATTTTGGTAGGCCGTCAGGAGCATAAATTGAAAGCGTTGGCAGAGGCGCATGGCTTGACTCGCTGGAGCACGGATCTTGAAGCTTGCCTGGCCGATTCAAATAATACGATCTACTTCGATTCGCAGACGACGGTGCATCGCGCAGAGAGCATCCGCAAAGCGATTGCCGCAGGGAAGCATATTTATTGCGAGAAGCCGACGGCGACGAATCTTGAGGAATCGCTGGAGCTGGCGGCTCTTGTCCGTCAAGCGGGGCTGAAGAACGGGGTCGTGCAGGATAAGCTGTTCCTCCCGGGTCTGCTTAAGCTGAAGCGTCTGGTCGATTCAGGCTTCTTCGGCCAAATTTTATCCGTCCGCATGGAATTCGGTTACTGGGTGTTCGAAGGCGACTGGCAGCAGGCGCAGCGTCCGTCCTGGAACTATCGCAAAGAAGACGGCGGCGGCATTATCGTCGATATGTTCGCTCATTGGAGATATGTGCTCGACAACCTGTTCGGCGAAGTCCGGTCGGTTTCTTGCCTTGGCGTTACGCATATTCCTGAACGTGTGGACGAGCAGGGCAACGCGTATGAATGCACCGCCGACGATGCGGCATACGCCACCTTCGAATTGGAGGGCGGCATTATCGTCCAAGCGAACTCTTCCTGGGCGGTCAGAGTGAACCGGGACGATTTGCTTACGATTCAGGTGGACGGCACGGAAGGCAGCGCGGTAGCGGGCCTGCGCGATTGTAAAGCTCAGCATCGCATCAATACGCCGAAGCCGGTATGGAATCCGGATATACCGAATCCGTTCCGGTTCATGGAGCAGTGGCAGGAAGTGCCGGATAACCAGCTGTTCGACAACGGCTTTAAAATACAGTGGGAATTGTTCCTGAAGCATATCGTCACCGATTCGCCGTTTCCTTGGGACCTGCTTGAAGGGGCGAAGGGTACGCAGCTTGCGGAGCTTGGCTTGCGTTCGTGGGATGAGCGCCGCTGGCTGGACGTTCCGGAGCTGAAGCTGCCTGAAGTATCCGGGCAACCTATCGCTTCGGCCAAAGGATAAGGAGGGAGCGCGATGAGCCAGGAATTGAAGCTGCCCCGCGCCGGAGGCGCTTTGTACTCCTACACCCCGGGGCAATCCGCGGTGATCGAGCTGCCGGATAAGCCTCTGCAAAGCCGGATCGCCTTCTCGGCGGCCCATGTCGTATGCGACCCGTTTGCCGACGCGGACCCGCTGAATCACGCGCAGATCGATTGGGACGGTACGCTTGCTTACCGCCGTCATTTATGGTCGCTCGGGCTGGGCGTCGCCGAAGCGATGGATACCGCCCAGCGCGGAATGGGGCTTGATTGGGCGAGAGCCAAGGAGCTGATCAGCCGCTCGATTACCGAAGCCAAATCGGTCGGCGGGCGGATTGCCAGCGGGGCGGGAACGGATCACTTGGCTCCGGGTCCGCAGGTGACGCTGGAACAGGTGGAGCAGGCTTATGAAGAACAGGTCGGCTTTGTGGAAGGCCAAGGCGGCCAGGTTATTCTTATGGCCAGCCGGGCATTGGCTGCATGCGCCCAAAGTCCGGAAGACTACGAGCGCGTATACGGTCGCATCTTGAGCCAGGTGAAGCAGCCGGTCATTCTGCATTGGCTCGGGGATATGTTCGACCCTGCGCTCGCCGGTTATTGGGGCGAACGGGATGTCGATGCGGCGATGGACGTATGCCTGCGGGTCATTCGAGCCCATGCCGACAAAGTGGACGGGATCAAAATATCGCTGCTGGACGACGAGAAAGAAATTCGGATGCGCCGTCTTCTGCCGGAAAGCGTAAAGATGTATACCGGAGACGATTTCAATTATCCGGCGCTGATTCGCGGGGACGAGCAGGGCTTCAGCCATGCGCTGCTCGGCATATTCGATGCGATCGCTCCAGCGGCGGCCGCGGCGATCCATGCTCTCGACAACGGCGACGAGACGCGCTATAGCGCGCTTCTGGAGCCGACGGTCGCGCTGTCGCGGCATATATTCCAGAAGCCGACCTATGCGTATAAAACCGGGATCGTCTTTATGGCATATTTGAACGGCCATCAGAACCATTTCCGGATGATCGGCGGAGCGGAGGGAGCCCGATCGATCGTTCATTTGGCCGAATTGTTCGTATTGGCGGACAAAGCGGGGCTGCTGACCGATCCGGACCGCGCTGCGGAACGGATGCGTCATGTATTGAAGCTTGCCGGGCTGTAAGTATTCCATTATCTGGTAGGAGGGGCCGACCCCAAAAGCCAATGTTTCTATATAATATGTTCACGGGAGGGAATGACGGATGGCAGAGCATGCACAGCCATTGCAATCGATAGAACGATTAAGCTTAAACCAAATTACGACCGACCGCTGGAGCCTGCGCGAAGCGGTAGAAGGCTGCGCGCGGGCGGAGGTGCCCTGGATTGCCTTATGGCGTCACAAGGTAGCCGAAGCGGGGCTGGCGGAGAGCAAGCGGCTCGTGCAGGATGCCGGGCTGCGCGTGTCCAGCCTGTGCCGCGGCGGAATGTTTCCGGCGGCTACGGCGGCCGAACGCCAGGCGCGCATCGATGATAACCGCCGGGCTGTCGACGAAGCGGCCGAGCTGGGCGCCGACGTGCTTGTGCTCGTATGCGGGCCTGCGCCCGACAAGGATATCGCCGCCGCGCGGCGGATGGTCGAGGAAGGCATCGAGCAGCTGATGCCTTATGCGGAGTCTTGCGGCGTCAAGCTGGGCATCGAGCCGCTGCACCCGATGTATGCGGCCGAGCGTTCCGTTATCAATACGTTGGCGCAGGCCAATACCATTGCGGAGCGGTATAAGCCCGAGCAAGTCGGCGTAGTCGTAGACGTGTTCCATGTATGGTGGGACCCCGATTTATACGCGCAAATCGCCAGAGCAAGCGGCCGGATTCTAGGCTTCCACGTCTCCGACTGGCTCGTGCCGGTACCCGATTTGCTGATGGGACGGGGAATGATGGGCGATGGCGTAATCGACTTCCGGCGCATCCGCCAAGCCGTCGAGACGGCCGGTTATTTCGGCCCGATCGAGGTGGAGATTTTTAATCAGACCATATGGGATATGCCGGGCGACGAAGCGTTGGCGCTTATGAAGCAGCGTTATTTGGAGCATGTCTGATTATAGGCAACCGGCTCAGCCGTCTGCCTGTCCCGCTTAAAGCAACAGTCCTCATGAAGAAGACGGCGAGTTCTGGAACATTGGTGATCTCTTCATTTTGAAGAAGGCGGTGTCGGCTTATGGATGCGGATTTCGTATGTCATTATTATTGGCCCGATGATAGCGCACAGGACGAGATGCGGGACGGCGGCATTGCGGAAAGCCGGAAGAAGGCTTCCGCATCAGTGAAACGCAAAATTTTCGGCTGGTGGGGGAGAAAGTCCGGCCCCCGCTTAAGAAGAGTGAAATAGGCTGCGGCATAGCGGATGGATCGGCCCCCGGATCTTCGGATTCGGGGGTTTGTCGTCTGCCGGGTTGTTGCGATAAGGGAAACAAGGTAAAATAGGGAAACAAACGGCAGCCGGGCGCGTGCCCGATTCAAGACCGTTTGAATACGCTCTCAAGGCGGTCCGGATTATGAATGGGATTCATCTCTACGAAAGCAAACATACGGAAAGCTACGAAGTGAAAATTCATCATCACGACAGCGTGCAAATTTTATATGCGATCGAAGGGCAGGGCAGCATATGGCTGGACGGACAGCAGCATGATTTTGCGCAGGACAACGCCGCTTTTATCGTACCTTATTCGGAGCATGCCGTCTCTTCCGATTCCCACTTGACGCTGCTGGTGCTGGCGTTCGACGATCCGGCGGGGCAAGACGGCGTATACGAGCGTTGGAAGCCGTATTTGTATTCGCGTTCGGAGCATCTGAAGCTGAATTCGTTCCAAGCCAGTGAGATGCGGCTGCTGCTGCGCAAGCTGCTGTTCGAGCAAAAGCAGGCCGATCCGCTCAGCGGCTGGGCTATGCATAACCTGCTTCAGGATATTTATCTGCTGCTGGTGCGGGCCAAGCAGTCCAGGCAGGTTCAGGACGCGAACGGCCTAAGGGCCGAGCGGATACGCAATTATATCGATTTGCATTATTATGATTCGATCACTTCCGAAGAGCTTTCCGGGAAGCTCGGGATCAGCATTCGCCAGATGAACAAAATTTTCAAAAAAGAATATCAAATGACCCCGATGCAGTACTTGACGGAAGTCAGGATGGCGCTGGCCAAAAAACTGCTTGCGGAATCGGACAAGGATATCGTGTCGATCTGTTTCGAGGTGGGCTATGAGTCGCTGCCGACGTTTTACCGGGCATTTAAGATGGCGATGAGCATGTCGCCGAATAAATACCGCCAGCAGCATCAGACGACGGCCGAATAACTTATCTAGAATAATGTCGTTGTGAAACCGCTTTCCAAAAAAGTAGGGCATTCACGCCGGCTTCGCATAAAAGCGTCTGATAGGAGAACAATAACGATGCATAAAAGACAAAGGATGAGATCGTATTGAACCTTATCAGAATCCCGGTTATTGTCATCATGGCTCTGCTTCTCAGCTTGCCTCGGCCGAATCCGGCGTCCGCCGCTCCTTCCTCAATGCCGCTTGAGGCTTTGCAAGAGGAAGGGGTTTATATCGAAATCAACAAGCGCAGCAATTCGCTGATCGTATTCGTTAACGGGCGGGCGCAGTATTATTTTCCGGTAGCGACGGGCAGAAGAAAGGAGCTTACACCGGTCGGCGAATTTCATATTGTGACCAAAATTGTAAAGCCGTACTACGTGCGCAAACAGATTGCAGGCGGTCATCCGAACAATCCGCTCGGCACGCGCTGGCTTGGGTTAAGCGTTCCGGGAACCGGAGGATACATGTACGGAATCCATGGAACGAATCGGCCTTACTCGATCGGCAGCCATGCTTCCTCGGGATGCGTCAGAATGCATAACCGCGATATTGAATGGCTTTATCGCCATATTCCTCTTGGAACCAAAGTCATTGTCAAAGAAAAATAACGAACGGAACCCGCGTATAGAAGAACGGCAATCGGACATACTATTATCAGCGGTGAAAAGAGAGGTGTGGTTCCGTTGAACGTTTCAACGAAACAAACCGGGAATATTGTGATAGACTCCAGATAGAAGCGGAGGGATGTGCCAAAGACACGTTAGTGTAGTACACGTACTGCAATAAAGTGAATGAGGTAATCGCTAGCTTTTGGAAGGTATCGAGGCAAGATTCAAAATCAATTCACCGCGAAAAGAACCCTGCGAAGGGTTCTTTTTCTTTGCAGCGATTATTTCTCTGGCTCATCTTGCTCCGCAATAACGAGATCATGCGTCTCGACTCGCGTTATGCCGTTTGCCCCGTCCACGAAAACAACCCGCGGCTGCAACCCGCTAATCTCCCGCTCGTCGAACAAGCCCAAACTCAAAATAATGACGATATCTCCCGGCTGAAACAGATGGGCCGGAGGGCCGTTCAAGCAAATTTTGCCCGACCCTTCGGGAGCGGCGATGGCATATGTTTTCCATCTCGTCGCGTTCCGCAGACTCGTGATTTGAACCATCTCATACGGATGGATATTTGCTTCCTTCATCAGCTTGGCATCGATGGTAATGCTGCCGACGTAATCGAGCCGAGCCTCGGTGACGGTCGCGCGGTGAATTTTTCCCTTGCACATCATTCTAAGCAACTGCGGTCAACTCCTGCCCCAAAAAGTCTATGCTCCCATTGTATGAAGCAGCCCGCGCCGATGTTCGCATTTTCCGCCTATCCGTTAGGTACCAGCCGTTCCCAAATGGAGATCCTTGTGTATCGTAATAGAGGGTCCATAGCAATTGCATCCCTTCAAGTTAATACTGGTACGAATTTGAAAAAAAGCGGTGATGCATTCATGCAAAAAAGGCTGCTGGTCTGCTCACGCTGCGGGCGGGTGGAGCCGCTACAGCTGAAGGCGGTTTGCGATTGCGGAGGCACAATGCTCGTCAAGTACGATTTGGAGAGCATTGCCGCAACGGTAAAAAAGGCTGACTTGTTAACGAGAGGCAATTCGATGTGGCGGTATGCGGAATGGCTGCCGGTTTCCGATCCGGCGTCCGTCGTCAGCTTGGGCGAAGGCGGAACGCCGCTTTTGCGGATGGACGCTATGCAGCGGCGGTACGGCGTGCAAGGCGTCTATGTCAAACGGGAGGAGCAGAACCCTACCGGCAGCTTCAAAGCGAGAGGCTTTGCCGCCGCCGTGTCGCTGCTCAAGGAGAAGGGCGTTGCAAAAGCGGCCGTTCCGTCGAACGGCAATGCCGCTTCCGCGCTAGCGGCTTATGCTGCCAGAGCGGGAATGGAAGCGGTCGTCATCGTACCGGGCGACTGTCCGGGCA
This sequence comes from Paenibacillus konkukensis, assembly GCF_023523925.1. Taxonomy (NCBI): domain Bacteria; kingdom Bacillati; phylum Bacillota; class Bacilli; order Caryophanales; family Paenibacillaceae; genus Paenibacillus; species Paenibacillus konkukensis. Next base: position 1,435,525 of record NZ_CP027059.1, on the reverse strand, counting down.
TGATCATCGAGGAATGTATACGCTATGGAGCCCATACGTATCAAGTTGACGGACTCATTCACGATGCGGGGCGCATCATTGAGGACGGCAAGCAAGAGCAAGGATGGTTTAACGCAGGAACGCTGCGGGAGCCGGGCCGCGTCGAAGGGAAGAAGACGATGGGCCTTGAGATCGCCGAGCAATTGGGCTGGAAGCTCCCCGACGTGATCATTTATCCGACCGGTGGGGGCTCAGGAATTATCGGGCTGTGGAAGGCGTTCCAGGAGCTTAGGGAAATGAACTGGATCGAAGGCGAGCTGCCGCGGCTGGTCAGCGTGCAAGAAGCCGGCTGCCAGCCGATCGTCGATGCCCTGCAGGCCGGATCGGCGGGCGAAGGGGCGGTCGCCAGCGAGAACGCCACATCCAGCCCGACGGGCCTTAGAGTGCCGAAGCCGCCGGACGGCAATCTGGTTGTGTCGATTATTAGGGAGACGGGCGGCACAGCCGTTGCCGTGAGCAAGGAAGATATCCGCAGAGCGCAGACGGAGCTGGGGCTCCAGGGGATTTCTTCATCCCCCGAAGGGGCAGCGGCCTGGGCCGGGTTTGCCCGGCTGAGGGAAGCGGGATGGATCAAACCGGCGGAAACCGCCGTCGTGTTCAATACTTCCCATGCGGATAAATATATCGATTGGATTCCGCGGGTCGCTCCTGCGGTGGTCAGGACTTACAACGATTTGAAGCCTTTGTATGAGAGCAGGCGGCGCGGGTAACGGGCGTCCTGCTCTTTTTTTTGATATTGAAGACGAAGGCTGACGGCAGTGAAACAAGCCAAGTTCGGATTTGTGGGGGTAGGATGGGGCGAATCATGTCAAAATTCCGATTTATTTACACATTTTTCACATTTTTATCATAGTTTTATCATGAATGTAGGCTATGTTGATGTTATGTTGGTGCGCTGTAACATAAGCACCCCGATTCGATGGACCTTGAGCAACAAGGCATTTCTTCTTTGGGAGCGTTTCCCGCAGGAAGGAATACGGACAAGAATACATGGAGGTATGTAAATGATCAGGTGGATCCAGAACGTATCCAAGAAGTGGGTGTTCACTACCATCGCGGTGATTGCGATCATTGCCGTCGTAGGTGGAACGCTGACGAATTGGGGAGGTCCGAAGCAAGGACAATCTGCGGCGCCGGGCGGCGGGCAGAGAGGAGCAGCCAGACAATTTCCCGTAGAAACGCAAATCGTGAAAAAATCGGATGTCGGCGGAGGCCAAGTGTTTACCGGCTCGATCACTCCCCTTTATACTACGAACGTTTCTTCCCGTATTTCCGGCCGAGTGACGGAATTGATGGTTAAGCCGGGGGACCGTGTCAAAGAGGGAGATCCGCTTGCCAAAATCGATACGACGCAATTGGAGCAGCAGATCGCCCAATCCCAAAGCGCTTTAGCGGTGAGCGCAGCACAGCTGCAGCGTTCCACCAACGATCAGGCGAACAGCGCGGCGACGGCGGAGAAGCAGTTGGCGGTTCAGAAGGCCAATCTGGAGAAGGCGATTGCCGACCAGCAAAATGCGGTGGCGTCTGCCAAGCAGCAGGTTGCCATCTCTCAGGCCAACTATAATAAAGCGCTTAACGACCAGCAAAACTCGATCGCCACGGCGAAGCAGCAGGTCGCCATATCGCAGCAGAACTTGAACAATGCGATCACTACATACAATACGAACGTAGCGAATGCGCAGAACACGCTGAATGCGCAGCAGGACAGTCTTCAGACGTCTCAAGTCAACTCCAGCAATTCCGTCGAATCATTGCAGCTGAAGCTGCAGCAGGCGATTATCAATTACCAGAACGTGAAGGAATCGTCGGCGAACAAGCAGAGCGATCTGGATAACGCTCTGCAGAAACTGCAGCAGGCTCAACTGGATCTTGATCAGGCGCAGCAGACGACGCCGAGCGCTTTGACCAACGCCACCGCATCGCTGTTGAAAGCTCAAGGCGATCTGGCAGCGGCCGAAAACTCACAGACGGTTCAAGTCGCTCAGGAGCAGTTGAACCGGGACAGCATCTCTTTGGCGAACGCTCAAAATACGCTGGCCGTCATTTTGGAATCGAACCAGCAAACGCTGCAAAAGGATCAGCTCGCGCTGTCTAACGCCGAAACTTCGCAGGAGCTCAGCTTGAACGTCTCCAAAGCGCAGGTCGCACAGTCGGAGCAAGCGCTGCAAACGGCGCAATCGACGGATGCGATCACCGTCAGCAGCGCGCAGTACAGCCAGGCGGAAACGAATCTGCGCCTGCTCACCGAGCAGCTGCAGGACGGCGTGCTGCTGTCCCCCGTCGACGGAGTGGTCACGGCGATTAACACGCCCGTCGGCCAAAACGCCGGCAACAACGGCAATATCGTGTCCATTGCGGCGACGAACCCGACGCAGGCTTCCGTCAACGTTCCCGAATCCAGCATCGGCAAGCTTAAGGTCGGTATGGAAATGAAGGTGAACGTGCCGACGCTGAACAAATCGTTCGAAGGGGTTATCTCTGCGATTCGGCCGACGCTCGATTCGGTAACCAAGGCCTATGGCGTCGATATTCAAGTTAACGACCCGAAGGGCGAGCTGCTTCCCGGAATGTTCGCTTCCTCCAGCATGAAGAGCGAGGGACGCCAAGCGATTATGGTACCGGCCGACGCCGTGCTCAGCCAGCCTAACGGAAACGCCGTCTTCGTAGTCCAGGATGGGAAAGCGAAGAAAGTCACGGTCAAGATCGGTACGATGACCAGTGCCCAGTTCGAGGTGACAAGCGGTCTGAACGAAGGCGATCAAATCGTCGTGAAGGGGCAGGAGCTGTTGTCGGATAAAGCGTCCGTTCAAGTGGTGCAGCCCGGGCAGGAAGGTCAGCAAGGCGGCCAGAAGCAGGGCCAGGGCCAACAACAAGGAGGGCAAAAGGGCCAAGGACAGCAGGAGAAAACCCAGGGCGAGAAAGCCCAAGGCGAGAAACCGCAATCCGGCGGAGAGCAAGGGGAAAAGGCGAAAGCGCAGGGCGAGAGGGCTCAAGGTGAGCGGCCGCAGGGCAATCGTCAACCGAACTCGAACTCCGGATCGACCGGCCAAGCGGGAGCAGGTGGAGGACAGTGAATTTAGCGAATTTTTCCGTCAATCGTCCAGTCACGATTTTAATGATTATGATTGCGTTAACGATTTTGGGATCGATCGCTGCGCCGCTGCTGCCGGTTGATTTGTATCCTAACATGGAGATACCGACGGCGACCGTCTCGACCAGTTGGTCCGGAGCTTCTCCCGGCCAAGTGGAGAATCAGGTGACGAAGCGGATCGAGGCCTCCATGGCGACGATAGCCAACGTGTCGTCGGTTACGTCCGTGTCGCGGACGGGCAGCAGTAACGTCACCGTCCAGTTTAATTTCGGGACGGACATCAGCGAAGCGACGCTGACGATGCGCGACCGTCTCGACCGTGTCCGCCGCCAGCTTCCGGCCGATGCGGAGGCGCCGGTCGTCTCCAAGGCGGACCCGAACAGCCAGCCGATCTTGAGTTTGTCGCTCTACGGCAAGGACGTGGACCTCATCACGCTGCGCGATCTTGCCGACAACGTAGTCAGCCCGGCGGTACAGCGCGTCGAGGGCGTCGCTTCGGTAGGCGTAAGCGGCGGGCGCGTGCGGCAAATTCAGCTGCTGCTGGATCAAGACAAGCTGACTCATTACGGAATTACGTTTAGCCAGGTTACCCAGGCGCTAGGCAACGACAATCAGTCGACGGATGCCGGACTTGTCTATAAAGGCGAGCAGCTCGTTCCCCTCCGGATCAGCGGGGAGTTCCAGTCCACCGCCGAGATTTCCAAGGTCAGGGTGTCGCTGGCCAGAGGTCAATCCATCGAGATCGGCGAGCTGGGACAAATTGTCGATTCGTTCCAGGACGTTACATACGATTCCCGTCGGAACGGAGAGCAGAGCGTAGGCATCTCCGTGCTGAAGCAATCCGACGGCAATACGGTCAAGGTAGCGGATAATATCCGCGAGGCGATGGACGAGATTCAAAGCAAGCTGCCGGACGGCGTGAAGCTTGCCGTGCTCAACGATTCGTCGAAATTCATTAAAAGCTCCATTAATACGGTGATCGAGCATACGCTGCTCGGAGCGATCTTTTCCGTCATCATTCTGATGCTGTTCTTAAACAGCATTCGCGCGACGCTGATTATCGGCGTCGTCATCCCGATTTCGGTCATCAGTACGTTCAGCATGATGTACTTCTCCCATCAGACGATCAACACGATTACGCTGGGCGGTCTGGCTCTCGGTTTAGGTTCCCTCGTCGACTTCGCCGTCGTGGTGCTGGAGAGTATATACCGGAAAAAAGACGAGGGGTTGTCGCCCGCGGAAGCGGCCAAGCAGGGGACGGCCGAGGTTGGAACCGCCGTATTGGCGTCGGCTTTGGCGCAAATCGCCGTATTCGCGCCGACGCTATTCATTAACGGCATGATCAAAAATTTCTTCGTCCCGATGGCGCTGACGGTCAGCTTCTCGCACATTGCCGCACTGTTCGCGGCGATTACGCTCGTTCCGATGCTGGCGGCCAAAATTTTGACGAAGCATCATGACGAGTCGCTGCCGGAAGGGCGTTCCTATAATCCGGCCGTTTGGTTCGGACGCGGGATGAATCGTTTCACCCGCGCATATATCGGCTTGCTGCGCTGGTCGCTCGGCCACCGCTGGATCATTATTTTGGTTACGGTGGGCATGCTCGGGGGCAGCGTCTATCTGGCGAAATTCGTCGGCACCGAGATGATGCCGAGATCGGACGAAGGCCAGTTAAATATTAACATCAGCTTGGCGCAAGGGACCAAGTTTGAAATTACGAATGCGCTCACCTCCAAAATCGAGGAGCAGCTCAAAAGCATCCCGGATATCGACACGATCTTTACGACCGTCGGCAGCTCGGGAGGAGGAGCCTTCCAGAGCTCCGCGACCAACTCCGCCAACATCAGCGTAACGCTCAAGCCGCTGGATGAACGGAAGCTTAATACGGATCAGGTTGTGGAGCAAATCCGCAATATGACGCAGGGCAACCCGGGAGCGCAAATTAATGTTAACAGCCGTTCATCCGTCCGTCTGCCCGGACTCGGAGGAGGGGGAGGCGGCGCCGACATTACCGTCAATTTGAACGGTCCGGATACGGCCGTCCTGAGCAAGCTCGGGGACATGGTGGCCGACGAATTGCGCGATATTCCCACTTTGCGCAGCGTGCAGAATACGCTGGAACGCAGCATACCGGCCTACGATATGACGATCGACCGCGATGCGGCAGCGTATTATGGCATCTCCGTCCGCGAAGTAATGACGGCGGTGCGTACCGCCTATCAAGGTTCGGTCGCAACGAATTTCAAAACCGGCGATTCGCAAATTTCCGTACTGGTGAAGTATCCGACGGAATTTACGAACAATCTGGAAAACCTGAATCAAGTGGTGCTTACTACCTCCTCCGGAGCGCAAATTCCGCTCAGCGCGATCGCCAAAGTCGTACCCGGTTCAAGTCCGGCGCAAATTCGCCATACGAATCAACAGCGGCTTACTACGGTGCAGGCATCGGTATCGGGAGCGGCGATCGGAGATGTGGAGAAGGCGGTGCAGGAGAAGCTGGACACGATTCAGCCGCCGGACGGGTACACGATTTCGTTGACGTCCAAGAGCGAATCGAACAGCACGTTCAGCAGCTTGTACATGATGCTCGGCCTGTCCGTCGTACTCGTTTATATGGTTATGGCGAGCCAGTTCGAGTCGCTCTACGGCCCGTTCATTATTATGTTCTCGCTGCCTCCGACGTTTATCGGAGCGATTCTCGGTCTATTCCTGACCCACCGTACGATTAATATGAACTCGGTGATGGGGATGATCATGCTGATGGGGATCGTCGTTAACAATGCGATCGTACTCGTGGACTATACGAATCAGCTTCGCAAGAGGGGCTATACGCTTTTCGACGCTCTTATGGAAGCGGGCCGGATTCGTCTGCGGCCGATTCTGATGACGACGGCAACGACCGTGCTGGCCATGCTGCCGCTGGTCATCGGCTTCGGGGAAGGCGCGGAAGCGCAGGCGTCGATGGCTACTGTCGTCGCGTTCGGGTTGACGCTGTCGACGATGGTTACCCTGCTTCTGGTGCCTGTTGTGTATACGCTCATGGACGGCATGATGGATTTCTTCCGCAGCAAATTGAAGCGCCAAGCCCCTCCAACCCTGCCTGCCGATCGTCCGAATGTCTGATCCGCATAGGGGATACGAGATATTCTATACATGGAGGAGAGAATGAAAAATGGTTAGGAACCATCGGAAAAATATACGCAGCCGAGCGCCCTTCTATATGCTGATCGCGGCCTTGCTGATGCAATTGTGGTTGGGTACGGGCATGGCCTTGGCGGAGGACACCTCCGCCGGCGAACCGGCTTCTCCGGCTGCAGAATCGTCCGCAGCGCAGGCGCAGACGGCGCTTCCGTCGCTCGGTATCGTTCAGGTTGCCGGGGGCTTAAGCCACTCGGTCGCTTTAAAAAGCGATGGCAGCGTGTGGACGTGGGGGGATAGCCTTCACGGCAAATTAGGTACGGGACCCAATGTGTTTCGTTACGCGCCGAGTCAGGTAAAGGAATTGTTCGATATCAAGTCCATCTCCGCAGGGATGAACCATACGCTGGCATTGCGCAAGGACGGCACGGTATGGGCCTGGGGTCAAAACGATAAAGGGCAGCTCGGCGACGGAACGACGACCGATCGTCCTGAGCCTTTCGAAATCCCCTATTTGCGCGATGTCGTGGCGATATCCGCCGGAGGCAATTATTCGATGGCGCTTAAGAAGGACGGTACCCTCGTTACGTGGGGCGACAATTCCAAAGGTCAGCTCGGCCTCGGCGACAGCAGCTACACCGACAAGCTCGCGCCGAATCAGCTGGCTTATCCGACGAATGTGCTGGCTATCGCCGCAGGGAGCAGCCACGCGCTCGCGCTGCTCGACGATAACAGCGTGATCGCTTGGGGAGACAATACGTATGGCCAGCTCGGCAATGCGGTGACGGAGACGAAAACCGACCGCCCGACTCGGGTCAACTACACTTACGATACGAAAGCGATTGCCGCCGGCAGCAATTTCTCGATGCTTCTGAAGGAGAACGGCAAAGTATGGACATGGGGCTATAACAGCTCCGGTCAGCTCGGCAACGGCAATACGACGGACCGCAATTTCGCCGCCGACGTGCTGGGGATATCCGACGCCGTAGCCATCAGCGCAGGAAATTCACATGCTCTCGTGCTTCATAAAGACGGAAAAGTCAGCGCTTGGGGGCTGAACAATTACGGTCAGCTCGGCACCGGCGATTACAAAGAGAGCACCATCAATTTGAATATCGACAGTCTGAAGGATGTCGTCTTGATTAGCGCAGGCGCATTTCATTCTTTCGCAGTCAAAGCCGACGGCACCGTATGGGCGTGGGGGAACAGCTCGCTCGGCCAGCTCGGCGACGGAGCGGCGACAAGCCGGATTTTACCGACGTTAATGCCCAGATTCTCCCTTCTGGTAAAACCGCCCGACCCTTCCATGGAAGGGAAATACCATTACGAGAATGAAGTGCGGCAGCGTGCGCTGGCCGCCGGTGACAGCTTTACGGCCGTCGTAAAGAACGACAAGCTGTGGACTTGGGGCGAGAACATATATGGGCAGCTCGCACAGAGCGGCAGCGCCGGTCACAATAAGCCGGGCGAAGCCGCGGACTTATCCGCAATCGCGGCGCTGGCCGCCGGCAGCGGGCATACCGCCGCGTTGAAGAGCGACGGCACCGTATGGGGCTGGGGGCTTAATTTAAGCGGCCAGCTCGGCGAAGAAGCTTCGCTCGGCCGAGGTACGCCCGCGGCGCTGGCGCAGTGGCGCGATGTCACGGATGTCGCGGCCGGGAACGCGTTCACTTTGGCGCTCAAAAAGGACGGCAGCGTATGGGCCGTTGGCGACAATACGTTCGGTCAGCTGGGGGACGGCACGTCCGTGAGCCGCAGCGCCCCGGTGCAAATTCCCGGATTGATGCGGATTAAAGCGGTCGCCGCCGGGTTTAACTTCGGTCTGGCGCTGGCCGATGACGGCACGGTGTGGGCGTGGGGAGACAACAGCAATGGCCAGCTCGGCGACGGGACGACGATGATGCGGCGCAGCGTGCAGCAAATCATCGGTCTGGACGGAATAACCGCCATTGCCGCCGGCAAGAGCCACGCGATTGCGCTCAAGAGCGACGGCACGGTATGGTCGTGGGGCTATAATGCCTTCGGCCAGCTCGGCGACGATACGAATACGAACCGGATGCATCCGGTGCAGACGTCGGGCATGAACAAGGTCACCGCTATCGCCGGAGGCGCGTTCCATACGCTGGCCATCCGTGCGGACGGCATGGTATGGTCGTGGGGCTATAACGCCTTCGGCCAGCTGGGCGATAATACGACGACGAACCGCAATCATGCGGTTCAGGTTCAAGGCCTCGGCGGCGCTGTGGAAGTCGCCGCCGGCAGCGCACATTCCGCCGCGATTACGGCGGACGGCACGGTGTGGACATGGGGCGGCAACATGTCCGGGCAGCTCGGCGACGGTACGTACAAGAACCGTACCGTGCCCGCGGCGGTGACCGGCTTCGTGCGCGCGCTAAGCGATACGGCCGGTCACTGGGCGGAGGCTGCGATTGCCTCCGCGCTGGAGAAAGGCTATGCCGACGGGTATCCCGACGGCACGTTCCGGCCCGACGGCGCGATGACGCGCGCCGAGTTCGCCAAGATGATCGCTGCCGCCGCTTCCTTGAAGACAGCTCCGGCGGCGGACGGGCAACCTTGGTACAAGCCGTATGCCGACGCTTTGACTGGGGCGGGCTATTATACCGAAGATGAGGCGGCTCAAGCCGCTTGGAACGAGCCGATCACGCGCGGGGAGATTGCGGCGATTGCGGTCCGGGCAACGAACGCCGATTTGCGCAAGGACCATACGGTCGTGACCGAGGATTTCGCCGTGCAGGAGGCGGTGCGTCAAGGTCTGCTTCAAGGGTTGGACGACGGCCGTCTGGCGCCGGAAGAAACGACGACCCGGGCCCAGGCGGTGACGATCATCGAGCGCATGCTGGCTGCGAACGCCGGAGTCAAGCGGTAGAGGACCGCTCTTTCCCGGGTGACGGGAAGGGCGGACAGCGTGCCGCCTCGTGTGCAGGCGGTCCCATATAGAATGACGAAGAAGCAGAGAGCCGAAGTCGGTCTCTGCTTTCTTTGTGTTTACGCGATGCTGCAGCCTAAAAAATAATCGTTGACAGAACGGAAATCGCGCCATAAAATAAACAAAAAACCACAAAAATTATCAAGAAACAACATTTTGATAAGGAGTAGATTCCGATGAAGCATCCGTTATCGTTTCGCCCGGACGGCACGTTTACTATTGTTCAATTTACCGATGTACATATGAAAGCGGGCGGTGAGGCCGATCTCGCCACGACCGCGTTGATGGAGTCGATTTTGGAGGCCGAGAAGCCGGATCTTGTCGTGTTTACCGGGGACGTGATCGAAGCTAACGCTTGCGACGATCCCATAGCCCGTTTTACCGGAGCGATATCGGTCGTGGAACGGACGTCGACACCGTGGGCGATCGTATTTGGCAACCATGACACGGAATCCCGCATTACCCGCCGACAGCTTATGGATAAGGCGGTTTCTTTCCATTGGTCGGTGGCGGAGCATGGTCCTGACTCGGCGAGCGGGGAAGGCAACTACGCGCTGACGGTTACGGGAGCGGACAATCGCCCGGCCGCCGCTTTGTATTTCCTTGATTCGGGCAGCGTATCTCCGAATCCCCGGGTTAAGGGCTACGGATGGGTTCACCGCGATCAGATCGCCTGGTACGAACATGACTCCCGCCGCAAAACCGCGGATAACGGAGGAACGCCGCTGCCGGCGCTAGCCTTCTTTCATATTCCGCTTCCGGAATACCGTGACGTGTGGGAGAACGAATTATGCTACGGGCATCAGTATGAACGGGTATGCTGCCCGAAAGTAAATACCGGGTTGTTCGCCGCCATGGTGGAGATGGGGGATGTGATGGGCACGTTTGCCGGTCACGACCATACGAACGACTATTGGGGCAGTTTGCACGGAATCCGTCTCTGCTACGGGCGGGCGACAGGGTATAACACTTACGGGCGAGAGGGGTTCCCGAGAGGAGCGCGGGTAATCCGCTTGCGCGAAGGCGAGCGAAGCTTCGAATCCTGGCTGCGTCTGGACGACGGGACCGTAATAGCGAATCAGCCCGAGCACCGGCCGGATGAGCCGGCAGAGCGGCGATAGCATACGAGCGGCTCTCAAGCCGTCGATACCCTATTTGGGCGCGCTGAGCGGCGTAGGTCCGACCGGCCGCCGCTCAGCACTGGGGGCGCGCACTTGGGATTCGCGCGACGGCCGTCTCTTATCCAGCGGCCATGTCGTACCGTCTGTTGCACATGATTGACCTCTTGTTTGTGAACCTTGTCACAAGCCGCTTTAACGAGGCGCTTCGCTATATGGGCGATTTGCGGACGGCTCCCCTTGAAATATGGCCCGGAAGTCCCTGTGCCGCGGTCTGGAAACAAGAGCGAGCATTGACAATGTCTGCAAAATATTATAGGTTTATTATCAATGATGAGCTATTTCGTTCAACAATATTGCGAAGAGGTTATTACTATGAGCAAGCCGTCGGATACTGCCTATACGTTTATAAAAACGAGAATTTTGGACGGAACCTATCGTCCCTCCCAGAAGCTGACGGAGGTTCAGCTGTCTGAAGAAATCGGGGTCAGCCGCAATACGGTAATTAAAGCGCTGCTCAAGCTGGAGCAGGAAAATTTGATCACGATCGAAAAAAACAAAGGGGCTACGATCAAATCGTTCTCTTTGCAGGAAGTCGTGAACTATTTGGAAATCCGCGAGGCGCTTGAAGGGCTTGCGATCCGTTCGGCGGTCAGCCGCATTACGGATCGCGATTTGGGCTTGCTGGAGCAAATCCTGCGCGATATGAAAGACATGCTGGAGAACGGCAGATTTGACGAGTATTCCAAGCTGAATAAAAGCTTTCACGAAATGATTTATGCGGCGTCGGTAAACCGGCAGGCCGTAGAGATGATCGATACGATTAAGACGCAGCTGAACCGCTTCCACTTCAAAACGATTCTGGTGCCGGGAAGAAATCATGAATCGTATATGGAGCATACGCGGATTTTTGACGCGCTGCGCTCGCGCGACGAAGACGGGGCGGAGAAACGGGTCAAGGAGCATGTCGCCAATGTAAGACGGACGATTAAGGATAACTACCGGTATTTGCTGTAAAACCGTCCAATCTATGAAACGAAAAAGCTGTCCCAGCCGTTACGGGCATAAAGGGGACGATATGAGGAAGGGCAAAAAACCGCCGCAAGGGGCGGTTTTTTGCCTTTTTGTCGTTAAACGGCGTTTAAAACACGGAATTTTATGGATTGACAATCAAGTTCAGGGATAAGTATAATCAAATACGTAATACAAGATTGTTCAACAATATTGTATAATTTTAATAAAGGAGACTGGACACAATGGATGCGATCGAGCTGCTGCAAGGGGCATACGATCTTCACGTTCATTCGGGACCCGATATTTTGGACCGTAAAGTGGACGATTTGGAGATGGCCGAACGTCTGGCCACACTAGGCATGAAAGGTTATGGCATCAAATCGCATTATTTTTGCACGGCGGAGCGGGCAAAGATCATTAACAAGCTGCATCCCGGATTTCATGCCGTCGGGGCGGTCGCATTGAATCATTCGATTGGCGGCTTAAATGCGCTGGCCGTAGAAATGGCGGCCCGCGGTGGAGCGAAAATCGTCTGGATGCCGACTTTTGACGCAGCCAACGAGCAGGAGCATTTTCACAAAAACAAGCCGGAAAAGCTGCCGCATTGGGCTAAGCTGCAAATGGAGCTGATCGCGCAGGGGAAAACGCAATCAAGCATATCGGTGCTGGAGAACGGCAAGCTGAAGGCGGTTGTGCACGATATTTTGGATGCGATTGCACAGCATGACCTGGTGCTGGCAACGGGGCATTTGGGCATCGGGGAGATTTATGCCGTAGTCAAGGCGGCCAAACAGCATAGGGTTCGGAAAATCGTCATCACACACCCGAATTTCCCTTCCATCCGTTTGTCCAAGGAGCAGCAGAAGGAATTGACGGGGCTGGGCGCTTGGATGGAGTTTTGCTTTACGACGCCGTATTCGGGGAAAACGACCTGGGACGAAGTGTACGAGCAAATCCGTTATGTAGATCCGGCAAATTGCATCATTTCCACCGATCTCGGACAACCGAACGGACCGTATCCCGATGAAGGGCTGCGCATCTTTATCGCCAATTTGCTTGCCAACGGTTTCACTGTGCCGGAAATTAAACAAATGACCGCCGTCAATACCGCTTTTTTGGTTGAAAGCTAAGCTAAATTTGATTAATACTGCTGGAGGGAATTATGGATATGATCGATTCCAATGTGAATGTGCTTGTTGTCAGCGCTCATGCCGCCGATTTTGTCTGGAGAGCCGGGGGTGCGATCGCCAAATACGTAAAGCACGGAGCCAACGTGTCTTTGGTCGTTTTGAGTTACGGAGTAAGAGGGGAATCCAACGATTTATGGAACGTTCCGGGGCAGACCGCAGACAATGTAAAAGCGGTCCGCCGCAGCGAGTTGGAACAAGCGGCCCGGCATTTGGGCGTAAAAGATATCGAGCTATGGGATTTTGAAGATTACCATATGCAAATTACGGAAGAACGCATGGAACGGCTTACCAAAAAAATCCGGGAAGTAAGGCCGCATCATATTATTAGCCACGGGCCGAAAGACGCCTTTAATCCGGATCACGAGACGGTTTCCGACTACGTGTTCAGAGCCAGCGTGCTTTCTACGTCCAACGGCGTGCAGCTGGAAGGCTATCCGACAGCGAAGCAGGCGCGGTTGTTCGGTTTCGAGCCGCATCAATCGGAAATCAGCGATTTCAAACCGGATGTTATTCTGGACATTACGGAAGTGTACGCTCAGAAGGAAGCGGCGATGAACTGCTTTAAAGCCCAGCAGCATCTGATCGACTATTACGGGGCCAAAGCGAAGCTGCGCGGAAATCATGCACGCCGCTGCTCGGGCAATAACGAATACAAATACGCCGAGGCGTTCAGCCGGTTTTTCCCGTATGTCGGAGGTGAGCTGGTCTGATGCAAAAATATGTCGTTCGCAACATCGACCGGCCGGCGCAAGACATTGTGAAGCAATACGCCGAGCTCGACACTTCGACCCTGTACGAAGCTCAGGGCAAGATCGGCTTGATGAGCTCGTCGCTGAAGCCGATTCAGCAAAACCGCAAAATATGCGGCCCGGCGGTAACCGTCATTTGCCCTGCCGGGGATAATCTGATGATCCACGCGGCCATTGAGGTATGCAAGCCGGGCGATGTGCTTGTGATTACAACATTGGGCGACAGCGAACACGGCATGATCGGCGAGCTGATCGTCAGAGCGCTGATGAAGCGGGGAGTTCAAGGAGTCGTCATGGCTGCCGGCGTCCGCGACGCGGCGCAGCTGCGAGAACTGTGCTTCCCGGTATGGACCCAAGCGGTTCATTCGCAAGGAACGACGAAAAACCGGGGAGGCTGGGTCAACGCCCCCGCCGTTTGCGGAGGCGCTCTGGTAACGCCTGGCGACCTGATCATGGCCGATGACGACGGCGTCGTTGTGGTCAAGAAAGGGGATTTACTGTCCTCTCTGGAGGCATCCAGGCTGCGTCTGCAAAAAGAAGAAGGCACGAAGGAGAAAATTGCCCGGGGCGAGCTGAGCCTCGATTTCTACGGCTTAAGAGAAACGCTTGCGCGCGAGCACGTCGTCTACTACGAGGACGAATCCGAGCTGCCCGGATAGCGGCTTCGAGCTTGTTCATCCCAAGCTGCCGGCTGCGGAATGCATTGCGGTTAGCCCTAATCGGCCTTCATAACCAAAGCGCTTATCGGCGCAGCCGTTGACCCTGCCTGCGTCCACTTTACAATAGTCCAACTTGAGCGGAACTTTCTCCATTCACAACAAAATGCTTTACCTAGTATAGTTAGGTTAAACGTCGTAGCGTATCCAATACGTATACGAGGCCGGATTTACCGGCGCAATAACTAGGAGGGGGATTCACCGATGTTGTTTAAGAAAGGGCTTACAGCAGGAGTCAGCGCATTGCTTGCCGTTAGCTTGGCTGCTTGCGGAGGAAGCGACGGCGGGCACAAAGAAGCCGCTAAAGGAGATGCGGTTAATAACGCATCCAAAGAAAAAGTTACACTGCGTTTCGCTTATTGGGGCGGGGAGCTGCGCAACAAGAAGTATACGCAGACGATCGCCGACTTCGAGAAAAAGTATCCGAACATCAAAATCGAGCAGGAGTTTGCCGACAGCAATCCGTATTACGACAAGCTGGCTGTGCAGGCGGCCGGGGGCAATATGCCGGACGTCATGAGCTTGCAGGTGACAAGGTATATGGATTACGCCAATCGCAACCAGCTGCTGCCGCTCGACGATTACATTCAGTCGAAGACGATCGACGTGTCTGATTTTACCCAGAAAATGATCGACGCCGGTAAAGCGGACGGCAAAATTGTGATGGTTGCCAACGGCAACACCTCAAAAAGCTTGTTTTACAATGCCGATTTGCTAAAAAAATATAACGTGCAGCCGCCGAAATTCGATATTTCATGGGAAGAATTTGCGGCCAAAGGAGCCGAATACAAAAAAGCGGTGAACAACCCGGATCTTTATTTTGTCGAAGACCCTTCCGGGATTGATGCGGGCAAAGAAATTTTCGGTTACTTCCTGCGGCAAAAAGGCAAGGACGTGTATTCCAAGGACGGCAAGCTGGGCTTTGAAAAGCAGGATATGATCGAATGGTTCCAATATTGGGACAAGCTGCGCAAGGAAGGCATCATTCCTCCGGCAGCTTTGACGGCCGAATATAAGGGCAAATCGCATCAGGAATCGATGATTGTCAAGGGCATGGTAGCGGCGACGTTGTCCGCGGGAGGCAGCAGCAATCTGCCGATCTACCAGACGTATATGAAGGATCAGCTGGAATTCGGCAGGGTGCCCACGAATCCGGGCGGCAAAAACGGGGAAGACATCGGCGGCTTGTTCCTGGCGATCGGCGCCAAATCGAAATATCCGAAGGAAGCGGCGTTGTTTGTCAACTATTTGATCAATGATGTGGACGGCGCCAAGCTGTTTAAAATCGATGTCGGCCCAAGCCCTTCCAAAAAAATCAACGAAGCGGTCAAACAGGTGCTTGAGCCGGCCGGCGTCAAAATGATCGAATTCCAGCAAAAAGCGAACGAATATTTCAGCGTTCCGAATACTCCGCCGGCAGGCAACAATGAGATTTTCAAGCAGGTAACGGTCACAAGCGAAGCGATTGCGTTCGGCAAAAAAACAATTGAGAAAGCCGTCGATGATTTCTTCAACGAGGCGAACAAAATATTAAAGTAACGGACCGATCAGACAGAATGGGCGGCTGCGCGTTCTGTCAGTTTTAAAACAGGAGTGGACGAGATGCGCATAAGCAGCTTTTTGAAAAAAGACGGGATCGGGTACTTGTTTTTGAGCCCTTGGATCATCGGCATGTTGGCTTTTACGTTTATTCCCATCGTATTTTCGCTTTATTTTTCCTTCACGGATTACGAAATGTTCAATTCGCCGAAGTGGGTCGGCCTGGACAATTACAAGAACATATTTACTAACGACGAGCAGTTTCTGGAAGCGTTAAGCGTCACATTCCGCTACGTGCTGATCGCGGTTCCGCTGGAGCTTGCCTTTGCGTTATCCATCGCGCTGATGCTGAATAAAGGGCTGGCAGGCCTACGGATTTACCGTGCGGTTTATTACATCCCTTCGCTGTTTGGAGGAAGTGTGGCGATTGCGCTGCTCTGGCGGCAGGTGTTTGGGGCGAAGGGCTTGTTTAACGTGGTGCTCGGGTATTTTGGCCTTGACGGGGTCAGCTGGATCGCAACGCCGGAGTACGCCTTGTATACATTAATCGCGCTGAAAATATGGCAGTTCGGTTCGCCGATGATCATTTTCCTCGCAGGCCTGCAGCAAATTCCGACCGAGCTGTACGAAGCGGCGGCGATCGACGGCGCCGGCAAGCGGTCGCAGTTTTTCCGGGTGACGATTCCGATGCTGACGCCGATCATATTTTTTAATTTGGTCATGCAGATCATTCACGCTTTCCAGGCGTTTACACCGGCATACGTCGTCAGTGGCGGCACTGGCGGACCGCTGAACTCCACGTTGTTTTATACGCTGTATTTGTATCAAAAAGGGTTTGTCAGCTTCCAGATGGGATATGCGTCGGCATTGGCCTGGATATTGCTGGTCATCATCGCCATTTTCACCTGCTTGACGTTCCTGTCGTCGAAAAAGTGGGTGCATTATGAATAATATGCCGAATCAGCTCGTACGCCATGTCGTCAACATCGCGGTTTCCGCGATCATGCTGTATCCGCTCATCTGGATGCTGAGCAGCTCGTTTAAGCTGCCGGAGCATATTTTTACCGATAAAGGGCTATGGCCGGAGCATTTTACGCTGAACAATTACATCGCGGGCTGGAAAGGTCTCGGCTCGCAAACGTTCGGTCTGTTTTTCAGCAATTCGCTGATCGTAAGCGGCTTGTCGATTGCCGGGAACGTGGTATCGTGCTCGCTTGCTGCTTACGCCTTTGCCCGGCTGGAATTCCGCTTCAAGACTCCTTTGTTCGCTTTGATGCTGATGACGATGATGCTGCCGCACCACGTGACGATTATTCCGCAATATGTCATCTTCAACAAGCTCGATTGGATCAATACGTTTTTGCCGCTTGTCGTGCCGAAATTTACGGCTGCGGAAGGATTTTTCGTCTTCCTGATGGTGCAGTTCATCCGTAACATTCCCCGCGAGCTCGATAAAGCGGCGATCGTCGACGGCTGCGGCCCGATTCAAATCTATTGGCGGCTCATCCTGCCGCTTGCGCTTCCGGCGCTCGTTACGACGGCGATCTTCACGTTTATATGGACGTGGAACGACTTTTTCAGCCAAATCATTTATTTGAGCAAAACACAAAAGTTTACCGTTTCGCTCGGGCTTCGCGTCTTCCTGGATTCAAGCGGCGAATCGAGCTTCGGCTCGCTGTTTGCAATGTCGGTGCTGTCACTTGTGCCGGTGTTTACGATCTTTGTGTTTTTCCAGCGTTTTCTGATCGAAGGACTTACTTCGGGCGGAGTTAAGGGATAGGGTTATCCGATGAAGTGCGAGAATACTTGTTCCATGACAAAATGAACATGATCAACGAAAACAATAGGGGTGACCTTGCAATGCAACTTGGATTTATCGGTTTTGGAGAGGCGGCTTTTTCGATCTCGTGCGGGCTGAAGGAGCAGGGCATCGGCGATCTCGTAGCTTACGATCCGGTGTGGGACCACCCGACGTACGGCGCGCAGGTGCAGGGCCGGGCGGAAACCGCGCAGGTGGAGCTGGCGAAGACGCCGGAGGAGGTGCTGCGGCGCGCGAACGTGCTGATCGTGGCCGTTCCGGCGGATAAGGCGCTCGGCGTAAGCGAGACGGTGAAGCCGCATTTGAAGGCCGGCGATTTGTATATCGACGTGTCGGCGGCCAGCCCAAAAGTAAAAAAAGCGATCTGGGAGACGATCGGGGAAACGGGAGCGGCTTTGGTCGATGCGGCGATGGTCGGCGCTTTGCTTGTCGATAAGCACAAGGTGCCGATCTTGGCCAGCGGCAGCGGAACGGACCGGTTCATGGAGCTGATGACGCCGCTTGGCATGAATATTACGAAGGTCAGCGAAACTCCCGGCGACGCCAGCGCGATTAAGCTGATCCGCAGTATTTTTATGAAAGGCTTTGCCGCACTTGGCATCGAGCTGCTGGAAGCCGCACATCATTTTAATGTGGAGCAGCTTGTCATCAGCGGCATCGGCGATTCGCTGGACGGCAAAAGCTTCGAATGGTCGCTCAACCGGATGGTTACGGGCACAGCCATTCATGCGCAAAGAAGAATCGTCGAGCTGGAAGGCTCGATCGAGATGCTGCGGGAATCGGACATCGACTCGGTTATGTCCGAAGCGGTCAAGGCGAAGCTGAAGCGGGTTGCATCTCACCAATTAAAGGAGAAATTCCAAGGCGTCATACCCGGCAGCTGGCTTGAGGTCATCGAAGCCATACGGCCTTAAATCGGTCTGTCCATGCGCCTTGTGACCGCTGCGGCTGCAGCGCTGCTGCCTGTTCGGCAGGCAAATCGGCAATTTTCATTGTGCTTTTACGGCAACTTTTAGTATGATAGGATTAACGAGGCGGTGCTTGGTGCAAACGGGTACGCCTCTTGTCTTTTTTATAAAAAAATGAAAGCGGCAACAATCCTGAAAAAAGGCGGTTGCATACGTACATGAGGCAGTGGAGATTAAAGCCGTTTTTATTTTGCTCGCTGGTGCTGTCGAATATTTTATTTCTGATCGTCATTACGGTGGCGATTTATTTCAGTGTCAGCTATTATTTTACGAAGCAAATCAGCGAAGCCCGTCTGCAAGGGCTGCACAGCAATCAATTGCAGCTGATCGAAAGGCTGAAGGACATTGAAGGAACCGCCTTGACGATATCCACCCATCAGACGATGAAAGCGGTGCTGGAGGAAAACGGCGGCATCGATTTATACGAATACATAGTAATACAGCGCAATGTCAACGAGTGGCTGAGCACGTTCACTTTTATCAAACCGTTTATCAGCAGCGTACAGATTTTTACCGATCAATATGTGCAGTATCAGAGAATCGGCCCCGCCGGCAAAAATACGATCCTGCCTTTGGCCAAGCTGCCTGTGACCTTGTCTTTATTCGATAAAGTCGATGCGATCTGGATTCCCGCTCACCGGGACGGCATGCTGGAAAACAACGAAAATCCGGTCCTGACATACATTCTGAAAATATATAACAGGAAAGGCGGGACGGCCGGATTCGTGGCGATCAATCTCGATGAAAGTTCGCTCACCCGCTTGCTGTTCAGCGAAAATACGCTATCTTCCCCGACCAACCGCTCGCTGCTGCTGCTGGATGCCGGCAATCAAGTCATGTCCCGCATGTCTGCGCAGGTCAATTCGCAGCGGATGGATTCGTTCCAAGCTTATACGGCGGCCTTGGCGAGCGATGCCGGATTTAAGCCCGTCGAGCTGGACGGGAACAAATATTTGATGATCTTCACGAGCCAAAGCCAGGAGAAGTGGCGGATCGTCGAATTTCTGGAAAGCGACGAGCTGTACCGGGACGTCAATAAGATCCGCAATATCGTGCTGCTGATCGGGGGAATCGTGCTGCTCTGCGTGCTTCCGGTAGCCTCCTATTTGGCCAGCCGCATGATTCGGCCTGTCCCGCTGCTGCTGAAAGGGTTTCAAAAAATCGAAAACGGCAATTTTGACGCGAATGTGGAGCAGTATTTTATCGTCGAATTTAATAAGCTCATTACCGGCTTCAACTATATGACCGGCCGGCTAAAAACGATGCTTGAAGAGCTGGAGCAGAAAAACCGGCTGAAGCACGATTTGGAGCTGATGGTGCTGCAAAGCCAGATCAATCCGCATTTTCTTTACAATACGCTGGATATGATCAATTGGGCGGCAGCGGTGAAAGGCAATACCGAAGTCAGCTTTATGGCCGCCCGGCTTGCCAAACTGTTCCGCATCAGCTTGAGCGGCGGCAGCACGTTTATCCCGCTCAAGGACGAGCTTGAGCATGCCCGGCTGTATGCGCAAATTCAGCAAACCCGGCTGGCGGATCGCTTTGTTTACAACGAACATATAGATTCTTCTTTTAAACAATATTATGTCCCGAAAATTATTTTGCAGCCGTTTATCGAAAATGCGATCATCCACGGTTTTTCCGGATTGCAGGAGGGACAAAAGGCCGAGGTCTCCGTATCCGCGGAGCGCATCGATGAGAATCGCTTCCAAATCGTCATTGCCGACAATGGGGTCGGGCTGAAGCAGTCCAGAGACGAAAGCGAAAGGCGCAAGACGAGCTCGCTTTATGTATCCGGCTCGGGGGATACGGAATTAAAAACGTAAGAGAACGTCTCGAATTGTATTTGGGGGCACAATACGGGCTCAGAATCGAAAACCGCGACGGCGGAGGGGTCAATGTTGTGATGACGTTGCCTTATTTGGACTCATTCGAAAAGGCGAATCAGTTTAATAAATCGATATGAAATGACAGAGCGATAATGCGAGAGGTGAAGCGCAATGAAGGTATTGCTGGTCGATGACGACGCATTTGTTGTGAACGGCTTAAAAAGCATGATCGGCTGGGAACGGTACGGTATCGACGAAATCGCGACGGCGTACGACGGGGAGGACGCCTGGCAGCAGTTTCAGCGGGGCAAGCCCGATCTGCTTATTACCGATGTGTATATGCCGAGAATGAACGGGCTTGAGCTGATCAAGCAAATAAGAACGGTGGATGCGGAGCTGCCGGTCGTTATTTTGAGCGGATACGGGGAATTCGACTACGCCAAGGAAGCGATCCATCTCGACGTGGCGCAGTACATTCTGAAGCCGGCGGTTTTTACGGAAATCGAGAACATCTTAAACGACGTGTTAAGCGAAAAAGCGCTCGCCGACAGGAAAAAGCAATACTTCAACGGCTTGCTTCAACAGCTTGAGCAAAGCGTTCCGATTTTGCGTGAACAGTTTTTATTCGATATGATCACCATCGGGATGAAGCGCAAAGATGCGGCGGACAGCAAAATTCAGTTTCTGCAGCTGGAGGAGAACGTATTTCACGGCGGGCTCGTCATGAGCTTGCTGCTTCACCGCGAACGGAAGCGGAAAACCGAGCTGGAAAAAGATTGGCAGCTGTATAAGTTCGCCGTATACAATGTAGCGCAGGAGATCGTGGCAAAGGCGGGACAAGGTTATGTGCTGCGTTATATGGAAGACCGGCTCTCTATCGTCATGTTCGGGGAGCGGGAAGAGACGCTGTCGAGAGCTCAACGGGTCGCGGAAGAGCTGATCGGGAGCATCGGCACTTATTTGGAGTTGAACGCAAATGTAGGCATCGGGCACTGGTACGGGGAGATGAGCTCGTATCCGTTGTCCTGCAAGGAATCGCGGGAGCTGCTGATGATGTCGGAATACGAGGGCTACCAGCAAATATTCGACGCCCGCCATGCCGGAGAATATCCCGGAGAAGCTTGGCCGGCGTATCCGCTTGAGCAGATTCGCCAGCTGTCCGAAGCGCTGCTGCGCAGCGATTTGCCTTACGTCATGCAGCGGTGGGCGAAAATCGAAGCGGCGCTGCTTCACGAACAGCGGTATTCGCTGAAATACGTCAAAACCGTATGCATCACGATGATCAACGCGCTTGTGTTGTCCTTCATGGAGGAGGGCACGGCCAAGCCGGAGTTGGGGCAGCTCGCCGGTTTTCTGCAAACGCTGCAATCGGCCCAGGACGAGCAATCGCTGATGAACCATATTTCGGACATGCTGAAGCAGCTGCACGGGCTGCTGGATCAAAAAAACGATGCCGGCAAGCAGCACACTTATGTGCAGTATGTAAAAAAGGCTGTCTCCGAGCAGTATATGCACAATATTTCGTTCAGCCAACTGGCCGACGAGCTGCATTTGACAAGGAATTATTTGAGCGGCATCTTTAAAGCCGTGACCGGCGACAGCTTTTCCAATTATTTGTCGTTGTATAGAATTGAGCGGGCCAAAGAATTGATGAAAACGCAGCGGTACATGATCTACGAGATCAGCGAGATGGTCGGTTATTCCGACCCGGCTTACTTCAGCAGAATGTTTAAAAACGTGACGGGCATCAGCCCGACCGATTATACGCTTGGAAAATGAGGGGGAGGATCGCAATAGGGCGACCCTCTTTTTTTATTAGAAGTTGCTGCGGCGTAACGAAACGGAAGGAACGAAACGAAACAGAACGAAACGAAACACCGGCGAAGAAGCACCGATCTTAGCGATTCAAAGCCGGATCGGGTTTTCCAAGAAATTTCCAGAATGTTCCACCTAGCAGATCCTCGACATCGCGACGAATCTCTTCCTCTTCCAGGCGCCAGCCGGCAGCGAGCAGATCTCTGTATTTGTCGCAGAGCACTTTGGCGATGATCTCGCGCGAATGATCCCATTTATACAGCAGCTGATCGAGAATGCGGCAATCCGAATGCTGCGGAATAATGCTGCCGCCGAGCAGTTCAAGGCGCATACGGGTAATTTCTTCAATCAGACTCGGATTGTTCAGGAACCACCAGCAGCCGAAAATAAGCAGATTGCGGTTTTTGCGTGCGGTTACGGCGAGCTCGTGCTGGTTTTCGCGGGAAAGCATCGTCACGAGGAATTTGACGTCCTGATATTTGCTGACAATCCGCTCGACGGCTCCGATATCGCTCTTGCCGAGGCTGTCTCCGGCATCTTTCAACGAAGGGTTTACTTTGCGCTTAACCCCGATCATCATAGCGAACGGAATACCGGCTTCCCGAGCCACCGGAATGATGCACTCGTCGATGATGCGCACGCGCACGGAATTCTCGGGATAAGCAAAGTCGTTCGGCAGCGAAACGGCCATATACAGCGGGTTCATACGGGAGATCCAATCGCTGAGAAAGCGGCGGATTTCGGCCATCGTATCGCCGGACAAATCCGATGAAACGGCGTAGCCTTGCTCGGCCAGCTTGCTCCAGCTCGAATCCCACAGGTTCAGCAGCGGATCGATCCGGAGGGCCGCCAGAAAGCGCGGGTCGGTATTGCCGTTCTCCGCCCATTTGGAGCGCTCGTAAGCATCGAACGGGTCGTTGGTCATGACGACGGTTTTCACTTTGGCCAGCTCCAAAATCCGGTCGATGTAGTCGGAAGCGCTGACCGATTCGAAATATTCGCGGTAGGCGTTCAAGTCGCGCGTCTTCAGGTCGAAGCCAAGACGATTCAGTACGGTCACGACGCCGCGGCATGCTTCGCTGTAAGGCGAATGCTCGATAAACAGCGTTTGCCAGATCAGATCGGCCTGCTCCCGCTTGCTCATGCTCCAGAAGGAGTCGTAGGACAACTCCGGACGGAAGCGGAACGTCTCCGCGATCAAATAATGATAGGTCAAGAGCTCGTCGACGCCCCAGAGCAGCAGATCGCCGAACGATTCGGCAAACAAATGCGTATGTATGTCCGTTACTTGCGTGCTGCGTACGGTTTCCTTGATGAAGGAAACGAGCTGATCTTCGGTATGAATCGTCATAATAAAGTGAACCTCCCGCAAAATAAGTTTATGTTAACGTGAACAATGAACTTATTATAACATTATTTTGCGATTAGGCATATACACATTCCATGTCAATCGGCCGGAATATCCTAGTTATGTATGAATCCAACAGGATAGGAGCCGATCCGATGGATAAGCCGACATCCATAGTCGTCATTCTCGTGCTCTTCGTATTGCTGGCGATGCTGCTGACGTTATTTTTGTAGCCGGTTTGCCGGATTCCCCGGCCAGCCTAAGGAAACCGCCCTCGCGCCGTTTCCTTCCCAGCAATGAAAACAGCCCTGCGCACCCGGCAGGGCGACAGGGCTGTTTTGGTTTAGACGGTCGCATTAGAAGCCTTTATATTGTGGTTCTTCGTTTTCCAGCTGTTGGATACGTCCGCTTACTTGATCTACGACGGATTGAGTCGTTTTGGCTGCTTGTTCGAACATCTTTTTAGCCTCTTGGTTTTGCGTGCTCAGAGCGAAAGTTTCCAGGCTCGCTTGAGCGCTTTTTAGAGAAGCCAGTGTCGTTTTTACGTTGGATGCTACGGTCATCTGTTTCACCTCCTCATGAATAAGTCAGATACTAATGTGCGCATTCCGCTGTCATCTAATAGCTGGGAGTAGCTGGTAAATTGTTTGGTAAAAATGGAAGCTGTCTCCTTTTATAACAATCGTCGTTTTAACAAATAATTTAATCGACAAGTAATCCGTTTTGGAAAAAAGGAGACATTAGGATGGATTGGTTACACATTGCACTCAGATCGCTTGGCGCCATCGCCGTGCTGTTTCTTATTACGCGCTTGCTGGGGAAGAAACAAATATCGCAGCTCACCTTTTTCGAATATATAACGGGAATTACTTTGGGAGAGCTTGCGGGGTTCATTTCAACGGATATCGAAAGCCACTACACCCTTGGCCTGACGGCCCTGCTGGTCTGGTTTATCGTCCCGTTTACCATCGAGCTTGTCACTTTAAAAAGCGTGACGCTGCGCAAATGGCTTGAAGGCAACGGAACGGTCATGATCAAGGACGGCAAAGTGATGGGGAAAAATCTGAAGAAGGAACGTTATTCGGCGGACGAGCTGCTGGAGCAGCTCCGCAAGAAAAGCGTATTTAACGTGGCGGACGTCGAATTTGCCGTTCTCGAATCGAGCGGAGAGCTGAACGTGCTGCTCAAAAAAGAAAACCAGCCGCTTACCCCCAAACATTTGGGAATCAAGGTCGGTCCCGAGAAGGAGCCTCAGACGGTGATTATCGACGGCAACATTATGGACGAGCCGCTCGCTACCGCGGGATTCAGCCGTGCATGGTTAAACGCCGAGTTGGAGAAAATAGGCGTTACCAAAGATAATGTGTTTCTCGGACAAGTGGATTCCTACGGCGCTTTGTTCGTCGATTTGTACGACGATATGCTGCAGGTTCCGGCCAATAACGAAAAGCTGCTGCTGCTGGCCAATCTCAAGAAGTGCGAGGCCGATCTGACGCTGTACGCTCTTGCAACCCAAAGCAAGGACGCCAAGGCGACGTACGAACAGTGCGTCAAGCAGCTGCGCGAACAAATTACCGTGCTGGTTCCTTTATTAAAACGTTGAGAAAGGAAGAAGAGCTATGGCTACGAAAGCGAAGCAAAAATTAACGTGGACGCAGCAAGAATATCAGGCGCTGGCCAAACGGAAGGAACCGGCAAGACCCGTCGTCAAAAACTGCTTGAGAGCTTTTTTGGTCGGGGGATTGATTTGCCTGATCGGACAAGGTTTCATGGAATTGTTCATGCGCGTCTTTGGCTTTACGGAGAAAACCGCCGGCAATCCGACCGTGGCGGTTCTTATTTTCATAGCGGTGGTGCTGACCTGCTTTGGGGTGTACGACAAAATAGCCCAATGGGCCGGAGCCGGCTCGGCCGTTCCCGTTACCGGCTTCGCCAACTCGATGTGCTCGGCCGCGCTGGAACATAAGAGCGAGGGTATCGTGCTCGGCGTCGGCGCGAATATGTTCAAGCTGGCCGGCTCGGTCATCGTCTTCGGCACCGTAGCCGCGTTCGTTATCGGCATCATCCATCTGCTGTTTGGAATGGGGAGGTAACGAGTATGCTGCAGGGACATCAAAGCTGGATATTTCGCAACAAGCCGGTCATTCAGGCGACGGCAACGGTAGTGGGACCGGATGAAAGCGAAGGTCCGCTCGTCAACGATTTCGACATCGTGCACGGCGATTTGACGCTCGGACAGGATAGCTGGGAGAAAGCGGAGCGGCGGCTGATGGAGGAGGCCGGCAAGCTGGCGGTGGAAAATGCCGGGCTTACGAAGGAGCAGGTTCAGTTCTATGTCGGCGGCGACCTGATGAACCAAATTATTAGCAATACGTTCGCGGCGAGAACGATGAGCATCCCTTATATCGGCATCTTCGGCGCCTGCTCGACATCGATGGAAGGGCTGGCGGTCGCCTCGATGATCGTCGATTCGGGCTCCGCCAAATATGCGATGACCGGAACCTGCAGCCACAATTGCACGTCGGAGAAGCAGTTCCGTTACCCGACGGAATACGGCTCGCAGAAGCCGCCGACGGCCCAGTATACGGTGACCGGAGCCGGGGCGGCGGTGCTTGCCAGACATGGCGACGGACCGGTTGTCACTGGAGCGACCATCGGCAAGGTGGTGGATATGGGGATCAAGGACCCGTTCAATATGGGCGCCGCGATGGCTCCCGCCGCCGTCGACACGCTGCAGGCGCATTTTCGCGATTTTCACCGCGAGCCGGGCTATTACGATCTCATTGTCACGGGCGACTTGGCCAAGGTCGGATACGACATTGCCAACGAGCTGCTGGACAAGCATAAAGTGCCGATGAACCAAACGACATACAAAGACTGCGGGCTGATGGTTTACGATGTCGACAAGCAGGCGGTCATGGCCGGAGGCAGCGGCTGCGGCTGCTCGGCCGTCGTTACGTACGGACATATTATGAAGAAGCTGCGCAAAGGCGAGCTGAAGAAGGTGCTGGTCGTAGCGACGGGGGCCCTGCTATCCCCGCTGTCGTTCCAGCAAGGGGAGAGCATCCCATGTATCGCCCACGCCGTAGCTATAGAAAGCGGGGAGTGACCATGGATACGTTTATGCATTTTGTGTGGGCTTTTGTCATCGGCGGCGCGATCTGCGTCATCGGCCAGCTGCTGATGGATGTGGGCAAGCTGACGCCGGCCCATACGATGAGTACGCTGGTCGTAGCCGGAGCGGTGCTCGACGGCGTAGGCCTGTACGAACCGTTCATCAAGTTCGCGGGAGCCGGGGCGACCGTGCCGATCACGAGCTTCGGCAACTCTCTCGTTCACGGGGCGATGCAGGAGCTTAAAACCCACGGGCCCATCGGGATCATTACGGGAATTTTCGAGGTAACCAGCGCGGGAATTTCGGCGGCGATCATCTTCTCGTTTCTTGCAGCCTTGGTGTGCAGGCCGAAGGGCTGAGCCTTGGCCTTCCCGGGAAGCTGCCGCTGCAACCTTCTGAAGAATGTCGCGTATAAAATAATAAGTTTGTCTATCCAAGCCTCAAGGAGACGATCCTTGGGGCTTTTTGCTATGGCAGCGAGAATATGACAGATAATATGCCAAAATGTGTAATTTTACAAATAAATTTAGCATTTTTGCATGTATACGCCCAAATTTGAATCTTGTAAAATAGAATAAGGGCTTTCCAACTGCTGCTATAGAAAAGTTAAAACTACCCCGAGGAGGATCAGGATCATGGAGCCTACCGTAAGAGAAGATATACAGATTATTAAACGCATTCAAGCGAATTTGGAATCTTGCATCCTTGGCAAAACGGATGAAATCAAGCTTCTGTTAACGGCCATGCTGGCCGGAGGCCATGTTCTTCTTGAGGACGTTCCCGGAACGGGAAAAACGGTTCTGATCAAATCGCTCGCCAAATCGATCCGCGGGCAGTTCCGCCGTATCCAGTGCAATCCTGATTTACTCCCGACCGATATTACGGGGGTTTCCATATATCATCCGAGAGACGAGGTATTTATTTTCCGGCCGGGCCCGATTATGACGAATATTTTGCTTGCCGACGAGATCAACCGGGCGACGACCAAGACGCAATCCGCGCTGCTGGAAGCTATGGAAGAAGGCCATATTACGGTAGACGGCAATACTTACGAGCTGCCTCAGCCGTTTCTCATGCTGGCGACCCAGAATCCGATCGACTTTGAAGGCACTTACATGCTGCCGGAGGCGCAGCTCGACCGCTTCATGATGAAATTCAGCCTCGGCTATCCGGACGAAGCTACGGAAACGAAGATGATTATGTCGCAGAGCGTCGTTCACCCGATCGAGCAGCTCCAGCCTGTTGCGGGCGTCGAAGAAATAGGAGCTATCCAGCAGCGGGCCAGACTGGTTCATATGGATGATGCCGTAGCCTCCTATCTCGTGTCGATCATAAGGCAGACGAGAGAGCATCCGGCGATATTCCTGGGCGCCAGTCCGCGGGCTACGCTGGCGCTGGTACAGGCGTCCAAGGCGTACGCGCTGCTTCAGGAGCGGGATTATGTCATCCCCGACGATATTAAATATTTGGCGCCTTTTGTACTGGGACACCGGATTTTGCTGCATGCCGAGGCGCGTATGGACGGGGCGTCGGTGCATTCCGTCCTGCAATCGGTGTTTCAACAGGTGCGAGTGCCGATCCGATTGGAGAAATGAGCATGATGAGAGAATCATTCGTGCAAAAATGGACGGAACGCCCGCGGTTCAGCAAGCAGTTCTGGGCCGTGCTGATCAGCTTCTTCGGCAGTCTCGGGTTCTTGCTGTTTCAAGGCGGCAAGCTGGCCCTGATGCTCTTTGTGATCATGAGCGTGCTGAGTCTGTATTTGCTGCTCGGCCAATGGAGCGGCATCAAGCGCACGCAAGGGGCGCGGACGCTCGGCAGCATCGACCACGGAGGCGCGCTGGAAGCGGGCAGCACGCTCGGCGTAACGATTCACTTGCAAATTCCCGGCTTTTGGCCGATGCCGTATATTTTCGTCAAAGATCGGCTGTATCACCGCAACGGCAGCGAGCTTGAATTCGAAGCCACGATCGTGCCCGACTGGCGCCGCCGCGGCGAATGGGAATACCGGACGCCCGCTCTTCGGAGGGGCTCCTATACGTTCGGGGTGACGGAATGCGTGACGGAGGACGTATTCGGTTTGTTCGAGCATAGCGGCACTTTGAACTTGCCGTATAACATCGTCGTACTGCCGAAGACGGTAGCGATCCGCGAATGGCAGCAATTTCATCAGATGATGAAAGGCACCAACCATCATTCCACGACGACGCGCGCCGTCCGCGAGACGACGCAGATCAACGGCGTCCGCGAATACATCTACGGCGACAGGCTGTCCAGGATTCACTGGAATGCGACGGCCAAGACCGGCACGTGGAAATCGAAGGAGTTCGAGCGGGAATCGCTGCCCAAAACTTTTCTCGTGCTCGACCGGGAGCGCAAGGCGTACGGCGATCCCGAAACGTTCGAGCTGGCGGTATCGGTGGCGGCGTCGCTTTTTCAATACGGCGCAGCCCGCAGTCTGGCTCTCGGCCTTCTGTCGACCGGAGCGGATGACATTTACTTTGAGCCCAAGTCGGGCGGCAACCAGCAGAAGGCGGTGCAGCAGCATTTTATTCATGTCGAAGCGGACGGCGTCCACGCGTTGAAGCAGGTGCTCCGGGAGAAAGCGCAGAACCTCGTTCCGGGCAGCTTTGTCGCTCTTATCACGCCGGCGTACGGCGAATCGATGCTGCAAATCTGCAACTGGCTTAAGCAGCTTCAGCTCAATCCATGCCATCTTTGGCTCTGTTCGGAGCCGGATAAGAAGGAGCGGTGGCTTAAGCAGCTGCAATCCCGGGGAATCGCCGGTTACGCGATTCAATCGCTGCATGAGCTGTCCTCTTTGTTAGGAGGTCGAAGCGGATGAACGAATCGATGTCTTGGTGGCGGCGCGCGCTGTGGAGCAATTGGCCTCATCGGTTAACCGTATTGTTAGTCGGGTTGTTTATGCTGCAGTTTGTGTTCTGGTTTGCCAAAGAAGATCATTTATGGCTTCCGGAAACCGTTGTCGTCGTTGAACTGGTACTATTGATCATTTGTGTTGTCGAGCATGTGACCCGTCTTCATTGGGCGATTCGCGGCCTGATTCAGCTTATCGCGGTTATCGCGGTTCACGTTCAGGTGCTGCATGAATACGGCGTTATCGAGAAAATGAAACTGTCGAGCTTCTTCTCATCGAAATTATTTCTTAATTTATACAATTTGACTCCGTATTTATGGTTCGGCTTGGCGGCGTGGGCGGCTTACTTAACGCTAATCTGGTGGGTTGCGGCTAAATGGCGGGTCTATGTGCTGCTGGTCGCCAGCGTCGTCGCCATGTGTATCCGGGATTCGTTCTCCAGCGTCTACTTATGGCCGCAGGTGGCGATGACGGTCGGATGCGGCTTGTTTCTGCTGATCTTATGCCATTTCCAGTCGATGCGCCAAAAAGATCCGACCGCTTGGAGCTACTTGGCCGACTATCCGGCATCGATTGCCGTTCCGGTCATCCTGCTCATTAGTATGACGGTAGTCGTCGGCGCCATTATGCCCGAGGTAGGCCCGATGGTTACGGACCCGTATACGGCATGGCGCGCATACCGGGGCGAAGCGGTCAATTTCACGACGGGGAAGGGCGTGGAGGTAGCCGTCTCCGCGAGCGATACGTCTTCGGGCTACAGCCGCAGCGATGCAGCGCTCGGAAGCGGCTTCCAGTTCGATTACACCCCTGTTATGACGGTCGATACGACGCATCGCAGCTATTGGCGGGGGGAGACTCGCTCCTTGTATACCGGCAAAGGCTGGGAGCCCGGCGATTCCGATAGACGGTCGCTGACGACTTCCGTGCGGGCGGACAACACGCTGAGTCCCGATCCGCGCAAAGCCGGAAGCAAGCTAAAGACGATTGAAGTAAAGCAGGTCGTCAGTATTTTATCCGAGGATAAATATCCCGTGCTGTTCGGGGCGTTCGACATTCAGAAGGTCGAGGAAATGAACGGCGGCAAGACGGGTTTCGAATCTCTCTTATGGGCTCCTTCCCAGTCGGAGATTAGAATCAATCAACAGATGAGCCAGGCTTATCCCAAAACCTATACCGTCGTCTCTCAGATGCCGGTTATCGATGAGGAAGGCTTGCGGCAGGCTCCCGAGGCCGCGAACCGGACGGATTTGGCGGAATATTTGCAGCTTCCCGATCATTTGCCGGCCCGCGTTCGCCAGTTGGCGGCGGATATTACGAAGGATGCGGCCGATCCGTACGATAAGGCGAAGGCGATCGAGCAGTATTTGCGCACTACTTATCCTTATACGAACAAGCCGGACTTGACCAAAGGAAAAAGCCGCGATTTCGTCGATCGCTTTTTGTTCGAGATTAAAGAAGGGTACTGCGATTATTACTCTTCGGCGATGGCCGTTCTCTCCCGTTCCGTCGGTCTGCCGACCCGTTGGGTGAAAGGCTACGCGTCAGGGCAATCGGCCTCCTATGACGAAATGTTCGGCATGTTCGGGGAACCGGAGATGACGGACCCCGACGCGGCCGGTGTGTACACCGTGCGCAACGCCGATGCGCATTCGTGGGTCGAGGTCTACTTTAGCGGCTGGGGCTGGATCCCGTTCGAGCCGACAAGCGGTTTCCTGCTTCCGCGCGCCGTGCCTCAAGAAGAGATTACCTTCGATACCTCCGCGGTTCCCGAGGCTGCGCCTGCCGCTCCCGAACCGACGGTGCTGGAGCGGCACGGTCTGAAAGCCGTGATCTCCGGTATTGTGCTGCTGGCCGCGGCGGCCGCCGCCTTCGTGCTGAAAAAGCTGCAAGTCGCCGAGCTGCTGCATGAGAAGCTGGAGCGACGCCGGGCGTCATTGCTGAAGCAAAAAGTAATTATAGAATGCGAAAGGCTGATTCGAATATGCAAGCGCAACGGCTACGTCCGTCATGAGCATGAAACGCTGCGCGAAGCGATCGGACGCTGGTCGCAGCAAAGCAAATGGATGAAGGCGGACCTTGAGCAGGTGTTAGGCACATTCGAGAAAGCCAAGTACAGCAACGCGGAAATAACCGAGCAAGATTGGCAGAGCACGGCAGCCATCGTCGAGAAGCTGCGCTCGCAATTTTAATAGCCTTTTCGGTCAGGAGAGACTTATGCCTTTTTGCGGCATAGGTCTCTTTCTCTTATGTCGAAGCAGAGAAAAGGAAGATTTCAAACCCGCTCCGCTGGATGAGGATGGATGGCATAGGTACAATCCTGGGGCGCATACATTTCCTGTAAAGGAAGTAAGCGGCGGACATTACTGCGGGAGAAGGGATGCTCGTGAAAATCAATGCGGTGTTCGAAGGCGGCGGGGTGAAAGGCATTGCCTTGGCCGGTGCCGTTCAATCTGTGGAGCAAAGGGGGCTGACCTTCCATCAGGTGGCGGGGACGTCGTCGGGTGCCATCGTCGCTTCTCTGGTCGCTGCGGGCTATACGGCCGAGGAAATGAAGAAGGTTATTATCGCCACTCCGTTCAGCGCTTTTATGCAGCGTGCGCCGATATTCAATACGAAAGTGATCGGGCCGCTGGCCCGATTGTTTCTCAAGAAAGGGCTTTACTCGGGGGAAGCGCTTGAGCATTGGATTCATCAGCTGCTTCTTGCCAAAGGAATCAGGACGTTCGGGGATCTTAAGTGGAACCAACTGCGTATTATCGCTTCCGATATATCCGACCGGAGGCTGCTGGTACTGCCTGACGACATCGCTCAATACGGCATCGATCCTAAGCAGCTTCTCATCTCCAAAGCGGTCAGAATGAGCACGAGCATCCCGTATTTCTTCGATCCGGTCATTATCCGCAAAGCTCCCGACAAGCGCAGGAAGAAAGAGGCTTTCGCCGACCAGTTCGCCTATATCGTCGACGGCGGGCTGCTCAGCAATTTTCCGCTCTGGATATTCGATCAAGAGAACAGCTCGGCGATCGAGCAGCTTGTTCCGACGATCGGATTTCAGCTGGTCGGCAGAGGGAGCGGGCAGCCCAACACGATCGTCGGACCGCTGACGATGTTCAAGGCACTGTTCTCCACGATGATGGAGGCGCACGACGAACGGTATATCGAAGACGCGAACCGGTTCAGAACGATTAAAATACCGACGCTTGGCGTCAGTGTGACCGATTTCGATATCGGCAACGAAAAAAGTCTGGAGCTCTATGAAGCCGGCAAGCGGGCGGGCGATCATTTCTTCAATAAGTGGAAATTGAACGATTACAAGCAGGGCTACATGGAGCATGTGCTGCGCAAGCCGCAGAGCTGATCCGGCGCGCAAGAAAAAAACCGGCGATCTGTCGCCGGTTTATTGCCGTTCAATGATATTTGGGGGGTTCGTCCGAATTCCCTTTGTTGCCGTCGATGACGCGGAAGGTAGCATTGCGGGTGCGCCGGTCCTTGCTGCGTCCGCCCGCTCCTCCTTTGCCGGTGAATGCGGGTTTGCGCCAACGGCTTGGCGGATATTTATACAACAGGAAGATAACGCCGAATACCAGAATCGGTATGATGAGCGTCAACGCTTTAGAGGCGACCCCGATCAAGGCTAACCCTAAGATAACATAGGTGGCAATGGAATATCGCTGTTTCATCGCTGCTCCTCCTTTTGATCCATATTATGCTCTTGCTTGTTCGTCTAATTCCCTCATCCGGTTAAAAGAAGCGATCGATACTTCCACCATCGAGTTATCCGGCTGCTTGGTCGTCAGTTTCTGTAGCCACAGCCCCGGATATCCGAGATAGCGGAGCACGGGCACTTCGCGCAGGCTGTTCGTGAAACGCAGCAGCTCATAGGAAACGCCGATGACGACAGGGAGCAGAATGATGCGCTGTACGATCCGCTCCAGGAAGGAGTCGTAGGTGAACAAGGAATAGATGATGACGCCGACCAGCACCGTAAAGACGATAAAGCTGCTGCCGCAGCGGTAATGAAGCGTGCTGAACTTCTGCACGTTTTCCACCGTAAGCTCCACGCCCGCTTCGTAGGCGCTGATGACTTTATGCTCCGCTCCGTGATATTGAAACAATCGTTTGATCATCGGCGTGAGCGAAATGAAGTAAATGTAGCCGACCAGCAAAATAATTTTGATAAGGCCTTCCAGCAGGTTGTGTCCGATCTGATTTTGGAACGCTTTGGCGAACAACAGCTGCTCGATAGCCGGGGGAACGAGCGTGAACACGAATTTGCCGAACAAGAAGGACAAAATCCCGACGACGGCGACGCCGAGAATCATGGAAATGCGGCCTGCTACGGATTCCTTCTTCTCTTCCTTGGGCGCCGCGCCTTCGCCTTCCTCCTCGGCAAAAGCTTCCGCCGAAAAGTTCAGATGCTGCGCTCCTTTGGCGCTCGCTTCGACAATGCCGACGATGCCGCGGACAAACGGAATTTTTTTAAGCGTTCTTACCCAGCCGATCTCGGTTTTGGGCACTTCAAAAAAGTCAATCGAATTATCTTTTCGGCGGACGGCCGTAACGTTCACGCTTTGGCCACCAAACATGACCCCTTCGATCACGGCTTGACCGCCGTAAATTGCGCATGGCTGTTCTTTTGGTTGCGACAACGAGTACACCTTCTTCTGCTAAGGATAAAATGGATTCTTACATTATTGTATCGGATTCAAGGAGAGAATGCCACCGTTTAGGGGACAAATATTTGCATATACTAACGGTATGCGGCCGATAAGATGCGGAAAATTGTCGGCTTAACGCTTCTCAGGGCATCTAGGCGCTTATTCGCAAACTGATTTTAGGAGGAACCAGTATGGACAATAATGGTGAACGCCGTACGAACCGATGGTCGTTTGCAGTATATATCGGATTGTTTGCGGGTCTTATTTGGGGAGCGGTGAAAATGCTCGAACATTATTTGCATTTTACAAGCCTGCCTCCGGGATTTTTAGTGGAGCCTTTTTTCAAACGGTCGTTTTTGCTCAGTTTTCAGGGCTATCTGCTGGGCTGGCTCATTTTCATTTTGTTCTCGATCTTCGCCTCGCTGGTGTATACGCTGCTTTTGGCCAAAGCGAACGGCCCGTGGGCCGGAGTCGCGTACGGAGCGATATGGTGGATGCTTATTTTTCTGCTGATCGGCCCCGTTACGGGGATGATGAACTGGATCGCCTATCTGGACTGGAACACGATTATTACCGATTTCTGCCTGTTTATCGTATGGGGGTTGTTCATCGGCTACAGCATCTCTTTGGAATTTACAAGCGAGCATAAGAGAGAGCCTGTCGCCGGCGGGAACGCCGATCCTGCGCCGGAGTAACCGATTCCTGCAAAAAACAGTTCTCAAACAGAAGAAAGTTATGGTAAAATAATCGGGTGCGTTCTTTGGCACAGCATGTAAACTGGTGATGGAGGGACCGTCTTGAAACAAATATTGGTATTGAACGGTCCGAATTTGAACATGCTCGGCATCCGCGAACCCGGGGTTTACGGCTCCGTATCGCTGCACTCGATTGAACAACGATTGTTCAAGCTGGCCGGTGAGCTGGGTGTGGAGCTGGAATGCTACCAATCGAATCATGAAGGCGCTCTGATCGACAAGATCCATGAAGCCTATTCGGTCAAAGACGGCATTGTGATGAATCCGGGCGCGTTTACGCATTACAGCTACGCGATTCGCGATGCGATCAGCACCGTTCAGATTCCGACTATTGAAGTACATATATCGAACATTCACAAGAGAGAAGCGTTTCGCCATGTTTCGGTGATCGCTCCCGTAGCTGTAGGGCAAATCGCCGGCCTGGGCGTTGAGAGCTATGAACTGGGCCTGCGCGCCATAGTAAGCCATCTGAATGCTTTGGAGGGATGATCATGCAGCAAGCACGGATTGAACGGCTGCGCGCGCTGTTGCAGCAGCAAGGACTGCAGGCGCTGCTCATTACGAATGCGACGAACCGTATGTATATGACGGGCTTCACAGGCTCTTCCGGCGTCGTGCTGATCTCGGAGGCCAAGGCGTATTTGCTCACCGATTTCCGCTATATGACGCAGGCTCCGGCGCAGGCAGCGGGCTATGAAGTCGTAGAGCATGCCCCGAATCCGATGGATACCGTCAAGGAGCTGCTAACCAAGCAAGGAATCGGCAAAGTCGGCTTTGAGCAAAACGATATGACCTATGGGGCTTATCTCGGCACCGCCAAGGCGCTCGCCGGCATCGAGCTGGCGGCGACGGAAGGTTTGGTCGAGCAGCTGAGAATGATCAAGGACGAAGCGGAAATTGCCGTTATGCAGGAGGCGGCCGATCTGGCCGACCGCACGTTTACGCATATTTTGGGCTATTTGAAGCCGGGAGCCAAGGAAGCCGATATTGCGCTCGAAATCGAAATGTTCGTCCGCAGGAACGGGGCCGCTTCGACTTCGTTTGAGACGATCGTAGCTTCGGGAGAACGGTCCGCGCTGCCGCATGGCAAAGCAAGCGACCGCATCCTTCAGACGAATGAATTTGTCAAATTGGACTACGGCGCTTATTATAATAGGTATTGCTCCGATATTACGAGAACCGTCGTATTGGGAAAACCGACAGATAAACATAAGGAAATTTACAACATCGTGCTGGAAGCCCAACTGGAAACTCTGGATAAAATCAAGCCGGGGATGACAGGAAAGGAAGCCGATGCGATCGCCAGAGACATCATCGCCCGCTATGGATACGGCGACCACTTCGGACATGGCACCGGCCATGGGCTCGGGATGGAGATCCATGAAGCGCCGCGGCTGTCCAAGCAAGGGAATACGGTTTTAACGCCCGGCATGACTGTAACGGTAGAGCCCGGTATTTACTTGCCAGGCTTTGGCGGGGTTCGGATCGAGGACGACATCGTCATTACAGACACCGGAATTAAAATATTAACGAAATCAAGCAAAGACTTCATTGTCCTTGATTAACAACAACTGCTCACATTTTTAGGGAGGTTTTTTTACGTGGTATCAGTAAACGATTTTAAGACAGGCTTAACTATCGAAGTGGACGGCGACTTGTTCACTGTAATCGATTTCCAACACGTCAAACCGGGTAAAGGCGCCGCTTTCGTACGCTCCAAGCTGAAAAACTTGCGTAACGGCAACACTGTTGAACGTACGTTCCGCGCAGGCGAAAACGTAGGCCGCGCACATATCGAAAACCGTGAAATGCAATATTTGTATGCCAGCGGTCAAGACCATACGTTCATGGATACCGAAACTTACGATCAATTCAGCTTGCCTGCCAAACAATTGGAATGGGAGCTGAACTTCCTCAAAGAAAACATGATGATCCACATCATGAGCTACCAAGGCGAAATTCTCGGCATCAACCTGCCTAACAGCATCGAGCTGAAGGTCGTGGAAACCGAGCCAGGCATCAAAGGCAACACGGCTACCGGCGCAACGAAGAACGCGAAGCTGGAAACCGGCTTGAACGTTCAAGTTCCTTTGTTCATCAACGAAGGCGATATGCTCCTGATCGATTCGCGCGAGGGTAAATATATCTCCCGCGCCTAAGCCAATGCGGTACAAGCTCCTGCTAAGCCATAAAGACAGACGATCCGTTTTGTCCGGCGGCCCCGTGCAGGGGCTTTTTTTGTTGTTTAGGAAATGATGCGCAGCCATATCCTGTGGATATCCGTGGGCTCCCCCGAAAGTTAATGTCTACCCATAGAACGATCCCAGAGGAAGGGTTAGACGCCGATCCAGCTTAGGCTGGATGCGGACGGAATAAGCTTCAGAGCATCACGTCACTTTTGGGGGATTTGTTCGTTCTTCATTTAAACGTTTACAAGGCAACTTGCAAAATGTTATATTTGGAAAATATAGGTTTTTGAGAGAGGGTAATCCCTATAATGGAAAAGAAGACGACGATGTACTTAACGAGACATGGGGAGACGGAGTGGAACGTAGAGAAGCGAATGCAAGGGCACAGCGATTCTCCGTTAACGCCCCTCGGCGTGTTTCAAGCGGCCTGTCTCGGCGATGCGCTGCGGACGGTTCCGTTCGATGCCATCTATTCCAGCTCCAGTAAAAGGACAGTTGCGACGGCGGAAGTCATCCGCGGCAGCAGGCAGACTGCCATTATTGCGCAGGATGCGCTGAGAGAGATTCGCCTGGGAGAATGGGAAGGGAAGACCGGAAGCTATATCCGCGAGAAAGACCCCGAAGCGTACCGGATGTTTTGGAACGAACCGCATTTATATCAGCCTGCGAATCAAGGGGAATCGTTCTATGAGCTTTATGATAGAGTGATTCCGTGGATCAAGGAGGCGGCCGCTTCTCATCTGGGCGAGCAAATTCTAATCGTTACCCACGCGATTACCTTGAAGCTGCTGATGGCCTACTTCGAAGGAAGGCCGCTAGCCGAGCTATGGAGCCCTCCGATATTGGAGCCGACCGCATTATGCAAAGTCGTGATTCAAGACGGCAAAGAATGCATCGAGCTTCACGGGGATACGTCGCATTACCGGGAGCTTAAGCTATGATCGGACTGGCGGCAGGCGAGAAGACGGCGCATCGGTCCTGCGGCGATAAGATCGTCGGCATCCGCTTCTTTCCTGCGGAGGAGGGAGCTTCGTGAATACATATCGGCCAAGGCAGCTTGTCCGGGCGGCGGCTTGGGTTATTTTCTCAAGCTATACGCTGTTTATCATTTATCTGTTGTTCTTCGGATTTTCCCGCTCGGGCCGAACGGAACGCTCGTACAATATCGTTCCGTTCAAAACCGTATGGAGCTATTTCGTCTATTTCCGGCATTATGATTTGGATATTTGGATCATCAATGTGTTCGGCAACGTGGCGGCTTTCGTGCCGTTCGGATTTTTCATCCCCTGGCTGTTCCCTTCGTTTAACCGCTGGCTGGCTGTCGCCAAGCTGCTGTTCTGGCTGCTTCTTGCGGTCGAAACGCTGCAGTTCGTCTTTAAGGTCGGCAGCTTCGATGTCGACGATATTTTGCTCAATGTGCTCGGGGGCTTGCTTGGATTTGCATTGTTTGTCGCGGCGATGGGATGTAAGACGGGCCGCGGAAGCATACAATGATATACAACAACAAGATGCGAGGTGGCGGAAGATGGACATTGTATTCGTTCGTCATGGTCAGGGGGAGCATACGCAGAACATCCCGCAAAGCTATCAGGTGAATGATCCGGGATTGACGGAATCGGGCCGGAGGCAGGCTGCGGAACTGAGGGAGCGGCTGCCGCTTACTATTGACGACGCGGTCATTGCAAGCCCGACAAGGAGGACGCTGCAAACCGCCGCAATTTGGTGCGGGGATTCGTCGGCAAGCCGCTTTGCGCATCCGTCCGTAGGGCCGAGACAATTTCCTCTCAAATACGATTTTCAGACGCTCGTCTGCGACAGGACGATGGATCGCGAACGGATCGCTGCGGAATTTGCGGATTTCCTGCTGCCTCCCGATGTTCCCGATTATATTTGGCTGCAGGGCGTCAATACGCTGCCGATCGTCTTGTTTGAGACTTGGGCTCAGCAGTTTTTGATATGGTGCAAGCGTCTCGGCAAAGAAAAGGTGTACGTCGTCTCCCACGACGGGACGATAGCTTCTTATATGCAGTATATTACCGGTCGTACCCTTACTCGAATCGATATGCTGAGCGAGGCGGAGTGGTTTCCCGTATCGGTATGATTCGACATTTTTCTACTTCAATGATAGACATTCTTATGGTATAATGATACATTGTTATGCAAAAGTTTCGGTAGGGAGTGAACAGCTTTGTCTCTTATTGTGATGAAATTCGGCGGCAGTTCCGTTGGTGACGCGGAACGGATGAAGCGCGTAGCCAATCGGGTAGTAGAGAGACAGCGGGAAGGCAATAAGTGTGTCGTTGTCGTTTCTGCCATGGGAGATACTACGGATGATTTGATAGACTTGTCTAAGCAAATTTGTACGATTACACCGCCAGCGCGCGAGATGGATATGCTGCTTTCCACCGGCGAACAAGTATCCGTAGCTTTATTGTCGATGGCGATCCAAAGCCTGGGACAACCTGCGGTATCCTTTACCGGCTGGCAGGCCGGGATGTATACGGAGGCGGTTCACGGCAAAGCGAGAATTTCCGATATTCAGCCTGACCGCATACTCAAGGCGCTGGAGCAAGGAAATGTCGTTATCGTTGCCGGGTTCCAAGGGATGACGGAGGAAGGCGAGATTACGACGCTCGGCCGCGGAGGCTCCGATACGACTGCCGTTGCTTTGGCTGCAGCCGTTCAAGCGGACGTATGCGAAATTTTTACCGACGTCGACGGTATTTATTCGACCGATCCGCGCATTGTCAAATGTGCGCGCAAGCTCCCTGAGATCACTTATGACGAAATGCTGGAATTGGCTAATCTGGGCGCCGCCGTGCTCCACCCGAGAGCCGTCGAATACGCCAAAAATTATAATGTGCCGCTGGTCGTAAGATCCAGCTTTAACCATAATGAAGGTACGAATGTGAAGGAGGAAGCGGCGATGGAGCAAGGAATCGTAGTTCGCGGCATTGCAAGCGATAAAAATGTGGCAAGAATCAGTATCCTCGGAGTCGAGGAAAAAGTGGGCCAATTGGCCAAAGTATTTACGGCTCTGGCCAAAGAGCAAATTGATGTGGATATTATCGTCCAAAGCGGCGTCATGAACGGGCTGGCCGATTTCTCCTTCACCGTTTCATTGAGCGATAAAGAAAGAGCGCTTGAAGTTATTCAAGGCATCCGCGACGAAGTCGGCTTCCGCGAAGTATCGTCGCAGGAAAATCTGGTCAAAGTATCCATCGTCGGTGCAGGGATGGTCAGCACTCCGGGAGTAGCCGCCAAAATGTTCGAAGCCATCTCCGACCTCGGATTGAGCATCAACATGGTGAGCACGTCCGAAATTAAAACGTCCTGCGTCATCGATAACAGCCGTTTGAACGAAGTGATTCAAGCGCTGCATACGGCTTACGGCTTGGACACCGATTCGCAGGCATTCGTCGGCGGCCCTGCGGAAAGACGCTAATCGTCGTTCCCTGCTTCCGAGCGTCATATAAACCGTTCTTATTTCAGCTTATCGAACACAAGCGTAAACAGCTTAAACAAAAAGGCTGTAATTCCCGCGGCCATCAGAGGGCCGACAGGAATTCCTTTCAGGAAGATAATCCCAAAGATAGAACCGATGACAAGACCCACAATTAATTGTGGGTCTATTTTTAATAGCTCGAGGCCTTTACCGTTCATGTAGGTTGCAATAGCTCCGCCCAGCAGCGCAAGAATGCCGGGCCAGGTCGTAAACATGCTGGTGACGTCCTTGAACGTGATCCGTTCGCTGGCGAAAGGGACAAGTACGCCCATCGTCAAAAACAAAAGCCCCAGCTCCAAGCCTCTGCGCTCGATCGTAGGCAAATAGCGGTCAAGATGGATCAGCTTCACAATAAGCAGGACGCAGGCGGCGGTCGTAATAATATGCGAGCGTCCGAGCAAGCCGATAATGATGAGGACTACCAGAAGGATGTCACCGTTCATCGTAGGACTCCTTGTCTCATAGATTTCTTTTTTTAGTGTATGAGTAGGAGCCGAATTTAGAACCCGGCTTTGCCGCCTTCGCCTTGCATTAGGAGAGCCGGGAGAGAGAAGTCGCGAGCAATTTGCCTTCGCGTACGACCGGCACGAGCGAAATCGTGTTGGCCTGCGAGCAGTAGATGACATCTTCCCGGAAGCCGAGCTTGCTCAGCCTTCTGCCGTTGGAGCAATGAAGCAAAGCCTGCGTCAGGTCGGATTGCACTTGTTTATAAGCATATTGCATGCTAAGCCCGAAATCGCATATATCGCATTCGATGCCGGAAGAGCCGGCCATTCGGGCGAGCTCCTCTACGATCAGGCCGGCGCAGACGCCGTCCTCCAAAGCGAATACATCCTGCGTGCCCGAGCAAAGGATGACAATGTCCTTGTTGAGCGCGGCGGCTTCCGCGGCGCAGGCTTTGCCGTTCAGCAGCGAGCCGGCGAGGATCGCCGACGCCTTATGCGCTTTCTGGATGGCGCGGGTGCCGTTGGTCGTCGTCATGACGATCGTCTGGCCCGCAATCCGCGCATCCGTATATTCGAGAGGCGAGTTGCCGAGATCGAATCCGGGGATTTTCCGGCAAGCGCGTTCTCCGCCCAGCAGCCAGCCGGACTGATGCAGATGCTTAGCTTGGAGGACCGTCTCTACCGGGTAAATGGCTGCGCAGCCATGGGTCAACGCCGTCAGCATCGTGCTTGTCGCCCGAAGGACGTCGATGACGATGACGGTTTTGTTCACCAGGTCATCGGCTCTTGCCTCGTTGACGCTGGGTATGACTAATATTTCCACTTGGATGCCTCCTAAGTTTTTTTTTGCGCCAGCAACCGTTTAAATTTCCCAGTTGCCGCTGCCGTCATCGCGGGTATTGGTTTGCCCGAGATGGAACGTATCCGAGCGCAGACCTCTCCTCAGCGCCTCTAATGAGATAATATCCGCAGGTAAAATATTGCCCAGATTAATATCTGTGCCAAGGGAATTCAGCAGATGCACCTGCTGGTCTTTATTCGGAGCTTCCCACAGCAGCAAGTGCTTGCTCGGAACCTGCTTTAGCACCTGCTCAATTTCCTTGTCCTTGCAATCTCCGTTCTCGTCGTAAATTCCGACGCCTTTTCCCGATTCCCTTCCCTCAATCGTAATCAGGCTGGCTCCCATCTGTGCATCGATCACAACCGTTTCGATCAGTTCATCAATCTCGATCGACGATCCCCAGCATTTTTTTCCATACTCCGTAATGACGGTATAGCCGGATTGACAAGCCCGGTCAATCAGTTCGCTGCGTAAGCTCCGATCGACTTCGATCGTTCCGTCGGATATTTCCAGTCCGCTGAATCCCAAAAAAGCGGCCATGTCGAAAAAATCGTCAACCGCGCCTTGCCGTATGGCGATTTCGAGGAACGTACCTCCGGGATAAACCAGGATATCGTGTTCTTTGGCCAACTCAATTTTTTGTCTGAGCAGCTTTGTCGTATAGAGCGGTGAAGTGCCGAAACCGAATTTCAACATATCTACATAAGCTCCGGCAGTTTGAAGCATATCATCTAGCGCGTAAATGCCCATGCCTTTGTCAATGATCATCGTTTTGCCGCAGATTCTCGGTTTTTCGGTTCGTTTGCCTGTCGGATCGCTGAGCAGGGGATGCCACTTGAGATGTGACGTTACCTCCATGTCCTATCGCCTCGCTGTTAACAATTTTTGGTTTCCATTACTAGGTCATCATATGCAATTTAATTTAGGGGTGTGCCCATGATGCCTAAAATGAGACGAGCTTGCATAGATTGATAGAGAAGCTGAGCGTGAACTAGCGCCG
The DNA here is from genome assembly GCF_023523925.1 of Paenibacillus konkukensis. Taxonomy (NCBI): domain Bacteria; kingdom Bacillati; phylum Bacillota; class Bacilli; order Caryophanales; family Paenibacillaceae; genus Paenibacillus; species Paenibacillus konkukensis. Next base: position 1,392,818 of record NZ_CP027059.1, on the reverse strand, counting down.
GCGACTATATTCGGAGGAAACTGGGGGAGAACGATGATCAACAAAATTGTGCTAAGTATGGCGAGTCTGCGGCTGCTTTCGGGAAGCATCGAGATTATAGCGGCGCTGATCATGCTTCGGCTGAATCAAATTGACAAAGCGCTGCTGGTCAATACGGGATTGGCCATGGTCGGTCCGTTCGTTCTGTTGACGACGACGACGCTCGGGCTGATAGGGATGGCGGAGAAGCTGTCCTACGGCAAAATGCTGTGGGTGCTGGTCGGCGTCAGCTGCATTTTTATAGGAATATTGAAGAAGTAAACAGTCATATTTAAGTCGGCCAAGCATACACATAATTATTAAAGATGGACAGCTTGGGGGGATGAAAGGTATGCATTCGCTTCTCCGGCTTTTTTCTGTCCCTCTGCGCCAAAGACTAGCAACTCTACCAAATCAGGTGATACAGCAAATACAAGAGATCCGGGTTCGCGAAGCGCGGCCGCTGGAAATTGTATGGGGACAGCATTACAGCTTTGTCGCTGAGGCTTCGGGGTTATGCGTCGATCCGGATCTCGCTTACAAGCCGACCCGGGAAGATTGCGCTACCCTGCTTGAGATGCTCACGCAGCATTCGCTCTATACCTTCGACGAAGAACTGCGCCGCGGCTACATTACAGTACAAGGCGGCCACCGGATCGGACTGGCCGGCAGGGCGGTGCTTGAGCAAGGAAAGGTCAAGCATCTGAAGGAAGTCAGCAGCTTCAATATCCGCGTTGCGAGCGAAAGGAAAGGAGCCGCGGAAAAGACGCTTCCTTATTTGGTCGACCGGACTGGCCGAAGCGTCCACCATACGCTGGTCGTATCGCCTCCGCAGAAGGGCAAGACGACGCTGATTCGGGATCTTGCCAGAATGATCAGCAGCGGACCTTCAGACCCTTCGAACCGCTGGCTGGAGCGGGGGTTCAAGGTAGGCATCGTCGATGAACGCTCCGAAATCGCCGCTTGCGACAAAGGCGTTCCCCGATTCGAGCTGGGACCGCGTACCGATGTGCTGGACGCGTGCCCGAAGGCGGAAGGGATGATGATGATGATCCGTTCGATGTCGCCGGAAATTTTGATTGTCGATGAGATCGGGCGGGCGGAGGACGCCGCGGCCATCCACGAAGCGATTCATGCCGGCATTCGCGTGATCGCGACGGCGCACGGTCTTCACCTTGCCGATGTTCGGAAGCGTCCCGTGCTTAAGGAGCTGCTGCAGGAAGAGGTGTTTACCCGCATCGTCGTGCTGGCGAGATCCGGGGAACCGGGAACGCTGGAGGGCGTCTATGACGCCTCTGGAGCGAAGCTGACTCATCCGGAATCCGTTCGCAGCGGCGCCGGCGGGAGGGAGAAAACCGGCAGCGGGCCGGCGCCCGGCAAGGAGGCGCCCCTCGATTGGACGAGGAACGGCAGCTTGTACGTGCAGAGTCCGTCCATGAAAGGGAGGGAGGGAACATCATGCTGAAGCTGCTTGGGGCGATGATGATTTTGCTGGCGGGAACGCTGTTCGGATTTTATCAGGCGCAGCAGTATTCCCGGAGGCCGAAGCAAATCGCCGATATGATCCGTTCCCTGCAGCGGCTGGAGACCGAGATCGTCTACGGCCATACGCCTTTGGAAGAGGCGCTAAGGAAGGTCGAGGCGACTTGCCCGCAGCCTGTGAACGCCGTCTTCCGCAGCGCCGCCGAGGAGCTGGCTCAGGCGAACGGCCGGTCGGTTCAGCATATATGGCAGCATGCGATCGCCGAGCATTGGAAGAATACGTCCATGAAAGGCGGCGAGCAGGAGATCGTCCGCCAACTGGGATTTACGCTCGGTTTGTCGGATAGCGGGGATCAGGTGAAGCATCTCCGGCTTGCGCTGCAGCAGCTTCAAGGGGAGCTGGAGGGCGCTCAGGAGGAACGCAAGCGTTACGAGAGCATGTGGAGGAGTCTGGGGCTGTTAATGGGCGCTTTGATCGTTATTTTGATGTATTAGTCGGCAAGAAGCAGTTTCAGGCTAGGGGTGAGGTGCCACGAATGAACGTAGATGTAAACGCGATATTTCAGATTGCCGGAATCGGAATAATTATCGCGATGATTCACACCGTCCTCAAACAAATGGGGAAAGAAGATATGGCGCATTGGGTTACAGTCATCGGTTTTGTCGTCGTTCTGTTTATGGTAGTCAGCCTTCTCGACAGTCTCTTTAAGGAAATCAAGACCATCTTCTTATTCCAGTAGGCGCAGGTGAAGCAAACCGTGGAGATTATACAAATCGTCGGACTGGGCCTCATCGCTACCGTGCTGATTCTCATCATCAAAGAGCAAAAGCCGATGTTCGCCTTTCTGCTGGCCGCATTTACCGGAATCGTCATCTTCTTGTTTCTGATCGGAAAGATCGCCTCCGTTATTAAAGTGCTGGAGGATTTGGCGAACAATGCGCACATCAACATGATCTTTCTGAAAACGATATTGAAGATCATCGGTATCGCCTATATAGCCGAGTTCGGAGCGCAAATCGTCCGCGATGCCGGACAGGAATCGATCGCCTCCAAGATTGAATTATCCGGAAAAATATTGATTATGGTCATGGCCATACCGATCGTATCCGTCATCATTGAGACCGTAGTCAAGCTGTTGCCCGCTTAAAGTATACGTGCCAGGAGATGAAGCCTAATGATGCAGCGACAATGGACTTCCGTCAGCAGAGGGCACGGCAGGGGAGCCTTCCGTATCATTTTGATGATCCTGCTGCTTTCAAGCTTAACGTGCGCTTTGGCTTCGGCCAAAGAGAGCTCGGCGGCAAGCGCAAGCTCCACGCCGGTGCAGCAGATTGTCAAGGAGCAGGCGGAGCGGCTGAATACGGATCAAGTGGAACAGTACTGGAATCAACTGATGAAGCAATACGGCGGATATTTCCCCGACAACAAGACGCCAACGTTTATGGAGCTCTTGACGGGCGGTAAGGATATCGGCATCGGCTCTATTTTTTCCGGCATCTTCCGCTACTTCTTTCACGAGCTGCTGTATAACGGCAAGCTGCTGGCCGCCATAGTCGTCCTGACGATCTTCAGCATGCTGCTCGAAACGTTGCAGAGCTCCTTTGAAAAAAATACGGTCAGCAAGGTAGCCTACGCTATCTGCTTCATGGTCCTGATGATCATGGCCGTCAACAGCTTCAGCGTCGCCATCGGCTATGCGAACAATGCCATCTCGGAGATGATTCATTTTATGGTGGCGGTGATTCCGATTTTACTGACGCTGCTCGCTTCGATGGGGAATGTCGTATCCGTATCGGTGCTCCATCCGCTCATCGTGTTCATGGTTCATGCTGTAGGGACCGCAATATATTTGGTCGTGTTCCCGCTGTTGTTCTTCTCAAGCGTGCTTCACATCGTCAGCTCGTTATCGGACAAATATAAAGTGACACAGCTTGCCAATCTGTTAAGAACGATCAGCCTGGGGTGTCTCGGAATGTTCGTCACGGTATTCTTGGGGGTCATCTCCGTCAGGGGCGCAGGCAGCGCCGTAGCCGACGGGGTGACCATCCGAACGGCCAAATATATTGCGGGCAATTTTGTCCCTGTAGTGGGACGGATGTTCTCCGATGCATCGGAGACGGTAATCGGCGCTTCGCTGCTCGTCAAGAATGCGATCGGACTGGCGGGCGTCGTCATCATCCTGATGCTCTGCGCGTTCCCGGCGTTGAAAATAATGGCTCTCGCCTTGATATACAACCTGTCCGCCGCGGTGCTGCAGCCGCTTGGAGACAATCCGATGATCGCATGTCTGGAAACGATCGGCAAAAGCTTGATCTACGTATTCGCCGCCTTGGCGGTCGTAGGGCTGATGTTTTTTCTGGCGATCACGATTTTGATCACGGCGGGCAATTTATCGGTCATGATGCGCTGAATCGTTAACGAAGCCAGAGAGGGGCGTTGATCTTGGAATGGTTAGGCGGCTTGCTCAAATCCATTATCGTCGTTATCTTGCTTGCCACGTTCGTGGACATCCTGCTGCCCACCCAGTCGATGCAGCGCTACGTCAAGACGGTCATGAGTCTGTTCATTCTGTTGATGCTGCTGCAGCCGCTGTTTTCCATCGTGCAAAAAAATGCTTCGATCGACCAGCTGCTGGCCGACGCGATGAATTCAATGACCTCCCGGAGCGGGAGTCTCCTGGCATCGGGACCGGTGCAAGGCGGGACGCAGCAGATGGCGTCTCTTGGAACGATCCAGCAGCAAGCCGAGGATTTGAAAAATCGGCAGGAAGAGCAGTCGCAGCGGATTATGGAGCAGCAGATCGAAGATTTGATGAAGAAGTCCATCGAGCGGACGACAGGAGAGGTCACCGTACAAAGCATCAAAGTCGAGACGGGCAAAGACAGCTCGGGCCAACTCCAAATCATGAGCGTCAGCGTAAACGCAGTCCCTGCGGACAAGGAAGCGGCGCAGCGGCAAGCCTCTTCCGCGGGGACGTCGAAAGAGCCGGTGAAACCGGTGCAGATTGAGCCGGTAAAGCCTGTAACGATCCAGATCGGCCCCGGAAGCCCGGCTGCGGCGAGCGATACCCCCGCAAGCTCTGACGGGAGCGAGGATTACGAGCAGCAGCGGACGAAAATTCGAATGGCGCTAAATAAAGAATGGCAGGTGCCGCTTGACCGCATTGCCGTCGAAGTGGCTGCAAATAAAACGAAATCGTGAAATACCGGTTTGCAATAAGGAGGTGAGCCGATTGGGCAGTTTTATGAAATGGATGGAAAAATGGCTGGGCGGAGGACCTAACGGGACGAAGCGGGTCAAGACCTTCCGCTGGCTGCTGTTGATGGGACTTGCGGGTGCGGCGTTTATGATACTCAATACTTATATTACCGTGAAGGATGTCGATCCCATTAATGAGGGGAGGGCGTCGCCGCAACCGCAGTCGCAGCCGGCGTTCGCCTCCGGGAGCAGCAAGGAACGCACCGCGTTTCGGGAATACGAGGATGCGTATGAATCGCAGTTAAAAGAGATTTTATCCAAAATCGTCGGGGTAGGCGACGTGGAAGTACTGGTTACGATCGATTCGACGGAGGAGGTCGCAGTCGAACGGAATACGAAAGAATCGCAGCAGGTGACCGACGAGAAAGATCAGCACGGCGCCACGCGCCATGTCACCGATGTAACGCGAAGCGGCGAGGTTGTTCTCTACGAAGTGTCTAACGGCAAGCAGCCGCTCGTGCTCAAATATATTAAGCCCAAAATAAGGGGTGTCTTGGTCGTCGCCAGAGGCGCGGAAAATTTGACGGTGAAAAAAATGATCACGGAAGCGGTCGAACGAGGCCTTGACGTTCCTGCCAACAAAATATCGATTTTGCCTCGCAAACAATAATTATCCAAATATAAACCAAATCAAGGAGGATTTACAATGAATACGAAAAGACAAACAATTTGGTTAGTATCCATGCTCAGCCTGATGGTCGTATTATCTGCCTACTATTTGTTCACAGAGGATGTCAACAAGCTTGATTTTGCCGCAGAAAGCACTGTAACCGATCCTTCGGCCAAAGAAATCGTCGTCAATACGAATGATTTGAACGGCAAACAGCCTGCCGCAGACGCCAAATCCGGCGCTCAAACAGATGTCAAGACCGATGCGGCGGCTCCGGCCGGCAAGCAGCAAACGACGGATTCGACGAAGACGGATGCAAAAGCAAGCGGCGCCAAAGCCGAAACGTCCACCGATGCCAAAACGAATGCGGATACCGGTGCCAAGCAGGACGCCAAAGCCGACCCGCAGGCGACAAGCAAAGCTAACGAAGAGCAAGTGAGCGCGGCCGACGCCAAAGTTTTGCAGCAGGTTCAAACGCAAGCCAAATCCGGAACCGATTATTTCATTAGTCTGGGGCTGAAGCGCGACGAAGATTTGGCGAAACAGTCCGAGAAATGGGTAACGATTTTGTCCGATACGAAGCAAACGGCGGAAGCGGCGGCCAATGCGGCTACAGAGCTGAAAAAAATCGAAGAAAACTCGGCTAAAGTCAGCGATCTCGAAGAAAGCTTGATGAAGGACTTCCCGCAAGCGGTCATCACCGAAGAAGGCTCCAAATGGAAAGTGACCGTACAAAGCACGAAGCTGGAAAAAAGTCAAGCCGTCAGCATCGTCGACAAAGTCATGCAGGAAATGAACGTCGGCCCCGACAAAGTCGTCGTGCAATATATCCCGTAAGCGGGCAAAAGAACCGAAATAAGCAGGTTGCGAGAGTCCGGCCAGGCGCCGGGCTCTTGCTGTTTTGCCAATTGAATCGCGCCTCCTCCGGGTGAATCTCCTGAAGAGTAAGATCGGATTGCTAACGGCGGACGGGAAGCGGCCTCAAGCTTGTCGATAAAAGTCGCATTCAGGCGATGTTCCAAGAAACTCTTTCCTTGGACAAACTTTATGATATAATAACAACGTCGTTGTTTCACCAATGTCTGAAGGAGTGAATCTTGTGTTTAAACTAAGCGAAATCAAGGAATTGATCAAACTTATCGATCAAACCTCTTTACAAGAGTTAGAAATTGAAAGCGAAGGCTCCCGCCTTTTGATTCGTAAACCAAATAAAACGGAATCGGTTGTTGTAGCTGCAGCTCCGGTTCAATCTGCTTACGCTCCGGTTATCGGACAAGCGTCCGTACAACAGCCGGCGGTACAAGCCCCTGCAGCGGAAGCGGCTACGGCCTCTGCTGCCGGAAAAGCGGCCAATGTAGACGCTGGCTTACATACGATCGTTTCTCCGATGGTCGGTACGTTCTACGAAGCCCCGTCTCCAGGCGCGTCGGCCTTCGTATCCAAAGGCAGCGCGGTGAAAGAGAAAACGGTCGTTTGCATTATCGAAGCGATGAAGCTGATGAACGAGATCGAAGCCGAAATCAAAGGCGAAATCGTAGAAGTGCTGGTTGAGAACGGGCAGCTTGTGGAATACGGCCAGCCGTTATTCCTGGTGAAGCCGGAATAATGCACTAAGCAAAACTCAAAAGCGAGTGCTTACGAAGAAAGCTTTGCTAACGCAAAGCTCAGCAAATGCTTACGAAGTCAGTTTTGCTTTCAGCAAAACTCAAAAGCGAGTGCTTACGAAGAAAGCTTTGCTAACGCAAAGCTCAGCAAATGCTTACGAAGTCAGTTTTGCTTTCAGCAAAACTCAAAAGCGAGTGCTTACGAAGAAAGCTTTGCTAACGCAAAGCTCTCAGGAGGAGAACCCATTGAAGTTTCAAAAAATATTAGTAGCTAACCGCGGTGAAATCGCCGTACGGATCATCCGGGCTTGTCAAGAGCTCGGCATTTCCACCGTCGCGGTCTATTCCGAAGCGGATCGTGAAGCGCTGCATGTTCGCCTCGCGGACGAGGCATACTGCATCGGACCGACTTTGTCCAAGGACAGCTATTTGAATTTGACCAATATTTTGAGCGTAGCGACTCTGACCGAGACCGACGCCATTCATCCGGGGTATGGATTTTTGGCGGAGAACGCCGACTTTGCGGACATTTGCGAGAGCTGCAATATTACCTTTATCGGACCATCGGCCGACGCGATCAGCCGCATGGGCGACAAATCGGTAGCCAAACAGACGATGAAGGAAGCGAACGTACCGGTCATCCCAGGCTCCGACGGGCTTGTGGAGGACATGGAGGATGCGATTCGTCTCGGACGCGAGATCGGTTATCCCGTGATCATTAAAGCGACGGCCGGAGGCGGCGGCAAGGGAATCCGAATCGCCGACAACGAAGAAATGCTGATCCAGCAAATTACGACGGCTCAGCAGGAAGCCCAGAAGGCTTTCGGCAACGCTGGCGTCTATTTGGAAAAATATTTGACCGGCATGAAGCACGTGGAAATTCAAATTCTTGCCGATAAGCACGGCAACGTCGTGCATTTGGGCGAGCGCGACTGCTCCGTGCAGCGCAGACGCCAGAAGCTGGTAGAGGAAGCTCCTTGTCCGGTCTTAACGCCGGAAACCCGCGCTGCGATGGGCGAAGCGGCGGTACGCGCGGCCAAAGCCGTGCAATATTCGGGAGCGGGAACGCTTGAATTTTTGCTCGGCCCGGACGGGCAGTTTTATTTCATGGAAATGAATACGCGCATCCAGGTAGAGCATCCGGTTACCGAGCTGATTACCGGAATCGATATTATTAAAGAGATGATCCACGTAGCCGAAGGTGAGCCGCTGTCCTTTACTCAGGACGAGGTCAAAATCGACGGCTGGGCGATCGAATGCAGAATTAACGCCGAAGACTCGACGCGCAATTTTATGCCGTCCGCTGGACAAATCCAGTTTTATTTGCCGCCGGGCGGATTCGGCGTCCGCGTCGACAGCGCCGCGTATCCGGGATACACGATATCGCCGCATTACGACTCGATGATCGCGAAGCTCATCGTTTGGGGCAAAGATCGCGGGGAAGCGATTCAGCGGATGAAACGGGCGCTTTCGGAATTTACGATCGAAGGGATTCATTCTACGATTCCGTTTCATTTGAAGCTGCTTGAGCATAAGAAATTTATAGCGGGCGACTTCGACATCAAGTTCCTCGAAGAGCATGATGTGAACGATCCGAATTCTTAAAACCGTTATTTGTCATATTTTTTGGATAATGGTATAGTTACGATAAGACAAGTTTTGTGAAATGACGCATATGCATTAAGTAAGCGCCGATTGATTGATGAACTAGCCGGGAGAGTCGGATACTTATCCGGTCATCGGTTTGCCGGCGTTTGCGGAGCATGGTTTGCAACCGCAAAACTTCCAAGGAGGTTCCTTTTATGACAATGATTGCTGCCGATTATGAAAAGACTGATATGGGCACGATTCAAATTGCCCCCGAGGTCATCGAAATTATTGCCGGAATGGCAACGATCGAGGTTCCGGGCGTGGCGGGGATGAGCGGCGGATTCGCAGGCGGCATCGCCGAGCTGCTGGGCCGCAAAAACATGTCCAAGGGCGTAAAGGTCGATGTAGGCCAGAGAGAAGCGGCGATTGACGTCTCCATAGTCATCGAGTTCGGCACGAGAATACCTGAAGTTGCTTCCGGTGTGCAGCAAAATGTGAAACATGCGATTGAATCCATGACGGGACTCAGCGTCGTTCAAGTGAATGTGCACATTCATGATGTCATTTTCAAGGGTGCGGACAAAGTGGAAGAGGTTGAGGTAACGCCTACCAGAGTCAAGTAGACACGTAAATATGCACTTGGCAAACCCCCTTCAACCTGCAAGGGGGTTTCCTCTAATTGGAAGGAGTCCGGTTGTGTGATCAAAGTTATCGACAGACTGCTGCTTTTTTTGTTTAGCCTGGCTATTTTGATCGGATGCGGATTTTTGCTTGTAGGCGCATTCGGATGGATTTCTTATGAAACCGCCATATCTTTCATACATAGCGTTTATTACGATATGGATACGGCGCTGATCTTTATTGCGCTGGCCGTCATCGTCGCGCTTATCAGCATACGCTTTTTATTCGTGTCGGTGCGCAGAGGCAAAGCCGACGTTCCTTCTATCGATCAGCGTACGGATTTCGGGGATATTCGCATTTCCATCGAGACGGTGGAAAACTTGGCTTTGAAGGCGGCACGGCGTTCCCGCGGCGTCAAGGATTTGAAAGCCCGCATCAGAGTCAGCCAAGCGGGACTGGAAATTATTATCCGCGCCATCGTGGACGGGGAGAGCTCGATACCGCAGCTCACGGAGGAGATGCAGGCCGGCATCAAAACCCATATCGAAGAAATTACCGGCATTCCCGTAGCTCTCGTTTCCGTATTCATCGCTAACATTCAGCAGGCATCCCCCACTTTTAAAAGTAGAGTGGAATAGAGGTGATCGCCCAGATGTGGATTCGGCTGTGGGAACAACTATGGGAGGCGCATAGAGGGAAAACGCTCTTCACCCTATTGGGAGCGGTATTAGGACTTATTTACTTGATTTGCGGTCTATGGCATATGTTAATTTTTGTCCTAATCGTATATACTTGTTATCATATAGGGAAAAGAGTGGACCGTGGCGAACGGGCCGTTCCCGTAAAAGAAATGTGGCGCTGGTTAATGGACAAATGGAGATTGTTTAGATGAAATCCCTGGTTCTATCCAAGGATTTTTTTGTTTGCTGGATAGGTTATGATGTAAATGCTTACGATGCAGGCTTTTCTTCGAAAAGCCCTTAGGAGGAAAACAAACGCAATGAGAAGAAGATTGGCAAGGGAACTGGCGCTCCAAAGCCTGTACCAAATGGAAATGAACGAAGTCAGCTCCAAAGAAGCGATAGCCCATGTGGTGGAAGAAGCGCAAACCGAGGACGAAGGACAGCTCACCAAGGACCAGGATAACATCGCGGCCGAGGATATAGCAGAGCTGGTGGAAGGCACCGCTTCGCGCAAAGAACGCATTGACGAGCTGCTGATGGACTATTTGAAGGGCTACAAGATGGACAGGCTGTCCAAAGTAGACCGGGAAATTTTGCGGCTTGCGACTTATGAAATGGTATATCGCGACGATGTTCCGCCGAAGGTGGTCGTGAACGAAGCGATTGAATTGGCCAAGCATTTCGGAACGGATGAGTCGGGGAAATTCGTTAACGGCGTATTGGGGAAAATGATCAAGGAGCTCGACGCCATCAAGTCCAAAAGCTTGTAGCACTGGATAGACGTACCGTTACCTTACATTATATGGGAAGGGGATTGTAAATCATGACAGCGCAAGTCATTAACGGAAAAGAAATCGTCGCTGCTTACCGGGCGCGAATCAAGGAGGAAGTCGAGCGTCTGACGGAAGGGGGCTGTCAGCCCGGCCTCGCGGTAGTTATCGTCGGAGACGACCCGGCCTCTCATGTTTACGTGCGCAACAAAGCCAAGGCTTGCGAAGAAGCGGGCATTTATTCCGAAGTGCACAAGCTGCCGGGAGATACTCCGGAATCGGAAGTACTCGCCCTTATCGGGCAATTGAACGTCAACGACCGAATCCACGGCATTCTCGTGCAGTCTCCGCTGCCGAAGCATATTTCCGAGGAGAAAATCGTCGAGGCAATCGCCGTTCACAAGGATGCGGACTGCTTTCACCCGGTTAATGTAGGCAATCTGATGATCGGCAAGGAAGGCCCGGCCCCGTGTACGCCTGCTGGCGTTATCGAAATTTTGAAGCATATCGGCACAGACATCGCCGGCAAGCATGCCGTCGTCATAGGCCGGAGCAATATCGTGGGCAAGCCGATGGCGATTTTGCTGCTCAGAGAGCATGCGACGGTTACCGTCGTCCATTCCAGAACGCCTAATCTGGCGGAAATTACCCGTCAGGCGGACATTTTGGTTGCCGCGGTGGGCAAAGCCAAAATGGTGAAGAAGGAGCATGTCAAGCCGGGAGCCATCGTCATCGATGTAGGAATTAACCGGCTCGATACCGGCAAGCTGGCGGGTGACGTCGATTTCGACGACGTGCTGGAGACGGCGGGCTATATTACTCCCGTACCCGGCTGCGTAGGGCCGATGACCATTACCATTTTGCTGAAAAATACGCTGGAAGCGGCCAAACGCGCGGCGGCGCAGCTGCAAGCGAATGTATAAACGATGAAAGAAAAGCCAATATTTTCTATTAAAGATTTAAATCGATATATCAAAATGAAGCTGGAAAGCGATCATGTGCTTCAGGACGTATGGGTGAGAGGGGAAATCTCCAATTTCACCCATCATTCCAGCGGGCATATGTACTTCACGTTGAAGGATAAAGACAGTCGTTTGAAAAGCATCATGTTCGCTTCGAACAACCAGCGTCTCGCCTTCATTCCGCGAGAGGGCACGAAAGTGCTCGCCTGCGGCAACGTATCGGTATATGAACGCGACGGGCAGTACCAGTTTTATGTGTCGCAGATGCAGCCCGACGGCATCGGCAGCCTGTATTTGGCCTTTGAACAGCTGAAGAAAAAGCTGGAGAGCGAAGGGTTGTTCGCCGTCTCCAGGAAAAAGCCGATACCCCGTTTCCCGAAAGCGATCGGCGTTATAACTTCGCCTACAGGAGCGGCTGTGCGCGATATTATGATTACGCTTCAGCGGCGTCATCCCAATATGCCGGTGCTGCTGTATCCCGTGCTGGTGCAAGGGAAACAGGCGGCTCCGTCGATCGTGAAGGCGATCGAAACGATGAACGCGCTGAATGAAGTCGACGTGCTGATCGTCGGACGGGGCGGCGGTTCGTTGGAGGAACTGTGGGCATTTAATGAAGAGAGCGTGGCGCGGGCTATTTTTGCCTCCGGTATACCGGTGATTTCCGCGGTCGGACATGAAACCGATTTTACGATCTCCGACTTTGTGGCCGATCTGAGAGCGGCTACGCCTACGGCTGCAGCCGAACTTGCGGTTCCGCATCATATGGAGCTGAAGCAGCAGCTCGGTTTCTTGAATCAGCAGCTGTACGGCGCGCTGTCGAGCAGGCTTAAGCAGGGGAGAGAGCGGCTGACGCGGGCGCAGAAATCGCAAGTGCTGGTGAACCCCCGCAGGCAGCTGCTTGTGCAACCGATGGAGCGTCTGGACCGTACTAAAGAGCAGCTGGTGTTCCAGCTCCGCAGCAAATTGGCCAAGCTTCAGGAACGTAAGATGAGATCGGACAAGCATTTGTCCGCGTTTAATCCGAAGGAGCAGGTCATTTATGCCCGCAAACGGCTTGACGCCGCCGGACGCCAATTGCAGTCGACGATACAGCAGGTGAGGAAACAAAAGCAGCAGGAGCTCGTTTCCGTCATCCGCCATCTGGATGCGCTTAGTCCGCTTAAGGTGATGCAGCGCGGATACGGATTGATCTACGACGAGGGCGAGAAAAAACTGGTGAAGTCCATTCAGCAGGTGCAGATCGGGGATGTCTTAAAGGTAAGACTGATGGATGGACGCGTGGATTGTCATGTGTGGTCAATGGAGGAGAAGCAAAATGACACAACCGGAAACGACGCCTAGCTTTGAGCAGGCGATGGATAAGCTGGAAACGATTGTGGCCCGGCTGGAGAGCGGCGATGTTCCTTTGGAACAGGCGATCGAGCTGTTTCAGGAAGGGATGAAGCTATCGCAGCTGTGCGGCCAAAAGCTCGAACAGGTCGAGCGCAAGATTGAAATATTGCTTGAACAGGAAGGCGGCTTGGTGAAGAAGCCTTTCAGTCCCGCTGATGAGAAAGGTGACATAGGATGATTACGGACAGTTCCATAAAGCAATACTTAGAACAAAAAGCGGCGTTAATCGAATCCGAACTGCTGGAATCTCTTCCGCCCGTGTGGAACATTCCTGACAGCTTGAGGGAATCCATGATGTATTCTTTAATGGCCGGCGGCAAAAGGCTGCGTCCGATCATGGTGCTTGCGGCTGTAGAAGCGCTGAACGGAAGCTCGGAGGAGGCTCTCCCCGTCGCCTGTGCCGTGGAGATGATCCACACGTATTCGCTCATTCACGACGACTTGCCTGCGATGGACAACGACGACTACCGCAGAGGCAAGCTGACGAACCATAAAGTGTACGGGGAAGCGATGGCCATTCTGGCCGGAGACGGATTGCTGACCCATGCGTTCTATTCCATCGTGCAGTCTTACCGTGCTTACGGCGTCCCGGCGGAGCAAATCGTAGAGATCGTCGAGGATTTGTCGAAGCTGTCGGGAGCCGCGGGAATGGTCGGCGGCCAAGCGGCCGATATGCTCGGAGAGCAGGGAATTACCGGGCTGGAGCAGCTTGAGTATATTCATCTGCATAAGACGAGCGATCTGATCGTATTCTCTTTAAAGGCAGGCGGCCATTTGGGAGGAGCGACGCCGAAGCAGCTGCAGGCGCTGGAGAAATTCGGCGAAAAGATCGGTCTCGCCTTCCAAATTCAGGACGATATTCTTGACGTCATCGGCGATGAAGAGAAGCTCGGCAAGCCGGTAAACAGCGACGAAAAGCAGCACAAGGTGACTTATCCTTACTTTGTCGGGATCGAAGCTTCCAAAGAGAAGGTCGTTCAGCTGACAGATCAGGGCAAGCAAGCTATCATCGACGCGGGATTTCCGTATCCAGACCGGCTTCTGCAAATCGCGGACTATATGATGAGCCGGGACCACTAGCTAAAAAGAAGCGATTTTGTCCGGCAAACGGCCGGTCCGTCGTACTAGCGGCCTATGTTCCGTTTGAGCGCTTCTTGACTCGTGTGTTATAATGGGGGCAGTATTTGGGAGTGGTGCAGTATTCTAGTCGGTCCCTCCCCCCGTTAAGCCGTACGCATCCAGCTTGGCATTATAGGCTGCAGGAAGGCCGGGACGCCCGAGGAAAGCTCCTAGACTGTTCGCTTCATGGCGAGACTTTCTGGGGATTAAAGTGCGGACTAAGTGGCAATCCAGTCTGGCGTCCGGCGACGGCGTCAAGGCGGGCGTAAAGGGGAACCGCCTCTGCGGCGACGCTGGAGGTGTCCTGCTTGGGAAAACCTACTGGACCTAAGCCGCAGCGTTTACTCAGGAAGTTACCACTCGTACATACGGCACGACTTACCTAATAGGAGAGTCCGACCCAAAGATGAAGTTTTCTTTTATTCACTCCATCCGATGGAGTATTTTTATATTCATGGTAACCTTCATCACGGCCTGTATGTTAACGACGGCTTCGACGATTGCGCTCGAAGGGCTTTCTTGGGGCGCCGGCATGGCCTGTATCCTGCTTCTGATATGCGTCGGAATTGCGTTTGATATCCTCGGAACGGCGGCGGCGTCAGCTCGCGAAGCCCGTTTTCACGCGATGGCTTCCAAGCGGGTCAGAGGCGCCAGACACGCCGCCCGAATAGCCCGAAACGCCGAAAGAGTCTCCTATGTGTGCAGCGGCGTTATCGGGGATATTATCGCTGTCGTATGCGGAACGGCCAGCGCGCTCGTCATCTTCAAACTGATGGCGGGAATGGGCGCTGGAGACGAGGCGCCGAGGACGGCGGTTATCGTCTTATTTACAGCGTTGGTATCCGGCTTGACGGCGGGAGGCAAAGCGATGGGCAAATCGCTCGCCGCGCATCACTCTACCGCGATCATGCTGATTATCGGGAAGTTCTTATATATATTGGAGCATCGATTAGGTATTACATGGTTTTATCCGAAACGCAAAAAATCCAAACAAGGAAAGCGAGGGAACAAGCGTGCTGCTCGAACAAATCAATCAGCCTGAGGACTTAAAGCGATTATCGATAGAGCAACTGGAACAGCTGGCTGCCGAGATCAGACAGTTTCTTGTTGAGAAGCTTTCGGTCACCGGCGGACATCTCTCGTCTAACCTTGGAGTCGTCGAGCTAACTATCGCATTGCACTACTTGTTTAACAGTCCCTACGACAAATTTATATTCGATGTAGGGCATCAATCCTATGTTCATAAAATGTTTACCGGCCGGAAGGACAAGTTCGATACGCTGCGTAAATACAAAGGGATGTGCGGTTTTGTCAAGCGTTCCGAGAGCGAGCATGACGTCTGGGAGGCTGGACACAGCAGCACCTCTCTGTCCGCGGCGATGGGAATGGCGATGGCCCGCGATTTGAAGGGCGAGCATAACCGCGTCATTGCCATTATCGGCGACGGCGCGCTGACCGGCGGTATGGCTCTTGAGGCAATGAATCATATCGGACATGAGAAAAAGAATCTGATGGTCATTTTGAACGATAATGAAATGTCCATTGCTCCGAATGTCGGGGCTTTGCATAATTACCTGGGCAAAATCCGCTCCGACCGCAACTACGTAAAAGTAAAAGAAGAAGTGGAATATTTGATCAAGAAGATTCCGGCGATCGGAGGCACTCTGGCCAAAACGCTGGAGAAGCTGAAGGATTCTTTGAAATACATGGTCGTATCGGGCGTGTTGTTCGAAGAGCTGGGCTTTACTTATTTGGGACCTGTGGACGGCAACAATTTGCCGCTTATGCTGGAAACGCTGAAGCAGGCCGAGAAAGTCGAAGGCCCGGTCATGGTTCATGTTCTGACATTGAAAGGAAAGGGCTATACCCCTGCGGAAAAAGATTCTCACACTTGGCACGGGGCCAGTCCGTACAAGATCGAATCCGGCCAAATGCTCAAAGCGGTCGGTCCTCCGATGTATACGGAGGTGTTCAGCGGCGCCATCATGGAGCTGGCAAGCCAGGACGAGCGCATTGTCGCAGTAACGCCTGCGATGCCCGGCGGATCGGGCTTAATGAAATTTGCCGAGAAATTCCCGAAACGGATGATCGATGTAGGTATTGCCGAGCAGCATGCGGCTACTTTGTGTGCGGCGCTTGCGAGCGAAGGAATGAAGCCGGTGTATGCCGTCTATTCGACCTTTCTGCAGAGAGCGTACGACCAAGTTGTGCATGATATTTGCCGTGCCAATTTAAACGTCATTTTCGCCATAGACCGCGCCGGCTTCGTCGGTCCGGACGGCGAAACGCATCAAGGCGTATACGATATCGCTTACTTGCGCAGCATTCCCAACATGGTGCTTATGATGCCGAAGGACGAGAATGAGCTGCGTCATATGATGAAGACCGCGGTCGACTACAATGACGGTCCGATCGCCGTCCGTTATCCGCGTATAGCCGGCCTCGGCGTGACGATGGAGGAGACGATGCGTCCGATTCCTATCGGCACGTGGGAAGTGCTTAGAGCGGGCGACAGCGCGGTCGTGCTTGCCGTGGGCCCGATGATTCAAGTTGCAATGGAAGCGGCGGAGCAGCTTGCCAAAGAAGGCATCCAGCTTCGCGTCGTGAACGCCAGATTCATCAAGCCTATGGACGAAGCGATGCTGCTGCAACTGGCCAAAGAAAATCTGCCGATCATTACGCTGGAGGAAGGCTCGCAGGCGGGCGGTTTCGGCGGCGGCGTGCTGGAGTTTTATTCGAGCCACAGCTTGCACGGATTACAGATCAAAATTGTCGGGATTCCCGATTATTTCGTCGAGCACGGCTCCGTACCGGAGCAGCGCAAAGAAGTCGGACTTACGGCGGAACGCGTCGTAACCGAGGTGCATGCGCTGATGCCGCGCAAACGGCAGCATGCCTGACTTCTGGAAAGTAGGAAATTGAACAAATGGCAGCAGATAAAGAACGTTTGGATATATTGCTCGTAGAGCAGGGATTTTTCGAATCGCGGGAAAAGGCTAAAACATCCATTATGGCCGGTCTTGTGCTGGTCGACGACGAGCCCCTGGATAAAGCCGGAACCAAAATTCCGAGAACCGCGAAGATCGTCGTCAAAGGAGCCGTACATCCTTATGTCAGCCGCGGCGGCCTCAAGCTGGAAAAAGCGCTGAAGCTGTTCGAGATCGACGTCACCGGCGTGACGATGCTCGATATCGGAGCGTCTACCGGAGGTTTTACCGACTGTGCGCTGCAGAACGGCGCATCGTACGTGTATGCCGTCGACGTCGGCTACAATCAGCTGGACTGGTCGCTGCGCAGCAATCCGAAGGTGAACGTCATGGAACGGACGAACTTCCGCTTCATGCAGCCGGGCGATTTGAAAGGGCCGCAGCCCAGCTTCGCGTCCATCGACGTTTCATTCATCTCGCTGAAGCTGATTCTTCCTCCGCTGAAGCTGCTATTGGCCGAGCGGGGGGAAGTGGTTGCTCTGATCAAACCGCAATTCGAGGCAGGGCGCGAGAAAGTGCCGAAGACGGGCGTCGTTCGGGAGCCGGCAGTTCATACCGAGGTGCTGCAATCGACCTTGCGCTTTGCCGCCGATCACGGTTATGTGCTGAAAGGGCTGACGTTCTCGCCGATTAAGGGCGGGGAAGGCAATGTGGAATTTCTCGCTTATTTCCGCGTGAACACGGACGAAGCTTCGGCGCTGCCGGAAAATATGGACGAGCGGATACGGCAAGTGGTGGACGATGCGCAGAAACTTCAAAACTCATCTGGATGATGAGTTTTTTTTATAGTTTCTGCTCCTCCTGGAATTACTGACCAGTTCCGTCTAAAAAAATGGTTGATTTACAAACGTTTGTTCTGGTATGATCTGTTTACAGGAACAAGTGTTTGGTTCATTTCGTTTTGCCGCACCAAGACGGGACGGTAAGATCAGTGTACCCGAGCTTTTTTGCTGGTTTTGGAGGAAATTCATTGCTTGTCTCGAATACTATGCCTTGAGGTGAAGGGATGCCATGCAAAGCGGAGATGGATTGATTATCTTTCTCATTTTACTGGTATTGGGAACCTGGCTGTTTTATTATGTCCGGGGACGGATGCGGGAGACGGTGGAGTATGGATTGCAGGAGCTGCCGCGAGCGGACGACGTTCCGGAAGACGAGGCTACCCGTTTGCTGGAGCAAAGCGGATATTCGGTTATAAGCGGTAAGCAAAAGGTGCCGCTGAACATTGTTGTGGATGATGGAGAACAACTGCAAAGCCGCCTGTTTATCGATTACTTTGCCGAACGCGATGGCTTATACTACGCGGCCAAAATCGCCAAAGACCGCAAGCCTATGGAGATGACCGGCAGCTCGGTTCGGGATCATCTTCTGATCTACCAGCTGTTGTACCCCCAAACATCCGGCGTTCTTTACCTTGATCTTCAGCAGCAGAAAGTGAAGCAATTCGTATTTGAGATGGATTTGGAACATGACGAGGAAGAAGATAAAATAAGCTGAGACCGCTATTCACGAAATAGGGTAGTTTTCCTTAGGAGGTAAGCAATGAAAGGCCAACGCCACATAAAGATTCGGGAAATCGTGACGAACAACGAAATCGAAACCCAGGACGAGCTGGTCGAGCAGCTGAGGGCGGCCGGATTTCCGGTCACGCAAGCGACGATTTCCAGGGATATCAAGGAGCTTCATCTGATGAAGGTGCCTCTGGATGACGGGCGTTACAAATATTCCGTTCCTGCAGATCAGCGCTACAATCCGATGCATCGGTTGAAAAGAGCTTTGAACGATCATTTCGTTCATATCGATTACACCGAAAATTTGGTTGTAATGAAGAGCCTGCCGGGAACCGCCAACGCCATCGGCGCTTTGATCGACAGCCTCGAATGGAGCGAAATAATGGGAACGATTTGCGGTGACGACACCATTCTGATTATTTGCCGCAACAAGGAGCAGAGCGGTACGGTAGTAAACCAAATACTGTCCATGTTGAGTTAAACGGGAGAGATGGGAATGCTGCAAGAAATATCCATTCACAATTTGGCGGTTATCGAAGCTGTCCATTTGCATTTTCGCAAAGGATTTCATGTGCTGACAGGGGAGACGGGGGCGGGCAAGTCGATTATTATCGATGCTCTCACGCTTGTGGCCGGCGGCCGAAGCTCTGCGGATTTGGTTCGCTACGGCAGTGACAAAGCGACGATCGAAGCGCTGTTCGTCATCGATAAAGGGCATCCGGTGTGGGCGGTATTGGCGTCCCTCGGGATTGAAGCCGATTCCGAGGGGCATCTGATCATTCGCCGCGAGATTACGTTGCAAGGGAAAAGCACCAGCCGGATCAACGGCCATCTGGTCAATTTATCGGGATTGAAAGAAATCGGAAAGTGGCTGGTGAATATTCACGGTCAGCACGAACATCAATCCTTATTCCATATAGAAGAGCATATTCGCTGGCTCGACCTGTTCGGTGACGAGGAGATTGCGCCGGCAAAGCGGGATTACGAAGCAGCTTTTCAAATTTACTCCGATATTCGCAGGACGGTCAAAGAGCTTGAAGAAACGAGCAAGCAGTCGCTGCAGATGATGGATTTGTACCGTTTCCAGGTCGAAGAAATCACTTCGGCCAAATTAAAACGCAATGAAGATGAATTATTATTAGAAGAAAAGCGCAAACTATCAAATGCGGAAAAACGATACCAAAATGCTGCGGACGCATACGATTTGCTGTACGGCGGCAACAAAGGGCTCGATGCCATAAGCAAAGCCGTACAAAAGCTGGAGGAAATAGCGGCCCTCGATCCTGATATGCTGAAGGCTTTGGCCGAGCAGGCGCAGAGCGCTTTTTATCAACTGGAGGATGCCGCTTACCAAATCCGCGATTACCGCGACGAGGTCGAATTCAACCCGGTCCGCCTCGATTTCATCGAACAGCGGCTGGATACGATAGCTTCTTTAAAAAGAAAGTACGGCGAAAACGTCGACGATATTTTGCAGTATCTTGACAAGGTGACGCGTGAGCTCGACTTGATCGAGAATAAGGATGAGAAGCTTCAAGAGCTGCACAAGCAGGAGCAGGAGGCTCTGCAGCAGGTGCGGAGTTTGGCCCGGCGATTGACCGATCGACGGCAGACAGTGGCCGACAAGCTGGCTCAGGAGATTGTAGCGGAGCTCAGGGACTTACATATGGAACGTACGCAGTTCAAGGTTCAAATCGTGTCCAGAGACGATCATTTTACCATCGACGGAGCGGACGAGGTGGAGTTTCTGATCTCGGCCAATCCCGGCGAGCCTCTGCGCAGTCTCAGCAAGATTGCCTCAGGCGGTGAAATTTCGCGGGTGATGCTCGCGCTCAAATCGATTTTTGCAAGAATGGACCGGATTCCGGTACTTGTATTCGACGAAGTCGATACCGGAGTCAGCGGACGGGCCGCTCAAGCGATTGCCGAGAAAATGTCCAGGCTTTCCAGGGGATGTCAGGTTTTCTCGATTACTCATCTGCCGCAGGTCGCTTGCATGGCGGACGCGCATTATCGGATACATAAGTCTACGGACGGGGAGCGCACTTATACGAATGTAGATGATCTGCCGCAGGTCGGTCGTATGCATGAGTTGGCGCGAATGCTGGGCGGCGTAGAGGTTACGGAGAAGACGCTGCAGCATGCTCAGGAAATGCTCGATCTGGCGTTTGATAAGAAATCGAGGATGTAAAAGGTCAAGCGTGGCATCATTTTCACTTATAAAACGGTGGGCACAAGGTTAACTTATAGTTACACAAGCGGCGGTTATACAACACCGCCGAGCGAAGGAAGTAAGGGAGCGTGACACCGTGAGTTCCAACCAAAGAAAAAGAATGATTGGATTAATGCTCGTCTTCTTCGTTTGTTTGGGTAGCCTATCGACGCCCTTCCAAAGCTTTGCCTCTTTTCCAGCAGAACTGCGGCTCTTTACTGGCCAGCAAACCCATCTTCAACTGGCAATGCCCGTCAGTGCGCAAGTAACGGTTAACGATCCGGAAATATTGAAAGTAAACGGATCGGCAAGGCACTCATTTCAAGTTGATCTGCACCATCCGATTTCATTGGAATCCTACAAAGCAGGACAAGCTGAAATGAAACTAAAGCTATTCGGCAAAATTCCGCTGAAGACGGTCAAAGTGAGCGTAGTGCCGGACTTGAAAGTCATTCCAGGCGGACAAACAATCGGGGTGAAGCTGAAATCATCCGGTGTTCTGGTGGTCGGCCATCATTTAGTGGCGGTAGCCGAGGATAAAAAGATCTCCCCCGGCGAGGACGCCAAAATTCAATTGGGTGATTTGATCGTCAAAATTAACGGCAAGCCGCTGAAGGACATTTCCAAAGTAGCTGAATTGGCAGCCGAAGCGGGAGAGAATAAGAAGCCTCTGACCTTGACGCTGCGCCGCAATAACGAAACCATCGATCTGCAAATTCAACCGGTCTACGATATCGTGGATAAAGCTTACCGGCTGGGCCTCTATATTCGCGACTCCGCGGCAGGGGTAGGAACCTTGACATTCTACGCTCCAGATCAAGGAGTGTACGGCGCGCTGGGACACGTCATAACCGACATGGACACGCAAACTCCGATTGCGGTAGGCTCAGGCGAAATCGTGCATTCCAACGTAACCTCGATATCCAAAAGCCAAAACGGAGAGCCTGGAGAGAAAAGAGCGCAGTTCTCTAAAGAAAGCAAGGTACTGGGCAATATCGAGAAAAACACGCCATTCGGCATTTTTGGCAAAATGGACGCTCTTCCCGATCACGGGTTAATGAAAGAACCGATCCCGGTCGCTTTCGCCGAAGAAGTTAAAGAAGGCCCAGCGCAGATCTACACCGTGCTGAACGGTCAAAAAGTAGAAAAATTCGATATTGAAGTCATACATGTCGCAAAACAGGATTACCCGGCTACCAAAGGGATGGTCATTAAAATTACGGATCAAAAGCTGCTTGAAAAAACCGGTGGCATCGTACAAGGTATGAGCGGAAGTCCCATTATCCAAAACGGAAAAATGATCGGAGCCGTAACCCATGTATTTGTTAATGACCCGACCAGCGGGTATGGCTGCTTTATCGAATGGATGCTTCAAGATGCGGGAATTATGCTGAGGAACACAACAGGTGAACTGAAGGCAAGCTAATTGCCTTTAGTTTTTCTTTTTTGTAGAGCGAAGACCGCTTTTGTCGAAATCTGTATTTATTTGAATTAAATAAATTATTATAAGATAAAAATCAAAAAAAATCTAGAAAAATAATTTTCGACAGAAGGAATTTTATTCGTATTGTCGAAAGTATACTTAGGTAAAAAATGCTAAACCTTATTTGTCGCCATTTGAAGGAGGATGTTACGTTGCAAATGATCGAAGTATTGTTGGCTGATGACAACCGCGAATTCACGAATTTACTTTCCGAATTTATCGATGAACAAGACGACATGCAGGTAACGGGCGTTGCATATAACGGAAATGACGTGCTTCGTTTGATCGAGCAAGGAAATCGAATTCCGGACGTACTCATTTTGGATATTATCATGCCTCATTTGGACGGATTGGGAGTACTTGAGAAGCTGCGCGAAATGGATTTGCATCCGCAGCCCAAAATTATTATGCTTACAGCTTTCGGCCAAGAGAACATTACGCAAAAAGCTGTTCAGCTAGGCGCATCCTATTATATCCTGAAGCCGTTTGACATGGAAATTTTGACGAATCGCATTCGTCAGCTTGTTTCCAACAATCAGACCACATCGGTAACAACGCATTCTTCTCCAAAAGCAAATGTGGTGCAGCTGCCGAAAACCAAAAATCTTGACGCTAACATCACGACCATCATCCATGAAATCGGAGTGCCGGCTCATATCAAAGGATACCAATATTTGCGCGAAGCGATTACGATGGTATATAACAACATCGAAATTTTGGGCGCGATCACCAAAACGCTCTATCCGGCCATTGCCGAAAAATACAAAACGACGCCAAGCCGCGTCGAGCGCGCCATTCGCCACGCGATCGAAGTCGCCTGGACCCGCGGCAACATCGACAGCATCAGTCACTTATTTGGCTACACGATTAATATCTCGAAAGCAAAACCCACCAATAGCGAATTCATTGCGATGGTCGCGGATAAGCTGAGAATTGAGCACAAGGTGTCGTGAAAGGGGAAGGAGTAACGAATTAGCAAGGCGGTTTGGAGTTGGAAGCAGCTTACAGCCAGACGGAAAGACCAACTAATAGCTTTTGAAAACCAATAAATTCTTATTGGTAAACCAACTAATTCCTCTTATTCATTGGGTTATAACCAACCTTAATGAGTAGGAGGAATTTGTCTTTTAAATTCAAAGAATGTAACGTTTAAGGACCTGGTGACGATTATGTTTATAAGGAAAGCGGAATTATCTGATGCTGCTCATTTATCGGCTTTATCAGAACAACTGGATTATACAGTTACGCCAGAGGATATGGCAGCCCGCTTGGGCAAGATTTTCAACGAAGCGGATCATGCTGTTTTCGTGATGGAAACGGAAAATTCCGTCGCCGGATGGGTGCATATTCATGGCAGGCACTTATTGGAAAGCCCGGCGTTTGCGGAAATTGGCGGATTGGTTGTTGATTCTGCCCATCGGCGCAAAGGAATCGGAGAGAAACTGATGCGTCAGTGTGAACAATGGGCCAGAGAAAAAGGATATGCTGCCGTTCGGCTGCGTTCCAGCGATCAGAGAAAGGAAGCGCATGAGTTTTATAAAAGGATTGGATATGACAATGTAAAGGCGCAGCAAGTGTTTCATTTGAAGCTATAAATGTTCAAGTAGAGGTTGGCAGGCGGTGAGCCGATCGATATTGATTTAAATACGAATTAATATAGCGAAATCACAAATACCGCTTATTGATGGGTTCAGCTAAAAGCCAACAAATAAGCGGTTTTTTCTTGTTATATTCTGAGAAAAAAGAGATCAGCGGCCTATGTCCGCTTATTTTCTAAGCTCTTGCATCTGCTTCATTAAGGGCCGGACCAGCTCCGGGCGAGATGGAATCAAATTGATAAGCTCTTGCGGATCGTCTTGCAGATCGTATAATTCGTTGATGTCATTATGATTTTCGATGAGTTTGTATCTTCCGTCAAAGATCATGCGCGTATTGTTCAGCTCGCTAAACTGATAAGCTTTATGTTCCGCCTGTTCCCCCTTTAGCTGCGGAACTAGCGATTTACCGTCCAATGTACTCTCCATACGCTCTATGCCCGCCAGCTCCAACATGGTAGGATGCAAATCCATCAGCTCGGCCAAGGCATCGCTGGTTCCGGCATGGGGTTGCCGCGGGTCGGCAATAATAAGCGGAATGCGCAAAGCGCCTTCATACATCGTGCTTTTCTGAAATAAACCGTGATCTCCCATCATTTCCCCGTGATCCGCACAAAATATGACGACCGTTTGATCTGCCGCTCCCGTGGCTTCCAAAGTGTCCAGAATATGTCCTACCCAGTCGTCAATAAGCTTGATAGCAGCTCCGTAATGACGCTTCACCCGGTGCAGCTCCTCCTCTGACATCCCGCCCGTTTGCTTGTTTGCCTTTTTCTTGATCCACTCCGGTTTATTCCTGAGATCGTCCTGAATGGAAGCGGGAAATGCTTCCGGATGATAGGCGTCAACATAGGACGCCGGGGCATCCCATGGATCATGCGGGCCGACGAAGCTGACAAATAAATGCCACGGTGTTTCCGAGCCGGCCAGTTCGATAAACTCGCATGATTTGCGCCCGATGTAGCTGTCATGGAAATGCTCGGCGGGCAGCGGCGACGGCCATGCGTTCCAATATTTCCAATCCGCGAAGCGCTGCTTGTAATCCTGAACGAAGGCGGTAAGCAGCCCCCGCTCTCGCAAGTAGTTCTGATACGGCCCGGCGATATGCTCGTCGTTACCGGGATCGATATCGAAGCTCATCAGGTTATTTCGTTGAAACGCGGCGTTCATCTTGCCTTCCGTTTCATGCGGGTCTGTAAATCCGAGATGATACATCAGCGGAAGATTGCCGTTTATGCCGTAGAAATGATCCCCCTTGTGCAAATCGCTTTTCCCGACGATCCCCACGCGGTAGCCGGCTTGTCTTAAAGCTTGATAATAGGTGGCTTGATCATTGGGAAAGTTCACGAAGTTCTCCAAGTTCCCCAGCCGGTGCGGGTACTTCCCCGCGGCCAGCGAGCAGCGGCTCGGTCCGCAGACGGGACTATTGCACGCGGCCTTCACGAACCGTATCCCGTTTGCGGCAATCCGGTCAATATTCGGCGTCTCCAGGAAAGAGGCGCCCGCGCAGCTCAGCCAATCGGCTCGAAATTGATCAACCATAATCATAACAATATTCGGATGGTTCAATCGGCATCATCCCTTCTTGATCTATAGGTCATCCCCGAGTATAGCAAAGAGAGGCTGCGGATTCGTTAGCGGATTTTCCGATTTATTCGCATATTATCGCAAGTTGTCCCGCCCGCTTTGCATCCGCGGAAAAAATGCAAACAAATCGGATAATGCGTTAAGGACTTTCCTACCGTGTTCACGGTATAGTTAAGTTGTTTCAACACACATCAATCCGAGATTCCCAGGGGGGAGCAAGTCAATTGAAAAAGAAACCTCATATGATCCTGTTCAATCCCGATCAGTGGCGCGGAGACGTTATGGGGCATTTGGGCAACCCGGCTGCCGTCACGCCGCATTTGGATGAGCTTGTCGCTACGGAGGCTGTGTCGTTCCGCAGCGCCTTTTGCCAAAATCCGGTATGCACCCCGAGCCGCTGCTCCTTTATGTCGGGCTGGTATCCGCATGTCCGAGGTCACCGCACGATGTACCATATGATGCGGCCCGAGGAGCCGGTGCTGCTCAAGACGCTGAAGGATGCAGGGTACTTTGTCTGGTGGGGCGGGAAGAACGATCTGATTC
Source organism: Paenibacillus konkukensis (assembly GCF_023523925.1). Taxonomy (NCBI): domain Bacteria; kingdom Bacillati; phylum Bacillota; class Bacilli; order Caryophanales; family Paenibacillaceae; genus Paenibacillus; species Paenibacillus konkukensis. The sequence goes on along the minus strand of NZ_CP027059.1, from coordinate 1,366,790 downwards.
CCCCTACTAGCGGCTTTGACGCCTATTGCGATATCAAGTATGAGCCGGAACGCAAGCCGCGCCCGATGTTCGGCGGAGCATTCCAGGCAGCGGGAGGGAACTGGCGCGGAGATCCCGGCAGCGATAAGTACTATTCGTTCTTCGCGGGAGAGCTGGACACGCAAGGGGAAGATATGTATTACGATTCGGACTGGGCCCATATTTTGGGAGCGATCGATTTCATCAAGAACGCGCCGGCGGATCAGCCGCTATGCATCTACTTGCCGATTCTTTATCCCCATCCGCCGTATGCCGTAGAGAAGTCCTGGTACGACCTTATCGACAAGTTGCTGCTCCCGGAACGGATTCGTCCGGAATATCTGTCCGAGGATAAGCCGTCCATTTTATCCGGTCTGCGCGAGCTGTACCAGATGCAGAGCTGGTCCGAAGAGCGATGGGCGGAGCTTCGAGCGACGTATTATGGGATGTGCGCGCGTGTGGATCACCAGTTCGGCTTGTTGATGAAAGCGCTTAAAGATGCGGGAATCTATGATGACACCGCGGTATTTTTCTTCTCGGATCACGGAGATTTCACAGGGGATTACGGCCTGGTGGAGAAAAACCAGAATACGTTCGAAGATTGCTTGACGCGCGTTCCGTTCATTGTCAAGCCTCCTGCATCCGAAAAGGTGAAGCCGGGTGTATCCGACGCGCTCGTCGAATTGATCGACATGACGGCCACCGTACACCATTATGCGGGAATTACGCCGGATTACACGCTCTTCGGAAAATCGCTGGCTCCTTTGATCGAGGGAGAGACTGAGGAGCACCGGGATGCCGTATTCTGCGAGGGAGGGCGGCTGCACGGAGAAACGCATTGCAACGAGTCGGCTCCTGCCAATGAAGCTCCTTCCATGCTATATTGGCCTCGCGGCCAAATGCAGCGAAGCGAGGGGCCCGAGCATACGAAGGCGACGATGATTCGGACGCATCGATATAAGTACGTCCGCCGGTATTACGAAACGGATGAGTTATACGATCTGGAGCAGGACCCTATGGAGACGCAGAACCGAATCCATGACGCTTCTTTGGCCCGGGTGAGGGAGGAACTAAGGGAGCGGATGCTGGATTTCTATCAGGAAACCTGCGATGTCGTGCCTCATGTCAGAGATTCCAGAGAAAAGCACTAATTAAGCTATGGGAGGTTATTAAGATAATGAAAACGATGACGGCACTGACCTTAACCGCTGCGCTTCTCGCCTCGGCGCTAGCCGGCTGCGCCAACACTTCCGATCCCGGCAAGAGCAAAGAAGGGAACGGAAAGGGAACGGCGGACGATTCTAATGAAAAAATTACAATTAATCTGATGACGCGAAGCTATGCCGGGGGAGGCTGGGCCCCCAATCATCCGATGATCGAAGAGATCAACAAGCGTCTGAACATCGATTTGAAGGTTGAGTGGGTTCCGTCCGCGAACTACCAGGAGAAGCTGAACGTGTTGGCCGCCTCGAACAATTTCCCGGATGTGTTCTATGTGCCGAACGCCGAATACGTCAAATGGCAGGGAAAAAATATTTTTATGGATGTACTTCCTGAACTTGGAAAATATCCGAACATTACGAAGTATATCCCCGAAGATGCGCTGAAGCAGTTCAATCCGAAGGGCAAGTATTACGGCATTCCGTTCTATTACCAGGAGGCGCGGGATTCGCTGGCGATCCGTAAGGATTGGCTGGATAAGCTGGGGCTGAAGATGCCGGAGACGATCGACGAGTTTTACGAGGTGGCCAAAGCCTTCGCTATGAAGGACCCGGACGGCAACGGAAAGCAGGACACGGTAGGCTTCTCGCTTGAGGTTAGTCCGAACGGCAAGTTCGGATTTGGCGGCACGGCGAACTTTTTGACCGCAAGCTTCGGGCTTGCCAACAACTGGACGCTGGACGCGAACGGCAAGCTGACGCCGATGCAAACCCAGAGCAAGGAGCTTAAGGATTTCATCGGATTCATGCGCAAGGCTTATGCCGAAGGAGTACTTGACAAGGATTCGCCGATTTTGAAATCGCGCGATTCCTTGAATAAACTGGAGGCGGGCAAGTCGGGAATTGCCTATGTGAATCCGCAGCAATTATACACGGAGACGCTGCCCCCGCTGCTCAAGACCGATCCCAAGGCGGAGCTTGCCCAACTGATGCCTCCGAAGGGGCCGGACGGCAAAAGCGGAATTCCCGCTACGACATCGGGAGACCGGATTGCGATTAACGCCAAAATCGACGCCAAGAAGCAGCAGCGTATTCTGAAGCTGATGGACTATATGCTGTCGGACGAAGGCTACGATTTCGTCAAGCACGGCATCGAAGGCGTTCATTATAAGAAAATAAGCGACACGAAATACGAGCAGCTCGAGGCATCGGTGAAGGATCGCCAGTTCCTGCTGCTAGGCTGGTTTTTCAAGCGCTACGACCCGATGTTCCTGATCTACAAGTGGATGGACCCGAAGGAAGTGGACACGATCAAGACGTATTTCGACAACAACGAAAAAGTGAAGGTCAAGGATGCGGCGGCAGGGCTCGTATCCGATACGGCAATCAAGCTCGGTACCAACATCGACAAGAAGTGGATGGATACGATGGTGAAGGTCATTGCCGGTCAAGAGCCTATGGATGCGATCGATAAGGCGATTGCGGATTGGAAAGCCGGCGGCGGCGACAAAATCATTCAAGAGATGAACGAAGAATACCAGAAGGTGAAGTAAACGGGCAGGAGGGACCGGAGCGGGGGAGGGCGGAGGCGTCTTCTCCCGAGTCTCTCCGACATGAAAGGGAGGTTATTCGCTTGGGAACTGCTGCCGTACATCCGGAGAAAGTGAGCACCAAGACGGCGGCTCGCAGCCGCTGGTACGAGTGGAAGCGCGGGCTGCCGATCTATATGATGATTTTGCCGGGCTTTCTGTTCTTTATTATATTCAAATATGTTCCTATGGCCGGAATCCTCATTGCGTTTCAGCAATACGATCCGTTTGAAGGATTTATGGGCAGTCCTTGGGTGGGACTGGACCATTTCGGGACGCTGTTTCAGGACCCTGATTTTTGGATGATATTCCGCAATACGCTTATCATTAGCGGCTTGAATTTATTTTTGTTTTTTCCGATGCCGATCGTTCTGGCTCTTCTGCTGAATGAGGTAAGGCTCAAGTGGTTCAAGAAGGGAGCGCAGACGCTGCTGTACGTTCCGCATTTTTTGAGCTGGGTCGTTATCGTCAGCATAACGGCGCTGCTGTTCTCCACCCAGGACGGGGGCATTAACAATCTTATTTCTACATGGGGCTACGAGCGCCTGGACGTTATGACCAATCCCGATTCGTTCCGCGCCTTGTATTTGCTGCAGGTCATCTGGAAGGAAGCGGGCTGGAGCGCGATCATCTTCCTCGCCGCGCTGGCTTCGGTAGATCCTACGCTGTACGAGGCGGCCCGGGTGGACGGGGCGAGCCGCTTGCGCCAAATTTGGCACATCAATCTGCCGGCGCTGAGATCAACCATTATTATCTTGTTTATCCTGAGGCTCGGGCATGTGATGGATACCGGCTTCGAGCATATTTTGCTGCTGCAAAATGCGCTGAATATTCAGGTTTCCGAAGTGTTCGATACGTATGTGTACCGCGTCGGCATCAATCAGGCGGAGTTTAGCTACACGACGGCGGTCGGTCTGTTTAAGGCGCTTATCGGGCTGGGGCTTGTCTATTTGGCAAACCGCGCATCCCATAAGATCGGCGAGGAGGGCGTCTATTAATATGAAAACTTATACGCTGCGGAAGGCGTCCTTCTTCGATGCGCTCGTTTACGCGGTGCTGACCGTCGTCTTGCTGGGCGTGCTGCTTCCTTGCTTGTATGTCCTGCTCAGCTCGTTTTCCACCAAACAGGAGATGCTATCCAGAGGCTTCTTCCTGATCCCGGAGACCTGGACGCTCAATGCCTACGGTTACTTGTTTAACAATCATAACTTTCTGACCTCGTTTAAAAATGCGTTCGAAATTACGATCGTCGGGACGGCGCTCAGCATTTCGACGACGACGCTGATGGCTTACGGGCTATCCCGCACATGGCTGAAGGGCAGGAAAACGCTCAATATTATGGTCGTGTTTACCGTGCTGTTCAGCGGCGGGATCATTCCGATGTATTTGCTAACGAGCCAGCTGGGGCTGCTCAATACGTATTGGTCGCTGTTTCTGAACAATTTGATTTTGCCTTTTAACCTGATTGTCATGCGCAGCTTTTTCCAGAATACGCCCAAGGAACTGGAGGAAGCGGCGCGGATGGACGGCTGCGGCGAGTGGATGCTGTTTTTCCGGGTGATGCTGCCGTTGTCGATGACTTCGGTAGCGACCTTCATCGTATTTTACGCCGTATTTTACTGGAACTCGTATTTTCAGGCGATTCTTTTCATCAGCGATTCGCAGCTGATTCCGCTGCAGGTCTTTTTGCGTCAAATCGTGCTGGAGTCGGGAAATTCCTTGGAGTCGATATCCAACGGCTACGAATTCGGACCTCCCGTTAAAATGGCGGTCGTCGTGATGGCTTCGCTGCCGATGATCGTGATGTATCCGTTCTTCCAAAAGTACTTCGACAAGGGCATGCTCGTAGGTTCCGTGAAAGGGTAAGCCGGCGGCGGGAGCAGCCTCCTGGCGTGCTATAATGGGAAGGACATGTCCCTTCTGCATCATACCGTCATGTCATTACTAAACAATGGGATGGTGTTCTTATGTATCAGGTTATGGTCGTAGAGGATGAACAATGGATTCGCGGCGCTGTCGTCAAAATGGTGGAAAAACTGGGCGGAGCCTTCGAGGTCGCAGCCGAGGCGGGCAACGGCGAAGAGGCGCTGCAGGCTATTTATCAAGTATGGCCGACCATTGTCATTACCGATATTATGATGCCTGTTCAAGACGGCCTGTGGCTTGTGCGGGAGATCGCCGAGCGGCGGCTGCCGGTCATAACGATCATTCTTACCGGATACAACGAATTCGAATATGCGCGCCAGGCGCTGAGATACGACGTCAGCGATTTTCTTTTGAAGCCGGTTCTGGAGGAAGAGCTGAGCAAGGCGCTGGAGAAGGCCAAAGAACGGATTCCGCAATTTCATAAGCTGCGGCAGTATTATTTGGGCATCCAGCTGTATTTCGATAAAATAACCGAATATGACGCTCAGTCGCTGTTCGAGGAGCAGGGTGGCCTCGTCAGCCGCATCATCAATGCCGCGGACTTGCAAGAAAGCGAGAAGAACGTGCTGCTGCGCACCTTTTCCGGCAAATATAACGAGCTCATTCAAAGCATGCAGCCCGGTTACGCGCGCATTCCGGCCGCGGCGGGGGGACGGGCGGAGGAGATCCGGGCTCATTTTCTCAAGCTTACCGAGGAATGGCTGCAATGCTATAACGCGATGACGAGCGGCGAAATGCGGCAAATTATCCGCAAGGTGTGCGATTATTTGCAGGCTCATTATCATGAGGAGCTCTCCGTGTCGGATATGACGCAGCGCTTCCATATCAGCGTCTCGCAGTTCAGCTTGCTGTTCAAGAAATATACGGGGCAGTCGTTTATTAACTACCTTAATGCGCTGCGCGTGCAGCAGGCCAAGCTTCTGCTCGTCGACGGAGAGCGCAAAGTGTACGAGGTTGCCGAACAGGTAGGCTTTCAGTCGCTGCCTCATTTTAACCGGGTGTTCAAGCAAATGACGGGACAGTCCCCTAAGGAATACCGGAAATGGTTAAGCGTGTGAGCGTATGAAGCCAATGTTAAAGCGCTTCCACCTTCATTTCTCCATTAAAACGAAACTAACCGTCGCTTTTTTGCTGGTAGGCTTGCTGACGATTTTGCTGATGGGATTCTTATCGTTTCACTTATACAGCAGCGGGATTAAACGGGATTTCCATCGCATCTCCCAGGAAGCTACGCTTAGGCTGAACCATCATATCGACTTTTACATTTACCAGCTGACCAAATCGACTTCCTCCGTGGCCAAGGATGAGCATGTGCAGCAGTGGATGAAATACGGACAGGCGGCGACCCTTGAGGAGCAGGTTGAGGTTCAGTCCGTGCTCAGAAGATACGTGGCGCTCAATTATCCCGAGATCGTAGGGATGTTCCTGTTGTCTGCGGATAACCGCACCTTGGCTATGACCAATTTGGCGCTCCGATCGGAGGAGCTGCTTGCTCAGGAGCCGTGGTATCATAACGGCATTTCGGAAAAGACGACGGTGATCTCAACCCATGCCGTCAAGTATGTGAACGAGGATGTAAGGGTGCTTTCCTTGGAAATGCCGATTTACAGTGTGGAAAATATGGATTTGCTGGGGAAATTGGTGATCGATTTTCAACTGGACGAAATTCAGCGCACCTTCGAGAAATCGTCTCTTGCGCCCCAGGGGCGGTTCTTCATTATTTCCGATCGGGACAGTATTATTTATTATCCCAATTACAAATGGCTCGGTCTGCCGCGGGAGCAGACCGCGTTGCGGCAGCTGGATCTGTCCGATAACGAGAACGCTTCGATTCAGCAGTGGGAAGGACAGCGGACGCTGGTCGCCGTGACCCGGTCGGATACGACAGGCTGGACGTTCGTCTCCGTCGTCCCGTACGAGGAGATGGCTTCCGCGTCCAAGCATACGCCCAACACGATGCTTCTCGCTTTTCTTATCATCGCCGTATGTATTATATTGGTGGTTCCTTTTCTATCCGGCGCGTTCGTGAAGCCGATCCTGCATCTGCGGCAGGTGATGGGCAGCGTGGAGCGGGGCGATCTGCAAGTGCGTGCCACGTACGCCTCGGGCTATGACGAATTTCAGTATTTGAATCGAAGCTTCAATATGATGATCGAGCAGGTCAATCATTTGCTGGAAACGGTAAGCACCTTGAAACTGCAGGAGGTCAGCCTTCAGCTCAGGGAGAAGGAAGCTTTGGTGAAGGCGCTGCAAACCCAGATCAACCCGCATTTTTTATATAATTCTCTCGATATTATCAAAAGTATGGCATATCTGGAGGATATGCCGGAGATGGTCACGATGGCGCGAAGTCTGGCGGACTTTTACCGTTATACGGCGCAGGATATGAATGCGATTGTGAAGCTGGAGGAGGAGCTTGCGCAGCTCAAGCATTATTTGTCCGTCATTCATATCCGGTTTCCGGGAACGTTCCGCAGCCAGATCAGCGTCAACGAGAAATTTATGAATTGTCTGATCCCTAAACTGATCGTGCAGCCGCTCGTGGAAAATGCGGTCAAATACGCGATTGAGCCTAAGGAAGGCAAAGGAAGCATCATCGTCAACGCCTTCGACGATCAGAACGATCTTGTTATCGAGGTGGCGGATAACGGACCGGGTATTCGCCGGGAGCGGCTGGAGTCCATTCAAGCGATGCTCGGCAAGCTCTCCGAAAACGCGCTGCGCGAATACGGCAAGCAGGCGAGCCTCGGCATTGCGAACGTGCATGCGCGCATTGTGCTGCAGTACGGCGCGCCTTACGGGCTGAGCCTGGATTCCTTCGAGGGGCGCGGAACGGTCGCGTCGCTGCGGCTGCCGCTCCACTTATTGCAGAACCATAACGAAAGCGAGGGTTAATCATGAAAGCGATCATGCTTATGTTCGACACGCTCAACAGACATATGCTGCCTCCCTACGGCTGCGACTGGATTCACGCGCCCAATTTCAAGCGGCTGGCCGAAAAGACGGTGACCTTCGACCAGGCCTACGTCGGCAGTATGCCGTGCATGCCTGCGCGGCGGGAGCTGCAAACCGGCAGGTACAACTTCCTGCACCGCAGCTGGGGGCCGATGGAGCCGTTCGACGACTCGATGCCGGAAATATTGAAGCAGCACGGCGTGTATACCCATATCGTCACCGATCATCAGCATTACTGGGAGGACGGCGGGGGAACGTATCATACGCGCTACAGCTCGTTCGAGCTGATCCGCGGGCAGGAGGGCGATCCGTGGAAGGGGGAAGTAGGCGACCCCGAGCTTCCCGATATGATCGGGATGAAGCAGATGCATCAGCTGATCCGCCAGGATTGGATCAACCGGCAGTATATCCGCGAGGAGAAGGACTTTCCCCAGGCGCAGACGATGGAGAAGGGGCTTGAATTCATACGCCGCAACGGCGATGCGGACAGATGGTTTCTGCAGATCGAAACGTTCGATCCGCATGAGCCGTTCTATGCGCCTCAGGCATACCGGGACTTATATCCCCACAAGTATGACGGGAAGCACTTTGACTGGCCGCCGTACGGCCCCGTGAAGGAGACGAAGGAAGAGATTGAGCATGTCCGTTACGAGTACGCCGCGCTTCTTAGCATGTGCGATCATTATTTGGGCAAGGTGCTCGATACGATGGATGAGCTCGATTTGTGGAAGGATACGATGCTTATCGTCAACACGGATCACGGGTATTTGCTCGGCGAACACGATTGGTGGGCCAAGACGATCATGCCGTTTTACAACGAAATCGCCCATATCCCTTTATTTATTTGGGACCCTCGCAGCGGAGCGCGCAACGAACGAAGACAGAGCCTCGTGCAGACGATCGACTTTGCGCCGACGCTGCTGGAATACTTCGGAGCGGATATTCCTCCGGATATGCAGGGGAAGCCGCTTAAGCATACGATTGCCCGGGACGAGGCGGTGCGCGAGGCGGCGCTCTTCGGCCTGCACGGGGCGCATGTCAATGTGACCGACGGAAGGTACGTATATATGCGGGCGCCGGTGTCCGAGGATAATACGCCTTTATACAACTACACGCTGATGCCGACCCATATGCGCAGCCGCTTCTCGGTGCCGGAGCTTCAGGAAATCAGCCTGCAGGAGCCGTTCTCATTTACCAAAGGCGTGCGAACGATGAAGATCCGGGCGTCCGGTTACAACCACTACCATGCCTTCGGCACCTTGCTGTACGATGTGCAGGACGACCCGTATCAGCAGAAGCCGCTGACCGCTCATCCGGAGACGGAGCGCAGAATGATCGAACTGATGAAGCGGCTGATGGCCGACAGCGACGCTCCGGCGGAGCAGTATGCGCGCCTGGGGCTGGATTAACAAGAGGATACGGCCTGCCTGCTCTATCCGCAATGAAGAGACCCTGTCTGCCGACGCAGATAGGGTCTTTTGCCCGTTCATAAGGGATAGCGGCTTCTTTGCCGCATAAGCAGGTTTAAACCGCCGCAGAACGCGGCCCGGACATCTGTGGCCAAGACGCCTTTCTCACGCAAGGTCAGCCGAATAAAATATCGAGCACCGTACCCAGCTGCCCCCGCGTTTTACCTTCGAGAATGGACGGGTTATACACTTCGACGAAACCGCAATGCTCGCAAGATACGAAAAGAAAATGGTTGTGCTGGATGTCGAACATTTTGCTAAGACCGGTGCCGGTCATCGCCACTTCTTTGATTCTGCATGAGGTTGTACTGCACTTGGCGCATTTAAATTTTTCGCGAATCGCATTTTCAATATTCATCGTTAACCTCCTTATCGGTTAGAGTTCACATATTCCGGTTGATTTTATTATCGAACATTCGATATAATAGGAACATATGTTCTTTATTTGAGGTGGGATCACGTGAAAATGACAAGTTTGGAATGGCGGACGGACTTCCTGAAGATGCATCCGGGTGATTGGGACCAATCGCTGAATACCATCATGTCGGCAAAGCTGGAGTCTGTCGTTACCGTCCGTACGGACCGGGAGGATCAGACCTTCCAGGGCCAAATAACGCTGCTGGATAAGAAACAAAGACAGATCAAAATAGAGAATGATGAAGAATACTCTTGGATTCTGCTTGACGACATCGTAGATATCTCGCTGATTGAAGAGCCCGTACAATAAAGAAAGCACAGCTTCGCAAGATCGGCTGTGCTTTCCATGGGCGACGAACAGATTGCCTTACGGGTGAATATCGCATTTGTTCTTGATAAAATGGATTTGGTTCTCCAGCCGGTTGATTTGTTCCGCAGATTCCTTGGAACCGTCGGAACCGCTCTTCAGCGCTTGAAGCTGCTCCTGCAGCTCGTGAATATCGCTGCCTGCGTTCGAGCAATCGTAATTGCTTTCCAGATTATGGACCATAGTGGTTAGCCTCCTTGCGGATGAAATCAAGTATAGTATGGATGGTCCGTTAAGGATTATGCCTGCCGCTCAAAATCATAACCTGCCTTGCCCGCTTTACGGCTGACGGTTGGACGACGAACCGGCCGGCAGCGCAGGCACGGGCTGATACGTTTGCTCCGCCCAGCTGAGCCACCCTTCCGGCAGACGGCTGCCAATAAAATCGCGAAGGTGCGGAAAGGTTGTCGCCAACTCCTGAATTAACTCTTCATAGGTGTGGAGTATGGAGTCGAAATCAAGACCGACGTCATCCATCAGCAATTCCTTCAATGCGCTATCATTGTCCTGAAAGTCGCGGTACAGTAAGCCATCATAAATTTCCGTTATAAGACCGTTCTGAACACGAACAATTTTCTGACATGTTTTTTGCATTGACCCTACTCCTTACGCTAAGATAAGTATCATTATAGCATAGAAATTTTGCACAAAATGTAGAATATTGTTGCTGAACTCTAAAAAAAGTATATTTTTGGGAGGACATCATGGAATTCGATTATTGTCAGATGGAAGCGGATTCGAGCGGGGATACGCTGCTGATCGATATCGGCTGCAAATTTACGGATGAGCCGGACGAGCTCTACGTCGTTCAATTGAAGGGACATAAGGACGGCCGATTGGAAGAACTGCGGCTCGTTTTCAATAGGATGGACTGCAAATACAACTTCAAGCCTGAGGAGAAAGCGGCAGTTTTGCAATATGTCGGGGAAGCGCTCGACTCCTCCGAATACGCTAACTGGTTTCAAGGCGGCCTGACGCTAATCGATGAATAAACATCATGAATAAGTTTGTCCCCCTTAAGCGACATGGTTATGGGTACGACGCCGCATCGCCATGCTTTGGCTAGGGACGCTTTCGATGCAGTCGTCACATGAAAGAGCATATGTCTAAGCGGGCGGATGCATTCCATCATTTTACAGCATGAATATGAGGACATCTTCGGCAGGTCGCCGGGGATGTTTTTTATTTTTGTTTAGGAAATGATGCGCAGCAATATCCTGTGGATATCCGGGGTCTCCCCCGAAAGTAATGTCTACCCATAGAACGATCCCAGAGGAATGGTTAGACGCCGATCCAGCTTAGGCTGGATGCGGACGGAACAAGCTTCAGAGCATCACGTCACTACCCTGGAAATTACTCTTGGTACCCCATTTCCATTGTCTGTGGTGCCGCGTCGGCGGCATGGATGGCTTTTGGGGGATTTGTTCCTACTTAAGAAAACGATTCGCTCCCCATGTATGAGAATGACGGCAACGACGAAAAATAGTAAGCGAGATCATCTCATGGCGTAGAAAGCGAAGTGCTGGTAATATGGCTATAACCAACAGCAAAACGACGGCAGTTCCGATCGCGAAAGGTACGGCGCGCAAGCATCGCGTGACGAAGGAGCTGCTGCGCATCATACGGCCCGGCTGCATAGCGGTCATCGATCACGACGACTTGGACGATCTGGCTGCGGAAGGCCTGATTGCCGCCGGCGTGACCTGCGTTGTCAACGCGGGACAGACTATGACGGGAACAGCGCCGGTTACCGGACCGCTGCTGCTGCTTGAGCGGGGAGTGCCCGTTATGGAAATCGAAGGCTCCGCGCTGTCCTTCATTAACGATGATGAAGAATTGACGGTAACTGCCGAAAGCATAACGGCGGGGAAGCGGACGATTCCATGCGCGGCGTTTACTAGAGAGCGCTGGCTGTACTTTTACAAGCAAGCGCACCACGGTCATCACGAGCGTCTGCGGGAGTTTATCGATAATACTTTGGCTTATGCAGACAAAGAAAAAGACCTTGTCCTGAAACCGTTATATTGCCCGGAGCTGCGGGTTCGCTTAGAAGGCCGCCATGTTCTGGTAGTGACGCGAGGACGCGATTACAAGCAGGATTTGGCAGCGCTCAATGGATACATAGAAGCTTATGCGCCGGTGTTCGTGGGAGTGGACGGCGGAGCCGACGCTCTTCTGGAGCAAGGCTACAGGCCCGATCTGATTATCGGGGATATGGACAGCGCGTCGGATCGAGCGTTGCGCTGCGGAGCGGAGCTGGTCGTGCACGCGTATCCGGACGGGGAGGCTCCGGGCCTGGGCAGAATCAGGAAGCTGGGCCTGGAGGCGGCGGTGCTGTCTTCATGCGGAACGAGCGAAGACATTGCCTTACTCCTGGCATACGATCATCAATGCGAAAAAATCGTGACCGTAGGCGGGCACAGCCATATGTTCGATTTTCTGGAAAAAGGGCGGAAAGGGATGGGAAGCACCGTGCTCGTCCGGATGAAAATCGGAAGCAAACTGACGGACGCCAAGGGCATTGCTCTGCTGAACTGCGGCTTGGATAAGCGGCTCCGGAAGCAAGCTTTATGGAAGAAAGCTTCATGGAAACAAGCGGCCCGCAGCTTGCTGCGCAAACTGCGGATTAGCAAAACGTGAGGGGGGTCAAACTATGATGATGCCAGAAGTGTCGGTCATCGTACCGGCGTTCAATGAGGAGCGGTACATAGAAGAGACGCTGCGTTCGATCCGCAAGGCGTGCGCGGCGCTGAGAGACAGGCGTACCGAGATCGTTGTGGTCGATGACGGAAGCCGCGACGGCACGTTCAAGCTGGCGATGCCGCTCTCGGATCTGGTCGTGCAGCATCCCCGGTCGTACGGCAAAGGAACGGCTCTTCACACGGGCTGCAAAATGGCGCATGGCCGCATACTCGTCTTCCTTGATGCGGATCTTGGAGCGACGGCCGAGCGGTTCCCTTCCTTGGTTGAACCGCTGCTGCTGGGACAATCGGATATGGTGATCGCCAGTTTGCCTCCGGTGAAGAAGAAAAGCGGCTTCGGCTTGGTTAAAAAGCTCGCCAGGAAAGGCGTGCATCGCCTGTCCGGCTTCGAGCCGGTCGCACCTTTATCCGGCCAGCGCGCCGCGCATCGCGGGGTGCTGGAGCATATCGGCCGGTTTGCCGGCGGCTTCGGCGTGGAGGTAGGGCTCACCATCGATGCGGTTAAGCTCGGCTACCGCGTGCAAGAGCTGGATGTGCCGTTCGCTCATAGAGTGTCGGGTCGGGATATCGGAGGCTGGATGCATCGCGGCAAGCAGCTGTGCGCCGTCGGCGGAACGCTGTGGAGCCGCTGGAGGCAGCCGATATGCTAGGGACGGTCTGGATGGGCTGGGCGATGCAATTCGTCTGTTGGGTTATGCTGGGCAAAGCGCTGCTCCCGGCGGCGATGAAGTTTATGAGCGCGCACGGCCTGACCGACCGCAATTACAGGGGCGAGTCGATCCCGACGTCGGGAGGGCTGATGATCTGGCTGCTGCTAGTATGTCAGGCGCTTTGGTATAAGCTTGCGGCTGCCTTCGGGTTGACCGAAGCCGCAATGGGCACCGGGGCCGCATCTTTGGCGGAGAAGCTGCCCGTTTCTCTGGCCGGGGCGGCCAGCATGGTAGCGCTGGCAGGTTTTATTGACGACACAGTAGGGCATAAAGCCTACAAAGGCTTCGCAGGCCATTTCCGATTGTGGAAGGAGCGCAGAGTTATCAGCACCGGCGCCGTTAAAGCGGGGGCGACGGGGATAGCGGCGCTATGGATCATCGTCCCCGAGGGGGGCGGCAGCGGAGCCGGTCCGGCGGTGCTCGGGCTTGCGCTGCAATGGTTATTGATCGGCCTGACGACCAATGCGATCAATCTGCTGGATACGAGGCCCGGACGGGCGCTAAAGGGCTTCGCCCTGATCGCGGCCGTCCTGCTGGCGGTCATGGCGGCGTCCGCAAACAAGGAAGGTTTCGGCGGCGGAATCATACCGTCTCTGCTGCCGGTCATAGCCGCCTGCGCCGTTCTCGCGCAGCCCGATTTGAAGGGGGAGCTGATGCTGGGGGATACGGGCTCCAATCTGCTCGGCTTCCTGCTCGGGGCCTGGATCGCGCTGTGCTTCGGATGGAAGCTGCAGGCTGCCGCCGTTCTTTTGCTAGCGGGACTGCACGCGGTAACATGGCGGCTTTCATTGTCGAAGCTGATTGAGCGCAACCGTTTTTTGCAATGGGTCGATTGGCTCGGAAGAGATACGGCCGGCAAAATATAAGGAGCCTTCCGCGGGATGCGGAACGGCTCCTATTTTTTCGGGCGTTTGGCTTTAAAGCGCGGGGCGACATAGTTGCGCTTGCGGTCGCGGAAAAAGATCCAGCCGCCGATAAAAGCGACGCCGCACAAAAATAAGACGAGACCGAGCGCCAGCTTGCCCCATAGCACGTGCGGATTCGCTTCCAAGGGGCCGAATTGGGCGAACCAAGCGTCCTTCATCGCCAAAAACCCGTAAGTCGCCATAACTCCCGGAATGACCAGAAGCATGACGGCAACAAAACGAAAAAACATCGTTTTCATGTGAACTCCTTTACCTTAAGCGGTCGCGGTATAAATATCTCATCCATTAAGTTATCATATAATCGGCAACATTTCATGATCTTTCGCAAATTGTGCTATATTTATCACATCGAAAGAGGTTACAATAAAGAAACATGAGTGAAAGAAAGAATGATAGATTTCAGGAGGTTGGAACATGACGCAAGCATTTGATATCGTCGTCCTCGGCGGAGGAACCGGAGGCTATATCGCCGCCATCCGCGCTGCGCAATTGGGAAAATCGGTAGCCGTCGTCGAGCGCGACAAGCTGGGGGGCACATGTCTGCACCGCGGATGTATTCCGAGCAAAGCGCTTTTGCGCAGCGCCGAGGTGTACGCAACGATGCAAGAGAGCGAGCGGTACGGCATAGAGGCCGGCTCGGTGCGTCTTCATTTTCCCGGCGTACAAGCCCGCAAGCAAAGCATCGTCGAGCAAATGCACAAGGGCGTGCAGTTTCTGATGAAAAAGCATAATATACAAGTGTTTTACGGCAACGGCAGACTGCTGTCTCCGAGCATCTTCTCGCCGCGTTCGGGGTCCGTATCGGTGGAGCGAGAGGACGGCGACATCATTACCCTCGTTCCGGAGAAGCTGATTATCGCCACCGGTTCAAGACCGAAGAGCCTTCCGGGGCTGGAGACGGACGGCCAATACATATTGAACAGCGACGACGCGCTCCAAATGGAGGAGATTCCCAAGTCGATCATCATTATCGGCGGAGGGGTGATCGGCGTCGAATGGGCTTCCATGCTAAGCGATTTCGGCGTACAGGTCACTGTGGTCGAATATGCGCCGAGATTGCTGCCTGCGGAGGATGCGGACATATCCCGCGAGCTGGAGCGGCTGCTTAAAAAACGAGGGGTTCGGATCGTCACCGGCGCCAAGGTGCTCTCCGAGACGGTGAAGAAGGATGACGGCGCGGTGACGCTGGACGTGCAGCGCGGCGAAGACCTGCAGCATCTGCAGGCGGACAAAGCGCTTGTATGCGTTGGCCGTCAGGCGAATATCGAAGACATCGGCCTGCAAAACACCGACGTGAAAATGACGGACGGCTTCATTCGCGTCAATGAAACGATGCAGACGGCCGAGGCGCATATCTACGCGATCGGCGACGTCAACGGCGGACTGCAGCTGGCGCATGTCGCCGGACACGAGGGCATCGTCGCCGTGGAGCATATTTGCGGCTTGAAGCCGCATCCGTTCGGCCAGCATCAGGTGCCCCGCTGCGTCTATACGAGACCGGAGGTGGCATCGCTCGGATGGACCGAACAGCAGGCCGCCGAACGCGGCTATGATGTGAAGATCGGCCGGTTTCCGTTCTCGGCCGTCGGTAAAGCGGTCGTTTACGGCGAGTCGGAAGGCTTCGTGAAAGTCATCGCCGATAAGAAAACAAACGATATTCTCGGCGTTCATATGATCGGGCCGCATGTCACCGATTCCATCTCGGAAGCGGCGCTGGCGCAGCTTCTCGACGCTACGCCGTGGGAAGTGGGACAAGCGATCCATCCTCATCCGACGTTATCGGAAGCTTTGGGCGAAGCGATGCTTGCGGTGGACGGCCGATCGATGGGGATATAACGCCGATTTTTTGAAATTGTATTCATACCGGAAACCGTTTATAATATACTTATAGGGGCTAGTATTAGTACCTAGTAATAATTCCAATTGAACAAGGGGGTTGAACCCATGTCCATCGGCCAGCTTATGAAGCATCGCAAGCTTGGATTGTCTGACGAACAGGCAGTCGATATGTATAGATTTATGCAGAAAGCAAGAAAGTTCGATGAGAGATCATACCTTCTCCAGCGTGCCGGTAAAATCGCTTTTCACGTATCCGGTATCGGGCAAGAGGTTACTCAGGTTGCCGCTGCATTCGCTTTGGAGAAAGGAAAGGACTATTTTTTGCCTTATTATCGCGATTATGGATTCGTTCTCTCCGTCGGCATGACCATGAAGGAATTGATGCTGTCCGTCTTCGCCAAGTCCGAAGACCCGAACAGCGGCGGCCGGCAAATGCCGGGCCATTTCGGTCACAGGAAGCTGAATATCGTTACCGGATCGAGCCCGGTCACGACCCAGGTTCCTCATGCGGTCGGATTCGCTCTTGCCGCCAAGATGAAGAAACGGGACTTCGTATCGTACGCGACCTTCGGAGAAGGCTCGAGCAATCAGGGGGACTTTCATGAAGGCTTGAATTTTGCCGGCGTGCATAAGCTTCCTGCTATTTTCTTGTGCCAAAACAATCAATACGCCATTTCGGTGCCCCTGCATAAACAAATAGCGGGAAGCGTGGCGGAACGCGGCGCAGGCTACGGCATCCCGGGCATTAAGGTCGACGGCAACGATGCGCTGGAAGTGTACCGGGTGGTGAAGGAAGCGCGCGAGCGCGCGGTGCGCGGCGAGGGGCCGACGCTGATCGAGTCCGTCATGTACCGGATTTCCCCACATTCCACGTCGGACGACGATATGCTGTACCGGACGAAGGAAGAAGTCGAGGCCAACCGGGCGAAGGACGGCATTCCTAAATATAGACAGTATTTGACCGATTGCGGCTTATGGAGCGAGGAGCAGGAAGCCGAGCTGGCCGAGCAGTTGAAGCAGGAAATCAACGAAGCGACCCAGTACGCCGATCAGGCTCCTTATCCGCTGCCCGAGGATACGTTGCGCCATGTGTATGCGGAAGAAGGGGAGGTGCGGTAATGGCGGTCATCAGTTATTTGGAAGCCATTCGTTCCGCAATGAAGGAAGAAATGGAACGGGACGATAATGTATTCGTTCTTGGGGAGGACGTCGGCAAGGGCGGCGTGTTGAACGCTACCAAAGGACTGCGGGATTTGTTCGGTGAGGAACGCGTTCTGGATACGCCTCTGTCGGAGTCGGCGATCGTAGGCAGCGCTATCGGGGCGGCCATGTACGGGATGAGGCCGATTGCCGAAATGCAGTTTGCCGATTTTATCTTCCCGGCGACGAACCAGATCGTAAGCGAAGCGGCCAAAATCCGCTACCGTTCCAATAACGACTGGAACTGTCCGATCGTCGTTCGCGCTCCGTACGGGGCGACCAGCGGCGGGGCGCTGTATCATTCGCAATGTCCGGAATCGGTGTTTTTCGGAACGCCGGGCTTAAAGATCGTAGCCCCTTCCAATCCTTACGATGCCAAAGGGCTAATGAAGGCGGCGATCCGCGACGAAGATCCCGTGCTTTATTTTGAACATAAAAAATGTTATTTGGGCGTAACCGGAGAAGTTCCCGACGGCGAGTACATCGTGGAGATCGGCAAAGCCGATGTGAAGCGCGAAGGGACGGACATTACCGTCATCTCCTACGGCCTGACCGTGCAGTATGCGCTGCAGGCGGCCGAAGAGCTGGCCAAGGAAGGGATCAGCGCGCATATTCTCGACCTGCGGACGATTCAACCGCTCGATAAGGAAGCTATTTTGGCGGCCGCGGCGAAGACAGGCAAAGTGCTGATCGTTCACGAAGATAATAAAACCGGAGGCGTCGGCTCCGAGGTTTCGGCCATCATCGCCGAAGAGCTGCTGTTCGAGCTGGATGCGCCGATCAAGCGTCTGTGCGCGCCGGATGTTCCTGCCGTAGGGATGAACCCCAGCATGGAAAAATATTTCCTGCTCAGCGCCGACAAAATTAAAGCTGCGATGGAAGAACTCGCCGCATTTTAAGACGGCCCGCATGATGAAACTGAGTTTTGCTTCGGCAAAGCTCAGTTCATGCTTATAGCGGTTTTATTCATCACATTGTTATAGGAGGAAATGAACCCAATGACCGAAAACCAACGGGAAACCGAAGTTACTGTGCCGCATCTTGCGGAGAGTCTTGTCTCTGCGACGATCGGCAAATGGCTGAAGCAGCCGGGCGATTACATAGAGCAGTACGACGTATTGTGCGAACTGATTACGGAAAAGGTGACGACGGAGATGCCCTCGCCGGTAGCCGGACGGCTAACCAAGCTGCTGGTAGCCGAAGGAGAGACGGCGGCCGTAGGCGAAGCGATCTGCCTCATACAGGAGCCGTCTTCCGGTTCGGCTGAAGCGGCAGGGACGCCGCAGGCGGGCCATTCTCAGACAGCGGCCGAAGATCCGTCTTCCGGGTCGGACGAATCGATGCGCAGCCGCTACTCCCCGGCCGTGTTAAGACTGGCGGGCGAGCATGGGATTCGCTTGGAGGATGTTCAGGGCACGGGGCTCGGCGGAAGAATTACGCGCAAGGATATCGAGGCGTTCGTCGCTTCGGGAAGCCAAGGCCGGGCCGGCGCCGCTCCAAAGCAACAGCCTGCTGCGCCGGCGCCGTCCGAGCGTCCTGCCGCCAAGGCGCAAGAGGAACTGTTTCTCTCCAGCCCTCCGAAGGGGCCGCTGCGTTCGACGGGAATCCATCTGTCGGAAAATCCGCCGCTGCCGCGGATCGAAGTGGAGGGGCAGCCGCTTGAAGGCAGGGGAGAATATTTGGTGGATGTGACGCCGATCCGCAGCGCAATCGCGCGGAACATGCGTCAGAGCGTAACGGAAATTCCTCACGGCTGGATGATGATCGAGGTCGACGTAACGAATATGGTGCTTCTTCGCAATAAGCTGAAGGATGAATTCAAACGGCAGGAAGGCGTCAATCTGACATATCTTTCCTTTATGATGAAGGCGGTCGTCAGCGCGATCAAGGATTACCCGATCATGAACTCCGTATGGGCGGTCGACAAAATTATCGTGAAGCGGGACATCAACATTTCGCTGGCCGTCGGGACGGAGGATTCGGTCTTAACGCCGGTTATCAAACGCGCCGATCAGAAGAATATCGCCGGGATAGCGCGGGAAATCGAAGAATTGTCCCGCAAAACCAGAGCCGGCAAGCTGTCGCTCGACGATATGCAGGGCGGTACCTTCACCGTCAACAATACCGGTTCGTTCGGGTCGATTTCGACGCAGCCGATTATTAACTACCCTCAGGCGGCGATTATTACGTTCGAATCGATCGTGAAGCGGCCTGTCGTCATTCAGGACATGATAGCGGTCCGCTCTATGGCCAATCTGTGCTTGTCCCTGGATCACCGTATTTTGGACGGGGTCATATGCGGCCGCTTCCTGCAGCGCGTGAAGGAAAACATGGAATCGTACAATCAGGAAACCAAGTTGTATTGACGGTTTCTTTTTGCATGAATCGGGCTAGGACTAAATAAACATGTTAACGGTAAATAATATCGAAGATAACAGCATGCAGCCAAGCATCACATAAACGATGATTTTAAACAGTAATTTATTGCGCATCATAATCAACTCCTCTTTATTGCGGTACAAGCAATTCTATTTTAACTTAAATGGTACATAGGAGGAAAGAGATGATTCAGGAAAAACGATTGGTCGACGAATTTATCGAACTCGTGCAGGTGGACAGCGAAACCCGCCACGAGCAGGAAATTAGCCGGGTGCTGAAGGAGAAATTCGCCGCCCTCGGATTGACGGTGGAGGAGGACGATTCCGCGGCCAAAACGGGACACGGTTCCGGCAATCTGATCTGCACGCTGGCGGCAACGAGCGAACAAGCGTGCCCAAGACTGTTCTTCACGTCGCATATGGACACGGTGACGCCGGGCCGCGGAGTCAAGCCGATCATCGGCGAAGACGGCATCATCCGCAGCGACGGAACTACCATTCTCGGCAGCGACGACAAGGCGGGGCTTGCCGCGATGTTCGAAGCGATTCGCGTGCTGAAGGAGCATCATATTAAGCACGGTCAAGTTCAATTCGTCATTACCGCGGGAGAAGAATCCGGGCTTAAAGGCTCGCGGGCGATGGAAGCCAAGCGGCTCCAGGCGGACTTCGGCTACGCGCTCGATTCAAACGGCGAAGTCGGCGCCATTGCCGTGGCCGCGCCTACGCAAGCCAAAATCAACATTGCCTTCACCGGGCGGTCCGCCCATGCCGGCGTCAATCCCGAGGCGGGCGTAAGCGCGATTACCGTCGCCAGCAAAGCGGTGGCGAGAATGCCGCTGGGCCGCATCGACAAGGAAACGACGGCGAATATCGGACGCTTCGCCGGCGGCGTGAACGGCGCGACGAATATTGTCGTCGACCGCGTGGAGCTGGAAGGCGAAGCGCGCAGCATCGTGCAGGAGAAGCTCGACCGCCAGGTGGAAGCGATGCGCAAGGCGTGCATCGACGTCGCTGCCGAGATGGGCGCCGAGGTCGATTTTCAGGCCGATGTGATCTACCCCGCTTATATGTACGACGAGAGCGCTCCGGTCGTTAAGACTGCGATGCAGGCGCTGGAGCAAGTCGGCTGCAAGCCTCGGACGTTCCATACCGGCGGAGGCAGCGACGCTAACGTCTTCAACGGACTGGGCGTGCCGACGGTGAACCTTGCTGTAGGCTACCAGAACATCCATACGACGCAGGAGAATATCGCGATCAAGGATTTGGTCAAAGTCGCCGAAGTCGTCGTGCAGCTGATCCGCCAGGTCGCCCGTTCTTAAAACCAATAGCATCATGCGGAACCGTCACTTTCACAGGTGGCGGTTTTTTTGACAGCCAGATTTTACAAATTTCGGGGCTCCCCGCAAATTACCTGAATCAGCTTCGAAGCCAAGGCCTCACTTTGTGGGGTTATTTTAGCATATTAACGCCAGTATAGCGATAGCGCCTAGTGGGATAAAATGATGGGAAGCGCGCATCCTGTGTACGACTCACTAGCGGCTGCGTTTTGTTCATGCAGATACGGCTGGCGGCATATATTGGAGATGATAGAGTACAGGAACGGGTAAGGGGAGGTTCGCAGTGATCGATTGGGTGGCGGCGGAAGTGATCGAAGCGGCGGAGACGGAAAGGCCGGCGGCAGGAAAGCAGGTGGTAGTTGTGCGCTGCGAGGATGGCTCGGTCGGGACGGCGATTCATTACGGCGAGCAGATCCCCGTTCTTGTGCCGGGGGATCGGGTGCTGCTGAATACGACGGCCGGTAAGCTCGGACTCGGCACCGGCGGCGTGCATTTTGTCCATGCGCTGCTGTCGCGGGCTTCCCGCGCCGGCGGGTTGCCTGCCGAAGATCAAACGGAAAGAGGCCCGGGTCATATTATGAAGCTCAAATATACGTCCCTCCAACGGCCGGTACTGGCGGCGGAGGAGCCTGCGAGTCCGCACCATGAGGTGTTTGCCGGGAAGCGTTCGCTGGAAGGCATGCCGGTACTGATCGGCGAGCTGCACAGCATGCTTCCGGCCGCGATCGGCCGCCTCCGGCAGCGAATGCACCGCGAATCGGCACAGCTGCGCATCGCTTATATTATGACCGACGGCGGGGCGCTCCCGCTTGCCTTCAGCAACCATGTGCGTCGTCTCCGCCAGCTCGGCTGGCTGGACGGTACCGTCACTTACGGCCAGGCTTACGGCGGCGATGTGGAGACGGTGAACAAATTTACGGCTCTGCTTGCGGCCAAACATATTCTGGCTGCGGATCTGGCTATCGTTCTTCCCGGCCCCGGCACGGTCGGCACGAATACGCTGCTCGGCTTTAGCGGTACGGAGGCCGGGGAATTGATCAACGCGGCGGGGCTTCTTCACGGACGACCGGTGGCAATTCCCCGGATCGGCTTTGCCGACCGGCGCGAACGGCATCAGGGAATCAGCCATCATACGATCACCGCCCTGCTGGAGATTGCTCTGCTCCCCGCCGAGCTGGCTCTGCCTGAGCTGGCTTCGGCCCAGGGCGCAGCGCTGCGGCAGCAGATCGAGCGGACGGGGCTGGGCGGCAAGCATACCGTAACCTGGCATAAGCCGGCGGGAGAGGAAGAATGGCTCGCGGCGCTTGAGGCGTACGGAGAGCCTATTGTTTCGATGGGAAGGGGATTACGCGAAGATCCGGCGTTTTTTGCGGCGATTGGCGCTGCGGCGGATAGGGCGTGGAGCCTTCGGAGCAGGCGGGAAGGGTAAGCTCTCCGTCCAGCATCAATCCGCCCGCACGCTGATGAGAATGGCCGGTCTGCTGCGACAGGAAGGCGAGCAGGCTCACATCGGTCGTCAAATGCTGCTGAGCCATTTTCAAATAACGGCGAATCTCCCAAACGCGGCCTACCAGACGAATTTGCTTTTCGGACATATACGTTTTCATAGATTGTTCCCTCTTTTCCCGAATTGATTTCACCTGATACACCCTATGCTGCCCAAGGACAAGATATGCTAAACCTTACCGGGAAAACTATGAATGCGCGAATATGATATAATAGACAGGAAAGCAGTTATAGATATCCGCGGCTGAAGCGCTGCTTCGGCTGCCTAAACATATAAGGAGGAACAGCTTCATGAGCGAGACAAAGCATAACGCCAAAAAATTCGAGGAAGTGACGATCTCCTCGCAGCCGGTTTTTCAAGGAAAAGTCATCTCTCTTCAAGTGGATACGGTCAGACTGCCTAACGGGGAAACCGCACAGAGAGAAATCGTCAAGCATCCGGGCGCGGTGGCCGTGCTGGCGCTGAAGGACGACAAGATGCTGGTCGTCGAGCAGTACCGTAAGCCGCTGGAGAAAAGCCAGGTTGAGATTCCGGCAGGCAAGCTCGATCCGGGAGAAGCGCCTTTGGAGGCCGCGATACGAGAGCTGGAGGAAGAAACCGGTTATCGTGCGGGCACGATTCGGCCTATTTGTTCTTTTTACACGTCGCCGGGATTTGCCAATGAAATTCTGCATTTGTTCGCGGCGGAGGAACTGACCAAAGGCGAGGTTCGTCTCGATGACGACGAGTTTCTCGAATGCGAGGCTCTCACTCTCGAACAAGCGCAGCAATATATCCGGGAGGGGCGTATCAGCGACGCGAAGACGATTACCGCGGTGTACGCCTGGCAGGCTTATACGCTGACGGGGCGGTTCTAAGATGACATTGCGACCGTTTTACGCCGATCTGCACATTCACATTGGACGAACCGAAGAAGGAAAGGCCGTAAAAATCAGCGCATCGGACCAGTTAACTTTTTATAATATCGCTCACGAAGCTTCCTCCCGCAAAGGGATGGATATGATCGGCATTATCGATTGCCAGTCTCCTTCCGTACAGAAGGACATCCGCCATTATTTGGAGCGGGGGGAGATGGAGGAACTGCCCGGGGGCGGCATCCGTTATCACCGGAGCACCGTCATTCTGGGGAGTGAAATCGAGGTTCGCGACCCCGGCATGGGCCCGGCCCATCTGCTTGCTTATATGCCAACGCTGGAAGCGATGGAGGCTTTTACCGGCTGGCTTGACAAGCATATGAAGAATGTCGGGCTCAGCTCGCAGCGCATTTACGTGCCGGCGAGGGTGCTTCAGGAGGAAGTGCTTGGCCGCGGGGGGCTGTTCGTTCCGGCTCATATTTTCACGCCGCACAAGAGCGTCTACGGCAGCAGCTCCTCGCGGATGGAGCATCTGCTGGAGCTGGACGGCATTGACGCCGTCGAGCTCGGCTTGAGCGCCGATTCGCAAATGGCCGGCTATTTGTCGGAGCTGGACCGCTATACGTTCCTGACGAATTCCGATGCCCATTCGCTGGCCAAAATCGGCAGGGAATACAATAAACTCCAGCTCGCCGAACCGAGCTTCGCCGAATTGCGGCAGGCGCTGGCCGGAAAGAATGGCAGAGGCGTGCTGGCCAATTACGGGCTGAATCCGCGGCTTGGCAAATACCACCGCACCTATTGCTCCGTCTGCAACGCCGTTGCCGGCGAAGGAGAACTGGCCCCGGAGCGATGCCCGGACTGCGGAAGCGCCAAGATCGTCCGCGGCGTTATGGACCGCATCCTCGACATTAGCGACCGCAAGGAGACCGGGCCGTTCGTGCCGCAAAACCGGCCGCCCTATTATTATCAGGTGCCGCTCGAATATATCCCCGGCCTCGGCCCGAAAAAGCTGGATGCGCTGCTTGCGGAATACGGCACCGAGATGAATTTGCTGCACCGCGTCGCCCGGGAAGATCTGGAGCGCACGGCGGGGCCGGACATCGCCGACTTCATCATGAAGGCGCGCGAGGATAAGCTCGTGCTGGAGGTCGGCGGCGGCGGCAAATACGGCAAAGTAGCCGGCAAATAACGGCGACCGCGAGGAAGCGGCGAAAAGCGGGCGGCATCTTACGGTCATATCGCGGTCTTCCCTCTCATATGCTTGTACTAATGATGCAGGGGAGGGAATGCAGCATGAACCGTAATCGTTCGCTACAGCTCTATATCAAGGAGCATCTGTCGCTGTACGTTTTTGTCGGAATCATTTTTATAATAGGAGTCGTATTCGGAGCGGTCATGGTCAATGCGCTGTCTTTGGAACAAAAGCAGGAAATGATGCGGTATTTGAGCAATTTTTTTTCTTCGGTCGAACAGGGCGATTTTACGGATGTCAGACAATCGTTCGAGCAATCCTTCGCTCTGCATATCAAATGGATTCTTATCATATGGATACTCGGAATGTCCGTGATCGGGCTTCCTCTTATATTGATTCTTGATTTTCTCAAGGGGGTTCTGGTCGGCTTTTCCGTCGGTTACCTGGTCGGACAGCTGTCATGGAAAGGGCTGCTGTTCGCGCTCGTATCGGTGGCGCCGCAAAATATCGTTATTATTCCGGCTCTTATCGTATGCAGCGTAACCGCAATGGCCTTCTCGATTCACATGGTGAAACACCGTTTTATGATGCGCAAGGGATCGTTCTACGAGCCCTTTATGCGTTACTCGGCTACGATCCTGTTGTCGGGCGCTTTGCTGGCCGGGGTGGCGATGTTCGAAGCCTACGTTTCGCCGGTCATGATGAAATGGGTAACGCCGATGCTGATGACAATGTCTCCTTAAATGTTTGACTTTCCGGCCGACCACCACCTATAATGTAAGATGAAGCCCCAAAAGCTGTTACAGCTTTTTTTGTTCATTTCTCTGGGCGCAGACTTACGCAGCAGGTTTTGCATTGGGCAAAACCCGTAGGGGGAGTAGCATGGAATCTCGCATTGAAAAAATCAAACAACAGCTGCAGTCACAGGGCTACAAGCTAACTCCTCAACGGGAGGCTACGGTTCGTGTGCTGCTTGAAAACGAAGAAGATCATCTGAGCGCGGAAGACGTATTTATGCTCGTAAAGGATAAAGCTCCCGAAATCGGCCTCGCTACCGTATACCGGACGCTTGAATTATTGAGCGAACTGCATGTAGTCGAGAAAATGAATTTCGGCGACGGCGTAGCCCGTTACGATTTGCGCAGCGACAGCAATCATCATCATCATCATCATTTGATCTGCGTGCAATGCGGCGCCGTGGATGAGATTATGGAAGACTGGCTGACTCCGTTGGAAGAGCGGCTTGAGAAGGAGTACGGCTTCCAGGTGTTGGACCACCGTCTCGATTTTCAAGGAATTTGCCACCGCTGCAGGGATAAAAACAAAAGCTAAATCGAACAAAACCTCCATTCCGTTGCCAACGGGACAGGAGGTTTTTTACGTTCCCTTATAATTTGATTCCGAGCACATGATCGAGCGGGATGAATCCGATACTGCGGCTGTCCTTGCTGTTGTTGCGGTTATCGCCCATGACGAAAATATGGCCTTCGGGAACAACGAGCTTCTCGTTGCTGGAATAATTCATCGTTTCGTTAAGATAAGGCTCGTCCAGCGCTTCGCCGTTGCGGTAAACCTTATGGTCTTTAAACTCAAGAGCGTCCCCCGGCTTGCCGATGACCCGCTTGACATAAATAATTTCGTTCTCGCCTTCACCTGTAAACAGAGAAATGAGCGGATGCTCTTCAATATCGTCCATAAGAGTGCGGCTGCGGTCTACGCGGCTGTCGATAATGACGATATCGCCGTATTTGGGCTCATACCGGAACGTATGCGATAGCTTGGAGATAAAAATCCGCTGCTGGTCGTGAAGCGTCGGGTCCATTGAATGCCCCATCACCTTGGTCGGCTGTATAACGAATATGCCTATAAGCAGCGCGCAGACGATGGCAGCCCCTATAGAACCTGCCCAGCTTCGAATCTCGGCACCTAAATTTTTCATGATCGTTCCCCTTCCCCGAATTGAACTGCTGAATAGAGTATACCATGAGGCTGCGCAAAGAGCCAAAGGAGATGATTGGCCTCTCTCCAAACGGACGGCGCCTAATCATCGGCCAAGTTCACTGACGCGGTCTCAGGCGGTTAAATTGCCCTGTTGCAGGGGAAATTAACGCATAGGAGCTTGCACGAACGCTATGATGAAGGAGCGGTCAAGAATGGATACACAGCGTATTATCGGAGTACCCAAGGAAATCAAGAACAACGAGAACCGCGTCGCCTTAACGCCAGGAGGGGCCGGGATGCTTCATCAGCACGGGCACAGGGTTTTGATCGAAGCGGGTGCGGGAGAAGGCAGCGGGTTTAGCGATCAGGATTACGCGAGAGAGGGCGCAGAGCTCGTAGAACACGCGGCCGATGTCTGGGCGCAGTCGGATATGATCATGAAGGTGAAGGAGCCGCTTCTTTCCGAGTACGGGTATTTCCGCGAGCATCTGACTTTGTTCACCTATCTTCATCTGGCGGCGGAGCCGGCGCTGACGGAAGCGTTGGTGGACAGTAAAGTAACGGCGATCGCTTATGAAACGATTCAGCTGGCAAACGGAAGCCTGCCGCTGCTTACGCCGATGAGCGAGGTGGCCGGGAGAATGTCCGTTCAGGTCGGGGCGCAGTTCCTTGAGCGGTTTTACGGCGGCAGAGGGATTCTGCTCGGCGGCGTCCCGGGCGTTCCGCCTGCGGACGTCATCATCTTGGGCGGAGGCATTGTCGGCACGAATGCGGCCAAGATGGCGCTGGGGCTGGGAGCGAATGTCGTCATTATCGACCGGAACGCGGAGCGGCTGCGCTACCTCGACGATGTGTTCCACGGCCGCATCCGCACGCTGATGTCCAATCCCTACAACATCGCAAGCGCCGTGCAAAAAGCGGATTTGCTGATCGGCGCGGTGCTGATACCCGGAGCCAAAGCGCCCAAGCTGGTGACCGAGGATATGGTCAAACAGATGAAGCCGGGAGCGGTGATTGTCGACGTAGCCGTTGACCAGGGCGGCACGATCGCCACCGTAGACCGCGTAACGACGCACAGCGATCCGGTCTATGTCAAGCACGGAGTCATCCATTACGCCGTAGCCAATATGCCCGGCGCCGTGCCGCGCACTTCTACGCTGGCCTTGACGAACGTGACGCTGAACTATGCGGTGGAGCTGGCCGACAAAGGGGTCGTCCATGCGCTGATGGTGCATCCGGAGCTGAAGCGCGGAGTCAATACGTTCCAAGGGAATATCACTCATGCCGCCGTCGCGGAAGCGGTGGGAGGGGCTTATATCGATCTGGACCGGCTGCTCGTAACCACGATGAACGATCCATCATAATTGACCCCTATCGATCATAGTCTAACCTTAAGAGGGAGGTACAGGCTATGATCTTTTCTTTTCGCAAGCTTGTGGAACGGGCGAAATTTGCCGCGGTCTTTATCGTCTTCACGTATGCGCTGTATCATATGCTGCTTGCCGTCAGTCACTGGATCGATCCCGCCGAGAGGTACAAGCAGCCCGAGGGCAGGGCCGTCAAAGTGTTTCAGGAGCATGTTCCGCTCGGCGACAGCGTTCCGATGGGCGAACGTTTGAAGCTTTTTTACTGGATCGGAGAATAAGCTTTTGAAGCGCAAGCAGGATTCTTTTCGCGCGCGTTGAATTTACTAACTGACTGTGCAAACACGGGCAAACACGGGGACTGACATAGAAAGGGAAATTAGCATGAAAAAGGAATTGGACTCGTTTGTCCGGTTTTTATCCGACGAACGGGGTTTGGCGAAAAATACGATGGATTCCTATGAAAGAGATATCGTCCAGTATCTCGATTATTTGCAATCGCAAGGCATCGCCTCTCTCGCCGATACGAAAAAATTGCAAGTCGCAAATTATTTGCTGCACTTGAAACGATTAGGCCGAGCCGCAGCGACGCAATCCCGCACTATCGTGTCTTTAAGGGCTTTTTACCAGTTTCTGGTTCGAGAGCGTCGACTGGATCAAGACCCTACCGTACATATAGAAACGCCGAAGATAGAAAAGCGTCTGCCCCAGGTGCTGACGATCCGGGAGGTGGAAGCTTTGCTCGACGCTCCGCAAATTTCCGCGCCTAACGGTATGCGGGATAAGGCGATGCTGGAGCTTCTCTACGCCACCGGAATCCGCGTTTCCGAGCTCATATCGCTGAACGTGGAGCATGTGCGCCTTGATATGGGCTTTCTCCGCTGTATCGGCAAGGGGGCGAAGGAGCGGATTATACCGCTCGGAGCAATCGCTTCCGAATATGCCGGACGTTATATTGAAACGATGCGTCCGAAACTGCTTAAGCAATCGAAAGAAGAGGAAGCGCTGTTCGTCAATCATTTGGGCACCCGGATTACGCGGCAGGGCTTCTGGAAAATTATTAAGCGCTATGCCGCCGAAACGCAAATCGTCAAAGAAATTACGCCGCATACGCTGCGTCATTCGTTTGCCGCGCATTTGCTGGAGAACGGAGCGGATTTGAGGTCGGTCCAGGAAATGCTCGGTCATGCCGACATATCTACCACGCAAATTTACGCCCAGGTAGCCCGGGGGAAAATGAAGGAAGTATACGATAAGGCTCATCCCGAGCGAAGCGGGACGCGGCCGACCGGTAACAGGGCAGCTTGCTTGCAGAGAGCAGGCTGTTTCTTTTGCAAACGAACGGTCGATTTGCGATAATACATAAGATGGCAAAATGAGAGCGGATGGCGCTCTAATCAATCACTAAACCTTAAAACACGATCAAGGAGAGGTAGAAAACGATGGAAAACTCCAACATATTAAACAACATTAAAGAGGCCGCCGCTTATATTCGCAGCAAGTACGCGGATGCCCCGCAAATCGGGCTTATTCTCGGCTCCGGTCTTGGAGTTATCGCCGATCTGGTGGAAAATGCAACGGTAATTTCGTATGAGGACATCCCTCACTTCCCGGTTTCGACGGTTGAAGGACATGCAGGCGAGCTGCTGCTCGGCACGATTCAAGGCAAGCATGTGCTTTTGATGAAGGGACGTTTTCACATGTACGAAGGGTACGGGGTCGACGTCGTATCGTTCCCTGTGCGGGTAATGAAAGAGCTGGGCGTGCAGAAGCTCATTGTAACGAATGCGGCCGGCGGCATCAATACGTCCTATGAAGTGGGAGATTTGATGCTGATCAAGGACCATATCAATTTTACGTCCCGCAATCCGCTCATCGGACCGAACTATCCCGAGCTGGGCGCGCGCTTCCCGGATATGTCCGAGGCTTACAGCCGTTCCTTGCGTCAAACCGCCAAGGAGGTTGCCGCGGAGCAGGGCGTGAAGCTGCAAGAAGGCGTCTACATCGGCCTGCTCGGTCCGTCCTATGAGACACCCGCTGAAATCCGTATGATGCGCACGCTTGGCGCCGACGCGGTCGGAATGTCCACAGTGGCCGAAGTCATCGTCGCCCGTCATGCGGGTATCGAAGTGCTGGGCTTCTCCTGCATCAGCAATATGGCCGCAGGCATTCTGGATCAGCCGCTGTCGCATGAGGAAGTGATGGAGACGACGGAACGCGTGAAGCCGAAGTTTCTCCAGCTTATATTGGGTATCGTAGGCAAATTGTAAAGCGCATGCCATAGCAAGGATAAAGGACGAAGATGCCGCTTCTTGGATAGAAGGGCGGCTCTTCGTCCTTTTGACATGTTCATATTAATACACCTCGATCGAATGGCCGCGATAGCGGAGCTGCAGCCGTTCCTTCTCCGATTCCCGCCGCACCAGCTCCTTCAAATAAGCGAGCAGCTGGGGGCGAAGCTCTTCGCGCCGCAAGCCGATTTCGGCGATCGCCTTCATGTAGCCGAATTTATCGCCGATGTCGTAGCGGTCCGCCGTCAAATCCAGGGCGAGCAGCGGCTCCCGCCGGCATGCTTCCCGCAGCGCGTCCGTCAGCTGGTATTCGTTGCCCGCGCCGCGGTCGATTTGCTCCAGGACGGGGAAAATCGACGGTTTCAAAATATACCGTCCCATTACGGCAATCTGCGAGGGCGCGTCCTGCGGTTGCGGCTTTTCCACCAAATCCTTGACCTCGTATATCGGCTGATAGGCGTTGGCCGGGGCGATGATGCCGTATTTGCTCACATCGGACAGCTCGACGGACTGCACCCCGATCACTTGGGCGTCATAGGTTTCGTACACGTCGATCATCTGCTGCAGCGCCGGCTTCTCCGACACCATAATATCGTCGCCGAGCAGAACGGCGAAAGGTTCGTCGCCGATAAACTGGCGGGCGCACAGGATGGCGTGACCGAGTCCAAGCGGCTCTTTTTGCCGAATATAATGAATCGCAGCCATGTCGGAGATGCGCTGCACTTCGCTCAGCAGGCCGTGCTTGCCTTTCTCAAGCAGCGTCTGTTCGAGCTCGTAAGACTTGTCGAAGTGATCCTCGATCGATTTCTTGTTGCGGCCGGTGACGATAATAATGCTTTCAATGCCGGAGCGAACGGCTTCCTCGACGATATATTGAATCGCCGGCTTGTCGACGATGGGCAGCATTTCCTTGGGCTGCGCCTTAGTGGCCGGGAGAAAGCGGGTGCCGAGCCCGGCTGCGGGAATGACGGCTTTTCTAATCTTCATCATGGTCCACTCCTATCTTGAGATAATCGGAACACCCAGAGCCGGCTTCCGGCGAAGTTGATGCAGACGCCCGCGGCGGCAGAGCCCAGCTTGCTGACGAGCAGCGGCAAATCCAGCTGCGTATAAAGGAAAGACAGCACGCCTGAAGTCAGGAGCAGCACCGTTGTATTCAGCGTCAGAAATTTCAGGAATTCCCTGCGATCGATGCGGCCGGTGCGCTGGAACGTCCACGACCGGTTGAACGCATAGCTGTTCAGCACGCCGCACAAAAACGAGATGCATTGGGCAGCGAGATAATACATTTGAAAATACGTCAGAACGGTAAACACCGCCAGGTCGATTAAGGAGTTCATCACCCCGACGGCGCTGAATTTTAGAAAGCGGACATACGGTTTATTCATAGCCGGACCCCGCCGCCTTCGGCAGCCGATGCTGCTTAATATCGATGCCGCTGCTTTTCCGGATAATGTAAAGAGGGCGTCCTTTGGTTTCGTCGTAAATGCGTCCGATATATTCGCCGACGATACCGAGAATGATCAGAATAAAGCCGTTAAAGATCAGCTGAATAATCGTGATGGACGTCCAGCCGGGAATGGCGGCGTCGGTAAACAGCTTCGCGTAAAATACGTACAGCATATACATGAAGCCCGAGACGGAAAGCAGGAAGCCGAGATAGCCGGCCAGCTTCAACGGCTTGTAGGAAAAAGAAGTGATGCCGTCCAAGCTCAGCTTGAGCATTTTCTTCAGCGGATAATGGGTTTGTCCGGCATGGCGTTCATCCCGCTCGTATTCGACCGATGTCTGCCGGAAGCCGATCCAGCTGACCAGTCCGCGCACGAAGCGGTTGCTCTCGGGAATCCGTTTCATTTCGTCGCACACCCGCCGGTCGAGCAGCCGGAAATCTCCGGTGTCCAGCGGAATGGCGATATCGGTCGATAAACGGAGGAGGCGGTAAAACATCCGGGCGGTCAGTTTTTTGAACCAAGATTCGCCTCTGCGCTTCGTCCGTTTGGCATAGACGACGTCGAAGCCTTCCCTCCACTTGGCGATCATATCCGGAATCAGCTCAGGCGGGTCCTGGAGGTCCGCGTCGATCACGATGACGGCGTCTCCGGCCGCATAATCCATGCCCGCCGTAATGGCGATCTGATGTCCGAAATTCCGGGAGAAATCGAGCAGCTTCACCGTATCGTCAATCTGACTGTATTCCATCAAGATTTCCGCCGTCCGGTCGCGGCTGCCGTCGTTGACGAAGAGCAGCTCGTACGTTTCGCCCATGCCGTTCATGACCGTTTTGAGGCGGCGGTATGTCTCGTGAACGACCGCTTCTTCGTTATATACCGGAATAACAACGGAATAGCGTATCTGTGCGCCCATTTTCCTGCGCCTCCTTCTTTACGCGGCTATCGGCCGTCAAGATTTGAGTTCGTATAAAGTCATATTGCCGTCTCTTCCGAACGATCGCCCGCCCGCCGAGGATTCGTCCTGAGCCGCGGATTGCCATTCGGATTGCGGCACTACAGTACTGTTCTCCTTGATCCACTGCAGCGCCTCGGAGCTGCCTCCTCCTCCGGGACCGCCAAAGCCGCCGCCGGAAAGCAGGACGTATTTGAGCTGCTTGCTTGCCGCCAGCTGCTTCAGCTTGTCGACCGTCATAATCGGGTCGCTGCCGCTGTAGCCTCCCATGGCCATAACCGCTTTGCCGGTTTCGATAATATACGGCGCCGCCGTCGTCGCGTTGGTCGTGGCGAACAAATACGTTTCGCCCGTGTTGTGGCTGGTCAAGTATTCGATCAGCTTCGCATTGACCTGATCGTCGCCGGCACCCGGCTGCATGCCGCCTCTGGCGCCGGACGCTTGAGGGCCGGCTTGCGGCAGCTTGCTGTTTTGTCCGTACAGGATCGGCGTTGCCGACCAGTACAGAGGCGCTATCAGCAGGATGAACAGACTGCCCAGGGCCGTATAGTAGGTCCAAGACGGCTGTTTCCGTCTTACCACAAGCAGGGCAAGAGTAACGGCGGCGCCGACCGCTCCGACGCCGTACATCCAGACGGCGCTGATCGCTTGACGATTTTCATACAGCACGATCGTCTCAACCGCCGTTGTGACCAGCACCGCCGCCGGAAGCAGCCAGGACGCCCAGCCTGAGCGCAGCTTGTACAGACCCCACAGCTGCGTCCAGCCCGCGCCGGCGAGCGCCGCGACAGGAGGAGCCAGCATGATGAGATAATATTGATGGAAGAAGCCTGCAACACTGAAAAAGATCATGCCGGGGATCAGCCAGCTTAACCAGAACAAGGTTTGCTTCTGCTGATCCGTGAAGCGGAACCCTCTGCGGATTCGCATCCCGGCCAGCAGGCCGACGCATCCGAAGGCCGCGAAAGGGATCAGCCAGCTGACTTGACCGGACAGCCCGGATTGGAACAGGCGAAGGGGGCCGGGATTGCCGGTGCCGAACATGCCTCCGCCGCCTCCGGCACCTCCGCCCATAGGGCCGCCGTTCATGCGGCCGTCCGTCCCGCCTGCGGGAGCATCGGGCATCTGGCCGCGTGCGCCGTCCGGCTGCTGCCGCCCGGGTTGAGCGCCGCCATCCTGTCCGGGCTGAACTCCGAATG
The DNA here is from genome assembly GCF_023523925.1 of Paenibacillus konkukensis. NCBI lineage: Bacteria > Bacillati > Bacillota > Bacilli > Caryophanales > Paenibacillaceae > Paenibacillus > Paenibacillus konkukensis. The sequence goes on along the minus strand of NZ_CP027059.1, from coordinate 1,333,043 downwards.
AGCTTCCGCCATCCTGGCGCGCCTGCATTTGCCCGTTTTGGCTGCCGCCGGCCGTGCGTTCCGCCTGCGATCCCATCTGGCGTTCGCCGTCGGTCCCGCTCTGCGGGCGTTCCCCCGGCGAGCGGTTCTCGTTCATCGCGCCTCCGCCGTCTTTGCCTCCGCCCCGTCCGGTGAGCCGCTGAATCCCATTGTAACCGAAGGCCAGCTCCAGCACCGAATTCGTTTGGCTGCTGCCGATATACGGGCGGTCTTCCTTGGGAACGGAGTCGACGACGACGGCCCAGGACATCGACACGAGCAGGAGCACGGCCGCTGCGGCGGCGCCGATGCTCAGCTTCTTTTTCCAGTTTACCTTGTAGGCGAGCAAATACAATAAGCCGAAAGCGGGCACGACCATATAAGCCTGCATCATTTTCATATTAAATCCGACGCCGATGACGGTGAAGGCGCCGATCATCCAGCTTGCTTTCTGCTTCTGCACGCCTTTGAACAACAGCCAGGCGGCAACCAGAAGGGTGAAGACGAGCAGGCTGTCCACGTTATTGGTTCTGGCAACCGCCGCAGCGACGGGAGTGACGGCCATAGCCAGAGCGCCCAGCCGGGCCGCCGCCAAGCCGAAGGAGGGCTTGACGAGAAAGTAAATCAGCAGAACGGAGCCTACGCCGGCCAAAGCTTGCGGTAAGATGACGCTCCAGCCGTGAAGCCCGAACAAATAGGCGCTGAAGGTTTGTACCCAGAAGGTTACCGGAGGCTTGTCGACCGTAACATATCCCGCCGGGTCGAACGATGCGTAGAAGAAGTTGTGAAAGCTTTGCAGCATGCTGCGTACGGCGGAAGTGTAGTAAGCATTGACGTAGTTTTCCTTCCATATATCGAACAGGTTAAGAAAAGCGGACAGGAGCGCAATAGCAAGAAGAACCATATCCGCTTTCCGGGTTCGTTGTCGTTTCATCTCGAATTCCACTCCTGATTGTCAATTTAAGCTTCTATATGCCGGAAGTCATGAGGCCCATTTGCGTTTCGAGCTCATAGACTCGCCCTGCTTCGGAAAAGCGAGGAAACGGGTCAGCGTCACCGCGATCACAGCCATGATCGTGAGCAAATACATCCAGCGTATCCCGGTCGAAGCGGTATCGGTTCCGAGGAAATAACCGTGTACGAACGACATGACGAAAATCGGATAAGATAACAAATGAATCCAGCGCCACAGCTTCTTTTTCAATTTATGGCGAAAATCCGAAGTGAATATGACCAGCAGCAAACCGTATTCGGACAGCGATCCGATCCCGGTCAGCATCGGTGAAGATCTGGCCGTAAACGGGACAAGTACTTCCCTCCACTGAAACGGGGCGTAGGCGTCGATGACGGTGATACTGCCGTGCAGTAACCCGAGGATCATCGCGGTGCTGGTGACATACATGTGCAGCTTGTATAAAGCCGCCTTCCGTTTGCCGGACCAGATCGGGAAGCTGTACGCAATGCCCAGACAGATGCCGGCTGCGAGCAGCATATAGGCGATAACGCCCAGTGTGCGAATGATTTGCCATGAAGGCCAAGCGGCTATCCATTCCGCCATAGGTATCTCTCCATTCTGTTAATCAGCGGATTTATGCATCCGCGTAATGATAGTGGTCGATCGTCAGACCGTTCCACTGCTTGCCGAGGGACAGCTTGCTGCCATAGTAGACGACCTCATGCTTATCGGTAAATACCAGCGCTTCATAGTTGCGGCTATTGCGGGCCAAGAGGGATAGCCCTTCGGTTACTCCCAAAATACAGATCGTCTTGGCCCATATCTCGCAGCCGATAATATCCCAGCCGCTGACCGTACATTGCACTGCGTCGCTTTGACTCGGCCGCATCGTGGACGGATCGATAAGATGATGACGCATGATTCCGTCTGCCGCCGGCCATGTCCTTCCCAGCTTGCTTGATGTGGCTGCGGAACCGTTCGAAATCGCGAGCGTCCCGATATCGGCTTCAGGCTTCCAGGCGTTCTCGATCCCGATGAGCCAAGGCTCATCCTCGCCCCGGGGCTTGCTCCAGACGGTCAAATCGCCGCCTGCGTTAATGAAGCCGCGGGTAATGGCCAGCTTATCCTGAAAATAGCTTTCCAGACGCTTGACGGTCCAGCTCTTGACGATACCGCCCAGATCGATCTCCATGTTCAGCGGAAGCCTGACCGATTTCATGACCGGATCAACGAGCAGTTGCCGTTTGGTGTCCGGCCTGACCGGGGCTGAGCTTGCCGGCGGCTCGGTTCGCCGCTTGACTTCATCGAATGTCCGATCATAGCCTGCATGGCGCAGTGCATTCAATATAAACGGGTCAAAAGTCCCTTCAGTCTGAAGATGGAATGCTTCGGCGAGCAGAAGCACCTCCAGCATGGCGTCGGAAATCAGGAAGCGCCCGCCTTCCAAGCGATTTAACCGGGAAAGCTCGCTATGGGGGCGAAACCGGCTGAATCGCATTTCCGCCGCTTCGAACCAGTCTTTGGCCAATTGTTCGACGCGCTGAATATCGGCCGGTTCGCAGCGTACGGCTATTTCAACGTTGGAGCCCATTGCGCGAAAGCGGAACCGGTGCATAATGAAGCTGCTTTGATCCGTCGTGTCGGTCATTGTGTACTCCTCCTTCGCATCGCTTCATACCTTATTTTCAAGAACGTCCCGTGCGCGTTTGCGTACGTGTTTGCGGCGACGGATCGCCGCTTCCCGGCGAGCCGCTCCAGCTCTGTCCGCCTTCGGAAGAGGCGTCTCCGCCGGCGATTCCGCGATGATTGCGGGAACGCGCATCGCCGGTCGCACGATCCAGACCCTTTACTTGCGGCTGTCCTGTCGCTTTGTCCGATGACTGCTCCTGGGCGGCAGCGCCTGATTTTTCGGCAACCGCCTTTTCGTGAGCAGACTCAAAGGCCGGGCCTGCTTTCACTTGATGGAAGACGATTCCCATGCATAATGCGCTGACGGCGCCGATCTTCCATTTAAACCATTTGGACTTATTCATGATGGAACACCTCATTTTGATTGCGGCTGCAATACATTGCTTCCAAGTGATTTTCATTATGAATCAGCAACCTTAATCCAACTTGAGTCTGCGCTGAATGTTTGCTGAGAAGCGTCTTCCCGGACCGCAGAATGCCGAAGGACGCGGGGGCGAAACATTTTCAGCGGGCGTTCAGCTTAGCTTCAGACGGTATTCAGCTCGGTGTCGGATAATAGGAAGGCAATTCGGAAAAAATGGTGTACAATGGAATTCGGGGGGATTGGGCATGAACCATCAGTTAAAAGGAATTAAAATTTTATTGGTAGACGATGAACCTAATATATTGCAATTTTTGGAGCTGGGGCTGCAAAACGAGGGCTTTGATGTGGAAACGGCTCAAGACGGGTTTGCGGCTATTACGGTCGCCAGACAGTTCCAGCCGCATTTGGCGATCTTGGACGTTATGATGCCGGGCATGGACGGCTTCGAGGTGTGCCGTATGCTGAAGAAAACGGAGAATATCGCGGTCATCATGCTGACGGCCAAAGAGGAAGTCGAAGACCGGGTGAAAGGACTTACGCTGGGCGCGGACGATTATATGGTGAAGCCTTTCAGCTTTGAAGAGCTGCTGGCCCGCATTCATGCGAGAATCCGCAATCACTTTCCGAATTTGCTCGGCGAGGTAGTGATCGGTCCGTTTCGCATCGACGACCGCCGCAAGGAAATCAGCTACGATAACCGGGTTCTTGAGCTGTCGCCGACCGAATATGAGCTGCTGTCGTTTCTGGTCATAAATCACGGGCTTGTGTTAAGCAAAAGTAAAATATTGGATAAAGTATGGGGTTATGACTTTGGAGGAGAAGAAAACATCGTCGAGGTGTATATTCGCTCCTTGAGGGACAAGCTGAGCGACAAGGAGCACCGTCTGATACGTACTTTGCGCGGGGCGGGGTATAGGGTCGATTTGCCATGAAGCAAAAAGCCATCGGCAGCATAACCCGCTTTATCGCTCCGCGCTCTTTGCGCTACCAGCTTTTATCGCGGTCCTTGCTCATACTGGCCTGCCTGCTGCTGCTTATCGGTTTTTTTCAATATTTGTACATGAAGCAGTTTATTTATAAAAACAAGGCCGAGAGCATCCACAGCCAGATTATGTCCATACCTCGAGAAGCTTGGCCTATGATGGGCGGCAACAACAATCAGGGAGCTCGAAGAGATCCGCCGATGCGGCTCATGTTTTTCTCGCCCGACTCTTCGGTAGCCTTTATCGATACGGAAGGGAAATATACTCTTATTGTAGAACCGCCGGACAGCGGAGCGTCCGTCCAGCTTTCGCAGGAAGAGTATGAAAATGCGCTGCAGGGCAAGCCGGATTTTCGCTATTTGATCGTCAAAGGCGATGACGGCGTCGAGCAGCTCGTCGTGCTCCAGCAGATCAACAGCAGGGGCAAGACGACGGGGCTCGTCCAGGTCAGCTCCTGGACGGCACCGATGAAGGAAGTGCTGCTTGGCCAGCTTCTGACGTTCATTGCACTGGCGACGATCGCGCTTGTGTTCGGCTTGTTTACGTTTTTGCCTGTATTGAAGCGGACGCTGGTGCCGTTGTCCAAAATGGTCGGAACCGTAGAACGGATCGATGCCGGCAATTTGGACGAACGGCTGCCCGAGAGGCAGAACCAACTGGAAATCGATAAGCTCTCCCTTTCCTTCAATCATATGCTGGAGAGGCTGGAGGCCTCCTTCGAGGCGGAGAAAGAAGCGAAGGAACGGATGCGCAGGTTTATCGCCGACGCTTCGCATGAGCTGCGGACGCCGCTCACCTCGATCCACGGGTTTCTGGAAATATTGCTGCGCGGCGCGGCTAGCCAGCCCGATCAGCTGCATAAAGCGTTATCCAGCATGTATTCGGAATCCGAGCGAATCAATAAGCTGGTGCAGGATCTGCTGATGCTGGCGCGGCTCGACCGTTCCCCAACGGTTCAACTGGAGGAGGGGGAGCTCGACTTGGTCATCCAAAGCATGGAGCCGCAGCTGCGGCTTTTGGCGGGAGAGCGTTCGGTCGGCTTCAAGCTGGAGCCGCATATGACTTGCATGTTCGATCAGGATAAAATGAAGCAGGTCGTGCTCAACCTGTTCCATAATGCGGTCCAGCATACGAATCCCGCGACCGGTCATATCGATGTTGAGCTCGGGCGCGTCCGGGGCGGAGTGGAATTGACCGTGAGGGATAACGGTTCGGGCATACCGGAAGAGCATCTTCCTCATTTGTTCGACCGGTTTTACCGGATCGATACTTCGCGCGCGCGCAGATACGGCGGCGCAGGCTTAGGTCTATCCATTACGAAAACCATTGCCGAGATACACGGAGGAACCATCGACGTTGAGAGCGAAGTAGGGCGCGGAAGCGCGTTTCGAATCTGGATTCCCGAGCATTATGAAGGGCAGGAGGAAGAACGCGCGAAGGAACCGGAAGACGGCAGGGCATGACCTTCCCGGACTTGCTCTGCAATACCCAAGCGCATCGTTTTCCCGCAGCGATGAACAAAAAGAGCCTGGCACCGTCACGGAAGCCAGGTTCTTTTTGTTATCTCTAAGCTTGCTGCAAGCAGCCGCGATGGACGGCGGAACACGCCTTGCTCCGCCGCGCCTTCGCTTATCGTTTGTTAGATTTTTTAGCGCCCTTGTCGCTTGTACGGGTCGTCGTGTTTTGGTTGCCGTGTCCTTGTTGCTTATCCGACATAAGAAGTCACCTCCGCAGCTGCTTGATTATCGTGGAACAAGCTTTTATAGTATGACAAGCCGTCTTTGCGCATATACATGACTATGAGCGGACGAGGCAAGCCCGTTCCAGGCTGCAGGACCGTGTGCAAGAGGCGGCGTTTTATGCCGTTGGGAGATGATTTTCAGTTTGGCTCTGATGCTTGGATGAGCCTAAACGCTCCGAAGCGGGAAAAAAATCTAACATAGGCCTTTGATCCTTGTTGCGTTCATGTTATAATCTGGGCATTAAGAACTAAAAAAGCGGCGGGAAGTGATGGTTATGAGCATTTTGGCGGTGGCCAATTGTCCGGGTTGCGGGAGAGTGTTCCAAAGAAACCTGCGTAATCTTTGCATGGATTGTATTTCCACGATCGACAATGAGTTTGATTCCTGCTATCGATACATGCTGCATAACCGTAAAGCTTCCACCGGGGAATTGAGTCGGGCGACCGGGGTTTCGGTTCAGCGGTTGACCGGATGGATCAGAGACAAACGGTTGTCTACTTCGGATTTTCCGAACCTGACTTATCCTTGCAGCAGCTGCTCCTCTCCGATCCGCGAGCACCGGCTATGCGTCTCCTGCAGCACGAATCTGACGAAGGAAATCAGGGGATTGAAATGGCTCGATGAGCGAAAAACCGTTCAAGGCGTCGGTTTCCATAGCTTCCGCTGACGCGCTCATTAAGAAATCAAGCCTTTGCAGCCGTTTTGCAGGGCTTTTTGTTTTTACAAAAAATTGTGTTAGAATGGCATATGAAACGGGCAAGACGAAAAATTGTCACAAATTTTTCACCGGAACCCCTCGAAAAGGAATAGGTAAAGCACGTTTCATTATGTAAAATAAGGCTATACATTGGATGGCAAAACTGTAAGGGGGATATTTCCGAAATGCAAAAGTGGATCATGTTTAGTTTGTTCATCGTAGCCTGTCTCTTAGGCGCAGGAGTGTTATTCCAACAGATTTCCGTACGTCAAGCAGAGCAAGCCGCGGAAGCTCATGCCGGACCGCAATTGAAATTCATAGCCTCGAACTATCAATTCGACAAGCCTGAATATACAGTGAAAGCTGGCGAGAAGGTAACGGTTTCGTTCTTGAACAAAGAAGGTCTTCATGCGATGGAGATCGTCGGATTGGATGTTAAGCTGGACAACAATACCAAATCTGTGGATATGACATTCGACAAGCCGGGCGAATATGAAGTGCACTGCGTTCTTCCTTGTGGACCTGGCCACCAGGACATGAAGACCAAATTGATCGTTCAATAATACATACGGCAGCAAAAGGGAGCCTCAATCAGAGGCTTCCTTTTTTCTTTTCCTTCATCTGGGAATATTTTGAATGAAAATCGTCAACACTGATAAGCAGTAGTATAACTCATTTTGGAGGGGTAGAAAGGTATGTTCAACAAGGTGCTTAAGCTGTTCGTTTCTATCTCGCTGCTTGCGTCTTTAGCATGGCCGGCGGCGTTTGCTGAGGAGAAGAAGGCCCCGGCCCCAAGTCCTGCGGTTGATCTGGCTCCGAACGCCATGTCGGCCGTTACGGTCGATGCGGATAGCGGGACGGTGATTTTTGAGAAAAATAAAGACGCCAAGCTTCCTCCGGCCAGCATTACGAAAATTATGACGATGCTGCTCATCATGGAGTCGATCGATCAGGGCAAGATCAAAATGGACGATAAAGTGCGTACGAGCGAGTATGCGGCGTCCATGGGAGGCTCGCAAATTTTCCTCGAGCCCGGGGAAGAGATGACGGTTCAGGACATGCTCAAGGGAATTGCCATGGCATCCGGGAACGATGCGTCGGTAGCGATGGCGGAAAAGATAGCCGGCTCCGAACAAGCCTTCGTCCAAATGATGAATGACCGCGCCCAGCAGTTAGGGATGAAGAACACCCATTTTGCCAACTGTAACGGCCTCCCTGCGGACAATCATTATTCCTCCGCCCAAGATATTGCCATCATGTCCCGTGAGCTGCTAAAACATGAGGAAATCACCCAGTTTACGGGCGCGTACCAGGATTATTTGCGCAAAGATACGCCGAAGCCGTTTTGGCTCGTCAATACGAACAAGCTGGTTCGCTTCTACAGCGGAGCGGACGGCCTGAAGACAGGTTATACCGGCGAAGCGAAGTTCTGCTTGTCCGCCACGGCCAAACGCGATAATCTGCGCGTCATCAGCGTCGTCATGGGCGAGCCGGATACGAAAACGCGCAATTCCGAAGTATCCAATTTGTTCGACTACGCTTTCTCGCAATACACGAATGTGCCGATCTTCAACAAAGGAGATTCGCTCGGAAAATTCAAGGTCAGCAAAGGCGTCCAGCCTGAGGTTCCGTTGACCGCTGAGCAGCGCTACAGCATTTTGCTGAAAAAAGGCGAGGCCGGCGAAGGAATCCGCCACGAGGTGCAGCTGAACGATAACTTGAAGGCGCCAATCGCGGCAGGCCAGGATATCGGCAAAATCGTCGTGTACAAAGGCGATCAAATGCTGAGCGAGTTCCCGCTCACCTCTCCGGTCGACGTGCAAAAGGCCGGCTTCTGGCTGCTGATGAAACGGTCGGCCAAGCATTTGTTCTTTATCGATTAACCGGAAGGCTCCGGTTCCATAAGCGCAAGCTCTTGCAGCGCAAAATGTCGCATTTCTTCTTTTTGTAGCGCATTTCTTCTAGTTTTGTCGGGGGGCAGGAAAAGGCAAAACGGATGTAGAAATGAGTGTGCATGAAAGGGAAGGAGTGAGCAGCTTGAGTCTGCATATTGAACTGGAGCATCACCGCAAGGCGTTAATCGTCAGGCTGAGCGGTGAGCTGGACCATCATACCGCGGACATCGTGAAAGCGCGTATGGAGGAAGCCTTGGAGAAAGGCGAAACGAGCCATATTATCCTGAGCTTGAAGCAATTGTCCTTCATGGACAGCTCGGGGCTGGGAGTCATTCTCGGACGCTACAAGCAAATTACGGCCAGGGGCGGCAAGATGGTCGTCTGCGATGTCAACCCGTCCGTATACCGTCTGTTCGAAATGTCAGGTTTGTTTAAAATTTTGTCCATCCAGGATAACGAAAGACAAGCTCTCACCAGTTTGGAGGTCGTATCATGAGTGAACGAAATTTTATGACATTGCAATTTGCCAGCCGTTCCGAGAATGAGTCATTCGCCCGCGTTACTGTCGCCGCATTCTTCTCTCAATTGGACCCGACTCTGGATGAGTTGACGGATTTGAAAACCGTCGTCTCCGAAGCCGTTACCAACGCCATTATCCACGGGTACGACAACCGCCCGGACGGCATCGTAACGATTCACGCCGAAATGGACGACGACACCGTTTATTTGACCATTGAGGATCAAGGAGCCGGAATCGAGGATCTGGAGCAGGCCAAACAGCCTCTGTTCACCTCGAAGCCGGAGCTGGAGCGATCGGGAATGGGCTTTACGATTATGGAAAATTTCATGGATGAGATCGAAGTCAAGACTGCCGTTGGAGCGGGTACCAAAATAACAATGAAAAAGCGAATTGAATCTAAAAAAGCTTTGTTCAATTAGGGGTCTGATCTATGGATGTCGATTTGAAACATGCCTCCCACAGCTATTTGGATGATGCCGAAGTCAAAAGGTTAATTGCTTTAAGTCAATCCGGAGACGCGCTTGCCAGAGAGACGCTGGTGAATTGCAACATCCGTCTGGTTTGGTCCGTAGTGCAGCGCTTTTTGAATCGGGGTTACGAAGCCGAGGATTTGTTCCAAATTGGCTGCATTGGATTGTTGAAATCGGTGGACAAATTCGATTTGTCTTACGACGTCAAGTTCTCTACTTATGCAGTGCCTATGATCATTGGCGAAATACAACGATTTCTGCGGGATGACGGGACGCTGAAGGTCAGCAGATCGCTGAAGGAGCTCGCGAACAAAATTCGCAAGACGAAGGATGAGCTGTCCAAGCGTCACGGCCGGCTGCCTACGATTACGGAAGTGGCCGACGAACTGCAGATTTCCCCTGAGGACGTCGTTTTTGCGCAGGAGGCGAACAAGCCTCTGTCTTCGATCCATGAGACCGTTTTCGAGAACGATGGAGATCCGATTACGCTGATGGATCAGATTGCCGACGACGCCCAGGACAAATGGTTTGAGAAGCTGGCCTTGAACGAAGCGATAGGGAGTTTGTCGGAGAGGGAGCGGTTGATCGTCTATTTGCGCTATTTCCGCGACCAGACGCAGTCCGAGGTGGCAAGCAGGCTCGGCATCTCCCAGGTTCAGGTGTCAAGGCTGGAGAAGAAAATATTGCAATCCATCAAGGACCAAATAGCCCAATAGCGGCTGTTTGGTTTTTTCTCGTGCCTTTTGCGTTGCCGTTAAACAGACCGGTCGCGGCCTTCTTGCCGTTCACCCGGTCTGTTTGCGCTGTCCGGCCAATCGCGGCAGGAGCGCGTTATCTGGCCCGCGATTCGTCCATAAACAAATATTTCAGGCAATACAAGCCGGATAATCCGACGAGCGTGTATACGATTCGGCTGATGCCGGACGAAGTCCGATGAATTTCCCCGCCGAAAATGGCCGTCACCAGATCCCATTGAAACAAACCGACAAGCAGCCAGTTCAGCGCCCCTATAATCACCAATGTCAATGCGACTTTACCCATAAGAAACATCCTTTCTCGGGAAATGGAGTGTTGCTTATAATTTTTCAAAAAAACGGCTCCATTATACACGGCGATAAGTGAATTATTGGCAGGGGCCAAAAGCGACTACGGGAGCGCCGATCTATTCATACTATGGGATAAATGCACAAGGGAGTGAATGGGATGACAACAAACTCCAATCCAACCTTGTATATCCGCTTGCGCAAACGAATCTGCGTACGCCGGGGCGAGCCAATTTACCTTGGCCGGATAGCACAGCTGTTGGTCGATCCCGAATACGAAACGCCGCTAAACCGGCTGCTGCTTCATCAGCCCAAGGAACGCGAGGGTAACAAAATATTAATCGATATGATGCTGATTGCGGAAAAAGTAAGAAGGCTGCAGCCGCACATGCAAATCGAGCTGTTCGGCGAGCCTCACTGTCTTGTGGAAGTATATGAAGCGCGGAAGCCGCCTAATATGATCCAGATTATTGCGGTCTGGCTTCTTTTATTTGTAGGCTCGGGTCTGGCTATTATGAACTTTCATGCCGACGTCAGCATGGCCGAGGTTCACCAGCGCATTTATCAACTGCTTACAGGCCGATGGGTGGAGCATCCGCTGCTGCTGCAAATTCCGTATTCGGTGGGAATCGGCGTCGGGATGATTATTTTTTTCAACCATTTGTTCAAAAAGAAATTCAACGAAGAGCCGAGCCCGCTGGAGGTTGAAATGTTCCTGTATCAGGAAAATGTCAACACTTACGTGATCACCGAAGAATACGCCAAAATTCACGAAACGGAGGAAAGGCCATGAGCGGATGGTGGTCGGTGCCGCTGCAGCTATTTGTCGGATTGGCCGGAGGAATCGCCGTCGGCAGCGGGATGGTCGCTTTCCTCGTCGTGCTGGACGTGATTCCGCGTCTGGCCCAAATATCGCGCTCGTACCATATGATCCGGTGGTATGAAGGCTCGGTCATTGTCGGCTCGCTGTTTTTTACGCTGTCCGATTTTTTCAATTGGTCTTATTCCTTCTTTCCGCTGGCTGCGGCTTTATTCGGCTTGCTGGCCGGCTGTTTCGTGGGAATGCTGGCAGGAGCGCTTACCGAGGTCGTCAACGTGCTGCCTATATTGGCCAAGCGAATAGGGATGGGATCTTACATGATCTGGCTGCTTATGGCGATGATTTTCGGGAAAGTGCTCGGTTCTCTGCTGGATTGGCTTAATTTTCTCGGCTGACGGCGGCTGATCAGCAAGCTGCGGATTTATTTACCAGAAGAAGGGAGTTGTCTTGCTTATGAAAAAAATGCCTATCAAACCGAAGCCGTTGTCCGGTCATGAAGACCGGCCCGCGGAGGAGCCGAAGCTTGAAATCGATCGCGAAGGCAATATTCTCCCCTCTGCCTACGACTGGCGTCCGCCCGAATTTAAAGAAGAGGATGAGGAAGAGAAGCGGGAAGGCCGCGAGCCGGAACGGGACGATTCGGAACGCTCGGCGAAGCGCAAGGGCCCAGACGATGAGAAGGATCGCATCGCTGCGGATTTCAAGGACCTGAAGAAAGAGCTGGAAAAACAGGTCGGCCTGAATCAAAGCTTCGACGTCGTCTTCCGCGAAATGGTGTTCGGCGGGCATAAGACAGGCATTTTCTATTATAACGGCTTCGCTAAAGATACCGTTCTGACGATGATTTTGGACCGGATGTCCGCAGCCGAAATCGGGAACCGGACGCTGGACGGAGATTTGAGCGAATCGCCGGTGGCCCATACGGTTCAAAGCGGCGAAGGTCAGGACGCGGTCCAATTTTTCATGGATGCGATCATCCCGCACATTCAGGTTAAGGAGACCGATAAGCTCAGCGAAGTGATCGATAACGTGTCGATGGGAGCCTCCGGCTTCTTCTTCGAAGGCTCGACGACGGCGATTGTAGTGGACGCCAAGTCCTTCCCGGTCCGCTCGACGGAGGAACCCGATCTGGAGCGCGTGGTCCGGGGCGCCAGAGACGGCTTCGTCGAGACGCTGCTGACGAACGTGACGCTCGTCCGCCGCCGGATTCGCGACCCCAAGCTGAAGCTGGAAATGCTGCGGGCCGGACGCCGCACGCATACCGATATTTGCATGGCTTATATCGACGACATTTGCGATGCCGAGCTCGTGGAGGCGATCCGCGACAAAATCCAGCAGGTCGATGTGGACGGCTTGCCATTGGCGGAGAAGCAGCTGGAAGAGGCTATCATCGGGAAAAGCTGGAACCCGTATCCGATGGTCCGGTATTCGGAGCGGCCGGACATCGTATCCGTCCATTTGCTCGAAGGGCATGTCGCCGTCTTCGTCGATACGTCGCCGAGCGTTATTATTTTGCCAACGACGTTCTTCCATCACGTACAGCATGCCGAGGAATACCGGCAGACGCCGACCGTCGGCACGTATCTTCGCTGGGTGCGGTTTATCGGGATCGCCGCCTCGATCTTCCTCCTGCCGCTATGGTTTCTGCTCGTGACTTCGCCGGAGCTGAAGCCGGCCGGGCTTGAATTCATCGGGCCGCAGAAAAACGGACGGCTGCCGCTCTTGGCCCAGTTTCTGATCGCCGAGCTTGGGATCGATCTGATGCGGATGGCCGCAGTCCATACCCCGACCCCGCTGGCTACCGCGATGGGCTTGGTGGCGGCCATTCTGGTCGGCGATGTCGCCGTCAAGAGCGGTTTGTTCGTCAATGAGGTCATTCTGTATTTGGCGATCGCCGCAGTAGGGACGTTCGCAACCCCGAGCTATGAGCTTAGTCTCGCCAATCGGCTGACCAGGCTCGTCCTGCTCGTCGCCGCCGCCGTCTTCAAGGTGCCCGGAGTCGTCATCGGCTTCACGGTCTGGCTGCTGTACCTGGCAAGCCGCAGATCGTATAACGCGCCATATATGTGGCCGTTCATTCCGTTCAACTTCAAGGCGCTGAACGAAATATTGGTCCGCCGTCCGTTCCTGACCGCGAAAACGCGGATGAGTCTGACCCGCACGCAGGACAGCACCCGCCAGCCGAAGGTATGATCGGCAAGCGGGAGAAGGGGAAGTGTGTTGTACCGGAGAAGCGGCCGACAGTTTGGGCGGCCGCTCCGGTTTTTCTCATTGTCAGCCGGCCGCCGATTATGGTACCTTAGAGTTAATGTTCAGGGGAAGAGGGAAAACGGATAATGTACTTACATGGAACCAGTAAAATCAACGACAAAGGGCATTTGCAAATCGGCGGCTGCGACACCATCGACTTGGTCGAGCGTTTCGGCACCCCGCTCTATGTGATGGATGAAGCGTTAATCCGTCAGCGCTGCCGCGAATACGTGGAGGCGTTCCGCGCATCGGGCTTGAAATTTCAGGTGGCCTATGCCAGCAAGGCGTTTTGCGTCATGGCGATGTGCCGCATCGCCGAAGAGGAGGGAATGTCCCTTGACGTCGTCTCCGACGGAGAGCTGTATACGGCGCTGCAGGCCGGATTTCCGGCCGAACGCATCCATTTTCACGGCAACAACAAATCGCCTCAGGAGATCGAGATGGCGATCGACGCGCAAATCGGCTGCTTTGTCGTAGACAATATGGTAGAGCTGCATATGCTGAACGCGATTGCCGGAGAGAAGCGGCAGAAGGTGAACATTTTGTTCCGTCTCACTCCGGGCGTAGAAGCGCATACGCACGAATATATTTCGACAGGCCAGATCGATTCCAAATTCGGTCTCGATCTGGATAACGGTTCCGCTTACCGCGCGGTGCAGGAAGCGATCGCGCTTCCTTACATCGAGCTGCTCGGCGTGCATTCCCATATCGGCTCGCAAATCTTCGAAGTCGAAGGCTTTCAATTGGCGGTGGATAAAGTGATCGCTTTCGCCGCCAAAGTCCGCGATGAGCTGGATGTGCTGTTCTCGGTCGTCAACCTTGGCGGAGGCTTCGGCATCCGTTACGTGGATGGCGATACGCCGCTGCCGGTAGCGAAGTACGTGGAGGCTATTACAAGCTCCGTCAAAGAAAATTTCGGGAAGTACGGCTATCCCGTTCCGGAAATTTGGGTGGAGCCGGGCCGCAGTATCGTAGGCGATTCCGGTACGACGCTGTATACGGTCGGAACCTACAAGGACATTCCCGGCGTTCGCAAATATGTCGCCGTCGACGGAGGAATGGCCGACAACCCGCGGCCGGCTTTGTACGAAGCTCGCTACGAGGCGATGCTGGCCAACCGCGCGGGCGAGGCCGAGGATGAGCTCGTCTCGATCGCCGGCAAATGCTGCGAAAGCGGCGATATGCTGATTTGGGACATTCAGCTTCCGAAGGTGAACAGCGGCGATATTTTGGCCGTATCGTGCACCGGAGCCTACAATTACGCGATGGCGAGCAACTACAACCGGATTCGCCGTCCGGCGGTCGTTTTCGTCAAGGACGGCGAAGCGGACATCGTCGTCAAGCGGGAGTCCTACGACAATATCGTCGGCAACGACGTCGTTCCGTCGCGCATGAAGCAGGTGTCCAAAACCGTCTAACCGCGGCGCCTATCCGCCGTATTCTAGAGCAGCCGGTCCTTGCGCTAACAGCAAGGGACCGGCTGTTTTGTTTTGTTGTAAACAAACGATTTGTGAACGGTGCCCCGTTTATAGTACAATAAGAAGCATTGAACATATAAAAGTCCGGGAAAAGGCGGCCGCCGGCCGCACATTACCGGGCCTCTAAAAGGAGTGTACATACATTATGGCAAAACAAGCACATATTAAGCTCGCCGCTGGCGGCGAAGTCGTTATCGATCTGTTTGAAAAGGACGCGCCGAATACGGTAGCGAACTTCGAGAAGCTGGCTAACGAAGGCTTCTACGACGGGCTGGTGTTTCACCGCGTTATTCCCGGCTTCGTAGCTCAAGGCGGCTGCCCGCAAGGAACAGGCACAGGCGGTCCCGGATACCAAATCAACTGCGAAATCAACCCGAACAAGCACGAGCGCGGCTCCCTCGCGATGGCGCATGCAGGCCGCAATACCGGGGGCAGCCAGTTCTATATTTGCTATCAGCCGCAGCCGCATTTGGACGGACAGCATACTGTGTTCGGCAAAGTCGTCTCCGGCATGGAGCTCGTAGACGAGTTCAAAGGCAGAGACCGTATGGAATCGGTCAAAGTCGTCGAAGTATAAGTAAAAGGCGCATTCTGCGCATCTTTTTAAGCTGTACAAGCCAGGCCGAGACCCTTGTCTTCAAGGGATGACTCGGCCTTTTTCTTGTGAAAACGCTATGATTCATTTCATTACCAGTTCATTTTCATGTTTTTTTCATGGTATTGTTTTAATATCTATTAGGCAGCCAGATTACTAGAATGAAAGTAGGTTATTTCCTTGCAAAGCAACCAAGGATTATCGGTTCAAACAAGCGTCGGCAAGAGGAAACGCAAGGCCGTTCGCAGGCGGAAGAGACGCGGTTTCCTGTACGCGCTGATCGTGCTGCTTGGGGTAGGGCTCGGAGGCGTCGGATGGTTCTATTTGACGGCTTCGGGCTCGACCTTGCGCTATATGGCTGCGGATACGCTGATTACGACGCAGCATCGGCAGTGGGCCAAATATTTGATCGGGCAGGCGGAACTGGACCGGCGCGTGGCCGATTACGAGAAGCGCTTCGATGAGATGGCCCAGGTGAAGGATCAGCACAATATCGATTTGGCTGCGCAGGCGAGCAAGCAAGTGGAAGTGGAGCAGGTCGAAGGGAAAAGTTTTAAAGGCCAAATATTGTATGTGCACGATCCGAAGATGATTCGCGTCGTCACGACGAGCATCGTCGGGCAGGGCGAGCAAATTCTTAGCATGGTGCAGCGGACGGGAGCTATCGCCGGGGTGAACGGCGGCGCCTTCGACGATCCGAACTGGGACGGCAACGGCTTTAAGCCCGCAGGCATCGTCATGTCGGGAGGCAAGCTGCTGTACAGCGACGCTGGGATGAACGATCCGGTCAATGTCGTCGGCATCGACCGCAACGGGCTGATGGTGGCGGGCCGGTACAAGCCGTCCGAGCTGCTCGATATGGGCGTGCGGGACGCCGTAACGTTTCAGCCCAAATTTATCGTGAACGGCAAAGGCCTGATCAAGAACGAGGCCGACGGCTGGGGGATCGCTCCGCGCACATGCATGGCGCAGAAGCAGGACGGCACGATCATGTTCGTCGTCATCGACGGCAGACAGCCGGGATATTCGATCGGGGCCACGCTCTATGACGTGCAGAAGCTGCTGCTGGAGCGCGGGGCGGTGACGGCCGCCAATCTGGACGGAGGCTCCTCTTCGGTGCTGGTGAAGGACAATAAGGTCGTGAACAAGCCTTCAAGCAGCTACGGAATGCGCTATTTGCCCACGGCGTTTCTTGTATTCGCCGATCCCGGAAAGGTCAACGTCAAGAACATTTGGGACGGCATCGACATGGATCATTTTAATTCGTCGTACAAACCTTTTGCCGACGGCAGCGGTTCAAGCAAACCATAAACATGTTGCAATTTTGCGGTGTTGATGATATTATTTCTCACAACGTCGGTGATTCGGCCGGCGGTATCGTTTAGTTGAATAAAGGTTTCCTTCGGGGCGGGGTGAGATTCCCCACCGGCGGTGATGCGAGGCGCGCTTTGCGCCTGTCGCTCAGTCCGTGACCCGAGCCGCGGTATCCGCGGCCGGCTGACTCGGTGCAACTCCGAGACCGACAGTATAGTCTGGATGGGAGAAGGAAAAATGCGAACGGCGTTGTATTGCAGCGGATGTTCTTGAAACAGAACGGACTTTTTTTCAAAACAGGCAGTTTGCACTGTTTAGTTTTGCGTTGTCCGTTATTGGTTGCAAGGCTGCCGCAGCTTGACGCTACGGTTCTGTGTTTTTGCGTATGCCTGTCAAAAAGTCAAAGCCCCTTTTCCTGATTGGAGAAGCGGGCTTTATTTGAGTACGATTCGAAATGCGATCGAAGGAAAGGGGCGGTTCCGGTGGAGCTGTTAAACGACGAATATTACATGAAGCTGGCCCTGCAGCTGGCCGAAGGGGCTGCAGGCCAAACCGGAATCAATCCTGCCGTAGGCTGCGTCCTCGTGAAGAACGGGCGCATTGTCGGCATGGGAGCCCATTTGAAGCGCGGCACGCCGCATGCGGAAATTCACGCGCTGCAGATGGCCGGACCCGAAGCGGAAGGGAGCACCGCCTACGTCACCCTGGAGCCGTGCAGCCATTACGGCAAAACGCCTCCGTGCAGCGACCGGCTGATCAAGGAAAAGGTGAAGCGCGTGGTCGTCGGCTGCACCGATCCGAATCCGGTCGTCGCCGGGACGGGGATCGAGCGATTACGGCAGCACGGGCTCGAAGTCACAACGGGCGTGCTTCAGGAGGAAGCGTGCCGTTTGAACGAAGCGTTCAACAAGTATATCCGGACGCAGCAGCCGTTCGTCACCTTGAAGACGGCAAGCACGCTGGACGGCAAGATCGCTTCGCGTTCGGGGGATAGCAAATGGATTACGAACGCCGAATCGAGAGCGTATGTACATACGCTGCGGCATCGCCATCAAGCCATTATGGTCGGCATCGGAACCGTGCTCAGCGACGATCCGCTGCTGACGACCCGCTTGGATGTGCCGGCTTTGAATCCGACCCGGCTTATCGTCGATTCCGGCTTAAGGCTGCCGCTGGGCGCGAAGGTGGTCCGGGACCGGTCGGCGCAGACGATTGTACTGACGACGGAGCGGGCCGATGAGACGAAGCGGCGCCAGCTTGAGCAGGCCGGGGTTCTGGTATGGGCGGCGGGAGCCGGCCCCCGAGTCGACCTGAAGCGGGCGATGACGCTTGTCGGCGAGCACGAGATTTCCTCCGTGCTGCTGGAGGGCGGAGGCCGGTTAAACGGATCGATGCTGGAGCAAGGGCTCATCGATAAGCTGCTGCTGTTCTTTGCTCCGAAGATCATCGGAGGAAAGGACGCATCGGGGAATTTCGAGTTCGAAGGGTTCGAACGGATGCAGGATGCCGTCCGGCTGGAGCGGATGACGGTGCGGCAATTCGGAGAGGATGTCTGCATAGCCGGGTATCCTAATTACGAAAAGCGAGGGGGAGCCAGCTAATGTTCACAGGCATCATCGAAGAGATCGGCGCGATGCGCAGAATCTCGAAGCAGGGGCAGGCGATGATCTTGACCATCGGGGCCCGGACGATTCTGGAGGACGTTCGTCTCGGCGACAGCATCGCCGTGAACGGCGTCTGCCTGACGGTCGTTCAGTACGACGAGGCTTCGATTACCGTCGATGTCATGCCGGAGACGTTCCGGCGTACGACCTTGCGCAAGCTGCATGCAGGGGACCCGGTCAATTTGGAGCGGGCTATGCTGGCGGGCGGACGCTTCGGAGGGCATATCGTTCAGGGGCATGTCGATTCGACGGGAACGATTGCGGGAAGGACGCCGGAGGAGAATGCAGTCGTATTTCAAATCGAGCCCGAAGATAAGGGCATATTGAAGTATATGATTCCCCACGGCTCCATCACGGTCGACGGCATCAGCCTGACGCTGGTGGATGTGACCGAACGGAGCTTTACCGTATCGATCATACCGCATACGCTGGCGCAAACCGTGCTGCAGAACAAAAAGCCCGGGGACGAAGTGAATCTTGAAGCGGACGTATTGGGCAAATATATGGAGAAGCTTTTGCTCGGCAGGTCCAAACAGGAGCCGGCGCGCAGGCAGGGCGGGCTTACGGAAGCTTTTCTGACGGAGAACGGATTCATGTAACGGCTGCATCTGAGCGAATTTAACGAACCGATACGAACGAAAGGCGGGAAGGACCATGGATACTTCGTTTCAATTTCATACGATCGAGGAAGCCGTCGAAGATTTGAAGCAGGGCAAAATTGTGATCGTCGTCGACGACGAGGACCGCGAGAACGAAGGCGATTTTATCGCGGTGGCGGAGAGAGCGACGCCGGAGGTGATCAACTTCATGATCAAGGAAGGCCGCGGACTCGTATGCGCGCCGATTACCCAGGAGCGCGCGCAGGAGCTGGAGCTGCCGCCGATGGTGACGCGCAACACCGACTACCACGGAACGGCGTTCACGGTGTCGGTAGACCATGCGGAGACGACGACGGGTATCTCCGCTTCCGAGCGCTCGCACACGGTCCAAGCGCTGATCGATCCGACGACCAAGGCGCAGAGCTTCCGCCGTCCGGGGCATATTTTTCCGCTGATCGCCAAGCAGGGCGGCGTGCTCAGAAGAGCCGGCCACACGGAAGCGGCGGTGGATCTGGCGCGACTGTGCGGCTCGTATCCCGCGGCCGTCATCTGCGAGATCATCAAGGAAGACGGCGAAATGGCGCGGGTGCCGGAGCTGATGGAATTCAGCCGCAAGCACGATATGAAGATCGTTACGATTCAAGATTTGATCCAGTATCGCAATCATAAGGAAAACCTGATCAAGCGCGAAGTCGAGGCCAAGCTGCCGACCGATTACGGCGAGTTTACCGCCATCGCTTATACGAATGTGCTCGATCAGAAGGAGCATGTCGCGCTGGTCAAGGGAACGATCGACGGCAGTGTGCCGACGCTCGTGCGGGTGCATTCGGAATGCTTGACCGGCGATGTGTTTCATTCGCACCGCTGCGACTGCGGGCCGCAGCTGAATGCCGCGCTGAAGCAGATCGACGAAGCGGGCTCAGGCGTATTGCTGTATATGCGTCAGGAAGGCCGCGGCATCGGGCTGATCAATAAGCTGAAAGCGTATGTGCTGCAGGAGCAGGGGCTGGATACGGTCGACGCCAACCTGAAGCTCGGTTTTGCCCCGGATTTGCGGGATTACGGCATCGGCGCGCAAATTCTTAAGGATCTCGGCATCACGGAAATCCGGCTTTTGACCAACAACCCGCGCAAGATTAAAGGGCTCGAAGGCTACGGTCTGAAAGTGGTCGAGCGGGTTCCGATCCAGATGGAAGAGAACGAATCGAATTCGAATTACTTGCACACCAAGCAGGAGAAGCTCGGTCACATGCTCCGTTTTTAACGACGATCGGCTGCACTCAGCGTAAAAAATAACATGATATTCGGAAGGATGTTGAACAAACATGGCGAAAGTATACGAAGGACATTTAGTATCCAAAGGATTAAAGTACGGCATCGTCGTCGGCAGATTTAACGAATTTATTACGAGCAAGCTGCTCGGAGGCGCTTTGGACGCGCTCAAGCGTCACGGCGCAACGGATGATGAAGTGGAAATCGCTTGGGTGCCGGGCGCGTTCGAAATTTCCCTGATCGCTCTAAAAATGGCGGAAAGCGGCAAGTACGACGCCGTCATTACGCTGGGCGCGGTCATTCGCGGATCAACGCCTCATTTCGATTACGTCTGCAACGAAGCGGCCAAAGGCGTGGCGGCAATCAGTCTGAAGACGGGCGTTCCGACGATCTTCGGCGTGCTGACGACCGATTCGATCGAGCAAGCCGTGGAGCGCGCCGGAACGAAGGCCGGCAACAAAGGCTGGGAGGCTGCCACGACGGCTATCGAGATGGCGAATTTGACCAAACAGCTTTCCTAATTTACAATAGGTAAGATGTCGAAATTTATCGGCGGTTTTGCTTCGCAAAACTCAAAGCTTATGCTTACGAAGACAGTTTTGCTTCGCAAAACTTTTAGGGGGAAATTCTACTTGGAGAAAGTGACATACAAGCTGGATATGTTTGAAGGCCCCCTTGATTTGCTGCTTCACCTGATAGACAAATCAGAGATCGATATCTATAACATACCGATTAAAGAGATTACCGACCAGTACATGGAATATCTGGACGCTATGCAGGAGCTGGAGCTGGACATTACAAGCGAATTTCTGGTGATGGCGGCGACGCTGCTGTCGATCAAGAGCCAAATGCTGCTGCCGAAGCCGCCTGTCATCGAGTTCGAATATGACGACTACATGATGGACGAGGATTACGATCCTCGTTCAGAACTCGTCGCCAAGCTGGTCGAATACAGGAAGTATAAAGCGATTGCGGACCATCTCCGGGACAAGGAACTGGAACGCAGTCTTATTTATACCCGCGAGCCTGAGGATTTGACTCCTTATGTGCCTATAGTCGTGGAGAATCCTGTGAAAGGGCTTCATGTTGCGGACTTGGTGTACGCGTTCCAGCGGGCATTGCGGCGGATGGAGAGCCGAAATCTCGTCGCCAAAATCCGCAAGGACGAAATTTCGGTCAAAGACCGGATGCGCGAGGTCGTGGACATATTGGAGCAATCCGGCGGCTCGATCATGTTCTCGCGGCTGATAGACCGCAGCGAATCCAGAGAAGGTCTCGTAACGACATTTTTGGCATTGCTGGAGCTTATGAAGGTCAAAGCGATTGTTTGTTACCAGCACGGATTGTTTGAGGATATTGTCATACAGGCTAGAGAGGAAGGAAAGGCACATGGATTTTCAACAGATGAAATCAGTTATTGAGGGCTTGCTGTTCGTGGCAGGGGACGAAGGTCTGGATGCCAAGCAGCTCGCCGAGGTGTTGGATCAGCATGCTGATTTCATTCGCGAACTTGTGCTGGAGCTGCAGGAGGATTTCCGGCGTCAGAGCCGCGGCTTGCAAATTGTCGAGATGGCCGGCGCATTTCAATTGACGACGCTTCCTGCTCACGCCCCTTACTTTGAACGGCTGGCTTACTCCCCATCCCGCTCGTCCTTGTCGCAAGCGGCATTGGAGACGCTCGCCATTATCGCTTACAAACAGCCGATTACCCGCGTGGAAATCGAGGAAATTCGCGGCGTCAAAGCGGAGCGAGCGCTGCAGACGCTGGTCGCCAAAGATTTGATTATCGAAGTGGACCGCGCCGATGCGCCGGGACGGCCTATTTTATACGGCACGACGAAAGCGTTTCTCGATTATTTCGCCTTAAGCAGCATCGAAGAGCTGCCGGAAACGACGATGTTCCAGACCGATGATAATTTGGAGGAGGAAACCAGGCTGCTGTTCGAGAAGCTCGACGCGCAGCAGATGACCTTCGAAGATATCGGCAAACCGGAATAGATCGCGGTCGATACATATAATTCCTGCGAATGTTTTACCATCGCTGGGCTATACTAACTCCTGAATGTACGGAAGCGAAGCTTCGCCATGAGGGGTTTTTTGGCGTATTCGGGAAAGGTAGCGCCCGTGGGAGGTAGAACATGATTTGGCCTTGGATTGCAGGTGCGGCGGTTGTCCTGCTCATCATTTTTGTTTCCAGCAGCATCCAGCTGCGGTTCACGATCATGCGCATGGAACAGGATGACGAGATCATATTGGACGTGCATACGATGTACGGACTCGTCAAGAGAAAACTGGCCATTCCGGTCATTAAGTTTTTGAATATGGAGGAAGGCGTAAAGCTGAAAACCGAGGTTGTCGACAAGATGAACGAGCAGCTGAAACAGGACGGGAAAGAGAATATTACGAGCAAAAAAGTTAGGGAAGCGTTCGAGAATATGCAGATTTTGCTGGCGAACTGCTTTCAATTCCACCATTGGCTGCGCTCTACGATGAGTCATCTCCGCTGTACGCGACTGCACTGGAAAACCAATGTGGGAGTAGGCGACGCGGCGGAGACGGCAATGACGGCCGGAATGGTGTGGGGGCTTAAGTCATCGCTGCTCGGATTTTTGTTTCGTTACATCCAATTGGAAACGAGGCCGGTCATTCAAGTCGTGCCGCAATATAATAAAGTTATGCTGGCATCGGAAATTCAATTTTTAGCCAAAATCCGCGTGTTTTATGTCTTGCTGGCGATGCTGCGCCTGCTGTCGCGGATATTGAAAGTGAAGGGCGGCTTCAGAACATGGCGCCGGGTGCTGTTCAAAGCATCGTAGCCTGCCGCCGGTTATAAGCCAAGACATCTAATTATTCATCAACGCGCAATAAGCAGCACTCTTTGGAAACGGTCACCGGATGCTCCGCTGACGATTCCAGAGAGTGCATTTTTATTTGCGGGAAGAAGCCGACAACAAGTAAAAAGCCTGAAAAACCGGCCTTCTGCAAGGATGTTTAATCTGTGCAAGAAAGTGCACAACCCCTTTGGTCCTCTACAAGAAAAGTACAATTGCCGCTTGGAACATGATTCGGTACAGTGAGTAGCATAAGAAATAAGAAGCAAGGCGAGAAACGGCCATTGCAATGAAGGAGGCTGTCCGGTATGTATGCGGATACAATAGAATGGATGGAGAACCCGGCTGCAGAATATCGTATTCATCCGTTCTGGTTTTGGAACGGGGATATGGAGGATGAACAAATTCGGCGGCAAATTGCCGAGATGAACGATAAAGGGGTCGGCGGTTTTTTTATATGCCCGCGCCAAGGCTTGAAAATTCCTTATTTGTCGAAGGCCTGGTTTGAGAAGGTGCGCACGGCGGCCGAATGCGCCAAAGGGTACGGCATGCATGTATGGCTGTACGACGAATACCCGTATCCGAGCGGCATTGCGGGCGGCGAGGTTACCCTGGAGCATCCGGAGGCGAAGCATACTTATCTGGTTCATCAAGCCGAACGCGTATCGGGAGGAACCACTCATACGATGGAGCTTCCCTGGGCCCGGATCTTGTCCGCCAAGGCGGTGCCGGTTTCGGAAAACGGCGAGAAGCGATGGGAAGAGGCGATCGATGTCCGCCATACCATCGGCAATTATCAGGCCGATCCTTTATTTCAAAAAGCAGGGCTGACCGCCTACAACGCCAAACGATTTTTCACCTACCGCACAATTTATAAAATGATTTGGGACGTGCCGCCGGGTGAATGGGAAGTGGTCGTCTTTTTGGAGAAAGAGATCGAGGATTTCAAATATTACGGCACCTTCGTCGACCCGCTTAACCGCGAGGCGATGGCTGCGTTCATCCGCATGACCCATGAACAGTACGCCCGCTACGTCGGCGAGTTTTTCGGGCACACGATCAAGGGGATGTTTACGGACGAGATTGGCTTGCTGGGCAATATGCCATGGTCCAACCAGCTTCCCGGCTACTTCAAGGAACGGACAGGCTTGGATTTGAAGGAGCGCCTGACCGCTCTCGCCTATGCGGACAGCCCGGACGCGGCCCGAATCCGTTACGAGTATTACCAGTCGATCCATTTGCTGCTGCGGGAGGCCTACCACAAGCAGGTCCATGACTGGTGCGAGGAGCACGGACTTCAGTATGTGGCCGAAGTGCCTTCCGTACGGATGACGACGCAAGCGTTCAGCCATGTGCCGGGAGGGGATTCGGGACACGAGAAGCTGGGCCGGCCGCTGGAATGGATTCTTAAGCGGTATGCCAACAGCCTCCGGTATAACCCGAAGATGATCAGCTCATTGGCTAGGCAGCTCGGCCGCAAGCGCAATCTAGTGGAATGCTTCCACAGCGTCGGCTGGTCGATGACGCTTCAGGACGCCAAATGGATGATCGACCGATTGGCTGCGCTGGGCGCCAATTTTTATAACTTTCACGCCTTTTTCTATACGCTGGACGGTTTGGCCCAGCATGATGCGCCGCCGTCGCAGTTTTTGCAAAATCCGTACTGGCCGTATTTCCGCCAGTTGGGCGATTATACCGGACGCATCAGCCGGCTGATGAGCGAAGGCATCGCCGACATCCGCATCGCCGTATTGGACCCGACGACTTCGCTGTGGACGCAGCTCGGCAATCCGTTCCATAACTTCGGATACGGGGGAGAGGACCCGGCCGAGAAGCAGCGGCTGGAGCGGCTGCGCGGCGATTGGGAAGCGATCGGCATCGAGCTGCTCCGAAACCGCCGGGATTTCGATCATCTCGATCCCGAGCTGCTGGCGTCGGCCGAGCTTGCGAACGGCCGTCTGAACATAGGCGATGCGGCTTATGAGGTGCTGATCATTCCGCCGATAACGAATTTGGAAGCACTCGCTTGGAAGCAAATCCAAGCATTCGCGGAACATGGCGGCATCGTGATCGCGCTCGGCCTGCTTCCGCATGAAGCGATTGAAGCGGGCAGTCCCGCGGAGCGGGAAGCGGCTGCACTGTTCGGAGCCGAGGGCTTCCGGACGCAGGAGCAGTATTGGGGAGGCCGCGGGCCGTCGAACGAGAACGGCTTGAAGCCGCAGCCAGGCTGGACCAAAGGGAAACGCGAGGCTTACTTCATTCCTGCGTTTGCCGGTCAGAATACAGAGAATATGCCGGCTGTGCTGCTTTCCTTGCTGGAGCTTGTCGCGCCGTCCGCCGTTCGCCTGACGGCCGACAGCGATACGCTGCCGTTCCTGATGCAGAGCCGCAAGCTGACGGAACGCCGCGGCGTCGTCTTTGTAAGCAATCAGGAGGGCGGCAGCCATTCGGCGCAGCTATGTATCGACCCGCAGCGACTGCGCGGCGTGGGGACGGAAGAGAGCGCGCCGGTCAGCCTCCATTTCCGCTTGCTCAATCTGGAGACGGGACAAGCTCATCCGGTCGAGGCCACGCTTCGCGAAGGCGAATGGGCGCTGCCGCTGGCTTTCGCGCCATACCAGTCTTATGCCGTAGAATGGGAGGCGAATGAAGCGGACCGGGAGACGGAGGAAGAAAGACCGCTCGTTCCACCGTCGCTGCAGCTGGAGCTGGAGAGCCGCGGGCCGTGGACGATGAAAGCCGAGTCCGACAATACGCTCCGGCTGGAAACATTCCGGCTCACGATCGGCAGAGCGGGGGAGCCGGGCGAGGATTTGCCCGCTTACGAGGTCAAAGCCAAAACGTTCATCGATCAGTGCGATGACATCGCCGGACAACGGGAGTTCCCCGTCAAGCTGCGGCAAATGTTCGGGACTCCGCTTAAGCTAAGTATGGATTATCCGTTCGCTTGCGCTTACCGTACCGAGGTGCGGATCGACCGGATGCCGCAGGCGTGCCGGATGTTTATGGACACATCGGCGATTTCCGGGGAATGGACCTTGAGCATTAACGGGCATACGCTGACGCGCGCTTCCTTCGCCAAGCATGAAATATACGATTATCAAAATATAGCCTGCGACATTCTCCCGTTTATCCAACCGGGAATCAACGAAATAAAGGTCAACGTGCAGGTGGAGCATGATTGGGACGGCGTTGTCGATGCGATTTATTTGCAGGGACCGTTCGGCGTCGAGTGGGATTCTTCCGGTTTGCCGGCATTGACGGCCGAGCCGGAATCGGCGGCGTCGCTGCCGTCGGAATACAGTGCCGGATACCCGTATTACGCAGGCGCCATCCGCTACGAGAGATCCTTTGAAATAACGGATGCGCACGCCCGCGATTCGTTCGAATTAAGCTTCCCGGATTGGGAGCAGCACGATACGGTAGAAGTGACGGTCAACGGGCGCGCTTTGGGCGTTCGTTCCTGGTCGCCGTATGTATGGCGCGGTCCTGCATCGATGCTGCGCAGCGGCTCCAATACCGTCGAAGTTCGGGTTACCGGAACGTTGATCGGATTGTTGGAAGGCAAATATTTCAACTATCGCGACCATTCCGTCGACCCGGTTGAAGGCCGGCAGACATGAAGGCATATCTCATTACACGAACTTAAGGAAGGGAGCTGGCCCTATGAATCAAGCACATACTCAGAAGGTTGTACACAGAGCAGCAGATAAAGCGTCTTCGCAGAGAAGGTTTTGGAAGGATATAAGGCGGGACAAATATTTATATTTGCTCGCGCTGCCGGGGCTATTGTTCCTGCTTTTATTCAAATATATCCCGCTGGCCGAGGTTGTGATCGCATTTCAAAACTATTCGCCGCTGCTGGGAATTTTCAAAAGCAAATGGGTTGGACTGGATCATTTCATCCGGTTTTTCTCCAACCCCGATTTCATGATGCTGTTTCGCAATACGATGGCGATCAGCTTGCTGAATCTGGTCTTTTTCTTCCCGGTGCCGATTCTGCTCTCGCTTATGCTCAATGAAGTGAAAAACGAAATTTATAAAAAAGTCGTGCAATCCATCGTTTACTTGCCGCATTTCCTCTCTTGGGTTATTATTGCCGGCTTGACTTTCCTGCTGCTGGCCAAAGGGGAAGGCGTCGTGAACAAAATGCTCGAAGCCTTCGGTATGGAACGAATCGGGTTTCTGACCAATCCGAATATATTCTGGATTATGGTCACGATCCAGTCCGCCTGGAAGGAAGCCGGCTGGGGCACCATCATCTTCCTGGCGGCGATGGCCGGCATCGACCCGCAGCTCTACGAGGCGGCCCGCATGGACGGCGCCGGGAGATTCCGGCAAATGTTTCACATTACGCTTCCCGCCATTCGCAGCGTGATCGTCGTGCTGCTGATTTTGCGGCTAGGTCATATTATGGACGTCGGCTTCGAACAAATTTTCCTGATGTATAACGGGGCCGTGTCGCAGGTAGCGGAGGTATTCGATACGTACGTCTACCGGGTCGGTATCCAGCAAGCGCAGTTCAGCTACAGCACGGCCGTCGGCTTGTTCAAATCGCTTGTCGGCCTCGTTTTGGTCATTCTGTCCAATAAAGTGGCCAAAAAATTCGGCGAAGAAGGCGTATATTAATACCGGCTTCGGCCGGCACCATAATAGGTTCAGGGGTGAATCCGTATGAGAGAGAACATGGGCGACCGTGTCATCAATATAACCAATCTTGCATTGCTCGCGATCATTGGCGCCATTACTTTCTTCCCGCTGTATTACGTTATTGTCGTTTCTTTTACAGAGCCTTCGGAATTTTTGCAAAAGCCTTTCGTGCTGCTGCCGAAGCATTGGTCTCTCGCTTCGTATGAGTACATGCTGTCTTCCAAATCGTTTATCCGCTCGATCGGCAACAGCGGTTTTCTGGCGACGGTAGGGACGGCTCTCAGCTTGGTCGTTACTGCGGGAATTGCGTATGCCTTGTCGCGCAAGCGTCTTAGAGGCCGCAAAATTTTCATGCTGCTGATCTTGATCACGATCTTGTTCAGCCCCGGCATTATTCCGAACTATATGATCGTACGCCAGTTCGGACTCATTAACAGCGTATGGGCTTTGATTATTCCTTCTCTGGCGAGCGGTTGGAACATTATCTTGATGAAAAGCTTTTTTGACAGCCTTCCGGTGGAACTGGAAGAATCGGCGGCAATTGACGGAAGCAGCGATATCGCTACCTTTTTCCGGATTATTTTACCGCTGTCTCTGCCGTCGCTCGCGGCCTTCGGATTATTTTACGCGGTCGGCTATTGGAACCAATATTTCAATGCGCTGCTTTATTTGAACGATGCGGCCAAATGGCCGATTCAGGTAATGCTGCAAAATATGCTGCTGAGCGCCAATAACAGCGATTTGATGATCTCTTCTACAGCGGCGCAAGCGCCTCCGTCGACGACTCTGCAAATGGCCGCCGTTATTATCGCTACCGCTCCGATCCTGGCCATTTACCCGTTCCTGCAGAAGCATTTTGCCAAAGGAGGCATGGTTGGCTCGGTTAAGGGGTAGATTGAATAAAGGGATTTATCACACCTTCGTAGAAGTTAACCACTCTCAAGCAGTGTGATAACTCCTATGGAGGTGTGCAGATGTACCAGAAGACGAAGCTACGCTGGCTGACGGCGGGAAAGAAAATTTACGGCCGCAAGCACAGCTTTTACCGCAGAAGCTTGATGATGATTTTGCTGATTGCCTGCATTCCCGGATTAATTACGGGGGCAGGCATATACTGGCTTACCACCGGTAAAATCGAGGGCGAGCTGCAGCGGCTGCATCAGAACCAGATCAAGCAGCGCGCCGAGAACATAGACGATCAGCTCTCCTTCCTGGAGATGACCTTCTCCCATTGGTCCTTCGATCCGAAGTTCGATCAAAAGCTAAAGGACATCAATTTTACCGACAAGTACGACAGAGTGCAGGAGCTTTACCGGACGATGGTCGTCATCGAGGGCTCTCATCCGTTGATTGAGAAGGCCGAGTTTTTTTTGAACCAGCCCCGGCCGTTTGTCATGAATAAGGAAAAGTACGTTTATTTGAATCCGGATCAGATTAAGAAGTATGCCAATTACTTGAAACAGCCGAAAACGATATTTTGGACGGATGCGTCGGCCGGCTCGCCGGAAGACAGCGACGGGAAATTCAACCTGAATCTGGTGACCAAATTCCCCGGCGGCAGTCCGGAGCCGTTCGGCGTCCTGGTCGCTTCGCTGGACGAAAGCAAGCTGAGCAAGCTGCTCCGGACGCTCACCCCTTATGACGAAGGGTCGTCCATTCTGATGGCGGACACGGGGAGCTGGCTTATCACCGGCGGCGGCAAGCCATCCGAGCTGGATTACGCCTTGAAGCAGGAGTACGAGAAGCGCGAGGGCCAAGAGAGCTCATTTCTGTTTACGCACGACAAAATCACGTATTCCGTTTCTTCCGGATCATTCCCGCGGCTCGGCAGTACCTGGACTTATTTGTCTGCAGCGCCTGTTACGGCGATTACGTCGCCGGTGTTGTTCATCTCCAAGATCATTCTAGTTATCAGCTTGGCCGGGCTGCTGCTGGCGCTCACGCTCTCCTGGCTCGGCACGTATCGTTTGTATACGCCGGTCGGCCGCTTGATCGGGCTTCTTGCCGATGACGAAGAAGGGCTGTCGGCCCGGTCCGATCATAAAGACGAGTTTGAGCTTATCAGCAATCACTGGAAATCGCTCATGAGCGAGAGCGAGTCGCTGCGCAACACATTGAGCCAGCAAATGCCGCTTGTCCGCGAAGGGTACATGCTGCAGCTGGTTCAAGGATATTTGTTCTCGTATTCGGAGCGCGATATTCGCGACCGGCTTCAGCATTTCGGCAGAAATACCGAAAACCGGCTGTTTATTGCGGCTCTGCTGCAGGTAAGAGGGCTTTCCGGGCATGAAGGGCGCTTTTCATCGGATGATGAAGGGCTTGTTGCGTTCGCGGTTGCGAATATTGTCGAAGAATTGAAGGAAAGTTGGGGAATCGAAGCGGAAATTGTCAATTTTCACGACTTGACGATAGGAATGCTTTTGTTCCAACCGCAAGATCGTTCCCCCAAACAAGTGCGGGCCGGGCTGCTTGAGTTTTTGCAGGAGCTGGTTTCGGCGGTGGACCGGACGCTCAAGCTGCAAATGATCGTTTCGGTCAGCGGGCCGACGCCGCATATGAAGCAGATTCCTTATTTGTTCGACGAAGCGCGCCAGGCGCTCAGTTACCGCGAATTATCCGAGGAGAACCCGATTATCGATCTGGAACAGCTGAACAAGGCCGACTCGCAGCGTCAATTTACGTATCCTTTTGCGCTGGAAAAAGAAATTATTCATTCGATCCGCCTCGGCTCCGAGGAGGAAGCGGCTGAGCTGATCGAGCAGTTTTTGCGGGAGCTTTCGAAGGCAGGCTCTACCGAACTGGTCATCAGGCAGGGGATGCTGCAGCTGCTGGGCAGCATATTGAACGCCATGGTGCAATCCGGCTTGAACCCGGTGCAGCTGTTCGAAGGGGCGAATTTGTTCGACCATTTGAGCATGCAGCAGGGGCCGGAGGAAATGCTGACATGGTTCAAGCATAAAGTGATCGGGACGTTCGTGCAGGAGCTGATCAGCAAACAGGATTTTCATCTTAAGCAAATGGTCGAGCAAGTGATGCTCTATTTGAACGAACGGTTTATGACGGATGTATCGCTTGATTCGTGCGCCGACCATTTCGGCACGAGTCCTTATACGCTGAGCCGCGCCTTCAAGCAAATCGCGGGACTCAATTTTATCGACTACTTGACCAATATCCGGCTTGCCAAAGCCAAACAGCTGCTGCGCGAAAGCGAATTGAAAATTACGGAGATCGCAGAGCGGGTAGGCTATCAGCAGAGCTATTTTAACCGGATTTTCAAAAAATACGAAGGCGTGACGCCGAGCCAATTCAGGGAAAGGGTCAGGGAACGATGAACGGGGGAAACGCGCGTATTCTGCTGGAAAACGCGCGTTTTCCGTTTACTACTGGTCCTGCAACAAAGTCTTAAAGCCCGATTTTGGCGGCTGCAAGAAAGTCTGATTGTGCGAAGACGCCCCTTGTCTTACAGTGGAGTCACAGCAAGCGCTTTACATCAACACGAATCAGCATCAGATCAGCATCAGCCATCAAAAGGAGGAGTCACAAGATTATGAAGAGAAAGAAAAAAGTTGCGCTAAGTTTATCGACAATCATGCTGCTAAGCGGATTATTGTCGGCTTGCGGAGGCGGCAGCGAATCCAAATCCGCGGGCAATCAAAGCGGCAAGGCAAATGACGTGCTTAACGTAAGTATTATGACGATTCTATTAACTCCTACACCGCCGCCGGACGACAATCCGATTAAGCAGGCCATCGAGAAGGCGACCAATTCCAAGATGAACATTCAGTGGGTTTCGGGTAACAGCTATCCCGACAAGCTGAACGTGACCTTGGCCTCGGGAGATATTCCGGATTTGATCTATATTAACGATCCGTTCTCTCCTGTATTCCGTACGATGGTGCAGCAGGGCGGATTCTGGGATATTACCGATCTGGTAAAAGATTATCCGAATCTTTCGAGCAAAATATCCAAAACCGCATGGGATTTGACGAAAATGGAGGACGGCAAAAATTATTCGATTCCGCGTCCTCGTCCGTCCGAAGCCGATTCCTTCTTCATTATCCGTAAGGATTGGCTGGATGCGCTCGGCATGAAACCGCCGACAACGACCGATGAATTGTACACGGTTCTGAAGGCGTTTGCAGAAAAAGATCCGGACAAAAACGGTAAAAACGATACGATTCCGTTTACCGCCAATATCGATCCGAGCAACTCCGCAGCACCGATGGGTTCTTTGGGCCATATCGAAAATTCCTTCACAGGCGTGAACGGGAACTGGAAATATGTGGACGGAAAAATGGTATTCGCCGCATTCCTTCCCGAAGAGAAGCAAGCTATTGAATTTATGAGCAAGCTGGTAAAAGAAAAGCTGATTCCTGAAGATTTTGCATCCATGAAGGGTACGCAAGTCAGCGATTTGTTCAAAGCGGGCAAGGCCGGAATGATCGCGGAAAAAGCCGGTACGATGCAAAACTATTATCCGGACATCAACAAAATTACGCCGACGTTCAAAGATACCGATTTCTATCCTTTGACCTCCATCAACAATTACAATCCGAAGGGACCGGGCTTTGCGGGCACGCTCGCTATTCCTAAGACGGTGCCTGAGGCAAAAATGAAACAGATTCTGAAGATGGTCGATACATGGATGAACGACGATGTGTTCGATATTCAAACTTACGGTTTTGAAGGGGTCGATCATGTCGTGAAGGACGGCGTGAAGGTCGTCGATTCGAAGGCGCTGTCCGAACACCACGGTCCGGAGTTCAACCAAATTGTTTATGTCGCCGACCCTTACGCGAGCTCGACGAAAAACTTCTTCTCCAAAGAAGCGAATGAGCTGTATGCCAAAATTCAAGACGAGCGTACGAAAAACAGCGTAGCAGACATTTCGACGGGCTTGTACTCGCCGACGGCCCAGCAGTTTTTGCCGGAATTCATTAAAAATATGACCGATTTGAAAACGAAAATTTTGCTCGGCGCCGCTCCGATCACAGCGTGGGACGATTATGTGAACAAAATGAAAAACGATCCGAACGTTGTGAAAATGACTCAGGAAATGACCGATGCTTATAACAAACGCATAGGAAAATAATACCGGGAACAACCGGCATCCTTGGCAGACATGCCGAGGGTGCTGGTTTTCATTGCTGCCGGAACAGGGGAGAGGAAGATATGGAAACGTCCAAACCGAATATTATATTTTTTATGACCGACCAGCAGCGCTGGGATTGTATCGGCAAGTTCAATTCGCATATTAAAACGCCGACGCTCGACAAGCTTGCGGAGCGGGGCATCGTATACAGCCAGGCGGTTTGCCAGGCTCCGATGTGCGTGCCGAGCCGCAGCTCGATGATGTTCGGCTATTACCCTTCCCAACTGGGAGTGAGAACGAACCATGGAGGATTGTACGACGAGAAGCTGCTGCCGAGCGACCCGCTGCCCGAATTAATGAGAAAGGCTGGTTATCAGACGGCGGGCTTCGGCAAGACGCATTGGAATCACGGGCTGAAGACGGACAATCCGTCGGCCCGAGGGTTCGAAGTCCGGGCGGTCGGACTGGCCAGAGACAGCGGGCATTATGAAGAGGGCGCCGTTATGATGGGCGACGTGGAACCCGAAGGGCTCAGGCAATATTATGAAGAGACGAAATCCTATGGAGGCGGAGAAGAAAATGCGAACGGGTATATCGGCTGCACGAGCGAGCTGCCCATGCATCTTCACCGCGACGGCTGGGTAGCCGAGCAGTGTCTCGAGTTTCTTGACGAGGGGCTTGACCCGCAGCGGCCGTTATTTTTGTATTTATCGTTTTTGAAGCCCCATGCAGGATTTAATGTACCCAAACAATTCGAGGACTTATACGACATCAACGATATTCCGGATATTCCCCAGCCGCCATGGGAGGACGAGAACGGCACTCACCTGGCTGCAACCGATGAAGTGAGCGAGTCGAGCCGGCAGCAGTATTTGGAGAAAAAGCAAGTGTGGAGCGAGATGACACCGGAAGAGAGGAAGCGCACGACGCTGCGGTACTGGGCGAACTGCTCCTGGCTCGACCATTATTTCGGGCGGGCGCTGGAGAAGCTGGAGAGCCAAGGCAGACTGGATAACGCACTGATCGTATTCGTATCCGATCACGGAGAGATGCTGGGAGAACGGGCTTACCGATTCAGCAAATATTGTCTGTATGACAGCAGCGTTCGGGTGCCGATGATTTTGTCGGGCTCGTATATTCCCGAACCGCTGCGCGGAACGATAGACGAGCGCCCGGCCGAGCTGGTCGATCTGGTGCCGACGCTTGCCGGAGTAGCCGGATCGCCTCGCAATCCGCAGCTGCCGGGGCTGGATTTGCTGGGAGCGAGACAGCGGGCGGGAACGTTCTGCGAGTTCCACGGCAAAGGATATTCGAACAAGCTGTCCGTTCATTCGGCGCCGTCTCTTATGTGGCGCAAAAAAGAGTGGAAGCTGATCATGTATTTGCCGGGAGCCATCGAGGACGCCATCGGCCGCGTGGATCGGTTTCAGGGCGAGCTGTATCATTTGACGGATGATCCTAACGAATGGAATAATTTATATGACGATGAAGCGTATTCGGCGATCCGGGAACGGATGACGGCCGAGCTGCTGATGCATTTGGCATGCGTTTGGGCGAAAGGGCCGTTTTTCTACGATCGGCACGGCCTGGAAGCATTGGAGAACGCGGCTCAATAAGCGATTATATGGATGCTGCCTGCACCGGGACGTTTACGAAGCCTCTGGTTTCGATGAACGCCCGTTTTTTTTGTTTAGGAAATGATGCGCAGCAATTTCGGTATGGATACATAGCTTCTTTCGTTAGGGGAAAAGCTAATGATGCAAAAGGAATCCTTATGCTTTTCACAGTTACACGAAACGGAGGAGGAAATATG
Organism: Paenibacillus konkukensis; assembly: GCF_023523925.1. Lineage (NCBI taxonomy): Bacteria > Bacillati > Bacillota > Bacilli > Caryophanales > Paenibacillaceae > Paenibacillus > Paenibacillus konkukensis. The sequence goes on along the minus strand of NZ_CP027059.1, from coordinate 1,298,289 downwards.
ACAGCACATCCTATCGAAGGCTTAATGAAAGTCGCCATGGAAAACATTAAGGAAATGGTCGATGTCAATACGATCGTAGGAGATCCGGTGGAAACTCCCGACGGCAGCGTCATTATGCCTATTTCCAAAGTCGGTTTTGGCTTTGCGGCGGGGGGCAGCGAATTTTCCGGCGAAGAAGGGTCCGGGACGCATAAGAACGACTCGATGAACGCCCAAGTATCTCTTCCGTTCGGCGGCGGCAGCGGCGGCGGAGTGTCCATTACGCCGATCGCCTTCCTCGTTGTAGGCAAGCATGGCGTCAAGATTGTGCCGCTCGATAATCAAACCCATCTGCTTGAACGGTTGATCGATTCCGCTCCGACGGTCGTTGACCGGATTCAGAGCATGATGAAAAACTCCAAGCCGGGCGCAGAGAATCCGGCCAACGGAGCGCATGTCACCAATAATATCGAGAATCAAAACTTTATCGTTTAAAGCAGGAGCGTCCCCGCTTCTGCACCGGATTCATCTTACCTTTCGGCCGCTCGCTCTTCCGGGCGGCTTTCTTTGTTGTTTAGGAAATGATGCGCAGCAATTTCTAGTGGATATCCTCCCCCGATTGGAATGTCTAACCATAGAACGATCCCAGAGGAATGGTTAGACGCCGATCCAGCTTAGCCTGGATGCGAACGGAATAAGCTTCAGAGCATCACGTCACTACCCTGGAAATTACTCTTGGTACCCCATTTCCATTGTCTGTGGTGCCGCGTCGGCGGCATGGATGGCTTTTGGGGGATTTGTTCCTTGCGTGCAAAATAGTTGCTCTTTGCCTGGCTTTCTTTTATATTTAAGCTAAAGCCTACGACGAAAGAGGTATTTTTGTGCGGTTAATTCCCACGCGTTCCTGCGTTCCCGGCATGAAGCTGGGGAAATGTATTTTTAACGAAGAGGGCATCATTTTATTAAAGGAGCATGCTCAGTTATCGCAAACGCTGATCAATCGGCTGCAGCAGCTGGGCATTGATTTTTTATACATCGAAGACGAAGCGACGGCGGACGTGGTCATAGAAGAGCCTATTTCCGATGAAACCCGTATCAAGGCGCTGTCCGAAATTCGCAATCATTTCAAAATGATAGTCGAGAGCAGCGGCAAGGCCAAATTTTCCAAAAGCCAGTTTATGGGCAAGGCGTTCGGCAACGTGATGAAGATGATTATGGACGATTTGGATTCGCGGGAAAGTCCGCTGATCATGCTGTTGAATATGAACGTGCTTAACAACTACTTGTATCAGCATTCGTTGAACGTGTGCATATACGCCACCATGCTCGGCATGGCGTACGGCTACGGCCGCGACGAGCTCGCGACGATCGGGCTCGGCGGGCTGCTGCACGATATCGGGAAAACGAAAATCAACCCGGATATTATAAAAAAAGCGGGCCCTCTGTCGGCCGAAGAAAAGGCGGAGGTGCAGAAGCACGCCGAATTCGGCTTCAAGCTGCTGAAGGACGAGCCGAATATTCCGCTGCTGGCGGCGCATTGCGCCTTTCAGCATCATGAGCGGCTGGACGGCAGCGGTTATCCCCGGGGAATCAAAGACAATGAGATTCACGAATATGCCAAATGGATCGCTATCGTCGACAGCTACGATTCGATGACGACGCATCGTCCGCATCGGCTGGCGATGCTGCCGCATCAGGCGATGGAAGTATTGTTTGCCGGAGTGGGTACCCTTTACGAGCATAAGAAGGTCGCTTTGTTCAGAGATAATGTAGCGATCTATCCGCTGGGACTTACCGTCACCTTAAGCACCGGGGAAAAAGGCGTCGTCGTTCGCATCAATCCGGCGGTTCCGCAAAGGCCGACGGTTCGCGTGCTGGAAGAGGCGGACGGAAGGAAGCTGACTCAGCTGTACGAGATCGATTTGTCCGAAAAGCTGACTGTTTTTGTAAGCAAAGTGGATGAATGGGGGACAAGCTGATGTGCGGCCGTTACACCATAACCGTTTCGCTGGAGGAGCTGATGCTCCATTTTTTGCTGGGCAGCGGTCCGGCAAGTTACGGCCCGCGTTATAACGTAGCTCCCGGACAGTGGATTCCGGCGATCCTCGGAGGCGGCGAGGGAGCGCCGGGAAGGTTGGGAGAGCTGCGCTGGGGACTCGTGCCCGGCTGGACGAAAGAAGCGGGCGGCGGTCCCAAGCCGATCAATTTGCGTGCGGAGACGGTCGGCGAGAAGCCCGGATTTCAGCGGCTGCTCATGCGCAAGCGGTGTCTAATTCCGGCCGACGGTTTCTATGAGTGGAGGAAAACGGGCAATGGAGCGAAGCAGCCCGTCCGCTTCGTCATGAAGGACCGCTCCCCGTTCGGCATGGCTGCGCTGTACGATACGTGGGTCGATCCGAGCGGCGGCAAGCTTCATACTTGTACGATCATCACAACGTCGCCGAACGAGGTCGTCGCCGGCGTGCATGACCGGATGCCCGTCATCCTGCCGCGGGAAGCCGAAAAGATTTGGCTCGACAGAACCGTTGCCGATGTACGCCCGCTGCTGCCTCTGCTAACGCCTTATCCGGCCGATAAGATGACGTCCTATGAAGTGGATGCGAGGGTCGGCAATTCGCGCTATGACGCACCGGACTGCATAGAACCTATGCGCACGCTGCTTTAAACGTATTTTTTTGCTATGAGCTAACTCGATAACCTATGAGGAATGAAGTGACCCCAAAAAGTTAGACACTATAAAGTTTAAGCAGCCTTTAGGGTGTGAATCCGGTATTGAACCGGGCTCATACCCTTTAATTTTGCCTTAATCCGTTTGTGATTGTAGTAATCGATATATTGTTTGAGCTCTTTCTTAAAGTGTTCCATGCTTTCAAACTCTTGTCTATATAAAAATTCGGATTTTAAGATACCGAAGAAATTCTCAATAACCGCATTGTCATAGCAGTTTCCTTTGCGTGACATACTTTGTGTGATCCCACGTTTCTTTAATGCCTGCTGATATGGCCCCATTTGATAGTGCCAGCCTTGATCTGAATGAATCATCAGTTGATCTCCGTCATTTATATGTTCAAACGCTTTGTCCAGCATCTTGGAAACAAGGGAATAGACAGGGCGTGATTCTATTGTATAGGTGATAATTTCTCCACTAAATAAATCCAACATCGGGGATAAGTAAACCTTCTCACCGAATAATTTGAACTCTGTAATGTCGGTTACCCATTTCTCATTGGGCTTCTTCGCTTTGAAATTTCGATCTAAAACATTCGGTGCTATTTTCCCGACATTCCCCTTATACGAGCGGTACTTTTTCATCCGGACCGTACATTTCAGACCGAGTTCGCCCATCATTCGCTGCACCCTCTTATGGTTGATCTGGTGCCCTTCATTGTGTAATTGATCCCGAATACGGCGGTATCCATATCGGCCTCGATGCTCATCATATATGGCTTTAATGCGGGCTTTTACATCGGCATCTTTGTCCGGCCTTTCCAAGGTGGCTACCCAATAGTAGTAGCTACTACGTGGAATCTGGGCCAGCTGCAGCAAGGCTGTAATAGGGAATTCATGCCTTAGTTCAAACACTACTTGCGCTTTGACTTGTTTTGTAACTTTTCCTTGCTTTGAACTAGAGTCTGTCTTCAAACTATTAATCAAGTAAAAATAATGGTAGAATCAGGGTATGAGAAGACGATACGAAATACACGACGAACAATGGGAAATTATTAAAGACTTGCTGCCCTCCGAGCGAAAAAAGCAAGGCGGAAGGCCAGCAAAAGACAATCGGACGATGTTGAATGCCATGCTGTGGATTGCAAGAACCGGCGCGCCTTGGCGCGATTTACCGGAGTATTATGGTTCCTGGAAAACCGTATACACCCGATTTCGCCGCTGGCAAATGTCTGGGGTGTGGGAGCAGATTTTAGAGCATGTTTCGATAGAACCCGACTTCGAGAATGTGATGATCGATGCAACCATCGTTCGCGTTCATCAGCATGGAGCCGGGGCAAAAGGGGGCAGCAATTTCAAGCCATCGGGCGATCCAGAGGCGGACTCACGACCAAGATCCACGCCATCGTAGACGCACTGGGTAACCCTTTGCGTTTTGAACTCACCGGCGGACAAAGTCATGATTGTATGACGGGCTACGAAATGCTGAAGTCCATGGAACTTACTGGAACCAATGTCTTGGCGGATCGAGGATACGATACGAATGCAATCCTTGATCTTCTACAGGGTCAACAAGCCAATCCCGTGATTCCCAGTAAAAAGTCTCGCCGTGTTCAGCGAGATTGCGACTGGTGGCTTTACAAAGAACGCCACGGGGTAGAATGTTTTTTTAATAAAATTAAGCATTATCGTCGCATTGCTACACGGTTTGAGAAATTAGCCTGTACGTTCAAGGCTTTTTTGACATTAGTTTCGATTATGATATGGATGGCTTAAGTTTGAAGACAGGCTCTAAGGCATTCAACCTGAATTTCGAAAGTACTGCGCATTAAAAACATAAAAAGGGCTCCAAATCTTTGGTAGAATGGTGTTTGTCCAGGACAACATCACCCAAAGAGAGGAGCACCTTTTAGGTGAAGTCTACCACACCGGTCAGCAAAATCAAGAGCGAATTTTCGCTGCAGAACGCCACGAGTTTCGGCGGCGTCAAAATCTTTTTGGCCTATCTCGAAAAAATCAAGCTCGCCGAGGCCATGCAGCGCCTTTCCGGCGGCAAAGCGCACAACGCCATTTTTCCTGTTCATCGCATCCTGCTCTATCTAATGGTTGGCTGGATGCTGGGCTGCGGGCGTATTTTTCATTTCCGCAAGTTACAGCACGATGTGTTGCTTTGTCGTTTTCTGGGAGGCCGTCTGCCGCATCACAGTTTGCTGTACAAGGAGCTCGCGCGTCTGGGCAGATCCTGCCCGCAGCTCCCGACGGAACTGCGCAAGCTGAATATGGAAATCATTCATCTCTGCTTGCCGTCCAAGCCAATCCTTGATCTGGACTCCTCGGTGGAGACGGTATACGGGGAGCAGGCCGGCGCGGCCAAAGGCACCAATCCGCATAAGCCCGGACGAAACAGCTACCATCCGTTGCTGGCTTTTGAAGGGCAAACCCACTTGAATCTGAATGCGAGGCTTCGCCCCGGCAACACGCATTCTTCAACCGACGCAATCGACTTTTTGCAGCAAACCTTCGCACTGCTCGGCGAGCGCCAAGTGGCGTACGCCCGGTTCGACAAAGGCTTTGGCGGCGAGGATTTCTACCAACTGTGGGAAGGCCGCAAGATCGGTTACGTCGGCAAAATGAAATGGACCAAACGCCTCGCAAGCGACGTGGCGGCTTGTCGCTACTGGACGCGCTATGTCGACGAGGACTGGATCATCGAGGGCATCACTTTGATTTACAAAGCTACGTCCTGGAAAAAGCCCCGTCGCGTAGCGGTCATTCGTAAGACGCAAGTCTGCGAAGACGGTCAAGGCCGCATCGTATTCGACGAGGACTGGCAGTATGAAGCGATTGTAACCAACCTGGAGTGGGAACCAATTGACCTATGGCGCTTTTACAACCAGCGTTGCTGCATGGAAAATTACATCAAAGAGGCGAAAGACGGTTTTTCCATGGACCGGATCGCGACCAGTGATTTTGAAGCGAATGAAGTCGATCTGCTGATCAAGTTGCTGGCCTACAATTTGTTCGAACGCTTTAAGCGCGATTGTTGCGAACCGATGCATCAGGGTTATACGATTGCAAGATTCCGACTGGAGTTCTTTCATTGCGCGGCGACGCTTGTTCGGCATAGTCGCGCGGTCGTGCTCAAGCTGATCAAGGATTTCGACGGTCGTCATGCATGGAAACGAATCGAAGCCAAAGTGGTTCAATTGGAGTGACGGCTTCCAACATTTCACATGGAAAACAACAATGCCCCTTTTCTGGGGAGGGGGGAGTTATCCCCATGTGGATATTGGTTTCAAAATTTCGCTGGTCCCACTCCCACTTATTCACAGTTGTTGATCCGCTCCTGGATGATCGCCACCGCATTCTTATGCGCTTTCGAAATTCAGGTTCAACTTTTTTAAATAAGCATTCTCCATCCGCAGATGCTGTATTTCGGCTTGTAATGCCTCAATCGAACCTTCAACAGGAGTTGCTTTCTTTTCTTTTTTCATAGATAAACGCCCCTTTTTCATTGGTTCCAGGGCGTCTTCGCCTTCTTCTTCCAGAATCCTTCTCCAATTCGATATGGCTGAAGGTGCCGCGATGTTATACGTTACGGCAGTTTCTAAAAGAGACGCTCCTGATTCGTTCATAAATCGAAGTACGTCCATTTTAAACTCTTTCGAGTACGTTGTATACCGTGCAGCTAAACCTTCCATACCATGTGCACGATAGAAAGCTACCCACTTAATAACGGACTTGTAATCGATTCCAATGCGTGCCCCGATCTCAGAATAGGATTCTTTTCCTGACAAATAATCTTGTACGGTCTGGAACTTCTCCTTCACACTGAATCTACTCATAAAAAACTGCACCTCCAATTGTTAGCTTGTGTCTAACAATTGGGGTGCAGTTCAGAACTTTAACGGTTCCCCGTAGGTTTTTTTGCGCTGTTTCGAAATAAAGCCGGTTTCATACGCCGATAAGGAAGAGGACATAACGCGGCTCTTTAAGCATATACATGTACAAGATGTCCCGCTTGCCGACTTAAGAATAGTTTCCTCGGGGAGCCGCCGCTGCGCTGTCCCGACAAAAAGTACAAGCAGGGAGTAAGACGGGGAGTACTCAAGTTTAGGAGGACCGGAGCCACATGAAAAGATTGGGATCGCTCATCATGGCAATCGTTTTGACCTTTACCGTAATGAACGGGTCAACACCGGCAGAAGCAGCCCCGCCCGTATCGACCCACGCGGAGACGGCGGCTTTGATCGATGTTACTTCGGGGCGGATTTTGTACAGCCAGCAGGGGGACAAACCGATGCGCATCGCAAGTCTGACCAAAATTATGACGGCGATCGTCGCCATTGAAAAGGGCAATTTGTCCGACGTGGTGAAAGTGAGCAAAAACGCGTTCGGCAAAGAAGGCTCGTCGATCTACTTGCGGCTGGGCGAAGAAATGAGCCTGCATCATTTGCTGTACGGCATGATGCTCCGCTCCGGCAATGACGCCGCAACGGCGATAGCGGAGCATGTCGGCGGAACGGTCGAGGGCTTTGCCTACATGATGAACGAAGAGGCGCGCCTCATCGGCATGCGCAATTCCAGCTTTAAAAATCCGAGCGGACTGGATGCGGAGGGGCATTATTCGACCGCCAACGATATGGCGCTGCTGGCCGCCTATGCGCTCAAAAATCCGGTATTTCGGGATATCGTGAAAACCAAAGTGAAGAAGGCGCCGAACCCGAACGATCCGTGGGATTACACGTGGATGAACAAAAATAAGATGCTCAGCTTGTACGAAGGAGCCGACGGAGTCAAGACAGGCTACACGAAAATAGCCAAGCGCTGTCTCGTCTCGTCCGCTACGCGCAACGGCCAGCAGCTCGCTGTCGTTACGCTCAACGACGGCGATGATTGGGCGGATCATGCGAAGCTGCTCGATTACGGCTTTCAGAACTTCCCCCTGAAGAAACTGACCGCCAAGGGCGATCCTGTGCAGGGGACGGATTATGTCGCGGGCAACGCCTTCTCTTATCCGGCTCTGGATTCGGAGCAAGGCCAGTTCAGCTCCAAGGTGCAGTTGAATGATCCTGCTTCTATCAACTACCGGCTCGGCGAGATGGGAAAACTGGAGTTCAGTTTGAACGGCAAGCCTATCGGAAACGTTCCGCTGTACGAGAAGGGCAGTTCCCGTCTGAAGGAAAAGGAAAGCTCGTCCATGTCATTTTCGGCGAGCGATGAATGGGAAGCGTCGTTCACCGAGAAATGGCTGTATATTATGCAATTTCTCGTCCGCGTATTGTTTACGGGACGCGCGATCTAAGCCAAAGCTAAGCCAAAGCGCCAAATGCCGGCGGGAAGGGAGCCAGCGGAAATGGTCAATTTTATATGGTTGTTTTTCATCGTAGCGGGATTCGCCGTCGCCGCCTTCCAGGGGAAGATCGAGCTCGTCACGCAGGCGGCGTTCGACGGAGCCAAAAGCGGAGTGACGGTATGCTTCGGGCTTATCAGCATTATGGTGTTTTGGCTCGGCATGATGCGGATTGCGGAGGACGCGGGGCTGCTGCAGAAGCTGGCCGTCCTGCTCCGCCCGATCGTCCGCTTCCTGTTTCCGAGCGTTCCGAAGGATCATCCGGCCATCGGCTACATCATGTCGAACATGAGCGCCAACATTCTCGGTCTCGGCAATGCGGCCACTCCCATGGGAATCAAGGCGATGCAGGAGCTGCAGCTGCTGAACCCGGACAAGGATACGGCAAGTCCCGCGATGTGCACGCTGCTTGCGCTGAATACGGCGAGCATTACGCTGATACCGACGACGCTGATCGCGATCCGGATGAACTTCAATTCCGCCAATCCGGCGGAGATCGTAGGCACGACGCTGCTTGCAACCTTTATCTCTACGCTCGCCGCCATCCTCGTGGATAAGTGGTATCGGCAGCGCAGCACCGTGATACCTAAGAACCGGAGGAACAATCCGAAAGGGAAAGGATGATCTCCATTGTACTCTTGGATAAATATGATTTCGGCCTGGGCGATTCCCGTTATTATCGTGTTTATCCCCCTGTTCGCCGCCTACCGTAAAATCCCTGTCTACGAGTCCTTCGTGGAAGGAGCCAAAGACGGCTTCGATACCGCCATCCGGATCATTCCGCATCTGGTTGGGATGATGGTCGCCATCAGCGTATTTCGCGCATCCGGAGCGATGGAGCTGCTTATCGGCTGGATTCGCCCGTTCTGCGAGATGCTCGGGCTGCCCAGCGAGGTGCTGCCGCTGGCCATATTGCGGCCGATTACAGGAGCGGGCTCGCTGGCCTTCACTACGGATTTGATCCAGCAGTTCGGCCCCGATTCGCTGATCGGCCGGATCGCCTCGACGATTCAAGGCAGCACGGACACGACCATGTACGTCATCACCGTGTACTTCGGCGCCATCGGCATCCGCAAGGCCAGCTATGCGCTCAAGGTCGGTCTGATCTCCGACGCGGTCGGCTTTCTCGCCTCGGTCGTCATCTGTTATTTGGTCTTCGCCTAGAACCCCCGATTTTCTCCGCACATATACTGTACCAGCGAACGGATAAGAGGTGAGCTGAGTGCAGTTTTACGGCGTTGTCATTCATCATTCCGCATGTTCTTCCATTAACGGAAAAGGCTATGATTTTTTTATAGCCCGAGACGGGTCCATTATTCCTGCCTCCGAGCAGACCGATCCGCTATATATCCATATTTGCCTGGAAGGAGATTACTCCGAGCCCCGCAGAGCCTTCACAGCCCAGGAGAAGGAGCAGCTGTTCGTCTTGAATAAGCTGATTCTTCGGCTTGCGGAGAAGCACGAATTTCAGTCCGACGACATATTTCCGCATACGATTTCGTGTCCCGGCGGTTATTTCCCTTGGTCTCAGCTTGTGATTTCACCCGATGATAGGTATCATTAGGGTTGAGGTGAATAGAGTCCAATGGAAAGACTACAAAAAGTGTTGGCAGAAGCGGGAGTGGCCTCCCGAAGAAAGTGCGAGGAATTAATCACTGCAGGCCGCGTGCAGGTGAACGATGAAGTGATCACAACCTTGGGAGTGAAGGTCGACGCTCAGAAGGATGTGATCAAAGTGGATGGACGGGCTATTCGTCAACAAAAGAAAGTGTACGTTCTGTTTAATAAGCCTAAAGGGGTTATTACAAGCGCATCCGATCCGGGCGGAAGAAAAATCGTTACGGATTTTCTTAAAGCGGTCAAAGAGCGGATCTATCCGGTAGGGCGGCTCGATTACGATACCGAAGGTTTGCTGCTGCTAACCAACGACGGAGAATTTGCCAACCTGCTGACGCATCCGAAGCATCATGTCCCGCGTACTTATCATGCCACGGTCAAGGGAGTTCCGCACGGAACGCTGTTGGACAAGCTGAGAGAGGGAATCGAGCTGGAGGACGGTCTGACCGCCCCCGCCGAGGTTGAATATTATGACATCAATCCGGAAAAGAATGAAACTGTAGTTTCGATTACGATATATGAAGGGCGTAACCGCCAGGTCCGGCGTATGTTCGAAGCGATTCAGTATCCCGTAATCAAGCTGAGACGCGTTCAATTCGGGCCGATTCCGCTGACCGGCGTGCCTCGGGGCAAATTCCGTCATTTAAAGCCGCAGGAAGTGAAGGAGCTTATCGATAGCGCTCTCAAGACACATAAAATTCAAAAAGGCAAATAAGCGCTGGCGTCAAATTTCGATATAATGAGGTTAGACTCGAATAGCGATTGTTTGAGGTGTGACATAATGGGAAAAAATAAACGTTGGGTGCAGTTGGCCATTTTTGCCGTGGTCGTTGTGATCGGGGCGTTTACGCTGTTCAACAATTTATACGCCACGGACAAGAAGCCTGTCGAAGGGTCCAAGGCCCCCGACTTTACCCTCGTCGGACTGGACGGCAAACAGCATAAGCTTTCCGATTATAAGGGGAAAACGGTTATGGTCAACTTCTGGGGGACGTTTTGTCCGCCCTGCAAGAACGAAATGCCGGCCATTCAGCAGCAGTACGATAAGCTGAATAAGCAGAACGCCGATTTTCTTGGCGTCAACCTTGGAGAGAGCAAGATCACGGTGCAAAGTTTCATCGACCAGTACAAGATTCATTTTCCGATTTTGCTTGACGACAAGGAAGAAACCCGGAAGCGGTATGGCGTCATGCAGTATCCTACAACCTTTTTCATCGCTCCCGACGGCAAAATCGCTACGATCAGGATCGGCGAAATGGATGAAGCTTACATAGAGCAAACACTTGCAACCATTGCCGCTTCGAGTAAATAACGGCTGGCTTACGTCTGATGGCAGTCCATCGTTAGCGGCGTTTTGTGCCGCAATTCTTGTTCATCCGCACTATTCGTCTATGAAAAGAGGGTTTCCGACCGTTGCCGTGAACAGGAGCCCTCTTTTGCGGCGAACGAAAGGCATGAACGGGGCAGAAGCGCGGGCCGGCCGCTCGGCCATCAGTCAGACGCTTTAGGAGGACATCATGATTCAGAATACCAAATGCGAATGCGGTCACCAGAATTTGCTCGGAACCGTGCTTTGCGAATCGTGCGGGAAGCCGTTGTTCGACGACGATGGGTCGGCTCCGCTGGAGATGCGCTACGATGGCGTGGCAAGACGTTCACAGAGGGAAAATCCGGGCTTGCTCGACAAAGTGTGGAACTTCTTCTCCTCCGTCAAAATTGCCATCTATCTTATTATCATTACTCTGCTGGGAGCTGCGCTGGGCACGATCTTTACCCAGGAGAGCAACTTCGTCAATTTTGATCCGTCCACCTATTACAAAGACACCTACGGAACGATCGGCGAGATTTATTACCAGTTGGGGCTATCTCATACATATCAATCCTGGTGGTTTATTACTTTGCTGCTGATGCTCGGCACCTCGCTTGTCGTCTGCAGTCTGGACCGGGTGCTTCCGTTGTACCGCGCGCTGAACAAGCAGCAGATTCGCAAGCATACCAACTTTATTTTGCGCCAGAAGGTATCCTACAAGGGGCCGCTGCCGACGAGCGGTCCATCCTGTGAAAGCGCGGACGAGGCTGCAAAAGTATGGGTCGAGCAAGCGGCCGAAGCGTTAAGGAAACAGCATTATCGCGTACATACCGACGGAACGGCCTTGTTGGCCGAGAAAAACCGATTCAGCCGCTGGGGGCCGTATATTAACCATATCGGGCTTATTATCTTTTTGTTGGCCGTCTTAATGAGGAGTCTTCCCGGATGGAATATGGACCAATACGTCGCCTTTCCCGAAGGGCAAATCGTCAAAATTCCGGAAACCTCTTATTATTTGAAAAATGAGAAGTTTACGCTGGAGTTTTATAGCGAGGACGAGATGTCGCCGGGATTCCGGGCGAAGGAGCAGGCCGTGCCGAAAGTTTACGAAACGAAAGCGGTTTTGTACAAATGCACGGCCGATTGCGACGATCCTCTCAAGCAGCCGAAGCTGGAAGAGGTGCACCGGCAAAATATTATCGTGAACGAGCCGTTGAATTATAAAGGTCTGCTGGCCTATCAGTACGATTTCAAGCAAGATCCGCTGCTGATTTCGGTCAAGCCGTCCCTGAAAAATAAACAGACCGGAGAAGTGTACGGCGCATTGGACCTGTCCATGACCCGTCCTGCCGACAAGTATCAGGCCGGACCGTATGAATTGACGCTGAAGGGCTACTTCCCCGAATTCGGATTGGACGAAAAAGGGCTGCCGATGACCAAATCGAACGAGCCGAAAGCGCCTGCGTTTATTTTTTACATCAAAGGGCCGGGACTGGCTCCCGAAGGGCAGCCGTACATGTATTTCCCGCGCCAGGTGGATAAAGAAGCGTTCTCCCAGGATCAAATTAACGGAGCTATCGCTTCCAAGTTCGAGCTGTCCGTTAACTCGATGGATGACGTGCAGTTCTCGGAATATACGAGCTACTTGAACATTCGCGTGGACCGCGCGCTTCCGTTCATATGGGTCGGGGCGGGAATCAGCATGATCGGGCTGGTCATGGGCTTTTACTGGCATCACCGCAGAATATGGCTGCGCATCGACGACGGACAGCTGTCGTTAGGCGCGCATACGAACAAAAACTGGTTCGGCATCCGTAAGGAGGTCGCCCAGGTTCTTCACAAATCGGGGATTGACGCGGATCCCAAAACGTTAGAGGCTGGAGGGGTGTCGTAGTGAACAGCAGCACGTTATTGCTACTTGCTTTCATTGTATACAACGTAGCGTTTCTTATCTTCGTTCTTGCTATTGCCGGGAAAAGTTGGAATCGGGACGATCCGGAAGGGCATGTGAAACGATGGGGGAAAACAGGACTTATTTTCTCCATTATCGGCTTAGCCTGTCACGCCGGCTTCTTCTTCACAAGGTGGGCTGAGGCGGGGCATATTCCGACGAGCAACATGTTCGAATTTATGACCTTCCTCGGCATGATGATCATGCTCGCGTTTATTATCGTCTACTTGATCTACCGCGCGCCGGTGCTCGGCGTTTTCGCGCTTCCGGTGGGCATTATCATTATCGCGTACGCGTCGGTATTCCCGAAAGAAGTGCAGCCGCTCATTCCGGCGCTGCAAAGCTACTGGCTGAAAATCCACGTGACGACGGCGGCGGCGGGAGAGGCGTTCTTCGCCGTCGGCTTCGCGGCCGGCCTTATGTACCTGCTGCGCAGCGTTAATTTTAAGGGAACCTCGAAGACGGATCGCCGGGAACAAAAGGGCGTCGAGTTCACGATGTTTTTCCTTGTCGTGATCATTGCTTTCGTCGTTACGATTTTCGGCTTCAATGCGTCGGGCTATCACGCCAAATTCGCTCTGCCAATGGAAGAGGGCGCGGAAACGGCGGTGCAGCAGACGGTCGATTACGTTTTGCCGCCGCTCGTGCAGCCTGCGGACGCTCAGGTGCTGGAGATGAAGCCGTTCCTCGGCATGACGACACCTCCTATGGAATCCCCTTCATGGCTTAAGGGCAGCAATGCCGCCAGAAAGCTGAATACGGTCATCTGGTCGGTGCTCGGCGGGTTGATCCTGTACGGATTGCTTCGGTTAATCGCGCGCCGGTCGCTGTCCGCTGCCATCAGCCCGCTGATGAACGGGATCGACGCGGATGATGTCGATGAGATCAGCTACCGCGCGATTGCGATCGGTTATCCGATCTTTACGCTGGGAGCGCTCATCTTCGCCATGATTTGGGCGGCGGAAGCATGGGGACGCTTCTGGGGATGGGACCCCAAAGAGGTATGGGCTTTAATTACATGGTTATTTTATGCCGCATATTTGCATCTTCGCTTGTCCAGAGGATGGATCGGCAAAAAATCGGCATGGTTGTCCGTTATCGGATTTCTCGTCGTGATGTTCACGTTGATCGGCGTTAATCTGGTCATCGCTGGGCTTCACTCGTATGCAGGCGTATAATGAAGAGAGTGCATTTCATTTAGAAAGGGTTGGGGCCGATGTCGGATAGAAAAATGACCATCTTGGTAGTCGACGATGAAGAGCGCATTCGCCGTTTACTGAGAATGTACTTGGAGAAAGAAAATTTCACGATCGAGGAAGCGGAAGACGGCGAAAGCGCGCTCAAGAAAGCGTTGGAAACCGACTACGACCTCATTTTACTCGATATTATGCTGCCGGGGATCGACGGCAATGAAGTTTGCGCCAGATTGCGCCAGGTCAAATCTACCCCGGTCATCATGCTAACCGCCAAAGGGGAGGAAACGAACCGCGTGCAGGGCTTTGAAGTAGGAGCCGACGATTACGTCGTCAAGCCGTTCAGTCCGCGCGAAGTGATCTATCGGGTCAAAGCGATTTTGCGCAGATCGTCGGTAACCGCCTATTTGTCCAAAGAGGTAAATTCGAGCAACAATATCGTCTTCCCGAATCTCGTCATCGAGCACGACGCTCACCGCGTTACGGCGGGCGGGCAAGAAGTGGCGCTGACGCCGAAGGAATACGAGCTTCTGCACTACTTGGCGGTATCTCCCGATAAAGTATTTTCCCGGGAGGAGCTGCTTAAGGATGTATGGAATTACGAATTTTTCGGCGATCTGCGGACGGTCGACACGCATGTCAAACGGCTTCGCGAAAAGCTCAATAAGGTTTCTCCGGACGCCGCTTCGATGATCACCACCGTCTGGGGCGTCGGTTACAAGCTTGAGGTGCCTAAATAAGTGTTCATACTCAGAAGCATAGTCGGTAAGCTGTGGATCACGATTATCGGCCTGGTCGCCGTCATCTTGATGGTATTGGGCTTGTTTCTGTTTCAATATATCCAAACTTCCTTTCCCAAGTCGCAGGACCAGATCGAGAATTTGCATAAGCTCGCTTTGAAGGTGTCGAACGGGATTTCGGTTCACAGCGAGGACGACCATTATATTATGATGGTCAACGATTTGCTAAGCGCTCAAGAGGCGACCGTATTTATCGTCGATACGGATTTCAACCAATCCGGGTTTTCGGAAGAAGCGGGCAGCTTGGATGATTTGCATTATAATGATTTTTTCAGCAAGCAGGATATGCAGAACGTATTTAACGGAACGATCATCGATAATCAGGTAGCCGGCAAAGGCGGCGTGAAGCAGCGCACGAACAGCTTGTATTCCGCAGTCGCCGTGCCGCTGAGGGATTCGGCGCAGCAGAAGGTGATCGGAGCCGCCGTGCTGTACCAATCGACGCAATCGGTCGAAGCGACGCAGGCGTATGTCATGAGACTATTCGCTTATGTGTCGATGGCGGGGTTTTTGATGACGACGTTTTTCGCGTTCTTCTTGCTCACCCGGATTACGCAGCCGCTGCAGCAGCTTAGGAAAGCGGCGGATCTTATTTCCCATGGAGAATACGGTACGCGGGTGCCGATCTCTTCGGACGATGAAATCGGCGAGCTGTCCAAAACGTTCAACCGGATGGGAGAAGAGCTGTCGGATACGATCAAGGCGCTTAACCATGAGAAAGAACATCTGTCAAGCGTGCTGCGCAGTATGGCGGATGCGGTGATTACGTTCGATGCGGACGGAATGGTGATTTTGACCAATCCGCAAGGCTATATGATCGTCAGGGACTGGAACCAAATCGAGTGGGAAGAATTCGATACGGATGGCGGGGAGGAAGCGGGCGACGGGATTCGGGTCGATACGATTCCTGCGCCGGTAAGACCGCTGTTCGAGCAGGTGATCAACGAAGCCAAGGAAATTGCCAC
Organism: Paenibacillus konkukensis; assembly: GCF_023523925.1. Taxonomy (NCBI): domain Bacteria; kingdom Bacillati; phylum Bacillota; class Bacilli; order Caryophanales; family Paenibacillaceae; genus Paenibacillus; species Paenibacillus konkukensis. Next base: position 1,282,455 of record NZ_CP027059.1, on the reverse strand, counting down.
GAAGCTGCATGTGCAAAATGAGGTATGGTCCATTGTGATGGCGCCGCTCTACTCGCGGGATGTCGTACGAGGCGTCGTTGCGGTCATGCGCAATGTAACCGAGGAGTTTCGGCTCGACAAGCTGCGCAAAGATTTCGTAGCCAACGTATCGCATGAGCTGCGAACGCCGCTTTCGATGCTGCAAGGCTATAGCGAGGCGCTGATCGACGATATCGCCTCGTCGCCGGAAGAGCGCAAGGAGCTGGCTCAGGTTATACACGACGAGTCGCTCCGCATGGGCAGACTCGTCAGAGATTTGCTCGACCTCGCCAAGATGGAAAACGGCAATTTGGAGCTTCACTTCCGCGAGGTTGATATCGCCGGCTTCATGCGGCGGATGCACCGCAAGTTCGCCGTGCTGTCGAAGGAGCAGGACATTACGATGACCTGCGAGCTGCCGGAGGGCGAGCCGCTGGTTGCGGACGCGGATGAAGACCGCCTGGAGCAGGTGATGACGAATCTGCTGGATAACGCGATCCGGCATACGCCGGCCGGCGCGCAAATTCAGATGAAGGCGGCCCCCTCCGTGTATGAAGGCAAAGAGGCGGTAATACTGGAGATTACCGATCAGGGACAAGGCATTCCGGCCGGGGATCTGCCGTATATATTCGAGCGCTTCTACAAGGCGGATAAAGCGCGTACGCGCGGGACTACCGGAGGGACGGGGCTGGGGTTGTCCATCGTCAGCAACCTCGTGGAAGCCCATCGCGGCACGGTGCAAGTGAAGAGCGCCGTAGGGCAGGGCACGACGTTTACGGTCATTTTGCCAAAACAACAGTCGTTTTCTAACTAATGGGAATTTTCAGACATTTTCGCGAAACGGCTCGAAACAACGAAGCGAGCTTCCGATACGATATCGGAAGCTCGCTATTTTTGTTGAAAAAAGAAGCTAAATCTTGTTGTCCGTGAAACAAATCGGGGCCGAACCGTACTATTCCAAAGTCAGTTCGCGGACGTTCGTCAGCTCGGGGAGCTTGATCAGCTGATCCAGGACATCCTTGGAAGCTTGTTTGTCGGTTGTCAGCACCATGATGGCGGAACCGCCGTATACTTTGCGTCCTACCTGCATCGTCGCGATGTTGACGTCGTTGCTGCCGAGCAGCGTGCCCACTTTGCCGATAATACCCGGCTTATCGTTGTGCGAGATCAACAGCAGGTTGCCTTGCGGCGCGATATCGACGGGGTATTGATCGATTTGCACGATCCGTTCGCCGTAGCCGGACAGCAGCGTTCCAGCCAAAGTGCGCTCTTCGTTTTTCGTCTTCAAGGTGACGGATACGAGGTTGGTGAACGTTTTGGATGCCGTCGATTTTTGCGTTACGATGTTCACGTCGCGAGTTTTGGCCAGGTGCATGGCATTAACGATATTGACGCCTTCAAGCTGATTGGCGAGAATGCCTTTAACGATGTAGCGAGTGAGCGGAGTGGTGTCGACGTCACTCAAATCGCCGGAGTAATTGACGACGATTTCGTTCACCGCGCCATCGGTCATTTGGCCGGCAAATTGTCCGAGATGCTCGCCGAGACCGAAGTACGGCTGCAGCTTGTTGAGCACGGTCGGCGGTACCGGAGGCATGTTCACCGCGTTTTTGAACGGCTGGTCGCGCAAGATGTGAAGCACTTCCTCCGACACGTCGATCGCTACGTTCTCCTGCGCTTCTACGGTCGATGCGCCGAGGTGAGGCGTTACGATAATTTTCGGATTGTTCAGGAATGGATGCTCGGCGCGAGGCGGTTCCTCTTCGAATACGTCGAATGCCGCTCCGGCTACGATGCCTGCGTCGATCGCTTCGACCAAAGCTCCTTCGTCGATAATTCCGCCGCGCGCGCAGTTAACGATTCTTACGCCTTTTTTCATCAGCTCGAATTGCGGACGGGAGATGATGTGGCGGGTCTCGTTAGTCAGCGGCGTATGCACGGTAATGAAGTCGGCTTGCGCCGCGATTTCGTTGACGGTGCCGAGTCTTACGCCGATTTTTTCGGCGCGTTCTTCCGTCAGGAACGGGTCGTAGCCGATCACGTCCATGCCGAACACTTTGGCGCGCTTGGCTACTTCGCTGCCGATCCGGCCCATGCCGAGAATCCCCAGCGTCTTGTTGCGAAGCTCTACGCCTACGAACGTTTTGCGGTCCCATTCGCCGCCGACGGTTTTCTTGTACGCTTGCGGGATGGAACGAGCGACCGACATCATCATAGCGAAGGTCAGCTCACAAGTGGCGATAGTGTTGCCGTCGGGGGCGTTGATGACGACGATTCCGCGTTTGGTTGCGGCTTCCAGATCAATGTTGTCGACGCCGACGCCGGCGCGGCCGACGACTTTCAGCTTAGAAGCTGCAGCCATGATATTCTCGGTCACTTTCGTTTGGCTGCGTACCATCAAAGCGTCGTAATCGGCGATGATAGCGACCAGCTCGGCTTCGGAAAGGCCGGATTTTTTGTCAACCTCGACATCTTCCGCGTCGTACAGCATTTGAATCCCCATATCGCTGATGCCATCCATAACTAACACTTTAAACATTGTTTACAGACCTCCATTTTATTATAATTTGAAAAAAGAACATAAAAAAACTCCTCATCCCCATACGATTGCCGTATAAAAGGGACGAAGAGCTGCTCTCGTGGTACCACCCTAATTCGCTGCACGCTCGCACGCGCAGCCTCATGAGTCTGTCGACTCGGAACGATAACGGGTTCTAGGCGGCTGAGTCTACACAGATCTTCGCTTAAAGCGAAGGCCATTTCGAAAACAGCGACTCGGGAGTGCTCCACGTAAATGATAATGTCCGACTCGCACCGATCGTCGGCTCTCTGCGCATTACCGGTTTACATTGTCTCCGTCAATGTCATTGCTGGCTAGTTGAAATTTTTCATTAGCGTACCATGCCTTTCAGGTCGTGTCAATAGGTGTCGAAACGATTGTTTCAGCCGTTGAATTAGCCTAGACCTCTTAGGGCAATCTACGTACGCTTACCGGATATTTACTGCTAATTGTTCGTCTTTATCCGGATACAAACCATATTTTATGGCAAATTGCTTTAGATTGCAATGGTTTTTACTTGATCAATTGTGAATTTTTCGTTATTCTTCATTACAGCCGCGAAAAAAGGAGGACCAGCCTTATGGAATCGTTCGAATATATCGAGCCAAGAGAGTTTCTGGAGAAGGTGGACGGGAAGCGATTGGGCGATGCTCTGATTATTGATGTCCGGGAGCCGATGGAGTGGGATTATTATCATCTGGAAGAGGCCAAGCTGATACCGATGAATACGATTCCCGCCCGCTTGCCCGAGCTTCCCCAGGACAAGCCGCTGTACATCGTATGCGCGCATGGCCTGAGAAGCGCAAACGTATGCTATTACTTGCGGCAGCACGGGTATGAGCAGGTGATCAATGTGGAAGGCGGGATGGCGGCCGTGGCCATGCTGCGCGGTTTTCAATACGACTGAGGCCGAAATGTTAGAACGGCAAACAAGCCGCTAGCGGCAAGCAGGTTAACTGCGATGCCCGCGAGGCGGCTTTTGCTGTAATGGCGCGGCACATTGGCTTCCGCGCGAATCACGGCTGCGGCTCGTCGATGAAGAAGGGGAGCTGCGGCAGCGTTTCGCCCGCATACCATCTGCTCTTGCTGCGGATAAAGTCGCCGGCGCGAACGGCGTCCGTGGCGAGCAGAACGTCCGCTACGGGCTGCACCTGATTCAAATTCATTTTGCCCGCTTGCCCCGTCGCCACCATCTCATCGATCCGGCTGGTCATGTCCTGGGGCGTAAACGGTCTGAACGTCTGTGAAGCGGCAAGCATGGCGGCGACGTAGTCGTTTTTGGCGTTTAACGACAGCGCTCTCCAGTCCGTCACATTGAGCGGCTTGGCCGGGTCGGCGAGCTTAATGTCGGGGTGATCGGCGGCATTCCATTTTACGATGGCGTCGTAATAATTTTGCTGTGCGGTCAGAGCGAACTTTTTCGCTTCGACAATATACGCGTCCTTGTTCAGCTCATCCAGCGCTTGAGCGGCGGGAATCGCATTGGCTTTGGATTGAAATCCGCTTAAGGCTTCGTTAAAGAGCTTAAGGCTTTTCGCATAGTTTTGCTGGCCTTCCTGCAGCAAAGGCGAGGAGTCCGGCATTGACGCGCTGCTGACTTCGCCGTATTTGTCCTTGGCCAGCTTGGCCAAATCTTTCAATATCAAGGAGACGTCGGCGGAACGGTTCAGCTCGAGCGCGTTTAATTTATCGAACCAGCTGTTCTGAAATTCCCTATACGGCTGATAAATGGTATGATAATAAGACACCAAATACTGTTGATGATAGGCGGAATACTCTTGGGCGGCATTTGTCTGTTTGGAGAACAGTTCGGCATACTTCGCTTCGGAACGTTCCTGACCCAATCGTACGCCGAGGAAAAAAGTTCCGAGGGCCAGTACCAGCATAAAAATAAAGATGAGAACAAATAAGTAATCAGAACGGGTCAACTGTTTCTCCATTAAGCATGCTCCTTGTAGTCTTTTTTGCGCGTAGGAAAGCGGGGTTCGCGTCCGCGAGACTGCCTGCGGCGAACCCATTGTCCGGGTGACCGGCAATCTGCGGTTTCACTGCTTGCGGCAGCTGTCGCGTACAGGCGCGAAGCGGCGGCCACCCCACTGATAGTATAGGTGATTTTGTCGAATAAAGGAATAATCCGGATGAAAAAATTTAACTTCAAGCAGTTCAAGTTTCGGTCGCTGAGAGTGGATGAAATCGACGAACGATACTTGATCATGAACTTGTACGTAACGCAATTATTGGTATTGGTTCTTGGGTCCATCATTATGCTGTTTCATAGGCCATCGCTTGCCGCGATGTTTTCATGGAAGCAGGGGATAGCCATTCCGCTCTGGGGCGTCGCTTTGGCGGCCGTCGTGCTGATCGTGGACGTTCTGATCTCGCGGTGGGTTCCGCCCGAGGTCACCGACGACGGCGGCATCAACGAAATGCTGTTCAGAAACCGCCCTTTGTGGCATATTACGGTCATGTCGTTTATTGTGGCGGTTTGCGAAGAATGGCTGTTCCGGGGAGCGATCCAATCATTCTGGGGGCCTTACTGGACGAGCATTTTATTTGCGGCGATCCATATCCGCTATTTGCAGCATTGGCTGATGACGGGGCTGGTGTTCGGCATCAGCTACGGGCTGGGGTGGATCTATATACAGACCGGCTCTCTGTGGGCGCCGATCATTGCGCACTTCGTCATCGATTTCATCATGGGTTGTATCATTCGTTACAGGAGAGAGGATTAAATGTATTCCAGACAACAAGAGCTGAACATGCCGAATGAGCAAGGACCGGAAGAAGAACGGGAGGAGCATTTCCTCCCGCCGCGCAAAACGGTGCACCCGACGGAAAGAGAAAAATATCTCCCGATTTTTTACCGGACCTTGCTTTGGCTGTTCATTTTACTTGTCGTAAGCTTACTGGTATGGGGCTGGCGTTACGTCCGCAGCCATACATGACCTTGAGGATTGAAGCGCGTCCGGCTCGGATTACAAGCCGATATCAATGGAGGAAGGGTCTACGAATCCGTATTCCTTCCCCTCCAGCTCGGTAAGCAGCTTGTCGAGGGCTTTGACCGTCCAGGGAAGCTCATGCATCAGAATGTTACTGCCCGGCCGGAGCTGTTCAAGCACGTTCGCGACCACTTTATCCGGATCATTGCTTTTGGTCGACATCTCCCAATCCTTCGAACCGTTGGACCACGTCATAAACAGCATGTTCTCTTCTTTGACCTTCGCGCGAACGATATCTCCTCCCGACCCGAACGGAGGCCGGAAAAACTGCGGCGAGCTGCCGGTCGCTTCCTTCACGATCGCTTGTACGTCCCCGATTTGTTGATCGACTTTTTCTTCACCCTCTTTTTTCAAATCGATATGATCCCAGGAATGGTTGCCTATCGTTTGTCCGCGTTCTTGAATGAGCTTCAGCAGCTCGGGATGCTGCTTGACCCTGTACCCGTTCACAAAGAAAATCGCCTTGGCATGATGTTTGTCGAGCGTATCCAGCAGAGGCTCAAGCATGTCTTTATCCTTCGGGCCGTCGTCAAAGGTGAGCAGGACGACCTTCTTGCTCGTCGCTTCCGGATCGATCGGAACGATATCATAGCTTTTGGCGTTCAACTTGTACAGTTTGGGAGCCGGTTTCTCGGCGGCCGCTTGCTGCTGCTTGTCTTGCCCGGCGGGAGGTACTGCGGCCTGTCCGGTCTGAGGGCCTCCTTGCCCCGCTTGCGGGGGCTGAGCCTGCGCTGCTTGATCGATTGCGTTCGAAGACGCAGGGGAGGACGCTGTGCCGGTACTGTCAGGCTGCGCTAGTCCGGCCGGAGGCGCGGCGGATGGTTCGGCGGAATTGCGGCAGGCGGTTGCCGTTAAAATCAGGCAGGCGGCAAGCGCCCAGAGCAGTTTGTTTTTCATCGCATAAAAACTCCTATTCTTTGCTGGTTTCCTAATTTTATCATGCATGGTTCCCCTCTTCATAGCGGAAAATACGATTGTAAGCAAACTGATGGAGGGATGGATACCATGAAGATCGGTTCGTTCTTGCTAGGCGGCTTGGTCGGCGCGGCTGCCGTTATGTATTTTAATAATAAAAGCAAATCCATGCTATTTTCCGCTTTCAGCAGCAACAATCAGTCGCTCGGACAAATGACGGACAAATCGAAGGAACGGCGCAAGGACTCGGTGCACGAGGAGAAGCATAAGCCTGCGTCTGCAGCAGCTTCCCATGACTCCGGCTCCTCCCATGAGAAGGACGGCAGCCATTCCGGCTCGACGCTCAGCAAGGTGGAGGAGATCATCAGCCAAGACCCCGAGCTGAAGTCGACCGTCGACGAAATTTTGGCCGAAAATCAACAAAAAGAAGTATATCATACGCAGTGACCGTCTGGAGCGGGCGCTTGCAAAGAGCACAGGCAGGAAAGCGCTGCTTGTGCTTTTTGTTTTTTTACAGTCATTCGTACATTTATTGTTATGTTGTGATATAATAGACATATAATTGAATACAAGCTATAATTGCTTACTCACCTTTTTAACCTTACTTCATAAGCTATTAATATACGCGTCGGCAAGGAGGAATCCTGTATGAAAATGGAGCGTTTAAGTCAGGACAAGATACGGATTTTCCTCACATTCGACGACTTGACGGAGCGAGGCATTCAAAAGGATGACATGTGGAGAGAAATTCCTAAAGTGCACGAACTGTTCAGCGACATGATGGACCAGGCTTATACCGAGCTGGGCTTTGAACCGTCCGGCCCGCTGGCCGTGGAGGTGCTGCAGCTTCCTGCTCAGGGCATGGTTGTCATCGTAACCCGCGGCAAAGTCGATTTCCAGCAAACCGTCGAGTCGTATGACGAGGAAGTCGAGGAGATGTATGAGCTTGAAGTGACGCTGGAGCAAACCGATCAGATTTCCTACATGTTCCATGATTTTGAAGATATGCTTCGCATGGCTAAGGTTTTGAATCCGTTAGTCACAGAGGGCGGGAGCCTGTTTGCTTATAAGAACAAATGGTTCTTGCTGCTTAATGCCGACGAAATGGATGAGAACGGATACCAGGCTGTCATTGCCGTGTTGTCGGAGTTCGGTGAGGCTGCTACTGTGACTAGAGCTGTGCTGGAGGAGTATGGGAAGACGGTCATTGCTGAAAACGCCGTTAAAGTGCTATGCGCACATTTTAAATAATGATCTTGGTGCTTTACAGAATCGATCACAATGTTCGAAGGCATTCTTCAAAAACAGTCTTGTTTTTGCGGAGTGCCTTTTTTGCGATGCGGATGCGAAGTTCGGACAAGGGGGCGCACTATGGTAAAAAACATAAGTATGGAAACCGTTAAATCGTCAGTCGACCTTGAAGAAATGGTCGGTCAATATCAGAAGCAGCTGGGCGAGGCGGCTTATGCCTATTTGGAAAAAAGAGGGATCGAGCTGGAGACGATCGAGCAGTACCGGATCGGATACGCCCCGGGCAAAATCGGGTTTCATGTCAGCGAGCATTTCGTCAGCGATTTTTTTGCCAACCGGATTATTATTCCCGTTACCAACGCGGACGAGGAGACCGTTGATCTGATAGGCAGGTCTATCGATCACCGCGAGCCGAAGTATAAAACCTTGATCGGCGTAGAGGATTACATGTTCAATGAGCAGATTCTCGCGGAAACCGAGGACGTTATTTTATGCAACGGCGTGTTTGACGTTCTCAGTCTGTACCAAGCCCGGTTGCCGGCGGTATGCGTACCCCATTGGTTCGGTTTTAAGGAACAGCATGCGGTCAAGCTGAGCGGCAAGCGCGTATTTATTTGTCTCGGAAACGATGAATTAGGCCGCCGGGAAAGTGTAAGAATACAGACCCTGCTTCACGAAACGGCGCAAGAAGCTTATATTGTGAATTTGCCGGAAACGATCCGCGATCTTAACGACTTCTTTGTCAGGGCGCAAAATCCGCTGGACACGTTCATGCAGATCTTGAATCATACGATGGAAGAAGCGATGCTGGTTCCGGTCGCGCCGGATGTGAAAAATTTGACGGTCTACGCCGAGGAGTACATGAAGCGGTACCGCGGACAAGTCTACGGGCTGTCCAGCGGATTCTACGGACTCGACAAGGCGCTTTACGGAGGGTTCCGCAGCGGGCTGTATCTGATATGCGGAGCCGCGTCGAGCGGCAAGACGATGCTGATGAAGCAGATGGCCGATCATATAGCCGGCTTGCAAAATCCGGTCGTATACGTATCGTGGGATATGACCGGCTTCGAGCTGTGGGCTCGCAGCATCGCCCGGACGCTTGGCGTCGAGCCGCAACAAATATTGAACGGCAAGCTGGACCCGGAACGAATCAACGAGGCGATCCAAAGCTATATGCCGGTCAGCAAAAATATGTGGACGCTCGAATGCTCGCCGGACACGACGCTGGACAAGGTGCTGGCCTCCATCGGGAAAATCGCCGGTTTGGCGGGCAAAACGCCCGTCGTCTTCATCGATCACTTGAAGCGGGTTCCCGTTCGGATGGTCCAGGATCATGCTCCCGCGGCGACCTTAACCGAGCGGCAGACGTATATCGCTTATGCCTTGAAGCAGTGGTCCAAGGAGAGCAGCGCCGTGATCGTCGCCGCATTGCCGGGAGAATACGAGCAGCAGCGCATTCCCGACGGAATGGAGGCCTGCGCGGACGTCATAATGATGTTGAAGCGTGAGGGGACGGCTCATCATGATAACGTTCACTCCGTATCGCTCGATCTGGTTAAAAACAGAAACGGCACTCCGGCGCATATTCCGCTCGATTTTCAGCAGCAAAAAGCCGTGTTTACGGAGCAATAAACGTTTTACGCATGGTGCTCGGCGTTTCGCGCGGCAGCAAGAAGGCTTAGGGCGAACGGCGTAACGACCGGGCGCGCCAAGGCGGTCGGAATTTCCGACGCTAGAGGCGAGGAATCAAGGATGTTACTGGTCGGAAGCGAAAAGTGCATGCCAGAGCGCAAGAAGTGATGGAAAAAGGCTTTGAAAATGTCTATAATATTCGTATTGCGAGAAATGTCGATACGCGCTTGGCCGCTTATAGGGTCGGCGTTCGTAAAATGGCAGAAGCCGCCCGGTTCAGAGGGTAGGTTCATTATAATAATACGGCAGGTTTTTGACATGAAGCTCCTGCCGAACGAAAAGGCGGAGAACAGAACAGCAAGTCGGAGAGTTTACGTGCAGCCTTTGAAAATGGATTGTAACTTTTATCGTCGTTCAGATGAATCCATTTTCAACAGCGGCCGGAGGCCGGTGTTCTTGTTCTTAACCTGAGAGTTCGCGCGCTTCTGTTATCAAAAACCGGGAATGGAGGGGGACACGTGAGCGTCTTTTCAGTCCTAGCGGCGGCGATAGCGCCCGGTGTCGCTCTATTGGCTTATTTTTACTTGAAGGATCGTTACGATACGGAACCTGTTCATCTTGTGATGAAAGTGTTTTTCTTCGGCGTGCTGCTTGTGTTTCCGGTCATGGTGCTGCAAAGGGCGTTCGTGCACGGGCTCGGCGACAATCCCTTTGTCTTCAGCTTTATCATTTCGGCCGGCGTCGAAGAGTTTCTCAAGTGGTTTCTTATTTATTTCGTAATATATAAGCACACTTCGTTCGACGAGCCTTATGACGGCATCGTATACGCCGTAGCCGGTTCGCTCGGTTTTGCTACGCTGGAGAACGTATTCTACGCCCTGCTCAACTCGGCCTCGATTTCCAGCTTGTTGTTCCGGGCTTTGCTCCCCGTATCGGGTCATGCGATGTTCGGGGTCATCATGGGATATCATCTGGGCAAGGCTAAATTTAATCCGGGTTTGACCAGAAGGCACTTGGCGTTATCCTTGATGCTGCCGATCTTCTGGCACGGAGTGTTCGATTATGTGCTTGCGACGACCAAAACGTACTGGATCTGGTTTATGATACCGCTCATGGCGTTCCTGTGGGTCCGCAGCCTGCGGAAGGTGAACCGGGCCAACGCCACCTCGCCTCTGCGCGTGGTTCGTTCCGAAGAGCAGGTTAAAATTTGACCGGTTTGTCTATACTTAGCAGTATAGATTCCAAAAAAACCGGAGGGTATGCATGGCGTTAAACGAAAGAGTGAAAGTAACTATCCGCTGCAACTGGTGCGGCGAGCGCTTTATCTTGAAAGGCAGGCGGGATAAAGGCAGAATCGATACGGGGTTCAAACAATGCATCTGCAACAACGAAAGTGATTTCGAAATCGAGCCTCACGATTTTTAACCGGAAAGCCGGCGCGGTCATCCTCTCGCTGAAGGGGGGAGACCGGCGCGGGCTTTTTTGACACATGTCACTACCCTGGAAATTACTCTTGGTACCCCATTTCCATTGTCTGTGGTGCCGCGTAGCGGCATGGATGGCTTTTGGGGGATTTGTTCTGCTGCTATCATACTTAAGACAAAGCCGGTTTCTTATTCTGCTTAACAGCGTATTCGTGCATAAGACTTCTTCCTTGAGCGAAAACTAAAGCCAAGTTTGGCTGATGAAGGGAGATTTCACGAACATGTACAAAAGATTAAGCATCGTCATGTTTCCCGTCTTGCTGGTTGCCTTGATCGGAGCCGGGGTCTGGGGATATTTGGAGCATCAGGAGAAGAATGCTATATTGATCAAAGCGGAAAATCAATACCAGAGAGCCTTTCACGATCTGTCCTTCCATGTCGATAAGCTGCAAAGCGAGCTGGGCAATACGCTGGCTTACAATACGGCTTCCCAGGACAGCTACAGGAAGGGCCTTGTCAACGTATGGCGCATAACGAATCAGGCGCAAAGCGAAATCAATCAGCTGCCTTTATCTCTGCTGCCCTTCAACAAGACGGAAGAATTTTTGGCCAATATGGCCAATTTCTCGTACCGCGCGGCGACTCGCGATTTGAACAAGCAGCCGCTCTCCGAGGAAGAACTGTCCAATCTCAATGCGCTGTATTCTCACGCGTCGGAGATTTCGACCGATCTGCGCGCGATGCAGACGAAAGTAATGCAGAACAATTTGCGCTGGATGGACGTGGAGACAGCGCTGGCGACGCAAAAGGAGCCGCTCGATAATACGATCATCGACGGGTTCCAGACTGTGGATAAGAAGGTCGCCGAATATTCCGACGTCAAATGGAGTCCCTCGGTATTAAGCGCGTTTCAGACGCGGGATATGAATATGCTGTCGGGCAGCGACGTTACGGCCGAGGAAATTCGGCAAAAAGCGGCGAAGTTCTTAAATACCGATGCCGCCTCGCTGCAGGTAGTAGAGAACGGGGCCGGGACGGAGTATCATTCCTTCAGCGTGTCCGCGCCCAGAAGCGACCGCCCGGACGGGGTCCATATGGATTACAGCACCAAAGGCGGGCAATTGCTGTGGTTCTCCGCCTCGCGCGACGTTCCGGAGAAGAAGCTCGATCTGCGCCGGGCGCGCGATACGGCCGCCGAATTTCTGGACGGGCACGACTATAAAAATATGACGGCCGTCAGCTACGACGAATACAGCAACACCGCAAACATTACCTTTGCCAGCCGCAGCAACGACGTAATCAATTATCTGGACAAGGTTGCGGTCAAGGTCGCAATGGACAACGGCGAAATTTTGGGCATGCAGGCTAACGATTATGTATTCGATCATAAAGAGCGCCAGCTTCAAGCGCCTAAATTAAAGGCCGAAGAGGCGCGCAAGGTGCTCAATCCGAACATGAAAGTAGATAGCGAAGCTATGGCTCTCATTCGCAACGACCTGCGGGAGGAAGTTCTCTGCTATCAATACACCGGCCGCATCAACGGCGGAGTGTACAGAGTCTATATTAACGGCGATACCGGCGTCGAGGAGAAAATAGAACGTTTGGGCAAAGACGAGCAGCAGGTCACCCAAACGTAAGCCGGAAGAGAGAAGGGGCTCGCGCAGCTCCTTCTTTTTTTTGTGCGAGCGGCCGCCGTCAGCGGGTTCTGCGGTGCCGGGGCATTTTTTCGCTTCCCAATATGGAGCCGCATGTTATAATATTAAAGATAAAATAGTGCTTAGGTACTGGTTTTTGGTCAACATCACGGGGAGGTGCGCTTATTTGCTGCCGAAAGTTAATCAGATTTTACATATACAAATCAATTCGATCGACGAGGAAGAAGCCAAGCAGGAGTACAAGTCGAGAATCGCCGATATCAAGGACCGCGTCATCAGCATGGAGGTGCCCATCAACGAGCATACCGGAAGATTGAAACGGCTGTTTGCGGGAGACGAGATGTCGGCTTATTTCCTTACCGACGGCGGAATCAAAAACTATTTTACAACGTCCGTGCTTGGATTCTCCGACGATGTCATCCGCCTGGTTCATATTAAGAAGCCGGAGCCCGAGACGATCACGAAGGTGCAGCGGCGCAATTTTTTGCGGGTGCCCGCTGAGCTGGATATCGCCGTGACTTACTCCGAACAGCTGCAGTTCGTCGCCGTCACCGAGGACGTCGGGGGCGGAGGCGTATCGTTTCTGTGCGACGGCTACATTCCGCTGGCAGCACAGCAAACCGTTCAATGCTGGCTGCTTATCCAGTACAAGAACGGCATACTGGAGCATGTTTCGTTCAAGGGGGAGCTTGTGCGGATCAAGCCGCTGGAAACCGGCAGGCAGCTGGTGATGCTGCAGTTTGCCGAGATCACGGATAGAGACAGACAAAAAATTATTCGATATTGCTTCGAACGCCAGCTGGAATTTCGTAAAAGATAGCGCATAATTTGTCGAAGGATGGACAAGCTACCACCAAAAGAATGCGTTCTACGGAGTGGTAGCCATGAAACGAAACGAAAAGCCTAATGCTTCGGATAGGTACGAAGACCTATTTCTTATTTTTTCTTCCATTATTGAAATGTGGGCCAAACGAATACTCATTTTGCTGCTTTGTTTGCTGGTCGCATCGCAATTATTGCTGCAGGTGCCGTTTCTTCGCTATTATATGGTGAAGGTGGAGCAGTTGGAAGGAATCCCTTTTTCGCGTTCATCATGATAAGATTCGACGCTTTCGTGACGAAACGGCGTGAAGAGTTTTTTGCAATCCTTCTCTCACCTATGGTATAATTTTCTTTGGTCACAGGCAGGGCCTGTTTCGTTCTTCATTGTCTTCATCGTTTACTTTATTGCTTGGGAGGCCCGCGTTTTGGAAAAGATCAACATAGCTATAGATGGCCCGGCGGGGGCAGGGAAGAGCACGATTGCCCGCCTTGTCGCTAATGAGTTGGGATTTGTTTATGTCGATACCGGGGCCATGTATAGAGCCGTCACTTGGAGCATCCTGCAGCTTCATTTGCAGCCGGATCAGGAAACGGATGTGATAGCGGTCGCCAAACGGCTTGATATTCGTCTTGTGCCGGGGCAGGAAGGGCAGCAGGTGTTTGTCGACGGGCGGGATGTAACGGCGGATATTCGTTCCGCGGCCGTCACCGGCAATGTTTCGCGCGTTTCGCAGATTGCCGAGGTTCGCCGAATTTTGACGGACAAGCAGAAGCTGCTTGCGCAGGACAAGGGCGTCGTGATGGACGGCAGAGATATTGGAAGCCATGTGCTGCCGGATGCGGAATTGAAAATATTTTTGACTGCGAGCGTAAGAACCAGAGCGGAGAGACGTTACAAGGAAGTCCGGGACGACCGCGCGGACGTTACGCTGGAGCAGTTGGAGCGGGAGATCGCTTTGCGGGACCGCATGGACGAAGAGAGGGAAACCTCGCCGCTGGTTCAGGCAGCCGATGCCATCTTGCTGGATACGACGGAGATGAATATTTCTCAAGTGGTGGAACGCATTTTGGAGCTTTGCAGAGCTAAAGTCGGCGGAGGGAAGTAGCATGCTTTACTCGACGCTTCGCGCCATATTTCATTTTATTTTTCGAACCGTATTCCGCTTGAAGGTGATAGGAAAGGAAAACATTCCTGAAGGTGTTCCCGTTATTCTGTGCGCTAATCATACAAGCAATTTCGATCCTCCGTTTCTGGGGAGTCCGCTTGTAGGAAGGCGCGTGCATTATATGGCCAAGGCCGAGCTGTTCGATGTTCCGGTGCTGGGCTGGGTGCTTCCCAGAATCAGCGCATTCCCCGTCAAGCGCGGCGGCGTCAGCAAGGAATCGATCCGTTTGTCGCTGCAGCTGCTGAAGGAGAACAACATCATCGGCATTTTTCCGGAAGGCACGAGAAGCAATGCCGGAGGGATGGGCAAGAAAGGGGCCGCCATGCTGGCGCTGAAATCGGGCGCTACGGTGATTCCCGCCGCCATCGTCGGAGGCTATAAGCCGTTCAAACGGATGAAGCTCGTTTACGGCAAGCCGGTAGATATCAGCGAGTTCGCCGATGCCGGAGGAGAGGGTCTGGAGATGGCGACCGACAAAATCATGACCGTTATTAGAGCTATGGTCAAAGAGCACGAATCGAATTGAGAATATGTGGAATACTTAGAGAAACAATTAACCGCGCATTCTTTTCACGCCGGTAAATTATATAAGACAGCAGCAATTGTAACTACTATTTGTTAGGTTGCTAATCAAGGAGGGCATTGAACCATGTCAGAAGAGACAAACGTAGAGCAAAATGTGCAAGAGGAGCAAAATCAGCAAGAGGTATCCCAAGAGGAATCCATGGCCAATATGTCCGTGCTCAAAAAGGGAGATACCGTGAAAGGCAAAATCATTAAAGTCGACGACGATCAGGCATTCGTTGACGTTGGTTATAAGTACGACGGCGTCATTCCTGTGCGCGAGCTTTCTTCCGTTACTCTCGGTAACGCGGGCGAAGGCGTTCAAGTAGGCCAGGAAGTGGAACTGAAAGTACTGACTATCGACGACAACAAAGAAAAGCTGGTCTTGTCGAAACGCGTTGTGGACAGCGAGAAAGCTTGGGATCAGCTCCAAGCGGACATGGAGAACAAAACGATTATCGAAGCTGCGGTTGCCGAAGTGGTTAAAGGCGGTCTTGTCGTAGATATCGGCTTGAGAGGCTTCGTTCCCGCATCGATGGTAGAGCGTACGTTCGTTGAAGATTTCAGCGACTACAAAGGCCGCACGTTGCGTCTTCGCGTGAAAGAAATGGACCGCGAGAAAAACAAAGTGATCCTTTCTCAGAAAGACGTATTGGACGAAGAGTTCGAGGCCAAGAAGCAAGAAGTATTGGCTCAGCTGTCCGTCGGACAAGAACTGGACGGTACGGTACAACGCTTGACTCCGTTCGGCGCGTTCGTAGATATCGGCGGCATCGACGGTCTGGTGCATATTTCCGAAATGGCTTGGCATCATGTAGAAACTCCTTCCGAGGTTGTTAAAGAAGGCGACCAAGTGAAGGTGCAAATCTTGAAGCTGGATCCTGCTAACGAGCGCATCAGCCTGAGCATCAAAGCGACTCAACCGGGCCCTTGGCAAAAGGTGAACGACAGCTTCAAAATCGGCGATATCGTAACCGGAACCGTGAAGCGTCTTGCTCCGTTCGGCGCATTTGTTGAAGTGGCTCCCGGCGTTGAAGGCTTGGTTCACATTTCCCAAATTGCTCACCGTCACATCGCGACTCCTTTCGAAGTGCTGAAAGAAGGACAAGAAGTGAAAGTGAAAGTACTGGACGTTAACGCCGATGAGAAACGCATCAGCTTGAGCATCAAGGAAACCGAGGAAGCTCCTGCGGCTCCTGCTCCTAAAGCGGACAGACCGGCAAGAAACCAAAAAGAAACGGCCATTGCCGAAGAATATCAAAACCAAGGACTCAACCTTACTTTGGGCGAGAGATTCGGGGATAAATTAAGCAAATTCAAATAAGCAGTGATGAAATGAGGAAACAGGGTGCGGATACCTAGGAAGCTGGAGCATGTACATTATGCTCTACAGCTTGGTCAAAGCGGAAAGCAAGGCTTCTCCGACATCAAGCTGATTCATAATTGTATCCCTGAAGCTTCTACCGAGCTCATCACATTGCAAACTTCGATCGGCGAACTCAATTTGAGCTCGCCGATTATTGTTAATGCGATGACCGGGGGAGCCCAGGAAACGGAAGAGATTAACCGCGATCTGGCGGTTGCCGCCAGAGAGACGGGAATCGCAATGGCCGTCGGTTCCCAAATGTCGGCTTTGAAAAATCCGGAGGTGGCTTCAAGCTACAAAGTGGTGCGGGAGATGAACCCGTCCGGTCTTGTTTTCGGCAATTTGGGAAGCGAGGCGACGGTGGAGCAGGCGCTGCGGGCGGTAGATATGCTGCAAGCCGATGCGCTGCAAATTCATTTGAATGTGATGCAGGAGCTGATCATGCCGGAAGGAGACCGCGATTTTCGCGGTATGCTGGAGCGCATCGCTTCGATCGCCGATAAGGTCGGCGTCCCGGTCATCGTCAAGGAAGTTGGCTTCGGCATGGCCAAAGAAAGCGCGCTCGCTTTGCTCGAGACAGGAGTTGCGGCAATCGACGTCGGAGGCTACGGAGGCACGAACTTCGCGGCTATCGAGAACGCGCGGCGCAAGCAGCCGATGGAGTGGCTGAACGATTGGGGATGCTCGACGGCTGTGGCGCTGCTGGAGTCTGCCGAGGCGCTCAAAGAGAGCCGGCACAACGGGCGGCAGATTGCCTTGATCGGCTCCGGCGGCATCCAAGGCAGCTTGGAGGTTGTTAAAGCGCTGGCGCTCGGTGCGTCGGCGGTAGGCATTGCGGGAGCATTCCTGAGAACGCTGCGAACCGAAGGGGTGGATGCTCTGATCTCCCAGATCGGGCATATGCATCGGGAGCTTAAGCTGGTCATGACGGCGCTTGGCGCCCCGACAGTTGCGCAGCTGTGGAACGCGCCCGTCGTCCTCTCCGGAGAGACGGCTCAGTGGTGCTCGGCCAGAGGGATAAATATCCAAGAATACGCGGGCCGCACAGGATTGATAAAAATTACATAACCTAGACATACTAAGAAACGAGCGGCTGGCCGTACATGCGGGCCATGCTTTTGAATACGCTACGTTCTTAGGTGGTGCGAATGAATCCAGGATACTTGTCCTTATTGCTTATGGTCGTAGCGCTGATTTTATTCGCAAGCGGCTGGAAAGACATTATTGTAAGAGGTATAACTTCAAAGGTCATACTTCTTTTTTTTGTTTGCTGGCTTGTCGCATCCCAATTGACTGTCCCCGCAGCCGGCGGCCGCGTCAATCTGTGCGTAGCGGTGCTGCTGGTTTTTGCCGCTTATACGTTGTGGACCATGCGCGGCTTCGTCTATCGTCTGCACATGCTTTCCGTAGGAGCCCTCCTCGGCTCGCTCTGCTTCTTCATGCAGGAGACGATTCATCTGATCCCCGCTTTATTTCTTGGAGGCACCGAGGTGTCCATCGCTTTGATCATCGGGCTGCTGGCCAGCGTCTTGATTCAGATCCCGTCCGTTCAATTGGCCGCTCTCTCCATCGGTTTACTGCTGGCCGAACTGTATCGGGGCTATCTGCATCAAGATTATGCGGGACTGCAGATCGGGTATCAGTCGTTCCAAGACCGCTGGTGGCTGACCGTCTTCATGAGCAGAAGCTTGTCGCTGATTACCGGCTTCGGGCTGCTGGCCTGTAAAAAAAGCGTCAATTGGATGACTGAAGGTATAAAGCGCAGAGGCGGCGGCGATAGTGAGTAAAAAGGGGGACACGGAATGTGGCAGTGGATTGCAGAGCAAAAATATACGGTAGGGATCATTATGGGGGTCATATTCGGTCTGCTGGCGAGATTGAGCATGCTGCAGACGGATTACCGGCAATACCCGACTTATCCTCACGGGAAAATTATTCACATTGCGCTTGGCGTTATCGCCGCAGGACTCGGCTCTGTGGCGGTGCCGTCGCTGCTGGATAAAAACTATACCGCGATCACCTTTTTGACCGTGGCGGCCCAGCAATTCCGCGATGTCCGCAATATGGAACGGCAAACGTTGTCGAAAATCGACAGCATGGAGCTTGTGCCGCGGGGGGCGACTTATATCGAAGGGATCGCCATGGTGTTCGAAGGCAGAAACTATATGGTCATATTCACCGCGTTCGTCGCCGCGCTGTTCAGCATCGTTTTTGCATGGTATTGGGGCATTGTCGCCGGCATTGCCGCCATTTTGTTTACGAACCGGTTCAAGAGCGGCAAAAGCATTTCGCATATCGCCGACGTACAGAAGGGAGAAGTGCGCGTCGACGGACCGAATCTGTTCGTGGACGATATTTACATCATGAACCTCGGCTTGGAGGATACCCGGCAAAAAATAGCCGAACACGGAATCGGGCTCGTTGTCGTTCCCAAAAATCAGAACAGCCGGGTGACGATTGCCAATCTCGGGCAGCGCCAGGCTTTGCTTCACGACATATCGACGATACTCGGCGTCTACCGGGATGACGGGGAGCCGGCGCTGGTTCCTCTCGCCAAGCTGGATATTAATGACGGGAGATTGGCCGTTTTCCTGCTGCCGCAGATCAAAGACGCGGAAAAAGCGCGGCAAATTCTGTTGAACTCCCCGGTGCTGGAGAGCGCCGTTAGGCTGCCGTCGGAAGCGGATGTAACTGCAGAAGGTTAGGGAGGAATGCGCTATGGGCAAAATTATGGCGGTGGTCACGGCCGATAAGCAGCAGGTTGCAGGCGGAGCCCCGATTTTTTTCGTCAAGGATGCGGACGAGCTGCAAAAGGTGGCGTTCAAGCTGGAAAAAATTTTGGACGCCACCACTCACGATCTGGAGAACGGGACGCTGATTCTCGTGGATCATAAAAGTTCATCCTCATAATGGCAAGTCATAGATTCCATTGCTTTCAAGGAAAGCAAATGCTATGATGTAGATTGTGAAATTTTTCATGTTGCTTAACTGCGCAGCTAGGAAGGGAATGAAGTCAAGTGGCAAGACCCATAGTGGCCATAGTCGGCCGTCCGAATGTCGGTAAATCTACTATTTTCAACCGCGTTATCGGAGACAGGCTTGCGATTGTAGAAGATATGCCGGGGGTAACCCGTGACCGGCTATATGGAGTCGGAGAATGGCTGGATCGCGAATTCAGCGTTATAGATACCGGCGGTATTGAAATCGACGGGGACAATGAGATGTTGAAATCGATCCGCGTGCAAGCGGAATTGGCGATTGAGGAAGCGGATGTCATTATTTTCATGGTCGATGCGAAGGCCGGAGTGACGCCGTCCGATAACGAGGTGGCCGAGATTTTGTTCCGTGCGAAGAAACCGGTCGTTCTCGCTGTCAATAAGGTCGACAATATAAAGCGGCAAGACGATATTTACGAATTTTACAGCCTCGGCTTCGGCACCCCGTACGGTATCTCGGGCTCTCACGGCACGGGAATCGGCGATTTGCTGGACGAAGTCATCCATCACTTCCCGGATACGCATGACGAAGAGTACGGGGAAGAAGTGATCCGCGTAGCATTGATCGGCCGCCCGAATGTCGGCAAATCGTCGCTGACCAACGCAATTTTGGGTGAAGACCGGGTTATCGTCAGCGATGTGGCCGGGACGACGCGGGACGCAATCGATACGCCGTTTGAGCGGGACGGGCAAAAATACGTTATCATCGACACCGCCGGGATGAGAAAACGCGGCAAAGTGTACGAGAATACGGAGAAGTACAGCGTCATGCGCGCGCTGAAAGCGATTGAACGCGCCGATGTCGTTCTTGTGCTGATCAACGGCGAGGAAGGGATTATCGAGCAGGACAAACATATTGCCGGATACGCTCACGAAGCGGGCAAGGCGGCGATTTTCGTCGTGAACAAATGGGATGTCGTCGACAAGGACGATAAGACGATGCAGCAATTTACGCAAAAAATCCGCGATCATTTCCTGTTTATGACCTATGCGCCTATCGTGTTTCTGTCCGCCAAGACGAAGCAGCGCATCCACAAGCTTCTTCCGGTCGTCGATCAGGTGGCCGAGCAGCATGCTTTGCGTATTCAGACGCATCTATTGAACGACGTCATCTCCGATGCGGTAGCGATTAATCCGCCTCCGACCGATAAAGGCAGAAGGCTGAGAATCAATTACGCGACTCAGGTTTCGGTCAAACCTCCGACCTTCGTCTTCTTCGTGAACGATCCTGAATTAATGCATTTCTCGTATGAACGCTATTTGGAGAACAAAGTCCGGGCCGCATTCGGCTTCGAAGGAACCCCGCTAAGATTGTTCACGCGTAAAAAATCGGACGACGAATAGGGAGAGATCAGCGGTGCTTTTCGTTATTTCAATCATAATTGCTTATTTGCTGGGATCTATCAGTTTCAGTTATTTGGCGGGCAAGCTGCTCAAAGGGATCGATATCCGCGAGCACGGCAGCGGCAATGCGGGAGCTACGAACACGCTGCGGATTCTCGGGGTAGGACCCGCGGTGACGGTGCTTATCCTCGACGCGCTGAAGGGCGTAGCGGGCGTGCTGATCGGGCGCTGGCTGGGCGGCGGCGACGTTCTGATCGAAGCGCTGTGCGGGCTGGCCGCCATCTCCGGTCATAATTGGCCGATTTATTTCGGATTCAGAGGCGGCAAGGGGATAGCCACTACGATCGGCGTTATGATTACCGTAGCTCCTATGGCCGTCGTCTACGCCGGCATCGTATGTATCTTGGCGATCGTACTCACCCGTTACGTTTCTCTCGGTTCTCTTCTGTTTACAGCCCTCTTACCATTATTTATCTGGTTCATGCAGGGACCGAAAGAAATTTTTTGGCTGAGCCTGTTTGTGTTTGTCTTCGCATGGTTCCGCCACCGCGGCAATATCGTCAAATTGGTTAAAGGTCAGGAAAGTAAAATCGGTTCCAAAAAATAATTCGGAGGTGTTGACTCATGCCTGGCAAAGTATCCGTCTTGGTTGCGGGAAGCTGGGGCACGGCGATTGCTTCTGTTTTGGCGGAGAACGATTCCGACGTATGGTTGTGGTCCAGAAATGAGCGGCAGGTGGCGGAGATTAACGCAGAGCACCGCAATCACCGGTTTCTCGACGATGTAGAGCTTTCGCCGCGGATTCGCGCCACGACCTCGATGGAGGAAGCGCTGCGCGGGGCAAAAGGCGTCTTCGTGGTGGCTCCTTCGTCCGCGATGCGGGAGGTAGCCAAGCAAATGCGGCCGTATCTCTCCAAGGAGACGATCCTGGTGCATGCGACGAAAGGTTTTGAAGCGGATACCTTGAAAAGAATGTCTACCGTGCTCGCCGACGAGCTTCCGGAATACGATGCTTCGCGCATCGTCGTGCTGTCGGGTCCGAGCCATGCGGAGGAAGTCATCAAGCAGTGTCCGACAACGGTCGTCGTCGCCTCCGAACATGCTGAAGCGGCAGAAGAGGCGCAGGATCTGCTGATCAATTCGAGCTTTCGCGTGTATACCAACCCCGATGTCGTCGGCGTGGAAGTAGGCGGAGCGCTCAAAAATATCATTGCGCTCGGTGCGGGCCTCACCGACGGGCTCGGCTACGGAGATAACGCCAAGGCGGCGCTGCTGACGAGAGGGCTTGCGGAAATAAGCAGACTGGGCACCGCGATGGGCGGCAATCCGCTCACCTTTGCCGGTCTGGCCGGAATCGGCGATCTCGTCGTCACTTGCACCAGCAAGCATAGCCGTAATTGGCGGGCGGGCTACCTGATCGCGCAGGGGCATCCTCTCGATGACGTGCTCAAGCAGATGGGGATGGTCGTCGAAGGCGTCAAAACGACGCAAGCGGCTTACAAGCTGTCGCGTCAATACGATGTGACGATGCCGATTGCCGACGAGCTGTACGAGGTGCTGTTCAACGGGAAAACGGCGGCGGCGGCGGTAGAGGATTTGATGGGGCGCGGACGCACCCATGAGCTTGAGGAAGTAGCCAAGCCTGTGCAAACAAAATGGTTCGGGTAGTTATGCGCCTACACGGTTCATGACCGCGGTTCATACAATACCTTAGGTTCATAACCCCTTTAGAGGGCTATGAGGTTAAGGAGGGACAGGACAGTGGCCGACAAACATACGCCAAAAGACATTTTGAATGCCGTAAAAAAGAAAACCGGAAAAAATGTGAGCGAAAAAGATATTTATAAGCTGGCGAGCGGCGTTAAGCCTTCCACGATGCAAAGCGAAGCGCAGCTGCGGCAGTTGATCAAGCAAGTATCCGGTCTGGTGAACGTACCGGTGTCCGAATCGACCATCAATGAGATCATACAATCGGTGAAGGGCAGCAAGAACGGCAACACGATGGAGCAGCTTATGAAGCTGATTTCAAAAAAATAACAGTTTCGTGGCATAAGCGTCCTTCGGGCGCGCTTATGCTTTTTTTATGTTATAATAGCAAAGAATATTTTGGGTGTTTTCGATCATACATAATAATTCATTCGATAGGGGTCGTAGTTCATGTCTTCGATGGATAAAATGTGGGCGTCGTTTATCGCAATCGGGTTGATGGTGTTCGCATCTTTGATCATTTCTTTTGCCAGAACGAGAACGAAGGGCGTTCTTCGGGCAGTATTGTCGATCATCGCTTTTTTAATGTTTATTCCGATTTTGCTGTACATGCTGGTTTCATTGCTTTAGACCGGCGAGACCGGCGGCCGCCGCAAAGATCGCCCCGTAAGAGGCTTTTCATACGTATTGGAGGGTATAACATCTATGATTACGTTGATTGGACGCAAGGTCCGCAAGGAAGTAGAGAGAGAAGGCGGATTGACGATTCTGGATCTCGCCATGAAGCATGGCGTCGATTGGTCGTTCTCTTGCACCCGGGGCACCTGTGCCAGATGCAGATGCTTGATTAAAGAAGGAAACGGGCTGCTAAGCGAACCGACGGACGCCGAGCTGGACAGGCTGGAGCCGGAAGAGATCGAAGCCGGATTTCGTCTTGGCTGCCAAGCTGTCGTCAAACAGGACGGGCCTGTGACGGTGCAGTATAAGCCTTATTTTTAAAGGTAAGAAAAGGGGATTGTCGTGGAAGGTATAGACAAGCTGGGGGATGCGCTGAAGATGCTGCTTGCCGATTTGAGCCGGGTGAAGGAGCCTTGGCTGATCGGAGGCAGCTGCGGTTTGCTAATGCAGGGAGTCTCTATCGCGAAGGCGCCCAGAGACCTGGATATGTATGCCGACCGGGCCGGAGCGGCGGCCATCCATAGCGCTTTGCTGGCCTATTCGATCGATGAGCAGAAGGAGGACCGTTCCTCCGTGTACTATTCCGTCTTGAGTCATTACCGCCTGTCCGGCATTACGCTGGAGCTGGTCGGAGATTTCGAGGTGACGGCGCATGAGAGCGTGTACCGCGTGGAGACGGACTATTTATACAAGGAGCTGGCGGCGTCGTACCCGCTCGCAGACAGCGCAGGGCGTCAGCTTAAGCTGATGCCGCTGGAGCATGAGCTGATCTTCAATCTGCTCAGGGACCGGCCTGACCGGTATGAAGCCATCGCCCGGGTGATGGCGAGCCGATACGGCGGATGGACGAAAGCGCTGGATCAGCTCGTGGCGCGCAATCGGCTCAGCGATGCGCTCGTCTCCCGTTTGCAGCGTCTGCTGCAAGGATAACTCGGAAGGAAAAGGAGAACGGTCAGATGGCTCGCGTAACGTTTTTGCCGGACGGCAAATCGGTTGAAGTGCGCCCGGGAACGACTCTGCTCGATGCGTCCCGCCGGGCGAGGGTTACGATCCGCACCCGCTGCGGGGGAAAAGCCGCCTGTCTGATGTGCAAAGTGACGGCGGGCGATCAAGGATTGGCCGCCGCCAATCAGAACGAACGTTTAAAGCTCGGCGGTCTGCTGGAGGAGGGATTCCGGCTTGCTTGCCAAGCCAAAGTGACGGGCGATTGCCTCATTACTTTGCCCGAGGACCCGCTGAAAGCGGCCGTAAGAAAGCAGCTGGAGCGGCAGCAGGAGGAAGAATAACCGATGAAATGGAAGCTACGGAAAGCATGGGCGCCGATTTGGATGCTGACGGCGTTCATATTGCTCTCGGGCTGTATGTATCCGAAGGAGCAGCTCAAACAAAATCAGGTCGCATCCGGCGAATATGTCTTCGTCGTACAAAATGCGGTCGATCAGTTTCATACTAAAACCGGCGTGCTGCCTATCAAAAACAGCGATCAAATGACGCCGCTTTACGAGAAATACCCGATCGATTTCAAAAAGCTCAAGGAACGCGGACTGATCTCGAATATCCCGGCCAACGCTTTTGAAAACGGCGGTACGGCCATCTATGTGCTTGTCGATGCGGAAACCGAGCCTACGGTCAAAATGATGGATTTGACATCGTTCCAGCTGACGGTAGAGCTGCAAAAGCAGGTGGATGAGTACAAGTCGAAAAATAACGGAAAGCTGCCTCTGGGCGAAGCCGTGGCTCCGTCGTATTTTCGGATCGATTTTGCCCAAATGAACAAAAAGCCGATACAGGCAAGCAGCATGTACACGCGACAGGTGATGCTGCCCTTCCTGATCGATGAAACGGGACGGGTATCTATCGATTATTCGGAGGAAATTATGCGCCTTATTGACAAAAAATCGCTTCAAAGCAGCTTGAAGCCAAATCAGGACTTAAGAGAGCTGCTCGTGCAGGAATCCTACTATGTTCCGGCGCGCACAGGTCCCTATCATTGGCTGAACGGACAGCCGACGCCGGTTCTCGAATAATCCGGCGCAGCCGAGCCTCTATTAACCTTTACAAGGGAGATAGAGGCTTTTTGCCGTTTCCGCCGAGCCGGCCCGCCTTCCGCGAGTCCCTGTAAGGGGACTTTTTTCGTTTGTCCAAGAATATCAGGCGGCAACCGTTCATATATTCACAAAGAGATGAAGCCGCGGTAGGTTGCCGTTGTCAAACAAGGAGTGATTTGAAAATAAAATATATGATTTCGAATCATCATATTTTGTTAGCTAGTACATATATTTTTACTAGTCCAAAAAGCATGTGTACGAGTTTCGTCTTAAACAACCT
The DNA here is from genome assembly GCF_023523925.1 of Paenibacillus konkukensis. Classification (NCBI taxonomy): domain Bacteria; kingdom Bacillati; phylum Bacillota; class Bacilli; order Caryophanales; family Paenibacillaceae; genus Paenibacillus; species Paenibacillus konkukensis. The sequence goes on along the minus strand of NZ_CP027059.1, from coordinate 1,257,030 downwards.
GTAGGAGGGATTCTCATTGGAAAAAGTGGATATCTTTAAGGACATTGCAGAGCGTACTGGCGGGGATATTTACCTGGGGGTCGTTGGAGCGGTCCGTACGGGGAAATCAACGTTTATCAAGCGCTTTATGGAATCGATCGTGCTGCCCAACATTCAAAACGAGGCCGATCGTATCCGTGCTACGGATGAATTGCCGCAAAGCGCAGCGGGCCGGACCATTATGACGACGGAGCCGAAATTCGTACCGAACAATGCAGTGCAGCTGCATGTTGCTGAAGGACTGAATGTCAATGTTCGTCTCGTGGACTGCGTCGGCTACGTAGTCGAGGGGGCGAAAGGGTATGAGGACGAGAACGGCCCGCGGATGATCAATACCCCTTGGTTCGACGAAGCGATCCCGTTCCAGGAGGCAGCCGAGATCGGAACGCGCAAAGTGATTCAGGAGCATGCGACGCTCGGCGTCGTCATTACGACCGACGGCTCCATCGCCGAAATTCCGCGCTCTTCCTATGTCGATGCGGAAGCGAGGATTATTTCCGAGCTGAAGGAAGTCGGCAAACCGTTCATCGTGATCGTCAACTCCACCAAGCCTAACGGCGAAATCGCCCAGGAGCTTCGCGGCGAGCTGCAAGCGAGTCACGACGTTCCCGTAGTGGCCATGAGCGTAGCGAATATGAATGAAGACGATATGATTTCCGTGCTCCGCGAAGTGCTCTACGAATTCCCCGTTCACGAAGTTAACGTCAACCTGCCAAGCTGGGTTATGGTGCTGGAGGAAAACCACTGGCTTCGTTCCCACTTTGAAAATTCCGTCCGCGAGACGGTGCAGGATATCCGCAGACTTCGCGATGTGGACCGTGTGGTCAGCCACTTCGAGGAATACGAATTTATCGATAAAGCGGCGCTGGCCGGCATGAATATGGGGCAAGGCGTGGCCGAGATCGATCTGTACGCTCCCGACGAGCTGTACGATCGCATCTTGATGGAAGTCGTCGGGGTCGAAATCCGCGGCAAGGATCATCTCCTGCAGCTGATGCAGGAATTCAGCCACGCCAAGCGCGAGTACGACCATTTTGCCGAAGCGCTTGAAATGGTCAAAACGACCGGCTACGGCATTGCGCCGCCGACGCTCGCCGAGATGGCTTTGGATGAGCCGGAGCTGATCCGGCAAGGCTCGCGCTTCGGGGTGCGCCTGAAGGCGACGGCGCCGTCGATTCATATGATCCGCGTCGATGTCGAATCCGAGTTTTCGCCGATCATCGGCACGGAGAAACAGAGCGAGGAGCTGGTGCGCTATCTGATGCAGGATTTCGAGGACAATCCGCTCAAAATATGGGAATCCGATATTTTCGGCAGATCGCTGCATTCCATCGTGCGCGAAGGCATTCAAGGCAAGCTGGCTATGATGCCCGACAACGCCCGGTACAAATTGCAGGAGACGCTCGGGCGCATCATCAACGAAGGCTCCGGCGGCCTGATCGCAATCATTTTGTAATAAATTTCACCAAATACAGGAGAAAATGCACTCTTGCGGGTGCATTTTTTCGTTTTGACTTGAAAAAGTGTTTGCCGTGTATTACTATAGTCTTGATTTACCGCATAGGAATAGCAAAGTTTGGTAATCCGGACGAACTTCCGCTGCGATAAAGATAGCCGCTCTTTTGGGGCTGGAAAGCTGCCGGTAAAGGCTTCTCTCAAGGTTTTAGCGGGCTTGCATGTATATTTTTGAACTTTTCGGTTAACAAAGGAAGTAACAGGAAAAATCGTCAATACGGCGTACTTCTCTTTTGCTAAGAACCGTCTTGAAATTAAGTTTTGGGGGGAGGTGAATGGCATGAATAAATCTGAATTGATTAACAAGGTGGCAGAAACCAGCGAGCTTTCCAAGAAGGATGCTACTAAAGCGGTTGAGGCTGTTTTTGAAGCGATCTCCGAAGCTCTGCAAAGCGGGGATAAAGTGCAACTGGTAGGATTCGGAAATTTCGAAGTTCGTGAACGTTCCGCTCGTAAAGGACGCAATCCGCAAACGGGTGAAGAAATCGAAATTCCATCCAGCAAAATCCCGGCTTTCAAACCGGGTAAAGCTCTGAGAGACGGAATCCAATAATCAAGCGTAAGTACATAAGTCTTACGGCTATTTCGATAGCATAACACCCGAATCGTAAAGGTTCGGGTGTTTATATTTCTAGCCCAAAAAATCTTCATCAATACTTTACAAATCGGGCCTAGCCATCTTATAATAATACTTGTTTACATGACAATCGGGGTATGGCGCAGCCTGGTAGCGCGCACCCTTGGGGTGGGTGAGGTCGCACGTTCGAATCGTGTTACTCCGACCATGAAAAAGACATCGTAAAATCGGTGTCTTTTTGTTTTGAATAGCCGCGGTTAGATGAATGAGGGGGCTTACTAGAGTGAGAGAGAAAGCAAGAATGTGGCTTGCGTCCAACGACTGGACCATGTACGGCATCATTGTTTCGATTTTCCTGGTTTGGAGGATCGGCGTCGTGGGCAACTGGAGCACGGCCTGCTGGGTGCTGCTGATGATTTGCTTATTGGGAGTCCGCAAAGATCAAACCGATGTCGATTGGAAACGTTTTTTTATTTTCGGCCTGCCGCTGCTGGGCGTATTTTATTATTTCTACGGCTCGGGCAACGGGCTGTGGTGGAAGATCGCCAACTGGATGTTCGAAAACAATCGCCATCCGTGGACTTGGGACAGCATGATGAACAGCATCCCCTTCAACGACGGCGCATGGACCCGAATCATCGCCCGCCCTCGCTTGGACAACTGGATGGTGTGGGTATATAACTACGGCTTCGTTCTGTCGCTGTGGGTTTGTATCGTGCGCAGCTTCTGGACCAAAAGCGTCAAGAAGATGATGTCTTACGCTTTGTCCGGGCATTTGCTGCAGTTCCCGCTCATACTGCCGTTTTACAATTTGATTTTGCTGCGCGAAGTTTGGTGGGTCAAAGGACAGCCCGACCTGCTGGGACGCCAGTTTGCGACGGAGAACGATCTGCTCGTCAATGTCATGAACTGCTTCCCGAGCATGCATACGTCGATCTCCTTTGCGATGCTGCTTTTGGCTTTGCGCGAAAAGGATCGGATTTTTAAATACATGATGGTCGCATACTGCTCGGCGATTATTTTCTCGACGCTGTATTTGCAAATTCACTGGGTGCTTGACGTGATCGCCGGAATGGCGTTCGCTTACTTGATCGTGAAGCTGGCCGATCTGTTGATCGGCGTGGCGACCCGGTTGCTGCCGCAGCGCTTCAAAGGCTTCTACAGCAAAAAGAAAGACAATGCATACGCAACAGACACCATGGCTGCCTGACGGGCGGCTTTTCTTTTGTCGCCAGCGATATGCCGCCGGCAATAGTTGACAACGGGACTGTTTTTCTGCATCATACAAGTAAAGACGTTGGACAGGAAGGGAAGATTGCCATGGAAGCTGGTAACGTGAATCAAGGGGATTACTTCATCATAAAGGCCAAAGAGAACGGCGTTCAGGTCATCGGACTCACCCGCGGGCAAGATACGAAATTTCATCACACCGAGAAGCTGGACAAAGGCGAAGTGATGATCGCTCAGTTTACGGCGCACACGTCGGCTGTCAAAATCCGCGGCAAAGCGGTCGTGATGACAAAGCACGGGGTTCTGGATACGGAGGAATAATTTTTCAAATTTCGCAGGCATAGCCTGCTTTTTTTCGTTGTACAATGATAGAAGAGGGATTTCGGCCAAGCATTCACACACGACGCAGATGAAGTGAAGGAGGATTTTGTCCGATGAAATGGTTTTCCCGTCTTCTCATCACCATTGTACTTTCCGTAGGTCTTGTTCTGGGATTGTCCATTTTGCCTGAGCTGGAAAGCAAGTGGAATATCCCGGCGTTTCATACCGTTAAAGCGCAGCCGGTTTCCGATAACAATATCGTCGACGTGATGAGCAAGGTGCAGCTGCATCTGCGCATAAGCCATGTCGAGCTGACCCATGCGATCGTATCGGTCGACCTGTTTGCTTCCCCTTCTTCGGAGAAGGCGGAGATCATACAGGATATGTACGAGTTATCCCGTTACTTCTTCAGCGGCACGACCAATATCAATCAGGTGCTGATTCGCGTTCTCGACGGCTCGAAAGAAGGCGGCACGTCGCTTTTGCTGGCTACGGATGCGCGAAGGGAAAAGTGGCTTCCTGGGGAAATCACGCCCAGAACGCAGAGCGCAGAGGAGATGGAGCAATATTTGCAATCGCATTTCCGCGTGACGTATACGGCAAAATGGCAGCAGCGATTCGACGCAAAAAGTTAAGACAAGTATTGTGCGAGTCTCTGCGGATTGTGCTATAATAATTTAGATTGTGATATCAGCGATTCTTTGGATTGGTTCGGAGGCACATTATGAATTCTTATCGGATCCCCGAAATGGCCCGAAAATATATGGATTACGACATGATCCGGCAGCATACCGACTTGCCGGTATTTCCTGAATTTCGGACACATTTGTTGTATGCGTTCTTAAGCAGACACAGCTCGTTATCAGGCTACAGCGAATTGTTCAGTCTGGTCACTTCTTTGGTCCAAATCGGGATGGACACGCATGATTTGGTCAGCATCACCAATAACGCGAAGGAAACGAAAGCGGCAAGGTCGAGGCAGCTCAAGGTGTTGGCCGGAGACTACTTTAGCAGCCGTTTTTATTATTTGCTTTCCCATGCGGGACAGATCGAGCTGATAGGGATCTTGTCGAACGCCATCTGCGAAGTCAACCGCAAGAAGATGAATTTGTATCAAAAGATGAGACAGCTGAACTTGACGGCCGACGATTACATCAAGCTGTCGGTCGAAATCCGCGCGCAGCTGTATTTGGCTTTCGCCTGTTTGATGGAGGAGTCTCTGCGGCATGCGTGGCCGGAGGTGCTGGGGCTGTTCACGCGGTGCGAAGTGCTGCTGCTGGAGATCGGCCGCTCGGAATCGGCACAGCAGTACCGGGACAGCTGGGGATACTGGCATATCCTGCATCAAGCTTCCAAAGAAGAGGGCAAGCATGTTCAAGCCGAAGATCCGGACTACGCCAAGCTGCGGTCCATCTGGCTTAAATATAAAATTACGCCGCAGCTGTACCAAATGCTGGATTCATGCATGAAACAGCTGCAGGATAAGCTGCAGACGCTGGAATCGAAGGAATTGGCTAAGGAGCTGCAATTGATTGGAGAGCCTTTTGCGCGTTACCTCTCGACACCTAAAGCGCTGGAAGAAATTTGAGGTGAAAATTCGTGCAATCCAAAGCGAAGTCAAAAGAAGAATTCGTTCATTCCGTCTTCGAGAGCATCGCGCCGAAATACGATCTGATGAACGATATTCTCAGCTTCCGCAGGCATAAAGCCTGGAGAAAATTTACGATGAGCAAAATGGCTGTCAAGCCGGGCAGTACGGCGATCGATCTATGCTGCGGAACCTGCGACTGGACGATCAGCACGGCGCGGGCGAGCGGCAGCGGTCAAGTGATCGGTCTCGACTTCAGTCAAAATATGCTTGATTACGGAGCCGTGAAAGTGCGGGAAGCGGGGCTCGAATCGCAGATCAAGCTCACTCAAGGCAACGCGATGAGCTTGCCGTTCGAGGATAATACGTTCGACTATGCGACGATCGGCTTTGCGCTTCGCAATGTGCCGGATCTGGTGAAGGTCATCGAGGAAATGCAGAGAGTCGTCAAGCCTGGAGGCATGGTCGTCTCTTTGGAGCTGTCTAAGCCGACTTGGCAGCCGTTCAAGGGGCTTTATTATTTTTATTTTCAAAATATTTTACCTATGCTCGGCAAGTTGATTGCCAAACGATATGAGCAGTACAAATGGCTGCCGGAATCATTAATTCATTTTCCTGATCATAAGCAGTTGGCTGACATTTTCAGAAAAACGGGACTGACCCAAGTTCAAGCTTTTCCGCTTACCGGAGGCATCGCGGCTCTTCATATCGGCATCAAGAGTAAGGGAGCGCAATAAGAAATGGGAGTGGAAAACGAATGTTGTTGAAAAAAGCAAAAGTGTTTATGGAAATGATTAAAATCGAGCATACGCTGTTTGCTCTGCCTTTTGCGTTTATGGGAGCATTGCTCGGTTCGGTCGTTATTTTTCAAAAACTGCCGGGTTGGGGACAAATCGGCTGGATCATTCTGGCTATGGTAGGCGCAAGAAGCGCCGCTATGGGGCTGAACCGGGTTATCGACAAGGTGTTTGACGCCAAAAATCCGCGGACGGCCGCCAGGGCCATTCCGGCAGGTCTGATTTCTTCCAAGGAAGCCATTTTGTTTATTGTGATTTCATTCACATTACTGTTTTGGGCTACGGCCAATTTAAGCTCGCTATCGATGAAGCTGCTTCCTATAGCTATTTTCTTACTGGTCTTCTATTCTTATACCAAACGCTTCACATGGGCGTGCCATTTGTTTCTCGGCTTTACGATCGCGCTGGCTCCTCTCGGCAGCTGGGTGGCGATCACGAACAACGTGACGTTGAGCGCTTTGATCTTCTACGTAGCGATCGCTTTCTGGGTTGCAGGCTTTGATATTATTTACGCATGCCAGGACGAAGAGTTTGACCGCGAGGAAGGCTTGCATTCGATCCCGCAACGATTCGGCGTCGCCAAGGCGCTGCGGATCGCCCGCTGGTTCCATGTCATCACGGCGTTAGGGCTGCTCACGCTGTTCTATTTGACCGATCTCAGCTGGGTTTATTTGACCGGCCTCATTCTCGCCAACGCGCTGCTATTCTACGAGCATAAGATTGTGACGCCGAAAAATTTGAGCAGGCTGAACACCGCTTTCTTTACGCTCAACAGCGTCATTAGCGTGGCGATGTTCGTGTTCACCCTGGTCGATCTGGTGGTGTTCCGCGGATGACAAGGCCCTGGGTCGTAGGAATTACCGGGGCTAGCGGAGCCGTTTACGGCGTACGCCTCTGCCGGTTCCTGCTCGCCCGCGGATTAAACATCCATCTCTTGATCACCGACGCCGGCTGGCGGGTGCTCAAAGAGGAGCTCGGCTGGGACGCTGCCCGCAGGAAGGAAATGCTGGAGAAGCATTTCGGCGGATACTCCGGCGGCTATGTGTACAACCCGATTCAGGACATCGGGGCCAGCACGGCCAGCGGCTCCTTCCGGACCAGCGGAATGGTCATCATTCCGTGCTCGATGGGGACGTTGTCCGGCATCGCTCACGGCGCCTCGGACAATCTGCTTGAACGAACGGCGGACGTGATGCTGAAGGAAGGCCGGCCGCTGATTATCGTGCCGCGGGAAACGCCGCTGCACGCGATTCACTTGGAGAATATGCTGAAGCTGGCCCGCATGGGAGTCAGAATCATTCCGGCTATGCCGGCATTTTATCAAGGGCCGCAGTCGATGGACGATATGGTCGATTTTATGGTCGGCAAAGTGCTGGACAGCATGGATGTGGAGCATGAATTGTATAAAAGATGGGGGACGACGGAGGATGAGACGAAGCCAGGCGATCCGCATCGGCCGGATTGATTTTACGAATGTCTGGCCTTTCTTTTATTATTTCCCTTATGAACGCTTTCAAGGGGAAGTGGAATTGGTTACTCAGGTCCCTACCCAATTAAATGCCGCGATGGCCGCAGGCGAGATCGACATCGGTCCCATTTCGTCTTTCGCTTACGGCGAGCATTGCGAGCAGTACGTGCTGCTGCCGGATATGTCCGTCAGCGCTTTTCGTCAGGTTCAGTCCATCCTGCTGTTTCACCGGAAGCCGCTGAGCGAGCTGTCGGGAGCTTCGATCGCTTTGCCCACGACGTCGGCAACCTCCGTCAATCTGCTTAAAATTATTTTGCAGCGGTTTTATGGGGTTGACCCGGTTTATCATGATGCGGCCCCCGTGCTGAACGACATGATGCGCACGGCCGATGCGGCTCTATTGATCGGCGACCATGCAATCCGGGAAAGCTGGCTTCCGCACGGCTGGCACGTGACCGATCTTGCCGAGGAATGGACGCGCCGAACGGGACAGTGGATGTCGTTTGCCGTATGTGCTGTCCGCAAGCAGGCGGCGGAGCGACATCCGGAGCTGATCGCCCGCGTCTACGAAGGCTTCATGGAAAGCAAACGCAAATCGCTTGGCGATATGACGGCTCTCGTGCAGGAAGCGCAGCGGCAGATCGGCGGAGACGCCGCTTATTGGCAGCGGTATTTCTCGACGTTAACGTACGAGTTCGGTCCGGATCAGCAAGCGGGGTTACAGCTGTATTACCGCTATGCATGGGAGCTCGGCTTGCTCGATAAACAAGTGCCGATTCAATTGTGGAACGACAAATACTGAACACAGGTGACGGAATGAAACTGATTGAGCTGTACGCAAAAATGAAAAAGGATATTTCGTACATAGAGAAAGAGCTGGAACGAAGTATCGACACCGATCACGCCATGCTGCGCGAGACGTCGGTACATTTGCTAAAGGCAGGTGGCAAAAGAATCCGGCCTATTTTTGTTCTGCTCGGTGCGAAATTCGGCACCTACGATTTGACCCGTGTCAAGCATGTAGCGGTGTCTCTGGAATTAATACATATGGCTTCGCTTGTTCACGACGACGTGATTGACGATGCGGAAACCCGCCGCGGCCAACTGACCGTCCGCTCCAAATGGGATAACCGGGTTGCCATGTTCACGGGCGATTATATTTTTGCCAAAGCGCTTCACGTAGCGACCGGCCTGGGCAATCCCGCGATACACCAAACGTTGTCCAAGGCGATACTGGAGATGAGCATCGGCGAGATGGAGCAAATCCGCCTCTTCTTCAACGCAGAGCAGACGTTGCGCGACTACTTGCTTAGAATCCGCCGGAAGACGGCGCTGCTGATCGCAATAAGCTGCCAGCTCGGGGCTATTGCGGCCGATGCGGACGAATGGGTATCGAACCGGTTGTATTCGTTCGGCTATAACGTGGGAATGGCCTTTCAGATAAGGGACGATCTGCTCGATCTGTGCGGTACGGAGAAGGAGATCGGCAAGCCTCCGGGCAGCGATATCCGGCAGGGCAATATCACGATCCCGGTCATTTACGCGCTGCGGGAGCCCGGGCTGCGCGTGCCGCTCATGCAGGAGCTGCGGAAAATTCAGGAGGCCGACGGCCAAATCGACGTCAGCCGGTTTATCGGGCTGATCCGCGGCAGTCAAGGCATCAGGCAGGCGGAAGAGCTGGCCAACCGCTATATCGACAAAGCGATTGCCGTTCTGCACAGCTTGCCGGACATACAGGCCAAGAAAGATTTGATCGGCGTAGCCCATTTTATCGGCAATCGTTCTTATTAAAACGTTAAAACGGTTTATCATCATGCGGTTTATGTGATATATTGGGAAGAAAAGGGGGAATTGAGGGATGGAACGTACTTTTCTAATGGTCAAGCCCGACGGCGTCCAACGCGGTCTTATCGGCGAAATCGTCAAACGATTCGAGCAAAAAGGATTTCAGCTCGTCGGCGCCAAGCTAATCCAAGTGACGGCAGAGCTGGCGGAGCGGCATTACGAAGAGCATAAGGGCAAAGATTTCTACGATCGATTGGTCGACTTCATCACATCCGGTCCCGTATTTGCCATGGTATGGGAAGGGGATCAGGTCGTCGCATTGTCCAGAGCGATGATCGGCAAGACCAGCGCCCTAGACGCGGCCCCGGGAACGATTCGAAGCGATTACGCCATACATACGAATTATAATTTGATTCACGGTTCCGATTCTCCGGAAAGCGCGCAAAGAGAGATTGCCAATTTCTTCGCCGAGCACGAGTTGTTGAATTACAGCAAAGTCATAAGCCAGTGGATCTAGGGTGAGGAGACCGGCATGGAGGATCAGGATTTTCTGCTGTTCATCAAAAAGGTAAAAGATTACACGTCTATCGATTTGGCGCAATATAAAGAAGCCCAGATGAAACGGCGGCTGACTACGCTGCGGATGAAGAAGGGGTACGACTCGTTCGCTTCCTTTTTCGAGGCGATGACGAAGGATAAGGAATTGTTCTACGAATTTCTCGACCGGATGACGATTAACGTATCCGAATTTTGGCGCAATCCGAATCGGTGGGAAGTTCTGGAAAAACAGTTTCTACCCGAAATGCTGCGCAAAACCCGCAAGCTGAAATGCTGGAGCGCCGCTTGCTCGACGGGGGAGGAGCCCTACACGCTGGCGATGATTTTGGCGGAGCTCGGCGCGCTGCAGGATGCGCAGCTGGTGGCCACGGATCTCGACGAGGGCGCGCTGGCCAAGGCGAAGAAGGCCGTATATTCCGATCGTTCGATCCGGGATGTGCCGCAAGCGTACTTGAAAAAATATTATAAGCAGGAAAATATGACGTTTTCGATTGCGGACGGACTGAAGCGAGAAATTCGCTTTCAGAAGCAAAATTTGCTCATCGATCCGTTCGATACGCAGTTCGACTTGATTATTTGCCGTAACGTCATGATCTATTTTACGGAAGAAGCCAAGCACTTGTTATATCATAAATTCGCCAATGCGCTGAAGCCGGGAGGCATCTTGTTTGTCGGCAGCACGGAACAAATTTTCTCTCCGGGACAATATGAGCTTGAGCCTGCGGAAACGTTCTTTTATCGGAAAAAAGGCTAAAAAAGCGGAAGCCATGTATAACTTTTTCCATCTGTTCCTATACTGTGAATAATCGACAAAAATCTGCAGGAGGGGATTCGGTGGATAAACGAAAAGTGATCATGGCTTATCGAAGAGGATTTATTACGGTGCAGGAATGCGCGCAAATTATGGGAATCGATTCTTTGCAAGTGATGGGGATGATGGAGGACCCGGAGCTGAAAGAGCTTCCGAGTCCGTTCAAGAAGCAGCCCGTCAACGGCTGATAGAGCAGGAAGCACTACGATTGAGCGAAGATGCGCCGCTGAGGGGTACGAGCCCTAAGCGGGGCATCTTTTTTTGCGCCCGGAAACGATGCTAATCGGATTTCCGTACAGGGAGGGCTTTATTCAGATTTGCGCATTCCGCCGCGGACGGCCCTTGACGCTCGGCCCGGGATTTGAGTCCGTTTCTTGTCAAACGGTGGCGCCTATACTATAATTAGCACATGAATGGAGTACATAAAAGCGCTAAAGCGTGCCGGTCGGTTATTGCTGCGTTTTTGGGGATAGGATGAAAGGGGACAACGAGTGTGAGATATTTAACAGCAGGGGAAACGCACGGTCCGCAGCTTACTGCGATTATCGAAGGGTTTCCGAGCAATGTAACCATCGATTTTGAACAAGTGAATTTTCAATTGGCGCGCCGGCAAAAAGGGTATGGACGCGGACGCCGCATGCAGATTGAGAAAGATACCGCGAGCATTGTCGGCGGCGTAAGACACGGCAAAACAACAGGCGCTCCGATCGCTCTCGTCGTGGAGAACAACGACTGGAAGCATTGGACGAGCGTAATGAATATCGAACCGATCGAAGGCAACGACGAGACGAAGCGCAGGGTAAACCGGCCGCGTCCGGGTCATGCCGATTTGAACGGCGGTTTGAAATATAATCAAAAAGATTTGCGCAACATTTTGGAACGGTCCAGCGCCCGGGAGACGACGATGCGTGTGGCTATCGGCGCGGTAGCCCGTCAATTGCTGTCCGCATTCGGCATTAAAGTGGCCAGTCAAGTAATCCGCATCGGCGAGGTGGAAGTGAACCGCCAGGAGCTGCCGATCGACGATTTGATCCGCATTACCGAGGAATCGCCGCTGCGCGTGGTGGATAAGGAAGCCGAAGCGCGTATGATCGCGGCGATCGACGCGGCGAAGGAAGACGGAGATACGCTCGGCGGCATCGTGGAATGCGTGATCGAAGGCGTGCCTGTCGGGCTCGGCAGCCATGTGCAGTGGGACCGCAAGCTGGACGGACGCATCGCGCAGGCGGTTTTGTCGATCCAAGCGTTCAAGGGCTGCGAAATCGGCATCGGTTTCGAAGCGGCTAAGCTGAGAGGCTCCAAAGTACACGACGAGATCATGTATGAGGAGGGAAGAGGCTTCTATCGCGCTTCCAACCGTGCGGGAGGCTTCGAAGGCGGCATGACGACCGGCGAGCCTATCGTCGTACGCGGCGTCATGAAGCCGATCTCGACACTGTACAAAGCGCTGCAGAGCGTCGATATCGATACGAAGGAAGCGTTCACCGCTCAGGTGGAGCGTTCCGATACTTGCGCCGTAGCGGCAGCGGGCGTCATTATGGAAAATATCGTTGCCTGGGAAGTGGCAAGCGCGTTTCTCGACAAGTTCGGCGGAGATTCTCTGGAGGAGATTCGCAACAATTACAACAGCTTTTTGGAGCAAGTGAAAAGTTACTAGAGGAAAGAGGCGAGGACCGGATGAAGGAGCTAACGGTTGATTTAGGGGAACGATCGTATCCGATTTATATCGGCGAAGGGATTTTGGATCAAATCGGCGGCTTGTTCGATAAGCACGGCATCAGCAAAATTTCTCCGATCCTGCTGGTTACCGATTCGCATGTTGCAGAGCATCACCTGGCTCCGATTATGGGCAAGCTTCAGGAGTCGGGTTACTCCGTCGTCTCCCATATCGTAGCCGCGGGAGAGAAGTCCAAATCGCTCGGCGTGCTGGAGGATATCGTAACGACGGCACTGCAGGCCGGGCTAGACCGCAAGTCCACAGTTGTCGCTTTGGGCGGCGGCGTCGTCGGGGATTTGGCCGGCTTTGTGGCGGCCAGCTACATGCGAGGCATTCGTTTCGTGCAAATTCCGACGACGATTCTGGCTCATGACAGCAGCGTAGGCGGCAAAGTGGCGGTCAACCATCCGCTCGCCAAAAACATTATCGGCGCGTTCCATCAGCCGGAAATGGTACTGTACGACACGGCGACGCTGCAATCGCTGCCGGAGCGCATCGTGCGCGAGGGGCTGTCCGAGATGATCAAGCACGGCTTGATCTGGGACGCCGAGTTTACGCAGTGGATGGAAGACAACGCCGAGAAGCTGATCGCGCTCGACCAGGAAGCGCTGCAGTACGGACTGTACCAGGGCTGCAGGGTGAAATCAATCGTCGTGTCCCAGGATGAGAAGGAGAACGATCTGCGGGCTATTCTCAATCTCGGCCATACGATAGGCCATGCTCTGGAAGCGGTGGCCAATTACAATGAGCTGCATCACGGGGAAGCGATCTCTATAGGGATGGTCGGCTCGGCGAAGCTGGCGATGAAGCTGGGCTATCCGGAGCATATTTATACGGTGACCAAACGGATTCTGCAAAAATTCGGACTGCCGACGCGCATCCCCGCTCATCTGGATACGGATGCGATCATGAGCGCGATGATGCACGACAAGAAGTTCAAAGAAGGTACGATGGTATTTATTATTCCGACGGCGATCGGCAAGGTGGAAATCAATAAAAACGTATCTACGGCATGGGTAAGAGATGTCGTAGAGCAATTGAAACAGGAGGCTTGACCATGTTTGTTCGAGGTATTCGCGGCGCCACGACCGTGGAGCATGACGAGAAAAATGAAATTTTAAGCGCGACGACGGAGTTGTTGAATCAAATCATCGTTGAAAACGGAATTAAACCGGATGAGCTTGCTTGTGTATTCGTTACGGTGACAAGCGATCTGACCAGTACGTTCCCCGCTCAAGCGATCCGCCAGCTTCCGGGCTGGGAGCTTGTACCGCTGATGTGTTCTCTGGAAGTTCCCGTAGAAGGCGCGCTGCCAAAGTGCATTCGGCTCATGGTAATGGCCAATACGGAGAAAAAGCAGGACGAGATCGTTCATGTTTATTTGAAAGAGGCTATGCGTCTTCGTCCCGATTTATCTAAATTGACAAAAGCATAAGCGGCATAGTATAGTTATGGTAGCTGATTTGTTAGTTGATTGAGAAGAGAAGAGAGTTTTAGAGCAGAGTAGAGCCTAGTTGAGATGAGCCGAGTAAAGTACTTAAGCCTATGGTGCAGTTGTTGCGAGCACTTATATTTCTTATTGTCATCGATAAGATGATGCCAGGGCTAAGTATGTTTATGATCATCTAAAAACCGCCTCTACTTTGACGTAGAGGCTTTTTTATTGTTTAGGAAATGATGCGCAGCAATATCCTGTGGAAATCCGGGGGCTCCCCCGTCACTACCCTGGAAATTACTCTTGGTACCCCATTTCCATTGTCTGTGGTGCCGCGTCGGCGGCATGGATGGCTTTTGGGGGATTTGTTTTTGTTGAAAATACCCGTTGGCGGGCAAACAAGCAGAAAGCCGGCTTTCCGAAGGGGAAGCTGAGGCTGAGACGAGAAGAGGAGAGATTCGATATGTACACACCAGAAGCAAAGGAAGTTATCCGGCTGGCGAAGCAGTATAATTTGATCCCGGTCGTCCGGTCTTTAATGGCCGACACGGAAACGCCGATTCGCGTGTTCCAGCACTTTTACGAGGAGAAGAGAGCCTTCCTGCTGGAAAGCGTCGAGGGCGGCGTGAAATGGGCGCGGTATTCCTTTATCGGAACCGATCCGTTTATGATGATCACGGCCAAAGACGGTGTGACGAAAATCGAGAGTCAGAAAGAAACCAAACATTCCATCGAGAAGCCGATCGACGTGCTGAAAGCTTACCTGCGGGCGTATTCGAGCCCTGCGTTTCCGGATTTGCCGCGGTTTACGGGCGGAGCCGTCGGATTCTTCGGTTACGATTTGCTGCAATATTACGAAAAATTGCCGGCGCACCGCAATGACGACCTGCACATGAACGATATTCAGTTTATGTTCTGCGATCAAGTGATCGTATTCGATCATTTCAAGCAGCAGATTAAGGTCATCGCCAACGTCCATGTTCCCCATCATGGCTCGGACGCGGAGATTGTGGCCGCTTATGAAGCGACCTGCGCCAAAATCGACGAAACGATCGAGCGTTTGAAGCGTCCGCTTCCTGCGCTGTCGATGCAGCAGCATCCGATTCCGGAAGACGTGGAAATCGGCGAGCTGAAGTCCAACCTGACGAAGGAGCAGTACGTCGCCAATGTGGAGAAAGCGAAGGAGTACATTCGTTCCGGCGATATATTCCAAGTAGTGCTGTCGCAGCGGTTCGAGATCGAAACCGACGTATCGCCGCTGCACGTATACCGTATTTTGCGGACGATGAACCCTTCGCCTTACATGTACTGCCTCAAGATGGACGACGAAGTGATCGTGGGTACCTCTCCGGAGCTGCTCGTCCGCGTCGAAGACGAGAAGGTCGAGACGATGCCGATTGCCGGAACGCGCCCGCGGGGCAAAACGCCGGAGGAAGACGAAGCGTTCGAGCGCGAGCTGCTGGCCGACGAGAAGGAGCGCGCCGAGCATCTGATGCTGGTCGACCTCGGACGCAACGACATCGGCAGAGTATCCGAATTCGGCAGCGTGCGCTGCGACACCTTCATGCAAGTGGAGCGTTACTCGCATGTTATGCACATCGTATCGAATGTCACCGGGAAGATTGCCAAGGATAAAGATTTCTTCGACGCGTTCATCTCGTGTTTGCCTGCGGGCACCGTATCGGGAGCGCCGAAGCTGAGAGCGATGGAAATTATAGCGGAAGTGGAGAATGAAGCTCGCGGCGCTTATGCCGGAGCTATCGGATATTTGGGCTTTTCCGGCAATATGGATACTTGCATCACGATCCGTACCATTATTTTCAAAAAAGGTAAGGCGTACGTGCAGGCGGGAGCGGGAATCGTATGGGATTCCGTCGCCGAGAGCGAGTATCAGGAGACCGTCAACAAAGCGAAGGGGATGCTGAAGTCGATTCGCACGGCCGAAGCCGTATTCGCCCCTAGACCGGTAGCTCACAGCGTCATCAACCACGACTACTATTAATTCGAATCTCTGTCGGCCGAGGGCTTCGGAGCCATTGTCGGCTGCTTAAAGAACTTATGGGGAGGCAGTTTACATGGAAAATCAATTTACGGTACAACAGGCGCTTCAACAATTGATCGGATTGCATCATTTGACCCGCGCGGAAGCTAGAGGGGTCATGTCCGACATTATGGACGGATTGGCTACGCCTTCGCAGATCGGGAGCTTCCTGACGGCGCTTCGGATGAAAGGCGAAACGATAGAGGAAATTACCGGCTTCGCCGAAGCGATGAGAATGAAGGCGAACCGGGTGGAGACCGAGCAGTTCAATCTGCTCGATACTTGCGGAACGGGCGGCGACGGCGCCGATACGTTCAACATCTCGACGACCGCGGCGATTGTAGCGGCGGCGGGCGGTATCCGGGTCGCCAAGCACGGCAACCGGGCGATGTCGAGCAAGAGCGGCAGCGCCGACGTGCTGGAAGCGCTCGGCGTCAATATCGAGCTGAATCAGGAGCAGGCCGCTGAATGTCTGAAGCATGTAGGCATCTGCTTCATGTTCGCCCAGCGTTACCACCAATCGATGAAACACGCCGCGCTGCCTCGCAAAGAGCTCGGCTTCCGGACGGTGTTCAATCTGCTCGGACCGCTGACGAATCCGGCCGGAGCCGATCGTCAGGTACTCGGTATCTTCGATCGCGGCAAAACGGAGACGATGGCCCATGTAATGCGGGCTCTGGGCGTGAAAAGAGCGCTTGTCGTAGCCAGCTTCGACGGTCTCGACGAAATTAGCATCTCCGACGCGACGCAGGTGACCGAGCTGAAGAACGAAGAGATCGTCACCTACGAAATCACGCCGGATCTGCTCGGCTTGCGCAGCGCCAGCCTGAAGGAAGTGATCGGCGGCGACGCGGCGGTCAATGCGGAAATTATTCACAGCGTGTTCCAGGGAGCGCAGGGCGCATGCCGCGATATCGTGCTCGCCAACGCGGGAGCCTGCTTCTACGTTACGGGAATATGCGCCACCTTGCAGGAAGGCGTCAAATATGCGGCTCATGTGATCGACTCGCGCCAGGCGCTAGGCAAACTGCAGGAGCTAGTCCAATTTACGGGAGAAATCAGACATGTTTCTTGATAAAATTGTAGCTACCAAGCATAAAGAAGTGGCAGACTTGAAAGAAAAAATCTCTTTGACCCAGCTGGAGCGGGAAATTGCGGAGCTTGCGCCGACGCTCGGCTTCGAGAAAGCTTTGTCCTCAGGACGCAAGCGCCCGATGGGATTGATCGCCGAAGTGAAGAAAGCTTCTCCGTCCAAAGGGCTAATTCGTGAAGATTTCGAGCCTGTGCTGCTGGCTCAGGCTTACGAGCAAGCCGGGACGGACTGCATCTCCGTCTTGACGGACGCGGACTATTTCCAAGGCTCCAACGACTATTTGCGTCAGGTTAGGGGCGCGGTTCAAGTGCCGATTCTGCGCAAAGATTTTACGATCGATCTGCACCAGATTTATGAAGCGCGCAGCATCGGCGCGGATGCCGTGCTGCTCATCGCGGCTATATTGACGACGGAGCAGTTGAAGCTGTTCGCCCGCGAAGCGAAGAGCATCGGCCTCGATGTGCTGATTGAAGTGCATGACAAGGAAGAGCTTGACCGGGTGCTGACGCTCGATGCATCGTTGATCGGCATCAATAATCGCAATCTGAAGACGTTCGTCACCGAGCTGAAAACGACGGAAGAGCTGATCGCCTACATTCCGAAGCATGTTACGATCGTAAGCGAGAGCGGCATTTCCAAACCTTCGGAAATTGATTATTTGCAATCGATCGGTGCGCATGCCGTATTGATCGGAGAGCATTTCATGCGGCAGCCGGTCGTGGGGCAGGCGGTTCATGATCTGCTCGGGACTTATGCGGCGAAGGGGTAAAGCAATATGACAAGCGTAAAAATATGCGGGTTAAAGACTCCGGATATGGTACAATCGATATTGCATCTGCCTATCGATTATATCGGATTCGTTTTTGCCAAAAGCAAACGGCAGGTGACGCCGCAGCAGGCAGGCGAAATGATTCGGGTTATTGCTGAGCGGCGGGAAGCCGGGAAGGCTGTCCCGTTGACCGTCGGCGTGCTTGTTAATCCTACTCGCGAGGAACTGGTTGCGGTGATGCAGGAAGCTCCTCTCGATATTTTACAACTGCATGGACATGAAACGCCTCAAGAGTGCAGACGCATCAAGTCGGAGTTTCCCGGAGTCAAACTGTGGAGGGTCGTTTCGGTAGCCCGGACGGGGCAAGCGGCCGGGGCAAACGATTCGGATGCCGAGCACAGCGTTATCGCGGCCGCGCTGGACCCGTACGCGGAAACCGTGGACGCTATTTTGCTGGACACGTTCGATCCGGTATATGGCGGAGGCTCCGGAAAAACGTTCTCTTGGGAGGCGATACCCCCATACCAGGCTTGGAGCCGGGCTGCAGGGATTCCTCTGCTCGTGGCGGGGGGACTTCAGCCGGATAATGTGGGAGAGCTTCTGGATGTTTATACGCCCGATGGAGTGGATGTGTCGAGCGGAGTCGAAACCGATGGCGTAAAAGATATTATGAAAATAACCAGCTTTGTCGAAAGGGTGAAGCATCGTGTATAACGTACCGGATGAGCAAGGCCGCTTCGGAAAGTTCGGCGGGCGCTACGTTCCCGAAACTTTAATGAACGCGTTGATCGAACTGGAAGAAGCCTACAAGAAATATGTGAAGGAAGAGAAGTTCCAGCAGGAGCTTCAATACTTACTGCATCGTTATTCGGGCAGACCGACCTCGCTGTATTATGCGGAGCGCTTGTCGGCCCATCTGGGCGGCGCCAAAATTTATTTGAAGCGCGAAGATTTGAACCATACCGGCGCCCATAAGATCAACAACTCCTTGGGTCAAGGGCTGCTTGCCAAATATATGGGCAAAAAGAAACTGATCGCCGAAACGGGGGCGGGTCAGCATGGCGTGGCCACGGCTACCGTCGCGGCGCTGCTCGGGTATGAATGCAAAGTGTTCATGGGCGAAGAAGATATGAAGCGCCAGCAGTTGAACGTGTTTAGAATGAACCTGCTGGGCACGGAAGTCGTTCCGGTTACTTCGGGCACCAGAACGCTGAAGGATGCTTGTAACGAAACGCTGCGCTACTGGGTGAGCCATGTCGACGATACGTTCTACATTCTCGGTTCGGCTACCGGCCCGCATCCTTATCCGATGATGGTCCGCGATTTCCAAAGAATTATCGGGGACGAGTCCCGCAAGCAAATATTGGAGCTGGAAGGCAAGCTGCCGAATGCGGTTATTGCCGCCGTAGGCGGAGGAAGCAATGCAATCGGCATTTTTTACCCGTTCGTGCAGGATGAAGGCGTTCGTCTGATCGGCGCCGAAGCCGCGGGACGCGGGATTGAAACGAAGGAGCACGCGGCGACGATGACGATGGGAAGCCACGGCGTGTTCCAAGGCTCCATGAGCTATCTCCTCCAGGATCAATATGGACAAGTGCAGGAAGCGCACTCCATCTCGGCCGGACTCGACTATCCGGGCATCGGGCCGGAGCATGCGTACCTCAAGGATTCCAACCGCGCGGAATACCATCCGATTACCGATAAGGAAGCGCTGGATGCGCTGCAGCTGCTGAGCCGCACGGAAGGCATCATTCCGGCGCTGGAGAGCGCGCATGCGATCGCGCAAACGATGAAAGTGGCTCCTACGATGGGCAAAGACGAGATCATCGTCGTGAGCTTGTCCGGACGCGGAGACAAAGACGTGGAAGCGATTATGGGCTATCTGGGAGGTGCTGTTCATGAATCGCATTGATCGTGTATTCGCCGAACTGAAGCAGCGCAAGCAGCCTGCATTTATTCCTTTTTTAACGATCGGCGATCCGGATTTGAAGACATCGGTCGATATTATTAAGCAGCTGGAGCAGTCCGGCGCGAGCATGGTGGAGCTGGGCGTGCCTTACTCCGATCCGCTCGCCGACGGGCCCGTCATTCAGCGCTCATCGATGCGGGCGCTTAAAAACCATCAGGTGTCCGTCCAGGACGTAATGAATACGGCTCGTCAAGCGAGAAGCGAAGGCTGCGAGCTGCCGTTCATCTTGTTTACTTATTATAATCCGGTGCTGCAGTTCGGGTTGGAGCGGATTTTCCCGATGCTGCAGGAAAGCGAGATCAGCGGATTAATCATCCCCGATCTTCCGATGGAAGAGGATGCGGAAGTCCGCAAGCTGGCCGACGAGCACGGCATCCATTTGATTCCGCTGGTGGCTCCGACCTCCAACGACCGGATCAAGCGCATCGTATCCCGCGCCTCCGGCTTCGTATACTGCGTCTCCTCGCTGGGGGTTACGGGCACGAGAACGGAGTTTCACAGCGGGATCGACTCGTTCCTGGAGACGGTGAGGCAGTCGACGGCGCTTCCTATCGCTATCGGCTTCGGCGTATCTACTCATGAGCAGTTTGCCAGATTCGCAGAGACTTGCGACGGCATCGTCGTAGGCAGCGCGCTGGTGCGCCAGGTGGAAGAGGCGCTGCCGCTATTTGAGCAGGATGCGACGCGTCCGCAGGCGCTCTCTCGCATCGATCAATTTGTAAGAAATTTAATAGGATAAGTAGACGAAAGCCTCGCTATTCTCGGAATCGGCGAGGCTTTGCTTTTTTCACGGCGGAAGAAGCGGGCTTGGGCGCCGCTGCGGGAATGCGGCTCAACCGCCGCAATATCCGCAAGGTCTTCGTTAAGCGTTAATTAATTTCATAGTTCGGCAATATAAAACTTCACATTTGATAGCAGTTGTGAGAAAATTACTAGGAAGCAACCAATAGAAGAGCGTGTCCCGAGGGGCGCGCGCTTTCCATAGCAGAACTTATTATTTGAATGAGGTGACCTTGAGTGCAGCCCAAGAAAAACATTGTCCATCTGCCGGTGTACAAGCCAGGCAAGCCGATGGAAGAAGTAAAGAGAGAACTCGGCTTAACCGAAGTCATTAAATTGGCTTCCAATGAAAATCCGTTCGGATGTTCCCCTAAAGCCAAAGAAGCGATTATCGCTCACGTAGATCAAACCAGCATTTATCCGGACGGCGGCGCCGTAGATTTGACGAATGCCGTGGCGGCGCATTTTGGCGTTGAAGCGAACCAAGTTATTTTCGGAGCGGGCTCCGACGAGATCATTCTGATGCTTGCGCGCGCTT
This sequence comes from Paenibacillus konkukensis, assembly GCF_023523925.1. Classification (NCBI taxonomy): domain Bacteria; kingdom Bacillati; phylum Bacillota; class Bacilli; order Caryophanales; family Paenibacillaceae; genus Paenibacillus; species Paenibacillus konkukensis. The sequence goes on along the minus strand of NZ_CP027059.1, from coordinate 1,235,999 downwards.
ACTTCGTTCCGGGCGACGAGACGATTATGGCTTCTCCGACGTTCCCTCAATATAAGCATAACGCCGAAATCGAAGGCGCCGTGTGCATCGAAGTGCCGTGCATCGACGGATATCACGATTTGCAAGGCATGCTGGATAAAGTAAGCGAGCGCACCAAGATCATCTGGCTGTGCAATCCGAACAATCCGACCGGCACGATGCATTCGCATCAAGAAGTCGTGGACTTTTTGAACAAAGTGCCGTCCCACGTTCTGGTCGTTTTGGACGAAGCTTACGCGGAGTACAATGTGAGCGGGCAATATCCGGACAGCATCGGCCTGGTCAAGCAGTACAAGAACGTCATTACTTTGCGCACGTTCTCCAAAATCTACGGGCTGGCGACCCTTCGTATCGGTTACGGCATCGGGCATCCTGAAGTGATCAAATCGATCAATCAAGTCCGCGAGCCGTTCAATACGACGGGCTTCGCGCAAAAAGCGGCTCTCGCTGCGCTTCAGGACGAACAGTTCATTGCGGACTGCCGTGAAACGAATGCCCGCGGCATTAAGTACTTATCCGCTCAGTTCGACGAGCTGAAGCTGAGCTATTACCCTGCGCACGGCAACTTCGTCATGGTCGACGTGGAGCGTCCGGGCGGGCTCGTTTTCGAGGCGCTGCTCAGAAAAGGCGTTATCGTTCGCCATGATCCGGGTTGGGGCATGCCGACGATGCTGCGCGTCACGGTAGGCAGCCAGGAGCAGAACGAGAAATTTATCGGCGCCCTGCAATCGGCGTTAAAAGAAGTGGCTGTGAACGCATAAGAGAAGCTTCGCTTTTTCAAGCGTTAGTAAATAGAGAAGGAACCTGTTCATGACTAAAATAGCTATTTTTGGAGTGGGCTTGATCGGCGGTTCTTTGGCGCTGTGCTTTAAGGGAAAGCCGGGGATAACCGTTGTGGGACATTCCAATTCTCCCCGGTCCGTCGAGAAGTACTTGAAGCGGCAGGTTGTCGATGATGCGACTACCTCGATGGAGGAGGCTGCGGCTGACGCCGATTTCATCTTCATCTGTGTTCCTGTAGGCAATTTGCAGGAATATTTGGTCAAGCTGTCCAAGCTGCCTCTGAAGCCGGGCTGCATCATCACGGACGTCGGCAGCACCAAAGCCTCGATCGCGTCGTTCGCTTCGAAGCTGGATTTGCAGGATGCGTATTTTATCGGCGGCCATCCGATGGCGGGGAAGGAGAAGTCGGGCGTGGAGGCGGCTACTTCCCATTTGTACGAAAATGCGTTTTACGTTCTGACGCCGGATGAGTCCATACCGCCCGAAGTATACGAGCGGCTGACGAAGCTGCTGCAGTGGACGCGAGCCCATCTAGTGAAGGTGGACCCGAAGCTTCATGACGATATTGTCGGAGCGATCAGCCATCTGCCGCATATTATCGCAGTGGCGCTGGTCAACCAAATCGCCCGCTACAACGAGAAAAACGAGCTGTACCAGAATTTGGCCGCGGGCGGCTTCCGGGATATTACCCGTATCGCCTCCAGCGATCCGGTTGTCTGGCGCGACATATTGCTCGATAACCGCGAGGTCATCCTTCGTCTGCTGGAGGACTGGAATGAAGAGATCGCTTCGTTTATCCGGCTGCTGAAGGAGAAAGACGGGGAAGGGATTGCGGAGCAATTCCGCCTCTCCAGCGAGTTTCGCTCGGCTCTGCCCGAAAGGCGCAAGGGCGTGCTGACTTCGGTGTACGAGGTTTATGTCGATGTGCCGGATCATCCTGGCATTATCGGCCAAATCGCTACGCTGCTCGGCAGCCACAGAATTAACTTGAGCAACATTCAGATCATCGAAAGCAGGGAAGATATCCCGGGCGTGCTGCGATTATCTTTCCGGGACGAGTACCAGATGGATAAGGCTATTGAACTACTCGCGAAAGAGAATTACACGGTTCACGTGTAATTCTTTTTTCTTTTGGCGCAAATAAAACGTTTTCAAAAAAGTATTGACAAATTGAAAACGTATACATATAATAAAAGTACAGTATGGTTTCTCTCCACTCCTATCCGAATAATGGCACTATGTGCAGCCACCTTTTCCAAGGTGGTTCTTTTTTTTGTTTTGCGGCATTTCTTAGAAAGAGCGGGGAATTACCGGCGGCCTTCAGTTTGCTCCAAGGGGGACATTAGTCGTAATAAATTACACCTTTTTTTGGAAGTTATTCTGAAAGTTGTCTGAAATATGTCGATTAAGCAGGATTTTTGACCGAGTTTACCGAATGTTATTAAGGATGAAGTCCGATCTTTAATTTTTTTGAAAATATACCGCAACTTTTTTACTCCCGTATAGTCAAACAAAGTAGAATCGCTGGGAGTAAGCAGGAATCACAAGGAGGGTCGTAATTCAATGACCGATTCCCAGTTGATCAGAGAGATCAAGGACGGCAACGTCCAGCTATATGATGAATTAATGCGTCGCTATGAACGAAAAATATTGGCGTTTATTTACCACATGCTGAAAAGCGCAAAAATGGAGTCGTTGGCGGAGGATCTATGCAACGAAACCTTTTATAAAGCATACCGGAGTCTGCACTCGTTTCGCGAAGTGGAGGCGACCTTTTCCACGTGGTTATATACGATCGCCAGAAATACCGTTCTTAGCGAGCTGAGAAAAAATAAAAATACAAAGGTTTCTTTGGAGCAAAGCGGACTTGAGCCTCATGCCGGGGCCGACGCTATGCCTGAATTAACAGCGCTTCGCAACGAGAAAGTATCGATGGTCCGGGATGCCATTAACAATTTGCCTGAGAAGCAGAGGTCTGCGCTTATTTTGCGTGAATACGATCAATTGGATTATCAGGAAATTGCCAATATCCTTGGGCAGACCGTAAGTTCGGTTAAATCCTTATTGTTCAGGGCGAGAGCGAGTGTAAAGCTCCAGTTGGAACCATACTTTCTTGATCCGATTTTTGAGGAGTATGAGGGGATGAATCGATGATGAAATGTGAAGAAGTACAAGAGATGCTAGGCGTCTACTGGGATCTGCCCGAGCATGATCTGAAGCGGCAGTATGTGGATGAACATATAAAAAATTGTCCTTGCTGCGCCGCCGAATTCGAAATATGGCGCGAGAGCACGGAGCTCATCAAGTCGGCAGCGGAAACCGGCGAGTTCGCGGAAATGTCCACACCGATTTCGAGAAGCGTCATGAACCGCATTTATGAGGACGAATCGTGGAGAGTGCCTGTCGCCGACAAAATGTACGCCATGACGTTCAAGCTGCGCCGCAACGTATCGGCCATCATCGCTTTTTGTCTTGCCTTGTTTATATGCTCTTTCCTATACTCGGTGACGCATCAAGCTGCGCCGGAATCTGCTATGGTCTCCGGAGAATCCGCCGTATTCGGCCGGATAGGCGACCCGGTTGTCGTGGCCGGAAGCAAGCAGGAATCGATGAACGTACATACGATGCCCTCGGCCGTCGCCAGCTTGAAAGGATTCAGCGAGCCGTTCATGTACCAGGTCGGCCCTATTCACACGATAAAAGATTACATGATCTTTGTTTCGCTTCTCGGTCTGACGTGCACGCTGCTTATTATGAACTGGCTGTCCAGAACGAGATCTTAATCGGCCTTACAGGAGGATTTAATGCTTACAATCGGTTTTATTCGTCACGGTACTACAGAATGGAATCTGGCCGGGAGGATGCAGGGTCAGATGGATACGGAGCTGGCGGAAGTAGGCGTGCGCCAAGCCGAGTTGCTTGCCCTGCGGCTGAAGAGCGACAGCTGGGACGGGGTGATCGCGAGCGATCTGATTCGGGCCAGACAAACGGCCGAGATGATATCGAATGTAACGGGAACTCCGTTTATCGGTGTCGATGCCCGTCTGCGGGAGCGTTATTTCGGGCAAGTGGAGGGGACGACGCAGGAGGAGAGGATCGCCCGCTGGGGTGAAGGCTGGAGAGAGCTGGAGCTGGGAATGGAGAAGGACGAGGAACTGCTGAAGCGTTGGGATGCGTTCCTTCGGGAGCTAAGCGCCGCCCAACCGGGAAAGCGAATACTGCTGGTTAGTCATGGCGGTTATATCGCCCCTGTTCTGCATTCTTTGACGGGCAGGCCGGTGGAATCCCATTTGCACAATACGTCGCTTACGATAATGGAGGCCGTTGACAGCGGCTGGCATTGCAGGCTGCTGAATTGTACGGCTCATTTGGAGCCGGTCATCTAGAATAAATGGAGTTAAAGAAAGCCCGTGAATCCACGGGCTTTTTTTGTGCAGCCAGCGCCGCGCAGGAAAGTTTTTCTTGCAATCGGCGTTTAAATCCGGCGCAAATTCCCATAATGGTACTAAGCCTATTTGGAGGTGCTGTACCATGAATTTAGCGGATATGTTAAGCTATGCGGATATTCAAGACTTGAGCCGAATTGCCCATACGTACAACTGTGAATGCAACGGTCACTCCAAAAATGAGCTCATTCAGTCGATTCTTACGACCGTCAACCGCAAAGAGGTATTTGAACGGCAGGTCACGGACATGCCGATTGAGGATGTTCGTTTTCTCAACTCTTTGATTTTCGATCCGAGAGGATCGTTCAGCCTGGAGGAGCTTATTGCCAGGGTGCAGCAGAGCCGCTTTATTAAGGAAGAGGATGAGGAATGGAACCCGCGGGATATGATCCTGCGCTTTAAACAGAGGGGCTGGCTGTTCAACGGTTATTCGCAGCAAACGCGTTATTTGTTCCAGGTTCCTGCCGATTTAAAGCGAAGGTTCGGCGATGCGCTGACCAAACAGTTTCAACGGCGGCTTGTCGCGGCCAAGGAGCCTGAGGTGTATCGGGACGAGCAGAAGCTGATTGTGGACGATATCGCTCATTTTTTGCAATATGTTCATCAGAACGAGGCAGTGCTTACAGCGGATAACACGATGTACAAACGGCAGCTGCTGCAGGTGCTGGACCGGCTTTCGGTTAAGGAAGAGCCTGCCCCCAAAACGGCTTGGCGCTTCGGCTACGGAAGAATGTTCAAAGATTATCCGAATCGTTTTTCTTTCATCTACGATTATTGCTACTATACAGAACTGATAACGGAACATCATCAGGTGCTCGCGCTCAGCGATAAAGGCAGGGAGCGTGTAACCCATGCGACCAAGGAAGATTTGGTGCAGGTGTACCGGTTTTGGCTGAGATTGTATAAGAACGCGATTCCGAATTTGCAGTCTCTGGTCCATTGGCTCGATAAAATAGCGAAGAGCTGGGTCACCCTGGAGTCGGTAAAAGAAACGCTCGTGCCGCTTATCCGCCCGTTTTATTATGATACGCCCGAGTCTGTGCTGGAGCAGCGCATCGTGCGGATGATGATGCATTTGGGGCTGCTTCGGATCGGCGAAAGCGATGAGTTCGGCACGGTCGTACAGGTTACGAAGCTCGGAAACGGCGTGATCCAAGGCAGTTATGTCGCTGACGAGGATAAGATTACAATCCCGTTCGAAAACCGTTCGGGCGAAGCGTGACCGGGAGGGGAGCAACGGCTAGCCCTAATGTAGGTAAAAGCACATTCGGCGCGATAGGGGCTGTTGTACTTATCGAGGCCGAAAAAGGGTGAATATGCTTAAGTAGGGGCAGCTTTACCGTTCGCTTTTCAAGGGTGATGGTTCGCATCGTCCCGGCAATGCAGCAAGAAAACAAACCGATGGAATGGATGCAAAGATGGGCAGCGGAGTACAGGCAGCTGATGATGTTTTAAAAATATTAACGCGAGACCGGTTTGGAGGTAGGTTCTAATGGGCAAAATGAACGTTTCCAATGATATGATGCTGAGTTTGTTTGCGGAGATGGTGCTGGATGAAGCCATACGTAAATATAAGGAGCAGTATTTGTACAGAGAAATTGATTTGGCTTTGGCAAAAGGAGACGAACAATCGTTTCTAGCCCTCACGACAGAACTGAAATCGCTCAATACTCATGGCAAGTGAACCGAAGCTCCTGGCCTAAATTATGACATCTTTTTGAAAGGCATGTGAGAACCAATCATATGTCTTTTTTTTGTGTTACATTATGTGGAGAAATGAATACTGATGTGGAGAGTGAATGAAGCCGATGAAATTTAGCGATGTAGAGCAGGGGGCATGGGAAAGTCTGAAACCCTACGTGGATACGTGCCTGCTGCCCGTAACGGGTATGACGGGAAAGGAGCAGCCCTGGGAAGCGACGAGGGCGCTGGAGCAGCTGCGAGATGCGCTCGATTGCTTCGAAATTCCGTACAAAGGAAGAGTGCTGACGTATCCCGCTTTTCATTATATAGAAGGAGAAGAAGGACGGGAGCTGGTTGCGACGATGTGCGGCCGGCTAAAGGACAACTTCCCCTATGTCGTTCTTGTGTCCGCCGACGGTCGCTTAGCCGAGCTTGGCGAAATTCGCGGCGCGGACAAAACGTTTATTCTGACGCCCGGAGAATTGGCTGAAAATCTGGCTGAGATCAAGCGGCATATTGCCGAGCAACTGCAGCATTTATGGTCGGGAAGGTAACCTTTGCGAAGCGTGTATGATTGATTACATTTTTGCTAATTCTAAGTACGGGACGCGATTTTTCCCCTCATGAACAGTTGTGACAATTTCGTTAACAGTTACTGCTGGGACAAGAATTGATGGCTCTAAATGGAAGTTAACATTCTTGACGCACCTAGAGTCGTAAGCTATTATTAGTAATGTCCTAGTATGTGGTGTAAAGTTATGTCGAACGACGTGATATATGTTGCAAAAGGGGGTAGAACGAGAATGAGTGAGCACAACAGTCATGATGCGCAGCATCAGGGTGAGAGGCCGGTTAAACGTCGCGAGATGTCCCGCAGGCAGTTTCTGTCCTATACCCTTGGTGGAGCTTCTGCGTTCATGGGCGCCGGTATGATTGTTCCTATGCTTCGATTTGCTATCGATCCGGTCCTTCAGCCTAAATCGCAAGCCGATTGGGTCAAGGTAGTCGAAGAAGCGAAGATCGAGAACGAACCGAAATCCTTCAAATTTCAAGTGCATCAGGTCGACGGCTGGTATGAGAGCGACGTTGAATTGGAAGCTTGGATTTCCAAGGATCAGCAAGGCAACATCTTCGCCTTGAACCCGACCTGTAAGCACCTTGGATGTACGGTTAACTGGAATGCCAATCCGGAGTACAAGGATCAGTATTTCTGTCCTTGCCACGGCGCGCACTATACGGTAGATGGCAAAAACCTTGCTGTAGCGCCGGCGCCTTTGGATCAATACGATCTCAAGGTGGAGAATGGGTTCGTTTATTTAGGACAACTTGGTCCTAACAAAAGGGTGAAATAAGGAGGCGTAACATCAGATGTTTAAAAGTATGTATAACTGGATTGATGAACGTCTTGATATCACGCCGATGTGGAGAGATGTTGCCGATCACGAGGTTCCCGAACACGTTAACCCGGCGCACCATTTTTCCGCATTTGTTTACTGCTTTGGTGGATTGACGTTTTTTATTACGGTTATTCAAATATTGTCCGGTATGTTCCTGACGATGTATTATGTGCCGGATATTATTAACGCCTATGCGAGTGTTGACTATCTGCAGCATAAGGTTGCATTCGGCGTCATCGTTCGCGGTATGCATCACTGGGGTGCCAGTCTTGTTATCGTCATGATGTTCTTACATACGCTTCGCGTGTTCTTTACAGGCTCCTACAAGGCGCCGCGCGAAATGAACTGGGTAGTAGGCGTGCTGATCTTCTTCGTCATGTTGGGTCTCGGTTTCACCGGATACTTGCTGCCGTGGGATAACAAAGCTTACTTTGCAACGCAGGTAGGTATCAAGATCGCCGCATCCGCTCCTTATATCGGCGATTACATTAAGACGTTCCTGCAAGGCGGCGAGATCGTCGGTGCGCAAACGTTGACTCGATTCTTCGCTTTGCACGTGTTCTTCTTCCCGGGCATTTTGCTGGCATTGCTGGCGGGTCACTTCTTTATGATTCGTAAGCAAGGGATTTCCGGTCCGCTGTAAGCAAGACTTCGATTGGCATTGTATCAATCAAGGAAGCGGCTTCAGTTTACAGCCAGTCTCGCTGTTGCAAGCGAGAACGTTATTCGAAAAACCGCAGCGCGGCTTTTCGATCTGTGGGGACGACAGGTCGCGTTGAAACGGCAGTTCTTGCGTGCGGAGAGCTTGAGATTTCTTCATGAGGGCAAGACATGAGGAGGCTTTCCGACACTAAAAGAAGTAAGGAGGGGCGAAATTGGCACACGGCCATAAGTCTGACGAAAAAATCGTTTATGTTGGAGACTCTCGCGTTCGGACGAGATCTGCTAAAATGGCTCAGCCGGATTATTCGGCTTTCCCGGGAAAATCCGAAGTATTCATCCCGAACTTCCTTCTCAAAGAATGGATGGTAGGGGTTGTCGTACTCGTCGGCATCCTGGTTCTAGTCGTATCCGACCCGGCTCCGCTTGGTTATCCCGCGGACCCGACCAATACACAGTTTATTCCGATGCCTGACTGGTACTTCCTGTTCATGTATCAATTGCTGAAATATCCGTATACTTCCGATCAATTCGTCGTTTTGGGAACATTGGTCATTCCGGCTATTATGTTCGGCGGCTTGATGGTAGCTCCTTTTCTGGACACGGGGAAAGAAAGACGCTTTTACAAACGCCCGATCGCTTCGACTTTAATGTTTCTCACATTGGTTGCCTGCACCTATTTGACGGTCGTTTCGTGGACGCATTACGAACACGAGATGAAAGATAAAAACCTGGTGCCTGAGCACATCAAACGCGAGGAAGAGCTTCATGCCGGCAAGGCAGAGAGCGGCGGAGGCGGCGCCAAGAAACCGGCTGCTGCCGCAGCGATCGTAGCTCCGGATGATCCGGGTGCGGAAATTTATAAAAAAGCAACTTGCGTAGCATGTCACGGCGGCGAATTGAAAGGAATGCCTTCTTCCGGAATTCCTGCATTGCGCGGCGTAGGCGACAAGCACAGCAAGGATGAAATTTTGAACATCATCAAAAAAGGGCAAGGCAATATGTCCCCTCAATACGATGATAATATCAAAAAAGGCTTGACGGACGCCGACATCGACAAGGTGGCTGAGTGGTTGTCCAAGCAAAAGAAAGAGTAGTTACGAAGGACCTGGTCGCTTATGTTGCGGTCAGGTCTTTTCAATGGAAGAAACGAAAGCATTTTCAGGCGGGGGGAAACCTATTGCTAAGCATGTCGATTCGCTCCTATTTTTCCAGAGCTTTTTTATCCAGCCGCTTCATGCTGTGGAGCCTGTTCTGGGTTAATCTTCTCGGGACGATATATGGTTACGAATGGTATTGGAACCAGATGACGTATACGGCTGAAACGATGTCCGCGGCTTATTTGCCGTTCGTTCCCGATAGTCCGACGGCCAGCTTGTTTTTTACCGGGGTTCTGGCCTATTTGCTGGTCGACTCGTACAAAGGGCGGTCTCTTGCTCCCCGTCCCGGATGGTTCCGTGGATTTGTAGAAGCATTCGCCGTCGTCACCTCCTTCAAATACGGGGTATGGGCCGTGTCGATCATTTGGGCCGGCGCGTATATGGGAAGCGAAGTGAACTGGCAGGATTGGATGCTGAGCATCTCGCATTTAGGGATGGCGGCCGAAGCTTTATTATATTGGCGTTTATACACGTACCGGTTCTGGCCTATCGTTGCGGTGGCGGTATGGACGTTGTGGAATGATTTTATGGATTATGCCGTCGGGGTATTCCCGTGGCTGCCGGAAAGCTTGATGGATCACCTTCCTTCGGTTGCGGCATTTACGGTTGAGCTCAGCTTTGTCAGTCTGGTCGTCGCCTTCGTTATTATGAAGGTTAGGGAAGTTTTGAATAAACGCGAGGTCTAAATGCGGACATCCCCCCATAGGATGATGATAGGAGGGATGTCCGATGTTGCGTATAAAAGTAGGGAGAGGCATCGGCCTCTTGTTGGTTGCGATGCTCGGAATGCAGCTGCTCGCCGGCTGCCGCCAGGCGGAGAAACCGGCGCAAGAGGCGGAGCCTAAGCCGTCTACGGAGCAATTGCAGAGGGTGGAGCTGCTGAACCGGACGGCTGACGATATGTATAAGAAGGTAATGCAGGGGGATGTTATGGGGGGGCGGGACGCGCTGCAGCAGCTGAGCGATCAAGTGACGACGATTCGTTACGAGGGGCTTACGACGCTGGACGGGCTGCACGCTCTGACGGAAGCCGTCACTCAGGGCAAGAGAGTGTTCAATGCGGCGCGTTTCTCGCCGGATGAAGGACAAGTAGCCGCCGCGCAAATCCGTCTGGCCACCGACGCGTTGTCGCATCCGGAGCAGCCGATGTGGCTGCAGTACTACAAGCTGCTGCAGGACGACGTGAACGGAATCGAGCAGGCGGCGAAGGATAAAGAAGCGCAGCAGTTTCAGAAATCGGTGTTTCTGTTTGAACGGCATATTTCGATCATTCATCCGAGCCTTTTGATCAGCAGAGACGCAACCGATGTGGAGAAGCTGGATTCGCTGGTTACTTTCATGAGCGGACAAGCCCGGACGGAGAAAGAGCCTTATCAACCGGTCGGCAACCTGCTGCCGACGGTCCGGCAAATGCTCGACAAGCTGTTCTTGAAGAAGGATACGACCGCCTTCCTGCCTGTCGTCGACGATCGAAATCCGATTCTGTGGACGTTTGCGATCGGTTCGGTTATTTTGGCCGCACTTGGGTTCGCAGGCTGGCGGCTGGCGAAGAAAGACAACGGCTTGGTGCTAGTCCGCAAGAAAGACGAAGCATAGCGATTATTCGGGCTTAAAGCCTTCCCCAACTACGTCATGAACCTCGTTGATTATGATAAATGCGCGAGGATCGACGGAACGGGCGAGGTCTTTAAGCCTTTTCATTTCCTGCCGGTAGACGACGCAATAGACGACGTTCTTATGGGCTTTGGAGTACGCGCCGACGGCGGGAATAATGGTAGCTCCGCGGTCCATATGCTCCGCAATTTTGGCGACGAGCTCCTCGGCGTGATCGGTGATGACGGTAAACGCCCGCGCGGCGTAGGCCCCTTCGATAATAATATCGATCACTTTGGTCGTAATGAAGACGACGACGAAGGTATACAATATTTTTTCCTTAGGGATAAAAAATAGCGCCGAGCCGATGACCAGACAGTCGAATACGAGAATGACCCGGCCCATGCTCCAGCCGAGCCACTTTTGCCCGATCGTAGCTATAATATCCGACCCGCCTGTCGTGCCGCCGTACCGGAAGACAAGCCCCAGACCGACGCCCAGCGTGACGCCTGCATAGGCGACGGCCAGAAAGTAGTCGTGTTCGGAGTGAAACGGCACAATCCAGCCGCGATGGATCAGTTGTTCCATTATCCAGAGGAAAAAAGATAGAGAGACAGTGCCGATCACCGTGTTGAGCATCGTTTCCTTGCCGAGAACTTTCCATCCCAAATAAAATAGCGGGATATTAATGACCAATGTCGTCGCGGACGGAGGAAGATGAAAGCTGTAATTGAGCAAGAGAGCGATTCCGGTGATCCCGCCCTCCATAAGCTCGTTTGAAATAACGAAATAATGAAGGCCGAAAGCGTAGATTGCCGTCCCTAACGTGATGGGCAGCAGGTTCTTCCATTTGACGAGCGGATAAGAGGATAACAAAGAAATCGACCTCCCGGAAAATGAACTTTCAAGACATATAACGACCGGATTAGTGTAAGTTTAATCATAGTATGCCTTAGTTTCAAGCAAAAAAAATTTGTCATCCCCAGACGTTTGCGATAACATGGTATATAGGATCGGTAACGACAAATGAATGTTTATGCATAAAGACAAGGTTGGTGAGCAGCGTACATGGCCGAAAAAACGTTACAGGAACTTCAACAGGAAGTCGACCAATACATATCGCAGTTTAAAGAAGGATATTTCAGCCCGCTTGCGATGCTGGCCAGAATGTCCGAGGAAGTCGGGGAGCTTGCAAGGGAAGTGAACCATCAATTCGGCGAAAAGCCGAAAAAAGCTTCGGAAGAAGACAACTCCATCGAACTGGAGCTCGGCGATATTTTGTTTATAACGATCTGTTTTGCCAATTCCTTAGGCATCGATCTGACGGAAGCGCATGACAAGATTATGCATAAATTTCGCACAAGAGACGCTAACCGGTGGACAAAAATAAACACGGATAACGAATAAAGCTCATATGCTGTACCATCACCTTGCCGAAGGAGGATGGGCTGATGACAGGGCATGAGCTGATTCAAAAAGCGTACGATGCCATACTCCATAATGATTTTGAGAGCGCGATAGAATGGTTCGAGCAGGCGATTGCCATGGAACCGGGTAACGCCGCCTTTCATTATAGATTATCGATCACGTACGCCAGAAGCAACAAGCTGGTCAAGGCGCTGGAGCACGCTTCCCAAGCGATTGAGCTGGACCCGGACGAAGAGCATTACCGGTATCATCTGCAGCATCTTAAAGCCAAAGAGATCGTCAGGCAAGCGGAGGCGTATTTGGAGAAAGCCGGGGATCAAGCGTGGCTGGCTATTTCGCTGCTGAAGCAGGCCATCGCGCTGGATTCGTTGTCGTCGGAGGCGTTTTTGCTCTTAGGGGTCGCTTATGCGGAGGTTCAGGAGTACAGTCAGGCGATTGCTGCGATCCGCGAGCTGCTCAAGCTCGATCCGCAGCATGAAGCCGGCATTCGGCTGCTGGAAGAGTGCCGCGCCAAATGGAAGGAATATATGCAGTCGTAGCGATCTAACACTTTTGTTGAATGAAAGGAAAGAATAGATAATGAGTCGAATTCGAGTGGCTGTAGCAGGCGCAAGCGGCAGAATGGGCCGTGAAGTAGTAAAAATGGTGTTGGGCGATCCCGAGCTGGAACTGGTCGCGGCCGTAAGCCGGACTTCCGATCCTACGGTCGACGCGGGAAGATTTGTCGGTATGGACCCGTGCGGAATTCATATGAGCAATGATCTGGAGATGGCTTTGGTAGAAGGGAAGCCGGACGTGCTCGTCGATTTCACGGCTCCTCATTCGGCGGTTCTCCATACCGCTCTGGCGCTGCGTCATAAGGTTCGTCCCGTGATGGGAACGACCGGGTTTACTCCGGAGGATATCGAGAATTTGGACAAGCAATGCAGAGAGCTTGGAATCGGCGGCATTATCGCCCCGAACTTCTCGATCGGAGCCATTCTGATGATGAAGTTTGCCGCGCAAGCCGCCAAGTATATGCCGCATTTGGAGATTATCGAATACCACGGCGATCAGAAGCTGGATGCCCCGTCCGGTACGGCGGTCAAGACGGCCGAGCTGATTTCGCAGACGCGTCAGGAGCTCCGTCAAGGCAATCCTAACGAAGAAGAAACGATTGAAGGTTCCCGCGGCGGACTATACAATGGATTTAGAATACATAGCGTCCGGCTGCCTGGCGTGTTCGCGCAGCAGGAGGTTATCTTCGGAGCGTTCGGGCAGACGCTGAAAATCCGCCACGATTCCTACGATCGCGCCGGATATATGCCAGGAGTCAACGTTGCCGTGAAAAAGGTAATGGATATTACCGGCATGGTGTACGGTTTTGAACATTTTATAGATTAATGTCTCACGAAGATTTACAGTGACTAAAGGAGCCTAACAGGGATGTCAATGAAAATAGCGCTAATTGCACACGATAGAAAAAAAGAAGAAATGGTAAACTTCATTACCGCCTACGAGACCGTTTTTGAACACCATGAGCTGTTCGCTACAGGAACGACGGGAACGAGAATTATGGAACAAACGAAGCTGCAAATTCATCGCTTTATGTCCGGACCGCTTGGCGGGGACCAGCAGATCGGCGCGATGGTGGCGACGAACGATATGGATCTGATCATCTTTTTGCGCGACCCGTTGATGGCGCAGCCTCACGAGCCGGATATCATTGCGCTGCTGCGTCTATGCGACGTGCAGGGGATTCCGGTGGCGACGAATATTGCGACGGCGGAGATCCTGGTCAAGGCGCTCGACCGCGGAGATTTTGCGTGGAGAGAGCTGGTGCACAAATATAAGCCGGGTGTGCCGGAATGACGGAAGCGCTCGATATTCTCATTTTCGGCGCGCATCCCGACGATGCCGAGATCGGTATGGGGGGAACGATCGCCAAGCATACGGCGGCAGGGTATAAAGTCGGCATCTGTGACTTAACTTATGCGGAGATGTCCTCGAACGGCACGGTAGAGCTTCGTCAGAAGGAAGCCGCGCAGGCGTCCGATATTTTGGGGCTTGCGGCGCGCAGCAATCTGGGGCTTCCCGATCGCGGATTGCGGATGGAGCCGGATCAGATTCGGGCCATTACGCTGCAAATTCGCAAGTATAAGCCAAGAATCGTCTTTGCGCCGTATTGGGAAGACCGCCATCCGGATCATATTGCGTGCAGCAAGCTGGTGCAGGAGGCGCTGTTCAACGCCAAGCTGAGGAAATACGAGCCGCAGACGGAAGCGCATACGGTAGTACAAAGTTATTTTTACTTTATTAACGATGTCGCCGAGTCGGATCTGCTCGTGGATATTACGGACGTGCATGGACGCAAGATGCAGGCGCTCGGAGCTTACCGTACGCAATTCGAGGCTGTCGGGGCGAACAACGATTTCGTCGCCACCCCTCTTAACCAAGGATACTTGGAAAGAGTGGAGGCCAAGGATCGCATGCTCGGGCAAAAGCGGATGGTTCCGTATGCCGAAGGATTTGTAAGCAAGCTTCCTTATATGGTCGATTTATTTTGACGGCAGGAAGACGGATATACATAACGGGATAAACGAATAAGATACTTAACATATGAGGCAAGGGAGGGGAGCGCATGAAGGATCGGTTGAAAATCGGAATTACTTGTTATCCTACGCTGGGCGGCTCGGGCGTCGTGGCGACCGAGCTCGGCAAGCTGCTGGCGGAACAAGGACATCAGGTGCATTTCATTACGCACAGCATGCCGTTTCGGCTTGGGAAGTTTGATAAAAATATTTTTTATCATGAAGTGGAAGTCAATGATTATTATGTGTTCAAATATCCTCCGTACGATTTGTCTCTGGCCAGCAAGCTGGCCCAGGTCGTTCAACTGGAGGAGCTCGATCTGCTTCACGTTCATTATGCGATTCCGCATGCGGTGTGCGCTCTGCTCGCCAAGCAAATGGTAGGAGACAGGGTCAAGGTAGTTACCACCTTGCACGGCACCGATATTACGGTGCTGGCGCAGGATGAATCGCTGAGCGATCTGATCCGCTACGCCATTAACGGGAGCGATGCGGTCACCGCCGTATCCCGGGACTTGATCCAGGAAACGCGCAAGCTGCTTTCGATCGAGAAGCCGATTGATCTGGCTTATAACTTTGTCGACAAGCGGGTTTACTATCCGCGCGAGGTGACCGCCTTGCGTAAGGAGTTCGCGCATCCTGACGAGAAAATATTGATCCATATTTCTAACTTCCGCCCGGTCAAGCGGGTAACGGATGTGGTGGAAGTATTCGATAAAATTTGCCGCGACGTGCCGTCCAGGCTGCTGTTTGTCGGCGAAGGCCCGGAATTGTCCAAGGTGCTTTGCAAGGTGAAGGAGCGCGGATTGCTCGACAGAGTTACCTTCTGCGGCAAGCAGGACGATGTGGCGCAGCTTCTCTCGTTGTCCGACGTGATGCTGCTGCCTTCCGAGAAGGAAAGCTTCGGGCTCGTGGCTCTGGAGGCGATGGCTTGCGGCGTGCCTTCCGTCGCATCGAATGCCGGGGGCATTCCTGAGCTGATCACTCACGGGGAAACCGGATTTTTGGCGGATATCGGAGATGTCGACCAAATGGCTTATTATACGAAAATGCTGCTGACCGATAAGGCGTTGTACGAGAAAGTGACGCAAGCTTGTCTGCACAGAGCGAGGTTTACGTTCTGTAACGATGTGATTACCCGTCAGTATGAGGAAATATATTATCGGGTACTGGAGAGACCGATGCCCGAGGAACTAAAGATGAAACCGATGAATTGTTGAGCGGTACCGTGCCGGATGATTCGGCCGATTACGCATGCGGGGGTCTGAAATGCAGGAGCCGTTGGAGCGATTGGAACGGGGAGCTCTCACCATTGTGGAGGCCCTGATGAAGCAAGGATATGAAGCCTATCTGGTCGGCGGCTGCGTCCGCGATAAGCTGCTGAGCCGCAAAGTGAAGGACTACGATATCGCCACCTCGGCAAGGCCGGAGCAGGTGAAGTCGGCGTTCGCGCGAACGATACCGACAGGTCTTCAGCATGGCACGGTTACCGTCGTGATCGAAGGCCAGCCTTATGAAGTGACCACGTTCCGCAAAGAGGATGCCTACGAGGATCACCGCCGGCCGGCCGGGGTGGAATACATAGACAGCTTATACGAAGACCTGCGCCGCCGCGATTTTACGATGAATGCGATGGCGCTCGATTTGGAGGGCAGGCTGATCGATCCGTTTCACGGGAGGGCCGACATGGAGCAGGGCATACTGCGCTGCGTCGGCGAAGCCAAGGAGCGGTTCGAGGAAGACGCGCTGCGGATTCTCCGCTGCATCCGCTTCGCCGCGGAATACTCCATGGAGGTGGAAGGCGCTACGTGGGAAGCGCTGCTTGCGCAAGTCCACTTGCTGAAGCATATTGCCATGGAACGGGTCCGTATGGAGCTGGAGCGGATGATTGCCGGAGCCGCGCCGGTGAAGGCGGTCAAACTGCTGGCGGCAAGCGGAGCGCTGCGTTACTGCAAGCTGCCGCTTCTGCTGGCCGATGTCAGCCCGGACCGGCTGTCCGAAGGGCTCGCGCAGCTTCATTCGCCGCTTGAGCGTTGGGCTTATATGTATTTACAGCTCGGAGCCGAGGCGAAGGCGGTAGAGGAGGAACTGAGAAATCTGACTTTCTCGAACCATCAGGTCGAGGAAGTGCGGCTTATTATCGCCGCAGCCCGCAATGTAGCCGGCTGCTTGAACGGCGACCCGGCCGGAGAGGTCACCGCTTCTTCCTACGGAGAGTCGTGGAAGTTGGCCGCGGTTCGATTCGGCAAGCAGGCCATACGATCTCTAGGCGCCATTCTCGCCATAGATGAAGATGCGGCCGCTTCGGCGGGAATTGAGAGCGGTCAAGCCCGCAGCCTTGCCGGCGGCAGCGCCGTCTGGCTCGATGAGATGCCGGTCGGCAAGACGGCGGAGCTGCAGATTAACGGAGGCGAGCTGATCTCGCATATCGGCAAGCCTGCGGGGCCTTGGGTAGCTCCGGTACTGCAGCATTTATTAAGAGCCGCTGCGCTGGGGACTACTCCCAACAGTAAAGAAGCTCTGCTGCTTGAAGCGCGGCGCTATGATCAATTAACTGAGCGGGAACGGGATGAATGATGAACATAAACGAACATTTGCTGCGTACGTTCGAGGCCAGGCCGGGCGAGTTTCTGTCGGGAGAAGAGCTCAGCGCGACGCTGCAGGTGAGCCGGACGGCGATCTGGAAGCATATCGAAAGGTTGCGCCAAGAAGGATATGAATTCGAAGCGGTGTCGCGCAAAGGCTATCGCCTCGTCGCCAAGCCGGACAAGCTGGATGTGGAGGCAGTTTTAGGCCGCCTGCATACGCGCGTCCTGGGGCGGAGCATACATTACATGAACGAGGTGGATTCCACCAATAACGTAGCCAGAGAGCTTGTTCAGCAGGGGGCGCAGGAAGGCACTCTCGTCGTTGCCGAGCAGCAGCTCGCCGGCCGGGGACGGCTGGGACGCAAGTGGCATTCGCCGAAAGGGAAAGGGCTGTGGATGACGCTGATCCTAAAGCCGCGCATTCCGCTGCATTTTACTCCCCAACTGACTCTTCTTGTAGCCGTTGCTTTATGCAGGTCTCTCCGGCAAATTACATCGCTGCCTATCGGAATCAAATGGCCCAACGATTTGCTTATCGACGGGAAGAAGATCAGCGGCATTTTGCTTGAATCGAGCGCGGAAGAAGAAAATTTGAATTATGTCGTAGCGGGAGTCGGGATCGGAGTTAATTTGCTGCCGGACGATTATCCCGATGACGAGTTGAGAGCGAAAGCGACTTCGCTCGCGATCGAAGCGGGTCATACAATGGACCGGTCGGAAATTCTCGTTGCCTTTTTGCAGGAGCTGGAAAGCTTGTACGATATATATCACGAACAGGGCTTCGGGCCGATCAAACTGCTATGGGAAGCGCTCAGCGTTTCGTTGAACCGCCCGGTCACCTGTCAAACCCCAAAAGGGTTGGCGGAAGGGACGTCGCTCGGCATCGACGAGAGCGGAGCTCTAATAGTAAAGCTGCAGGACGGCACCGTGACCAAGTGGTATTCGGGGGATATTCAATTTTCTTCCTGAAAATTGCGCCGGCGTGTCGAAAAAGGGTGTTGTAAGAAAGAAAAGTCTGGTATAATGTTCATGCAAGGCGATATCCATGCGGAATTGCACTTGCTGAACGATTGGAAGTTATTACCAGACATGACGGACAATTGCATAGCTTTACCTGGAATATGTCGGATTCTGCTCTGAGCCTAACGGACCGAGACAGAAGGATCATATGATTTTTTTTGCCATGTGAACCTTTTAGCTCCCGTAGGCTAAAAGGTTTTTTTGTTTATACTACAACTTATCGGCGTAAAACGTTGGAGGAAGGTGAGTGTTTGTGATGGAAAAACGGAGACCGGTAACAACAGCCAAGCTGAAAAAGATGAAGGAAGAAGGAACACCCATCTCCATAATTACCGCCTACGACTATCCGTCGGCCCGATTGGCCGAGGAAGCGGGAATCGACGCCATCTTGGTCGGCGATTCTTTGGGCAATGTCGTATTAGGGTACGACTCCACGATCCCTGTCACTCTGGACGATATGGTATATCATTCCCGTGCGGTTGCCAGAGCGGCGCAAACGGCGTTTGTCGTTACGGATCTGCCCTTTATGACTTATCACGGAAGCGTGGATCAGACGCTGCGCAACGCAGCCAGAATCATGCAGGAGGGCTGTGCCAAGGCGGTCAAGATGGAAGGCGGAACGGAAATCGCCGCGGCGGTAGAAGCCTGTACGAAGGCGGGCATTCCCGTAATGGCCCACATCGGCTTGACCCCCCAGTCGATTCATCAAATCGGCGGTTTTAAAATTCAAGGAAAAAGTACCGAGCAGGCGAAGAAGCTGCTGGAAGACGCTAAAGCCTTGGAGCAAGCAGGAGCATTCGCCATCGTGCTCGAGCTGATGACGGATCAGCTGTCGGAGCATATTACAGCCGAGCTGTCGATTCCAACGATCGGCATCGGCGCGGGTCCTCATTGCGACGGACAGGTGCTGGTATTCCATGACGCGCTCGGCTACGCCTCGGACATCGTTCCTAAGCGTATGGTCAAGGAATACGCCCAAGTCGGAAACATCATCCGCGAAGGTTTGAAGCAGTATGCCGACGAAGTGAAGCAGCGCCGCTTTCCGCTGCCGGAGCATTCCTTTCAAATGGAAGATCAGGTAGCCGAATTTTTGTACGGAAGCAAGAAATAAACGAGCGGGGGAGAAGAAATGCAAATTTTACATCGTATCCAAGATGTCAGGGAAGCGGTAAAGACGGCAAGAGCGGAAAACAGCGGGCTGAAAGTAGGCTTCGTGCCGACGATGGGATATCTTCATAAAGGGCATGCCAGCTTGCTTGAAGCGGCGCGCGAACAATCGGATCTGGTCGTGCTCAGCATCTTCGTCAACCCGCTGCAATTCGGACCGAACGAAGATTTGTCCCGCTATCCGAGAGATCAGGAACGGGATCTGGCCGTAGCGCGGGCTGCGGGCACGGACATCGTCTTCTTCCCTTCTGTAGAAGAAATGTATCCGCAGCCGACGAAAACGGTCGTTTCCGTATCGGAAGTAACCGAGCGGTTGTGCGGCGCGGCCCGTCCCGGCCATTTCGACGGTGTCGCTACCGTCGTAACGAAGCTGTTTAATATCGTACAGCCTGATCAAGCTTACTTCGGCTTGAAGGATGCGCAGCAGATTGCGGTCATTCAGCAGATGGTCGACGATCTCAACACCCCTGTAGGCATTGTGCCGTGTCCGATTGTCCGCGAGGAAGACGGGCTCGCCATGAGCTCGCGCAACGTTTATTTGCAGCCTGAGGAGCGCAAACAGGCGCTGGTGCTGTCTGCCGCGCTACGGATGGCGGAGGGACTCGTTCAGAGCGATTCCGGCTCATTGCAGGCGGAGGAGCTGAGGCAGGCCGTAATCGATCACATCCGGCAGTCTCCGCTTGCGGATATTGACTATGCGGATATTTTAGCGTATCCTTCATTGGTGCCGGTAACCGATCTTCGTTCGACGCCGGCGTTCATTATCGCCTTGGCCGTCAAATTCGGGAAAACGAGGCTGATCGACAATATCATTATCCGAAAATAAACGGCTAGTAAGTTTTCCTTCAGAAAACTTTTAGGAGGGTTCAACATGTTCAGAACGATGCTGAAATCGAAAATTCACCGCGCTACCGTAACGGAAGCCAATCTTAATTACGTAGGAAGCATTACGATCGACGAGGATCTGTTGGATCTGATCGATATGCTGCCTAACGAGAAAGTGCAAATCGTAAACAACAATAACGGTGCACGGTTCGAAACTTATATTATTCCCGGACCGCGCGGGTCCGGTGTCATCTGTCTGAACGGGGCGGCTGCGCGCATGGTGCATGTAGGGGATACCGTCATTATTTTATCTTATGTCATGCTGACCGACGAAGAAGCCAGAAAGCATCATCCGCAAGTGGCCATCATGGGCGAGAATAACAAGGCCGTCAGCGTATTGAAGGAAGAAATTCATTCCACCGTCCTGTAACGAATGAAAACAAGTCCGGGGGCAAAAAATGAGGGTATGCTCAGCTTAAAGGCGGTGGGATGCATACATGTTCAAACATTTATTTGCCTCCATGAACGAGATGCTGGACGAGATTGCCTCCAAGTACGATAAGGCGACAGGAGCAAGAAAGAAGGAGCTGCAGGAAAAGCTTCGCACGCTAAAGGCCATGAGCGATACGTTTATCGAAGAATGGCTGTTGTTTGAAGAAAAGCTGGCCGCGTTCCATCAGCAGCAGCAGCACCATCATCCTTTATATGCTGCCAATATGATGGACCCGGAATTGGAAGGCAAGCGGTCGGACGAATTTGTGCGCGGACAAGGGTATTACAAACTGTGGATGTACGACGAGGCGATCCGCGAATTTTCCGCTATCGTCAGCAAACAGCCTGATTTTACATTGGCGCGAGTTTATTTGGCCATGAGCTACTTGCGCAGAGGAGATATCGCGGAAAGCTACAGTCATTTTCATTTTTTGGCGCAATTAACGAATAACCTGCAGATGAGAGCTATTTCTTACAATGCGATGGGATGTATTCAAGCAGTTCATCACGACAATATGGATAAAGCCGCGGAATATTTTAATTTGGCGTTTCAAACGGACCCGAGCAGCGTTCAGCCTCTGATGGAGATGGGACTGTGCTGCGAAAAGAAGGGCCAGCTGCAGTTTCACCAGCAGCCTTACCGTTAAACGAAGGATAAGTTTACTATTCCCTTTTCCCGAGAGTATTGGTATGCTTAGAAGAGAGTGGGAATGAAGGGATTGACATAAAAGTAATGAAATTCGCGGTTTTGGATTTTGAAACGACCGGGAGCCAGCCTGCGGATCGCATCATACAGGTTGGCCTCGTCATTATACAAGACGACTACATCATCGACAGGTATACTTCTCTGGTCAATCCCGGGATAGGTATACCTTCTTCTATAACGTCGTTAACCGGCATTGACGATGAGATGGTCAAAGATGCCCCGGAGCTTGATACGGTTATTGGGCAAATGGTGCCGCTTTTGCAGGATACCGTCCTGGTCGGGCATAATATTGCCTTTGATTTGGCATTCTTGCAGCGGGCTCTGGATGAGCACGGTTATTTTCCGTTCGACGGCAAGGTGCTGGACACGATGGATACGCTGCGCGTGCTGTTTCCGTATTTGGGCAGCCTGCAGCTAAACATGGTTTGCCAGTCGCTCGGCATTGAGCATGAACGGCCGCATCAGGCGGACAGCGACGCCGAAGCGACGGCGCTTGTTTGGCTGCGCTGCTTGGAGAGGCTCCAAAGCTTGCCGCTGCTTACGCTTCAGCGGTTATCCCTTATTTTCGATGAAGTGACTAGCGATCTCGGATGGTTTCTTCATGAAATGAAAGCGTATAAGGAAATGTTTACCTCTGTGGATACGGAGGAAGGACGTTATTTTCGCCAGTTTGCCATCAATGTGGATGAGTGGGGCAACGAAGAGCCGGTGCGCGAGGACGACGAAATGCAATCGATTCCGGATAGCTTCGCCGAATTTTATGAATGGCTCAAACAGCAGCTGCAAATCCGTTTCGAGTCCTACGAGGACCGCGAAGCTCAGGTGAAGATGCTGGAAGAGGTCGAAGCCGCTTTCGAAGAAGGCAAGCATCTGATGATCGAAGCGGGAACCGGTACGGGCAAATCGCTCGGTTATTTGATTCCGTCGCTGTATTACGGGCTGAAGAAGGATAAGAAGGTGCTTGTCAGTACGCACACCATCAATTTGCAGGAGCAGATTAGAGAAAGAGACATACCGCTTCTGCACAGTTTATTTCCGGTGGGCTTTCGCGCGGCGGTGTTGAAAGGAAGAAGTCATTATTTGTGCTTGCGCAAATTCGAGCATAAAATGAATCTTCAAGATTTTGAAAACGGCAAAGAAGACCGGATCACGGCCGGACAAATGCTTGTCTGGCTTAGCGAAACGAAGCAGGGCGACGAAGAAGAGCTGCATTTTGCCACGAATAAAGGCAATCAGTTTTGGCATACGGTGGCAAGCGATTCCGATTCCTGTCTGAACAGAGCATGCCCCTGGTTCAAACGCTGCTTTTATCATCGTGCCCGGCATGAGTCCAATACGGCCGATGTCATTATAACCAACCACTCTATGCTGTTTACGGATACGAAGGCGGAAAACCGGCTTCTGCCGTCCTATAAGCATCTTGTTATCGATGAAGCGCATCATTTCGAGGAAGTAGCCAGCAAGCATTTGGGTATCGAGCTGTTCTACGGGGCTTTCCTGAATACGTTATGGTGGTTGTATAAAGACGGCCGCAGCGGCCAATTATCTTCCCTGAAGGCCAGGCTGCAGCGCGAGGAATCGGAGCGGGCGCAAGCGTGGAGCGGCGTTATAGACGCGGTCATTCCGAAAATCGTTGCGATTAAGGAACAGTGGGACGAACTGGCCGAGCTGTTGTACCAACTGCTTGCCTCGCGTTCCGATCCGTCGCAAACCGAGGGCGGACAGCTTGTATTCCGGATTAAGAAAGACCAGACGCCAAGCTCGTGGGATAAGCTGCTTGTTCTCGAAGAGAACATTTATTTGAACTGCTCCGAGGTTTTGAAAAAACTGGATAAAATGCTCAGCGAAATGAAGGAGCTTCAAGACGAGCAGGATCTTCAGGGAGTCGTAACCGATATCGGCGGCACCGTCAAGGAGCTGTACCGTCACCGTGACAATCTGCATTTTTTTATGACGATGCCGGACGACAATTACGTATATTGGCTTGAAGGGGGACAGCATAACAAGAGCAAATCGCTGCAGCTCGTTTGCGTTCCGATCGACGTCAGCCCGATGCTTCAGCAGCACTTTTTCGAGGTAAAAGACAGCGTCATCATGACCTCGGCTACGCTTTCCGTAGGCAAGTCTTTTGATTATACCTGCGAGCAGCTGGGACTTGAAGAAGTGAAGGACGGCTCCGTACAGGCCAAACTGAAGACGGTGCAGCTGCCTTCTCCTTTCAATTATCGTCAGCAGGCGCTGGTGGCGATTCCAAGAGATTTCCCCAGCATTCGCGGCAATTCAGGAGAGAAGCAGTTCTTGGACCGGCTGACGCAATCGCTTGCCGAGGTAGCGCTGGAGACCAAAGGACGTATGCTGGTGCTGTTCACGTCCAACCGGATGCTGAAGCTCACTCACGCGGCATTGAAGGAAGTGCTGAGCCCTTTTGGCATTCAGGTATTGGGTCAAGGGGTTGACAGCAGCAACCGGAGCAAGCTGACCCGCTTGTTCCAGAACAGTCCGGCGAGCGTACTGCTGGGAACGAGCAGCTTCTGGGAAGGCGTGGACATTCCCGGCGACGCGCTGAGCTGTCTGGCGATCGTGCGGCTTCCGTTCCAGCCTCCGAATCATCCGTTAGTGGAAGCGAAGACGGAAAATTTGAAGAAGCTTAACCAAAATCCTTTCATGAAGCTGTCGGTGCCCCAGGCCGTGATCCGCTTTAAGCAGGGCTTCGGGAGATTGGTTCGGACGGCGAACGATAAAGGCATCGTCATTATATATGATACCCGGGTCATTGATACGACATATGGAAAGTACTTCTTGTACTCGCTGCCCGGCCCCAAAATCGAGCATATGCCGACCAATCAATTGGTACCGAGAATTAAGCAGTGGATGGGGGAAAGCGACGTATGAAAACAATTAAAATTTCCGAAGCGGTCGTTCGCAGACTGCCGGTCTATTTACGGTTTTTGAACGAATTGAGCAAAAAAAGCGTGAATACGGTATCTTCGCAGGATTTGGGTCAAAAGCTGGATCTTAACCCGGCTCAAATCCGCAAAGATCTCGCCTATTTCGGAGAGTTCGGCAAAAAAGGAATCGGCTACGACGTCGACTATTTAATCGAAAAAATACGGCAAATTTTAAAGCTTGATAAAGTGATTCCGGTAGCGCTCGTCGGAGCGGGTAATCTTGGGCGGGCATTATGCAACTATAACGCTTATTTGAAAGATAATATGAAAATTGTCGCCGTTTTCGACGCGCACGCATCGAAGATCGGGGAGTCGATCAACAATTTGAATGTGAAGCCGATGGAAGAGCTCAAAGCAGCGATCAAAGAGCTGCATGTAAGAATCGGGATCATTACCGTTCCTGCCGCTGAAGCGCAAGGAGTAGCCAATCAGTTTGTCGAGGCCGGAGTCGAAGCGATTTTGAATTTTGCTCCGATTATTATTAAAGTTCCGAATGAAATTCGGGTGCATCACGCCGATTTTACGACGGAGCTGCAAAGCCTCGCGTACTATCTTGATTAGAAACCTATACGTCAAAAAAGTACGTCAAAAAAAGCCTACAGCGATGTAGGCTTTTTGGGCGTGTAACGGTTAATCGTATGTAAGGAGAAATCAAGCTCAAATGACGAGAGAAACGACTTTGTAGATGAGATAAGAGAGCGCCATACTAATCGGGATCGTAATGACCCAAGTCATAACCATTTTGGTAACGGTCGCCCACTTTACGTCGTGAAACCTCAGTACCGATCCCGTCCCGATAATCGAGGACGAAATGACATGCGTCGTGGACAACGGCATCCCCATTGCCGTCGAAATCTGAATAACGATGGATGAATTCAGATCGGAAGCGAACCCGTTGATCGGCTCGATCTTAATCAGATTTTTGCTCATGGTCTTGATGATCTTCCATCCGCCGATCGAAGTGCCGAGGCCCATGGCGGTAGCCGCGCATAATTTAACCCATAACGGCACGTCCAAATTGGTTTGGTACCCTAACGCCACCATTCCGAAAACGATAATTCCCATTGCTTTCTGAGCATCGTTGCCTCCGTGCGACAGGGAGAGAAGGCCGGCCGAAAAAATTTGAAAAAACCGGAACATTCGATTTAGCTTCGAGCGGGAATGATTGCCGCTGGCAAAAATGATCTGTTTAATGATCCACATAATGATGAATCCTGTTGCAAAAGCGATCATGGGAGACAGGATCAGAATAGCGATAATTTCTTTAAAGCCGCTCCAGTTGACTGCGGATATCCCCGCACCGGCCACGACGGCGCCGGCTAAAGCTCCGATCAACGTATGCGAGGAGGAGGAAGGAATGCCGAAATACCAAGTGACTAAATTCCATATAATAGCCGTAATTAATGCCGCGATGACAACGGTAACCCCGTTTTCGATGGTTGCCGGATTGGCGACTTTGCCGCCGATCGTTTTGGCCACTTCAGAGGAGTAAACCGCTCCGATAAAATTGAGGGTGGCCGCGAAAAAAACGGCTACCTTAGGGGATAATGCCCTGGTCGATATCGATGTTGCAATCGCATTGGCCGTATCGTGAAAGCCGTTGATGAAATCGAACAGCAAAGCCAATCCTACGATGATGAACAAAAGGGTTAACATAATTACCTCCTACCGGTTGCGAAGCAGCTTACGAATAACGCAATACGACGCTTTCCAAAATGTTCGCTACGTCTTCACAGGCATCCGTAGTTTGCTCAAGGCGTTCATAGAGCTCCTTAAGCTTGAAATCGTGATAAGGGTCTTGAGGATTCAAGAAAATTTCGCGAATTCCTTCCCGCATTAACCGGTCGGCCTCGTTCTCCAAGCTGTTGATTTGGACGGTATGTTCGGTAATTTGCATATATTTCTTTTTGGACAATAGTTTGAAGGCATCGAGAATATGCTGGCAGCTGGCAACAAGAACGGCGGAAAACTCCTGCATATACTTATCGCTCTCGTTAATGTTCAAATAATCGAAACGTGCGATCGTCGCTTCGATCCCGTCGATGACATCGTCGACTTTGGAGGCAAGTTCCATAATATCTTCCCGATCCAATGGGGTAATGAACACTTTGTTCAGCCCTTTGAAAATTTGATGGGTAATCTGATCGCCTTTGTTCTCTAAATCCTTCAATTGAGGATAGAACGCTGCGGGCGGTTGATCTCCCATTACGGCGTTGCGAAACATTTGCGCCGCGTGCAGCGTATTTTCCGACGCTTTGATCAGCAGGAGCAAAAAGTCGGTATCGTTCTTTTTGGCGAAAAGCATGAAACAGCCTCCTTCAATATATGTAAATAATTTACACAACGAATAATGATCGCGAATAATGTAGAATAAGCGTGAAAATGAACACCAAAAATAAAAATAACACATCAGAGTAAGGGAATGCAATCATAGTTTATCCAATTCAGAATATGTTCATCAAACATTAATGATGCAGCGGTTAAACCTCTTGACAGCCGCTCTATTACTTGCTTTTCGGCTAACGAAGTTGTACAGTGGAGGTTGATGCTAGGAGTCGGAAAGGATAAGGTGATTATGAAAAAAACGATAATTACTAACGGACAATTCATTATATGGAATGAACAACATCCGATCGTTAACGGTTGTATGGTAATAGAAGACAACCGGATTACATATATCGGCACGGAAGCGCCGCTGCCGCTGGAGCAGTATGACGAACGTATTGACGGAACGAACAAGCTGTTCATGCCGGGGCTTGTCAACACGCATTGCCATGCGGCAATGTCGCTCTTGCGCGGCTACGGCGACGACCTCGCGCTGCAGGTTTGGCTGCAGGAGAAAATGTGGCCGATGGAAGGCAAGTTTACCGCTCACGATGTTCGTTGGGGAACGGAGCTGTCCATCCTGGAGATGATCAAGGGAGGGACGACGACGTTCGTCGATATGTACGATCATATGAACGAAGTCGCGCAGGCTGTGGAGCGCAGCGGAATGCGCGCCGTCTTGACGCGCGGCGTGATCGGCTTATGTCCTCCGGAGGTACAGGACGCCAAGCTGAAGGAAGCCGTGCAATTTGCCCGTGATTGGAACGGCCAAGCGAACGGACGCATTACGACGATGATGTCTCCGCATGCTCCGTATACTTGTCCTCCCGATTACATCGAGAAAATTGTGCAGGCGGCTCACGACCTGAATTTGCCTATTCATACGCATATGTCGGAGACGGCCCGCGAAGTGCAGGATAACGTAGATCAATACGGGGCGAGACCCGTAGAGCATCTGGAAAAGCTTGGCGTATTCGCCAGACCTACGCTGGTAGCCCATGCCGTGCATTTGACGGATGAAGAAATTTCGCTGCTGCAAAAATATGACGTTCGCGTATCGCATAATCCCGGCAGCAACCTCAAGCTCGCAAGCGGAGTCGCCCGGGTGCCCGAGCTGCTGAAGCGCGGCGTGAAGGTGTCGCTCGGCACCGACGGCGCGGCAAGCAACAATAATTTGGATATGTTCGAAGAAATCCGGCTTGCCGCGCTGATTCATAAAGCGGTCACCGGCGATCCCGTCGCTGTGCCGGCCGAGGAAGCGATCCGCATGGGGACGCTGGAAGGCGCCCGTTCCATATGGCTTGACGATGTCGGCGCCCTCGAAGCGGGGATGAAGGCCGATTTCATCGCCATCGATATCGATCAGGCTCATTTCTTCCCGAAAACGAATTATGTTTCGCATGTGGTGTACTCCGCATCGGCCAAAGATGTGACAGATGTATGGGTAGACGGGAAGCGTCTCGTGAAGAACGGCGAATGTTTGACGATTGACGAGGAAAAAGTACTGGCCGAAGCTCAGCGCTGCTTCGAACGGTTGACGAGCGCTTAATCAAATCATGTTGTTCTGCCGCCGCATTCAGCGGCGTTCTGGCAAAAATGTTTAGGAGGTCAATCCCCCGATGAAACTGAAAATAACGATAGCCTCCGTAGCTGTCGTTGCTCTTCTGTTATTTTTTGGAGGACGGTTCATCAACGCGGTTCAGGAAGACGAATGGAAAATCCAGCGGGCCGCAGTTCAGACCGCCTATCAAAAAACGTTGTTAACTAAAGCGGACAAAGTCGAAAGGTTCGTCGGAGACAAGCCGTATACGGTCATTCACGGTGAGAATAAAATCGGACAGAAGATGATCGTATGGGTCGGGGAAGAGGAATTGTTCGCGCAGATGGCGTCGGACGGCGTCACTGAAGAGCAAATCGAAGCCCAGGTCGAAGCCAAGCATCCGGAAGCGGACTTATTAAGGGCGATGCCGGGCGTTCTGAACGGCGCTTTAATATGGGAGGCTTTCTACAAGCTGCCGGCGGATGATTCGGGCGATGAGCGCTATTATTACGATTATTATACTTTTAAAGAGGGCACGTTGCTGGATACGTATCGTTTGAGCATTCAATAGATGGCGCAGCTGTCGCATCGCATTTTCGCATATATAGCGGATTGCGGTGCCGCGGCGGCGCTTTTTTTAATACAACGGCGGCTGCGGTTGGGATAGGATGCATTACCACACATTACATCGGGCAAACTGATATATCATATGATATACTTTCTATATACTTTAGTTGATATATTATTATATAGAAAGGGGGACGTCGGCTCATGAAGTTGCGTCTCTTACCTGTGATAGTGAGTGTAGTAGTTTCCGCCACCGTGCTGTTCGGAGGTTGGTTCGTATATCAAAGCTATGCAATGGAAAGTCCGCTTACGAATATTGTCCAAGAAACCCCCGGAGTGGAACTGGTCACTACGCGGTTTACGGCAAACGATGCGGAAATCGATATTAAAATGACGCCGGGAACCAGCCTGCGTGAAGTGTATGACCATATTCAAAGCGAAGGATCTTCGATTCTCGGTAAAAAAGAACTGAAATTAAAGGTCGTGAACGATTCGTCCGCCGATCTGGATGCATGGTGGTCGTCCGCCTTGTTCGACGTAGCCCAGGCGATGGAAACCAAACATTATTCGGACATTCCAGCGACGCTGAAATCGCGCGCCGGCACGGTATCTGACCTGCAAGTATCTACGGAAATGAACGATAAATACGTATTTATTACATTGACGAACGGGGATAAAAGCAAATATGTTATGCTCCCGCGCACGCCTGAGAAGTTAGGGGTGTGGCCGAATGAGTAAAATTTATAAGGAAATTTTCATCGGAACGGTTCCCGTTGTTATCATTTTCTTGTTTTTTATCGGCATCAATGCGATTCCGCTTGTGTTTGCGGCCGTCATTTTAGGCACAATACTGTATATGAACCAGATGCGCGGCGGCAGCAGCGGCTTCGGAGGCTCCGAACGAAAAGCCCGGACCCGAAAGGCGCCGGCGTACTTGACCTTTGACGATATCGGAGGGCAGCAGCGGGCCAAAATCGAGCTTAAGGAAGCTCTGGATTTTTTGATCAAGCATGAAGAGATCCGCAAGCTGGGCATTCGCCCTTTGAAGGGGATTCTTCTTGAAGGGCCTCCCGGAACGGGGAAAACGCTGCTTGCCAAGGCCGCGGCGCATTATACGAATTCGGTGTTCATCGCCGCTTCCGGCAGTGAGTTTGTCGAAATGTATGTCGGCGTAGGGGCGAGCCGGGTCCGCGAATTGTTTAAGGAAGCGCGCAGCCGCGCCGCAAAGGAAAACAAAGAGAGCGCCATTGTGTTTATCGACGAGATCGACGTGATCGGCGGCAAGCGCGACGGAGGGCAGCATCGCGAATACGATCAGACGTTAAACCAGCTGCTGACGGAGATGGATGGCATTCATACGACCGATTCTCCGCGCATTCTCCTTATGGCGGCGACGAACCGCAAGGAGATGCTGGACAGCGCGCTGCTTCGTCCTGGCCGTTTCGACCGTCATATCGAAGTGGATCTGCCGGACAAGAAGGGCCGCTTGCATATCTTGAATATACACGGCAAAAACAAGCCGCTGTCAGAGCAAGTGAATTTGGAGATGATCGCCGAGGAAACGTTCCAATTCTCCGGCGCGCAGCTGGAGAGCGTTATGAACGAGGCGGCCATTTACGCGATGCGCGAAGAATCGCCGCTGATCGAACAGAAGCATTTGTCGCAAGCTGTAGACAAGGTGATGATCGGAGAGCGGACGGACCGCGAATCGACGAAGGAAGAACGAGATAGAGTAGCGCTTCATGAACTGGGACATGCTATAGCCGCAGAGAACGTTCGTCCGGGTTCGGTATCCCAGGTTGCGCTCAGCCCGCGCGGCAAAGCGCTCGGCTATGTGCGTCATAATCCGCAGCAGGACCAGTATTTGTATACAAAGGAGCAGCTGGAGGAGCAAATTATTGTCGCTTTGGGCGGCGCCGTAGCCGAGGAAATGTTCTACGGCGGGCGAAGCACCGGTTCCCGCAACGATTTTGAACAGTCGCTGCACCTAGTGCGCACGATGATGGACTCCGGATTAACGAATCTCGGTATTATCGACCGTCAAATGGTGACGAAGGAAGAGCTGATGAAGGAAAACGCCGCTATTTTGGAGCAGCTGACCGAACGCACGCGCGAGATTTTGGAACGGCACCGCATCGTATTCGAGCAGTCGCTTTCGATTCTTGTAAAAGAAGAGGTTTTGTCGGGAGACCAGTTCCGTCAATTGCTGGAGCAATCCCGATTGCAGACCGCATAGAACAAAATGACGCCAAAAGCTTGAGGTTCAGGCCGTTAGCCTGCAGCTTCGAGCTTTTTTTGTCGTTTTCCGCAACTTTTCCGTCATTTTGGCGTCTATTTTTTTGGTAAGTTTCGCCATAATATCGGTCGTTTTTGCATAATAGCCGCATTCATAACAAAATTCAAAATACATAAGCTGAGGTGTAAGATGAGAGTTGCTACTACGTTATTATCTTTACTGCTATTTTCCTTGCTGTTATGTCCGATGATGGCTTTCGCCGCGGTACAGCCGATCCAGCTGTTTCTGAACGGCAAGCCGCTTGTCGCGGAGGTGCCTCCGCGCATTATTAAGGACAATACCGTCGTTCCTGTCCGAATCATTGCCGAGTCGCTAGGGTCCAAGGTCAAATGGGATGAAAAGAGCCGTAAAGTAACGATCGATAAGTCGGGCGTCAGCATCCAGCTGTTCATCGACAAGCAGAGTGCTCTCGTGAATAACGAATCGTTCGAATTGGAAACGGCTCCAACAATCGTGGACGGCAATACGCTGCTTCCGCTGCGCTTTGTCAGCGAGCAGTTCGGAGTGGACGTAACCTGGGACGACTTGACCCGTTCCGTGTTTTTATACCAGTCGGAGGGCGACGTCAAAGAGGCGGTCTCCTCGCCCGCGGCGGGCGCAGACGGCAAACCGGCGGCCGGGGAAGAAGCCGGAGCGAAACCGGGCAAAGACGAAGGAGCCGCAACCGCCGGCAAGGACGAAGGCAAAACGGACGGCCGGACGGAGAGCAAGCCGCAGGATAACGCCGGTGATAAGCAGCAAGATAAGCCGGGCGAGAAACAGCAGAACGCAGCAGGGGACAAGCAGCAGGACAAGCCTGAGCCGGATAAAACAGGCGGAAGCGCAGCCGCGGCGGACGCGGGCAAGAACAATGCTGCAGGAACCGCGGCGGACAAGCCGGGAAGCGTCAATTCGTCCGGACAACCCGGTTCCCCTGCGGAAGGGAAGGACGGCGGCAAGGATCAGAATAAAGACCAGGCCAAGG
Source organism: Paenibacillus konkukensis (assembly GCF_023523925.1). Lineage (NCBI taxonomy): Bacteria > Bacillati > Bacillota > Bacilli > Caryophanales > Paenibacillaceae > Paenibacillus > Paenibacillus konkukensis. The sequence continues at coordinate 1,203,802 of NZ_CP027059.1, read as the reverse complement.
AGCCTTTGACGACGATCCGCTCGATAGCGCTTGAGGGCGACCAGTTTGTGATCAAAACGAGCGGCGCCGATCAAGCAGCGAACGTATCGGCCGTGAACAGTCAAAACCGTATCGTCATCGATATTCCGTACGGCCAGCTTGACCCGACGCTCAAGCTGAACGACAAGGGCGAGGGAACCATCAAGGTAAACCGGGCCGGCGTCTCGCAAATTCGATATTTGCTATTTTCAAAAGAATCGTCTATCGTTAGAATAATAATAGATTTAACTAATAGAGTAGATTTCAAGCCGTCCGTGAAAAAGGTGCCGAATCAGCTGTCGTGGACGATCTCCGCGGCCAAGGATAAATACAAGGTAGTTATCGATCCGGGGCATGGAGGCAAAGACAGCGGCGCGATCTCGGCGACAAAACGCATGGAGAAAGACTTTGTGCTTTCGCTCGGCCTTAAGGTGAACAAGCTGCTTCAGAAAGAGCCAAAAATCGAGCCGTACATGACCCGCGGCGACGATACGTTCGTCGAGCTTGCAGACAGGGCTTCTTTCGCCAACAACATGAACGCGGATCTGTTTGTCTCCATTCACGCCAATTCGGCGGGCAAGGAATCCGTAGAAGGCGTGGAAACGTATTATTATACGGACCAAAGCTTGCCTTTCGCCAAATTGATGCATGAACAATTATTGAAATCTACACAGTTTCCCGACCGCAAGGTGAAGCAGGAAAATTTCTATGTCGTTAAAAATACGACGATGCCTTCTCTGCTGCTGGAAATCGGATTTTTAACGAACAAGTCCGAGGAAGCAGTTATGTATCAGGATGCATTTCAAGATCGAGTTGCCGCGTCCATCGTTGCTGCTATCAAACAGCAGTTGAATATCGACTAAGGAGAGGATAGCGATGCAAAGACGGTTAGTGAACGGCGCCATTATCGGAATTACGCTGGTCGCGCTGCTCGCCGCATGCGGGCAGAAACAACCCGCGCCGGCAGCCGGCGGACAGGAGACGGGCAAGCAGGCGCAATCGTCGGCGCCGACTCCGACCCCGACTCCGGCGGCCCAAGACGTCAAGCAGATGAAGATTAAAACCTATTATGGTGATGAGAATGGAGAAAGACTAGTCGAGCAGGAAGCGGTCATCTCTTACAAACAGGACAACGACAAGTATTTGGCCGCGCTGAAGACGTTGACGGTAAGTTCCGACGACAAGCGAATTCCATTGATGAAGGGCTTTACCTTCAATTCCGTCACGCTGAAGGATCAGACCCTGACTGTCGACGTGTCGATGGCTCCCGAATCCAGGCTGGGTTCCGGGGGAGAGAGCTTGCTGCTGCAAGCTTTGAAAAAGAACGTATTTCAATTTTCAGAGATTCAGAATCTGGACATTTTGCTTGACGGCAAAGCCGTGGAAAGCTTGATGGGACATATGGATCTGCCTCATCCGATTAAGCGCGGATAACCGCGCTTTTGTTGAAGCTGGCAATCGAAGAATTCCGGGAGGAGCAAGTATATGAACAACAAGTATAAGCATTCAAAGAAAATGGCGGCAGGAATTATCGCTTTATCCGTGCTGGTCGCAAGTCCCGTCTATGCGGCGGATACCGTGACCAAAACGAGCGCAACAAGCAGTACGACAACGGCCTTTACCGACGTAAGCAGCGATCATTGGGCTATCAAGCATATTACGAAGCTGGCGGCGCTTGGAATTATCCAAGGGGTGGATAAGGGCAAATTCAGCCCGGATACGCAGGTATCCCGGCAGGATGTCGTCATTATGGCGATCCGAATGATGGGTCTTGAGAACGAAGCGCTGAAGAACAAGAGCGAGACGATTCTTCCGGTGACCGTAGACAGCTACGCCAAGCCTTATATTGCTTACGCATTCGATAAAGGGCTGATAACCGTCGACGAAGAAGCCGATACGAACGGCTCCGGCAGCGCCGGCTCCAAAGCTTCCGGCTCGGATAACGCCAAATCCAAAACCGCTTGGGGTTCAAGCCCGGCCAGCCGGGAATGGGTCTGTAAGCTGGTTATCCGCGCCATCGACAAGCAGGATTTGGCCGACAAGAAAAGCGCCGATTCTTCGATATTCCAGGATGCCAAGGACATGTCTTCATGGGCCGTCGGTTATATCAACGCGGCGGTTAGCCTTGAAATCGTAAACGGTGTGGACGATAACAATTTCGATCCGAAAGGCAACGTGACGAGAGCGCAAATGGCGACCTTCCTCAGCCGTGCGGACAAGGAGCTTACGACGCATTCGGAGCGCGTGGCGATCGGGTATATGATGGATTTGAAAGACCGCAAGATTACCGTGATGGATAAGCAGGGTAAAACGAGCGAATATACGCTGGCGTCGGATACGGTATTCTACAAGGGCGATTCGCGGATTCCTTCCAGCGATATTAAAGAAACGAATGAAGTCTATGTCATTCAGGATAGAGGAACGGCTTCCTACATAGAGCTTACTAACGATACGGAGCAAATGGAGACGTATGAGGGGACGCTGGAGCAACTCTACGTATCCAAAATGATGGTTTCCGTCTCTCAAGGAGGAACCGAGGATCTGAAGGATCTGGCGGAAAACGTGACGGTTACCGATAGTGACGGCCGAGGGCTGAGCTTAAGCTCGATACCGGTCGGAAGCATTATCCAATTGAAGCGGAATCTTCTTATTCCTAATTCCAAATATTCGAAAATTGTTGTGAAACAGGTGCCGATCAGCAAGACGTCGGAGGGAACGATCGTCAGCATCGATGCGGATCAAAATACGATCACGTTCCTGGAGAAAACATCCGGAGAAAACGAATCGTTCCCGATTAGCGTCAAGCTGGCGGTTACGCTTCCGGGGAATGCGACAGGGGATTTATCCAAGCTGAGAGTCGGCGACATCGTTTCTTATGACATTAAAAACAATCAAATTACCGGCGTGAAGGTGAGCAAGCAGGCCGATATCGGCAGCGCCGTGGAAGGAACGCTGACCAGCGTCAGCGACGACAAGAAAATATTGACGATCAACAAGCCGGACAATACCCTCGGTGCTTTTTATATCGACGATAATGCCGTTGTCTCGATCGACGGATTGGGAACGGCGGGCTTCTTCGATTTGGAGCTGGGCGACAAGCTGAAGCTGGATCTGGTCAATGAGAAGGTTGTGAAAGTGACGGTCACAAGCCGTGGCGTTACACAGCTGTCCTTCGCCAGAATCGTCAACTACGATGCGGAAAACAAGCTGTTGACCGTTACGGACGAGAACGGAACTCCTTATGCCTATAAAATGACGGAGACGACAGGCATCAGCTATTGGGACGCGCCGATGAATTTGGACGACTTCACCAGCAAGTTCACGAAAACCAAAGGAACCAAGGTCGATCTGAAAGTGTCCAAGGACAAAGTCGTAAGCATCAAATATGCCAAAGACGCGGAAGGTGCGGTATCTCAGGTTAACGCGTCGACGGGCCAAATTACGATCCGTACGGCAGGCGGGCAAAACGTAACCTTCGGCATTACGGCGAGCGTCCCGGTCGAGACGCTGGCTATCGCCAATGCGACGATCAGCGACGTGAAGATCGGCGACAACATTGTAGGTTCATTGAACCGCGACCAAGATACGATTATGTCGATCGCGATTAAGAAAACGGCGGTTTATAAAACGCAAATTACCGATAACAAAGAGCGTCAGGTCAGCGTGAAAGATTCGAGCGGCGGGAAGCTTACATTCGTCATCGATAACAACGACAAAATATTGAATCCGGGCAAAGCGACCCACAGCTTCGAAGATATTGCGATCGACGAGTATATGAAAGTAGCGTATACGGGCAAAAAGCTGGAAAGCGTAGAGCTGCTTACCGCGAATCGCGGTAAAGTGACTGCCGTCGACACGGCTTCGGGAACCATTACGGTTCAAGATTATACTGCGGGCGTTCAGACCATTACCGTAGGCAAGCAGTTCTCCGTGAATATTGGAGGCGCCGCATCGGCTGATCTCGCTTCGGTGAAGGTCAACGATCGAGTTGAAGTGGTCAAGGGCGATCAGACCATTATTACGGTAGCTGCGGCGAGCAAGCGTAAAGTGCAGGCTTATGATTCCGTATTGAATCTGATGCAGCTTAAAGCGGGCGTGTCCGGGGATAAAACGACCTATACTTTGTATTCCAAAGCTTATTTGCATCAGGGCGCATCGGCCGTAGCCGCGGGAAGCTTCGCCGAAAATGACGATGTGACGATTTACGTGCTCGACGATAAAATTTACGAGATGGAAAAATAATAGAGTAAAGAGCGAAAAGTGAAGTAACTTTTATTGCAAAAGCGCCGTCTAAAGGGGAGAAGCTGCATTTCTGCCGTTTAGACGGCTTTTGTATCTCAAGAACTATATTTTTTTATGAAATTTCGTGAAAAGTTCGTATTTTGTCGGATGAAGTCATTGATTCCTGACGCTTGATTCGTTAAACTGAAGTTTATACTACTAGAAAGAGGTAGCTTGTCACTATGAACAAGAAGCAGGTTCGGGAAGTATTGAATACGATAGCGGAGATGTTCCCGGATGCTCATTGCGAGCTCAATCATACGAATCCCTTTGAGCTGACGATAGCCGTATTGTTATCTGCGCAATGTACGGATGAGACGGTCAACAAAGTAACTGCTTCCTTGTTTCAAAAGTACAAGCGTCCCGAAGACTATCTTGCCGTTCCAGTAGAAGAATTGGAGCAGGATATTCGTCGAATCGGGTTATTCCGCAATAAAGCCAAAAACATTCAAGCGCTGTGCGCGATGTTGTTGGACAAGTACGGCGGCGAAGTTCCCAAGCTTCACGAACAGCTGGTCGAGCTTCCGGGCGTAGGTCGCAAGACGGCCAATGTCGTTGTGTCCAACGCTTTTGGCGTCCCCGCTATCGCAGTGGATACTCACGTAGAGCGCGTATCCAAGCGGTTGGGAATGGCGAACCTGAAGGATTCCGTCCTGGAAGTCGAGAAAAAGCTTATGAAGCTGGTTCCCCGGGAGGAATGGACGGATACGCATCATCGGCTTATTTTTTTCGGGCGTTATCATTGCAAAGCGCAAAATCCGCAATGCGGCGGCTGTCCTTTGGCCGCAACGTGCCGTGAAGGAAAAAAACGTATGAAATCCGGTAGTCGTAGGAAACCTATACAGTAGCAATCTTTACCACAGCAAAAAGATAAGGATGGGATTATCATGAAATGTATTTCGGTATATACCAACGATTTTGAAGTGTTCTCCGATATTTACGAGAAAGTATTGAATACGCCTCTGGCGGAAAATGAAGAGAAGCAAGTCGAGGGCGTTACGGTGATGGAATCGGGAGATGTGCCCGACAATTACATAGACCGTATGAAAACAAAGCCCGAGGTTGTCGTTATGAAAGTGCGGGATAAGGACATTACGATTTTGCAGCACCGCAATTTGTTCGAAATTTTTATCCCCGTGAATGAAAGTGTGGTACACTAAAAGCCGAAGCAATTCGGTTTTTTTTGTTGTTCCAGAGCATGAGAATAGATACGGGGAGATTGGGATGAGCAACTTGACGGTTATTGGGGAAACGATGGAAAGCGCCATTCGTACACTGCTTCAGCAGGTGGAGCGGGAGCAGGACGGCGGCAATGCGAAAAAATTAAAACAGCTGCTGCAAAAAGCGGAAAGCGGCGGCTTCTATATTGCGTTCTGCGGACATTTCTCGGCAGGCAAATCGAGCTTGATCAACAAGCTGTGCGGCCATCAGCTGCTGCCTTCGAGCCCGATTCCGACGAGCGCGAATATTGTCAGCATCAGCAACGGCGAGTCCGGAGCGCAAGTCGCTCACAGAACCGAAAACGAAGGAGAAGCGCCGAAGGTGCAATCCGTGCCGCTCAGCGAGCTGGCCGCCTATTGCAAAAACGGCGAAGATATCGAAACGGTTAATCTCCGTTATCCGATTCCTTTTCTTGGCGATCACGCTTCGCTGCTCGATACGCCGGGAATCGATTCGACGGACGACGCGCATCAGCTGGCGACGGAATCCGCGCTGCATTTGGCCGATGTCGTCTTCTATGTGATGGATTACAATCACGTTCAGTCGGAAATTAACTTTGCTTTTACGAAAAAGATGAAAGAGTGGGGCAAACCTCTCTATTTGCTGATCAATCAGGTCGACAAACACCGGGATCAGGAGCTGTCGTTCGAAGATTATCAGGCGGGAGTCCGCGAAGCGTTCGCCAACTGGCATATTCAGCCTGACGGCATCGTCTATACGTCGGTGAAGGCGCCGGATCATCCGCACAGCGAATGGGGCAAGCTGGATTGGCTGCTGCGCCGTCTGATCGAGGAGCGCGGGCCGCTCGCCGCGCTGAGTCTGGGGCAATCGGCGCAGCATTTGGCCGCGGCGCATGCCGGGAAGATGGCCGAACGCAATGAGTCGGCCAAAGAGGAGCTGCGCGCCCGTCTGGCCGCCGACGAGGAGGCCGAGTCGGCGCAGCGGCAGCAGGCGGAGCTGAGCCGGGCGCTGACGGACGGCGAAGCGAAGCCGGAGGCGCTGCGTGCGGCGCTGCGCAAGGAAACGGGGGGAATATTGGATAACGCCAATATTACCCCTGCCGTAACGCGCGATCTCGCGCACGATTATTTGCAAAGCCGGAAGCCCGGCTTCAAGGTCGGTTTCTTCGCCGGCGCGGCGAAGACGGCGAAGGAAGTGGAACGGCGTCTGCTTGCGTTCCATGCGGATTTTGCCGGGCAAGTGGCGACGCAGATCGAGCGTCATCTGCAGCAGGCGCTTGCCAAAGGCATGGAGGCGGAGGCGGGGCCTCTGCTTGCGCCCGAGCGGATTCGCGAAGCCGCGGAACGGCTTCATCTGGAAGTTGCGCCCGGCTGGCTGGCCGAGCAGGTGAATGAGGCCGCCGGGTTCGGAGGCGACTATACGCTCAACTATACGAAGCAGCTCGCCGGCGAGGTGAAGCTGCAGTACCGCAAGCTCGCGTTCGAGCTGATCGACGAGCTGACGGCGGCTCTTGCGGCCGCGCAGGAGCCTCAGCTCCGCGAGCTGCGCGAGCGGCTCGCCGCGCTCGAAGGCCGCCTCGGCAGCCTGCGCGAGCTCGAGCGCCTCGCCGCCGCGGAGGCGGCCTACGCCGCGCAGCTGGCGGCGCCGCTCGCCGCGCTGCAGGCGCCTGCGCCAGCGCTGCCGGACCCGGCGGCGTCCGGCCCCGCAGGCGCGCCCGCGGCTTCCGCGGCAGCGCAGCCGGCCGCGACCGGCGGCTCCGGCGCCGCCCGCGAGGCGCTCGCGGCCGTAGCCGCGGCGGCGGGCCGCGGGGCCCGCGCGGGCGCTGCGGCGCTGGCGCAGGGCGGGCGTCGCGCCCGGCTGCGCGAAGCGGCGGCCCGGCTGGCCGCCGGGGCCGGCGAGCTCGCCGGCTTGGCGCCGCTCGCGAGCATCTGCCGCTCCTTGCAGGAGAAGGCGGAGCGGCTGGAGCGGAGCCGCTTCACGATCGCGCTGTTCGGCGCGTTCAGCGCGGGCAAATCGTCGTTCGCCAACGCCTTGATCGGCGAACGGGTGCTTCCGGTGTCGCCGAATCCGACGACGGCGGCGATCAACAAGATCATGCCGCCGGAGCCGGAGAACGGCTGGCCGCACGGCACGGCGAAGGTCGTGCTGAAGAGCATGGACCGGCTGACCGACGACATCCGTTACTCGCTGGAGGTGCTCGGCATCGCCGTCTCCGGTCTGGACGACAGCCTGGCGGCGATACGCCGCTTGTCGGCCGATCAGGTGTCGGCCAAGGGCAAGCCGCATTACACGTTCCTGAAGGCCGTAGAACGCGGCTGGCCCGAGATGAAGCCGCATATCGGCGGCGAGCTGCGCGTCGATGCGGAGCAGTTCGGCCAATACGCCGCCGATGAGGCGAAATCGTGCTTCGTCGATCTGATCGAACTCTATTATTCCAATCCGTTAACCGATCAAGGCATCGTTCTGGTCGACACGCCGGGAGCGGATTCGATTAACGCCCGCCATACGGGGGTTGCTTTTAATTACATCAAAAATGCGGACGCGATTTTATTCGTCACTTATTATAATCATGCGTTTTCCCATGCGGATAAAGAATTTCTGCTGCAGCTCGGACGGGTGAAGGACAGCTTTGAGCTGGATAAAATGTTCTTCATCGTCAACGCCGCCGATCTGGCTTCCTCCTCGGAGGAGCTGGACGGGGTGGTAGCCCATGTGGAGAGCAATTTGCAGCAGCACGGCATCCGTCATCCGCGCATTTATCCGCTGTCCAGCTATTATGCGCTCGAAGCCAAGCTGGCCGGCGACGAGGAGACGGTGCAGGCGTCGGGCATCGCCTCCTTCGAGCAGGACTTCGTCCGCTTCTCGCTGGAGGAGCTGACCGAAATCGCAGTTCGCTCCGGGCAGAGCGATCTGGTGCGCGCCGCGGACGTGCTTAAGGACTGGATCGCAAGCGCCCAGTCGGACGAGAGCGAGCGGCTGAACAAGGCGTCGGCGATCCGCCAATCATTCGGCGAAGCGGTCCGGATGCTGCAAGATCTATCCACGGAACCGGAGGAGCGGGAGCTGCGCAAGGAGATCGAGGAGCTGCTGTATTATGTCAAGCAGCGCGTCACGTTCCGGTTCGGCGAGCTGTTCAATCTGGCATTCAACCCTGCTGTGTTCCGCGAGGAAGGCAAGGATGCGAGAGCGCTGGTGCAGTCCGCTTGGGACGATTTGCGCCGGATGATTTCCTTCGACTTGTCGCAGGAAATTTTGGCTACGACGCTGCGGGTCGAGAATGCGATCAACCAGACGGCCAAAAAGCGCAGAGAGCAGTGGCTGCATGCGCTGGGCGCGGACTTGTCCGGCTTCCGCCCGTCGGCTTACGAAGCGCAATCGTTCCGGACGCCGGAGGTGTCGGGGACATTCAACGCCCAGGAAGCCGTTACCGTCAAATGGCTTGCCGGCTTTTACAAGAATGCCAAGCATTTCTTCGAGGGCAGCGGCAAGCAGTCGATGCGTACGGAGCTGGAGGCGCGCATTAACGAGCCGCTAGCCGTCTATGTGCAGCAGCAGACCGACCGGCTGGAAGCGGAATACCGCGAGCAGCTGCAAGCGTGGTACCGCGCGTTGGCGGGCCGGATGCAGGAGGAGCTGGGCGAATACGCCGACGGGCAGCTCGCCGCGCTGGAGATGAAGATCGATATAGGGGAGCTGGAAGCGAAGCACGGCAAGCTGCTGGGCTACCTTTCCTAGCGGCCGGCTGCAGTTAGACACGGTCCGGCGGGTAATCGGAGGGCGGAGCGCGTCACCAATCGGAGGCGCGCCATCCGCCGTCCATGCTCTGCCTCTTTACAAACTTCGATTTTCGCCCCGCGGAAGGGGCGGAAAGATTTTTTTCAAGCAAAGATTACCTGGCTTTTCAGGCTGATTCAAGGCCGGTTTATCCCTGGGAACCGGCCGTTTTTAGCGGTTTTATTGAAAGGGTTTACATATGGCGAGATTTGGCATTAAATACGTGATATAGGTGGATTGTGCTGCCATTTTGTGAAGAAACGCGCTTATTTCTCCCTTTAAGGAGAATTATGCCATCGGGTATTGTTGCCGCCCCTTAGGGATGATGTTAATATTCAAAAAAAGCGAACGCTTTCGAACGCGGCTTTGGCTGCTTCGGAAGCCATTTTTGCTTAAGCGGCCTTTTTTGGGGCTGCAAGTTCACTGGAGGGGGTCACCATGGAAGTCTTTAGGCAACTGAAGGAGTTTTACTGGTCGGAGAAAAAGTATTTGTTCGCATCGATTTTCTCGCTGATGACCGCAACGGCGCTGGGACTGGTTTATCCGAACCTGCTGCGCTACCTGATCGACGATGTGATTTCGAAAAACAATTTTTCCGTGGTGCCTTATCTGTCATTACTGGTCGTAGGGGTGGTAAGCTGCAAAGCGTTTTTCCAGTTTTTGCATGGGGTGATGAGCGGCAAGCTCGGCAACAAAACCGCATTCAATTTGCGGAACGCATTGTACAAGAAATTGCAGTATTTGTCGTTCCAGTATTACGACAAAGCGCGCACGGGCGACCTGATGTCCCGTTTGACCGCGGATTTGCAGGCGGTAAGGGATTTTATAGGGTTCGGCTTCGTGCAAATCTTAAACGTTTTCATGATGTTCATTTTCGGCACGATCATGATGATGACCATCAACTGGAAGCTGACGCTGATTACGATGGTATTTATGCCGTTTCTCGTCTTTACGGCGATTCGCTTCGAAAGCAAGATTCATCCGGCATTCCGTTCGATCCGCAAATCGATGAGCTCGATGACGACCTCGGTTCAGGAAAATATTACGGGGGTGCGCACGGTCAAATCGTTCGCCCGCGAGCCGTTCGAGATCGGCAAGTTTTCCGAGCGCAACGAGGATTACAAGGTCAATAACGTGACGACATCCGGCATTTGGGCGCGTTACTTTCCGCTCATGGAGCTGTTCGCGAACCTCAGCGTCGTCATTCTGCTCGGCATCGGCGGCTACATGGTCATTAACGATGCGATTTCGCTGGGCGAACTGGTTGCCTGTTTCAGCTTGATTTGGTATATTATCGGCCCGCTCTGGGGCATCGGCTTCCATATTAATAACTTTACCCAGTCGAAGGCGGCCGGCGAGCGGATGCTCGAAGTTTTGCATCAATACGTGCATGTAAAGGATAAAGACAACGCGATAGCGCTGACGAGCGAACAGGTCCAGGGGCATGTGAAGTTCAACGATGTGACGTTCGCATACACGGATAAACAACCGGCTCTGCATCATTTCCAGCTGGATGCTCCCGCAGGATCGGTGATCGGGCTGCTCGGCGGCACCGGTTCCGGCAAGTCGACGGTGATTCAGCTGCTGCTGCGCGCCTATAACGTGAAGGAAGGCTCGATCGAAATCGACGGCAGAGATATCCGCGACGTGACGCTGGAAAGCCTGCGCAATCAGATGGCGATCGTCTTCCAAGAGACGTTCTTGTTCTCTTCGACGATTCGCAACAATATCGCTTACGGCGTGAAGGACATCTCGACGGACGACATCGTTAACGCCGCCAAGCTGGCCAAAGCGCATGATTTTATTATGGAGCTGCCGCTCGGCTACGACACGATCGTGGGCGAAAGAGGCATGGGGCTCTCCGGCGGCCAGAAGCAGCGGATTGCAATCGCCCGCGCCCTGCTCAAAAACCCGAAAATTTTAATTCTCGACGACGCGACAAGCGCGGTCGACATGGAGACGGAGCATGAAATCCAGCAAGGCTTCCAAGAGGTTATGAAAGGGAGAACGACGTTCATTATCGCCCACCGGATTTCTTCGCTGCGCCATGCGGACGAAATCATCGTGCTCGACGAAGGGCGGATCGTGCAAAGAGGCACGCATGATCAGTTAATGCGGCAGGAAGGGCCGTATCTGGAAACGTACAAAATTCAATTCGCCGACCAGCCGGACGCGGATGCGGACGGAGGCGCGGAAGCCGCATTCAAGCCGCACCGGGCGACCGATCAGGTAGCTGCAGCTGGTCACATCAAAGCAGGGGGGTTCGCACAGTGAGCAAGTCGGCTACAACCGAAACGGGGCAGGAAAACAAGGAAGCCTCGCAGTCCGGGAAGCGCTTCGTTTATCAGGACGATGAAGTGTTGGACAAAGAATTCGATTGGGGACAGGTGAAGCGGCTCAGCCGCTACATGAAGCCTTATGCCAAGCAAATCTTGCCGGTCATCGTTACGATGATGATTGTCGGCGCGTTAACGAAGCTGCTCAACCCGCTGCTCATCGCCTACGCGATCGACCATGCGCTGAAGGAAGGCAACAGCCGTCTTCTTATGCAATGCGTAGGCGGCATGCTGGCGCTCTATTTGATCCAATGGGCCGCCAACAATTACCGCATCCGCTATACGAACACGATAGGCCAAAAGGTCATCTACGATCTGCGCCATGATTTGTTCAGCCATATTCAGACGCTGTCGTTCAAATTTTTTGACAAGCGGCCGGCCGGCTCGATCCTCGTCCGGATTACGAACTACGTCAATTCGCTGCAGGATCTGTTCACCAACGGCGTCGTCAACCTGCTGATCGATTGCGTTCAACTGGTCGGAATTGTTCTTATCCTATTATTTTACAACATTAAGCTGGGTACCGCCATCATCGTCACCGTGCCGATCATGTTCGTCATTTCGACGAAGCTGCGCTTACATATCCGGCGCGCCTGGCAGGTGGTGCAGACGAAGCAGTCGCGCATCAACGCGCATCTGAACGAATGTATCCAAGGCATCAAGGTTACGCAGGCGTTTACCCAGGAGAAAGAGAATATCGCCTTCTTCGACGAGATGAACATGGATAACCACAAATCGTGGAACAGAGCCTCTACGCTGAACCAATCGTTCAACCCGATCATCGAAGTGACGGGAGCTATCGGCTACTGTATCTTGTTCTGGTTCGGTGCGCATCTCATTCAGCAGCAGGAAATCACCGTAGGCTTGCTCGTCGCGTTCGCGACGTATATCGGCCACTTCTGGGAGCCGATTAACCGTCTCGGGCAAATGTACTCGCAAATGCTGATCGCGATGGCATCCTCCGAACGTATCTTCGAGTTTATCGACGAGCGGCCGAATGTGGCGGAGGCGGACAATGCGAAGCCGCTGCCTCCGGTGCGGGGCGATATTGAGCTGAAGCAGGTGAAGTTCGAGTATGAGCCTGGCAGACTTGCGCTCAAGGGCATCGATATGAGCGTGAAGGCAGGGCAGTCCATCGCCTTGGTCGGTCACACGGGGTCGGGCAAAAGCACGATTATTAACCTGCTATGCCGGTTTTACGACATAACGAGCGGAACCATCACGATAGACGGCCACGATATCCGCGACGTGTCGATCCCGAGCCTGCGCTCCCAGGTCGGCATCGTGCTGCAGGATACGTTTATCTTCTCCGGCACGATCCGCGATAATATCCGTTTCGGGCGGCTGGACGCCACGGACGAGGAGATTGAATTCGCCGCCAAGGCGGTGCGGGCGCATGATTTTATCGTTAATTTGCCGCAAGGCTACGATACGGAAGTTCAGGAGCGCGGCAACGTGCTGTCGATGGGCCAAAGGCAGTTGATCTCGTTCGCTCGCGCCCTGCTGGCCGATCCGCGCGTTCTCATTCTCGACGAAGCGACGGCGAGCATCGATACGGAAACGGAGCTCAAAATTCAGGAAGCGCTCAAGACGCTGCTGGCGGGCCGGACGTCGTTCATTATCGCTCACAGGCTCTCGACGATCCGCAGCGCCGACAACATCGTCGTGCTGGATCACGGCAATATAATGGAGCAGGGCAACCACGAGGAACTGATGCGTCAGAAGGGGATTTATTACGGCTTGATTCAAGCGCAGTATCGATTCTTGCGGGAAGTAAGCTAAATAGAGCGAAGCAGCGAAGGAGGGCGCCCGGCGGCGTCCTTTTTTCGCATATTCGCATATTCCAAAGAATCCCATTTCAACAGCGATTGAAGGATCAAATGGACGCCGCAGCGGACTTTTTCACCACCCTTTTAAGAGGAGCGTGAAAAATATCGAGGCGGCAAACACGCGCAGCGAGCGGGCATCAGCCCGGACTGAAGCGGGCTTGGCTTGACGGGGCGCTATCGTTCCATGGACAAATCGGGTGATAATCGGGGACGAGAAGGAATACGATAGAAAGGTGGGCTTTGACAACGGCTTGACAAACGGGAGGTACAAGTGGATTACATAATAGGCTGGAAAAAGGACAAATGGTTGGTCGTCTGCTGCTGTATGATGACGGTGCTCGTTCTGCTCCTCTCCTCTGGTTATGTATACATGACGATGCATAAAGTAACCCGCTATCAAGTGTTTGCAGGAACGGAATTGATCGGCGCAGTTAGCGACAAGACGGTAGTGAGTGATTGGCTGAAGAAGAAGCGGGAAGAGGCCGCGACGATGTATCCGACGGTGCAGACCGGCCTGCTGATCGATCCGATTCATTATTTGGAGCAGCGGGAATACAAGGCGGCGTTCGACAACGAGCAGGTACTGCGCGCGCTGGAGAGTAAAGTCAAGATTCAGACAAAAGGGGTGCAAGTCGTCATTGACGGTCAGCCGCTCGGTTATGTTAAGGACGCCGCGGCGGTGAACCGGTTATTTGACCTGTACAAAAGCAAGTATGTGCAGCAGGCGGAAGAACAGGACGGTTTGCTGCTGAAGTCGGTAGAATTCGTACAGCAAATACAGCTTGTTACCAAAGAGCTGAAACCAGGCGATATCGACGATAACGGCGAGCTGCTGAAGCGGATCGAAACCGGGGGCGTCCAGCCGGTGCAGTATATCGTGCAGCGGGGCGACTGCATCTCCTGTATCGCCTATAAGTTTCATATTAGCCAAAAAACGATATATGACAACAATCCGTCGATTAAGAGTACGGTCATCCGTGTCGGGGACGTGTTGAATTTGACGGTGCTGCAGCCTCTCTTGACGGTCAAAACGGTGACGGAACGGGCGGAAACCGTCGAGGTGCCTTACGATACGCAATATATCGACGATCCCGAGATGAAGGCCGGAAACAAGGAAACCGTAACTGACGGGGAAAGCGGCCTGAAGGAAGTCCATTACTTGACGACGCGGATCAACGGGGAACTGGTCGACGAAGCGCGCTCCGATGAAGCGCTGCTCAAGCCGGCGAAGCAGGCGGTCGTGAGGAAGGGCACGAAGGTGATTCCCGGGGTAGGAACGGGCGTTTTCGCATGGCCGGTATACCGGGCGAAGCTGACCAGCGAATACGGACGGCGGTGGGGTTCTTTCCATCCGGGTACGGATATGGTCTCCGAGCAATCGGGCATCCTGGCGTCCGATCACGGCAAAGTCGCGTTTGCCGGCTGGAAGACGGGATACGGCAATTGTGTCATCATCGACCATCAAAACGGTTATAGCACGTTGTACGGGCATATGAGCAAAATTGTTGCCGCCGAAGGCGAGCTTGTCCAAAAAGGCGAAAAAATCGGCATTATGGGCCAGACGGGGAATGCCACCGGCGTTCACCTGCATTTTGAGGTGCGCAAAGGGGAGAAGCAGCTGAATCCGCTCACTTATTTGGCGAAGGCCGACGATTAGATAGGAGCGGTTCTTTGGACGCTGTCTGAAATCGGAGAGAAAAGGGAATAATTGGGGATAATGCCGGGATGAGGCCAGATCACCGGTTCTTTTTGTTGCCAAAAATTCGGTGCGGGCAGCGCCGATAATGGCTGAAATTTGCAAATCGCCGCATAAACCGCTACTCTAAAAATGAAAACAACTTAAGATGTCGAATGCTGAAAAAGGGGAGAAATGCACTTGCTGTCTACTCGATTTTTGTGGCGAACGGTCGGATTCGCCGCCTTGTTATCGACCTTGCTTTGTATGTACGGATTCGGCTATGCCGTCAATCAGATTATGTTTCCGAAGCCGGCGGCGCAAAATGAAGCGGCGGCTCCCCAAGAGACGGCCAAACCGAAGGAAACCCCGCTTGCGTCCAAAGACAAAATTCAAATTGTCGCCCTGGGCGACTCGCTCAGCGCGGGGACCGGCGATTTATCCGGCCGCGGGTATGTCGGTCAAGTGAAAGAAAAGCTGGAGAAGCAGTTCGGCAAGCCGGTCTTTATTCTTAATAACTTTGCGATTCCGGGCTTCACGACAGGCGACGTGCTGAAGGATATGGAAGCCAAGAAGGACATCGGCAAAGCGATCGGACAAGCCGACCTTATTCTGCTCACCGCCGGCGGCAACGATTTGTTCGAAGGCGGTCAAGGAATCTTTAACGGCTCCTCGGATGAAGGGTTCAATCCCGGCGCGGCCAAAGAGCGGATGCCTGCGGCGCTGAAGCGGCTGGAGCAAATTTTGGATACCGTGGCGAAGCAAAATCCGAACGCGATCGTCTGCTACGTCGGGCTGTACCACCCGTTCCTTGATCTTGACGACAAGCGGGAGGG
Organism: Paenibacillus konkukensis; assembly: GCF_023523925.1. NCBI lineage: Bacteria > Bacillati > Bacillota > Bacilli > Caryophanales > Paenibacillaceae > Paenibacillus > Paenibacillus konkukensis. Next base: position 1,187,871 of record NZ_CP027059.1, on the reverse strand, counting down.
CTCCGTCCTCATCGACGAATGGAACCGCTCCGCGTTCGAAATCGTCAACAAGCATAACAATATGGTGCTCGTGCCGACGTACGACTTGTTCGAGCTGAACTTGAACAAATATTTGTATACGGATCATTTCCATCCGAATCAGGACGGATACGAGCGGATCGCCGAACGGATCGCGCAGATCGTCCGATAGCGCACTTTTAAAACCCCGGTGAACGAGGACTTAAGCCGAGAAATACAGTTACCGGGATTTTGGCGGCAGCCGATTTTCGATATAAGGGAGAGAGTGGGATGGGAAGCCAAGCGGAAGTTGTTTTGTCGGTCAAGAACGTCAAGAAAACGATTAAAAAGAAAGAGATCATCAAGGGCATTTCCTTCGAGGTCTACGCCGGTGAAATCTTCGGCTTTCTAGGGCCCAACGGCTCCGGCAAAACGACGACGATCCGCATGCTCGTCGATTTGATCGCCCCTACGGCAGGCTCGATTACGATCTGCGGGCATGACGTGCACAAAGAGCATAACGAAGCGCTCCAGTATGTCGGCTGTATCGTCGAGAACCCGGAGCTGTACTCGTATTTAAGCGGCTGGGAAAACCTGGAGCATTTCGCCCGGATGCTGCCCGGAGTAGGCGCGAAGCGAATTCAAGAGGTCGTCGATATCGTCGGGATGGACGCGCGGATTCACGATAAAGTGAGAACTTATTCGCTCGGGATGAGGCAGCGTCTCGGCATAGCTCAGGCGCTGCTGAACAATCCGAAGCTGCTCATATTGGACGAGCCTACCAACGGCCTTGACCCGCAGGGGATTAAAGAGATGCGCGAGTTTATTCAGCGGCTGGCGCAAACCGGCCTCAGCTTGTTCGTATCGAGCCATCTGCTGAGCGAAATTCAGCAAATGTGCGATCGGGTAGCCATCATCAGCCACGGCGAAGTGATTAAAGTCGGCGAGGTCGACGCCCTTATCGACGAATCGGCAAGTCGCGTCATTTGGCGGGTTGCGCCGATGGACCGGGCGCTTCGGCTGCTGCAGCGGCAGGAGGACGCCGTTGTGCTGGAAGTGATTCACCGGCCGGAGGAATTCGACAGGCCGGCCGCCGAGCCGGCCGTGCACGACATCGTTACGCAGCTTAAGTCCGAGGCGATTCCGCAGCTGACGCGGGAGCTGGTCGAAGCGGGAGTGCAGCTGTACGGCGTAGAGACGAAAAGCCCGACGCTCGAGGATTTATTTTTAAGTTTAACGGAGGGGAAACGCATTGGTTAGCATATATCCGTTAATCAAAAACGAGTGCATCAAAATAATAAAGAAGAAACGGCTGCTTGTCGTTTTGCTCATATTGGCTGCCCTTATTCCGATGTTTACTTATGCGCAGATGAAGGTGGCGCAAAATAATCTTAAGCAGTTCGGCACCTCCGATTGGCGGGCCGAGCAGCGCCAGAAGATCGTCGATTACACGCGCAGCATAGGAAGCGCCCGCGTGCCGGAGGAGTGGAAGCAGTTCCGCAAGGTCGAAGTGATGCTGGCGCAATATTATTTGGATAAAGATGTGAATCCCGCGGCTCCTAACGGGGTAACCTTTACAAGAGAATTCATTAAAAACGCGGTCGGGCTGTTCATTCCGCTCATGGTGATGGTCGTCGCTTCGGACCTGGTTTCCTCCGAGCATTCGACGGGCACGATCAAGCTGCTCTTGACAAGGCCGGTCGGACGATGGAAAATCTTGATGAGCAAGCTGGTCAGCCTAATCTTGTTCACGTCGCTGATCGTCATCGCCACGGCGGTGCTGTGCTACCTGATTTCCGGCGTCGTCTTCGGCTACGGCGGATGGGATATGCCGGTATTTTTCGGCTTTAAAATCGTCGGCACGGAAGTGGACACTTCCTTCGTCCGGCCGGTGGAACAGTGGCTGTACCTGATCATGGAATTCGGCCTTGTCTGGTTCTCGGCTGTCGTCGTCGCCGTCATGTCGCTGATGGTATCTGTGCTGATTCGCAGCACGGCGGCGGGCATGGGACTCATGCTGGCGGTGCTTATTTCGGGCACGATCTTGACAAATATGGTATCCTCTTGGGAGACGGCAAAATATTTATTCATGGTCAATTTGCGCCTGACCGATTACTTGACCGGCTCGCTTCCGCCCATTAAAGGCATGGATTTGCCGTTTTCCTTAAGCGTTTTGACCGTATGGGGATTGGTTTCCGTGGCGGTTTCTTTCGCGGTCTTCACGAAAAAAGATATATTGAACTGACGGCGCTAGATGTTATAATGCACAATAGAACTTTCGCGAAGGCGAAAGTTTCAAGAGTAAAGGGGGGGCTGCGATGACGGAGCAAATCGATTTGTTCCCAAGCACAACTGCCACAAGCACAGCCGCCGCGCCGGCGGCAGATTACGGCGCCGACGATATCCAGGTGCTGGAAGGCCTCGTGGCGGTCCGCAAAAGACCGGGGATGTACATAGGAAGCACCAGCGCGTCGGGGCTTCATCATTTGATATGGGAAATCGTCGACAATGCGGTCGACGAGCATCTCGCTAAATTTTGCAGCAAGATTGACGTTACGATTCATAAAGACCAATCGATCACCGTCCAGGATAACGGCCGCGGCATTCCGACGGGAATGCATAAGACCGGTATTCCGACGCCTCAAGTCGTGTTTACGATTCTGCATGCCGGAGGCAAGTTCGGCGGCGGGGGGTATAAGAAATCCGGCGGTCTCCACGGCGTAGGGGCCTCGGTAACGAACGCCCTGTCGGAATGGCTGGAGGTCACGATATACCGCGACGGCAAGATTCACCGGCAGCGGTTCGAATATTGGGTCGACGAGCAGGGCATAGAGCATGTGGGCGAGCCTGTCGCGGGGCTGGAGGTTCTCGGAAACACGAGGCAAACCGGCACCAAGGTGACGTTCAAGCCGGATAAGCGCGTTTTCCAAGGCGGCACGGCCGTTAACTACGACACGCTGCTGGAGCGCTTACAAGAGATCGCCTTTTTGAATTCGGGACTTCAGGTGACGATCAAGGACGAGCGGTCCGACAAGCAGGAGACGTTCCAATACGAAGGCGGAGCGAGTCAATTCGTTCAATTTTTGAATGAAGAGAAGAACGTGCTGCATGAGGTTATTCATTTTACCGCGGAAAAGGACGATATCGAGGTCGAAGTGGCTCTGCAGTACAACGACGGTTACACGGAAACGATCGTTTCGTTCGTCAACTCGATTCCGACCCGCGGCGGCGGCACGCATGAGACCGGTTTTAAAACCGCCTACACGCGGGTTATGAACGATTATGCCCGCAAAAGCGGGATTTTGAAGGAAAAAGATAAAAATCTCGACGGACAGGATCTGCGCGAAGGGATGATGGCGGTCATCAACATCAAGATGGGCGAGGTCGAATTCGTCGGCCAGACGAAGGATCAGCTCGGCAGCGCTTCGGCGCGCAGCGCGGTCGACTCGGTCGTGTCCGATAAAATGGCCGTATTCCTAGAGGAAAACCCGCAAGTGGCGCAGATGATCATGAAGAAGGCCGTGCAGTCGGCCAAAGCCCGCGAAGCGGCGCGCAAAGCCCGCGAGGAAGTGCGCAGCGGCAAGAAGGGCAGGAGCGAGAGCTCGAACCTGGGAGGCAAGCTGACGCCGGCGCAGTCGAAGGATTACTCCCGCAACGAGTTGTTCATCGTCGAAGGGGATTCCGCCGGGGGCTCGGCCAAGCAAGGGCGGGATTCGAAGCATCAGGCGATTTTGCCGCTCAAGGGCAAGCCGATGAACCCGGAGAAGGCGAAGCTGTCGGACATTATGAAGAACGACGAATACAAAGCGATCATCGCGGCTATCGGAGCCGGCGTAGGGCCAGAGTTCGACGCTTCCGAAAGCAATTACGCGAAAATCATCATCATGACCGATGCCGATACGGACGGCGCGCACATTCAGGTGCTGCTGCTGACGTTCTTCTACCGCTACATGAAGCCTCTGATCGATGCGGGCAAAGTCTACATCGCTCAGCCGCCGCTGTATAAGGTGACGAAGAAAGCAGGCAAAAACAGTACGATCAGGTACGCGTGGACCGACGAGCAGCTGCAGGCGCTATCGAAGGAGCTGGGCAAAAACATCGAGCTGCAGCGCTATAAAGGTTTGGGCGAGATGAACCCGGATCAGCTGTGGGAAACGACGATGGACCCGGCGACCCGGACGCTGCTGCAGGTGCGGATTGAGGACGCGGCCAAAGCCGAACGGCGCGTATCTACGCTGATGGGAGACAAGGTCGATCCGCGGAAGCGCTGGATCATCGAGAATGTCGACTTTACCGAGTTCGAGGAGTAGGTGAACTGTGACGATATTGGAAAGCTTTTTACCCGCATATTTAGAAGAAGTAGTGGGCGACCGTTTCGGTCGCTATTCCAAATACATTATTCAGGACCGCGCGATTCCCGATGTGCGGGATGGCTTGAAGCCGGTGCAGCGGCGCATTTTGTACGCGATGTACGACGCCGGCAATACGCCGGACAAGTCGTACCGGAAATCGGCCAAGACCGTCGGCGACGTGATGGGTAACTATCATCCGCATGGCGACGCTTCGATCTACGAAGGGATGGTCCGCATGGCTCAGCCGTGGAAGATGGGACATCCTCTGATCGACGGCCACGGCAACTGGGGCTCGATCGACGATGATCCGGCTGCCGCGATGCGTTATACCGAGGCCCGCTTATCGGAAATCGCGATGGAGCTTCTGCGCGACATCGAGAAGCGCACTGTGCAATTCAAGGATAACTTCGACAATTCGACGAAGGAGCCTGTCGTGCTTCCGGCCCGTTATCCGAATCTGCTCGTGAACGGAGTCAGCGGCATTTCCTCAGGATTTGCCACTGAGATTCCGCCGCATAATCTGCGCGAAGTGATCGACGCCTGCGTGGCGCTGATGGACCGGCCTTCCATGGAGCTGGACGAGCTGATGCAGATTCTCAAAGGGCCGGATTTCCCTACGGGAGGCATCATTATGGGCTCCGAGGGGATCAAGGAAGCGTTCAGGACGGGCAAAGGGCGCATTTACTTGCGCGCGCGCACGGAAATTGAGACAGTGCGCGGCGGAGCCCAGCAGATCGTCGTTACGGAAATTCCGTACCAGGTGGTGAAATCCCGTCTGGTTACGTCCATGGAAAACATCCGTCTGGAGAAAAAAATCGACGGCATCTCCGTCGTCCGCGACGAAAGCGGCCGCAACGGCCTGCGAATCGTCGTGGAGCTGAAAAAGGACGCCGATGCGCAGGGCATTCTGGCCTACTTGTTCAAAAAGACGGATTTGCAGGTGACGTATAATTTCAATATGGTGGCGATCGTCAATAAGACGCCGAAGCAAATGGGCGTCCTTGAAATATTGAGAGCCTATATCGACCATCAAAAAGAAGTGATCACATTCCGTTCCCGGTACGAGCTGGAAAAGGCGGAGGACCGCGCTCACGTACTGGAAGGGCTGGCCAAGGCGCTTAACATACTGGATGAAGTGATCGCCGCGATCAAAGCGTCGAAAAACCGCCAGGACGCCCAGAATAATCTGGTCGCGCAGTTCGGCTTCACCGAACGCCAGGCCGACGCGATCCTGACGCTGCAATTGTACCGGCTGACCAATCTGGAGATTCATTCGATCGAGAAGGAATTGAAGGAGGTTCAGAAGACGATCGCCTATTTGCGAGGAATCTTAGGCAGCGAGAAGAAGCTGATGAACGTCATCAAGGAAGAAATGACCGGGATTCGCACCAAATTCGGCGTGGACCGCCGTTCCGACATTCAGGACGAGGTAGAGGAGCTCAAGGTCAACCTGGAGGTTATGGTTGCGGCCGAGGACGTGTTCGTGACCTTGTCGAGCGAGGGCTATATCAAGCGGACGAGCAAGCTGTCCTTCACCCGTTCCGGCGGCGAGCTGGAGAAGACGGGTCTTAAAGAGGGCGATTATGTGCGCTATCTGCTGGAAGTGAATACGCTGGAAAACCTGCTGATCTTCACCCAGAAGGGCCAATATTACTTGCTTCCGGTCCATCAGGTTCCCGAGTACAAATGGAAGGAAAACGGCACGGCCATCGTCAACGTCATACCTATTCCGAAGGACGACAAGATTGTGAACGTCATTCCGATCCGTACCTTCGAGGAGCAGGGCAAGTCGCTTGTCTTCGTGACCAAGAAAGGGCAAGTCAAACGTACGGATCTGAAGGAGTATATGACGAACCGGTCGATCGGCATCGTAGCGTGCAAGGTCGGCGAGAATGACGCGGTGATCGACGTGAAGCTGAGCACTAACGACCAGGATATTATGCTGGTAACGAAGCAGGGGATGGCGATCCGCTTCCGCGAAGACGAAGTCAACCCGATGGGGCGCGCGGCTGCCGGCGTTCGCGGCATTCAGCTGAAAGAGGACGACGAAGTAATCAGCGCCGAATGGATTCAAGGCGAGGAAGGAGAGCTTCTGGTCGTCTCCGATCTCGGGTATGCCAAACGTTCTCTCATTCTCGATTACCCCGTGCAAGGGCGGGGCGGCAAAGGGATCTTCACCTTCGAATTTAAAGACGGCAAGCGGGTTAAACCGAACGGTGCAGCGCTAGTCAAAGCTTACACCGTTAAGGAAGAACTGCTTCTGACAGCCGTATTGCAAAGCGGCGAACGGATGTCGTTCTCGTCCGAGAAAACGCCGATCGAGCAGCGCAAATCGACCGGTCGCCAAGTCATTGCCGTCGCGAAAACCGATTTGATTGCGGATCTGCTCAAGATCGATTAATCGTAACTGTTGTAATCCGGCTCCAGCCGGTCAACAAGCTGTAAGAAAAGGTCCAAAACGGCCCACACTGGCATCGTATCATCGAGCTTCTCCAGCCACTGTGGGTCGTTTATTATGCCTTTCTCCAGCGCTTTTTCTCCGATATGCTTTTTCCACGCCTCCATGTCCGCATCACTCCTTCGCATAAATTGACAAGCTCCGCCTATAGTCAAAAGCCCATATTGCAATATATGTTGAATGGGGTCTAATGTTCCTGATTTTTATCGTTTAAAGTCTTAAAATATTTACGCTGTTAACCTTTAATCCGCGCTTTGGCGATGGTATAATAGGAACTACAGCAAGAACGGCCGGATGAACTTTCCTAAGAGCCCATTTTATGAAACTCGAAGTAAAGTATGGTAGATACAGGAGTGATGAAATGTGATTACTCAGGAATTTGCGAAGCTGTGGTGGAAGCTTTCCAAGGATTTGCGCATCCATATGGAGACGGAGCTGGCCCCGACGTTAACGGAAGGGCAGCTGACGGTGCTCGAGCTGCTGTCGGGCCGCGATCGGATGAAGCCTTCGGACTTCATTGAATTTTTGACGACGACGCCGGCCGCGATTACGACCTTGCTGGACCGGATGGAGAAGGCCGAGCTGATTTCGCGCGAACGCGACGAGAAGGACCGCCGGATCGTGTGGGTTCATGTGACCGAGAAAGGAAAGGCCGAGTGTCAGCGAGGGCTGAGCATCCGCGAGCATTTTCTGCAAAATTATTTGAGCCGGATTTCCTCTCATAATCAGCAGCTCCTGGTGTACTTGTTAGGAAAAGTCGCTAACGCGTAAAAAGAATGGGGCAGACGGCTCATATAATAAGCAGCGTGTATTCGACGTATCGCTCTGGAAGCACGGTGAACATGCAGCCGCAGGTCGCTCATGTATTCACCGCACTTGCAGGGCCGACATTCAGGGCAGGGAAAGGTCGCCGGTACAACGCCGATCAGGCATGGCTTAGGGCAAGGGGGAGAGCTTCCTCCTTGCCTGTTTGCGTTAAAGCCGTGAATGGGCAGGCGCGAGCTGGTATAATGATAGGCGTCATATCATGTGAACGGCTGTCGGTGCAGGAGAGGAGTTTGGCGATGAGTACGGAACTAATATTGGATATGAACGGTTTGAGCAAGCGGATCGCTGCGTTAGGGGAGGAGCGGGTTCTGTTCTCAGGCGTAACGGCGCGATTGGAGCAGCCTGCGGTCATCGCGCTGCTCGGCTTGTCCGGGCAAGGGAAGAGCACGCTTCTGCGAATCATCGGGCTTCTCGACGCAGCCAGCGAAGGAAGCATCCGCTATCGGGGGCGAAAACCGGAAGAATGGACTTCGCAGGAATGGAGGAAGAAGGTATGCTACGTCGCCCAGCATGCCGTCATGCTGCCGGGGAGCGTGGAGGATAATCTGAGGGCCGTCAGCATTTTACATAAGCAGCCGTTTGACCGGGCATTGGCCAGCCAATTGCTCCGGGACTGCGGGCTGGAGCATTTGGACCTGGGCAAGCGCGCTTCCGACCTATCGGGCGGGGAGAAGCAGCGCGTCGCTTTGGTGCGTTCTTTGCTGCTGCGTCCGGATATTTTGCTGCTTGACGAAATTACCGCATCGCTCGATTTGCACAGCAAGCAAGCCGTCGAGCGGCTGCTCGCCTCCTGGCATCGGCAGGAAGCGGCTTCGATGATCTGGGTGACCCATGACCTGAAGCAGGCTCGTCAGAACAGCCACAAGGTCTGGTTTATGGCCGAGCATACGCTGCTTGAGAACATGGACACCGAATTGTTTTTTCAGCGTCCCGATTCCGAAGCGGCGCGCAAATTTTTACAGATTCCGTGAAGGAGCGGGGAAACCGGAATGACGAATACGGCGTTAGGCTTTACTCTTGTTTTCATTGCCGTGACGATTTTAATTTCCATGTGGCAGAAGCTGGGTTTAGAAAAGGAAATCGCTATCGGTACGGTAAGATCGGCGGTTCAGCTGCTGCTGGTCGGCTACGTGCTGCAGTTTGTGTTTAATGCGGACAACGTTGTTTTTTTGCTGCTGATTATAGGAACGATGATTGCGGTCGCTTCCTGGAATGCGGGGCATAGAGGGCGGGGGCTTGCCGGCATACGATGGCGAATTGCGATTGCGATCTTCGCGACGGAAGCGGTGACGATGGGGCTATTGCTCAGCCTTGACATTATCGAGAGGACGCCGCAGTATGTGATTCCGATGAGCGGAATTACGATCGGCAGCGCGATGGTCGTCTCCGGCCTGTTCATCAATCAGATGAAGCGCGAGGCGCAGGCGTCCAAAGGGGAGATTGAAGCGCTCCTGTCGCTCGGAGCTTCTGCGCGCCAAGCGATTCACGAGCCGCTCAAGCGCTCCGTCAAGGCCAGCATGATTCCGACGATAGACGGAATGAAAACCGTAGGGCTGGTTCAGCTCCCGGGCATGATGACCGGGATGATCGTCGCGGGCGCGAATCCTGTGGAAGCGGTCCGCTATCAGGTGCTTATCATGTTCGCCTTAGTCTCCTCGGCGGCATTGACGAGCATTCTGCTCAGCTTGCTTTGCTACAGGCTGTGGTTTACCAAAGATGATAGATTGATAGATATCGGGTCATAGTGAGCCCCGTGCTTCCATGCGGGGTGCGCCAAACGTCCCGGCACATTAAAAAGCCTGCTTCTGCCAAATGGCGGAAACAGGCTTTTGTGCGCATGCATGATGGGGCGCTCTGTGCCGAAGCTTAGGTTCCGATCATGCTCATGGATACTCGCGCTATTGCAGCTTCTCGCTCCAAAGAAACCAAGGGTATGATGCGGGAGGCGCGGAACGGAAGCTCAGCGTCTCCTTCGTCGTCGGATGCTCGAAGCTGAGCTCGGTCGACCAAAGCGCGATTTGCTGACCGGGCTTCGTCAGATGGGCGCCGTATCGCTGGTCTCCGACGAGCGGGCAGCCGATTGCCGCAAATTGCACGCGAATTTGATGCGGCCGTCCCGTATGAAGCTCGACCTGCACGAGAGAGAGACCTTCCGAATGGTCGAGCACCTGATAGTCGAGCACGGCCTCTTTGGCCCCCGGCTTGCCGGGAACGGCGACGGATACCATATTCGTTTTCGTATCCTTGAGCAAATAATGCTTTAGCGTCCCATGCGGCTCTTGCGGCCTTCCGTTTACGACCGCCGTGTAGATTTTGCGGATGGAGCGGGTGCGCACCGCGTCGGATAGTCTGGACGCGGCCTTCGACGTTTTGGCGAATACCATGACGCCCCCGACCGGACGGTCCAGCCTGTGCACAAGCCCAAGGTAGACGTTGCCCGGCTTGCGGTGACGATGCTTTAAATCCTGCTTGATCATCGTCAGCAAGTCAGGGTCCCGCGAATCGTCCTCCTGGGTCGGCACATTCACCGGCTTGACGACGACGATCACATGGTTGTCTTCATACAGCACTTCTATGGCGGGGAGAGAGGCTTGCGCCATCCGTTACGCCTCCCAACGGCCCAAAATGCCGCAAGGGAGCATGAGCTTCGAAGCGGTAATCGGCAGGCCGATTTCGCCGCAGGTGATATTGCCGCCGTAGGCCCGGCCCATCGACATGGCCAAAATATTTTTCAATACGGTGGCGGAAATGCCGGTCGTATACGAATTGATCAGCATGAACAGCGGCCTGTCCGACATAATCTGCATGCACTGTTCCACGAACGGGTACAGATTCGTCTCCAGCTTCCAAGTTTCCCCGTTCGGGCCGCGCCCGTAGGAAGGAGGGTCCATGATGATGGCGTCGTATTTGCTGCCGCGGCGCTGTTCGCGCTGTACGAATTTGAACACGTCGTCGGTGATAAAGCGTACGGGACGGTCGCCGAGTCCGGACAGATGCAAATTTTCCTTGGCCCACTGCACGACCCCTTTGGACGCGTCGACATGGCATACGTCCGCCCCCGCATAGGCGCAGGCTACGCTGGCGCCGCCCGTATAGGCGAACAGATTGAGGACGCGGATTTTGCGGCCCGCTCCCTGGATTTTATCCATCATCCACTTCCAGTTGGCGGCTTGCTCCGGGAACAGTCCGGTATGCTTGAAGCTGGTCGGTTTAATATGGAACGACAGCTTGTCGTAGGAGATCGTCCACCGCTCGGGCAGCTCCTTCTTATATTCCCACTGACCGCCGCCGCTCGCGCTTCTATGATAATGGGCGTCGGCGCCCCGCCATAAGCCGTTTTCCTTGTGAATCGGCCAGATAATTTGCGGGTCCGGCCGGCGCAGAACGATGCTGCCCCAACGCTCCAGCTTCTCGCCGTCTCCCGTATCGATTAATTCGTAATCTTTCCAATCATGTGCTGCAAACATAATGTAACCTTCCTTCTATCATTTTCCCGTGTGCATTCCGTTGTTCAAAAAAAGCACCTACCACATTTTACACTAATTGCTTGCGTAAAGCCATGGAGCGGCCTGGGGAAAGTCAACCGAGAACAGCATCAAGCTTTTTATACAAAAGTCGATGACAAAAAGACCGGCTCGTTGGCCGGTCTGTCGTCTTTTCCCATAATCGGAACAAGCTTATTGGGGCAATTCTACGTTCGTGATCAGGCCCGGAAGCTCTTTGGTCATGAAGTCATTGTATTTCGTTTGCGATAACGATTGTTTAAGCGTTTCTTTCAGCTCGTCATAAGGAATGACGCCGCGCGATTCCACGCGGATAATATGATAGCCGTATTCCGTTTCGACCGGATCGCTGATTTTATTCAGTTCGAGCGTCATGGTCGCCTTCTTGAAATTCTCGGTCCATTGGCTCACCGGCACATTCGCATATAACCCGCCGTTATCCTTGGAGCCAGGGTCTTCCGAATACTGCTTGGCCAGCTCGGCAAAATCGGCGCCGGCCGCAAGCTTGTCTTGAATTTCCTTCAGCTTGGCGTCGACGGTTTCCTTAGGCAGCTTGCTGCCTTTATCGTCCTCGTTCATCACGAGAATATGTCTCACCGATGCGGTAATGACGCTCTCGTCGCCGCTTGCGGCTTTCTTGTCGTATTCGGCTTTGACGGTCGCATCGTCGACCGCATTGGTCGACCAGGTCTGCAGCGTTACCGTATCCCGGACAAACGTTTTCAAATCGTCCTCGCTGAGGCCCTGCTGCTTCAATTGCTCGCTTAAGGTTTGGGCGGAGGACGAATTCAGCTGCTCCAATTGCCGCATTTGCCCGTCGACGAGAGCGGGAAGCTTGGCGGCCGTTTCTTCATCCAACTTGCCGGCGATGATATGAGATGCGGCGATTTGGTCAATAATATACTGTTTGTACTGATTGTCCTGCTCATGCTGCGCGTTTTGCGGGTTCAGGAAGCGCATGACGGCCGCAAACTTTTCGTAATCGCCGCGCGTCACCTGTCCTCCCTGATATTCGGCGACGGTTGCTGCCGTATCGAGCTTCTTGCCGACCCAGATCGTCTGGGTCTCGTCATCCCATTGGACGTCCTTGCCGAGAGCTTCGCTGACGAAACGAAGAGGCACATAGGTCGTGCCGTTGTAGATGAAACCTTGGCCCTGATCTTCCGCCGGTTTTTTCTCAAAACCGTCAAACATATATTTCAGGTTCTGGAAATATACTTCAATCTGAGTTCCGCTGGCGTAAGCCACGCTCCCTGTCAGCATAACGCCGAGAGAGAGGCCAAGCACCAAGCCTTTCAATTTGTCGTTCATTCGTGTAATGACATCCTTTCTTGCCTTACGGCCAGCTTCGGGCAGTCCTTGTTCGAATCGCCGGAGCGAATGCAGGACGTTTACTCGTATACTCGAATCGCCCAATAAAAAGTATTCCAGACGAATTGACAAAATCCTCCTCGGACGGAAAATAAGTATGTTTTTAGAATTAACGAACTATTTGAAAAAAACGGAGAGGAATTTGCCAATCGATGTAGTATTTCAATATTAGAGGCGCAAAATTGAACAATAAGGGATGTGTGACCTATGATGAGCGTAATCCCTGGTCCGGAAGATCTTTACCTGTTTCATGAAGGGAATTTGTTCCGCAGCTACCGGGTGTTGGGGGCGCATTTTACGGAGCATGAAGGGACCCTTGGCGTTCGGTTTTCCGTCTGGGCCCCCCATGCGCGCGAAGTCCGCGTTATTGGAGATTTTAATTACTGGAACGGCAGCGAGCATGTCCTCAGCAAAATCAGCGTTTGGGGCGTGTGGAGTCTGTTCGTGCCAAATGTCCGCGAGGGCGAGTATTACAAATACGAGATCGTCACCTCGCACGGAACGCTAGTATGGAAGGCCGATCCGTACGCTTTTCATTCCGAGCTGAAGCCGGGAACGGCCTCCCGGGTTTGTTCGCTGGAAGGTTACGAATGGCATGATGACGCCTGGCAGGAAGCGAAGCGCCGGCAGCTGCCGTACGACCGGCCGATGAACATCTATGAGGTCCATATGGGCACATGGAAAAAGAAGCCGGGCGACGGGTACTATACGTACCGTGAGCTGGCCGACGAGCTGGTGGATTACGTCGCGCACATGGGCTATACCCATATCGAGCTGATGCCGCTCGCCGAGCATCCTTTCGACCGCTCGTGGGGCTATCAGGCGACGGGCTACTACTCCGTTACCAGCCGCTTCGGAACGCCGAAGGATTTCATGTATTTTGTCGACCGCTGCCATCAGCAGGGAATCGGCGTGATTATGGACTGGGTGCCGGGGCATTTTGTGAAGGACGATCACGGCCTGCGCCATTTTGACGGCCAGCCGCTCTATGAGCACAGCGATCCGCTCAGAGCCGAGAAGCCCGAGTGGGGGACGATGGCCTTCGATTTCTCCAAGCCGGAAGTCGTCAGCTTCCTGATCTCCAACGCCTTGTTCTGGATGGATATGTTCCATATTGACGGTCTGCGGGTCGACGCCGTCGCCAGCTTGCTGTATTTGAACTTCGGCAAGCCGCGCGAGCAGTGGATCAAGAACGAGCAGGGCGGGGAAGACAATCCGGAAGCGATTGCGTTTTTGAAGAAGCTCAACCAGACGGTATTTGCCCATTATCCGGATGCGCTTATGATGGCGGAGGATTCGAGCGACTGGCCCCTCGTTACCGCGCCTGTGCATGACGGAGGCCTCGGATTCAACTACAAATGGAACATGGGCTGGATGAACGACATGCTGCGCTACATGGAATGCGATCCGTATTTCCGCAAGGGCCGGCATAACTTGCTAACTTTTTCTTTCATGTACACCTACTCCGAAAATTACGTGCTGCCCTTATCTCACGATGAGGTCGTGCACGGCAAGAAATCGCTTCTCAACAAAATGCCGGGTGATTACTGGCAAAAATTCGCTAACCTGCGGGTGCTGTACGGCTATATGATGGGGCATCCGGGCAAAAAACTGCTGTTCATGGGCGGCGAATTCGGGCAGTTCGACGAATGGAAGGATCTTGAGGATCTGGACTGGGAAATGCTCGGCTATGACAGTCACCGGGGCATGCATCAGTACGTCCACGATTTAAACCACCTTTATTTGCAAGAAAAAGCGCTTTGGGAGCTGGACCACAGCCCCGAAGGATTTTCCTGGATTGATCCGCACGACCACAACCAGAGCATTGTTACTTTCACCAGACAATCGAGCGATCCGAATGATTTTTTGATCATTGTCTGCAATTTTACTCCGGTAACCCACGCACGATACCGGATTGGCGTACCTTTTGCGGGGGAATATACGGAGCGGTTTAACAGCGATACCCCTGTTTACGGAGGGTCCGGGCAGTTGAATACGGGAAGGCTCAAGACGGAGAACGTGTCTTGGCACTTCCAGCCTTGCAGCTTGCATATTACGATTCCCCCGCTTGCAACCGTTGTTTTGAAGCCTGTCAAAATTGGACGCAAAGAAGCTGCTGGAAAAAGAGAAAGGGGATAGGTTCGATGCGCAAAAAAGAGTGCGTGGCCATGCTGCTCGCAGGGGGCGAGGGACGGCGTTTAGGAGTGTTAACCAATAAATTGGCGAAGCCCGCCGTTCATTTTGGAGGGAAATATCGCATTATCGATTTTACTTTGAGCAATTGCACCAATTCGGGCATCGATACGGTGGGCGTGCTGACGCAGTATCAGCCGCTCGTGCTGAACACGTATATCGGCATCGGGACACCGTGGGACCTCGACCGCAAAAGCGGGGGAGTAACCGTGCTGCCCCCTTATATGGAGCAGCAGGGCGGCGATTGGTACCGGGGTACGGCCAACGCAATTTACCGCAACATATCATTCATCGAGCAGTACGATCCGGAATACGTTCTGGTCATATCCGGCGACCACATCTATAAGATGGATTACGATCGGATGCTCGATTTTCATAAGAGAAAGGGCGCCGACGCCACGATCGCCGTCATCGAAGTGAGATGGGATGAAGCAAGCCGCTTCGGGATCATGAGCACGGACGACGACGAACGTATTGTCGAATTCGCCGAGAAGCCGAAAGAGCCCAAGAGCAATTTGGCCTCCATGGGCATTTACATATTCAATTGGCAGGTGCTTAAAGCCTACCTGACGATGGACGAGAACAATCCCGAATCCAGCAAGGACTTCGGTAAAGATGTCATACCGCTGATGCTTCGCGAAAAATTAAACATATATGCCTATCCGTTCGAAGGTTATTGGAAAGATGTCGGCACGATCGAGAGCTTATGGGAAGCGAATATGGATCTTCTGGAAAATGAGCCGCAGTTTAATTTGAACGACCGAGAGTGGCGGATCTATTCGGTCAATCCTTGCCAGCCGGGGCAGTATGTGGCTCCGACGGCGCAAATCAGACGCTCGCTCGTCAACGAGGGCTGCAGCGTATTCGGAGAAGTCGATCATTCCGTATTGTTCTATGGCGTGCACGTTGGCGAAGGCTGCTACATCAAGGACTCCGTCATCATGCCGAATGTGAAGATCGGGAACAACGTAAAAATATATAAGGCGATCATAGGGGAGAACACCGTCGTAGAAGACGGCTGCGTCATCGGAGACGCGGACGGCGATTCCAACATCATCTTGATCGGCGGCAATGAAACTATCAGTATGGCGACGATGACCAACTTGAAAGGGTGAGTTCGTATGAAGCGAATGATGGGTGTTATCAATCTGGTGAACGAGCCTGATGATCTGGAAGAACTGACCTATTCCCGCTGCGTGGCTTCGGTTCCCTTCGGAGCGAGGTACCGGCTGATCGATTTTGCGCTTTCCAATATGGTCAATTCCGGGATGGAGAACGTCGCCGTTTTTACACAGCATAAATACCGTTCCTTGATGGACCATCTCGGCTCCGGCAAGGAGTGGGATTTGGACCGCAAACGCGGAGGGCTGTTCCTCTTGCCTGCGATTTTGCACGAAACGACGGGGATGGCTCGCGGGGACCTGTTCCAATTTTACAGCCACCGCGATTATTTTTACCGGGCGCGCGAGGAATATGTCGTCATCTCCCGCAGCCATATCGTCTGCAACCTCGATTTCAACGAAGTGCTGGATTACCATTTGGAGAAAAACGCCGATATTACGGTCGTCTACAAGGAAGCGGAAGAAGAGGAATTCGCCAAATTCCGCCGGCTCGCCGTCAAAGAAGACGGACAGGTTACCGTGATGGAAGATCATTCCGGCCGTCTGCGCAACGACAATATTTCGATGGAAATGTACGTGATGAGCAAGGAGCTGCTGCTTGACATGGTCGAGTCTTGCCTGGCGCAGGGCTACGATCATTTGGTCCGCGACGGCATTATGAAAAATATCGGCAAGCTCAGCGTTTACGGATACGAGCATAAAGGACATACTGGCATAGTGAATACGATTCAAAGCTACTATAAACATAGCATGCAGCTTCTGAATCCGAATGTTTGGCGCGAGCTGTTCTTTCAAAAAAATCTCGTTTTTACCAAAGTCAAAGACGAACCTCCGGCCAAATACGCCGATAACGCCCATACCCGCAACTCCCTGATCGCCAACGGCTGCGTGATCGAAGGCAAGGTGGAGAATTGCATTTTGTTCCGCGGCGTCAAAATCCGCAAGGGCGCATATGTGAAAAACTGCATCATTTTGCAAAACTGCGAGATTGAAGAAAATGTCATTATCGAAAATGCGATTCTCGACAAGGACGTATTTATTAGCAGGGGCCGGGTGCTTACCGGGGATAAACAGGCGCCGTTCATCGCTTCCAAAACGAAGGTTATCTGACGCGCGATAAGGCGGGGACGTCATTCGAGGCGCCCCGTCTTTTTTTCTTCGGGCAAGTCTCAATTGAAAAGGAGTGGGAAGCCATGAAAGTGTTATTTGCCGCATCGGAAGCCGTACCTTTCGTCAAAACGGGAGGCTTGGCGGATGTCATAGGCTCTCTGCCGAAGCAATTGGCGGGGCAGGGACTGGACGTGAGGGTCATACTGCCGAAATACGAAGATATTCCCGATCAGTATGCGCAGGCGATGGAAACCGTCTCCACCTTCACTTTGCAGATGGGCTGGAGACAGCTGTACTGCGGTATCTTGAAGTTGGAGCATGAGGGGATCGTATTTTACTTCGTCGACAATGAATATTATTTCCGCCGCCGGGGCTGCTATGGATATGAGGACGATGCCGAACGGTTCGCTTTCTTTTGCCGGGCGGTTATGGATTCGCTGCAGCATATCGATTTCATTCCCGATGTGATTCACTGTCACGATTGGCAGGCCGGAATGATTCCGGTATTGTACCGCGCCCATTTTAGCTACCAGCCGAAATACGCTCATATCAAAACGATGATGACGGTTCATAATTTGAAATATCAAGGGGTATTCGCCAAAGAGCTGTTCAAGGACTTCTTCGCGCTAGGGGACGAGCATTTTACCGGTTATGCGCTGGAGCAGTACGGGGGAGCCAGCTTTATGAAAGGCGGGCTGTTGTATTCGGATCTCATTACGACGGTCAGTCCGACGTATGCGGCGGAAATTCAGACGCCGTTCTACGGCGAATATTTGGACGGCCTGCTGCGCAGCCAAAGCCACCGGCTGTACGGAATCGTCAACGGCATCGATTACGCCGAGTTCGATCCGATGACCGATCCGAATCTGGAAGTCCATTACCGCGATTCGCTGGAGAAGAAGCAGCAGAACAAGCTGAAGCTTCAGGAGAGGCTGGGGCTGACGGTACGCAAGGATGTGCCGCTGATCGCCCTGGTAACCCGTCTGGTCGAGCAGAAGGGACTCGCCTTGATCGACCGCGTGATGGCCGAGCTCATGGCGCTGGATGCGCAGTGGGTTATTCTCGGAACGGGAGAACATCGCTTCGAGCAGCTGTTCCGCTGGGCCCAGGAAAGCTATCCCGGCAAGGTGTCCGCCAACATCACGTTCAGCGAAGGCTTGGCCCGGCAAATTTATGCGGCGTCGGACTTGTTCCTGATGCCGTCGCAGTTCGAGCCGTGCGGGATCGGACAGCTGATAGCGATGCGGTACCGCTCGGTGCCGATCGTCCGGGAGACCGGCGGCCTGAAGGATACCGTGCAGTCTTACAATGAAGCGACAGGCGAAGGCACGGGGTTCAGCTTCGCGCATTACAATGCGCATGACATGCTGTATACGATCGAGCGGGCGGTGCGGCTGTATCGCGAAGAGGAAGCTTGGGCCCGCATTATGGACAATATTAAGCAAAAGGATTTCAGCTGGACGCAATCGGCGCAGGAATATGCCGCATTGTATGAACAGATGCTTCGATAGCCTCACCGGGAATAATATCCGGATGTGACAAAAAGACAGCCTGATCGATTTTGAACCGCTCCTCCGTTTTTGCATGCTTCTCTGGCACTTGAGGACGGTTCAATCGCTATCGGGCTGTCTTTGGCTTTTTCCGGCGAGCCTGCACCTTCTTATCAGGAATGATCTGCGGCCAGATCGTCGTAATACATCGTCTCATTGTTGAAGGAACGGTTGATGGATAAGAAGGTGTGCAGCAGCTCGAAGAGCTCCGATTGGTCGAGCTGCAGCGATACGTGCCCGCTGCCGGCCGCATTAGTGGAAACATTGAGCAAGATCGATTTGTGATCCTGATCAACCTGGATTTCCCATTGATCTTTCTTCAACACGCTTTCCCACATGTGCAGTTCCACTCCCCTTTTTTTTACTGAGGTCTCATGCTTGTTCATCTTTGGACATGATATTCATTATATGAGCCTCCGAAGGATAATATGACAGCCTGCCTGCTGTTTTTGCCGGCAGGGCCGCGCCTTGCGGTCAACGAAGAAGAGAGCCTAACCTTGTCAGGATAGGCTCTTTCTTTTATTGTGAATCCGTTTTTCGAGTGCGCATCTGCCGGGCGCGCCAGTGGCTGCGGCCCCAAATCGGTGCTTTTAAAGTTCCTGGGGAGCTCGTGCGGCGCTTAAGAATGCAAGTCCGGACCGGAGAAAATACGCCCTAAAGCGACAAGCTTTCGACAGACCTATACAAAAAAAGTGTCATAGGACTAGTTCTGGTTCTATCAACCTATTGCGTCTTATTTACCAAATAATTTACACTCAAGCTATAAGCGGAACGTGCGGGCCTTACATTTGCCGTTCTGCAATGCCTTGGAAAGCGCGGGCCGAAGGCGGAATGCGCCTCAAGGAAGAGGCATCTGCATTGCGGAAAACTCTACTTTTCCAATAGGGATTATTTATTATCTTCTGTTACAATACTCTTCTAGCTGTAATATAGCGACTCGAATATTTGCTCAGATCGCTTATAATGACCCCGTTCACGGAGCTGCCAATTGTGTTATGTATAAATTGGCCGTTTCCGATATAAATACCAACATGATTCACTTTCCCCGGCGTTGTCGTACTGAAGAAGATCAGATCGCCTTTTTTTAAGTTGCTTTTGCTGACATAGGTGCCCTGTTTGCTCTGTGCGGTGGAACCCCATTTGAGCGTGACTCCTTGAGTGCCAAATACATATTTGGTAAAAGAGGAGCAATCGAAGATCATCTTAGACGGATTGTTCACTCCGAATTCATAGCGTACTTTGCCCTGTAAGGACTTCGCCTTGGCGATAATCTTGTCCGCTTTCTGACTGGCGGTTGCAGTCGATTGAACTTCTGCGGTTGCGGCATGAGCCGAGATCGGGGCGGTGATCATAGCGGATGTCAAAACAAGGGTGAGACAGCTTGCTCCAACAATGGTTCTGGTTAGCCAACTTGCTTTTGTCATATAATCCTCCCATTAGCCATTAGTGGTGTATCTGGGAGTAGTATATCATGCGCCCTAGTTATTGGTAATCCTCAAAATATGGTAGAAAGATTTTCGAAGTATTGCGGCGGAGAAAATAGGGGTTCTCATTATTTTTTACAATTAATTCACAGGGATAAGCATAATCATCACATTTTATTCATAAACATAGTGATAATTTGAATTAAGTAGGAAACAAGGGGTGCATATCATGTACTATTGCATACTGTGCAAGCAGCTTCATCCGCTTGGTTTTAGCGAACGTGAATTCGTTTTCAAAAGCGGCTTTCATTACTTCAGCTCCAATCTGTATCAGGCTGGAGTATGCGCCAAGGAGCCTTATACATTGCCCAAAGAACAACCGGCGACAGCCTGAAAGCAGCAGCCCCGCTTCTTATGGAGAGGGGCTGCATGTTTTGAGCCGAACGCGTTAGAATCTTCTAAAAAAGGGCCGTTCCAGCAAAACGATAACGAGCAGGTCGAACAGCACGAGCGGCAGCAGAAACGGGAAAAAAGAAACGGAGGCCTTATTTCCGGTCTGGTTGCGGGACACTCGCAGATAGACTCTGTGTTTGTCCAGCTTGACGATTGTGCCTTGATATACACGACCGTCGGTCGTCTTAACTCGAACCTGCTTGTTCATATATTGCCTGCACTTGCGGTAATTGCGCGTACGTGACATAACAAACCCCTCCCTTCCGGACGATAGTTTTCCTGCTGCAACGATACTCCATTTTTCTAGCAGGACATGTTGTATTATATGCAAATCTATCAGACGGCGTGTGGGCCTAATAATTTGCCGCAGGCTCTTATCTCCCAAGATAACAATTGATATAATGGGGAGAGGAGGAGGATGAACGATGAAACGTACCGCGGCCTTCATATTTGCCCATCCCGATGACGAAACGTTCCTTGCTTCTTGCTTGATCAGGCAGCTGACCGATAACGGCGACCAGCCTATTTTACTGCTGGCTACCAGGGGAGATGCAGGCAAAAAAAACGGCGACGTCGGCCATTTGACTGAGGAGCAGCTTGGCGCAAGACGCGAGAAAGAAATGGAGCGGGCGGCGGCTATACTCGGGCTTAAGCGCGTAGAGCATCTGGGTTTGCCGGACGGCAAGCTGAACGCGGCGGACGACGTATGGTTCGTGAAGCGCGTAGCCGAGTTTATCCGAGCACATGAGCCTGAAATTGTAATTACCTTCCCGGAAGACGGGGGAAACTTCCATCCGGATCATATGGCGATTTCCAAAATAACGACATCCGTCGTCTTGAGCGGGGACTGTCCGTCCGTGCAGAAGCTGTACTACGTTGCGTCGGAAACGCTGAAGGAACAAGGACATCGCCCTTCCGTCTCCATCGATACCGAACCATGGTGGGATATGAAAGCGGCGGCGCTAAAGGCACATGATTCGCAGAAATATGCGGTAGCCCGTTATTTTGGCGATCTTCGCGTTTGCCCGCAGCAGAGGCGGTATGAAGCTTTCGTCCTTTCCTGGGAGAGAGGGAGTTTTTACCCGGCGAAATCGGAACAGTCGGTAACGGACGGGCTCGTCTGACCTAATATGTGCGTAGGGGGCGTCGAATTTGACAAAACAATATGCCATCGACATGGCCAAAAAACTGTTTAGAGAAACCAATAAATCGTACTACGTCATTTTTGAACCCGATTCCAACGAATATTCCATCATCGATCAGGATGAATTTACGAAAAACGCGGGAGAATGGAACAACCTGGTCATTTTCAGTATCGAAGGTTGATTGCAAGATAGCCAGATTGAGGTGCGGGAGCCGTCGCCGACGCTATAAGCGCCGCCAAAAAGCTTGAGTTTTCAAGCTTTTTTTGTTTCTTCTATACCCTAAATATGGAAATGTGATAAAATGGGATTATCATTTTGTCGTTGGAATACAAGGGGAGGCAGCTGTGAAAAAGGGCGACGTAACCTTCATCGAGCTAAACGAGACGGATCGATATCCGTTTCAAGAAGATATTGTGATTTCGCGCAAGCAGGTGCATATTCTACAGAAATTACCGGGGTTTATAGCTGTGAAAACAAGGGCGGATAATGAAGCGGAAGTTCTTGGTTTTATCGTATATACTATCGTGCACGACGAATGTGAAGTCGTATCTCTGAAGAGCACGAAAGAAGGCGTCGGGATCGGTACCCGGTTGTTGGAGCTCGTCAGGCTTAAGGCTGACGAGAGGAAATGCGCGAGAGTTTGGCTGATTACGACGAACGAAAATTGGAAGGCCATCCGATTCTATCAGAAGCGTGGCTTCAATATGAGAGGCTTTTATGCCGATGCAGTTCAAGAGGCGAGAAAGCATAAGCCGAGCATTCCGCTGTATAGCGATGAAGGAATCCCGATTAGGCACGAGATCGAATTTGAACTGCTCCTTGCAAACGGAGAACAAGAGGGTTATTCATATAGCGAATAACCGATCGGCCGGACTGCTGCACTGCTGCCGGGCGAACCAAACGGGCTCCTGATGAAGGCGTAGAGCGGGACAACTGCCGTTAGCTGGCGGACTCCGGCATATCAGCTTTGGGGAACACCAGCCTGTAAAGCGTCCCTTCTCCGGGAACGCTTTGAATATCAATTTTGCCGCCCATCTTCTTAATAATGCCGAACGATACCATCGTTCCAAGCCCGGTGCCTTTCTCTTTCGTCGAATAATACGGATTCCCGAGCCGTTGAATTTGATCTTTGGTCATACCGGTCCCGGTATCGCTGATCGTGATGGCGACGCCGTCGTTGTCCGCCGTCGCATAGATTTCGAGAAGTCCCCCGTGAGCCATAGCCTCGATCCCGTTTTTTCCGATGTTAATCAACGCTTGCCGGAATTTATATTTATCTCCGGTTATGCGAAGAACGCTCGTCTCCTCGATCACAGTGTTGATATGAATATTGTAATAATTGGCGTAGGTCATCAGCACGTTCGATAAATAACGGATTTCCTCGTGAATGTCGATGTTTTCGATAAGCTCCGGGTCCGGCTTGGCTAAAGTGAGATAATCGGTAATAATCAGCTGCGCCCGGTCCAATTCCTCCAGGCACAGGTTCCGGTAAAACTGTTTTTTGTCCTGATCCAGGTGCTCGGCGCCCAACAATTGAATAAACCCTCTGACGGTTGTCAGCGGATTGCGGATTTCGTGAGCTACGGAAGCGGCCATATCGCTGACGATTTTTATTTTTTCGCTCTGAATTACTTCTTCCTGCATGCGAAAATACCGGTTCAGGCATTCGATCAAATAGACGCATACACCGACGATGAACGCTTGCAAAATATAAGTTTCCAGCGTCGTCCAAGTATCGACGAACAGAAGCCTCATCTGCCCGAGAGCGGATAAATAAAACGAGAAGGTAATCATTTTAATGCAGGTGCAGGCGGTGACGGCCAAGAGGAGCTTGTGCAGCAATTTTCGCTTGGAATAGTTCCTGAGCGTCAAGTAGACGATCAGAAAGCTGGGGAGCAAGGAAACCGCGTAAAGCCAATTGTTGGGGTTGCCCGTCAAATAGCGGTATGTAACAAGAGTCAAGTAAAGTAAAGCGGAAACATGAGAGCCCCCGTATAAAGAACCGATAGTCAGCGGAATCGAACGAAAATCGTATTTCAAACCGTTTAATTCAATGGGAAATGACATCGTCGTTACTAGGGCAACGGAGACAAGAACATAGAGAAGCAAGCGGTATAAGAACGGATTGCTGCTCGTTTTGTATATGTACGGATAAAACACCAGCGGGGAGAAAATAAAGAAAATATTCAATAAGTAATCTTTGAAATAGCTTAACATAAACGCTCCCGGGGGCTTAAGATGGCTTACGGTTAGGACTGGCTTGCTGGCAAATCCGGAACGGATCGCTTGACAAGAAAATATTCGACAAAGCCCCAGGTTTTCCCTTCCGGCGATTTGAAAAATATCATTCGAGCCCATAGAAGGAGGCTGTAAGAGGGTATGTTGAGCCTGCGGTTTACCTTGTTCTTCAGGCTTTTCGTGTTACAATAAAGGGAAGGTCTTGTACGGCAAGACAAGGTCAAATTTGCGAATGGGAGTAGGAACCGCTTGTTATGAAAAAGAGTCCGTATTTGTATGTAGGCATATTGAATTTGTTGGCCGCCGTCGCTTTCGTCGTCGCCGGCTTCATCACTACCTCTAACACGGTGAAATACGGTTATATTGGCGTGGCGGTGCTTTTTGCTATTTCGGCATTGCTGAATTTCAAACGGAATCGCAGCGAGAAGTAGCTTGTATAGGATAAAGATTGTCCATTTAGTATAGTAGGCGGTGTAAACCACAGTGACGCTCAATGTTAAACTGTACACGATGTGCATGGTGCAAAACGGAAATCAGGTGCTGTTGATCAACAGGCCGGATAAGAAAGGATTTCCCGGTTATATCGCTCCCGGGGGCAAAGTAGATTTTCCTGAAAGCATCGTCGATGCGGCGATCCGCGAAGTGAAAGAAGAAACCGGGCTTACCGTGAAACGGATCGCATACAAAGGACTGGACGAGTTTTGCGATCCGGGTCAAAACCTTAGATATATGGTGTTCAACTATTTGGTAACGGAGTTCGAAGGCGAACTGCTGCAGAATCCCCCGGAGGGCGATCTGTTGTGGGTCGATAAGGAGGAAGCATTGGAGCTTCCGATGCAAAGCTGGTTTAAGCGCCGGTTTCCGTTGTTTTTTAACCAAGGGACCTTTGAGCTGAGCGCCTTGTGGGATTCGCAAACGAACACCGAAGGGAAGGAAACGTTTCGGCAGTATGAATAAATTGGAAGGTCGGGTGAGAGCGAGCGATGGACATTGGGCCGCTGGAGCGATTTGATGCGGGCGATCAATTGAGTCTGGGCGGATGCGGGTACAGCTCCAACCAAATGTATCGGGCGTTCAAGGAAGAGACTCCGCTGCACACGACGATCCGGCTTGAGTTGGCGGACCTTGAGGAACCTTATGTAAAAGTATGGGAGCATGATCCGCAAGAAGCTGCGCAGTATGAGTCTTTTATCGGTTCCGGCTACTCGTTCGGCGGTTATATAGCGGCCTTCGCTTGCTTCGGCCGTCGTCGCATTCACCATGCCGAAAGAGGAGAGAAGACGATGTCATTTATTGAAGTGCTGGATAAAGGCTATGTAAGACTGGTGAACCACATGGGGGCGGATTTGACGGTCGTCAATGCGGCCCGCGTTTCGTATGCCAAAGAATCGACGGAGCTGAGCGATAAAGATATTCGTTTGATCCGTTTCCTGGCCAGAGAAGGCCATACGTCGCCGTTTCGGCACGTCATGCTGCAATATGAAATCTACGCCCCGCTGATGGTGGCCAGACAGTGGTGGAAGTATGTCGTCGGCTCTGCCCATTATGAGGGGACCGGAGACAGTCTGGAAGCGTGGAACGAGTCCAGCCGCAGATACATAACCGAGGAACCGGCGTTCTACATTCCCGCCAGCGGCGAATGGAGAAGCCAGCCGGCTCATTCCAAGCAGGGGAGCGGCGAGCTGAGTCCGACGGAGCAGGGACACAAGCTGACCGCCGAGCTTAGGGAGTATATCGAAGAAGGAATCCGTAAATACGAAGCGGCTCTAAACGACGGCGTTTGCGCGGAGCAGGCGAGGCTTTTTTTGCCGGCGTACGGAATGTATGTCCGTTGGTACTGGACGGCTTCCCTGCAATCGATATGCCATTTCTTGAACCAGCGTCTTGAACATGATGCGCAGAAAGAAATTCAAGAGTATGCCAAAGCGATATTGGAGCTCAGCAAGCCCCTCTATCCGGTTTCGTTGGACGAGCTCATTGGCTCGCATTAATTTCCATCTATCCTAGCATAGGGAGGCGATCGGCTTGAAGGAGCTTATTTTGATCCGGCACGGCCAGGCGGACCATTTGCTGCAAGGCGTAGTCGGAGGCTGGTCCCATTCTCAGCTCACCGGCGCAGGGAGAGAACAGGCGCGAAAAACCGGGGAGCGGCTGAAGGAGCTGATGGACGGCAAGCCCTTCAACTGCTACTGCAGCGATCAAGCGAGAGCCGGCGAGACGGCGGCAATCATCGGCGCTATGTTCCAGAAGCAGCCTACACTTGCTCCTCAGCTGCGAGAGCTGAATAACGGGCTGGCGGCGGACAAGTCCAAAGATGAGGCCCGGCGGCTGGAGCTGCCGATGACCGAGCCTCTGCTGGATTGGGTTCCTTATCCGGAAGGCGAGAGCTGGAATATGCTGCAAAAGCGCGTATTCGCGTTTATGGAGAGCATTCGCGAGGATGAAGCGGAGACGGCCGTTATCGTCAGTCATAGCAATACGATCAATGCCATCATTCATTGGTGGCTTGAATTTCCTCCCGAGCTGGTAGCGAAGATATCGTTCGATATCGATCCGTGCAGTATTACGCATTTGACGATTACGAGCTGGAATCGAAACAAAACCGTATGCAGGATAAACGATACGAGCCATCTGAACGCAGAGCCGGATACCGGGTTCGGGGATTAAGCGGAGGGACGTCGTGGTCGATATACTCTATCATTATTATGAAGCTGAGCAGGGGCCTTTTCGAAGTATATCCCGATTAAGCAATCAACAATACCGGGATGTGATGCAAAGAATCAAGCAGGATGAGGCGCTCTTTGCCAGCAGGAGGTCTGATGATTATCTGGATGTACGACGCGAACTGGAGCAAAAGGCTCGCGAGCTTTTTATAATTAAAGGCGGGAAACCGCTCCAGCATTCTCCCCAATATATGACCCTCGGCCCGTGTGAATGGATTAAATCATGGTATCGTAACGGGGTGCAGCTCAGCATTCCTTTGGACGCATTGGACCCGTCGCAGGTGAGTTTTACCTATGGAGATTTGTTTCCGACGATGCGATATGAGGATGGAAAGCCTTACCGCAAGACGGTTTTTACTAAAAATGAGATTTTTGATGTAATTGCGAAGTTTGGCTTGCCCCAGCATTGGAATGGAGATGGAAGCTGCGGTCCGGAGCGGTATATCGAGGTTCAAGTGTGGGATGATGCGCTACTGGAACGGCATATCCCCTCTCCGGGAAGCCGGACGGACGAAACGGCGGAAGGAAGACCATAATCAGGAGGCGTTACCGTATGAATGGAACGGATGAATCTATCGTTATTAGCAGCGACAAGTCGCTGCTTCAGCTTGACGTAGTGCTCGGCTTCCTCTCCAGAAGCTACTGGGCCAACAAGCGATCGCAAGAGAGAATTAGGAAATCTATCGACAATTCGATTTGCTACGGCGCTTACGCAGACGGCAGGCAAGTAGCCTTCGCGCGGGTCGTCACGGACGGAGCCACGATGTACTGGCTGTGCGACGTGTTCGTCGATGAAGCGTATAGAGGCAGGCAGATCGGGAAAAAACTCGTTCAGGCTATCGTGCAATCGGATGAATTGAAGGATTTGATGGGAATTTTGGGCACGGCGGATGCGCACGGATTATACGAGCAGTTCGATTTCCAGCGGGACCAGGAGCGGATGATGCGCCGAATGCCCGACTTCGTAAGAAAGACGGGCAAGCGATAAAAGGCGTTGATCTTGACCGGATCACTGCCCCTACCGTAATCAGAGAACGGCCGCTTTCTTCTCCGTGTAGCGGAAAGAAGGCGGCCGTTTCATTGGGCGACGTTCTCAGAAAGGGAAAATTTTACGGCAGCAGGGCGCGGAGATGATAATGTCCGGAAGAAAGCCGAATGACCGCTTCATGAACGACATCGGTATGGCTATCGGCGGACAGGCTAAGCTTGATATCATGGCGCGCCGATAGGGGCGTTCTTCCTTCCGTGATCGCTTCGGCGGTCAAGGCCGACGCCGGAATGCGCGCTTCGCCGATACAGTTTGGAGGAATCGCGATGTCCAGCGTGAGCGCTTTGCCGTCGCGCCGCCAGCGGATGCTTGCGGTCCCGGCAGGCAAATGATGCTCCGCAGACGCTTCTTCCACTTCCCCGGTGACGAAAGGCCGGAAGCTCAGGCTGTATGTTTCGAGCTCATGATCATACCGGTAAGCAAATCCGGCCAACCCGGCGTATAACCATTCTTCCAAATGCCCCAGCATAAAATGATTTTGCGATTTGCCCACCGTCGGACCGTCCCAGGCTTCCGTCAGCGTCGTCGCCCCATGGGCGAGCTGATAGCCGTAGCTCGGATGCTCCTTGCTCCGGGTCATTTCGTAGATAAGGTCCGAACGGCCGTTCTCCGCCAAAGCCAGCAGTACATAACGGTGGCCGACGTCCCCGGCCGTAGTATGGAACCGGCGGCCGCGAATATCCTCGATTAACACCTCCAGCACCTGCTGCTTGTAACGCTCGTCGACCAGTCCCAGAACGAGGGGCATAGCTTGGGAAGTATGGCTTCCGGTCGCATAGCGGCAAGAGGCCGGGTCGAAAAATTCCCGGTTAAACGCCGTCCGGATTTGCTCGCGCAGCTTCTCGTAGCGGGCGGCGTCTTCAAGCCGTCCCAACTGCCGGGCGATGCTCACGAATACATCGACCGCATGATAGTACATGGCCGTTTCCGTATGGGCAACGGGGGTATTTTTGGCGAAACCGGGGTCCTCGTCCCCTACATCGTACCAGTCTCCAAGGCCTCCGCGGACGATATAATCATCCGAATTGGCGGTAACATAATCGACATAAGCTTTCATGCCTTTATAATGCTCGGATAATATGCGGGTATGACCGTACAGCTGATGCAAGTTCCAGCCGATCAGCACGTAGGCGGCTCCCCAAGGGACGGAATCGCGGAAGCAGCGCCATTGTTCCGAGAAAACCACATACTCCGGGGCCGTTGTAGGAACCATGCCGCTTGCAAGCTGCGCGTCGCGAATATCTTCCATCGTCTTGACAAAGAGTGACTGAACGTCGTAATTGTAAGCGAGGGACGGCCCCATAAGATGGACCTGCTCCAGCCAGCCCAGCTTTTCCCGATGCGGGCAGTCCGTAAAAATGCTCTTCGTATTGCTGAGCATAGCCCAATTGATAATCTCGTGCGTACGCAGCAGCAGCTCGTCGGAGCAAGCAAAGCGGCCCGCGGTACGGATGTCGGGATAGATCATCTGACCTTCCAATGCAAGCAGCATCGGCAGTTCTGCGCCGGTTTTTCCGCGGTTTTGAGCGGTTAAGGCGAGAGCGGCCCCTTCAATTTGGACGTAACGGAAGCCGTAGTAGGTGAAGCGGGGGGACCAGGTTTCATCGCCTTCGCCCTTAAGCGTATATTTCAGCTTGTAAGGAGATCCCGTCCACTTCTGGTTGACGGTACCGTCCTCGCGGAGCAGCTCCGCCGGCGTGAGCGTTATTTGCGATCCGGCCGGGCCCGATACGGTAAGGGCGACCCAGCCCGAGAAGTTTTGTCCGAAATCGGCGACATAGACGCCGGGAGCGGGTTCGGCGATGTGCACCGGCCGGAACGAGCGCATCACCTGAAGCGGCGCCGTCGCCTGCCGCTTGAGCTTGCCCGAAGGGGCTTCGGCTGCGGCTGCCGGCTGCCAAGCATCGCCGTCTTCGGGCCGAAAGCCGGGCAAATCCCAACCGGCGGGCTCGCGCCGGGCATCGTAATCTTCTCCGCCGTAGATGCAGGAGAAGGTGATCGGTCCGGATGCGGTCTGCCACCCGGTATCGGTGACGATAACGTCCTCCGTGCCGTCGTCGTACACGATCTCCAATTGAACGAGGCATTTCGGCCTGCCGAACGAACCTTTGAACTTGCGGTACCGCCCGCCGGTCACATTGTAGAAGCCGTTGCCGAGCAGCACGCCGACGGCGTTAGGCCCCTGCTGCAGCAGATCGGTAATGTCGTATACCGAGTAGAGGCAGGTTTTGTTATAGTTCGTCCAGCCGGGCTCGAGCACATCGCTGCCGACTTTGCCTCCGTTCAGCCGCAGCTCGTAATGCCCCAGACCCACAGCATAGACGCGCGCGCGGACTGCGGGCCGCCGCATAACGAATTCCTTGCGGAATATCGGCAGGGCATCCTGCTCCGAAGCATCCCGAACCGGTTCGCCGATCCACTTCGCCCGCCAGTCGGAGCCGCTCAAAAGCCCCATCTCCCACCACGCAATGCCGCTTTCGCTCATCCGGTTATCTTGATCCCATGTCTGCACTTTCCAGTAATATCGTTTACGGGAAAGCAGAGCTTTCCCGCCGTACAGCACATGGATGCTTCTGCGCCTGAGCACCTTGCCGCTATCCCATACGTCGCCGTGACCGAGCAGGGCATCTTCCTCGCGGGAGGATGCGATAATACGGTAGGCGGTTTGATAACGGCCGCGTTCTTGTCCGCCCTGATAGCTCCAGCTGAATGCGGGGGAAAGGACGTCGAGCCCGAGCGGATTAGGCGTATGTTCGACAAGCAGATTATCCGGCTGCATCTTCGCACCGCTCCTTTCCGGAAGCGCCGGGCAGCTCGTGAGAGGTCGCTACGGTAATCGTCCGGAATTCTTTGCCGTAATTGCAGGTCGGATCGCCTTCACGATACGGTCTGCAAGAGCAGTAAAAATGATACAGCACCCCTTGATGCGTTATCACGGACGGCTTGTGGGCGAAGATCGAATCGATGCCGCCTTCTTCGCCGACGGTAATGATCGGATCGGGATGTTTCTGCCAGTTGAGAAGATCACGCGACAAGGCGAGGCCTTCCTGGGCTTTTTTGTAATTAAAGCCGAAGTAGTACATGACCCACTCATCCCCGTTCAAAAGCACGCAGGGATCGCTGGCGAAGCCGGAATCCCACTCTTCCGGAGTGACGGGCAGCACAGGGTTATGCTCGTAACGCTCCCAATGCTTCAAATCGCTGGAGAAAGCGACGCCGGTTTGCTCGATCCAGCGGCCTTTGTTTTTGTTCTTGGCATTGTAAAATAAATAAAAGCGCCCCTCATGCTCGACGAGACATTCCTTATAAAGGCCGCCCTTTTCCCAGTCGGCGCCGTCCTCGGGTGCGAGAATCGGCTCGCTGCAGCGGTGCCATGTAAGCAGATCTTCATCCTCGGTCCAGGCGATACCGATTTTGGCTGAACCTTCTTCGTAGCCGGTATGCGGGTAAGCGTGGTAGACGAGCCAATATTTATTGTTCCATTTTTTGAGCACGGGAGGCGCTGTAAGCCGGTTTTCCTTCATCATCCAGGTTCCGGCAATATTGACGGAATCCCAGTCCGAACCCTCGCCGCGGCGCAGGATGACGCTGAGATGCTCCCAGTGCAGCAGGTCGCCGCTCGTTGCCAGGGCCGTCTGATAGCCGGTGCCGTCAAAGCCGACGTACATCATATAAAAGCGGCTGTTATGTTGAAACACGAACGGGCAATCCACGGCATTATAGTCAAAACGACCCGGAATGCCGGAGCCGGTCAGCACCGGCTTGCCCCATTTGTAAGGGGTTAAATAAGGTTGAATATTCATGCGGACCTCCTTGGATAAAGCGCTTTATTCTCATTGTCAGCTTACTATAAGAGGATGGATAAAATTGGGGGTTAACCGGCTGCAACTATAGGTGAATTGAACCTTCTGTCCGCCGCCGGGCGACGGAGTTGGTTTGAATCCCCCATTTCCGGTTCGGCCGATTCCGCTTATAGTAAGGGAAACGATGATGAAAGGATTGCTGCCGATGATTGCAAACAGCATACCAAGCGGCGTATGGCCGACGATGATTACCTCGTTTACCGATAGCCTTGAGGTGGATTATCATGCCTTGGAGCAGCTGGTGGAATGGTATATCGGACAGGGCGTGCAAGGGTTATTCGCGGTATGTCAATCCAGCGAAATGTTCTACCTTTCGTTGGAGGAACGGGTCAAGCTTGCACGGTTTGTACAGAACCAGGCTGCGGGCAGGGTGCCGGTCATCGCATCCGGACATATTTCGGACGGACCCGAGGGGCAAGCCGAGGAGATCGGGCGCATCGCCGATACCGGCGTCGCCGCAGTCGTGCTGGTAAGCAACCGGCTGGCGAAGCAAAGCGAATCCGACGACGTATGGATGGAGCGCACGCAGCGGCTGCTGGAGCGGGTGCCCGGCGTGCCGCTTGGCATATATGAATGTCCTTACCCGTACAAAAGGCTTCTGTCGCCGCAAACGTTGCGCTGGTGCGCCGAAACGGGAAGATTTTGGTTCCTGAAGGATACCTGCTGCAGCTTGCCGCAGCTGGCTGCGAAGCTCGAAGCGGTGAAGGGCAGTCCGCTGCAAATTTTTAACGCCAACTCGGCGACGCTGCTGGCTTCATTGAAGCTCGGGGCGGCCGGATTCAGCGGCGTGATGGCCAACTTTCATCCCGATCTCTACGTCCGGCTGACCGCACGCTGGCAGGAGGAGCCGGAGGCGGCCGAAGCGATTCAAGCCTTTATCGGAGCGGCTTCGCTGATCGAACTGCAGCAATATCCCGTTAATGCCAAGTATCATCTGGGCAGGAAGGGTTTGGACATCGGACTGCATTGCCGTTCAAAAGATGCGGCGGTTTTCGGCGGCAACCACCGCCTAGAGGTGGAGCAGCTCGATGAGCTGTACGTTCTGGTGAAGCGTTATTTGCAAACGGTATCCCAGCCTTGTTGACGAAGAGCGGCGATGCCGGCATACCCGAATGAATGAGGAGGAGACAGGCAATTATGCTTTTTCAGGCGAAGGACAAAATTGTTTTTATCGGCGACAGCATTACGGATAAGGGGAGAAAAAAAGACCCGCTGAAGCTGGGCAACGGCTACGTGCGCATGCTGCATGATACGCTGACGGCGCTTTATCCGGAGCTCTCGCTCAAAATCATTAATGAGGGCGTTTCCGGCAACCGGGTCATCGACTTGGAGAAGCGGTGGACGCTGGATGTTATGGATCATAAACCGCAGTGGGTATCCGTATCGATCGGCATTAACGATGTATGGCGGCAGATGGATGCGCCGGATGTCGAGCAGGTGTACCCGGACCGCTTCGAAGAAGTGTACCGCCGTCTGCTGGACCGGGCCAGCTCGATTCCGGGCTGCCGGCTGATTTTGATGCAGCCTACGGTCATCAAGGAGTACGAGGACTCGACGGGCAATCTGCTGCTTAAGCCGTACGTCGAGGCGGTGAACCGGCTGGCGGAGCAATACGGCGCCATTCTCGTCCCGACCCATGAGGCGTTTATCCGTTTCATCGGCTGCGACACCGGACAGGATCTGACGACCGACGGCGTCCATATGAATAGCCTCGGCGACACCTTAATGGCGTCTACATGGCTTAAGGCGGTACTGGCCCACAAGTCTTAGCTTTTTACAAGGAGAAGCTGCATGCCACAATTCTGTGGTTGCAGCTTTTGCTGTTTTGGCCCGGGAGCTTGGGACAAGCGGCCGACGGGGGGGCGAAGGTGCAAGTCAGCGCCTATAAAGAGGATGAATTCGCCCTATAGTTGCTCCACGGCATTCCTGTAAACTGGTTGCAAGCGAAGGAAACATCATTTATTTGCGTATAGGGGAGAAAAGGATGAAAATAACCGACTTGAAGACAGAATACTTCGAGAACCCGTTAGGGCTCGATACGCGCAAGCCGAGATTCAGCTGGATCATGGAATCGGAAGCTTACGGCCTGGTTCAGACGGCTTATCAAGTGATGGCGGCGACCAGCGTGCAGCGGCTGAAGGACGACGCACCCGATGTTTGGGATAGCGGCAAGGTGTTATCCGATCAATCGGTTCACGTAGAGTATGACGGGAGCCCGCTGGCATCGCGCCAAGTGTACTATTGGAAAGTCAGAGTCTGGGACGGGGAGGACCAGCCGTCCGCTTGGAGCGGCATCGCCCGATATTCGATGGGGATTCTGGAGAGAAGCGAGTGGAAGGCCCGCTGGATCGCCAGATCCAAACCGGAGCAAACCGAGTATGAGGGGCTGCTGCCATCCCCCTATTTCCGCAGGTCGTTCCGGGTGGAAAAGCCTGTCAGGCAAGCCTTCGCTTATGCCAGCGCACTGGGGCTGTACGAGCTGCACTTGAACGGGGAACGGGTCGGGCAGGATTACTTTGCTCCGGGCTGGACCGATTACGGAAAGCGCGTACAGTACCAAACCTACGATGTGACGGCCTTTATGCAGCCGGGAGAGATGACCGTCGGCGCTGTTGTAGGCACCGGCTGGTATGCCGGTCATGTGGGAATGTTCGGCAATAACCGGTATGGAGACAATCCTCATCTGCTCGTCGAGCTTCATATCGAATATGAGGACGGCACCTCCGCGCAGGTCGTAACGGATGAAACGTGGAAAACGTTCGCAGGGCCGATCCTGTATTCGGATTTGTTAAAAGGCGAAGCCTACGACTCTCGCTTGGAGCCGCAAGGCTGGAAGCTGCCGGGCTTTGACGATGCCGCCTGGGAGCGGCCTGTCGTGCTGGGGCGCTACGACGGCGCGCTAACCGCGCAGATCGACCCGCCTGTTCGGGTGATGAAGGAGCTGCTGCCGGTCAGTCTGAAGCGGACCGAGCGGGGGACCTATCTTTTCGACATGGGGCAAAATATGGTCGGCTGGGTCCGCCTTCGCGTCGAGGATGCGCAGCCCGGACAAACGGTGACGGTGGCTTGCGCCGAAATGCTGAACACCGATAATACGCTGTACAGCATTAATCTGCGCGAAGCGGTACAGCAGGAGACGTACATGCTGAACGGGGAGAAGGAGGCGGTATTGGAGCCGCATTTCACCTTCCACGGGTTCCGTTATGTCGAAGTGGCCGGCCTCTTAAGCCCGCCTACGCTGAATACGGTTATCGGCAGAGTCGTGCATTCGGCGACTGCGCGGACCGGCGAGCTTCACACGTCGAACGTGATGCTGAACAAGCTGCTCAGCAATATCGAGTGGGGCCAGCGCGGCAATTTCATCAGTGTGCCGACGGACTGTCCGCAGCGCGACGAGCGGCTCGGCTGGACGGGAGACGCGCAGATTTTTGCCCGTACCGCCAGCTTTAATATGGATGTCGGCCGCTTTTTCCATAAATATATGATCGATGTCATGGATGCCCAGCACGCTTCGGGAGCGTTTCCCGACGTAGCGCCGGATGCCGGCTGGGAGGAATTCAAGCATAACCACGAAGAGCTGAACTGGCATGCTCCGGATAACGGAGGCTGGGGAGATGCGGGCGCCGTCATTCCATGGACGGTCTATCAAGTGTATGGAGACCGTCGGACGCTGCGGGAATGCTACCCGGCCATGGTGCGCTGGGTCGAGTATTTGCAGGCGAACAGCGACGGTTTGATCCGTCCCGGTTATTCCAACTACGGCGATTGGCTTTCGGTCAATGCGGAGACGCCGAAGGACGTATTGGATACGGCTTATTTTGCCTACAGCACACGGCTGCTCGCCCAGGCTGCCGCCGCGCTGGGAGAAACCGGAGACGCGCAGCGGTTCGACCGGTTGTTCGCTGAGATCAAGGAGGCTTTCCGGCGCGCCTTCGTCGGCCGGGACGGGCGGATCAAAGGAGATACGCAGACCGTGTACGTGCTCGCGCTGAAGATGAACCTGCTTTCCGGGGAAGAACGCAGCCTTGCGACGGAGCATTTGGTCCGCAATATCGAAGAGCACGGCAACCATTTGACGACCGGCTTTCTCGGCGTCGGCTATCTGCTGCCCGCCTTGACGGAGGCGGGGCGCGAGGATGTGGCGTACTCGCTGCTGATGCAGGATACGTTCCCTTCCTGGCTGTATTCGGTCAAGCACGGAGCGACCACGATCTGGGAGCGGTGGGACGCCTGGACGGAAACGGACGGCTTCCAGAATCCGGGCATGAATTCGTTCAATCATTATTCCCTCGGTTCCGTCGGCGAATGGATGTACCAGAATATTCTCGGCATCAACAACGGCGACGGGACGGGATATAAGCATCTGATCTTGCGGCCGCGTCCAGGCGGAGGGCTGCAGCATGCTTCGGGCGAGTTTCGCTCCGTCTACGGCACGATCCGCGTCGAGTGGAAGCGGGAGCAATCCTGGTTCGTGATGAAGGCCGCCATTCCGGTTAATACGACCGCGACTGTCTATGTGCCGGGAGTTATTTTAAACGACAGCTTGCAGGTTTACGATTCGTTGCATAACCTGCGGACGGAAGGCGGTTACACGGTGTTCGAAGCAGGCTCCGGCAGTTATACGTTCATTTCGCGGCTCTCTCGGGCAAGCGGGGCGCAGGCGCGAGAGAACGGCTCGGATGCGATGCCGGATCAAATGATGCAATCTTCATAATCCATTCAAGGGGGAAACGAAGTGACTTTTGAGATTCAACCTACGACGGGCAACAGCGAATGGTTTACGCAGGACCGGTTCGGTTTATTTATTCATTGGGGGTTATATTCGCTCGGAGCGCGGCATGAATGGCTGCAATCCCGGGAGAGACTGTCTCCGGAGAAATACGGCAAATATTTCAAGCGGTTCGATCCCGATCTGTACGACCCGGAATTATGGGCTCAGCTCGCCGGCGACGCGGGGATGAAATATTTCGTCGTGACGACGAAGCATCATGAAGGCTTCTGCCTGTGGGACAGCAAGCTGACCGATTACAAAGCTCCTAACAGTCCGGCTGGGCGGGACGTGCTTAGGCCGATGGTCGATGCGTTTCGCCGCCGCGATATGAAGGTCGGCTTCTATCATTCGCTGATCGACTGGCATCATCCGCATTATACGGTCGATCCGAAGCATCCGCTGCGCTTCGATCCCGAGTTCATCGAAGCTAGCAAGCAGCGGGATTTTGCGCAATACCGCGACTATTTATTCGGTCAAACCCGCGAGCTGCTTACGGAATTCGGGCCGGTCGATCTGATGTTCTACGATTTCTCGTTCCCCGAGGAGAACGGCTTGGCCGGTAAAGGCAAGGACGATTGGGGCAGCGCCGAGCTGGTTCGGATGATCCGGGAGCTGCAGCCGAATATATTGCTCAACGATCGGCTGCAGATTGGGGGCGACATTACGACGCCCGAGCAGTATATTCCGACCCGCTGGGT
Organism: Paenibacillus konkukensis; assembly: GCF_023523925.1. NCBI lineage: Bacteria > Bacillati > Bacillota > Bacilli > Caryophanales > Paenibacillaceae > Paenibacillus > Paenibacillus konkukensis. The sequence continues at coordinate 1,151,025 of NZ_CP027059.1, read as the reverse complement.
GGAGGTGAACGGCAAACGCGTCGTATGGGAAACCTGCCATACGTTCAGCGGTTCGTGGGGCTACCACCGCGAGGAGGAGACTTGGAAGAGCGTCGAGGTATTGATCAAAATGCTGATCGACGTCGTGAGCAAAGGCGGCAATCTGCTGCTCAATGTCGGTCCGACCGGAAGAGGAGAATTCGACGAGCGCGCCATAGACCGCCTGAAAGGGATCGGCGAGTGGATGAAGCGGCATAGTCGGTCCATCTACGGCTGCACTCAGGCTCCGGATTCCTTCGAATGCCCGAGGGACTGCCGCCTGACCTATAATCCGCAGACGAATCGGATGTATCTGCACGTCTACAGCTGGCCGTTCAAAAATATTCATCTGCGCGGCTTCGCGGGACGGGTGGAATATGCCCAGCTCTTGAACGACGCCTCCGAAATCCGCTTCAAGGAAGGCTTCGTGCAGAGCGGGATCGAGGAAGGCGCTTATCGGGAAGGCAGAGACGAGAGTACGCTGACGCTATCGCTTCCCGTCAAGCAGCCGAATGTAACGGTGCCTGTTATCGAGCTGTTTTTGAAATAGAGGCGGACTGTAGAACGATACAAGGAAACGATACCCAAGAAACGATACAAGGAAACGGAGGGAAACACCGACTCATGTTAACGATCACTATCGGCCATGACAGCCGGCCCGCGCCGCGGGTGGAATACGGTATCCGGCTGCTGCAGGAAGCTCTGCAGCAGGCCGGCTATGACGTCCGGCTGCAAGAGGCGGACTGGAGCTGGGACAATTATCGGGCGGAGGACGAAATCCGATTGTACGCAGGCAGCCGCGGCGAATCCGCGCTGCTGCAAGAGCTTGAACGGCGCGATGTGCTGCTGTATCATACGGAGGCTCCGGCCAAGGAAGGCTTTTACTTGTACAGCCTGCCGGGGAATTTAACCGTCGTTTCCGGGGGGAACGATTCAGGCGTGCTGTACGGCTGCCAGGAGCTTGCCGAGCGCATCGGGAAAGCGGGAAAGCTGCCGAAGGATCTCGCCTACGGCGATGCGCCCGACTTCTCGCTGCGCGGTCCGGCTATCGGATTGCAGAAGACGACGGTTGAACCGCCGCGGCAAACGTATGAATACCCGATAACGCCGGGGCGCTTCCCGTGGTTTTACGACCGGGCGCTGTGGCTCGATTTTCTGAATATGCTGCTGGAGCAGCGCTGCAACATCATCTACTTGTGGAGCGGGCATCCGTTCTCCTCGCTCGTCAAGCTGGAGGATTACCCCGAGGCGCTGGAAGTGACCGAAGAGGAATTTGCGCTGAACGTGGATACGTTCCGCTGGCTGGCGGAGGAGGCCGACCGCAGAGGCATCTGGCTCGTGCTGAAATTTTACAATATACATATTCCGCTGCCGTTCGCCGAGAAGCACGGGCTGAAGCTGCATCAGCCGAAGCCGCTTCCGCTGACCGCCGATTATTACAAGAAATCGATCGCGGCCTTTGTCCGCTCTTTCCCGAACGTCGGCTTGATGGTTTGCCTAGGGGAAGCGCTGCAGGGGCAAATTTACGGCGTCGAATGGTTTAACGATACGATTATCGCCGGACTGCTGGAAGGGCTCCGTCACTCCAACGTCAAGGAGAAGCCGCCGATCATTTTGCGCTCCCACGCCATCGAGCCGCAAAAGGTGATCGAAGCTGCGCTGCCGCTGTATCCGAACTTGTACACCGAGGCCAAGTACAACGGCGAATCGCTGACGACCTATACGCCGAGGGGGAAATGGCAGGACATTCATAACCGTCTCGGCTCGCTGCAGACGATTCATATCGTGAACGTACATATTCTCGCCAATCTGGAGCCGTTCCGTTACGGCGCGCCGGCGTTCATTCAAAAATGCATGCAGGCCGCCAAATACCGGCTGAAGTCGAACGGGCTTCATCTGTATCCGCTGTTCTTCTGGGATTGGCCTTATTCGCCGGATAAGCCGGAGGAAGGCGCGCCGCGCCTTAGACAAATCGACCGGGATTGGATTTGGTATGCGGCCTGGTTCCGCTACGCCTGGAACCCGGACCGCGATCCCGAAGCGGAACGTCATTATTGGAGCGGACTTCTGGCGGAGCGGTACGGCAGCCGGGAAGCGGGCGAAGCGATTCTGGACGCTTATGAGGCGGCGGGCGAGTGTGCGCCTAAGCTGTTGCGCCGCTTCGGCATAACCGAAGGAAACCGCCAGACGATGAGCCTCGGGATGACGATGAGCCAGCTTACGAATCCGGAGCGTCATATGCCGTGGCCGGATTTGTGGGAATCGCAGTCGCCTCAGGGAGAACGGCTTGAGGAGTACGTCGTCAGGGAGCTGGGCAAGGAGCCTCATGTCGGAGAGACGCCGCCGGACATTATCGCGGACAGCGAGCGCCATGCGCAGGATGCGCTGGAGGCGATCGATCGGGCGGCGGGCGCCGTGACGCGGGGCCGCGCCGAGTTCGAGCGGCTGAGAAGCGATGTTCAGGCCATTCGCGAGATGGTGGGCGTATATGCGGATAAAGTGCGGGCAGCGATCCTTTTGTTAACGTATAAACATACCGTGCAGGATGATTACTTTCAGCGGACCGATCTGCTGGAGCGGGCGGGCGATTACATGGAAAGCAGCCTGAACAGCTACCGCAGATTGACGAGCTTGACGGACGATACGTATCTGTTCGCCAACAGTATGCAGACGCCGCAGCGGAAGGTGCCGATTCGCAACGGAATGGAGTTCAGGCACTGGCGCGAATGTCTGCCGGTGTACGAGCAGGAGCTGGATCGTTTCCGCTTCCATGTGCAAGAGCTGAAGTCGGGAACGCTGCCGGAGGCATTGAAGAACAGGCAGCAGCCGATTTCCGCGCTGGAGCAGGCTTCGTTCACATTGCTTTCCGGCCATGCGGAAACCTTCCGCGTGGAGAAGGGCGCGGAGGTGTTCACGGACGGCGATATTCATATCGTCGGCTGCGCGGAGGAGCTCGACGGCTTGACCGGCGTGCGCTTCAGCCAGCGGGAAGCGGGGCTTCGCGGCATTGCTCTCGAATTCGAGCTTGCCGAGCCGGCGCAAGTGCTGATCGGATATTTTAATTCCAAGGATCAGCAGTGGCTGCAGGCCCCGAGCCTGGAGGAAAATACGCATGCCGACGATATGGGAGGCTACGAGCCGCTGCTGAAAAAAGGACTGCGCTTGTACGCATACCCTTCGGTTAACGTTCACGCCTTCCGGTTCGATGCCGGCCGGCATACGCTGGATTTCGGCAAAGGAGCGTACCTGCTTCTCGGCGTTGTGCCTGCAGGGCAGAGCATTCGCCCGAGAAATGTCGAGCATAAAAACGACGGCGTGGAAACGCTGGATTGGTTATACGAATAGGATGACGACGGCCGGGGGGCTTGTCCGGGACATTACCCGGTCCGGCTTCCCGGCCTTACCTGCGAAGAGGAGGAAAACCAATGTCCGGAACCGGCAGCCGTTCGGCGATCTGGTACAAACAAGCCGCGAGCCATTGGTTCGAGGCGCTCCCCGTCGGCAACGGCCGATTCGGAGGCATGGTATATGGAGGCGCCGGGAGAGAGCGGATCAGCTTCAATGAAGATACCTTATGGTCGGGAGAGCCGAGAGAAAAGGTTCGCCACGACGTCCAACTGCATTTGGACTATGCGCGCCAACTGATTTTCGGAGGGCGGCATGAGGAAGCGGAGGGCATCATCGAACAATACATGGAAGGAGAAGAGATCGAGTCGTACATGCCGCTCGGCGATATGGAGCTGTGGTTTGACGAGCAGGGAGAAGCGACAGGTTACCGCAGAGAGCTGGACATGGACGAAGGGATCGTAAGGACCCGTTACCGTTTGGGAGGAGCGCTCTGCACGCGGGAGGTATTCGTATCGGCCGCCGATCAGGTGATGGCCGTACGTCTGCATCATAACGCCAAGACGGCGCTCACCGTGCTTCTGCACAGTCCGCTCCGTTATACGGTGAGCGAGACGGCGCCGAACCGGCTTAAGCTCTCCGGCCGCAGCCCGTATCATGTGCTTCCGAACACGATGAAGGCGCCCGATCCGGTAAAGTATGAAGAAGGCAAGGGCATGAGCTTCGAGCTGCAGATTCATGTCGAGGTGGAGAAGGGCAAGGTGGAGACGAGCGGCGGCAGAATGCGGATTACCGGTTCAGGCGCGATTACGCTGTTCATCGCTGCGGCAACGAGCTATAACGGCTTCAGGGGCGATCCCGCTTCCGCATCGGCGCCGAACCCGGCGCGGCTGTGCGAGTCGCGGCTGGATCATGCGGCATCAGCGGGCTATGAGCGGCTGAAAGCGCGGCATATCGAAGAATACGGCGCTTACTTCGGCCGCGCCGCGCTGCAGCTGGGAGACGAAGCGATGAACGGGATGCCTACGGATGAGCGGATTCGCGCCGTAAGAGAAGGGGCGGATGACCCGGGCTTGGCGGCGCTTTTTTTTCAATACGGGAGATACTTGCTCCTGTCGAGCTCGCGCCCGGGCACTCAGCCGGCCAACTTGCAGGGAATATGGAACGATAAGACGCAGCCGCCCTGGTGCAGCAGCTGGACGACGAATATCAACGTCGAGATGAATTATTGGCCGGCGGAGGTTTGCCATCTGGAGGAATGCCACCAGCCGCTGCTCGATTGGATTGAGGATTTGCGGTGGACGGGACGGCAGACGGCCGCCGTTCATTACCGCAGCAGAGGCTGGACCGCTCACCATAACATCGACCTGTGGAGAACGTCGACTCCGGTCGGAGGATCTCCGAGTTGGGCGTTTTGGCCGATGGCGGGCGCGTGGCTGTGCCATCATCTATGGGAGCATTACGCTTTCAGCCAAGACGAGCGATTTCTTGAGCGGGCGTTCCCGGCGATGAAGGAGGCTGCTTTGTTTTGCCTCGACTGGCTGGTGGAAGGCTCTGACGGCCAGCTCGTAACTTGTCCTTCGACGTCGCCGGAGAATATGTTCGTCACGGCGGACGGCCAGCAAAGCAGCGTAACCTACGCTTCCACTCTGGATATGGCGCTGATCCGCGACTTGTTCGGCCATTGTATCGAAGCGGGACGTATTCTGCAGAAGGAGGCGCGGTTGTGCGGGGAGCTGGAAGAGGCGCTGCGCCGTCTGCCGCCGTTTCGGATCGGCAAGCACGGGCAGCTGCAGGAGTGGGCGGAAGATTATGATGAACTGGAGCCGGGACACCGCCATATCGCCCATCTGGCCGCGCTGCATCCGCTCGGGCTGTTTACGCGGGAAGACGATCCGGTCTGGATCGAAGCTTGTCGTGCTGCATTGGAGCGGAGGCTGGCTCACGGCGGGGCGCATACGGGATGGAGCTGCGCTTGGACGGTCAGTTTCTGGGCGCGTCTGGGCGAGCCTGACAAGGCCCATCGGTTTTTGAACGAATTGCTGGCCGGAACGCATCTGAACCTGATGAATGCGCACCGGCACCCGAAGGTGAAGCTCGATATTTTCCAAATCGACGGCAATTTGGCGGGGACAGCAGGGATCGCCGAGCTGCTTCTGCAAAGCCATGGCGGCCGGGTGCGTCTGTTGCCCGCGCTCCCCGAGCAGTGGTCTCGCGGAACGGCCAAAGGTTTGCGCGCCCGCGGCGGATTCGAGATCGATATGGAATGGGCGGAGGGCCGATTAGTCCGCGCCCGGCTGTTATCTTCGGCGGGCAAGCCCTGCCGCTTATGGACGCCGCATCCGGTTTCCGTACGGCGCGGAGGAGCCGATATTGCCGGCGAGAGCACCGGACATGAGCTTGTATGGCATACGGAGGCCGGGCAAAGCTACGACATAGTGCCCGTATAACCGAAGGAGGAAGCGGCGCGCTCTCCCGATTGCAACAGGAGGCGGCGCTGCACGGGACAGAAGGGGGATTCATTGTTGGTAGAATATAAACATATTGTGAAGGAATTTATTTTCGAAGAGGACAGACCGTTCCCGAGCTGCCACGCATCGACGCTGGAGGTGCTGCCCGGCGGTGAGATTATAGCCGCTTGGTTCGGCGGCACTGCGGAGAAGGCGGGCGATGTAGCCATCTGGGTCTCGCGGCGCAACCTGGAGGGATGGACGGCCCCGGTCAAGGCAGCCGATCGCGAGGGAGTGCCGCATTGGAATCCGGTGCTGTTTCTCAGACCCGACGGAGTGCTGCAGTTGTATTATAAAGTAGGCCATTCCATTGCCGAATGGGTTACGATGGTTATGTATTCCGAGGATCAGGGGATTACTTGGAGCGAGCCCGTACAGCTGGTGGAAGGAGATGCGGGAGGCCGGGGGCCTGTCAAAAACAAGCCCATTCTGCTGCATGACGGGACGATCGCCGCTCCGGCTTCGCTGGAGCCGGCTTGGGACTGCTTCGTCGATCTGTCACTTGACGGAGGGACGACATGGCATCGCAGCGAAACTGTGCCGATCGACCACAGCCGCCTGAGGGGGAAGGGGATTATCCAACCGGCGCTATGGGAGTCCGTTCCGGGAAATGTGCATATGTTGACGCGCAGCACGGAGGGGGAAATATACCGCAGCGATTCCGCCGACGGCGGGCGAACCTGGTGCGAGGCGTATGCTACCGAGCTGCCGAACAATAACAGCGGGATCGATCTGGCGAAGCTGGATTCCGGCGTGCTCGCGCTTGTCTACAATCCCGTCCGCACCGAGGAAGGGAAGAAGAAGGGACCGCGAACCCCGCTTGTGCTGCGTCTGTCGGAGGATAACGGCAGGACGTGGAAGCAGGAGCTGAAGCTGGACGAAGGGATCAAGCAATATTCGTATCCGGCGATCGTCGCCAGAGGCAGCGACCTGTATATTACATACACGTGGAGAAGAGAGCGCATCGCCTTTTATCATATTCGGCTATCGGAGGCGGTTTCTTAACAGCCGCCGGAAGCCCGTTCCAAGCCATAGCGAATCCCCTACCGGTTCCCGGACCGGACTAGGGGATTCATTGCATCATGGAGCAAAGGGAATAAGTGTAATTGCCCTATAGATTGAGCAGATAACCACCACTCATCGCGCATTGAAATTTTATATACTTAAGCATGTAAGTAAACCTGAATTTCGAAAGCGCATAAGAATGCGGTGGCGATCATCCAGGAGCGGATCAACAACTGTGAATAAGTGGGAGTGGGACCAGCGAAATTTTGAAACCAATATCCACATGGGGATAACTCCCCCCTCCCCAGAAAAGGGGCATTGTTGTTTTCCATGTGAAATGTTGGAAGCCGTCACTCCAATTGAACCACTTTGGCTTCGATTCGTTTCCATGCATGACGACCGTCGAAATCCTTGATCAGCTTGAGCACGACCGCGCGACTATGCCGAACAAGCGTCGCCGCGCAATGAAAGAACTCCAGTCGGAATCTTGCAATCGTATAACCCTGATGCATCGGTTCGCAACAATCGCGCTTAAAGCGTTCGAACAAATTGTAGGCCAGCAACTTGATCAGCAGATCGACTTCATTCGCTTCAAAATCACTGGTCGCGATCCGGTCCATGGAAAAACCGTCTTTCGCCTCTTTGATGTAATTTTCCATGCAGCAACGCTGGTTGTAAAAGCGCCATAGGTCAATTGGTTCCCACTCCAGGTTGGTTACAATCGCTTCATACTGCCAGTCCTCGTCGAATACGATGCGGCCTTGACCGTCTTCGCAGACTTGCGTCTTACGAATGACCGCTACGCGACGGGGCTTTTTCCAGGACGTAGCTTTGTAAATCAAAGTGATGCCCTCGATGATCCAGTCCTCGTCGACATAGCGCGTCCAGTAGCGACAAGCCGCCACGTCGCTTGCGAGGCGTTTGGTCCATTTCATTTTGCCGACGTAACCGATCTTGCGGCCTTCCCACAGTTGGTAGAAATCCTCGCCGCCAAAGCCTTTGTCGAACCGGGCGTACGCCACTTGGCGCTCGCCGAGCAGTGCGAAGGTTTGCTGCAAAAAGTCGATTGCGTCGGTTGAAGAATGCGTGTTGCCGGGGCGAAGCCTCGCATTCAGATTCAAGTGGGTTTGCCCTTCAAAAGCCAGCAACGGATGGTAGCTGTTTCGTCCGGGCTTATGCGGATTGGTGCCTTTGGCCGCGCCGGCCTGCTCCCCGTATACCGTCTCCACCGAGGAGTCCAGATCAAGGATTGGCTTGGACGGCAAGCAGAGATGAATGATTTCCATATTCAGCTTGCGCAGTTCCGTCGGGAGCTGCGGGCAGGATCTGCCCAGACGCGCGAGCTCCTTGTACAGCAAACTGTGATGCGGCAGACGGCCTCCCAGAAAACGACAAAGCAACACATCGTGCTGTAACTTGCGGAAATGAAAAATACGCCCGCAGCCCAGCATCCAGCCAACCATTAGATAGAGCAGGATGCGATGAACAGGAAAAATGGCGTTGTGCGCTTTGCCGCCGGAAAGGCGCTGCATGGCCTCGGCGAGCTTGATTTTTTCGAGATAGGCCAAAAAGATTTTGACGCCGCCGAAACTCGTGGCGTTCTGCAGCGAAAATTCGCTCTTGATTTTGCTGACCGGTGTGGTAGACTTCACCTAAAAGGTGCTCCTCTCTTTGGGTGATGTTGTCCTGGACAAACACCATTCTACCAAAGATTTGGAGCCCTTTTTATGTTTTTAATGCGCAGTACTTTCGAAATTCAGGGTAAATTGAATATTAATTAGCTCAGAACGGAGGAGAGTTCATGCCAACGGGCAGCCTTTGGGATGAGGAATTGCAGGCGGGGAAGAAGGCGTTGCGCACGCTTCCCGGCGCGTTACTGCTCGGTTCCACCGGAGCGAGGCTATGGGCGGATTATGTGGAGCCCAGGCCCGGATTTGCCGGCAGATTCGATTTTATCCACAAGATCAACATTCCTTTGTTGTACGCCGTAACCGCTCAGGGGATCGTCAGCTTCGAGCCTTGCCGGACGCAGTGGTTTCCCAGCCACCTGCTGATGGAATATGAAAGCGGTCGCTTGTCCTTGACGGAGCGCAAGTTTATTGCTTGGGACGATTGTGCGGTGTCGTGCCAGACCTGGACGAATGGCGGCAAGGAAGATCTTGTTTTGCGGCTTGAGACTTATGAGGACCTGTTCAGCGAATGCGAAGGGGGCACGCTGCAAGGCACATTTGAAATCGAGCATTACAGCTTCGATGTAACGGGGGTCATCGCTGTAAGCGAACCGGGCTTGCTAAGCGAATTGCGAATCAGGCCGGGAGAGACGAAAGAACTGATCGTTGCCGGGGCATTCGGAATCGACGGCCGGGACAGCCGTGAGGTATTGAGAGAGCGGGCGCTGCGCTATGTACGGCAGGGAACGAATGCCGATCAGATCATCGCGGAGTATAAGAAACAGTACCAGTCCTGGTTCGACAAAACGCCTGTGTTTCGCTCTAGCGACGAACTGCTGAACAAAACCTGGGCGTATCGCTGGTTTTTGCTGCGGCATAATTTGGCGGACCCGCAGTACGGTCATTTGCAGCATCCGCTGTTTTACGAGGGACGATCCCACAAAAAGAGCAAAAAGCCGTTCGGTAAAGGCGGCTGGGAATTCAGCAAGCTGATCAATTTATCCGTACCGCTGCATCTGATGGATGCGAGGTGGTATCATGATCCGGTCTATTGCGAAGGCTCACTGCAAAATATGAAGGAAGGCGCGGACGAAAACGGGATGTACTGCTGCATGACCGTCGATACGATCATGCATTCCTTCGCCAATTTCTCCTGTTGGGCGGCCTACAAGCTGTACCTTGTACATAGAAACCGCTCGGCGGTTGAACGACTCCTTCCTTCTCTGAAACAACAGGTTGCTTCGTGGAAACGCATACACGGCAACGATGCCGATCAACTGCTGATTGAGCACAAACATACGCGAACAGGCAAGGAGTACCAGCCCAGCTACTGGTATTTTCATAATTACCCGAGAAATCCGAAGGATAAAGCCACGTATACCCATCTGAAAAGGGTAGATCGGGCGGTTTATCATTACTTGAACACGCAGGCCGTAGCCAAGCTATGCGAAGCCTTCGGCGATCCGGAGGCGGAAGCGTATGCGGAGCTGGCGGGGGAGATCAAACGGGATATTATCGCCAAAATGTGGGATGAGGAAACGCAATTTTTCTACGATCTGCACTATGAAACCGACGAGAAGGCGATGGTCAAAAACATCGTCGGCATTTATCCCGGCTGGGCGGAGATGATCGACGAACGGTTCGACGGTATGATCGAGCATTTGCAGAACGAGCGGGAGTTCCGCACGAGATGTCCGTTTCCTTCGGTATCCGCCGATTGCCCGGCTTACTCCAAGGAAGGAGGCTGGATGGGCCATTTCGTCAAAGGCCGCAACGGATGCGTATGGGACGGACCGACATGGCCGTATACGAATTCCATCGCGCTGGATGCGCTGGCTAAGGAGAGCAAGCGAAGGAATCACCGATTCGACGGCGATTTCGCCCATTATTTCCGCGAATATTCGTTCCTCCATTTCATGCAGCGCGATTTGAACCAGCCGGGGCTTGTGGAGCATTACAACAGCGAGACGGGCGAACCGCTGAGCGACGAGCAGGAATACAATCATTCTTACTATATCGATCTGCTTATTTCCCACGTAGCCGGACTGAACATAGAGCAGGACAAACTGATCATCGATCCGATCGACATCGGGCTGGATTATTTTTGTCTGGATCGGGTGAAGGCGGCCGGAGCCGATATTCGGATTTCGTACCGGAATCCGCTTGTAAGCGATTGCGGACCGGACTGCGGGCAGCAGCCTCTGGAGGCAGGCTACTGCGTGTATGTGAACGGGAAGCGGATCTTTCAGGCAGAGACGCTGTGCCGTCGGGAATTTTCTTTGCAACAATTCATTCATCAAGGACAAGGGGTGTCGTTATGAGTCGATTTAACGGAGTCGTCACCGTGCCGGAGAACGATTCCTCCATCCGGGAAGCGTTCCTTCCCGTTATTCATCCGAATGACAGCCATGCGGCCAATCTGCTGGAGCTGGATAACGGAGATTTGCTGTGCGTTTGGTTCAACGGAAGCGGGGAAGGCAATCCCGATACGAATATCGTCATGTCCAGGCTGCCTGCCGGCTCGCATGTCTGGGAAGCGCCGGTGCAGCTGTCGGGCGATCCGGAGAGATCGGAGCAAAATCCGGTTTTGTTTCAGGCGCCGGACGGTAAGCTATGGCTGATGCATACGTCGAACGAGCCGCATAATCAGAAAACGTCCAGAGTCGTCCGCCGCATTTCCGAAGACAGGGGCTTCACTTGGGGACCTCCCGAGGTGCTGTTCGACGGTATGGGCATCTTCCTGCGCCAGCCGATTGTGGTGCTGAGCAACGGCGACTGGATATTGCCGGCCTATTATTGCAAGATGGACGGACATTACAGCGTCGTCCAGATCAGTACGGACCAAGGCCGTACCTGGCAGGAACACCCTGTTCAAGGAAGCGTTCACCGCGTCCAAATGAATATTGTGGAGCTAGGCAGCGGTGTGCTGTATGCCGTATTCCGCAGCCGGCAGGCCGACCGGATTTATACGAGCCATTCCTATGACAAGGGAAGAACTTGGACCGTTCCGGTTAAAAGCAAGCTTGCCAACAACAATTCGTCCATTCAGCTGACCCGCCTGCATAACGGTCATCTGGCGCTTATTTTCAACGATTCCACGATGGAGCGCGACCAATTCCGCTGGGTGTCCAGCAAAGGAAATTTCCGCCGGAAGCCTTTGCGCACGCCGCTTACGCTGGCCATATCCGAAGATGAAGGGCAGACATGGCCGTACTTCCGTAACGTGCAGATGGCGGATCTGGAGTACAAGGACTCCGAGATCGGATATTCGTATCCCTCCATTATTACGACAAAAGACGGTGCGATTCATGTCGCATTTTCATACTTGCGAAAAGGAATTAAGTATGTTCGTGTAGAAGAAGAGTGGGCGAGGCAGGAATAAATTTCCTGTCCTCGGCCGAATTGCGGCATTTTCTGGCTGGAGCAACACAAATATCATGTACCTGAGGTGAATGGACATGAACGGAAGAATCGATCATTTATGTGGCGACCTCTTCTTTGACGAAAATATGGATATTTTCATCAATCGTGAATTGGAATCGTTTACAACGGCGCAGCATACGCATGATTTTACGGAAATCAGCTTTGTGGGGGAAGGCAGCGGCTATCATTATATTGAAGATCAGGTCATTCCGATCAAGCAGGGCGATCTGTTCCTCATTCCTATCGGAACCTCGCATGTATTTCGCCCGTCTTCGCCGAAGCAGGACAAGACGCTGGTCATTTACAACTGTATCTTCCGCAATGAGCTGCTGGATCAGTGGAAGTCTATTTTGCAAAAGGACTCTTTTACATACAATATTTTTTACTATCCGCATGAGTGCAGCGAACGGTGGCTGCATTTTCAAGATAAACACGATACGTTCTCGGCGATGTTCCAAACGATGTACTCCGAATATTTGAAACGAAACACCGGCTTCGACACGGTGCTGGTCGCCCTCCTCATACAGATGCTTGTGATGCTGAAGCGGTTCGAGCTGAAAAATGAAGAAGAGCCGGCGTCGTTCAGCAAGCTGGAGGAAGTCGTCCACTTCATCAAATGCAACTATACGCAGAACATTACAGTTCAGGATGTAGCCGATTATTTTTACTTGAGCGCGAGCCATTTTCAACGGTTGTTTAAAAAGACGACAGGACTTACGTTCACCCAATATTTGCAAAATGTCCGTATTCAAAAATGCTGCGAGCTGCTGAAATCGACCGATATCCCGATTTATCAAATTGCCAACCAGGTCGGTTATTTGGATATGAAGTTTTTCCATGCGCTGTTTCGCAAAAAAACCGGCGTGACGCCTCGTCAGTACAGACAAAACTTTCAGGAATTCGAAGACAAAGCGATATCGCTTTAAGCTAGGAGGGCTGGCCATCATACGGGTGCAGCTCTTTTTGCACTGCGCAGAGTGCACAAGGTTTAGAAAGCCGGTGAAAAAAGAGCGGAGGGGCCATTTAAATCTGGGGAAAAACGGATTTTCTCCGTGGGAAAAAGGAAATAACCATCCCCAAACATTCAAGAAATCAGGGGACAAGAGCGATCGGAGGATGCTTTCGCATGCGCAGTCAGCGTTTTTCACCGCTTCTAGACGGATTCCAGAAAAACAAGCGGAGGGATGATCGATGTGGTCGCCGGATGAATTTTTAAACGATTTGTATGATAGCCAGGCGTTGAACGGGCAGGCAAGCAAGCTTAAGCCGTGGGAGCAGAGAAAGCATGAGGTGAGAGAGCGGCTGCTGCAATCGCTCGGCCGGTTCCCGGCAATGCCCGAGGCGTTGAACCCGGTTTTGCTGGAGCGGCAAGAGAAGGACGGCTATACGCTGGAGCGCATCGCTTACACCACCTTTGAGCGTTTGCGAATGCCTGCATATTTGCTGATTCCGCATGGAATCGCTCAACCTGCTCCTGCTGTGATCGCCTGGCACGGGCACGGTTACGGGAGCCGGGAAATTGTCGGATTGAAGCCGGACGGTACCGGCGAGGAGGGGAATCCGGGGCTTACCGGTCATTTCGCTCTGCAGCTTGTGCGACGGGGGCTTGTTGTGATGGCTCCCGAAATTATCGGCTTCGGCGATCGGCGGCTTGCTGCGGAGCGGAGCAAAGATCCGCGGAAAGCGAGCTCCTGCCATGCGCTTGCCTCCAGATTGCTGATGTACGGCAGAACGGCGGCCGGATTGCGTGTTCTGGAAGCGATTCGTTCGCTGGATTATTTGCTCGGCAGGAGCGAGGTCGATGCGGCGCGGATCGGAACGATGGGTTTCTCCGGAGGGGGAATGATCGCGGCTTTCAGCGCGGCTCTGGATGAGCGGATCGGGGCGGCGGTGCTGAGCGCCTATGCGAGCACGTTCCGGGGCAGTCTGCTTGCGATGAATCATTGTATCGACAATTATTTGCCGTCTATTTTGCCTTACGCCGATTTACCCGAGCTGATAGGGCTGATCGCGCCTAGGTCGCTGTTTGTCGAATCGGGCACAGAGGACCCGTTATTTCCTTGCGAGTCCGTGAAGGCTGCGCTCTCGGCGCTAGAGGGAATCTACGCCGCCGAGGGGGCTGGAGAACGTCTCGGAAGCGATTTATTTCCGGGCAAACACGAGGTTTCGGGGCGCCGGTCCTATGAATGGCTGGCTTCCGCGCTGAGAGCCTGAGCATGATTACCCTATAGAGTAAGTTATCATCACCTATAATCGCGTAATGGGGTGGAGGTATAATGATAAAAACGCTTACCGAAGCACAAGCATCGATGAGCGACCGCGAATAGAGGTAGTTTTTATCGCCAATAGAAATATCGCTTCCCGGCGCTTGCGCTTCGGTGAAGTCAGGATTTCTATGTGGAGGTAAAAACGCTTACCGATGCAACATCACCGACGAGCGACCGCGAATAGAGGTAGTTTTTATCGCCAATAGAAATATCGCTTCCCGGCGCTCAGCGCTTCGGTGAAGTCAAGCCACCGGACCCAGCAGGTCTGTGCGGCGAATGTCTTTGTTTCCGGCGGAAATGTGAAACCGTTGTCAAAAGCTATGAAAATGATTATTGGGGGTGCCGCAATGGGGCGCATTCTTTTAAACCACATCGAAAAACGATACGGAAAGGAAAAAGGGCAGGCCGTAAAAGATTTTAATTTGGAAATTCTCGACGGCGAATTTTTGGTTATGGTCGGACCGTCCGGCTGCGGCAAATCGACAACGCTCCGCATGATCGCCGGGCTTGAGGACATTTCCTCCGGCGAGCTCTATATCGGAGACCAACTGGTCAATCATTTGCCGCCCAAGGATCGCGATATTGCGATGGTATTTCAGAACTACGCCTTGTATCCGAATATGAGCGTATACGAGAATATCGCTTTCGGTCTCAGGCTGCGCAAAATGCCCAAGCATGAAATCGATCTTGCAGTCAAAAAAACGGCGAGAATTCTCGAAATCGAGCAGTTTTTAAGCCGCAAGCCGAAGCAGTTGTCCGGCGGTCAGCGCCAGCGCGTAGCCTTGGGCCGGGCGATCGTGCGCAATCCTCAGGTGTTTTTGATGGATGAGCCATTGTCCAATCTGGACGCCAAGCTGAGGGTGCAGATGAGGACCGAGATTATCCGCCTGCACAAGCAGCTCGGGGTAACGATGGTCTATGTCACGCATGACCAGGTCGAGGCGATGACGATGGGGCATCGGATCGTGGTGATGAAAGACGGCATCATTCAGCAAGTCGATACGCCGCAAAAAATTTACAATCACCCGCGCAACATGTTCGTAGCGGGCTTTATCGGAACGCCGCCGATCAATCTGGTGGAGGGGCAAATCAAGGAAAACGCCGACGGCGAGCTGGAGTTTCATACAAGCCGTTACGCGCTAAAAATCCCTGCCGAACATTCGAACGTGCTGCGCAGCAAAAAAAAGGTCGACCGCAACGTGATTCTCGGTATTCGCTGTGAGAACGTCCACCTTGAGCCCGCCTTTCGCGAGGCGAATCCGGGTGCCCAAATCGTCGGAATACAAAAAATTAATGAGCTGATGGGAGCCGACTTGTATTTGTATATGGACATCGGCGCGCCGAATCTGTTTATCGTCCGCACCCGTCCCGAGCATCAATTTGTAGAAAATGAAAAGCTGACGCTAACGCTTGCGATGAATAAAGCGCTCTTCTTCGATAAAGATACGATGGATAATTTGGCATACTAAGCTTGAAGCTAAAGAAACAGCGGAGGGATGGAGTTGAAGACATTAGTAAGAACCCGCCCGTGGCTGGCCACTGTGCTGGCGCTCGTCTTTGTGCTGGGCCCTACGCTCCCCGGGCTCGCCGATGGCAGCGGCGAGTCGCCGGGAAGCGGCGCGACCGATGCAAAGACTACCGGGATTGTGAAGAAAGCGGATGAGAGTCAATCCCTTGATCCGTACTATTTGGAAGTGCTGGAGAAGTGGAAGAAAAACGGCGCCGCCATGGACCACAAGGGAATGATTACGGTTCCCGGCAATGCGGTGAGCGGCAAGTCCGAGCAGGCGAATGTGAGCGCAGGCTCTTACGACGGGAAAAACAACGTCTTGATATGGAACGCTCAAGGCGACGAATGGATTGAATATGAGGTGAACGTCGAGCAAGGCGGGTTGTACACGATGGAGCTTTCGTACCATCCGTTCGTCGATCCGAAGCACCGCAAGCCGATCGCCTGGAACGTATCGGTGGACGGAGCCAATCCTTATCTGGAATCGAAATCCGTCCAGCTGTATCGGCATTGGAAGGACCAGCTTCCGGCGCGCACCGACGATAACGGAGACGAGATACGCCCGATGGCGGAAGATGTTTCCGGCTGGCTGAGCGATTCGTTCCGCGATTCCGGGGGCTCGTATGAGGACCCGCTGCTCTGGTATTTGACGCCGGGCAAGCACAAGATTCGCTTCGCCGGCAGCGATCCGGTCGCCATCGAATCCGTCTCGTTCAAAGCGCCGGTCATTACGGACCCGTATCAGACGGTCCGAAGAACGTCTCCGGCCGACGCGGCTGCGGTGCAAGCCGATCCGATCGTCATCGAGGCCGAGCAGGTCGATTGGAAAAACGATTCATCCATCCCGTTGTCTTATGACAACGACATCGCATCCGTTCCGTACGTACGGGGCAAAATTACATACAATACGATCGACGGAGAACGGTGGTCCACCGGCAATCAGGAGGCCAGCTGGAGCTTCGAGGTTCCGGAAAGCGGGTATTACAAGATCGCGATGCGGGCGCAGCAGTCGTTCCTCTCGAACCGTTCGTCCTTCCGTACGATCTCGATTAACGGCAAGGTGCCGTTTGCCGAGCTGAAGGCGTACCGTTTCCTGTACGCTTCCGGCTGGAAAGGCGTTACGCTGGAGGATAGCGCAGGCAAGCCGTTCGAATTTTATTTGCAAAAAGGAAAAAATACGTTATCGATGCGCGTAACGCAAGCGCCTTTGAAGCCGGTCATTATCGATCTGGAGAGCGGCATTGCCGATTTGAAAAAGCTGGCGGCCGATTTAAAAGCGCTGACGGGAGGCGTGGACGATAAAAACCGGACATGGGAAATCCGCAAGGATCTTCCGGGCTTCATCGAGCAATTAGGCGCTCTCGGGAAAAAGCTGGCCGATGTGCGCACAAGGCTGGAAACCGTTAACGGACGTCCGGACGCCGTGTCGCAAGGTATCGTGACCGTCGAGCAGGACATTCAGTCGCTGCTGAAAAACGAGAATGAAATTCCGTACGAAGCGAGCCGGCTGGTGACGCTGCAGGGGAAAATCGGCGATTTGATTCAGCAGCTCAATACGCAGCCGCTCCAGCTCGACCGGATCTTCATTGCGCCGGTAGAGAAGAGCTTTCCGAAAATGGAAGCGTCGATGCCGCAAAAAATTCAAGGGGCCTTCATTAATTTCTTTTATTCCTTTATGCCGAAGGAAAATTTGAATAAAATGCAGGACGATGTACTGAACGTGTGGGTGCTGCGCGGAAGGGACTATGTGAATTTGCTGCAGGATTTGGCCAATGAATCGTTCACCCCGCAGACCGGCATCAAAGTGAAGGTCAACCTGCTCCCCGACGCAGGATTGCTCGTGCTGATGAACGCCGCAGGGATAGCGCCAGACGTCGCTTTGGGGCTCGGACAGGACTTGCCGTTCGAGTATGCAATGCGTAACGGAATATACGATTTAAAGCAATTTCCGGATTTTGACGAAGTGTACAAACAGTTTGCTCCGGGTTCGTGGACGCCGTTCTATTATAACGGCGGCTACTACGGAATGCCGGAAACGCAGACGTTCCAGATGATGTATTACCGCAAGGATGTGCTGCAAAGTCTGGGCCTTAGCGTCCCCGACACTTGGGACGATGTGTATAAAATGCTGCCGATTCTGCAGCAAAACGGCATGAACATTACGCCGGTCGGCCATAACCCGTTCTTCCTTCAGAACGGCGCCGATTATTTTGCGGCGGACGGTTCCAAGACCGCACTCGGAACGGAGAAGGGCTTCGACTCGTTCAAGAAATGGACCGACCTGTACAACAAGTACGCGGTCGACCGCTCGCTCTCCAGCTTCTATCAGCATTTCCGCGACGGCACGATCCCGCTCGGGATCGGCGATCTTGGGATGTATATCGAGCTGACGGTAGCCGCTCCCGAGCTGAACGGGTGGTGGGGCGTCGCTCCGATTCCCGGCGTGAAGCAGCCGGACGGCACCGTAGCCCGCTGGATGGGCGGAGGCATGCAATCCTCCGCAATTTTCAAACAAACGAAGAAGCCGCAGGAGAGCTGGGAGTTTCTCAAATGGTGGACGTCGGCTGAAATTCAGGAGCGCTACGGCACCGATCTGGAGACGCTGAACGGCGTCAGCTTCCGCTGGAACACGTCGAATATCGACGCTTTCGCCAAGCTTCCTTGGAAAAAAGACGATTTGAACGCGATCATGGAGCAGTGGAGATGGTTCAGAGAAATTCCTAACGTGCCGGGCAGCTATTTCATGGAGCGCGAGCTGCAGAACGCCTGGAACCGGACGGTCGTGGACGGAATCAACTACCGAACCTCTCTGGAGACCGCCATTGTCGATATCGACAGGGAGATTCAAAGGAAAATGCAGGAATTCCATTTTATCGACGACAACGGCAATGTCGTGAAGTCATTAAACTTGCCTAGTATAACCAAACCGTGGGAAGGGGTGGATAAGTATGTTAAAAAGTGAGCAGGCCGTAACGGCAGCGCATACTTCCACAAGCCGGGCGAAGCAGAAGCGGATGTCGCCTTTTCAAGCGATATGGGAGTACCGCGCTTCGTATGTGTTTATCGCACCGTTCATGATATGCTTTATGATTTTTATCATGATCCCGGTTATCGCCGCCTTCGGGCTTAGTTTCACCTATTACAACTCGCTTGAGCCGCCGAGGTTCGTAGGCTGGGCCAATTTCCGGTATATGCTTTCCCAGGATTTGATTTTGATCAAGTATGCGATTCCGAATACGTTCAAGTTTGCGACGATTGTAGGTCCCGGCGGATATGCCGCCTCGTTCCTGCTCGCTTGGCTAATCTCGATACTGCCGGGCGTCTACCGCAAATGGTTCACTCTCGCCTTGTATACTCCGTCCCTTGCGGGCGGAGTGGCGATGAGCATCATCTGGCTGCCGTTGTTATCCGGCGACCGGATCGGCTACTTGAACAGCTTCCTTATCAAGCTGGGTCTGATCAACGAGCCGGTATTGTGGGTGACGAGCAAGGAGCATTTGATGACGTCGATGATCGTCGTCACTTTATGGTCCAGCATGGGGATCGGCTTTCTGGCGATGCTGGCCGGCATATTGAACGTCAATCACGAGCTGTACGAAGCGGGAAGGCTGGACGGAATTAAAAGCAGGCTCGAGGAAATCTGGTATATTACGATACCATCGACCAAGCCGCAGATGCTTTTCGGCGCGGTCATGGCGATCGTCGGCGCATTCAAAGCCGGGGGGATCGGCACGCAGCTGTCCGGGATGAATCCGACTCCGCAGTATGCGGGGCATCTCATTATAAGCCAGATCGACGATTACGGCTTTACCCGCTTCGAGCTCGGGTATGCTACGGCATTATCCGTATTCCTGCTGATTCTTATTTACGCAGCCAACAAGCTCTGCTGGAGATTGTTCGGAACGAAGGAGGACGAATAGATGAAAGTCATGAGCGCGGAGAAGCTGGGAAAGCTGATTCCGTGGCGAAGAAGGTCGAGGCTGAACAGGCTCGGGCCGTTCGAGAAATTTGCGGTGCTGCTGTTGGTCGTGCTCAGCATTTTTATGCTGATGCCGCTCGTATATATTTTGAACCACGCATTGAAGCCGTATCAGGAGCTGTTTATTTATCCGCCTAACATTTTTGCCCGGCATCCTTCGTTTCAAAATTTCGTCGAGCTGCTGGCGATAACCAAAGGTACGGCGATACCGATTACAAGATATATTTTTAACAGTGTCGTCGTGGCGATTTTATGCGTTATAATTGTTACAGTAGTCAGCGCGATGTGCGCTTACCCGATTTCCAAGCATAAATTTCCGGGACATAAGCTCGTCTTCGGGATGATCTTGCTGACGCTGTTGTTTGCTCCGGAAACCGTAGCTATCCCCCGGTATCTGGTCGTCAGCAAGCTCGGCATTATGAATACGTATCTCGGCCATATTATGCCGATGGTTGCAGTGCCGACCGGGGTGTTTCTCATGAAGCAGTTTATCGACCAGTTGCCGAACGAGCTGCTTGACTCGGCGAAGATGGATGGGGCGCGGGAGTATACGATTTTTATGAAAATCGTGCTGCCGGTCATCATGCCGGCCGTAGCTACGATCGGCATTATTGCCTTCAACGCCGCATGGGGGAATACGGAGACGTCGACGCTGTTCATGCAGCAGGAAGAGATGAAAACGTTCCCGTTCTACATCTCGACGCTGACCAGCGGCATGGCTAACAGCGTGGCGAGGCAGGGAGCGGCTGCGGCTGCGGCGCTGCTGATGTTTTTACCGAATTTGATCATCTTTTTGTTATTCCAGAGCAAGGTCATTGCTACAATGGCTCATTCCGGCATTAAATAAGACGGAACAGAGGAAGGAGGCGCCAGTACCGATGAGCATAAAGCAGTGGAAGGACCGTGTGGAGCAATGGGGACGGTTCGAGCTCGCCTTAAGCGGGCCGAGCGGGGGAAACCCTTACCGGGATGTGCGGCTAATTGCAACGTTTCAATACAAAAACCGAAGGCTGGAGCCCGAAGGCTTCTATGACGGGGACGGAACGTACAAAATCCGCTTCATGCCGGACGAACCGGGCGTGTGGCGCTTTGTTACAAGGAGCAGCTGCAGCGAGCTTGACGGCATTGCCGGCGAGTTTCTCTGTGTCGCTCCGTCTGCGGGCAATCATGGTCCGGTGCGGGTGAAGAACCGATATTATTTCGAATATGAAGACGGCACGCGCTATATGCCGTTCGGAACTACCTGCTATCATTGGACGCATCTCGGTAATGAGGAACTGGAGGAGCATACGCTGGCTTCATTGGCAAATTCGCCGTTCAATAAGGTGAGAATGTGCCTCTTGCCGACGCGGGACATGAAGCCGCCGCAGATTGCCTTCGCCGGAACTTGTCCCGAGGATATTGACAAAACGCGCTTTAACCCGTCGTTCTTCGCCCATCTGGAGCGAAGAATCGAGGATCTGCAGCGGCTCGGGATCGAAGCCGACCTGATTTTGTTCCATCCGTACGATAAGGGGCATTGGGGCTTCGATAATATGGAGCCGGAGGAAGACTGCTTTTATTTGCGTTATGTGATCGCAAGGCTGGCCGCTTACCGCAATGTATGGTGGTCGCTCTCCAACGAATACGATTTCAATAAATTTAAAACCGTGGCGGATTGGGACCGCCTTATCCAATTCGTTCAGCAGTGCGATCCGTATCAGCATCTGCGCTCGATTCATAACGGAACGAAGATGTATAAATCGTCTACGCTGTACGACTATACGAAGTCTTGGATTACGCATCAGAGCATCCAGCATTGGGACGCGGCTTTGACGACCAATTGGCGCGAAGCTGCGGCGAAGCCGATTGTCATTGATGAAATCTCCTATGAGGGCAACAGCTCGAGACGATGGGGCAATATTTCGGGCCTGGAGATGGTCCACCGGTTCTGGGAAGGCTTCTCGCGCGGCGGTTTCGTAGCGCATGGGGAGTCGTTCATCGACCGCGAGACGCGGGCCTGGATTTCGTTCGGAGGATTGATGTACGGAGAAAGCGCCGAGCGTATCGCTTTCTTGCGTCGGATTATGGAGGAGGCTCCGGAAGACTGGATTCAGGCCGGGGAGGACGGGACGTACAAGCTGATTTATCTCGGCAATTACCAGCCCGCCTACCGATACGTCGAGCTGGCGGAAGACGCCGCTTTCCGGGCGGAGCTCATCGATATATGGAATATGACGATAACCCCGCTGGAACCCGTCTTTCAAGGAAAATCCAAAGTGAGGCTTCCCGGCAAACCGTACATGGCTTTGCGCCTTCAGAAAGTATGAGGGGCCGGAAAGAGAGGAGGAGAACGTACTGAGTACGAGCACCGATACGATTGTGCCCCGTTGGGGATTGATGGAGCTGACGCTTCAAGGGCCCGCCGAGGGCAACCCTTTTACGGATGTCAGGTTAAGCGCTTGCTTTCGCTGCGGCGAATATGAAGCGGCGGTAGAAGGCTTCTACGACGGGGAGGGGAGATACCGCATTCGCTTTATGCCCGAGCTCGAAGGGGATTGGACTTACTCGGTCAGCGCAAACTGTCCCGCTCTGGACGGCACCCGGGGGAGTTTCGTCTGCTCCGGCCGAGAAGAGGGCAATCATGGGCCCGTCCGGGTCAAGGACGAGGTTCATTTTCAATATGCCGACGGCACTCGCTATACGCCGATCGGCACAACCGGCTATGTCTGGCATTTGCAGGAGGAAGAGCTGCAGGAGCAGACGCTGCGCACGCTGCGGCAGACCCCGTTCAACAAAATAAGAATGTGCGTGTTTCCCAAACACTACGAATTTAATCAGGCGGAGCCCCCGATATATCCTTTTGCCGGTTCTGCCGATGAAGGCTTTGACTTTAGCCGCCCGAATCCCGCTTATTTCGCCCATTTGGAGCGGAGAGTGAAGGATTTGGCCGAGCTGGGCATCGAGGCCGACCTGATCTTGTTCCATCCGTACGACGAAGGCCGCTGGGGCTTCGACCGGATGACGGCTGAGGAGGACGAGCGTTATCTGCGATATGTTGTCGCGAGGCTTAGCGCATTCCGTAACGTTTGGTGGTCGCTTGCCAATGAGTACGATCTGATGACCCATAAGCGGCCCGAGGATTGGACGCGGTTTTTCCGTATTGTGCAGGAGGAGGACCCGGCCGGTCATCTCCGATCGATACATAACTGCCGCACTTGGTATGACTTCGGCGTTCCCTGGATTACCCACGTCAGTATTCAGCACAGCGATGTGAGGGTCGCCTCGGAATGCACGAAGCAGTACCGCAAGCCGGTCATTATCGACGAATGCGGTTATGAAGGCAATCTGGATAAGCGCTGGGGAAGCCTGACGGCGGAGGAGATGGTGCTGCGGATGTGGGAAGGCCGCTGTCGCGGAGGCTATGTGACCCACGGAGAGACCTACTTAGGCGATGAGGAGGAAGGGCCGCTCTGGTGGTCACACGGAGGATCGCTGAAGGGACAAAGCGTGCAGCGAATCCGGTTCTTCAGCCGGATATTGGAAGAAGCGCCCGCGGATATGATTTACAGCAGCGACAGGCTTGATGCGGCTACGCTGGAGGTAAGCGGGGAATATTATTTGCAATATTTCGGTCCCCATCGCTTTAGTTACCGAGAATTTTCGCTTCCGGAAGGGCAGTATTGCGTCGACTTGATCGATACGTGGAACATGACGATCACCCCGCTGCAGGGGGAGTTTGCAGGAAGGTTCCGCATTGATCTGCCTGCCCAATTGTATTACGCTCTGCGCATTAGACGTGCGGTTAACAAGTGACCGGAGCCGATAGGGAGTCGGGGCGGCGCGTGTGCTGCCAAGACCATTATCGACCGCGGCGGCCGCATGTAATATCACCTGGCTTCGGCAAAACGATCCGACTTAGTTTAAGAAGAGGAGAGATATTATGGAATCTTTGCGTAAATCAACGGGAACGATGAAGCTGTGGTACGAGAAGCCGGCAAGAGCCTGGACGGATGCGCTGCCGATAGGAAACGGGCGGCTCGGTGCGATGATTTTCGGCAAGGTCAATCAAGAGCGGCTTCAGTTGAATGAAGATTCTGTCTGGTACGGAGGGCCGGTTAACGGCAATAACCCGGACGGGCGCAAATATTTGCCGGAGGTCCGCCGGCTGCTGATGAAGGGAAACCATGTGGAAGCGGAGGAACTGGCCCAGATGGGAATGATGTCCATTCCCAAATCGCTTCATCCTTATCAGCCGCTGGGCGAGCTGCAGCTGTACCATGACGGGGAGAAGAAGATGATCTCCAATTATTACCGAGATCTCGACATCGAGCAGGGCATTGCCCATGTGTGCTACAGCCTGAACGACGTGCCTCATGTCAGAGAGCTGTTCAGCAGCGCCGTAGATCAGGTTATGGTCGTCCGGGTTTCGTGCGACCGGCCGGGGATGTTGAACCTACGGATGAATTTGAGCCGCAGACCGTTCGACGAAGGCTCCCATCGTTTCGGTAAGGACACGATTGTGATGAGGGGCGAATGCGGCCGCGACGGGGTGACGCTGACGGCGGCGGTCAAAGCGGTGGCCGAGGGAGGCACGGTGAGCGTCATCGGCGATTTTCTCTCCGTGCACGGGGCGCAGACCGTTACGCTTTATGTCGCCGCCGGTACGACTTTCCGCTGTGAAGATCCGCTGGGAGAATGCATACAGCAGCTGGAGCATGCCGCGGGCAAAGGATACGAGCGGGTGAAGCAGGATCATTTGGCCGACCACACGGCTAAAATGCAGCGTGTCAAGCTGGATTTGGGACCAGCCGCCAAAAAGGATGAAACCGCTTTACTTCCGACGGATGCGCGGCTCCAAAGATGGAAAGAGGGGGCGGAAGATCCTTCCCTGATCTCGCTCTACTTTCAGTTCGGGCGTTATCTGCTGATGGCAAGCTCTCGTCCCGGCTCGAATCCGGCCAATTTGCAAGGCATATGGAATGAAAGCTTTACGCCGCCATGGGAGTCCAAGTATACGATCAATATCAATACGGAGATGAACTACTGGCCGGCTGAGGTATGCAACCTGTCGGAATGTCACGAGCCTTTATTCGATTTGATCGACCGGATGCGCCCGAACGGCAGAATTACGGCCCAGAAGGTGTATGGCTGCAGAGGTATCGTAGCGCATCACAATACGGATATGTGGGGCGCGACCCAAATCGAGGGCAACTTTATGCCGGGCTCGATCTGGCCGATGGGAGCGGCCTGGCTGTCGCTTCATTTATGGGAGCATTACCGCTTCGGGCTGGATGGGCGTTTCTTGCGCGAACGAGCGTATCCTGTCATGAGGGAAGCGGCCGAATTTTTCCTCGACTATATGTTCGAGGATATGCAGGGGCGGCTCGTCACCGGGCCTTCCACTTCGCCCGAGAACAAATATATCGGGTCGGACGGCAGCGTAGGCTGCCTGTGCATCGGCCCTTCCATGGACACGCAAATTGTTTACTCTTTGTTCCAGGCTTGCATCGAAGCATCCGGGCTGCTGCAGATGGACGACGGGATTCGCGCGGAGTGGGAGACGGCGCTGCGCAAGCTGCCGAAGCCGCAAATCGGCAAGCACGGTCAACTGCAGGAATGGGTGGAGGATTGGGATGAGGTGCATCCCGGTCACCGGCATATCTCCCATCTGTTCGCCCTGCATCCAGGCGAAATCATTCATGTGCGGCATACGCCGGAATGGGCGCAAGCGGCCAGAAGGACGCTGGAGCGCCGGCTGGAGCACGGAGGAGGCCATACGGGCTGGAGCCGGGCCTGGATTCTTAACTTCTATGCCCGCTTGGAGGATGGGGAGCAGGCTTACGAGCATCTGAAGCTGCTGCTCTCCCTGTCGACGCTGCCTAACTTGTTCGACAATCATCCGCCGTTCCAGATCGACGGCAATTTCGGCGGCATTGCCGGCATCGCCGAGATGCTGCTGCAATCCCACCGCGGAGAAATCGCTCTGCTTCCGGCGCTGCCGAGCGTCTGGCAGAGCGGTCAAGTATCCGGGCTGCGCGCGCGCGGAGGCTATGAGATCGACATGGAATGGGAAGCGGGCGAGCTGACCCGCTGCGTTCTGAAAGCGACGCAATCGGGAATATGCCGTATCGCCTGCCGCCGTCCCGAGGCTCCGCTGCGGGTGGAGATGAACGGCAAGCCGGCAGTGTGTCGGACATCGGGTTATTTGACCGAATTTGAAGCCGCTGCCGGAGCAACGTATGTCCTCACGGCGCAAAAGCAGGCTCAGCCTATAGAGCCGAGCCGGGCCTCGTCGCAATCGTAAGAGCATAAGCGCAAGCTTCGCGCTGCATCGTTCGGAGCTATCACAGACAGGCCATCCTAACCGGGTGGCCTGTTTGCTGCAATCCGCCCCGAAAGTGGGCAGAAACAACCTATATATGTTGTTTTGAACTGGTGTAAAGTAAAAATCGAGAGGTGATTAGAATGGAATTTATAAGACCGGAAGATTACTTACCGAGAAAATCTCATATATCCGATTTAAACCGATACGGCATCGCACTCATAGGCTGCGGAAGCATAGCGAACACGGCGCATCTGCCCGCTTACCGCAAGTATGGTTTACATATTGCCGCATGCTGCGATGTCAGCGAGGAAGCGGCCCGAACAACGGCGGAGAAATTCGGCATTCCGAGATGGACGACCGATGTGAACGAGCTGCTGCAGATGGAGGAGGTAGCGGTGATCGACATGGCGATCCATCCGGCACCGAGGCTGGAGGTGCTGAGAAGCATCAGCCAAGCGCCGCGCCCCGTTTTATGTCAGAAACCGCTTGCCATGGACATCAAGCACGCGCAGCTGCTCGGCGAGGAAGCCCGGCGTCTCGGCATCGTGCTCGGCGTGAACCAGCAGGCACGGTGGGCTCCGGCGCACAGAGCGCTGAAGCTGGCGATCGAGCAGGGGCTGATCGGAGAAATCTACAGCATTCATCATTATATGCGCTCGTTCCAGGATCAGGCCGGTTGGTGGTGGACGAAGATGAAAAATTTCAATATCGTCGATCACGGCGTCCACTATGTCGATTTATGCCGTTATTTTAACCCGTATCCCGAAGATTGGTCCAGAGTGCACTGTACGACGGCTCAACTGAGGGAGCAGAATGCGATTGATCCGCTCATCTATTCGGCCAATGTCGAATTCGGTCCGAAGGGCGGCAGACATCCGTTTATGGCTTCGCTTCATTTTAACAACATCGCCAAAGCGAACCGTTCCCACAGCAATACATGGTGGGTGGACGGGACCGAAGGAAGCTTGTGGTGCACGCAGGATACGCTGTATATGGCGATTAACAAGCATAAAAACGTCATTCACGAAATGAAGCTGAAGGGAAGCTGGTTCCCGGACGCCTTCGCGGGTTCCATGCTCGCGTTTATTACCGCGCTCGATCAAGGACAGGAGCCTCCGGTAACGATCGAGGACAATTTGCAGACGATTGCGATGACGACGGCGATGGTTGCCTCCAGCGAGGAAGGCAGGGTCGTCGAGAGAACGGAAATTTGGAGCGGGGGCGAACGAGGATGAACGAACTCGGATTTATGAGTTATGTCTATATGGGTTTCTCTGCGGAAGCGATGGCGGAGGAGGCCGGGAAGCACGGGCTCCGTTACGTTCAACTGGACATCAAGCAGAAGCTGCAGGTGATGGATGACGAGCCGTTCTCTACCGCAAGGGCCGATAAAATTTGTCGGATTTTTGCAAGCAGAGGCATTCAGATCGTCGGCCTGTCGGGGTATACGAATTTGCTCAATCCGAATTTGGCAAAACGCGAAGAAAAATTGGTCCAGCTGGAGAAAATGATCGATCTGTGCTCCGCTTATGGAACCCAATATATCGCCACGGAAACCGGAAGCTTGCATCCTTCCAACGCATGGCGGGATTACGAAGGAAACCGTTCGCCGGAAGCGTGGGAGCAGCTTCTCGCCATTACGCAGCGGCTTCAAAGACGCGCGGCGGAAAATAATGCGGTGCTGCTGCTTGAAGGCTTCGCGCTGAATGTGCTGGCCGAGCCGAAACAGGCGCAGCGGCTTCTGCAGGAGCTCGGAACGGAAGGGCTCGGCATGATCATGGACCCGTTCAATTATTTGACGGTGCAAGATTTGAGCGGCTTGGAAGCTCAGCGCCGGGCGATGACCGAAATCTTCGATTGCATTGCCGGTCAGTCCCCGATCGCTCACGCCAAGGATTCGCTTTATTCCGACGAAGGCTTTACGACGCCAAGGGTAGGCGCGGGACAGGCGGATTGGAACGTTTATGCGGAATTTCTGATGAAAAGGCTGCCGGATGTGCCGTTAATTCTTGAACATGCCAAGCCGGAAGAAGTCGAGGAATGTTTGCAGCTGATTCGGCAAGCGTTTGCAGCGGCGGGGGAAGCAAAACCGAATGCGCGTGATGCCCATGAAGCGTAAACCGAGGTTAGGCATTCAAGGACCTGTCGTCGCTTGGCAGGACCCGTGGGGCAAAGAAGCTTCCGATTCGGTCATGCGAACGGGAACCGGAAGCGTGTGCCCGTCGCAGGACCCGAGACCTGAGCCGCAAGCGTTTATCCGGGCGCTTCAAGAACTGCAGGCGGACTTCTACGTCCATCATGCGTTGCCGGGAATGCAGGGTTACAAGGAGCTTCTGGAAGATGTGGCCGGAGCGGGGCTCGATATTTGTCTAGGCAACGAGTACGGCAACATCAACGGGCCCTGGGTCGAGGGCACGAACCGGTACGACCTGCCGGATGACGCCTTGGCTCAAGCTGCCGCCTCCGGACGCTGCATCGGCTTATTGTACGACGAACCGGAGCATTTGCAAATCAATGCGGCACAGTACCGCAAGGACGGCTGGTTCCCGCATTGGGGACTCACCGACGGCGAGACGCTTGAACGATCCCGGCTCGGCGTCGAGTCGGCCGTGCGCGGCAGAGTCCGGCATGTCGGGGACGCAATGAACCGGGCAGGCCGCAATCCGGGGGCGATGCCGCTGATTTCCGAGCAGGTGTTTCCGACTTCGTTCCATACTTACGCCAGAGCGGGGATGGAGCTGTGTCCCAAGATCATGAAGGAATCGTTCCAATCGCTGCAGCTTTCTACCGCGCTGGGGGCGGCGAAGCAGTACGGAAGAAACATGTGGATATGCGCCGATCTGTGGGGACCCGATACAGGGGCATGGTTCACGCGGTTTCACGGGTTCCCCGGACATTCGCCGGAGGAGTTCGCTTCGGCTCTCCGAATGGGCTATTGGATGGGCCCGTCCCATCTGTTTGTGGAAAATGCCGATGTGCTTCTCCGCAGCACGGGCGAGGGCTTCACGAAGACGGAATTCGGCGAAGTTTGGCTTGAGTTCGTTAAAAGCTATGTTCCCGGGCATCCGCTCCGGTGGCATCATTCGCAAGCCGATCCGGATATCGTGATCATTCATTCCGACGACAGCAACTATGGTCAAAATGAACGGTTGTTCGGAAACCGCTCGTCGGATCAAGAGTCCATTGCACGCAGTCAAAGCGTGTTTACCATATGGCATTTGCTCAGCAGGGGACGCATTCCCGCGTACGGAAGCTGCATGCATATACCGGGATACGACTTCCCGAGGCATGAGCTGAAGCGGGAGGTTTCCATAGAACGCTTTCCTTTGGAAAAAGGCTACATAGGCAGCGGACGGAAGCCGATTCATCCGCTGTTGTATCCCGTTCATAACGTCCTCGTATACGACGGATATGTAACGGGACGGCAGCTCGGCCGGCCTAAGCTGATCATGGCGGGCGGTTCCGATTTGTCGGATGCAACATTTCAGGCGCTGCGCCAAAAGGCCGAGGACGGGGCTGTCGTCGTCATAGCCGATTGGCTGCTGCCAAAGGACTGTCCCGCCGATGTCCGAATAAGCGGAGCCAAAGGCTTGGGACAATGGCTTGTCACGGACGATTTCCTAAGTGAAAACGTTCGGGAAGCCGTACAGCCGTTTCTCGGCGACGCGGACTGCTGGATGCAGCGCTTCGGGAAGGAAGAAGTTCGGATGTACGCACGGAATGAAGACGGAAGCGAATTGGATTTTGAAATCCGTTCGACATAAGAAGACAGGATAAGACTTGGAAACCGGAACAGGGGCTGGCGCTTGCTATCGTATTGAAGAAAGCGGCCCCAGGTTTCATAGTTCCAAGGTTCCAGTTGATGCAGTAAAGGAGGAAATTCATTTGGAGCAGACCCAACATCTGGACCCGTTCGCCGAAATCGCGTTTCGCGAACATCCGGGAAATAAAGACGAATTGCATGAAATTCCTCCGATAGCTTACGAGAAAGCGTATTTCGCTCCGGGATCGGAGATGGCCAAGGAGGTCCCGGCCTTTTCATACGAGACGCAGCTGACCATGTTTCAGCA
Source organism: Paenibacillus konkukensis (assembly GCF_023523925.1). Taxonomy (NCBI): domain Bacteria; kingdom Bacillati; phylum Bacillota; class Bacilli; order Caryophanales; family Paenibacillaceae; genus Paenibacillus; species Paenibacillus konkukensis. The sequence goes on along the minus strand of NZ_CP027059.1, from coordinate 1,120,921 downwards.
TGAGCTGCAGCTGCTGCGCATGAAATATCGGCCTTTCATGCGCAATCTGGCTCCGGCGCCCTCGTTGACGCGGGATCGGCAGCGGCATACCCGCTTCCAGTTCCGTTATCAAACGGCGGAAGATGCGAATTTCACTCGCGTGCTCGAAGGCGAGGGCGATTGGGAGCAGGCCACGGTGCCTGATTTTCGCGGGCCGTCGGGGGATAAGGGCAAATGGACCGGATTTTACCGTAAAGAGTTTGCCTACGAACCGGTTCAGGCCGGCAAAAGGGTATTTCTCGTATTCAAAGGAGTCGATTATAAAGCGACCGTCTATTTAAACCGCAAATGCATCGGCAGTCACGAAGGCTTCTTCGCCCCGTTCGAATTCGATGTGACCGACTTCCTGCAGCAGCATAATACGCTTGTCGTCGAAGTCGATAACGATTACCCGATGATGGGGGTAGGCGGAACGAAGCTGGACGGGGACAAAATGTATGCGGCGACGGGGCCGGGCTGGGACGATCCGTACAGCGGCTGGAATCATTGCCCCCCGGGAGCGGGCATTTATAATGCGGTGTATTTGGAACAGCGCTCGGAGTTATTCATCCAAGATGTGTTCGTGCGCCCTAACCTCGACGAAGGCCATGTCGAGGTGTGGATCGATGCGATGAACACGACGAACAAGCTGCTGGAAGATTTCGAAATGCAGCTGGAGCTGATCCCGAAAAATTTTGCCGGAACCGGCATCGGCCCGTTAAGCTTTCAGATAGCTTACGCAGGGCCGGGAATCAATTATTTTCGCTATAAAGTCGATTTCCCTCAGTTTCGTATGTGGGAGCCGGACGCGCCTTATCTATACATAGCCCGCGTCGAAGTGAATAACGGCGGCGTTTGCACCGATTGCCTGGACCGCACGTTCGGCATGCGCAAGTTTCATATGGATGAAGACGGAGAGCCGAAAGGAACGCTCTATCTGAACAACCGCCCCGTCATTCTCAGGGGAGCCAATGAAATGGGACATCTGCAGCAGTGCGTGATGCAAAACAAGCCGGAACAGCTCATCGACGACATCTTGATCGCCAAAGCGGCGAATATGAACTTTTATCGGATTACGCAGCGGCCCGTGCAGGAGGAAATTTACGATTATTTCGACATGCTGGGCATGATGCACCAATGCGACTTGCCGACCTTCGGCTTTATCCGCCGCAATCAGTTCGTGGAAGGCGTCCGTCAGGCGGCCGACATGGAACGGCTGATTCGCAGCCATCCTTCCTCCGTCATGGTGTCGCTGATTAACGAGCCGTCGCGTACGGAGAAGCGGCGCAAAGGACATCGGCATTTGCACCGCAACGAATTGGAAGCGTTCTTCATCGCCGCTCGCCAGGCGATTTATGTGGAAAATCCCGACCGGGTGGTGAAAAACGCGGACGGCGACTATAACCCGCCGACACGTGAAGGCTTGCCCGATTTTCATTGCTATACGATGTGGTACACGAATAACGGAATTACTCTCGGAAAACTGCACAAAGGCTTTCTGCCGGCCATTCGTCCGGGCTGGAAAGCGGGCTGCGGAGAGTATGGCACAGAAGGGCTGGACAATGCGCAGCTAATGACGAGCCGCTATCCAAGAGAATGGCTGCCCGAAGATACAAAGGAGCGTTGGTCGCCGAACCGGATCAAGGGAGCGCAGACGTATGCGATGCACGGCGATTGGTTCGGGGAGCAGCATTCGATGCACAGCTGGATTGAAGCGAGCCAGCAGCACCAATGTCTGGCGACGAAGCTGATGACCGATGCTTGGCGGCGAAGAACGGATCTGGTCGTTTCGACGGCGATCCATCTCTTGATCGACGCATGGCCGGCAGGCTGGATGAAGGCGCTGGTCGGAGCCGACCGCATTCCCAAGCCGGCATATTTCACCTATAAGCAATGTCTGGAGCCGGTGCGGGTGAACCTGCGCTGCGACCGCCTGAAAGTGTATGAAGGGGAAACGATGGAAATCGAAGCGTGGCTCTTGAACGATACGGATCAAAGCTACGAAGGCTGCCGGATCATCGCTACGCTGCGCGACGGCCAGAGGGATTACGGGAGCTACGAAATGACATGCGATTTGCCGCAGACATCCTCTCGCTATGCCGGTACTATCCGCTTCTCTGTGCCGCCGACGGCGGAGCGGCAGCCGTTCTTCATCGATGCGGCCTTAATCGACGAGCACGGAGCGGAGCTTAACGCGGAACGCTTCCGTTTCGAAGCCTTCGCCCGGATGAGGCGGCTGCAGCCGAAGCCGGTTCGCGCTTCTTATCTGGACTCCGAATCGGAAGTGCTGTGCTCGCTGCTCGATCTGGAGAGTTCTTCATACGAGGAGGACGACGCGCAGGACGGGGCGATTATCGTTTCCACGAAGGAGGCGTTCGTGCGGCACCGGACCTCGCTGCTGGAAAAAGTCCGTCACGGAGCGACCGCCATGTTCATTCTGGGACGTCCGGTATCTACTTCCAACCATACTTGCTGGGAGCTGGAGGGCGGCGAAATCAAGACGGCCAAGTACAAAGAAGTGTATACGCTCGGAGTAAATGCGAACCGGCCGGAGCTGCAATGGATGAAGCATGACGATTTCGCTTACTTTTACAATCTGCAAAACGACCGCCTCGACGGAATCAGCCACAGCCATCTGCTGGGGGAGGGGCTGGAGCCGATCGTCTTCTCCTATACGACGCAGGGCGAGTCCGACGGTCAGAAGCGCAAGCTGCCGATCATTGCGGAGAAAAAAGTCGGCAAGGGCCGGATTTACGCCGTTTGCTTCCCGCTGTCGGGAAGGGTCGGCTTTAATCCGACGCTCGACAGGTTACTAATTACCCTATTGCAAAGCGGAGGTGCGAAGGCATGACGCGGTACACGGTGTTCAGCGCAGACCGCCGGAAGTCGGCGGAAGTGACGGCGGAGCGGGATGAAGTGACGATTTCGCTGCGGGATCAAGAATCATCCGCCGTTTATTTCGAAGGACGGCTGCAGGAAATGTTGTGTTTCTCCGTCCGTAAACCTTGGAGCAGCGAGCCTGTGCGACTGAATCACACCAAGTTGTCTGAGGAGCAAGAGCGCCTTGTTGTCGAAGGCGACTTGTCCGGGATACGATTCTCCTTACGTCTCGGCTTCGACGCGAACGGACTGTTGCGGATTTCCGCTGCCTGGGAGAATCGCAGCGGCATGACGCTGCGCGACGCGGCAGCGGGTCTGCTGTTCCCGTTGGACAGAAAGCAAGAGGAGAAGGTAACGATCCCGCATATGATCTACAACAATAATCCGTCCTCCGATCCGCAGCGGATCGTTCCCAAGCTCGGAGAAGGAGCGGGCCGAGGGTTTCTATGCGAGGAGCACCGCCTGCCGATTCCTGCGGTAAACGCGGAGTGGCGGGAAGGGGAGCAAGCTCGCTTCCTTACCTTATTCTCTCTCCCGAGCTATGTCGAAACTCCGGACGGCAAGGTCCATTACGGATCGCTGGGAGCGCTTCAAGAGGAGCGGGGACTGACGTTTGCCGCCATGAGCGGCGTGCTGATGATGAACGGCGAGAAAGACGTCGTCTATGTGTCCAAAAGCAGGACGCAGCCTTACGACGGCGGCTATCTCGATTTTGCGCCCGGGTTTGCGCTGGAAAAGGAGTATGCGCTTCATTGGGGCGCAATCGGCCGCTCGGGCCAAGCGTTCCGCGAGGTGGTTCGCGCCGCTTCCGGGCTGTTTGCTCCCGAAGGCGCCAAACCGCATACAGCGGCGGAGATCGTACGGTTGAAGTCGAACGCGCTGGATGACAGGTGGAGAACCGGGGCCGGGGGAGCGGCAGGGTATATCAAATTTACCGATTCGAATTCCTTCGGCAATGTCTCCAAGCATCCGCTGCACTATATGTACGGCTGGACCGGACAATGTCTGAAGCTGGCCTGGTGCGACGCCAAGCTGGGCTTCTCCCGGGGGGAAGGGGAGCGTATCGCAAGATGCGTGCAGGCGGCGAGCTTCTATGTTAAGGAAAGCGAAACCGAAGTGCCGGGAATCCGGCACAGCTCTTATATGTTGCATGAAACCCGCTGGGACGATTTCCGTTCCGGTCAGGAGAAGGTCGTATCCAGCAGAGCCTACGGCGAAACGATAGCGGATTTAGGGGACATTATTTTGCTGTTCCGCGAGCAAGGCAGAGCGATACCGGAGGAATGGGTGCGAGCCGTTTGCGATGCGGCCGACCTGTTTATCCGCGGAGGCTTACAGGACGGAATCCTTCCCGCGGCTTGGGATCTCTCCGGAAAACCCTACGATAATATGATTACGGCGGCAGGGCTGCCCTGCCTGATCGCTTTGGTGCAAGCTTACCGGATTACGCGACAGCCCGATTATTTGGCTGCGGCCGAAGCGATGATGCAGTGCTATTACGAGCTGCATGCAGCCACGTTCGATCGTCCTTTCGCCCGCTCCACGCTGGATGCCAAATGCGAGGATAAGGAAGCGGGTATGTATTTCTTCCTGGCCGCTTACCATCTGTATAAAACGACGGGCAAGCCGCTTTATGAGGAATGGGCGCAGCTTTCGGCCGAATGGCTCCTGACCTTCGTCTATATGTGGAATCCCGTATACGATAAAGGCTCCATGTTCCGGGAGGCCGGCTTTCAGGCGGCGGGTTGGCCGGGAGTCAGCGTGCAAAATCATCATCTGGATGTGTTCTTCCCGACCTTCGAGCTGTGGGATTTCGGGCGTTCGACCGGCAGGGCGGATGACGAGCGCTGGGGGCGCATGATTTTCGACGCGCTCGGTCAGGGCATATGCACGAAGCCGGGAGAATGGAAATTCGATATTATCGGCGAGCAGGCAGAGGGCTTTTTCCAGACGAACTGGAACCACCGCGGCCATAGCAATAAATGGAATCCTTCCTGGGTCATCGCCTTAATGCTGCAAAACGCCATACGGTTCCAAGAGGCGGAACTTGCCAAATAATGAAAGGGGGCATACGACGTGGACGTTAACAAACAAGCGATGCCGGATTGGCAAAATCTCGAAGTGCTGAGCCGCAATGCGGAGCCGCCCTCCGTCGGTCTGATCCCTTACGCCGAATTGGAGTCGGCGATAGCGAACGAGCCTGCCGCTTCTCCTTATTTTTTATCGCTGAACGGAAGCTGGGATTTCCATTACGCGGACAGTCCGGATGAGGCGCCGGACCATTTCTTCGAGCCGTCCTTTCAGCCTGAAGGCTGGGCTCGTATCGACGTCCCCGGCAATTGGCAGATGCAAGGGTACGGACGGCCGCTCTATTCCAGCAGCTACTACCCGTTCCCGATCGACCCGCCTTACGTTCCTTACGACAATCCGACGGGGTGCTACCGCAGGAGCTTTCGGCTTCCCGGAGGCTGGGAGGATCGGCAGCAGTTTCTCGTGTTCGAAGGAGTAGACTCCGCCTTTCACGTATGGGTGAACGGGCATCCGGCCGGCTACGGGCAGGGCTCGCATCTGCCGTCGGAATTCAACATTACGCCGCTGCTGAAGCGGGGGGAGAACGTCATCGCCGTCCAAGTCTATCAATGGTGCGACGGCAGCTATCTGGAGGATCAGGATAAATGGCGGTTAAGCGGCATTTTCCGGGACGTCTATATCAAATCCGCTCCGCATGCGCATATCCGTGATGTGGCGGTTCATACCCGCTTCATAGCGCCGACCGCGGAGGCGGTGCTCAGCGTAAAGATTCACATCGGCAACGATCACGCTTCCCGAACTGCCGAGCCGTGCCAAATGCGCATCTCGCTGCTTGACGGCATGAGAAACAAAGTTTGTGAAGGCTTGGCCGTCATCGTGAACGAGTTGGCTCCGGGGGAACGGCGGGAGCTCGAAGCGGAGTTTGCGGTGGCCGCACCCCTTCGCTGGAGCGCGGAGACGCCTCATCTGTATTACCTCGGACTGGAATTAACCGACGGGCAAGATCAAGTACTGGAAGCGGCAAGCACGGCGGTAGGCTTTCGGGAAATCGCCGTGAAGGACGGTCAACTGCTGGTGAACGGCAAATCGGTTATTTTGAAAGGGGTTAACCGCAACGAATTTCATCCGCAGCTTGGGTTTACGATTCCTTACGAATCGATGATCGAGGACATGATGCTGATGAAACGGCATAATATGAACGCCGTCCGCTTGTCCCATTACCCCAATGATAAACGTTGGCTGGATTTATGCGATCGTTACGGCTTGTATGTGATCGATGAAGCGGATTTGGAGACGCACGGCGGCCATTTTGTCGGCAACGAGAGCTATTTGGCCGAAGACCCGGCATGGAAGGAAGCTTTTGTCGATCGCGCGATCCGCATGGTGGAGCGGGATAAAAACCACCCCAGCATCATCGTTTGGTCGCTCGGCAACGAATCGGGATACGGCCCGAACCATGATGCGATGGCGGATTGGATACGCAGGGCCGATCCGTCCCGTCCGATTCATTATGAACGGGCGAAGGATGCTCCGGTCGTCGATATCGTCAGCAGCATGTATCCGTCGCTGGAAGCGGTCATCGCCGAGGGAGAGAAGGAGGACCCGAGACCGTATCTGATGTGCGAGTTCTCCCACGCGATGGGCAATTCCGTCGGCAATCTGAAGGAATACTGGGACGCGGTATACAAGTACCCGCGCTTGCTCGGAGGATTGATCTGGGAATGGGCGGATCACGGCATTTGGCAGCATACCGACAGCGGGGAAGCTTGGTACGCATACGGCGGCGATTTCGAAGATCATCCGAACAGCGGGCATTTTTGCATAGACGGTTTGCTGTTTCCCGACCGCAGGCCGAAGGCATCGATACTCGAAGTGAAAAAGGTGCTGGAGCCGGTCAAGATCGAGCCGATCGATATGGAATCGGGGCTGATCGCCGTGCATAATCGTTACGACTTTCTTACCCTCGAACATCTGGCCGGTACTTGGATGCTTTACTGCGACGGACGGGTGCTGGAGCAAGGGGAGCTGCCCGAGCTGAATACGGGCCCTGGAGAGCAGACGACCGTACATGTCCCCTGGAGCAAAAAGTCGGCGGTTCATGAGGACGGAGTCTGCTGGATGCATATCCGCTTCTCCTTGAAGCAAGCGTCCGATTGGGCTCCGCGGGGACATGAGATCGCCTGGGCCGACATTCCGATGGAAATCATGATTGAGACCGGGGTTTCGGGCGGACAGCGGAAGACGCCATCTTATATCGCACTTGAATCTATGCCTGCGGTAAACGTAATCGAAACGAAAAGGTTTCTTAACATAGAGGGAGACGATTTCCTCATCAAGTTCAATATCGGCAAAGGCGGGATTGAAGCTTGGCAATATAACGGGGTTCCGTTATTGACGTCAGGGCCGAAGCTGCAGCTGTGGCGGGCGGCGATCGATAACGATTCCCGCCAGGCGAAGGAATGGAGGAAAGCGGGCTTCGATGCGCTGCAGCAGCGTGTCGATGCGGTCGAGACGTTCCGGCACGGGGACTCTGCGCTCGCCATCGAGGTGCGAGGCGCGCTGGGGGCCGCCGGTCTGCCGGTCTGCTTCCGGACATGGACGAAGTATGAAATCTACGGAAGCGGCGATATCATGATCACAGCGCGGATCGTTCCTGCAGAAGAGCTTCCTCCGCTGCCGCGGTTCGGCTTCGAGCTGGCGCTGCCGGGGCCGTTCGACCGCTTCTCCTGGTTCGGTCTCGGGCCTCACGAATGTTATGAGGACCGTAAAGAAAGCGGACGGCTCGGCGTATACGGCGGTTCGGTTCAAGAGCAGTTCGTTCCTTATATTAAGCCTCAGGAGAACGGCAATAAAGCCGATGTCCGGTGGGCGGTCGCGACGAATGCGGCGGGAACCGGGATGTATATAGGCGGCATGCCTACGCTTAATGTCAGCGCGGGCCACTATTCGACGGACAATTTGAGCAGGGCGAAGCATACGTACGATCTGATCCGGCTGAATGAAACGATCCTGCATCTCGATTACCGGCAGGCCCCCATCGGCAATCACAGCTGCGGCGAGGCTCCGCCGCTGGACAGCTATCTGCTGAAGGCGCAGGAGATGGAGTTCTCCGTTCGGCTGAAGCCGTTCTCGGAGCGAGACCGTTCCCCTTGGGGATTGGGAAGAGCGCGGCCGAAGCCGCTGACGGAAGCGGATGAAGGCGAACGGCATAAGGAAGCGAATGGAAAACAGGAGGTTGAGCAATGAGCTTTGCACCGGTTGCTTTTTCCAAAATCGTATACGGGGGCGATTATAACCCCGAGCAGTTCCCGCGGGACATTTGGGATGAAGATATGCGTTTATTCAAGCTGGCGGGCATCGACATCGCCACGCTGAACGTATTCTCCTGGTCGCTCAACCAGCCGGATGAGACGACGTATCGCTTCGATTGGCTTGACGAGGCGATGAACAAGCTGCAAGAGCACGGGGTTAAGGTCTGCTTGGGAACGAGCACGGCGGCCCATCCCGCCTGGATGGCGCGGAAATATCCCGATGTGCTGACGGTGACGGCCGACGGCAAGCAGCGCAAATACGGACGCAGGCATAATTCCTGTCCGAACAGCCCGACCTTCCGGCATTATGCCGGTTTGATGGCGCGCAAGCTGGCCGAGCGATACAAGGATCATCCGGCGCTGCTCTTGTGGCATGTCAACAACGAAATCGGCATCCGCTGCTACTGCGAGCGCTGCGAGCAAGCGTTCCGCAAGTGGCTGCAGCGGCGCTACGGCACGCTGGAGAAGCTGAACCAAGCTTGGTACAGCCGGTTTTGGGGCCATACGTTCTATGACTGGGAGGAGATCGTTCTTCCCAGCGGCCTCAGCGAAGGGTTGTCGGGAGGCAACGCGGATCAGACGGCTTTTCAAGGCATTACGCTCGATTTCTTCCGGTTTAATTGCGACAGCTGGCTGGAGTGCTATCTGATCGAGTACGACGCCATTAAAGAAGTGATGCCGAAAGCCATCGTCACGACCAATTTTCAAGGGAACGGGACGTATAAGCCGCTGGACTATTTCAAATGGGCGCCGTATCTGGATATCGCCGCCTTGGACATTTATCCCGAGAATCATACACCGGAAAGCTATATGGCTATGCGGTACGATCTGATGCGGGGGATTAAGGACGGCGCTCCGTTCATGCTGATGGAGCAAAGCCCCGGGGTGATCAACTGGAAGAGCGTCAATCCGGCCAAGCGTCCCGGCGTGATGAGGGTCAGAAGCTATCAGGCGATTGCGCGGGGCGCCGAATCGATCATGTTCTTTCAGCTGAGGCGGTCGCTCGGAGCTTATGAGAAGTTCCACGGAGCGGTCATCGATCATGCGGGTCATGAGCATACACGAGTGTTCAGGGAATGCGCCCAATTGGGAGGAGAACTGCAGCGGCTCGGCGGAGAGCTGATCGGTTCCACGATCAAGAGCCGCGTCGGCATCTTGTTCGATTGGGAAAACTGGTGGGCGGTCGAGCTGGGCGGAGGCCCTTCTTCCTATATCAAATATTTGGACCAGGTTCAAAAATATTACGACGCTTTGTACAGCCATCATGTGCAGGTGGATATCATCCATGTCAAGACGGATTTGAGCGGGTATGATCTGGTCATTGCGCCGCTATTGTATATGGTTAAGCAGGGCTTCGCAGAGAAACTGGAGCGCTACGTCGAGCAGGGCGGGACGCTGGTATCGACCTTCTTCAGCGGTATCGTGAACGAAACCGATCTCGTCACCCCGGGCGGTTATCCCGGAGAACTGCGCAAGCTGCTCGGCATCTGGGTGGAGGAGATCGACGCGCTATTCCCCGAGCAGCGGAATTCGCTGGTCATGCAGAAGACTCTGGGGTCGCTGGAAGGCGCCTATGCTTGCCGTACCGCTTGCGAAACGGTGCACACGGAGGGCGCGGAGGCCGTTGCCGTATTCGGCGGCGATTATTATGCCGGATGTCCGGCGATCACCCGGCATTCCTACGGCCGCGGAGAAGCCTGGTATGCGGCTGCAGAGCCGGAGGGAGCGTTCCTGCGGAAGTGGATGGGCTATCTATGCGACCGCGCGGGAATCGCGCCGCTATGCGAAGCGCCCGAGGATGTTGAAGTAACCTGCCGGGAGAAGGACGGAATCCGGTATACCTTTATTATGAATCATGCGGACGAAGAACGGGAAATCGATGCGGGCGATACCGTTCGTAAGGAACTGCTGAGCGGGACGAAGGTCCGCGGCCTGCTTCGGCTGGAGCCGAAGGGCGTGCTTATTTTGCGGCATGGCGGAGAAGACGAAGCTGCAGCACCCGCTTAATACCCTTATGCAAACGAGGAGGCGGTAGCATGGACATGCGGGAGCGGCTGCTCCGGCGGTTCGAACGGCCGGGAACGGAATATCGTTCCGTCCCTTTCTGGGCCTGGAACGATGAGCTGGACGGAGAAGAGCTGGTCCGGCAGATCAAGCAGATGAAGGAGCAGGGAATGGGCGGATTTTTCATTCATTCCCGGGACGGACTGGAGACCGTGTACATGGGTCCGGAATGGATGGATTGCGTTCGCCGGTCCGTACAGGCGGCCGAAGAGCTGGGCATGCACGTATGGCTCTATGACGAGGACCGCTGGCCGTCCGGGTTCGCCGGAGGGCTGGTGCAGGCAAGAGGAGGCGACGCCTTCCGCGCCAAAGGGCTTACGCTGGAGGTTGTTGCGCCGGGCAGCCTGGCTGAGGATTATTCCGATGCGGTTGCGTTATTCCGCGCCGTCATCGAAGAGCGAAGCATGCTGCGGTGCGAGCGGCTGCCTGTGGGCGGAAAGCCTGAGCTGGGCGGGCATGAGGTGCTGCTCGTTTTCCGCGTGGAAGTATCCGAGCGGAGCGAATGGTTCAATAACGAGGCGCCGCCCGACAATTTGAACCCCGATACCGTCGCAGCCTTTATCGACATTACGTACGAGGCGTACAAGCGCGAGGTCGGCGGCCAGTTCGGCCGGACGGTTCGCGGCGTGTTCACCGACGAGCCGAGCGTTCATGACCGGCACTGCCGGTTTACGCCGGGCCGAGGCTGGCTTCCGTGGAGCGAATCGTTTGCCGGATTTTTCAAGCGGCGGCGGGGTTACGATGTGCTGGAAGCCGTTCCTTATTTGTACTTTGACGGGGAAAAATCCGCATGGGTAAGGCATGATTACTGGAGAACGCTCACCGAGCGGTTCAGCGAGGCGTACTCCAAACAGCTCGGAGATTGGTGCGACGGGAACGGGATCGCTTTTACCGGACATTATTTGTGGGAGAACAATCTTGGCACCGCCACCCGCGTATGCGGAGCGGTCATGCCGAACTACCGGTACCAGCAAGTTCCCGGCATCGATATGCTGAACGAGCAAACGAGCGAATACATAACCGTTAAGCAGTGCACGAGCGTAGCCCATCAGTTCGGACGCAAGCAGGTGCTTACGGAAACGTACGGCTGCACGGGCTGGGGCTTCACCTTCGAAGGGCAGAAATGGATCGGCGACTTCCAATATGTGCTCGGCGTGAACGTCCGCTCGCAGCATTTGGCCTTATATTCGATCAAGGGCTGCCGTAAGCGCGATTATCCCCCGGTATTCAACTACAATACGAGCTGGTGGAAATACAATCATGTCGCGGAGGATTACTTCGCGCGGTTATCCGCCGTATTGAGCGAAGGCAAGCCGGTGCGCGACGTGCTCGTGCTGCATCCGGCCTCGACGGCTTGGAGCCGTATCGGCACCTTGCCGTACGGGGCCCAGGCGAGGGGAAAGGATAAGGATGTGTCCGCGGCCAATCACTTCGGCCACGAGTTCAACGCCTTTTTAGGCAAGCTGCTGAGAGCGCATTACGATATCGATCTCGGCGACGAGACGATTATGGCGGACGTCGGCGCCGTGCGCGGAGGCAAGCTGGCCGTTGAGCAGGCGGAATATTCCGTCGTCGTCATTCCGCCTATCGACACGATGCTGGAGAGCACGTTCCGTCTGCTTACGCAATTCGTTCATGCAGGCGGACGCATCGTCGCGACGGGTCCGCGGCCCGCGATGATCGAAGGTCGAGAAGCCGCAGAGCGGCTCTCGCAACTGTATGATCATCCGAATGTGACGGAGACGGAGGAGACCGAGCGGGTGATCGAAGCGCTTGAAGCGATAAGCCCCCGCCGGGTCAGCTTGACGAACGGGCAGCAGCTGGAAGCGCCCGAGCTGCTCTACATGCTGCGCGAGCTGGATCAGGCCGGAAGCCGGCTGTTGTTTGTCGTCAACAACGACCGGGAAGGGACTCATCAGGTTCGCATCCGCCTGGAAGGTAGCGGCGCCGTCGAGCAGTGGTGTCCGCTGACCGGCGCGGTGAAGACGATCGAAGCGGAGGCGGCAGGCGGCTTTCTCCAATGGAATGCGGAGCTGGGTCCGGCCGGATCGGCATTGTACGTTTTCGGCGGCGGGTCTTGGGCTGCAAGCCAACAGGCGGACGGCCCGGTTCGTGAAGCGAACGCCTCCCGGGAGCCCGCCGCGGCGAATGAATCGTTATCCTTGATCGCGGAGCTCGGACCGGTATGCGGCTTCAGCCGCACCGCGCCGAACGTGCTGACGCTGGACAGATGCTCTTACCGGCTCGGCGGCCACGGCGAGTGGTCGGAGGAAATGGACGTTTGGCGGGCGCAGCGGGATGTGAGGGAGAAGCTCGGCATGAGGCAGGTGTACGGCAACGGAATCGAGCAGCGGTATAAATGGATTCACGATCCTCATCCCGGCAACGGCACGCCGGCGTCATTCCGGTTTTCGTTCGATGCAGCGGAAGTTCCGGCAGAACCGGTGCACCTGGTGGTCGAATCGGCAAGGCAATACGATATTCGGCTGAACGGAATGCCGGTCGCCAATACGCCGGACGGCTGGTTCCTCGACCGCTCGTTCGATAAGGTGCTGCTGCCCTCTTTGAAACAGGGTGGCAACGACCTGACGCTATCCTGCCGTTACCATAACGGGATGGAAGTGGAGGACATCTATTTGATCGGCGGCTTTGCGGTGGACCGGGGGCGCAGAGTGACTGCCGAGCCTGCAAAGCTTGCGTTCGGCGACTGGTGTCTGCAAGGATATACGCATTATTGCGGCAGTATCGTCTATCACTTTGATTTCGCGCAGCATCACCCGCCGCGGGGGCGCAGGACGCTGCTGGAGCTGGGGGACTACTCCGCGGTCACGGCGGAGGTCAGAGTCAATGGCCGAACGGCGGGGCATGTGCCATGGCGAGCGGCTAATCTGGTAGACCTTACGGAGTATCTGCGCGAAGGCGAGAACCGGATCGATCTTGAAGTGATGGGCAGCCCGCGCAATATGCTCGGTCCGTTCCACCTTAGGTCGGGAGATCCTTCCACAACGAGCTGGGGGTCGTTTCGCAAGGAGGGGGCGGACTATACCCCGGACTATAACCTGCGTCCGTACGGCTTGTTTGGACGGATAAGACTGCTCAGCCGGTCTTAACTCCGCAGTCGCAGGACAGGTTCAAGATCGAATGAAGAGACAGAATTGGAGGAAAGAGCATGAAAATAAGATGCAATAGGTGGAAGCTGCTTCTGTCCTTGATCATCTTGTGTACTGCGCTGCTGCCTGCGACGGCGGAGGCGGGAGTGAAATATTCCACGTTCACCAAGGACAGCAACGGCAATCTGATATGGCTACAGCCCGCGTATTACCCGATCGGCGTCATCGGGCAGGATCTGTCCGTTCCCGATCCCGGCAATTCGGCGCAGAGGATCAAGTCGCCGCTGCAGACGCCGAAAGATATTTTTATCGATCCGCACAATGACATTTATATCGCCGATACGGGCAATAACCGGATTGTCCATATGAATGAACAAGGGCAGTTGATCCGCTATATCACGGTTCCCGAGAGCCCGCTGCTGAAGCCGGAGGGCGTGTTCGTCACCGTGGAAGGCGATATTTATATCGCCGATACGGGCAACAAGCGGGTAATCAAGCTGGATAAGACGGGCAAGCTGCAGCAAGAGTATAAGCGGCCCGATTCCAGGTACATCCCGGATACGTTCGTATACGATCCGTCCAAAGTCATGGTCGATGAGCGCGGCTTTTTGTACGTAGCGGTTCACGGCGGCTACGAAGGTCTGGTACTGCTGGACGGAAGCGGCAAGTTTCAAGGCTTTTTCGGAGCCAACAAAACGGTGCTTTCCGCGCTGGATGCGCTCAAGCGTTGGCTGTACACCAAGGAAATGTACGCCAACGAGATCGCCAAGAAGCCGGAGACGATCAACAGCGTCGCCACGGATAAGAACGGTTATATTTATACCGTTACCGGCGGAACGATCAAGACCGACCAATTGAAGAAGCTGAATATTAAAGGGGAGAACCTGCTGCGCAGCTCGCAGAAGGAATTCGGGGAATACCGGCCGATGGATACGGCGCTTCTTCAGGCGAACGTCGTTACCATGCCGCAGTTGATCGACGTCGCGGTAGACCAGAACGGCAATATGATCGTTGTCGACCAGCAGTACAAATATATAAGCCATTACGATTCCTCGGGCAATCTGCTTTATTTCTGGGGCGGCCCGTCGGCTGTAGGCTCTTCGCAGGTCGGGCTGATCAAAAGCCCGGTCGCGCTGGACGTCAACTCGCGCAACGAGCTGTTCGTTCTCGACGATCAGGAAAATATCGTCCAAGTATTCCGCCTGTCGGAGTTCGGCGAGAAGGTCAATCAAGCGAACCTGCAGACGCTGGCCGGCTATTACGAAGCGAGCGAGAAGCCTTGGCAGGATGTGCTGCGTATGAACGCACAGTTCACGCCGGCGATTCTGGGGCTGGCCAAAGCGGCCTATAAGAAAGAAAATTTCGAGTCGGCAGAGAAGCTGTTCAAGGAAGCCGGGGATCATGAAGGGTATTCCGACTCCTTTTGGCAAATTAGAATGCGCTGGTTTCAGAAAAACTTCTCTTGGATCGCCAGCATCGTGTTTTTCGGGACGATTGCGTTGGTCGTACTTGACCGGCTTACGGCCAAAAGCCGATTCCGCTTAAAGTGGAAAAACAGACCGAGATGGAAGTGGAGCTTTATCCTTCATTTGAAGCACGCCCTCTATATTTTGAAGCATCCTGTCGACGGGTTTACCGCGGTCAGGTATGAAGGCAAGGGCAGCTATGCCGCGGCGCTGCTCATTATGATAGGCGTTTACGGAGCGCTGCTGTTCAAGGAGTTTTTCACCAGCTTTTCGTTCAATATGGCAGTTCGGGTCGATGTTTATTCGATCTTTACGCAATTTTTTATCGTATGGATCACCTGGATTATCGCCAACTATCTGGTCAGCTCCATTTACCGCGGAGAGGGACGGTTTAGAGATATATTAATCGGCAGCGCTTACGCATTGGTGCCTTACATTATCATCGGCGTTCCGCTTGCCCTTATATCCAACGTCATGACGTTATCCGAATCGTCCATCTACAACTTTATCGCCAATGCGATGCTCGTATGGATAGGGCTCCTGATGTTCTGGAAAATACAATGGGTGCATAACTACAGCGTTGGCGAGACGGTGATGAATGTTTTCCTCACTCTTTGCACCATGCTGGTCATCGGAGTGCTGATCTTCATTACCGCCGGATTGACGAACGATTTGGCGTCGCTGTTTTACGAGATGTTCCAGGAGGTGCTCTTGAGATGACTTGGCTCGGCAAAATAAATAAACCATCCGCCATTGTAACCGTTCTGCTCTTGATCGCCGTCGCGGTTTTGCTGGCTAACGCCAAGTTTGAATTCCGGACGCCGCCGGAGGCCCGAAATGTCATGGCGGGGCAGGATAGCTCGGCGCCTCCTCAGAAGGGGATTCAGGCGCAGCTGCCCAAGGATAGCGACTTCAAAACCGTTGCGGAGTCCGACGCACTGCGGCTAAAAATGGATGCCGGCACGGGACATTTTATCGTGGAGGATAAAAGAAATAACAACGTATTCCGTTCGTATCCCGATCCCCAGTACTGGGCGCAGGAGAAAATATCGGAAAATTGGAAGAAGCATCTGGCGTCCCCGCTCATGGTGCAATACGTGGACTTTTCCAAGAGCATTTTGCAGGCCAAGGAAACGAATATCCCCGCAGAAAGCGGCAAGGTGAAGGACGTGCGGACGATTCCCGGCGGCTTCGCCTTAACCTACGAATTCCCGGAGACGGGCTTTACGATTCCCGTGGAAGTCAAAATCGATAAAGATTACGTGGAGACGAAGGTCGTCCGGGAAGGAATCAAGGAAACGAAGATGGGCCTTGTATGGGTGAGGCTGTTCCCGTTCTTCGGCGCGGAATATTCCGCAGGGCAGGACGGCTACATGCTGATTCCGGACGGGGCAGGAGCGCTTATCCGGTTCAAGGATAATCAGCTGAATGTCAATAAGCTATACGATGAAAGCGTATACGGGCAAGACAATACATTTGCCGGATTAAGCAATAACCGCAACAAAATCATTATGCCGGTATTCGGCATGAAGACCGGCTCCAAAGGCTTTCTGGCCGTGCTGCAGGACGGGGAGGAATACGCCAACATCGTAGCCTCGCCTTCGGGCGTATTAAGCGGCTACAACTGGATTACGTCGACGATGAACTTCCGCTCCAGCTTCCTGCAGTTTACGAGCCGGAATTCTCCCGACGAATGGGGTTTCGTCGACTATAACAAGAACGAACTGTTCGGCAGCGACCGGGTCGTAAGATACTACATTCTCGGCAGCGGGCAAGCGGATTATGTCGGCATGGCGCAGAAATACCGCGATTACCTGATGAGCGAGAAGGGCGTTCAGCGCGCGAGCGCCAAAAGCGCCGATCTGCCGATGCACGTCGATATTATCGGCGGCGACCGCGAGAAGGGGATCGTTACCGACCGGTACATCCCTTTGACCAGCACCGGGGAAGCGACCGAAATGGTGCATTCGCTGTATGACAAAGGAATCCGCAACATGTCGCTGATGTTTATGGGCTGGCAGAAGGGCGGTTACAGCTCATTCGGCGAATCGCTGCCCGTTGATCCGCAGGTCGGCGGCGACAAAGGGATGAAGGAGTTCATTGCCGACGCCCACGGCAAAGGCTTTCCCGTTTATCTCGATACGGAGTACGGGATGAACAACACGGGAGCGGGCGGCTTCGACGAGAAGTTCCACGCGGTCGTCAATCTGGCCGGCCGCAAGCTGAATCTTAACCCTCTCTATAACAATGCGAGAGTGCCTGTGACAAGCGACAAATTCGCGGCGGAGATGGTGAGCAAGCAGCTTGCCGCCTACAAGGAGCTTGGCGTGGACGGTCTGGGCGTCAACCGGATCGGACAGCGGCTGTTCAGCGATTACAACTCGTCCTACGGTTCGCACCGCGACGAGGCGAGAGACGTGCAGGAGTCGATCCTGAAAAACATTAAGGAGACGCTCGGCGGCGTCATCGGTAACAAATCCAGCTTCTACACGCTGCCGGAGGTCAATCATATTCAGAATCTCGTATACGACCATTCTTACGACTTATTTACCGACGAAGCCGTTCCGTTCGCGCAAATCGCGGCGCACGGGCTCATCACCTACTCCTCCGAATACGTAAATAACCGCCAGGAGGATATAAACGACTTTTTGCGGGACATCGAGTACGGGGCGACGCCTTCGTTCGTATTCACCCGGGCGGAGACGAAGGAATTCGTCAATGCGTACGGCATCCGCTACTATAACACGCATTTTACGGATTGGGCTGACATGGCGGCCGAGCAGTACAAACAGTATAACGAAGCGCTGGGCGACGTGCAGAGCCAATTCATTACGGGTCATCGGACGATCGCTCCGAATGTCAAGGAAACGACGTATGAGAACGGCAAACGGATCATCGTCAACTACGGCATCGAGCCTTACCGGAGCGAAGGCATGGAAGTACCCGCGCAAAACTTTGTCGTTATTCAAGGAGGAGCCGGACGATGAAAAGTAAACTGAAACTGCGCGCATCCCTGCTTGAATATGTCGAAGGGTCGATCTTCATCGCCCCTTGGTTTATCGGATTTCTTGTATTTATGGCGTTTCCGCTCGGCTATTCGCTCTTCATGAGCTTTCAGAAGGTGACGATCACGGCCAGCTACACGACCACCCAGTTCGTCGGGTGGACGCATTATCGCTACATTTTGTTCGAGAACGGAGACATGCTGTATAACCAGCTGCTGCCGTTCCTGAGGCAAGCGTTGTTTATGATTCCGATCATCGTCATCTTCGCCCTGCTTATCGCCATTATTTTGAATCAGAAATTTGCGGGGCGGACCTTCTTCCGCGCAATCTTCTTTCTTCCCGTCATTTTATCGACCGGCGAGGTGGTAAAGGAGTTTCTGACCCAAGGCGAAGGCGATTTGGGCTTTATGTCCAAATACAACGTATCCGGGATCATTAAAGCCAATTTATCGGCGACCTGGTCCGGTCCGCTGATCGGCGTGCTCGATTCGTTCGTGCTCATTTTGTGGTATTCCGGCGTGCAAATCTTGATCTTCCTGGGGGGCAGGCAGACGATCTCCAATTCCGCTTATGAAGCCGCGCGGATCGACGGGGCAGGCCCGTGGGAAACGTTCTGGAAAATTACGCTGCCGGCTATGACGCCGTTCATTTTCCTGAACATGATATATACGGTCGTGGACCTGTTCACATTCCCGACGAACCCGATTTTGCAAAAAGTGCGGGACAGCGAATACGGGCAATACAGCGCGCTTATCTGGATTTATTTCGTCATTATCAGCGTATTTTTGAGCATTATCTTTATTATTTTCAGCAGGGCAACCAAATCGCAAAGAGATTCCAGATAATCAGATTCCAGATCATTGAATTCCAATGTCGAAAGGGCGATGCTTGTGATCGGTTTAAGAACGAGGAATGGGAAGGAGCCGGCCCTTTGGTCCTGGCTCCTGGACATCCGCTATAAGCTTATAGGCAGAGAAGCGGATAAAGGGCTGCTGTTCCGGATCTTTATTTATCTGATTTTGCTCGATACGGCCTACATTTATTTGAAGCCGATTCTTCATATGGTGACGACGATGGTTAAAAACGCCGACGACCTGCTCGATCCCGCCGTCAACTGGTTTCCGAGAGTGATTTATCTCGGCAACCTGCAGGATGCGTGGGAGTGGCTGAAATACCCCAAAGCGCTTGCCACCAGCTTGACGATGGCGCTGGCGGTCGCTTTGCTGCAGACGATGTCCTGCGCAGTAACCGGCTACGCGTTCGCCAGATTGAAGGTGCCGTTCAAGAACGTCATGTTTTTTTTCCTGCTGCTGACTTTCATCGTGCCGATGCAGGTGACGATTTTACCGAACATTATTTATGCCCGGGAGCTCGGCTTGCTGAATACGATTTATCCGATTATCGTGCCCGCCTTCTTCGGTCTGGGGCTTAAGGGTGCGCTGTTCGTCATCATTTACCGCCAGTTTTTTTCAACCCAGCCGAAGGAGCTGGAAGAGGCGGCGCGGATCGACGGGGCCAGCGTGTACAAAATTTTTTACAAAGTGATGATGCCGCTGGCCAAGCCGGCGATTCTTGTCGTATTTCTGTTCTCTTTCATTTGGACCTGGAACGACTTCTACCTGCCTAGCATGTATTTGGCGGATATCGAGACGGCGCCTCTGTCTATGGGCATTTCACGGATCGCTACCGCCTTAAGGCAGCAAGCCGAGCAGTACGGCCCGTCGGTGACGGATGAAGCGATCCGGATGTCCACCACCTTCCTGATGATCGTTCCGCCGATGCTGCTCTATTCGTTCACGCAGCGCTGGTTTATCGAAGGTGTCGAAAGAACCGGTTTGGTAGAGTAAACCGCCGTTTGTATCCAACCATTCCAAATAAAATGAAATCTAAGAAAGGAACGATGCACATGAGAACACATTCGGTTCATCCTGTAAAAGCATGGGTCACGCTAATGGTGGCGATCGTTATGCTCGGTTCGATCATCGCCTGCTCTTCCGCTCCCGCCTCCACCGGCGGGGTTCAGGAAAGCTCGGCAAATGCCAAGAAAGCAATGGTGATCCGCAAAAAAGAAGGCGGTGGCGAGGCGTTCATCATCAATCATTTGAAGAAGCAGGGCTATCAGGTGATGGATGTCGTCGATCAAGATTTTACGGTAGACAAAGCGAACGGCTACGGCGTTGTCTACGTAAGCGAGGGGGTAAACTCCTCGAAGATGGACGCCAAGCTCAAAACGTCGAAGGTGCCGGTCGTCATTGCCAAAAATCAGGCGGCAAGCGATGCGGGGCTTGTCGGAGTATCACAGTACGGTGATGAAGACAAAGTCAGAACGGTCCATATTCTGGACAGCAAGCATCCGCTGGCGGCAGGACTCAAGGATACGGTAGCCATCTATAAAGAGGAAGGCAGAATCTCTTACGGTCTGCACCCGGGCAAAGAAGCGGTGGTAATAGCTGAATATCCTGCCAGCGGGGATAACAAGAAAGTGACCATTTTCGGCTACGAAAAAGGGGCCAAAAATATTAATAACGAAGCCGTTCCCGCCCGCCAAGTATATTTTTCCCTGCCGACAGGCGAGGAATCTAAGCTGACGGACGACGGCTGGAAGCTGTTCGATGCGGCCATAGCATGGGCTGCGGCCAACGGCGGCAAGTAAGGAGAAGTGTTGCATCCGGTTACAATAGAAGGGTGGTAAAAAAAGAGCGGCGGGGCCATTTGAATCTGGAGAAGCGTTTAGCGTTCGCCAAAGAATCCGTTTTCAACAGCGATTGGAGGATCAAATGGACGCCGTAGCGGACTTTTTCACCATCCCTTTAAAGAACGCTTAGGAATGGTTTGGTGCTGGTTATACCACTAATGTACAGGGGGTAGTTCGAATGAAACGTTTCTTGGTTGCAATCGCTGCTGTGATGATGTTGTTAAGCCTGGTGGCCTGCAATTCCGCTCCGGCCGGCTCGTCCGGGGCTCCCGCCGCTGCGGGGAACAAAGTGCTGTTCGTCGGCAGGGATAGCGGGGGCGACGGCATTACCGCCAAACGGCTGAAGCAGGAGCACGGCTTGGAAGTCACCGTGGTCGCCGACAAAGAGCTGACGGCCGAGAAGGCGAACGGCATGGCGCTCATCTATGTCAGCGAATCCGTCAATTCGAATAAAATCAAAGATATTTTCGTAAACATTCCGATCCCCGTCGTTTATGCCGAACCGCAGTCGACAAGCGATACGGGCATGGCGGACGTCGAAGCCTACGGCTCCCTTACCGGAGGGAACGCAGCCAAGACGATTGAGATCAAGGACGGCAGCAGCCCGCTGGCCGCCGGCTTGCAGGGCAAGATCGACGTATACAAGGATAACGGCAAGATGGGCTTCGCCATCCCCGGCAAAGAAGCGATCGTCGTCGCTACCGTACCGGGCGAGGATCAGAAAGCGACGATCTTTGCGTACGATAAAGGCGTGAAAAATGTGAAAGGCAACACGGTCGCCGCCCGCGAGGTGTATTTCTACATGTTTGAGGGCGAAGAAATCAACCAGACCGATGACGGCTGGAAGCTGTTCGATGCGGCCGTGCAATGGGCTCTCGGAAAAAAATAGCGGGGAGGCGTTTATGGTTATGAAAAGGAAGCTAAGCTGGATCGCGGTGATCATGGCGGTTATGCTGCTGGCCGCCTGCTCTTCCTCCGTGACGGCCCCGAAGGCCGAGGCCAACAAGAAGGCGCTGTTCGTCGGCAGGGAAGGGGGCGGAGACGCTCTGGTCGTGAAGCGGTTAAAGGGGCTCGGCTACGAGGTTTACGTTACGGCCGATAAAGAGCTTACGGCGGAGCAGGCGCTGGCGTACCGGTTCGTATTCGTCAGCTCGACCGTCAATTCCGGCAAGGTGGGAGATAAGCTGAAAAAGTCGCCGGTGCCGGTAATTTATGCGGAATCGCAAAACATAGGCGATATCGAGCTGTCCGGCAAGTCGTCGGATATCGATAACGGCGATTTCAGGGGCCGAGCCGTGACGATCAAAAAGGCGGATCATCCTATGGCGGCAGGGTTTAAGGGCGATGTTACCGTGTACCAGTCCGAGGGCAAAATCGGTTTTGTCGTGCCCGAAGGCGGTGACATCATCGCCTCCGCTCCCGATGACGAGCGGCGGGCGGTCATCTGCGCATTTGAGAAGGGGACGCCGAATATGAGCAAAGAGCCGCTGCCGGCGAGAGAAGTTTACTTTTATCTGGTCGGCGGCGAGGAGATTAACCAAACCGACGACGGCTGGAAGCTGTTCGACGCGGCGGTGCAGTGGGTAACCGGAGCATGATGCGAAGGAGATGCAGCACAAATAACCTATAAAAATGAATTCTCGCCCAATGAAAGCGGACTCTTTTCGTAATAAAGTATTAATAGATCATTAATCTATTGAAATCGGCCGTGCAGGATCGCCGATAACGAATTTTCAAAGCGTTTACATGATTTGCACGGCCCGTAGAGAAATTACTGAAACGATGTCAGAAACGAATAAGGGAGGATCTTGTCAAAAATGAAAAAAGCATTGAAGTCAACGCTGTTGATCGCTTCTACGGTCTCCATGATTGCCGGCTGTACCGCTTCTCCTGCCAACCCTGTGGAGGAGCCCAGCGCTACCAAAACGCCGGAATCTCCGGCTAACGAAATCTTCATCTACACGTCGTATCCGGCCTTTTATGCAAAGGAAGAAATTTTCGATAAGCAAATCGGGCAATATTTGAAGAAGAAGTTCCCAGACGTTACGATTAAGCATGTCCATTGGGATAAAGGAAGAGAATACAAGGATTTGATCGCCGCCGGAACGATTCCCGATATTATTATCGACAATGCGCGAATGAATTTGCAGCGTTATATTCTCAAAAACGATCTTCAGTACGACATGACCGATCTGATCAAAAAGTTCAACTTCGATACGAGCAAACTGAATCCTGCGGCGATGGCTCAAATGAAAAACGTGACGCCGGAAGGCAAAATTTACGGGTTGCCGTTCCAATTGAGCGATTTTGTTTTGTTCTATAACAAAGATATTTTCGATAAGTTCGGCGTCGATTATCCGAAGGACGGCATGACCTACGACGAGGTTTACGAGCTGGCGAAGAAGCTGACCCGCGTCGAAGGCGAGAAAACGTACAAAGGGTACCAGCAGCATCCCGGCTTGTACATGACCTATAATCAGCTGTCCCTGTCGCCGCTTAGCTTGACGGAGGATAAAGCGGAGCTCAATACCGAGGGCTGGAAACGGGAGGTCGACAATCTGCGACGCTTCTACGAAATTCCGGCCAACCAGTTTACTTCGGTCGACGATTTCCCGAAAGGCAATATGGCGATGAGCGTGCACGTGTCGGAAAAAATTATTCAATGGTATGAGCAGAACAAAAACTTGAATTTCGATATTGCGTCCATGCCGTCGTTCTCGGATCTTCCGAATACGAAAGCGCAGCCGAATATGTATGCGGCCTATATTACGAAGCAATCGACGAAAAAAGATTTGGCGTTCCAAATCTTGCAGTACCTGCTGTCGGAAGAGATGCAAATCGAATTTTCCAAGGAAGGGATTATCGGGCCGCTGGAAAGCCAGAAGGTTCAGGAAGCGTTCGGCAAAAACTTGCCGCAAATGCAGGGCAAGCATACGCAAGCGATCTTTGCCAGCAAAAACGCGATGCCTCCGGCTGCCCGCGCCAACGGCTTGACATATATTGACGTGCCGCTTCACAACGTGTTCTCGCCGCTCATTTTCGGCGAATCCAAGGATTCCGTGACTGCGCTGCGGATGATCGAGGAACAAACGACCAAAGGCATTTTAACGGAAAAGGCAGCCAATAAGTAATCATAGCGCAACCTCCAGCGGCACTCGAAAGGTGGAGCTGGAGGTTTGCTGTTGTTAACATTATCATACATAGGAGGAGAATTAGTAATGAAGCGTATAATAGCTTTGCTGATCGCGATTGTCATGACCATTTCCATCGCCGCTTGCGGTTCCCCGGCAGCGAACCAGGCGGATGGCGGAACGGCGCCGAAAGGCGCGGAGGCGTCCAGCACGCCGAAACCGTCTCCATCGCCATCCCCAACACCGACTCCATCGCCAACTCCGTCGCTAGCTCCAGCTACACCGGCTCCGACGGATACGCCGAAGGACGACGCGAAAGCCCCGGCGGACGGTGATAAGAGCGCACCGGAAGCATCGCCGAAACCGGCGGAGGGGAAAGCTCCGGCCGATGAGACCAAGCCGGCGCCGGAAGCGCCGAAGACGGATGCACAGCAGCCTGCGCAGGAGACAAAAGCCCCGGCCGACACATCCGGCGAAGCGCCGAAAGCCACTCCGGCACCTGCCGCACCTGCACCGGCAGCAGAGCAGAAAGAAGAAATTTCCGCCGCAGGCAAGAAGCTTGTAATGATCGGCAGGGAGAGAGCGCCGGAGGACGATTTTGTCGCCGACCGCTTATCGAAGCTGGGTTTCAAAGTAACGCGTGTAGTCGACAAGGAGTTTACGCTCGATGAAACGAAAGGCATGGATCTGATCTATTTCAGCCAAACGACGAACTCCAAAATTTTGAAGGAAGGCATCATGAAAGAGGTTGCGATTCCGACCGTGTATGTGAAAAACCACGGCATGTTCTACCTCGGCTTATCGTCCATTGAGGAGAATGCCAATGTACTCAATGTGAAATCGATCGATATCGTCGACAACGATCATAAGGTTGCCGGCGGGCTGTCAGGCTCCGTCGACATTTATAAAGAAACGAACAGCAAGATCGGCATCGGTTACGGCCTCCCGGGCAAAGAAGCGAAGATCATTGCAACCGCGCCGGGCGATAAAGAGAAGGCGGCTATTTACTATTACGACAAAGGCACCAAAGCCGATGACGGCTACGAGGTGAAAGCACGTGTTTCCTTCTTCTTTCTAAACAACGGATTGCAGGAAAATGCGACGGATGCTTGCTGGAAACTGCTCGATAATCTCGTTCTATGGACGCTGCAAAACGGCTGATTCCACATAGTAAAAGAAAGGTTGGGAATAGAGCATGAATAAAAAGCTTCAAGGCTCGATGCTCATCGCGCTATCTATCGGTCTTTTGGCCGGATGTACCGATAATCCGGCTATATCCGAAATTGCAACCAATGAAGGTAAAACGGATCAGAAATCACCCGATAACGAATTGCTGATTTACACGGTAAATCCGCCGTATTTTTCCAAGGAAGAAAATTTCGATAAGCAAATCGGGCAATTTTTGAAGAAGAAGTTTCCGGATATGACGATTAAGCATGTGCATTGGGATAAAGGAAGGGAATATAAAGATATGATCGCGGCCGGTACGATACCGGACCTGATTTTCGACAACACCCGTATGAATGTGCAGCGCTATATTTTTGACAACGATCTCCAATACGATATCGGGGACTTGATTAAAAAGTATAATTTTGACGTGACCAAACTGAATCCGGCGCTTGTCGCGCAAATGAAAAATTTGACGCCGGAAGGCAAGCTGTTCGGTTTGCCGTATAACAATAACGATTTCGTGTTGTTTTATAACAAAGATATATTCGATAAGTTCGGAGTGGATTATCCTACGGACGGGATGACCTACGACGAAATTTACGAGCTGGCCAAAAAGCTGACGCGTGTGGACGGAGAAATAACCTACAAAGGCTTTTCGCAAAATCCGGGGCATTACATGAACTATAACCAGCTCTCGCTGTCCCCGCTAAGCTTGACGGAAAATAAAGCCAGCTTGAATACGCCGGAATGGAAAACGGTCGTAGACAATTTGCGCAGATTTTACGATATCCCCGCTAACCAGTTCGATACCGTAGAGACCTTCGCTAGCAAGGGGAATATTGCGATGGCGGTAGCTACCGTGGATCATCTGGTTACTTACCATGAGCAAAACAAAAACTTGAACTTCGATATCGTCTCCGTTCCGTCGTTCAGCCAAGCGCCGAATACGCGCTATCAGCCGAACGTCTACTCGATGTATATAACGAAGCAATCGACGAAGAAGGATATGGCCTTCCAGGCTATGGCGGCGATCTTGTCGGAGGAGCATCAGGTCGATCTGGCCAAAGAGGGCGTGCTCGTACCGATGGAATCCCAAGCGGTGCAGGAGGCGTTCGGACAGAACCTGCCGCAGATGAGAGGCAAGAATATTAAAGCGATCTACAACGGCAAGACGGCGATGCCGCCTGCGGCACGGGCTAATGGTCTGTTATGGTATGACGTGCCGATGCAAAATGTATTCGCTCCGCTTATTTTCAAAGAATCCAAAGACTCCGTTACCGCATTGCGGATGATCGAGGAGCAGTCTACCAAAGGGATTGAAACGCTCAAGGCTTCCAAAGCCGAGGTCGACAAAGCGGCGGCAAAATAAAGGAACAGGTAACTAAAACAGCTTAGGGGCGCTTCTACCATGAAACGATTCGGATGGAGGAGCGCCTTTTTGCTTTGGCTGTATTGAGTCATTCCCGGGGCAATCCCGGAGCAAACCATTCAAGGGAGGAAGCTACCGATGCGCAATAGTGTGAAGTTGACGCTGCTTCTAGCTGCAGCGACCGTCTTGTTAGCGGGATGCGAATCCGCCCCGGCCATAGTTCAAGAAGGAAAGGACGAAGCGGCGTCGCCGGACAACGAATTGTTTATTTACACGGTATGGCCTGCGTTTTACGTCAAAGAAGACATATTCGAGAAGCAGATCGGTCAGTTTATCAAGAAGAAGTTTCCCGACATCCGAATCAAGCACGTTCACTGGGATAACCCCGGCAAACAATATCAGGATCTGATTGCGGCGGGCACGGTTCCCGACATTATTATGGACGACTCGCATTTGAATCTCAACCGCTATATTCTCGATAACGACCTTCAATACGACATGAGGGAGCTCATTAAGAAGTACAATTTCGACACAAGCAAGCTGAACGGCCCCTCGATGGACCGGATGCGGAATATTTCCCAGGACGGCGCTGTCTACGGTCTTCCTTTTTTGATCGGAGACTTTTTGCTCTTTTACAACAAAGACATTTTCGATAAATTCGGAGTCGATTATCCGCATAACGGAATGACGTACGACGAGGCTTACGAGAAGGCCAAGAAGCTGACCCGCGTCGAAGGGGAAATTACTTATAAAGGGTATTCGCAAAATCCCGGCCACTATATGAATTACAATCAGCTGTCGCTCCATCCGTTAAGCGCTACGGAAGACAAGGCAAGCCTGGTGTCGGACGGGTGGAAGAAACTGGTGGATAATTTGCGGAGGTTTTACGACATTCCCGCCAACCAATTCGATACGGTTGAAAAGTTTTCTCAAGGCAACATTGCGATGGCTGTCGCTTCTGCCGACCGGATCGTCAAATTTTACGAAGATAACAAGCAGTTGAATTTTGATATTTCCACGGTTCCCGTATTCGCCGATTTGCCAGAAACGAGGTACCAGCCGAATTTGATGTCGGCCTATATTACGAAGCAATCGCAGAAAAAAGATTTGGCGTTTCAGGTCATCTCCTTTCTCCTTAGCGAAGAAATGCAAATAGAGCTTGCCAAGGAAGGGAATGTGGTACCGGTGCAAACGCCGGCGGTACAGGCCGCTTTCGGAAAAAACTTGCCGCAAATGCAGGGCAAGCATATCGATTCGATTTTTTACGGCAAATATGCCGGCGCCACGCCTGCGCGCGCTCCGGGCCTAACCTATCATTTGGTAGCGACCCAGAACGTATTCGATCCGCTCATTTCCAAAGAGTCCAAAGATACGGTAACGGCGCTGCGCATGACGGAAGAGAAGGAGACGAAGGCGATTTTGACCGAAAAAGCCGCCAAGGAAGAGCTGAACAAAGCGGCACAAAAATAATAGAAGGAATAATGAACCTATAATGATGCTTCAAAGCCCCTATAATCTTTTGCCTAATTCGTATTATGTTTAAAGAGAAGAAAGGCCGCGGATGATGGATGATTCAAACGTCGGGAGAAAGGGGGTGGTAGCTCAAACTATTATGTTTTTGCCGATAAAATTCAGGAAGGCCACAGGCAGTCACACTAAATTTAGGAAGGTGCACTAAATGAAAAAACTGTTCTCTTCACTATTATGTTTCCTTCTCTTATCGCTGACGGTGATCCCGTTCGCTTTTGCGGCTGATACGGGGAGCTCCGCTCCGGTTAAGAGCGTAAACGATTTTAAAGATTTGAAGGATCAGCCTCAGGAGCTGAAAGACAAGCTGGATGAATTGATTCGCGAGGGCGTGTTCAGCGGATTGACCGACGATACGTTCGGCCTGGATGCCCAAATGGACCGTGCTCAGTTCGCCAAGGTGGCGACTATCATTTTCGCACTGCCTATGGATAAAACGCTTACAAAGTCTTCGTTCAACGACGTTAGCTCCGATCATTGGGCATTGACTTACGTAGAGGCGCTGAAGAAGGCCGGTTTGACCAACGGCTATGACGCAGAAGGCAAAACGTACAACCCGTCGGGTCCGGTATCTCGCCAGGAGCTGGCGGCGTTTCTAATCCGCGGCCTCGGACTGGACGATGCGGTGAAATCCGTTACTCCCGTGTCCGACAGCAGCGTGGACGGCTGGGCTCAAGGTTATGTGGCCCTTGCTCTGGATAAAAAGCTGCTGACGAACCTCGATAGCGGCAAGTTCGACGGAAGCGCTCCGGCTACGCGTAAAATGCTGGCGCTCGCAAGCTATGAGGCCAAAATGCTGTTTAACGATAAAGGAACGACTGCTCCGACAACTCCGACGACTCCTACGTCGCCAACGACGCCTGTAACGCCGACGGAGCCTGCGACAACGCCGCAGCCGGACACCAAACCGGCGGAACCGGATGCAAAACCGGATAAAGTGTCCGTCAAAGGGAAAAAAGTTATTATTACGAGCGATATGCAAGGAGTCAAATTGCGTACGGATGAGGAGGCAATCGTAAACCGCATGCAGTCGCTTGGCTTCGAGGTCACCCGTCTGTCCAGCACCAAGCTGACGGTGGACGCGGTACAAGGCTTTGATCTGATCGTTATCGGCTCGTCCACGAACTCCAAGTATGTCAAGAAAAAGCTGAAAGACGTTCCAATTCCGATCGTTTATAACAAGTCGATTTCGTTCGGCGACGCCGACTTCTCGACGGTTTCCGAAGGAACTTCCGTGCAGAAGCAAACGGCCTCTACCATCAAAGCCGAAGATCATCCGCTGGCTGCCGGTTTGAAGGGCGATGTGGACTTTTATTATGAGCCCGCGCCAGTTTCTTTCGGCATTCCGAGCAGCGACGGCATCGTCATTGCAAGCCTCAAAAGCGATCCGAGCAAAGCTATCGTTATCGGTTATGAAAAAGGCTCCAAAAATATTTTGGGCGAAGCGGTAGTGGCTCGCACTGTCATGTACGGTCCGGATGCCAGTCAAATGAAGGACAATGGGACAGATGAAGCGTGGAAGCTGTTTGATGCGTCCTGCTTATGGGCGGTCGGTGCGCTGTAATCGTCCATAGTTCTTTAAATATATCGTATGGAAGGGAAAACTCCTCTCGGGGTTTTCCCTTTTTCATTGAGAACGGCGTTATCGTATAAGGATGGAGTAAATAACCTATAAAGATGAATTAAATCCCCCAAAACACGACAGCGTTTTCATAGTAAGGTGTTGGTAACACGCATTGGGGGCTGGTCAACATGTCGAATAAGCTGATGCACAAGATTCTTCTAGCATTCGGGGTTTGGATGACAATGGCGGCGCTGACGGGATGCTCGCTGCTTCCTGTAGAAGAAGAGGAGCTTGCGCCTCCGCTCGTCGAGCCGGTGAAGGAGACGTTGAACGTTTTCGAAGCGAAGCGGGCCGCTATCGTCAAACAAATTAACGGGGTGGCGACCTTTGCCTCCGACAAGACAGACTACTTGTATTACAAGACAGCGGCGGGAAAGCTGTTATCGCTCAACGTCAAGCTGGGAGATAAAGTGAGCAGCGGGGATGTTGTCGCCGTGACGGATACGGGGGAGCTGGAAACGAAAATCCGCGTTCAGGAAATTGCCATCGAAAAAGCGAAAATTTCGCTGGTGCAGGAAATCGCCGATAAAGGAGCGGACGACCCTTCGGTTCAATTGAAGAAGCTCGACATGGAAAGCGCGCAAATCCAGTTGAATTCGCTGCAAAAGCAGCTGGAAAACTCCAAGCTCGTCGCATCGGTCGACGGTATCGTCACCTTCGTCGATTCGATCGAGCCCGGAGACGAAGTCGCAGCTTACAAACAAGTAGTTACGCTGGCCGATCCGAAGCAGATGAAGCTGATTTATACCGCTTCCAGCCAGAATGACCTGGCGGGCGTGGAAATCAACATGGACGTTACGGTGAAAATCAAGGACAAGACGTACCCGGGCAAAGTCGTGCAAACGCCGATGACCGCAGCTCCAAGCGATAACAAGGTGGTGCAGGATAAGAACAATAAATCCCTTGTCATTGATGTGCAAGGTTTGCCCGAAGATGTGACTATCGGCTCCCAGGCGGACATTACCATCGTCACCGAGAGCAGAGATCATGTGATCGTTATCCCGAGAGCAGGGCTGCGCAGTTATATGGGGCGGGATTATGTGCAGGTGCTTGACGGTGAAAGCCGCAAGGAAATCGATGTGGAGAAAGGGATTGTCGCTGCGACGGAGGTAGAGATCCGCAAGGGCGTAAGCGAGGGCCAAAAAATCATTTTGGCGAACTAGGAGGCTAAGACATTGGCGATTTTTACGATGATCCTGCGCAAAATGATCAATAATAAATGGCTGGAGCTTAGTCTGCTGTTCGGGCTGATTATATCTGTCGCACTGACAAGCAGCATGCCGATTTATACGAATGCGATTTTGCAGCGTCTCTTGATCCAGGAGCTTCAGCAGCTGCAAGCGGGCTTCGGCCAATATCCCGGCATTTACTGGCTATCGGCTCATCTGCCCGCGGAAGATAAGGAGAAAAGCGTCAAGCTGGCGAAATCGGACGCATTCTTCCAGACGATGGGAGGAAGGTTCGGCATTCCGGAGCAGTATTATGTTCGCGAGCGGGCCACACAGCGTTATAACGTGACTCCGGCGGAACCGGACAAGGTGGATACGACCCGGCAGCGGTCGGCCGATATTACGGCTATCGACGGATTGGAGCAGCATATCCGGCTTGTTGACGGGCGGCTTCCGGCTAAGGAACCGGTGAACGGAGTGTATGAAGCGCTCGTCGTCCCGGAGGCGCTGACGGAGCTGGGGATGGTGCTGGACACCGTGTTCGTCATTCGGGATGAGAGCAATCAGACGGAAGTTCGGATTAAACCGGTAGGAGTGTTGGACCGAAGCGATTACTCGGATGTATTTTGGTACAACATTCCAAGCAGCTACAAGAACAGCTTTATTATTGATTACGGCCTGTTTGAAAAAGACTTCACTGCAGGAGATAAGCTGCAGCTTCAATCCAGCTATTGGTATTGGGCGCTCGATTACACGAAGATGACGCTGCCGACGATCAATACGTTTATTGCCGCGCATTTTCAAATTGATAAGCATATGGATGAGTTGTATGAAAATCATAATTACAACGCTCCTGCATTGAAGACGCTCGGAGCGTACTATGTCAAAGAAGCGAATTTGAAAATCATGCTGTGGTCGCTCAACGTTCCTGTCGTACTGATGCTTGGATTTTACCTTTATATGGTAGCCAATTTGATCACGGAAAGGCAGAAGACGGAGATAGCCGTATTGCGGAGCCGTGGCGCGAGCCGCCTGCAAATTATTATGGGCTATGCGGTCGAGGGCTTGGTGCTTGGAATAGTCGCTTTTTTCGTCGGACCTTATGCCGGGATGTACTTGACCAAGATGCTGGGAGCATCCAGCGGATTTCTGGAATTCGTGCAGCGCGCCAAGCTGGACGTATCGCTGAACAGGGAGGCGTTTCTGTATGCATTGATCGCCGTAGGCAGCTCCCTTGTCATGACGCTCATTCCCGTCCTGCTGGCCACGAAAATGACGATCGTCGGGCATAAGCAGCAGTCCGCAAGGCAGAAAAAAAGCTCGTTCTGGCATACGTACTATATCGACGTAATTGTCATTGGAATTGCTCTGTACGGCTTGTATAACTACAAGAGCCGTATCAAGGACCTGCTCTCGCTCGGCTTGAAATCCGGAGATTTGCGGGTCGATCCGCTGCTGTTTCTTATTCCCGCGCTGTTCATTCTGGGGATGGGGCTGCTCGTGCTTCGGCTGTACCCGTGGATGATGCGTCTGATTTACAGCTCGGGCCGCAGATGGTGGTCTCCGTCGATGTATTTTACGCTGCTGCAGGTTAGCCGTTCCTCGACTCAGTATCAATATATTATGGTGTTTCTGATCATTACGATCGCTACGGGACTGTTCAGTGCCAGCGCAACGCGAACGATTAACAAAAATACGACGGACAAGATCCGCTATGCGGCCGGAGCCGATATTACGATGCAAATCCGCTGGGAGAACGACGCGCCTCCGGCTATTCTTACCGGCCTGCTCAGCGAGGAGGGAGACGAATCGGCGGAAGACGATGCGGAAGCAGCAACGCCGCACAAGACGCAGTACACCGAGCCTTCGTTTCTGCCGTTCACGCAGCTGCCTGGGGTAGAGCATGCCGCGAAGGTGTTTATTAGGAAAGACGCGTCCTTTGCCAAAGGGAAGACGCAGGATACGGTTGAACTGATGGGCATTGAGACCAAGGATTTCGGGCAAACCGCCTGGCTGCGGTCGGGGCTGCTGGATCATCATTTCTACGACTATTTGAACCTGATTGCCGCCAAACCGTCCTCCGTGCTGATTTCCCGATCCATGGCTGAAGATTACGGCGTTAAGACGGGGGATACGATTACCGTCGGCTGGTCGGGTGTTGAAGGAGCCCAGTTCACCGTTTACGGAATTATCGATTATTGGCCTTCTTGGAATCCTAACCCTGGAGCGAACGACACGGTGACGGTAACCTCCAAAGCGGGAACGACAACCAAAGTGAAAAAGCCGATGCTCATCGTCGGCCATCTGTCATACATTCAAAATAATTTGGCATTGGAGCCTTATGAAGTTTGGCTGAAGCTTCAAGAAGGAGCCGGCAGCCAGGCGGTGTACAAGGCGGTTTCCGACCACGGCTACGAGATCGAATCGCTTCGCGATGCCAAGCAGGAGCAGATCAAGGCGATTAAAGACCCGTTCCAAATGGCGATCAACGGCGTGATGACGCTCGGCTTCCTTATTTCCGTTTTCATTTGCTTTTTCGGTTTTTTGCTGTACTGGATTTTATCGCTGCGTGCCCG
Organism: Paenibacillus konkukensis; assembly: GCF_023523925.1. Taxonomy (NCBI): domain Bacteria; kingdom Bacillati; phylum Bacillota; class Bacilli; order Caryophanales; family Paenibacillaceae; genus Paenibacillus; species Paenibacillus konkukensis. Next base: position 1,087,775 of record NZ_CP027059.1, on the reverse strand, counting down.
AACGCTGCAATTCGGGATATTAAGGGCTATGGGCATTTCTTTTTTTCAGCTGCTGGTCATTTTGATCGGCGAGCAGGTATTGATATCCGGAGCGGCGATCGGAATCGGTGTTATGACAGGGGGCATCGCGAGCCAGCTGTTCGTGCCATTGTTTGAAATGTCGTTCGATCCGAAGACGCAGGTGCCGCCGTTTAAGGTAACGTTCGATCCGCACGATCAAGTGCGTCTGTACTGGATTGTTACCGTTATGATTGCCGTCGCGCTAATGATTCTGGCGCATATCGTTTCGAGAATCCGCATTCATCAGGCTGTCAAGCTTGGAGAGGATTAAATGAACAAATTATATGGAGAAGGAGCATTCGGATGATGAGCATGATCACTAAAAATCAAAAGTTAATACCCGATACGTTAATGTTGGAGGAGCGGGCAGGCCACGTGCTTCATGCCATTATCGGCATGTCGGATGAGGACCATCAGCATATCCCGTTCTTTGCCGCCAATTTATTGGAGCAGCCGGCTTATTTGACTCATGGGGATTGGGACTACGGCTCCAGCCACGGCCGTCTGATCGATGCCCTGGTCTTGGCCAGGCATATGTCGGGAGAGGAGAGGGGACTGGATATCGAAGCCAAGTACCGCGAGAACTTCCTCGGTTTTTTCAAGGACGACGGACTGAGCTACCGGATGAAAAATCCGAAAGCGCCATGGGAGCCGACCGCCAACTTAATCGATCAGCGAGCGGTTATTCTCGCGTTGACTTCTTGGTATATGTCGACGGGAGACCGCAAAATTAAAAGCGTGGCCGACAAGCATGTCGCCGCATTGAAGCGGATCGCGGTCAAGGAACGGGATGTATGGTATTACCCTGCTTCGGAATATACCGTGAACGGCTGGCCGTCCAACAATGCCGTGCAGCTGCGGCTTGCCCCGGACCCCGCCGCATTCTGCGGGCGCTTGATTATGCCGCTGCTGAAGTACCATGAGCTGACCGGCAATACGGATGCTTTTGAGCTATGCCAATATTTTGCGGCATTGATCGTACAGCGCAGCGGGGTGTTTAACCCGGACGGCAGCTTTAACGATGCGCTTGCTTACCGCAGCGGCCATTTCCATACGCGCATTGGGACGCTTGACGCCTTGGCCCGCTTTGCTTGGTTTACTCGCGATGCTTCGCTCACGCATTTCGTCAAAAAGAGCTATGACTGGGCGCTTACATGGAGCACGGCGTTCGGCTGGACGCCGGGAGATATGCACGATCAGGCTTTTGAGCATGAAACCTGCTCTCTGGTCGACCTCATCTCGACAGGGATTATGCTGGCGCAAAGCGGATATACCGAATATTGGGCGGTCGTCGAGCGGTTTCTGCGCAACCATCTGACGGAATCGCAGCTGCTCGACCTGGATTGGGTCGTCAGCCTCGATCATAAAGATGCGGACGACGTCGGTCTCAAATCGTTCTATAACGTGGCCGAGCGGGCGCGGGGCGCCTTCGCCGGTTATTCCGCTCCGAACGACTTCTGCTGCGACAAGCACGGAGGGAGGGGCCACACAAGCGATCTCCAAACCTGCTGCATCGGCTCGGGTACCCGCGGGCTGTTCATGGGCTGGAGCAATACTATGACTGAAAACAACGGCACGGTCAGCGTGAACTTCCTGCTCAACAGAGGATCGCGCTGGCTGGATGTGAGCAGCCATCTGCCGCATGAAGGCAAAGTCGTGCTGGACATCCATCAGAACATACCTAAGCTTCTGCTGCGCATTCCGGATTGGGCGGGATACGCCAAAGTAATGATTCAAAGAGAATTGGACGGTACTGCGCACACGCAATCCGGCAGCGACCCGAGCATGTGGGTGAAGCAGCGTTTTCTTGATTTGGGCGAGACGCGTAAAGGCGAAACGATAACGGTAACGTTCCCGGTCAGCAAGCGGCAAACTGTCGAAAAAGCGATGGGAGAAGAATTCGTTACTCAGTGGCGCGGTGACGATGTCGTTCATTTAAGCCCGGAAGGAACGCATCATCCGTTCTACAATCATCGGCAAATCTTCGATAAAGCTCCGATGAAGATGGGCCAATACCGTAGACTTGAGCAGGAATATTACTGGTAAACCGGCGGTTGGTTTTCGGCTGCCGTTCCGTTCGGGGCGGCAGCCGGTCCCTTGGCTCAGAAAGAAAAATATACCTATAAACATGCAAGAAACAGCCTATAACGAACTTATGGTTTCATACTATTTTATATACAAGACAAATGTTGACATATGAAATTACTATGAAAAGAAGGTGCGAAATGAAAAAGAAAACGCAAAAGAAAAAGTTTGTATCAGCTATCGTATCGTTATCCCTACTATCCATGTCCATGATGTCGGTGGTCGTTTATGCCGATACGAATGCGGCGGCAAATGCTGAGGTAGAGACTGTAAATAGTGAAACCGACGCTGAGGCTGCCCCAGCAGTTGAGAGAGAGGCCGAAGCTGGAGCTCAGGACGTGACAGCTACTGCGATCGGGACGGAAAATTTGGCGGATCAATACAACGATTTGAAAGCGCTGCCCGATGAGTTGAAGAACAGGTTCAACTTCTTCCTGGCCAAGGGTGTGCTGCAAGCGGAAGCTGAAGACGATTTCGGCATCGATCAAATGATTACTCGCAGCGAGTTCGTAAGAGTAAGCGAGACGATTTTTGCCAGCGAGGATGATGAAGCGCTTACAAATAAATTCCGGACCGAATTTGAAAAGCTGGGCTTGATTACGAGCGACGGTATGGTGGTCGACGGAGACAGCAACATTTCCCGGCAGGATTTCGCCAAATATTTGATTTACGGTATCGGCAAAGCGGATGAAGCAAGGAAAGTGACGCCGATTACGGACGCAAGCCCTTCCAATTTGGACAAGGTTTCCAATACGTTAGCGCGGTTCGTTACGATGGCGCTGCAATTGAACATTATGCAAAATCAGGATGACGGACATTTCTACGGCGACCGGATGGTGACGCGAAGAATGCTCGTGGAGTCGGCTTATGAAGCGAAGCGGGTTTACGAAGAGCTCACTATGATCGAAGAGGGTAAAATTTCCGTTACTGAAGCGAAGCCGACCGGTGCGAGAAAAGTAACGGTGGCCTTCGACAAAGCCGTTGATTCGACCAAATCGTCAAGAGCGGTATTAACCGTGAAAAAGGACGGAGTCGAGTGGCCTGGAACATTAGCTTGGTCGGAAGATAAAAAATCCGCTACGATCACATTGGAATCCAAGCTGCGGAAAGGAAGCTACACGGTTGAATTGTCCGGACTCGACGATGACAGCGTAGAAACGAAAACGGCCGAATTTACTGCGGAGGATGAACGTGCGGAAAAGCTGGAGTTCGTAAACTCGTCGGACCAGCTGCCTCGTTCCAAAGTTATCGTCGACTTTAGGCAGCTGAACCAGTATGGAGAGCAAACCGAAGCGGCCGCCGGTATGTTCGATGTGTATGCCTCGAGAATATCGGTTAGCAACGTTCCCCGCGAGCAGGCGTTCAAGCTGGATTTATCGGAAGAAAAACGCGGCAGCAGCATTATGGTATCGATCTATGACAGAACGAATGATTTGCGGGTGAATAAGTCGTTCGTTATCGGAGATTTTGCAATCGTATCGAAAATTAAACTAGGCAAGCTTGCCATTCACGGCAGCAAACAATATTTGCAGCCGGGCAATAAAGCCTACTTATCGTTCACGGCGTACGATCAATACGGCTACCGGATGGACAATCTGGAGGATTTGGAAACCGGCATTTACAAGCGTGTCGAGGGAGAATCTTTGTTCTCTAATATGAAGGACAACACGTTTGAGGATTACGATAACGACGGGTATCCCGAGCTCGTACTGGAAACCTACTCCGATTTCAAGCACGATACGTCATCTGTTCTTCATCTGATGTCCATGGGGTCGGGGGAAGACGCGAGTTTGCGAATTAGTGTGGTGACGCCGAAGGTTCCAGCGAGCGTGGAAGTGAAGGAGCCGTCCGGCGTCATTGCGGAGGGGGATAAGAACCTATCGCTTGAATTAATTGTGCGCGATGCCGAAGGATACGTATTCAGCACGCAAGAAAAGCTGGACTTATATAAGTCCGGAGAGCTTCAGGTAAGAAGCACGGGAGGCATTAAGCTCCCTTCCTCCAGCGATGGTGGAGCCGTTAACAGTGGGGGCAATATAGCGATATTGGAAGCTACAGGTTCAGGTAAAGCTTCGATTGAGGCCTCCTTGAGGGACAGCGGTCAAAAAACCGTCCGCGATTTGGATGTGAAAGACGAACGAGTACCTGTCACGCTGGAGAGGCTCGATTTTGATCAAACGCATGTGTATAGGCTGATTCCTGAAGCCAATAAAGGTTTTACTTTTAAATTTAATATTAAAGATCAATACGACGAGGTATTTACTCCAACAAGCAACGAATATCAGATGGAATACGAGCTTAAACGGATCGGCGGCGATGAAGGTGCATATACCGGTAAAGCGACCGGTGGCGGCAAGCAGGCAATCAACGATGCAAATCCGGTTATAAGGCAGTTAGCGAAGGATGCGGCCGGCAAAGGAGTCGAAGTGACGCCAGCAACCAAAAAACTGGGAAGCTACTCCTTAACGGCAAGATTGGTCAAAGCGAAGCAGGATTCTAAGGAAACCGATCCGACGAAGTGGCCGATTGCCGCTGAAATAAGCTCGATGACGGCGAGGACGCAGAGCTTTACCTGGGCCGAGCTCAACAGCAAGGACAGGGAGCTTAATTACTACGCGGAGATGGATTCAAGTTATTTTGCAGTCGGTAAATTCTTAATCGATCAAGGTATCATTCAGAGATCGAATAAGGAAAAAAAGATAGCCATCGAAAGCGATGCCAAATACATTTTAGCTAACAAGAGCAATTTAGTGAAAGATTTTAAAAATATAGTAGCAAAGGATAAGGATGGATTTGATATTTCGATTCCGACTCCAAAAATAACGAGTGTGGTTTTTTCCACTCCGAATATTGTCTCCGTGGATAATCCGAGCGACCCTAAGAAAATTGTTGCACTGAATCCGGGCAGCACGACCGCGCTTATCGGATTCACTACTCCTAACGGTACCAAGACAGTCCAGATGAATTTAACCGTGTTTGCTTCTGATTTGAAATTTAGCGAACTCAAATATAGCGGGGCAAAAACAATATCGCCTTCGGATATCAACGATTATTATATTTGGGATACTAAGTTTAGTAACCTGCAAGTAAAAGATGACCTTAATAATACATTTACAAATACAGCAGATAAATCCCAGAATAAAAATTCGGAGATGGCGACACCATTTTTAGACTTATTCGGCGTCAGTATCACGCTTGCTGACGTGACTTATAAAGCGGGCACGAAGGAAGAGGACAAGGATACCTTGTACATGACCGATGATTACAAGCTTGTCTTTAAGCCGAAGAGCGGCCAATATTCTATGGACAAAGTGAATTTGCAAGGCTTCACAATCAAGGCCGTAGGGCCCGACCAAAAGGAAAAGAATGTGGTCGTTACTTTGAAATAATCCAGCGTTTCTTCTTCCGGTTTTCTCCTCCTTTTAAATAGACCTGGCCTCCGTCTTAAATATGGCGGAGGCAATTTTTTTGCTGATATAAGGCTGAGCGCAATCCGCCTATAATCAAGATCGGATTTACTAATTCTTTGCATCGAGTAGCTTTGTATACTTACAGTAGAATGGAGGGAATGCATTGTGGCGAGAAAAAGATATGTCATATGCGGGGTAAGCACGAGAGCGAACGGAATGTTCATCCGTTCCATGCTGGAGACGTTCCAGCCCTACTGCGAAATTGTCGGGCTGCTCGACGCCGATCCGGGCAGGTTCGCCAATTGCTTCCGCAAGTTTCCCGCATTGAACGGACTGCCCGTCTACGCTCCGGAGCAATTCGAGCGAATGATTGAGGAGACGAAGCCGGATGTCGTCATCGTAGCCGGAGCTGATCACACCCATGCCGAGTATATCGTCAAGGGTCTGGAGCATCACTTGGACGTTATTTCGGAGAAGCCGATGGTTACGACCAGCAGTGACTGTCGTAGGGTGTTGGAGGCGCAAAACGGCAGTAGAGGAACGCTCTACGTCGCCTTTAACTATCGCTATGCTCCGATCCATACGAGAATAAAAGAGCTGGTGCTTGAGGGGAAAGTGGGGAAGGTAACCTCCGTCGATCTGAACTGGTATTTGGATACGTATCACGGGGCGAGCTATTTCAAACGGTGGAATCGCAAAAGACAAAATTCCGGAGGCTTGTCCATACATAAAAGCACGCATCATATCGACCTTGTCAACTGGTGGATCGATCAAAAGCCGCTGGAGGCGTTTGCGTACGGCGCCCTTCATTATTTCGGACCGGAAGGCGAGCTGAATCCGGCCAGGGAAGACGGCAGATATTGCGGCACCTGTCAAGTGAAGCAGCGCTGTCAATATTTTATGCGATGGTCTACCCGCAGCAAAGAAGTGGTTCCGGAGGACGATCATCTGACGCAGCTGGACGTGAAACCGGGAGCTTATACCGGCTACCGGGCTGACGGCTGCATTTTCGATTCCGAGATCGACATTGAAGATACCTATACTGCGGTAGTCAAATACGACAAAGGAGCGATGCTGAGTTATTCGGTTAATTTCTCCCTGCCGTATGAAGGCTACCGATTGGCTATTAACGGCACCAAAGGCCGCATTGAAACGCAGGAAGTTCTCTCCAAGCGCGCCGGTTATCCGGTGCCGGAGCAGACGATTGAGTACTACCCTCTGTTCGGAGGAAAAGAGACGATTCATGTCGTCCCGCGTCCCGGAGGCCACGGGGGAGGAGATCCGCTGCTCCTGGAGGATTTGTTCCTTGGCGCCGATCCGCTAAGAACGTATCCGATTATGGCGGGAGCGGAGGCGGGGGCGTACTCGGTGTTGACCGGCGAGGCGATATGGAAGTCGGCTCAAACCGGGCAGCCCGTTCGGATAACGGAGCTGCTGGCCGGAAAGACAGTGGCCGGGGCGACCGGAGCTCATTAACGGAAGAAGGAGAGATAACGATAGTGTACGATAAATTTGAAAATGTGGGCATCGCCCACTTCGATGTGAAAAGCCAGCTGCCACGGTGGGTATACGAGGCGGCTATGCGGGCAGCCAAGCGTGGAGAGGAAGCGCGTCTTGCGATCAAAGACCGTCAGACGCTGGAGCAGAGACAACTGCAGATCCGCGAAGGGCTGGAGAGATGTATCGGGGGCATGCCCGCCTCCGATACGCCGTTGAATGCCAAGGTGACAGGCACTGTGGAAGGCAGCGGATTCCGCGTGGACAAAGTGATTTTTGAACCGAGACCGGAAGTATACGCAACTGCGAATGTATATATACCCGATGGGATTACGGAACGAAGAGGGGCTGTGCTGCTGCTGTGCGGACATAGGGAACAGGCGAAGCATTGCGACGAATATCAGACGGTATGCCATTATCTGGTCCACGCCGGACTCGTCGTGATGGCTCTGGACCCGGTGGGACAGGGAGAACGGTTCGGGTACTATGATCCGCAGACGGACCAGGCTCCGATGACCAGCGTGACGGAGCATGAAAATGTCGGCCGCCAGTGTATGCCGCTCGGCGATAGTCTGGCCCGTTATATGCTGCACGACGCCATGCGCGCCGTCGATTATTTGAGTGTTCGCCCCGAGGTTGACCCGCAGCGGATCGGGGTTACAGGCCATTCCGGGGGCGGCACCCAAACCTCGCTGCTTATGATGTACGATACGCGTATTGCAGCCGCAGCGCCGGGCGGTTTTATTATGAACCGTCCTTACTTTTTGCTGACGGGCAAGGCGCAGGATGCGGAGCAGAAGTGGCCGGGTTTCTCCGCTTACGGCTTCGATCACGAAGATATTGTGCTGGCGATGGCTCCCCGTCCCGTAATGATTCTTGCCACTACCTACGATTCGGTGCCTATCGAAGCGCCTCGTCATACGGTCGGGGTCAACCGCCGCTTTTGGGATATGTTCGGCCGAGGCGAAGATCTGCAGCTATTCGAGGATGAGAATGTGCACCGGTTCACGGTGCCTCTGGCTAAGGCGGCGGCAGCCTTTTTCTCCAACTATTTGAATGGCAGTGCCGTAACTCCGTCCGAGGAGCAAATTGAGCTGATACCGAGTGAACAGCTTCTGTGCACAAAGAGCGGTCAGGTCATCGGAGAGCTTGCAGGAGCGAAAAGCGTCTTTGCGGAAAATGTGGATAGATTAGCTTTATTTGAAGGAAAGCGGGCAGCGCTTGGCGAGGAAGAACGGAAAAGTCGGGCTATGGCTTGGCTGAAACGGACGGTGTTCTATAACAGGCAGTTGTGCGATCTGAATCCTCGCCCTTCCGGCGGAGGGGAAGTAGGTCAGCTATGGGTGCTTCGTTCGATATGGTGGAGTCAGCCTGGGCTGCTTAATCATGCGCTGCAGTTTTATGATTCCAGGCTTCACGGTCAGAAGCTGCCGGTGACGATTGCCGTGTGGGACGGCGGGTCCAGTCAGCTGGAGGCCCATGCCCAATGGATTGAAGAGACATGTGCGGCTGGCCGAATTGCGTTCGTTCTGAATCCGACCGGAATCGGCCCGCTGCTCCCGCACCTCAACTCGCCGACGGATCGGCCGTTCAAACGGTTTGGCATTATCGACCGGCATACCGATGAAATGATGTGGCTCGGCGACAGCATGGCCGCCGTGCGCACCTATGATGTTCTGCGAGCCGTTCAGCTGGCGTTCTCTCTCAAAAATATTGACCCGAGCGACATCCGACTGTACGGTCATGGGAAATACGGCATGTATGCAGCGCTGGCGGCTTTGCTGGACCCACGAGCAGCATCGGTTCGAATGGACGAATGCATGAACAGCATAGCCGATTGGATCAGGGAACCGTTCTATGACGAAACGGATTCGCTCAGCTTCATTATGCCGGGAATGCTTCGTTATTTGGATTTGCCGGATGCACGGCAATGGCTCGACCGCGACGGGCGGCTGGAGGGAACTGGAAGTCCGGTTGATCGGCTCGGCGCGAACAGCCATTCGGCAAGCTAAACAAGAGGAGGAAGGTAACTATGACAACGATAGCCGCAATTTATACAGGGCAAGGATTGGCAGAAAGAATTCAGCCGTTGTTTCGCGAAGAGCTTCCCGGCTGCCGTCTGGTGACGCTGCTGGACGATAGCCTCATCGCCGAAGTCATTCGGGAAGGACGGGTAACGCCGGGAGTAACCCGCAGGCTGTTCCAATATTACAGGCATGCCGAGGAGCTCGGAGCCGACGTCATTTTCAATACCTGCTCGTCCGTCGGCGAAGTGGCCGATTGGGCGAAGCCGATGATCGGTGTGCCTATTGTGAAAATTGACGAAGCGATGGCGCAGCAAGCTGTGCAGGGCTTCGATCGAATCGGAGTGCTGGCTACGCTGCCCACTACGTTGGAGCCGACTCGCAGGCTGCTGCAAAAGGAAGCGGAATTGAAGGGCAGCAGTGTAAATATTGCCGATGCTCTGGCAGAGGGAGCGTATCAGGCGTTAACGTCGGGGCAGCCGGAGGAGCATGACCGCCTCATTCTGGAAGCGGCCAAGAAAGCGGCGGAGCAAGCGGATGTGCTCGTATTGGCGCAAGGCTCCATGATCCGGATGGAAGAAGCACTGCGGCAGGCGACCGGCCTCCCCGTGTATTCCAGCCCTCGCCTCGGCATTATCGCCGTCAGGGAACAGCTAGAGCGGATGGGCAAGGTGAACGCGCGATGAGCAGCCCGATTGTCGCTACTTATTTGCTGGAAACGGCCTTCTCATTGGAGCAGGCTGCGGAGATTATCGTCAGCGAGCAGTCCACAGGGACTTTCATGCCGATTGCGGGTGAGACGGAAAGCTTGAAGGAACGGCACCGGGCGCGTATTTTGTCCATTCAGCCGCTGGAGAGCTCGCCGTTTCCGTCTCTTCCGGGAGCCAAGATTCCTTCGGGAAGCAAAGGAGAATATAAGAGGGGCATCGTCCAAATCGCCTTTCCTTATGAAAATATCGGCCCCTCCATTCCTAACGTGTTGGCTACAGTGGCAGGGAACTTGTTCGAGCTGGAAGAACTATCCGGCATACGGCTAATCGATCTCGAACTTCCGGAAGCTTTCAGCGAGCGGTATGAAGGGCCGCGCTACGGGATCGGCGGGACAAGAGAAATGACCGGCGTCTACGGCAGGCCGATTATCGGAACGATCATTAAGCCGAATGTCGGCCTGCCTACTGAGCAGCTGCGTCTGATCGTCCGCGAATTGGCCTCGGCCGGAATCGATTTTATCAAAGACGACGAGGTACACGGAAACCCTCCTTATGCCCCATTGGAGGAACGCGTCAAGACCGCGATGGAAGAAATCGAGAGAGCGGCTGACCGGACCGGTAAAAAGACGATGTACGCCTTCAACATTACGGACGATATCGAGCCGATGCTGCGCCATCTGGAAACGGTGCAGCGTCATGGCGGCAACTGCGTAATGGTAAGTATTAACAGCATCGGGTTGGCCGGCGTGGCGCATCTGCGCAAACATGCGCAGGTCTGTATACACGGTCACCGCAATCAATGGGGAATGATGTCGAGATATCCTTATCTCGGCATGTCATTCGCCGCCTATCAGAAGCTGTGCCGTCTGAGCGGAGTCGATCATTTGCATGTGAATGGGCTGAACAATAAATTTTATGAAGATAACGCTTCGGTCATTGACGGAGTCCGCGGTTGCCTGACACCGATTCGCGACGAGTCGGACAGAGTACTTCCGGTGCTTTCCTCGAAGCAATGGGCCGGATCGGCTCCGCAAACATACCGCGAGCTGCAGACGGTCGATGTAATGAACATCGCCGGAGGCGGCATTCACGGTCATCCCGGAGGCTTCGGCGCCGGCTTCCGCAGCTTCGTGCAGGGCTGGGAAGCGGCGCTCGCGGGCGTACCGCTGGAGGAATATGCCGCCGGTCGTCCAGAGCTGCGGCAGGCGCTCGATTTGCTGGGGTAAACCCGAAGCGGGAAGGTGAGAGTCCAATGCGGATTTGTTATTACGGAGACGATTTTACGGGATCGACGGATGTGTTGGAAGCGTTGACGAGGGGAGGGCTGCGCGTCATCTTATTCATGGAAGTGCCGGACAAGGCGCTGTGGGACGCCAAATTCGCCGGCTACGACGGCTTCGGGGTCGCCGGAGTCAGCCGTACGATGCGGCCGGATGAAATGGAGCGCGCTTTGCCCGAGGTGTTTAAAGCGTTGCGGGTATTCGGCGCTCCCATCACCCATTATAAAGTATGCTCTACCTTCGATTCCTCTCCTGAGACCGGCAGTATCGGCAAAGTGATCGAGCTTGCGCAGAAGCATTTCCCGGATAGACCCTATATCCCTGTCGTAGCGGGTTCTCCCGTGCTCGGGCGCTATACCGTCTTCGGCAATCATTTTGCCGCCGTCGGAGATCATGCCGTACGGCTGGACCGGCATCCCAATTTGCGAAAGCATCCGATTACTTCGATGAACGAGGCGGATCTGCAGCTGCATCTGGCCCGACAGACAGAGCTGACCATTGAGCTCATGGATATCATTAGTCTGGAGCAAGAGGGAGAGCTGCTGGAGGAGGCCTACCGCAAGCTGCTGGCGAAGCAGCCGGATATTGTTTTGTTCGACGTGCTCAACGAGCGGCATCTACGCAGCATCGGCGCGCTGCTGACGCGGGAAAGCGGGAAGACGCGGCTGTTTGCCGTCGGCTCCTCGGGCGTGGAGTATGCGCTCGTTACGCATTGGCAGAGTACAGGCGAGCTGCCTTCCGAGTATCTTATGGCGCCTGCGGACGCTGTGGACCGGCTGCTCGTCATCTCCGGCAGCTGCTCGCCCGTTACGCAGGCGCAGATTGAGTGGGCGCTGGCGCATGGCTTCACGGGCATAAAGGTTCCGGCGGAGCTCTGTATGGCGGAAGACGATGAGGCGTCCGAGGCGTTGGTCCCCTTCCTGGAACAGGCAAGCAGATTGCTCGGTGTCGGCCACAGCGTCATCTTGTATACCGCGCTCGGGCCGGAAGACGATGCCATTGAGCGTACACAGGCGATGCTTAGAGAGCGTGGGCGAAGCACGGCGGCGAGCGGAGAGTTGATCGGCAGGCGTCTCGGCGCATTGGCGAGGGAGCTGATCTTGCACACCAAAGTGAGAAGGCTGGTGCTGGCCGGAGGCGATACTTCGGGCTTTGCCGCTTCTCAATTGAATTTATACGCGCTGGAGATGATCGCGCCGGTCGTTCCGGGCGGACCGTTATGCCGGGCGTACTCGGAGGACGAAAGGCTGGACGGACTGGAAGTAGTGTTGAAGGGAGGACAGGTCGGCCCGCCTGATTTCTTCGAACGGGTACGCACAGGGGGATAACGCGGGTTCGATGCGAATAAGATCAAGAGAAGCCTTTCAGGCTAGGGTGGAATTGCGGGCAGGTGACGCGCGTTCTGGCCGGAAAGGCTTTTTGGCAGTTGTCTTGAGATGGCCGCTTTGATGCTACAAATACAATATAATAAATCATAAATAGAATGTGATAACTTCCACCTATATTTTTGAAAATACATATATGGTAATATATGGTTAGTTGGCCAACTAATTAAATACATTTATCAGGAGGCAAATGAATTTGAAAATAAAAAAACTATTAACCACGTTTGTTCTGATAATTTCCCTACTCTCCTTTTCTCAATCAGCATTCGCGGCGAGTTTTACGCCTTTTACTTGGTCGACTCTCGTCTCTGAAAAAGGGCTTTATTGCAACGACATATTCGAGCCGCATACCTATGATGACGGCGCGAGTTATCGTCTTACATCTTTAGGCTCATCGTATTGCTTCGCTGACTTAATTGGCACAACCAATGTTACAAATGCTAATCAATTGAAAATTCATTGGAACACTGAAGCATGGGAATCTGGTGATATACCATATCTATTTTTACAAATACAATATTACGGACACTCTGAGGAATTTGAACTACCTTGGAACGGAAATGATGACATTAATTTAAATATGGGAGGTTACTCGGGCCCCGTCGATGTTATGTTAAGTGGTATGTCAACAGGCGGGAAAAGATTGATTGTTGATTTTTATATTGGAGTACAATAATAATCACTATCAACTATCTCTATCATTTAATGCATCGAGATTTCGACAAGATTTGAATAATTATGCGGTTAACTCAAAACGATTCTAGGAACTATGATATAACTTAATAAGGATTGCCTCTTAGTTGGCTTTTTCTGCCAAGTATTTGGCAATCCTTTCATATTATATGGAATGTGAGAAACATATAAATGAGGAAAATAATGGCTTACATATTCCGGATATATTTGTTAAAATGACAATTACGGGAATGCATGTTCCCATGCCTTGTGTTTCCATAGTAAAGTTTATTTTAAACTTTTCTCGCCCTTGGATTATATTTCCATAAGGCATAAGCTAGGTAAGGCCGAACGTCCAATGATGTTCGTACATATACTCGATGACAAGCGCTTGCAGAGACGTCCGAATCGGTAAGAAGAAAGATGCCTTTAGGAAAAGGAGAGAACAGTTCATGTCGATTTTGGAAAAGCTCCCGCTTGCCGTAGAATCCCAGCTGGCCGCTCCGGCTTTATTCGCCGCTATGGCGGATGTGGATGAGCACGGCGGGCAGGGGGAACGGTGGCTGATCGTGACCGAGGACGAGGTGATGGTTTGCAGCCGCACTGGGGAACGGCTCGCGCAGCTGCTGGCGGCTCAGGTCGCCGATTGCCGCATCGTCAATGCGATCGGCGGCGGCACATTGACCGCGGACACGCCGAAGGGCCCGGTTGCGCTCGTCCGGTATACCTCCGGTCATGCCGGAAAATTCGGCTTTGCCGCCAGACTTATTAAAGCGCTTTCTGAAAATCAGCCGCTTCCTGCGGCGTCGGTCAAGGATTTGCCCCGCCGATGTAAGCAGTGCGGCACGCCGCTGCTGGAAGGCACTTCCGTATGCTCGGTTTGTACGGACAAAGGCAAGGTGGCCGTCCGGCTGCTGAGCTATGCCAAGCCTTACCGCGCGCAGATGACGACGGCCGCGCTGATGCTGATTGCCGCAACCTTGATGGAGCTGGTGCCGCCTTTTCTCACCAAGGTGATTGTGGATGACGTTTTGCAGCCGAAGACCGTCGGATTAGCCCTGCTCTGGTTTGTGCTTGGTCTTGCCGGGACGAGAATCATGCTGTCCGTCATGCAGACGCTGCGCGGCTATGTCGGCGTCTGGGTGGGCGGCAAGCTGATGGGGGATATCCGCAAAGATATTTATTCTTCGCTGATGCGGCTATCGCTCGGCTTTTTCGACCGGCGGCAAACGTCGCAATTTATCGGCAGGGTCAACAGCGATGCCGAAGCGATGAGACAGTTTTTGACCGACGGGGTCATGTGGATTTCCGGGCAGGTGCTGATGCTGGCGGCGATTATTGCGATGATGGTCAGTCTCGACTGGAAGCTGGCGATTTACGCGATTATCCCTACGCCGCTGATCGTGATTACCTCGATGATCATTTGGCCGACGATTCGCTCCCGCTGGCACCGTCATTGGAGAGCGATCAACCGGCTCAATATGCTGGTCGGCGATGCGCTGCAAGGCATTCGCGTCGTTAAGGCGTTCGGACAGGAACCAACGGAGATGAAGCGTTACGGCGAGGCGAACTTGGAGCTTGTGGAGCAAAATATTCGGGCCGACGGCATGTGGCAGGGCGTATTCCCGCTGTTTGCCCTTATTTCTACCTCAGGCGCCATTCTGGTATGGTATTTCGGGGGCTGGATGGTGCTGCGCGACCAAATATCGCTCGGTACGTTAATGGCGTTCACCGCTTACCTCGGGATGCTGTTCGGTCCGCTCCAATGGTTCAGCCAGGCGCTGAACTGGACCAGCCGGGCGATGGCTTCCGCCGATCGCGTATTCGAGATCATGGATACTCCTTCGGACGTGTCTGACGATATCGAGCCGGTTCCGCTGGATTGGGTGGAAGGCAGGGTCGTGCTGAACCAGGTATCCTACGGTTATGAAGCTCATCATCCCGTGCTGAAAAATATTAACTTGACGGTAGCCGCGGGTGAAATGATCGGTCTCGTAGGTCATTCGGGCGCAGGCAAATCGACGCTGATCAATATGATCTGCCGCTTCTACGACCCGACCCAAGGTCAGATCGCCATCGACGGGGTCCCTCTAAAGAAGATTAAGCAGGAGGACCTGCGCAAAAAAATCGGCGTCGTGCTGCAGGAAACCTTCTTATTCGACGGAACGATTACGGAAAATATCGCCTATTCCAAGCCGGATGCGACGCCGGAGGAGATCATGAGGGCGGCGAAGATCGCCAATGCCCACGATTTTATCGTGCGGCTGCCGGACGGCTACGATACAAAGGTGGGAGAGCGCGGACACCGGCTGTCGGGCGGCGAGAAACAGCGTATTGCAATCGCCCGGGCGATCGTGCACGATCCGCGCATACTGATCCTTGACGAAGCGACCGCTTCGGTAGATACGGAGACCGAAAGGCAGATTCAAGAAGCAATCTCTCGTCTTGTGAAGGGGAGAACGACATTCGCGATCGCCCACAGGCTGTCTACGCTGCGTAATGCCGACCGGCTGGTCGTGCTGGACAAAGGAGAGATCGTCGAGGTAGGAACGCATGAAGAGCTGCTCGATAAACAGGGAGTTTATTATAAATTGGTTGAAGCGCAGCGGGAGCTGTCCAAAATTAAGGGGGTGCAAAGCTGATGCGCGATCCATATGAAATCGTTATGCTGAATGCCGGCAGCGTATGGTTCGGGCGAAGCGAAGGGGGCGTTCTGCAAGCGGTTATCGACGGGGTGGAGTACCCGGAGGTGCTGCTGTATCGCTCCTATCCCTTTTCCCGGCCGATGGAGTACATATCCGTACGCACGCCGAAGGAGGAAGAAATCGGATTGATCCGAGAGCTTGAGGAGCTGGAGGCGGGAAGCCGGGAGGAAGCCGTACGGGAGCTGAATCTTCGATATTTGATCCCGCGGGTCACCCACATTGAGAGCATCGCGCAAAAACCCGCTCTATGGATATGGAAGGTGGAGACGACGCTCGGCGCTATGACGCTCGCGCTGCGCAACCTGCACGAGCATCTGCAGTCGCCCGCTTCCGGGCGTTATCTTATTACGGATATCGAGGGGCGCCGCTGTGAGATTGAGTCGGTAGAGGCTCTGGATTCGCACAGCCGCAAGCAGTGGAACAAAATTTTATAGCCGTATGAAATAGGGAAGACCCCTGGGCAACTGATGGAACGGGTTCGCAAGGAACGCGCCGTTCATCATAGGACAGGGGTCTTTTGCCGCTCTCAGGCGTCTTCGTTCGAATTTACCGCATACATGCGGCTTTGACCGCACAGCCAGTCCCGCTTTACATCTGGCTGACTTGCTCAAGAAGCGGACGGGATGATTTGCGGATGACCAGGTGCGTGTCCACCATCGTTTTTACCGTGACCTGATCGTTATGTTCGATCATGCCCATCAGTTTGCGTACGGCCAATTCCGCAATCGTTTCTTTCTCAACGTGAATCGTTGTCAGCTCGGGCGATATAACGACCGCTTCATGAATATTATCGAAGCCGACGACCGACACGTCGTCGGGTACGCGAAGACCTGCTTCGGTCAGCGATTTAATCACGCTAATGGCGATATAATCGCATTCGCAGAACAGGGCGGTAGGGAGATCGCCGCTGCGCCGGCGGAATAGCTCGACCAAGTCCGGGTAGGCGGCTACAACGGTGGGGGAAGCGGTGAACGCATCGCGTTCGTCAAACGCAACTCCGTGCTCTTCCAGGCAAGCGAGGAAGCCTTGTCTTCGCATATCAAAGTTGTACATTCGATACTGGGATTGCACATAGCCGATCCGACGATGGCCTGAGTCTAACAGATGCTTAGCTCCTTGATAGGCCCCCATCCTATTGTTCATTACGACAAAATTGGCCTGTTCCGTTTCATAACAAGTGTCCAGCACTACCAGATTCGGCTGCTTGCCGCTGATCAGTCTGATTTGTTCCTTGGACAGGTTCGTTCCGAGAAGAATGATGCCGCTGGATTCGTTCTCCGTTTCCAACTGGCCGATCTGCTGTTCCAACTGGTCTGAAGGCACGGAAGAAAAGAACAGGGAATATCCGTTGGAGCGGCACTGCTCCTCAAAGCAATGAATAAGCTCCATGAAAAAAGGCTGCTGGGCATAATGTTCCAGCACGATTCCGGAATGGGTGCATGCCACAAAGCGAAGTATGTTTGAAGAGCCACTTGTTTTTTCTGTTCGCGTCTGTGCGCGCGGGGTATACCCGCTTTCCTTGGCAATATTGATTATTTTCATCCGGGTCTCCATGCTGATTCCCGGCTTGCCGTTCAACGCCAAAGATACGGCTGACTTGGATACGTTAGCTAATCTGGCGATATCGTCCATTTTCAATCAACATGCACTCCTTTGGTTATACCTTGTAATTTGCCGTATTTTTATGGAAGAATGTCACTAAACATTATACTAAATTGCCAATGTATAAACAACAAATAAAGTAAACGAACTAAAACGGTTTAGTTGAACCGGAAAATGGATCGAATTCACGTGTTATCGGGTGGAAATGCCTAATTGACAAACGGGTAGGTCAGGTATAATATGGGTGGGAATCGACGAAAGCGATTACTTTTTTTACGTTGCGGGCTAAATTTTCAGTAGATATTTAGTCCGTTTACATGCCGCAACAATTCGTCAAGGGGAGTGATGAACTTGATTAACCGTGAAGCGGGAGAGCCCGGCTTGAGCGTGCCTTGCTGGGGGATTTTTAATTTGGCGCTGAAAGGCCCGGCGGCGGGAAATCCGTATAGGGACATCCGGTTGGAGGCGATTTTTCGTCATGGAAACCGGACGCTGCGGACGAGAGGCTTCTATGACGGCGACGGAATGTATCGTGTTCGCTGCATGCCTGATGCATTGGGGGATTGGTCTTATGTAACCTCCAGCAACATTCCAGAGCTTGCGGGAATCGAGGGGAGCTTCCGCTGTTCGAAGCCCGCTCCGGGAAGCCGCGGACCTGTCAGGGTTCGCGATGAATATCATTTTGCCTACGAGGACGGCACCGCGTATTATCCGTTCGGAACAACGTGCTACGCTTGGACCCATCAAGAAGACCGTCTCCAGGAAGAGACGCTGCATACGCTGTCGCAATCTCCGTTTAATAAAATCCGCATGTGCGTCTTTCCGAAAAATTACAGCTTCAACGGCACGGAACCCGAGCTCTTTCCCTTTGAGGGCAACCCAAGAGACGGATTTGATTTCACTAGGTTCAACCCAATGTTCTTTCGGCGCTTGGAGAAGCGTATTGTGGAATTACAGCAGCTTGGCATCGAAGCGGACTTGATCCTTTTTCATCCGTATGACAAAGGGCGATGGGGGTTCGATGCAATGCCTCCCCATGCCGACGAGCTTTATTTGCAATATGCGATAGCCCGATTGTCTCCTTATTGCAATGTGTGGTGGTCGCTGGCCAATGAATACGATTTTATGAAAGCGAAGGCGCCGTCAGATTGGGACCGGTTATTCCGCATCGTGCAGACCGAAGACCCTTACGATCATTTGCGTTCGATTCATAATGGAACCCGGATGTACGATCCGGAGAGCGTTGTCATGTACGATCACGGCAAGCCTTGGGTCACTCATTGCAGCATCCAGCATTGGGATGTGAATTTGGCGCATGAGTGGCAGAAGCTGTACCGTAAGCCGGTCGTCATTGACGAATGCGGCTATGAGGGCAATATTCCGCAGCGCTGGGGCAATTTGACGGGCGAGGAGATGGTGCGACGCTTCTGGGACGGCGTTACCCGAGGCGGGTATGTCTCCCATGGGGAAACCTTCATCCATCCCGAAGACGAAATCTGGTGGGCCAAAGGCGGGAGGCTGTACGGAGACAGCGGGCCGCGCATTCAATATTTGCGCCGCGTATTGGAGCAGGCTCCGCCGGGCTTGAAGCCTCTGCCTGTAAGAGATGTGCCCACCATCGGCATTGCCGGCGAATATTATTTGCAATATTTCGGTATCCACCGTCCGGCTTACCGGGTTGTGGATCTTCCGGATGACGCGCAATTCAACATTCAACTGCTGGATACGTGGACTATGGAATCTGTTCCGCTGGACGGAACGTTCACAGGATCATGCCGGGTGGAACTGCCGGGCAAGCCTTATATGGGTCTTTTAATAACGAAGCTGACTTGATGTACGGGGGGACTGTAATGAGCATTGTTCTTCGAGGGATTACATGGAATCATACGCGGGGCTTTGTGCCGATGGCCGCCACTTCGCAGCGGTTTGCCGAGCTGAATCCGGGCGTCGATATCCGCTGGGAGAAGCGGTCGCTCCAGGAGTTTGCCGACGCGCCGATCGAGAAGCTGGTCGAGCAGTACGACCTGCTTGTGATTGATCATCCTTGGGCGGGGTACGCGGCCCGTTCGAAGGTGCTTCTTCCGCTTAACGAATACATGAACGGAGACTATTTGCAAGACCAAGCCGCCCATTCCGTCGGCGTATCCCATAAGAGTTACGAGTTCGACGGAAGTCAAACGGCTTTGGCTATCGATGCTGCCGCGCCCGTAGCCTCCTGGCGGGAGGATGTATTGAAACGGGAGGGGGAGGCGGTTCCGAAGGATTGGGATAGCCTATTGCGGCTCGCCCGCAAGAACATGGTCGCTTTCCCGGCTATTGCCATCGACAGTCTGATGAATTTTTATGCGCTGTGCCTGGCGCACGGCGAAGAGCCGTTCCGCAGCGATGAGATCGTAGTGTCGGCGGAGATCGGGCAAGCTGCGCTGGACAGCCTGCGCGAGCTCGCGGCTTGCTGCCGCAGCGACATCTTCGGGATGAATCCGATCGCCGTATACGAGGCGATGAGCCGGACCGACGAGATCGGCTACTGCCCGTTTGCATACGGTTATTCCAACTATGCGCGCGAGGGCTATTCGTCCAAGACGCTTAGCTTCGGGGATGTCGTCTCCTTCGGCGCAGTCGGACCGCTGCGGACGACGCTCGGGGGGACGGGACTGGCCGTGTCGGCCTTCTGCTCCCATAAGGAGGAAGCAGTGCGCTATGCGCAGTTTGCAGCGTCCCCCGAAGTGCAGCGGACGCTGTATACAATGAGCGGCGGCCAGCCCGGGCATAGGGGAGCGTGGACGGACGAAGAAACCAACCGCATCTGCGGCCGTTATTTTGCCGGGACGCTGCCTGCTCTGGACCGGGCTTATATGAGACCGCGCTATAACGGCTATTTGCATTTTCAGGATCATGCGGGCGATGATGTGCGTGAATATATGATGCGCGGCGGCAATGCCGGCCGCATCCTGGAGCGGTTAAACGAGCTGTACCGCGAATCATTGATCATTTCAAAGGAGAAGCAGGCATGACGACGACCGGATATAAACCATTGGAAGGCTTGCTGGTGCTCGATTTTGCGCAATTTCTGTCGGGGCCGTCCGCAGCGCTGCGGCTTGCCGATTTGGGAGCTAGAGTCATTAAGGTGGAGCGGCCCGACGGGGGAGATTTGTGCCGGAGACTGTACGTCTCCAATCTGGAGCTGGACGGGGACAGCACGTTGTTTCATTCTATCAACCGCAACAAAGAGAGCGTTTCGGCCAATTTGAAGGACCCCGAGGATTTGAAGTTCATCCGTGCACTGATCGAGAAGGCGGATGTGATGATTCAAAACTTCCGCCCCGGCGTTATCGAACGAATCGGTCTGCATTACGATGCGGTCAAGGAATGGAATCCAAGGCTGGTCTACGGGGAAATCACCGGCTACGGTAAAACGGGGCCGTGGAGCGGCAAGCCCGGACAAGATTTGCTGGTACAATCGCTCTCCGGTCTTGCCTGGCTTAACGGGAACGCGGATCAGCCGCCCGTGCCGTTCGGATTGTCCGTAGCCGATATGTTCGCCGGGGCCCACCTCGTGCAGGGGATTCTTGCTTGTCTTGTCAGGCGGTCGGTTACCGGGAAGGGAGGCTACGTGGAGGTCAGTCTGCTGGAATCGATACTGGACGTTCAATTCGAGGTGCTGACGACGCATATGAACGACGGAGGCAAGCTGCCGGAACGGAGCGCCGTGAACAATGCGAATGCTTATTTGGGAGCTCCTTACGGCATTTACGAAACGGCGGACGGTTATTTGGCGCTCGCCATGGGCTCGGTCGTACAGCTTGGACAGCTGCTCGATTGCGCTGAGCTGACCGCATTCCATGAGCCTTCCACCTGGTTCACGCATCGCGACAAGATCAAGACGATCTTGAAGCGCCATTTGCACTCGAATACCACTTCCTATTGGATAGCCCGGCTGGAGCCGGCGGATTATTGGTGCGCGGATGTGCTGAACTGGGAGCGGCTTCTCTCCCATGACGCTTTCCGCGAGCTGAACATGACCCAGCAGACGGTGAACGGGAACGGGGCCAAGCTGACGACGACACGCTGTCCGATCCGCATCGACGGCCAATTGCTGTTCTCTCCCGTCGGAGCGCCCAAAATCGGCGAGCATACCGCGCAAATTAAAGAGGAGGTGATGCCGGGATGATCCGTTCGCAGTATTACGAGGAATATGAGCTCGGTGCCTTCCGGGAGTCGTTCGGCAGAACGATCACCGAGACGGACATTGTTATGCATGCCGGACAGACCGGAGACTTTTACCCGCATCATATGGATGCGGAGTGGTGCAAGCAGCAGGATTTCGGGCAGCGGATCGCCCACGGCACGCTGATTTTCAGCGTCGCCGTCGGGATGACCGCGACGGAGGTAAATCCCGAGGCGTTTTCTTACGGCTACGATCGGCTCAGGTTCGTCAAACCGGTGTTTATCGGCGATACGATTCGTGTGCGCGTCACGATCCATGAGAAGAAGGATCACCATAAACGTCCCGATTACGGGATTGTAAGCGAGCGCTGCGAAGCGACGAACCAGCATGGAGAAACCGTGCTCGTCTGCGACCATCTGTTAATGGTAAAAAAACGGAGCGAATAGGAGGCGGACGGCTTGAATTCATCGGATACGAATAACCGGAACGTACGGAAATTGCGGCTTATATCGCGGGAATTTGCGGGCTTTGAAGCTTCGTTCGGCGTTCAGGCGGAGCATTTCGAGAAGCTTTCCGGCTGGAGGGTAGAGCGCGAGTTCGAAGAAATTCACAAGCTGTACGACCGGATGGTCACTTCTCGGGAAGCGCTAAGCGGAGCTCATGATTTATTTCTATGCGTTACGGACTGGCTGCCCGAAGCGATCCGGGAGGGGCTCTTGCTGCCGCTTGACCGGTTTTTGCAGGAAGATCCGCCGGAGGGCTGGCCAGATGCATGGGCTCCTAGCATGCGCGGTTTGCAGACGGGAGAAGACGGCCGCATCTACGGCATCGCCTATCATGACGGTCCGGAGATGTTCATTTACCGCAGCGATTTGTTTACGGACGGCGAAGAGCGGCTCGCGTTTGCCCGGGAATACGGTTATCCGCTGGATGTTCCGGCGACATGGAAGCAGTTTGTGGATGTGGCGAAATTTTTTACCCGCCCGGAACAGGGAATGTACGGGGCTGTGACCGCGTCGTTCCCGGACGGCCACAACAACGTGTACGATTTCCTGATTCATCTATGGAGCCGAGGCGGCCATTTGTTAACGCCGGACGGAAAGGCTGCGTTCCAGCATGAGGCCGGACGCGAAGCGCTGCAGTTTCTTGTCGACCTGATCCATAAGCATCGGGTCGTCCCGCCCGAGGCGCTGGAGATGGATAGCGTCCGCAGCGGGGATTATTTCGCCCAAGGCGGCGCAGCGATGATGTGGAACTGGGCCGGCTTCGCGGCCGTGGCGGATATGCCGCACATGTCGAAAATTACCGGCAAAGTCCGCACAGGCCTTATTCCGAAGGGGGACGGGCCGCAAGGGCGGCATATGTCGCTCAATATTTACTGGATTCTCGGCATTGCCGCCGGCAGCCGAAACCCGGAGGCGGCATACCGGTTCATTAAGGAGACGGCGTCGGCGGAGATGGATAAAGCCACTTCGCTATGCGGCGGCAACGGGACGAGATTGTCGACCTGGAGGGACGAGGAGGTGCGCCGGCAGTTTCCGTATTACGAGCATATCGAACGGGTTCATCAACAGGTGAACAGTCCGCCGCCGATTCCCGAGTATCCGGCGATGAACGAAGTGCTGTCCCATATGGTGAACGACGCGCTTCGTCTGAAGAAGGATGTCGCATCGGCGCTGGATCAAGCGGCGAAGCAGATTGACGACATTTTGGCGCATAGGCGCGCGTGAGCCGGCAAGCAGGATTTTAACCTACTCAAGGGCCTGACTATGCAAGCAAGAAATCCGGGGACTACAGCACTCGGAGGAAGTATAAACGTATGCGCGCCGCCGCATTCCACCGCTTGTCAGGTGCTGTTGCCGCTAACGCCGCATGATCACTGTCATTTTGCATATATACCTTCTACGCGGTTCATCGGACAGACTCATATATAAAGAAGAGGAGGATTTCATATGGTTATGGAGCCGCAGCGGGCAGGCTCGCTTCAAGTGGATTACAGGCCGAAGCTGCCGATAGACCGATCGAGACCGATCGGGATTGTCGGGGCAGGAGAAATCGTCGCCCAAGCTCACTTGCCGGCCTATCGGATGGCTGGGTTTCAGGTAGCGGGCATTTATGATATGAATCAGGCCAAAGCCGAGGAACTGGCGAATCGGTATCCGGGGATGAAAGTATTTGCAACGCTGGAAGCGATGCTGGCCGATCCGCAAATTCAGATTGTCGATATAGCCGTTCCGGCCAAGCACCAGCCTGACATTGCGCTCAAGGCGGCGTCTTACGGCAAGCATCTGCTGTGCCAAAAGCCGCTCGCAGAGACGTTCGGGCAAGCGCGGGCGCTTGTCGACGCTTGCGCGGCGGCGGGAATCAAAGCGGCGGTCAATCAGCAGATGCGCTGGTCGCCGGGCATACAGGCAAGCCGCAGTATCGCGGCGCGCGGTTGGCTGGGACAACTGCTGCAGGGCACCGTTCAAGTCAATGTGCATACTCCGTGGGAAAACTGGCCGTGGTTGACGCAAATATCGACGCTGGAGGTTATGTACCACAGCATTCATTATCTGGACTCGATTCGTTATGTGCTGGGGCTTCAACCGGAATACGTATATGCGGACGGCGCCAAAATTCCAAATCAGCCTTATGCCGGCGAAACAAGGACGATGATCCATATCAAATATCCGGGAGACGTTCGAGCGCTCGTCCATGACAATCATAACAATCGGATGCCGCAGGAGGATTGGTATGCGACGTTCCGGTTCGAAGGCACCGAAGGGGTAGTCAAAGGTACAAACGGAGCGCTGTATAATTATCCGGAAGGGCGAGAGGATACGATCAGCCTGTACAGCAACTTGCTTGAACCCGGCACTCTGTATGCGCCGAAGCTGGAAGGGCGTTGGTTCCCCCATGCTTTCATGGGAACGATGGGAGAATTGATGCGGGCGATTGAGGAGGACCGCGAACCGGAGAACAGCATAGCGGATAATTTGATCACGCTGCGCACCGTGTTTGCGGCGTATCGTTCGATGAGCGAGAACAGACCTGTCTACGTAACGGAAATAGAGTAAATTACATTACAGCGGACGGATGACCGCGGACTGCGACTTTATTAAGGGCGCTGCGCATCCGTTTTTTTGTTGTTTAGGAAATGATGCGCAGCCATATCCTGCGGATATCCGTGGGCTCCCCCGAAAGGAAAGTCAACCCATAGAACGATCCCAGAGGAAGGGTTAGACGCCGATCCAGCTTAGGCTAGATGCGGACGGAATAAGCTTCAGAGCATCACGTCACTTTTGGGGATTTGTTCCGTTTAACCGGAAGAAACCGCAAACGACGCGCCGTTAAGCCGTTCGTCTGCGGTTCCGCTTTAAGCAGTCAGCCAATTATTTGGACTTTTGCTCGGGTTCTCCTATAAAATCTTCTTCGATTCTGTTCATCATCTCGGCAACCGCGTCGCTGAGCATATCGGTCGCCGTGCAGTTTTCCTGATCCGCCGGCGTATTGATCCCGGCAACGGTATACGATGTTTCGTTAAAAAGATCTTTCTCGTCTTCGTTCATAGCCAAGGGCAGCTCCTTCCTCGTCGATGCATAGCCTATTGTGCCACTGCTGCTGGATAAATATGCATAACTCGTTCCGGAAGAAGCTTGCGTAAAACGAGCGGAAGGACCGGCCACGAATATATCGCCACTCTTCTAGGCTGTCTGCATATAGGGCCGGTTTAATCTGGAATGAATGTTCTGGAGCTCAAGCAGCAATATGTCCAATTCTTCGCGCAGGGAGTGCAGTTCCGCATAGTAGCTTTTTTGGAGAGCGGCCAGCTCGTACTTGGTACGTTTACTGAATCGGATATAGTCCTCATAGCAAGCGTTGGAACGATCGACAATAGGGGCATTCATAACATCCACTCCCTTTAAATGGTCGTTTCTCTTTATGGGTAAAATAGTAAATCTGTAAGCATTTTCAAGTCAATAATAAAAATGTGAATATTCTGATAATTTTTTGATCTGTTCACGGGTAAACCGCTTATGGAGGGAGGATGAACATGGCATAATGAGCTATGAGAGAAGCTGTTCGTTCCCTCGGTGAAATTTTGTAACGGGACAAACCGTTTGTCAAGCGGCCGGTTTTCCCGGAAGGAGCGGGACTCATGAAGGAGATGTACATAGGATTACCGCATCGCCTAACCGGAGCTCCTTGTACCATTTTACAAGAACGGCAAATTTGCCTGCTATTGCGCATTTCGACGCTTTGCTGTCCAGCCGCGGCATCTGCTCTTCGCCGGATCGGGAGCGCCGCTTGACCGCGCAAAAAATAATGTGCGGGAACTATGAAATGACGATCAACCCTCATTTGAAAATCGCCGATGCGATGCTGGACTCGGACGTGACGCAGGAGCAATTTCGCGATATCCTGAACCGGCATGTGTTTTTTTGGCCGACGCTGCAAGCTTGTCGAAAGATGATGGACACTTATACAAGAAGGGAGCCCGCTACAGAGTTTGCCGTCCTTCGCCTGGATGCGGGAGCGTTCTTAACCGACTTCTACGATCGTATCAAATTGTCCAAGTACGATTCCGGCAGTTCTCCGCGTTATCCGAACCGGTGCTTCTATAAGAAAAGCGCTGCGATGTTTCTGCCGCTGGAACGGTTTGGGCTTACGGACGATTCGCTGGTGCCGGGCAAGCCTTCCGACATCCTGGAGGTACTGGTGGAAAAGGAAGCGGCGCCTATATCCCCTTATTTGCAAGCCGTTTATACGAGCCGAAGCGAGAGTGTTCCCGGAAAGTGGAAAAAACTATGGCGGACGTACGAGGAGCTGCAATGCCGTTCATGACAAAACCCCCGGTCCGATTGTGAAGTGCACCTCCAATGGTTGGCGCATATCTAGCGACTGTGGGCATCTCAGCGATAAGCCGGGGGTCTTCGTCTTACTGCCATTAACGATGTAAGCGGCGCCTTGCCATCCCCCGCTCGTGCGGGTCAGCACCAAGTCTGGCATCATGCTGATTGGCCCGTTCAATACTTATTCCTTGCTGACAGCATGGCCGCCTGAATTCCGCTTTGATACGGCTTTTTCGTCTTAGCCGAACCGGCGTTGGTTACCGTTTACAGTCTTGAGAAACTGCGGTAATCTATTGATACTGGGAGGCGGAGATTCAGATGAATTTTTTTAAGGCTTTGCTGCGCTACTTTACTGTCTACAAGCTGTTGTGCGGCGTTTTTTTGTTCAGTATTTTTTTTGAAGTGGCGTATGCGGTGGCGGCCCCGTTGAGTCTCAAATATTTGGTGGACGAGGCTTTTGCTCCGAAAAATTTTCAAGTGTTCATCGTCATTTTGAGCATTTTGCTCGGCGGGGGACTGCTCAATATTGCCGCAAGCGCCTGCGGAGATTATTCGCTCGGGAGGGTCAGCGGCGAAGGAATCCGGCAGCTGAGAAACGAGTTGTTCGCACATTTGCAGAAGCAGTCGCTGCCGTTTTATCAGCGGTATAGAGTCGGTGATCTGGTTACGCGTTTCGCGGAAGACATGGCTTCGATAGAGAGGGTTATCCGTATTTCGCTGCCTTTTTTTTTGAAGGAAGCTTTGAGCATTTTGCTGGGCCTTTTTATGTTGTTTTCGATCGAATGGAAGCTCACCTTGGCCGTGCTGGCCGGATCGGCTCTTATGTTCGCGGGCCCCAGACTGCTGCAAGGGAGAGCCGAAGCCGTACACTCCGGCTACAAGGAGGCTCAAGAGCGGTTTTCCAACACGATCGACGAGATGGCGAAAGGACATAAGACGATTAAAGGATTGCATCAGCAGCAGCGCTTCCGGGAGCTTGCCCGAGAGCAAATTCATAATCTGTTTTCTTTGGGATTTAAAATGCATATGACCAATTCCTTGATGGAGCGGCTGCCGCTAACCACGTTGCTGATTTTGAACGGAATTATGATCGGCTTCGGCGGTTACCTGATTTTCCATGACGAGATGTCGGTGGGCGGGTTTATGGCTTTCTTTACCTTGTTTATGAGCGTAGGACAGGCAGGCTCCAATGTGTCGTTTCTGCTCCCGAACCTGATTGATTCGCGTATCAGCTTCCGCCGGATAGGGGAAATCCTCGAGCAGCAGCCCGACGTGCCGGAGGCCGCGCAGCCTGCGGAGCTTCCTGCAACATTTGCCGGGATTCGGATGGAACGGGTCAGCTTCGGTTACACCGAGGATAACTTGCAGTTAAAAGACGTCAGCCTGCATATCAAGCCGGGCACGTACGTCGCCTTCGTAGGACCCAGCGGGTCGGGCAAAAGTACGGCGCTGCAGCTGCTATCCCGTTTCTATGATCCGAAAGACGGGATCGTGGCGATCGGTGAGCATGATCTGCGCACGGTCAGCGAGTTTTCGCTGAGGTCGCTTGCGACGCTCGTTACGCAGGAGACGTTTCTCTTCCATGCGACAATCCGCGACAATTTGCTGCTGGACAATAAAGGCGTGACCGAGGCGGATATGATAGAGGCGGCGAAGCAGGCTAGAATCCACGACATCATCGCAGGCTGGCCCGAAGGCTATGACACCTGGATTCACCATGAAGGGGGTTCGTTGTCGGGCGGCGAGCGGCAGCGTATCGCCATTGCCAGAGCGCTGCTGAGAAGACCGCAGCTGCTGCTGCTCGATGAAGTGACCTCGGCGTTGGACCCGGCCACGGAGGCGGATATTAATCAATTGCTGCGGCGCATTCGCGGACATCGGACGATCGTATCGGTAACTCACCGGCTGGCCTCTGTCGTAGACGCGGATACGATCTACGTGTTTCAGGACGGCCGCATCGTCGAGTCCGGCGCCCATCCGGAGCTGCTGCAGCTTCAAGGGCTCTACAAGAGCCTGTGGGAGAAGCAGCACGGATTCCACTTGTCCGAAGACGGACGCCGCGCCACGGTCGATGTCGAGCGTCTGGCGAAGCTTCCCTTCTTCCAAGGAATCGAAGCGGCGCTGCTTGAGAATATCGCCGGTTTATTCGCAACAGAAACTTGCAAAGAGGGCGAAGTGATCGTGCGCCAGGGAGACGAGGGCGGCAAATGCTATATTCTGGTCCGCGGCAAAGTAGAAATTTTGAAGTATACGCCTGAAGCGGGAGAGAAGCGGGTAGCTGTTTTGCAGGATGGGGATCATTTTGGCGAAATTGCGCTTTTGAAGGACATTCCCCGCAATGCTACAGTCCGCGCGCTCGGTCCGGCGGTTCTGCTGTCCGTGAGGCGCGAGGCCTTCTTGCAGCTGACGGCGGAGTACCCGCAAATTCGAAGAACACTGGAGGATACGCTGCAGCAGCGCATGTAGGAGTCGAACTTATGAAAGGGGGAGCGCGATGAAGATAGAGTGTATGCGTTGTACGACAGATGAAGATTTTGCCCGAGCCAGTTTATTTATGCTGGAAAACCGGCATGATTTTCATCGTTCGTTTACGGTTGTCGATGCCATCGGTTTATTGTATTCCTATACGTCGCAAGGCCATTTGATTCAGGTAAGGGATGCCGGCGGGCGAGTCATCGGCGTGTTGGCCTATTACCACGGGACGCCGGAGAAAGAGTTCAAGGACAAAGAGGTCGCATTTGCCGATATGGCGATCGCCGACCGGGCTCACCGGAAGACGAAGCTTTTTGTGCAGGGACTGCGGTTTTGGGTAAACGAAATCGTCAATGAACATCCTGAAGTGGAGGAGCTTCGATTAGCCGCTTTGCAAGAAAACGGCTATTTATGCCGATTATACTCCAAGTTTAGCGAAATGAGTTATACGCGCGAGGGGGCTCTCGGGCCAGAAATTGTCTTTTGTGTGAAAGTTAACAAAATAATGGCTATTCTAAAAAAGTTCGACAAGGTATAATACATTTTAGAGACAGCGAATTTTATTATGAAAAGAAGGAGGCGAATCCCTCATGTTTCCACCAGTAGGGTTTGGCAATAAAGACGTTAAAAAAGGCAGCGGCTTTGGAAAGCTCGTCATCATCAACGACACGCTGAGAGCGCAACCGGCATCCAAATAATGTCATACGTATTTCGTCCTTGCTTGCTTGAAATGGACTTTGAAGCGTATGTCAAATATTTGCTGCAGCGGCATGATGAATTGAACCTGCCGTATTCTTTTGCAGTCAAGCTGGGCTTCCTGGGAAGCCCGCTTATTTTCGGTAAGGCTATGCTCATATGGAATGAAGAGCCTTACGAATTGGCGGGAGCGGCAGGCTTTGTCTACGGCACCGGCGCAAATCAGTACGAGGATCGCCATATATGCCAGATCGAGGTCGCTTTTATTGACAAAGCTTATCGGGGAACGACGCTGTTCCTGCGAGGCTTGCAGGAGCTGCTCCGTCTGATTCGTTCCGATAACCCGGAGGCAGTGCAGGTGCAGTTCTGGGTCCCTGCGGGCGATACGGGTCTTGCAGGGCTGTTGTCCAAATTCGGCCGACTTCCCGGTTCGACGCAATCCGTTGTGAATGAACTGGTCTTATACACGGTCGTTATGGACGAACTGGAGACATACTGCCGCCGCTTTGGGGCTGCTTGAAACAAAATAGGCGAAGAAGACTGTCGGGAATCGCTCGATGGTCTTTTTTTACCACATAGAGGAGACGAACGGGATGGACGATGAAGCGGCGAGAGAGCAATTAAGCATCAAACTGGCCGAAGCGGAGCAGGCTTTGAAGGAAGCCGAAGAGGAATATGCCGTTTACGTAAAGCAGCTGGATCATTACAAGAGGGCGATTCAGGAGCAAAAGGACGTCATTCTGGCCATAAAATCGCGAATGGGGTTGCAGCTGCAATAACCGCAAAATGAGCCGGAATGCGCGGCAGCCGCGGGTTTGCAGGCTCGCACCGATATGGAAGCAGTTTGAAAAATGGACATTTATGACTTTATTCTCATTGTTTCATTCCATAGAATGTAATATAATACGATTCGGAGGGGAACATATGAGCGCACACCAGACAGAGAAGGAAAAGCATTTGCAGATGGTTTACAAGAACAACGTGGTTGTGGCCATGGATAATCAGAAGTATATCGTGGTTCACAGCAAACGTTCCGTCAAGCCGCTGCTGCCGTTCGAGATTTCGCAAGAAGTGCTGGAGCAGTGGAAGCGAAGAGATAACCGAATCGCCGTAACCGATACGCCATATAAGGAGCTGTTTGCCGCAGCGGTGAACCGTTCCGATCATAAGCTGGAGTACATAGCCGATTTTAACGATATTGAATTTAGCGACGAATAATCATGACGACGAGCACTACCGAAACAAAGCAAAGGATGAGCGCTGGGGCAGCGTTCATCCTTTTTTCGCATTCGCTTTGCGAGGTGATTTCATGGAGAGGTCGGGGCGGATTTAGGAGCCTTGTTTCCGGACGCAGCCCATCAAGCCGTGCAGCGTCGTTACGAATTGATGTCCGGTGAGACGGCCGAGTCCGCCGTATACGCAGTCGAGCTCGGTAAACTGGAATACCCGGTCTCTGCGCAGGCTGGGTCCGTAGATGAGCACGGGCACGGGATCGCCGGTGTGCTCTCCGACTTCGCAAGGAGTGGAGTGATCCGCTGCAACCGCCAAATAAGTGTCTTCCGGCAGCTGGTCGGCGATCAGGCCGACCATTTCGTCGAACCGCTCGATCGCCTGCACTTTGCCGCGCGGATCATTGTCATGCCCTTTTAAATCCGGCGCCTTCATATGAACGTACACCATATCCTTCGCTGCGATTTGCTCAAGGGCCCACTGCGCTTTGAGCCGGATATCGGTGTCGAGGTTCCCGGTCATAGCGGTATGGGTGAGAGCTTCGAACCCGGCTAGCCGGGCGACTCCCAGCACGGTGCTCTCGCCGGCGATGCAACTGCCCGTTATACCCCGAAGGCGCGTTATCGGCTCCAGATGCGCGGCCTGTCCGGCTCCGCGCGTCAAGATGAAGTTGGCGGGCAGCATTCCGCGCCGGATGCGTTCTTCATTGACGGGATGCGACCTGAGCAGCTCATGCGATTTCTGTAAAAAGAGGTTCAAGCAGCGGGCCGTTCGGCGCGCTTCCTCCGACGCATCGAGCGCATGGACTTCATGATACGGATGCCCGTCGTTAGGCGCATGAGGGTCCGAGTCGCTGATCCGGTCGCTCAATCCGCTGCCGCGAACGATCAGGACGGCCCGGTGCTCGGTGGCCGCTTGCATATAGACGCGGACGCCGTCTTCGAGCGTCATGCCGTTCAGCGCTTCGGCGATTTCCGCAGTGCCCTGCCGGATGCGGCCGGCCCGCCGGTCCAGGACGATCCCTTCGTCGTCTACGGTAGCGAAATTGCAGCGAAGCACGACGTCGCCGGGCTCCACCGTCATCCCGACGCCGAGCGCCTCTATCGGCCCGCGTCCGGGGTAATGCTCCGGCTGATAGCCGAACAAGATGAGATGGCCCATATCGGTTCCTACCGGAATGCCGGGGCCGATCAAATCGATCATACCGGTAATGCCCTGCATGGCAAGCCGGTCCAAATGATGGCGGCTTGCCGACTCCAGCGGCGTCTTATCATGAAGAAGCGGATGCGGGCGGTCTCCCAGCCCGTCTGCGATAGCGACGATAACTTTTCTGCGCAATGTAATGTCCTCCAGTATGCGTTATAATCCGAGTATTTTGAACCATGTAAACAAAGACAGGCTGATGACGGCGGCGCCGATAAAACAAGTCACAATGGCATATTTGACCTGATCCAACACAGTGAAATAGCCGGTTGCAAAATAAATCGTATTGACTTTGGAATGCGGCGGCAGCGTGATCGTATACGTCAGCGTCATCGCCGATGCGAGCGCGAGGGCGACGGGGTCCATGCCGAGCGATTTGGCGAGCGCAATAAACGCCGGGATGAGAATCGTGACCCGAACCGTCTTGCTCGTAAAGATCAGGTGGCTGTACATGCTGAGAAAAACGACAAGCACATAGACTAGGGCGTGGCTCATATGCTCCAGGCCCAGCCCGGCGATCACCTTCTTGATCATCCATTCCGCGCCTTTGGATTTATCCAGCGCATTGCCGACGGCATAAGCCCCGGCGGCGAAAATCATCAGATCCCACTTGATATTCGCTTCCTTCCAGGTCAGCAGTCCGATCCGGGGGAGCAGGCAGAGCAGGGCGGCGAGAACGGCGGTCTGCTCGGTGCTGATTTCAAAGCCGAACCATCCTTTCTGGTAATCGCCCGTAGCCCACAGAATGACGGTAAGCGCGAAAATCAGCGTCGCTTTTTTCTCGTTCAAGGAAAAGGGCCCGAGTTTTTTCAATTCTTCCTTCAACGTGTCAGTCGCGTGTTCGAAGGCCGATTCGCCTTTGATCGAGAACAGCTTGAGCCCGATGAAGAACGTGATCAGCATCGTGATGATTGCCGTCGGCATGGAGGCCAGCAGCCAGTCCATGTAGCCGATGTGACCGCCGGCCTGATCGTTGATGAAGCCGACGGCGATAATGTTGCCCGCCGTGGCGGTCATCACGCCCGAGGTCGCGATCGCATCCGCCTGCACGCCCTGCAGCAGCATAACTTTCCCTAGGTTGCCTTTGCCGGGAATCGATTTGTAAATATCGAGCAGGATGAGGCAAATCGGCACCATCAGCGTGGCTCTCGCCGTCGTGGAAGGGACGAAGAAGGCCAGGATGAAATTGATCAGCACCAGCACGAGCAGCGTTCGCACCGGCGTCTTGCCGAATTTCGTCACCATCCACAGCGCGAAGCGGCGGCCGAGGTTCGACTTCATAATAGCG
This sequence comes from Paenibacillus konkukensis, assembly GCF_023523925.1. Classification (NCBI taxonomy): domain Bacteria; kingdom Bacillati; phylum Bacillota; class Bacilli; order Caryophanales; family Paenibacillaceae; genus Paenibacillus; species Paenibacillus konkukensis. The sequence goes on along the minus strand of NZ_CP027059.1, from coordinate 1,054,453 downwards.
GAAGTGAGGACGAAGGCGGACACCATAAGCCATATGACGTCAAAGCCGAGCGTGCCGAATGCCGCTTCCTGATCCTTCACCGCTCCGGTTAGCGGAAGCAGCAGGATCGACAGGAGCGAAGTCAAGTAAATGGGGATAGGGGTCGTAATCCACAGCACAAGCGCTCCCGTGAAAATCGCAATCGATTTTTGCGCATCCGGCTTCAAGCCTTCCGGCGCCGGCATGAAAAACAAAATCAAAAACACGATGATGGCGATAGGGATGCCCCACCTCTTCATCTTCTCTTCCAGCCCTTTTTTCCGTACGGGCGGGGGATCGGCGGCCGCCTTATTCACCGGTTGCACTTCCTCTGTCATCTTTGGTTCCTCCCTTGTTTTATGGTTGCGCTTTCATTATAGTCAGCGTAAAATGATAATACAATTTGATTTTATTTGAATAATCATAAGAAGATCTTATGGTTTATTTGAAGGGGATGGAGGGAGAGAGCGGGAGATGAATTTAACGAAGCTGCAAACCTTTTTGACCTTGTCGGAATGCTTGAGCTTTACCGAAGCGGCGGAGCTGCTCTATTGCTCGCAGCCGGCCGTCAGCATGCAGATTCAAGGGCTGGAGCACGACATCGGCAGCCCGCTGTTTGACCGCATCGGCAAAAAGCTGTATTTAACCAAGCAAGGCGAGCTGTTTAAGCCTTATGCCGAGCAGATTGTCAATTTGCTGCAATCGGCGCGGGATCATCTTCAGCAATTGGATGATTTGACGCACGGCACGTTATCTTTCGGAGCAAGCAATTTCGTCGGAGTATACCTCTTGCCCGCTTTGCTCGGCGAGTTCAATCAAGCTTATCCGGGGATTAGAATCAATATGAATATTACGTCGTCCCGGCAGCTCATCGATATGCTGGAGTCGAACAAGGCGGAGTTTCTCGTGATCTCCGACCAGATCCCGCTGGACGATGCGCGGCTGCAGGCGGCCACTTTCTACAAGGACGAGCTTGTTCTGATCGCCAAGACGGATCATGCTTTTGCAGAGAGTGGAGCATGCGCCATCGAGGATTTACGAGGAGAAACGATGCTGTGGAAGCCGAAAAAATCGGCCACCCGGGCCTATTTGGAAGGCAAGTTCGCGGAATACGGCATTTCGTTCCGAAGCGATATGGAAATTAGCAATCTGGAGGCGATCAAGCAGGGGGTGATTCACGGTTTGGGGTTGTCCATCGTGTCCAAATTCGCCGTCGCGCAGGAAATCCGCAGCGGCTTGCTGGCTTCCATTCCGATTCAAGGCGTCAAGCTTGAGCGGGGAATCCGTTATGTGTATTTCAAAAACAAGCTTCTTTCCCCGGCGTCGAAGCAGTTTATTCAAATGCTGGAGCGCGGAAGGATGTTCGATCGCCAAGCGGCTGCCGGCTGCATGACGGCGGTTGCGAAAACCGATGAGCCGCATGCGGGCTGACCGGCGGCTTCGACCGCCGTCTTCTCTAGAAATACCGAAGCGCGAATGTTCGGCGAACGCGAAAAAAACCTCCAATCTCGCCTGATACGGCAGGATTGGAGGTTTTGAACTGCTTCCGCAGACGCGTCCGGGAATGGAATTACAGCTTCACCCAGGCGACGAGACCGTCCGGCTGATCCGGGTTAATGCCCTGGCGCTCGGCGCTGCTTAAGGCGACGATTTGCGGGATGAAAATGAACGGAATGCCTTGCGCCGCGACGTCAAGCTGATTGTCGGAAATGACGGCCAGATCGACGAATTGCTGCGGCACCGCTTCGGCGCGGTCGGCGAAAGCGATGATTTTGGCGCCTCTCGCTTTAATGTCGCGCATAAGGTTGCTCTGATGCTCGGTGCCGTCTCCGGTTAGCGCGGCGATTACGAGCGTATCTGCGCCGACGGTTACCATAGGACCGTGGCGGACGTCCAGCAGGTGGAAGGAATGCGCCTGTACTTTGGCGATTTCGGTCAATGCGATCGCCCCTTCGGAGGCGAGTCCTTGCAGCTCGCCGTCAGCAAGCACTACCGCGTTCGTCCATGCGAAGTCGGCCGCTTGGCGAATGCCGCTTTCCACGCGCTTCATGTAGGCTTCGCCTTGCTCGATCGCCGTCCCAATATCGGCGATCAGCTTCTCGTCGCCGCCGATGAAAGCGTTGATAAGCAAATTGGCGACATACAAATTCGTTACCGTTCTGGTTTGGCATACGCTGTGATCGAACGCCCAAGGCAGTTCCAGGGACAAATCGGCTTTTTGCGACAACGGGGAATCCGTTACGCAGGATAGCGCTACAACCGGAACATGCTTCTCAGTCCGGATGAGGCGGACGGCTTCGACGACCTCGCTGGTGGAACCGGAGCGCGAAGGCGCAATCAGCAGCGTGTTCTCCAGCAAAGCGCGGTAACGCTGCGGGTTGAGCATCAAGTCTCCGCCCGCCAAAGCGCTCGCAGGAAGTCCTGCACGCAAACGGCTGGAGAAAGCGGCGGATTCGCTTAAGCAGTAGCTGGAGCCGCAGCCGACGAAAGTAATCGACGAGACCGCTTGCTTGCGGACGAAGGCGACGATGTCTTCGCGCTTGGACAGCATATAATTGTAGGTTTCGCGTAAAGCGGAATATTGCTGGATAACTTCGCTATAAGTTAAACTCATGAATGATGACCTCCTATAGAATACATGGGTATGTAAGGACAGTTTAAATGAAATAATTAGAAATATCAATCATAAAATGATTTTTTCCGTCAAAAAAATGATTTTTATAACCAAAACGCAATTTTGTCGGTGTTGATTAAGGCTTTATTATCATTTCGAATCGATATTTTCACTAAAAAAGATGGAATAAATCATGATGTAAGCTGTATGCGATCGCGATGATGAAATAAACGATCAAAATTTGCAGGACGCTTAAAACATTCGGACATAAAGAAAAGCCAAGGGACTTCAAATCCGCAACGAAGCGGAGGCGAGGTCCTTTTGGCTTATCCGGGGTTTCGTTTCGCGAAGACAGCAGGGTAGGCCGGTCTCTTGACGGAGGTTACGGCTGCTGCGGTACGCGCCAGTCGCTCGACTGCCGGAACATCGGCTCGAACGGCAGCAAAATTTTGACGGGCAGCGGGTACGGAGATTCGATGCACTGCAGCATCGTTTTGGCGGCGACGATTCCGATTTCGAACGTCGGGATATGAATCGTCGACAGCGGCGGCACCGTATAGCGCGACGGCTCGTTATCGTCGAAGCCGACAATGGCGAAATCCTGCGGGATGCGGTAGCCTTTCTCCGAGATGGCGCGCATCGCGGCCATAGCCATAATGTCGCTGGCCGCAAATACGGCCGTCGGGAGGGGGCCGCCGGGCTGATCGAGAAATTTCAGCATCAGCCGGTATGCATTGTCCGGCTCCCACTCGGCGCTCAGCACATGCTCCGGGCGGACGGCAAGGCCTGCCTGCTCCAGCGCGCTCTTGTAGCCGCGGTACCGCTTCTCGCGGTCGAAGTCGCCGGACAATCCGGTGCCGCCGATGAACATAATGTCGCGATGGCCCTGCCCGATCAGATGCGCGACGGCTAACCGGGCCGCCTCGACCCGGTCGTAGGAGATCGTAGGTATGGTCGGGTCGGACACGTCGATACCGACAATATGCTTGATATGTTTTTTGATATGGCTGTAAATGCTGCTGTCGATCCCTTCAATGAGAATGACGCCCTCGACCTGCGCGTCTTCCGTCACTTCACGGAAAATGTCCGGCCGTTTCAAATCTTCCAGCGTATGGGTAAACGAGAGCTTGTAGCCGTGCCTGGACAGCTCCTTGTCAATTCCTTCGAAAATAACCGAAAAGTAGGGATGGTAATGACGGTCCTGCATCGTCGATACGATGCAGCCGATTCCTTTGGCCGCAGATTGCGGCTCTTGCGTCGGCGGCTTGACAGGATAGCCGAGATCGCGTGCGGCGTCCCAAATTTTTTGCTTAGTAAGGTTGTTGACCGCGCGGTTGGACTCGTTGGCCAGCACGCGGGAGACGGTAGAGATGGAGACGCCGACACGCTCGGCGATATCTTTTAATGTGGGCATATCTATAACCTGCCTTTTCACCATGTCAGACTTATTTTTGCGGCAAAATCCTATCATCTATGTTAAGTAAAAATAGGCGCAAGGTCAACTGAGTTTTGTGCAAAAAAGATGAAAATTACAATAAAATTTGCGGCAAAAACATGAAAAATAAACGTTGACGACTTCTTTTGAATGCGCTATATTTTTCATGTGAGCAGGGTGAGCAAGTGCAAAATCAACTTGAAAGGAGGAATAATCATGCGTTTTTCAAAATTTGCCGCAATATTTTCTGTAATTTGCGCAACTGTTGCAATTTCGGGCTGTTCGTCGGGAAATAACCCGGATGCAACCGCTGGGCAAGGTAAAGTAAAGCTTGTTTTTTGGGGGCATCAGGAAGACGCTTTCGTCGACGCCTACAAGAAGCTGATTGAAGAATATCAAAGCGAGCATCCCGATGTGGAGATCAGCTTCCAGGCTTTTCCCTATGAAATTTACAATCAGAAGCTGAAAGCTTCCTTCTCGGCCAGAACGCCTCCCGATATCGCCGAAATGTTCGGCACCTGGGTACCGGAATATTCGCGGAACGGGGCGCTGGCCGAGCTTCCGAACGGGGAGGCGCTGCGCAAGGAATACTACGACGCTCCGCTCGGCGGCTATATGATGGGCGGCAAGCTGTACGGATTGCCGATGGAGTACAACATCGAGAACGGCGGCATGCTCATCCACCCGCAGATGCTGAAGGAGAAGGGGATCGAGCGCCCGCCGGCCACCTGGAACGAACTCGTCGAAGATGCGAGGAAGCTGACCGTGCGGGATGACAAAGGCATTAAAGTAAAGGGCTTCGACTTCGTATCCGGGGATAATATTACCTTTACGCTCCTTTCGCTCATTTTGCAGCAGAAGGGCCGCTTCTGGGGAGAGGACGATCATGTGAATTTCCGGACCCCGGAAGCGGTTAAGGCAATGACGGCGCTGAAGGCGCTTGTCGCCGACGATCGGGTGACGGATTTGACGGCCTTCGGCGGCCAGCTCGACACTTCGGATTATTTCTTCCGCGGCAGCTCCGCCATGACCTATCGCGGACCGTGGACGATCGCGGCGGGCTTAGACAATTACAAGGTTCAGGATTTCGACTATGTGCCCGTGCCGTCGTTCACCTCGGAGAAGCCGGTGTTCGCAGCGGAATCCGGCTGGGGAACCGTCGTCGCCGAGAAGAGCAAGGCGCAGGCGGAAGCGCTCGATTTCATTCAATTTATGGCGCGGAAGGATCATCTGAAAGCATGGAATCTCGGCACCTTTACGGTTCCGGCCAAGAAGGAGGTAGCCGAGGACCCCGAATTCGTCCGGCAAAATCCGTATATGAAAACCTCGCTTGCGGTTCTCCGGTACGGGGAGTGGATCGGTCCCATAGCGGACCGCGATTACTTCTTCAAGCAAGTGAACGACCATTTCCAATTGATCGCAACGGGGCAGGAGAGCGTGGAGGCCGGCCTCCAAACGATGGAAAGAGCGATCAACGACAGTCAGGACAACCATAAATGATCGGAGTGTCAGGGGATGAATGAAGCGACTGTAATGAGCGATAACAAGCCAATGCAACCTGTAAAAAAGAAATCCGTCCGTTACCGGAACGAAAGGCGGTTTGTATTCACTTTTTTAACGCCTGTGCTGCTGTTGTTCGGCGTATTTGCCTTCCTGCCGATTGCCTGGAGTCTCGTTTTATCCGTATTTCAATACAATCCGATGAGCGATCACGCCCGATATGTCGGCGCGGCGAATTATATGCGAATGTTGACGGACGGCGTCGCCTTGAAATCGCTGTGGATCACATGCAAATTCGTCGTCGTCACCGTCATCGCGAATCTGGTCATAACGCTGGCGATCGCGATGGCCATTCAGCGGGTGCGGGTGCGCTGGCTGAAGAATTTGTTTCGCACCGTATTTTTCCTGCCGACGATTGCACCGCTGGCCGGTACGGCGATCGTCTGGAGCACGATGTTCAGCTACCAGAACGGGCTGTTCAACATGGTGCTGGGCAAGCTCCATCTGGCTCCCGTCCAATGGCTGAGCGACCCGCATTATGCGCTGTTTTCGGTCATTCTGATGACGCTGTGGGCGGATATCGGCTACAATATCGTGCTTTTCATGGCGGGTCTCGATTCGATACCGGAGATGTATTACGAAGCGGCTATTTTGGACGGGGCGAATCACTGGTATCTGTTCAGGCATGTGACGCTCCCGCTGCTCAGCCGATCGACGCTTTTCGTTACGATCACCACCGTCATTTCTTATTTCCAGGCGTTCCCGCAGTTCCAGATTATGACCAAAGGCGAGCCGTTCAACGAGACGAGGGTGCTGGCGCTGCATATTTACGATCAGGCCTTCTCCAACTCGAATATGGGCTACGCGTCGGCTTTGGCCACTTTGTTCCTGGTCATCATCTTGCTAGTCACGCTGCTGCAGCTGAAATGGGGCCGCACGCAGTGGGAGTATTGACAGGAGGCTAAATACTATGCATCGCAAAAATGTTTGGATCGACTCCGCCGTCATTGCAGCTCTCGTGCTGACGGCCGGCATGATGCTGATTCCTTATCTGTGGATGGTGCTGTCTTCCTTCAAGGACAACATGGATATTATCTCGGATTCCGGCGGCTTCCTGCCGCAGCATCCCAGTCTGGAAGGCTACCGCACGGTGCTGGAGGACGCCCCGTTTGGGACATGGCTGCTTAACAGCGCTTTCACTTCAATCATCATCACGGCGGCTACGCTGCTTACCAGCGTGCTTGCGGGCTATGTATTCGCCAAGCATCAGTTCCGGGGCAAGCGGATTTGGTTTCTGCTCGTGCTGGCGACGATGATGATTCCGTTTCAAGTCATTATGATTCCGACGTATTTGATTACGGCCAAACTCGGGCTTATCAACAGCTTGGCAGCGATCGTGCTGCCGAATCTGGTCAGCTCGTACGGCGTATTTCTGGCGAAGCAATTCATCGAGGAGATTCCGCATGATCTGCTGGAGGCGGCCAGACTGGACGGGGCGGGCGAGTTGAAGCTGATGGTGCGCATCATTGCTCCGCTGATTTTGCCGATGCTGTCGGCGCTCGGCATCTTCACGTTCATGAATGCCTGGAACAACTATTTATGGCCGCTGATCGTGCTCAACGATATCGACCGAATGACGGTTCCGCTGGCGCTCGTTTATTTTAACGGCACGCATGTCGTCAATTACAATGTCGTCATGTCGGCGGCGGTCCTGATTACGATTCCTGTCATTATCGTGTTCCTTATTTTCCAAAAGCAGTTCATTAAAGGCTTGACGATGACCGGCATGAAATAAACAAAAAATGGAGAGAAAACCTATGACCAAAATAACGATTATCGGCGCGGGCAGCGCCTTTACGCAAGAAATCGCCGTGGATATTTTGAACATTGAAGGCGTGGAGGGCGGTACGATCGCTCTGGTTGACATCGATGCGAACCGGCTGGATATCGCCCGCAGGCTCGTCTTGAAAATCGTGGAGATGACCGGAAAGCGCTGGGATGTCATCGCCTCCGTCGACCGCAGAGAGGTGCTGGCCGGCTCGCAGTTCGTGATTAATCAGATTGAAGTCGGCGGCTTGCAAACCGTCCGGTACGAATACGAAATTCCGCTCAAATACGGCGTGAATCAATGTATCGGGGATACGCTGGGACCCGGAGGCTTGTTCAAGACGCTGCGCACGCTGCCGAGCTGGATGGACATTGTGCGGGATATCGAGGAATTGTGCCCGGATAGCATCATTCTGAACTATACGAATCCGATGTCGGCGGTGACGCTGCTTACCTCCCGCATTACGGACATTCCGGTCGTCGGGCTGTGCCACTCGATTCAAAATACGTCGCGCCAGCTGGCAAAATACGCGGGCGTTCCGTATGAGGAGCTGAAGTGGCGGGCCGGGGGAATCAACCATATGTCCTGGTTCGTGGAGCTGACGCATCAGGGTAAGGATCTGTATCCGGTGCTGCGCGAAAAGATTCAAAATCCCGATCTGCTGAGGAAAGACCCGGTACGGTTCGACGCAATGAAATATTTGGGCGCTTTTGTCTCGGAATCGAGCGGCCATTTCTCCGAGTACATTCCGTATTACCGCAAGCGGCAGGAGCTGATCGACGAGCACTGCAGCTCCGGCTATAACGGAGCGACCGGCTACTATGCCGATAATTGGCCGATCTGGCGCAAGGAGAACGACGAGAACATCCTGCGGAAGCTGGAAGGGACGCTGCCGTTGAAGCTCGAATCCAGCAATGAGTACGCGGCGATCATTATTGAAGCGATGCTGAAGAACGAGCCGAAGGTCATTTACGGCAATGTGCCGAATGAAGGGCTCATCCCCAATTTGCCGCAAAACGGCGTCGTCGAGGTGGCTTGCATGGTTGACCGCAACGGCGTGAATCCGTGCCGCTTCGGCGCGCTGCCGGAGCATTTGGCGGCGCTGTGCCGCTCCAATATGGCGTTCTTCGAGCTGGCGGTCGGCGCCGTGCTTGAGAACGACAAGGAAATGGCGCGGCATGCGCTTATGATCGATCCTCTGTCGGCCGCCGTATGCTCGCTGAAGGAAATCGGCGACATGTTCGAGGAGCTGTACGAAGCGGAGCGGGATTTCATCCCGGTATTGCGATGAGGAGCGCGCAAAGAAGGGGCTGCGCCCCAACCGTAGTCGTCGTCGGAGAGCTGAATGTGGATATGATTATTACCGGCCGGGATGTCATGCCGGAGTGGAATCGCGAGAAGCTCGTCGACGGCTTTCAGGTCGTTCTCGGTTCTTCCTCGGCGATTACCGCATGCGCGCTTGCGGCACTGGGCGCGGACGTACGCTTCGTCAGCGTGGTCGGCGCCGACGATTTCGGCAAGTTCTGCATATCCGAGCTGGAGCGCATGGGCGTGAACGCCGAGCATGTCGTCGCCTTGCCCGGCGTGCAAACCGGGGTGACGATGTCGTTCTCTACGCCGGCGGACCGCGGATTGCTCACTTATCCGGGCAGCATTCCGCTGGTTAGTCCGGAGCATATCCCGGACGCGCTGCTGGACGAAGCGAGCCATCTTCACTTCGGCTCGTATTATTTGCAGGACGGCATGAGGCCGCATTGGCCGCAGCTGTTCGAGCGGGCGCGCGGCCTGGGCGTCACTACCTCGTTCGACGCCGGCTGGGACGTGCGGGACCGGTGGGATCGCGAAGGGATCGTCGCACTGCTCGCTCATACGGATTGGTTTATACCGAGCGAGGAAGAGATGCTGCACATCTTCGAAGCGGAGTCGCTTGAGGAGGCGTTCGCGCAGATGCCTCGATCCGCAGGCCGGATTGCCGTCAAGCAAGGCTCCAAAGGGGCAACGCTATGCGAGCCGGACGGTGCGATCGTCTTCGCCGAGCCGTATCGCGTCTCGCCCGTCGATACGACGGGAGCCGGGGATTGCTTCAATGCCGGCATGATCTACGGATACCTGCACGGGTATACAGGCAAAGCCTTGCTGCGGTACGCCAACGCTTGCGGCGCGCTATCGACGCTGGGCGTCGGAGGTACCGGCAGCCTGCCGACGGCGGAGGGCGTAGCGCACTTGCAGGCGGAGTAAGGTTGCGGCGGCGAGCGGGTCCGATCGGCCGGCGTCGTCCGAAACACGAAGACGGCGCAGCTCCGGTTCGCTCGCGCGCCTCGCGCCTGTCCGGCGGCCGTTCCGGGCTGCGGGCAGAGCGCATGCGGCAGCTCGCCGGCCATCCGTATCGGCTAACGGCGGGAGGGTGCTCTTGCGCACTCGTATGAAAGGAGGTGATGGCCGAGCGACACCCGGCTTCCGGCATAGGAGCCAGCGGCAACGACAATGAAGCCGGAATATGAGGGCCGGAATAAGAAAGCCGGTATATTTTACAATGAATGTTGCAAGGTTGGATTAGCCGGCAGTGATGAAGCGGATGTGATGGAAAAGAAGACGCAGTCTGCAAAAACATGTTGGATTGAAGGAGCTGATAATTTATGTTGAAATTCGGTAAACGAGCATTGATCGGCCTCAGCATCGCCGCCTTAGGGCTGGCTCTTGGAAATGCGGCTCCGCCGAAAGCTTCAGCGGCCGGAACCGAGTATTACGTGTCGCCGACCGGGAACGATTCGAATGCCGGAACGCTGGCTTCCCCTTGGAAAACGCTGCAGCACGCGGCCGATACGGCCGTTCCGGGAAGCACGGTATATGTGCGCGGCGGCACCTATAACAAGAAGCTGAGCATTACGCGTTCGGGCTCTGCCGCAGCAGGTCCGATTACATTCACCAATTACGCTTCGGAGCTGCCGGTCATCGACGGCACAGGCCTGTCCGTCACCGAAGAGGAAGGACTCGTACAAATTATCGACGCCAGTTATATTACGGTAAAAGGCTTCGAGATCCGCAATTTTACGACGTCGACCCGCAACAAAGTGCCTGTCGGCATTTACGTGGAAGGAGCCGGCAGCGGCATCAGCCTCTTGAACAACAAAGTGCATGACATCAAAAATACGGCGACTCCTACGGGTTCCGATTTGCTGGGACGGGATGCGCACGGCATCGCCGTGTACGGCAGCAAGAAAAGCCCGATCAGCGGCATCACGATCGACGGCAATGAGCTGTACAATCTTGTGCTCGGCTCCAGCGAATCGCTTGTCGTAAACGGCAACGTCGATACGTTCGCCATTACGAATAATCTTGTTCACGATAACGATAATATCGGCATCGATGTGATCGGTTTCGAGGGCACGGCTCCAAGCGAAGCCTATGATCAGGCACGCAACGGGCTCGTCAAGGGGAATGTCGTATACAACATTTCATCGAACAACAATCCGTCCTACGGCAAAACGCTTCCTAACGGCAGCAACGCGGCCGACGGCATTTATGTCGACGGCGGCAAGGACACCGTCATCGAGCAAAATTACAGCTATAACAACGACATCGGCATAGAAATCGCTTCGGAGCATAAAAACCATTCGACCAGCAACATCACCGTCCGCAATAATATCGTATACAACAACCGTTATACCGGCATCGCTATGGGCGGGTACGATACGAACAGGGGCTCCACCACAGATTGTAAAATCGTCAACAACACGCTGTACAAAAACGATACGGTCGGGTTAAACGGCGGACAACTGCTGGTGCAGTACGATACCAAAAACAATGTGATCAAAAACAATATTATGGCGGCAAGCTCTTCCAACTATTTGATCTATAACGGGTATACTCAAAATACGGGAAATACGGTCGATTACAACTTGTACTTCGCCCCGGCCGGCAGTGCGGGCAGCTTGTGGAAGTGGAAAAATACGCTGCGCACCGGATTCTCCGCTTATCAAACGGCTACCGGCAACGATGCGCATTCATTGTTCGCCGATCCTCAATTTGTCAATGAGGCGGGCCATGATTTTCATCTGAAGGCGGCCTCTCCCGCGATCGATGCCGGCTATACCGATACGGCGATAATCGGCGACTACGATATCGACGGCCAGCCCAGAGTGCAGGGCGCCGCGGTGAATATCGGAGCGGATGAATAGGGTTATACTGAGTGGAGAAGAACCCGGGGCGTTTGAGCTCCAGGTTCTTTTCTCGCTACAATTGGCAAGCTTTTCTCACATTCCCATTTCGCCGTTATCGTGATTGAGCTGCCATTCGATGCCGAACTTGTCTTTAAGGCTGCCGTAGCATTTACTAAAGAACGTTTCCTGAAGCTCCATACGGACTTCGCCGCCTTCTTTCAGCTTATGATAATACGATTTCAGCTTGTCTACATCTTTATTGACAATGGAAATTGTGATATTGCTTCCGGCGGTGAAAGGCATGCCGGGAAATACGTCGGAGAACATGACTACGCTGCCGTCGATATTCAGCCGCGCATGCATGACCAGATGTTTGGCTTCTTCCGGCAGAGGGAAGTCGGGATTCGGCGGAGCTTGTTCAAAGGTCATGATATGCGGCTTCGTGCCGAACGCCTCCGCATAAAATTCTACCGCCTCTCGACAGTTCCCGTTGAAATTAAAATAGACATTAACGGACATCAGTTTCACTCCTAAATGGAAAATTATTGATGTTAACGCTATAACTATACACTATCATTGCCATTAAAAGAAACTTCTACTCGACGAAATCACCACCCTTTTATAGCTCCAATATGTCGCAGCCGCCAGATATGTTCTTTGAAGCCGACGGAAACGATACCGAAGGAAGCGGGCACAATGAGCATAATCGTCTATGGTCATGAGGACGGGGATAGAGCATACTATTGCGATGATAATGAGAATCGTTATTGATTGGAGGGAGCTGGAGAAAAGCGATGAAGTTATTCCCCAAATTCACTATGACGACAGCGATTAGCGTGCTGTTGGCCGTACTGTTAGCCGCTTGCGGCGCAAGTTCCCCCGGGAAGGCGCCCGGCACAGACTCTGCGTCGGCTTCGACGTCCCAGTCCGGCAACGGCCAAGCGGCATCGGCGGCGGAGAACATGACCCGCGTATTCCGGGATTACGCGGGTCATGAAGTGACGATGCCGGCGCATCCGCAGCGGATTCTCATCGATCAATTCATGGGGCACTTGCTGGCTGTAGGAGTGAAACCGATAGGAGCGACCTCGAATCAATTGAGCCAATTCCGGGATTCCTCATTCCTGAAGCCGTTAGGCTTGTCTGAGGGCATCGATGACTTGGGCAATACGATCTCGCTGGAGAAAGCGCCCGCCAAAGTGCAGGAAGCCGTTATGGACAAGGAGCCGTCCTATTTGAAAGCTTCGCTTGAGACGCTGCCGGACTATGTGGGCGACTATGTATTTCTGACCGTCTACGATTGGCAGAAGGGCGATAACGCCAAGCTGGAGCAAGAGCTTAAAGAAGCTCCGCTCTGGCGCAGCTTGCCGGTCGTCACTCAAAATCGGGTTATTCAGGTCAATGTTAACGATTTCCTCCCGGGCGATCCGATCTCGATCGAGAAGCAGATGGAGGCGCAAGCGAAGCTGCTCATGGAACGGTTTAAAAAGTAGGATCGCCGGCAATCTATTCTCTTTTTATATAGATAGTACAAATAATATATTATTCATCGAAGAGTCCCCTATGTATACTTAAGCTGCAAGGGTGGTTGAAACAACAACAAGATAGGGGATGAATGATATGAAAAAGAGCATGCTCTTATTACCGGCGCTTGCAGGTCTTCTTATCGCCGCCGCTTGTTCGCAAACCGCTGGCGTCGAGAATGGCCAAGCCTCCAGGGTCGTTGTCGATGTGCAAACCGTTCAGGAAGTGCTTCTGCCTGGGCGCGCCGTTCTTATAGACGCTCATCTGACACAGGGGGATCAAGATGTAAAGGATGCTAGCAAGGTCGAGTTTGAAATTTGGAGAAAAGACAGCGAGAAGCATGAATGGATCACGTCTACCCATTGGCTGGACGGCACGTATCGCGCCCGGACGATGTTTCCGGAAAGCGGTGTATATTACGTGAAAGCTCATGTTGAAGATAAAGAAGGGAAAGTGTCGACGCCGCAAAAGGAACTGGTCGTTGACGAAGTCATTCCTTCGAACAATCGAGTATCATCTTGATCGAGTCTAGCAATAATAGAATGCCCCTGAAGAACTCCGCGGAATCATTTCCAAGGGGTTCTTTGGCTTATGCGGAATTCCAGCTAAGCTTTATTTTTAAGGATTATCGAAATAAAGTCGCGGATATATTCTTCGAGGTAAGCCGGCTCATGAGAACAGAGCACGATTTTATTCGTAAGCCGGATTCCGTCGACCTCTACGGTCGCCAACTCTCCGCGTTGAATGAATTGACTTGCTACAAGAAGAGAAACATAACTTACCCCGTATCCGGCTACGACGGCTTGGATCGCTTCGTTCAGACCGTTAAATTGCAGCTCTATCTTTGGCGGGTTCACGTTATGCGCCTCGCATACTTCAACTAGCCTCCTTCTTGTCGTGCTCCCTTCTTCCCGCATGATGAACGGTTCCCTGATCATTTCTTCTATGGAGATATGCCGGTTGGCATATTTATGGTTGGGCGCCACTACGAATACAAATTCGTCGCTGTATAATTCCAAACATTGCAGGGAGTGGCTCGTTTGAGTGGTAATATTGCTGTTCCCGAATATAGCGATATCGACTTCGTAATGATGTAAGCTATCGAATGCAGTTTGCGAATTGACAGTTGAAATGACCACTTCGACCTCGGGATATTTTTGCTTAAAAAGAGATGCCCATTTCGGAATCAGGACACTCGTTGCAAGATAATTGCCGGAGATCCGCAGCTTTCCTTTGGGATACTTCTGATAATCCTCAATCATAGTGTGAATCTGTTCTTCCAGAATAAACAATTTTTCAGTCGGTTTAAAAAGCTTTTGCCCAAACGGGGTTAACACCAGATTTCGGCCCTTTTTTTCAAATAAAATCATGCCGTACTGCTTTTCAAAATTGCGAATTTGCGCTGAAATGGCGGGCTGGCTAATATTTAACCGTTTCGAGGCTTCCGTAACGCTTCCGGTTAAAGCAACATGATAAAACAGCATCAAAGCATGCAAGTTAATGGACAATTCCGCACCTTCTATACAGTATAATTATAGATAATATAAAACGTATATTATTATTTTATACATCCTGCATGTATACTTCAAGTAGCTGAGGAGAACAAGGCGTTATGCGAGCCGATGAGAAAGGAGAGTAGATGAATATAACGAAAAAAGCGGTGGTAGGTTCGTATTTTGCGGCATTTGCTTTTATTCTGAGTATGGTCGGAGGTTCCGTTCTATGGGGCAGCAAAGAATGCATTCTTCCGGAAATGGCGGCGATGGCGGTCGCCATGTGGGCTTACCGCGATCCGAATTGGCTGAGGGACCCGCTCAACATTTGTCTGGCGCCGTCCCTTACGTCCGTCATCGGATTTTCCGTCAATCAACTGCATCTGGCCTACCTGGCGAAGGTCGGCCTAACGTTTATTCTAATTATGCTCATCCTGCGTCTGATCCGATCGAATTTCGCCCCGTCGCTGGCAACCGGCTTGCTGCCTTTGATTACGGATGCGCATGACTGGACGCTGGTCCTTCTTATCTTTTCCTTTACTTTCGTATTCATGCTTGCGGTGATTTGGTTCCGATGGCATCGGCCGCTGCAGCCGATAGTCCATTCCCCCTCGAAAAATACGTGGATGTTCCTGCTCCTTCTGTTTCTTTGGCTCGGCGTTTGCGGGCTTACCGGTTTCGAGCGGCTGGCCGTCATTCCGCCCGTCATCGTCGTGATCTACGAGTCGATCCAGAAGCCGGACTATACCGGAAAAACGGCCTTCAAGCAGGGGATTGCGCTGACCGTATCGGCGACGGTCGGCACCTTGCTGTTTTACGCTATCGACGCTTGGCTGCTCGTTACCCTGCTGGATATCGTTCTGATGCTGCTGCTGCAGCTGCTGATGAAGGTTCGGATGCCCGCCATTTATGCATTCCCGCTGCTGCCGTTTCTATTTCCGGACGATATTGTGCCCCAGCTTCCGCTCGGCACGCTATGCGCTTGTTTGTTCCTGTTCGCTTTGGCGGCGGTCTACAAAAAGTACGACGCATCGGCTGCTGCCAAAAGCACCGGCGTATCGGTATGAGGCACTGCTTCCTTGTCGGCGGAGAGCGCTCACCTTGCGAACGGATAGTCATTGATCACGGTTTTCACATTCCCATCATATGTTGTAGCAGTATGGGGAAGGAGTGAGAGCTTGGTTAAGTTAACTTTGGAGACGGCCAAAAAGTTGATCGACGCGGCCGAACAAAAATCCCGGCAAATGGGGCTCGCCAGCAATATCGCGATTGTAGACGACGGAGGCAATCTGGTCGCGTTTCACCGGATGGATGAGGCGCGGCTGGCCGGCATCGAAATTTCCAAGAACAAGGCCTGGACAAGTGCAGCCATGCGGATGCCGACGGCCAATTTAACGCAGGCGGCGCAGCCCGGCGGGCCTTCGTTCGGGATTAATACGACCAACGGCGGACGTATCGTTATTCTGGGGGCGGCATACCTCTTATGAGCGGCGACCGTCTTGTCGGCGGCGTCGGCGTAAGCGGGGGCAGCAGCACTCAGGACATGGAAGTGGCTAATGCGGCGGTTCAAGCATTTACAGCGATGACGGGAAAAGCGGGTACCCATGTTAGCGCGCGTATCGGCTCGGTGCAGACGCATAGCTAATTTCCGGCCTCCCGGGGGATGCGCCTTATTTGCGTTCCGGCTCGCACAAGGCGGAACGCCAGTCACAGTAGGACCTTTCCGTAAACCGGAAGGTCTTATTTGGCATTGCTTGCCATGCACCGTGGACAGCGCAGCGCGCCGATCGGCTGGCTCGGCGTAACGGCTCTGCTCGGGGCTATATTTATCGGGCTGGTCATTCTTGTAGTGATCGTCGCCGGATCGATGTGGATTATGCTGTATAACGATGAAAAAACAACCGCAGAGCCCTCGTATCTGCGGTTGTTTCTTATAAGGGGCGGATCAGCTCAGCAGCTCCCGCAGCGCTTGCGCAAAGCCGGAAATGCCCGTCTCGATGTCCTCGGCCTTCGCTCTCGCATAAGTGAATCTGACGAAACCCGCATCCGAGCCGTAGACGCTGCCGGGCACAAACACGACGCCTTTCCTGACGGCTTCCTCCAGCAGCTTGCCGTCGGGCACATCATGCCGCAGCTGGCACCACAAATGCAGCCCGCCTTGAGGCGCCGTGAAGGAAATCGAATCCGGCAGCTCCTTTCGCAGGGAGGCGATCGCGAGGTCCCGCTTGAACTGCAGCTGAAGCTGCAATCGTTCCAAATGGGGTTGAAAGTATGACGATTGGATGAACTGGGCGGCCACCTGCTGAGGAATCACGCTAAGACCGAAGTCCATCTGCTGCCGGGCATCCGCCAGCCGTTCCACGATCGAATGCGGAGCGACCATCCAGCCGATGCGGAGGCCCGAGGCGGCGATTTTGGAAAATGAGCCGATATACAGAACGGAGCCGTTCGTATCCATCGACTTCAGAGGCACGGGAGCTTCCTCGCCGTACGCAGTCAGGCTGAACGGATCATCCTCGACAATCGGCAGTCCCAACTCGCTTGCGATATGGAGCAGCTGCCTGCGCCGCTCCATGCTTAATACCGTTCCTGTCGGATTCTGAAAATTCGGGTTGACGAACACCATCTTGATGCGATGCTTTTTGTACAAAATGCGAATATCTTCCGGACGCACTCCGTCTTGGTCGACAGGCAGCCGGAATAGGCGGAGCCCGGCCGATTGAAACATCGGCAGCGAATAGCAATAGGAAGGATCTTCAATCGCTACGGCATCCCCCGGAGACAATAAGCATTGCGTAATTAAATATAACGACTGCTGAGAGCCGGAAGTGATCAGGATCGACGACCCGGTCGTCTGAATTTTTCGGTACGCGTCCAAATAGCCTACGAGCGCTTCTCGAAGCGGGACATAGCCTTGCGGATTGTCGTAGCCCAAATACGAAGTGTACCGGTGCTCGCTCATGAGCGCCGCAATTTCGTCCGTCGGCGCCAAATCCGGCGATAATTCGCCGCTGGCCATATCGATCAGAGAAGGCTGCTGCGCCAGCGCTTCGCGAATTTTGCGCAGGAAGGGCAGGTTGGGCAGAAAGCTTCCTCCCTCGCAGTAACGGCTCCAATTGGGCGTATGCTTCGGCATCGCTTCCCATTTGGTTCGGCTGACGCGCGTTCCGCTGCCTGTCCGGCTTTCAACGATGCCCATCGATCGGAGCTCGGCGAACGCCAAGATGACGGTGCTGCGGTTTACGCCGAGCTGCTCCGCCAGCTTCCGTTCCGACGGGAGCAAGCTGCCCGGCGGAAATTCGCCGTAAGAAATTTGCTGCTCCAGGTGGTCGGCAATTTGCTCGTATAGCGGCTTTTTGCCTTGCCGGTCGGGTTTCCACATCATTTTATCACCCTTTATTTCGTAAAATAATACGTCGTTGTGATGTTTATCATACCATTCCTTATTCTAAAGGAAGACTCTGGTTTTTATCATAACGATGACAATTGTTTAGCGATTATTTGAACATGGATGGTTCGAAATAACCGGAAGTGGATGGTTTGTTTTACGCGCTTTTCCTTTATCATAGTAAACGAATCGGAATATATTCATAGATCGGGGGATAATGGAATGAACAAGCAGCAGATGAAGGTAGCCGTCGTTCAAGCCGCGCCGATTTTGTTCGATAAGCAATCCGCTATGGACAAGATCATGCAGATGACGAAGGAAGCGGCTCGGCAAGGAGCGGAGCTGATCGTTTTTCCCGAAGTGTTCATACCCGGCTATCCGCGAGGCTTAAGCTTCGGTGCGCGGGTCGGAAGCCGTACGTCCGACGGAAGGAAAGATTGGCAGCGCTATTGGGAGAGCGCCATCGACATACCGGGTGAAGAAACCGCGCTGCTCGGCGAGTTGGCCAAGGAGCTCAGCGTGTACCTCGCAATCGGCGTTGTGGAGCGGGATCGGGAGTTCAGCACGGGCACGTTGTATAATTCCATCGTATACATCGGGCCGGAAGGAGAAGTGCTGGGAAAGCACCGCAAGCTCGTTCCTACCGGTTCCGAACGTCTTTTGTGGGGACAAGGCGACGGCAGTACGCTAACCGTTATCGACACCCCCTTCGGTAAAATCGGCGGGTTGATCTGCTGGGAAAACTATATGCCGCTGGCCCGGGCGGCCATGTATGCCAAAGGCATCGATATTTTGCTGGCCCCAACGGCGGACGCCCGCGATACGTGGCAGGCCACGATCCGGCATATCGCTTGCGAAGGACGGTGTTACGTCATTGCTTGCAACCAATTTGCGACCAAGGCGTCCTATCCGGCCGATTTGTCGTGCTATGACGATATTGAGGGCGACGACGACGTCCTTAGCAGAGGGGGAAGCGCTGTCGTAGGACCGCTCGGCGAATATATCGCCCAACCGCTCTATCATCAGGAAGGTATTTTGCTAGCTGTGCTGGACCGCTCTCTCATTACGCAAAGCCGGTTTGACTTCGATGCCGTGGGGCATTACAGCCGCCCGGACGTCTTCCAGCTTATCGTTAACGAGAAGAAGCAGTCGATCGTACGGTTCGATCAGACCTAAACCGGCTTTTCCCCATAGAAAAAGGAAACCGATTGCTCCTCCTTATAAATCATGTATAATGAGAATATATGGAAAAATCCAAGAGGGTGGGATCATGGAGAAGAGGAAGCAATTAAAGCATGCCACTCAGCAGATGGCCGAGCGGTATAAAGCGGCGGATACGCCGGAGCTGGAATTGGGAGCCGACCTTTTTGCGGTTAGAGTCAAAAAACAGCTGGTGAAGGATGGATTTACTGAAGAAGAGGCCGAGAAGGCGCGGCTCAAAGCCAAGCTGTCTCATTAAAGCCGATTCGCCGGGAAAGGGGAACGTTTCTTGAATAACGAAACAACAGGCGTTGATGAGCGCCGCTGCCCTATTTGCAACGGCCCCAATCATTGCGAAGCGAAGCAGGGAGACTGCTGGTGCTTTCGTGCCAATATCCCCCGGGAGCTGAGAGACCGGGTGCCCGAACCGCTGCGAGGTAAAGCCTGCATATGCCGTAATTGCGCAGAATCGTTCCGAATCGGCAAGCCGTTGTAATTTCAACTGCATGTAATGCAAATGAACCGCCTCATGCGTAACCTCGCTCCAACGGTGAACAGGAATCGTCCCGGTGGAAGGCGAGGTTTTCATGCAGGCGGTTATTCCGTGTTACGGACCGATAAGGGAATTGGAACCGGCGTTGCCAAAAGCATCGAGATTCTCGTCGCCGATAATATCGACAAAATCCTTCGCCCCCTCGGGAACATGGACTATATCCGCGGCGTTTTCCGGCTCCTCGACGTTTTCCACCCGTTCTTTTTCGTTTTCCATTGCTGTCCTCCTATGATTTTTGGCTTAGTGACTCGAAGTGCTTTGAATATTATTTGCAAAGTCCAGGAGAATATGAATGACAAACGAATATTCCGACCATATTAATTTTGTTTACCTATGTAGAAGGGAGGAATAGCGAATGACGGAACAACAGGGGAACCCGCAAGAGCAAAGCGCAAGGACAAAGGCCCAGAACGCGATGAATCATGCGCTTCATGCTTTGAATGAAGCCAGACACAGCAATGTCAACAGAGATCAGGACATTCAGGAGGCCAAAGAACAGCTCCAACAAGCGAGACAGGAGCATGTGCAGGCCCAACTGGCGGATAATCAGGAAGAGCTCTCCTGACCCGAGTTTTGCGATAATAAAAAAGCAGCCGACGGGCTGCCTTTTTTCATTGAAATGACGGATTGGATGACGAGACGGTTTATACCGTTCCGCTATTCCGATGCGCACGGCGAATCAGGATCACATAGCACAAGATCGATCCGACCGAGGCGGTTGCGATGAGGATGCCGAGAGGAAGAGCGGACTGATCACCGCCGATTCCGGCAAGCGGAGAGGTAATCGCTCCGAAGATCAGCGACAGAACGCCCAGCAGCGCGGCGGCGCTTCCCGCAGTTTTGCCTTTGCTTTGAAGAGCCAATGACGAGCTTGTCGGCCCGACGATCCCTACGCTGCTTACAATCAGGAAGAACGAGATCCACACCCCCGCCAGCCCCACTCCGAGCAGCAGCATCAGCAGCAGCAGAACGCCTCCGGCTGCGGCCATCACGAACCCGCTCACGAGCAGTTTAATCTCGGGCACTCGGCCCACAAGTCTGCCGGTAATTTGCGAGGTCACCACGAAACCGACGCCGTTGACGGCAAATATAAAACTGTACATTTGCGGCGAAACTCCGTAAATGTTTTGAAGAACAAAGGACGAGCCGGATAAATAAGCGAATAAAGCTGCGGTGACGAAGCCCGAGGACATCGCATATCCCATGAACACCCGGTCCTTAAGAAGACTGCGGAACGTGCCGATCGTAGTCCCGAAGCCGCCCTTCGAGCGCTTATGCGCAGGCAAAGTTTCCTTCAAGCCGAACAGGACGGCGCAGAACATGACGATCCCCACTCCGCATAACACGACAAACACGCCATGCCAGGACGTGTAACGCAATAATTGCCCCCCGATAATGGGCGCGACGATCGGACCGGCGCCATTGACCATCATCAATAAGGTGAAAAATTTGGTCAGCTCCGTACCCGAGTACAGATCGCGGACAACGGCTCGCGAGATGACCATGCCTGCCGCGCCCGAGAAGCCTTGAAGCGTCCGGAAAATAATGAGCCACCAGACCGTCGGGCTCCATGCGCAGAGCAGCGAACACAGGGCATATACGAGCAGTCCCGCCAGCATCGGAACGCGTCTGCCGCGAATGTCGCTGATGCTGCCTGCGAGCAGCTGTCCTAGACACAAGCCGATTAAGTAAAAAGTTAAGCTTAACTGAACGGTGGAAGCGGTGGTGCGGAAATCGGTAACTACCGTAGGCAGCGCCGGCAAATACATATCGATGGTTAAAGGTCCCATCATCGCCAAGCTGCCCAAAATCGCAACCATGATCGCCTTGGACTTCGCCGGAGAGGAACCGATGGAAACGGACGACTGCGGAATCCCGCCTGCATCCGAATGTTTATACTGCATGAATTGTCCCTGCTTTCCCGAATGTATGATCTTAAAACAACCACTTTATTGTAGCAAAATCGCCGTTCTAGGCATACCTGTTCTCGGCATAGCAAATGGAAGAAAAGCTGAGCTTGCATGATAGACTCAGGACCTATTGGCTTGAAATGGCTCTAATGGAAGCACGGTATATAAAAAACATTAGGAATTGTAACATTTTATATATTTTCCTTATGAATAGACGCATGGTAATATACTAGAGGCATAGAAAAGGAGGAGAGCCGCTATCCGAGGCTCTTTTTCATTTTGACTACAGAGGAGATAACAGATGCTTTTTAAGTCGGCGTTTCCATTATTACTATTAAATATGTTTCTCGCCATGCTGGGCATGGGGCTTGTCATTCCGATATTGCCGGATCTTCTCAAGGAATTTGGGGCGGGAGGTCAGGCGGCCGGGCTACTGGTATCCTGCTTCGGACTAACACAATTTCTGTTTTCTCCGATTGCAGGCAAGTGGTCCGATAAATACGGCCGCAGACCGGTGATTATCGCCGGACTCTGCTTATTCGCCGTTTCCAACTTATTGGCGGCCGTTGCAGGAGGGCTGCCCTTATTATTCGTGTCGCGGTTAATCGGGGGCATGGGCTCGGCGGCATTGGTGCCGGCCATTATGGCTTATGCCGCCGACATTACGACTGACGATCAGCGCAGCAAAGCGATGTCGTGGATCGGGGCTTCGATGTCCTCGGGATTCATTATCGGGCCCGGCATCGGAGGGATGCTTGCCGAGCTGGGGATCAAAGCTCCGTTCTACGCATCCGCGTGCGCAGGATTGCTCGCCATGATATGCAGCCTGAAATTGCTGCGGGAGCCGTTATCCCCGGAGGTGCGTCAGGCGCGCCGGCAATCCGGGAATAGCAGGGAGAATGTGTTTCGTCAGCTTGCATTTTCGGTGACCTCCCGTTATTTTATATTACTGCTCATTGTTTTTGCCACTACGTTCGGTCTGACCCATTTCGAGGCGATTTTTCCGCTTTTCGTAGTGCAGGGGTACGGCTTCACTACACGCGAGATCGCCATCCTCATTACCGTATGTTCTTTAATAGGGACGCTGAATCAAGTCGTCCTAACGGAACGGATCACGCTTCGATTCGGGGAAAAGCGGATTATAGGCGCCATGCTGCTGTTATCCGCCGTATCGCTAATGTGCCTGCTATTTTCCGGCAATTTCTACTACGTAATGCTCATGACGATGCTGTTCTTTACGTTCAATAATATTTTACGCCCGACGATCAATACGATGCTGTCCAAGGAAGCCGGAGAGGAGCAGGGGCTTGTAGCCGGGATGAGCAATGCGTATATGAGCCTTGGCAATATATTCGGGCCGGTGACTGCGGGCATTTTATTCGATATTCATATCGACCTTCCGTATTTGTTCGGCGCGTGCGTGCTATGCGCGAGCAGTTGGTTGTCCGTCAGGCGCCTGACGGGCGGGAGAAGAGCGGTTTCCGTTCGTGCGGAGAAGTCTTCGATGTAAAAAGTGCATAGAAACAGCATGATCAACCCCAAACCGCTGGGGAAATGATCATGCTTTTTTAAAATGTATCCGCTTATGTTTAGTTGAAAAATCAACGTTCGCCCGTACCGCACATGTCCTCTGCGCACATATATTAGTTTGGTGAAAACGCGGGAGGCTGATGATGTGAAGAGGGTGAAGTATAAAATGGGAAAGTTGGGAAAATATCGCTTCATGAAACGGTTTCAATCTATAAGCTCTTTTTTGCCGGATACCCGGATTGCCACTAAAGCCAATATTAAAGCAATGATTCGGCTGTACGAATCGCTTTACTTGAAACCTGATACGGGCACAGGAGGGCACGGAATATATAAAATCGGCAGAACAAAAAACGGTTTCTCGCTGCGAAGCGGGACCGCATCCAGGCACTTTCCTACGATTGACGCTTTATACCGTTCCATTCATAGCAGGTTAATCCAACGTCCGTTTGTCGTTCAGAAAGGGATTGCCGTGCTCAAGCATAATGATCGGGCGTTTGACATCCGGGTCATGGTGCAAAAGAACAAGCATCGACAATTCATCCCGACAGGCATCGTCGGAAGGCTGGCTAGACCCAACAAAATAGTAACGAACTATCATTCGGGCGGAACCCCGCTTCCCCTCGAGCTGCTGCTCCAATCGCATCTGAAACGGGACGCCCGAAAAAAATACATTCAAAGCATAGAAAAGCTGGGCAAAACAGCCAGCGAAGTTCTCGCCAAAAGCTACAAAACCAAGCGCGCTTTCGGCGTCGACATCGCCGTCGATTCCCGAATGAAGCCATGGATTCTGGAGATCAATACGAAGCCCGATATGAGTATCTTCAACGCATTGAAGAACAAAACGATGTACAGGCGAATTTTGAGCTACGCTCACATAACGAAATGAGTTAGTTATTCTCCCACATAATATAAGCATCGCCTTCGCTGCCGTAGCCGTTCATGCTGTAGAGAACCACATGAACGGGATGAGCCGTATCAAAGTGGTATTCCCTGGATGTCACGTATTCGCCGTTTTGAATGTTGTTGTAATAATCATAGGAAGGGATGACGACGCCGGAGTCAATGACGCCCTCCCATGCATCCACGACTTCAAAATAAATGCTGCTCCTGTTGCTGCCGACCGCCGTGTTGCTTACGTTAATATACACGTCCGTGCCGTATCGGCTGTAAGAATCTTTGGAGGAGCTCCAATAGTCGAGTTCCACCCATTGGTCCACCGAACTTGCGCTTACCGGGAGAGCGACCAGGAATAAAGCAATGAGCACCAGCAATGAGGCGGTCAAACGTTTTTTCATTACATCATCATCCTTTCTCAATTTGAAATTCGGCTTCTGCAATGACTCCTTTCTTTGAGGGTCGGTTCAGTTCAAATGGTAACATGGGTAAGGGATGGAAAAAAATAGGTGATAAGTGTCATGATGGATGCCCCTTTAAGCAGGACAGCCAATAAGGATGTTTGAATATAGGGGAATTAACGGATGTTAGGTGAAAAGAACCTCATTTGCAAGGAAGCCACGGAAGAGAGCGCAAGGCCCGGTCGATGATATTCGGTTGTCGGGGAGCGAAATATCGCACACTTATATCGAGCATCCCGGCGGTCATACTTGGGAATATTGGCGACGGCATGTGAGCAGCCATCTGATGTTTCATTCGCTTGTTTGGAAAAAGTCCTCATTGTGAGGGCTTTTTTTTGTTGTTTAGGAAATGATGCGCAGCAAAATCCTGTGGATATCCGGGGTCTCCCCCGAAAGGAATGTCTACCCATAGAACGATCCTAGAGAAATGGTTAGACGCCGATCCAGCTTAGGCTGGATGCGGACGGAATAAGCTTCAGAGCATCGCGTCACTTTTGGGGGATTTGTTCCTGCGTTCATGGCTTCGCCGTGCGTCAGTGATTTCATATTGCATTTTCCATTCATATGCGATATATTGCATATAACAATATAATGAATAAAGGGATGATTCCATTGCCGATACCGCAAAATTTTTCCGCACCGGCTCGCATGTCCGCCAAAGAAAGAGCATTTTCACAAATTCAGCGCTGGATTATCGACGGCACGCTGCAGCCGGGAGAGAAGCTGCTTGATGCGGAGCTGGCCGAAACGTTGTCGGTGAGCCGCACCCCGATCCGGGAAGCCTTTCAGCTTCTGGAGGTTCAAGGCTTGGTATCCATGCATCCGGGCAAGGAAACGAGAGTCACGATGATCGAGAAGGAAGACATATTGAAAATGTACCCGACGCTTGCCGCTCTGCACGGTTTGGCGGCGGAGCAAGCCGCGCAAGGAATAAGCCAGGAGCAAGTCGAGATCTTAAAACAGCTGAATGCCGATTTCCGTCTCGCCATCGAGACCAAGCAGCCGTACAAGGCGATGGAGCTGGACGAGCAGTTTCACAACCTGATTGTCGACCTGTCGGATAATCCGTACGTCGAGTCCTTCAGCGCATCCTTGCAAATTCATATCCGCCGGTTCAAGTACGTATTTCTCAAACAAGCGATGACGACGACCATGGCTTCGGCCGACGAGCATGATCGGATCGTCGAGGCGCTGATGGAAGGGAACTCCGAGCAGGCTCTCAAGATCATGAAGCAAAATATTATTCGCCCTATGCACGAGCTTTATGAGACTCTAAGTGAAGGAGATAAAGAATCATGAGCGATCATAAGGATTTAAGAATCCGCAGTAAAGTTATCAGCGAAGGGGTCAATCGGGCCCCCAACCGCGCCATGCTGCGCGCCGTCGGTTTTCAGGATGAGGATTTCAAGAAGCCGATGATTGGAGTCGCGAGCACCTGGAGTGAAGTAACCCCGTGCAATATGCACATCAACGAGCTTGCGGTGCATGCCAAACAAGGCTTGCAGCGGCATGGCGCAGCTCCGCTGATCTTTAACACCATCACCGTCTCCGACGGAATCTCGATGGGGCACGAGGGAATGACCTTTTCCTTGCCGAGCCGGGAAGCGATTGCCGATTCCATTGAGATTGTCACCGGAGCGGAACGCTTCGACGGATTGGTGGCGATCGGAGGCTGCGATAAAAACACCCCTGCCTGCCTCATGGCCATCGGCAGATTGAATGTACCGTCCGTCTATGTATACGGAGGCACGATTCAACCGGGCCATTTGGACGGCAAACCGGTGGATATCGTCAGCGCGTTCGAGGCGGTAGGGCAGTATCACGACGGCAGGATAACCGAAGAAGAGCTGCACAAGGTAGAATGCAGCGTTTGTCCCGGTCCCGGCGCATGCGGGGGAATGTATACGGCCAATACGATGGCCACGGCCGCCGAAGCGATGGGGATGAGCTTGCCGGGCTCCGCTTCGACGCCGGCGATTTCTCCGGATAAAGCCAAGGAATGCGAGAATGCCGGGCAATCCGTCATGGAGCTGTTGAAAAAGGGGATTTATCCCCGGGATATTATGACGAAGCAGGCTTTCGAGAACGCGATTACGGTCGTGATGGCGCTGGGAGGCTCGACGAATGCGTTCCTTCACCTGCTCGCTATTGCCCATTCGGCCGGAGTCGATCTGACTTACGACGATTTTGAACGGATTCGCGTGAAGGTTCCGCATCTCGCCGACCTCAAGCCCAGCGGGAAGCATGTTATGCAGGATTTGAACGATATCGGCGGCGTTCAGGGCGTGATGAAATTGTTATTGGCCAAAGGGCTGCTGCACGGCGATTGCCTGACGGTGACAGGCAAGACATTGGCCGAGAATTTGGCCGAGGTTCCGGACCTGGCGGAAGATCAGGAGATCATCCGCTCGTTCGACGATCCTTTGAAACCGAACGGCCCGCTTGTCGTTCTTCGCGGAAATCTTGCGCCCGAGGGCGCTATCGCTAAAATGTCGGGCATGCGCAAGCACCGGTTTACCGGGCCTGCCAAAGTGTATGACAGCGAAGCGGAGGCGACCGAAGCGATCGTAAACAACGAGATTGTAAAAGGCGACGTGCTCGTCATCAGATATTGCGGTCCCAAGGGAGGACCGGGCATGCCCGAGATGCTCTCGGTTACCGCGCTCATCGTCGGCAAAGGGCTGGGAGGCGAAGTCGCGCTCATCACCGACGGGCGGTTCTCGGGAGGGTCTCACGGTTTCGTCATCGGCCACGTCGCGCCGGAAGCGCAGGTCGGCGGTCCTATCGCCTTCCTTCAGACGGGCGATCTTGTTACGATTGACAGCAAGACGCAGGAAATTCAATTCGACATATCCGAATCCGAATGGGAACGGCGTGCCCAGGCTTGGGTTCAGCCGCCTTTGAAAGCATCGTCCGGCGCCCTAGGCAAGTATGCCAGACAAGTATCTTCGGCTTCCAGGGGAGCTGTAACCGATTGGTTTGAATAGTCTTGTCTTTTGACGGCGACTTCGTGTCCAGCACTTTTTTTCGAAATGGGATTTGACAAAAAAATGCAGCAATTTATGGAAAATTTCGAAGAATCCTGTTAGAGTATATATATTATGCTTCAGGAGGAGAGAGCTTGTGAAAAAAATCGTCGCCGGCATGATCATCGGCAGTGTGCTTACGATTAGCACAACCGCTTTAGCGGATGCAGTGAAGCAGTACATATTGACGGAGGTTACTTATCCGCTTTTTGTAAACGGTAAAGAATATAAGGACTCGACGAACCCGATCCTCAATTATGACGGGAGCACTTATGTTCCTTTAGCCAAGTTAGGCGATCTGACCGGTGTGAATTATACATGGAACGATCAATTGAAACGCGTGGAGATCGGTACCGATGGAAAGTCCGACGCGGCGGCGCCAACGGAGCAATCAGCAGACCCGGCGACGGGGACACCGGCAACTCCCGGAGGGAATATTACATTAAAGCCTGATACGAAGGTTGTCAATAGTTCCGGGCTTGCTAAAGTCAATGGTGCTATTGTTTATACTGCGTATAAAAATGGGGATTTTATTGGGATATTTACGGATGATGATGATGGAGAGCTTGTGAGAGCAACACTTGAGGGACGTAAAACCTTACCGCCTAAACTTTCTGAAGGATGGATGCAGTCAGGGCTTCTAGACGTGATTTATGGGTACTATGTTGTTTATGACAAAGAGAAGCCAAACGATTTAGTAGTTACAAACTCACCTTTCTCTACCCAGCCTGAAGAATATCTTCGTTTGACATTGCCAGATGAATGGAGAAGTCAAGAAAATGGCGAGACAACTGTTAAAAATATCAAAATAAAACGGTATAACAAAATAAATTACTTCAACATCGAAGACCTGAAAAAAACAGGCATTCTTGATTAAATCAAGACAAAGCGCTTCCTTAATGGAGGCGCTTATTTGTGTCTGCTCGTTACAAATCTGCCAAGAAGGCATTGATCTCCGTCCAAGCCTCATCTCTAGTAAACAACAAGAAGTGGTCCGCACCGGCAATTGTTTTTGTATACGTTTTGCCGCCCCATTTGTCAACAAGCCTCATGGAGATTTCATTTGGAGTGTTTTTATCTTCATCTCCTATAAGACAAAGTAAGGGAGTTCGTATCTTAGGAGCAACGGATATGGAATTAAACGGCTGCTTAAAAATGACGGACATAGGAAAATAGGATAGATGGAACAAATGGCTTATTTTGTCCGTACGATTGTGAAAGGGAGCGACAAGCACGGTTCCTTCCGTTGCCCGATGATTCGATAAATGAACGGCTGCCCCCGTTCCAAGACTATATCCCATGGAGACGATTCTTTCACGGTCAATATCTTGCCGCTGAATGAAATAATCATAAATAAGAGCAGCATCGTTAAATACGTTTTCTTGAGTCGGAGTCCCTTCGCTTAAGCCAAAGCCTCTATAATTAATTGCGGCTACGGACCAGCCTTTAAGCTTAGTCGCCGGCAACAAAATATCCGACACTTCTTCCGCCGCTCCCCCAAAATAAATAATTAAGGGCGATTTTTCTTGAACCTCGTTTTTTATAAGCCAACCGCTTAATTGGGTATGATCGGGAGCAACCAAGTTTATTTCCTCTATTCTGCTGTTGCCATATAATTTTGATTGCTGAATGGCTTCGGATAAGATGCTTTCAGCTTTTTGCGATTGGAATATAATATTATTTTTGTTTATGATTTCGTCTTGATTCCAATAAATATATAGGCAGAGCGCTGCATAGGAGCCAAGCAGGACAATCAATGTGGAACCGGACGCAAAGAGGAGCTTTCCCTTCAACGCTTGGTACCGGGCGGATAACACAATAACGCCTATTAAGAAGAGGGTAACAAGCAGTATCGATATGGATTGAATTTCCAAGGAGTGCTTGACGACTGCATCCAAGTAGCCAAGCTTTATTTGCTTGCTCCACAGAGTTAAGGTATGTGCAGCAACCAAACACGAAATGCCCGCCATTCCGAAGAGTAAGGAAACCGCCAAGACAAATAATCTGAATCTCGATTGGATAAAAAGGCTGCGCACCGGTTCTCCTCCTAAATGAAGAAAATATATACATATCCATTATATTTTTTTATTCCTATATTCGGATGAAATTAAATTTACCATTTTCCGAATAAATACGCCTATTTTTACCGAAATCGGATTCGGAAGCGCTTGGAAGATCAAAACAAGGATTGATTTTGATCTATTATTATGGAACAATTTCTATTACAAATACGTGAAGGGAAGAACCGGAGTCGATCAAAATGCAAGGCGTCATTCATTGAAGAGGAGGAAAACCGTTGAAAGCAGTAAACGCTTCCCATATCCAGGAAATGAAATCCATCGTCAAAACCGGAAGAGTGCTGACGGACGAAAGCGACAGGTACAGCTATTCGTTCGACGCTTCCTTCGGCACCTATTTGCCGGATGTCGTTATCCAGACGCAGAGCGTCGAGGAGCTGATCGGGCTGGTTAAGCTGGCTAACCGCGAAGGCATCCCGATATATCCGCGCGGGCAGGCGACCAGCTTAAGCGGGGGACCGCTTCCGGTGAAGGGCGGCATGGTGCTCGATCTGTCCGTGATGAATCAGGTGCTGGAGATTCACGAGGAGGACTTGGTCGCCGTCGTGTCGCCGGGAGTGCTGACCGCGAGCATCCATCAAGCGGCCGAGCAGAAGGGGCTGATGTACCCGCCCGATCCGAGCAGCTCTCATGTATCGACGATCGGCGGCAATTTGGCGGAAAATTCGGGCGGTCCGCGCGGCTTGAAGTACGGGGTGACCAAGGATTACGTCATCGGGCTCGAAGTGATTACGCCGCAGGGCGAGCTGATTCGGACCGGCGGCTGGACCGTGAAGAACGTCACGGGGTACGATCTGACCAAGCTGATCGTCGGCTCCGAAGGCACGCTGGGCATTATTACGCGAGCGTACTTGCGCCTCATCCCCAAGCCGCCCGCCTCGGAGACGGTGATGGCGATCTTCGACAGCCTTATCGATGCGGGGAGCGCGATATCGAAAATTTTGACCTCGGGCATACTGCCTGCCAAAATGGAGCTGATGGATCAAGCATCCATGGTCGCCGTGGAAAACTACGAGCCGTCGGGCCTGCCGAAAGACGCCGAGGCGATGATTATGATCGAGCTGGACGGTCATCCGTCAGCCGTTAAGGACGAGGCCGAGCAAGTATCCAAGGTATGCGGCGAGGCCGGGGCTAGAGAGGTGCGGATTCCCCGGACGCAAAGCGAGAAAGACGAGGTGTGGAAGGCGAGGAAGCTCGTCTCTCCCGCGATTGTCCGAATCAAGCCGACCAAAATTTCCGAAGACGCCACCGTTCCGCGCAGTAAAATCCCGGAAATGTGCCGCCGGCTTCAACAGATCAAGGCGAAGTATAACATTGAGCTGGTCGTTTTCGGCCATGCGGGGGACGGCAACCTTCATCCGAATATTTTGGCGGATAAGTCGGACCGGGAGGAAATGCGGCGGGTGGAGCAGGCGGTCGCGGAAATCTTTGAAGCGGCCGTCCAGCTCGGTGGCACCTTGTCCGGAGAGCACGGCATCGGCACGATGAAGGCTCCTTTCATGGAGATGGAGCTGGGAGCGGCCGGGCTTGACATGATGAAGCGGATTAAAGAAGCGTGGGACCCGAATCATATTATGAATCCCGGTAAAATTTTTCCCGAGCCGGGACAAAAGCTGGTGTTGAGCGAATGAACGAACAGCTTGCGGCGCTGCGCCGAGAACTGAAATACGAGAAGACGGACGCGTGCGTGCAGTGCGGATATTGTTTGCCGGCCTGTCCGACCTACGCGACGATGGGGAAGGAAACGCATTCTCCGCGGGGGCGCATCAACCTGGTGAAGATGGCGGGCGAAGGAAAAATTACGGATCTTTCCGTCATCGAGGAACCGCTCGACTTGTGCCTCGGCTGCCGCGCCTGCGAAACGGCATGCCCTACAGGAGTGGAGTACGGCGCGATATTGGAGGCGGCACGGGCGGCGATTGTGCGGCGCAAGTCGTATTCCCTGCCGGTGCGGATACTGCGGTACACGCTGTTCAAAAAGGTGTTTCCGAGCCGCCTGGCGATGAATCTCATCGGAAACGGCAAATGGCTGTATGAGAAGAGCGGTCTGCAAGCCGTCGCCAGAAAAAGCGGTGTCCTAAGCAGGCTGCCCGCTCATTTGGGCGAATTCGAAGCGGCGACGCCTCCTGCGGTGTCCCCGAGAGAACGGCGGAATCTCCCGCGGTTTACTGCGGCCAAAGGAAAACGGAAGTTTACGGTTGCGTTTTTCTCCGGCTGCGTGATGGATGCGATGTTCAGAACTATTAACGAGCTGTCCGTCAAGCTGCTGGCGGAAGCGGGCTGCGACGTCGTCGTGATCGATAA
The DNA here is from genome assembly GCF_023523925.1 of Paenibacillus konkukensis. Lineage (NCBI taxonomy): Bacteria > Bacillati > Bacillota > Bacilli > Caryophanales > Paenibacillaceae > Paenibacillus > Paenibacillus konkukensis. The sequence continues at coordinate 1,022,537 of NZ_CP027059.1, read as the reverse complement.
CCAGACGTGCTGCGGGGCGCTGCATGCCCATTCCGGAGAATTGGACGAAAGCAAATCGCTCGCGCGAAGAAATATCGCCGCTTTTGAACGCGCTTTTGAACGGGGAGAGGCGGACTATATCGTGAACAACGCCGGCGGCTGCGGCGCGATGCTAGCCGAGTACGATCATTTGCTCGCCGACGACCCGCAGTGGTCGGAGAGGTCGAAGCGGTTCGCGGCGAAATCGAAGGACATTTCCCAGCTGCTCGTATGGTGCGGCGGCGTCCTTGTCGCGGATCATCCGCCGGAGAAGGTGACCTACCAGCGTTCTTGCCATATGACCAACGTTCTGAAAGTAACCCAAGAACCGCTTGAGCTGATCCGCAGCGTTCCGAATGTCGAGCTGGTCGAAATGAAAGAGGCGGAGATGTGCTGCGGCTCGGCGGGAATTTACAATATCGTCCATTACGAGGCCTCCATTGACATTTTGGACCGGAAAATGGAGCATGTAACCGGCACGAAGGCCGCCGCGGTCATTACCACGAATCCCGGATGCTTGCTGCAAATGAAATTAGGCATTGAAAGAGCCGGTTTATCCGGTTCTATGCGTGCGCTCCATCTGGTCGAATATATTGCGGAAGCGGCGGGAATTTCCTGAGCTGCTTTCGCGGCCAGACGATTGCAATGATCCCGAGTTCGCTTAAAATATAGACATACGTTGATTAAAATCAGCAAGTGCGGTTGTAAAGAACGGATTTTTTTCCAAATTTTCGCCATGCCGGGTATTCTCCTTGTTATAATGAATAGGGGCGGACAAAGCTCACACCGAAAAGCTGAGGAGGTTTACGGATGAAAACAATGGATAAATGGACGCACGCCGGCTCATTGGAAGCGCTTAAGCAGCAGCGGTCTATTGTTATTAAAGGCGGGATCGCCGTATTTTATCACGAAGATAACGTGTACGCGGTAGATAATCGCTGTCCGCATCTTGGCTTTCCTCTCCATATGGGCAGCCTTTGCGAAGGCATATTGACATGCCATTGGCATCATGCGCGGTTTGACGTATGCAGCGGCGGGACGCTTGATCCTTGGGCGGACGATGTTTCCTCGCATGAAGTGTTATGCGCAGACGGGGAGATTTGGGTCAACCCGCTTCCCAAGAACGCGTATAACCGGGAGAAATATATGGCACGGCTCCAGGAGGGCCTGGAGCAAAATATCGGAATCGTCATCGCCAAGGCTGTCGTAGGCCTCATGGAATCCGGCGTGGCTGCGCCGGAAATAGCGCGGGCAGGGATTGCTTTCGGCGTGCAGTACGGAACGGGCTGGGGGGCTGACTTAACGATTCTGACCGCGATGACCCGCATATTGCCGAAGCTGGACAAGGACGCTCAAATCCTCGCCCTCTATCATGGGCTGCATCAAGTGGCCAGAAATCGCTCCAGCCGCGCGGAACGTCATCTATTGACGCCGCTGCCGGCCAGCGAAGTGACTGAAGAACGGCTGATTGCCTGGTATCGGAATTGTCTGGAGGTTAGAGACACCCAGGGCGCCCAGAGAGTGCTGCTGACGGCCATACGCCGGGGCTTCACGCATGAGCGCATCATGGAAATGATGCTGCTGGCGGTAACGGATCATTTTTATTTGGACGGCGGACATACGCTCGATTTTCATAACAAAGCTTTCGAAGCGCTCGCCTTGGCCGATCCTTCGGAGCAAGAACGCATTCTTACATCGCTGGTGCCTCTGCTCGGCAATCCGACGCGGAGTGAAGAGCTGCATCAATGGCAATCCCCGGTCAACCTGGTCGAGCCGCTTAAGCAGGCATTTCTCTCTCTTGAACAGCTGAACTCGCTTCATGACGCCAGAGCGTTAAGCCGGGAAGAAGAAGAACGATTGCTGAAGCTGCTGCTTGGCGATCAGCCGCTGGAGACGATTCAGGCTATAACCGATTTGCTGACGGACGGCTGTTCCCCGGTGCAAATCGCTCAATTCGTTGCTCTTGCGGCTGCGGAACGCATTTGCCGGTTTCATACCCAAAACGATTTCGGCGATTGGATTGCCGTACTGCATACGTTCACTTATGCGCATGCGGTACATGAGATTTTGAACCGGAGCCGGCATCCGCTGCTCCTTCGCGCGGTTTATTACGGCGCCGTAAGTCTCTACCTGGACCGGTTCTTGAACGTACCTGCCGCGCCCAAGCCTAAACCGAAAGCAGGCATAGACCCGCTGAACGCCTCGGGCTTGCTGGATATTATGGATAAGCGTCAGCAGGTTAACGAAGCTTCCGATTGGGTCGCCGGGTTCTTGCAGGCGGGCGGAGAGCCATCTAAACTGATCAACGCGCTCGGTCACGCCTTATTGAGGGAAGACGCCGAATTTCATTCCTTCCAAATGCTTGAAGCCGCTATTGCCGAATATGAACGGTGGGATTCCGCGAGCGGGGAGTCGGCCGAACGGGCCAAACAAACGCTATTGTTCGCCGCTACCCGTTACTTGGCCGCTCATGCCCCGACTCCCCGGGATCTGCCGCGCAATGCGAAGATCGCCTGGCGGTTGCACAAGGGCGAGAAGTTATTCGAAGAGTCTTGAACAGGAGATATAGATGAACGCACGCGCCATTCATCAGAGCGATCTCTCCAACATAACTCCGACTTGTTTGGCCATAACTTGAGGCGGATGCGGCATTCCGTTTTTGATCCACCATTCAATGACGCCGACATAAGCGGTTCCGGCATATTGCAGCAAAACCTCTTCGCTTAAATCGGCATTTTTGCCGCTTTCTCTATCTATCTCGCCTTTGAATCCTTCCGTAATATAATCGAGAAGCCGCGTTCGAAACGAAGGAGCTCCTTTACTCGCCAACATGGTCGAAAAGAATAAATAGTTTTTCTCGAAGTATTCGAAAAAGGGCAAAAGACCGCTGTACCAATCCAGCTTGCAAGCCCATTCGCCCATTTCCCTTAACTCGTTAATATGCGTCTCTATGAGCTTATCCAATAAATCGAATTTGTCCTGATAATGAAGATAAATCGTCCCGCGGTTAATATTTGCCCGGTCGGCAATGTCCTGAATGGTAATTTCATCGAAATTTTTTTCCGTCATCAATTCAATCACCGCTTTTTTCATAGCTTCTTGCGATTTCAGAATTCTCCGATCCACTTTTGCCATCGTACATTTCCCCCAAGCTTTCATATAGAAAATAAACGTCTTGCTTTAATAATAATAAACGTAAGTTGATTAATCAAATATATGTCGATAACCATAAGCTGTTGTTTTTATAGTGAGGATAAGGGGGACGGAGGGAAGATGCGGGACTTCCGGAAAATATTCCGGAGGTTTCTATGGTATGGTACAATATACTTGAAATGCTTGCCAAGCAAGATAGCAAGGCACTCATCGCTTTTTTATATGATCCGAGCAAAAGGAAGGAATATGCAATTATGGAACAATGGGAATATAGAACGCTGAAGTTTTTCACCAAAGGTTTTTTTACCGGAGGAAAGCTGGATGTAGAAGAATTCGACAGCGAACTCAATGCGATGGGATCAAACGGGTGGGAGCTGGTATCATGTTTTGACACGAGCCAACACCAAGGGTCTTCAAAGGAAGTCATCTGCGTGTTCAAAAGAAAAAAATAAGCAGACTGCATCAAAATAGGCAAATGGGAGGCTGAGACCCGCCCGTTTGTCTTTTTTTGCAGGAAAAAAATGTAAGTAATTCGTTGCCATGCTGCTGCAGGACACTTGCCTTTCGGCGGCTTTCTTACGGACATATGCAATAAATTTTTTTTATAAAATGGTTACAACAACCTTAAATACTATGTTATTCTAAATGTCAATGGATCGGTACGAACGATACGGGTTTGCGATTCCAATTTCTCATCACGGAGAGATCACAAGCACATGGGGAAAAAGAATTTATCCATACGCACGAAGTTGATTGCTTTGTTTATATTTTTTGTATGTATTCCTTTGCTCGTGTTCGGGAAGCTATGGTACGATAAATCCACATTATCGATAGAGCGCACGGCGGTTGATTTTAACGAGCAGATCGTGAAGCAGGTCAACGAGCATTTGAACGCTTATTTTATGGATTTGGAACGGACGACGTTTCCGCTTATTACGCATCCGCTGATCCGGGACTTTATGAAGCTGACCCCGGATCAATCGTTCGAGCGGTTTATGATGACGAGAAAAATTCAAGACGAGCTTTTGCAGCAGGTCGTGTTCGGACGTCCGGAAATTTATTCGTTCAGCATTTTTTCCGACGAAGGGATTTCCGTTTCCAGCTCGGGCTCGTCTTTATCGGAGAAAGACTACCGGAGATTTTTGGACATGCCGGCTACTAAAAACTATTCCGTTGTGGGGATTCGCTGGCATGATAACATTCCGCTCTTGACGATTACCCGCAAGTTCAAGGATGCGTCTGAATATAAGACGAACGGCGTTTTGATCATCGATTTGCGGTTAAATGAAATATCCAGAATTGTCGATCAGATTCAGATCGGCCAAACCGGATTCCTCTGGATTGCCGATGCCAAGGGACAGGTAATTTACCATCCGGATAAGTCGATGCGTGGCGCTTCGGTACCCGATTGGTATTCCAAGCAAATTCAACACCTCAAGCAAGGCGCTTTTATTCATTCCGAGCACTCCTCGAAAGATCTGGTCGTATTTAATAAGTCTCCTTACACGGATTGGACTATCGTTTCGCAGGTTCCCATTCATGAATTGACCGCCGAGCTGCTGTCCTTGCGCAATGTGACCATATGGGGAGGGCTTATTTTTGCATCCGTTGTCATCTTGGTTATCGGGGGCTTCTCGCTTTCGCTTACGAATGCGCTTTCCAAGCTGGAACGGCTGATGAGACAAGCGGAAAACGGCAACCTGAGCGTCACGGCCCCCGAGCATCGGGGCAATGAAATCGGCAATCTGTATCACGGGTTTAATAAAATGGTCCGCGAGCTGCGCAGATTGATCGAAGAGGTGCATACGTCCCAGATCAGGGAGAGGGAATTGGTTATCAAACAGAGGGAATCGGCGCTGCAAGCGCTTCAATCCCAAGTAAACCCTCATTTCCTGTATAACACGTTGGAAATGATCAATTCCTACGCCATTGTCGAAGGAGTGATGCCGATCAGCCGAATGGCTACGGCGCTTGCCGATTTGTTCCGCTTCAGCATCGGCGATTCGATGCAGGTTATCTCGCTTAAGGGCGAGATCGGACATGTTCGGACGTATCTGGAAATTCAAAAGGAGCGTTTCCCTTATTTGCACATCGAGATGCATATCGACGAAGAAGCGATCTCGCATGTACAAGCGGTGCGGTTATCCCTTCAGCCTCTTGTCGAGAACTGCTTTCGCCACGGTTACGAGAAGCATCGGCTTAAACCGGCTTATATAGGCATTGCCGGGGAATGGAGCGATGACCGCTACCTGCTCAGGATCATAGACAAAGGAAAAGGAATGGACCGGGAGACGATGGACAGCTATAACCGTTTTTTTCTGAAGGAAGAATCCGAGCCGGCGATGAAGGATGGGGAGGATGAAGTATCGACAAAGATCGGACTTCGCAATGTGCACCAGCGGATCAGGCTGTTGTTCGGCGCTCCATACGGCCTTCAAGTGCTGCAATCCGACGAGCTCGGAAGCGTTATCCAAGTCATATTGCCCGCTGCCGCCGGGAAGATGCATGAGACGGGAGAACTGGCCTAATGTATAAAGTATTAATTGTCGATGACGAGTACATGATTAAGAAAAGCTTGCACAAGCTGATTTCGGAAATGGGCAGCGGCTTTATCGTCGCCGGAGCGGCGGAGGACGGGCAAGAAGCATTGGAGCTGGCGCTGCAGAACCCGCCCGACTTGATCGTTACGGATATCAGCATGCCGGTCATGGACGGGCTGGAGCTGATCAGGGAATGCAGAGTACGCGGTCTGCCGTGCGAGATTGTCATCCTATCCGGTTACGGGGAGTTCGAGTATGCGAGGCAGGCTCTGCAATCCGAAGTTGCCGATTATTTGTTGAAACCGATTCGGCCGGAGCAGCTGGATCAGGTTTTACGGAAAATCCGCGGCAAGCTGGACGCTAAAGCCAGAATGGCCTCCGAAAGAAGCAGCTGGCTGTGGTACTGTAAAACGTCCGGGCAGCGGATAGCCGACCTGATCTGGGACTTGAACGAAAAACAAATTCAGATCGAGCTGGCCGGCGTTTATGCCCAATGTACGGAACAAGCGGCCGATCCGGCGCAGTTTAAGCACTTGTGCTGCGAGCTGCTGCTGTTTATAGGCAAGGAGCTGCAGAGATATACGCTGCTTGAGCCGAGCGGCGAAGATTTCACCCGCTTCCAGGAAGCATTCGGGCAGCCTGAAGCATGGCGTTTGCTGGAAGACGGCGTTAGCGCGCATGTGCGGAGCGTCCAGGCCAAGCGGAATCACGGCGCTTTTCACGTAATCAAACAGGCCGTGGCTTACGTCGAGGAGCATTACATGGACGAGGAACTGTCGCTGCAAACGATCGCCGGACAGATGAACATGTCTTTATCCTACGCGAGCCAGTCGTTCAAGGATGCGGTGGGAGTAAGCTTCGTGCAATATTTGACCCGTCTGCGCATGGAGAAAGCGAAGGAGCTGCTTCATAACTCGAGCTGTAAAACGTACGAAGCGGCCCAAGCGGTAGGCTACAGCGATTATCCCCATTTTACGAGAACCTTCAAGAAGCATTTCGGATATAGCCCAAGAGAGTATAGAAAAAGAATCGGCGTTGAGTAGAACCCTGAGAAACCTCAAGGTTCTTTCTTTTGGTCACGAACGGCAAAAGCCGCAGAAAAAAACGCAGGTTTTCTAAAGAAACGGCATGTACGGTTTGCTTGAAAGCGCTTATGATCTTCTTATCCGGATGATTCGACAGATGAGGTGGTAATATGATTAGGAAATCGATTGTATGGAAAAATTGGCAAGTCTACTCGATGATTTTGCCGGGAGTGTTATTTTTCGTTATATTCCGTTACATCCCGATTGCCGGGAATGTAATCGCTTTCCAGGATTACAATGTGTTCTCAGGAGTGGCGGGCAGTCCGTTTGTCGGTTTGAAGCATTTTGAACATTTGTTTGCGTACCCCGAGTTTTCGCGGATTTTGCGCAATACGCTTTTGATCAGCCTGTATCAGCTCATATTCGGCTTTTCGGCGCCCATTATTCTTTCGCTGCTGTTGAACGAAGTGCGAAAAATGATGTTTAAACGAGTCATTCAAACGGTCATTTATTTGCCGCATTTTCTTTCGTGGGTAATCGTCGGCGGCTTGGTGATCAGCGCTTTATCTCCGAATTACGGCATCGTCAACGAAGTATTGAGTTATTTCGGCAAAGAAAAAATTTTCTTCATGCAGCAGCCGGAATATTTCCGCAGCATTGTGGTCGTCTCAGGCATCTGGAAGGAAGTCGGCTGGGGAACGATTATTTATTTGGCAGCGCTCGCAGGCATCAATCCGGAGCTCTACGAGGCTGCGGACGTCGATGGAGCCGGCAAGCTGCGGCAGGTGTTCAGTATTACGCTGCCGGCTCTGATGCCTACGATTATGGTGCTGCTGTTGCTCAGAATCGGCAATATGCTTGACCTCGGTTTTGAGCAAATCTACATTTTGCTTAACCCGCTTGTCAAGGAGACGGGCGAGATTATCGACACGTATATTTACGAGGCGGGGCTGCTCGGCAGCCAGTACAGCTATACGACGGCTATCGGCATGTTCAAATCCGTCGTGGGGCTGATCCTTATTGTGGGCGCAAATCAGCTCAGCAAAAAGCTTACCGGCAATTCACTCTACTGATGGGAAACGAGGTGCAACGCATGCCCAGGACAGGCACATCCAGACAATGGTTTACTATGTTCAATTTCACATTCCTTACCTTCGCCGGACTGATGATGCTGCTGCCGTTCGTCAACATACTGGCAGGGTCCTTCAGCGGAGGAACGGCTATCGTGCAGGGGCGGGTTACGCTCCTTCCCGTAGATTTCACATTTGCGAACTACAGCTCCGTGCTCAGCAACGCCGCCATCTGGAAATCCATCGGCGTCACCGTGTATATTACGGTATTCGGCACGCTGCTGAATCTTTTCTTCACCTCCTTAATGGCTTATGGACTTGCCAGGAAAGGGCTGAAGGGCCGTTCCTTCTTCATTCTGCTCGTCCTGTTTGCAATGATCTTTCCGGCGCCTTTGATTCCGTCGTATTTAGTCGTCAAATATTTGGGGATGCTGAACACGTTATGGGCGCTGATCGTTCCCGGTTTGATCGGCGCATTTAACTTAATTATTATGATTTCTTTTTTTCAAGCGATCCCGGAAGGCTTGACGGAAGCCGCCAAGATCGATGGCTGCAGCGAATACCGCACCTACTGGAGCATTGTGCTGCCGCTATCCATGCCGTCTCTCACAACGATCGGCCTGTTTTATGCCGTCGGCCACTGGAACGGATATTTCTCCGCGCTTATGTATTTGCGAGATCCGGCGCTTTATCCGATGCAGGTCAAGCTGCGCCAGCTTATCGTCGAAAGCGATGCCGCGAATGTCATGCAAAGCGTACAGATGTCGATGCAATCGGTGGAAGGCATCAAAATGGCGACGATTATCGTTGCGGCTGTTCCCGTGTTATTGATCTACCCGTTTATCCAGAAGCATTTCATTAAAGGAGCTATGCTAGGATCGGTCAAAGGGTAATCATAGATTCCATTATTAGAACAAGGAGAGTTCATCCATGAAAAAAAGAACATTGAAAGCGACCATTTGCTTGCTTGCGGCCTTCGGGACCTTGATCGGCTGTTCCAAGCAGGAGCCGGGGACTGGCGGCAATGCCGATGCCCCCGCAAAACCTCCGACAGTGAAAATCGGACTGGGCACGAGAGGGCTGCCCTATGTGGAAGGATCATCCAATATTAACGAAGACAAATACGTCAAGAAGCTTCGCGAATTGTCCAAGACGGATGTAAGGCTGGAGCTGATTCCGCACGCGGAATTCAATCAAAAGCTGACGCTGCTGCTAGCCGGGGGAGATCTGCCGGACATTCTTCAGATTAACGGGATCAACACCCCGGAGGTCGCTCCCGCCGTTAAGAACGGAGCGTTCTACGAACTGAACGATTTGCTCCAAAAGTACGCCCCCAATCTGCTGAAAAAAATCCCCCAGGAAGCGTGGGATTCCACCTTGGTCAGCGAAAAGGGGAAAATATATGCCATTCCGGGCGAAAACTATGTGCGGAACTCGGTCGTCTACGTACGCAAAGACTGGCTGGAAACATTGAATTTGCAAGTGCCCAAAACGGTCGACGACTATGTGGCGATGCTGAAGGCTTTTAAGGAAAAGGACCCGAACGGCAACGGCAAGCCGGATGAAATTCCTTTTTCCGGACGACAGAACTTCGCTTTCTCCGATGTGTTTTTCGGAGCGTACGATGTCATTCCCGACGGCTGGAAATTTGAAAATAACCAGCTCGTTCCGAACTTGATCCGCCCTCAAATGAAGACCGCTCTGGAGCTTCACCGCAGCCTTTACAAAGAGCAGCTGATGGACAACGAAATATTCGTGCAGCAGGGCAAAGATTGGGATGCGAAAATTAAAGGCGCAGCAAGAGTCGGCATGTGGGTCCATGACCCGAGCTATCCGGATAAATGGCAGTCGGAGGTCAGACAGACCGAGCCTTCGTCCTCGCTCATCAATATCCCGGCGCCGGTCGGTCCCGACGGCAAAGGAGGGACAGGTCTCAGCTCATCTGTAGGCAATGTGTGGGCCATCCCTAAATCGAATAAAAATCCTGAAGCGGCGATTAAGTTTTTGGATTGGTTTTACTCCGATGAAGCCCAAAAATTCCTGGATTATGGCTTGGAGAACGAGGATTATACGGTGGAAAACTCGAAGATCCAATATAAATATGCAACTACCGTGGATGCAATCAATAAAGAAAACATGCACTTAATGTTTCTGCGTCTTGTCGGGCCGTCCTATCTGGCCAACGAGGAATTTATGAAGGGCCGCAAGGATTCCGATTTGATCTTGAACGCGCTGAGTGTCGCTAAAAATGAAGGACGCGTCAACGATGGCGTCGGTATGCCGATAACGCCGACCATGCTGTCGAAGCCGGAGCTGGGCAAAAACGGCCTGTGGATGGAGATGGCGGCAAAAATTATTACCGGCAAAGAACCGATCGACAGCTTTGATAAGTTTGTAGAGGATTGGAAGAAGCGTGGCGGAGATCAAATTATTAAAGAAGCTACCGAATGGTACAACTCGAAAAATAAAAAATAATCGAGAGCTTACAGTGAAAGGAATGAAGAGCGATGAATGTTGAGCATTGCGAAAGATCGGAGAGCGGCAAACCGATCACCGTCGTTATTGTAGGGGCAGGACACCGCAGTCTGCTGTATGCTTCCTATGCGAAGAAGCATCCGGACGAGCTGCAAGTAACGGGCGTCGTAGAGCCGGACCCGGAGCGCAGGAAGCTGACGGCCAAACAATTTGGCCTGAATGACAGCTGCTGCTTTGAAACGGTGGAGCAGCTGGCAAGCGCGCCCAAACTGGCGGACGCGGTCATTAACGGAACCATGGACGATCTCCATGTGCAAACGACCCTTCCGCTGCTGAAGGCCGGCTATGACGTTCTTCTCGAAAAGCCGATTGCTACGTCGGAGCAGGAGATGCTGCAGCTGTATCAGACGGCAACCCAATATGGACGAACCGTCATGATCTGTCATGTGCTGCGGTACGCTCCGTTCTACAGAGCGATCCGCGAAGCCGTCTCCTCCGGGGGAATCGGCGACATTGTAAATATCCAAACCGCCGAGCATGTAAGCTATCATCATATGGCGGTATCCTTCATTCGGGGGAAATGGAATTCGGTAGAGAAATGCAAGTCGTCCATGCTGATGGCCAAATGCTGTCATGATCTGGATATTATTTCCTGGATGGTTGGCGACAAGCCAAGCAAGGTAAGCAGCTTCGGCGGGCTGCTGCAGTTTAAGCCGGCAAACGCGCCTCATGGCGCAGGCAAGCGCTGCTTGGTCGACTGTCAAATAGAGGAAAGCTGCATCTATTCCGCGCGCAAGCATTATATCGATCAAGGGCGATGGGGCTTTTATGTATGGGATAATTCGTACTTGGGATCGGAGCCGAGCCTGGAGCAGCGCATCGAATCGCTGCGGACGGACAATCCGTACGGCCGATGCGTATGGCATTGCGACAACGATGTAGTGGACCATCAGTCGGTCATCATTGAGTTCGACAACGGCTGTACGGCGAGCCACAATATGGTAGGAGCAACCTCCAGGCCATGCCGCACCATTCACATCATCGGCACGAAGGGAGAAATAACCGGCGTTTTGGAGGACGGCAGCTTTGTCATCCGGCATCCCGATCCGCGCAAAGGACACGAATATTCGGAAAAACGGGTTGAGGTGCCGGTTACGAACGACAGCCACGGCGGCGGAGATTTATTGCTAGTAGCCGATTTCGTGAGAGTTCTGCGAGGGGAAGCGCCGTCGATCTCCTCTACCTCTTTGGAAAAATCGATTTACGGGCATCAGATCGGATTTGCCGGCGAGCATTCGCGCCTGGAAGGCAGAATGATAGAAATCGGCGGCATAGAAGCGGTGAAACAAGGTAAATAAATAAGGTAAGGTAAACAAAGGGCTATCCTTCTGCCATTCATGGCGTAGGGATAGCTCTTAGTCTTTTTCTAGAAATATATACATCGTTAATCAGATACGCGAAGGAACTTTGCGGCCGGGCGATCGGGTCTCGTCTGAAAGCGAATTGATGAATCAGTATCATGTGAGCAGTATTACGGCAAAGAATGCCTTGACAAGCTTGGCGGACCAGGGAATTGTTGTCAGAGTCCAGGGCAAAGGAACCTTCGTATCGGATAATGACATTACGAATCAAATACTGGGTAAAAACAATAAGTACGCCGCTTCTATCGAAGATCGATCGAAAAATTCAGAGGAATCGGCGTCTATGGCATGATCATTTTCCCGACTCTCGATGAAAAGTATAATGAAGCGATTTTAAGACTTAAGCTTTGAAACAGTTGTCTTTATTGAACAAAGCAGAAATGACAACCTTTGACGAAGTCGGTCTGCCGGATGTTCATTTTATCAAGCAAAATTATAAGGAAATGGGCAGGCAAGCCGTACAATCTTTGCTTTCTCAAATCAATGGGAAAAGCATTGTCAAACATATTGTGGTTCCCGTTCAGTGCCATCTCAAGCCTGGAACTACATCGAAATATTTTCCAAAGGGGGAGCCGGAATCTATTTCTTGAACAGTTTGATTGTCTCCGTCGCAACTACCGTCGGGGCGGTATTGTTGGCAACGATGGCGGGTTACGGGTTCTCAAGATATAACTTCAAAGGCAAATATACCGCATTATACACAGTCATCATTGTTCGGATGATTCCCGGCCTTGTCTATACGATTCCTTTCTATATTATTTATCAGAATGTGGGTCTCCTGAATTCTTTGACCGGGCTGCTGATCAGCTACATTACCTTTTCGCTGCCGTTGGCCATTTGGCTGTTCATGGGATTTTACGATCAAATTCCGACGGAAGTATTTGAGTCTGCGATCATTGACGGGTGTAACGATTACGGTGTATTTCGGCATATTGCCTTTAAATTGGTTTTACCCGGAATTGTGGTAGCCTCCATCTTGATTTTCCTTGGCGCGTCTATCAAGAGGATACGCCATTTGGCTCGCTTGCCTCAGCTGGAACGATGCGTCTGGCCATAATCGGAGATTTGCATTTTTTCGATCATCAGTTGGTACAAGGGAATGAAGAGCTGTTATTGGCTAAAGAACGATTTTATGAAAATTTTTTGGAAATATTCTTTGAAATGGAAGCGGATGTACACATCTCCCTTGGGGATTTGACTCACATGGGGTTGGAGGAAGAATTTGAACATGTTTATCGGCATATTCGTAATTCCGGCGTATCGTTTCGCCATATATTAGGCAACCACGATGCCTATGAATTACCTAAAAGTAAAATTCAATCATTGATGGATCACCCGTTGAACGATGTATTGGAAACCGAAGATGCCCTATTCGTGTTTGTCGATTCGACCAGGGAAATGGACCCGCAAGATTACAGCGGTCATTTTAAGGCGGACCAATTGGACTGGCTGGAAACGCAAATGCATGCTTCTCCGTCAAAACCGATCTTCGTGTTTGCCCATCATCCCCTATATAACACGACAGCTACGTCAACGGATGAAAAGATGCATATGGATCCGGCCATTGATATGCGCGCTATTTTACGACAAAGGCAGGGAACCGGCTTTTACTTCAACGGCCACAATCACGTGCACTCCATCGCAAGGGAAGAACAGTGGAGCTTTATTCAAACTGCAGCGTGCATGTGCCATCCTTCCATACGCCTCGTGGAGATCGATAAGTCTGAAGTCCGCACCCGAGTAGTGGCTGTTGAGGATAGAGAGATAGTAGAAGCTGCGCGGATTCTGTACGATAAGCTGCCTCAATATCATCGGCCATTACAGGCACAGGGGCAAGAAGCAGATCGGGACCAAATCATGCTGCTGTAAAAGTATTACATGATTGCGATTGATCGCAAAGAGCGATGCCGCTCCTATTCCTTACGGGGAACAGGGGTGTTTTTTTAGTTTCGGCTGTTCAGAAATTGTTCAGATGGGTGTGTTAGGATGTATCGGATTCTTTCAGATGTGAACAAAAGGGTACTGTGAAGACGGCCGCTCCTGAAAATTGAAAATAATGGAAAAAGAGGTATCGTATGAGATTCACCATCGGTAATAAAATATTAACTGGTTTTTTAGCTATAGCGCTTCTTCTAGGACTGATAAGTACTCTGTCTCATTATTATTTGGAAAAAGTAGACAATTCATATAGCGATTTGGTTGATAGGCGGGAAAAAATCTTATCCAATTCCAAAGATATGAGGGCGGAGACGCTCCAGCAGATGAGCAGTTTACGGGATTATCTGTTAAGCCCGAATCAAGATGGATTAGACAGGTTCAATCAAGCGCATAACAACCTGACAGAGCTTATGAATTCCACTTTGAAGATGGTAAAGCGCGACGTAGACAAAGACAACATTAACAAGCTATACGAGCTTAATCAACAATTCAAACAAGAGGCCGACCAAGTTATTGCTTTAATGGAGACCGATAAGGAAGCTGCGGCAAAGGCCGCCTCAGCTGTGATTCAGATTGGCCGCGACATAGAGAGCCGAGCTAAAGAAATTGCCGACGGGCAGCAGCAGCTTGTGGATGAGGGTAGCGCAGAAAACTCGGCATTGGTCGCATCCGTTAAGAAAGTCATTGCGGTTATTAGTGTCATTGCGTTCCTAATGGCCGTGTTAATTGGCTTCGTTATTTCCCGATTCATATCCAAACCCATTGTTTTCATTGCAAATGCGGCGAAACAAATCGCCCTAGGTAATCTGACGCTGAATCAAATTAAAGCGCGAACTCGGGATGAAGTCGGTGATTTAGCCGATTCGTTCAACCAAATGGTTCGTAATCTTCGTGAACTCATCGCTCAAACCGCTGACGGCGCCGAACATGTGGCCGCTTCTTCGGAAGAGCTGACAGCGAGCGCCCAGCAGACGAACGTTGCCGCAGAACAAATTGCTTCGGCCATTCAGGAGGTCGCCGCCGGGTCGGATAAGCAGGTTCAAAGTGTCAAAGAAAGTGTACACATAGTCAATGAAATGTCCGTAGGCGCACAACAAATTGCTGTCAATGCGCATAGTGTCTCATCGTCCGCCTCGGATGCCGCTGAAAAGTCATTGGAAGGCAATCATGCCATCCAACGCGTCATTGATCAAATGAGCTCTATCCATCAAACTATTGAAGATCTGTCGGAAGTTATTCATGGATTGGAAACACGATCCCAAGATATCGGGGACACGGTAAAAATGATTTCAGACATAGCGGCACAAACGAATTTGCTGGCATTAAACGCCTCCATTGAAGCATCGCGCGCAGGAGAGCAAGGGAGAGGCTTTGCGGTAGTTGCAAGTGAAATTCGCAAGCTTGCCGAACAATCGTCGAAATCTTCCGATCAGATTACCGGCCTTGTATCCGTGATCCAACAAGACACGCACGCGGCTATGCAATCAATGCGATCGAGCATTAAAGAAGTAGACGAAGGCATTCTCGTGGTCCATACGGCAGGAATATCGTTTCAGCATATCGACCGGTCGGTGCAAAAGGTGCTGACTCAAATTCAAGAAGTAGCGGCAGCTGCGGAGCAAATGTATGCTAGCACGGACCATGTCAGCAACTCCATGATCTTTATTTCCAATACAGTCGAGGAATCCGCACTGGGAATCCAGCAAGCCTCCGCTTCTACGGAGGAGCAATTGGCTTCCATGGAAGAGGTGTTCTCCTCCGCTGCTTCCTTATCCCAAATGGCCGAGCAATTACAAAATCAGATTGCCAGGTTTAGAGTTTAGCGGGCCTGGTGCAGCGGAATGTTGTTTGGAAATAGCACCGTCGGGTCAAGATTTTCGGGATTTTAAAGGATGAATCCAAAGGCAGGAATGGTCTGATTTGCTGATTTTAAGGAGAAGAGCTGTCTCTTTGTAGTTTTTAAAAACTACGGAAACAGCTCCTTGATAAAATCTTAACGCTCAAAAATAGCTTCAATTTCGGAGACGAACGACTCACTTGAACGACTACGGCTAGAATTGTCGTAAGTAATTTCCCTCAAATAGGAGTCAATTGCATTTTCAATTTCAGTTGTATTAAGACTGTATGATTCTGGCAGAGATAAAGTGTTGATAAGACCTTCATCCAACAAAGATAGCTTTTCTTTAATTTCGTTTTCGATTTCTTCGCTTATTTTTTTCTCTAAGGCGGACACTGCAGAATCTTTATCAATATATTCCTCTACATCGCCTCTAGTCCAGTATGTCCTTGTATTTGCTGTAATTAACTCACTAATATCGTAGTTATCACAGTAATCGGAAGTATTTATATTTTCTATATAGTCCATTACCGTATTATCAATCATTTCTTTGCAAAGTAACCTAAACCACAAAAATTCCATATCATTGATTTTATAAAAATCATCTAAAAGACTAATGGTAAAGATTAATTCATCCAAATTTAAGTGGCCTATTAAGTTCTCAATGTTACCTTTTTTGTTAATAAGAAGTTCAATAGAATAAAATAAATATAATTCGTCATTAAGCAAAGTGTCAATTATCTCAAAATGAGTCAACCAATTTGTTGGATAACTATTGCAATATGAATAATTAAAATAATCGGAAATAATCTCTTTATAATTAATATTTTTTATGCTATTTTGACAAATTTGTGCTGTTACAAAATAATTTTTTTGATGCATACTAACAAATTCAATTTCGTTTATTTTTTCACTAACGATAAGTTGATGATAAATATGAGGAAGTTCCTCTTTTGGGTAGCATCGCTCAAACTGAATGAAATAACTTATTGAATTGCGTACTTCACCTAATTCCAATAAGTTGTTCATAAAAACAATTTTAAGATAATCATTGACAGAAGGGTTAATTACTCCAACGCGTTTTTTGCCTTTTAAATCAATTATATTAATGATGGACTGATTTAGCCGCGATAAAACTAAACTCCAATTATCTAAAGTAAAATCAATATTTTTCATTCTTGATAAGCGTTTATAAAAGCATTTTTTCAAAATGTCATAATCAACGTTAGTATCAGTTAAAGAGTATAAAGTTGATAAAAAAGCCCTGTCTATGCTTTGAAGCCGCTGTTCAAATTCATTTTTCCAAATATCATTTGGATTTGTAAGAGCTTCGAAAATATAGTTAAAATACATAGCAGCCTGCACTTTTAAGTAGTTATGCTCATATGTTACATGCTCTATAATACGTGGTGTATAATTTTTATGTTGAATAATTTTCAAATATTGTTTATTTTCTCTTATTGAATTGTAATAATCGATTGGTATATTTTTAAACTTCAAATGATTGTAAAATATTTTAGCTTTTTCAAGTGGAGTTATTTCATCCATATTAATTGTGTGGTTTTTTATCTTTTTTTGTTCAAAGAAGATATTAAATTCTGTAGAACGTTCTTTAGCTTCATTAAAAATGGTTATTCTTGAATTTAAAATCAACTTTTTATTTTTAGATAATTTTATATATTTTATTAAAGAGAGTAACTCATTTTCTTGTGTTTGTTTCATCTTAAAATAATGTTGGCCTAAACAATCGTCTAATAAAACTATTTCTTTTTGGTCTTTTTCAAGTGAAAGTGAGTCTTTAATGTTTGCAATATCTCCATTGGTTGTATACCTGACTCTGTACCCTTGAGTAGCAAAATATAAAACTAGCATTTTAGAAGTGATTGTTTTCCCGACACCAGGTCCGCCTGTTATCATAAGTAATCCATTTTGCTCTAAATGATCGACACATGCTTCATAAATTTTGGTGGGCACAAAAAAGTCACTATCTTCATTTATGTCGCACAAAAGCGTTTCGCAGTCTATAAATATGTTTTGGTTATATATTTCATTTAATATCTTTGAAGAATATAGCCATAATTTATGATGCTTTCTAACTATGTCTGTATTTTCTTGATTTTGAAGAAATTCATCTATTTCGTTTAAAGTTACTATATTTTTATCCGTAGTCATGAAATCTGAAAACATCTTGTATATTTCTCTGATGTTACTATCAGTCAGTTCCATCCCACAGCATATATAATATTGATTAGGATGCAACTTACGCACCTTCTCAATTTCTTTTCTTAGAGATGTTCGCAGATTAGAATAGCTGCTTCTGATGTAATGCTTGACTTGTACGATAATATTGTGTGTGTAAGTGTTATCGGTTAAATCAATGCCGCCATCTCTTCCTTTCGAAAATAATCGTAGGGAAGTGGAGATTTTTCTCTCCATTATATCCTTGCATAGTTCTTCAAATTCGACGTCATTTAAATTATGATAATTAAACATTTTTATTCACCCTTAAATAAATACATAGTTAGTTGCAACAATCCTGTTTAACTTCTTTAATGGTAGATATTCACAATCATTATACCTTATAAGAAGGTAAGTTGGGTTAAATAATTTGGTGAAATATCTTTAATCCAGATATATTCGAAAAAAAGGTATGTGGCATCCTAGCCAACAAAAAGCTACCATACCCTGCTGCAATACGACTGCAGCCCAGCCGATTCATTTGAATCATTAGCATGTAATAGTCACTTGTTTGATGGTCAAGGCGATTGGTATAATTAACATAACTCATTCAAGGTAGGTGGTAACATGCTATGGACGGAAGTGCGGGACCTATTCCCGGATCAATTTGTACTGTTGGAAGAGTTGAAATCACATTATGAAGACAGAAAGCTTCATATAGAGGAAGTAGCGGTTATCAAACCGATACCGGATGCTCAGGAAGCCATGAAGGAATTGTTTGCTGCAAAAAATGAGCGATTTGTTTACCATACGTCTAACGAAAATATTATTATCGAGGTCCGGTCAAAGCCAATGATCAGGAGAAAACCGTCGCATGAATCTTGAATACTCAGATGGTCTATTCCTTTCATCCATTACCATTGTCCATCATGGAAATTCTATGACGATAACTGATGTAGTCATTGATACTGGTGCCGCTGAATCCGTTATTTCAATAGACGCAGTTGAAGCTCTGTTTAACTCCTACGAACCGGAGGATCAAATTCGGTTTATGGTCGGAATTGGCGGAAGGGAAGCCTCAATACGTAGAAAGATCGATCAAGTGCAATTTGATACTTTCACTGTCTCTGACTTTTATATCGATTTTGGAAAAATTGGAGAATACCCGGGGATAAACGGTCTAATTGGTTTGGACATATTAATTCCGGGAAATTTCATTATCGATTTATCGAGACTCCAGCTATATTCTGCAAATAAAAACAAGCCGTAGCGCGGTTTCTCTGGAGTGCGCTTACGGCTTGTTCTTATTGTGAGCCGGGAAGCGGGCCCATAAGAAATGCTCCCCTTCAAGCAGCAGGATGATTTTTATACCTGTCTGCTAAAGGGAAGCATTAGTAAATGAACGATGATGTTCCTTGATTCGAATATTACAGCTTCATACTTGTCGAGCTTTTGGCATGCCACGGCGTGCCCAAGTATCGGAGCGCCCAGCGATCAAGCCCGTACCAGCCGGCTACTTTCCACGCCAATACTAGCCAAGTGGCTAATACAAAAAGCAGAGGGTTGGTGCTTAAAGTGCCGGCAAACAAATAACTGGCGTTCATCAATCCGCCAAAAAAGGCTGCAATTCCGGTAAGCAAGCCCAAGATAAGACCAAGTCCTACCAGTATTTCTCCATAAGCGACCATGTACGCAAATACTTTGGCGTTGGGCAGTACAACATTTTGTAAGAAGGAGGCGTACCAGCCGGTTACGTCCGCTCCACTCTCCGCTTTCGTCAACGCTCCCTTGACGAAGCCTTGAAGTGCAGTGCCGCCTTTGGCTCCTACCCATGCGTCAGCCGTTACTTTGTGCCAACCCGCGACAAGCCATTCGTATCCGACATACACGCGGATGATCAGCCAGATCCAAGCTGCCCGGGTATCGCTTAGTAAAAAGCGGGAAACTGGATTTTCCGGGATAATGACATTCCTTCCTTGGTAATTCACTGAATTCATTTCAAATCGACCTCCACAATTTTCTAGATTAAACATATGGATTAATTCTCTAAATATGTCATTATTCCTGCACGCGTGCAAAAAATGATGAACGGCGCTTGTCTATTTTGTGAAGGGGAGATGCTGTGAACGCCGAGTTCAACTCGTTAATAAACGAATATTCGAATTTACAAGCCCATGGGCAAGTACCGTGTTCTTTCCCTCCATAACGAATACATTGTGTATATTCATTGCAAAACTGGAGGGAGTGCACAAATGCCGGGTTCCTCAAACACAAATTATTTGAAAAGATTGCAATTTTCGGTTCACGTCCATGATCAAACCCTCAATCGTATCTTGAACGGTATCGCCAATCGGGGAATTAGCATCACCGGGTACACACAAACCAAGAGAGGCAACCTTAATTTCGTGAAGCTCGTCGTCGGCCCCCCTGGGCGTTTCAGCATCCGGGCGAATCGCGGCGTGCGGGAAGTGCTGCGCTCCTTAGGGGTTCGATTCCGGGAAGAAATCGTAATTCAGTTTCTGAACACCGTCGCCGGCACCCCGGGGGTTATCCGAAGCATCTATGAAGCTTTATTCCGCCATGTAAGAGTGAAAGCTATGTACTATGGGGAAAATACCGCCATTTTCATAAACACTTCCCGCGTCAATGAGGCGATAGCCATTTTAAAACGGAAGCATATTATTCAGTAATTTCGCTGAAAAATCCAATAGTCATTATTTCATAACAACGCGAAGGCAGATACCTTCTCCTGTATATTTTTCCTAGGTTGCCTCGACAGGGGTAAGATCTGCCGTACACCCGAAATCCAGTTTACTGTCCGTCACTCAGCAAATTTACGTAAAAGTGCCCGGCATCCAGATAGCCTAAACTACCGCGTGGTGTCGCAACTGTCGTCAATACATCCACTTTATACAAGCCTTTGCCCTGCTCCAGCGACAAAGGCATTTGGAAAGCTCCGTTTTCATCTACGTTGACAGCCATTGGTGATGAGTCGGTTGGGGGCGAGCCCAGCTTCCATTTTGTCGTGCTAATGTAAAATCTGCCGGATGCTTTGCCCGTTAACGTAAAATTGGTCGCATCGGTAGTCAGGTAGCCCTGTTTGCTTTGATCCAATGAAAAGCTCAGGAGATCCACTTGCAGCGGATAATCGGCAAAGGAGGTCTGCACGTTGTAATGGGCCAAATATAGGATACGCTCACCCGATGAGAGCCTGGCCGTGATGTTGTTGTCACCCAGGGCGAGCGGGATCGGGGCTTGCGCCCAAACGACAGCGTTCTGATTGATCGGCTGACCGAACGCACCCGAGCCGCCATTGCCGAATGTATGGCTATTATCCAGACTTAGCCTTAGTTCGCCGGCACTGCCGAAGGGCATATCGGAGGGGAGTGTCGCGGCCGCTTTGACCGTTGCTGTCTCTCCATCTACTTTAATGGGCAGGCCATAATCGCTGACAGCATACGATTCATAGCGCACGTCCAGCGTCCGCTGTTCCTGATTCCAGGTGCCTGTATATCCGAACAGTCTCCCCATGTCTAACGAATACAGATACAGACTGTCATCTGCTCTGTGAGGAGGGAAGACAAGCTGGTAGCTCTTCACCCAGGAATCCCCCCAGTAAAGCTCCACCTCTTGCGAATCTGGATGCAAACGAAAAGCATAGAGCCCGCTGGACACCGTCACGTTTGTGCCATCGGTTGTTATCGTATAGCCAAGCTGATCGGCGAAATGCGCTAACTGGAAGAAGGGGAGTCCGTTCCTTGGGAATCCGACCTTGGTTCCATCCTGATACTCGCCGTCATCAGTAAACTGTAGCTTGATATTGATGTCCTTCTCGCTGGACACCGTTAGCGTTGCTCCTGCTTGGCGTAGCGGATTTGCTGGCTTCGCGGGAGGCGGGGACGCCTGGAACGAAATCGTACGTTTTTCCGGAGTCCAATCGACCGTGCCGAATGGCGCCAAATCGTTGAGCCTAATAGCCGTTTGACCGTCAATATTGTACGACGGAATCGGCTTGTCGCCATAGTAGGTGCGGATGTCCGTGTACAGCACATCCTTGAATTTGGTTCCGATCGGTCGATCGGCCGCTGGATTCGGTTTGACGACAGGCTGCACCTTCTGAGCTGCAGGTTCAATGACGAGCGACCGCGAGGTCGGCGACCACGCCACGTCGAAGCCGTAGCTGCGCAAATCCTCCGCCGTTACCGCCGTATAGCCTTCAATATTCATCGACGGAATGGGGGCCCCGTTTACATAAGCTGCTATGTCGGTCGCTAACGCCTCGCCTACGTAGTCGCCCACTTTTGGAGCCTTTGCCTGTATCGCCGAAAATGGAATAAAAGTCACCATACAAGCGAGCAAAGCAATCCATTTATTTTTCAAATTTTTCACCACCATGTTTGAAGTGTTATTTTTATATAGACTTCTAATTATCCGAAAAGTTTCCAATATTTTATTTTTATTGCAGGGGTATGGAAAAAATAGGGAAAAATTTAGAACATTGGGGGATGCAATTGCACTTATTAGTGGGGCGTTACGTTACAGCCATGGGCAGCTACTGGAGGATATGCAATTGCTTTAGCGACAGCAACAATAGCATATAACACCGCAAAATCCGATGTTAGGAATGCATATTTCACTGTTGGTCTTTGCCCCGGTGTATATGAAACTCAATGGGGACTGTGGTCAGATTAACACCAAAATGATGCTTTTTCCTGAATATAAAAATCGATTTTAAGGTCCTAGCAAGAAATTTTTGCATTGTCGGCATTACTCCGGGAAGCCTTGGAAACAGGGCGGTAGTCTGGTTGCGTACGTTAACAAATATGTGGACAGCGGGAGCGCGGATGCAGCCGTTTTAAAGGTTGCATCCTTTCCGGCCCGGGGATAGGCAGCTTCTTTATTGTTTTATTGAAGTAAAGGACAGCATAGAATAATAAGAAGAGCCCACGAACGAAATGATTATAATCGCACATGATGCCTTTAATGGGAATATATGGAGGAATCGGACTTTATGGTGATAGGTCGTTTTCCGGAGCGTATTGTAGTTATTGGGGCGGGGATGGCGGGGTTGGTATGCACTTTAGAGCTTATGAAACAAGGATATAATGTGCGTATATTAGAGGCAAATAGTCAACCGGGTGGTCGAGTATACACGATGCGGGATCAATTTTCTGACGGGTTGTTCTGTGAAATGGGGGCTGCCTTCATTGGAGCGCATCATTTTCTCACATTGAGTTATGCCCAGCAAGTCGGGGTTCAATTAATAAATTTACCAGTCCCCAATAGAAGTCTGTCATATATCGACGGGAGATTAATAATAGATTCTCCGGATGAACCTGCACTATGGCCTGTTTCACTTACAGCCGAGGAAAGAATTTTAGGATATGCGGGAATGTTCGAAAAATATCTTAAGCCGGGACTTAAAGCAACGGGTAATCCTTTTTTGCCGGGGTGGCCAACAAAACAAGCGGTACTGCTCGATTCCATGACGATGGAACAATATCTTAAAGGTCAAGGGGCATCTTCGGGTGCGATTAAGCTGTTTGAAATTGGATATATGCAAATGTTAGGAGATGGAATTCGCAAAGTATCTGCATTACAGCGTCTGCTTGACCTAAAAATGACCAGTTCCGAAAGTGGTACACGAACTATAGTGGGTGGAATGGATCAATTGCCGAAAAAGCTTGCCCTTACAATTGGCTCAAATATCAGTTATGGATGTGCTGTGACGCACATTGAACATAGTAATAAAGGAGTAACTGTCCAATATAATAATTCCGGCGAAATTTTCACTATCAACTGTGATCGGGTCGTTGTGGCCATTCCCTCTACAGTCCTGCGCACGATTCATTTTTCTCCGCCGCTTAGCAAAGAAAAAAATGATGTCATTCAAAATCAACTTACTACATCCGTTACGCGTACCGTCGTACAAAGCAGAACTAGATTCTGGAACAACTTAAGTTCCTTTACTACAATAAATACAGATCTCAAAATTGGATGGTTGATTGATGCTACCTTCGCTCAAATGTCTTCAGGGAGGGGGTTAATTTGTTCGTACTCCTCCGGTGAATCGGCGCGGGAAATATCCAGAACTGGCAATATTAATTCAGCTGTATCAGAAATCAAACAGGTGCTTCCCGAATTGTCGTCTAATTATGAAGGCGGGATGGTCTTTTCCTGGGATCATAATCCATACTCCCGAGGTGCATATGCTTGGTATAAGCCGAAACAGATGATTCGAATGCTCCCGAAACTATCTGCCGCACAAGGTAGAATTTACTTTGCTGGCGATAATACAAGTCTTTTTCCCGGTTGGATTGAAGGAGCGATCTCTTCTGCGTTGCGAACGGTAAATCAAATTATTTCCAGTAACAACATATAGTACTTTGCAAACAATCGAAGAGATAAGGAGCGGATCTAACTATGCCAAAGCAAAGACGAACATTTACAGCAGAGTTCAAGTAACAGATGGTTAAGATATATGAGAATGGAAAATCAAGGGCGAGCCTTTCGCTGACAAATGGAGATTATACGGGGTGTAAAAAACGCCGGTGACCTTATGCAGGTGACCGGCGTTTCCATATTAGCGTTTCGGCATTTTGTTCTTATCCATGTACAGCAGATTCCAGCGATGACCGTCCAGGTCGGCAAATCCTGCGCCGTACATCCAGCCGTCAATTTCACTCGGCTTGCCAAAGATGCTTCCTCCGGCAAACTCTACTTTTTGGATAAAGGCATCTACTTCTTCTCTGCTTTCAGTGCCGATGGAAAATATTACCTCTGCGCTGCGGGAAGTATCTGCGGTTTTTGAACCAGTAAATTTCTCAAACGCCGCATCCGGGAACAGCAGAATCGTTGTTTGGCCAATGGCAAGCTGGGCTCTCTCGTTACCAACGCTCACCGCCTGGAATCCAATCTCATTGAAAAAGGCGGTTGACCTCTCAACATCTTTGACCGGTAGGTTAATCCAAATCTCCTGTGACATGGCTGCAGCCTCCTGGAATCTATTTTCAACTACTCTACTATACTATACTCTACTATTGGTAGCAGAAGCGAATTTTATGAAAACCGCAAGGTATAACTTTTCTGTCATGCCCCCTGCGGTTGAATTGACATTGGAATTGATTGGATTTAACTTCCATTGATTCCATGTAATAGAAATAGAAACTTTCGAAGATCAAGAATAAGCGGAGCTGCTGATCAGCGGACGGAAACGAGGCAGCGCTGCGGATGGCGGAGAAAACATTGGATGCGATGTCCCGCGGCGGGATGTTTGACCATATCGGGCACGGTTTTCTATTTAATACAATACCGTAACATATTATTTGGGCCCCAATATTAATCCCTTTACTTAAACGATGATCGAGGCGTATAATCCGTTAAGACAACGGAGTGAGAGGAGGGAAACTGATTATGAACAACGGGTTGATCAATGCTATTATCGCGTATATCATGTGGGGGGTTCTCCCGCTTTATTGGAAGTTGTTTAACGATGTGCCAGCAGGCGAGATTCTGTCACATCGGGTTGTCTGGTCGTTCGTCTTCATGGGTATTTTCGTTACCGTCCAGCGTCGCTGGGGTGACCTTAAGCGGATTGCGGCTAGCCGCTCGCTCCTGCTGTCGCTCACCGCTAGCGGACTGCTGATCGCTGCTAACTGGCTCATCTTCATCTGGGCGGTCAACAACGACCATGTCGTCGAGACAAGCCTCGGTTATTATTTGAACCCGTTGCTGAACGTGCTGCTTGCGGTTGTCTTCCTTCGTGAGAAGCCAAACCGTGGCCAATGGCTCGCGATTGCCATCGCTAGCGCCGCGGTGCTCATCATTGCCATCGACTACGGACGGTTCCCATGGATCTCAATCTCACTGGCCGCGACGTTTGGCTTGTACGGCCTCGCGAAGAAGAAGATTGGACAAGACGCTTCTGTAGGCTTGCTGTCGGAGACGGCTGTAGTCCTTCCTGTTTCGCTCGGCTACTGGATCTATTTGGCTACCGTGGGAAAGACAACGGCATGGACGCTACCTGTATCCACGTTCGTTGAACTGCTTCTTTCCGGCGTGGTAACGGCGCTACCGCTGCTTTTCTTTGCGCGAGCGGCCGCCCGGATGGCGTTGTCCACGCTCGGCTTCGTACAATACATCGGGCCGACGATCATGCTGTTACTGAGCGTATTCGTGTTCAAGGAATCGGTCTCGCCGGTTCTTCTCATCGGCTTCGCGCTCATCTGGACAGCGCTTGTCGTATACGCTGCGGCATCAGTTCGCGGCACGAAACTCGCGAAGGCGCGCTGACGGCAAACACGTCCAGCTCCCGGTACAGTCATAACAGCCATTTCCGTCCGCTGAGGAGGAGGTGGCTGTTTTCTGTGTGGGGTTAAGGGCAGGAAATAGAGTTTGAGAATAGAGGAGAGACATCCAAATGAGTGTCCTTTTTTAAATTTATCAGCTCACGACCACGATTGGCAACGACATGAAATTTATACTAAAAACGTATCCTATGAAAGGATAGAGTTTAGCGCGGCAAATGGAAATCAAGATCTTGCCTAGATAGCAGTTGAACAAGAAAAAGCGGCGGTCGCAAGAAAAAATAAAGAAGTTTAACAAGATAAGAAAATTGCACTTACTATAAAGTAAATCATAAATTTGCATACATTCCGGTAACAGCGATTTGCCAGATTACGCAAAACGGGGAAGACGACAAGCTCCCCTCAAATTTGGGGGCAGAACCTTCAGCTTCCGAAAAAGCCTCCTATAAGATTGTAAAATGTGAAGATGGAAGTGTTATTTAAGTACGTTGCATGAATGAGTCTTCAGAACTATCAAGAATTAATATTACGCCTAGAAGCATAGGTTTTCCTACAGCATCTTTATTTTTGCTATGTTTATTGGCTATACTTTATTTAATCATATAATTTGAAAATAGGAGTTGTTAATTTATGCATGATGAAACAGTTAAGCATAAATATACTAACCGTTTGATCAATGAAAAAAGCCCATACCTGCTGCAGCATGCTCATAATCCTGTGGACTGGTTCCCTTGGGGAGAAGAAGCTTTCAGTAAGGCTGCTCGGGAAAGTAAACCCGTATTCTTAAGTATAGGCTATTCCTAGCTTCGGCTATATACAATAATTGGGGTGTAAAGTGTCAACCTGCCATTGGTGCCACGTAATGGAAAGAGAATCTTTCGAAGATCAGGAAGTAGCGGAGCTGCTGAACCGTGAGTACATTGCCGTCAAGGTCGACCGCGAAGAGCGGCCGGATGTGGACAATGTATACATGACGGTATGCCAGGCGTTGACCGGGCAGGGGGGATGGCCGCTGACGATTGTGATGACGCCGGAGAAGAAGCCGTTCTTCGCGGGCACGTATTTTCCGAAGTGCAAGCGGTATGGGCGTCACGGACTGATGGAGATATTGACGAAGCTGGCCGATGCATGGAAGGAGAGCCCGGACAAGCTGGCCGAGACGAGTGAGCAGGTCGTTCAGGAGGTCGAGAGGACGATGCTGTCGAACCTGAAGGGGACCCTCTCCGAAGACGTCCTGGATAAGGCGTTCGAGCAGTACGAGCAGCGGTTTGATCCGGAGTACGGAGGGTTTGGCGACAGGCCGAAGTTTCCTACTTCACATCATTTGTCATTCTTGCTTCGCTATTATCAGCGGACCGGCAAGGAGGCGGCGCTGCGGATGGCGGAGAAAACGCTGGATGCGATGTCCCGCGGCGGAATGTTCGACCATATCGGATACGGTTTTTCCCGTTATTCGGTGGATGAGCGGTGGCTTGTTCCGCATTTTGAGAAAATGCTGTACGATAACGCCCTGCTGGCCTGGACGTATATCGAAGCCTACCAGCTGACTGGCAAGGTGAAGTATGCGAGAGTCGCCGAGCAAGTGTTTACCTATATTTTACGAGATATGACGCATCCGGAGGGCGGCTTCTATTCGGCGGAGGATGCCGACTCCGAAGGGGAGGAAGGCAAGTTCTACGTATGGTCCCCCGATGAAGTCACAGACATCCTGGGGGCCGAGGACGGAGAATGGTACTGCGCCCTCTACGATATTACGGCGGAAGGCAATTTCGAGGGGCAGAGCATTCCGAACCTGATTGCACGCGATTTGGAGACGGCGGCCCGGCTTCAAGGGGGAACGGCCGAGCAATGGCAGGAGCGAGCGGAACGCTGCCGCCAGCAGCTGTTCCTTCAGAGGGAGCGGCGCGTTCATCCCGGCAAGGACGACAAAATATTGACCTCATGGAACGGTCTGGTCATCATGGCGATGGCCAAAGCGTATAAGGCGCTCGGCAATGAGACGTATTTGCAGGCGGCGGTCAAGGCGGCGCAGTTTATTATATCGCACATGAGGAGAGAGGACGGGCGCTTGCTGGCGCGTTACCGCGACGGCGAAGCGGCATATCTGGCGTATGCGGACGACTACGCGTTCCTTGTGTGGGGGCTGATTGAGCTGTACGAAGCGACGTTCGACCTGAGCTATTTGAAGCTGGCGCTTGAGCTGAACGCGCAGATGCTGGAGCTGTTCTGGGACGAACAAAGCGGCGGGTTGTATTTTTACGGCAGCGACGGCGAAGCTTTGTTTACAAGAAATAAGGAGATTTACGACGGAGCTTTGCCGTCCGGCAATTCGGTGGCGGCGATGAATTTGCAGAAGCTGGCCAAGCTGACCTATGATGCCAAGCTGTCGCGAATAGCGGATACGCAGCTCGCAGCGTTCGCCGGGGCGATCGAGCATTATCCTTCGGGGCACGCGATGTTCCTGATCGCGCTGGACATGGCCTACGGCCCTTCAAGCGAGATTGTCATTGCGGGAAGGCGCGACGCGATGGAAACGCAGCAGATGATCGAAGCGGCACGAAGCGGCTTCCGGCCGAATGCGCTGACGGTGCTGGTGCCGGCGGGCGAGGAAGGGGAAGAGACGGCGAAGCTCATTCCGCTCGTTCAGGACAAGCGGGCGATCGGGGGACGAACGACGGCTTATGTCTGCGTGGACTTCGCTTGTCAGTCGCCGACGGCGGATGTGGACGAGTTGGCCGAGCTGTTAGCTGATCCGATGGACGAGTAGCGGCGGAACGAATTTCTGCTTATTTAC
Source organism: Paenibacillus konkukensis (assembly GCF_023523925.1). Classification (NCBI taxonomy): domain Bacteria; kingdom Bacillati; phylum Bacillota; class Bacilli; order Caryophanales; family Paenibacillaceae; genus Paenibacillus; species Paenibacillus konkukensis. Next base: position 993,782 of record NZ_CP027059.1, on the reverse strand, counting down.
CGCGATGGCTCGGGTCAACACCTCTTCAGGTATTGCCATAAAAAGTTTGGACCTAAGCAGGAGTTTGTCTCCGGGCAGCGAATAACACATAAGTCTGTACTACATGAACTGCATATGGAATAGGATAAAACCGTAATCGACGTCTTGGAGCTTCGCTGTCCGGGCTGGTAGCAGGTTTTATCGCGGATAGAACGAAGGGCGGCGGCTCTCCTGCACATGGATGGCGTCTCGCTTGTTCATTTTGTCCGTACATTCCGTAAATTAGGTGCCTTTGTGAAGACAAAGGGTAACAGGGAATCGGGTGCAAATCCCGAGCGGTCCCGCCACTGTATACGGGGAGTTTCTTTCATCACGTCACTCGGGGTTAACCCACCGGGGAAGGCGAAAGAAGACAGCGATCCGTGAGCCAGGAGACCTACCTAATTTAACTATGCACCAAGAGTCCTTCGCGGAAAGGAGCGGTGTACGAATCGTGAAACGGCAGGAGCTTAAGCGCTGATGTCGTCTATTCATACGTACCCACGACCAATTCGAGACGGATTGGTCTTTTCTTGTTGCCCGCGAAACCAATCGATCAGGAGGTTGTATTCGCAATGAAAAGAAAAAAATGGATGAGCACGCTGCTCCTCGTCCTCGGGTTTGTGCTGTACTTCAGCGTCAACGAGCCCGAATCCGCTTATGCCATGCACATTATGGAAGGATTTCTCCCGATGGGATGGGCGATCTTCTGGTGGGTCGCGTTCATTCCGTTCTTTGTCCTGGGGCTGCGCGCATTAAGGAAAATTACGAAGGAGACGCCGGAGCTGAAGATTATGCTGGGGTTAGCCGGAGCGTTTACGTTCGTGCTGTCTGCGCTCAAGATTCCTTCCGTTACGGGAAGCAGCTCGCATCCGACGGGGACGGGCCTCGGTGCGGTCATGTTCGGCCCGCTGCCGATGAGCGTGCTCGGGTCGATCGTACTGCTGTTCCAAGCGGTGCTGCTCGCGCACGGGGCTTGACGACGCTGGGAGCGAACGCCTTCTCGATGGCCTTGGCCGGTCCGGTCGTCGGTTATTATGTGTATCGCTGGATGATGAACGCCTCCGGCAAGCAGAAGCTGGCGATTTTCACGGCGGCGGCCCTGGCCGACCTGTCTACGTATGTCGTCACTTCGCTGCAGCTGGCGCTGGCATTCCCGGCGGAGCAGGGAGGCATTGCAGCTTCGTTCCTGAAATTCGGCGGCATCTTCGCCATAACGCAAATTCCTCTCGCGATCAGCGAGGGCTTGCTGACCGTATTGATCTGGAATTGGCTGCAATCTTACAGCACCAATGAGCTGGCTCTGCTGCAGCGCCAAATGAAAGGAGTCAAAGAATCGTGAAAAACAGTACGAAATGGATTCTCATCGCTGTGGTGTTATTGGCCGTTCTTCCGCTTCTTTTCGTAAAAGGAGAATTCGGAGGAGCGGATGACGCCGCCGAGGATATGATCAAGACGCTTCAGCCGTCTTACGAGCCGTGGTTCTCGTCGCTGCTGGAGCCGCCGCCGGAGACGGAGAGCATGCTGTTCGCCTTGCAAGCTGCGCTCGGATCCGGATTTATCGGGTACACGATCGGCTTGTTCAAAGGAAAATCCGCTAAATCCAAGACGCAATGATTCGAACGATCGATGTTCTATCTTACAATAACAAGCTGCGGATCGTACCGCCCATGTGGAAAAGCGGCTTCGCCGCCGCTCTCGTCTTCCTCGCCTACCTGACGCATCCGGTCGTTGAGCTCGCGCTATTCGGCTGGATGCTGGTGTGGACGATCGGGTACGCGAAGATTCCGCTGCGCTATTACGGGGCGTTTTTAGGCGCCTCCTGTCTGTTTTTTATCGGGAGCCTGCCTGTGCTGCTGCTGGAAATTGAACCGGCGGGCTCCGCGCAACAGATGACGCATGGCATCATAGTAGGCGCTTTTTCCCATATGACCTTGTATTTGAACTGGAACGGACTCCATCTGGCGATGAAGCTCTTCGTCCGCATTCTCGCCTGTTTGTCCGCGACGCTGTTTCTGATCTTGACGACGCCGATGACGGAGCTGTTCCAGGTCATGCGCAAGCTGCGCGTGCCTCATTTGGTGCTGGAGTTGATGTTGATAACGTACCGCTTTTTATTTTTGCTCGCCGATACGGCGCACGATATTTATGTTGCGCAGCGGGCGCGTGGAGGACAGCAGGGCTTTCGCGGCAGATTGCAGGATACGGCCGTTCTTGTCGTGCGGCTGTTCGGCAAGACGATGCAGCGTTACCAGGGGCTGGCGAACGGGATGATCTCCAGGGGCTTTACGGAGGACATCCGGATGGCTCCCTATGAGGCCGAGCCGATGCCGGGGCGGTACAAGCTGGAGATGTACGGCGGCGTTGTTCTGCTCATCGCAGCGGAATGCTGGCTGAGATGGAGGGGGATGCGATGAAGCCGATTATGCAGGCGCAAGAGGTTGTTTACAGCTATCCCGGCACGGAGGCGAAGGCGCTTGAAGGGCTGACCTTAAGCATACCGGAAGGGAAGAAGACCGCGATCTGCGGTCATAACGGTTCCGGTAAATCGACGTTGTTTCTGCAAACGATAGGAATTCATCGCCCGGCTTCAGGACAAATGCTGTGGAAGGGCGAGCCGCTCTCCTATAGCCGGAGCAGCCTGAAGCAGCTGCGGGAACGAGTCGGCCTTGTGTTCCAGGACCCGGAGCAGCAGCTTGTTTTAAGCACGCCGCGCGAAGATATTTCCTACGGCCTTCGCAATGCGGGCGTGCCCGAGCCGGAGATCGCAAGGCGCACGGGGGCGATAATGTCGTCGATGGGACTTGCGGCGCTGGCGGATCGGCCGATCCATCAGCTGAGCCTAGGGCAGAAGAAGCGGGTCGCGCTGGCCGGCGTGCTGGTGCTTGAGCCCGAGCTTGTGCTGCTCGACGAGCCGACGGCTTATTTGGACAGGCAGTCCGAACAGCAGCTGCTGGAGGAGCTGGAGCGGATTCATCGAGACGGCATCACGGTGGTGATGGCGACGCACGATATGAATCTGGCCTTTGCCTGGGCGGATTGGGTGCTTGTGATGGATAAAGGCCGCTGTGTACGGGAAGGCACGCCGATGGACGTATTCGAAGGCGGGGACGATCTTCGCGCCATAGGGTTGGAGCTTCCGATGCTGCTGGAGCTATGGAACGAGCTGCCTGAAGCGATGCGGCGGGGCGCGGAAGCTCCTCGCAATCTGAAAGACTTCAAACGATGGATAAGAACCGCATTGGCTGTGCAGCTGCAGCGCTAGAAACGCGGTGAAAAAGCGGCGGCGTAGAGGAGACCGTTGCCTCGCTCCGCAATATGGCGCTGGCTGTCAAGCAGTTTAGAGAGCGCAATTCTGTCGGCGCCAAGTAAACATAAATCGTTCGTACGGCAAAAGGCCCCGAAACGTAAGCGGAGAAAAGCAATTCCGCCTCGTATCGGGGCCTTCTTTGTCCATTAAGGGATAAATCTTATTTTTCCTGAATCATCGTCTTCCACAAATCGGTCGTATCGTAGCCCAAGCGCCATGCGGCGACTCCGGCAAGATTGTATTTCTTGGCAAGCTCCAGACGCGCTTTGACGGTATCTTGATCTTCCAGCCAAGATACGTATTGGAAGCCGCCCTCGCTGTATTCGACCCGATACTGCTTGAACTGCTCGTCCCATGTCAATTTGGCGTTTTTGCTGGCGATGAGCGCCGGCATGTCTTTCATCAAGACGGCCCGGTTGCTCACGAGATTGCCGGAGCCGTCAATCTGCCATTCGCGGACATAGAACGGAATACCGATAATGAGCTTGTCTCTCGGAATGCCGTAGGAGAGAAATTCCTGAATGCCTTCCTCGACCCACTGCAGCCCGGCGACCGAACCGGCCTCCGTGCTTCCTTTCCAATATTGGTCGTAGGTCATCGTTATAATGTAGTCGACGATCCCGCCCAGCTTCTCATGGTCGAAGGCCGTCTGGGCGTTCCACTTGACGCTGCCCCGGGGAAGATCGATCGAGATTAGCAGGCCTTTGTCATGTGCGGCTGCGGTCAGGTTCGCGATGAATTTCGTGAACGCAGCGCGGTCTTTGCCCGCCAAGCTTTCAAAATCGATGTTCAGCCCGTTCACGCCGAGCTCCGCGCCCTTATTCACCAAAGCTTGAATAAACTTGGTTTGCGCGTCGGCGTTAGCCAAAAACGCGGAGGTGAGGTTCGCGTCAAACTGGTTGCTGACAAGCGGCTGCACGGCATATCCTTGCGATTTAAGCCAGGCGACCGTATCTTTGTTCGAAGTGTCGGTCAGGCCGCCGGCGCCGTCGGCGAGCGTGAAATACGTCGGCGATACGACGTCGAGACCGGAGGTCGTATTCACCTGGCTGCGTATCGTATCGTTGCTGGAGCTGCCGTTCCAGCCCCAGAACTGAAGCTTGCTGTAGTTGTCCCAAATCTTCGTGCCGTCATCGAGCAGCCGGATAGACGCGTTGCTGTACTTCATCGCATAGCTTACCGCGTTGGCGATGCTGGAGGAGTCGGAAATCCACGTCTCTCCTTGGAAAACTTGATAATAAGGATAATTAGACCAGATCGTACGGCCGCTTCCGGAGGAGGAGGCATCGTCGTTAATGATTTTCGTATGAGCGTACTGCTTGGCGTAAGCAATCGCATCGTCCAGATCGATGAAGGAATCGAGCAGTTGGCTGTATTGGTACACCTTGTACTGCTTAACGTTGGAAAATACGACATTATTGCCTTTCTCGCTGTTTACGACGGTGGAATTGGACCATTTGAGCGATTCGTTAACGGCGTCTTCCAAATAGGAGAAAGCCCAGCCGTCCATCGAATTGCCGCCTTGATACACATGATAGATTTTGTTTCCCGAAGCGCGAAGCGTTTCTTTGGCAGCTGCAGGAATATTATCCCACACCCACTGATTAGTGCTTAAGTCGATGATATGGGCGTTGCTCCATTTGCCCGCTTCGGCTTTGGCTTCGGCCAAAGTGGCGAACTCCCATGAAGCCATGGTAGCGTCGCCCTGGTATACCCGGTATTTCGGGTAGTTGTTCCATACCCAGCCACCCGATTGCAGGTCGCGCACGCTGGCATGGGTCCATTTGGCGGCTTCGCGCACAGCCTGATCCAAGGTGGCGAATTCCCAGGCAGAGCTGCTGTAGCCGCTTTGATACACTTTATAACGGGGGTAGTTGTTCCACAGCCACTGGCGCGTGCCGATATCTTCCACATGGCTGTCGGAAAACTGCCGGGCGTAATTTTCCGCGGTTTTGTAATCCGACGATTCGAGAATCAGGCGGTCGTCCTGATAAACCCGGTATTTCGAGGTTTTGTCCGCTGCCATGGCCGAACCGAAGGAAGAGAAGGACAGCGCCATGACGGAGACGATCAGTATGGTCTTGCGATTCAACATGCATCAGCCTCTTTCTACTAAATCTATCCTATTAAACGCATCCAGCCTAGCAGAAGTTGCGAAGGAAAATAGTAGAAAGACAAACAGGCATAGAAAAACCCCCGTTCGGCGGCTTGTCCGGCTTTGAACGGGGGTTGGATCATTCGATTATTTAAGCGATATCGGCCACGATCTCGTCTTCTAACTTAAGCTCAATCTGATCGCGGAATACGCGGATGTTCATTTGCGTCAGCAGATACCGCTCGATCGCTTCGAGCATGTTCGCCGCCACAATAATCTGGCTTCGTCCCTCCGCGAATACTTCGGCGGAGAACCCGTAGTCTTCGTCCCACATCAGCTCGACTTCCACCTGGCTTGGATGAAGCTGCTTGCGCTCGCCGATGTGAAGGCAAATGGCGTTAATGATATCTTGCTCCGACAATCTCATTGTGCAACGACCTCGTCATTCTCCAAATATGGTATTAGTAGCGTTTAGGCTGTTCGTTGTATTTGCGCTTCTCGCGGAAATATTGAACGAGCTTGATCACGATAGCGATGACAGCGAAAATCGCCATAACGTTGATCAGCAAGCCGAGAATATTGCCGAGCATGCCCATGTTGCCGAACAAGCCGCCGAACAGCATACCGGCCAGACCGCCGAGCAGCATGCCTTTCATAAAGCCGCCGCCGAAAAATCCGGGCTTGGTCGCCGACGTCGGGTTCGTTGTCGTCCCGGTGTTCGTCTTCGTCGAAGCGGCCGGTTCGTTTTTGCTGCTTGCGCCGCTGTTAGGCGTCTGGTTCGTCGTCGTGCTCGGACTGAAGCTCTTCTTAGGGGATTTGTACGAGCCCTTTGCCGCGTCTGCCGTTCCCGCCGCGCTGAACGAGAAGGCGATGACGCAAGCCATCATGATGAGAGATAATTTTTTCCACATACGGTTGACCCTCCAAAAAATGTTTTGTTGTTGCCGCTGTTAAATCTTACTACGAATAATCTGGACAAAGGTTTCAGTTTTTATCCCTTCTTGATACAATATAGAGGGAGCAAAAAAAAGCTCTATTATTTTCTACCTACAAGAGGCGGTTATTTCATGTCAGCTTATCCTGAAGCTTATATCGATTATTTGATTTATTTTCACGCGGAGCGTGATTTTTTCGAATGCCATGAAGTGATGGAAGAGTTTTGGAAAGAGCGCCCGGGCGACCCGCTCGCCTCCTGCTATGTCGGTTTGATCCAGGTCGCCGTAGGGCTGTATCATCAACGGAGAAACAATCTCATAGGAGCGTCGAAGATGCTGGGCAGCGCGCTGAACCAGTTGACGGACGAAGGAATGGCTGCGCTCGGCATCGCTGCGGATCTCATGAGAAGCCGGCTCAAGGAGCGGCTCGCACAGATCGCAAGTGCCGGGACGGCGTACGAGGACCTGGACCTTCCTCTCTCGGACCCCCGGCTGGAAGCGGAATGCGTGGAGCGCTGCGCGGAACGCGGACTGACCTGGAGGCGGCCGAGCGATCTGGCCGACACGTATCTGATTCATAAGCATAGTTTGCGGGATCGCAGCTCGGTTGTGGCCGAGCGGGAGCTGAGCCGGACCCGGAAGGCGCGGCAGCGGGGGATGGAGCCATGACGAACGCCGTGAAGCTCGGCAAGGTGGCGGTTGTCGACGACGAGCCGAATATCGTCGAGGTGATCCGGCTCTATCTCGAGCACGCCGGATACGAGCCGTTCATCGCCTATCGCGGCAGCGAAGTGATGCAGCTGATCCGGGAGGAGACTCCCGATATCGTGCTGCTCGACGTGATGCTGCCGGACCGATCCGGGTTTGAGCTGTGCAGCGAGATTCGCAGCGACCCGGGACCGATCTCGCAGACGCCGATCATCTTCCTGACGGCGAAGGGCGAATCGATCGACAAGCTGCGCGCTTTTAATCTGGGCGTCGACGATTATATCGTCAAGCCGTTCGATCCGAACGAGCTGATCGCCCGAATCAAGGCGGTGCTGCGGCGGACGCAGTCGCAGCATACGGCCGCGGCGGCCCAGGCGTCCAGAACGGTCAAGAGCATGCTGCGCGTCGGCTCGCTGATGATCGATCCCGAGCAATATAAAGTGACGGTCAACGGGGAAAGAGTCGATCTGACGCCCAAAGAAATCGAACTGCTGCATTTTCTTGCTTCCAATCCGGGCAGGGTCTATTCGCGGGAAGACCTTCTCGGTTACGTATGGAATTTCGATTTTAGCGGCGGAACCCGCACGGTCGACGCCCATGTGAAAAATCTCCGTAAAAAGCTCGGAGCCAATCCGGAATGGGCTATCCAAACGCTGTGGGGCATCGGCTATTCCTTCGAGGTTACCCGTCATGCTTAAGCGGTGGTACCGAAGCTTCTATATTAAGCTGTTCCTGTCCTTTTTGGCGACGTGCATTTTGTTTTTTCTCGGCTTGGCCTTATTTTGGAACAATTATTTTACGGATTTATTTTACAAGGATAAGAAGGAGCTGCTCTCCTCCCGGTTCGGAGAAGTGTCCAAGCTGATGCCATCCGTTCAGGAGGGAACGATCTCCACGCGGGAGCTGCGGTTCGGCATCCGGCTGATCGCCAGAGGCATCAACGGCCAGGTATGGCTGATCGACGCCAAAGGCAACGTCTTGAACGGCTCCTCGGAACGCGAGGGCACCGTCATTCCCAAGGAAATGGACCCTTTATTCATCGACGGCTTGAAAGGACAGAGCGGCTTCGTCGCCGGACAGTACAAATTCGACGACCGGCCCCGGGAAGGACTCTTGACCTATTACGCGCCGGCGCAGATGAACGGGGAGCCTATCGTCATTTTCCTGAACGTGCCCGTGCTCGAAGTGAGCGAGGCGCTGGCGGCCGTCCGCTGGAACATCATCGTGCCGCTGATCTTCTCCTTGATCGCCGTAGCGATCATTTTGTTCATCCTCTCGCGCAAGTTGGCGGGCCCGCTGCAGCAGATGAACCGGGCGGCGCTGGAGCTGGCCGGGGGCGATTTCACGACCCGCGTGCCGGTTACGTCCGAGGATGAAGTGGGGGAGCTGGCCAAAAGCTTCAACTTCATGGTGGATCAGCTCGTACAATGGGAGGATGCGCGTCAGGAGTTTCTGGCTAATGTCTCCCACGAGCTGCGTTCCCCGTTGACGACCTTGCGCGGGTTTATCGTGGCGATGAACGACAAGGTTATTCCTCAGGATAAATACGAGCATTATTTGAAAATATGCGATCAGGAAGTGCAGCGGCTGCAGCGGCTCGTGAACGATCTGCTCGATCTTGCCCGGATTCAGAACGGCGTGGACGTCTTCCGGACGCAGCCGATTCGGCTTAATGAAGCGGTCAGCCAGGTGCTGGCGTTGATGCGGCCTCCGATGCAGGAAAAGCAGTTGATTTTGAAGGAGCTGCTGCCACCTCCGGGCGAGACGGTAAAGGCTGAGCTGGACGAGGACCGGTTCGTGCAAATTATGCAGAATCTGCTGTATAACGCCATGCAGTTCACTCCTCCTGGCGGCACGGTCACTGTGGAGCTGCGCAGAGAAGGGGAGGAAGCCGTCATCCGGATTAAGGATACGGGAATCGGCATGGAGCAGGAGGAGCTGTACCGGATATGGGACCGGTTCTATAAGGTCGAGCCGTCGAGAGCGACGGCCACGGGCGGGACCGGCTTAGGACTTACGATCGTCAAGCACTTGGTCAGCGGGATGAAAGGAACGATCGCCGTCACGAGCCGGTACGGGGAAGGCACGGAATTCAGATTGAAATTTCCGCTCAGCGAGGAGACGGAATGATTTTACACAATTTTCACAAATCAAGCATAATTTAATCAAAGTTACACAGTATCCTGTCTCTATAGCAAAGAGGCGGGATATTTTGTCATTAAGGGGGGCTGCTAATGAACAATCGCTGTTTGCGTACGATCGGCTTGGTGATCAGTGTGGCAGCCATGCTTAGCGGATGCGAACCGGATCATTCCGCGGCCGACGCCCGTTCGCTTGCCCCCGTGCAGAAAGAGGAAGATGTGCAAAGCGATATGGAGCGGGACATGGTGCTATTGTTCCAAAGTCTCGTTCAGATGGACAAGCAGGCTCAGCTTACTATTAATAGGAAGCAAGCCGAGCAAATGCTGCCCGTCGTGCAGCGCAACACGAGAACGGGAGAGCTCACGCAAGCCGATCGGCAGGACATCATCGACCTGCTGACGAACGAGCAGAGACGGTTCGTCAGCGATTATCGTGAGCGTGCGCATGCCCGGATGAAGGCTGCCCGGGATTCCAAGCCGTTCGACGGGTTAAGCCAGGAGGAGCGCGAGAAGATGGTGCAGGAGTTTCAGAAGCGCAGGAGGCAGGAGCGCGAGGAGGAAGGCCAGGCGGCGGAGCCTGTCCCGCAAGCTCAGGCGGATACGCCGGTCACGGGCGACCAGAGGCGCACAGGCAATGTGGAGCAGCGGCTGATCCGATTGCTCGAGGGGAAGCTGCCGCAGCCCTAAGACGTTTTTCGGTACGAATTTGCAGTGGAACCGCATTCAATTTATGAAGGATCTTGAAAATCTATGAAAAAAAAGATAAGGTTAATGAAATAGGGGAAAATCGGCTGGCCTATTTTTGATAACCAATCCCGTTTAAAGAACGGACAAGCCAAACAGACGAACTCGGTGGGAGGAGATTCAATTGAGCAAGCTGCTGAATGAAATTTTGGAATTTAACCGGTCCTTCGTGACAGAAAAGAAGTACGAGCCTTATTTGACATCCAAATTCCCGGATAAGAAGTTCGTAATTCTCACATGTATGGACACACGTCTGCTGGAGCTGCTGCCGGCCAGCATGAATTTGAAAAACGGCGACGTCAAAATGATCAAAGCGGCGGGAGGCGTCGTGTCGACGCCGTTCGGGGGCATTATGCGGAGTATTATCGTTGCGATCTACGAGCTGGGCGCCGACGAAGTATTCGTTATCGGCCACTATGATTGCGGCATGAGCCACTTGAATCCGGAGGCTACGAAGAAGAAGTTTATCGAGCGGGGGATTAAGGAAGAAACGCTCCAAACTCTGGAATATTCCGGTCTGCATATCGAAAGATGGCTGCGCGGCTTCGACGACGTAGCCGAAAGCGTCAAAAACAGCGTCAACGTCATTAAAAACCATCCTCTCGTTCCGGACATTCCCGTTCACGGGCTGATCATCGATCCGGCGACAGGCAAGCTGGATCTCGTAACCGGAGACTAAGGCGAACGACAAGCAGCCGGACAGGCTTCGCTCCGCTTCATTCCTGAAGGGGCGGCGCAATCTGTCCGGCTGTTTTTTGCCGTCGGGAATGACCGGAGGGAATCTTACCCTGCGGTTGTATCCCTTTTATCAATAAGACGCATGTTGGCGTTGTAGATTTGTCCGCTGCTCTTGAGCACGTACCCGCGGTTGTCCGCATAATCGAGCGTCATCCGATCCTCGAAGAACACTTCGTGCTTTTTCTCGTACAGCAGCTCGTAAGGCGTTCCCTCGGCACGCAGGTCCCGTTCTCCCGCCCGGTCCACGATCCATAAGGTCGGCACGCCGCTGACCGCGCATCCGCAGCCCTCCGAATCGTATACCAGCTTCAGTTCCCCGTTCTCGTTAATTTGGTATTTGTCTAATTGGTCGACCGCTTGGTCCGTAAAAGTAATTTGCATGGCTGTCCTCTCCTTTTCTATATTCTATTTTAGCACAGTTCAAGCAGGTGCGCGCAAGGCAGGGGGAGGCTTCCGCGGAGCAAGTTGCTTCTCTAATGCAAACGAAGTATCATGGAAGAGAATGTTATTTTTAATCGGGAAAGGGGTGCTGTCCGTGACCGCACAGGGATTTGACCAGAAGCTGACGGAGTTCAAGGAATATTTGAAAAAAATGAAGAGCTACGAGGAAGCGATCGGGTTGCTGTATTGGGATATGAGGACCGGGGCGCCGAAAAAAGGGATCGGTACTCGTTCCGAAGTCGTCGGCATGCTGTCCGCCGAGCATTTCGCCATGGCCGTGTCGGAACAAATGGGAGAGATGCTCGCTTATTTCAACGAATCGGATAAGCAGGCCTTGCTTAGTTCTACGGACCGCACCGTCGTCAAAGAATGCGCCAAGGATTATGAGCGGAGCAAGAAAATACCGCCCAAGCTGCATCAGGAATACGTCGTATTAACCTCGCAAGCCGAGTCGGTCTGGGAGGAAGCGAAGGAAGCTTCCGATTACGCCAAGTTCCAGCCTTATCTGGAGAAAATCGTGGCGGCCAATCTGGAGTTTATTCAGCTGTGGGGCTATGAAGGGCATAAGTACAATACGCTGCTCGATATGTACGAGCCGGGCATGACCGTGGCTAAGCTCGATGAAGTGTTCGGCGCGCTGCGCGAAAAGGTCGTTCCGCTTCTATCGGCCGTCCAGGCTTCGCCGCATAAGCCGGAAACCGGCTTCTTGAGACAGCGCTTCGACAAGCAAAAGCAGAAAGCGTTTAGCCTCTTTATCTTAGGGCAAATGGGCTACGACTTCGAAGCGGGCAGGCTGGACGAGACGGTTCATCCGTTCGCCACAGGCTTGAATCCGGGAGATGTGCGGATTACGACCCGCTATTTGCTCGACGACGTCAACAGCGCGCTGTTCGGCACGATCCACGAAGGCGGCCATGCACTGTATGAGCAGAACATTTCGCCCGAGCTGATCGGCACGCCGCTGTGCACAGGCACCTCGATGGGGATTCATGAATCGCAATCGCGCTATTGGGAAAATATGATCGGGCGAAGCCGTCCGTTCTGGAAACGATATTATAAAGATTTGCAAGCCAATTATCCGGGGCAATTCGATAGCGTATCGGTTGAGGAGTTTTACCGGGCGTCCAATGAAGTCAAGCCATCGCTGATCCGCATCGAAGCCGACGAGCTGACTTATAACCTGCATATTATGGTTCGTTATGAAATCGAGAAAGCGCTGTTCAGCGAATCGGTGCGCGTAGCGGATCTTCCGGAAGTGTGGAATGAGAAATATAAGGAATATCTCGGCGTCGTACCCGCGAGCGACGGAGAAGGGGTGCTGCAGGACGTTCACTGGGCCGGAGGCTCGTTCGGCTATTTCCCTTCGTACGCGCTAGGCAATATGTACGCAGCGCAGATCGAGCATACGCTGAGGAAGCAGCTTGCAGGCTACGACGAGCTGATCGAGAGCGGGAATTTGCTGCCGATCAAGGATTGGCTGACGGATCGCATCTACCGTTACGGCAAGGCGCTTAGCCCGAACGAAATTATTATGCAGGTGACGGGCGAGGAGCTGAACCCGGATTACCTGGTGCAGTACTTCGCCAAGAAGTTCGGCGATATTTACAAGCTGTAACCGGTAAATCGGCATTTCTGGAAATACCCGTACGGTCGAGGCTATCGATCGGTGCGGGTATTTTTGTTTATGCACGGTTCTCCATGATAATGATTTTCAAAATCGTTGACAACTGATAACGGTTCTCATAGAATGGAAAAGTACTTATTTTATCATTCTTTTATAAATGAAAAAAGCAAAAGAGGGTCTTATGAGAGCTTTATTCCATTCGCAGCAAGCCAAAATCGCAGGGCTCATCTTTTTTGTCCTGATTTGCCTCGCATCGGCCGCCGCAAGCATTATGTTCGGCGTCAACAATTATTCCTGGAATACCGTCGTTGAAGCGTATACCGCGTTCAACGGCAGCAACGACCATCTTATCATTCAGACGACGAGAATACCGCGCGCGCTCATCGCCGTCACCGTGGGTGCCAGCCTTGCGGTGGCGGGCGCCTACATGCAGGCGCTGACGAAAAATCCGCTGGCTTCGCCCAGCTTATTCGGCGTTAATTCGGGCGCGGCTTTCTGCATCGTGCTGCTTGTCGGTTTCGGACCGTCCGCGGGCATGATGACGCTGACCTGGGTCGCTTTCATCGGAGCCGCTCTCAGCGCGGGGATCGTCTACGTGATGGGCTCGCTCGGCAGAGACGGATTAACGCCGGTAAAGGTCACTTTGGCCGGATCGGCGGTGACGGCCTTCTTCTCGTCGCTAACCCAAGGCGTTCTGCTGACGAACGGCAAGGCGTTCGATCAGGTGCTGATTTGGCTGGTCGGTTCCGTCGCAGGCAGAGAACTGAAGATGCTGGGCGCGGTCGTTCCTTATATTGCAATCGCACTGATCGCAGCGATGCTGCTATCCCGCCATATGAATATTTTGGCCATGGGAGACGACGTAGCCAAGGGCCTTGGCCAGCGAACGGTATACATAAAGCTCGGCGCGGCAGTCGTCATCGTCATCTTGTCCGGCGGCTCCGTGGCCGTGGCCGGGCCGGTCGTCTTCGTCGGGATTATCATCCCGCATATCGCCCGGTACCTGGTCGGCACCGACTACCGCTGGGTCGTTCCGTATTGCGCGGTGCTCGGTGCGATTCTGATCCTCCTTGCGGACCTCGGGTCCAGATTTATCGCGATGCCGAAGGAAGTCCCCGTTGGAGTCGTCACCGCATTGCTCGGCGTTCCTTTCTTCGTGTATATTGCGCGGAAAGGAGGGAGATCGTAGTATGAGCAAATATTGGACACTTCGCAGCAAGAAGCCTCCGTTCTCTTTTCTCGTGAGTAAAAAAATGCTGTGGGTGATTGTCGGATTAATGATCGTTAACGCGGCGATCTTCATCATCGGAACCGGCGTCGGCTCGGTCAAAATCACGCCGCTCGAAGTTATTAAAGTGTTTCTCGGCATCGGCTCGGAAACGAACACTGTCATTGTGCACACGCTTCGTCTGCCGAGGATGATTGTGGCCGTGCTGGTCGGCAGCTCGCTCGCCGTTTCCGGCGCTATCCTGCAAGGGCTGATCCGCAATCCGCTCGCTTCCCCGGACATCGTGGGAATTACGGGCGGCGCGTCGCTCGGGGCCGTATGCTTCTTCTTTTTCCTGGGCGGTACGATCAGCATCCAGTGGCTGCCCCTATGCGCCATTATTGGGGCGTTCTTGTCGACGTTTTTGATTTATATTTTAGCATGGAAGAAAGGCGTATCGCCTTTGCGAATGGTTATGATCGGCATCGGGATGTCGTCGGCTTACAGCTCTATCTCTTACATGCTGATGATATCCGGACCGATTATTTTGGCCAACAAGTCGATGACGTTCATGACGGGCAGCATCTACGGGGTTTCCTGGGAGAAAGACGTGCTCGTGCTGCTTCCTTGGGTCGTCGTTTTGCTGCCGGTGACGCTGCTCTTGGCACGGGAAGTTAACGTCCAGGAGCTCGGTCAAGATATCGCGGCCGGCGTCGGCAGCGCCGTACAGGCGAAGCGGGCCATTCTCATTCTGCTTAGCGTAGGACTGGCGGGGGCGGCGGTGGCGATCGGCGGAGCCATCGGCTTTATCGGACTGATGGCGCCCCATATCGCCCGCAAGCTGGTCGGACCGGCCTTCGGAGGCGTTCTACCGGTTTCGGCATTGATCGGAGCGTTCATTCTGCTGGTAGCGGACTTGGCGGCTCGTACGCTGTTCACGCCCCTCGACATTCCGGCCGGCGTATTCACCGCGGTCATCGGCGCGCCGTTCTTCGTGTACCTGCTCTACAAACACCGCCATTCATGATAGACGATTGAAGGAGATGACTTCGGATGTACGCAATGGAAGCCAAGGGCTTAAGCTTATCCTACGGAACCGTACCTATATTCAAAGACTTGAGCGTAACTATTCCAAAGGGAGAAATTACGGTGCTTATCGGCAGCAACGGCTGCGGTAAATCGACGCTGCTGCGCTCGCTGGCCCGTCTGCTGAATCCTCAGAAGGGGACCATTGTGCTTGACGGACACGAGCTATCCAAGCTTCCTACGAAAGAAATTGCCAAGCGGTTGGCGATTTTGCCGCAGGGTCCGACGGCTCCCGAAGGGCTTACGGTGCTTCAATTGGTCAAGCAGGGGCGGTACCCGTATCAAAGCTGGCTGCAGCAGTGGTCGGAAGAAGATGAGCGAATGGTGCGCACGGCGCTCGACAAAACGCGTATGACCGAGTTTGCCGAACGTACGGTCGATGCGCTGTCCGGCGGACAGCGGCAAAGAGCCTGGATCGCGATGACGCTGGCTCAGGATACGGATACGGTGCTGCTCGACGAACCGACCACCTATTTGGATATGACGCACCAGATCGAGGTGCTGGATTTGCTCTATGAGCTGAACGAGAAGGAAAGCCGCACCGTCGTGATGGTGCTTCACGATATTAACCTCGCCTGCCGCTACGCGCATAACATGATCGCCGTCAAGAACGGGGCGATTTGGGCGCAAGGCAAGCCGGAGGACATCGTCACCGAGAAGATGATCCAATCCGTGTTCGATCTCGACTGTCAGGTGCTCAAAGATCCTTTCTACGGAACGCCGCTGATTATTCCGTACGGAAAGGGCCGCACGATCGATCCGGGAGAGCAGAATGCCGTATCCGAAGACAGCGCGAATTCCAGCCAGCCCGGGCAAGGAACGGGACAGTCTCGGATTCCTACTACGGCCTGAAGGCATTGCTTTCGGCCGTTCATTCATCGGGCTATCCGGCTGCAGCGGCGATTGGAAACCCTAACCTCGACGCAGGCCGCGCATCAATCGCTGCATATTTAGAAACGTCTGTCCGCTTCATTAGCGAACGGGCGTTTTTTTGTTGTTTAGGAAATGATGCGCAGCAATATCCTGTGGATATCCTGGGCTCCCCCGAAAGGAATGTCTACCCATAGAACGATCCCAGAGGAAGGGTTAGACGCCGATCCGGCTTAGGCTGGATGCGGACGGAATAAGCTTCAGAGCATCACGTCACTTTGGGGGGATTTGTTCTTGCCTATGGACAACCCGGCGCTGTATCGGTTCCGAACCTTTCTCTGGGCTGATGCATAGACTATCCCATCTTAAGGAAAACGAGTGGAGGGACTTGCCTATGAACAGGAAACGATGGAGTCTGGCGCTGTCTTTACTGCTTGCGGCGGCATTAACGCTTACGGCATGCGGCAAAGGGAGCAAGGAGGAAGTGACGAAGGTGCGGATCGGCGAGGTGACGCGTTCCATCTTCTACGCTCCGGAATATGTCGCGATAGCGAAAGGATTTTTCAAAGAACAAGGGCTTGATATCGATTTGACGACGACCTCGGGCGGAGATAAGACGATGACGACGCTGCTCTCCGGAGGCATCGACGTGGCGCTGGTCGGCTCGGAAACTTCGATTTACGTACAGCAGCAGGGAAGCGGCGATCCGGTGATCAATTTCATGCAGCTGACGCAAACGGACGGAACCTTCCTTGTGGCTCGCAAGCCGCAAACCGGGGCATTCGACTGGAACAGCTTGAAGGGGAAAGTGTTTCTCGGACAGCGCAAAGGCGGCATGCCGCAAATGGCGGGGGAATTCACGCTGAAAAAGCACGGCATCGATCCGCATAAAGATTTGGACCTGATCCAGAACGTCGACTTTGCCAACATCCCGACGGCGTTCGCCTCCGGAACGGGAGAATACGTTCAATTGTTCGAACCGCAGGCGACGGTTATCGAGAAGGAAGGTAAAGGGTATGTCATCGCTTCGTTCGGCGTAGAGAGCGGGAAGCTGCCGTACACCGTCTTTATGGCGAAGAAGAGCTTTATCGACAAAAACAGCGGTACGATCCAGAAATTCTCGAACGCCGTTCAAAAGGCTCAGAACTGGGTGCAAACCGCCAGCGTCGACGAGATTACCGATGCGATAATGTCCTTCTTCCAGGATACGGATAAGGAAGTCGTCAAAGGCGTCGTCAAACGCTATAAAGATCAAGGCTCGTTCTCTACCGACGGGATGATCGACGAGCAGGAATGGAACAATCTGCAGGATGTGATGGAATCGGCCGGCGAATTGAAACAGCGCGCGGATTACAAGGTGCTTGTTGACAATCAGTTTGCCGAAAAAGCGAAGGAAGCGGTGAAATAGCGAGGAAGGTGACCGCGAGTCCGGGAGGAGGGGATACGAATGCAAATGCAAACCGTCGTGGAACTTCGGCAGCTTTCCCATGTATATGTGAACGGCAGAGGCGCAACCTTGGCGCTGGAACAGATCGATCTGCAGGTGGAGCAAGGAGAGTTTGTCAGCTTGATCGGTCCTAGCGGATGCGGCAAAACGACGCTGCTCTCGCTGATTAGCGGACTGCTGCTTCCGACGGAAGGCACCGTGCTTATAGCGGGGGAACGGATCAAAAGGCCGACGCCGAAGGTCGGCTATATGCTGCAGCAGGATTATTTGTTTCCGTGGCGCACCATCTACGAGAACGCGGCGATCGGACTGGAGCTTACAGGCAAGGAAGAAGCGGCTTATAAGCCGCTTGTGCTGGAGCTGCTGAGCGATATGGGGCTGGCCGATTGCGCGGACAGCTACCCGCAGCAATTATCGGGCGGGATGCGCCAGCGCGTGGCGCTGGTGCGGACCTTGGCGACCGAACCGGATATACTGCTGCTCGACGAGCCGTTCTCCGCGCTCGATTATCAGACGAAGCTGCAGCTTGAGGATCTCGTCGCCGTCACGCTGCGCTCGCGCGGCAAGACGGCGATTCTGGTCACTCACGATATTACGGAGGCCATCGCGATGAGCGACCGGATTATCGTGCTGCAGCCCCGCCCGGGGCGGATTCGCGCCGAGGTGGAGGTGCCCGGGAACATTCGCGCCGCCCTGCCTCTGAAGGCGAGGGAGGAAGCGGGTTTTCACGATTTATTTCATCGGTTGTGGGGACAATTCGACGATATGGAAGCCAAAGGGGGAGATCGGCATGAATGAGCGGCAGCCCGGATCGCCGGGAGCGGCCGCCTCTTCGGAAGCATCGGCAAGACGGCTGCTGACACAACGCGAATATGCCCGGTTTATGTCCCGGGAACGGAAGGTTGCTTGGCAGGTAAGGCTGGTCCAGTTGGCCATTCTCATTGCTTTTTTCTCTTTATGGGAAGTGGCCGGACGAAAGCAGTGGATCGACGCGCTGCTATTCAGCTTCCCCAGCCGGATCGGGGAACTGCTTTATACGAAGCTGCTGGACGGTTCGCTGCTGATTCATCTGGGCGTGACACTGTGGGAGACGATCGCCGGATTCGTGCTCGGTACGCTGCTCGGCACGGCCGTTGCCGCGCTGATCTGGTGGTCGCCCTTTTTATCCCGGGTGCTCGATCCGTACATCGTCGTGATGAACAGCCTGCCGAAGGTGGCGCTCGGACCGCTGTTTATCGTAGCGCTCGGGCCCGGGGTTTTATCGATTATAGCAACTACGCTGTCTCTGACCGTTATTATTACGATTTTAACGGTATATATGAGCTTTCGAGAGGTAGATCCGAACTATACGAAGGTCATTCGCATATTCGGCGGCTCCAAGGGAAAAGTATTTCAGAACGTCATACTGCCCGCCTCGTACCCGACGATCGTCTCCACGTTGAAGGTGAACGTCGGACTGTCTTGGGTCGGCGTGATCGTCGGCGAATTTCTCGTCTCCAAGGAAGGCCTGGGCTACTTGATCATATACGGTTTTCAAGTATTTAACTTTACGCTGGTGATCGGCAGCGTCATTCTGATTGCCATTGCGGCGACCTTAATGTATCAGGCCGTCGCCTATCTGGAAGGCAAGCTGATAGGAAGCAAGCGGAAGTAGAAGAAGGCGGACGGCGGGAGACGGGAGGCTATAGAGCAAGATCATGAACCCGTCCCGCCGCCGGATACGGCTGTAATAGAGCATGCTGCGTAGAGCTGACAGGACTATCGCGTAGTGAACAAAGAGCGGAGTGGCCTTTTGAATCTGGAAAAGCGTCAGCGCTCGCCTTTGGAAGATCAAATGAGTACCGCAGCGGACGTTTTCACCACGCTTTCAGCGGCTGCAGAAAGGGGTCGTTTATGGGAATCCGCATTATAAAAACGGCCGTCGCCGTCTGGGCGTCGATTACGGCGGCTCAGCTGCTCGGCGTTCATTCGCCGTTGTCCGCAGGTCTGCTTGCCATCCTGGGCATCGACGTCACGAAGAAGAGAGGACTTAAAACGTCGTTTCAACGCATCGCGGCTTCCTTGCTCGGTCTTGCTTTGTCGGCGCTGCTGTTTGGCCTCATCGGCTTCGATATATGGGTGATCAGCTTATGTATTCTGATTCTGTATCCGGCGCTGTCGCGGCTGCAGCTGAAGGACGGCGTGGTGACCGGCTCTGTCGTCATGTTCCACGTATTTACCGCGCAAAGCATATCGACGCAGCTGCTGCTCAACGAGGTGGCGCTGCTGCTCATCGGCCTCGGCACGGCTACGTTAATCAACATTATTTATATGCCGCGGGAGGACAAGCAGCTGACGGAGCTGAAAAATAAGCTGGAGTCCTGTTTTTCACAGATTTTCGTGCAGATCGCCCGTCATTTGAAAGACGATAGCTATATTTGGGACGGCAGCGAGCTGCTTGAGGCACAAAGCTTGATCCGGCAAGGGCTGCAGGCAGCTCAGCGGCTGAAGGAAAATGTGCTGCTCCAGGAGCAGAACGCCTGGTTCGCCTACTTTTATATGCGCAAGCAACAGTTCGATTCTATTGACCGGATGATGCAGCTGGTTGCGCAGGTATATCAGACGCTGCCGCACGGCGAAGGGCTCGCATCCGTGTTCGAAGGCTTGAGCGAGGATGTCAAGGAAGATTATTATACGGGACGCGCCGAACAGGCGCTGGAATCGCTTGTCGCCGGCTATAAGCGGATGCCGCTGCCGGCGAGCCGGGAGGAGTTCGAGATCCGCTCCGCGCTGCTGCAGCTCATCATGGAGCTGAGGGCGTATCTGGCCGTAGCCAAGCGGGCGAAAAAGCAAAAGAATGTGGGATACGCTGCGCAAAAATAAACCGTCCCCTGCACATAAAAGCGAAAAGCCGCGCAGGGGACATGCCTATTGCTTAATGATTGACATTGTGAAAGACGGGATACGATAGTTCCTCCAGCCACAATCATGGACAAGATCCCCGCGAAGCCGAATGAACCGCCCAAGTCGGGCCGAATTGCAGGCCACGCCGATCCAGGCAGAGAATCCGGAATTCCAAGGCTAATAAATGTCATATAGATAATAACCCCAAATACGGTAGCCATTGTGCAGCTCCTTCACAAGAGAGGATTATTTTGTATGCGCATGTTTTTTTGCTTCTAGCAGCATTCCGTAATCATCAGATTCAGCGCCAAATGCTGCAAGCCGGTCAAGTAATCCCGTCTCCAATTGCTCATCATCAACATGGGCATATGTTCCCGAGGTATGTACGCCGTACTCCTGTCTGCGATCTTGGCCAACAGCGCTTCGTCCGCCTCATCATCGCAAAAAACGATGGCCCGAGGGGTAACAATAGCGGCGAATGCAGCGACTAGCCTGGCAACGGCATCTATCTGCCTGTCTTCGGTCAGTATAATCCGACGATCGCGTTCTTCCATCTGTAGCGCCTGCAGGAAAGATTGATGATTATACGTTCATAGCCTATTGTAGAACCTAAATCGGCTAAGTTCTATTTGTTTTTACAAAGAATATTTATTTGGGGACTTCCGTTTAATCAACATTCGCCTATGTCCTGCATACAATTGTAATGAATGATTGTATGGAGGAGGTTGAAAAGATGTCAATAGATAAAGATTTGCATTACAGAGAGATCTATACGAAGGCTGTCTGCGGCAAAGGTCGTAAATTTTCCCAAGTAACGAACACGGTCACTCCGCCTCATGCTCCGACGAGTATTTTGGGTGCTTGGATTATCAACAACCAATATGATGCGGTGAAGTCGGGAGATCACGTGGAAGTAGTGGGTACTTATGACATCAACATTTGGTATTCTTACGACAAAAATACCAAAACCGATGTTGCGAAAGAAACGATCTCTTACGTGGAGGCGGTCGGACTGTCTTATCTCGACAAGAAGCACAGACCGTCAACGGCTGAAGTTGCGGCGCAAGCCACACAGGAACCGAACTGCGTGGAAGCGAGCATATCTGCGAGCGGGGACAGTGTCGTCATTCGCGTGGAGCGCGAATTCAAAGTGGAAATGATCGCGGAAACCAAAATTTGGGTTGTGGTGAACCCTAACGGCGGCGATGATTTCGACGACAAACAGGTTGATTTCGACGAAGCCGATGACGGTGACTTTGAGGATCTCGATCCGGATCTCTTAGACGACGATTTGAACTGATTTCTGCTTTTAGTATATGTGGCTATAGTTCATTTCGGCAGAGGGCGTCAGCCCTCTTTTTTGTTTCGAAGCCCTTCCGCCGCCAAAATAGGCTCTGCGGAAGCCGAATCCATTGTTCTTTTCGAAGGGGGATAGCTCGTGATGCGCGTTTTTTTGCTCCATTCCAACGAACCGACCCTGCAGCTGCTGCTGGATAAAATCCGGCTGCCGCACGGAACGAGGCTGCCCGTCTCGCAGGAGCCGACCTGCATCATCCATTGGGGCTGCTTTCATGCGGAAAAATCGGGCCGAAGGTCGGTTCAGCCCGTCAAAAGCGTGCTGCGCGCGGCAAACCCCCGAAAAGCGGCGGAATGCCTGGAGCTGCACGGCATCCGCATGAATCCGGAGACCGGCGCAGAGCTGCCGCGCTGGACCTACGAGTACGTTATTCCGGTGTTCCATCTCCAAGCGCTCGCTTTGTTTCAGAAATCGCACGGGGTTTATTTCGGGACCTCGCATCCTTTGCAGAAAAAGCAGGAGGACAGCGGGTTTGTCGAGGTATTGGCGGAGACGCCTTCCTATCACGCCATCCGAGCGAAGCGGGAGGCGGTCAAGGCGATTTACGCGCTGGGACTCGATTACGGCGTCGTACGTGTGGGCGTGCGCCCGGGAGGGGAACTCACGGTGCTGGAGGTCGGCGCCGTGCCGCAGCTGGATGAGCGGCTTGCCGAGCTGTTCGCGGACGCGATGCATAAGTTGGCGCTGGAGCTTAAGGAGGAAGCGGAGCATCCTCTCCAGGAGGCGATGCTCGGAGCCGATCCGGAATTTCTGCTCCGCAACGAGCGCGGCAAGGTGATCTTCGCGTCCGACTTTCTGGAGAAGGACGGACCGGTTGGCTGCGATGCGATTGTGCTGCCGAGCTTCCGCAAAATTTATCCGCTGGCCGAGCTTCGTCCCGAGCCGAGCAGAGAGGTGCGGCAGATGATGATCAATCTGCACCGCACGATGCAGCTCGCCTCCCGCAGCATTGCCGACGGCACGCTGGAATGGATTGCGGGAGGGATGCCCGTGAAAGGGTTCCCGCTCGGCGGGCATATTCATTTCAGCGGCGTCCGGCTGAGCGCGGAGCTGCTGCGCACGCTCGACAATTATTTGGCGCTGCCGCTCGTCCTGCTGGAGGATGAGACGACTGGCGGGAGGAGGCCGAAATACGGCTTTCTCGGCGATTTCCGAAGGCAGCGGCACGGCGGGTTCGAGTATCGCGTACTGCCCAGCTGGATGACTTCCCCGACGGTGGCCAGAGGAGTGCTAGCACTGGCTAAGCTGATTGCCGATCACCACCGTCTGCTTCCGGCAAGGCCACTCGGCGAACCGAACATCCAGCAGGCTTACTATTCGGGCGACAAGCCGAGAATACGTCCGCTCATTCCCGGTTTGTGGAGCGATATGGTAAAGCTGCCGGGCTTTCGCAAGCATGAAGCTTATTTGACTCCGCTCAAAACGATGCTGCTGCAAATGAAAGGCTGGAACGAGCAGGAGGATATTCGCCGCAAGTGGAAAATCGGGCCTTTTCATAGAAAAGAGCCATCCTCTATGAATTCGTGATATAATAGCAGAGAATAGATAGAATGGCGAAATGCGCCCGTTTTATCGCAATAGTACGCAGGAAAGCATGGAGGAACAAGCATGGCCAAATACACTCCTATGATCGAGCAATACCTCGCCATTAAGGCGGAGGTGCAGGACGCTTTTTTATTTTTTCGCTTGGGCGATTTCTATGAAATGTTTTTTGAAGATGCGGTGAACGCCGCGCGCGAACTGGAGATTACGCTGACCGGGCGGGAGGGAGGCGCCGAGGAGCGCATTCCGATGTGCGGCATTCCGTACCATTCCGCGGATAACTATATTGCCCGGCTGATAGAAAAAGGGTATAAGGTTGCGATTTGCGAGCAGGTCGAGGACCCGTCGCAAGCCAAGGGGGTCGTCAGGCGGGAAATCGTCCGCATTGTGACGCCGGGTACGGTCATGGATGCGCGATCGCTCGGCGAGACGAGCAACAATTATATGGTTTCCGTGACGGAAGAGCAGGAAGGCTGCTTCGGCTTCGCGGCCTGCGACATCTCCACGGGCGAGCTGTTCGTAACGCGTCTTGAAGGGACGATTACGCTTGTGACCGACGAGATGAATGTGTATCATCCGTCGGAGCTGCTGGGATCGGCCGAACTGCTTCAGAAGCTGCGCGACAATAACCCGGCCGGGTGGGCCAGCTCTGTCGTTATGACCCCGCGGTCCGCGTCGACTATACATACGGCGGTTTCCTTGGAGGACTATTTCGCAGAAGCGGAGCTGGCGGCGCTGCCCGCCGAAGCGAAAGCCTGCGTGCGGCAGCTGATGACTTATTTGCAGGAGACGCAAAAGCGGTCTCTTGCTCATATCAAGCATATTCGGGTTTACGAGCAGAACCAGTATATGATTATGGACCCGTTCACACGGCGCAATCTGGAGCTTGTGGAAACGGTGCGCGACCGGTCGAAGAAAGGCTCGCTCTTGTGGCTGCTGGACAAGACGGTCACCGCGATGGGCGGCCGTCTGCTGCGCCGCTGGATCGAGAAGCCGCTGATGAGCGAAACGGCGATCCGCGAGCGTTTGGAGGCGGTGGAACGGCTGTACCATCAGCTGATCGTCCGCGATGAGCTGAAGCAGGCGCTCAAGGAGGTTTACGACCTCGAGCGCCTGGTGGCGCGCATCGCTTACGGCAACGCCAATGCGCGCGATCTCGTCGCGCTCAAGGCATCGCTTCGGCAGGTGCCTCTGCTGAAGCAGATCGGCGAAGCGTCGGGCTCCGGGACGCTGGCGAAGCTTACGGCACGGATCGACCCGTGCCAGGACGTGATGGCGTGGATCGACACCGCCATCCAGGACGAGCCGCCCGTCTCGATTCGCGACGGCGGCATGATTAAGGCGGGCTATCACGCCTATCTCGATCAGCTGCGCGAAGCCAGCACGAACGGCAAGCAGTGGATTGCCGAGCTGGAGAAGCAGGAGCGCGAGCGGACCGGCGTGAAGTCGCTGAAGATCGGCTACAACAAAGTATTCGGCTATTACATTGAAGTGACCAAAGCGAATCTTCCTTCGCTGGAGGAAGGCCGTTACGAACGGAAGCAGACGCTGGCCAACGCCGAGCGGTTCGTTACGCCGGAGCTGAAGGAGAAGGAAGGACTGATCCTCGAAGCCCAGGAGAAGATGGTCGACCTGGAATACGAGCTGTTCATGCAGCTCAGGGAGAAGCTGTCCGCCCATATATCCAGGCTGCAGCAGCTGGCCGAGCTGATTGCCACGATGGACGTGTACCAGTCGCTGGCCGCCGTCAGCGCGGCTAACCGGTATACGAAGCCGGCGATAGGGGACGATTTCGAGCTGCGGGTGGACGAAGGCCGCCATCCCGTCGTCGAAGCCGTCATGCAGGACGGCTTCTTCATCGCGAATCATACGCGGCTGAGCAGAGAAGACGGCAGCATGATGCTGATCACAGGCCCGAACATGGCCGGGAAAAGCACGTATATGCGCCAGGTGGCGATCATCTGCCTGATGGCTCAGATCGGCTGCTTCGTTCCGGCGCAGTCCGCCAAGGTTCCTATTCTGGACCGGATCTTCACCCGGATCGGCGCTGCCGACGACTTGATCGGCGGCCAAAGCACGTTCATGGTCGAGATGATGGACATCCAGGTCATGACGGAGAAGGCGACCGCCCGAAGCCTGGTCATTATCGACGAGCTGGGGCGCGGCACCTCGACCGGCGAAGGAATGGCGATCGCCCAGGCGGTCATCGAATTTTTGCATGACAAGATCGGCTGCAAGACGCTCGTCTCGACCCATTTTCACGAGCTGGCGCATTTGGAAGAAACGCTCGCCGGGCTGCGCAATTATTGCATGGCGGTCAAGGAGAGCGGCCGTCAGGTTACGTTTCTGCGCAAGCTGATTCCGGGCGCGGCGAGCACGAGCTACGGCATCTATTGCGCGCAGATCGCCGGTTTGCCGGGCGGGATTATCGACCGCTCGTACGAGCTGCTGCACGCGTTCGAAGCGCGCGCCGAGCTGCTTCAAGGCGAGAGCGAGGCGGTGGCCGGCATAGGGGCGCCGCCTTCGGACAAGCCTTCCGCTTTGCAGGAGGCGCAGATGCCGAACCGGACCGAGCTGCCGCTTGCGGCGGATGCAGCGATGCCGGATGCCGGAGCTGCAGCGGCGGAGCCTATGGCTATGACGGCTGAGCCGGAGACGGCGGCACCCGCGCCATTCGCTGCCGCGGCCGTTAAGGACCCGCAGCAGCAGCCGGAGCAGGTGAAGGAGAGCGGCTACGTTCAGCTCAGCCTGTTCCAGGAAACCGCGGCCGCGCCGGAGCGCACGAAGAAAAAATCCGATCCGAAGCTGGAGCAACTGGCCGAACAGCTGAAATCGGCCGATTTGATGAATATGACGCCGATGATGGCGATGAACTTTTTATTCGACTTGAAAAAGCAATTATCTTAACGTTGTTAAAAGCGAAAGGATGAATCTCTTATGAAACCGAACGGCTACCGTACTTTAGGTCGGCGCACCGCTACCGCATTATTATCTCTCACACTGTTATTCCCGGCCGCTTCCTCCGTCTTTGCCGCCGAACAAACGGATGCCGATTCGTCCCGAATCAAAGAAGTACTGAATTTGCTGGAGAAAAATCACGTCAGCGCTCCGAACAGGACCAATCTGTCGGATATCGCCATCGAATCGATGGTCGAATCGTTGAACGATCCGTACACGGTCTATTTTACGGCCGACCAATTGAAGCAGTTCAACAACGCATTGGAAAATAATTATGTCGGAATCGGCATTAAAGTCCGGTCCGAAGATAATAACGCTTATGTCACCGAAGTGTTCGACGGTCCGGCGAAAACGGCCGGAATGCTTCCCGGCGACCGGATCGCCGCTGTCGACGGAGTGTCGACGGAAGGGAAGAAGCTCGATGAAGTTACCGATAAAATCATGGGTCCCGAAGGCTCCAAGGTTTCGATAACGGTTGAGCGCAATCAGCAGAATATCGACCTCGACATGACCAGACAAACGATTCAGGTGCCCGTCGTGACCCACAAAATGTTCGATCAGGGCGTAGGCTATATCCGGGTCAGCGGATTTTCCAGCGAAGCCGACGAGCAGACGGCGGCACAGCTAGGCGAATTGAAACAGCAGGGGCTGACCAGTCTCGTCCTCGACCTGCGCGATAATCCGGGCGGGCTTGTGGATACGGCGCAAAATATGGCCAAGCTGTTCGTCAAGGAAGGCATTCTGATCCATACGAAAGACAAGAACAATGTGGACGAGCCGGTGAAGTTTTCGGGCGGCACGACGCAGCCTTTCCCTCTATACATTCTCGTCAACGAAAACAGCGCCAGCGCATCCGAGGTGCTGACCGGAGCGCTTCAAGATTACAACGTCGTATCGAAGGTGATCGGCCGCAACACGTTCGGCAAAGGAAGCGTGCAAACGTTGTTCCCGCTCTCGAACGGCGGCGCGCTGAAAGTGACGATAGAAGAGTACTTGACGCCTAAGCTGCGCAAGGTCAATAAAGTCGGTCTGAAGCCCGACATCGATGTCGACGGCGAGGTGCCGCAGCTGGTTACGGCGCTGCAGCAGGCCGGCGTGAATACAATCAGCGTCGAGCTTAACAGACGCGGCGTATCGATCAATCAGATTCCCGTAGAGGATTTGTTCGACGTCGTTCGCAACGACGGGCAGCTGTACGTTCCGTCCCGGGTGTTGAGCTCTTTGCTTGCGGGTACCGTCCAATGGAATGCGGCCGCTCAATCCGTAGATATTACGGCTAACGGAGAGACTCATACGTTCGCTGCATCCGACGGCAGCCTGCTGCTCCAAAACGGATCGAGTTATTTGAACGCCGAACGCTTCAAACAATATTTCCCGCAGCTCGACTACACCGATAGCGGCGATAAGGTAGATTTGAACGCGACGAAAAGCAGCGGGGAGTAACGAGACTTAGCTTTTTGAATCAGCTTCCAAGTCTAGGCCCCATTTTGCGGGTTATTTAAGGAGTAATGGCTATATGGGCAAAATTAAAATTTTGGACGAGCATATCGCTAACCAGATCGCAGCGGGGGAAGTGGTCGAACGGCCGTCTTCCGTCGTTAAGGAATTGGTAGAAAATGCCATTGATGCGGGCAGTACCCGGATCGATGTGACCATCGAAGAAGGCGGACTCGAACTGATCCGCGTCAGCGATAACGGCTCCGGGATGGAGAAGGACGATTGCGAGGTCGCTTTTTTCCGTCATGCCACAAGCAAAATCGCCAGCAGCCAAGACCTCTTCGCGATTCGCACGCTCGGATTTCGGGGCGAGGCTTTGCCCAGTATCGCCGCCGTATCCAAAGTAACCTGCGTAACATCGACGGAGGAGAACGGTCTCGGGCACCGGCTCGTCATCGAGGGCGGTACGATTAAAACGCTGGAGGAGACGGCGGCCTCACGCGGAAGCGATATTCAAATCCGGGAGCTGTTCTATAATACGCCGGCCCGTTTGAAATATATGAAGACGGTACAAACCGAGCTCGGCCATGTATCGGATTTCATCTATCGTCTCAGTCTGGCCCATCCGGAAATCGCCTTTACGCTGAAGCATAACGGCAGCCAACTGATCCAGACGCTGGGCAACGGGGATATGCTGCAGGTGATCGCAGCGATCTACGGCACAGCCGTCGCCAAAAATATGCTGCGCATCGAAGGCGAGCATCTGGACTACACGATCCGCGGTTATATAGGCAAGCCGGAGACGACGCGAGCGAACCGGAACGGCATTTCGACGATCATCAACGGCCGGTATATCCGCAACTATACGCTTATCCACGCATTGCTGCAGGGCTATCATACGCTGCTTCCGATCAACCGCTATCCGATTGCGGCGTTTCACATCGAGACCGATCCGACGCTCGTCGACGTCAACGTTCACCCGGCCAAGCTGGAGGTGCGCTTCAGCAAGGAGCAGGAGCTGATTCAATTCGTCGAGCAGGAGGTGAAGCAGCTGTTGAATCAGCAGGTGCTGATTCCGTCCGCGGCGTCGGCGGTCAAACCGAAGAAAGAAGCGGTGGTGCAGGAGCAAATGGAGCTGTACAGGCCTTCGGCTGCGCCTGCAGCGCCGCCCTCCGCGCCCGGGACGGAGCCGAACGCCTCCGGCTGGAAGCTGAGAGAGAGCTTGAGTTCGTCTCCGGCTTCGCCTGACGCGGGTGCCGTCCAAGAGTGGAGCAGGCCGCATTCTCCCCGCGACAGAGAAGAGGCTTCAGGCCGATTCGGCGGCTCTGCAGCAGGGAGAGGAGGCTACCCGGAAGCCCCGGCCGAACGGGGCGCTTACGAACGCGGCGAGCCCGGCGAAACTTCGCGGGTAAGCCCGGCCCCGGCTGGCACGGTGAGAAATGCGGCTGCGGGAAGACAAGAGTCCGCGCGGTCGGATTATCGGCAGCGGGAGCAGAACGCGCGGGAGCAAGCCGCGTCCAGCGCCGCTCTGCTGAAGGCTATGACCGGCGGCGAGCAGGAGACTCCCGCGCTGCCTGAGTTTCCGAAGCTGTTTCCGATCGGGCAAATGCACGGAACGTATATCGTGGCGCAAAATGAAGAAGGGTTGTTTTTGATCGATCAGCATGCGGCGCATGAGCGGATCAATTACGAATATTATTACGAGAAGTTCGGCAAGCCTGCGGAGGCGAGCCAGGAGCTGCTGATGCCGATTACGCTGGAATTTACCCCTTCCGAGGCCGAGCGGCTCAAAGAAAAGGTTCAGATGCTTGAACAGGCGGGAGTATATATGGAGCCGTTCGGCGGCAATGCTTATTTGGTGAGGGCATACCCGCACTGGTTTCCCGCCGGGGACGAACGCGCCCTGGTGGAGGAAATGACGGAGTGGCTTCTCTCCGAACGCAAAACCATCGATCTTGGCAAGCTTCGCGAGAAGGCCGCCATTATGTGTTCCTGCAAAGCGTCGATCAAAGCGAATCAAAGTCTCAGCACGCTGGAAATCGAAGGGCTTCTCGACAGGCTGGCCGCCTGCAGGAATCCTTATACATGCCCTCACGGCCGTCCGATCGTCATCAGCTTCTCCACCTATGAGCTGGAAAAAATGTTTAAGCGGGTGATGTAATGCTGATTACGACTTCTTATGATCCGCAGCGGGAGCAGCTGGAGCTTGCCGATCGCCTGGCGGCGCAAATCAAGGAGCTTAAGGGGGTGCAAGGAAACGTGCGCCGGGTCCGGCGGGCGCGAATGTCGCTGGCTCAGCTCTGTTTGACCTACGACGATCCGGATATCCTGCTTGTAACCAGAGAGCGAATAGAGTATTATCATGAACAGCAGCCTGCTTTGTTTTTTCATCCGAGCACGGCCGCCATTCGCGTTAAGCGACTGCTGAACGGGGAGTCGGATACGCTGCTGGAAATGGCCGGCGTCCGCCCCGGAGACCGGATTTTGGACTGCACCGCCGGGCTTGGCTCGGATGCGGTTACGCTGTCCTTCGCTGCGGGGCAATCCGGGCAGGTGACCGCTTTGGAGAGCAGTCCGCTGCCGTTTTTGCTGCTTCAACAAGGGCTCGGCGAGTACGTATCCGATATACCGGGCATGACGGACGCCATGAGACGCATCCGCGTGCTGCACGAGGAGCATCTTGATTTTTTAAGACGCCAGGATGCGAAATCGTTTGACGTCGTTTATTTTGACCCGATGTTCCGCAAGCCGATTCACGAATCCAATTCGATCCGTTCGATACGGCAGCTGGCGGACGCGCGGGCGCTCACGGAGGAAGCGGTCCATGAGGCCCGGCGGGCGGCGCGCAGAGCCGTTGTGATGAAGGAGCATCGGGACAGCGGGGAATTTGCCCGGCTGGGCTTTGCGGAGTTACACCGCTCAACATCGAAAATTGCGTACGGAGTGATACGATTGTGACACAGGCTTTGAACAAGCCCGGGCTGCTCGTGCTTGTCGGACCGACCGCGGTAGGCAAGACGAAGCTCAGCCTAAGGCTGGCGGCGGAATACGGGGCGGAGATTATCTCCGGCGATTCCATGCAGGTGTACCGGGGAATGGATATCGGCACGGCCAAGGTTACTTCGGAGGAGCGGGAACTGGTCCCGCATCATCTGATCGATATTCACGATCCCGATCACCCGTTTTCCGTAGCCGAATTTCAGGAAAGAGCGCGGGAGAAGATCGCCGACATCCATGCGCAGGGCAAGCTTCCTTTTATCGTCGGCGGTACCGGACTCTATGTGGAATCGGTTTGCTACGAATATCAGTTCAGCGAGAGCGGGTCGGATGAACATTTTCGCGAAGCGCAGCGGCTGTATGCCGAGGAGCACGGCAACGAGGCGCTTCTGGAGAGGCTTCGGGAGGTGGACCCGGAATCGGCGCAGCGGCTTCATGCCAACGACCAGCGGCGCATTATCCGCGCTCTGGAAATTTTTCATCTGACCGGAGAACGGCTTTCCGAGCAGTTGAAGGTACAGAAAAAACAATCGCCTTACGAACTGTGTATCATCGGGTTGACAATGGACAGAGCTTTACTATATAAACGTATTGAAGAGCGTATCGATCTGATGATCGAGCAGGGGCTCGTAGACGAAGTTCGCAGGCTGCAAGAGCATGGCTACGGACGGCAGCACATCTCGATGCAGGGGCTTGGCTACAAGGAGATTCTTGGATATTTGGAGGGCGCCGTTCCGCTGGAAGAAGCGGTGCTTCAGCTGAAGCAGGACACGCGCCGATTCGCCAAACGTCAGCTCTCGTGGTTTCGCCACATGAAAGATATCGAGTGGGTGGACGTCACCGATATGGAAAATTTTTCTGCCCACTTGGAACAGATTCATGCTATAATAGCAGATAAGCTAAAAATCGAACGTCAATTTATTTGAGGGGGCCCATGATGAACAAATCGATTAACATTCAGGACACATTTTTGAACCAGCTGCGCAAGGAAAACATCCCGGTAACCGTCTATCTGACCAATGGGTTTCAAATCCGCGGAGTCATCCGTGCGTTCGATAATTTCACGATTATCATCGATAGCGAAGGCCGTCAGCAAATGGTTTACAAACACGCGATTTCGACCTTTACGCCTCAGCGTTCCGTTTCGCTCATGCAAGACAACAGCGAAGGCTAACCGAGTCATGGATGGCGGGACGAAGAGGAAGCGCAACATTTTCGCTCAAAATACCGTCTAATTTAATAACGTCCATAAGAGCAACCCGATCCCTTAGGGTTGTTCTTTTCGTTAGCGGACCGCGAAGAACATGTCCTAATGGCAGTGTTCACCGGCGAACCGGTCGCTTAGAGGCGAGCAGACAACGTTAGAGAAGCGATCCCGGTTAACGCGCTTGAAACCAACGTCCGCTTGTAACGTAAGCTTGAGCAGGGGAAGTTGTTTTCGCATCCGGCGCTCGTTGGCCGGAGTTTTGCGAAGCCCGGTGAAAAGCGGGCGGAAAACCGATAGGAAGCTTAGAGAGAGTAAGAGGTGACAGAGAGAATGCCTACTGGAAAAAAAACGCCTTCCGGAAATGCAGGAAAACCGAAACCAAAGACGAAGACCAAGAAGAAAAAAAGCAAATTCAGCGCAGGCAAAGCGTTGATGTTTACGTTCATCGCAGCGGTTCTGGCCTTAATATGCGCATTGGGCGTTTATATTTTCATTATTATTAACGGAGAAAAGCTGCTTAAGGAAAACATCAATAAGCTGGACATGGACGAAGCTTCGCATATTTACGACAATTCCGGCAACGAAGTGGCGACTTTAATGAAGGAGAACCGGGAAATCGTGAAGCCGGAGGAAATTCCGCAAAAGCTGAAGGAAGCTTTTGTCGCGACGGAGGACCGGCGGTTCGGCCAGCACTCGGGAATCGACTTTCTCGGGATCGGGCGCGCGCTGGTGAAGGACGTCGTCGCCCGCAGCGCCGTCGAAGGCGGCAGCACGATTACGCAGCAGCTCGCCAAAAACGTCTTTTTGACGGCGGATAAAACGTTTTTCCGCAAAGCGACCGAAATGTCGATCGCGGTGGCGCTGGAAAACAATTATTCCAAAGATGAAATATTGACGATGTATATGAACCGGATCTTTTTCGGCAACCGTTCCTTCGGGATCAAGGTAGCCGCCAAAAAATATTTTAACGTATCCGATCTAAGCAAGCTGAAGCTGTGGCAGATGGCCACGCTCGCAGCGATACCGAAGGCGCCGAGCACGTATAACCCGATCTCGAACCCGGAGAAATCCAAGGAGCGCCGCAGCGTCGTTCTAAGGCTGATGCAGGATCAGGGATATATTACCGAAGCGGAACGCCTTGAGGCGGAAGCCGTAGAATATACGCCGCCCGAGGTGCCGAAGACAAGCTCTAACGATTACTTGACTTATCTCGATTATGTTCTTGAAGAAGCGAACGACATGTACGGCTTGTCCGAAGACGATGTGCTGACGAACGGCTACAAAATTTATACGACGATGGACGCCACCGCGCAAAAAGTGATGGAGCAGACGTTTGCGAACGACAAGTTTTTCCAAAAGGACGGTCCCGAGCAAAAGATGCAGGGCGCCATGGCGATTGTTAACAATGAAGACGGCGGTCTGATCGGGATTATCGGCGGACGGGATTATGTGGCCCGCGGCTTAGACCGGGCGACGATTCCGCAGCAGCCCGGCTCCTCGATCAAGCCTATCGTAGTGTACGCTCCGGCTATCGAGAGCGGCAAATATACGCCTTACAGCATGCTGCAGGATAAGCAAGTATCCTATAGCGGATACTCGCCGCGAAATTATGACGGCGTATACCAAGGGCAGGTGACCATGTTCGATGCCGTCAAGCGTTCGATTAATGCGCCGGCGATTTGGCTGCTGAACGAAATTACGGTCAAAAAAGGAATGGATTTCGCGATTAATATGGGCATTCCGCTCGATCCGGTCAAGGACCGGAACTTGGCGATCGCGCTCGGGGGGCTGACCAATGGGGCGACTCCGCTGCAAATGGCGACGGCCTACGCCGCTTTTGCCAACAACGGATATTTGAACAAAGCCCATGCGATTACGAAAATTTTGGACGACAAAGGGCAGGAAGTTTATACGTTCAAGCAGGAACGCAAATCGGTCATGAGCCCGAAGACGGCCTATTATATGACGCAGCTGATGGAAGGCGTCGTCGGGCCTGGCGGTACCGGCGCATCCGCACGCTTCGATCGTCCTTTGGCCGGTAAGACGGGATCGACGCAGAACGTCATCAAGGGCTTGGAGAAGTACAACCGCGACCTGTGGTTCACGGGTTATACGCCGGAGTGGAGCGCGGCCGTATGGATCGGCTTCGACAAAGCGGACGCCAAGCATTACGTTACGATGAGCAGCGGAGCGCCGGCCGTCATCTTCAAAGAAGTGATGCAGAAAGCGCTGGCCAACAAACCGATGACGCAGTTCACCAAGCCGGATAATGTGCCTGAACTCGGCGCTCCGCCGAAGACGGCCGCCGATTTGAAGGCGGAGTACGTCAAGGACACCCGTTCAGTGCTGCTGAACTGGTCGAGCGCGGGCGACAATATTTCCTATCAAATTTTCCGCAAGGAAGATAAGGATAAGGATTTTCCGTCCGAACCGATGCTGACGACTTCGGTAACCGAGGTCAGGGATATTACGGTGAAGCCCGGAACGACGTATCAGTATGTCGTCGTTCCGCTGAATACGGAGAGCGGAACGGCCGGCGCGCAGTCGAACGCGGCAAGCGTCACGGTACCGGCGGACAGCGGCGCGGACGGAGTCGCGCCCGGCCAGCCAGGCCAGAACGGTCAGAACGGTCAGGGGGGCCAACAGGGCCAAAATGGGCAGAACCCAGGCGGCCAGCAAGGCGGTCAAGGCCAGAATGGCCAGCAGGGCGCCGGAGGCGGCGCGAACGGCCAGCCGGGCCAAGGCCAAGGCGGTAAGCAGGGACAGACGGGGGGCGCCGGCAGCAGCGGCAATGGCGGCACCGGCGCGCCGAGCCCAGGCAATTCGGGCGGTCAGCAGGGCCAAGGCCAAGGCAGCCCGAACGGCTCTCAGCCGGGCGGTCAGCAAAGCAAGCCCGGCGGCAGCAACAACGGCGGTGCCGCAGGCAGCGGCACCGGAAGCACGGGTGCCGGCAGCGGCGCCGGCACGACGGACCCTGGTACCGCGCCGGGCGGCGGTACCGGAGGCGGCAGCGCTGCCCCGGGAACGGGCAGCGGCAGCGGGGCTGCGCCCGGGGGGACGCCCCGGGCAAGACAACGCCGGAGGCGGGGGCGCAGGGCGCCGCCCCGCCGAGCGACGCCGCCGGCAGCGGCCCGGCGGCCGGCGATGCGGCTGCGGGGAGAGCCGCAGGCGCAGGCGGCGCGGGTACGCGCTAGCTGCCGCACAGACAAAACCTCCAAGGGAACTTGGAGGTTTTGTTAACATTTGGTCAATCGTAGTATAATATCCGTATGGACTCGTCCACAAACCAAAAAATGGAGTTGAAGTGTGAATCATGAAAGCATCATTTACAGCTATGACAGCCAAATGGGCGGCCGTCGCGGTAGTCTGTGCGCTTCTGCTATCCGCCTGCGGCACCAAACCTGCGGCGGACAAAGGGAATGCGGCCGCGGGTCAAACAAGCGGAAGCCAATCTTCGCAGCAGCCGGCGAACAACAATGAGCAGGCTTCCGGTAAGAAGAGCTGGTCTTCTCCGCCGGCGATGACGATCGATCAGAACAAAACGTATCAAGCGACGGTTAAGACGTCGAAGGGCACGTTCAAAATCGATCTGTTTGCCAAGGACGCTCCCAAAACGGTCAACAACTTTGTGTTTTTGTCCCAGCAGGGCTTCTATAACGACGTGACGTTCCACCGCATCATACAGGCGTTTATGGTGCAGACGGGCGATCCGGAGGGAACGGGCCGCGGCGGTCCGGGATATAAATTTGAAGACGAGCTGAAGACGACGACGCATAAATACGAGCCGGGCATCGTCGCTATGGCCAACGCCGGCCCGAATACGAACGGCAGCCAATTTTTTATTTGCACCGGCGAAAATAGCAAAGGCTTGAACAATACGCCGAATTATACGATCTTCGGGAAGGTCTCCGAAGGGATGGATGTCGTGAACCAAATCGCAGCTACGCCGGTCACGACGGGAGCTTCGGGCGAGAAGAGCTCGCCGACGGAGAAGGTGACGATTCAAGCGGTGGAAATTTCCGAGAAATAGCCGATGATTTAGTAAGGACATCCGCCCAAGCGGCATACACATATATCGATGAACACAGCGTGGGCTTCCACGCTGTTTTTGCACCCGGGCCCGCAAGGCCGCACGATCATCCGCAGTCTTATAAAAGGAGAGGATTTCAACATGACATTGCCAATTTCCAAGCTGGAGAGATACCAGGGAAGTATGTTCGGACTGGCTGTCGGGGATGCGCTCGGAACAACCGTGGAATTCCGCGATCCGGGGAGCTTCGAGCCGGTAAGTGAGCTTGTCGGGGGCGGCGTATTCGGACTTGAGGCCGGGCAGTGGACCGACGATACGTCCATGGCGTTATGCTTGGCGGAGAGCCTGCTTCACTGCGGCAAATTCCATCCGCTCGACCAGATGCAGAGGTACGTTCGCTGGTACCGCGACGGCTATTTGAGCTCGACCGGATCATGCTTTGATATCGGCAACACGGTGCGCGCCGCGCTCGAACGGTTCGAGCGGAGCGGGGAGCCGTTCAGCGGCTCGTTGAAACAGACGGAGGCGGGCAACGGTTCGCTTATGCGTCTGGCTCCGGTGCCGCTCTTCTTCGCGCAGACACCCGCCGAGGCGATGATCCGCTCGGGAGACAGCTCGCTGACGACGCACGCGACGGTTGTCGCGGTGGACGCCTGCCGATATTACGGCGGGCTGATCGTAGGGGCGCTGCAGGGAGCGGAGAAAGCCGAGCTGCTATCGGAAGCATACGCTCCCGTTCCCGGCTTTTGGGATAAGCATCGGCTGGTGCCGGAGATACGGCAAATCGCCGCCGGATCGTTTAAAACGAAGCAGCCTCCCGAAATCCAAGGGACCGGTTACGTAGTCCATTCGCTCGAAGCCGCATTATGGGCGTTCCAGCATAGCGACAGCTTTACCGAAGGATGCCTGATGGCGGTCAATCTGGGACAGAACGCGGATACGACGGGAGCGATTTACGGGCAGCTGGCCGGCGCTTATTACGGAGTAAAAGCGATAAGAGCCGATTGGATCGCCAAGCTGACGATGAGCGACTACATCGCCGAGACGGCCGCCGCTCTGCTGGAGGCTGCGGAACGCAGGGACGGACAAGAGGAAGAAGAGGCGGGATGATCAGGGCGAACGGCTTTAATCATGCAACCTGGAGGGTAAGCGATTTGGAGCGTTCGCTTCGCTTTTATACGGCGATCCTCGGTATGAAGCTCGTGCACCGCGGCCGCACGGATGCGTATTTGGAGTGGGGCCATGCTTGGATTTGTCTTCTGGAGCGAAGCGGAGCCTGGCGCGCGGAAGGCGCCGACGATAGCGGTGTAGGCTGCGGTTTGGACCACTTGGCGTTCTCTATTGCCGAGGCGGATTTCCCTGAGGCGGTGCATGTGTTGGAGCAGGCCGGCGTGTCGATCGTGCGGGGGCCGCTGCAGCGTGGCGGAGGCTGGAGCGTCAATTTCCTCGATCCGGACGGAATCCAGCTGGAGCTGTTCACGGGGACGCTGGAGAGCAGAATGAAGGTGTGGACGTAACGTGATTGCGCGAATCGTCAGGAAGACCGCCGCCGCGCTGGTCAGAACATGGGCGGGAAGAATTCTTCTTGCGGCCGCCGCCATATGTGCCCTATGGATTGGGAGCCTTTGGTGGCAAATGAATACATGGCCGGATCATCTCTCGGCTTCGGGGGACGCGGGGATCGTGCTCGGAGCGGCGTTATGGAACGGGGAGCCCTCTCCCGCGCTGAAGGAAAGGCTCGATCGGGCGGCGCTGCTGTATAAACAAAGGCGGATCGCTCATATCATCGTCTCCGGAGGACCGGACCGCAGCGACTCGCAGCTGACCGAAGCCGATGGGATGCGAAGCTATCTGCTGCGGTTCGGGATACCGGATACCGCTGTTGTTATGGAAAGGCGTTCGACCAGCACTTATGAAAATATATTGTTCAGCCGAGAGATAGTTCAACGGAACGACTGGCATTCAACCGTGATCATCACGCATAAGTACCATGCGCCGAGAGCGCTCGATATCGCGAAGTTTGTCGGACTGGAGCATCCGGAAGTATCTGCTGTGGATAGCAAGGTTCTCATGATGTCATGGCATCAAAGCCGGGAGACGATGGCCTGGATCAAGTGGGAGCTGGATAAGCTGCTTCTTTTGGTTCAAACCGGAGGCCGGGCATAAGCAAGCCGAAGCGGTTCGCTCCCTTAGGGAGAAGCCGCTTCGGCTTATTTTTGGGCAATTGGGCGCGTCAGGTCTTCGGGCTGGATAATAGCTTTTCGTATTTGCTGAAGCCGCTTGCGCTCAGGCCTTGATATTCGTAGCCCAGACTGCGGTAAAATTCGTTTAACCGGGGGTTGTCGCCGACGCAATCGAGACGAATTTTGCTTTTGCCGGGAAAGCGGATGCCGGTTTCAACCCATGCCATCATGTCGCGGCCGAGGCGGGTCCCTGCGCAGTCCCGGTTAACGGCCAAACGATGCACATACACGGCTTCTTCGTGTCCTTCTTCCCCCCATAGCTGCCTGTCCCATTCTCCCGGCTGCTGAAGCAGCATGACGACGCCGGCCAGGCGGCTCTCCTGTTCGAATACGAACACGTGACCCGCGGATATCGCTTCGGCCATTCCGTGATGATCTCTGCCTTCGAGCAGGCCGTTCCATTGACGGGAGCCTTTGCTTCTCAGCCATTCCGCCGTTTTGATCAGCAGCTCCATGACGGCGTCCGTATGGCGGGGCTCGGCTTGCGAAACGCGGGTCGAATCGTTTACGGAGCTTCGCACGAAACTGAATGTATTCATGAATTTGCCTCCGTTCCGATCCGGTAATGGTAACCGAACAACACATCGAAGCCGGCTCTGCGGTACAGCTTGCGGGCCGCTTCATTATCGTCCAGCACTTGCAAGTACATATGCTCCGCGCCTTGCTCACGGCTCCAGAGCGCCAATTGGTTCATCAGCTTGCGCCCGATTCCTTGCCCTCTAAGCCGGGGGGCGACGGCAACGTTGATAATTCCGGCCCAGCCTTCTTCCACGACGACCGTTCCGACGGCGGCGAAGCGCTGATTGGCGTATAGGGTTATGAAGCCTTTCAGCGGCTTAATATCGGCGTATAGCCGGTCATAGAACCGCTTCTTGGAGCTATCGAACGCTTCCGCTTCCAGGAAGTGCTCCAGCCAGTCGTCGTCATGCTCCAGCCGAATGTGGACCGCGAGAGCTTCCTCGTCGCCGGCATCCGGCGCCGTGTTGCGGATGACTTCGGACGTAGCGGCGATCATGACCGAGCAGGGAGCTTCCTTCCTGTAGCCCTGCTGATCCAGATAACGTTCCAAGCCGTCCGGCGAAATATCGCTGATATGATAGATCGGAGACAGCCCCTGACGGCGGTAGAAGCGGCTGACATCGCCGAACCAATCCCCCTCGGGGAGCGGAGCGTCGGAGGAGGTCCAGACGCTGTTGGCTCTTTTGGTGATGCCTTCCGACGAGCGAAGCACCCATGGTCCGTATAGGGTTGTCGTTTGAGCCGGCCAAGTATGCATGGCCAATCTTTCGATTTGCCCGATAAGCGCCCGCTGTTCGCTGTGTGTGAATGATGTCATAGTACATAAGACCTCCGATCCTGTAGCTTTCATGATTTCGTTGGTTTGTATAAAAATATACTAGAATCGCCCGTCCGTCAATCCGTTTCGGGCGCGTTATTTTGAAGCGGATTTACCTTTTGGGAATCGTAGGCGCTTGACAGCGGAGGAATGTTTCCGTACAATATTAAAACGTAAATATTACTATTAAAATAGATCCGTTTATATGGTCACGATTGCCGTTTAAGCGGCGCTATTTTTTAGATCAATATCGTAAAAATTACATTTAGGAGATGGTATCCATGCAACAGAAACCGGCTTTGAGCGAAACCAAAATTCCCGTAACCGTGCTAAGCGGTTATTTGGGCGCGGGCAAGACGACGATTTTGAACCACGTGCTGAACAATAGAAAAGGACTGAGGGTTGCGGTTATCGTCAACGACCTGAGCGAAGTGAACATCGATGCGGATTTGGTGCGCAGCGGCGGCGGATTGTCGCGTACCGACGAAAAGCTGGTCGAAATGTCCAACGGCTGTATTTGCTGCACGCTGAGAGAGGATTTGCTGAAGGAAGTTGAGCGGCTGGCGCTCGAAGGGAGATTCGACTACATATTGATCGAGTCCACGGGAATAGGCGAGCCGGTGCCGGTAGCGCAGACGTTTACTTATATCGACGAAGAGCACGGGATCGACTTGTCCAGAATTTGCCGGTTGGATTGTATGGTGACCGTGGTCGATGCGAACCGCTTCTGGCATGATTACAGCTCGGGGGAGACGCTGCTGGACAGGCAGCAGGCCGTCGGCGAAGACGATACGAGGGATGTCGTCGATTTGCTGATCAGTCAGATCGAGTTTTGCGATGTGCTTATTTTGAATAAATGCGACTTGGTCGAAGAGGACGAACTGTCCGAATTGGAGCAGGTGCTTCGCAAGCTGCAGCCCAGAGCGAAATTGATTAGAACCTGTAACGGGAAAATGGACCCGCAGCTGATTTTGAACACGGGATTGTTCGACTTCGACGAGGCGAGCCAGTCGGCCGGCTGGATTCAGGAGCTGCAAGCGGGCCATCACATTCCGGAAACGGAGGAATACGGCATCTCCTCCTTTGTCTACGAACGCAAACGTCCGTTTCATCCGGAGCGGCTGACCCGCTGGTTGGAGGAGTGGCCTGCGGAAATCGTCAGGGCCAAAGGCATCGTATGGCTTGCGACGCGCAACAAGATGGCTCAAAGCTTGAGTCAGGCCGGGCCTTCCATTCAATTCGGTCCTGCCGGGTATTGGGTGGCGGCCTTGAGCTCGGAGGAGCGGGAGCAGCTGCTGGCCGAGGACGAGGAGCTGGCGGCGGAGTACGATCCGGTGTACGGAGACCGTGCGAGCAAGCTGGTATTTATCGGGATCGGTCTGGACAAAGAGCGGCTGATCGCTTCGTTGGACCGCTGCTTGCTGACCGAGCAGGAAATGGCGGCGGATTGGACCGCATTCATAGACGAGCTCCCCGATATGGCGGAAGCTGTGGTATAATACGGAAAAAAGCGATGCCGTTAGATGCGCGTCTCCCAAGCGGGAGGCCGGATACAGCACTCCTTGGCCGCCGTCGCTATGCCCCGAGAGGAGAAGGTCGATGTCGGAGGAACGGGACGTTTGTGTGAATACGGAGTCAGGTTCGCCGGAGGCGGAGAATATGCCTGTTACGGATATAAGCATGGCCGGGATGGAGGAGCTGCAGGTTGTTTATGTCGTGCGTCACTGCAAGGCGGAAGGACAGGAAGCGGCAGCGCGTCTGACTCCCGAAGGATGGCGTCAAGCGGAGCGATTGGCTTCGCTTCTGGCGCCTTTTTCCATTGAGCGTGTCGTTGCGAGTCCTTTCGCTCGTGCGGTGAAGACGATCGAGCCCTTCTGCAGGCGGATGAATCTTGAATTAACTACGGACGCAAGACTTGCGGAACGGAGATTAAGCGGCGCTCAGCTTCCGGATTGGATGCGATGCCTGGAGCAAACGTTTGAGGATGCCGATCTGCGCTATCCCGGCGGCGAAACGAGCAGGGAAGCGGCCGACAGAGCCGTTTCTGCGATAGATGACCTGCTTGGGCTGAAGATCCGCGGCGCTGTCGTCGTCACGCACGGCAATCTGATGGCGCTGCTGCTGGGGCATTACGACAATCGCATCGGATTCGAGCAGTGGAAGCGGCTGACGAATCCGGACGTGTACCGGCTGACGTTTCATTCCGGACGTTTTCAATCGATGGAGCGGATCGAAGGAGTCTATAGAGCAGTGAAAACGGATCATTAACAATATGAGGTGGCTATGATGCAAATTCCCAAAGCCGTACTGTTTGATCTGGATGAAACGTTGTCCGACCGGAGCGCGGCGATAGCCGACTACGTCGGCCGCTTGACGGAACGGTTCGGAGCTCAATTTACTTGCCGGGAGCCCGAGTTTGTGCATCGGGCGTTTCAGGCGGCTGACGGCAATGGCTACCGGGACAAGGCGGAGGCGTTCGAGCTGTTTGTCCGGGCGGTCGGATGGCGGAATCCGCCTTCGGCGGATGAGTACTTGTCCATTTGGAAGAGTACGATACCCGAGTGCACGCGGCCTATGAAGCGGCTGCTCGACATGCTGGGTTATTTCCGGCAGGCGGGAGTTCCCCTCGGTCTGATCACTAACGGCTCTTCGGCCGTACAGAACGGAAAGATCGAACGTCTCGGCATCCGGCCGTATTTCCGCGCGATTCTGATCTCCGGGGAAGTCGGAATCAAGAAGCCTGACGAGCGGATATTTCAGATGGCGCTGGAAGCGCTCGGAGCAGAGCCGCAGGAAGCCTGGTTCATAGGAGATCATCCGCTTAACGATGTGTGCGGAGCGAAGGCCTGCGGCCTGCAGGCCGTTTGGCTGAAGGGGGAGCATATCTGGGACGGCGCCTTGCCGTATTCGCCCGATTACACTGTGAGCGGCTTGCATGAATTGGTCGATTTGCATCGAATGCTGGAGAAACGGATAGGCTGATTTTAAA
Organism: Paenibacillus konkukensis; assembly: GCF_023523925.1. NCBI lineage: Bacteria > Bacillati > Bacillota > Bacilli > Caryophanales > Paenibacillaceae > Paenibacillus > Paenibacillus konkukensis. Next base: position 951,439 of record NZ_CP027059.1, on the reverse strand, counting down.
CTTCTGCAAAAGGGTTTTACAATAAAGGAAGAAAAATAGCACATTAACCCGGGCTCCTGCGTATATACTGCTAACACCGGGTTAAGAGGTGATACGCAGGGGCGGATGCGTCGAACCGGCGGATCAAATTCAGATTGCGTGCTAAAAGAAATTGCGCTACAGCGATCGATGAACAGGAGCAGAATTCTCGGCAATAAACTCATGTATCCCTTGCAACAGTCATAATATCTATAAGACAAGGGAAGGTGATGGATTGGTGAGTGAAGATAAACGATTGATCACGACTAGAGACCGGCAAATAAATATCATTTTTAAACCATCATCAGAACAAAGTGCATCGAATCTTAAAAACGATGTTAAACAGCTAATAAATCAAACCGAGACTTTTTCCGATATTTTTAAAGAGCTTGACGAAATGATTGGTTTGGATGAAGTTAAGGAATTGGTTTTTCAAATTTACGCGACGTTGCAGGTGAAACGCTTCAGAGAAGAAGCCGGGCTATTAACGGGCAGCCAAGTATACCATATGATTTTTAAAGGGAATCCCGGAACTGGTAAAACGACCGTAGCGAGAATTATGGGAAAAATTTTCAAATCGATGGGTGTTTTATCCAAAGGGCATATGCTGGAAGTGGAGAGAGCCGATTTAGTCGGGGAGTACATCGGGCATACGGCTTTAAAGACGCGAGAATTGGTTAAAAAGGCTTTAGGAGGCATCCTCTTTATAGATGAAGCTTACAGCCTCGCAAGAGGCGGGGAAAAGGATTTCGGCAAGGAGGCGATTGATTGCTTAGTAAAGTCGATGGAAGATCACAAAAATGACTTTGTGCTAATCCTTGCAGGTTACCCCACAGAAATCGAAGATTTTTTGCAAACCAATCCCGGCTTACCCTCAAGATTTCCTATTCAAGTCGAGTTTCCCGATTATACCGTAGCCCAATTGATTGAAATTGCAAATAAACTTGCGTCCGAAAGAGACTACATTATTTCACCCGAAGCGATTATAAAAATCAAGGAACACATGAACCAGGAAATTCAGCTTTCCCTGAATTTTAGCAACGCCAGGTTTATTAGAAATCTGCTTGAAAAGGCAATTCGACATCATGCCGTTAGAATAGTCAGGAAATACAATCAACCAACCAAACAGGATTTAACCAAGCTTATTCCTGAAGACTTCTTAATTAACGATGCAGCAAATTCGTTGAAATCAGGCTTTTCGAATTTTGCATAAGGAATCGTTTTTTTTATTTAGGCCTACATATATCGATATGTATGGCTTTTTTCATGACGGCCGGATATTTGGATGTATAGAGGTGTTTATGAGGCTTCTCTCCTTAGGGAAATTGTTGAAATATGACTAGAAAAAATTATTGTCCTTGAAGATGAACGCAGTTAGTGTATAAAATAGACAATGTCATTAGCAGAAGGTTTGAGGATAAGCCAAGATAATGGAAAATAATAAGAATCAATTCATTCTTATTATGGCAGGCTACTCTCAGGGGATGGAGCAGTTGCTGCAGACGGATACGGCGTTCGGCAACGTTCCGTTTGCCCGCAATCGGATCGGAAAAGCGAAGCGCAGTCATGTCGTACGCCTGCCTAATCAAAATACGCACAGCCGGGCAAGCACGGCTTAACGATGCTCCGTTCCGGGGACGTGAAGCTGAAACGCAAGGCTGTAAAGGAGACATACAAATATATATGAAGCCATCGACGCATAACATTGAACACGTTCGGGAGAGAGCGGTTCTCGTCAGTCTCATAACGCTGCAGATGAAGCGGCAGGAGGCTTACTCGCCGGAATATTCGCTTACGGAATTAGTGAGCCTGGCGGAGACGGCCGGCGTGGAAGTGCTGGACACTCTGTCTCAAAACAAAGAAACCGTGGACACCAAATGGTTTATCGGAAAAGGGAAGGCCGAGGAGCTGAAGCAGCTGCTTGAGGAGCGCGGCGCCAACACGGCGATTTTCGATCAGGAGCTGTCGGGAGCCCAGGTGCGTAATCTGGAGCAGTTTCTCGATGTGAAGATTATCGACCGCACGCAGCTTATTCTGGATATTTTTGCCGGGAGAGCCAAGACGCGCGAGGGCATCATTCAGGTGGAGCTGGCCCAGCTCAGCTACTTGCTGCCGCGGCTGTCCGGCCAAGGGAAGAACCTGTCTCGCCTGGGCGGCGGCATCGGGACGCGCGGGCCCGGGGAAACGAAGCTGGAGACGGACCGCCGTCATATCCGCGACCGGATCGGCGAACTGAAGCAGCAGCTTCAGGAGGTTGTAAGGCATCGCACTCTACATAGAGAACGCCGTAAAAAAACGGGCGTGTTTCAAGTCGCCCTCGTAGGTTATACGAATGCGGGCAAATCGACGCTGCTGCGCCAAATGACGCAGGCGGACGTCTATGTGGAAAATCAGCTGTTCGCCACGCTGGATCTGACCTCGCGCAATTTGGAGCTGCCGGGCGGCAAAAGCATCGTTTTGACCGATACGGTAGGCTTTATTCAAAATCTGCCCCATGACCTTGTAGCCGCATTCCGCGCCACGCTGGAGGAAGCCTGCGAAGCGGATTTGATTCTGCACGTCGTGGACGGGTCCGCCGAAATGATGGATACGCAGATGAAGGTTGTCGACCAGGTGCTTGAAGAGCTCGGCGCTCATCAAAAGGAGCGGGTCACTTTGTTTAACAAAGTGGATTTGTGCACGCCGGAGCAGGTGGAGATGCTGACGACCGAAGGGGAGTTTCTGCGGATTTCCGCTTACCGCGACGAGGATTTGCGCCGCATCGGCGAACTGATCGAATCCAAGCTGATGGGGGATTGCAAAACGTTCCGCATCCCCGCGGAAAAAGGCGATGTGATCTCGCTGGTGTACCGGGTAGGCGAGGTGCTGGAGAATGAAGTGGACGGCGGCGATATGCTGTTCCAGGTCCGGATCAACAACAAGGAATACGACAAACTGGGGTATTTGCTGGCGTCATACGCCATGGATCAGGCAGGAGACAAGGGAGAGAGCACGGAGTATGTTTAACGAACGCATTACGGCATGGATGGAGCGTGCCGAGCAGGTTATCGAGGGGAAAATCAAGCAAATCGACCGCATTGTGGATCAGAATCAATGGAAGGTCATTCGCGCGTTTCAACGCCATAAAGTAAGCGATTATCACTTCGCGGCTTCGACCGGCTACGGCTATAACGACCGCGGCCGGGAAGTGCTGGATTTAGTATATGCGGAAGTGTTCGGAGCGGAGGCCGCCTTGGTGCGGCCGCATTTTGTGTCCGGGACCCATACGATCGGCACCGCCTTATTCGGGGTGCTTCGGCCGGGGGACGAGCTTCTTATGATCACCGGCAGGCCGTATGACACGCTGCATAAAGTCATCGGCCGGCCCGGCGACGGCAAGGGATCTCTGCAGGATTGGGGGATCGCTTACGGAGAAGTGCCGCTGCTGGAAAACGGGGCTCCGGATTATGACGCCATTCGCAGCCGTATTAACGAACGGACGAAAGTGATCGGAATTCAGCGCTCTCGCGGCTATTCGTGGAGACCGTCGTTCACGGTGGAGCAAATCGGCGAAATGGTGCGTTTTGTCAAAGAAGTGAAACAAGATGCGATCGTCTTCGTAGATAATTGTTACGGTGAATTCACCGAGCTGCAAGAGCCGACGCAGGTCGGCGTCGACTTGATGGCCGGTTCGCTGATCAAAAATCCGGGCGGCGGTTTGGCGGAGACAGGCGGATATATTGCCGGGAAAAGCGAGTATGTCGAGCTGGCCTCCTATCGGTTGACCGCGCCGGGAATCGGCGGAGAGGTCGGAGCGATGCTGGGTACGACCCGCAGTATGTATCAAGGATTTTTCCTTGCGCCTCATTTGGTCGGACAAGCCGTCAAAGGTTCGATCTTCGCCGCGGCGGTATTCGAGCAGCTCGGCTTCGTTACGCATCCGCATTGGAACGATCCGCGCACGGACTTGATTCAGGCGATTCAGTTCACAAGCGACAAGCATTTGATTGCATTCGTTCAAGGCATTCAGCAGGCGGCCGCCGTAGATTCCCACGTCGTTCCGGAGCCTTGGGATATGCCGGGCTACGAGCATCCCGTCATTATGGCCGCCGGCACGTTCATTCAGGGAGGCAGTCTCGAATTGTCCGCCGACGCGCCGATTCGTGAACCGTATATCGCCTATATGCAAGGAGGTTTAACATACTCCCATTGTAAATTAGGCGTTCTTACCGCGCTGCAAAATATGATGGACCGCGGGCTGTTGTAACTCCAGCTTATATATGGCATAAACCTAACACGACTTGACACGTTTATGTAGGAAGGTTACAATGGGGGTAGGTTTTTAGTTTACAGGGGTGATAAGGTCATGAGTGATGATATACGGCGTAATATGGCGCTTTTTCCGATTGGTATCGTAATGAAGCTGACGGATTTGACGGCAAGGCAAATCCGTTATTACGAGCAGCATGAGCTCGTCATACCTGCCAGAACAGGTGGGAACCAGCGTCTGTACTCGTTTAACGATGTGGAGCGCCTGCTCGAGATCAAGGATTTGATCGAGAAGGGAGTTAATATCGCGGGGATTAAGCAGGTGCTTCTGCCAGTGTCCAAGGACTCGGAGGAAGCTACCGTGCTGAACGAGCAGACGGAAGTCAAACGCAGGGAATTAACCGATTCTCAGCTCCATCGCATGCTGAAGCAGCAATTGCTGGGCGGCGGCAAGCGCCCGGGTCAGGTTTCGTTGATCCAGGGAGAGCTCTCGCGTTTCTTCAAAAAATGAAAAGGCTTCACCCCGGCATGTTCATAATTTTAAATTATGTTTGTACTCCGAACATGTCCTGTCATTTTAGTTAATTCAAGGAGGAGAAATTGACTGTGAGTAAAAAAGCATACACCAAAGAAGATATCATGCGCATAGCTAAGGAAGAAAACGTGCGTTTCATTCGCCTGCAATTTACCGATTTGCTCGGGACGATCAAAAACGTTGAAATTCCGGTAAGCCAGTTGGAGAAAGCGCTGGACAACAAAATGATGTTCGACGGTTCCTCCATTGAAGGCTACGTTCGTATCGAAGAATCCGATATGTACTTGTACCCCGACCTTGATACTTGGGTCGTGTTTCCGTGGGTTACGGAAGATCGCGTCGCCCGGCTGATCTGCGATATTTATTTGCCTGATGGCAGACCGTTTCCCGGAGACCCTCGCGGCATTCTGAAAGCCGCCTTGAAAGAAGCGGAGGAAATGGGCTTCACCGAAATGAACGTCGGCCCTGAGCCGGAGTTTTTCTTGTTCAAAACCGATGAGAACGGCAATCCTACCATGGAATTGAACGATCAAGGCGGATACTTCGACCTGGCTCCGATGGATCTCGGCGAAAATTGCCGCCGCGAAATCGTGTTGACGCTCGAAGAAATGGGCTTTGAAATTGAAGCTTCCCACCATGAAGTGGCTCCGGGCCAGCATGAGATCGATTTTAAATACGAGAGCGCGATTAAAGCGGCCGACCAGATTCAGACGTTCAAGCTGGTTGTAAAGACAGTGGCCAGACAGCACGGTTTGCATGCGAGCTTCATGCCGAAGCCGCTGTTCGGTGTGAACGGCTCCGGTATGCACTGCCATCAATCGCTGTTTAACGGCAAAACGAACGTATTCTATGACGAAAGCGACAGGCTGGGCTTGAGCGCTACAGCGAGACAATATATGGCCGGCATTTTACACCATGCCCGCGCCTTTGCAGCCATTACGAACCCTACCGTCAATTCCTATAAACGTCTGGTGCCGGGTTACGAAGCGCCTTGCTACGTAGCTTGGTCCGCCAGCAACCGCAGCCCGATGATCCGGATTCCCGCTTCCCGCGGCCTCAGCACGCGCGTGGAAGTGCGCAACCCGGACCCTGCGGCGAACCCTTACTTGGCGCTTGCCGTTATGCTGAAGGCCGGCTTAGACGGCATCAAGAACAAAATGCAGCTGCCGGCTCCGACAGACCGCAATATTTATGTTATGTCGGAAGAGGAGCGGGAAGAGCAGGGGATTCCAAGCTTGCCGGGCGATTTGAAGCAGGCACTGGACGAACTGATGCGTGACGATGTCATCTGCGACGCGCTCGGAGAGCACGCGCTCGCTCACTTTGTCGAGCTGAAGGAAATTGAATGGGATATCTACCGGACTCAAGTACACGCGTGGGAACGCGATCAGTATTTGACGCTGTACTAGGCGCGAAGCCGTATCCGTAAGCTGAAGAAAGATTTTGCGTTAGGGGCATGCAAGGGAGAAGTTATGAAGTAACTCTTCCGTGCGTGTCCCTGTTTTTTTTCGTGATGGCGAATTCGGTCGTCCGCAATCCGTTCGTTCGCAGTATAACCGGCTTCTTGGGCTTTGGTGTGCTCGCGTTACGATCTGGAGAGGGCGTAAACTAAATATTGACAAATGCAGTAAACTGGCTTAAAGTTATGACTGAACGTTCAGTACTAAAAGGGACGGATGAATATTATGACTAGAACGAACACACCCGACGCAAGAAACCGCATATTGCAAGCAGCGGTTAAGCGTTTTGCCGAGAAAGGATTTGAAGGCTCCAGAATCGAAGAAATTGCCCGCGAAGCGAATGTGCCCAAATCGCTCATCTATTATCACTTCAAGAGCAAGGATGAAATTCGGGAAGTGCTGTTTGCAGACTTTATGCGGGAATACAAGGAGCTTTTGCGTTTGGCCGCGGACGATACCCCGGAGACCAAGCGTGAGAACATGAAAGACCGCCTTCAGCATCGCTACAAGCAATTTGCGGAGCGCAACGCCGACTTGATTCGAATTATGTTTATTGAGTCTTTAAAAAAATCGAGCGATAAGCCGATCCTCTATCAAGTCGTGGAGGCTCTGGCGGATAGCGAGCCTACGGATGCCCCTTTGCATCAAGCCGACAAGGAGGCTCGCGATGAAAGGCTGATCGCCGAATTTTTTACCGGAGTCATTCCTTTGTATTCTTATTTGTGTTTTTCCGAATCATGGGTGAGCTATTTCAACATGGAAAAAGAGCGGTTTGATGAACTGTTTCTGCAATTGTTTATGGCCACGCACGGTTCTGTTCACAGCAAGACCTAATTGAAAATTTTTTTTTGCTAATTTAGTACTGAACGTTCAGTATTATTTGGGAGGCGGGCTATGATCAAGGTCAAGGCATTTTCTCAACCGGAAACATTGGCAATGGTGAAGCGGCATTTGAAGGAGAATTTTCATTACGAGGGCAAGACGGCAAACCAAATTCGCTCGGAAGAGGCTGCTGCTATTTCGGCGCTGCCGAAATTAACGGGGACCGTTACGAGAACGGATCGCGTCGGAGGCTTGCAGGCCGAGTGGGTGGGAGAGGATCGGGAACGCCCGAACGAACAGGCGACGATTTTATATTTTCATGGCGGAGCGTTTATTGCAGGGTCCTGCGACACGCATCGCGATTTGGCGGCCCGTATTGCCGGAGCGAGCGGCGCCAAGGTGCTGACTGTGGAATACCGGCTGGCGCCCGAACATAAGTATCCCGCCGCCAACGAAGATTGTTTGTCCGCTTACAGAGCTCTTATCGATAGCGGAATTTCGCCGGACGATATGGTGATTGGCGGAGATTCCGTAGGCGGGACGCTGGCCCTGATGACGCTTATCGCTTTGAGGGATTCAGGAGAACCGCTGCCCGCAGGCGCCTTTTTGCTGTCTCCGCATACGGATTTTCTGTATTTTGACAGCGGCACGTACGTTTCCTGCGCACAATCCGATCCGCTCGGAAGCTTGCGCAATTCGCAAATGTGCGCCGAGCATTATTTGGACGGATCGCAGCCTAAGCCTGCGGCCCTGTCGCCCTTGCATCAAAATTTGCAAGGCTTGCCGCCGCTGCTCATTCAAGTCGGGGAGGCAGAAGTGCTGCTTGGAGAATGCGCGGCGTTCGCCGAAAAGGCAGGGGCCTCCGGCGTAAATGTTCGCTTCGAGGTATGGGAGCAAATGTGGTGTGTTTTTCAGCAGTTGGCTGCGATTGTGCCGGAAGGGGCGGCGGCTATCGATCATATCGGAGCGTTCATCAAGAGTCGTTTGCATTAGTGAAAAACCAAAATAGCCGGCAGCAGGATTCGCTCCTGCTTGCCGGCTGTTTATCATTTCATTTAATGAATGTCCCTGAACACGCCTACAACTCGTCCGAGAATGGAAACGTTCTTTAACCGGATCGGCTCCATGGAAGGATTCTCCGGCTGTAACCGAACGTGATCCTTTTCCTTGAAAAAGCGCTTGACCGTCGCTTCGTCGTCTTCGGTCATCGCTACTACGATTTCACCGTTGTTTGCCGTCTGCTGTTGGCGCACGATAACGTAGTCTCCGTTGTGAATCCCCGCGTCGATCATACTGTCTCCGATAACGCTCAGCATGAATACGTTGTGATCCCCTACGTAGTGGGTGGGAAGAGGGAAATAATCCTCGATGTTCTCCGTTGCTGTAATAGGCACACCGGCAGTGACTCGTCCGATCAACGGTACCCGGGTGACGGTAAGCGCGAACTGGCCGCCTTCTTCCGAAGTGCCGTCCGTAATCTCGATCGCCCGCGGCTTGGTAGGGTCGCGGCGAATAAGACCTTTCTTCTCCAGCCTCTCCAGATGTCCGTGTACGGTGGAGCTGGAAGCCAAACCGACAGCTTCTCCGATTTCGCGTACGGAGGGGGGATAGCCTTTATCTTTTACTTCATTCTTGATAAATTCCAGAATCGCCATCTGCCGATTGGATAGTTTGGTCATCAGAATCACTCCAGTATTGGTAATAATTATCCAAAGTATAACACAGAACCGGAGTTCGCACAAACATAAGTTCGAAAAAAACGGATTGACACAAACATTTGTTCGTGTTATTTTGAGAACAGAACAAATGTTTGGGGGTCGTATTCGATGTATATGAATGAGCAATTATTCCGTAACTCGGTGTTTTCCGTGTCTGAAGCGCAATCTCGTCTCCATGCGCGCAGAAGAAAGCTGATGCGAACGGCGGGTTTGCTGGCCGCCGTTTTGATTATACTTGTTTTCAGCTTGTGCGCTTCCTTATTAGGAGGGGATCAGGATGTGCTCGCAGCATCGAACGGCGGGGCCCCGGTGAAGCATACGGTCGAAATCGTCAAAGGAGATACATTGTGGGGGATTGCCAGCGCGCATGTCCGTAAAGGCCGCAATGTTCGTGAATATATGGATGAAATGAAGAAGCTGAATCGCTTGGACTCGAACGTGCTTCATGAGGGCCAGGTGCTGATGCTTCCTTAGATAATGGCGTGAAAGAAAGACGAAGCAAGCGGGAACGGTCCGCAGAAGCGCCGGCGTTCGGCTTTGAAGGCGGTGTTCTCCGCTGCGGGAGTTCTATAATTCAAACATTGGACTGCAGGATGATGACTCGTATTTCTTGGCTCTTGACAATCGAATCCTCTAATGTCAAAGTATAGTTTGATGCATTTTTTGCTTTATGCTTGAATTTCTTTTCCGATGGAAATGATCAAGCATGACATAACCGGGAGGATTGGCATGAACGAAAAGGAACACGATCAGTACATCAAACGAATTAATGAACTGGCCCGTAAGGCGAAGTCGGTTGGCCTAACGGATGAAGAGCTGGAGGAGCGCAACGAACTAAGAAAGCGTTATATCCAGGCATTCAAGAACAATTTGCGGAATCAGTTGGAGAACATCCGGTTCGTGGATGAAGACGACAAACAATAATGCGTTTAGGTTGGGGTGACTGGTCATCTCCGGTAATCCGGAGACGCCGATTGCGCCAGCTTTTTGGCATATCAATTCATGAAGGCGTTAAGCTGCTGCGGCTAGAACCGCCATGCCGGGCGCGCCGACTAGACTGTCGTCTTTCCCGGCAGCGGTTCGACGACGGATTGCCGGATCAGAGGGATCGGGTATGCGGGTATTATCGGGCAGGAGCAGGCTTCGCGACCTTTCTAAGGAGATTGGGAACATGTCTCGCAAGTGGGAACGTATGGTTCAGAAAAACACGAAAGTAACGAACAAAGCCAGAGTTAAGCAGGGCAAGCCGCGGCTCAGCGAGGCGGTATCCGACGGTTCGGTAACCGTTCGCGGGCGCAGCTGGCTGATGCCGCTCGTTTTGATCTGCGTCGGGATTTTTTGCTTTATAGCGTTTTACGACGTATATCAAAGCGATAATCTGTACTGGGTAACCGGAGGCAGCTACATCGCTCTCGGCTTGTTTATTTTTTGGCTGCGGCGGCCTTTCCTCAAAATCGGCCGCAAGGAGCTGGTTTCCCGCCGGTTCGGCGGCGATAAGAGGGTGGAGGCTGCGCAAATCGAAGAGATTTTGCTGCAGAAGGATGCGGTTGTCATTTCCTTGACGACCTCCAAGGCGAAATGGGTGTTTACGAAGCTGTACCACCGATTCGATATCGACAGCTTGTCGCAGACGCTCAAGGAGTTTGCGGAGCGCAATGAGGTCGCTTTGAGAAATGAACGGGCGGCCTGAAGCATTAAGCCAAAGTTACAATACAATCACATGGACAATCACATGGGGAAAAGGCAGGAATCGGCATGACTATTCAAGCGGTATTATTTGATTTGGACGATACGTTATTGTGGGACGACCGCAGCGTAAAAGAAGCTTTCAGGGCAACCTGCGAGGAGGCGGCTAAGCAGTATCCGTCCATTGATCCGGCGGCGCTCGAAGAGGCCGTACGCAAGGAAGCGCGCGCCTTGTACGAATCGTATGAAACGTTTCCTTTCACCAAGATGATCGGAATTAATCCGTTCGAAGGCTTGTGGGCCCATTTTACCGAAGGCGAGAACGAAAATTTCCGCAAGCTGGAGAAGCTGGCTCCCGCTTATCGCACGGAGTCGTGGACACGCGGCTTGAAGGCGGTCGGCATCGAAGATGCGGAGCTCGGATATCGGTTGGGAGAGCTGTTTCCGGCGGAGCGCAGAAGCCGTCCCATCGTTTACGAGGAGACCTTTGAGGTTTTGAACCAATTGAAACAAAATTATAAGCTGCTCTTATTAACGAACGGATCGCCCGATCTGCAGAAGGAGAAGCTGGCCGGCGTTCCCGAGCTTGCGCCGTATTTTGATCATATCGTCATTTCCGGCAGCTTCGGCGAAGGCAAACCGGCTGTCTCGATATTCCATCATGCGATGGAGCTTCTCGGAATTACGGCCGAACAAGGTGTTATGATCGGGGACAAGCTGACAACGGATATTTTGGGCTCAGGCCGCGCAGGTATGCGCAATATGTGGATCAACCGTCATGAGCTGACAAGAACGGATGAAATTATCCCTGCATACGAAATTACGAATCTTCGTCAAATCCAAGGCATTATCGATTCCATTAAGTAAGTAGCACAAGAAGACCCCGCTGCTTGGGGACAAGCGGCAGGGTCTTCTTCGCAGGTGCGCCCGGACGGCGGTCGGCTCGGGATTTATGCTTTTTGGAAAGTAGGATCCGCGAACGGATGAGCGATCCAGCCTTCGGTTTCGATAAACAGCCGAACGGCAACGATTTGACGGTTATCCATAAGAGTGAAGAAGTGCGGTTTATTCTCAGGAACGGAGATCACGTCTCCGGCTTCCAGCTCGACGTCGAAATAGCCGACATCGTCGGTTCCTTTAATGATGAAGATGCCTTTACCGGCTGTAATGGCACGAACTTCGTCTTCGGTGTGAGTATGAACCTGTTCGAATTTTTTCAGTAATTCGTCCAGGTTAGGCGTAGCGTCGGACAATGCAATGATATCCCAAGTGAGATAGCCGCGGCGATTCGCCAAATCTTTAATTTCGTCTTCGAAGGTAGCCAAGATTTGCGCTTTCTCTTCGTCGGATAAAATGAATTTATTTTGCAGCGCTGCAGGAAGCTTGCCGGCATCCCAATGCTCGTACAATACTTCTTGTTTATCCAAAAACGCTTTTACATTGTCTTCTCCGGAGATACGCTCATCGGTGTTGCGAATACGAATTTCTGCCATGCTCATCCCTCTTTCGAATTCTTAAATAGGTTCTTATACGTATTATAGTTTAAAGTTGGCAATCTGTCGATGACTGATCGTATATAAAACCTATAGGAATTATCGTCATTAGTGAAAGCGGGCTGGAATTGCCTTTTCATTAGTGTGGCTTTCTGGTACACTTAAATCTACATTATTCGACTGATTATAAATATTCCGCACGGAATAAGGGGTCATACATCCAAGCAACGGTTGGAAGGACGTCGGTGAAAGGAAGATTGTTATGAGCAAACCCGCTTTACAGGAACAGTTAAAGAAAAAGATCATGATTTTGGACGGCGCCATGGGAACGATGATTCAGCAGGAAGATTTGACGGCTGAAGATTTTGGCGGGGAAGAGCTGGACGGATGTAACGAGTATTTGGTCGTTACCCGGCCGGATGTCATATCCAAAATTCATGAGGCCTACTTGGCTGCCGGAGCCGATATTATCGAGACGAACACGTTCGGCGCAACCAGCGTCGTCCTGGCCGAATATGATTTGCAGGACCGGTCGAGGGAGATCAATCTATTGGCTGCCAAGCTTGCGGTAGAGGCGGCCCAAAAATTCAGCACTCCGGAGTGGCCGCGTTATGTAGCGGGAGCGTTGGGACCGACGACGAAAACATTGTCCGTTACCGGCGGCGTCACATTCGACGAATTGGTGGACAGCTACTATGAGCAAGCGGTGGCGCTGATCGAGTCCGGAGTCGACGCCATGCTGCTGGAAACGTCCCAAGACACGTTAAATGTCAAAGCGGGCAGCATCGGCATACGCAAAGCTATGGAAGCGACAGGCATCACGCTTCCGATTATGATTTCCGGTACGATTGAACCGATGGGAACGACGCTCGCCGGGCAAAATATCGAATCGTTCTATATTTCGCTGGAGCACTTGAAGCCGATCTCAATCGGGCTGAACTGTGCGACCGGTCCGGAATTTATGCGCGATCATATTCGCACGTTATCCGAGCTGGCTACGACGGCCGTCAGCTGTTATCCGAACGCGGGCTTGCCGGATGAGAACGGGAAGTATCACGAATCGCCGGAATCGCTCGCCATGAAGCTGGCCGGCTTTGCGGAACAAGGCTGGCTTAATATCGCCGGCGGCTGCTGCGGAACGACGCCGGATCATATCCGCGCGATGGCCGAGACGCTGTCCGCTTACAAACCGCGGGAAAGCTCCGCGGGGCACTTGCCTGCCGTATCCGGCATTGAGACCGTATATCTTGAAGATGCCAATCGCCCTTACATGGTCGGCGAACGGACGAACATCTCGGGTTCGCGGATGTTTAAGCGGCTGATGAAGGAAGGCAAGTTTGAGGAAGGGGCGGAAATCGCCCGCGCGCAGGTGAAGAACGGGGCATATGTTATCGACATTAACGTTCAGGATACGGATATCGACGAAGCCTATGCGATGGAAAACTTTTTGAAGGAAGTCGTAAAAAAAGTCAAGGTTCCGCTCATGATCGACTCGACGTATGATCATATCATTGAGCTGGGCTTGAAATATTCGCAAGGGAAAGCGATTATTAACTCCATTAACCTGGAGGACGGGGAAACGAAATTTCAGAGTATCGTCCCCCTGATCCATAGGTACGGAGCCGCTGTAGTTATGATTTTGATCGACGAGCGCGGGCAGGCGGTATCGCGGCAAGCGAAGATGGAAGTCGCCGATCGCGCCTACGAGCTGCTGACCAAAAAATACGGCTTAAATCCGTCGGATATTATTTTCGATCCGAATATGTTCCCTGTCGGTTCGGGCGATCCGCAGTATATCGGTTCCGCCGTCGAAACGATCGAAGGCATTCGGATGATCAAGGAAAAGTACCCGGAATGTAAGACGATTCTGGGCTTAAGCAATATCTCGTTCGGATTGCCGCCGGCCGGCCGCGAAGTGCTGAACTCCGTATACTTGTATCACTGTACGAAGGTGGGCCTGGATTATGCGATTGTCAATACGCAAAACCTGGAGCGCTACGCTTCGATTCCGGAGCATGAACGGGAGCTTGCGGAAAAGCTGATCTTCCATACGAACGACCAGACGCTGGCCGAGTTTGTGGAGCATTTCCGCGAGAAGAAGGTGGAGAAGAAGGAGAAAATCTCCAACCTGACGCTGGAGGAGCGGCTTGCTTCGTATGTCGTTGAAGGAACGAAGGAAGGGCTGATTCCCGACCTGAACGAGGCGATGAGCAAGTACGCCCCGCTTGAAATTATTAACGGGCCGCTGATGAAGGGGATGGAAGAAGTCGGACGGCTGTTTAACAATAACGAGCTGATCGTCGCCGAAGTACTGCAGAGCGCCGAAGTCATGAAAGCGTCGGTCGCCCATCTCGAGCCGTTTATGGAAAAGGCGGAGAGCGCGGTGAAGGGCAAGATCATCCTCGCGACCGTGAAGGGCGATGTCCATGACATCGGAAAAAATCTCGTGGAGATCATTTTATCCAACAACGGCTATAAAATTATTAACCTGGGCATCAAGGTGCCGCCGGAGCAGCTGATCGAGGCTTACCGCAAGGAAAAAGCCGACGCTATCGGCTTATCCGGTCTGCTGGTCAAATCGGCTCAGCAGATGGTCGTAACCGCCCAAGATTTGAAAAACGCCGGTATCGACGTGCCGATTCTGGTAGGCGGGGCCGCGCTTACGCGGAAGTTCACCAAAACCCGCATCGCGCCGGAATACGAAGGCTTGGTGCTGTATGCCAAGGATGCGATGGACGGACTCGATATCGCCAACAAGCTCAGCGATCCGAAGCAGAAGGAGCAGCTCGTCAAGGAGCTGCGCGAAAGCATGGAGTCCGATGTGCTGGAATCCGGCAAAAAGCAAGAAGTGATGCCGGAACTGACGCGGGTTCGCACATCGACCGTGGACCGCACCGTGCCGGTTCAGGTGCCGCCGGATTTGGAGCGCCGCGTCATCCGCGATTATCCGATCAGTCATATTATGCCGTACATTAATATGCAGATGCTGCTCGGTCATCATCTCGGCTTGAAGGGCAAGGTTGATAAGCTGCTTGCGGAAAGGGACCCGAAGGCGGTGCAGTTGAAGGAAACGGTCGATCAGATCCTTACCGAAGCCCAGCAGGAAGGCATTATACGCGCGCACGGCATGTATCGTTTTTTCCCCGCGCAGTCGTCCGGAGAACAGGTTCTCGTGTATGATCCGAACGATTTCACGAAGGTGCTTCAGACGTTCGAGTTCCCGCGGCAGGGGACGGAGCCGTATTTATGCCTGGCGGATTACTTGAAGCCGGTTGACAGCGGGGAGATGGATTACATCGGTTTCCTCGTCGTTACGGCCGGACACGGCATTAACGAGAAAGCCGCCGAATGGCGCGAGAAGGGCGATTACTTGCGCTCGCACGCATTGCAGTCGACGGCGCTTGAAATTGCGGAAGCTTTGGCCGAACGCGTCCATCAAATGATGCGCGATACATGGGGCTTCCCGGACTCTGCGGAGATGACGATGCAGGAGCGGTTCGGAGCGAAGTACCGCGGCCAGCGCTTCTCCTTCGGTTATCCGGCGTGTCCGAATCTGGACGATCAGCAGCAGCTGTTCGCTCTGATGCATCCGGAAGATATTGGAGTCCATCTGACGGAAGGCAGCATGATGGAGCCGGAAGCGTCGGTGTCGGCGATCGTTTTCGCCCATCCTCAAGCGCGCTATTTTAATGTGGATAAAAGTTAGGCATGTTAAGTAGAGTGGAGTTCGGTTGCGGACTCCGCTCTTTCCCTATCATTTAACCTAAACGGAACGGAGAAACGGCAGTGGAACTTTATTTTCTCGGCACGGGGGCGGGAATGCCCTCCAAAGAACGCAATGTGACTTCCATCGTTTTGAACCTGCTCGCCGAACGGAACGTATATTGGATGTTCGATTGCGGCGAAGGAACCCAGCATCAGGTGCTGCGATCGCCTATCCGAATCGGCAAGCTGGAGAAGCTGTTCATTACGCATTTGCACGGCGATCACCTGTACGGTCTTCCCGGATTGTTGACGAGCCGTTCGTATCAAGGGGGAGACGCTCCCTTCACCATCTACGGCCCGAAGGGGACGGAGGCGTTCGTTCGCACTTCGCTTCAGGTGAGCGAGGCTCATTTGACTTATGAGCTGACGATTCGTGAATTTGCCGCGGCCGAGCCGATGACGCTGTTCGAGGACGATCAGTTCAAGGTGAGCGCGGCGCCGCTCGTGCATCGGGTGGACAGCTTCGGCTTTCGGATCGAGGAGAAATCGCTGCAGGGCCGATTGCAGGTCGAGAAGCTGAAGGAGCTGGGCCTCGCCTCGGGCCCTTTATTCGGCCGGATCAAGCAGGGCAAGGATGTAACGCTGGAGGACGGCACGGTGCTTAAGGCGTCGGATTTCATAGGCCCGTCTTATCCGGGGCGTATTGTGACGGTGCTTGGAGATACGCAGCCTTGCGACTATTCCCTGGAGCTGGCGAAGGATGCGGACGTGCTCGTGCATGAAGCGACCTTTGCCGAGGCGAAGAAGCAGCTGGCCAAGGAATATGACCATTCCACCGCGATGGATGCGGCGAGGACGGCCCAAGCGGGCGGCGTGGGAGCGCTTATACTGACTCACATCAGCTCGCGCTACCAGAAGGAAGAGGCGGAGCTGCTCGTGCATGAAGCCAAGCAACTGCATGAGACTACCTATTTGGCGCGCGATTTCTGGTCTTATGAGGTGCCGCGAAAAAAACGCGACGAGTGAGGAGCAGAGAAAGCCCCGCCCAATTTGGAGAAAAACAAACACCCTCTCTTCCGATTTAAAGAGGGGGTGTTTGCACTGCCTAAGCGGGACATTCCTTCATAAAGACCGGGCCGTTATTGCTGGCCCGATTCGTCTTGAAGCTCGCTGTGGAAACCGTCAATGCTTTTCTCGCGGCGGGCGTTCTTGGCTTGCAAGGTTTGTTTTTCCTGAGGGCTGATCTCCTCGGCATGCTCGGCCAAATATTGCTCGCTTTCCTGCAGATTTTCTTTTGTGTTTTGGATGTGCTGCTGCAAATGTGCGGCGTTATCCTCGCGGTTATCCGGTTTAGCCATGATCGTATCCAGCTCCTTTATGCTTCATTAAAATATGCGGCGATGCGGTTTAAGCACCAAGAGTTACGTTCCCACATGAAACGGGGAAATATACATGCCGGGGCGGTTCCTTTCGTAGGAATAAGAAGAAGGCGGCGACGGCAACGGCAACGATCAACAAAAACGAGAAGGAGGGGGAGCCGTGCTCGGGTTTTCGATTTTAACGGGATTTTATTTGGCCGGTTATGTGCTGCATACGACGGGCCATATACCGCTTCCAGCTAATGTCATCGGACTTATTTTATTTACGGCGAGCTTATTCCTCAAGCTGGTGAAGCTGGAGTGGGTAGAAGAGGCGGGGGAATTTATGATCAAGCATATGTTGCTCTTTTTCACCCCGTTTGTCGTGGGGACGATGGTATTTTTCCAGTATATCGGCCTTCATGCGGTGCAGCTGTTGGTGAGTTTATTTGCCAGTACGGCGGGCGTTCTGCTCGTTACGGGCTGGGTTGTCAAGCTAACCGGCGGCAGCAAAAAGGGGGAGCGCCATGAATCCCGATAGTTTGCTGCAGCAGCCGTTATTCGGCATCGCGTTATCCGTCATTTGTTATTCGCTGGCTTTGGCCTTATATCGCAAATGGTCATGGCTTCATCCGTTATTTATAACCTCCGGTCTTATTATCGTATTTTTATTAAGCGCTGACATTCCTTATGAAGCTTACCGGAAAGGGGGCGATATGCTCGTCTTCTTTCTCGGACCGGCCACGGTAGCTCTCGGCATACCGCTGTACAAAAACGCGCGGCGCATACGCTCCAGCCTGCCGTCCATCCTTGGCGGCATCACCGCGGGATCGGTAAGCGCGCTCATCTTGTCCGCGGCTTTCGTATGGAGTCTCGGCGGATCGCAGGAGCTGATGGTGACGATGATGCCCAAGTCGGTGACTTCGCCCATCGCTCTCGAAATATCGCGGCAAGCCGGAGGAATTCCGGAGCTCACCGCGGTGCTGACGGTGCTTACCGGGCTGATCGGGAGCATGTTCGGACCCGGGCTGCTGCGTCTGTGCGGAGTACACGACGATATTGCGCTGGGCACGGCGATCGGAACGGCTGCCCACGGCATCGGAACGGCACGGATTATCCGCGATTCGGAGCTTCAGGGAAGCGTGAGCGGTTTTGCTATGGGAGCCGCGGCTATTATCACATCGATCTTATTCATCCCCTTATACGGCTTGTTCCGCTAAAAAATCGAGACAGTACGCCTTGCAGTTAGAGCGCGCTGTCTTTTTTTCGGGCAAAAGGAGGAATCATTACAAAATATTAACAACGCGCAAACGTGAGCTTAATAATCGTCTGATACGCTAAACGTGTAGCGAACCTTCACTTTCCTAAAGAAAGGCGTGTTGACGATGATTCCAACTGCCACGCAAGCAAGTCCTCAGCAGTCCAATCTGTCCGTCATGCTGGCTTCCACAACCGAAGAAATCGAGCAGGCCATGCGGCTGAGGTACCGGGTGTTTGTCGAAGAGGAAAAAAATATGCGAATGCTGAACGACACCGGGTTGGAGCGGGATGAATACGACGGATACTGCGATCATCTGATTGTTAAGGATATGGACAGCGGCTGCGTTGTCGGAACGTACCGTCTGCTGCCGGGCGAAAGAGCCGGAGCCGAAATCGGGTTTTACTCGGAAACCGAATTCGATCTATCCGCATTTGGGGAGCACAAACGGCATTCGCTGGAACTCGGACGAAGCTGCGTCGATCCCGCCTATCGGGGAGGAAGAGCGATTCAGCTGTTGTGGGAAGGAATAGCCGGTTACATGGCGGAGCGGGAATTCCGCTATTTAATCGGCTGCGCAAGTATGCGCATACCTTCTCTCGACAACTTGAACGATATTTTCAGCATGCTGAAAACCAAGCGGGTGATTACGGAGCGGTTCGGCATCCGGCCGCTGGCGACCCATGCCATTGCCGGTCTCCGGCATATCCCATGCGAGCTTCCCGAGAAGGAATGGTTCCGCAAGCTTCCGCCGCTGATGAAAGGCTATCAATGGCTGGGGGCGGAGATCGCAGGCGATCCCGCTTACGACGCGCTGTTCGATACGGTCGATTTTTTCATCGTGCTGGAGAAGGAAAGAGTGACGCGAAGATATAAGAAGCATTTTCTCAAGGAACGGCAGTAATCCGGCGGCTTGAGGCTGTCTATCTTTGCGGCAATGAAGCGTTTGGGGGAGGGGTTTGCTAGTGTATGAATGGATCGAATCGGTAACCCGCAGACAAGGCCTGCTTAAGGCATGTTCGCGCTGCTGCGGCTGGATGCCGCGGCGCTTGATGCTGTGGATCTGCCGCTGGCTCGGCACGGCGTTATGCGCCGCTTCGGCAAACGGAGTGGCTGCGAAGGTGCGGCTCAACATGGAGGATTTGCTGGAGCAACCGCCGGGAAGCGAGATCAAGATGCTGCGCAGGCGTTTTTTTCAAAATCTGATCATCACGCTGTATGAAATCATGCTGGAATCGGAGCGTCTTCCCGGAAGCGAACGGTGGCGTTTCCGCGCGGAAGGCGAGGAACGGCTGGAGGAAGCGCTGCTCTTGGGGCGGGGCGCTATCGTATATACGCCGCATTGCGGCAATTTTTTTTACTATTATTGGTATTTGTGCCAAAGGTACTCTTGTCTGACGATAGCGACCGGAGGAAGCGCCGAGCTGCTGCCGCTCTACGAGCATTTTGCCCGATTGGGCTGCCCTGGGCTCGATTACGACCGGACTCCGCCGCTTGCGCTGATGAAGAAGCTGCGCGCCCATCTGGCTTCTAACGGCGTTGTGTTTATTCTCGGGGATTTTTACAGGCCTTCGTTTCCCAAGTCCCGGTTGTTCGGGAGAACGACCCGGACGCCGGAAGGAGCGGCTATGCTGGGCATCGACAGCCGGACGCCCGTAATCCCGTTCTACGGCATAAGGGAGCGCGCTTTCGTCCATCGGCTCGTTTTCGGTCAGCCTCTGCATCTGTATGCGGCGTACTCCCGCTCCGGAAGAAGCGAGGCCGCTCAACTATTGAACGGGCATATGGAAGAAGTGATCCGGCGGCACCCGGAGCAATGGTTTTACTGGTTTAACGCAGAGGAGCGCTGGGAGGAAGACGAGATGAATGCGAAGCGCTCCCATACCGCTTAGTATGGATGGGCGAGGGTGCGGCCTTCTTCGGCGGCAAAGGGCTGCGGGGCCGAGAACGGCCTTGGGCGGCCTCCTGCGCAATTATCCTGTGAGGAGGGAAATCATCATGGATACGGGCAGCCATTTGCTTTTTGGCGCGACGCTGGCGGGCCTTGCCATGCTGGAGCCTGCCGCGGCGCAGCAGCCTGAGCTGACGCAGGCGATTCTAACGGCAACTTTGATCGGGTCGCATGCGCCTGACATCGATTCGATCGCAAGACTCAAGGGCTACCCTGCATACATCCGGTTTCATCGCGGCATGACCCACTCCTTGCCTGCGCTGCTCGTTTGGCCGCTGATCTTGACGATGCCGATCGCTTCTTTGTTTCATATATGGGATCAAGCGCTGTATGTGCTGGCCTGGTCTTTTATCGCCGTGGCGTTTCACGTGTTTCTCGACTGGCTTAACGTATACGGCGTACAGTGCTTTCGTCCGTTGTCGAAAAGATGGCATCACTTGGACATTTTGCCCGTATTCGATCCGGCGCTGTTTCTACTGCACGGAACGGGGCTGCTCGTTTGGTGGCTGGCGGAGGACGGGTTTCGCCCGGGCGTTATGTTTGCATGGATTTACACGGCTACGGCGGTCTATATCGCCGCCCGCGCGGCGCATCATAGCTGGGCTGTCAAGCGGGTGCGCGCCGTTCTCGGGAAGGAAGGAATCTGCCAAGTCATGCCGGGAATGCACTGGTTCCGGTGGCAGTTCGTGATGGAGACGGATTCGCATTTTTATACGGGAACGCTGCTGTACGGCCATGTTTGTCTCAAGGATGAATATGCCAAAGGCTCCTCCAATGCGGTCGTTCAAGCGACCATGGCGGCGGGCGGAGTCCGGGCGTTTCTCTATTTCGCCGAGCGGGTGCACGTCAGCTGCACGGAGCAGCCGGACGGTTATGTAGTCCAGTGGCGCGACGTTCGCTTTTGGTACAATCATCGGCTGCCCTTCGGGGTCGATGTCCGATTGGACCGCAATTTGAATGTACGCGAGCATACGCTCGGCTGGCGCAAAAAAATGTGGGACCCGCCTTTTGTTTGAAGCATCCTGCGATTTGATGGCGCAGCAGGAATGATTATCCTCATTTTGGGATACACTAAATAAGTGAAAATTGATTCTCAAGGGGGAGTGCGGCATGGATTTTACCAGTCATGATATTGCCGTAATCGAACAAGCTTTGCAGTTGGCCATCAATGCAGAGCCGAAAGAATCGAAAGTCAAACAGTACCGCGAGGTGCTGGGCAAGCTGCAGACGAATGCGCAAGCGGCGATGAACGGGTCTCCCAAGCTGACGGCCGCTCAGGATGGAATCCGCTTCGACTATGACGATTCCTCGGATTTGCTCTAAGCTCTTCCCGGGAAAGCGCAGATTACGAACAGAAAGCTCTCTGTTGTCCGCACGGCGGCTAGGGTGGGCATACATGCATAGGAGTTCCAAGTCCAGGGTTCCTTGACGTCCTTCAAGATGTCAGGGAATTTTTTTGCGTTTAAAATCAACTGTGAAAAAATACCTCTTGCAATCGGAATATTCGTTCGCTATTCTGAATAAGATAATACAGAACATATGTTCTGTATTTGCACACAGATTGAAGTCATCAGGTTAAAGGGAAGTGGGTAAGATGAGACGCGTTATTATGCTGGCGGACGGCCAATCGTTTTATGCTTCGGTCGAGAAAGCCGCGCACCCGGAATACCGCGATAAACCCGTTGCTGTAGGAGATCCCGCCAGAAAGTCGGGCATCATTCTAGCCGCATGCCCGATTGCCAAAGCACGAGGCGTTACGACAGCCGAACGGGTCGGCGAGGCTCAAGCCAAATGTCCGGATCTGGTTGTCATTCGGCCGAGAATGGCAACCTATATTGCCGTATCGCTACTAATCACAGAGATTTATGAATCATTTACCGATCAAGTGGAGCCGTATTCCATAGACGAACAATTCCTGGACGTGACAGGATCGATTGCTTTGTTTGGAACGGCAGAAGAAATAGCTCGTCAAATTCAGACGCGAGTGCATCTTTCCACCGGTGTTTGGTCGCGTGTCGGCATCGGGCCAACGAAAATTTTAGCAAAAATGGCCACGGATAATTTCGCGAAAAAGAGACTGGAGGGGATATACACCCTCTCTAACGATAATATCGAATCCGATTTGTGGCCTTTGCCGGTTTACCGGATGTTTATGGTTGCCAGCCGTATGTCAGGTCACTTCATGCGCATGGGGATTCGAACAATTGGCGATATTGCCCGGCTCGATTTAGGTGAATTTAAGCAGCGATTGCGTTATCGGATGGGGCGGCAAAGCGATATACAAGCGGAATATTACTGGCAAACGGCGAGAGGTATCGACCCGAGTCCTGTTGTCGCAGGCATGAGAAGTCAAGTCAAAGTGATAAATAACGGAAGAGCTCTTAAATGGAACCTATACAAGACGATCGAAGATATTGAGCCCCTCATGATTGAGCTAGTGATCGAAGTATGCCGCCGTGCGCGAAAATACGGTTATATGGGGCGCGTCATCGGAGTTGGAGCTGCTGAAACGGATGGCAGCCGATCCTTTCATTTTGGTCGGCAAATGAGCTTGATGCGGCCCACTTATTTAGAACATGAGGTAGGTTCCGCCGTGAAGAAGCTGTTTTTAGAGCATTGGCAAGGTATGCCGCTAACTCAGCTGCACATCACTCTTACTGGTTTGTCCGGCGATGAAACTTACCAGCTGGACTTGTTCGAGGACAGGGAAAAGCTCATTAGGTGCGCCAAAACAATCGATGCCATTAAAGATCGCTTCGGCCTCACTGCGATGATTCGAGCGTCATCCCTGCAAAAAACAGCGCAAGCATTCGAAAGAGCGGCACAGATTGGGGGGCATTGGGCATGAGCAAATTGGATGGCAATGAAAGATGGAAGTCGAAAATGGCACTCACGGAACACGTGGAGCAATACGAGAAGCGTAATGAACCCAAGAATCAGGGACGGCCCACCGGCGATGAGCTCACAATGGTCAGAGATTATGTTCTTCTGCCTCTTTTGCTTACGATGGTCCAAAGGGCTGCGGACGACATAAAGAATTCCACCGGCATCTTGCGCCGGCATTTTTTAGTATCTGCACAGGTGCTTATGGATAGAATCACTAAGGACATGTACGCTCTTCGAAAAGAATTAAGCAAGCGGAATATAAAAGTAATCAAGGATGAACAGGTTGATTTGGTGATTTATTACAAAATCATTTGCCGCGGCTACGAAGAACGATTCGGCATCGTCCGAGACGTGGTCCGTTCAGAAATAAGCATCCGATTAACGAAATATTTAGATGATATGGCGAACTTGTTGAGACAGAGCATAAAGTGAGCTAAGCAGAAAACGTAGAGAAAATAAAAACATCGCCGGCACCTTCAGACGATGTTTTCATGCTGCGCGTAATAAAGCATATTCACGCGTAGGCTCATTTCTTCTGCTGTAGTGGAGAAAAGTGAAACAAGAAAAGGGATTATATGTACTATTTTACAACAAATTCAACTTGCGTGCCGTCGGGATACTTGTCAAGCTGATTTTGCACCCAACTGCCCGCTCCGCGGTTGTCCGCGGGGGTTATGTACTTGATATCGGCGCCCTGGCCGCCTTCCCGGCACATGGCCATCGGCCACTCGTCGCGGTCGTAGCCTTTCTTGGTCGGAACGTCGTGAAGCGAATGCTTCCGGTTCTCCTCGGCTCCTCCGCGATGGATCGTGCAAATGCGCGATTGTCCGGCCCGGATCGCTTCCTTGATGTGGGCTGCGGTCTCGGGATAGCGGTCCGCCGGGAAGATGAGCTGGACGACCGCGGAATGATCCGTAAGCTCGCTGACGGGCAGTCCCAGTTTCTCGTAAAGCGCCGAACCGGCCATGAGGAAGAGGGTGATAATAAGTGAAAATAACATCTTTCGATTGCGCACAAGCGGTCTCTCCTTCAAAAAAACTAATCCTATCATAAAGGCAAAAGGTAATGAGTGTAAAGGCGGGGCCGTGCGAGGAATGAACTTTTCCCGGGAAAGCGCAGGAACCGACAAAAATTTCTGAAAATTCAAATATTAAACCGCCTGCGCCGTACGATCATTCGACGGCGTTTGGTCATTTCAGGTGAGGTGCGACAAAAAAACAGGGCGAAACCCGGATGCTGTCGAGCAAAGACGGGGAGAGCATTTCCCGTTAAAGCCGCTTTTGCAAGGCCGAATCCGGCAAAACCATTGAAGAGCGAACATGTATTCGATATAATGAATATATATTGGGGGAACGATCGTTCTGCGGGTGGAGGATAAAAAATGATTCGAAAACAATCGCTTTCCGATTTGATCCGGGAATTAAGAGGCGATGAAAATATAGTGAATTGGCATGAAGTCGAACCGCAAGAAGCGAGAACAAGGCCATTGCCGGAAAGCGTAGACCGGAGGATTCAAGCCGCCTTGGCGAAGAGAGGAATAGAGCGGCTGTACACGCATCAGCATACCGCGTACGAAACCGTGCGCCGGGGCGAGAATATCGTAGCCGTCACCCCGACCGCTTCGGGAAAAACGTTATGCTACAACCTTCCCGTTCTGCAGGCGATCGCCGAGGACGACGGCAGCCGCGCGCTGTACTTGTTTCCGACGAAGGCGCTGGCGCAGGACCAGAAGAGCGAGCTGAACGAGATCATCGCCGAGATGGGCATCGACATCAAGAGCTTTACTTACGACGGCGATACGTCCCCGGCGGTCCGCCAGCTTGTGCGCAGCGTCGGGCATATCGTCATTACGAACCCGGATATGCTGCATTCGGCGATTCTGCCTCATCATACGAAGTGGGTCAGTTTATTTAGCAATCTTAAATATATTGTCATTGACGAATTGCATACCTATAGAGGAGTGTTCGGCAGCCATGTGGCGAACGTCGTGCGCAGATTGCGGCGGATTTGCCGATTTTACGGGAGCAGTCCGCGGTTTATATGCACTTCCGCTACAATAGCGAACCCGAAGGAGCTGGCGGAGCAGCTGACCGGCAGTCCGATGCGGCTCATCGACGATAACGGAGCCCCCCGGGGACGGAAGCATTTTGTTTTTTACAACCCGCCGGTCGTCAATAAGCCGTTAAATATCCGGAAGAGCTCGACGGTTGAAGTCAACCGGCTGGCCCGGACATTTTTGGCCAACAAAGTGCAGACGATCGTCTTTGCCCGGAGCCGGGTGAGGGTGGAGATTATTTTGAGCCACTTGCAGGAGCTGGTCAAAAACGAGCTTGGAGCCAAGTCCGTAAGGGGCTACCGGGGCGGTTATTTGCCCAAGCAGCGGCGAGAAATCGAAAGAGGGTTAAGAAACGGGGAGATTATGGGCGTCGTCAGCACGAACGCTTTGGAGCTCGGCGTAGACATCGGGCAGCTGCAGGTGTGTATTATGACGGGCTACCCCGGAAGCGTCGCCAGCACATGGCAGCAAGCGGGACGGGCCGGGAGGCGGCACGGGGAAGCTCTCGTTGTGATGGTCGCCGGCAATACGCCGATCGATCAGTATATCGTGCAAAATCCGGAATACTTTTTTGACCGTTCCCCGGAATCGGCCAGAATCAACCCGGAAAATTTGATTATTCTGGTCGATCATCTGCGCTGTGCGGCGTACGAGCTTCCCTTCAAGCGAGGGGAAGAGTTCGGCCCGCTGGAGATAGAGGATATTTTGGAGTTTCTGGTGGAAGAGCGGGTGCTGCATCATGCGGGCGATGCGTTCTATTGGGCGAGCCAGTCGTTTCCGGCCAGCGAAGTCAGCCTGCGTTCGGCGGCCCAGGAGAATGTGGTCATTATCGATCAGTCGGACGTGGCGAACGTCAGGATTATCGGAGAAATGGACCGGTTCAGCGCGATGACGCTGCTCCACGACGAGGCGATTTATTTGCATGAGGGCACGCAGTACCAAGTGGAGAAGCTGGACTGGGAGCATAAGAAGGCCTACGTGCGGGAAGTCGACGTGGAGTATTACACCGATGCGAATTTGGCCGTCAAGCTCAAAGTGCTGGAGACGGACCGGACGGAGAGCAGGCGGACGACCGCGATCCATTACGGCGACGTCGTGGTGAATGCGATGCCGACCATTTTCAAAAAAATCCGTTTGACAACAATGGAAAATATTGGGTATGGGCAAATCCATCTTCCCGAAGAAGAGCTGCATACGAGCGCGACTTGGATCGAGCTGAAGGAGGTTGATCCGTCGCTCGGAACGAAGACGCTGGAGCAGCTTCTGCTCGGCATATCCAACGTGCTGAGACATATCGTTCCCATTCACGTGATGTGCGACCGGAGCGATATTCACGTCGTTTCGCAAATAAGGGCTGAGCATACGCAGCTTCCTACGATCTTCATCTACGATCATTATCCGGGCGGAATCGGGCTTGCCGAAGATGTCTACAAGCGGTTTGACGAAATTAAGGCGGCGGCGAGAAGTCTGATTCGCAAATGCCCATGCGAAGACGGCTGCCCTTCCTGCATCGGCACGGAAATCGAAGGGATGAGCGCGAAGCGGCAAAGCGTGGAGTTGTTAGGATTCCTATAAACGAAGGGAGGCGATCCGATTGAGCAGTTTGCGCGAGAAGCTGCTGCGTCATAAGAAGCCGGGCGGCACAGGCGCAGCCTCGGCCGAGCCGGAAGGCGCCGCCGCAGCGGCTGCCGTCGTATCGGAGGCGAAGCCGGCGGCGGACGGGAGCGAATGGGCCGAGATAGGAGCGCATCTGGAGCATAACGAACGGGGATCTTTCGTGCTCAGGCGCGTCGCGTACGAAGGTTCTTATTCCCATGGCCGCTACCGGTTAAATGAGCTGCAAGGGCAGTCGGACTATCTGATGTCCATTTTGCTGCCGGGGGATGTCGAGGCGGTTCAAAGCGGGCTTTCCTATGAACAACTGCTGTACCTCGATACGGAAACGACGGGGCTCGGCATCGGCGCGGGCAACGTGCCGTTCATGATCGGGATCGGGTTCTACGAAGGGCAGCGGCTTGTCGTAGAGCAAATGTTCATTCGCAATCCCGGCGAGGAGCTTGCGATGCTGCATCATCTGGAAGGACGGCTGAAGCGGCATCCGTACCTTGTTTCCTATAACGGCAAAACGTTCGATTGGCCGCTGATCAAAAACCGCTACATTCTGAACCGGATGCCTTCGGAGCCGGATATCGCCGGCCATCTCGACTTCCTGTATCCGTCCCGGAGCCTGTGGAGGCATACGCTGCCTTCCTGCCGGCTCGGCAAGGTCGAGGAGGAACGGCTGCACGTAACGAGGGAAGAGGACGTTCCGGGATCGCTCGCCCCTACGTTATATTTTCAATATTTGGCGGAGAAGGACGTATCCGTCGTCAAAGGAATATTCGTACATAACGAGCTCGATCTGCTGTCGCTGGCGGGGCTGTCGATCCATTTCTCCCGCGTTCTGCAGGGTAAATACGCTCTGGCGGAGATGGAGCTGGAGGAGCAGTACAGACTCGGATTATGGTTTGACAAGCTGGGCCTTGAAACGGACGCCGAGCCGATCTTCGAACGTCTGCGGACGCTGCTGCTGCAGCCGGAACCGGATGAAGAGACCGCAGAGTATTTGCTGCCGCTGGCGCAAGTGTACAAACAGCGGCATCGGTATGAGGAGGCCGTGCGGCTATGGTCCGCTTATGTCGAGCGCAAGGGACAGCGCGGCACGGCTTCGACGGAGCCGTATATCGAGCTGTCGATGCACTACGAGCATCGCGAGAAGCGGCTTGCGCTCGCTCTGGAATTCGCCGAGCAGGCGCTCGGCAAAACGCGGCTGCGCCAATCGCTCCTGCGGCCCCGCGGGCAGGAGGCGGCGGCCTCCAGGGGCAAGAAGGCGCTGACGGACGAGCAGCGCAAGCAGCAGGCGGTCCTCGCCGGTATGGAGAAGCGGATCGAACGGCTCAGGCGGAAGCTGGAGCGGGAAGAGCAGGCGGGGCGCAGCAAGCGCAGCGTGCCGGGAGCTTCTGCAGGCCGGAAGCGCGCCGCGCGCGAGGAGTCCGGCTATTGGATGGACAGCCTGATCTAGCGGCAAGGAAAGGCATAAATTCGCTCCGATATGGAAATATAAGGAGATAAAGGCGGCGGAGGATGACGGTTTTCGCTGCAATAATTTCACTTATAGAAGAGTGGTAAAAAAGAGGCCGCAGGCCGCACCTCATATCGCCACGCTTTATAGAAGGAGTGCATGGTATGCCGGAACTTCCGGAAATGGAGAATTACAAGAGGCTGCTGCAGGAAAGACTGGCAGGCCGCGTCATTACGGGCGTCCAAGTGGAGCGGGAGAAGTCGATCAACGTGCCGCCGGCTCTGTTCGAGCGCAGTCTGATCGGCACGTCCGTCCAAAGGATGGAGCGGAGAGCGAAGCATCTATTGTTTCATTTGAGCAGCTCGCAGGTGCTTGTGCTGCATTTAATGCTCGGGGGCATTTTGTTCCTCGGTACGGCGGAGGAGAAGCCGGAGCGGACGGTTCAAGTGACGCTGAGCTTCGAAGCGCTCCGCCTTTATTTTATCGGCCTGCGCTTAGGCTATTTGCATTTGTACGGCGAGCGAGAGGCGGAAGCGTTCCTGAGCAAGCTGGGCCCCGAGCCGATGGAGCCGGAGTTTACGGCCGGACGCTTCGCCGGGCTGCTGCGGCAGCATAAGGGGGCGCTCAAATCTGTTCTGGTGGATCAGAGCGTCATGTCCGGCATCGGCAATTGCTATTCCGATGAAATTTGCTTTGAAGCGGGACTGCTGCCGTCCAGGCGGTGCCAGCAGCTGTCGGAGGAAGAATTGGAGCGGCTGTTCCACGCGATGCGCCATGTCTTATCGGAAGCGACGCGTTATGGAGGATACATGGATATGCCGCTGTTTCCGGGCGACCGGCTGACGGGCGGCTATGACAGCAGGTGCAAGGTGTACGACCGCGAGGGAGAGCCTTGCGTACGGTGCGGCCGTTTGCTGGAGCGCAGCGACGTGTCTTCCAAAAAATCGTTTTGCTGCTTGAACTGTCAACGCTAGGAGGGATGAGCATGTATATCGGGTGCCATCTCAGCATACGCCGCGGTTATCTGGAAGCGGCCAGAACGGCATATAAGATGCGAGCCTCCGCTTATCAGTATTTTCCCAAAAATCCGCGCAGCCTGACTATCAAGCAGTGGAGCGGCAAGGATGCCGCAGCTTGCGCCGCGTTTTGCCGGGAGCACGGCATCGTTTCGATCGCTCATTCGCCTTATTTGACTAATTTGGCGTCGGAGGACGAAGGGCTGCGCAGAGCTTGCGTACTGTCGCTGCGCAACGATCTGGAGATTGCCGAAGCATGCGGTTCGCTGGGCGTCGTCGTCCATTTCGGCAAATATAAGGGGACGGACCCGTTACAAGGGTACAAAAATATTATACAATGTCTTCATGAGGTTCTTGCGGACTGGCAGGGGGCGGCCAAGCTGCTCATAGAGAATCAGGCGGGAGAAGGCTCTTTGATGGGAACGACGATAGAAGAGCTTGTGCAGATTCGCACGCTGTCCGACCGCCGGGAGCATATCGGTTTTTGCTTTGATACATGCCATGCCTACGCCAGCGGCTTGTGGCCGGCGGAGCCGGGAGGGTGGGAGAAGCTGCAGGCCGCAGCCGAACGGCTGGGCTACTTCGACCATTTGACGGCCGTTCATCTGAACGACTCCAGGTATGCAGGAGGGCTGCTGAAGGATCGCCATGCGATGATCGGCAAAGGGGAAATAGGCGAGAAGCGCTTCCGTGAAAGCTTGCGTTTTCTCCGCGGCCTGAAGGTGCCCGTTATTCTCGAAACGCCGGTGCCGTACGGGGGCAGCCACGCTCCCGAAATCGAGTATGTGCGCGCGTTGGCGGAAATAGACGCCAAGCCTTGACGCCGCCGCTTAACGGCCGGCATTCGCTCCTTCGAGAGCATATTGGCCGTTTCGGCAGACGGCGGAGCCGCAGGAGGCAGGGATCATTGCCGGAAAGCTGCGCCGGGGGCGCTTCTGACTTATTGCGTTCCTCCAGAATCAACCTATTTTTTCATGGCAGGAGCGTGGTTACCATCATTCATGTTTTTTTGGACGATATGAGGGCATGTCCCAAGGGCTTCGTTTCGGCTCGCACCGCGGAAGAATGCAAGCTGCTGCTGGAAGACGGCGAGGTCGACGTGCTGTCTCTCGATTTTGACCTGGGGTGGGATCAGCCGACGGGAATGGACGTCGTTCTGTTCATGATCGCCAAGCAGTGCTACCCGCGGGAAATCTATCTGCACAGCTCCAGTATTAGCGGGCGAAGATCGATGTACGAACTGTTATACCAAAGCGTCCCGGAAGGGGTTAAGCTCTCCCGCGGCCCCGTGCCTTACGAGAGGCTGCATTACATAGCCGACCGTTCCTGAAGCGCGGCAGGCGCCGTCGGCCCGCAAGGGGAACGGCAGTAACCGATGGTTAGCCCCATTAATTAAATTAGAATAGGTTGTGATGGTTTCATGCAGGTCTTATCTTTGGAAAATATTCATTTTATCCGCGAGGAGCGGTCTATATTATCGGATGTTGAGCTTCGGGTGAACGACGGCGAGCATTGGGTCATTCTCGGAAAAAACGGCTCCGGGAAAACGACGATATTGGAATTTATTAACGGCTACCAGTTTCCGAGCCGCGGCAAAGTTCAGGTGCTGGGCCATACGTACGGAGAATGCGATGTCCGGGAAGTGCGCAAGCAAATCGGCTATATTAGCCAGTCGCTGTACGAAAAGCTGAACCCGGGCGATCCGGTGTGGGAGGTTATCGCTACCGGGGAATACGGATTTTTGCGGTTTTATCAAGAAATTCCGGCGGAGGTGCGGCAGAAGGCGCTGGAAATGCTGGGGGTCGTTAAGCTCGCGCATCTGGCTAACCAGCCGCTCGGCACGCTCTCTCAAGGAGAGCGCAAGAAGGTCATGCTGGCGAGGGCGTTAATGACAAGTCCGCGCATTCTGATTATGGACGAGCCTTGCTCCGGACTCGACCTGTTCGAGCGGGAGAGGCTGCTGGAAAACATCAACGATCTGGGCAAGCAAAATATTACGGTCGTGTATGTGACGCACCATATTGAAGAAATTATGCCGATGTTCTCGCATGTGGCTCTGATCGATCAAGGCCGGATCATAGCCTCGGGCAAGAAGGAAGATGTGCTGAACGAAGAGAATTTGCTCAAGGCGTTTCAAGTGCCCGTCAGCCTGGAATGGTTCCAGGGACGTCCTTGGATTAAGGTGCTGTAATGACGGAAGAGACGGTTTACAGCACCTTCATAGGAACGGCGAATCACGGCTTCGGGCAGCATGCGCAGGAGGAAATCCGCCGTTTATTCGAAGCCGGAACCCGGTTCAGCCACCTGGTTCCTTCCGAAATATTTCTGTTTATGGTTCCGGCGGGCAGGCAGGAGGCGACGCAGCGACTTCTTGACCGGGAGCCGATGTTTCTGCGCCATATGCAGCCGGTGGATGCGGAGCTGGAATGGGACGGCACGGTGGAGGCTCTCGGCGGCTTCGCCGCGCAGAAGCGGGAGCTTGAGCTGCAGGCCGGAACGAAATTTGCCGTTCAAGTCCGCAAGACGGAGCAGGTCGGCTCCGGCATCGCGGCCGGGGCTTGCAAGCAGGCGATCGACGAAGCGCTTGCCGGACGATACGAGGCTATTCCGGTTGTGAAGGATGCCGATGTCATCCTATCCGTATTTCTCACTGAGGATACCGCCTATGTCGGAGTCTCGAAGCCGGAACAGAACTTAAGCGACTGGTCCGGCGGGGCCATCCGCTTCCGTAAGGAAGAAGGACAAGTGTCCCGGGCCAAGTTCAAGCTGCTGGAGGCGGAGCGGACTTTCGGGCTGGATTATTCCCAGTACCGGTCCGCACTCGATATCGGCGCCGCCCCGGGCGGCTGGACCTCGCTTTTGCTGGAGCGCGGGGTGAAGGTGACGGCGGTCGATCCGGCCAAGCTGGACGCTTCGCTGCTGCGGCATCCGCAGCTGACCTTTTTGCAAAAAAACGCCGCAGAAGTCCGGTTCAAGGAGCAATCGTTCGATCTGCTCGTATGCGATATGAGCTGGAGCCCGCGGCAGATGGGCAAATTGATCAAAGGCCTGCTTTATTCGCTTCAAAGCGGCGGTACCGCCATTATCACGCTTAAGCTGATGCATAAGAAGCCTTTTCAAACGGTGCGGGAGCTTACGGGAGACTTGGCGCCGGAGCTGGCCTTGCAGAAGGCGAAGCAGCTGTTTCATAACCGGGAGGAGCTTACTTTATTTTTTATTAAGTCCTAAGTGCTTAAAGAAGCTTTGTATTCCCGGGATAGGGCGGACGGGGAGGATGCGTATGCAGGAAGAGCGGCAATACTGGAACGGAATGTTTGCGGAGCCGGATAACGGCAAGCCGCAGTATGACGATTGGCTGGTTAAACACGAAGAACTGCTGCGGCAATCGCAGGATGCGCCGATCATCGACCTCGGCTGCGGGGCCGGCGGAGACAGCTTGTATTTGACGGAGCGCGGCTACCGGGTGATCGCTTGCGACTGGTCGGAGGAGGCTCTTCTGAAGCTGCGGCGGCATGTGCCGCTTGCGGAGACGAGACGGGTCAACCTGGCGGAGCGGCTGCCGTTCCAGCCGGGAAGCGCGAGAGTGATTGTGGCGGATTTAAGCCTGCATTACTTTTCATGGTCAAAGACAACGGAAATTGTCAGTCAGCTGAAGCGGATTCTTATGCCTCGCGGGGCGCTGCTGTGCAGAGTCAATTCGGTGAAGGATACCGAATTTGGGGCGGGGCAGGGAGAAGAGATCGAACCGAATTATTTTGAACGGGACGGCCTGCGCAAGCGGTTTTTCGACGCGGAGCAACTGGAGCGTTTATTTCATGGCTGGCAGCTTGAATATATGCGGGAAGACGTCATGCATCGGTATCATAAACCGAAAAAATTATGGGAAATCGCAGCATCCGTGTATGTAACCGAAGAGCGAGAGCCGAACCGGGAGGAGGCTGCCAGGTGAGAAGGGTGATTGTCCCGCTATGCCTGTTCCTTGTCATTGCGGTGATGGGGATGATGTTTTTGCAGCAGGATCGCTTGGAACGGGCGCGTTCCATCCCCCCGGGCTCCATCCCCTTTCTTAAGGATGACAAGCCGGGAACGGATGTTTTGCTGTAGAAAACAGGCGTGGCCGATAATGAAACGGGAGGGATAAGCGATGCAATTGACCGTGCTTGGACATTGGGGAGCTTACCCGGAGGCCGGTGAGGCTACATCGGGTTATTTGCTGGAGCATAGAGGCCGGCGGATTTTGCTTGACTGCGGCAGCGGGGTGCTCTCCGTACTTCAGAACGAGCTGGCGTTACACGAGCTTGACGCTGTCTTCATCAGCCATCAGCATTATGATCATATTGCCGATTTGGGATGTTTGCAGTACGCTTGCTTGATCGATACCGATCTGGGAAAACGGACGGAACCGCTGCCGATCTATGTCGCCGAGCCTTCCGAAGGGGCGGGAACGCCCGCCTGCCGGACCATGAAAGGGTCTGTAATTTTGCCTGTCGGCGCTGGCGATAGTTTAGAGCTATACGGGCTAAAATTCGAGTTTTTCCGGACGTTTCATGAGGTTTATTGTTTAGGATGTAAAATAACGGACGGCCAAGCTGCGTTAGTCTATACGGCCGATACCTATTATGACGAATCCCTGATCGGATTTTGCGAAGGGGCCAATGTGCTTGTAGCGGAAACCTCGTTTTATGCGGATTTTCAAAACGCCCGCAACTATGGCCATATGAATTCCGCCGAGGTCGGATACTTGGCCAGTCAGGCGAAGGCAGAGACCGTAGTTTTAACTCATCTGCCGCATTTTGGAGATCGGACGGAGCTTATAAAAGAAGTGAAGCGGCATTACGGCGGAGAAGTCATTCTCGCCGCCAAAGGCTTGAAGCTGCCGCTATAACGGAAAGGAGGCCGGCTTATGGACGCAGTGTACCGGGCCCAGGCCGATCATCTTCGCGAAGCGCTCAAACGGCTGTCGGCCGATGCAGAAGGACCGACCGAACGGCTATTGATGCAATGCATTGAAGCCTACGAGAGGGAGACGGCATTGTTGGCGCAAATAGAGACGCTGAGGTCGGAAAACAGCCGTTTGAAGGAGCAAGTCAGGAAGCTTCGCGGAGCCGCGACGAATAAAGAAAGCAGTATGTCCAGCAGGCTGAGAGACGCTTTACGGGAGTAGTCGAAGGGGGCGATGTGATGGTCGTCAATGGGACAATACTTAGCGTGGCCGTTATCGTTATCATTCTCGCTGTCGCGGGATGTTTCGCGGTGCTAAAAAGGCGCCGCACGCGGAATCGTAATATTGTGCGTATGGCTCAGTTCAAGAAGCGGAATGAAGCGAAGCAAAAATGCTCGTATTGTAAAAAGAAAACGGATCGGATCACATTCTACGCGGGCGTGCACGGATCGGTCGTCGGAGTGTGTCGGGAATGCAAGCCGAAAGCGGAGAGGCAGGATTTAATGCCGATTTGATTGACGGCAAGCAGTTAACCGGACCGGAAAGCCCTTGCGAACAGGACAAATAAAAAAGCGCAACCGCGAAGGTTGCTTATTATGACTGTTTTAGAAGCATTGGATTTTGCTTTTTGCAAGCAAATAGATGTCTTATGGAAAGCTCGTTATTGGAGTTGGTTAGACTGGCCAGACTGGCCGGACTGATCGGAAGAGCCTGATTGCTGCTGCCTGGACACGAGATCCATGGACCAATCGATCATTCCATTCATAATGTTTAATACAAGATTGATGGCATCTTCATCGCTTAAAGGCTGGTTTTTGGAATTGTTCGAAATATAATCCTGCATCTTGGTTTCCAATTGGCTCGTTAAATCCTTGAGCTTGGAGAAATCTTTGGCAATGCCCGCAATCGAATTGGACCCTCCTTGCTGCTGTTGCTGCTGGGATGAATCTTCGCCGCCGGATTGCTGCCCGCCTTGGTCGTCGGATTGATTTTGAAGCAAGCTTTTTATATGCTGCAGCTCATCCGTCAACGATTGCTGCTGCTCTGTAATTTGCTCGATTTGCCCCTTTAACTCGCGATTGCTGATCATGTGCTTTGCTCCTTCATATCATGTATATGAGGATAGTATGTCCATGCGTAAAATAAATAACCAGATAAGACCATATATCGACAGGAATTGATATTATAGTTGAAAAATCCCAGGAATGTGGTATAATCTTCTCAAATATGTGATTCGTAAGCGGAAGCACCGCTGACCAAGAATTCGTTCTTGTTCAGTCGGTGCTTTTTTTGCGTGTACGAATGCAGGAGGGGATAGAAGATTACGAATCGGGTGAAGATTGCCGTTGTACTCGCGGTCATTTCAACCGTGCTGATTACAAGCGGAGTTTTACAGTTAAAGGGTGTCATGTAACGGAAATCCGCTGGCAAGAGAGAAGATGAAATTTAAAGGAGGAGGGGCTGTAAACCTATGAGCAAAATGAAATTGGTACTGCTGGATGACGACGCATATTTCATTGAGATGGTGACGGCTTACGTCAGAACCTCCGAGTATTCCGCCGCATTTACGGTTTCGGCGTTTACGACGAGAGAGCATGGCTTCGCTTATATCGAGCAGGCTTCTGAGGCGTTTATTTTGCTGGCGCATGAACGCTTCATGCCGCTGCCGGAGAGGGTATTCGAAAAAAGGCACGGCTGCTTGATGATCGTGACCGATTTGCCCGCTGCCGCCGATATCGTCGAATATCCGGTTCTATGCAAGTATCAGCCGCTGAATCGGCTTCTGTCCCATGTCGTTTCGCACTATAACGAATTTACGGCGTCGCGGCTGCTGAAAGGCAATCGTTCTGCGCAAGTCATTTCCGTCTATTCCGCGGCAGGCGGCAGCGGCAAGACGATGACGGCGATGCATCTTGCCAGGGAGCTTTCGTTAACCGGACGGAAAGTATTTTACCTGAATATGGAGGAGCTGCCGACGGTAGCTTGGATAGAGCGGGAGGAAGAGCCCGATAAAAGCGGCTTTTCCCGGATGCTGTATTACGGAAAAAACGATCCGAAGCTGCAGGCCGCCAAGGTAGACCAGTATAAACGAAAGCATGGGACGATGGGATTCGATTACTTTCCGGGGAATCATGAACCGCTTGAGCTTGCGGAAATGTCCAGCAAGGATGTCGAGGCGCTTGTCCAATCCGTTCTGGCCTCGGGCGCCTATGATTTCGTATTGCTCGACTTGGATACATCGCTTCATCCCCGAGTTGTAGCTTCGCTTCAGTTAAGTCATCAGGTACTGTGGCTGACGTTGGATGAATACGTTCATTGGAACAAAATGAAAGGGCGTCTGCAGCAGCTGTACAGCATGCCGTGGGGGCCGGACTGGATGCATAAGGTAAGCTTGGTCGTCAACAAGTTCAGCGGGACGCTAAGCAACGAAAGCTCGGGGCTGCCGGTGGCCGTTAGCGGTTATTTGCCTTATATACCGGAGTGGAAGTCTTACGGCCGAGCGGACGCTATATTGGTGCGAGGCGCTTTTAGCGAGAGTCTGGCAGCCCTTCCTATGTTCCGCTCTATGGTATCGGAGGAGACGGGGCATGCTGTGGTCTGAGGAAACGGTAGCCGTTCTAAAGCAGGTCGTCAAGGAAAAGCTGGATTTGTCCGTATCGGTGACCGATCAACAACTGCTGGAGCTGATCGAGCAGGAAGTGTTCGCCTATCCGTTCGAAACCTATTCGACAGCGGGTCAAAAGCATCAACTCATTATGCGGCTGTTTCATTCGTTCAGAGGGTTGGATATTTTACAGCCTCTGGTCGATAATCCGGCCGTAACGGAAATTATGATCAACCGATACGATCAGATTTTCATCGAGCGGGAAGGTCGGGTCAGTCTGGCCGACGTCAAGTTCGAAAGCAAAGAAAAGCTTGAGGATGTTATCCAGGCGATCGTTGCCAAGGTGAACCGGGCTGTAAATGAAGCGAATCCGATAGTAGACGCCCGTCTGCTTGACGGTTCCCGCGTGAATGTCGTGCTGCCGCCGGTCGCGCTGGACGGCGCGGTCATGACGATCAGGAAATTCCCCGAGTCGCCGCTGACGCTGCGCGATTTGATGGGTAAAGGAGCGCTGACGGAGGAGGCCGCTTCCTTTCTGATCAAGCTGGTTCAGGCGAAATACAACGTATTCATCGGCGGCGGCACGGGATCGGGCAAAACGACGTTTCTCAACGCCTTATCCCAGTACATCCCCGACGATGAGCGGATCATCACGATCGAAGATTCGGCGGAGCTGCAGATTCGCACGGTGCCTAATCTGGTTCGGCTCGAAACGCGCAATGCCAACACGGAAGGCAAAGGAGAAATATCGATTCGCGATCTCATACGCTCTTCCTTGCGAATGCGGCCGAACCGGATCATCGTGGGGGAAGTGCGGGGAGCTGAAGCTCTGGATATGCTGGCGGCTCTAAATACCGGACATGATGGCTCCTTGTCCACCGGGCACGCCAACTCGACGACCGACATGCTGAGCCGGCTGGAGACGATGGTGCTAAGCGGCGCCTCGCTTCCCGTCGATGTCGTCCGCAAGCAAATTTGCTCCGCTATCGATGTGATGATTCATCTGCAGCGGCTGAGGGACCGATCGCGCCGGGTTACCGAGATTAGCGAGGTGGCGGGCATCGAAGACGGAGAGGTGAAGCTGAACAGGCTGTACGAATTTGTGGAAACCGGAGAAGATGCGGGCGGCCGGGTTGTCGGCGAGCTGCGTCCGACCGGGAATACGCTGATTCATACGGAAAAGCTGGCGATGGCCGGAATTGCGCTTTAGCGGGCAAAGATTACCGTGAAAGGAGGCCGTTGAATGATCTATATTGTTGCCGTCATAGCGGTTGCCGGAGGAGGCTGGCTCATGCTGCCGCTGCTGCGTTCTCGTTCTGGTCCGGGGGCGGCCGGGCGGCTGAAGCGGTTTCGCTTGCCGCTGCGGCTTTCGCAGGAACCCGAGGCGACGGCGCCGCACGCTACCGGTTTGACGAACTATAGCGAGTACCGCTTAAGCGTCAACGAACGGGTGCTCTCCGTCGTCATTGGCATGGCGGGAGCGGGGCTGGTCGGATTTATTTTTTACAAAAGCGCAGCCGCGACTGCAATATTGGCCTGCGCGGGCCTGTATTGTCCCGTATTGTGGCGCAAAGAAATGATCCGCAGGCGGAAGCTCCAGCTTCAGCTGCAGTTCAAGCAGGCTTTATCTTCGTTGTCATCCGCCCTGGGGGCGGGCAAATCCGTGGAATCGGCGTTTCAGGAGGCTTTATCGGATCTGCGTCTTTTATATCCCGATGCTCAGGCGTTCATTATCAAGGAGCTGGAGACGGTAAACCGGCGGATTGAAAACGGCGAAACGATCGAAGCCGCACTTAAGGATTGGAGCGCTCGGGCGCAGGTGGAGGACATACAACAATTCACGGACGTATTTATTACTTGCAAAAGGTCCGGGGGAAATCTGGTTCATGTTATCCGGCGGACGGCTTCAATTATTCAGGAGAAGCTGGATATCGAGCAGGATATTCAAGTAATGATGGCTCAGAAAAGATTCGAGTCCAAGGTGTTATCCTTCGCGCCGCTCATTGTCGTCGCTGTCTTAAATTTCAGTTCGCCCGATTATATGGAGCCTTTGTACCAGGGAGCGGGATATTTGATTATGACGGTGGCGCTCTTGATTCTCATCGGCTGCTTCGCGATAACCCGCTGGATTATGAATGTTAAGGTGTGATGAAGATTGCTGCTGCTTATTTTATTTGCGCTGGAGGTTGTAACCGCAGCTTTTCTTACCTGGAGAGCGCGTTCCGCATATGCCGATTTTATTCAAGAGCATCGGGACAAGCTCGATCTTCCGTTTCTTGCGCCGCTATCGCTGTGGCTGATGGATCGCATGAGGCTGGCGGACCGATTTCCCGAGGCGGTTTCCAGGGTGCATCAGGTGATGGTCGGATTGTACGGGAGCAAGACGGCCCTTGTTCGAACCCGATGCTTCCTGATCAGGATGATTTCGCTCAGTGTGGCCGTCATGACGGGCTGCACGCTTATCGGATGGCTGGCCGACGGGAATGCGGAGCTGCTTGGCTACGGTCTTTGTCTGACCGCTTTTCTCCCGTTCGTCTTGTATAAGGAGCAGGCCGGGAAATTGCTCAAGAAGAAGCGGCAGATGCTGCTGGAGCTCCCCGAAATGCTCAATCAGATCGTGCTGCTGGTCAATGCCGGGAGACGGTACAGAAGGCGCTGCTCCGCTGCGTCGACCAGAAGGCGGATGTAAGCCAGAGCCCTCTGCTAACTGAGCTGGCTGTCGCGGCGCACGAAATCCGCATGAACGGATCGTTTGCCAAGGCGATGGAGGATTTCAACAAACGATGCGGCGTGCAGGAGGTTTCCTTATTTACGACGACGCTGCTGTTAAATTACAAGCGCGGCGGGGACGAGCTGGTAATGTCGCTCAAAGAGCTGTCCGTTACTTTATGGGATAAGCGGAAATCGCTGGCCAAAACGCTCGGCGAGGAGGCGTCGTCCAAGATGGTGTTTCCTATGGTGCTTATTTTTATGGTCGTGATGATCATCGTTGCGGCTCCGGCCATTTTAACGATGGGTTGAACCAGTATAGATACAGAAGGGGAGAATTTGAATATGGATATGATGAAAAATGGTTTTCGCAGGTTTTGGCAGGAAGAGGACGGCTTGGGGACGTTGGAGATTTTACTTATATTGGCGGTGCTCGTTATTATCGCGATTGCGTTCAGAAGGTGGATCATGCAGTGGGTCAAGGGGCTGTTTGATTCTGCGAATACGGAAATTACGAATCAAACGGGGACAATCAATAGCGATGCGGGAAATATTAGTCCAAAGTAAAGAAACTAGGAGCCGAAGAACATGAAGCGGTTATGGAAGCGATCGTCCAAGCCGGGCCTTCGATTTTTCCGCGACGGCTCGGGCAGCTTTACCATCGAGGCGAGCTTCGTGCTGCCGGTTATTTTGATCAGCACGATTGCTCTGCTGTTTTTGGGGCTGTATGTGTTTCAGACGTCATCCGCGTTTCAGCGCGCCGGGCTGGCCGCCGACAGAGCCGCGTTTACGTGGGATGATACGGCCAGAGATCCGGTGACGGGAGACGCTGATCCGAATGAGCGCAGCGACGGCTTGTATTGGCGATTGACGAACGACAGCATGTCGGACTTGTTCCGGTTTCTGATTCCAAATGCCGGCGCGCAAGTTGCGCTTCCTGCTTCTTCCGGTTACGAGGACGGTCCCGAGCTGAAGCTGTCCAAGGCGGGAGCTCTGATCTCCAAAGATTGGAACGGTAAGATGGAGTACGTAAATAACGGTCTGTCCCGAGAAGTAACCGTTCAATTGGACAAGCCGTTCCGCTCGCCGCTCTTTGCCGCCGGCTGGCTGAATCAGCAGGTCGCTTCGGAAGCGGAAGCGCAGATTGTCGATCCGATGGAATCGATCCGGTTGGTCGATTTGACGAGAACCTTCATTAAAGAGGTCCAGGGGCGAATCAAACCGGCCGCCGCGCTGAAAGCGATGAAGGAGCCGAACGCGGTCCCGGAATCGCCGGCCCAAATTATAGGCCATAAAGAGGCTGCTGCTTACTTGCGCGCGCTGGTGAACGGAACGGGAAAGACCTTTCAGGTAAATGCTTCTACTACGCGGGTAGTCGATGCGATGGACGCCAATCAGGTGGCGCACCAAGCGTATTTTAATTTTAAGGAAAAACAATTGCTGGAAGAACAGCTGCCTAAAGATGTTGCGCTGCTGAGGAACGGTACGGAAGTTAAAGGGGTCGTATGGCATTTCTTCAAGCTGCGCAATCAGGACAAAGTCAAGCTATCCGAATCGTTTAAGCGGGAACTGGAGCGTCAGGGGATCGTTATTGTAATTCATGAATAAAACTGTGCATTGCATCCGGCATTATGCCCCTGCGTCATGTTGGAATCACCGGCTAAGGAGCTTATTGACATATAGAAAGGGGGATTTACGTGAGAAGGCTGCGGCGGTTGATCGCGGAGCAGCATGGCGCCGTTTCAATCTATTTATTGCTTGTGCTCGTGCCGATATTTTTATTTTGCGCTCTGCTGATCGATTTCGCGCGCATTCAAGTATCGGAGAAGGAAGCGGAAAATGCGGTAAAGACGGGAGTGCGTTCGACGTTGTCCTCCTTTTCTCCCGCTCTGCACGCATACGGTCTTTACGCGCTGGCTCAGCCGGAGGAGCAGGAGAAGGCTTTGTTTTTCCGCGCCGTCGAAGGCAATCTGTCCGGCTCTCTCGGACCTTCATCCTTTCAGTTTATCGATCAGAAGCTGGAGAAGGATAATTCGACGCTGACTTCCGATTATTCCTTGGGCAGTCATTCGATCTTGAAGCAGCAGATTTTGGAGGAGATGAAATACCGCGCTCCGATCATCTATTCTCTGGAAATCGCCGACAAGTTCAAAAAAACGAATCTGGCGAACGTGATGGGTCAAGCCTCACAGTTCGGACAAAATGCCGCCAAGATCGAGAAGCTGCTGGAGGAAAGGGACGCGCAGCTGGACAAAGCCTGGAGCAAGTGGAGCGCTATTTATCAAAAGGCGGCGACGATACAGCCCTTTTACGAAACGCATTTGGCGGACTTGAACGCACTGAGCGATAAGGTGGGCATTCATACCGTAGAAGGGGTCAAGCGGTCGATTCAGGATGCCAAGAAGGAGATCGACGATTTGGATGACGATCTGGACCGGATCGACAGCAGGATCGATTCCTGGCGGCAAGCGGGGGCGGGCGCTGCCGGCGCAATCAGCTCCCTTAGGGACAAGCGGAAAGACATCATAGAGAAGATTCAACAGTTGTACGCCAAAATTAAGGATTGGGAGAAGCTGCTTGACGATTTGCTGGAATATGCCAAGCTGCTTGCGGCGCTGAAGCTGAAATCCAGCGATGACGCGGATCAGCTGCAGGAGCTGATCAAGGCGTTCGAAGAGGCGCTGAATCAAGCCAAGACTGCCAACGATCAGCTCAATGACGAGCTGCGCGCCGTGCAGACTCAGAACGCGTCTTCGGCGGCGATGGACGCCAATCAATCGTTTCAATCGATTCACCTTATTTCCAGAGCCGAGCTTGACGATTACGGAAGCAAGGCCTCGGCGGTCGTCGCGACCTTCTCGGGTCTGAAGTCCCAGCTTGCCGCGGTCGTGCTGTTCGATCAGGGCAATTACAAAAATGCTAAAACGACGCTGCAGTCATTCTGGAAGCAAGCGCAGGATTTGCAAGCGTCGCAAGGCGCCAAGGAAACGGAGCGGAATCGGTACAGGTCGGCTGTCGCGACTTCGAAGAAGGAGCAAAGAAACAAAGCCCAGGCTTATCTGGATCAAGCTACCCAGGTGCTCGGGATTTGCAGCGTCTCGGGCGCGGACGCTATGAAAGAGAAGTACATTACGCTGCAAGGAAACCCGTCCAAAGGAAGCAAAGGCTATTATCAAGCTTATTTGGAGGCTAATCAAGCGGGCAGCCCGACCCAGCCGGTTCCCGTTATAGAGCTAGACAACGCGGATAAAGCCGGAGCCAGCGCAATGAAGCTGATCGGCGGGCTCACGGATTTGCTTGTCGATGTGCGGGACGAGTTTTACGTCGATGAATTCGCCGTCAGCAAGTTCAGCTACAGAACGCTTGGTTTGGAGAAAGACAAGAACGGTCAGCCCAAAGCTTCGCAAGAGCTGTCCCAGCCTGCCAAGCACGCCCTCGTTAATCAAGAGCTGGAATATTTGCTCTACGGAGCAGGATCATGCTCAGGCAATTATTCATTAGCTTATGCGGAGATGTTCGCATTCCGGCTTGCCATCGGAACGGCAGAAGCGTTGCTGGAGCCGAAAAATGAGATGTTGAACGTCGGGTCGCCGCTGCTCGTCTTCCTGGCGGCCGTCGCCGAAGGAGCGATGCAAGCTCAGCAGGATATGACTAAGCTCGTTCAAGGCGGGATGGTGCCCTTATCCAAGAAGCTTGGCAGCTTTTTCGAGATGAGCTACAAGGATTACTTGCGTCTGTTCTTTCTGCTGCACAGCCGCGACGAGGTGATGCTGGCACGGATGCAAGCGTTGATCCAGCTCAACACCGGCCAAGATTTGCTGCAAACCTCAACCTACATCTCCGGAACCGCGACGACCTCGATCAAGCTGTGGTTTCTTCCCGGACTCATGAAACAGCTTGGAAAGACCGGGCTCAGTTCATGTCAGGTGGAGCAGGGCAGATGTCTGATCACGAAGACAGGGGTGATGGCATACTGATGCAGTCCGCTCAAAGCGACGGTTCGCTGAAACGATGGAAGCAACGGAAACAACGGAAACAATGGAAACAATGGGAACGATGGAAGCGATGGAGCAGGCCGGAGCTGCTTCGGAAAGACGAGGGAGGGATCGTCCTGGAGGCGTCGCTGGTATTGCCGTTGTTCCTGTCCTTTATCCTGATGCTGATCGCTTTCCTGCAAATATCTTTGGCGGAAATGGCGCTGCAATCTGCGGTCTCCGAGACGACGAAGATCATGGCCGTGAACATGTATCCGGTCGATTTATTGTATCAGGAAGCGAGAAATAAATGGAATGACAGCTCGGCCAGCGGCTGGGTCGACCGGGTGCTCGATTCGATCGACTCCGCCAAACAAAAAGCGGTCGATACAGAGCAATTCGTTGAAGACTACGAGCGCTGGATTCCGGACCCGGTGATTAAGCTGGTGGGCTGGGAGAAAACGTACAGAGAGCATCTTGAGGAACTCGGGAATGCGAAGACCGAGGAGGCGAAGCAAAAGCTGGAGGAAGCATATAAACCGCTGGTCAACGCCGCGTTTACCCCGATTGTTTACCATTACGCCAATACCGCCCGGTTAAAGGAAGAAAGACTTAAAGTAACGAACGTCACTTTGCCGGATTTCGAGCATAAAGAGAACGCCTTTATCGGAATTGAAGCGCAGTACGAGCTGCCGCTATCCGTGCCGTTTTTCAAAAAAACGGTCGTGATTCGCAAGAAAGCTTATGAACGAGCCTGGGTGGGAGGTGCAGGATGATAACGACAATAGCGGCAGGTTGTCTGCTTATAGCCGCTTTTATAACGGATGTGCGGAAGCGT
Source organism: Paenibacillus konkukensis (assembly GCF_023523925.1). Classification (NCBI taxonomy): domain Bacteria; kingdom Bacillati; phylum Bacillota; class Bacilli; order Caryophanales; family Paenibacillaceae; genus Paenibacillus; species Paenibacillus konkukensis. The sequence goes on along the minus strand of NZ_CP027059.1, from coordinate 907,100 downwards.
AAAATCCCGAACGCGCTGACGGCTTCAGGCTGGCTCGCGGGGATGGCTATCCATGCGGCTATGTCCGGAACGGCCGGCGTCCGTTATGCGCTGATCGGTACGGCGGTCGGCTTCGCGCCCATGCTGGTCTTGTATTTAATCCGTGCCGTCGGCGCCGGGGACGTCAAATTGTTCGGCGCTATCGGAGCATTGACGGGCGGCGAGCTCGTTTTGCAAAGTATGATGTACTCGCTGCTTTATGCCGCATTGGTCGGCTGCGTCATTTTATTGTGGCGCCGGCAGTGGAAGAACACCTGGAGCAGAATCTTCATGCTGCTGTTCGGCACGTTTCTCTGGAAAGACAGGAAGCAGTGGAAACCGTACGTCCGCTCGTCGCATCATCTGCGTTTTCCATTTATGTGGGCGGTGCTTCCGGCGGCGGTCACGGCCTATATCCAGTTCATTTAAATGTTTACCGTATGAAAAAAAGAGAAAGGAGGGCGTTCTCGCTTGCAACAGGTTATATACGGATTACAAGTCGATTACAGCAATCTGAACGGCCATTACATGGTGCTGTTTAAGGAAAACGGGCTGCGCAGGGACGAGCTGTCGGCGTTTCAGCTTAATATGCTGCTGGCGAACCGTATTCCCCGTTTGTTAGACATGCAGGCGGAGGAACTGGACGGAAATATCCGCTTATGTTACAACATTACGGATAAACGGATGCTGTCGCATCGCCTCCGGCTGGAGAGCTTGTCCATGAAGCAGTTTTTTACGCTGCTTTATTTGATCGCGGATACGGTGGCGGAAAGCGGCGTCAACATGCTTCAAGAAGGAAAATACATGATTCAGGAAGATTATATTTATTGTGGGGCTCACGTGACCGATATATATATTACATACGTTCCGGTGAAGGAATTGCCGGATAAGCAGCCGGTCGCCGCAGAGCTGCAGCAGTTGGCTTCAAGGCTGGTGCACAAAGTGTCGGAGCTTGCCGGCAGCGGATACCAGGAACTGATGAGTTACCTTGGCGACGCTGCGTTCAACCTGCCGGGCCTCAAGGCTTTGCTGCTGAAGCATATGCATACGGGAGGGCAAGAGAATGCGCAGGCGCCGATGCTTACTCCTCTTGACGGAGCGGATGTGCCGAGGGTTTCCCCGGCTCCGATACCGGCATCCAAGGCGGGAGAAGGAGGGGCGGCGGCTTTCCAACGGACAGAGAGGGCAGCGGCGGAATCGCCGCAGGCTCAGCCGCCGTCAGCCGGGGCTATACCGTTTCTGGCGGAAGCATACGGTGAAATCGGCATTCCCGTCCAGGAAGACTCGCGGACAGCTTCCGCCCCGGATACACCGCCGCTTGAGGGCGTCAAGGGCCAACGCGGTGAGGGCGCGGAGGGTCGGAAGGCAGCGCAGAAATTCAGGCTGCCCATCATTCTGATAAGCATCCTCGGTCTTTGTCTCGTGTGGAAACAGTATCTTGAGCATCCGGGCGAGGCTTGGTTATACATTTGCGGCGGGTTGTCTCTGCTGATCGGCGACCTGGCGTTCGTCGGGCTGGCCATATGGCTGCCGTCCAGAGAGGCGGCCGAGCTCTCTTCCGAAGTGATAGAGGAAGACGGGGGAGCGCGGGAAGCCGTTTCTCCGGAAGCGATTCTGGCGCGCCTGAACAAACCGGCGTCCGCCGAACCGTCATCCTCGTTATCCTCCTTCCTGATGTCGAATGCGGCTTCCGAGAAGCAGCCGCCCGCCCAGCCTTCGCGTTTCGCCGGGATTATCGAGCGGATGCCTGAACCCGTCCGGCAGACGGATCGCGAAGAGCCGGATTCGGGCGGCGTAAACCGAAGCTACTACGAGTCGCTGGAGCAGCGGACTACGCTGCTGGGTCCTCCGGATGCAACGGTTTTGCTTAAACCGGGCATGGAGGGAGCTCCGCATCCGCATGTTCCGTATTTGGAGACCGGGCATGGCGAACGGGCTGCCAAAATCAGACTTGACAAGCCGTGCTTTGTCATCGGCCGCGCCGGGCAAGAGGTCGATTACGAGCATAAGGAACTGGGAGTGTCCCGGCTTCACGCGGAAATTGTCCGAGACAGAGACAGCTACGGGGTCAAAGACCTGGGCTCCCGCAACGGCACGTATGTAAACGGCGATTTGCTGGCGCCGTACCGGATTTATGAGCTGCAGGAAGGCGACGTCGTGAAAATCGTGAATACTGAATTTATTTTTAAAATGGGGTTGTAGCGCTTGAAAACAACATTTGCCGTAAACTGGCACTATGGGGCAGCCACTCATCCGGGTTGGTTTCGTATGATCAATGAAGACCGGTCGCTGTTAAGAATCGGAACGACGAGCCGGGGCGAACCGTATGCGGTTGCTGCCATTGCAGACGGAGTAGGAGGAAGCGGAGACGGAAGCAAAGCAAGTGAAACTGCGCTGAACCAAGTCAGACATTGGCTTGACGGGCAGCTGCACCCGTTGTTTCGCGAAGCCGATTTCTGGCTGCGGCTGAACCCTGAGGTCAGCCGGCTGTTTCGCGCGATCAACGAAGAACTGATTAGGCTTGGCAATGATGCAGGATGTCAGATAAGCACCACTCTGACCCTGCTTTTTCTGCTGAATGAAACGTTCTTTATATTCCACATCGGTGATTGCAGAGTGTACCACTTTAACCGCGGCCATTTACGGCAAATGACCAAAGACCAGTCTTGGATTTCGGAGCAGGTTCGCAGAGGGAGGCTGTCCAAGCAGCAGGCGCGCAGACATCCCCGGCGGAACATGCTGCTTCAATGTCTGGGAGCCCATAAAGAGCTTCAGCTGATTCGGCGTACCGGCTTTTATACTCCCGGCAGTTTGTTCGTGCTATGCAGCGACGGCTTCTATAATCGTATAACCGACAGCGTGATGGAGCGGCTGCTTATTGAACACGACAAAGCGAATACCGATGTTCAGCAGCTAAGCGACGTTCTGGTCGACCGGGCATTGGACAACCGTTCCAACGACAATATCAGCGTGCTGCTCTTGAAGCCGTTGAATCCTTCGTTTACCGGATGGAGAAGAGCTTGTCATCGAATGAAAAACATTCGTATGCTATTCCCCGTCGAATGGAGAAAGTGATATAATAAACAGGCTGAAAAACAGGAGATTGAATGAAGGAGAGCCGTCATGCTAACACATATTGTTCTGTTCAAATTGAAAGACCGCAGCCCGGAATCGGTTCAAGCGACCGTCCGCGTACTGGAGAATATGGAAGGGAAGATTGAGGTCCTGAGGCATATTGAAGTAGGGACGGATGTGCTGCATTTGGAGAGATCGTACGATATCGCCCTGATTACGAAATTCGATTCGGTGGAAGATCTCGCCGTATACGACACTCATCCGGTTCACGAGGAAGTAAAGGCCCATATGAAGCGGGTGCTGGACGGCACGAGCATTTGCGTCGATTTCGAATCCTAACTTGAGAAGCAAACGAAAAGCCGGTACCCGTGAGGCGTTCACCAAAGGGCCGGCTTCATCATCATCAGCCAGAGCATAACGAACAGCACAAACATATAGATGTACAATGAACGCGTCAGCTTGCGCACCAGCTTATTCCGGTCGTGGTCAGGCTGGCGCAGTTTGCGTATCGTCGGCGAAAAGGCGCGAGCCATAAAAAACAACGAGGCGAACAGCACGACGAACGTACCCGCAATCCAGGGGGTATTCCACGGCCAACCGCCGAGCCAAAGGAGCAGCAGTCCGGAGAAAACGAGGACATGCCCGGAATGCTTGGACAAACGGACGACAAAATGAAATGAATCGAGATAAGAGGACAATACGGCGTCTTCGGCAGTACGAAGCTTGCCAAGCATAGGAATAAGGACGAAAAAAGGTCCGATGGAAACCATCGCGCTTACCGCATGAATGAAAACGAGCCACGAATACAAAAGATAAGCCTCCAAACTTGAAATGGTGAATAAAACAGTGTAGCATTCATTTAATGAAGACTACACTGTTTGCGCTTGCTTAAAAAGGATGCGAATTCCCAAGACTTGCCTTAAGTTCGTTATTGAACCCGGCGGAATTCGTGAACCCACACTTTCATGTGAGGAAGCCATGGCATGCCTGCATGCATGGACAGAATATAGTTTTTGTAGCTCTCCACATCGGCGTAGCCTTCGGCTTGAACGTCTGCGTCCGTTAATTCGCCGAGCGATTGCTGATAAACTTTGTGAACCTCGAATTGTTGGCCTTGAAGCTCCATGATTTCACCGGGATCGGCGTAGCGGCCGTTGCGGCGGGTCGCGGTCTTTTCCCCGCGAATGACTTTTTCCACGTCTTCCGCAACGGTTACAAGACGTTCGATAGAACAGGTTTTTGGCGGCAATGTTTCTGGCATATAGTGTATTCCTCCCTGAAATTATTCATTTGTTAGCTTACATGAAAAAATTACCGATAGCAAATGGAGATAGATCCGATACAACGATCCGAAGGAGCCGATAAAGATGAAATCCAAGATCAACCGCGAATATGTGCTTCGATTGCTGGAGCGGCTGCTGCTTACGCCAAGCCCGAGCGGCTACTGCCACCCGATTATGAAGGTGGTCGCCGAGGAGGCGGGCAGGCTGGGGCTGTCCGTCTCCTATACGAATAAGGGCGGCGGCGTTATCACCGTGCCCGGGCGGCAGGAAGGACGCGTCGTCGGGTTATCGGGTCATGTCGATACGCTGGGAGCGATGGTTCGTTCCATTAAAAAAGACGGCGCGCTGCGCTTTACTTCGGTAGGCGGGTTTATGATGGGCGCCGTCGAGAATGAGTACTGCCTCGTTCATACGCGGGACGGGCGCGTTTACGAAGGAACGATCCTGACGACGAAGCCTTCCGTTCACGTATACCCGGACGCGAGAGAGCTGAAGCGGGAGGAAGCGGTGATGGAGATTCGGCTGGATGAACGGGTTTCTTCCGAGGAGGAAGTCAAGCAGCTCGGCATCGGCGTCGGCGACTTCATCTCGTTCGATCCGCGTACCCGCTTCCTGAGCAGCGGTTATATCAAGTCGCGTCACTTGGACGATAAAGCAGGGGTCGCCGCGCTGTTCGGGATGCTGGAGCTGCTGCGCCGCGAAAACATCGCCCCTGCCTATTCATTAAAGCTGTTTATCAGCACCTATGAGGAAGTCGGCCACGGTGCCGCTTACCTGCCGCCGGAGATCGACGAATTGCTTGCCGTCGATATGGGGGCGATGGGGGAGGACTTGTCCTGCGCGGAGCATGACGTTTCGATCTGCGCCAAAGATTCCTCGGGCCCTTACGATTATCATATGACAACCAAGCTGATCGAGCTTGCCAAGCGCGACGGACTGGGCTACGCCGTCGATATTTATCCGCAGTACGGCTCCGACGCCTCGGCCGCGCTGCGCGGAGGCAGCAATATCCGGGCCGCGCTGATCGGCCCCGGCGTACATGCCTCGCACGGCATGGAACGGACGCACGGCGATGCGTTATGGAATACGATCGCGCTGTTAACCGCTTATGTGACGGAAACGTGAAATCCGGCGAAGCCGAAGCAAGATAACGGACCGGACAACGTACGGTAAAGAAAGGACTGTAGTGCAGTGAATATTTTGACCGTGGAGCATCTCAACAAAAGCTACGGGGAAAAAGTGTTATTTGACGATATTTCATTTCAAATCAATGAAAAGCAGCGGATCGGACTGGTCGGCGTTAACGGGACGGGCAAGTCTTCTCTGCTTAAAGCGATGGCCGGACTCGAATCGGTAGATTCCGGCAAGCTGATCCACTCGAATCATTTCCGCGTCGAATATTTGCCGCAAAATCCCGAATTCGATGCCGATTGTACGGTGCTTGAGCAGGTGTTTTACGGCGATACGCCGCTCATGCAGACGCTGCGCGATTATGAAGAAGCTTTATTGTCGCTGCAGCAAGCCCCCGAGGACGAGAAGCGGCAGTCCCGGCTGTTTGCCGTGCAGCAGCGCATGGATATATTGAACGCATGGGAGGCGAATACGACCGCCAAAACCGTGTTGACCAAGCTCGGCATTCACGATTTCTCCCAGAAAGTCGGCGTCCTGTCGGGAGGCCAGCGCAAACGGGTCGCGATGGCGCGGGTGCTGATCCAGCCGGCCGATCTGCTCATTCTGGACGAACCGACGAACCATATCGATCATGCGACGGTGGAATGGCTGGAGGAGTTTTTGAGCAAATGGAAGGGCGCGCTTCTGCTCGTGACGCATGACCGTTATTTTCTTGACCGCGTCGCGGACCGCATCTTTGAGCTCGACCGCGGCAAGCTGTACAGCTATGACGGCAATTATGCGGCGTTTCTAGAGAAGAAGGCGGAGCGTCTCGAACGGGAGGCCGCCGAGGAGGACAAACGGCAAAATATGCTCCGGCGCGAGCTTGCATGGCTGCGGCGCGGCGCCAAAGCCCGTACGACCAAGCAGAAGGCGCGGGTCGAACGGGTGATCGAGCTGCGCGACCGGAAGGTAGACGGGCCGGCCGATAAGCTGGAAATGGCGCTCGGCGCAAGCCGTCTCGGCAAAAAGGTCATCGAGCTGGAGGACGTCGGCAAATCGTTCGAAGGCCGCCGGATGTTCGGCCAGTTCAGCTACATTGTTCTGCCGGATGACCGGATCGGGATTATCGGCCCGAACGGCAGCGGCAAATCGACGCTGCTTAATCTGATCGCGGGCCGCTTGCAGCCGGATGAAGGGGCGATCGAGATCGGATCGACCGTGAAGCTCGCCTACTACACGCAGGAAACTGTGGAGATGGACCCTAAGCAGCGCGTCATCGAATACGTCAAGGAAGCGGCGGAGGTGATCCGCCTGGCTAACGGCGAGAGCATCACAGCCGCGCAAATGCTGGAGCGCTTCCTGTTTTCCCCGTCGCTGCAGTGGACGCCGATCGGCAAGCTGTCGGGCGGAGAGCGCCGCCGCTTGTATTTGCTCCGCACCTTGATGGGCGAGCCGAACGTACTGCTGCTGGACGAACCGACCAACGATTTGGACATCCAGACGCTGACGATTCTGGAAGAGTACTTGGAAGACTTCCCCGGCGCCGTCATTACCGTATCGCATGACCGCTATTTCTTGGATCGCACTGCGGATCATTTATTCGCGTTCGAAGGCGGGGAGCAGATTCGCCACTTTTACGGCAACTATACGGAGTATATGGAAGCCGTCCGCAGAGAGGAACAGGCGGAGAGCGAAGTCCGCAAGCAGCAGCCGTCTTCCGGGGCTCAAGGGCTGCAGCAGGCCGAAGCGTCCGGCAAGCGGGAGGCGCAGCGCCCCCGCAAGCTGTCTTTTAAGGAACAGAAGGAATGGGACGAGATCGAAGGAAAGATCGCCGGGTTAGAAGAAAGGCTCACCGTCATCAAGACGGAGATTGAACGCGCCGGCAGCGACTACGGCAAAGTACAGGAGCTGTATGCCGAAGAGCAGCAGGTCAGCACCCAATTGGAACAGGCGATGGATCGGTGGGCCGAACTGTCCGAGCTTGTGGAGCAAATCGCCGGAAATAAGTAAAAGAGCGAAGCAGCAAGCGGCAGAACATTTTTTTATCGTATAGATTGGGAAAAATCGGCCTTTTTATGATATAATTTGTGATTGGAAGCTTTTGAGGGCGTTAACGCACTAAATGAAGAGAGTAGGTCATAGAATGATTACAGTATCCAACGTCACTTTACGATACGGCAAGCGGGCGCTGTTCGAGGACGTCAACATCAAGTTTACGCCGGGCAACTGCTACGGTTTAATCGGCGCCAACGGAGCCGGTAAATCTACCTTTTTGAAAATATTATCCGGCGAGATGGAGCCGAACAAAGGGGAAGTCAGCATTACCCCCGGCGAGCGGATGGCGGTCTTGAAGCAGAACCATTTCGAATATGACGAAATGGAAGTTTTAAAAACGGTTATGATGGGCCATGCCCGTTTGTTTGAAATTATGGAAGAGAAGAACGCTTTGTACGCCAAGCCGGATTTCTCCGAAGAAGACGGCATGCGCGCCGCCGAATTAGAGGGAGAATTCCAGGAGCTGGACGGCTGGCAGGCGGAATCCGACGCGGCCGAGCTGTTGATCGGTCTGGGCATTTCCAGAGATTTGCACGAGCAAAAAATGAAAGATTTGGGCGGCAACGAGAAAGTCCGCGTCCTCCTGGCGCAAGCGCTGTTCGGGAACCCGAACATTTTGCTGCTCGACGAGCCTACCAACCACTTGGACATCGAATCGATTAACTGGCTGGAAAACTTCCTCGCGAGGTTCGAAGGCACCGTTATCGTCGTATCCCATGACCGTCACTTCCTGAACCAGGTATGTACGCACATTGCGGATATCGATTTCAGCAAAATCCAGCTGTATGTGGGCAACTACGACTTCTGGTACGAGTCGAGCCAATTGGCTTTGAAGCTGACGCGCGAATCCAATAAAAAGGTAGAAGAGAAGCGCAAAGAGCTGGAGGCGTTCATTCAGCGTTTTAGCGCCAACGCTTCCAAGTCGAAGCAGGCGACTTCCCGTAAGAAGCAGCTGGAGAAGTTGACGCTGGAGGATATTAAGCCTTCCACACGGAAATATCCGTTTATCAAGTTCCAGCCGGAGCGCGAAGCGGGCAAGCAAATTTTGACGGTCGACAAGCTGACCAAGACGATCGACGGCGAGCTTGTGCTGAACAATATCAGCTTCACCTTGAATAAAGGCGACAAAATCGCGCTGGTCGGGCCGAACGGCCATGCCAAAACGACGCTGTTCCAAGTTTTGATGGGCGAGCTTGAGGCGGACTCGGGCGAGTACGCATGGGGAGTTACAACGACGCAAGCCTATTTCCCTAAAGACAACTCGGCATACTTTAATTCCGATATGAACCTGGTCGATTGGCTGCGCCAATATTCCAAGGATCAAGACGAATCGTATCTTCGCGGTTTCCTCGGACGCATGCTGTTCTCCGGCGAAGAAGCGTTGAAGAAAGCGAGCGTATTGTCCGGAGGCGAGAAGGTGCGCTGCATGCTGTCCAAAATGATGATGAGCGGCGCTAACGTGCTTATTTTGGATGAACCTACGAACCACTTGGATCTCGAGTCCATTACGGCATTGAATAATGGAATGGTCGATTTCGACGGCTCCATGCTGTTCGTCTCCCATGACCATCAGTTCATTCAAACGGTGGCTAACCGGATCATCGAAATTACGCCGAACGGCATCATCGATAAGATGATGACTTACGACGAATATCTCGAAAGCGACGAAATCAAGAAGCAGCGCGAGCAGCTGTACGCGTAACTTCCCGGGGGACGGGAGGAGCGCAGGCTGCTTGCGTCCCGCCCGGCGGTTTGCAGCGTAGAACGAAAGCAATTCAACGAAAAAAGGATGAGCCGGAATATCTGCTCATCCTTCTTTTTACCGCATAGGAAAACTTCAGTTTGCTCTCGCCCTTGAGTTCATTGCTAATGTGCAAGCCTTCCTGCCGCCATCCGTGCGGTATGTCGCTTAGCTTCCGCCGGTGCGGCGGCGCTGGTTGTTCGGTTTTTTGTTGTTTTGGCTTCGCATGACAGCGCTGTTGCCGGCCCGCTGCTGAGGATTCGATTTTGCATCGTGCTGAGCTTGTTTTTTCTGGGCAAGCTTGTTTTTGATCGCGTCGGCGAGGCTGATCTTTTTCGGTTCTTCACCGGATTCGTTCGATTGATTTACATCCGACATGCTGTACACCTTCCTTGAATTGGATGATATCATTGTACTGATTTGTCCCATAGGAAGCAAGCGAAAAATATTATATACTCAAGTTAACGGAATGAAGGTGCATGATGTTCGACCCTACGATTTTTGACAATTTGAAGGTCGTGTTTGAAGGCGCGATGTACGATATGGATTTGAGCGGGGAGCTGCAAATCGTGAATCGGACCGACCGCGTCGAGCTGTCCGCCATGTCGCGCAGCTTTGGTATGGAGGCGGTGAGGAAGCCTGACGGAGCGGTGAAGGGAAGCTTCTTCTTGAAGGCATCGCTAGCCGATTTGTCGGCGGAGCTGCTCGCGGAGCAGGGCAAGCAGCCCGGCTGCAGTCTGGAGCTGGAATTTGTATACCCGATCCAGGAACCGGCCCGCGATTGCGAAGAGGCGGAGGCGATCCTCCGTTCGATTTGGGGGGAAGCTCCGTCGATCCTTCAAGTCGTGCAAACCGTATACGGACAGGAGCCGTCCGTCCGCACCAACCATGTGACGGTCCAATTTTCCCGAAAGCTGGACGAACGTCAGATTGACGATATCCCCAGCCTGCTGGAGCATTTGGCGCTGAGCATGGAACGATTGGAGCGCCAAGGGAACGCGGCTTCCCGTTGAAACGTATGATGACTGAGGAGAGGGCTGCATCCATACATGCCAAGCGCTCGGCTTCTCGGAAGGAAAGGAAGTTAAGACGGCGTGGAAGAGTGGACGGAAGTGCAGGTGAGACAGTGGCTGGAACGGGAGGAAGGGCGCCTGTTCGTTTATTTTTTTACGCCGCTGTGCGGTACTTGCAAGGTTACGGAGAAGATGCTTCAAGTCATTACGGCGATCCGGGGAAATTTGCCCATCGTGAAATGCAACGCCAACTTTTGCCCGGAGCTGGCGCAAAGCTGGCAAATCGAGAGCGTCCCTTGCATCGTCAATGTGTCCGGCGGCGGTCAACGGATGCAGAAGAAATACCGGATGCAGGACGTAGGAGAACTGCTGGTCTGGTTTGAAGCTTCATTACAAGATTAGGAGGGGCAGCCCATGAACGATTCACTTGCTATCGGAAGTTTGGTCACGGCGGAATATAAAACAGGAGAATATATCGGTGAAATCGTAGAGATGTCTTCGGCATCCAAGGCTGCGGTGAAAATATTGGCGGTCTTGAAGCATCCGACTCAAGGCGATTTGCACAATCCCATGAACCCGGACGTTGCTTTTTTTCATCAGCGCCGCGCGTTAGCTTTTGGGGAGATTGCCCTTATGCCTTTGTACACGATCAAGCCGTACCGGGGCGAGGTTCCGGATTACGCCGGTTCGCTGAAGAAGTCGCTGGACCTTGAGCTGCATATGCTTCGGCAAACGGTAAAATGGGCGGAGCGCAGCATCCAGGAGCTGGAGCAGTTGAAAAGCGAATATTCCGTATGAGAAAAACGTCTATCGACGTCCCTTCAAAGAGGTTCGACCTGATGTGCTAAAAAATAACCCCCGGTTTTCGGGAGATGCGGACTGCAAGCGGGATTCGCATATAGGTTGACTGGAGTGTCGGTTTCGATGTTGTTTGTGCTTATCGGTTTGTGGACCATCGGTCTCCTGCTGATCGTGACGGACCCGAAGCGGCAGACGACGCGCTGGATTGCCAGCATCGCTTTCACTGGAGGGTCGGGGGGGCTTTCGGCGGTCATACATGATGACGTCATGCCGTTCTTCTATGATCAAGGCTGGCTGACCGAGCCCGTTGCCGGGATGATGACGCAGGCGGAAACAATCTGCTCGCTCGTCTGCTATTACGGCTTGCCCTATACGTTTCTTATGTTCACCGTAGTGTATCATCCCCATTATTCCTCATGGTCGCTGCGGAAAAGATGGGTGCCTTGGGCGCTGCTCATCCCTGTGCTGGTTTCGTTCGCCTTCGAGCCGTCGGCCGATGATCCGATTCCATATCGGTTCGTTACGCTGTGGACGACGCCGTATATTTTAGCAGGGATTGCTATTTTGATTCACGCAACGGTGAAAGAGAGAAATTCGTTTCTGCGCAAGCACCGGATGCTGACGACGCTGGCTGCGGCGCCTACGCTGTTTTTTGCCTTATTTACCTTATATGTTCTTCCTACGTATTTCGGATTGTACGAATGGTGGCGGTATAATGCCTGGGTGATCGGGTTTACCCTAACGGTCATCTTGTTCTCCAGCTTTCGCTACGGTTTTATGGGATTGCAAATTTCAATTCAAAACCAGAAGCTCGATTACACGCTGCGGGCGATTACGTCCGGGACGGCCATCCTCAATCATGCGATCAAAAACGACGTAGGCAAAATCCGGCTGTTCAGCGAAAAGATCAAGTCGGAGGCCGGGCAAGCGGATGAGGAGCAGCTGACGCAGGATATCGAGGTCATTATGAACGCTTCCCAGCATATTTATGATATGATTTACCGGATTCAAGGTCAGACGCAGGATGTTATTTTGCATGAAGAGGAGCTGCGGCTGGACCGGCTGCTGGAGCAAAGTATGGAAGCGATTATGGCGCCCTCGCTCGGTTCCGTCGAAGCCGTCAGGGAGCTGCGCTATACCGGCAGCATTCGCGGGGACCGCGCCCAGCTATCGGAAGTATTCACTAACGTGATGACCAATGCGGTGGAGGCGATGCCGCAGGGCGGTCGGCTTACCGTAAGGCTGACGGAATCGAAACGGAACATCACGGTCGAAATCAAGGATACGGGCGCAGGGATGGACAAAAAACAGCTGAAGCGAGTTTTCGATCCTTTTTATACGACCAAATCGGGGAAAAAGCTTAATTTCGGTCTCGGCTTGTCGTACTGTTATTCTGTCGTTCAAAAGCACAAAGGAAGCATGACGATAGACAGCAAGCAGGGGGCAGGGACATCGGTATTCATTAACTTTCCCAAAAAGAAGGGGGGCCGCGGAAGATGAGCGTCATACGTGTCGTCATCGTGGAGGACGATCAGGACTGGCTTCGCGGATTGACCGGCTACTTGAGCAAAGAAGGCGATATCGGCATCGTCGGCACCGCTTCTTCCGGTCAGGAGGCCGTAGAGCTGCTTGAGCAGGTGGAGGCGGACGTCGTGCTGATGGACATTATGATGTCGGATAGCCCGGACGGGATTTGGGCAGCGGCCGAAATCGTCCAATGCACCGGAGCCCGAGTGATCATGCTGACGTCGATGGAGGAGAAGGAGCTGATCTTCGAAGCCTTCAAGGTCGGGGCGGTCGACTATATGGTGAAGTCCAATTTCACCGAAATTCCTCAGGCGATCCGCAACGCCTATGCGAACCGGAGCTCGATTCATCCGAGCGTAGCCGCGCAAATGCGCGAGGAGTTCAAACGGCTTAAGCGGCTGGAGCATGAAGTCCGCGTCAAAGAACTGAAAAATTTGCTGACGCCGACGGAAATCCAGGTGCTGGATTTGATAGAGAAGGGGCATACCCAGACGCAAATAGCCGATAAATTCGTCGTATCGATCCGTACGATTAAGGTCCATGTCGGCAATATTTTGCGCAAGCTGGGCGGCAAAAGCAGCAAGGAAGCCGCGCAGAAGGCGAAGGATATGGGGATTCTGTGAATGCTAAAACGGCGTTGAATGCGCTTTTCTGCGCTTCAAGCCGTTTTTTCGGCATAGCAAAAAATTACGGCCATGTGGTATATTTAAGATCGGTTTACGAATAGCGTTTTATTGATGGGAGGATGGAATGGCCATGGATGCCAATAACAAAATACAGATCGGCCTGATCGGGGCCGGCAACATCGGGAACGTTCACTTGAACGAGCTGAAGAAGCTGCCGGAAGCGGCGGTTATCGCCATTGCCGACGCATTCCTGCCGCTGGCGGAGTCGAGAGCGAAGGAGCATGGAATCCCTCATGTTTATGCGAACTATAAGCAGCTGCTTCAGGATGCGAATGTAGACGCGGTAATTATCGCCGTTCCTAACGAGATGCATGCCGCCATTGCCATACAGGCGCTTAACGCCGGAAAGCACGTGCTTCTGGAGAAGCCGATGGCGATCAATGCCGCTTCGGCCAAAGAAATTGTCCAAGCGCATAAGAAATCGAACAAAACATTGATGATGGCTCATCAAATGCGGTGGGAACCGATTCATATGCAGCTGAAAGAGCAAATTGACAAGGGCGCGTTGGGTCATATTTATAATGTGAAAACAGGCTGGCTTCGTCGCAAAGGCATCCCGGGCTGGGGGACGTGGTTTACACAAATGTCCAAATCGGGCGGCGGCCCGCTGATCGATATCGGCGTTCATATGCTGGATCTGTCCCTGCACTTTATGGGCAATCCGAAGCCGGTATCGGTATTCGGCACGACTTACGCCGAGTTCGGACCGAAGCGCCGCGGCATCGGCACCTGGGGAACGCCGGATTGGAACGGCAGCTACGACGTCGAAGATTTGGCGACGGCGCTGATCAAGATGGATAACGGAAGCACCCTTTCGCTGGATGTGAGCTGGGCGGCCCACACCGACATGCTGGACAACCAACCGTACATCTACGTGATGGGGACCGAAGGCGGAGCATCGCTGCGCGGCGGCAAAGGCAAGCTGCATACGGAGTTGTTCGATCGTACGGCCGATGTCGAGCTGCAACCGGGAAAAGAAGGCGACGAAAACTCGCGCGTCCGGTTAAGCCGGCATTTCCTGGAATGCATTCGCGACGGCAAAGAGCCGCTCACGTCCGGTCTGTCCGGATTAACCAACAGCATGGTGCTCGAAGCGATCTACGAATCCTCCCGAAGCGGAGAAGTGGTCAAGTTGGATTGGAACTAGGTCTTTAAAGCTGGCCCGGTGCCGTCAAGCGATAACGAAGGCATTAGCATTAGGCAGACAATAGGAGTGAGAAGACTATGGTTATGTCATTCGTTGAAATGAGACGAGTCCCATCCGAGTGGCTTCAGGAGCGTCTGGAGACGATCAAGCAGCTTAAGGAGGATTCGCTCGAGCTGTATGAAGTCGCCAAGGATAAATTGACGGGAGAGCATTATCTCCACTATGCTTATATTCATAAACAAATTGCGGCGATAGGGCCCGAGAGCAGCGGGGAAGAAAGCTTTCACCATCTGATGCCGATCGACAGCGACGATGTATTGGGACTGGTTTTCGGCGAGCAGTCTTTCGATTATCCGGAGCACTGGAAGAAGGCGTTTTTGCGCAACGGTCCCGACGGGGATTACGTATGGTTCGACCCTTCCTATACGGAGCAGGAAAGCGAAAGCGAGGAAATCGGAGCCAGCCTTCAGGAGCAGCTTCTCCGGTTCAAGCAAGCTCCGGAACGTTCGGAGGAAGCGGTCCGCAAGCTGCTGGAGGAACTCGACCGGACGCTTGGCCGGGACGATAACGGTTAATGATAAGGGAGCCCTTATGATTCGATAAGCGGCTCCTTTTTTCGTTCTTTAACGTACTGCTGCATATTTTCCCGCGCATAACTCATCCTAATCATGTAACCGACGAGTAACAGAGGAGGGTGACCATGCGCAGGATACATATGCTTATTACGATAGGGCGGATCGGCCTGGCGGCAGGGCTGTTGTTTGCCGTCGCAGGCTGTAACGAGAACCGCAACAAACAGCTGGGCGGGGGTTTGGAATCCAAGGATCATCATGCGTTGTACGATCGGAGCAGCCTGAATAACGAGAATGAGACTCTGGGAGTCAAACCGAAGTGGGAGAAGCAGCAGAACTCCGGTCCGCAGCCGGACAACCCGGGAGCTCTTAGGCAGCTGGATATGACCAATCCTCACCTAACGAAAACATTTCGTTTCGCTCCGGAGATCTCGTCCCGCCTGGAGCAAATGCCGGGCATCGATAAGGCTACGGTTCTGTTTACCGAGAACAACGCTTACGTCGCTTTGGTGATGGACGGCCATGACGTCGATAAAGAAGCGCATCAAGACATGAAAGCACACAGCTTCAGCCCGAAAGGCGGAGTGGGTTTATTCGGAACCGATAAGGGGGCGAACCGGATTAACTGGACCGAGACTGGCGGACTCAGCCATTCGACGGCCAGCCGGATAACCGGGCAGATCATGGCATTGCAGCCTTCAGTGCAGAGAGTGTATGCTTCGGCTAATCCGAATTTTGTGCAGCGTATTCGTTTTTACGAAGCGGAAAGCGGTAAAGGCGTCGATGCATCCGTCTATATGAACGAATTCAATACGATGATCCAGCGTGTATTCCCAAGCGATACGAATACGCGCCGGTAACGGCAAAAAAACTCCTGACGGCGCCGCTTGGCCGGTCAGGAGTTTTATTTTTGTTTAGGAAATGATGCGCAGCCATTTCCTGTGGATATCCGGGGGCTCCCCGAAAGTAATTGGAATAAGCTTCAGAGCATCACGTCACTACCCTGGAAATTACTCTTGGTACCCCATTTCCATTGTCTGTGGTGCCGCGTCGGCGGCATGGATGGCTTTTGGGGGATTTGTTCTTTGCCGAGACCAAAGAATCCGATTTCAACAACGATTGGAGGATCGAATGGACGCCGCAGCGGACTTTTTCGCCACCCTTTTAGGGCTCGAATTTATAGCCTACGCCCCACACCGTCTTAATATGCTTGGGATCTTTCGGATCCTCCTCGATTTTTTTACGCAAATTGGTTATATGTACATCGACCGAGCGCTCGGTTACGAATGAGTCGATACCGCGAATTTTATTGAGCAGCTCCTCCCTGGAAAACACTTTGCCCGGATGCAGCCAAAAATGCTTCATCATCTCGAACTCCGAATAAGTCGTCTCCACAATGCCGTTACGGCCGTATACGCAGCGTTTCTCGGTATCGACCCGTATGGTTCGGGCTTCGGCGCGCACCGGTTCCGAGGAGGCTTTATTCATGGTCGATCTGCGCAGAAGGGCTCCCGTACGCGCGGCCAGCTCTCTCATGCTGAAGGGCTTGCATAAATAATCGTCGGCGCCGATGACAAGCGCTTTGACTCGCTCGGACACTTCGCTTTTGGCCGATATCATCATAATCGGAACGGAGGACAGCGTCCGGAATTCGCGGCATAGCTCGATTCCGTTCATATCGGGCAGCATGACATCCAGGATAATCACATCGGGATGAACCGTTTCGAACAGCTGCTTGCCCTGTTTGCCGTCGGGAGCGAAGCGGACTTTATAATTCTCTTCCGATAAGTAGATGGAAATCATATCGGCAATGCTTTGATCGTCTTCAATCAATAAAATGGTTGACATGAATTCCTCCTCCAAAAAAATATTTATTTCAAAGGTGACATTGTTAGGAAAGTATGAAGAATTTTAGCCAAAAAGCATCCAAAGTCTGCAACTTTTTTAAAACTATTCCATCATAATATAGATAATCAGTATATACAGTATATTTACTGTAACTGAAAAAACAATGAAGGACAAGCTTGTATTTGTCGAAGAGTCGTGTCAAATTGATGAACACAGGGAGGTTGATTCCATGCTGGTCTCGGCTCAATTAGAGCGTAAAATCCGCTTGTGCAATAGGGCTTTGGAACAATTGATTTCTGTGAACGGCTATGAATTGACAAGTCCTGATGTCGTGGAGAAGAGCAAGGAATTAGATCAATTGATCGTGATGATCATGCGTAAACAAGTGGAGCAGAAGAAAAGCAAACAATACCGCGAAACCACATAAAAATCAGCTGCCGACAGGCGAGCAGAACAGTGCCCGAATCAGCAGCCGATGATATACCGCCGCGCAGACGCTTTTGCAGCGGACTGACTTTGGCGGAGAAATGGAATGAAACTAGGCGACCGGTGACGGATCGTCTTTTTGTACGTCTTATTTCAACCACTGTTCGCCCCATAAATGAACTTCCGCCATGACGGGCTGCAAGGCCTTCCCTTTATCCGTCAGCTCGTATTCGATCCGTACGGGAGTTTCGGGGTAGACGTGACGGTATATAATGCCGGAGGCTTCCAGCTCTTTGAATCGCTCGGCCAGCATTCTGTCGCTCATTCCCGGAATCATTTCCGAAATATCTTTAAAGCGTCGAGGACCGCTCAGCAGCGACTGGATAATCAAGCCTGTCCAGCGTTTCCCGAGCAGCTCGAATGCAGCTTCGAATTTGGGACAAAGCTGATAATCGTGATCGGCCATGGATATCATCTCCTTCATGATTATAGTTTAACATAAGTTACTTGATAAAAGTAAGCCCTTTTCAGAAAAGCCTAAGATCAGCATTTCCCATTCGGATTTATCCGATCCGAGCAAGCGGATGGATTCATTGATGTTATTATACAGCTTAACGAATGATTTGGCATGTATCCGCGGTGAAAAAATGGAAAATACAGCGTTAACAAATTGAACCTTTGTCCGCCAAGCTGACGGCGGAGTGACGAGTCAAGCTTTTTTGCCGCTCAATTTGACATAAACGGTTGAAAAATATCGGTTGTTGCAGTATAACAACGATAGGTAAAAGACGCTTTAAACGAGAGGATTAGATAACATGATAGTTACAGACCGATGGTCGGATTCGAAGCTTCCCGCGCCTCTGCTGAAACAAATACTGGAGAAGAGGGAGTTTCTCCGCCATTCGCTGGATGCGGAGTCGCTCGCTTTAATCGGCGAGGACGCCTACCAATCGCCCGATGACCACGTGCTGGAGGATGCGATCGTAGCGCTGGCACTCGGGAAAAACGTGCTGCTCAAAGGCCCGACGGGCTCGGGGAAAACGCGGCTGGCGGAAACGTTGTCCTACTTGTTCGGCTATCCGCTGCATTCGGTCAACTGCTCGGTCGATCTCGATGCGGAGGGATTGATCGGCTTCAAAACGCTGGAGGTTCTGCAGGGGCAGTCTCAAGTGAAGTTTGTGGACGGGCCGATCGTCAAGGCGATGACCCGGGGGCATTGGCTGTATATCGACGAGGTGAATATGGCCAAGCCGGAGACGCTGCCGCTTATTAACGGCGTGCTCGATCATCGGAGAACGATAACCAACCCGTTCACGGGCGAAGTGATCCGCGCCAAGGAAGGATTTCGCGTCATTGCCGCGGTCAATATCGGTTATGTAGGAACGGTGCCGATGAATGAAGCGTTGAAAAACCGCTTTGTCGTCGTCGACGTCCCGTATCTAGCGGGCGACAAACTGCTGCAGCTGCTGAAGGAACGTTCGCATTTGTCGGCGGACGATCAGCTGCGGCGCTTCGTCCGTCTGGCCGCGGAGCTGCAGGAGCAGATCCGTTCCGGGCAGCTGTCCGATGAAGCGGCATCCGTACGGGCGCTGCTGGATGCGTGCGATTTGGCCGCCTACATGGCGCCGCTGCGGGCCGTCCGCAGAGCGATCGCCGATAAGCTGGACGACGAGCGGGAGCAGGCATTGGTGAACAACCTCGCGGAAACGTATTTCGGATGAAATGCGATAACCGGCGGGTAATAAGGAGAGCTTATGCGTTTTGTTGAAAATGAGGTAGACGCGTTTCTGCACATGCAGCTGCTGGATTTGGCCAAGGCGCTGTCCGGGCTGGAGGAGCTGCGGCTGGAGTTTTCCTATCATTCCTTCTATGACGATCGGGAAAAGATGATTGCGGTCAGCCAGTTTTGGAGCTATTATCCGGAGGAGACGAAGCTGGCCGGAATGAAGACGGATGTGTATTTAAGGGCCGCAGGCAGCGCGTGGTTTACGGATTCGCGGGCCGTGGCCGGCTACCTGGACTGGTCCGAAGGCCACCTGCTGTCCCGTCTGGCGCGGCAGTTGCTGGCCTTGTGCGAGGAAATCCGGTTAACGGCTATCTGCATCCGACTCAGGCCGGGGACCGCCTCCGGTTTCAAGCTGCGCAGCCAGATTCTCGCCAAGCATTATGCGGCCAAGAGCGACGGGCATTTCGGCCGCAAGGAGCTGAGCGACGCTCTGCTGTGCGCCGCAGCCGCCTTGCTGCACGGACAAGCGGCGGAATCGCTGCTGCTTACGGCTCAAGGCTCCCCGCAGCTGCTGGAGCCGCTGAATCGCTGGCTGCGGGCCGTCTCGTCGCTAAGAAGCACGGTCGAGGCGGCGCAGCTGTGCCAAAGCGTCGTGGAGCGGTGGATGGAGCTTGGCTCCATGGAGAGCGATTGCCGGGTCGGCTATTACTCGCTGCTTCGCCATAACGGGACCGTGCAGCCGCTGTCCTGGGACTATATCGGCGAGCTGAAGCGCAAGAAGAAGCTGAAGAGCGGCGAGACGCTGCCGCTGGAGAAACGGGAGGAGCCGCAGCAGAAGGGCGAGAAGCTGCCGAACTGGCATCGCGAGACGAAGAAGCAGGAGCAGACGCTGCTCCGCTTCGATATCGAGCAGGGCTCCGGCACCGACCTGTTAAGCGACCACGTTCGCGAAGCGGACAGCGACGATCAGGCGCTCGGCATTGCGCAAGGAGCGTCCCGGGCGGCGAACCGGAACGAGCCGGAGCTGCCGTCGCTAGAGCCGCTGGACCGCATTGAGGGCGGTCCGGCCGGAGGTGCTGAGCCGTACGGCCGGCTGAACCGCAAGGCGAGGCCGGTGTACAGGCAGGCGGAAGCGCCCGATTCGCGGGCGCTGCTGGACTATGCGGAGATGAAGCGGCAGGTGGAGCCGATCGCAAGCAAGCTGAAGAAGACGATTCGAATGACGATGGAGCAGAAACGCAGCGCCCCGCGGGGAGAACGGCTGTCGGGGCGGCTCGGCCGCAAGCTGGTGCGCAGCGCGTGGGAGCCGCTGCCGCGGCTGTTTTACAAGCGCAGCCAGCCTGCCGCGGAGATCGACGCCGTTTTTTCCTTGTTGGTCGACTGCTCCGCTTCCATGTATGATAAAATGGAACGGGCGCATCTCGGCATTGCGCTGTTCCACGAATCGTTGACTCAGCTTTGCATTCCGCATGAAGTGATCGGCTTTTGGGAGGATGCGGACGAGGTGACGGAGGAAGCCGCTCCGAACGTATTTCGGATCGTTACCGATTTCGCGGGCAGCCTGACAGACCCGTCGGCCGGCGCCAAGCTGCTTCAGCTTCAGGCGGAGCAGGATAACCGGGACGGCTATGCGATCCGGATTGCGTCGGAGAGGCTGCTGCCTCGACCGGAGAAGCAGAAGGTGCTGCTCGTATTCTCAGACGGAGAGCCGTCGGCCTCCGATTATCATGAGGAAGGCATCGTAGATACGTGCGAGGCCGTTCTTCAGGCAAGAAGACGGGGCGTGGAGGTCATCAGCGTATTCATTGGCAGCGGGTTTATTAAAGACACGGAACGCGAAACGATGAGAAATATTTACGGAAGGCACAGCGTGCTCGTACCCGACGTTTCCGAGCTTGCCGGGCAGCTTGCCCCTATACTGCGCAGACTGCTGCTCCGCTAATCGCACGGCTTATTCGCCGGTCTTGCGGGCGGTGCAGTCATACATAAGAAAATGAATGGTTACAGATGCAAGTATTCTCGCTTCGGGAGGAAGGATAATCATGTACGGTTCACCATTATCAGGACAGGCCAAGAAAATGCTGCTGCTCGGCTCCGGGGAGCTCGGCAAGGAAGTCGTCATTGAAGCCCAGCGGCTCGGAGTCGAGACGATTGCCGTCGATCGTTACGAGAACGCTCCGGCGATGCAGGTGGCGCATCGCTCGTATGTGATCAATATGCTCGACGGCGAGCAGCTGCGCCGGGTGATCTTGCAGGAACGCCCGGATCTGATCGTTCCGGAGATCGAGGCGATCGCTACGGACGTGCTGGTCGAGCTTGAACAAGAAGGCTTCCGCGTCGTTCCGACGGCGACGGCGGCGCGGTTGACCATGGACCGCGAAGGCATCCGCCGGTTGGCTGCGGAAACGCTGCAGCTGCCGACGGCGAAGTATGAATTCGCCGACAGCCTGGAGGAATTGGAGGCGGCGGTCGCCAAAATAGGCACGCCGTGCGTCATTAAGCCGATTATGAGCTCCTCGGGCAAGGGCCAGAGCGTCTGCCGCACGCCGGACGACGTAGAGGCGTCGTGGAACTATGCGATGGAAGGCGGCCGCGCCAAGAAGACGCGAGTCATCGTCGAGCAGTTTATTCATTTCGAATCGGAGATTACGCTGCTTACGGTGCGCTCGGCTTCGGGAACGACGTACTGCGCGCCGATCGGCCATGTGCAGAAGGACGGCGATTATATCGAGTCCTGGCAGCCTCATCCGATGAGCGAGCGGCAGATCGAGCTGGCCCGGCAGATTGCCGGAACGATTACCGAGGCGCTCGGCGGAACGGGCATTTACGGCGTCGAGCTGTTTTTGGGCAAAGACGAGGTGTATTTCAGCGAAGTGTCGCCGCGGCCCCACGATACGGGCATGGTGACCATGGTGACGCAAGATTTGTCCGAATTCGCGCTGCATGTCAGAGCGATTCTCGGCTTCCCGATTCCGACGATCCGTCTGCTGACGCCGGGAGCGTCCCATACGCTGAAGGCCGGGGAAGAACGGCAGCAATTCCGCGTGGAGGGCATCGGGCAGGCGCTGGCGCTTCCCAATACGCAGGTGCGCGTCTTCGGCAAGCCGGAGACCAAGGCAGGCCGCAGAATGGCGGTTGCGTTAAGCACGGCGGACGATGTGCAGCAGGCTCGTCAAACGGCGGCCGAAGCCGCCGCTCTATTGAAGCTGAGCTACTAAACGAATTATTTTTCGTGAGCAGGCTGTTTGTCAAAACAACAGGAGGTGTCCGGGATCATGACTGACGAAGCCAAACCGGCAAGCTTGTCACGCTCGACGATGACCGATATTATATTTCCTTCCGATACGAACTATCACGGGACGATGTTCGGAGGCGTCGTCATGCGGTATATCGATAAAATCGCGACGATTGCCAGCATGCGCCACTCGCGGCGAGGCGTCGTTACGGCATCCAGCGACAGCCTCGATTTTCTCGCTCCGGTAAGAGTCGGGGAGGCCATCATGCTGGAAGCGTTCGTTTCCTGGACGCACCGCAGCTCGATGGAAGTTTACGTCAAGGTGCAGTCCGAAAACTTGTTTACGGGAGAGCGGAAGACGACGGCGACCTCGTTTCTGACGTTCGTGGCGCTGGACGACGAGGGCAAGCCGACTCCCGTTCCCGCCGTCATCCCCGAAAGCGAAGAGGAGCTTAAGCTGTTCGCAAGCGCCGAGGAGCGGTACCAAGCGCGGAAAAAGCGCAAGGAGGAGCGCGGTCCCAAGACCGTCTGAGCCAGGCTGCTCAAGGCAAGACTTGCCAAGCCGAGGTATGATATAGTATGAAGCGGGAGGGATTGCCAAATGAACGCTCATGAAATCGATTATCAAATTGTCGGTTCGGAAATGCAATATGTGGAAATAGAGCTCGATCCGGGGGAAAGCGTCGTAGCCGAGGCGGGCAGCTTAATGATGATGGACGGCTCCATCCATATGCAGACGATTTTCGGAGACGGCAGCGACGATGACAAGGGGTTTGTCGGCAAGCTGTTCGGCGCGGGCAAACGGCTGTTGACCGGCGAAAGCTTGTTCATGACGCTGTTTACGAACCATGGCCGCGGGAAGGAGAGAGTGTCCTTCGCTTCGCCGTATCCGGGGCATATTCTGCCTATGGATTTGTCGCAGCTCGGCGGCAGGCTGATCTGCCAGAAGGATGCCTTTCTTTGCGCCGCCAAAGGCGTATCGGTAGGGATCGCTCTGCAGCGTAAGCTGGGTACCGGCTTCTTCGGCGGAGAAGGCTTCATCATGCAAAAGATCGAGGGAGACGGACTGGCGTTCGTTCATGCCGGCGGGGCGATCTGCGAGAAGGTGCTGGCTCCGGGAGAGCTGATCCGCGTGGATACGGGCTGCCTGGTCGCCATGACGCAGGATATCGATTATGATATCGAGTTCGTCAAAGGAATCAAGACCGCTATTTTCGGCGGGGAAGGCTTATTCTTCGCCACGCTGCGAGGGCCGGGACGGGTATGGATTCAATCGCTGCCGTTCAGCCGTCTGGCAGACCGCGTGCTTTCGGCTACCCGCGCGGGCGGCCGTAAAGAAGAAGGCAGCATTCTCGGGGGAATCGGCAATCTACTTGACGGGGATAAGTAAAACAAGCTATTATTCAAAGATAAATACATAAGAGAGGTGCTGAGATCAATGGCATATCAACCACAAGTCGTCGATGCCAAAATTGTCAGCCACAACCAGAAAAATGGTTTGTTTGAAATTGTGGTGAACTTGAAGGACCGCACTTCGTGCCGACTTATATTCGAGAAGGAAGCAGCATCCGGCGAACCGGTTTTGACGCATGTCAATCGTCTGCTCAAAGAGCCTTGCCCGATTTGCCGCAAGGATTTCTTGTGCAACTGCATGTCGAGCTATAAAGACGAGCTTGCGGCTCAAGCGATTCAAATGGCAGGAACGCCGTAACGAAATGAAACCCGTGAGCTTTAAGGCTCATGGGTTTTTTTCCAAATTTGAGAGGTTTCGGGAGATTAGACGCGCATGTTTCGTCTGCTAATTTATGTGTTGCTCGTATGCACGTTGTCCGTGCTTGCCACCGTTACGTTCTATTCCCGCCAATTGGCGGAGAAGGAGCGCCTCGAAATGTCGGGACAGGTCGCGCGTCTGCACGAACAGACGCTGCAAAGACTGAAGCAAACGTTTGCCGAGCTGGACGGCATAGCCCGCAGCATTGGCGGCGATCCTTATGTGCAGCGGCTGGCCGACGCTTCGCTAACCCGCGATTCGGCGGAGGAGAGGACGCTCAGAGACTATACCGACATGCTTATCAAACAGCAAATCTCGCAGATGCCGTATATATCGGATTTATGCGTCGCGGTGAACGATAAACGCTATATCATTTGCACGAACTCCGATGCGGCCGGCGCGCTGCTTGACGTTCAGCCGGGCGCGCTTCAGAAGCAGGATAGAGTTATCGTGCGCAGACAGGCGGAGGACGATGTGTCGGGTCCGGCGGAAATGATCTATGCGGCGCCTGTAGCGGACCGCAAAACGAATGTGGTCAGAGGTTCGGTGCACATGATGATCGATATGGATTCGCTGATGAAAGACATCTATGGCAAGTGGCCGCTGCTGCGCAACCAACTGCTGGATCAGGACGGCGCGACGATGTACAGCAGGTTCTCCTCGGCCTATAACGGGGATGTCCGAGAGCCGGAATGGGCGACGGCGCAGGACGGACAGACCCAGTGGAAGGGCGATGCCGTATGGTCCCAGCTTAAGGTGGAACTGCCCGGGACGGTATGGACGTCGCGAATCGAAGCTCCGCAGAGCTTGGAGCATGCTCACGGACAAGCTTTTCGGCAGACGCTCGCACTGGCGATCCTGCTGCTGCTGTTTGTGATCGGTTTAAGCGCTTACTTGTTTCGTCATTTTTTTACGACCCCGATGCTGCATCTGCGCGCATTGATGAATCGGGCGGAGCTCGGCGATTTCAAAGCGTATTGGGTACGTAAAAGCAGCCGCGAATGGAGCGAGCTCGGAGAGAGCTACAACCAGATGCTCAACAGGCTGGAAGAGCTGATCAAGCAGGTAAAGAGAGAGGAATCGTTGAAAAAAGAAGCGGAGATGGAAGCGCTGCAATATCAGCTGAACCCTCACTTTTTGTATAATACGCTCAATACGATCAAATGGGTGGCGAAGATGCATCATACGCCGCAAATCGCCGAGGTCGTTACCTCGCTGGTAAGGCTGCTGCAGGCGAGCTTGGGGAAAAAGGGAGATTTCATCACGATCCGCGAAGAAATCGGGCTGATTCGCGATTATATGGAAATTCAATCGTTTCGCTACGGCGATCAAGTGCGGCTGGAATGCGAAGTCGATTCGCTGACTAACGGCTGCCTCGTTCCCCGCATGATTTTGCAGCCTTTAGTTGAGAATGCGATTATTCACGGAATCGAGCCGGGGCGAAAAGGGGGACTTATCGTTATCCGCATCTGGCTAGACGTGCAGCGTGAGCTTCTGCTGTGCCAAGTAGAAGATAACGGAATAGGTATGGAGAGCGAGCCGCTGCGGCATGATAGCGACGCGGCCGCGATGAGGGAGCGGATGAGCGGTATCGGACTGAAGCATATTCGGGAAAAAATCCGTCTGTATTACGGAGACGGCTATAACATGAGCATTATAAGCAAGGCGCGGCAGGGAACGACGATACGTTTGACGCTGCCGGTGCATCAAAGCGAGGTAGGATAAGCCCATGATGAACGTACTGATTGTCGATGATGAGCCGATCGTGCGCAAAGTGCTCAAAACGATGATCCGCTGGGAGGAGCACGGCCTGCAATGGGCGGGCGAAGCGGCCGATGGCCTGGATGCGTGGGAGTTTGTGCGCAGCGGCCGCGTCGATCTGATCGTTACCGATATTCTAATGCCCCGAATGGACGGCTTGGAGCTGGTCAAGCGGCTGAAGGAAGAGGGGGCGGATGTCGCTATCGTCGTGCTCAGCTGCCTGGACGATTTCGCCTATGTAAAGGAAGCGATGAAGCGGGGGGCCCATGATTATATATTGAAGCCGACGATGGAGCCGGAGCAGCTGGCGGTTATTTTGGGCGAGGCCAGGGAAGCTCTGCAGAGCCAACGGACGGATAAAGCGCAGCGCGAGCGGCTGCATCGCGAACTGCAGCAGTCCAAGCAGGCCCAATGGGGCCTTAGGCTGCAAAAAACGTGGATCAGCGGGGAGCCTGACGAAGAACTGGCGAACGAATGGTTCGGGGCGGGCGCCGAAATGGCCAGCTTCATGATTTATTTCGCGCCCGGCGCAGCTCTGCCGGTACTCGGTTGGCACTGGCCTGATGCGCTCGCTTATGTGTCGCTGAGCGAACAGCGGCTGCTGCTTTTCTATGACAAGCCGGGGAACGGCGGAGGGCTCGCGGACTTTCTCGGTGGAGAGGCCGGGCTCATGCCGGAGTCGTACTTGATAACCGAGGTTGCGGGCATTCGCTGCGCCGAGCAGCTGAGAGACGTTATCGCGATGCACGAGAGCAAGCGCCACGGCTATTTCTATGGATACGAGGCGGCGGACGGGACGGACCGGGAAGCGGCCGACGGCTTCGCGAAGCAAGCGGCGGAAGGGCTGCTTCCGCAGGAAGAGAAGCAAAATTTGCTGCGGGCCGTTGCCGGGATGAACGAAGAAGCGATGAACTATTGGTCCCGGCAAATCGGGGAGCGCCTGCTGCAGCTGCAGCCTGCCGTCGATGCGGCGTACGCGTTCGTGTACGAGCTGCTCGGCCAGGCGGCCGCATTCGCTAGGCAGCAGACGGCCGCGGATTTGGAGCCGTTCGAGCGGAAGTATGTTACGGCCGTCTCCGTGCAGTCGCATCTGCGGATGGATTCCCTGGCGGCATGGCTGACGGAGGCTTGTCGCGTTTTAGCTAGGCAGCTGCAAGCGAAGCCGCTGCCGGTCTCGCGCAATCCGTTCGTCCGCAAGGCGATACATTATATGGAGCGTCATTATCATCTGCAAATCAGCACATCCGACATTGCCGAGCATGTCAGGCTCAGCCGCAGCTATTTGAGCGATTTGTACGGCAAGGAAACCGGCGAATCGCTGACGGAGACGCTTACGGCCATCCGGATTGACGAAGCCAAGCGTCTTTTGACCGCAGGCGAGCGGAAAGTGTATGAAGTCGCGGAAGCCGTCGGCTTCATCGACGCCAAAGCGTTTGCCAAGACGTTCAAAAGAATTGTCGGATGCACGCCGAAAGAATACGAGGAACAGAACAAATAGACACCAATTCCTAACAAATTGGTGTCTATTTTTATGCGATGGAAAAAGTTACATTTATGATAGAGAACGCTTACATGAAAAAGGGGTGCAATCCATCGATATGAATTATCCGTTATTGAAACAATCCGCTGCGGAGCCGATTATCCAGGCGCTCGGCGTAACCCGGACTTTCGGTAAGGGAAGCGGGGCCGTTCATGCGCTTCGCGGCGCCAATCTTAGCATTTCCGCGGGGCGGCTTGTCGCTTTGAGAGGACGATCCGGCTCCGGGAAAACGACGCTGCTGAACATGCTCGGGGCGCTCGACCGGCCGACCGAAGGGGCGATCTATTTCATGGGAAAGGACGTCACCGTCATGTCGGACAAAAAGCGCAACGAGCTGCGCCGCACGCAGCTTGGCCTCATCTTTCAGTCCTTCGCCCTGGTGCCGTATATGTCGGCTTATGAGAACGTCGAATTCGGCTTGCGCATCGCCGGCGTCCCTTCGTCGAAGTATCGGGAGTATTCGGAGCAGGCGCTCGATTTTGTCGGGCTGAAGGCGAGAATAAAGCATCGCCCTTATGAGATGTCGGGGGGAGAGCAGCAGCGCGTCGCCATTGCCCGGGCGATCGCTCACCGCCCGAAGCTGCTGCTGGCCGACGAGCCTACCGCGGAGCTGGACAGCCGGATGGGGCTGCAGGTCATGAAGGTGTTTAAGGATCTCGTCCAGCAGGAAGGCATGACGATCGTCTTAACGACGCATGATCCGGCGATTATGGAAATCGTCGATCAAGTATACGCATTGGAGGATGGGCACATTGTGGAAGAAGGCTAATCACCGGCATAAGCCGTTCATTATGGCGGCGCTGGCCGCATCGGTATTGGCGCTGCCGGGCTGCAGCCTGCTGCCCAAAGAAGAACAGGCGCTGCAGCCGCCGCTGGTCAAGCCCGTCAAGGAAAACTTCGAGCTTTACGAAGTGAAGAAAGGGACCATTACGAAGCAGATTAGCGGCGTAGGCACCTTCGCTTCCGACAGGCTGCAGTATTTGTCCTACCCCGAATCGGGAGGCAGATTGACCGCAATCAACGTAATGCTCGGCTCGGAAGTGGCGAAGGGCGATGTAGTGGCGGAGCTCGACAAAGGAGAGATTGAGGGGAAAATCCGTCAGCAGGAGCTGGTCGTGGAGAAAGCCAAGATCGCTCTGGAGCAGACGAAGGATGAGAAGCGCGGAGACGCTCTGGCCATTCGTTCCAAAGTCCTCGACGTCCAGAAGGAGGAAATACAGCTTGATATGCTCCGCCAGCAATTGGCCAAAACAAAGCTCATTTCCGACGTGGACGGCATTGTCACTTACATCGATTCGATTAAGCAGGGCGATGCGGTAACCGCTTACAAAACGATCGTAAGCGTCTCCGATCCCAAGTCGATCAAGCTGGTATACGAAACCGCCAATACGAACGATCTGACCGGCATTCAGGTAGGCATGACGGCCGAATTAAAGATTAAATCGACAAGTCTTCAGGGGAAAGTCGTCCAGATTCCGGCTACCGCTCCACAATCCGATGTGAAGGCGATCGCCGATAAAAACGCCAAGTCCATCGTCATTGTCCCCGATCGCCTTCCCGACGAGGTGACGATCGGCACGAATGCCGATATTTCCATCGTGACCGAGCAAAGGGAGAACGTCCTCGTCATTCCGAAGGTCGGACTTCGTTCCTATTTGGGGCGGGATTATGTTCAGGTGTTGGAAGGAGAGAGCCGCAAAGAAGTGGACGTGGAGAAAGGCATCGTGTCGGCCACCGAGGTGGAAATCCGCAAGGGGCTTAAGGAAGGGCAAAAGGTGATTTTAAACAATTGAGGTGACGGGTCTTGGCAATTCTTGTGATGATCATGCGCAAAATGATCAAAAACAAATGGCTTGAATTCAGCCTGCTGCTGGGCCTGATCATCTCGGTCGGACTGGTCAGCAGCATGCCCATTTATACGAACGCCATTTTGCAGCGGCTGCTGGTGAAGGACCTTGAGCTTCTGCAAGAAAACACTTTGCAGTATCCTGGCATCTTCTGGACGTCCACCTACATTACGGGGGAGCTTAAACCTGCCGATGCGAAGCAAGCGATTCGCGATGCGGACGATTATATGGTTCATACGGCGCAGCCGCGCTTTCAGCTTCCGATCAACTCGTACGTCATCGAACGGGCGACGGACAAATACAATCTGGTGCCTGCGGACGCCGGTAAAATCGACGGCACGGTCAAGCGGCTCGCCGACATCACCGCGCTGAGCGATCTGGAGGATCACGTCAGGCTGATCGACGGCAAGTTTCCGGCGGCGGAGCCGGTGAACGGCGTTGTCGAGGTCGCAGTTGTCGATCAGGCGCTGACGAATCTGAAGATGGTCGTAGGGCAGGAGTATGAGATAGATGACGAAGCGGCGCCGCAGAAGTTCCGTTTCAAAATCGTCGGAGTGATCGACCGCAAATCGTACGACGACGTGTATTGGTACAACGCGTTGTCGAGCTATAACTCGAGCCTGCTCGCGGCATTCCCGTGGTTCGAGAAAAATGTGAACGAGGAGCAGCGGCTGATGCTGCGCTCCAGCATCTGGTATACGACTGTCGATTACAGCCAGATGAAGCTGGATTCCATACCTAGATTCATCCAGACGTATCAGCGGACGGAAGATTTCCTTAGCTCGAAGTTTCCCAACTATTCGATGAAGGCTCCGGCTCTGCAGACGTTAAACGGTTATTATGTCAAAGAAGAGAAGCTGCGGACGATGCTCTGGTCGCTGAACGTGCCGGTCATGATTATGCTCGCGTACTATTTGTTCATGGTATCGAATTTGATTACGGAGCGGCAGAAGACCGAAATAGCCGTTCTGCGCAGCCGGGGCGCGAGCAGACTCCAGATTATTCTGGGATACGCGGTCGAGGGGCTGCTGCTGGGCGGCATCGCCCTCATCGCCGGCCCGATGTCCGGTCTTGCCTTAACCCGGATGCTCGGGGCCTCCAACGGCTTCCTCGAATTCGTGCAGCGGGCGGCGCTGGACGTACGGCTGAACCGCGAAGCCTATCAATACGGAATGATCGCGGTGCTGTGCTCGCTCGCAATGACGCTGCTTCCCGTGCTGTTCGCCACAAGAACGAGCATCGTCGGTCATAAGCAGCAGATGGCCCGCCAATCCAAGTCCTCGTTTTGGCACAAGTACTTTTTGGACCTCATTCTGATCGGAATCGCGCTCTACGGGCTGAAGTCGTTCGAGCGCAGAATGGCCGATATGCAATCGCTGGGCCTGGAGGCGAGCGATCTGCAGATGGACCCGCTGCTGTTTCTTGTGCCGGCGCTATTCATCCTCGGAGCCAGCTTCGCCATGCTGCGCATTTATCCGTGGATGATCCGCGGGATTTACGGCGCCGGACGCCGTTTGTGGCCTCCGTCGCTATATTCGACGCTGCTTCAGGTAGGCCGGTCGACGACGCAGTACCAGGCGATCATGGTGTTTCTGAGTGTTACGCTGGCTACGGGCCTGTTCAGCGCAAGCGCAGCGAGAACGATTAATAAAAATGCCGGAGAGAAAATCATGTACGGCAACGGGGCCGATATCGCGATGCAGATCAAATGGGAGGATGACGCGCCCCCGCCTGGAATGGATATGGAGGAATCGGATGACGCGGATGATCAAGACGCCGGGGCGACCCCGGTCATCCCGGAACCGAAGAAAAAGATTCAGTATTCCGAGCCGCCGTTTTTGCCGCTGACCCAGCTGCCGGGTGTCGAGCATGCGGCCAAAGTGTTTACGAAGCCGGAGGCCCAATTTACGGTCGGCAAGGAGAAGGGAACCGCCACCATGATGGGGATCGATACCGACGATTTCGGAAATACGGCCTGGCTGCGGGACGGACTGCTGGATCATTATTTTAACGACTACTTGAACCTGCTCGCTTCCAATCCGCAAGCGGTGCTTATTTCCCGGACATTAGCGGATCAGTTCAATGTGAAGGTAGGCGACCATCTGTACGCGGGGTGGAACGGGGTAGAGAGCACGATGTTCAATATATACGGCATCGTCGATTATTGGCCGTCCTGGAATCCGAATCCGAAGTATGCGGATAAGTCGGCAAGCTCAAGCGGCTCGGCGGCAGGCGCTAAAGCGAAGAAAGTGCTGGCTCCGATGCTTATCGTCGGCCATTTGTCCTATATCCAGAATAATATGGCTCTCGAGCCGTATGACGTCTGGCTGAAGCTGAAACCGGACGCTTCCAGCCAGCAGCTGTACGACGCGCTGGAAGAGAAGAAAATCCCGGTCACCAAGCTGACCGACGCCAAACAGGAGCTGATCAAATCCAAGAATGATCCGTTTCTGCTGGCTATCAACGGCGTGATGACGCTAGGGTTTATTATTTCGATCGTTATCAGCTTTTGCGGCTTTTTGTTGTACTGGATTTTGTCGCTCATGAGCCGGGTGCTGCAGCTTGGCATTTTGCGGGCTATGGGCATATCGTTCAGGCAGCTGATCTTTATGCTGATCGGCGAGCAGCTGCTGACATCGGGGGCCGCTATCGCGATCGGGCTGCTCTCGGGCAGTCTGACGAGCCGGTTATTCGTGCCGATGTTCCAGCTCTCGCTGCAATCGTCAAGTCAAGTGCCGCCGTTTCAGGTGACGTTCGACCCCCGCGACCAACTGCAGCTGTACATCATCGTGAGCGTGATGCTGCTGATGGGACTGTTCATTCTCGGCACCATGCTGTCGCGGATTAAAATTCATCAAGCTGTGAAGCTCGGGGAGGATTAGAACATGATACATTGCGATAACCTTGTCAAAATATATAAGGTCGCCGACCTGGAAGTCGTAGCTCTGCAAGGGTTGGATCTTCATGTGGAGCCCGGCGAGCTGATGGCGATCATCGGCAACAGCGGCAGCGGCAAATCGACGCTGCTGAATATGCTGGGGGGGCTGGATCGCCCTTCGGCGGGCCAACTTCAGGTGGACGGCAAAGATTTGCTCAAATTCACCGAGAAGGATCTCGTCAAATACAAGCGGGAAACCGTCGGTTTCGTCTGGCAGAACAATGCGAGGAACTTGATTCCTTATCTTACGGCGCTGGAGAACGTGGAGCTGCCGATATTGCTGCAGGGCAGACGGAAGCGGGAGCGGGCGCTGGAGCTGCTGGAGGCGGTCGGCCTCAGCCATCGTATCAAGAACAGGCTGAATCAGCTGTCCGGCGGCGAACAGCAGCGCGTAGCGATCGCGATTGCACTCGCGAACAATCCGAAGATGCTGCTTGCGGACGAACCGACCGGTTCCGTAGATACGAAGATGGCGAACCAGATTCTCGATTTGTTCCGCGACTTGAACCGGCGGATGGGACTTACGGTCGTTATCGTTACGCATGATCCGCTGCTGGCGAAGAAGGTGGACCGCGTCGTAGCGATTCGCGACGGCAAAACCTCTTCGGAGATTATCCGCAAGAAATCGTATGCCGACGAGCTGGCGGAGCTGGAGCGGGGCGTGCAAGTGGACGAAGAGGATTCCCATGTGGAGTACGCCGTACTGGATAAGTCAGGACGGCTGCAAATACCGGGCGATATGCTGCAAACGATCGGCATACAGTCGTCCAATAAGGTCCGGGTTCAGGTGGAGGACGGACGCATTGTGCTGCTGCCTCCCGAGGAGAAGGAGTGAAAGCATGAGAAGGTCTGCGATCAATAAAATGGCGCTGCTCGTCCTGCTCGCTTCGAGCTCGGTTTGGGGTTTGCCGGATAGCAAGGCTATGGCCGAAAGCTTCGGTTATCAGCGCGATGAGCTGGACGCTGCGGCGAGACTGTCGTCCGTCGCGCTTTCGCCGTACAGCGGCATCGAGCTGAAGAACGCCGCCGTCATGCCTGGGGATAACGGAAACATGCTGTATTTTACGTTAACGGTGACGAACGGCGGGAACGGCTCGTTGTCGTTTCTCGATTATTGGGTGAAGGTGTACAGCCGCTCCGGCGCCGAATTTACCGCGGATTTGCTGCCGCAGGATAAGCTGAAGAAGGAAATTCCCGCCGGGCAGCAAATGGACTTTTCCTTCTATGCCCCAGTGAATGATGCGACGGTCTTGAGCGATCTGTCGTTTAGCATTATCCGATGGGATTATTCGAGCGCCGAGCTGGAAAAGAAGGTGGGCGACATCCGATTTCCGGAGGAGGCGGAGGCCGCCGGCGTCTTCGCTCCAGAGTCGGCAAGCAAGACGGTTTCCATGGGCGGGATGCCCGTTGCCTTGGAAGTCACCGCATGGTCTGCGCTGACGAACGACAGCTTTATCTCGCCCAAGCTCACGCTAAGGCTGACGAACAAGGGACAGGCGACCTTGAAGCTGCCGGGTTATCAGTACTCTCTTCGCGCGTCGAACGGAGCAATGTATCCGCTGGACATCGCGGTAAACGGAGACAAGCAGCAGCTGCAGCCGGAGGTGCCGCTGGACTTGCAGCTGAAGGCGGCTCAGCTTCCGGCAGCTGCCGCGGACGGCGGCTGGGATGTCGTCATGACCCAGCCGGTCACGGTGTCAAACGATTTGAAACTGGATGTGCCGGTGACGACTTTGAAGGTGACGGCCGAACAGCAGGCCCCCCAATCGCTGGGCGATTCGATCGAGTATACCAACAAAGACGGAGTCTACGAAATGAAGCTGGAGAAGCTCGACAGAATGCCGTGGGACGACCAGGACGTGCTCAGCGCCGATCTAAGCATCTCGCATAGACAGGCCGCAGCGCTGCCTTTCCCGGAATTGAAGGCTTATTACGAGCTGGATGGCGGCGTCAAGGTAGAAGCTAAGGCAGTCAAGACGGATCAGGCTGTGGGCCTTCCGCCGGCGGCTTCGGTCCATGTTCAGCTGGTAGGCAAAATTCCGTATACATACCCGTTTTCGGCGATCAAGCTCGTCCTTCAAGAGAAGGAAAGCGATAACGGGACGGAGGACATCGCGCAATTTCTGCTGCCTCCATCGGCAGTCAAGCTGCCGGAGGTTCCGTTCGGGCAGCCGCAATCGATCACTGCGGCCGGGCGCAGCACCCAGTATGCGCCGCGCGCGATAAATACATTTACCGACGGGAAAAGTAAGCTGCTGGAAGCGCAGCTCGAGGTGACGAACCGGGAGAAGCGCTCCGGCGCAATCCCGAAGCTGTCGGCGTTCGTCAAAACGCCGGACGATTCGTTGTATCCGGCCAAGGTGCGGGAAGTGAAGCAGAAATTGAACCCGCAGGGCACGGCGCTCGTCTCCTTTTCCACGAAACTGCCGGTAAGCGTGGATACGAGCGGTCTGAAGCTGGTCGTCGGGGAGTCGGTGACCGATCAGCACATCAGCTTGCCGGATGACAAGCCGGACGCTTATATTAACGCCGTCGAAATGGAGCTTCCAAGGGAACGGCAGCAGGGGCAGGAGACTCTGAAACAATTGTCGTTCGCTCCCTACACCATATCGCTAAGCCAAATCAGCACCTGGCTGGACAGCTCCCAGCTGCGCGTCAATTTCCTGTACGATCTGGAGAAGGACAGCTTCCTGGAGACGAATAACGACGGCAGCAAAGTAATCATTCAATTCCAGGACGAAGCCGGCAACATGACTTACGAGCAAAAGTTTTATCTGGAAACGGCGGCGGACGACGACGATCTGAAGCTAGAACTGGGCGAACACAGCTATAAAATGACCGTCAAGGATTCCGATTTGCTCGGGAAAATCCAGTCCCTTAAAAAATATAAGCTTTCCGTCTACTACGAGTTTCAAGGCATGCGCAAGCTTCTAGGCTCGCAAACGATCGACTGGTTCGGTAAAACCGATTGAGGCGGATATGCGTTTGAAAGCACCTTAACAGGTGCTTTTTTCTTTTATGAAAGTTATGGTAGAATGAAGAAATGAGCGGCATTCGAAAGGAGGGGTACATTTGCGCGTTGGGGTCGTTTCCGATACGCATATGTTTGGGCGGGCCAAGCAGCTTCCGCAGGCTCTGGTTGAAGGCTTGCAGGGCGTTGATTTGATTGTTCACGCCGGAGATTGGATCGATGAGAGAGTTGTCGGCTTGTTTGAACAGATCGCTCCTACGGACGGTGTCGCCGGCAATAATGACGGAATGGACATTATCGAACGGTTCGGACGCCATAAAGTGTTGAACGTATCCGGCTTTCGCATCGGCTTGGTGCATGGGGACGGAGGGCGCAAGTCTACCCTGGACAAAGCCATCGACGCATTCCGCGATATGAGCGTCGATGTGATCGTATTCGGCCATTCCCACATTCCCTACCAAGGGCTGCATAACGGCATTTTATTATTTAATCCCGGTTCACCGACCGACAAACGGCGTCAGCCGCGGTATTCCTACGGCATCCTTGAGCTGGGCTCGAGCGTTGAGGCGTCCTTGTTCTACTTTGACTAGGGACGGCCGTCATTCTAATACGATATTGGAGGTTTTATCATGACACAATGGAAAGAAATTACGACGTTGGAAGAATGGAATCAACAACTGGATGGAACCGCGAACAAGCCTATCGTTGTGCTTAAGCATAGTACGGCTTGTCCGGTCAGCTTCAACGCGCTGAAAGAATACGAGGCTTACCTGCAAAATAAGCCGAACAATGACGTCGACTACGTATTGGTCAAAGTTATCGAATCGCGTCCGGTATCGAATCAGATTGCGGAAGATACCGGCGTGAAGCACGCTTCCCCGCAAATTTTGTATATTAAAAATAAAGAGACGATTTGGAATACGTCCCACTGGGCCATTACGGAAGAACATATGACGGCGGTTCTCGACTAACCGGTTCGCGCCGACATCTAGGGAGGAAGAACCATGACTGTGCGGCCGCATCCGTTTTTCTCCGGAGCGTTGTATGCCCGTAAATTATGCTTCGTCTATTTGCCGGACGGCTATGAGCGGGAAGAGCGCGATTACCCGGTCATCTATTTGCTTCACGGCATGTTCGGCAGCGAGGCGCATTGGCTGCTGAAAGGAAATGCCGAGCAGACGCTGGATCGGATGATGGCGGCCGGTTCGCTTCGCCGCTGCATTGTCGTGATGCCGAGCGACGGAGGTTACGGAACGGGAACCTTTTATATGAACTGGTACGATGGCAGCGGGCGGTTTGAGGATTATTTCATTTATGATCTGGTCGAGGATATCGATAAGCAGTTCAGAACCAGAAAAGAGCCGGGCGGTCGGGCCGTCTGCGGCTTATCCATGGGAGGGTTCGGCGCGTTCTCGCTGGCGCTGAGGCATCCACAGCTGTTCGGAGCGGCGGCCAGTTTGTCCGGGGCATTGACATCCACGGCGGCGATTGCCGCCCGGTACGCGCGTTCGGATATAAGCCGGATGATCGGCCCGCTTCATGGCCCGTATGCCGGGGAATACGATCTTCAAGCGCTCGCAAGCCGCAGGCTGAAGGAAGAAGGGCGTCCCGCTCTGTATTTCAATTGCGGCACCGGCGACGAACTGCACGGAATGAACGCCGCTTATCGCGAGCATCTGGAAAGCATCGGCTACAGCCATAAGTATGAAGAGTATTCCGGAGAACATACATGGGATTACTGGAGCGAGCATCTGCCGGATGCGCTCGGTTTCCTTGAATCCTATTTTGCTTCGTGCGATTGAAGCGGCATAGGCCGAAAACCCTTAGGACACTTAACATGTCTTAAGGGTTTTTCGCTTCTGCAAGCGTGAGCGAGGGCGCGGCATTTTTTTTCTTCAAGCATACTGTGAATGTTGTGCCGACGCCTTTCTCCGAATGGCATTCGATAGTCCCGTCGTAATGATGAATGTAGTTCTGAACGATGTGAAGCCCCAGTCCGGAATTGGTCGATTCGGATTTGGTGGAGAAGCCTTTGTCGAATATTTTTTTTCGGTAAGCCTCCTCGACGTAAGAGCCGGTATTGAAAATGGACAGCCTGTACGAATCTTCCAGCTCCTCGATCGTAAGGCGCAGCGTTCGCAGCGGATCGTCGTCAGGTATCGCTTCAATCGCATTTTTAAGCAGATTATGCACGATGCTGGAGAAGTAGCTGATCGGCAGCGTCAGCCCGTCGAACGTGCAATCGAGGTCTCCCGTTACCTGAAGCTCAATTTTGCCGGAGATGCAGGGGAGGCTGATATTATTCAGAACGACGCCGAGTACGGGGAATTTCACCGAGTTGACGACGGACTGTTGAACAATTTCTTTGCACCAGACGGAAATATAATCTTTGGCCATATCGTATTTATTCATCATCAACAGCGCGTGGACGGTTTGCACATTGTTTATGAGCTCATGCTGCGCTTTGCGGATATTGAGCATCGTCGCTTCGGACGACTGCACCCAGCGTTCCTTCTCGTCCAGCTGCAGCCGGACGTTTTTCTCCTGTTCCTCCAGCAGACGCAGCGCGTAATTTTTATGCTCCAGATTGGCGTACAGAGTGGAGTTCTCGATGGTAACGGCAATTTCCGACGTCAGAAGCTTCAGCGTGTCGAGCCGCTGCTCCTGAAAAACATGGGTGGCCAGATTGTTCTCCAAGTACAGCACGCCGATCATCTTGCCGAGCTTCATAATAGGTAAAATCAGCATGGATTTGGGCAAATGCGTTTGGATATAGACGTCTTTCGGGAACATCTGCGAGCCGGCGGCGTCGTGCAGCAGCAAAGGCTCTTCCTTGCGCATCGCATATTGAACGGCGGAGAGGGCCGCATGCTCGTATTCCTCAAGCGGAATCGAATGCAGTGCCGCGAACGGCTTGTCGGGACGCTTCTCCACCTCGACATAGAGGCGATGGTCTCTAATGAGCAGCAACAGGCCTTTCTCTGCGCCCGCATTTTCCATGACGATATGCATGAAGCTTTCGAGCAGCTTATGAAATACCGCTTCGCTCGATAGCGCCTGCGAAGCCTTGGCAACCGTCGTTACGTCGATCGCCGAATGGGCTGAAGGCGCGCGGTTAATTAAATAAGGATGCTTATCTTCCAGCTCGGCGACTTTGCGGGCCGCTCCCCACTTGCTGTACAGCATTTTGGCCTCGATCCAATAAGAACGGGCGATCTTGAGCTTGCCGGTATGCATGTAAAATTTGGCGGCGCATTCATTGGCTATCGCCTCGATATGGACGAACCGCTGCTTGCCGGCGTGAAAAATCGCTTGTTCGTACAGCACCGCGGCCAGACTGTGACTGCCGGATATCCGGTTCATCTCCGCTTCGATCAGCAGCTTCTGGTGAAGGAAGGTGTCGGGAGAATGAACGCTCCATTTTTTGATGATTTTCAGATGCTTTTGCAGCTTGCGCCAATACATCTTCTTTTCGGCGGGTTCGGCTTCTTCATAAATGGCCGTCATGACGAGCGAGCTTATAAAGTAAAATAGTTGAACATGGATTAGGCCGAAGACGAATTGCAGACTCTGCTCCGCCGTATCCATAAGCTGCTTGGCCTCGGTCTGCCGGCCCAGCATATAATAGGTCAGCAGCTGCAGCGCGTAATACGTATGGATCGTCGCCTTATTAGAGAAGCTCTGGAGCTGTTCCAGCTCTTCCTTGCTCATGAACGGCTTCAGCGGGTCCCCGGGCTTGGCGTTAGCCTGCGGAACCGGCTCTTCCTTGTTGAACAGCATAAACCGCTGCAGCACCATCATGATATAGATCGTATCCTTATCCTGCGCGCGGAGGACGAAAGGATGGTACAGTTCCGTTTCGTTATACACGTCGCCGAGAGGGTCTCCCTTGTACAGCCGCAGGAAAAAGCTGAACGCGATCGAATAGCCGCCGTAGACGAAGTCTCCCGATTCTACGCCGAATTGATAAGCTTTTTTCAGGTACAACAGATTGGTCTCGATATGCTGGGTTACGTTGTTCGTGAACGCCCCGAAGCCGAAGTACACTTTGCATTTGATCGGCAAATGGTCGAACGCGTCGCACAGCATCAGGCCGACTTTGCCGTATTTGGCGCCGCTGCGAATATCGCCGAAAATGGAGCTGATAATGACGCCGTAAGTGGAATAGGCCAGCGCGGACCCTTCCGAGTTGCCGTAACGAAGCGAGTAGTTGAACATCTTAAGCATCAAATAAATGTACAGATCGGAATTCAGGTAATACGTCGGAGCGATCAAATTGACCATAAGCCTCATGACCGCCCGGTGATCGGGATCGACCATCTGCGGCAAATCGAATAAATCCTCCGGCTGTTTGGCAAGCATATGCCACTTGGTTTTCGCCAGTTCAAGCAGGATGGAGGAGCGTTTGACCGCCGGCTGAAGCGGTATGCCGAAGAGCCGCAATCCTTCGAGCCCCATCTCCATAGCTTGCTCGTGCAATCCCAAATTGGTATAGAGCACCATCATCAGGTTGTAGGCGTCGGCTTTGGCCATCTTGGTTCGCGCACGGCGGAGAATGAGTTCGAAGGACCGCTTCGCCTCCTCAAAATGTCCGCATAAATATTCCAGCTCGGCTAGCTCCAGATAGACGGAGAAGGCCAATTCATATTGGCCGTTCCAGCTGTCCTCGTCGAGCAGCCGCACGCAGTGCGTCACATACTTCAAGGCGGTCTCATAGGCCGTATTCGCCTTCGCTTTCCGGCTCGCCCTCATATTGTACCCGGCCAGCCGTTCTTTCTCCTGCCTGGCGACGAGCAGCTCCTTGCCCAAATTTAGCTGATTGGCGATCTCGAAAATATATTCTTCCAACGCCTCCTCGCTGAATGTATCCAGCATAAGCTTGCCGATCAGATGGTGCAGCTCTTTCTTTTGGTGTTTGGGAACCAAAGAATAGACGGCCTGATGGACGCGATCATGCAGGAAAGCGTATTTGCCGGAAGGCTGATCGTCTGAAGCTTCGGATACGGCGACGATCAAACCTTCGTCGACGGCGCTTCGCAGCTCGCGTTCGATTTTCTGGGAATCCTGCGACGCCGCAAGCGCCAGCAGCTGCATAGGGAATACGTGGCCGATGCAGGAGGCTTTCATCAACAGCTGCTGGACCGACTCCGGCTGCCTTCGTATTTTGTTGATCATGAAATCAACGACGTTGTCGGTAATGTGCAGCTCTTTGATTTTGGCGATGTCCCAGTCCCATGAGCCCGCGTCGTAGTTGAACGCGAGCAGCTGATAGTCGTACAAGGAGCGCAAAAATTGCTTGGTGAAGAAGGGATTGCCTTTGGTCTTCTCAATCAGCATCGAGGTCAGCTCGCCCAGCTCACTGGGGTGCGCCGGTCCCAGCGTATCCTTGAGCAGATGCTTCACGTCGGTCTCGCCGAGCGCTTCCAGCTCTATAGCAACGAGATTGATGTGCGTCAGCCTCCTGAGCTTGTCCATCATCCAGCTGAGCGGATGAGTATCCGTCACTTCGTTGCTCCGGTAAGTCCCGATAAACAAGCTGTAGGTGAAAGAATTCTGCGACGCCAAATCTTGAATCAGCTGCAGCGAGGCGGGGTCCGCCCACTGCAGATCGTCGATAAAGACGGTGAGCGGATGCTCCCTGGTGGCAAAGACGCCGAGAAATTGCTGAACGGTTATTAGAAACCGATTATGCATTTCCGCAGGCGGAAGCTTGCTCAGAGGAGGCTGACTGCCGATGATTTTTTCCATATCGGGAATCATGTCAATGAGCACCTGTCCGTTAGGGCCGACCGCATCTGCAATTTTCTTTTTCCACATGAGCAGAGAGGCTTCCCCTAAAGTCAGCAAGTAATGAACGATCTGCTGGCCGGCTTGTTGAATCGCCTGGAACGGCATATCCCGTTTGAATTGCTCGAACTTGCCGGAGATGAACAAGCCGTCGCCGGTTTGCACGGACTTTCGAAATTCGTGAATGAGAAAGGACTTGCCTACGCCGGACAGACCGGAAACAAACACCATCTCTCTGCTTCCCAGCAGCATTCGATGATAGGCGTTCTGAATGTCGGCAAGCTCCTGATCGCGTCCGTACAACGAATCGGATATATGAAAGATGTCCGTAGCCGCGTTCGCACCCAGCGAAACGTTGTCGACGAACCCTTCCTTGAGCCATACGGCAAGGCAGGCCTCCAGATCGCATTTCAACGCAAAGGCGCTCTGATAGCGGTGTTCCGGATGCTTTGCCAAACATTTCATCACAATATCGGAGACCGGCTTCGGAACGTCAGCGCACGCTTCGAACGGTGTGATCGGCTGTTTGGTCATATGCTGATGTATCCATTCTGTAGCATCGGCGCCGTCAAAAGGAAGCGTGCCCGTGAGCAGTTCGTAAAATACGATACCGAGCGAGTAAATATCGGTTCTATAGTCGATGCTGCGCTCCATTCGGCCGAACTGTTCCGGTGCCATGTACGGCAGACCGGAGAACATCAATTCCGCCGGCTGCGCCGGAATGCCGTCGTTCGATGATAAGTGGCTTGCGTTATGTATATTCGTCAACTGCATGCTCATGCTGCCGGATTCCAGAACGAATGCGTGAGGGGAGAGATTCAAATGAATATATTTGAGCTGATGGAGCTTGCGGATCATCTCGGTCATCGCAATGGACAAACGCAAAAAGAGCTTCATTTCCAGGGGACCCGAAGCTGCTAGTTGAGAAAGCGGATGGCCTTCCGAATGCTCCAACAAAAGAATCGTTGAATTGTTGTAGGATTCCAACCGGAGGGGCCTGATCAGCTCATCCAGTTGGATGGTTTGTCCGTTTTCATATTCATTTATAAGCCACTGGACATCCTGCTGGGACGGATATTCCGTCTTCAGCATCTTGATCCAATACTTGCGCCCAGTGGTTAGGTCGAGGCCATGGTAAAAGGCAAACGGCTCGTGATCGTACCA
The DNA here is from genome assembly GCF_023523925.1 of Paenibacillus konkukensis. NCBI lineage: Bacteria > Bacillati > Bacillota > Bacilli > Caryophanales > Paenibacillaceae > Paenibacillus > Paenibacillus konkukensis. Next base: position 865,055 of record NZ_CP027059.1, on the reverse strand, counting down.
TTTGTGCATTTGGATATCGTTTATGTTCAATGACAAGCGGGTATCCTCCGATTACTTCCATTTAAATATATTTTACTTTTTTCGCAAAAAGGAAGCAACAGGAAATTGCCGAAACCGACAATATCTTTCATCAATCGACTTTATTCACGTGGAGCGGGCAAGAGTCGGTCAGTTTCTCGTATGCTTATTCAGCCCACGGGTCAGTCTCTCCATATACCCGATCAAATCCGCCTGCTCCCGTTCCGTGAACAAGTTGAACGAATCGTTCAACGCTTCCATCCACAGAGCTTCCGTGCGGCGTATGAGGTCTTTGCCTTCATCCGTCAAGCCGACGTTCTTCACCCGGGCATCGGGCTGGCTGCACTCGCGGTAAACCAGACGCGATTTCTCCAGGCGGTCGATCATTTGCGACATGGTGCTCGGGCGCACATCCAGATGCACGGCCAATTGGCCGATCGTGCGAGTGCCGTTGCGGTGAAGATGCCTGAGCAGGAGCCATTGAACGCGGGTCAGCGCATCCGGCTGCTGATCGAATACTTTGGAGCGCATATGGCGATTGATCGTTTGCATATGGGTGAGGAACTGCTCCAACGCTTCATTATTTTTCATAGCGTAACCTCCGTTAGTAGTATTATATAGCTTCGCCAAATATTCTGCCAATAAAATAACCGCACAAAGTGGGGCAAAGGAGGCGTCTCCTTCGCTTCATATCGTTCATGGCGTTCGTATGGGCGGCGCGGAAAGGGCTCCGAATTGCAAGTTTTCTTATTTTTTAGGCCGATTTTACGCCGTTTTTTTTGCTAATCGCCGATTTTAGTATATAATGTGGTTATATTTTTATATCCCATTAGTTGAAAGTGAGTAGTCATCAATGAAGATTGCCATTGCAGGAGGCACCGGTTTTATCGGCCGGCACTTGATCAAGTATTTTCTGGAGCGGAAGTATTCGCTTATTCTCATTTCACGGAATCGCAAGCCTTCCAGTCATTCCTTGATTCGCAATGCGACGTGGGCGGAGTTAAAGTCGGATGTCAGAGTGCTGGAGGGTGTCGACGCCATCGTTAATTTGGCGGGGGAAACGATCAATCAACGGTGGACGAATGCAGCCAAAGAACGAATTCTGCAATCGCGGCTGGATACGGTAAAGCAAATCGCGGATATCGTTTCCCGGATGGAGAAGAAGCCGCAGGTCGTCGTGAACGCTTCGGGAATATCCATTTACGGCACGTCGGAGACGAAAACGTTCGTCGAACACAGCGATCCGAACGTATCGGATTTTTTATCCGGAGTCGTTGCGCAGTGGGAGCAGGCGATGGACAGCATCCCGGATACCCGCATCGTAAAGCTGCGTTTGGGCATTGTGCTCGGCATGGACGGAGGCGCTTTCCCGAAAATGATGCTGCCGTACAAGCTGGGGATCGGCGGAAGGATCGGCAGCGGCCGGCAGGTGCTGTCTTGGATTCACATTCACGATTTATGCCGCCTAATCGAATTTTGCATCGAAAATGAAGATATTATCGAACAAATCAATGCGACCGCCCCTCAGCCGGTTACGAACGACGAGTTCGGACGGGCGCTGGCCAAAGCGATGAACACGTCGCACCGGTTTCCGGTTCCGGCTTTCATGATGAAGCTGATGTTCGGTGAGCTTTCGACGCTGCTGCTGGAAGGGCAACGGGCGCTTCCTTACCTGGCGACCGAGTACGAGTTCCACTTCCAGTACCCGGTTCTGGAGTCTGCGCTGAGAGATCTTCTCGGCAGCGCCAAACAGCTGAAATAAGAGCTGCTCGCGGGGGAGGGGAGACGAATGATACAATATGGTTCTGTTGATGTAAAAGAAATGCAGCTGATCCGTTTGCGGGCATCGATCGATTTGCGCGACGAGCAGTGGATCGATGTGGAGATCCGCTTCGGCGTGGGCAATGCCGATACGATTCCGGACGATGTAACCGGTTTGACGGCGCTATTGATTTGCACGTATTCGGGCGGCGTCGCGCAGATCGTTCCGCAGGACGGGGGGATCGACTGCGAATACCAGTTCACTCCCGGCGAAAAGGAGCAGCTGCTGGCATTTTACGAGCTGCAGGTCAAGCCGCAGCTTTTGGAGAAGGCCGGTTCCGGCGCACGGAGCTAATGCGCGTCCGGCCAGCCGCCGCACAGCCGCTGCAGGCGGGCAAATAAAAAGAAGATTGGGGCCTTGTTGGCCTCAATCTTCTTTTTGCTTTTGCAGCGCCGCTTTCAACGCGTCTCCGAGACTGGAACCGAGACTCGTGTTGTCGCTGTACTGGTTGATCAGCTGCGAAGCGTTGCGCCTTGCGGCCTTGCCGCTCATTCGCGATTCGTCGTTCAGCATTTCGATGACGTTGCAGTGACGGCATTGGGCGTATTTGCCCGCTTTGCCCGTGTGAATCTCCATTTTCTTATGACACTGCGGGCAGCGCTTGTTCGACAGCGCAGGCTCTGCGGCGCGCTTGTAGCCGCATTCCCGGTTGATGCAGACGAGCATTTTGCCGCGCTTGCCTTTGATCTCCTGTAGTGCCTGGCTGCAATCCGGGCACTTCGAGTGCGTCAAATTATGCGGCTTGTACTCGGTCGTGCTGTTCTTGACCTCGCTGACCATCTCGACGGTTTGTTCGCGGATACCCGCCAGAAACGCCTTCATATTGCCGCGGCCTTTGGCGATCCGCTCCAGCTCCTGCTCCCAGCGGGTCGTCAGCTCGGGAGAACGAAGCGCCGGGGCGACGAGCTCGATCAACTGGGCTCCCTTGCCGGTAGGCTGGAGCGTGTTCATCTTGCGCTCGATCGTATCGGTCGACAGCAGCTTCTCGATAATATCCGCCCGGGTCGCGGGGGTACCGAGGTTATGCTTTTCCATCAGCGATAAAAGGGAGGCTTCCGTATAGCGGCCCGGAGGCTTCGTCATATGCTTCTCCAGGCTGATGCGGATTTCCTTGAACGTATCGCCGATTTGAAGCTGCGGCAGCGATTGCTGCGGGTCATGGGCATCGTGGTCGCGATGATCTTCGTCATCATCCTCGGAGAAGGAGGCCGAGCCATCTTGACCATAGACGGATTTCCAGCCCAAATCCTTCGTTATGCGGCCTTTGGCGTAGAAGCTCTCGCCCGCCGCTTCAACGGTAACGGCTGTTTCATCGTACCGGTACACAGGATAAAACAGTGAAATAAAGCGGCGAACGATCAGATCGTACAATTTGCGTTCGTCCGCGCTTAACGTATGCAGCAGCGGCGCCTGCTCGGTCGGAATGATCGCATGGTGATCCGACACCTTGCTGTCGTCGACGATGCGTCCCGTGACAGGCAGCGGCTTGCGAAGCAGCGGTTTCACCAAAGCGGCGTACGGCTGAACGCTGAGGCTTTCGAGCCTGGCGGGCAGCGTAGATACCATATCCGAGGTCAAATAGCGCGAATCCGTCCGTGGGTAGGTGACCAGCTTGTGCTGCTCGTACAAGCGTTGAAGGACGTTCGACGTCTGCTTCGCCGAAAATCCGTATTTGCGGTTGGCGTCCCGCTGCAGCTCCGTCAAGTCGTAAGCCAGCGGCTGCGGCTCGCTCTTTCCGGTAACCTTCAGCTGGGATACGGCTGCTTTGCCGCGCTGCAGACGGCTTACCAGCTCGTCGGCTGCGGCCTTGTCGAACAGCCGTCCGTCAGGATGCTTCTTGCCCCGCCAGAGAGCCTGGAAGCCGCCGAATTGCCCGCGGATCATCCAGTAATCCTTGGATTGGAAGCTGCGTATTTCGCGCTCGCGTTCCATCATCATGGACAACGTAGGCGTCTGCACCCTTCCGGCCGCCAGTTGGGCGTTAAATTTGCAGGTCAGCGCCCGCGTCACGTTAAGGCCGATCAGCCAATCCGCTTCGGCGCGGCAGACGGCGGATTGGTAGAGCGAATCGTATTCGCGCCCCGGTTTCAGCTTGGCGAAGCCTTCGCGTATCGCTTTGTCGGTTTGGGACGAAATCCATAGACGCTGATACGGCTTGCGCCAATGAATCAGCTCCATAATCCATCTGGCGACGAGCTCGCCTTCGCGCCCGGCGTCGGTTGCGATGATCAACTGCTCCAGATCGGCGCGCTTGGCCAATTGCGAGATGGCCCGGAACTGGGGCGTCGTCTCTTTGATCAGCTTGAGCTTCATGCGCTCCGGAAGCAGAGGCAGATCTTCCAGATTCCAGGTTTTATATTTGGCATCATAGTCTTCGGGCTCCGCAAGCGTAACAAGATGTCCCAACGCCCATGTAACGACATGCTTCGGTCCTTCCATATAATGCTTGTGTTTTTGGCTGCAGCCTAGGACGCGGGCGAGTTCTTTGGCAACGCTCGGTTTTTCGGCCAATACGAGTGATTTCATAGCTTCTCCTTTACTAAATCCTGCATTTTTTCGGGGAATTGCGCGTAAGGGGCGGCGCATATTCCGCACGGTCATCGTCCATCATGTACAACATTACTGGAAAATGGGGCTCTTGTCCATGTTCCGGCGCATTGTCGTCTGCGTCTAGCCGCTTGATCGGGCAAGCCTTCCGGTAAAGAGATGCCGCCGCTGCGGCCGCTCGCCTTGGACGGAACGTGTCTTGGCTAAGCGCAAGAGCCGGCTGACGGAAATTATTTGTTGCGGTACAGCTCCCGGTATTCGGTCGGCGTCATGCCTTCCTGCTCAAGAAACCGCTTGTTAAAGTAGCTTGTGCTGGGGTAACCGGCGTCCATGGCGATTTGACGAATCGGCACGTCCGCTTTCTCCAGCAGCCATTGCTTGCTCATCTGCAGCCTGCTGAGCGTGACGAACGTCATCGGGGTCATCTGGGTCACCTTCTTGAACAGCTTGCAGAAATAGTAGGAGCTGATGCCCGCCTGCCGCGCCCATTCATCGAGCTCAAACGGCTTGCAGGCTTCCTGCTGGAGCAGAGGGAGCAGCTGCAAAATGCGGTCGGTCGTCTCGGCGTGCTGGTTGGCGCTTAAGGGAACCGCCTGATTGACGAATTCCGCAATTACGGCATAGGTCAAGGTCGAAAGCCTGGTGAGCTGGAAAAAGGAGTTTTCCTCGGCTTCGATCAAGAGCTCGTGCAGCGCTTGCTCCAGCGGCTTCCACTGGCGGATCGTCCATAGATGCGAACGATGCAGTCCGTTCTCAAGCAAATAATCCTTCAGCTTCGATCCGTAAAAATGAACCCAGCGGACTTCCCAAGGCTCGTCCGCGCTGGAATAATAATGCTGCTGCTGAAGCGGGAAATACAGGAAGGCGTCGCCGGCTTCTAGCGTTTGCAGTTCGCTGTCGGCCTCGACATACCCCTTGCCCGAGACAATCAGGTGAATGCTGAAGTTGTTCAAGGCGCCTTCCTGGCGGTTCACGGTGTGCTCCGGATCGTCCCTATACCAGCCGACGGATTCGGGGAGACAGAAGTAAACATGCTCAGTCAAGGTGGGCAGCAGACGTTGTCTTCTCATACCGGAAGACTCCTCCTTTTGATGACAATATTATTATATCGATGTGCAATAAGCTGTTATTTTCATTTTAATTATTGTTCAATATAATAGCAATAAAGTACTACATTTAAGGTTTACATTCGAAGGAGCTGGAGATTGCAATGAGTCAAAGCAAGCTGCGTTGGGGAGTACTTGGTTGTGCAGGCATAGCCAAGCGTGCCGTTATTCCGGGCATTCAGCAATCGCAAACGGGAGAAGTAGCGGCAATCGCAAGCCGCGGCGAGGAGAAGGCCAAGGAAACCGCTGCCTCGCTGAATATACCGAAAGCGTACGGAAGCTATGAAGAGCTTCTTGCCGACGAGCAGATTGATGCCGTTTACGTCCCGCTGCCGAACCATCTTCATAAGGAATGGACGATCCGGGCGGCGGAAGCCGGTAAACACGTGCTGGTGGAAAAGCCGGCGGCGCTCAATTCGCAGGAAGCGGAAGAGATGGTAGCCGCATGCGCGAAAGCCGGCGTGAAGCTGGCGGAAGCGTTCATGTACCGCCATCATCCGCGGTATGCGATGATCCGGGACGTTATCGCCTCTGGAGAGATCGGCGCGATCCGCGGGATTCACGGCGCATTCACGTTCAACAACGCCAAGGATGCGAACAATGTCCGCTACAAGCGGTATATGGGCGGGGGTTCGCTGTATGACGTCGGAGTGTATCCGATCAGCGCGGCGCGGCTGATTCTCGGACAAGAGCCGCAAGCGGCGACGGTGCACGCTTTCTTCTCTTCGGAGCATGACCAGGTCGACATGATGGCGTCGGGACTGCTCGAATTCGCGGACGGCGTGGCGCTCACCTTTGACTGCGGCATGTGGGCCGCCGGGCGCAACGTGCTGGAGATTATCGGTACCGACGGCCGGATTGAAGTTCCTTGCGCTTACGTCAGCCGTCAGAACGCGGACGATCATTTCTTCGTCACCGTCAGAGGGGAACGCAGGGAAGTAGCGGTTCCTTATGTCAACCATTACGCGCTGCAGGCGGACGATATCGGCCGCAGCGTATTGGAAGGAAGCCCTCAGCGCTTCGGCACCGACGATATCGTCCGGGGCATGAAAGTGATCGACGCCTGCATGCAATCCGCTCAGGAACGCGTGCGCGTAGTGTTGTAACGACAAAATAAGGAGACGATATCTTATGGAAACGATTCGTATTGCAGGCTGCCCGAAACCGGTGACCAACCTGATTCAAGGCTCCGACTTTTTTACCCATGACGTTTACGGTAAAGTGTGCGACGTGTTGGACAATTATTTTGCCATTGGCGGCAATACCATAGATACGGCTCATATTTATTGCGGCGGGCAAAGCGAGGAAACGATCGGCAAGTGGTTGAAAGAGCGCGGCAATCGCGACGATGTGGTCATTTTGACCAAAGGCGCTCATCATAACGCCGACGGCCCGCGGGTTACGCCCGAGGATATCGACAGCGATTTGGCCAAAAGTCTGGAGCGCCTGGGGACCGACTATATCGATCTGTACGCGCTTCATCGCGACGATGAAAACATTCCGGTCAGCGTCATTATCGATGCGCTGAACCGCCATATCGGCGCGGGACGCATTCACGCGATCGGGGCGTCGAACTGGACGCATCAAAGGCTTCAGGAGGCTAACGATTACGCGGCGGCGAGCGGCTTGGCCGGATTTACCTTTAGCAGCCCGAACTTAAGTCTCGCCAAGCCTAACGAGCCGCATTGGAAAGGCTGCGTATCGGCCGACGCCGAGACATGCGCTTGGCATGAGCGGACGCAGCTACCGCTGCTATCCTGGTCGTCCCAGGCAAGAGGATTTTTCACCGGACGATTCGCTCCCGATAAGCTGGAGGACAAAGAAATCGTCCGCGTCTACTACAGCGACGCCAACTGGGAGCGGCTGCGCCGCGCTCAGGAGCTGGCCGCCCGCAAAGGCGTGAGCATGATTCAGATCGCTCTTGCCTATGTCATCAATCAGCCGTTCCCGACCGGAGCGCTGATCGGAGCAAGAGACTTAAGCGAGCTGCAATCATGCGTCGACGGCGCACAAATCAAGCTGACCGCCGAAGAGCTGAACTGGCTGGAGCATGTCGATACCGTCGAAGCTTAGAGAAAGAGCGTGGAACAAAGGACGAAGCCGCTTTTTGCTACTTTCGGAACGGTCCGTCCATATGGCAAAAGCACCCCTAGGGGTGCTTTTTGTCGTTGTTTGGGAAATGATGCGCAGCGATATCCTGTGGAAATCCGTGGGCTCCCCCGAAAGGAAAGTCTACCCATAGAACGATCCCAGAGGAAGGGTTAGACGCCGATCCAGCTTAGGCTGGATGCGGACGGAATAAGCTTCTGAGCATCACGTCACTTTTGGGGGATTTGTTCTTGCGGCATGGAGCTCCACTTCGGAGTTCCCTCAATCAGCGTCGTAAAGAGTCCCATCGGCTGGCTAGCAGCGATATGAGCTGCCGTTACATGCGGCCCGGACATCTTGGGAAAGGCACCGATAGACGGCTGCCGCCTCGTCTTCGCCTTGCGTTTAGTTGCCGTCCAAATGCTGCTTGCCCGGCAGCGACTTGTCCGGATGACCGTCTCCTTGGTGTTTGCGGTTTTTTTCGTCTTTGGCTTGGGTGTCGTGCACTTTCTCTACCCAACTCTCCGTATCGCCGCGCAAATTGTTCTTCATCAGGGATTCCCTCCTTTCACCGATGGGTAGTATTCCCCCGCGGGAAACAAAATATAGAGCCGTCCGACTTTCGGTTTATAGGCGCTCCTCGCCGTCTCCGCAGCCATGTCATCTGCGCATGTGGCGTTCTCCATTGTTCCGCTATGGCGAGGATGGGACCCGTCATGTACGGGTGACAAGCGCTGTCATAGTCTTGCGTTATTTGTGCTTTTCGCAAATTTACTGTATAGGTCGCGGCTTCGTCCTGTGCTATGATATAAGAAACGGAAATCGATTTATTTTATAAGGGGATCACGGAAAAAGGGGATGAAGGAAATTTACGAGGAGATAAAAAAATGACTGGATGGGAGGATGAACCCTTTGGGAAAAACGGAGCTTTTTGCTTCTTTGGAAGTGCAGAGGAGCTATAGATTTTCTTTATGCAAAAAAGACGATGTTTTGATTGATTTCAAAATTATATTAACCGGAATGAGAGAAACTCTGTGTCGGATCGAGAAAGTACACGATTCGAATCCAGCGGTTTTACCATATGGGATGCAGCTAACGAATGAATATTTGCTAGGATGGGTACAGAGCCGGTTTATACCAAAGAATCGCGTATTTGTAGAAAACTTGCTAAGCGCATTGCCTGATATCGACCCTCCGCTGGTAAACCTGCTCCGTACAACTTTAGGTCTTTCTCTAACGGATGATTATTGGATTCTCCCGGAGGAACAGAAGGATCTAACATGGACTAACCACAATTTATATGATAATGAATTTTCGGAGACGTTGGCGCTGGTTGCATTTACTGGCTATAACGAAAAAGTAAAAGGCATTGTCAGTTCGCCCGAGTTTACAACAAACGGAATGCTGCCAAAATGTTGGAGGAGAATCGACGGAAAGGTTTATTTATATAAAGGCGGTACTGAAGGCGCCGCAAATGCAGGATTAGAGCCTTATTCCGAGTATTATTCGGCACAGGTTGCCGAAGCTCTCGGTTTAAATCATGTTCGGTATGAACTGGAGAAGTGGAAGGGAAAGCTTTGCTCGATATGCCTTTTGTTTACATCAAAAGATATATCTTTTATTCCCGCTCATGTTGCATATCCCGGATTATCCGCATCGGAATTATTATTTGCGACATCCAAGATGAAAGACTTTTACGACAGGTTTATAGATATTATGATTTTTGATGTCGTCATTGCCAACCACGATAGACACTTTGGCAATTTTGGCTTTTTAAGAAACAATCTTACAGGTGAACTCGAGGAAGTAGCTCCGATATTCGACAACGGAATGTCATTATTACATCAGGCTATGGACACTGATTTCGCGGACTTAAATGCATATTTGGATTGGAGACAATATACTTTTGCCTTTACTCCCAACAAGGATTTAAAATTCCTTGCCAAGTATATGGAACCGAGTCACAGGAGCAAGCTTCGCAAATTATTGAGTTTTGAATTTGAAAAACACCCGTCATATAACTTGCCAGATCAACGTTTGAGGATACTTTCTAAGTTTGTGAGATCAAGGGCTAGAGATTTTTTGCAATAAATGGAGCCCTTATAGAGCGATGGAAGCCATCGATTAAACCGGTGGTTACGATTGCTTTTTTGATGATATAATGGCTGAACAAAACAGTTATGATTTGGAAGTGAGCTGATAAGGGGAATGAATCCTCGCGAACTGTTCGGCGATATTGATATTTATTTATTCGATCAGCTGCTGAAGGGCCGGATTGCCGAGGGGATGCGGATTTTGGACGCCGGCTGCGGCATGGGACGCAACCTGACGTATTTTTTGCGCAGCGGCTATCCGGTGTACGCCGTCGACCGCTCCGACGAGGCGGTGCAGACGGTTCGCAAGATGGGACAGGCTTTGGCTCCCGTCTGGTCGGACGATCAGGTTAGGTCGGAGCCGGTCGAGAAGATGAGCTTTGCCAACGACCGCTTCGACGTCGTCATCAGCTGCGCGGTGCTCCATTTTGCCCAGAATGAAACGCATTTTCAACAAATGGTACAAGAAATGTGGCGCGTGCTTCGCCCCGGCGGGCTGTTGTTCGCCAGACTGGCGACAAGCATCGGAATCGAGAATAAGATCATTCCGTTAGGAGACTCAAGGTATAAGCTGCCGGACGGAAGCACCCGCTTTCTCGCCGACGAGGAACGCATCCTGAAGACGACGGAGCGGCTGCAAGGGCTGCTGATGGAACCGCTCAAGACGGTTAACGTAGCCCATCAGCGGTGCATGACGACGTGGTGCTTGAAAAAACCGCATATTTTGTTCTTCGATCCGATCGAGGATAACACGAATGCGAGCGATAAAGATTTGCCAGCAAACCATGAATAAGGAGAGCATCGTTACCTATGAAATTAAGAGTATCTGCCGTTCAATACCATCTGCATACGATCGCAAGCTTCGAGGATTTCGCCGCTCAGGTGACGCATTACGTTAAAACCGCGGAGGAATTCGCAGCCGATTTCGTGCTGTTTCCCGAGCTGTTCACGACCCAGCTGATGTCGATCGGGGGCGGGAAGCATCATCCTGCAGCGCTTACGATTGAAGAACTGCCCGCTTATACGGAGCGGTATATGGAATTGTTCCGGTCGCTCGCGAAAAGCACCGGCATGCATCTCATCGGCGGAACCCACATTATCGAAGAAGGCGGAAAATTGTACAACACCGCATTTCTGTTTTACCCGGACGGCCGCGTAGGCGAGCAGCGCAAGCTTCACGTAACCCCTTCCGAGGTTAAAGGATGGAATATGCAGGCCGGAGACGCGCTTCATTTGTTCGATACGGATAAAGGGCGCATCGCCGTGCTGATCTGCTATGACGTCGAATTCCCGGAAATCGTAAGGATGGCGCGCGCCCGCGGCGCGGATGTGCTGTTCTGCCCGTCCTGCACGGACGACCGGCACGGCTTCCATCGCGTCCGCTACACCTGCCATGCGAGAACGATCGAAAACCAAATCTATGTCGTTACGACCGGAACGGTCGGCTCGCTGCCGACGGTCGATTTCATGAGAGGCAATTACGGACAGGCCGCCGTCATTACGCCCAATGACGTGCCGTTTCCTCCGGGAGGGGTTCTGGCTGCCGGAGAGATCAATCACGATATGGTAATTACGGCCGATCTCGACCTCAGCCTGCTTCATGAAGTGCGCGAGAGAGGCTCCGTCACTACGTGGAGAGACCGCAGAACCGATTTGTATACGGACTGGAGCTAGAAGGGAGGGACACGGCTTGTACCGGAAAGAGCTGTACGTATTCGACCGGGATCGCCCCGTCATGACGACCGTTCGCAGCTATACGCACGCCGACTTCGCCGACTTGATCGATATTCAGCGGCAAAGCTTCCCGCCCCCGTTCCCGCCGGAGCTGTGGTGGAACGAACGTCAGCTGGACAACCATGTCGCTTTGTTTCCGCAAGGGGCGCTGTGCGTGGACATCGGCGGCAGGGCGGTTGCTTCCGTAACCGGCCTGCGGGTCGATTTCGATCCCGCCAGCCCGCGGCATACATGGGAGCAGGCTACCGACGGCGGGTACATCCGCAACCATAACCCGCAGGGGGATACGCTGTATATCGTCGACATATGCGCGCTGCCCGCTTACCGGAAGCTCGGGCTCGGCAAGCTGCTCATGCATTCGATGTACGAGGTCGTCATTGAATTGAAACTGAAAAGGCTGCTCGGCGGAGGAAGACTCCCCGGTTATCATGTTCATGCCGATCAAATGACGGCCGGGCAGTACGTTGAGGCCGTGCTGGAAGGGCGGCTGAAGGACCCGGTGCTGACCTTCCTGATGCGCTGCGGCCGAACGCCGGTTGCCTTGGCGGAGCATTACCTCGACGATGAAGAATCGCATCATTACGCCATGCTGATGGAATGGCGCAATCCTTTTCTGGCTCGTTAAGGGCAGGCGCCGGCGGGCGACGATTCGATGTTTAATTATTCTCCGATAGGATACAATGTAAAAGGAACATTTTACACAGGCCATTGGAGGATAAAGACATGAAAAACATCGTTAACCGCGGAGCCGTTCTGCTCAGCTTCGCATTGGTGCTCACATCCGGATGCGAATGGAGAACGGTGGCGACGACCGCCCAAGCGGATGAGGCCCATCCGGGGATGCATGAAAATGCCGGCACCGGATCGGATACGGTCAGAGCTCAGGCGAACGAGCCGTCGGTCGCTCCGAAGTCGATCGACATCATTAACAGCAAAGGAACGAAGATCGGTACGGCCAAGCTGTCGCAAGTAGCCGAAGGCGTCAAGTTCCAGGTCGAAGTGTCCGGTTTGACTCCGGGCAAACACGGTATTCACGTTCACCAAACCGGCGTATGCACGCCTCCGGACTTCACGTCGGCCGGCGAGCATTTTAATCCGGAAGGCAAAAAGCACGGCTTCGACAATCCTCAAGGATATCATGCCGGAGACCTGCCGAATCTGGAGGTCGGCTCCGACGGCACCGCCCGCGCGGAGTTCGTCGATACGAAGGTGACTTTGGCTAAGGATAAGGCGAATTCGCTCGTGAAGACCGGAGGCACCGCGCTTGTCATTCATGAGAACGCCGATGACTACAAGACCGATCCTTCCGGCAATTCCGGGAGCCGGATAGCCTGCGGCGTCATTATGTAGCCGCGGCTGCTGCGGTTTGGCATTGCTGCCCGCAGAAACCTGTGATACGATAGGATGGAACCCACCTTAGGGGCTGAGTAATCTCGCCTATGGGGTGGGTTTTTATTTGTCACGGGGGAGCTTGCATACATGAAATTTGAAGTTGAATATATATCTTTCTTCGTCATTCAAACCGAAAGCGAGGACGGCCAGGGCGGCAAGCATTACAAGCATTATCAAACGCTGGACGGAGAAGATTATTTGGAGAGCGAGCTCAGTTCGTTTCTCGGCAGCGAATTTACGAAGATAGCGAAGCGTCATGCGGAGCGCAATCCGAAGGCGGAGCAGGTGCCGACCAAGATCGGACGGTTCGCGGTAGAACCCGGCTACGACCTGGACAGCAATCCGAACTATAATATGTTTGACCGGCTGCGGACGGCGGAAACGAAGGAAATGTACATCGGCCATGCGGACGCTCTGGTCCAAGCTTACATGGATACGAGCGCGATCCGCGGCGGCGCCGTCTTTATCGTGCGGGCGAAGCATGCGCAGCTGTTCGACGATCCGTTTCTGTTTGTCTTAAAATGCGATTTCGAGCAAAAGATCGCGCGCATTACCGACGAGCGCAGCCTGCTTAACAAAGTGGAGATGGCGATCAACGCCAAAAATATGAAGTCGATCATGTACCCGCATATGCCGGAAGAAGGCATGGTGGAGCCGTGGGAGCTTAAAATTCATCAATCGTCCCATGCGCGGTATTTTGAAGACTTCCTGAAATTCGTCGAGTATGAGAAATCGATGCCCGAGATGATGAACGAGCAGGTGCTCGGCTTCGTGCATCAATATATCGAACAAGTGTACGAGGATAATCCGGAAGCGAAGGAGCAGGAAGTTCAGGCGATGGAGCTGTGGGCTTACAGCGAGAAGCGGGAGCTGCAGGAGAAATGGACGCCGGAGCAGGTCTCGGAGGCGTCGGCCATCCTGATCGAGCAGAAGCCGGATATCGAGATGAAGCTGAAGGTCGGCAACATGACGGTTCGCGGACTGCTGGCGGACTTTGGCGACCAATTGCATATCGCCAAGGTAGGCAGCCGCTATGTCGTCGTGATGGAGGGGGATTTCCTGCAATTCGACAAAGGCATATCGCCGGTCGAATTGCTCGATCCCGAGCCGCTGGAAAGCATCGTGGACCGGATTCAGCGGAAAACGGACGAAAGCGGCGAGTAAGAGAAGATGGTTAGAAGCCCGGTGAACAACGAGCGGGGGGCCGTTTGAATCCGGAAAAGCGATTCCGGCTACAACAGCGAGCGGAAACCTCTATCGACCGCAGGTCGCTCGTTTTTCACCGCTATTACAGGGGAGGCGGAGAACACGGATGAAAGCGGTCATTTTCGATATGGACGGCGTGCTGATCAACAGCGAGCCGCTGCATTTCAAAGTGGAACAAATGGCGTTTAACCGGCTGGGAATACCGGCCGATATGGAAGAGCTGGAAAGCTACGTCGGGATGACAAACCCCGATATGTGGAGCAGAGTGAAGGAAAAGCACAATCTGGAGGCTTCCTTGGAAGAATTGATCGAATGGCAGGTTCAAATGAAGCTGAACGAGCTGCAGCAAAGCGCAGAAGGGCCGATCGACGGCGTCCCGGAGCTGCTCGGCTTGCTGAAGGACCGCCGGATCGCCGTCGGCTTGGCTTCTTCCTCGCCGAAATCGTTTATTCTCGCCGTGCTGGATAAGCTCGGTATCGCCGAATACTTTTCCGCCGTCGTCAGCGGGGAAGAGGTCGGCAAAGGGAAGCCTGCGCCCGACGTGTATCTGAGGGCCGCCGCGCTGCTCGGAGTCGCCCCTACCGACTGCGTCGCCGTGGAAGACTCGCGCCACGGGGTTAGGGCCGCGCAGGCTGCGGGGATGAAGTGCATCGGCTTCCAGAATGCCGATTCGGGTAGTCAGGATGTGTCCGCGGCAGAGGCGGTCGTAAGCTCCATAAGAGAAATTACGCCTGGGGTGCTGCTTCGCTTGGGGATGGAAGCTCGTGAAAACGATTAGAATGGAGTGATGCGTCAGTGGAGCGGGAGAATGAATTTCGGGACGTTATTACAGGGGAAGAAGAACTTCGGGACCTATTGGGGTATCCGAGCGAAGTCGTCGCGCGCAAAGCGATCGGCTCGTTGGACGATCACTGCCGCGATTATATCGCCAAATCTCCGTTTTTGCTCGTATCGACTTCGGATAGCGAGGGCAGGTGCGACGTGTCGCCCAGAGGCGACGCGCCCGGATTTGTACTGGTGCTTGACGGGCAGCGGCTCGTTATTCCGGAGCGGCCGGGCAACCGGCGCGCGGATTCGCTGCGCAACATTATATCCAACCCTCAGATCGGCCTGATCTTCCTCATTCCGGGGCTGGAGGAAACGCTGCGCGTAAACGGCCGGGCCTACGTGACCCGGGATGAGGAGCTGCTGCAGCGGATGCAGGCGATGGGCAAGAGTCCGCAGCTCGGCATCGGCGTCGTCGTCGAGGAATGCTACATGCACTGCGCCAAGGCGTTCAAACGGTCGCAGCTGTGGAGGCCGGAGAGCTGGCTGGGGCGGGAGCGTCTGCCGGTGCCGGCCCGGATTTTGGCGGCGCATACCGGAAGGGACGAACAGAGCATCGCCCAAGGGCTGGTGGAAAGCTATACGCAGCGTCTGTATTAAACGAGCGGAGCTAGTCCTTCGCGGTTATCCGCCGTGCTGCGCCAGGAGGACGGATATTTATTAAGGCAAACGGCAAAGACGCCTCCAAATCCGCTAGGCGGAGCCGGAGGCGTCTTGGGTAGCGCCGGTCTATTTGTGGAAGCCCGTCAATTGCTGCTCCGCGATTTGCACGAGACGGCGAACCATGTGACCGCCGATGGCTCCGGTATCTCGAGTAGCCATGTAACCGTAGTAGCCGTCGGCCGGAATTTGAATGCCGAGCTCTTGGGCGACTTCGTATTTCAATTGCTGCAATGCCTGAGATGCTTGTTGTACGACCAGTTGGTTGCTGCTTCTCGATTGGTTGTTTGCCATAATGGACACCTCGTTGTTTGTATTTGGTAAGTAATCATCCAGTAATGATATGTTCCCCCAGCAATTAACTAATTATTCATGCATAGGCCTCATGGTATGATGAAATTGGTGATGACCATGAAATTAAGTCCGATGCTGGCGGAGCATGCCGACAGTATCTTTAATGACGAAGCGTACGTATTTGAGCCTAAATGGGGCGGGCGGAGGCTTATTTTATCCCGCCAAGGCATTGAGACGCGGTTATGGCTGCGCGATAAGAACGAAGTGACGCGGCATTTTCCGGAGCTTCACCGGGTGCCGGCAGACGGTGATGTGGTGCTCGACGGCGAGGTATGCTGCCTCGATCCGCACACCGGGCGGTACGATCCTAAGCTGGCCGGAGACAGATTGCAAGCGAAAGGACATCAGCGAATCCGGGCTTATATGAAGCAGCGGCCGGCTTGCTATATCGTGTGGGATATCCTCATGTATAAAGGACGGGATTTACGGGGCCTGCCGCTAATGAAGCGCAGGTCCGTATTGGAGTCTGTACTGAAAGAAGACGAATATTTCCGGATTACGGAACAGGCGGACGGCAGGGGAGAAGATTTGTACCGGAAATCGCTCGCGGAGCAGCTGCCCGGCATCGTCGCCAAACGCAAAGACAGTCCGTATGTGTCCCGGCGTTCCCACGATTGGCTCGCGATAGCGCCTAAGCCGGACTCAGAAGGAATTTGAAAGAAGCAATCAATCGTAAAGATCATTCGAGAAGGGCTCTGTACCGATGAAGAATATGGAAAATATGGAGCGGCAGATACGCCGATTAGGTCACGATGACGTGGAAAAAATACGCAGTCTTATGACGGACGTCATCTCGCGGCTTCCCTCGCAAGCGTTATTCGCTATGGACGAGGAAGAATATTTGTACGAGCACATTGGCGACAAAGGGGAGATATACGGCGCCTTCCTTGACGGACGCCTTGTAGCGTATACGGTGCTGAAGTTTGCAGATAATCTCGGGAGAGAATTCGGCGTACCGGAGGAGGAATTGCCCTTCGTAGCGGTTCTGGACTCTACGGTCGTTCACGAATGCGCGCGAGGGCGCGGTTTACAAAGATATTTCCATCAATTGCGCGAGCAGCGCGCCCGCGAGAGACATTGCTTGTATTTGTATGCAACCGTTCATCCGGACAACAGGCCGAGCATTAACAATTTGGAGGCGGCCGGGCTGACGCGGCAGTTTACCCGTCCAATGTACGGGGGAAAGCTTAGACATTGCTACGCCAAACGGTTAACGGATTAACGAAAGAACGATGTGCCGCTCGGCAGGGAAGGATGCCGGATTTCAGGCTCGAATAAAGAACCGGCAGTCCGGCGCTTGAATGCTTGCTCCGGGACTGCCGGTTCTACGGTATGAAACGGGCCTGCATCTTCCGGCATGGCTGCCCGAAACGGATTAGCGCTTGCGGAATACGTCGAGCAGGAGCTCGTCCTTGATCGGGTCCTGGGACTCCCACGTAGCGGCGAAGCGCACTTGATGGGACACCCCCAGGATCTCGTAGCGATTCGCCAAGTGCTGCCGCGCGTTTCCGACGATCAGCGTGTGCAGCCGCACTTGCTTGCTCTTGCCGAGTTCGGCGAGCTGCTGCCGAACCGGGGCGCTGATGGTCCCGATCCCGTCGGTGACCATCACGAAGTCGGCATCCGTGAAGCGCGGATGCCCTTCCACAATCTCGATGCCGCGCTTGATCGGGGCATCGAAATGGGTGCCGCCGCCGAAGGCGAGCTGCGCCAGCGCGTAGAGCGCCGGCCAGTCCGGCTTGCGCCAGTACAGCGGCTGCTCGATCAGCTCGCCGCGCGCGCCGAACAGCAGCAGCACGAAGTCGCGGCGCTCCAGCAGGCTGAAGGCGGCGAAGGTCGCGACGAAGATTTGCGCGAGCCGCAGCTTGCCGCCGCGCATGGAATGAGACGTATCCAGCATACATAGCACCGGCCCCTTCTGGGGCTCTTCGTCATACCCGGATACGTTGTAAGTCAGCAGCTTGCGATCCAGCCACTTGACCGTAAAATATGCTTCGTAATCCGCATCGGCCAGCAGACTCGCTTCGCTCGGCAGCATATGGCTAATGTCGCCGGATTGCCTGAGATCGTCATACGCTTCCGGGATATGCGGGGAGCGCAGCTTCTTGCGCTGCACCTTCAAATGCTGAAGGTTGCGTCCGACCTCCTGCAGGAACGCGATCAGCTCGGGATGCCGCTTGAGCTTTTCTACCCACTGCAGGTAATTGGCGAACTGCTGCCGGTGCAGCCGTCCGAGATCGGCGCCCCAGCGGCGGTTGGCGATTCGCTGGCTCGCCTGCAGCAGCTCGTGAACGTTCAAACTCTCCAGTTCCTCAGTTTCCAGCGTTTCCTTGAGCGAGCGGCTGAGCCACTGTCCAAGCTGCTCTTCGAGCTGCCGGAACATGTCCTGGTCTCGTTTCGTAAACCGTTCGAGCTGCCTCTCGCGCTGCTGAAGCTCGGTCTCCGCCTTTTTCAGCTTGAGCCGGGCTTTGTCCCTGCGCGTGAAGTCGGTGCGCATTTCTTCTTGAAGCTCGACGATCCTCCGCTTCAGCCGGACAACTTCGGCTTCGACCAGAGGACGGGTATCGAGCGCCGCTTGCTTTTCCTCCACATTGCGCTTGCCTTGCTGCAGCGTATAGCCGACCAGCTTGAGCCGCTCCAGCTGCTTCTCCGACAAATGCTCGTTCACTTGCGCCTGCTCTTGGGCTTGCTGTTTCTGTTCATTCAAGCCCATCGCCGTCAAAATCCGCTCATCCTGCTTGCGACGTTTCACTTCGTCTGCGTAGCTGGCCGTGAGCCACATTAAGCTCTTCAGCGCGGTTTTGAACGAGGCGTTCACTTCACCGATCGTTCTCGGATGGATCGTCCGGTAAAAAAATTGCTGCCGCAGCTGTTCCACAAGCCAGCGGTGAAAGGCGGAGGCATCCTGAGCGCGATCGATGTCCGGCTGCGGCAAGTAAAAGCACATGAAAAAATCGGCGAACAGTTCGACCGTAAACCACGGCGAAGTCGCCTGCGCCTCGCGGACCCATTCCTGCGCCGTCCGCGAAGAGTGGACATACCCGTCAAAGACGAACCGGTCGATTCGGGCGCATTGTATGATCATAATTCGTCACCGCCGACAAATAGATTGAGAGGGCCGTTTGTTCAGCAGACTACTAGGAGTCTGTCTGATGTACTCCGTCGGACAGATTCCTAGAGCGTGTAATCGTACTGGACGCCTGGAATTTCGCGGTCGAACAGCGTCCGGTACAGTCCCTGCAGCGTCTGGAGAATGCGTTCTCCCTGGATACGCAGATGGGTATATTTGACCGCGAAGCGGTCGGTTTGCGTCAGCAGAAAGTTTTGATTGCGGATATAACCGGGCAAATCCTTTTCCCGCTGCTGCCACTGTACGAGCTTGCCGCGCAAGGCTCTTGCCGTTTCCTCCAGCTCGATGCGGCAGCTCTCCAGCTTATCCTTCATCTGTTCCTGGGCTTCCTGGCTCATGCGGCCCCCGACTTCCTTCTTGAACTGAAACGAATGCAGCTCGTCTTCCGTGCCGAGCCAGTGCTTGGCCGTTTGATCGTAGGCGCGCAGCGGCAGCTCGCGTTCGGATTCCTGCTTGAGCGCTTCCTGAAACTCCTTCTGGAACAGCTCCTGAAGCACGTGCAAATCCTCGGGGAAATCCCACAGCATATGCGGCGTATATACGGTGTCCCATACGTTGACGGTATTTCTGCCGTTAAGCGCAGCGGACGTTTTCCATACTTCTCCGATTTTGCGCCATCTGCGGTCGGAGAGGGAAAATTCCTTCGTTTCCATTTCCGTTTTCAACCGGTAGAGCATATAGATGAGCGTCTCCGGGATGGTTACGGCTGCAGCCGCCTTGCGTACGCTCTCCACATCCTTGACCGAAAGCAGGGAAGGCAGCGGCTCTGTCGGCAGCTGGAACATTTGCTCGTAGCTGGACATTTGTTTTAAAAATCCGACTTCGTAACGGATCAAGAACCGGTCGTACAGGGCGGCTAGCTGGTCGTTGTCCTCGGGCAGCTCGTTGGAGGCGGCCATCAGAAACACAAGAGGAACCTGCTCCTTCTCCCGCCCGTTGAAAAAGACGCGTTCGTTCAAAATCGACAGCAGCGCATTCAGAATAGCGCTGTTCGCTTTGAAAATTTCATCGAGAAAGGCGAAATCGGCCGAGGGCAAATAGCCCGCCGTTTGGCGCACGTAGACGTCCTGCTTGAGCTGCTGCAGCGAGACGGGGCCGAACATTTCATCGGGCGTCGTGAAGCGGGTCAATAAATAGTCGAACCATCCGCCGCCGCCGAACAGCTGGGAAACCGCGCGGGCCAGCTGCGATTTGGCGCTTCCCGGCGGTCCTATCAGCAGCGCGTTTTCATGACTCATCAGACCGAGCAGCAGCAGACGAATAAGCTCCTCGCGTTCCAGAAACCGTTCTTCCAGCAGCACGATGGCTTGCTCCAATTTATTTTGGATCGATTGGATATCGTTCATAAGGGGCCCTCCTAACCGTAGTCCATGGAAAGTTTAACCTTTACATTGTAACAAAATTGCTTTCGTTATACGAATCCGCCGAGGATTTTTATTCCAGCATTATTCATGTTAAGATAAAAGAAATCGAACTGAGGGAGGCATTCTGGTGGCATCCATTTATGATTTTTCCGTAACCGCGGCGGACGGCCGCACCAAATCGCTGGACGAGTACAAAGGGAAAGCCGTGCTGATTGTGAACGTAGCTTCCAAATGCGGATTTACTCCGCAATATAAGGGGCTTGAGCAGCTGAACCAAGAGTGGAAAGAGCGGGGGCTCGTCGTGCTCGGCTTTCCCTGCAACGACTTCGGAGGCCAGGAGCCCGGAACGGCCGAAGAAATTCAGCAGTTCTGCAGCATGAATTACGGCGTCACCTTCGAGGTGCTGGATAAGGTGAAGATTTTGGGAGAGGACAAGCATCCGCTGTACAAATGGCTGACCGAGCATGCGGAGCCGCAGGGCGACGTCAAATGGAATTTTGAGAAATTTCTCATTGACAAGGACGGACAAATCGCAGGCCGTTTCTCCAGCAGAGTGGCGCCGGAGGACAGCGAGCTTCGGGACGCAATCGCCAAACAGCTGTAATTTACGGACCGCCGGGAATGAACTGCGCCTCCAATGTTAGATCGTATCTAACAATTGGGGTGCAGTCCACCTTTGGCGGTTTTTTTATTGAAA
This sequence comes from Paenibacillus konkukensis, assembly GCF_023523925.1. Classification (NCBI taxonomy): domain Bacteria; kingdom Bacillati; phylum Bacillota; class Bacilli; order Caryophanales; family Paenibacillaceae; genus Paenibacillus; species Paenibacillus konkukensis. The sequence continues at coordinate 844,019 of NZ_CP027059.1, read as the reverse complement.
AGATATTTGCCGGCGCTGGCAGCCGGAATACGGTATCCCCCAATCAATCGTATTTTTCCGGCATTATGTTCAAAAAATCATATAACGTTCGTGAAATAATACAAATTTCAACAAATTCCTATGCTTTTCGCCATGGATCGTTCGACCTATGCTATAATAACCGTACATAGCGTGGCAAGTAGGAGAGTGATTGCACCATGATTGATTCGGATCCGATCGGTCTTATAACATCGCATCCATTATTCCGGTTAAGCGGCGAAGCGATGCTGCTTCTGGATACACACGGTCACATCCTTAAAATTAATGCGGAGTGCGGCAGACTTACCGGCTATGATTTTCGGGCATTGAACCTGCGTCCGTTCGCATCCATGCTGTCGGCCGATGCAGCGGAGGCTTTCGCGGGCTATTTTCCAAGGGCGCTGCGGGGCGATACGCTTCAGGGAGAGCTCGAGTTTCGCCATCGTTCCGGCCATACGCTGAGCATTATGCTGCGGCTGATTCCGGTATGCGGCCAAGAAGAGCGGTTCGTGTATTTGATCATGAAGGATATTACCGAGCAGAAGCTCGCGTCCCGGCTTATCGAGCATATGGCTTATCACGATACGCTTACCGGACTGCCCAATCGTACTCTGTTTCAAATTCAATTGACACAGACGCTTGCCGCGGCAGGGAACGAGAGTCCGCCGGCCCCTTTTGCGATTATGCTGGTCAGCCTGGACCGGTTTCCGATCATAAACGAATCGTTGGGGCTTAGCTGGGGAGATTTGCTGCTGAAGCAAGTCAGCGAGCGGCTGCAGCGGCGGATAGGCCGTGCGGATCTGATTTGCCGTCTCGGCAATCACGAGTTTGCGCTACTGTACAAGACGGACGCCGATCCCGACTTTATTATGGAAGAAGCGCGGATTATTCATGAGAAGCTGATGGTTCCCTACGCCGTATACGACCGGGAGCTGACGATTCCGGGCAATATCGGCATCGCGCACTACCCACGGGACGGTACCGACATGAACAGTCTGATCCGGCACGCGGCGAAGGTGCAGACGAAGGAGCGCGAGAAGGGGCAAAGGCTGTACCGCCATACGCGGGACGAGCTGATGAACGATCCGCTGCAGCGGTTGGAGCTGGAGCACGATCTGCGCAAAGCGTTGGAGCGCGAGGAATTCGAGCTGTATTACCAGCCGCAATACGATATCCGCAACAACCGGCTGATCGGTATGGAAGCGCTGATCCGCTGGAACCACCCGAAGCACGGTATGATCTCCCCGGTTCAATTCATCCCGCTGGCGGAAGAGACGGGGCTCATTGTAGCCATAGGCGAATGGGTGCTAAGGACGGCCTGCAGCCAAAATAAACGCTGGCAGGACAGCGGTTTGCCTACGCTGATCGTTTCGGTCAATTTGTCGTTGCGACAATTCCAGAAGCATAATCTGGTAGGAGATATTTTGGGCATTCTGAGGGAGAGCGGCCTGAAGCCGCATTACCTGGAGCTGGAAATTACCGAAAGCATGGCGATGGATAATGTGGACCGCGTCATCCGCAAGCTTAACGAGCTCAAATATTGGGGAATCCGCATATCGATGGACGATTTCGGCACGGGCTACAGCTCGCTGCATTATTTGCGGAAAATCCCGTTACATAAATTAAAGATCGACCAGTCGTTCATCCGCGACCTCAGCACCGATCCGGACAGCGCGGCCATCGTATCGACAATCATAGCGATGGCGAACCATCTGAAGCTGGAGGTTGTGGCCGAAGGGGTGGAAACGGAAGAAGACCTGCGTTTTTTACTGCAGCAAAATTGCGCGCACGGGCAAGGTTATTTTTTCAGCCGGCCGCTTCCGATCGGGGAGTTCGAACGGCTGCTGCACCGCGAGCGTGCGGGAATCCGATAAAGTTTACTTACTTACCTTGATGAAACCCCTTTTTCTGCCGCACAAAAAAGACTATAATGAAATGAACCCGGTCCGAGCATGTTACAAGGACATCGGTAGACGTCTAGTTCTTTGCACACGATTGCAAAGTAATATCGAGTATCCGAAAATCAATGATATACGGATTCCGCATGGAATTCTTCAGGAGGCATACAAAGATGGAAAGCATGGAACAAAAATATGAGAAACTCGGGGACATTCTCCGTTCGATGGATAAAGTGGTCGTCGCTTTTTCCGGCGGCGTCGACAGCGCTTTTTTGCTGAAAGCCGCGCTTGAATTTCTCGGTCCGGAACGGGTGCTGGCCATTACGGCCGATTCGGAGACGTATCCGGTCAGGGAGAAGGAGGAAGCCATCGTTCTAGCCCGAGAGCTGGGAGCCGTACACGAAGTGATTCATACCAGCGAGCTCGACATTCCGGGTTACGCCGAAAATCCGACGAACCGCTGCTATTTTTGCAAAAATTCATTGTTCGATCATCTGATTCCGATCGCAGAGGCACGGGGCTACGAGTATGTCGTGTTCGGAGCGATCGCCGACGATCTCGGCGAGCATCGGCCGGGCTTGCAGGCGGCTCATGAAAAAGGGGTCAGAGCTCCGCTATTGGAGGCGGGGATTAAGAAGTCCGAGATCCGTCATATGTCCCGCGGGTTCGGGCTGCGCACATGGGATAAGCCTTCGTTCGCTTGTCTATCGTCGCGGATTCCTTACGGGGAAGCGATAACGGCGCTGAAGCTGTCCATGATCGACCAAGCGGAAGATTTTCTGATCCAGCTTGGATTCCGTCAGGTCCGAGTCCGTCAGCATGACAATTTGGCGAGAATCGAAGTTCCTGCGGCGGATTTGGCCGAAATGCTCGCCGTCGCCGATACGGTTCACGCCAAGCTCAAGGAAATCGGCTATGCGTATGTAACGATGGATTTGAAAGGGTACCGCTCGGGAAGTCTTAACGAAGTGCTTAGCCCGCAGCAGCAGGCGGTCCACGCCGAATCCGTAAAATAAACTTAAGCGTTGAATGAGGGGAGCGAAGCGCGTTGGCACATAAACCGAAAGTAATGATTACCCGAAAATTGCCCGATTCTGTGCTTGACTATTTGAACGAGCATTGCGATTGTACCGTATGGGAGGGTCAAGGCTCTATCCCGAGGGAAGAGCTGCTCTCCGTCATTAAGGATTACGAAGGCTTAATCGTATCAGCCGGACCCGTGAACGCGGAATTGATCGCGCATGCTCCCCGGCTTAAAGCGGTGAGCACCGTATCCGTCGGCTATAATCATTTTCATACCCAGGACATGTTGGCAGGAGGCATTATCGGCACGCATACGCCTTATGTGCTGGACGATACGGTCGCCGATCTGGTCATGGCGCTGATGCTGTCGTCGTCGAGAAGAGTAGCCGAACTCGACCGGCTCGTCAAGCAAGGGAAGTGGCAACGCGGCGCGATCAAGGAAGATCAGTGGTTCGGCCTCGACGTGCATCATACGACGCTCGGCATCATCGGGATGGGCCGGATCGGCGAAGCGATTGCGAAGCGGGCGGTGCACGGCTTTGATATGGAACTGCTGTACTATAACCGCAGCCGCAAGCCGGAGACGGAGGAGAAGTTCGGAGCAAGCTACTGCGCGCTGGAAGATCTGCTTCGGAGGTCGGATTTCGTCGTTCTGATGACGCCGCTGACGCCGGAGACGGTTCATTATATCCGCAAGGAGCACTTCGAGCTGATGAAGCCGAGCGCGTTCTTCATCAACGCGTCGCGCGGGCAAACGGTGGACGAGCAGGCGCTGATCGAAGCGCTGCAAAGCGGCCAAATTCGCGGAGCGGGCTTAGATGTATTCGATACCGAGCCGGTGTCGCCGGACAATCCGCTGCTGAAGATGGATAACGTAGTGACGCTGCCCCATATCGGCTCGGCGACATCAAGAACGCGCTATGATATGGCGATGCTGGCGGCGCAAAATCTGGTCGGCGCTTTGACCGGAGGCAAGGCTTATGTAGTGCCGGAGCTGCAGGCTTTGGTTAAATAGAGTGCAGTCGAAGAGAAGCGGCGCGCTGGAACCGAAAGGTTCGGCGCGGCCGCTTTTTTATCAAAGCGTTAAAAAAGAGGTACAGACGAACATCCCCGAGGCCATGTTCATGAACTTCAGACCATTCAAATAAACAGCCTGATTTTGCAAAATGCGCAAAGAAACCGTTCCTTTCGTAAATGGCGGATGGTACTTCCATTGACTCAAGAACGGTTTCTTTTTGTTCAACAATTATAAAAACTATTCGCTTACTGCGAAATCTCCCTGTATGCTTGCGATTAACGGGGAAGGCGTGCCGTCGTACCACAGCTGAAGCGAGTGCAGCGCGCGGGTACAGCCGACGTAGAGCAGTTTGGCGTCCTGCGGCATTGCCGAGTAATGGTCGGGATCGGCGTCGACAATGATGACGGCGTCGAATTCCAGCCCCTTGGCCATAAACGTCGGCACGATCGAGAGGCCGCCTTCATAATGCTGCTGTCCGGCCCCGATCAGATGAACCTGCATGCCTTCGGCGGTCAAGCTCCGGTGCAGCTGCTCGCACCGCTCCTCGGTGCGGGCCAGCACGGCGACGGTCGAGACTTCGCCGGACTGCAGACGGCGCATTTCCTGCTGCAGCTGTCCTGCAAGCTGGGCTTCGCCCACCTGCCGGATCTTGACGGGATCTCCGCTGCGGAAGACGGGCTCTGCAAGCACGGATGGCTTCTCCGCACTGTTCATTAAGACGGCATTGGCGAAATAGATGATTTCCATAGTCGAGCGGTAGCTGCGGTTCAGCTGGAAATAAGCCGTTTTTTCCGCTTCGAACAGACTCATAAATTCCTTCCAATCGTGAATGCCCTGGTATGCATGAATGCCTTGGGATAAGTCGCCCAATATCGTAAACGACTGGTTTCTTGTATGCATGTTAAGCAAAGTGATCTGAAACGGGGAAAAGTCCTGCGCTTCGTCGATCACCGTATGATCGAAAGTCAGCTCGCCGTGTATGCCGTAAAACCGGGAACGAATGAATAAAAGCGGGGCGAGATCTTCCGGCTGCACGAGCTTTTTTTTCAGCAGCGCCTGCGTCTCTCGTATCAGCTCGGGCGAAAGCTCCGCAAGCAGTTCCGAGGAGAGGTAGGCGGGGGGCTGCGGCCCCAACAGCTCTTTGTAGAAGGTGAACGGCGTGTATTCCGTCCACTGCTTCGTATACTCGCGCAGCCGCTGGGCGGCCTTCTTCTTATATTCTTTCTTCAGATGGACTTCCCATACTTTGTCGAGCTCCATTTCCTGCCACCGCTTGATTCTTGCCAACACCCGCTCGCGCCGCTTCATCAGCGGCTCATGCTTGTTCTCGACGTCGTACCATTGGCGGATCGTCGCCGCCGGAAGCTTGGTACCGTCCCAAGGGGAGTAATCCGCTTGCGGTCCAGCCGAGGCTTCATATTGCTGCAGCGCGCGGTCGAGCCAGCGCATGAAGCCCACGGAGCCTTTGACCCGTCCCGGAGCCGAATCGTCCATCGTCGGCCGCTGACCGCCGATCTGAAACCAGTACCGCAGCCGCTGCGCCTGATCGGCGGGCTTGACTTCGTGATCCAAGAGCTCCAGCGCCCAATCCGTGAAGGTCGTCTGCTGGATATGCCCGACGCCGAGCTCGGGAAGCACCCCTGAGATATAGTCGAGGAACATGCGGTTCGGCGCAAATATAATCATCCGCTCGGCGCGGACTTGATCGCGGTATTGATACAATAAAAAAGCCAGCCGGTGAAGCGCGACCGTCGTTTTTCCGCTTCCGGCCACCCCTTGAATAAAAAGAGCGCTGTTCTTGACGGCACGGATAATCGCATCCTGCTCAGCCTGAATGGTAGAGACGATGTCCCTCAGTCTGTTGTCCTTGTTCTCGCCGAGCCGGTACAGCAGAAATTCGTCGGTGACGGCCATATTATCGCCTGCCCGATCGAACGTGTCGACGACGCGCTGCAAAATCTGCTTGCGGATGACCAAGTTCCGCTTCAAGTAAACGAGTCCTTCGACCATTCCGTCGGGGGAATCGTAAGTAACCGCTTCATTGCCGCCGGTAAAGGAATAGAACAAGCTGGCAACCGGCGCTCTCCAGTCGATGACCATGAGCTCCAGCGTCGGATCTTTCTCCAAACCGACCTTTCCTATATATAAGGGAGTTGGATTATGATGGCCGCTTTCCTGAAAATCCAGTCTGCCGAAATAAGGCTCCGACTGCGCCACGGCCAGATTGCGGCGCCGGCCCTCCCGTATCGATTCCAGCACCTGCTCGGTATGCTCGTGACCCGTGTACGGGGGAATTTTAGCTAACTCGGCGAGCTGCCGGTCAATTTCTTTAAACGTTTCCTCAAGCCGATTCAATTCTTCCTGATAAGCGCTTTGCACACTGGACTCCAAGACGATAAACCTCCATTCGTTCCAACCCTAGTTTTAAAAGACAGGAGATCTACTATATCATAATTGCTTTGGAAATTGCAACCAAGCGAGAAAACGTAAAAAAACACAACTCACTACAAGTCAGTCCATTGTTGGACAAGCGGCCGCCAAGTACAATTTAGTTACAATAACTTTCACGAAAACTAGAGGAGGGGTGTAGTATGGCAAGCAAAATTCAAGCTTCTGATCGGGTACAAGTAAACTTTAAATCCGGCAATGCCAAGACGGCGTTTATCCGTAAATATTTTGCCTTGTATCTTATTTCAGTTCCAGGAATTATTTTCTTCCTGTTGTTCAAATACGTGCCGCTGTTAGGCTCGGTTATTGCCTTTCAAGACTACAACATTTTTAAAGGGATAACGGGGAGCGAGTGGATAGGGCTCGCGAATTTCAAACGCATGTTTGAATACACGGAGTTTATTACGATTTTGAAAAATACGTTATTGATCGGTCTGTACGACCTGGTATTTGCGTTTCCGGTGCCGATCATCCTGGCGCTGCTGCTTAACGAGCTGCGGATTATGGCGTATAAACGGATTATCCAAACGGTTGTATATATGCCGCACTTTCTGTCTTGGGTTATCGTCGGCGGTATCGTCGTCGGCCTGTTGTCTCCGACAACCGGCTTCGTCAATCAAATTTTGTCTACCTTCGGCATCGAGCCGATCTACTTCCTGGGCGATAATTCGTACATCCGTACGATCTTGATCGGATCGGGCGTATGGAAAGACAGCGGTTGGGGAACGATCATCTATTTGGCGGCTATCGCGGGGATTAACCCGGATTTGTACGAAGCGGCGCAAATCGACGGCGCGAGCCGCTGGCGTCAGACGTTCTCGATCACGCTGCCGACGATTTTGCCGACCATTACGATTTTGCTGCTGCTGCATATGGGCAACTTCCTCGATTTCGGCTTCGAGCGCGTCTACATTTTCCTTAATCCGCTGAACAGCGAGAACGGGGAAATACTGGATACTTACGTATACCGGGCGGGCCTGGTCGACCGTCAATACAGCTATACGACCGCGATCGGACTGTTCAAGTCGCTTGTCGGTCTGATGCTCATCGTAATCGGCAATACTTTCAGCAAAAAAGCTACGGGAGACGGTCTCTACTAGGGAGCCTGTTCTATGGAGGTGAAACGATATGGTTATCAGCAAAGGTGTAAAAACATTTAACGTCATTAACATCGTATTTTTGACTTTATTGGGATTAACGATGGTGCTGCCGCTGCTGCACGTGATCGCGCAATCGTTCAGCAACAGCGTCGCGATTAATAAAGGTCTCGTCTATTTTTGGCCGGTCAGCTTTACGACGGCGAACTATACCAGCATTTTGAAAGACCAGACGATCTGGATTGCGTTCCGCAACAGCGTGTTCATTACCGTGGGCGGTACCTTGATCAATCTGCTCGCAACGGCTTCGCTTGCGTATCCTTTATCAAGACAGGAATATCTTGGACGCAAAATCGTTTTGATTATGGTGCTCATTACATTGATTTTTCATGCGCCGCTCATTCCGAACTATCTGCTGCTCAAAAACATTAAAATGCTGGATACCTTGTGGGTGCTTATGATTCCTACGGCGATCAGCGCGTACAACTTGTTCGTCATGCGGTCCTTCTTTATGAACTTGCCGAACGAGCTGTTCGACTCCGCACGGATTGACGGCTGCGGCGAGATGGGAATGCTGTGGAGAATCGTGCTGCCGCTGTCCAAGCCGGCGATGGCTACGATGGGTATTATGTACGCGGTATCGAACTGGAATACGTATTCCGCAGCGATTTATTATATCAACAGCCGTTCGCTGATTCCGCTGCAGGTGCGGCTTCGCGAGATGATCATTACAGACCAATTCGGAGCCTCCGACTCCTCCGCGCTGGATTCGGCGATGGATCTGTCGCCCGAAGGGCTTAAAATGGCGGTTATCGTCATAGCTACGATACCGATCATGCTGGTGTATCCGTTCCTGCAAAAGCATTTTATTAAAGGGATGCTGGTAGGCTCGATCAAATCATAAAAAAACACAACCTTCCGTAATTTTAGCAATTCTGCTTCAGGGTCAGTTAGGTTATGATACGAATGTAAACGCAACCAAACAGATTTCAAGACTCTAAAGGGAGAAGGGGTAATATGAAAAAGACAGTAAGCCTGGTAATGGCATCTGTTCTGGCGGTCGGCTCCATTGCGGGCTGCTCGAGCGGATCGGGTTCCAAGGAAGCGGAAGGAAGCGGCGGAGGGGCTGCAGCGCCTGCGGGTCCTTTGAAATTCTCGATTTCCTTCCCGACGACGACGGGCGACGGTTACGGGCAAAAACAACCGGATCTGAGCAAAGAAAAATGGGTTCAGCGTCTGGATAAGTTGACCAACACGGAGCTGGATGTTAGGCTGATTCAGAGAGAGAAGATGAGCGTGCTGTTCGCGGGCAACGATATTCCGGACGTGCTGGGAAGCCTTGATTTGCCGACAGGCAAAGACATGGCCGGTTCGGTAGAAGCCGGCGTGTTCCAGCCGCTCGACGATCTGCTGAAGCAATACGCTCCTACGCTGCTGAAGAAGGTGCCGAAAGCGGCATGGGATTCCGTTACGTATAACGGCAAAATTTACGGCATTCCCGACTACTTGACGAACCCGTCCCGCCGCGGCACGTACATCCGTACCGACCTGCTGGAAAAAACGGGGCTTCCGGTACCGAAAACCGTCGACGAATATTTGAACGTGCTGCGCGCATTCAAAAAGCTGGGAGTAGAAAATCCTTACCAAATGCGCGAAAATTTCAAATACGCCGATACGTTCCTGGGCGCGTTCGACGTGCTTCCTTACAAGGATCAGTTCGAGGTGCAGGGCGATCAGGTGGTGCCGAAATTCTTCGATGTCGAGAATATGCAGAAAGCGCTGCAAACCTACAAGACGATGTATGACGAAGGCTTGATCCCGAAAGATTTCGCCACGATCTCTTCGACGGATTACAGCAAAAACATCAACGCAGGCAAATCCGGTATGTGGTCGGCTAACGTAGGAGGAGGCTTGGCTAACTTCCGGACGAACATAATGGCGGTAGATCCGAGCGCAAAAGTGGATGTTATCGCTTCTCCGAAAGGTCCCGAAGGCAAAGGCGGATACTTCCTGTATTCCCCGATGGTCCGCACGTTCTACCTGAACAAGAATGTGGACAAGGATAAAGCGGCCGGCATCATGAAATACTTCGAATGGATGACGACCGACGAAGCGGCTAAATTTTTCAGCCTCGGCGTCGAAGGCGAGAACTATACGGTCGAGAACGGGCAAATCAAGTATAAAGCGCCTACGAACAAGGATGAAACGGCTGAAGAAGGATGGCGTACAACGCTGTGGGTCGGCCAAGATTCCACCTACAACAAATTGCAGCTGGAGCAAAGCAAAGACGGCAAAGATACATTGACTGCGTTCGATACGATTCTTTCCAAAGAAGGTCTTCCGGGTATCGGCTTCTATCCGGACCTGAAAGCATTCTCCAAATATCCTGACTTGACGCCGCTCGGCGACACAGGCCCTAAACTGATCATCGATCACATGGTCAAAATGATTTACGGCAAAGAGCCGATCTCCGATTGGCCGAAAGTTATCGAAGAGTACAAGTCCAAAGGCGGCAACGAGATTATTAAAGAAGCTACGGAACGATATAATAAGAAAGACGGCGTATCTCTCTTTAACAATCAATAATGAATAAGCATCTACCCGGATCGGCATCGAAAAGGGTAGATGCTTTTCCCGTTTTCGCGAGAAGGAGGATTTCCTGCATGCAATTACTGATCGTAGATGACGAACCGATTATTCGTAAGGGTCTCGCTAAGATGGCGGAGCAGTGCGAGCTTCCGTTATCCGGCATCGAGACGGCTACCAATGGGGTTCAAGCTTTGGAAATCATCCGGGAGCAAGTTCCGGACATTATCTTTACGGACATAAGAATGCCGAAGATGGACGGTCTGGAGCTGTGCAAGCAGCTTCATGAGCAGTATGCGCACATCCCTATTGTCGTTATATCCGGCTATTCCGATTTTGAATACGCGCAAAAGTGCATGTCCTACGGCGTTAAGCATTATTTACTCAAGCCCGTTACCAAAACGGATGTGGCCGATATATTGGAGACGCTGATGAAAGCCAAAACAAAGGGGTTTTTGTCGCTGACCAAGTACGAGGATTGGATCGAGCAGGTGGAGCATGCGATTTGGATGCTCAATCTGGAAGAGGTGGAGCGGCTTACCGAGCAGTGGAAGCAGTACTGCCTGTCCTCGGAGTTGAACGTAGCGCAGCTGAAGGAGCTGCTGAAGGAATGCATTACGATGCTGGTCAAACGTCTGGCCCGCAAATCCATCACGGTTGCGCCTGAGAAATCGGAGGAACGGTTTCTTACGCGGGAGGAGGCTTTCGCCGACTTCGACCGTCAATTAAAACAGCTGACCGCCGAGCTGACGGTGAAGCGGAGCGGCAACTACAAGGACCCGATGAAAGAGGCGAAATCGTATATAGACAACCATTTGTCCCAGGAAATTACGCTGGAGGAAGTGGCGGATATGGTCGGTTTGACGCCGACATATTTCAGCTCTTTGTTTAAGAAAATGACAAGCGAGACGTTCGTACAGTACCGGATTAAGAGGCGGATCGAGCTGGCGCAGAAGCTGATGGCCGTCCCTCATCTGAAAATGAGCGATATTGCGGCGGAGGTCGGCTACGAGGATTACCCGCATTTTACGAAAATGTTTAAGAAAATGACCGGTTATTCGCCTTCCGAGTACCGCAGCATATTGGGGATTAAATAATGAAGGGCAATTTGTCGCGCAAGCTGCTCACGTACTTTTTGATCGTGATCGTGCTCTCTCTCTCTTCCGTAGGCGTAGTGACGTATACCCGCGCATCCAAGGAGCTGGACGAGCAAAGCGCACGTCATATGTCGCAGATCGTCAATAACGCGATGTACCAAACCGATCTGTATTTGCAAAATTACGATCGTGCCATGACTTCGCTTCTGTCCAACCAGGATGTGAAGCAATTTATCGATATGCCGCGGATCGACGGCTACGATTATTACAGCTTTTATTCCTCGATCAAGGCGTACGGAATCAAACCGCTGTTTATCAGCAACCCGGAGATCAATAACGTCTATATTATCAGCTATAATGAAAACGCGATCTTCGCCTTTAACAGCGGCTATGACCAGCCGCTCTCCCCGTCTGAGGTGCATGAGCAGCTGCAGATGCTGAAGCAGCGCACGAAGGACAACGGCCTTCTCAGCGCCTTGAATACGACGATTCTGCCGGAGCGGAAAAATAGCGTGATCACGCTGGCGCGGAAAATCAAGGGGCTGTCGTCGCCGAATTTTAACGGCATTCTCGCTTTCGAGGTACAGTCGAGGGAGCTGTCGACGCTGTGGGGAGGCATCGATCTCGGCGAGGAAGGCTACTTCTTCATTATGGATGAATCCGGCGAAATCGTGTACCATCCGCAGCGGGAGATGATCGGAACGATGGTGCCGGACAAGCTGCGCGAGCAGATCGGCGCCTCCGACGCGCAGATGTTCGAAGGCGGCGAGGGTAATAAGAAGCAGGCGTTCGTCAGCCGCAAATCCGCTTATTCGGGCTGGACGCTGGTCGTGTCCATGCCGCTGGACCAGCTGAAAAAACCGATTTCCAGCATCCGCACGACTACGATCGCCATCGGTCTGGTGACGCTCGTCCTCGCCATATGGCTGTCGCAGCGGTTCGGCCTATCGATTACCCGGCCGATCCGCGTGCTCAAAAACGGCATGAGGCAGACGGAGAAAGGAAACTGGGTCACGATTCCGGTGAATCATTATGAGCCCAAGGACGAGATTGATGAGCTGACCTTCAGCTACAACCTGATGGTGAAGCGGCTGTCGGAGCTGGTGAAGCAGGTGTACGAGGCGGAATTGACGAATCGGGAGACGCAGCTGGAGCGGCAAAAGGCCGAGTTTCAATCGCTTCAGATGCAGATCAACCCGCATTTTCTATACAATACGCTGGAGACGATCGCCTGCTATGCGGCATTGAAGGATTCGGACGAAATATCGGAAATCGTCAAGGCGATGGCGTATATGCTTCGTTATTCGGTGCAAACGAATCTTGAGGAGATTACGGTGGCCAATGAATTGAAGCATGTGCTTACGTATATGGTCATTCTCCGGCATCGGATCGATTATGAATTCGAAATCGACGCCGCAGTGCCGCCCAAGTATTTGCTGCACAAAATGGTACGGCTTACGCTGCAGCCGCTGGTGGAAAATATTTTCCAGCATGCCTTTCCCGAGGGGGTGGAGCCTCATCATTACATCCGGGTCGACGCCGGGGAGGAGGACGGCATCTTCTGGGTCAGCGTCGAGGATAACGGAGAGGGCATTCCCGAAGCCAAGCTGGCCGAGTTGAACGAGAGGCTGAGCTCCTACCGTCTGACCGACGATCATGGCAGCAAGGAGCGGGTTACCGGAGGGATCGGAATCGTCAATGTGCACCGCCGCATTCAGATGGTGTTCGGCGAGGAATACGGCCTGCGAATCGAGAGCAAAGCGGGCGAAGGTACGAAAATATTCATGCTTATGCCAATGTCTTCCCAGGGCAGAAGCGATCAATGACGATTTACAAATCGTCATTTTTTCGTTACCATGGCGAATATGGGAACTATTGTCCACGGTAGGGAGCGAACATATTTTTGAAAACATTAATCATTGCCGAAAAACCCGATATGGGGAGAAACATCGCCGCGGCCATCGATCCGAAGGCGAAAAATCACCGTACTTACATTGAGGGCGAGCAGTACATTATTACATGGGCGATCGGGCATCTGATCGGGCTGGCGGAACCGGATGCGTATGACGATAAATATAAAAAGTGGAATTTCAACGATTTGCCGATTATTCCGGGCACGTTCAAGCTGGTTCCGAATTATAAGACGAAGGACCAGCTAAAGGTGATCGCCGAGCTGGCCAAGCGCAGCAAAGAGCTTGTCAATGCTTGCGACGCCGGGCGAGAGGGTCAGCATATTTTCTCGCTTATTCAGCGCCATTTGAAGCTGAGGCATCCGGTTAAACGGCTGTGGATATCCGACTTGACCCCGGAGACGATCCGCAGAGGCTTTGCCGAGCTGAAGGAAGGATCGGAATACGATAATTTGACCAAGGCGGCCAGGGCGCGCAGCGAAGCGGATTGGCTGATCGGGATGAACGGCTCGCGGGCGTTTACGACGAAGCACAACGAGCTGCTCTCCGTAGGCCGCGTTCAGACGCCGGTGCTGGCGATTTTGTATGACAGGCAGAAAGAGATCGAAGCGTTTCGATCCAGCAAATTTTACGAGGTCGAGGCGCTATTCCGGCAAGGCGAGACGGAATACAAGGGCCTGTGGCAAGGGGAGCGGTTGACCGATCCCGACAAGGCCGCCGCGCTTGCGGCCAAGCTGAAAGGCAAGCCGGGCGTCATCGCCAGCTATGAGGTGAAGGATACGAAGGAGTATCCGTTCCGGCTGTACGATCTGACGCTGCTGCAGCGCGAAGCGAACGCGAAATACGGCTATTCGGCGAAGAAGACGCTGGATATCGCCCAGTCGCTCTACGAGAAGCATAAGGTGATCAGTTATCCGCGGACGAATTCGAACTATGTGACGGAGCAAAACATCGCCGAAATGCATCGTTCCTTGGATCAGCTGCGCGGGACTTCATACGGAGATTTGGCGGAGCAGGCGGACAAGCGGCTGGTGCACAAAAACAATCGGGCGGTTTGCAATCCGGCGAAGGTCGAGGACCATCACGCGATTCTCCCGACGCATAAAAAGGCGGGCGGCTTGTCCGCGGACGAGCAGAACGTATACGATTTGATAGTGAGAAGATTCCTGTCCCACTTCTATCCGGCGGCGGAATACAAGGTCCATACGGTCTTGACGGAAGTGGAGCGCGAAACGTTCAAAAGCACGATCAAGCAGCTGCTGTCCCTCGGCTGGAAGGTGATCTACGAAGACCAGAAGAAGGAACAGGCCAAACGCAAAAGCAAGACGGATAAGGAAGGTGAAGAGGAGCCGGAGGAAGAAATCAGCACTCCGTTCAGTCTGAATGCCAAGGAAGGCGTCCTGTGCGCCAAAACGGCGGCCAAGGAGAAGGAGACGCAGCCTCCTAAAGCGTATACTGAAGGCACGCTGCTGAAGGCGATGGAAGGCGCAGGCAAGCAGGTGGAGGACGAGGAGCTGCGCGACGCGATGAAGGATTCGGGTCTAGGCACGCCGGCTACGCGCGCTTCCGTCATCGAGCGGCTGAAGCAGGTCGGCTACATCGTCATGCAGGGCAAGCGGATCGTCATTACGCAGAAGGGGCGCACGGCGGTGGAGCTGATCCGGGGGGCGGGCGTCGATCTGCTGACGTCGCCCGAGATGACCGGCCATTGGGAGCGCCGCCTCAATGAGATTGCCCGCGGGTTGGCCTCGGACGAGGCGTTCATGGCCAACGTAAAGAAATTTACGAACCTGATCGTCGATAAGGTTCGCGTGCAATCGAAGGCCGACAAGACGGCCTTCGAAGGCGAAGCCCCGTCCGCAGGCGCAGCCAAGCGGACGCGCAAAACCCGCGCCGCCGCCGGCTCCGGCGCGAATGAGGCCGCCGCGGCACCGGCGGCCAAGCGCACGCGCGCCGCACGCAGCGCGGGCGCGGCGAAGACGCCCGCGAGCGGTACGCGCTCGCGGCGCAGCACGGCCGCGGCCGCCGTCGGCGGGGCCGCGGAAGGGGCAGCGCAGCCGGTGCGGGCTGCGGCAGGCGCTGCTGCGCCGGGGGCGCCGGCGCAGGCCGAGGCGGCGCGGCCGGGCATCGCGGCGTGCCCGCGGCCCGGCTGCGGCGGCCGCATCATCATGGGCCGCCGCGGCTACGGCTGCACCGAATACAAAGCCGGCTGCGGCTTTGTCATCTGGAAGGACAGCTTCGGCGCCTCGCTGTCCGAGACGGCGGTGCGCTTCCTCATCGAGAAGGGCCGCACCGCGCTTATGCAGTTGACCGACGAGAACGGCAGGCCGGTCGAAGGCCGGCTGGCGCTGGCCGATCGGTCTACGGGGAGGCTCACCGTCGAGTCCGTGTCCGCAACTTAGCGGGCGCTTCGAACATCGCCGTTTAGCGTATCGCGACCAAATTTCATATTTAAAGGGAGGCGCCGCGTCATGCAAGAAATACCTGTCCCTTACGTCAGGGCGAATCAAGCGGGAATTGTTCTGTTCATACTTTTGGCTATGCTGTTTCGGCAGCCCGCCTTCATCGTCGTGCTGTGGGCCATCCAAGTGATCGGTTTATGGCAGGGAGCGCGCGGCAATTTGTTTATCGTCGCCGCGGCGCCGCTGCTGAAGGGCCGGATTGCCGGAGCGGCGACGGAAGCGAGAGAGCTGCAGCGGTTTAACAATGCCATCGCCGTAGCTTTATTGACGGTGGCGACGCTAGCCTTCTTGGCGAACGCCCACTCGATCGTCGGCTATATTGCCGCCGGTATGGTTGCGGCCGCAGCCCTGGCCGCGCTGTGCGGCTACTGCGTCGGCTGTTTCCTTTATTATCAGTTCAAGAAAAATTTCAGAAGAAAATAAGCAAAATGAACCTTCAATCCGTTACGAACCGCACGCTCCGATTGTTAGGCATTGCCTAACAGTCCGGAGTCGCAGCTTCAGCGGAGCGAAGGTTTTTTTGTCCGCATAGGCAGACTCTCGAACACCCCGAAAGTTGGGATGAGGCAGTCCCGAGGCTCAGTCCGTGCGCGTGGAACCTTGCATGAACCGTTTCTCTAAGTTTAACGGACGCCATGGAGCTAAATTCGCCGTAAACAGACATTTTTTAAACGGGACGGACATCACGGAACTTAAATGCCTGAAATGCTTGACCAAGGAGGCTGCGCTGGGCCAGTAGCTGCAGCTGTGTCCGTTAGAAATCCAAAATGGCCGATAGGGTTTATATAACGGCCGCTGTGTCCGCTGCGAGTGTACGGCGCCAAGCGGGCGGGGAGAAAGTGGGAAAAGCGTAAACGGTCGCCCTTGCAGCCGGATT
The DNA here is from genome assembly GCF_023523925.1 of Paenibacillus konkukensis. Taxonomy (NCBI): domain Bacteria; kingdom Bacillati; phylum Bacillota; class Bacilli; order Caryophanales; family Paenibacillaceae; genus Paenibacillus; species Paenibacillus konkukensis. Next base: position 827,585 of record NZ_CP027059.1, on the reverse strand, counting down.
TCCCTCCCGCATGAGAGATTCAAAATGAAAGAAATCCGGCTGCAACAGCGAGTGGAAACCTCTATGGGCCGTAGGCCGCGATTAGAGAGCGGAAACCTCTATCGACCGCAGCCCGCGAATCGAGTCGCGAATCCAGTCCATCGCCATGCTTTTATGAATCATGCCGGTACCGGCATACCTGCATTTTCAGCGGTTGAAGAGGGGCATGACATAGCCGTACACCGCGATGAAATGGCAGGCGCTTCCGGCGACGACGAAGCAATGCCAGACAGCGTGATGATAACGCATTTGGCGCCAAAAATAGAAGATGCTGCCTGTGCTGTACAGCATAACGCCGGCTACCAGCCAGGCGACGCCCGCCGGCGGCATCAACTGCTGCAGGGGACGGATAATCAGCACGACCAGCCAGGCCATCAGCAAATATTGGCCTATCGAGAGCTGCAGAAACCGCCCGGGATACTTCAGCTTCATCGCAATGCCGATCAACGCCAGCGTCCAGACGGCCGCCAACATGCAGACGCCCACGGTTTCCGAGCGGAGGGCGAGCAGGAAGGGGGTGTAGGTTCCGGCGATAAGCAAATAGATGGCCGCGTGATCCCAAGTTTCATAAACGGCGATCCGCCGTTCCTCCTTGGAGCTGTGCAGCAGAGTAGACGAGACGTAGAGCAGTAGCAGCGAAGCTCCGAATACGCCGCCCCCGAGCAGCGTCAGCATATTGCCCGATTGCCATGATCGCATGAGCAGCATTATGAGCGCCGCCGCGCTTAGCACGGCTCCGAAGCCGTGGCTGACCGCGTTAGCCCTCTGTTCCTTCCATGATGTGGAAGTCATCTTCGCATTCACTCCGATTACGATAAAATAAGCGGTTCGCCGCTGATCCTATCATTCCCGAAAATTCGTTTTTTTACCAACATAGTCATGCGTGATTTTACTGAAGCGACCGAACGGCATACCGAGACCGCCGGTCGGATCGCAACGATACATGATCATGGTCGGCCGGAATCTACCGTCATCGCTCCTGACGCAAGCGCATCGGTTCGCATCCCATCGCATCGCATCCCATCGAAAATCACATCGAAAGTCACATCGATAAAATAAGCGGCCTCTTCAGGCCGCGTACTACCGATGAATCAACATGCCCGGTTCTCCCGTCAGAGGCTGGAGTTTTTGTCCGTGCCGTCCACCTTAATATGATAAGGGGCCGACATCTCGTTGCCGCGCTTTTCCGGAAAAAGCCACAATTCGGGAGTGTCCTTAATACCGGAGACGGACAATTCGAACGCTTCCTTGGGGAATTGCCCGCTTCGGAGCCAGACCGTACTCCCGTCGACCTTCACATGATCCGGATATAAGGGGTGGCTCGAGGACTTACGGCCGGTTACGATCTCATATCGGTCGGGCGGCGAGGCTGAGGCGGGATCAACCCGCTTTTGAAAAACGATCTTGACTCGCTCTTCGCCATGCCGTTCGGCCCGCACCGGCTGCGGCTGCTCCGTGTACATGGCCTTGCCAAGATGGTGCTCGTAAGCGGTCCATGTCGCATAACCGAGCGCGCCGGATACGGCGGCGAACCGCTCCAGCCAACCGCGGGAGCGCCGCATCGGCTTCAGGGAGCCGATATCCGTCTGCAGTCCCAGAGGCAAGCCGGGATGCAGCACGCGGACTCTTGCGACGAACGGTTCGTAGCGTTTGGCGTAGTCCGCAGGCAGTCTCCAGCGCATCCAATCGGGCCAATGCGTCTGAACGAAATGCGCGTCGGGACGGACGGTCGAGACCATGGACACGGCGTCGATGCCTTGGTATTCCCGCAGCTTGCCGACGGCGTCCGGGCCCGCATCGACCCCAAGCGACCACGTCGCGATACGAATATCGGGACGCGCTTCCCGGACACCGCCGGGACCGTTGATGATTTCGAACAAAAACCGGTTTACGGCGTCTACGCGAAACTCGATCCATTGCCGGTAGAGGATCGGATTGCTTTTATAATAATGCGGCGACGAGGAGTAGCGAAATTCCGGGATGGGAGAGCCGTATTGCAGCTTGAACTGCGCCCGGGCATAGGGGCCCAAGTCGCCGTAGACGCCGCTGGACAGCCCGTTCCACTCGGGAAAATACGGCTCCGCGATCTCGAAGCCGTCAAAGGGATATGTACGCACGAGATCTGCGGCGGCCTGCTTTTTCCATTCCGTATAACGGTAGCTGAAAGGGGAGAGGCGATAATAGCCGTCATGAACCGGCTTCAGAAGCTGCATCTGCCAGTCCGGCCAATCCTTCGGCAAATGGGCGGTCGTATAGGCGCCGTTGCCGAGAACCATAGCCCAGACGGTCATTCCCTCTCTGTGCAATCGGTCGACCAGCTTGCCGTTTACTTTTGTTTCGTCGGTTACGAAATAATGAACGACACGGTACCCTGCGGCCAGCAGTTCATCGGCTATGCTCTGCTCGGAGCGGTTCGAATAGTAGGGGAAGGACGGATCGATTTGAATGGACGGACCCAGTAAAGATTTCATTGCCTCACCTCCGCGCTAGTCTGCAGCAACCGCCGCCCGTTATTCTATCATACCCTTTTATGCATATGGCGTTCAAAGCGGGATATATACCAAAGCGTGGGGCCGCCTGCGCTGATCGTCGCCGGTTTGAAACGGCGGGCGGCGAGGCCGGGCGTGTTTACCTTGCGGCACGCCAATTTTCGATTGACGGGTGAAATGAAATCCATTACACTATAAATCGTAATTATTACTATAGTAAAAATTACAATTAGATAAAATGAGGAGAGGTTCAGATTGCTGTCAAAACCGAGATACGCTTCTTACATAACGGTAGTTTCCACGCTATTGGCTATTGCTTTGTTGTCGGGCTGCGGAACCGAACCCGCGGGAACGGCCCCTGCCGGCAGGGGAGAGCTTCCGGATGCTCCTGCGGCGGTGAACGCATCCGGCGGGAATAACTCGCAGGAAGCCGCCGTGTTCGCGCAATGGGAGGACAGCACCGGCAAACAGGTGGTGCTGCACAAAAAGCCGGAGCGGATCGTCGTATTGAATCCGGAATACTTGGATCTGTTATATTCCGTCGGCGGGCAAGCGGTCGGAAGAACGGATACGCCGGACATTCAGCCGCCCAAGGGAGCGGAGCAGGCGGTCAGCGTCGGACAGTTGAGCAGCCCGAGCTTGGAACAGCTGGTGGCGCTCAAGCCGGATTTGGTCATCGGCCACCCGCAATTTCACAGCTCGTTGCAGGAGGCGCTGGCGGCGAGCGGCATTCCGTTGGCGCTGATGCGGCTGAATTCTTATGAAGACATTATCCGGCAGACCCAGCTGATGGGGAAGCTGGCCGGCACGGAGCCTCATGCGACGGAGCTGCTCGCCGCGCTGGACGGGCGCTTGCAGCAGCTGTTATTCAAGCGGCCGGCAGAGACGAAAACATTTGCGATGATGAACGTGACGCCGGCCAGCATATCTCTGCAGCGCAGCGATACGACAGGACTTGAAATAGCGAAGCTGCTCAAGCTGACGAATGTGGCGGAGACGCTGACGCCTTCGCAGAAGAGCCCGACCACGACGCCTTATAGTCTGGAAAAGCTGGTGGAGCTGGACCCCGATTACATCTTTATCGTCATTCACGGCAGTAAGGATACCGGGGAGCGGAAAATCAAGTCGGATCTGCAGAGCAATCCTGCCTGGAGCTCGCTAAGGGCCGTTAAGGAAGGAAGGATGATCATCGCCCCGTCGTCTTTGTTTTTGACGAACCCCGGCTTGAAGCTCGACGAGTCTGTTCTGTACATGGGCAAGCTTGTGTATCCGGAGATATACGGCCATGCCGATTAAACCTTCCGCCGAAGTTCAGCCTGCTCATGCATCGCCGGAGGGGAAAAGGAAGAACCAATCGCGGCCGGGAAGAGAGCGGACCGACAGGATGGGAACGAGAGTGCGAGTGCCCGCAGCAGCGCTGTTCATCATGCTCTTTCTCGGTTTATCGCTTCTTTTCAGCGTAGCGAGCGGTGCGGTGGCTATTCCTGTCAAGGATGTGGCGGGTTATTTGTTTACCGGTAAGACGGGGGCGCTGCGGGAGGTGCTGTGGAACATCAGGCTGCCGCGCACGATCGTCGCCGCGCTGGTGGGAGCGAATCTCGCCGTTGCCGGCGTTCTGCTGCAAGGCGTTATGCGAAATCCGCTCGCCGACCCGCATATTATCGGAGTCTCTTCGGGGGCCGGGCTGTCGGGCATCATCCTTCTGATTTTGTTTCCGCATATGCAGGGCATGTTAACGCCGGTCGCCTTCCTCGGTGCGACGGCCGCCGCGCTGTTCATCTATCTTCTAGCCTGGAAAAACGGCATTAGCCCGATGCGGGTCATTCTGGCCGGAGTAGCGGTATCCGCTTTTCTGGGATCGGGCATTTCGGCGCTGTTAACGTTCTACAGCGACCGGGTGCACGGCGCGCTTGTATTTCTTGTCGGGGGTTGGCCGCCAAAAGCTGGCCTCATGTCGGTATTATTTTACCGTATACGCTAATCGGCATTACGGCTGCTCTTATCGGTTCGGGCAAAATGAACGTGCTGCTGCTGGGAGACGCTCAGGCGCGAAGCCTGGGGCTGCCGGTGGAAGCCGTTCGGCTTTTTCTGACGGCCGTCGGCACGCTGCTTGCGGCAAGCGCCGTCAGCGTTGCCGGCTTGCTTGGCTTCGTCGGATTGATCGTGCCGCATTCCGCGCGGCTTCTGGTCGGCGGCGATAATCGCCTGCTTATCCCGGCGTCCGCGCTTCTGGGGGCCGGCGTCGTCACTTGCTGCGATACGGTGGCGAGATTGATTTTTGCGCCGGTGGAGCTGCCTGTCGGCATTATTATGGGGGCGCTGGGCGCGCCGTTTTTTCTCTACTTGTTAAGAAGGAAAGGGGATCGGGTATGAGCGTTCTGGCGGCTCGTTCGCTGCGCCTTTCATATGAAGGAAAGACGGTGATAGACAAACTGGACCTTGCTTTTACGGAAGGCCGCATCCATGCCGTAATCGGACCGAACGGATGCGGCAAAAGCACGCTTCTCAAAGCATTGGCCCGCCAGCTGAAGCCGGATGACGGAGCCGTGCTGCTGGACGGCAAGCAGTTGTACCGGATGGGCGGCAAAGCGGCTGCGCGGCAGTTGGGGCTGCTTGCGCAAACGCAGGAAAGCGCCGCCGAATGGACGGTGCAGCAATTGGCCGCATTCGGGCGCTATCCGCACCGGACTTTCATGCAGGGAGAGACAGACGAGGACCGGGAGATCATAGAATGGGCGATCGGCGCGGCAGGCATGAGGCCGCTTGCGCATCGGCCTCTCGGGCAGTTGTCGGGAGGGGAGCGACAGCGGGCCTGGATCGCGATGGCGCTCGCGCAGCGGCCACGGGTGCTGCTGCTTGACGAACCGACGACGTTTCTTGACATTCGTCACCAAATCGAAATTATGGAGCTTGTCCGTCAGATGAACCGAACGCTTCCTATTACGGTCGTTATGGTGCTTCATGATATGCATCATGCGGCCCGCTACAGCGATGAGCTCATTGTTATGAGCGCCGGTAAAATATATGCCCAGGGTTCACCTGCCGACGTGCTGACTCCCCGCATGCTGGGCGATGTTTTCGGAGTGGACGCCAGTGTGATCGCCGACGTCGAGACGGGCAAGCCGCTTATTGTAACCAGAGGATTAATACATAGCCGAGAGCGGCAAGAGGAGGAAGAAAAGCGATGAATAGCATCAACGCGCAGCATCATCTATATCCGTTCACCGCCATCGTCGGCCAGCATGCGATGAAGCAGGCTCTGCTGTTATCGGTCGTCAATCCGATGCTGGGAGGAGTTCTGGTCAAAGGGGAGAAGGGAACGGCCAAATCGACCGCGGTTCGCGCCTTGGCGGATTTGCTGCCGGAATTGAAGGTCGTCAATTTGCCGGTCAGCGCGACGGAAGACCGCCTTGTAGGCACGCTGGATATCGAGCATGCGATCCGGCACGGCGAGAAAAAGTTCGAGCCCGGCTTGCTGGCCGAAGCGCACGGGCATATTTTGTACGTCGATGAGATCAATCTTCTTGAGGATCATCTGGTCGACGTCCTGCTCGATGCGTCAGCTATGGGAGTGAACACGGTGGAGCGGGAGGGGATATCGTTCTCCCATCCATCCCGGTTTATTCTGATCGGCACCATGAATCCGGAGGAAGGGGAGCTGCGGCCGCAGCTGCTCGACCGTTTCGCCTTGTCGGTAGAGGTCGGGGGAGAACGGGACGTTGAGGGCCGCGCCGAGGTCGTACGCCGCAGACTGCTTTTTGAAAGCGATCCGGCAAGCTTTTGCGGGCGGTATGAGCAGGAGCAGAGCAGCCTGCTTGCCCGCATCAACCGGGCACGGGAGCTGCTTCCCCGCATACCGCTGCAGGACCGGCTGCTGGAGCGGGCGGCGGAGCTGTCCATCCGCTGCGAGGTGGACGGACACCGCGCCGATATTACGATGATCAAGACGGCTATGACCATGGCCGCTTGGGACGGGAGGACGGAGGCGAGCGAGGCCGATATATGGGCGGCGGCGAGGTTTGTGCTGCCGCATCGGCTGCGTAAGCGTCCGTTCGAAGAGCGCGAGGGGGCGGACGTATGGGAACGGTTGATCGAGGAAACGAGCTTCGCATGAAGCGGCAGGCAATAGAAGAAGCGGTCGCAGCTTCGCTGCCTTTCTGCGCGGTTGAAGGCCAGGATAGAGCGAAGCGCGCGCTGCTATTGTTGGCGGTACATCCCGGCATCGGAGGATTGCTGCTGCAGGGAGCGCCGGGTACGGGCAAATCGGTGCTGGCCCGCGGCTTGTCCCGGCTGCTGCCTGAGGATGAGGCTGCAGGTCCATGGAAAGAGCTGCCCGCCCATGCCTCCGAGGACCGCATCGCCGGGTCGGCGGATTGGGAGGAAGCGCTGCGATCGGGAAGCAGACGCGCAAAGAAAGGCCTGCTCGCCGAGGCGGACGGCGGCTTCCTGTATATCGATGCCGTCAACTTGCTGGACGATTCGGCGCTGAGAATCGTGCTCAACGCAGCTGCATCGGGGCAGATGGAGCTGCAGCGCGAAGGCGTGTCCGCCGTCCATGCGTCGCGCATCGCGCTGATCGCCTGCATGGACCCCGGCGAAGGAGAGCTGCCCGCTTCCGTCCGCGATCGTTTCGCCATCGGCGTTACGATGGAGACGGTGGCCGAGCGGGAGCGGCGCTGCGAAATTATTCGCCGGACGCTCGCTTTCGAGGCGAACCGCGCCGCATTCGCCGCAGGCTGCGTCGCCGAGACGGAGGCGCTGCGCAAGCGCATTGCGGCGGCAAGGCTCCGCCTGCCGCACATTGCGGCCGGGCGCGCCGAGCTGGAGCTCGCGGCGGCGATCGCGCAAGAAGCCGGCTGCGACGGGCATCGCGCCGAGCTGGCGCTTATAGGCTGCGCGAGAGCGGCCGCAGCCTGGGAAGGCTGCCGCGCGGTAGAGGCGCGGCACGTGCAGGAAGCGGCGGCTTATGCGCTGCCGCACCGCATGAAGCGCGGCGGGCCGGAGGCGGATGCCGCCGGTACCGATAAGCCGCGCCGCGGCGAAACCGGCGGCTTCGCCCGCCCCGCAGAGCGGGCGAAGCCGCCTGCCGAACCGGAACGCGCCGGAGCCTGCGGCGAAACGGCGGAGCATAGAGCGGCTGAGGAGCAAGCGGGACGGCGCGGAGAAAGCCGGGCCCCGCTCGATCGTTCCGGCTCTGCCGGTCAACGCCGCGCCGAACGGGAGCAGGACGCTTCGGCGGCTTCTCAGGAGCATCGTCCGGCAACGGGGGACATGTCCCGGACGGCCCGAGAAACGGTTGCGGCTATCGGCGGTACCTTCGAGGTACGGCAGCCGGATTGGGCGTCGCCTCCGTCGCCCAAAGCGCTGCGCGCAGCATCGGGCAAGCGCGATACGAGCCTCGCGGGCACGCGGCAGGGGAGGTATGTCGGAGCTTCCGTCCCTATTGGGAAGCCGGCCGATCTGGCGCTGGACGCTACGCTGCGGGCAGCCGCTCCTTATCAGCGGATGTATGCGGAAAAGGAGCGGGCGCTTGTCATTCTCCCCGAGCATATCCGCATGAAAGAGCGGCGAAGGAAATGCGGCAGCACGATTTTATTTGTTGTGGACGCCAGCGGCTCAATGGGGGTTAGAGAGCGGATGAAGGCCGTGAAAGGAGCGGTATTGTCGCTGCTGAAAGACGCTTACCTGAAGAGAGACCGCGTAGGCATGGTCGCCTTCCGCGGGCGCAAAGCGGAGTTGGCGCTGGACATTACCCGCAGCGTGGAGCTGGCGGAGCGCTGCCTGCGGGAGATGCCGACCGGCGGGAAAACACCGCTGGCGCACGCGCTGCGCAAAGGCGGAGAGACATTGGCTGCAGAAATGCGCAAACGGCGGGAGGTATCGCCGATTCTTGTGCTGCTCAGCGATTGCAGAGCCAACGAGGGGATCGGCGAGGAGGGAATGGGAACGAAACAAGTATGGGAAGAGTGCGTCCGCATCGGGCGGGCAATCGCCGCGGCGCAAATTCCGCTTCTTATCGTCGATACGGAGCAAGGGCCCGTTCAGCTGGGGCAGGCGCACAAGCTGGCCCGTTCGCTCGGCGCCCGTTATTTGAAGCTGGAGCAATTGGAGGGGGAACGAATTGCCGCCGCCGTGCGCAAGCTGATGTAAGTCGCAAGAGAAAGGGAGAAACCGACATGTTGCATATCGCTTTACTAACGACATCGTATTCCGCCGCGGCCGATGTATCCCGCTTGATGAAACAGCCGGCCGCCCCTTATTACGGGCATATCCGGTTGTCTGTCTTCCATGAAGAGCAGGCGGCTGAGCCGGAATGGGCCGCTGCGATGAAGCAGGCTGCCGAGGAAGCGGGTCTGCTGCTTCTGGACCCGCACGGCACCTCCTATGAATGGCTGCAGCCTTCGCTGCAAGCATGCGCCGATTCTTCGGCGCACAAAATTGTTGTCGGCGGGGATGCCGAGCCGCTGCGTAAGCTTGCTCGGCTCGGCTCGCTGGAAGCAAGCGAGCTTCCGCCGTCGCGCGGCGATCGCCGTTTCGCTTCTCCGCAAGGCTTATCCGCGGAGAAGAGGAGAGATTACGCCAACTATCTGCGCATTATCGATTATTGGCGCGGCGGAGGAACGCATAACTTGCATCAATTGTTCCTCCTTATCGGCCGGGAATACGGGGGATTCGGCCATTGGCCCGAGCCGGAGCCGCCCGTCGTTTTGCAGGAGCTGGGATTATGGGAGCCGGGTACGGGTACCTATTACGCAACGCGGCAAGAGCATCTGGCAGCTCATCCCCATCAGGAAGGGCTGCCCGTCGTCGCAGTGTTGTTTTCCGCAAGAAGCTATCCGATGCATACCGCCGGGTGCGCCGCCGGCATTATCGAGCGAATCCGGTCATTTGCGCATGTACTGCCTATCGCTTTTCCCGCGCTGGCGGGAGCCGACGCGGACCGGCTGCAGGCGCTGTTGGAGAACGGCGGGCGGCCGGCGAGCCTGATCGTGAGCTTGCTCCCGTTCCGGCTCGGAGCAGGGCCGGTGGGAGGCGATTCGCAAAAAATGACGGCTATGCTGGAGAAGCTGGGAGCTCCGCTGCTGCATCCTTTTTTGTTAACCAAACGCGAACGGAAGGAGTGGATGGCCTCGCCTCAAGGGCTGACGCCGTCCGAGTTTTTGGTGCAGATGATGCTGCCCGAGCTGGACGGAGGCATCGAAATGCTTCCTGTCGCCGCGCTCCACGAAGTAACGGAAGAAGGGGATGAAGCGCCGTCCGCTTTTCGTATGAAGGAGCTTCGCCTCATCCCCGACAGGGTGGAGCGGCTTGCCGGGCGCATGCAGCGCTGGCTCCGGCTGCAATCCAAGCCCCGCGCGGAGAAGAACGTCGCCGTCATCTGCTATAACTATCCGCCGGGAGAAGGCAATGTGTTCGGAGCCGCTTTCCTCGATACGTTCGCCTCCGCCGCCAGGCTGCTGCAGCTGCTTGTCCGGGAAGGGTACGACACGGAAGCGCTGACGGCGGAGCAAGTCAAGTCGAGGTTCGTGGACGGCGGCATTGTCAATTCTCCCCATTGGAGCGAGCCGGATCATCAAGGCGGCATGATTCGCTATGGAGCTTCCGGTTACGAGAGTCGGTTCGGTTCCATGCCGCGGGCCGACGAGATGGAGCAGGAATGGGGCACGCCGCCGGGGGACGTTATGGTCCGCAGCGGTCAGTTTCTTATACCCGGCATTCAAGTCGGGCGCGTCTTCGTCGGCTTGCAGCCGGCCCGCGGCGTTCACGAGCATCCGGAGAAAACGTATCACGACTCGTCGCTGCCGCCTCCGCATCAATATGCTGCCTTTTACGAATGGCTGAGAGACAGCTTTGAAGCGGATGCCGTCATTCATGTCGGGACGCACGGTACTTTGGAATTTTTGCCGGGGAAAGAAAGCGGGATGTCTTCGGCATGTTTCCCGGATCATCTGATCGGCGATTTGCCTCATTTATATTATTACTATGTCGGAAACCCGTCCGAAGCGATGATCGCCAAGCGCAGAAGCCATGCGGTGCTGATCGGGTACCAGTCCCCTCCTTTCACGGTATCGGAGCTGTACGGGGAATACGGCGGCTTGGATGCGCTGCTGCACGAATATCGGGAAGCGGAACGTTCCGATCCTTCCCGCTGCCCCGTCATCCGCGGACTTATCGCCGAGCAGGCCGAGCGGCTTAAGCTTCCGGATACGATCGAGGCGATAGAGACGGAACTGTACCGGACGAGCCGCTCCGCTATTCCGAGCGGCCTGCATGTGCTGGGCGAGGGCTTGGAGCATGAAGCCGCATTGCAGTACGCCCGCTTCGTTCTGCGCTTCGGAGCCGGCGGCCGCTCGCTTCGCGGCATCATTGCCGATTGCGTCGGCATCGACGACGAGAAGCTGCAGGAGCAGCCGGACCGCGAGCTTCTGGAGCGGCTGGACGCGCTGGAAGCCGCTGCGCTGGAGCGTTACATGGCCGGCCAAGAGCTGCCCGGCGAGCTGCAGCCGAACCCCGGGCAATTGGAGGAGCTGCAAGCCGCGCTTGCCGGCGGACGGTCCGCCTACGAGGCTTCGCGGCTTAACCGGGAAGAGGAGCATCTGCTGCAGGCGCTGGACGGGCGCTATATTCCGGTACGCTTAGCCGGCGATGCGATTCGCCAACCCGAGGTGCTCCCGTCAGGCTTCAATCTGGTGCAATTTGACCCGCGCTCGGTGCCGAGCGCCGCTGCGGTCCGGCGCGGTGCCGCCATCGCAGACAATACGCTGCGCATGCATTATGAGAAGAACGGCAGCTACCCGGAGACGGCAGCCGTTGTCCTGTGGGGCCTTGAAACCTCGCGCACGCAAGGTGAAACGGTGGGGCAAATACTGCATTATCTCGGCGTTCGCGTTAATGAACGGATGAGCTGGGCCCGCTCGAATTACGAGATCGTGCCGGCGGAGGAGCTCGGACGGCCGAGAATCAATGTGCTTATTACGATCTGCGGCTTTTTCCGCGACATGTTTCCGAATGTGCTGCAGGAGCTGCATGAATTGTTCGTTCGCGTATCCGAGCTCGATGAGCCGGAGGTTGCGAACGGCTTCAAGAAGCAGTCGCTTCTTTTGCACCGTGCGCTGGTGGAGGAAGGCTATGAGCCCGGCGAAGCGTGGGATATGGCCTGCGCCCGCATCTTCGGACCTGCCGAAGGACAATACGGAACCTCGATAAGCCGGCTCATCGAGACGAAGCAGTGGGAGGATGAGTCGCAATTCGCCGAATTGTTTACGAAAAGGCTGCAGCATCTGTACAGCGGGCAGCATAGAGGGACGCCGATGCCCGGATTGTTCCGCAGGCAGCTGTCGGCTGTAGAGATCGTCTCGCAGGTGCGCAGCAATCATGAGCATGAGATCACCGATCTGGATCATTACTATGAATATTTCGGCGGGCTTGCCAAATCGGTCGAACGGGCCAAAGGCAGTCAAGCGGACATCGTCATTACCGACACGACAGGGGAGGAAGTATGGAGTGAGCCGGTAGAGCAATCGATCTTGCGCGGAGTACGGACCCGGCTGACCAATCCGAAGTGGATCGACGGTTTGCTTCGGCACGATTATCACGGAGCGCAGCACATTGCCCGGCGGTTCGAGAATGTGCTCGGCCTGGCCGCCACGACGAATCGGGTCGATCCGTGGATTTTCCGGCAGCTGCACGAAACGTACGTGGCCGACGAGCGGATGAGCCGGCGGCTTGAGGACAATAATCCTTGGGCGTATCACCATATGGTGGAAACGCTGCTCGAAAGCCATCAGCGCGGTTATTGGCAGGCCAGCGACGAGGAGCTGGAACAACTGTACGAAAGCTATATGCAGCTTGAAGGGAAGATAGAGGAACAGGCCGAATAAGGGGAGGCTTCCCGGCACTAGCCGAGCGGAACTTTACAAGCAATGCTAAGATCGGGCCGCGCTTAATCTGCCAATGTGCGGAGGAAAGAGAAATAGATGTTTACAAGGGCGCCGTCAGGCGTCTTTCTTTATTTGGGGAAAGCTTTCGCCTCGGACGGATGAATCTTATTTTTAATCGTAATAATTACTTATAATTGACATTGCGGGCAATGAGAGCTACAATTTTCTATATAGACGGTTGTCCTTAAGGAGAGAAAAGAATGAAACGAGCCGTACCTGTACACATATTATCCGGCTTTTTGGGGAGCGGGAAGACGACCCTGCTGTCGCAGGCCATCGATTATTATAAGCTGAGCGGCCGCAAGCCGGCCGTGTTGATGAACGAATTGGGCGATGTCAATCTGGACGGCATGCTGGTCGAAGACGGCGTCCCGATGACGGAGATGCTGAGCGGCTGCATTTGCTGTACGATCCGCGGCGACTTGGGGCTGGAGCTGAGGGATTTGATCCGGGACAACGATCCCGACGTCATTTTCGTCGAATGCACGGGGGCGGCGAATCCGATCGAAATACTCGAAGGAGTGACGGATGCGTCGCTGCTGACGGAGCTGGAGCTCAAATCGGTAATCACGGTGATCGATGCGGCGCATCTGCTGGCTCAGAAGAACGGCAAGGGAAAGACGTTCCGCTTGATGCAGGATCAAGTCCGCTGCGCGACGCAGCTGATTTTGAACAAGATCGATCTGATCGAGCCCGGGCGGCTGGCCGAGCTGGAGAGTGAGATCCGCGAGCTGAACCCGGCGGCGCCGATGACGGCTACCGTTCGCTGTCAGGTCGATATGGCGATGTTCGACGCTATAGAACGGTCCGCAGGCACGGCAGAGGTTCCGTCCCGGGCCGGCGGTGCGGAGCGCCACGATTGCGGCCATGAGCACGGCGAAGCTTGCAGCCATCCGTCGCACGAACACGATCATGAGAACGGGCATGAAGTGCACAGCCATCATTCGCATGATCATGTCATGGTATACACGCATTATTTTTCGGGCCCGATCGACAGCGAGGCGTTTGAGGAGCTGGTGGGCAGACTGCCGGAGGAAGTATACCGCGCTAAAGGGATTTTGCGGTTTTCCGATACCGCAAGCTTATTTTTATTCCAGTACGCTTACCGTGAAATGGATTTTGTCAAAATTGCACCGAAGGAAGCGGTGCCGAACGTCGCCGTCTTTATCGGCGAGCATTTTTCCAAGGATAGGCTGGCGGCCGAGCTGAAAGCTTTGGAGCAAAAAGATTGACTCTATACCCGATTTAAGGCATTATTAACCTAAGTATGCGATAATTGAGGGATAAATCATGTCAAAACACCAACATGAACACGAGCAGCGCGATACGCAGGAAATGGTTCAGGAGATGGTTCGCGCCATGTCCAACAAAGGCTGGAGAATTACGGACCAGCGCAAGAGCTTGGCGACTCTGTTCGCGGAAGCGGAAGGCTATCTGTCGCCGAAGGACGTGTACGAATCGATGCGGCAGAAGTATCCGGGGGTCAGCTTCGACACGGTGTACCGGAATCTTCGTTTGCTTAGCGAGATGGGAGTGCTGGAGCAGTTTTATTTGAATGACGGCGTGAAATTCCGCGCTCGCTGTCAAACGCATCATCATCATCATATGATCTGTCTTCAATGCGAAAAAACGGTCACCTTCGAATTTTGCCCGATGAAGCAGGTACCGAACCTCCCGGACGGCTTCCAAGTCGTCAACCACCGCTTCGAAATCTTCGGATATTGCGATGAATGCGCCGCGCATGCGACCACCCGGCAATGATAATATGAAACCTTCGGATGCACGTAATCCGAAGGTTTTTTCGTTGTTTAGGAAATGATGCGCAGCCATATCCTGTGGATATCCGTGGTCTCCCCCGAAAGGAATGTCTACCCATAGAACGATCCCAGAGGAAGGGTTAGACGCCGATCCAGCTAAGGCTGGATGCGGACGGAATAAGCTTCAGAGCATCACGTCACTTTTGGGGATTTGTTCTTGCAAAAAACGATTGACACAATGTACCAGCGGTGCTAATATACTGACTATAAATCATAGTAATCACATCGGAATATATGTTGATCGACCGGACCACCGGAGATTCCAACGCTGAAGCGAGTCTTGCCCAGCGCCGACAATCGATTACATATGGTCGAACCTTAAGAAGAACGAAATGTCGAGGGGAGAAATCAATATGTTTCATGTCAATTGGAAAAAGTGGTCCGTGGTCAGTTTGCTCAGCTTATCCTTGGTCGGCCTGACCGCTTGCGGCGGCGGCTCGGCTCCGGCTGCGCAGGACGCTTCTGCGGGAAGCGGAGATAACAAGACGGCGGCGGCCAAACCGGTCGAGCTGCTCAATGTTTCGTACGATCCTACGCGCGAGTTGTACCAGGATTTTAACAAGGCGTTCTCAACCTATTGGAAAAATAAAACCGGCCAGACCGTTACCTTCAAACAGTCGCACGGCGGCTCAGGCAAACAAGGCCGCTCGGTCATCGACGGCTTGGAAGCGGATGTCGTTACGCTGGCGCTCGCTTACGATATCGATGCGATTCAGGAAGCGGGGCTCATTCAGAAGGATTGGCAGAAGAAGCTGGCAAGCAACAGCTCGCCGTATACTTCAACGATCGTTTTTCTGGTGAAGAAGGGCAACCCGAAAGGAATTAAAGACTGGGACGATCTGATCAAGCCCGGCGTGCAGGTCATCACTCCGAATCCGAAAACGTCCGGCGGCGCCCGTTGGAACTATGTAGCGGCATGGGGCTACGCCTATCAGAAGTACGGCAAAGACGAAGCCAAAGCCAAAGATTTCGTGCAGCAGCTGTTCAAAAACGTGCCCGTGCTCGATTCCGGCGCGCGCGATTCTACGACAACCTTCGTGCAGCGCGGCATCGGCGACGTGCTGATCGCCTGGGAGAACGAAGCGTATCTCTCGATTAACGAGTTCGGCAAAGACAAATACGAGATTATAACTCCGTCCATCAGCGTGTTGGCTGAGCCGCCGGTCGCCGTCGTCGATAAAATAGTCGACAAGAAGGGAACGCGAGAAGTCGCGCAGGCGTATCTGGAATACTTGTATTCGGAAGAAGGCCAGACGATCGCCGCCAAAAACTACTATCGCCCGCGTCTGGAATCGGTAGCCAAAAAGTATGAATCGCAGTTCAGCAAAGTCAATCTGTTCACGATCGACGACGAGCCGTTCGGCGGATGGACCAAAACACAGCAGACGCATTTTAACGACGGCGGCGTTTTCGACCAAATCTATAAACCGTAATACGGTCGTTCAATAGAAGAGAGATTGCGAGTCAGAGGAGAGAAATCCATGGCAAAAGGTTGGAAGGAACGGAGTATTTTACCCGGCTTCGGATTGTCGATGGGATATACGGTACTGTATCTCAGCCTCATCGTTTTGTTCCCGTTATCCGCTATCTTCATCAAAACGTCCGGTCTGTCTTGGGAGCAGTTCTGGCATACGGTCGGCGATCCGCGGGTAGTCGCCTCCTATAAAATCAGCTTTGGAACGGCGATAGGCGCGGCGCTGGTCAATACGGTATTCGGCTTTATCGTCGCCTGGGTGCTGGTGCGCTATTCATTCCCGGCCAAACGGTTCATCGACGCCCTGGTCGATCTGCCGTTCGCACTGCCGACGGCGGTGGCGGGGATCGCGCTGACGACGATTTACTCGCAGAACGGCTGGATCGGCAGCTTGCTGGAGCCGCTCGGCATCAAGGTCGCCTTTTCGCCGATAGGCATTACCTTGGCGCTCACTTTTATCGGCATTCCGTTCGTCGTACGCACGCTGCAGCCGGTGATTGAAGAGCTGGAGAAGGAGATCGAAGAGGCTGCGGTCAGCTTGGGCGCGCGGAGATGGAAGACGTTCACGAAGGTTATTTTTCCCGAGCTGCTGCCGGCTTTATTAACGGGCTTTACCTTGGCGTTTGCCAGAGCGGTGGGCGAGTACGGATCGGTCGTCTTTATTTCCGGCAATATGCCGATGAAGACGGAAATCGCGCCGCTGCTCATTATGACGAAGCTGGAGCAGTACGATTACGCGGGCGCTACGGCAATAGCACTCGTAATGCTCGTCATATCCTTCCTGATGCTGCTCGTCATCAATTTCATTCAGTGGCGTGCGAACCGCTTGAACAGTGCTTCGTAAATAATCCGGTTTTGCTTCGGCAAAACTTTCAGGAGGATCTATCATGGCCGGATATGTGGCAACCGTGAAAGCAGGTTCGGTAACGCGGGAAAGACCGCGGCACATCACCGAACCGACGGTCGTAAAATGGATTTTGATTGGCATCGCCATCTTGTTTCTGGGTTCGTTGCTCGTGCTCCCTTTGGTTTCGGTGTTCGTCGAGGCTTTCCGCAAAGGCAGCGAGGTGTATTTCAACGCTTTCTCCGATCCCGATGCGGCCGCCGCGATTCGGCTGACGTTATTGACGGCCGGAATAGCCGTTCCGCTCAATGTTGTGTTCGGCCTGGCCGCAGCATGGGCCATTACCAAGTTCCAATTTAGAGGTAAAAACCTGCTTATCACACTGATTGACCTTCCGTTTGCCGTCTCGCCCGTGATTTCAGGTCTCATCTATGTATTGCTATTCGGCGCGAAAGGCTGGTTCGGCCCGTGGCTCGGCGAGCATGACATCAAGATTATTTTCGCTCTGCCGGGTATCGTCCTGGCGACGGTGTTCGTTACGTTTCCGTTCGTAGCACGCGAGCTGATTCCGCTCATGCAGGCTCAAGGCGTGCAAGAGGAAGAAGCCGCCGTCACGCTAGGGGCCAAAGGCTGGCGCATCTTCTGGAAAGTAACGGTTCCCAACATCAAGTGGGGGCTGCTGTACGGCATCATCCTGTGCAACGCGAGAGCGATGGGAGAGTTCGGCGCCGTATCCGTCGTCTCCGGTCATATCCGCGGCTCTACGAATACGATCCCGCTGCATATTCAGATCATGTACAACGAATACAATTTCGCCGGCGCTTTCGCCATGGCTTCGCTGCTCGTGCTGCTGGCCGTCGTGACGCTGGTCGTAAAGGCAATCGTGGAGTGGAGATTTAACAGGACTCAGCAGCAGGAAGGAGAGTAGGGAACCATGCATATCGTAGCGAAACAATTGATGAAAACGTTCGGCACGTTTCAGGCTACCAAGCAGGTCAGCTTCGAAATCGAAAAAGGCAGGCTGATCGGGCTGCTCGGACCGAGCGGCGGCGGAAAAACGACCATATTGCGGATGCTGGCGGGACTTGAACAGCCGGATTCCGGCGAAATCTGGTTCCACGGCAAAAAAGTCAACGATCTGCCGCCGCAGGAACGCGGCATCGGCTTCGTCTTTCAAAACTATGCGCTGTTCCGCCATATGAGCGTGTACGACAATATCGCTTTCGGATTGACGGTGCAAAAGCGCGGCAAGCAGGAGATTAAGGCGAGAGTTACCGAGCTTATCGAATTGACCGGTCTTAAGGGGCTGGAGAAGCGGCTGCCCCACCAGCTGTCCGGCGGACAGCGGCAGCGGGTCGCGTTCGCCAGGGCGATTGCGCCGGAGCCCCAGCTGCTGCTGCTCGACGAGCCGTTCGCCGCGATTGACGCGAAGGTGCGCAAGGAGCTGCGGACGTGGCTGAAGGATATGATTAACCGGGTCGGCATCACCACGATCTTCGTCACCCATGACCAGGAGGAAGCCGTCGAGGTGGCCGATCAGATTATGATTATCCATCAGGGGACGCTGGAGCAGCAGGGAGCGCCGATTGACATCTATCAGCGCCCGCAGACGCCGTTCGTAGCCGGCTTTATCGGGGAGTCCAACAGCTTGGAACATATTACCCGCTTCAAAGGCTTCGAGCAGGCGGAGCTGCGCGAGGCGAAAGCGATTATTCGGCCCGAGTTCGTAGAAGTGGGTTATGCCTCGGAAATTTCATTTCCGTCCGCATCCGAGCCCGGTACCGTAAAAAACGTTTATTTCCGCGGAACGAACTGGCAAATAGAGGTCGAATTGGCCGGGCAAACTATATTTGCTTACCGCTCCTTGGAGCAGGAAGCGCTCAAGCCGGGAGACCGGGTGCAAGTATTGATTCATCGCGTTTATTTGTTTAATGAACAGGAGCATCGGACGGTTGAGAACGGACTGAAGATCGATCCGCTTCCGGTACACATCTAAATCCAGCAAACGGAAAGGAAGAGTTGTCATGGAACATCATATTACAATACGAAGCGATCAAGAGGAGCTGGCGGCGACTCTTCATTATCCGGCCTCTACAGGCTCGAAAAACCCGATCATCATTATCGCCCACGGATTTATCGGCAGCCGGGTCGGAGTAAACCGGTTGTTCGTCAAGGCGGCGCGGGAATTTACCGAGCTGGGATATATGGTGCTGCGATTCGATTTTGCCGGATGCGGCGAAAGCACCGGCGATTACGGGGCGGGAGGTCTTGATGCAATGATCGACCAAACGCGATCCGTCATCGACTACGCTCTAGGCATCGATTGCGTAGATCCTACGCGCGTCATTTTGCTGGGGCATAGCTTGGGAGGCGCCGTAGCGGTGCTGACGGCTGCGAAGGATAAACGGGTCAAATCCTTGGTGCTCTGGTCGGCCGTAGCTCATCCGTTTAACGATATTATTAAAATTACCGGTAAGAAAACATACGAGGAAGCCGTGCAGCTAGGGTCATCCGATTACTTGGGCTATTCGTTCAAGCCGGAATATTTCGAATCGCTGACGAGGCACCAGCCGTTCGAGCAGACGCGCAAGTTCGGCGGCGATGTGCTGCTCGTTCATGGGACGAATGACGAGGTGATCCCTGTCGATTACTGCTTCCTGTACCAGAAGCTGTTCTGGCTCAGATCGCAAGGACAGTGCGATAAAGAAGTCGTTTTTCAAGCCGATCATACGTATTCTACCGGTCAGTCGTTCGTACAGCTGATGTCGACGACCAAAAACTGGCTGCTGTCGCTTGATAAGCGAAAACAGGACTGGTACGATTGGACGATCTAAACATAACGCTAAGCCCGCAACACAGGCTGCTGCTGCTTTTACAACAAGACGTCGGCAGACGTTTTCTCTTTTAATTATAATCCGACAAAACGGATGAGGATAATGTATAATGGAGGGGTTACGATGGCTAAACCATTGGAAATCGATGACGTTTGGAACAAACGAATTGTGAACTCGGTTAACGGGCTGGAGTATGGAACCGTTCAAATTGTCGTCCATGACGGCCGAATCGTCCAAATCGAGCGTACGGAGCGCAAACGCTTTGAATCGGAATCGGCCCTCCGAGATCAGAACGCTGCCGAAGGCAGATCGCCAGGGAGCCGCCGCAGAGGCTAATGGGAAGACAAGGTCCACCGGATTGCCGGAGACCTCCCGACGGGGCATGAGAGTTCGCAAGAATTTCAAAGCCCGGTCCGGAGAGTCTCTTTTTTTCGCGATAAAATTCAATTAAGGGAGATGACCCGTGATGATAGCGAATGCAGAGCCATGGGCGGAGCTGGATGAATCGGAAGTGCTTCACCTGCCCGATATTCAATTCGTAACGTATTGTTTCCAGACATTCGGTTTGAACCGCGGTATTTACAATACGATCGATCAATGGCTGTACGGTTTCGGTTATCGCGATGTGCTGCAGCGCCGCAAGTCCACCTTATCCTTCCTCCGTCTCATTAACGCGAGGGGCGGAAGAGAGCGGAGCGGCGGCATCCTGCGTTTCGGCAAAGGCGGCGTGACGAAGCAACTGTACGATTTCATTCATCTTCCCGAGCCGATCTTCCTTAGCCAGGAAGCCGAAATTTGAGCGAAATTGCCCAAAAACCATGAACGTCTGTCGTTGACGGCTGAGCATGGTTTTTTTAATTTGGAACGGGAATCACTTATGCTTTGATTTGCGATTGCGATTGGGCCGGTTTGGCTTCATAGCGCACCTGATTGTAGCGAAGGAACACCCAGACTCCCAGAATAAGCAAGAGACCTGCGAGTATTTGAATCAGATTAACGGATTCCCCGAGCAGCATCCAGGCGAGCAGAGTAGCGCCGATCGGCTCTCCCAATACGGCGGTGGAGACGGAAGCCGCATTGACGAATTTCAAGGACCAATTGAATAAAATATGGCCGAACACGGTTGGGATAACCGCCAGTAGGGCGAACAGAATCCATTCTTTGGCAGGGTACCCGGTGAACGCAATGCCGTTCCAGCCGTTGTAGACGGCAAAAAAGCAGGCCGCTACGAGAAAGACGGAGAAGCTGTACAGCGTCGACGATATATGCCTGCTTAGCTTTTGACCGAGCAGCATGTGCACGGCCACTGCGACGGTTCCGAGCAAGGATAAGATATCCCCTTGAAGCGCCGTTCCGGAAACGGCGAAATCTTTCAGGCCGACCAGCATGGCGCCGAAGACGGCCACTCCGATTCCCGCGGCGGCGGTCGGAGTCGTTCTCTCCCGATAGACGAAATAGGCTCCGACCAGCACGAAGATCGGCTCCAGCGTCATCAGCACGGTCGAACTGGCAACCGTCGTGTAGCGCAGCGACGCCATCCATAACAGAAAATGCAGTCCGAGCGCGATTCCCGATCCGAGCAGAAGCAGCCAATCTTTCCCATTTAATCGTTTGACTTCTGGTATGTATTTCCACATGAGAGGCAGCATAATCACGTTGGTAATGAGCAGTCTGTACATCCCGGAGACGGATACGGGAGCTGCGGACAGCTTGATAATGATCGATGAGCAGGAGATGGCGACAATGCCCACGGTAAATATAAGCCACAGCGGCACAGGACTGCGATGACCGGATGTCATAGTGATTCCTCCAACGGTTCTATTATAGAAAACTAATCTATTATACAAGCATGGAGTGCGGAAATCTACGGCATTTTTTTCCATGTGCGCAAGCAGGGCCCGGTGTTGTCAAAGCTGGGGCTCTATTATATAATGTTGAAGTTATTTAGAAAGGAGAATTGACCAATGTTTAAAAAGAAAGCACTTATCCCCGTCCTTATCGGCTTGGCTCTGGTTGCAGCCGGATGCGGTCAGAAGCCTGCAGCCGAACCGGCCAATGCGAATCAGCCGGCAGCGGCTCAAACCGCCAAGCTGGATCAGATCAAGAAAGCGGGGAAGATCGTCGTTGGTACCAGCGCAGATTACCCTCCTTACGAGTTTCATAAGGAAGTCGACAAGAAGGATGAAATCGTAGGGTTCGATATCGAAATTGCAAAAGCGATCGCCAAAGATTTGGGCGTGAATCTTGAAGTGAAGGATATGAAGTTCGACGGTCTGCTGCCTGCTCTGGAAGCCGGCAATGTCGATTTCATTATTTCCGGGATGACGCCGACTCCGGAGCGCAAGCAAAGCGTCGATTTTACCGAAATCTATTATACGGCCGTGCAAAAGGTAGTCGTACGCGCGGAAGACAAGGACAAGTACAAAGCGGTAGAAGACTTGGCAGGCAAGCGGGTCGGCGCGCAAAAAGGCGCTACGCAGGAGCAGATCGTCCGCAAGCAAATGCCGAATTCCGAGATGAAGGCACTCGGCAAAATTTCCGATTTGATGCTTGATCTGAAAAACAAGAAAACCGAAGCTCTCGTCGTCGAGCAGCCGGTGGCCGAAGCCTATTTGTCCAAAAACCCGGATCTGGTGTTGTCCGACGTCAAGCTGTCTTCGGAGGACAGCGGTTCGGCTATCGCCGTGAAGAAAGGCAGCGCCGATCTGGTCGACGCCATGAACAAGACGCTGGACAAGCTGATTCAAGACAAATCGGTTGACAAGTTCGTAACCGAAGCGAACGAATCGGTGGAATAAGCATCGTTTAAATCAGTGCAAAAGCCTGTGCGGATACGAAACGCGCCGGTTTTTGTTCGGTTTTAAGCGAAAATCGAAACAGGAGGAGGTGACCCGGTGGATTTTTCATTTTTGCCCAAGTATTACATGTTTTTCGTCAACGGCGCGAAGGTTACGCTGCTGCTCTCCCTGTTTACAGTGATTATCGGGGTTGTTCTCGGCGTTATTTTGGCGCTGATGCGCTTGTCGCGGATCGCTCCGCTGAAGATGATAGCGACGGCCTACGTTGAATTTATTCGCGGGACGCCGCTGCTGGTGCAGCTGTTTTTATTCTATTACGGGCTGCCGCAGCTCGGAATCGAGTTCCCGGAAGTGCCGGCGCTCGGCACTGCATTTCCCGAATTTTTGGCCGGCGTCGTCGCCTTGTCCGTCAATAGCGCCGCCTATGTAGCCGAAACGTTCCGCGCGGGCATCCAGGCGATCGATAAGGGGCAGATGGAGGCGGCGCGTTCCCTCGGGATGCCGCACAGTATGGCGATGCGCCATATCATTTTGCCGCAGGCGATCCGCAACGTGCTCCCGGCGCTCGGCAACGAATTTATCGTCATTATCAAGGAATCGTCGATCGTCTCCGTCATCGGGATCAGCGAGCTCATGTACAATGCCGATACGGTGCGGGGCAACTCGTTCCGCGCGTTCGAGCCGCTGATCATTGTAGCGATCATTTATTTCGTCATCACCTTCACTTTGTCCAAAGTGCTCGGCATCGCGGAGAGGAGGATGAGGACTTCTGATTAAAGTAACGGATTTGCATAAAGCGTTCGGCAGCAATAACGTGTTGAACGGCATCGATTTGGAAATCGAACAAGGCGAGGTCGTGGTCGTCATCGGTCCGAGCGGCTCCGGTAAGAGCACCTTCCTGCGCTGTCTGAACCTGCTGGAACAGCCGACGGGCGGAGATGTCGTCTTCGAAGGGATATCTCTGCTGAAGGGCAAATCGGATATTAACGCGCTGCGGCAAAAAATGGGAATGGTGTTCCAGCAGTTTAACCTGTTTCCGCATATGACGGTGCTGGAGAATATTACGCTCGCTCCGCGCAAGCTGAAGAAGCTGAGCGTCGGCGACGCCGATCGGATTGCGCGCGAGCTGCTGCGAAGAATCGGGCTGCTGGATAAGGCGGACCGCTATCCCGGACAGCTGTCCGGGGGGCAGAAGCAGCGGATCGCCATTGCCCGCGCGCTGGCGATGTCGCCGGACGTGCTGCTGTTCGACGAGCCGACGTCGGCGCTGGACCCCGAGATGGTAGGCGAAGTGCTCGACGTGATGAAGCAGCTCGCATCCGAAGGGATGACGATGGTGGTCGTCACGCATGAGATGGGCTTCGCCCGGGAGGTCGGCAGCCGTCTTGTGTTCATGGACGGAGGCAAAGTGGTCGAGCAGGGCAAGCCTGCCGAAGTGTTTGCTCATCCGCAGCATCCGAGAACGAAGGAATTTTTGGGGAAAGTATTGTAAGCGAAAAGCTGGGAGCGACGCCGCGGCAAATCACTGCGGGCAGGAAGTTCCCGGCTTTTTTTAATTGTTTAGGAAATGAGGCGCAGCCATTTCCTGTGGATATCCGGAGGCTCCCCCAAAAGTAATGTGTAACCATAGAACGATCCCAGCGGAATGGTTAGACGCCGATCCAGCTGAAGCCGGATGCGGACGGAATAAGCTTCAGAGCATCACGTCACTTTTGGGGGACTTGTTCATGCAGGGGCAAGCCGCCGATAATCTTCTTATTCATCCTTGTAGGCGACGGGGGCTTCCGCATAAATCGCCGTTCCCTCGGGCTTGCCTTCGCAGATCGACTTCATCGAGCCGGCTTTGTCGAAGTTGAATACGAATACCGGCAGTTTATAGTCTCGCGCCAGAATGAAGGCCGACTGATCCATCACCGTCAAGTTCCGGCTCAGCACTTCGTCATAAGGCAGCGAGGCGTAGGCCTTGGCGTCCGGCCTGATTCTCGGGTCCCCGTCGAGGACGCCGTCTACGCCCTGCTTGGCGACGAGAATTGCGTCGCAATTCACCTCAAGCGCCCGCTGGACGGACGGATAATCCGTCGTAACGTAAGGCTGGCCGTTGCCCCCGGCAAAAATAACGATGTATCCTTTCTCCAAATGGTGGATCGCGCGTAACCGGATATACGGCTCCGCTACGGCGTTAACGGGAAACGACGACATGACGCGCACTTCTTTACCCGTCTTCTGCTTGAGCACGCCGCGCAGCATCAAGCTGTTGATGACGGTGGCGAGCGTTCCGATATTATCCGCCTCGGCCCGTTCAATGCCCCAATACTCGGCCATATTGCCTCTGAAAATATTGCCTCCCCCGATGACGATAGAAACTTCGATGCCCAGCTCCAATACGGTTATGATTTCTCTTGCGATATGCTCGAGCCGCTCCGGGTCAAACCCGAATTCGCCGGCGCCCGCTACGGCTCCGCCGCTCAATTTGATCAAAATGCGTTTGTATTTGGACATAAGAATCAGTACACCTCCGGATCTTATCGGCCTGCAAAAAAAAGAACTAAAGCATACGAAGCCTTAGTTCTTCAAATACCAATAAACCATATGACATAACGGAAAAATAACGGAACGGAACGCTCTGCTTCAGAAGCTTGCTCTGGATCGTCGGCTTCATCGTTTCAGCACCTTTCCGCTCAAAGTATTACTATATAGAATAGCCGAAGCTTCGGCGTTTTTCAACCCGGTTAGCGTCTAGGCTCCGGACGTTTCGAGGCTTTTGGCGAATTCGTCGCGAATCGCCTTCAGAACGGCCGGATCGGAGACGGCGTCGCAGGCGGTATGGGCCAGCGCTTTCGCCCCGAGCAGCATGCCCTCGAATGCCCGGTCCAGCATGGCCAGGTCGCGGAATTCCTTTGTATGCAGCAGATGCTTCTCATCGATGACCTGAATATACGGATGGATCGTCGGGCAATGTCTCGAAACGTTGCCGAGATCGACCGAGCCGTGATCTTTGCCGATCTGAATTTCTTCCTCGCGCACTCCCATAGCGACCAAATTGCGCGTAAACAGGTCGGATAAGGTGTTGTTAGTGATCAGTTCGTCGTAAGAAAACTCGTAGTTCGACGTCTTCAAGGTACAGCCGGTTTGCAATGCGGCGCCTTCGGCGCAGCGCAGCACCTTCTGAACGACTTCGTCCGTATAGGGCCGGTTGCCCGAGCGGATATAAAACTGTGCAGCCGCATAATCGGGGATGATGTTGGCCGCTTTGCCGCCTTCGGTAATAATGCCGTGAATGCGGACATGGCTTTGAACCTGCTGGCGCAGCGCGTTGACGGATTGGAACAGAAGAAGCACGGCATCCAGCGCGTTGACGCCTTCGTACGGACTGGCGGCGGCATGGGCGGCTTTGCCGAAATATTCGAACTGGATGGCGTCCATGGCCAGCGATTCGCCGGATTTCTCGTAGGTGTAGTATGGATGAGCCATAAGGGCGAAATCGACGTCGTCGAACAGCCCTTCCGCCGACATCGGCACCTTGGCTCCTTTGGTTTCCTCCGCCGGAGTCCCGTAGACGCGGATGGTGCCGCCGAGCTCGTCGATCACCGCTTTCAGCCCGACGGCGGCGGCGACGCCCATCGTGCCGATAATATGATGGCCGCAGGCATGTCCGAGCTCCGGCAGCGCGTCGTATTCGCATAAGAAAGCGACGACAGGCCCCGGCTTCGCGCTTCGGTAAGTGCCGATAAAGGCGGTCGGCAGACCGAGCACCGGACACTGCACGTCGAATCCGTGATGGAGCAGCTCATCCATGAGCCGGCGGGAAGCTTGCCATTCCTCGTGCCCCAGCTCGGGATTTTCCCCGATGAAGCGGGAAATCTCGATGAAACGCCGGGCGTGCTGGTCTATTGCCGTATCGATCGTTGATTTCATGTTCATAATAAAGACTCCTTTTTCAAGTAGAGATGCTCTCTCCATTATATACAAAAAGACCCCGTCTGCCCAAATGCGGGAGAGAGGTCTTGTTCTTATGTGTATATGCTCTTTATTGAACGGTTCTGCGTTTCGGGTCCAGCAGCAATTGATTTTCCAAAGAACGTTTGATTTTATGCATGGCATCCACTTCCAATTGGTGATTTTGCGGGAAGCGTACGCCTGTCAGGGCCAATGCTTCATTTACTGTAAGTTCAACCGAAATCTTCTTTTCCTGCTGGTTTTGAGCCTCGTAAGTCATAGTCTATCGCTCCTTTATGGTCATTATGCTGCATCAAGAGACATAATTCCGGCTATGAGTAGAGTGCCATGCTAGCAAAAACCCTTGATTTTGCTTAATTTCAATATAACACATCATGTCATGTTTTTCAAGGGGCGAGCGTTAAAATGAGGCTCTATTTTTTAGGAGGCTTGTCCTTTTGCGGCTCATGCGCCTTCGCTGAAGCGTGACTACCAGATGATCGAGCTGTTGGCTTAATTCAACGACCTGCGGATCAACCAGACTGCCGGTTTGCTCCACCAGCCGGTATAAGCGTTTTTGCAATTGCTCCATATGCTGTTTCAGCTGCGATTCATCCATGGTTTTTACGACTCCAATCGATATGCAAAATTTTCCTCACATCGAGCAATTATAATACGGATCAGTTATAAAATTTGTAAAACGCTGTCGAGCCTTATGTTAAAGTTTTATGACAAAGAATACATAATTTTTACCAAATTCGGGATACTAGTACATGTTCTACGGAGGGGGTGAATCATTTATGGACAATGCCAAAGCGAACACGAAGAACAACGCGAATTTCAAGGAAAACAAGTTCACTGAGGAAGAAGCCGTCATGCGCGCCGAGAATGCGGCCGAAGTTCCGCCGAGCTTGAATGAAATTCCGAAACAAACGAATCCGCAATAAATGATAGGATCGACATAAGAGACGCCTGAGCCGCTCTGACGGAACAGGCGTTTTTTGTTGTTTAGGAAATGATGCGCAGCAATGTCCTGTGGATATCCGGGGGCCCCCGAAAGTAAAGTCTACCCCTAGAACGAACCCAGAGGAATGGTTAGACGCCGATCCAGCTTAGGCTGGATGCGGACGGAATAAGCTTCAGAGCATCACGTCACTACCCTGGAAATTACTCTTGGTACCCCATTTCCATTGTCTGTGGTGCCGCGTAGCGGCATGGATGGCTTTTGGGGGATTTGTTCATGATCGGCGAATGCTGTAAATGCGGATATGCCTGGATGCTGGACGCATCGTTTTAATACATGGTAGTATTCTTAATGGGAGATGAACTTTTTACCATGGAAGGGGACAGTTCAGTGAAGATTGTGTTGGCTCCGGATTCTTATAAAGGCAGTTTAACCGCCGGGGAAGCTTGTGACGCGATGGAGCGCGGCATCCGCCGCGCAGTCCCCGAAGCGCATATCGTCAAGGTGCCCATGGCCGACGGAGGAGAGGGCACGGTGCGCAGCCTGGTCGACGCTACCGGGGGAACGACGCATAAGGTGAGCGTCCGCGGCCCGCTCGGAGCGCAGGTGGAGGCGATGTACGGAGTGCTTGGAGACGGGGCAACCGCCGTTATCGAGGTGGCTGAAGCATCCGGCTTGTATTTGATTCGCCCGGAAGAGAGAAACCCGCTTGCGGCAACGACGTATGGTATGGGGGAGTTAATTAAGGACGCGCTGGACCGGGGATGCCGATCTTTCATTATCGGACTGGGCGGCAGCGCTACCAATGACGGCGGGGCCGGCATGGCCGAAGCATTGGGGGCGCGGTTTCTCGACGAGTCCGGCCGGCCGGTCGGCCAAGGAGGAGAGGCGCTGGGCAGGCTCGCTTCCATCGACGGGTCGGGCATGGACCTCCGGCTGCGGGAGAGCCGCTTCATCGTCGCTTGCGACGTCGACAATCCGCTTTGCGGCCCTCAGGGAGCAAGCGCCGTGTTCGGCCCGCAGAAGGGCGCTACGCCGGAGATGGCGGATCGGCTCGACGAGGCGCTTCGCACTTATGCCGCGGTCGTGCAGCGGGATATCGGCGCCGATATTCTGGAGCTGCCCGGAGCGGGAGCGGCGGGAGGATTGGGCGGGGGAGCCGTCGCATTCCTGAACGCCGAGCTGAAGCCGGGCGTCGAGATCGTTATTGAAGCGGCGCAACTGGCGAAGCATCTGGAAGGCGCCGATCTTGTGCTGTCCGGCGAAGGCCAGTGCGACTTCCAGACGGAGCGGGGAAAGACCCCCTACGGAGTCGCGAAGCAGGCCAAACGTCTCGGCGTGCCCTGTGTGCTGATTGCCGGGTCGATCGGCCAAGGAATCGAATGCCTCTACGATAGCGGAGTCGTCAGCGTTTTCCCGCTGACGGACAAGCCGATGCCGCTGGAGCAGGCGATGCGGGAAGCGCCCAGGCTGGCTGAGGACGCGGCCGAGCGGGTCGTTCGGTTATTCGCATTATTGAAAAAAAGGAGTTAAGGAATTCATGCTTCGAATGTTGACATCTTCGTTAAAAACAGGAACATTGGTAAGTGCAGCAGCTGCATTCGGCTTGCTGTTTCCCGCAGCGGCGGGAGCGGTATCCGTAGCCCCGCAGCACATTGAGCTGTTCGCGGAGAAAAGCGCGGTTACCGTTAACGGGCAGCAGGTACGGCTGGAGCAGCCGGCGGTTATCGCGGGCGACAGCTTTTACATACCGCTTAGATGGCTGGCGGATACGAGGGGGCTGGAGCTGAATTGGGACGGAGATGCGAATACTATCCGTCTTCTGACGCCGAAGGCGTTCATCGAATTCGATTTGGGCAGCCGCTCGATCACGGTCAATGGCGAATCGGCCGACTACTCGTCGGTCGCCGATATCCGCAATGACCGTCTTCTGGTCAAGCTGTCGTGGATTGCGGAGTATGCGGAATTGCAGTATAAGCTCGCCGCCGACGGACAAAGCGCACAGATCAGCTTCATCGGAACGCCTTCTTCCGCATATAAGGAGTCGGATTTGACCAAGGACGACGCACAGCCGAATTCGCGGCCGATCGCGCTGTTCGCTTTCGGCAAATCGTCCTACAAGCTGGGAGAGAAGGTGGATTACGTCGACCTAAGCTACGATCCGGACGCGGAAGGGCTTCCCGATTACGAATGGAACGGGAAGCAGGACGCCTACTATAAGCCGGGTATTTATCCGGTGACTTTGCGGGTGAAGGACGGAAAGGGCAATGAAAGCGAGCCGTTCACCCGATCGGTTACGATCGAGGATGAGCCGTATCTCTCCGAGGCGCAGTTCCCTTATTATTACGACGCTCCGGGCGCCGTGTTCAAGGCGAATGACGATGTATTGAACGCGGTATACGGACCGGAGGAGAGCAAGCTGCCGGTTCTCGTCCGTCAGCCGGAGGACAAGCCGCTCGTATTGGGAAGCGGCAGCCGGTTCGCAGCGGGGCTCGGTTATTTATATCAGGAGAAGGTAAACGGTGAGGCCAGGTTGTATCCGCAATATACGAACGGCGGCCGAACCGAGTCCCAGTTGGCCGTCGTCATGCGCAATAATAATGAGAAGGCGGTAAAGGTGACAACGACGCGGCAAGCCGAATCGGGTCCGTCGGTGTACGGCGCCGTCCGCTTGGGCAAGACGGCCGAGGACTTCTTGAGCTCGACGCCCCGCGAAGATGAGTTGGTGATCGAGCCTGGCGCTGCCGTCTATTACAAGATAAGCCCGAATATGGCCCCCGGCCAGACGTTCCAGGGGCTCTACGATATCCGGACGGACGGCGAAATATCGGTATCCTACGCGATGATCGCTCCGGGCGATACGACGTATAATCTGAGCGGCTATCCGCTCGTCGCGTCGAACGGCGCCAAGAACGGAACGTTCCCGGTATCGGAAGTAGGCTGGACCATCGACGCGCATTCCCTGAAATGGCCCGCCGCCGTCGGCATGGGCGACCCGTCGCTGGAGCCGCCGCTGCAAGGGTATGATGCGATGAACAAGCAGCCGCTTGAAAATCGGAACCATGCCGGAGTGCGCTATCGAATTCAGTTGGAGCATACGGGCAAGATGGCTATCGCGCTCCATCCGAGAACCGGGTTTTTCCAAGGAGCCGTGAGAGTGAACGGCAATATCATTACAATTCCGGCCGCCGGATTGACCGAGAACGAAGCGGTGCTGCTGCACAGGACGGGCGGCGGGGAAAACAGCGTCGATATCGAAATTATGGCTGTGGACGGAACGCAGCTCCCGGTCGACTTGGTGCTTTATCCGCTGCAAGCGAACTGATGAATTTATCATATATTTTTATAAATAAAGGAGTTTCTAATCAACGATGGTTTTCGCAAAACGAATGGGTGCGCTGCTGACGGCGTTGTCGTTGTCATTATCGGTCCTGCCCGCCGCTTGGGCGGCTCCGGCAGATACCGCGCCGCAGTCTGCGCCGCAGGCCGCACAAGAGACGAAAGTACCCGAAACGATATCTGCGCTGCTATATTACGATGGGCAGGAAGCTTATGTCAACGGGCAAAAGACGAGTCTGGAAGCGCCGCTTCTGGAAGTGAAGGAACAAGCTTATCTCCCTGCCGTTGCGCTGCCGGCTTTATTCGGCTCGCAGATAAAATGGGTCGATTCGACCGGAGCCGTGCAGATCACGACGCCTAGCGCGTTCGCCGAATTCGGCTTGTCCGCGAAGCGGCTCCGCATCAACGGGCAGGCTGCCGACTTTGATCAAGCGGCCAGGCTGGTGAACGACCGTTTATATCTTTCGCTGGATTGGCTGAAATCTTATATCGGCTTCAAATATACGGTGAACAAAGAGCTTCGGAGGGTGGAGCTCGTCTATGTCAAAATGCCGGATAACGGGGGCTTTCACAACGATACGATGCCCAACGCGAAGCCCGTCGCGCGTTTCTCCGTAAATAAGGAAAAGTACAGGCTCGGCGAGCCGATTACGTATACCGATTTGAGTTACGATCCGGACGGCGACGCCATTACCGGAGTGCAGTGGACCGGCAAAGCGGAGGCGATCTTCGAGCCCGGCTTGTTTAAAGTTTCGCTGCAGGTGACCGACAGCAAGGGGACGGTTAGCGACACCTTCTCGCGCAACGTCGAGATCGTGGACGAGCCGTACCTGGACCCGTTCGAATACAAGGTGTACCATGAACCGGTCGGCACGTTCGTGAAGGATGAGGAAGCGACGCTGCGCAAATATTTGCGCGACATCCCCTCTTTGCCCAATACGGTGAAGATGTCTTCCGACCGGCAGCTGATCGTCAGCGACAGCCCGGAGACATTCGAGCATAAAGGGTTTCTGTACCAGGAGCGGGTGAACGGCAAAGCGAGGCTGTATGCGGATCATGTGAACGGGATGAACGAAAAAGTCCAATTTGCCATCGTCGTGCGCAATCCGAATCCGGATAAACCGGTAACGATAAAAACAACGAGAGCCGGCGAGGTATATCCTTCCATCTATGCCAATTTGATCGGCAACGAGGCGTCGCTCGAATTTTTGCAGGATGACGGCAGCGATCCGCAGACGATGGTCGTCGGCCCTTATCAGACGGTATTTTATAAAAAAATGCCGGATTTTTTCCCGGGGCAAGGAATGAATGTCATCTATGACGTCGAAACCGACGGAGAAGTGTATTTCTCCTTCGTGGCGATGGATGCAGGGGCGGGCATCGACTCGATCGGCACGTATTCGCAGCTGGAATATACGGGCAATGTTAGGGGAACGTTCAGCTCCTCCGACGTTATGTGGGATGTGGACGCCAAGTCGTTTACCAAGCCGTCCAGCTTGACGATCGGCGACGGAACGACGGACCCGTTTGTCACCGGTATCGATTTCTTCCGCAAGCAGGACTCCCTTAACCTCGGCAACTACGGGGTCGTCTATAACATTCATATTGCGCAGCCGCGAAAAATGGCCGTGCTGCTCCTTCCGCGCGGCGGCGTGTTCAGGGGCCCGTTCGAAGTGAACGGCCGGATCGTGCAAGCTCCGCCGTCCGGTATCATGATGGATTATCAGGGATATACGATACTGGCCAAAACCGACGGAACGGAACCGGCGCTAGACATCGAGTTTACGCCTGCCGCAGGGTCGGCTTTTCCGGTGGATGTGATATTCTACCCGCTGGACGATAAATAAATCCGTTTGTCGCCGGGCGGTCTTAGGTTATAATAAAGGCAGTTATCGGACTTAAGGTGGGAAAAAGGAGAAGCGATCGGATGATTATTGTACGCAATTTATCGAAATCATTTCCGCCGGATCATCAAATCCTGTCAAGGATCAGCTTTCAGGCAGACGAGGGCGAACTTATCGCTTTGGTCGGCGCCAGCGGGAGCGGGAAGACGACGTTTTTTCGCTGCCTTGCCTTGAAGGAGAAGTGGGACGAAGGCCAATATATATACGACGGCAAAGACATCTCCGGAGTCCGCGGCCTGGAGCAGTGGAAGCTCCGCAAAGATTGGGCTTACCTGGAAGAGAAGCCCAATCTGAATCCGCGCAAATCGGCGCTCAAGAACGTGCTTAGCGGTTTGTTCCTCCACAAGGCATGGTGGCGGATTTTATCCGGGACGACGTCCAATGACGATCATATGACGGCGATGGACTATTTGGACAAGGTAGGGCTTCTCGATAAAGCGCACGAGCCTGTAGAAAAGCTGAGCGGCGGGGAGAAGCAGCGCGTCGCCATTGCCAAGGCGCTGATCCGCGGAGCCAAGGTCATCTATGCCGACGAGCCGGTGTCCGGACTCGATCCGGAGGCAGCGAGCAAGGTGCTTGACGATTTGAAGGACATCTGCCGCAAAGACAAGGTGATCGTTTTTTGCAGTCTCCATCAGGTCGAGCTGGCCGAGAAATACGGATCGCGGATCTGGGGGCTGTCCGGGGGCAAGCTGGTCGTGGACATCGCGGGCAGAAGATTGACGCATAGGGAAAAGGAACTTATTTTTTAAGCTAAAGATAAAGGAAAGGCAGATCCTCCGCATGGGGAATCTGCCTTTCCTTTATTTACACATTGCTTTCTGCGCTTGCCCGGGAAGCGGCGATATGCCGGGCGATCAGACCGCCGTGCAGACGGCCGGTTTCGATGAATACTTCGTTGGCGTTGTTTCCCGATGCCGCAACGCCTGCTATGTATAATCCGGGAACGGTCGTCTCCATCGTCTCCGGGTCGTATAACGGCGCCCGGCGTTCGTCATCGAGCTGCGCTCCGGCTTCGGTCA
This sequence comes from Paenibacillus konkukensis, assembly GCF_023523925.1. NCBI lineage: Bacteria > Bacillati > Bacillota > Bacilli > Caryophanales > Paenibacillaceae > Paenibacillus > Paenibacillus konkukensis. The sequence goes on along the minus strand of NZ_CP027059.1, from coordinate 794,184 downwards.
GCATGGTGCGGTCAGGCCGAAAGCCCGTCAGAGCGAGCACGAAATCGTTATCGAGCTGCTGTTCCTCACCGTTCCGGACAACCGTAATCGTGCGCTCCTCGATGCGGATCACCTGCGAGCGGAACAGCATGCGAATCCGCCCTTTGCTGACCATGCTCTCGAAGATCGGAAGCACCCACGGTTTAATGTTCGGCGAGTAAGCGTCGCCGCGATAGACGACCGTAACATCCGCTCCGACGCGCAGAAGATCCATAGCGGCGTCGATCGCCGAGTTATTGCCTCCGATGACGGCTACCTTCGTACAGCTGTACGGATGAGCTTCCCTGTAATAATGGGTCACCTTGGCCGATTGTTCTCCGGGGATGCCAAGCATGTTCGGATGATCGAAGTAGCCTGTGGCTACGATAACATACCGGGCGCGGGCCGTCGACTCTTGTCCGAACCGGTCGGTCAGGGCGAGCTCGAAGCCGCCGTCCGGCTGCTTGCGGACAGACGTAACCGTATGGTAAGACTGCACGCGGATATTGCTGCGCAGTGCTGCATTCCGGTAATAATTCAACGCCTCAAGCCGAGAAGGCTTTTCATTGGGAGTCGTAAAAGGGATACCGCCGATTTCCAACAGCTCCGGCGTGCTGAAAAATTGCATGTAGGTCGGATACAAACTGATGGAATGGGCGATACAGCTCTTTTCGATAATTAACGGGTCCAGACCAAGCTTTTGCAGCTCGAGCGCTGCCGATAATCCGCAAGGGCCTGCCCCGACGATAATGATTTCCTCCACTGGGAACACCTCGCTTGTCGATTACTATGTCGCGGAGCCGATATGCTCCTTATGATTTTATAGTAACCGATTAAGAGGAAGGATGCTACCGGTCCGCGTCTTTTTTCCTGCATACGTAGACGAATGCGGGAGGAACATTCCTCATGACGAAGCGGATCGATTCGATCTCGAAATCGCGGCTGAGCTGTTTTTTCATCTGCAGCGAGTACTGGAAGGCAATGAAATAGCCTCCGGGCTTCAGACAGCGGTGCACCTGCTCGATAAGCGAATCGCGGAAAGTTTGCGGGAAATTGGCAAAAGGCAGTCCGCTGACGATACAGTCCAGATGCTCCAGTCCTTCTTGGCGGACGGCGAAGCCGAGGCTCTGCGCATCGGCGTAAGTGCTCGAATCGGGATATTGTTCGGCCAACTGCTTGCGCAAATAAGAGTCCTTCTCGAACAGCAGCGCGGCCGTGCCGGGCTTCATCTTCTGATGAATCGCCTTAGTTATGACTCCGGTGCCGCAGCCTAGTTCGGCGATGCTGTCAATATGCTGCCAAGGCACCGGTTCAATCATCTTGCCGGTCAAATACCGGGAGCTAGGGGTTACGCTGCCGATAGTTCTAGGAGTACGAATAAATTTATAGAAGAATTTTACTTTTTCCAAAGCCGCTGACGGCAGGTTGGCATTCATTCCTATCTCCTCCTTCATCGGATAGTTCTATCATATCCTAAACCTGGTAGACAAACATGAATCGTACATGAAAATATCCTTAAAGATGGCCGGGGTCCCTTCTCGGCCGGTCGAAGCGGAACAGATGCATGTCGGGATGGGAGCCGTTCGTAATTAAGGAGCTGATGATCTGGGCGGCAATGGTGCAGTACACCGTACCGTTGCCTCCATAGCCGAGCGCAAAGTAACAATGGGGAAACTCCTCCTGCGGGCCGATCAACGGGAGACCGTCGTGGGTCGAACAGAAGGCGGCCGACCAGAAGTATTCGGCTCTTAACCCCTCCAGCGCCGGGAACAGCTTGACCGCTTCGGCCAGCAAGGCGTCCCGCTTGCCCGGCAGCCGCGAATCCCGTTGCTCCGCGCTGCGGGCAGCATCGTCCAACCCTCCGACAACGATGCGGTTATCCATTGTCGTCCGAATATACAAAAAAGGTCTTGCGGTCTCCCAGATCAGACACTGCTCATGCCAGCCGGGGAAAGCTCGAAGTCTCTGGGTGGCGATAGCGTAGGTGCTCTCCGCGACGGCGTTATGATTTTTTTTAAGCTTCTGCGCCTCGTACCCGGTAGCGATAACGGCGTGTCTGGCGGTGATGGTGCGGCCGTTTTTGGTTCTGAAGATCACGCGGTCCCGTTCGGCCACATGGCTGGCGACTTCGGTATGCTCATATACGCGAAGCCCTTGCCGGTGCAGGGAGCGGATCAAATATACGACGAAACGATACGGGTTAAAGTCCGCATCCCCTTCGCTGAAAATAGCGCCGGGCTTGGCGAAGGAGAAATGACGGGCGATCGTTTCCGGTTCCCAATACTGAACAGGGTAACCGTAGGCCTTCAGCAGCTCGTATTCTTTTTTTAGCGCGTCGACGTCTTTGTCCTCCGTTGCTACGTACAAGCTGCTTCGTTTACGGAATTCCGGGTTTGCGTCCAGCTCCGAGCTGATCCGGCCAAGCTCGCCGACAGCCTGGCGGCAGAGCCGGTAAAATCTCGCTCCGTCCTTCTCTCCGAAAGTATGGATGCATGAAGTTAACGATTTATCGTTGGCGTATTGAAGCATGCCGGTATTAGCCGAGGAGCTGCCGCTGCAGACCGTCCGCTTGTCGACAAGCACGGCGCGGACATCGCTTTTGTTCAAATAATAGCTGCAGAGAGCTCCGGCGACTCCGCCGCCGATGATCAGCACATCGCAGGCGATATCCTCTTCCAGCGCAGGGTAGCGGGGAGAAGGGGAAAGCGTGTCCGGCCATAGAAGCTTGCCAGTAGAAAAATCCATAAATGGACTCCTTTATCGTTGGATTTTTATAGGCTTTCACGATAGACGCATTTTATGCACCGCGCCATCTATGCGAATTGCGCTGCTTGGCCTGCCGCGGAAGCCGTCCCGGACCGCAATTCGGTTGACAATCTCTTCCTGGCGCGTATAGGATAAAATTAAATGTTTCTACGATGTGAAAGGAAGAGGAGAGAGATGTTAAAAGGGATTCCTTCGGCGCTTGCGCCCGAACTGCTGAAAATATTAATGGAAATGGGCCACGGTGACGAGCTTGTGCTCGCCGACGGCAATTTTCCCGCCGCCAGTCATGCACAGCGGCTGATCCGCTGCGACGGGCTCGCAATTCCGCAGCTGCTGGACGCGATCTTGGCTTTATTCCCGCTGGACAGCTATGCGGAGCGGTCGGTCGCGCTGATGGCCGTCGTGCCGGGGGACCCTATCGTTCCCGTCATATGGGACGAGTACAGGGCGATTATTGCCAAGCATGAACCGCAGGCCGCCGAGCTTGAACAAGTAGAGAGATTTGCTTTCTACGAGCGCGCCAAGAAAGCGTATGCGATTGTGGCGACAGGAGAGACGGCGCAGTATGCGAACCTGATTTTGAAAAAAGGCGTTGTTCTCGGAGCCTAATCTAGCATATGTCCGCTGTCGATTTCATAGAATGGAATAGAGCTATGATTCTATGAAAACCGATGAGGAAAAGCGGGAGGAGCGTCGACAATGAAAGCGGGCGGGTGGAAACTTGTTTTCGGCTGGCCGGGCAAATCGCAGCTGCCGCTGCTGCTGGCCTCGTTTGTATTGGGAAATCTGATTGCCGTGATGTTTTCCGCGGTGCAGCCGTCTTCGGCGTACTTGCCTTTCAAACATTATGCTTATCAGGAGGCGAAGGCTTCCAACGGAGTCAAGCTGTACTCGCTGCGGACGGCTCCCGATAATATCGCGTTGAAACCGATCGCTTCCAATGTGGCGCTCACGGAGGACTACGGAATTAACGGCGGTTTTTTCTGGAACGGAGATTTGCTCAGCATTGCCGTCGTGAACGATCAGCCGCTTAAGGGGCAGCAGGACGATTACGGCTCAGGCTGGTACAATATCGACGTTCCGAAAGGGACTCTCGTCTGGGATGAAATCACCCGGCGGTTTTCCGTTCAAGTCGCCATCGATGCGCATCAGCTGCATGTAACGGATAAGGGCCGTTATTGGGCGCAAGGCGGAGTCAGCATGTCGCTGCAGGACGACGGACATTGGGCGGAGAGGGCGCTTGCCGAGGATATGCCTGCCTTTGACGAGGCGCGTCTGCGCTCGGGTGCGGTCTACGACGACAAGCAGAATTTATATTTGGTCGTAACGGACAAGCCGTGTACCGTCGAGCAATTTCGGGCAGCCGTATTGGAGAAGGTGAGCCGGGGCCATTTGGTGGACGGGATTTTCCTCGACGGGGACGGCTCCAGTCAGATGAACAGCGCGCAGAAGGTTCTGAAGGGCGATTCCCGGGAAGTGTACCAGATGCTCGCATTGAAGCGAAAGTAACCGGAACTATGAGAATCAATCGGCGCAATAAGAAAAAGCCGAAGGCTCCTTGTCTTAAGGGAGTCCTTCGGCTTTATTGTTTATGCGGCTGCCGTACGGTTTACGACAAGAGCGCTTTGACTTGCGCCGCAACCCGCTCGGCCGTGAAGCCGTATTCTTGGATGACGCGCGCGGCAGGAGCGGAAGCGCCGAAACGGTCGATGCCGATGACGGCGCCTTTCGGGCCGACGAATTGATGCCAGCCTTGGGCCGAGCCCATTTCCAGCGAAACTCTCGCTTCCACGTCGGGCAGCAGCACCGAATCGCGGTAAGACTGCGGCTGCCGCAGGAACAGCTCCCAGCTCGGCATGCTGATGACGCGAACCGCGATGCCTTGTTCCGCCAGCTGCGATTGCGCGGCCAGAGCGAGCTGAACCTCGGAGCCGGTGGCGATGATTTGCGCCTGCGGTTTGCCCACGTCCGCATCGGACAGCACATAGGCGCCGCGGCTTAAGCCTTCCCGGCCCATATCGGCGGTGCCGGCCAGAACAGGCAGCGCCTGGCGGGTCAAAATCAGCGCGCAAGGGCCGGACGTATTCTCCAGAGCATGGCGCCACGCATGGCTGGTTTCGTTCGGGTCGGCCGGACGGAGAACGGTAATTCCCGGGATGGAGCGAAGGGCCGCCAGCTGTTCGATCGGTTCATGCGTCGGTCCGTCCTCGCCTACGGCGATGCTGTCGTGCGTAAACACATAGATGGCCGGCAGCTTCATGATCGAAGCAAGACGGATCGCCGGACGCAAGTAGTCGGAGAACACGAAGAACGTTGCGACGAAGCCGCGCACCCCTTGATGCAGCAGCATGCCGTTCAGCGCCGCTCCCATGGCGAATTCGCGCACGCCGAAGAAGATGTTGCGCCCGCTGTAATCGTCGCGCGTCATTCTTCCCGAGATTTTGATGTTAGTCTTCGTGGAGGTCTCCAGGTCGGCCGAGCCCCCGAGCAAAAACGGAACGCCGGCCGCAAGTCCGTTCAATGCATTTTCGGAAGCCGAGCGGGTAGCCAGCGGCTTATCTTCCACCGCGTAAAGCGGAAGCTGCGCATCCCAGCCTTCGGGCAGCTGGCCTAAGGCAGCCTGCTCGAACTGGCGTGCCAGCTCGGGATGAGCTTCGCGGTACTGCTCGAACAGCGCGTTCCAGTCCGCTTCGTGAGCTTCGCCCTGCGCCTTGAAGCCGGCGAAATGCTCCTTCACGTCTTCTGGGATATAGAAGGCGGGTTCGCTCGGCCAACCGTAAAATTCCTTAGTCAGCTTGGTCTCGTCCTTGCCGAGCGGGGCTCCGTGCGATCCGTGCTCGCCGGCTTTGCCGCTCTTGTTCGGGCTCCCGTAGCCGATAACGGTTTTGACCTCGATCAGCGACGGACGCGGATCGGCCTGCGCAGCGGCGATCGCCCGGCTGATCGCTTCAAGATCGTTGCCGTCCTCGATCAGCTGCACGTGCCAGCGGTAGCCTTCGAACCTCTGCTGCACATTTTCCGAGAACGAAATGCTCAAATCGCCGTCGAGCGAAATATCGTTGGAGTCGTAAAGCAGAATCAGTCGTCCGAGCTGGAGATGGCCCGCCAAGGAAGCGGCTTCCCCGCTGATGCCTTCCATCATGTCGCCGTCGCCGCAAATCGCATAGGTGAAGTGGTCGACGACGTTAAAGCCTTCGCGGTTGTAAGTCGCCGCCATATGCGCTTCGGCCATCGCCATGCCGACCGCCATGCCCACGCCTTGACCGAGAGGACCGGTCGTCGCGTCGACGCCCGCAGTATGCCCGTACTCCGGATGTCCGGGAGTTAGGCTTCCCCACTGGCGGAAGTTTTGCAGCTCCTCAAGCGGCAGATCGTATCCGAACAAATGCAGCAGACTGTACAGCAGCATCGAGCCGTGTCCGGCCGACAGCACGAAGCGGTCGCGGTTGATCCACTTGGGATTGCTCGGGTTATGTTTCATATAACGGGTCCACAGCTCGTAAGCCATAGGCGCGGAGCCCATAGGCATGCCGGGATGGCCCGAATTCGCTTTGTCGATTGCGTCGATCGCCAGCGTGCGAATCGTATTGACCGCTTTTTGCTGAATGGTCGTATTGAGTAGCGTCATGAAAAAAATTCCTCCTTAAAATCAAGTATAAGCAGCGAACGCATACAGCTGTTTTTGCTTGCTTATGATTATAAAGGGAGTAGGGGTATTTATGAAATCGATATTACATATAACAGCTATAGATGAGGGTAATGGCATTGACAGGCGCGGCTTCGTCGCCATCCTTCCGGGCGAGGAGGATTCGACCTTGCAAAAACAGGAAAAAGGAAATGATTTGAAACTTTTCCTACCTTTCTTGCGTATTACTTAGTGTAGCTAATTTATCGAGACGGGAGGACGGCCATGCTGCAGCTGTATTGGGGATTTCTGATCACCGGAGTACTGTTCGCCTTGGTCACGGTTATTTTCGGCGATTTGCTCGGCAATGTGCTGGACGGATTGTTCGATTTCATGTCGGGAGAGCATCTGCACGCCCTTCAGCCGACCGTGCTGTTCAGCGGACTTACCGTATGCGGAGGAGCGGGAATTTTATTGACGAAGTATACGGCCTGGGGGACGGCGGGTATTCTCGGTGCCTCTGTCGTATGCGCTGTACTGATTTCCGCACTGGTTTATTTTCTTTACGTGAAGCCGATGGAGAACAGCGAAAATTCCGTCGCGTTCTCGATTCACGACATGGTCGGCAAGCTGGGAGAAGTATCCGTGACGATTCCGGCGGTCGGCTACGGCGAGGTGATGCTCCGCGCAGGAGCGGGCATTACGAATCAGATCGCAGCCAGTTTTGAAGGCGAGGAAATCCAAACGGGCGTAAAAGTCGTTACCGTTGAGGTCAAGGACAATACGCTGCTTGTCGCCCGTTTTGATAAATCCGAATAAAGGAGAGATGCAAATGCCAGATGCTTTATTTGTCCCTGCCGTCGTCGTCGGCGTCATCATCGTACTGGGGCTCGCGTTTTGGGCGCGCTACAAGACCGTAAGCCCGGACGAGGCGATGATTGTGACCGGTTCGTTTCTCGGAGCCAAAAATGTGATGACCGACGATTCCGGACGCAAAATTAAAATTGTCCGCGGAGGCGGAGCATTTATTTTGCCGGTATTTCAGCAGTCGCAATTTTTGTCCTTACTTTCGCATAAGCTGGATGTTTCGACGCCGGAGGTTTACACCGAGCAGGGCGTTCCCGTCATGGCCGACGGGGTGGCCATTATCAAGATCGGCGGTTCCGTCGAGGATGTGGCTACGGCGGCCGAGCAGTTTATGGGCAAGCCTACGGAGGCGCTGAAGGGAGAGGCGCAGGAAGTGCTGGAAGGCCATTTGCGCGCGATTCTCGGCTCGATGACCGTCGAGGAAGTGTATCGCAACCGCGATAAATTCGCGCAGGAGGTGCAGGGCGTCGCAGCCAAAGATTTGAAGAAAATGGGGCTGCAGATCGTATCGTTCACCATCAAGGATTTGCGCGACAAGCACGGCTACCTGGATGCGCTGGGTAAGCCGCGGATCGCCGCCGTAAAGCGGGATGCGGAAATCGCCGAGGCCGAGGCGTTAAGAGACGCGCGGATTCAGAAGGCGCGCGCCGAGGAAGACGGACAGAAGGCGGAGCTCGTGCGTGATACGAACATCGCCGAAGCGTCGAAGGAAAAGGAACTGAAGATCGCGTCGTTTAAGCGCGATCAGGATACGGCCCGCGCCGAAGCGGACCAGGCGTATCACATCCACGAAGCGCGCGCAAAACAAAGCGTGGTCGAGGAGCAGATGAAGGTCGAGCTCGTCCGCAAGGAGCGCGAGATCGATCTGGAGACGAAGGAAATTCTTCGCCGCGAGAAGCAGTACGACGCGGAAGTGAAGAAGAAAGCGGATGCGGACCGTTACGCCGTCATTCAGGCGGCCGAGGCGGACAAGGCGAAGCGCCTGCTGGAAGCCGAGGCGCTGCAGTACCGCATCGAGGCGGAGGCGAAGGCGAATGCCGAGCAGAAGCGCCTCGATGGCTTGGCTGTGGCGGATGCGGAGCGGGCCAAAGGTACGGCCGAAGCGGAGGTTATCCGCCTGCGCGGTTTGGCCGAGGCGGAAGCGAAGCAGAAGCTCGCCGAGGCGTTTGAGAAGTTCGGCGAGGCCGCGGTGCTCGACATCATCGTGAAGATGCTGCCGGAACTTGCCGGCAAGGTGGCGGAGCCGATCAAAGGCATCGACAAGCTGACGGTTGTCGATACCGGCAACGGCGAGGGAGCGGCCCGCGTCAGCAATTACGTCACGTCGCTGATGGCGACGGCGCCCGAAATGCTGAAGAGCGTGAGCGGCATCGACCTGGAGAAGCTCGTCAAAGGCTTGACGCAGCGGGGAGGCGCATCCGCGCAAGCGCTGCCGAAATCGAACGAACCAGCAGCGGCGCCCGCAGCGCCCGAAACGCCAAAAGAATAATCGATCCTTAACCCGGGAGAGTCCTGCATAGCGCAGGCCTTCCGGGTTTGTTTTTTTGAAATAATGCTGGAACAATTAAATTAAACAAGCTATATTAAAACTGGTTATGGCAGTCAAGCAAGTCATCGGACAGGGATGACGTTAGAGAAGGAGGAAAATACATGACAGTCAATTTTTGCAGCTCCTGCGGCCAGCCTATGGAGACGCGAATGATCGACGGTGTCGAACGGCGCGCCTGTACAAGCTGCGATGCGGTGCATTGGGGCAATTACAGCGTCGGCGTCGGCGCGCTCGTCATCCGCGACGACAAGGTGCTTCTGGTGCGCAGAGCCCAGGAGCCGGGGAAAGGAAATTGGACCAATCCCGGCGGTTACATCGAGCAGATGGAGCCGATCGAAGAAACCGTCGTCCGCGAGGTGCTGGAGGAAACTGGAGTGCACACGAGGGTCAAGGGCATCGTGGCGCTGCGCGATCTGCCCCGTGCGGTTCATAACGTGTACATCGCCTTCGAGATGGAATATGTCGACGGTGAGCCTGCAGCGGACGGTGTGGAAGTGGACGCAGCGGGCTTTTTTACTCTGGAGGAAATGAAGTCCATGAAGGTGGCTAGTTTTACCCAGTGGCTCGTCGATGTCGCCGTGAACGGCAAGAACGAAGGGCTGCTGCCGGACAGGGAGCCTGTCGTTCCTTTGAACGGATACGGGATATTCCGCGTATGATGATATAGCGGGAATGCGGCGATATTTTCCTTTTTTGGAGAAAAAATTTTTCTCGGAAAAGGAATTTGTCGATCTATTCAGAATATAAATAGTATTTAGAATACTACTTGCTGCAGTCTAATCCCGAAAGGAGTCATGCAATGGTTACGTTACCCAAAACGAATGAACTGGGCTTTTTTGAAATCCGACTGGAGTCCATTGGCGGGCTTGGAGCCAATCTGGCCGGTAAAATGCTCGCGGAGGCGGGCGTTGTGGGCGTAGGCCTTAACGGCGTCAGTTTTTCCTCTTACGGCTCGGAGAAGAAAGGCTCTGCCGTCAAAGCGCATATTCGCTTTTGCGATATTCATACGAATATACGCGACACCTCTCCAGTGGAAAGGCCTCATGTGGTTGGCGTATTTCATGAATCATTGTCGAAGACTGTAAACGTTGTCAGCGGTATTTACGAAGATAGCCTGGTGCTGGTCAACTCGACCAAAACGCCGGAGGAACTGAAGGAGAAGCTGCGAATGATGGGCGGCACGATCGCCGTCATCGATGCGATAGGCATTTCGCTGGAGGAGAAGAACCGGGTCAATATGGCCATGCTGGGCGCTTTATTCCGGCTGTGTCCGTTCCTGAATCCGGATACGATGAAGAACGTCATCCGCAAATCGCTGGAGAAAAAATATCCTCAAGCGGTGCAGCCTGCGCTCAATACGTTTGATCGGGGTTATAACGAGGTGAAATTCCAAACGTTCGCTTTGCCCGAAGGACAGCAAATGCCGGCTTACATCCGTCAGGACACACCGGTGCTCGGGTTCGAGACGCAGCCGATGGGCGGCGTGATTACAAACCCAGGCAACAGTATTCTGAAAGATCTCAGCATATCCCGCGCCGGCATGATGCCGAATTTTGAAGATGATAAATGCATTCACTGCGCCGCCTGTGACACGGTCTGTCCGGACTTCTGCTTTGTGTGGGACGAACAGGCCGACAAAAAAGGACGCCCGCAAATGTTTCTGCAAGGCATCGATTACCAATACTGCAAAGGCTGTTTGAAGTGTGTACAGGCTTGCCCAACGGAAGCATTGACGTCGCTGCGCGAAGCCGACGGCTATGCGGAACAGCATCGCATTCCTCATCGGTTTGATCTGGCCGCGAAATAATCGCGTTAAGCCCAAATAATCAAAGCTAATCCGAAAGGTGGAATTCCAGTTGGCCATTGAGATGAATAAAGAAGTTTCTCAAGGTACGGTAGAGCAGCGCATCGTCTATGAATCGGGCAATGAAATGGCGGCTTACGCGGCTCATCAGATTAACTATCATATTATGGGCTATTTTCCGATCTCACCTTCCACGGAGGTCGCCCAGTTTCTGGATCTGATGAAAGCCAACGGCCAGCATGACATCAAGCTGATTCCCGCCGACGGCGAGCACGGCTCCGCAGGCGTATGTTACGGCGCATCGACAGCCGGCGGCCGCGTATTCAACGCGACGAGCGCCAACGGCTACTTGTATATGCTTGAGCAAATGCCGGTGCAATCCGGTACCCGTTTTCCTATGGTCATGAATCTGGTGTGCCGTTCCGTATCCGGTCCGCTGGACATTCACGGCGATCATTCCGATTTGTACTACGCGCTGAATACGGGCTGGCCGATTCTTATGTGCCGCGATCCGCAGGCGGTGTACGATATGAACATCATGGCGCTGAAGTTGGCGGAAGATCCTGAAGTGCGCCTGCCGGTGCTCGTAGCCTCTGACGGTTATTTCACTTCCCACCAAAAACGCCGCGTCCAAACGTTCGCAAAGCGCGAGGATGTTCATGCTTTCATCGGGGAAAAGCCGCCGACCGGATTCGCCGATACGCTCGACCGCGAACATCCGATTACGGTCGGTCCTTATATGAACGAGCCGGATTATATCAATAACTGCTATCAGCAATCGTTAGCGATGTATAACGCGGAGCGCGTGTACGACCGCATCCGCCAGGAATATTTGGAGCTGACCGGCCGCGATTATCCGATTCTCGACTTGTATCGGATGGAGGATGCCGAGGTAGCGGTCTTCCTGATGAACTCCGCCTCCGAGATTATTAAGGATGTCGTCGACCAATTGCGCGCCAAAGGCATTAAAGCGGGCTCCATCGCTCCGAACATGATCCGTCCGTTCCCGCAAAAGGCGATTGCCGAAGCGCTGCGGAACGTCAAAGCCGTGACGGTGGGCGACCGTGCCGATTCCTACGGCGGCCACGGCGGCAATATGGTGAACGAAATCAAGGCGGCGCTGTTCACGCACGGCAACCGCGATACGATGGTCATCAGTCGGATATACGGGTTGGGCGGCAAAGATTTCTATGCCGAAGACGGCCATAACTTGTTCCAATTCGCTATCGATGCGGCGGAGAAAGGCAGTGTCGAGGTTCCGTTCGACTATTACGGCCACACCCCGGGAGATCCCGCCAAAGCGCCGAAACGCGTGCTGAATCCGATGAAATATGAGGATTTGAAAACCGGCCTTATTACGGTGAAGCCCGATGAAGCTACCGGCAAGCTGAGCGTGCGCATTCCGCCGCTGCGGTCGCTGACGAAGAAACCGAAGCGAATCGCCCCGGGGCACGGCGCCTGTCCCGGCTGCGGGATCTTCTCCGGTCTCGAGCTCTTCTTCAAAGGGATCGAGGGAGACATCGTCGCCTTGTTCCATACCGGCTGCGCAATGGTCGTAACGACGGGCTATCCGTACTCGGCGCATAAAGCGACGTATATTCATAACCTGTTCCAGAACGGGGCTGCTACGCTCTCCGGTGTCGTCGAGATGTTCTGGGAGCGCAAGCGCAGAGGGGAGCTCGACGGGCTCGGCTTGAAGGATGATTTTACGTTCGTGATGATTACCGGGGACGGCGGCATGGATATCGGCATGGGTCCGGCTATCGGCGCTGCCCTGCGCAATCATAAGATGATCATTCTCGAATACGATAACGAAGGCTATATGAACACCGGAGCTCAACTGTCGTACTCGACGCCGATGGGGCACAGAACGTCCACGTCCAACGTAGGTTCTAAGCAAGGCGGCAAAGTGTTCCATCACAAAGATACGGCGCAAATTATGGCGGCCACGCATATTCCTTATGTGTTCACCGGCTCGGAAGCTTTCCCTCAGGACCTGGTACGCAAAGCGGCCAAGGCGCAATGGTATGCGCAAAACGAAGGCATGGTGTACGGCAAAATCCTGATCGCCTGCCCGCTCAACTGGCTGTCCGAGGATCAGGAAGGCTCCAATATCGTCGGCGCTGCGGTCGATTCCTGCTTCTTCCCGCTCTACGAAGTGGAGCATGGCGTAACGAACATTACGTACAATCCGGAAGAGAAGAACAAGAAGATTCCGCTCTCCGATTGGCTGAAAACGATGGGCAAGACGAAGCATATGACCAAACCGGAGTATGAAGAATCGTATAAAATGTTCGAAGGAGAAGTAGAACGCCGCTGGAACATGCTGAAGGCGAAGCATGAAAACCCGTATTTATAAATCGATTAATAAAACGATAGCTGCTGAAAGAGGCACCGTCTCCGGATGGAGAGGGTGCCTTTTGCCAAAAACAGCGATCCTTCATATTAGGAAAGGATGAGCCGGTTGCCCTTCGTACTTAAGCACAGCCAAACGTCGCAATTATTTACCTGCACTTTGGTCAATCATTACAAGCTAGCTTATTACGGGACTAAGTATTGGGATTATGAAGAGGATGCCGCGGCCGAGGCTCCAGAATTTCTGCGCGCTCAAGGCGCAGCCGACCCGGAGCTGTGGGAATTGCTGGAGCTGACCGACAACCAGCTGAAGCTATGCAACGTCAAGCTGAAAAATGACCCGAGGCTTACCCTTGTATGGGATGCGGAGTCTCAGAGGATGAGTGTACATATTTCTCCGTCATAATCGTGAGCAGCTGAATGCCGACTTCGTTATGCCCGCCCTCGGGTATGATGATGTCGGCATATTTTTTGGACGGCTCGATAAAGGCTTCGTGCATCGGCTTCACGGTCGTTAAATACTGATCGTATACCGATTGGATCGTGCGGCCGCGCTCCTGAATATCCCTCAGCACCCGGCGTAAAATACGGACGTCGGGATCGGTGTCGACGAATACTTTAATGTCAAGAATGTCCCGCAGATGCTCGTCCGACAGCACGTGCAGCCCCTCGATGATGACGATGGGAGTAGGCAGCAGCCGCATGGTCTTTGCGGAGCGGGCGTGGTTGGCAAAGTCGTAAGTGGGAGCATCGACGGTCTGCTGAAGTTTGAGCTGCTTTAAGTGCTCCAGCAGCAGCTCGTTATCGAAAGCAAGCGGATGGTCGTAGTTAATCGACTCCCGTTCGGAGAAATCCAAATGGCTGTGATCGCGGTAATAGTTGTCTTGAGAGATGAAGGTGACTTGAGGGCTGCCCAGCTTCTCGATGACGGAACGGGCTACGGTGGTTTTGCCTGATCCGGTGCCTCCTGCAATACCGATGATAAGCATAATAATGATAGAACCTCCTGCGGACGTTGGTTTCGAACAAGAATTTTAACTCAAGTATTGTAGCACAAATAAGCTTCAGATACGAGAGCCTCATAATTGCCCGAATTCATGGAACAATAAACGAGTCGCTGGCGTTTCATTCTAACAATCATGAATCGAGGTGCACTATGAGCGTGCAAACCGTGGAAAAGCCAAGGGCTTCATACCCGGAGCTGAAAGACAAAATAGCCGTCGTAACCGGAGCCGGCTCCGGCATCGGCCGCGCCGCGGCGCTGGCCCTGGCTGCGCAAGGGGTGAAGGTCGGCCTGCTCGATCTGAAGGACGGCCGCACGGAGCAGGTCAAACAGGAGATTATCTCCATGCAAGGAGAAGCGGTGACGGAAGATGTGGACGTATCCGATCCGAAACGGGTACAGCAAGCTATCGAGGCGATAGGCAAGCAGTGGGGCAAAATCGATATTGTCTTTGCCAACGCAGGCATTAACGGCGTATTGGCCCCGATCGAAGATATGAATCCCGACGAATGGGATCACACGCTGTCCACGAATTTGAAGGGCACCTTCCTTACCGTCAAATATGCCATCCCGTATATGAAGGGACAGGGAGGGAGCATTATCATCACCAGTTCGATCAACGGAAATAGGGTGTTTTCCAATTTCGGCATGTCCGCGTACAGCACGTCCAAAGCCGGTCAGGTCGCATTCGCGAAAATGGCGGCGCTGGAGCTGGCACGCTATCATATCCGCGTCAATGCGATTTGCCCCGGTTCCATTCAAACGCATATTAGCGAGAGCACGCATCCTACGCCCGAGCTAAACAAAATCAAAATTCCGGTCAAATACCCGGAAGGCAATCAGCCGCTTGAGCATGCGCCGGGACAGCCCGAACAGGTCGGCGATCTGATCGCATTTCTGGCGTCCGATGCATCCAGTCATATTACAGGCACGGAAATGTTCATCGACGGAGCGGAATCGCTCATATAAGAATATTGCCGTACGGAGGAATCTGGTCCCGAGCCCGGGATTGCAGATTCCTTTTTTTCGCCTGCAATGCGCGATAGCCATCCCGTCCCAAGTATGGTATGCTGTGTTAAAGCTTTACATCCGCCCGCTGTCCGCAGACTTTTGCAGAAGAAGGAGGAGTTTTTTATGAACGAAGATTTTATCCGTATCAAGTCGCTTGAAGGCGATCTCAAGCTTTCTCATAAGAAAAGAGACTTCGGCATCACCGTCTCCACCGAGGAAGTGGTTTATCAGAAGCCCCATGCCAATTATCATTTGCGATTGGAAGATATTGTGAGTATCATCCCGTTCGACACATCCGATATGAAAACCATTACATTCAATAACCGCAAACATACAGGCAGCGAACGGATGAATATGTCGGCCGGCATGCCGCATTATTTGATCGATGTGCGCAAGGCGGTCGTCCATAACCGCAGCGGTATTTTTCAGCTGGGCTCCGTCCAGTTCATTCTGCCGATCCATCGCGATCTGCTGCTGGCAATTTCCAAATACGGCGGCCTCAGCGCAGTCATCTAAGAGTCTGTCCGATGACCCGCGTAGAAGGTATCTATTCAAAATGGGCAAAAGTAACTCCGCCGGACAGACTCCTACCATTCGTTACGGCCGGAACTTGAACCGTGAACTCGGCTTCGGGAATCCAGCGCTGCTTGTGGAAGTCTCTTCCTCTGATGATCACCTTGCTTGCGTACACTTCCACATATAGTCCTTCGCTGGCTTCCGGGCCAAGCGGCTTCCCCGTTCCTCGCTCGTCCTCCGTCCATGGCTGCTCCACAGATGAAGAGTTAACCATGACGAATCCGTCTCGCACCAGCGTTCGCTGAAGCTTCAGCTCCAAGTGGGTATGTCCCGAGAACAAAATAATTTGAGGATAGGCCGCTAACAGCTTCTTCAGCTCTTCGTGCTGGATGACGGACCGGCTGTTGACGCAGCAGCCCGACGTGCCCGATACCGAATTCGGAAGCGGCTGATGAAGGAAGACGAAGACCGGCTTGCCGCTTAGGCTGAGCCGCTGGAGCTCGGTTCGCAGCCAAGCCAGCTGCTCGTCCGACAAATAAGCGTCCTCCAGATAATCCGCGTCCGATTGGCGATACCGCTCCGATCCCAGCACAATAAAATCGTATCCCCGAATGTTTTTCGTATAATACACCTTCTTCTCCCCCGTAAACTTCAGAAAGCGGCTGATGGACGCCTGCTCCGTCTCACCGTTAGGAAACCCTTCCTTGTTCCATCGGCTCGAAGGGCCGTGCCACGACTGATAAAATTCATGATTCCCGATAGAGGATAAAATCTGCGGCGGATGAGGGACTTGTCTCAGCAGCTCGCTCAGCTTGTCGTAATCCCGCTGCCTGCCGTCGGTCAGGTCGCCGTTCAACACCAGCGCATCCGCCGCCGGATTCAATGTGTGCAGATCGGCCAGCGCCCGCGCCAGCTTGGTATGAGAAGCGCGGTTCCATGCCTGGACATGAAGATCGCTTAGGACGGGAAAGGTCAGCAGAGGCTTTGTACCCTCTTCGGGCTTTGCCGCCGCTTGCGGCGCGTTAACCATCAGTATGCCGAGTCCGAGCGCCAAAATGAGTATCCGTTGTTTCATCGTAACCTCCCTTGATGTTAGCTGTCACGGCCGCCGCTTCGGCAGCCTTCTAATCGATGCGCATGATGCAGAGAAAGAGGGAGAATAGGCTTACGGAGAGGGAGACAATTAAGACTTTTATCACGGACATAAAGACTTTCGAACTAACGTTCCCCTTGCCGCAAGCGCTTTTTTTTAGGATTGAAGGTGAATACCATTTTCAGATAAATGCCTTTATTCTTATATTGGTCTGTTTCAACGGATATTAACAAAATTCGACACGGGGACGAGAAAAGGGGATTGACAGCATGAGAAAGTTACGATGGGCGGCCATGTCAATGGCATTATGGGTCGGTTTGGCAGGATCGGCGATGGCGGCGTCCGCAGAGAAGCTTGCATTGACCGATATTAAAGGGCATTGGGCGGAGCCGGCGATAACGAAGCTGGTGGACCAAGGCATTCTTGACGGGTTTCCCGACGGAACGTTCCGTCCCGATGAACCGGTAACCGCAGATCAATTCGTCAAAATGCTGCTATTGTCCTACACGCAGGTATACCCGAACGGAGAGCGGAAGTGGACGGATGAGTTCGTCAATTCGCTGAGCGCGTTGAACAAAAGCATTTTGCAGCAGGATTACCGTTCGTTCGATTTCAAGCCGAGTACGGCGGGCTACTGGGCAAAGCCTTACATCGATCTGTCCAGCGACTTGCAATTCATTAACAAAAGCACATTTCCCGATTTCAAAGCGAAGCTGAAGCGGGAGCAAGTGGCGGAAATCATTTATTACACGATCAAAGAAACGGAATATCTCGAAAACGAGCAGTACAGCTTGGCGACGGCCGGACCGATCGGAGATTTTCAGAGCGCAAAGCCCCGCGAGCAGAAGTTTATCGCCGAGGCGTTCACGAAAGGGATTATGGAAGGCTACCCGAACGGGTACTTCGGCGTAGGGCGCGATGTGACGCGGGCAGAATCGCTGGCCATCCTCGACCGCATCATTCATAAGGACAAGCGGGTGTCGGTGAATAAGGCAAACAGCGGCTTGGAGAAAATCGTTCCGACCAAGGACGGCAGCTATAAAAAGCTGATTTTTCCCGACCGGAAGATGCTGGGGGCTTATGACGTGCTGCAGGAAGCCGGCAAGCTGCGCGGCACGAACTACGATTTGGAGGAGACGACGCTGAAGCTGTATAAGGACGCCGACGCCAAAGCGAAAGACTTAAGCAAATCGTCGATACAACCTCAGCATACGGAGGAAGCCTCCTTGTGGCTGGAGCCGGAATATAAGACATACGGCGTGACGGTGCGCGTGCAGGACGGAATGCTCGCCCGCAATAAGGAAGCGATTCAAGCGTTTACCAATTATTTGTTCACGTACGATGCGATAGCTTTCGACGATCTATTCAATCAAGTGTACAACCAAGTGTCGCGAAAGCAGCCGGTCGAAACGCAAACCGTTCAGGTCGGCGATTATGCCGTTGAGGTGCATGTGGAAAACGACGGCGAGACGATCGTTTTCTCCATTATCGAGAAGAACGGATAAATGCGGAGCAAATGAAGCGTTCTATATAGAGTACCGGCAGATTACCGGCAGAGTGCCGGGAATCGGCGAATAAAAAACCTGACGGTGAAAAAAATCCGTCAGGTTTTTCGCTATATGCGGCTTATTCGTTGGATAGCTTCAACGTGTCGATAAGCTTGAAGAACAAGCTGAGCAGAATGGCCATTACCGTGGCTAGCGCCATGCCTTTGAGCGAGAAGCTGCCGATCGTGATGCTCGCGCCGCTGATGCCGATGACAAGTACGACGGTGGTAAGAATCAGATTGGTCGCTTTCGAATAGTCGACCTTCGTTTCGACAAGCATCCGGATGCCCGAGGCGGCGATGACGCCGAAGAGCAGCAGCGATACGCCGCCCATGACCGGACCGGGAATCGTCGTGATCAAGGCGGCGAGCTTGCCGAAGAACGACAGGATGACCGCGAAGACCGCCGCGCCGCCGATAACCCAGGCCGAGTATACGCGGGTCAGAGCCATGACGCCGATATTTTCACCGTACGTCGTGTTTGGAGTGGAGCCTGCGAATCCGGAAATCACAGTCGAGATGCCGTTGCCGAGCAGCGAGCGGTGCAGCCCCGGGTCCTCCGACAAATTTTTGCCGACGATGTTGCTGGTTACGATGAGATGCCCGATATGCTCGGCAATGACGACCAGGGCGGCAGGGGCGATGACCGCAATCGCCGACAAGCTGAACTCCGGCTTGTAGTAGGTCGGCAGCGAAAAGACCGGCGCCTGCGCGACCGCTTCGAAATTGACGGCGCCGAGAGCATAGGCGAGAATATAACCGCAGACGATGCCGACGAGAATCGGAATAATCTTCAGGAAGCCGCGGAACATGACGTTGCCGATGATCGTAACGAGCAATGTGGCCGTCGAGATCAGTATCGTATTCGTATCGAAATGCCAGCTTGCATCGGCATCCGCCGGCTTAATATATCCGGCCATTCCGGCTGCCACCGGTACGAGCTCAAGACCGATGACGGCGACGATAGCGCCCATGGCGGCCGGCGGGAATACGACGTCAAGCCAGCGGGTGCCGATAGATTTGATCAGGAAGGAAACCAGGATGAAGATGATGCCGGTAACGATGAAGCCGCCGAGCGCCGCCCCGTAGGTTTGGCCGGCCAATACGACGAAGACCGGGGATATGAAGGCGAAGCTGGACCCCAGAAACGCGGGGATTTTGCCGCGGCAAAGCAGCAAATAAAGCAGGGTGCCGATCCCGTTCATTAACAGGATGGTGGCCGGATCGATCTTGAACAGGACCGGAACCAGCACATTGGAACCGAACATCGCGAACAGATGCTGCAGGCTAAGCGGGATGCCTTGCAGCAGCGGCGGACGTTCATCGACTTGAATTTCGCGTTGCAAAAATGAACACTCTCCTTGCGTGCAAATGTGATGCCTTCTCAAACACCTTCCCTATATTATCAAAAGCGCGTGTCGTTTGGAATCGCTTTTTGAAATATTTCGCCGCTCTAAATATAAAGAATAATAACGCTTTATTGGAAAACATTCTCGGACTTTACGAAATAAGACCGGATGATTATAATTAATTTTATTGTTTAATAGTTTGGCGATAAAATAAGTTGGGGGCAGCTTTCCGGCTGCCCTTTGCTCTGAAGGAGTGGAGATATGGCCTATCAAATGGACGCATCATTAACGGAAGGACCGATTGGAAAGAAGCTCGTATTGTTCGCGCTGCCGCTCTTGATGGGCAATGTGCTGCAGTCTCTTAACGGGACGATCAACGCGATCTGGGTCGGAAGTTACTTGGGGGAAAGCGCATTCGCCGCCACCTCCAACGCGAATAACATTATGTTCTTTCTGCTCAGCCTCGTCTTCGGGATCGGCATGGCGTCGACCATCCTGATCGGACAAAGCGTAGGGGCCAAGGACGAGGTGCAGGCGAAGCGGGTGGTAGGAACGAGCGCGCTGTTTTTCCTCGCATTGTCGCTCGTTATTACTGCTATCGGCTTATTTTTCTCGCCGGCGATTCTCAGAGGGATGAATACGCCTCATGACGCAATGGAGTTCGCCACGGCTTACTTGCGCATTATTTTTATCGGCTTGCCGTTTATGTACGGCTATAACTTCATTATGATGATTATGCGAGGGGCGGGCGACGCGCGGACGCCGTTTTATTTTCTGCTTATTTCCACCTTTCTGGACATTGTGCTGAATCCGCTGTTCATCTTCGGATTAGGCCCCGTGCCGGCTCTCGGCATATCCGGATCGGCCGTTGCGACGGTCATCGCGCAGTTCGTCAGCCTCGCCTGTCTTATCTGGTTTTTGTACCGGAAAAAGCACTATTTGCGCATTACCCGCGAAGATGTGCCTTACTTGCGCTTTGACAAGCAGATTATCGCCTCGCTGGTGAAAAAGGGCATACCGATGGGCCTGCAGATGCTTATCGTTTCTACGAGCGCGATTGCGGTCATTAACCTTGTCAACAGCTACGGCTCGGTAGCTACCGCCGCGTTCGGCGCAGCGATGCAGCTGTCCAGCTACGTTCAGATGCCGGCGATGGCGATCGGCGGGGCGGTCTCGACATTGGCCGCGCAAAACGTAGGCGCCGGAAAATGGGACCGGGTTCATAAGACGACGATTATGGGAATCGTCATTAATTTCTGTATGACCGGTGTCCTTGTCGCGCTGATCTACCTGTTTAACAAACAAGCGTTGGGACTGTTCCTGAAGGACCCGTCCGCTGTCGCCATCGGCATGAGGATCAACCTTATCACGCTGTGGGCGTTTATCCTGTTCGGCATTACCTTCGTCGTATCCGGCGTCGTCCGCGCGACCGGGGCGGTGATGATTCCGCTGCTGACGACGTTTCTTGCTCTATGGTGTATTCGTATCCCGCTCTCTTATTATCTCAGCTCGCATTACGGTCTCGACGCGGTATGGTGGAGCTTCCCGGTCGGCTTCACGGTAGCTATCGTGCTGTCGATTTGCTACTATGTATGGGGCAATTGGAAGCAGGCCAAGATGCTTGGCTCGAATCAGGCGCAAGCGGCGCGTTAAAGGTTAAAGGCTAAAGGATAGGAGCCCTTGCATAGTTTGCAAGGGCTCTTATTCGACCACATCTGAATTTCAAGTTCTTTACAGCGCTAAAGCGCGCAGGAGCTTCATTCTGATCGGCGAAAAAAAACTTCCGCTGAATGCGGCCGGCGAAACTCATTTCCCGATACTGGCGTACGTTTGTTCGCGTTTTGCCCGGCGGTATGGTATAATATAGCAGCCATAATGCCATACATACTTCGCAGGATCGGGAAAGGAAATGACAGAGGCTATGACGGGAAGAACCCATTTGCTGGTCAGTACGGGCCTCACGCTGTCATTGCTGCAGCTGGCGGGGCAGGGAGTGTCGCTCCCCGCTGCCGGCGTAGCGGTCGTCAGCTCCTTGCTGCCGGACATCGACGAGCCGAACAGTTTGCTGCTGCAAAAAACAATGCCCAAGCCGCTGCTGCTGAAGCTGAAGCTGCTGTTTGCGGCGGCCGGCGCAGGTTTTATTCTTTATTCTTATCTTCAATCGTTTTATACGCCGTACAGTTATGCCGCGGGGGCTCTGCTGATCATGATGTGCCTTGTGAACCAGCGTCTGTTCCGTCAGCTGCTGATGATGCTGCTCGGAGGCGTTCTGCTCTGCCTCGGCGCTTCCGCCGGGCCGTGGCTCGGAACGGCCGGCGCGCTGCTGATGGTGTGCGCGGTGCTGCCGCATCGGGGATTGACCCATTCGGTCTACGGCGTTTTGATATGGGGCGGGTTATTGTATTACGCTTCGCTCAAGCTCGGAGTCTCGCTGTGGATGGCGGGGAGCGTCTCGTACGCGCTGCATTTGCTGTGCGACGCATTGACCAAGCAGGGCATTCATCCGCTGCCGCCATGGAAGTGGAAGCTGGCGATTCCGCTGATGAGCACGGGGAAGTTCAGCGGTTTTCTGGTGGAGAGCGTGTGCATTACGGTCACCTTCGTCTTGCTGTGGCAAACGTTCGTCGTTCCGATGGGGACGGCTACGGTTGGCTTATGGGAGCAGGTCAAAAACGTATGGGCCCAATTTTAACGAAGCTCGGGCGGAGAGCGGCGGACCGTTGACGCTGAAGTCCGACGTTAGCTAGTTACTTCCGCGATAGTTGATGAGGCGGATGTGAGTCATTTTCAAAGCGGGGCAATCCCGCTATAATAATCGTGAACGCGTGTACGTTCCGCAGCGCGTGATAAAACGGAGACATTGAGCAAATAATGGAATGTACCCATAATCTAGGAGGATCGCAATGAACTCTTTTCAATTTCAAAATCCGACCCGCATTTTATTCGGCAAAGGGATGCTGGAGCAGCTCGGTTCCAGCATATCCGCGTACGGCACCAACGTGTTGCTGGTGTACGGAGGCGGCAGCATCAAGGCGACGGGATTGTACGACCGCATCCTGAAGCAGCTTCAGCAAATCGGCGCGGCCGTAAGCGAGCTGCCCGGAGTCGAACCGAATCCACGCGTAAGCACCGTGCGCAAGGGCATTGCCATCTGCCGCGAGCAGAAGATCGACTTCATTCTGGCCGTAGGGGGAGGCAGCGTCATCGACGCGGCCAAGGCGATAGCCGTCGGCGTCCCTTACGAGGGAGACGTGTGGGACTTTTTCATGCGCAAAGCGGCGATTCAAGGCGCTTTGCCGCTCGGCTCCGTGCTGACGCTATCGGCCACAGGCTCCGAAATGAACGGAAGCTCCGTGATTACGAACTGGGAAGAAAATTTGAAGAAAGCGATCGGCAGCATTCATGCTTATCCGAAATTCAGCATTTTGGACCCGGAGCTGACGTATACCGTGCCCGCGAACCAGACCGTAAACGGTATCGTGGACACGATGTCGCATGTGTTCGAGCAGTATTTCAGCCAAACGGCGGATACGCCGCTGCAGGAGCGTCTGTGCGAATCGATTTTGCAGACGGTCGTCGAAAACGGCGAGAAAGCCATTCATACGCCGGACGATTATGCGGCCCGCGCCAATCTGATGCTCAGCGCGACCTACGCCCTGAACGGGGGCATGATCAGCGTCGGCATGCAAAATGACTGGGCTACGCATATGATCGAGCATGAAGTCAGCGCCATTTATGACATCGCTCACGGGGAAGGCTTGGCCATTCTGTTTCCGAACTGGATGAGATATGTTTATCGCGAGCGGATCGACCGGTTCGTCCAATTCGCCGTCCGGGTGTGGCATATCGACCCGACCGGCAAATCGGAGGAAGAGATCGCGCTGGCGGGCATTCAGGCGACGCGCGATTATTTTACCAAGATCGGGGCTCCGAGCCGCTTGAGCGATCGCAATATCGATGCGAAGGAAGTAGGGCGCATGGCCAAGGAAACGGTGCGCTTCGGCCCGGTAGGCTCGTTCAAGAAGCTTCACGAGGACGATGTCCGCAGCATTCTGGAGCTGAGCTTGTAATACGACAGGGCGCCCGCCCGCGTATGAGGCTGAAGAGGAGAAACGACCGATGTCTATAAAAACGGCGGGTCCCACCCGCTTTCACCACGCGATATTCGTACTGGTGACGCTTTTTTACTGGGCGTCTTTGTACACCTATGTGCCCATCTTGTCGCCGTATTTGGAGCATTTGGGAGCCAGCTACAGCTTCGCCGGGCTCGTGCTCGGCAGCTACGGCCTGGTCCAAATTGTGCTGCGGCTGCCGCTCGGCATCGCCTCGGACAGGATGAAGGTGCGCAAGCCTTACATCATGCTCGGCATGCTGACGACCACGATCAGCTGCGTGCTGTTCACGCTCGGCGGGCATTTGGGCTGGACGCTCGCCGGGCGGATCATTTCCGGAATCGGCGCGTCGACATGGGCGGCCTATACGGTGCTCTACGCAAGCTATTTCCGCCAGGAGCAGGCGACCCGCGCCATGAGCTTGATCAGCCTGCTGACGGCATCCGGCCAATTGATCGGCATGAGCATCAGCGGCTATTTGGTGAAGCAATGGGGCTGGGGAGCGACCTTCTGGGCAGGCGGCGTGATCGGTCTGACCGGCTTGCTCCTCAGCTTGTGGATTCACGAGCCGAAGGAAGGCGTGTCGCGGGAGCCGATCCGGATGAAGGATTTGCTGCAGGTCATGAAGGAGCCGCTGCTGCTGAAGGTGTCGCTGCTCTCCATTCTTGCCCACAGCGTGCTGTTCATCACCATGTTCGGCTTCACTCCTTCGCATGCACTGACGCTTGGGGCGAGTCAGCTCGATCTGACTTATCTCGTATTTGCTTTCATGGTTCCGCACGCGATCAGCAATTATTTGTCGGGGAGGGTGCTGGCGCCGCGGTTCGGCGCCTGGACGATCGTGCTGATCGGCTTCGTATGCAGCGCGGCCTGTACGGCGGCGATATCGATGGTAAGCAGCTTCTCCATGCTGGTCGTAACCCAAATGTTCAACGGCTTGTTCCAAGGGCTCCACTTCCCGCTGCTGCTTACGCTCGTTATCCAGAAGATCAGACAGGATAAGCGGGCGACGGCGATGGGATTCTATCAAGCGGTCTATGCGGTCGGGATGTTCGCGGGACCGTTTCTCGCCGGTTGGATCAACGAGTGGGGCGGACTGAAGAGCGGTTTTTATTTTGCGGGAATACTGGGCTTTATCGCTGCAGGATTGACCGTGATCTGGGGAAGCAAGGAACGGAAGGCGGAAGCGAGGGCCTCGAAGCTGCAGAGCGGCACGACGGCATCAATGTAAGGAGCTCTGCCATCCGTCAGTGATTCGCGGGCATCCGGCCTTGAGGCCGGGTGTCTTTTTTTTATTGTTTAGGAAATGATGCGCAGCCATATCCTGTGGATATCCGTGGGCTCCCCCGAAAGTAATGTCTACCCATAGAACGATCCTAGCTGAATGGTTAGACGCCGATCCAACCGAAGCTGGATGCGGACGGAATAAGCTTCAGAGCATCACGTCACTACCCTGGAAATTACTCTTGTTACCCCATTTCCATTGTCTGTGGTGCCGCGTAGCGGCATGGATGGCTTTTGGGGGATTTGTTCCCATGTAGGACAGAAGAGGGACTGGATGTGGGAGCCCAAAAGCGTAAGAAAGCATAATCCTATGTTAAGTTTACCCATTTCGAACCGGATGGGGCCGGTTTATGATGGAGCTAAAGCCGTTTGAAAGCCTTTTCAAACCAATGCCGTTTGCAGCGGGCAAACCGGCTGGCGCCCAGGCTCATCCGGCGGTCGAAGGGAGATATGCAGATGGCCATTGAAGCGAAACGGTCTTTGAGAGACGCACAGCTGAATATGCTGCAAGTAGCGAGAAACGATTACTTGCCGGGCGAAGCCATTTCACTTCATGCACATGAGTATCATCAATTGGTCGTTCTCCGGAAAGGCGGGGGCGAGATGCTCTGCGGCGAACGCCGCTGCCCGCTGCGGGGCAAACATTTTTACTTAATTCCGCCGCAGGCGAAACACGCATTTTATTTTCAAGAGCAGTCGGTCGCTATCGATTATAAATTCCGGCTTTACGATGAAGAACTGGCGCAGGCGATTCGAACGCATCCGTCCAACGGTCCTTGCGGCGGCGATGATATGGCCGATTTGCTAATGTGGTTCCAACTGTCTTTGGAATACGCCCAAAAGCCCGAGAGGCTGGCCTTGTACAGAATCGATTCCGGTTTCAAAGGCACGCTGCTGTCGCTGCTTCAGAAGAGCTTGCGCGGGGCCGGTCAAGAGGGCGGCCGCTTGAGAAGGACAGCCGGGCTGTATGCGGATTTTCCGATCGCCGCTTACATGAACGAGCATTTGGCCGACAAGCTGTCTCTGGTCGATATCGCCAATCATTTTGGTTTTCACCCGCATTATATTATTAAAGTTTGCAATGATCGCATAGGCAAGAGCCCGATGCAATATTTGCAGGAAATTCGTCTGGAAAAGGCCATGGAATATTTGGAGGAGACGAACTGGACGGTAACGGAGATCAGCGAGAGGCTGGGCTGGACAACTTCTTATTTCTCACGCTTGTTCCACAGGAAGACAGGGACGCCGCCGTCCCAATACCGCAAAAAGACGCTGCATCCCGCGAAAACGGACATTTGGCCGGGAAGCGAGTCTGCCGCCGGTCAATAATGCGCCCAGGAGTTGGCTTATGAAGCCGTTTGCTATATGATAGTAAGAAGAAATAGGCGACGTCGGCCGCGGCGATGACCGATCAGACGGAATTTCCGGCGCCGGCGCCGCAGACTTAAGCTCAACGATGAGAGAGGATGTTGGAACGATGAAGCATTTTGCCGTATTTTTACCGATGCTGGATGAGGAAAAAAGCCAAACGTACCGCTCGGCGCATCTGGATTACTTGGCCGAGAAACGGGCCGAAGGACGCATTTTCGCCAACGGGCGTTTTGTTGACGGAGCGGGCGGACTGGTCATTTATCGGGTTGAAAGCTTCGAAGCAGTCGAAGCGCTCGTGTTGAACGACCCTTATATCATTCATAAAGCGAGAAATTACGAGATTCACGAATGGGATGTTGTACTGGCGGATCAATAAGCCGGGAGATTTTCCGGAAGAACGATATACATACAAGGGCCGATTTTTTCGCTAATGGGGAAAATCGGCTTCTTTCTTTGCAAAGGGGATGCGGCTGTGCAATCGTATTATATAAGCTGCGATCGTTTCGGCGATCCGCTGGACGTGCTTCGGCTTGGACGCAAGGAAACGCGGCTTCCGGGGCCGGGGCAAGTCCTCGTTCGAATGATGGAGCGGCCTGTCAATCCGTCGGATTTGATCCCGGTTCGCGGCGCTTACGCACATCGGGTATCGCTCCCGTTCGTGCCGGGATACGAGGGCGTCGGTATCGTAGATGCCGTCGGAGAAGGCGTTCCTTCTTCGCTGATAGGCCGGCGCGCGCTGCCGTTAAGGGGAGAAGGCACTTGGCAGGAGTATGTGACGACAGAAGCGCGTTGGTCGGTGCTGGTGCCGGATGGCATCGATGACGATAACGCCGCCCAGCTCTATATCAATCCGTTGACCGCATGGCTGATCTGCACGGACGTGCTGGCGCTGCAGCCGGATCAAACGCTGCTCGTCAATGCAGCAGGCTCGGCAATCGGCCGCGTGTTCGCCCAACTGGCGGGCGTTATGGGCTTCAGGGTCATTGCGATAACCCGGGACGGAAAATACGCGCAGGAGCTTCTGGAGCTGGGAGCATCGAATGCGGTGAACTCCTCGCAGCCTTCTTGGCATGAAGCGGTCATGGATTTAACGGGAGGAAGAGGGGCTCATGCAGGGATAGACTCGATAGGCGGACCCGATTCGGCGCAGCTTGCGGCTTGCGTGCGCCCTGGAGGCACGGTGCTTAGCATCGGTCTGTTGTCGGGCATATCGCCCGAATGGCATCGGATCGCCCGGGATACGGGGACGGTGCCAAAGCTGTTCTGGCTGCGCTCCTGGCTGGAGCGGGCATCGGTCGGCGACTGGCAGGAAGCTTTCGCGCGCATCATGGCTCTCGTACAGGAGAGCAGGCTGCAGTTCGCTCCGGTGAAGCGCCGAATAGAGTTAAAACAGACGATAGAGGCAGTACGGTTAAGTAATGCCTCCGGCATGGGCGGGAAAATGATGCTGACCAGCCGAGTGGCGGGAAGCAGAATTGAGCAGGGATGCTCGGGAAGTATGCTGCGCCGGGGGTCAACGAAATAGGCTTTAGGGGTAACGTCCTAAGTGTTCGAATCTATGTATAACAGCTTAGGGGAGGTCGTTACTGGCTGGAGATGACAGTACGGGCGGCTGAAGCTCTCTTGCCGCGGCTTCGCTGATAGCACCTCCTGCGGTGCTGGGCCAGTAACAGGACATCCAGCTGTTGGCTTAGCTCGACGACATTTTTGTCGCATAAATTTCCTTGACGCATCGCAGTCTGAATCATCCGGTCCCGCAGTTTCTCGATCATTTCATTCAAATCCATCGTTAAGCTCCATTCCTTTGTGACGCGATAAGCGTAGTTAGATTCACAAACTTATATAATCCTGAATTTCGAAAGTACTGCGCATTAAAAACATAAAAAGGGCTCCAAATCTTTGGTAGAATGGTGTTTGTCCAGGACAACATCACCCAAAGAGAGGAGCACCTTTTAGGTGAAGTCTACCACACCGGTCAGCAAAATCAAGAGCGAATTTTCGCTGCAGAACGCCACGAGTTTCGGCGGCGTCAAAATCTTTTTGGCCTATCTCGAAAAAATCAAGCTCGCCGAGGCCATGCAGCGCCTTTCCGGCGGCAAAGCGCACAACGCCATTTTTCCTGTTCATCGCATCCTGCTCTATCTAATGGTTGGCTGGATGCTGGGCTGCGGGCGTATTTTTCATTTCCGCAAGTTACAGCACGATGTGTTGCTTTGTCGTTTTCTGGGAGGCCGTCTGCCGCATCACAGTTTGCTGTACAAGGAGCTCGCGCGTCTGGGCAGATCCTGCCCGCAGCTCCCGACGGAACTGCGCAAGCTGAATATGGAAATCATTCATCTCTGCTTGCCGTCCAAGCCAATCCTTGATCTGGACTCCTCGGTGGAGACGGTATACGGGGAGCAGGCCGGCGCGGCCAAAGGCACCAATCCGCATAAGCCCGGACGAAACAGCTACCATCCGTTGCTGGCTTTTGAAGGGCAAACCCACTTGAATCTGAATGCGAGGCTTCGCCCCGGCAACACGCATTCTTCAACCGACGCAATCGACTTTTTGCAGCAAACCTTCGCACTGCTCGGCGAGCGCCAAGTGGCGTACGCCCGGTTCGACAAAGGCTTTGGCGGCGAGGATTTCTACCAACTGTGGGAAGGCCGCAAGATCGGTTACGTCGGCAAAATGAAATGGACCAAACGCCTCGCAAGCGACGTGGCGGCTTGTCGCTACTGGACGCGCTATGTCGACGAGGACTGGATCATCGAGGGCATCACTTTGATTTACAAAGCTACGTCCTGGAAAAAGCCCCGTCGCGTAGCGGTCATTCGTAAGACGCAAGTCTGCGAAGACGGTCAAGGCCGCATCGTATTCGACGAGGACTGGCAGTATGAAGCGATTGTAACCAACCTGGAGTGGGAACCAATTGACCTATGGCGCTTTTACAACCAGCGTTGCTGCATGGAAAATTACATCAAAGAGGCGAAAGACGGTTTTTCCATGGACCGGATCGCGACCAGTGATTTTGAAGCGAATGAAGTCGATCTGCTGATCAAGTTGCTGGCCTACAATTTGTTCGAACGCTTTAAGCGCGATTGTTGCGAACCGATGCATCAGGGTTATACGATTGCAAGATTCCGACTGGAGTTCTTTCATTGCGCGGCGACGCTTGTTCGGCATAGTCGCGCGGTCGTGCTCAAGCTGATCAAGGATTTCGACGGTCGTCATGCATGGAAACGAATCGAAGCCAAAGTGGTTCAATTGGAGTGACGGCTTCCAACATTTCACATGGAAAACAACAATGCCCCTTTTCTGGGGAGGGGGGAGTTATCCCCATGTGGATATTGGTTTCAAAATTTCGCTGGTCCCACTCCCACTTATTCACAGTTGTTGATCCGCTCCTGGATGATCGCCACCGCATTCTTATGCGCTTTCGAAATTCAGGATAATCTTCCATAATAATGAAGAAAAATAGGATTGTTTGCAATAATCATTCCTCCAAACTGCAGCATTTTATCAATATGATTATTATTTGACGGCATTTTCAAAAAAGTGGAAGTCGATTGGTGGCCTTGCTGTGGAAAATATGCCGAAACTGCGGTCGAATATTGTTTTTTTAACTTTTATGCAAAAACAGATAAGCGAATATTTAAAATGTAAAAATATGTAAAACGTTCTATGAGTCTGCAATTGAACGATTCTAAACGACGGATATAACGTAAAGACGCCGGAGAATCAGACTTAAATAAGGCGGCGTTAGCGGGGATTATGGATGTATCGGCGTTAAAAAAGCGAAAACGGCCGCCTCAAAGCGTCCGTTTTCTAATTTGGGCGATGCCGCATTTCCCGGGCAAGCGCAGAAGTCGATAAATGTGTGTTTTATTCGACATGTTCGCCCGAATGCCGCCTTTGTCGCGCGCTGTTGCTGTCGAGAAGCGGCTGCGGGTTTAGGAGTCGTCTCATCAGGAGCCGACATCGACTACCAAGGTCTGGATTTTTTGTAATCTTATGTACTCGTTTTTTTGCAAACCGGGACGAAAGTAGCTGTATAAGTACGAAGCCTCGTCAAAAGTAAGACCGGGATGGCAGACGATTTCCTCAATCGTAAAAGGATTGTCGAGGATAAGCTGCCATTCTCCGTCGCGTTCCGCGCGGGGGATCGTCTGCATCAGCTGCTGTTTGATGACGACCATCTCTCGTAATTCCGTCCAAATCGTAAGCCAGGACGGGCTGAATTGGCCCGGTTCCGGGAACAACCGCCGAGCGCATTCGATCCAGCGGAATAGCGCTTCGATCTCATCGTCTTGCATTCGCTTCAACTGCAGCTTGAAGCCTTCGAGCAGTTTGTTGAAGGCTGAATAGCCTCCTTCCAGTATCGTTTCCCTCCATTGGCTAAGTTCGTCCGCCGTTACGCCGTTCTCTAATAATTCCCATTTTTCGTTACGGATCATCGAAAACGTCTCCTTTTTCTTTGATCGGGTAGATTGTCCTTAATTTAGCATATTCTTGTTGGAAATTAAAGGCTTATTGTAATGCGCGGTTTTTACTTTCCTTGCCAATTTGTGTAGCATTATAGAGAGCGAACAAGCATCAAGACTCCAAGAAATTATGCATCGAAAATATGAAAGGAGTGTATCGAATATGTATGAAGTCGTTATTATTGGAGCGGGGCCGGCAGGTGCGAGCGCCGCATTGTTTACCGCCAAGGCCGGGAAGAAAACGCTGCTGATCGACAGCGACCAAAGCATGACCAAACGCGCATGGCTGGAAAATCATTACGGCATAATGGAAATTACCGGGCCCGAGCTGGTTGAGATCGGCCAGAAGCAAGCGGTCAAATTCGGCGCCGAGCTCGTTCAAGGCAAGGTTCAGAACGTGGCCAAGACGGACGAAGGCTTCAGCATCGAGACGGAAGGTGCGCAGTACGCCGGTAAGCATGTGATTCTGGCTACCGGGGTTTTAACGGATCTTGCCCAGCATATCGGTTTGCAGACCCGCGAAGGCACCGAGCCAAGAATCAAGACCGTCATCGATACGACTCCGGAAGGCAAGACTTCGATGGAAGGCATTTGGGCTGCGGGAACGGCCGCAGGCGTCAGCGTGCATACGATTATTACGGCGGGTGACGGAGCGAAGGTCGCTATCAATGTCATCAGCGAAATCAACGGCGCGCGTTATGTCGATCATGATGTGATGAAGAAGGAATCTTAATATCGGTTAAGGCTTATGCCCCAACATAATTGAAGAGAAGGACAGTCCTCCAAGCGGTATAGGAGCGGCTGTCTTTTTTTCGTAAACGGAGACTTCGTTCCGACAAAGCTATGACGAATTTCGACGTTATCTTTCGTTGTCTGCCCGTATAAAGTACTTTACAATGGATACAAATCGCAGGTTTGGAGGGAGAGCGAGATGTGGAGAATGAACCGCGGGAGGACAGGCAGCCACCGGCTGTTTATACGCTTGTTGGCGCCGAACTTGTTATTGCTGCTGCTCCCGCTGCTTGTCGGCGGGGTCATTTACTACAAAACATTGCATGAAATGGAGCGGGAAGTGACGGCCGGCAACTTGCATTTGCTGGAGCAGAGCCGGGATATACTGGACCGCAGGTTCGCCGAGCTATCCTCCATATCCATGCAGCTGGTCGGCGATACCCGCATCATGCAATTCCAGCACGTCACCGAGCCTTACCGGGGCGCCAACATCAACCGTATTCTCGACACCCGCAAAAGTCTGCAGAGCTATGCGCTAACCAACAATTTTATATTCAATTACTTCATCGTTTATAAAAACAGCGAGCTCGTATTTATGGAAAACTCCACTTACGGGCTATTCGATTTTTATCAGAATTTCTATTATAAAGGTATTGATCCGGAGAGCTGGAAAAACCTTATTATCGGAAGCTATCACCAGAGGGAGGTGCTTCCCGCCCATCAGGTGACCAATAACGGCACTTCGTATTCATTGCTGACCTATCTTCATTCGCTCGGTTATCCGGGCTACCCGCAAGGAGCGATCGTCATTACGGTGGACAACCGGGAAATACGGAAGCTGCTCGGCGGGCTGGATCTCTCCGGCGGCGGATGGGCGTATATTCTTGACGAGAAAGGCCAAATAATCAGCTCGACATCGGATGACGCTCCTATGCCGTGGATCGGCCGGGACAAGCTTCAAGGCAAACAGGGGAGCATGCTCGAAAACTTCGGCAAAGGGCAGATGATGGTCACTTATACGACCTCCGCCTATAACGGCTGGACTTATTTGGTTGCGCAGCCCGATTATGTCGTGCTGAAGAAAGTGCTGTATATCAAAAAAATTATTGTTGCCATGGCGCTGCTCTTTCTGGGCGCGGGGGTGCTCATCGCGTATTTGATCGCTTATCGGAATAGCCGGCCGCTCAGAACGATTATGGAGACGATCGTCGATCGGATGGACGGCGAGTCTTATACGGGACCGGATGCCTACCGGTTTATCCGCGAATCCGTAGCCAGGCTGATCGACAACAATCACGAGCTTCAGGACAAGATGAAAAAGCACGCCCCCTTCCTGCAGGCGGCGCTTGTCGAGCGGCTGCTCAAAGGGGAATATTTGCCGGCCAAGGACTCGACCGTTCTGCTACAGCATGTGGGCATCGAGACGGAAGGGAGCGGGTATCGGGTCGCGATTTTGCAGCTGTGCGGCTATGACAACGGCTTCGACCGCAATGCGCTGGAGGAGCTTGACGTCAAGCGGGTCAAGATCAAGGATATTTTGCGCAGGGAGATGCGGCGAGCCGTCTATTGGCATGATATGGCGGAGGATCGGATGGCGCTGCTGTGTGCTTTTGATTCGGGAGAAGCAGCGGCGGATTGGAATTATTGGAGCGAAATGCTTCTGCGCATCAGCGAGACGATCTATTCGCAGGTGAACATCGCTACCCGGATAGCGGCAGGCGGCACGTACGGGGAGCTTCTGGACGTTTCGCGCTCTTGCGAGGAGGCGAGGCAGGCGCTCGAATATTTGGCGTGGAGAAATCAAACCGGCGTCATAGGATATCATGAGCTGCCTAAGGAAAGCAGCGGCTATTATTATCCGCCCGATCTGGAGATTCGACTGACCAATCTGGCCAAGGCGGGCGAGCTGGATGCCGTCGACATGCTGCTCGGCGAGCTGCACCAGATCAATTTCAAACAGCGGCATCTGCCCGTTCCGATGCTGCAGCTGTTTATGAATGAAATGCTCGGCACCGTAGTGAAGCTGCTCCCCCAGGTCGGATTGAGCGAACAAAAGGCGATGGACAATGTCAAGCCTCTGACCGGGGAATCCGCCTCTTACGAGGGCTTGGAGAAAAGCTACGGGGCAATGGCGGCCATCTACCGGCAGGTGTGCGACACGGTGAACGAGCATAAAAAAAGCCAGAACGTGAAGCTGCTCGAAAATATTATGGCGCAGCTTCATCAATCGTTCGCGCACCCGGACATGAGCCTGGACCTGATTGCGGACCGGATAGGAATTACGAGAGGTTATTTATCGCAATTTTTCAAGGAGCAGACCGGCACGAATTTCTCCGATTATTTGGAGGACTTGCGGATGACGCTGGCCAAGGAGCTGCTGGCGAAGACGGATTTGCCCGTATACGAGATCGCCGTCCGCTCGGGCTACAGCTCGTCCAATACATTTTGCCGCGCCTTTAAGCGGATCAACGGAGTCAATACATCCGATTATCGCCATTCCAAAGCTAACTGAAAGCGCATTCTTAATGGATGCACACGCCAATAATAGTGCACATGCAGCGATCTGAACAACTGCACATCGAGTTGAAATCAATCCCATATACTTCCGGCCGGGCACATAGTACCGTTAGTGAGGAAGACCACCGCTACACTGTACTGACCAATGCCGAAAAGAATGAGGGAGGTGAGCAATTGGAAGCGCTTAAACAAACATCAGGGATTCAAACGGAGGTAAGCGTTGCAGCAAAAAGCGGGGCACCGCTCAAAAAGATACGCAAAGTTTGGAGATTGTACGTCCTTATCGCCTTGCCGCTCATTTACATTATTATTTTCAAGTACATACCGATGTACGGCGCTCAAATTGCTTTCAAAAACTTTATCGTAACCAAAGGAATATGGGGCAGCGAATGGGTGGGGCTCAAGCATTTTATCCGCTTTTTCAACTCGTACGAGTTTTGGCGGCTGATGAACAATACCATCGTCTTGAGCGTGTACAGCCTCGTAGCGGGTTTCCCGTTTCCGATCATCCTTGCACTCAGCCTGAATTATGTCAAAAACAAATTGTTCAAAAAATCGGTACAAATGGTCACTTATGCGCCGCATTTCATCTCCGTAGTGGTCATGGTCGGGCTCATCTTGGAAATGCTGGACCCGCGCAACGGGATCGTCAACGCCGCGCTGAAGCTGGTCGGTCTGCAAACCGTCAACTTTATGGGGGTGCCGGAATATTTCAAGTCGATCTACGTCTGGTCGGGCATTTGGCAGAGCGTCGGCTTCGGCTGCATCATTTATTTGGCGGCGCTGGCGAGCATCGATCCGTCTTTGCACGAAGCGGCGGTGGTCGACGGGGCTTCGAAGCTGCGGCGGATGTGGCATATCGACATTCCGGGCATTATGCCGATCGCGATCATTATGCTGATCATGAATACGGGGCATATGCTGGACGTCGGCTTCGAGAAGGTGCTGCTGATGCAAAACCCGCTGAACTTGAGAACCTCCGAGGTTATCGACACTTACGTGTACAAAGTCGGACTGACGTCGCAGGCGATCAACTATTCGTACTCGTCGGCGATCGGCTTGTTCAAATCGGTCATCAACCTGATACTGCTCGTCGTCGTGAACAAAATCGCACAAAAAACGAAACAGGCCAGCCTATGGTAAGCGCCGGGCGGAAAGGAGACTGCGGTGGAAGCATCGTCAATCCGGGAAACTAGAGGAGATCAGCTGTTTACGGTGATCAATTACTGCATTTTATCGTTATTTCTGATTACGATTCTGTATCCGCTTATCTATGTCGCAAGCGCTTCGATCAGCAGCTCGGAGGCGGTCATTTCGGGCCGCGTATGGTTGTGGCCGGTCGATCCGACGCTGGACGGGTACGGTGCGGTATTTAAGCATAAGCTCATTTGGAGCGGCTTTGCGAACTCGCTCTTTTATACGGCGGCGGGGACGCTCATTAACGTTGTCATGACGATCCTCGCGGCGTATCCGTTATCGCGCAAAGATTTTTACGGCAAAAACATCTTCATGTTTCTGTTCGTCTTCACGATGATGTTCTCGGGAGGCTTGATCCCGACGTATTTGCTCGTCAAAGATTTGGGGATGCTCAATACGGTCTGGTCGATGCTGCTGCCGGGCGCGCTGGGCGTATGGAACATGATTATTACGCGGACGTATTTCCAGACGACCATTCCCGAAGAACTGCTGGAAGCGTCTCAACTGGACGGCTGTACCGACTTTCAATTTATTTGGAAAATCGTGCTGCCGCTCTCCGGGCCGATTATCGCGGTCATTACGCTGTTCTATGCGGTAGGCCATTGGAACTCGTATTTCAACGCGCTCATTTACTTGAAAAATCAAAATTTATATCCGCTGCAGCTGGTGCTGAGGGATATTTTGGTGCAAAACGAAGTGGACCTGAACATGCTGGTCGATGTGACGGAGCAGGCGAAGCGAGAGGGGCTGCGGGAGCTGCTGAAATATTCGCTTATCGTCGTAGCCACGGTACCGCTCTTGATCGTGTACCCGTTCGTTCAGAAATATTTTGTCAAAGGGATTATGATCGGCTCGCTGAAAGGGTAGGGGATCAACAGCTAAACGAGGAGGGGTTTGCTTGAGGAAAACAGCGCTTATCGCTTTGTCGTTCATGCTAAGCACGGGGGTGTTATTGAGCGCCTGTTCGGATAAAGGGGACGCGGGGGCAGATCAGGGCGGCGGGGGCGGCACGGCCAAAGCGGCGGTAAGCGAACCGGGCCAGCTGCCGATTACGGCGGAGAAGACGACGATCAAAGTGCTTATGAAAGGGAGCGCTTCGGTAGAGGATTTCGCCACCAACGAATTTACCAAATGGCTCGAAGAGAAGACGAATATTCATATCGAGTGGGAGGTTGCGCCGGAGAAATCGGCTACGGAGAAGCTGAATCTCGTGCTGTCCAGCGGAGATTATCCGGACGTCATAATGGGCTTCGGCGTATCGCCGACGCAGATGATGATCTACGGCAGCCAAGGCGTATTTCTTCCTTTGAACGACTTGATCGAGAAGTACGGCGTGGAAATGAAAAAGATGTTTCAGGCCAATCCGTTCTATAAGGATTTGATCACGGCGCCGGACGGCAACGTTTATGCGCTTCCGCAGGTCAACGAGTGCTACCACTGCATGTATCAGCAAAGAATGTGGATTCAGAAGCCTTGGCTCGATAAGCTGGGCTTGCAGATGCCCACGACGACCGATGAATTTTACGAGGTGTTGAAAGCGTTTAAAACCAAGGACCCGAACGGCAACGGCAAAGCCGATGAAATTCCGCTCTCCGGATCGATTCAAGCGTCCAGCAGCAACCTGTTTTCGACGCAAATGCTCGATTCGTTCCTGATGAACGCGTTCATTTACGACCATGGAGAGAAGAAGCTGTATTTGGACAACGGCAAAGTAGCCGTACCGTACAATAAGCCGGAGTGGAAGGAAGGACTCAAATATTTGCACAAGCTGTATGCGGAAGGGCTGATCGACCCGCAAGCGCTCACGCAGGATAACAACCAGCTGAAGAAGCTCGGAGAAAACCCGGACACCGTTATTCTCGGCGCGTCCTCGGGCCATAATATGGGCTCGCTGACGACGCTCGGCGCGAGCAGCGGGCGGTGGTTGACTTATGTGGCCGTGCCTCCTTTGAAAGGGCCGAACGGCTTCCAAAACGCGGCTTATCATCCGTACGTCGTAAGCAACGGGCAATATGTCATCACCAAAAACGCGAAAAATCCGGAAGCCGCCTTCCGTCTGGCCGACTTCCTGTTCAACTCGCCGGATACGGTGATCCGCTGGTATGCGGGCCGCGAAGGCGTGGAATGGCGTTATGCGGAGAAAAGCGAAATCGGCATCAACGGCAAACCGGCCATCTGGAAGCAGCTGACGCCGTGGGGCGGCGTACAAAACGTCAACTGGGGACAGACCGGTCCGAGCTACCGTTCGAACGACTTCCGCTTAGGAGAGGTGGCGAATCCCGAGCAGCCGCTGGAAGTCATTTTGTACAACGAAACGAAGACGAAGATGGAGCCTTATCAAATGAACATCGATAAGGTGATGCCTCCGGTGTTCTTCACCGCCGATCAGGCTTCGGAGGTGGCCGATCTGGAGAAGACGATACTCGATCATGTGAAAGAGATGATGGCCCGCTTCATAACGGGCGACTCGGATATCGATAAAAATTGGGACGCTTATCTCAAAAATCTGGAGAATATGAACATTAAACGGTATTTGGAAATTTATCAAACGGCCTACGACGCCAACTTTAAGAAAAAATAAATGCAAAATAGCCCCGCTGTGCGGGGCTAAGCTATCCATGAAGCTGTGAGGGCTCCGTAACACGAAGGGATATGCGGGATACGAACCCAATCCGGCGCTAAGGCGTTGGGTTGGGTTTCCTTTTGTCCGCGGGATTACCGTCATGGTCGCGCGAAGCGGCGGCGTATCAACCTTGCATCCCGTTTTCTTTGCCCACGGCGCTCCATTTTCTTTTGTTCATAGTCTTGAGCACGCCGAATAGCATAAGCGCGCAGGAGACGATCACGACGCTCACCGCGACGACTGCCGCCGGTACGGTCAGCAGATCGGTCAAGACTCCGCCTACGAGCGGTCCGATAATCATTCCGACGGCGTGGAACATATTAAATAAGGCGTAGGCCGTCCCGTATTCGCCGCTGTCCCCGCCCTGATCGACGATGCCGCCCAACGTAGGAAGCGTCGGCGATAGGGTGAAGCCGACCAAAGCGCCGACGAGAATCATGCCCGCAAGCTCCAGCACGATCGAGTCGGACGCTACGAGCAGCGGCATGGCGACCGCTAGGCCGGTCAAGCCGCTGAGCATAATGACGTACGGATTGAAGCGCGTGGCGAGAGCCCCTGAGAACGGAGCGATCAGACCGTAGGCCAGCGTCATGGCGCCGAACATAAGCCCTATGCCTAGAGGCGTAACCGTAAGCCGCTCCGTGATATAACCGGGAAGAATCGGTTCGAGCAGCGTGAGCGTAATTTCGGCAAGCAGGACGACGCAGGCGATCAGCAGAACGGAACGGTTGCGCAGCAGGGGAATCATGCCGCCGCCGGCTTTCGCTTCGGTTTTGGCGGACATCGATTCCTTCAGGAACAGGACAGAGATGACGATCACTGCGGCGATGAGAGCGGCGGCGCAAAAGAACGGCGCCCGGAAGCCGCCCGCCTCGAACAGCCAGCCGCCGATTGGAGCCCCGAGCATGGAACCGGTGGAGATCCCGGTCAAGGCGATCCCCATCGCGGCCCCCCGCGATTTGCCGGGGAAGAGGTCGGCGAGCATGGCGAGCACGGCGGTCCAGGCTGCCGCAGCGGCGGCTCCCTGCACGAAGCGGGCCGCAATCAGCATCGCCATATTGCCGGCGAAGGCGAATAGGCAAGTCGCTATGCCGAGCCCCGCGAGGCCGAGAATAATCGGCAGTTTACGTCCGATGCGGTCCGACAGCCATCCGAACCACGGGGTAGCCAGAAGCAGGGCGGCCGCATAACTGCTGAACAAGATTCCCATCATCGTGGAAGACGGATGAAAGAGCCCGTTGAAATAAGGAATAATCGGAATTAACAAACTGTACAACAGCATTTCGATAAACAAGATGGATATGGCCAAGCTTAGGCCGATCCATTGGGTTTTGCTCATTTTTTTAATCATGGACATGATGTTCTCCTCGTTTTCCGTTTCTTTTGTCTGTCACTAATAAAACTAATAATGTTTTTTTAGTTTCCAAGGGCAAAAGAAAAGAATAAAAGGCAGCACCGTTTATCCTGATCTATTGATCCCTTGGCACCAGTCCGAACAGCAGCACTTCCACGATGGAGGCGAGCGCTTCCGTGACGGTGATATTATTTTTCATAAAAAATCGCTGATCCAAAGTTGCATTCGTTGCATCCACAATCAGCTTCATCACAAGCGACAAGTTTTGCTTGATGATCAGCCCTTCCTGCATTCCCTGCTCGATGAGATCGCGCAGCATGTTCCAGTCGTCCTTCAAGGCCGAGTCGATCTTCACCCATTGCTCGGGGTAATACCGCTTCATTTGCTCGAGAATCCGCAAGTCGTACAGCTCATAATGATTAGGCAGTACCGTCATGACTCCTTTGATCTTATCCATTAAGGATAGGCCGGGGTCGCTGACGATCTTCTCCGTCTTCTCATCCGCTTCCTCCAGCGTCTGCGCGATAATGGCTTCCAGCAGTTCCGCTTTGGAAGAAAAATGCTCGTATAAGGTGCGTTTGCTGATTCCAAGACGGCGGGCTAAATCGTCCATAGTGAATTTGATGCCCTTGTCATGAATTTCTTCTATAAAAGCTCTCATGATTCGATCTTTCATTATCAATCCCCCAAAAGATGATCGAGATGTTTTGGAATAGTCGAAAAAACTGCGGAAACTAATAAAACAAAAATAGTTTTTATAGTTATTACGATTTTATTATACCTCCTCTTTTGTTTGGAATCAAGTGCCGATTATCCTTTTAACAGGAACGCAAGTTCCTATTGAATCGCTTTTCAATCCATAATAAGATAGCCGCAGGAGTGTAATGTAAATTTATGGATTCGGCTCGAAGCAGCGCATTCTGTAGCGATTTATCGAATGTTCGGATGAGGTCGGGAACCCGATTCCAGAGCATGGCAAGATGTAATCCTTTCGTAACGATTTCCGGTTCGCGATTGGTTATAGTAGTATTATCAGCTGAGAAAATTGGCATCATTAGTGAGCGAAAGGACAGAATGAACATGAGCCGAATGATTGGATTGGACCGAAAAGCAGGAACGGGCAGGTGCAGGGCGAAAAGATTGGACGTCTTCCGGGGCTGGCCGAAAGGGGAACGCGCATATGCCTAAACCGGTAAACGGGACCGGCCGCTACATGGCGGGCCTCGACGGATTGCGCGCCCTCGCCGTGCTGGTCGTTATTGTGTATCATCTCAATGTGAAATGGGCGCCGGGCGGATTGCTGGGCGTTGGCGTATTTTTTGTCTTATCGGGTTATTTGATCACGGACCTGTTGGCATCCCAATGGAGAATGACGGGCCGAATCGATATGAAAGATTTCTGGCTGAGAAGGGCCCGGCGGCTGCTTCCGGCGCTGCTCGTCATGCTCGCTTCCGTCTGCGCGTGGCTTGCATGGACGGCTCCCGCACGACTTGCTTCGCTGCAGGACGAGATCGCGGCCGGCGTGCTGTACGTCAGCAACTGGTGGCTGATTTTTCATAAGGTGTCTTACTTCGAAAGCTTCGGTCCGGCGTCGCCTTTCGGTCATCTATGGTCATTGGCCGTAGAGGAGCAGTTTTATTTATTCTGGCCGCTGCTGCTCGCCGCTCTATTCCGGATTATGCCCTACCGGGGCAAGCTGGTCGGATTGACCGTGCTGGGAGCCGCCGCTTCGGCTGTCGCGATGCTGCTGATTTATGAGCCGGGGACCGATCCGAGCCGCGTCTATTACGGTACGGATACGAGGGCTTTCGGACTCTTGATCGGAGCGGCGCTTGCGATGGTCTGGCCGAGCAAAAATTTCAAACCGGGCCTGCAAGGCGCGACCCGGACGATGCTGGACTTGGTTGGCGCGGCGGCGCTTGCGGCAATCGGCGTCATGGTCTGGAAGACGAACGAATACGACAGCTTCTTGTATCCGGGCGGGCTGGTGCTGTTATCGCTGGCCGCCGCCGTGCTGGTGGCGGTGCTCGCGCATCCTGCCAGCTATCTCGGCAAGCTGCTGGGGTCGGGGCCGTTCCGCTGGCTGGGGGTACGCTCCTATGGGATTTATCTTTGGCACTATCCCGTCATTATATTAACGCAGGCGTCGGTTCAGGGCACCGACGTCAGCATCGTTCGCGCCGCGCTGCAGCTTGCCGCGTCGATAGCGCTCGCCGCCTTGTCGTGGAGGCTGATCGAGGAGCCGATCCGCCGCGGCGCGCTCAGCCGCCTCTGGAAGCGTCCGGGCGGGCG
Source organism: Paenibacillus konkukensis (assembly GCF_023523925.1). NCBI lineage: Bacteria > Bacillati > Bacillota > Bacilli > Caryophanales > Paenibacillaceae > Paenibacillus > Paenibacillus konkukensis. Next base: position 752,734 of record NZ_CP027059.1, on the reverse strand, counting down.
GCAGGGAGGCCGCCGGACGCCGGGGTTGCGCTGGACGCCTCTGGCCTGCGCGCTCCTGCTGCTGGCCTTCCTGTGCGCCGGGCTGGCGGACCGCGTCTCCGATGCGACGGCAAGCTCGGCGATGGCGGGAGGGGGCGCAGCCAAGCTGGTGCCGCTCTCACCGCCGCCGGCCGGGAGCGCGGACGGCGAAGGCAGCGGCGCGCAGTCTGCCGCTCATGCGGTAGGCGCGCCGGAGGGGGCCACAGCCGCGGCCTCGCAGGCGAAACCGCCCGGCGATAGTCAAGCCGGCGGCGCGCTGCAGCCGCCGCCGAACGGGCAAGCGGGCTCGCCGCGCTCAGGCGAAACGGCCGAAGGCGGCGCAGCGAGCGGGGCCGGCGGCTCGGACGCGGGCGCCGATCCGGGCCGTTCGACCGAGACGACGGCCGCCGTCTATACGAACGGCGATTCGGCTGCCGGAGAGAAGAACGGCTCGGACCGAGGCGGCCACCCGCCGCAGCAGAACGCGCCGGACGATTCGGCCGGACGCGGGCGGGAGGCTGCCGGCGCGGAGGGGAAGAAGCCTGTGCCGCAACCGGGAAAAGGCATTACAGCTATAGGGGACTCGGTTATGCTCGATATCGAGCCGTATCTGGAGAAGCTGCTGCCGGGCATTGTCATCGACGGTAAAATCGGACGGCAAATGCACGAGGCCCCCGACGTCGTCGAGCAGCTCAAAGCGGACGGCAAGCTGGGAGACCGCGTCGTCATCGAGCTTGGCACGAACGGCGTGTTCAGCAAGAAGCAGCTGCAATCTTTGCTCGATTCTCTCGGCGACGATACGCAGCAGATCATTCTGGTCAACACCCGCGTACCGCGCAAATGGGAGAGCGAGGTTAACGATATATTGGCGGAAACGGCGAAGGACAATCCGAAGGTGACGTTAATCGACTGGTACGCCGCCAGCGAAGGAAAGGAATCGTATTTCGAGCCGGACGGCGTGCATCTCGGGGCGGAAGGCTCGGAGTATTACGCCTCGCTTGTTGCCAAAGCGCTTGCTCCTCGTGCTTAAGCACTTATACATCGATCATATTTGCTGTGCCAACGGCTCGCCTGTCTTGAGGAAGGCGGGCCGTTTCCGCAAGCTGCCAAAAGGCCCGTCCTGTCCTCTTGTAAGAGAACTGGACGGGCCTTTCGGCTATAACCCCGCACTATTACCACACGCTGGGCATAATTTTAATGGCCGAATCCAATTTCGGCAGGAACGCATAGCTCGGATTAAAAGTGAAAATCCGTTTGATCTGGTATGTAAGCATGACTACGGCCGTGACCGCTTCATTAAGCGAAAGCTGAAGATCCGGACAATCGGTCAGAAGCCGCTTGGACTCCTGTTCAAATTCCGGGCTGCCGGAAATGATGGCCAGCGTTCCTTTATGCACCGCCTGATCGACCGTTTCCAGAAAAAATTGCGCTTGCTGGAAGCCGTATTGGTTTCTTAGCCATTGATGCGTATCGAAGATTACGTAATTGGTCGTTACCAAAGCGCGGTCCAGATCGTCCAGATCAAGAAATAATGTCCTCGCCTTGGAATAATATGGGTCATGCGGATTCATGAAGGCCATGAACGCAGTCCGGTCCAGAAACACGGCCTGCCCGTAATTCGTCTGATCAAGATGGTTCGTATTCATATTTGGCCTCTCCAAACAATTTGATGTTGCGCTCCGACAGAGCGTCCAAATAAAGCAGCGGATTGCGTTCAAGCTGCTCGCGGGATATAGGAACGATCAGCTCGCCGCTCTTGCGGGCCCAGTATTGCTCGACAATTTGGCGTACGGCTTCGTTCACCGTGACGCCTTGGGCTTCCGCCATCGTCCGGCACTGCTCCAATAGAGCCGGGTCCAGCTCAATCGCCTCCGACTCCTCAATTTCCTCCTCCGGCCCCGAGATCAGCTGATTCGCCGCCGATTTCCACTGCTCCAGTCTGCGATGCAGCACACCTCTCGCATTGTTCATAGTAAGCACCTCCGATATTAAAGGTTCGCGGCCGCCCAATATCCGGCGCCAAGCCTAACGTAGAGGCTTCCTTACAACATTCGGGCGGAGCCGACAATTTGACGGGGCAGGAGGAGAATTTTGCCGTTTTTTAGCGATAATCCTCGGTTATTCCATACAAATGTTGACAGCCGCCGCTTATGCCCACGAAAAAACGCTCCTGCAGCCGAAGAATATAACACCTCATACGAGGGGAAGAAGCGGCATAAGCGAAACCTAGGCAAAGCCGGATACATATAAAAACGAAGGTTTAAAAGCAAATCGGCTGTTAGAAACGGAGGATATTATAGATGTTTAACGCGTGGGAGCTTCAATTCGGTATCGATCTGGGGACGTCCAATACGATCATATACCAGCATGGCAAAGGCATTGTGCTGCAGGAGCCGTCCGTCATTGCAGTGCGTCAGGATACGGGAGAGATTCAGGCGTTCGGCGCGGAGGCGCAGGCGATGATAGGACGTGCGCCGGGAAGTCTTGAAATTATTTATCCGCTGCAGGAAGGAGTCATCTCCAATTACAACTGGTCTACGGCGATGCTGCAGCATTTTATGCGCAAAATCCATGGACGGGCCCCGTGGTTTCGCCGTTCCAAAGTATTCATTTCGATTCCTTGCGGCATTACGAGCGTTCAGAAGCGGGCGGTGGAAGAAACCGTGCTGCACAAAGGCTCGAATAAAGCGATCACGATCGAAGAGCCTCTGGCCGCTGCGCTCGGCGCGGGGCTTCCGGTCGACGAGCCTATGGGAAATATGATTCTCAATATCGGTGGAGGGACGTCTCAGGTGGCGATTTTATCGCTCGGGGGGATCGTCGCCAGTCGGACAACCCGCCGCGGAGGGCTGTCGATCGACAAAGATATTATTGAATATGTCAAGAAAGAATATAATCTTGAAATAGGGGAGAGAACGGCCGAGGACATCAAAATCCGCCTCGGCACGGTGATCAAGCCGGAGCCCGGAATACGGATGGATGTCCGCGGCCGGGATATGGTGGAAGGACTGCCGAAGACGGTAACCGTAACTTCGGAGGAAATTTATAAGCTTCTGGACGGCTTTATCGTGACAATGGTGGAGACGATCCGGTCGACGCTGGAAGATTGCCCTCCCGAGCTCGCAGGAGACGTGATGGAGCAAGGGATCATATTGTGCGGCGGCGGCTCGCTCCTGAAGGGGTTGGATATCAGGCTGCAGGAGGAGACGCAAATTCCGATTCATCTGGCCGATCAGCCCCAAGAATGCACGGCGCTCGGCGCGGGCAAAATGCTGGAGTACGACGTGAAGACGGGCAAGCGCAGCGCTTCCTCCCCAGCCTGGACGGCGCCCAAATCCGATGCTTACAGCGCTCAAGAAGAGTCGGTATAATCCGCGCTTTCGGACGCGCGATGCAGCGCGGGCTTGAACGGCCTATAAACCGCGGGTGCGGCCATACGACATACAACAAGCTTTCCGTGCGCGGAAGGCTTGTTTGCCGTTGCAATCTTTGTTTAGCTATATAGTTGCACGATACAACTATAATATTGTATGATGCAGCTATATTCGCCCTAGGCGTTGCCCGGCTCCGGCGCAAAAGCGGGAAGGAGGTGGCTTTTTGCATGAAAAATCTATATCTTGAACAAATTGAACATGAAGTTGTCGTGCTGCTGCGGCGGGCCGATTTTAAGAAAACGCTCGACGGTTCGCCGGTCAAGGCTCTTGGTTGGCGGAAAAAATAAAAAGAGGCCGGCCCGCAGCCTAGCTCTCTTTTCGCTTGTCGATCGCCTCGGCCATCGTCTTGTCGGTCAGATGCGCATAAATTTGCGTCGTCTCCGGCGAGGCGTGCCCGAGCTGCTCTTGCGTTTTATACAAGTCGTTGCTGAGATAATAGTCTGTCGCAAACGAGTGACGCAGCTTATGTACGGACAAGAACGGCTTGCCGAATCGTTTGGCGTACTTGATCACCATCTCTTGTATGGCCCGTTTGGTCATTCGTTCGCCTTCTTTTTTGCCGTTGGCTATGGCAAGGAAGAGGGCTTTTTCTTTGCGCGGCGCCTTGTATTGCGTTTGCCGCAGCTCCAAGTATCTCGTCAGATCGTCAATCGCTTCATTACGGAAATAGACCGGGGTCTTAAACGAGTCGTCGTTTTTCCCTTTGCGGTATACATGGGCAAGCTTTTTCTTCAAATCCAGATCGTCCACATTCAGATTGACGACTTCGGAAACGCGCAGCCCGGAGTTCAGCACGAGCGAGACGATGCAGGCGTCGCGCACTTTGTTCAGCTCATAAAAATACAGCGCCTGCTTGTTATTGGCGACATCTTCTCCGTACCCGCGATGGACGTATTCCATGAATTCGTAAATTTCATGTTCCTGCAGCAGCTTCCCCTCCAGCTTGGCCGCCGTATCCTTCGGCTTTTGCGTCCGCTTGATCTCGACCTTGGCCATAACGTTGCGCTTCAGCAGCGGATAAAATTGTTCGTCCTCCGCAATCTGGCTTAAATAGTGGAACAGCGAGCGAAGCGAAGAGAGCTTGCGGGAAATCGTCGTTTTGCTGTTGGCGTTTTCGGTACGCGTAGCCAGAAACATCCGGAAATTGTCGATGCTCTCCATATGCAGCTTCTCCAGCGACTCCAGGGGAACGTCCTTGATCGCCGATCCTTCGGCCAAGCCCTCGGCCAACAGCCAGGATAAGAACGTCTCGTAATCCCGGACATACTCCAGCAGCGAAGAAGGGGACAGGTCGGGGAGCTTGTAGTTAATAAATTTTTCGACGTACCAAGGCATGGACGGAATGCGTTTGTCCAGCTCTTGGCGGTCTTTGACCTTCAGTATATTCATCAGACGCACCTCAATGTTTACATAAAAATGGAAACGACAGTTCTACCTTTAAGTATAGTACAGCCGCCCGATTAAGGGTAGCCCATGACGATTTTGCAAGGATGCATGAGAAGGAAAGCATTGATCCATACTATCCTTTGAAACGACAAAGGGGGGTTCGTCATGTTCAAATTCAGGAAACAATCGATGGTTTGCGCATTATCCGTTGTGCTGCTGGCGGGAGCCGCGGCAGGCTGCGCCAAAAATCAGGCTGCCCAGCCTTCGCCGAATCAAGGCGGCACGGCGCGCCAGCAAACGGTAAATCAGTCGCCGACTACAATTCAAGACAGCCGGATCATGGTAGCCAATCAGGCGGCGGAAAAAATCGCCCAGCTTCCCGGCATCAAAAGCGCCAATGTGCTGGTCACTCAGCACAACGCTTATGTAGCGGCGATCTTAAAGGATACGACCGTGCGCCAGGTATCGCAGGATGTGGAAAATCAAATCGCCCAGCAGGTCAAATCGTCCGATCCTAACATACACAATGTGTATGTTTCGACCAATCCGGATTTTGTTCAGCGCGTCAACACCTATGTCGCCGACGTCGGCGCAGGGCGGCCGGTTTCCGGGTTTGTGAACGAGTTTGCCGAGATGGTAAAACGGGTATTTCCGACCGCACACTGATTGGCGTTGGCCTTTAAGAAAAGCCGTGCCAGGAAGGATGTCCTTACGGATGCTTTCCTTTGGTACGGCTTTTTGCCGTTCGGAGGGAGCGGGCGCCTTAGGGCGGAAGGAGCAACGAAAGGTCTGTATATTAATGGGATTTCATGCTATGATGGGCATTAGATTGACCGGAAGAAAGGCGGTTTGCCGCGCTAAAAGCGAGCGTCTTGCGGCAGTTCTGCAAGCGATTGCAAAAATGAACGCATACCGCAATTTTATTCTAATTATAAATCATCATGCAGGAGGACTTCCGATGCAGCTGAGTCAAATTCAATCCATGGCGCAAACGATTGCCGGCAACGTGAACAAAGTTATAGTAGGGAAAGAGGACGTCATCGACAAGCTTCTTATTGCCATGATCGCGTCGGGGCATGTTTTGTTGGAGGATGTGCCCGGCACCGGTAAGACGCTGTTGGCCAAGGCGATGGCCAAATCGATCAACGGCAGCTTTAAGCGCATTCAATTTACCCCCGATTTGCTTCCTTCCGATTTAAGCGGAATCAATTACTATAATCAGAAGCATTCCGAGTTCGAGTTTCGGCCGGGTCCGCTGTTTACGAACATTTTGCTGGCGGACGAAATCAACCGGGCGACTCCGCGCACGCAGTCGAGCCTTCTGGAATGTATGGAAGAGCGGCAGGTCAGCATCGACGGGGAGACGAAAGAGCTGGGGCGGCCGTTTCTCGTCATTGCGACGCAAAACCCGGTGGAAAACCAAGGCACGTTCCCGCTGCCGGAAGCGCAGCTGGACCGCTTTTTGTTTAAAGTGAAAATGGGATACCCGACGACCGAACAGGGATTGGATATTTTGAAGCGGTTCAAGAGCTCGAATCCGCTCGAGGATATCGCAAGCGTCGCCGAAGCGGCGGACATTGCCGCGGCGCAGCGAAGCTATTCGCAAGTGGCGGTAAGCGACGAGCTGATGTTGTATTTGCTGCGCATCGTCGAGAAAACGAGAACGCACGGCGATGTGGCGACCGGCGTGAGCCCTCGCGGCAGCCAGGCGCTGCTGAAGGCTGCGCAGGTGCACGCCCTGCTCAGAGGCAGAGATTTCGTCATTCCGGACGATGTGAAACGGATGGCGGGACCGGTGCTCGCGCATCGGATCATCGTCAGGGGCGCGTTCCGCTCGCGGCATGACGCCGCCGAAGCGATCGTGGCTTCGATTCTGCAAGAGGTGGCCGTGCCGACCGAATCGGATTTGGTGAATCAGGAATGAGCATCGGCTGGGTCCTATTTATCAGCTTTCTGATCGTACTGCTGCAGATGCTGTTATTCCGCTGGTTCGGCGACCGGGGACTCAAGTACCACCGTTATTTTAATAAGAGAGCCTGCTATGAGGGCGAAGAGGCGGAGATGATCGAACGGATTGCCAATCGCAATCTGCTGCCGGTGCCGTGGCTTCGGCTGGAGTCGCTGATTCATGCGGGGTTGAAATTTTACAGTCAGGCCAATCTCGATATTAACGACGGCTCCATGTTTCAAAATCATAAGAGCCTGTTCAGCCTGATGCCTTATACGCAAATTACGAGACGTCACCGGATACGCTGTCTAAAGCGGGGCTGCTACAGGCTGAGCACCGCTTCGCTCACTTGGGGCGATCTGCTCGGCCTGCACCGCAGCACGCTGAAGCTGACGCTGGATGCGGAGCTGCTCGTCTACCCGAAGCCGGCCGAGCTGGATGAGCTGCAGCTGCCGTCCCACAGCTGGCAGGGGGATATAACCGTGCGCCGCTGGATCGTTGAAGATCCGTTCATGATTTCCGGCGTGCGCGAATACCGGTACGGCGATCCGCTGAACGGCGTCAACTGGAAGGCGACGGCGCGAAGCGGCAAGCTGCAGGTTCATCAGCACGATTATACGGCCGATCACCGGCTAATGATTTATTTGAACGTCGAGGATCATGAGAAAATGTGGAGCCAGGTGAACGACGAGCCGCTTTTCGAGTACGGCCTGTCCTGCGCGGCGGCTATCGCCGAATATGCGATTCGCCAAGGCATGGAAGCCGGCTTTGCGACGAACGCTTATTCCGTCGACGCCCCGAAGGAGCCGGTGCGGGTCGAGCCGGGCAGCGGTACGGAGCAGCTGACGCTGCTGCTGGAGACGATGGCCAAGGTCGTTGTCGCCCGCAGCATCCCGTTCGATACGCTGCTGGAGGAAGAAGCGGCCGACGCTTACGTAAGGCATCGGGATATCCTCATCATTTCGGCTTATGTGAGCGAGAAGATGGAAAGGCCGATCGACGAGCTGAGGCGCAACGGAAACGCCGTGGAGCTGTTTCTATTGAAGAAGCCGGCGGAGGCAGGAGAGGAAGGCGCAGCCGCAGAAGAAGCGGCGGCTAACGCGGCCAGGAAAGCGGGTGAATCGGCATGAACATCAATTCGAAGGGACGCGAACTCGGTACGGTAACGCTCAAAGGCTGCGTCGAGCTGCTATTGGCGCTGCCTCCGGTGCTGATCGCCGCCGTCTTCCTCGCTCCGGAGGCTGTCCGCTGGGCGTGGCTGTGCACGCTGCCATTGGGTTATGCAGCAGGCTGCGCGCTGCGTCTGGCGCTGCCGATTACCCGTTCGTATCAGCTTATCTTCGTTTCGCTGCTGCTCGCGGCGGCTCATTGCTGGCTGTTTTTCGGGAATGCCTACGTATCTTATGCGCTGCTTCCGCTAGGCTTTATTGCCGTCTACAGAGGAATCCGGCTCGTTACGGAGCCGTGGCGTTATTTCTTTCCCGTCAGCTTCTATGTGATCGGAATGATCGTCTATTTTGCCGCGGCGATGATCGTTCCGTTCCAACCGGCGCTTGCGCCTTACGGCACGTTGTTGACCTGCGCCGGACTGATTGCGCTGGCGGTGACGCTGCTCGTCTCCAACGAGTCCAATATGAAGCAGGAGACGCTGTCGGGCGGCAAGGAGCCGGTCATTGCCAAGGAGATGCTGTGGAAAAACCGGCTGCTAATCGTGCTGCTGATGGCCGTTATCATGGTCGTCCTGCTGCTGCGCAGCCTGTACCATGCGTTTTTATGGCTTAAAGAGCAGCTGCTGTTTCTGCTGGCGCAGCTGCTGCGCCGAGATGGCGAGCAGGCTCCCGCGCAGCAGGATACGGCGCCGAAGCCTCCGCCGGCCGATTTGGGCGGAGCTGGCGAACCGGCGGCTTGGATGGTATGGCTGGAGAAGGTGATGTATTACGCGGTCGGCGCCATTCTTGCCATCGCGCTGCTGGCCCTCGTTTACTTGATCGTCAGGCGGATTCCCGGAGCGATTCGCAGGTTATACGCATGGCTTGCGGCGAGACTGCAGGCACGCGAAGAGGGGATGAGCCGGATCGGTTACGAGGATGACGTGGAGAGTCTGGTCGATTGGGATCAGTGGAACGGCAAGCTGCTGTCGCGATGGAAGCGCCTGTTTTCCGGAACGGATAAAACGAAGTGGGAGGAGCTTCAAGATAACGCCGAGCGGGTCCGCTACTTGTACCGCAGCTGGCTCGGACATTCGATTCGCAGAGGCTACCGGTTTCAGAAGCATCTGACGCCGCAGGAAACGGGGCGCGAGGTGGAGGAGTGGAGCGGCAAGCCTGGAAGCGCCTCGCCTTCGCTGCTGGCCTTGTACGAGCGGGTTCGGTACGGGGGCAAGCAAGCCGGAGACGAGGAAGTACTCGCCGCCAAGACGTTTACGGACAAGAAATGACGGAGGCTCGCTTTTCATTGCCGGGACAACGTGGTAAAATGCTTGGAAAAGAGTGTCAAGATAGATGGAAGGATGAGTCCGCTGATTACGATATTGCAAGCCGCTATGACATACAGCAAGGAAGAAGGGTATGTCGGTAAAGTCGAGTTTCAAGTACAAGATCATAAACTGCCTTATGAAATGACGTTATACAGCAAGAGCGGGAGGGATTGGAGCTACGGGCTGCATTTTCTGAACGAATCGGGCAGCGAGGAACAAATTCTCGAAGTAGAGGACTTGCTGGAAGACAACGACGAATGGTTCGATTTTCTCGTCGACGCGGCCAAAAGCAAGCTGCAGTCTTAAGTTCAAACCTATAACATATTTCCAGAAGACCTAGCGATTTTTGCGCTGATTACGGGTCTTCGGCGACGAAAAGCCGACCTTGCAGGGTCGGCTTCTTAGCGTTGTTTACGCTCACTCAAAATGTTTCCCTTGACAAAAATATTTAGCCGAGTACAATCGAATCATAGGAACATTTATTTCATGGCATCATATACATGAACATGAGAATGGGTCTTCGCCAACTTAAATGTTGCACTAGGACAAAAATGTTAGCCCGGCGCATGCCGATACGATAGAAGAGGTGACATCTTATGAGTGAAAAAGCGCATATTAAACATGTAGCCGAAGAAGGCTGGAAATTATCGCGCAACCAGCCTACGCTTCCGGAAGTATACCGCTCGCTGAAAATACCGAAGAGCGGGTCGTGGATCAAGAAGTTTATGGCTTTTGTAGGACCCGGCTATCTGGTTGCCGTAGGGTATATGGACCCGGGCAACTGGGCGACGGACATCGCCGGCGGTTCCTTGTTCGGATATTCGCTGTTATCCGTTATTCTGATTTCCAATCTGATGGCCGTTCTGCTCCAGGCGCTGGCCGGCAAGCTCGGCATCGTCACCGGCAGAGACTTGGCCCAGGCATGCCGGGATCATTACAGCAAGCCCGTCGCCTTCACATTATGGATATTATGCGAGCTGGCCATTGCCGCCTGCGATTTGGCGGAGGTCATCGGTTCGGCCATCGCCTTGAAGCTGCTGTTCGGCATACCGCTCGTCTACGGGGTGCTGATTACCGCGGTCGACGTTCTCGTCGTGCTGCTGCTGCAGAACAAAGGCTTCCGGTTTATCGAAACGCTCGTCATCGTGCTGATCGTCACGATCGGCGGCTGCTTCCTGACCGAGATCATTCTCTCCAAACCGGAAATCGGCGGCATTATGAAAGGCTTTGTTCCTACGACCGAAATTGTTACCAATCCGATGATGCTCTATATCGCCATCGGGATTCTCGGAGCGACCGTCATGCCGCATAACTTGTACCTCCATTCGTCGGTCGTGCAGACGAGACAGATCGAGCAGACGAGAGAAGGCAAGCGCCAGGCGATCAAATATGCGACTTGGGATTCGTCGATCGCTTTGTTCTTCGCTCTGTTCATCAATGCGGCGATTCTCATTTTGTCGGCGGCTACGTTCCACCGGGCCGGAATGACGGAGGTAGCGGAGATCGAGGATGCCTATCAGCTGCTCACCCCGATACTCGGAACGGCTCTCGGCAGCATTCTGTTCGGCGTAGCGCTGCTTGCCTCCGGCCAGAACTCGACGCTGACCGGCACGCTGGCCGGCCAGATAGTCATGGAAGGCTTCCTGAACATCCGGCTTCCCGGCTGGCTGCGCCGCCTCATTACCCGGATGATCGCGATTATTCCGGCCGTGATCGTAACGATCGTCGCCGGAGAGAGCGGAACGGCGAAGCTGCTCATATTGAGCCAGGTCATCTTGTCGCTGCAGCTGTCGTTTGCGGTCGTCCCGTTGGTCAAATTCACCAGCGATAAGAAGAAGATGGGGGAATTCGCCAATAAAGGCTGGCTGAAGGTGCTGGCTTGGGTCGTGACCGTCATCATCGTCATACTCAACGTCTACTTGCTGTATCAAACGATTTTTCAATAATATCATTTTTGTGCACTTATCCTTAAAGGCCGGACTTGTCTTCTTGCAGAGACAGGTGCGGCCTTCGTTCGTTTAAGGGAATAAGGAGCGCCGCTTTATAGGCTTTGACTATCAAATTCATAGAATATATATATTTTTCCAGCCGTACCGCCGGCGCCTATAATAGTAATAACAGCCTGAACAGTGATTGGAAGATCAAATGGACGCCGCAGCGGACACCTTTTCACCCATTTTAACTCCAACGATACGGAAAGGATGAGATAAAGGATGAGCTACAAAATCAAAGTTCAATTTGACGAGGCAGCGCAAAGCTATGACCGCGAGCGGAGGAAGCTGATTCCCTGCTATGACGATTTTTACGGAACGGCCGTGCGCTGGCTGACGCTGGAGAAGGAGAATCCGCGCATCCTCGATCTGGGTGCCGGCACCGGATTGCTGGCGGCCTTGGCGAAGGAGCGCTACCCGGAGGCGCGGTTCACATTGGCCGATCTGAGCGGCACGATGCTGGAGACGGCAAGGAAACGGTTTGCAGGAGACGACAGCGCCGAGTTCATCGAGACCGATTATACCCGCCATTCGTTCCGAGGCCGTTATGATGCGGTCATCTCTTCGCTGTCGATTCATCATTTATCCCATCCGGAGAAACAGGCGCTGTTTTATAACATTTACGATTGGCTGGAGGACGGCGGAATTTTCATTAACGCCGATCAGGTGCTGGGTCTTACGCCTTATATCGATTCGATGTACAAGCGGCAGTGGGAGAGCTGGATTCGGGGGAACGGCTTGCCGGAGGAAGCGGTGGACCGGGCGATAGAGCGAAGAAAGCTGGATCAGAACGCGACTGTCGGCGATCAAATCCGCTGGATTCGCGAAGCGGGCTTTGTCGATGCGGATTGCGTCTATCAATATCATGATTTCGGCGTCTTTTTCGCCAGAAAAGTACGATAAATAGAACTAGCGGCCGTCAGGAGCATTCCTGGCGGCTTTGTTCTTGTTTAGGAGACACAGTGCGGTTGCGAGCGGTGGCATTCGACAAAAAAGTCAAAATCGTCGGCAATGTAATCAAAATACCGTTAAATATTTTGCCAAGCCATTGATTATAATAAACTCAACATTATTGAAGTTGAGGTGATTGCAACATGAATTCGAATTCGTCTGCCGCAACCGCGGAGAAACGGATACCTAAAAAGCGCAATGGCGGATTGCAGCGCAAAGAAACGTTGGCCGGCTTCCTGTTCGTCAGTCCGATGCTGATCGGCGTCACGATTCTCGTACTGCTTCCTATTATTGCAACCTTTATACTGAGCTTCTCGGATTGGAATTTCATTATGGGCTTTAACGGGTTTAAATGGGCCGGCCTGGATAACTTCCGGAAGCTGGCCACGGACGCTACGTTCCTGAAATCATTTATTAATAATGCGATTTTCCTGCTCACCGTACCGATTTATTTGATTGTTTCTCTGGTGCTCGCCATCCTGATCGATAAGAGTGTGTACTGGAAAGGCTATTTCAAGGTCGCTTACTTCATGCCTTATATTTCCAGCGTGGTGGCCGTCGCCGTCGTATGGCAAGTGCTGTTCCATCCGTCCGTCGGACCGGTTAACATGTTCCTGGAATCGATCGGTATCTCGAACCCGCCGAAATGGCTGGCCGATCCGAACTACGCGCTGATCTCGATGATGATGATTTCCGTCTGGATGTCCATCGGATTTAACATGATCGTCTACATCGCCGGCCTGCAATCGATTCCAAAAGATCTGTACGAAGCGGCCGATATCGACGGGGCGTCGAGCTGGGTGAAATTTAAGAACATTACGCTTCCTTTGCTGTCTCCGACGACATTCTTCCTGCTCATCACAGGGATCATCTCGACCTTTAAAGTATTCGACCTGATCGCCGTATTGACGCAAGGCGGACCTATCCAGTCGACGACGATGATCGTATGGTATTTGTACGACACCGCGTTTACGAACTTGAAACTCGGCTACGCATCGTCCATGGCGACTGTACTGTTCCTGTGCGTGCTGGTCATTACGTTCCTGCAATGGATCGGTCAGAAGAAATGGGTTAATTATTAAGCGGCGGGAGTGCCGCTGAACAAAAAAGAGGTGGGAATGTTATGAGGGAGCCTTTAAGCCTCAGAAAAACGATTGTAACGATTATTATGTTTGCTGTCAGTCTATTGTTTCTATTGCCTTTTTTCTGGATGCTATCCGCATCGTTCAAGGTCGAATCCGACGTCTTCAACTTTCCGATCGAATGGATTCCTAAGCATTGGAATGCGCTCGCCAACTATAAAGAAGTATGGTTCGGGAAATATCCGTTCTACCTGTATTACTGGAACTCGATTAAAATTACCGTTGTTACGACGCTGGTTTCGGTTACCGTATCCGCTTTGGCTGCATACGGCTTCTCCAAAGTGCAGTTTGCGGCGAGCAAATGGCTGTTCTTGATCGTGCTGACGACCTACATGGTTCCTTCGCAAGCCGTATTGGTGCCGCAATTTATTTTGTACCGTTACATCGGTTTGTTCGATAATCATATCGGACTTATCATCATCGGCAGCTTCAGCGTTCTCGGCACGTTCATGCTTCGCCAATTTTTCATGGGGCTGCATAACGACTTTATCGAGTCGGCCAAAATCGACGGCGCGGGCCATTGGAAAATATTCTGGTTCATCGCGATGCCGCTCGTGCGTCCCGCGGTTGCCACTTATGCGATCCTGCGTTTTATTTGGACCTGGAACGACTATCAAAACGGCCTTATTTTCCTTCGTACCGATAAATTGTTTACGATTCAGCTGGCGATGCAAAAGTTCACTTCGCTCAGCGGCGAATTTTACTCGCTTATTATGGCCGGCGCCGTATCGGCGATTCTGCCGCTCCTGATTATTTTTATCATCGGTCAAAAAAATGTTATCGAAGGTATAGCTATGGGCGGGGTTAAAGGATAATAAAGAAGCGAGAAGTCAAAAAAATTGTAAAAAAGTCAATATTCGAGCATGGTTGTTTCGGCGGCAATTGGTACAATCACATGGAAAGCTAAAACAAACATAGCAGTGTCCATTTGAAGGAGGGTACTTAGAGATGAACAAAAAAGTAGGAGCCGGTGTATTAACCAGCGTTATGGCGCTTGGCGTATTGGCAGGCTGCGGAGGCGGCGGAACGGGCGCCGGAGAACAGAAGGACGCGCAAGGCGGCGCCGCTTCCGGCGGTACGACAGAGCTTCGGTTATATACTTACGGCACGGAGCAAGCCTATAACTGGTCGCAAACCGTAGCTGCATACGAAAAACAAAATCCCGGCATTAAAGTTAACGTGATCGGATTAAGCGACAAAGGCGACACGCAAGAAGCTTTGAAAAAGCTCGACTTGGCCGCAGCCTCCGGCGAAGCGATGGACGTTCTCATGTTCAGCGACGCGGCCAGCTACTCGCAGCGCGTAGCGCTCGGCATGGTCGCTCCGATGGACGATTACATTGCCAAAGACGGCTTCAAGGTGACCGAAGATTATAAGGTCGATACGAAAATTAACGGCAAGTATTACGCGCTTCCGGGCAAATTCAATCCTTGGTACGTTCTGCTGAACAAAAACATGCTGGATGAAGCGGGACTCAAAGTGCCTACCGATTGGACTTGGGACGATTTCATGGATTACGCCAAGAAGATGACGAAGGGCGAAGGCGCGAACAAAGTGTACGGCACGTACTTCCACGGTCCGCAAAACGGCGGCTGGGTCGAATACGCGAAGCTGGCTTTGGAAAACCAAGCGGATAATCCGGATTTCATCAAAGCGGACGGATCTTCCAACCTGGACAACCCGCTGTTCAAGAAATCGCTCGAAATTCGTCTGAAAATGGAAAAGCAAGACCAATCCGCTACTCCGTACACGGACATGCTTTCCCAAAAGCTGAACTACCGTACGCAATTCTTTAACCAAAAAGCGGCTATGATCGCTATCGGCAGCTGGATGAACAGCGAGCTGGGCGGCACGGATCAAGTTCCGTTGAACTTCAATATCGCCGTAGCTCCGTTCCCTAAAAACAACGCCGGCGATCAAGGCGGATATTCTCCGGTTGCTACGGACTATGTCTCCGTTGCGGCAAGCTCCAAGCATAAAGACGAAGCTTACAAATTCATCCGCTGGTATACGACGGAAGGCCAATTGGTACAGGGCAAAAACGTACCTGCATGGAGCAAAGTGAAGCAGGAAGACATGAGCAAAATCATCGACACCATTCTGAGCGGAACGAAAAATCCGGAGAAAGTCGACAAAGCTTCTTTGATCAGCGTACTGGGCGCTTCCAAATCGGGAACGATCGTACCGCCGGCCACATACCAAGCCGAGATCAACAAAATGGTTAACGAAGAGTTCGAAAAAATGGTACTGGGCAAACAAGACCTAGACACTACGGTGAAAGCCGCTCAAGACCGCATTAACAGCATCATCGCATCCAATAAAAAATAATGGATGTGGTATAATACGAAGAAGGGGTAGAATCTCATCTGCCTCTTCTTTTGTTCGTTTCTTCTTACATTTAATGGAATAGGGGGGCTATCGTGCATACAAGAAAGCTGCGGCAATGGTTATCCTCCCGTTCTTTCCGTTTCAGGCTGATGCTCGCTTCGGTCATATGCATATTGATTCCGACATCGATTACGCTGACTACATACAATTACTTCACCCAGGATGCCGTTAAAGATCAGGCGATTTCGAATTCGCAGGAATCGATGCAGCTGGTGAATAACTATGTGACCAATTCGCTCAAATATATGCTGAACATCGCCAACCTCATCCAGATGGATTCCGGCATGTCGGCCATCATGAAGAAAAGGGCCATGGGCGAAGGATATACGGGACCGAATGCCGAGTACGAGGAGTTCAGCGACCGGGATAAGATCGTCAAGCAGATCGAAAATATGATCAATAGCGGAGAGCAGGGGTCTCTGCTCGATTTCCATACTTATGTCACGGTGCTTCTGTCCAACGGAGATTATTATTCGACTTACTCGGTGAACGAGTACAATCCTATCGATATGACTCGCGAGCCGTGGTTTTCGCAAACGAAAAATTTATACGGCTTCAATTCGCTTTGGGTCGGTCCGAGCCCGACGGTGTTCGAGTCGGAGAAGAAGAAAAATCCGTACCAGCTCTCGGTCATCCGAACGCTGCGCGAACAGAACTCATCTTTTATTTTCGGTTATGTGGTCGTGACGGTCATGGAAAATCAAATTAATCACAATTTCGAGAGACTGGTCGGCAACCAGGACTTTATGATCGTCGATTCCGATAATGTCATTGTGTCCAACAACGATTCGGACAAGATCGGCGGGCCGCTGAATCTGCCGGATTTGCCTGCGGCCACGGATCAAATTACGACCGAATTGGTCAAGGTGGACCACGAAGACTACCTGGTCACTCAGCAATCGCTGTTTACGGGGTGGAAGCTCGTGTCGTTAACGCCGTATAAGAAGGCGGTATCCAAGATCAATTCGATTTTCAGCAAAGTGTTTACGTTCCAGTTCGTTTGCTTTATTTTATTTTTGCTGCTGCTCCTGTATTTGCTGCGGACGTTCACCAAGCCGCTGGTCGGACTCGGGAAAGTGGCGATGACGGTACAGAAGGGCAATTTGCAGGTGCGTTCGAAAATCCGCGGCGAGGACGAGATCGGGCGGCTCGGCTTCTGGTTCGATCAGATGCTGGATCGGATTCAGGAGATGATTCAGGAAATTTCGGTGACGCAAGCGCGTAAGCGCAAGGCGGAGCTGGACATGCTGCAGGCGCAGATCAATCCGCATTTTTTGTTCAATGTGCTGAACTCGATCCGGATGAAAGTGATGTTTCGCGGAGACAAGGAAAGCGCCGAAATGATCGGTTCGCTGTCCAAGCTGCTGCGAATGACGATCAATCAGGAGAAGAGCATTATCACCCTGCACGAAGAAATCGAAATCGTTATGGATTACACGCAGTTGATGAATATGAGACAAAAAGAGAAAATTGTGATCGAAACGGACGTCTCGGCGGATTCGCTTCTGGAGAAGGTACCGCGGTTTTTCCTGCAGCCGCTGATCGAGAATGCGCTCATTCACGGCTTGAATCAGGCGGCGGGAATTATCCGCGTCGAAGCCCGTAGAGAAGGGCATATGCTGATCGTCGCCGTCGAAGATAACGGCTCGGGGATGGATTCAGGCACGCTGAACAAGCTCCGCGACAAGCTGGCGGCCAGGCGCGCTCCGGACCCTGTGGATGGCGAGTCTCACCGGGGATTTTCCGGCATAGGCCTGCTCAATGTGAACGAACGGATGCTGATGACTCACGGCGAAGGCTTTCATATGCAGGTCGACAGCGAGCCGGGTGCGGGCACCCGCATCACGATGTTTATCCCGAGCCTGGAGGTAACGTAACCATGTATAAAGTAATGTTAGTGGACGATGATTATCCGGTTTTGGAATTTTTGTCCGAAACGATCCATTGGGAGGACTTCGGACTTACGCTCCAGGGCTGCTGCGAGAACGGCGCGATCGCGCTCGAACAGGCGCAGCGGGACATGCCGGACATCCTGATTACGGACATCGGCATGCCGAAGATGGACGGCTTAGAGCTGATCGGCAAGCTTAAGGAGATTAAGCCGAATCTGCGGGTGGCGATCCTCTCCTGCCATAATGAATTTCATTACGCCCAGCAGGCGGTGAAGCTGAACGTGCAGGATTACGTGCTGAAGGATACGCTCGATCCGGCCGATCTGGAGAAACTGCTTCAGCAGTTCAAGATCAGCTTGGATCAGGAGGAGCGCGTTCAGACGCATCAGCATCAGCTGCAGCATATGGTCGACCGCAACCAAGAGATGCTCAAGGAAAAATTTATCCGCCGCACGCTGCAGCAGCCGATTCTCGATCCGCAGGGCTGGATTGCCGAGGCCCAGTCGTTCCGGCTCGATCTTGCGGGCGTGTCCTGCCTGCCGATTCTCGGCTATGTGAACGAATATCGGGAAGCTCAGCAGCGGTTTATGTCCGACGATATATTGCGCTTTGCGATCGATAATATTATCAGCGAAGTCAGCGGACGGGAGGAGACGCCTGCCGTTCATTTCGCCTACGGCACGAAGGAATCGATCTTCCTGTACCCGTTTCATTCGACGCTCAAGGTCAACCCGTTTGACGTGGCGGCAGAGCGGATAAAAGGCATCCAGAATGCGTTGAACAAGTATATTAAAATTTCGATGTCGTTCATTATCGGCAACATATGCCACCATCCCGAGGAGATTAAAAGCAATTTAAAGGAGCTGTTGTCGAGCAGGGTGCAGCGGTTTTATATGGACGAAGGCTCGATCGAGAAAAAGCGAACGTTTATCCAGGGGGATATGGATTTATTTTCCTGGTACGATCAGGCAAGCACGGAGTTAAGAGAAATGATGCTGGCCAAAAATACGGAGAAAATCGTGCCGACCGTCGAGCATTGGATGGATTTCTTGAAGGAGCACGCCTTCGAGCCGGAGAAAGTCAAAGACTGGGTGCTCAAGCTGCTGCTCGATTTGAAGCTGAAGCTGCAGTCGCTGCAGTATTTCCGCTCGACGTATGCGGTCGATATTTTGCATAAAGAAATTTTGGAGATCGATTCGCTGTTCGAGCTGAAAAAATGGATGATCGATCATTTTCAATCGGTCATATCTTTGGCCAACGAGCTGGGCGATCAAAGCAAGCGGTCCGAGGTGGTGCAGGCGATCCACTATGTGTCGCTGCATCTGGATAAACGAATCAGTCTGGAGGAAGTCGCCGATCATCTGTTTTTGAACAGCAGCTACTTCAGCCGGTTGTTCAAGAAGGAAACGGGGGAGACCTTCATCGAATACGTCACGCGGATGAAGATGAACCGGGCCAAGGAGCTGCTCGATCAGACGAGCCATCCCGTCGGCAAAATTTGCGAAATGCTCGGCTACGACAATCAGAGCTATTTTATTAAAATATTCAAATCGTCCGTAGGCGTCACGCCGATGGAATACAGAGGTCAAAAATCGTCTTGAGAAAGTAAAAATAGTCCTATAGTTTCCGGCGAAAAAGCGGTAGTATGGATATAATCATTCCAACTACTACGGAGGAAACCGATGAACATCGACCAATTGAAACCGTTCTTGCAGGATGCGGTAGAGAAGGAATCGTTATTGTTTCAAGCCGGGGAGCAGGCTTCCTGGTGGAAGCGGGTCCGGCACGCGGAAGGCTATGGGCCCATGATCGACGAAGTGCGCAAGGAAGGGGAAGCTTTGCTCTCGCAGGAGGCTCCGGTCTTATCTTATCGTTTATTCAGCATATTCAAGGAACGCGGCACGAGGCTGGAATACGAACGCGTCTACTTCGAAAAGCGCAAGCGGCTGAATACGTTCGCGATCATGGCTTTGCTTGAGCCGGAGCGCGAAGATTATATGGCGGCGATTCAGGAGACGATATGGTCGATTCTGGACGAATATACCTGGTGCCTGCCGGCCCATGTGGGGGCGGCGCCGGAATCGGTGTCGGAGGCGGAATATTCGCTGAACGACCCGTCCGGATGGCTGAAGGGCAACGCTCAGGTCATCGATTTGTTTTCGGCGGAAACCGGCTTTGCGCTGAGCGAGATTGTAACGCTGATGAAGGACAGGCTGCCGCTGCTATTGCGCAACCGAATGAAGCATGAAGTGTACCGCCGCATTTTTTGGCCGTATATGCAGGGCGAGCCGTTTCATTGGGAGACGGCTACACATAACTGGGCGTCGGTATGCGCAGGCTCCATCGGCGCCGCTGCGCTGCATTTGATCGGCGACGGGGACGAGCTGGCCGCCGTGCTCGAACGCGTCCTTCGGACGATGGACTGCTATTTGCAGGGCTTCGAGGCGGACGGGGCGACGACGGAAGGATACGGCTATTGGTATTACGGCTTTGGCTTCTTCGTATTTTTCGCCGATTTGCTGAAGAAGCGGACGGGCGGCTCAGTCAACTTATTCGCGAGCGAGAAAGTGCACCAGATCGCGCTGTTTCAGCAAAAATGCTTTATGAGCGGAACGAAGGTCGTCAATTTCTCCGACTCGATGCCCGATATTCACATTCATATGGGGCTTACGCATTATTTAAACCGGATTTATCCGGATGTCGCCATTCCGGAATTGCCGCTGCGCACGACCTATACGGAAGATCATTGCTACCGCTGGGCAACGGCGCTGCGCAATATCGTCTGGTTCCGCGAGGAAAAGGCTGCGGCCGGGGAGCCTTGGGACACGGCGACGTATTATTTGGAAGACGCCGAATGGCTTATTTCGCGGCATGTGAACGAGCGGGGCACGTTCTGCTTCGCCGCCAAGGGCGGGCATAACGCGGAGCCGCATAACCATAACGATCTCGGCCATTTCATTCTGCATGCCGACGGGGAGACGTTCCTGGCCGATCTCGGATGCGGCATGTACACGCAGCAATATTTCGGCGCGGAGCGGTATTCGTACTTGTGCAACGCTTCCGAGGGCCATTCCGTGCCGATCATTGACGGCAAGCCGCAGCGGGAAGGGGCCGGTTACCGTGCGAAGGTGCTCGGCGTATCGGTCGCTCCGGATACGGAACGGATGGAGCTGGAGCTGGCGGGCGCCTACGGCGATGAGCGGCTGCGTCAGCTGAAGCGAAGCTTCCTCTGGCATAAGCAAGAGCAGCCGGTGCTGACGATGGAAGACAGCTACGTATTCGGCGAAGAACCGGAGCAGATCGTCGAGAGGTTCATTACGATGACCGAACCGGATGTGTCCGGCGAGGACTTGACGATTCCCGGCGCGGGTCAGCGCCTTATTATCGATTACGATGCCAAGGAGCTTCAGCCGCATATCGTGAAGCTGTCCTTTGCCGATCATTACGGGATCGACAGGGACGTCTACGCCATCGATTTCAAGCTGCTGCATCCGAAGCGGGAATGCGCGGTTCAATTCCGTTTTCGTTTTGAGTCTTAATGTATGGGGGGAATCAAGCAATGAGTATCGAGTCTACGAAGGAATGGGCGGATAAGGCCTGGGAGCAGACGGTCAGGAAGGTAGGGAGAACGAGCGAGCGCATCGGAGCGGGATTTCCCCATGCCAGCGTGAACGGCGCCTACGTGCTGGAGCCCGCTTATTGGTGGACGGCCGGTTTCTGGCCCGGCCTGCTCTGGCTGCTGTACCGGGACACCAAGGACGAGCATTTCCAAGCGCTTGCCGAGCGGTGCGAGGAGCAGCTGGATCAGGTCATTATGGATTACTACAAGCTGGATCACGATATCGGCTTTATGTGGACGCTGACCAGCGTGGCCCGCTATAAGCTGCTGCAATCCGAGGATTCCAAGCGCCGCGCGCTGCTTGCGGCGACGCTGCTCGCAGGCCGCTTCAACGTGAAGGGCAATTTCATCCGCGCGTGGAACCCGTGGCGGGAAGGCGAGAACAATGCCGGCTGGGCGATCATCGACTGCATGATGAACCTGCCTCTCTTGTATTGGGCTTCCGAGACGCTGGCCGACCCTCGGTTTAAGCATTTGGCGATGGAGCATGCGGATACGGTGCTTGCCAACTTCATTCGTCCGGACGGCTCCGTCTACCATATCGTACGCTTCGATCCGGAGACGGGAGAGCGGGCGGAAGCGCTGGGCGGGCAGGGCTACGCCCCCGAGTCCGGCTGGTCCCGCGGCACGGCATGGGCGATTTACGGGATGGCGCTGAGCTACCGGTACACCGGGGAAGCCCGCTATTTGGACGCGGCCAAGAGGGCGGCGCATTACTTCATTTCGCAGCTGCCCGAGGATCATGTGCCGCATTGGGATTTCCGCCTTCCTGAGGGTGTGGCGAAGTACCGCGATTCCTCAGCGGGAGCGTGCGCGGCATGCGGGCTGCTGCTGATCGCGGACCAAGTCGATCCGCTGGAAGCGGCGTCGTACCGCAGAGCGGGCGAAGCGATTCTGCACTCGCTGTACGCCAATTACGGCGCATGGGACGACGAGCGGGAGGAAGGCTTGATCATGCATGGAACAAGTCATTATCCGGAGCAAAAAAATATGGATGTGCCGCTCATCTACGGCGATTATTTCTTCGTCGAAGGCTTGAGCAGGCTGAGAGGGAATACGGAGCTGTTCTGGTAAAAAAAGCGTTCGGCTGTATCAACCGTGCGAAACCGAATAAAGAGTTGAAGATACGGCTGTTTCCCGTTCTGCGGGGAGCAGCCGTTTTTTCATAGTATACAGCGGTTGCAGCCCCGCATTCACCTCCCATGTCAACGTACCGGTTCCGATAAGGAGCGGGCCGCGTGCGGGGTGGAGCGCTGTAGATCGGAAAAGAGGGAAGGCCGTTACGCGGGCTCGTCAAGCTGCGGTTCGCGCAGCTCTTGGCTCAGAAAGCGGTACAAGCGGCCGCCGGCCAGTCCTAGCGGATAGTTGGCCGCCTTGCAGGCGAGGCCGCAGGATATATCGGCCATGCGGCCGTTCAGCGGGAGCATCGCGGTTCCGTCCGGCGGCGGATTCAGCGCGGAATGGGGAATGAGCGCGATGCCGAGGCCGCTTTGGACATAATATTTCAGGGCGGCCATACTGCCGATTTCCATCGTGTCCGGCGGCGCGCTTCCTGCTTCTTGCAGCGCAATGTCCAGCTTGCGGCGATAAGGGCAGCCGGCCGATGTAATCAGCAGCCGGTGCTCGCGCAGCTCCGCGGGCGTTACGGACGGCTTGCTTGCCAGAGGATGGCGTTCCGGCACGAGCAGGACGAACCGCTCGATGTATAGCGGCTCGTAATACAGCTCGGAGCCGAGCTCCGGGGCGGAGCAAAGCGCCAGGTCCAGCTCTCCCCGGGCGACCCGTTCGCATAGCTGCGGCGAACTCGCTATTTCGACGGATACGCGGATGTTCGGCCAGCCGGAGACAAATCGCTGCAGCACAGCGGGCAAACGGTAGCTGGCGCAAGGCTCGACGGCCCCGAGGCGCAGGTGTCCGGCTTCGCCGAGCTGCAAATCAGCGAGGCTCGTTTGCAGCTGTTCCATTTGTTTGACAATACTTTTGCTTTGCTCGTAGAACAGCCTTCCCGCTTCGGTCAGGCCGATTTTTTTGCCGCGCTCGATGAGCTGCATGCCTACATCGGACTCCAGCTTTTGCATCTGCATGGTGACGGTAGATTGCGCATAATTCATTTCCTCGGCCGCGCGGTGAAAGCTGCCTAATTCCGCGATCCGCTGAAAGGTTCGCAGCGTCTTGATATCCATCGGCCGATCCTCCTTAGAAATGGGTGAAAAAGCTCGCTGCGGCGCCCATTTGATCTTCCGGTTGAAATCCGGAGACAAAGGCGAACGCTACGCCTCACCTCTCCAGATTCAAATGGCCCCTCCGTTTGTTTTTCGCTGCACACACATATTCAAAAAAAATGAACGAACTGTTTATATAATTCAATTATACAAAATGTCTAACCCGAGATAAACTGACATTGTAGCATTGCAATAACAAATCGTTTGGAGGAGAGGATCAAGATGGATTGGAGCCGGAAAATTGCGCTTGTCACCGGAGGAGGGACCGGCATCGGGAGGGCGACGTGCCTGGCGTTAGCCGAACGGGGGGCGGCCGTTGCCGTCAATTATTCGCGTTCCCGCGAGGAGGCGGAGGAAACGGCGGACATCATCAACCGCGGAGGAGGCCGAGCCATAGCGATACAAGCCGATGTCTCGTGCGATGCCAAGGTGCGCTCGATGGTGGAGCACATTGTGCGGACATGGGGGACGGTCGATCTGCTCGTGAATAACGCGAGCGTTACGCGCCATATCCCTTTGGACGATCTGGAGGCGGCGGCGGAGGAAGTATGGGACGAGCTGTTCGACGTCAATGTGAAAGGAATGTTTTACTGCGCGCGAGCGGTCGCTCCGTGGATGAAGCAGAGCAAGCAAGGGGCGATCGTCAATGTCGGCAGCATCGCCGGCCTGAGCGGCTCAGGCTCGTCGCTGCCTTACGCGGTGTCCAAAGCCGCGGTGCATGGGCTGACCCGATCGTTGGCGCGCGCGCTTGCGCCGGAGATTACGGTAAGCTGCGTGGCTCCGGGCGCCGTCGCCACCCGCTGGTGGGAGGGGCGGGAGGAGCAGATGCGCCGGCTCGGCGGCAAGCTGCTGCTTCGGCGCATCGCGGAGCCGGGCGATATCGCACTCGCCGTATGTTCGGCGCTGGAGCAGCCGGCGATGACCGGCCAGATCATCACGGTGGACAGCGGGCAAACGCTGTAACGGCGGTGCCGACAGCGGCGCGGACTGCTGGCGATCTCTTGCCTCAACTCGGCGCATGGTTCTGCGCCGTCCGGCAGCCCGCGGGCCGTTTGCCGGCGCGGGACAAGGCGGCCAAAGCGCCCGCTGCGCCGGCCGATTCGGACGGCTCGGCTCAGGAAGCGCCCGGTTCCGGCAGCATCTCGATGAAAGCGCGCAGCGCGCTGCTGACGAAGGAGTCCTTGCGGATGACGAATTCGGTCTTCATCCGCCGCAGCGGCTCGGGGAACGGATGCGCCCGCAAGGAGCCCTCCGCTTCCTGCTTGGCAATGACGGCCTGCGGCAGCAGGGAAATGCCGAGTCCCGCGGATACGCCGCCGATGATTGCCTCCAGCGTGCCGAATTCCATAATGACCGATTGCGGCAAATCGTTGGCGCGCAGCCATTGCTCGAGAAGCTCGCGGTATGTGCACCCGGCGCCGAGCGTAACGATCGGCTTCGTCATCGCCTCTTCGAGGCTCAAGACGGAAGCGGCCGATGCGATGACGAGCTCCTCCTCGAAGGCGGGCATCGCCAGCAGCTCGGGATGGGTGCACTCGCATCCGATGAAGGCGCCGTCGAGCTCGAAGCGCAGCACCTTCTCGATCAGCTGCGCCGTAGGCGCTGTCGAGAGCGACAGCAGCACGTTCGGGTAATGCCCGTAATAGGCGGTTAACAGCTTCGGCAGCCTTACGGCTGCCGCGGTTTGCGTGGAACCGATCATCAGAGGGCCGGCGGGCTCGGTCTTGGATGACAGCGCCTTGCCCGCTTCGTCCAGCAGGCCGACAATCTTGTCGGCATAATTCAGCAGCAGCTTGCCGCTGGCTGAGAGCGTCATCCCGCGGTTGTGGCGCTGGAACAGCTCGGTGCCGAGCTCGGATTCCAAATGCCGCACCCGGGCGGTCACATTCGATTGAACATAGCCTAATTGCTGGGCGGCTCTGGAGACTGACCCTTCGCGGGCCACGATTTGAAATATGCGCAGGTCGGCGCTTTCCATTCGTATTCGCACCTCTTTCCATGGTCATCGGCTTTTTTTGGTATCACAAATCGTGATACTCAATATCTATAACAATCATTATACATAATATCCATCCTCCGTTACAATAAACTCATTCTTTTCAACGGAGGGATTCGGCATGAACAAGTACAAATATGTGGGATTGGTCGTTCTTACCACATTCATTATGGGTATCGCGTTTCCGGTCGGCAAGATCGGGATGGACTATGCGCCGCCGTTTTTTCTAATGGGGCTTCGCTACGTGCTCGCCGGAGGGCTGCTCGCCCTGATCGCCGCCCGCAAGCCGCAGCCCCGCGGCATGAAGCAATGGGGCAGAGCCGCCGTCATCGGCCTCTTTCAGTCGGCCGGAGTGATGGGCTGCGTCTACTACAGCATGCGCTGGGTGACGTCAAGCGAGTCGGCGATCATTACATTCATGAACCCGCTGCTGGTTATCGTGCTCGGCACGCTCTTCACCGGCGCGTCGTACCGCAGAAGACAGTGGCTCGGCGTGCTGGCGGGCTTTATCGGCGTCGTTCTGACCTTCGGACTTCATTTCGAATTCCGTCCCGGGCTGCTGATCTGTTTCGCCGGAGCCGTATGTTTCGCCGCGGCCACGCTGCTGATCAAACGCTGGGGCGCCGCTTTCGATATGACGGTGCTTGCCGCCTATCAAATGGCGGCCGGAGGAATCGCGCTCCTTCTGCTTAGCACTATGACGGAGCGCCCGCATTTCGAGATGACCGTGACATCGGTCGCGGTGCTGGTGTGGCTCGTCGTAATCTGCTCCATCGTGCAGTTTACGGTTTGGTTTTACCTGCTGCAAAGCGGCGATCCCGCCAAAACGAGCTCGTTTCTGTTCCTCGCGCCGTTATTCGGAGTGCTCACCAGCTGGCTGCTGCTCGGAGAAAACATCCGCTGGTACGTCGGCCTGGGCGGGGCATGGATCGCCTTCGGGATTTTTCTGGTCAATTGGGAAGTTCGCTCAACAAGCCGCATTTTGCCGCAGCGTCCGGCAAAGTGACGGCTTTTTTTGCCGGTGGAGAAAAATAACAAAGAATCGATTCCAAAAATATTAGAATAATACCATAAATTCAAAACGGTTTTGATTAAGATGAGAGCGTAAACTTGATGAAAGCGGTTAATCGAACAAACGAATGGAAAGGAATGATTCTAATGTCACAACAGCATATGAACTTTGTGTTTTTTTTCCCGGACGAAATGCGGGCGGAAAGTATCGGCTGCTACGGTCACCCGTTAGTCAAGACCCCGCATATGGATAATCTAGCCGCAGAGGGAGTGCGGTTCGATCAATGCCATGTGCAAAATACCGTCTGCTCGCCGTCCCGCTGCAGCCTGATGACCGGACTGTACCCGCATGTGTCCGGGCACCGGACGCTATGGCATTTGCTGCGGCCGCATGAGCCGAGCCTGTTCCGTTATTTGAAGCAAGCCGGTTATCAGATAAAATGGTTCGGCAAAAATCATACGTACTGCAACGAATATTTGGAGGAAATATTGGGAGAGGAAGCGTATCAGACCAGAGAAGAGCTGGAGAGATCGATGCGCGGCGAGTTCCGCTACGAAAATCCGTTTGATCCGGACGATGAACGATTTTACAGCTTTTTGCTGAAGCCGCATTCCGAAGGCGGGCAGAAGCCTACGGAAACCGAGCTGAGCGTGGAGAAGGCGATCCGCTTCCTGCAATCGGACGAAGCGCGCGAGAAGCCGTTCGTCCTGTTCCTGCCGACGCTGCAGCCGCATGCCCCGTACGTCGTGCCGGAGCCTTATTACAGCATGTACGATCCGGAAGCGCTGGCCCCGCTGAAGCCGTCCGGGCTGCCGGACAAACCGTCGTATCATGAGCTGATCCGTTCTTACCGCAGGCTGGACCGGATTACCGACGATACGCTGCGCAAGATTCAAGCGATTTATTTGGGAATGATCAGCTATGTGGACGATCAATTCGGGCGGTTAATGGAGGCGCTTTCTTCTCACGGATGGGAAGACAATACGACGGTAATCGTTTCATCGGATCACGGCGACTATGCCGGGGATTACGGATTGGTGGAGAAATGGCCTAATGCGATGGAGGATTGTCTGACCCGCGTGCCCCTGATCGTGCGCGCTCCGGGCAACCGCCAAGGGCATGTCGTCCGCGAACAGGTGGAGCTGTTCGACATTATGCCGACGATGCTGGAGCTGGCCGGCACGCGGGCGGAGCACGACCATTTCGCCGTCTCCCTCGTCCCGCAGCTGTTCGGAGCGGCCGGCGATCCGGAGCGGGCGGTGTTTGCCGACGGAGGCTATAACAAGCGAGAGCCGCACTGCTTTGAAGGCGATCCGGTTCGGGACGCCTGGTTCGCGAACAATCCGGACAGCTTTTATTGGCCCAAGGCACGGCAGCAGCAGGAGCATCCGGATAGCGTATGCCGCGCTACGATGCTAAGAACGATGCAGTATAAGCTGGTGAAGCGGACCGATGACGCAAGCGAGCTGTACGACTTGCAAAGCGATCCCGGCGAGCTGCACAACGTATATGACGATGCTTCCTACGCCGATATCCGGCGGCAGCTGGAGCAGAGGATGCTCGAATGGTATATCGAAACATCGGACATCGTTCCCCGTGACAGCAACATGGGCATGTTTATTTTGAAATAGACCGATTTCATGGCAAAGGGGACATCATCATGGCCAGCCGATTGAACTATAAGCAGGTGTTCAGTTACGCATCCGGCAATTTCGGGCTTAATTTGTTTTTCAGCTCCATCTCCACCTATCTGCTCTATTTCTATACCGACAATATGGGCATTACCGCGGCAGCGGCGGGCACGCTGATGTTCGTGGCCCAACTGGTCAATTTGGTGACCAATCCGCTGATGGGTGTGCTGGTCGACCGGACGAACACGCGCTGGGGGAAATTCCGTCCGTATTTTTTGTTCGGCTGCGTGCCTTTGGCCGTTATCGGGCTGCTTGTGTTCACCGTTCCGAGTACGGACGCATCCGGTAAAATTGTGTACGCCTACATTACGTACATTCTGTTCAACGTCATCTATTCGATTATTAACATTCCGTACAGCTCGACGCTTGCGGCGATGTCGGACGATTACTACGCCCGCTCCCGCATTTCCTCGATCAAAGTATTCCTCGGCCAATTCGGCGGACTGATCGTCAGCAGCGCCACCTTGCCGATGATTCATTCGTTCTCCACGGAAGCCGGCGGTTTCCACGCGGTATATACGATGTACGGGGCCGTTCTTGTGGTCACGATGCTGATTACTTTTTTCGGCACCCGCGGGGTCGGGCACCGGCCTCCTGTGAAGCCGCAAGCAGGGGGAGAGAATGCGCCTCAGCTGACGCTGGCGAATCAGCTGAAGACGGTGCTGCTGAACAAATATTTGCTGTGGCTTCTCCTGTTTATTTTGGTGAATACGCTGTCCCTGTCTACGAAAAACGCCGCATCGCTATACTTTTTTAAATATAACGTCGGCAATGCGGATCTGTTCTCGGTGTACTCGCTTGTCGGCTTCACGATTCAAATTATCGGCATTTTGCTCAATCCGCTGCTGGTAGCCAAATGGGGCAAGCGCAATGTCGGCATCATCAGCCAGACGATCGTGATCGTCGGTCTGGCAGGCTTTTATATGCTGCATTCAAGCATGGAGTCGATTTTCTTCTTCGGAGGCATCAGCTATCTCGGCTTCGGCCTGACGGTTCCGCTGCTCTGGGCGATGGTGCCCGATACGATCGAATACGGCACGTGGCGCACCGGAGTCCGTTCCGAAGGTACGATCTATTCGGCCTTTATCTTCGTGCAGCTGCTGTCGCAGGCGGTCGGCTCGAAAATATCGGGCGCGATACTGACGGCCATCGGGTATGTGCCCAATGCGGCG
This sequence comes from Paenibacillus konkukensis, assembly GCF_023523925.1. Lineage (NCBI taxonomy): Bacteria > Bacillati > Bacillota > Bacilli > Caryophanales > Paenibacillaceae > Paenibacillus > Paenibacillus konkukensis. The sequence goes on along the minus strand of NZ_CP027059.1, from coordinate 723,396 downwards.
CAAACCGCCGGAGCGCTCCATGGCATTCTGGTGATGGTCACCGTGATCCCGATCGCCGGCTCGATCATCGGTATCGCCGTACTCGCCTTCTACAAGCTGGACGACAAAACGTTCAAGCGGTACGTCAGCGAAATCGAGGCGAGAACAACGACGCTGTCTTAGCCCCAAGAGGCTTTTCCGCTCACGGTCTGATATATTCAGCCGCGGGGGCGGAGAGCCTCTTTTGTCTGCCTTGTCTGCCGCATCACGATTCGGGAGAAAGCCGGGAGCGGTATTGCTTCGGCGTCGCATGGGCGTACTTTTTGAACACCTTGGTGAAATAGCTTTGATCGTTGAAGTTAAGGCGCGAGCAAATTTCCGCCAAGGTCAGGGAGCTGAGCCGCAGCAGCTTTTTGGCTTCCTCGATTTTTTCCTTCTGTATATATTCGCTGACGGACAGGCCGAGTTCTTTTTTGAACAGCTGGGATAAATAGTTGGGATGCAGACCGGCCATACCGGCGAGACCGGCAAGCGTAATGTCTTCGTACAGATGATTGAAAATATAGTTGATGCAGGTCAGCACCGTTTTGGAGTAGGAGGCTTCCCGCACCTGCTTGACCCGGCCGGCAAATTCCGCGAACATCTCGTTGCGTTTTTTGATCACCTCGGTGACCGTCGTCAGCTCCTCGATTTGCTGTATATAAATATCGCTCATCGTCCGCGCCACCTCGCTGTTCAACCCGCCGTCGATCGCCGCCCGCGTAGCCAGGGTGACCGAGCAGATCGAGAAGTTTTTGGCGTTGCGCACCAAGCTTTTCTTCGCCAGTACGGCGGGCTGCTGGGGATGGGCGGCGATTTGCTTGCGCAGCTGTTCTGTCTGTCCCTCGCGGATCAACTGCATTAGCGTCCGCTCGTACTGGAGGTCGGGGTGGAGCAGCAGCTTGTCCCGTTGATGGATTAAGGCGAGATCGACATTGTCGCTTACTTTCGCGCCGCCGTCCTCACTCCAGGATACGTCCGCAATATGTTCGGGCCGCAGCTCGATTTTATACAATACATAATAAAATAATTGGCAGGCGTGCTGCAGCTGTTCTTTGCGCATCAAGGGGACCGTCTGAAAATGGCGCATCCATTCGCCGCGGTTTTTAAAGCTCTGATTGTAATCGTTCAATAACCCGGAAATTATATCGTCCGTCGCTTCCCGGAATGTAACGGGACCGAGTACGAACAGGCCGCCGTCCGGCTCATGCGGCAGGGTCGCATAATATTCGATGCCGTTCAGCGTGAGCATCGCCGGCTTATCCGTCGGCTTGGCCGCGCCGAGAAGCGCTTCGCCGTCATCCCTGCCTCCTGGAAATTGCAGTGTCTGCTGGTCGGGATAATGAAACGACACACCTTCCGCAGGGTGAAGATAATGGACGGGCAGGCCGACAGCGGCGTAAAACAGCCTGCATATCGTTTGCAATTCGGTGATATTAAACATGGGGTTCATGGCGGCGGGACGGCCTCCTTCGTGCTAATGGCGGATGGATCGATACGCAATTCGTTCGATTCCATTATACCAAATCGGCGGAGCGCAGCCGCAATCTTTTGCAGCGTTCATACCGGGTTCGCTCCGGGTGATCGGGGAGGCAGGGACGGGAGGCGGGAGTCGTCCGAAGGCCCTGGATGTCGGACGCTCCGCGCTCGCTGAGTACTCCGTTTTTTTATCATAAGTCATGATCATGACTCAATCGTTTGTAGCGGGAATTGGCTTGAGCGATGATTTCCATTGCCTTGTCGAAATACAGCTCGACTTCTTCTTTGGTATCGGCGTGATCCATTCTATCCAGAAAATATAAATATATTTTATATTGATCTGGCGGCAAATTAGTTTTCATTTCCGGCAATTCCGGTTCACCTCCTTTTTTTTCCATTATATACGGCCCAATGAACGATGGTGCATGAACGTCAAATCCGTAAAGATCAACGGCTTCACAATAGGGATTTATTTATTGCGCTTGGGCGGCAGAGGGAGGGGGCGCCAATCCGAACGTTCGAACGCGGAAGCGTCGAAGGTAAACAAGCCGGTGACGACACTCACGGCCATAATCATAATCGCAGACAGCAGGAGCGGGTCATCGCTAAGAATGAATGCTTGAAGGCCGATAATTAATGCATCGATAAATAGAACGGCAATGCCTACGTTGATCGAGAAGAACTCCGATAAGAACAAGCCGAGAAGATCGGAGCCTTCCGTGCTTATTTTGTGCCGAAGCATGAGGCCCGAACCGGCGCCGACCAGCACGCCTCCGGCAATCGAACAAAATAAAGGGTCCATATGACTGCCGATGCCCGCTTGCTCCAAATATCGGAGCATGTCGAGAGCAAGGGAAGAGACAAGCAGCCCGAGGACACTGTTGTAAAAGTAGGAGCGGCGGCGGAACCAGGCGTAAATATAAACGGGAATGCTGCAGACCAGGTTGGTCCAGCCTACGTGATAATCCAGCAAATAATTAAAAAGCAAGGCGATGCCGATAAATCCGCCGTCCAGAAGCTTATGAGGGATAAGGAAAAAATTAATGCCGACGGACAGCAGGAAGGAGCCGAGCAGTATGGCGAATAATTTGGCGATCACGATCGTCCCCTCCTTGAATGTTTTGTCAAAACCACCGAAGTCCGAATGCGATTAAAATAACGCCGCCCGCGGTTTCCGCATATTCGCCGAAAATACCTCTGAAATGCTGCCCGAGAAATAATCCGGCGGCCGTAAGCAAAGCTCCGCTGAGACCGATTAAAGTGACCGTCAGCCAAATATCGAGATTGAGCATCCCGAGCCCGAGCCCCGCCGATAAAGCGTCGATGCTGGCTCCCAGCGCAAATACAAGGATTCGCCATCCGTGCAGAGGAATAAGAGGGGTACTGCGTGTATTTCGGTTCGAGACGGAATGATATACGATCATGAGTCCCAGCCCGATTAAGAGCAGCGCTCCGATTCTTATGACGAAGCTGCCGACAAACATCTTGACATACATGCCGATCCCGATGCCGATCAGCGGCATCAACAGGTGGAAGACGCCGACCGCTGCGCTGATCTCGGATATTTTTTTCCAGTGCAGTCTCATCATGCCGAAGCCGAGTCCCAACGAGAAGGCATCCATTCCCATTGCGAGTGCAAGAATGAGAAGCGATAGAAAGCTGCTTTGTTCCATGTAATCCATCCATCTCCTTTTCCGCCGCAGGCGAAGATTGTATAACCGAAAAAAAACAGACTCCTACCAACGTGAACACGCTGGTAGGAGTCATCAGCCTAAGAGGCGGTTACGGCGAACTCCATCGCCTATAGTTTGTTCCATTATATGCTTGTCTTTAAAAAACATTCGAGCCGGGCAAGTTAAAATTTCAGTTGACGAAAGAATGCCGCGTAAGGTAAAATAACATCAATGAATAGGCGATGGAGTTCGCCATTAACCGCCTTCGGGCTAATGACTCCTACCAACGTGTTTTTGTCGTTGGTAGGAGTCTATTTTTTTGTCCGAAAACGCCTATCCGCGGAACCCGTGTCTAATACTTTTCCTTACCGAAATGTTTCATATGCCTTTATTTCCGGAACCGTTCATACAGCGTGAATCGAATCTACGGCAGGCAACCATGAAAAGACACGTTCTATATATTTTCAATGACTATCTGGAGGTGACTGCAATGAAAGGAATCATCAAAGAATTGCGGGCAAGGGAAATTTTGGATTCAAGAGGAAATCCGACCGTAGAAGTGGACGTCATAACGGAAGAAGGAGCGATCGGCCGTGCCGCCGTACCTTCCGGCGCGTCGACGGGGGAACGGGAGGCCGTGGAGCTTCGCGACGGGGACCCGAAACGATTCGCAGGCAAGGGAGTGAGGCAGGCCGTTGCCCATGTCGAGCGCGACATTGCCGCGGCGTTAAAGGGGCGGTCGGTATTGAACCAGGCGGAGCTTGACCGCATCATGCTGGAGCTTGACGGCACCGCGAACAAAAGCAGACTGGGCGCGAATGCGATCCTGGGCGTTTCTATGGCGGCGGCGCGCGCGGCCGCTGCGGTGCAGGGCGTATCGCTATTCCGTTATCTTGGCGGAGCGCAAGGAGGCAAGCTGCCGCGGCCCTGCATGAACATTATCAATGGCGGCGCCCATGCCGACTCGAATATCGCGATCCAGGAATTTATGATCGTTCCGGTAGGCGCTCCCACTGTAGCGGAAGGAATCCGCTTCGGCGCGGAAGTGTACCATACCTTGAAATCGATTTTGAAAAGCAAGGGACTGGTGACTTCCGTAGGCGACGAAGGAGGCTTCGCCCCCCGTTTGGCTTCCAGCGAAGAGGCGATTCAATGCATCGTGCAGGCGATCGAGCAGTCCGGATATAAGGCGGGCGAACATATTGCCATTGCGCTGGACCCGGCCGCAAGCGAGTTTTACAAAGAAGGAGCCTATCATTTTGAAGGCAAAGTCATGGATTCCGCTCAAATGATTCAGTATTATGAATCGCTGGTTGACAAATACCCGATTATATCGATCGAGGACGGCTTGTCGGAGCATGATTGGGCGGGCTGGAAGCTTCTGACCGAAAGACTGGGAGGGCGCATTCAACTGGTAGGAGACGATATCTTCGTCACCAATCCCCAAATCTTTGCCGAGGGCATCGCGCAAAAGATCGGGAACGCCATATTAATCAAGCTGAATCAAATCGGCACGGTCAGCGAAACGCTGCAAACGATCCAAATGGCCAAAGAAGCCGGTTACGGCATCATGATTTCGCATCGCTCCGGGGAAACCGAGGATACGTTTATTTCTGATCTCGCTGTCGCGACCAACGCGGGTCAGATGAAAACGGGCGCTTTGTCCCGAAGCGAACGGCTGAGCAAATACAACCAGCTGATCCGTATCGAAGAAGAGCTGTACGGCCATAGATAAACCTTACGGCAAGCTGTCTATCCAAGCCATACATGGAAAAAGCCGTTTGAACGAATAAATATAAAGTAAGACGCGGAGAGGAAGAGACTGTATGTCAAACCGTCATTTTTCTAAAGAAGATATTTTGCGCATTGCTCAAGAACAACACGTTCGTTTCATTCGCTTGCAGTTCACCGATTTGCTGGGGACGATTAAAAATGTGGAAATTCCCGTGAGCCAGCTGGAAAAAGCGCTGGACAACAAGATCATGTTCGACGGTTCCTCCATAGAAGGCTACGTGCGGATTGAAGAATCGGATATGTACTTATTTCCGGATCTGAATACATGGGTTATTTTTCCATGGGTGACGGACGGCAAGGTGGGCAGACTCATTTGCGATGTTTACATGCCCGACGGCACGCCGTTTGCCGGAGATCCGCGGGGGATACTGAAGCGCTGCTTGACGGAAGCGCACGATATGGGATTCGATTCGATGAATGTCGGCCCGGAGCCGGAGTTTTTCTTATTTAAAACGGATTCGCACGGGAACCCGACGCTCGAACTGAACGATCAGGGAGGATACTTCGACCTGGCTCCTACGGATTTAGGAGAAAACTGCCGCAGAGACATCGTCTTAACGTTGGAGGAAATGGGATTTGAAATCGAGGCGTCTCACCACGAGGTGGCCCCGGGTCAGCATGAAATCGATTTTAAATATGCCGATGCGGTGACCGCGGCGGATCAGATTCAAACGTTCAAGCTCGTCGTCAAGACGATCGCCAGACAGCACGGCCTGCATGCCACCTTCATGCCCAAGCCGCTGTTCGGCGTTAACGGTTCGGGAATGCACTGCCATCAATCGCTGTTCAACGGCCAGCATAACGCCTTTTACGACGAGAGCGACGGCCTGGGCTTAAGCGCGACGGCCCGTCATTACATGGCCGGAATTTTGCGGCATGCCCGCGCTTTCGCAGCGATTACGAATCCGACCGTCAATTCGTACAAACGACTCGTTCCCGGATATGAAGCGCCTTGCTATGTCGCTTGGTCGGCGAGCAACCGTAGCCCGATGATCCGCATTCCCGCATCCAGAGGCTTAGGGACACGGGTCGAAGTGCGCAATCCGGACCCTGCCGCCAATCCGTACCTGGCTATGGCCGTTATGCTGAAAGCGGGACTCGACGGCATTAAACATAAGATGAAGCTGCCTCAAGCGACGGACCGCAACATTTATGTGATGTCGGAGGAGGAGCGCGAGCAGGAAGGGATTCCGAGCCTCCCCGCTTCCCTGGAGGAAGCGCTGAACGAGCTGAGACGCAGCGAAGTCGTCTGCGATGCACTTGGCGAGCATGCACTGAGCCACTTCCTTGAATTGAAAGAGATCGAATGGGATATTTTCCGTACGCATGTTCACGGCTGGGAGCGCGATCAATATCTTACACTGTATTAATTGACATGCAGAAGACAATTCCTGTCCGTTAAGGCGGGAGTTGTCTTCATAATGGAAGCCACTGGATAAAAGAGGGAATCGAAAAGATGAATATCATTGCAGTAGGTTTATTCGGAGCCGCAGGCGCTCTGCTGCGTTATCTCATGGGATTGTGGATTCACGGCTGGTGGCCGTCTCCTTTTCCGTTCGGGACGCTGATCATCAATTTGCTCGGATGCTTGATGTTGGGCTGGTTTTCCACCTGGGCAGCGTCGTTGGCGAGCTTGCCTTCATGGCTCCGTTTAGGATTTGGAACGGGGTTTGTCGGTGCGTTTACGACTTTTTCCACGTTTAGTGTGGAGACCGTCAACCTGATCCATGCCGAGTTGTGGGGAAGCGCTCTGCTCTATGTCATGTCGAGCTTCATCGGTGGCCTGGTTTTTGCTTGGGCCGGTTATGAAATCTTCCAGATCCAGCTGCGCCGGAAATCCAAAGGAGTGCAGCCGTCATGACAATCAACTTGCTTCTTGTCGCTATCGGAGGTTTTTTGGGGGCGTGCGCCCGGTACGGGTTCAGCACGTGGTTCAATAAGCGTTATCCGGCTATACTGCCGCGGGCTACGCTGCTGATCAATTTATCCGGATCGTTTTTGCTAGGACTGCTGGCCGGAGCCGCATGGGGAGACGCCGTCTATTTGCTGATCGGAACGGGGTTTATGGGGGCTTACACTACATTCTCCACCTTCAACGTCGAAAACATCCAGTTAGTTAGAAATAAGGAATGGAAAGCGCTGCTGATCTATGTTGCGGCCAGCTATGTGCTCGGACTGCTTCTTGCGTATGCGGGAATTTCGGTCGGAATGACAATGAAAGGGTGAGTGAGCATGGCAAATTCGGCATTGCTTCGGATCGTTATCGGAGAGTTCGAAGAGGGGGACAGCGAATGGGAGTTTCTGTACAAGGAAATTGTGCAGACCTTGTGGAATCACGGGATTTCCGGCGCTACCGTCATACGAACGGATGAAGGAATCGGGGAAGACAACGAATATAGGGCCGTCGTTCTCGAAGACATCGCATTCAATAATTTGCCTATCGTCATCGAGGCTGTCGACGACAAGGAACGGATCGAAGCCATGCTGCCCGAATTGAAAAAGAAGATACCGCACGGAGAAATCGTTACGATGCAAGCGATTCGTATTCTGGAGGAGGATGTACCGATGGACGATCAAGCGCATCTCATGCTGAAAGTATACTTGAAGGAACAAACTCACGGGCTCAAAACGGCAAATTATGAAGATATCTTAGGGCTGTTTCGCGAACATGAGCTCATCTGGTCCATCGTAATGCGGGGGATTGAAGGGTTCGGCAAAGATCATGTCATTCACAAGCAATCCCTCTTTTCCTTCTCCTCGAATGTGCCGGTCGTCATTGAATCGGTCGGCAAAGCGGAGGTGATCCGCGGCTTGCTGCCCAAGCTGAAGGAACAAGTACAGGATGGCTTGGTCATCGCGATCCCCGTTCAAGTAGATGCGGATCGCTAAATTCGCAATCGTTTTTTTTAGAAAGACGGCGGAAGGCGGAGACATGCTCGAGATCGATCTTGTCCGGCGGAGCATCGAGCTCTTGGTATCGGATGAGGAAATGGAGCGCCGCCGCGCCAGCTGGAACGGATTCGAGCCGAAGGTTAAGGACGGTTATTTGGCCCGGTATTCGAAGCTCGTCACTTCCGCAAGCACCGGCGGCGTTTTGAAGATTTGATCAATCCACCATGCCGCCGCGCAGCGCGGCGACCACCACTTGCGTACGGTCCTCGCAGCCGAACTTCTGCAAAATCCGATGCACGTGGGATTTGACGGTGCCTTCCGCAATGACGAGCTTTTGGGCAATTTGATCGTTGCGCAGCCCGTAAGCCATTTCTTGCAAGATTTGCTGTTCGCGGTCGGTTAGCGGCTCCAGCATCGGCGGCTTGGTGTCGGCTCCGGTCATCGCCGGGCCGGAGGCCGCCACCCGGAGCAGCGCGTTCGCGGCCAGTCCCGTCTTGTAGATGGCCTCTCCGCGAAAGGCGGAGCGTATGGCCGCGAGCATCTCTTCCACGTCCGCATCTTTCAGTAAATAACCGACTGCCCCGGCGCGAATACCTTGATAAATGTACTCCTGATCGTCGAAAGTCGTCAGAATGACGGTTTTCGTCTCCGGCCAGCGGCTCATAATTTGTTGGGTCGCTTCAATCCCCGACATCCGCGGCATTTGAATATCCATTAGGACGACGTCCGGTCTGAACTCGGCCGTTCGTTCCACCGCTTCCCGTCCATCCGAAGCTTCCCCTACGAGCTGCATGTCGGCCTGCAAGCCGATGACATAACCGAAGCCTTGGCGAATCATCGTCTGGTCGTCGGCGAGCAGTACTTTAATTTTGCTTGGCAGCCGATCTTCAAGCGTCATGATTCATCCCTCCTTGTTCTATTCTTGTTCTTGCTCATCCCGGTCCCGTTCGGCGGCGTACGGAATCGTTGCAACAATCTTCAAACCGCTCGGCTCGGCCCCAGCGATCTGAAGACTCCCGCCTTGCTCCGTCAGCCGCGTTTTCATCGTTCGCAAGCCGTATCCTTCTCTGATTTCGCAGTCGGCTTCCGCGATGCCGTTATCCCGGATCGTCATGACGAGGCAGCCGGATTCTTTCACCAGGCTGACGTCCAGCTTCGTAGCGCGGGAATGGCGAATGACGTTGGTGATCGCTTCCTGAAGTACCCTGAACAGGGTCTCGTATCCTTCCGCCGGCATATCCTCGTCGGTTAGATCGGTATGCAGCGCATACCGGATCGAAGCGGTAGCCTCCATGCGGGCGAGCAGCGATTTCAGCGCCGTAATCCCGGGGACGGAGCGGTTATCCGCAAGAGCGTGAACGGACGTGCGGATATCTTGCAGACCTTGCCGGGCCACGCTCAGCATACCGTCGAGCGATTCCCCGGCCCGCTGCGGATCGTCTTTGACCATATAGCGCAAAGCCTGCAGCTGAACGATTAACGACGTCAGGCTATGACCGACGGCGTCGTGAATGTCTCGGGCGATCCGCGTCCGCTCCTCCAGCACCGCGTACTGCATCGCCGTAGCGGACGCCTGCTGCAATTGGTCGTACGCATCCTGAAGCTCCGCCAGATGGCGTTTGTTCATTTCATTCATCTGGTTGCGCTGCATGCGGCTTCGTATGAAGAAATAAAGCACGGCCGCAAAGAAAATGAAGGAAATAATGCTGAATAAGTCATCGCGCCCGAAGCGGGCGTAGATGGCGGCGGTAACGAGCACAACCATCACGGCGGGAGCCTGGGTTCGGGATAAGGACAGGCGCACGGCCGCGGCGAACAGCAGAATGGCTACGAAATAAATCAGCTTGATTTCCTGAAACCAGACCAGCCCGACTGCCGTCTCCAGCAGCACGATGCCTAGAGCGGCGGTCGTCAGCGATTTGGTCCGGCGCGTCTTGGGAATAAACAGGATGACGGTGAAGCTCGCCCATACGACGAGATTCAATGCCGTTTGAAGCGGCTCGCCTTGAAATAAGCGATTGGCGTTCATTAGAAAAAACAATACGGCGGAGCCGGCCGCCGGCTTGCCGTAGGCAGCGTAATTCATCGTGACTCCTCCCTTGTATGCTAAGCCGAGTACGCCACTTCATTGTGCCTCGCAAAACGATAAATTTCAATCCGCCGCAGCGTTTTTATCGCAAAATCTATCTGCAGATAGAGAAGCGCCGTTGTCAAGATCTATCTGCAGTTAGTCGATCAAAGCAGGCGCAGAAGGTAACATAGAAGACATGAATCGACATTTCAAGGGGGGCGTAACATCATGTCATTGCAAGCTTTGATTATAGCAGCGGTATGTATTTTTATTGTGTATAGAATCGTTCAGCGGGTTCGCCGTACGATAGGCTGGCAGCAGCTCAATCCGGGGAAAATGCGGACGGTTACGGTTATATTAAGCGTCGTCGGTCTTATTTTCCTCGCGCAGGGCGCTCTTCATCTCGTCAGCATCGTTTCGGACGGGATCGGATTGATGATAGGGGTTGTCCTCGCGTACTACGGAGCGGAGATGACCCGGTTCGAGCGGCGCGGCGCCGACTTGTTTTACCGGACTAACATTTGGATTGGGAGCGTCGTTACTGCGCTCTTCCTGGGACGTCTCGCTTACCGTGTTTACGGGATGTACGCGATGAGTCAATCCGGCGGTCTGCAGCAGGGAGGAGGCATGATGGACAGCCTGCGGCAAATGAGCGGCGGCTGGACGTCGGGTTTCATGCTTATTATGTTCGCTTATTATATCGCCTACAACCTGATTTTGCTGCGCAAGCAAAAATATGCGGCATCGCGGGCGTAACCGGAAGCAGTAGAGCCTCAAAGGAAATATCATCCTTCGTTTATATTCAGTTTATATTTATATCGTAGTCTGGGGATAATCCATTATTGATTGAGGTGACTTCCCATCGAAAGGAAAAACAATAAAGCTCTGGTCCTAACCGGTTTACTATTGGGACTCATATTCGCAGAGCTGGACGAAACTATCGTATCCACCGCTATGCCGACGATTATCCGCGAGCTTCACGGATTATCCTTATATGGCTGGGTTGCCGGCATTTACATGCTCGCCGTAACCATGTTCATGCCGATTTTGGGCAAGCTGGCCGATTTGTACGGACGCAAACGCGTTTATCTGGCCTGCATGGCGTTGTTTATCGGGGGCTCGATCGTCAGCGGGCTGGCCCCGTCGATGACCTTCCTGCTGCTCGGCCGCGGAATCCAAGGCATCGGCGCCGGAGGACTGATGCCGCTTGCGCTGGTTATCATCGGCGAGACGTATCCGCTGGAGCAGCGGGCCAAAATTCAGAGTCTCTTCGGGCCGCTGATGATTTTGCCTCAACTGCTAGGTCCTACGGTCGGAGGCTACCTTGTCAGCCATGTCAGCTGGCATTGGGTATTCCTGATCAATATTCCCGTCGGTCTGCTCGCCGCTGCGGTACTGGCTATGGGACTCACAGAAACGCGAGGCGAAGGGAAGAAATCGATCGATTGGGCCGGAGCGACCGCGCTCATTGCGGCGTTAATGTCGCTGCTGCTCGCTCCGGTCTTGGTCGACAACCAAGGATATTCCTGGTCGTCCCCGATCGTTCTTGGCCTGCTTGCGTTCTCGGCCCTTATGATCGTTCTGCTCGTCCGGATCGAAGCGAAAGCAAAGGAGCCGATCATCCCGCTGCATCTGTTTGCGAACCGGAATGTCGTCGTATTGTCCGCGCTGGTCTTTATTCTTATGCTCGGCATGATGGGGAGCATCGCTTCGTTCCCGTTTTTCGCGCAAAATGTGATGGGGCTGACGCCGACCGCTTCCGGCTATATGACGCTCGCTTTTATGGCCGGGGCGATTCCGTCGAGCATCGTCAACGGCTTCCTGATTACGAAGGTCGCTTACCGGAACTTATTTATCGGCTCTTTCGTGCTGCCGATCATCGGATTTTTCTTGCTGACGCAAATTCATGTGAGCACGACCGTCTTGTTTATCGTCGTCAGCTTCTTTATTCTTGGCGTCGGTCTCGGCGCATTATTCGGCGGCGACAATCTGATCGTGCAGGAATCGGTGGACAAAAAAGACAGCGGCATAGCGCTTTCCACCGTACAGCTGTTCCAGTCGCTCGGAGCTACGATCGGATTAAGCGTATTCGGCAGCCTGCTGTCCCGGCATATTAAAACCGGCGTCGAGCAGCTGAGCGATCAGCTGCCGCCCGGTACGGCCGATCATATCGAAACGGGCGGGATTCCCGCCGGGCTTTCCGCCGATGTGGTGGAACAGATCAAGACGGCTTTCACCCATGCGTTCCAAAATATGTTCTCGATTTCGCTCTTCTTCGTAATCGCCGCCTTCTTCATCTGCTGGTTTTTGAAGAAGGAAGTGCTGTCGAAGCGGGAGGAGGGGACGGAAGAAGCGGCCGCATAATCGATGGGGCTGCGAAAATAAGGTGAGGTTTGACCGCAGGCGATGCGGCCGACCTCGCCTTATTTTTTGCGTGCGGAGGCAAGCTGGCCCTCGTCGCGGCGCCGTTGAACCGGGGGGAAGCCCCTAGTCGCCCGATGACGCGCGGCCAAACCGTTCGCCGCAGTACAACCGGGAGCGAATGAACGGGCTGTCGGGTGAATAGATTGGTAGTAGCGCATTTTACATAATCGGCTTGCCGGAAGCCGGGCGGAGTTTGCGCGGATACGGCGGCAGTGCATTCGCTTTGCAGAAACTTGTTTTTCCATTTTGCTAAAACGAGGTGGTTTTAGGATGAGCAACGGCAAGAACAAGCTTACGACGGGCTGGGGAGCGCCGGTAGGAGACAATCAGAACTCGCTGACCGCCGGAGCCCGCGGTCCGACGCTGATTCAGGACGTACATCTGCTGGAGAAGCTGGCGCATTTCAACCGGGAGCGGGTGCCTGAGCGCGTCGTGCACGCCAAGGGCGCCGGGGCCCACGGGTATTTCGAGGTGACCCGCGATGTGACGCAGTATACGAAGGCGAACTTTTTGTCGGAGGTAGGCAAACAAACGCCTCTGTTCGTGCGCTTCTCGACGGTGGCGGGGGAGAGCGGCTCGGCGGATACGGTCCGCGATCCGCGCGGATTCGCCGTAAAGTTCTATACGGAGGAAGGCAACTACGACCTGGTAGGCAATAATACGCCGGTCTTCTTCATCCGCGACGCCATCAAATTCCCGGACTTCATTCATACGCAGAAGCGCCATCCGCAAACGCATTTGAAAAATCCGACGGCCGTATGGGATTTCTGGTCGCTGTCTCCGGAATCTCTGCATCAGGTGACGATTCTGATGTCCGACCGCGGTATTCCGGCCACGTACCGGCATATGCACGGCTTCGGCAGCCATACGTTCAAATGGGTCAACGCCGAGGGCGAAGGCGTGTGGGTGAAATATCATTTTAAAACCGAGCAGGGCATCCGCAATTTGGCTCCCGACGTTGCCGCGCAGCTGGCTGCGGACAATCCGGATTACCATACGGAGGAGCTGTTCAACGCGATCGAGGCGGGAGACTATCCTTCGTGGAAGCTCTGTGTGCAGATCATGCCGCTGGAGGATGCCGACACATACCGGTTCGATCCGTTCGATGTGACCAAAGTGTGGTCGCAGAAAGACTATCCGTTAATCGAAGTCGGGAGAATGGTGCTAAACCGCAATCCGGACAATTATTTCGCCGAGGTCGAGCAGGCGACCTTCTCGCCGGGCACTCTCGTTCCGGGCATCGACGTGTCGCCGGATAAGATGCTGCAGGGCCGGCTGTTCGCTTATCACGACGCGCACCGGTATCGGGTGGGGGCGAACCACCAGAGCCTGCCGATCAACCGGCCGCTGAGCGGCGTAAACAACTACCAGCGGGACGGACAAATGCGCCATGACGGCAACGGAGGAAGCTCCGTGTATTACGAACCGAACAGCTTCGGCGGACCGGCCGAAACGCCGGAGAACAAGCCGGCGGCCTTTGAAGTGACGGGCGAGGCCGACAGCGTAGCCTATGACCATCACGATCACTATACGCAGCCGGGCGATTTATACCGACTGTTAAGCGGCGAAGAACGAACCCGTCTCGTCGATACGATCGTAGCGGCGATGAAGCCGGTGGAGGGCGATGAGATCAAGCTGCGGCAAATCGCTCACTTCTGCAAGGCCGATCCGGAGTACGGGCGGCGCGTAGCGGAAGGGCTGGGCTTGAAGACGCCCGACACCGACTCCTAAAAGAGAGGGCATGTATGAACGGGCGGCTCAGCCGCCTGTTTGCATGTTTCGCGGAAATCGGGCATCCATCGGCATCGTTTTGACGGCAAGCTCATAGGATGAATATTGAAAGCGTTAGCAGAATGAGGCTTGACCCATTCCCAGAACGGCGAGGTGACTGTTATGAGAACCCGTTTATTATCCGAGCAGCTGATTCGAACCCGGTTTCCGCATATTCTCTACTGCCGAGTTCATACGAACGGCCGGCATAAGGCTACGATCTATGCATGGAATGAGGATTTGCAGCTGACGGAAACCGAGATGCGGAAGCTGAAGCAGTTCGCATCGGATTATTTGAATCCGTCTCTATGCTTTCAAGTGAAGGCCTATCATATGGTCCAAGAAGACAACGTGCCGCAGGCGAAGGAACTGCCCGACCCGTTCAGAACGGCCGCCTTGAAGGGAAATCTCGATCAAGAGGCGATTATTGATACGATGAACACGTTCGCCGATGGGCATATCCGGTTCAATGATTACGATCCGGAGCAGGCCGTCGTTCATTTCGATTACTACGGCTTAAGCCCTGTGCAGCCGGACGACCAGACGCGTATGACCGAGTATTTAAATGAGCTGCTCCCGATCGGCTCGCTATGCGAAATCGCATTTCATTTGACGTCAGAGTGAATCCGTCAAGCGCGGAACCGGCTGCTGCGGCTGCATCCGGTTTATTCGCGCGCATCGGGGGAGGCGGGCAAGCTGCAGTGACAAACGGGACAAGTAGTAGGGCCTCAGACGAATATAGTATAATAGGAACTTGACGGACGTTAGAAATAGGATGAGGAGGCGGAAGCCGATGTCAGAGGAAGTCGAACAAGCGTTGGATGCGGCTCTGCGCCGCTGGAAGGCGATGGCGGGCTCGGAAATGGACGAAGCGGAGGAGGCGGCCGACGGATTCGAGCATGCCTTCTACGCGTTTATCGATAAGCTGCGCTTATGGTATGAACAGTTGGAACCGAAGCCCGCTTCGCTCGATGATGCGCTGCGGCTGCCGTTTGTAGAGCATATCATTTCCAAGCTGCCCGATCCGTTATATTTGAATTTGGAAACGGAGCTGGAGCTCATTGTCGAGCGGAAGCTGCGGATCGACGACGAGAAATACGACTAAGGCGGCGGAGCGCCGCCGTCGGACGATTCGTCGCCGGTCGGATGGATGGGCCTTTCGGTCCCGTTAATCCCGAACCGAACCGGGCGGGCAGCCGGGTTCGCGCTGCGGCGGAGGCGCAAGAATTCCCGGCCGATGAACCGCACCGGCGGCTCGCTGCTGGCTCTACTTGACCCTGATCCAGAACGAAGATCCGATATGATGCGGCGAATGCGGCAGCAGGGCGCGCAGTTTGTCGTAATCGGTCTGGGACAGGAAGTAATGCGCCAGCCAAACTTCGAATTTCGTGCTGTGCGTTAACAGAGCCTGCGCTACGTATTGTTCGTTCCAGAATAAATTCAGCTGTTTCACCCAATCTTCGGGATATTCGTACGGAATAAACAGGTCATGGAGATGAACGATGACGCCGCTTCGCAGGCGAGGAAGCACCCGCAGCAGCAGATGGTTGACGTCAGAACCGATTTTGCTGACATGGGAATTGTCGATGAACAAAATATCGTTTTTCTCCAGGCTTTCGAATAAGGCGGTATCGACATCCTGAACCTTCGAAGGGATGAGCCGATGCAGGCCTTCGAAGCCTTTTTGCAGCACATCGGAAGGGTAAGGCTCGATGGCGGTCAGCGTGCCGCGGCCGTTTTTGCGGATCGCGCTCGCGGCCATCAGCGTGGAGAAACCGGCGCCGACTTCAATGACGCGGACAGGCTGCGCCTGCCGGATCATCGCGTAGTATACGCTCGCGTCGATCCCGCAAAAGGCGGAATTGTTATAGTAATATTGATGCTCCGAGGCCGGAGGATCGTAAGGAATATCCGCCAGCTCGGATAAGAACGGCGCCATGCTCTCCAGCCGGGAGAACTGTTCCCCGGCGTTCAGATCGATTCCGCAAACGTCGTATTTGGCGAAATCGCGCGGCGTCAGCTCGTTTTTGGGCGGCACCGGACTGTAAAAATGCACCGGCATCATATGAACGCCGAGCTGTTCCGCTTTATCGAAAATGGCCATCTTTCTCTCATGGGTCAAAAAGCCGTATCGGGCAATACCGGTCACCAACCACATCAGCAAGGACAGGCTCTCCCGATCGCTTAATGTCCGGTGGGCCGACGCCGCGACGGCATCGAACTGCCGGTCCAGCAGACTTAAGATTTGCGGCCAGTCGATTTCCCGTTCCTGCTCTAGGTTCTTTTCTGTGGTCATAATTATTCTTCACCTCATTACGATATATGCGGCAGAGAGTAAAAAGGGAATGGCCATGCCGTATGCCGGCACAGCCATCAGGCGGTTGTACGCATTACGCATAAGCGGCCCCTTCACCCCGGAGATCCGCACGGTACGATATCGTATTAGGCATTTGCGCCTTTTCCGTGATATGCTGATAGAAGCTGCCATCCGGCATAAATCACCGGCATTTTGCAGGTTATAAGGAGAGGACATAGAACCATGCTGTACATTGATAATCGCAATATAACGGACCCGGCGCTAAACTTGGCGCTGGAAGAATATATTCTTCGTCAGCTGCCCGGGGAGAACGATTATTTGCTGTTTTACATTAACGAGCCTTCCATTATTATCGGCAAAAATCAAAATACGGCCGAGGAAGTTAACCGCGATTACGTCGAGGCGAACGGGATTCATGTCGTTCGGCGGCTGTCCGGAGGGGGAGCGGTGTATCATGACCAGGGCAATCTGAACTTCAGCTTCATCACTCGCGACGACGGCAAGTCGTTCAACAATTACCGCAAATTTACCGAGCCCGTCGTGCGTGCGCTGCATCAGCTCGGCGTGCAAGCCGAATTAAGCGGCCGCAACGATATCCAGGTGGGAGAGCGTAAAATATCGGGGAATGCGCAGTTTTCCACAAGAGGCCGGATGTTTACCCATGGGACGCTGCTGTTTGACTCCCAGATCGACCATGTCGTGTCGGCGCTTAACGTCAATCCGCTGAAAATTCAATCCAAAGGTGTGAAGTCGGTGCGCAGCCGCGTGGCGAACATTAGCGAATTTCTGGACAAGCCGATGACGGTTGCGGAGTTCAAAGCGCATCTGCTTCACTCCATATTCGCCGGAGCCGTTCCGACGGAGTACAAGCTGACGGAAGCGGATTGGGCGGCCGTTCATCGGCTGGCGGACGAACGCTATCGCAGCTGGGACTGGAACTACGGGCAATCGCCCGCTTTCAACGTGCACATGATGAAGCGGCTGCCGGCCGGCACGTTCGATGTGCGGCTCGATGTGGAAGAGGGGCTTATCCGCAGCGCGGCCGTGTACGGCGATTTCTTCGGAGTCGGCGACGTGCAGGAGTTTGCCGCGCGGCTGGCAGGCGTAAGATACGATGCCAAGGCGCTGTCCGAGCTGCTGGAAGTCATCGATCTGCCTTATTACTTCGGGCCGGTAACGAAGGAAGAGTGGCTCGGACTGCTGCTGTAGCCGGAGAGCGGCCGGAGTAAACGAATGTCAACGAAAACGGTTCGGGCAATTTACCGAGTGGTATCGCACGCCGGGCGGAATTAGAACCAATTCGCGGCGGTTTATGATCGTTGCGAGAAAACATACGGCAGGATAAGACGCGGGCGGCGGTCCGGGACTTTACGTTCCGGGCGGCTGCCCGCGTTTGTTTTGCTGCCTTCGGCAGTTTACAAACGAGCAAACGGTTGGTACAATGTGAGAAAATTGTCATTCAGGTATCATCCAAATATAGCTATAAGCCGCCTTAGACCCGCAATGTCCTTGCGGCATGTCGGCAATAATCAGGGAGGCATAAGATGAAGCGGCGGCGATATGTATGGGCGATAGCGATCTTCCTTTGCCTCGTGTGGTATTTGCCCGAAGCTGCAGGAGGAGGGTATTTCTTCAGCGAATCCGCAGCGATTCGGAAAACTTTTTCGCTTCCGGAAGCGCCGGTTGTGTACGAGAAAACGATGGGCGACAAAAAAGTCGTCGTCGCCAATTCGGAAGGCGGTCTGCGCGCCATGCTCCTGGAGACGAAGTGGAAGGTGCTGCACCGGGTGACCCATATGACCGCTCTTCTCCCCAGAGAGCCCTCGGATACGCTGCTTAGGACGTGGTCGGCTTCTCTCACTTCCGACAATCAATACGACACGCTCATCGTGGCGCAGAGCAAACATCCCGACGCCAAGCAAATTATTGTGTCGAACGACGCATTGGATCAAGAGATTCCCGCCTCGTTGGAGCAGGTGCGCAAGGCTTCGTCCATCTTCATTGAAATGGATGTGGAAAATGGCTTCGCGGTATATAACGGACTGCTGGAACCGCAAAGCGTCGGGGCATTTGTTTTTCGTCAGGTTGACGACAGCCGGAGGGTTCTTTCCGTAGGGTATTAGTGCGAAGGATTCCTGCCGGTTCATCGAGGACAAGGAAGGCATGTTCAATATCGGAAAATAGGGACAGGGGTTGAGAGAAGCGGTATGGCGGCTGACAAAGTAAGAGCGATGATAACCGGCGCTACCGGTATGGTGGGAGAAGGGGTGCTGCATGAATGCCTGGAGCATCCCGATGTAGAGCAGGTGCTTGCGATAACCCGCAAGCCGTGCGGCGTCTCTCATCCGAAACTAAAGGAAATCATCCTATCTGATTTTATGAAGCTTTCGGCCGAGCAGGTGGAATGGCGTCAATATAACGCCTGCTTCTTTTGCTTGGGCGTATCGTCCGTCGGGATGAAGGAAGAGGAGTACCGGCGGATCACGTACGATGTAACGATGCATGCGGCCCGCCTTATGTCCGGACACAATCCGGGGATGGTCTTCTGCTACGTAACCGGGATGGGCACCGATAGCACGGAGCAGGGGCGCAGCATGTGGGCCAGAGTCAAGGGCAGAACGGAGAACGAGCTGCTGCGCCTTCCGTTCCGGGCGGCTTATATGTTCCGTCCGGGATATATCCATCCTACGGAAGGCTTGAGCTATACCCATTCATGGTATCGAGCGTTATCCTGGATGTACCCGGGACTTCGCCGGTTGTTTCCCGGCCATGTCAACACGCTGAAGGAAGTGGGATTGGCGATGATTCACGCTGCGCAAACGGGCTATCCCGCCCGCATATTGGAGCCCAGCGATATTCGGAAGCTGGCGAACGGCGAGGGTTGAGAAGACGAATCGCATTTGGTTTGAAAAGAAATTGCCGCTCTTGTAAACTAGGATTGACTCTGCTGGAAGGGAAATGAACCGCCGGATGAAGCTGACCCTGTTTATCGCGCTGCTGCTCATGTATCCGCTCGTTCTCCATTGGATGCATATATCGGATTACAGAGTGGTGCCGCTCGTCGTGCCGTATGCCATGGGAATGATCGCGATTACGACCTTGGTGTCCGGTATTGTAGAATTTATCGTTAAGAAAATAAAAGGCCGAAAGCTTGAGTAATCAAGCTTTTTTTGTTTAGGAAATGAAGCGCAGCCATATCCTGTGGAAATCCGTGGGCTCCCCCGAAAGGAAAGTCTACCCATAGAACGATCCCAGAGGAAGGGTTAGACGCCGATCCAGCTTAGGCTGGGTGCGGACGGAATAAGCTTCAGAGCATCACGTCACTACCCTGGAAATTACTCTTGGTACCCCATTTCCATTGTCTGTGGTGCCGCGTAGCGGCATGGATGGCTTTTGGGGGATTGATTTGTTCTGCAGTATATAAGTTATAATTTCAGGGTTCCCCGCAAAGTACCTGAATCAGCTTCGAAGTCAAGGCCCCACTGTCAGCGGCATGGATGGCTTTGTGGGGTTATTTTACGCTTTATGTTGATCCGTTTGCTGCGGATAGCCGGCGGGTTTTGTTCCGTTTGGACGGGAATGATGGCGAATCGGAGCTTTGCGTATTGAGCGGAGACGGTTTTTCTTTTATAATAAATGAGAATGATTATCAAATTCATAAATGGCCTCGCGGACGCCAGAGCCGCCGCACCTTACAGCAAGGAAGGAATGACATCGCTTGTGAAACCTTTTTCGGAAAACGATGAGTTTCTCAAAGGAACTTTGTTCGAAATAGACGAAGTCGGCAAAAGCCCCCAAACCCCGTCCTGGTTTGACGCTTCGAGTCCATTGAAGCACCATGCGGTAATTTATATCGTTCAGGGAGAAGGACAAATCCGGGTGAATGGCCGTACAGAGGCAATATCCAAGGATTCGCTATATGTTTATGCACCGGGCTCGACGCTTGAGCTGAAGCTCGCTTCGCAGGCGGAAATGTACTGGGCGGCTTACGATATATACCGGAGCGCGGAGAGCGGGGATCAAGTCCGATCGTTCGAGCGCGAGAGGACTTTCCCGGTTCAGGGACATGTGAAAGCGAGCGGTAGCCGCTTTAAACGTCTCTTATTTTTGCTTGTATCCGAAGGCGGAAGGGCCAAGGGAGAAAGTCGGTTTCTGGCCCAGCACTACTTGCAGGAGCTGCTGGACGGAATACTTCACACGGCTGCCCCTGCCGCCGTAAACGATTTGGAAGATCGGCTGAGGCTGACGGCAAGCTATATGCAGCGGCATTACCGGGAAGATATCCGCATCGATACGCTGGCCGAGATGGCGCAGCTGCATCCGTCTTATTATTCGCAGGTGTTTAAACAAGAGATGGGAAAAACGCCGATTGCATATTTGACTCAGCTGAGAATGAACAAGGCGAAGGAAATGCTGCTGCTGACCGATAAGCCGGTTCGCGAAGTCGCGGGCAGCGTCGGCTACGCGGACGAATTTTATTTCAGCCGCCGGTTTAAGGAAACGAGCGGGAGCGCGCCGAGCTTGTACATAAAGAAGGATCACGCCAGCATCGTATCGCTGTCTGCGCCTTATACGGACCATTTGGTCACATTGGGGCTGACTCCCTGCGCGGCGCAGGTGCACCGGCATATCCCTGTCGAGACCCGAGCCCTGAATCTGCCCAAGCACGCATCCGAGCCGTGGGAAGCCAGCCGGGAAGCGTTTCTCCTCGTGAAACCGGATTTAATTATTACGAAAGACAACGTATTGCCCAAAGCAAGGGAACATATTAACGATATAGCCCCGATCATCGGCATCGATTGGACAAGCAAGGATGTGTTCACGCATATGCGGGATATTGCCGGGCTCGTCAATAGGCACGAGGCGGCGCGGCGATGGCTGGAGCATCATGAGCTCAGGACGGAGGGGCTTAGACGAAAGGCGCGCATGTCACTCGGCGACGCCGTCGTCACTATCTGCGTAGGGCGCGAACATAAGCTGAGAATTTACGGTTCGAGAAATATCGGGCATGTCTTTTACCGATCGCTTCAACTGAAGCCTCCGGAGAGGACCGCACAATCGATGAAGCCTTATCTCCCAGGAACGGGTTATAACTGGACGGCGATTATACCGGACGAGCTGCTTCAGTACGAGAGCGATTATTTGTTTCTTGTAATTGAAACGGAAAGCGACAGAAAGCGGATGCTGCATTGGCTGCGTTCCAACCCGTCATGGATCAAGCATCCGGCCGTGCGCAGCAAGCGGGTATATTTTCTTGACTGGGATAAATGGATGGTGTATGCGCCTTATGGCATCGACCGGCAGCTTGACGAGATCGAACAATTTATAGGCTATCGCTCCATGCAGGCCGAATATTTCTAGAAAATATCCATCGAACGATCTTGAATTATGTCATGTACTCCTGATGAAACGAAGCTATAATAGGATTGAAAATGATTCTCAATATTAATGGATAGGCAAAAGGGGGCGTCACGCTACAGAAGCTTATGAAATGGAAGAAATCGTATACGACCTGCCTTTGGTTTATCGTGTCCGCTGCCGCATTGCTAGCGTCCATGTTTATAGCCGTCTCCTACGGAGCCAAAGAGATGACTCTCGGCACGGTATGGTCGGCCGTATTTCATTACAATCCGGATCTGACGACGGATCAGATTATCCATGAATTAAGACTGCCCCGCGTGCTGGGAGCCGTTGTGACAGGGATGGCGTTCGCTGCGGCCGGCGCGCTTATGCAAGGGGTCACGCGCAATCCGCTGGCGGACACCGGCATACTCGGCGTGAACGCGGGGGCGGCCTTCGTCGTGGCGCTCAGCTTCGCTTTTCTGCCGGGGCTCTCTTATATGAATCTCATTCTGCTTTCCTTCGCCGGAGCGGCGCTCAGCACGATCTTCATCGTCATGCTCGGATCGGCGACGCAGGGCGGGCTGACCTCGCTCAGGCTGACGATTGCCGGAGCCGTCGTCGCTGCGATCTTGCATTCCCTCAGCACAGGGATCGCGATCTATTACGAGCTTAGTCAGGATCTGGCATTTTGGTATGCGGGCGGCGTGGCCGGCGTCAAATGGGAACATCTGAAGCTGCTCGCTCCGATCGTACTTCTGACCTTGCTGTGGGCGGCTTCGATGGGGCGTTCCATCACCTTCTTATCGCTGGGGGAAGAGTCGGCGGCGAGCCTGGGAGCCAACGTGAGACGTATCCGGCTGCTCGGCATGACCGCGGCCGTCGTGCTCGCGGGAGCTTCCGTATCGGTGGCAGGCTCCATCGGCTTCGTCGGGCTGGTGGTTCCGCATATCGTGCGCCGGTTAATCGGTGTGGATTACCGGTTTGTTATTCCTTTGTCGGCCATTCTCGGGGGCGTGCTGCTCGTTTGGGCGGATTTTGCCTCGCGCATGGTTCAGCCGCCGAGAGAGTTCGCCATCGGAGCGATGGTCGCTCTGGTCGGCGTGCCTTTCTTCCTGTACTTGGCGCGTAAGGAAGGGAGGGAGCTGTAGCATGAACATAGAGGGTTTGGCCAGGCGGCGCACCCGAAGAGCCGTGATCGCGAGCCTCGCGCTGGCGATAATCGTACTGGTTGTCATTATCGTCAGTCTCAACACAGGTTCGATCCGCTTGTCGCCGCTAACGGTGGCGAAGACGCTGCTGGGCTACGGCAGCGGACAGGATACGATGATTTTATTCGAGTACAGGCTGCCCCGTATTGTGGTGACGATACTGGCGGGCATCGGACTCGGCGTCTCCGGAGCGATTCTGCAGGGGATATCCAGGAACGCCCTCGCCGACCCCGGCATTCTCGGGATTCATGCGGGAGCCGCGTTCGGGCTGATTGTGTTCATTTCCTTTTTCCGGACGCTGGAAGGACCGGCGGCGCTGTGGATTCCTCTGTTTACGTTTACCGGCGGCGTTCTGATCGCTGCCGTCATTTTCGCGCTCGCTTACGACCGCTTCCGGGGGCTGCTGCCGATTCGCCTCATTCTGGTCGGCATTGCCGTCGAGGCGGGAGTCAGCGCGGTCACGCTGTTCTTGTCGCTGCGGCTCGATCAGGATACGTACGCTTTCGCTGCGCGCTGGCTGGCCGGCAGCGTATGGGGGAGAGACTGGGTTCATGCGGCGGCTTTGGCCCCGTGGATTATTCTTTTGGTCCCTCTGGCTTATATGAATTCCCGATCGCTCGACTTGTTTGCGATGGGGGATGAGGTGGCCACCGGCGTCGGCAGCCCTGTGACGAAAAGCCGCATCGCCATGCTGGCGCTGGCCGTGGCGTTATCGTGCGCTAGCGTCGCGATGGCCGGAGGGATCGGCTTCATCGGCCTGATTGCTCCGCATATTGCAAAGCGGCTTGCCGGACCGCAGCACCGTCATTTTTTGCCTGTCGCCGCCATGATCGGCCTCGTTATTATGGTGACGGCCGATACGATCGGACGGTCGATCTTTCAGCCGAACGCCATTCCTGCGGGAGTGGTCGTCGCAGCTATCGGAGGCCCGTATTTTATTTACTTGCTGTTCAGATCGAAAACATAATTCATTCGGAGGATGGAAACAACATGAAAAAAGCAGGATTAACGATCTTAAGTCTGGTCATCGCCGGGATGCTCACCGCATGCGGCGGACAAGGCGCGGCCAAACAGGACGCTGCCAATACGCAAGGCTCGAGCGCGCCGGCTGCGGAGAAGACGGCTCAGTCCGGCGCCAACGCCAAAATCGCCTCGATGTCGATTCATATTACGAACAACTTGCTGGCGCTCGGAATCACTCCGATCGGCTCCGTTATCGGCGGCGATGTCAAAGACTTCCTGCCGCATGTGAAGGATCGTCTGCAAGGGGTTGCCAAGTACGGCGTCGTGACGGACCCCGATATGGAAGCTGTACTGGCTTCCAAGCCGGACGTCATTTATTTGGACGAAGTATACAGCGGCAAGGATATCAGCAAATTTCAGAAAATCGCCCCCACCGAGACGATCGATATGGATCAGGGCACTTGGCGCGATCATTTGAAACGGATAGCGACGAAGGTAGGACGCGAGAAGGAAGCCGATACGTTTATTCAGGATTATGAGACGAAGGCGAAGAAAGTGGAGGGGATCATTAAGAAGGAACTGGGCGAAAACGCCAAAGTCATGGCGATCCGCACGACGGCCAAGGAGCTGCGCGTTATGGGGATGAAGCGTCCGCTAGGCCCGATTATGTTCGAGGACTTGAAGCTGAAGCCGGCCGACGGCGTGGAGAAAATCGTCAACGATCCGTACCAGGTGATTTCTCAGGAGGTACTGCCTGATTTCAACGCCGACGCGATCTTCGTTATCGTAAGCACCGGGGACGAGGCCAAGAAAAACTTCGATATGCTGAAGACGAATCCGGTCTGGCAAAATTTAAAGGCAGTGAAAAACAATCATGTCTACGTGCTCGACGGGCAAAAATGGCTCGATTATTCGTCGCTTGGCCACAGCATGGCTTTGGACGACGCGGAAAAGCTGTTTACCAAATAAAGAAGGGATATCTCCCGCCATCGAATAGATTCAACCGCAATCCGCAGCAGGCGGCCGAAACGGGCCGTCAAGCCGCGGATTTTGCCATTTACGGGCCTGCCGGAGAAGACGTTCACGCCCTTGCAGTCCAGCCGGTTAATGCAGTGTACTTTTATCGGAATATTGCTATAATGGCACTATGCATCTTCCGCTGCTAGTTATTATAAGGATGGAGGAAATCGATAATGACTGATTCACGATCCGTTCAAGCTTTGTTTCAACCGTTTCAAGGAGGCACACTGTCTCTGGCCAATCGCATCGTTATGGCCCCGATGACCCGCGGCTTTTCGCCGAACGGAGTTCCCGGACCGGATGTAGCCGCATATTACCGGCGCCGTGCGGAGAACGAAGTCGGCCTGATCGTGACGGAGGGGACGCTGATCAATCACCCGGCTGCCGGTGGGAGTCCCAACCTCCCGAATTTTCACGGTGAAGAAGCGCTTGCCGGCTGGGCGCGCGTAGTCGAAGAAGTTCATGCGGCTGGAGGCAAAATTATGCCTCAGCTGTGGCATGCGGGAACGCAGCGCAAAGTCGGCGATCTGCCCAATCCCGAAGCGATGCCGATCGGTCCGTCCGGGCTCGACGCCTCGGGCGCCAAGGTGGCGGAGCCGATGACCGAGCAGGAGATTGCGGCCGTCGTCGAAGCGTTCGCTCAAGGAGCCGCCGACGCCAAACGGCTCGGGTTCGACGGTATTGAGCTGCACGGCGCACACGGTTATTTGATCGATCAGTTTTTCTGGAAGCGGACGAACCGGCGCACGGATCGTTACGGAGGGGATCTGATCGGCCGCGCGCGGTTTGCCGTGGAAATTATAGAAGCTTGCCGCCGCGCGGTAGGGCCGGATTTCCCGATTATGCTGCGTTTTTCCCAATGGAAAACGGCCGAATATACGACCAGGCTGGCGGAGAGCCCGCAGGAGCTTGAACGGTTTTTGACGGTGCTGACGGACGCGGGGGTCGACCTGTTCCACTGCTCGACCCGCCGCTTCTGGGAGCCTGAATTTGCGGGCTCGGAGCTGAATCTGGCCGGCTGGACGAAGAAGCTGACCGGCAAGCCTACGGTAACCGTCGGTTCCGTAGGACTGGACGGGGATTTTATGAGCTACTTCCGGGAAGGCTCAGGCGCCGCCAACGAGCAGATCGAAGGCTTGCTCGACAGACTGGAGCGTCAGGAGTTCGACTTGGTCGCCGTAGGCCGCGCGCTTCTGGCCGATCCGGCGTGGGCCGTCAAAGTGAAGGAAGGCCGCACCGGCGAGCTTACCCCGTTCACGCCCGAAGCGACCCAAGCGCTTCTGTAGAGGATAAATATGAACAAATTTCTGTTGGCGCGAAGACAGCCCGTACGATAAAACGATCGGCGGAGGGTTAGCTCTGTAGGGCGCGCGGCAGGGCGGCGAGTTGAAAGACTGGACGGTTATGGTGGACGGCCGCGCTATCGGCGATCCGGCATAAGGTTATTCCTTATAGCATGCGGCCAGCGCGTAGAACGATCGCTTCGGCTCCCAGGGCATATCGGGATAGACGGTTCCATGCCGCCCGGGAATCGTTCGGACGACGCTGTAGCTGGCCGTGTCCAGATCGTATTCCGGCTGCTCGGCGTACGGGTATGTCTGGCTGACGAACGTATACCAGAAGGCGCCGCTGACGCCTTCCTCCCGGAAGATCTGCAG
This sequence comes from Paenibacillus konkukensis, assembly GCF_023523925.1. Classification (NCBI taxonomy): domain Bacteria; kingdom Bacillati; phylum Bacillota; class Bacilli; order Caryophanales; family Paenibacillaceae; genus Paenibacillus; species Paenibacillus konkukensis. The sequence continues at coordinate 696,766 of NZ_CP027059.1, read as the reverse complement.
CAGCTCTTCCATGTACGCGGTTTGTACCTGTTCATCCCGCACATAACGGCCTTTGAGCTTCTTGGGCGACGCATCGTGATCGACGATGGCCCAGCCGTAGCCGCCCTTGTCCTCCGCTCCCCGATAAGTGCAGCAGCCGAACTCCAGAACGACGACCGGTTTTCCGTAGGCAAAATAAGCTTTCAGCTTATCCCGGTAAGAGCTCCGGTTCATGGCGTCCCGGTAATAATCGATGCCGACGATGTCGAACAGCGACCAATCCGCGTTCTCCCAGGAGCCGGAGGCATAAGTGACCGGCCCGTGAAAATGCCGCCGGATCTCCGCGGTCGCCCGGGCAAGAAAACGGTTGAGCCGCTTGTGAAAGGAGCCTTTGACAAGCGTGCTTTTGAGCAGCAGCCAAGGCTTCATCATCGTCTGAATGCGGTCGAAGCTGGTGCGCCCTTGAATGAGCCCGCTCATGAATAAGGAAAGCTCGCATCCGGCTACAAAGATCACCTCGGCCTCGGGTGAGCGCAGGCGCAGTTTCTCCGCAGCTTCGGCGCATTCGGCGAAATAGCGGAGCGTCTCCGGTTCGGTTGCGTCGATCCATGCGGGCGAGAACCATACCGACAGCCCCTGCTCCAGCGCGCAATCCGCGGCGAAGGTCAGCCGCTCGATATCCTGACCGGAAATGCGGATCGCATTGCAGTTCAGCTCGCTTCGGATCAATTCGATTTCCCGGCGCACGATATCGTGATCGAACGTGTCGCGGGACGACGTATGCCGGCTGCGCGTATGCGTGCCGACATCGTAGTGGATACCTTTCCACCGTAAAGAGGAATTCGTCATCGTGGAAATCACCTCGAATCAGCGTAGTTTTCATTATCTGGTATTTACGGATTCTAGTCAATGTAACCGTATAACGGAGAACGAGCGGCAGAAAAAAGGCCTCCCGGCGCTTTAATGAAGCGTCTGGAGGCCGTCGTATATTTCGGCAATCAATTATTGGGTATCGGCTTCGATCTTCTTGTTGATCCCTTCCTGCGCCGTTCGCAGCGCCGTATTCAGATCCGTTTCGCCTAACAAGAGAGGGGTAATCTGACCGCGAATCCCGTCTTCGACATAGGTGTCGAATCTGGTTTTTGGAGCCGCAGGAGCGAAGGCGTTGTAAAAGACGGCGTTTTTAATGTTCTTATCCTTCAACGGCGTTTCGGAGCCGAACTGCTGCTTGATCGCTTCGTCTTTCAAAATGGTGATGCCTCCGGTTTTGGACAGCTGGGATTGGTAGTCGTCCGAAATAAACAATTTGATGACTTCCATCGCTTCATCCTTATGCTCGCTGGTTGAAGTGACGAACATATAGCTGGGATAAGCTTGGCTGCCTATCTTCGGCTTATCCGCGAACGTCGGCAGCGCCGCTACGTCCCAATTCATATCCTTAGCCCACGAATAATCGCCGTACATGAAGCTGAACATGGCCACATTGCGCGTTTTTGAAAACTCGTCAAGGTAAGGGATCTTATACCACTGCTTCTGCAAGTCGTTCAATACCTGGTTGTAGCCTTCCACCTGCATCGGCTTCACCAGCGTTTCTTGAATCAGTTTTTTCCAGTCGTCGGTTTCGAGCGCAGCCGTTTTGGCCGCCGGATCGATGTTGGCCAAAGACAATGGGTTGAGCCGCAGAAAATGGTTGATCGACGTCGTATAGCCGACATATTGGGTTCCGCCCTCGGAACGGGTCAGCTTGCGGGCCATATCGGCCAAATCATCCCACGTCATGCCGTCCTTCGGATAGGCAACCCCGAATTTATCGAAAATGTCTTTATTGTACATAAGCACAAGCGCGCTGTTGCTGATCGGCAGCCCGTACAGCCCGCCCATAACCTGAATGGCCTCCAGCGTGGTCGGCTCGAAACGGTTCAAGTCGACGTTATGCTTTTTAACCAGATCGGTAAGATCCTGGTTTAAGCCGATATCGAGAAGCGAGCCTTTCAGACCGATTTGGCCGATCGAATCGATGAAAATATCGATTTTGGTCGTTCCGCTGCTGATCATTTCCGCTAGAGATACGTTTTTATCTTTGGGCACGAATTTGGCGGTGACGTTAGGTAGCTTTTCCTTCATGTAGTTGCCGTACATCGTTTGGAACTGCTCCTCGGTAATATTGCCGTTGTGGTAAAAATACAGCTCCACCGGTTTATCCACAACCGCCGCGGCCGAGCCGGAGCCTGTGGCGGTGCCGGACGACGCGGGCGTATCCGCTGCAGGAGCGGAGCCGGAGCAGCCGGCGAGGACGCTGCCTAACAACAATAAGGTTCCGGCCAAAGCATATGTATGTTTTTTCATTTTATTTGCCCCCCATGGCGAAAATTTGTCAAACGCAATGATTTGGTCGCAATTATAAATTATTATAAAACGCTTACAAAGGAATTTGGTGACGCTGAGCCGATTTTAAAACAAGGACATTCCGCATGCTTGGCGAAAACAGATTCGACCATTAGCTACTGGTCAGAGGTGAACATAATCATGAAATCGATTTCACGATTTATTATAATAATCCCAGCATCAGGAAGTCAATAAGCAAATGCAAAGATCGTTAAGCGAAAATAAAAATCTGTTAAAAATGCCGATCATGGCGGCTCATGGCGGAAAAACGCCAATCCTTTATGGAGCAAGGGAATAGAAGGCTTCGGGATATGTGAAAAAACGACATTCAGAAATCGTTTTCAAATATAATCATAGAGTCGGGCGGTTCCATTGATGAGCGCTTGATCCGGCACAGGAAACGCGATTCTATGAAAAAAATGCTTGAAATCGATTTCTCAATGCAGTATATTTTTTACAATAGCTTGCAAGAAGGCTAACTTAGGATAAGGTAGATGACTATGGATATTAAAATTGTCGATGTAGCCTCAAGAGCGGGCGTTTCTCCGGCTACCGTCTCCCGCGTGCTGAACAATACGGCCAACGTTAACGCCAAGACGAAAGAGAAGGTGATGGAGGTCATTCGGGAGCTGGGTTATTTGCCCAATGCGGCCGCCAAAAACCTTCGCTCGCAGAAAACGATGACCATCGGCGTCATTGTTCCGGAAATTAACAACTCTTACTATGCGGAAATTATTAAAGGCATCGAAAACAAGGCGTACGCCCAAAAATATAAAGTGATCATTTGCGATACGGGAAACAACAAGGAAAAGGAACTGGATTTTCTTAATCTGCTGATTAACCGGACGGTGGACAGCATGATTCTCGTCACTCCGCAGCTGTCCGAGGAGGAATTGGCGCGGATCGTCGACATGAATTATTCGATCGGCATCGTCGGGCGGTATGTCGGGAACGGCAAGGTGCCGTGCGTGTTTACGGATAACGTGAAATTTTCCAAGGAGGTCGTGCGCCATCTGGTAGAGCAGGGGCATAAAGAGATCGTGTTCTTAAGCGGTTACGCCGATGCGATTGACAGCTTCGAAAGGTTGGAGGGGTATATGAAGGCGCTCCGGGAGCATCACCTTCCGTTCTTGCCTGAGCTGATTGAGAACGGCGATTTCAACGAGCGGGGCGGCTATGAAGCGATGAAGCGACTGTTGGATAAGAAGGTCAGCTTTTCGGCCGTCTACGCGGCCAACGATGAAATGGCGCTCGGCGTATACAAGGCATGCCGCGAATTCAATATTGCGATTCCGGGACAAATTGCCGTCGTAGGGGTGGACAATGACAGAATCAGCCGGTACATTACCCCGAAGCTGAGCACGGTTAGCCAGCCGAAAATTCGCATGGGCAGAGCGATCGTCGACAAAATTCTTCATCAGTTGGAGCATGACTCGCTCAAGGAAGAAGACCGGGTTCTGGTGCTCGAATCCGAGCTGATTGTCCGCGAGTCGTCGGATATTCGGTTATAACGGAGTATTGTGCCGGGAAAGTGAAACCTTTTGGCGGGATATTGCGTCTTAGTAAGTATTGGAAAAAGCCGGGGGGCGGCTTGCCGCTCTGCGCAATCGCCTGAATTTTGTCAATGATGGCAGGATCTCAGGCGTTCCAATATGATAAAATGGATGAATATGCGATTCATAGGTTCGAATGGGGTGGAACAATGCGGCAAAAACAAGCAAAGGATCACAACAAAGGGAAGACGCCTCCGCTCAATAAGTCGGCGATGCTGGTGTCGGTATTCATGGCGACCGCGCTCGCCGGCTGCGGACAGACGCCGGCCAATCCTCCCGCAGCCGTGAACAATGCGGCGCAGCAGGTTGCCGCGGCTAACGGCGGCTACTCGGAGACGACGCAGCAGCCGGCGGACAATCAGCAAGCGCCTCCGTACGGCGGCACGCAGAAAGATTATTGCGCGGATGATAATAACGACAACCGCTGTGACGATTCGGGAGAAGCGTACGATAAGCAGTACGCTTACGACCATGACGGCGCGACCTATTACGGACGCAGCTCCTCGATTTCTTCGGGGCTGATCACGGGAGCGCTCGCCGGGGCTGCCATCGGGGCGATCGGCGCGGCTGCGGCCGGAGCCGGGAAAGCCCAGGCACCGGCCCCGTCCCAGCCTGCGGCGGGAACCGGCGGCAAGACCGCGCCGACGCCGGCGCCGTCCGGCAATGCGAACACGCCGACGACATCGTCGCGTACCGGATCGTTCGGCACGGCGAACGGCGGTTCCGGCAGCAGTGCCGGTACGGCGGAGAAAAGCGCCGGAGGGAACGCCGGTTCTAACGGGACGACGGGAAGCGGCTCTACTGGCTCAGCGAGCGCCACAGGAACAGCGAAGACGGGAACGAGCTCCAGCGGCGCCGCATCCTCCGGCTCGCATCCGGCGACAGGAAGCGCGTCCGGCTCCGGCTCATCGTCCGGAAGCTCGTCTTCTTCCGTATCCTCAGGCAGCAAGAGCGGCTCCAGCTCCTCAAGCGGTATTTCGAGCGGCACTTCCGGGTCCAAGGGCGGCATCGGCAGCTCTTCCTCCAGCAGCTCGCATTCCAGCGGGGGCTCCAGCAGCTGACGGAGACAGGCTTTCCTGCGCGTAGAATTCTTGTGCGGGCACGCTTCGCGCGCTGACCGCGGCTGCTCAGGTGGAAGCGGTAAGCTAACGGACGTCACGGCGCTTAATTCGCGTCAATTCGCCGTTTTGCAAATGCTAACGGACGTCATGGCGCTTATTCGCCTCAATCGGCTCGCTCCGGCGGCATATGGATCATCATAGCTGCATCCGTGTCCGTTAGAAATGATAAAGGCCGATATGGTCGTCAATAACGGCTGACATGTCCGTTACAGTTTGCATTGCGCCCAGCGCTCTCTTAGCAACAACCCGTACACGCTTCTTCATGAAGCTTGAACGGGTTGTTTTTCATTTTATCCATATGTTGTTTATCCTGCCAACTTTTTTATGATATGCTTTAGAAGCGCGGTGATTTCGTCGTGTCCTGCGGTCGATAGAAGTTTCCACTCGCTGTTGTAGCCGGATTTTTTTCATTTTGAACCGCTAAAGCGGAGAAAAGAAAATCCGTCTACAAAGGCGATCGCTTACGCTGCTCCAACTTTCTATCGACTCTTCGGCCGCTTATCGGACAGACTCTTAGAAGCCTGGTGAAAAAAGAGCGGAGGGGCCGTTTGAATCTGGAAAAGCGTAAGCGTTAAAACAATCCAAAGAATCCGTTTTCAACAGCGATTGGAGGAACAAATGGACGCCGCAGCCGGCCTTGTTCACCGCTCTTTTGCGAGTCTGTCCGACGAAAGTTGCCATTGCGCAGCATAGCGACTGAATCATGACTGCATAATTGGCCGCTAACGCTGCTTAGTTTCGGTCATTTGCATAGATACCTTACAACGTGTTTCATCGGACAGACTGTTAGTGAAGAGAGAAGGAAGCAAGTTTGCTGCGCCGATTATTTGAATCCGCTTACAAGTAGGCTGGGCGAACCAATAAATACAGGGGGAGAGGGATCTATGTTTCAAGGGAATATTACGGCCCGGTTCAAAATGATTTACGGAATCGTATTTTTGATGATCATATCCGCTACGGTATGGCTGTCGTACTTAAGCTCCAAGAGCAGTCTGGAGGATCAGCTGAAAAATACGAATATCGCTCTGCTCAGCCTGGTTCAGCAGAAGATCGAGATGATGCTGCGGGAGATCGACACGAACACGATTAACTTTATTCAGGAGCCGGAGGTTGCCTTCCTCCTGAACGGGCAGTATACGACCGACGAATTGCGGTTTAACCACTTCAATATTTTGAATGCGAAGTTCAAGACGCTGATGAATGCGAACAGCAATATTTCGTCCTTTTACCTGTATTCCATCCAGAACAAAAGCATGCTGACCGACAGCACGTACGCCGACGAGGCCGACTTCTACGATATGAGCTGGCTGCCCGCGTTTAACGGGATGACGAGGTACCAGCAATGGCTCGACACCCGCCCGATTACGCAAATTAGCAATGCATTTCAATTGGAAAAAAATGTGATATCCCTTGTGCGCCAATTTCCGTTAATCAGCAATCCGCAGTTCCGCAAAGGCGCCATTATCGTGAACGTCGACGAGAGGACGATAGCGGATCTGATGGAGGACGTGGACAAGCAGCGGCTCGGCCAAACGCTGGTCGTAAGCGAGCAGGGAACGATCATCTCCTCGCAAAATAAACAGCAGCTGTACGCACCGCTCGACAGTTTGCCGGCGGCGCCCGCTCTGGAGCAAATGCAGGGCACCGGCTATGCGATTGAAGACACCCCGGAAGGCAGCTTTACGACCTTCTACGTATCCAGCGCCTATAACGGCTGGAAGTATATCAGCATCGTGCCGAACCCGGTCATGAATCGGCCGCTGGAAATTACCCGCAACCTGCTGCTGGCGATCGCAGCGGGGATGTGCCTCGTGGCGATTGCGCTTGTCTATGCGGTAAGCAGCTACACGTTCCGTCCGCTGGACCGCTTCTTTCGTTCGTTTGCGGGTAAGAAAATGGAGCGTCCCGGCGATTTGACGTATATGGAGAAATTTTTCAAGCAGATGATGTCGGATAACGAATCGCTGCAAAAGCAGATGCACGAGAGCCTGCCCGCGCTCAAGTGGAGGCTCATCATGAGTCTTCTGATGGCCGATACGACAAGCTATAACCGCATGGTTCAATATTTCGACGTGCTGGGCATCCGCTTCTACGACTCCCGCTTTGTCGTTATGGTCATCGAGCTGGACCGGATTCAGGAGATCGCCTCCCCGCGCGATGTTTATCTGTTCACCTATGCGATCAGCAATGTCGCCCAGGAGCTGGTATCGGGCGTATGCAGCGGAGTGGCGGTCGAGATCAGCGACGGCAGCGCAGCCGCCATTATGAGCTTCGAGGAGGACGATCCCAAGGCCAACCAGATTCAGGCGCTGCAGGCGGCCGATCTGGTCAAGGATTACGTGGAGACTCATTTCAAGCAGACGGTGACGATCGGCGTCGGGAGCCCTCATCTTCATCTGAAAGGGATTCACCGGTCATATCAGGAAGCCCTCAACGCGCTGAAGTATAAACTGATCATGGGAGAGAATACGGTCATTTCCGTCGACGATATTACCGGCAATCACAACGATCAATTTTACCGGATATGGGCGCTCGGCGATTCGGTCGTCGGACATATTCGCAACCCGGACGAAACGAAGCTGGAGGAGCAGCTGGATGTGCTGTTCGGGCAGATTATCGCAAGCAGCGTGCCTCCGGAAATGATCAAGCAAATGTGCATTCAGCTGATCATGAAGTCGATCAAGGCGGTTTCGGAGAAAGGGCTCGATATTAAGCGATTTCTCGATCCGAACGAAAATATTTATTACCGGATCGATTCCTGCGGCAGCGTGGACGAAATCAAACGATATATCGCCTCGTTCCTGAAGCAGCTTATCGTTCTGGCCGGCGAGAAGCGGGAAGGAAAAGGCAGCGGCGATACGATCGGACAGGTGATCCGTTATTTGGAGCAGCATTATATGGACAGCGATTTGTCGCTTAATCTGATGGCTTCGCAGTTCGGCCTGAGCGTGCCTTATTTGAGCAAGCTGTTCAAAGAGACGACCGAGACGAACTTCATGGATCACCTGATCCGCATCCGGATGGAAAAGTCGAAGGAGCTGCTCGCCGATCCGAAGCTGAAAATCGGAGCGATCGCAGAGAGCGTAGGCTACAACAATCCGCAAAGCTTTATCCGCATTTTCAAAAAGTATACCGGCCTAACACCCGGAGAATACCGGGAAACGACGCTCCATAGCGGTGAAAATCAAGATTAGGTTAAAAAAGGTGAGCGGATTAAAAAATGAGAACGGCGGCTGAAGGACAGCAACTTAAAGTCATAGAAAAAAAATAATCCCAAAATCCGGGCAAGAGCGTTCGCCCCGGTCCGCGGTGTTCGGCCCGTTCAAGGGCAAAGCAACGACCGGGGACAGCTGCGCCGGGAAGAACGATGGACGCCGCAGCGGGCTTTTTCGCCTCATTTCTATAGCCAAGGCTTAAAAACGGTGCAAAGGATTAAAAAGTGAATATTTCCAAGTTGCGCCCTCAGCGTATACGATGACAATGTAATCCGAGAGCGCAGAGAGAGGAGGTGGAACGCATGAGTTCACCAATCGGCGATATCGCAGAGCAAAGCCGGACCGTATCGTCCGCGCAGGCCGGAAGATGGAAGGCGGCATGGAAATATATCAAACGCGACAAATATTTATACCTGCTGCTCGTTCCGGTGCTGGCGTATTATTTGATCTTTAAGTACGCGCCGATGTTCGGCGAAATTATCGCATTCAAAAACTACCGGTTCGCGGACGGGATTTGGGGGAGCCAGTGGGCCGGGCTCAAGCATTTCCAGCGGCTGTTTACCAGTCCGGATTTTTTCAATGTACTGAAAAATACGCTGCTGCTGAATGTATACAGCATCGTCTTCGCTTTTCCCGTCCCGATCTTGCTGGCGATTTTGCTCAACGAGGTGCGGGTCGAGTGGTACAAACGAATGATACAAAATCTGCTCTATATTCCGCATTTTATTTCCTGGGTCGTTCTGGGCGGTATCGTCATCGCGCTGCTGTCGCCGTCCACGGGCATCGTCAATACCGTGCTGAAGCTGCTTGGGCTGGAGCCGGTCTACTTCATGGCGAGCAACTTCTGGTGGCCGATCATGTTTATTGTGTCGGGCATATGGCAGAGCGCGGGCTGGGGGACGATTCTGTATTTGGCGGCTATGGCGGGCATCGACCCGCAGCTGTACGAAGCGGCCAAGATCGACGGAGCGAGCAAGCTTCGCCGCATTTGGCATGTAACGATTCCCGGCATCCGCAGCACGATTGCGATACTGCTCATTCTCCGGGTCGGGCAGATGATGGACGTCGGCTTCGAGCAAGTCTTTATTTTGCAAAATAAAGCGGTATACGAAGTTTCGAACGTTATCAGCACCTATGTATACCATGTCGGACTGGAAGGGGCGCAGTACAGCTACACGACGGCGCTCGGGTTGTTTCAATCGGTCATCGGGCTCATTCTGGTCGTCGGCGTGAACAAACTGATTAAGGCCATGGGGGAAAACGGGCTATGGTAAGGAGGGAAACGAATGTCCGGTCACTCATCACCAGCTTCTCGATTGCTTTATAGTTTACTGTATGTCATCCTTGCGTCTTTGGCCGTCATGACTTTGTTTCCTTTCGTCAACGTGCTGGCTACTTCCTTAAGCGGTTCCAGAGCGATCAGCTCCGGAGAAGTGTTCTTGTGGCCGAAGGATGTTACCTTCGCATCGTTCAGCAATCTGATTCAGGACGGCCAGCTGCTGGTCGCGATGAAAAACACCGTCGTCATTACGGTCGTCGGAACGGCGCTCAATATCGCGATGACGATCATAGCGGCCTATCCGCTCAGCCGTAAGCGGCTCAAGGGACGCAGCGCGTTCCTGATGATCATCACCTTCACGATGCTGTTCGGCGGCGGGTTAATTCCGAATTATATCCTGATTAAAACGCTGGGGATTATGAACACCTATTGGGCGCTATGGCTGCCGGGACTGCTCAGCACGTACAACTTTTTCGTGATGAAGACGTTTTTCGAGAATTTGCCGGCGGAGCTGGAGGAATCGGCGTCGATCGACGGCGCCAACGATCTGGTCATTATATGGCGCATTATTCTTCCGCTGTCGCTGCCGATTATCGCTGCGCTGACACTGTTCTATGCGGTGGGCTGGTGGAATTCGTACATGAACGTGCTGATGTACATTACGAGCTCCGGCAAGCAGTCGCTGATGGTCAAGCTGCTGCAGATGATCGATACGACGAGCCAGAGCTTGCTCAATGCCGGCGCGACGAACGGAGGCGAGGGCGCGGTCATGCAGACGCTGGTTTCGCCGGAAGGCATCCGGGCGGCGGCCATCATGATTTCGGTGACGCCGATCTTATGCGTCTATCCGTTCCTGCAAAAATATTTTGTCAAGGGCGTCTTAATCGGTTCGTTGAAAGGATAAAGCGATTGCAGGTTATATAAACAGGAGGCGAAGTTATCGATGATCCAACGTAAACGTATGGCCGTTTTGCTGGGCACGACTCTGCTTACGACGATGGTTGCAGCCTGCTCCTCGGGGAGCGAGGAAGGACAGAGCGGCGACGGAAAAAAGGACGACGGCTCGAAAAAGCCCGAGGTCAGCATCTCGATCCTCGATCGCGGGCAAATCGCCAGCGACGAAGGCACCTACGAAAGCAATCGCGTAACGAAGTATATTAACGAGAAATCGGGACTTAACGTTAAATGGGTGCCGATTTTGCGCACACAGTCGACGCAGAAGCTGAATACGCTTATTGCGGCGGGGGAAGCGCCGGACTTGATGTGGGAATACGGGCGCGATTATATGTCGACGCTCAAGGATCAAGGCGCGATTCAGCCGATCGACGAGTATATTGAGAAATACAGCACTTCGTACAAGGCGTATTTGCAAGCGCATCCGGAGTTGAAGCCGTATACGATGTTCGACGGCAAGACGTATATCGCCACCAGCGCGCGCGGAATCGATGCGATAGCGAACCATGCGATGTGGATTCGGCAGGATTGGCTCGACAAGCTCGGCTTGAAGATGCCGACGACGATGGATGAACTGATGACGGTGCTGCGCGCCTTCAAAGATAAGGACCCTGACGGCAACGGGAAAAACGATACGCTCGGCGCCGCCTTCAATTTTAACTATACCGGGATTATTCAGGCCTTGTATGCGGCCCACGGAGGGCTGTGGTATCTGGAAGGCGACAAAATTGTCAAAGGCAACTTTACGGACAGATACGCCGATGTTCTGGCCACGCTGAAAGCGATGTTTGACGAAGGGCTGGTCGATAAGGAATATATTACCGATAAAAACTATCAAAAGGAACGGCAGCTGTTTGTTACGGGCAAGGCGGGCGTTTATTTTGCAAGCTGGAATATTCCATCGGAGTACCGCGAGCTGAAGCAAAACGTGCCGGATGCGAAGCTCGTTCCCTTCGAGCCCGTCTCCACGAAATACGGCAAGTTCGGTCTGTACCAAGAGCCGCCTGCCAACAAGCTGATCGTTTTCAACAAAAATATGAAGGACCCGCAAGCCGCCATCAAGCTGCTCGACTGGATGATCGACAAAAACTGGTTCGACGTCCGCTTCGGTCAAGAAGGCGTGCACTACAAGCTGGTGAACGGGGTTCCGCAAGCGATCGACGCCGAGAAGAACAAAAAGGAGATCATCTATGCTCCTGAGTACGCCGTGCTCGATCAATACAGTCCGAAGCCGGAAGATTTCGCGATTATGGCGGCCCAGGATACCATCTCGCAAGAGTACGCCAAGTTGCAGGGCGAATCGCTGACGGTAGCGATGAAAAATAAATTCCGTCGGGACATTCCGTTCAACCCTACGTTCCCTGAGTTGAGCGAAATTCAAACGTCGTTCGCTCCGCTGTCGGAAGAAATTGAGACGAAGGTCATTACCGGAGGAACGCAGTACACGCCGCAGTGGGGGATGGAGCAGCTGCGCAAGGAATGGAAGCGTCTTGGCGGGGATAATGTCGACAAGCTGGCGCAAGAATGGTATCAGAAAAATTTGAAGGGGCAGTGATGCGGCAACCTGTGGCGCACGACGGCCGGTTAAAGCCGAGGCGCCGCCGCAGTAGCGATCATGAGGCGTTCCGTCACGGCGGCAGTTCCGCTGCGGACAGGATAACGGACGTCTCTCTCTAACAAATTAATGTCATTAAATATTAATGATATAAATAAGGAGTGGAAACCTATGACGATCGACCATCATCGCATGCTGTTTAAGGAGCTGGAGCGCTGGCATCCCGACTACAATCCGGAGCTGAAGATGGTTCGCAGGCCGTTCAGTTCTCCCGGCTACCATACGACGCTGAAGCGGGAGCAGGTGACGCATACGCATCCGACCTTGGCGGCGCTTGTCTACGCGCTGGGGCTGCTCGACTCGGAGGACGAAGCGCTGGCCGCCCGGGCGTCGGATATTATCGGCAAGGTCATCGGCCTCCAGGATCAAAACCGCGAGAACGCGACCTTCGGCATTTGGTCGTGGTTTCTGGAGGAGCCGCTGTCCATGATGGCGCCGCCCGACTGGAACTGGGCCGACTTCTGCGGCAAGCGGCTTGTGCTGGCGGAGCAGCGCCACGGACAGCGCTTTAGCGCGGAGCTGAGAGAGCGGCTGCGCCACGCCGTATACTGCGCATGCGATGCGATCATGAAGCGCAACGTCGGCCCCGGCTATACGAATATAGCCATTATGGGAGCGTTCGTGACGCTGATTGCCGGCGAAGTGTACGGGGAAGAGCGTTACCGGGACTACGGCTTGGAGCGTCTGCGCAAGTTCAGCGACTATACGAAGGAGCTTGGAACATTCCAGGAATTCAACAGCCCGACCTATACGGTCGTCGCGATTCAGGAGTTGTCGAGCATCCATACGTCGACCGGTCTGGAGGAAGCGAAGCAGCTGAGCGCCGATATGCTCGATGTCGCCTGGAGAATGGTCGCCGAGCATTATCACGTGCCGACGGGCGAATGGTCCGGCCCGCACAGCCGCAGCTACAGCACGGCGATGACGGATGCGGTCCGCTCCTTCCTCGAGCTGGCGTGTCCGGGCTCGCTGTCGCTGCTTCCCGAAGAACGGTTCGCCTACAATCTCGATTGGTACGGCAGCGGGATTCGCTGCCCCGAAGCGTACATATCCGCTTTCCGCCAGGCGCAAACCGGGGAATTCAGGCAGGTCGTGCAGAGAAGCGCCGCCGGTGAGCCGGTGAATACGGCGACGACCTACAAGGACGAGCGGATCAGCCTCGGCACGTTCAGCAGGGACGTCATGTGGAATCAGCGGCGCAATCTGCTCGCCTATGTGCCGAACGGGGAAGGCTTTACCTATATGCATCTGCGTTTTTTGCACGACGGATACGATTATTCGTCGGCCGTCTTCTACGGCGAGCAGCTGCAAAACGACGTTCTGTTCGGCATCGGCTTCTGCACGGACGGCGGGGACACCCATATCGGGCTCGATCCGATCGACGGGACGATCGAGGCGTCCGACCTGCGGCTGCGGTTGGAATTCGGCGGCAGTCAGGAAGGCGTTGCGGCGGATTTGACCGACGCTTGGAGCGAAGCCGCCGCTGAAGCGGGCACCGCGCTTGAAGCCGCTAGCGGCAGCGCCGCCGCAACGCGCGGAGGGGCGGATCTGCGGACGGCGAACGTGCGGCTGGATCGCGGGCTTGCCGTGCAGGCGCAGGTTTTGTTCGCTGCCTTCGACGGCGAACGCCCCGAATGGAAGATAAGCGCGGACGAAGGCAAATTATGCGTAGACTATGTGATCTACGCCGGAGCCAGGAAGCGCTTCGATTTTCGCGGCATGGAGCAGGCGCTGCTCGTGTTCGCCCTGCGTCTGGGCAGCGCAGCGGAGCCGGCGGGGCTGAACGCGTCCGCCGTGCCGGAGCGCGCCGCCGCCGCTGTTTCGGCTTCGGCCGAGAGGAAGCCGGAGGGCCCCGGCGCTGCGGCTCCGGAGGCCGCCGAAGCGGCTGAGCGCCGTCCGCGCGTGCATGCCGAATGGCATACGGACGGCGGCGGGACGCTGCGGCTGAGCCTGCCGCTTAAACCCGCGCCGAAGCAGGAGATGCTTCAGCCATAGCAAACGCGAAGAAAGGGGAGCTTCATATGTCCAAAGGAACTGTGGTAACCAATGAGTTTGCCGAATATACGGACGCATACACCGGCCGCAAGGTAACCAGGCTCACGTCGCCGGAGTATATGAGCCACCACCCTTATTTTTATTATAAAATGGTGACGGACGATAGCCGTTATCTTATTTACGCCAGCGACAGAGAAGGCGATGGAGCGCGCCAGCTGTACAAGATGGATTTGCACGACGGCACGGCGGTGCAGCTGACCGAAGGCGGCGGCGTCCATGATTTCAGCTGCTCGCTTACGAGCGACGACAAGCATTTGATCTTTTGCCGGGATCAGCGCGTAATCCGGATGGATTTGGCTTCCTTGAGCGAGGAGACGATCTATGAGACGCCGGCCGGCTGGCAGGCGAACGCCAATCCGGGATTGAGCCCGGACGACCGTTACCTGGTGCTGACCGAGATGAACGAGCGGGATGTCGTGCCCGAACGGGGCGATTGGTCGACCTTCGAACCGCAGTGGGCGGCGAGGCCGCACTGCCGGATCGTCTATGTGGACATCGAGCGCCGCACTTCCCATGTCGTTCATGAAGAGCCGCATTGCTGGCTCGGTCATCCGCAGATTCGGCCGGGCGATCCGTCGACGATCCTGTTCTGCCACGAAGGGCCGTGGAACCGGATCGACGCGAGGCTGTGGCTGATTCAAGCCGACGGCTCGAATATGCGCTGCGCGAAGCCGCAAACGCATGAAGAGCTGATCACGCATGAATATTGGCTCGCCGACGGCTCCAGGTTTGCGTTTGTTTACCGCCATCACGAGCAGGGACTGAAGGAGAGCATCCGGTTTATCGATCCCGCGACGCTGAAGGAAGAGATTTGGATGGAATGCTCCAAGTACTGCCATTTTATTTCCAACCGGGATCATACGTTCATCGTCGGCGACGGCCAGCTGCCGGAGGAGCATTTCATTTATCTCGTCGATGTACAGAAGCGGACCGAGGAGAAGCTGTGCTCTCACGGCACCAGCTGGAAAGGCTACGGCAACACGCAGGACGCCCATCCTCACCCGTCGTTTGCTCCCGACAGCTCCTTCGTTATTTTTACGTCCGACCGGGAAGGGATGCCTTGCATTTACCGGGCCGAGCTGTAAAATAAGGATTGCTATTATCTGAATTTTCTGATATAAAAAGATTAATGAAAAACGGACTGCGCGCGACTGGCGGAGCATGGGGAACCATGAGGGAGCGCGCAGCGGATGAGCCGTACGCCTGGGCGAAGTATTCGGTCTATTATGGACCGGATACTTTTTTTCGTTTTCCCGGGCACGCAGGAGCAACGGTTCCCGAGAACGGCGGGGAACAGGTCGACGTTGCCGGGAGCAACGGGAATTTGCCGTTATTTAACTTTTACTGTGAATGAATAGGAGAAGGAGGAAATTCGAATGAACATTCGCTGGCTGCAAGCAGAAGACATCCGTGAGGTAGAGGCGATGATGGCGGACTATCCGCTGCAATATCCGAAGTTTGTGAGGGAGCGCTATCCGTCCCGCTGGGCGGACCATTTGCGTACGAAAAACCGAAACGCATGCGGCTATGCCGTCGCCGTGTCGGAGGGGGAGCGGCTGATTGTCGGCCATGCGGGCTATGTGTTCAATCAGGAAGCCGGGATGTACGAGATCGTCGGAGTGGTCGTTTCATCTCGGTATGGACGTCAAGGGACGGGAAGAGCGCTGCTGCGATTCGTCGAAGAGCGGCTTCGCAGCGAGGGAGCGGAGCAGGTGTTTCTGCATACGCTGGGGCATCCCGGCAATGAAGGGACGCTTTGTTTTTATCGCAGTATCGGTTATTTTCAAACAAGCCATGAAATCGATTTCTTCAGGTCCGGTTACCACCGGGTTACGTTCGTCAGACGGCTTGCCCGCGATGAGACGGCGGAATCGGCTCTGACGATCCGGCCCGCGGTGAGCGAAGAGGAGCGGGAGACATTCGCTTCGATCCTGGAGGAAGGGGCGTTCTGGCTCGCCGATCGGGGAGCGGCAATGTGCACGAAGCGGCAGGTGACGGCGGAGTCCATCGCTGCAGCCTACGGCCGGGAAGGGCTGTACGTCGCCTATGTGAATGGACAGGCGGCGGGTGCCGTGATTGTGCAAGCCGGCCTAGACGGGGGCCAGCCAGACGGTCCGCAGGCAGACGCGCTCCGGCTGCACAAGCTGTGCGTGCGCCGGGCCTATGCGGGAACGGGCTTGTCCAGAAGAATCGTCGGTTGGACTATCGCCTATGCCCGTGAGAAGGGCTTGCGGCGGGTACGGCTGGACTGTGCCGCAGACAGGCCCAAGCTTTGCGCGTTCTACGAAAGCTTGGGATTTCGCAAGGCTGGCGAGACGCTAGTATTGGGCAAATACCCGACGGCTTTTTACGAGTACGGCTGGGAATAAGAAGGCGTGGGATTATTTTACATTTGCGCGAGCGGCTAGGTCCGTAGTATATAATAAGTTTACTATGACCGCGCATAACAGCATAACGCCGCCTGGTCTCTATATCGTAGAAGGGAAGAAGCAGGGTGAAGATGAAGCTTCCGGCCAGCTCGTTTCAGAACAAGCTTATGCTATCGTATCTCGTCATTATTTTAATTCCCGTTTTGTCCGCGCTGTTTATATTGGGGCTCGATTTTTACAACCAAACGAAGCGCAGCTACGAAGATATTATGAATCAATTGAACAAGCGGACCAACCTGATCGTATCCGATTTTTTTTCCAACATATCGCGTTATTCTTATTTTTATTTGACGGATAACCGCTTGAAGCGGATTTTGGAGAAGAAGAACGTGCAGAGCAATCTGGAATTTATCGACGACGCCAACTATATGCAGCAAGCGATGGATCAGAACCTGCTGATGAACGGGCAGCTCGTCGGCATTTCGGTCACGGGCGTTAATGGAAGGGTTTACAGCAGCACCGGCGCCAATACCGGATACCTTGACAAGCTGCTCGGCGAACTGCCTGCGGATAAACTGCGGAAGGGCAAAATTATTGTCACCAACGCTTATGAAAGCAATATTGTCAGCAATCAAGGGAAGGTCGTTTCCGTGCTGCGTTACTTATCGGATTTGGATCATGTGAAGGGGCAGGACGTCTACGCGAAGCTGGACATCAAGTTTAAGGTCATCGAGAATCTGTTCGGGGGGATTTCGGGGTCCAACAGCGAGGTGGGGACGATTGTGTTTGCAGGCGATAAACTGATTTACAACACGGCGGAATATTCGTTCGACGGCGAGGCGGTCAGCAAGATTATGGCGCAGTTTACAAAAGGCGGGGAGCATGAGAACCGGCTGGTGCAATTGACGTTGGGCGGCGAGAAGTATATGTTTACGGCGACCTGGAACGACATTACCGGCTGGTCGATCATCCAGTTTATCCCGTCGCGAGTCATTGACAACGCATTCAGCAAAAACGTAGGAAGGTACGTATCGATCAGCGTGCTCTGCGTGGCCGCTGCCGTCGCTCTGGCAGTGTTATTCTCCCGGCGTCTGCTGCAGCCGATTCACAATTTGATCAAAGCGATGAAGATCGTCGATTCCGGGTCGCTGGATCAAATGCTTGCCGACGAGCAGCGCAAGGATGAGATCGGCAAGCTGATTCAGAGCTATAACGTGATGATCGCGAGATTGAAGGAGAGCCGGGAGAAGGAGCGCAGAGCCGGAGAGCTGCAAAAACAAGCGGAAATGGGGATGCTGCAGGCGCAAATTAACCCGCATTTTCTGTACAATACGCTGAACACGATGCATTCCATTGCGGAGCTGCACCGCTTCGAGCCGATTTCGGTTATGGCCCGCTCGTTATCCGGCATGTACCGTTACAATCTGAAGTCCAAGGACAGAGTGACGGTGCGCATGGAGCTTGAGCAAATTAACAACTATATACGCATCCAGCAAATCCGGTTCGTCGATAAATTCGACGTGAAATACGAGATCGATGAAGCGATAGCCGACTATCGCATGCTGAAATTTTTGCTGCAGCCGATCGTTGAAAATTCGTTTCATCACGGTCTTGAGCCCAAAGGGGGGAAAGGGACGCTGGTCTTGTCCGTCCGCAAGCAGGGCCATACGCTGCATATCAAGATTCAAGACGACGGCGTAGGGATGAGCGAGCGGCGGCTGGAGGAGCTGAACCGTTCGTTGCGGCAAGCCGATGGAGCGGAGCCTTCTCAGGGGAACCGCCATATCGGACTGAGCAATGTGAGCGCGAGGATCAAGAATTTTTACGGAGAAGATTACTGGCTGCGGATTACTTCCCGGCTGCATGAAGGGACCTGTGTGGAAATGCTGATTCCGGCGGATAAGGAGGAGGATACGAATGAGAATCCTAGTCGTTGACGACGAATATTACGCGCGCAAGGCGCTGCTGCAGACGATCCGGGATTGGGACCCCGAAGCGGCCTTGGACGAAGCCGAGGACGGGGAAGAGGCGCTGGGGAAATTGCGCGCGCAGCCGTACGAGCTGCTCTTCTCGGATATTCGCATGCCGAAGCTGGACGGGCTGCAGCTCGCTGCCGCCGTTCACAGCGAATTCCCGTCCGTATTCAATGTGATTATTAGCGGCTACGACGATTTTCAATACGCACAAAAAGCGATCGTATACCAAGTGAAGGATTATCTGCTTAAGCCGGCGGACAAGACGGCGATATGGTCCATACTGGAGAAAACGCGGGCCTGCACGGAGCAGGCTGAGCAGGAAGCGATCAGGCAGCGCTTGGGCGACCTGCTGTATACCGAAAATGCGGACGGGATTCATGCCGCTGATTTACCGCCGCTTGCCTGCTACCGGACGGTTATCGCTCAAGCGGACGATCTGCAAGAAGCGAGATTGGTCCGCTTTCTGCAGGAAATCTTCGGTGCGAAGGCGGCGCCCGTCTATGCATTCCGCGACCGGCGATACCCGGACCGGATCGTTGCGGTGTGGGCGGGCGAGACGCCGTCCGCCGATGCGAGCCCGGGCTGGCCGGCTAAATGCCAAGCGGCGTTCAGGAAGCTTGCGGGGGAAATCGGCGGCCCCGTATTCATCGGCATCAGCGCCGCGCACAGCGCCCCGGAAGAGCTGTGCGCCTCGTACCGGGAGGCCAAGTCTGCGGTTTTGTACAAGTTTTTTGGCGAGGACGGCCGCGGGATATTCATCTTCGAGGAGGTGTCCCGGAACAAGCGGTACAATTACGAGCTGCTGGACGAGCTGCTGCCGCCGCTGTACAACAAGTTAATACGGGGCCAACAGGACGAAGCTGCGGCGATTGTGGACCGGCTGTTATCGGCGGCCATCGAGTCCGGGATGTCGGTTCATGCGCTGGCAAGCACTTGCTCCAAAATCATCGCGGCGTTCAATTCGGTCATTGAGCATATCAACGAGAATCATTCCGAGTCTGTCCCTTATCTCGAACCGGCCGATTTGCATCAATTCCGCGATGCACGGGAGCTGCGGACCTATTTTGACCGGAAGCTGGTTCTGCTCGGGGAGCGGATCGCCTCGTTGCGGAAAAAAGAAGACGTGGTCGAGCTGATCAAAGACTATGTGGAACGAAATTACCGGTATAACATTATGCTGGACGATATGGCCAAAAACATGTTTTATACCGACGCTTCCTATCTCAGTCGGCTGTTTAAGAAAAAAAACGGGACGAGCTTCTCCCAGTTCCTTCTGTCGGTCAGAATGAGAAACGCCAAAAAGCTGCTGGAAACAAGCACCGCGCTCACGGTTGCGGAGGTCGCCAACGCCGTCGGCTTCAACGATTATTCGTATTTTATTCAAATGTATAAAAAGTTTTACGGGGAGACGCCCGGGCAAAGCAAGAAACGAGAGCAAAGCTGACAAGGGGAAGGAACATGACGCCAACGATACGTTGTATAATTGCACTTATTTTCGTTATGATGACGGCCGGCTGCTCGCCGTCTCCCGAGCCGCAGCAGCCGGCCGCTCCGCGCGTAACGCTGGAGCTGCTGTCCAATAAAGGCGATACGGCGGAGGCGGTAGATCAGATCATCGCCGCCTTCGAAGAGCGGCATCCTCTTGTCAAGATCGAGCAGGATGCGCCTCCGAATATGCTGAAAGTGTTATCCATGCGCTTTTCTACCGATACGGCTCCGGACCTGTTTACCGTGTATCCGTCGGCTCCGAGCATACGCCAGCCCATCAAGGAGGGGTATTTGGAGGATTTGACGGGAGATCCGTTATTGCAGCGCGTGAAGCCGGAATTTATCGAGTTCAGCCAGACGCAGGGACGAAATTACGCGATTCCTTATGCGCTGGAGGGCTACGGAATTATTTACAACACGGCGATATTCCGCGATTTGAACTTAAGCGTGCCGCAAACGTACGCGCAGCTGATTCAAACCGCCGAGACGCTGAAATCGGCCGGCATTACGCCGTTTCTGTTCCCGGATCAGGACTACGCTTACTTGCGAAAAGTATCGGCCGTATTGCTGGGCTTGGACGATCCGGACATCATTCCTTATTTCGAAGACGTTATTGCCGGCAAGCGGCATATAACGGACAGCCCGCAGCTGCTGCGGCTGGCCCAAAAAACGCTGCAGCTGCGACAGTATGGACAGCGAGATTCGCTGGGCACCTCCAACGAAACCGCCGTTCACGATTTTGCGGACGGCAAGGCGGCGATGTTCTTCACCGGGATGTGGGAAGTGAGCACGATCAAACGGCTGAATCCCGGCATCGATGTCGCCATGTTCCCGTTTCCCGCCGACAACCCGGACGATACGCGGGTCGCGATGCAGGTGGGAACGGCCTTCGGCATTCCTCGGAATTCGAGAACGGCGGTGCAGGCCAAGCAGTTTCTGGAGTTTATGACCACCCGGGAAATGGCGCAGCTGTTCGCCGACGAAACCGGGAATATCTCGATCATACAAGGAGTCGAGCACCGCGTGAAGGAGAACAAGGGCATCGCCGATTACGCGTTGGCGGGCAAATTGTTCCGTGCGGCCGATTCGCCGTGGACGCCGTCCATGCAGGACGATTTCGGCAAAGCGGTGCAGGGGCTTATAGCCGGAAACGATACGAAGACGCTGATGCAGAAGTCGGAAGATATTTTCTATAACGCCGATAAGTGAAGGAAAGGGTAGCGGACGAGCCGTTATCCTTTTTTTTGCTGAGATGACAGAGCTTAGCGATTTCAAGGCTAATTTGTCTATCCACATATTTCTCATATGCGCGAAGTCAGTTTATTCATATCCATGGAAAACGCAAATTGTTAGGATTGTAAGCGTAACCAAAACAATATAACCATGGGGGTAACGCAGATGAAACAAAGACGCGCATGGCAGCAAATCGCAGCTCTGGGAACCGTCGTAGCCTTATCGACGACCGCAGCCTGCTCGAACGGAGGAGAGCCGGCCAAAGGGGCGGCGGACGGCGGCGGACAAAAGGTCAAGCTGGAGCTGTTATCCAACAAATCGGACGTAACGGATACGCTGAACAAAATTATCGCCAAGTTTCACGAGCAAAATCCCGGCATTGAAATCGAGGTCAACGCGCCGCCGAATATGCTGAAGGTGCTGGCGATGCGGATCGCCAATAACGATGCTCCGCCGTTGTTCACGGTCTATCCGTCGGCTCCGAGCATGCGCCAGCCGGTGAAGGACGGCTACTACGCCGATCTGACGGGCGATGCCGAATTGTTCAAAAACGTCGTGCCGAGCTTCGTCGATTTCAGCAAGACGCTCGGGAAAAACTACACGGTGCCTTACGCGTTGGAAGGATACGGCGTAACGTATAACGTCGATATGTTCAAGGAGCTTGGACTGAGCATTCCCAAGACGTATGCGGAATTGATTCAGGTCGCGGAAAAAATCAAAGCGGCCGGCAAGACGCCGTTCCTGTTTCCGGATAAAGATTACGCGATCATACGCCAAACCTCGGCGGCTTTCCTCGGCCTGGACATTCCCGACGCCAGCCAATATTTCGACGATGTGATCAACGGCAAGAAGCATATCGCAGACAATCAGGAGGTTCGCAAGGTCGCTCAAAAAATAGTCGATCTCCGCAAATACGGGCAAAAGGATTTGCTCGGCACCTCCAGCGATAACGTCGTCAGGGATATGGCCGCAGGCAAAGGCGCGATGTTCTTCCACGGCATGTGGCAGGCTGTCGCGATTAAGAAAGCCAATCCGAATATGAACGTCGATATTTTCCCGTTCCCTGCGGAAAAAGCGGAGGATACGAAGGTTGCGATGCAGGTGGGCACGGCGCTCTCCATCCCGAAAGACGGCAAATACAATAACGAGGCCAAGAAATTTATGGAATTTTTTGCGACGACGGAGATGGCGCAGATGTACGCGGATGAAACGGGCAATATTTCGGTTATTAAAGACGTCAAGCCGAATTACAAGGAGAATAAAACGCTGGCCGAGTACGCTTTATCCGGCAAGCTGTACCGGGCTGCGGATTCCGCCTGGACGCCGGCGATGCAGGACGATTTCGGCAAGGCGACGCAGGAGCTGATCGGCGGGGGCACGATTGACGATTACATGAAGAGACTGGAAGAGATTTTCTACAATAAAGGAAACTGATGAGCGTCTTACATCATAGGTTTGGAGGATGACAGAATGGAAGCGATCCATAGGGCGCAGAGTCGGCCGGCAGGCTCCAAGAGCACGGGACTGCGATCGAAGAAGCTGACGGTTTATGTGTTGTTTACTTTGCCGGCGCTTCTCTTGTACATCGGATTCTTTTTTTACCCGACGCTGATGGGGTTCAACTACAGCCTGACGAATTGGGACGGCATGGCGCGAACGTATCGTTACATCGGCCTGGACAATTACGCCGCCATATTTCGGGACAGCCGTTTTCTCCATGCGCTGCAATTTACGTTCAAGTACACGCTGATCGTCGTTATCGTCAAGACGGCGATCGCTTTGGGCCTGGCCATGCTGTTAACGAGCGGCATCCGTATGCGGGGGTTTTTCCGCTCGATTTACTTTTTTCCCGCCGTGCTCAGCCTGATTACGATCGGCTTGATTTTTAACGAAATTTTCTTTACGATCCTGCCGAAGCTGGGCGAATCTCTGGGCATCGAAGTGTTATCGAGGAATATACTGGGCAATAAGGACACGGCGCTTTACGGCATCTTGATCGCTAACGTGTGGCACGGCGTCTCCGTTCCTATGGTCATTTTCATGGCCGGGCTGTCGAGCGTGCCGAAGGATTTGCACGAAGCGGCGACGATCGACGGAGCATCGCGTACACAGCGATTTTTCTCCATTACGTTTCCTTTTTTGATCCCGATGCTGAATGTAAATCTGGTGCTATTGATTAAAGGCGGGCTCACCGTATTCGACTCCATTGTCGCCATGACCGACGGGGGACCGGGAACGTCGACCGAATCGATCGGCTTTCTGATCTACAGGCACGGTCTGCTTGAAAATAAATTCGGCTACGCTACGGCGGAATCGATCTTTATTTTTGCCTTGATCGGATTGATCTCCTTCATTCAGATGAAATGGCTGGGGAAAAAGGAGGTCGGTCAGCAATGAAGGAAGGGCGTATCGTTCAGGCTATCCAATATACCGTCCTCGCGCTGGGCGCGATTCTCGTTCTGATTCCGATGTATTTGACGGTCAATCTATCGTTCAAGACGCAGATGGAGTCGGCCCAAAGCTTTTTTGCTCCGCCGTCCGGCCTGTTTCTCGGCAATTTTGCGGCGGTGATGAAAGGGAAGTTCTGGATTCATATGGGCAATTCCGTGATGATCACGCTGGTATCGATGCTGTTCATCATGATTCTCGTCCCGATGGTATCGTTCGCCATTTCCCGAAACTTCAAGCGCGGATATTTCAAGTTCGTCTTTTACTTTATTCTCTCCGGCATCTTCGTTCCGTTTCAGGTCATTATGCTGCCGGTGCTGAAGCATATGTCGAGCATGCATTTGTTAAACCAGATGGGGCTCATCATTATGTACGTCGCGCTTTCGTTTACGCAAGGCATTTTCTTAAGCGTTGGTTTTCTAAAAAATATCCCGCTCGAGCTGGACGAAGCTTCGACGATCGACGGCTGCGGCATCGTGCAAACGTTCGTCCGCATTATTTACCCGCTGATGCTGCCGATTATCGTGACGATCGTCACGCTGAACAGCCTGTGGATATGGAACGATTTCCAGCTGCCGCTCATTTTGCTGAATCGAAGTCCCAACTACTGGACGCTGCCGTTATTTATTTATAATTTCAAAACGGATTACGGCTTCGATTATAACGTCGCTTTTGCCGGATTTCTGATCACCATGCTGCCGATCATTGTGCTGTACGGATTTATGCAGCGCTATCTGATAAGCGGCTTGACGGAAGGAGCTTTGAAATGAGAGATGCCGGGAATGAAAGGCCGATCAATGCCGAACAGAAGCTGCCCCGGTCCACGCCGGAGGAGCAAGGGGTCGCCGCCTCCGGCATCGCCGGATTTCTGTCCGCTGTGGAAGCGAAACGGCTGGAGCTTCACGGTCTGATGATCGTTCGTCACGGGCATGTCGTAGCCGAAGGCTGGTGGGCTCCGTACAACTCGGAGCAGCCTCATATGCTGTTCTCCTTATCGAAGAGCTTTACCTCGACTGCGGTCGGATTCGCCGTCGCCGAAGGACTGCTGACGGTGGAGGACAAGGTTGCCTCCTTTTTTGCCGGGCAACTGCCGGAGCCTCTGGATGAACGGCTTGCGGCCATGCGCGTCAAAGATTTGCTGACGATGAGCGCCGGGCATGCAAGTCCGATTATGGGCGGAGAATGGCGCCGGACGGAAGGCGATTGGGCGCGGTATTTCCTATCGAGACCGATGGACCACGCGCCGGGCAGCCGGTTTATGTACAACAGCGGAGCGACGTATATGCTGTCGGCCATCGTTCAGAAGGCTGCAGGTCAAACGCTGCTCGATTATTTGCTGCCCCGGCTGTTTCAGCCGCTCGGCATCCGCGTATCCGGCTGGGATACTTGTCCCTCCGGCATTAATACGGGGGGCTGGGGATTGAGCCTGACCACGGAGGATTTGGCCAAGTTCGGACAGTTCTATTTGCAAAAAGGCGTATGGCGCGGTAAGCGGCTGCTGCCCGAAGCATGGATCGAACAAGCGACGTCCTGCCAAATTGCCAACAGCGCCGGAGAGCGGATCGATTCCAGGCAAGGTTACGGATACCAGTTTTGGCGCTCTCGCCATAATTCGTACCGTGCCGATGGGGCGTTCGGGCAATTTTGTATCGTCATGCCGGAGCAGGACGCCGTTATTGCGATCCATGGAGGGCTGTCGGACATGCAGGGAGTCATGGATTCGCTCTGGGAGCATCTGCTGCCGGCGATGTCGGAAGAGGGGCGCCTTCCCGGTGATCGAGTGGCCGAGGCGGCATTGCGCGATAAGCTTCAGCGGCTGGCATTGAGCTTGCCTCGGCTGCAGACGGATTCTCCGCTTGCGGCCCGAATATCGGGTAAGCGGTACGCGTTCGGCGCCAATCCGCAGCGAATCGAATCCGTTACGTTTGAATTCGGGGAGCACGGCTACCGGTTTCATCTAACGGATCACAGGGGAACGCACCGGATCGATTGCGGCTTGGGGCAGTGGCACACCGGAGTGACAACGATGACCGGGGGCGAGCTGCATCACCGGTATGAGCCGGATACGCTGCGGGTGGCGGCGAGCGCTGGGTGGCGGGACGATGCTGCGCTTGTCATGACATGGTGCTTCGTAGAGACGCCGTTCACCGATACGGTCGTCTGCCGGTTCGAAGGGGGCCGGCTTCGCTTGGAGCGCTCCGTTAATGTGAATAGCGGGGAGACGGAGCTGCCGGTCGTATGGGGCGAGCTGGTGTGAGAGACTGCGCTGCGGCGCCTTTGACGGCTGCCTCCCCGAGCTGTCGATGCCTGCGCTATTAGTAATGATTGTATCACCGAAGAAGAGCCGCCGGCTAAAGCCTGCGTCTGCATGTTTAGGGTGAGCCTAAGCATGGGGGTGCAGCTTAAGTCCGGCGGCTCTCTTATGTACGCAAATTCGAAGGTAAATGAAGGAATTTTGCTCATTGACGATTTGGGGGGAGAATTGCTATAATCAACTTAACGTTATATGGTCTGACGTTAAGATGAAATGAATATCCGAAAGTGGAGGGGATTTTAGTATGGCGGTATTCACGGAACATGTTAAAACCTACGAGCTGTATATTAACGGAGAATTCAGAGCTTCGACAAACCCGGAAATGTTAACGGTTACAAATCCGGCGACGGGAAACATCATCTCGCAAGTGCCGAACGCGACGATCGAGGAAACGCGTGAGGCGATAGCGGCGGCCGAGGCGGCGCAGCGGTCGTGGGAGAAGCTGCCGGCCGTCGAGCGGGGCAGGTATTTGCGGCAAATCTCGCAGAAAATACGGGAGAACGCGGAGGAGCTGGCGCTGACGATTTCGCGGGAGCAGGGGAAGATTCTTAGCCTGGCGACGGTGGAAGTTCATTTTACGGCGGATTATATCGACTACATGGCCGAATGGGCGAGACGGTACGAAGGGGAAATTATCCAGAGCGACCGGCCGAACGAGCAGATCTTTATGTTCAAGTCGCCGATCGGCGTCGTCAGCGGCATCCTGCCCTGGAACTTCCCGTTCTTCCTGATCGCGCGCAAGCTCGCGCCGGCGCTGATCACGGGCAATACGATCGTCGTCAAGCCGAGCGCGGAGACGCCGAACAACGCGTTCGAATTCGCGAAGCTGGTCGCGCAGACGGATTTGCCGAAGGGCGTGTTCAACCTCGTCTCGGGCAGAGGAAGCACGGTCGGGCAGGAGCTGTCGTCGAATCCGAAGATCGGGATGGTCAGCTTCACGGGAAGCGTGGAGACGGGGTCGCGGATTATGGCGGCGGCAGCGGAGAATATCATCAAGGTGTCGCTGGAGCTGGGGGGCAAGGCGCCGGCGATCGTGATGGACGACGCGGACTTGGATCTGGCGGTCGAAAGCGTCAAAAACTCGCGGATTATCAATACCGGGCAAGTATGCAACTGCGTGGAGCGGGTCTATGTGCACGAGCGCATCGCGGAGCAATTCATCGAACGGCTCGGGCGGGCGATGAGCGAGGTCACCTACGGCGATCCGATCGCGGAGAACGTCGATATGGGACCGCTGGTTAGCGAGCAAAGCCTGGCGTCGGTGGAAGCGATGGTCAACCGGGCGATCGCGGAAGGAGCGCAGGTCGTTACGGGAGGAAAACGGTCGTCGCGCGCCGAAGGTTATTATTACGAGCCGACCGTGCTGGTGAACGTGAAGCAGGATTCGGAGATCATGCAGAAGGAAATTTTCGGCCCGGTCGTTCCCGTAATGACGTTCCGCGATTTGGACGAAGCGATCGAGCTGGCGAACGATTCGGAATTCGGGCTAACTTCGTCGATCTATACGCAAAATCTGGACATTGCGATGAGGGCGTGCCGGGAGATCAAATTCGGGGAAACGTATATTAACCGGGAAAATTTCGAGGCGATCCAGGGCTTTCATAACGGCTGGAGAAAATCGGGCATCGGCGGAGCGGACGGCCGGCACGGACTGGAAGAGTTTTTGCAAACCCGGGTCGTCTATCTGCAGTACGATTTGAACAAGAAATAAGCTTTTATTTCGCTCTTGGTTGTAAGCGTTTCCCTTTATGTTGATCTGTAAAAACCGTGGAGGTGCCGGCAAAATGAAAGCTTCTCAGATGGAAGAATCTTTAGCGAAGAAATATAAACAGCCCAAAGGGGTAGAGCAGTTCGGGATTGAAGCCGTATCGGATGAGCTGAGGACGGTCCGCTGGTGGGACACCTTTCTTATCGTATTGAATTTTATCGTCAATCCGGGGACCATTGTCATCAGCGGCTCTTTGATCGCTGCGGGGATGTCGTTCTGGGAAGCGATTTTGACCGGCTTCTTCAGCATTGTCATCGGCTTCTCCGTCTATCTTGTCGCGGCGACGGTCGGGGTCGATTACGGCATCCCCGGATTGGTCAGCCTGCGCAGAGTGTTCGGAATTCGCGGTTCCTGGATCGCTTCCGGCTTAAGAGCGGTGTCCAGCGTCTACTGGTTCGCCTTCCAGACTATCGCCGGGTCGATCGGGCTGTCGGCCGTGCTGGAGGCGCTCATGCATCGGCCGGTCAATCTCGCCGTCATCAGCGTTGTGTTTGCTTTGTTCCAGGTAGCGGTGGCAACTGTAGGGTATAATTCGTTAAAAATTTTATCGCGATACACTTTCGTGCTGAAAATAGTATTTTCCATTATTTTGATGGTCGTGCTGATGAATTACCCGCAAGCTTCGTTCCATCCTTCCGCCGTATTCTCCTTCGCGACCGGAGAAGGGGCGAAGTGGGGGCTGATCGCGCTATGGTCTACGGGGATGGCGGCCGCCTGGTTTTCCAACTTTACGGATGCGGCCGACTTTTGCCGGTATTCCAAAACCCGCGTCGATATGTGGATCGGCACGTTTCTGGCGGCGGTGATCGGGCAGATTATTTGCTCCTTCGTAGGCGGCTACGCAGTGGCGGCAGTGCTCGGAAAAAGCAGCAACGCGTTCGATGTCATCGTTCAAACGGCCAACGGCGCCGTCTGGCTGCTAATTCTGATCTTCGTCTATATCGTCATGGATAACTGGACCATCAACGTGCAGAATCTGTACACGGGGGGCCTTGCGATCAGCAATATTTTTACCTCTTTAGGCCGATTCTGGGGTACAATTATCGTCAGCGGGTTCGGCGTGTTCTTATCGCTGCTGCCCCAGCTTGTCAACGGGTACATCGGATATATGTCGGTGCTCGGCGACTTATTCGCGCCGATGGGGGCCGTCTTCGTCGCCCATTACCTGATCTTCTCGCGGGGGAGAATCAATGTTCCCGCTTTATACGACCGGAGCGGACAATATTGGTATTGGAACGGCTTCAACTGGATAGCGTTCTTCTGGATGGTGGTCGGTTACTTCATTAACAAAAGTATTCCCCAAAGCATGTTGAACATCGTCTGCACGACGGTCATCGTCGGCTTTCTGTATTGGCTGAGCGTCGCCATCATCCGCAAAAAATCCGCTGCGCTGCTTCATGCAATCGAGCATCAACCGAAAAGCCATCAAGAAAGCGGCGGTATCGGCAGCTCGACCAACGTCCATTTGACTTAATTCGAAAGGCGCCCTTCATACCGCGGAGAACGGGTGAAGGGCTTTGTTAGTTTTACAAACGTGGTGAAAAAGTCCGCTGCGGCGTCCATTTGATCCTCCAATCGCTGAATCCGTTTTCAAAGGCGAACGCTTACGCTTTTCCAGATTCAAATGGCCTCTCCGCTAGTTTTTCACCGGACTTTTAAAAGCATGTACTCGGAAAAGAAGGAGCGGCAATCGATGAACAATTCGCGTTTACTGTTCGCCAATGTGCGTTTGCCCGGGGGCGGCAATCTCAAAACGATTGAAGTGGATGACGGGAATATTATCCGAGTCAGCGATGCGGCTGCGGGGCCGCAGACGGATCAAGACGGTTATATGGATATGGGAGGAAGGCTGCTGCTGCCCGGAATGGTGGACATTCACATGCATTTGGACAAAGCGATGACTTGGCCCGAGCTCCCCAACGCATCGGGTACGCTGCTGGAAGCGATACGGCGATTTGCCGATGCGCAGCCGCTTATGGAGACGGAAGATTTGATCGAGCGGATGACGAGGACGATTCGCCTGGCTCTGCGCCACGGGACGACAACGATCCGGACGCATCTCGATTACGGTTCGCCGTCTTACTGCGCCAAGGCGGTGGAGGCTTATCATACGGTCAAGGAACGGTTCCGGCGCGAGCTGGACCTCCAGGCGGTATTGATGTGTCCTCCCGGAATGGATGAAGAAGCCGAGGCGGCCGTCCGGCGTGCCGTAGCCGACGGAGGCATAGATGCGATAGGCGGAGCGCCGCATTTGGCCGATGCGCCGGAGCGTCAGCTGGATCGGCTGTTCGACATGGCCGTTTCGCTGGATGTCGATCTGGACTTGCATATCGACGAGTCGGACGACCCGAAGGTGAATCATCTGCCGTATTTATGCCGCAAAACGGTCGAGGTTCATTATGAGGGCCGGGTCATTGCCGGTCACTGCACTTCCTTGTCCGCGATGGAAGAGAGCCAGGCGCTAGAGATTATGGCGGCCGTCAAGGAAGCGGGGATCGGCATTGTTACGCTGCCGGCTTGCAATTTATTTTTGCAAGGGAGGCAGGACAAGGGACTTGTCCGCCGGGGCTTGACGAGAGTGAAGCAGCTGGCCGGCATGGGCGTTCCCGTAGCCATAGGGTCGGATAATGTGCGAGATCCGTTTCATCCGTACGGCAACGCCGATTTGCTGCACAGCGCGCTGCTGGCCAGCTACGGGGCGCATATGACGACGGAGGCGGAGATGAACAAGCTGATCGCGATGATTACGTCGGTTCCGGCTGAGCTGCTTCGGCTGGATCATTACGGGCTGCGCCCCGGCGGCCGGGCGGACTTCGTGCTTCTGGACTGTGAGGATGCCGGCAGCGCTTTGGCCGTGCAGCCTGCGGCGCGGGAGACGTGGAAGCGGGGGCGGCGGGTGTGCCGGGTGACGGAATCGGTGACATGGGAGGAGCCGTAAAATCGCGTGCGGGAAATGGGTAGTTTACAATTCGTCGCAAATTTTATATATTCATAGTATTATTTGATTGTCAGATATTAAGACTACTTTAAGATCGAGGGGAGTGAGAATGAGAATGTTGGAGGATAAGATCAATCCTATTAAGAAAACGACTCTTTCTCAAGATATCGTACAGAAATTAATCGAATTGATTGTCAACGGAACCATCGGGCCGGGCGAGAAGCTGCCTTCGGAGAAGCAGCTGATGGAGCTGTTCGGCGTCGGACGCAGCAGCCTGCGCGAATCGATACGCGCTCTGGTGGCTTTGGAGCTGGTGGAAGTGAAAGTTCCCGAAGGAACCTTTGTGTCCAAATCGTTCGGTAATTTTTTTACCAAGCACCTCGAGCTTATGTCGAAGATTAGCTTTGATAACATCGTCGAACTGGTGGAAGCAAGGCTCAAGCTGGAAGTCGATTTGGCGGAGCTGGCGGCGCTGAAGGCTTCCGACGAAGAGCTGCGGCATCTGGATGCGATCATCGCCACGATGAAGCAGGCCAAGGATAACGAGGAGTTTCTGAACGCCGACCTTGAATTTCATATTCATATCGCTCAGATGGCGCATAATTCGTTTATGTTTCAAGTGCTGTCTATATTGCGCGATATTACGAGAGAGTGGATCTACCGAGTGCTGCAGTCCGAATCGGCCAGAGAGATCAGCCTCGCTCAGCATGAGCGGATTGCCCGCGCCATTCAGCGGAGAGATCCTGCCGAAGCCGGCGAGAAAATGCGCGAGCACTTGGAGACGGTCGGCGAAATTCTGCTGAACATTTCCAATGCGTCGGCGGAATCATCGAATGAGTGACAAGAGCCTGGATACAGAGCCCGTTTTGAAGACGAGCCGCTGTCCGGGCTTTTTTTCTTTTTATGGATTGACGTTCCATTGGTTCGTTGCTATAATCAACTTAACGTTAGATGGTCTGACGTTAAGATCAAATGAACATCCGAATGGAGGGCTTATCATGGCGGTATCCAGCAATGGATCAAAAACCTACGAGCTGTATATTAACGGAGAATTCAGAGCTTCGACAAACCCGGAAATGTTAACGGTTACAAATCCGGCGACGGGAAACATCATCTCGCAGGTGCCGAACGCGACGATCGAGGAAACGCGGGAGGCGATAGCGGCGGCCGAGGCGGCGCAGCGGTCGTGGGAGAAGCTGCCGGCCGTCGAGCGGGGCAAATATTTGCGGCAAATCTCGCAGAAAATACGAGAAAACGCGGAGGAGCTGGCGCTGACGATTTCGCGGGAGCAGGGGAAGATTCTTAGCCTCGCGACGGTGGAAGTTCATTTTACGGCGGATTACATCGACTACATGGCCGAATGGGCGAGACGGTACGAAGGGGAGATTATTCAGAGCGACCGGCCGAACGAGCAGATCTTTATGTTCAAGTCGCCGATCGGCGTCGTCAGCGGCATCCTGCCCTGGAACTTCCCGTTCTTCCTGATTGCGCGGAAGCTCGCGCCGGCGCTGATCACAGGCAATACGATCGTCGTCAAGCCGAGCGCGGAGACGCCGAACAACGCGTTTGAATTCGCGAAGCTGGTCGCGCAGACGGATTTGCCGAAGGGCGTGTTCAACCTCGTCTCGGGCCGGGGGAGCACGGTCGGCCAGGAGCTGTCTTCGAATCCGAAGATCGGGATGGTCAGCTTCACGGGGAGCGTGGAGACCGGCTCGCGGATTATGGCGGCGGCAGCGGAGAATATCATCAAGGTGTCGCTGGAGCTGGGGGGCAAGGCGCCGGCGATCGTGATGGACGACGCGGACTTGGATCTGGCGGTCGAAAGCGTCAAAAACTCGCGGATTATCAATACCGGCCAAGTATGCAACTGCGTGGAGCGGGTCTATGTGCACGAGCGCATAGCGGAGCAATTCATCGAACGGCTCGGGCGGGCGATGAGCGAGGTTACCTACGGCGATCCGATCGCGGAGAACGTCGATATGGGGCCGCTGGTCAGCGAGCAAAGTCTGGCGTCGGTGGAAGCGATGGTCAACCGGGCGATTGCGGAAGGAGCGCAGGTCGTTACAGGGGGCAAACGGTCGTCGCGCGCCGAAGGCTATTATTACGAGCCGACCGTGCTGGTGAACGTGAAGCAGGATTCGGAGATCATGCAGAAGGAAATTTTCGGTCCGGTCATTCCCGTAATGACGTTCCGCGATTTGGACGAAGCGATCGAGCTGGCGAACGATTCGGAATTCGGGCTAACTTCGTCGATCTATACGCAAAATCTGGACATTGCTATGCGGGCGTGCCGGGAGATCAAATTCGGGGAAACGTATATTAACCGGGAAAATTTCGAGGCGATCCAGGGCTTCCATAACGGCTGGAGAAAATCGGGCATCGGCGGGGCGGACGGCCGTCACGGACTGGAGGAATTTTTGCAAACCCGCGTCGTCTATCTGCAGTTCGATTTGAACAAGAAATAGAGCAATTTTCCTTTCATAACTATACAGAATGGAGCATGTGTCATGGAAAAGACGGTTTATCAGCCGGTAGTCAGCAAATATAAAGATGTGAAGCCTTTTGAAATGGACCAAGGGGTGCTGTTTCATGATATGATGATACAAGAGATGGGGCCAAAAACGATCATCGTCGGACTTGCCACCTTCGAGCCCGGCAAGAGCTTGCCGTGCCATATCCATAATGTCGAGGAGTCGGTGACGATTTTGAAGGGCAATGCCTTTTGCGATGTGGAAGGGGTGCGCACGGCTCTGGAGCCTTACGACACATCGTTCATTCCGGCGTTCATTCCGCACCGTTTCGTCAATGCCAGCGATACGGAGGAACTCATTATTTTATGGGCGTATTCACAAGTGGACGAATCGCTCAAGCATGTCGACGTGGAACGCATCATCGTGGAGACGGACCGCTGCATGCTGCCCAAGAACCGGCCTTAATCGGCCCTAAACGTCCGGTTAACACGATGAAATCACCACACTTCTAAGAGTCTGTCCGACGGAGTTACTTTTGTAGGTCCCTTCGGAGTAAGACTCGGTTTTCAAATGATTTTTCATCACGATTTGAGTATAATCACTGTGTCTTTCTTTGCCTTTGTGGGAGTTACGCCGCTTTTTTACGTTTTTGGGCAGACCTCTCCCGTTTATACACCGTGGATGGTTTGGGATATTTGGCAGAATGAAGCTTTCTTAAATTATAGCTTAAAGCCAAAAGGACGAACTCACCCTCAACCTTATCTTCGCCACGGAGGTGAAACTGACGAAAGCCCTGACATTCTTTCATTTGCCCCCACGCGGGTTCCACGATGGCTTTACGTAACCGGTAAATGTCTTTACCGGCATCGCTTTGCACTTTGGTTCTCATGGCTTCTCGGATCGGATCGCCTTCATTGCGTTTGACCCTTCGTTTACCGGATCCGGACTTAACGCAGTCCTTTTGAAACGGGCAGGTCAGGCAGGCATCGCTCATATACACCCATTGAGTCGCTTTTTGAGGATCCTTTTCATAGTATGTGTACTTGTGGATCAGCGTTTGTCCCGCTGGGCACACATAGGTATCCGTTTCCGGGATATACGTAAAGTTGGTTTTATCGTACGGATTCCCGTGCTGCTTGTTTTCACGGGTTGCCGCGATGTAGGCGTCGGTCTCGGCCTTCGTCGCCGCCTGAATGTTGTCCGCACTAAAGTACCCTGCGTCCGCACTCACTTTCTCGGGCACCTTTCCCGTTATGTTGCGGATGGAACCGAGCACCGGCTGGAATTGGTGTTGGTCGCTGCTGCTAGGGTTCATCTGCAGTCCGACGATGAATCCCTGATCCGCATCTACGGCAATTTGCGGATTATATCCTTGGATGACGCCTTGGGTTTTCGTATCCATGATTTGGGAATCTGGATCGGTAAAGTTAAATTGATCTTTGTCCGGTGTCTTCGATTCCTCTACCGGTTTGCGAGCTTCCAACTGTCTGAGCGCCTCTCTGATTTTTTCAAGTCGGGATTGGCGATTGGTCACCGATTCCGGCAACAGCGAAAGGGGCTCTTCGTTCTCTTGGTCGTCTATCTGGCCGGCTTGCTCGAGAGCTTCGCGGATTTCCTTTTCCAGACGCTCGATTTCCTGGTTCATCCGATCTCGCGACATCGACTTATGCTTCGATGCATGGGCTTTCAGCTTCGAACCATCGATGCTGACATGACCGAGGGACACGTACCCTAGCTGTATGGCGATGTGTACCACTTGTTTGAAAAGTCCCGGTAATGATTCGAGGTGATCCTTTCGAAAATCGCTGAGCGTACGGAAATCCGGTCGATGGCCGCCACATAGCCAACGAAAAGGAATATTTTCATCCATAGCCTGACGAAGGGTCCGGGAGGTGAACACACCCGTAGCATAGCCATAGAACCATAACTTCAAAAGCATGGCGGGGTGATAGGCTTCTTCTCCGCGATGGGAATACCGATTTGTCATGACCGTGAGATCTAACTGATCCACGATGTCGCTAACAAGCCGCACTAAATGATCTTCAGGGATCCAATCGCTCAAATACATCGGAAACAATTCACCTTGTTCCGTGGAGTAAGATTTAAATTTTGCCATAAACCACACACCCTTTTTTACCAGATAAACAGATTACAGTTAAGTTTCGCGACGAAACTATGCTTTTCCTGTTTCGTCGGACAGACTCCTAAAAGCGTGGTGAAAAAAGAGCGAAGGGGCCGTTTGAATCTGGAAAAGCGATAGCGTTCGCCTTTGAAAGCGGATTCTCTCCATGGAAAAAGGAAAAAAATCCAAATAATCTGATTTCAACAGTGATCGGAAGATCAAATGGGCACCGCAGCGGACTTTTTCACCACCCTTCTAAACCGTACGAAAAAGGAGAACGTCGTCGATGGAGAGAAGATATAACGGGAGCGCATGGCATGACAGATTTTTACCGAGACTAACTTCGGCGGAAGTGCAAGCGCTTCCGAAGGAGGAGGCGCTGGTCGTGCTGCCGATCGGCGCGGTGGAGCAGCACGGTTCCCACCTGCCGGTGTATACCGACACTTTGCTGGCCGAGAGCGTATTGGACGAAGCCTGCAAGTATGTGCCTGAGCGGTACGCCGTTTGGCTGCTTGCGCCGATGCCATACGGCATTAGCAGCGAGCATAGCGGAAGAGCGGGGACGATTTCCTTGTCGATTCCGACGCTGCAGGGAGTGCTAATGGATATTGCCCAAGGCGTCCGGGAGAGCGGGTTCAGACGGCTGCTGCTCTTCAATGGGCACGGAGGGAACAGCGCGCTGCTCAATCTAATGGCGCGGGAAGTGCGGCTTAAGACAGGCTTGATGGTATTTTGCCTGAATGTTGGAGGCTTGACCATTGAGGAGGGCTTGATTACGGAAAAAGAGCGGCTGCTCGGCATCCACGGAGGCGATTATGAAACGTCGCTGATTATGGCGTCATACCCCGAATGGGTGCGCGAGGAGCGGCTTGGGGCCGAATATCCGCGGCTGGAGGAGCATTCGCGCTACCTCCGGTTTCAAAACGCCGGCTTCGCATGGACGATCGACGACGTATCGGAGAGCGGCATTCTCGGCGATGCGCGAACCGCATCCGCAGACAAGGGCAAGCTGCTGTACGATCGGCAGGGCAGGCAGGTGGCCGATATTTTGATGGAGCTAACCTCCTTCGAAATCGGCAAGCTTAAGCAGCAATGAACCGTTACAAGCTCCGGCCGCTGGCCGGAGAGACTGCAATCTGAAGGGGCTGAGGCAGAATGAATCGTTTGTTCGGCGAATTGATCGCGTTATTGGGTGACGACCGTGTAGTGCTGGAGCTGGCCTCCAGGGAACAATTATCCAAGGACTTTTATTGGTATTCTCCGATTTTAACGGAATTGCTCGACGGCAAGACGGCGGATGTCATCGTCTATCCTCTGAACGAGGAGGAAGTGAAGCGGGTGTTGTCACTGGCTGTCCAGCATGAAGTGCCGGTCACGGTCAGAGGAGCGGGCACCGGCAATTACGGCCAGATCGTACCGCTGCAGGGCGGCGTTCTGGTCGACGTGAGCAGGATGAACCGGATATTGGATATAGGGGAAGGGTATGTCCGGGTCGAGCCGGGAGTCAAAATATCGACGCTGGAGAAGACGCTCCGCGAACAGCGGCAGGAATTATGCATCATTCCGAGCACTTACGCCAAATCGACGGCGGCCGGCTTCGTCAGCGGCGGCTCGGGAGGCATCGGCTCCATCAGCTGGGGTCTTCTATGGGACGGCAATGTCATTGAAGCGACGATTATTACGGCGGAAGCGGAGCCTCGCGTTATCCGATCCCGCGGAGACGATCTGCTGAACTATATTCACAGCTACGGGACGACCGGCGTCATTACCGAAGTGATCTACCGGGCGGTGCCCAGAGTCGAATGGGCGCAATGCATCGCCTCGTTCGCGGATTTGGAGGATTCGCTGCGCTTCTCCGAGACGCTCGCCCAGGACGAATCGATTCCGAAGCGCTCCGTTTCGACCTGCGAATGGCCGATTCCGTCCTATTTTCGCCCGTTGAAGAAAGTGATCCAAGATCAGAAGCATGTCGTCATCCTGGAAGTGGACGAAGCCTCGCTGGAACTGCTGCAGCCGCTGCTGGAGAGGTATAACGGGACGATTACGCACGCGATCCCGGCCGCCAATTATATGAAAGGTCAAGGATTGGCCGAGTATACGTGGAATCATACGACCTTGTGGGCGCTCAAGGCGGACGAGAGCATGACGTACTTGCAAGGAAGCTTCTCGCTGGACCGCTATATGGAGCAGATCGGGCTGATTAAAGCGAAGTTCCCGGATGAGTTCTACAATCACTTCGACTGGATGCGCAGCGGCGGCGAGCTGATCCCGCAGCAAATCCCGCTTGTGCGTTTTACGACCAAGGAGCGGCTGTACGAAATGATCGATTTCTGCGAATCCATCGGCGTCAAAATTTTTAATCCGCATACGTATTTGCTAGAGGAAGGCGGATGGGAAGCGCATATTCAGCGGGTGATTCGAACGAAAAATCAAAATGACCCCAAAGGGCTGCTGAACCCGGGTAAGATCGGCTTGCCGTTAAAAGCCCCTTCGGTATAGGAGTCTGTCCGATGAAACATTTTCAACGATTATGTATCCGCCATGACTGAACAAAACGTGATTTACGCTGCATGAAAGGGTCCATTGGGGATAAATATTCGTAAATTTCAATCCGTCGGACAGATATCTAGCAGCCCGGTCATCACCGCCCTATAGAAATGCGGCGAACAAAGCAGACGAAACAAGCGGGAACAATCTGCAAAAAGCTGAAAAAATGTCCAAAAGGAGGAATACGCCCATGCTGGAACAAGTAACGGTGATCGGAGCCGGAGTCATGGGGCATGGCATTGCCCAAACGGTGGCGGCAGGCGGGATTCCCGTGAGGCTGTACGATCTTGCGGCGGATACGCTGCAGCGCGCCGAAGCTTCCATTAACGATAATTTGAACCTGTATGTGCAGCAAAAGGCCCTATCCGCGGAGCAAAAGCAGCAGATTTGCAAGCGCATTCAATATACGACGGATCTGGACGATAGCCTGCTCGGCTCCGGTATGATTCTCGAGGCGATTCCCGAAGTGCCGGATTTGAAGCGGCAGCTGTTCGAGAAGCTGGAGGAGCGGTGCGGACCCGAGGTTATCATCGCTTCCAATACGTCCACATTGCCTCTATCGACGCTGATTCGGCATGCCGTTCATCCGGAACGGTATATTATCGCCCACTTCATTAACCCGGCGCCGCTCATCCCGCTGGTGGAGGTGGTCAAGCACGAGCTGACTTCCGAATCGGCGCTGCAAGCGACCGTAAATCTGCTGAATCGGATCGGCAAATCGCCCGTCGTGCTGAAAAGAGAGGTTCCCGGCTTCATCGCTAATCGTCTACAGGCAGCATTGCTGCGAGAAGCGATGGCGTTGATCGAGCAGGGCGTCGCCGACGCTCCGGATATCGACCGGGTCATCAAGGACGGTCCGGGCTTCCGCTGGGCGTTCATCGGACCGGTGGAGACGGCCGATTACGGCGGGCTCGACACCTGGAAGCGCGTGCTCGATAACTTGCTGCCCGATCTGGACAAGGGGGAGAAAGCGCCGGAAACGATCAACCGTCTTGTGGCCCGCAACGATCTGGGCGCCAAAACGGGCAGGGGCTTATGCTCTTACGAAGGCGTGTCGGTAGAGGAACAATTGCAAGCGCGCGATACGTCGTTCATCAAGCTGCTGCAAATGAAGCAAGCGTTAGCGCGATCGCAAGGATCGTGAAGCCGGGTATAGCAAGTTCATGTTGGTAGGCCGCACAGCGTTTGCGGTCTTTTTTGTTGTTTAGGAAATGATGCGCAGCAAATTCCTGTGGATATCCGGGGGCTCCCCCGAAAGGAATGTCTACCCATAGAACGAACCCAGAGGAATGGTTAGACGCCGATCCAGCCTAGGCTGGATGCGGACGGAATAAGCTTCAGAGCATCACGTCACTTTTGGGGGATTTGTTCCGTTTCGGTGAAGGCGGTGAATCGGATTGCGTCGCTAACGGACGCTACGGCAGTTAATGGGACTGAATGCAGCGGTTTTAAATGGTAACGGACAGGACGGCGCTTAATTAGCTCCGAATCCGCTGTCTAACGGGGCTTTTCGGCAATTAGACGACGAGGCGCAGCTATGTCCATTAAAGCTCCGGAAAGCGATATGGATCTGAATAAGGGATTTGGCGTCCGGTAAAGTTATGTAAAACGAAATCTTCCGGTAACGTTGGCCGCCGTTTATGGTAAAATCGGGAAACAGGCGAGAGCTCGCGAGTTGTGCCGGTTGGCCCGACAAAAGGCCCGCGCATCGCGCATACTGAATGCTGGACGCACGCATCCGCATTCTTGTCGCATCCGCCGGCTTGGCACGTCGTCAGGGCTGCCGATAGCTCGCCGACGCTTTCCGCCGAAACCGAATGAGGTGAACCCTATGAACGACTTGAACCGCGCGATCGAGCGGCAAATCGGCTCGGCTTATTTTGAACCGCCTGCGGCGGTAAGCACCAGCCCGGTCGCCTACGGAGTCAACAATCAAACCTGCTATGCCGATTGCAACGGCCATCGTTACGTCTTCAGAGTATATATGAATAAACGCGATTCGGAGCTGATCCGTTACGAGCTGGATGTGCTGTCCGAGCTGCAGAAGCAGCCGCTTTCGTTTCAAATTCCCGCCGTCGTGCCGAATTTGCGAGGGGAACCGGTGACGCTGACGGACAACGGACGATGGGGAGTGCTGTTTCACTATATCGAAGGAGAGCGGCCCGGCAGCGGCGATGCGTACGAGGTAGGCCGTGCGACGGGGGAGCTGTCGAAGGCGCTTGCCCGGCTGAACGTCGGGCGGACGGGGCCTTACCGAGGGTCTTATCATCTGTATGAGATTCACCCTCATGCGACCAGGGAGCGTCTTCATTCCTTCTTATCCGGCCCGCCTGAAGGCGCGGACGTCCGGATGGCCGAAGCGCTTCTGCATGAACTGGACGCTATGGAAAGGAAGCGGCTGCAATGGGCTGAGCTGCCTCATCAGCTCGTTCACGGCGATTTGCTGTTCAGCAACTGGCTGGTGAATAACGGGCGGATCAGCGGCGTGCTGGACTTTGAATTCGTCTCGCCCGACCTTAGAGCGATGGAGCTCGCCATTGGCTTGACACAGCTGATCGACGACGGAGCGCTGCAGGAGGAACATGCGGAGCGGCTGATCGCAGGATATAGCTCGGAGACGGAGCTGACCGATGAGGAAATACGGGCGATGCCGGATTTGCTGAAGCTGCGCTATATGGGATCGTTCATTCATCATTTCGGCCGTTACATGGCGGGCGTCGGTACGCTGGAAGGCGTGCAGAGACGGCTCCGAGCGCTGGGCAGGCTGGAGGAGGGAATGGCGCAAACAAGCCGCAAACTAAGCGGCCTCTGCTATCGTTATTTTCACAAACGGTAATACGGAAAATGAAGAGGAATCCCGCCTTGAACCGGCGGAAAACACACAGACCGGCTGCCTTAACAGGAGGCCGGTCTGCTGCCGTTAATATGAAGTTTGCCGCATGATGAAGCGGAGCCAGCCGGGCTACCGCACCGCCACCTGTCGGCTCGGCTTGCTGTCCGCCCGGAAGCTCATCATCGCGCCGAGCAGGCCGAGTACGGCGAGAACGGCGGACAGCCACGGAACCGAAGTGAGTTCCGAGTAGGTAATCGTCAGGCCGCCGAGATAGGCGCCCGCCGCATTGCCGAGGTTCAGCGCCGAGTGGCTGGATGTGGCGGCGAGCATCGGCGCTTCATGCGCCAGGTTCATAATGCGCAGCTGAATGCCGGGCATGATGCCGAAAGCGGCGACGCCCCAGCAGAAGACGGTAATGACGGCGAGAACCGGATGATGGATCGTCACCGTGAGCAAGGAAAGAATGACCGCCAGCAAGGCAAAATTCACCATAAGCGACGGCATCAGCTTCCAGTCGGCCAGCTTGCCGCCCAGTATATTGCCGATCGTTACCCCGAAGCCGAACAGGACGAGAATCCAGGTGACGCTATGCTCGGCAAATCCGCTAAGATTCTCCAGCATCGGCGTAATGTAGGTGAAGACGGAAAATAAGCTGCCGCAGCCGAGCGCTCCGGTAAGCAAAATCAGCAAAACCTGCGGATGGAACAGCCCTTTGACCTCTTGCATGAGACTGGACGCCTTGTCCTGCCCGATAACCGGGATGAAGCGAATAATGCCGAATAAAGAGACAATGCCTAGAATCGTGATCGCGCCGAAGGAAGCTCTCCAGCCAAGCTGCTGGCCGATGAACGTGCCGAAGGGAACGCCGATAATATTGGCGACGGTGAGTCCGGCGAGCACCATGGAAACGGCGCCGGCCCGTTTCTCCGGTCTCACGAGCCGGGCTGCGATCAAGGAGCCTACGCCGAGGAACGTCCCGTGAGCGAAGGCTGTCAATATTCTGGCGGCGATCAGCAAGCCGTATGTCGGCGCGATCGTGGACAAGGCGTTGCCGAGGATGAAAATGGCCATGAGCAGCACGAGCAGTTTCTTTTTCGGAATGCTGTGGGTGAACAGCGTCAGCACAGGCGCGCCGACGGCTACGCCGAGCGCATAGCTGGTAATCAGCTGGCCGGCCTGCGGGATGGTGACATTCAAGTCGGCTGCGACATTCGGCAGCAGTCCCATAATAATAAATTCGGTCATGCCGATGGCAAACGCGCCGACGGTGAGACACAACAGAGACAGCGGAAAGCGGTCGCTCTGGTGCGGCGATGCTGTCTTGTTCTTGGATGAATTCATAACGAAGTTCCTCTTCCTATCCTGACTTGATTTTGCGTGCACGGTTTATTTATGTTAAGCACACACAGCAGGTTCTCTAAGCATGAGTATATCACCCTTGCCGCGAGAGGGGAATATAGGGGTTTACGATAATAAACCGGAAGGGCGCGAAGGCGCACCCGTCAGGAGGCGAGGATAGAACAGGCGGCGTCGGGCCGCCTGCGAAGAACGCCGGAGGAATGACTGATGAATTAGTAAGCTTGGGCCTGTACCGGAACTGTCTTGGACGGGCCATATTGCAGTTACTTTCCGTTAACGGGTAATTGTTTGTACGCTCAGGGATGGCGGAAAGCCTATTATTCGTCCCGCGGTATGGGGCGAAACTGTAAAGGTTGCCTTTGCATTGTAATGCGAGGGGGGAGCGCAAGCGGCTTGCAAAGCGGCCGAGGGAAGGATGCGCAGAAAAAGCTCCCGGTCCGCATTTGACCGGGAACCTTCGAGGCGGCTATCCGCTGCTGTTGATTTTGGCACAGTGTCAGAAGCATTCGCCGCTTGTTTTCAGCTCCCATGCGGTGTTGACGATTCCGCTGCCGCTGCGCGGCACCGCGCGGAACGCCTTGTCGGCCGCAGACTTCAAGCTTTGCGTTTGCGGCTGCCGCCGATCAGAGCGTAAGCTCCGAGAGCCATAAGGACGATGCCGAAGATCGGGCCTTTGACAACCAGTTGATTATAGAGCGCGCCGAGCGTAAACACGGCAAAGAACAGCAGGGACAACGCTGCCAAAATGTTGATCGGAATCAGCAGGTAGCGGTTTCTTGCGCCGAACCAGTAAAATTCCAAAAGCCCGACGGCGACGGCCATAATGAATCCGGGCCATGTCACGTCCCAGCTGTCGAACAGCATAGAAACTTGGCAGACGATCCCCGCCGTAAACAGAATGCCTCCCGGTATCAACAGCCCTGCGGCTCTGGGGGCCGTCATACTGAAGTAGAGCCAGTGGAAAAATAAGCCGAGCGGAATGACGAACAGGCTGGGCCAGTAGTACCCGAACAGCTCACCCAACCCGACGGGATGTCCCTGATTCAAGTACAATCCCCCTCCAAGTAAAATGAACACGATGCCGATAATGATTCGATTCATAGGTATGTAAGCTCCTTTATTAGGTTTCTTGTGAGGCAATTGTAGCACGGATCGGAAACGGATTACGCCCTTCCTTGGGGCAGTCCGAGCACTGGACTTAAGTCCAGTGTTACACGTTCACCCGGTAAAATAATGAGAAAGGACCATGTGTTCGCATAAATGAGCCGGTATAATATAAGGTAGCCTTTACCGTCATATCGGAGGAGTGAGGAGGATCAGGCAGGTGTAACGTCTCCATCGGAAGGGCAAGGGGCTTGAGCGCCGATTCTATTTGAAAGTCTATTTTCCAGCTTTTATAATACATAGTAGGTTATAGAAAATGATTGGAGGAAGAGTTATGTCCGAATTAAAATTATCGATAGATTACGATCAGTATGAGGGTGGCGTCAAAATGGTAGATTTGATTGAGAAGGCCGCGGACAGCGAGGAGGGCCGGCAGCTCGAAAGCTTGATTATCGGCGATTGGGGCGGCGCCTACGAGAACGACTCCGGCGAAGTCGTGGAGGCCTTGGTCCGTCTCAGCGGCAAATTCCCTAAGCTGCGCAAGCTGTTTATCGGGGATATGTCGTTCGAGGAATGCGAAGTGTCCTGGATTAACCAGACGAATCTGGCGCCTTTGCTTACGGCTTACCCGGAACTGACTTCTCTGACGATCAAAGGCAGCACCGGGCTGAAGCTTGACCCCGCCCGCCACGAGAAGCTGGAGGAGCTGACGATTATTTGCGGCGGTTTGGGCAAGAATGTGCTCGCCAGCATTCGTGAGGGAAGCTTCCCCGAGCTGCGCAAGCTGGAGCTGTACTTGGGCGTGGATGAATACGGCTTTGACGGCGGTCTGGAAGACGTTCTTCCGCTCATCGAACCGGGCAAATTTCCGAAACTGAAGTATTTGGGATTAAAAGACAGCGAAATCCAAGACGAAATCGCCATCGCCGTAGCGGACGCTCCGATTGTGAGCCAGCTGGAAACGCTGGATTTGTCGATGGGAACGCTGACGGACAAAGGCGGCGAGGCGCTATTGCGGAGCGATAAAATAAAAGGGCTCAAGCTGCTTGATCTCGGCTACCATTATATGTCGGACGATATGATGAATCGTTTGAAGCGATTGGACATTCAGGTCGACGTCAGCGAGCAGCAGGACGGCGACGACGATGAGGACTTCCGTTATCCGGCTCTGACCGAATAACGATGGAACGAATGATTCTGATCGGCAACCCGGGAAACCGGCGCACCTCGGGGCTGCAGGCGGCCAGGCTCAAGATGGGCCTGCCCCCGGCGCTGGAGCTAAGC
Source organism: Paenibacillus konkukensis (assembly GCF_023523925.1). NCBI lineage: Bacteria > Bacillati > Bacillota > Bacilli > Caryophanales > Paenibacillaceae > Paenibacillus > Paenibacillus konkukensis. The sequence continues at coordinate 652,356 of NZ_CP027059.1, read as the reverse complement.
TATCTGGAGCTGCTCGAAGGGGAAGCCTCCTTGGCCCGAGCCGCCGAGCGGGCGGGGTACGCCGGCATAAGCGAGCCGCCGCTGCTGCGGCTCGATGCGCCGGGAGAGCTCTTTGAGGTCGAGCGGGCGCTGATCGCGCTGGGCGCGCCGGACGCGTGCTCCGCAGAGGAAGCCGATCGGCTGCTGCCATACGGCGGCGAGGATTGGCGGCCGCTGTCGAGGAATAATGCGCTGCGCATGCAAGAGCGGCATGGAAGGCTGTACCATCCTTCGCAGTGGTTTCGCGGCTACTGCCGTCTGCTGGCGGGGCTGGAGCAGGAGGCGCGCCGGTTATGGGCGGCGCCGCGGTGGGTGAATGCGCCGGGCGATATCGCCGTCATGTTCGACAAGCGGGCGACGCACCGCCTGCTGACGGACGCGGGCATTCCGATGCCGCGGCTGCTGGCTTCTCCCGAAGAACTGCCCGATTACGAAGCGCTGCGCGAGAAGATGGCGGCGAAGCGGATGCACCGGATTTTTCTGAAGCTGGCTACCGGCTCGGGGGCGTGCGGAGTGATCGCTTATCAGACGCATCCGGCGACCGGAGCCGAAGTGGCGGTCACCACGATGGGCATGGAGCATTATACGGCGCGCCCTCCTTCGATATTCAGCGTAAAAAAGCCGTATCGCTATACGGACGCGAAGGTGATTAAACCGCTGGTCGATTGGCTGTTGAAGCATGGAGCGCATGCCGAGCAATGGATACCGAAGGCTTCTTACAAAGAGCGGACCTTCGATATCCGCCAGCTCGTCGTGCGGGGAGAGGCCTGCCATCAAGTGGCGAGAGTGAGCGGCACTCCCATTACGAATCTGCATATAAGGAACGAGCGGATGACGGCGGAGGAGGTCGGGCTGTCCGAAGCCGACCGGCGGGCTGCCAGGGAGTGTGCGGAAAGCGCGCTTGCCGCATTTCCCGCTTCCTCGGTCGCCGGCATCGATATTGCGCTCAGCAACGGAGCCCGTCGCCCCTATGTGCTGGATGTCAATCCGTTCGGAGATTTGCTGTATCGCGTACAGTATCGGGGATATGATCCTTATGAATGGCAATATAAGAAAATTTAGCGTAAGAACCGTCATGACAGCCGAGAGCAGAGAGGAGAGAAACGACAGTGACGGATATGAATCAAATCGTCGGCAGCCACGACATTCTGATGGTTACGCTCGACACGCTGCGGTATGACGCTGCGGTTCTCGAAGAGGAGAACTGCCCGAATTTATGCGGCGGCGGGCATTGGGAGAAGCGGCATACGCCGGGCAGCTTTACCTATGCCGCGCATCATGCGTTCTTCGGCGGCTTCCTCCCGACGCCGGCGACGACGAACAAGTCGGAGCACATCCGGCTGTTTCATTCGAGGAATACGGGGCTGAAGACCCATCCCCATACATGGCTGTTCGATACGCCGGATATCGTCTCCGGCTTGCAGGCGGAAGGCTACCGGACGATATGCATCGGCGGCGTTATTTTTTTTACGAAGAAAGTGCCTTTGGCCAAAGTGCTTCCCGGCTATTTTCAGGAAAGCTACTGGAGAATGACGTTCGGCGTGACGAACCCGCGTTCCACGGAGCATCAGGTGAATCACGCGCTGAAGCTGCTGGAGCGGTCGAGTCGGGAGGAACGCTTATTTCTGTTCATCAACGTGTCGGCCATTCACGGCCCGAATCATTACTTCGTCCCCGGCGCCAAACAGGATTCCGTACAGACGCAGCGGGCCGCGCTGCGCTATGTCGACGGGGAGCTGGGTAGATTGTTCGAGGCGTTTCGCAGGCGGCAGCGTCCAACCTTTTGTATGGCGTTCTCCGACCATGGTACTGCCTACGGAGAAGACGGCTATATGGGCCACAGGCTGGCGCATGAGGTCGTCTGGAACGTGCCGTACCGGGAATTTATTATACGGCCGGAGCATGAGGACAGAGCCGGAGAGGAGAGTTCACCATCATGAACCGAACTGACATTCCCCCGTACCGGGAGGATATGCTCGGCGATGCGGCCGCCCTCCGCGACTGGAAAGCGGCGCTGACCGCGGAGCCGTACCGCTCTTATTTATATTCGTACCCGCATAAAACATCGTATCGGCCGCTGGAGCGGAAGCTTCCGCTTGCGGAGCTGTGGAGCGGCGAGCCGGCGGAAACGTTCTTTTTGTATATGCATATTCCGTTCTGCGGAGCGCGCTGCGGATTTTGCAATTTGTTCACGCTGCCCGACAAACGAGCCGACGTGCATCAGCGGTACGTCGACGCGCTGGAGCGGCAGGCGGAGCAGTGGGCGCCGTTTTTGCGCAGCAAGCCGATAGCCCGGTTCGCGATCGGCGGAGGGACGCCTACGCTGCTGGAAGCGGAGCAGCTGGACCGGCTGTTCCGGATCGCGGAGGAGACGATCGGGCTGGACCCGCAGACCGCCTCGATTTCGGTCGAGACGTCGCCCGAGACGGTGACGGAAGAGAGGCTGGCCGTTCTCGGGCAGCATCGCACCGACCGCGTCAGCATGGGCATCCAAAGCTTTATCGAAGCGGAGGCAGCGGCGATTTACCGGCCGCAAAAGCCCGATGAGGTGGAGCGGGCGCTGGGCGTTCTGAAACGGTTTCGCTTTCCGATTCTCAACTTGGATCTGATTTACGGCCTTCCCGGGCAGTCGGTCTCGTCGTGGCTGTACTCTCTGAACCGGGCGCTGGAATACGAGCCGGAGGAGCTGTTCATTTATCCGCTGTATACGCGGGATCATACGATCGTGAAGCCGGAGACGGTCCGGCAGAGCGGCGAAGATTTGCGGCTCGCCATGTACAAGGCGGCGCGCGATCGGCTGCTGGACCGAGGCTATGTCCAGTACTCCATGCGCAGATTCGCCAAACCCGAGGCGGGCTCCGGCAAGCCGCTGCTTCCTTACGGCTGTCAGGAGGAAGGGATGATCGGCCTCGGCTGCGGCGCCCGCTCTTATACGCGAAGCGTTCACTACGCCTCGCGTTATGGCGTGAGCCGGCAAGCGACCGAGAGCATTATCGCCGACTATGTAGGCACGGAGGACTATACGGCGGCGGATTACGGCATCGTGCTGAGCGAGGCGGAGCAGCGGCGGCGTTTTATCATCAAAGCTATTTTGCACGCGGAGGGACTGGAGCTTAGCTCGTACTTCGGCCGTTTCGGCCGTCAGGCTGCAGAGGATCATCCGGAGCTGGATTTGCTGCTGCATACCGGACTGGCCGAGCTGAAGGAGGGCGTTCTGCGGCTCACCGGCGAAGGGCTGGCTTATTCGGACGCGATCGGGGACTGGCTGATTTCGCCGGATGTGCGGGAACGCATGGAAAGCTATGTGCTGACATGAAAGCGACGCTCTATTACCGGGGAAGTCTGACCTCCTGCAATTATGACTGCCCTTATTGCCCGTTCAGCAAAAACAAAGACTCCGCCGCGACATTGGCTAAGGACAAAGCCTATATCGGGAAATTCGTCGATTGGGTCCGGCGGCAGGGCGAGGAAGGACACCGGCTTTCCGTCTTTTTCAACCCGTACGGCGAAGGGCTCGTACACCGGTGGTACCGCGCGGCGATGATAGAGCTCTCCCGCATGGAGCATGTGGATAAAGTGGCGATTCAGACGAATTTGTCCGTCAAGCTGGACTGGACGGCGGACTTGAATCCGCAGAAAGCGGCTTTCTGGGCGACGTATCATCCGGGGCAGACGGAAGAAGCCGCCTTCCTGCGGCAGTGCGGCGAGCTGTACCGCCGGGGCATCCGCTTCAGCGTCGGTTCCGTCGGACTTAAGAGCGCGTTCCAAGCGCTGCGGTCGCTTCGCAAGGCGCTGCCGCCCGATGCGTACATGTGGGTCAATGCGTACAAGGATCGCCCGGATTATTATGCGCAGGACGATTTGGAGCTGTTGCAGAGCATCGATCCGCATTTTATGCTGAACGCGGCGGACTACGAGAGCCTCGGCCGGCCATGCAAAGCCGGCTGCGACGTTTTCTACGTGCAGGGCGACGGCCGCGTGAAGCGCTGCTACAAAGACCGGCAAATTATCGGCAATTTGTACCGCGACGGTCTGGAAGGGCTCTCCCGGCAGCGCGCTTGCCGGATGGCATGCTGCGACTGTTATATCGGCTATATTCATATGCCGGAGCTGAAGCTGGATTCGGTATACGGCAATGGATTGCTGGAGAGGATCGCGCCAATGGCGGAACGGGAGGGAGGAGATGAAGGTGCAGCCGAAGCGGCATCCTTATGCGATATGGTTGACCGGACTGCCCAGTTCCGGTAAGACGACGACGGCTCTGGCCCTCGCCGGCGCGCTTCGCAGCGAGGGTATCCCCGTGGAATGTCTGGACGGAGACGAGCTTCGCAAGCATATCGGCGGAGGACTCGGCTTCAGCCGCGGGGACCGGATGGAGAATGTGCGCCGAGCGGCATATGTAAGCGGTCTGCTGAACCGCAACCAAGTGACGACCGTCGTCTCGATGATTACTCCTTATGAAGAAATGAGAGAGTTTCTCCGCCGCGAGCTGCCTCATTATATTGAAGTCTACGTGGAATGCCCGCTCGAAGAATGCGTTCGCCGCGATGTGAAAGGGCTGTACGCCAAGGCGCAGCGCGGCGAAATTCCGGCCTTCACCGGCATATCCGACGTCTACGAGCCTCCGCACCGGCCGGATGTGGTCATACGAACCGACCGCAGCGGCAAGGAGGACAACGTGCGTATCATTATGGATTATATCGCTCTTTGTTCACCCTCCGTTTAAGGCGTTTCGATAATATGGCCGGTCAGCGCATGTACCATCACGATATCGACGTACCGCGACGTTGAATCGGGTCCCGCCGAACCGCCTTCAAACCGGACGACATAGACGAGAGGATTGCCTTTGCGCGAGGGCAAATACATCAGGCTGACTGTGGCAGGCAGATTGCGAGAAGCCGGATTGGACAATGCCGCCCGCGCGGTTTGCACCGCCTGCTTGTCCGAAACGGCGGCATGAAGCGGACGATAAAAATGTTTCTTCTCCAAGTCGGAGTGGAAGGTGCCGTATATTCGGCGGACGATGCCGCTTGGGTCGATCTCTGCGACAAGCTCGTCGCCGTAAACCGGCTTTCCGTAAAGAAGATGCCGGAAGATGACGTAGCTGCCGCCGGACGGCAGCGTCCCGCTCCCGGCGATGACCAAATCCTGCTCCGGCCGGCGAATGCCGTACACATTCTTCAAGTTGTTCATCGTCTGCCTGGCGATCCAGGGATGCGAATGCGCGGAAGGGGGCGATAGCGTGCCCTCGATCCGCGAGGGCGTTTGCAGAGCTTCATTCCATTGGATTTTCGTTTCCTCGCCGAAGCTCGCGGAAAGCCTGTTCCAGGCGTCCAGGCGTTCCTTCGGCCCGTGCGCCGCCGCGATGACGGCGAGACACAGCGACAGCTTGGCTAATAGAGTGTACATCGGCTCGGCCTCCTGTTTTTACCATCGTAATAGCTTACTAGCAGTATGGGGTATAACGGGCGCCGGTTATACGCCGCTTTACTTTTTTTCCCGGAACCAGTATTATTATCGTTGTATAAATTACATAAGGGAAACACTTAGGAGGAGCCTGTCAACAAGGGCTCCTCTTTGTCTTTTTTCCCATGCGAGCTTACTTATCGGGAGGATGTTATGGAACAGCAGGCGATTTGGGCAATCATCATCTTTATTGTGATTTACGGACTTATTGTTTCCGAGAAAATTCATCGGACGATTCTGGCCATGATCGGGGCCGTTCTGATGATCGTGTTTGGCATCGTCAGTCAGGAGACGGCGATTCACCATATTGATTTCAATACGCTCGGACTGCTCATCGGCATGATGATAATTGTGGGCATTACGGCAGATACCGGACTGTTCAAATATGTGGCGATCAAGGCGGCCAAAGGAGCCAAAGGTCATCCGCGGAGAATTCTGATCGCTCTGACGGTTCTAACGGCTATCGGTTCGGCATTTCTGGATAACGTCACAACGGTGCTGCTGATGGTGCCGGTAACCTTCAGCATAACCAAACAGCTGCGCGTAAACCCGGTTCCCTTCCTTATTGCGCAGATCATCGCTTCCAATGTCGGAGGGACGGCCACGCTGATCGGCGACCCGCCGAACATTATGATCGGCAGCGCCGTGAAGGAATTGACCTTCATGTCCTTTATAAGCAATTTAACGCCGATCGCAGTTATCATTATGCTCGTCTATGTGCCGCTGTTTCTTCTTATGTTCGGCAAGCAAATCAAGTCGACGCCCGAACTTCAGCGCAGCATTATGGAGATGGACGAGAGGAGCGTCATCACGGATCGGAAGCTGCTCCGCAAATGCCTTCTGGCGCTCGGTCTGACCATCCTCGGATTTTTCCTGCATCAGTCGCTGCATTTGGAATCGGCGACGGTTGCGTTGGCGGGGGCATGTCTGCTTCTGCTGCTGACGGGGGAACCGATGCTGGAAAAAGCGTTCCACAGCGTGGAATGGATTACGTTATTTTTCTTTATCGGGCTGTTCGTCCTCGTATCCGGTCTGGTGGAAACCGGCGTGATCGCCAAGCTGGCAGCCGAAGCCGTCGATCTGACCGGAGGCAATATGGTGGCGGCTTCGATGTTGATCTTATGGCTTAGCGCGCTGGCCTCTGCTTTTCTCGACAACATCCCTTTCGTAGCGACGATGATTCCGATGATTCAGGAAATGGGCAATATGGGGGTTGCCAATCTGGAGCCGCTGTGGTGGAGCCTGGCTCTGGGGGCGTGTCTCGGCGGCAACGGAACCTTGATCGGAGCGAGCGCAAATTTGATCGTAGCGGGTCTTGCCGGCAAGGAAGGGCATCCGATCACGTTTGTTCGTTATTTGCGATACGGCTTTCCGTTAATGATTTTGTCGATCATTTTGGCTAGCGTGTATATTTATGTAAGATATCTCATTTGAACAGGGAGGACGGCTCCGTGCTAACTTATGCTTATGATGTGCAGAACGTAGAGCTTCAGGAATCGGTCAACGGAGAGGACGTCGAGTTTCGAATTCGGTTGATTGGAGATGCGTCGTTGGACGAGCGGATGCGGAATATCCAGAAAGACTTTGAACAAAATGACGTCTTGACCGATGTCATGTCCTACGCCTTCAAAAATCGCACCTACCAATTCATAGTAAGGAAAGATTTCTACGTCGATTTCGTTTTATCCTTGATGAAATACCGGATACTGCTTCGGGTGGAATGGGATCAATAAGGATGGCATACAGCCGCAGGCTCTATTTGCGAGGCCCGTTTTAAGCCGCTCCGGCGGTTTGAAGCGGGCTTTTCGCTCGCTCCGGTAATCGGCCACCCGAGGTGGTAGGAGTGTGAACTTCACCTGAAAGTTATTTACATGCAGCCTATATTGTGTTACTTTCTAAAATAAATGTGACACGATTTTACCTGATTTAGGATGAATGCTAGACAAGAGGAGAGAGCCTATGAACCAGCTGTCAGATGATTTTGTTATCAGGGAGATTGAATGGGAAGAGGTACCTGCGGCGATCGATTTCGTCATGGACATTATCCGGGAAGTATTCCCGATGCTCGATCCGAATGCGCTGCCGCCCGATATGGTTTCATTTCGGGAAGTGTATTACCGGTCGGACCGAGCGGCGTTTCTGGCCGCCTTCGACAAAGAGGGAGCTATTGCGGCGACGGCCGCCTTTCTCGGCTATGATGACCGGATTCGAGAGATAAAGGGACGTTACCCCCGGCAAACGACGGCCGAGCTGGTCAAATGCTACGTAAAGCCGGAGCTCCGTCATCAGGGGATCGGGACGCGGATGGTTGAGCGATTGCTTCCGCTTGCGCTGGGCAAAGGCTACGAGACGATGTATTTGCATACGCACCGGTTTTTGCCGGGAGCGGTGCGGTTCTGGGAGAAGCAGGGCTTTTGCTTCCGGCTGGAGCCGTTCGATTCTTTTGAAACGGTACATATGGACAAGCTTTTGCTGCGGGCTTGAGGGCATTTCCAAGGATCAAATGTTCGATGCCGAACAGCAAGAAGAGGCAGAGGGAGCGGACGCGATGTCTACAAAATCGATGAAAGAAAGAATTATAGAAGATTGGAACTGGAGATCCCGCGAGTACACAGGGCGCAGCGACATGTATTTACAGACGGAGCGGCAGCAGCGATTATGGAAGGAGACGTTAACCGGATTGCTGCCGGCCCGCGGCGAAGAACGGCTTGATGTGCTGGACGTAGGGACGGGACCGGGATTTTTGGCGCTTCAATTCGCGAGTATGGGGCATACGGTAACAGGGCTCGATCTGTCGCCGAGCATGCTGGAGATCGCTGCCGAGAAGGCTGCCGTCTTGGAGCTGCCGTGCAGCTTTATTGAAGGGGATGCGGAGTCGCTCCCGTTCCCGGATCATTCCTTCGATGTCGTAGCCAATCGGCATTTGCTGTGGACGCTGCCGAATCCGGGGAGGGCGATTCGCGAATGGGTCCGCGTGCTCAAGCCGGGCGGCAGGGTGCTTGTTATGGACGGAGATTGGACTAATAAGCAGCTGACCTATAAGCAAAAAATGCGCATTTTTATGGGGCATTCGCTTACCTTTTTCACCAAAGGGAAGATTCCGTGGAAAGGAAAGGGCAGAGGATACGACGATTTAGCCCATATGCTGCCGTTCAGCGGGGTCGATCCGGGCAAAGTGATTGCGCTCATGGAAGCGGCGGGGTTAAACGGCGTACGGGAGCATGATGTGCAGCATTTGCTCGACGCGGATGCGGAATCGTTTCCCCTCGCTTACCGGTGGAGCTTTATCGACAGCCACAGGCGGTTTATCGTCGCCGGGAATAAGACGGGTTCGATTTAGCGCGAACGAGTCATCCGCGTGCCCGGTTCGGGCGGGATGAGCCACGCCCACGATCCGGACGCTTCTCCGAAGCTTATCGGGACACCGTTGCGGCAAAGCGCCGATAAATCCGGGCACGCCCAAAAACGGCTCGCTTCCCGGTTTTCCGGGTAACGAGCCGCAATAGTTCCGGCGCAATCCTTGATGGCGAGTCAGTTCCTCAGCCGGCCATATTATTGATCGAATCTTGAGGCGAGAATACTGAGATATGATCCACTTTACCGGTCGATTTCGGAATGATGAATTTCAGTTGAAACTGATCGTTCGCTTTATAAATGTAAATCATGTCCTCCCCGTTAACCTTCGTATCCTGAGGCTTGCCTAACGTCTTCTCGATTTGATCGAGCTTAAGCTTCCGCAGCTCGGGATCATCCGAGCGGACATCGAAGATTTGGCTGCCTTTATTAAAGCCGAAGACGGCGTGCTTCTTGCTGTAAGTGGCGTAGAGACCTTTGCCTGCGCTGTCGGTCTTGTCCGCCTTGCCCCACGATTTCTCCACTTCGTCGATCAGGCCCGTATGCGCGGCATATTCAATGTGAGGGACTTTGCCTTGTTTGGCGAGCTTCAGCAGCTCCTGCAGCTGTTTCTCGGCTTCCGCAGCCTCTTTGATTTCCGAAGAGCCGGCTGCCGTACCCGCCGTACCGCTAGAACCGGATGCGCCCTTATTGCCCGACGAGTCTGCAGCGGCCGGCGTTTTGCCGGGGGCTGTGCTCGCGCCGGTATCGGAAGCATTAGGCGCCGGCGTGGCCGTGGAGGCAGGCGACGGTGTCGGCGCCGGCGGGGGTTGCGCCGCGTCCCGGTTGTCGGAGCTGCATGCTCCTAACGCCAGCATGGCGCCGAGGACGACGACGCAAGGGATGATCTTAGCCTTAACGTTCATGGAAGTATTCATGATGATGTTCATCTCCTTGATTCACTCGTTGTCCGCAGGAGTTACGCCCGGCGGAACGTTCATCCAGCGCTGCGTTCCGGAAGAAGCGGCTCCGCCTTGCTCCTCCTCGATTTGTTTAGCTATCTGTTCCTGCTTCTCATAAAGCGCGATAGCCTTATATAAAATAGCGGCCGCTTCTTCACGGGTCATCTGGCTCTGAGGATGAAAGCGGCCCGATTCGTCGAGAGCAACCAGATCGTAATGCAGGGCGCGCTGAACGGTGCCTTGATAACCGGCCGTCAGCTCGTCGCCGTCGGCAATCTCCGCAGGGCTCAGCTTAATGAGCGGGAACAAATGCGTGGATTCCATAGCCTGCACCACGTAGTGGACAAACTGCTCCTTGGTCATCGTCTCGGCCGGATTGGCCTCGGCGGGCAAATCCAGTCCGCGCAGGCGAGCCGATTCGAACGAAGCGGCATACCAGGAAGCGGCGGGAACGCTTGTAAAAAAGGCCGTGCCGGAGGCTGCGCCGCCGTCGCCGGCCGGGGCACTCGCAGGCAGGCCGCGGGTAATCATGGCGATGCCTTGCGAGAGCAGCAGCCGTTCCCCCGGGGCGAATTGTTCGTCGGTCACGCCGCTTACGATGCCTTTTGCTTGCAGCGCTTCAATTTGCTGTTTGGCGCCGCTGCCGCCGATATCCTGAAAAGGCGCAGAAGCGAAGGCGGGGCCGGCCGCCGAAACGATCAGAGCAAGAGACAGGGCAGATGCAGTCCAAGTTTTTTTCATGAGATGATTTCTCCTTCTCCGAATATGTTTATGGTCTATGCATCTTATCAAACGATCCTGCCGATCAAAATGTTTCAGTTTCGAAGAAGTCTAAGACATCGATAGCAGCTGATCTCAAGAGATTTACGAGATTCACGAGATGGCGGCCCAAAGCATCGACAGGCCCGAACAGAGCAGCAGCCCGTCCAGCATGTACTGAAAGCTGCGGACGCTCATGCGCTGAACGACGGCTTTTCCGACGAAGGTGCCGAACATCAGCGAACATCCGACGATAAGCCCCTGGACTAACGCTTCCGCCGGCAGCGCCCCAAGCTCCCGAAAGATGACGACCTTGCTTATGTAGAGCGCAAGCGAGCTGGCAGCCTCCGTCGATAGAAACGCTCCCTTCACAAGCCCATAAGCCGTAAAGGCCGGCACGCTGAGAGGTCCGGTCGAGAGAACGATGCCCGTCAGGAAGCCGATGACGGCTCCCGCGACGGAGAGCTGCCATAGGCGAATGTGGAATTGCTTGGCCTGCAGCCAGCGTCTGACCGGAATCATGAGCAGAAAAAACAAACCAAGCCCGATGTCCGCCATATGGGCAGGCAGCACCAGCAGCGTGCGCGCTCCCCAGGCGGCCGCAGGAATTCCCGTGAGCGAGTAGGCGGCAAATGCTTTCCAGTTCACTTCACGCCACCAGGCCGCAACCCTGGACAGGTTGGCCATGACGGCGGCAACCGCCATGATCGGCACGGCCTGTTTGGGGCCGAAGGCGAATACGAGCACGGGCAAAAGCATAATAGAGGACCCCGTGCCGACGATGCTGCTGACGACGCCCGCTGCGGCCCCGACGAGCAGCACGAAGAGATAAGCTTCCAACAGCGACCACTCCCGCTAACTTGTACGATTTCGATAAGTGCTCGGCCGGAGATCGGGCTTACTTGGCGACGGCTTGCAAAATATCGTCCATGACCCGTTCCCCGGCGATGACGCCATTATACAGCCAACTGCTCTTGAAATCCATCTCATAAACGCGGCCGGACTTTACAGCCGGAATGCCGCTCCACAACGGGTCGGTCAGATGGTTTGCCTGACCCGAATCGTTGTTGACGAGAAAGATCAGATCGGCGTCCAGCTGCGCGAGCTTCTCCAAAGAAATCGACGTCCAATTGGCCGTAGCCTCGGGAAGCACGGCCAATATATTCGGAGGCTGCAGCCCGAGATCGCCGTATACGACAGCGCCGCTGGCTACTTTGCCGTTCACCACATAGAAGCCTTTGCCGGTTACCCACAGGATAGCAACCTTTTTATCTCCGATAGCAGTTTTCAGCTGCTCTTTTGTCTTCTGAACCTTTTGGTCATACTCCTTGAGCGCTTGCTCGGCCGCTTCCTTCTTATTTAATAAATCGCCCATTTTCAGCAAGGTTTTCCGGTAATCGTTAATCGTGTCCGTTCCCAGAACATAGGTCGGGACGATTTTGGAATATTGCTCGTACAGGCCGTTCTGAACGGCGGATTCGGGACCGATGATCATCAAATCCGGATTGAAGCTCAGCACCGTCTCGGGCGGCAAGGTCGAAGGAATCGTCGGCACTCCGTCCAGCCGGGATTGCAAATAGTCCTGAACGCTATTTTGCTTCACCGACCATTGGGCCACCGGCTTCATCCCGAGGGCAAGCAGCGGGTCTTCCAGATAGCTGGCGATAATGCGCTGGGGAGCGGCAGGGATGCTCATTTCATGTCCCATGCTGTCCTTAACCGTAGTCTCCGCCTTCGGCTGTTCGTTGTTGCCGCCGCCGCATCCGGCAAACAGCAAAGCGGCGGCGCATAGAACGAAGCCGCCTTTGATCCACGGCGAGATTTTCTTGGTTCTGTTATGATCAAACATGACGAAATCCTCCTGAATGGTTTTGCCGCCTTTATGGCGGCAGAAGTTAATATCTTGATGTTTTATCATATTTGATACTGATTATCATTGTCAACATCTGCAAGGAAACTATGGAACGTCAGGAAAAATAGCAATCGGAAAAACCCGGACATGAAAGAATGCCGGGTTCTATTTGTCTATTTTATCGCTAACAACGGAATTTGTATGAGTAACCTATCGCTTGTCCCTCTATTGTAAGATTATTCTATGAAGAAGACGACGGTTTTTCTTATAAAAACCAAGTAAACCTATTGACATTATCATATAAAAATATACAATGAAAGTACATAAAAATCGAATGTCCGTCAGTCGTTTACAGGCGTTAAACCAATGGAGGGATTATTCATGAAGACGGTTGCGATCATAGGCGGAAGCCAGACCGATACGTTTAAGAAAATTGGAGAGAAGCGCGGATTGATTGTGGAGCATCATGACGGCAAAACCGGCGGCGGTTCCGTAGAAAGTTATTTTCAGCGCATCATTAATAAGGCCGATGTCATCATTATTTTGAAGGGCGCAATCAAGCATACGTCGATGTGGGCGGTTCGGGAGCTGGCCGAGAAGAAGGGCAAGAAGATCGACTACCACGACGGCTTCGGCGCTACGGGGGCTATGGAGAAAGCGCTGCAGCTGGTAGGCTGACGGCAAGCGAAGCGTAGGCTTATCCGGGCGAGAGAAGGTGAAGGTGATACCTATAAACGGTGCGAATAAGCGATAGACCCTGCCGGAAGAAATCCGACACAGGGTCTATTTGCCGTTCGCGGGAACCGGCCTCAGCCTTTGATTCCCGTAGTCGCAATGCCTTCCACGATATATTTTTGGAAAAATAAGAATACGAGAAACTGAGGAAGCAAAGAAAGTACGGACATGGAAAACATCGGTCCCCAGGCGGTTACGGACGACGGATCGGCGAACATTCTCAGTCCGAGCGAGACGGTATGCTTTTTAACATCGTTCAAATAAATGAGCGGGCCGAGAAAGTCGTCCCAGGTCCAATAAAAGCAGAAGATGGCTACGGTCACCAGCGCCGGGGCGCACAAGGGAAGGACAATGCGCAGAAAAATGCCGTACGGGCTGCAGCCGTCCATCACGGCCGATTCGTCGAGCTCTCGCGGTATCCCGCGGATAAACTGGATGAGCAGGAAGATGAAGAACGGGCTTCCTCCGATAAAAGCCGGGACGATCAGCGGGTAATACGTATTGACCCAGCCGAGCTTCTGAAACAAAATATACTGCGGGATCAACGTCACTTGGTGGGGCAGCATCATCGTGATCATCAGGCAGGCGAACAGCGCCGTGCGCAGCTTGAACTTCATCCGGGCGAAGCCGAAGGCGACGAGCGTGGACGAGAACAAGGTTCCGATGACGACCATGACGGTGACGAACGCCGAATTGCGGAAAAATATGCTGAACCCGATCGTGCCGAAGCCCTTCCAGCCCTTGGCATAGTTGCTCCATTCCAGAGTGGACGGAATCAGGGAGGAGGCTTTGATGAAAATTTCATGCTCGGGCTTTAGCGAGCTGGCGAGCGTCCAAAGAATCGGATAGATCATAAACAAGCCTAATACGGACACGAACAAATGGTAGACGATGCTTCTGCTTCGGCTGCGGGCGGCCATTTATTTGCCTCCTTCCGATTCGTAGTACACCCAAGCGGATGAAGATTTGAATATTAAAGCGGTAAAGACGGCGACGATGACAAGCAATATCCATGCCATAGCCGAAGCGTAGCCCATCTCGAAATGGGCGAACGCCCTTTGGTACAAGTAGACCGCATAGAACAACGTTTTGTCGAGCGGTCCGCCGGCCGTAACGAGAAAGCTCTGGGTGAATGTCATAAAGCCGCCGATCATTTGCATGACCAGATTGAAGAAGATGACGGGAGTCAGCATCGGCAGCGTAATTTTGAACAACCGCTGGATATAGCTCGCCCCATCGACGGCCGCGGCCTCGTACAGCTCGCTCGGAATCTGCTTTAATCCTGCGAGAAAAATCAGCATCGGCGAGCCGAATTGCCAAATGACCAGCAAAATGAGCGTCGACAAGGCAAAGTCGGGACTCGCGACCCAGTTCGTACCGGTGATGCCGACGAGCGCCAGGATGCCGTTCACCGCTCCCTTCAGACCGAACAGCTGCTTCCACATGACGGCCACGGCTACGCTGCCCCCGATAATGGAAGGAATATAATAGACCGTCCGGTAAAATCCGGTTCCCTTATGCTTCCCGCTGAACAGAATGGCGATAAACAGGGCGAAGATCAGCTTCAGCGGAACGGAGATGAAGACGAACAGAAACGTGACCTTGATCGACTGCAGAAACCGGGCGTCGTCGCTGAACAGGTTCACATAATTGTCCATGCCGATCCAGCGGGCTTCCGAGAGCATATCGTACTTGGTAAACGATAAGTAGAGAGAAGCGATCATCGGTCCGATCGTAAAAGCCAGAAAGCCTATTAGCCAAGGGGCGATAAAAGAATAGGCGATCGCATTGCGTTTCAAGTTTTTGAGCAGCCTGGTTTGCGCCCGATCGTTCATGGCTTTGGCACCTCCCGTGCACAATGTGCGCCGTCCGTCCGTTCAAGGGCAAGACGGCGCCGAAACGGTTCATTTCTTCAGTTCCTTCGTGCCTTCCTCGCGGAATTGCTTGGCCGCCTGCTCCGGCGTCAGCTGGCCGTAGTTGACGGCTTCTTGAATGCGCTTGAAGAGAGCCTCGATTTTGGTTGCTCCTTCGGGATCGGGGGGATCGATTTCCCTGGAATATTTTTGCACCAGATCGATATAATCGAACATTTCTTTGGCCCCTTCGCCCATGGACTTGCCGAGATGCTCGCGTACCTTGGAAGAAATCGGCACTCCGCGCTCCGCTCCGAGAACCTCGTTGGCCTGCAAATCGTTGGTAAAGTAGTTAATGAATTTGGCGGCCTCTTCCGGATGCTTGGAATGGGTCGTAATGGAGAAAAACTGCGAAGGCTTCAGGAAGTGACCGGCTTTTCCGCCCTCCAGACTCGGCAGCACCGTCAGTTTCAACGGCCGGTTCGCCGCCTTTTGCAGCGCTACGACCTGGTTGCTGTTGAAGAAGAGTAGAGGAGATTTTTTATGTACGATTAATTCGTCTTCCAATCCTTTGATATCCTGAGTGACCTGCGGAGTAGGAACGATGCCGTCCTTCAGCAGCGTGTCGAAATATTTGAAGTAATCGACCAGCACCTGATCGTCCGGATACCCGAGACCGTCGCCCTTCTCGTTGTAGATCCATAGGCCCTTCTCCCGAAGCAAATGCTTGAACGGGTCCATCCCGTTGAAGTTCGGCATGCCGTATACGTCCTTGCCCAGCTTGGCCTTAAGCTGCCTAGCCGTATTGGCCAAATCGTCCCATGTGTAGCCCGGCTTCAGCTCCGGCACTCCGGCTTCGGCGAACATGGCCGGATCGTAAGCGAGAGCGAGCGAGTTCGTTCCCAGGTTGACCGCGTACAGCTTGTTGTTGATTTTGCCGCCGTCCGTATGCAGCGGGTCCGCGTCGCTTAAATCGATCGTATTCGATTTGACGTAAGGGTCCAAATCGACGAGTAAGTTCCGTCCGACATATTCGGTAATGTACTTGTAATCCTGTTGAATAATATCGGGAAGGCTTTTGCCCGCCGCCTGCGTTGCCAGTTTATCCCAATAGCCGTCCCAGGCGATAAACTCCGGGGAAATCTTAATGTTCGGATGCTGCTGCTCGTACATGTCAATGACCTTGAGCGTCCGGTCGTGCCGGTCCTGGGAGCCCCACCAGGCGATGCGCAGCTCGATTTTGCCGCTTGTTCCGCCGGGGTCGACCTTGGGCTCGCTCGACTCGCCTGCGCTGCAGGCTGCCAATAAGGATGCGGGGACGATCAACGACAGGGACAGAGCGGCGGCGCTTCGGTGCAGTTTAAACATAGAAATAACCTCCCTTACATAATGTTAAGCGCTTACAAATAAGTCTTGCATTCCTTGTATTAAGAGTATAAGCGGCAAATCTATTTTTATGAGTGAATCTGAAATCCATAAGCTATAACGATGGGGAAACCCGTGAACGCACCGCTTGCTTGCTATCTCATTCACGGATTTCGGCAAAAGCGCTCGGAGCGGGGCGATTGCCTTTGCCCCCGGATTTCAACCGTTTCACGGGTCCATCGTCATGCAAGAAATCGGGGGACAACAGCGAGCGGAAGGCGTTCAGCGCATTCTATTAACAAGGGTTACTGGTAAAATCGGCGGTGACGAACACTCCGACAGGCGGCATCCCGGCAGTGGCGGGCTGGCCTTGATATGCTTGAGGCAGACAGAGTTGGGTCGTGGCGATCCATGTGCCGTGCTCTCCGGCCTGGATGGACGGAGACTTCATGAGCAGGGTGCCGTTCAATACCAAATGGCGTATCCGGATGGACGGGTCGTCGAAAACGCTCAAAGTCCCGGTAAAATGGGCGTATGGAGAGTCGAAGCGGATTTGCCGGCTGCGTTCGTTCCAATGCCCTTGAACGGGAATAGGGGTGCCGCGAAAATTAATAGAACCCGTTAATCTGCCGTTAGCGTCGACCGAGCTGATCACGAGCGTTCCCCAAATGACCGGTCTGCTGCCCGCGTAAGCGTTAATTCCCCAGCGGGAAGGGACGGGGATGGTAGCTTGCCTTGTTTGCAACGAAAGTCACTCCTTATTTTCAATTAAAATAAACCGACTGCAAAATTTATCCGAAATGAGACGGCTGTGCCTGATGTGCCGCCGCCGCGGCGATATATTACTATATGGAACGAAAGCCCAAATGGGAACTTGAAGGAGGGGATAATTTGGCTCGGCTTGCCCGGGTCAAAGCAGATAAAATCCAAAAGCGGCAGGAGAGCGACGCGGCAAGAGAGAATACGTTGTAGAGGACAATCCTGTTACTATCGCATCACTCCATCGTTTATGGAAAAAGGAGGCCTATCCATTCAATGAAGCGCTATGATATTGCCGTCATTCCCGGCGACGGAATAGGGCAAGAGGTCGTTCCTGCGGCCATTGAAGTATTGGAAGCGGCGGCGGAAATTCACGGAGGCTTGGCATTTAATTGGACGCATTTCCCTTGGAATTGCGAATATTATCTGGAGCACGGCCGCATGATGCCGGAGGATGGGATTGCGACGCTGCGCGGCTTCGATCAAATCTTCCTCGGAGCGGTCGGCATGCCTGGACTGGTGGCGGACCATATTTCCCTCTGGGGGCTGCTGATCAAAATACGGCGGGAAATGCAGCAGTCGATCAACGTCAGACCCGCGAAGCTGCTTCGCGGCCTGCAATCTCCGCTAAGGGAGCCGAAGGACTTCGACCTTATCGTCGTCCGCGAAAACTCCGAAGGCGAGTATTCCGAGATCGGCGGGCGCATCCACAGCGGCGAAGACCAAATGGCGATTCAGAATGCCGTCTTCACCCGCAAAGCGACGGAGCGCGCCATGCGCTATGCGTTCGAGCTGGCTCAAACCCGGCGCAATCACGTAACGAGCGCTACGAAGTCGAACGGAATCTCGCACAGCATGCCGTTCTGGGACGATGTGTTTCAAGCGGTGAAAGCGGATTATCCGGCAACGGCGTCCTCCAGCATCCATATTGATGCGCTGGCCGCTTTCTTTGTGATGAAGCCGCATCAGTTCGACGTGATTGTTGCCTCCAACCTGTTCGGCGACATATTGACCGATCTGGGAGGCGCGATTATGGGCAGCATCGGCATCGCGCCGGCCGCCAATTTGAATGTGGAGAGGCAGTACCCGTCGATGTTCGAGCCGGTTCACGGTTCGGCGCCCGACATAGCGGGGCGCGGCATAAGCAATCCGGTCGGCCAAATCTGGACCGGCAAAATGATGCTCGACTTTATGGGCTATCCGGAGATCGGCGGCCTGATTCTGAACGCGATCGAAGCTGCGCTCAGCGACGGGGTGAAGACGGCCGACCTCGGCGGCCAAGCGACGACCCGCGAAATGACGGACGCGATTTTGCGGCATTTGCGCAAGCAATCGTAACCGTCCGATGGATGTTCCATCGCCGGCATGTTTGTCATTGAAAAAACCTGAGCAATCAGGTTTTTTCTTTTTTAGCTGTAAAAGTGTAACGAAAAAGCAGCGTTTTACAGAAAATGGTAAAGCTAAAGCGCTCAACCTCGACTTTTTCAAATGGTCGGTGGGGAAGCTTGGGCGGAGGAGACGAACATTCTAAAACGAATTTTTGGGATGCGGGTTTAGTCAAGGAGTAGCCGCAGGTTAAGTTTATCAAAAGGAGGGCGTTCGCCGTGATTAGAATCAGGGAGTATAGGGAAGAAGATATTAACGCGATTCAAGCCATCTGGAACGAGGTCATCGAGGAAGGGAATTCCTTTTTTTGGACGGAATCGTTTAGCTTGGATAAAATCCGCGGCATTCTGGAGCGGCAGGATGCGGTATTGTGCGCGGAGGATACGGAGAGCGGGGAAGTCGCCGGATTTTATATTTTGCATAAGAACTTTCCGGGAAGGGGGCGCATGTCGCCAATGCGTTATATGCAGTCGGAAGCCGCTTCAGAAACAGGCGTATCGGCCGAACGCTGGCGGTGCATTCGCTGGAGACGGCCAAGCGCTGCGGGTACCGGGCGATCCAGTTCAACTCGGTCGTGTCCTCCAATACGGCATCCGTCAAGCTGTGGGAGAGCCTCGGATTCGAGCGGGCGGGAATGATCCGGAAGGCGTTTATGAACCCTATGAATCAACCGTTGGATATTTATATTTATTACCGCGAGCTGTAAGCGGACTCATTGGAAACGTCTTCATATCGACCGGCCGAGCAATAAAATTTTTTTTGGCCGTTTCAGTCAAGAAATAAAATTTCTAAAAATCATTTACATTATGGCATTTTATTTTATATAATCCTATTATCAAGACCTTATAAATAAGTAGAAAAGGGAGTAGATGGCATGAAAAGAAAGGCTTTGTTCGCAAGCTCGGCATTATTGTTGTTAAGTTCCGTTATTAGCGCCTGCAGTTCGGGCAGCGGCACAGGCTCCAAAGACACCGGTTCCGCCGCGGGCGGCGAAGTAGCTAAGTCCGGAGGCGATCCCGTCAAACTGGTCATGTACAGCTGGAGACCTGAGGACAAAGACGGCTATGCGAAGATCATCGCTGAGTTCGAGAAGGACAACCCGAATATTAAAGTAGAGTTCAAGCCGTACAAATCGACCGAATACAACACGATTGTCACCAACTCGCTGCAATCCGGCACCGGAGTCGATATTGTGCAGCTTCGCCCGTATGACGGAGCCAAAGCGCTCGCCGATGCGAACTATTTGACCCCGCTCGATAATATTAAAGGGCTTACAAATATTCCGGCCAGCTACCTGGACGCGGCAAAAGGCTCCGACAATAAGGTGTACGGCGTTCCGATCATGCTGAACAACGCGGTCATTTTCTACAATAAAAAGCTGTTTGACGCGAACGGCCTGCAGCCGCCGGAAACATGGGACGAATTCGTAAAAACCTGTGAAGCTCTCAAAGCGAAAAATATCATTCCGATCGCTCAATCCGGCAAAGCCGCGTATTTGCTCTCCACTACGCATGCGGTCATCGGGCCGAACGCTTACGGCGGAACCGACTACATGCAAGCCGTTCTGAAAGGCACGACCAACTTCAAAGATCCGAAATTCGTCGAGTCCATCAAGCGGATGAAACAGCTGGAAGCCTACTTCCCCAAAGATTTCATAGCTATTGAAGACAAGGACGCGCAAGGGTTGTTCTATACGGAGAAAGCGGCCATGTACATCAACGGCAGCCAACGTCTGGAAACGTTCGAAGCGAACAAAGTGTCCTTCCCTGTCGAATTCCTCCCGGGTCTGTCGGAGAAAAAGGGAGATCCGGCGCAAATCGCAACGTGGGTCGACGGTTCCTACGGCATCGCCAAAAGCTCCAAGCATCAAGAGGAAGCGGCCAAGTTCATGGAATTCGTCGCTTCGCCAAAATTCGGCCAAATGTTCAGCGACGAGCTGACCCGAGTCAGTCCGATCAACGGGGTTGCGCCGAAAAACGAGCAGCTCAAGAAGATGGCCGCTTTCAGCGAGAAACACAGCACGCCGTATTTGCTGCTTACCAGCTTCAGCCAAGGAACGCCGACAACCAAGACGACCTTCGAAGACTCCCTGCAAGGGATGTACATCGGCAAGCTGACGCCTGAACAAGTAGCCGCAGATACGCAAGCTTCCGCCGACAAATGGTTCAAACCGCAAAAATAAAGCCGCTGATTAAAGGAGCTGCTCATGACAGGTACAACTATTGATCCTGCGAAGGATGCCCGCTTGCCTAAACCACCCGTCAAGAAAAACAGGGGAATGAGACGACATATGGTCCATCTGTTTTTACTCCCTGCGCTGATTTTTTATGTTGGCTTTATGATTTATCCGATTTTCCAGGCGCTGCTCAACAGTTTCTTCTCATGGAAAGGTCTGGTGCGGGGAGATTTTATCGGTCTGGAAAATTTCGTCCGGCTCTTCACCGAAACGCCGTTTAAAGAAACGTTTTTCCGGGCGCTTGGCCATAACGTTCTGTTTTTTATCGGCACGGTGCTGTGCAAGCTTGTCGTCGCCTTCATTCTGGCCATGCTGATCAACAGTAAAATCCGGGGCAAAGAGCTGTTCAAGACGCTGTTCTTTGTTCCGAAGCTTCTCTCGGTCATCGTCGTCGGATTTTTATTCAGCTTAATACTGAACCCGACGTACGGGGCGCTCAATACGCTGCTGGAAGCGATCGGCCTCGGCGATTTGGCCAAGCCGTGGCTCGGCGATCCGAATACGGCGCTTTACACGATTATCGTTGTGAACAGCTGGTACGGTTTCGGCTTTGCGGTCCTGATCTTTCTGGTCGGACTGCAGGCCATCTCCCCGGAGGTTTACGAAGCGGCGAGAATCGACGGCGCGTCGGGTTCCAAAATGGTCTGGAGCATTACGATTCCGCTGGCCATGCCGTCCATTATGATCATGTCGATCCTGACCTTTATCGGCGCCTTCGAGACGTTCGAGCTGATCTATGCAATGCAGGGCTCTTCGGGAGGACCGTATTTCTCGACCGATGTGCTCGGACTTTATTTTTACCGTTTGGCCTTCGGCTCCGTAAGCGGGGGAGAGTCGATCGGTTTGGGCTCAGCGCTTGCCGTCATCTTGTTATTGCTGATATCCGGGGCGACCGCCTTCTCGATGTTTTTCTTTAAAAGCAAGGAAGTCGAGCATTAATCATCGCGGTCTCCACATCAAGAAAATATCCTTCGGAGGTAATCCATGGCGCTGCGGCTGCAACAAACGGTCAAATATCTCATTTTGTCGCTGTTTACGTTTTTGTCGATATATCCCGTATTTTTGATGATCACCTCGTCGTTTAAAACGAAGCAGGAAATTACGACGCATCCTCTGGGGCTGCCGAGCAGCTTTTCATTGGATAACTATAAAGAAGTCTGGGAAAAGGTTCATTTCTCGGAATACTTCGTGAACAGTCTGTATATCACCGCCATATCGGTCATTCTGGTGCTGCTCGTCTCGTCGATGGCGGCCTTCTACGTAGCCCGGTATTCATTCCGCTGGAACGGCATGGTGCTTTTCTTCTTTATGCTGGGTCTTATGCTGCCGATGAAGCTGGCAATTTCGCCGCTGTACATGATGATGCTGAAGCTGGGGCTGCTGGATACGCATCTGGCGCTCATGATCGTTTACGTGGCGGGACATATTTCGTTTGCGGTGTTTGTGTTTTACGGATTTTTCCGCACGCTGCCGAAAGATCTGGATCAAAGCGCGCGGATCGACGGCTGCAACGATTTCCAGGTGTATTACAAAATCGTGCTGCCGTTAATGCGGCCGGCTCTGGCGACGGTCAGCATTGTCGATTCGATCGGAATTTGGAACGATTTCTTTTACCCTCTTATTTTTATCAAAAGCACGGAGCTGGGCACAATCCCTCTCGGAATGCTGACGCTGTTCGGGGAATACGATACCGATTGGAACCTGCTGTTCTGCGGTTTGACGCTGTCCTCGCTGCCGTTGATCATAGCATTCCTGTTCGCTTCAAGACAATTCATTGAGGGAATGACGACAGGAGCTGTAAAGTAATGAAAAAATGGATTACGTTTGATCTTGACGGGACGTTAATGCAAAATCCGTTCGGAAAATGGGTGTTTCCGGCGATTGAAGAGCAGATTTCGCAGCAGCTGCAAAGGCCGTTCAAGTCGACCGAGACGCTGGTGCGGGAGCATGAGCGGCGGATGGCACAGAACCGTACCGTGGAAGCCTATGATTGGGATGAAATGGTCAGGCTGCTTCTGGCGGAGCTGCAGTTGGAGCTTACTATCGATGTAGAACGGCTGGTTCTCGACCATTCGGTTTCGCCCAAAATTTATTTGCTGGAGGAGAAGTCGCTTGAGACGCTGCAGCGTCTCAAGGAACGCGGATACAGTCTGGCCGCGGTGACGAACGGCTTCTATAAATATCAATTCCCGGTCATGAAAGCGTTGGGCTTAAGCGAATGGTTCGACGATATCGTCACGCCCGAGAAGGCGGGCTGCGGCAAGCCGGATGCGCGCATCCTCGACAGCTTGCGGAAGACCGGCGAGATTGCGGCGCATGTGGGAGACCGGCTCGACCACGACGTGTTTATGGCCAACCAAAGCGGCGTTCCCTCGGTGCTGATCTATCATAAGCTGCCTGAGCCGCTGCGGGCTGCCGCTCCGCGGCAGCGTGCGGCGCAGGCGGAATTTGTCGACATTTGCAAGGCCAAGCTGCAAAAGGAGCATCCGCAAGCGGCCGTAGAGCCGTATCCGGCGGAGTATGTTCCGGACTATGTTATCTATCAAATGGAAGAGCTGCTTGATTGTGTACATTAAGGGCAAGGAGGACCTCTTATGACTAGCATGAAAACGGATCTATTGATGACGGAGCGAAGAAACGAGAAGTCTATGCATTTGGATAGCTTATCGATTCGCGACATCGTCGATTTGATGAATAAAGAGGACCACACGGTTGCCGCCTCGGTGCAGACCGCTTTGCCTCAAATTACTGACGCTATTGAAGCGATTGTGCAAGTTGTAAAACAGGGCGGTAGAATTTTCTACGTCGGAGCAGGTACGAGCGGCCGGCTGGGCGTTCTCGACGCTTCCGAATGCCCGCCGACCTTCGGCGTCGAGCCGGAGCTCGTCGTCGGGTTGATCGCGGGCGGAGAGCGGGCGATTACCCGCTCTATCGAAAATGCCGAGGACGACGACGAGGCGGGCAGAAGAGCGGTCGCAAGCAATGCGACGGCGGCGGATGCCGTCATCGGGGTAGCGGCCAGCGGCACGACGCCGTATGTCATCGGAGCGCTGCAGGAAGCGAAGCGGATCGGCGCCTTGACGGTCGCGCTTAGCTGCAACGTGAATACGCCGATGAGCGGGGAAGCCGAGTATGCGATCGAAGTGCCCGTCGGCCCGGAGATCGTAACCGGCTCGACCCGCCTGAAAGCAGGAACCGCCACGAAGATGGTGCTGAATATGATTACGACGACCGTAATGATTCAGCTCGGCAAAGTGTACGGCAACCTGATGGTGAACGTGCAGGCTACGAACGAAAAGCTGCGCAACCGGGTCGTCCGGATCGTCAAGGAAGCGACCGGAGCCGAAGAGGAGATAGCCGCCACCGTTACGCATCAAGCCGGGGGCGACGCCAGAGCGGCGATTCTGATGCTGCAGTATGACATCGGATACGAGGAAGCCGTTCGTGCGCTGGAGGAGACAGGCGGCCATTTCGGCGACGCGATGCGGTATCTGGCGCAAAATTAAAGTTAAAGCGCAATTTCGATGATTTAAACCGGTCTTTTGCCGTTATGGCAGGGGACCGGTTTTTTAGCGTTTCGTAATTCGGAGGAGCCGGAGTACGCTGCTGACGGCCGCCGCGGCCAGTATGGCATGACCCGTGGAAAAGGATATTCAAGCGGCCAACGCGAAATAATATGCAGGTTTATTGCGGATTCGGGCGGTCGCCAGCTCCGCCGCTTCGGAATAGCTGGCGGTCCAACTGGGAATACCGATCGTGCCGTTCGCAGGCGTGGATGAGATTGACATGACGATTGACGGAGCCGACGAAGTTGACGCTTGTTTCAACTTGATCAAGGGCGGGGGAGGAGCGCTGCTCAGGGAGAAAATTTTAGCCGCGAACAGCCGCAAGCTGGTCATTATCGTCGACGAGACCAAGCAAGTCGGGCGGCTGGGGAAGTTTCCGCTGCCGGTAGAGATTATACCGTTCGCTGCGCAGCTCACGCTTCGGCAATTAAGGAAGCTGGGCTGCGATCCGGAAATTCGAACGGCGGCCGGGGGCCAAAATTTCATTACCGATAACGGCAACCTTATCGCCGATTGCAGGTTTGGGGCGATATCCGATCCTAAAGAAACGAGTCTGGCGCTCAACCGGATTCCCGGCGTTGTCGAGAACGGGTTGTTTTGCGCCATGACCGATACCTTGATCGTCGGACATGCCGACGGTCGCGTAACCGCTGCAGACCGTCCATAGGGCGAAGGCTGCGCTCGATCGGATACGCGGAAGCCGAAGGGAGAGCTTTAGCCGGACGGTTTGGAATAGCGGGAGGCGGAGGCTAAGGCCCAGAACAGAAGAGCCGCCGCGCTGACGGATGCTCCCAGCAAGCAGACGCCGTGCCAGCCGAACCGGGCGTATACCGCAGTCGAAGCGATGGAACCCGAAGCGCTGCCGATGGAGTAAAAGATCATATAGGCTGCGGTAAGACGGCTGCGCGCCTCGGGCCGGATTCTCAAGATCATGCTCTGGTTCGTGACATGAACCGTCTGGACGGCCAAATCGAGAATAACGACGCCGAGGATGAGGGCGGGCAGCGATTGCGCGGCGCGGCTGATCGGCAGCCAGGATGCCAGCAGCAGCGCGAGCGCGATGCCGGTCGTCGTCTGGCCGTGACCTTGATCGGCCAGACGGCCCGCGCGTGCGGCCGCCAGCGCTCCGGCCGCGCCGGCCAAGCCGAACGCTCCGATCGCGCTATGCGACAGCGATAAGGGCGGAGAGCTCAGCGGCAGCACGAGCGACGTCCATAAGATGCTGAAGGCGGCGAAGATGAACAGAGCCAGCGCCGCGCGGAGTCGCAGAATCGGCTCCCGGATGAAGAGCTGAAGCACGGAGCGCAGCAGCCTGGCATAGGAGAGCGCCGCGCGGTCTTCCTCCCGATGCGGGAGCGCCCGGTACAAGACGAGGGCCGTCAGCAAGGTTAGTGCGGCGGATACGAGGTAAACGGAGCGCCAGCCGGCCAGATCGGCCAAGACGCCGGCCGCTGCGCGGGCCAGCAGTATGCCGGTCACGATGCCGCTGGTCACCTGGCCGACGACCCGGCCCCGCTCCCTGTCGGATGCTATCGACGCCGCATACGCAACGATCACCTGGGCAACGACGGCGAGCAAGCCGACTCCCGCCAAACCGGCAAGCAGGATGGAGATATTGGTTGCCATGCTTACCGCGGCGAGCGCAGCGACCGTTAAGGTCATCAGGCTTGCGATCAGTTTGCGACGGTTCAGGAGGTCTCCGAGGGGCACCAGCAGGAATAAACCGGCGGCATAGCATAGCTGAGTGACGGTAATAACGATCCCTACCGAGGCGTTCTTGATGCCTAGCTCGGCTGCTATAGCGTCAAGCAGCGGCTGCGCGTAATAAATATTGGCTACGGCAAACCCGCATGCGGCTGCGAGCATCCAGATCATGTAACGGGGGAGAGCGGAAGCTGCCTGCTGCGGTGAAGCTGTCGCTGAAGGGTCGAATCGGCCGGAACGCCGCTCTTTAGTCCAGGGGGTAAAGGGTTCTTTTTGCTGTTTCAAGTTGGCTCACCTCGTATTCAATGAATAATAATTTATTTTGTACCAAACGGTAAATAATGATCTCCCGTAAATGTATCCGATTATGGCCGTATCTGTCAAGTTTAATATTTTTGGTAACGAATAATGGTTAAAAAATCGTGATTTACTTGATTTTATAAGACGGTATAAATACAATAATAATATACTGAACGATACGAAATGAGGGGTGTATATGGTCCGGCCTAGGGAGTTTGATAAGGAGAAGGCGCTGGAAGCCGCTTTGCGCGTATTTTGGGACAAAGGCTATGAAGCGGCCTCCTTGACCGATTTGACCCAAGCGATGGGAATCCAGCGTCCGAGTCTTTATGCGGCCTTCGGCGATAAGAAGGAGCTGTTCGAAGCGGCATTGCGCCAATATACGAAACAGCACGCCGCTTACGTTCGGGGCAAGCTTCAGAGCGGTCCGTCCGTGAAAGAGGCGATTCGCCGCTTTTTGGCAGACGTCATCGAAGAAGGCTATGGCAGCCGACCGCCCAAAGGATGCTTCTGCATCAATACGATGGTTGAGCTGGCTCCGCATGACGAGAGGTTCGAAGTGCTGACAAGAGAGCATCAAATGTATTTGGCAGCTATATTTCAGGAAGCGGTCGAATGCGGGCAGCGTTCCGGAGAATTGGGGGCGGGAACGGATGCCCGGGCTCTGGCGCAGGCTTTGGTCATATCTCTGATCGGGCTTACCGTTATGACGAAATCGCGGCCGGAGAGAGCCTTTATGGATCGTTCCGCCGATATGCTGTTGAGCCTGTTAAAGTAATAGAACAAGAGACGTATGTTTTGTGAAATTTCATACAAAAATCATAGAGGATGTTATGCGGGCCGGCCCGCGGTCATTGTTGCAATGGCTGCGGGGCCGGCCCGTTTCATTTTCGCGGTATGCTCTTACTCTATCGGCGGCTTAAGAGATTGGAATAATATTGAAACCCGCGCCGTATTCTGAATGGAAGGCATATGGGGCGCCCGTCATGGCTTGGGTAACCGAAGCGGGCTGCCGCCGAAGAGAGGAGGGAGTATTGGCGAGCGCTTGTAGTTCATACGATTGGAGGAGGTGCTGCCTATTCGGCGGAATAAGCTGCGGGCGTGCGCAGTCGGCTTGTTGTTTGCGTGTGGAGTTATGCTGATCCTGCAGCCTTGGTGGGAGCGCCATATGCAGGAGAAGCAGAAGCAATCGATGATGGAGCAGTGGAACATGCTGCAGTTCGATCATGTCGAGCCGCTGCGCTGGCCGCAGACGGATTCCGCCGGGATGTCCGGTGAGAGCCGGCCTGTGACTGAGGCGGAGCCCGAACCGCAGGATGATCCCGTTATGATCGACGGATTTGCTGTGCTGGGGACTTTGTCGATCGGCAAGCTGAATCTTAAGGAACCTATCATTATGGGGACGGATTCTGCAGTGCTCAAAGCGGGAATAGGTGTCGTCGAACCCGAACGGCGTCCCGGCATCCCCGGGAATTTCGTATTGGCGGGGCATCGAAGCTGGACTTTCGGCAAGCAATTCAGCCGTCTGGACGAGCTTGAAGCCGGCGACCGGATCGTGGTCGATACGCCCCAAAACTCTTATGTGTATTCCGTAACTTCCCGGTTTCTGGTCAAGCCGGATAATTTGTCCGTACTGGATCAGAAGCGGGATCAAGCCGAGATGACTCTGATTACTTGCGAGCCGAAGGTAAATCCGACCCATCGGCTTATTGTGAAAGCCGTACTGGACGAGAAGACGCACAATACCGGGTGAGGAGAAATGTAACCCATGAGAAGTTTGATGAAGAAGCAGGCGCTTCTGTGGGTGCTGCTGCTTCTTGCGAACGTTTTGCTGATGCCGATGTCTGCGCTGGCTGCCGCGGACGCATCGGATGGAATTCAGATTGAGATGAGAAGCAGCGTGTCCGTGGTCGATACCGGAAATAAATTTACATACGATATCGACTACAGTGTGTCCAGCACGACCCAAATGTACGCGAATGCACAGATCGTTCTGCCGCTGCCGGGCGCACTCAGCTTCGATTCGGCGGTGGACGCCGGCGATACGGAGCATTCGTACGATGCGGGGAACCACACCGTAACGTTTAAGTTTAAGGATACGGTCAAGGCGGGTACGACCGGAACGCTGCAAGTTAACGCCCGGTTTCCCAACTATAAGACGCCGAACCGCATGACCGTCAGCGCTCAAAGCAAGTTCGAAAGCGACCAGGGCGGCAAATTGTCGAATATCGTCCAGGTAACGTCAAGGGCTTCCGCGCAGTGGGAACTGAAGAAAGAACGGTCAAGGCCGGCGGCGCCGATCGAGCCGATACCGGGAAGCGAAGTGGAGTATCAGCTGACGCTGACGGATAAGAACGTGACCGCCGCAGGCAAGCTGGAGCTGCAAAATGTTACGGTGCGCGACACGCTTCCCCGTGGCGCCCAGTTCGTTTCGGCTCAGCCCGCACCCGAAAGGGTCGAAGGCGGGGCGGTCATATGGAGCCTCGGCAGCATCGGCGAGGGCGTAGGCTCCAAAACGCTTTTGGTTAAGGTCAAATACCCTTCCGATATGACAGGGGATGCGGTGAACCGGGCCGAGGCGGTGTTTACGCCGCTGGGCGAACAGCAGGTGACGCTGAACGCGGAGGTTACGCATGCTTTTACATCAACGCCCAAGAAGGAAGACAGCCGGTTTCTGAAATGGGTTTCCGACTGGCAGAAGGAGGCTTCTCCCGGTCAGACGGTCAACTTTTATATCGGAAATTTGGATAACGGCTCCAATGTGGCCTTGCAGAACTACGAGCTTACGGATATGACGCCGGACGGCTTGGAATTGAATCATGTGTATACCCCTACGTTTACTGGTATTGCAGCTTATGAGGTGCAATATACGACGGCGGACAGCGTGAGGGGGCCATGGGTTTATTGGGGGACGGTCAAAGCCGATCAGAGAGTGACGCTGAGACCCGGCGATGTGCTGCCGCCCGGAACTGCGGTCAAAGGCATCAAATTCATTTTCGGCGAGGTTCCGGTCGATTTTGGCCAAACGGGAAATTTTGAAGTGGGCTATAGACTGAATCCAAGCTATGCAGCTCCGGTTACCCCTGCCGACAGCGCCAAAATCACCAATACGGCTCAGCTGAATTACGGCTTCGACGGGAAGAGCTTTGAGGAGAAGCGGGATGCGTCGTTCTATGTCGTGCAAAGCCGTCCTTTGTTGGAAGTGACGAAGAAGGCGGATGCGTCGAACTACTCTCCCGGCGATAAGGTTACCTACAGGCTATCCGTGAGAAATACCGAATACGGCAGCGCCGACTTCCGGAATCCGATCGTCGAGGATTTGCTCCCGGCCGAGCTGGATTACATTCAAGGCAGCGCGAAGCTGGTCAGCGACGGCGGACTCGGGCTAAGCGCGCCGAATTTCGAAGCGACAGCCGATTCGGCCCCGGGACGAACGCTGCTCCGATGGTCTTGGGATGACGCCAATCCGGCCGAGCTTGGACGCGACAAGAAGATCGAGCTGGAATTCCAGGCTGTCGTCAAGGCCGGGGCCAAGACGGGCTATATCGACAACGAGGTGCAGGTGTCCTCGGATAAGCATGTTTACTTGAACAATTCCGATTTTACGAAAAAGAAATTTGTAAACGGCAGATGGTATGTATACAACGACAGCCTGATTTATATTAATTCCGCCGTTAAGCTGGAATCGGTCAAATGGGTGCAGGGAGATCTGGACGGAGACACTTGGACGCGATACCCGAATAAAGGATTGACGACGCCGGGCGGCAAGGTGGAGTATAAGCTGGTAGTTACCAACGTCGGCAACATTCCGGTTCGCAGCCTGCTCCTGGTCGACGCGCTTCCCCGCATCGGGGATCGGGGTGTGGTGGACAGCTCTCCGCGCGGGAGCGAATGGAGTCCGGTATTGACCGGCAAAGTGAGTGCGGCAGACTATATTACGGTGTTGTACACAACCGATGCAACCATTGCTATGAGCGGCGGTCACTGGTCGGCGGAGCCTCCTGCGGATTTGACCACGGTGACGGGGATTCAATTCGTGTTTGAGGACGGCCATGTGATGGCTCCAGGGGCCCAGGAGGAGCTGCGATGGACGATGCGGGCGCCGGTGAACGCGCCTACTCAAGGCCAGACTGCTTGGAGCTCTTTCGGTTTTATGGCGAAGCGCGCCGATAACGGCAAGTCGCTGCTCGCGACCGAGCCGCTCAAGGTGGGAGTGGCCGTCAAGGAAGACGCCAAAAGCGAAATCGGCGACTATGTGTGGAATGACCTGAACGGGGACGGCATTCAGAATGAGCCGGCCGAGCAGGGCGTAAACGGAGTTCATGTAGAGCTGTATACGGCGGCCGGATCGCTTGTCCAGACGACCATAACAGGCAACGACCATGACGGCAAGTCCGGATATTACATGTTCACTAACTTGGAATCCGGCAGCTACAAAGTGAAGTTCATCCTGCCGCAAGGCTACGGCGGCTGGACGGAAGCGAACGAAGGAGGAGACCATACCCTCGATTCCGATGCGGCGGCGGATGGAATGACGGGGATGATCCAGATCGGCGCTGGCGAAAAGAACGATACCGTGGACGCCGGGCTGATACCGCCTGCTGGCAGCATCGGCGATACAGTGTGGAGCGATCTGAACGGAGACGGCTTGCAGGATGCGGGAGAACCGGGTGTCGACGGGATTACCGTAAACTTGTACGATAAGAACGGTTACGCCCTCGCTACCGCAGTTACTTCCGGCGGAGGGCACTATATGTTTTCGCAATTGACGCCCGGCGATTACGCGGCGGAATTTATACTCCCATCCGGCGCCGCGTTTACCGTCAAGGGAGACGGCAGCAAGCCTGAGACCGATTCCGATGCGAATGCGGACGGGAAAACCGATGTGATCCGGCTGGATGCGAATCAGCATATCACGTCTGTCGACGCCGGGCTCATTTTGCCGAGCTCCAGTCTGGGAGATCGCGTCTGGATCGACGAGAACGGCAACGGGACGCAGGATGCCGGCGAACCCGGTCTTAACGGAGTTGCCGTTCGATTGTTTGACGAAGGCGGGACGCCTCTCAGTCAAACGACTACGGTAAAACATGCGGTCTACGGGGACGGGTATTATCAATTCGATAAGCTGCCCGCTGGGAGCTACATCGTCCAGTTCGAGCTTCCGGACCGCTCCTACGAATTTACGCAGCAGGGCAGCGACCTGTCGTCGGAGACGGATTCCAACGCCAATCCGGCCGACGGGAGAACGCAGGTAATTCGGCTGCGGCACGGCGAATCGAATCAGACGGTCGATGCGGGCTTGCGCAAAGCGGTTCAGCCGCCGGCAAGAGCCGCGGTCGGGGATTATGTCTGGATCGACGAGAACGGCGACGGCATTCAAAATGACGGAAACGCAGGATTAAACGGTGTCGTTGTCCGGCTGTTCGACGATAAGGGTGCTCTTCAAGGCACTGCCGTTACCGCTTCGGTGTACGATTCGGTCTACAACTCGGTTTACCGGTCGGTCTACAGCAGCCCGGGATATTACCGCTTCGACGAGCTGCTGCCGGGACGCTATGCGATCAAGTTCGAGCTTCCGTCCGGCTATGAATTTACGCAGCGGCATGCAGGGAGCGACGCTTCGGCCGATTCCGATGCCGGAGCGGACGGGATGACGGACATCTTCGATCTTGCGTCCGGCGAGACGAACTTGACGATCGATGCAGGAGCGCGCAGAGCGTCGCAACCTTCTCGCGAAGGCGTCATCGGCGATTACGTGTGGATTGACGCCAACGGAGACGGCATTCAAAATGACGGCGAAACGGGCTTGAACGACGTGCCGGTGAAGCTGTACGGCGAAGACGGCAATCTGCTGGGGACCACGGTGACCGGTGATGTATACGGCGGAGCGGGAGCTTACAGGTTCGAGCATTTGGAAGCCGGCGCTTATACGGTCCGATTCGAGCTACCGTCCGGTTACGAATTTACGCGCAAGCATGCCGGAAATAACGGTTCCGCCGACTCCGACGCCAATGCCGACGGCGCGACCGATACGATTATTCTTGTTCAGGGCGAAACGAATCTGACGGTAGACGCCGGATTGAAACGTTCGGCACAGCCGCCGCAGGAGACGGGAACGATCGGCGATTACGTATGGGTGGATGCGAACCGGGACGGCTTGCAGAGCGACGGCGAGACGGGGCTGAACGGCTTGTTCGTGCATCTTTACGGCGACGGGGGCCTTCCGCTCGCTTCTACCGTAACGGGAACCGTGTACGGCAAAGCCGGGTACTACTCCTTTACGAATGTTCCGGCTGGAACCTATTCGGTGAAATTCGACCTTCCATCCGGCTACGAATTTACGGGGCAAGGGAAGGGCGGCGATCGCGCATTGGATTCCGATGCCGACGCTGGCGGCATAACCGGCAGCTTCAATCTTGCCGCCGGAGAAACGAATCTGAATGTCGATGCCGGATTGGTTCCGGTAGACGATGGAGGAGACCCGGGTTCGGGGCCTGGCGATCGTGACGGAGCTATCGGGGATTACGTATGGATCGATACGAATAACGACGGCATTCAGAACAGCGGGGAAGCCGGTCTGAGCGGCGTGCAGGTAAAGCTGTTTGCCGAGAATGGAAATTTGTTGGCCTCCACCGTAACGGGCAGCGTCTATGATAAACCCGGTTATTATATATTCGACGGGCTTCAGCCGGGGAAATATTATGTGACGTTCGAGCTTCCTTCGGGCTATCAATTCACGCTGAAGTCGGCGGGAACAGACCGATCCGTCGATTCCGACGCCGGTACGGACGGCAAATCCGACTTGATTGCTCTAGCTGCAGGAGAGCGAAATCTTGCCGTTGACGCCGGCTTACGGCTGAAGAAGGACGATGGAGGCCCTTCCGATCCCGGAGATTCGGGCGGTGACTCCGGAGGCGATTCGGACGGGAATTCAGGGGGAGGCAGTTCCGGCGGAGGCAGCTCCGGAGGGGGAGACACAGGCTCATCCGGTACGTCTCAACCAGGCGGAGGCAGCGGCAGTGCGGGCGGCCCTGCTTCTCCCGGCACCCAGCCGGATACGAATCTCCCGGGCGGCGATAATGGGCCGACGGTCGATCAGCCGCTTCCGGGCGAGCCGATTGACAGCGCTCAGCCGCTGCCGACCGCAGGCGGAGAACGGGATGCCGGGCAACCTGGCACGGTGCCGTCAGGCGGCGCTCAGCCGGAGCTTACCGGCGCGGGTCAGCTTCCATTGACCGGAGAATCGCTTCCGGCCGCTCCGCTATTCGGTATTGTCTTATGCATATGCGCGGCAGCTCTGGCAATCCGCTGGAGAAGATCAGGCGGCGGCCGCTAACGCCGAAGCAATCATCGAAGAATGTGGATCTGTTTTGCTGAATGTCCATGAGTAATTAAAGGCATGCTTTTGTCGAGAAGACAGGAGCATGCCTGTTTTTTCATTTCAATAGTGATATACTAATTTTGCATAAAGCTATGAACGAGTAACGATCGATAAGGAGGCTTCATTCAAATGATTCGATGTGCCGTACTAGATGACTACCAGCAGGTAGCCAAATCTATCGCCGATTGGGCGTCCATAGAGGATAGAGTGGAGGTAACCGTGTTTCATGAGCATATGGCTGACGAGGACGAGCTGGCGGCAGCCCTAGCTCCCTTCGAAATCATTGTCATTATGCGGGAGAGGACTCCGTTTCGCGCCCCGCTGCTGGCCCGTCTGCCGAACCTGAAGCTGATTGTTACTACCGGAATGCGGAACGCCTCCGTTGATTTGGAAGCCGCAGCCGCTCGCGGAGTCGTCGTCAGCGGTACCTCGGGCTTATCGTCGCATACGGCAGAGCTGACCTGGGCGTTGATTCTCGGTTTGGCCCGCAATATCGTTCAAGAACACGGAGCCGTGCGGCAAGGTATGTGGCAGAGCACGCTGGGAACGGATTTGTGCGGGAAGAAGCTCGGTGTTCTAGGACTCGGCAAGCTGGGCGGCAGAGTAGCGAAGATCGGCTTGGCCTTCGGCATGGAAGTGGCGGCATGGAGCCAGAATTTGACGCAGGAACGCGCGGACGAGGCGGGCGTCCGACTGGCCGGTTCCAAGGAGGAGCTGCTGGCCGAATCCGATTTCGTCTCGATCCATCTGGTTTTGAGCGACAGAACGAGAGGGCTGATCGGTGCGGAGCAGCTTAAGCTGATGCGTCCCGACGCTTATTTGATCAATACCTCGCGTGCGCCGATCGTCGACCAAGCGGCTTTGGCTCAAGCGCTGCGCGAAGGCTGGATCGCCGGAGCGGGCTTGGATGTGTACGAGACCGAGCCTCTGCCGAAGGATCATCCGTTTCGGACGCTTCCCAATGTGCTGACGACGCCGCATCTCGGATATGTTACCAAGGACAATTATCGCGTATTTTATCAAGATGCGGTTGACGATATTCGGGCCTTTCTCGAAGGAGCGCCGATCCGCCGCTTGGCCTAAGCTGCGCGCGGCCGATTTCACGCATACATCATCCATAGGCAAAGAAGCCCCGATTCCCGTACGTCGAGATTGGGGCTATTTGCCGCTTCGCGTTTGTTCGGTTTTTCGGATTAGTCCAATCGGATGCCGAAACAGGAGCGCAGCGCCGATTGATATTCTTCCTCGGTTTGCGGAGTCATCGTATGCACCCCGTCTGCGGTGAATACTCTGAATTCTTGGCCCGCCAGCGTCCGGCGGCCTTCATTCGTGCGGATCGCCGCCATGGGCTGCAAGGTGAAAATGGAGTCGGCCGCGTTCTCGCACCAATAGGTCGCCATTATAAAATCTTTGGGCAGCTGCGGCTCTTCGGTAAAAGAATAAAGCCAGCGCCACTCGCCGTGTCTCAATTCGCAAAGCACCCAGCCGTAATAAGGATCTTTCTCCAGACGGTATGTCTCGTCGCCTTGCTCGTGAACGAGCCTTTCTGTCATACGGATCGGACGGCGGGGTACAATGCCGCCCACGCCTACGTCGCATAAGTACGATTGCCCTTCGGCCTCGATCTTGAGCACCTGATGCCGCCGCTTGGGAGGAGGATTCGGTTCGTCGCGCCAGAAGCGTGCCATGAAATCGGTCACCGGATAACCGAGCTCCCGCAGCAGCCAGCCGAAAAGAGCATTGAGTTCAAAGCAGTACCCTCCGCGTTTGCGATTGACGATCTTCTCCAGCAGCCGAGGTATTTCAAGCGAAAGCGGTTTCCGGCGGATGATGTCGAAATTCTCGTAAGGCACAGTATGAAGGTGGCATTCCTGGAGACGCTCCAAGACCGCGACGCTGCCGTCAAGCGGGCCGTCATATTGGATTCGTTCCAAATAGCGCCGAATTTCGGGCTTTAAACCGTTACGCTGTTTAATCATAAGCCGCCGGCTCCTTTCATATGACCGTTAATGAGATCTATTTTATTGTATCATAACGGGGCTCCGGAATAGACCTGCCGCCGCGGCCGCAAGCAAGCTCCGCCCGCCAAGGTTACCCAAACGTAATTAGGTATACCTAAGTTGCGTCATTTTCAAGAAAGCGTTTGTCCGCTATAATCAACATGAGATTGGAACTACGGAGAATGCTCTTGCAAAGAGCGGACCGGAAGGAGAATGAGCGATGAAGAAGAGCATTCCGCTGCAGCGGCGGGGATTTGAGACGAGTCAACTCGTCCTGGGATGTATGGGGTTAGGGGGCGGATGGAGCGGCATTCCGATCACATCGGAGCATGTCAAGCAGGCCCATGAAGCCGTCGATGCGGCATTATCCGCAGGCATAACGATGTTCGACCATGCGGACATTTACGCCCGCGGCAACGCCGAGCTGGCGTTCGGTCAAGTATTGAAGGAGCGGCCGGAGCTGCGGGACCGGATCGTGATTCAGTCCAAATGCGGCATTCGCTTTGAAGAAAGCCCGCGGGTACCGGGAAGATTCGATTTCTCCAAGGAGCATATCGCTTCCAGTGTGGACGGTATTTTGAAAAGACTGGGCATTGAAAGCCTCGATATTTTACTGCTGCACCGCCCTGACCCGCTCATGGAGCCGGAGGAAGTGGCGGAAGCATTCGGACGATTGAAGCAGTCCGGCAAAGTAAAAGCGTTCGGCGTATCCAATATGAGCGCCGCACAGATCCGTTTTCTGCAGGCGAGCATTCAGGAGCCGCTTATCGCCAATCAGCTGGAAATGAGCCTTCTCAAGCTCGACTGGCTCGATAACGGCATCCACCAGAACCAGAAGGCCGGCACGGAGGTTTCGTTCCCGGACGGTACGATGGAGTTCTGCCAGATGGAGAACATACAGATTCAAGCGTGGAGCCCGCTTGCCAAAGGCTTGTTCAGCGGCAAAGACCTCGAAGGTCAACCGGATGCGGTGAAGCAGACGGCCGCCCTCGTCCGGCAATTGGCGGAAGAGAAGTCGACGACGCGCGAAGCGATTGTTCTCGCTTGGCTGATGCGTCATCCCGCACGAATCCAGCCGGTCATCGGTACCAGCAATCCCGAGCGCATTCGCGCCAGCGGCGAGGCGGCCCGGATTGAGCTGACACGGGAAGAATGGTACTCGCTGTACGTTAGTTCGAGGGGTAAGAGAATGCCGTAATGATGTAATTCAAGGAAAGCTTCTTACAGAGTCCCGCTTGTATCGGGATTTTGCAGGAAGCTTTTTTTATGGCGCCGAACCGGCTCGATTGCTTCGGGAGTAGAGTAAGGAAATTTTTCTAATAAGAAATCGGGCTATAAAGATTCCAAAAAAAGAAAGATTGTGGTAAACTGAATAAGAACACTTGTTCTTTAATTAATCGGAATGTCGCGTTATTTGGCCGCGTAGAAAGTATAAACCGATTCCGGACTGGCAACCCTCGATATAGTGACGGAAAGGAAGATTTCTATGGTAACTGAAAGGTATACTGAAATCGACGAGGTGATAGCCTATATTCATCATCATATCGACGAACCGCTCCCGCTTTCCCGTTTAGCCGCTTACGTGGCTTACAGCCCTTATCATTTCACGCGCGTGTTTAAGGAAAAAACCGGCCTGCCGCCGCTATATTACGTTTCGGCGCTTCGGCTGCAGAAGGCGAAGGATTTGCTGCTGAGAACGAATTGGAGCATACGGGATATCGGTCTTGAGATCGGTCAGCAAAGTCTGGGCACGTTCACTACCCGATTTACCGAACGCGTGGGCATGACGCCGTCGCAGTTCCGCAATTCCACTATTCAAGCGGACAGCCATCTGCACACGTTGCGGAGTCTTGCCCATTGGCACGACGGGCATCGGTTCATTCACCAGCACGGAAGGGTGGAGGGGGTCATCCGCTCGGAAGTTCCTTTCGACGGCGTCGTTCTGGTAGGCCTGTTCGCGAAGCCGATCCCTGAAGGTTTCCCGATACACGGAACGCTGGTTTCTTCCGCCGGGACGGGCGAATTTAGTTTTACGGGAGTGAAGCCGGGCACCTATTATTTGCTGGCTACCTCCGTCTCATGGGAGATGCGGGCGATGGACTTTTTGC
Organism: Paenibacillus konkukensis; assembly: GCF_023523925.1. Classification (NCBI taxonomy): domain Bacteria; kingdom Bacillati; phylum Bacillota; class Bacilli; order Caryophanales; family Paenibacillaceae; genus Paenibacillus; species Paenibacillus konkukensis. The sequence continues at coordinate 614,552 of NZ_CP027059.1, read as the reverse complement.
TCCCGCAGGCAACGCTGCGCACCCGATCCAAACACCCGATCGTCGTCCAGCCGTACGTTCCCGTCCCGCGTCAACAAGTCATGCTCCGTCTCCCTCGCCCGGACGATCCTCCGATATTGATTTCTTTGCCTCTGCTGATGAATAACTTTTTGAAAAGGGTCCGCCGCAGCGGCAATCGGCTAGAAGTTTGAGCGCCTATGAAATGCCGAACGACAGTGAAATGATTCGATGTGAGAGGAGGGCTTATTCGATACATCGCTTCGCCGCCAGCTTTTCCGTATAAGGAAGAGCCGAACATTAATTCTAAACCCTTAAGGAGGTAAATAAAGTGACTGACGAAAAGACTAAGGTGTCCACCTTTTTAATGTTTTCCGGACAAGCCGAAGAGGCAATGAATGTTTACACTTCCCTGTTTGAAAATTCGGAAATCGTTTCCATTATCCGCTACGGAGCGAATGAAGCGGGAACGGAAGGAACGGTGATGCATGCTTCGTTTACGTTGAAAGGGCAGCCGTTTATGTGCATTGACAGCAACGTGGAGCATGCGTTCACGTTTACGCCGGCTATCTCGCTGTATGTCACTTGCGATACGGAAGAGGAGATCGACCGGGCCTTTGCGCGCTTATCCGAAGGCGGCGCCGTGCTGATGCCGCTGGAGGCGATGCCGTTCAGTCCCAAATACGGATGGCTTCAAGACAAGTACGGCGTATCGTGGCAGTTGAATCTTGGTCGACTTGACTTTCCTCGCTCTAAAGACGGCAATCGATAAGAAATCTCTGATCATGCCGCATGATAGAATGTACTTGATTGCGGTATGAGATGAAGAGAGGAGCAGGAATGTGGAGTCGGGTAAAGAGAAACGGTATGAAGGGACATTTGGAAGCAGGAGCAGCTTCGTTGTCGTGATGATCGTCATGATGGCCATGTTCTCTGCGATGCTGCTGCTGCCGATTTTTTTGCAAAATGCGCTCGGTTACAGCCCGCTGGATGCGGGGCTTGTCATGCTGCCCGGCGGGATCGTGATGGGAATTATGTCTCCGATTACGGGACGCTTGTTCGATAAGTTCGGCGCCAAATGGCTCGCCGTCATCGGACTGGCTCTAGTCGCCAATACGTTGTGGCAATTCGCGTTTATTACGCTGCATACTTCTTACGGGATGATCATGATTCTAAACACATTATTAATGCTTGGAATATCCATGCTGATGATGCCGGTGATGACCAATGCGTTGAATGAATTGCCGCCTGCTTTATATCCGCATGGCACGGCTGTCGTCAGCACGATACAGCAGGTGGCCGGCGCGGTCGGGACGGCACTGCTGGTTACGGTGATGACGAATCGTTCAAGACTATATATCGAACATGCGCCGGGAACTAAGGACGATGCCGTCGTTCAGATTATGGGAATGCGTGGCTCATTTCCTTTTTCCTGAAATTATCCGTTCCGCCTGAAGCGGAGCTGGATCAGCGGAGAGTATCGTCGCATTAAGCGGGAGGGCCCTGACCCTATCGATCACGGTTTTATGTATGGCTGGAGATTCAAGATAGCAATAATAAATCCGCGGCCCCCGAGCCTTCGCCCGCCGATTTGCCAATCGATGTTATGTTAGGAGAGAACAAGAAGCTATGTGCCGGAATATAAAAACATTGTATAATTTTGAGCCGCCCGCGACCGAAGACGAGATTCAGGCTGCCGCCCTTCAATTTGTCCGGAAAATATCCGGGTTTCAACAGCCGTCCAAATCCAATGAAGAGGCGTTCAACCAGGCTGTCCGGGAGGTAACCCAAGCTGCGGCGAAGCTGCTAGAGTCCTTGGTTACGAATTCGGAGCCTCGCAATCGGGAGGTTGAAATCGAAAGAGCGCGCGCAAGATCGGCCAAACGATTCGGAACCGCGAACAAGGCCAATTCGTGACGGCGCAGCCGTATGCATTTTATGAGCAGGTATAACCGCCGAATATGATAAACTGATTGTTATGCCGACGGCACGATTCGGTTTAACAGATTTGGGAAGGAGCCTGGTCTATTGCATCTTATAGCGAAGGAAGTTAGTCCATATAACGAGATAACGGTATACGAGTGCAGTCAATTGTACGGGGAGAAGGGCAAATATCGGGTGCTGCAGTTTTCCGGTGATGCGATTCAGGGAGCGATGGACCTTAAGCGCCCTGAGAGAATTGTTCTGGAATACCCTCGTGCTATCATCCATTTAATGGAATATAATAATTCGTCGTTCGAGGACGTATTTATGATCGGTCATGGAATCGGAACGATTGCCGGGCATTTTCCGGACAAGCGGTTTACCGTTGCCGAAATCGATGAGAAAGTCGTTGATATCAGCAGAAAGTATTTCGGATATCGGGCGGATCATGCCATGATCGGCGACGGACGGCAATTGTTGGCGGAAACGCCGGTTCCGGCGCTGGATTATATTATTTTGGACGCCTTTACGAAAAGCGGGACGCCGCATCATTTGACGACGCTGGAGTTTTTTGAGCTGACCAAGCGAAAGCTGAGCGACCGGGGCGCCGTTATGATTAATTTGGCGGGGAAAATCCGCAATGACAGACGGGTCAATGCGATTCATTCAACCCTTCGGAAAGTGTACACGTATACGCGGGTATTTTTTCTACGCGGAGACAATGAAAACGACGTCTGCAATTTAATTGTAACGGGCAGCAGCGCAAGCTTGGGCTTTCAGCCGGAAGAAATGGCCGGCTTTGCGGAGATCGAATTGGAAGAAGGGTATATGGTGTTGGACAGGCGGACGGCCAAGGATTCAAACGCGGGATAAGTTAAAGTGTGGTGAGAAACGAGCGGAGGGGCCATTTGAATCTGGAAAAGCGTAAGCGTTCGCCTTTGAAAACGGATTCTCTCCACAGAAAAACGAAAAAATAATCCGAAGAATCCGTTTTCAACAGCGATTGGAGGATCAAATGGACGCCGCAGCGGACTTTTTTCACCGGACTTTTAAAGTGCGGTCCAAAGTTTAGTCAAGGGACCTTTCACAATCTTGCCTTTATGTTCGCATAGGATTACTTTTTAGTCCGGTGCGGGTTATGATGGTTGTAAAGGGGGAGAGTCGTGTGGCGCCGGTTGCGACGAAATATTTTAGCTACAGTAGTGAAGACGTCCAGTATTTGGCCGGCGTGGACGAGAAGCTCGGGGCAGCCATGTTCAGAATGGGGAAAGTGCAGCGGGTCGTTATTCCCGAATTATTCCCCGCTCTTGTTCATGCGATCGTCGCCCAGCTTATTTCCGCCAAATCGGCGCAGACGGTCTGGGAACGAATGCAAGATCAATGGGATGAAATCACTCCGCAAGCTCTCGCCATGCTGACGGCGGACGACATTCAACGATGCGGGATAACGATGAAGAAGGCGGTTTGCATACATACGATCGCCGAGACCGTCGCGTCCGGAGCGTTGAATTTGGACGAGCTTTATCATTTGCCGGACAATGAAGTGATACGCAAATTAACGGCTTTGCACGGGATAGGCATGTGGACAGCCGAAATGATGCTCATCCATTGCATGGAACGCCGCGACATTGTCAGTTGGGGAGATATAGCGATCCGGCGCGGGATGAAGAAGCTGTATGGCTTGGACGAGCTGACCAAAGCGCAGTTCGACCGATACCGTGCCGTTTATTCTCCGCTGGGTTCTGTAGCATCTATTTATTTGTGGGAACTTTCTTTTGAATAGGAGGGAAGCTTTGGAAGGATCGGTAAGGGAACGGTTACTGGAATTGGCGGAGGAAGATTACCGCCGCTTCTCGGCTTCGCTGCTTCCGAATGTAGAGCATATCCTCGGAGTGCGTCTGCCGGCGCTGCGTATACTGGCGAAGCAACTGGCCAAAGGGGATTGGCGTACTTATCTGGAGCAGGCGGACGATACTTATTTTGAAGAAGTGATGCTGCAAGGGATGACGATCGGTTATGTGAAAGCCGAATTTCAAGAAATTCAATCTTACATAGCGAGATTTGTACCCAAAATAAACAATTGGTCCGTATGCGACAGCTTCTGCTCCGGTCTTAAGCTCCAACAAGCCGATAAGCATGAAGTATGGGAGTGGGTACGGCCTTATGTGCTGATGCGCAGCGAGTATGAGATCCGGTTCGGGGTTGTCATGCTGCTAAATTATTTTATGGAAGAGCGCTATCTTCCCGAAGTGCTGTTATTGCTCGATCAAGTGCGGCATGACGGCTATTATGCCAAAATGGCGGTTGCATGGGCGGTCTCCATAGCTTATATCAAGCAGCCTGCGCTGACGGAGGGCTACCTGCTCAACAATTCGTTGGATGATTTTACTTACAATAAAGCGCTGCAAAAAATAACCGAGTCCCTTCGGATTGAGCGTGAGACGAAGCAGTGGATACGCAGCTTGAAGCGCAAATAGGCGAAGGCTGCGGAGGGTTGGGCGAAGCTTGGTCAACATAACGAAACGAAACAGCCTATCCATGGACGCCGCCGCGGGTAGGCTGTTCGGTTATTCCGCATCGTGAAACAGTATGCCCAGACTATACCTTAGGCCGGACGTAACCGTAGCTACGCCATGGCGAAGCATCGTTCGGTAATATCCGCGCGCCCCGGGAACCGGACGATGACGGGTCGGGAAGATGAGCCCTTCGCCTTGCTCCAGTGTAATGACATGACCGCGGCTTTGCGCACGGGGCCGCTGTTCCACAAGCAGAAACTGCCCGCCGGTGTAATCTGCTCCTTGCCGGTTCAGAGCGAAAACGACCTGAAAAGGAAAATGCACCTTCCCGTACAAATCTTGATGCAGGCAGTTATAACCCCCTGTTTCATATTTGAGGATGAGCGGGGTTGCGCGAGTCTGTCCGTGGGCGCGGCAATGATCGGAAAAATCCGCCAGAGCCGAAGGATAAACGGGAGGCTGGCCTAATCGTTCCTGCCATTGATTGGCGGCCCCGGCCAAGGCAGGGTACAGCCCTTCGCGCAGCTGCTGCAGCATGGCCGGGAGAGGAGCTGCGTAATAACGGTACTCCCCGATTCCAAAACGGTACCTGGCCATGGAAACGGTGCCGCGAAAATAGCTGTCGTCGTCATAGGTGCCGATGATTTCACGGCATTCGTCTTCATGCAGAAGAGCGGGAAGCTTGGCATAACCGTCCTCGTTTAACGAATGCTGCAAAACGCCCCAGTTGAGGCCGGCAATTCGTTCAGGCAGAGGGGGATGCATGCGGGAGTCCTCCTTCGGCAAGCGGCTGCGATCGCTCCAGCTCAAGCAGCTTCGTTTTCATTTCCATACCGCCGCGGTAGCCTGTCAAAGCGCCGTTTTTCCCGATAACTCTGTGGCAAGGTACGGTGATCAGCACCGGATTGGCGCCGATAGCGGCTCCGACGGCGCGGACGGCGGCGGGGCGATCGATCTGCAAGGCAATGTCGTAGTACGACCGCGTCTGTCCGTACGGAATGCCGCGCAGCGCTTCCCACACGGACGTTTGAAATTCGGTTCCGCGGCAATCGACCGGCACCGTGAAGGCTTGCCGCGTTCCTTGCATAAATGCGCTCAGTTCCTCTGCATAAGGCTGCATTGCCGCGTCGTCTTTGACCAAGCTGTAATCGGGCAGGCGAATGGCGGCCCACTTCGTTATTTGTTCCAAAGGCTGATTGGGCGAGCCTACGTAGCACAATCCTTTCGAGGTGGCTGCAATATGCAGGCACCAGTCTTGATGCGCGATAACAGTCCAATAAAGCGTCCGGTCAATCTTGTTTTCCATGTTCGGTAGCCTCCTTGCGATGATCCGAATACCGCTGGCGGTAACTCGCCGGGGTTCGGCCGGTTTTCTTTTTAAATAAGGTGATAAAATACGGCGTATTGGATATTCCTACATCCATGCCGATCTCGCCGACGGGTTTATCCGTTGCAAGCAACAGCTGCTTGGCCAGTTCCACACGTTTTTGGTGGATATATTCTATAGGGGTTACGCCTTTTACCTTTTTGAAGGTCCGGTGAAGATGATAAGGGCTGCCGTGACTGATGCCGGCAAGATGATCGAGCGACAACGCTTCCGTAAAGCTGCGGTCGATATATTCGGTTACGGCGGCTATCCACTCGTCGTCGGGAAGTCGTTCTCCGGTAGGCTTGCAACGCTTGCACGGACGAAACTTGGCAGATAACGCTTCGTCGGCGGTACGGAAAAAGCGGATGTTTTCTTTCTTGGGAGGCCGCGATTTGCAGGAAGGGCGGCAAAAGATGCCGGTTGTTTTGACCGCATAAAAAAATTGGCCGTCGTAAGAAGCGTCATTATTGACGGCCGCTTCCCATAGTTCGTCCGGTATGCTGCCGGTTTCGATTGTACTTGCGGCTATCCCGGCGGCCGGGCTTCCTTCAAGCCCTCCGGGTTTGTTCGGTTTCTCCATAGCAACGTCACCTCCATAAACAGTATAACCTCTAAGGGGATCGTTTGTACGGTTTTCGCAATGGAAGAGCAAGATCGCGAAATAAACGGTCACCGCGCGAGATGCCCTGGAATTGTAGGCGGTGAATGGGCGGATGCTTGCATGTCTGCGCAGGTGGTTATAGTATAGAGAGACGTTATTCTTTTCCATTTCATGACCGGAACGGTTCAAAAGGAGGATCATTCATGAAATATGATTTTGATCGCATGTTGAATAGAAAGCAGACGAATTCGTACAAATGGGATCAATCGGAGCGATTGTTCGGCGCGGACGATGTGCTGCCGCTGTGGGTTGCCGATATGGACTTCGAGAGCCCTCCCGCGGTTAAAGAAGCTTTAGTCCAAAGGGCGCTGCACGGCACTTACGGATATTCGATACAGCCGGAAGCGTACAACGCCGCCATCGTGAGCTGGTTCGCAAGAAGGCACGACTGGCAGCTGAAGCCCGAATGGTTAAGCGATGCGCCCGGCGTCGTTACGACGCTGAGCCTGGCTGTGGAGCTGTTCAGCTCCCCCGGCGACCGGGTCCTTCTGCAATCTCCGGTATACGCGCCTTTCTTCGACGTCATTCGCATGAACGGCAGAGAAGTGGCGGATAGTCCGCTGGTCGAGCGAGACGGCCGGTACATAATGAATTACGACCAGCTTGAGCAGGAAATGCAGCGCGGAGCGAAGCTGATGCTGCTGTGCAGTCCGCATAATCCGGGCGGCCGGGTATGGGAGCGGGACGAATTGGAAAGACTTGGCGAGCTATGTATTCGTTACGGGGTCACGGTCATTTCCGACGAAATCCATTGCGATCTTGTCATGTCGGGGCATCGGCATATTCCGTTCGCTTCCTTGTCGGAGGAGTTGGCACAGCGGACGATGACCGCTCTTGCCGCAACCAAAACGTTCAATTTGGCCGGTCTGCATACGTCGTTCGCCGTTACCGCCAACAGCGAGATGAAGAAAGCGTTCGATCGCCGCCTTAGGACGCTGGCTCTCAACATGACGCCATATTTCAACGCCAATGCCGTCATTGCCGCTTACAACGAAGGGGAAGCTTGGCTTGATGAGCTGCTTGCGTACTTGGAGGCGAACAGAGATTACGCCATCGATTACTTGAGCGAGCATTTGCCGCAGGTGAAGACGCACCGGCCTGACGGCACGTACCTCTTGTGGGTCGATTGCCGCGGACTGACGACGGATGTGCGGCAAATCAAGGAGCTGATGTTTCGCCAAGCGAAGGTGGCCTTTAATGAAGGGTCCCAGTACGGGAGCGCAGGGGAAGGCTTCGTCAGAATCAACTACGCTTGCCCGCGTTCCTTTCTGCATAAAGCGTTGGAACGTTTCTGCCGGGCGGCGCAAACGGTAGAATCGAAGTAGGAGTACGGGAGAAGCGGGACTGTAGGGTGACTGCTTGCTGTGAAGTTTACTTTCAAAAAAACGGCAAGATTTCCGCAGGCAGCTCGAAGCCCGGCGAAAAAAGAAGGAAGGGGCCATTTGAATCTGGAAAAGCGTCAGCGGTCGTCTTCGAAAACGGATGATCAAATGGGCACCGCAGCGGGAGAGCATGAATTCGTCAATACCCGTATTTTGCAAGCGCCGCGCGAAAGCCGTATATCGGCAGGTCAAAGCGTTCGCGATTCAAGCGAATGAACAAAATCTCGACCGGCTGGAGGCGGTGCTGGCCAAGCTGGCCGAATGACCGAAAGCCGATGCGGCGCCGCAGGTTAAGTCCGTCGGCGCAGCTGCAAAGGCTCGTTCGTGATCCATGCGGATTATGTACGGGTCTTTTTGCTATTAAATTGGAAATCGAAGAAACTTTTGGGGAGGAGCGATCGTCTAAGAGTAGCGGAAAGGAGCAGATCCATGAACCCATGTAGAAGATTGGCAATAACCGTGTGCGCGCTGATAGCCGTATCGGGAATATATGAAAGCACGAGCATGGCGGTTGCGCGTGCGGAGGAGACTCCGGAGCAGCCGCTGCTGACTATCATCCGCGATACCCCGTTTTATAGGGAGGCGGAGGAAGCGGCTCCGGCCGGAATGCTCGGAGGTGTACAGACGCTGCGGGTCAAAGAGACGGCCCATGAAAGTACGGGCAACTGGTATAAGGTGGACACCTGGTTAGGCGAACAATGGATACCGCAGTCCAGTGCGGTCATAGAAGGTGAAGTCAAATCCGTGGATATGAAGGCGCATACGTTAAGAGTGCAAGCGATGTACCCCGCCCCTTATGCGAGCGGGGATGCTTCCGAACCGATAGCTCCGCAAGAGATACATATTACCGGCAAAATCGACAACGACTGGTACCGTATCGACACGGCCGCAGGAACGCCTAAGTGGCTGTACCGCCCGCTGCTTCTGGAAAATATTAAGGAAGATCCGGCCGATTACGATATGCTGCTCACCCGGCAGGAGCAGCTGTACGAAATTCCTTATTTGCAAACAGCGCCGATGACCCTCTCTCCCCAGATCGTTCATGTATTGGCCGAGTGGCGTACCGGGATGAGCGGTTACCGGCATAGCGAGATCGTCTGGTACCGGATTCGTACGGACCAAGGGCCCCGCTGGGTTTTACCGAGCGAGGAGAAGATCGGGATTCGGAAGGAGAGTCAGTCGCTGACGCTGCCGACAGGAGGCTACGGCTACCGGGCGCCTGAGACTGACGATTCCGCCGTATGGTTCGAACCCGGAACCGTATTGGAAGCTTCGGCGAGCTACGGAGGCTGGTTCGAGGTCAAGAACGGCACTGCGGATACGGTATGGATCAATCCGCAGCTGTCGCTGCAGCGGCGTCCGCTCGGGACGGAGCCTGCGAACGTAACGCTGCGCTTGACCGGGGATACGGCCGTTTACCGCTACCCGGGGACGGGCGGCATTGTTCATAATAAGGGCTATTATGCACCGCAGGAAGTGCAAAGTATCGCCAAATGGTCCGGCGACGATCAGTTGGACTGGTATTTATTTCGCGGGATGGACGGCGATCTATGGGTCCCGCAGCCGGTCAATCCGTCCGACCGTTCGCTGGTCGGCAGCTGGACATACTACCGGCAGGGCGCGAACGGCGGGATGCATGGAGAGCCGTTTGATCTGACACTGACCAGATCTACCTACCTGTACAGCTTCGAGCCGGAGGAAGCGGTGCCCTTGCGCTTGAGCTTGCGGAACACCTCGGAGCAGGTATTATCGTGGCCGGTGCCGCTGCAGCTGCAGGTTCAGATTGTAAGGCTGAACGGCGATCCGGAGGAAGCAGTTCTCCGGCCCGAGCAGCAGGAGGTCGTCTGGAGCCGCAAGCTGCCGGCCCTCTCGGCGCCGCTCCCCAATCGAACGGACAACGAGACGATCGATATCGAATGGGATCAGAAGGACCGCAGCGGACAACCCGCTGCTCCCGGCAAGTATGCGGCGCGGATCGTTCCTGCGCCGGCAGCGTATCGCTTGGGAGAACAGGACAACATGAAGGTGATGACGCAGGAAGAGATGCGAGCGGTTAGCGGCGAACCCGTTGTGTTTACGCTTTTGCCGGGTATGTGATGTGAAAAACTTACAGTCGAAATATTTTTTTACAGAAGGGAGAAAGAAAGATGATTGTTCAACTGCTGTTACTTGTGGGCTTCGCTGTTTTGCCTGCGTATTTTTACATCCGGCATCGCTTATGGAATAAAAGTATTTAGCGTTCCAGCAGAGGCATTCATGCATCAACAACATTTTTCTACATTCCCGACAGCATCGTTAGCTCACGCTTGTCCGCCGAAGTCCGTTACAATGGGAGCAAGAAGGTTTCGGGGAGGCGATGACGATCGAACAGGGGAGCAAGCATTCTCATGAGGAAGAGCATAAGCACGGGGAACGAAATCATCCCGACTCCAAGCGGGCTATCACCCGGCGCAAGCTGCTGACGGCGATGGGGATGACAGGAGTCGCGCTAGCGTCCAAATATTTGCTGACTGCGGGTCAAGCAAGCGCTTATGCCGCTGCCGATGACGCCACGGTAACTAACAGCGTGTACGGCGGCGGCAGCAACGGACCGTCGGGGACCCGGGTCGTGTGGCTTCATGCGAAGGATGGCGGGGCTAAGGGGGACGGGCAGACGGATGACGCTCCCGCGCTGCTCCGGCTGTTAGGCCGGCTGCGGGACGGGGAAAGGGCTACGTTATATTTTTCCAAGGGCAGCTACCGGATCGGCTCAGGCATTGCCTTCGCTTCGACGCTCGACTTAAGATTCGATAACGGGGCATGCCTTGTCCCCGACGCGGGCGTTCAGGTGACGATCGACGCCCGGATATGCGCCGGTCCGAACGTCATCTTCGCCGGACAAGGAAGCGTCGCCGGCTCCATGCGCGGCACGCGGCTGTATCCGCAGTGGTGGGGAGCTAAGGGCGACGGGACGGCGGACGATACCCCGGCGATCCAAGCGGCGCTGTCGCTTGCCAAACTAACGGGCGGTGTCAACGTCTACCTGATGAGCGGCGTATATAAAGTGACGGATTCGCTGCGGATATACAACCATACGCGGCTTGAGCTGGAGCATAACGCCGTCGTGAAACGTTGCCATGACAACAGCTTTCTGTTCAACGGAGATCAGGGAGCGCAGTACGAAGGCTACGGCGGGCACGGGAATATCGTGATCGAGGGCGGAACCTGGGACGGAAATGTCGGGCAGTATCCCGACTCGTTCGCGGGGCTGAATATCGCCCATGCCCGGCATGTCACGATCAGGAATACGACGATCAAGGACATATCGTGGGGACATGCGATTGAGATCAATTCGAGCAGCGAGGTGCTGATCGAGCACTGCCGGCTGGTCGGCTTTCTCAATGCCCCTGACGGCTCCCGCAATTATGCGGAAGCGGTCCAAATCGATATTCCGACCGGGTCGGCTTTTCCTTGGTACGGCAAGTACGACGGGACTCCCAGCGACAATGTGACGGTCCGCGGCTGTTATTTCGGAGCCAGCGGCACTCCGGGAACGACGGCTTGGGGCGGCGGGGTCGGGAATCATTCGGCGATTCACGATGTGTGGACGCGCAATATTAAAATCGTCGATAATACGTTCGACCGGCTCGGCTATTGGGCTGTCCGGCTGTTTAAATTCAACGACTGCCTCGTCAGGGGCAATGCGATGTACGGCTGCGGCGGCGGCGTGGTCGTCAATGCGCCCGGAGCGAATACGGAATCCACGAAGGACCGGGACGGAGTGCAGCACGGCACGCCGCAGACCGGCTCGCGGGCGCTGATCGCGGACAATATCATTGTCGGCACGACCCAGTACGAGGGCATCTCCTGCACGGGCTCCGGGGATGTCAAGGCGGAGCATACGATCATTGCGCGCAACCTGATTACGGATGCGGCGCCGGCCAAGACATCGATTTTGATTACCCGCAGCCGCAGCGTCCAGGTAGTCGGCAATCAGGTGGAGCGAACCCGCAGAGGAATTTATGCCGAGAATACATTCGATTTGATGGCTATCGACAACCAGATCGAGGAAACCGACTACGAGGGAATTTGGCTGGCTAAAGGCGGCAATTACGCGATCCGCGGCAATATGCTGAAGCGGCTCGGCAAGCACGGCATTTACGTCACCGAGACGGACGGCTTCGAGATTGCGGGCAACAGGATCGATTCGGCCGGCGTCGCCGGAGCCGGATTGTATGCGGGGATCAAGCTGGAGAATGCCGCCGTTCGCGGCTCCGTTCACGACAATGCCGTACGGATGCCGTCCCAAGGAGCGCAAAACCGCTACGGCTTGGAGATTGCCTCCAATTGCGGCGAGGTGGAAACCTTCAACAACGTGCTGGCCGGCGCCGAGCAGGCCTATATGAACGGCTCGCCCGGCTCCGGCGACCGGTTCCGCTTATATGCGCCGGACGGCTCGTGCTATCAGCTTAGCGTCGACAATAGCGGCGCGCTGCAAGCGGTGAAACTAATATAGCACCTTCCGGATTTGGAATTCATTGCTGTCATCGGCTCGCCCGGAGAATCCGGAAGACGGCGGATACGCGGGCATTTCTTCTGGGAATTCCAAATGTCTGCCAAGCTCCGGCTCTTATCCTGTTATAGCTTCAACCCTTCGACCGTCTCACTGCCGCTTCGGCGGATGAGGCGGTTTTTGCATAGGAAGCCCGATCAGCCCACCCCAGGCCGATTTGCCGGGCAGGAACAGGATTATAAGGGAAGGCTCGCGAATTCAAAGGGAAGATCAGAGAAGAGAGGTTGGACACGTATGCGCCTGTCCTATGCATGGTTTCGTTTTCGAAGAAGCTCCGCCAAGCCCCGCTCCTTAAAAACAAGCTTGCTCGCCGGTCTCATGATGAGCTCGATTTTGCCCATACTGCTGATCGGAGCCTTATCCTATTACGTCATTTATTTGATCCTCGACAATAAGACGGCCAACGGCGTTCAGAGCACGCTCCACCAAGTAAGAATGAATATGGAGAAAACTTACGATAACCTGAATTACGTCTCCCAGCAGCTGGCGACGCGGGATGTGCAGCTGTTGTTTCAATCCGATGACCCCGCCGAAAGGTACGTGCTCAGTCAGCGCATATTCGACTATTTGCAGCAGGTTAGCTTTACGAACCCCGATACAGGGCTGTTTTACATTTACGATGCCCAGACGAACGATATTTTTTATATGAACCAGCCGGTGGAAGCCGGGATCGGGACGGGAGGGCTCGAACCGCTGACGCAGTCCAAAGGGGTCGTGTACCACCCGCCGCATGAATCGTTCTCCAATACGAAAGGAACGGTGTTCTCGGTTTCCCGGCCCCTCAACATTCCCAAGCGCTCCCCGCAAAATATTTATGTGGAAACGAATTCCAAATTATACGATCAGGTGCTGAACGAGCGCCAATACGGCGTTCAGGTGCTGCAGGTGATTACGGACGCTCAAGGAACTGTCGTGTTCAGCCAGGATGAAGAGCGCTTTCCGCCAGGACGGCGGATGGCCGGGAATGTCAGCCGGACGGACGGCTACGAAGTGATCGGGGACGATTACTTTTTCCGGGAATACAGCGAGGGCCAGGAGTGGTACCTGTACGCGGTCGTCCAGAAACAGGTGCTGCGCAAAGAAATCCGCAACTGGAGCGTCGCCTGGCTTGCGATCGCCGCGGTATCGCTCTTGTTCAGCCTGGCGGCAGGAGCTTCGATATGGAGAAAGTTTTATTATTCCTTGCATCGGCTGAACCGCGAGATCAGACAGTTCGGGGATAACGGCGTTCAGGACGAAAAGGGCTCCCGGCGGCCCATCGCCAAGACGCAGGTCGTGGAGCTGGACGTATTGATGGAGCAGTTCCAGGAGATGCGTTCCAAAATATGGATGCTGCTAAGCGAGCTGAAGCGGAACGAGGAAGACAAACGGCATTTGGAAGTGGAGAAGGTCGTCGCCCAGATCAATCCGCATTTTTTGTACAATACGCTTAATACGGTGCAATGGATCGCCAAGGCAAACCGTCAGGAGGAAATCGTGCAGTTTCTTTCGATTTTTATCCGGCTCCTGCGCTACAACTTGGGCAAGGACGGAGGCCTGGTGCCGCTTCAGCTGGAAATCAGCGCCTTGCAGGATTACATTACGTTGCAGCAAATGCGCTATCAATGCGAATTCGCCTTGAACGTTCATGCCGTTCCGGAGGCGCTGCAGGTGAAGGTGCCGCGTTTTTTGCTCCAGCCGCTCATTGAGAACGCGCTGTATTACGGTCTGACGGAGGAGCGAAGCACGATCGAGCTGCGAATTACGACGGAAACGGGCGGCGGTCTGCTGGTTCAGGTGATGGATCAAGGAGCGGGGATCGGGGAGCGGGACATCGAGAAGCTGCTCAAGAACGACATACCGGAGCGGGATAAAGTCGGCATGGGCATCGGGCTGAATTATGTCAATACGATGCTGAAGGCTTATTTCGGCGAAGCTGCGAAGCTGCAGACGGCCAGCTCCGAAGAGGGCGGGACGACGATGTATTTTCGGCTGCCGTGGAAGAGGGAGGAACATAGCGATGATTAGAGCGCTTGTTGTCGATGACGAATATTTTGTGCGCAAAGGGTTTATTTCCACGATGGACTGGGCCGCGTTCGAGGTGACGGTCGTCGGGGAAGCGAGCAACGGCAGGAAGGCGCTGGAATGGATGGAGCGGAAGCCGGTAGATTTGCTGATCACCGATTTGGCTATGCCGGTTATGAACGGCTTCGATCTGATGCAGGAGGTGCGCGGGCGTTATCCGCATGTGCATATGGCCGTGCTGACCTGTCACGAGGATTTCAAATATATTCAAGAAGCGCTGCGTCTGGGAGCGATTGATTACATCGTGAAGACCGAGCTGGAAAATGACCAGATGCAGGAAGCGCTGCGGCGCATTACGATGCGCATCCGCGATTTGAGCGAGGCGCCGAGAGGCGGACTGAATCCGCTGCCAACCGTCAGGACGGAGTGGTCGGAGCGGGACGAGGAGCGGCTGCAGGCGCAGATCGACGAGTGGCTGCCGCTCTATTGGGTGCTCAAGGATGCGCAGTTCGATGCTTTATGCGACCGGATGGAGGAGATGAATCCGCCGCTCTCCAAGCTGCATAACGTCATGCACTATTTGCTGGTGGAATGGAATCGGATGCTTCATTCGCAGTTTTTGCATGAATGGCTGACCAAAGCGGAGGCCGTCGACAGCTGGCCGGCATGGCGGGCGTTCATTTCCGAATTTCGCGGTCACGTCCGGCATCTGTTTCACGTATCTTCTTACCCGGAGGACGTCGTGCTGCGCATTCTGGAGGCGGCCGAATCGGCGAAGCTGCGCGATTTCTACTTGACGCAAAATGAAATGGCTTACAAATTGAAGCTGAGCCGCGGGTATTTCAGCAAATGCTTCAAGGATTTGCTCGGAATTTCGTACCAGGATTATATGAAGGAGCTGCGCTTGGCGCGGGCGATGAACCTGCTGCTGCAGTCGTCCAAGCCGATCGCGGATATCGCCGAAGAGTGCGGATACTTGGACCACAGGTATTTCAGCAGACAGTTCCGCGAGAAGACCGGCATGCTCCCTTCGGAATACCGCAGCCGCCATGTGTGAGGAATGTGCCGCCGGACGGGGAAAACGGTTCGCGAAAAAATATCTTTTTTCTACTGTGCCGGCAGCAGCCGTGTCTCTCGCTCCCGGGCGGCCGTCCTATACAATAAAGCAGAAGCGAAAACTACTAATCACAGGGGGTTGCACAAGTGAGCAAATTTCCATTCCAGCGCATGACACGCATGACGAAAACGCTGGTTCCCATCGTTACGCTATTAGCGCTTACCGTATCGGGCTGCAGCGGCGGGGAGGCCGATGTCTCTCAGCCGCAGACGGGCGACGCGGGGGAGAAGCCAGATCCGTATGGCAAGTACAGCGAACCGGTGACGGTTAATCTCGGCTATTACACGCCGGCGGAGAACAAGTGGCCCGAGGGCAGCAAAGATACGCTGACGGATAACCGCTATACCCAAATGATCGAGGAGAAGTTTAACATCAAAATCAATCACGCGTTCGAAGCGCCGCAATCCGGCTACGATCAGAAGGTGAGCTTGCTCGTCTCCAGCAACGACATTCCGGATTTTCTGTTCGTATCCGAAAGCGATTTTAACCTGCTCGTGGAATCGGATATGGTGGAGGATTTGACGAAGGCGTATGAAGACTATGCGTCGCCGCTGCTGAAAAATGTAATCTCCGGCTTCGGCCCCGACTTCGTCAAGAAAGTCACTTATAAAGACAAGCTGTACGGCATCCCGTCCACCGTGCCCGCGCATGATAACGATAACATCGTTTGGATTCGTACGGATTGGCTGAAGAAGGTGGGCATCGAGCTGCCCAAGGTCATTACGACGGATGATTTGGAAAAGGTGGCGCGCGCGTTTATCGAGCAGGACCCCGACGGCAACGGCAAGAAAGACACATACGGTCTGCAGGGGACGTCAACCTTCGTCACAGGCACGACCAACTACAATTCGTTCGACGGGATTTTCACCGCCTTCAAGTCGTTTCCTAAAATATGGGTGAAAGATGCGAACGGAAAAATTGTATACGGTTCCACTTTACCGGAGACGAAGCAGGCGCTCGGCAAGCTCCGGGATTGGTATGCGGCGGGACTTATCGACAAAGAGTTCGGGACGATTAAGCCGGATCAGGTGGCCAAAGATATAAGCGCCGGCAAGGCGGGCATTTCTACCGGGTACACATGGGCTCCGGCCAAGTCGCTCGCGGATTCGGTCAAAAACGATCCGAAGGCCGAATGGGATTCGTTCATCCTGGCTGCCCCGGACGGCAAATGGTATAACCGCCAGCCGAACCCTATGGGCCGGATTATGGTCGTCAAGAAAGGGACTCCACACCCGGAGGCGATTATTAAATTGATCAACTGGTTTACGGATATGGACAATATGGCGCCCGGCTACCCCAAATTGTACAGCGAAAGTCCCGGCACCAACTGGCAGGTCCGGCCGATCCAGCGAACCTTCCGCGTGAAGTCGACCGTGTACGACCGCTTTCAGCGATTGCAGGACGCAGCAAGCGGCAAGCTGAAGAGAGAAGAGCTGCCCGAATCGGATATGAAGCTGTTCGATCAATATCAGAAGGGAATGGATGCCCTGAAGGCGTCTCCTTCGGATTGGGCGTATATCTTATACCAGTTCAACGGCGGCAAAAGCGTGCTGAATCCGATCAATACCGAGGTATACAGCGAATTTTACGGAATTACGAAGTCTATGGAAATGAAATGGACGAATTTGTCCAAACTGGAGGACGAATCGTTCCTGCGAATTATTGTCGGGGATAAGCCGCTTGATTATTTCGATACGTTCGTATCGGAGTGGAAGAAGCAGGGCGGCGGCGATGTCACCAAAGAAGTTCAAGCGGAGGTCGATCGGATGAAATAAGCGGCAGGGCCGAGTGCCCTACCGCCGTCATCCGCCGTCTCGCGGAAAGGAACGAGAGTATGGAAAGCAAAAAGATCCAACTGCACTACCATCTCATGCTGTTGCCCGGGATGCTGCTGCTTGCCGTCTTTCATTATTACCCGATGCTGGGGGCGGTCATCGCCTTCAAGAAATTTCTCCCTGCCAAGGGAATTTGGGGATCGCCCTGGGTCGGGCTCGATAATATCCAATATATGTTTCAGATTTCGGACAGCAAGATCATTTTCTATAACACCGTGTTTATTTCCGTGATGAAAATAGCGGCGCATCTGATCGTTCCGCTTACCTTCGCTTTGCTGCTGAACGAGCTGAAGCTTAGCGGCGTCAAACGATGGATTCAGACGATCGTCTATTTGCCGCATTTTATGTCCTGGGTCATCTTATCGGTCATCCTGACGCAGCTCTTGTCGCTGCGGGGCATCGTGAATCAAGCGATCGGGCTGCTTGGCTACGAGCCGATCCTGTTTCTCGGCAGCAACGACTGGTTCCCTTATGTGCTGGTCGGCAGCGATGTATGGAGAGATTTCGGATTTTCCGCCATCGTGTATCTCGCGGCGCTGACCGCCATTAATCCGTCGCTGTACGAGGCGGCCGAGATTGACGGAGCGAACCGCTGGCATAAGCTGCTGCACGTCACTTTGCCCGGCATTGCCGCCACGATTATTCTGCTTGCCACCTTGTCGCTGGAGAAGGTGCTGAGCGCAGGCTTCGACCAAATATTGAATCTGTACAATCCGCTCGTTTATGCTTCGGGCGATGTGATCGATACTTACGTGTACCGCGTCGGCCTGCTGCATTCCCAGTACGGGATCGCCAGCGCGGTCGGCCTGCTGAAGTCGGTGATCAGCTTCTTTCTGATCGTGTTTTCCTATACGCTGGCTTCACGCTTTGCCAATTACCGTATTTTCTGAAAGGTCGTGTATAGAGGTGACAACATACGGTAAAGGGATCGGCGCTGTCGCGGCCAATGCCGTCATTCTGATTGTTTTGCTGTCGATTGCCTTTCTGTCCTTATTTCCGATTCTCAACTCCGTATCCGTCTCTTTAAGCGATAAAGCGGCGGTTTCCGCGGGACGCGTCACGGTATTCCCCGTCCAGTTCAGCTTGGCTAACTACAAGACGCTGATGAGCGACAAGCAATTTTTTGTCTCGTTCGGCGTTTCGCTGAAGCGGGTACTGCTTGGCGGCTCGATTCAATTCGTGCTGACTTTATTGATGGCGTTCCCTTTATCCCGTACGCCGCAGCGATTTAAAGGGCGAAATATTTACATGTGGGCGCTCGTGATCGCGATGCTGTTCAGCGGCGGCTTAATCCCCTGGTATCTTACGGTCCGCGCCGTCGGCTTGATCGATACGATCTGGGCGCTCGTGCTGCCGGGCGCGGTGCCGGTGTTCAATGTCATTTTGCTGATGAACTTTTACCGCAATTTGCCCAAGGAGCTGGACGAAGCGGCAATGATCGACGGGGCGGGACCTTGGAATACGCTGGTCCGGTTGTACGTTCCGCTCGGCCTTCCGGCGATTGCGACGGTCACGCTGCTCAGCGTCGTCGGGCATTGGAACGCTTTTTTCGACGGGCTGGTGTTGATTCACAATCCCCATAATATGCCTCTGCAAACGTATATTAACACCTTTCTGCTGCAGCCGGCCCAACTGGACAATATCGATCCGGAGATGCTGAAGACGATCATGCAAACCTCCGATCAGGGTCTGAATTCGGCGAAGGTGATGGTCAGCATGATTCCGATTCTGCTCATTTACCCGTTTCTGCAGCGGTATTTCATTCACGGGATCGTGCTTGGCTCGGTCAAAGAATAAAGCGTTTGCCGCCTTAAATTCAATGGAGAGAAGGGTTTCGCAATATGACGAGTTTAAAGATCCGGTTCGGCGTCATGGCCGACGTTCATCAAGATTTTATGTACCGCGCCGAAGATCGGCTGAACCGGTTTATCGAACGGATGACGGAGGAGAAGGTCGATTTTATTATTCAGCTGGGCGACTTCTGTTTCCCCTTTCCGGAAAATAAACCGTTCGTCGCCACGTGGGAACGGTTTCCGGGAGCGAAATATCATGTGCTCGGAAATCACGATATGGACCGCTGCGACAAGCGGGCGATCATGGAGTTTCTCGGGATGGAACGGAATTATTATTCCTTCGACAGCGGCGGTTATCATTTTGTCGTGCTGGACGCCAACTACTTGCTGCTGGACGGCCGGTATGTCGGCTATGAGCACGGCAATTACCATCAGCATCCCGAGGCGATCAGCAATCTGACCCCGGAGCAGCTCGACTGGCTGAGAGAGGACCTAGCCGCCACGAATAAACCGACGGTGCTGTTCAGCCATCATAATCTGGAGTCGCCGTTCAACGATTTCAATTACGGCATCAAGAACAGCGACGAGCTGCGCTCGATTTTGCGGGAGGCTAACGCCAAGGCGGGCTTCCGCAAAGTGATCGCCTGCTTGAACGGCCACAACCATCTGGACGGCGTCAAGGTGATCGACGACATCTATTTCGTGCATATCAACAGCATGTCTTACTTCTATATGGGAAAATCGTACGCAGCGACCCGCTATTCGAAGGAGGTGTGCGAAGCTTATCCTCTGCTCGCCAGCACCGCGCCGTATGAAGAGGCGTTATACGCCATCGTTACGCTGGAGCCGGGGAAGCTGACGATCGAGGGGAGAGGAGCGGGCTTCGTGGGGCCGGACCCGGTTGCCTGCGGTCACCGCAATCATGCGGGGGGCCATGTCGTGACGGCCCGCATATCGGATCGGACGCTTCTTTATTGACGTGGGCTGACCGCCGGCATACAGCGCCGCACCGCGTGCAGGGAGAATATGCGCGGTGCGAACGCGCTTCGCTAAACGGTCAGTGGATGTGGACATTTGACCGAGGGTGTGGTCGAACTTGCACGATTACAGCAAATGAGCGACATCGGCAAGCCGAGCGAAGTGGAATATCCCGTCTTGATAGACCACATTCGTTATGGAGCATTCCGGGATCAATTGGCTTTGTTCATCAACAAAGTCCGGATGCCGTTCATTCAATTGTTCCTCCGTAAATACGTTGACGAGGAAATCGGTAATCAGCCCGCCGTGCGTTACGATGATCAAGCTATCCTGAGGGTGTTCGGCGGCGAGCTCTTGCAGGCAGGAAGCCATACGTTCACCGGCTTTCCTCGCCGAGTCCCCGACCGGCGGGATAAAATCTCTATCCCTCGTGCAGCGTTCCCACATCTCGACGAACTGTTCGAAGGTTTGCCCGGGCAGGTCCCCCCAGTTAGCCCGTTCCCGCAGCCGAATATTTTCCGTCACAGGCGCCCCGATCGCTTCCGCTATCAGCTGAGCGGTTTGCTTGGCCCTCAGCAGCGGGCTGCTGACGATTTTCCGGATCGGCCTTGTGCACAAAAAAATTGCCGTCTTCTGTGCTTGCCGGACCCCCTCGGGAGCGAGGGCGACGTCATGAATTCCTTTTTCCTTTATGCCGTGTCTAACCAGGTAGAACTGCGTGCTCATGATATCGGGTTCCTTTCCATGCTTTATTTTCCATAAACTGTATGAATGGATTACCAAGCATTCGCTCCGCTGTAAACGTCTTTTTCTATTGACATCCCATGGAAAAATATGTATCCTATCCAAAAGCGAATGGAGGGAGAACATGATCGATCGGAACCGTCTTGCCGAATTTGTCAGCCCTTTTTACCAGCATAAAGACATAATGCATGATCTCAGCCATATTGAACGGGTGATGCAGTCGGCCAGGAAGCTGCTGGCGTTTTATCCGGAGATGGCGGCCGATAGCGAGTGGATCGAGTACGGATGCTATTTTCACGGTTTTATTTATTTGCGCGAAGACTTGATCCGAGAATATTTGCATAGCGAGGGTTTGCCGCAGGAAGCCGTCGACCGTATCGTCAAAATAGCCTGGGAATCGCAGAAGGATGAAATCCCCGAGACGCTGGAGGGCAAGCTGCTTCACGACGCTCATATGATCGAGGGCGGCCGCACGTATCTGATCGTGAAATCGTTGTGCACGGGAACGGCGAGAGGGCAGAGCCTCGAAGAAACGCTCGATTATTTCGAGCGCCACGTGCTCGGTCAAGGGATGTGTTATTTGCCGGAGGCGCAGGAAGTGTATGCCGGTATGCAGCAATTCGCCCAAGATTTTATCGTTCAGCTGCGGGAAGGTTTGCGGCCGGCGTAATCGGGTACGGTCGATTAAGCGGATTTGCGCGTCAAATGAATGAAAAAGAGCTGTGTAGTACAATAACAAGAGGATACTATGTTCAGTATATGAGCATATATCCTCTATTTTTCGGTTGCATAGTTGACTAAAACCAAACACTATCTTGTATCCCCTTCAAAACCACTATATTATTTAAATGAATGATTTGGTAAAAATTACATTTCATCTAGGTTAGGTTTAAGGGGGAATGAATAATGTTAGAAAAAGCAGATGTTAACAGCATCATCAACACTCTTTATGAAAAAGGCGTTATTGATAATAATGTTATTGCAACTAATAATAAGACCGGATCTACTGATGGTATTGTTTATTTTCTTTCAGAGCGCGACGAAGCAAATTACGTTCTGAAAATTGACCGTCCGCATCAAATTGCGTTGACCGAACAATTTCTTGAAACTTATCAACATCTTAAACTTTTTCCCGAAATTATCTTTACTGATCCTGCTAAAGCGTATATCGTGTATACATACATTACAGGCACAACTCATTATAATCGAGGATTAAAAATAAATTGGCTGACAATCTTAGTAAAAGAACTTTTCAATAATTACGAAAAATATGTGCAAACGGACAAATGGGGAAGACTAGGATCTCCGGTTCAGTCTTGGCGAGAGTGGAACTACCGGAGTTTGGTGGATACGAGAAACGATTGGGGAAGCCTTTTATCCATTGAGGATTACAATAGAGTAGAATCAATATTTGAAAATATATCGAAACATGAAGATCAAATAGTAAGATATTTGCTGCATGGAGATACTGGTGTACATAATTTTGTGTTTTATGAACGCTCATTGGTTGGTGTAATTGACCCATCACCGATGATTGGTCCTATGCTATACGATTTCACTTATGCTTTTTGCTCTTCTCCAGACGATTTGAACCTAGAAACATTAATGGTAGCATTTGACTTGCTGCATCATGAACCTATTGAAAGATCAAGGTTAATTGAGGAAGTAGTCTTTCAGCTATATTGTCGAATTGGGATCTGTATAAGACACCATCCACATGATTTGGAGGATTACTTAAAAGCGTGGGAATATTGGAAGTCAGTGTAACGGAATCGTTACTAATGGAAAGGCAGTCGGTCTAAGATGATCGACTGCCTTTATTTAATCTGAGTTTTTTAAATTTAGGTCTTGATAAGCCGCAAGTGGCTTTTTTTATTGTCACAAGTAAAAAAAATGAAATATAGGAATAAAACGGACAATTAAAATAAAGATTTTGGCTGCTAAATTATGGTAGAATCTACTATCTGAACGATCGATGAAAAGGAGAGGACTATGGGAAAAGTAGCGAGCCGAATTAAAGCCGATTTCGCTGTACTGAAGTGGGCCTTTAGGAAGGCCTGGGAGATTGACCGCCGCAACCTTTTGTATTGGTCGGCGATTTGCACGACCGGGGCGGCGCTTCCCGTGCTATTTTTGGTCGTAACCAAACGGATTATCGATACGATTGCCGCGGGGGCGGCACAATCGGGGGATTTTGGGCGGATTGGCCTGTGGATTTGCGTGCTCGTCGCCTTTCTCTTTCTGAACGCGTTGTACGCCATGCTGCCGAGCATTTTCGATTTTACGCTGTTTACCCGTTATGCGGTCGGCATGCAGAAGCAGCTTGGCGACATGATGCGGAAGGTTCCGCTGCGTATGTTTGACGATGCCGAGCTGGCGCTGCAAATCGATATGACGACGCCTACGATCAAGAGGCTCTCCTATTTTTTAAGCCACGCTTTGAAGCTGCTGGGGGAAACTGTCGCCCTTGCGAGCCTGCTCGTTCTTGCCGCAACGACATCTTGGATTTTGTTTCTCTTGGCCGTTATCCTTATTGCCGCATCGCTTGCGATGGGCTTCAAAAATGCGGTCGAAGGCCACAAGCGCTGGATTGACGAAGGCAATAACGAAAGATTGGCCGAATATTATTACTCGCAGGTGTTTAACAGCGAAATCGCCATGGAATACCGAATGCTGGAGTTGGATACCTTCATACGCAAAAGATGGTTCGACATCATCAAGCCGATGCAGGAAAGAACGCTGGCATATATGGCCAAAGCCAACCTGCGCAGCCAAACGGCCTCTTTTTTGGGAACCGCTTTCAAATTCGCGCTGATTATTTCCGGGTTATATTTAACGGCTTCAGGGAAGATCACGGTGGGCACGCTAATTATGGTTGTCGCGATGTTCGATCAGATTGCGGGTACGTCGGGAAAATACGGCGGTTCGTTTATGGGAACGTACCGTTATGTCAAAGATTTTGAGCTTCAGAAGCAGTTCTTCGAAATGGACTTTGAAGATAAGAGTACCAACGCCGCCGGTAAGCAACCCGCCTTTCCGGTACCTGACGATGACGAAGCGGCGCCGGTTGTCTTCGAATTGCAGAACGTCAGCTTTCGGTACAACTCCGAAGCCTGCGCGCTGCAAGACGTGTCGATGAAAATTCGCCGGGGCGAGATTGTGGCGCTCGTCGGCGGCAACGGAGCCGGCAAATCTACGCTGGTCAAAGTGCTGCTCGGCTTTTATAAGCCGACGGAAGGGCATGTTTTTTTCGAGGGCAAAAGCTATGAGGATATCGATTTGTCCAAGCTGGTGGAACGAATCGGCGTTACCTTCCAGGACTATGCCAAGTTTGAGTTTACCTTAAGAGAAAATATCGCTTTCGGCGACCTCGCCAGCCTGCATGATGACGACGCCTTATACGCTGCTGCCGAGAAGGGCGGAGCAGCCAAATTGCTGAAGCGGCAGAGCAGCGGACTCGATACGCATTTGGGCCGGTGGTATCACAAGAATGCGATCCAGCTCTCGGGCGGAGAATGGCAAAGAATCGCGGTGTCGCGGGCGCATATCAGCAACAAAGATATTCTTATTATGGACGAGCCTGCCGCTATGCTCGACCCGATTGCGGAACTGGAGCAATTTCATCATATTAGAAACAGTATCCAGAATCGGACCGGCGTGCTCGTCTCGCATCGGATCGGCTTTGCCAGATTAGCGGATCAAGTCGCGGTTATGGATGGCGGCAAGCTCGTCGAATTCGGTACGCATGAAGAACTGATGGCGGAGCGCGGGATGTATTACAAGCTGTTCACGAGCCAGGCGCAATGGTATCGGAAAGAGGAGGAGGTCGTGTAATATGGCGGATACGGCTATGGAGAAGCGAAAACGCGCGCGGATCGATAAGACGGTTTATTCGAGCTTCAGGCTGGTATTGGAGGCCGCAAGCTTCAAGGAACTGCTGTTGACGAATCTGGGGCTTGCCGGAGGAATTATCGGCACGGCGGTCGCTGTGTTTGAGAAGTATTTTTTTAACGAAGCCGCGAACGTCGTATCGGAGGGGATGATGGGAGCTTCGTTTCGCCATGCCGTCCAATGGCTAGCTCTTTGGCTCGGGATGACCTTGCTGAGCGACGCGCTGGGGCTGATCTCCGGCAGAAGCAACCCTATTCTGTGGAGTAAGATGCAATATTACATCCAGGAAAAGCTGATGCTCAAAATTTCCCGCATCCGGATCGATTATTTCGCCAACACGGAGACGTACCGGAAGTTTGAATGGGTCAAGAACGAATTAAACCGCAAACTGCCCCTGATTCTCAATGCGACGTTCGGAATCGCTTTCTCCACGATTCAACTGATAACGGCCGTGTGCATTATTGCGACGGACAGCTGGCTAATCGCCGTTATCGTGCTCGTCGGGTGCATCCCGTCCGTCCTGCTGAGGCAGGCCCAGTCGGAGGCGGTTTATTATCAGGAGCAGAATAATTCGCATGAGCTGCGCTATCAAACGTACATATCCTGGGTGATGTTCAAACGTCCCAGCATGAAGGAGATGCGGTTCGGCAATCTGTACGACTATGTGAAGGAGCGGTACGATGAATCGGTGACGGAGTTATACCGGAAGAGAATCGCTCTCATTCGCAAGTTTACGCTGTTTAACGGCGGAGCCCGTCTGGTCGGCCTCACAACCATCGGCATCGTCCTCGCCATGGTTTCCTATGACATCTACAACGGGAGAGCCGGGATCGGATCATTTGTATTGATTTACAGCACGGCAAGGGTCATACAGACCGCCTTCCAGGGGTTGTTCGACAACTTGGTGGTGATCGGCAGCGACGGCAGATTTATTGCGGATTATGAAGACATCATGAATTTCCGCGAATATGGGGAGGAAGGAGCACGGCCGCAAGTTTTGGTTAAAGGAGGAAGCCTTCCGGAGCCGCGCATAGACATTGCCGTACCGCAGCAGGTGGATATCGAATTTTGCGATGTCGATTTTAGTTATCCGGAAACCGGGAGGCAGGTTCTGAAGGATGTCTCCGTGACCATAAGACAGGGGGAGAAGATCGCTATTGTCGGGGAAAACGGATCGGGCAAAAGCACATTTATTTCCTTGCTGTGCGGACTGTACGAACCCGACCGCGGGAGCGTGCGCTTTAACGGTCTTGACGCCCATCGGCATCCGGATTTCGTCAAGCGGGCCATATCGTGCACCTTTCAAATGTTCGGGCGATATGCCGTTTCCGTGGCGGATAACATACGTGTCGGCGACGTATCCCGCGAGTACTCGGAAGATGAAGTGCGCGCGGCGGCTAAACTATCGGGTTGTTACGATTTTATCTCTCAGCTGAAGGAAGGCTTTGAGACGCATCTGAGCTATTATAAAGCGGGCAGCGTCGATTTATCCGGCGGCGAATGGCAAAAAATTGCGATCGCCAGAGCGCTATTGAAGGAGGACGCTCGGGTATTGATCCTCGACGAACCGACCGCGGCGCTGGACCCGGTGTCGGAGGCGAAGCTGTACGAGGATTTCAACAAAATCACCGGGGACAAAACGACGATTCTTATCTCCCATCGGCTGGGCGCCACGAGGCTTGCCGACAACATCTTGGTATTCGACGACGGACGCATCGTCGAGCAGGGCAGCCATCAAGAGCTTATGGCGCTTAACGGAATGTACGCCCGGATGTATAGGGCCCAATCGCAATGGTACGTTGCGTAAGAAGTGAGCGGAAAGTTGTGCCTATGGCAAGGGGAATTCGTTTGCGGGAAACTAAAGTTTCATAAAAATGATGACGCGGCTGCCGATTTGTTTCGGCAGCCGCGCTGCGTTTACTATCGTCAAATCGAATTCGGATGTATTTGTTTCCCGGCCGGAGATAGTATAATGAGGCTTAAGGGGGAACGGCATGTGAGGATACATATAGAGACGTTAATGAAGTACGTTGTTTCGCATATGCGCGAGGGAGAACGGTTGATTCTGGGCATCGACGGGCTTAGCCGTTCGGGGAAGACGACACTCGCGTGCGGACTCGAGCAGGAGCTTCGACAGAGCGGGATTGCCACTTGCGTCCTTCATATGGACGATTACATTGTGGAGCGCGCCAAACGATACAATACCGATTGCGAGCCGTGGGAGGAATATTATCGGCTGCAGTGGGATGTCATAGGGCTGGAAGAGCGTTTATTTCGCCGGCTGAAAGGGACCGGCATACTTGAACTTATGCGCTACGATGCGGAGAAGGACTCTCATGAGATACAAAGGGCGGCGGTTTCGGAAGCCTGCGTCGTAATTATTGAAGGCGTCTTTTTGCAGCGAAAGGAGTGGCGAAAATACTTGGATGTCGTCGCTTATGTGGATTCCTCCCGAACGACAAGATTTCTGAGGGAGAGCGAGATCACCCGTCGGAAGAAGGACGTATTCGTTAATCGGTATTGGAAGGCGGAGGACTATTACATAACAACGGTCGCTCCGGCCCGGCTGGCCGAGCTGGTCCTGCATAACTGACAGCGAAAAAAATAGATGAGGGAACAGTTGACATTTTGATCAGGAACAGCTAAGATGGTTTTATCAAATAAATGAATGAGTTATTCATTCTCTGGCAAAAAGGAGGCTCTTACCATGAAAACAGATTCGAAGGATCAGCTCCGCGACGAACGGAGGGATCAAATCAAGAAGGCCGCGCTTAAAGTGTTCGCTACGCACGGTCTGATCGGAACGAAAATGAGCATGATCGCCAAAGAGGCGCAAATTAGCGACGGACTTTCGTACCGTTATTTTAAATCCAAGGATGAAATTTTAAGCGAGCTGGTGAAGGAAGCGATCGAAGGCTCGAACGAAACATTCGATGTCATTCGTACGATGCCCGGCACGCCTTTGGAAAAAGTCCGGTTACTGACTAGCGAGATTTTGCATGAGGACAATTATTATTTTATTTTAATGCAGCAGGTGCTGTCGTCAGAAGATTTGCCGGGCGAAGTGGCCGAACTGTTGAAGGGCTATGACGCGGGCGAAATGATTCGAGTGTTAACGGACGTCGTGGCCGCCGGGCAGGAAGCCGGTCAATTTATCGCCGGCGATGCGAGAGTGCTCACCATGTGGTATTTGACGTCGGTAGTCGGACTGATGAATGTGCGTACGGCGCAAATCGACGATTATCGGCTGCCTGACGCCGACTTCATGCTGCGCCTGATCGTTCAGCCTTAACAAGTGGAAAGCAGGGGGAACATTGAAAACTATACAGTCCAATAAAACGCTCATTTTGATCGGTCTGCTGCTCGGGCTTGTCTTCTCCGAGCTGGATCAGACCGCCGTATCTACGGCATTGCCGACCATCATCCGCGACCTGCACGGGCTCGCTCTATTCGGCTGGGTCGCCGGCATCTATATGCTGTCGATTACGATATTTATGCCGATTTTCGGCAAGCTGGCCGATCTTTACGGCCGCAAGCGGATCTATTTGATTTGCCTGGCTCTGTTTATGGCCGGCTCCATCCTGTGCGGGCTGTCTCATTCCATGGTCGCGCTGCTAATTGGCCGGTGCGTTCAAGGGATCGGCGCGGGCGGGCTGATGCCGCTGGCCATGATCATTATCGGCGACTCGTTTCCGCTCGAACAGCGGGCGAAGGTGCAGAGCATGATCGGACCGATGCTGATTCTTCCGCAGCTGCTCGGTCCGACGGTGGGCGGCTACTTTGTCAGTCACATGAGCTGGCATTGGATCTTCCTGATCAACATCCCGGTAGGTCTGCTTGCGGGGATATTCGTTGCCAAAGGCTTGCGCGAGTCCGTCAGTCCGGAGAAGAAAACGATCGACTGGGCCGGCGCCTGCACACTCGTTCTGGCGATCCTGTCGCTGCTGTTCGCTCCCGTGCTGATCGATGTCGCCGGATACACCTGGTCGTCTCCCGCCGTAATCGGTTTGCTCGTACTGGCCGCACTTCTGATCGCCGTCTTCATCCGTATCGAAGCGAGGGCGGCGGAGCCGATCATTCCGCTCCAATTGTTCCGCAACCGTTCTGTCGTCGTCTTGTCGCTGATCGTGTTCGTCACGATGCTGGGCGTTATGGGCGGAATGTCCGGCTTCCCGTTCTTTGCGCAAAATGTCATGGGCTTGTCGCCGACCGCCTCCGGCTACTTGACGCTCGCTTTTATGGCGGGGGCGATTCCGGCGAGCATCGTATGCGGCTTCCTGATTACCCGAATCGCTTACAAGCATTTGTTTGTCGTCTCCTTTATTTTGCCGGTGGCCGGTTATTTCCTGCTGTCTCGCGTCGATGTGGATACGACCGTGCTGTATGTGATCGCAGCCTTCTTTATTTTGGGATTAGGCATCGGCGTGCTGTTCGGCAGCGATAACCTGATCGTGCAGGAAACGGTAGCCAAGGAGCACACCGGGGTTGGCGTCGCCACCGTCCAACTGTTTCAATCCCTCGGCGCTACGCTCGGGTTCAGCATTTTCGGCAGCCTGCTGTCCCGC
This sequence comes from Paenibacillus konkukensis, assembly GCF_023523925.1. Taxonomy (NCBI): domain Bacteria; kingdom Bacillati; phylum Bacillota; class Bacilli; order Caryophanales; family Paenibacillaceae; genus Paenibacillus; species Paenibacillus konkukensis. The sequence goes on along the minus strand of NZ_CP027059.1, from coordinate 585,225 downwards.
AACATTCATAACGGCATCGCGGGCCTGTCCGCCCAATTTCCGGCGGGAGCCGCGGAGTCGATTATGAACGGGGGCATTCCGGCGGGAACGCCGGCCAGTCTGGTGCTGCAGATCAAGACGGTGTTCGCCGTGGCGTTTCAGCAGATGTTCTGGATCGGCGCCTTATTTGCCGCCGCTGCGTTCGTTATTTGCTGGTTTATGAAGCGGGAGGTGCTGACGCCGCAGCAGCCTGCGGAGGAACCGGCGGCGATTGCAAGCTGAAGCGCGACTGCGCAGCAGGAGAATCCGAATATTTCGTTACAATACAGATGGACCGGGACGCTTTGCCTTAAAGGCGAGCTCCGGTCTTTTTTCACTTGGCTCTGTTTTCTTTTATTGTTGATTATTAAGGTAGTTCTTGATTTGTTCTACGTGATGCTTATCATGGCCAATAAACATGTTTTGTAAAAAAGTTTCCAACGTATACGAACTATTTGGGAATTGTTTGGTGAATGCTGATTTAGAAACCATATTGAGCTTTGATATTAATTGGTTGCGTTGGGAAATGGCTTCCTTAAGTAAATCATGTGGTTCCATTTTTCTGCCGAAAGAAACGGATGCTTCGTTAAATGCCTGCACATCGTGATGTTCTTCAAGTTTAACTTTTTCATTGTTTATAATCTGATTAAGTGTCTTAATAAAGTTTTTGTCCCAACCCATAATATGACTGATAATGTCTTGAATCGACCATGTACCTACTATTAGTTTGCAAAGAACGTCATCAGGATAAAGGGATAAATCGGAAATGAAAACGGTCAATCTTTCTAATTCTTTAGAGACGAATATCAATAATATGACTTAACATAATGAAAAGGAAAGAGGGCAGTCGGCGTAAATTCAAGACTGTTAATGAGAATCGTTATCATCTATAATGGCATATGTGAAGAACCATTTCCTGTCGGCGATCCGTTCGGCTTATGAAGCCGGAGAACCGGAATTGCCCGGGAAAGGAGGAAGCGGAATTCGATGGACCTTCACGACCATATGCAGCTATGGAACCACGTTTACATAAAAATAATGGATATTCGCCATACGACCCTGCAGCGCGGAGAAGAGCTGCGTTCCTACCGGCTGCCGGCGAGCGCCTTTCTCTTTGTTTTGCGCGGGAGCGCTCAGGTGAGCCGTGACGGTGATAAGAGTACGGCGAATCGATTCCACGTGCTGCATGCGGGCAAAGGCGTTTGTCTGGACATAGCGGCCGACGAGCTGTTCGAATATTGCACGATTATGTACAAAGCGGTGCTGGCGCTGCCGAGCCGTCGGGAGCTGGTGCAGCTGATGAACAGCGGCAGCCCGTTCCAGCTGCAGTACGGCTTTGCGCCGCGGCATCCGCTTTCCCTGCTCGATAAAGTGGAACGGATGGAGCAGGCGTGGCGGCAGACGGATATGCCGGATAAGCTGTATATCAAAGGCTTGTTTTATCAGTTCGTATCCGATGTTCTCCTGCAGCTCAGCCGCCAAGGCGCCGCGGTCGAGCAGCCCGACCCGGTGTCCCAAGCGATCCGCTATTTGCGCGAGCGCTACAAGGAGCCGATCACGCTGGACACGCTGGCGGATATGCTGGAATGCAGTCCGCGGCAGCTGCTGAGGCTGTTCAAGGAGCGGATGAACGCGAGCCCGATCGACTATTTGATCCGGATTCGGATGGAACGGGCGAAGGAGCGGCTGCTCGGCGCCGGCCTGACGGTCAAGGAAATCGCCGAGAGCGTAGGCTACGCGGACAGCTACTATTTCAGCCGCCTGTTCAAAAAGTTCGAAGGGATGTCTCCGGCCGCTTACAAGGCCAATGCCGCTATGGCGCGACCATGTCCGGATAATCCATCCCGCATGTCGATATATGCTATTGCCGCAGGCAGGCCGCGACGTTATATTGATGATGAATATGAGAATCATTATCAGTATGAAGGGAAGGTCGGCTTACCGATGTACAGAAAGTCCAAGACAGCTGTGCTGGCTACATTGTTATTTTGTCTTACCCTATTGTTCAGCGCCTGCGCAGGCGGGACGAGCGGCTTGACGCAGACGGGAGGAGCGGCGGCGGAATCCGAGGGCAAACCGGCGGCGGCGCCGAAAGCGGCGTCAAGCGCAGATAATGAAACCCCGCGCGTCGTTAAACATGCGATGGGAGAGACAACGCTGGTCGGAACGCCCAAGCGCGTCGTCATTTTGACGAACGAAGGTACCGAGGCTTTGCTTGCCCTGGGCGTCAAACCGGTCGGAGCGGTCAAGTCGTGGAGCGGCGACCCGTGGTATAACCATATTAAAGACGATATGAAGGACGTCGCGGTCGTCGGAGACGAGATGCAGCCGAATATGGAAGTTATTGCGACGCTGAAGCCGGATTTGATCATCGGCAACAAGGTCAGGCAGGAGAAAGTGTACGAGCAGCTCCAAAAGATCGCCCCTACCGTGTTCTCGGAGGATTTGGGCGGAGACTGGAAGGAAAACTTCAAGCTGTACATGGAGGCGGTCGACAAGAAGGAGGAAGGGGCCAAGCTGTTGGCCGATTTCGACAAGCGCGTGATCGAGGCCAAGGCGAAGCTTGGAGGCAAGACGGCCGCGAAAATATCGGTTGTGCGCTTCTCCGCCGCGCAGGTCCGCATCTACCAGAAGCAGACCTTCTCCGGCGCCTTGTTAAGCCAGTTAGGGTTCGCCCGTCCGGCGGCGCAGGATAAAGACGGCAATATCGAAGTGATGAGCAAAGAGAGAATCCCCGACATGGACGGGGACGTCATGTTCTACTTCGTCACCGAAACGCCTGGCAAGAACGATGCCGACAAAGTCGTACAGGATTGGATGAACGACCGCCTGTTCCAAAATTTGAACGTCGCCAAAAATCATCAAATCAAGCAGGTCGACGAAGCGATATGGAATTCGGCGGGCGGCTATGAAGCGGCGAACCTGCTGCTCGATCAGATTGTGGACTATTTCAGCAAAGCCAATTAAATGCATCGAATTGCAAGCCGCCGAAGCGATGGACGCCTTCGGCGGTTTTTTGTTGTTTAGGAAAAGACGCGCAGCCATATCCTGTGGAAATCCGGGGGCTCCCCCGAAAGGAAAGTCTACCCATAGAACGATCCCAGAGGAAGGGTTAGACGCCGATCCAGCTTAGGCTGGATGCGGACGGAATAAGCCTCAGAGCATCACGTCACTACCCTGGAAATTACTCTTGGTACCCCATTTCCATTGTCTGTGGTGCCGCGTAGCGGCATGGATGGCTTTTGGGGGATTTGTTCCGCCGCTTCGGGCTTCAAGGCGGGTGGGTTCACAAGCCGTCCGCCTTTTTCGGGCTGCGCGTTCCGGCTGTGCGCGAATAATAAGAACTTATTAAGAATTAGGTCGGCTTTTTATTAAGGTGTTTCTCTTATCATAGATTTGCAGCAAACAATGAAAGGAGAAACGACATGAAGATCATTCGCAGTTTATGGCCGCTGTGCCTGATGGCGCTGATTCCATTATCGAATATTTTTTATATGCAGGTGAATACAAGCGAGAGAGGAGCGAGCAGTCTGGCCACCGATCTGGATGCGGCGATCCCGTTCGTCAAGGCGTTTATTATTCCTTATTTGGGATGGTATGTGTTTATTTTCGCCGTGATGTTCTATTTTTTGCTTAAGGAGAGAAAGCTATACTATCGGACTTTGTGGACCTTGCTTGCGGGCTTATTCGTATGCTACTTCGTCTATTACGTCTTTCAGACGGTAGCGCCGCGGCCTATCGTAACAGGCGATGACGGACTCGCCCGGCTCGTGCGGTTCGTGTACAGCCAGGACGGGCGGTTCGGGGCTGGGACTGGCGATTGCCAAAAGCATCGTCGAATTGCACGGAGGCCGAATTTGGGCGGAATGCGAAGGCGAGATCATCCGTTTCGTTATCGAGCTGCCGCTCGAAACTGAAAGCGTCGGCAGGAAAACATAGGCAAACGCTTGCAAGCATGATACATTGATAAAGGAGGGTTACCGGAAAAGAGCTTAGGGGCAGGAGGTAGCGGAAATGAAAACGATTAAGTTCAGAAATTGGCAGGACAACTTATACATGTTTAGTTACCGCCGCACGTATACGGCGCCCGTCGAATATTTTCATGCCCACGAAGGCTTGGAGCTATTGTACATTCATGAAGGAACCGGCAAATACATTATCGAGGATCAAGTATATTCGCTGCAGCCGCGCACGTTGATCGTCATTAAGCCGTTTCAGGTGCACTATATCCGCATGGACGTTCCTCCCGTATATATAAGGAGCCTGCTGAAGATTAAGCCGTCGGTCATCGAGCCGTTCCTCTCGTCGCTTCCGCAGCTGAGCGATTTCCTGGTTCAGCTGATGGAACAAAAAATGCCGATCCAGGTGTTCTGCCTGTCGGAGAAGCACGCCGCATTTCTGGAGCAGCAATGGCTGCAGCTGCACGAGCTGTTCACCGCGGGTCCGCCTGCTCTCCGCAAGGAGGGAGTGAGGCTGTTCTTCTTTCACTTTTTGCTGTATTTTCAATCGCAAATTTACGTGCTTGACGGCCATCAGCCTCCCGGGCATGCCGTTTCCTCCCGCACGTCGAAGCATATGAATTCCATTTTGAAATGGATCGATCATCATTATAAACGGCCGTTTACCGTTCACGAGATGTCCGACGAGCTGCATTTTTCTCCGAATTATTTGTCCAAGCTGTTTAAGGATCAGACGGGCAAAACGATCACTGAATATACGAACGAGCGGAGGCTGGAGGAAGCGCGAATGCTATTGCAGCTGCAGCCGCTGTCCGTGGAAGAAATCAGCAAGGAAACCGGGTTCAAATACCCGTCGTATTTTATTCAAATGTTCAAAAAACGATACGGGCTGACCCCCCACAAATACCGGGAACAGATCGCCGAGCAAGCGCGAACGACGGCCCCTCAAAATGAAAACGCATTCATCCTTTGAATGGAATAGTGATATTTTTGTATAGCAATCTGTTATCTTCCTTCCCTTATGATAGGCATATGACATCGTTTTCTAACATAAAAAGGGGGAATTTAACTTGCTTACGATCAAACGCACTTTAATGTCTTCGGTTGTTGCGGGGGCATTGCTGTCGGCGACGGCATGCGGCGGCGGAACCTCACAAGAAGCGGCGACCGCCCAGGTTCAGGACGCGGCCAAGCGGGAACCGGTTGAAATTACGTTCTACCGTCCGAATGTCGGGATGACGGAAGAACAGTTTATGGATCTTATGGGGAATGCGATCAAAGAAAAGTTTCCTTATGTGACGCCGAAGCTTATTCCATATGTGAATAAAACGAAGACGGAGGAAGTGATTTCCTCCGGTGCCGATTTGGATATCGTTATATTATCCCTGGGCTTTTACCCGCAATTTCAGAACTTGAATTTGTCGGCCGATCTGACGGAATATATTAAGAAAACCAATTACGATACGAGCCGTCTGGAAACGACGAACTTTGATTTTATCAAGCAGTTCGGCAACGGCAAGATCGAGTCGCTGCCGATTTTCACGACAGCCGAAGTGCTGATGTACAACAAGGACATCTTCGACAAATTCGGCGTGCCTTATCCTACGGAAAACATGACATGGGACGATTTGTACGAGCTCGCCAAGCAGGTTTCCCGATCCGATGCGGGCGTGCAGTATTACGGCTTCTTAACCTCGGTCAGCCATATGCTGAACACGAACCAGCTGTCGCTGCCTTTCGTCGATGCCAAGACGATGCAGCCGTCGATCAATACCGAGAAATTTAAGCAGCTGGCCGAAAACTTCGCCCGTTTCTACAACATTCCGGGAGCCGAGCTTCCGAAGGAGAAGTACGGCAAGGAAGCGGATTTGTTCACCAAAGACAAAACGCTGGCGATGTACGCTTACTTTAACAGCACGATGGTTGGGGCGGCCAAAGATATGAACATCGACGCCGTGCCGCTGCCGACCTTCAAGGAAGCCCCGGGAGTAGGATCGCAGATGTACTCGACCTATGCCAGCGTCTACAGCAACAGCAAGCATAAGGACGTCGCCTTCGACATTTTGGCGTACTTGACCTCGGACGAGATGCAGGAGAAGTTTGCCAAGGACGGCTTGGGCATGTCGATTGTTAAGGGAGCCAAACCGCTGGAATCGTTCGGATTGAATCTGCCGCAGCTGCAGGGCAAAAATATTAAAGCGTTCTATCCGCCCAAACCGGCTCCGATTTCTCCTAGAACGATTTACGACGATTTGTCGTCCAAATATGCGGTGACGGCGCTGCGGGAAGTGGCGCAGAAGGTGAGCGACGCCAACACGGCCTTCCGCAAGGCCGAGGAACAGGCGGCCAAAGAGATTCAAGCGGCCAAACAGCAGTAACGTATGGCATCGAACCGAACCGATGTTCAAACTCCGGCGAACATGATAGGATAGAACCAAAAAGGAGTTGACGACGCATGGTTATAGCAATGGACGATCTTGAGGCGGCCTGCCCTGAATGCAACAGGGAAGGGAAGGTGGAGGGAGAGACGTGTCCGAAATGCGACGGCAAAGGGGTTATCCTGACGGCCCTCGGACAAACACTGCTTCATTTCATTAAAAAGCACAGCTGACGGCCGGCGCATCAAGCGGCGGCAGCAACAGATAAGCGGCAGGCAGCCTATGCGCCTGCCGCTTTTTCTTTGACAGTATTCCGGGATCGTAAATAAAGACAACCCTCCGTAATTTTCACTGTAACGATGATCAGAGAAAATAGGGTAAGATAAACTAGGTTATCCTTTAGAAATAGATAAAAAGAAGTGGGAGAGAAGGCTTACAATGAAAAAAGCAGTGAGTTTGGTTATGGTTACGGCCCTGGCGGCAGGCTCCTTGGCGGGCTGTGCCACCAAAAACGAAGGAGCGAAAGAATCGGGAAGCGGTGCAGGCAGCCAAGGCCCCTTGAAATTTTCCATCGCTTATCCGATCACAACCGGTGACGGCTATGCCCAACGATCCCCGGACTTGAATAAGGACAAATGGATTCAAAGGCTCAATAAGCTGACCAACACGGAATTGGACGTCCGCTTGATCCAACGGGAGAAGATGAGCATGATGTTCGCCGGCAACGACATTCCCGATGTGCTCGGAAGTCTGGATTTGCCGACAGGCAAAGATATGGCCGGCTCTGTAGAAGCCGGACAATTCATGCCGCTGGACGATCTGCTGAAGGAATACGCGCCGAATGTCCTGAAGAAAGTGCCTAAGGAGGCATGGGATGCGGTGTCGTATAAAGGCCAAATCTATGCGATCCCGAGCTATCTGACGAATCCGTCGCGCCGTGGCACGTATATTCGTACGGATTTGCTGGAAAAAACCGGGCTGCCGGTACCCAAGACGGTTGACGAATTTTTGGACGTTCTGCGGGCCTTCAAGAAGCTCGGCGTAGAGAATCCTTATCAAATGCGGGAAAATTTCAAATATGCCGACGTGATTCTGGGCGCCTTTGACGTGCTTCCTTATAAAGATCAGTTTGAGAAGCAGGGCGATCAAATCGTACCGAAGTTTTTTGACGTGGAAAATATGCAGAAGGCGCTGCAAACGTATAAGACCATGTACGACGAGGGCTTGATTCCGAAAGATTTTGCAACGATCTCCTCGACCGAATACAGCAAAAACATTAATGCCGGCAAATCGGGAATTTGGTCCGCCAATGTCGGAACGGGGCTGAAAGATTTCAGAACGAATCTGAAAGCGGTCGATCCCGCCGCCAAAGTGGATGTGATTCCTTCGCCGAAAGGTCCTGAAGGGAAGGGCGGATACTTCCTGTACTCCCCTATCGTCAGCGCCTATTACATTAGCAAAAACGTCGATAAAGATAAAGCGGCGGGAATTATGAAGTTTATCGATTGGATGACGACCGACGAGGCGGATAAATTTTTCAGTCTTGGCGTCGAAGGAGAGAACTATACGGTCGAAAACGGCAAAATCCAGTACAAAGCGCCGACGAACAAAGAGGAAACTCAGGAGGAATCTTTCCGCACGACATTGAGATTGGCTTCGGATTCCACCTATAATAAGCTGCAACTGAGCGTAAGCCAGGACGGCCAAGACATATTGAACGCATTCGATACGGTGCTGTCGAAGGAAGGGCTGCCGGGCATCGGTTTCAACCCCGATTTGAAGGCATTCTCCAAGTATCCTGACCTGACGCCGCTCGGAGACACCGGCCCGAAATTAATTATCGATCATATGGTCAAAATGATTTACGGAAAAGAGCCGATTTCGGATTGGCCTAAAGTAATTGAAGAGTATAAGTCGAAAGGCGGCAACGAAATCATCAAAGAGGCGACCGAAAGATATAACAATAAAGACGGCATCGCCCTGTTTAACAATCAATAACCTGTTAAGGCTTGGTTCAGCTCAGTTGAATCAAGCCTTTTGTTTTTTGCTCAGAGGTTCCCGATTCACGTTCCGGTTCCATTGTTGCGCACATATTGCTCCGGGGACACGCCGACAATGCTTTTAAAATCTTTAATAAAATGGCTCTGGTCGTAATAACCGAGCTCCGCCGCAAATTGCGGCCAATTCCACGGCTGTCCTTCCTCCAGTTTATCGGCTACCTCCAGCAGCCTGAAGCGCTGAATAACCCATTTGGGACTAACGCCGACGTACTTGCCGAACATGCGCTGCAGCATTCTGACGGATAAATGGAACTGCCTTGCGATGTCCTGAGCGCCGGTAATGCTGCGGTCGTTTTTGATCGCTTCGATGATGCCTCTGATTTCGGCAACCGCCGGGTCATGCGCGGGCATACGGCCGCGAAGAAACGTTTCGGCCTGCGTCACCATGCCTGCCGCATCATTGCTGTCCAGCGACTTTACGGCATGTTCGTAGGCGACGGCATCGGCTCCGAACACGTCCTCGGCACGGACAGTTTGGCCTGTCCAGCGCTGAACCGGAATCCCGGTGAACGGGTAGAACGCACCCGGATGAAACTTGATGCCCAGAACGACCCCCGAATTTTGCAGCTTCCGCGTAAATTTTCGTTCGACGACTCCCGTAACCCACGCTCCGTCAGGCTCCACCGTCATATGGACCGAAGGATGGGGCAGCACCTCGGACATATACGGCTCTTGGCCCGTTAAATCCCATTTCACGATCCAGTATTGCTCGACATACGCCTCCAAATCCGGTGAGGGTATGTACAGGTCAAGAGTAAACTTGCTGCGTTGGACCGGCTCGTTCAGCACCCCGCGCGGTTTTTTTAGATTGGCTTCCACGGTCAGAACCTCCCGTCAAGAATGATGGCTGGACAGCTTTCTTGATCCATTGTATGGAAAAAGAAGGCTAAATACAAACGGATACCGATTTGGCTGTACTAGGCGAGGTCAATGTGGATCAAGGCTCGACCTTCCGGACGTTTTCCTATATAATAATGATAATCATTATCAATATTATTGGGGAAGGGGTATGCTGTCGGTTGAATAAGCTGGACCAACTTAGATTTGAATTGCAGGAGGCGGAGCGTCGGCAGCAGGGCGAGGGAGAGCTGCTCCCGGCCGAACGGACGGCAGCGCTTAGTCTGATCCTCCTTCAACACGGCTGCGCTATTGTGCGGACCGGAGACGAGGCGATACGTCTGAACCCAAGCGAAGCCTATATTTGCGTGCATACGCCGGGGCAAGCGATAGCGTTCGGAAGTGATTCCGCTTCGGACAAGCCGCCGGCCGTCTATCTGTTTCACTTTGATATGTTCGCCCGGCACGAGAGCGGATGGCGACGGCTTGATCCCGCGTCGGAGGATACCGCATGGCTGGCGGGGCGGTATTCGCCCGATAACGACCCTTCAGCCGCTCGGCTCGCCGCGGAGACGGAAGCGTATTGGCGCTCAGCAGACCCGCTGGAGCGGATGACGGCGCAGTCGGCGTTTCTGATGCTGCTCTGCCGGCTGCTCCAAAGCCGCAGAGAGGAGGGGGAGCGGCCGGAGGATGCGATAGCGCGGACGAAGGCCTATATCGACTCCCGCTGCCAGGAGCCGCTGAAGGTCGGGCAGCTCGCGCGCATGAGCGGATTTAACCCGCATTATTACTTGCATTTGTTCAAAAAGCAATATGGGACAAGCCCGATCGAATACATGACCGGCAAACGAATGGAGCGGGCCAAAGCGCTGCTGCTTGAACCGGGGGAGTCGATTCGCGAGGTAGCCCGCGCGGCGGGTTATAAGGACGAGTTTTATTTCAGCCGATTGTTCAAGCGGAAGACCGGCATGGCGCCGTCCGTGTATATAAGAAGCCGCCGGCATAAGATCGTCTCCTACAGCTACGCCGTTACCGGACAACTGCTGGCGCTGCAGATCATACCGTACGGAGCGCCCCGCGATTGGCAGCGGTCCGCGCATTATATGAGCCGCTACGGCCGGGATATTCCTCTCCATCTTCAGGCGGCGGATACCCCGCGATATTGGGAGGAGAATCGGAACGCGCTGAGGAATTCGCGGCCCGAGGCTATCGTCGCGGTCAATTGGCCCGATGTTGCCGACAGGGAGGAAATGGACGGCATTGCCCCCGCCTTGTACGTTCCCTGGCGGGAAGCGAGTTGGCGCGAGCATTTGCAGCTGACGGGAGAATTTCTGAACCGAAGCAAGGAAGCCGGGCAATGGCTGCGGCAGTACGAAGAGCTGACGGAACGCGCCGGCGTCCGAATTCGCCGGCGGCTGGGCGAGGAAACCGTTATGATGCTTTATTTCAACGGGCCCAAGGCGTATATATGCGGCAGGCATCGAACCGGATCGGTCTTATACGATGATCTGCACATCAAGCCTCCGGAGCCGGTCCGGCAGATCTTTGCTTATCAAGCGGCGGAGCCCGGCGATCTGCTCCTGTACGATCCCGACCATATGATATGTATCGTCAACCGCGCTACGACGGCGCCCGCCGACATGGCTTCATGGTCTGAAGCGGCTGCGTGGCGCGCGCTGAAGGCGGTTCGCAGCGGCTGCGTCTACCAGGTCGGGATGGACCCGTGGCTGGAGTACTCGGCTTCGGGCCACCAGCGTATCGTCGAGGAGGCGTTAAAGCTGTTTGCGCAGGATCGTCCATGAAAAAAACTGAGGATTGTCTATGGCTGGCGGAGAGGCGGCAATGTATACTACAAAAGTGTTGAGAATGGTTATCAATTAAGGGAGGATCTTATGAAATCCAGAACATCGAGAATAATGCTGTGCCTCGTCATTGCCGCCATGACGTTAGGCTCGGCTTGCGGCAATACAGGGCAAAACGCCGGCGGAACGGCAGAATCCAGCCAGACCAATGCAGCTTCGGGAGATGCGCAGAGCGGCTCGGCCGCGCCCGCCGGGGAACGTACCGTCACCGACGAGCTGGGTCATCAAGTGAAGCTGCCTGCGCATATCGATCGGGTGCTCGCTCCCTATTTGGAGGACCCGATAGCGGCGCTCGGCGTAAAGCCCGTCGCGCAATGGTCGAGCGGCAGCACCGTATTCGAATACTTGCAGCCATGGCTGAAGGATGTGCCGAAAACAAGCTCGACGCCGGCGGTCGAAGAAGTGCTCGCTTATCAGCCGGACCTTATTATTTTGAATACGGCCGCCAAGGCGGCGAACGGGATTTACGAGCAGTATGCGAAAATCGCGCCGACCTATGTGTTCCAGAACGGGCTCACGAAAGATTGGAAAGAGGTGCTGCTCACCGTAGGCGAACTGCTCGGCAGCAAAGACAAAGCCGAACAGGCCATCGCCGGCTACGAGCAAAAAGCGCGCGAAGCTAAGCGGCAGATAAGCCCTATTGTCGGAGACAAGAAAAGCGTGATCTTATGGATACAGGGCAAAAGCATCTACCTCGTCGACAGCGGACGCTTCAGCGGCGCGGTGCTGGCGAAGGATCTCGGCTTCCCGTTCCCCGAACAGGCTTTGGTGGAGACGGTCGGCAAGCCGCTGGCCGAGCTGTCGCTGGAGACGCTGCCGGATTTGAAGGCGGATTATATTTTCTATGTCAATCAGAATGCGAACGGCAACGAACAAACGAATCTTATTCTCGATAACGAAGTATGGAAGCGGCTGCCCGCCGTTCAGCAGGGCCACGCCTACGAGGTCGATTACGGCAATTGGATTAACGGAGGCATCCTTGCCAACGAGAAGACGATTGACGATGTGCTGAAGCTGTTGAAACGATAGGCGTTCCGTTGCAAGGACGCACGCAGGCGCAGCCGCAAGATCAGAGCGGATCACCCTCTGGTCTTTTTGGTTGTTTAGGAAATGATGCGCAGCAAATTCCTGTGGATATCCTGGGGCTCCTCCGAAAGGAATGTCTAACCATAGAACGAACCCAGAGGAATGGTTAGACGCCGATCCAGCTTAGGCTGGATGCGGACGGAATAAGCTTCAGAGCATCACTACCCTGGAAATTACTCTTGGTACCCCATTTCCATTGTCTGTGGTGCCGCGTCGGCGGCATGGATGGCTTTTGGGGGATTTGTTCCGTTATGGCGGAAGCCGGAGAGAGGAGAACGGGCACGAATGCTGAAACAATTTTTTGCTTATTACAAGCCTTACAAAAAGTTATTTATCATCGATTTTTGCTGCGCCGTATTTTCGGCTTTGCTGGAGCTTGGATTTCCGCTGGCCGTCAACCAATTCGTCGACAAGCTGCTGCCGAGCGGCAACTGGCGGCTGATTTTATGGTCGTGTCTCGGCTTGCTTGCCGTCTATGCGCTGAACAGCGCGCTGCAGTATATCGTCACTTACTGGGGACATAAGCTGGGCATCAACATTGAAACCGATATGCGGCGCAAGCTGTTCGAGCATGTGCAGAAGCTGTCGTTCCGCTTCTTCGACAACAACAAGACGGGAACGCTGTTATCGCGGATGACCAGCAATTTGATGGAAATCGGGGAGATGGCGCATCACGGACCGGAGGACGTATTTATCGCGGTCATGACGCTGCTCGGCGCATTCGCGCTGATGCTGGCGATCAATTGGAAGCTGGCCCTGCTCACGGTCATTGTCATTCCGGGCTTGATCTTCCTGGCGATGCATTTTAACCGCAAAATGATTCAGGCGTTCCGGCGCATGTTCAGGGACATCGGAGAGTTTAACGCGCGGGTGGAGGATAGCATCGGGGGCATTCGCGTTGTGCAATCTTTCACGAACGAAGAACACGAAGCGAAATTGTTCGCTCACAATAACGAGCAGTACCGGCAAACGAAGTTTTTTTCCTATAAAGTTCAGGCGCAGAACGCGTCGGCCAGTTACTTTCTGACGCGGATGATCATTTTGTTCGTTCTTGTGTGCGGCACGTGGTTCGTCATCCGGGGGGAGCTGACGAGCGGGGAATTCGTCGGATTCCTGCTGCTGTCGAACGTGCTGCTCGGACCGATCAACAAGATCGGGGCCGTTATCGAGAGTTATCCGAAGGGCATTGCCGGATTCAAGAGCTACCTGGAGCTGCTGGAGACGGAGCCGGATATTGCCGAAGCGCCGGAGGCGGTCGATCCGGGTAAGCTGCGCGGCGACATCCGTTTTCACGACGTTACCTTCGGGTACGAGCAGGGGAGAAACGTCATCAGCCAGATGAGTTTGACTATTCATGCCGGGGAGACGGTGGCTCTGGTCGGCCCTTCCGGCGCGGGGAAAACGACGATGCTCAGCCTTTTGCCGCGTTTTTACGAGGTGAACGCAGGCAGCATTACGGTCGACGGCATCGATATCCGCAAGATGAAGCTGGCTGCCCTTCGCGGCCAAATCGGCATTGTTCAGCAGGACGTATTCCTGTTCTCCGGCACGATTCGCGATAATATCGCCTACGGCGAGCTGGACGCTGCGGAAGAGCAAATATGGGAAGCCGCCCGCAGAGCGCGGCTGGAGGAGTTTATACGGTCGCAGCCCGACGGCTTGATGACGGTGATCGGCGAGCGGGGCGTGAAGCTGTCCGGAGGCCAGAAGCAGCGGCTTTCCATTGCGAGAATGTTCCTTAAGAATCCTCCGATTCTCATTTTGGATGAGGCGACCTCCGCATTGGATTCGGAGACGGAGAAAGCGATCCAGCAGTCGTTGAACGAGCTGGCCGCAGGACGCACGACCTTGATCATCGCGCACCGGTTGGCGACGATCCAGAACGCGGACCGCATCATCGTGATGACGGAGCAGGGAATTCGGGAGCAGGGACGGCACGAAGAGCTGCTCGCCGCCCAAGGCGCTTACACTCAGCTGCATCAGGCCCAATTCGGGCTTAAGTGATTTTCCATTGAATTTCCAGGTATCGTTCATGTAAAATGGATAATGCTGCTGATTACGATTACAAAGGAGTTCTTATGCCCCAGATCGACATGCCTTCTGTCATTCTATTAATTTTTGCGGCGCTTGGCATATTGAGCAACAACAATTCGATTACCGTGGCCGTCGTCTTCCTGCTGCTGCTGCGGGTGTTGAACGTGCAGCAGGCTTTTCCGTGGATTGAAAAGTACGGCCTGACGGCCGGCATTATCGTCTTGACGATAGGGATTATGGCGCCGCTGGCGAGCGGCAAAATTACGTTTCAAACGTTGTACGAATCGGTATTCCACTGGAAATCGCTGCTTGCGGTGGCGATCGGCATGCTGGTCGCTTATTTGGGCGGGCGCGGCGCGATGCTGATGACGAATCAGCCGACGGTCGTAACGGGCATTCTGCTGGGCACCGTGCTCGGAGTCGCTTTCTTGAAGGGCGTTCCCGTAGGCCCGCTTATCGCAGCGGGAATTTTATCCTTATTTTTAGGCAAATGATGGCAGTATTTGCGGCGCGTACCCACCGATATGCCGGAAGGAGAACGAATATACTGTAAATAGCTTCGCGAAGTAAACATGCCGAATCGGCACAGCATAAGTGACCGTACGGGGGATGCTTTATTGGGGTGAATGTTTGCGCGGCCTCGCGCCAAGCGAATAGGGGAAAACCTCTCCCTAACCCGTCAACTAACCTCGGAGGCTTTTGGGAGGAATTGAACGTTGAAGTTGTTTGGCAAAGCTTTAATTGTATCCTGCGCGTTTATTTCGTGCGCGCTTTTTTCGGCCGTGCATGCTCAGGCCGCCCCGGAAGACGCAGTGAAGATTCAAGTCAATGACAAGCTGGTCGATTTTCCGGAAACGAAGCCGGTTTTGGACGCGAACTCTCAGCTGCAGGTTCCGTTCCGCCCCCTGATGGAAAACCTCGGCTATAAGGTCGAATGGGTGCAGGAGGGCAGAGAAGTCAAAGTAACGATGAGCAAAGGCGATCAGAACATGACGCTGAAAACCGGCGACGATTTCGTAGTCGTCAACGGCAAGCAAGTGAAGGTGAACTCGATGATCGGGATGGCGCAAGGCAGCGTATACGTTCCTCTGCGCTTCGTATCCGAGACGCTGGGAAGCGAGGTGCAATGGGATAACGATAATCAAATCGCCATTGTCGACGCGGACGGGAAATATCATGCTCCGGCCTGGTACAAGCCCAAGCAGGACGATAAGCTGCTGAAGTACGCCCAAGCTTATATGGGCATTCCGTACGTATGGGGAGGCAGCTCGCCGGCCGGCTTTGACTGCTCGGGCTTCGTGAAGTTTGTTTTCTCGAATGTCCGCGGAATCGAACTGCCCCGAACGTCCAACGAAATGTATGATAGCACGGGCGTTGCCGTAGCGTCTCCGAAACCGGGCGATCTCGTATTTTTCGCTAACGGACGCCTGTCCCATGTCGGCATTTATATGGGCAACGGCCAGTTCATTTCGGCAACGACGTCGTACGGGGTTCATATCGACTCGCTGTACAGTTCGTACTGGGGAAGCAGGTACATAGGAGCTAAAAGCTTGTAACGTTGTGCAGTATAAGAGTCCCCATGCTTAATGGATTATTATCGAAAAAGGATATAATAGGAATTTATGACAAACAGGCTGTCTAGGTCAGCCTGTTTGTTTGGTTCTTGGCCCCAAAAACGTCGGCGCTTGCAGCCGGCGTCTTTTATTTATACAGGATATCGTTCTTCAAGGTCGCCACATGCTCCAGCACCTGTGAAATTTCTTTTTCCTGAACGCCGAAATGGGCGAGCGCGTCGTGCAGATGCCCGGCCACCGCATCAAAGTGCACGGGCTGCAAATTCATGCCTTCATGGGCTTTGGCCATCGATTTGCCCGAATATTGATTCGGCCCGCCGAGCGCGAAGCTGATAAATTTGGCCTGATGTCTGCGTTGTTTCTCCATATCGGTATGCTCAAAAAAATGTTTGATCGTGTCGTCCGCAAGAATGCGTTTGTAAAATTCATCGACAACCTTCGAAATGCTGTCTTCTCCGCCTAATTGTTCGTACAGTGTCATGATAAGCTCCTTCCGATGGATAGATTGCGTACAGTAATTTGTCCGTTTTTCTCCAAAATATTCATGGAACGCTTAAAAGGCAATGATAGCTCTCCGCATCCGCATAACATGCAAAATGAAAGGAAATGTTAGCTATGTTTAAGTCAATTTGGGAGGTGACGGCTACATGCCAATATCGTCGTTAGCGCCGCATGAATCGATGGAGCTTCATGAAGCGCTCAAT
Organism: Paenibacillus konkukensis; assembly: GCF_023523925.1. Lineage (NCBI taxonomy): Bacteria > Bacillati > Bacillota > Bacilli > Caryophanales > Paenibacillaceae > Paenibacillus > Paenibacillus konkukensis. The sequence continues at coordinate 568,713 of NZ_CP027059.1, read as the reverse complement.
TTCAAAACGCTTTGCCTGGCCAAGTCCAAACTGATGCAGGGCCTTGTATTCGACCGGGATCTGAAAGCTTTATTGCAAAAGGATGTGGAGCAGTCCATTCAAGCGATCGCCGAGCTGCAGGCGCTTTATGCGAAAGCCCCGTTTCTAGCCGCGGTGCCCGCTAGTCGTCCGGACCCTATCATAAACTAAGGTGTGATCAGTATGAATAGCGATCATTTAGATCCGATTAACGCATTAAATATGCCGGAATTAGCGGATATGACCTTGGCTGCGGATTTTCTTATGCGGGCGAAGGAGGGCGTTCGCAATGCGGCCATCGCTTTGACGGAAACGGTCACTCCGGAAGCAAGGACGCTGCTGAAGACGCAGCTGAGCCAAAGTCTTGCGATGCACCGGGAAATTATGGAGCTGATGATAGACAAGAAATGGTTCCATCCGTACGAGCTGAGCGAGCAATACAAGCTGGATCAATTATCTGCCAAAAATACGGTTATGATCGGGCAAATGAATTTATTTCCGGGAGACACGTCCCGTAAAGGGATGTTCGACCGGACGCCGGACGAGCCGAGCGGAGGAAAGCTGTCATGAAAGCTGTCACTTATCAAGGAATTAAGCAGGTCGCGGTCAAGGAAGTGCCGGACCCGAAGATCGAAAAGCCGGACGATATGATCGTGAAGCTGACAACGACGGCCATATGCGGCTCGGACCTGCATCTGATCCACGGGATGATTCCGAATTTGCAGGAAAATTACGTGATCGGACATGAACCGATGGGCATCGTGGAGGAAGTGGGGCCCGAAGTTAGCAAGCTGAAAAAGGGAGACCGCGTCATCATCCCGTTCACGATCGCGTGCGGCGAATGCTTTTACTGCAAACATCAACTGGAAAGCCAATGCGACAATTCCAACGAAAACGGCGATATGGGGGCCTATTTCGGCTATTCCGGATCAACGGGAGGCTACGCCGGCGGGCAGGCCGAATATTTGCGCGTGCCGTTCGCCAATTTCACTCATTTCAAAATTCCCGAGAGCTGCGAAGAGCCGGATGAGAAGCTGTGTCTGATCGCCGATGCCATGACGACCGCCTTCTGGAGCGTCGATAACGCCGGAGTGAAAGAAGGCGATACGGTGATTGTGCTCGGCTGCGGCCCGATCGGGCTGCTGGCGCAAAAGTTTTGCTGGCTGAAGAAAGCGGGGCGCGTCATCGCGGTCGATTATGTCGATTACCGGCTGCAGCATGCCAAGCAAACGAATCAAGTGGAAACGATTCATTTCGAACAATATCCGAATGTCGGGCAGCATTTGAAGGAAATGACGAAAGGCGGGGCCGACGTCGTCATCGATGCGGTCGGTATGGACGGCAAGATGAGCGACCTCGAATTTTTAGCCAGCGGGCTGAAGCTGCAGGGCGGATCGATGGGGGCGTTAATCACCGCTTCGCAGGCGGTGCGCAAAGGGGGAACGATTCAAATCACCGGCGTATACGGCGGGCGGTACAACGGATTTCCGCTCGGCGATATTATGCAGCGCAATGTGAACATCCGCTCGGGACAAGCTCCCGTCATTCATTTGATGCCATATATGTATGACCTTATCGCCTCGGACAAAGTCGATCCGGGCGATATTATTACGCACGTGCTGCCGCTGAGCGATGCCAAGCGGGGATATGAAGCGTTCGATACGAAGAGGGACAACTGCATCAAAGTCGTTCTGAAGCCCTAACAACGAATTGCAGGCAGGAGGAATATTCGGATGAATTCAACGTACGCACTGCATGAAACGCTGGAGGTTCATGAGATTGCCGCATTCAAAACGGTTTGCCTGACCAAAGCCAAAACGATGCAGCTGCTCGTATCGGATGAGCAACTGAAGTCGATTTTGCAGGAGGAGGCCCAGCTCGCTTCCCGGCAGCTGGAGGAGCTTCGCGGCGTATTGTCGAAGGCTGCGGGGAGGGAGAAGACCGTATGAATACGATTTTGGAGCATCTGACCGGCATGCATACATTGACGGATCAAGTCATTGCGACCGATTTTCTGATCGGCGCCAAGAACGCCGTTCGTAGTTATGCGATGGCCGTGACCGAGTGCCCGACGCCGGAAATTCGCGATATGCTGGCGAGACAGCTCGATGAAGCGGTCGCAACGCATGAGAAGATCGCGAACTATATGGTGGAGCGGGGCTGGTATTTGCCTCATGACACAGACGGGCAGCTCGCGCTCGATTTGAACAATATGGAGACGGCCCTCAACATTTCGGGCTGACCGCCTAAGGATTAAGGATTAAAGATTAAGGACCGGCGGAAGCTCTCTCTGATCGGGAGGGCTTTCGGCTTGCCATGTATGGCATAAGCAGGATGATATTGCTAATTCGGGGGCATCTTAATGTGGAGCAAACTTACTATCGCGAGAGGAGACCTGTCCATATGGAAACCGTGCAATCGGAGCGATATGCGAACATTGTCCCGATGGACGAGCTGGGAACGGCCGACAAACGGCTGCATCCGTTTCCCGTTCTGAACGAGCTGCGGCGCAAGTCCCCGGTCCGGTACGACGAGAGCCGGGCGTGCTGGGACGTATTCCGTTACGAAGACGCGCATCATATATTGAAAAATCCGGCCGAATTTTCGTCCAAGCGAAGGCTGGCGGGCAACGAAAACGATACTCTCTTAACGATGGACCCTCCGCGGCATTCGCAGATGAGAGCGTTGGTCAACAAGGCGTTCACGCCGCGGGTCATCTCCGAATTGGAGCCGCACATCGCTTCGATCGCCAACGAATGTCTGGATGCGGTCATCGGCCGCGGCTCCATGGATGTCGTGCACGATCTGGCGGTGCCGGTGCCGGTTATCGTGATAGCGGAATTGCTGGGCGTCCGTCCGCAGGACCGCATGCTGTTCAAAGAATGGTCCGATATTCTTGTCATGGGCTCGGAAGAAAACAGCGAAGCATCGTTTAAGCAGCTAATGGCGACCAAGCAGCGGGCTTTGGAGGAATTGAACGTTTATTTAGGCAGCATCGTCGAGGAACGCAAGAAACAGCCTAAGGAAGATTTGATCTCCTTGCTGATTTCCGACGAAATTGACGGTGAAAAGCTGAAAGATCACGAGATTCTCGGATTTTCGATCCTGCTGCTCGCGGCGGGCAACGAGACGACGACCAATCTGATCACAAATGCCGTGCGTTACTTGACGGAAGCGCCTAAGGCGCAAGAGCAGCTGCGGGAGCATCCCGAGCTAATACCCGGATTTTTCGAAGAAGTACTGCGCTATTATCCGCCGATTCAAGCGATCGGCCGCGTCGCCGCTGCGGATTGCACGATTGGCGGCCAGCCAATCAAAGCGGGGGATCAAGTGGTGTCCTGGGTAGCGTCGGCCAACCGCGACGAGTCGAAATTCCCCGATCCCGACACGTTCCTGATCGACCGCAAGCCCAACGCCCATCTTTCCTTCGGCTTCGGCATTCATTTCTGTCTGGGCGCGCCGCTGGCGCGGCTGGAAGGGCAGATTGCGATCCGTGCGATGCTGGAGCGGATGGCGGACATACGGTTCGCAGCGGGGACGCCGCTTGTTCCTATCCAAAGCCCGTTCGTCTTCGGCGTGAAGCAGTACCCGGTTACATTCTCGGCGCGATAAACCGCTTGATGGAAAGCGACTGACTCTCCTTGGCTTGTTCTTTGGCCGAGGGGAGTTTTTTACGTTACAACGGATGGATTTCGAGGGCAAGTTATTTTCGGATTCGGGGCGGCGGAGGCATAGAGCGGCCGCGTGCCGCCGCAATACGAACGGCTTTCCGGTACATTCCCGGAAAGCCGTTTCTTGTTTCCTGCACTATGAGCGCCGTTCACTGCGCTGTGCCGCCGCTTAAGCGAATTCCCGCGGATGCCGCCGCTTCAGCTCCTCGATCCCGTAGGCGCGCCCGGTTGCCTCCAGCCGCTTCACGTAGTCCTTTAAGAAGCCTTTGGCATGGTAGGGACCGCCTTCCTTGATGACCGTCCACAGCGGATCGACGTCGAACGGCATCGATTGCATCATCGCGTCATGCCAATCATTTAACAGATAGACCGCTTCGCGGCAAACGTCGCGGCGTTCGGCGGCAAGATTATGCTGCTCGTAAGGGTCCGCGCTAAGCCGGAACAGCATTTCCTTATCGAATAAATGGAAGCCGTCATGATACGTTCTGACGTAGAGCCAGTCACCGAAGCGGACGCTGCGCTGGCAGACATGAGCGCATTGCGAGACGACGAGATAATCTCTGCCGCACGCTTCGCCCGACCGCAGAGCGGCGGCATAGCTCTGTCCGTCCCAGCTCGGTGACGACGGAGAGCCGAGCAATTCGGCCATCGTCGGAGCCAGGTCCAGATGATAATGAAACCCTTCGTCGACATGGTTCGACATGAGCCCGGGCCAGCGGATGATCATCGGGATGCGGCATGTGCCTTGATCCGCGGTCGCATGCTCGCCGTAGATGCCCAGCTCGCCCATGTTTTCACCGTGATCGGCGGTAATAATGACGATCAGGTCGTCCATGACCCCTTGAGCTTCAAGCTCGCTGAACAGCCGGCCGATATGCTCATCCATGTAACGGATGCCCATGTCGTATCCGTCGACCATTCGCCTTAAGCCGCTCCGGTCCGTAATTTCGCCGGGATGGCGGGGGTACTGCGGCAGCGCCCGGTTGTCGTACATATTGATTTCGCTGGCGCTGTGCGGCCCGATCTTTTGCTTATGCGCTTCGAGTACTTCATCGGTAATCCAGGAAGGCAGAGGATCGCTCTCGAACGGATTGGCGAAATCCTCCGGCGTACGGTACGGCGTATGAGGGTCCCAATAATTGACGTACAGAAACCAATTGTCTTCTTGGGCGTTTCGGCGAATCCAGTCCAAGGCGACCGGCGTCACTTCCTCGGCGTATTCCATGCCGCCCTTGCCGGTATTATGCATTTCGTGAAATCCGGCGTAAAACGTCCATGAGGAGTGACGCTCCGCGAACGGGCTGATCAAGGCGGTTTTCATTCCTGCTTGACGGAACACGTTGGGCAGGCATTCCTTGCCGATTCGGTCCCGGAACGCACGCTCCTCGCCTTCATGCCGCACATCTCCGGCTGTTCCGCCGTGTCCGACAACGCCGTTGTGAATGCCGAAGCGGCCGGTCATCAGCGCGGTGCGCGACGGAAAGCAGGGAGCGTCGGAGGTGTAATAATTCGTAAACCGCACCCCTTCCTTGGCGATGGCGTCGATGTTCGGGGAGGTGTTCCGGTGATAGCCGTAGCATCCCAGATGGTCCGGGCGTGTGGAGTCCAGATCGAGCAGCAAAATTCTTGTTTTGTTCGTTTTCATTGAGGCATTCTCCTTTGTATGAGAGATCGTTATCCTTTAATCGCGCCGGCCATGCCGTCGACAAAGTAGCGCTGCAGCAGCAGAAATACGATGATGATCGGCACCAGCGCAATCGTGCCGCCGGCGGCGATTCCCGTCCAATCGACGATATTTTCGCCCCGCAAAGCATATAGCCCGACGGCCAGCGTTCGCAGATCCGGGTTGCTCAGCGTCAGTACGAGAGGAAGCAGAAACGAGTTCCAGGTCCAGATGAATTGCATAATGACCGCGCTGCCGACGATCGGCTTGGACAGCGGGAGCATGATGTGGACGAAGGTGCGAAAGAAGCCGCAGCCGTCCATAATCGCCGCCTCTTCCAGCTCCTTCGGCACTTGGCGGAAAAAACCGGCGAATAACAGCACGAAGACGAGATGGCCGCCTCCCGATTCGGCCAAAATAATGCCGCCGAGCGAGTTCATCAGTCCCAAATGCTTGATGAGCTCAAAGACAGGAATAATGGAAAACTCCAGCGGAACGAACATGCTGGCGGCCAATACCGTGATGATCAGCCGCTTTCCCTTGAAGGCGTACCGGCCTAGCGCGTAGCCGCAGGTAGCAGTAATGCACAGGACGATAACGATAACCGCAATTGTAACGATAACGGAGTTCATAAAATAGCGGTCGAAATGTCCCGCGTCCCAAGCCCGAGCGAAGTTCGCTCCGTTCAAGGAGTCGGGAATCAGGCTGAGTCCTTTGGCAAAAAACTCGTCCTGGCTTTTGAACGAAGCCGAGATCATCCATAGAAACGGATAAATCCATACAAAAGCAACCGCAGCGAGCAAAATATGAGTGAGCAGACCCGGAAGCGACTTGACTGTACTGCGGAACGTCGTGAGCTGATGCATCGTTACGCGCCTCCTCTGCCGGATGATTTCATTCTGCCGTTGATCCAGGCTTGAATAACGGCGATCAGTACGATCGTGAAAGCGAAGAAGATGCCGGCGGCCGACGCATATCCCATTCGGGGCAGTCCCATTTCACTGGAAAAGGCGTAACGGTAAATATAGGTGGAGACGACGTCCGTAGCGTAGAAGGGGCCGCCTTCCGTCATCGTTTTGATCAGATCGAACACTTTAAGCGAGCCGGCGATATTGAGCAGCAGGATGACCAGACCGATCGGCATAATCTGCGGCAGCGTAATGTGCACGAAGGTGCGGAAATGGGTAGCGCCGTCGACTCGGGCCGCTTCGTACAGCTCCCGCGGGACCGTCTGCAGCCCGGCCAGCCAGTAAATCATGTTCATGCCGAGATTTTTCCATACATAAATCATAATGACCGTGAACATAGCCCAATTCGCGTCGCCCAGCCAGTTGACCGGAGCGTCGAGAATGCCGAGGGAGGTCAGCATAAAGTTGACGGCTCCGTCGGAGCTCCAAATGTAGACCATAATGATGCCGACGATCGATGCGGTGGTCACCACGGGAATGAAATAGAGCGTCCGGTATACCGCCGCGCCCCGCAGCTTCGGATTGTTCAGCACAAGAGCGATCAACAAAGCCAGCACGAGAAGGAGCGGAACGGAGCCCAGCATAAATTTGAAGCTGTTGGCGTAGGCTTTCCAAAAGTAAAGATCATGAATAATATCCTTGAAATTTTGCAGGCCGACATATTGAATATCGGAGCTGATCCCCGACCAGTCATGCAGAGCGTAATACCAATTGATGACGATCGGCCATCCTTGAAACATCGCGTAAAAAAGCAAATTCGGCGCGATAAACAGCCAGCACCATCTCTGAAGAACGCGCTGCCGGCTGCTGCGGGCGCGGGGATCGGTCCCCGTATGCTGCGGCGTTGAAACGACTTTCTCCATATCAGCCCTCCTGACTTGGCGCCGTTACTTTAACGCCTTGTAATCCTCCGAGGTATAGTTTTTCATCGGATCCCAATTAGGAAATTCGAAATCCGAGGCGGATACTTTGGCGCCCTTGCCTTTGGCCGCCTCGATCGCGCTGTTCCATGCTGTCCCGAGCTGCTTGGAGTATTGCGCGAGCGCATCTTTCTCGTCCTTGATCGCCCCCGAGACGACGGCCGATAAAATTTCTCCCGCATCCGGGTGAACATCCTTAAATTCCGCGAACACCGAGGCGGTCTCCGGATTGCGGACGCTCGGATCGGGGATGGTCCGGCCATACGATTGCACGATGTCGTAATAGGCCTTGAGCTGGGCCGCTTTGGCGTACTTCTCGTTGATGCCCTTCACGACGGAGAAGGAATCGCCGGATTCGACCCGTTTCGGCTGGAAGAAGTCGCCTCCGTAAAATTCCTTCAAATACAGGATCGCTTCCTTCGGATGCTTGGATTGGGCCGACAGTCCGATCCAAGCCCCGTTATTCGTCAGCGGCAGCGAGCCTTTGCGTCCGGATTCGGGCAGCGGAGGAGCCATGACGCCGTAATCGAGCTTCGGATTGTCCTTATTCCATACGCCAACGTTCCAAGCGCCTTGAATGATGAAGCCCGCCTGATCTTGGGCGAATAGGGCGCGCGCTTCGGGAGCGGAAATGCTCATCGTCTTGGGATGGAAGCTTCCGTCCTTGGCCAGTCCCTTGAACAGGTTAAATAAATCGAGCACGGGTTGGGAGTCGTATGTCGTTTGTTTGGTGGCCAAGCTGACCGGGGCGTTGCCGTTCAGTCCGCTGCCGCCGAGAGACGACCATTCTCTAAGCGTCGACAGCCAGCGGTTGCTCTGCTTGCCGCCTTCGATAATGCCGTAATATTTGCCTTTGCCCGCCGCCGTAATCTTCTGTGCGTATTCGCGGAATTCGGCGTAGGTTGCCGGCGGTTTCTCCGGGTCGAGGCCTGCTTCCTTGAACAGTTTTTTATTGTAAAAAACAAGCGTGCTCGGGAGCGAAAGCGCCTCGGGAATCGAATAGATTTTGCCGTCGACCATGGTGGTTCCGTTCTGAAAGGTGCCGTCGATAAACATGTTTTTGAAGGAGTCGTCGATGTACGGATCAAGCGGCTGGTACCATTGATCTTTGACTAGAGTGGATAGCTTCATCCCGGTCGGGACGGGGAATAAGTCGGGAGCGTCGTTCGTTTTCACGGCGGTGAGCACCGTATTTTTGAATTGATCGACCGTCAGCTGGGTATATTCGATCTTGATGTTCGGATATTTTTCCATAAACTGTTTGTGGAACTCGTCCCGCAGCTGCTTGACGCTGTCGCTCCAGTCCATCACGCGCAGGACGACGGGAGCGCCATCGCCGCCTTGAGTATCCGCGGACGATTTGCTTTGGGCGCTGTCGCCCGGAGGGGAAGCGGCGGGGGAGCAGGCGTTCAACGGAATTAAGCTGACGACGGCAAGCAATGAAGTGATGATGCGCAAGTAAGGCTTCATACATAGACCTCCTCTTAATTTGCATTTTTTGCAATCGCTTTCAAATTGGTCTGACAAGGTAAATTATAGATAGTTGCTCCAGCAACGTCTATGTATAATATACAGATCAGATGTATAAAACTATCGTTCAATTTGAAAAGATGTAGGCGAATTACAGCAGTTATGAGATAATCGGCTGTATAATATTACGCAACATAGGAGGGAGCCTTCGCGCTATGCTGACCATTCATTCCGCATTTTTCGATAATATGATACCGAACTGGCGCAACCAATTGGAGGCGGTCAAGTTCCACATTTTGGTTTTGATTACTCACGGAAAAGTGTTGTATACGCTGAACGGAGAATCCCGGATCGTGCAGGCGGGGGAATTGCTGCTCATTCCGAAGGGAACGAGCCGGGTGGCGGAAAATGCAAGCGAAGAACCGCATCAGAAATATACGGTGCTGTTTCATTATTTTTATCACAATGTGCTGGAAGAGAGTGAAATTCCGTATTTGACGAACGGTCAAATTCTCCATTTGAAAATCCGCAATTTCGAATACGTCAAGCAGCGTTTCATGCTATTGTACCGGGAAGACATGGAAAAAAAGCCTTTCTCCGAGCTGATCCGCCTGGGCACTCTGCAGGAGCTGCTGGCTTTGGCGGGAAGAGAGGCCGAGGTGCTCGACATTTCGCCGATCAAGCTGAAGCTGGCCAAAACGATCCAGCAATACATTCTCGAAAATTACCGCACGCCGCTCCACATCGAGCAGCTGGCGGAGCTGATCCATCGTTCGCCGAACTACACGATTTCCCTGTTCAAGGAAGTGAACGGACAATCCCCGATTCAATATATGCATCAGCTGAGAATGATGGAGGCGCGCAATTTGCTGGCCAATTCGGGCATGAGCGTAACGGAAATTTCGCAATATTTGGGGTACTACGATACGTCCTATTTTTTCAAAATGTTCAAAAAGTTTACGTCGATGTCGCCGACGGCGTTTATTACGCGCGAAGAGATGGGGTAAGCGAAGAGCGGGGGACGAGACGCAGACGCTCAAATCCTCGACCCGCTTGCTTCGTTTGCGTTTTCACCGGACTTTTTAGTGAGATGGCGAAAAACGCCGACTGCGCATGCGAAAGCATCTTCCGATCGCTCTTGTTCCCGGATTTCTTGAATAGGTAAGCCCGTGAAACGGGTGAAATCCGAGAACAAAGGCGAACGCTAACGGCTTCTCCAGATTGCTCCCGCTTGCTTCGCTGACGTTTTCACCGGTTTCACCACCCTTTAAGGCATCACTGGGTTGTCTCCGGAGCGGGGCAGCCGCACCCGTACCAGCGTTCCCCGCCCTTCCGGCCGGTTGCGCCCGATTCGCATCGAGAAGCGCTCGCCGTAAGCGAGCTCGTACCGGCGGTATACGCTCAAGATGCCGGTATGCCGGGCAAAGTAGGGATCGGAGGGTTCGCCCCCTGCGGCGGCGAGGTTCTCCATCCGCTGCAGCACGTCCTCCGGCATGCCGCTGCCGTTATCGGCTACGGTAAACACCCAGTGATCCCCATCCGGCTGCACCGAGATGCGGAGGCGGAAATCATCATCGTCGGCAAGCGGACTCCAGCCGTACTTCAGCGAATTTTCCACAAACGGCTGAATGCTCAGCTTCATCACCGGGGCGTCGAGCAGCTCGGGAGCGATGGCGAAATCGGCCTGGACCCGCCTTCCGTAGCGGTACGAATGGATGTGCAAGAAATCGCTGGTGTACTCAAGCTCCTCTTCAAGACGGGCAAGCCCCCGGTCTTTGCGCACATTGTAGCGCATCATCCGCGAAACGCATTGCAGCATGTCGCTGACCGCTTCTCCGTCATTATGGAGCGAATACGATTCGATCGTCTCCAGCGTGTTGAACAAAAAATGCGGGTTGATCTGCGCCTGGAGCTGCAGCAGCTCCTTCTCCTTCTCGCTCAGCTTCGAGCGAAGCACTTCCTTCCTCAATATCTCCAGATCGTCCAGCATCCGATTGTAGGTGTTAATGAGAAAGCCGATTTCATCCTGCGCGGAATGCTCAATCGGCACGGAAGTGCCGCGACCCAGCATTTGCATTCCCGATTTTAAGCGGTACAGCGGCTTCAGCACGGCTCCCATCACGGGAAAGGCGATCAGCAGCGCCAGCATCAGGCTGATGGCTGCGACGATGTAAGTGAGCGTCTGGGCCTGCTTGATCCCTTTGCTGACCTCGTCCAGCTGCGAGATCCCGACGAGCGTCCAGCCTCCGAGCGGTATCGGATGGGACATTACTTGATAGCGGTTCCCTTCGAGCGTCGCTAGGAACGGCTCGGGCGAACGCGAATGGTCCTTCAGCTGTCCGGAAAGCCCCTCCGGCAGAGTGCCCGCCTCTCCGAAGTTGACGAGCTCGCCGGTTTCTCTATTGTACATGACCATCCGTCCGTCCTGTCCGAGCTTCGTATGATCCATCATCTTCTGCAGCCAGGCGGCGTCGATCTCAATGAGCAGCCAGGAGCCGACGGACTTTTGCTGAAGATCGATGACCGGTTTGACGAAAGTGACGACCTGCTGTCCGGCCGACGGGGTAACGGCGTAGTTCATCGGGTGAGGCGCGAGCAGCCCCTCCTTGGTCATGCCGAAAACTTGGCTGAACACCGGATCTTTCTGAAACGGATATTCGTATTGAATATGAACCTTTTGCGATTCGGAGTAGACTTTGCCCAAGGAATCCAAGTACAGCACGCTGAGAATTTCTTTTTTTGATTGAATGAGGAGCTGCAGCAGGGGACGGAAGCTGATCGAATAGCCGGACTGGTCGGGAACGCTGTCTTTGGGCACCGATAGAAATTTCTGAAACTCGGAATTAATGACGACCGTGTTCAGCGTTTCGTTCATTCCGATGAAATAATTGTTAATTTCGTTAGCCATATACTCGATCAGCTGGGACGAGATAGCGGCCGTATAATTGGTGCTGGAGCGTACGATGAGATACTGGGAGATGAAGCTGACCGTCAGCGTAGGGACGAGAGATAAGAGGATTAACAGCACGAAAAGCTTGCCTCTGAGCGATAAAGCGCGAAATTTGCGGACCATTGTCTTGAAGCGTTGTAGCATTGCCGCACCACCCTTGTAGGTTGTAAAAGTTTAAGCTCGCCATCCGGCGCGTAAGTATGGTTAACTTAAAATAGAACCGTAAACCTTTATTTCGCTGCGATGCAACCGATTTCCTAGCAGGAGGCTGAGAAGTTTGAAAATTTGTGTCATCGATGATGAAATCGCTGTCAGGTCGGGGGTTATTGTTAAATTAAACCGTTTGAACAAGCCTATCGAGGTGTTTGACGCCGGATTCGGCGAGGCGGCGCTGGAGAACGTGCGCAGAATCCGGCCCGATATCGTGATTACGGACATTATGATGCCGGGGCTGACCGGTTTGGAGCTGCTTCAGCAGCTGAAAGAGGAGCTGCCTGCCGTCCGCGTGTTTCTGCTGACCGGCTACAGCGAGTTCGAATACGCCCGCAGAGCGATTCAGCTCGGGGCGATGGGATATTTGCTCAAGCCGGCGAACCGGAAGGAGCTGCTGAAGCTGGTCTCGGACGCAGAACGGGAGGAAAGCGGCAGGCTGGCGGCCGACTTGCGCCGTTATGCTGCCCAGCTCAGGGAGCGGGAGATGCATCTGGAGCCGGCGGAGCTGCTAATGCCGTTCAGCTGGTATGACGAAACGGTGCCGAAACGAATCCGCCTTGCGGCCGATCCGGACGGTATGGCGGTTGAGGCGGAGCGGGAAGCGGTGATCTTCTCCTTCAAATACAAGCTTCATGTGGATGGAGCGGTCGTGCGCGCCGATTGGAAGGAGCACGGCTGCTTTGCCCGGGGGGATGAGTTCATACCGGCGTTTATCCGCGAGGCGGAACGCTGGGAGGCGAAGCAATTTTTCGCGCCGGACGGTGCTTCGAGGCAGCGGGGCGGCGAAGCCCGGCTGAAGCAATCGTCGGCTATGCGGCAGTCGATCGTCCAGGCGGTGAAGGAGATGGACGTTTCGGAGCTGGAGCAGAGGGTGGATGCGTTTTTGCGCCACGCGGAGCAGCTGGAGCTGAAGCAGCTGCGCAAGGAATGCGCATATTTGATGGCTATGCTCGACGAGGCGATGACGGCGGGGCATAATATTACGATCGTCGAGGAGGACAAGCTCGATTACTGGTTTTCTTGGGTCGTCCGCCATCCGAGCTGGCGGGAGTTGAAGCGCAGCGTGGAGCGATTCGTCGTCGGAGGCGTCAAAGCGTTGGCGGAGCTCGATTCGAATCAGCAGCCGACCGACCTTGTGGACAAAGCGATGCAGCTTGTTCACCGGCATAAGGGCGCCGATATCAATCTGGAGTCGGTGGCGGCAGCGCTGTCGGTTCATTCCGTGACCTTAAGCCGCATCTTCAAGCAGCATACGGGCGAGAACTTCGTCCGTTATGTCGTCCGGCATAAAATGAAACAGGCCGAGCGGCAGCTCGTCGAAAGCGATAAGAAGGTGGGAGAAATCGCCGAGGAGGCGGGCTATGCGGACTACCGTTACTTCAGCCAGCTGTTCAAGCAGGCTTACGGCCTCAGCCCGTCGGAATACCGCAAGCGGCATATTCGCCCGGATCGTTAAAAAGTTCATACGTGACGTTAATTTATTCGGCTATGTTCCCCGCGAGGCTTTCACTATACTTGATTTGTAACACATTCAATCGCTTAACAAGGGGGAGTCTACAATGAAGAAAGCGTTTTCGATCGGTCTGTTGTCGATGCTGGCCATGAGCGCCGTCTTATCCGGCTGCAGCGATTCGAGCGGCAGCTCGCAGGGGGAGAGCGGGAGCGGCGGCGCGAACGGAGACAAAAAGCCGGTGACGATTACGTTCTGGCACCGCTGGCCGGAATCGCAGCCGGTGTTCGAGAAAGCGATTCAAGAGTTCCAGGAAAAGTATCCGTACATTAAAGTAGAGATGCCGTCGATCGCTTCCGCACAGTATGCGGCGCAGCTGCAGGCGGCGGTAGCGAGCAACGATCTGCCGGATATTTTCGCCAATCAGAACGCGGTGCCGACGGATCAGCTGTATCAGCTCGATCTCATCCACGATCTGGACGATTTGTTCCCGCAGAAGAAGAAGGACGAATTTTACGAAGGCACCTGGACGGAAGGCTTCACGACGATGAACGGCAAGGTGTACGCGATGCCTCACTTCACGCCCCGGAGGTTCGCTCATGTCATGTACTACAATCTCGATGTGCTGAAAAACGCCGGGCTGTCGGAGAAGGATGTGCCGAAGTCTTGGGATGAGCTGATCGCCGTCGGGAAGAAGATTAGAGAGAAAAACAGCGATGTGTACCCGCTCATTCTCGGCGTCAAAACCGATTGGCTGATGGGCGGATTTATCGGGCAGATGGCATCGGCGATCAATCCCGACGTATTGCCCAACGACGGCGCCTATGCCGGCTTTAATTACAAGAAAGGGGAGTACGAGCACAACTCGGCCGGCATCGTGCAGACGATGAAGTTCATCAAGCAATTGCAGGACGATAAGCTGCTGCATCCGAACAGCCTCGTCATCGATTACCGCGAGGCGTCCGCATTGTTTGCCGGGGGCAAGGCGGCGTTCGTCATCGACGGCACGTTCCTGACGTCCGAGCTGCAGCAGAACAATAAATTCAACAACTTCGGCGTAGCCCCGCTGCCGACCAAAGACGGCAAGCCGCAGTACTACGCGTTTCAGGGCGAGACGAAGGCCTCGGTGCATGTCAGCAAAAATACGAAGCATTACGACGAAGTGAAGCTGTTCCTGCAGTTTTATATGGACCGCATTTATCCGCTGGAGCTGGAGATGGGCGTCGAAGGCTCGCCGATCATCGCGCAAAATCAGAATACGAAGATGACGAATCCGCAGTTCCAGCAGGCGCAAAAAATTCAGGACCAGATGTTTATATTGTCGCCTCATCAATATATCCGCAATTTGGCTGCGATCAAGGTCAACACCGAGCTGAACGGCAAGAAGCCGAAGGAAAATCTCGGGAAAATTCTTGAAGGCTATATGGCCGGTCAAATTAAAGATTTGGAAGGGACGTTGGGCAAGCTCAGCTCCGACTATAACAAGGCGCTTCAAGATTCGATCAACAAAGTGGCCGGCGGCGGCGCCAAAATCGGCTTAAACGATTATAAATTCCCGAACTGGACGCCTTTTGAGCCGTATACCAAAAGCAAGTACGAAGAGCTGGGGAAATGACGGGCTTCTACCATCTAATGCGCAAAGGAGTTGGACGCGTTGAGCGCACAAACGACCGTACTGGCTAGGCAAGCCGCCCGCTCCGCAGCGGTCAGAAGAGAGCGGGCCCGCTATAAATGGGCATACTTGTTTATTTTGCCGCAGCTGCTGTTTTTCATGATTTTTACGATTTATCCGATCATTATGAGCTACGTGTACGCTTTCTACGACTGGAGCGGGTTCGGCCCGCTCTCCAATTTCGTCGGCTGGGATAATCTGACCAAGCTGCTGCACGACGATCAATTTTGGAACGCCTTCGGCAACAGCCTGATCTATATGGGAGCCAAAACCGTGATCTTAATGCCGACGACGCTGATCATGGCGCTGATTTTGAATCAGGCGTTTTTCAAGGGCAAAGTGTTTTACCGGACGATCTACTTCCTGCCCGTCGTGACGACGACGTCGATCGTCGGCATTATTATGAAATTCATCTTCGGCAACGACAAGGCGTTGATCAACGAGCTGCTGATTGCGCTCGGCATATTGTCCGAGCCTGTTCCGTGGCTAGGCCAGTCGTATACGGCGATGGCGGTGCTGATTCTGGTAGGCTCCTGGAAGTTTTTCGGGATGATGATGGTGTACTGGCTTGCCGGCTTGCAGTCGCTTCCGGGCGACGTCTATGAAGCGGCCAAGGTGGACGGGGCCGATTACTGGCAGACGCTGCGCAGCATTACGATCCCGCTGCTGATGCCGGTAGCGACCGTCATTCTGCTTCTGACCGTCGTCAACAGCATGCATGTGTTCGACCTGGTCAAAACGCTGACGAACGGCGGACCGTTCTTTGCCACGGAAACGGTCGATTTGTTCATCTACAACTATGCCTTCAGCACGAGCGGATTTCCGCAAATCGGCTACGCTTCCGCAGCCGGGATCGTCTTCGGCTTGGCCATCTTCATCATTACGCTGGCGCTCGGATGGCTTGCCAAGCTGTCGAAGGACGGGCAGGACGCCCGCAGCACCAAGCATGCGAAAGGAGGGACGCCCGTATGAGCGGACGCCGTTCGTTAACCGGCCTTCTTCACCTGCTGCTGCTCGTGCTCGGGGCCGTATGGATTTACCCGTTCATCTGGATGCTGTTCTCGTCGCTCAAAACGAACACGGAGTATATTAACGCGGGCTTCAAGCTGCTGCCGGAGGCGGCGCAATGGGACAATTATGCAAGA
Organism: Paenibacillus konkukensis; assembly: GCF_023523925.1. Lineage (NCBI taxonomy): Bacteria > Bacillati > Bacillota > Bacilli > Caryophanales > Paenibacillaceae > Paenibacillus > Paenibacillus konkukensis. Next base: position 552,573 of record NZ_CP027059.1, on the reverse strand, counting down.
GCTTGGAAGGTCGGCCATTTCTCCACCTATTTTGCCAACTCGGTCATTATTACCTGCACGACGGTCGTCATCGTAATCGTCATGTGCGCGCTGACCGGCTATGCGCTCGGGCGGGTCGCTTTTCCCGGACGCAAGCTGTTCGTTCTGGCGATTACCGCCACGATGTTTATCCCCAAAGGATATACCATCATCCCGATTTATCAGATCATCAAGAGTCTGGGGCTGCTCAATACGCTGCCCGGCATCATATTGGCCGAATCGTCGGGGGCGCATGTGCTGTTCATTCTGCTTTATATGACGTATTTCCATAACCTGCCCAAGGAGCTGGAGGAGGCGGCGGAAATGGACGGCTGCGGATTTATCCGCACCTTCGTTCGGGTCATGCTGCCGCTCGCGAAGCCGATTATCGCCACTACGGCGATTATGCAGTTCATCTGGACGTGGAATTCGTTCTTCGTGCCGCTGATCTTCAGCATCAACAAGCCGGATTTGCGTACGCTTGCGGTCGGCATGTATTCCTTCGTCGGCGAGCATACCGTCGATTGGTCGGGCATGGCGGCCGGCGCTTCGATTTCGCTGATCCCGGTCATCGTCGTGTTTATCGTGTTCCAGCGGTTTTTTATCGAAGGCATCTCGGGCTCGGTCAAAGGCTGAAGCTTCAGGAGCGCAGCGGCATAGGAGTCCAGGCCAGTTATATCGCATTAGGATAAGGAGGAGAAAGCAATGGCAAAACAACCGCATCTGATTATATTCAATCCGGATCAATGGCGCAGCGACGTGATGGGGCATATGGGCAACCCGGCGGCCGTGACGCCTCATCTGGACCGGATGGCGCAGACCGACGGGGTGTCGTTCCGCAACGCCTTTTGCCAAAATACGGTGTGCACGCCGAGCCGATGCTCGTTTATGAGCGGCTGGTACCCGCATGTCAGAGGACACCGCACGATGTACCACATGATGCAGCCCGACGAACCGGTGCTGCTTCGGACGCTCAAGAATGCCGGGTATTACGTATGGTGGGGCGGCAAAAACGATCTGGTCCCCGCTGAGAACGGATACGACGACTACTGCGACGTGAAATACAAGCCGCCCGTTCAGCCGCGCAGAGAGACGAACCTTCATGCCCATGACGTATGGCGCGGAGCGCCGGAGGGGGACAATTACTTCTCCTTTTATGCGGGACGGCTGCAGAAGGCCGAGGACGAGGAGAACTATTATGACGGGGATTGGGCGAATGTGCTCGGAGCGATTGAGCTGATTCGCAACGCGCCGGACGACCGGCCGCTGTGCATTTACTTGCCGCTGTTGTATCCGCATCCACCGTACGGTGTCGAGGAGCCGTATTTCAGCATGATCGACCGTGCCAAGCTGCCTCCGCGAATTCCGGCCCCGGCCGATTGGGACGGCAAGCCGAGCCTGCTGCGGGGTATCTGGGAAAAGCAGAAGCTGCAAGGATGGACCGAGGAGCGCTGGGATGAGCTGCGCGCCACCTATTACGGCATGTGCGCCCGCGTCGACCGGCAGTTCGGCATGGTGATGGACGCGCTTCGCGATGCGGGAATGTATGACGATACGGCGGTGTTCTTTTTCTCCGATCACGGCGATTTTACCGGAGATTACGGCCTGGTGGAAAAAACGCAAAATACGTTCGAGGACTGCTTGTCGCGGGTGCCGTTCATCGTCAAGCCGCCGAAGGATGTACCGGTCCTGCCTCGGGTCAGCGACGCGATGGTGGAGCTGATCGACTTCCCGGCGACGGTGGAAGCGCTGCTCGATATAAAGCCCGGCCATAGTCATTTCGGGCGATCGCTGCTGCCGGTCATAGCCGGCGAGACGGACGAGCACCGGGACGCCGTCTTCTGCGAAGGGGGGAGATTGCACGGCGAGGAGCAATGCATGGAACGCGAGAGCACCTCGGTCGGCAGCGCCTCGGGGCTGTATTGGCCCCGCATTCAGTGGCAGCTGCAGGAAGGGCCCGAGCATACGAAGGCGGTAATGTGCCGGACGAAGGAATACAAGTATGTGCGGCGGTTTTACGAGCAGGATGAGCTGTACGATTTGACGCTCGACCCCGGGGAAACGATCAACCGGATCGGCGATCCGGAGCTGGCGGGCGTATTGGCGCAATTGAAGGACCGGCTGCTGACGTTCTATCAGGAAACGTGCGATACCGTGCCTCTGAAAGCGAATAAGCGTATGTAGACGATGAGGCATGACGAAGGAAGACGCTGTGAGGGGAATGCGAAAGCGAATATGGTAATATTATCCAATTAAAAGGGCTGAAAACGGGCTGCCGATGTCATATCGGCAGCCCGCCCTCTCATGCGGCTAATCTTGATCCGAGGGGATGATTTCGTCCAGCTCGGTTTGTTGGCGGTTGGCCTGCTCCAGCACATGCTGATCCGTCTCGCTCTGACCTTGAATCTCCGCTGCGGCCTGCGCTTGACGGTTCAGCTGCTCCTCGGCTTGCCCGATCCCTGTGGCTCCTTGATGTCCTCTGCTGCTTGGCATATGCGTACCTCCTGACTTAGAATGGAAATGACCCGGTTAGTATGGATGATAAATTGCCAAATCATGCATACCGGCGGAAATACGCTCCATTCGAAAAGCGCGATACAAATCGGCAGGCGGCGCGTACCGTCCCCGTCTGCCAATTCGGAGCTTGCCATGGGAGGGACCGATTCATTTGCGCATCCGAATCCAATACTTTGTTGCAGTCGTAATAACGATGATTCTAGGGCTAAGTTCTCGAAGGTTCGCGGACCGAATTCCCGAGCTGATTGCCGAGCATGCCGGAGATATGCTGTGGGCAGCCATGGTTTACTTCGGCTTCCGGTTTGTCTTCGTCAGAAGAGGCTTCATCCTGGCGGCTGCCCTAAGCATCGTATTCAGCTATGCGGTGGAATTCAGCCAGCTGTACCAAGCGGCTTGGATCAATCGGCTGAGAGATACCGTATTGGGCGCTCTCGTGTTGGGCAAAGGATTTTTACCGGCCGATTTGCTCCGGTATTTGCTCGGCATCGCGATAGCCTGCGGCATGGACGCCTGCTGGCCGAGACGCAAGCGGTAAAGCGGACCGGACCGGACCGGTTATAGGGACATTCCCGTTCGTCATACACATTAGTAAGCTAGGCGTATCGCTATTTGTAAAGGAGTGGTCCATTGCTGTCCTTAACGGGACAGCTTTCTTTTTTCAATTAAAACAGGACAAAGGGCCTACATCGCCGTTTTTATCCAAAAAAAGGATAATGGACCGGCCGCATCGAATAGGTATAGCGCATATCGAATCTGCACCATCGCAAGCGGACTGCCGTAATCATTCGCCATCGCCGATGAAAAAGAAGGAGGCCGACTTATGAAAGTAAAACGAATCGTTACCAATGTAAACGCGCGCGACGTCGCCGCCGCCAAAATTTTTTACCAGGATGTGCTGGGGCTGGATGTATTAATGGATCACGGCTGGATCGCTACCTACGGCTCTTCCGCAGAGATGGGCATTCAAATCAGCTTCGCCTCGGAGGGAGGCTCGGGCACGCCGGTTCCGGATATATCGATTGAAGTCGACGATGTCGACGCTGCGCTGGAACGGATGCGGGAAGCGGGGTTCCCCGCCGAATACGGTCCTGCCGACGAGCCTTGGGGCGTAAGACGATTCTACGTCCGCGATCCGTTCGGACAATTGGTCAATATTCTTGCTCACGTGTAGTAGAATCAGCCCATAGACCGGGTGATCCGATAGGTCAAAATATGTCTCTGGTCCCTTGGATTGATGTCGTATGCAAGTATAATTACACTAAAATGCAAAAAAAAGGTGGATACAACGTAATGAATAAAAAAGCGGTGGCAATGATTTTGGGCGCTTCTCTGATGCTTAACGCGGGCGCAGCGGCTTTCGCAGCGGCGAATCTTGAAGAAATTAAAGCTTATTTGAATCACGATTTGAAGGTGAAAGTAGACGGAAAGCCGATACAACTGCTCGATGAGCAGGGCCGGGTCGTGGAGCCGATTACATACGAAGGCAATACGTATTTGCCGGTGCGCGCGATTGCAAGCACGCTCGGGGTAGGCGTCGATTACGATGCGGAAACAAGCACGGTGCTGCTTGGGGTGAAGGCGGACGGCGTTGCCGTCGCATCGGAGGATTTCGATAGTACTTACTATTCCAAAGATAAGAACGATACGACGTATAAAGGCAAAGATTATAAAGAAGTTTTGACAAGGAAAGATCACGGCGGAAGCTTCATATTGACTCCTGATAAAAAGTACACGAAGCTGTATTTGCAGGTGGCGGCGCTCGGTAAAGACATTACGAGCATCGAAATCAAGGACAGCGATTCGTTCGCGCTCTTGAAGAAGGAAACGGTCTCGATCGACGAGGGGCTGAAAACGATTGAAGCGGATATTTCCGGGGTCAAAACGCTTTATATCGAAATTACGACGAAGGACGACGGCGGGTTCCTCGTTCCGCTAACTTCCTCTTCTTATAAGTAGAACATAAGCCGGAAATCATATATTATGGACAGCAAGCTGATGCCTTCAAACGGGCATCGGCTTGTTTTATTTTTGTTTAGGAAATGATGCGCAGCAATATCCTGAGGAAATCCGGTGGCTCCCCCGAAAGGAAAGTCTACCCATAGAACGATCCCAGAGGAAGGGTTAGACGCCGATCCAGCCTAGGCTGGATGCGGACGGAATAAGCTTCAGAGCATCACGTCACTTTTGGGGGATTGGTTATGCAGTATTCCGTCCAGAGGCCTATTGTGCCGGCAACTTCGTTGGCGTATAATCCTAATTAGTAATTCGGGAATAACAAATTAAAATAAAGGAAGATGGAACGAGCGATGTCCAAATATACGACCGAAGAAGAAGTTTTGCGCCATTACGATCCGAAGAAATATCGCACGCCGGACGGTTATACCTCCGATATCGTCTGCGCAACCATTGTCCGGGACAGCGAGGGGGACAATCTAACGGCGGCGAAGCCGGTGCTGAAGCTTATGCTTATTAAGCGGGCGGCCGCCGATCAGGAGGGGAATCCGAATATCGAGGGAGGCAAATGGGCTATTCCCGGCGGGTTTGGCTCCGACAAGGAGACGGCTTACGAGACCGCGGTGCGGGAATTATCCGAAGAGACGGGAGTCACCGGCATTCACGTCGAGCATTTCGCCGTGTTCGACAAGCCCGGAAGAGACCGCAGAGGCTGGATTATATCCAACGCGCATTACGCGATCGTCCCCGGCGACTATTTGGAGAAGCGAAAGGCTGCCGACGATGCGGAGGAATGCGAGCTCTTCACGATCGAAGAAGCTTTAGCGTTGGATCTCGCTTTCGATCATGCCGATATTTTGACGACGGCGGCGGCGGTCATTAAACGGGAGATGATGCAGACGACCGTAGCCAGGCATTTTCTGCCGGCCGAGTTTACGCTTGCGGAGCTGCGGGACGTGCTGATGACGGTGCTGGCCGACGATCCGATGATTTACGTCAAATCGACCTTCTGGGATAAGGCGCCGAAGCTGCCGTTCATCGAGCCGGCGACGGATGAGGAGGGCCGCATTAAGACGACCCGCCGCGAAGGGGTTACGAAGAGGGTGCGGCTGTTTCGCTTCAACGATTACGAACCGGTCGCATCCATTTACCGTTAACGAAAAACCGTACATGCAAGAGCCAGAGAAAGAAGGGATACGGCTATGAAGATAGGAATTTACGGTTCGTCTTTCGATCCGGTCACGAATGTGCATCTATGGACCGCCTCGACAATCGCCCACCGCAAACGGCTGGATAAGGTGATTTTTTTGCCGTCCTCCAGCCGAAGATTGGATAAGTCGCCGCATGCGGCCGACGAGCACCGCGTCGCCATGATCAAGCTGGCGATTGCCGACAATCCGAAGTTCGAGCTGGACTGCTATGAGCTGAACGTCCTTGCGGGCATGCAGTATACGTATTATACGATGGAATATTTCAAGCAGCGGTACCCGGCGGACGATCTGTACTTTATTATGGGAGCCGATCTGCTTGTCGATATCGGCGCAGGCAAATGGTCGCACGGAGAGGAGCTGGTCAGCAAGAATAAGTTCATCGTGATGGCCAGAAACGGCATCGATATGCTGGCGGCCATCGCCAAGTCTCCGCTGCTGCGCAATCACGATGACGGCGACCGGTTCCAACTGGTCGATAAAGGATTGGCAATGGAAATCAGTTCTACTTATATACGCGAGGAATTCGCCCGCGGCGGAGAGCCTCGTTACCTGCTGCCGGATTCCTGCTACCGTTACATTGCGGAACACGGGTTGTACCGGAGTTAACATCAATAAGGAGGTTGTGACTTATGACGACACTTCAACAACAGATTATCGCGGAGCTCGGAGTGAAACCGGACATTGACGGCTTGGAGGAATTTCGGAGAAGCGTCCGGTTCTTGAAACAATATTTGCAGAAGCACGACAACGTCGAAGCTCTCGTGCTGGGTCTGTCGCTCGGTCAAGATTCGACGCTGACGGGCAAATGCGCGCAAGTCGCATGCGATGAGCTGAACCTGGAGCTTGGCCGCAAAAAATACCGCTTCATCGGCGTCAGATTGCCGTACGGCATTCAAGCGGACGAACAGGACGCGGAAGCGGTCATGTCATTCATTCGGCCCGACGTCGTCTTGAGCGTCAATATTAAGGAAGCGGTCGACGCCAGCGCGGCGGCCGTGGAAGCGGCGATCCAAGCGCCGGTTTCGGATTTCTTGAAAGGGAATATGAAGGCTCGCCACCGGATGGAGGTGCAGTACACGATTGCCGGTCATTATAAAGGCGTCGTACTAGGGACGGATCACGCCGCCGAAGCCGTAACGGGCTTCTACACCAAATTCGGCGACGGCGCGGCCGATTTGACGCCGATCTTCCGGCTGAACAAACGGCAGGGCCGCCGCATTCTCGAGCTGCTCGGATGCCCGGAGCGGCTGTACCGCAAAACGCCGACGGCGGATTTGGAAGGAAACCGTCCGCAGCTTCCGGATGAAGATGCGCTCGGCGTGACTTACGATCAGATCGACGACTACTTGGAAGGGAAGCTCGTGCCGGAACAAGCGCGGCTGACCATCGAAGGCTGGTACGTACGTACGAAGCATAAACGGAAACCGCCGATAACGGTGTTCGACGACTGGTGGAAATGAGAACAGAGCTCAGAAGCGTGGCGAACAAGTGGCCGAAGAGTCGATAGAAAGTTGGAGCAGCGTAAGCGGTCGCCTTTGTAGACGGATTTTAATAGATTGTTCATAATATTCACCCAATGTTCACGGTTTGCCGGCGTTCTTTCTATTATACTGGAATTGTTGCAGCCGGTATAAGACCGCTTGGAGAGGTGGATGGTATGAAAAAGAAATGGATGTTTTTATCTGCCGGCATAGGCGTCGTGCTGATCGCTGCGTTGATCCTGCTGTTTACGGACGGGAACGCGTCTGCGGCCGATCCGTCGTCATTGCCGGAGAATCAGGGGTATCAAATCGTAACGGTAAATGTCAAATCCGACGGCTTCGAGCCTGAGCATATCGAATTGAAAGCCGGCGTTCCGGTCAAACTGAATTTTAAGAAGGAATCGAATCTTACTTGCATTAAAAATGTGATGTTCGAGAAGCTCGGGATCGACGCCAATTTGGATAAAGGGAATAACCTGGTCGAGCTATCCGATCTGAAGCCGGGCACATATGAATATCATTGCGGGATGTATATGTATTACGGAACGGTCACGGTCAAGCCGTAACCCGTTTTTGCCCGCGAGAGCACGATATAAGGCTCTGCCGCCAAGTCTCCGTTATCGGAAGATTGGGGCAGAGTTTTTTTTGCCGGGGAGTAGATTTCTTGTCTTGAACATAATTACTTAATGGATTTTACATTCGTTCATTCGCGTGCTATGATAACGATGAAGTCATGAAAATCATCGCATTGGCACACATTAATTTTAAAAAAGCCGAGGAGAGAATAACATGAATTTAGCCGGTATGATTGATCACACGTTGCTGCGGGCGGATGCTACGAAAGCGGAGATCACGAAGCTCACGGAAGAAGCCAAAAAATATAAGTTCGCTTCGGTTTGCGTCAATCCGACCTGGGTCGCTTATTCGGCGGAACAGCTGTCGGGGACGGAAGTGAAGGTTTGTACGGTGATCGGATTCCCGCTCGGAGCTTCGACTTCGGCCGTGAAGGCGTTCGAGACGAAGGATGCTATCGCAAACGGTGCGACGGAGGTCGATATGGTCGTGAATATCGCCGCCTTGAAGGATGGGAACGACGAGCTCGTCGAGAACGATATTAAAGCGGTTGTCGACGCCGCGGCGGGCAAAGCAATTGTGAAGGTCATTATTGAGACATGCCTTATAAGCGATGAGGAAAAAGAGCGCGCCTGCAGGCTCGCTGTCCAAGCGGGCGCCGATTTCGTAAAAACGTCGACAGGCTTCTCCACGGGCGGAGCCACAGCCGAAGACGTTGCGTTGATGCGCAAAACGGTCGGCGAACGCGCAGGAGTAAAAGCATCCGGAGGCGTGCGAAGTCTGGAAGATATGCAAAAGATGATCGAAGCGGGCGCTAACCGGATCGGAGCCAGCTCCGGAGTCAAGATTATGGAAGGCGGCCGTTCGGATTCGTCTTATTAAGCGCCGGCAAGCTTTCGGGAAAAACGGGTTTTGCTGGATATTATTTTCTGAATAGGTGTTGGATACGCTTAGAGCAGGCATACTAAAACGACTAACTTTGTGGAGGAATAACACCATGAAATTTTTAGTTGCCATTCTAGGCGTGCTGGTCGTCTTCGTTCTCACTTATGCGGGAAGCAACGACCGGCGGAGTATCCGCTACCGTCCGCTTGCGGTAATGATCGTATTGCAGGTGGTGCTTGCTTTTATCCTGCTCCATACAGGTATCGGGGAGTTCCTGATCGGAGGGTTCGCTTCGGTATTCGAGAAGCTGCTGACTTATGCGGCGGAAGGCGTCAATTTTGTGTTCGGAGGTCTCGCCAACGAAGGGCAATCCCCGTTCTTTCTCTCGGTGCTGCTGCCGATCGTGTTTATTTCGGCGCTCATCGGCATTTTGCAGTACACCCGGATTTTGCCGTTTATTATTAAATATATCGGCTTGGTCTTGAGTAAAGTAAACGGAATGGGTAAGCTGGAATCATATAATGCGGTGGCTTCGGCGATTTTGGGACAATCCGAAGTGTTCATCTCCGTCAAAAAACAGATCGGCATGCTGCCGAAGCAGCGGCTCTACACACTGTGCGCCTCGGCGATGTCGACCGTTTCGATGTCGATCGTCGGAGCCTATATGCAGATGATCAACCCCAAATATGTCGTCACAGCGCTTGTCCTGAACTTATTCGGGGGATTCATTGTCGCTTCGATTTTGAATCCTTACGTCGTTTCCAGAGAAGAGGACATTCTTGAAGTTCACGATGAAGAGAAGCAGTCCTTCTTTGAAATGCTCGGGGAATATATTATGGACGGTTTCAAGGTTGCGATCACCGTAGCGGCGATGCTGATCGGTTTCGTAGCGATCATTGCCCTGGTCAACGGCATCTTCAGCGGTATTCTCGGCATTTCGTTCCAGCAGCTGCTTGGATATATTTTCGCTCCGTTCGCTTTCGTCATGGGCGTGCCTTGGCGGGAAGCGGTGGAGGCGGGGAGCATTATGGCGACCAAGATGGTGGCCAACGAGTTCGTGGCTATGCTCGATCTCGGCAAGCATGCCGAATTGTCGGCCAGAACCGTCGGTATCGTATCCGTGTTTCTCGTGTCGTTCGCCAATTTCTCCTCTATCGGCATTATCGCCGGCGCAGTGAAAGGCTTGCACGAGAAGCAGGGGAACGTGGTGGCAAGGTTCGGTCTGAAATTGCTGTACGGGGCGACGATGGTCAGCGTGTTATCGGCCACGGTTGCCGGCTTGTTTTTGTAACGGCCGAAAAATATTGTCATAAAGGAGTACATATATGGATCGATTCAAAAGAGTTCACCTTATCGTTATGGATTCCGTAGGAATCGGGGAAGCGCCCGATGCCGCCAAATTCGACGATTACGACGTCGACACGCTCGGACATATCGCCCGCGAGCGGGGCGGACTGAACATGCCGAATATGGCCAAGCTCGGCTTGTCCAACATTCGGGAGATCGAGGGCGTGCCGAAGGCGTCCGCACCGATGGCCTATTTCACCAAAATGCAAGAAGCCTCGAACGGCAAAGATACGATGACGGGTCACTGGGAGATTATGGGACTTAACATAGCTACTCCGTTCCGGGTATTTCCGGACGGGTTTCCGAAGGAGCTGATCTCCCGGATCGAAGAAAAGACCGGCCGCAAGGTAATCGGCAACAAGCCGGCCAGCGGCACGGAAATTATTGCGGAGCTCGGGGAAGAGCATGTGAAGACCGGTGCTCTGATCGTTTACACGTCCGCCGACTCCGTACTGCAAATCGCCGCGCACGAAGACATCGTGCCGCTCAAGGAGCTGTATGAGATTTGCGAATTTTGCCGCGAAATTACGCTTGAGGACCCGTATATGCTCGGCCGCATTATCGCCCGTCCGTTCGTAGGAGAGCCGGGCAGCTTCACCCGGACGGCCAACCGGCACGACTACGCGCTGAAGCCGTTCGGCAAGACGACGATGAACACGCTCCAGGAAGCGGGCTATGACGTGATCGCGATCGGCAAAATATCGGATATTTACGACGGCGAAGGCGTCACCAAAGCGATTCGCACCGTGTCCAACATGGACGGAATGGATAAGCTCATCCATGTCATGGGCGAGCCGTTCGAAGGGCTCAGCTTCGTCAATCTCGTCGATTTCGACGCGCTGTATGGCCACCGCCGCGACCCGCAGGGGTACGGACAAGCGTTAGAGGAGTATGATGCCCGGCTGCCGGAAGCTCTGTCCAAGATGACGGCCGACGATCTGCTCATCATCACCGCCGACCACGGCAACGACCCGACTTACCGGGGGACCGATCATACCCGCGAATATGTGCCGCTTATTGTGTATTCGCCGCGTTTTGCCCAAGGAGGACGGGAGCTGCCGCTGCGCCGGACGTTTGCGGATATAGCGGCCACCGTGGCCGAGAACTTCGGCGTCGCATTGCCGGAGCACGGGACCAGCTTTTTGCAAGATTTGAAATAAGCATTTAGGGGGAAAAAAGAAATGAGCGTTCATATCGGGGCTAAACAAGGCGACATCGCCGAAACGATCCTGCTGCCGGGCGACCCGCTGCGGGCCAAATATATTGCCGAGAAGTATCTTGAAAATGTCGTTTGCTACAACGAGGTTCGGGGGATGCTCGGATTTACGGGAACCTATCAGGGCAAGCGCATTTCCGTACAAGGCTCGGGGATGGGGATTCCGTCTATCAGCATTTACGTCAATGAACTTATAAGCCAATACGGCGTCAAAAATTTATTCCGCGTCGGCACCTGCGGCGCGATGCAGGAGCATGTCCGCGTGCGCGATGTCATTCTAGCCCAAGCTTGCTGCACGGATTCCAGCATGAACCGTCATGTGTTCGGAGGCTTCGACTTTTCGCCGATCGCCAGCTTCCCGCTGCTGAAGGCGGCTTATGAGCGCGGCGCAGCCAAAGGGCTGAAGCTGCATGTCGGCAATATTTTCAGCTCGGATATGTTTTACCGGGACGATAAGTCAGTCGTGCAAAGGCTGATGGATTACGGGGTGCTCGGAGTGGAGATGGAAACGACCGCTCTCTACACGCTCGCGGCGAAGTTCGGCGTTAATGCGCTGACGATTCTGACGGTGAGCGATCACTTGCTTACCGGCGAAGAAACGACGGCCGAAGAGCGCCAGACGACATTCCACGATATGATGGAAGTGGCGCTGGATACGGCGATAGCTCTGTAAATAATCACCACCCTTTTAGACGCACAAGTGAAAAAGGAGGCGAAGCAAGCGATGAGAATGGTAGATCTGATTGAAAAGAAACGTGACGGCGGAGAATTGACGACCGAGGAGATCAACTTCATCATTGAAGGCTACACGAACAATGAAATCCCCGATTATCAAGTCAGCGCTTGGGCGATGGCCGTATTTTTCAAGGATATGACCGAGCGGGAGCGGGCCGATTTGACGATGGCGATGGTGCATTCCGGAGACACGATCGATCTGTCGGCCATCGAAGGCGTGAAGGTGGATAAGCATTCCACCGGCGGGGTAGGCGATACGACGACGCTGGTGCTTGCGCCTCTGGTGGCTGCGCTCGACATCCCGGTCGCCAAGATGTCCGGCCGCGGACTCGGGCATACCGGCGGAACGATCGACAAGCTGGAGGCGATCGAAGGGTTTCACGTCGAGATCAGCAAAGAGCAGTTCGTCGATTTGGTGAACCGCCATAAAATCGCCGTCATCGGCCAATCCGGCAACTTGACGCCGGCCGACAAGAAGCTGTACGCGCTGCGCGACGTGACCGCGACGGTGAACTCGATCCCTCTCATCGCGAGCTCGATCATGAGCAAGAAAATCGCCGCAGGCTCCGACGCGATCGTGCTCGACGTGAAAACGGGCGCAGGCGCCTTCATGAAGACGGCGGAAGACGCCAAAGAGCTGGCGCAAGCGATGGTTCGCATCGGCAACAGCGTCGGACGCAAAACGATGGCGGTCATCTCCGATATGAGCCAGCCGCTCGGCTTTGCGATCGGGAACGCGCTGGAAGTGAAGGAAGCGATCGATACGCTGCGCGGCAAAGGTCCGAAAGATCTGGAAGAGCTCTGTTTGGCGCTGGGGCGTCAGATGGTGTTTCTGGCGAATAAAGCTTCGTCGCTCGAAGAAGCGGAGGAGAAGCTGCGCGAGGTGATCCGCAGCGGCAAGGCGCTGGAGAAGTTCAAAGAATTTGTCGCCAATCAAGGCGGCGATCCGTCTATCGTCGATCATCCCGAGAAGCTGCCTCAGGCGGCTTTTCAAATCGAAGTGCCTGCCCGGGAAGACGGCGTCGTCGCCGAAATCGTCGCGGACGAAATCGGCACGGCGGCTATGTGGCTCGGGGCCGGACGCGCGACGAAGGACTCCGAGATCGATCTGGCCGTAGGCTTGATGCTGAACAAGAAAATCGGCGACCCGGTCAAAACGGGAGAGTCGCTGGTCACGATCCATGCGAACCGGAAAGAGGTGACGGATGTGATCGAGAAAATTTACGCGAACATCCGGATCGCCGATCATGCCGAAGCTCCGGTGCTCGTGCACGGCATTGTAACGGAATGACGCAGCGGATTAAGGATTGACAGCGGGGAATAGAAACAGGCCTTGAGTCCATGCGGACTTGAGGCCTTGTTTGTCTGTGACTGGTCATTTGTCACGATTTCGATTTTGCGGCATATCATGCCTACATAGTAAGCAGACATCGGAACGGAGTGGATCAAGTCATGGCGACATTGTATATGGATTATACGAAGCCCGGTGTGCAGTATTTTTTTGACGTCAATAAAAACCGAATTACCACCCGAAATGCGGACAATTTCATTAACCGGCTGGGCCGGGATAATCTCAACACGCTGGGCAACGTATCTCTGCTCGATATTTATTTAAGCAAAGGGCGCGTCGTCGAGCCGCATTATCACCAGAACGCGGCGGAGCTGGTATATTGCATTGGCGGGGCCGCTACGGTATCGCTGATCAATCCTTTTAACAACCAAATCAGCAACATTCCGATCACTCCGGGGCAGGTGGCCAATGTTCCGCAAGGCTGGTGGCATTGGGAAATCGCTACGGAAGATAAAACCCACTTGCTGGCCATTTTCGATGCGCCGTATCCGGAATATATTTTCGGTTCGGATATTTTGACGAAGACGCCGATCGAAGTTCTTGCCCACACGTATTGTCTGGACCCCGAGTTGTTGAAGAAAACGCTGGAGCCACTTCATAACGAAACGATCGTCATAGGACCTACGGATCAATGCGTCGCCCAAAAGCAAAAATCGTCAAAGCCGCAAGCCGGCACGTCTGCCGCGAACGCGAACAATCAGCCGAATGCCATGAGAAATTACCGGTATCAGCCTCAACCTACATATTATGGCGGCGGCTGGTATCGTTAGGAAGCAACGCGCTATACGCCCAAGCACCGGAAGGTGCAAACGGCATGGGCGGCTATCGCTTACGCGGTAAGATGCAATGCTGGAACAAGCTCCGACTTCGGAGCTTGTTTGTTGTTTAGGAAATGATGCGGAGCAATATCCTGTGGATATCCGGGGTCTCCCCCGAAAGGAATGTCTACCCCTAGAACGATCCCAGAGGAAGGGTTAGACGCCGATCCAGCCTAGGCTGGATGCGGACGGAATTAGCTTCATCATGTCACTTTTGGGGGATTTGTTCTTTACCCTCTCGGCGAACGGGCAAATGCCCCGGCAAGGATTAATTTGACGGGAAGCGGATCGATGTGAACACGGAAGCGGTGGCCGATCACTCCAGATCCGCAAGACGGCGCTATGAGCATGGGCGGTCGATCGGCGGTTTGCGATGGCCGTCAGCAACGATTCCTGGTGCACGGGAGCGGCGGTTTCCCGATTTCCCCGGCCGGAATATGTGCTCCGCGATCTGCATTGGCTGCGCAAAAAAGCCCGTAATGCCTAAGCATGCCTGAAGGGCGGCTTATCATTACGGGCTCTCGCTTCGCTCAGGCAAGCTGATTCGCTTCGCGCAGCCGATCAAAGATGATTTGGTTCACGGCCGACACCCGGTCGCGGTCCTTATACGTTAACCAGGCCAATTCTTCGATTTCCGAAGCCGGCTGCATGCTTCCTTCGAAATCTGCGGTATAGCAGGCCATTGTCACCGTGACGCCTTCCGCTTTTCCGTGGGCCTGGGCCTCGAAGGTTCCGAAGTAGAGAATCGTTTCGGGCTTGATACGGACGGACAGCTCCTCTTCGATTTCTCTGATCAGCGTATCGCGGTCGGCTTCGCCGGGCTCGCGTTTGCCTCCCGGCAAGTAATAGGTGTCCTTGCCTCGGGAACGGGCGCATAGGATTCGGCCGTTCTCGATATGCAGCAATGCGATTTTATCTATGGTAGTCGTCATCGATAAGTACCTCTTCATTTTTTAAAATAAATTATAGCATGGACCGGTTTTTCTTCAAAATAGCGCGCCGCCGTCTTCAGCATAATCCGTTTCCGAACGGAAGCCTTAGGCGGAGTGTGATCCGCAGGTGCAATCGCCGCGTTTACAGCTTCCACTTGCGCATCAGCGGAACGCCGATCCGGTTCAGCAGCCGGTCCAGCGCGATCCAGCCCGCCCTGCGCGACCAAGGCAGGTGGGCGTCGAATACCGCGCTGTATTCGATATCCGCCGCCGCTCCGCGGTTGCGCTTGAATTCCGCGGCGCCGGAGCTTTCGTGCAGCTGCAAGCCGAGCTGCTCGGACAAGCCGATAAGCACGGCAGACAGCATCCGGTACAGGCCGAGCTCCTTCGTCAGCGACGTATCGTAGCCGAAGACGGGCGTCGTCATGACCCCGTCGATGCCGTAGAAGCCGAGTACGGCGTCGAGCCGGCCGGTTTCCTGATGCCGCAGCGCGTGCAGCCGCAGCGTTCCCGACTGAAGCGCCTGGGCGAAGAACGCTTCCGTGAACCACGGATTGCAGCGCGAATGCTTCTCCAGATAAAGCATATCGTACAGCGACTTCAGCCGCGGAATGTCTTCCGCGCTCAGCTCATCGCAGGTCACGACAGCGTAGCCGTTCTTCGCAAGCAGCTGCCGGTCGCGCTTGATCAGCCACCTGGCTTTGGCGTTAGGCGGGCGGAATACATATACCTGACGGCTCGGCACGAAGCGGAACCGCTCCTCGCGCAGGGAGCGAATCCAGCTCTCGTTCAAGCCCGGCGTCAGCGAGCGGAATAGGATCGCGTGCTCGGGGAATGCGGTTCGCAAGAGGCGCAGCCCTTCGGGCAAGAGGGCGGAAGCTTGGGCGGGGTACAGGTTCGTGGACAGCAGCCCGTTATTGACCTGCACCGCCTGGTTCAAGCGCCCGGCCTTCAAGAGGAGGCCGACTCCGCCGAGCAGCAGACTGAGCATCGATTCGAGCGAAGGCCGGTTCAGCTTGTACAGCTCCTCCTTCGCATAGGTGACGTAATGCGTGTAGGGAGAACAGACGTAGCTGTTCTCGTATTGCCCGCTGTTCACCGTCACCGGCAGCAGCATATCGCCCAGACGCAGCACATAGAGGTCCGTCGTCACATTGGCGATGTAGTGCGAAGCGGATCGTTCCAGCCACGGAAGCAGCAGATCCGCTGCCCGGCGTCCTTCTGCCGTAGGTGGGAACGGGATTTGCTGCGCCGAATGCCGGTCGTAAAGCTCGACGTCCGGGGTGTGGCCGGAATGAAGTGGCATAAGCTTAAATTCCTTTCTTTGCTAGATCGGCGTATCAAGCCTATAGTATCATAACAAACCGCAGCCGTCCTGACGCGTTAGGCGCACTTTTGCAGGCACACTGTACCGCTTCGTCCGGGGGCAAACCGGGCAACGGGGCGTCCGTCTCATTTGCATGGAAGGTCTTGACAGACGGATTACCGCTGCGATATATTTTGGTTGACACGAAAGTCAATGAAAGAAAGGTGATGAATCGTTGCCCCGCAATAAAGAGCAGAACGAAGAAATACGCAAGCAGCGAAAAGAGGCGATTATTAGAGGCGCGCTGAAGGTGTATGCGGAGAAGGGCTACGCCGCCGCCGAAATCGGCGAAGTGGCGGAGCAGGCTGGAGTTGCCAGAGGGCTAGTCTATTATTATTTCAAAGATAAGCATTCGCTCTTCAAGGAACTGTTCATGTTTATGTTCGATCAATCGAGAAAGCATGTCCAATCGCATTTTAGCGGAGAAGGACAGATCCTGCGGATGCTCGAGGATTTCGTCCGCTCCATGTACAATAACATGCTCGGGCAGACGGACAGCGTGTTATTTTTTATGAGGATGCGGCATGATCTGCGCGAGCTGTTTACGCCGGAAGAGCTGAAGAACTGGAGCTGGCATCTCGACAATATGACCGTCATTCGCGGCATGGTGAAGAAAGGGATGGAGCAGGGAGAACTGCGGCGCATGTCTCCTCCGCTGCTGGCCACGCAATATTGGGGCGCGATGATGCACGGTATGGTATATTTGCGGCAATCGTTCCTGGAGCTTCAGGAGAAAGGGATGGACCCGGGGCAAATCAGGCAAGAGGTCCGGCAAGACTTGGAGGATGCCGTTGCTTGCTGCATGGCGCTGCTGGCTCCGGCGGCAGCGGACTGCCATCCTCCGAAGGGAGAGGAGAACGTATGATCAAGCTGTTTCCATTTTTGCGGCCGTACCGGCTGGCGATCGGGCTCGTGCTGCTGCTTATATTTCTGCAATCGTTGTCGGAGCTGTATTTGCCGACGCTGATGGCCGACATTGTCAATTATGGGATCGTGAACGGGGATAACGGTTATATATGGCGGATCGGGGGCTTCATGCTGCTGGTCACCGCCGCCAGCGGTGTGTTCTCCGTCATCGCGAGCTATCACTCGTCGCGCATATCCGCAGGCTTCGGCAAGCTGGTGCGGGGCAGGATGTTTTCGCAAGTCGGCGGTTTCTCGTTGCAGGAATTCGACCGGTTCGGAACGGCCTCGCTCATTACGCGCACGACCAACGACATTGCGCAGGTTCAGCAGGTGTTCCTGATGATGATGCGTATGATGGTGTCGGCTCCGATGATGTGTATCGGCGGCACGATCATGGCCTTTTCCAAAGATCCGGTGCTGGCGCTGGTCATCCTCTGTGTGATGCCCGTCTTGGCGCTGACGATCTACTTGATCGCCAGAAAAGGGATTCCGTATTTCAAATCGATGCAGGGCAAGATCGATAAATTGAATTTGGTGCTGCGCGAAAATTTGACCGGAATGCGCGTCGTCCGGGCATTCAACCGCGCCGGGCACGAGAAGAAGCGGTTTGACGAAGCAAGCCGCGATTTGACCGATACGGCTGTTCGGGCGAATAAAATTATGGCCGGGATGATGCCTATGATGATGCTGATCATGAACTTGACGTCGATCACGATCATTTGGTTCGGCGGCTTGCGCATCAGTACGGGACATATGCAGGTCGGCGATCTGATGGCTTTTTTGCAGTACGCCATGCAAATCATGTTCTCTCTCATCATGGTATCGATGATGTTCGTCATGCTGCCCCGCGCTTCGGCAGCGGCGGTGCGGATTAATCAAGTGCTGGACACCGAGCCCGAAATTATCGACCCGCCGGCTGCAGAGCCGGCCGCGGAGAAGAGGGGGGGCTACGTCGTGTTCGACCGCGTCACGTTCAGCTATCCGGGGGCCGAGAAACCGGCCGTATCCGGCATTTCCTTCGAAGCGAAGCCGGGGGAGATTACGGCGATTATCGGCGGCACCGGTTCGGGCAAATCGACGCTGCTTCATCTGCTTGCGCGGTTTTACGACACCGGGAGCGGCAGCGTTAAGGTCGACGGCGTGGATGTGCGCGAGATGACGCAGGAAAGCTTGCGCCGCAAGATCGGCCTCGTCCCGCAGAAGGCGGTGCTGTTCACGGGAACGATTCAAGAGAATATCCGCTACGGCAAAGAGGACGCATCCGACGAAGAAGTGCGCCGCGCCGCCGAGGTCGCTCAGGCCGCTTCGTTCATCGCCGATAAGGAGACCGGCTACGATACGCCCATTTCGCAAGGGGGAACCAATCTCTCCGGCGGTCAGAAGCAGCGTCTGGCGATTGCGCGCGCGCTTGTGCGCAAGCCTGATATCTACGTGTTCGACGACAGCTTCTCGGCGCTCGATTACAAGACGGACGCCAATCTGCGGGCTGCGCTCAAACGGGAAACAGGGCAAGCTTCGGTCATTATCGTTGCGCAGAGAGTCAGCACGGTTATGGACGCGGACCGGATTATCGTGCTGGATGAGGGAGAAATCGCCGGAATCGGCAATCATAAGGAACTGATGGCAACATCCGCCGTGTATCGGGAGATCGTCTCCTCCCAGCTGGCAGAGGAGGAAATCGCATGAGCCAAGCAAATAGAACGCAAGCCGCGGGCGGGCGTCCCGGAATGCGCGGGCCCGGACGCGGACCGATGGGGGGCGGCTTCGGAATGCCGATGGGCATGCCGGGGCAAAAGGCGAAGCATTCCAAGAAGACATTCCTCCGGCTGCTGCATTATATTAAGCCGTTTCGGGTGCAGCTTACAGCCGTCCTGATAACGGCGGTGCTAAGCACGCTGTTCAACATTGTCAGCCCGAAGCTGCTGGGGAATATTACGACGCATCTGTTTGAAGGCGTCATGGCCCAATGGAACGGGGGATCGGAGGCGTCGTTCGACTTCTCCTATATCCTGAACATCGTTACGTTGTTGATAGGATTATATGTTTGCAGCTCTTTATTTGCGTTCATCCAACAATACCTGATGGCGGGAGTGGCGCAAAAAACCGTCTACGGGCTCCGCAAAGACGTCAACGAAAAGCTGTCGCGCCTGCCGCTCAAATATTACGACACGCAAACGCACGGAGAAATATTGAGCCGGACCGTCAACGATATGGATAACATCAGCGGCACGCTGCAGCAAAGCTTGACGCAGGTGATGACATCGGCGATCACGATCATCGGGATTATCGTCATGATGCTCACGATCAGCCCGCTGCTCACCCTGATTCTGCTCCTGACGCTGCCTTTAAGCTTTTTGGTGATCAAAGCGGTCGCCTCCCGGTCGCAGGCCCATTTTGCAGGACAGCAGAAGTCGCTGGGCGAATTGAACGGCCATGTGGAGGAAATGTATACCGGACATACGATCGTCAAGGCGTTCGGGCACGAGAAGAAATCCGAACAAACCTTCGCCGCCATTAACGAAAGGCTGTACGAGGCGGGCTGGCGGGCGCAGTTCATCAGCGGTATTATGATGCCTCTGATGGCGGTCGTCAACAATATCGGCTATGTGCTGATCTGTGTCGTCGGAGGGCTGATGGTTACCCGAAGCATGATCAATATCGGGGATATTCAAGCGTTCATCCAATATGCGCGGCAGTTCTCGATGCCGCTCGTGCAGACGGCGAACATCGCCAACATCATCCAATCCACGCTGGCCTCCGCGGAGCGGGTATTCGAAATTCTCGATGAACGGGAAGAGGAGCCCGATACGGAAGCTGCGGAAGCCTGTAGCGAGCACCGGGGCCATGTAAGGTTCGAGCATGTCAGCTTCGGCTATACGGAAGATACGCCGATTATTCAAGACATGAATATCGACGTCAAAGCGGGCCAGACCGTCGCGATCGTCGGGCCGACCGGTGCCGGCAAAACGACGCTGATCAATCTGCTGATGCGCTTCTATGAGATTAACGGCGGCGAGATCACCATCGACGGCTTGAATATTACGCAGATGAAACGGGAAGGGCTGCGCCGGTTGTTCGGCATGGTGCTGCAGGATACGTGGCTGTTTAACGGCACGATTCGCGACAATATCGCCTACGGCCGGGCGGGAGCGACGGAAGCGGAGATCGTCGAAGCGGCGCAGGCGGCACATGCCGACCATTTCATCCGCACGCTGCCGGACGGATACGATACGGTGCTCAACGAGGAAGCGACCAATATCTCGCAAGGCCAAAAGCAGCTGCTGACGATTGCGCGCGCGATTTTGGCGGACCCGGCCATTCTGATTCTCGACGAAGCGACGAGCAGCGTCGATACGCGGACGGAGGCGCACATTCAGCAGGCGATGCGTAAGCTGATGCAGGGTAGAACGAATTTCGTCATCGCCCACCGGTTGTCGACGATCCGCGACGCCGATCTGATTCTGGTCATGAACCGCGGCAGCGTCATTGAGCAGGGTAGGCATGAGGAACTGCTGGCACGCGGCGGGTTTTACGCCGAATTGTATAACAGCCAGTTTTCGGGGGGCGCCGCCGCCTCGTAATACCGTCTGCAGCCCGGCCTGCCAGGGAAAGAGCAAGAAGCGGGCGGGCAAGAAGACGATCCAAACTCGCAGAGGAGCCGTGATTTCATGCTGGAGCTGACGATCGACGAGCCGGAACGGCTGATCAGAGTGGCTCATGCGCTGTCTTCGGAAGTTCGCGTAAATATATTGAAGCTGCTTCATCATCAGAACGAAAATATCGTGGATATTGCCGAAAAGCTCCGTTTGCCGGTTTCCACGGTCGCCTCGAACGTCAAGGTTATGGAAGAGGCGGGGATTATTATGACGGAGATTCGGCGGGCTTCGCGGGGAACGATGAAGGTATGCGCCCGCACGTTCGACGATATTCATATGAATCTGAGCGCAAGCGCCGGTTATAACAACCCCAACTGCTTCCAAATCGATATGCCGGTCGGATTTTTCACGGATTGCGACATTCATCCGACATGCGGGATGATCAACAATAACGGCGTCTGCAAGCCGGACGACGAGCCTTCCGCGTTTTTTCACCCGAACCGGATGTCCGCCCAGATGATCTGGTTCCGCAAAGGTTTCGTCGAATATCGCTTTCCGACGCTGACGGTACCGAATGCCGTCATCCACTCGTTGCAATTTTCCATGGAGCTATGCTCGGAGGCGCCGAAGTACGACCATATCTGGCCTTCGGATATTACCGTCTGGATTAACGAGCGGCTGATCGGCACGTGGACGTGTCCCGGAGATTTCGGAGACCGCAGAGGAAGACTGAACCCGCATTGGTTTCCCGATTATCACACTCAGTACGGATTGCTGAAAACATGGAAGGTCGACGCTTCGGGCAGTTATCTGGACGATGTGAAAATATCGGACGTCGCCTTGAACGACCTTCAGTTGGACCGGCATCCATCGATCCGCTTTCGCGTCGGCAATCTGCCGAATGCGGAGCATATCGGGGGAATCAATCTGTTTGGCAAAGGCTTTGGCGATCACGATCAAGATATTGTGATGAGAATGATTTATGCTTAAGCCGGCAGGCAAGCCCATGATCCGCCCGGCGCGGATCGCGGGCTTATTTTTTTGACCGGATCGGAATAGAGGACGCGGCATCAAGCGGAACAGAAAGGAATGGGGAAATCACGGAGGAACTGAAAAAGCTGGACAAGTCGCCAATTCATTACTGATATTTTGTAATAAACCGAAAATCGGTAAAAAACCATTGACACATTGAAACACCTTGGATAATGTTGTAAGTAACGATTGCCGGAAGCGCTAACATGAGCGTTCATGACACTGCGTCGGCCGGATCAATCCCCGTTATTACATAATGAAGAAAGCAGGTGCGGCAAATGACATTTATGGAAACGGCAGAGCCTGTCCAATCGCAAGCGGCGAGACCGGAATACCCGAGACCGGATTGGCAGCGTCACGATTGGCTTAATTTGAACGGCAGCTGGGAGTTCATGTTCGACGGCAAGGACGAGGGGTTAACGGAGGAATGGTATTTGGCCGGCGGACCGGCTTTTGACAGACAGATTCAAGTTCCTTTTTCCTGGGTTAGCCCACTGTCGGGCATCGGCGAGGATGTGAAAGGAACAGCCTGGTACGCCAAACGAGTGAACTGGAGCCCTAGCCATAAGGAGCATCGCGTATTTCTCCGGTTCGGCGCGGTCGATTACCGCTGCCGGCTGTGGGTGAATCAGTTCGAAATCGGCGAGCATGAAGGCGGTTACGGCAGTTTTGAGTTCGATATTACGGAAGCATGGAAGCAGGGGGAGGACAACCGGATCGTCCTGCGCGTGCAGGATGACGACGAGGCGTATCAAACCCGCGGCAAACAAGGCTACGGCGAGCTGCGCGGCATTTGGCAGACGGTATGGCTGGAGGCGCGTCCGCAGCAGTATATAGCTTCCGCCCGGTTCGTGACGAAGATCGACGGGACCGTCGAGGTGGAAGGGATGATCGAGGCGCGCCGTAGCGGGGAGGCGGAGCTGCGCTGTCGTTTCGATAACGGAGCGGTCGAGCATCGGATGACGCTGGAGCTGGCTGAAGGCGGCAATGCGTTTCGGACTTTGTTTCAAGTTGAGGCGGCGAAGCTATGGACCCCGGAAACGCCTTATTTGTATGAAGGCACGCTGGAGCTGGGCGACCCGTCCGCAGAGAGCGGATGCGACCGGGTGGCGACGTACTTCGGCATCCGCGAAATCGGCAGCGCGAAGTTCGGCGGGCGCGGTCATCGCTGGATCACCTTGAACGGCAAGCCTGTATTTCTAAGCGGAACGCTGGATCAATCGTTCATTCCGGACGGATATTTCACGTTCCCAAGCGAAGATTATATCCGCGACGAAATTTGGCGGTTGAAGCGCCTGGGTCTTAACTTCGTGCGCATTCATATTAAGCCGGAGGAGCCGGTCAAGCTGTATTGGGCCGACAAGCTGGGCATGCTGGTCATGGAAGATATGCCGTGCTTCTGGGGCGAACCGGACGAGCGAGCGAGAACGGCTTACGAACGGGAAGCGAGGGAAATCATCGAGCGCGATTTCAACCATCCGTCGATCATATCCTGGGTCGTGTTCAACGAAACATGGGGGCTGTTTACGACAACCGAGGCGGGTGAGCGCCGCTATCTTCCGGAAACGCAGGAATGGGTCCGCTCCGTTTATCGTTGGGCGAAGAGCGAAGATCCGACGCGGCTGGTTGAGGACAATTCCCCCTGCAATTACGACCATGTGGAATCGGATTTAAACACGTGGCATTTTTATATCAACGGTTATCAAGCGGTGCGCGACCATATCCAGGAGGTCGTCGACAAGACGTATCCGGGCTCTCCGTTCAACTATACTGAGGGCAACGTGCAGAGCGACGCTCCGCTGATGAACAGCGAATGCGGCGCCGTGTGGGGCATCGAGGGCAGCGCCGGGGACAGCGACCTGGCCTGGCATTACCGGTACATGATCAACGAATTCCGCCGTCACGACGCTATGTGCGGATTTATTTTCACCGAATTTCATGACGTGATCAACGAATTTAACGGGTATTACCGGATGGATCGTCAGGAAAAAGACTTCGGCTACGGCTCGTTCTGCCCGGGGATGAGCCTGCGCGACCTGCATTCGCCCGACTTTATCGTTATCGATGCGCCTCCGTGCCGGACTGTGGGCCCGGGGCAAGCCGTGGAAGTGCCGCTGCTGGCGTCAAGCTACTCGGATCACTATCACGGGCAGGCCGTGCAGCTGAAGTGGGAGCTGTATTACGACAGTCTCGAGGGAAGAGCGTCCGCAGGGGCAGGAGAGCTGGCCGTCGGATGGGGCGGCTACGGCGTGCGGCAATTGGCGGCGCTGCGCCTGACTATGCCGCAGGTAGACGCGGCGGCCGTGCTCGCTGTCACGCTGCAATCGGCGGAGGGGACGATCATCACGCGCAACTTTATTACTTTCGACGTCCAAAGCGGGCAAACCGGCGGCGTGTATGCCCTCGAAGGAGAGTGGCTGAGCGTTCGTCCGGCTGCGTACTCGGCCTCTCAATGGGAGTATGAATGGCAGGCATTAGCGGGTCATAAGCTGAACGGCGGCGGGGCGGGCTTCGTGCAATATGAGATCGCTTTGCCGGCGCATGCGAACTATATGACGGTAAGCGAAATCGAAGTGCTGTTCGAGGCGGGAGCCAAGACGGTGCTCGGCAAAGACAAAGAAATGACGACCGTCAAACCGAATGATATTTCGTATATGCACGGCGCCAAGGCGGACCCGGGCATGAATATTAACTCCTACTTTATGACCGATGAGCGGAGCCATTCGTCCTTGATCGATGTGCAGGTGGACGGGGAGTCCGTATGCACGCTGCATTTGCCGGACGATCCCGCCGACAGCCGGGGCGTCTTAACGTGGCATTATCAATCGGACGACCGCAAGCTGGATGAGGCGGGTTCGTATGGCTACTTACAGCGCGTGCGAATCCCGAGCAGACTGGCAGCGAGCATCCTCGCCAAGGGCGGATTCACCTTGCGGCTTAGCGCGGAGAGCGCAGCGCCGGGCGGCGAAGCGGGCGGGCTCGCTCTGTACGGCCGCAACGCGGGGCGGTACCCGATCGATTTGCTCGTGTGCTGGAAGTAATCGCGGCGGGCGCCGTTATCGTCAGACATTTTCCGAAGGGGGGAGTCAGTCCTCCCCCTCTGAATGACCGTTCATTTTTTTGCAACATGCAAGCAGTCTCTTAAAGGGGCTGCTTGTTTGTTTTTTGCGGTATGGTATTCATTTCGAGGCCGGCCGCAATTGATCTGAATTTGCTTTGAAGCTAAACAGCGATCGGAAGATGATTTTGCATGTGCAGTAGGCGACCGTTCGTAAAATCCGCTGTAAAGGCGAGCGCTAACGCAGCACACTCGCAACGGACACAGCGGCCGTTATATCAACCCTATCGACCATTTTGAATTTCTAACGGACGCAGATGCAGCTATTTATTGGCAAAGCCGCCTTAGAAAACAATTCGGAGCTATGTAAGCGCCATGACGACCGTTACGTTTACAAATGTCTGTTTGCGACGACTTTAGCTCCCGGGTGTCCGTTAAACTTAGAAGCGGTTCGATGCTTGATTCCGGGGGCTGTATCTCCTGCCGCTCTCCTCCAGGCCGCTCGAGCGCGCGTACCCGTTCCTGAGAAGGAAGCGGGGGGAAATCCGTATACCAAGGCGACCGCTTACACTGTTCCAATTCTCTACCCGCTGCTCTCCGGTCACTTTCCCCCTAGTAATTACAAGGTTGAAAAGATTTGCGCGAAACGATTATTATTATAGGAATGAAACCATACATAAAAGGGAGAGAAATAATGATGATTCATTTGGGGAATTTCGAAGTCGCTTCGGGCGAGCTCGTCGTCGCCGATCCATGCTACGAGGCCGACACGAATACGATTATTATGGGCGTGCTGGACCATGTACAGAACGGCACCTGGTCGGCTTACGTGGACAAGACGGAGGTGAGAGACTGGGGCGAAGCCTGCTCGCGTCTCATCGCCTGCCACAGCTCTTGCGAAGACAACAAAGAAGAGCTGTTTTGGGTGAAAACGCAGTTTATCGTCGGCGTTGACAGCGGCCAAGCCGGTATTTTCGACAGCGCCAAATACCGCATTCCCGATGCCGGGGCGAAGCCGGGGCAGCAGCAGGAGATGGACAGCGACTGGTATCTCGCCTGCTGCGACATTACCGAGAGCGGCCATGAAGCCGGGGTGGTGGACGGAGGCGTCGTCTCTAGCACCGGGATCGGGGACGGAGCCTACGGGGCATACACCGCGTCGAACGAACAAGGGCAAATCGTCGGGGTGAAGATCGTTTTTATTAAAGGGAATGACTGGTAAAATGGCGGAATGGGCATCTTAGTCAGTAAAGATCATTTCACAATGAACGAGGAGAACATATGGTTCGCAGGATGAGCATCTGTTTGCTGTTGGCCGTCGCTGTGCTGACCGCCTGCTCGGCAAGCGGAGGGAAGCCGCAATACGAGGTGATCTACACCATGGATGCGCCACCTCCTACGGCCGGAACCGGGTCTGCGGAGGAAACGCCGCAGCCGCCTGATGGCGAGAAGAAGAGCTATACGATCGGCATGGTGCCCAAAGCGATGGAAAATCCTTACTTCAACGTAGCCAACGACGGAGCGCAGGAGGCGGCGGCCGATTTGGGCGTCAAAGTTCTGTTTCGCGGGCCGCAGACGGCCGACTCCGACCAGCAGGCGAAAGCCATCGAAAGTCTGCTCGCAAGCGGCGTCGATCTGCTGGCCGTATCGGCGAACGACCCGGAACGGCTCGCTCCCGTATTGAGACAGGCGAAGGAGAAGGGTGTGAAAGTTATCACATGGGATTCGGACACGTTCCCGGAATCGCGAGCGTTCTTTGTCAACATGGTCGATCCCGAGACGCTGGGCAGGCATCTGATGGACACGATGGCCGCCCATATACCGGATCACGGCGAATTTGCGGTGTTGACCGGGTCGCTCTCCGCCGCAAGTTTGAACGAATTTATTCAATGGATTCGCACGCAGCAGGAGCAGTTTTATCCGAATATGAAGCTGGTTGAAGTCGCGCCGACCGACGATCTGCCCCAGAAGGCGTATGAAGCGGCCAGCCGGCTGCTGAAGGACCATCCCCGCCTGGCTGGCATTATCGGCAACTCCGCAATAGCGACGCCGGCGGCGGCCCAAGCGATAAAAGAAGCCGGCCAAGCGGGCGTCGTCAAGGTCGTCGGGTTGTCGACGCCGGTGCTTATCGGCTCGTATCTGAAAGACGGCTCCGCGCAAATGGCGACGCTGTGGAGTCCCAAACGGCTAGGCTACTTGACCGTCGCTTTGGCGAAGCAGTATTTGGACGGAGAGCTGCCTTACAACGGTGAAGCGGTGAACAATGTCGGCCATATCAGGGTGAACGGAGATAAGGTGATTATGGGAGAACCGCTCGATTTTACGAAGCAGAACGCAGGTCAATATGATTTCTGAGCGCGAGCGGCAGGGTCGTCCGGAAGATCGGAAGCCGCCGCAGAAGAGCCGGAGATTCCGGGATTTCCGGCTGAGCACGAAGCTGATTATCGCCTACCTCTGCCTTACGGTCGTTCCGATGTCTCTACTCGGCTTCCTCTCCTATCAGCAGTACACCCGTTCCATCGAGGAGCAGAACGGCGAATATTTGCCGAAGCTGCTTCAGCACGCGACCGCCAATCTCGACAATTATGTCAATGAATTATCGCATTTGCCGGAACAGCTCGCCAGCTCCGACACGGTGATGTCCATTTTGCGGCGCGAGTCGTATCAGAGTCAAGCTGATTTGAACAGGGACCGTTTTACGGTCAACAGCTATTTGGCCCGCACGTATTTGGAAGGGGGCAACTCCGACGTGCTGGGCGTTTTCATCTTGTCCAAAAACCGATTGTTCGAAAGCGCCAGACTGTCATATACCGGATTCGATTGGGAGCATTCGCAAATTCCTTACGGGCAGGATCTGGAGCTTCGAGGACAGGCCAAAATTGTCCTTCCGTGGGAAGTCGGGCTTTCCTTCGAAGACAAGGAGCCGTATTTGCTTATCTTGAAGCAGCTATACGACACGGACAATCAAAAAATTCTCGGCACGATGTTCGTCGCCGTCCGGCTGTCGTTCATGGACCGGATTTTGCAGCATTTCGGGACGGGCGGCGGCGAATTCATCCGGCTGCAGACGTCCGCGGGGCAAATTATATACGATGCCGACCGCACGAAGATCGGATCGACGGACGCTGAGGTCGTACAGTACCCGGTGCATAACGGCAGCTTCATCCGCCGCGCGGGGGAGGCGATTCGCTCATTAGCGTTAGCACGTCGGCTTCCTATGCCTGGCTGCTCAGCTACGACGTACCGCTGCGTGAGCTGACGGAGAGAACGGACCTGATCAGGAACGTGACGATTTCCTTATTCATCGGCTTTGCAGCCGTGACGAGCGTACTCTCGATTGTGTTCGCCATGAATGTGACCCGCCCGTTAAAGCGGCTCAGCGGCTTCATGCGCGAAGCCGAGCTGGGACGGTTCCGCCAGGCGGACGAGCAGGCGCTGGGCGGCGCCGAGGTCGGGATGCTGGCGCGCAGCTTCAATTCCATGGTCGGCACGATCGACGAGCTGATCGACCGCAACGTCAAAATCGAAACGAACCAGAAGGAAGCCGAGCTGTACGCGCTGCAGTCGCAGATTAATCCGCATTTTATATACAATACGCTGGAGTCCATCGGCATGGCGGTCGAGGAAGGGCTGCACGATTCGGCGGTAGATATGGTTACGATGCTCGGCCGGATGCTGCGGTTCTCGGTCGGAAACCAGTCGAAGTTCGTTACGGTGGCCGAAGAGCTTCGTCACGTTCGCGACTACTTGACCATTCAGCAATTCCGCTTCGAAGATCGGCTTCATTACACGCTGGAGGACGGCTTGGAAGAACAGCAAAAAAACCGGCTGTATACGCCCAAATTCATTTTGCAGCCGATTGTCGAAAATGCGATCAAGCACGGACTTGAAGCGCGCGGACGGCTCGAGGTGCATATTCGGATTCGGATGATTGCCGCCGCCGATAGCGGAGAGGAGCTGGCCTTCGAGGTATCCGACAACGGGCCGGGCATTGCCGCGGACCAGCTTGCGGAGCTGGAACGGCAGCTCGGCGGCGATGCGCTCAAAAAGGCGGATTCCGGATTCGGGCTGACGAACGTGCAGGCCCGTATCCGGCTATTGCTGGGCCCGCAGTACGGGCTGCACATACGCAGCGCGCCGGGAGAAGGCACGTTCGTCATGTTTCGGATTCCGGTGCTGAACGAACCGCAACAACTTGAACATCGCAGCAGTGGGGAGAAGGATAACGATGAGCATCATTAGAGTATTGATCGTCGACGATGAGCCGCGAATCCGCCGGGGAGTCGAACGGCTGGTTCGCTCCTGCGGTCCGGAATGGGAGATCGCGGCCGCGCTGGCCGACGGCATCGAGGCTTTGGAATATATGTCCGGCCATCCGGGCGAGGTGGACCTGCTCATCACGGATATTAAAATGCCGGAGATGGACGGGCTCACCCTGATCAAGGAGGCGAGGAGCCGCTATGCGATCAGCGCGCTGCTTCTGACCGGCTACGACGACTTTGAATACGTGCAGACCGCGCTTAGGGAAGGCGCCGTAGACTATCTGCTGAAGCCGATCGACCGCGAGCTGTTCCGCGCCCGCTTGGACGAGGTGAAGGAGAAGGTGGAACGGGAGAGGATGAGCCGTCTGCAGTGGAAGGAGTTGTCCAGACAGGCGGGCAAGCTGAAGCAGACCCGGCAAAAGCAGGTGCTAAGCTACATTACTTCGGCGCAAATCGGCAGCGATTTATCTCATCTCGGCTTCTGGGTCGACGAGTTTCCTCGCGGTTTGTATTTGCTGCTCTATATCAGCCTGGACGCGATGCCGGTGAAGACGAGATCGTATACGGAAAAGGACTGGCAGGCTTATTATTATGCGCTGGGGAATATGATCGACGAGATCGTATCGGGGAAGGATTGGTGCGATTCCGAAGTCTGCGAAGGCTGGTCGTGGCGCGGCAGCGGCGCCGAGTTCTGGTCGCTGCTGTACCGTCCGGCGGCGGCCGGTCCCGACGCGCTCGATTCGGCGGCGGAAGCCGTCTCGGAGTCGATCCGCAAAGCGATCCAAACGTATACGCCTTTCACGGTTTCGATCGCCCACGGCGATTGGCTGGAAGATTTGTATTTGCTCCCCGGAGCGAAGCAGGAGGCGCAATCGCTCATTCATTACCGGCTGCTTCACGGAGGGAATCAGCGCTTTACGCCGCAGACGGCGGGCGAGCGGGGAGCGCATGAGAATAAGCGCGATAATGAAATCGCCGGGCTCGAGCACAAGTTAAAGCAAGCGATCGGCCAAGGCAGGAAGGAAGAGGCGCAGGAGCTGTGCAAGGCGCTCTTCGGCGCGATAGAGCGGATGCAGCTTCCGGACGCGATTCAGCGCGCTGTGCAGAGCGCCGTCGTTCTGATTCACTCCGTCGGCCTGGAGAGCTGCGGTATGCCCTGCTTCCCGGTCGAAGAAGCTCTGAATGCCGTGAAGCGCGTCGTTACGATGCAGGACATGAGACGGGAGCTGGAGCGGCTCGTCGTGGCGTCGGCCGGACAGATCGAATCGGTGCGCGAGCGCGACAGCTCGCATCCGGTTGAGCAGGCCAAAGCATGGATCGAAGAGCATCTCGGAGGGGATATTACCATCAGGCGGATTGCCGATCATGTGTTTATGAATCCGAATTATTTTTGCCAATATTTCAAGCTGCAAACCGGAGAGACGATTCTCGATTACGTGACGCGCAGGCGGATGGAACAGGCCGCCGCGCTTCTGCGCGATCCGGGGGCGAAGCTGCAGGACATTAGCGTGAGCGTAGGGTACCAGAATCCCAAATATTTCAGCAGGCTGTTCAAGCAGTGGAGCGGGCAGTCTCCCTCCAAATACAGAGAGGCGCTTCTTGCCGAAAGAAAGTGATGTTCTGAATAACGTGTACCTATCCTGAACTTTGTGATCTATGCCGCGGCGGCGCTTTTTCCTATAGTAGAGATATCAACGAAAGCTTAAGGAAAAAGTCATCATCGCAAAGGAGGATCACTATGAGTTTCCGAGTAGGAAGCAAAAAAACGACCGGAATGAAGGCCACGGCGTCGGTGGCCATGTCGAACTACATTGAAGCCGGTTCCATTGTCGCCGGCGCAGGCGGGCTGTCCTTATGGACGGAATATTTGCACTTGAACGATTTTTCCGTCGGGCTGCTCGGCGCTGTAAGCGCAAACGCGCTCGGCGCGGCCATCGGCGCGCTGATCGGCGGCCACTTGTGCGACAAATACGGCCGCAAATTCATCTATACGTACGATTTGATCATCTATATGATCGGGATGCTGCTCATCATGTGTTCGGTGAATTTCCCGATGCTGCTCATCGGCTATATTGTTGTCGGACTGGCCGTAGGCGCGGGCGTTCCCGCTTCCTGGACCTACATCGCCGAAGAAGCGCCGGCGGAGCAGCGCGCCAAGCATACGGGAATGGCTCAGCTAGCCTGGTCCATGGGTCCTGTCATCGCGCTGCTGCTCTCCGTCGCACTTGCGCCGCTGGGGCTTCTCGGCAGCCGGATTATTTTTGCTCATCTGTTCGTGATTGCGTTTATTACCTGGTACATCCGGCAGGGCTTGTCGGAATCGAAAGTTTGGAAGGAAGAGAAGGCAAGCGAGCAGGAGCGTTCGACGCAGAACAGGGCAACCCGTCAGTCGCTGTCCGAATTTTTCAAGCATAAAGCGAACCGCAAGTCGCTGCTCGTGCTGCTCGGCATTTATATGTTCTGGAACTTGACCGCAGGCGCGATGGGCTTCTTCATGCCGTACATTTACGAAACGGTCGGCGGCATCTCCGCGAATCATGCGAACCTGCTGCAATCGGTGCTGTGGATCTTTACCGTGCTGGCCAGCTATTTCATCTTCATGAGGCTCGGCGATAAGAAAAACCGCCGTATGCTGTTTGCGGTTTCCGCCGTAATGGGCATAGCCGCCTGGCTGCTGCTTACTTTCATGAACATGAGCATACCTGTGTTGCTGGTCTTCGTCCTCTTGTGGGGCGTAGCGGCAGGCTTCGGCGCTCAAGCGTTCTACGGATTGTGGGCCGGCGAGCTGTTTCCGACGCGTTACCGGGCAAGAGCGCAGGGCATTATGTTTTTCTTTGCCCGGCTCGCGGTCGCGGTTTGGAGCCTGATTATGCCGACGCTGATTACGAAACTCGGATTTGCTGCGGCAGGCATGATCATGATCGCGTTCCTTGTCGTATCGGCCGTGATCGGCATCGTCTTCGCTCCGAATACGCAGGGCAAGACGCTGGCGCAGATCGAGCGAGAACGGTACGGGGAAAAAACGGAGGAACGTTCCGACACCCGTGTGAGCGGCAGAACGGTACACAATTAAGTCGATATGAAGGCATGACAAACGAAAAACGGCTGGATGGCGATAGCTTCGCCGCCCGGCCGGTTTTTTGCGCTGCCTTGAATGAAGCGCAGTCGCGGCTCGCCTGGTCCTTGGACCCTTACGAACAGGCGGCTCAACCGAAGGGAATATCCGTACGGAACACTTTGGAAGACAGCACGTCCAGCGCACGGTCGATTTCCTGCCAATCTTCTTCAGAAGCATGCTCCAGCCGCTGCAGAAAGCGGGCTTCAATACGCCGGAACGCTTCGCTCATCATAGCCTCGCCCGGTTCGGCAAGACGAACGAGCTGCTTGCGCCGGTCCTCGCCGTCGGCGATTTTCTCGCATAGGCGCTTTTCGCATAATTTCCGCAGCTCGCGGCTTGTATTGGGCGTGCTACGATTTAGTTATCAAAAGATAACTAAAGAGGTGGTTTTATGAACACACTGGTCATTTATACGCATCCGAATCATCAAAGCTTAAGCTATGCTTTTTTCCAAAAGGTTCTTGAAGGCAGCGCTGACAATCCCCGTATTGATGAGGTTCGGACGCTCGATTTGTCGAAGAGAAATTCGATCCGGTCCTAGTGTTTCATGAGCAAAAGCGAAGGAGGGATATGCACGCCGATCCCGATCTTGCCAAGTACCGGGAACAAATCGTATGGGCCGATAAAATCGTATTCGTCTACCCGATCTGGTGGGGGCGCCCGCCGGCGATGCTAATGGGATACATCGACAAAATGTTTGCATCCGGCTTTGCCTACCGCGAGAAGGGAGGGCTGCTGCCCGAGGGATTGCTGAAGGGGAAATCCGTCGTCTGCATCTCCTTAATGAAAGGCCCGGCGCATTATCCGCTGTTCTGGCTGAACAACGCTCATAAAGCGCTGATGAAAAAGGCTCTATTTCATTATGTGGGCATACGGAACGTCACTTTTTTTGAATTCGGAGGTATGGAGAGCAAGAGCGGGAGGCAGAAGGAGAAGCTGGACAAAATTTACCGTTATTTTCAAACGGTAGGCCGTTAGCAGGATGGAAGCGCCGCCGCGAGCTAGAGCCGTAGTCGAAGGGAAGGGGCGGATTATTAGCTGCTTTCCGGTTATTTACAACCGAAATGGAGGATAATGTATACAGACGAATTAAGAACATACCAAAAGGCGAGATCAACTATGAACAACACAAGCAGCTTGCGGCTGAAGCAATCGATTCGCAGCGCGTTCGGTAACACCTCCGATTTTGTCTATACGGAAGCGTTCATCTGCGGAGCGAAAGCAGAGGTTTGTTATTTAGAGACGCTGGTCGATTACGACGACACGATGAACCTCATCCATGCTCAGATGCCCCGGCAGCCGGATGGCGGCGCGGACCCGATGCAAGACCTTGCTTCGTCCTATCTGACCCGAGTCTGCGGTTCGCCAGAGGAAGCGGTTCAATCGATCCGCGACGGCCTGCTGGTATTGCTTCCGGAAGACGGTACCGGCTGCCTGATCGTAAGTCCGGTTCCCATCGAGAACAGCCGCAGCATTACGGAAGCTCAGACCGAGAACCCGATACAGAGCTCCCTTGATTCCTTCAACGAAGATTTGACGACCAACCTGAGCCTGATCCGCAAAAAGGTGAACACCGAGGATCTGGTGATCCGCACGTACCGCCTCGGTTCAGACGTTCGCCGCGATGCGGCGCTAATCTATGTCGAGGGGCAGGCCGACCCGAAGGCGGTTGAGCTTGCCCGCCAATGCTTGGATGAGGGCCAATCCGCAGATGTATACGATATTCAAGGATTGCTCGGCGTGTTGAAGCAGCCGCGGTTTTGCCCGTTTCCGACCTATGTGTCCTCAGAGCTGCCTTCGACGGCCATGCATCATTTAATGGAAGGCCGCATCGTCATTATGATGGATCAATTTCCGTTCTCGCTCTCGTTTCCTTCCATCGTGTCGGATTTCTGGAACGTGAAGACCGATAAGAACCAGCCGCGGTTATTCACGTATTTGTACCGGATGATTCGCATCGTCAGCCTGATCGTTGCCGTCTCTATGCCCGGTCTGTACGTCGTGCTCAACTCCGTCAACCCCGAGCTGCTGCGCATTCAGCTGGCCGTATCGATCACCAATTCCAGAGAAGGGGTTCCTTACCCCGTGCTGATCGAATTGATCCTGATGCTGCTGGTTATCGAAATGGTCATTGAAGCAAGCATACGGCTGCCGAAAAGCATCGGTCCGACCATCACCATGATCGGCGGCATTATTCTCGGACAAGCGGTCGTGCAGGCGCGGCTCGTCAGCTACTTTCTGATTATTGTCGTAGCCGCTTCGACCATCGCCCATTTTACTCTCGGCACCTATATGAACACCGTGTCCATTCGCATTTACAAATACGTCGTCATCGTGTTCAGCGCTTTATACGGGATATTGGGGCTGATGACGTCCATTGTGCTGCTCTGTTTTTACATGGGAACGATGACGACATTTGAAGTACCCTATTTAAGTCTGTCGGTAAAAAGAGGTAAATCCGAATGAGCAAACGGCTGCTGCTGACGCTGTTTTTTATCGTCCACATTTCCTTGTTCTACTACGTCTATCCGGTAAAAATCATCGAGACGGCGTCCAAAGGGCATTGGGAGCCGATCCTCACGGGATTTCTTGCGGAGCTGGCGTTCATGTGGATGTATTTGAAGGGGCTGTCCCGATTTCCGGACAAAGATGTGATCGGCGTGTACCGACAGAAGTCGGGCAAATGGCTGTCGGCCGTGCTGCTCGTCCCGCTCGCCATCTTCCTGTTTCTGGACCTCAACCTAATCCACCGCTATGAGTATGAGTCGGTTAACGTGCTGCTGCTGCCCAAGACGCCGACGCTGTTTATTTTGCTGCTGTATTCGATCCCCTGCTACATCGCCTGGAAGGGCATTGAAGCTATAGCAAGAGGGGGCGTCGCTTTGTTCATCTGCGTGGCGCCGCTGATCTTGTTCTCACTCGTTAGCGGCGTAAAGAATATGGATATCCATAACATCTTCCCGCTGTTCGACGCGCAGCTGAGTTACTTGAAGAGACCCGCATTCTATGCGAGCTTATTTCCTCATGCGGGGTTCCTGTTTCTCGGCTTGATGCCGAAGAAGAGCAAGCCGGCTCCGCTTCAGCTTTCTTACTTGTTAGCGGTATTGTTTATTTTCGGATTGGCTTCGGTTTATTTGCCGATGCTTATTTTCGGGCCGGAAGCGATTCTGTCTTTCCGCTATCCCAATGTGCTGACGCTGGACACGGTCGATAACGAGTGGGTCGTCTTCGATTGGCTGCCGACTTTTTTTGTCATCTCGATGATCGGCGTGTCGATGGTAGAATCCGCAGTCTCGTTGTGGGTGATCACGACGCTGATTCAAAGGCTGCTGCTGCCGGTAGGCAGAGGCTGGATCGTCATTGCCTTGGGACTGCTTTCTTACGGATTCAGCGCTTTCATTCCGAATATGGACTCGCTGGAGCAGCTGGTGACGATGAACTCGGTCTTTTGCGTCTACAGCATCTGCGTTGTCCCGGTTACCGTATGGCTCATGAGTTTGCACGATAGGAGGAATCCGGCTTGATCCCCCGTTCATTGCTTTGCGCGGCGCTGCTATGGTTCGGTATGGCGGGAGTGCTTACCGGCTGTTGGGACACGAAGGATATCAATAAAAGACTGATGCCCGTCGTGATGGGGATATGCAAAAACCCGGATCAAACGTACCGGATCATTCTGCAAATCCCGAGCCCCGAGAAGAAAGGGTCGCAATATTTGGAGAGCAGCTCGGCCACGATCAATAAAGCGATAGACCATATTCGTTCCAAAGCGGAGAAAAGCATCGATCTGCTGCATATCCGGCTGTTTTTGATTTGTGAAAAAACGGCCAAGAGCAATATCAACGATATTATCGATTACGCCGTGCAGGCTAACGATATTTCGATCAAAGGGCTGCTCGGCATCGTCCGAGGCAACTTCGAGCAGCTGATGTATCATCATGTGCAGGCGAATCCGGAGCTTTCGTCCTATGATTTTTTCAGCGAGCAGGCCGGATGGACGCCGAATAATACGATTTTTCGCTTGTGGGAAGCCTACCGCGACATGAAATCGTACACGCAGGATATGGCGATTCCCATATTGAGCAAAGGAACGGACACCCTCTACAAGTTCGAAGGCTCCGCCATTTTGCGCAAGGATAAGATTGTCGGCGAAATTTCTTCCGATGAAACGATGATCTACAATATATTCCAAGAAAAATATACGGGAGGCACGATCGAGGTTTCGGATCAAGCCAGCGTCCTTATCAAAAAAGCGACGATCCGCAACCAAATCGCATGGGCCGCTTCAGGCCCGCAAATGAACAGCCATATTCGTCTGAACGTAGTCATCTCCGAGAATAAGCAGCATGAAGCCGAGGCGGATATTTCCCAAAAGCTTAAAGATCTGGTAGAAATGCGCGGGAGAAAATTAATTGGCAAATTGCAGGAAGAGAAGGCGGATTCGCTCGGCGTCGGCAAATATTTCCGGAGCCGCATGACGGAGGAGCAGCTGAAGGACTGGAAGCTGGTGTGGTTCCCGCAGTTGAAGCACGAAATTACCGCCGATGTGAAAATTTTGAACAGCATTTATTTAAAAACGCCCGGGAAAATGAAAAACGCTCCGCAGCGGCCGGATGAACAAAATCGTTGACATGTCCGCAGTAATTCGCCATGTTTTTAGTTAGTATGTATAATGGTTCATGAATAACTAATCATGGATTTTTATAAGGTGGCTGTTTGGTATGGTCAAAATTTTGGTAATTGAAGACGATGCGGATATTCAGGAGCTGCTCCGCGAATTTTTAAGCGCGCAAAACTATGAGGTGGATGCGGCGGACGACGGCGTTAACGGGATCAGGATGCTTAAGGACAACAGCTACGATCTCGTGCTGCTCGATGTGATGATGCCGAATTTGGACGGGTACAACGTCTGCAAAATGATCCGCGGCCAATCCTCGTCCCTGCCGATTGTCATGCTGACGGCGCTCGACGACGAGGCCGCCCAGATCAAAGGCTTCGAGCTCGGAATCGACGATTACATCACAAAGCCGTTTTCCTTCAACATTTTGATCAAACGGGTCGAGGCGGTGCTCCGAAGAGCGAAGGCGGATTCGGCCTCGGGCGTGATCGTGTTTAAAGAAGTCGCTGTAGACAGGGAAGGCTTTATCGCCACGGTCGGCGGCAATAAAATCGAGCTGACGGTCAAGGAATTCGCGATTCTCGTTTATTTGCTGGACAACCGGGGGCGCGCCGTCTCCCGAGAAGCTTTGCTGGATCATGCGTGGGGGTATGACTATTACGGGGATGCGCGGATCGTCGATACCCATGTCAAAAATTTGCGAAAGAAGCTCGGCGTTCCTTATATTCAAACCGTTAAAGGGATAGGGTACAAGTTCGATGAACAGACTTAGACGGAAAAGCAAAGGGATCACGTTCAAAACGTCTTTGTTCACCAGCGGCTTGCTGATCGGCAGCACCGTCGTCATCTTCATTTTATTTTATTTCCTGCTGCCCGGGTATTATCATCAATACAAAATCAAAACGTTGAATGAAGCGCTGGACGAGCTGATCCGGCTATCGGAGCATGAGACTTTTCACGAAGCGCAGCGGCAGCTGGACTTGTTTACGCAGGAGCATAACGTCTGGATGGGAGTCCAGGATGAGAACGGACGCCTCGTTTATGTGCCGTCCGTATTCGTCCGGCATGATGAGGCGGCATCGGAAGATGCACAAGGCATGCAAAATATGCCTTTAAGAAAAATTCAATTGGATACCCCTATAGAGAATATGTACGCCGTAAGTAAACCAATCTCCTTCCAAGACGCCAGGTACACGTTGATGGTAAACGCCACGCTGCAGCCTATTGACGAAGCTTCCCGGGCGATCCTTCTTTTCGCGCCTGATGTCTTGCTGCTGGTGCTGCTTGTCTCGATTGCGGGAGCGGCCGTTTATTCGAGATGGCTCACAAGGCCGCTGCTGAATATGAACAGGGCGGCGAAGAGCATGGCGAATCTGGATTTTACGGGCGCTCTGCAGATTCATTCCGAGGATGAGATCGGCGAGCTGTCCCGGAGCTTGAACCGGCTGTCCCAGAATTTGCAGGATGCGATGGAGGGGCTGCGGCAGGCCAATGCCCAGCTGAATACCGAAATTCATAAGGTGCGGCAGCTCGAAGAGAAGAGAAAAGAATGGATCGCGACGATTTCCCATGAACTGAAGACGCCGATTACGACGGTGACGGGGCAGCTGGAAGGCATGATTCACCGTATCGGGGCTTTTCAGGACAGGGATAAGTATTTGCACCGCTCGCATGAAGTGATGATGGATATGCAGAAGCTGGTGCAGGAGCTGCTGGACAGCTCGAGAATGGAAAGTTCCGACTTTCGGCCCGAATGGGAGACGGTCGATCTGTCCGATGTCGTCCGGGACAGCTTGCGCCGGCTCGACTATATGGCCGCCGACAAGCGGATTACAATCGTCTCGGAGACGGCCGGTTCGCCGAAGATTCGGGCGGACCGCAATTTGCTGCAGAAGGCGGTCACGAATGTAATTCGGAACGCGATTCAATATTCTCCCGCCGGCGAACAAGTGAAGATTCGGACGGAGAGCGACCCGCGGCACGTCATGCTGCAGGTATGGAATGCAGGGACCGCTATTGCGGAGGATCAGCTGGAGGAAATTTTCCAGCCGTTTCACCGGATCGAGAGATCGAGAAACCGCGGCACCGGAGGAAGCGGGCTCGGCCTGTATATTGTGAAGCAAATACTGGAGGCGCACCGGGCGTCCTATGCCGTAACGAATGCGGACGGCGGCATTTTATTTACGATCCGGTTTCCGAGAGAAGACCTGTGAGAGGGTCTTCTCTTTTTTTGCGTTTGACGGAAACGGCCGCTCTCCGCAAAATCCACAAGCCAGCTCCACAGAAACTCCACATACGGCCTTTATGATGAAAGAGCGGCGGGAAACTGCGGCGCTTAGATTACAAGAACGGGGGTGAGAGCCATGAGATTTCGGCGATGGATGCGCAGGGACTCGGCTTCCGCATGGCTGTTCCTGCTGCCGAGCCTGATCGGATTTTCACTGTTTTATTTGATCCCGTTCGGTATGGGAGCAGCTTATTCGTTTCAGAGCTCTTCCGTAGACGGCAGCTTTGCCGGATTCGCCAATTATCAGGAGCTGCTGGCCAGTTCATCGTTTCGCAAAGCTGCGGGCAATACGTTCCGGTTTACCGTCATCAGCGTTCCGCTTATGATCGCGGCTTCGCTCTTCATCGCCATGCTGCTGAACCGGAGCGCTTATTTGCGCAATTGGCTCCGTACGGCCTTCGTCATGCCGCTGGTCGTTCCGGTCGCCTCGATCATTTTGATCTGGCAAATCTTGTTCGACTGGAACGGAACCCTCAACGCGATGCTGCACGCTTTCGGCTGGAGCCGGGTCGATTGGATGAAGACCGATTGGGCCAGAGTCGTCGTCATTTTCGTCTATGTTTGGAAAAACATCGGCTACAACATCGTCTTGTTTTTGGCCGGACTGCAAAACATTCCGCGCGATTACTACGAAACCGCCGATGTCGAAGGGGCCGGAGCGGTGCGCAAATTTACCGGCATCACGCTCGTCTACTTACTCCCGACGACCTTCTTCGTCGTGCTGATGTCGATCGTCAATTCGTTCAAAGTGTTCCGGGAAACGTACTTGATCGCCGGCGACTATCCGCACGACAGCATTTATATGCTGCAGCATTATATGAACAATATGTTTATGTCGCTCGATATTCAGAAGCTGACCGCCGCCGCAACGCTGATGGCCGTCTGCATACTGGCGCTGGTCATTGCGCTGTTTGCCGTAGAGAAGCGGTTTCGCAGCTTTATGGAATAAGGATAAGGAAGGTGTCGTCATGATCCAAACCGACACGGCCAGGAAGGCGCTTGCGACGTTCTTCCTTGCCGGTATAGCTCTGCTGCTGCTCGCTCCGATTATACTGACGGTGACGAATTCGCTGATGACCGAGCAGGAAATTTCCACGAACTACGGCGCGATCGGTCAGATCGGTTCCGATTCCGGCCTGTTCGTCAACTTGAAATTGCTTCCCGATTGGGTGTCCTGGGAGCAATATGCCAAGGTGCTGGTTGACACGCCGCAGTTTCTGCTCATGTTCTGGAACTCCGTGCTGCTGGTCGTTCCGATCATTGCCGGGCAGGTCGCAGTCGCTTCGCTGGCCGCGTATGCTTTTGCGAAGCTGAAATTCCGGGGGCGGGACAAGCTGTTTCTTGTCTATCTTATGACGATGCTGATGCCGTTTCAGGTTACGCTCGTGCCCAATTATATTATTGCCGATCGCTTGGGGCTTATGAACAGCCAGGCCGCGATTATACTGCCGGGAATTTTTGCGGCGTTCGGCGTGTTTTTGCTCAGACAATTTATGCTGCATATTCCTTATACGTATATGGAAGCGGCGAAGATCGACGGAGCGGGTCAACTGCGAATATTTTTTACCATCGTGATGCCGCTCGTCAAGCCCGCGCTTGCGGCGCTGGTCGTTTTATTGTTCGCGGACAATTGGAATATGGTCGAACAGCCGCTCATTTTTTTACAGGACGCGTTTAAACAGCCGTTATCCGTTTATTTATCCCGGATTAACGGGGAAGCGCTGGGCGTGGCGTTTGCGGCTTCCGTCCTTTATATGACGCCGATGGTGCTGCTGTTTTTATATGCAGAGCCCCATTTCATAGAAGGGGTTCAATTGTCCGGGGTCAAAGGGTAGCTTGCGCCGAAAGAACCGTTAGGAGGAACGAAACGTGCAGATAGCAATGAATGAACAGACGGCCGCTAAACGAAAGAAGACGATAGCCGCCATATTCGGTTGTTTTCTAACCTTGCTGCTGCTGCTTACTTTATTCAGCAATACCCTGCTCGCGATGAAATTGCCGAAAGTAAATACAGAACAGCCCCGAAAGGCGAAGCTTCAACACACGATGGAAGGCAGCGGAACGATCGAACCGCAAGAAGCGGCAGAGCTGACGAACGCGGCCGGTCTGAAGGTGAGCAAGACGCTTGTCAAGGAGGGGGACTTCGTCCAAAAAGGCCAAGTGCTTATCGCCTTCGATAATAAAGAAGCGGAGCGGCAGC
The DNA here is from genome assembly GCF_023523925.1 of Paenibacillus konkukensis. Lineage (NCBI taxonomy): Bacteria > Bacillati > Bacillota > Bacilli > Caryophanales > Paenibacillaceae > Paenibacillus > Paenibacillus konkukensis. The sequence goes on along the minus strand of NZ_CP027059.1, from coordinate 511,096 downwards.
TTCAGGACGAACAGGCGAGGCTTAGGCAGCAGCAATTGGCGCTTGAAAAAACGCAGGACGATTATATTGCCGCACGGCAGAACGGAGATGAACTCGCTGCACGGGCGGCAAACCGCAGCTTGGAGAGTCAGACTATCGATATCGGCATCCAGGAAAGAAAAATCGCAAGTATGCAGGAGAAGTCGAACGAGCAGAGAGAACTGAAAGCGCCGTTCGACGGGACGGTGACCAAACTGCTCGAAGACGAGACGCTTCCTCCGTCGCCGGGGCAGCCGCTCATCCGGATTTCCCGGACGGATAAGGGATACAAACTGGAGATCGAGCTTCCGGCAAGTTCGGCCAATCTCTTGAAGACGGGAGATAAAGTGCCGGTCCGGATCGATTCGGAGGGAAGCGCGAACCGGCAGGTGGAAGGGCTAATTACGGAGATCGAAAAGGTTGAATCAAGCGGAACGTCAAAGGGCGCCGCATTATCTGCGCGGGACAAGAAAGAAGCGGATACTCAAGCCGCAGGCCCGCAGAAGCGGATCGTCATTTCAGTACAAGGCGAAGGCATTCAGGGAGGAGAAAGCGCAAGCTGCGTCATCGTTAAGCTGGCTGCCAAAGAGAGCCTGCTGATCCCGAATGGCGCGATCAAAGAGGATGGAGACGGCAGCTATGTATATACCATTCGCGAGAACAAGGGGCCTCTTGGAAACGAATTTACCGTGGAAAAGTCCTATCTGACCAAAGGCGATGCGAACGACAAGGAAACGGCCGTCGCCAAAGGTCTTTCGCCGGAGGATAAAATCGTTATTGAAAGCAGCGAGCCGCTGCAGGAGGGCAATCGCGTTCGGCTGCAATAAAACCGTCAAGGATCGATACGAAGGGAGCAATGATCAATGAAACGAATCAGTCTTGCCGTCATCAGCGGCATGTTGGCCGTAACCGTTACGGCATGCACCGGAGGAAGCGAGTCAAACAAAGGGGGGGCGGCTGTCGCGGCGGACGGCAAAAAGATCGTGACCGTCTCCGTGCTGCAAGCCGACAAATTTCTGAAGCTCGCGGAGCAACAATATGAGCGGTCTCATCCGGACATCGACATTCAAATCAAGGAATATCAAGCTGCGCCCGATGGCGGGAATACATCGATGAAGCTTGGAATGGACTCGGCTTCGTTCGAGAAGTATGTCAACTCGGTTAACACGGAAGTGCTGTCCGGCAAAGGAGCCGATCTGATTTCGCTGCAAAATTTGCCCGTATCCAAATATGCGGGGAAGAAGCTGCTCGCCGATTTGAACGAGATGATGGCAAACGACAAGGCGTTCGACATCAATCAATATTACGGCAACATTCTGAATTCAACGAAGCAGGACGGCGGCTTGTACGCCATGCCGCTCAGCTTTTCCTTAAATACGCTGCTTGGCGACGCCGCTGCGATTCGAGCCGCAGGGGTCCCGATCGATGACCGGCAGTGGACCTGGGACAAGTTTGCGGAGATAGCCAAGCAATTGACCCGAGATTCCGATGGGGACGGAACCCCGGATAAATATGTTATGACGAATAACCCGCCTGAATCGCTGCTCGTCAATGTGCTTGGAGATCATTACGGCAAGTATGTCGATCCGGCCAAAGGGGAAGCCCGCTTTGATTCGAAAGAGTTCATGGATCTGATGAAGCAGATCAAGCAGATGTATGACGACGGGCTGTTGTCGGATGAAGCGACGAGCTGGGGAAACCAGTTCTTCAGTCCGTGGTCGGTCAATTCGCTGGAAAATTTCGTGCTGTATCCCAAGTCCGTGTATGACGACGGTAAAGTATACCGGAAGCCGGGAACGGATCAAGGCATTACTTTCCTATCCAGAATGATGTTTGGGATTAACGCCAAATCGGGCGTCAAGCCGGAAGCCTGGGATTTCCTGAAGTTTCTGCTATCCGAAGACATGCAGTCATCGCCGGATTTGAACGGTTTTCCGCTTCATCGCGCCGTAGCCGAGAAGCAGCTGGGCGAGCTGCAGGAGAAGCTGAAGCAGGGCGCGATCAAGCTGCTCAATGGAGCGGTTCCCAAACCTTTGACGGATGAAGAATTGCAGTCGGTCCGCGAAATGATCGCTGAAGCCAACAGCTTCACCCAATCGGACGCGAAGGTCAATTCGATTGTCGGGGAAGAGTCCAAGTCTTACTTTGCCGGGCAAAAATCGGCGGAGGAGACGGCCAAGTTAATCCAGAACCGGGTGACGACCTACTTAAACGAATAATACAACAAGAACCAACGCGGAGGTATGTATGAAACGACAAAGCAACTCGCGCACGCGAATAAGAAGCTGCGCCCTTCTATTGACCGCTGTCCTTAGTTTCGCAGCCGCTATCCCGGCTTATGCGGAAGGGGATAATCCGGGAGCCGCAGCGGCGGCCCCGCTCTCCTCGGGAACGGCTCCGTCTATCGGAAACGTCCAGTTAAACGATTCCGCTTCTGTGGAATTGATCGATGTCATGATGCAGCCGGATGCAACGAATCCTGCGATCAGCTTCACCGTTCATGTCGATAACGGAGGAACCTCCGACCTGCTGTTCATGGATTACTGGGTGCGCTTAAGAACCAAAGACGGCGGCGAGATCCAGGTGCATACGCTGCCGCAGGATAGGAACAAAAACCGGATTGCCGCCAAATCGCAGCAGGATATCCACTTCTACGCCGTGCCGGAGCAGGCGGTTGATCTGCATGATCTCACGTTCGAATTCATCCAATGGGATTTCAGTGAGCCCGGGTTCGAACGTGTGCTCGCCCGGCTATCGGTTCCCGGGTCCTATCCGACCGTTATCCCGGAGGGCGGGGAGGAAACCGTCCAAGTCGACGGAATTCCTATGAAGCTGTCGGTTAAGAAGCTGCATATGGCCAGGAATGCGAAGAACAGCTCGCCCGCCATAGTACTTCGTCTGGAGAACGCCGGAAATGGGAACCTGAAGGTACCCGCATACGAATACAAATTCCGGACGCGCGACGGTCTTATGTATCCGCTGCAAGCCAAACAGGCGCAAGGCTTGAGCATCGCTCCGCAAGAGGCGAAGGAGCTGGAGCTTACGGGCAGTATTCCCGCTTCTGTTAATGCGGATGACGGAGAGCTGCTGATCGGCCTGGCCATTCCCGAACCGGGCATCATCATGCCTATCGGCGATTTGAAGCTGCCGGCAGCCGCGCCACCGTCCGGAGAGCTTGGGGAATCATTTGCGTTTCATAATGAGGCCGGCTCTTACATCGTGCAGCTGGCCGGTGTTTCCCGCGTTCCTTGGGACGGCCAGGATATTGTAAACGCCGCCGTCAAGCTAACGAATCAAGGAGGGGATACGCTGCCGGTTCCCGATATGACCGCGTACTTCCTGTTTGACGATTCGGTCAAAGTAGACGCCAAGCTGGTTAACGGCAGTCAAGCGATCGGCATTGGCGCAAACTCGGCCATCGAATTTCAGGCGATCGGCAAAATTCCTTATACGTACCGTTATTCACAGGCCAAGCTAGTGCTGCAGGAGAAAGCTAGCGATACTCCATCGGCCGATACGCTGGAGATCGCGGTTCCAATCGGCCTCCAGTCCGTTCCGCTCGCAGCGGCAGGCTCCTCTTATACGCGTGAAGCCGAGGGGCGGAGGGCCCGATATTCGATAGCGGCCGTCAATACTTATTCCGGACCTTCGGGCCTGCTCATATCCGCAGAGCTGGAAGTAAGCAACCTGGAGAAGCGGGCTGCCGACATGGCTCCGCTGGCCGCGCGCTTCCTTGCCAAAGACGGCGCGGTATTTCCGGCGCAAGTATCAGAAGTGCGCCAACCGATCGGACCGGACGGAAAAGCGTTGTTCCATGTGTGGGCCGAGCTGCCTGAAGGTCGCAGCGCGGACGATATGCAGATCATCGTCGGAGACGCTGTCGCCATGGCCGCCGATAGCGATAGCGAGGGAGAGAGCAAACCGGACGCATACGCGAGCCCGGTTGCCTTCGAGCTGCCGTCCGAGAAGAGCGATGTACAACCTTCGTTGAAACAAATCGAGCTGTTTCCTTACATGATTTCTTTGAGCCGGATCAACACCTCGATCCATACCGGCAAGCTGTATTTGAAGTTCGATTACGAAATTACGAGGACCGGGCACATCGAGACGGACATGGCGGGACATCGACTGGTCCTTGTCTTCGAGGATCATTCGGGGAATCAATCGTTTGAGAGGTCGTACGATCTGAAGGATTGGGAAGCGGAGGATGACGGCAAGGCGTCCGAGTCGGGGAACGACAATGCGCTAAGGCCGGGCAAGAAACAGCAGTTTACGATTGAGGTAAGCGATGAGGATCTGATCTACAAAACGGAGTTTTTAAAACAATACAGCCTGAGCGTCTACGATGAATTTCAAGGACATCGCAAGCTGCTCGGCAAGCAGAATGCGGATTGGTTCGCCGTATCGGAATGATCCGCAGCACGGCCTAAGCTTCGAAATGCGGAAGCTTAGGCTATTTGCAGATAAAGGATGTTTTTGTGCAGCGCAGAGGTGAATGCGAGCGGGGCAGCCGTGCGAAGGACGCCGGCAGCGTTTGTCGTTACCGGTCGCCGAACAGCGCGGAAATTTGCCGGCCCGCTTCCTTTATGAGAGCCACATAGGCATCGTCGTGGGCCGAATCGGCGCGAAGGAAGGGGATGCTGATGCTGATGCTCGCAATCATTGCGCCGTTGGCATCATAAATTGGAGCCGCATAGCACTTGGCGCCGACATAGGACTCGCTGTCGTCGAGACTGTAGCCGTTCCGGCGGATGAGCTCCAGGCGTTCCGCGAGCATCTCGACGGAATCGATCGTATGTTCCGTCAATTTCTCGAAATGATAGCTTGCGAACATATCCCGAATCGCTTTATCGGAATACTGGGAGAGCAGCATTTTTCCTACGCCGGTTACATACGCTTTCTGGGTTTGTCCGATTTCGAAATGGTAGCGCACGGGATGAGTCGTTTGCTCGCAGGCAATATAGACGATATCCAAGCCGTCGAGCACGGCAAGATGAATATTTTCGTTCACTTGCCGGGCCAGCGATTTCATAACCGGCTTAGCATGCAGAAGAAGAGGATCGTTGGAATATCGCGCCGCAAACTCGTAAAACTTGGTTCCGAGGGTAATTTTGCGTTCTTCGTTGATTTTGGCGTATTTGCGGCGCACCATCGTTTGAATCAGCGCGTGAATGCTGCTGGCCGCGATGCCGAGGCGCTTGCCCAGCTCGTGGGTCGTAATGCCGTGCGGATGATGGATAAGCTCCTCCAAAATATCGAATACGCGGTCGGCCGACTTCACCGGCGAGAAATCGCTTTTGCTCATAAGGACAGTCCTTCCCGAAAAATTATATTGACATCATTATAGCATGAAGCCATAATAATATCATCTTAATATACATATATATAAAATATAATTTCACATATGTGAAATTAAAGAGAGGGGTTCGCTCTTTTATGAAAAAACGATAAGACGGTTCATTGCTGACGATTACTTAACAAGTCGCTCGACAGCTTCAGGCTCCGCAAGATTGGAAACGCTGTCAATCCATCTTCGAGGAGACTCCGAATAGCAGCTTTTCTTAATTATCGTAGGAGGTTATTTCATATGAAGAAAATAATGTCTTGGCTTCTGATTTCCGTTCTGCTCGTCTTCCCGGTGTTGTCCGCATGCTCGAACAAAAGCGGAGCCGCCAATTTCCCTTCCAAGCCTATTGAGCTGATCGTTCCGTTCGCCGCCGGCGGAGGTACGGACACGATCGGCCGCGCGTTGGCTGAAGCGATGAAGGCGAGCCTTGGACAAGAGGTAGTAGTAGCCAATAAAACCGGCGGTTCCGGTTCTGTAGGAATGAACGAGGGGCTCCATGCGCAGCCCGACGGGTACACGCTGACTATGGTCACGCGGGAAGTAGCCTCGCTTCCTATGATGGGGCTCGCTCCTTTCAAGACGGATGACTTTACTTACATCGGCAACGTCAATACGGATCACATTGTGCTGGTCGTGTCCGCCAAATCGAAATACCGGACCTTTGAAGATCTGATGGCTGCGTTAAAGGCGAATCCCGGTAAGCTGAACTTTGCCGCTTCGGCGGTTCCCAATTACTATGCCATTCCTTTCGCGCAGGCAGCCAAAGCGGATTTCGTAACGGTACCGTTCCAGGGAGCGGCCCCGGCCATTGTGGAAATTTTGGGCGGACGGGCGGACTTCGGCCTATACGGCCCGGGTGAAGTAAAAACGCATATCGACAGCGGTAATTTACGCCCGCTCGCCATCATGTCCGACCAGCGGCTCGAAGGATTAAAGGACGTTCCGACCATGAAAGAGAAGGGAGTCGACGTGATCGCCATGACGTATCGCGGGTTGGCCGTTCCGAAGAAAACGCCCGATGAGATCGTGAAAAAATTGGAGACGGCGGTAGCCAAAGCGGTGAAAGATCCCAAATTCATCGATTTTATGAACCAATCGTTTGCCGAAATCGATTATAAAAATGCAGCCGACTTCAAAGCCTATATTGATAATGATACGAAAGCGTTAGTGCCGATCGTTGAAGCGGCCAAAAAACAGCAGAAACCGTAACTATTATTTTATATGAAAGGATGTGTTCCAATGAACAATGCCGGCGTTTGGGCCGGGCTCCTTCTGCTCGGCTTCGGCGGAATTTTGTTCTGGCAATCGCTGACGCTAGAATACAGCACTGCCCTGGGGCCTGGTCCCGGATTTTTGCCATTATGGTTAAGCGGTTCTCTGATGCTGGTTTCGCTGCTGTATATCGGAGAGTCCTTGAAGAAGGAAGCGATCCGGCTGCATGCTCTTTTGCCCAGGGGCCGGGCGCTCGGGAACATAGGCTGCGCCATCGGCGCGCTGATCGTATTCATGCTGATCGTATCGTTTACCGGATTCGTCATTGCGGCAACGGCGCTGCTGTTCATCGTTCTGGCAAGAGAATTCAGATGGCACTGGGCGCTTTGTATTTCGGGCGGAATTTCCGTCGCCGTATTTGTCATTTTCCAGACTTTGCTCGATGTGCCGCTGCCTGTAAACGATTTCGGATGGTAAGGAGGGATGAATGTTGGATAGTTTTATGCAAGTAGCGGAAGGATTTGCGGCGGCGTTTTCCTGGTGGAACCTTCTGTACTGCCTTATCGGAGTCACCATCGGGATGCTGGTAGGCGTTCTTCCCGGGTTAGGGCCGACGACGGGCACGGCGTTATTGCTGCCCATTACGTTCTCGATGGAGCCCGTATCCGCCATCATTATGCTGTCGGGCATTTACTACGGCTCCATGTACGGCGGAACGATTACATCCGTGCTGATTAACACGCCGGGAGAAGCGGCTTCGGTCATCACCTGTTTGGACGGTCACCCGATGGCCAGGCAGGGGCGCGCCGGAACGGCGCTGGGCGTAGCCGGGATCGGCTCTTTCATCGGCGGTACCGTTTCGATCGTTGCTTTGGCGGTGATCGGCCCGCCGCTGGCCAAGCTGGCTTTGCAGTTCGGTCCTCAGGAGTTTTTTGCGCTGATGGTGTTCGGGCTCGTTATGGTTATCGGGTTGATGGGCAAATCGGTCGTTCGCGGGCTCGTATCCGCTATTTTAGGGCTGGCGCTGTCGCTCATCGGGATGGACCCCGTCTCCGGGGCGATGAGGTTTACGTTCGGGGAAGCGCATTTGATGAGCGGGCTCGATTTTGTAACGATCGCTATGGGGCTGTTCGGGATTTCCGAAGTTCTGATCGGCATGGAACAAAGCATGAATGGCGAGAAGCTGCCTAAAGTCAAAGGACTGCTGCCCAAACGCGAGGAATGGCGCCCTACGCTGATGGCTATCGCGAGAGGCACAGGGCTCGGAATGATTACCGGGCTGATCCCGGGTTCCAATTCCGTCATCCCGGCCATCCTGTCCTATTCATTGGAGAAAAAGGTGGCCAAGGACCCGTCGCGGTTCGGCAAAGGCGCGATCGAGGGCGTGGCGGGCCCCGAGACGGCGAACAACGCCTACTGCGGCTCGGCGCTCATTCCCTTGTTTACGCTAGGCATTCCGAGTTCTCCGACGATCGCGATTATTTTGGGTGCGTTCATTATGCACGGCCTGACGCCGGGGCCGACATTGTTCGAGAGCAATCCCATATTCGTATGGGCCGTCATTGCCAGTATGTTCATCGGCAACGGCATGCTGCTGATCATGAACCTTCCTATGGCCGGCGTCTGGGCGAAAATCGCAATGATTCCTCCGAAAATATTGTTCCCGCTCATCATGATCATTTCTGTCATAGGGGCATATACGGTCAACAACAGCCTTTGGGACGTGGCGGTTATGGTCGTATTCGGCGTGGTCGGCTACGCGATGAAGAAGCTCGACATTCCGATGGCTCCGATTGTGCTGACATTTGTTTTGGGCAAGCTGCTGGAAAATTCATTGCTGCAATCGCTGATTTATTTTAAGGGAGATTTCTGGGGGTTCTTTCAGCGGCCTATTTCGGGAACGCTGCTCGTTATCGCCATTCTCATGTTCGTCTTCAGCATTTATACGACGATTAAGAAAAAACGCGACATGTTTGCCGGAGATGTGGAGATGTGATTGCAACGCAACATAAGGAGGGTTGACATGCAAGAGCGCACGCAAGCCAGAAGACTGCTCGTTTTGTCCGCCAAAGATAATACGGCGACCGCGCTCGCCGTGCTGCGCCAAGGCTCGGAGGTGACACCGGACGAAACCGGAGGCGGTCCGTCCGTTATATTGCAGGACACGATTCCGTTCGGACATAAGTTCGCTCTCACTTTGATTCCTGCCGGACAATTCGTGCTCAAATTCGGCGTTCCGATAGGAATCGCAATGTCCGATATTCCGGCAGGAGCACACATTCATTTGCATAATTTGCGCAGCATGCAGCAGGAAGGAGGTGACAATGAACATGATGGGGTTCAAAAGAGCGGATGGAAGAATCGGCATACGTAATCATGTCGCGGTTATTTATACCGTAGAATGCGCGCATCATGTAGCCGATACGATTTCGCGAGGCGTACCGGGTACCGAGGTGTTCGGCTTTGCCGGGTGCTATCAGGATACTTACGCATTTCGGATGCTCGTGGAGCTTGGGCGTCATCCGAACGTCGCGGGCGTACTCATCGTTCGTCTCGGATGCGAAAGCACCGATGTGAATGCGCTTGCAGCTCAAATCGCCGTCAGCGGCAAGCCGGTGGAACTGATTGCAATTCAGGAGGCCGGCGGTTCGCTCGCCTCCATCGAGCTGGGCAAGACGATAGCGGCCCGCATGATTCGCGATGCCGAGCGGCATCGGCGGGTACCGATCGGGCTCGGTGATCTCATTATCGGAGTGGAGTGCGGAGGCTCCGATGCGACTTCCGGCTTGTCGGCCAATCCCGCTGCCGGCTGGGCTGTCGACCGGCTGATCGAGCAGGGGGCGACCGTCATTTTCAGCGAGCTGCCCGAACTGCTCGGCTGCAACGACTATTTGCTCTCGCGGGCAGCGGGTGAGGCGGTCAAAGCCCGGCTCACGGACGGATTGAAACGGGCGCGGGCGCTCGGCAATGCGCTGCGCACGTTTGCGGTTTCGGCCGGCAACGAAGAAGGCGGCTTGACGACGATTGAGGAAAAGTCGCTCGGCGCTCTATGCAAGGCGGGCACGAAGCCGATCAGCGGCATATTGAAGCCCGCGCAAAGACCGGAGCTGCCCGGCCTGTATATTCTGGACAAAGTCGGCTTGCTCGATTCGAGCTCATTGACATTGTACGAGGAAAACGACAGCGACGGATTGGTCACGCTGCTTGCTTCGGGAGCGCAGCTGCTTCTCTTCACGACCGGCCGCGGCAGCGTCGTAGGTTCCGTTGTCGCTCCGGTCGTCAAAATATGCGGCAATCCGCAGACAGCCGTCAAAATGGCCGATAACATCGATATCAACGCCGGCGGGATCATCGAAGGAACGGATACGATCGAAGACGTAGGCGCGGAGCTGCTGAAGCTCATTCAGCGCGTCGCAGCCGGAGAGCGGACGAAAGCAGAGCGTCTCGGACACAAGGAATATGCGATTCCTTACAAGCCGGGAAGAGCCTGCGACATGTACACATCATAACGAGGAAAGCGAGTGGATAGAATGCAGAAGGAACAAGAGCAAAACGGATTATACGGGGATATCGCCATAGAGGAAATCATCGAACGGTTTTCACGCATATATACCGGAGCCATTTCCGACGCGCTGGATCAGTTAGGGTATAAACATCAAGTGCTGCCGAAAGAACTTAAAGGCTTGACGGCCGATGCCAAATTATGCGGAACGGCGCTTACGGTGCGAGGAGAGGCTACGCATTCGGAGGACGCGGACGTCGTCTTCGTGCCGATGCTCAAAATGCTGGGCGACGTGCAGAAATTCAATGTGGTCGTAAGTCAGCCTAACGACAGCGCCTGCTCCCATCTCGGCGAGCTCTCCTCCACGACCATCAAGGCTCGGGGCGGCGTCGGCGCCGTTATTTACGGCGGGGTGAGGGATGTGGATTACATCGAGAAGCTCGGGCTGCCCGTATTTCATCTCTATACGACACCGGCGGATATCGTCGGGCGCTGGTGCTTGAAGGAATACAACGTGCCGATTCGGATTCAAAATGTCGACGTGCATCCGATGGACATTATTGCGGCCGACAAAGACGGCGTCGTCGTCATCCCCAAGCAGATCGCCCTGCAGGCGCTGGAACGCGCGGAAGCGCTCGTCGCAACGGAAAATCACGTAAGAAACGACGTTATGAACGGAATGCACCCGCTGGAATCTTATTATAAGCACGGCTGGTTTTAGACAAGCGGCATCGGGCGCTTAGCTTGGCGCTAACCATAGAAAACAGGAAGTTCATCACCGCTCCGCTTCATTAGAGCAGGCTCTTTCGCTTCCGAGACGAAGCGAAGGGGCTTTTTTTTCTCATATGGGCAGGTCGAGCGGCTTTTTTGAAGCTATAGAGAGCTTGAACATGTCATGCCAAAAAAATTAGCGCTTCGAAATGTCAGCCCATTGACATACCTACCGAAGGTATGTATACTAAAGATACCTACCGACGGTTTGTTGATAAAGAAGAATGAAGGGAAGAATCATTATGAATAAAACTAAAAAAGAAATTATCATTACATTGCTTCTGAACATCGCACTGCCTTATGCTATTTATCAACTGCTGATTTCCCATACGAGCAGCTTGACGGCGCTCTCCGCCGCGGCTCTCGTTCCGCTGTGCGACACGCTGTACAGCCTGATCAAGACGCGCAAAGCGGATGTGTTCTCCGGATTTATTTTCCTAGGCCTGATCCTCGGCGTCGTTGCCGTTCTTCTGGGCGGCGACGAGCGGTTTATTTTGCTCAGAGAGTCCTATGTAACCGGGATTATGGGTTTGCTGTTTCTGGTGTCGCTGTTTTGGGCCCGCCCGCTCATTTATTATTTTGCCGAAAGATTCACTGGACATGATCCGCAAATGAATGAGAAATGGGAGAGATTGCCGAATTACCGCCGGACATTCCGCCTGATGACGGCCGTATGGGGAGTCAGCCTGCTGCTGGAGGCTTGCGTCAAGGTTGCGCTGGTATACTCGCTGTCCATCCCGACGTTCCTCGCTATTTCGCCGTTTGCGACTTACGGGATTATCGCCTTGACGATCTGGTGGAATATCAGCTATGTTAGACGGGTCAAAAGGGAAGCGGCCGCAAGGTTCTAAAGCATTCGGACCGAGGGTTGGCGATTGTTTTGAAAGTATGCAAAAATACCGGCGTAAAAGAACTATTGGAGGTAAACGATATGCAGGATAAATCGATGAACGCCAGTCTGAAGATGCTGCTGGACATCGCGGAACAGATGATTTTGGAAAAGGGCTGCCGGGCGACGACGCTCCAGGATATTGCCGACCGGGGCGGGCTGACTAAAGGCGCCATTTATCACTACGTCAAAAGCAAAGACGAATTGTTCGGCCTGATTCTCGAAGCGGGCATGGAGACGACCAACCAGCGGTTTTTCGAATCCGTTGCCCGGGCGCCAGAAGGGCGCGAGGGGTTGGCAGGTCCGCTGAACACGCTGTCCGAACGGCTTGGGCATGTAGCGGGCACGGACAACGCCGCCAATCTGATCTTTATCTACCTGCTCAGTCAAAACGATAAGCCCGCCGTAGCGGCCATCTTGAACCGTTATTACGAGGCGGCTGTTCAAACATCCAAGAAGTGGATTGAGGTCGGGCAGCAGCACGGCGCCATTCCGGAGCATGTCGATGCGGAGAAGGCCGCACGGATGTTCGCCATTTTTAAAAACGGTCTGCAGGTGCAGCACATCGTATCGCCCGACGGCGGCGAGATCGGCGACCGGGATATATTCCAATTTATGATGAATGCGCTTGGCGGAGGAAGAGATTGAAGCACATTCAGCGAATTTAGAACGTCATTAAGTCCTTGCGTTCCAAGGGCTTTTTTGTCGTTTAGGAAATGATGCGCAGCCATATCCAGTGGATATCCGGGGTCTGCCCCAAAAGTAATGTCTACCCATAGAACGATCCCAGAGGAAGGGTTAGACGCCGATCCAGCTGAAGCTGGATGCGGACGGAATAAGCTTCAGAGCATCACGTCACTACCCTGGAAATTACTCTTGGTACCCCATTTCCATTGTCTGTGGTGCCGCGTAGCGGCATGGATGGCTTTTGGGGGATTTGTTCTCGTTATAGCGTTTATCGTCGCGAGGCTTTCCGCAAAGCGCCTGAATCGGCTATGAAGTCAAGGCTCTCCCTTGCCAGTTAATTTATCGTATTTTTTGGATGGAACAGCATCCTTTTTAAGGTTTGTAAAAGGTGTTTTAACGAGTTTAAGTGATTTTATGTAGGTGACCTTGTCAGTTGAATTTTGCGGCGTTTAAACGATGTTTTTGCTCGTTAAAATTCGTATTTCAACAGCATTTGTCGTGTGATATCATATGTAAAAAAGGAGGGCTTGATTTGAAAATAATGGTTTGTTATCCGCAACGGCGGATTGGGCGGCATGAGGCATTTTATTCTAATGGGAGGCAGGCACGATGACGGCTGAGGTTATCGTCTTGGTCATCGCTGCGGTGTTCATCGGCGCCTTGATGAGAGCCGTATTCGGCTTCGGAGAAGCGATCGTCAGCATGCCGTTGCTTGCGATGCTTCCGATTCCTTTGCAAACCTCGGTGTCCCTGATCGGGCTGGCCGGCCTGACCGTGGCTCTGTTTACCGTATTCGGCGGTTGGCGCCATATTGACCGCGCCGTGCTGATCCGGCTGGCGGCCGCCGCCGTCATCGGCATTCCCGCCGGCCTGGTCGTGCTTCGTTACACGCCGGCTTTTGTCATTACATTTGGCTTGGGAGTGTTTCTGATCGTATACGGCGGGTACTGCCTGCTGAAGAAAACGTTGTCCAGCGCGATCGAGCGGCCGCTGCTCAACGATCGCGGATGGGTGCTGCCGTTCGGCTTCGCCTCGGGAGTGCTCGGCAGCGCCTATAACTTCAACGGAGTGCCCGTCGTCGTATACGGTACTTTGCGGCGATGGCATCCGGAGCGGTTTCGGGGCACGCTGCAGGCCCATTTTCTCATATCCGGCGTCCTTGTCGTTGCCGGCCATGCGCTGGGCGGGTTATGGACGGCGGACGCGCTCGTGATGTACGGCTACTCGCTGCCCGCTATTCTTTGCGCCACCGCGCTCGGCGTTTATGTGAACAAGCGTATTCCCGCCAAGAAATTCGAAAGCTGCCTATACGTCATTATTATCGTGCTCGGCATCTTATTGCTGCTGCCCCGTTAGGTATCGGTTGATAATGATTCTCAACGGTGATACGATAAACCAATACGCGACAAGCGTGCACGGCGCGCAGACGGCGGTTCGCAAATAGAAAAGGAGGCGGAGGCGTACCAATGGAGCAGATCATTCGCTCGGATACTATCCACGGTTATTTTGACGGGCTCTCCGCTTATGTGGCCGATTGCGGGATGGAGGACAGCGGGGAGCAGCACCTTGTTCTTTCTCCGCTTTTGGGCGAGGGAAGCATATCCCGGCTGAAAATCCGGCAGGGCGTTGAAGTGGTTATTACGGATATGGTTTTGGAAGAAGAATGGGATCAGTACATCCATGAAAAGCAAGTGCTGGAGATCAACTATTGTTTCAGCGGACTCACGGATTGCTATTATCGGGGCAACCGATTCAAGAGCTCCGAGCAGTCCGGCAATGTGTATTCGGTGGAAGACGGCGATTTCCGTTTGGTGAAACAATCCAAACAGCGCTATCAATTTGTAGAGATACGTATGTCGCCGGAGCAGATGCTTCGTTACTTTGAGCATACCGACGATTATCGGAGCGTGGAGAACTGGTTGGAAGGCCAAATGGGGCGAATAAGCCCTTTGCAGGATTGTGTGGAGCTTAAGCGCGCGGTTACTGAAATCGTCCGCTCGCCTTATCGGCGCTCGTTAAAGAAACTGCATATGGAAAGCAAGATTATGGAGATTATTTTGCTCGTTTTGGAACCTTATACGAGAGCGCCGGATTCGCCGCCGGGGGCTTTTCTGAAAAAGCACGATATAGAGAAGCTGTACGCCGCCAAGGGGATCATTGCCGAGCGGCTCGAAAATCCATTGTCGTTAAGAGAACTGGCGCGCGTAACGGAATTGAACGAGTTCAAGCTTAAGAAAGGGTTTAAACAATTATTCGGCATGACCGTGTTCGAATATGTCAGGGATCGGCGCCTGGAGAAGGGCGTGTTGCTGATGCAGGTCGAACAATTGAATGTCGGCGAGGCTGCGGCGGCCGTAGGCTATAACAATCCGAGCAATTTTTCGGCGGCATTTTACAAAAAATACGGGTGTACGCCCGCTCAATATGTAAAGTTGCAAAAGCAATAGAAGGATGGGATTTGGTATTGCAAAGCCGTTCGCTTTCGTTTTGGAAAGCCGAACGGCTATTTGCGTTGCGGCTGAAAACCTCGGAGCGCCTCAGCGAAAATGGTATGCAGACTGAGGCTGCTCCGTCTTCAGCCGAAAAAAATCCGTTTACAGGTAGAAAAAAAACCCAATGCAAATGATAATCAATATCATGGTAGCGGCTGGCGGGGATATCGCGTATCTGGTCGAAAGATACCGATGCATCGCTTGGCCTCTCGATATTTTGACGAAATACGGAGGAGAGAACGATGGAATTAATCCATGCCATTAGAGAGCGGCCAACGGTTCATCGATTTAACGATACTCCCATTCCAAGGCAATCGCTCATTGAAATTGCGAACGATGCCGTGTGGGCTCCAAACCATGGAATGCGGGAACCGCGGCGATTCGTCGAAATTGTCAAAGAGACGAGCGAGCCTATGTACCGGCTTGTTGCCGAGTGGTACGAGAAAAACAAAGCAGAAGCGGAGGCGGATTCATTTGTTTGAGATTCGAGGACTTAGGTCGACGATAGAAGGCAAAGAAATATTGAAGGGATTTGATCTGTCTATTCAGGGGGGACAGGTGCATGCCATTATGGGTCCGAACGGGACCGGCAAAAGCACGCTCGCTTCTTCGATCATGGGACATCCGAAGTACGAGGTGACGGAGGGAGAAGTTTATTTGGAAGGCGACAACGTGCTTGAGATGGGAGTAGACGAGCGCGCTCGCGCAGGCTTGTTCCTGGCGATGCAGTATCCGAGCGAAATCGCCGGGGTTACCAATGCCGACTTCCTGCGCAGCGCGATCAACGTCCGGCGCGGAGAGGGCCGCGAAATTTCGCTCATCAAGTTCATCCGGCTGATGGAAGCGCGGATGAAGGAGCTGGACATGAGCTTCGAATTTATGCACCGCTATTTGAACGAGGGCTTCTCCGGCGGCGAGAAAAAGCGCAACGAAATTTTGCAGATGATGATGCTGGAGCCGAAGCTTGTCATTTTGGACGAAATCGATTCCGGTCTCGATATCGACGCGCTCAAAATCGTCGCGGCTGGCGTCAATGCGATGCGGGATAAGGAGCGCAGCTTTCTGATCATCACGCATTATCAGCGGCTGTTGAACTACATTCGGCCCGATTTCGTGCATGTCATGATGCAGGGGCGCATTGTGAAGTCGGGCGGGCCGGAGCTGGCGGAACGGCTGGAAGCGGAAGGCTACGATTGGGTCAAAGAAGAGCTGGGCATTGCCGACGAGACGGTCGGACAAACGCAGGAGGAGACGGGAGGATGCCTGTCATGACTAACCCGGCCGCCTCTTTCGATTGCAAAGCCGCAGCCGCCATTGCCCGCGGCAAGAACGAGCCGGACTGGCTCGTCGCCTGGCGGGAAGAAGCGGGGGCGCGAGTCGCGGACTTGCAGCTTCCCCAGCCGGAGAAGACGCCGATCCGGCGCTGGAGGCTGGACGTGCAAGGCGTCCACCGCCCGGGCAAGACCGTCTCATCGGCTGCGCAGCTCCCCCCGGCCATCGCTTCATTGTATGACGCGTCAGGGACCGGGCCGCTGATCGTGCAGCATAACTCTTCCGTCGTCTTTACGCGCCTGCCCGAAGAGTGGGCGGCTCAAGGCGTTGTGCTGTCGAGCCTGGAGGAAGCGGCCCGGACGCACGGAGAATTGCTTCGCTCACATCTGATGACCGCTTACGCCCGTGACGAGCACAAGCTGGCGGCGATGCATGCCGCCTTATGGAACGGCGGCGCGTTTCTGTACGTGCCGCGGGATGTGACGGTCGCAGAGCCCGTGCAGGCGATTCTGTCCGCCGACGACGGGGAGGCGACGTTCGCGCCGCATATTCTGATCATTGCGGAAGCAAACAGCCGCGTATCCTTCGTGGAGAACGTCTCCTCGTCTCTCGGGGGAACGGAAGCGGCGCTTGTTCATAACGGGGCCGTCGAAGTGTTCGCAGGAGCAGGGGCGCATGTCCGATACGCCGCCGTTCATGATATGGACAGCTCCGCGATCGATATTTCATACCGCCGGGCTATTCTGGAGAACGATGCGCGTATTGAATGGCTGATCGGAGATATGCACGAGGGTCATGTTCTGTCCGATACGAAGACGATCCTTCGCGGCAGCGGCTCGACCTCGGACACCAAGGTCATCTGCGTGGGAACCGGGTCGCAGCGAATGAGCGTGACGACCGGCGCCGTTCATATCGGCCGGTCCTCGGAGAGCGGTATGGTCACCCGCGCTGTCATGAAGGACGAAGCGACCGCCATTATTAACGGCGTGACGAAGATTGAGAAGGGAGCGACGCATGCCAACGGCGAGCAGACGGAACGGGTATTGATGCTGAGCCCGAAGGCGCGCGGAGACGCCAATCCGATTCTGCTGATCGATGAAGACGACGTGAAGGCCGGCCATGCGGCAAGCGTAGGCCGAGTCAATGCCGAGCAGGTATATTATTTGATGTCGCGCGGCATATCGCGCACCGAGGCGGAGCGGCTGATCATCTACGGCTTCCTTCATCCGGTCGTCTCGGAAATTCCGCTGGATTGGATGCGCGATCAGCTGCAGCGCATTCTGGTGAAGAAGCTGGGGTAGCCAGATCGTGCCGGGACGCATTGTAAGCACATCGTAAAAAGGATAAGGAGATGGATCGTCATGGCGAAAATAATGCCTGAGCTGGAAGAGTACAAATACGGATTCCGCGACGAGCATAAAGCGGTGTTTCAATCGGGCAAAGGACTTACTCCGCAAATCATCCGCACGATTTCGGAAATGAAGGGCGAGCCGGATTGGATGCTGAGGTTCCGCTTGAAATCGCTGGAGGAGTTTGAGAAGATGGCGCTCCCCCGCTGGGGCGGCAATCTGGACGAATTGGACTTCAATGACATTCAGTACTATGTTAAACCGTCCGAGAAGCAGGGCAAAACTTGGGAGGAAGTGCCGGAGGAAATTAAGGCTACGTTCGACAAGCTCGGCATCCCGGAAGCGGAGCAGAAGTTTCTGGCCGGGGTGTCCGCCCAATACGAATCGGAAGTCGTTTACCACCATATGCAGGAGGATCTTGAGAAGCAAGGGGTTATCTTCATGGATACCGACTCGGCGCTTCGCGAGCATCCGCAGCTTTTCAAGGAATATTTCAGCGCCGTCGTCCCGCCGAAGGATAACAAGTTTGCGGCGCTGAACAGCGCGGTATGGTCGGGCGGCAGCTTCATCTATGTTCCGAAAGGAGTGAAATGCGAAATTCCGCTGCAGGCTTACTTTCGCATCAACTCCGAAAATATGGGGCAGTTCGAGCGTACGCTGATCATCGCCGACGAAGACAGCTTCGTTCATTACGTCGAAGGATGCACGGCGCCGATATACAGCACGAACTCGCTTCACAGCGCGGTCGTCGAGATCGTCGTGAAGAAGAATGCGCGAGTTCGCTACACGACGATACAGAACTGGGCGCCGAACATCTACAATCTCGTTACCAAGCGGGCGATCGCCGAAGAGAACGCGACGATGGAATGGGTCGACGGCAATATCGGGTCCAAGGTAACGATGAAATACCCGGCGGTTGTGCTCAAGGGCCGCGGGGCAAAAGGGATGGTTCTCTCCATCGCCGTTGCCGGCAAAGGCCAGCACCAGGACGCCGGGGCGAAGATGCTTCACTTGGCGCCGGATACGACCTCGACGATCGTATCGAAGTCGATCTCCAAGCACGGCGGCAAAGTGACCTACCGCGGCATCGCTTCCTTCGGCAGAAATGCCGCAGGAGCAAAAGCGAATGTGAAATGCGATACGCTCATATTGGACAACCGCTCGACAAGCGATACGATTCCGTATAACGAGATCATGAACGATAACGTGACTTTGGAGCATGAAGCGACTGTTTCTAAGGTGTCGGAGGATCAGCTATTTTACCTGATGAGCCGCGGATTAACGGAAGCGGAAGCGACGCAAATGATCGTGATGGGCTTCATCGAGCCGTTTACGAAAGAGCTGCCGATGGAATATGCGGTCGAGATGAACCGTCTGATCAAGTTCGAGATGGAAGGGTCCATCGGGTAAGGTTTGCGCTCGGCGGCAAATGATGCCGCGCAGGTATGCGCCGAATCGAGCCGATATGATCATCATGCATTAGTACGACGGCCCCTTTTGCGAGGGGTCATTTTTCATTTGTCGGATTTCTGCCGGACTGCCGTCAACTGACATACAGTTGTCAGGAGCGTTTTGGTATACTGTGAACATCACCTACCGAAAAAGGAGCCATAACCAAATGAACACGACCGAAATCATGCAGAATCTAGAGAAGTGGACGAACTATTATATTGAAGAGCTGGACGGTTACAGCGAGGATCAGCTGAAGCTAAAGCCGAGCGAAGAGGCTTGGTCCCTCGGACAAATGTATGTGCACCTTATCCAGACGGCGCTTTATATGCAGCTTAAGAATGCGGAGCAATGCCGAATAGGGAGCGAAGCGGAGGGCGATCCGGCGGAGACGGAGATGCCGGTCAAGAGCGAGGTCGGAGAAGCCGTCTTCAATCTGGGCGGCTTCCCGCCGATGCGCATTCAGGTTCCGGCCTCTCCGCAGTATACCCCTTCGCAAGCGGAGAGCAAGCAGCAATTGGTCGACGGCCTGCAAGCCGTATTGCGGCGAGCCGGGGAACTGGCTCCTGCGATGAATGAGGCTTCGCCTCATTACAAGATCGCCCATCCCCGGCTCGGCGGGTTGAACGCAGCGGAGTGGTTTGCCCTAGTCGAGATGCACTATCGCCATCATCTGCTGCAAAAGGAGCGGCTGCAGGCTTTTATCGCGGAGTGCCAGTAAGGAGACGTCTCAATGCAGGAACGACAAGCCAGTGCCCGCTATAACGCGGCGCCGGCTTGTTTGGCGTTTCCCGGCTAAATAGAAGAGAGGTTCCTTTACGAGGAATATTTTGATAGAATGAATAAAGCCGCTTCCGGAGCCTTTTTCCGGGATAAAAAGCGACGTTTGGATTAATCGGATATGGGTATCGTTTCTTGCGTCAAGCAGGTTATTAGTACTGTCAGGAGGTAGAATCTATGATGAAAATTGCATTTATCGGACTTGGAACGATGGGCAAGCCGATGGCGCTAAACCTGCATAAAGCGGGCTTCCCGTTGATCGTTTATAACCGCAGCCGCGAAAGGGCCAAGGACTTCGAAGCGCTGGACGCGGTGCAACTCGCTTCTTCCCCTGCGGAAGCCGCATCGCAGGCGGAGATCGTGATCACGATGCTGACGGACGACGCGGCGGTAGAGCAAGTATATTTGGGCGAACAGGGCCTTCTCTCGGTATGTCGAGGCAGCGCCGATACCGGCAAGCCGCGCATTGTCGTCGACTGCAGCACCATCTATCCCGTTACGAGTCAAAAACTCGCGGAGCAGTTAGCTTCCTGCGGGGTAACGATGCTGGACGCTCCGGTGACAGGCAGCGAGCCGCAGGCTATTGACGGCGTTCTCACTTTTATCGTCGGCGGCGAGCGCGAGGCGTACGAAGCTTGCGTGCCGCTGTTCGATGCCATGGGTAAAAAAGCGGTATACATGGGCGCAAGCGGCGCCGGAGCCAACGCCAAGCTGGCCAACAACATGCTGGTGGCGGCGAATTTGGCGGCACTGGCGGAAAGTTTGACGATGGTCCAAAAATCCGGCGGCGATCCTAAGCTGTTCCTCGAAGTGCTGGCCGGCGGCGGCGGACGCAGCGGCATGGCCGAGATGAAAGGGCCCAAAATATTGGAGCGGGATTTCTCTGCCCAGTTCATGACGCAGCTGATGTTCAAAGACTTGAAGCTGGCCGGGCGGTTGGCGGAGTCGCTGCAAGTTCCGGTGCCGATGCAGGCGTCCGTACAGCAAATTTTTCAAATCGCTTGCAACAGCGGCTGGGGCGCGGAAGACATGAGCGCTATTGCCAAATGCTATGAAGCTTGGACAGGCGCCACGCTCGGAGAGCGGAAATAGGAAGCCTGCCTATTACATATTGCCGGGATAGCCTGTACTGCCGTTGCGCGGTACGGGCTATTGGCTTTTTCGGAGGGGGGACAGCGCTGCTTGCATCTGCGGAGAACGGCCGATAGGAATTACGTTCTTTTTGCTGCGGGAGTTTGATCATTTTCTAAAAAAGTGACGGCAATCACTAAGGGCCGGGGGAATTTTTGTATAGTAGAAAGAGAGTCGGAAATAAAAGTACGATAGGGAGAGGAGAATCGGCGAAATGGAATTGTACGATTATATCGGCGGGGAAACGACAATTCGGAACATCGTTAATACGTTCTACCCGAAAGTGTTGGCGAATCCGCTGCTTGCCCCGCTATTTCCGGAGGACATGGAGCCTTTGATGGAGAAGCAGTTTCAATTTTTGACGCAATTTTTCGGCGGCCCTTCCTTGTATACGGAAAGACACGGTAATCCGATGATGCGAGCCCGGCATATGCCTTTTCCGATTACAAGAGTCCGCGCCGAGGCGTGGCTATCTTGCATGCAGAGCACACTGGAGGAAGTAGTTCCTTCCCCGGAAATGCGGGCGGTCATTTTAAACCGTTTGAAAGGCCCTGCCTATTTTTTTGTCAATCAGGAGGAAGAAGCTTAAGCCCGGTTGTCACAGATCGTTGCATTTCAATGTGATTCAAATCACAAGAAGGAGGATCGGCCGTGTATATAATAAGCTCATATCAAAGATACAGAGGAGAGACGATCCTATGTTAAACGATAAAACGATTCAAATTATTAAATCCACCGTGCCCGTACTGGAAGTTCACGGAACGGCGATTACCAAACGCTTCTATGAAATGCTGTTCACGAACCATCCGGAATTGCTCCATATTTTTAATCACGCGAATCAGAAGCAGGGAAGACAGCAAACGGCCCTGGCCAATGCGGTATACGCAGCCGCGCAGCATATCGATAATCTGGGAGCGATCATTCCCGTTGTGAAGCAAATCGGGCATAAGCATAGAAGTCTCGGCATTAAAGCGGAGCATTATCCGATTGTCGGACAAACCCTGCTCGCCGCCATTAAAGATGTGCTGGGCGATGCCGCCACCGACGAAATCATTCAAGCTTGGGCCGAAGCATACGGGGTGATCGCGGATGCGTTCATCGGCGTGGAAGCCGAGATGTACGATCAGGCGGAGAAGCAGGAAGGAGGCTGGTCCGGCTTCAGACCGTTCCAGGTCGTCAAGAAAGTGCGGGAAAGCGACGTGATCACTTCCTTCTACTTGGCGCCGCAGGACGGCGGGCGTATCGCAAGCTTCCTGCCGGGGCAGTATATTAGCGTGAAGCTGGATATTCCCGGTGAAACGTACACGCATATCCGCCAATATAGTCTTTCCGATGCGCCAGGCAAACCGTACTACCGCATTTCCGTGAAGCGGGAGGATACGTTGAAGGATCGCCCGGCAGGCAAAGTTTCCGTCTATTTGCACGAGAAAGTAGAGGAGCACGACGTCCTTATGATTTCGGCGCCGGCGGGCGATTTCACTCTGGACCAGCAGGATACGCGTCCGGTAACGTTGATAAGCGGCGGAGTCGGCCTTACGCCGATGGTCAGTATGCTGAAGACGTTAGCCGCAACGAATCCGCAGCGTCAAGTGACGTTTATCCATGCCGCGCAGAACGGAGATGTCCATGCGCTGAGAGGCGAAGTAGAGGAGCTGGCGGCCGAGCATCCGCAAATTTCGGCATATTGGTGTTACGATCGGCCAACCGAGCAGGATAAAGCGGATCAAGCTTACCATAAAGAAGGGTATGTCGATCTGCAATGGCTGCAATCGATCGTTGCCGTTAAAGATTCCAGCTATTATTTCTGCGGTCCCGTACCGTTCATGAGAACGGTCAACAGTCTGCTTAAGGAGTGGGGAGTGCCCGCGGCGGACATTCATTACGAATTTTTCGGTCCTGCGGGCAGCTTGGAGAACGAGCCTGCGGCAGTCTAATAAGCAATGCCCTATGAAAGAAAGCGATCGCCGAAGCAGTTTTCGGCTTTCGCTTTTTTGACGTTTTTCGATTTATTAATAAAACTGATAAATCCCATAAATTCATTTTCATTGCTTCCATGGATATACTGTGATAATTTTAAAGCAAGTTAATTAATAAATCCAATCAGACTACTTGTATTTAATTTCTGTTCAACGAGAGGTGTAAGCGAATGTTATTTCATACGACGAATAGTCCTTTCAGCCCGGAGCAAACCGAGCTTATCAACAAACTGCTGCCCACTCTTACGGATACGCAGAAGATTTGGCTGTGCGGGTACTTGTCGGCCCATTGCGGCCCCGAATCCGCGAAGGCCGCTGTGCCGGCAGTTTCTTCGGCCGTGAACGCCGAGCCCGTCAATAAAGAAGTGACCGTGCTTTTCGGTTCTCAGAGCGGCAACAGCCATAATCTGGCCAAAAAATTGACGGGACGCCTGCAGGACACGGGCTTCCAGGTCACGCTTTCCTCGATGAGCGATTTCAAAACGAATACGCTTAAAAAGGTGCAGCGTCTGCTTATTGTCGTAAGCACCCACGGCGAAGGAGAGCCGCCGGATAATGCGCTGACTTTTCATGAATTTTTGCACAGCAAGAGAGCGCCCGGCTTGCAGGATATGAGCTTTTCCGTGCTCGCCCTGGGGGATACTTCCTATGAATTGTTCTGCAAGACGGGTCAAGATTTCGATCGGCGTCTGGAGGAACTAGGCGCTCGCCGTCTCGCTCCGCGCGTCGATTGCGACGTGGACTTTGACGAATCTGCGGAGAAGTGGATGAGCGAAGTATTGGCCGCTCTGCAGGAAGGGGCGGGGACATCGGCAGCAGGGAACGCAGGAACTGCCGCCGTTACGGCAGGGTCGCCGGCTTCGTCGGAATATTCCAGATCGAATCCGTTTCACGCCGAAGTGCTGGAGAACCTCAATTTGAACGGCCGCGGATCGGACCGGAAAACCCAGCATCTTGAGATTTCGCTGGAAGAATCGAACCTTGCCTACGAGCCCGGAGACAGCTTGGGCATTTATCCCGAGAACCATCCGCGACTGGTGGAAGAGTTGATCGAGGCGATGGGATGGAATCCGGAAGAGCTTGTGCCGCTTCCCAAATCGGAGCAGGAAGGTTCCCTTAGGGAGGCGCTGACGCGATATTACGAAATTACGGTATTGACCAGACCGCTGCTGGAGCAGGCGGCAAGCCTGACGGGCAGCGAGCCATTGCTTGAGCTGCTGTCCGCGGGCCGTGAGCAGGAACTCAAAGATTATATCAAGGGCCGTGACCTGCTTGACTTGGCGCTGGATTATAGCCTGAAGGGCACGCCGGCCAAGGCGTTTGTCTCGCTGCTGCGGAAAATGCCGGCCCGTCTGTACTCCATTTCGAGCAGCCCCAAAGCTTACCCGGATGAAGTGCATGTAACGATACGGAAGGTGTCATACGAGTCGTACGGCAGAATGCGCTACGGCGTCTGTTCGACCTATGTATCCGATCGGCTGGAGATCGGGGGCCGCTTGCCGGTATTCGTCCAGCATAATTCGAACTTCAAGCTTCCGGCCGATCCGGATACGCCGATTATTATGGTCGGGCCGGGCACCGGGGTCGCTCCGTTCAGAGCGTTTCTCGGCGAGCGGGAGGAGATTCAGGCAAAGGGCAAGTCGTGGCTGTTCTTTGGGGATCAGCATTTTTCCACCGATTTTCTATACCAAACCGACTGGCAGCGCTGGCTGAAAAACGGCTTGCTGACGCGTATGGATGTGGCGTTTTCTCGGGATACGGAGCAAAAGGTTTACGTTCAGCACCGGATGCTGGAGAAGAGCAAAGATGTGTACCAGTGGCTGCAAGAAGGCGCCGTCATCTACATATGCGGCGATGAAAAGAAGATGGCGCATGACGTCCATGCGGCTTTGCTGACCATCCTGGAGAGGGAAGGCGGGCTCAGCCCGGAGGCCGCCAAGGATTATATCGCTAATATGCAGAAGGAAAAACGCTACCAGCGGGACGTGTACTAATGCGAACGCAAGACATAGAGGGGAGACGACACATATGTCAGACAATAACTTGATTTCGCCGAACAGCGCGCCTCACAGCGATGTCGAGGATATTAAACGGCGAAGCCGCTACTTACGTGGTACTTTGGCGGAGTCGCTGGACGATCAAATTACGGGCTCCATCCCGGAAGACGACAACCGCTTGATGAAGTTTCACGGAAGCTACATGCAGGATGACCGGGATCTGCGCAACGAACGCAACAAGCAGAAGCTGGAGCCGGCTTATCAGTTCATGGTTCGCGTACGCGCGGCGGGCGGGGTCGTAACGCCGGAGCAATGGCTTGTGATCGACCGTCTTGCGCAGAAATACGCCAACGGATCGATTCGCCTGACGACGAGACAGTCGTTCCAGCTGCACGGCGTCATCAAATGGAATATGAAAACATTGATTCAAGAAGTGAATGAAGCGCTGCTGACGACGCTGGCCGCTTGCGGCGACGTAAACCGCAACGTCATGTGCAATCCGAACCCGAATCAGTCCGAGCTTCATGAGCAGGTATACGAATGGGCCAGCAAGCTGAGCCTGCATTTGGAACCGAAGTCGGCGGCTTATCACGAAATATGGCTGGACGGCGAGAAAATTGTCGATAGCCGCAAGGACGAGGAAGAAGAGCCGATCTACGGCGCCGTGTATTTGCCGCGCAAATTCAAGATCGGCATCGCGGTGCCTCCCGCCAACGAGGTGGACGTCTTCTCCCAAGACTTGGGTCTTATCGCGATCGAGGAGAAAGGGAAGCTTGTAGGGTTTAACGTCGCCGTCGGCGGCGGCATGGGAATGACGCACGGCGATCCGCTCACCTACCCGCAGCTGGCGAGGGTCATCGGCTTCGTCAAGCCGGATCAGCTTATCGACGTCGCCGAAAAAACGGTCATGATCCAAAGGGATTACGGCGACCGGTCGGTGCGCAAGCATGCCAGGTTTAAATATACGATCGACGACCGCGGCATCGAGTGGTTCGTTAACGAGCTTCAAGACCGCTTGGGCTGGAAGCTGGAGGAAGCGCGAGGTTATCGCTTCGACCATAACGGGGACCGCTACGGATGGGTCAAAGGCAATAACGGCAAATGGCACTATACGTTGTTTATTCAGAATGGCCGGGTTAAAGACGAGGAAGGATATCCTTTGATGACCGGATTAAGAGAAATAGCCAAAGTGCATACGGGAGACTACCGTCTCACGCCGAATCAGAATCTGATTATCGGCAATGTCGACGATCGTCAGAAGGAAGCGATCGAACGCATTATCCATGCGCACGGTCTTACCGACGGGGCCTCTTACTCGGCATTAAGAAGAAATTCCATGGCCTGCGTCTCGCTGCCGACCTGTGGTTTGGCGATGGCCGAATCGGAGCGTTATTTGCCTTCGCTGCTTGAGAAGATCGAGACGATTCTGAATGAAGCGGGATTGCGCGAAGAAGAGATCGTCATCCGGATGACCGGCTGCCCGAACGGCTGCGCGCGTCCGGCGCTTGCGGAAGTCTCGTTTATCGGCAAGGCTCCGGGCAAGTACAATTTGTATTTGGGCGGAGGATTTTACGGGCAGCGCTTGAATAAGCTGTACCGGGAAAATATCGGCGAAAGCGAAATTTTGGACGTGCTGCGGCCGATTCTTAACCGGTATGCCAAGGAGAGAGAGGAAGGGGAGCATTTCGGCGATTTCTGCATACGCGCAGGATATGTCAAGGAAGTGCTGTCGGGACTTGATTTTCACGCGTAACGGAAAGCCGGAGAAGCCATGAGCGACATACGGATCAAACGGATTTACGATGGCATCGACAGCTCGGACGGTGCTAGGATTCTTGTCGACCGGTTATGGCCCAGAGGAGTGTCGAAAGACGGGGCGCAGCTGACGCGCTGGATGAAGGAAGTCGCGCCGAGCGCTGCGCTGCGCACATGGTTCGGGCATCGGCCGGAGAAGTTCGAAGCTTTCCGGACGCTGTATACAGCCGAGCTGGAGCAAGAGGCGGTTCAGCCTTACCTTGAGCAGCTGATCCGTTGGAGCCGGGAGGGCAGGGTCACGCTGCTGTATGCCGCCAAGGATGAGCAGTGCAATCATGCCGTCCTGTTAAAGGAGTATTTGGAAGCCAAGCGGCGGGAGACGGAAAGCTAGCCGTTTGCAAGCACGGACTGATGAGGATTTTCCGCATTTTACCATACAAAGATTGAAATGCGCTGGCGAATGTGGTAAACTACCGTTAACTTAACGACGGGAGTTGAATGGGATAATGTAATCTTTCTTGCTGGTTTTTATAAACATGAACAGCATATTTGTCTGTTGTATTGTTTATAAGCAAGAAAGTTACTTTATTCTTTTCACTCAAAGGGCATGTTTTACTCTGATCGGTACAGGGGTGGATTTGCTGTATTCTATTGAGCTGTAAGAAAGGTAACTTTCTTGCAGCTTTTCTATTTTTATACAGGAGGATTCCAACCATGTCAACGATTACAGTGTCCAACCTAACCTTTGCTTATGACGGCAGCTACGATAATATTTTCGATCATGTGAGCTTTCAAATCGATACGGATTGGAAGTTGGGCTTTACGGGAAGAAACGGCCGCGGCAAAACGACGTTCCTCCATCTGCTGCTCGGCAAATATGAATACAGCGGAACGATTTCCGCTCAAGTGAGTTTCGACTATTTTCCGTTCCATGTCGAGGATAAGGAAGCCAATACGCTGGATGTCGTCGAACAGATCATTCCGGATTACCAGCATTGGGAGCTTATGCGCGAATTGTCGCTGCTGAAGGTGTCCGAGGACGTGCTGTACCGTCCCTTCCAATCCTTGTCCAACGGCGAGCAAACGAAAGTGCTGCTGGCGGCGCTGTTTCTGAAGGAAAACAGCTTTCTGCTCATCGACGAGCCGACGAACCATCTGGACTTGCACGCGCGGAAGCTTGTCAGCGATTATATGAGAACCAAGCGCGGATACATTGTCGTGTCCCATGACAGGGCGTTCCTCGACAACTGCGTGGATCATATTCTGTCCATTAACAAAACGGATATCGAAATCCAAAGAGGAAATTTTTCCGATTGGTGGGAAAATAAGCAAAGGCAGGACCAGTATGAGCTGGCCCAGAACGACAAGCTGCGCAAAGATATCAAACGGCTGTCCGAAGCGGCCGACCGAACGAGCCACTGGTCGCATGAAGTGGAAAAAACGAAAAACGGCACTCGCAATTCCGGTTCCAAGGTCGATAAAGGGTATGTAGGCCATAAAGCCGCCAAAATGATGAAACGATCCAAATCGCTTGAAAGCAGGCAGCAATCCGCGATCGAAGAAAAATCCGCGCTTCTGAAAAATATCGAAGGCTCGGAAAGCCTCAAAATTTCCCAGCTCGCTTATCATAAAAGTCAGCTGGCGGAGCTGGAGCATATTTCCATTCATTATGGCGATAGGACGGTGTGCCGCGATGTTAGCTTTAGCATCGAGCAAGGGCAGCGGATTGCGCTCATGGGGCCGAACGGCTCCGGCAAATCAAGCATTCTCAAGCTGATTTGCGGTGAGGACATATCCTATTGCGGTACATTCCGAAAGGGCAGCCAGCTTAAAATCTCGTATGTTTCGCAGGATACGTCGCATTTACAGGGCAATCTGACCGATTATGCCAAGAGCGTCGGGATCGACGAAAGCTTATTTAAAGCGATTTTGAGAAAGCTCGATTTTTCACGTACGCAATTCGAAAAGGATATGGCTTCTTACAGCGGCGGTCAAAAGAAGAAGGTGCTGATTGCCAAAAGCCTTTGCGAGAACGTTCATTTGCATATTTGGGATGAGCCGTTGAACTTTATCGATGTCATCTCCCGTATGCAAATCGAAGAGCTGCTGCTGGAGCATTCGCCGACCATTCTTTTCGTCGAGCATGACAGCGAGTTTTGCAAACGCATCGCGACAAAGACCGTAGAGCTTTAAAAGCCTGGTGAAAAAAGAGCGCAGGGGCCATTTGAATCTGGAAAAGCGTTAGCGTTCGCCTTTGAAAACGGATTCTCTCCACAAAAAAACGAAAAAACAATCCAAAGAATCCGTTTTCAACAGCGATTGGAGGATCAAATGGACGCCGCAGCGGACTTTTTCATCACCCTTTTAAAAGGGTGAGGTTTTCACTCGCTCTTTTAAAGACGCGGTTCGTCGCAGCGTCAAGAGCCAATCTTCCGTTCAGCGGAGATAGGCTCTTTTTTTGCGTCTTATAGTTCGGAATAGTTTTCCTCCTGCAGGGTAATCTATGGCAAGATAACGCTATCGGAGGGAGGGATTCACATGCTTGACGAAGTCAAGCGGCAGCTCGGCAACCCCGCCGATTTGACGGCTCAACTATTGAACAACGGTTATACTCAAATGGAATTTTGCTTCTTCGCGAGCATGAGCGATATTAATCAAGTGAAAGACGCCGTCGTAGTTCCGTTCTCTTACCGGTTTGACCCTCGCGAATTTAAGCGGATGCTGGAGGGAAGCCCCGCGTTCGTAAAGGCGGATGACTCTCAAGAATGGGTAGCCATGCTGCTTCGAGGCTGTACGCTGATCGAATATGAAGGCGTCGTATACGCGATGCAAGCGATCCGCAAGATGCAGACCCAGCCGGAGAACACGGAAGTAGAAGCTTCCCTGCAAGGTCCGCAATCCGCCTTCACCGAAGACCTGGATATGAATACGAACCTCGTTCGTCTTCGCTATAATTTGCCGACGCTGACGGTGGAGAAGATGGAGAAGGGCGACTCGTCCAAAACCCGGTTTATGATTTTATACGACCGGGACAAGGTAGACCGCAAGCCGCTGGAGGAGCTGCACCAAAGATTGGACAAAGTGCAAATCAAGCTGCTGCAGGCGGCCGGCCAGCTCGCGATGTATTTGGGCAATTCCAGGTACACGATGTTCCCTGTTACGATGCAGACCGAGCGTCCGGACCGCGTCGCGCAGTTTCTGGAACGGGGGAAGATTGCGATCCTGCTCGACGGCAGCCGCTTCGCCATTACGTTGCCCGTCCGATTTTTCGACTTCATGCATGCGATGGACGACGATTATGAGCCGTACTGGATGGGACGAGTGATCATTTTATTTCGTTACATCGGCATGCTCTTGTCTATGACGCTGCCCGCACTGTATATCGCCGTAACTTCGTATAATCCGGAATTTTTTCGCGTACAGCTTGCGTTCTCCATTGACGGAAGCCGCGCCGCCGTGCCTTACCCCGCATTTATCGAAGTGTTCATCATGCTCTTTATGATTGAAGCGCTGATTGAAGCGAGCATCCGGCTTCCTCGTTTCGTCGGTTCCACCGCCGCGACCGTAGGAGGGCTTATTCTGGGACAAGCCGCTCAGCAGGCGGGATTGGTCAGCAGCATCATGATCATCGTGACCTCGGTTGTCGCGATTTCCAACTTCGTTATTCCGAGCAGCTCGTTCAGTTATTCGATTCGAGCCTTGAAGTATGTTTTCGTCGTGATGTCGATCTTTTACGGGATGGTCGGCGTCATCGTCACCATGTTTCTTGTTATCGTGTATTTATGCCATTTGCGCAGCTTCGGGCAGCCGTATCTCTCGATCTATCAGCCTGGAGAAAATCGTTAATCAGCGGGCGGGGGGATCGCATCTGAACCGTTATTTCTATTATCATTTTGTTTATGTCGGGTTTATGAACGTCATGCTGTTCGTACCGCATATTCTCATTCGAGACCGGTTCCACGGAGCGGTGATGAGCCTTATTATCGCCATCGTTTGCGGCACGACGGTTTCTATCGTAACGGCAGGATGCTTTCAGCGTTTTCCCGGGTTGGGGTTGCCGGAAATTTTTTATCGTTATTTTCCCAAGGGACTTGCCATCGCTCTCATCGCGTTGACCGCCTTGAGCTGGATGTCCGGGGGCATTCTCGTCGTTTACAGCTTTACGCGGACGATGGGGATGTTCTTCAACCCGGAGATGAACGAATTTTTGTTTCTGTTCATAATGGTTGTCGCTTGCATCTTTGCCGGCTCGCGGTCGTCGCGGTCCGTTCAATTTTCTCTAGAAATACTGCTTCTGCTAACCGCTCCGTTAGGTTTATTCATCCTGTACAAGGCCGTAACCGACCATTGGGTCAGCTGGGATGCAATGAGGGTAGTGGCCGGCTATGTGCATCAAGCGCCGACGTTTAAATCGATTGCGGCAGCGACCTTTCTGTTCAGCGGGTACCTCAATCTGTCGCTGTTCAATCGATTGAATCCTCCGGGATTCAAGTTGAAGCACCGCTGGGTCATTCCGATTGTGGGCGTGATCTTCGCCTTCTATACCTTCTTCATTCCGATCGGATTCCACGGCACGATGGCGGTAGAGCAGTACGTGTTTCTTTGGAGCATTACTGCGGATTCCATGATCATGCAATACGGATTCGTGCAGCGGGTGCTGTTTACGTTTCTCATTGTGTTCTCGTTTTTATCGCTCATGTTTGTCATGAATACGTTTCACAGTGCGATGGAGTTTTTTAAATCCTGCTCCCCGCGTCATCGGCCCAAAGCGGAGGAAATGCCCGTACCGAAGGCCAACTGGATTTATTGCGCAGTCTTCGGTGTATTGTCTTTCATTTATTGTTTTTGGGCCAACGAGCAAAAAAACCAATGGGCTACGGAGTGGTGGCTCATGATCCGGTTTTGTGTCGAAGTGTTCTTAATGCTGCTGCTGCTTATAATTGTATTCCTCGCTAGGAAGGACCCGAACGTTCGCGCCGCGAAAGGAGGTTCCGCCAATTACGGAAAGTAGGAGGAGGTGCCCTTCATGATCAGAGCGTTCATCGCTTTCCTGCTCTGCGCGCTTCTCGCGGGCTGCGGGATGAAGGATATCGACAAGCGCTTCTATGTCGTTGCGACGGGAGTCGATTGGAGCGGCAAGCCGGAGAAGCCTTTCCGGGTGTCGATCCGGCTGGCCATTACTTCGGCGAAGGTCGAAAGCGGTTCGTCCAAAACCCAGCTTCAATCGATTGAAGCGCCCTCGATCGCCGAGGGTATTCGCCATTTGAAATCGTTCGTGGACAAGGAGCTCGATTTCGGGCACTGCCGCGTATTCGTGATGGGCAAATCGCTGCTGGAGCACGGAGATCCCGAATCGATGACCTGGTTTGTCCGCAGACGGGATATCCAGGCGATCAGCTACGTCGGCGTCGGTGATCCGGACGCTTTGTCGGTGCTGAAGATTACGCCGAAATCGGAACGGTATCCCGGCAATGCCCTGACCCTTACGTTCGGCAACGAAGGCTCCGAATCTCCTTATACGGTAACGACCTACTTCTTCGACCTGGTGCGGAGGCATTTCGAAAGGGGAATGGACCCGGTGCTCCCGGTCATTCGCAGCAACGGCGATACTTATGCGATCGACCGCGCTTTATTTATGGATAAGAAGCGAATGCGTCTTATTCTGACCCCGGAGGAGACGCTGTTATATAATATGACGGCCAATCAATATTCCAAATCCGAGCTGAAAATGCCTTACGGCAATAAGCGGATCGTGCTCACCGTCAACCAAGCCCGGACCAAGGTGAAGATCAGCCGGGACGACGTACCGCAGGTGAGGATGGACGTCCAGGTATCGGGCATTTTGGAAGAGAGTCCTCCGAACGTATTGGAGCGGGACTGGGAAGGAATTGAGCGCAAGCTGGGCCAGCGGTTCTCCCGCGAAGTCGAGAAGTTGCTGTACAAAATCCGCGATGCGGAGGTCGATCCATACGGCTTCGGGCTTCGGTATTTGTCCACTTATTTCGGCGATCAAAACGATTATAAGCATTGGCAGTCCGTCTATCCCGACGTTCAGTTTAAAGTAACTACCCGTGTCAAAATATTGGGACCCGGCGTCGTCCGCTAACCGCCGGAAAAAAAGCAGAAAGGGGAGCAAATCATGTCCGACTTTATGCCGGTGCCGCTGAAGGAAGATCCGCCGCCGTCACATGCGGTTGATTGCCGGAGATGCGAGCTTGCCAATCAACGTCAACGAGTGATTTGGGGCGAAGGGACGCCCGGGGCGCCCATTTTTATCTTGTTAGATAACCCGGGAATGCGAGAGGATGCCGAAGGGAATCCGTTCGTATGCGGCACGCGCGAAGCGCTGCAGCAAGGGATGTATGAAGCCGGATTGGCGCCCGAGAAGGTCTATGTTAGCTTTCTCCTGAAATGTCGTCCTAGACGGGCTTACAATAAACCGCTTGCCAGGGAGACTTGTTTCCCTTATTTCCAGTATCAGCTCTCGGTAAGCAAGGCCTCTCTGCTTCTGGGCTTGGGGAACACGGTTGTGCAAACGCTATTTCCTCATGATGAGAGCGACGTAAAAAGCTTGAGAGGAAGGTGGCATGACTTTCAAGGGATTCCCATTGCTTTCTCCTACCATCCGTTGGCGGTACGCCGAAGACCGGCGCTTCAGAAGTATTTGGCGGAAGACCTGCGGTTCGTTGTTCGCAAAGCCAAGGAAATGAGCCTTATATAAAAAATGAACGGGCTCGGGTCGGCAAGCTTTCGGCAGCAATTTCCCGTGATGCGCTTCAATGCATAACCGTGTTACAATAGATGGCAGCGGTTTACATTGTGGCGAGGAGAGGTTATCGATTATGAAGCGTATACGATTTGGCATCATCGGCTGCGGCAATGTAACGGAAGTGAAGAGCGGCCCCGGCTTTCAGAAAGCCGAGCATTGCGAGCTCGTCGCCGTTATGCGGCGAGACGCCGCGCTTGCGGAGGACTATGCCCGGCGGCATGGCGTGCCGCGCTGGTATGCCGACGCCGGGGAGCTGATCGGCGATCCCGACGTCGATGCGGTGTATATCGCAACGCCTCCCGGTTCGCATCTTGAGTATGCGCTGGCGGTGGCGAAGGCCGGCAAGCCGGTCTATGTAGAGAAACCGATGGCGCTCAGCGGCGAGGAGTGCAGCCGGATGATCGCGGCCTGCCGCGAGGCGCAAGTGCCGCTGTATGTAGCTTATTACCGGCGGGCGCTGCCGCGGTTTCTTAAAGTTAAGGAACTGCTCGAAGCAGGAGCGATCGGCGATGTTCGCTATGCGGCGATGGTGCAGTACCAGCCGGCTCCGCAAGCGAAGGAAGGAGAGATCCCTTGGCGGCTGCAACCGGAGCTTTCGGGCGGAGGGCTCTTTTTCGATCTGGCCAGCCATACGCTGGACTTGTTTGATTTTCTGCTCGGGCCTATCGCCGAAGCCAAAGGGATCGCATCGAATCAGCAGGGACAGTATGCCGGAATCGAGGACATTGTCACAGCGACATACCGGTTTGAGAGCGGTGTGCATGGCATTGGCAGCTGGTGCTTCTCGGCATTTGCGAGGGAGGATCGCAACGAGATTGTCGGCTCGCTGGGCAAACTGAGCTTCTCCACCTTCGGTCATGAGCCGATTCGGCTCGACACGGCGGACGGAACGCAGCTGTTTCCGTTCGAACCTCCGCAGCATATTCAGCAGCCGCTGATTCAGACGGTCGTGAACGATTTGCTGGGCTTCGGCGTCTGTGCCAGTACAGGAGAATCGGCCGCTCGCACGAACCGGGTGATGGATGAGCTTGTTAAGGGATTTTATTCGCCGCAGAGTTGAGTGTGAAGCTTGCGCGCGGATAGAGGAAGAAGACCTTTTCCGAATGGCCGGAGAAGGTCTTCTTCTTTTCTAGGCCGGGCCTGGAGCCGACCGCTTCGAAATGTTGTCGAACCGTTGTGAAAGTAGGCTTGCGTTGATGCCGTGCCGCCTCAGCGTCCTCCGGCCGCTTCATCCGCCGCCTTCGCCCGCGGCGCAATACGCTTGAAAGCCAGCCGCAATATCGGCGGTACGGCAAAGTAGATGAACCAGGTCCGAAACAGCTGGTAGCAGCTGACGACCGCAATATCGGCGTCGATCTCCTTGGCTATAATCCCCATTTGATCCATACCTCCGGGCGCCATGCTCAGAAAGGCCGTGGCGGAGGATACGCCGTGCAGCTGGGTCAGCAGCGCGCTAAGCCCGAGCGAACCGAGGATCAGCACGGCGCCGCTAAGGAACGATAAGCTGATGACGCGGAATTTGTTCGTCAGACTTTCCGGGCGAAGCAGCAGCCCGACGTAGGTGCCGATCAGCAGCTGCGAAACGTCCAGAAGACTGGCTGGCAGAGCCGGGCCGGGCACTCCCGCCACATGAAGAATCGCCGTAGCGATCATCGGTCCGAGCAAGTAGGCGGAAGGGAAACGGATTTTCTTTGCCAGCATGGCAAATGCAACACAGACGACGGCGAACAGCAGAATGCCCGGGAACAAATCCTCCCATCGTCCGAACGCTCCCGAAGAGACGCTGATGTCCTGATGATTGCCTCCGAAGAGCGGACTGAAGACGAGCAGCGGCACGCAGAAAATAATCATGATGACCCGCGACACCTGCAAAAACGTCATGACCGTCAGGTCGATTCCTTCGGTTTCCTCTGCAAGAAGAATCATCTGCGACAAGCCGCCGGGAACGCTCCCCATCAGCACCGTCGGCAGCGGAAGCCCCGACACCTTCGCGACGCCATAACCGATCAGCGCGCTGAACAGAAGCAGCAGCACCGTCATCAAAATCATGGTCGGCAATTGCCGGCCCATCTCTTTCAGCGTCTCCATCGTAAACGACAGGCCGATCGAATAACCGATAATAATCATCGCCGTATCGCGCAAGTAACTGGGCCATAACGGCTTGATCGTCTTCAGCAGCCGCGCCCCCAGCAAGGAAAAAACCATCGGTCCGAGCAGCCAGGGCAGCGGCGAATGAATCAGCGTGAACAGCGCTCCGCCCGCAAGCGCCAGGGCAAGAGTGACCAGAAACCGGATCATGATCGGCCGGCCAGTTCGGCCAGCCGGCGGTTTGCGTCGCCCTGAATAAGTCCGCCGTGATAGCAGACGATGTTCTCGACATCGAAGGACGTGAATTTTTTGAGCGATTGCAGAGCTTGATCCATATTCGGCGTGTAGGGAGGGTTAGGCCCTTTCAACTCGCCGTCTTCGGCGACCGTGGCGTCTCCTGTGATCAGCGTCTTGCTCCGCTGGTGGTACAAGCTGATATGGCCTGGCGTATGTCCCGGCGTATGAATAACCGTCAGGCCGCCTGCGATCGGCAGCGTGTCGCCGTCCGCAACGATGCGAGTTACGTTGGGAGCGGCCGGATGAAGGAATATCCGCTCGAATGAACCGCGTACCGATTCGGTCATTTGTGCAAGGAGCCCGGCCATTCTCTCCGGCGTCATCTTGATCATCGGCAGCGTGCCGTCAATGGCGCCCTTGTCGTCTTCATGGGCATAAACCGCCGGAGTCCCTTCCTCTGAAGTCAGAAACTCGGGCAGGCCACCGATATGATCTATATCCTGGTGCGTCAAAATAATCGAAAGAAGCGGCAAATCCCGGCCTATGGCCTGTTTCGCCAATTCACGAATCGCCGGTGCGGATCCCGGAACGCCGGTATCGATCAATATCCAGCCGTTCTCATCGTACAAAATCGTAGGGCATAACGCCGCCGACCCCTTTGTTAAATCCAACATCTCAATACCTTGTGCAATTCGCATGTACATGCCGATACCTGACCTTATAAGGATGTCGTAAGACAGGACCGGCCACCTCCTTTATCTGATGGAATGGGCCGAAACTTATGAGTTCATTATAGAACTAGCTAGTTTTTTGGTCAATGGGAAAACGTTGACGCGCATCTTGTCTCATGTCAAGATATGAGGAAGGGGGAATGACGATGGAAGACGCGAAAAAAGCGAAAGTTTTGCAAACGGCCATCGAACTGTTCCGGTTGAAGGGGTACAGCGCCGCTTCCATGCAGGATATTGCAGAAGCGTGCGGCATGGCCAAGGCCAGCATTTATAAATTTTTTGCTTCCAAAGAAGAGCTGTTTACGGCTGCGTTTGTCGTATGCCATCAGACATTGCTGGATCAGGCGGGCGCACTCGATCGAGTGGGAGCCGAACTGAATCTGTCTCCCAAAGAAAAGCTGCGGCGCAAAATCGAGCTCCAACTGCTATATACGGTGGAAAATCATCTGTTTATGATCGATTTCAAAGAGCTGCCCATCGCCGCCAACGAACAGTTCATCGCGGCCTGGAAGCGTAAGAAAGCCGCGCTGCAGACTTGGCGCCGCGAGCTGCTTATCGATGCGTACGGGGAGAAAATCATCCCCTATATTTGGGATGTGGTCGCTATTTTCCGCGGCATTCATATCGAATATTTAAGCTACGTCCAGCAAAAAGTCATCGCGCTGCCGATGTCGGAGCTGGCGGCTTTCATCGTCGACCGGATGGACGCCTTGGCCGAGGATCTGATCCGGACGGCGCCGAAGCCGGTGATCGACGAACGCAGTATGCCTTTCAATTACTTAAATCCCAGCGATGCTCCGGCGCGCCAGGCGACGGTTCAGCAGCTGATCGCCTGCATGGCCGGCCGGATCGGCGAGCTGTCGAAGCCGGAAGACGAGCGGGAAGAGCTGCTTAAAGTCGCGGCGATGCTCGGTGAGCAGTGCGAGCGGCAGCCTTCTGACAAAACGCTCATTCGGGTGCTTGCGTCTTACTTGGATGCGATTCCCGAGCTTCGTTCGCATATACGCCAATTAAAGTATTTGTTGTCATGAGCTCGGCTAACCATTTTATAGTTGCAAGCGTATACCTGATCGAAGGTGTGCGCTTTTTTTATTGTTTAGGAAATGATGCGCAGCCATATCCTGTGGATATCCGTGGTCTCCCCCGAAAGTAAAGTCTACCCATAGAACGATCCCAGAGGAATTACGGAAGAACGGGGCGGGAACCGTTTGTGATTTCCATGAGCGGCCAACCTGCTTTTGACCTTTTGCCCCGTTCAGTTTGGCAAAAACACAAACCGTGAGAATAAACTTGAATATCATGGTATGGCTTAGGCTTATTTTAGAACAGATCGAGGTGAATTCATGACGACTCAACTGGAAAATAGAATCATAAACAGCAGCTTTGAGGCGGGGTTGGCATCATGGACCGCCGTGAACACCGGTTTAAGCCCGATTAGCAAAGAAGGGCTAAGCAGCGCGGAGCTGCTGGGCGGAAATTTTGCCTCGTCTCTCCAGCAGAACGTTGCAGCCAGTCCGGGCGAGGGCTTATACTTTTCGGTCAGCCTCGCCAAGTCGATGCCTGGGGAAAGTCCGGCTATTTCCATATTGGTGGATTATTTGGACGCCGCTTTTAACTTGGCAAGCTCCGCCGTCGTTTTTACAATTCCCCAAGGTTATTTCACGGATTTCAAAGTCGTTGACTGGAATGTGTTCGAAGGAGTGACAACGGAAGCGCCTTTAAATACAGCATATGCGCAACTGACGATCACGCGGGCTCCGTTAACGGGAGCGAGCGGAATTCTTGTAGATGAAGTTGTGCTGATGGCTGCTGTCAGCACAGGTGCAATAGGTGCAACGGGGGCGACAGGAGCGACGGGTGCGACGGGCGTCACGGGGGCGACTGGGGCAACAGGAGCCACAGGTGAAACGGGAGTTACTGGAGCAACGGGAGTAACAGGAGCGTCAGGTGCAACGGGGGCCGTGGGATCGACAGGAGTGACAGGTGCCACGGGTGCAACAGGCGCAATGGGTGCGACAGGTGCCGCGGGAGTGACGGGGGCTACCGGAGCGACAGGCGCAACGGGAGCGACAGGTGCAGCAGGAGCCACAGGGGCTACCGGAGCGACAGGCGTCACAGGAGTGACGGGCGAAACCGGGACTACAGGTGCCGCGGGAGTGACGGGTGCAACAGGAGCCACAGGTGAAACGGGAGCCGCAGGCGAAACAGGAGCTACGGGTGCGATTGGGGCAACAGGAGCGACAGGAGTCACGGGTGAAACGGGAGCGACAGGTGTCACGGGTGCGATTGGGGCAACAGGAGCGACAGGAGTCACGGGTGAAACGGGAGCGACAGGTGTCACGGGTGCAACTGGGGCAACAGGAGCGATGGGAGCCACGGGGGCTACGGGCAAAACAGGTACAACAGGAGCCACAGGAGCAACGGGAGCGACAGGAGCTACGGGTGAAACTGGAGCAACAGGAGCTACGGGCGCAACGGGAGCCACGGGTGCGACCGGCGAAACCGGAACCACAGGTGCCGCGGGAGTGACGGGTGCAACAGGAGCCACAGGCGCAACAGGTGTCACGGGTGCAACTGGGGCAACAGGAGCGATGGGAGCCACGGGGGCTACGGGCGAAACAGGTACAACAGGAGCCGCAGGAGCAACGGGAGCAACAGGAGCTACGGGCGCAACGGGAGCCACGGGTGCGACCGGCGAAACCGGAACCACAGGTGCAACGGGAGTGACGGGCGAAACCGGGACCACAGGTGCCGCGGGAGTGACGGGTGCAACAGGAGCCACAGGAGCCACAGGAGCGACAGGCGAAACAGGAGCCACAGGTGTCACGGGGGCCACAGGAGCGGCAGGCGTCACAGGAGCCACGGGTGCGACAGGTATCACGGGTGCAACAGGAGCCATAGGCGTCACGGGTGCAACAGGTACAACGGGAGCGACAGGAGCTACGGGCGTCACGGGTGCAACTGGGGCAACAGGCGTAACGGGAGCGACCGGTGTTACGGGTGCAACAGGTGCGACGGGCGAAACCGGGTCAACAGGCGCAACGGGAGCGACAGGTGCAGCGGGAGCCACAGGGGCTACCGGAGCGACAGGCGTCACAGGAGCCATGGGAGAAACCGGGGCCACAGGTGTAACAGGTGAAACGGGAGTTACTGGAGCAACCGGGGCAACAGGAGCGACAGGCGTCGCAGGTGCAACTGGGGCAACAGGAGCTACGGGCGCCACAGGTGCAACTGGGGCAACAGGAGCCGCAGGCGCAACGGGAGCGACAGGAGCTACGGGTGAAACTGGAGCAACAGGAGTAGCAGGCGCAACAGGAGCTACGGGCGTCACAGGAGTGACGGGTGCAACAGGAGCGACGGGTGCGACAGGTGCGACGGGAGCTACAGGTGTCACGGGTGCGACGGGCGAAACCGGAGCCACAGGTGCAACAGGAGCCACGGGGGCTGCGGGAGCGACAGGTGAAACGGGAGTCATGGGGGCTACGGGTGAAACAGGAGCAACAGGAGCTGCAGGCGAAACAGGAGCGACGGGTGCGACGGGGGCAACAGGAGCCACAGGCGTAACAGGAGCCGCAGGCGCAACGGGAGCGACCGGTGTTACGGGTGTCACGGGAGCGACAGGCGTCGCGGGAGTGACGGGCGAAACCGGGTCAACAGGCGTCACGGGTGCCACTGGGGCAACAGGTGCAACGGGAGCGACAGGAGCTACGGGCGTCACAGGTGCCACCGGGTCAACAGGCGTGACAGGTGCAACGGGCACAATAGGGGCTACCGGAGCGACAGGCGTCACAGGAGTGACGGGCGAAACCGGGACCACAGGTGCAACGGGAGTGACGGGTGCAACAGGTGCCGCGGGAGTTACGGGTGCCACCGGGGCAACAGGTACAACGGGAGCGACGGGCGCCACAGGGCCTACAGTTACGCAGCAAGGCTTCTCCGCATTTATTTCAACAGCGACCATTTCCGCCAGCGGGCAGCTCGCGGGATGGACGGTCGCTTCTCCCTATTACAATACAAGCGGATTTGATCCAGCGTCCGGTAATTTTACAGTGCCTGGCACAGGCACCTATTCTATTAAAGCCACCATTAATTATTCCACATCAGCGGCGATTTCGGCATCGCTCGGCTCCGGAGTGAATCCCGGGTTTATTGTACGGAGGACATCGGCCACGGCAACGAATCTGATAAGCGGGCTTTTCCCGCTGCTGAATGTCAACGTTGCGCTGGTGCTTACTCTAAGAGCCATTTTGGGAAATGGAACGATTACATTGGCTGGAGACGTACAGCTCAATGCGGGTGATGTCATCAATCTTTACTATGATAGCGGAGGATTGACGGTTGCAATTAATTTGGGCGGCGTCAACAGCGGGGGAATCGTATTCTCCGTCCACAGATTATCTTAATACCGGCATAATCCAAGAGGCCTCGTTCCTGTAATACAGGAATCGAGGCTTTTTGGATTGAAAGTCAGGCGATTTGCGTTATGATGATTCTCACCCTGGATACAGTGTTCGCCGTAATGTTGTTAACTTGAAGAATGCTCGGCGAAATCCCCGCAGTGGTGACGATGGAAATACCGACAGCAAGTTCGGGGTTTGGATTTGAAGTCATTTGGTTGACCGCTTCACTGCCTGGAACCGGACTGCCGTTCAATAATAAGTTTGCCTGCAAATTGCGCCCGACGCCCGGCACGCCTTCGAACGTGTATACAACCTGATAAGTATGCCCGGGAGCGAGAAGGATGTCCGCGGTATCCGGCAGATGGCTGATTGCCAACCCGTTAATGGAATAATTCGTTGTTAACGGTACCGGTGAAAAGCCCGCAAACGTTCCGACGAATCCAATATCCGCGTTGTTTTCGGTGACGGCGGTTCCCGGGGGGCCTGTAGGGCCGGCGGGTCCGGTCGCTCCCGCCTCACCTGTCGGTCCGGTCGGCCCCGGCGGTCCTCCCGCAGGACCTGTCGCTCCGGTCGCTCCCGTGGCTCCCGTCGGGCCGACCGTGACCGGCGTACGAAGTATGCTGTCCAGGTTATCGCTTAGAATCCATTCTTTCTGGATGATCGTTTGGATCGTATTCGACACGCTGTTATTGACGGCAAGAAGATCGTCTATGCTCGCCGCTGGCGACAAGCCCGGCAAGGTGCCAAGCACATATTGCAGTTTTTCCCCTTCCGCATTCAAAATATGACTGAGGCCCAGCTCCTCAAAAGCGATGGAGGATAAAAGCAAATTGATCGCCTGTTCTCTCGTTATAGAAATGGAAGGAGTTATATTCGGAAAGTTTGCTTGCGACACGGTCATTAGCTCCTTTCATTGATAAAGGATGGTGAACAAAGAGCGGAGGGACCATTTGAATCTGGAAAAACGTTAGCGTTCGCCTAAGAAAACGAATGTTCTTCATAGAAAAAGGAACAACCATCCAAAAATCCGATTTCAGCTCGATTGGAAACTTCTATCAAGCAACTCTTTCTGACAGAATCCTAAACGGGGAAGAAAACGCCGGCTGCACAGGCGAAAGCTTCTTCCGCTCGCCGCCCGACCCGGATTTCTTGAGAGGACTGGTCCGAAGATCGGCGGAAATCCGGGAATTAAAGCTATCTAATATCTAACTATATTCGGGCCCGCTTTCTTAGGTGTTCAACTTCGGCGACAGAGGCGCAGGGATGTCTGTTATTGGTTAAATATTGCCCTTGAAGATATGGAAAGCGGATTGAAGACGCGGCGGGGTCATATTTTATTTTTTCTGTTTTTATTTTTGTTTATTTTTGAATTTATAGTATCCAAAGAGAAACAGATATGATAAGATGTAAACAAACATAAATCAACATTCATCTGGAGGTATAAATCAATGGTACAAAGTTTATGGGATGCATCTAAAGCAGCAGAGCTTACGACAGGTCTTGAACAACTGGTTTATCGCTCGAATCTTATCGGTACGGATC
This sequence comes from Paenibacillus konkukensis, assembly GCF_023523925.1. Lineage (NCBI taxonomy): Bacteria > Bacillati > Bacillota > Bacilli > Caryophanales > Paenibacillaceae > Paenibacillus > Paenibacillus konkukensis. The sequence continues at coordinate 468,702 of NZ_CP027059.1, read as the reverse complement.
GCCGCGTTTGTAACTACGGCGGCGGGAATACCTCCAGCAAGACGGTCGTTAAGGATTTCCGCGGCCGCGACATCGAAGTGATGTTCGTCAAAGGCAGCGGCTCCGACCTGGCGACGATGAAGGCGTCTAACTTCACCGGCTTGCGCATGGACGACATTCGTCCTCTGTACGAAAAAGACGACATGTCCGATGAAGATATGGTCGCTTATTTGGCCAACTGCATGATCGACGCCAAGCATCCGCGCGCTTCCATCGAAACGCTGCTTCACGCATTTCTTCCGTTCAAACACGTAGACCATACTCACCCGGATTCGATCATCAGCCTGTGCTGCGCGGATAACGGCAAAGAAATCGCCCGCGAAATTTTCGGAGATCGCTTCGTTTGGGTTCCTTATATTCGCCCCGGCTTCAAATTGTCCAAAATGATCGCGGAAGGCGTAAGAAACAATCCGAAGGCAGAGCTTGTTCTTATGGAGAAACACGGTTTGGTTACTTGGGGAGAAACTTCTGACGAAGCTTACGCGCAAACGATCAAAATCATTACCGAAGCGGAAAGCTTCATCGAATCCCGCATTAACGAGAGCCGCGTATTCGGCGGCGTGAAGCACGGCGCCTTGACGGCCGAAGAGCGCAGAAGCGTCGCAGCGCAAGTGATGCCGACGATCCGCGGCGCGGTAAGCGATGCGAAGAAAATGATCCTTTCCTTCGACGACGCCGAAGACGTGCTGCAATTCGTAGGAGGACAAGACTCCGCCAAGCTTTCGCAGGTCGGCGCAGCTTGCCCGGATCACCTCGTTCATACGAAGGTCGTTCCGTTGTTCATCGACTGGACTCCGAACGCAGAAGATATCGACGGATTGAAAGCGAAGCTGAAAGAAGGCATTGCCGCATATAAAGAAGAATATAAAGCTTACTTCGAGCGCAACAAAAATGAAGGCGACGTCATGTTCGAAGCGGCGCCGCGCGTTATCCTTATCCCCGGCGTCGGCATGATCAACACCGGCAAGAGCTGGGTTATGTCCCAAGTAAGCGGCGCGCTGTACCATCGCGCAATCGCGGTGATGAGAGGCGCTACGGCTCTCGGTCAATTCGTTTCCCTCAGCGAGAACGAATCTTACAACGTCGAATACTGGCCACTTGAGCTTTACAAGCTGTCCCTGGCTCCTGCGGAAGCGGAGTTCTCCCGTCAAGTCGCTTTCATCACCGGCGGAGCGGGCGGTATCGGAAGCGAAACGGCACGCCGTCTGGTTTCCGAAGGCGCGCATGTCGTGCTGGCCGATCTTAACCTGGAAGGCGCCGAGAAGGTCGCGGCGGAAATCAACGAGAAATTCGGCGAGAACCGCGCTCTTGCCGTGAAAATGGACGTAACGAGCGAAGAGATGATCAAAGCCGCTTACGCGCAAACGGCGCTTACTTACGGCGGCGTCGACATTATCGTCAATAATGCGGGTCTCGCAACCTCCAGCCCGTTCGACCAAACGTCGCTGAAAGAATGGAATTTGAACATGAACGTGCTCGGAACAGGATACTTTCTCGTTGCCCGCGAAGCGTTCATTATTATGAAAGAACAAGCGGTCGGCGGCAGCATGGTGTTCGTCGGCTCCAAGAACTCGGTGTACGCCGGCAAAAACGCAACGGCCTACAGCGCGGTCAAAGCGATGGAAGCTCATCTTGCGCGCTGCATCGCCGCAGAAGGCGGAGAATTCGGCATCCGCGTCAATACGATTTTGCCGGACGCAATTTTGCAAGGCTCGGCGATCTGGAACGGAAGCTGGCGCAACGAACGCGCCGCCGCTTACGGCATCGAGCCGGATCAATTGGAAGAGTACTACCGCAAGCGTACGACCTTGCTCGTTAACATTTATCCTCGTGACATTGCCGAAGGCATCGCGTTCTTCGCTTCCTCGAAATCGGCGAAAACGACGGGCTGCATGCTGACGATCGACGGCGGCGTACCTGCTGCGTTCACTCGCTAATCATCTATAAATGACGAGTTTCATTTAAAGGAGGATTTGCCATATGCCAACGGCTACAGGGGAAAAAGTATGGATTATTCCTGACGGTTATATTCCGGAGCACAGCTCCGGAACGTTAACCAGCCATGAATCGATTTGCGTGCTTAACACCGCTTCGGAGGATGCCCATCTGACCATCACGATTTTCTTCGAGGACCGCGATCCGCTGGAGAATATCGCCGAGGTCGTCGCGGCCCGGCGCACGAAGCATATACGCACAAGCTCTTTGGCCAAGGAAGGGACGCCGATTCCGGTCGGCGTTCCTTATGCCATCGAAGTGAAGAGCGACATTCCGGTTATTGTGCAATACAGCCGTTTGGACGCAACTCAGGCTGAGAACGCCCTTATGTCCGTTATCGCTTATCCGATCAAATAAAATACGTTAAAAGGAGCTGTACAAATGGATAAAAACGTTGCGGCCAATTATGAATTGGCAAAAGAGCTTTATGCAGCCCACGGCATTGACGTCGATCAAGTGCTGAAGCAGCTGGAACAAATTAAAATTTCCATGCACTGTTGGCAAGGCGACGATGTAAGAGGCTTTTTGAACCGCGATCAGGATTTGACCGGCGGCATTTCCGTAACCGGCAATTATCCCGGAGCGGCGCGCACTCCCGAAGAGCTTCGCGCGGACCTGGAGAAAGCGTTCTCGCTGATTCCCGGCAAGCATAAGGTGAATCTTCACGCGATCTATGCCGATACAGATGAGAAGGTGGAGCTGGATGAGCTTCAGCCGAAGCATTTTGACAAATGGGTGGATTGGGCCAAGGAGCAGGGCTTGGGTCTGGATTTCAATCCGACTTGCTTCTCTCATGAGAATTCCAAGGACGGCTTCACGTTAAGCCATCCCGATCCGGCGATCCGTAAGTTCTGGATCGACCACTGCAAAGCGTCCAGAAAAATCGGCGCCTACTTCGGCGAGCAGCTCGGTCAAACCTGCGTAACCAACGTCTGGGTACCGGACGGCTTCAAGGATGTTCCGGCGGACCGCCTGGCGCCTAGACAGCGTCTGAAATCCGCATTGGACGAAGTGTTCGCGGAAGAACTGAACCCGGCGTATAACCTGGATGCGGTAGAAAGCAAGCTGTTCGGCCTCGGTTCCGAAGCGTATGTCGTAGGCTCGCATGAGTTTTATATGGGCTACGGCCTTCAAAATAATAAATTAATCTGTTTGGATGCGGGCCATTTCCATCCGACGGAAGTGATTTCCAATAAGTTATCTTCCCTGTCCCTGTTCGCCGACGGTATCCTGCTTCACGTAAGCCGCCCTATGAGATGGGATAGCGATCACGTGGTTACGCTGGACGACGAGCTGATCGATATCGGCCGGGAACTGGTTCGCGGCGATTTGCTAGGCAAAACGCATATCGGTCTGGACTTCTTCGACGGCAGCATCAACCGTGTAGCCGCTTGGGTTATCGGTACGCGCAACACGATCAAAGCGCTGCTGCGGGCGATGCTCGATCCGGTGGAAGCTTTGAAGAAAGCCGAGCTGGAAGGGGATTACACGACTCGTCTGGCTTTGACGGAAGAATTCAAATCGTATCCTTTCGGCGCCGTATGGGATTACTACTGCGCATCCAAAGGCGTTCCTGTGCGCGAGGAATGGCTGTCCCAAGTGAAAGCGTACGAGCAAGAAGTGCTGCTCAAACGCGGCTAATTAACGGATAAGGGTGATATCCTTGGGAAACATTATCGCTTTTGATCTGGGGGCCAGCAGCGGCAGAGCGATGCTGGGCCGCCTGATAGACGGCAAGATTGAAATTACGGAGCTTCATCGCTTTTCCAATGATCCGGTGCAGGTGGGCGACCGCCTGCATTGGGATATTTTGCGGTTATACCATGAAATCAAGCAGGGATTGCTAAAGGCCAAAAATCAAGGAATCGAATTGGACAGCATCGGGATCGATTCCTGGGCGGTCGATTTCGGCTTTATCGGAGCGAACGGCGAGCTGGTCGGCAATCCTTACCATTATCGGGACCGGCATACGGATCATACGATGGAGAAGCTGTTCGCGCAGCTCCCTGCGTCGGAGATTTTTAAACGAACCGGCATTCAATTTCTTCAGTTTAATACGATCTTCCAGCTGTTTGCGCTTAAACAGGCGAACTCGCCTTGGCTTCAGGAAGGCAACCGCTTCCTGATGATTCCGGATTTGCTCCGGTATTTCCTGACGGGAGAAATGCATAACGAGTTTTCCAACGCTACGACGACGCAGCTGTTCAACCCTGTGAAGGGCACTTGGGATCAAGAGCTTCTTCAGCAGCTCGGCTTTCCGGAATCATGGTTCTGTGAAGTGCTGCAGCCGGGAAGTCCGGCAGGGAAGCTGCAAGAGTCCGTATGCGAAGAGCTCGGCATTCCGTCCATTCCCGTCTATGCCGTAGCAGAGCATGATACGGGATCGGCCGTAGCGGCGGTGCCGGCAACCGACCGTTCCTTCGCTTACTTGAGCTGCGGAACATGGTCGCTCATGGGAACTGAGGTTCAGGAGCCGGTCATAAACGATATGGCGCAGCAGTTTAACTTCACCAATGAAGGCGGCGTCGAAGGCACGTACCGCCTGCTGAAAAACATTATGGGACTGTGGATTCTCCAGGAAAGCCGCCGCGAATGGGAGAAGGCAGGGCAATCGTATACCTTCCCCGAGCTCGTGCAGCTGGCGGGGGCGGCCAAACCGTTCGGCGTATTCATCGATCCCGATCATCCGATGTTTCTGGCTCCCGGAGACATGCCCGCCCGTATCACCCAGTATTGCCGCGAAACGGGACAGCAGGCGCCGGAGACGGCAGGAGAAATCGTTCGCTGCATTTTGGAAAGCTTGGCTTTGAAATACCGGTTTGTGTTCGAAATGACCGAACGGCTGTCGAATCAGACGTTGAACGGCCTGCATATGGTCGGCGGCGGCATTAACAATACGCTGCTCTGCCAATGGTCGGCCAATGCGATCGGCAAGCCCGTATGGGCGGGGCCTTCGGAAGGCAGCGCTATCGGCAATATGGCCGTGCAGTGGATCGCGCAAGGCGTGTTCAAGGACATCTGGGAAGCGCGCCGCGTTATCCGCGACTCGTTCCCAGTCGAAGAGTACATGCCGGAAGAGCAGGAGCAGTGGTCCGCGGCTTATGAACGATTCGTTAAGCTGACGGGAATTGCACAATAGTGAAAAGGAGCACCTTATGCTAGTTGCGGAGCGTTACGAGAAAATTGTAAGTTTGGTTAACCAAAGAGGCGCAGTAAGAGTTTCCGAGCTTAGCGAGCTGTTCCAGGTTACGGAGGAGACGATTCGCCGCGACCTGGACCGTTTGGAGCAGGCGGGGCGTTTGACTCGTTCCCATGGCGGGGCAGTCAGCATCAAGGACGACCAGCAGCCGGAGATCCCTTACTTTGAACGGGAAATCGCCTATGCCGAAGAGAAGAAGAGAATAGCCCAGGCCGCGATCGAGCGGATCGGCGAGCGAGACCGGATTCTTCTTGATGCCAGTTCTACGGCTTGGTACATGGCGGCGGAAGTTCCCGATCTTCCTCTGACCGTCCTTACCAATTCGATCAAGGTCGCAACGGAGCTGAGCAATAAGGAGAAGATTGAAGTGATTTCGACGGGCGGCCGGCTGGCTCAGCGTTCCTTATCTTTCGTCGGGCCGCTGGCCGAACGTTCTCTCGATACTTATCACGTGGATAAAGTGTTTTTGTCCTGCAAAGGCGTACATTTAGATCGCGGCATCAGCGAATCGAACGAGCTGCAAGCCCGAATCAAAGAACGAATGATCGGCATCGCGGACGAAGTGATTCTGCTCGTCGATTCGAGTAAATTCGGCGTGCAGTCGTTTACGCAAGTCGCCGATCTATCCGAAATCGACGTCATCATTACGGATCGCCGCATCGCCAAGGAAACGGTAGATCAGCTTGAGGACCGCGGAATTACCGTTATTACCGTTTAATGAAATCTTCGAATACCAGCGGCCGGCCAGAGGAAAACTTCTGGCCGGCCGCTTTTTCCTTTAATCGGAGACTTAGCTCCCGACGTACTGGAACGGGTTTGGTATATGGCTTCAGCTAGTGGTATGATGATGTTGTTGGAGCGCCAACAATACATACCGAATCGGATTCCGAAAGCAGGGAGCATGATTGGACACTTTGAATTATCGCATCAGCGGCGAGTGGGACGAAGAGCGCTGGAACGAGGCGGAGCGGATCTACGAGCAGGCGTTTCCTCACGAAGGCAGGAAGAGCCGCGCGATCATCCGCCGCATGTTTGAAAGACGGATGTGCCAGCTGCATACCGTAGCCCGAGGCGGGGAACTCGCCGGAATGGCTTTAACCGGTATCGATAAGCAGGCGAGAGCCGTGATCATCGATTATTTGGCGGTTCGCCGCGATGTGCGCGGTACGGGAATCGGCCGTTCGCTGCTGGGCCATATCAAGCAGTGGGCGCGCGCCGAGGCGGATGCCAAGGGGATTATCGTCGAAGTGGAATCCGAGCCTACGGAGGAGAACAAGCGGCGTATCCGCTTCTGGGAAGCGAACGGCTTCCAGCTTACTTCGTATGTGCATCAATACATTTGGGTGCCCGAGCCTTATCAGGCGATGTACTGCAGCTTCAGCGAGACGGACCGGCTGCCGGAGGACGGCAAAGCGCTGTTTCGCAGCATAACCCGTTTCCACGAAAAGGCGTACCGCCGTACATAATCTAGATGCTTTCGCATGCGCAATCAGCGGTTTTCGCCACCCTTCTGAAAAATAATCATAAAGAAACAAGGTGACATGATGAGCGATCATAGATCAATAACCGGCGCAGGATGGAACTTCGACAACAGCTATGCGCGGCTGCCGCAAACTTTTTTTACGCTGCTCGCTCCTACCCCCGTACGATCGCCGGAGCTGCTGGCGCTGAACCGGGCGCTGGCGGCGGAGCTGGGCTTGGACGCCGAAGCTTTGCGAAGCGAGGAAGGAGCCGCCGTGCTGGCCGGCAACACGATTCCCGAGGGCGCTGCGCCGCTCGCGCAAGCTTATGCGGGGCATCAGTTCGGGTATTTAACGATGCTGGGGGACGGTCGGGCGATCCTGCTCGGCGAACAAATAACGCCCCGGGGTGACCGGTTCGACATTCAGCTGAAAGGCCCCGGCCGGACCCCGTATTCCCGCAGCGGCGACGGCAGAGCGGCTGTCGGACCGATGCTGCGCGAATATATCATCAGCGAGGCGATGCATGCGTTGGGGATTCCTACGACCCGCAGTCTGGCGGTGACGGCGACCGGACAGTCCATTATGCGCGAGACCGAGCTGCCTGGTGCGGTTCTGACCCGCGTGGCCGCCAGCCATCTGCGCGTCGGCACGTTTCAATACGCTGCCGGCAGGGGGACGCAAGAGGAGCTTCGCGCCTTGGCCGATTACACCCTGCGCAGGCATTTCCCGGAAGCGGAGGCGGACGATAACCGCTATCTCGCCCTGCTGCGGGGAGTGATCGGAAGGCAGGCCGCGCTGATCGTCAAATGGCAGCTTGTCGGCTTCGTTCACGGGGTTATGAACACCGATAACATGGCGCTTAGCGGGGAGACCATCGATTACGGCCCGTGCGCTTTTATGGATGCCTACGACCCGGCGACAGTATTCAGCTCCATCGATCGTCAAGGGCGATACGCTTACGGCAATCAGCCCCAGATCGCCGCGTGGAACCTGGCGCGCTTCGCCGAAACGCTGCTGCCGCTGCTGCACAGCGACGAGGAACGAGCCGTCAAGCTGGCCGAGGATGCGATTGCCGAGTTTCCGAAGCAGTTTCAGCGCGGCTGGCTTGCCGGCATGAGAGCGAAGCTGGGGCTTTATAACGAAGAGCCGGAGGACGAAGCCCTTATTCAAGATCTGCTCATTCTAATGGAGAAGCATCATGCGGACTTTACGAATACGTTCCGCGCATTGACCTTGGAGAAGCCGGAGGATACGGCATGTTCCGGCGCTGAAGGATTTACCGAGTGGCATGAGCGGTGGCAGGCAAGACGCGCTCGCCAGCAGGAGACGAAGGAAGACTCGCTTCGCCTGATGAGAAGCAGCAATCCTGCGGTCATTCCCCGCAACCACCGGGTTGAAGAAGCGCTGGAAGCGGCGGAGCGGCATGGAGACGTTACCGTAATGGAGAGGCTTCTGGAAGCTCTCGCCGACCCTTATTCGTATTCTCCCGAACAAGAGGAATACGCTGCACCTTCGGTGCCTTCAAGCTATCCTTATCGAACTTACTGCGGTACTTGAAGCAAACGCCGCGGCTGACGGAACCGCATATGCTTTACACACGGAGTGCCGAACTGGAACCAGTTGCGGCACTCCGTTTTTTTGGCTCCGTTCGCCCCAGAGTTCAGGAATCATTCACCAATTATGGATGCCGGATACATGCTTTAGCGTATAATGGGAATTGGAACGGTTATTTGAGCGGCTATTTGGGGAGGTGTTTTCATTGCGCTTTGGCGTATTTATTTTGACGATAGCTGTTGCATTGGCGGCTTGCGCCCGCGAGCCTTTGCGGGATAACGTAACGCAAGAGAACGTGAAGCCGATCGAAGCGACGGCAGGAATGGTAGTATACCATCACGGTTATGACAATATGGACCGCGGACATCATGAATACGATAACGTCGATGTCGTCGTAGATCCAACCTATTACCAAGCGAATCCGGTTCAACGAGGGGACGTTGTCTATTATCAAAATCCGAAAAAGGGCGGCGCAACCGACAATGGGAGCGAGAAGGAGATTTCGAGAATTGTCGCCTTACCCGGAGAGAGCATCCGTATAGATAAGGGACAGATTTACATCGATGGAAGAAAACTGGATACCTTTTACGGCCAAGCGCGCCGGCTTGGAATGAATGTACAGGAGCTGCAGGAGGCTTCCGGCCGGCCCGGTCTGGCCGACAATATCCGCGAGAATTTCAAAACGAATGTGAAGTTTATTCTGGAGAGCGAAGAAGCGAGCAAGCAGCCGATTCGAATACCGGATGGACAATATTACCTTATTGGGGACGATTGGTTTCGAAGCGCGGACAGCCGGCATTTCGGAACGATTCCGCAAGAAAGCATCCTGGGCAAGGTCATCGGTTATAAACCGTATTGTTTTATTATAACCGAATCTTCCCGCTGCAGCGCCGCGGCTTCATCAGTATAATGGGAGGGTAGCAGGACCAATCCAATATGAAACGGGTGTTGATTATGAAAACAACTTTGACGTCCATCGCCAAGCCGACACGGAGGGCGACTATACTTTAACCCTCCGTCATATGGAGGAGAACCGTTTGAATTCTCGAACCAAGAAGTTTTTGTCTTATTACAAGCCCTACTTAGGTTTGTTCTGGGCCGACATGGCCTGCGCATTCGTCGTTTCCGCGATTACTCTGATTCTGCCTTTATGCGTCAGGTACATTACTATATATGTGTTGGAAGCGAGCCAGCCCGGCGCGCTGAAGAAGATTTATATGATGGGCGCCGTTATGCTCGCTCTGATTGCCGTTCATACCGTGTGCGACATATTCATTTCCTACAAGGGACACAGGATGGGGGCGATGATGGAAAGCGATATGCGCAGCGAGCTGTTCGATCATTATCAGAAGCTGTCCTTCAGCTTTTATGACGAGCATAAAACAGGCCAGCTCATGAGCCGGGCCACGAACGACATTTTGTCGCTGGCGGAATTGTATCATCACGGGCCCGAGGATATTGTCATTTCGGCGCTCAAATTGATTGGCGCGCTCGCCATTTTGTTCACGATCGATGTGAAGCTTACGCTGATTGTCTTTTTATTTCTGCCTGTGATGGCGGTTTATGCATGTTATTTGAACAAGCGGATGAATGCCGCGTTAAGAAGAACCAAGGAGCGGATCGGCGATATCAACGCCCAGGTGGAAGATACGCTGGCAGGCATTCGAGTGGTCAAATCGTTTGCCAACGAGCAGGTGGAACGGCAGAAATTCGCTTGCGCGAACGAGCGTTTCGTTCAAAGCCGAAGCGAAGGCTATAAGAGCGAAGCCTATTTCTTCGAAGGCATGAATGCGTTCACGCATCTCATTACGACGGCCGTGGTCGTCTTCGGAGGAGCCGCGATCGTGGGGGCTTCATTGGAAATGGCCGATCTGCTGACTTATATTTTATGCGTCGGCATCCTTATCGAGCCTATCAAGCGGCTGGTTAATTTCGCCCGGCTGTATCAGGAAGGCATAACCGGGTTCGACCGGTTTATGGATATGCTGGAGATCGAGCCGGATATTCATGATGCCAAGGACGCGGAGGAGCTTACGGACGTTCGGGGGCATATTGCGTTCCGCGATGTCAGCTTTAAGTATAAAGAAGATTACGGCCATGTTCTGAAGCATGTCACGCTCGATATTCAGTCCGGGGAATACGTCGCCGTCGTCGGGCCTTCGGGCGCAGGCAAATCGACGCTCTGCTCGTTAATTCCGCGCTTCTACGAAGTCAGCGAGGGGACGATTCTTCTTGACGGCCGCGACATCCGGAAGATCGGCTTGCGCTCGTTAAGAAAGCACATCGGCGTCGTTCAGCAGGACGTTTATTTGTTCGCGGGCTCGGTTCTGGACAATATCCGTTACGGCAACATGGAGGCGACCAGGGAAGAGATCCTCGAAGCGGCCAAGCAGGCAAACGCCCATGAGTTCATTATGGAGCTGCCGCACGGATACGATACGGATATCGGGCAGCGCGGCGTGAAATTATCCGGCGGGCAAAAGCAAAGATTAAGCATCGCCCGCGTGTTCCTGAAAAATCCGCCGATTCTTATTCTCGATGAAGCGACGAGCGCACTGGATAATGAAAGCGAGCGGGCCGTGCAGGATTCGCTGGAGAGACTGACCCGTCATCGCACGACGCTGGTTATAGCCCATCGCTTGTCCACGGTCCGAAACGCGCAGCGAATCGTTGTATTGACGGACAGCGGAATTGAAGAGCAGGGAACGCACGAACAGCTGCTTGCCCGAAGCGGCGTTTACGCTAATTTACACCATATGCAGCTTAGAATGTAGGGCAGAGCTGCCGTGCGGACAGCTGAAATGAAACAAAAAATCGAACTTTCAAAAAAAATGTTTACCGAACCGCGGATATTTGGTATTATTATCGCAAACACGTTCAAATGCGATGATGAGAAGAGTAGATAAATGAAATTCTTTTGCAGAGAGCTCCGGCAGCTGAAAAGGAGTAAAGATTTCTTTATTGAAAAAAGGCTCAGAGCAGCACATCGGAACCGGATCAGGATGGGGATGGTGCGCCAGGAGCTCCTGTTACAGAGCTAGAGTATAAGCATTACAGCGTAATGCCGTACTTGAAGAGGCGAATATGGCGACATATTGGCGAATCTGGGGTGGTACCGCGAGCATACGAATCTCGTCCCCAAGACATTAGTCTTGGGGGTGGGATTTTTTTTTATTGCAGTCAAGGTAACACACGACCCGGAAGCCAGACGTATATGATGAAAAAGAGCGCTTAATCAGACCCTACGGAAAGGATTGAAATGGTATTATGACGCAAAAATTAAAAGCAGGTATTGTCGGAGGAACGGGAATGGTAGGGCAGCGGTTTGTGCAGCTGCTGGATCAGCACCCTTGGTTTGAAGTAACGGCGATTGCGGCAAGCGCCGGATCGGCAGGCAAAACGTATGAAGAAGCGGTGCAAAACCGCTGGAAATTGTCCGGCCCGATTCCTGAAGCCGTGAAACATATCGTCGTGCAGGACGCTTCCAAAGTGGAAGAGGTTGCCGCCGGGGTCGATTTTATTTTCTGCGCCGTCGATATGAAGAAAAATGAAATTCAAGCGCTGGAGGAAGCTTACGCCAAAACGGGCACGCCGGTCATTTCCAACAACTCGGCTCACCGCTGGACGCCGGATATCCCGATGGTCATTCCGGAAATTAATCCGGGGCATATCCAAATCATTGAGGCGCAGAGAAAACGGCTCGGCACTTCGACCGGATTTATCGCCGTGAAACCGAACTGCTCGATTCAGAGCTACGTTCCGGCGCTTAACGCGCTGCTCGATTACAAACCGACGACGGTGGTCGCCTCGACGTATCAAGCGATTTCCGGCGCCGGCAAAAACTTCACCGATTGGCCGGAAATGCTGGACAATGTGATTCCGTATATCGGCGGCGAGGAAGAAAAAAGCGAGCAGGAGCCGCTGCGCATCTGGGGCAGCATTGAGAACGACCAGATTGTCAAAGCGAGCGCGCCGCTTATTACAACGCAATGTATTCGCGTTCCGGTAACGGATGGGCATTTGGCTACCGTCTTCGTATCGTTCGAGAACAAGCCGTCCAAAGAAGAAATTCTCAGCCGCTGGCTGCAGTTCAAAGGACGTCCGCAGGAGCTGGGCTTGCCAAGCGCGCCTAAGCAATTCATTACTTATTTCGAAGAAGACAACAGACCGCAAACGAAATTGGACCGCGATATTGAACGCGGCATGGGCGTGTCCGTAGGCAGATTGCGCGAAGACTCTGTGTACGACTATAAATTTGTCGGTCTTTCCCATAATACGCTTCGCGGCGCGGCGGGCGGAGCCGTGCTGATCGCCGAGCTGCTCAAAGCGGAAGGCTATATTCAAGCGAAGTAATCCGGCTTACCCCGTCTGCTTCATTTATCGAGACGGCAAGAATTCCTATTTTTGGAAGCTTGCCGTTTTTTGGCGTCATTCATTATTTAGGAGGATGTTATGGCTGTCACAGCATTTCTAATTTTTACGCTCACCCTTGTTTTCGTCATTTGGCAGCCAAAGGGGTTAAGCATCGGATGGTCGGCAAGCGCGGGGGCGGTTCTCGCTTTGCTGTTCGGTGTAGTCAGCCTAGAGGATGTAGGTACGGTCACCGGTATCGTTTGGAATGCAACGTTAACGTTTGTCGCCATTATTATTATTTCGCTAGTGTTGGATGAAATCGGATTGTTTGAATGGGCGGCTCTACATATGGCGAGGCTTGCGCGCGGCCATGGACTGCGCATGTTCTTCCTGATCGTTCTGCTCGGATCGGCGGTGTCCGCCTTGTTTGCCAACGACGGCGCCGCTTTGATTATGACTCCGATTGTTTTGTCTATGGTACGCGCCCTCAAGTTTGACGGCAAGCTGATCCTCCCGTTTATTATGGCGAGCGGATTTATAGCGGATACGGCTTCTTTGCCGCTTGTCATTAGCAATTTGGTCAATATCGTCTCCGCGGATTATTTCGGCGTCGGCTTTGCGGAATATGCCGGCCGGATGATCGTGCCGAATTGCTTTTCCATCGCAGCCAGTCTGCTTGTACTGTATTTATATTTCCGGAGCAGTATTCCCGGGAGCTATTCTCTCGCTGAGCTGAAAAGTCCGGAGGAAGCGATTAAAGATCCGAGGCTGTTCCGATTATCGTGGGTGATATTAGCCGCGCTGCTCGCCGCCTATTTCGGCAGCGAGCTGCTACCGGTTCCGGTATGCGTGATCGGGGGGCCGCAGCGGCCGCTCTGTTGATCGCCGCGAGAAGAAGCCCGGCCGTTAAGACGTGGCAGCTTGTCCGAGGCGCTCCGTGGACCATCGTCATATTTTCCATCGCGATGTACGTGGTGGTGTACGGCCTTAGAAATTCGGGCTTGACCGATGCTCTAGGCCAAGTCATTCAAGCTGTCGCAGACCGTGGGCTGTTCGCCGCAGCGGTCGGTATGGGCTTTATCGCGGCAATTCTCTCCTCGATCATGAACAACCTGCCGACGGTCATGATCGATGCTTTGGCGATCAAAGGAACGCAGACCGAGGGCTTCGTCCGGGAGGCGCTGATTTACGCCAACGTGATCGGGTCGGACTTGGGTCCGAAGATGACGCCCATAGGCTCATTGGCGACCTTATTGTGGCTGCACGTATTGTCCGCCAAAAAAGTGAAGATCACCTGGGGATATTATTTTAAAACGGGCGTTCTGCTGACCGTCCCTACGCTGTTTATTACTCTTGCAGGGCTTTATGTATGGCTGATGCTGCTGCAGCAGCACGCCCATGTCCGCATTTGGCTGTGGGTTGCCGTTGTGGTCATCGCTGCGGCAGCCGCTTGGATCGCTGCAATCTCCTTGCGGGGAAGCAGAAGGAAGCACGGAAAAGCTTTAATTAAATAGTGTCAATCAATAGAGGCTGCCGTTATTTAACGGCGGCCTCGCTGCGTTTACCGGGAAGGCGAGCGCGCGGTTTCCGATAGAAAAGAAGGGGAGAAAAACGTAAAAAAGGTCCGGTTATTACAAATCTATAATTTTAAAAATATGGTAAGTTAGAAACAAATGCAGCGTATGATCATCTCGCTCGCATCGACACTGGTCAAGCAGCAAGAAAGCTATCCTTGGAGTTATGCAGTCTGAATGCATTCGGTTAGGGGGGATCGGGCTACAACCATACGGACAATAAGCGAAAATCGGCATGGCGGCGGAGCGAAGAGACGAAAACGAATTTGGAAACCGGGAGGCGCATCAATGAAAAGAACGATCGGAATACTGGTCATGGCGGTCATCCTCATGGTAAGCGCATGGAATATTCCTGCGAATGTTCGTGCGGCAGACCCGACGATGGATGGCCACGGCTTGATGGGGGAGTTTTTCAAATGCGAGAAAAACCCTGATAACCGGAGCGATATTAATGTATTTAAGTTTGACGATTTTCGGGGAGAACGAGCGGTCGCCAATTTAAACGGCGATTCTTTTGAAAGCATTTTCAAGCAATTTTCCGGAACTCCCGATTATAATACCGCAAGGTTTACCGGTACGATCGTACCGAAATACACGGAAGACTACACGTTTCATATGGAAGGGGATGACGGGTTTCGGCTGTGGATTAACGGGGAGCTGATCATCGATTTTTGGCAGCAGGTTTGGGAAGTTCCGCAAGTCAGCAAGCCGATTAGTTTGGAAGCCGGCAAGCATTACGATATCAAAGTAGAATATTTGCAAGGCTGGGGCGGCACTTGGCTTCGCATGGAATGGGAAAGCGCAAGCCAAAAGCGGGAAATCGTGCCGGAATCCGCGCTTTATTTGCCGCTGGACCGCGTTATGAAGGCGAAAAAAGCCGATTTGACCGCAGAAATTCAAAAGGCGGCTTATTTGGCCGACAACTTCGCCGATAAAGTCGACCCATCGGCATTGAACGGCTTCATTGCCGTTAAAAACGACGCGGAGCAGCTGCTTCTTACCATCGATAGCCAAAGCATCGGCGACGAAGAGAAAGTGCAATTATTAATGGGAACGATGAATCGCGTGTCGGCTGCCCGGTCCGATTTCATGAAAGAGATGGGAGTGACAAGCTCATCCGTATTTAGCAAATTCAGCAATCCGCTCTATCAAGGACAAGACCCGTTCGTAACGTATAAAGACGGCTTCTACTATTTCGTGTCCTCGAGCAATCTGGACTCGAACAACAAAGTGTACGTATCCAAATCGCGCACCTTGACGGATCAAGGGGAAAAGATCATGGTGTTTGATTCGAAGGGCACGCAAACCCGGATCTTTGCTCCGGAAATCTTCTTCTTTAACGGTAAATGGTATATCTATTATTGCGCCGATCTGAAAGATTACGGGTACAAGCATATGGCTACCGTGCTGGAGTCCGTTACCTCCGATCCGCAGGGGGCTTATGTGGACAAAGGCGCTTTGTATACCGGCGAACGTGGCGAGTACAAGCAAGCGAACGATTTTACGGTATTTGAACATAACGGCCAGCTCTATGCGATTTGGGGAACTTTGGGCTCCGGAGAGCCGGCAGGGCCTGCCATAGCTCCGATGGATAACCCTTATACGATTACGGCGGACCGTTCGATTTTGCCCGGCGGCGGCGGAGAAGGCCCGCGCGTGCTGCAGAAGGACGGCAAAGTATTCGTTACCGTGTCGGAAGGCGATTATGCGTCCAACGGCTACCGGTTATCTTATTTTATGAATACGGACGGCAATTTCCTGAACCCCGGTTCATGGACCCGTACCAATAACGTTTTCGTGTCGACTGCCGACGTATCCGGCCCCGGCAGAGCGGGCTTCGTCAAATCGGTGGACGGTACGGAGGATTGGATGATTTATCATTCGCGGGTATATAAGGATACAAATCGTAACTGGTGGCGCGAAGTCAATCTTAAGAAATTCGATTGGAATGCCGATGGAACGCCTAATTTCGGCCAGCCGGCTTCTCCTTACGATTGGCAGCAGCTGCCATCCGGCGATTTGGGACAAGGCGATATGTATCAAGCCGAGGATGCCGTGTTGTACGGCGATGCTGCCAAAGATAACAGCCATGCCAATTATCAAGGGACGGGGTATGTTCACTTGTCCAAAACGGCCGGCGCCGAAGCCAGCTTTGTCGTCAGTGCGGCGGAGCAAGGAGATTATATCGTAGGAGCCAGATATGCTTACGGCGAGCAGGCAGAAGGAGAGTCGACCAATAATCCTACGGTGCAGCTTCCGTCAAGAGCGCTGATCAACGTATTTGTCAACGGGATTCATGTCAAATCGATTACACCGGATAAAACGGCTATCAGCTGGGATGAATGGTTTACGGATTCGCAGCGGCTGGCGCTGAAGAAAGGGAAAAATGTCATCAGCTACCGGATTGACAACAGTTCCATCGGCAATGTGAATCTGGACTATATAACGATGTACAAGGCGGATGTGCCGAATCCGGTCGTGCCGACCAAGCTGTCCGGAACGCTGGCAGGCGTCTCTGAAATTCCGGCGGGACAAAGCTTCGAGCTGCGCTACGGGTTAACCCGTGTGCCGGGCGGAGCGGCTCATGCTATCTACGCCCAGGATTTGCAGTTCACATATGACCCGGATAAGCTTGATTTCGTGTCTGCCGAACCCTTGAAGGAAGGTCTTATGATCCTGGCGGTGAAGAAGAATATTCCCGGCCAGGTGCGCATTCTGCTTGCCAGCCAAGGCGCGGATCATTCCGTCACCTCGGACGGAGAACTCCTTACATTAAACTGGAGAGCGGTCCAGAAGACGGCCGGAACCGGCATTACGCTCTCACGGTTATTGCTTGCCAATGCTGCGGGCGAAGAGACTTCGCTCGATCCGGTTGCGTATAACGTGCAAATTATCGGCAAGGAGGATTTGAACAAAGAAGCGTTGAATGCGTTGATCGATCAAGCGCGGTCGGTTCTAAATGCGGCGGTGGAAGGCAGCGCGCCGGGGCAATATCCGGCAGGTTCCAAAGCGGCTCTGCAATCGGCCATCGATGCTGCTGCGGCAGTATCCGCAAACGCCAATACCCAGGCTGAAATCGATCAGGCGATTATCGCCTTGAATCAAGCGCTGCAGCAATTTAAAGAGTCTGTCAACGGCTCCGTACCGGGCGATATTAACGCGGACGGCAAGGTGACCATCGGGGATCTTGCGCTTGTCGCAGCGAACTACGGCAAAAATTCGGCAAGTCCGGATTGGAGCTCGATCGAAAAAATGGACAGCAACCATGACGGCATCATTGATATTGCCGATCTTGCGGCGATAGCAAGCGCGATCATTCAGTAAGGCCAAATATTCGGAAAATGAGAGAATCCAGCATGAGGGGAGGCTGCCGGCATCGACCGGCAGCCTTGCTGCGTTAATACTAGAGCGCTAATTCGAGCCGGAAAGCTTGTTCAGCTGAGCGACGATCTCTTGCGGCTCCATCCGCTGTATGAAGTCGGGGTTGACATAGGAGTGACGGATGATTCTATCCTTATCGATGATGTACGCTGCCGGAACCGGCAGCAAGCAGCGGTTGGATGCATTGAATTGCAGGAGGTCAAGCTTCAGCTCGTCACCAGCGAACGAAAGAAATCAACTTGCTCCGCACTGCCGCTAATCAGCAGACGGTCTCCGAGCCGAATTTCCGTATTGCCGTGCGGAATGATAAAAGATTGTCCGCGATATATACGCAAAATCAATATATGTTCCAGCCCTGGCAATTGCCGGAGATAGGTTGTCCGGTAAGGCAGATGCTGAATCGTCACTTCAAAAATCATGCCTTCGTCTTCGGAGAGCAGTTTAAGCGCGCCCGGACTGTCGATAAGCGCCCTCAGCACGGTACGGGCGGCATATAGGGTAGAAAATACTTCGAATCCGTAGTGAACCATGTCCGATTGCAGCTCTGGCGATTCTATGCGCACGAGAATTCTGCCGTTATACTGCGCCTTTACTTCTTTGGCCAGGCTCGCATTGAATGCATCATCCATTGTCGCGATGACCAGGATATCCGCTTCGAATGCTTGCCGTTCCTTTAATGCGGCTTCGTTCATTTGCTGCAGATGGTATATGTTTAGCAGCGACGACGGCTGAATATCCATTTCTTTTCTCTCTGAGCTGGCCTTGGTGAATATACGGATGTTATACACCGTTTCATGGGACAGGTCTTGCGCCACAGGCAACGAAATATGGTTCAGGCCGATGATGGAGATCGATATTTTCTTATTCTGCTGCTTAGGGGCCAATTTATTGAAGAGAATGGGAAATATCAAGCAGCTGAGAATGGCGACCAAGATTAACGCTCCGTGGAACGATTCGCTGATCAGATGCAAATCCAGGGCGAGCGTTGCCGCAGCTATAACCAAGCTCAGTTTGGAGGATAACAGTATGGCCGAGCTAATCACGTCCCTCCAGTTATACCATTTTTTTAATAAAATCAACGGAACGAGCTTGGCTACGAACATCACGATCAAGAGCAGGGGGATGGATAACAAAATTTTATAGTCTGCGAACAAATACTTCAGTTCCAGCTTGGCGCCGACCATAACGAAAAAAATCGGAATTAAAAAGCCGTAGCCGAACGATTCGAGTTGATGAACGAATTCTTTCTTGGGCTTGATCAAGGAGACGATGACACCGGCCAAAAAAGCTCCCAAAATATTTTCCACACCGAGCCGCTCCGAAATAAACACGATCACCATAATCAAGGTAAATATAAATCTGGTGCCGAACTGGATCGAGCCTTCCTCCAGAACTTGAAACGCTTTGCCGGAAGCAAATCGCTTGACGAACATATAGATGAAGGTGATTAGAAAGAAAAATAACAAGAGCAGCAGCATTTTTGACATGCTTTTAGAAAGAAAGCTTACGTAAAACGAAAGAAGAATCATTGTGAAAAAATCGGCGAGAACGGTAACCAGCAGCAGCGTTTGTCCCAAATCGGTCGCCAGCAGTTTTCTTTCCTTCAAGACAGGAACGACAACGCCGAGCGATATAGTGCCGATAATCAACGTGGTAAGAAAAACTCGGTCGATGAATCCGGCGGCGACGAGCAGCCACGACAATATGCCGGAAAGGATAAAAATTCCCAAGAAAATCACGGCGGCCGCGGTCAAAGGTTCGTATTTCCTTTTTTTTCCGCCTTTCTGTTTCGTAAACGAACTGAAATCGATCTCCAAGCCGCTTAGAAACATCAGGTAAATAAATCCAAGCAGGGAGAGAAGCTCCACCCACGGATCGTCCCCAACCAGGTTGAATCCGCTTCTTCCTATGACAAGACCGGCAAAAATCTCCGCAACAACGACAGGCACTACTCTCAGTCTTAACTGGTATAACAGCACGGGAATGATAAACGAGATGGACACGACAAGAATCAAACTGCCAAGCGAACCTCCATTATGCTCCATGAACATCCACCTCCTCCGTTATGCGTGCGCTAGGACGCCCGCAGTGCAAGCTTTGAACGCTTGCCCTTACTATAAAGATACATGAATTGGCAATACTATGCACCATACGAATTATCGTCAAGGGTTCCCGGTATGATCATGATGAATAATCTCCCGGTACACATGTTTTCCCGGAACAACAGGCATACTATTAAATGCCATTTCAGGAAATAAAACATCGGAACGGGGGGAGGAGCGGTGAACGGCACCATTACATTTATCCAGACTGTGATGATCCTGCTATTAGCCATCGGTTTAATGGATCACGTGATTGTCATTCCGATTCTGCTGGATGCGGCGAAGAGGGATGCCTGGATTTCCGTAGGCCTGGCCGGATTAGCGGGAATCGTCTGGGTCGGTTTGTTATACACCGCTTTGAACAAGACGCGGGGAGTGCATATTTTCCAATGGATCAAACAGGCTTATTCGCCCGTCTTGGGACATGCGCTCGCTGGGATCGCCGGGTTATACATGCTCGTTTTATGCGCGGTCACGCTGCGGGACACTTCCACTTGGATTCATCTGACCTTTTTGCCGAGAGTGCCTATGCTGCCTCTTGCCTTTATCTTCGGTCTGCTGTGCTTTATTAACGCGGCTTGCGGCATCCGATCCATCGCGAACACATCTGCGCTGCTGGTTCCGTTCGTGATCTTATTCGGTATTTTTGTCAGCCTTGCCAATCTCCCCAACAAACGATACGCTCTCTTGAAGCCGTTTTTGGAAATGGGCATGCATCCCGTCTGGGAAGGCATGGTTTACGCCGGAGCCGGCTTTATCGAGGTGATTATGCTGCTGTTTCTTCAACCGCATATACGCAATAAATATTCCTTGGTCAGCGTGCTTCTGCTGACGGTTATACTTATCGGCTTGACGGCGGGACCGATCATGGGCGGCATAGCGGAGTTCGGACCGGAGCAGCTGTCTAAGCTGAGATATCCGGCCTATGAGGAGTGGAGGCTGGTATCGATAGGGCGCTACATCGAGCATCTCGATTTTTTAAGCATTTACCAATGGTTTTCCGGCGCATTCGTGCGCATTTCGCTGACGATGTTTCTGATAGCGGATATTGTGATGATCCGCAGTTATCGCCAAAAGCGGGTGATTATGGCCTGCGTCTTTTTGCTATCGGTCGCTTTTTCCATGCTTCCCTTCAGCGATAACTACTTTCTGGACATGCTGCGCGACCTTATTTTACCCCTGTCGGTACTGTCCATGGTCATCTACAGCCTCATCGTCATAGCTCTTATTCATTGGAAAAAAAGAGGGGGAGTCCCGCATGAATGATCCGTCGCCGGAATGCAGGCTTCGCGAGTTATTCGGTCGGTGCGACGACGTGATGTTCGATCCGCTCAATCTTCCTAATCAAGCGCAGACCGCCAAAGTGTTATTGATTTATTGCGAAGGCATGTGCGATGTCAAACAAATGAATTCTTTTGTCGTTCCCAGTTTGCTGGACATGTATCAAAGGAGCGAAATCGCCGGCAGCGAAGCATTGGAACGGCATGCCGCGATGAGATTGGAGCGCATAACGGACCGGTCCGATACGGAGGATATCGTGAACCGTGTGTTTAGAGGCGATCTGCTGATGCTCTTTGAACCGATGCAGGAGCTCTACAGCGTCAATCTGGCAGATCCGCCGAGCCGGGGAACCGAGGAATCCAACACGGAGGTTTCTATTAAAGGGCCCCGGGACGGTTTCACGGAGGAGCGCATCGTCAACATCGGGCTGATTCGCAAACGTTTGAAAACGAACCGTTTGGCCGTGCGTACCTATACTTTCGGCGAACAGACCGAAACGAAAGTCAGCCTGCTGTTTATGCAAAACATCATTAAACAGGAAACGCTCGCAGAAATCGAGCAAAAGCTTGGCGAACTGCGCATCAAGGAACTTACCACCTCTACTCAACTGGAGGAGGCGCTTGCCGGATTTTCGCTATTTCCAATGTTCGTGTACAGCGGCAGACCCGATTACATCGTAAGCTCGCTGCTGCACGGGCGTTTTGTGCTAATTATCGACGGTTCGCCTACGGCTTCGGTCGCTCCGGTGAATTTAACATTCATACTAAACTCATCGGAGGACTCCTATAATTTCAATTTATTCGTCATGTTCACCCGCTGCATGAGAATGCTCGGTCTGTTATTCTCTTTGTTCCTGCCGGGGTTCTGGATTGCGCTGCTTACCTTTCATCAAGATCAGCTCCCTTTTTCATTGCTTGCAACGCTCGTGATATCAAGACAAGGGGTTCCGCTCCCGGTTCCTTTGGAAGCCCTGGTCATGCTGCTGCTATTCGAACTGTTCCGCGAAGCGGGGATGCGCCTGCCGTCCACCTTCGGCCAAACCTTGTCCGTAGTCGGAGGACTAATTATCGGTCAAGCCGCCATCAGCGCGGGAATTACGGCGCCGGGGATACTTGTCGTGATCGCTCTATCCGTTTTATCGACGTTTACCTTGACTAATCAGAGTATGGTCGGCATGGTCAGCATCCTTAGAATGATCGTCCTCATTATAAGCGGAATGCTCGGCTTGTTCGGTTTTCTCGTATGCCTCATGGGTTTGGTCGTATACCTGGTCAACCAGCGTTCCTTCGGCGTCTATTATATGGAGCCGCTCGCTCCTCCTTCGATCAAGAGCATCTGGGCGGCTTGGGTACGGACTCCTTGGGGCAAGATCGTCAACGTGCCGACGTTTCTGAAACAAAACGGAGGGGATAAAAAACGATGAGGTGGCTTCGCTCCATGCTGGCGATCGTCATGCTGTCTTCACTGTTGACCGGCTGCTGGGGACTCCGGGAAATCGAGCATCTGATTTACGTCAATTCGGTGGGGATCGACTATGCCAACAATAAAATCGTCATTTACGTGCAATTGGCAAGCTTCTTCAATATCGCCAAAAAGGAAGCGGGAGCTCAGGACGAACAGCAGGTGATCTCCGTTGCCAGAGCAGAAGGAGAAACCTTCGATAAGGCGATCTTTAATCTGTATGCAACCGCCCAGCAGCGCATCGCCTGGAGTCATGTCAAGACCGTACTGTTCAGCGAAGCGGCTTTAAATGAAAAGATCATTAACCAGGTGCTGGACGTATGGGACCGCTACTACGAATTTCGCTATACGAATTGGGTATATGCGACAAAAGATTCCATTGAATCCGTGTTTTACGCTACTCCGGTACAAAACATATCCGTAGTGTATTCGCAGCTGAACGACCCGAACGATACGTATTCGCAAAATTCGGTGATCGAACCGCTCTACTTATTCGATTTCATGCGCAGCTGGTACGATAAGAGCCAGACGCTTAAAGTTCCGTTTTTAAAAGTGACCGACAATTGGACCGAAAATCAAAAGGTTTCGCCCAAATTGGAAATGAACGGTATAGGTTTTTTTCAAAACAACCGGTATTTGGGGGATTTGCCGAGAGCGCAGACGCGCGGGCTGCGATGGTTTAACGCGAAATTGAAAAGGACCAACGTATTCGTCAGGAAAGATAATATTCCCCAAGTGATGCTGGTGATGGAGAAGGTGAAATTTCAAATTCAACCGGAGATGAAGGAAGGGAAGGCCCAGTTTCGGATCAAAGTGTCGGCTCAGGGCAATATTCCGCAATTGATCCAAAACTTGACGGAAAAGCAGCTGAACCGGCTGGCTTCGGAGGAAATCGAAAAAGAAATCAGGGAGTCGTACGCCAAAGGATTGTCCAAAGGGATCGACGCCCTCAATCTGTCGGAGGTTTTATTCCGTGCGAAACCGCAGGATTGGCACCGGTTGGAGAACAATGGAGCCATTCCGCTGGACGAAAACTCTCTGGCATCGGTCGAAGTCGACGCGAAGCTGTACAGCGGGGGCATCTCCAAAATAAAAAAAGATTAGTCCCGCCGATAGGGATAGGGGCTGACTGTAGACGAAGAAGGGTTCAGAACTTGTCCTTAAGCTCTGAACTCTTATTATTATAGGGGTGCTTGCCCCAATAAAGCAGGTAGATCACATATTGACATGCTTCCTCTTATATAAAACCGGTATTGCCGCCGCTATAAGGATCATCCCCATAAAAGCGGGTGCGGCATGACCGAACGATACATAGATTTGACCTCCCGCGATAGGCCCAATCATTCTTGCCAAAGCCTGAATGGATTGGCTGCCTCCTTGAATCCTTCCTTGCTCGCTGGCATCGACAGACTTGGAGAGCATTCCGTTGAATGAAGGCCCGTAGATCGAATCGCCAAACCCGAATATAAACATTCCAGCGATAAGAAGAGGGTAGAATGTGAACAACGCAGATAGCGCAATGAAACTGTAGCCAATCATCTCCGATACCATTCCAAGAATCGCTATCTGTTTATCGCTAAGTTTCCTCAAAAGTTTGGGCATAATGAAGCCTTGTGAAATGATGTCCTGGACACCCATAATTGAAAACATAAGCCCGATTAGCGCGGGTTTCCAGTTGAATGTATCCATTGTGAACTGTGAAAAAACGGCCTGTAAAGACCCGTTGGGAATCCAAAGTAAGAACGCCGAGACAAGCAGCCATTTTAAGTTTTTCATGGAAAGTATATTGGCAAGCTGTGTAAAAGGATTCAGCCTTACAAAGGTAATCTCTTTCAGTCTATTATTCTTGCTGAGGCTCTCAGGCATAAAAAACAATCCGTAAATAACGTTCAGTAAAGTGATTATGGCTCCAAAATACATAGGTGCGGAATAACCAAACTTGGCAAGCATCCCGCCTAGAGTTGGGCCGATGACGGTGCCTACGCCTACAACCGCACTTACCCATCCAAAGTATTTGGTTCTCTGATTGGGAGGAATGATGTCGGCAAAATAGGCGAAGATCGTGCTGATGCTCCCGCCCGTTATACCTTCTATTATGCGCCCGGTAAACAGCACCCATAGAGCACCCCCTATGCCAAAAACGAAGTACCCGATTGCGGAACCAAGAAGGCATATTAAGAGCAATGGACGGCGGCCGTATTTGTCGCTCAAAGCACCAAGCACGGGGGCCGCAAAAAATACGCAGATTGCATAAACAGAGGTCAGCAGAGTAACGGCTATAGCTTGTTCTTCAGGATTGCTTGTGTAAGGCTGCACTAAGAAGGGGACGACTGGTGCGATGATACTGAAGCCTATTCCGCAAAGAAACACAGAGATAAGACCGAATAGTAAAGCATGTTTATCGACGGTTTGTTCTGTGCTTTGTTCATAGTGTGATCTAAATTTGAACATTAAATTCTCCTCTCAAGAGTTACGGTTTTATTTCCTTGGCAACAAAATAATAACGCTGTTTTGTTTCCTTGTCAACAAATTGATGGCGATAAAAATGCAGCCCGCTCTCGATAGAACTGGGCTGCCCCGTGATTTCATTTTCAGTATTCATTTATTCGGCCTTAAAATCTATACCCAGTTTCTTTATTTCCGCATCCAAATGCTTATTATACTTTTCCACGAATCTAAGCATACTGTCAAATTGCTCCTCGGTTACCTGCTCAAATACGGCTTTATCCCGCTCTTGAAACTCTTTGTGCAGATCCTCATGGATTTTATAAATGACTTTCCCCTGCTCGGTAAGCCTGAAATAGATTTCTTTCTTGTTATCCGACTTCTGGTAGCTTTCGATAAGGCCTTTTTTGATGAGCTTCTTAGTTAATTTACTTATGGCACCGCGAGTCATATAAAAGGATTCCGCAAGTTTTGTCACGTTGGAATCTGCATTTTTTTCAATGTATTCAATGCAATGTACTTCAGAAGGCTTATAACCCTTAAGACTGTTCTCCATCTTATCTTTATTAAGCCAAACCATCTTGTTGTATAAGTCCCTGAAACCCAGTATGACCTGATCTTCTTTGTTCATGGCGTGTCCTCCCACCCGCTGGTGCGGCGACAATATTATATTAAATTTTTATTTCTATTTCAACAATTGTACAATAAAACGCCTGCTTTAACCGGATTGGCGATCAATTTGACAAAAGTACAAGCCAATTGGCTTCCTAATCTTGTTGCAAATTTTTCACATGATAGTAACCGTAATAGCCCTATCGGGTGATAGGAATAGGGGCGATTATCCGTAAAATAAGACATGGATATAAAAAGAAAGGGGGCGGCGGCGTTGAGACGAGCTATCATTTTATTGGTATTCGCAGGGCTCTGGATAATCGCTACGGCGTGTTCCTCCGGCCAGCAAGGGCAGGACCCGGCCAAGATCAAAGTCGAGCTGTCGACAGATCCGGTCACGGTGCAAGCAGGGCAGAAGGTCAAGCTGACGGCCACAATCGCGGGTCTGGTGAAAGAGGAGGGAGCTAACGTGCAGATTGACATCCGCAAATCGGACAACAGTCTTCTTCCTGATACGAAGGATGCACAAACGGTTGGAAACGGGCAATATTCAGCGGAAAAAATCTTCGATAAACCGGGAACGTACTCGATTTATATTCATCTGTATCAAGGGGATCTGCACATTACGAAGAAGAAAGAGCTGGAGGTGTCATGAGAAGGATACCGAAGCTGTGGACGCGCTTCTTAACGGCGATGGGCCTGCTCGTCTTAGCGTGGATATGGATCTGGATTCCCGGCAGCGTTATTGCAGCGCCAAGTGGAGACCACGAGCTTCAGACGATGGCGGACAACACGCCGGATGGAGGCACGCTCAAGCTTCCGGAAGGCAGCTACCAAGGCCCGCTCGTGATCAGGAAAGCGATCTCCGTACAAGGCGCAGGCCATGTCGTCATCACCGGAGACGGGAGCGACTCGCCCGTGATCCGGATTGAAGCGGCTCGTGTCAGCCTGCGCAACGTAGCCGTTATTCAACCGTCGGGCGGGGATAACGCCGCAGTGCTGGTTGCGGGGAATCAAGCGGTGCTGGATGCGTTAACGATCCGCACCCGCTCTTACGGCATCGTCCTGCGCGACAGCGGACAGCATGACATCTCCGGAACGACCATTGATTGGGAGCCGGTCGATGCATCACAGCCATCCGATGAAACCTCGCTGAAGCGAAACGGCATCGATCTGTATAATTCGCACGACAACCGGATTCACGATAACCGGATTTCCCGGATGAACGACGGAATCTATCTGGAGAGCAGCCACCGAAATGTCGTAGAACACAATTCGATAGATCGTTCCCGGTACGGCGTTCACTGTATGTATACGGACGGTACCGTAGTTAAAGACAATTACGGGGAGTTCAATGTAACCGGCGGCATGGTGATGGGAGTTCGCGATGCCTTAGTGACGGGGAATACGTTTATGAAACAAAGCGAGAATGTCAATTCGCAAGGGCTGTTATTTTTTGACGTACAGACGTCTCGCATTGCGAATAATAAAGTGGAGGGTAATAGAGTAGGGTTGTATATCGAGCAATCGGATAAGAATGAATTTATTGACAATGTTGTCGTTCAAAATTTCGTCGGAATTCAGTTTCTGGAGTCCAATCAAAACCGGTTTACCCATAATCGCTTGGCGGGTAACGTGATTCAGGCGGAAGCCAACGAAAGCAGCGACAACCGTTTCGAACGCAATTATTGGGATGAATTTCACGGAATTGATGCCGACGGAGACGGGATCAGCGATATCGCCTATGCGATGAATCCGTTCTTCCAGCGGCTGACCTCGGCGACTCCCGCGTTTCAGCTGTTTTTCCAATCCCCCGGTATGCAATTTCTGGAAGGCATGTATTCGTCCGGGAAAGATGAATGGACGATTGACACGGCGCCGCTGATGAACCCTGCAGCTGAAGAACAACGGCAAGGGGACGGGAGAGGCGGAGGAACGACGGGCGTGTTGATGTTAGGCTTGCTGTTTACATTATTTTCACTAACGATAATAACCATGATGGGGGTAAAAAGAACATGAAACAATTTGCAGCGGCTTCGGTATTTTTAATGATTCTGATTGTGATGCTGTCCGGATGCGGTAAAGAAAAGTACGCCGCCGTGCCGATCAATGAAGCGACGGATAAATGCGCGATTTGCAATATGCAGGTCAAAGACGATGCCTTTGCTACGCAGCTGACGACGAAAGAGGGGAAAAACTACAAATTCGACGATCTCGGCTGCATGAACGAATGGGTCGGCAAATATGGAATCGATACCGTAGGAGCGGAGTTCGTGCGGGATTACAATACGAAGGAATGGATCAACTATGATAAGGCAACCTACGTGTACGACGCTTCATTCAAAACTCCGATGGCCTACGGGATTTATTCCTTCAAGGATAAAAGCACTGCGCAAACATTTATCGACGAGCAGAAAAAAGGAAAATTGATGAGCGCCGCCGATTTGAAAAATCATACTTGGGAGCGGGCCAAGGGCGCGATGGATATGGGCGATATGCACAGTCACGACAGCAGCGCCCCTTCGGAATCCGGAAGTGATATGAAGACGGATCACAGCGGGAAGCATTAATTATGAATCTTCTCCATATTGCGGTGAGGGAGGTTAAGCTCGGATTCCGTAATCCGTGGGCTTACTCCTTCATGATACTATTCACCGTCTTCAGCTTGTCGTTGTTGCTGATCAACACGCAAAGCTTTATCGAGGGCTATTCCAGCGGCACCTCGACAATGCTGAATTTCATACTATATCTGCTTCCGTTAATGACGCTGCTGATCGGGTCGTTCTCCCTGACATCCGAGAAGGAAGAGGGGAGCTGGACGCTGCTCTCGACGTATCCTATAAGCACCTTTTCGTTCATCGTCGGCAAATATACCGGTGTAGCCGTCGTACTGCTGATCATTATCGCCTTCGGCTACGGAGTAACCGGTATCGCCGGTTCTCTGTTCGGCAGGGGGCTTGATTTTCAGACGTATCGATTATTTATAGCTTTTTCCGCCGGACTTATAATATTATTCCTTGCCGTCGCTCTATGCGTCGGCACATGGGTTCGCAACCGGTGGCAGGCGCTGACGATCGGGGTCGCGATCTGGTTTTTTGCAGTGATCGGCTGGCCGACGCTGCTCGTTGCCGTGCTAGGTCTGCTGCCTTATATGTGGATCAAGCCGCTGCTGACGGCATTAACCGTGCTTAATCCGGCCGAGCTGGTGCGGCTGTTCGTCGTAGTGAAGTTAGGCGGGGGCTCGGCCCTCGGACCGGAATATTATGAATGGGTTCGCTGGATTCAGGCTCCGTCGGGGACTGTCAGCTTTCTGGCGATTTGTCTGATTTGGGTAAGCGCGGCTATCGGATTGGCACACTGGGTATGGGAAAGGGGGCGGGTCCGTGGATAAGCCGGTGCTTAGAGTCAGGGAAGTTACCAAACAAATCGGCAGGAAGCAGATTATTTATCCGCTTGATCTTACGGTGTATCAAGGCCAAGTACTTGCGCTGTGCGGGGGCAACGGCGCAGGCAAGAGCACCCTGCTGCGCATGATTGCCGGCATCCTGCAGCCGACGGGCGGAAGCATCGAGGTGCGCGGAGTAAGCTGGAAGCACAATCGCCGAACTTACGCGGAGCAAATCGGCTATATGCCGGATGACTATTTGTTCGGTCAAGGTTTGTCCGCTGAAGAAACGTTAGCGTTCTGGGGAGCGCTGCGCAAAGTTTCCAAGGATAGAGTCAGAGAAACGCTGCGGATCGTCGGTCTTGAAGATGTGAAGGGCAGCGCCGTTTCTTCCTTCTCCAAAGGTATGCGGCAGCGGCTTCTGTTCGCTCAGGCGCTGCTTACGAAGCCTCCGCTTATCATTATGGATGAGCCGACGAACGGATTGGACCCCTATTGGCTGGAATCGTTCATGGCCCTGGTCCGTTCGGCCAGGCAGGAAGGGCATGCAGTTATTTTCTCGACCCATCAGCTTACGATCGCCGAGGTCGTCGCCGATCATGTCGTATTTATGAAAGAAGGCCGAATCATGGAAGAAGGAACGGTAGACTCGTTCAATCATAAATACGGAAGTCACGGTCTTCAAGGCGCTTTTCAACGTCTGTTCGGTTTGCATGCCGGCGAGAAGCAGGATTAGACAAGGAGGGAGCCAGACTCCATTGAAGATGCATATCAAACAAAATGGAATGAAAAGCGGCAGGATGCGGATAGCGGGAGCGGCGTTATTAATCTTGCTGGCGTATACGCTCGTTACAGCGAACCGGCATAAAACGGACGAACCGGTCCAGGTTGGCCGGCCTGCACCGGATATTCAGGTAACGGATATGAACGGTTCGCCGGTCAAGCTGTCGGACTATCGGGGACAAGGTGTACTGCTGAACTTCTGGGGCTCCTGGTGCGTCCCTTGCGTAAGCGAAATGCCCAGATTGAAAGCGGCTTATGAATCGGAAGACATTCACGGGGTAGAAATAGTGGCTGTGAACGTCGGAGAATCCAAGGGAACGATTATGGAATTTATCCGGCTGCACGCGATTCCTTTTCACGTTATGACCGATCCGAGCGGCGAAGCGGCCAATGCTTACCGGGTGAACGGGCTTCCCGCCACATTCCTGATCAACGCCCAGGGACTGGTGAAGCGGATCATTCCCGGAGAGTTGACGAATACGCAGCAAATCCGTTCGTTAATGGAGAGTGTTCAGCCGCAGCCACAGCCGGGGCCGTAAACGGTCGGCTGTTCTTAATGACAGACTGAACGCACGATGCTGAAGAGGGGAGAAGAGGCCAGTTATGAATCCGAAACGAATTCTTCTTGCGGATGACCATGCCCTGGCCAGGGAAGCGATGAGAGAGATTATATTGACGGACGATTCCTTTGCAATCGCAGGCGAGGCCGTGAACGGGTATGAAGCGGTTCGTATGGCGGAAGAGCGGCTTCCGGATATGATTCTGATGGATATTTCGATGCCTGACATGGACGGTCTGGAGGCAACCAAGCAAATTAAAGAACGGTTCCCGCATATTAAAATTATTATGGTGACCGTGTCGGACGACATCACGCATTTGTTCGAAGCGATTAAGCGGGGAGCCCAGGGATATTTGCTCAAGAACCTTCATCCGGCCTCCTGGCACGAATATTTAAGGGCGGTCGCCTTCGACGAAGCGCCGATGTCCCGGGAGCTGGCCGTGCGCCTGCTGAAGGAATTTTCTTCCGTGCAAACGACGGCTCAAGAGACATCCCCCTTGACATCGAGGGAAAAAGAGATATTGACATGCGTCGCCCGCGGGAAATCGAATAAAGAAATATCTAATGATCTATTCATATCGGAGCATACGGTAAAGAACCATTTGAAAAACATTCTGCAAAAGCTGCATCTGAACAATCGGGTTCAACTGACCCGCTATGCCTATGAAAAAGGATGGATTCGCGTAAACAAAGCGGGCTATGAAAAAAGGTGAAGGAGTTTTACGATACCCATGGATTTGCTGACCATCGTCAAGGCTTACGGATTCCGGGCCGTCTTCAGCCCCGAACTGCTGATCGGTATTGCGGCTGTAGCTTATTTTTATGTGAAATATCGAAGGGGCGGGAATTCACGTGCGGAAACGGCTTATTTCTTGCTGGGGTTATTTCTGTTCTACCTGGCTTTGGGAGGGCCGCTCAATTTATTCGGTCATTTCTGGTTCAGCGTTCACATGCTTCAGCAGTCGATATTGTATCTGGTTGCTCCGCCGCTAATTTATAGGGGGATGCCTGCCGAATGGTTTGAGCATATTTTGCAAAACAAAGTCTGCAAAGCCGTCATCGCTGTCATCGGGAATCCGCTCATCGCAATATTTTTGTTTAACGGGGCATTGTCGTTCTACCATATTCCGTTTATATTCGATGCGACGATGTCGAACTATGCGCTTCATAATATGCTCCACCTGCTGCTGTTATTGACCGCCTTCGGGCTTTGGTGGCCTGTATATAATCCGGCCGGATTATATTCGCTCAGTCCGCTTAAAAAAATGGCATATATTTTCATCAACGGCATTATGCTGACGCCGGCTTGCGCGTTGATTATCTTTGCCGGCGACCTGCTGTATACGACGTATACCGGCAGCACGCATTTGCTGTGCTTGCCGTTTTATTCGGTAACCGTCGAGCGTTTACCGCTTAGCCTGGACTGGCTGACGCCGTTAAACGATCAACAGCTGGGAGGCGTCGTGATGAAAATCGTCCAGGAAGTATCCTACGGCTGTATGCTGGGCTATATTTTTTTTCAATGGTATCGCCAAGAAAAAGACGGAGCAGAGGATGGTTACGATCCGCTGCTCCAGGAATAGTTTATGATGACGATCCGGCCAGCTGCCGGATCGTTTCTATTATTTCATCGTTATTCATTTCATCGCCCATTTTGTATATTTTACGGATTTTGCCTTGCGTGTCGACAAGCATTAAGGAAGTGACCGTATGTACGAAGGTGCCGTCGGGCATTTTTTGAACCATCACCCCGAAATTTTTGGCGACGTCGGCCGTTTCTTGTTCTGTGCCGGTCAGCAAGGTCCAGCCGCTATAATCGATCCCCATTTTGTCGCCGTAAGCTTTGAACACCTCCGGGGTATCCTGCAGCGGGTCGAAGGTGATCGACATAAAATGAACCTTGGTCCCCCAAAGCTGCTGCTGCTTAAGCTCGTTTTGAATTTTGACCATGTTATAGGTCGTCATAGGGCATATGTCCGGGCAGCTGGTGAACATAAACTCGACGAGCCGGACTTTTCCGTCCGTTTCATGAAGCTGAACCGGCTTGCCGTCAAGGCCGGACAGCTTGAAATCGGGCGCTTGCTTGATCGCAGGAAGCGCCGGCTGCTCCTGCTTCATCCAGCTGTATACGCTTGCGATCATCAAGCACATCAAGAGGCTGACCAGCAGCTTGAAGCGATGCTGCTTCATTGTTTTTCCGCCAGCCATTTGGCCAGATTTACAATTTCTTCATCCTTTAGCGTGCTCTTGAAGGCGGGCATGCCGCCGCGTCCGTTTTGCACGATGCCGTACAGCTGTTTATCCGAATATTTGCCGCCGATTTTTTGCAGATTGGGGCCGATTTTTCCTTCCAGGTCGTTGCCGTGACAAGCTATGCACGATTGTTTATAAATGGCTTCGGCAGCTTGGCTGTTGAGAGGCGTGTCGGGAAGCGCCGGTGCGGAGGCCTCCTGCTTCGTTTGACTTTGATGCTGCGCGGTTGTCATAAACAGAACGGTAATCCCGAAGACACAGGCAATACCGATTAAGACGGACATGGTCCATTTATACATATGATCCCTCCTTAAAATATCGGAATCATAGTAGCATTTTGCGGTAAAGCTTGTATATAGCTCTTTCGAGTCAGTCTATTTTTGCCGTGTGCGATTAGGACAGATAGAGGCAAGCGTGAATGCAGTGTTATCATAATGACTCATGATGTGGAGGCTGTCAAAACGATGTTGAAATGGAAAGATGTCTTGGAACGCTTATGTTGCTCGTTATGCTAATGGGCGCCGAAGCGGACTTGTTCACCACGCTTCTTCCGTTTCGAAAGGATGGGGGTAGCCGTAAGCGCCGTAAAAGGTGCATGTTACCGCCGCGCGATCGGCCGCATAATCGAGCGCTTGCTCCATATCGCCGTGCTTGATGAACGAGGTGAGAAATCCGGCGATAAAGCTGTCGCCCGCACCCATCGTATCGACAACCGTCGTCGGCTTGACGGCCTGAACATAGCGTTCGCCGTTCCTCGAGAACAAGGCGCCGCGCTCGCCCAGCGTAATGCCGACGATTGCGGTGCCCGAGGAATGGCATGTTTCAATCAGCAGATCAAGCCGCTCCTCCGGAAGCTCGGCGCCGGAGAAGAAAGCGTATCGGATATGAGGGCATACCGCCTGCAAATACTCCGTGCTGTAATTCGTCGAAAAGTCGAAGGAGATGTCGCAATGCTTGCTGATCGAGCCAAGCTCCCCTTCGATGTTCGAGTAGCAGCTCGTATGGCATACATCGAAGGTGGCGATATATTCCAGATCATACGGCATCAGCCTTAACCGGACGATATGCTGCGCCGTGTCTTTCGGACCGGCTACAAAGACGCGGTTGCCTTCGACGAGCTGAACGCCGGGCGCGCCGCTGCGGGCGAATACTTGCCTGGAAAGCTCATAGGTCACTTGCTCAAGCTCAAGCGTTCGTCGAATATGGTCCGCTTTTTTATCGTTTCCGAATATGCCGATGTATGCGCACTCCTCAAAGCCGTTGCGTTTGCAATGGACCGCCACGTTGACTGCATTTCCCCCCGGATAATACAGCTGCTGATCCAGATAGCAATCGACGACGTTATCTCCAATCGCGATCATTTTCATACCGATTCTCCTCCCATAGTCAAGCTCATTTATCCTTTCACCGAACCTGCGGCAATTCCTCTAATGAAATACTTTTGCATAAAAATAAATAATATGATCAGCGGCAGCGCCGAGATGACCAAGCCTGCCAGGAGCACGCCCCAGTCGGTCGATAATGCGTCCTTGAAGCTCATCAGCCCTGCCGGAATCGTCTTGTATTTGTCGGAATCGATGAAGATGATCGCGAATAAAAATTCATTCCACGCATAATAGGCAATCAATATGGTGGAGGTCAATAGAATTGGGATCGACATGGGCATGAAGATGCGCCAGTAAATTTGCAGCGCCGAGCAGCCGTCCATCTTCGCCGATTCTTCGATTTCTTTGGACACCCCGAGAAAGTACGAACGGATGAGCAGCACGATCAGCGGCAGCCTGAACGCGATATAAGTGAGAATCAGCGCCAAATACGTATTATGCAGATGCGTTTGCTGCAGTAAAACGTAGAGCGGTATCAGACAAACTTGCGGATTCAGCATCATCCCGCCCATGATAAACAGCAGCGCCGCTTTATCCAGCTTGAACGAATACCTGCTTAAGCCGAAAGCGCATAGCGATGCGATCAGAACCACGCCGGCGACCGTGCTCGCCGTTACGATCACGCTGTTCAGAAAATAGCCGGCCACGCCTTTGTTCCAGGCGGTCACGTAATTGGAGAACAGCCATTTGCTGGGCAGCCCCCAAACCGATCCGAAAATTTCATCGTAGCTTTTGAACGACGAGACGACCATCCAGAACAACGGATAGAAGATAAGGACAACTCCTGCAAAAAGCAATAATGTGACAATACTTCTGCCGATAACGAATTTCGTAACCACGGATTAGTCCCCCTTGCCTGTTCTAAAGAGCACAGTCTGTACGAGCGCCAGAACAGCAGTTATCAGAAACATGACCATTGCAATGGTGGAGGCATATCCCATATTGTCCTTGAAAAATCCGGATTGGTACATATGCACGGCAATTGTGATCGAGCTTGTTCCGGGCCCTCCGCCTTTGGTAATAATAAACGGTTCGTTAAACACCATGAACGCGCCGGTGACCGTGATGACCGAGGTGACAAATAACATCTCCTTTACTTGTGGTAAGGTAACGTTGCAGAAGCTGCGGATTTTTCCCGCGCCGTCGATTTTGGCGGCCTCGTACAAATCCGCGGGTATTTTCTGAATGGCGACGATGAACAGCATCATGCAGTAGCCGATACTATGCCATTGCGATACCGCAATGACGGCGTAAATCGCCGTGGAGCCTGTTCCCAGCCAAGGCTTCGCCCAGCTTTCGAGTCCGATCGCCTTCAGAAACAGATTGAGCAGGCCGTCGGTCGGATGGTAAATAAACGTGAACAGCAGGCAGACCACCGTGATCGAAATGACGACCGGGACAAAATAAACGGTCCGTAAAAACGGAGATATTTTGCGGAGCGCTTCGTCCTCCAGCAGCGCGGCGAGGATCAATCCGAGGCCCACCTGGAAAATGACGGAGATGATCGCGTATTTCGCATTGTTGATCAAGGCGGTGACCATGACGGAGTCGGACAGAAGCGTCTTGTAGTTGTCCAATCCGGCAAAGCTTCTTTTTCCGGAAAGAATGGAGAAATCCTGAAAGCTGTACGCAAAATTTTGAATGAGCGGCATATAAACGAACGCCGCCAGCATAAGCACGCAAGGGAGAATAAACAGAAAAGGAGCCATCCGCTTGTTCAGTTTCACTAAGCCTCCTCCGATCTTTCAAGACTGATCTTTTCAAAAAAATGGGGGGATCAGACGCCCTTCAATGTCTTCAGGGCAAGCGCGTAAAATCCCCCGTCTCTTGTGAGCTACTTGGCGTTATGGAGCGCTTTAGCCGCTTTTTGCACATCGTCCATCACTTGCTGCGGCGTTTTCGACTTGGCTGCCATCGATTGTCCGCCTTTCATAAACGCGTCCGCCACCGTAATGTTTAAGGCATTGTCCTGCCAAGGGCTCGTCTCGGTGGCGTTCAGGATGACGTCGATCGCCTGCAAAGTTCCCTTCGGCGAGTTGTCGGCGGTAGCGGAGCCCTTAACGACCGTCATCGCTCCCGCATCTTTCTGGAATTTCGCCGCATTGTCCGGTGATACGATAAACTTCACGAACTTTTCGGCAAGCTCCTGATGTTTGCCGACATTGCTGATCATAAATCCTTCCGGAGCGCCGGTTAATGCGGCCGGATTGCCTTTGCCTTCGGCGAACGCGGGGAAGTTGAAGAAATCGAACTGCAGATCGGCGTTTTTCGTCAAATAGCCGAGCTCGGCAAATTGCATATACATGACCGGCACCTTCTCCGCAATAAACAGGTTACGGGCCGCTTCATGATCGATAGAAGTCGCATTGGGCCCCATATAAGATACTAGCTTATCCCAATATTCAAGCACTTTAACGTATCCCGGATCGGTGAATTGGCCGGTTTGCGCTTGATAATCCTTCGCGATAACATCGGGACTGATCATCCGTTGAGTCATAGTACCGAGATAGTGGGAGATGGTCCATGTATTTTGCAGCCCTTCGATGAGCGGCGTATCGTAGCCGGAGCTTTTCAGCTTGTCGAGCGCAGCGATCAATTCCTCCCAAGTTTTAGGCTTCTGAAGGCCCGCTTTGTCAAACGCTTTCTTGTTGTAGAAGAACGCCTTTCCGTCCATAGTGAAGGGGACGCCGTAAGTTTTGCCGTTGAACGTGAACGGTTTGATTTGCGATGGAATGATGTCATTGGCCCAGTTCGGATCGGAGCTGTACATGGATGATACATCCTTCACTTTTCCCGAGGATACGAGGTTTTCCGCGAAGGTGTCGGACCAGGAGGTGAAGACGTCGGGAATGTTATTGGAAGAAACGAGAACCTTGATCTTTTCTTTGTAGCTGTCGTTCAATACCGCTTCCATCTCGATCTTCACGCCGGGGTTCTGGTTTTCAAATTCCTTGACGATGGAGTTGAAGTACGAATTTCTCGGCTCGCTGGGCCAGCGATGGAAAAATTTGAGCGTAACCGTGTCCGCCTGCTTGTCGTTCGCTTGCGCATCCGGGCTGCCGCCGCTAGTCGAGCTATTGCAAGCTGCCGCCAGCAATATGATAACGCTTACGAAAATCGCAGCTATAGTTCGTTTCATCGGTTGTTTCCCCCGTTTATCATTAATGTCGTTTGCCAAATCAATCGCAATCCATGGTTCCTGCGGGCGCCGTCGTTTCAGTTATGGCGGCATGGTCTGAACCGGATGAACCAGGAAGCGAAGCGCCATAACCAAAACGGTTGACTATGAGGTCATTTCATCTCATTTTCAAAAACGGCAATCAATACTCCATTTTCCACATATAACGGCGAACGGAAAGAGGATGGCCTCTGAATTCGGAAAGATACTGAGCATACTGTCTGAGCACGACACCTGCGATCAAATTGGCGAAATAATTGCGCACATCGGCCGAAATGCCCTCCATATCGAACGTTTCCGCATCGATGAGCACGATCTTGTCGGAGTATTTACGGCAGAAGTCATGTGCGCGGTCGTCCATCGAGCGCGTCTCGCCGATCCCTTTGATGATGATGAAGGGCACATCGTAATCGGTAATCTCGAACGGCCCGTGGAAATATTCGCCGGCGTGAATCGCGCTGGAATGAATCCATTGCATTTCCTGCAGCAGACAAATGGCGAAGGAGTAAGCGTGGGAGTAGTTGATGCCGCTGGCCATCGTGTAGATGAGCGGCTCCCGCTTGAATTGGCTGCCGAAGGCTTTGGCGGCTTCAAGCGTCATCGCCTTGTTTCGTTCGAACGCATCATGGAGCCCCGTCTCGACGGACGCTATGGCGCGCGCATATTTTTCATGCGGCTGCAGCGCGTCGAGGATGCCGAAGATCAGCCGATACAAGATGCCGTAATTGTTATCTTCCGCACGCGCGTCGGTTCCCCAGTCATAGTGCAGCTTGTATTCGGCGGCGTTCCAAAGCGGGGAGTCGGCAAGATGGGTCAGGCTGATCGTCAAAGCGCCTTTCGAGCGGGCGAATTCGGTCGCTTGGACGGTTTCGGGAGTCGTGCCGGAATGAGAGCAGGAGATGACGACGGATGTGGGGCCAAGCGCTTTCGGAGCCCGGAGTATAAATTCGTTCGATGAATACACTGCCGAAGGAATCTCGATTTCCCTGTCAAGAATGTATTGAGCCGGTGTGAGGGTAGCCATCGAGCCGCCGCAGGCCACAAAGTAGAAGTTGCTGATTTCACGGGATTTGACCGCTTCAATACCTACCTGGAGTTGATGCGCATGCTCTTGATTCATGAAAAGAAAAGCCTCCTTTAAAATGTATAATCATCACGTTATGTATCATATTGTACCGTATTGTAACGTGATGTATTGTTATGATACTATAGATTTAACGCGAATTCAACGAAAAAAAGAAACGCCCCGGCGCTGCCGATTCCGCAGTTTACGAGAACCGCCGGAAAGAGCCTTCGACCTTAGGGCTATTACAATCCGCTTGATAAATGGTTTATAATATTTCTAAAGTTGTCATTATCTCAATGTCCGAGAAGGGGTCATATATGTACAAATTGGAGCAGGACAATGTGGTGCCCATGTATGTCCAGTTAATGCAAATCATCAAGGATGAAATCGCCGCGGGCAAGCTTAAGCCCGGACAAAAGCTTCCTACGGAACTGGAACTGTGCGAAATGTATTCCATCAGCCGGAGAACGGTCCGGTCCGCGATTAACGAGCTTATAGAGGAGGGGCTGCTTACCCGGAAACAGGGGAAGGGAACCTTCATTCATTCCAATAAAATCGAGAGAGAGCTCGGCCCTGCATTAGGCTTTTCGGAAATATGCAGGCTGAACGGTCTTACCGCCACTTCCGAGGTCATCGAGCAAAAACGCATGAACGCCAATCAGACGCTCGCTGCGGCGATGGGGGTGCCGGCGAATACGGTTGTAGCATCGATCAAACGGGTCATGATGGCTGACGGCGTTCCCGTCATGCTGGACTACACGGTTCTTCCTCCCGAGTATATATCGCTGCTTGACGAAGAGCTTGCGAACAAGTCGCTGTACGCAACGCTGCGGGATCAATTCAACGTGGTGCTGACGCGGAACCGCAAATCGATTCAAATTGTTTTCGCCGACGCCTTCCAGGCGAAACATTTGCAGGTCAAGAAAGGTTATCCGCTCTTGATGATTCAGGGAGCGGTATACTCGCCCGACATGAAAGTCGTTCATTACGGGGATCAATATATCGTCGGCGATAAAATCAAATTTTACATTTGAGCTATTGATGAAACGGGAGCTGGAGAAGCCCGGTTTGGGAGCAATGTAAGCGGCTTAACGAAAAATTTTCAGTATGCACTTGATAATATCGCTCATGTCCGATAAAATACTGTATAAATCATAAATACATTGAAAAGGAATAGTACGATTTTCCAATCCGATCAGAGAGCTGTTGGGTGGTGCGAAACAGACGCGAAGGAAAATCCGAACTCGCCTTGGAGTAGCTCACCGAAAGCAAGTAGGCTGAGCCGGAGCCTAACCGTTATCACGCAGGAGGATATAGCCGTTGCTATGCAGGCTTGTATCCGTTTGAGTGCATGCCGACAAGGTGTGAATTAGAGTGGTACCACGTAAGATGTCAAAGTCTTTCGTCTCTTCTGGAGATGAAAGGCTTTTTTGCATTCCGAAACAGCGCAACCAAGTGCAACACATAACAATGAAAAGGATGATCATCAGATGAAAAATTACGAAAAATACGCCAGAGGCTATTTCATGCCTCCGAAGACGAGCTTAAACTGGACCCGCAAGGAATATATTACAGAAGCGCCTACTTGGTGCAGCGTCGACCTTCGCGACGGCAATCAGGCCTTGATCGTACCGATGAATCTGGAGGAGAAGCTGGAATATTTCCAAATGCTCGTGGACATCGGATTCAAGGAAATCGAAGTCGGCTTTCCCGCGGCGTCGGAAACGGAATTTACCTTCCTGCGCACGCTGATCGAACAAAATTTGATCCCGGACGACGTCACGATCCAGGTGCTGACTCAATCGAGAGAGCACATTATCCGCAAAACGTTCGAATCGCTGGAAGGCGCGAAAAAAGCCGTCGTCCACTTGTACAATTCGACCTCCATCGCGCAGCGGGAGCAGGTGTTCCGCAAATCGAAGGAAGAAATTATCGACATCGCGTTGACCGGAGCCAAGCTGCTGAAGCAATGCGCCGAGGAAACGGAAGGCAACTTCCAGTTCCAATATTCGCCGGAAAGCTTTACGGGCACGGAAATCGAGTTCGCGCTGGAAATTTGCAACCGCGTGCTCGACGTATGGCAGCCGACGGCGGAGAACCCCGTCATTATCAATCTGCCGGCTACGGTGTCCATGTCGATGCCGCATGTGTACGCCAGTCAGATCGAATATATGAGCGAGCATATGAATTACCGGGAGCATGTCATTTTGTCGCTTCACCCGCATAACGACAGAGGCACGGGAGTAGCGGACGCGGAGCTCGGCATGCTGGCCGGAGCCCAGAGAGTGGAAGGCACGCTGTTCGGCAACGGAGAGCGGACGGGGAACGTAGATATCGTCACGCTGGCCTTGAACATGTATTCCCACGGGGTGGACCCGAAGCTGAACTTCGAGAATCTCCCGGCGATCCTGTCCGTGTATGAGCGGCTGACCAAGATGAGAGTCGGCGAGCGGCATCCTTACGGCGGCGAGCTCGTATTTACCGCCTTCTCCGGTTCGCATCAGGATGCGATCGCCAAAGGATTGAAATGGCGCGAGGAGAAGGAATGCCGCTACTGGACGGTTCCTTATTTGCCGATTGATCCGAAGGATATCGGCCGCGAGTATGAAGGGGATATTATCCGGATTAACAGCCAATCGGGCAAAGGCGGGATCGGATATATTTTGCAGCAAAAGTACGGTCTCGATCTTCCGGCCAAAATGCGCGAGCACTTCGGCTACTGTGTGAAAAACGTCTCGGACCATCAGCAAAAAGAGCTGTCGCCCGATGAAATCCACGACATTTTCTTGAAAGCCTACGTGAACATCAAAGCGCCGGTCGAATTTGTCAAATACCGCGCCGTCGACGATGCGGATTTTCAAACCGTCGTCACCATTCGCAGCGGCGGCGATGTAAAGGAAATTACCGGCACCGGGAACGGCAGACTGGATGCGATCAGCAACGCGGTGCAAACCTATCTCGGCATCGAGTACAGAGACCTGACCTATACGGAGCATGCATTGGAAGCTGGATCGAAATCGCAAGCCGTTTCTTATATCGGAATTACGGCGGCGGACGGCAGCGTGCATTGGGGCTGCGGGATGGACGTCGATATTATGACTTCTTCCGTCAAAGCTCTGTTCAGCGCCTTGAACAATATGAGCCGTTAATCGTTAATGGAGCACCTTATCCTTGTGATAGGGCGCTCTTTTTTTGTCCAAATTATACATAATATTGTTAAAAATGTGCAAAATAACCTATCATGCCTGACATCGGTAGCCACAGGAGGGCGACATGTCCGAAACTTTTACCTCAGTCTACAGTTTGCCGGACCAAGCCGACAGTCCGCCTTTATTGGATCTGCTCAACGAAGCGTTCGAGGGGGCGGCTGATTATGCGGCGGCACAGATCGGATCGGATGATACTCAAGAGGTGTATCTATGCTTCCTCAAGTCGCTATGCTCTTCACAGAAACTGGAATATTTGCTCAGCATGGACGGGCAGGCAGACGTATCGGCACGGCTTGACCGGTTCATCGGCACCCATTTGGCCGAAGGGACCTTCACCCGCTGTCAGCAAGCTATATGCGCCGGATCGGCCATTGTGTGCAAAGGAAGCTCTTCTTCCGGACTTATACTGAATTTGTCGGAAAGTCAAAATCGGGCTGTCGGATCGCCAGTAACGGAAAACGTGCTTCAAGGCCCGATGAATGCCTTCAATGAAAGCCTCGATGTCAATACGGCGCTGATACGGCAGCAGATCCGCTCTTCGCAATTAAAGCTATGGGAAACGATGATCGGCGAAGAAAGCTTAACCCGTGTCGCCATATTTTCTTATTCCGGGTCCGTCGATGTCCGTCTGCTGTCGCAGCTGAAGGAAGAGCTGAAAGGGCTGAAGACCGACAGTTTGCTGGATACGGGCCAACTGCAGCGATTGTTGTTCAAAGGCAAGTGGAGGATGCCACTGTTTCCCATGGCCGTATCTACCGAAC
Source organism: Paenibacillus konkukensis (assembly GCF_023523925.1). NCBI lineage: Bacteria > Bacillati > Bacillota > Bacilli > Caryophanales > Paenibacillaceae > Paenibacillus > Paenibacillus konkukensis. The sequence goes on along the minus strand of NZ_CP027059.1, from coordinate 426,664 downwards.
GGCCCGATCGCGTTGCGTCCAATCTGCTGTCGGGGAAGGCGGCGGTGATGGTGGACGGCTCTCCGTTTGCTCTGATTTTACCGTCGGTTTACACGGATTTTTGGCATTCGCCGGAGGATCAATATGTGAATCCGTACGTCGCGTACTTCCTCCTTGTTCTCCGTTTTTTGGCGATGTTCATCAACTTGTTTCTGCCGGGCATGTATGTCGCGCTTACCTCTGTCAATGTAGATGTCAATCGGATGGAAATCAGCCTTGCGGCGGCGGCGAGTCGGGAAGGCGTTCCGTATCCCGTATTTGTGGAAACGCTGCTGATGCTGATCATGATGGATTTTATTATCGAAGCAGGCATCCGGCTGCCCAAGACGATAAGCTCAACCGTGACGATGGTCGGCGGCGTCGTTCTGGGCCAAGCGATTATCCAGGCTCATATCGTGAGTAATTTGCTCGTTATCGTCGTGGCGGCCACGGCCATCACCAATTTTCTCGTTATTGATTATCAAATGGGCTTGATCCAGCGAATTTTGAAATATTTTATTATGGCCGGCGCGGCAGTGGCCGGGGTTTTGGGTATCGTATTCTGTTTATCTTGCCTCATTATTTATCTCAGCTGCCTGGAAACGTTCGGAGTTCCGTACCTGACATCTCTGTGGTCTCCGACGAAGCGGAGTGGAGAATCCGACGGAGACAGGTGAATAGAAAACAGCAAAGGGAGCGTTATCATGAAAAGCTCATCGGCCGTTACCAGCTATGAAATGCTTGCCATTCAAATGCTCTATTCAGGCGCAGCGGCCGGCTTCATTTATCCGAGCTTTTTGATTCGCAGTACCGCCGGCGCTTACTGGATACCGTTAGCGGTATGGATGACGGGCGCCATGCTGAGCTCATGGCTGTACAGCAAAATGCTGGCGCGGCTGGAAGGCAACAAGCTGCTCGCCGAGATAAAAGCTTCGATCGGCCGTATCGGCGCAACGATCCTCTGCTTGCCGGTTATGCTGTTTCTCGTGGGAGTTCTCGTTATTACGCTGCGAGCCTATTCCGAGATCGTTACAATGACGATGCTTCCCACAACGCCGATATCCTTTCTGAACGGCATGCTGATCGCTCCGGCCGCTCTGGCCTTGGCAGGGATGGCGCCAATTATACGCGCGGCAAGAGTGTTCTTCCTGCTGGCTCATTTGCTCACCGTTACGCTGATGGTTATCGGACTCAGCGATGTGAACTGGACGTTAGGGTCGCCATGGCTGAAGTCGGACGGGGACTTTTTTCTGGACAAGCAATTTTATGCAGGGTCGTTTATGTGGATGGGCTTTGCGATTACATCGTTCATCGGTCCTTATACGCGGGAATCGGCCCGCCGCGCCTGGAGAAGCTATACGCTTGCTTTGCTGTGTGCGATTCCCTTGATCGCAAGTTATATTTATTTGCCTGTGATGACCTTCGGCAGAGATTTAAGCCGTAATTTGACGCTTCCTTTCGTATCCAAGATGGATTCGATCTATCACTACTGGATTTTGTTCGAGAATTTGACCGCTATCTTTGTCTCGGCCACCATGTTTTATGCTTTGTTCATTATGGCCTTGAAGATGCATGCTTTGGGAGAGACGTTCCAATTGCTGTTCCCGCGCGCCAACGCCCGTTGGATCTATGCTTTTATTTTCATTATCGTTTATGCGGCGGCTACCGTTTTATCTTCCTGGAGACAGCTGGAGCATCTCATTTTCGTGACTGTGGGCTTGCGGTTTTATGTCATGTTCGCCTTTCCGTTACTCGCTCTGGGCATCTTCTTCTTGGCACGAAGGCGGAATGCAAAGGGGAGTGCGGCATGAGCGGGAAACGGCATCATTGGAAGGCGTCCGCGGCATGCGGACTGATCGCGCTGATCTTGTCAGGCTGCTGGGACTCCAAGGACATCGACAACCGGCTGATGGTCGGAGCCATTGGCCTGGAACAGCCTAAGGACACCTCGCTTCGCCTCTGGCTGCGGTTTCCGCTGCCCAAAGCGACCTTGGGCGAAGCGGGGAAAGATTTTTTTACCGTAAGTCAGGACGGCTTGACGGTCCCCGATGCGATGAATAAAGCGAAATATAAGCTGCCCAAGGCGCTCGAATCCTCTACCGCCCGCGCTATTCTGCTCGATGAAAAAATGGCCAAGTCGGGAATTAATCCTTATCTGGAATTCGCCGTCAGAGAGCGATCCGTTCCTTTAGACGCCATCGTAGCGGTCGTACGGGGCAATATGGAGCGGATTTTCACCAGTCCCAATCCTACAGGAGAGCTTTCGGGCATTTACACCAAGCTGTTTTTTGAACCTTATTCCGGCGGTACCCCAAGGAAAAACAAAACGATGCTATGGGAAGTCTACGCCAAGCTCTATAATCCGCTTCATGCCAATCTGATCCCGCTGTTAAGCGAAGGGACCCTGAATTCGTTTATCTTTGCCGGCAATGCGATTCTTATCAACGGAAAAATTGTCGGGGAATTAAACAAGAGCGAGTCGCTTATGTATGAAATTTTTACTCATCGATTTCACGATGCAGAGATGGCGCTGATGAACCGGTCGGATGTTCGCATCGTGCACAACCATAACCGTATCGCCACCTCGTTTGAGGGAGATACGCCGGTCATTTCTATCGATTGCTCGCTGATTACGACCTTAATCGACAGCTCACAATCGCTTCATCAGAAAATACCGCAAATTGTTGAAGATCTGAAAGCCGAGTTGACGGAGCTTTCCCGGTCCATGTTCGAGAAGACCCAGAAGCAAGGGGCCGATGTTTTCGGCTTCGGCAATCATTTTCGGAGCCGTCTGCAGCCTTCGCAGTATGCCAAGTGGCCGGAGATGTTTAAGAAGGCCAGGATCAACGTCGAATTCCATATCGATATGAGAAATACGGGGCTTCAATTTTTGGAGCGGTGACCGATTGAAAAAACATGTTTAACCCCGATGCGGCTCATGTTACAATGGGCTGGCAATAAAATACATTCAAAGGGGTTGCAATATGTTCTTGAAGCGTTTATGCCTTATTACGGCGGCGGCTTCCATCAGTCTTAGTTTGGGAGCGCAGGCGGCTAAGGCCGAGGAATCACAAATCCGGGTATATTTTAACGGGGAGCCGCTTCCATTCGCGGACCCTCCGCGTATCGAGGATGGAACGACCTTGGTTCCTTTCAGGATTCTTATGGAAAAATTGGGGATGACGACGATTGATTGGGATGCGGCGGCAAGCCAAATTACCGCGCTCAAAGGCGACCAGAAACTTGTGCTGCAAATCAATAATACAACGGCTACCGTAAACGGAAAATCCAAGTTATTGGAAAAAGCTCCCGTCATCATCAATGGAAGCACGTTTGTGCCGCTGCGATTCGTCTCCGAAACAATGAACGCTGAAGTAAAATGGGATGCGGACGCGCAGCTGATTACCATTCAATCCGGAAGTCCGGCAGCGGCTTCTTCCGCTAGTACGACGAAGGAAGCCGGTATACCGGAAAAATCGAAGAAAACCTCCTACGCAGTCGATACGATTATGAAATTTTACGGCTATGAGAACAATGGCTCCGGTATTAACCGTTATAGTTACAGTTCCTTAGCGGTGGATCGCAACGGCTCGGCCTACCTGCTAGAGGACCGCAATATTGGCAGCGGGTACAATCAGTCATTAGTCGATATGATCAAGGTTAATACCCAAAACGGAAACCAGCTGTCACAAAAGCCGGCCGAAGATAACTATTCGTTTGAATATACGGACTGGAAAGGAAATAAGCTTAAATCGCAATCCAACAATTTTTACCCTAGATGGCTGATCTACAATGAATGGACAGATAAATTGGCCGTAGGCGGGATTAACGCGGAGGCAAGCGATACGATGCTTTCAATCTCCACTCGCTACCCGAACAGCGACTTGATCGGTTACCAATTGAATTATAAGACGACTCCGACGAACGAAGCTAATTTTGCTATTTTTATGGATCAAGATACGCTTTTGTACAGCGAGATGATGACCAAAACCATCTACCGGCTGCAAAAGGGGAAAACGCCTGAGCCCTTATCCTTCAACAATGCCCAGCAATCGCTGCAATTAAGCGGTAAGCAGCTGGAGGCCGTCTGGAACGATCAGAAGCTTTATGTGCTCGATACGGGCAATTGCACCTTGTACAAGCTCGACCCGGCGAGCAGCGACATAAGTAAGGTGTATGAAAATAAAGAGTTCGCCGTTAGCGGTTCAACCACCCACCAAAGCAAGTTCTATGTAGCCAAAGGCGCCAGCATCTATGAATTGACCACCGATGGTCATTGGTCAACCTTCATTGCAGGCAGTGAATTGAACCAGCCGCAGCCGTCAGCGGACGCTGCAGCGGGAATGCATACGCCGACGTATAACGTAAGCGCGGAGCAGGTGGGCCCACTGAACAACATCTCGCTCATGGCTTTTGACGCCGATGAAAACATAATCGTGTTCGACTACGACTATTTATGTCTGCGCAGAATTAACCGTTAACGATAACGCCAACCGGAGAAGGGCCTGCAGCTTCATGCGGCTCTTCTTACGGCTTCAATCTCATCATGGTCCCGATGCTGCTGTTCGGATTGCCGACGTAAAAACGTTTGCTTAAAGGCATGACGGTCAGAGCGGTGAAATAAATATCGTTAGGAGATGAAGGCGATGAAACTAGTTTCGCTCACTATGGTGCGCAACGACCTGAACCACATCCCGAATATTACAATTCCTTCCAATTATCGCATAGTCACGTTTAAACGCGGTGAAGAGGCTGTTTGGGCTGAGATTGAAGCCAGTGTGGACGAATTTGCCGACAAAGCGGCCGCACGAAATCATTTCGATAAAGAATTCGGCTCGCATCTACAGGACATGGAGGATCGCTGCTTGTTTATCGTGAACGAGCGCGGAGAGTCGGTAGGAACCACAACCGCATGGTATGGATCGCTGCGGGGCGAGGATACGTGGGGACGAATACACTGGGTGGCCGTCAAGCCGGAATATCAGGGAAAAAAACTCGCCAAACCGCTCCTTAGCAGCGCGCTTCAAATCTTGTCGCGGTTCCATGACAAAGCCTATTTAACGACGCAAACGACCAGTTATCGGGCGATCAATTTATATTTAAATTACGGATTCGAACCGCTGATTACGAAGCCGGAATGCTTGGAAGGCTGGCGTATCGTCGAACGACAGTTAGACCGGAACATATTAGGATAGCGCTTGGAACCGGCGCGGGCGGTGCGGCGGAGGCGGGCGAGCCTCCGATCTCGCGGACTAGGCGCGAAGCGAGCTTCAAGTATGGGAATACGAACTTCAAAAGCCGAATGCTTATTGTAAGCATTTCGGTTTTTTTAGATTTATTTTAGATTTGCTTTAGAGGCAGTTTATAGATTCCGGGTATGATAAAACCGAACGCGCGGGAGACGCCGGCGAGGAGCGGATCAATGTGATCCATAGAGAAGAAGGGGGATAGGCTTATGTTCAAGCTGAGTTTAACTCCGAGAAGATGGCTGCTTACGCTTCATGTGCTGTTCTCGGCGATTATGTTCGGGGGCGCGGTCATTTTTCTCGTGCTAAGCGTTATCGTTGCCACGAGCAGCGACGAGGGCATCGTCAGCGCATGCTATACGGTGATGCATCTGTTAGCCCGAACGTCAGTCCGGGCTTCGACGATCGGGACGCTGGCAACCGGCATTATGCTGTCGGTCATGACGCAGTGGGGGCTTTTCAAATATCATTGGATTATCGCCAAGGAAGCGCTCACGGCCGTCTGTATCGTGATAGGTCCGGTCGGGATGTACTTCTGGACGCTAAAAGCGGTCGAACTGACGTCGGCGTACGGATGGAGCGCAGGGGCCGATTCGCAATACATCGTGAACAGCGTTCAGCTATGGATTGGTATTATCATCCAGATTGTGTCATTAGCCGCGATGACTGCGCTCTCGGTATTCAAACCCGGAGGGGCGCGGAAACGCCGCAAAACCGCCTAAGCCGCATCCTCCCCAGGGCCGGCCGATGGTGGTGCATTGCAAGCGCAAGCTGCGGATCGTATATTTACGCTGACGGCCTCCTCTTGTATACTAAGTTTGTAAGCGTTTGCCAATAGACGGGAAGGAGGCCGTTCCGCGTGTTCCGAATGACCGGTATATTTCGCTCCCGCACCTATTTCATCCGTATTCTGCGCACGATTGCACTGGTGCTGGTCGTTTTTTTACTGATCCTGTCGTCGGTGCTGTACGCATTCTCCCGCAAGACGGCGCTGGAGATGCAGCAGGAAGCAAGCCGCAAGGTGCTCAATCAGATTAACTATAATATCGACAATCTGAATGAAACCGTGCGCAGTCTGATGATGACGGCGTTCAACGACCGCGATATGACCGTGCTGATGAACAATCAGGACATTGAAGTGTTCGATCTGTACAATAAGCTGTATAAGCTCGACCTCTTCGTCAGCTCCAATCCGTTTATCCAATCGATCTGGATTTACAACGGGTATAACGGCTGCTACTATTCGACGGCGCTGAGCTCGATGGTTTCCTGCAAGGAACCGGATAGCGCGAGCAATCTGCTCAAGCCGTTCATCGTCTCGCCGAATACGCTGGCCAAGCTGACGCTGCTGCCGATTGCGCCCAGCTTCTCGGAAGCGGGCAAGCAGGAGCTGTTCGCTTATTTTATGTACAAAAATCTCGACGCCTACGTGCCCGGCAGCAGCGTGCTGATGATGTCGATCAAAGCGAAATGGCTGTTCGATAACATTCGCACCTTAAACGAGCTCGGGGACAATGCGCCCGGCGACCTGTTCATTATGGATGCGGACGGCAAAGTGTTCAGTCCCGGCGAGAGCGGGGCGGCCCGGGACGAAGGCATCTACAGCGCCCTGCGCACGGCTTCGACCTCTTCGGGCTACCTGATGACCGGACAGGGCAGAGACAAGAAAATCGTGACCTACATGGCCTCCAAATTCAACGGCTGGAAAGTCGTCAGCGTTCAACCGTATGACCAGGTGTTCGGCAAGGTCAATCAGCTGTTAACGGTGATGGTCGTCATTCTCGGGATCTTTATCGTTCTGGCCTTCGTCGTATCCTCTTTGGCGACAGTGCGGCTGTACCGGCCGTTCGGAAAGCTGATGAGCCAAATTCAGCGGCTGCCTGAAGCGCAGATGGAGCTGCCGCCGAAGGATGAGCTGAGCCTGATGTCCGCCGTGTACGACCGGATCGTGGAGAAAATGAACAGGCTGCAGGCCGACCAGAACGTCAACCAGCACATATGGCAGAGCTACCGGCTGCGCCGTCTGATGACCGACAGCGCCGTCACGACGGAAGCGGAGTTCGCCGAATGCATGCCCGCCGCAGCTTCCGCCGGCGAGGGCAGACAGTTTATCGTCGCGGTGTTGAAGCTCGACGATTACGGGCGCTTCGCGCAGACGCGCAGCGAGCGCGAGCAGAAGCTGTGCCGCTTCGCCGTCACCAACATAGCGGGGGAGCTGTACGGCGAGCAGTTTCCGAACGTCCCGGCGGATATGAAGAACGACCATGCCGCCGTGCTGCTGATGGTGCCGCCGGGGAATACCGAGCAGACATATGCGGAGCTGACCCGGTTGACCCATCTGGTGATGAGCACCATGGACAGCTATTACAACTTATCGCTGACCGCAGCGTTCAGCGAGCCGTTCGGCGATTACCGGCACGCCGCGCCAAGCTACGAGCAAGCGCTCGCTTACAGTCTTTACCGGATGGTGTACGGCAAAATGTCCGTCATTACGCCGGCACATATCGCGGCCTGCCAAGGCGGCGACGCCTACGAAATCCCGTACGAGCTGGAGAAAAAGCTGGTCGATGCGATTCGCTCCGGGGAGGCGGCCGCCATGCAAGCCCGCATGGACGCGGTCTTCCAATATATCGCGCAGCTGAGTCCGGTTAACGTCGACTTTGCGATCTTGCAGTTGCTGGTCATATTGCAGCATACAGTAAGGGATGTCAGCTCCAACAAGCTGAAAAATTTGACCGTCGACTTGCGCGCGTACAACCGGCGGATGCTCGAGCAGGAGACGCTGGCGGATATGCGGCGGCTCATGGACGATCTGCTCCGCGAAGTCGCGGGGCAAATGCAGGAGGCGGCCAAAGGTAAAAACGAGTACTTGATCGAAGCGGTGAAGGAGATCGTCGAGAACAACTATGCGGACGAAAACTTGAGCCTGCAGTTCGTCGCATCGGCGCTGCGGATGTCCGCGGCTTACTTGGGGCGGTTTTTTCGCAGCAGCCAAGGGCAGTCGGTGGCCGATTATATCAACGAGGTGCGGCTGACGAAGGCGCAGGAGATGCTGAGCGCCGGCAGCGACAGCATTGCCGCTATTATGAAGAACGTCGGCTTCACGAACGAAAGCAATTTCTTTAAGCATTTCAAGAAAAAGACGGGCGCCACGCCCGGGGAATACCGTTTGCGAAAAGCGAATGGGGATTCCGGTTAAACATGCAGCAGGCCGAAGCTTTGGACTTGACCCGTATCCTTGGATCGGTGGGGTTCATCGCCAAGGCTTTTTTTCGTGCAGAAAGGCCGCCGCCCAAGGCCGCTGCCGCTTGAAATATGCGAAAACAACAGGAATGTATCTTTTATACAGCCCTAAAAACAGGAATATGCGACAGTTACAGTATCGTGGCGAAGGCCGGCTGCCGCATAATTCAATCATAGGCTGCGAGGCAGCCTCACTTAACTTTTAGGCCAAGCGAGGTGTTGAAGAAATGCAACCAAACGGCAGCGTCCGAGCCGGGGACGAAAAGCGCAGCCTCTCCTTGAAGAGGGATGCGGCGGGCGCGGGAATCGCCTTCAAGCTGCGGACGGAATGGAAGCAGTTTCGGAAAAACGGCGAATTGTTCATGCTCACCGTTCCGGCGCTTTTATTCAAATTTATTTTTGCCTATTTGCCGCTCGTCGGGCTGATCATCGCTTTTAAGAAATTCAATTATGCCAAAGGGCTATGGGGCAGCGAATGGGTCGGGCTGAACAATTTCAAGTTTTTTTTCGCTTCGGACAACGCCTTCCGCATTACGCGCAATACGATTTTATACAATGCGAGCTTTATCGTGCTGACGACGGTCATCGCGGTCGCGCTGGCCATCCTGATGAACGAGCTGGGCAAAAGATGGCTGAAGCTGCATCAAACCGCGCTGTTTCTGCCTTACTTTCTGTCCTGGGTCGTCGTCAGCTACGTTACGCTCGGATTCCTCGACAACGCCAGCGGTTTCTTGAATCAGCTGCTTCAGCAGTTCGGCGCCGCGCCCGTGAAGTGGTATCAGGAAGCGAAATATTGGCCGGTCATTCTGATTCTCGTTCATCTGTGGAAATCGGTCGGCTTCTCGGCGCTGATTTATTACGCGGGCATTCTCGGCATCGATTCCAGCTATTACGAGGCGGCGCGGATCGACGGCGCGACCCGGCTGCAGATGATCCGCAGCATTACGATTCCGCTGCTGACGCCGCTTATCGTCATTCTGTTTATCGTCGCCGTCGGGCAAATGTTCCGCGCGGACTTCGGCTTGTTCTTCTTCGTGCCGAACGACACGAGCTTTCTTTATCCGACGACGGACGTGATCGATACGTATGTGTACCGCTCGCTGCGCGTCGTAGGCGATATCGGCATGTCTTCGGCCATCGGCCTGTACCAATCGGTCGTCGGGCTGGCGCTGGTGCTCGCGGCCAATTACGGTATTCGCAAAATCAATTCGGAAAACTCGTTATGGTAGGAGGCGAACCAAACAATGAATGCCGCTGCAACCCGAACCCGCAGCCAACCTGCGATAGCCCGGCATCTGATCAACCTGTTCTTTATTGTGCTGACGATTGCGATGATCGTACCGATGGCGCTGGTCGTCTCCATCTCGCTTTCGGAGGAGAAATCGCTCGTGCTGAGCGGATATCGCCTGATCCCCGAGAAATTCAGCTTGACGGCGTACTCGCTCATCTTGGAGCATCCCGCCCAGCTGCTTAGGGCATACGGGGTCACGATCTTCGTCACGGTCGTCGGACTGGCAGCCAGCCTGCTGTTTACCTCGATGGTCGCCTATTCGATATCGCGTAGGGATTACAGATACCGGCGGATCACCACGATGTACGTGCTGTTCACGATGCTGTTCAGCGGAGGACTTGTGCCCTTTTACATCTTGGTCACGCAGTATTTGCATCTGAAGGATACGATCTGGGCGCTCATCGTGCCGTATTTGGTCAATCCGTTCTACGTGCTGATCATGAAGGGCTTTCTGGAAAAGCTGCCGGGGGAAATTTTCGAATCGGCCAAAGTGGACGGGGCGAGCGAATGGCGCATATTTTTCGGCATCGTGCTTCCGCTGTCGACTCCGGCGCTGGCAACCGTCGGGCTGTTCATCGCATTCGCTTACTGGAACGACTGGTGGCTCGGCCTGCTGTTCATCAACGACCAGGAGCTCGTTCCGCTGCAGCTGCTGCTGTACCGGATCATGAGCACGATCGAATTTATGACCAACAATATGAATACGGTCAATGTGCAGATCGATCTGTCGCAGTTTCCGAGCTTGTCGGCCCGGATGGCGATGGCGGTGCTTGCCGCAGGACCGATGATGTTCGTATTCCCGTTTTTTCAGCGGTTTTTCGTGGCGGGACTGACCGTCGGCTCGGTGAAGAGCTAAGGCGTCGCAGCCGCCGCATCATTATATATGGTAGAGGGAGGTCATTGCTTATGAATCGATTTGCGTCAAACGTACTGCTCCGTACGCTGCCCGCCATGCTCGCAGGTTCGCTGCTGCTGGCCGGATGCAGCAGCGGAGGGAGCGGAGACACGGGAACGAAGGAAGCCGGGGAAGACGGCAGCGGGGGACTCAAGCCTGTGCAGCTGTCCTGGTATTATCCGGCGACCGCCGGCGTGCCGGCCGATCTGAAGATGATTGAGGATGCGGTCAACCAAATTACGAAAGCGAAAATTAACGCCACCGTCAAGCTGAACGCCGTATCGTCCGGCGATTACAACCAGAAAATGAACACGAGCGTCGCTTCCGGGGAAGAGTTCGACATTCTGTGGACATCTAACTGGAACTTCGACTATGTGCAAAATCAGAGCAAAGGCGCGTTCATCGCGCTTGACGAGCTGATCGACCGGTATGCGCCGGAGGTGAAGAAAAGCATGCCGGACTTTGTCTGGGAAGCGACCAAGATCGACGGCAAAATTTACGGCGTGCCGAACTATCAGACCGTGACGAACAGAGAGGGCTTCGTGCTGCAAAAGCGGTATCTCGACAAGTATAACTTCGATCCGGCGCAGCTGAAGAAGATCGAGGATATCGAGCCGCTGCTCGCCAAGCTCAAGGAGAACGAAAAAGACGTCATTCCGTTTATGCTGGACCGCAAAGGCAAATTCGGCAACATGCTGCGCACCTATAATCTGGAAAATGTGATCAACGGCATTGCCGTCATTAATCTGAACAACCCGGATAAAATTGTAAACATGTACGATACGCCTGAATATAAAGCATATCTTGACCTTATGCGCTCCTGGTACAACAAAGGCTACATTAACGAGGACGCCGCAACGCTGAAAAACGGCAACGATTACACGAAGGTCGGTAAAACGGCCGTCAGCTACCATAACGTGCTGAAGCCGGGCGGGGAACAGGAAGCCAAAGTATCGTCCGGCGGACTCGACCATGTCTATGCTCCGCTGACCGAGGTTTATACGGGAACGAATACGATCATTACGACGATGCAGGCGATCAGCCGCACCTCCAAAAACCCGGAACGCGCGATGATGTTCATTAATTTGGTCAATACGGACAAAGAGCTGTTCAATCTGCTGTCCTTCGGCATCGAAGGCAAACACTATACGAAGAACGCCGACGGCACGATCAAAATCAACAAAGATGCCGGCTATGCGGCGGCCGATTGGGTGTTCGGCAACGTGTTTAACGGCATTCCCATCGAGGGCAAAGCGCCGGATATTTTCGAGCAGACGAAGAAGGAAAACGAATCCGCCAAGCCTTCGCCGATTATGGGCTTCAAATTTAAAGCCGATCCGGTAGCCGCCGAGGTCGCTAACATCAATGCGGTCGTGGACGAATTCGGGCCGGGCCTTAACACCGGGATCGTCGATCCGTCCAAGCTCGGCGAATTTCAGGAAAAGCTGAAAAAAGCCGGGATGGATAAAGTGGTCGCCGAGGCGCAGAAGCAGCTGGACGAATGGAAAAAGACGAAAAAATAATCCCGGACCGCCGCAGCGGGCGGCAGCTGGCGCGACCGCTGCGTGCGTCCGCTTATTGCGGGAGGACGCAAAATGACAGGTATCGAGCAGCTGACGCTGCGTCAGCTCAAATCCGCTCTGGAACGAGCGCAAGACGAGGGAGCGCCGCTGTTCCCGGAGGCCGCCGATCCGCGAAGCTGGCGGCGCAGCAGGCAGGACCCGCGCTGCGCGCAAGTATGGAACGACATCCGCACGGCGGGCGAATCGTTCCTGAGCGCTGCGGCGCCGCCCCTGCCGTATTCGGCATTTACGCTGTTCCATCGGACCGGCGACCGCACCCGGTATGACGACAGCTATTTCGACCGCCGCCGCAGACTGTGCGTCTTGGCGATGCTGGCGATTGCGGACGAGGAGGGCGAACGCTGGATCGCGCCGCTCCAGGATATCATCTGGGCGATTTGCGACGAATATACGTGGGTGATTCCGGCGCATGTAGGGCTGTATCATAACGATTATCCAAGCGGTATCTGGGATCGGCCCGAGCCTCCGCGGGAGACGGTGGACTTGTTCGCCGGAGAGACGGCGTTCGCCTTGGCCGAAATTACCGGTTTGCTGGAGGAGAGGCTGGAGCCGTGGGTCGTCCGCCGGGCGCGCGATGAAATCGGGCGGCGCGTGCTGAACGTGTATTTCGCCGATCCGGCGCCGCAAAATTGGGAGCTTAAGACGAATAATTGGCCCGCCGTGTGCGCGTCATGCATCGGCGGCTCGGCGCTGTGGCTCGTCCGCGACCCGGAGAAGCTCGCCGGGATGCTCTGGCGGACGCTCGCCGCCCTGCGGCAGCATTTGCAGGGCTTCGACGAGCAGGGGGCGACGCCGGAAGGAGCCGCTTACTGGCAGTTCGGCTTCGGCTATTACGTCTATTTTGCCGAGCTGCTGTATTCGCGCACGGCCGGACAGGTCGATCTGCTGGCCGGAGAGAAGCTGCGCCGCATCGCCTGCTTTCCGCGCAGCTGCATGCTGACCGGCAGCCAGGTAATCAACTTCTCCGACGCGCCTGCGGAAATCGATTATCAGCCGGGGCTGTACGACCGGCTGCGCCGCCGCTTTCCCGAGGCCGCATCGCCGGAGCAAGCGCCGGTATACAAAGGCGCGTTCCGCTCCTGGATGATGGCTTCCCGCATGCTGCTGTGGATGGAGCCGGAAGCGCCGGCTCCCGGCCGGTACGGCGGGCTCCCGCGCCGGGAAGACTATTATTTTCCCGGTCACGGCTGGGTCGTCAGCAAATCGGCGGACGCCGGCGGGCTCGTCGCCTTTGCGGCCAAGGGAGGGAGCAACGACGAGCCGCACAACCATAACGACCTGGGCCATTTTATCGTTCATGTGCGCGGCCGGAGCGTTCTGTGCGACCTCGGGGCCGGCGAATATACGCGGCAGTATTTTCAGCCGGCTTACCGCTACGAACAGCTGACGGCCGGTTCCTACGGTCATTCCGTGCCGGTCGCAGCCGGGGCGGGGCAGACGGCCGGAGCATCGCATCGCGCCCGTCCTCTCGGCTATGAGCGGACGGACGAACGCGTCGTATACCGGCTCGATCTGACCGGGGCGTACCCTGACGCGGCGCTCGAACGGCTGCATCGCGAGTTCGTATGGGAGCGTCCGGCGCAGGCGGGAGGGGAAGCGCGCTATAGCTTGACGGTGCGCGACGAATGCGTCTTCGGGAAGGCGGAGAGCTTCGAATCCGCCTTCATCTGCAGCCTGCCTCCGGCGCTGGAGGGGGCGGGCTGCGCGGCCATCGGCCCCGTGACGATGATCTACGACGCGGAGCGGTTCGTCTGCCGGGTGACGGAGGAGCGTTACCGGACGATAGCGGGCGAGGAGCGCACGGCGTACCGGCTCGTTCTGGCTGCATCCGAACCGTCCGTCCGGACAGTGTGCGAGGTTCGGTTTGAAATTAATGGGAGAGGGTGAATGAGTTGACGACAAGCCGGGAAGGAACAGGGCATGTAAACGCAGGAGCCGCCGCCGGCTGCGCGCCATCCGGCGCTCTGCCGCAGATTGCGGCCCGGGATGGCTGGAGCCCGCCGGAGTGGGCGCTGATGCAGAGGCTGCTGCTGGAAACGTTAAACGATGCGGCGGCCGAATTCGTCCGGCGCTATACGTATCCGGACGGCACGCTGATATGGCGGGACAACTGGCCGGGCATGGACGGCTCGGACGATCCGTACGAGGCGTTCATGAATTTGGCGCTGCTCTATGCGCTCGGCGGCAGCGAAGAAGTTCACGCGCTGGCGCTGAACATGTGGGATGCCATTACTTGGCAGTGGACGCAGTACGGCCAAATTTACAACGAATTCGACCGATATTACGATTGGATGCATCACGGCGAAGGCTATTTATATTTGTACTTTCTCGGCTTGACCGATCCGCATTTGCCGAAGCAGGTGCAGCGCTCGGTCCGCTTTGCCGGGATGTACACCGGCGACGATCCGGAAGCGGATAATTACGATAAGGAGAAGAAGCTGATCCGCTCTCCGATCACCGGCAGCAAGGGGCCGAGGTTTACGATGACCGAGGAGGACTGGTGCACGCACCGCGGGGTGCTGGACGATTATCTAGCTCCGTTCGAGGACATCCCCGGCGTCGATTTCGCGAGCGGCAAATGCCCGTGGTCGGACGATAACGTCTACCGCGAGATCATCCGGCTGATGAACGAGCGGATGGCCCGGGGCGACGTGCCGCTTAATCTGAACGCAACCTCCCTGGTGACGCACGCCTTTATGATGACGGGCGAGGAGCGGTTCCGCGGCTGGGTGCTGACCTATTATGCGGCGTGGGAAGAACGGGCGGCGCGCAACGGCGGCATCATGCCCGATAATGTCGGCCTTTCCGGTGAAATCGGGGAATATATGGACGGCAAATGGTGGGGCGGTTATTACGGCTGGCGCTGGCCGCACGGCTTTATGACCGTCATTGAGCCGCTGACGAACGCGGCCATGAACGCAGCGCTGCTCACCGGCGACATGTCGCGCCTCGGGGAGGCGCGCCGCCAGCTCGATCTGAACTGGTCGCTCGGAAAGCGCGAGGACGGCGTCTGGGTCGTTCCGCACCGGCACTTCGACGCCGGCTGGACGGATTACCGGCAGCCCGATCCGAAATACGCGATCTATTTGTGGACAGTATCGATGGCGGAGGAGGACCGGGAACGGGCGAACCGGATCGAAGCGGCCGCGCATTTCCGGGAGGTCGACGTCCCGGCCGTGTCGGGACGCAATCCGGCGACGGGGAAGGAAACGAAGCATTTTATCGGCAACACGTACCCATGGTTCCGTTATATGCAGGGATTGGCGCCGGATTACCCCGGGCAAGCGCTGCATGCGGGCTATCGGCTGATCCGGCAGCAGTTGGAGAAGATGCGATCCGATGCGGGCAATCCGCGCAGCTGGAATTACGGCGCATACAATACGGACGATTTATCGAGCATTCATTTCTGGCAGGAATATTGCCCGCTTTACTTCGAGAGTCTCGTGCAGTTGACCTGGGGGGCGCCGATGCACATTTCGCACGGCGGCTTGCAGCATGCGCGGCTGCGGTATTTCGACGCCGACGGACGCAGGCCCGGTCTGCCTGAACAGGTCGGGGCGCTGGTAGAAGCGCTGACGGAGGACGGGGCGACCGTGACGCTGGTGAATGTCGGCCTGACTGCGGAGCGCACGGTAATCGTGCAGGCCGGCGGTTTCGGAGAGCACCGCTTCGAACAGGCGGTTTGCTATAACGAACGGGGAGAGCGGACCGCTGTGGTGCCGATCGGCAGCCGCTGGCTCGAGGTCAAGCTCGCGCCCGGCAGCGGCGTCCGGCTGGAACTGACGATGTTGCGCTACGTTAACGCGCCGACCTACGCGACGCCGTGGACGGCGGAGGCGGATCGCGCGCCGGTGCTGCGAGGCAGGAGCGAATGAGCCGGACGAATTCGCGGGATACGTCGCAGGCCGTCCCGATGCGCGGCGGAGATAATGGTGAAACGCGAATTAGGTTGGCCTTATACGGAGAGGAGCGAATCTGATGGAATATACGGTACTGGGTCGAACCGGCATCCGCGTATCGCGGCTCGGACTCGGCGGAGCGCCGCTCGGCGGCGATTTCGGAGCGACGAGCGACAAGGAGGCGGTCGATACGGTGCACGCCGCGCTGGATGCCGGCGTAACCTTCTTCGATACGGCGCCGCTCTATGGGCGCGGCGAAAGCGAGCGTCGGCTCGGGCTCGCGCTGCAAGGAAAACGGCCGCAGGCGGTCATTGCGACCAAAGCCGTGATGCGGGGCGAGCCCTACACCTACGACAACACGATCAAGTCGGTGGAGATGAGCCTCCGGCGGCTGCAAACGGACTGGATCGATCTCATACAGCTGCACGAGACGGAAGCGACGACCTTCGAGGAAGCGAGAGAGGGAACGCTGGCTGCCTTCGAGCGGCTGAAGCGCGACGGCAAGGTGCGGGCGATCGGCGCGAACGGCCGCAATACGGATATTCTCGCGCAGTATTTGCGCACGGGTTTGCTGGATACGGCGCAGACGTACTGCCGCTATACGCTGATCGATCATTCGGCGCGGGAGCATGTGTTTCCGCTGGCGCGCGAATACGGCGCAGCGGTCATTAACGGCAGCCCGCTGAATATGGGCGTGCTCGCGGATACGCCGGCTCCGTTTCTGCAAAATAACCCCGAGCTTCTCGAAGAAGCCGGACGGCGCATGCGCATGCTAGATTTTTTGCGGAAGCCGGGACCGCACGGGCTGGTAGAAGCGGCCATGCGCTTCAGCTTGACGTGCCCGGACATCGCCGTGACGCTTACCGGAGCGGCAAGCCCGGACATCGTCGCGCAAAATGCGGCTTATTGCGACGGGCAGGGGCTGGAGGAGCCAGAGCTCCTGCGGGTGCTGGAGCTGTTTGCCGGGAAGCCGTTATATTAAGGAAAGAGGGGGAAGCCGGTGTATCTCGACAGTCATGTTCACTTTTGGCGGCCGGCCCGCGGCGATTACGGCTGGCTTAAACCGGATAACAGCAACCTGTATCGGGACTTCACTCCGGAGCAGCTGCTGCCCCATCTGACGGCGGGAGCGGTTCGCGGCTGCATCGCCGTGCAAGCCGCTCCAACCGATGCCGAGACCGACGAGCTGCTGTCGCTGGCCGATGACCACCCGTGGATTGTCGGCGTCGTCGGATCGCTCGACCCGTTCGCAGCGGAGGCGGCGTACGCTGCCCGATACGAGCGGCTGCGTGAACGGCGTCGTTTCTCGGGGGTGAGGCTGGGCGGCGAGCAGTTGGAACGCATTGCCCGCTGCGGCGGAGAGGCTGTGCGAAGACTGCGGCGCTGGGCCGAAGACCGGTTCGCAGTCGATCTGCTCGTACGCGCACATCAGCTGGAGCATGTCTTGGCGGTCATGCGGCAAGCGCCGGAGCTGCATGCGGCGGTGAATCATTTGGGCGGCCCGCCGTATGGCGACGAGCAGGGCCGCTTGTCGTGGGAGCGGCGGATGTCCGCGCTTGCGCTGTATCCGAATGTTATGGTGAAAATTTCCGGTATGCTGACCTCCGCCGGAAACAGGCCGGAGCTGCTGCGTCCTTATGCGGCGCATCTGCTGGAAGCGTACGGACCGGACCGGCTGATGTTCGGCAGCGATTGGCCGGTGGCGACGCAAAACGGCGGCTATCGCGACGTGCTGATGCTATTCGAGCAGGTTTTGCCGGCCGGACTTACAGAGCGGGAACGGAGCGCCGTCCGCTTTGACAGCGCCCGGCGTTTTTACCGGATTTCCGAAGCGCGGTAGGCGTTTCCGTTATTCCGCCTCCTGTGTTTTCAAATCTAATCGATCAGATACAATATCAGATCGGCCAAACGGCAGCTTTGGGAACGGCAGCGGACACGCTTGCCGTTTTTTTGTGTTGCAATATATCGTCGGACTGTATATAGTATAACTATACAGTTTGACGATATATAGTTGGGCGATATACTGGATGCCGTTAGGAGGAGACGTATGGACAGAGATAAGCATTTGCCGTTGACGGAAACCGTTTATTACATTTTGCTGGCTGTAATCGAGCCGGCGCACGGTTATCTGATTATGCAGAAGGTAGAGGAACTGAGCGGAGGCCAGGTTCGCATGGCCGCGGGAACGTTGTACGGAGCGGTCGAGAATCTGGTGAAGCTGAAGTTCATTCAGCCTGTGGCCAGTATGGACAGCCGCCGTAAAGTATATGCCATTACCGACAAAGGATTGGAAATGCTGCGCCTTGACCGCGAGCGAATGAAGCACATGATCGATGTGACGGCGGATTTATTGAAATAAGAACGGAGGAACGCGAATGAGAAAATATAAATTTTTTACGAACTTCGACGAAGAAGAGCATTGGCTGAACGACATGGCAAGACAGGGCTGGCGATTCGCGCGCAAGACGCCGTTCGGCTACGAATTCGAATCCGCGAAGCCGGAGAATGCGGTTATTAAAATCGATTATCGCAGCTTTAAAAAGCAAAGGGACTTTGAGGATTACTGCGCGTTATTCGAGGATAGCGGATGGGAGCATATCGCGGGGACGAAAAGCACAGGACATCAGTATTTTAAGAAAATAGGCTGCCAGGGAAGAGAGGATATATTTTCCGACGGCGATTCCAAAGCCGGGCGTTATAAACGGTTGTCGGACATGTGGGCGGCATTGGCGTGTTCCTTCGTTCCTCTTCTGGCCGTATTGATCTCTACGGGTGCGATCGACCCGGGGGTGCTGCTTGATCTGAAGGCGCTGTACTACACTCCGGGACTGTGGGAGCTAAGCGGGGCGGGTTTCTGGAGAGCCTTTCTGTTCGAAACGCCATTTGCCCTGTTCAGAGGCGTATTCTGGCTTATCATTCCGATTATGATCGTGATTTATCTGTACTTCGCCTCGAAAGCGAATCGGCAATACAAGAAAAGCTCCGAATAGGAGCTTTTTGTTTGTTTAGGAAATGATGCGCAGCCATATCCTGTGGAAATCCGTGGGCACCCCCGAAAGTAAAGTCTACCCATAGAACGATCCCAGAGGAAGGGTTAGACGCCGATCCAGCTTAGGCTGGATGCGGACGGAATAAGCTTCAGAGCATCACGTCACTACCCTGGAAATTACTCTTGGTACCCCATTTCCATTGTCTGTGGTGCCGCGTAGCGGCATGGATGGCTTTTGGGGGATTTGTTCTATTAACCGCCGCGCGGCCAACAGGAACATTACCGTTCCCGCTGCGGAATGAAGGTCAGGCAGAGCTGCTCCCAAATTTCATCCGGCGTATAGCCCCGCGTCTCCCGCTGAAATACGTAGGAATCCCGGCTCATTGCGCCCAGCAGCATATCGGCTCGGAACGTAGGGTCCGGAGCCGGACCGTTTTCGTTCATCTCGTCGAAAAGAGGGAGGATGAGCTGATGCAGCTCCTCATATATAGGGCTCTTGGAGCGCGGCCTTCGATTCGACGGCGGCGCATCCTCGACACCCGCCAGCAGCTGCGATTTTTTTTCCCGAAAACCGATAAATAAACGAATTAAGCCCTTTAGCCGCTGCTCCGGCGGCTCTGTGCGGTGCCGCTCCAAATAAGCTTCCATATCCTCGAATAACAAATCCAGATGCTCTTTTATTAAATCGAGGCATAATTCGCTTTTGTTCTTATAGCGGCGGTAGAGCGTTCCCGGACCCAGTTTCGCTTCCGCAGCGATTTGGTTCATGCTGACCGGTTCCACTCCGTGCTGTTCAAACAGACGCATGGCTACCTGTAGAATGCGCCGCCGATTTTCGGCGGCATCCCGCCGTTCCGGACGTGCGGAAACCGTTTCATCCTCAGTCATGGAAATCCCCCTTATTTATAACCATTTGACAAACGGAGAGTTCTCCGTTTATATTAAGTGGAGTAGTCTCCGTTTATATTATCATACTCATGAGGAGTGGACAACCGATGCAAAATCAAAGCAAAGCGGCGCTGTTGGTCATGGATGTGCAAAATGGTATTGTAAACCGGATAGGAGAAGAGAATATTGTTCCGTTTCAGCAAGCCGTGGAAGCCGCTCGGCAAAACGATATTCCCGTTATTTATATCCGGCTGGCCTTTCGCGAGGGCTATCCCGAGGCGAGTCCGAGAAATAAGGCCTTCTCCGCGATTTCCACACACGGCAGCATGACCGCTTCGGATGCGGCGGTACAAATCCACGAGTCCGTTCGGCCCCTGCCCGGCGAGCCTATAGTTACCAAGCTCCGCGTCAGTGCTTTCACCGGCAGCGATCTGGAAGTGATTCTGCGCTCGCGAGGGATCGATACGCTGATTCTTAGCGGGATTGCGACGAGCGGAGTCGTGCTGTCGACGCTGCGGGAGGCTGCGGATAAAGATTATACGATCACGGTGCTCTCGGATGCTTGCCTCGATCCGGACCCTGAAGTTCACCGCGTCTTGATCGAGAAAATATTCCCGCGCCAAGCCGATGTGCTCACCGTCAGCGGCTGGAAAGAAACATTGGCTTAAGTAGAAACCGACCGGCCGCATAACAAGCGCCTCCAGAGATTTCTGGCAGGCGCTCGCCTTTGTATGAAGGGATTGAATCCTATGCCATTATGGAAAAGAAACTTGCTTGTTTGCTGGTTCGGCCTGTTTGTGTCAGGGGTAGGCATGAGTCAGATTGCCCCGGTATTACCGCTCTTTATTAAGCAGCTCGGCGTTGAAGATGCGTCTTCGATTGCTCAATATTCCGGGATCGCATTCGGAGTCACTTATATGATCTCGGCTGTTTTCTCGCCGGTCTGGGGGCTTGCCGCCGATAAATACGGACGCAAACCGATGCTGCTGCGCGCAAGCCTCGGCATGGCGCTCATAGTAGGCTGCATGGGCTTTGCGCCGAATGTCCATGTCCTGATCGGCCTGCGGCTGCTGCAGGGCATCATCACGGGGTACGGTACAGCTTGTACCACGCTGATCGCAACGCAAACGGACCAAGAGCATTCCGGCTGGGCGCTCGGGACGCTTTCCACCGCCAGCATTGCCGGTTCCTTGCTCGGACCGACGATCGGCGGCTTGATCTCGGAAAGCTTCGGCATGCAGAACGTATTTTTTATTACCGGCGCGCTGCTTCTTGTTGCTTTTATTACCACGCTTCTCTTCGTGACGGAATCGTTCGAGCGACGCGAGCAGAAGGTGCTTACCTTAAAAGAGCTGTGGCGGCAAACTCCCGAGAAGAGTCTTACGATGACTTTATTTGCTACGTTTCTGATACTAACGGTGGCTCTGTACTCCATAGAGCCGATTATTACCGTATATATTACCCATTTATCGGATAATCTTAGTCATGTGGCGCTCATCGCCGGGCTTACGTTCTCCGCATCGGGCCTAGCCAATATTATCGCGGCTCCCAGGTTGGGGAAGCTATCCGATAAGATCGGGGCGCACAAAGTCATGCTAGGCGCCCTGATCGCCGCCGGCATCATTTTTATTCCGCAAGCGTTCGTTTCAAGCCCGTGGCAGTTAATGGGCCTGCGTTTTTTACTGGGCTTGACCGTAGCTGGGCTGTCGCCGTCCGTCCATATTTTGATCAAAAAAATCACACCGCCCGCGCTGGCGGGCAGAGTGTTCGGATTCAGCATGTCCGCAGGATATTTGGGTGTTTTTGCCGGCTCCGTGCTCGGCGGGCAGGTAGCAGGCTGGTTCGGCGCACGATACGTATTTTTGGTTACAAGCGCCTTGTTGATGCTTAACGCCGTGTGGGTTTATTTTCGAGTGTATACAATCATGAGTTCGCCGAAAGAAACCGCCTCGTGAAACAAAGCGGAATTGACTCGATCCACGAAGGGCAGCGAGGGATCTATATGATGGATTTGCGCAATGTGAATCCCGGCTAAGCGATACGATACGATGAGGTTGATCGGCTTGGAGCGGTCAGCCTCTTTTTCGTTGCTGATCCTTTACGGGCCGGCAAGCTGAATAAGGGCGGAAGATCCCGTTCGCGTCCAGCATGTACAAAGAGAGTCCGAACCGGCGGCGGTTCAGACCCTCTTTGGCGTCCTGCTCAGGCGTGATGGATGCGCGGCATCGGCATCGGTTCTTTACCCAGCTCCGCCCACGCGTATTTGAGCAGCAGCTCCGTCTTGAGCGCGGCGAACTCCGGTTCGTTCCATAAGTTGCGAAGCTCGCCAGGGTCCTCCTGCAGATCGAATATTTCTCCGTAAGTCTGGTTGTAGTACAACGTGATCTTATATCTTTCATCCACATAGGTTTTCTGATGAATAGTGGTAGGTTCATGGCGAAATTCGCAGATCGCATGATTTCTCGCCTGGCTCGCTTCTCCGGTCCATACCTTTCGCTGATCCACGCCCGTCATTGCCAGAGGAACGGGAATGCCGCAGAAGGATAAGAAGGTGGGCGCCAAATCGACCAGAGATTGAATCGCATCCGACGTCTGTCCCGCCGGTACATGTCCGGGATAGCGGACGATGAAAGGAAGCTTGATCAAATCTTCATAATGGAAGCCTCCTTTGGCCTGCAGACCGTGCTGTCCGTAGAAATGCCCGTGATCCGTCGTGAATACGACGATCGTGTTGTCCGCGAGCCCGAGCTCATCCAGCTTGTCGAGGATTTTGCCGATATATTTGTCCATCATGCTGATCATTCCGTAATAGACGGCGACCAGCTTCTTCTTGTCGTACTCCGTCAGGCGGAACTTGGTTCCGTACTCGTAATAATGATGCGAGCGGTAGCCGTGAATTTCCAAGCCGGTCTCATACAGATCGCTGAAGTCGGGATGCTCCTCCTGCGTTTTCCGGAAATGCGGCGGGTTCTGATCATGTTCTCCCGGAGCGGCTTCGGGTATCGTGAGCGCATCCGGATCGTACATCGTATCCCAAGGCTCCGGCACCAAATATTCCGGATGCGGATCGAAGAAGCTCGCCCACATGAAGAACGGTTCCCCCGACTCCTTGTAGTCGCTCAGCTTGGCATTCGTACGTTCCGCAATCCAGGTGTTGTAATGATATTTTTCCGGAATCGGCCACTTATAAGTGAGCGCAGGGTCCATATGACCGGTCGGAGCGCGGAAGTAGTCCCGCCAATTCGCGCATCCCTGCTCCTCCATCCATAAGGCGTAATGTTGTCCTACATGGGCTTCATTGGTATGATTGCGCGCCAGCTCGACATGATCGAAGCCGTAGAACGGCTCGTTGAAGGTTTTCCAATATTCCAAATCCTGCAGCACGGGATATGCTTCTACGGACGGGTATTCCTCCGTCGATTTGAGCGGCTGAAAATGCGCTTTGCCGATTAAGGCGGTAGCGTAGCCCGCCGCTTTAAAATCTTCGCCGACCGTATGCCGGTCTTCGAGCAGCTTGGTGCCTAATGTCCATGCGCCGTGTTGGCTCGGATACGTTCCCGTAATAATGGAAGCTCTGCTCGGCGTGCAGGTGGGATTGGGGCAGTACGCGCGCGTGAAAGCCGTCCCTTCCCGAACCAGGCGGTCCATATTCGGGGTGTGGATTTCGTTGTTGAACGCGCCTATCGTATTCCAATGCTGTTGATCGCTTGTAATTAGCAATATGTTAGGTCTAGTCATCGTATTCAATCGCCTCCTACTATGATAATATTAGAACTATAGGGAAATTCATATGGCATCTTGTTATATCTTATTTATCATTTTGTTATTTTTGGGGAGGGGAGAGTGTGTGATGCAGGAATTCGATTACGAGTACGCCGAATTTATTTACTATACGCCGCGGAATTTGGACAAGGAGAGCCAGGTTTGGCCGATACGGGGAGGACGCAGTACGGGCAAGCCCAACTATAAGGTCGGCCCGAAGCGGATCGAATGCTACAGTCTTCATCTTGTACAGGAAGGGGAGCTTGTCTTCGAGTATCAAAATCATAAGGTGACGCTCGGTCCCAATCATCTGTTCTGCCTGTTTCCCGGCGTTACTTATCATTACTCCATTTCCGCGACGAATTCGCCGCTTCGATTATGCTGGGTGGCCATGGACGGGCCCCGGATCAGAGCTTTGCTGGAGCTGGCCGGCCTGACGCCCGAGACCCCGTACACGTACCAAGCCGATTGCGCTCCGCTGGAACAAACGATGGAGCAAATTCTTGGGCATATGCGCAATGCATCGGATTGGAGAGCGGCCGTGTCGCTGGAGCTGCAAAGCTTGTTGTTCGCCTTGTTTGCCGGGATTACTCCGGATGCCGGGGAGCGGCATTTCGGGGAAGAACCCGCCGGATGGATTCAGGAATGCATTGATTTTATGGAGCTGCACGCTACGGAGGGCGTGTCCGTACAGCAGGTCGCTTCCTTCGCGGGACTGAACCGCTCCTATTTCTCCGGCGTATTTGCCCGCGAAGTAGGAATGTCCCCGCACAGCTATCTGCAAAAAATCCGGATGGAGAAGGCGAAGCGGCTGCTGCGGGAAACCGAAGCCACCGTTACGGAGATTGCCTTATCTCTCGGCTACCCGAACTTGTTTTCTTTCACGAGAGCGTTCAAAAATTACTGCAAGATAGCCCCGGTTTTGTTTCGCTCCCGGCTCTAAAAACGCAGGTGGAGCAAGCGAGAGCCATCTGGAAAAGCTTTAGCGTTCGCCTTTGTTCCCCGATTTCAACAGCGATTGGAGGATCAAATGGACGCCGCAGCGGACTTTTTCACCACCCTTCTAAGAGTCTGTCCGACGAAACAGGAAAAGCATAGTTTCGTCGCGAAACTTAACTGTAATCTGTTTATCTGGTAAAAAAGGGTGTGTGGTTTATGGCAAAATTTAAATCTTACTCCACGGAACAAGGTGAATTGTTTCCGATGTATTTGAGCGATTGGATCCCTGAAGATCATTTAGTGCGGCTTGTTAGCGACATCGTGGATCAGTTAGATCTCACGGTCATGACAAATCGGTATTCCCATCGCGGAGAAGAAGCCTATCACCCCGCCATGCTTTTGAAGTTATGGTTCTATGGCTATGCTACGGGTGTGTTCACCTCCCGGACCCTTCGTCAGGCTATGGATGAAAATATTCCTTTTCGTTGGCTATGTGGCGGCCATCGACCGGATTTCCGTACGCTCAGCGATTTTCGAAAGGATCACCTCGAATCATTACCGGGACTTTTCAAACAAGTGGTACACATCGCCATACAGCTAGGGTACGTGTCCCTCGGTCATGTCAGCATCGATGGTTCGAAGCTGAAAGCCCATGCATCGAAGCATAAGTCGATGTCGCGAGATCGGATGAACCAGGAAATCGAGCGTCTGGAAAAGGAAATCCGCGAAGCTCTCGAGCAAGCCGGCCAGATAGACGACCAAGAGAACGAAGAGCCCCTTTCGCTGTTGCCGGAATCGGTGACCAATCGCCAATCCCGACTTGAAAAAATCAGAGAGGCGCTCAGACAGTTGGAAACTCGCAAACCGGTAGAGGAATCGAAGACACCGGACAAAGATCAATTCAACTTTACCGATCCAGATTCCCAAATCATGGATACGAAAACCCAAGGCGTCATCCAAGGATATAATCCGCAAATTGCCGTAGATGCGGATCAGGGATTCATCGTCGGACTGCAGATGAACCCTAGCAGCAGCGACCAACACCAATTCCAGCCGGTGCTCGGTTCCATCCGCAACATAACGGGAAAGGTGCCCGAGAAAGTGAGTGCGGACGCAGGGTACTTTAGTGCGGACAACATTCAGGCGGCGACGAAGGCCGAGACCGACGCCTACATCGCGGCAACCCGTGAAAACAAGCCGCACGGGAATCCGTACGATAAAACCAACTTTACGTATATCCCGGAAACGGATACCTATGTGTGCCCAGCGGGACAAACGCTGATCCACAAGTACACATACTATGAAAAGGATCCTCAAAAAGCGACTCAATGGGTGTATATGAGCGATGCCTGCCTGACCTGCCCGTTTCAAAAGGACTGCGTTAAGTCCGGATCCGGTAAACGAAGGGTCAAACGCAATGAAGGCGATCCGATCCGAGAAGCCATGAGAACCAAAGTGCAAAGCGATGCCGGTAAAGACATTTACCGGTTACGTAAAGCCATCGTGGAACCCGCGTGGGGGCAAATGAAAGAATGTCAGGGCTTTCGTCAGTTTCACCTCCGTGGCGAAGATAAGGTTGAGGGTGAGTTCGTCCTTTTGGCTTTAAGCTATAATTTAAGAAAGCTTCATTCTGCCAAATATCCCAAACCATCCACGGTGTATAAACGGGAGAGGTCTGCCCAAAAACGTAAAAAAGCGGCGTAACTCCCACAAAGGCAAAGAAAGACACAGTGATTATACTCAAATCGTGATGAAAAATCATTTGAAAACCGAGTCTTACTCCGAAGGGACCTACAAAAGTAACTCCGTCGGACAGACTCCTAAACGAGGGAGAAAAGCGGACAAAGCGGCGAAGAATGGCAACGCTTCCAAAATACAGGTGAAAAGGAGGGAGCAGCGTGCGTTGGAACCGCAAATTTAATCTTCTCGCCCTGTTCAGGAAAAGCATTCAAGCCAAGGTGTTCGCGGCTTTCGGTTTATTAATGCTGGTGGCGCTGCTTCTTGTCGGACTTGTCATCTATATTCATTTGACGGACAACATCAAGAAAAATGCAACCGTTTATGTGACCGACAGCATTCGCAGGGCGGATGAAAATGTCAATGCCGTGCTCAAGGACGCCAATCATCTGCTGGCCCTTGTCGTGACAAATCAGGAAAATGTAATTGATGTTTTGCGCAGCGACAATTACGAAATTTCGCTGGAATGGTTTAAGGAACAGAAGCAGATTAACAGCTTTCTTTCTTATTTAACGGCCTATAAATCGCAGATCAGCCGGATTGCCGTTGTCGGGACGAACGGGAAAATTTTTTCGGTAGGGGTGCCGTACCTGGATCGAACGACGCTGAACGAAGAGCTCGTACAGCAAATCATTCAAGCTCCCGAACAAAAAACGTTTATTAAGCAGTATCATAACGGACGGGAGGAGACGCTCACGATAGCGCGGACGATCCGGTACAACCGCGAGCCCATCGGGGTCGTTATGATCGACTTGGACTATCAGATCATCCAAAGCAATTATGATATTCGTCCGTCCGACGACAGCTTCGTATATATCCTCGGCGATAACGGAGATATCGTATATTCGTCCGCGGCAGCCAAAAGCATGGAGCCTGCAGACAGTCCCACGGATATGGCGGCCCAATTGAACAAGTTCGTAGGGACCAGCCAAGTGCGGGAGGAGGCCATAGGCGGGGAAAAGCAGCTGGTGGTCAGCTCTACCTCGGATTTTACCGGCTGGACGACGGTGGGCATCATTCCGGAGCATACCCTGCTAAAAGATTCGCTGGCATTAAGAAATCAAATCATCAATCTTGTGCTTCTCGTGTACATGGCCGTTCTGGCCGTTTCCGCTGCGGTTTCCTCGCATATTACGAAAAACTTGCGCCGTCTGAGAAATACGATGGAGCGTGTGCAGGAAGACAGCTTCATAGCGGCTACCCATATTACCGCCGAAGATGAAGTGGGCCAGCTATCTCTTGTGTTTCAAAACATGCTGAGGCGGCTGCGGGAATCGATGAATGAGATCAAGCAGCGGGAACGGTTAAAGCGAGAAGCCGAGTTAACGGCGCTGCAAGCGCAAATCCGTCCTCATTTTTTATACAATTCACTCAATACGATCAAATACATGGCAAGTCTTAACCATGCGAGCAACATCGAAGAAGTGTCGTCCTCGCTTATCGAGCTGCTGAGGGGCGTTCTGGGCAACACGAAGGAGTTCATTCCTCTAAGGGAAGAGCTGCATTACGTTCAGAGCTACATTAATATTCAAAAATATAAATACATCGACCGTTTCAGCGTTCATTATCAAATCAGTCCTGAGCTGCTCGATACTCCCGTGCTTAAGCTGATACTGCAGCCCTTGGTGGAAAACGCCGTAACGCACGGCGTGGGCGTTATTAAGGAGAAAGGGATCATTACCGTAAAGGCGTACGTAGAGAACGGCTTGCTGAAGCTGGAGGTCGCCGATAACGGCGGCGGGATGACGGCAGAGCAGATTAGGCTTCTCTTGGAGGAGGATGCCGATGCGGCACGGACGAAGCCGTTCCGGTCCGGAGGGATGGGGATTTGCAACGTAAACGAGAGAATACGGATGGTTTACGGGCCGGAATACGGGCTGCAAATTTTTAGCAGACCCGGGGCTTTTACGAGAGTCGAAATTACAATTCCTGTTAACAGGGGGGATGTGAGCCATGTTTAAAGTGCTGTTGGTGGACGATGAACTGATTGCCCGGCAGTATATGCGCCATCTGATTGATTGGGAAGGGCAGGGAATGATCATTTGCGGCGAAGCCGGCAACGGGCTGGAAGCGATCGAGTTAATGGAGCGGGAACAGCCGCATATCGTCATTGCCGATATCAATATGGCGGGGATGGACGGCGTGGAGCTGTCCCGCTATATGAGCGCCAACCAGGCGGGGCGAATCAGATTGATCATTCTGAGCAGCTACGACAACTATGAATATGTGCGGGAGACGATGAAGAACGGGGCCGTCGATTATTTGCTCAAGCATCGTCTGGATGCCGCGGGATTGCTCGATATTTTGAGCAAGGTCAAACAGGAGATTACCGATTCGGAGGAGAAGCCGCAGCATTTAAACTATATCGAAAAAAATTGGTCCGCCTTGAATCAGGATGTGGCGCGCAACTATTTTAAAGAACTGCTGCTTGGCCTGGAAGAACAGTTCCCGAAGATTGAAGATTACTTCCGTCATCTTTCGCCGATCGGAGCGCGCAATCTGGTCGTCACCGTCATCCAAACCTCCGAGCAGCGCGGCCCTGCACAGGGCCAGACGGTATCGGAACGCAATAAGAGAATGCGGTCGATTCTGGATATGGTTCAGCAAGGAATCGCCCAGACGGACAACGGCATCGCCGTAGAGCTGGAATACGGGAAGTTCGCGGTGATGACCGCCTTTCCGCAGGGACGCAGCGAAAATGACATTCACCAGCGGCTCCATGCTTGTCTGCAAAGAATCGCCAGTTCGCTTGAGATGTACCTGAATCTTCAGGTGTCCTTCGCGTCGGGTCCGATATGCCACAAGTTCTCGCAAATTCCGCTTAGTTATTCATCCGCTTTGCGGGATTTGGCCCGCGAATGGCCTGCCGCCGATTCTTATATCGAACAAGCCGAGGTGTTCACGCTGACGCTTCATCAAGAAAAAAGCTTGCTTCAAGCCGTCGAACAATTCGACCGGTTCAAGACGGACATGCTGCTCGACGATCTGTTCGAAGCGTTGGGAAGCCTGCCGTACGATTCGCCGTCCGTGTCCAACGCCGTCAATGAGCTGGTCCAGCTTGCGGATAAAATATGGCGTAAAGCCGGCAGTAAAGATCAGGATTATGTTGACGACGATCTCCCCTTGAGATACGATCCGGCTTCGCCGGAGACGGTCGGCAGCGCCAAAGATCGGGTGAAGCAGCTGTTCCGGCAATTAATCGGGAAATTAAGCCCCGAACCGGAGCAAGCTTCCTATTCTCCGTATGTTTATTCGGCGATGCAATATGTCAACAGCCGTTATGCCGAGAACCTTTCTCTGGACTTGGCTGCGGAGCGCGCGGGAATCACCGCCTCTTATCTGGGCCGGCTGTTCAAGCAGGAAACCGGCGTCTATTTCACCGATTATTTGAATCAAATCCGGATCGATAACGCCAAGCGGCTTATTCGCAGCGGACGGTATAAAGTGAATCAGATCTACGAGCGCGTCGGCTTCTCCGGCTATAATTATTTCTTCAAGGTGTTTAAGGATTCGGTCGGCATGACGCCGCATCAATACGCCAAAAGCAGGGAGGAGCCGGATGGCCCGTCTTCCTGATAGTCCTCTTTTCCAGTTACGATTTTTGTAGTTTTTTTACGCATTATTGCAGTCTTATGTAATCGCTTTCTTTGATAAGATTAAAGCGTTCACAATTACTATACCGTTAAGGGGGACGCCTCATTGCAGAGATTAAAAAGAACTGTATCGTTAATGTCGATTGCCGCTTTGATGTCGACGGCGACTGTCGCTTGCACGTCCGGCGAAGAGAAAGCGGACGGCAATTCACCCGCCGCCAAAACCGATTCGAACGTCGCCTCGTCCGGCTTTCCCATCGTGGAGCAGCCGCTCACGCTCAAGTTTTTCGCCAGAAAATCGCCGCCTAACGGCCCCTATGCCAACATGCTTGTATTTCAGGAATACGAGAAGAAGACGAATATGAAGATTGAATGGGAGGACGTTCCCCAGGATGGATTTGCAGAGAAGAAAAATTTGCTGTTTGCATCCAACGAGCTTCCCGATGCTTTGTATAAAGCGGGGATTACGCCGCTCGAAGCGGTGAAATACGGCAGCAGCGGCATGCTTGCTCCGCTTGAAGGCTTGATTGATAAATATGCGCCGAATCTCCAGACGCTGTTTAAGCAGTACCCGGAAATCAAACCGGCGATCACGGCTCCGGACGGGCATATTTACGCGCTGCCGGGCATTGTGACGCTGACCTCGGGAAGAACGAACAAGCCGTGGCTCAATAAAGCGTGGCTGGAGAAGCTCAATTTGAAGGAGCCAAAGACGACGGACGATCTGGTTCAAGTGCTTAAGGCGTTTCGCGATAACGATCCGAACGGGAACGGGAAGCAGGACGATCTGCCGATGAGCGAACGTAACTGGGATGCGCTGATCGCCACCATGTCCGGGTCATGGGGTCTGGAAAGCCAGATGGGATACCAGCTCGAAGTGAAGGACGACAAGGTTCACATATGGGTGACCGACCCCCGGTTCAAAGAATATCTGCAATTTCTGCACATGCTGTATCAGGAGAAGCTGCTTGACCAGGAAGTGTTCACCCAGACCGAGACCCAGTTTGTCGGGAAAATGGCGTCTGGCAATATAGGGTTCTTCCATAATCAGGCGAGCGACCCGTTTACCAAGAAAAAAGACGATTTTATGGGGATTGCGCCGCTCGCGGGGCCTCACGGAGATCAGAAGGTGAACGCGAACCCCGTAGCAAGAGACTTCGGCACCTTCGCCATTACTTCGGTCAATAAACATCCTGAAGCGACCATGCGCTGGATCGATTATTTTTACGGCGACGAAGGCTCCATTTTCTTCCGCTACGGCATCGAGGGGCAAACCTATAATTTGAAAAAAGACGGCCTGCCGGAGTATACCGACGAAATCTGGAACGATAAGCGCGGCACGGGAACGACGATCGGCCAATTCTCGCCATGGCCCGGCGGAGGCGCGCCTCATTTGATCAGCGAGAAAAACGCTACGGCTATCAATCCTGCGGAAGTTCAAGAAGCGCAGACGAAGCTGGACCCGTATATGCCTAAGCAAGTGTTCGGCGCTCCGCTCTTTGACGAGAAAACCGCCAAGGAAGTCGATACGCTCCGCCAGGATATCGATACTTACGTAGCCGAAACGACGAGCAAAATGATTACCGGCGCGGTCGGATTCGACAAATGGGATGAATATGTGAAAACGCTGGAAAAAATGGATTTGGCCCGTCTCGAGTCCATTTATCAAAAAGCGTACGACACGAATTACAAAAAGAAGTAAGCGATAAGTCCGCAGCGCAGCGGGTACAGGAAGGTTCTGTGCCCGCCGTAACCGGGAAGCCTTATGACAGGGGTGACAAACATGCAAACCGAACGGAAACCGCCGTCTCCCGGTATGGCCCAAGCCGTACCGGCAGCTCAGATCGGCGGAAGCTCGCTGGCCCGGCGCCGGCTGCTCAGGCGAATCCTCGTCAGATACGATTTATACCTCATGCTGCTGATCCCGCTCGCGTGGTATTTGATTTTTCAATACGGACCGATGTACGGGGTACAGATCGCTTTTAAAGATTTTCAGCCCGCCAAAGGGATTATGGGGAGCAAATGGGTCGGCTTGGAGCATTTCGAGCGCTTTTTCTCCTCCTATTATTTCGGAAGATTGCTGTGGAACACGATTTCAATCAGCTTGTATTCTCTGCTGTTTTCTTTTCCCGTTCCGATTCTGCTGGCGCTGCTCATCCATGAAATCCGCAGCCAAGGATTTAAGAAGTGGGTGCAGAACGTAACGTACATTCCGCATTTTATTTCGGTCGTCGTTATCGTCGGCATGCTGCAGCTGTTTTTGGGTTCCCAAACGGGCTTTATCAATGTGCTGCTTCATGCGACGGGCGCGGAAAAGATCGCTTTTTTGGACAGCGGCGAATGGTTTAAATCGGTGTTCATCAGCTCTAATATATGGCAAAATATGGGATGGCAGTCGATCATCTATATCGCCGCCTTAAGCGGCATCAATCCGCAGCTGTATGAAGCCGCCAAGATGGACGGAGCCAGCCGGTTACGCCGAATATGGCATGTTTCGCTGCCGGGTATTTTGCCCATTATTATCATTTTGCTCATTCTCGATGTCGGCCACTTCATGAATATCGGCTTTGAGAAAATTTTGTTGATGCAGAACAATTTAAACAAGGATGCCAGCGACGTCATCCAAACGTTTATTTATACCAACGGGATTCAAAAAGGCGATTTCAGTTATACGGCGGCGATCGGGTTGTTTAATTCCGTCATCAATTTCGCCTTGCTTATTCTGATCAACCGTTTTGCCCGCAAGAAGGCGGAAACGAGCTTATGGTAGGAGGGAGAGCATGAATAATAAAGCCGTACGCCGCATTGCCGACGGCCATTGGTTCGATGCTGGCATTTATACCGTATCGGCCGCCATTCTCGTGACGGTGCTGTATCCGCTGCTGTTTGTACTAAGCGCTTCCTTCAGCGATCCGACCAAAGTCATGAGCGGCGAGATGTGGCTGCTGCCGAAGGGCTTTACCTTGGGCGCTTACAAAGAGATTTTCGATTATGCAGCCGTCTGGTCCGGCTATCGCAATACGCTGCTCTATACGACGGTAGGCACGTGCGTTAACCTTATCTTGACGACGCTTGCCGCCTATCCGTTATCCCGCAAAGATTTGCCGGGCCGCAATCTGTTCATGTTTCTGATTACGTTTACGATGTTTTTCAACGGCGGCTTGATTCCGACTTATTTGATCGTGAAAGGGTTGGCGCTCGTCAATACGTTCTGGGCGCTGATCATCCCGAATGCGATCGCCACGTATAACCTGATCGTGATGCGGACCTATTTTCAAAACAGCATCCCTTGGGAAATTCAGGAGGCTTCGCTCATCGACGGCTGCTCCAACTTCCGCTTGCTCACGCATATTATATTGCCGTTGTCCAAGCCGATTATCGCCGTAATGGTATTGTATTACGCCGTCGGTCATTGGAACTCGTATTTCAACGCGTTGATTTATTTGCGCAACTCCAATTTATATCCGCTGCAGCTGGTGCTTAGAGAAATATTGATCGTCAGTCAGAGCAATATTCTCGACCAATCCGGCTCGACGTTCGGGATGGACGAGAAGCTGCTTTTGGCCGAAAGCATTAAATATGCGCTCATTATCGTAGCGAGCCTTCCCGTTCTGATCATGTATCCGTTCGTGCAGCGTCATTTCGTCAAAGGCGTGATGATCGGCTCGCTGAAAGGATAATACCGGCGAGGCATTAGGAGGAATAGAACAAAATGAGCACAGGGACAAACAAACCGAATATCATCGTCATCATGACGGATCAGCAGCGGGCCGACGTATCCGCCAGATACGGATTTCCGCTTGATACGACGCCCTTCCTGGACGGCTTGGCGCGCAGGGGAACGTGGTTTGACAAGGCTTATACGGCCGCGCCCGTCTGCGTGGCCGCCAGGTGCAGCATGCTGACGGGACGGTACCCCGGCGCGCACAAGGTCAGGGACAACGGGGGCAGCCGGCATGTCAGCTATACGCAAGATTTGTTCGATGTGATGAAGGGGCAAGGCTATCGTACGGCGCTGATCGGCAAAAATCACACGTATCTCCGCGCGGACAGCCCCTCCGTCGACCATTATGTATCCTTGAATCATTTCGGCGATTCGGGGCCTTTCCGGACGGAACAGGAGAAGGCGTTCGTCGATTGGTTGAGGCGCCGCTCCCAGTGCAGCCTGGAAGCGGCGCCTTATCCGCCCGAATGCCAAAATCCGGCACGGGCGGTTACGTCCGCCCTGGAATGGCTGCAGCCGGCTGAGCGGCAATCGGCGGAGGAGCAGCCGTTCTTCCTCTGGCTTAGCTTCCCCGAGCCTCATAATCCTTATCAAGCGCCGGAGCCTTATTACTCGATGTTTCCTCCGGAAGATTTGCCGCCCTTAAGGGCATCGGCGGAAGACGGAGACCGCAAAGGCTACAAGTGGCGTTGGTGCCGGAGGCAGGGGGAATATTTCAACCCGGATTACGAGCGGGAAATTCCCCGCGTTCGCTCCAACTATTTCGGCATGCTGCGGCTGATTGACGACCAGATCCGGCGGCTGATCGGCTCGCTGGAGGCTGCGGGAACGCTGGAGAACACCGTGATCGTGTTCTTGTCCGATCACGGCGATTTTACGGGCGAATACGGCCTGATCAAGAAAGGGCCGGGGCTGCCGGATATTTTATTGCGCATTCCGCTGCTGTTTACCGGCCCCGGGATTGTGGCGGACGCCCGGCCGCATCCGGCCCATGTGTCCATCGTCGATCTGCTGCCTACCTTATGCGAAGCGGCCGGCGCCCCCATTCCTGCGGGCGTGCAGGGAAGAAGCCTGTGGCCTCTTCTAACGGGACGCGCCGATCCGCATCCTGAATTTTCTAGCGTATATGCGGAGCACGGCTACGGCGGGCAGGAGCTGACGGAGGACGACGGGCTGGACATCCGCAATTTCGGCAGCGTATCCGAAGACGATGGGGAACGGACGGTTCGGTTCGACGAATTGAACTCGGTTACGCAAAGCGGCTTTATGCGGACGGTCCGCAAAGGAGAATGGAAGCTGAACATGAGTATGCAAGGGCAGGGCGAGCTGTATCGTCTTGCCGATGATCCGTTGGAGCTGCACAATTTGTTCGGACAGCCGCAAGCCCGGGAGGCGGAGCTGGAGCTGCTCAGGGAATTGGCCGTATGGATGATGCGCAGCGAAGACCCGCTGCCTTATCCGGCCGCCTATGCGTATAAACCTATTTACGGCAAACGCGATGAAATATAGGAGGAATCGATCTGTGGACAGCAAGACGAAAATCAGAATCGACGCCGCCAAGCGGCAGCATAAACCGTTAATCCGTATTTGTTCGGCCATTTCGTAGAAGATATCCGCGACCATATGGACGCGATGCTTGCTTTCGCATTGAAGGATATGGACTTTGAAGAGGAAGCGGTGAACGGAGTATCCGCAGGATGGCATCCGATCAACAACGGAAAAAATACGGAGTTCGCCCTGGAGCCTGCGGCGCCGAAGCATTCCGGGCACAGCCAAAAAATCCGCATCTACAGCAATGACCGGTGCGAAGCCGGCATTGGCCAATCGGTCTCCGTTCGCGGAGGCATGGAATATAAGGTGCGGATCGTGGCGCGGGCGGCGATCGAGATTAGACGGCTGGTTTGCGAAATAACCGACCCGCACGGCGGGGACAGCCTGTGCTCGGTTCAAGTCGAATTAACGAGCCACAACTGGCGGGAATATTCGTTCTCTCTCACGCCTTCGCGTACGCTGGAGGGCGCGCAATTCCGGCTGTTGATCTCTTCGGAGGACGCGGAGTGGAGGGATTCCACGGCGACCGGAATCCTCTGGCTCGATCATGTCTCGATGCTGCCTGCGGACAGCGCGGGCATCGTCAAGAAGGAAGTCGTCGATATGACGCGCGGACTGAACGCCGGCATGATGCGCATTGCGGGCAACTATATTAGCGCTTATCATTTTGAGCATGCCATCGGGCCGGAGCTGGAGCGGCCGAATATGATCAATGAAGCGTGGGGCGGCTGGACGAACAAATATTTCGGCACGGACGAATTCATCCGGTTTTGCCGCGATGTGAACAACGAGCCGCTGATTTGCGTCAATGCCGGCTCCGGCACGCCGGAAGAAGCGGTGCAATGGATGGAATACTGCAACGGGAGCGCGGAGACGCCGTACGGCGCGCTGCGGGCACAGTACGGGAATCCGGAGCCGTACGGGGTCAAATATTGGGAAGTGGGCAATGAAATTTACGGTCCTTGGCAGGTCGGGCATTGCACTGCGGAGGAGTTCGCCTATCGGTATATCCGCTTTGCCAAAGCGATGAAGGAGGCCGACCCGGACGCCGTTCTCCTGGCCTGCGGTCATGTCGATCCGGAATGGAACCGGATTGTGCTGGACATTGCGGGCGAATATATGGATTATTT
Organism: Paenibacillus konkukensis; assembly: GCF_023523925.1. Taxonomy (NCBI): domain Bacteria; kingdom Bacillati; phylum Bacillota; class Bacilli; order Caryophanales; family Paenibacillaceae; genus Paenibacillus; species Paenibacillus konkukensis. The sequence goes on along the minus strand of NZ_CP027059.1, from coordinate 390,176 downwards.
GACGCTGCATATTTATCACGGCTTCGGCACGGTCGGCATCCGGCCCGATACGCCGAAGGAGGAGCGGTACAAGGCGATCGTCTCCTATCCCGAGATTACGCGCCGGATCATCGATACGACAAGAGAGCTTATCGACCGTCATGACAAGCACCGCCATGTGAAGCTGGCCGTCACGGAATATACGACGATGTATTATCCGAACACGATTCGCCAAGGGCTCCCGATGGAGCATACGCTGGAAGCTGCGGTAGCTAACGCCGCCAACTTGAACGAATTTATCCGCCAATCGGATTTAATTGAAATCGGCAGCTATTCGGATTTGGTCAACGGCTGGCTCGGCGGCTGCATCCGCGTGGGCGATCACTACGCCGATCAATACCGCGGCAAGCTCCCGGGCTGGAGCGGAAGGAGCCAGACGGTGTACGGTACGCCGACGTATCATCTGATGAAGCTCTACGCGAACCGGAGCATCGACCATGTCGTACACAGCGAAACCGAATGCGAAACTTACAGCGCCGACGGCGCCGATAACCGCCATGGCGAGAGCCTCCGCGATTTGCCGGTGCTGGACGTCGTAGCCTGCGTGAGCGAGGCCGGCGATACGCTGACTTTGTTTGCGGTAAACCGGGGGCTTAAAGCCGCCGAAACGGAAATCAGCATCGATTCCTTCCCGGCGGATTCGAATGTAACGGTATGGGAAATAAGCGGGGATGACTATGAAGCGATTAACTCGGTATTCGAGCCCGAACGCATCGTCGCCCGGGAACAATCCGTGTCCGCGCAGCAAGGACGGCTGATCTTCAAGCTGGGGGCTCATTCCGTCTATGCGTTCGAATTCAGACGATGATGCGGGCTGACGGCTTGCCGGCGGCTCGACGGAACCGTAGCGGACTTTTTCACCTAGACGGTGACGGTCACGCGAATATCCTGCGGATAGTTGCCGAATCGTTTGCCGAATAGACTGACACCTCCGCAGTTCGCGGCTGATGCGGGACAAGCGATCCGAAACCGGAGCTCTTGTCCCGCTTTTACATTCAGCTGTCCGATCTGCACGTCGGAAAACCGCACTCCGTCGACATGCGTGCCTTCCTTGGTAACGGATACGGTCTTGTGAAGCCCGTATTGGGTGTCGTTCCACCACGGGGGCGTATACAGGCCGCGTTTGCTGCCGAAATCGCCCGGACAAGTCCATGTAGCGACAGCCGTATCGTTAATCGAAAATGTAATGTCCGACGGCCAGTTCTCGTTATAATGCGGAGCCTCGGAGCAGATTTCGAGCGAAATCGCGATGCTTGAAGCTTCGGCTTGACCGACCAGATAGTTGGGAATCCGGTATTCGACAAACCCGCTGCCAAACCAGAGATGCTCCGCCTGCGTATGCTCCGGGTCGTCGAAATAGCGGGGATCGTCCATCATGCCGATGCGCTTGTCGAAGGACGCCAACCCGCAGGTGGGATGAACCTCATACCGGATATATTGGCCGACCGGCAGCTCAACCGTGAACCCGCCATGATCGGCGGGTTTGTCCGCTGCAGCGGTTCGCAGCACCAGCACCAGCTGATCGACGTGCAAGGAGCAGAGCTTCTGCGTCCCGCGCTTGCCGACCGTATTCTCGGTGGATACGATGCCCGCCTCCTCCAGTTTTTGAATATGCTTGGTAATAATCGCCGACGACAAGCCCAGCGCCTCTGCCAGCTCTCCAATGTTGTAAGGTTTCCCGTTCAGCAATTCAATGATCCGAACCCGGGTTTCGGAAGAAAAGCATTCCAGCACCTTCATGTTATTCGTCGTTACATCCAGTTTCATAACCAACACCCCTAACTTGCTTTGATTATATAACCTATTGGTTAAATAATCAACTTAATGATTGACATAATGAGCGAGTCTGTTTATCATTTAATTAGAAAGTCATCAAGTTAACTATATGATTAATGAAAAGAGGCTGACTTCTGACATGACACAATCGATAGCACGTCCGGAATATCCCCGCCCGCAGCTCGTAAGAGAACAGTGGCTTAATTTGAACGGCACCTGGGAATTTGAATTCGACGATGACCGTATCGGGGATGCAGAGCAATGGGGATCGGGAACGAGAGCTTTTACCCAAGCGATTCAGGTTCCGTTCGCGTACCAAAGCGCACTTAGCGGGATCGGGGAAACGGGCTTTCACGATCTGGTATGGTACCGGCGCAGCTTCGCCATCCCGGCCGACTGGTCCGGCCAAACGATACTGCTTCACTTCGGAGCGGTAGATTATGAGGCGACCGTATGGGTGAACGGGCGGCAAGTCGCCTTCCATCAAGGCGGACATACGCCGTTCCAAGCGGACATTACCTCCGCTCTGAAGCCGGGAGACAATGTTTTGGTCGTTCGCGCCGAGGATTTCAGCCGCGATGTGACGCTTCCGCGCGGAAAGCAGTTCTGGAAAGAAGACTCGGCTTCGATCTTTTATACCCGGACGACGGGCATTTGGCAGACGGTATGGATCGAACCGGTGAACAAGCTGCATATTCACAAGCTGAAGTTTAAGCCCGATATCGATAAGAACGAGATTCAAATCCGCACGCTGCTGAACGAAGCGCCCGCTGCGGGAGCCAAGGTTGAGGCGCGCATCGACATCCGCTTTAAAGACGAATATTTCTGCAGTACGACATTCAGCATTCATCATAAGGAAGAGTCGAGAACGATCGGGCTGCATGATTTCAACGATCACGGACTGGGCCGCTGGTGGTCGCCGCACAAGCCTAACCTGTACGATGTGACGGTGACGCTGCTCGTTGACGGCCGGCAGGCCGACAGCCTGGACAGCTATTTCGGCATGCGCAAAATAGCGGTTGAGGCGGGCAAGGTGATGCTGAACAACCGGGTTTATTTTATGCGTCTTGTCCTTGATCAAGGCTATTTCCCCGACGGCATTCTGACCGCTCCGAGCGACGAGGCGTTGAAGCAGGATATCGTCTTGGCGAAGCAGATGGGCTTCAACGGCGCCCGTAAGCACCAAAAAATCGAAGATCCCCGTTTCCTCTACTGGGCCGACAAGCTGGGCTATCTGGTATGGGGAGAGATGGCCAACGCCTATCAATATTCCGAGGAATACGTAAGCAAAGTGACGGCGGAATGGCTGGAAGCGGTAGATCGTGACTATAATCATCCTTCGCTTGTCGTGTGGGTTCCGATTAACGAAAGCTGGGGCGTGCCGAACATTCTGATCGACAAGCGGCAGCAGCAGCATGCGCTCGCCATGTACCACTTGACCAAATCGCTGGACGACACCCGGCCGGTCATCTCCAATGACGGATGGGAGCAGATGCGTTCCGATCTCGTTACGATTCACGACTACGAGTGGAGACGGGACGACCTGGAGGAGCGGTATTCGACCCTGGAGAAAACATTGGGAACGAAGCCGCATCGCCGTGAGGTGCTCGTCGGTGGCACAGCTTATGAAGGACAGCCGATTCTGGTCACGGAATTCGGCGGCATTGCCTTTAAGAAAAGCGACTGGGAAGGCTGGGGATATTCCGGGGCGGAGAACGAGGAAGATTTCTTGAAGAAGCTTGCCGACGTCGTGGAACCACTGCTGCAATCTCCTTACGTTCAGGGCATTTGCTACACGCAGCTGACCGATGTCGAGCAGGAAATTAACGGCTTGCTGACATACGACCGCGTGCCTAAGGCGCCGCTTGAAGAGATCAAAAAGATTTTCGGCGGCGAAGTCAAATACTAATCCGTGCCGGACGGCGCCCGCCGTTTGCCGGGACGATCATTCCGAACGCAGCTGTACTCTGAGGAGTACGGCTGCGTTTTTTCTTGCGCTCAAAACCACCTCTAAGCGCGGTCGCTCAACTTAAGAGCAGGCGTCATATTGTCGGCTCGGAGCGGAATTGATATAGTGGATCTATCGAAGGGGGGAGTTTCATGTGAAATACGTTGTTTATCAAGAAAAGCAGCGTGCAGCACAAGCTGCTGCTTGCTTTCTGCTGCCTGGTGCTGTTTCCGCTCGGCTTGTTCGGGTACGTATCGCTGGCGATTACGAAGCAGAGCATTGAGCAGCAGGTCGTTGCCGGAAAGCTAAAATCGCTCGGTCTGATTTCTCAGAAGCTGGACATTATGGCCTCGGATTTGACGGCGATTTCGAATATTTATTTTTCCAACGAGGATTTGCGTTCCTTGCTGCTCAGTCCGCCGGACAATCAAGCGTATCAGGAACGGGCCAAAAAACAGTTTTTGACCAAAATGATCGTGTCCTACCGCTATGCGTATACGTGGCTGGATTACTACACCTCGATCATTGGCCTCAACGGCATCGAGCTGCATACGTTTTACGACGGCGGCAAAATCGGCATCGAATCGCTGAAGCAGGAGCCGTGGTATACGCAGGTGACCGAACTGAACGGCGGGGTTGCCTGGTACGCCGATCCTTCGCCGAAGCTGATTCCGACCGTGAACGAAGATCATTACGTGTCGGCGATACGGCTCATTAAGGATTTTGAGAATAACGCGGCGATCGGCTTGCTGATGATTAATATCGGAGAGCAGTTTTTGTACAAGCAGTACAGCGATGCGCTGCAGCCCGGCGAATATATGCTGCTGTTCGACGCGCAGGGGAAAATCGTCTCGGCGACGGATAAGGCCAAGGTCGACCAAAGCTTGAGCGCAGCCCCGTATTATGAGCGCTTTGCCGGCGGCGGCGAATACTTCAACAGCCGTATCGACGGGAAAGACATGCTCGTTACGTATCACCGGATGGAGAGCACAGGCTGGACGATCGTCTGCTACACGCCGGTCGATACGCTGCTGCAGAACGTCGAGAAAACGAAATGGCTGCATCTGATTTTGTTTGCGTCCGTGCTGATTTTATCCATCATCGTGTCGTACGTGATCGCCAGAAAATTATCGGTTCCGATAAGAAAATTATACGCCAGCATGAAAAAGGTGGAGCGGGGGGATTTGAGCGTCCGTTCGGACGTTCAGGGAAGCGACGAGATCGGCGAGCTGGCCAAAAGATTCAATCAGATGGTGGCGCGGATCGGCGAGCTCCGGGATCATGTGATTGAAGAGCAGGAAATGAAACGCCGCGTCGAGCTGCAAAATTTGCAATCGCAAATTAACACGCATTTTTTATACAATACGCTTGCGTCGATTCGTTCCATGCTGCTAAGCCGGACGCCGGAGGCGATCGATTCCGTCATCGTTTCGCTGGTCAAGCTGCTGAAAAAAACGCTGTCCGCGGAAAGCGAATATATTACCATCGCCGAGGAAATCGATAATCTGCAAAACTACGTCAACATTCAATCCGCGAGGCAGGATGAGAAGCTGCAGGTGGAATTTCATATTGAGGAAGAAATTCTGCATAAAAAGACGTTGAAGCTGCTGCTGCAGCCGCTTGTTGAAAACGCTATCTTCCACGGCATTGAGCCGCAGGAGGGCACGGGCGTCATCGAAGTCAGGGGCTGGACCGAGCACGATCAAATCTGCTTTAGCGTCACGGACAACGGCGTGGGCATCGGCGCGGCGTATGGAGACGGTGAAGAGTCCGGTTTGACGGAGCAGGTTCTCTCCTCGGCAAACGGGCTGGGTTTAAGAAATGTGCAGCATCGGATACAGCTTCATTTCGGAAGCAAATATAAAATTGACATTCGTCGCGCCGATCAGGGGGGAACGTCCGTCGTTCTCCGCTGGCCCGTATTTACGAGAATCGAGGAGTTGAAACGAACATGAAGGTAGCTATTGTCGACGATGAACCGCAAATCCGCCGCTGGATCGAACAGCTGGTACACAAGACGGAGCTCGGAATTGAAGTGGCGGGCGCCTACGGCAACGGGAAGGAAGCGCTGGACGCCTGCCGAAGCCAGCCGGTCGACGTCATCATTACGGATATCAAGATGCCGGTGATGGACGGCATAGAACTGATCCGCCGGCTGAAGGAGGAATTTCCTTCCGTCCGCTCCATGATCATGAGCTCGTACAGCGAATTTCAGTATGCGTCGGAGGCGCTCAAAGCCGGAGCCGGCAACTATATTCTGAAGGCGGAAGTGACCGTCGGCGAGCTCCGGGAAGCGCTGAACAAGCTGCAGTCCGAGCTGGCGCTGGAGAAGCACCGCAATGACGAGGTGTATTCCCTGAAAAGCGCGCTGAACCATCATCATCATACGCTGCGGTCCATCTATTTGACCGATCTGGTCCGCGGCAAGCCGTCCGCCATCCATGAATTTGAAGCCAAGATGAGCGCCTTCCAGCTTCGGCTTCCCCGTCGCGATCTGATCGTCATGACGATCAGGCCGGACGATGCGCCGGATGCCGGTCTACATGCGAAGATAAAGGATCATAAGCTGCTCGAATCGGCCATGGTGAATATTATTGACGAAACGCTCGTTACGGAGGCGGGGAGCGGCTGCTGCTTCGTCTATGAAGCGAATCTGCTTGTCGTCCTGATCGGCTCGAATCAAACCGGCAGCAGGTCCGTACGCGAAGCTTCGCTGCAGTACGCTCACCGGATCATCTCCAATCTGTCGGAATATCTCCAGGTTTCCGTCTCTGTGGGCATCAGCCCGCCGTACGGCGATCTAAGCCAATTGGGGCATCAGTTCCAAGAAGCCTGCGAGGCGCTAAAGCGCAAAACATTTTACGAGAAGCGGGCCATTGCCTGGCATAAGGAAGAACAGGCGGCGGATACCGGATTCGCAGACAAGGAGCTTCCCGCCTTCTGGAAAACATTTACGCAGCGGATCGGCGAAAGACAGTATAAGCAAGCGGCCGAAGCCGTGGAGGCGCTGATGGGCGGCATTCAACAGCGCAAGCCGTTTACGGAAGCCGAAGCCAAGGCGCTTTGTCTGCAAATCGCCTTCACGCTGCATCAGGCATTGCGGGACTTAAAAGAAGGAGCGGCCGTTTACGAGCCCGAGCTGATCCATCAGGAGATCGCCGAGCTGTCGACGTTCGAGCGGCTCAAGCAGTGGCTGCTTCTGAGGACGGCTCATTTTATCGATGAAGCGCAAGTAAGGCAAGGCTCTTACAATAAGACGATACGCGAGGTGTGCGCGTTCATCAAAGAGTCTTATGCCGAAGGCATCTCCCTGCAGCAGGCGGCGGACAAGGTGCATTTGAACAAAACCTACTTAAGCGAGCTGTTTAAAAAGGAAATGGGCGTCAGCTTCAACGATTACTTGACGCATCTTCGCATCGAGAAGGTCAAGGAGCTGATCCGCTCCGGCGACTCGACCATAGGGATGATGGCGGAGCAGGTCGGTTATCCCGACGGCAGTTATTTAACGAAAGTGTTTAAGAAAGCGACGGGGATGACCCCGCTGGAATATAAACAAGCTCATGCTATGAGATAAAACCGGGAAAGCATACGGCAGGCATTCTTTTCTCGCCACATCGGAAGGTTTTAAAGAAAAGCCAAAGATAGGACTAAATGACCCGAAGATATAACCGGGGGGAGTCTGACGGCTTCATCTATAATAAAGCTATCCGATATCGAAGTCGGGACGAATATAGAAAAGGCGGGGATGGGCAGATGAAGGCATGGAAAACGATGATGACCGGCGCGACCGCGGTAAGCTTGGCGGCTGCGCTGGCAGCTTGCGGATCGGGCGGCGGAAGCTCGCCGGAACAGAGCGCGAATCCGGCGGACGGCAATAAGCAGGTGGAAATTACTTTTGCCAACTGGATATCCGTGGAAGAAGGCACGAAGGAGGCTTACAATCAGCTGATCGCCGATTTTGAGCAAAAGCATCCCAACATTAAAGTGAAGTCGATCGGTATCCCGTTCGCCCAGTTCAAGGATCAGGTGCTGGTCAGCTCCGCGGGCGGCAATCCTCCGGATGTCGCCATGTCCAACCAAAATTTCACGCCCGCGTTCGACGGGGCGAAAATGGCGGAGCCGCTGGAAGCCTTGCTTGGAGCGGACATGATCAACGACATCGTCGACGGTAGCAAGGCGGGCGTGACGTTCAACGGCAAAGTCATGGCGATGCCTTGGGCGCCTCATCCGAGCGCGCTGTTCTGGAACAAAACCGTGTTCAAGCAGGCCGGCCTCGACCCGGAAAAACCGCCGAAAACATGGGATGAAATGATCGAAATGGCCAAAAAAATAGCCGCTCTGGGCAAGGACGAAAAAGGAAATCCGATCTACGGGATCGGGGAGAACGGCGCCTCCGAATCGTATACGGGCAACATGCTGATGAGAATCGCATATTCCTACGGCGGCAAATTCGTCGACGACAAAGGCGCGATCGTCTACGACCAAGGCACGGCCTTGAAGGACTCGCTGGCTTATATCAAAGATATGATCGGCAATAAAATCTCGCCGAAGGGCGCGATGATGAAGGATCTTCGGCCGATGTTCGCCAACAATGCGCTCGGTATGCTGGTAGACGGCGACTTCGGCAGAACCAACTTCCGTTCGATGAGCGGCAAGGGCGAAGCGTTCGACAAGGAATGGGGAGTGACGACCGTTCCTGCGGGCAAATCGGGCAAAAGCGAAACCGTATTTACCGAGCATCAGCTCGTGGTAGCGGCCGGAAGCAAGCACAAGCAGGAAGCCGCCGAATTTGTCAAATATCTCGTATCCAAAGACGCAATGGCGATTTATCACAAGCTCAATGGAGTCATGTCCTCCCGAAAATCGATTGCATCGCTTCCGGAGATGAATGAGGACGACTATGCCAAGGTGTTCAACGAACAGATGAAAACCGCATCGCCTCTGCCGGCGGCCAATCCCAAATTCGATAACGCGATGAAAACGTCCACCGATATGATTGTGCTTGTTACCGAGGGCGGCAAAAGTCCCGAAGAGGCGATTTCGACCGTGATGCCCAAAATCAAGGAGCTGTATAAATGAGGACCGGCTTACAGCCGTTCCTCCCGCCTAAGACGATACGGCTGGGGAATGGAGCGAGGAAACAATGAACTTACGTTTGACCAGACATCAAAGAGATATATGGTTTGCAGTCATTCTGCTGCTGCCGGCCGTTCTGCTGCTAGGGTTAACCATTGTCAGCCCGCTAGTCAAATCGGTCGCCATGAGCTTTACCGATTATTCGCTGCTTTCCCCGGTAAGCCAGTGGAACCACTTGGACAACTATAAGCAGCTTCTGTCATCGCCCGATTTCTATCATTCCTTAAAAATTACGCTGATCTACGTCGCCTGCGCCGTAGCGCTGGATTTGCTGCTCGGCTTGACGCTGGCGCTCCTTCTGAATCGCAACATCCGTTTCCGCGGTTTTTTCAGAAGTATCGTGATGATTCCTTGGGCGATTCCGACGATTGTCACCGCATTGATTTTCCTATGGATTTATCAAAGCGATTACGGCGTATTGAACTATGCGCTCGTCTCTGCGGGAGTGATCGAAAGCAACGTCAACTGGCTGCAAAGCGTAGACTATGCGTTAACGGCCATTATCGTGGTCGCCGTATTCCGGCAAACTCCGCTGGTCGCCGTCATGATTTTGGCGGGGCTGCAAAATATATCCGCCAGCTTGTACGAAGCGGCCAAAATCGACGGAGCGAGCGGCTGGCGGCTGTTCACGCACATTACGCTGCCGCTGCTGAAGCCCGTCATCTCCAGCGTAACGTTGATTATGATTGTAAACAATTTCCAAATGTTCACTTTATTTTTTACACTGACGAACGGCGGACCTGCCGGGGCCACTTCATCGCTGGCGATCCTTACCTATGACACCGCGTTTTCCAAATATGAGATGGGCAAAGGCTCCGCCATCGGCGTGATTTGGCTGGTCATGCTGTTTACATTCTCCCTTATCTTTACGCGCATCATGAATCGGGACGACAAGTAGGAGGAATCGGAATGAATAAACGCGCGCCGGCATTGGCACAAGCGGCCTGCGGGGGCGGCAGGAAGGAGCTGCGCAGCAGAGAAGGAGCAAGCTATGTTCTGCTCGGCCTGATCTTGATCTTCCTGCTGTTTCCCGTTTACTGGATACTGGTTACGTCACTTAGCACCAACAGCGAATTGCTGCAGCTTCCGCCGAAATGGTTTCCGTTTCACATCTCTTTGGACAGCTACGCGGAAGTGCTTCGTTCATCGGTATTTTTGACCTTTTACCGCAATACGGTTATCGTCGCTTCCGGGGCTACGGTGCTGTGCATCATCGTATCGATTTTAGCCGGGTATGCTCTATCCCGGTTTCGGTTCAGAGGCAGCAATTTGCTTACGCTGATCTTTTTGTCCGCGCAAATGTTTCCGACCGTCACTCTGGTCATCGGCTTATATTCGCAATATCAGGCTTTGCATTTGCTCAATACGCTGTATGTGCTTATTCTCGCCTCGACGATGACGTCTCTGCCCTTCAGCATCATGCTGATGAGAACGTTTTTTAACGGCATTTCCAAAGAGCTGGAGGAAGCGGCCGAAATCGACGGAGCATCGCGGTTCAAGACGTTGTTTACGATTATCGTTCCGCTCTCCAAGCCGGGGATTATGGCGATTGCGATTTATACTTTTTTGATAGCATGGGACGATTTCCTGTTCGGCTTGACCCTGGTCAGCGACATCGATAAAAGAACGCTCAGTCCCGGCTTGTCCTTAACGTATCTCGGAGAATATTCGGCGAACTGGTCCGGCGCCACGGCGGCGGCTGCGACGGCCACGATCCCGCTGCTGATCGTCTTTATGTTTCTTCAGCGGTATATGGTAGAGGGGCTGACTGCGGGCGGCGTAAAGGAATAAATGAAGAAATCACGATAAAGGCGGGAGTAGGTCCTGCATATGGAGGAATATGATGAGTCAACGGGAAAAGAACCAACCTAACGTAATCGTATTTTTTACCGATCAGCAGCGCTGGGATACGTCCGGGCTGCACGGAAACCCGCTGGGGCTGATGCCCAACTTCGACAGAATGGCTTTGCAGGGCACGCATTTGACCCATTCCTTTACGTGCCAGCCCGTATGCGGCCCGGCCCGCTCCTGCCTGCAGACCGGCATGTATGCAACCAAGACCGGCTGCTTCGTCAACGGCATTCCGCTGCCCGACAGCGCGAAGACGATGGCGCATTATTTCCGCGAAGCGGGTTACCGCACAGGCTATATCGGCAAATGGCATTTGGCCCATGAAGAGCCCGTATCCGAACCGAAGCGGGGCGGGTACGAGGAGTGGCTGGCGGCGGACGTGCTGGAGTTCAGCTCCGACGCGTATAACACCGTTCTGTACGACAACGACAATCGGCCGGTCAAGCTGCCGGGCTACCGGGTGGATGCGATGACCGATGCGGCGATTCGCTATATCGACCGCAGCCAGAACGACCCGTTTTATTTATTCTTATCGTTCCTGGAGCCGCATCACCAAAATCATCTGGACGATTATCCCGCGCCGGACGGCTACCGCGAAGCCTATACGGGACGGTGGATGCCGCCTGATTTGGCTGCGCTCGGAGGAACGGCCCATCAGCATCTTGGCGGGTATTACGGCATGGTCAAGCGGCTGGACGAAGCGCTCGGACGCATCCTCGACGCGCTGAAATCGCTGCAGCTGGACCGCAATACGATCGTATTGTTCACCTCGGATCACGGCTGCCATTTCAAGACGAGAAACGGCGAATACAAACGGAGCCTGCACGACGCTTCCATTCGCGTTCCTTCCGCCATTTGGGGACCGGGCTTTTTCGGGGGCGGCAGTTGCCGCAGCTCGTATCGTTGATCGATTTGCCGCCGACCTTGCTGGATGCGGCGGGCATCGACGTTCCCGGACAAATGCAGGGACGGTCGCTGATGCCTTTGCTGCGCGGTTCTTCAGATGCGTGGCAGGAGGAAGTTTTCGTGCAAATTAGCGAGACCGAGGTCGGGCGGGCCGTAAGAACGAAGCGCTGGAAGTACGGCGTGACCGCGCCGGGCAAAGACCCGGAGAAGGATTCCGGTTCCGACCGTTATGTCGAGACGTATTTATACGATCTGCAATGCGATCCGTACGAGCTGACGAACCTGATCGGTCTGGAATCCCACCGCGAGGCTGCGGACCGGATGATGGCGAGATTGCAAAGAAGGATGCAGGAGGCGGGCGAAGCCGTGCCACGGATCGAACGGGCGCCTGCGATTCCGGCCGGGCAGCGCCGCGTTTCGGCTGCGGAAGCGGGAGCTTGATCCGCTTGCGGCATGTGCCCTCCGCCATGTCCGAACGGCCGGGCTGCCTGAACTGCGCGTCAGATGCGTCGGCAAGTTAGTAAAAAGCCTGCTCAAGCTTATCGACAGGCTTTTATTTTTGAATGAACGCCGACAGGCGTTTTTTCTTATGAATAATCAACAATTCGCCGCAGATTGTTCATAAATGAACAAAGCGCACCCATTTAACCATTGCAAGCATTGTATTCCTTTTTATAATCATAGACATGCGTTTATCATTTGATAAATACTTCATTGGAGGAGGGCTCAATCGTGGAACGTCTATGGACGAAGTCTTTTATTCTCATCAGCGCAGGTACGCTGTTCCTGTTTAACGCTTTTTATATGCTGTATCCGACGCTGCCGCTGTTCATCCAGCAAATCGGAGGCAGCGAAACGCATGTCGGGCTGTCGATGGGCGCGTTTATGCTGACCTCCGTGATCATTCGCCCTATCGTCGGCGGGCTGCTCGACCGCTACGGCAGAAGACGGTTTATCGTCTGGGGGCTGCTGCTCTTCATCCTGGCGATGTATATGTACGACTGGATCGGCGGCATCGTCGTTCTAATCGGGCTCAGAGTCTTTCACGGGATGACCTGGGCCGTGTCCAGCACCGCCATCAGCACGGCCGTAACGGATATTATCCCGCCCTCCCGCCGGGGAGAGGGGATGGGGTGGTTCAGCACGTCGATGACGCTGGCGATGGCATTCGGTCCGATGATCGGGCTTCTGCTGGTTCAGCACTTGTCTTACCACGCGCTGTTTCGCTTCGCTGTCGTTCTGTCCGCCTTGGCGCTGCTTCTTATACTTGGCGCGCGAATTCCTTTCCGTCCGCAGGCGGATACAAGAAAAATCGAGTTGTTCGAAAAGTCGGTGCTGCCCGTCTCCATATCGGTCTTTTTCATGTTTTTCGCCTATGGCGGCATAACTACGTTTGTCCCGCTGTTCGCTGACTCGATCAAGGTTAATTCCGGCCTGTTTTTTCTAGTTTTTGCCGCAACGCTTGCTCTAAGCCGCCCGCTTTCGGGGAAGCTGTCCGACCGGTATGGAGAGAGAGCGGTCATCGTGCCGGCTCTAATAGTAACGATTGCCGCTTTGATTTGTTTAAGCTTCTCGACCGGCTCGTTCGGTTTGCTCGCATCGGCGGTTTTGTACGGAATCGGTTTCGGTTCTGCGCATCCGGCTCTCCAATCGGCCACGTTACGTCTGGCTCGTCCGGATCGGAAAGGCGTTGCCAATGCATCTTTGGCGACAGCCACCGACCTCGGTATCGGATTAGGCGCGATGATTCTAGGCTGGATTTCCCGTTACACCGGCTATTCCGTCTTATTCCAGGTTAGCGCGATGACAGTCGTCTTATCCCTGTTCGTATTCGCTTTGGTTGTGCGGCGTTCGCTGACGGCAAATCCCGGGCATACCGATAACCCCAGAAACGCAGCGGGATAGCTTCCCGTCTTGTCGTGAATCCACCCGATGAAGGCCGGCTCAGGCCTGCCATAATAAAGCCCCCGCACTGAACCATCGCCGTCCATTCGCCGGCTTCCTCGGCGCTGCCGATTTCCTCAACAGGGAGGAGCAGCACCCGGAAAAACACTCCCCCCTGATCCGTACCGTGACGACACTCCCAGATAACATATCCGTAAGTCCGCCGGCTTGAGAAGTGGGTGCAATCCGGGCGGTGACCGAATAATTCAAGCAGTCCTGCAGTCCTGCACATTAAGCGGGGAGAGGGGCTATTCGGCAGCTGCTGCGTCCGCCTTCGTACGGTGAACCGTACCGAACGGATGATGGGGAGGGGCGTAAATCGTGTAAAGTTTAAGCGGTTTATCGCCCGTATTGGTTACATTATGCCATGTACCGGCAGGAACCATAATCGCATCGTTCTCGCGTACTTGTTGAACGAACGGTAAATGATCTTTGGCATCGCCCATTTGAACGATCCCTTGGCCTTCTTCAATGCGCAAAAATTGATCTACGGAAGGATGGACCTCAAGTCCGATGTCCTCACCGGCGCGAATACTCATCAAAGTGACCTGCAAATGATCTCCTGTCCATATGGCAGTACGATAGGTTTGGTTTTGCTTGGCGGCTTCGTCGATGTTAATGACATACGGTTTTTTACCGTAATCCTGTAATTCGCTGCCATTCTTATTGGAAGATTGCCGGTGAACCGGCGCGTACCACGGGTTTCGCGTGCTGGCCAAGTATACGGGCGTAAGCGTGTAGTTATAAACAAGCGGTGCAGCATAGTAAGGATATCGGTACATATAAAGACCGTACTGCATAGTCGTTCATTCCCTTCTCTAGGTTATAGACTATGCTATTCGTATTCTTCGGGGAAGGTACTTTGTATATTTTCAGTGTTTATTTAGCCGGGACTCAGCGTGGATTCATTTTGGCTCTCTATAATCAGGTAACAGATTCCAATTCCACCATCAAGGAGGCCCTTATATGGACCCTACAGTCATTCCGCTCCAATCCAAGTTTAAGTTCAGGCTAGGCACCGTCAGAAACAAATTCATCGTCTCGTTTCTGCTTATTCTGCTGCTGCCTAGTTTGGCAATCGGAGGATTTTCCTACATCACCGCCAAAGATCGGGTCGACGATCAGCTTCAGAGCATGGCGGAGACCGATATTGTTCTTGTCAGTAAACTGATCGACCAATACATACAAGCTAAAATTAATGATGTTAATAATTTATCCCATCAATTATCATCGCCATCGGCTGAAGAGCAGCTTCAGTTATACGCGGAGCACCATCCTGAGGCGGAAGCCGTCGCGATGCTTCAAAGCAGCGGGGCGCATCTCTATGCATCGGGCAGTCTCAAGGCCGCGCCAGATAAGGACGATTCGAGGCCAAACGACTTTTACAAGCAGGCGCTGGAGAGCAACGGGAAAGTCGTCATAACGGAACCGTATACGTCCGCCGAGACGGGAAATACGGTTGTAGCGCTGGTCAAAGCCGCCGATAACGGCCAATCGGCAGTCGCCGTCGCGCTGAATTTGACCGAGCTGAAGCAAATCGTCAGCGATGTGAAAATCGGTGAAACCGGATTTGTCGTCGTTTTCGGCGCCAAAGGAGAGAACATCGTTGCTCCGCCTTGGGGAGCCGGACCCGGCCTGGAAGGGGCGGACATGGACAGCGTCATGCCGTCTGCGGTCACAGCGGAAGCGGACGGAACGTCGGCAGCCGATATTGCCGGCCAAGGTCGGTTATTGTTTAACGGCGAGTCGGGCGACATAGAGCAAGTATCTCCGGACGGCGATACCCGGCATCTGATCTATATGACGAATTCATTGACCGGCTGGAAAATCGCGGGCGACCGGTCGCCGAGCGAGGTGACGCGCACGGCGGCGCCTATATTGAACAATACGCTGGTTGTCATGGCAGCGTTCATCCTGATCGGCTCGTGCCTGATGTTCTTCATCGTCCGTTCGATTACGAGACCGCTAAGAGCTTTAACGGACATATCCCGGATCATAAGTCAGGGAGATTTGAGACGCAGGGCGGACGTGAGATCGCAAGACGAGTTCGGAGAGCTGGGCGCCGCCTTTAACCGGATGATCGATTCGCTTCGGATGGTCGTCTCGGAAGTGACGCTCTCGGCCAATCAATTGGCGGCCTCGTCGCAACAGCTGTCGGCCAGCGCGGATCAGACCGCTTCGTCGGCGGAGCATATTGCAGGAGCGATCGAACAAATGGCCGACGGCGCCAATGCGCAGGTAAGCCTGGTTGACGGCGGCTCGCAAACCGTCCGCGAGGCGTCGGAGAACATTGGGGAGATTGCGGACGGCGCGCACACGGCCGCCGTGACGACCGGGCAGGTCGCGGTAAAATCGGCGGAAGGCGGCCAAGCGATTCAAAGCGCCGTGCAGCAGATGGATTCCATCAACAGCTCCGTCGGCGGGTTGGCGGAGGTTATCGACCGCTTGGTTCATACTTCGTCGGAAATCGGCCAAATTATCGGAGTCATCTCGGATTTATCGCAGCAGACGAATCTGCTTGCGTTAAACGCCGCCATCGAGGCGGCAAGAGCGGGGGAACAGGGACGCGGATTTGCCGTCGTCGCTTCGGAGGTGAGGAAGCTCGCCGAGCAGTCCGCGAAGTCGGCGGAGCAAGTCGCCGCGCTGATCGGCGCGATTCGCGAAGAAGTCGGCAGCGCGGAAGCATCGATGCGGCGGACTACGAATGAAGTGAGCTCGGGATTGAACGTCGTGCGCAGAGCGGGTGGATTGTTTGCGGAGATCGAGCGGTCCGTCGGCGAGGTCAACGGCCAAGTTCGCGGCGTATCCGCAGCCGCCGAGCAGGTTGCAATAGGGACGAAGCATATCGTGAAGGCGATGGAAGACATCTCCCTTGTATCGCAACAAGCGGCGGCAGGGACACAGACGGTATCGGCCGCTACGCAGCAGCAGCTGGCTTCCATGGAAGAGATTACGTCGTCGTCAGCGCACTTGACCCGGATGGCGGCAGAGCTGCAAGCGCTGGCGGAACGATTCCGGATTTAGCTTCAGCTGAAGCTTATCCGGAAAAATGACAGCTCTGCCGCGCATGTTTGCCATCCTTCTCAAGTTGTTGCCGTCCCGAGCATTATTTCCACGCTTGGGGATGATCGTTCCGAACCTCGCTTAAGCTCGCAGCGGCCGCATTCATTTCGACTTGCTGCGGGCTTTTGCAGCCGGGGATGACGCAGGAGACGGCGGGATGCTTCAAGCACCAGGCCAGCGCCCAGGTCGCCATTTCGACGCCGGAAGGGACTTCGCTGCGCAGTATTTGCTGGACCATTTCCAATCTTTCCTGAGATTGCTGCTGATCGCGCCGCGAGCGGACGTCGTTGCCGGAGAAGACGGCTCCCGGCTTATATTTGCCGCTCAAGAAACCGCTGGCCAGCGGCACGCGCGCAAGCACGCCGAGATCCTGACGCTCGCACGACGGAAACACCTGCCGTTCGGGAACCTGATCCAGCCGGTTATAGATCACCTGAATCGCCTCGGCGCCGACCCGGGTCGCCGCGTCCGTTTGATACACATTATCGTTGCTGCCGATGGAGATGCCGAGATGGCGCACTTTTCCCGCTTGCACCTGCTTGTCCAATGCCGTCCACAGATCGTCGTTGTTGAAATCCTCGTCCGAGCCGGAATGGAATTGATACAAATCGACGTAATCGGTTCGCAAAGCCTGCAAGGAAGCGTCCAGCTGCTTAAGGACCTCTTCGGCCGACCAGTAATTTTTCGAAGGGTTCTCCCGGTCCTGATGATTATGGCCGAATTTGGTGGCGATAACCCAGTCCGCCCTGTTCTTTCTTCGCTCGATATAGCTGCCGATAAAGCTTTCCGAGAGATGGTGGCCGTAGCATTCCGCGGTGTCCAGCAGATTGATTCCGAGATCCCGCGCTTTGTCCAGAATCGCATCCACCTCGTCTTGCTCGTAATCTTGGCCCCATGCTCCGCTAAACTGCCAAGTGCCTACCCCTACAACGGAAACCTTCAATTCGGTTTTTCCAAGCCTGCGGTATTTCATATTGCTTCAGCTCCTTTCCATATGCTCTGAATTATAGGGGACGCCCGCAAGTTGGACAAGAGATGAATTTTTGTTTCGTTAGTAACTTCGAGGTAAGTAAAGGGGAAATCTGAAATAAATAAAAATAATCAAACAAAAATAAAGATTTTGTATGTTCTATTTGGAAAAATTCGTGTATGATCGTGGGTAACGGACCCTACGCCCATGATTAAATCACACTTGACGAGAGGAAGGATGCAGGGTGAAAAAGACGTTGTACCGGGTCGCGATTTCGGGATTAGGCAACAGGGGATGGTCCCACCTCGCAGGATTTGCAGCCCATGCGGACCGCTTTCAGGTCAGCGCCGTTTGCAGCTCGAGCGCGGATAAGCTGAGGATCGTAAAAAGCCGCTTCGAGGACTGTCTTACATATTCCGACACCGAGAAGATGTTGGCGGAGGTAAGGCCGGATGTGTTTTGCTTCGCCACCCCGCCGAGCGTTAGGCTGTCCTATGTGCGGCTGGCCGCCCGATATGGAGTGAAGGCCATTGCGATGGAGAAGCCGATCGCGGGCTCTTTGCAGGAAGCTAGGGAAATCTCGCGGATTTGCAGCGAGCACGGCATTCAAGTCGTCGTTTGTCACCAGCATAAATATTTGCCTTCGTTTGTAAGATTAAAGCAGTTTGTACAATCGGGAGATATCGGCGAGATCGTCCGTATTCACGGGAAAACGCGGGGATGGCTGTACAATTCGGGAACCCATTTCGTCGATTATTTGCTGTGGATCAACGGCGGCGTCAAAGCCGATTGGGTCGTCGGCCACGTGCACGGCAAAGGCAAGCTGGAGGACAGCCATCCGTCTCCGGAGTATGCTTTGGGCGAGCTGCATTTCGGCAACGGGGTTACCGGGATTATCGAATGCGGCTACTTAAGCCCGCCCTACTTGTCCGAAGACAGATTTTGGACCGATAACCGGCTGACGGTGCATGGGACTCACGGCTACGCCTGGGCGGAAACGGACGGACGATGGGGGCCTTCACCAGACATTCGCAGGGACAAGTGCTGGAAGGGCAGGAGGCGGCCTGGTCGCCGGAGGTCAAGGACGCCATTCAGGCGGATTACACGAAAGATTTGGCCGACTGGATGGATGACCGCAGCAAGCTCCACCCGTGCAATTTCGACATCAGCGAGCACGGATACGAAATATTGTACGCCATTTGCGCCAGCTCCCTCGACCACGCCCGCATCGATTTGCCGCTTCAGAGCCGGCTGCACGGGGACATCATCGGACGCATGGAGCAGGAGCTTCCCGACGTCTCCACAGAACATTAGAACAGTAGAACATTAAAACATCGAATTTGCAAACGGTTTCAAAAACGGTTGGAGAATCAAATGGGCGCCGCAGCGGTTTCACCACACTGTTAAAGCTATGGAGGTAGCAGATGAGAATCAAGCGTATTCCCAATACCGAATTGTCGCCTTCGGTACTTTGTCTGGGCACATCCCATTTCGGAGATACCGTGGATCGGGACACTTCGTTCGAGCTGATGGACCGTTTTCTGGAGCAGGGAGGCAGCTTCCTCGATACGGCCAAAGTATACGGGGACTGGGTGCCCGGCGAACGGAGTCTCAGCGAAAAAACGATCGGGCAGTGGCTGACATCGCGCAAAGCGCGAAGCCGGGTCGTGCTCGCAACGAAAGGGGCGCACCCGCATCTGAAAACAATGCAGGTGCCTCGTTTAAACAGAGAAGACATCATTGCCGATGTCGAAGAGAGCCTTCGCCATCTGCAGACGGACTATATCGACCTGTACTGGCTGCACCGCGACGATCGCGAGCGCTCGGTAGAAGACATTATGGAAACGATGAACGATTTGGTCCGCCAGGGCAAAATCCGCTGCTTCGGCTGCTCGAATTGGCGGTCGGACCGGATTGAAGCCGCGCAGCAGGCGGCGATGCGTCACGGCTTGCAGGGCTTTGCGGCGAGCCAAATCAAATGGAGCCTCGCTTCGTATCCCGCAGGGAACGATCCTACGATGGTCGCGATGGACGAGAAGGAGCTGCTCTATCACGAGCGGTCGGACTTGCCCGCGGTGCCGTATAATTCGCAGGCGGCCGGATTTTTCAGCGGGCGTTACCGGAGCGCGGATTTGCTGCAGGCTGGTGCCGATGCCGTCAAGACGCATAAGCTGGCTTCCGCGGCGAACATCGGCAAGCTGAAGCTCGTCGAGGAGACGGCCTTGCGCCTCAGCCTCACCATGACGCAAGTCGCACTCGGCTATTTGTTGTCCCGCGAGTTTCCGGTGTTCCCTATTATAGGATGCAAAACGGCCGAGCAATTGGCAAGCTCATGCGCCGCAGGCGCTCTGGACGATACGGTATTGGCCGAATTGCGAAACATCCGGTTTCATCCTTAACATCATAAGGGGAGGAGAGGATTCCTAATGATCGATGCGAGCGAGTTCAAAACGCCGTCTGCGGAATACCGCATTTACCCGTTCTGGTTCTGGAACGGCGATATGGAGGAAGCGCAGATCGATGAGCAAATCCGCGAAATGGCCGATAAAGGGCTGGGCGGCTTTTTCCTTTGCGCCAGGCAGGGCGTGACGATTCCTTACCTATCCGACGCCTGGTTCGAGAAGGTGGCCTATGCCGTCGAGAGAGCGAAGCGGCACGGTCTGCTCGTCTGGCTGTACGACGAGTATCCTTACCCGAGCGGCATTGCCGGAGGGGAAGTGATTCTGGAGCATCCGGACGCCAAGCATCGCACGCTGGAGCACCGCTGCGTCACTGCGGAGAACGGAGAGGCCGTCGATTTCGAGCTTCCTTGGGGCAGAACGGTTTCGGCCACCGCCGTACCGATCGATCCCCGCACCGGGGAGAAGCGGTGGGACCTGCAAATCGATGTCAGCTCCCGTATCGGCAATGCCCAAGCCGACCCCGTGTTTCAGAAAACCGGACTGACAGCCTACAACACCAAACGTTTCTTCACCTACCGCACCGTCAAAAAGCTGCGCTGGACAGCCCCAGCCGGCCGCTGGGAAATTCACGTATTCATGGAAGCGGAGATTCAGGATTACAAATATTACGGCACGTTCGTCGATTTCGGCCATGAAGAAGCGATGCGCACGTTCATCAAGCTGACCCATGAGCGGTACAAGCAGACGGTCGGACAATATTTTGGCACGACGATCAAGGGCATGTTTACGGATGAAACCGGGTATTTGGGCCGTCTTCCATGGTCTTCCCGCATGCCGCAGCGGTTTGCGGCCAAAGCCGGTTACGAGGTGAAAGACCGTCTGAACGCGCTGGTCGATTCAGCCTACGAAGGAGCGGCCCGATTCCGGTACGATTTGTTTCAGGCGGCCAATGACGTATTGCGGGAAAGCTATCATAAGCAATGCCGCGATTGGTGCGACGAGAACGGGCTTCAATATATAGCCGAGGTGCCGGCGGTTCGCATGACGACCCAGTTGTACAGTCATGTGGTCGGCTCGGACAGCGCCCATGAGAAGCTCGGCCGTTCGCTCGACTGGGTGATCGACAAATATTACGCCAATTTTCGCTCCAATCCGAAAATGGCGAGTTCGCTCTCCAGACAGCTCGGCCATGAACGGGTGCTGTGCGAGTGCTTCCACAGCGTCGGCTGGTCGATGACGCTGCAGGACGCCAAATGGATGATCGATCGGATGGCGGCCATGGGCATCAACTTTTTCAACTTCCATTCCTTCTTCTATACGCTGGACGGGCTTGCCAAGCATGATGCTCCGCCCTCGCAGTTTATGCAAAATCCGTACTGGAGACATTTCGGCGAGCTCAGCGATTATGCCGGACGAATCAGCTATATGATGAGCCGAGGCTCCGCGGTGCGTGACATCGCGCTGCTGGACCCGACGACCAGCCTCTGGACCCATCTGGGCAACCCGATCCATGCGACGGTCAAAGGATTCGATTACGTCGGCTGCGAGGAACAAGAGAAGCTCCGGCTGGAGCGGCTCAAAGCCGACTGGAGCCAAATCGGCAAGGAGCTGCTGATGGCGCAGCGGGATTACGATCACCTGGATACGGAGCTGCTGGAACGCGCCGAGGTGCGAGAGGACAAGCTGGTTATCGGCTCTGCCGTCTACTCTATTTTGGTTATACCGCCTATAAGCAATCTGGAAGCGGCCGCCTGGTCCAAAATCAACGAATTTGCCCGCGCGGGAGGCAAGGTCGTCTTCACCGGGCTGCTGCCTTACGAAAAGATTGAAGAGGGCAGTCCTTCCGAGGCGGAGGTTGCGGCGCTGCTTGGCTTGAGCGAAACGTATCAAGAGAACTATTGGAATAACGCGGGCGATGAGCGGCCGCAAGATCCGTGGATCAAAGGCGGGAACAGCTTTTATTTTATACCTCCTTCTCAAGCGGAAGGCGGCGAGCTGAGCGGGCGATTGCTCGCGCTGCTCAGCGAATTGAAGGAACCGGCGGTGCGGTTTGGCGACGACGGCCGGACATACCGCAATTTCTTGATGCAGGTTCGCGCTATCGGCGATCATCGTGTCGTGTTTGTCAGCAATCAGGAAGGGGAGACGCAGAAGATCAAGCTGCAGCTGGGTGCGGAGCTAACCGGGAACATGGATAGAGAGTCGTTCCAAATCCGCAGACTGAACCTGGAAACCGGAGAAGCGGAGCCCGTCGCTTGCGAGGCGGACGATAACGGCTGGACCGTCGCTTTAAGCTTCGCGCCTTATGAGTCGCATTTACTGGAGCTCGGCCGGCTTTCCGGCGGTCAAGAAGATTCGGCCGCATCCGCAGAGCGGTGCGATATAGAGCTGGATGCTTCCGGCGTCTGGGAGGTGAAGGCGGAGGGACATAATGCGATCCGGTTCGACCGCTTCCAATTAAGTCTATACAATGCTGAAAATAACAAGGCGGGCGAAGGAACGGTTGACGTCAAGACGTTTATCGACCAATGCGACGATCTGGCGGCGTCATCCGCTGCCCGGCTTCCGCTTCAGTTCGATCAATTGTTCGGCACGCCGAAGAAATTGTCGATCCAATATCCGGTTCGCTGCACGTATGAAACGGAGTTTATTGTCCAGGAGATGCCCAGCGAATGCGAGCTGATGATGGACCGAGGCGCGATATCCGGAGATTACGTCATCAAGATAAACGGAACGCCGCTTTTGCAATCCGATTTTCAGTCGGCGTTTATCTACGATCATCTCAATATCGTTTGCCCGATTAGGAGGCACTTAAAATCCGGCGTGAACCGGCTGACGGTGGATATGACCGTTCGGCACGATTGGGACGGCGTGATCGACGCATTGTATGTGCAAGGCGACTTCGCCGTTCAGTTTAACGGGCAAACGGTTCCCGTCATTGCGCGTCCCGTCGGCAGAGTACCGCTTGCGGCGGGACCTTGCCCGGAATATCCTTACTATGCAGGAACGTTGATATACAAAAAGTCGTTTGAGCTGAGCAAGTTGCCGGAGAAGGGCACTTTCCATCTGACATTCAGCCGCTGGGACCCGGCATTTCACGATTGCGCAGAAGTATATGTCAACGGACACCGGATCGGAGTAAGGCCTTGGTCGCCTTACCGGTGGAGCGGAGATGCCGCGGTATGGAAGCAAGGAAGCAATACCGTCGAGGTGAAGGTAAGCACTTCGCTGGCAGGACTGCTGGAAGGCAAATATTTCGATTACAGCGCCCATGTGCTGCGCGACGTCAGGAGCGCGGAATAACAAGTTGATCCAAGGCGGCCCGTTCCGGGCCGCCTTCAGCATGGAGGTGCGGCCGACAGCAAGCATTGGCGGTACTACCTGCGGGGAGGATTCGATTTGCCTCAAATGAAAGCGCTTTAAAAAAAGGGGCGCAATAAAGCTTGATTGCTCAAGCTTTATCGCGGATTCGTTCTTACAATTCAGGATGATACAGCGCTTCGGCCAGCAGCACGATCACTAACGCTTGTCCGTAGGCGGTCGGCGCGAAAACGATCTTTTTGTAATCCTCTTTGCTCTCGCAAATCGGAGTTCCCGCGGAAACGTTCAGCACCGTGCCGTCTTCGGAGATGTTCTTCAGCACCGCGGCAACCGCATTGCGGCATGGCTCCAGGTAGCTTGCGTCCAACAGGCCGAGGCGGATTCCCTTCAGAATGCCCGCCGTAATCGCAGCCGAACCGGATACTTCCGTGTAGCTGTCCCGATCGTCGAGCAGAGTATGCCACAGGCCGCTTTCATGCTGCAATTCGACCAGCTTGTCCACTTGGGCTTTGTAGGTGCCGAAAATCAGCTCGCGGGACTCCGCCGTCATAGAATCCTGCATGATTTCCAAAAATTCGGGAGCGGCCAGTGTAAACCAGCTGTTGCCGCGGCACCAATGCGCTGCGCTGAAATTGTTTAGATTATTAAAATCGTAGCCATGGAAGAACAAGGAATTTTCGGGGCTGAAGATATATTGGATATGAAGCGCGAATTGGTAAGCCGCCTCGTTCATCCATGCCGCATTATTATATTTTTTGCCCATTTTGGCGGTGAACAGCACCACCATGAACAACGTATCGATCCAAATTTCCTGGTCATGCAGGTTTAATTCGAATTTGGACGTATTGCCGGAGGTGACGTGCTGAATTCCGTTCTCTTTCGTCCGCGGGCATTCCCGCTCAACCCATTGCATCCATTCCAATGCCAGCTTCTCGATGCTCGGCAAATCCATCAGCGTAAGCAAAGGGGCCGTCGTGTTGACGTTTTTGAGCGGCAGCCCGCGCTCGATCTGTTCGTTGGACCAGTTCAAGAAGAATTCCCGGTAACCGCCGTCAAAGCCTTCTTGATTGGTCAGTTTATTTAAGCCGTACAAGCCGATGCCCTGCGGCCAGTCCCACTCGTCCATGCCGAAGTCGCGAGGGAAGTACCCCAAGGCTTTGCCCTCGTCGGACAACTCCTTTAATTGGCTCTCGTTATCGGGTCTTTTTAAATTCAGCAGCTGATTGATGACTTTTTTTAATTCGCGTTGGATCGTTTCCTGCATGACGGCAGCTCCTTTTTGTTTATGTTTGTTTTATTGCGATTACCGGAACAAGCAAAGCGCTTAACCGGGTGTAAAACAATATAAAGACAGAACTCACTTGTCATTGTATCTTCTTTCGATCTTTCGGGCAACGAAAAATATCATTTCCTGCAAATAAATCGCGTTCTTCCTCGCTTATTCCGGGACCTCCCGGCGCAAATGGCCGATAAATTCGTCCAAAACGGCGGATTGGCTGCGGTCCTCGTTGAAAGCGACGTAGACGTAGCGGTTGTAGCTGTTTTGCGGAATTTGCCGGACCAGCAGCTCCCCGCGTTCGACCTCCTTGCGAACGGCAAGGCGGGATACGAACGAGACGCCTTCGCCGAGCATGACGGTTTGTTTGATCGCTTCCAGCGAATCGAATTCCATCTGTCCCCGCAGCTCGATCCGGTTGCTCTGCGCCCACTTCGCCGTCAGCTGGCGGGTGCTGGACTCCGGACTGTGCAGCAGAAAAGGAACCTGCTCGAGCTGGTCGGGATACAGCTGCGGTTGACGGGCCAGTCCGTGCTGCGGCGACATAATCAGCACGAGCTCGTCCTCGCAAAGCGTCTCGGACAGCAGCGGGGGGAGCTGGAACGGCTCGCAGGAAATGATCCCGAGATCGATCTCGTGATTAAGGATCAGCTCTTTGATCACCGGCGCGGTCCGGATCATAAGGGACAGGCTGATTCTCGGGTAGGCTCTGGCGAATTCGCTTAAAATGCGCGGCAGCATATACGTTCCCGGCACGTAGCTCGCGCCGATTTTCAGACTGCCTCTGCCGAGCTGATCGAATTCTTTGACGACTCTTGCGGCTTCTTGCGCCAGTGAATTGATTTTAACCGAGTAATGAAACAACGACTTGCCGGCTTCGGTCAAATGCACTTTCCCCGAGCGGTGCTCGAATAACGATACACCCAGCTCCTGTTCCAAGCTTTTCATATGGAAAGTGATCGTCGGCTGCTTTAAACCGAGCGCTTCGGCAACCGCCGTAATCTTTTTATGCCTCTCCAGCAGTTCTACGATTTGCAGCTTCAACAGATTTATATTCATAGGTTTGGCTGTCCTCCCGTTCCTTCCATTCGGTAAACCGTACGCAACCAGTATAGAAAAAATCTATGGATTTGAATAGAATCCATTGATATTTTTAACAAAATCTTTACGTGGCGATAATATTTCTCTGCATTTGAGCTTGTACACTGTGAATAGATTGACTGACAGATAGGAAGGGAAATCCATGGATGTCGTAATTCAAGGTTTACAAAAATCGTTCGATGACGTGCAGGCGCTGCATGCTACGGATCTGCGCATCCGTCAAGGCCGCTTCACGACGCTGCTTGGGCCCTCGGGCTGCGGCAAGACGACGCTGCTGAGGATGATCGCCGGGCTGGAAACTCCGGATCAAGGGGAAATTGCCGTCGGAGACGAGTGCATGTATTCGAGCGCCCGCCGCATCGAACAGCCGGCTCACCGGCGCGGGTTCGGCATGGTCTTTCAAGATTTTGCGCTATGGCCCCATATGACCGTGTTCGAGAACGTAGCCTTCGGGCTGCGGGCGTCGGGAAAGACCAAAGATTTGAAGCGCCAGGTGCAGGAAGCGGTTGATCAGGTCCGGCTCGGCGGGATGGAGGACCGATACCCCCATCAGCTGTCGGGAGGACAGCAGCAGCGGGTAGCCTTCGCCCGGGCCGTCGTAACGAAGCCCCGGCTCGTCTTGTTCGACGAGCCGCTCAGCGCGCTCGATGCGATGCTCCGCGACGAAATGCGGCTCGAGCTGATCAGTCTGGTGCGGGATATCGGACTCACCGCGCTGTATGTCACGCATGATCAGACCGAGGCGATGTCTATGTCCGATGAAATCGTCGTCATGAAGCAGGGGAGAATTTTGCAGATCGGCCGGCCGGAGGACATCTACGGCGCGCCGGAGCATCCTTTCGTCGCCCAGTTTATCGGCAAATCCAATTGGCTGGCGAAAGACCGGAGTCTGGTGCGGCCGGAGCATATCCGCTGGCGGCCGGAGGACGAAGCGGAAGACAAAGAACAAAGGTATACGGGCACGATTCGCAGTGTCAGCTATTTGGGGGATCGTTATGAAGTGCAGCTCGACATGGGGGAACTGGGGCTCTGGACGGCTTATCATCAGCGAAGGCTGCCGCATGGAGAACAAGCGAACCTGTATGTGTCGGAAAAGCATATTCATCATATTTCATAATTTATAGGAGGCTTAATCAATGAAAACGAGAATGACGACAGGTTTGAAAAACGGGGCGCTGCTGCTGCTAACGGCTGTGGTAGGCTTCAGCATCGCAGGATGCGGCACGACGCAGCAAGCGGCGTCCACGAACGGAGCGGCTCCGAAGGCGGGAGGGGCGGCCGCGGAGCCGGCCAAAACGGAGGCGAAGCAGGAAGAGAAGAAGCTGAGCGGCAAGCTGGTGGTCTACAGCGCAGGGCCGAAGGAACTGGCGGAAAGCATCCAGAAGGGCTATGAAGCTAAAACCGGCGTCAAAATTGAGATGTTCCAGGGCACCACAGGAAAAATTCTGTCTCGTATGGAAGCGGAAAAAGCGAATCCGGTCGTCGACGTCGTCGTCCTCGCTTCGCTGCCGTCGGCCCAAGGGCTTAAGAAGAGCGGAATGACGCTGGAGTATAAAGAGGCGAAAAATGCGGATAAGCTGATTCCCGAATGGTCCGATAAAGACGGCAATTTCTTCGGCTACAGCGCCTCTGCGCTCGGCATCGGCTATAATACGAAGCTGGTAAAAACGCCTCCGAAGGAATGGGCCGATCTGACGAAGGAAGAGTGGAAGGGTAAAATCAATATTCCCGATCCCGCCTTGTCCGGCTCGGCGCTCGACTTCGTCACAGGCTACCTCAGCACCAGAGGCGATTCCGGCTGGGAGCTGCTAGACCAGTACAAGAAGAACGGCGCGGTCATGGCAGGCGCCAACCAGGAGGCGCTCGACCCGGTCATTACCGGCTCCAAGAGCATCGTAGCCGCAGGCGTCGACTATATGACCTATCAGGCAAAAGCCAAAGGCGAGCCGATCGATATGATCTATCCTGCGAGCGGCACGGTGATCAGCCCGCGTCCGGCCGCCATCGTCAAGACAAGCAAAAATGTGGACAATGCCAAAGCGTTTATCGACTACTTGCTGTCGGACGAAGCGCAGAAAATGGTCGCCGAGACGTACCTGCTGCCGGGCCGCAAAGACGTAGCAGCCAAAGATCGTCCCGGCGTCGAGCAAATTCCGCAAATGAAAGTCGATTGGGCTTGGATGGATACCAACGGCGACGCGGTTACAAAGAAATTTACCCAGCTGTTTAAGTAGAGGCGAATGATGCAGAGAGCAAAGACGGTTTCGCATAAACATCTTGGGATGACGCTAGCCTTGCTGCTTCTGGCGATGCTTGTGGTCGTCCCGCTTTTTTTCATCCTAATGACGAGCGTCCGCACCGGAGAGAAGCTGGACCTGCTCGCGCCGCTGCGCGCCATCGCGGAGAATGAACTTGGCGAAGTATTCTGGAATTCGATTTGGCTCGGGCTGTGGGTCGTCGCCGGAGCGACGATGCTGGCGCTGCCGCTGGCCTGGATTTTATCCCGGACGGAGCTGAAACGGCACGGCTGGCTCGACATCGTGCTGTTAATTCCGTTTATGACGCCGCCTTACATCGGTTCCATGGGCTGGATTTTGTTCATGCAGACGAACGGTTATCTGGAGCAGCTGCTGCCCGCGGCGGCTGCGGTGACGCCGGTTTTCTTCAGCCAGGTCGGGATGATCGCGATTATGAGCTTCCATCTGTTCCCGTTCCTGTACTTGATCTTGCGCAACGCGCTCCTGCAGATCGGAGGCGGCAAGGAAGAAGCGGCTGCGGTGCACGGCGGCGGGTTTTTGTACAGTTTCCGGCGCATCGTTCTGCCGCTGCTGCTATCCAGCTATGCGATGGGTGCGCTGCTCATCTTCGTCAAAACGATCGCCGAGTTCGGCACGCCTGCGACCTTCGGCCGCAAAATCGGCTACTATGTGCTTACGTCGGAAATTCATAAATACATTTCGAGCTGGCCGATCGATTTCGGCAAAGCGACGGCGCTGGCTTCCGTGCTGCTGAGCACTTGCCTGCTAGGAGTCTGTCCGACGGAGTTACTTTTGTAGGTCCCTTCGGAGTAAGACTCGGTTTTCAAATGATTTTTCATCACGATTTGAGTATAATCACTGTGTCTTTCTTTGCCTTTGTGGGAGTTACGCCGCTTTTTTACGTTTTTGGGCAGACCTCTCCCGTTTATACACCGTGGATGGTTTGGGATATTTGGCAGAATGAAGCTTTCTTAAATTATAGCTTAAAGCCAAAAGGACGAACTCACCCTCAACCTTATCTTCGCCACGGAGGTGAAACTGACGAAAGCCCTGACATTCTTTCATTTGCCCCCACGCGGGTTCCACGATGGCTTTACGTAACCGGTAAATGTCTTTACCGGCATCGCTTTGCACTTTGGTTCTCATGGCTTCTCGGATCGGATCGCCTTCATTGCGTTTGACCCTTCGTTTACCGGATCCGGACTTAACGCAGTCCTTTTGAAACGGGCAGGTCAGGCAGGCATCGCTCATATACACCCATTGAGTCGCTTTTTGAGGATCCTTTTCATAGTATGTGTACTTGTGGATCAGCGTTTGTCCCGCTGGGCACACATAGGTATCCGTTTCCGGGATATACGTAAAGTTGGTTTTATCGTACGGATTCCCGTGCGGCTTGTTTTCACGGGTTGCCGCGATGTAGGCGTCGGTCTCGGCCTTCGTCGCCGCCTGAATGTTGTCCGCACTAAAGTACCCTGCGTCCGCACTCACTTTCTCGGGCACCTTTCCCGTTATGTTGCGGATGGAACCGAGCACCGGCTGGAATTGGTGTTGGTCGCTGCTGCTAGGGTTCATCTGCAGTCCGACGATGAATCCCTGATCCGCATCTACGGCAATTTGCGGATTATATCCTTGGATGACGCCTTGGGTTTTCGTATCCATGATTTGGGAATCTGGATCGGTAAAGTTGAATTGATCTTTGTCCGGTGTCTTCGATTCCTCTACCGGTTTGCGAGTTTCCAACTGTCTGAGCGCCTCTCTGATTTTTTCAAGTCGGGATTGGCGATTGGTCACCGATTCCGGCAACAGCGAAAGGGGCTCTTCGTTCTCTTGGTCGTCTATCTGGCCGGCTTGCTCGAGAGCTTCGCGGATTTCCTTTTCCAGACGCTCGATTTCCTGGTTCATCCGATCTCGCGACATCGACTTATGCTTCGATGCATGGGCTTTCAGCTTCGAACCATCGATGCTGACATGACCGAGGGACACGTACCCTAGCTGTATGGCGATGTGTACCACTTGTTTGAAAAGTCCCGGTAATGATTCGAGGTGATCCTTTCGAAAATCGCTGAGCGTACGGAAATCCGGTCGATGGCCGCCACATAGCCAACGAAAAGGAATATTTTCATCCATAGCCTGACGAAGGGTCCGGGAGGTGAACACACCCGTAGCATAGCCATAGAACCATAACTTCAAAAGCATGGCGGGGTGATAGGCTTCTTCTCCGCGATGGGAATACCGATTTGTCATGACCGTGAGATCCAACTGATCCACGATGTCGCTAACAAGCCGCACTAAATGATCTTCAGGGATCCAATCGCTCAAATACATCGGAAACAATTCACCTTGTTCCGTGGAGTAAGATTTAAATTTTGCCATAAACCACACACCCTTTTTTACCAGATAAACAGATTACAGTTAAGTTTCGCGACGAAACTATGCTTTTCCTGTTTCGTCGGACAGACTCCTAGTCTGGTATGTACAGAGCGTCGTCAGCCGGCGGTTCACCTATTCGCTCGTCGGCGGCAAGGGCACGCGCGGCAAGCTGTACCGGCTGAACGGCTGGACGCGCGCGCTTGTCTGGCTGTACGTAGTGGGCCTGCTGCTGCTGTCCATCGGCGTGCCGTATTTTTCGATCATCGCCGCCTCGATGATGAAGCTGCGCGGCGCGGGCCTCGAATGGTCCAACATGACGCTTGCCAACTACTCGGAGCTTTTGGCCTGGGGATCGAAAAGCATGGAAGCGCTCATGAACAGCCTCGGCTTGTCATTGGCGGCGGCGACGATATCGGTCCTGCTCGGCACTTATTTCGCGCTGATGATCGGGCGCGCCCGGTCATGGCCGCAGCGCATCGCCGACCTGTTCAGCGTGCTGCCGAATACGGTGCCGGGCATCGTCATCGTCGTCGGCTTAATATTGCTATGGAACGCGCCGTGGAACCCGGTTCCGCTGTACAATACGTACGGGATGGTCGTGCTGACGTATGTCGTCTTCTTCCTGCCGTATACCGTGCAGTATGTCAAAGCGAATTTCGCCCAATTGGACGAATCGCTGTTTCAGGCGGGACGCGTATTCGGGGGAAGCGCGGCGTATATTTTCCGGCGCATTCTGCTGCCGCTGATCGTTCCAGGGATGCTGGCCGGATGGATGATGACTTTCACTATCTCGGTTCGCGAATTGGTCGCGTCGCTGATGATATTGCCGCCGTCTATGGAAACGTCGGCGACCTATATATTTTCACAGTTCGAGCAGGGCAAGGTGTCTCTCGGGATGGCGATGGCCGTCGTCTCCGTCGGGCTGACCACGCTGCTGCTGCTCGGCATTAACCTATTGAGCGCCAGACAAAAGTGGAGTGTGAAATAATGCAAGTTACCGTATGGGGCGGAGCCGGAGAACATGGCCGCTCCTGCTATTTGATCGAACATCGTCAAACCCGCTTGCTGCTGGACTGCGGGGTGAAGAAGGAAGGGCCCGGAGCATATCCTTCCTTAGTCGGGGAGACCGCGGCCGGGCTCGACGCGGTCTTCTTGTCCCACGCCCACGAGGATCATTCCGTAGCGATCCCGCTGCTTTATAAGCTCGGCTACCGCGGGGCCGTATGGACGACGCGCGCAACGGTCCGGCAGCTGCCGGCTTATTTCCGCGCCTGGAAGCAGTACGTCGCTGCGCAAGGAGCGCCGCTGCCCTACGAGGAAGAACATATCGACGCGATTCAATACGCGTATTTGGAAGAAACCGCCGGCCCCGGGGAGTGGCTCGCGCTTTCGCCGAAGCTGAGCGTCTGCTGGGGCCGCAGCGGCCATCTGCCCGGCTCGGTTTGGCTGCTGCTGAACATCGAAGGCCGGCTCGCCTTCTTCTCCGGCGATTACACGTCGGAGTCGGCGCTGCTGGCGGCCGACATACCGGCGTTGCCCGCCGCGGAGCTTCGCAGCGGGGAAGAGGCGCAGCCGGTCCTCGGCGGCGCGGGGCGGAGCTTGGCCCGGGCGAACGGGCCGACCGTCGACCTGGCGATCGTCGACGCGGCGTACGGCGGCGATCCCGATTCCCAGGGCGAGAAGCTGGCGCTGCTGAAGGCCGCAGTCGGCGAAGCGCTGCATCGCGGCGAGACGGTGCTGCTGCCCGTTCCGGTCTTCGGAAGAGGGCAGGAGCTCTTGCTGTGGGCGCAGGAGACGTTCCCGGACGTCCGCATCGTCGCGGAGAAGGAGATTGTCGACGGACTGGCCGACATGCTGCAGTGGCGTGCCTGGCTGCGCGAGAATGCCGCGGGCCGCATCGCCCGGGGGCTTCAACACGGCTGCATGACGGTTGTGGACGATCCGGCCGGCCGGGAACGGGCGATCGGCGCTGCGCCGGCCGCAGCCATCGTCTTCACAAGCGACGGGATGATGCAATCCGCCAAATGCCGGTGGTATTACGAGGTGCTCAAGCGCCGTGGCGGCTACCGCGTCATTTTGACCGGACATCTCGCCCAAGGAAGCTTGGGCCGCCGTCTGATCACCGGACAAGATGGCGGAGTCGGCGATCCGGCAGCGCGTTTTGTCCGGTACAAGGTGCATCAGGGCAAGCCCGACGTTCGGGCGATGCTGGATGCGCTGCCGAGCAAGGAAACCGTGCTGGTGCATGCGGGCAAAGAGACTACGGACGCATTAAGCGCCGAGCTCGCGCGGGAAGGGTATGCAGGTCTTCATTCGCTAGTTATTGGCGACGCTCTGCAAGCGAATTCCAAGGAATAAACATAGCCCGTTCAAGCTGGGATTTTGCTTGAGCGGGCTATTGGCATGCCATCCAAACATCCGATTTCAGCAGCGTTTGGGAGGATCAAACGGAAGCTGCAGCGAACTTGTTCACCTTACTTTTAAAACTTAAAATTGAAGCTGTATAAAAAGGATATGGGCGGAGCTTCTCGAATTTGTATATAAGCAAATATTTCCTGATCTCTCAGGGAAGGAGCCCGAACATGATTCATTCATGGAAAAACTTGAAGGTACAGCAAGACCCGCGTACGGTATTGTTAGGGTAAAACATACAAAGCAGGCTGACGGCGCCATTCATTCGGATATCGAAGCGCCGGAGGGCGTATCGGTCTTCAAGGATTGAGCATGTATGCTCAGGCGCGTTTCATCACAGCATATAAGAGTCGCGAGAAGTCGAGGTTTTAGCGAGAAGCAAGGGGGCCAACTTGAAATATTCCCTTTCTTCATCATAAATTCATAATTTCTTCATCATACCTTCATGATGAAAACGACGGTTTGCGTTATTATTTTACATGAACCTATATCAAACCCAAATTTAAGGAGGAAACATCATTATGTCTCTTATCGGAAAAGAAGTTCTACCATTTAAAGCATCGGCTTATCATAACGGCAAGTTTATCGACGTTTCGGAAGCGGATTTCAAAGGGAAATGGAGCGTCGTTTGCTTCTATCCTGCCGACTTCACATTCGTATGCCCGACTGAGCTTGAAGATTTGCAAAATCAATATGAAACGCTGAAAAGCCTTGGCGTTGAAGTATATTCCGTTTCCACGGACACTCATTTTACACATAAAGCTTGGCATGACAGCTCCGAGACGATCGGAAAAATTACTTATATTATGATCGGCGATCCATCGCATACGATCTCCCGCAATTTTGACGTGCTGATCGAAGCCGACGGCGTTGCGGACCGCGGTACGTTCATTATCGATCCGGACGGGGTCATTCAAGCTCTTGAGATCAATGCAGGCGGCATCGGCCGTGATGCAAGCATTCTGGTAAACAAAGTGAAGGCTGCTCAATATGTACGCAACAATCCGGGCGAAGTATGCCCTGCGAAATGGCAAGAAGGCGGTAAAACGCTGAAGCCAAGCCTCGATCTTGTAGGAAAAATCTAAGGAGCGGAAGCTTATGGCACTCGACGCAGATATCAAGGAACAACTAGGTCAATACCTGCAGCTCATGGAAGGCGACGTGCAGATTCAAGTGAGCGCAGGGTCCGATGCCGTATCCGGTGAGATGTTGGAGCTGCTGGACGAAATCTCCGGCATGTCCTCCAGAATCACGGTCGAGAAAACCGAACTGTACCGTACGCCAAGCTTCAGCGTGAACCGTGCGGGGGAAAATACAGGGGTTGTTTTTGCCGGCGTTCCTTTGGGACATGAGTTTACTTCCCTGGTGCTCGCGCTGCTGCAGGCAAGCGGCAGACCGCCCAAGGTAGAACAGCCTCTCATTGATCAGATCAAGGGCATCCGCGGCGAATACCGCTTCGAAACTTATGTCAGCTTGAGCTGCCATAATTGTCCCGACGTCGTGCAGGCATTGAACCTGATGAGTATCCTGAATCCGGGCATCAGTCATACGATGATCGACGGCGCCGCGTTCAAAAACGAGGTCGAAACCAGAGACGTCATGGCCGTGCCGTCGGTTTATCTGAACGGCGAGGCGTTCGGCAGCGGGCGCATGACGCTCGAAGAGATACTTGCCAAGCTGGGGACGGCTCCGGACGCGTCCGAATTTGCGGATAAAGAGCCGTACGACGTGCTTGTCGTCGGGGGAGGTCCCGCCGGCGCCAGCGCGGCGATCTATGCGGCTCGCAAAGGCATCCGCACCGGGATTGTCGCCGAACGCTTCGGCGGCCAGGTTATGGATACGATGGGCATCGAAAACTTCATCAGCGTCAAATATACCGAAGGCCCCAAGCTTGTAGCGAGTCTTGAGGAGCATGTGAAGGAATACGGCATTGACGTCATGAAGCTTCAGCGCGTCAAGCGTCTGGAAAAGAAGGATCTCATCGAAGTCGAACTTGAAAACGGCGCGGTGCTGAAAAGCAAAACCGTCATTGTCTCGACCGGCGCACGCTGGCGCAATGTCGGCGTTCCCGGCGAAGCGGAATTCAAGAACAAAGGCGTTGCCTACTGCCCTCATTGCGACGGCCCGCTGTTCACAGGGAAGCATGTCGCCGTCATCGGCGGCGGCAACTCCGGCATCGAGGCGGCGATTGATCTGGCAGGCATCGTAAAGCATGTGACGGTGCTCGAATTCATGCCCGAATTGAAAGCCGATGCCGTGCTGCAGAAGCGGCTTTACAGCCTGCCGAACGTAACGGTACACAAAAACGTGCAGACTAAGGAAATTACCGGTACGGACAAAGTAGACGGAATTGCTTATGTCGATCGGGAATCGGGACAAGAGCATCATGTGGAATTGCAGGGCGTGTTCGTTCAGATCGGTCTTGTTCCCAATACCGATTGGCTGGCCGACACCGTTGAACGCACGCGCTTCGGCGAAATCGTCGTAGACCGCCACGGCGCGACGAACGTCCCTGGCGTATTCGCCGCAGGCGATTGCACCAACAGCCCGTATAAGCAGATCATCATCTCGATGGGATCGGGCGCCAATGCAGCGTTAGGCGCATTCGATTACCTCATTCGAAATTAATAACGGATAGGCTCCCTTTTGCCGCAGGCAGATTTAACATCTGCCTCGGTAGGAGGGAGTCTTTTTTTGCCGCAGCGGCTTTTTTCCACCCGGCATTGATGTGATCCCGGACCTAGTTGAAGACCGACAGTCCTATGTTTATAGGCTGCTGAGCGTATTTTCGACAGCGGCGAGTTCCATTATGATGGGAATAGAAACAAATATCGGCAATCAGATACCGAAGCCCTCGCTTACTTTATCCCGCCGTTCCTGTTCGGCTGCCTGCTGGCCGCCGCGGGGATCGTTACAATGGGAAGCAACCGAAAGGCGTGACGGCATCACAGGTTCGATAATTTGGTATTGGCGGTGAAGACGAACAACAATGGAACAACAAACGATAATAATGACAATTGCGGATGAAATATCCGATAGCTTGAACGAATGGTTCGATCAAATCGAAAAGCTGGATGCCGGCAAAACCGTGCGGCGCACATCCTTGCAGATCGGCATCCATGATTATGCCCGGTTCGAGTATGACGAGGGGGACATCCGCGTGTTCTCGTTCGACGATGATTGGGGCTCGCCGGAAGTCGAGCGCAAGGGAGCGAGAGCGACGGAACCGCTCACCACGGAACAGATTACGGAAGAGCTGCTGCCGCTGCTGAGAGAAAAGCTGTCGAGCCGCATTCGAGCTTACGACGACAGTCCCTTGCTCCATTACCGATTCAAGATTGCGGGCAAATGGACGACGGCCGAAGGCCCGCTAAACGTCATCGTCGTCGATTATATCAATGAACGCAAGAAAACGGAGCTGCTGGAGCGAATGGATCAATATATCCGAAATCAGCTCAACGCCAAGGAGTATCCGACAGATCCGCTGGAAAGCTTTTTCCTCTCCAATCATCTGCTTGATCCCGGTCTGTACCCGGCTATGGATGTCGACCAATGGCTGCGCATCTACGACAGGGTTATGGAGCTGAACAAGAAAAACAAGGAGAAGCTGGACGAGCATAGGGCTACGTTCATTCGCGCATTGCGCGGCTGGACCGAAAACGAATTTCTTCCGATCTATTTTCATTGCTCCAAACCGGAATGGGGACTCCCTTCCTACACGAAAAAAGAGGGCATCGATCTGTCCGTCATCGACCCGCAGCAGATGCGGCTCGCTTTGCAGACGGCGATCCTGATCATTAAGCACGAACCGAATTACAGCCGAAGCACAGGCATCGGGCTGCTGGAGCTGCTGCAGGAGCTCGGCAGTGCCGAGGCGCAGCGGTGCATCGGAGAAGGCAGCGGCACGTTCGACCCGGCGGACGTCGCTTACAAGGACGAACGTCTCGAATGCAGCGCTAACGATATTTTTGCGACGGTAACGATTCATATCCGGGAGGAGAGCGCGGACAGCTATGCAAAAGCTCTTGATTTTATTTGCAATCTGCTGAGCAAGGGTTTCTCCAGAAGTTACCAAATCAAGCTGAAATCGAAGGCCAAACAGCAGCTGCCCGTCCCCGGCTTGGCCAAATCGCAGACGCATCGGTTCTTTGCCAACGCGCTGCAATATCGCGAGCTGTTCCCGAAGCTGGAAGCTTATGCGCAGCTAGCTATGGGAGAGTTCGAATGGTACGGCGATACGGAGGGGGAGAAGAACTGCATGCCGGGCACTTATGCCGTATTCGGCCTCGGGCTGGCGGACAAGCGCTATTTCCCGCTGGTGGAAGCTTATATGAGCCTGGTCGATCAGGAGCATCAATCGGTACAGCAGCCGTTTGCGCTCGCGCTGATTCAGCATTACGGCGTCGACGCATCGACGCTTCCGACCGTCGCAGCTTCTCTTATGCGCTGCAATGAGGGGAAGTTCGCCAAGGAGCGGGCCCGATTCGAAACGGCAGCCAATTTACAAGCTCTGTTAGCGTTGATGGAGCCGTTCGATACCTACGAGGCCGAGCATTTGATCGATATGATCTGGGGAGGCAGGAAAAACCTGGAGACGCGGGCGCGGAAGGAAAAGGACGAAGAGGTGCGGCGGCTGTTCACCGCGCTGTCGGCGCGAATGGACAAGCGCAGGTAAGACGGACGGAGCATGGGATGGAGCTTGAAGCACAGTGTCGAGATGTTATCCGACGAGGAGGCGAGTCAGGATGAAACATATCGTAACGATCTGGGGAACCCCTGCGTCTAGCGAAAAGGAACTGAATGCTTTTACCGAGACGGTGTACGATGATGACGGAGAAGCGCTTCTGTCCCCCTTTCTGAACGGGATAGGCTGTTCATGGATCGATGAAGATTTTATGGAAAGACATTATTTCGGGGACGAGGAGGAACGCACGGCTTTTATTGAATATTTGCGGTCGGATTACGCTCCGCACGAGGCGTTCGCTGAGCGGCTGCCGGAGGCAATCGGCGAAGCGATCCGGGCCTATCCTTCGGTCATTATCCTGTACGGCAACGATTCGCCATACGGAGCGATCAACGAATCGTTGCTTGCGATAGCCGAGGCAGGCCCGCCCGCAGGCTCTGCTGCCGCCCTTCTCGCGATCGTCGAATACGAAAGCAATCTGGAGAAGCTTTAGCGTTCGCCTTTGTTCCCGGATTTCCCCCGTTTCACGGGCTTATCTATTCAAGAAATCCGGGGACAAGAGCGATCGGAAGATGCTTTCGCATGCGGAGTGGGCGTTTTCCACCACCCTTTTTGAAATACGAGAGAGAGTTCATGCAGGGAGGAGCTTGGTACGATGAAACAACTGCTTCACGAAATCACAGAGCTGCTGCAGAGCGATCTGCCCGAGCTGGCCGCATCGTTAAACCCGCCGGCATCGGAAGAGGAGCTTCGCAGCGCGGAAGCGGAATTGGGGTTCGGTCTGCCGCCGGAGCTGCGGGAGCTTTATCTGATCCACAACGGGGAGCAGGACGGCGGCCCGGGCTTGTTTATGGGTCTGCCGTTTCTATCGCTGGACGGGATGATGGCGGAATGGAGAATTTGGACCGGGCTCGAAACTGAGAATTGGGAAGCGGAGCATTATTCCGTTCCCGCCGGCTGGATCAAGGAGCAGTACATCAACCGGTATTGGCTGCCGATCGCCAAAGATTGGGGAGGCAACCACATCGGCATCGATCTGGACCCTGCGGATCAAGGAAGGGCAGGACAGGTGATGAATTTTGGCCGCGATGAAGAGGTCAAATACGTCATTGCACGCCATCTCTCACATTTGCTGCAGTTTATCCGCGATACGGCTCAAGAAGGTTTGTACACTGTCAATCGCGAGGAGGACGAGTACGTCTCTTGGACCTTCGGCAAGGAAGGGGAGGTTCATTTTCTCGATGCGATTCGCAGGATTGAGCTGCCCGTGCTGGAGCCGATCCGATTCGGGGAGCCAGGCGTACAGGAGGCGCAGCAATGGTTCGAGGGGCTGGATGACGGCTGGAAGGCGAAAATTATCGAGACATTCGGCTCCCGGGACGAGTTTCTTCGCGCCAAGCGGATTTATTTGATCGATCAAGGACTGACGGATACGGCTCCGCTCGGAGCATGCAGCGATGTGCGCGAGCTCGTTCTGAGCGCGAACGAAATTCGTTCCGTCGAAGCCTTAAGCGGCTGCAAGCAGTTGAAGGTGCTGTATTTGGCGAAAAATCCGGTTTCGGACCTTCACCCGCTGCAGCATCTGGAGCAGCTGCAGGAACTGGTGCTTTCCGATACGGCCGTAACCGATCTGTCTCCGCTCAGCGCGCTTCCCAAACTGAGGGCGGTCGATCTTGAGCATACGCAGGTTCGCGACTTCTCGCCGCTGAAGCCGGTCCAAAGCTTGCGCTCTCTGCAAGTTTCCGCTCCCGATGCGGAGCGGCTTCGCAGTATATCCGAGCTTCGTCAGCTCAGCGAGCTGACGATTTCCGAATTGGGCACCGTCACAGCGGATGACTTGGCCGTATTGGCCAAGCTCTCCGGCTTGCGGAAGCTGGTGCTGGAAGGGGCCGCTCTAGCGCATTTGCAGTTTGCGGCATCATGCCGGAAGCTGCAAACGTTGGTTATAAAGGATTCGGCAGTCGAAGATATTTCCGCATTGGCGCGGCTTGACCATCTCCGTTCCCTGGAGCTGTCGGGCTCCCCTGATATCGGGAAGCTGGAGGAGCTGGCCCGTTCGGCCTCGCTGAACAAAATAACGGTCTCTTACCGGCAATTTGCGTTATTAAAAGATCGCTTCGACAGGATCATCGATTTTTCTTCGATCACCGGCGATATGACGGACGAGGAAAGCGACATTTGGTACGAGTATGTGAAGCGCGCCCGCGCTGAATAGCTTGTTGGTAAAAAACGAAAGGAGGGGCGCTTTTGATACCTGAAGCCGGAGATATTTACTGCGTCTATGTCGAAAGGCTGCGGAGCTACGCAGCTTGTCAGGTCACGCATATCAAGCAGCCCGAATCCGCAAAAGGAAAGCCGCTGGCGGCCGTGCTCGAGCTTGACTGGCTCGGCGACGCCCCGCCCTCCGAGAGCGAGTTGCGGCAGATGAAGCCGCTGATCTGCAACTATTTTTTCTGGAACGACCGGATCGATCATTCGTACGTCGATGCCGTCGTGCCGGCAGGGTACACGAAGGTCGGCAGCCTCCCGCCGCTGGCGGAGGAAGAAGTGGTCAGCTACGGCAGCTGGGATACGGGCGGCAGCATGGCACGCCAGCGCAATTGGGAAGCCATCGCTCCCAAGCTGCGGCAGCGCTTCAAGGAAGCCGCTCAAGACCGCGCGAAGGTCGATGTGGGCGGCCGGTCATTGTCGCGTTCGACAAGCGCGGCTGACGAGGATTTGCTGCGGCAGCTGTCCGATCTATCCGAATTGGAGAAGCTGCCGTGCCTTACGCGCATTCACGCCGATACGCTGAGCGAACCGCTGCTTGCGTTCATTGCCGGCAACCCGTTCATAATCGAGCTGCAAGTCAGCCATGTCGAAGGGACGGACCTTGATTTAAGCGCCTGCCGCTTGAATCGCCTCGCTATCCGGCCCGAAGGGCTGCGGCAGCTGACACTGAACCGGGACATGCTGCAGCTCACGCTGACCGGTCCCGCTTCGCCGGAGCTGCGCATCGCCGCTGAAGAAAACGGACGCTGGCTTACGGTGCACAATACCGCGAAGCTGCCGGCGTTGATCGGTCTGGATCGGCTGGGCGGGCTGCATCTGACCGGCATCGCGTCGCTCGATTTGACCGCCGTCGTGCGGCGCTTCCCGGCGCTGCGCGAGCTGCGTCTGTGGGGCAAGCCGGGCACGCTGACCGGCGTGGACAGCCTGGCTGCGCTGCCGGAGCTTCGGCGATTCAGCACGTACGATCTGTTCGGCTTTACCGGCGAGCAGTTCCCCGGGCCGGACAAGCTGCCGCGTTTGGAATGGCTGTGGATGACCAGCCTGCCGGCCGAAGCGGCCGGGCCGATCAAAGCGTGCTACAAGAAGCAGGCGGCGGCCGGTCTCGATTTGCACATCACGAAGGCCCGCAAGCCCGAATGGCTGGCGGAAAATCTCGATAATCCGTTCCGGGATTGGGACGGGCGCGAGCATATCTCCGCAGCCAACGCCCGCAAAGCCGCTTCGCTGTACAAGAAGACGCAATCGGCGCTGCGAAGTCTCGCTCTCCGCTCCGCTGCGGCCGGACCGAGCGATGCGGCGGTTCGGGAGGAGCTGGAAGCGCTGGTTGCCGCATACACTGAGACGTTCAACCGGATGGACCGGCGGGGGAGTTTCATCGAAACGGTGGAGCGGGAAGAAATTTATACCGTGCTGACCGATCTGCTGCAAAACTTTCAAGCGGTGGGCGGCCAAGCGGACATCGATGTGCTGGTGAAGCTGTTCGACAGCCTGCGCGATTATTGATAACCGTTAGCAGCGGAAAGGGGATGAAGCTGTGAATAAAGGCGTACTCGCTGTTCGTTCCGGCTCTCGTCCGATCCGCTCGTTTGTCGGAGCTTGACGAGAGGAAGGCCTTAGTGTGTCGCCGCTATTCGCGATAGTAATGAACGAGGCTGCAGCTTTGCTGCGGCCTTTTTTCGTTGTTTAGGAAATGATGCGCAGCCATATCCTGTGGAAATCCGGGGTCTCCCCCGAAAGGAATGTCTACCCATAGAACGATCCCGGTGGATTGGTTAGACGCCGATCCAGCTGAAGCTGGATGCGGACGGAATAAGCTTCAGAGCATCACGTCACTTTTGAGGGATTTGTTCTTGATAGCCGCCCCTTGGTGTTCAGCAGAATGTTCAAGAAGCAAACCGGCCAATCCCCTGCCCGATACCGGTAAGAACAATGGGATAAGGGGGAATAACGGTAAAAACGCTGGACAAAAGGAAAGCGTTAACGGATATTATTATGCATAGAGATTTGTTTTTTGAATTTGCCAGCCGATTCTCACAGGGGGTTGTTCCGTGAAGACCATGCAAGGAAAAATGTTCTCCGCGTTCGGATGGGTCGTGCTTCTCGCCATCATTCCCATTGCCTACAGTTCTTATTATTATTCGGCAAAAGTCATTGAACGCAACGCGACGTCCTATATTTCCGACAGGATTCAGGGGGTCAACGGCAACCTGCAATCGATGGTCGAGGAAGTCGATAACATCGCCAAGGCGATCGTTATCCGCGATGTGATTCACCAAAGTCTGCTCAGCCGCAAAGAAGCTCCGACGATCGAATGGTTTCAGGAGAAGAAAGAAGTGGAGGAGTTTCTCGGCTCGATGATCGCCTTCAAAAATTACGTGCAGCAGATCACCGTCATCGGCCGCGACGACACCGTATTCTATACGGGGAACCGGATCGGAAACTCCGAATTCACAGCCTCGTTATGGGAGAACCCCCGTATTCGCGAGAACAAACGGCATTTGCTGTACGATCCGTCGGGGAACGGAAGGATTCTGCTTGTTCGTCCCGTCCTGTCCGGCGGGGAGATGATCGGACTGTGCATCGTCCATTTCGATCCGAATCTGTTCAAGCAGGTGTACGATATTGAACCGTTGTCGGAAACGGTCGTCTCGGTCATTGATGAAAGCGGAAACATTATCTACGATTCCAGATCCGAGCGAATTCATACGCAGCTTCAGGATAAGGAGACGCTGGCCTTATTGGCCGGAGCCGTGCCCGGCGAATGGAAGAGCAGCAAGATCGATATGGAAGGCCAGTCGTATCTGGCCGTGCAAACCCGATCGCAATATACCGGCTGGTCGACGATCGTCATGGTCCCGCTTCGCGTGCTGCTTAGCGAGGTGAACGGCATTAAGCTTCAAACGCTTACCCTGGCCATTGCCGTGCTGATCGCCGTGCTGCTTATTTCCCATGTGCTTTCCCGGCAAATCGCCAAAAATATTAAGCGGCTGCACAGCGCCATGAAGCTCGTCCGCGAAGGGCATATGAATGCGCGGCCGCGAATCAGGAACGAGGACGAAATCGGGCAGCTCAGCGAAATGTTCGTCTCGATGATGGATCATTTGCAGGAGCTGCTGCATACGGTCAAGACGCAAGAGCGGCAGCGGCGCGAAGCGGAATACAGGGCGCTGCAGGCGCAGATCAAGCCTCATTTCCTGTACAATACGCTGAACACGATCAAATATTTGGCCCGCATCCAGCACGCCCCCAATATCGAGGAAATTTCCGGATCGCTCATTGAGCTGATGCGGTTCGCCATCGATCCGAAGCGGGAGATGATCCCCGTTCGCGAGGAGCTGAAGCAGGTGGAGCATTATGTGCGAATCCAGCGGTACAAGTTTTTGGACCGGATCGCCGTCAATATCAACGCGGAGGAGGAGGCGCTGGATTGCCTCATCCCGAAGCTGATCGTGCAGCCTATCGTCGAAAATGCGATGAACCACGGCCTTGGCGCTCTGGACCGGGAAGGCACCGTATCGATCCGGATTTATTGCGACGCATCGAAGCTGCTGAAGCTGAGCGTTACGGACGACGGGATCGGCATGCAGCCGGAGCTGCTTCAGGCGATAAGCACCAACGCCGCGCGGGCGGAATCCGATTCGGCCGGAGGCATAGGATTAAGCAACATACGGGAACGGCTGCAGCTGGCCTTCGGAGAGCCTTACGGACTTACCGTGTACAGTCAGGCGGGAGCTTTTACGACCGTGGAAATTACGATTCCCCAAGTAAGGAAGGTGCGTAGCGATGTTGTTGAAAGTTATAGCGGTTGACGACGAGCTGCTCGTTCGAAATCATTTAAGGTCGCTTATCGATTGGGAGCAGTTCGGCTTTACGCTATGCGGCGAAGCGGGAGACGGCGCCGAAGCGCTGGAGCTTGTCCGGGACACGGCCCCGCATCTGGCTATCGTCGATATGAATATGCCGGGAATGGACGGCGTGGAGCTGATCCGGCAATTATCCGAACGCTGCCCGGAGCTGCGGATGATTGCCCTCAGCAGCTATGATTCGTATGAATACGTTCGGGGGTCGCTGCATTTCGGCGCCGTCGATTATTTGCTCAAGCACCGGCTGTCTCCGGAGACGCTCGTCCAGGTTTTAAGCAAGGTGAAAGAGAAGGTGCGGGTCGAGCTTAAGCAGCAAACCGACCGCGAGCGGGAGCGGCTCAAATGGGAAGCGGCGGTGCCCGCCGTCAATCAAAGCTATTTGAAGGAGTTGTTAATCGGCGCCGGCGCGGCCGACGAGAGCAAGTATGTCGAGCATTTCCGGGACCTGCCTTACGGAAGGGACAGCCAGCGGCATGTGCTGCTGCTCATGAAGCTGATGAATTTCGAGGAGCTGCATATGCGAATGAACGAGCAGGAGCTGACCCTATTCATCCGTTCGGTTACCGATATGACGCTGCAGATTATAGCCGACGCGGGCTGCGCGGTTTATTTGGAGAGAGGCACGTTCGGCGTCCTGTTATCTATGGAGCATGGGCGCAGCGAGAATGAAATCCAGCAGCAGGTCGAAGGCAAGAAAGCACGCTTGAAAAAATCGCTTGAGCTGTATTTTAATTGCTCCGTGCTGTTTGTGCAGACGGGGATATTCCGCACCCTTGCGGCCATCTCGGCGCAATATGTCCGGCTCCAGGGCAAGCTGGACGAGCTGCAGGGGCATTCGCCGAAGGCGGAGCGAGCGGAACGGGCTGTCGTCTCGTATGTGACGATAAGCCAGGAGAAAGAGCTGCTCGCGGC
Source organism: Paenibacillus konkukensis (assembly GCF_023523925.1). Lineage (NCBI taxonomy): Bacteria > Bacillati > Bacillota > Bacilli > Caryophanales > Paenibacillaceae > Paenibacillus > Paenibacillus konkukensis. Next base: position 345,673 of record NZ_CP027059.1, on the reverse strand, counting down.
CGCGGAAGCTTGCGACGCCGAGGAGCTGTCGCGAATCGTGCGGGATGTCGCCCAAGCTTGCGACGCGGACAGGGCGGCGTATCCCCGCGGGATTGCGCGCGCCGGGGCGGAGCTGATGCATCTGGCGGTCAAGATTGCGCAAAAAGCCGGAATCGAATCGGAGTGGATCGTCCGGGAGCTGAGCGGCGGTCCTGCGGACCCCAAGGATGGGGCGGAGCTGGAGAGTACGTACCAAGCCTTGTTCGCCAAGCTGGCCGAAGCTCTGAGCGCAGTCCAAACCTCAGCCCGATATTCCCGGTATGTCGCCCAGGCCATTCGGAGAATCCAGCAAAACTATAGACAAGGGATTACGCTGGAGGAAACGGCGGAGCAGTTGGGTATAACGCCGTCTTACCTCAGCAGGCTGTTTAAGGAAGAGCATGGAACGACCTTCACCGAGTGTTTGACGGCGTACCGGATCGACAGAAGCGCCCAGCTCATTCGCACGAGAGCCTGCTCCGTGAAGGAAATTTATCATTTGGTCGGCTTTAACAGCTACAGCTATTTTATTAAAGTGTTCAAGGAGCATATCGGAGAGACGCCTCACGTCTACGCGGGCAAGTACGGGAAGTAGTATTGCAATAATTTGATGTTTATTATAAAAATATGATACGATGCCGCGGCGTTGCGCATTTTATAATAATTTCAGTTCGGAAAACAAAAAGAAAAAGGGGCTGAAATGGATATGAATCGAATGAAAACGCTGTCAACTTCGTTTATGGCCGTCGCGGCATTTTCCTCACTGCTGGCCGGATGCTCGTCGGGGGATCAAGGCGCTGCGAAGCAGCCGTCCGCCGCCGGAGGCGATGCCGGTTCCGTATTGAACGCGAGCGGATTCCCGATCGTCAACTCCGAGGTGTCGATGCGGGTGTTCGGCTGCAAGGACCCGAACCAAGCGGCATGGAAAGATGTATTGGTGCTGAAGGAGTACGAGAAGAAAAGCGGCATCAAAATGGTGTATGAAGAGACGCCGACGCAAGGCTGCGCAGAGAAACGAAACCTGTTGTTCGCGTCCAATGAATTGCCCGACGTCTTCCTGAGGGCGGATCTAAGCAATACCGACATTTCCAAATACGGGATGCAGGAGCAAATGCTGATCCCCTTGGAAGGGCTGATCGATAAATACGCGCCCAACTTGAAAAAGCTGTTCGACCAATACCCCGAAGCCAAAAAATCGGTTACGGCGACCGACGGGCATATTTACTCGCTGCCGGTGCTGCGCCTTCAGGCGGCAGGCCGGGGAGATAAAATCTGGATCAATCAAGACTGGCTGACGAAGCTGAATTTGAAAGAGCCTACGAATATCGACGAGCTGCTCACGGTGCTGCGCGCCTTCCGCGACCAGGACCCTAACGGCAACGGCAAGAAGGACGAGATTCCGCTCGGACTTCGCGATCCGGGGATGGTATTCACCACCTTCGCAGGCTCGTTCGGCTTGGATCATCAGCTCGGAACGAACGCCAATATCGACGGCGGCAAAGTCAAGCTGTGGGTCGGCGACGACAGATACAAGGAGCTTCTGATGTTTCTGAATAAGCTGTATGCCGAAAAGCTGCTGTATGCGGACTTTTATTCGCAGGACCTGCCGAAATGGCGCAGCAACTTGTCGCAAGCGTTGTACGGCATGTTCTTTATTTACGCATCCGACCCGTTCACCAAGGTCGAAAATCAATTTGCCGGCATGGCTCCCGTCAAAGGGCCGCACGGCGACCAAATGCTCAGCACGGGCAGCCCGCTGGCATCGCCGATCGGCACCTTCGCTATTACCAATGTCAACAAAAATCCGGAAGCGGCGATCCGCTGGGTCGATTACTTCTATAGCGAAGAGGGAAGCCGCTTTTTCAACTACGGGGTGGAAGGGCAGACTTATTCGATGCAAAGCGGCAAGCCCGTGCTCGCCGACAGCATCAAGAACGATCCCCGCGGCATGATGGCCGCTTTGGGGCAGGTCAATCTGGTTCCGGGCGGCGGTTTCCCTACGATCATTGTCGACGATATCGTGTTAAGCGAGAGAACGAAGGAAGTATCCGCCGTTTCCGAGCCGTTCACGTCCAAAATGATGTACGGCGCTCCGATCTTCGATCAAGAGGCGACCGACACGATTGTGCCGATCAAAGCCGATCTCGATAAATTCGTCCAGGAGTCGGCCATCAAATTTATTTTAGGCGAAATGAGCTTTGACAAATGGGACGAATATACGGCGACGCTGAAAAAAATGAAAATCGATCAGCTGGAACAGGCATACCAAAAAGCCTTCGATGCCATGAATAAGTCTTAGGAGCGTGATTGTTCATGAAATCGCAGGTCATCATGTCGACGGCGGCGGGCACGGCTCGCCGCCGTCTATGGAAACGAGTGCACGCCAAGTACGAATTTTACATTATGCTGTCCATCCCCGTCATCTGGTACATTGTGTTTAAATACGTTCCAATGTACGGCATTCAGATCGCCTTTAAGGATTTTTCCGCAAGCCGCGGGATGATGGCCAGCCCCTGGGCGGGACTCAAGCATTTCGAACGGTTTTTCGAATCGTCGTATTTCTGGGAGCTGCTGTGGAACACCCTTTCGCTGAGCGTCTACTCGCTATTGGTAGGCTTCCCGTTACCCATTCTGCTTGCTTTGCTGATTTATGAAATCCGCTTTCTGCGGCTGAAGAAGTGGGTTCAGAACGCGACGTATATTCCTCACTTCTTATCCTTGGTCGTAATCGTCGGCATGCTGAACGTGTTTCTGGATGCCGACACCGGCAAGGTGAATCAGCTGCTCGCTCTGTTCGGCGCCGATCCGGTGCCGTTCATGCGCAAAGCGGAATGGTTCCAAACGGTATTCGTCTCCTCCGATGTGTGGCAGCATATGGGATGGGGCTCGATCATTTACTTGGCGGCGCTAAGCGGCATCGATCCGACCTTGTACGAAGCGGCCAAAATGGACGGGGCTACGCGGCTGCAGCGGCTTATGAACATTTCGCTGCCGGGGCTATTGCCGACGATTATTATTATGTTTATTTTGCAAATCGGACATTTGATGGATGTCGGCTTTGAGAAAGCGCTGCTGATGCAAAATCCCGTGAATGCGAGCAAAGGCGAAATTTTGGCAACGTTCGTGTATAAAAACGGGATTCAGCAAGGCCAGTTCAGCTACACGGCGGCGGCGGGACTGTTCAATTCCGTGATCGATTTCGCGCTGCTGCTTGCCGTCAACACGTGGGCGCGCAAAAAAACAGAAACCAGCTTGTGGTAGGTGGTGATACGATGATGACGCTTCATGATTCCAAAGCGGTCCGCTCCCGGGACGACAAGCTCTTCGATACGATCGTCTGCCTCTTGGCCGTCATTGTGCTATTGATTGTGCTGTATCCGCTCTTATTTGTCGTCAGCGCATCCTTCAGCGATCCGGTTCGCGTGATCGAAGGAAAGATTTGGCTGCTTCCGCAGGGGCTCACCTTTGACGCCTATCTGCACGTATTCGAGAACGAATCGATCTGGAGCGGTTACCGCAATACGTTAATTTATACGCTCGCCGGGACGTTCATTAACATCGTGCTGACGATTTTGGCGGCGTATCCGCTTTCGCAGAGAGATTTGCCGGGACGCAAGACGCTGATGTTCCTGATCACGATCACGATGTTTTTCAGCGGGGGGCTGATTCCGACTTACCTCTTGATCAAGTCGCTCGGTATGATCAATACGATCTGGGCGCTGATTGTCCCCGGCGCGATTTCGACCTATAACCTTATCGTTATGCGGACATTTTTTCAGAACGGAGTGCCGTTCGAGCTGCAGGAATCGGCCTGGATGGACGGGGCGTCCAATTTCCGGCTGCTCTTTACGATCGTGCTCCCGCTGTCCATGCCGATTATCGCGGTGATGGTGCTGTTTTACGGCGTAGGCCACTGGAACGCCTATTTCAATGCGATGATCTACTTAAAAGACCGGGAGCTGTTCCCGCTTCAGCTGATTTTGCGCGAAATTCTCATTCTCAATCAGTCGGAAAATATGGGACTGGACGGAGCGGGGATGACCGAGCGGGTTATGATGGCTGAAAGCATCAAGTATTCGGTTATTATTATTTCCAGCCTTCCGGTTCTGCTCCTGTATCCTTTCGTGCAAAAATATTTCGTGCAAGGGGTTATGATCGGCTCGATCAAAGGCTAGCTATCAGGAAGAGACCGCCTCTCAAATTCATAAAGGGAAGGGAATACGGGGATGAATAAACCTAATCTATTATTGATTCAAACCGATCAGCAGACGGCCGAGACGCTGAGCTTGTACGGCAATCCGGCGCTCGCCACTCCGGCGCTGGAGGCGCTGGCGCAGCGGGGCGTTGTATTCGAGCAGGCGTTCTGCAACTATCCGGCTTGCTCGCCGTCGCGCTCCTCCATGTTTACCGGCCGCTATTGCTCGACCTTAAACCTTCACGCTAACCATATGCTGATCAATCCCGCCGAAACGACGCTGCCGCAGGTGCTGAAGCGATGCGGTTATCAGACGGCGATTATCGGCAAAAATCATGCTTTCATGAATCAAGCCGAGTCGTATTATCCGGGAGGCGTTCCGGAGCAGCCGAGCACGCTGCGCGAGGTATTCGATTATGTCCGGCTTGCGGATCACGGCCATATGGTGGACGGCTACCGCGACGACCCCGGCGCCAGAGCGGCGCATGAATGGGCTGTGAAGCATTGCTGGAGCAGTCCGCTCGGCCATGGCATCAATCCGGCTCCGGCGGAGAAATGCGGCACGTTTCTGCTCGGAGAAACGATGCTCGATTATTTGGAGAACGTGCGCGACGAATCGAAGCCGTTCTTCACGTGGCTGTCGTTTCCGGACCCGCACACGCCTTATCAAACGCCGGAACCGTATGCGAGCATGATCGATCCGGCGGACGTGCCGATGCCTCCCGTCGATACGCTGGAGGGCAAACCGGAGCGGGTGAAGGTCGCTCACTTGATGGATGCTATGGATACGGCGGACGAAGCGCTGATCCGGCGCATTCGCGCGATTCACTACGGCATGATCCGCTTTATCGACGATATATTAGCGAAAATATTCGCCAAAATGGATGAGCTGGGACTGACGGCCAATACCGTAATTATGTTCACCTCCGATCACGGAGATTCGATGGGAGCGCACGGGGTCATCCAGAAGCATAACTTTTTTTACGATTCCTTTAATCATGTGCCGCTAATTATGTCCGCGCCCGGCTATTCGGGTCCGAAGCGGACGGCGCATCCCGTCGAGCTGATCGACATCATGCCGACGCTGCTTGAGCTGGCCGGCGCGCCGGTCCCTCCGGGCTGCCAAGGAAGAAGCGTCGCGCCGTTTTTGCAAGGCGATCCGTCGTATATTCCGCGGGAGTTTGTCGTCATAGAGAGCGGGGAGCACGGAACGCCGGTGAAAGTGTCGGATATTACGCTGCGTCCGGAGCATCCGCTGGACGAACGGTATTTTGTCTGGTGCGCGTATGCGGACGCGTGGATCGGCAAAGGCAAGGCCATTCGCACGAACGATTGGAAGCTGTGCGTTTATGCCAACGGGGAGGGCGAGCTCTACGATTTGAAGCAGGACCCGCATGAGCTGCGCAACCGGTTCGACGATCCCGCCTGCGCGGGGGTCCGCACGGATTTGGAGCGCAAGCTGCTGCAATGGACGATGGACAAGGAAGACCGGCTGCCGTTAAACCATACCGTCAAAATCTCCATGCAATCGATGCGCGAAAAATATCATTGTTCATAGTATGGGAAGCCGGGGAATGATCCATTCGTAAGCTGTAAAAGCTAGAAAAAAGACACGAATAACAGCAGCTTCAGCGATTGAATGCGCGATGAACATGCGATGAACAAGCAGCCGGTGTTTGTTCATCGCGCCGCTGGAAGAAAAAACAACGAACACCGTTCTTTACGAACGGTGTTCGTTGTCGTATAATGAGGTCAGCAAAAGCTACAGTATAACGAATCAAAAAAGGAGCTGATCATGATGACATTCGTTTCAGATAAACAACAACCGCGCATCGCTATTATCGGGGGAGGCCCAGGGGGACTGACCTTGGCTTTAATACTTCAGCGCCACGGCATTCCGTCTATCGTCTATGAACGCGAAGCGAACGATACGAACCGGGAGAGAGGAGGATCGCTGGACATTCATGAGGATTCCGGGCAAATCGCGCTCCGCGAAGCGGGTCTGCTCGACCCGTTTTTGGCGGTCGCCCGGTTTGAAGGGGAGGATTTCCGGCTATTGGACAAATCGGGAACGCTCTATATGGATGAAAGGGCGGAGGAAGACGAGCAGGGAAGCCGGCCCGAGATCGACCGCGGCGAACTGTGCGATCTTCTGCTTCATGCGCTGGACCCCGGCCGCATCCGCTACGGCTGCAAGCTGACGGATGCGGCGCCGTTAACGGACGGACGATATGAGCTCCGCTTCGAGAACGGCCTTACGGACGTCGCGGATCTCGTCGTCGGCGCCGACGGAGCCTTCTCGCGGGTGCGTCCGCTGCTGACGGAGGCCAAGGCCGAGTATGCCGGCATCAGCTTCATCGAGCTGAACGTGGAGAATGCGGCCGCCGCTCATCCCGATCTCGCCGCATTGAACGCGCGGGGCAAGCTGTTCGCTTTGTCCGGCGGCCAAGCGATTCTGGCCCAGCTGAACGGAGACGGGCGGATTAAGGTGTATCTCGCCTTCAAGACGGATCGAGGCTGGCTCGATACATGCGGCATCCCGTTCGACCGGCCGGAGGAAGCGAAGCGGCAGCTTCTGGGCTATTTCGAAGACTGGGACGACTCGCTGAAAAATTACATCCGCTATGCCGGCAGCACGGTGCTCCCGAGACGGATTTATATGCTGCCGGTCGGCTTGCAGTGGCCGCATAAGCCCGGCGCGACGCTGATCGGAGACGCCGCGCATCTGATGTCTCCCTTCGCCGGCGAAGGGGTCAATCTGGCGATGCTGGACGCAGCGGAGCTGGCGCTAGCCATCGTCGAGCACAAGGATGTAAACCTGGCGACGGCCGCTTACGAGGCGAAGATGTTCGCATATTCGTCCCGTTCGGCAAAAGAATCGGCCGATAATTTGGAGCTTATTTTCGCGGACAATGCCGCGCAAAAGCTGAAAGAGCTGTTCGACCATTATTATGAACATACCGCTTCCTCCGAAGATTTACAAACGGGTGCGGACATGCTATAAGTGACTTATGGATACTTCAAACCGAAACATTGTCAGCCGCCGGTCAAGGCCGGCCAAGGAGCCGTTAAGCCGGGAAATTATCGTGAATACGGCCCTGATTTTATTGAAGAACGAAGGACCCGCAGGTCTGAGCATGCGCAAAGTAGCCAAGGCGCTCGATACGGGACCTTCCTCGTTATACGTCTATGTAGCCAACCTGGAGGAGCTATGCGCTTACGTTCTCGACGCGGGACTCGCCGCCATCGAGCGGCCCGACCCGGGCGAGGGGGACTGGAAAGCCCGTCTGTTCGATGCCGTATATGCCTATTTGAAGGTACTGTACGAAGCGCCCGGCCTCGCCGAGCTCGCGCTGACGACGATTCCTGTCGGCCCGCGTTCGCTCGAATTGACGGAGTACATTTTGCAAAGACTGTACGAAGGCGGCATCCGCGCCGCGGCTGCGGCGTGGGGAGTGGATTTGCTGCTGCTGTACGCCTCGTCCGTGGCCTTCGAGCAATCTTCGCGCGACCGCAAAGGGACGACCTTGAACCTGTTGGCCGCTTCGTACCGTTCCATCGACCCGCAGCGATATCCGCTGCTGACGAGTCTTAAGGAAGAGATGCTGTCCGGCGGAGACGGCCCCGACGGCGGCAAGGAACGTTTCCGCTGGGGGTTCGAGTCGATTGTGCAGGGGATTCTCCGGCACAATGAATAGGTTGGACGCAAAGGGGCTGTCCTTAACGGGGCAGCCTCGTTTGCGTGTTGTAGGGCCCGGTGAAAAAGCAGACTTCGCTAAGCGAAGGCAATCTGGAGAAGCGTCAGCGTTCGCCTTACAACAGCGAGTGGAGGCTTCTATCGACCGCAGGACACGAACCAATCACCACTCTTTTTATAAGTTAAGAAAAAGTTTATCTTTGCCCTGCTTTTTGTTAAATGAATTTCCTTATCCTATCTGTATAACAGGCAGGGAGGAATCATGATGAAGAAGTGGTTGTGGGCATGGATCGTCATCTTTGGACTAATAAGTTACGGAGCTTATCAGCTGAAACCGATCGTCGCCGGCGATAAACAGAAGCAGGCGGACGTTCAGACCGGGCAGGGAATTCCTCCGAAGAACGGCCGGACGATCAAAGTGGAAAGCAAACAAATCTACCAAGGAAATCTCATCTTGGTCAATAAAGATTATCCGGTACATCAGGAGGGCGTCCAATCCGATATCGTGAACCTGTTTCAGCACAAGGAACTGGTACAAGGATACGGCTTGCTCGATAACACGATCCGTTTGTCGCAAAGCGTGGCGCAGCGGTTTGAGTCGATGATCGATGCGGCCGCCAAAGACGGGGTGACCCATTTCTTGATCAGCAGCGGCTACCGGGATAAGAAAGAACAAGACGAGCTTTACCGGGAAATGGGCGCCGATTACGCACTGCCCGCAGGCTACAGCGAGCATAACTTGGGCTTGTCGCTGGATATCGGGTCGAGCCAGATGGAGATGAATCGCGCTCCCGAAGGAAAGTGGCTGGCGCAACATGCCTGGGCTTACGGGTTTATTCTGCGTTATCCGAAGGATAAAACGGAGATTACGGGCATCCAGTACGAGCCGTGGCATTTTCGCTATGTCGGGTTGCCGCACAGTGCGATTATGCAGGAGAAGCAGTTTACGCTGGAACAATATTTGGACTATCTGAAAACGCAGAAGACGATTACGGCGACGGTAGAGGGGAAGCGGTATGAAGTTTCTTACTATCCGGTGTCCCGAAACGCATCGATTCAGGTTCCGGCGGGCCGCCGCTACGAGCTGTCGGGGAACAACACGGACGGCGTCATCGTCACCGTATTTCCTTGACAGCTTGGAATGAATCGCCAAATGTGTTAACGGACGTCAAAATTTTGTACAATAGAATGGTTAACTTCATGCAAGGGATGGGTACATATGAAACGTATCACGATTTTAGTTGCGGATGACGAGAAGGAAATTGCCGATCTGATCGGCCTGCATTTGACCAAAGAGGGTTATCATGTCATTAAAGCGTCGGACGGGCAGGAAGCGCTGAAGGCCGTGCAGACGAATTCCGTCGACTTAGCGATTCTGGATATTATGATGCCCAGAGCGGATGGATATGAAGTGACGCGGCAAATTCGGGAACAGAGCCCCATGCCGATCATTTTCTTGAGCGCCAAGACGTCCGATTTCGATAAAATCGCGGGGCTGGTGAAGGGTGCGGACGATTATATGACCAAGCCTTTCAATCCGATGGAGCTGATCGCCCGCGTGAACGCGCAGCTGAGGCGTTCCATGCTGCTGAATCAGTTGTCGTCCGACGCCAAGCCCGTGCTGGAAGCGGGCGGGCTGGCGATTTTCCCCGACCAGCGCACGGTTACCTTATACGGCGAGCCGGTGGAGCTGACGCCCAAAGAATTTGACATTTTGTATTTGCTCGCCAGCTATCCGAAGAAGGTGTTCAGCGCGGAAAATATTTTTCAGCAGGTGTGGGGCGAAGACTACTACGAAGGCGGCAATACGGTTATGGTGCATATCCGGAAGCTGCGAAAAAAGCTGGAGGAAGACGAACGCAAGCAGAAGCTGATCAAAACCGTATGGGGGGTGGGGTATACGTTCAATGGCTAGCATGGTACGAAGCTTCCGTTCCAAAATGCTCGTATTATTGGGGCTGAGCATGCTGTTTTCGGGCCTCATTACTTTTTTGTTCTATAAGGTGCTTCAGCTTTATTACCACACGTTTGTCAAATTCGAAGAGCCGCTTGCGTATGTGCGTCTGTTTATAAATAAGGTCGGGGATATTAACTTTTTCTTACTGTTTTTTGTCCCGCTCGCGACCTTGTTTTTCTTTTTTTTGACCAAGCCCTACGCCATGTATTTTAATGAAATTTCGAGCGGTATTCGTCATCTCGCAAGCGGCGACTTTCAACAGCGGGTGCATATTCCGTCCGGGGACGAGTTCGAGGACATTGCGACGGACATCAATCTGGCCAGCGAGAAATTGCAGCAAGCCGTGGAAAGAGGCGACTTCGCGGAAACAAGCAAGGACCGGCTAGTCTTGAATTTGGCTCACGATCTGCGCACTCCGCTCACTTCCGTGATAGGCTACCTCGATTTTATTCTGAACGACGAGCAGTTGACCCGTGAGCAGGTCAGGCAGTATGCGGTGATTGCATTTCAAAAGTCGCAGCGGCTGGAGAAGCTGGTCGACGAGCTGTTCGAAATTACAAGAATGAATTACGGCATGCTGGCCTTCGAGAAAAAAACGATCGATCTCAGCGAGCTGCTGATCCAATTGAACGAGGAGCTGTACCCGATCTTCGAGAAGCATCGGCTCGAGACCCGGCTGAACGTGGCTCCGGGCTTGCTTGTGGCGGGCGACGGAGATTTGTTGGCCCGCGTCTTTGAGAATTTGCTGACCAACGCCGTCCGTTACGGAAGAGACGGCCGGTTTATCGATATGAACGCGCATCCGGACGCGGAGGCGGCCGTCGTTCAAGTGGTCAATTACGGCAGCCCTATTCCGCCGGAGGAGCTGCCGCATATTTTCGATATGTTCTATACCGGCGACAAGGCGCGCTCTCATCTAGAGGGCGGCACCGGTCTCGGGCTGTTCATTACGAAGAACATAGTGACGCAGCACGACGGAACGGTGGCAGCCGAAAGCAGCAAGCAGCGCACCATATTTGAAGTTCGTCTTCCGCGAATCCTGCCGTCCGACAATTAAGAAAAATTTTAAGTTTATCCTACTTCTTTTTAAACAGTTTTCGTTACCCTATCCATCAAGGGCAGAAAAAACTGGGAAAAGGAAGTAGGTTTTTTTGTTTTCATTTCTTGCCTGACGAACATGACGAAACAGAAAGCGGGGATGATTCGATGATTGCGAAGCGGCGACTCCGAAGCGATGCGGCGGCGGCTCTCTTGTTTCTTGCGCCGAGCGGGATCGGGTTTGCGCTGTTTTACCTGATTCCGTTTGCGATGGCCGTCTATGACTCCTTCATAAACGGTGCGGCTTCGAACCGGTTCGTCGGTTTGGAAAACTACCGCGAGCTGCTGATAAGCGGCTCCTTTCGGAAAGCGGCATCCAATACGTTTTATTTTACTATGATTAGCGTTCCGCCCATGGTGGGGCTGTCTCTGGGCTTGGCGCTGCTGATGAACCGGGATTTGTTCGCCCGAAACGGGCTGAGGACGGCTTATGTGCTCCCGCTGGTCGTTCCTGTAGCCTCGGTTGTGTTCGTCTGGCAAATGCTGCTCGATTGGAACGGCTCGCTGAACGCATGGCTGGGCCATCTGGGAATCGCCCGTGTGGATTGGATGAAAACCGACACGGCCCGTTATGCGATAGCCGCGGTCTCCTTGTGGAAGAACATCGGCTATAACATGATTATTTTTTTGGCGGGACTGCAGCAAATTCCGAAGGACTATTACGAAACGGCGCGTATGGAAGGGGCCGGCCGCTTCCGGCAGTTTCGCAGCATTACGCTCGTGTATGTGACGCCGACGATGTTTCTGGTCGTCATCATGTCCATCATAAATTCGTTTAAAGTGTTTCGCGAAGCGTATTTGATCGCGGGCGATTACCCGCATGACAGCATCTATATGCTGCAGCATTACATGAACAATATGTTCATGTCCATGGATATTCAGAAATTGACCGCGGCCGCGGCGTTAATGGCGGGCTGCATGCTGCTGCTGACGCTCGGGCTGTTCGCGCTCGAACGCCGGTTCCGGCAGTTTATCGATTAACCGAGGGGAAGGAAAGTCTATGCAGCGTACAGGACGAGGACGTTCGGGAATAGGGCAAAAGATGGCGATTACGTTCATCTTGGCCGTCATCGCGGCGGCGATGCTTATGCCCGTTATCATTACTTTTACCAATTCGCTCATGAGCGAGAAGGAAATCGGGATCAATTACGGCTGGATCGGCAAGATGAGCGACGCCTCCGCAGGCGGTACGAGCCGTTTCGTGAATATGAAGCTGCTGCCGGACAGAGTGACGCCGGAGCAGTATGCGAGCGTACTGGTTCTGAACGCAGGCTATCTGCGAATGTTCTGGAACTCCGTAGGGATGGCGCTGCCGATCGTCGCAGGACAGACGCTCGTCGGCGCGCTCGCTTCCTACGCCTTCGCCAAGCTGCACTTTCGCGGGCGGGACTCATTGTTTCTCTTGTATGTCTTGACGATGCTCATGCCGTTCCAAGTGACACTGGTACCCAATTATATCATGGCCGGCAAGCTGGGGCTGTTGAACAGTCCGTCCGCGATCATAGGGCCCGGGATTTTCGCCGCATTCGGGGTATTTATGCTCCGGCAATTCGCGCTGCATATTCCTTACTCCTATATCGAAGCGGCCAAGATGGACGGAGCCGGGCACCTGAGGATTTTCCGCTCGATTATGATGCCGATGATCAAGCCGGGTGTGGCCGCGCTCGCCGTGCTGCTGTTCGCGGATTATTGGAATATGGTGGAGCAGCCGCTTATTTTTCTGAGCGATCCTCTCAAGCAGCCGTTGTCCGTTTATTTATCGCAGGCGAACGAAGGAGAACGGGGGATCGCTTTCGCCGCGTCGATGCTGTACATGACCCCGATGGTGCTGCTGTTCTTCTATGCGGAAACGTACTTCATCGAAGGCATTCAGCTATCCGGGATCAAAGGATAATGCAAATACATACAGGAGGCGGAGGACGGGGAAATGGGACCGTACGAAGAGGCTGAAGCAAGCAGCCGCAGAAGAATCGTCCGAACGGCTTTCGGCCTGTTTATGGGGCTGCTGGCGCTGCTCACGTTATTCGGCAATACGCTGCAGTCGCTGGCTTTGCCGAAAGTAAGAACGGAAACGCCGATTCCGGGGAGTCTTACCTATACGCTGGAGGGAAGCGGGATATTGAAACCGGCGGTTCAAGTTCCGTTAACGAACTCTGCCGGCTGGAAGGCTGCGGCCGTTCATGTGAAGGAGGGGGAGCGCGTGAAGCAGGGACAGCTGCTGATCGCCTATGACAGCTCTGCCGCCGAACGGGAGCTGGAGGATGAAACGGCGCAGCGGGAAAAACAAAAGATCGATCTGCAGACGACGCGGGAACGCTTCATCGCGGCGGCTCAGGAGGGGGATGAGGCGAAGCGGCGGAGCGCAAGCCGCGATCTGGAGAAAGGCGTCATCGATCTGAGCGTGCAGGAACGCAAAATCAAGCAATGGACCGATATGCTGGCCAGCCAAAAGGAGCTGACCGCTCCGTTCGACGGGATCGTGACGAGAGTGAATGCGGTCGCAGGCTTAGCCTCCGCGGGAGAGCCGGATATCGTGCTGTCGAACGAAAGCCGGGGCTACCGGTTCGAGTTTGCAGCCGATGCGCTCTTGCTATCCAATCTGGGACTGGCTCCGGAAGACAGCATCCAAGTCGAAGTAACGGCGGCCGCGGACCGGCAGGCCGATATTATGGACGGGGTCGTTGCCGAGCTGGCGGATGCGGAACCGCGGGCGGACAGCCCGTCAAGCGGGGCAGGCGGCAAGAGCACAGCGGTCGCGCAGAAAACGGTGCGTGTGAACGTATCCGCTCCCGGGCTGAAAGGAGGTGAGCAGGCGCATGTCAAGATCGTCAAACGATCCGGCCGGGAAGGCATCAAGCTGGCTAACGGGGCTATCCGCCAAGACCGCGCAGACCCGTTTATTTATACGGTGGAAGAAAGAAAAGGAGCTTGGGGCAATGTGTTTATCGCGCGAAAGATTCCGATTCGCCCATTGGAAACGAATGGAATCGAAACGTTGATTGCGGAGGATGGCGTGAGCCGAAACGAGCAGATTATTGTGGAAAGCAGCGAGCCTCTTCAGGACGGCAACCGGGTACGGCTGCAGTGAGGAAGCACAAACTAAACGTTGAATAGAAAAGGGGAAATGTTGCGATGAGAAAACGACTGGAGCTTGTATTCATCTGCCTGCTGCTGACTGCAGGGACCGCATGCCAAGCAGGAGGCGGCAGAGAAACCGTTGGCCGGGAGAAGCCGAAATCGAAGGACGGCAAGACGATCGTCGCCTTATCTGTCAAAGAACAGACGGCTTACTACGAAGCGGCGGCGAAGAAGTTCAACGAAAAGCATCCGGACATCGAACTGCAAATCCATAGCTTTAAGCCGCCGGGCGAGAAATGGGGCGGAGGCGATATGGAAAAATATGCAAAGGCGACGAACACGGCCGTACTCTCGGGAAGCGGCGCCGATCTGCTCGAAATGACGGACCTGCCCGTCGGCGCGTATGCGAATAAAAAGCTGCTTCTGAACTTGAACGACATGCTGGAGCAGGATCCATCGCTCAATAAGAGCGATCTGCAAACGAATATTTTGGATGCGTTGAAAATGAACGGAGGCTTATATACGATACCGGGCGGTTTCATGCTAAGAGCGTTCGTTGGGGATGGAAACGTGCTGAACAAGCCGGACGTGAAGATCGATGATGCCGGCTGGAGCTGGAATGAATTTGAAGATACAGCCCGCAAGCTTGTGCAGAAGACGGGGAGCGGCAAGGACCGCCGCTATGCCTTGGCGGATGACCCGCCGGAAGTTATTCTGCAAGAATGGGTAGCGGACAGCTACGGAGAATTCATTGACCGCGCCTCCCGGAAAGCGAGCTTCGATTCTCCCGCGTTCACGGCATTGCTGCGTCAAATCAAACAATTATACGACGAGAAAATGATGACTTCCGAGCCGATCGACAACGGGAAGCAGCTATTTTACTCCGCGCGGTTTATGTCCCCGGAAGACATCATCAATGAGCCTTACCGCGTCTTTACGAATCCCCGGCTTCTCCAAAAGCCGCATCCGGAAGGCTCATCCGGCGGAATCCGTATCATTCCCTTCAGTGAGCTGGCGATACAAGCCAACTCCCCCGTCAAAGAGGAAGCATGGGAGGTCATCGCCTTTTTGCTGTCCGAGGAAGCGCAGTCGCTTCCCGACAGGGAGGGATTTGCGCTGCTTAAATCGGTGAACGAGAAGAGGCTCGGCGAGATGCAGAAGCAAGTCCGAAACGGGTCGTATAAGCTCTCCACGGGTCAAACGGTCAAGGTGCCGGACGACTACTTCGCCCGATTCAAACAGTTTCTGAATACGGCCGATCGTTACTCGGAGATGGATGTGAAGGTGCTGTCCATTATTTATGAGGAATCCGAAGCGTTCTTCGCCGGTCAAAAGTCCGCAGAGGCCGTGGCCAAGCTGATCCAGAACCGGACGACCACCTATTTGAACGAATAAGATTCCAGATTGCCTCAGGCTGTCGCGGCTTAAAGCGGCAGCTTATTTGGGGCGCTTAACGAGGTGGGCAGCCGAACGATCGTATTGACTTACAGGCTAAGGGGCAGTATGTTGGACGATAGGGGTCGAAAAAAAGATAACGAATAGGGGAAAGCATAGAGTGGGGAAGCGTACGGGAACATTCAATAAGATTTACGCTATGCAGCTGGTTACGATTTTTTTAGGATTCGTCATCTTCGGGTTTTCGGAAAATATTAAAGGACCGGCCATTCCGCGCATACAATTCGATTTTATGCTGAACGAATCGCAGCTGGGCACCTTATTATCCCTTAACGCCCTCGGCTATTTGATCGCCTGCTCCTTTACGGCTTATTTAACCAGAAAATGGGGCATTAAGCCGGTAACGGTGACGGCATTTGCGGTGATGGCCGTCTCGGGCGTATTTATTTTTTGCTCGCGCTATTATCCTATGTTCTCGGCTTCTTACTTCCTGATGTACATCGGAAACGGCATGCTGGAAATCGGCCTGGCCATTCTCGGCGCGCGCATTTTTGTGAAAAACACAGGGACGATGATGAATTTGTCCCATGGCTTCTACGGCCTCAGCTCGACGGTCGCCCCGCTGATCGCCACGGGACTGATGGAGGTTACGGTCTACGGCCATGCGTTGGACTGGCGCGGCATGTATCTCGTTATGCTGCTGTTGTCCGTGCTGCCGATGATTTCCGCATGGTTCAGCACGTTCCCCGGGGACGACATTCATCATGAAGAACGCGTGCCTTTGCAAGCTTTGCTCAAAGATCCGGTGCTATGGTTCATGGTCTTTATTTTGTCGTTCGGCGTCGTATCGGAGATGGCCGTCGGAGGATGGCTCGTGAACTTTCTGGAGAAAGCTTACGGCTGGGATACGGTTGCCGCTTCGGGGATGCTGTCCGCCTTTTTCTTATGCTTTGCGCTGGCGCGGCTGCTGCTGGGACCGTTAACCGATAAAATCGGGTTTATCTTATCGCTGATCCTGTTCTCGGGATTTTCGGCCGTCTGTACGTTTGCCGCCGTTTGGGGCGGAGAACCTTTCGCCTTTCTGTTTGCGGCATCCGGCGCAGGCATTGCCATGATCTATCCGACGGTTATGGCTTTCATAGCCAGAAGATATCCGAAGGGCAGCGATACGGCCATTACTTTTACGGTGACCCTTATGGGATTAGGCAGCGTGATCGGCAATTACGTGATCGGGGGCGTCATCGAAGCCGTCAAACGGCTTTTCGGCGCAGAATCGCAAACGGGGCTGCTCCGCGGGCTCCAGGCCGGATACGGCGTCATCGGCTTGTGCGCTGCGTTATGCGCGGTCAGCGGGATGATTTTATTCCGCTATTTGCTTAAGCGCAAAGAAATCATTTAGACTGCGGGACGGCGAGCTATTTCGAGGCTGTCGGCATAAAGCCGGCGGCCTTGTTCTCATTGCATTCGGCGGGCGGGCAAAAACAGGAAAGTTTCCATGCTTTATTTGCTCTTTTTCCAAGGCGGGCGCGCCTATATTCTTAGTAAAAGAAAAGGCGCTTATCACAACCGAAGTACAACACGGAGCGCCTTGGAGGGAGATCCATCCAATTGAAACCGATCATTCAACTGCTGCATTTCGGCTATCATCAGGCGATGAGCTGCCTATTTCCCGTCGCTATCTTCGGTACCTTGGCAATTACTAGCGTCGTGCAGATCCCGTTCATACATCGTTACGATGCCATTTTACTTATACTGCTTGGAGTGCAGTTCTTCATGTACCGCAGCGGATTAGAGACAGGCGATGAAATCAAAGTGATCTGCGTATTTCACTTCATCGGGTTGGCGCTGGAAATATTCAAGGTGCGGATGGGCTCGTGGTCGTATCCGGAGCCCGCGTATACGAAGCTGCTCGGCGTCCCGCTCTACAGCGGATTTATGTACGCAAGCGTAGCCAGCTTTATGTGCCAGGTATGGCGGAGGCTGCGGATGGACATGACGGGCTGGCCCGGGTTCATGCCGTCGATGCTGTTGGGCGGAGCCATTTACTTCAATTTTTTCACGCATCATGTTATGCCGGATTTTCGCTGGTGGCTGACGGCGCTTGTATTTATCGTTTTCCGGAAAACATGGATCATCTATCGGGTGCGGACGATCGCTTATCGAATGCCTTTAACGCTCGCTTTTCTCATTGTCGGTTTTTTCATCTGGCTGGCTGAAAATGTGGCCACGTTTCTCGGGGCTTGGAAATATCCCGATCAATACCAAACATGGCATATCGTTAGTTTCGGCAAAATCAGCTCGTGGTTCCTGCTCGTCATTATTAGCGTCATCATCGTGGCCCAGCTCAAATATGTGAAAGCTCGCCGGGCTGCAAAGGATTCATGGTTCAGCAGCTTCATCTAGCTTGCTTGTCTTGGTGATCGTGAGGCGGCGAAGATGCGAACGCATTGTCCTTATTCCTCACTTTTTGATCCGTTAATTGTATTTACGGCTTCCTGCGGAAAGGATTACTATTACATGGTAAGCCTTGGATCGAACAATACCTATTCGAAAGGAAGTAACGCAATGCTCATTCCAAGACCTGAATACCCGCGTCCGCAGTTCGTTCGCGAGGAATGGATCAATTTGAACGGATCATGGGAGTTTGAGATGGACTTTGGACGAACAGGCAGAGGACGCGACCTTCACCGGGCGGATCGGCTGCAGCAGTCGATCCTGGTCCCTTTCTGCCCGGAAAGCCCGTTATCGGGTATAGGATATACCGATTTCATGCCTGCCGTCTGGTACAGGAAGACCTTTACGCTGCCTACGGACTGGTCGGGCAAGCGCGTTCTTTTGCATTTCGGCGCCGTCGATTACGAAACGGAAGTATGGGTTAACGGCGAATCGGCGGGTACGCACCGCGGCGGGTACAGCTCGTTTCAGCTCGATATTACGAAGCTGGTTCGAGAAGGCGATAACGTCGTGACCGTATGCGCGGAGGACGATGTGCGAACGGGAAGGCAGCCGGGAGGCAAGCAAAGCGGGAAGTATCATTCATATAATTGTTACTACACGCGGACTACCGGCATTTGGCAAACCGTATGGCTGGAATGCGTTCCGGATTTCCATATCGACTCGTACCGCAACGTAACCGACCCTGCCAACGGTCAGGCCAATTTGGCGATTCGCTTTAAGGGAAGCTACCGTAAGGGGCTTTCGCTGCGAATCGACGCGTATTACGACGGAAAGCTCGCAGGAAGCCGGACGGCGCAAGTGAGCAGCCATCAGCTTCACACGCAAGTATCGCTGGACGAGGTGCATCTGTGGGAGCCGGGGCAGGGCAGGCTGTACGATCTCTGTTTTACGCTGGAAGAGGATGGCCGTGCGATCGATCGAGTAACCAGTTATTTCGGCATGCGGGAGATTACGCTGACCGATAAAGCGGTATTGATAAACGGACGGACCGTATTTCAGCGTCTCGTGCTGGATCAGGGCTTTTATCCGGACGGGATTTATACGGCGCCGACCGACGAGGCGCTCCGCCGGGACATCGAGCTTGCGATGGATCTGGGGTTCAACGGAGCGCGGCTGCATGAGAAAATGTTCGAGCCCCGCTTCTTGTATTGGGCCGACAAGCTCGGCTATCTGGTATGGGCGGAGCACGCCAACTGGGGGCTCGACATTACAACGCCGGCAGGGCTAAGCAGCTTTTTGCCGGAATGGCTCGAAGGGATGGAGCGCGACTTCAATCATCCGTCCATCGTCGGCTGGTGCCCCTTCAACGAAACCTGGGACCGCGACGGGACGAAGCAGGACAACGAAGTGCTGCGCATCACTTACGAGGTGAGCAAGAGCGTCGATCCGACCCGTCCGGTGAAAGATACGAGCGGACATTTTCATGTGAAGACGGATCTGTTCAGTCTGCATGATTACGATCAAGATCCCGAATCGTTTGCCGCTCGATTGGAGACGATGAAAAACGGCGGCGAAGTGTACGTGCGGCATCCGAAACGGCAAAAGTACGAGGGACAGCCTTATCAGGTGGCGGAATATGGAGGCATCTGGTGGGACCCTGCCCAATCTCACGAAGAAGGCTGGGGATACGGCGACCGTCCGAAGAGCGAAGAGGAGTTTCTCGCCCGGTACGAGGGGCTGATGACGGTAATATTAGACAACCCGCATATTAGCGGCTTGTGCTATACCCAGCTGTATGACGTAGAGCAAGAGGTGAACGGCTTATATACATACGACCGCAAGCTGAAGTTTCCAAGGGAAGCGATTCGCAGAATCAATATGAAGCCGGCGGCTATTGAGCAAGCGGAGGGGCCGAACGTTTAAAAGAACAGCGAACAGGCGGCCGGCGAGTCGATAGGAGCGACAACAGCGAGCGGAAATCTCTGTTGGCCGCCGGCGGTTCGTTGTTCACCGCGCTTGCAGGAAGGCTTTCTTGCGGTACCCATCGCATGAAAAGCCGCCTCCTGACGCAGGGTTAATCCATTGTGAAACCGCTTCAAATAAGAGTGGCTCTTATCGGTGTTCGCTGAATCGGATGCGGAAAGCGGTAGGGCGAACGCCGTTTTTTTGCTTGAACAGATTGGAGAAATAGTGGGCGTCCGAATAGCCCAATTGCTCGGAAATTTCGTTGACCGTTAAATTCGTCTCGATCAGCATCAGCTTGGCCGATTCCATCTTTTTGGTCAGTACATAATTATAAATGGTCGTCCCCATTTCTTTCTTGAACACCCGGTTCAAATGCTTGGCCGACATGCCGAGCTCCTTGACGAGCTGCTCCGTATGAAACGGCTGCAGTATTTGGTTATCCAGGTGCAGTTTAATTTGCCGAACAAGCATGGATAGAAGCTCGCCCCGGCTCCTCTGGATTTCCGATAGCCGGATGACGATCTGCATGAACAACAGCTGCATGGCTCCTTGCATTTCCTCGATCGTCTTGCTCTCGGCCCATTCAATCCCTTGTCTGAATAACGATTCTATGGACGCATTCGGAACAACGACGGTCGAGAGCAGACGGTAAGCCTCCAGAACGTTGAGCGCCCACTGGCTGTGAACGTTATACCATATAAACACCCAAGGCTCCTCCGGCGTCGCTTCGGATATGACCTCGTGGAAGCAGCCGCTTCGCAGGAGGAAGACGTCGCCTTGCTGCACGCGGCTTGTTTGCTCATTGACGCGAACTTTCCCGCGGCCTGACAGCACGCAGCCGATGACCGTAATTTGGGCCACTTTTCTCACATTGCGGTAAGCAGGGCTGCAGTAGTTGATGCCGATAAACGGCACGCTGATGGGGGGAGAGATTTCGCCGATTGACGGAATATGATAAATTGGCCCGTACTTGTCCATTATCCTCACCATTTCATTTGAAATTTTATTGGCAGTAAAGACCGTTTTTTTCTTAGGCGTGATGAAAGTATTGTACCATAATAAAATGAATCGCTGCGATGTCTGGAATACTCACTTTTTCATCCCATAACTGTATTCAAACCGAATGCGCTGCCTTGTATGATCATTATGAAAAATAAATTAAGGGGTGTTTTCCGATGAAAGGAAAAAAAGCACTGTTGCTCGCTTCTGCCGCTATGCTGATCATGACCTCCGCCTGCTCCGGCTCCGATACGCCGAAGCAAGCGGCTCAAGAGGAGGAGAAGCAAGAACCGATCAAGCTTACCGTCCTTCAATATTTGCTCAATGTGACCGACGAAGACTTCAATAAGCTGATCGCCGAGCCGGTCAAAGCGAAGTTCCCGAACATTACGATGGAATTAGTGCGCAAGCCGGCCAATCAGTCTTTCGAAGATATGCTCACCGCCGGCACGTTTCCCGACATGATGCTGCAGGCCAATTTTGACATTTATAAGTACACGCCGCTCGGGCTTGCCGAGGACTTGAACTCTTATATTAAGAAAAGCGGCCTCGACATGTCCAAATTCGACCCGAACATTATTCAAACTCTGCAAAGCTACGGAAGCAAAGGCGAGCTGTATATGCTGCCTCTGTACAGCAATCCTGCGGCGCTTTATTACAACAAGGATATATTCGACCGGTTCGGCGTTCCCTATCCGAAGGACGGCATTACTTGGGACGAAACGATCGACCTCGCCCGCCAGCTGAGCAAAACGGACGGCGGCCAGCAGTATTACGGGCTGGATCTGATCGCGTCTCCGCGCATCTCGGCCTCCATGATGCTTCCGCTTCACGATCCGAAGACAGGCAAAGCGTTCCTGACGTCGGACGCCTGGAAGTCATATTTCGAGATGTACAAATCGATCAAGGATATACCGGGCAATCAAACGAAAGGCATATTCAACGATTTCGAGAAAAACAAAAATTTGGCGATGATGGTCGCCTATAACCGTCTCAATCAGCTGGAGGAGCTGCATCAGGCCGGTACCGAGCCGAACTGGGATATCGTTACGTTCCCAAGCCGCAAAGAGGCTCCGCTGGTGAAGGAAACCGACGTGTCCGGCCTGCTGCTGTCCACGCAGAGCAAGCATAAAGAAGAGGCGTTCAAGGTGATGGCCTTCTTAACGGAGATGGATAGTCAAGCTCGCATGGCGCGAAGAGGGCTGATCCCGGTGATCCAAGATAAAGACGCGACGAAGGATTTCGGGGCGGATCTGGCCTCGCTGCAAGGCAAAAACATACCGGCGCTGCTGAAAATGAAGATCGGTCAAAATCCGCCTCCTACCGAGTATGAGGAAATTATTAAAGACGTCATCAATAAATCGATGAACGAGTATTTGAAAGGGAAGCTGGATGTCAACACGGTTTTGAGACAGGCCGAGGATGAAGCGAACAAACGAATCGAGGAAGCCAAAAGATAATCGGATATTCGAAAAGGAGGAGAAACCATCAATGTCTCAATTCAACCAACCGGAAACCGCAGGAGGAGCTCCCGCCTATGTCATGGGATACTTTCGGTCCGGACCGAATCAGATGCATAAGGAGGAAAAGCTGCATTACGCCTATAGCAGGGACGGGCTCCACTGGTACGAGCTGAACGAAAACCGCCCCGTCTTCACAACATCGGTGGGGGAAGGCGTCCTGCGCGATCCATTCATCGCCAAGGGCGCAGACGGCTGCTGGCATATGGTGTTCACCATCCGCCCGAGGGGAATCCATATCGGGTATAGCCGTTCAACCGATCTGATCGTCTGGGAGGACGAGAGGAAGCTTCCGGTCATGCAGGGTATAGACGATGCAAAGAACAGCTGGGCGCCGGAATTTACTTACGATCACGGGCGCGATCAATATTTGCTGTATTGGGCTTCCAGCTGCGGACCGGATTTGGGCAGCAGCAAGCATTATGCGGCCTGGACGCCGGATTGGCTTACGCTGACGGAGCCGTCGCTCTTCTTCGATCCCGGCTACCAGACAATCGACGCTTCGCTGGCGGAGCATGAGGGCAAATATTATATGGCCGTGAAAGATGAAAGCGTTGTATACGACCGCAGCGTCAAGCATCCTTGCCATAACGTTCTGGCCGTTGCCGACCGGCTGGAGGGGCCGTATACGGTCGTTCCGGGCGTGCGCACGCCGGACCACACGGAAGGGCCCGAGTTTCTGAAGCTGGAAGGAACGAATCGCTGGCTGCTGTTCTACGATTATTGGTCCTACGGCAAGTTCGGCATGATGGAGACAACCGATTTCCGCGAGTGGAGAGAGCTTGACCAGGACGAGTTCCGCATTCCGTACCGCGCAAGACATAATACGGTATTCCCGGTAAACGAATCTGAGCTGGCCCGGCTGCTCGACACGTACACGCTGTTGGCCCAATACGGCACGCCGACCTATGCTCCCGTACGTTTGGCTGCGGAGGAGGCGGATGGCTTTCTGCACAACGCGTTTTCCTTGCGCACGATGACGATGCAGTTCTGCCCGAACCGTCTCGCAGGCACGCAAGTGTTATTTGACGAAGGGGACGGGAAGAACGGCTGGGCTTTGCGGCTTCGCGACGGGATGCTGGAAGCGGCCGTCGCGTCCGAGGGGGAGCGGATCATCCTTCAAACCCCGGTACAGGCGCATGCCGGCGATACATGGCGTCATGCGGCGCTCAGCTTTGCCGAAGGCGCGGTTTCTCTATACCTGGACGGGAAGCTGGCGGGCAGCGTTCAAGCCGGTTTCGGCATCGTCGGACCGCATACGGGAGCCGGAGGATATGGCGGGCGCTTCGGCGGCGATGCGTTTGGTGACGCTTGCGGCGCGGATGCGTTTGACGGCGTGATCCGTCAAGTGAAGCTGTATTCGGTTCCGCTTCAGGAAGCGGATATCGCGATGATGATTCGCGGCCGATAGGCGATACGTATCGCGGGCTGCAAGACGAGCCGGCAACCGTCGGATGACAAGCCGTCTGCCATCTGCCATCTGCCGCCGGTCGTGTAAATAACGCGGGATAAACCGGGCAAAACGACCAATGCCGCCCTTTATGATGCAGTCAAAAAGCCGCCGATCGGCGGCTTTTTGCTTTTCATATGAAAATGTGAATATACATTGTAAATTTTTAACGCAATGGCGATCATTTTGTGGTATAACCGAAAGAGAGCAAGCCTTTCAACTGAAACGCGACTTGACGAAAGAGGTGTACGCATGGCTAATCATCGAAACTGGGCAGGAAACTATGAATACCGCGCTTCGGAGCTGCTGACTCCGGGCAGCGTGCAAGAGGTGCAGCAGGCGGTAGCGAGCCGCAGCAGGCTGAAGGTGCTCGGCACGCGCCATTCGTTCAATGGCATAGCCGACTCCGGTGAGTGTTTGTTATCGCTGCAAAATATGAACAAGGTGATCGGCTTGGACACAGCCGCCGGTCAAGTTACGGTCGAGGCCGGCATCCGCTACGGGGAGCTAAGCCGGTATTTGCACGATCACGGCTATGCGCTGCACAATTTGGCCTCGCTGCCGCATATTTCGGTTGTCGGCGCCATCGCGACTGCGACGCACGGATCAGGCGATAGCTGCGGCAATCTGGCCACCGCCGTAAGCGCTATGGAGATTGTGAAGGCGGACGGGAGCGTCGTCCGGCTTTCCCGCGATCAGCACGAAGACATCTGGGAAGGGGCCGTGGTCAATCTCGGCGGCTTGGGCGTTGTGACGAAGCTTACTTTGGACATCGTACCGGCATTTCAGATAAGCCAATCCGTGTACGATGATTTGGCATTCGAGCGTCTTCAAGACCATTTTGACGACATCACATCAAGCGCTTACAGCGTCAGCCTGTTTACGGATTGGAAACAGCCGGCGTTCAATCAGGTGTGGGTGAAGCAGAAGCTTGAAGACGGCAGCTCCGGCTCCGTGGCGGCGGAATTTTTCGGCTGCCGGCAGGCTGACGCAAACCGTCACCCGGTGAAGGGCTACCCGGCCGACAGCTGCAGTCCGCAGCTCGGGGTTCCGGGGCCGTCGTACGAACGTCTGCCGCATTTTCGCATGGAATTTACGCCAAGCGCCGGGGAGGAGCTGCAGAGCGAATATTTCGTGCCGCGCGAGCGCGCTTATGAAGCGCTATGCGCTCTCGACCGTCTGAGGGAGCGGATTGCTCCGCTGCTGTACGTTTCCGAAGTGCGTACGGTAGCGAAAGACAGCTTGTGGATGAGCCCTTGCTGCGGACGCGATTCGGTCGGCATTCATTTCACCTGGAAGCTGAATACGGATTCCGTGCTGCAATTACTGCCGTTCATCGAGGAGGCGCTTGCGCCGTTCGAAGCGCGCCCGCATTGGGCCAAGCTGTTCACGATGCCGGCGGCGCGACTGGAGGCGCTTTATGATAAACTGCCCGACTTCCGGGAGCTGCTGCTTCAGTTCGATCCGGAAGGCAAATTCAGAAACGATTACTTGAATCGTTATGTGATGAAAGCGCAGCCTTAAGCCGGCGAGAGCGATCATTTTCATAGAGAGGGGGTCGATTGGGATGGCAAATCATTTTGCCGGGATGACACGCGGCTCATGCAAAGCCTATTCTTAGGGCGAACCTTTGTATGGGCGGTGATAAGAAACCCTGTTCGCCTGCCGGACTCACAGGATGGGCTTTGCACCTTATAGTTCAATTCAAATAAGGGAGTGAAGCGCATTGACCAATCCATTGATTAGCAAACGTCAAGATCTTATCGATTTGCAGATTCAAGTCAAACGGCTGCTGGAGGAGCTTGCGGAAGAAGATACAGGCGCAGGCTTCCAGGCGGCGGCTTACTGGCACGGCGAGCCGATTCTTAATGTTGTTGCAGGAAGCGCGGATGCCGCAGGACGGCGGCCCGTTGCTGCGGATACGTTATT
Source organism: Paenibacillus konkukensis (assembly GCF_023523925.1). Taxonomy (NCBI): domain Bacteria; kingdom Bacillati; phylum Bacillota; class Bacilli; order Caryophanales; family Paenibacillaceae; genus Paenibacillus; species Paenibacillus konkukensis. Next base: position 319,975 of record NZ_CP027059.1, on the reverse strand, counting down.
CGTGATCCAATCTTGCTCCAAAGGCGTCGTTTCAACGGCCGTTCATATTCTCGCGCAGCAGGGCAAACTGGCGTACGATGAGAAGATTGCCCATTACTGGCCCGAATTCGGAACGAACGGCAAAGAAAACATTACGCTCCGCCAGGTGCTTACGCATACGGCGGGAATCCCTCTGATGCCTGCGTACGCGGATATGCGGCTCGTCGCCGACTGGCAAGCGATGGTCTGCGAGATGGAGAAGCTGGAGCCCATCTGGGAGCCGGGCAGCAAGTCAGGCTACCATGGGCTGACCTTCGGCTGGATATTGGGCGAGACCGCATCCCGAGCGGACGGCCGGACAATTGCTCAAATTATCCAAGACGAGATAGGCAAGCCTTTGGGCATCGAACAGGGGCTGTACTTGGGCGCTCCCGCGGAAGCAGAAGCCCGTATCGCCGAAATTAGCGGCGAAGCCGTGCAGATTGCTTCCCTGCCGGATGACATGCTGTTCAAACGTGTTCTTCCCCCCGCTCTGGTTCCCGTCGCCAATCCGGAATGGAACTCGCCGTGGTTCCATGCTGCAGCCGTTCCCGCCGTGAATATCGTCGTTACGGCGCAGGCGTTAGCGTGCATGTATGCTTCGCTGATCGGCCAGGGCGTGAACGGCAGGCGCCTGCTCGGGCAGGACGCCATAGCGGCGGCGGCGGCGCTGCAGTTCGAAGGCATCGACGAAGTGGGGCTGGCTCCCAATCGATTGGGGCTCGGCTACAGCCTCGGCCAAGAAGGGGATGCGATGGGAGGCAGACCGACAGCTTTCGGCTATTCCGGTTTGGGCGGTATGATCGGGTATGCCGATCCGGAGAACCGTTTGGCTGCGGCGGTGCTGTGCAACCGCATGAAGGTCGGTAGAGGCAAGCGTTCCCCCGATCGGCTTGTCACCGATCTGATCCGCGAGAGATTGAGTTTAACGTAAACATAATTTTTACGATTTGGAACGAATAGCCCGGCATCTTATTAGAGCCGGGCTGTTTGCCGTTCGACTACATGGACTAAGCCCGGTGTTTGCCTTGCCGATAAAGCGTATCTGGAGTCGGGGGAGGCTCTGAATCATCATTTTTATTTGAGACATGATCATCAATAAGATCAGAATGGGGAATGTCGCGGAACATTGTTCAAGTTCACTCTGCATTAATGGTTCATATGACATATCATGTTAGGTATTTAGACGGACTTCCGCCCTATATGACAATCAACCAGCTTTTCGCGCAATGTCAATTTATCATGACGAGAATCACGGAAATCGTCAATCAATCCAAATTATCGAACCACAGCAGGTCGGTTTCTAGTATAATCAATTATATTGAGCCGTCTTACATGGAAGACTGATCGCTAGATTTTTTTGCGGGAAAAAGCCCAAAACGTTTAAAAAACGTTACGGCATTACGCCGAACGATTACAAAAACTTTTTGTCGTAAATGAAGGAGGACAACAATGGTCATTGGCGCAATTGAAGCAGGAGGCACCAAATTTGTTTGCGGGATCGGCAGCGAGGATGGCGTGATTCTGGATCGCATCAGCTTTCCGACCGAGCAACCCGAACAAACGATGAGCAAAGTAATCGGCTATTTTCAAGACAAGCAGGTTGACGCGATCGGCATCGGCTCCTTCGGCCCTATTGATATCGATCCCCAAAGCCCGCAGTACGGTTACGTGACCACAACGCCGAAGCCCGGCTGGGGCGGGTATGATTTCCTGGGGACAATGAAGAACGTTTTCGACGTTCCCTGCGGATGGGACACGGACGTCAATGCCGCCGCCTTCGGCGAAGCCAAATGGGGAGCTGCTAAAGGGTTGGACAGCTGCGTTTATTACACCATCGGCACCGGCATCGGTATGGGCATTTACGCGGAGGGCCGGCTCGTTCACGGTCTTGTTCATCCTGAGGGCGGGCATATTCCGGTTCGCAGACATCCGGACGATCCCTTTGAAGGGTGCTGTCCGTATCATATGGATTGTCTGGAAGGAATGGCTTCGGGCCCTGCCATTGAGAAGCGATGGGGGAGCAAAGGGAGCGAGCTTGCGGCGGATCACACGGCATGGAGAATCGAAGCGCATTATATTGCGCAATCGATAACCTGCACCATCCTGACGCTGTCCCCGAAGAAAATCATCCTGGGAGGCGGCGTCATGCAGCAGAAGCAGTTATTCCCGATGATCCGCTCCGAGGTACTGCGCAATTTAAACGGTTATGTCAGCAGCCCGGTCATTTTATCGGATATAGACCATTATATCGTGGCTCCCGCTCTTGGAGCTAATGCAGGCTTGACCGGATCGCTGGCACTGGGGATAGCGGCTTTGACCAAATGTAACACGAAGGCGGATTAAAACGAGTATTTCTCTAGTTTCTCACATTTATAGATTAGGAAAAATGACATATGTCAACAGGCTCCTTGAGCATAGTTACCAACAAATGATCCATTAATGACGACGGTTAGTCAGGTTACATAACATGTAAATTTTTTGTTGAACTATGAATAAAAATGAGGTAAAACTAATATATATTAGACATTTGTCTATCCCATACTAAGTTAAGGGTGGTTGAGCTGAGTGACTTTGCAAGTAGATAACGAAACCCAGGCAAAAGCATACGTACAATCCGTATATGAAACTGTAGTGAAGCGTAATCCTAATGAGAGTGAATTTCATCAGGCGGTAAAAGAAATTTTGGAATCTTTGACTCCCGTTTTCGCCAAGCATCCGAAATATATGCAGCACGGTATTCTTGAGCGTCTTGTAGAGCCGGAGCGCCTCATTACGTTCCGGGTACCTTGGGTCGACGACCAAGGGGTCATTCGCGTCAATCGCGGCTTCCGCGTCCAGTTTAACAGTGCGATCGGACCGTACAAAGGCGGTTTGCGCTTCCATCCTTCCGTAAATGCAAGCATCATTAAATTTCTCGGCTTCGAACAAACATTCAAAAACTCGCTTACAGGCCAGCAGATCGGCGGCGGTAAAGGCGGCTCCGACTTCGACCCCAAAGGCAAATCCGACAACGAAATCATGCGTTTCACCCAAAGCTTCATGACAGAGCTGAATAAATATATCGGGCAAGACATCGACGTGCCTGCAGGGGACATCGGCGTCGGTGCACGTGAAATCGGGTACATGTTCGGTCAATATAAAAGAATCCGCGGCGCTTATGAAGCGGGCGTATTGACAGGCAAAGGCATTATCTACGGCGGCAGCTTGGCGCGTACGGAAGCTACCGGCTACGGCTGCGTATACTTCGTTAACGAAATGCTGCAGTCTCAAGGTCTTAGCTTCGACGGCAGCACGGTTGTCGTGTCCGGCTCCGGCAACGTGGCTATTTATTCGATCCAAAAAGCGATGCAGCTGGGCGCCAAAGTTGTTGCTTGCAGCGACTCCAACGGTTACATTTACGATGAAAACGGAATTGACCTGGACACCGTCCGCCGCTTGAAGGAAGTCGAAAGAAAGCGGATCAGCGAGTATGTGAAAGAGCATCCGCATGCGACGTATCACGAGGGCTGCAACGGCATCTGGACGATTCCTTGCGACATCGCGCTCCCAAGCGCAACGCAAAACGAGATCGACGCTGAAGCCGCAAAAACGCTTGTGCGCAACGGCGTCAAAGCCGTCGGCGAAGGAGCCAATATGCCGTCCACACTGGAAGCGATCGAAATCTTCCTGGAAGCAGGCGTTCTGTTCGGACCGGCCAAAGCGGCAAATGCAGGCGGCGTTGCGGTATCCGCACTCGAAATGTCCCAGAACAGCATGAGATACTCGTGGCACTTCCATGAAGTAGACGATAAACTTCACGCTATCATGAAAAATATTTACAGAAGCTCCGTTCAAGCGGCAGAAGAGTACGGCCATCCGGGAAATCTTGTCGTTGGAGCGAACATTGCCGGCTTCATTAAAGTAGCAGATGCGATGATCGCGCAAGGGGTCATTTAAAAACCTCTGCCGATACAATTTTAAGCCATATGACTAATACTCCAGTTTCATTCATTTGGAGATGATGAAGGCCGCCGCGGGCAACCGGGCGGTCTTTCTTAATTGTTTAGGAAATGATGCGCAGCCATATCCTGTGGATATCCGTGGGCTCCCCCGAAAGTAATGTCTAACCATAGAACGATCCTGGCTGAATGGTTAGACGCCGATCCAGCTGAAGCTGGATGCGGACGGAATAAGCTTCAGAGCATCACGTCACTTTTGGGGGATTTGTTCTGCTCGGACAGCTTGACCGGAACGGATTTCCTGCACAAATGGAATTGATTACCGGGATGGATCGAAGTAATATAATTGTATGCACATGCCATTTACGTAAAATGTTCGCAGTAAAATGAAAACGTTTACTAAGGAGGCGGTGGAGTGGTAAGCATCATTATTGCCGACGACGAGCCGATTACAAGGCAAGGCTTGTCGATGTTGCCCTGGGAGGAAGAAGGGTTCGTTCTGTCAGGACTTGTAAGCAACGGGGTGGAGGCGCTTGACTTAATCCGTTCCTGCAGATCGGATATTTTATTGACCGATATCCGCATGCCCGGCATGAACGGACTTGAGCTGATGGAATGCGCAAGACATGAGCATCCTCAGCTCAAAGTCATTTTTATTACCGCCTATCATCAGCTGGAATATGCCCTGAAGGCGATTCAGCTGGGAGCTTCAGGCTTCGTGTTGAAGCCGACCGATCCGGATGAGATCATGAACGAATGTAGAAAAGTAAAGGAATCGATCGACAGCGAACGCGAACGGAAGAAAGCCGCCAAAGACATAGAGGAGCGGTTGAAGGAATATCAGTACATACTGGAGAGCAAGGTTAAAGCGGATGCTTCTTCCAACAGTGTGAGCAGCGTGATTGTGGATATTTTGCGCGAGATGGAAACCCGCTATATGGAAGACCTTACGCTCCAGCTATTTTCGCAGCGCTATCATTTTCATCCCGATTATTTGACCCGCTTGTTCAAAAAGGAAACCGGCGATAACTTCGTGAACGTCCTGGTGCGTATCCGGATGCAGCAAGCGGTTCATTTGTTGGCGGATGCCTCGATTAAAATCTATGAAATTGCGGAGCGCGTCGGAATCCGGGATTCGCGTTATTTCGGCCAGCTGTTCAAAAAGCATTACGGAGTCACGCCGCATGAATTTCGCAAGCGTCTTCATTCCGGGCAGGACGAAACGGAGGAATCTTGATGCGCGAAGCCGCATGGCTGTCGAAGCTGAAGAGAATCAGCGCCGACCTAAGTATTCGCAATAAGCTCTTTATCGCCTTCCTGTTGTTAAATTTCATTCCTCTCGCCATTATCGGCACACTCACTTACCAAAAATCCAACTTGCTCATTCAAGAAAAGACCAATGACTATACGATCGATCTTCTGAGCGAAGTCAGCAAAAATATTGAACTGAATTTGCGTGAGATCGACCGACTGTATTACGCCATCTTTACTAATCCCGAAGTGCGCCGCGCTCTGATGCAGGCCAATACGGGACAACTGTCCATGGTCGATTACTTATCGCTGTCTAACGCGGTAAGTCAAATATTGTACGCGGCTATTATCGACCGCGATGATGTGGAGAACGTTCATCTCATTTCGTTGAACGGACAAGTATTTCAAACGGGAGACCGGCCGTTTAAGACAAGCTTGAATAGGGACGACTGGGATCAGATTATAAGCAATAAGGGCGATCTGATCTGGATCAATCTGGAGAGCGATCCTCTATTTATCGCAGGGGGCAGCTCGATTTATGATGTCGATAATTTAAAGAAGATCGGTTATTTTATATTGGATTACAAGAAAACAGCAATATCCAAGTATTACAATCAGATTAAACTGATTGAGCAAGGAGATCTATATATTATCGATCAGAACGGTCAAATTATCTCACATGAAAACGAATCCTTGATTAACAGCCGACCGGACGCGTCGTACATTGATCGTATTCTCGGCGGAGGGAAGCAGGGCAACTTTGCGGAACAAGTGGACGGACGCAGGCAAATCATTACTTACCAGCAAATAGGTAACATGGGATGGAAGATAATTAGTGTCATTCCTGCAGAAAACTATTTGATCCAGTCGCTCATTTTGAAAAATTGGATGCTGCTTATTTTCTTGTCCGTATTCGTGCTGGCGATCCTTCTTGCCTACTGCATGTCGAACGGCATCTCCAGGCCGATTCGGCAGCTGTCGGAGATGATGAAGCATGTCGAACGCGACCGCCTCGATGTCAGCTTCCATTACCATTCGCGCAACGAAATTGGCGTTTTAAGCCGCAATTTTAACCGTATGATCGAAAGGATCAGCTATCTGATCAATCAGGTATATCAGGAAGAACTGTTAAAGCAGCGCTCCCAGTTAAAATACCTTATGTTTCAAATTAACCCGCATTTTCTGTTTAATACACTGGAAACGATTAATTGGTTGGCGCGCATTCAAGGGGCTCCCGATGTCGGCAGGCTGTCCAAGGCGTTAGGGGATCTCATGCGCGAAGCCATCAAAGGGAAGGAGCTGGTGACGCTCGACCGGGAAATCACGAATGTTAATAAGTATGTATATATCCAAAACTATCGCTATGCCGACAAATTTCATATGGTTATCGAGATGCATCCGGATACGCTTCGAGTGGTTGTTCCGCGCTTTATTCTGCAGCCGTTGGTTGAAAATGCGATCGTACACGGCCTGGAATTGAAGATGGGCCAAGGGACAATAGCGATCCGCAGCTGCTTCCGGGGCGATCAACTGGTGCTGAGCGTAACCGACGAAGGCCAGGGAATAGAGCCGTCCAAACTAGCGGACATTCAGACGGCGCTATCCGGGAAGGCGGAAAACCCGCAAACGGGTATCGGGCTGCTCAACGTTCATCAGCGTATCCAACTCCACTATGGAAAGGCGTACGGGCTCTCTATTCAAAGCATCCCCGGCAGCGGGACTTTCGTGCAGCTGACCCTTCCGGGCAACGGAGGTCCCGGGGAAAGACAGTCAGAATCTTCAACCTAAATGTCAGAAATACCGCATGGTGTCATGTGCAATTTACGATTATCCTAATTTTAGGAGGACCGGGGTGGGATTGGGAATGGTCAAATCGATAGCGTTGCTCTTGATGCTCGTCTTCTTTACCGCAGTAACCGCTTGCGCGAACACGCAGTTCCAAACGGGCAGGATGCCGTCCGTCGGGCATGCGGAGAAAGAAAAGGTAAGAATGGTTATGTATGACTGGATGCGGGAGCGCAACCCGATCACCGACATCTACAGCGAAGTCGTAGCCGAGTTCAATGCCCGAGAGGATGTGCATGCGTCCATGTCCGTTCGCCACATTCCCGGCACCCCATACTACGCGAAGCTCAATGCGGGAATTGCGGCGAACCACGGACCGGATCTTTTTATGAGCCATGCCGCCGGCGTATTGGGGAAATATGCCGCTGCGGATAGACTTCTTTCTCTGGACGATGCATTTGCTGTCGATCCGAAATGGAAGGAGAGCTTTAATCCCGGCGTGCTCGATCTATTGTCCTATCGGGATAAGATTTACGCGGTTCCCAGCTCTTTTGCGGTCGTAGCCTTATTTTACAACAAGCACATTTTCGAGCAGCACAGTCTTGTCCCCCCGCGGACGTACGAGCAATTGCTGTCGGTCGTCCGGGTATTGGCAGCGAACGGGGTGACTCCTTTGGCCTTCGGCGCGAAAACGCCGTGGACGGCCGCGCAGTTCAGCGAGATGGTGGCCAATCGCATCGGGGGCAATGAACCGTACGATGCGATCATGGAAGGCAGAGGAAGCTGGCTGCACCCGTCTTTCATTGAAACGGGCCATGTGATGCAGCAATTGCGGGATAACGGCGCTTTTCCGCAATCGTTCCTCGAGCTCGACAACGATGCCGTTAACTTAATGTTCAAACAGGGACAAGCGGCGATGCTGGTGACGGGCAGCTGGGCGATCAATCAGATGATTGCCGATGATTCCAAGATCAAGGACTCGGTCGGCGTCATCCCGTTCCCCGCTTTTCCGAACGGCAAGGGAGACATGGACACCTGGCTCGGGCAAACCTCCGTTAATTTTGCGGTCAATGCCGAGGCGAAGGATCAAGCGGCGGCGATCGAGCTTTTGAAGATGTTCACCGGCGAGAAGTATCAGCGGAAGATCGCCGAGAAAGGCGGAGATATTCCGGTCATCAAGCTGGAGCTTGATCCCGGCCTTACCCCTCAGCTCACGCAGGCGCTGCAAGAGCAGCTGACGGGTATGAAACGGCTGTTTATCTTCTATGATGTGGGACTCGGCACGGTCATCGGCGATGAGTACAATCAAACCGTTCAAGCGATTTTGGCCGGGAAGCCGCCGGAGGAAGCGTTCGCGAATTTAGAAACGTTTACAAATCTTCATCGGGGCAACTGATGTGAGGTTTCCGCCGATCCATATGTAAGCGCTACGATAAGGAGGATTCCTATGGGTTTTGATGCAGATTCGGTAAAAATGAATTATTCCGCCCAGCTGACTGCAACTCGCCGCAAGAGACTCTGGAGACAAATCAAAATCGATTACCAGCTTTATGTCATTATTTTGCTTCCGTTCGCCTGGCTTCTTATTTTTCAATACGGCCCTATGTACGGTTTGCAGCTGGCGTTTAAGGATTTTCATGTATTTCAGGGAATATGGGGCAGTCCGTGGGTAGGCTTTAAGCATTTCGCCAAGTTTTTCGAATCGTACCAGTTTATCAGCGTCGTCAGAAACACGGTTTTGATCAGCGTCTATGAGCTGGTTGCCGGGTTTCCGATTCCGATTATTTTGGCGCTCGCCTTGAATGCCACCCTGCGGACCCAATTCAAGCAAGCCGTCCAATTCATTACGTACATGCCTTATTTTATATCTACGGTCGTGATGGTCGGAATTATCCTGCAATTTCTGAATCCGCGAATCGGCATTGTCAATCTCGCTCTTGGGCAATTGGGGATCGAGCCGATGAACTTCATGGGGGACCCCTCCATGTTCAAGTCGATCTACGTATGGTCCGGCATATGGCAGCACGCAGGCTGGGGAACGATTATTTATTTGGCCGCCCTGTCCGGGATCAGTCAGGAAATTCACGAGGCGGCGACCATCGACGGGGCAAGCCGGATACAGCGCATCTGGAATGTGGATTTGCCCGGTATCGCGCCGACCATCACTACGCTGCTGATTTTGAACATGGGACATATTATGGGGATCGGTTTCGAGAAAATTTATTTGATGCAAAATCCGCTGAACATCGCTTCATCCGAGGTTATCTCGACCTATGTGTACTCCGTCAGCCTTGCTTCGTCGGCTCCGAACTATTCGTACGCGACGGCGATCGGATTTTTTAACTCCTTTATTAACTTATTCCTAATTATGACGGTGAACCAGATTGCCAAGAAAGTCGGAGAAACCAGCTTATGGTGAGGAGGCGAAGCGATGAAGGAATCGAAATTGGCGTTGACCCGGTCGGATAAAATGTTTTACTTCTGCAACGATTTGCTTCTGCTGCTTGCTCTCTTGATCGTATTATACCCTTTGATTTATATATTCAGCGCTTCCTTCAGCGGGAGAGAAGCGGTTGTCACCGGAAAAGTGTTTCTGTGGCCGGTCGATTTCTCCCTGGAAGGCTATGCAGCGGTGTTCCGCGACCCGCGCATTGTGATCGGCTATACGAATACGTTATTTTACACGGTGACCGGCACATTGATCAACATTACGTTAACGATTATGGCCGCCTATCCTTTATCGAGAAAGACGATGGTCGGGCGGAATATCATCATGTATCTGTTTGCGTTCACCATGCTGTTTAACGGCGGGCTGATTCCGAACTATTTGCTGATGAAAAACCTCCATATGATTGACACGAGATGGGCGATGCTGCTGCCGGCCGGTCTGAGCGTATTCAATGTGATTATCGCCCGGACGTTCTACCAGACGACCATAAGCCAGGAGCTGTATGAAGCGGCTGCGATAGACGGGTGCTCGCATGTGAAGTTCATTTGGCATATCGTCATGCCGTTGTCCAAAGCCATTACGGCCGTGCTGGTGCTGTTCTACGGCGTCTATCATTGGAATTCGTATTTCAACGCGTTTATTTATTTGAAGAGCGACACGCTCTATCCGCTGCAAATCGTTCTGCGCGATATTCTCGTCCAGAACAACATTGATCCGAGTACGATCACCGATCCCGAATCGATGATGCGCAAGCAGGGGCTAGCCGATCTGGTCAAATATGCCATCGTTGTCGTTGCCAGCCTGCCAGTCTGGCTGGTCTATCCGTTCGTACAAAAGCATTTCGTTAAAGGTGTGATGATCGGATCTATTAAAGGTTGACCGCAGCACGCTGGATATAGCCAACCGCAGCCCTTTATTCGGGGTTCCGGTTGATTTATATAAGATCCAATGGAAGGGAGAATGTATGTGAGAAAAGGGCTCATCGGCTTTCTAACGTCGCTTCTTGCAGTAACGATGGTTGTCAGCGCCTGCTCGAACCCGGAGTCGGCTTCCTCCTCGCAAACCGGCAATGACAGCAGCAACAAGACGGATCAACCTAAGGACGGCTCCAAGAAACTAACCCCCTTGACGGTCACGACACCGCGTTGGCCGAATACTTTATCGTACGAATACGGTGAAAACGAATTGACGACTTGGGAGCAGGATCAAACGAATATTCAGGTCAAATGGAATCTGTTTCCCGACGCCGACAAGATGCAGAAGCTGAACCTCGAGCTATCCTCCGGCGGTAATTTGGGCGATGTGGTTATGGGCGATTTCGGCGCCGACAACTCCTTCCTGGCGACCTACGGCTCCCAAGGCGCGCTCATTCCGCTCGAAGAGTTGATCGAGAAGTACGCGCCCAACATCAAGCAGCAGTTCGAGCAGTATCCGGATTTAAAAAAGTCGGTTACCGCGCCGGACGGACATATTTACGGACTTCGGGAGCTGGGGGTTTGCTATAACTGCGACCGGGCGATGCGCTTCTGGATCAACTCCGATTTTCTCAAAAAACTGAATATGAAAATGCCCGAAACGACGGACGAACTGGCGCAGTACTTGAGGGCGGTCAAAGAAAAGGACCCGAACGGCAACGGAAAAGCCGATGAGATCGGCATCACCGGATCGCCGAAAAGCTGGTACGCCAACGTTCATCAATTCGTTTTGCATGCGTTTACTTATTTTGACGGGGACGGCCTCTACGTTAAAAACGACAAGGTTGCGGCCGCTTATGCAACGCCGGAATGGCGAGAGGGGCTGCGCTATCTGAACAAGCTGTACGGCGAAGGCTTAATCGATCCTTCGGCATTCACGAACGACGAAAATCAAATGAAGCAAACGGTCGAGCTGAACGGCGGCCTGACCGTTGCCGCAGTCGCCGGCGGCGGGCAGCATGTATTCGCAGCCAACGATTCCACGAGATTGAAGTATGAGATCGTTCCGCCGCTTAAAGGGCCGAACGGCTTCCAGAACGCTTACCGCAACGACTACGGCATTATTGCCAGCTACAAGTTCATGATCCCCGCATCGGTTAAAGACAAGGTCGCTGCGATCAAGTGGATCGATTTTCAATTCACGCCGGATGCGAGCGCCAGAGGACGTTACGGTACACCGGGCGTGAACTGGGAGAAGCCGAAGGCCGGGACGATTGCGGCCAACGGCGGCGACGCGCAATTCGCGATCATCGGCCACGACATTTGGCAGGACCCGCAGAAAGCGCATTGGCACGGCGCAAACAGCGTATGGCAGCGCTGGGGCTCCGATGCGCGGGCGAAGCTGGAGGCGGGCCAGTTCGACCTGGAGACCTCGTTGTTCGAATCAGCCAAACTGTACGATAAATACGCGGAAAAAGTTTCCGTGCCGAAGTTCTTCTTTAGCCCGGACACCGCACAGAAATACAATCAGCTCCGGCAGGACTTGAAAAAGTATTATGAAGCGGCTACGGCGGATTTTATCGTCGGCAACCGGAGCATCGATAAAGATTGGGATACGTATTTGGGCGAGCTGAAAAAAATCGGAAACGATGAATTTATCAGCATTCAGCAAAGCGAATACGACAAAAATTGGAAAGGTAAATAACCTATCAACCGGAAGGAGGGCGAAAGGAATGAACGATCTGCTGCAAATAGACCGGGATGTGAGCGCCAAGCTGCGCTCCATGAAAATCGGGGTACAAGGCAGCTTTTATCCAGCGCCGCCGGATATGCCCAAGGAAGACATCACGGAGTGGCAAATTCGCCGGCTGGCCGCTCTAGGCTGCACGGCGCACCAGATCGGATTCGGCGTGCTGCCGGACGACGAAGGCAAGCTGCTCGCCATCAAGGCGCTGGCCGATTCGCTTGGCGTAGAGCTGGAGCTGACCGCCCCCGGCGCTTTCGGGGTAAGCGGCCCTTATGCGGATGCCGAGGCCAGGCAGCGTTTCTTGAAAGCCGTCGGGCAGGCACGGCTTCTGGGTGTGCCGGTTGTGCGGACCGGCTACGGACGGTTGAATGTCAGTACGAGCCGCTTCAATCGAAGCATGAATGTTCGCGAGCATCTGGATTCTCTGGTTCCTGCTTTGCGCGAAGCGGGCCATATCGCTGCGGATGCGGGAGTGGGGCTGGCCGTGGAAAATCATTGCGATTTTACCGGACGGGAAATGGGTTATTTGTTGGACCAAACGGATTTGGCGAATGTCGGCGCCGCTCTGGATACGGCTAACGGATTTACGGTGTTTTGCGATCCGCAGGACGATATCGAAGCGCTGGCCCCCTATGCGTTCACGACCCATATGAAGGATATGGCTGTTGTCGATATGCCGGTCCGGGGATACATTCCGATGACGGCGCAAGGATGCGGCCTGGGGGAAGGTCATGTCGACTTGTCGCGGGCGATCGATCTTCTCGCAAGGCATAGTCCGCGCGCCGACGGCTTGCATCTGCTGATAGAGCCGGGATGGATGGCTTGGGACCCGAACCGGGACCAGTGGGAGCAGGAATATGAATATTTTGCGCAAGGCATCCGCTATTTGCAAGCATTGCTGGACGAAAAAGCGAACGGATCGGAGGAGCGCCCATGACGAAGCGGCGGATTCGAATCGGACATACAGCGATTACTTGGGATAACCATGAAGTGGATCAAGCTATTGAAGCCATCGGTTCTTGCGGTTATTGGGGAACGGAAACGTTCGGCTGGGTTCTGGATGATTGGGAGAAGAGCGGCCGGGATTTGCCGGAACGGTTTCAGCGAAGCGGGCTGCAATTAACCTCGTTATATTGTCATCTGGATCTCGTCGATCCGGGCAAACGCGAGGAAGGCATCCGGCAGGTGATGGATTGGGTACGGCTGTATAAGCAATTTAACGGGCCGGTTGTCGTCATCGGCGGTATGATGATACAGCGCAGCGGCTTCGACATTACGGAGTATGATTCCCATATTACGACAACGTTAAACGAGCTCGCCAGGCGGATTTGCGATCAAGGGCTGCTCTGCTGCTTTCATCCGCATACCGGAACGCCCGTTGAAACGGAGGAAGAAATACGCAGGGTGATGGACGGGGTGGATGCGGATGCGGTTACCTTCGCGCCGGACCTCGGCCAAATCGCCAAGGGCGGCTCCGACCCGTTCGAGCTGGTCAAGGAATATTACGAGCTGATTCGCATGGTGCATATCAAAGACTATATCGGCGGCCCGGTCGAGAGGGATGCGGAGGGGCGCGAAATCGACAAAACCGGATTTCTCGGCTACACGCCGCTCGGTATGGGGACGGTCAATATTCAAGGCATACTTGACTATTTGGAGGAGCGCGATTACAGCCACTATGCGCTGGTTGAGCTCGACGGCAATCAGTGGAGCCCGACCCGGAAGGGCCGTCCGATGATGCCGCCGCTGGAAGCGATTCAAGCAAGCAAGCGTTATTTAGAGCAGCTGGGATATCGCAACTTCCGCACGGTATAAGGGAATGCATCAGTCAAATCAAGGGAAAGAAGGCTAGGGACGATGTCGACCAATAAGAACGTATTGATAACCGGAGGAGCCGGGCGGTTGGCCCGGTATACGATCGATTATTTGTTGGAGCGCAACTATCGAGTGACCGCCTTCGATATGGTTACGCCCGATCCGGACTCGTTTCCGAAGGGGGTTCCGTTCGTCAAAGGCAACTTAACCTCGCTTGAGGATAATATGCGCGCGCTTCACCTGTCCGGAGCGGACGCCATCGTTCATCTCGGCGCCATTACGCACGATACTTCGTTGCAGCCCGGGCGCAGCAGAATTCAGCGGATGCCGGAAGACGAGACGATGCGGGTCAATACGATGGGAACCTATTATTTGATGGATGCGGCGCGCCGATTCCATGTCAAGACCGTCGTTGCCGCTTCCTCCTACTATGTGCTGGGCCTTGGCTTTCGCATCAGCGACAGGCCGTTCCGGGTTCATTACTTGCCGATTGACGAAGAACATCCGCTGCAGCCGGAGGATTCCTACAGCCTTTCCAAGCTGATCAATGAGGAGACCTTGAAGGCATTCGGATTGGCGTACGGCATCCGCACCGTAGCGTTTCGTCTCAACGGGGTGGATTATCCGTTCCAAAGAGATACGTATAAATACAATATAACGCCCGAGGCGCGTCCGAATCATACGGGCGGCCCGATCGGCACGACGCATCAATATATCGACCCGCGCGATGCGGCGCAAGCGTTTGCCCTGGCGCTGGAGGCGACCAACCTGGAGCTGTTTGAGGCCTTTTATCTCCACACGGATAGCAGACATTGGGAGGATACGAAAACGGTCGTCGAACGGCATTGGCCGGATTTGAAGGAGCTCGCCGGCCATTTGGAAGGGACGGACGGCGTGATCACCGGCAGGAAACTGCGCGAAAAGCTGGGCTACGAGCCAAAATATTCGTGGCGAAATCCGCCGCACGACTTCTAAGCCGCCGGAGAGCCGGGTGGCATGACTTTTAAAGACGCTTCCCAAACCACGTTCAGTGGGGACGGCAGCGTCTTTCTTCATTGGATTTCCCGGTTTGCCACCGGATTGCCTGTGAAATTTTAAAATACAGTTGACACGACACTAAATGGTGTCCTATAATTCAAACAGACACCAAACGGTGTCGCATATCAAAGCATCGCCTCGTGCAAGGCGAAGGCGATATGAAAGGCTGCCCTTTGGCAATACTATGTAGGAGAGGGTGTTGTGAGCAAGAATAACCAGTTACGGGATGTATTTGACGCTATTGCAGACCCGACTAGGCGCCGGCTGATTCGTTTGTTAGCAGAAACAGAGGAGAAGCCGCTTCATGAGCTAACGGCGCAATTTTCAATGGGCCGTACAGCGGTATCCAAGCATTTGAACGTTCTCAAAGAGGCGGGACTGGTGCTGGAACGAAAAGTCGGCAGAGAAACGCGATTTCGGCTGAACGCCGCCCCGCTTAAAGAAATACAAGATTGGGTAGCTTTCTACGGAAAATTCTGGAGCGCGAATATGCTGCGTTTGAACCAATTATTAGAGGAGGAAGAAATATGAGTTTATCATTAGCCTTGGATTTTCAATTTACGACATCGATTCAGAAGCTTTGGTCCGCCTTAACCGATTCCAGCAAGCTCGCCAAGTGGGTGGTTAATATTCACAGCGGCCAGGCGATGGATAACGATTTTAAGCCTGTCGTAGGGCACCGTTTTCAATTTCGCACTCAGCCGTCCGAATGGTGGGATGGGATTATTGACGGCGAAGTGCTTATTGTGGACGAACCTAACCGACTTTCCTATACTTGGGCCAGCGGAGGAGAGAAGCATACGGTCACCTGGACGCTGCAGGATTTAGGAGACGGAAAGGTAAACCTTCATCTCGATCAAACCGGATTCTCAAACCCGCAAGGTGTCGAAGGCGCCAAGTACGGCTGGACGAAATGGTGCGGCGAGCTTGAAAAGTTGTTGGTACAGTAATCGCACTCGGTACGAAATACCCGAAATGCCGTACCCGAATGAGCATACACCGGCTGCAGCCTACATGCGGCCGGTTTATGCTCATTTGGACCACTCTGACAAGCTTTTGTCGTGTAATTAGAATCATACCTTGTCGGAGCTCGCGCTGTCCGGCATTCCATCACGATGCATGGTACAATGAGTGAATAAGCCTAAATTGACATGATCGGAGGATGTTAAACATGAGCGAAGCAAATCAGGAATATATCGTCATCTCAGGTGCGAGAGAAAACAATCTCAAGAACGTATCGTTGCGCATTCCCAAACGGAAGATTACGATCTTCACCGGCGTATCCGGGTCCGGCAAGTCATCGATCGTCTTCGATACGATTGCCGCAGAATCGACGCGATTGCTGAACGAGAACTTCAGCATGTTCGTGCGCAATTTTCTGCCGCGCTATCCGCAGCCGGATGCGGACGCGATCGAGAACCTGAGCATGGCCGTCATTGTGGATCAGAAGCGGCTGGGCGGCGGGTCCCATTCCACGATGGGCACGATTACCGATATTTCTCCCATTCTCCGTCTGCTCTTTTCCCGAGTCGGCCGGCCCTATGTCGGACAAGCGCATATGTTCTCGTTTAACGATCCCCAGGGCATGTGTCCCGAGTGCAGCGGGATCGGCCGCAGCCTGCGCGTCGACATGAGCAAGGCGCTGGATAAGTCCAAGTCGCTGCGCGAAGGGGCCATTATGCTGCCCGGCTATGCGGTAGACGGGTTGGATTGGGCGATGCTCGTGCAGGCCGGGCCCTTCGATCCCGATAAGAAGCTGAGCGATTATCCGGAGGAGGAGCTGGAGCAGCTGCTGCACGGCAAGGCGAAGAAAGTGGGTACTCAGTTTGGCGGCAAGACTGTGAACATTACGGTGGAAGGCTGCATCGAGAAGTTTACCAATAAGTACATCAAGCGGGATTTGAAGACGATGTCCGAACGTACGCAGCAATCTGTTGCGCCGTACATCTCCGAGGGGGTTTGTCCAAGCTGCCGCGGCGCAAGACTCAACCAAGCCGTGCTCGGCTGCAGGATCAACGGACTGAACATTGCGGACATGTCCTCGATGGAGGTCGGGCGGCTCATCCGCGTCATCCGGGAGATTGACGACGCGGTCGCTGCGCCGATCGTGAGGTCGCTGACCGAACGGCTGCAGCATCTGGCGGATATCGGACTGGATTACTTGACGCTGGACCGCGAGACGGATACGTTGTCCGGCGGCGAGTCGCAGCGCGTCAAGATGGTGAAGCACTTAAGCGGCAGCCTGGTGGACGTGACTTACATTTTCGATGAGCCCAGCGTCGGCCTGCATCCCCGCGATGTGCACCGGTTAAACGAACTGCTTCAAAAGCTGCGCGACAAGGGCAATACCGTCATTGTTGTCGAGCATGATCCCGATGTGATCAAGGTGGCGGATCATATCGTCGACGTCGGGCCTTACGCCGGCAGCCGCGGCGGCAGTATCGTATACGAAGGAAGCTTCCAAGGCTTGCTTGCGGCGGATACGCTGACAGGCACCCATATGAAGCGGCCGATCAGGCTGAAACGCGATTGCAGGCAGCCGTCCGGCAAGCTGTCCGTCAAGGATGCGAATCTGCACAATTTGCAGAACGTAAGTGTAGATATTCCAACCGGAGTGCTGACGGTAGTAACGGGGGTCGCCGGCTCAGGCAAAAGCACGCTGATTAACGAAGTGTTCCTCGGCCGGCATCCGGATGCGATCGTCATCGACCAATCGGCGGTGGGCGTGTCGACACGCTCGAATCCCGCGACCTACACGGGCATTATGGATGACGTGCGCAAGGCGTTTGCTTCCGCGAACAAGGTGAACCAAGGCTTGTTCAGCTTCAATTCCAAGGGGGCATGCGAGAACTGCCAAGGGCTCGGCGTCGTATATACAGACCTTGCCTTCCTCGACAGCGTGAAGCTGCCGTGCGAAGTATGCGGAGGCAGACGATTTAAGGAAGAGGTGCTGGCGTACAAGCTGAACGGCAAATCCATTGCGGAAGTGCTGGAGATGACGGTAGAGCAGGCATTGGATTTTTTCCAAATCAAAGAGGTTGTGCGCAAGCTCCAGGCTATGAGCGATGTGGGGCTGAACTATATTACGCTCGGCCAGCCGCTCAGCACGCTTTCGGGCGGGGAATGCCAGCGCATCAAGCTGGCCAGCGAGCTGCATAAAAACGGCAGCATCTACGTGATGGACGAGCCGACGACCGGCCTGCATATGTCCGATATCGGCCATCTTCTGGAAATCATGAACCGCCTTGTGGATGCCGGCAATACGGTGATCGTCATCGAGCATAACCTCGATGTGATCAGCCAAGCGGATTGGATCATCGATATGGGACCGGACGGAGGCAGCAAGGGCGGTCAGGTGGTGTTCGAAGGCACACCTGCGCAGATCATCCATGCGGAGCAGTCGATCACGGGAAGATATTTGAAGTAATTTGGATATACAAAGAACAAGGCCTCTCTTCTCAAGAGGGCCTTGTCTGTGTTACTTCGCATATTGTCGGATGGAAATACGTTCCGCACCTTTATGATCCCGATAGTTAATATATAAGATAAGGGCGATGCCAATGACTGTAATAAGTAAAGAGACGGCGGGAAGAGCTCTCATTCCAAGCGAGCTTTCAATGACCCATCCTCCGGCGAACGCTCCTGCCGCATTGCTTAAATTCAACACGGAGACGTTGACGATGGAAACGAGATTGGGGGCATCTTTTGCTTTATTGATAATGCTGAGCTGCAAGAAGCTGATCATTCCCATCATCGCAGCCCCTAGTAAGAATACATTGAGGAAGGCCGTGACGATATTTTCGGCGGACCAGTACATCGTACCTAGCACAATTGCAAGAAAGATAGCATTTCCCAGCAGCACATTTCCCGATTTCCATTTTGCCAATCGGCTTGTTAACATATTGCCTACCGTAAGGCCGATACCGAAGATTAGAAAAATCCAAGTGATTTGATTCGGAGAAACGTGAATAGACTGCTCCAGCATGGGTGCGATAAAAGTGAAGGTAGCAAAGATCCCGCCAAAGCTGAAAATAGCCATCACCAACGAGAGAATAATACGGGGTCGAACCAAGGCCCCTAATTCCGTACTTAATTTAGGTCGTTCTCCCAGCTCTATCTTGGGAATAAAGAGCAGAAGCGCGAGCACCGCGATAATTCCCAAGCAAGTGAGCACGGCAAAGGTGGCACGCCATCCAAATTGTTGACCGATGAAGGTGCCGAACGGAACCCCTAGCACATTGGCAATCGTAGACCCTCCGAAAATGATCGAGATGGCGGCCGCCTGTTTTTCGGCAGAGACGATTTTGGTTGCGGCGACAGTAGCGAGCCCGATGAATGAACCGTGCGTAAAGGAAGCGACAATGCGCCCGAGCAGTAAAAAGCTGTAATCTGAAGCGATCAAGGAAATCGCGTTCCCGACAACAAAGATTCCCATTAGCAAAAATAACTGGTTTCTCGTAGACATCCGTTTAATGAGAATCCCCATAATAGGAGAACCGACGGCAACCCCCAATGCATAGCCTGAAATTAAATATCCGGCCGAGGGGAGGGAAATATGCAAGTCGTTCGATATGTTCGGTATCAGCCCCATGATCACGAATTCTGCCATACAAATGGCAAAGGTGCTGAGCGCTAAAGCGATGAGAGGAATATGGGTTATCATTTTTTTGTTCATTTTAATCATCCGCCTATCTATTATTGTTATTTGTTTGTACATACAAATATAATATTAAAAAAATTAGTGATTTTTAATACGTTCACTTGCAAGCAGCGCTTGCTTGGTGAGCTCGTCGCCTGCTTCTTTCCCGAAAATCAAGGAGTACCGTTCATACAGCCGATCCCAGCAAAGCTTGATGTCGCCATGTAAGTTTGCGCCTTTTTCGGTGAGAAAGATTTTTGCAAGTTTTCCTTCCGTTCTTCGTTCTACTAGCCGTTTATGAATCAGTTTATCGATTAAGCGAGTACCGGTAGAAGGTGCGATGTTCAAAATTTTACATAAATCAGTCAAGGTTATCCCGGGTTCCTCTTTCACTGCCAGCATCAAAAAGGCGTAAGTAGGGGACAGACCAAGGGACATAAATTCTTCATCGGCTATTTTTCCAGCTTCACGAGCGAGTTGATTCGCCGTAAAGTAAAGGCATCCATTTAATAAATCAGCTATCATTTGTAATCACCCTCTCAAGTTGTTGTTTGTACATACAAACATTAACATGGAATAAATTTCTTGTCAATATCGAAATCGTCAAACCGGTTGAAAAAGGCTACTTCCAAGGATTCCTTGGAGTAGCCAGTTATAATCGGCAAAAGCTCGGTTGAGGGGAAGGCTTGTTTCCGTCTAATTTAAAATACGCGCGCGTTTCCCGGCAGCACTAGCCAGCTTCTACAAACCGGTCCAGATCGGAGCTGTGACCGCGGCTTGGCCGTCGGCTTGAGTTACCTTGATAAAGTAATATTTCTTGGTATTGTTCGTCACGGAAAAGCTGGTCCAGCTCACATTGTTGGAGTTGAAATTGGCGGAACCGGCCAGCTGCCCGCCCTCCGTATATACCTCGATTTTTTTGATCGTGTCGCCTGCGTCGGGATCTGCCGCACCGATCGTAAAATTCAAAGCGGACGGATTGGACAGCGTCGACCCCATCATTTGATTGTTGATTTTGAACATAACCTTCATGTTCGCATCCGTCGTCGCGTACACCCGGTGGCTGCGAATCGCGTCATAGATGTCTTCCCTCGTCAGCTTCTCCGCCAGTATCGCCGTTCTGCGCGTATCGAGCGTCCCCCAGTTCGCCGCGTGATTATCCTGATTGCCGCTCGGCGCTACATGCCAGCCCAAATCAAGCGCCGTCGTGTAATGACTCAAATTGTCGATGCTCGGATGCCCGGATTGCGCCGTTTCTATTAAGTCCATGACGTTGTCGACATCCGCATCGTAGGGCGTAAAGCCGTTAAAGTCGGCGTCCCACGGATGGTTCCACTGCACGATCGACGCCGGATACTGCTTCGCTGCGGCATAGAAGCGGTTCGCATCGTTATATTCCGTTTCATACGTGTTAAAATGCTCCATCGCGAACGTATTCATATGGCCGAACCCGCCCGGCGGGTACCAGGTCGTTTCGCTGCCGGCGATGGCGACGAAGCTGCCGTTCACCGTATTGCGGTCGGCGGATGCTTTCAAATCCCGCCATTCCAAGCTTTGATCCCAAGCGAGGTCGTGATCGTATAAATTGGAATGGTCGGTTACGGCGAGAAAATCGAGATGCGCCGTGTTTCTGGCGT
Organism: Paenibacillus konkukensis; assembly: GCF_023523925.1. Taxonomy (NCBI): domain Bacteria; kingdom Bacillati; phylum Bacillota; class Bacilli; order Caryophanales; family Paenibacillaceae; genus Paenibacillus; species Paenibacillus konkukensis. Next base: position 298,741 of record NZ_CP027059.1, on the reverse strand, counting down.
AATTGAACGCCGTATCCGGGACGCTCTTGCCGTCGGAGAACGCGGTATGGCTGTGCAAATTGCCGAAATAGACGTTGTAAGCGACCGGAGCCGGGAGCGGGGCAGGTCTGGGCGCGGGAGACGGCAGCGCTGTCTTACGCGCAAATTGGAACCAGTTGATCCCGAGCCCTTTGGCCGAATTGTTGCCGATGACCAAGTAGACGTTGTGCACGCCTGTCACGTTGGCCATGTCGCAGGCCAGGGTGCTGTTTCTCGTCCACTGCTTGAAGGCGGGAAGCGTGCCGGCCAGCGTCCCCGTCGGCGAATCGAGCCGCACCTCAAGCCGGACCGTCTCTTGCGGCTGCCCCGCATCGGCGTTCGGCGTATATACGCGGGCAATAAATTGATTCGCCCCTGTGGAGCCGAAATCCACATTGTCGAAGCGCAGATAACGACCGGCGACGGTGGCGCTGGAAGCGTCCGAGTCGCTGCCGATTCCGTATTCATGGGTCGAATCCGGGCTGGGAATGAATGTAATCCCGCTTGCCGCATCGTTATCGGACGATTGGATGATGCTGAATGCGCTGCGGTTTGCGACGGGCTCGGGAACGGGCACATTTTCCCTGTAGCCGTACGCTTTGAAATCGGAAATGTGAAACACCGCGTTAGCCGAATTATACGTTCCCATCACACGGATATAACGCCCGACGGCGTCGACGGCATACGAGTCCCCTTGGTTGACGGCCGCCTTTTCGTCCGTTTTCGCCGCAACTTCCGTCCAGTTGAACTGATCCTTGCTGACATAAATACGGTATTGATAATACCGGGTTCCGTCGGCGTAGTTGCGGATGTTCAGCTGCTTGATCTTGTAATTGTCCTGCAGGTCGACCTGCCAATAATGCTGGTACGGCGAGATGCTGGCGTAGCTGCTGTTGGAGGCGTCGCCGTCGATCGCATATTGCGGTTCGTGGCCCGTCTGGGTGTAAGTGGTGATCGGATCGCCGGGGGAGGAGGGCAGCGCTTCCACCTCGGCCGTTTTGCCGGTTGTGAGCAAGATCGGGTCCAACGTGCACGCTTTATAACCGTAAACTTTAACATCGCTGATGTGCGTGCCCCGATTGGCGGAGTCATATGTGACGTTGACCCTTATGTATCGGCCGGTTCCGCTGACCGCATACGTGTCGCCGGCATCGGCCGCCGCATCGTTGTTCGTTTTCGCCGCAACGGTCGTCCAGCTCGTCCCGTCCGCGCTCGTCTGAACGGTATACCGGTAATAGCGGGTCCCGTCAACGTAGTTGCGGATGCGGACCGTCTTGATGTCGTAGCTCGCGCCGAGATCGAGCTGCCACCACTGCGGATACGGATACGCGGACCAGTAGCTGGAGTTGGTCGCATCGGCGTCGTTGCCGTATTCCGGACCGTGACCGGCTTCGAAGGTTTGGGCCGTTGCCGTTTTCCCGGCGCTGATGAGCGGCGGCGTCTCGCTCAGGCGGCTCTGCGGCACGATCTGCTTCGCTTGGCTCGCGCTGGACCAGTACAGCTTGACGGAGGCGTTCCCGGTATTGGAATAGTAATCGAGCCGGATGTCGTAGTCGGTGCCAGCCGTTAATGTAATGAACGAAGTCCATTCCGCCGCCGTCTGGTCAGACCATTGATCCAGCAGCAGTTCTCCGTTGACCCACAGCCTGACGCCGCCGTCGAAGCCGGCGTAAAACTGATACTTCTGCGAATACTGAGGCCGAATTTGCCCGGTCCAGCGGACCGAGAACGAATCCGCGCCCATGGACGGGTCGGGAGCTCCCGCTCCCCAGTTAAAGTTGACGTTCGCATCGGTTCGGGTTATTTTCAAATCGGTAAAGTCTGCGTTGTCGAAATACTCGCCCTTCAGCCCATTGCCGATCTGACCGTATACCGTTGCGGGGGAAAATGTGAAGATGACAGCGGTTGCAAAAATAATGGCGGCCGCCCATACGACGACCAGCGTCGCGCGTATGTTTCTTGCTATACTCATCGCTTACTGCCTCCTTTGTGCCACTCGCATGGCGGGATATTCCCATCATGCCCGAAGGCGGCGCTTGTTCAACGATCAAAAATTGATCGGACCCATATCATTTTTGCAAGGCAGGAATTGCGAACCGGAAAGCGAATAGTGTTGTTCGAAAGATCGACGATGAAGCAACCATTCAAAACAACGGGGAGGGTCCATCATGAAGAAGCTCATCTTCCGCGGCCGTTCGGGTTCCATATTCGCGAAGGTGCTGTACTCCTACATACTAATCATTACTTTGCCGCTGATCGTATTCGGTGTGGCGACCTATTATTGGCTGACGAATGCGATCGAGAAGGAAACGCACAAGACCTACAGCGGCATCGCGGAAGATATTCGCACGGAAGTCGACCGGAACTTTCAGACGTTGGACTCGTTTGCGGTTCAACTGTCTTATATGCCTTGGGCGGTCAAGCTGATGAACATGGAGGGCAGCAGCTTAAGCTATGACCGGCTCGACATCGGGGTGCTGCTCGGCATTCTGCAGGAGCTTCGCATTTTCCAGGCGACGTACCCGTTCGTCGATGAGATTGCAATCGATTTCAGCGGCAAGGATACGATCATTTCGACCGTCGGCAAAGACAGCCGTGAGCGGTTCTTCTCCGACCTGATCCGCTACAAGCGGCTGACGGCGGGAGACTGGTCGGATAGGCTGTCGCAGCTGAACAACCGGACGATGCTGCTGCCGGAGGAGGCGAGCGTCCTGAATCAGTCGAAACGCCTCCTTACCTACCTGCATGCGCTGCCTCCCGGAGATTCCGTGTTCCAGGCGACGCTGCTGCTTTTCATTAAGGAGGAGACGATTCAGCAGCTGCTCGGCAAATCGGCCCTGGTCAAGCAGAACGGCAGCGTCTATGTAACCGACCGGCAAGGGCGCTACGTTACCGGCTACGGCGGCAATGCCGCTATCCGGGCGGCGCTGGAGCGGCAGCTGGCCCAAGGTACGAGCGGCTCCGTGCAATCAATGCGCACTGAGGACGGAACCGGTTACGCGCATGTCCAATCTGCGGAGGGGGCGAACGGTTGGACGTATCATCTGGTCGTGCCGGACAATATGCTGACCGCCAAGCTGAAGAGCGTCCGGCTGATGGCGATAGCGCTTATGATGTTTTATTTGCTCATCGGCGTGACCGTCTCTCACTTGCTGGCGCGGCGGGACTACCGTCCGATCGAGCAGATGCTCAGTCTGGTGCGAGCCCGGCTGCGGCCGGCCGAGAACGGCAGCAACGAATATGCGATTTTGCAAAATGCGATCTACGCCATGCTGAATGACGCGGACCGCAGCGAGAGCGAAATATTGCTGTACAAGCCGCTCGCCCGAAACACATGCTTAAGCAAGCTGCTCAAGCATGAATCGGACCACGTGGACTATGCGGAGACGGCCCGCACGATGGAGCTGCTGGATATCTCGTTCCCGCACGAATATTACCGCTGCCTTGTTATGCTGCTGGACGAAGGGCAGTTGAACCCGGAAGCCCTGCTCGAGCAGCTAAAGCCCGAGCTGGATCAGCGGCTCGTCGCGATGTATTGGGTCGAGCTTGACGGGCGAAGCAAGGCGCTCATTCTTAATGCGGACAGCGGCGAAGCCGAGGAAGAAGCGGTTGGGCTATTGCGGGAAGGGCTGCGGGGGGCGTCCGTCGCCTACCGGGCGATCGGCGCCGGGAGGCAGTACCGGAGCCTTGTTGAGCTGCACTTGTCCTACGCCGAGGCGCTTCGCGCGCTGGAGTACCGGTTCATTCAGGAGGACGGCGCTATATTGTATGCGGAGCGATTCTCCGATACCCACGAATGGAAGGGAACGATCGGCGAGGAAGAGGAGCTGAAGCTGGCGATCCGGAACGGCAATGCGGCGAGCGCGGTCGAGATGGCGCATCGGGTCGTTCGGACCGAGCTGCAAGCAAGCCGTCTGCCGCTCGGCGGAATCCGGTTTTTGTGCTATCGGGTAGCTACATGCGCCCTCGCCGCTCTGGAGGAGCTCAATATCGCCCGGACGCCGTCGGTCAGTCCGAACGAGCTGCTGCAGCAGGAGGAGCCGGGTACTATGCTCGATACGATTCGCAGGCTGTACGAGGAAGCCGCCCGGCTCGCCGCGGAGGAGCGGCAAAGCCGCAACGACCATTTGATTCGGGAAATCCGGACGTATTTGGAGCAGCATTATACCGATCAAAATTTGTCGCTTACCTCGGTCGCGGATACGTTCGGAATCTCTCCCTCGTATTTGAGCCGTTACTTCAAAAGCCAGACCGGCACGAACTTCGTCGACTATGTGAATCGCCGCCGCATCGAGGCTTCGAAACGGCTGCTGACCGGCGAGACGACGATCGTGCAGGTCGCGCAAAAAGTCGGCTTCGACAACGACATTACGTTCCGCCGGCTGTTCAAAAAATATATGGGCATTACGCCGAGCCAATATAAGGGGAACCCGTAGGCCAGTTGGGCAAAAAACAAATTTTGTATGGCATAGAGCAAGCATCGTTCGTAGACCGCTATCGCCGCCGCCGACTATACTAAGGCCAGCCGGTGCATAAAACCGGCGAATACGAAAAGGGGGTTCCCATGAACAAAACAAGATCAGCAACAGCAGCGTTTGCCTTTATTATGACATGCGCTATCGCGGCCACCGGCTGTTCGAACGCCGGGACCGAAGGGATGGATGCAACGCCCGTCCCGTCTCCTCGCCCGTCAGAGGATGCCAAAACCGCAGGCTCGCCTTCCAACCCGATGCCTATCGTGAAGGACGGCTCCGTAACGCTGACGGTGGCGATGCCCGACAATCCGTACGCGGCGGCAAGCCTGACCCAGAACTTGCCTGTATGGCAGGAGATCGAGAAGGTGACCGGGGTGAAGATCAAATGGGAGGTCGTGCCGAACAGCCAGTTCACGACGGCGATCCAAACCCGGCTCGCCGCAAGAACGAATTTGCCGGATATCATCTTCACCCGATTCGATTTGGGCAAATACGGAGAAGACGGCTTGCTGCTCCAGCTGGACGATCTGCTGAAGAAGTACGGAGAGAACGCCGCTGCGGTATTCAAGGAGAAGCCTTTGCTGCCTGCGCTGCTTAAGACGCCGGACGGCAATACGTACCGGTTGGCCGGAGCCAGGGACGAGGAGGTGGCCGCAGGTCCGTACGGCTGGCTCCTTCGCAAAGATTGGCTCGACAAGCTGGGACTTAAGGAGCCCGAGACGGTCGACGATTGGTACAGCGTTTTGAAAGCGTTTAAGGAGAAAGATCCGAACGGGAACGGCAAAGCCGACGAAATCCCGATGACCAACTACGACGGGACGGCGCAGCTCTACTACTGGGGCAACGCCTGGGGTTTGCATCTGCGGACGAGCGACGGTTTCTACCCGGACAAAAACGGCAAAATTCAATACGAATGGCTGGACCCGCGGGCCAAGGAAATGGTTGTGTTCCTGAACAAGCTTGTAAAAGAAGGCCTGCTCGACATGGAATTCGCCGTGAACAACAAGGACCAGGCCACTTCGAAAATTATTCGCAGCCTGTCCGGCGCCGTTCTGGGATGGCAGGAATCGAATCCGCTGTGGATCAACAAGCTCAAGGAAGCGGGCGAAGCCAATGCGCAGTGGGTTATGACGAAGCCGCCCGCAGGGCCGAACAATTACAAAGGACATATCGAGACGACGTGGCTCGCCAACGGCAACGCAGCCATCACCAAGGACTCCAAATATCCCGATATCGCATTGCGCTGGCTTGACTACGTTATCTACAGCATGGAAAATTCCAAGCGCTCCACGCTGGGCGTTGAAGGAAAGACGTATACGATGAAGGATGGGAAGCCCGTGTTTACGGACTTCGTTCTGCACAACCCGGACGGGCTCGGTCCGGTCGAGGCGGTGCGCTCGATCGGCGCCTGGCAGCTGAACAGTCTTGTAATGAAGAAGGAATATGTGTCGATGCTGAAGCTGACGGATGAGACGCTGGCCGAGCGGGCGAAGCTGGTGGAGCCGTATATCGTGCCCGTCGTGGAATTCGCCGCCCCGACGAATGAGGAATCCAGCCGCTTGAACCGGAAACTGACGGACATTACGACGTACAAGGACGAGATGGTCGCCAAGTTCATTCTCGGTCAAGAGCCGATCGATAAGTGGGACAGCTTCACCAAGAGAATTCGGGACATCGGCATCGACGATGTGCTTGCGGTGCGACAAGCCCAGTACGACCGCCTTATGGCGGGCAAGGCCAAGTGACGAACCAGCATAAATTGCATGGCGGCGCGGATTGCCGCGAGTCGGCGATCGTACACTGCGGCCGGCAGCCGTTTTCGCGCCCGACCGTGCCGAGGAGAGAAGCGTTCCATGATTGACGACACCCGATTTCCATCCCCGCTGGCCAAAGCGGGGACGATACAGCGCGAGTCATACTGGAGACGGCATGCGAAATTATACCGAAGAGACAAATATTTGCTGCTTATGACGGTTCCGGCCGTGCTCTATTTTCTTATCTTTCATTACATGCCGATGTACGGCCTGCTGATGGCGTTCAAAGACTTCTCGCCGTCGAGAGGCATCTGGAACAGCCCGTGGGTCGGGCTGCGCTGGTTCGAGGAGTTTTTCGGCTCCATTCACGCGTTCCGGTTGATTAAAAACGTCCTGCTGCTCAACCTGTACAATCTGATCTGGGGCTTCCCGATACCGATCGCCTTCGCTTTACTGGTTAACGAAGTCAGGAGGCAGGCGTTCAGGCGGTTCGTCCAGTCGGTCAGCTATATGCCGCATTTCATCTCCGTCGTCGTCATTGTCGGGATGACGGTGACGTTCCTGTCTCCGAACAGCGGCATCGTCAACGCAGCCCTGGTGAAGCTCGGCTTGGAGAAAATCAACTTTCTGAGCGAATCCGGCTGGTTCCGCACCATCTATATCGGCACGGACATCTGGGCAAGCTTCGGCTATAACTCCATCCTTTATTTGGCGGCCATCACCGCGATCGATCCCCAGCTGTACGAGGCGGCGAAAATCGACGGCGCGGGACGGTGGAAGCAGATGGTCTACGTCACGCTGCCCGGACTCGCTTCTACGATCGTCATCCTGCTGATCTTGCAGCTGGGGAGAATGATGAGCGTCGGATTCGAAAAAATTATTTTGCTGTACAATCCGGCTACATACGATGTAGCCGACGTCATATCGACTTATGTGTACCGGATCGGGCTCGTGGGAGGCGAATTCAGCTTTGCGGCCGCGATCGACTTGATGAACGCCGTCATCAATTTCATGCTGATCGTCGCGTTTAACCGGCTGGCGAGAAAATGGACGGCGATCTCATTATGGTAAGAAGGAGGACGCCATTGTCTACGACCGGAAGTTCCGCGGACAGGTGGATCGACGCGTTCATTACCGGCATCATGCTTGTCGTGATCGCCGTCTGCCTGTACCCGCTCTTATACGTATTCAGTATGTCGATCAGCGATCCGCTCGCAGCCGCGAAGCTGGAAGTATGGCTGTGGCCGAAAGGCTTTTCATTGCAATCCTACAAACTGGTCATGAGCAATCCCGACGTATGGACGGCGTACGGCAATACGATCTTTTACACCGTCGTCGGGACCGCAGTCAATGTCGTCGTGACGCTGCTCATCGCCTACCCGTTGTCGCGCCGCAGCTTCGTCATTCGGAAGCCGCTTACGCTGTTCATCGTGTTCACGATGCTTTTCAAGGGAGGCCTGATCCCGACGTTCATTCTGGTGAACCAGCTCGGGCTGTATAACACGCGATGGATATTGATTGTGCTCGGCGCGGTAGGCGTATGGTACGTCATCATTGCCCGCACGTTCTTCGAGTCGATCCCGGAGTCGCTGATCGAGTCGGCGAAGCTGGACGGCGCCAGCGATATGGGGATTTTGTGGCGCATCATCATCCCGCTGGCCATGCCGATCACGGCGGTGCTTATTTTATTTTACGCCGTCGAGCATTGGAACAGTTATTTCAGCGCGCTGATCTACCTTCCCGACAAGGATTTGCAGCCGCTCCAGCTTTATCTGGTGAAGGTGCTCGTCGAGAATACGCAAAGCTTGGCCGATTCGGTTACGATGGGGGAAGAGAAGAGTCTCGCCATCATGCAGGTGAAATATGCGATCATTATCGTATCGACGCTGCCGATTTTGTTCATTTACCCGTTTTTGCAAAAATATTTTATCAAAGGCGTCATGATCGGTGCGATAAAGGGCTAGGCCTGTCAGATGGTATCACAAGAAAACTCACCGGAACGAAGCAAGGCGAAATCATAGACAATTGATAGAAGGCAGCTCTCGGGTGAAATGCCCCGGAGCTGTCATTGTTTGATTTAGCAAAAAATTGCCCAAAAAAAAATCGCATGGATGTCGATTAAACCGTCTCCCGTTCGTCGTCTATATAGCGGCGAAGTTCAGGGAGGGAAGCGGGAAGGCCGCTATGCGCCTCATAGACCTTCATTTTACATTAAAGGAGCGAATAAAAAATGAATCAGGAAGTAACCGATTTTATCGAAGCGTTAAAAGAACCGTGGCATAAGGAGCTTTCCACCGGTCTGCGTGAAGTGGTCCGTCAAGCGATTCCAAATGTACATGAACGCATCCAATATAAGAAGCCCCATTTTTTGAAAAACGGAAAATACGCCGCAGCCATCTCGACATCGAAAGAAGCGGTAAGTTTTACCATATTTAATTGTTCGGCTTTAGAATTTCCTGAAGGCATGTTCGAAGGTCCTCCGGAAAGAAAAACATTGAAGCTGCGCAAAGGGGATACGTTTGATTCCGAGCAATTGGTGTCACTGGTCGGACAGGCTTCCGGCACGCTGTAGATAAAAGATTTTGCAAGCGTGTCGGCTTCCTAATCCCGCGCCTGGTACGGAAGGACAATGAAATCGGCGATGTATGGGCGGAAATAGCACAGAGGGGCGGCGAGCCCCTCTTCTTCTTATCCTATCTCTGCCAGGTAACTGGTTTATCGAGTATGACGCCATCTGTCTGCACCCATTGACGGAGACTGCCCTCTTGGGCTTGAATGACGATGAAATACAAATCGCCGGCACCATTATTGCGAAGCGTACGTTCGCCTTCAGGCGACACACGAATAGCCGTTCCTTCCTGCACATCAAAAATCTGTCCGTCCACCTGAAACTGACCTCGTCCGCCGATGAAAAGATATAGCTCCTCATTCTCGCGATGGGTGTGATAGAACGGAATAGAGCCGCCCTCCGGCAGTTGGTTCAATGAAACTTCCAGACCGGTTAGTCCAAGCCTGTCTTTCAGAAAGTACTTACCGGGAGCAGGGTCCTTTGACATATTCAAAAGATTGCTCAAAGGACCGGCTTCCACAACGCTGAAATGATTACCATTCATTTGTAAACTTCCTTTCAAGTGGAGTTAAGTAGGCGCATGAAGAATCATGCCTGACACTCAGTATATTCTATGTACTTGCAATTTGCAATTACAAACTTGCAGAATGCAAGCGTGAATTGTATAATTAAATTATGAAAAAGCGAACTTCCACCGTTTGTCCCATTGTATATGCACTCGACATCTGGGGCGATCCCTGGAGCCTGGTCATCTTGCGAGACGTCCTCATTCACAACAAGCGGTATTACCGCGAGTTTCTTGCCTCGCGCGAGCGGATCTCAACCAATATATTGAGCGCACGGCTCCAATCGCTCGTCGAAGCGGGCCTGCTCGTTAAGATCGAAGGAGAGACGAATCGCGCACAAACGATGTACCGTCCGACGCCAAAAGCTCTTGATCTGTTTCCGGTCGTATTTGCCATTATGCACTGGGGGCTTAAACACAATCCGAATACCGATATGAGTATACCGATCATGCAGGAGCTGATAACCGACGAAAAAGGGCTGGAGCAGCGTCTAAGGCGGAATTTCGACGATATTGCTCCATAGTAACCGCTGTATTTCTCTTGAGCATTGATACTGATCATGGCGGAAGAGTGCTCCGCCGGCCGTGTTCGCTCAAGTAGTGATTTATATCACATCCTATTATTTTCCTGAGCGCTATAATGTAACTATCAAACGTATGAGGTGATGGACGATGCTGTACTCTAAAATTCTTGTTGCTTACGACGGCTCGGAAGCTGCAGACAAAGCTCTCGATTCCGCAATAAAGCTAGCCAAATTGAACCATTATTCGAAAGTGGATATCATTCATGTTTACAGTCCCCCAACCTACGTCGTAGGCGGCGCGGTTTTCATTGCCCCCGTTGCGGTAGAAAACAACGATGCGGAATATTCCGAGCAAGTCGTAGCCAAGATCAAAGAGAAAATAAACGATTTTACGAATATACATATCGAGGTAAGACAGGGCGTTATAACGAAAGAAATTTTGGGCTATGCCAACGAAATCGAGGCGGATTTGATTGTGATTGGCAGCAGAGGACTTAGCGGCATTGGCGAATTTGTGCTCGGCAGCGTCAGCCACAATGTCGTTCAGCATGCCAAGGTTCCGGTGTTGGTAATTAAGTAAAATAAGTAAAGTCAAAGCAGCGGCAGACTAGGGCCATTCGGTTCTTCGTCTGTCGCTGCTTTTCTTTCGATCGGGGCAATAAAATTATGCATGTGGACATCCGTTCCGGCGAACGGCGAGACCATTTTTTTATGAATATGAAGGCCAAATGTGATATGATATGGTTTATTTTAATTTGCAACCGCCCGGGAGGAACCGATGTGAGCCCGATTCGCTTAACCCGCAAAAGCTTCTCGCAAAAATTAATCGCCAGTCTGGCCGTTATTATCCTGTTCACCTTTGCCGTATCGGGCTATATTAGTTATAAAATTCATCTCAACTTGTTTACGGACGAGATCAGCGAGCAGTTCTCCAAGACGAACGAGCAGGCGGCGGCCCGGCTCGATTTGCAAATTCGCGATATTTACCGTATTTCCAATTTCATTGTATTCCACCCATATGTACAGCAGGTGCTTGAGCGTTCGGCACAGACCGAGCAGCGGGAGACGTATACGCAGCTTTCGGATCAAGACGAGCTGAACAAGCTGTTGTTTCAGGTCAAATACGACGAGCCGAAGCTGATCGGGATGTATCTTTACGACACGATGGAAAACGGATTTATATTCAGCGGGACGAATAGTTCCTTTACTGCTCAGCTGCCGAAGGAAGCGTTCACACAGATCAAAGCTTCGCTGGAAGGATCTTTCGGCAACCTGATCTGGTTCCCTCTTCAGCTGCCCAGCCGCAATGCGGATTCGGGGTATCAGACTTTTTTTGCGGCGGCCCGGCAAATGAAGACGGTGCAGCAGGAACCGTACGGAACGATGGTGATGCTGTTCGATCAATCGCTCATTTCCGAATATTTGGACGATCTTGTCAAGGATGCGCAGGCCAATGTATTTCTATATGATAAAATGGACCGTCTCGTCTATAGCGATATATCGGATGCGGGGGCGGCGCCGAAGCCCGGAGACGTGGGGAACCGCAGCACGATGGATGTGGATAGTAAACCGTATCTGTACGCGAAGAGCCGCTCCGGCCAAGTCGACTTTACGCTAATCAGCCGCGTATCGCTGGATTCGCTGCAATCGCGCAGCGGCATCATTGTTCAAGTGAATCTGCTGATCGGCATTATCAGCTTGTTGTTCGCCGGGTTGCTGGTCGCTTGGACAGGCAGCCGGCTGCTCCGTCCTCTGCGCGAGCTCGTTCGGGGGATGGCCCGGATGAGGGAAGGCGATATGAAGACCCGGCTTGCGGTGCGCACGGACGATGAGCTGGGCTTCCTGGCGCGTAATTTCAACTCGATGGCGGAGCATGTGGATACGTTAATCAAGGAAGTATACGAACGGCAGTTAAGTGAACGCGAGGCGGAGCTTACCGCGCTGCAGGCTCAGCTGAATCCCCATTTTCTTCATAATACGCTGGATACTATTTATTGGATGGTTTATTTGAAGGATGATCGCGAGACCGCCACGCTCGTCGTATCGCTATCCGATATGCTGCGCTACGCTCTGGAGCCGGTTGAGACCGACACGACGCTGGAAGACGAGCTGAACCAAATTCGCAGTTATTTGACGATTCAAAATCACCGGTTCGGCCACCAGCTCGAGACGATCGTTGAAATGGAGGAAGAGCTCGCGGGCATTCCTGTGCCGCGGTTAATTCTTCAGCCGCTGGTCGAAAATGCGTTCGTTCACGCCTTCACGGACATGCCTGACGGTCAGATGCTCAGCATTCGCGCCTACCGGGGGATGACGTCTGATGCATCTGATGCTCGGACGACGGAAGCGGCGCCGGCGATCGTCATCGAGATTATAGATAACGGCAAGGGCATGACGGCGGAGCAGATCCGTTCCATCCTAGGTTCAGCGCGGGGCGCCCGAAGACAGATCCAACCGGGTGAAACCGCTTCCGTCACCGAAAAGAGAAGACGCACTCACATCGGGATTCGCAGTGTGATCCGAAGGCTCGATCTGCTCTACGGCGAGCCGTACGGACTTAAGATCCAATCCTTGAATGGAGCTGGAACGACATTCAGAATGTATATACCACTGGGAGGGAACATAAGCAGATGACAGGCAGCATCATGATCGTAGACGACGAGCCGTTAATCCGCAGAGGGCTCAGGAAGCTGATCGAGACTAACGACCTGGGCTGGCGCGTGGCCGGCGAAGCGAGTAACGGGCAGGAAGCGCTGCTGCAGCTGGAGGAGCTGAAGCCGAATCTGATCCTGAGCGATATTCGGATGCCGCTGATGGACGGGCTGGAGCTGGCCCGGCACATATCGGAGCGCAGCTGCGGGACGGCGGTTATTCTTCTGACCGGCTTCCGGGACTTCGAATATGCTCAGGCGGCCGTGCGGTACGGCGTGAAAGATTTTTTGCTGAAGCCGTGCCCCGAGGAGGAGATTTGCCGCGTGCTTCGCCAAGCCTGCGAGCAGCTGCGGGTGAAGACGGAGCAGAGGCGAGTCCGAGAGGATCATGCCTTGCGTTCGGTTCTTCTGCGATTGCCCCAGCCGGCAGGGGAGCCGCTTCAGTCGATGGATTGGCTGAACGGACGGGACTTCTGGCTGGTCAGCGTAGAGACGTTTCTCCCCCAAGGCAAACAATACCGGGCCGAGGATGTAGAGCTGCTGCAGTTCGCGATAAGCAATATCGCAGCGGAGCTTATGTCGAGCCGGGGGAGCGGCGGACGCTGGATGACGGTGGAATACGGGAGATTTGCCTTTTTTCTCGAGCCGGATTCCGAGGACGGGGCATTCTTCGAGCATTTGCTGAAGACGGTGCAGCGTCTGCTCGGGCTTCCGCTAAAGGCGATGCGACTCGGGCCGGTCAAGACGGAAGCGGATGCCGAGCGGCTGTATGTTATGCACAGCGCCGCTTCGCCGCTCCTCGCAGCTTCCGACAGCAAGTACAGTCGGATCGACGAAGCGAAGGTGCAGGCGCTTCATGCGGAAATTACTTCCCTGCTGCTGCTGGGGAAGCATTCGGAGATCGGCGCCATCCTTCGGCAAAGCTTCGAGAGCCGGCCGGAGGTGCCGCTGGCCGAGCGGAAAGCGGATGCGCTCTGCCTCGCAGCGGTCATCCGCGAGGTGCAGCGCAAGGAGCTGGAGAAAGAAGCGGAACCGGGAGACATCGCCTCCGAGCTGGAAGGGCTCCTGGGTCTGTCATCGACCGATGCCGTCAACGAATGGATTTCGGAGCGGATCAGCTCGCTGGAGCGCGCTACCGCGCAGTGGCTGGAGGAGCGCAAGAGCGGGCTCATCGAACGGGCCATCCGTTATTTGGAGCAGCATTACATGGAGGAATGCAGTCTCGCGGCTGTAGCGGCCCACGTTCATTTGAATCCGAACTACTTCAGCAACCTGTTCAAGAAGCAGACAGGCGAGAGCTTCAGCGGCTATTTGACCAGGCTCCGTATGGAGAAAGCCAAGCTGCTCTTAACGAATACGGATATGAAAATTATCGAGATCGCCGAAGCGGTCGGTTATGCGGATTCGAATTACTTCGCTACGGCCTTCAAGCAGTCGGCAGGCTGTTCGCCGAGCGAATACCGCAAGCAGCCTCGTACTTAAACTATAGCGCCCTGACGGAGATTCGAGCCGTTCAGGGTCTTTGTTTTTTTCACTTCTGTAAAAATTCAAGATTTGCCCGTAGAGAATGAAGGAATCGCCGGCGAATTTCGATTTACAATGAAGATGCGAAAGAAACAGAGAGGAGCAACCATGCTATGGCAACCGTACCAACCTCCGGGAACCCCGCTGTCATGACCGAGCAATCCGCATCCGACGCCGAGCTGCAGCGAAGGATGAGACAGGCGTCGCGCCGCCGAAGATGGAAAGCGAATATTCCGTTAATGCTGCTATTTATTCCCGGACTGCTCTACTATGTCATCTTCAAGTATCTCCCGATGGGCGGCCTGATGATCGCCTTCAAGGATTACAATTTTTTTGACGGGGTGCTGGGCAGTCCCTGGATCGGCATGCATAACTTCGAGACGATCTTCAAGCAGCCGCAGACGCTGAACATTATCCGCAATACGATTGTGCTCAGTCTCTTGAACGTAATTGTCGGCTTTCCGTTTCCGATTGTTCTTGCGATTTTGCTGAACGAGGTCAGAAGAACATGGTATAAGAGATGGATTCAGACGATCGTGTATTTGCCTCATTTCTTCTCTTGGGTCATTATCGGGGGCTTTATCTTTACGCTGTTCGCCACGGAATCCGGGACGATCAACCAGCTGCTGAAAGGATGGATGGAAGAGCCTTTCCCGTTTTTGTTCAATCCCGGATCATGGATCGCCATCTATGTCGGCTCGGGCATCTGGAAGGAGATGGGCTTCAGCGCGATCATCTATTTGGCCGCCCTCACTTCGATTGACCCCAGCCTGTACGAATCCGCCAGCTTGGACGGGGCGAATAAGCTGCAGCAAATACGACATGTCACGCTCCCCGGCATCAGTACGACGATCGTGCTGTTGTTCATTCTCGCCATGGGACGCATTATGGAGGTCGGCTTCGATCATGTCTACGTGCTGCAGAATGCCGTCGTCTCCAATGTAGCGGACGTAATCAGCACTTATATGTACCGGGTAGGTCTGCAAGGAGCGCAGTTTAGTCTGACGACGGCTATGGGCTTGTTCGAATCGATCGTGGGCTTAATTCTCGTGCTCAGCGCCAATGCGCTGGCCCGTAAGTTCGACCGGGGACTCTGGTAGAGAAGGAGGAATCATGATGAGGGCTTCAATGGGAGAAAAATGGTTTTACGTGATCAACAACATCGTTCTGGCTTTGCTCGGGCTAACTTGTCTGTTTCCGTTAATCAATACGATTGCGATTGCCTTCAGCGATACGGCTGCAATCGAAGCGGGGAGCGTCAGCTTCTATCCGGTAGGATGGAATACGGAAGCATTTACTTCGCTGTTTACGGGGACGCCGATTGTAGGCGCTTTCCAGAATAGCGTTGTCATCACCGTCATCGGCGTCATACTCAGTATGGCTGCGACGATCATGACCGCTTATCCGATTTCCCGCCGCATCTTTTACGGCCGGCGATTTTTTACGCTGGCGATGGTATTCACGATTCTGTTCTCCGGAGGGCTTATTCCGACCTATTTGGTCGTCAAGTCGCTCGGACTTATGAATTCATACTTTGCGATCTGGCTCCCATCGCTGGTGAGCACGTACAATCTGCTGGTCATGAGGACCTTCTTCGAAAATATTCCGAGCGAAGTCGACGACGCCTCGAGAATCGACGGCTGCTCCGAGCTCGCTTACCTGCTGCGGATCGTGCTGCCGCTGTCCATGCCGGTCATTGCCACCTTGACCTTATTTTATGGCGTCGCTTACTGGAATACGTTCTTGCCCGTACTTATCTACATCCAGGACACCGGCCGATTCAACCTGACGGTTCTTGTACAGAATATGATTCAAAGTCAAAATCTGCTGCAGGAGCTCGTAAACAGCGGCATAACCTCGGGCGTGCAGGCCAATGTCGTGCCTGAGTCGCTAAAAGCCGCCGGGGTGCTGGTTGTCGTGCTACCGATGCTTGCCGTCTATCCTTTTCTGCAGAAATTTTTTGTCAAAGGTGTTATGCTTGGTTCCGTTAAGGGCTGAGATCATCATATACACATCTATATACATGGAGAGGGGTTTCAGTATGAAAAAGCAACGATTGGTAACCGGGGTGCTGCTGTTTACGATGACGGGAGGCACTCTGCTTGCGGGCTGCTCGTCCTCCAAATCCGATGGGGCGCAGAGCGGAGCGGACGGCTCGAAGACCGAACCGAAGAAGGATATTTCGGTATCCATCTATGACCGGGGCAACGTGTCGCCCGATGAAGGGACGATTGAGAACAACCGCTGGACCCAATGGATGAACGAGAACGGGCCGGCCAACGCGAAATTCGTCGCCATTCCTCGCGCCAAGCCGGAGGAGAAGATTAACGTGCTGTACGCCTCCGGCAGCGCTCCGGACTTGCTGTTCGAATATTCTCCGAAGATCAAGGACACGCTTCAGCAGCAGAAGCAGTTTATGCCGATTGACGAACTCATTGACAAATACAGTACGGAATATAAGAAGGTGCTGCAAGATAATCCCGCGCTGAAAAAAGCGGGTACGAAAAGCGACGGCAAGCTGTACTATTTCGGAAAAATCAACTGGGTCGAGCCTAACCGCGGTCTGTTGATCCGCACCGACTGGCTGAAGAAACTGGGGCTCTCCGCACCGCAGACAACCGACGAATTGTACAAAGTGTTAAAAGCGTTTGCAGAGCAGGACCCTGACGGCAACGGCAAGAAGGATACTTACGGCATATCGCTCAGCAGCAACTCCAGTTTCAGTCTGAAGCAAATGTTCGGAGCCACCTCCAAATGGGTCGTGCACAACAACGAGCTGGCGCTCGATTGGGACCGCCAGAAGGAATATTATACTTTTGCCAAGCGTCTTTATGACGAAGGCTTGATCGATAAGGATTTCACGACGGACACCAACGGGGCCAAGGCGAAGCAGGATTTTATTACCGGCAAGGTCGGCATTTACGGTTTCCTTACTTCCGATGTTGTCACGGATACGCTGATGGGGACCATCGATCCGCTTAAGAAAAATGTATCCGGAGCCGATGTCGCGTTCATGCCGTATCCGAAGAGTCCTTTCGGAGCCTTCGTACCGACCTTCAAAAACCCGGTGCAGATGGTCGCGGCGATCAGCGCAACGGCGAAAAACCCCGAAGCCGTCGTCAAGTACATCGATTTTTCGCTGAAGGACACGACGACGAAAGCGCTCGATTACGGCATTGAAGGGACGCATTATAAAATGACCGACGGCTGCCCGGAAATTATCGACGCGGCCACGTCGAAGAAGCAGGTATCCGATCTTACGCTGGATATGAGAATGCTGGAAAACGTCGGCATCAGCTATAATAAATGCGATGTACCCGAAGTGGCGTTCAAGAGCGACCCGCGCAAGGACGAGTATCAGAACACGTACGATTCGTTCCGGTCGACCTACATGACGTTCGATCGCAGCTACCCGGAGCTGACGCATTCCGAGCATATGCCTACGCCTCCGAAGGATCTTAACGCTATTGAAACGAATGCCGACAAAGCCGTCGGCGACATTTGGCTCAAGGCGACGGTTAGCGGAAGCAAGTACAGCATCGAGCAGGCGCTCAAAGATGCGCAGGACGCTTGGTCCAAGGCCGGCGGCGCGCAAGTGGAGGAATGGTACAAGAATTGGTATCAAACCGACCGGAACAATTCCATATTGGCCAACGACATTTTCGATATTGCCAAAAAGCAAAATGAGCAGTATAAAAAAATTGTGCAAGATTTGAAGTAAATGCGAAGGGATGGAGAGTTTTTCTCCATCCTTTTTCACCACATTGGAGGGATATCCGTGAAAACCGTATTTATTTTAATGGACTCGTTGAATCGTCATTACTTGAATGCGTATGAACCTTCTTGGGTACAAACGCCGAATATCGACCGCTTGGCGAAGAAAGGCGTCGTCTTCGACAACCATTATGCCGGCTCTCTGCCATGCATGCCTGCGCGCAGGGAGATCATGACGGGCCGTCTCAATTTCCTGGAATCGCGCTGGTGCCCGCTGCAGCCTTTTGATGAGGCGTACCCGAAGGTGCTGAGCCAACAATCCGGGACCTACTGCCATATGATCACGGATCATTATCATTACTTTGAGGCGCCGGGCTTTGGCTATCATACCCCTTTTCGCACGTGGGAATTTATTCGCGGTCAGGAGGGCGATCATTGGCAGCCGCGCGTGAAGGACCCTGAGATTCCCGTCTATCGAGGGAAAAACCGCCGGCAGGACTGGATCAACCGCAGCTGCATGAACCTTGAGCGAGATGAGGATTATCCTACGACGCAATGCTTTATGCGAGGAATCAATTTTTTGCAAAACAATCACGATCAGGATAATTGGCTGCTGCACTTGGAAGTGTTCGATCCCCACGAGCCGTTCGTTTGTCCGCAGAAATACCGCGATCTTTATGCCGATACGTGGAGCGGGGCCTATCATTTCGATTGGCCGAATTATGCGCCTGTCGACCCGGAGCACGAAGGACCCGATGCGATAGAGCATATTCGTAAAAGCTATGCCGGTACGCTGACGATGGCCGATGTGTGGCTGGGGAAGCTGCTCGACAAGATGGACGAGCTTGACTTATGGAAGGACACGACCGTTATTCTGACGACGGATCACGGACATTTACTCGGCGATTACGGGTATTGGGCTAAAAATTACATGTTCGATTACCGGAAGCTGGCGCATATTCCGCTTATCGCATACCGTCCCGGCTCGCCGATGAACGGGAAGCGGGTAGAGGCGCTCACGTCTACCGTCGATTTGATGCCTACGCTGCTGGAGCTGCACGGAGCCGTTCCTTCCGGGCATGTACAGGGGAAATCGCTGGCGCATCTGTTGCAAAAAGACGGAAAGCACCATGACGCCGTCCTGTACGGTTACTTCGCCAAAGACATAACCCTAACCGACGGCCGGTACACCTATACCCGCCAGCCGGTTCGCGATTCCGTCGCATACCATCATACGGCGACGCCGGTCGTATCCGATCCGGCTCAAACCGGGTACGACAACGCCGAGCTCGGGACCTTTTTGCCGCAAACGTCCATGCCGGTCTATCGAGTAGCGGAAGCATCGCGCAGACATTATAACGCGCCGGAGCATCATTTATTGTACGACATCGAACAAGATCCTGAACAAACGTCAGCCATTCGCAATCCCGCTCTAGAGGATCAGTATGCCTCCAAGCTGCGTCAACTGCTGATGCAGTACCAAGCGCCGGAATGGCAGTTCGCTAGAATGGGTCTTCGTTAATCTTCCACCATGTTCTTCGTTGCCTGATACATATCTGCTGTATACTTGTCAATTTCATCGCGCGTCATACGTAAGCGAGCCGCGGAAGTGCCGTATCCGATTTCCTTCTTGCCTCCCGCTAACCCTTGAAAAATGCCGTCCGCAAAGGCATCCAAAGGCTCTCCATGCACGTGCAAGCCTTGTCCGCCTAAATCGGTGTTCACGGCCGGAGGAGCAATCTCGATCACTTCAACGGACGTATCCGACAGCTGATGCCTAAGACTCATGGTAAATGAGTGAAGCGCCGCTTTCGTCGCCGAATAAATCGGAGCAATCGCAAAAGGCGTAAACGCTAATCCGGACGTAACGTTCAAGATCGCCGCCGCTTCCCAGGCAGCGAAATACGGAGCGAATAGCATCGAGAGATGAATAGGAGCTTCGATGTTCGTTACTAATTCGTTATTGAAATAGTGCCAGTCGTTCTTGGCGTCGGCTTTCAAAACGTTAAAACGCTGCTGGATTCCCGCATTGTTCACCAGCACATTCACTTCCGGATAGTTCGCCGTTACCCAATCAAATAAGGCCGTACGGTCGGACTCGTTAGTCAAATCATTACCATAAGTGATTAGGCCAGGAAGCCGTTCCTTTGCGGTTTGAAGCGCCTGTTCGCGTCGTCCGGTAACGATGACGGTATTTCCTGCTTTGAGAAAGCGTTCTGCAAAAGCGAGTCCGATGCCGGCGCTTCCGCCTGTAATCAGTATAGTATTTCCGGAAAGTTTCATTTGAGTTCCTCGTTTCCTTTATTTTTTAGATGTTTATAACGCGTGATTTTTGTCTCAATTCCTTGCAGGGATTCCGTCATCAACGAAATCTTATCCAGCACGGCTTGCTTGTGATTTTCCATCATTTGAAGCCTGAGCTCGATGGTGCTGTCACCTTGTATGACCCAATCGACATACTGCTTAATCACGGTGATCGGCATATGGGTATTTTTTAGATAAATAATGATTTTGAGGAGCGTCATTTGATCTTCCGAAAATAACCGCCTGCCTGCTTCATCGCGCTCGATTAACGGCAGCAAGCCTTTTTTCTCATAATATCGTATCGTTGATTCCGGAATATTGAATTTGGCTGCAGCTTCGCTAATCGTACAATACTTCATTTGAAGACCTCCAAATTATTGTTGCCTTGTCGACATATATAAGATACAACTTAAACCATGGTTTAAGTCAACAACAAATATAGCATGATCGGGATGCGAGAATCGGTTATCGTTCATTTCCGGAAGATTATGCCTTGATATCGGTCTGCTTATAATGATTTAATAGGTATAAAAAGCGGGAGGCGTCGGATGATGGGCATTTTGGAAAAAATGAGATTGGACGGGAAGAAAGCGTTCGTTACCGGAGGCGCAAGAGGCATCGGAAAGAACATTGCAATCGCTTTAGTTGAAGCGGGGGCAGATGTGGCTATCGTCGATGTCGATCTGGACGAGGCCCGGAAAACGGCGGAAGAACTGGCTGCGCTCGGCGCGGGCACTATGGCGCTTCAGACGGATGTCACCGTGCCCGAGCAAGTGGATGCCATGATGGCAGAGATTGTGCAAAGATTCGGGAAACTGGATATTGCCTTTTGCAACGCGGGGATTTGCATCAATGCTCCGGCCTCGGAAATGACTTACGAGCAGTGGAAAAGAGTGATGGATATTAATCTTACGGGTGTATTTCTCACCGCTCAGGCAGCCGGCAGACAGATGATCCGGCAAGGCAGCGGCGGCTCGATTATTAACACCGCGTCGATGTCGGCTCATGTGGTCAATACTCCCCAGCCGCAATGCTCGTATAATGCATCCAAAGCGGGCGTGATCCAGCTAACCAAATCGCTGGCCGTCGAATGGGCTCAGCAGCATATTCGCGTCAATTGCATTAGCCCCGGGTATATCGGCACCGAACTGACATTGAACTCGCCTACGCTGAAGCCTCTCATCGAACAATGGAATGCGATGTCCCCGCTGCGCCGCATGGGCCGCCCGGAGGAGCTGCAAGCGATTGCCGTATATTTGGCCGGAGATGCAAGCCACTTTACAACAGGATCGGATTTTGTTATTGACGGGGCCTATACTTGCATATAATCGAAGTTGGTCAGCAATTATCATATAATGAGGATGAGGTTAGCCGGCTAAAAAAACGGCTGGCCTCTTTTTATTGAATGGTTTACATTTACTTATATATTGTGTTACTTTCTAATAATAACGTGTCACGAAATTCCGAAGATACGAATTCATTATCGAGGTGAGTTATACAGATGTCCATTTTATCCAAACGCTTCCTGAAATCGTCTTACCTGCTCGTCATCCTGCTCGCTGCGCCTCTTCTTTACACCGCTTGCAGTTCGAGCACCTCCGATTCGGCAGCAGAGCATCGCACATCGTCTGAAGCGGGGGGGAAAACGATTCGATTCTCGTCCGCTAACGATATCGGGCCGTTAAATCCTCATATGTATGCTCCGAACCAAATGTTCGCGCAAAATATGGTGTATGAATCGCTAGTTAAATATGTTGACGGAAAAGTCGTTCCTCATCTTGCCGAGAAATGGGAAGTGTCGAGCGACGGAAAAGAATATACGTTCTTTCTTCGCAAAGACGTCAAATTCTCTGACGGATCGGTCTTCAACGCTGACATTGTGGTAAAAAATATTCATGCGGTCTTGGCTAACAAACAGCGTCATAGCTGGCTGGAGCTGGTGAATCAGATTAACGACGCAGCAAAGGTCGACGACTACACCGTGAAAATCATATTGAACAACCCCTATTATCCTATGCTGCAGGAACTGGCCTTAATTCGGCCGATCCGGTTTTTGGGAGAAGCGGGTTTTCCCGAGAGCGGCAATACTTCCGAAGAGATTAAAGCGCCGATCGGAACCGGGCCTTGGGTGCTGACGGATTACAAGATCAATGAATACGCCGAATTTAGTAAAAATGAAAACTACTGGGGAGCAAAGCCGAAAGCAGATAAAATTCGCGTTGCCGTTATTCCCGACGGCGAATCTCGAGTGCTTGCATTTGAAAATAACGAGCTCGATGTGATTTACGGCGATGGGAGCATCAGCCTGGATTCGTTTAAATATTTGAAGGAGTCGGGAAAGTACGAAACAGCTATTTCCGATCCCCTTTTTACCAAATCCATAGCAATGAATTCCAACAAGGGACCGCTGAAAGATATTAACGTCAGAAAAGCCGTCGAATATGCTTTCAATAAAAAATCGGTCATCGACAATGTTTTCTACGGCACGGATAGGCTGGCCGATACGCTGTTTCCGGCTAATTTTCCTTATTCTAACGTGAAGTTAACGCCATATACGTATGATGTAAGCAAAGCGGAAAAGCTGCTGAATGATGCCGGCTGGATGCTGCCCGCGAAGAAAGAGTTCCGGGAGAAAGACGGAAAGGCGCTGGAATTGGAGCTGAGCTTTGACAGTGCCAACAATGTACATAAAGCCATCGCGGAAGTGCTGCAAGGGGATTTGCGAAAAATCGGAATCAATGTAAAGCTTATCGGCGAAGAAAGCCAGTTATTCGGACAGCGGCAAACCAACGGCAATTTCGATATGATTTTCAGCGATACGTTCGGCATACCGTATGATCCGCATGCGATGGTATCCTCCATGCGCGTGCCTTCACATGCCGACTACCAGGCGCAAGCCGGATTGCCGATGAAAAAAGAGCTGGACCAAAAAATTGAGGAAGCGCTGCTCAGTACGGATGAGAATACGCGGCAGCAGCTATACAATTACATTCTCACTACGCTGCACGAGCAAGCCGTGTATTTGCCGATATCGTACGGCACGAATTTGACCGTGTATCATAAAAACATTAAAGGGTTGGAGTTCGGACAAATGAATAGCGAGATTCCCTTTGAGAAAATGGATAAAGAATAGGAGTCAATGAGGGAACTATGGCCTGGTTCATCGTAAAGCGCGTGCTCGGCATCATACCCATTTTATTCGGCGTTTCGCTCATCACTTTCCTGATCGTGCGCCTGCTTCCTGTCGATCCGGCCGAAGCATACTTGAGGTTATCGAAAATTCCCGTAACGGATGAGGCGGTTCAGCTTGTCCGAGAAGAGCTCGGATTGAATCAGCCGTTATATGTTCAATATGTTCATTGGCTAAGCGGTGCAGTGAAACTCGATTTCGGCAGCTCTTATATAAGCAAGAAGCCGGTGTGGGATGAGATGCTGCATTATCTTCCGGCGACACTGCAGCTTACGTTTTCATCGATTGTTCTGGCCTTTGTGATCAGTCTGCCTATCGGCATCTTGTCGGCGCTGTATAAAGACCGATGGGTTGACCATGTTAGCCGGACGCTCTCCTTTATCGGAGCGGCTGCGCCGAGCTTTTGTCTGGGCTTCCTGTTTATTTATATTTTTTCATTAAAGCTAGGCTATTTTCCTGTATCGGGGAGGGGGAGTCTACTGCACTTGATCCTGCCTTCCCTCACTTTGGCCTTGGCGTCCGTGGCGGTCTACACCCGGATGCTTCGGGGCAGTACATTAAACGAATTGCATCAGCCGTATGTTCTCTATGCCAGAGCAAGAGGACTTCGGGAGAAATGGGTCATCGGAAAGCATGTGCTGAGGAATGCGATAACCCCTCTGGTTACCACGATGGGCATGCATATCGGTCATAAATTAAGCGGTTCGATTATTGTGGAAAATGTATTTGCATGGCCGGGCATCGGGCGCCATTTTGTCAATGCTCTGTTCGGCAGGGACTATCCGGTCATATTATGCTACGTGCTGCTTGTTACGACGATTATTGTCATTTGCAATTTACTGATAGATATTTTTCATGCCATGATCGACCCCCGGGTGCGCAGGAATGGAGGGCAGTAGCAGCATGGATTCCGTTATGTGGAAAAAGTTAACAAGCAACAGATTGACATTGCTCAGCTGCACGATGCTTATCCTCATGCTCGTTCTTGCCCTGTTCGCGCCATGGCTCACGCCGCACGACCCTAACTTCGTTAGTCTGGAGCATAAGCTGGAACGGCCTTCGGCTGCCTATTGGCTTGGAACGGATCATCTGGGCAGAGACATCTTATCCCGATTGATCTACGGGACAAGAATTTCACTAGGGATTTCTTTTATCGTGATGGTGTTGATTATTATCATCAGTGTAGCTATCGGAACGTTATCGGGATATAGCGGCGGCGTTATCGATCGCATCTTTATGCGTTTTTGCGATTTGTTAATGGCATTTCCCAGTCTCATTCTATCTCTTGCCATGCTCGGAATTCTCGGACCCGGACTGGTCAACGTCATCTTTGCGATGGTCATGTCTTACTGGGTGTGGTATGCGCGCTGGATTCGCGGTATGGTCATGACGGCCAAGCAGCAAAATTTTATTTTAGCCGCTAAAATCGCCGGAACTCCCGGTTATAAAATTATTTGGTTCCACATTCTTCCTAATATATGGCCTCCTACAATCGTATTGGCCACTTTAAATTTGGGGAGTATGATTTTAAGCATTTCCGGCCTCTCCTTTTTGGGACTGGGCATTCAGCCTCCTATG
Organism: Paenibacillus konkukensis; assembly: GCF_023523925.1. Lineage (NCBI taxonomy): Bacteria > Bacillati > Bacillota > Bacilli > Caryophanales > Paenibacillaceae > Paenibacillus > Paenibacillus konkukensis. The sequence goes on along the minus strand of NZ_CP027059.1, from coordinate 273,875 downwards.
CCGGAGTGGGGGGCCATGCTGAATGACAGCAAGCAATTCCTGAAAAGCAATCCGATGCTGATGCTGTATCCGGGCTTATGTATTATGCTGGTCGTCATGGCCTTTAATTTTATCGGAGACGCTTTGAGGGATGCGTTAGATCCACGTCAAGAAAGGATGAGATAGTGTCCATGGACAAGCACATCGTTTTAAGCGTAGATCATCTGCATATTAGCGTGTCAACGCCTCATGGAATGAAGAAAATAGTGAACGATGTCAGCTTCCGATTAAACCGCGGAGAGGTACTAGGACTTGTGGGGGCCAGCGGGAGCGGGAAAACGATGACTTGCCTGGCGATCATGGGCCTGCTCCAGGAGTCCGCCATCATAGAAGAGGGATCGATACTTCTGGAAGGCAAAAATCTGCTGCAGGCGACCCCAGCTCAAATGAGAAGCATACGAGGCGGGCGTCTCGCGGTCGTTATGCAAAATCCGATGAGCGCCTTTAACCCTACGGTGACGATAGGCAGTCATTTTATGGAGACGCTTCGAGCCCAACGTTCATTGTCGCGGGCGGAAGCTCGCGAGCTGGCAGAGACGTATCTCGGTAAAACCGGTCTGCCTCGCCCGGCTGAAATCATGAAGCAGTATCCGTTTCAATTGAGCGGAGGGATGCTTCAGCGGGCGATGATCGCCATCGCGATGTCGTTGCAGCCGGCTGTATTGATCGCCGATGAGCCTACCACGGCTTTGGATACGGTTCATCAGATGCGGTTGCTGGAGCAAATGCGCCGTCTGTGTGAGGAGCAGGAAACGGCTATGCTCCTCGTTTCCCATGATCTTGGCGTTATTGCCTATATGGCTGACGAGGTGATGGTCATGCAAGAGGGGAGCATTGTAGAAAAAGCCCCGGTCGCCCGGTTGTTCGATCGTCCAGAGCATCCGTATACCCGTATGCTGCTGGAAGCAAGACCGGGTATCGGTCTCGTTTAAAATGCTCGTGTTGCGAACAGGAAGCTTTCTTAGGGGTGGGAGTATGCTTGAATTAAGGAATGTAAGTAAAAGCTATACTATAGGTGCCTCAACCTTGTTGAATAAGCAAACCTTGAAAGCGGCGGACAACATTTGCCTTTCCTTGGAGCAAGGCATGTGTCTGGGGCTGGTCGGCGAGAGCGGCTCCGGCAAGAGTACGCTGGGTAAGATGATCTTGGGTCTGGAGAAGCCGGATGACGGCGAAATTTGGTTTGAAGGCAAAAGCTTGTTAACCATGAGCAGGAGAGAACGCCAGAGCGTTCGCCGCAAAATTCAAACGGTTTTTCAAGATTGCTACAGCTCATTGAATCCTAGATGGCCTGTCTATGAATCCATAAGAGAACCTCTAAAAAATTTCGAGAAACTGAGCGCGCGCGAGGAAAAGAGAACCGTTCAAGAATTACTGGTATCGGTAGGCTTAAGCCCGGATGATATGGCTAAGTATCCTCATCAATTTAGCGGCGGGCAATTGCAACGAATAAGTATTGCCCGCGCCATCGCGCTCAAGCCCAAGCTAATAGTCCTGGATGAAGCCGTCAGCAGTCTTGACGTGCTCATCCAGCATCAAATTCTGAAGCTTCTGGATGAGTTGAAAGAGCAGTATTTGTTGTCCTACTTGTTTATCTCCCACGATATAATGGCCGTTCGTTCAATCTCGGATCGATTGGCGGTCATGCACAAAGGACAAATTGTCGAAACAATACATTGTTCCGACCCGCTGTCTTCAATGAAGCATCCTGCATCCAAGCAGCTTTTGGAATCCGTTCTCCCTAGCCGCCCGAGAGCTCGGGCAAATATTCATAATAATAAGGAGTGGGTAAGCAATGACAGCCAATGAACAAAGTTATGAGGTATGGTGGAACAACAACGAACGCGAAGCTCTAATGGAAGAAGGGCATCTGAAGGGCTGGCTTCAGCTGATCGCAGCCTTAAAGGAAGAAGATTTATCGGAATATTCCGTTCTGGACTTCGGTTGTAATCGGGGCGGCTTTTTAAGGCTGCTGCATCAAATCAAGCCGTACAAGAAAGCGACAGGCATCGATTTGGGACGGCAGTCCATTGACATTGCCAATGAAAGAAAGGGCAGCTTACCTATCGATTATAGGGTATCTGGATCTCCTGAACAGCTCGAAGGCCAATTCGATCTTGCTTTTTGTCTGTCCGTCATTTATTTGATCGATGATTTAAAGACGCATGCCTGGAAGTTGAGCAAGGCGCTAAAGCCCGGCGGCGTTTATTATGTTACCTACACGGATTTAACGGCGAACCCCAGCCGCGATTTTTTTAAAGAAGAGATTGAAAAGTACAGCCATTTGAACGCTAATATGCATACCCTCGACGATATTGCCTCCGCTTTTAGTAACGAGGGGTTTCGGGTGGAAATCAAGCGAAGAGTGCCGACCGACTTTATTACAGTCTCCGGCAAGGAGAAATATTTCAGGAACTTGAACGACGAATTGATGTCCGTCTATGAGAACGGTTATATATTCCGATTTACGAAAATGTAAAAAAAACGCCCGGACTATTTGAATAGTCGGGCGTTTATGCTTACCTACTTAGTAGAGAAATCCGCGAGAAACAATGACGAGCAGAATGAAAAGTACGAGAATCACACCCGTAGAAGTAAACAAACCTCCACAACTGCAGCTACCTGCTACTCCTAATCCCATTGCGACTTCCTCCCTCCCGAGTTCTAAGGTATTGTATGTGTTTGTGCCGCTCATGGACTGGGCAAAACGGAAAATTGTTTAAATATTAGAGCGTTAAGTTTAATTGCACCCCCAACCTTTCACGGACTTGCTGCCGAAGAATTTAACGCTGCCTTGCTTTGGTTACGTAATAAAAATAAGGATTCCGACATATTTTTACAGTAGATTTTGGGTTTGCGGATAACGGTATGACCGGGTTCTCGAACCGTGTAATGTCATGGATGGAGGTAGACTAATGTCTTCTCAAGGTGAAGGGGTACTGGCAGTCGGTTCAGGAACCATCTTGATCGAGCTGGTTAAAGCATGGTATGAATCGCGTTTATCGAAGCTATCCGTGTTGGCAGTCAACATGTCGCGAGCCGAAGCGGAGCAGCTTAAGGAAGCCTCGGAACAGGCGCTTACGGGCAATCCGGAAACATCTCCGAATATTATTCTAGCCGAAGCGGAGGGAGTCGAAGTGAATTGGGCCGCGGCGATCAGGCCGTTTTCGTTTATTTTGTATGCTGCTGAGCACAACGACCTGGAGGAGCTTGAAAAGCTTCAGACCGCCTGCACGGCAGAAAAGAAACCGCTCCTTCCTGCAACGAATCTGCGAGGAATAGGCATGGCCGGGCCGCTGCTTCATCCGGACGGAGAGGGGGGCGGGCAGAGTGCATGGCGGCGCATTCACGCGTCCGTATTCCCTCCTGGATGGGAAACGTATCCTTTATATAGGACGACCGCAACCCTCTTATCCAATCTTGTCGTATATGAATACCATAAACGGCTTGCCGGAGAGGGCGAGCCGAATCGCAATAATCATTGTTATATCTTGAATCCGCTCACGCTGGAGGGAAGCTGGCATCAGGTTCTCCCGCATCCTTCCTTATCGGCTCGCAAGGCGGTCGTCATGACGACGGAGCTGGAGCGAAATCTCGAATCGGATCAGGAACCGGATGTGGAGCAATGGTTTTCTTGGTTTGAAGGGCTGACCTCCAAGGTGTCGGGTATTTTCCATGTTTGGGAGGAAGGTGCGTTGAAGCAGCTTCCGCTGGCGCAATGTCTCGTGCAGCCCGTTGACCCGCTATCCGAAGGCTTTGCGCAGCTTTTGCCGGCCATCATCTGCAGCGCTTTAACGCATGTAGAGGCCCGGCGGGAGTCCGGGCTTGCAGGAGTGGAAGCCTATGCCGCTCGCATGACCCCGCTATGGATACCTCGGCTATCCTCAAGCCAGGAGGACATCGGCATCGGAGCAGGACTCACGTTCGCCGAAGCGGTCGGGCGCGGGCTGGTCGCTTGTTTGACCCAAGAGCTGGAAAGACGGACCCTTCATCATGAGAGGGTCCTCACCCGCATGGAAATTGGCCGAATCGAAGATACTCACTGCCGGTATTATTTGCAAGCTCTGAATATTCAGGAGGGCGAGATTCTCGTAGCATCCGAAGAGCCGTTGCTCGGGTTTCCGGTCGTATGGGTCCTCTCGGATCAATCCTGGTATGGCGCAGTAGGCCTTGACATAACCTTGGCGCTTCGCCGATCGCTGCAAAATGCATTGATGAAAACGGAAAGCGCCGCGGTTCGTTCCGTTGCTTGGAGCGATGATAAGCCGCAGCGCATCGCCGTTTTTCCTGCAGCCTCCATCGGTCACGCCGCTAGAATGCTTTCAGCGATAAAGACCTTGAAGCAGCATCATAAACGGCTGGAGGTGTTCGACATGCGGTGCGAGCCTTTTCTGAAAGAAGGGCTGCTTGAAGTCGTTGGCGTACTGCTCGGTGAGGAGGAATCCCTATGAATACCGTCGTTATTATCGGAGAGGGGCCGTTGGCGGATACGGTGTGCAAGTATTTGTCGGAATTCCCGATAGTGCGCAGATCCGCTTTCGGCGAGGATTTGCCGCCTGCGAGGCTGGTATTGGTGCTGGGCGGGAACACCTCCGTTCATCTCCAGGCAGAAGAGATACTGCAGCCGCTCGGCATCCCTTGGCTGCGCTGTTATGAATCCGATGGAGAAGGAGTGGTGGGGCCGCTAGTCCGTCCCGGGACGGCGGGCTGTTCGCAATGCGCGGAAAACAGGTACTCCATGGCAAGGAACAGCAAGGAGGATATAGGCGACCTGCTCATGAGACTCACCTCCTCCGATTCTCTCCCTATATCGGTTCCGGAGGTATCTCCTTTCGCATTGCGGCATCTGGCGTCTATAGTTTCTGCAGAAGCGGCTAAAGCGCTTCAAGGAGATAAACCGCATTCGGAAAACCGCATCTATCTGGTTAACCTGATTGATCTGAATACGACAATTCACTACATTTTGCCGGACGCATCATGTCCTGTTTGCGGCCAATGTTCGGAGGATTCGAAGGAAGCGGCTCAGCTAACGCTTGGATCTTGCAAAAAGCTCAGCAGGGATACCTACCGCAGCCGCTCGATGAGCGATTTGCAGAAGGTTCTGGTTAAGGATTATTGGGACAGCCGGACCGGGCTCTTCAACGGCAGGGAGTTTAGCTTCCTGTCCACTTTTGCATGCGCGGTTGTGAATCTTCCTTTGCCTATGGCCAATGAATTGACGGGAGGTCATTCGCATTCGTTTGCAGGCAGCGAGCTGGCAGCCATCCTCGAAGGATTGGAGAGATATTGCGGGATCGCCCCCAGAGGAAAACGAACGGTTGTGTATGACAGCTTCGTTAACTTGAAGGATGATGCCATCGATCCGTTGAAGGTGGGGCTCCATGCGCAGGAGCACATGGAACGGCCGGATTTTCCCTATCTGCGGTTCGATCCCGATGCCGATATTTCATGGGTTTGGGGATACTCGTTACTGCAGGAACGGCCGATTTTGGTTCCCGAGCTGCTGGCTTATTACAGCCTGGGCTATGGAGGCGGTTTTGTCTATGAGACCTCTAACGGCTGCGCGTTAGGCGGGAGCCGGGAAGAAGCCATCTTGCACGGCATTTTGGAAATCGTTGAGCGCGATTCGTTCTTGATGACCTGGTACGCCAAGCTGCCCGTTCCACGGCTCGATTATCGTTCGTCGGGCGACAAAGAACTGGTGACGATGATCGAACGCGTAAGAGCCGTAACGGGATATGAAGTGCTGTTGTACAATACGACGATGGAAAACGGCATTCCAAGCATCTGGGCTATAGCGAAGGGGGAGCGAATCAGTCATTGAACCTTGTTTGCGCCGCAGGAGCCCATCTGGACCCTATCCGTGCAGCCAAGAGCGCCGTGTATGAGCTGGCTGGAACGATCACCAGAGTGGAGGCAAGCTGGAACGAACGCCGAGATGATGCCGAAGCGATGTTCCATGATTCATTCCTGGTGGAATATATGGAGGATCATTCCATACTGTATAGTTTGCCGGAAGCGGAGGAGCGGCTAGGATTTTTGCTGGATGAACGGCGTCCTCTACGGACATTCGGCGAAGAATTCGGCCCTGCAGCGTCTAATGACGATTTAACGGATGATCTGAAGCAGGTTCTTGAGGTATTTCGCGGCTTGCAGTTGGACGTCATTGTCGTCGACCAGTCAACGAGCGAGACGCTCCGCAACGAGCTGTACTGCTTCAAAGTGCTGATACCGGGAATGCTGCCGATGACGTTCGGACATACGCTTACCCGCTTGGCAGGTTTGAACAGAGTGTTGGAAGTGCCGATGCAGCTCGGATATACCGGTCACAAGCTGTCGCCGGAGGAGCTGAATCCTTACCCGCATCCGTTTCCGTAGACCCGTAAGGCTCCATTATCAGCCTATACTTTCGAAGATAATTCTTGTATGTTATTACATACAGAGCAAACAATCAATTCGAGGTTGTTAAGGAGGAACCGGTTTGAGGACGGATATAAGCAATTGGATGCCGCTTAGTGTTAAGGAAATCAATGAAATTTTTTCGGCTATTCCGATACGTTGGTGTATTGCCGGGGGCTGGGCCTTGGACTTGCATCTGCGCAAACAAACCAGGGAGCATAGCGATGTTGACGTTATTATTACCCGTGAAGAGCAGCTCACCGCTTATCGGTATTTAAAAGAGGATTGGATATTATACAGGGCCGAGGACGGCAAGCTAAGTTTGTGGGAAGACGGGGAGTATTTGAACTCGACGAATGACGTATGGATTAGTAAGAGCGACGAGTCGCCTTGGGCTTTTCAGCTGATGATCATTGATACCGAAGAACCCTATTGGACTTATAAGAGAGACAGATCCATTCGAAGGCCGGTAGCGGACATTATTTTGAAAACGGAAGAAGGCATACCTTATTTGAGACCCGAAATCCAGCTTCTGCATAAAGCAGGCAGTTCGAAAGTAAGGGAGAAAGATTACCGTGATTTTCAAACGATGCTGCCGTCGCTTCAGGAACAAGAAAAAGTATGGCTGAAATCTTCTTTACTCCGGCAGTTCCCGCAAGGTCATGATTGGGTCCGTTTTTTGTAAATGCTGATCCAAGAAGCTCGAATACAATCAAAAAAGCCTGATTCAATTGAATCAGGTTCTTTATATTGCATATGAGCAGGCACAGTGCTATAATCAATTTACGACTTTTTATTTTATGTGGACATAATTAATCTATCTTACAATTTAATTGTAGCATACCAGTCAAGCTCTTGTCAAATGTTTTTCTCAAATGAATGGTTAGGAGAGATGTTGGATGCATTCGTTGGTTCTCGATTTTCAAGAAATGGAAAAAACGCAGCTTTCGCTCGTTGGCGGGAAAGGATTCCATTTAGGGAAATTATCTGAAATTGAGGGAATACGAGTACCGGAAGGATTTTGTGTTACAACAGCGGCATATCAACAAGCCATCGAACCAAACGAGACGTATCACGCTCTGCTCCATAGACTAACCACGCTGCAAGCAGAAGACCGCGAGTCCATCGGTGAAATTAGCGGGAAGATTCGGCAAGTCATTATCGAAGCGGAAATGCCTTCCGATGTTACGGAAGCCGTTAGTCGCTATCTCTCCCGGTTTGGCGAGGAACATGCGTATGCGGTTCGTTCCAGCGCGACGGCCGAAGATTTGCCGCATGCCTCGTTTGCCGGCCAACAAGACACCTACTTAAATATTATCGGCCTGGACGCGATTTTGCAGCATATTCGCAAATGCTGGGCCTCCCTCTACACGGATCGCGCGGTCATCTACCGGATGCAGAACGGATTTGACCACAGCCAAGCGTATGTATCGGTCATCGTTCAAAGAATGGTGTTCCCGCAGGCTTCGGGCATTTTATTCACCGCCGATCCGATGACCGGGAACCGCAAGCTGCTGACGATCGATGCCGGTTTCGGCCTTGGAGAAGCGCTCGTCTCCGGCCTGGTCTCGGCCGATGTGTATAAAGTACAGGATGAGACTATCGTCGATAAGAGGATAGCGGCCAAAACATTGGCTATCTATGGACGGGAAGAGGGCGGAACAGCGACCAAGCAGATCGATCCTGACCGGCAAAAGACTCCGGCACTTACCGAACGGCAAATTGTACAGCTGGCACACATCGGAAGACAGATCGAAGCTTACTTCGGCCAGCCGCAGGATATCGAATGGTGCCTGGATCAAGATGCATTTTATATTCTTCAAAGTCGGCCGATTACGACGTTATACCCGATCCCTGAAGCGAATGATGGGGACAATCACGTCTATTTATCCGTTGGCCATCAACAAATGATGACAGATCCCATCAAACCGTTAGGATTGTCTTTTTTCCTGTTAATTACTCCCGCACCTATGCGCAAAGCCGGCGGGAGGTTGTTTATTGATGTTGCACCGATGCTGGCTACACCTGCCGGCCGGGAAGCTCTATTAAAAAATTTGGGCTCCGATCCGCTTATAAAAGGCGCACTCGTGACCATCATAGAGCGGGATTTTATAAAATTGTTACCAAATGATCCAACAGCGCCGATTCCGAACAGAATGAATACGGATATGCCGACACCATTCGAGAACGGTCCGGCAATCGTTTCCGATTTGATTAAACGTAGCCAAGCTTCGATAGAAGAGTTGCAACAAAACATCCAAACGAAATCGGGAGCGGATTTATTTGATTTTATTCGGGAAGATATCCAGCAATTAAAGAAGATCTTATTTGACCCGCAAAGCTCGGCTGTGTTTATGTCCGCCATAAACGCTTCAGCATGGATCAATGAAAATATGAACAAGTGGCTGGGGGAAAAAAACGCAGCAGATACGCTTTCTCAATCCGTACCGAACAATATTACTTCGGAGATGGGGCTGGCGCTGCTCAATGTCGCGGATGCGATTCGCCCTTACCCGGAAGTCGTTAATTATTTGCAGCAGGTTAAAGACGATCGCTTCCTGGACGAACTGATTCAACTGGAGGGTGGACAGGAAGCCCGAGACGCTATCGAGGCTTATCTCCATAAATACGGGATGCGATGTACCGGAGAAATCGATATTACGAGAACCAGGTGGAAGGAAAAACCAGTTACACTGGTCCCGATGATTGTTAGTAACATCAAAAACTTCGAGCCGCAGGCCGGGAAACGGAAATTTGAGCAAGGCCTCCGGGAAGCGTTGGAAAAAGAACAAGAGCTATTGGAGCGATTGAAGTTATTGCCGGATGGCGAACAAAAAGCCGAGGAAACCAAACGAAGGATCGATCTAATCCGGAATTTTATCGGCTATCGCGAATATCCGAAATACGGCATGATTAACCGCTTATTCGTGTACAGGCAAGCTTTACTGAAAGAGGCCGAACAACTCGTGCAAGCCGGCGTTATTCATGAACAAGAAGATATCTATTATCTCACGTTTGAAGAGCTTCACGAAGTCGTACGCGCAAACAAACTGGATGAGCAGATCGTCAACAAACGAAAGGACGAGTACAAATTATATGAAAAACTGACTCCCCCGCGTGTCATTACGTCGGACGGGGAAATCATTACCGGTGAGTACGACCGGGATCATCTCCCGGCCGGAGCGATCGCAGGTCTGGCTGTTTCTTCCGGGGTGATTGAGGGGCGGGCACGCGTCATCTTAAAGATGGAGGACGCCGATCTGGAAGAAGGGGATATATTGGTCACCCCCTTCACTGACCCTGGCTGGACGCCGCTGTTCGTCTCCATTAAAGGACTGGTCACCGAAGTCGGCGGACTGATGACCCATGGAGCAGTGATCGCGCGCGAGTACGGCTTGCCGGCCGTTGTCGGGGTAGATCATGCCACCAAACGGATCAAAGACGGACAGCGAATCCGCGTGAACGGAACAGAGGGGTATATCGAGCTACTGTAACCTCGGATAAACATCGGAAGGACTTTGTTTCGCCAATAAGCGACACAAAGTCCTTCTTATTTATATTGCCGCGGGCTTTTGCCCGTATGTTTTTTGAAAAATTTCGAAAACGAAAATACATCATGAAACCCGAGATCCGCAGCGATTTCGGAAATGCTTTGTTCTCTATAGCGAAGCAATTCCTCTATCTTCTGAATCCGAATATGATCGATAAACGATTTCAAGCTTTCACCGGTATTCTCCTTGAACTTCTTCGATAAGTGACTGCGTGAATACGACAATTCTTCAGCAAGTTCGTAGATCGTCATCGATTTTCCGTTTCGTTTATATATGCTGTCCATCATTCGCTTGACTAACAACTCGGACGAATCGTTAATTTCCCGGAATTCGCCGGAGTGAACGTAATGAAGTATCGTTTCAAGAAAGCCGCCCACAAATACTTTTTCGTATTGCATGTAAGGCGATGCATGAATGGCCGTCTTGAACGCGGAGATGAGCTTCCTCGTAATCATATTGCTGTGAATAATCCCGGTCCAATGGGGAAGATCGCCTGTTTCGCGCTCAAACTTGATCGATATCCAGGCGACAGGCGGCTCATTGTACCCAAATCCATGCTCTACGCCTGGGGGAACCAGGAGCATATCGCCAATCTCCAGAGATCGCATCTCACCAAGCAAATTGCATGTAATGACTCCTTCTGTTGCAATCTCAAGCTGCCAATAATCATGCGTATGCGGCAGCACCTTAGACGGGGATAGCTTCGAGCCGAAGCCGACGGAGAGCACTTGGGATTTCATAGGCATCCTCTCTATAAGTGCAGGAATTATGATAGAAAACGGCATTTATACAAGTATTACGACGATTTGGACATTCAATTTACATAACGCCCATGTTATTTTAAAAGTATTATAGAATAAAATGTATGCGTTAACAAGAGGAGGAGCACAGGCTCCGGCACAATCATGCAACAAGGAGAGAACGCTTACAATGTCATTCAGAATGAAATTAAATGGAATGTTTTTAGGACTTTTGCTCGCATTCATGGTCATTTCCTCCTTGATTATTTACTTTGTTTCCCAGCATTTAATTATCGATAACGTAAAACTCTCGAATGAAAGCGAACTGTCGATCAACCTTGAAACGATGGAAGATTCCATTTATAAGAGCAAGGAAAAGTTTCAGTTGTTTATGGACGACTTCCAATTTACGCTTGACAGCGATATCCAAGACGACAATACCCTATTAAGAAAGGCCTTTGACTTCAATTCCGAGCTGAGAACGTTTCTGTATTCCAATAAAGAATTCAAGGGCATTTTTTTGTATCAAAATCAAGTATTAATGGGAACTTCACTGGCGAACGAAGTGATTTCATATACAGATACTATGGAAGAGAGAGCGGCCGGCCAATCGATCCAAGAATACTTGTGGACTCAATTGAAGGAAGATTGGAAATACGGGCAGAGCGACTTTTTTGAAGAAAATTTATTCATTGCCCCGCTCCAAGACGGAGCCTATATGATTGCCGTATTGGATTATCAGAAGCTGATCGACCAGAGCGATCTCGGATTAATCAAACTCAACGCGAAAAATCAGGTGATCTATGGAGATCAACAAAAGATAAAAGAACTGTTTAACAATCACATTATAGAAAGTGTGGGACCCGATTCCGGGGCTATGGTCACATCCCGATTCGAAAATCAGATTGTCTCTATAAAGAATAAACAGGGAGACAGATACATTTTATTGAGGGATATGAGTCAAATCGACCGCAGTATCGATCGAATCGTGCGTAATCTTGTCGGTTATGGGTTGATAATATTCATTGTATTTGCCGCGATTTCCCATGTCGCTACGGGATGGATATTGAAGCCAGTATATGATTTCATTCACAAGCTGAAGCAGGTAAAAGGGTTTGAACAGCGAGAATCGATCCACCGCTATATTGCAACCTATCAAGAGCACTCCAGCGCCTATAAGAAGCTGTTCCTTTTTTTCTCCATGATGATTATTCCTACTCTGTGCATGATCCTTATTTCATATCATCAATTCGACCGTATGATCGAAGAGAATTCACGGCAAGATCATATTCAAATTTTCAAGCAGACTGCCACAAACATCGAAAATAACTTGCAATCGTACCATTCCTATATGCGGTATTTGACCCTTAACGGAGAGTTTCAAGAACTAATGATGAAAGAGAACGGCGACTCATTGCCACGAAATCGGGAATTTGCGGACATCTTAATTAGGAAGGGAATCATTGATAAAAGCTTAAGTTATATATCCATCTACGATGCCGATAACCGGCTTGTGTTCTCCAATGCGAAAAATAAACCGGCGATGGAGCCCAGGCAGCCGTTATTGGTAATGAAAAAGGAGATCAAATACTTAGGCAATACGGTCGATAAATCGAACTTGTTTAAATATATGGGATATATCGAATTCGGAATCAACGGCGTTCTCGATAATCAGCTGCATACGAACAGGATGTCGGCCGTCATTCTTATGAATCGTGACAGCGGAAGCGGCCGTCTCCAAACGATCAGCTCACCCATAGATCATCCTTATATGGAATACATGGAGGCGCACATTCCGGATATGACAGGCGAGCCCATTGACCATCAATATATAACCGTGAAAGGCCAGAAAACGTTGTTTTCCACAATCCCTATCGTCATGGAGCAGGAAAAGTGGAATTTAGGTTTATTTGCTCCGGCATCTTGGGAAGAGCAGCAATACATTTTTATCCTCCTGTATTCGTTCGAAATGTTTTGCATGTTATGCATTATTATTATCGCCTCTACCTTATTGGGGAAACGGATGACTGCTCCGGTGCGCCGAGCGATCCATTTGATGGAGGCCTATCCGCATGACCAATCGATCCGGTTGCGCGGAACCGAGCATGACTTTGAATTTGTTGTTCTTGCCCACAATTTTAACCATATGCTAAGCCGGCTGGAAACGTTGTCGATGGAGTTAATGACGAAAAAGAACGAAAACCTGGAAATGGAAAAACGCATCAACAAGCTCTTGTTTAAAGCGCTGCAATCGCAAATCAAGCCGCATTTTCTGCAAAATATTTTCACCTCCATCTTGCTGCTTCTCAAAACCGGGAAGCCGGAGGAGGCGAGTATGATGCTTGTGGCGACAGCCAAATTTTTGAAAACGGGTTTATCCGGTTCCAGGGACTTAATTACGCTGGAAGAGGAGCTGGAGCATGTGCACAATTATGTGCAGCTCCAAAGTATCCGGTTCGAGCGACAGCTGGCTTTTCATGTTGATGTAGACGCTGCTTGTTATAAAGTGCTGCTTCCTAAATTTATTTTTCAGCCTCTTGTGGAAAATGCCATTCATCATGCGATGGAAAAAAATCGGCTCTTAACCGTCAAAATATCCGGCGCCGTGGATAACAAAGACTTGATCATCATAATTGAAGATGACGGGAAAGGCATGGATACCGAACAATTAGCGAGCACATTGATTACGATGAACAATAAAACGCAGTCCATTCATTGCGGGTTATCCAATGTTCACGAAAGGCTGAGCCTTGAATTTGGCGAGGGCTACGGACTGGAGCTCAAAAGCGTCAAGGGGACGGGCACTCAGATCAGAATGAAGATCAGCCTGCAGAAGGAGCTGGAACCATGAACAAATTTACACTTATGATTGCGGACGATGAGAAGATCATTAGAGACGGCTTGGAACACTCCATCCATTGGGATTCGCTGGGATTTAATCTGGTAGCCGTCGCCGCTGACGGCGAAGAGGCGTTAGAGCTATTCCAAGCCTATAAGCCGGAGGCCGTTATTATGGATATTCATATGCCCGTCTTAAGCGGGTTGGAAGTGCTGGAGAAGATGAAAGGCTTGCGTCCCGAAACGGAGATTATTTTGCTTAGCGGCTACGACGAATTCGCTTATGCCAAAAAAGGCATTCAGCAAGGCGCATTCGACTATGTCGTTAAAATTAATATGTTCCCGGAGCTGGAAGAAGCCTTGGCGAGGCTGTATCGGGTCTTGTCCCATAAGCAAGAGGAAAACCGGCAATACAATCAGCTTCTGCTGCTCAAAAACGATTATACGTTTCAACAATATATGAAGGGTTCCCCTCCCTCAGAGCTTAATCAAGCTGGGAAGCCGTCGTATTACAGTGTGGCAAGCCTCTGGCTTCCGTCGCCCTATCCATTGGATGTGATTGGTTTCTACCAAACCGCATTTCCCTTGAAGCTGATATTGCAACAGGATGACCGGTATATTCACTTTATTTTCTTAGAGGAAGGGGAAGAATTTCAGCACTTTCACAAGAAGTTAGCGGATTGTATTCAAATGATAACGGCTCACTTGCGCGAGATCGCCGCCGATGCGTATAAAATCGGAATTGGCTCCATTCAACGCTGCCTATCGCAAATCCCCCTTATGTATAAAGAAGCGATGAAGACGATCGATTTCCTAAGAGCGGAAGATCCGGATAATTCGGCACGATCGGTTTTATTGTACGAAGATTGGCAGGGACAGGATACGTGCATTGAATTTAACAACGTTTCAAGCATGCACTGGGTCAATTGGGTTTATACCGGGGATGCCGTGAATTTAGTGCATTGGATGAGAACGGTATTTGCCGAAGGCTGCTTACATAAAAAGCTGAGCGTTTCAGATATGAAGTACTTTTGCCTTCAAATAGCTGCGCAATTCGAGAAAATGACGAAAGTCCAAGAGAATAAAGCTCTTACTTTGAATGAATTTGATTCGATTATGGACTTGGAAGCTTATATGCTGCCGATCGTCCAAGAGCAATGCGAGCTTATCCATCATAGAGCACAGCTGCAGAAGAACGAAAATATATCGTTCATTAAAGAGTATGTGGATGAGATGTATAGAACCAATTTGAACCTGGAGGATGTCGCTCGGCAATTTTATTTCAGCCCCGGTTACTTATCTTCCAAGTTTAAAGAGTACACCGGCATGACTTTCTCCAAATATGTAATCACGAAACGAATCGAAACCGCCTGCCAATTATTGGTTAGAACCGACATGAAAATTTATGAGATTGCCAGCGAAGTCGGGTATTCGGATGAAAAGCATTTTAGCAAGCTGTTCACTCAAATCATGAACACGGGGCCAAGGGAGTACCGCAAACATAATAAATAAGGAATGCTGTGTGCCGCAGTGGAAAATAACCCACCTTTTTTCTGTTTTTCACCTTCTGTTTTTCATGGGGGTGTAATCGTATACTAAAACCATCAAATGTATGCGATTACATTTCAAAAAGGGGAGATAAGATGGAGCCAAACCAGTTTTTTTACAAGATTCGAATGCTGTATTCAAAACACCAAATTATTCTTTTTATTATTCCGGCGCTCATTTACTATGTGATTTTCAGATACAAGCCGTTGTATTTTGTTCAGATTGCATTTAGGGATTTCAGAATAACACGGCCGCTGGAGAAGAGCCCCTGGGTTGGTTTCGAGCATTTTGTCACGCTATTCAGTTCAACCGACTTTCAACAAGCTCTAGTCAACACCTTGATTATCAGTTTTTATAAAATTTTGTTCGGTTTTCCGGCGCCTATCGTGTTGGCTCTAATGCTGAATGCTCTGAGAAATGCAATGTTTAAAAGAATCAGCCAATCGATCCTGTATCTTCCTCATTTTATTTCCTGGTCGGTGCTCGGAGGCATCATATACAGCTTGCTATCCGTCCATGACGGCTTGGTCAACGAGATTGTGAAATGGTTTGGCTTCGAGCCGATTTATTTTGTAGGCGACAAAGCCTATTTCCGGGGGATTCTGGTTGCATCGGAAATCTGGAAAACGATGGGGTGGGGAACCATCTTGTATTTGGCGGCTTTGACCCGGATCGACGTATCCCTATATGAAGCGGCCCGTGTCGACGGCGCTTCCCGTTCGCAGCAGCTGTGGCATATTACGCTTCCGGGCATATCCACTACGATCGTGGTGCTGTTCATCATTAATATCGGCCATTTGCTGGATGTAGGTTTTGAACAAATTATGGTCATGAGCAACCCCATGGTAACGAGTGTAGCGGACATTATCGATACTTATGTATTTCGCGTAGGGCTCCAAGAAGGCAAGCACAGCTTGGCTACGGCGGCAGGACTATTTAAAACGTTGGTGGCGGCCGTCCTCGTCTATTCGGCGGATCGGCTGGCCAAAGTTATAGGGCAGAGGGGAATTATTTGATGACGAATACCATTCGCGATCGCAAACACCCGATAGGAGATACGTTGAATGCGGCAATCATGATATTGTTATGCGTCATTATGCTCTATCCGTTTTGGCAGACGGTAGTCGCTTCCTTCATGTCGGACTCCGAATATTTGACCTCTCGGTTCAAAGTGCTGGTGACGGCGCCTACTTTAGCGTCATATAAGCAAATATTTGCAGACGGTACGATCTTCATTCATCTCCGGGTGACGTTCTTGATTACGGTCATAGGCACTGCTGTCGCCTTATTTATGACGGCCTACTCGGCTTACGGATTATCCAAACCGTTCAAAGGGTCAAAAGTCGTCATGTTTCTGATCGTCATGACGATGTTCATGCATGCCGGCCTCATTCCTGACTATATGAACTATAAAGAGCTCGGGCTGATCAATCATTTTGCGGTATATATTATTCCTTATATGATCAATACGTTTTATTTAATTATTATGAGATCGACTTTTATGGAATTTCCTAAAGAATTAGAAGAGGCCGCCCGCATCGACGGCTGCAATGACTTCCGGATCTTCTTCACTATCGTTTTGCCGTTATCCAAACCGATATTGGCGGCCATCGGCTTGTTTTTTATGGTTGGCTTCTGGAACACGTATATGCAATCGGTATTTTTTATTACCGACAATGAGTTGAAGACGGTTCAAGAATATTTGCAAAAAATGATTAACAGTACGCAGGATTTGGAATCCGTCATGCTGGCTGAATCCGGGGAAGAGGGATTTAGTACGGAAACGGTACGTTTAGCGAATATCGTTATGGTTTTATTGCCAATTATTTCGGTATATCCTTTTTTGCAAAAATATTTTGTGAGCGGAATCATGATGGGTTCTTTGAAAGGCTAAATGATTCAAAGCTTAGAGACATGAAAGGGTGGTTCAAGTATGTTGTTCAAAAAAATGACCGTGTTAATCCTTATTCTCGTTCTGACGATCGCTGTTTTCGGGTGTTCCAATCCTTCCGGGAACAGCACCGATTCCAAGAAAGACGCGAATCCGGATTCCGCTGCGGCGCCCGGTAAAATAAGTTTGGCGAAAAAATATGACATCAAGTGGTTTCAGTGGGGTCCCCGCGATATTGCCCCCGATGATGCCATTATCCAATATTTGAATGATAAATTTAATGTGAATATTAAAGTGGAGCGGATCTTGGCCAAAGAATATCAAAAGAACCTGGAGTTGAAAATTGCGGCAGGTGATGTGCCTGATGTATTTCGCTATTCGCTTAGCACAGGAACGCATATTTATAACCAGCTGTATGAAGACGATTTTTTGATGGATTTCAAGGAGTATGCCGATAAATATGATTTAAAAGGATTACAAGCTTACATGAAACAGCCGGGGACCGAGGAATTCCGCGAAGAAAACGGAATTTTCCAGCTTCCGTCCCGTAAATCCGGAGTCATTCCCAGCGTGATCGTCGTCCGGCAAGATTGGCTGGATAAGCTCGGACTGAAGAAGCCGGCGACGATGGATGAATTCAAAGCGATGCTGAAAGCTTTCAAGGATAATAAAATGGGGGGCGCGAATACAGTCCCTGCCACGTTTGCCTTCGGATCGTCCGCGCTTCTTGGATTCTCCACCGCTTACACCGGCGCCAACACTTGGGGGAAGGCGGACGGCAAATGGATGTATGAAGCGGTCATGCCGCAGTACAAAACATTCCTGCAATTTGCCGGCGAGTTATACCGGGAGGGCTTAATCGACCGGGAGGTGTTTACAGCGAATGAGGCTCAGGCTAAAGCCAAATTTCTCTCCGGGAGCTCCGGGGTCATCGTGGCTCCTACGGAAAGATATGCGGCGCTTGAAAAGGATTTATCGGAATCCAACAAAGAGGCCAAGCTGTCGTTGATCATTCCGCTGCCTAAAGGACCGGCTGGAAATTCGGGCAGAGCTTCCACGAGCTTTACCGAGCCTATCGTAGTCATTAAAAAAGACCGGGATGAAGATTTCCTTGCAAGGGTTGCCGCTATCATCGATTATACTCACAGCGAAGAAGGCATCAAGCTGCTCAACTATGGGATCGAGGGTGTCCACTATAAAACGGAAAACGGTAAGATGGTCAAAACCGCGCTCTATGATCGGGATATTATTCCGTCATTGGGACACTTACTGGCCATGACCACAGATTACTCGTTAGCGTCGGGGGATGTAGAAGGCGCATTAAAGGAAAACTTCGAATATTCCCTAACCTCCGGTATTGCCCCTCCGGTTACGGCGCTGTCCTACGGAGACTCCAAGGATTCGGTGCCGGCGATTGATAAAAAATACAATGAGTGGATGATCAATTTTGTGACCGGCGCTAAGGATATTAACGCAAGCTGGGATCAATATGTGAAAGAGATGAACGATGCCGGGCTCGGCAAGCTGACTTCGGCCGTCGAACAAAATACGAAGAAATGGAGCAAATAAATCGGATGACGAATCCAAAGCCTAACGTAATTATCATTATGGCCGATCAGTTGAGATATGATGCGATCGGGAGATGGACTCCACATTTAAATGAATTGAAAAATGAATCCGTTGTTTTCAACAGAGCCTACTGCGCCTCCCCCTTATGCGTTCCCGCCCGGGGGGCGTTCTTCACCGGAAAATTTCCCAACGAAACCGGATGCTTAATTAACCCTTGGGCGGAGCAGGATCGGATGCACGGGATGGTCAAGGAAGGAACTCCTCATCTGTATCAGCTGATGGAGGAGCATTGGGACAGCTGGCATACCGGTAAACAGCATTTATTTTATCCGTTGAAGCCGGAAGCACAGCCTGAATCGCAAACCCATTGGGATACCGAAGCCAATTATAAGGCTTTCTTGAAAGAACACGGAAAACAAGCTCCGGGCGGCCCGAAATTCAAAGGACTCGTGCCCGAGATGATATCCGGCAAGCATACGGCCGTCAAAAGCTATTCCGTACCCGTTACAGACCGCTACACGGAAGATGTGGATTATTTTTTTGACGGGTACATCACCAATCGTACGCTGGAGGCCCTAACGTCCAGAGACCCCAATAAACCTTTGTTCTTGAGCGCAATGTATTTGGCGCCTCATCCGCCGTTCCACCTTCCGGAGCCTTGGTACTCCATGGTCGGAGAAGAAGAGATCGAGCTGCCGGATAATGTCGGGGTCTGGTATCCGGATCAGTCGCCGCTGCAAATGTATAATGTGACGGGAGTGCTGGGAACCCGCTATTCCCGTGAAGAATGGCGTTCAATCTGGGCCAAATATCTAGGGCTAGTTCATCTGCTGGACGAGGGCATCGGACGAATCATTGAAGAGCTGAAAAGACAGGGCATCTACGATAATTCCCTTATCCTCTTCACCAGCGATCACGGAGAAATGCTGGGCTCGCATCGGCTATGGCAAAAATTTTGCATGTACGAGGAATCGGTGCGAACGCCGTTGTGGATCAAATTCCCTGCCGGGTTTACTCCTGCGGAGAATGAAATCCATGAGACGGTCAGCTCGATCGACATATTGCCAACCTTATGCGAATTCCTAGGTTTGGATAGTCCGGCATCCTTGTCCGGCCAATCGCTTATGCCGCTGCTTCGCGGAGAGGCCCGGAACGCCGAAGCCGTATATATACAGTATGACGGGAACGGCTCATTGGGATATTTTCAGAGGTGCGTCGTCAAGGGGAGATATAAGCTTATCGTGGATATATTCAAGGATGAGACTTTCCTGGAGCTGTACGACGTGGTGGACGATCCGCAGGAGAAGACCAATCTGGCCGCTTTACGCACACATGATCATGAATTGAATCAGCTTCTGGCTATGCTGGAGAAGCATATGGAACGGACGGGCGATCATTTATCGTTCCGAATGAGCATACGCAGACTTGTCTAGTGAGGAGAAGACAGCGGCAGTCCGGACTCGCAAATTCCGGACTGCCGCTGTCTTCCTTAGGGTCTGAAGTTTTCAGCTCAATATTTCAATATACCCGAGATCGCCGTTAACCCTTATTCTGTCGCCGTCTTTAATCAGCGTTGTGGCATCATCGACTCCTACGACTGCCGGAATGCCATATTCCCGGGCAACCACCGAGCCATGCGTCATTAATCCGCCGACTTCCGTAATGACTGCAACCGCGGATTGGAACAGCGGGGTCCAACCCGGATCAGTGTGAGGTGCCACAAGAATTTCCCCTTCCTTCAGCATAGCGTTCTCAGGTCTTAGGATTACCCGGGCAATCCCTTCCGCAATGCCGGCAGAAACGGGACTGCCGATGATCGTCCCTTCCGGGATATTGTCTTTTTTGGGAGGAACGATAACGATTTCCCCTTCGCTTGTCATAACTCTTGGCGGCTTCAAGCCTTGGTACCTTTGAAACTCTTCTTTGCGCTGGGCAATCAGCTGAGATAGGTTCCCTTCAAAGCGCCCCAGCAAAATATCAAGCAGCTCGCTCAATTCCAGGAAATAGACGTCGTCGGCTTGCGAGAGATGTCCTTTTTGTACGAGCGTCTCAGCTTCCTCGATAATAGCTTTCTTGCATTCGCCCATGGCGGTAATGAGAATATATTTATGTTGTTCCCGCAGCCCGCCTAAATGGCGATATACCGAAATCAGCCGTTTAGTGATTTTGGCTTTGAAATAGTCTCCTTTTACCGAATCCAAAATAGCGTGACTAGCGGATTCCGCTTCTTTCTTGCCCTCGGCGAATCGCTGCCGGTGTTCGCCGGGCCGGTGACTATGAATGTGGCTGAACAATGCAGAATTCAATTGCGTAGGCGCTTCGTACCAGCGCAGAGAAGTCATATCGATTTCACCCGGGCATCTCATCCCGTATTTATCGATAAATTTTGCAAAAGCATGTCTATACGCTTCGCCGCCCGGCACGCGGTCGAGGCCGGAGTAAAAGGTTCGATCGTCAGCTTGTTTAAGATATTGTTGAACTTCGGGAAGTTCCCGCAGCATATCTGCCAGGTCGCCCAGCTCAAGCCCCATGTCGCTTGTTACATTATGGGGCAGAGACTTATTCAATTTATTAAGCTCGGCCTCGTCTCCAAACCTCCGGATAATCGTTTTTTTAAGCAAGGCGTTAGAGACTAATCCGGGCCAGACGTAAGGAATCACGTTATTTATAATATCGCGAAGCACGTGTCCGAGTTGCTCCTGAACGATGAGGATTCGCTCCGCGCCGTGTTTCCTGTGGAGGGACCGCTTTACACTTTCTCTATATTCCAAGGTATATCTCTCCACCTCGGCTATAGCTGCCTCCAGATCGCCTGCTCGAAGAATGTTCCACGCCTTGCCTACGACGGGCGCCGCCATTTTTCTAACGGATGAGAGTGAAATGCTTTGGGAAGACGGATTATCCTCGAGAAATTCGGGACGCGAAACGATAGCATCTACGGACCGGTTCATACCTTCATCGACATTCCCAAGCAATGCCAGGACGCCTTTGCGCGCTATCTTATGATGCAGAATACCGGTGATGTCGCCGAATATTCTTCCTCCGGCCGCCTTTAGCAGATTGGAAGGGAATATGTGATGTAGTACAGATAAGCCGAGCGGCTTCATTGCGTTCGTCATCATTTGTGCATGGCCGAAAGATAGCAAGATTCTCAACGGCCGTTGCGGTATATCCGGCAAAGGATACAGGGTCGTAATGGGCCGGCTCTGGACAATAAATAATTCATCGTCCGCTACACAGAACTCGATATCCTGAGGAGCGCCATAGTGACGCTCAATCTTCTTGCCCAGAGCGGCAAGCTCCATAATCTGCTTATCGGTTAAAGCTTGCCGTTCCTGCATCTGAGCGGAAAGCTCTTTGGTTACTGTACCGCCTTCAGGCAGAGCATAGATCGCTAACTTCTTTTTCGATATTTTTTTATCGATAATCTGATTGTTCTTCACTTTATACAGATCGGCAGTCACCTGACCGGAAACCAATGCCTCGCCCAAGCCAAAACTGGCATCAATCGAAACAACCGCACGATTCCCGTTGACAGGATCGGCTGTGAACATGATCCCCGACGTATCCGGTATGACCATTTGCTGAACGACTATGGACAAATAGACCTCGCGATGATCAAAGCCGTTCTTGGCTCTATACACAATGGCGCGATCTGTAAAAAGCGATGCCCAGCAGTGCTTGACATGCTGCAGCAGCTCTTCCCGGCCTCTTACGTTCAGATAAGTGTCCTGCTGACCGGCAAAGGATGCGTTAGGCAAATCTTCCGCTGTCGCGCTGGATCTGATTGCATAAAAGTTCTCCGACCCTTCTTTGGTCCATGCCTGAATGACGGCATCCATAATAGGAGAGGGGATAGACAATTGCTGCAGATGGGTCCTGATGCGCTCGCCGATTTGATGGACCTGTTCTAATTGCAACGGTTCGAGCCGGTCCAGTTCAGCAAAATAGCTATCCATTTCTGTACTGGTTTGCAAAAAGTCATTATAGGCATGCGTCGTTATGCAAAACCCGCCCGGTACAGGAAAGCCGGCCTGAGTCATCTCGCCCAAATTTGCGCCTTTTCCGCCGACATAGGGAAGACTGGAGCGATCTATTTGATGAAAAAAGAGCACATAGGGTTTCATAGTATAGCCTCCTAAGCTATCGATTCGCACGCACTTATTTTTATGCATCAAGCTTTTGCTGTTTGTGCATTGACTGAGGTTTCAGCACGGAACCAAATATTACAATCGCGCTCACTACACCAATCCAAGTAAGCGACGATACTGCATGATTCCAGCTTAACCCTTTACCGAAGAAGAACAGCTCACGAAGACCTTCTATCATAAAGCGCATTGGCAGCCAAGAGTAAATCCAGTCCCGGTAGAACGGGGACATCATCTCAGGAGCTAAAGCGAGTAACGGCGCACCAAAGAAAAGCAATAAGGCAAAGACGGCAATTCCTTTCATTCCTAACAATGACATTACAGCAGATATCAGAAGGAAAAAGCTGAAAAAGGTAATCGTTAAGAAAAACGCTGTATCCACAAACTGCGGAATGTGAAGCCCCACCATGTTTTCCGCGAGCCAAGTTAACCCGAATCCAACGACTACCGCAACAACCGCACCCGCTACAACCTGCATTAACTTCGCAATAAGGTTCTCTGTTCGAGTTTTAGTCGTTGTCTTGCTGGTGACCATAAAGAGAACCGCCGCGCTTGCCAGACATGCCATCCAGAGAGGTTGGAATAAAGATACAGGGGCATTGCCGTTTGCGCTTTTTGTACCTGTTTCGTTGACATTAGTAATTTCCTTGATAATAGGACTTGCCAATTTGGAAGCCTGGTCCGGTGTCAGTGTGACGCCTTGATTGGTAAATCCTTCAAAGAGCTGGGTGCGAATATTATTGTTCATGTTATCGACGATTCCATTCAGGACTTGGCCTGCCATTGTAGATGCCGCAGGGTTCATTCCTTGATTAATAAAGATGTGAATTTTCGGAGAAACAGGCGTTGGAGTGCGCAAGGAAGCTTGTTTTTCGCTGAAATCTTTCGGAATCATAAGCGCTGCGTAATAGTCTTGATTATCTAAACCGTTTTGTACTTCTTCGGCACTGTTTACTTCCACCCATTTAACAGCGGGTTCCTCGCCAGAGGTTGAAGATGCCGTTTTCTGCATCATGTCAACGATAGTCTGCCCCATATTCATCTTTGGTTGATTTGGGATTTCTAATCCTTGATCTTCATTGAAAATGGCGATCGGTAAATTTTTGGGCTGAACTTGGACAGATGGAAAAAGTGTAAGCAAAAAAATAAATATGACCAACAAAGCAATAATAGGCGACAACAGGACGAGCTTGTTTTTAAATATATTCATAAAGGACCCACTCCTTTTCCACTCATTAGTTATTGGAAGATGAGCTTCCTATGCCGTGAAGCATAAAACGAACGGCATCTTCAATTTCCTGTTCATCAATAGACTCCTTATTCAACAACACAAACTGCGAAGCAAAAAATCCGCCGACGAACGTAAATAACGATTTCAGCATTTTGCCGGTCGGAATGTCCGTGAGTTCTCCGCGTTCTTTAAATAACTCGATAACTTGGGTGAGGCGAGAAGCAGCTACCTCGAAAATATAAGGGATGAGTTCTTTTTTCAATTCCTCTTTATAAATAAGTTCCTTGATGATAATTTGGAAAATTTCCTTGTTTTTCAAGGCTAATTCAATACGATTTCTCAGAAACTCCCTCAAGAAGCCTTCAAAGGTCGATTGAGATCGGCTAAGTTGACCGAGGACCTCATCCGCCATAGAAGGAAAAAATTCCTTAAATTGAGGAATAATAAGGGCAAGCAATAATTTGTCTTTCGTCCCGTACTGTTTGAAAATGCTTGCTTCAGAAACCTCGGCCAGCTTGGCAATTTCGGCAGTTGAAGTATTGGAATAACCCTTTTCGGCGAACAATCGAATGGCGGCCTGAACAATCCGTTGTTGTTTTACGGTTAGTTTTACCGATTCCGACGAGAGGAATTCATTGAACATGTTGTTGGACAAATCGGCTTCACCTCTTTATAGGTTATATTTATGTCGAAAAATAAAAAGTAAGTAATTACTTACTCAATAATGTTATAACATCGCGCCTAGCTTTATGTCAACTTAAACATCCAATCAACACTTCATGCAACATTGTTGATTGAACTGGAAAAGCAAGCATTATAAAATGAACTTCGAGTAATAATCAACATGTTGTTGAGTGAAAAATTCGATAAAAGCAGAGGTGTAGCATGTTATGAAAGCAGTGCGATATCATCAATATGGGGGACCGGAAGTTCTTCGTTACGAGGAAGCTCCAATTCCGGAAGTCAAGTCAGACGAAGTGTTGATTAAAGTTTCGGCGACCGCTTTTAATCCGGCAGACGCCATGTTAAGAATGGGGGCTCTGAAAGAGGTTCTGCCTTTAGCATTGCCATTTATTCCAAACGTAGACGTATCCGGCGTCATTGAGAAAATAGGGGGATCGGTTACAGAACTGCGAGTAGGGGATCGGGTGTTTGCTTTTCTCGACATGCTGAGAAACGGGGGAGCCGCAGAGTATGTGGTCAGCAAGGCTGCGGATGTTGCTCTTGCACCTGCAAATATAGACTTACAAGCTGCTGCCGCCATTCCAAGCGGGGCGATGACAGCTTGGCAAGGTCTGTTCGATCACGGCCATCTTCAATCGGGCCAACGTGTGCTGATTACAGCTGCCGCCGGCGGTGTCGGGTCTATGGCCGTTCAACTTGCGAAATGGAAGGGCGCTTACGTTATTGGTACGGCTTCCGAAAGAAGCTTCTCCACCCTTCAAGAGCTGGGGATCGACGAGATCATCGATTATAACCATGAATCCGTTGAAGAGAAACTAACCGAGAAGGTGGATGTGATTTTCAATCTTTCACCACTGAGTTCAGACGAAGTGACGAAATGGCTGCATGTGCTCAAACAAGGCGGCACGCTTGTCACAGCTTTACATCCGGCGGATGAAGACCTTGCCAAGAAATTAACGGTCAATACGGTGAGAATGGCCGTACAACGAAATGCACGGCAACTGGCCCAAATCGCCGAGCTAGTAGACGAGGGACATGTTAAGCCGGTGATCACGGAAAAACTACCATTACTTCATCTTGCGGCTGCCCATGAGAAAGTGGGACAAACGCGCGGAAAAGTCCTCGTTATTGTAGATGATAAAATTTGATCTTCAAATAAATAAGCGCTATTTCTTCGGGGGTTTGCCGCATTTCGTTATTCAGCCAATATTCTATAATACCGAGAAGAGCTGAAGTTGCAAAAGCAGAAACATAGGCATTAGGGATGGAGGGATCATGGATACGATCATTCAACACTTCAAAAATGCCGTTATTCAAAGACAGCTTCAGCTTGTGTGAAAAAGCAGGGTCTCCTTTGGTGCCCAATAAGCTTTTTAAAATCCGTCCATTCGCTTTCAAATACTGAAAAACTTCCACTAAAGGAGAATAGGGAATATTTAGTTTAGAGCATTCCAGCATTTCTTGATAATTTAGGGAGTTCATGTTCTTCTGCAATCCAACAAGTAATTCATCTTCCATTTGTTCGATCAAGTCGTATTTATCCCGATAATGAAGGTAAAACGTACCCCGATTTACGTTTGCCTTCAGCGTCAAGTCTCGGACGGTTACATCGCTGAACCCTGTTTCTTCCATCATGAGAAGCAGGGTTTCTTTAAGTAGTTGCCGTGTTCTTGCAACCATCCGGTCATGCATGGTTTCTGTCATAAAATAATCTTACCTTTCTTAAACGCTGCAATGATAGTCTAGCCGTTTTTTTATTATATTGTAGTATAAGTAATAAACCTGAATTTCGAAAGCGCATAAGAATGCGGCGGAAAATTTCGATGAGCGGTTCACTGAAAGTAAAAAAATGGAGATAGTGCCAGCGGGATTTGAACGACTTAGCCACATGAGGATAACTGCCCCCTCCCCAGTGAAGAGGCACTTTCGTTTTCCATGTGAAATGTTGGGAAGTGTCATTCCAATTGAACCACTTTAGCTTCGATACGCTTCCAAGCGTGTTGGTTGCCAAAATCCTTGATCAGCTTGAGCACAACTGATCGACTGTGCCGAACGAGCGTTGCTGCGCAATGAAAAAACTCCAAGCGGAATCTGGCAATCGTATAGCGCTGATGTACCGGTTCGCAGCAATCGCTTTTGAAGCGTTCGAACAAGTTGTAGGACAGCAGCTTAATCAGGAGGTCGAGCGTGTTGGCTTCAAATTCGCTGGTGGCGATGCGGTCCATGGAAAAGCCGTTCTTCGCTTCCTTAATGTAGTTTTCCATACAGCAGCGCTGGTTGTAGAAGCGCCACAAATCAATCGGTGCCCATTCCAGATTAGTTACAAGGGCTTCATACTGCCAGTCCTCATCGAACACAATGCGCCCTTGGCCGTGTTCGAACACCTGGGTTTTGCGAATAATCGCTATACACCGAGACTTTGTCCAAGATGTCGCTTTGTAGATTAGGGTAATGCCTTCGATGATCCACTCTTCGTCGACATAGCGAGTCCAATAGCGGCAGGCCCGAACTTCTTTAGCCAGACGCTTTGTCCACTTGAGTTTGCCGACATAGCCAATGTTGTTGCTTTCCCAAAGTCGGTAGAAGTCTTCGCCGCCGAAGCCCTTGTCAAATCGGGCATACTTCACTTTGCGTTCGCCGAGCAGATCGAAAGTTTGTTTTAGAAAGTCGGCGGCGTTCGTAGAAGAGTGCGTGTTACCTGGCCGCAGGACGGCATTCAGATTCAAGCGGGATTTTCCTTCAAAGGCCAGCAGGGGATGGTAACTTTTTCGTCCGGGCTTGTGCGGATTCGTGCCCTTGGCCGCGCCGGCTTGATCGCCATAGACCGTTTCCACCGTGGAATCCAGATCGAGAATAAGGCCATGGGGCAAGCAAGGTGCGATGATCCCCTGATTCAGCTTCCGCAGTTCATCCGGCAGTGACGGACACGACCGGCCAAGTCTCCCAAGCTCCTTATACAGCAAGCTATGATGCGGTAGGCGACCGCCAAGAAAGCGACGGAGCAGCGCATCGTGCTGCAGTTTGCGGAAATGAAACATTCGCTCGCAACCGAGCGTCCAACCAATGATGAGATAGAGCAGGATGCGATGAACAGGGAAAATGGCGTTGTGCGCTTTACCACCGGAGAGGTCCTGCATGGCCTCGGCGAGCTTGATTTTTTCAAGATAGGCCAGGAAGATTTTGACGCCTCCGAAACTCGTGGCGTTTTGTAGCGAAAATTCACTCTTGATTTTGCTAACGTCTGTGGTAGACTTCATCTAAAGGGTGCTCCTCTCTTTGGGTGATGTTGTCTTCGCAAACACCATTCTACCAAAGATTTGGAACCCTTTTTATATTTTTAGACGATCGTACTTTCGAAATTCAGGATAAAAAACAATCAATGCACTACTTTGAGTAATTACTCACTTCTCAAAAGCGGTTGTCCTATGTTAATATTGAATAATGAGTACATACTCACTTTGCCTTCATTTATTCATTTTGCCTATTTCTAAGGAGGGACCTATGGACAACGCGAATCCCATATCCTCTTGTGTTCTGCTGAAGAACGTGAATAAAAGCTTCGGGAGCAAGCAGGTGCTGTACGATATCAGCTTACAAATATCGGAGGGAGACATTCTTGGACTGCTAGGGCCATCCGGCTCCGGCAAATCCACCATTATCAAGCTGATCAACGGCGTCGATCAATCCAATAGCGGCGAGGTCTATGTGCTTGGCGAAAAGATGCCGAAGCTTGCCGTGATGAATCAGATCGGTTATATGGCCCAATCGGATGCGCTGTACGGCGATTTGACGGCCGCGGAGAACATCGTGTTCTTTTCGTCCATGTACAAACTTTCCAGATCGAAGCAAAAACAACGCATGAACGAAGTCATGGAGCTTGTCGATTTATCCGCCCACCTCAAAAAACAAGTCAAGCATTATTCAGGGGGGATGAAGCGCAGGCTTTCCCTTGCTATCGCCCTCATGCACGAGCCTCCCATACTGATATTGGATGAGCCGACCGTCGGGATTGATCCGATTCTAAAAAGGGCCATTTGGGAGGAGCTCAAGAAGTTGAACCAGCAGGGAACTACTCTTATTGTTACGACTCATGTCATGGATGAGGTAGAGAACTGCAGCACACTCGGCATGATTCGAGAGGGAAGGTTGATCGCGTTCGGTACTCCGGAGCAATTAAAGAACGCAACAGCCTCCAACACCATTGAAGAAGCGTTTTTGTATTATGGGGGTACGGCCAAATGAGAGTCCGCGCAATCATGATTCGCATTCTGATTCAGCTCAAGCATGATAAGCGAACGATGGCATTGATGATTTTCGCTCCGATGCTCATCATGACTTTCATGACCCTCATTTTCGGCGGATCGGATTACCACCCCAAGATCGGAATCGTCAATGCGCCGCAGAGCTTCGTTACGATTCTGGAAAATGAGGATGCGAAGGTAACATTTTATTCGGAAGGGGAGGCGGAAGAAAGCATTCGCGATTCGCAGCTGGATGCGGTCATCAATTTTAAGAACGGAGCTCCGTATGTTCTGTTGGAGGGAAGCGATCCGAGCAAGAGCAAAGCCGTTCTTATGCTGGTTCAAAAGCTCACGCAGCAGTCCCTTCCGTTAATGAAGCCGGATATTACCTATGTCTACGGCTATGCCAACATGTCTTCTATTGATAATTTCGGCCCTATTCTTATCGGTTTTTTCGTCTTTTTTATTGTTTTCTTAATTGCGGGAGTCTCATTCCTGGGAGAACGAACTACCGGCACGCTGGAACGTCTGTTGGCGACGCCGCTGCGGAGATGGGAAATCGTAGTGGGGTACGTACTGGGCTTTGGCGTGTTCACCATTGTACAGTCGGCGCTGATCTCGCTGTACTCCGTCTATGTGCTTCATCTATTTATGGTCGGATCGTTTGCTCTTGTGCTGCTGATTACCGTGCTGACCGCTATGGTTTCGCTGACTATCGGCATTTTCATATCTGCGTTTACGAACAATGAACTGCAAATGATTCAGTTTATCCCTATTGTCATCGTTCCGCAAGTTTTTTTCTCGGGATTGCTTGACGTTAGTACTATGGCTCCCTGGCTTCAGGCGTTGGGCCGTTTCATGCCGCTGACTTATATAGCGGATGCCTTGAGAAACATTATGATTCGTGGTAAAGGATGGTACGACATACAGAATGATGTGTTCGTGCTCGCGGGGATCTGTCTGTTCTTTATCGTCGCTAATGTATTGGTTCTCAAAAGATATCGTTCAATCTAAGAGGAGGATCGCGAATGAAAAAAAGA
This sequence comes from Paenibacillus konkukensis, assembly GCF_023523925.1. Classification (NCBI taxonomy): domain Bacteria; kingdom Bacillati; phylum Bacillota; class Bacilli; order Caryophanales; family Paenibacillaceae; genus Paenibacillus; species Paenibacillus konkukensis. The sequence continues at coordinate 243,956 of NZ_CP027059.1, read as the reverse complement.
GCGGCGTTAAGTATCGTTATGGTTCTGCTGCTGTCAGGCTGCTCATTGCGAACCGGCAGCGCCGGAACGGAGATTAAAGGAAGCGTCGAATTCAATAAAATGTCCGCGGTCAGCACGGTGGCCGGCAAAATTATCGAGATGAATAAAGGGCAGGGAGAGCCGGTTAAAAAAGGAGACATCCTGGCTGTGATCGATCCGGCGAACCAAAAATATGCTGCCGAGCAATTAGAAGCCGTAGTCGCTATGAAGAAAGCCAAGCTGGAAGAGCTTAATGCAGGAACAAGACCTGAGCAAATAAAGCAGGCTCAGGCTCAGGCCGATGCGGCCAAAGCGCAGATGGAGCTTCTGCTGGCAGGCAGCCAGGCGGACCAGATTGAACAAGGAAAAGCCAATGTTTCAGCTGCCGAGGAATCCTTCAATGCCGCGCAAATCACACTGGATTACGTAACGGCCCAGCATAACCGAGCTTTGAATTTATATCAAGAGGGACAGCTAAGCAAGGAGGATCTGGATAGCTCCGCCTACAAGCTGAACACGACCCAGAAACAAACCGCCGTGGCCCGTTTTCAGTTGGAAGCGACAAAAGACCAGTTAGCTCAGCTGGAAAAAGGTCCGCGACCGCAAGAAATCAGCGCCGCAACGGCGGGCTACGAAGCGGCCAAGGCACAACTGGAGCTGCTGCAAAGCGGGAATACGAAGGAGAGCATTGCCATGGCTCAAGCGGATCTGGATCAAGCTACAGCTCAGTGGAATCAGGCCAAAAATTTGCTGGAGCAATACACGATCAAGGCGCTGGCGGACGGAATTATCACTAGCAAGAACGTTGAGCTCGGCGATGTGATTAATATAGGAACCAATCTTGCTGATATAGCAAAAACGGACGATATTTATGTGCTGTGTTATGTCCCGGATTCCTATTTGGACAAAATCAGCTATAATCAGCCAATCACAATCACTGCAGGCCAGAAAACAATCGAAGGCACGGTCAGCTACATCGCTCTTAAACACGAATATACCCCAAAAGATTTACAATCGAATGCAGACGGCAATCATGTAACAACCAAGGTGAAGATCACCATCAAAGGGGAAGACATCCAGTTCAACCCGGGAATGATTGTTACCGTCCATCTTCCCGCGGCGTAGCCTTCAACTGCTGATACCCTGCAAACGTTGATGTTTCAACGGATGCGGGGTCGGCTTGCTTCATCAGCTCCGCGCAGACTTCCCAATACCCTCCATCACAAAACGTACGGCATCTTCGATTTCATCGTCGCTGATAGAATGTTGATTCAATATCACGAAGCGGGAAGCCAACAATCCGCCTATGAATGTGAAAAGCATATTACAGATTCTATCGGTGGGAAGGTCAACGAGCTCTCCGCGTTCCTTGGCCGATTCAACTAAGAGCGTCAGGCGCGGTGTAATGATCTCTGATATAAATGGTAGGATTTCGTTTTTTAATTCTTCTTGATATATGATTTCCTTTATAATGACCTGAAAAAGTTCTCTGTTCTCCGAAATAAATTCAACCCGATTTTTTAGAACTCCCTTTAGGACTCCTTCAAAGCTTGTACCATCATTGATCGTGAATTGACTAAGCACTACATCGGCTTGAGAAGCAAAGAGATCCTTTAAATGAGGAGCAATAAGAGAGATCAATAATTTATCTTTTTTGCCATAGTGCTTGAAAATGCTTCCTTCCGAAACTTCTGCAACTTTGGCGATTTCAGCGGTCGAGGTGTTTGAGTAGCCCTTTTCGGCAAACAATGCAATGGCTGCTTCTATAATTCTTTTCTGCTTCACAGTTTGTTTCCCGGAATGCAGCGATTGAAGTTCTTTGAACAAATTATGAGTTTGCAATGTAACTCTCCTTTCAATGAATATTGGAGCAGTTGGAAGCTCACATTAGAGTAAGTAATTACTCAGACAAAACAGTTATACCAATGAAGTCGGTCTTCGTCAACTAATAATCATAGCGTTGCAATAGGAATTCATATAATGTATGCCCATTTGGTAGAAAACAAATTCAAAAATTACCTGAATAGTAAGAAGCGGGCTGACCAGCCGCACTGGCGCTGAACTTTTGCGAAAACTCAATGCATAATAACTTACAATGTGGCTAAGGATATTCCATGTAAGTGAAAAGATGTAAGGATATTCTTGTAATGCCTCAAGCCCTTCGTGTGTCTAAGATGAGAACATGCAAAACAGTGAGAAAAACGAACAAAACATTCATTCTTTAAAGGAGGGGCTGGTTCAATGAATCAAAATATCATTTTGAACGAAATTTCGAAACTAAAGTCGAAGCAGTCGCAATGGGAACCTTTTACTTGGTACAAAGATATGAGGGAGAACAACCCTGTCTATTACGATGCTGAGCAGGATGTCTGGAATGTGTTTTTATATGAACATACCAAGCGAGTACTGTCTGATCACGAATTATTTTCCAACAAAAAACAGCGAAGCCTCATTCCCGTTCCCAGAGAGCATTTTGATAACCGAAGTAATATCAATCTTGTCGATCCACCGGAACATCGAAAACGCCGTGCTCTTCAATCCCAAGCGTTCACTCCCCGCAGCCTTAAAGAGTGGGAACCCCGAATCAAGGCTATTGTTGATGAATTGATTGCGGATTTGGAGGGCGAATCCACTGTGGATATTGTGGAGAAGCTGGCGATCCCTCTTCCGGTGACTGTCATCGCAGAACTGCTCGGTGTTCCTTTCAAAGATCGCGGGCTCATTAGCTCCTGGTCTGATATCATCTTTCTCCCCTATAATCAAGAAGCTTATGTCGATATCGACAAACAAAAAGGGCAGGCAATGAAGGAATTTCACGACTATTTGTTGCCCATCGTTCAAGAAAAACGGAAGCGGGCTGTAGATGACATTATCTCTGACTTGACTAAAGCTGAGCTTGATGGAGAACAATTAACGGATGAAGAAGTGGTCATGTCTGCGATCGGACTGCTCGGTGCGGGAAATGAAACGACGACAAAACTAATTTCCAATATATTCTATTGTATGCTGTTTGACAAGCCTGGCGTTTATCAGGAGTTGAGAACCGATGTATCATTAGTTCCCAACTTGATTGAAGAGGTGTTGCGCTTCCGCTTCACGGCTAGTATGGATCGCAGGGTAGCTCAAGATACCAGTGTCTTTGGGCCTAAGATGAAGGAAGGGCAAGTAGTCGTTGCATGGCTTGGCGCCGCCAACCGGGATGAATCCGAATTTGCCCATGCGGAAGAGCTTGATATCCATCGTCCGAATAGTCAACACCATCTCAGTTTTGGAAATGGTCCGCATTTCTGCTTGGGCGCCCCGTTAGCTCGTATGGAAGCGCGCATCGCTTTGACCGCATTTGTGAACCAGTTTGCCGATATTCAGCCGGTGAAGGGTTTCGATGTCACCGAACACTTGACCGACTCGGTGTTGGGCCAATCTCTTAAGAACTTACCTATATTGTTTGACCGTAATAGGTAATGCCATTCATTACCCATTAACGCATAGTGTAAAGAAGATCGCCGGTTCCCGCTCATCATGATCAAGAAAATGGCGATCTTTCGTATTATTTAGGTCAGCGGACCCCAATTAGCACCAAAGCAGAGACGCCAAATAATCTATAGGAACTTGAAAAGATGAGATCGGAAAGATTATCCGGGAGTTACGTGAGCACCAGGGCCGATGTAATCTACAGTCTAAGCCGTGATTATGACTTATTTGCAGCTGGAAAAATTGTTTACATTCACTAATGGGTTGTGTTACTTTTTAATATAAATAGTTGGATGCGCTTTCAAGCGATTCGAGCTGAGAACAAATGTTGTGCAGCATCCCGGCGCAGCGATCATGATGATTCTTTAATAAGGAGGCGCTCGCATGAAAGCTTACTTGCAATACGGGAGAGGGCAGCTTCAGGTGGAGGTGCCGGACACGGCGACGGTCATTGAACCGGTTCATCTGGGTCGGCTGCCCGATGAGAAGGAGGCGGTGCTGAACGCTCTGCGTCAGCCGATTGGAGCCGTCCGTCCTCTTCGCGACATGGTGAAACGGACCGATAAGGTCGTCATTGTTATCAGCGATATTACTCGCCCAACCCCGAATCACAAGCTGGTACCCTGGCTGCTGGAAGAGCTTGCTCATGTTCCGGCGGAGCAGTTCGTCATCATTAACGGCACGGGGACGCACCGCGATCAAACGCGCGAAGAGTTCGTGCGGATGCTCGGCGAAGATGTCGTGAGGCGTGTGCGCGTCATCAATCACCACTGTCACGAGAAGGCGGAGCTGGTTAATCTGGGACAATGCTCCTTCGGCTGCGACGTCTACCTGAATAAGGAATACGCAGAGGCCGACTTCCGCATCGTAACCGGGTTTATCGAACCGCATTTCTTCGCCGGGTTTTCCGGCGGTCCCAAAGGCATCATGCCCGGCATTGCGGGCATTGAAACGATTATGACGTTCCATAACGCCCGGATGATCGGAGATCCTTTGGCCACCTGGGGCAATATGACGGGGAACCCGCTGCAGCAAATGGCCGGCGAGGTGAACCGCATGTGTCCGGCGGATTTCATGCTGAACGTGACGCTGAATAAGGATAAGGAGATAACCGGCGTCTTTGCGGGAGAATTATTCGAGGCGCATGCGGCAGGCTGCGCTTTTGTCCAAAGACATGCCATGGCTCCCGTGCCGGCGCGTTTTGACGTCGTCATTACATCCAATTCCGGTTATCCTCTCGACCAGAATTTGTATCAGGCGGTCAAAGGAATTAGCGCCGCTCATAAGATCGTCAAGCAGGGAGGGGCGATTATTTGCGCCGCCGAATGCTCGGACGGCATTCCCAATCACGGGAACTATGCCGAGATTCTTCAGCTTCGGAAGACGCCGCGGGAAATTCTCCAGCTGATTAACGAAGGCGCTTTTCAGAAGTTCGATCAATGGCAGGTACAGAAGCAGGCGGTCGTGCAGGTGTGGGCCGACGTGCATGTGCTGTCATCTCTCCCGGATGAGGACATCCGGAAAGCGATGTTTACCCCGGTGCACGATATCGAGTCATTGTTGATCCGGCTCGGACAACGGTACGGCAGCGACATGAGCGTCGCCGTGCTGCCGCTGGGACCTTTGACGATTCCTTACGTGCAAGGGGAGTAGGAAAGTTCGTCATAAAGCTTGTGAAGCGATGAAGATATCTTTCCGAATGAAGAAATGGATGGACCGCTTCGCTTCAATGGCGTTGCAACCCAATATTTGCAACCATTTGCAACATTATTTGGCTTGGTTCCGTTATATAGACAATAAGAACTACGGGAATACCTCATCGAATAGTAAAAATATGTAAAATGCGCTTTGTTACTGTCACCGACACGAATACAAAGCTTCGGCTTTCCGCTTATTCTTGTTAATGGGATTAGCAATCCATAAGAAACAACCTAAGTTGAATTCTGCTAAAATGCAGTGTGTAATGTAATATCCCACAGCAATAAAGGAGAACTGAAAATGAGAAAACTCGTTCTATTTTTGCACGCATCGCTTGACGGTTTTGTAGAAGGGCCGAATGGTGAAATGGACATTGGCTGGGTTTCCTACGATGCGGATTTGGAGAAACATGCGAAAGAAATTTTGAGTACCGCCGATACAGTCATTTGGGGACGCGGGACTTATCAGATGATGCACAGTTACTGGCCATCTGTGCCCTCGAATCCATCAGCTTCGCAGCATGAATGGGATCATGCCGAGTGGATCGAAAAGACAGCCAAAGTCGTTTTTTCCACGACGCTGGAGAAAGTCGAATGGAATAATTCCAGACTCGTGAAAGAAGATGTCGAGGAAGAAATCAATAATCTCAAACAGCAGCCAGGCGAGGATATGGTCATCCTCGGCAGTCCTAGACTCGCACACCACCTTATGCAGCTTGATTTAATTGATGAGTATAAAATTACGGTTTCTCCCGTCCTGATCGGTAAGGGATTGCCGTTATTCCAAGGGCTCAAGGAGAGGGTCAATCTGAAGTTAATCGAAAACAAGACCTTTGATTCCGGAGCCATAGGTCTCGTTTACCAGACGGTAAGATGACCTTGTCGCTTATAGTGATTAGCTAACGGGAGATGATAGCTCAATTAACCGCCTTTTCACAAAGGCGGTTTTCTTATAGTCACAAATTACTGGACCCCGCAAAGACAAAGTTTCCTTATTAATAGCGGGGGCATTACTCAGGCGGGAAAATCCTTAAAGGATTGAGCAGTAACCTTTAGTGTAGGAGGGGGCTATGAACCATGAATCTATTTAATGAAGAAATCGGAAACTGGCAAGACTGGAGCCATGTCTCTCAGTCATTATTCGCTTTTACTGCTCTTGTTAATTTCATATTCCAAAAAGAAAATTTGCCGCCCGCAAAACTCGAAAACCTGCCGCCGGCAACGAATGCTGTTTTCAAATCTGGCGACTTTGTTATAAAAATATTCGTTCCGCGCGAAGGAGGAATGGACCAGACAGCGGAAATACAGACAGAACAGTTTTCCATGCAGCGAGCAAATCGGCTCGGAATTCGCTCCCCTAAACTAATAGCACATGGTTTTGTGGAGGATAAATACCGTTTTGCTTACATGATAATGGAATATGTTCATGGGATCGGATTCGGCGAAGCCGTGAAAAGCATGACACACATTGAAAAATCTGAAGCAGCAAAGCAGCTTCGCAAAATCACGGATATAATGAACACCCCTTGCCCACGGTTCAATGACATTGATGCCATCGCCGATGAAGATCGTGCTGAGAGATGGGATATTTATCCAGATGACTTTAGATCGGATAGACTTACTTACATCACTTCTCGCGATTACGGCGAGAAAGTATATGTTCACGGCGATCTAAACAGCAACAACATTATCATTACCGATGAAGGCAAGCTCTGTATGATTGACTTTGCAGATGCCGTGCTTGCGCCGAAGGTTTACGAGGATGCGTACATTGCGGCCGAATTGTTCCAATTCGATTCTGCGCTGCTGCGCGGTTATTTCGGTGATTATTCCAAAGAAGAGCTTGTCGGAATCATCACGGATGGCCTGCTTATCCACGATTTCGGCGGAGATGTTGTCAGCAAGCACCTTGGTAAGCCAGAAGAGTTTCACTGCATTGATGATCTGCGAAAACGTATATATGAAAAGCTGACAAACGAACCGTCGGATCAGTGAACATTCGGGCAGCAATCGGACAGTATGAGAGACAAGAGAAGCAGCAACATCATGCAAAAGTGCCGGCTCATTCCGAGACCGGCACTCTTTGTTCGTAGCTACCGGCTGGAAGCAAGCAGCTGCGTCAGTACATGCGCCAGATGACTCACCGCTTGCAGCGTTTGCCTGTAAAACGTCGTCCGGCTCATATGGAACGCTTCGGCCAGCTGATTTTTGTTCAGAGCCTTGTGGAGAAAACTCTCCCGCAATATTCGCTGCTCAAGCTGCGTCAGCGGGAGCGGCGGGTTTTCGGCAGTTAGAACCGCCTGAACGCACGCCCGAACGGCTGCTCCCGGTATGTGCAGCTGCCGGATAACGTGTAATTGCTCGAGCTCCTCGACTTGAAACAACTGCTGCAAAATTTGTTTCGCCTCACTCGCATCGATCTTTATTTCCATCCCGCGTCCGAATCGGGGACCCTCTTCTCCGTGTCCCCCGATCGTCCCGGCTGGTCCCGTTTGCCGAATAATGAGCTGCACCCATTCGTCGAAGGTAATATGCCGGAAATCCAGTTCCCATCGGGTCATTTCGTTTGCCGCCGAATCGGCCTGCCGGAGCAAGTTCTCATTCTTGGCTTGAAATCCAAGTATCGGCAGCAAAGCGCTCATCTGCGGATCGGCCGTGACGATGATTCCCCGCCAGCCGCCGGTCATATGGATCAGCCATTGCTGCATGAGCAGGGCGCCCAGCTCTTCGGGACTATATAAGGATTGGTCCACGTCAACTGCAGCCAGAAGCACGCACAGGGTGTCTGCCGCTTCCGGAGAAACATCGCGATAGACAGGGCCTTCTTCTCCGAGTAACGGAAAGAACGAGGGGGCGTACCGCTCCAGCAGAGGGGCGGACAGCGCGTGCAGCCGGAGGCCTGCGCAGAAACCGAGCGGTGTGCCGCTGTCGCTGCGCACAATACAGATTCCTTCGGGACTATGCCTAGCGATCTCGTCAAGAACGGCGTGGCATTCCGCCGACCGGACCAGTTCGGACTGCCAGTCGGCGCGTGCAAGCGAATCGGCCAAAAACCGGTGCAGATAAGGCAAATCCTCCGGCCGATACGGCATAGGCTCTCCCGCCTGAAGAGTCGAAGAAAAGTCGACATAAGCATGGGCGGAAGGCAGAAATTCGCGTTACAGTTCAAGCACATGGGCGGCAATGCGCATTTGCGTTCGCCGGTCCGCAGTATGAAACCGATCGGCCATCAGCCGAAACGCCCGATGGCGCAGCGCCCCGAACTGCTGCGGATCGCGGCGGCTGTAATCGTCTCTTAACAGGCGGGACACCACATGATGCAAGGACAAGCCTTGGGATGTTGACCGGATGAACGATAATTTGGCGAGATCGTAGTAGTCGGACGCCTCAAGAGGCTTGTCCAGCAATGCGTTCAGCGTGAACTGATCCGCCGCCGGCAGCAGCGACAGAACCGTCAAAGCCCGGTGCATGGCCGGTGAAGCGGCTTCCCGCAGCCAGTCGGCGCTCAGTATGGCCGGAATGTCATTCCACCGGCTTGTTCCCTCTCCCTCATGGGAGCGAAGCAAGTCGACGGTCAGCGCGAGGAGCAGAGGATGCCCGTCCGTTTTTTGAGCGATTTCCATTTGCGCTTTCGCCTCCAGACCGCTTCCGCGCAAGTAATCCAGCACCTGCTCCCGGTTGAACAGCTGCAATGCGAAGGTTTCGATCCGGCTGCTGCCGCCCCAATCCGGGTTTGTCTGCCATTTTACGGGAAGACCGCTTCTCGAGGCGACAATGAGCAGCACGCCGGCCGATCGGAGCCGGGACAGGAAGCTTGACAGCAGCCAGCCTTCCAGACGATCGAGACGTTCTCCGTTATCCAGTATCAATACGGTTCGCTGCCGCGATAGCTCGGTAACGATATAAGGCAGAAGAGGCGCCCCCGCCGCTCTGAATTTGCCGTATTCGCTCTCCAGTCCCATCTCGAGGCTCGACAGGAATGCGCTCGATGTGGCCAGCTCGCCTTGCCCGTCCAGCCATAGAGTGAGCGCGGATGCCCGCCTCGCCCGATGAGCCATCTCCATAAGCAGCGTCGTCTTGCCGATCCCCCGATCCCCGAAACCGAAAACAGCTGCGCCTCGGCCAAAGGATCGGCGAGCCACTGTTCCAAGCGGTCCAATTCCCGGCCGAAGCCGATCACAGGGCGGCGGGACGCGGAGTTTTCTATTGCTGATAAGGATTCCATCCTATACACTTCTTTCCTCATGAAAAATTGAAACAAAAATGAAACACAACCATTTCGCTTCTTATTTTACACTAGAACAAGCGTTCAAATAAACGATTTCATTAATAAAAGGAGATTTGTACTGCATGAAACGGTTATCTACTTTCTTAGCCATGCTGCTTGCGATCTCGGTTTTTATCGGCCCAATGGCTCTTTTTGCACCGATCGCGCGGGCCGATGCCAATTCCGTCCCGCCTGAAGCTTCCGGATGGGTGGGGGTTTCCACCGCGGAACAGCTGGCTTATATCGATCAAAATCAAGCCTCGTATCTCGACCGCAACATCCGCCTGACGAATCATATCGATATGACCGGATTCGACTGGATTCCATTCGGGGGCAACGAGAACCTGGCTTTCAGCGGAACGTTCGACGGCAGGGGATACAGCATTTCCGGACTTACGATTCATGATGACGCACGGCAAAATGTAGGCTTCTTTGGTCAAATATCGGGGAGCGTTAGAGATTTGGGCATCTCGGTCCAAGCGGAGGGCGGCAGCTCCACGGGCGGCCTGGCCGGCATCCTGAACGGGGGAAATATTCTCCGTTCGTATACGCAGGGCACTGTTATCGGCGGAAATACCGGCTCTATCGGCGGTGTGAGTGTGGCCGGAGGGCTGGTAGGAACGGCGCTTAATTCGACCATAGAACGCTCCCGCTCGTCCGCATCCGTGAAAAGCGGCGCCGCCTCCAATCAATATGCAGGCGGTCTTGTCGGATCGCAAGGCGCGGGTAAGATCAGCAGCGCTTACGCGGCCGGAACGGTTACCAATTCATCCTTCTCCGGCTCTTTTTTCAATGCCGGCAGTTTGGCGGGACACATCATTTACGGAACGATCGAAAAAAGTTATGCGACCGGGGCCGTTACATCGGGCGGAGGATCGGATTATCTTCTGATGGGCGGTTTTGTGGGAGCTTTCACAGAATCTGCCTCTATCGACGATTCGTTCTTCGATCAACAGAGTACCGGACAAACCGCAGGTATAGGAGGTGGTTTCATCAACGGATCGCCGGATCTCACAGGACGGGCAACGGCTGACATGCGGCAGCAAACGAATTACGGCGGATGGGATTTCGTCAATACCTGGAGCATGAACCCGCTTATAAATGGAGGCTACCCTTATCTGTCTCCCGTCATCCTGACGACCGAGCTGCCGAGGGCGAGGAAGGATGCTCCTTACTCATTGCAGCTCGAAGCTTTCAAGGATACGCCGGCCGAATTGGGCTGGAGCGCTTCCTGGCTTCCGGCGGGTATGCGGCTGAGCGGCTCCGGTGTGCTGGAAGGCGTGCCTTCCCAGGCAGGTTTGTTCCCTATAACCGTTACGGCAATCGACGCAGGATTGAAAACCGCCGTTTCGCTTCTAATTTTGAGCGTTGACGAATTGGCGCCGGATCTTGCCGGGCTCGGCGTTGCACCGGGCAGCACGCTCGGTTCGACGAAAGCGACGGCTGTTCCCCTCGGAGCAGATTCTACCTTCGCTTATACCCTCGGTGAAGCAGCGGGCGCACGCCCTATAGTCGGAGCCGCGGTTCCGGACGGTGCGATACCATACTCGCTCGGAGAGGATATCCCCGCCGTAAGCGCAGGACAGGTTCTAGAAATCTACGAGCTCGATGAGGCTCATAAGATTCGGGCATGGAGCAGCATTCGCTTAGAAGCGGGTCATATTCAAGATAAAGTGCGTGTGACGGGCATCAGCCTGGATTCTACGGAGCTGACCCTTACGGCGGGCCAGCCGCCGCAGAAGCTGACGGCTGCGGTACAACCCGCGAATGCGAGCAACCAAGCGGTGAGCTGGAGCTCGAGCAATGCGTCGGTCGCTGCGGTGAACCGAGACGGCGAAGTGACGCCGGTCGCCGAAGGAACGGCGGTAATCACGGTTACGACCGCCGACGGTTCGTATACAGCAAGCGCGACGGTTACGGTGCAGCCGGCTCCTCCGACCACCGGAACCGTGACGGGGACGGTATATGGCATCGGCAATGCTCCGTTGTCCGGTGCGACGGTGAAAATAAACGAAATCCGCAGCATCACCGGCAGTCAAGGGGAATTTACGCTGGCGGATGTAGCGGAGGGAAGCCATACCTTGACGGTAGAGGCTGCGGGATATAACGCCTATACGACATCGGTGACCGTTGTCGCCGGAAAGACCGTCGATGCAGGGCGAATCGAGCTGACTCTCGCTCCGGTTCCGGTAACGGGCGTCAGCCTGGATAAGGAGGAGCTGACCCTTACGGCGGGCCAGTCGCCGCAGAAGCTGACGGCTGCGGTTCAACCCGCGAATGCGAGCAACCAAGCGGTGAGCTGGAGCTCGAGCAATGCGTCGGTCGCTGCGGTGAACCTAGACGGAGAAGTGACGCCGGTCGCCGAAGGAACGGCGGTAATCACGGTTACGACCGCCGACGGTTCGTACACGGCGAGCGCGACGGTTACGGTGCAGCCGGTTCCTCCGACCACCGGAACCGTGACGGGAACGGTATATGGAACTGGAAATGCCCCGTTGTCGGATGCAGAGGTAAGGATAGACGGAATCCGAGGAGCAACTGATGCTCTAGGTCAGTTTACGCTGGCGGATGTGGCAGAGGGAAGCCATACCTTGACGGTAGAGGCTGCGGGATATAACGCCTATACGACATCGGTGACCGTTGTCGCCGGAAAGACCGTCGATGCAGGGCGAATCGAGTTGACTCTCGCTCCGGTTGCGGTAACGGGCGTCAGCCTGGATTCTACGGAGCTGAACCTTACGGCGGGCCAACCGCCGCAGAAGCTGACGGCGACCGTCCAGCCTGCGAACGCGAGCAACCAATCGCTGAGCTGGAGCTCGAGCGATTCGTCGGTCGCTGCGGTGAACCGAGACGGTGAAGTGACGCCGGTCGCCGAAGGAACGGCGGTAATCACGGTCACAACCGCTGATGGTTCGTATACGGCGAGCGCGACGGTTACGGTACAGCCGGTTCCTCCGACCACCGGAACCGTGACGGGGACGGTGTATGGCGCAGGGAACGTTCCATTGCCCGGTGCAAAAGTATCGATAGATGAAATAAGTGGCATAACCGATACTAACGGCCAATTTACACTGGCGGGCGTGACGGCCGGAAGCCATACATTAACCGTCATAGCCTCTGGATACCAAACGTTTACGACAATCGTAAACGTCATCGCCGGAAATGCCATCGCCGCAGACCGCATCGATCTGAAGGCCGTCGAATCTTCGGGCTCCTCTGGCGGCTCGGACTCTTCAGATAGCTCGGATTCCTCGGACAGTTCCGATTCTTCGCAAGGCTCGGGTCCGATTCAGGTATCAAATCCGAACATGGAGATTACGGTGAACATGAACGGTCAAGACGTTCGGGTCATCGCGGTAAAAGAACAGGCAAGCGACGGCCGGTCGGTGATTCGGTTCGGACTGAGCGCGGAAGTTTTGAAGCCGCTGTTTGCCCCAGAAGGGACAGCCGTCATCAAGATAGATAACGCCGATCCGATCGTGAAGGTCGACCTTCACGCAGGAACGATGCAGGAAGTGCTCCGTACGCAGCCGGAAGCTGTAATACGCATCCAAGTGAACGGCGCCAGCTACAGTCTGCCGCTGCGTATCTGGGCCAGCGTGCCGAATAATGCGACTGTCACGGTAGCTATCGCCAAATCATCCGACGCGGCACGGAGCAAGCTGGATGCCGACTTGACCCGGCAAGGCTACACAATGCTCGCGCAGCCGATGGACTTTTCGCTTTCCATCAACGGCAGCGAAATGACGGATAACGACGGCATTTACACGGAACGGTCGATCGCGTTGGATGCCGCGGCAATTCCGGACCAATCCACCGTCGTTTGGGTGGGCGCGGATGGACGGCCGTATTTTGTTCCTTCCGTATTCGGAACGGGGGATCATCGCGCGGAAGCGACGTTCTTCGCACCGCATAACAGCTTGTACACCGCGATTCGCTCGGATCGAACGTTCGAGGATGTAAAGGGACACTGGGCCCAAGGCGATATTGAGCTGCTGGCGAGCAAGCTAGTCCTTCAAGGCGTGAACACAAATTCGTTTGACCCGGAACGCAGAGTGACTCGAGCCGAGTTTGCGGCGATGCTCGTACGCGCGCTTGGATTGGCCGAAAAACCCGGCAAAGCGCTGTATAAAGATGTGCGGCCGGAAGCGGCCTGGTATGCCGGAGCGGTCGCGGCGGCTTCGGAAGCGGGACTCATTGAGGGCTATGAAGACGGAACATTTCAACCGGATGCACTCATCACCCGCGAACAGCTTGCGGTGATGCTGGCCCGTGCGATCCGATATGCCGGGGAGCTTCCGCCTGCGGATGTTGCGGCGCTGGAACGATTTTCCGACAAGGCCGGCTTGGCCGGCTGGGCTGAGCAAGCGACAGCGCAGTTGCTGACTGCGAACATCATCGAAGGCACCACCGAAACGACGTTCAATCCGCAAGATCCTGCCACGCGCGCCCAAAGCGCCGTTCTGCTGAAACGATTGCTGCAATATTTGAAATTTATCGATTAACGTGAGAACCCCCCAAGCTGCGTGCCGTTCACCGGTACAAACTTGGGGGATTTCTTATTCCATCAACTAAATCGTTCCCGTGCTTAAGTTTCCGCCGCTGAAAGGAATATGCTTATTTTCCCAGAATTATAATGATGATGTTAATTTGGTTCGGGATGCGATGTTCCGGTGATTGGATGCAAGCTAAAAGCGGTTGAACACTGCCCGGAAGAAATGGGTTAGATGTCGTGTATGAAGCTTGTACGGGTTCGCATCTTAAAAAAAGTTTCGTACCCCATGCACCCTGACATAATGTTGTCAGGGTGCATGGTTTAATATAATCCTTGACATTCCGGGCTTTCTTCTGGAGATTCCGCTAACGCTAAACTATAATGATGGTTATAAAAGATGGGAGATGTTCACATGAATGCAGCCAAAAAAGCGCAAATCCAAAAGTCGGTGACCGATAAAGAACCCGGTAAAGTACTCAGTAACCGCGAGTTAAATCGCGCACTGCTGGCAAGGCAAATGCTGCTTAGCCGTGTGAAGCTCCCCGTCTTGGAGGCCATTGAGAAGCTGGCTGGGATGCAGGCACAATCCCCGAACGCCCCTTATTTCGGCTTATGGTCGCGGATAGAAGCTTTTCGGCATGAAGAACTGTCGGAGCTTTTGCGGGATAGGCAGGTTGTGCGCATGGCGCTGATGCGTTCGACTCTGCATCTGGTTTCTGCCCGTGACGCTTTGCGGCTGCGCCCATTGCTGCAGCCCGTCATGAACCGCAGCCTGAACGGAGCCTTCGGCAAGCAGCTTAAGGGAATAGACCAAGAAACGCTTGCTTCAGATGGAAGGAAACTGGTTGAAACGGAGCCCCTGACGTTCAGTGAATTGGGTATGCGGCTTTGTGAACATTGGTCCGGTCTCGATCCGGAAGCTGCAGCGGGAGCGGTTCGGAATAGGGTGCCGTTAGTGCAAATACCGCCGCGGGGCATATGGGGGGAAAGCGGCCAGGCTATACATACGTCAATTGAAGCATGGCTTGGCCAGCCTCTATGCTCATCGCCGGAGCCGGAGTGGATCATTCGGAGTTACTTGGCTGCGTTCGGACCGGCTACAGTTATGGATATTCAGGTTTGGTCGGGACTTACACGCATTCAAGAAGATATAAGATCTCTTCGTCCCCATCTAATCACATTCCGCAACGAACGAGGCGAGGAGCTGTTCGATCTACCGGATGCCCCTCGGCCTGATGCAGATACGCTGTCTGTTCCGCGGTTCCTCGGCGAGTTCGATAATATGCTGCTGTCCTATGCGGACCGCAGCAGAATCATGGATGAGACGTACCGCAAACATGTGTTCACGTCGAACGGAATCATCCGTGCAACCATTCTCATCGACGGATTCGTCGCCGGAACCTGGAAGCTGATAAGCGGACGTAAGCGGGCTGTTCTGCATATCGAACCATTTCATGAGCTTCCCAAACAAGAGCTAGATGCTCTATCTGAGGAGGGGGCTCGTATGCTTCATTTCGCAGTTTCGAATGCGGCGATCTCCGAAATTATTTTTCATTAAACAGTTAGTGTATCGAAGGCAAACACTGCTAAATCGATTCCGTGCTCAAGCTTCCGTTAAAAGGAATATCCTTATTTTTCGAGAACTATAATAAATATGCTAATTGGGTTCGAGAGGCGGTAGTCCGATGATTAACTGTAAGCTGAAAATGATTGAACAAATGTCCGAAGGAAATGGGCTAGAAGCCGTGTATGAAGATATTACCGTCCAAGGAGTGTCCATTGATTCAAGAACAGTAAAAACAGGCAATTTATTTATCCCGATACAACGGCAGCTCAATGGTCATGATTACGTGGAAGCCGCATATTCTCAAGGAGCGGCAGCTTCATTTTGGCAAAAGGATCATCCAAACCCGCCCCAACATATTCCGCTTATTTATGTAGATGATTGCTTGGAAGCATTGCAGGCTCTCGCAGCTCATTATCGGAAAGAACTATCCGTAAAAGTAATTGGAGTTACCGGCAGCAACGGCAAGACAACCACCAAAGACATGATTAATTCCGTGCTGGGAACAACGTTCAGGGTCCACAAGACAACGGGTAATTTAAACAGCCAGATAGGACTGCCTTTAACTATATTGGAAATGGAAAAAAACGCAGAAATTGCGGTTTTAGAGATGGGGATGAGCGAACGAGGCCAGATCGAGCGCCTTTCAGAGATTGCTAAGCCGGACCTTGCCGTTATAACCATGATTGGTGTGTCTCATTTATCGACACTTGGATCACGTGAAGAAATTGCCGCCGCGAAGCTGGAAATCGTCAACGGATTACCGGATAATGGCGTGCTGATCTACAATGGAGACGAACCCCTCCTGAGCGACAGGCTTAAAGAGATCACAAGCAAACAAGCGCTATCTACCATTACATTCGGCGAAGGTGAAGCGAATGGTATTCATGTTACTTCAAGCGTAACGAACCCGGAAGGTTCTTTTTTCACCGTGGAAGATCATCCGTTTTTTATACCGCTTCTTGGCGCACATAATATTTCAAATGCGCTTGCAGCTATTGCTATCGCATCCAAACTGGGTCTAAGTCCAACTGAAATAGACAGTGGTTTCCGGGCTTTGCAAGTAACGGGCATGAGAATGGAGAAGATCGTCTCTTCCTCAGGAATTGCCATTATAAACGATGCATGGAATGCGAGTCCAGTCTCCATGTCCGCAGCAATCAAAACATTCGAGGAATTAACAGGTTATGCAAGAAAGTTTCTAGTCCTGGGAGATATGCTCGAATTAGGCGATCAAGAACAGGAATTTCATCGGGAGATCGGTCGCATCGTCGACTCCGGCAAAATTGATTTTGTTTATACTTTCGGCAATCTTGCTAGGCATATAGCAGAGGAAGCACAGGCACGGTTCCCTGAAGGCCATGTCCAATCTTTTTTAGATAAAGAAAAATTAACGCAGGTCTTGAAGAAAAGGGTAAAGCCAAATGACGCTGTACTACTCAAGGGATCAAGGGGAATGCAGTTGGAGTTCGTCATACCAGAGCTTCTGTGTTGAGCGATATCCAAAGTGATCGAAACAGACTGCCGCAGCTGTCTGTTTGTTGTTGCATAAGGATACGTATGCTGATCACGATAAAAACTTTTTTGATTATACACTGAGACGCCATCGAAGCCATACATCCGGCAGAAAAACGGAAGAATTCAAATAGCAGGTATTGAGGAAAATGCAGCAGCGATAGGAGAAAGGAAGGGGGATAAACTGGCGCTGCAGCTTGTGGCGCCAGTTTATTTTTTTCAACATTGTCCAGTGCTGCAACGAGGCAGCGTAAAACATTGTATAACCATGATAAGCAAGATATTTTATTTCTTCCGAAGGCAGGTCATTTACTTAGATAATAATGAAAAAATTAGGGGCAGTCACCCCTAATTTTATTCATGTTAAGTTGTATAATTTAATGTTCCGCCATAATTAAATATTTGTTCCAGCGGTTGACATATATTCGCGCTATTTCAGATCAAATCCTTTGCTTTTCACGTATTCCGTATACCCCTCCAACGGCAAATCCTTATCCAGCATGGCGATGAATTTCCCCGACCAGCTCGCCTTCTGCTTGTTATTCGTTCGCGCGCCGTAATACGCCTCCAAGTCCCGGTCATAGCTTTCAACCTGTTCTTTAAGATCGCGATCGTACCGGTTTTCAAAAAATACGGCGGAACGCGGCAAACGCGGCTTTTGCTCGGGGTGCTCATCGGGAACGCCGACCGCAAAACCGACCAAAGGAATAACGAAGTCCGGCAGGTCCAGCCATTCGTCCAAGGAGGGGAGAGCGCTGTTAATGCCGCCGATGATTACAACTCCGAGCCCCATCGATTCCGCCGCCAAATTGGCGTTTTGCAAAGCAAGCGCCGCACTCAGCACAGCGGTTTGGTAAAAATAGGAGAAGCTCAGGTTGCGGCTCATTTTTTCCTGCTGCTCCGGTCCCGCAGCCAGCATCATGCGATGAAGATCGGCGCAAAAAATAAAAAAGTACCCGCATTCCTCAATCGACGGATTTTCCGAATGCACCGCGATCTTCTTGCGAAGCTCATGATCCGTGACGCCGATGATCGAAAACGGCTGCATATGCGCAGAAGTCGGCGCCATTTGCGCCGCGTCGACAATGGCTTCAATTTGCTCGGCGGTCAACGGAATATTTTTAAACTTACGAATAGAGCGATGCTGATGAATTAATTGTAGGACCTCATTCATAAAATGTTCCTCCAGACAATATGGTTTCTACGGAAACTATATGAATAAAAAAATTTGAAAATATGGTTTCCGTGGAAACTACAATAGCAAGAAAATGATGCTTTGTCAAATGGTTTCTGCGGAAACTATGCTATAATGAAAAGAAAAAAAGGTAGGCTTGTCTTATGACAGAGATGAATGACGATTTGCTTAAGCTCAAAAACCGCATCGAAAAATCCATGTACCGGATTTTCATCAGCGAGAGCGACGAGGATAATGACCGGGCTTGGATCGTGGAGCGTATTACCGACGACAGGCTGAAAAAGCTGGTGCCCCGGCTGTCCGTCTCAAGCCTGCATATTTTGGACGTCATCCATCGGCATGACGGTATTAAAGGGGTCGATATCGCCCGAGAGATGGATATAACGAAAGGGACCGTTTCCAAAATTACCCGTAAATTACTGGAGCAGGGCCTGATTCGGAAAACCCAGCTGCCGGACAACCTGAAAGAAATTTATTTTTCCGTGACTCCGCTTGGCGTCGAATTGGCTGAACTGCATCGGTTATTTCACCGGGAGCAGGATCAAAAAGCAATGGAACTGTTAGCGAGCTTCGACTTAACGTCACTGGAAATCGTGGCAAACTTTCTGGAGAAGCTGGCTCGTTTGCGGCAGCTTTAATGACGCTGATCATCAAATATCCGAGCCAGGATAAGTCCAGCGGTATGATGTCAAGTCCCCGAATCGGTCGAATTGGAAATTTTCTTGGCTGTAACAGCTGGGAGTGCCGAAAAAAGGACAGCTCAAACTGAACCCAGCGAAAAATCGAGATAATATCCAGATTTTAACTGGGAATTATGCCAGGGACTTTAGCAAAGGAGGCGTTAATCCTTCGCAGGCGTCACCTTCTTCCGTGGCGTATAGAGTTGGCCGTTGCGTAGCAGCACATCGACCAGACGCACAAGCTTTCTTGCGGTTAAGACGAGGGCGCGTTTATGTTGGTGCTTGGGCACTTCCTTGTATTTCTTCCGGTAGTACTCGCCGAATTCTTCATCGCGGTTCTTTACCGAGTTGGCAGCTTCAACGAGGTAATAGCGAAGGAATCGGTTGCCGGATTTAATCCGTTTGGTGTCTTCGGCTTCAAAGGCGCCAGACTGGCTCTTGCGCCAGGTGAGGCCAGCATACTTGGCGACAGCGGCTTGGTCGCTAAAGCGTTCGATGTCACCGATCTCGGCAAGGATGCCAGCGGCATAGACGCGATCAATGCCGGGAACAGAACGCAGGCACAGGGAGCCAGGGATCGTCTCGAGAATTTGCTCAATCGCCTTGTCCAAATCCTTGAGCTGAGCCTGGATGCTCCGGATTGCTTGAATGGATGTACCCAGCACAAGATCAATGGAATCCTCGACGACTTTGGACAGCCGGTAAGAGGCTCTGGCCGCTTTCTGAATGCAGCGCGCGACGTTCTCGGGATCCGGGAAGCGATTGCGCCCCTTGTCCCGCAAGTAGTCGGCCAGATCGCCGACATCCATCGTCGCGATGTCGTCCAGACTGTACTTTTCGGAGAGCATCTCAAGGATGGCATGGCCGAACACCGAGCTCTCGACTTCGGTCGTGAAGGCATTGCACTTGTAGAACAGGTTTTGCAAGAAGTACTGTTTCTCGCGCGTCAGGTTATGGATCAAGTGAAACCGCATGCGCGTTAAACGCTGGAGCGCAACATACTGCTCCTGCATGACAATGGTGGTTGTCAGCCGCCCGAAGCGCAGACGGTCCGCAATCACCCAGGCATCAAGCCGGTCGGTTTTATTCAGGTCGGGATAGGTTTCTCGGAACTTGCTGACCAACTTTGGATTCATGGTAAAGACCTTGGTATGGCGCTCCTGGAGTGTAGGGTCACTATGCAGGTACATGGCGGGATGCCAGCTGTAGACCGAGGTCGATTCAAGCCCAATGTGAATCTCGGAGACCGCGTGCTTGTC
The DNA here is from genome assembly GCF_023523925.1 of Paenibacillus konkukensis. Classification (NCBI taxonomy): domain Bacteria; kingdom Bacillati; phylum Bacillota; class Bacilli; order Caryophanales; family Paenibacillaceae; genus Paenibacillus; species Paenibacillus konkukensis. The sequence goes on along the minus strand of NZ_CP027059.1, from coordinate 223,795 downwards.
CGCTAGGGCAACGATGCGATCTCGCAGATGAGCAGCCCCCTCCAGATTGTTTTTCACTGTGAGGGTCTCGAGCTTATCCCCGTCTGTGTTCATGAAACACGTTTCCAGTTCTTTCGAACTGACGTCAATACCGACAAAAAGCGTCAAATGGAATTTCCTCCTTTCGATGAGGGATGCAGGGAATAGACTCTCCGGGATGCCTCCGGCGCACGCGCAGATCAATCACCCTCGCCTATAAGAACACGCTTCGGTCCATGAGCTGCCCTGGCTTGCTAGGCCAGGCATGGGGTGCCGAAGGGAACGGCCAGCGGGTCAGAAGCTCAGACACGTACCGGAGAAACAGACTTAGAAATGTAGACGTGCTACAGGAGGAGAAAGAATTTCCCCGATAGATCCCTATGATCTATTGTCCAGAGGCATGCGGGAAAGTCCAGTCCCTTTTGCAATTTTCAAGGTGCGATTTACTGGAAATCGAAAAGTTTGCGGCCAGTTCCCATGGGAACTGGAAATCGGCTTAAAACTTGGTTCTAGAAATACTATACGAGGAGGAATGGTTATGAATGAATTTGAGAACAAGGCGAAAGCGTATGCGGCAGGTAGACCGACTTATCCGGAGGAGATTTTAAGCAAAATCCAGGAGCTTGGAATTGGAAAAGATTCTGTAATTGCAGATATTGGCGCGGGGACGGGATTGCTAACTAACTTGCTGTGCAAATTGGATTGCAAAATTATAGCCGTAGAACCCGATGTACAGATGCTTAATGAGTGCAGGCAGTATTGCTCGGCCCACAAGAATATTGAATATATCCATGCAACTGCTGAACGGACTCCATTAGCTGAGCACAGTATCGATGTAATTACGATCGCTTCGGCGTTTCACTGGTTTGATAAGGAATTATCCAAAGCTGAATTCAAACGGATTCTCAAAAAAGACGGCTACGTTATTCTTTTATGGAACATGATGCAAAAAAACAGCGAGTTCGCAAAAGAATACGTGAAAACTCTTGGCAAGTACACAGTGAAACATACAGCCGGGAATGCCAACATTGATCCTGATAAAGAAAAGCTAAACTTTTTCGGACAAGGGTATTCGATACAATATTATGATAACTGGCAGCGGTTCAATCAAGAAGGCATTATTGGCAACGCGTTATCCTTATCGTATACGCCGTCAAAATTGGATATGCATTACGACGAATTCGTTCAAGAGCTTCGCAATCTATTTTTGAAATATCAAGAGGGCGGAGAAGTAACCGTTCATTATCAAACAGAGGTATGCATTGCCCAATTTTTACAATGATCCCGCTCAAAGGATAGCGGGCTTTACCGCAGCCATTTACTCGGTCGTCATACTTTTCCGGTAATCGGTGGGGCTGAAGCCCGTTTTTTTCTTGAACAAATTGGAGAAATAATGCGGTTCGGAATAACCGATCCGGTAAGCGATTTCACTGACAGATAGATCAGTGTCCATCAGAAGTAATTTAGCGGTATTCATTTTTTTGATCATGATATAATCGTATACGGTCGTTCCGATTTCTTTTTTAAACAAACGATTCATTTGTTTGAAGGACATGGCAAAATGCCGGCTCATTCGGCCGGAGTGGAACGATTCGAGGTCCTGCCGGTCTAAATACTGCTTCATCTGCTGTACGCGGAAAGGCAAAATCGACTTTCTTTTTTCCAAAATATTCGCCAGATGGGCCATAATCTCCGTACAATTCATCAGCAGTTGAATATGCAGCTGCTCATTGTCCGGCTTTTCGTTTTGCATCAGCTCAAAGCTTTTGCGAAATAAAGGCTCCAAAGGGACGTCCGGCACAAGAATGGTCGACTGCAGCCGGAAGGTTTCAAGCAGCCGCAAGCTGTTGCCGCGCAAGTTGTACCATAAGTAGGTCCAGTGCTGCTGCTGGTTCGGGTCGGCGCTCACTTCGTGGTAGCTTCCCTTAGGCAAAATAAATACATCCCCTTGCTTCGGGGAGTAGCATAGCGAATCCACTTGAATCGAGCCTTGGCCGTTCAGCACATAGGCGACCACCGTAATTTCCGAATTTTTACGAATGTTCCGGTAATCGGAATGGCAGTAATTAATGCCGAACATCGGAATATGCATCGGAACTTCGATGTCCAGCGGGTTAAAGTACAAATCTCCGTGCTTCATAGAATCCCCTTTTTCCGGCGAAGGTATATGTCAACTATAGCATATCGGCGGGCATGTTTCGAATGAAATGTCCTTATTGCACACCAACAATTCCTTTTTCGATATTAACAAGCCGTATGGAGTCCAATTATGATAGGGGTAATACGAGTTTGCATACTCCGTATGTATTCCGCCAACAAGGAGTGATGGATTTGAAACCCAATTTGGTTTATGTATTTGCCGATCAGCTGCGCTTGTCTTCCTGCGGTTTTGCCGGCGACAGTAAAGCGATAACGCCCAACATCGACAGACTCGCAACGGAAAGCCTGAGTTTTTCGAACGCCATTTCCGGCCATCCGGTTTGCGCCCCGTATCGGGCAACGCTGTTTACCGGTAAATATACGACGAGCACGGGCATGGTCATCAACGAAATCCGCATGAATCCGAACCATCGCAGTATCGCTCATGTGCTTCACGAACATGATTATGATACCGCATACATCGGTAAATGGCATTTATGGGCCAATGAGCTCGGCCATCATTACGAACCGAGAAATTCTTTTATACCTCCGGGAGAGCATCGGCTCGGCTTCGACGGTTTCTGGGCGGCTTACAATTTCCATCACGAATACTATAACATGTACTATCACACGGACACGGAAGCCAAGATTCCGATGGAAGGCTACGAGCCGGACGGTCAGACCAGCATGGCGATCGAGCAGCTCAAGGAGAAAGCCGCCGGGCAAAAGCCGTTCGCTATGTTTTTATCGCTCGGCACGCCGCATGACCCGTGGGATATTAGCAACGTTCCGCCGGAATATTACGAGAAGTTCAAAGATGTGGAGTTTTCCCTGCCGCCGAATTACCTGGAACACAACGATCCGTATGCGGACAATTGGGCCAAGCTCCGTCCTGAGGAAAGAGAGAGGATTACCGACTGGCTTAAGGTGTATTATGCGATGACGGCCAATTTGGATTGGAATGTGGGCAGACTGATGCAGGCGGTTGACGAGCTTGGGCTTAGGGATAACACGATATTCATCTTTACATCGGATCATGGGGAGCTTTTCGGAGCCCACGGCAGAAAAGGGAAAAATATTTTTTACGAGGAAGCCGTTCGCATTCCATTCCTGCTTCGCTGGCCGGGGCATGTTCCGCAGGGCGGTGAGTCGGATGTCTGCCTGAACACCTGCGACATTATGCCGACGCTGCTTTCGATGCTGGAGCTGCCCGTACCGGCCGAAGTCGAAGGCATGGATTTAAGCCCGTTCGCGTTCGGGGAAAAGGGCGAGGAGCCGGAAGCGGCTTTCCTGCAAGGGACCGGGGCGACGGCCAACTGGTCGGACGGACATGAATGGAGGGCGCTCCGAAGCAAGCGGTTCACCTATGCCGTATATCGGGCGGATAAGAAGGAGCTGCTGTTCGATAATATAGCGGACCCGTTCCAAATGAACAATTTGGCGGAGTGCCCGGACTTCGAGCCGGTCATAAGCGGCTTCAGGACGATGCTCGAGAAGAAGATGAACGAAATCGGAGATACCTTTGAAAGCTGCAGCTGGTACCGGGAGCATTGGACCGAGGACCGGATTATTCTGAGAACCGCCACGCTTAACCCGATTAAATGACTTTGAACCGGCACGGCACGCCGCTCGATAACCGCAAGTCGTATACCAAAGCGGACTGGCTCCCGGAAAAATAGACATCGCAACAAAGCTGCCGTGTTGAACGGCAGCTTTGTTGCGTTAAAAGGCAGTCTTTACTCCTCGGAACACCACATAGGTATTTGCCATAACCGAGCTAGTTCAGGGAAAAAGAGCATCACATTCGATTATATGAAATCGTGTATTTCTGCTTTCGGTCGACTTAAACCACTGATGAGGTCATATCGCGATGTACAAACGCCTAATAAATGAGTCTTTCGACTCAAGAACAAATGCGGAGCTCCGACCATAAATTGGAATCATGTCGATACGAAAAAAGTTATTGGAGGTTTATCACATGACCAATTTTCAAAATGAGCTTCAGCAGTTGAATGTTTCGCAGTTCCAAGCAACCGAAATGACGCCGTGGGATCAGCAGGCTCAGTATTTTGCCGGCCAGTTTCCGAACGGCCAGGTGCCGGTGGACCCTTCGCGTCTTTGCGTCGGATTTTGTGCAGGGTTTTGTACGGGATTTTGCGGTACGTTTTGCGCCGGATTTTGTGGCGGGTTTTGCGGCGGCTTCTGCGGCGGCTTCCGCTGCAACCGCTGCGGGGGCTTTTGCCATCGCTGCCGCTGACGCTTTTCGGCTTCTCTTCCGAATTGCAGCAAATCGATCTCCTCTGCACGGTTTGTGCGGGGGAGATTTTTTATCCCTTAAAGAGATGACTGACATGAGGGACAAATAGAAGTACATAAGATGTAGAACGAAGATCGCGTATTGGAGAATAGCATTTCCGGCTAGGAGGGCTGAGATGTCCAAGTTGACCCCGACTGCTCGTCTTCAGGTAAAGGCGGATTCATTTTATTTGCCGATTGTACATGAAGGCGTCTATTTCCGAAACAACGTCGGCACGTTCCAAATGAAAGGTGAGATGATTGACCGCTGGTTGGAAAAACTTATTCCTATGTTCAACGGAGAGCACACGCTGGCGGAATTGACGGACGGTCTATCCGGCTCATACCGGGAGCGGGTGTACGAAATCGCGGAAGTGCTGAGGGAAAAAGGCTTTGCGCGCGATGTGAGCCAGGATCGCCCGCACGTTCTCTCGGAGCAAACGGTTCGCAGATATGCAGGGCAAATCGCTTTTCTCAACAGCTTTGGCGATTCCGGCGCTTACCGGTTTCAGTGTTACCGGCAGGCCAAGGTACTCGCGGTCGGCTCAGGTCAGATCTTTTCCGCACTTGTGTCGTCGTTGCTTGAGTCGGGCCTGCCCAGGTTCCGTATACTGATTACCGATTCACTGCCGACGGATCGGCGCCGGCTTACGGCTTTGGCGGAGCACGCTCGCTTGACGGACCCCGAGGTGGAGATCGAGGAAGTTGTACTGCCGAACAAAGGTGCTGACGGTTGGAGGGAAGCCGTGCGGACGTTCCAAACGGTTCTCTATGTGTCTGAGCAGGGCGATAGCGAAGAACTGCGGCTTCTACATAAGGCATGCCAAGCCGAACGCAAAACATTACTTCCCGCCGTGCGACTACACCAGGCTGGCATTGCAGGCCCAATCGTACAGCCGGAGAGTGCGGTCTGTTGGGAATCGGCATGGCGGCGTATCCACGAGTCCGAAGTGTTCAAGGATGATCCGGAGCGGTTTGCCTTTTCATCAACTGCGGGGGCGCTGCTTTCGAATGCGATTGTTTTCGAATTGTTCAAGACGGTGTCGGGCGCCGCCGAACCGGAGCTTAGAAACTCCCTGTATCTGCTTGATTTGGAGACATTGGAAGGAAGCTCGCACCCAGTACTGCCGCATCCGCTTGTTGACGGAAAAGTCGATGCTGCAGTGAACTGGGTAGATGACGTGGATCTGAGGCTCGAGGAAAGACCGGCGGGAGGCGCCGTGAACGGACTGTTTCCGTACTTCAGCAAGTTGACATCGGACCGAACGGGAATTTTCCATAGCTGGGAGGAAGGGGAGCTTGGCCAGCTGCCCTTGTCACAGTGCCGTGTTCAGGCAGCCGATCCGCTATCGGAAGGGCCAGCCGGTCTGCTTCCGGACATCGTATGTTCGGGACTGACACACGGGGAGGCTAGGCGTGAAGCGGGGCTGGCCGGGCTTGAGGCGTATGTGTCGAGGCTTGCGGGGGCTCTCGTGAACACCGAGCAGTTTATTGGCGTCGGTATCGGGGAGACGGCCGCAGAAGGTATGGTTCGCGGACTGCAGGCTTGTTTGACGAAGCACTTGGAGGCGCGACTGACGGACCGGAAGCCGTCTGTCGTTCGGGTTCGGCTCGACCAGATTGACGATGAGCCATGCCGGTTTTATTTACATGCGCTGACCACAATGCGGGGTACACCCATAATTGGGCTTGGAGAGGAAGTGTTCGGGTTTCCCGTTGTATGGGCAGGCACGGAGGATGGATGGTTCGCAGCCACCGGCCTGAGCGTGACAACAGCGCTGCGCAGGGCACTGCAGGCGTCGCTGATGAGGGCACAAAACGCCTCTATATACCGCGCACCGCAGGCTTTAGAGGTGAAGAGCGTACTGCTTGATTCGGGCGCCCCGCTGGAGCTGCCCGTCCCGGCCGAGGAGCCCAAGTCGAAGCTGGATGGAGTCAGGAATGCGCTGCAGAAGCTGAAAAAAAGCGGCCGGGAAGTTTTCGTCATCGATTTGGCGGCAGAGCCGTTCTTGCATGAAGGTCCAGCTGCTGTCTTCGGCGTGCTGCTGGGAGAGGGGGAAGCGGGATGAGCGCGGTTGTAGCCGTTGTCGGAGAAGGGGTGCTAGCGGAGCTGGTGTGTCGGGAGCTGAGCTCCGAGAGCCGAATCGTTCATTTGACCACTATTAGGCAGGAGTTGCCGAAAGATGCAGAGTTTGCCCTGGTGCTGAACGATGCCTGGCATCCGGCCGTTCACCGTGAGGCGGAGGAGAAGCTGCAGGCTGCCGGTATTCCATGGCTTCGCGGATTCGTCTCCTTCGGTGAAGGTATCATCGGGCCGCTTGTAAGGCCAGGCCAGTCCGGATGCTCCGTGTGCGCCGATACCCGGTTGCTTATAGCGGGGCGCGACCGCCGGGAAATGTGGGGCCTGCAGCAGCGTTTCACGGAGACCGGGGGAATCCTGTCCGACACATGGGCATCGCGCACGGGACTGCTGCAGATGGCGCATCTGCTTACAGCAGAAGCGCGAAACGTACTGCGGCGCATCCGCTCCCATACGGAAGAGCGCGTGGTTTTGGTTAACCTCAAGACGTTGAATTGCTCAAGCCATTTCTTCCTGCCGGACCCGTTGTGTCCTATATGTGGACGTCTGCCCGCAGATTCGCGGGATGCGGCCCGGATATCGCTCAAGCCGTCCCCAAAAGCCGGAGAAAATATATACCGCACTCGGTCGCTCCAAGAGCTGAAAGCTTTTCTGGCCAGGGACTATCTCGATTACAAGATCGGATTTCTGAACGGAAAAATGCTGGATCTGGTTTCACCCTTGGCCGATGCGACTGTGAATCTTCCGATGCTGGAGCAGGACGAGGTGACGGCGGGTCGAACAAATAGCTATGCGGATAGTGAACTATCTGCTATTCTGGAGGGCTTGGAGCGTTATTGCGGCATGGCACCGCGCGGCAAGCGACCGGTTGTTCGCGGCAGCTACCGGCAACTGGCGGGGGAAGCGCTCGATCCTGTGACAGTCGGGCTGTATGCGAAGGAGCAGTATGAGCTGCCCGGATTTCCTTTCCGGCCATTCGATCCTGATGCCGAGACCGACTGGGTCTGGGGGTACTCGTTTGGGCATGGACGCCCGATATTGGTGCCGCAGTGGCTTGCGTATTACAGCTCTCCCTGCCGGCACGGCTTCGTGTACGAGACATCCAACGGCTGCGCTTTGGGCGGGAGCCTGGAGGAAGCGATCATGTACGGAATGCTGGAGGTGGTGGAGCGCGATTCGTTCCTGCTGACCTGGTACGCGCAGCTACCGCTTCCCCGCTTAGATCCACAATCTGCCGGAGACCGCGAACTGAAGCTTATGGTGGACCGGCTGCGGGCCGTTGCCGGATTTGATGTGCTCTTGTTTAACGCGACGATGGAAAATGGCATTCCCAGCATTTGGGCAGTAGCGAAAAACAGAAAGCCTACTGGAGTGAATCTTATTTGTGCGGCCGGAGCGCATCCGGATCCGGTAAAAGCAGCGAAAGGGGCGGTTCACGAGCTTTCGGGGATGATGCTAACACTTGACCACAAATTCGAGGCGAATCGGGACGACTATGTGCGGATGCTCCACGATCCTTCGCTGGTTCGGGGCATGGAGGACCATTCCATGCTGTATAGCTTGCCGGAGGCGGAGCCGCGGCTGCACTTTCTGCTGGAGGAAAACCGGCCGATGCGGGCGTTCTCTCAACAATTTGGGCCTACTCCGAAGCACCCGGATTTGACCGATGATCTGAAGGCGATGATCGGCAAGTTCCTTCGGCTGCATTTGGACGTGATCGTGGTTGACCAGTCGACACCGGAATTGAGGCGTAACGGGCTGCACTGCGTGAAAGTGCTGATGCCCGGCATGCTTCCAATGACCTTCGGCTACCATTTTACCCGGTTGACGGGACTGGAAAGGGCGCTTCGAGTGCCGGCCGAGCTCGGGTACACGAAGCGTCCTTTACGTCCGGAAGAGCTCAATGCTCATCCGCATCCGTTCCCATAAATGGGCTGGATCGATGTGTGCGGTATCATTATTGGGCGATTGGAGGAAGCAGAATGAGTCTGGAATCGTTTATTCGCCAGCTTCATGCCGACGGCAACGGGGGCGGGCTGCCCGGCTGGGAGGTCGATTGGGACGATGCGCCGCTTGCCTATAAGCTGTATCGCGGCCTGCCGACACTTCCGCTGTCCTCGGATATCCCGATGGCGCTGGAGGCGGCGGAAATGCATGCCCGACCGAGTCTGAAAGACATCGGCCATTTTCTTTGGTACGTCTACGGGCTGACGCAAGTAAGCGATTCTCTTGCGGTTCCGATACGGACGTACCGCAGATTCGTCCCTTCCGGCGGAGGGCTGTACCCGAACGAATTGTACGTATATCTTCGCACGGAATCCGGCACTCCCGGACTTTATCATTACGATGCAGCGCATCACCGGCTGGTGATGCTGCGCGAGGGAGATTACGATTCGTACTTAGCCCGGGCACTCGGCAACCGCTGTGATCTATCCTCATGCTTCGGCGTTGTCTTTGTATCGGCGATGGTTTGGAAAAATGCTTTTAAATACAATACCTTTTCCTATCGTCTGCAAGGCCTTGATTCAGGCGTGCTGCTCGGGCAGCTGCTGGAAGCTGCGAAACGGTTCGGTTATGCATCAAGAGTACATTTCCGGTTTCTGGACCGAGCCGTGGGCCATCTGCTTGGGCTATCCGGCCCAGAAGAGAACGTTTATGCGATCATACCTCTTTCGGTGCAGCGCGTCATCGCTTGGCTCGACGGTGCTGACGGTACACAGAAGCAAGTCGCAGCGGATGAGCTGTGCCGCGAGCTTCCGGCTATTCAGCATGATTATTACGTGCGATCGAAATCCGTGAAGGAGGTTCCGGGGCTGACTCAGATGAACGAAGCTTCGGCGCTCAATACATTGTTGCCGTTTCACCGGTTCGAGCCCGCCAATCGAGAGGAAAGCGGACTTCAGACTGTGTATTTACCGCCCGTGAAGCGGCTGAGCATCGATCTGGCGGCGACCAGCCGTGTGCGGCATTCGCCTGAAAGCGAATTCGTCTTGAGCCGTATCACGGGCCAGCAGCTAGCCGCCCTATTGCGGGAGGCTACGGCTTCCTTCACGTATCGCAACGATTTGGACGGCGTAGGGGAGTCGCCTGCGCTTCGTGTTGCGTTATATGGATGCTTCTATAACGTCGAAGGCATACCGGACGGCGCTTATCGCTATGACGCAGCTGCCCATGCGCTCCGACGCGAGCTTCCCGGTGATCATCGGCTCCGGCTGCAAGAGGGGATGACCCTTCATAACGTCAATTTGTTTCAAGTACCTATCTGTCTGCACATAGCCGGTGATGACGATCACTTGATTCCCCAATTGGGGTATAGAGGATACCGCATCCAGCAGATGGAAGCTGGCATGCTCCTGCAGCGCCTGCTGCTAGCAGCGTCCGCTCTCGGCATGGGCGGGCGACCGCTTCTTGGCTTTCAGGCCGGATCGTGCGACGAGCTCTACAAGATGTCTGTGCAAGGGCGAACCAGCCTCGTCCAAATCCCTGTCGGTCGCTACCTTCCCCGCCCCCGGCTAGAGGGAGGCTTGCATAGCTAGTTAAACATTTTCCTTTTCGTGGTCGCATATATTGCGGCTTTTTTTATATAATGTGACACTTGTCACAAGCAGTCTACTTTTTCTCATTTATCCCCAACCGCCTAAAGCGGACAGCATCTACCAGGAAATAAATAATGGGTATACATTCGGTTAAAATGAGAAAAGTCATTTCTCCATGTTTAAGCAATTCCGTTAGCTCCGGAGCGGATCGCGCCATGAGCAAGCATAATGCGATCATTGTCGCAGTCATAGAGAACGAGAACGGTTTATGATCCTCTAACGCAAATGTATGGGTGAGTGCGATGACAGACACGAATAAGAATAAGCTAATTTTGATAAATAGGCTTGACAGCCATACGGATATGAGGATCGGGTCCAAATTTTCTAGAAACGAACCAATTCGTACGTAACTGATTAATTCGAGCTCCGGAAAGAACATATTGGCTGATAATTCGGTTCCAAAAATCAATAATGTCGGTATCAAATTAGCCAAAATAATGAATAAGGATGTTATCACGGCCCAAATCATCGACTTCATCGTTTTGTGCTTCTCGGCAAAGTAGGGGAAGAGGAACAGAATAAAATTCATTTGGCCGTACAGTGCCATGACAATGTACATGCCGCTCCATATACCTTTTGGTTTAAAATGATTCGTCAATGCGATCCACATGTCAGGATTCATCGTATTGCCGACGAAGAGAGGGACAAACAGAACGCCAACAACACTAAAGAAAAAGATGCCTTGCGCAGCACGAAAAATAGTTTCTACCCCCGACCGTACAGCATAAGCCACGCAAAGGCCGAAAACAGAGGCCACAGCCCAATTCGGGGTATCCGGTAAATAAACGTCGCTGACGAAATCCAGCAGTTCCCTCATTACAAATGATGCTGAGAACAAGAAAGAGAATATCATTAGGGCAGCGAGCGGATAATGAATCCACCTTCCGATAATTGTATGCCCGTAATGACCAAAAAACTGGGTCGGGCGTTTTAAACCTAAGCGAAACGAAAAATAGGTAAATGCAATACCTCCAAGTGCGCCCGCAAGTAAAGACAGCCATGCAGCAAAGCCCGCTTTCTCGATTAATGTACCCAATAAGAAACCGAGTATGGTTGTAAATAGATATTGCGAAAAGAGCATGTATATCTGTAATTGGGATACTCGTCCCAAATATTTCGTCATGATTTCGTACCACCCCCAACGATATAGTTTTCAATGGACATGAAGATGCTTTGAAGGAGTTGAGCCATTGTAAATTCATTTTTGAATATATATAGCGTTTCCGTTCCTAAAAAGAGGAATAGCGCCGTCCCCAGCACGATAAAGTAAGTTCGCTGCTTTCGTTGTTTTCGTTTCAGATAAAGCCATTCATAGCCAATAATGCATCCAAAAGCGATCCCGATTAGTATCATGATCAGGCCCCCGTGTCCTTGATGGTTCGTATTCGGAGAGGATGCTTTTCCGTACCCAAATGCTTTATGATTATACGTGCTTGTATGTTAAACTTGACTCTCTTGGCATAGAGGTAACGCCATTGCCGTTCGAGGGCAATCCATTTGTTCGGATAATTCCAGTCGATATATTGGCCGAATTGGAATGCGTCGGAGCCTGCTTCTTGTGATTTTCTGATAGCCTTGGACATGCGATCCTGAACAAAAGCCTCGAGGTCATGTTCAAGAATGGCCCGCTGCTTCGCATCCTGAAAGTTGATATCCGATTCGGACGAGATGAGATCGGCGTTGGCCCTGCTTTGGATATTTATGGCGATTTGATCACCGGATAAAACCGGTCTTATCGATGTTTGATTATTTTTTACGATGAAGCTAACATCCTTCCCGTCTATGGTGGAAGGAACCGTAATTTCTGAATCCCTCACCGTCTCCTGTACCCACATTGCGCCGCGCATTTCATTCGTATTTAATGTTCCAACCATCTTTCCAAGTTTGAAAATAGCAGCTCCATCGGTACCCATCCATTGCTGAGTTTTATTGTTTTCACTGGTCATGGTTTTTAGTTCAAAGTCAAGCATTGGTATGAATAAATCTCCACCTGAATAGGCAGCCATGAGGGCATCCTTAACGGTCGCTCGGACAGTGATATGCTGTCTCACATAAGCAACCAGGATATCTACGGGAAATCGTTCGAATACATTAGGAACTGCGGTCATTTGCTTCACCTTGCCCTCGGTAACGAACATGCTGGCATTGATATGAAAGCGCGGCTCACGGGCGATAAATTCTAATACGGGCAAAATCCCTTCTTCAGCCAAAGCGTTCCCAATAACAATGATACTCGTCTGTCCAAATGTAATTGTTCTTGAAAGGTCCGATTGAATGAAACGATAGGCTTCCCCGATGTCACGCCCTGTTTTCGTAACAAAGGTATAGGGTTTGCCGGTTTGTCCGCCGGAACCGCCGGTTTGTCCTGGAATGAGGCGATTAGGCAGGGGGAAGCCAAGAGTAACTTCAATTCCAGACTCGGATTTATCCAGCAGCATCATTCGAACAAAGGCCCGGTCGTTAATTTCGATTGAATTCCAGCAGCCGGTTAACAGCAATAAAGGGAATAGGGTTAGCAAAGGCCACAAAGCAGCGTAAGCGGGAAATTTGGACTTAATCATTGCTATCCTCCTCCGAATACGACCACTTTCGAGTCACCTTTCCTTGTCTCGTTTTATTCGGCGCGGCCTGGATCGGACGTTTTTTCATAAGCCACCAAGGTGCTCGAACTAAAGTATCCTTCAGATCGCTAGGAATCAAAGGGGTGATCGGGGATAAATAAGGCATTCCGAAGGAACGCAGATTGATAAGGTGAATGTAAAGAAATAACATGCCGCAGGCGATTCCGAACAAACCAAAGAAGCCGGCTAGTATCATGATAGGAAAGCGCAATAAACGAAAAGCAAGGCCCAGATCGTAATGCGGGCTGATGAATGAAGCAATGCCTGTTAAAGATACAATGATCACCATTGCCGCTGACACGATACCTGCTTGTACAACTGCAGTGCCAATAATAAGCGCTCCAATAATCGATACCGCTTGCCCGATTGATTTGGGGATACGAATGGCCGCTTCCCGCAAGGCCTCAAAAGAAATTTCCATAATAAAAGCTTCGATTAAGGCTGGAAACGGGACAATTTCTCTGGAAGACATCACGGTGACAAGCAGCTTCGAAGGAATAATCTCCGGATGAAAGGTCGTAATTGCGATATAAGTAGACGGCAGCAGCAGCGAAACGAACAAAAAGAAGTATCGGATCCAGCGAATCCAGGTTGAAGCAATAAAGCGCTGGTAATAATCTTCAGAGGATTGCAGCAGCATCATTAACGTAACCGGAGCGATAATCACTATCGGCGTCCCGTCGACAATAATCGCCACGCGCCCCTCAAGAAGCGCGGCAGCCGTAATATCTGGCCGCTCGGTATATTGCAGCTGCGGGAAGGGTGAGAAGGGAGTGTCGTCCAAATATTCTTCGACAGTGCTGCTTCCAAGAACGCTATCGACGTCAATTTTGGACAACCGAAATTTCACTTCATCCAGCAAGTCTTTCTTACAAATGCCGTCAATGTAACCAACCAAAACCTTCGTCTGGGTTAATGTTCCAATCCGCAGCGTCTCCGTCTTAAATTTTGGCGTTTTCAAGCGTTTGCGAATTAAGGTCAGGTTAATATCCGCATCTTCAATAAAAGCTTCGCGTGGACCTTTTATACCGGATTCATTGGGTGGTTCTTCAATGGCACGTTTGGAATGCTTAGTTAGAGGAAGCTCAATGATTCTCTGTTCGCCGTCTATCATAAGAATGGCTTTGCTATCCAGAATAGACGATATTCCTTCCGAAAGCGTGAGCAGGAATCGATAGTCCGAAACGGACAATTGCTTGCGGTCGAACAGCTGTCTGCGGAATTCATCGGCATTCGGCGCATCCATACGAAGAACAATCTTAAGAACATCCTCCTGTAAAGTCGCTAGATCGATCATACCGCGCAAATAAACAATGGCACATGCCACCGCCGGACCTGCAATAAAGTTGTGAAAAGCTACATCCGAATTGTCGGTCAATTGCTGACGAAGCCAAGCCACCCGTTTTTCAATGGGATACGTCTCGTCCTCTACAGGGACCGGTTCTTTTTGACGGTTGTTCATTTCATTGTCTTCATGGATCTCAGGGCCTCGTTTCATAAACCAATGGAAATAGGTCATAAATACCTCGCGCTGATGGATTATCGGTATTAAATAACTTTTCCATTTATCGCTATTTTAAACCAGTTCATGATTCGATTAAGAGCCCACGCGAAAACCGGCACCGAGGGAAGGGCCGGCGTTGCGGCGAAGAATAAATCCTTTACAGCGAGGAAAAAGTATTAATGGATTAAACCATCAAATAATGAGAGGTCTGAACATTTATGCCCGAAGATAAAGTAATAGAAGAAAAGATGAATTTCGAAAAAGCAAGCTGGGAATTGCCGGAGACGGAAGAAACGGAAGCATCTGCGGATCAGATCGGGGAAGTCCCCTCCAATTATGAGAACTTATCGACCACTAGCTATACCGATGCTACTACATTTGAAGTTAAAAAAACGCCGGGGAGGCTCTAAAATCTTTAGTAAACACCGTCATAAAATAGACGGTGTTTTCTTGTTGCTGTTATTGTCGGGAGAAACATCGGCTCTTTCGCAATTAATCCGTAATATTTCGTGTGTAGTATTCGATAATGTCTTTGCGCCGAATAATACCAAGGAAGACGCCCTCGTCATCTACGACCGGGACGAAGTTCTGATCTGCCGCCAGCGCGAGCATATCGTCCAAATCGGCGCCAATCTTGACGCATTCGATTTTTAATCGCTTATTGATGGAGACGACGGAAATTTCATGCATCGTATCGAAATTGAGGCCGGGTGTGGCTTTCATTTTCCATAACAGATCTCCTTCGGAAAGCGTTCCGTAATATACTCCATTGTCCTGCAGGATCGGAATGGCCGAATAGTGGCATGCCTCCAATTTGTCCAAGGCTTCTTTCATATTGGAAGATGTCGTGATGTAAGAGACCTCATTCTTTGGATATAGAAAAGATTTAATGTCCACAGTTATCACACTCCTTTAATATATTAAAACATATTTTCCCACGCGGCGCACATGGAATTTACAGGTATTTACAGGCGGATTTTGATTCCATTAATTTAAATTGCTGTTCCGGTACTGAATTGGAGTTAACCCAGTTATCTTTTTGAAGAGGCGGCAAAAGTAGGGGAAATTAGGGATGCCGACTAACGAACCGACATGCTCTACCGGTTTCGAGTCTGTTTTTAACAGCCAGCAGGCTTGTCTTATTCTTCGGGCGATCACATATTCCGTAATGTTGCCCCCTGTTTCGGATCGGAACAGACGAGAGACATAGTGCTTAGAAAGATGAAGTTCTGCGGCTAAAGCGCTAAGGTCAAATTGCTCTGTGTAGTGCTCCTCTACCCAGTTCATCATTTTCTCGGCATGGCTCTCAGGACGTACGACTCCACCGAAAAAACGGCTATTATGCAAAGATTTGAGATAATCGAAAATGTTGAGAATCAGCATAGAGGTTGTTTCAAGGTCAACCTCCCCATTTCGCGATAACAAATCATTAAAACGTTCGAGAACGCCTGAAATATAAGCCGTGCTGCGATCCATGCGAAACACCTGATTAGAGAGCTGTTCCTTCCATACCTGTTCATAAAAACGGAAGAGGAGCGGGAAGTTTTTAAGAAAAGGCGCAAAGGCGGAAGGTTCGAAATTCAAAACCGTGCGCTCATAAGGACATGGATTAGTATCAAATTGAACACGGTGTAACTGAAAAGGCTGGAATATTACGACACATCCCGATTCCAGATTGTAAATTTTGCGGTTGAGCGTCAGAGTGCCTGTGCCTTGATGGACAAATAATACCTCAATGCCTTTGTGATAATGGTAAAAAACACGAGGCTTTTCTGTAGTTACTCTTCTATAACGAAGTTCTACTGCTCTTTTATTTAAAATATGAAAACCCTTGTCAACCGTTTCCATCCAGTTCTCTCCCCAAGAGATATTATTTTTAATTATATCAATTGAGTGATATTTTTTGACGAATAAATACAACTTTTTGTTTTAAATAAAAGCTATATTAAGCTTGTCGATACAAAATAATTACACGTTGTTGTGTTGGATAAAACTGAAATTAAATATACCCTGATTGGAGGCGGGAGCATGTGGATTCCTGTAGAGATTATAAAAGAAAGGGAAAACCCAGTAATAATGGATGGAATTAAGAGTTTATTAAAAGAAAGCTATCACATTTCTGAAAATGAGGCAAATTTGATCATGAATAGGGCGAGCGAACGATCGGAAGGGCTGATATTCGATTATTTCCCATATGTACATTCCATCCATGAACTTAGTGACGGAATCAGGAACACGCTGGATAAGCATCTGAATCGAGTGGATCAGGAAGGGATAATAGTGTTGAAAATGGTTAATGAAGCTGCTGCATGGCATGCGTTTGAATGTATAAGACGGTTTTATAAGAATAAGGCCAATCATTTTTAGTGACCAGAATGTTAGCCAACTCCCTGGCTCCCGGCTGCCGGTACGGCACAGAAGGGGGAGGCAGGGGCAGCTCGGATGCAGCATCTTGTATTTCAAGAAGACGACCAAATAAAAGTGCTATTGTGCGGTCAATATCATCGGGCCGTCCTCAGTGATAGCGATCGTATGTTCGTACTGGGCGGAAAGCGAGCCGTCAGCGGTTCTGGCGGTCCATCCGTCGGCATCAACCGTCATTAACGCTTTCCCGGCGTTGATCATCGGCTCGATCGTAAAAACCATCCCTTCCTTCAAGCGGAACCCTTTGCCCGGATTCCCGACGTGGGCATAATTAGGCTCCTCGTGCATTTCTCTTCCTACGCCATGACCGAGCAGATCGCGCACCACCGAGAATCCGTTTCGCTCGGCATGGGTTTGAACCGCGTGCATCACATCGCCAATCCGGTTTCCGACGACAGCTTTTTCGATGCCAAGATATAAGCATTCCTTCGTTACCCGCATCAGATTGCGGGCTTCTTCCGACACCTCGCCGACCGCATAACACCAAGCTGAGTCGCCGATCCAGCCATCCGCCTCCGCGACGATGTCGATTTTGACGATATCGCCTTCCTTGAGCGGCTTCTGGTTCGGAAAACCATGCGCAATGACGTCGTTGACAGACGCACATGTCGCAAACGGATAGCCGTTATAGCCTATCGTATAAGCCTTGGCGCCATTCTCCTTCAGGAACCGCACCGCGAACGACTCGATATCGAGCGTCGTGACACCCGGCCGGATCATACCTGCGATTGCTTGATGAAAAGCAGCGACAATTCGACCGGCTTTTCTCATTTCTTCAATTTCTGCTCTCGATTTCAGGATGACCATTCCATTCATCACTCCTTTGGCTGTATACCAGAAAAAATCATATTGACGATACCTTCCACATCCATCTCGTTTCGCATATTATGGTGAATGTTCAATGCTGTGCAGCCAACTAGCGAGCCAAATATCAGATTAGCTGTTTTCTCAGGCGATTTGGAATCGATTCCGTCACGAACCGTTTCCACAAACGGCCAATAGATTCGTTCCTGAAAATCGGCAAACAGCTTGATGAAGCGGTTTCCCGGGAAGTGCTGAAAATTATCCGCAACCGTTTTAAGCAAAATAAACACAGAAGGATCTTGGATGCACTTCTGCAGGAGCAATCTGGAGAACGATTCAGCTTTAAGCAAACTGCCGGCGTCTCCCGTCAAAGCGGACAGCACGGCCGACTCCGTCTGATTCAGGGCATCCCACAGTAAATCTTCCAAAAGCATGTGCTTATTTTTGTAGTAATGATATACGGTTCCGTAACCGAGCTCTGCCTTGACCGCAACATCGCGTATTTCCAATTGAATACCTTTCTCCAAATATACTTCCGCAGCCGCTTGCATAATTTGGTTCATCCGCATTTCACGGATCGCGTCATTCTGTTCTTTAGTACGTGGTGACATGGCTCCCCCTTTTTTTAGACCTGCTATAATGTCAATGTAAAATATACATCATTTGGAGGCAAGGATCAAGTAACTTTCCAAAGCCGAATGCCAATGGACTACGGAACAGCTATTTATTTTCGCTCACTATTTTGCTGCCAGAGTAATACATCCGCTTCGCCTACAATATCATAATTCTAGAAATACAATCTAAGTCCAGCGGTATGATGTCAAGTCCCCGAATCGGTGGAATTGGAAATTTTCTTGGCTGTAACAGCTGGGAGTGCCGAAAAAAGGACAGCTCAAACTAAACCCAGCGAAAAATCGAGATAATATCCAGATTTTAACTGGGAATTATGCCAGGGACTTTAGCAAAGGAGGCGTTAATCCTTCGCAGGCGTCACCTTCTTCCGTGGCGTATAGAGTTGGCCGTTGCGTAGCAGCACATCGACCAGACGCACAAGCTTTCTTGCGGTTAAGACGAGGGCGCGTTTATGTTGGTGCTTGGGCACTTCCTTGTATTTCTTCCGGTAGTACTCGCCGAATTCTTCATCGCGGTTCTTTACCGAGTTGGCAGCTTCAACGAGGTAATAGCGAAGGAATCGGTTGCCGGATTTAATCCGTTTGGTGTCTTCGGCTTCAAAGGCGCCAGACTGGCTCTTGCGCCAGGTGAGGCCAGCATACTTGGCGACAGCGGCTTGGTCGCTAAAGCGCTCGATGTCACCGATCTCGGCAAGGATGCCAGCGGCATAGACGCGATCAATGCCGGGAACAGAACGCAGGCACAGGGAGCCAGGGATCGTCTCGAGAATTTGCTCAATCGCCTTGTCCAAATCCTTGAGCTGAGCCTGGATGCTCCGGATTGCTTGAATGGATGTACCCAGCACAAGATCAATGGAATCCTCGACGACTTTGGACAGCCGGTAAGAGGCTCTGGCCGCTTTCTGAATGCAGCGCGCGACGTTCTCGGGATCCGGGAAGCGATTGCGCCCCTTGTCCCGCAAGTAGTCGGCCAGATCGCCGACATCCATCGTCGCGATGTCGTCCAGACTGTACTTTTCGGAGAGCATCTCAAGGATGGCATGGCCGAACACCGAGCTCTCGACTTCGGTCGTGAAGGCATTGCACTTGTAGAACAGGTTTTGCAAGAAGTACTGTTTCTCGCGCGTCAGGTTATGGATCAAGTGAAACCGCATGCGCGTTAAACGCTGGAGCGCAACATACTGCTCCTGCATGACAATGGTGGTTGTCAGCCGCCCGAAGCGCAGACGGTCCGCAATCACCCAGGCATCAAGCCGGTCGGTTTTATTCAGGTCGGGATAGGTTTCTCGGAACTTGCTGACCAACTTTGGATTCATGGTAAAGACCTTGGTATGGCGCTCCTGGAGTGTAGGGTCACTATGCAGGTACATGGCGGGATGCCAGCTGTAGACCGAGGTCGATTCAAGCCCAATGTGAATCTCGGAGACCGCGTGCTTGTCCGCTAAGGCAACGATGCGATCTCGCAGATGAGCAGCCCCCTCCAGATTGTTTTTCACTGTGAGGGTCTCGAGCTTATCCCCGTCTGTGTTCATGAAACACGTTTCCAGTTCTTTCGAACTGACGTCAATACCGACAAAAAGCGTCAAATGGAATTTCCTCCTTTCGATGAGGGATGCAGGGAATAGACTCTCCGGGATGCCTCCGGCGCACGCGCAGATCAATCACCCTCGCCTATAAGAACACGCTTCGGTCCATGAGCTGCCCTGGCTTGCTAGGCCAGGCATGGGGTGCCGAAGGGAACGGCCAGCGGGTCAGAAGCTCAGACACGTACCGGAGAAACAGACTTAGAAATGTAGACGTGCTACAGGAGGAGAAAGAATTTCCCCGATAGATCCCTATGATCTATTGTCCAGAGGCATGCGGGAAAGTCCAGTCCCTTTTGCAATTTTCAAGGTGCGATTTACTGGAAATCGAAAAGTTTGCGGCCAGTTCCCATGGGAACTGGAAATCGGCTTAAAACTTGGTTCTAGAAATACTATACGAGGAGGTGAGTCAATGGCAGTCGTAAAAGCCAGGAAACAGGATATTGATATGCTGGCAAGGTTGCTTCGAGCTGAAGCTGAGACCGAAGGCGAAATGGGCATGCTCCTTGTAGGAAATGTTGGCATTAACCGAATAAGAGCGAATTGCTCCGATTTCAAAGGAATCCGGACCATTCCCCAAATGATCAACCAGCCGCATGCGTTCGAAGCGTTGCAGCATGGTTTGTACTATCAAGGAGCAAGAGATAGAGAACGCCGTCTGGCGCAACGGGCGGTGAATGGGGAGCGGAATTGGCCAGCTAAATTTTCCCTATGGTATTTCCGTCCAGGATCATTCGAAAATCCCGGACCATGTCCGGATACTTGGTATAATCAGCCGCTCGTAGGACGATTCAGGAAGCACTGTTTTTATGAACCGACTGGGGAAGAATGCGAAAATGTATACAATACGTTTTAATTTTGTAAACAAAAACATCGTCTAATTTTGACGATGTTTTTTTGTCTGACAATAGCTCGTTTACAATTTCTTTATATATAATCAATTGATTATATAATTATACTATTATATAATTTATTTGAGTTGAGGTGGGTGACAAAACTTGGATAGTGGTTAAGTGGAGGGATTCTATGGAACAAATAAATGAATTGGCGGAAAATTTAAAACTGCTCGGAGACAAAACACGGTTAACGATACTGGCTTTATTAAAAGAACGGCCGCTTTGTGTCTGCGACATCGTGGATATATTGGAAACGTCCCAGCCTAATGCAAGCCAGCATCTGCGAAAATTAAAATCGGCTGGGCTTGTTAGTGAAACAAGAAAGGGACAGTGGATTTATTATTCTTTAAATATTGAAGGCAAAATTTATATTCAGGCAGTATTGGATTATATTCCGTCGTTAAAACAAAAAATTGATCCAATGAAAAACGATTGCTGCGAATAAGCTGGAGGACAACATGGCCGTCATTGCGTTTCTTGTTTTTTTCGTTACTTTAATTTTCGTCATTTGGCAGCCACGGGGATTAAATATCGGGTGGTCGGCGAGTGCGGGAGCACTTCTTGCCCTAATGTTCGGGGTAGTCAGCATTGCGGACGTCGGCACCGTCACCGGCATCGTATGGAATGCTACCCTGGCATTCGTAGCCGTTATTTTAATCTCATTGATTCTCGATGAAATCGGATTTTTTGAATGGGCAGCTCTACATATGGCGCGGCTCGCGCGTGGGAACAGTCTGCTCATGTTTATATTTATCATTTTGCTTGGATCGGCGGTCGCCGCCTTTTTTGCAAACGACGGGGCAGCTTTGATCATAACGCCGATTGTACTTGCCATGGTCCGAGCGCTGAAGTTCGACGAAAAAATGGTTTTACCGTTTATTATGGCCAGCGGATTTATAGCCGATACCGCATCCTTACCGTTAATTGTCAGCAACCTGGTTAACATCGTATCCGCCGATTTCTTCAAAATTGGTTTTGCGGAATATGCGAGTCGGATGATTGTTCCGAATTTTTTCTCCATTGCAGCGAGCCTTATTGTACTCTACATTTATTTCTGGAAACGCATTCCGGGCAGCTACAATGTAACTCAACTAAAAAAGCCCCATGAAGCTATAAAAGATTTGCGGCTTTTTAAATTGTCTTGGGCGATCTTAGCCGCTTTGCTTGCCGCATATTTTGTCTGTGAATTTTTCTCAATCCCTGTATCCGTTGTTGCGGGTATCGCCGCAATTGCGTTCTTTTTCGCGGCGAGAACATGTCATGAGATTCATATAAAGAATCTGCTGAAGGGTGCTCCTTGGGCAGTGGTGATTTTCTCGATTGGCATGTATGTAGTTGTTTACGGCTTGCGAAATGCCGGACTGACCGACGCGCTAGGCAATGTCATTCAAGCGATTGCAGGCCAAGGGCTGTTTGTGGCTACGATTAGTATGGGGTTTATAGCCGCGATCCTGTCGTCCATTATGAACAACATGCCGACTGTCATGATTGACGCGCTGGCGATCCAGAGTACGCCAACGAATGGAATTATCCGTGAAGCGCTGATTTATGCCAATGTGATCGGTTCCGACCTGGGGCCTAAAATTACACCGATCGGCTCACTGGCTACTTTGCTCTGGCTACACGTGCTTTCCGCAAAAAACGTGAAAATTAGTTGGAGCTATTATTTTAAAGTTGGCATCCTTTTGACAGTACCTACGTTGTTCATTACACTCTCCGGGCTTTTTATATGGCTCTATGTGCTGCAAACGCTGCGGATATAACGAATTCAATCAAAAGGGAGATGCTCGCCATGGAGAAAAAAACGTTAGTTTACTTTTTGTGCACCGGCAATTCCTGCAGAAGCCAAATCGCAGACGGGTTTTTAACTGCTCTAGGAAGCGATAAATATATAGTGAAGAGCGCAGGACTTGAAGCGCACGGGCTGAATCCCTATGCGGTGCAAGTGATGAAGGAAGCGGGTGTTGATATTAGTCAAAATACTTCGGATGTGATCGATCCGGATGTGTTGAACAGAGCCGATTATGTCATTACACTATGCGGCCATGCGGATGAAAATTGCCCCGTCATTTCCAATAAGAATGTAAAGAAATGGCATTGGGGGTTTGATGACCCGGCAAAAGCAACTGGCACAGAGGATGAGATTATGAGCCAATTCCGGAAGGTTCGCGATGCAATCAAGTCCCGGATTGAGCAGTTCGTGTTCGACATCGACCATCCATATAGCTGTAAAAGAGAGGAACTTGTCCAAGGACAGGAGGGCGTGTGAGCGGAGTGTAACGAGGAGTCATTTTCCGTACTTTGACGGAAAATGACTCGAGTTTAATAAGAATAACCGCTTGCATTTAGTACCATATAGTATTATCCTATATAGTAATATGAGGATGGTGTTTAATGAATCGAGAAACTCGTGGGGGGTTTTACATATCCCAAATTAAACAGCTTAGCAATAGAATTTTCGAAAAATTACTTAAAGAAAATGCTATCGAGGAATTCAATGGCGCTCAAGGACGTATCTTGTTTGTTCTCTGGCAGAAAGATAATATAACAATTACTGAACTGGGTGAGAAGACCTCGCTTGCAAAAACGACACTTACTGGCATGCTTGATCGAATGTGTGCGCAAGGTCATATTCAACGCAATCAAGATCCAAACGATCGAAGACAAATATTGATTGCGCTTACACCGCAAGCTAGAGCTCTTAGTGATAACTACGATAAAGTCACAGCGCAGATGAATGAATTGTTTTACCGGGGATTTTCGGATAAGGAAATGGAGCAGTTCGACAGCATGCTTGCAAAAGTACTTAATAATCTAAAACATTACGAGGAGTGATTTTATGGATTCCGTTACCTTGAAGCAAATCATGTCTCTGGTGGAAGAGGCTCGTACGATCATAGTCAGTTCTACTGATGAAAATGGCTATCCCAATACGAAACAGATGTTCAAAAAAGTACATGAAGGGCTAACTAAATTCTGGTTTTCAACAAACACTTCCTCGATTCGTACCAGACAATTCTTGGTGAATTCAAAGGCATGCCTCTATTTTGCAGGCAAAAGTAATGGCCTTATGCTGATTGGGGATATGAAGGTATGCCAAGATCGTGAAAGCAGAAGAATGCTTTGGACAGAAGGGGACGAGAAGTATTATTCACTTGGAGTAGATGATCCTGACTACTGCGTATACGAGTTTAATTCAATAAGCGGCAACTACTACTACAATTTGGAAAAGCACCTATTTACGATTGAGGAGTTGAATAACCAGAGGAAGTGCTTAAAAGAGTAACAAGTCTAATTACTAACCCGCGTTATGTTGTAGTACCTGGTGGAAGTCATAGACCACATATGAGTCGAGAAAACCCTGTGTTTGTAAACGTTGACAAGAAAGGGGGAAGTGCAATGCCTTATATCCAGGTTAAAGATCTGGAAATGTTTTACGAAAAAATGGGCAATGGGGATAATATCATTTTTTTGCACAGCGGCTACTCACGCGGTATATTGGCTTTCGCTGGCCAAATGCTGGATTTTCAAAAGAAGTATACCTGCTACTTCCCGGATTTCAGAGGACATGGCAGAACAAGATGCGCAAGTCTCGAATGGTCTACACCTCAAATTTCAGACGACATCCTCGAATTCATGAATCAGTTAGGTATAATAAAAGCTCATTTTATCGGATATAGCTTAGGGGCGAATGTCGGGCTTTACCTTGCTGTTAACCATCCTGAAAGAGTGAGTACGCTCACAACAATAGGCACCGGCGGTTTTTGCGATCCAACTGGTGCCGAAGAGTTCGAGCCGGAATGGATGATTGAAAAAGGGTTGCACGATATGATCAATCAAATGATCGAAAGACATGAAGAAGCGCATAAAGGCAATTGGGAAGAACACATGAGACAATCGGCGCAAGATTGGCGATTATACCCGCAGCTTACAGAGAACCAGCTTAGCAGCATTGAATGTCCAGCATTATTTATTACAGGGGAACATGATCCATTTGCCGGCGAGGAGAGAGTCAAACGTCTGGCTTCGCTTGTCAAAGGATCGAATTATTTTGTTGTCCCGGGCGGGAGCCATAGACCACATATGGTTAGGGAAAACCCTATTTTAGTAAATGATACGATTCTTCAGTTTCTTGTTATCGAGTAATTAAGGGGAGGATTTATCTATGATTCATCAGCGAGAATGTCCAGTTGAGACGCTCATTCATGTTTTAGGCGGCAAATGGAAGCCAATGATTTTATGGCATTTGATTGAATCCAAACGGCGATACAACGATCTGGAAAAGCTAATACCTGATGTTTCACAAAAAATGCTTTCGCAGCATCTCCGAGATTTGGAACAAGAAGGCATAGTCGATAGAACGGTTTATCCTTCTATCCCTCCAAAGGTCGAATATTCTCTTAGTGAATACGGCAGAACGTTAATTCCTGTAGCAGAAGTCATGTGTGCTTGGGGAGAAAATCATAATAAGCGGAAACATGAAGAGCCGGCGTCATAAAGCTGGTTCCATGGGCTTGGACACTAATTCAATCAACTTAAATCCAAAAGCTGCTACGGGATTCCGGGCAGCTTTTGTGTTTACCTGCGCACTGTCTTAGAACTCCTGTCCTCCCTGACCTCCGCATTTCCCCTGTGGGTCATACTTACTTTTAAGTAAGTACCCTACTTTAAAGTGGGTTCTTAACATAACCCTGAAGCGATGTTAATCTTGAGTCAACCAAATATTGGGCCACTAAAGAGGAGGAACGAACAGTGAAAATTATTGTTTTCGGAGCGACGGGGAATACAGGGAAAAGAGTGCTGGCGCAAGGGCTACAAATGGGGCATGAAATGACCGCATTTGTGCGAAATGCCGAGAAGCTTTATGAACAGCTAGGGGAGCATTCCGCGAAACAGGTGAAGGTCATCGCGGACGATATGATGGACCCGGTCAGCGTCGGTGAGGCGCTCGCGCATCAAGACGCCGCTATTATCGCAGCCGGTCATGCAGGCCAGGGAGAAGAGTTTGTTCGTATCATTGACAACATTATAAGCCAATGTGAATTCCAGCCTAGTTTCTCCGGGCGGGTATGGGTAATGGGAGGAGCCGGCCTGCTGGATATTCCCTATACGGATCTTATCGGCAACAATTTGCCCGGCTTCCCGCCTGAATATAAAAACCATAACCGGAATTTCCAAAGGCTGCAGCAGACTACGCTCGATTGGTCCATTATGTGTCCGGGAACCATGACTGATTCGAGAGAGTATCCAGATCCGGTTCATCTGCATGTAACGACGGAAACCTTGCCCGTTCCGATTCCGGAGACGATCAAGGAATATTCCGAGGCAGATATAGCCGGTCACTTGTTCAGCCGACTTCAAGAACTGAATGTTGCTTATGACGATGTTGCAAAATGCATGCTGGACCATCTTGAGCTCGGAGGAGCGTTTAAAAGAAAAAGAGTCGGTCTAGCCTATCGAAGCAGTATTGCCGCGCGCTGAGGAGAAGGGGGATAATGGGTTTGTTTGGATTACTGCTCGCTTTGCATATATTGGCTTCGATCGCCATCATTGGCCCCGCTTTCGTAATGCCCGTCATTCGCAGATCCGCCAGAACCGTCAGCCAGCTGCACTTTGCTGTTAATATAACGACCAAGCTCGCCGTAATACCTAAAATTGGCGGATTCGTACTTATTTTAACCGGGGTTTGGCTTATGATCATAACGAAGATGGGGTTATCCCAAATGTGGCTGAATGTATCCATCCTTTTATCACTGCTTATGGTCGTCATGATTGACGGATGGATCGAGCCGCGTTTGAAAAAGATCGTAAAGATCCTATCCGAAAGTCAAGACCAGGGTAATGAAATACCCGCCGAGTTCGGACGGCTGCTAAAAAAGATCGTACCCATCGAGACGACAGCGCAGCTGCTGATGATTGCCATATTGGTCCTTATGGTCGTCAAGCCATTTTAATTAACTCCTGCCGTTTGTGTATCACATCCATTTCGCCCTTTTCCTGTCGGAATAGAGGGCTTTTTTTCTGGGAACGTTAGTATACAGCATCTCCATTGTATGCTCAATCAAAAAAACGGGGTAAGGTGCGGGAAATATGGAAGAGGGTAAAAAATGGGATCTTATTTCCATTGCGTCTATACCGCTTATAATAACACTCGGTAATTCCATGCTAATACCGGCTCTGCCATCCATTCGGAGCAAGCTCGGAATTTCATCCCTTCAAGTGAGCTTGCTAATTACGGTATATTCTGTCATAGCGATTATCCTCATTCCAATTGCAGGTTACTTATCCGACAGAATCGGCAGAAAAAAGTTATAATCCCCAGCCTCATCATAACGGGAATAGGAGGGCTGATTTCAGGTTTAGGCGCATGGTGGATAGAACAGTCTTATCCCGTTATCATCTAAATAACGTCAGGCACCATTTGCAGCTGGGAAGTACAAGGATTATGCGAAGCCGCTGTCGAACTAAGATAGATATATGGACACTATCGTATTGATCATTAGGAAATATAGAAATTTATTGCTGTGTATACTACTGTTTGGCCTGCTGTTCAGTCTGCGAGGGCTGCTGTGGTCCGGGCT
Organism: Paenibacillus konkukensis; assembly: GCF_023523925.1. Taxonomy (NCBI): domain Bacteria; kingdom Bacillati; phylum Bacillota; class Bacilli; order Caryophanales; family Paenibacillaceae; genus Paenibacillus; species Paenibacillus konkukensis. The sequence continues at coordinate 196,622 of NZ_CP027059.1, read as the reverse complement.
GCTGTTCCCGGTGGACCGAACCATGCAGGCTGAGGACGGCGTGATCGATCTGCGCGGGCAGAATTGGGAGAAAGCCGGACCGATGACACTGAACGGGGAATGGGCTTGGTATCCGGGGCGGCTGTTGTCTCACGAGGAGCTTCAATCGAAGGAGCTGCCGCGGCAAACCATTCAGGTTCCCGGCAACTGGGGAATGCCGTCTAGTCTGGAAAAGGCGGGAGACGATAGCGCCTACGGATACGGCACGTACAGGCTGCGGATTCTTATCGATCCGCTGAAGAGTCCGATTGCGTTCTCGATACGCAGCATCAAAAGCTCCTCCGAAGCTGAAGTAAACGGGGAGGCAGCAGGAATGTCCGGGACGGTAGCGGCCGATCCGGAGGAATACAAGCCGGACAACATACCTTATACGGCGGTCTACTATAAAGCGGATGTCACAGAGATCGAACTGCTGCTGCGCGTGGCCAATTATGATTCGCCGATGTCGGGCGGGCTTGTGCAACCCGTGCTGTTCGGGTTGCAGTCAAGCATAGAGTCAACCAGAACCTATTCGATCGATTTCCAAATGATGACGGTGCTGATTATGCTGCTGCATGGCTTGTACGGAAGCATTGTCTATGCGTATAAGCCGCAAAACCGTTCTCTGTTGGTCAGCGGTCTTATCTATGTGGCGGTTGCCCTTGTTGTAGCCAATAGTCACGACAAGGTGTTGGCCATGTGGCTGCCGCTCAATTATACTTGGAACATTAAAATACGTATTCTTGCGGTGATGGTGCAAAATTATGCGGTTTTGTACCTGCATCGAAAGTTCGCCGGTATTCAGAGAGTCGGTGTCGGATTCAAGGCTTACACGGTCATGCTGCTGTGCCTCGGCTTTGGCACTCTGTTCCTGCCAATCTCGATGGTGAACCGGATGCTGGATACCGGCGTTTATTTGCTTTCTTATCTGATCCCGCTTGTTTGGTTTGTAGGGGTTGTGTGGAAAATGGTATTTGGCAAAACGGATGATCAGGATATTCATTTTATTCTCATTACCGCCGTGTGCATAGTGTCCAATTTGATGTGGACTAACTTGGACAATTACGTGGAAGTGTCGAGCGTTTATTATCCGTTTGACCTGACTATTGCGCTTATCGCGTTCTCCGTGTATTGGTTCAAGAAATATATCCGCAATTCCGATGATGTGGAGCGGCTGTACGAGCAGTTGAAAGTCTCCGACCGGATGAAGGACCAATTCCTGGCGAATACTTCGCATGAACTGAGAACGCCGCTGCACGGCATCATGAATTTATCGAACAGCGTGTATACGCGGGAACTGGACAAGTTGGAGGATGATAGCCGGCAGGCTTTGGAGCTGGTCGGAAAGGTAAGCCGGCGCATGTCCAGGCTCCTCGACGATCTGCTGGATTTGGCGCAACTTCGGGAGCATCGCATTATACTCCATCCTGAGCCTCTCAATCTTCACGCCATCGTGCCAGGCGTTGCCAGCATGCTCAAATATATAGCCGAGAGCAAGCCCGTTCGGTTTCGCCTTGCGCTGGCTACATCATTGCCCCCCGTATGGGCGGACGAGAAGCGGCTGGTGCAAATTCTCTATAACCTGCTGCACAATGCGTTCAAATTTACCGAAGAAGGCGAAATCGTGGTTTCGGCGGAGCTGCTGAACGGGCAGATCGAGATACGAGTAGCCGACACAGGTATCGGCATGGACGAAGAGACGCTATCCAGCCTGTTCGTCGCATATATGCAAGGAACGCACAACAGAGGCGACGGCAGGGGCCTCGGCCTTGGCATGAACATTTGCAAGGAGCTGGTGGAGCTGCACGGAAGCGAACTGTTCGTGCAATCGGAGCCGGGTTGCGGCTCAACCTTTTTCTTCCGACTGCCTGTGGCGGACGGAGCGGCGGAGAGGGCGGCAGATGCGGGGTGGCACGAGGCGTTTGCGCTGGAGGCAGCAGCGACAGTCATGCCGGTAGCAGAGGCCGAATATCGCTTTCCGGATGATGCGGCCGGTGAAACGGACGCCCGGTTCACGTTATCGGATTGGCTTCATTCGCCGGACAACCCGATTCATATTCTGATTGTCGACGACGATCTAGTGAACCTGGATGTGCTTGCAGGCATATTGTCAACCGAGCCGTATAGCGTTACGAAGGCGTTGTCGGGGCATCAGGCATTGGAGCTGCTGGCGGAAGGCGAGTGGGACTTGTTGATTGCGGATGTCATGATGCCGGGCATGTCGGGTTATGAGCTGACGGAGAAGGTGAGGGAACGCCGTTCCGTCTCTGAGCTGCCGGTGCTGCTGTTGACGGCGCGCGGCCAGCCGGCGGATATGTATACCGGCTTTCTCGTTGGAGCCAATGACTATGTGACCAAGCCTGCGGATGCGATGGAGCTGAAATACCGAATCCGCTCGCTCATTGCGTTGAAGCGGTCGATGTCGGAGCGGCTTCGGATGGAAGCGGCCTATCTGCAGGCGCAGATCAAGCCTCATTTCCTGTTTAATACGATAAATTCTCTGATTGCCCTCGGGGATATTGATACGGAGAAAATGCGCCAGATCGGCGATGCCTTCGCGACCTTTCTGCGAATCAGCTTCGATTATTCGAATACGCGCGCCATGGTCGATCTGGAGCATGAACTAGAGCTTGTTCGCTCTTACTTGTATATCGAGCAGGAACGATTCGGGGAGAGACTGTCGGTCGTCCAAGAGATCGAACCGGGCATTTCCCTGTTGCTCCCGCCGCTATCGATTCAGCCGCTGGTGGAAAACGCCGTCCGGCATGGAATTTTGAAGAGGGCAAAAGGGGGGACACTGCGACTGCGAGTGGGGCGCACGGCTAACGGCGTGTCCGTTGAAGTACAGGATGACGGTGTCGGTATGGCTTCCGATCTGATTGAACGGCTGCTGAACCGATCCGATCCATCGCGTTCCGGAATTGGCATTGCCAACACGCACCGCCGTCTGCTCCAAATGTACGGCCAAGGGCTGTCTATCAGGAGCGTGCCGGGAGAGGGAACCGTCGTCTCTTTTACCATCCCGCAGCAGCCGTGAGCGCGACAACGCCAAGAGCCCGTTCACGCGGCCGACGAGGCGCTTCCGAGCCTGTCGCGGAACAGATAGACGCAGTTATGGGTGGCAGTCTTGGACTTTTTTGTCCTTAGCTGCCACACGTAAAATGCTCAAGTGAAGCCACGCAGTCATCCAGTTTCTTTTGACTTTTTGCAGTATATTCAGCTTGAAAAAAATCACGGTTACATATTGTTTCATTATTATACAATAACTCAAAATTGGAGGAGGATTTATTGGTAGCCTTGAAAATGATTTTACTTATTGTATCGCTTGGAATGGATACGCTGCTGATATCTATTTCATTGGGCTTTATTAAAACGAAGGGTAAAGTCAAAATCGCATTGATTTTTGCTTTTGCTGAAGCTTTGATGCCTTTGGTTGGCTTATTCATCGGAAAAGGTGCAGGCCAGCTTTTTGGGGAGTGGGCTTCGTTAATTGGAGGAATTGCTTTGTTGGTAGTAGCCGTCTGGCTTGTCTTCTTTGAGGACGAGGATGAAGAAGACAAGCTGGAACGGAATTTGGTGGGATGGACCTTAATTATAACCGCAGTAAGTATTAGTTTGGATGAATTAGCTATTGGATTTTCAATTGGACTTATTGGTATACCTATTGCGCTGACCATTATTTTAGTTGCTTTGCAAGCGTTTGTTTTTACGTTTTTGGGACTCGCATTTGGTTCTAAGTTGAAGCGATACCTTGGCGAATGGGCAGAGAAATTAGCTGGAATCATTCTAGGCTTACTAGGTTTATGGATTCTGTTCGATGCAATTTTGCATTTATATCATCACGGCTGAACTATCGTTGTACAGACGGCGGCAATCGCACAAGAGTCTGCTTTCAGACTGACAAAACTTAAGAAAATACGGAGATCAAGTAACCGCCTGCTGCCGAGAACAACACGATCAACCACGGAGGAAGTTTCCACAGCATAAGCAAACCGAACGCAGCAATAGCAAGACAAAAGTCGTAAGGTGTATGTATTGCCTTCATCCAAACGGGATTAAACAGGGCAGCGAGCAAAATGCCAACAACAGCGGCATTTATTCCTTTTAAGACCGATTGGAAATTTGGGCGACGGCGAACCGCATCCCAAAACGGTAATGCGCCTGTGACGAGCAGAAAGGACGGAAGAAACATTGCGATTAGGGCGATCATCGCTCCAATCCATCCGTGCATGACGGTTCCCAGATAAACAGAGAAGGTAAATAATGGACCCGGGACGGCTTGAGCTGCACCGTAGCCGGCAAGAAATTGAGAATCCGTTAGCCAGCCCGGAGGAACGACTTCGGCCTGAAGCATTGGAAGTACCACGTGCCCCCCGCCAAAGACAAGCGAACCCACGCGGAAAAAGCTGTCAAAAACCGCTAACCAATAGGAGGGAAAAACCGCTCGCAATAGCGGCAACCCAATCAGCAATCCAAAGAACAAAATCCAGGCGAACATTGCTGCGCGGCGGCTGATGGATATGCCTATACGAGGAGTTTCCGGCACTTCGGATGTTGCCAGAAAAAATCGGCCGAACAGCCCCGCGGCGGCGATGAGTATCAATTGGCCGTAAGCGGAAGGCCATAATAAGGTGACGACCGCGGTGAGGATAGCAATCGTCCCCCGAGTACGATCGGGAGCAAGGCTCCGAGCCATTCCCCAAACCGCTTGTGCAACCACGGCAACAGCGACGATCATTAACCCATGAAGCCAACCGGCATTGCCTACATCGTAGTTTTTTAATGCATATGCGAAAATCATCAACGCCAAAGCGGAAGGTAATGTAAAACCAATCCAGGAAGCGATCCCACCAAGCAACCCACCACGCATCATGCCGATGGATATTCCAACTTGACTACTTGCAGGTCCCGGCAGAAATTGGCATAAGGCGACCAAATCTGCATAGCTTTTTTCATCGAGCCATTTTCTACGGTTGACATATTCATCACGAAAATAGCTTAAATGAGCGATAGGGCCGCCAAATGAAGTCAAACCAAGTTTCGCGGAGGCTCCGAGGATTTCAAGTATAGGCGAATTGGAATTTGTTCGTTGCGTCATTTTTTTTCAACCTCATCACTTAATGATTTCGATGGTAGCTTTAACCGCTCTTCTACAAATATCGTCATATTCACTTGAAATGATTATATCGGTTTTCCTTCGACAGCTGCAGCGGTAAGCGCGCTTTAAGCCAGTGGTATATGTTGCCTGCAAGCAGTCCGATGAATAAGTAGGTCAATCCGCCGAAAATCGCATACACGACAGCTCCCGTCACTGCCACCGCAATACCAAAAACGATCTGGTCCTTGACTTTGGCGGGGGAAGTAGGAGGATCGGTAAGCATGAAAAACCCGAAAAACAATGTTGCATTGATAAAAGGCGGCCGGAGCGCGTCAGAAGCCTCTCCTATGTGGAGAACTCCCATTACCAGCAGCAAAAGAAAGAATACCGCAAAAAATGCGAAAACTTGAGGATACTTCTGTACTCGGTTCGATATGATATAGCCTCCTGCCAGCAAAAAGAGGATGTACCAGACAGGGAGGTCGCCGAAGGCTCCCCACCAGCTTTGCCCAGCATGAAACAGCGGAATAGAGAGGAGCAACCCTAGCGCCGCCGGATTTAATACCGGCTTTTTCTTATACGCGATAAGATGCTTGGAGATCACAGCCATAGCCGCTGTAGCCGATAGAATAAGCCAAGAAGCCGTACTGCTGAGCACCAGGGAAACAATGAGCCCGGTGATCACTGCGCCGTCCAGCACGATTCGCTTGCGCTTCTCCGCCCGGGAGCACAAATAATCGATAAGCAGCGAAACAACTACAGCGATAAGTCCGTTCATGATGCCCGCGGCGCTATGAGAGCCTAGGGACGCAATAACAAGATAGGCGGTCATAGCCATTGTTACGTAGCCCTTGGGGGATTGAAGCCATTGCTTTGCCGTCACTTATATCTCACCTGCTTTTATGATTTGCATAGATGAATTGATCAAAATGCCTTTTAGCTTCTCTTGTTCGATTAGTTGCCGCGCGCCATCACTCCCTAGAAGGAACGATACCGTGGAAAGGGCGTCGGCCAACATGGCATAAGGCGCGATAACGCTGCAACTCACCAGGCCGGATGGAGAAAGCTTGGTTTGAGGATGAATCAAATGATGCTGTCCTGCCTCTTTGGGACTCTTGCGCTCATAGCTTCCCGAGGTGCAAATGGCTTCATTGGACATGGATACCATATAGATAACGTCTTGCCGATTCAGGGGATGACGGATTCCTACGGTCCACGGTTCCGCGGACTCATCCTGTCCTCCCGCATAAATATCCCCACCGGCATTGATTAAGAAACCGGGGAAGCAGCTTAATTCCTTCGCTGCCAAGTCGATGGCAAACCCTTTGGCTACCGCTCCAAGGTCAAGCACGGCCGGTTGCAGCAAGCAGATGGTCTGTTCGAGCTCATTCAAGACGATATCCCGAAAAGTTGCGGAGCCGGATGCAGTACTATCCACGATATCCCCAGTCAAGTAGCGGCGGTTAAACCCACGTTCCTCCATCAGTTTGCCAACAGTAGGATCGAATACGCCGTTCGTCCATTCAGCAATCTCCAGAGCAAACTTTAGAGGCTCGAACAAGAACGGGCTTATTTTAACGGAGGTTTCGACATGTCGGCATGCTCTCATTAACTCACTGTCAGGATCAAACCGGCTGCAAGCAAGCTCGACTTGCCGAAACATCTCGAAAGCCCGATCCATGCTTCTTTCGACCGCCAAGGATTCCTTCGCCCCCTCGGCAACAACCTGAATATCAACTACGGTATCCATATATAGCTTGGTTTTCTTCATGTTAATACCTCATTAATAGATCTTATTTAAGCATTCATGGCCTGGGCGAGTGCATCCTGAACGGCATCCCGGAATGCCTGCGTACTGTAAGTCGCACCCGAAACGTTTTTCACTTGGGCACTTTGCTTTTGCAGCACTTCCTTGGGCAGCCCGGCCACGTCTCTTTCCGAATAATGCATGGCAAAGTCACTGATCTCTACGTCCGTGATGTTGTCGTTCTGCACTGTTACCGCAACTTGAATGGAGCCTCTGCGGTTTCTTCCCATCCCTGTATATGTGCCGTCCTTGTATTTCCTGCTGGATACATTTGTATACGGTTGATCCGTCCGGACATAAGTCGCGGTTTGATCTATCGAGGCTTGGGTTTCCGTCGCAGCATATCCAGCCGCATATACGACAGCTATCGCTGTTGAACACAGAACTACCCATTTCTTATTCAATTTGGCCATTGGGAATCGCTCCAATCCGATTGTCATTCATTTTTCTCTGCCGATGAGCTTTATTATAATGGGGAATTATTTAAATTTTCTTAAAATCGGTCTTTCTGATAGTATGGATATAAAGAATACTAATAAGAGGAGAAGCCGGTATGCGTGTGCTTATAGTGGAAGACGATGTATCCCTGCTTGCCGTCATCCGAGACATTTTTGAAGGCGAGTCTTTCTTGACGGATACGGCCGAAAGCGGCGACGAAGGATATTATTTGGCTCAACAAGTCATACATGATTTAATAGTGCTCGATGTGATGCTGCCCGGGATGAGCGGCATCGAAATCGTCCGGCGGCTAAGGTCGCAAGGGATGCTGGTGCCTATCATTTTACTAACGGCAAAGGATGCGGTGGAGGATCGAGTGTCGGGTTTGGATGCGGGAGCCGACGATTACTTGACGAAGCCTTTTGCTGTCTCCGAGCTTATGGCACGGACTAGGGCGGTCCTCCGAAGGCGGGGCACGATCGGACAGGAAGGAGATTTGATCTGCGGACCGATCCGTCTGGTTCCCGGGCTGCGCGATGCTTTTAACGGGGAAATCCCGCTGCATTTGACGGCGACCGAGTATGCGTTGTTGGAATTTTTCCTATGCAACAAGGACCGCATTTTAACTCGCGAGCAAATCTTTGACCGTGTGTGGGGCTTTGATTCGGGAGCGGCCACATCGGCGATCGACGTATATGTCCATCATCTTCGCAAAAAGCTTGCGGCGCATGGCGCAGACTCGCTGCTTAGAACGGTACGGGGGGTCGGCTATGTATTCCATGTTTAAGGACACAAGAAGGCGTCTTGTTATTCTTAACACGGTGGTTTTTTTGATTATTCTGTGTCTGTTAAGCTCCTTATTCTATTGGCACATGAAATCTCGCTTGTTCCACGAAACGGATGAAATTTTACATCAAGCGGAAAAAAGAATCCATTCCTATCGGAATTTGAATGATCTGCTTCGTTCGGACCGGGCCGATCTTCAGAAGGATGAAAGAACGGTGTACCTTTTTTGGGATGCCCAGGGACAGCTGGTAGGGCAATCGCCCAAGCAAGCTTTTTCCGGCGAATTGGCCGATCAGCTTAGAGCCCCTTCCGATTCAGCAGCCGTACGAACGGTACGAGTGGACCAACGCAGCTACCGTGCGATGCAGTTCACGGTCCAAAGCCAGAGCCACAGCTCGATAGCCTCCGTCGAAATTGTCCGAAGTCTGGAAGACCTGCAGCATACCCTTCGTTCTCTGCTTTGGGATATAGGTGCCGGAATGGTTGTCGGCGCGGTCATATCTGCCTTTGCGGGGTTATTTCTGGCCGGCCGTGCATTAATTCCAATCCAGCAAGCATGGGAAAAACAACAACGGTTTGTAGCGGATGCCTCCCATGAGCTGCGAACCCCGACGGCTGTCATCCACGCGCAAACCGAGCTGCTTCTCCGGTATCCGAATCACTCCATCGAACAGGAAAGCTCTCATATCGTCGTGATATTAAAAGAAAGCAAGCGAATGAGCAAGCTGCTGGACGATCTTCTGACGCTGGCCCGTTCTGACTCGAATCAACTGGAAATTTCCTCATCCCAAATATCCTTGGATGCATTGATAGAAGAATTGTCGGAACGGTTTGAACTGTTGGCAAGTACGAAGGACATTCATATTGTAAACGATGTTATACAGCCGTTGACTCTGTGGGGAGATGAGGGAAGAATCAGGCAACTGCTGATCATTCTTTTGGACAATGCTTTAAAGAATACTCCGCCCTCCGGAACAATCGAAATCAGCGGCCGGTATCAAGGAAATTTCGTTTGCATTCGTGTAAAAGATAACGGCGTCGGCATCGCTGCGGAAGATCTCCCTCATATATTCGATCGTTTCTACCGCGGGGATAAAGCGAGATCCCGCGCAGAAGGCGGGACCGGGCTTGGCTTATCCATCGCCAAATGGATCGTGAACGTGCACGGGGGCGTCATCCGTGTTGAATCCGCCATTCACGCAGGCACCCAAATCGAGCTGCTGTTCCCAAGGAAAAAATAAAACAGATTCTTGCGTCCCAGAAACGAAAGGAAGGGTAACGATGATTATGACCCAAAAAGAAATGCTGTTCAGTGTGCAATCACAGCTTGCGATTGACCTGAATTGCACTATCGATGACCTGAACGGCGAAAAGGATAGCATTATTTTTGTTGAAGCTAAAAAAAATCCTGGATGCAGACCCTTTCCGAGGAAGGCACGTTATTTCGAAATCCTGTCTATGGGAAAATCTATTGTAGTATCGGCTACACCCGAACGGTTGATCATTGCCAAAACACAGATGGAGGGCAAAAACAGGGATACCGTATTCTCCTTACCGTTTATCCGAGGACTTTACTTGCATTTTCTGCCTGATGTACAAAAAATTAAGCCGATGTCACCGCCGAAGCTTTTTTCGTTTGAACGGATGGAGCGAGAAGAAGTGGTCGGTTTATTGGATGCTGCAAAATTCAATCAAGCTATTATATATGATACGAATCTTCCCTGGCAGACGGATCTGGCTATGCTTGCAAAGAAAGATGGGGAAATTGTTGGTGTGGCAGGAGCAAGCAAAACCTGTACAAAGCTGTGGCAAATTGGCATAGAGGTATTACCTAAATATCGTAATTTGGGATTAGCTAGTTATCTTGTAAACAGGTTAACTTTTGAAATACTGGAACGTGGAGAGATACCGAGTTATGACGTAATCGCAAGCAACATTGCTTCCCAGAGAGTAGCTTACCGATTAGGGTATTTTCCCGCATGGGTGTCTGATTGGCGATGCAATTTTGAAGGACTTGAATAGTAATTGTACCTCCGTTGGCAAATGGACGGGCGTGTTCAAAACTGGGGGACGATACCAGGCTGTGTGCCGCACTGCAGTCGGTCAGCCGGCGGCGCATGGGAGAGGTAACGTCTACGATGTGGAACGGATCGTTTAGCTCCGGAACCCGGAAAAAAAAGCGTCTCCGAACCGGGGACGCTTTATCGATCGTTCGGGCATTCACGCTCCGCGCCGCTTCTGTACCCGCTCGGGGTCATGGCTGTCCAACGCTTAAATTGGCGGCTGAAATGGGCGCTTGTTTTATACCCAAGCAGCATGGCTATATGATCTACGGACAGATCCGTCTGAAGCAACAGGCGCTGGGCCTCTTTTAACAAAACTTCCGACATATATTGGCGGGGAGCTTTCCTGTAAACCTGCTGAAATATCCGATTCACCTGGGATGGACTCAATTTTAAGGATTCGGCTATATCTTGGACGAGTGTTCTTTCGCTGTCTTCCATTTGGCCGTGTAACAGGCTGCTGCGGATCGAATCCTCAATATTTTCGGCGATGCGGCCGGCCAGCAGTTCCTTTCTCGTTAGCACTACGTTGCCGGTTTGTAACAGCTGCTCCACCAACGTTCCCAAAAGCTCAAACACGGCTGCGTACACCTTCATGCTTTTTGCGGCGGAAAGCGGTCGACTCCTGTTTTCAGTCGCAAGATTGCATAAGTCCGTTAGGAAGGGGAACAATTCCTTGACAAGGGGAGAGGCTGCATTGTAGCAGGTGGCTTGATGGCGCTCCAGCTCCTTGGAGAAAGCGGGATCGGCTATGCTGAAATGCACGCAAAAATAAGTGAAACCATGCGAGCCTGCCGACTTGCACGAATGGATGACTCCCGGACGGATGAAAAGCAGGTCTCCCTTTTTTTGGTCATAAATTTGGCCTTCGACGTCCATCTGCATATCCCCCTCGATCATCCAATGAAGCTCGTACATAGGGTGCTCATGGGATGGATATGTCCAGCGGGAATCCACTTGGCGAACATGCAGCCCCATTAGATGAAAGGACATTCGAACGTCGGGAAGCCTGCCCAGTTCAACGGAATCGGCGATCATAACAATTACCTCCCCCTTGGCTCATCCAATCTATTACTAAACTAATTATACAGCGCTTTCATTTTCAAGTAAATGCGAGAAATGGGTAATTTTATTTGCGATTAGTGCATCGTCAACTCCGCTGTAGTCGTGGTATGTTAGTATTATCACTTAACCAAAGTCAGCAAAAATCTATCCATCCTGATTTTGTTTGTAAGCGCTTGAAGGATGAATAACGAACGGCTCGTTATCCGCGGGCGGGAGGATCTTATGAGTATTCAGATTGACACTTTAAGAGACAAAAGAGGACTCATACGGGATTTCGTTTACGAAACCTTGAAGAAGAACATCATGGAGCTACGACTCGAGCCGGGGCGATTTATCTCGGAAAAAGAACTGGTCGAAATGCTCCAAGTGAGCAGGACGCCGATTCGTGAAGCATTGGTTAAACTCACTCAGGAGGAATTAATCGCTACCACTCCTCAAAAGGGCTCCATCATATCGCTTATCGATTTGCAGCATGCTGAAGAATCCCGGTTTGCCAGAAAAACATTGGAATCCGCCGTTGTTCGGGAAGCATGTGAGCTGCTCGGCAAGGAACAGGTGCTTCATCTGCAAAATCTCGTCTCGCTGCAGGAGCTGTGCGAATCCGAGCAGAATTACGGGCGTCTGTTTGAGCTTGATGAAGAGTTTCACAAATCGATTATGATCGGCTGCGGACGGGCCCGTACGTGGGGACTTATTCAACAAATGGCAACGCATGACAATCGCATCCGGTTTTTACGGCTTGCTTCCGATTCCGATTGGCAAATCATCCTTGCCCAGCATCGTGGAATTGTTCGCGCCATCAAGGAGAAGGACCCCGACCAAGCGGAAAAAATGCTAAGGGATCATCTGGAGCTGGTAGTGATTGAAAAAGAAAACTTAAAACAGAAATACGCCAAATTTTTCAAATGAATCTAAGACATTTTGGAGGAATCGGCGATGAGAATGGTATTCAGATGGTTTGGTGAAGGCAATGATACGGTAACCTTAGGCCAAATCAGACAAATTCCCGGCGTGGAAGGCATTGTCTGGGCGCTTCACGACATCTCCGCAGGGGAAGAATGGCCGCTCGAAAAAATGCTGGAGATCAAGAAGCAGGCTGACGAATACGGCTTTCACATTGAGGTTGTAGAGAGCGTTAACGTACATGAGGATATCAAGCTGGGCTTACCGACTAGGGACAAATATATCGACAACTATAAAAAAACGATCGAGAGGCTGGCAAAGGTCGGCGTGAAGGTGATCTGCTATAACTTTATGCCGGTTTTCGACTGGGTCCGCACTCATTTATTTGAGCCGCTGGAGGACAAATCTACTGCGCTCTTTTATGAAAAGGCTCAGATCGACAGCATGAATAATCCGGCGGAGCTGGTCCGCGTCATCAACGAGAATCCGGACTTCACGATGCCGGGCTGGGAGCCGGAGCGAATGAAACGCTTGCCCGCGCTTTTTGAGGCCTACAAGAACGTTACGGAAGAGGATTTGTGGAACAACCTCAAATACTTTCTGGAGCAGATCATTCCGGTTTGCGAGATCAACGACATCAAAATGGCGATTCATCCGGACGATCCGCCGTGGCCAATTTTCGGGCTGCCGAGAATCATTACGAACCGGGATAATATCCGCAGGCTGCTGAGATTGGTCGATAGCCCTTATAACGGCGTCACGTTGTGCAGCGGGTCGCTTGGCGTAAACCCGAACAACCATATAGCGGACATGGTGAGGGAATTTGCAGACCGTATTCCGTTCGCCCATATCCGAAACGTGAGGCTGTACGATAACGGAAATTTCATCGAGACGTCTCACCGATCCCAGGACGGTACGGTCGGCATCTGCGATATTGTTACGGCGTATCATGAGAAGGGCTTTACGGGTTATGCCAGGCCGGATCACGGAAGACATATTTGGGATGAACAGTGCCGTCCTGGATACGGGCTGTATGACCGGGCTCTCGGCATTATGTATTTGTGGGGAATTTGGGACTCGCTCGAAAGCGCAAAACGGGAGGGGCAGAGGAAACAGGAGAGCAGGTTGCAGTACATACGTCAATGAAAAGATTCGGAAGGTTGTAACCGGAATCGCGCGGTGCCAGTAGACGGTGGGTTGATGGCTATTCTAATTTCATGCTTACGTCCTGAGCAAGTTGAGAAACTAGTAAAATGGAGGTTGTAGTTTATGAAAGCGATGAATAGCAGTGTTGCTCTGGATAAACAGGAAAGCGTTGGAAAGCCGTTGGTAAGAAAAAAAGGATTGTTTTCCTATATAAAAAGTGATTCTATCCTTTACCTTATGTTGATTATCCCTGTTGCGTATATACTGACATTTAAATATGCTCCCATATATGGCATACAGATTGCTTTCAAGGATTACAACATTTTTCAGGGCGTCAACATGAGTCCATGGAATCATTTTGCAACATTCAAGCAAATTTTTTCATCGCAACAATTTTTCCAGGTTGTTAGAAATACGTTGGTGCTTAACGGATTGGATTTGCTCGTGGGATTTCCAGCGCCGATCATTTTGGCTATTTTAATTAATGAACTGGTCTGGAATACGTTTAAAAAGGTAAGTCAGACCATACTGTATCTGCCGCATTTCCTTTCCTGGGTTATTATCGGCGGAATTGTCGCTCAATTGCTTTCTCCTACCGGCATGTTAAACTCCTTGATTACTCATATGGGCGGTCAAGCGTTACCGTTCCTCACGAATAAATATGCATGGGTTGCAACCTATTCTTTTGTTGGAGTATGGCAGAACGCAGGGTGGGGGACCATATTGTATCTTGCTGCAATGACGGGAATTGACAAGCAGTTATATGAAGCTGCCGACGCAGATGGGGCAGGAAGATTAAGGAAGATTTGGCATGTCACGCTGCCAGGTATCCGACCAACCATTGCGATCCTGCTGATCCTGCAGCTCGGCAATATTATGGCGATTAACTTCGACCGTCCATTCAACATTCAAAACAACCTTGTTATGGATTTCGGCGACGTTATCAGCACTTATGTTTATCGCGTAGGCATTCAATCTGCGAACTTTTCAGTTGGCGCTGCCGTCGGCCTGTTCCAGTCTGTTATTTGTTTAATCTTCTTGTTAGGTTCCAATTTTATTACCCGCAAATTAGGCGAAAATGGAATATGGTAGGGAGGAACTGACAATGTCACTGAATTTAAAACATAGAATGGCCGACTATATAGCAGCGTTTATTGTCTTAATTGCGGTTTTTATATGCCTTGTTCCTTTTCTCTATATTCTTTCGCAATCACTGAGCTCTAATAGGGCGATTATATCCCAGGCAGTTACCATCTATCCGATCGACTTTAATATAGAAGCCTATAAAGTTGTACTCGGGGATACCAGTATGTTGTTCTCCTTGTTCTATACGGTGATCCTGGCGGCCGTATTCGTGCTCCTTGCATTGATCGTGACTATATTGGCAGCGTATCCGCTGACTAAAAAAAGACTCAAAGGCAGAAATGCTTTATTGCTCATGATGCTGTTTACCATGTACTTTAGCGGCGGTTTGATTCCGGATTATCTGAATGTAAAAAATCTGAGTCTTTTGAACACTCCGTGGGCACTGGTTCTTCCGGGTATGATGAGCGTGTACTATATGATCATATTAAAATCATTCTTTCAGAGCATACCTGAAAGCCTGGAGGAAGCCGCGCATCTGGACGGATGCAACGAACTGCAGATCCTGCTTAAGATTGTGCTGCCGCTTTCCAAGCCGGCGCTTGCCACAATCAGTTTATTATATGCCGTTTTCAGATGGAATTATTTTCAGGATGCGCTGTTCTACATCACAGACCAGAATTTATATACGATACAGCTTAAGCTATACAATGTTATCAACATTTCGCAGCAAATGTCCGGCGAGAATGTCAATGTAAATCTCCCTTCAGAAGCATTAAAAGCGGCAAGTATTATGTTTGGTACGGTTCCGATTCTTCTCGTGTATCCATGGCTCCAGAAATACTTTGTATCCGGCATTATGATTGGTGCTGTGAAAGGCTGATATGGGTTTGTGAAATGGATGGTTGTATCTATTTCGCGAATTTATATAAGTAAATGTGCTAAATACAAATTCTAAAGGGAGTGATTTCTTTGAAGGGACAGGGAAAAAGATCTATCTGCGTTTCTTTGGTAGCGCTAACATTCGCGTCCGCATTGGCCGCTTGTTCAAGTAATTCGTCAAGCGGCACACAAAACGGTACGGCAGGCACGGCAGCAGGCACTACAGCAGACGCTTCAAAAGAACATCGTACTTTAACTGTCGAAGTCTTCGACAGAGGCAAGCCCGGACAGCCGGATTTGAATAATAACTTCTGGACCAAGTATATTAACGATAATTTCGGCAAGCAGTTTAATGCCACAGTCAATTTTGTTTCAGTACCTAGAGCCCAGGAAGTAGACAAGTTGAACGTATTGATGGCATCTGGTCAGGCACCTGACATTTCCTTCACATACACCCAGGGTGTTGTTTATAATTATGTACAGCAGGGTGGTTTGGCAGAGCTTGATTCCGTTCTTAAGCAGTATGGACCTACTCTTACAAAGTATCTTGGCGATGATGTATTAAAGTATGGCAAATTTAATGGCAAACAATTTTCTATACCGGGGAAGAGGACTGTTCTCGCAGGTTCGAATACGTTTATCCGTAAAGACTGGCTCGATAAACTGGGTCTTCCTGTTCCTACTACACCGGAACAATTCTATGACACCATGGTTGCATTTAAAGAGAAGAATCCTGGAAATGTAAGCGGAGTCATTCCTTATGGTTTTTCCCTGCAGCCTTCAAATCCAGGGTTGAACTATATACCCGAAGCCTTTAAGCCATCTAGCCTTACGGAAGAACAGTTTGCTACGCTTCAGCCGCAATCGATCTGGTTGACAAACTGGAATATGCCAGGGTTTGATAAAGCGGTTCAATATATGAACAAGATGTATAATGCAGGCTTGATTAGCCCAAATTTCGCAACTGACAAGGATGGAAAACTGCTCGACGCAGATATTTCCAATGGAAAAGTCGGTGCATTCCAGACGAACTGGGATGGTCCGTACAGGACAGCTCCCGGCACCTATGCCAACCTTGCCAAGAACGTTCCTGGCGCTCAGCTTATTCCTATCGATCCATGGCAGAACGATGCAGGCAAACATCCAAAGAACGTGTACAGCCCAAATGGTATGTATATCATTATACCTAAAACAAGTAAAAATGTTGACCTTGCCATACAGTACCTCAACTGGATGGCTGATCCCAAAGTAACCCTCTTCCTCCAGAACGGCCAGGAAGGCGTGGACTACAACATGGTTAATGATGTTCCCAAACAGACAGGAACGACCAATTCAGGCGATAAGATGATGACTGTTGCTAACAACCTCGACTACGATATACTTTCAAACGGTATCGAACTTGGTGATCAGCAGAAGAATACGGCAGCCATTTCTGCAGGATATCCCGGTTATGAAAAGGATGTAGAGAATGCTTTAAAGGTAGGTATGGTGGACAGCTACACTACATACTACTATTCATTGCCGAATGCAGCGGATGCCAAAAGCAATACAGAGCTTAAAAATCTTTCAGCTCAAATGCTTGCAAAACTAATTGTTGCTAAGCCAGCCGAAGTGGATAGCCTGTATAAAACATTGGTTCAACAGTACATGAGTCAGGGTGGCCAGGCAGTGCAAGACGAATATATAAAGAATTACAAGGCTCAGAATGGTAAATAATCAGATAATTGATAATTTAGAAACTGCTTCATTATGAAGCGGTTTCTTTTTTTTCAATAAAGCAAAACATGTACAAGATAGCGGTGGTATTTGTCCATCGCTTTTCGTGTTAATGAACAACTTGGCAGCATTTTTTGCGTTGATGATTTGAATAGTTAAAATTAATGTTTCCCAAAAATTAGGTTTTGCATTTGATATAATCATCTAAAGTGAGGATTTGTAGGGGAGGTTCAAAATGTATATACACACGCTATATATAATTTTTTATGTTCTACGGGATGACTACCAAAACTTGAAGTACAACAAGGAGGTTATCTGATGGTTGATGTTTTTGCTGTAGCTGACATTATTGTAAAACATATTAAGACCCATTTTCCTCAAGATGTTGCCATTGTCGGATACTACGGATCATATTTGCAGGGTCGAGCGACTGAACGATCAGATTTGGATTTCTTTTTCATTCCGGCCACGGCCAGAGGAAGAGAAGTAGAGTGCCAGTTTATAATCGACGGTATAAGTTTTGATTTCTGGCCAATCGGATGGGAACGTGCTGAAAGAATGGCAACATCTGAAGAGTGGAGCACGACGATTATTGCAGACTGTGAGCTGTTATATGTTCGATCAGAAGATGATCTTGCGAGGTTCATGGGGCTCCGTGAGATAATATCCAACATGTGCAGTGAGTCCAAAGCAGCTGACTTGATCAGCAAAGCCGAATCCGTATTAAAGGATTGCCTGATCAACTTGGCTAAAATGCGGCTTACCGAAGCCTACAAGGAGTTGGTCTATTGTCGAACCCAGGCTCAAGAGATCGCGGCAAACATTTTTAAGTCGCTTGGCTTCTTGAACCAAATTTACTATAAGCGCAGTTGGGGGCATTATCGCGAGCAAGTCAGAAATCTCCCCATTAAGCCGGATCAACTGGATCAATACCTTGATACCATTATGTTCAGCCGTACTCCAAATGAAATAATATCAGCGTGTGAGAAACTAACTGGAGATACGCTTCTACTTATATCGGAGCGACAAAAAAGACGAGAAGAAATTCGCTCTTTCAGCAGACGAATGGAGGGGTATTACGAAGAGGAAAGGGGAATGCTGAACAAACTGCTAACCGCATGCGATAAAGAACATTACGAAACAGCTTTCTTCGTAGCAATTGGCGTACAAGATGGGCTAGCCCGAATTTTGTACGCTGCAGAAAAGGGACGTTGGCCTAGTTTTGTTGACTTGGGTGAGCATCGTGAGTTTTACGTTCGCTATGGGTATCCAGATCTTGTCGCGCTTTTGGATCCAACCGACTTTGAACCGTTGCGAATAGCCGTTCTGCAGCTTATTGAAAAGTTAGAGAATCACCTCAAAGCAGAAGGTGTATCATTAAACCAGTTTGACTCTGTTGCTGAATTCGAAACTTATTATAAAAGTAAAGTTTAGTACTGAGAGCCGGATTATTACGCTCTAAGGCGAACGAATAGTTGAATGTGCACCGCAGTTAGCCGGATATGTGATCATCCAAGATGCTATTATTTATCTTTGTAAAAGAAAGTGAGAGTGAAAATGAATATTAGAGTAGCGAGTGAAATAGACTACCCTGCTTTAAGATGTATATACTTAGAATCACGTCGTAAAAGTTTTTATTGGGCGGATATAGAAGAAATGACTTTAGAAGATTTTGATAAGCATACTGTAGGAGAGTATATAATTTTAGCAGAGGAAGATGCTAAAATTCTTGGATTTGCTTCTTTGTACTTGCCAGATAATTTTATACACAATTTATTTGTCCATCCTGATTTCTCAGGTAAGGGTGTTGGTGGGCGGTTGGTTAATGCCTCCATAGAAAAAATGAATAAACCAATAAGATTGAAGTGTGTGTCTGAGAATCAAAAGGCAATGAAGTTCTATGAAAATAATGGTTGGAAGAAAGTTGTTGAAGAAGGTAAGCCAGAAGAAAAATATTGGGTTATGGTATATGAATGACCTTCCCATTCCAGAATCTGAATGAGCTGCGCAACACTTCGGCCAGGTACCTCCCGTCGCAGCAGAATGGCCTGCTCGAGCACTTCTGGCGCAATGGTCGCTTCTGCCGGCTGGCGCCCTTTGCCTTTGGGTTGTAAACCGCTAAAACCGCCCTGGCGATACTTCGCCAAATAACGTCGCAGTGTCCGCTCAGAGAGCCCGGTCTGTTCACAGATCCTCTGCTTGATCTCTCTAGCTCTAGCAGGGTCAAGCCCCTCAGCGAGCAGCGGCGACAACAGCTGTACGCGTTCCGATGCAATCGCTTCGGCTTTCTTCTGATCTTTCATCTATTCAACACCTCGCTTGGTAGACTTCGAGATGAGTCTACCGCAAGGCAGGGGTGGACAAACATGCAGAACGGGTATGTAGCCACAAATTTGAATTGGCGACGGGTCGGACAATTCGAGCCAGCCAGCCGGAGGCATCCCCGACAACGTGTCCGATGGGGTGATGTGCAGACTGTGAGGGTACGGACGTTTTCTCTACAGGGTCTTGGTGAAAGCGAATGGCGATGGACTTCAAACATCCGAGCAAGTACACGGTTTGCTCCCGAAACCAAATCTTCCAGCGCCGCAGGGTAGCATCGTCTGCTGCCACTGTGGAGGGTGCCTCCGATACTGAAACGACTTGTTCCACACATGCCGAGTCGTACCGCTTGTACGGTACAACACAATCCGGAAGCTCGTGGTGAATCTTCCGGCACCCTATGCAACGCAACCGGCGAATGACAAGCAGGCGGCAATCCCCGCCCTCATCCACTAATTTCCGTTTCCGGCTGCCAATGACGCTAAGCGCTTCTCCACAGCAGGGAGATGGGACCACTTCTGCACATCTAACGAAAAACGCCGGGTGACTTCTCATCCAGCTCATACTTTGATACAATGACCATGTTGGGTAGGGGATGCATCCCGTGAGCCTGTTGCCGCAGGCCCACATACATGGGGGCATCCTTTTCCTTTTCTGTGATATGGTCATTATATTCAGCAACTCGCGGACAGGCAATCCCGTCAGTAATTGGACGTTATCTTTCAGCGGCAACATTCAAGGGTTTAGCAATAGGTGATGCTATTGGAAAACAGACAGAGTCATTGAAGTTCGAAGAAATAAAAGAATGGTTTCCTGAAGGGATTAGTGGACTTCACGGCGCTATAAATACCGTCATGCCTCGTTACGATGGAAAACATTATCTATGGAGGTTTGGGGAGACAACAGACGATACAGAACAATCTATTTCCATTGCTAGGGTGATTGCAAATGGTACACCCCTCAGCCATAGCTTTTCATGATTTATAGACATATGTACAAAATACGGGTTTTGTGCAAATGTAAGGCGGACTTTAGTAAACCCTTTGTTGTACCTTTCAATTAATAAAATATTTTAGAGCACCCACATATACTTGTAAGTGCTCATGTATTCGAAATTATTATCGTTTTTCGTTTTTCGTTTATTTATACCATTGGGATTGTATCTCGTATAAAGTGGTTTTTCTTTCTTTCAACCCAACGCAATAGTTTCTGGAAGTCCGATCTTCACAACTTCATTTTCAATAACAACAGGATAGGTTTGAACTTCGCCTGTGTCCGGCTCCAGCACTTTGCCATCCTCCAAGCTTATATGCAAATCCCGCAGCGGACAATATATGGCATGTCCGCTGACAATAGCTTCCGTCAAGGGTCCGCCTTTCTTGTGCGGGGTTCTATTCTCAAGCGCAAATAGCTTGCCATCGCTTGTACGGAACACGGCAAGGCTATATTCTCCGATCCGAACCTCCTTGCCGATGAACGGCTTGAATTGCGCCAAGGCGCCAATTTCGACATATCGCAATTCCAGCGTATTCAGCTCCATTGTAAACCATCTCCTGTACCTTTATTTTACTTTCGCCGGAATTTGTATCGTTTCGTACATTTGATCGCGTTGTGTATGATCGTGCAATACGGCTTGCCATGGGTCGCTCAAGCGGGCAAGCGCCTCCTCTACCCTTTGGACAAGCAACTTCCGGTTCTCCGCATCCTTCACGACGGCGTTCTCAATCTCTTCTAGCCCGACTCGCTCTACGAATTCGCTTGTTCTTTCGCCGTATTTGCCGTTTTCTCGGTAATATTGGATAAATGCGCCGGAGATCGCAATCAATTCTTCATCCGACTTTACTTTGCAGAGTAAATCCCCCTTACGCAGCTTCGTTCCGCCGTTACCGCCGATGTAGAGTTCCCACCCGCCATCGTTGCCGACGATTCCGAGATCCTTAATTCCCGATTCTGCGCAATTGCGCGGACAGCCGTTGACTGCCATTTTAAATTTGGCCGGCATATTCAGCCGCTCGAATTTTTTCTCCAGGGCAATGCCCATCCCGATTGAATCCTGCGTGCCGAAGCGGCAAAATTGAGAGCCAACGCAAGTTTTTACGGTACGAAGCGCTTTAGCATAGCCGTAGCCGGAAGGCATATCGAGCTCCTCCCAGATTTTCGGCAGATCCGCCTTATCTACGCCCAGGAGATCAATTCGCTGGCCGCCTGTGAGCTTCACCATCGGTACTCGATACTTCTCTGCTATATCCGCAATCTTACGCAGCTCCTCAGGCGACGTTACGCCTCCGTACATCCTCGGAATGACGCTGAAGGTTCCGTCTTTTTGAATATTCGCGTTCAATCGCTCGTTAACGAATCGCGATTCCGGCTCGTCTTCGTATTCTTCAGGCAGCAGCATACCGAGGTAGTAATTGATCGCCGGCCGGCACTTCGAACATCCTTCCGGGTTGCTCCAATTCAGAACATGCATGACCTCACGCACATGGGTGAGCCCTTTCTCCCTGATCGCTGCGATGATCTCGTCGCGATCAAGCTTCGTACATCCGCAGATGCCTTCCTTCTTCGCTGCAACTCCGTCGTAATTGTCTCCAAGCACATACTTCAGAATCTGCTCGACAACGGGCTTACACCCGCCGCAGGAGCGGGTCGCCCCTGTCGACATTTTGATCGCGTCGATTGTTGTACAGCCGCTTTGAATGCACGAAACGATGGTTCCTTTCGTAACTCCGTTACAACCGCATACGATTTCACTGTCGTCCATGGAGGCTACCGAAAGCATTGAATTCTCTTTGCCGCAGCAACCTCCGCCGCCGCCAAAAAGCTCTCTATGAATCTCTTCATCCAAAACGGCATTGGTTCGCACCCACTTGGTCAGCTTCTGGGCATGTGCGACATCGCCGAATAAGATGCCTCCAACGATTCGACCCTCCTGAAGGAGTATCTTTTTATATGTTTTCTTCCAGGAATCGCAGAGCGTAAGCACCTGATGTTCCGGTTTCTCCAGGAATTCGCCGGCGGAAAATACGTCTACACCGGAAATTTTCAGCTTGGTTGCAACGGAGGAACCTTCATACGGCTGCGTATCTTGGCCGGCCAGAACTTTGGCCAGCACGGTCGCTTGCTCAAACAGCGGTGCGACAAGACCGTAACAAACATTGCGGTGCTCGCAGCATTCGCCGACCGCATAGACGTCCGGAGCGCTTGTACGAAGCAGATCATCGACGACGATACCGCGACCGGTTTGAATGCCGCTGGCCCTCGCGACATCGGTATTGGGCTTGATGCCTGCGGCCATGACCACAAGCTGCGCCTCCAAGGTCTCTCCGTTTTCGAAGCGGATTCCGCCGACCCGGCCGCTGCCGTCGTTTATTAGCTCGCTTGTTTTCACATTCATGCGGAATTTGATGCCCTGGGCCTCCAGTTCAGCTTTCAGCATGTCGCTCGCCGTCTTGTCCAGCTGCCGTTCCATTAACGTGTCCATCAAATGAACAACGGTGACATCCATGCCGTTCTGCACGAGGCCTTTGGACGCTTCCAATCCCAGCAGTCCCCCGCCGATGACCGCCGTTTTGTGATACGTTGCTGCAGAATCCAGCATGACTTCGCAGTCTTGAATGTCGCGAAATCCGATGACACCGGCCAGGTCGGACCCGGGAATCGGGAGAACGAATGGCTTGGAGCCCGTTGCTATAATGAGGGCATCATAAGCCGCCGGCTCAAGCCCGTCCGCGTACACTTTTTTATTGATCGTATCGATTTTTGTAACCGTAGTGCTTGTTCGAAGTGCAATCCCGTTCTCTTCATACCATTCTCTTGGGTTCAAAATAATGTCGTCTATCGTTTTGCTGCCTTCCAGCACATAGGACAGCTGAATGCGATTATAGTTCGGATAAGGCTCGCTGCCAAACACGGTAATCTCATACTGGTCAGTCAGCTTCAGTACCTGTTCGATGACACTCATGCCAGCCATACCATTCCCAATAAGAACGAGTTTTTTTCTCTGCCGCTCCATTCCAATCCCTCCTGTATAACCTCTCTCTAGCTTGCTCTTGATTATAGGATAGATCGTCGCGGGATGGTGTGATAAAAATCATTCCGCCGAATTTTGCTTGATTGTGAAAACAATCACATATCTTGCTGCTTGTGCAACGTATAATGAATATGACATCGGGCTTTATGCCTGCAATCCTTTAAGAAAGCCGTGATTTAAATGAACAGACCAGCGGAAATAAACAAAAATGATATCTTTATGCTAAACACTCGCTTCGTCCTCATTGTGACGGTCGTGCTCGGAAACCTCCTTATGCCGGTCATTCCGCATGATTCCGGGGCAAATGCCGTCGTGTTGACGATATTTAC
Organism: Paenibacillus konkukensis; assembly: GCF_023523925.1. Lineage (NCBI taxonomy): Bacteria > Bacillati > Bacillota > Bacilli > Caryophanales > Paenibacillaceae > Paenibacillus > Paenibacillus konkukensis. The sequence goes on along the minus strand of NZ_CP027059.1, from coordinate 172,936 downwards.
TTTCCATATGCCCGTGTTTGTTTTTGTGACCGGATATTTTTCGAGAGGCTTTACGGAGGACCCGCATTATCTCCAAGTGCTGATGAGAATCTTTTTACAATATGTCGTCTTCCAAACGATCTATTCGACGCTAGATTTCTTCTGCTTTCATACGGAAGGCTACATCTACTCGTTTTGGGCGCCTTATTGGATGCTTTGGTTTCTCCTGAGCCATCTTTTCTGGAAATTGCTGCTGCTCGGCTTTGTCAAATTGAAGCACCCGATTGTCGCAGCCATTCTGCTAGGGGCGCTTATAGGCTACTTGCCTTTCGATGGATTTTGGCTGAGCGCCGGGAGGACATTTATTTTTTTTCCGTTCTTTCTTGCCGGATATTATTATAACGGGGCCGGCCTACGCAAAGCTGCCCGTCATGTTTCGGTAAAGCTTATGGCAGCCGCCGTGCTTGCTTTGCTCCTTGCACTCTTTTACAATGGCATCTTCCGGCTTCAACTGGGCTGGCTCCTCGGCAGCCGAACCTATACCGAGCTTAATATGCTTGAATGGTACGCGGTATTGTTCCGACTCGCCGTATATGCACTCGCTGCCGTAGTTTCTCTTGCGTTCCTGCTGCTGCAGACGGATAAGAAAAGCATCGTGACGGAATGGGGCGAGCGGACGGTGTATGTCTTCCTGATGCATGGAGCGGCATTAAAGCTGCTTACCGCGGCGGGCGTATACCGGGGCGCCGCACATTTCGGACACTTGTGGCTGCTGCTTGGAACCGGACTAATCTTGACTCTTTTGTTATCGCACAGGAGAGTAGCTGAATGGACCCGTCCTTTCATTCATCCGGACCCTGAACTGCTGCTAGGAAAGATGAAGAAGCTGTTGTCGCATCATTAGGGCCGAACATCCAATTGAACGATCCGCTCATGCATAAGGGACAGTATCCGCTGATATCGCGACTGTCCCTTCTTACCAATTACGAATTTAATTGTTCGATTTCATCTATTAACTGCCGGGAACGCTTGGCGTTTCCTTCCGCAAAATTTTGAAGCCGTTCCCTGAGCTGCTCCCGACTGTGCAATCTTTCCGACATGATCGTATAGGTGCGAAGCAATTCCGTTTCATAGGCCAAAGTCCTCTGCAGCTCGTTCTTGAGTTCAGCAGCATCTATGCCGCACTTCGCTCCTGTTTCATCGCAGTCCATTTCCTCTACCTCCCTTTTTTTCTATTTTCACCGGAATGACGGCAGTTATCCGGACGGAGGTATGGAAAAATAAAGATTACACGCCGAAATAAACCTTATACACAAGCTGCGCCGCCGCATCGGAGGAACAGAGCACTGCGCCGTCGTCTGTTGTGACCAAGCTCGTGCTGTCCTCGCCTAGAATAGGTATGGCCAGAAATTGATGTTCGTTCATATAGATTTGCATATATTCATTGTTGTCGGTCATTTTTATTTTCTCCAGCGTTATTTTTTTAGGAGGAGCAACGGGATCAAGACCTGCTTGATCCTCAATATGCACCTCGATCTGGGACCCCATCCATTGTGACAGCTTATCCTCCCATTTCATCTCGCATTCACCTCGTCTTTATGCGGCAGGAGCCTGCATCTATTTTTGGCCATACTTTCACTTGATACCCTTGCAGATATTCCCAGCTGTCTTCAGCGGAATCAGAGTCCTGCTCCATGCTCTCTTCGATATACTGAAGGAGTTCATCCTCAGTTTCCCATGTCCCCAGCCCCTTGACTTCAGCGACCGCAATATCGAGACCTTCCTTTACCTTGAAATCGATATACCAGCTCCCTCTTCCGGCAAACAGTTTTTGCAGCTCCCGGTCGATCAGCGTCGGCAAGGGAAGCTGCCCATGCTCCCGGATAAAGCACAGGTCCAACGCAAACTCTGTAGGCATCCTCATCTTCCTTCCTGCTTGAGCCCCCGCTGCTTGGTAATATCGCTGAACATACCGGCATAGTACACGATATCTCCCGCATCATTTTTAACCGCGCTAATCGTGAGCCATTCCAAATAAATGTCGCCGTTCTTCTTTCGATTCCAAATTTCGCCCTGCCAGAAGCCCAGCGCGCGGATGCTATCCCACATGGCATTGTAAAAATGGCGGTCTTGTTTGCCTGACTTCAACAAGCTTGGCGTTTTGCCGATGACCTCATCGGATTCATAACCGGTAAGCTGAGTAAATGCCCCGTTCACCGAGCGGATATTGCCGTTAGTATCGGTAACCATGATGCCTTCAACCGTATTTTCGATGATTTTGGACGACAGACCCAGCTTTTCTTGATAGAACATCCACACAATAAGAATCAAGCTTGCCATAGCCACCTGGGATAAAGCCATGAAGCCAATGGCGTAGTGGCCTGTGAGTTTAAACAGGAATGTAAGCAGAAGCGGCGGGAAGAAACCGCCCAGGCCGCCCATCGCCGATATGATACCGTTGGCAATACCGGCTTGTTTCGAGAAATACATAGGCACCAATTTGAAAATAGTCCCGTTGCCTATGCCTGCGCAAAGCGCAATCGTCAGGCATCCTATCGTATACCAGGTCATCGACGGAGCAAAAGAAAGCAGAATTCCGGAAACGGTTAACCCGGCGAAAACAAAGATAAGAATTTTGAAAGCGTTAAATTTATCTCCCAGATATCCCCCGATAGGCCGCATAGCCGTTGCAAGAACGATAAATCCGGCTGTACGCATGCCCGCATCCACTTTGGTCAAATGAAAGCTGCTGACCATAAAGTTGGGCAAATAAACGGTAAACGCAACGAAAGAACCGAAGGTAAGGAAGTAAAATAAGCATAAGAACCAAAGCTTGGAGTTGCCCGATACCCCTTTAATTTGCTCGACGAGGGACGTTTTTACGGCCGGTTCTTTACGGTCGCCTGCGAAAAAATTGAGAGCCGCCATAATGATAAGCAGGATGCTGTACAGCATGACGGTTTTGGACCATCCCAAATGGTCGGCGACGATCGGCGCGCCGAATGTCGACAACGCGGTACCCACATTACCCGCCCCGTAAATCCCGTTAACGAAACCGTGTCTTTCTTTCGGATAATATTTAGGCAGAGAAGTTACTCCTACGGAGAATACGGCTCCGCCGATCCCCAAGAAGAATCCGCCGATAATCAGGTCCGTGAAAGAGTCGGCCTGACTGACCCAGTACACGGGAGCCAGCAGAAGAATAAAGCTGATGGCAAATAGTTTTCGTGCTCCGTACCGATTGGTCCAGTACCCTACAGGCACCCTCATAACAGAGCCGAATAATACGGGAATGGCAGTTACCCATGTAAGCTGAGAAGGCGTCAATGAAATCGATTCTTTAATAAACGGCATCAAAGATGAGAGTATGACCCAAACCATGAAGCCAAGCACCAGGTTAACGGTTTGCAGCGGCAATTGTATTTTTTTTATCATCGTATTCATTGAGAATTACACTCCCGTCGATAAATCCAAATAGCGAATGGAAATAATAATATATTGCAAATTGCATATACAATAACCGTACGATACTGTTCAAAAAAGTACGCATTCACGGCTTTCTGCGTGCAGATAATATTCAGAAACAACACGACGCAAAGCAGGAGCACCCCTACATAGCTACGCTTCATAGCGCTTCACTCCTATCGCATAGATCGCGCCTTGATCCTCTTTGAGCAGCACTTCGGGCAAAGGTCTTCTCGGAGGTCCGGCGGTTGGAGCGCCTGTTCTGGCATCGAATATGCCGTGATGGCACGGACATACCATTTCGCTTTGTTCTTTGCTCCAGAATACGGGGCATTTCAGATGCGTGCATGCATTCTGATAAGCTTTGTATTCATTCTCGCCCAGCCGGATCAGCAGCGTGGAGTCGTGTTCGCCAGGGTACGCGAATTCAACGGCGTCCCCCACTCTGAGCGATCGGATATCGGCAATCTTTAGCGGCTGATACGGTTTCTTCTTGAGGCCGGTCAGTTCTTTAGCCGCAAGCGCTCCCCATGGAAGAGTAGAAACGGCGAAGACCCCCGCCGCCCCGACCAGCGTCTTCATAAAGCTGCGGCGATCCAGCTTTCGTTCGTTGTTTTTGCGTATATTATGGGTATAATTATCCTCATTAAAAGGACTATGGTTATTATCGCGCTTGTTGTCCTGTTCCATACAGCCTCACTCCAATACCAAAATAGATTAGAACAATTTTTGCTTCCCTTGCAGAATGCCCGGAAGGCTGATCTTCACATTCGTTTCCCCTTCAAGAGGATCGGGGAGCTCATGGCTGGCCGTCCATTTCCCTAACCGATGCTGCTCTTTCTTGGCAGCAAGCTCTTCTTCCGTCAGCCACTGCAAGGTGTTCGTCGGACAAACCGAGGCGCACATCGGCGGGATTCCTTCCTTCGTGCGGTCATAGCAAAGATCGCATTTATACATTAAGTTTTGCTCTTCATCGAATTTCGGAATGCCGTAAGGACATGCGATGGTGCAGTTCTGGCAGCCGATGCATTTCTCGACCAGAGCCGAGAGCACTGCGCCCTCCTCCGTTATCTGGATAGCTTGCGCAGGACAGCTTCGGGCGCAAGCCGGATTTACGCAGTGCAAGCACATCAGCGGGATCGTCTGTCGCGTGACAAGCGGATTCACGTCATATACGTAGTTGCGGTTCCTTTGATCGTGGCCTCCGCATTGGGTACAAGCAGCCAAACAGCTGCGGCAGCCGATGCAGTTGTCCATTTCGATATATAAATGTTGTTTCATCGGACATTTATCCTCTCTGGTTGCTTTTCGATCTGGGCCGCGCAGGCTTTGAATTCCGGCATTCTGGACATCGGGTCCAGCGCCGGAATGGTAAGCAGATTAATAGACTGCTCATGTCCGAAGTGATAAGGAACGAACACAGTATCCTGACGGATCGCTTCAATAATTTTAACCTTATAAAACGCCTCTCCGCGCCGAGTATATAAACGAACCACTTCATCGTGTTGAATGTTATATTTGGCTGCCGTCTCCGGATGAACCTCGACATACGGCTCGGGGCACATATCCCGCAGGAATGGAATTCTTCTCGTCTGATTCCCCGACAGGTAGTGATAAACAACCCTGCCCGTTGTCAGCCGAAGCGGATACTGATCGCAAGGCTCCTCGGCAGGCGGTCTGTAAGGAAGCGCGCATAGCTTCGCTTTGCCGTCCGGGTGGTAGAACTTATGATCCAGGAACATATGCGGCGTACCCGGATCTTCCTCGCTGCGGCAAGGCCAGAAGACACCGTCCAGCTTCTCTATCTTCTCCCAAGTCGCTCCGTAATAGTCGGCATAGCCGCCTTTGGAAGCTAGACGGAATTCGTCGGCTACGTCTCTAGCTGTCTTGAGATGGCGGAAGTACTGCCCTCTGCCGAGGAGCTCCGCCAATTCTACCTCGATCAGCCAATCAGGCTTGGACTCGCCTATAGGCTCTTGCGCCTTATTGATTTTAATAATGCGCCCTTCCAGATTGGTCACGGTGCCTTCATCCTCCGACCAAGTAACGGACGGAAGCACTACGTCTGCAAATTCCGCCGATTCCGACAGATAGATGTCTGCGCAAACCATAAAATCCAGACTCTTCAGCGCTGCGCGGACATAATTCTGGTTCGGCGCCGAAACGGCGGGATTGGAGCATAACAGATACAATCCGCGAATCGTCTTCTGCTCCATCAGCTCGAACATCTCGTATGCCGATACGCCGGGCTGAGGCATTTCTTCCGGCGCGATGCCCCACACTTTGCACACTTCTTCTACATGCTTCGGGTTGGTCAGCTTGCGGTAACCGGGCAGAAGGTCCGACTTTTGCCCATGCTCTCGGCCGCCCTGGCCGTTTCCTTGCCCGGTGAACGTCGCCACGCCGGATTTCGGACGGCCGATTTTGCCGGTCACCAGGCACATATTGGTGTAGGCCGAAACGTTGTCCGCTCCCTTGTGCTGCTGCTCAATCCCGCGGGCAAACATGACGACGGCGTTCGGCGCTTTGCCGTAAATTTCGGCTGCCCGAATGAGCTTCTCAGGCGCGACTCCCGTGATTTCGCTGGTATATGCAGGAGTGAATTTTTTCACGACCTCTTGCATTTCTTCGAAGCCGTTGGTGTGATTACGCACAAATTCAGTGTCAACGTGACCGTTTTGAATGAGCAGGTGGAGCATGCAGTTAGCCAGCGCTAAGTCTGTGCCGGGACGCAGATCCAGATGAACGTCCGCGCGGCGGGCAATCGGCGTCTCGCGGGGATCGGCTACGATCAGATAGCCGCCGCGGTTCTGTACTTCCCATACCCGGAACATGGAGGTCGGGTGGCATTCGGCCGTATTGCTTCCGGCGATGAACAAGCAATCTGTTTCATGCAGATCCGTCCAAGGGAGCGTCGAGCCTCTGTCTACTCCGAAGCTGCGAAGAAAACCTGCGGCTGCGCTTGACATACAGAACCGGCCGTTATAGTCGATGTAGCGGGTTTGCAGAGCAACCCGGGCGAATTTCCCTGTCAGATAGCATTTTTCATTGGTCATCGAGACACCGCTGAATACGGATAGCGAATCTTTACCGTATTTCCCTTGAAGCTCTTGGAATTTGTTCACGATTAACGCATAAGCTTCATCCCAGCTGGCTTCACGAAAGCCTTCCTTCGTTCCTTTGAGACTTGCGTCGTCACGGATCAGCGGTCGCAGCAGCCGGTCATCATGGTTCGTCTGCTGGTAAGCCGTTACGCCCTTCGGACACATCTTGCCGAGTGTAACAGGCCAGTCGTATCGCGGCTCAACGCCGATAATCTTGTTGGTCGATTTATCGACTCGAAGGTTCATGCCGCACTGCATGCCGCAGTAGGAGCAATGTGTCGGCACCAGCTCTTCGTTCGGGTGCTGTTTATTGGCAATGACTTTAAAAAACTTATCCTTTGGCATTCTGGTTAGCCTCCTTCACGTGAATCTGATGCGTAGGTATTCCGGTAAAACGAGACATTCTATATTTACGGCGGCATGGCAGACACAGCTCGGCCAAGTGGTAGCCCTCTTCGGTTTTGAATTCGATCTCGTTTACTTTCAGCACAGCGATAACATCATTGGACTGCTCCTCCGATACGAAGCCGTTTCCGCATACCTTGCAGCTTTTGGTTGCCTGCTCGGCGTAATGCTCGCGATAGTTTCGGGCAAATACGCTCATCGGACGGAACGGGATATGCGCCAATTTTCCGAAAGGTATATAGATCAGCGTTACGATCACGGACCATTGATGAATCAGCGTCACAACCGAATGTCCGTACCCGTGAAGGAAAATATTGCAGAATGTGAGCAGCAGCCCCGTGATACTTACAAAAAGCAGCATATACAGCGGTAGAAAATCGTAAATCAAGGTCTGCTCGGCGCGGGCCTGCATATGTTTGATTCTGCGGTACAAAGCCATGCATACGCCGCCTATGACCATGAACGCCGTAATGTTCAAAGCGTTGTAGAACAGAAATCCGAGCATGCCGTCCGCTTTAATCTTCATAATGTCGATCCCGAAGCCGACTACGGTGTACGTTCCGTTCTCGCTCATCGTGAAGTACATCCAGCCGAATACGAGGGGAAAGGTTACGAAGGCGGACAGTATACAGCCCCAGCCCAGCAGCACGTGCTGCGTCCAACGGTACCAGCCTCGGTTCCATATAAACCGGTAAGTAATCAGATGCTCCGTTGCAGTCTGCGGCGTGCTTTTGCGGAACAGCAGCTTGATGCCTTTTTTCAAAATGATTTTGGTCGGCGGCCGCTCTCCCCATGCAATAAATCGATAAAAGAAACCTCCGACGAAAACAACGGTACCTACCATGTACCCATACAAAGCCAAATCCACGTGTGTGAACATTCTTGATCCAATGCCCATCAGAATAATTAAACCGCATACGGTGAGGAACACACATTTGGCAAATTTTGATGCGAATGCTCGATCCATGTTATCATTGCTCCCTCGCTTATTGACCTGATGTTTGTATTAAACCATGAGCGGCCGTCCGTCCTCCGTGATAAAAGTCATTGTGAGCCCTTTAATATCGAAAAGACTCAGCAAATGACCAGCTGCCCCGGCCCTCTCGCCGAAGTCACTGGAAGCAGCTACCAGGCGAATACGCGAGCGATCAGGCCCATGTCATTATTCAATATACCTCAGCGAATCCAAGGGGATTGTGATCCCCCTCACATTTTGAAAATCAATCTCATTTGTTTTCACAAATCGGCAGCAAAAAAACAAGCCCCCGGCTTCAACACTCGCCAGAGGCTCTGCTGGAATTGCTATTGAAAACCTTATTTCTATCCGCCGATATGGGACATCTCTACCATGCGCCTAGGAGATGTCTGCGCGAGTCTCGTTTCCGAGTAACGGTCCTGACGTTCGCTCCATACTTGAACGATCCGCTGCCTTACTTCATCATCGCTGGCGCCGGCCCGCATTACACTCAGCAAATCCGTTTTATCCGAAGCAAACAAGCACGTATACAAATGCCCCTCCGCAGATAGACGGGCCCGCGTGCAGCTGCCGCAAAAAGCTTGCGTTACCGAAGAAATCAAGCCGATCTCCGTATGTGTTCCTTGGTAGCGGTAACGCGTCGCGACCTCGCCATAATAGTTCGGCGCCACCGGTTCAAGCGGCATGTCGGCATGAATGATTTCGATAATCCGCTTGCTGGGCACGACCTGCTGCAGATTCCAGCCGCTGCTGTTCCCAACGTCCATAAATTCGACGAATCTTAGCGTGTGCCCGCGCTCGCGGAAGTACCGGGCCATAGGAATGATGTCTTGATCGTTAACGCCTTTTTGAACGACCATATTGATCTTTACGGATAACCCGGCTGAAGCCGCGGCATCGATGCCCTCAAGCACGGTCCGGACCGGGAATCCCCTTCCGTTCATCCTGCCGAATCGTTCGTCGTTCAGGCTGTCCAGGCTCACGGTGATGCGTTCCAGTCCCGCTTCCCTTAATTGCTGCGCTTTCTGCTTAAGCAGCGATCCATTAGTTGTAACAGCAATGTCCTTAACGCCCTCGATACTGCGGATTCGGGAGATGATGTCGCCGATATTTTTTCTTAACAGCGGCTCGCCGCCTGTAATGCGGATTTTCTCGACGCCCAGCGAGACAAATATTTGCGTCAGCCTTACCAATTCCGGCAGGCTGAGCAGCTTCTCCTCAGACAGAAAGCGAAAGTCCGCTCCAAATATCTCTTCCGGCATACAATAACGGCAGCGAAAATTACACCTATCCGTTATGGATATGCGCAAGTCCCGAAGCGGCCTTCCGAGAGCGTCAACCGGTGCAGTCGGGTAGTCTCGCGGTTCCATCGATGGCTCCTCCCTTTCCGTATATCGTCGTTTCATAGGGAAGCGGGATAACCCCCACCTGTTGGCCGGCGCTTACTCCCTTGGAGCCTGAGGGGATTCGGATCTGACAGTTCGCATTGAAGAGCAGCTCCAATTCGCCGCTGCCGCTGCCAACCGTAAAAAATTCGGCCATAACATCATAATCGCCGACCGACACGCCGCCGCTGACAAGCAGCATGTCGCATTCCTGTACAGCCTCCCGAATGATGCGGGCAACTTGATCGATGCGGTCCGGGGCAGTTCCATAATGAACGGCAAGTCCGCCGTACTGCCCGATTTGAGCCGCGAGCATATAGGCGTTGCTGTTGCGGATTTTCCCGGGCAGAAGCGGCTGACCGACATCGCTCAGCTCGCTTCCCGTCGTTAATACGCCGACACGCGGCCGGCGTATGACAGGGACTTTGTCATGGCCCAGCGAAGCAAGCAGCGCAATCTGTCCTGGCCCGATGCGGGTGCCGGCCCCCATAAGCAGTTGGCCGATCGCTACCTCGTCGCCAATGTTGGCAATGTTTTGTCCAAAAGAAACGTTATGTTTAATATGGATAAAAACTTGTCCATCCTCTTGAAATTCTTCAGTCTGCTCAAACATCACCACAGCAGTAGCCCCTTCGGGCACAGCCGAGCCCGTCATTACGCGAATGGCCGTCCCGGATTCGACCTGCTTATCCGAAACGCTCCCGGCAGGAACTTCATCTATTACCCGCAGCCGCGCGGGCTGCTGCGGAGCTGCGCTTGCAGCGTCTGCACTCATAACCGCATACCCGTCCAGCCCCGATCTGCGAAAATGCGGCATGCATTCCTTCGCATACAACGCTTCCGAGGTTCTTCGAAGCAGACATGATTCCAGAGGCACATACTCGCTGCCTAGCCTCTGTACATGCTGCATGATCATATGCTGAGCCTGATCCACCTTGACCGCCCTTCGGGCAAACCTGCCGCTTCTGTTTATCATAGGTATAGATCCTTTCGTAAGCCCGATGTCGTTGATTGAATCATAAAGCTTTGCAACGGATAGAGATGTGATCCTCGTCACTGCCGCGAATATTTAGTTTATTAGATAACCGAATTATTCCCTAATCGTCTATCTTTTTATAACGAATCCCTGCATTAAACCGGTATGTCGCTAAGGAAATCTTTTGAGTTTTGTGATCATTAGTTTCAAAGTGGTTTTTTACCGCAAGCCATTACAAAGTTCATCATAGCGTATGCATCAGGGGAATTGTTCCTGCTGACAAAGACGCCGCGGCCGCAGCGAATCTCCACATCGTCGTCATTCACCTGCTATATTTTGTTAGCGAGCAGTTCCATTTCAATCTTTACCGTTTTCAACAGATGGTCATGATAACGGCCCCAATTCCCCTTGCTATTTCGACGATTGTACTTGTATTTCCGCGCTAGCCTTCCGACGCCGATCCACAATGCCCAAAGGTCAATTTCGGTATAGTCATCATCCGAAAGCTCTACCACTTCGTTATACCCCATTGCCAAGGAAGGGAATCCCTGAGTAATCTGATTATACTGTCCATCATGCAATTTGAAATGCCCCAAATCATACAGCGGACTGCTTCCCTGGATTTCGCCAAAGTCAATAATCCCCGTAAATGTTCCGTTATAATGGAAAATATGATCATCGTCAAAATCGCCGTGAGCTAAACAAGAACCGTGCCTTCCCATCAAATCAGCTCCCGCATCGAATAGGCTGCTGATTTGGAAGACATCCCTCCGACTGAATCCATTCTCCGATAATAATACGAGCCCTTCCTCAAGAACTTCATAGAGGTAATCATGCATCGATTTCTTTGGCCCCTGCAAGGGCCGCGCATCTTCTTCCCTCCCCCTCTTAACGAAACCAAAACCGTCCACGCTTACTTGATTGATAACCGCAATTTGTTTTCCCGCCTGAACGAGTATGCCATGATAAATGTCTTTCGAGCCGCAATTGATAACGTTTTCTCCGGGGATTTCACCGACGATCATGAATGACATCCCTGAGATATGTTGATGGGGAGCGAAGAAGATGACCTCGGGAACAAGGACTCCCTTTTCCCTCAGTAAAGAATGCACCTGCACTTCCACCGCAAAACTACAGTCTTCCTCCGGGAGAATTCGGAGATAAACGGTACGATCTTCGAGTTGCACGCGATAAACATAGGTAGAAACTCCCCTTAATTCTCGTTCTATCGTTTTTACTGTCTTATTGAGACTTTCGCTTGCGATTTGTTCGACCAGATCAATAGGCGGCGCATCATTTTTTTTCAATAGCCTGTTTCCTTCCTGAATTTGGATTTACAATCATCATACATAAACGGCTGCCAAAAAGCCTTTGATACTTTGTCTATAACAAAATTTTATGCCAATAGAAAAAGCCGCGTTCTAAGCGGCTTGCCCCTTATTATACAATCTCATCATCACGTCACGTTCCTTCTCCAGCGGCCAGGCCGATAGCCTTCAACAAGGCTTCTATCCGCTTCCCGTACGTATGTTCGGACAAGGTGCGCCTCCGCGCCCGCTCCGCAATAGCCCGGCGTTTCCGGTCCTTGCTCAAATACAGGTTAATCAGCCGGACACACTCCTCCACAGAGGCGAACGGAATGATGTCCTTCCCCGGAGTATAGTACTCCCCAAGATCCTTGCGGATATCGAGCAATTGGAACGCTCCGCAGGCAGCGATTTCAAATGTCCGATTGTTGATGGAATGCGCATCCAGCGCGGAGCTGTTCTGATTAAACGGATCGTCGATCGACCGGTGAATATTTAAAACGATCTTTGCGCCATTGTAATAGCGCACCGCTTCCTCAGACGATATCCATCCCTCGTCCCCGTGAGAGCGGCTTAGCATGACATGTGAGCCTTCTGGCGCTTTCAATCGATCCCACCAAAGCCCCAGAATCGTAACCTTTTTATCCTCAAGCCTGGCTATTATTTGCTCGAAGAAACGCACCCGGTTCCAAAAGGCGCTGCCGATGAAACAAAGATCGGAGGCATAGGAATCCGGCACCTTCACGGGATGAAACACGCTCGTGTCCGCCGCTAAAGGCAAATGATACACGCGCTTGCACCCAAGCCGCTCATACCGCTGTACCGAATTGCGATCCTGCGTAAAAACAAAATCGAAATGGACCGCGATTTCTTTCGACCAATCGGAGTAATACGGGTCGTCTGTAAACCAGACGGCTGTTTGGGCAGCCGCTCGTTTCAATTGGGAAAGCCGATGTCTCGGCATAAACAACGCATGAAATACAAGCAGCAGATCAGGCTTCCCGCTTCCAGCCGGCAATTCCTCTTTGGGATGCGCAACCGTTACCTGCTGTACTTGCTCCCGCAGCGCATGAATGATCGCCGATTCCAGAGGCGGATAAGGCGAGCCCACGCCGGAGGTTATGAAGTGAACGTGCAGCGGAGCCTTCATCTGAGCATCTTCCTTTCCTACTCATTTCCAAGTGTTAGTTCATCATATGTTGATTTGGGAAGAAATCCTATACGATTGATACGGAACAAATCCCCTATCTTTTGCCGGGCCATAACCAGATGCCTCTGACTGAACCTTCCCGAGCATCATATAGTATAACGAACAAGTTTAACTCTCATTGGAAAAGGAGATGACAATGACATTTGAACAGAGTAAACGGCATGGTTAGCGTGGTGGTCCCGTGCTATAACGCATCTGCGTTCATAAGGAGCTGCCTGGACGGCTTACTTAAGCAGACCTATACGCAAATGGAATGGATTTTAGTGGATGACGCTTCTTCCGATTCGACGGTGGACACGATAAACTCCTGGCTTCATGACTACCGCTCCGAGACGGAGCGATTGGCGAGAGTCGTTTTCCTCCCTCTTCCGAGCAATGTTGGAACAGCCGGCAGTTATACGATCGGCATGTTTCTCGCTCGCGGCGAGTTTATCGCTATTCACGACTGCGACGATATTTCCCATCCCGAACGGCTGGAGAAGCAGGTGCAATTTCTGAGCGAGCATCCGGAGTTCGGATTGGTCGGCACCAATTACATTGCCTTCGAGGACCAGAATTACCATAAAACCGTTATCCCTCAGTGGCTGGCTTACGGAAGCGATATTCCGCAAAAGTATGATGAGGGGCTTCATTGTATTTCGAATCCGACGGTCATGCTCCGAGGAAGCACGTTTGACCGGATCGGAGGTCATACTCGCAAAATCCCGGGGGCGGAAGACTTCGAATTTTTCGCCAAGTGCGCAGCTGCCGGAATTCAAATGGACAATTTGCGGGAACCGCTATATTTCTACCGGCTGCATCCCAAGCAGCATTCGAGACTATTTTATCCTTAGCCGCCAAAAGAAAGAAAATAAGGGCCATTCCAACAGCCACATGCAGTATGGCTGAGGAAGGGCCCTTTCGGCATCATAGATGAAACCGGGTTGAACCTTTAGAATTAGACTTCGACCAGATCATTGTAGAGCTCGACGATGAATTGAAGACCGGCCGGATTTACGTCACCGTTCGTCGAGTAGTTCACTACTTCATAAGATACGACGAAGAAGTAAGTGGTAAGTGCAGGAATAGTAACCGGAAGTGTCGGGACGTAAATACCGGAAAACTTAGATATATTCTGCCATCCGAACGGCGGAGAGTCAGCCTGTCCCGCATCGCTCAGGCTGCCGTCCGGCGCGCCTCCGGCAGGCGTAACGGAGGTTTCAAGCGTAATCCCGACAAGAGGAATGTTCAAATATTCTTCAATAAATAGCGTATGGGCATTATCCGTGAATGTATCGGCCACGGCCAGACGGGTAATACCGGCGACGATGAGATCCGTGTACTGATAGGCTTGAGCAAAATAGACGGTTTCCGATGCCGCAGGAGACGCATCGTTCCATACATATTCTGGGTTAGCCAAACCTTCCGCGGCATAATACTCCAGGTTCGGCCAGAATGCGCCGGCTTGACCGATATTCGTAGCCAGTCCGCTGGTTGCGGTTGCAGTTCCCGTGATGGCTGCAGTAATCGCATCTGTCCTGCTTGCCGTCGAGTACCAGGTCGTACCGGAATTGCTGGTAAGGGAAGCTAATCTTGATAGCGGCATATCTAATACCACACTCCTTTGTTTATTATCACGCTGGTTCCGTGATTATACTTTCATAGTATTCTTTCTCTATAGCAATAGCTTGGATGAATGACGCTAGTTACTCGTATATTCTTATATTCAGGCTCTTAACGAGATACAGCATAATACGGGAAAAGAGGGCCCCTTTAAATAAACTGGTACCCATACACTGGACACTTCAAAAAAAGTGTTTAGTGTGTGGGTACCTTTTTGTATACTGGAGACAACAGTGGAGGCGAACAAAATGAGCAAAAAGCATTTTAATAAATATGAACGTGAACGACTAGCGCTAAATCCGCACGTTTTGCGGGTGAGCGAAAAATCGATTACTTATGCCGATGAATTCAAACGTCTATTCATCGATCAATATATGTCGGGTCGAACACCTAGAGAGATTTTCGAGGCGAGTGGGTTTGATGTGGAGATGCTCGGGATAAAGCGAGTGGAGCAGTGCGCGGATCGTTGGAAGAAAGCTTACGAGAAGGACGGAATCACGGGGCTAGCGGACTCACGTAAAGAAGCAGCATTACGCCCCTCACAACGCCCCTTATCCCAGGAAGAGATGATCGCGAAGCAGGAAGCGAAGATTAAACTTTTGGAGGCTCAATTGGCATACGTAAAAAAGTTAGACAAGAACGAAAGGAGGCTGTTAGCAAACGGACAAAACCTACCCAAGAGTGACTGTTTCGAGCTTATTCAAAATGCAGTAAAGCAAGGCCTAGAACGGATGACGCGTTACTTCTGTCAATTACTTGGTGTGTCTCGTTCCGGGTACTACAACTACCTTCAAAGCTCGGACAAACGGCTCGCACGCATCAAAGCGGATGAGCAGGCCGGTGCTTTGATTAAGAAGGCATTTCATCGAAGAGGCTTCAAGAAGGGTTCTCGCTCCATTAAGATGACGTTAGAAAATGAATTCCATATCGTGTATAACCTGAAACGAATTCGAAGATTAATGCGCAAGTTTAACCTCGTATGTCCACATCGAAAGGCTAATCCTTACCGAAAGATGGCAAAAGCCACGCAAGAACACCGCACGCTTGAGAATACGTTACAGAGAGACTTTAAGAAAGGTACGCCAGGTCTCGCTCTGCTAACAGATATTACGTACTTGCCATATGGCCATTCCCAGACGGCTTATTTGTCAACCATTCTAGATGCTTCTACAGGCGAGCTTCTCACTCATAACTTGTCCACGACCCTCCACCTCCCTCTTGCAACAGACACGATCAAATCACTGATGAGGCAAAGACGGTTGAAGTTACATCAGGACGCTTTCATTCATTCGGATCAAGGCTGCCACTACACGAGTCCTGTCTATCAGAAGCTTTTGAAAGATAACGGGTTAGGACAATCTATGTCTAGACGGGGGAACTGCTGGGACAATGCCCCTCAGGAGTCTTTCTTCGGCCATATGAAAGACCATGTGAAGAGTCGCGATTGCAAATCCTTTTCTGAACTAGAGCAAGAAATTAAGCGCTATATTCATTACTATAACCATTACAGATACCAGTGGGGGTTAAAAAAGATGACTCCTGTACAATACAGAAATCATCTCTTAAGTGCGGCCTAACTCTTTTTTTAAAAGTGTCCTTGACTAAGGGTCCAGTTTAAAAAAAATCTTACAGGCGCCCTCTTTTTTATTTGCTAGCAAGCAATTGATCGTATACATTCAATGTGCTCGAAGCCGCAGCTTCAATATGATAATAACTTTCGATATATTTGCGGCCAACCCAGCCCCACTCTTCCCTGGTTTGGGGAGCCAAATTCAGTACCTCGTTTAAATGCTCCTTCAGCATCCATTGCGATAACGGGTGCTTAGATTTGTGATCTCCGAACCAAAGCCGCCAGGCGGACTCGTAATTTTCCGGCTGTACGATGCCGAAATAACCGTGCGTGCCTACTGCGATAACCGGCGTTTTACAAGCCAACGCCTCTACTGCAACCCGGCCCGTGCCGATCACGCAATCGCTGCTGGAATAAAGAGCGCACATATTCAATGAATCGCCAAGTAAATGAATGAACGGTTCATCTGCCGCGGCGTTGGTTTGTTCGACCAACGCTTCGATTTTGCCCGCTTCACTCCCCGCTCCCACAATCATAAGGCGCAGAGAAGCAAACGCTTGTTCTCTCAACTGCTGGCATGCTTCGACAATATTTAAGCAAATATCCGCCTTTTCCCATGTTAAACGTCCTACGTAAAGCACGAGAGGCGCATCCTCCGGTATACCGTATCTGGCTCTAAAGTCGGATTTGAGCGATGGGCGGTTCGCATACTCCGTGGGATTGATACCGTTCGGAATCAATATCGGGGAGTTATAATAATTTTTGACGAATTGCTGAACGGGAGGCGTAACGGTAATGACAACCGAAGCCATATCAAGAACAGGCAGTAAGTCGTTGCCGTAATAAAGACCGTGTACCGTATAGACAAAAGGTACCTTCACCTGGCTTGCCGCCTTAGCTGCGAAACTTCCGGAAGGAACCTGATGACCGTGAACAACGGATATATTTTCGTTTTGTATAATTTTTTTTACTTGTCGGATAATTTCATCCTTGTTCTCTTCGTTCGATCTGTAGGAATCGGTTACGAAATCGATTTCGTACACCGGACAGCCCAGCGCTAAAAACGTCTCCAGCATGCGCCCGTTTTTGCCGGCAACCGCAACATAGATTCCTTTCTTTATCAGCTCTCGCGCGAGCGATAAACAGTGGGTTTCCGTACCTCCGATATTAAATTGATCCAGAACCATCAGAACTCGGGCGTCGGCGGTCTCTTTTTGCTTATAAGGGTGAGCGGTTTTTCCGATTCTGGGATGGAGCGGGCAATTGAAATGAAATTCATGCTTTCTTTTATCCTGCGGTACTAAAGGACCCTGAATGATAACTTTTAAGGGCTCTTTCCTGAGGGATTTCTTCTTTTCCGGTTTCGATTTCCCCGCTCGTTTCAAAGCCACCTTCGACCATCTCCTTATCTGAATTCACGTATGCTGTGCACCGAACGGAAGCAAGCGGTCTTGAGCACAAAGCAACGCTTCGTATTCCCTTATAGATAATGCTATGTGCAGAGGGACGTTTGGGTAAGGTATATTCGCTTGTTTTTTTGGAAAAAACTTTGACTAACCTATTAATGCACATTTGTTACCATAGGTTGGTCAAAAGGCAAAAAACCGACTTTCCTACTCCGAGGCAGGATAATCGGTTTTTGTTTGCTTGCTACCATGATAATATGCGCGCGGCTTAACGAGTGCAAATCAAATAAAGAGGATTTCCATCAGGATCATTGAAGTGTGCCAGCCGGGTTCCATTGTTTTCAGTAATATGCTGGAATTCAACGCCGCGAGATTTCAGCACATCGATCGCCGGCTCTAATTCCTGTACTTCAAATCCAATAGAAATGCTCTCTGATTTTCCGGGTTGAATACCTTGTTCACCCGAGGGATGCAAGAGCCCGATTGTCAGTCCCGGTGCCGCAACTTGCGCAAAATGCCCTTCCACTTGGTGTTGTAATTGTAATCCGAGCGTCTCTACGTAAAATTGTCTCCCAATCCTAGATTTCGTTTATATGCGAAGATCTCCTCCACGGCTCGATGATACCCGCCCGCAGTTCGGAACGAATCGCCAATTTCAACACAAGCCTCTCGAATCGATGCATCCTCGAACACATGTTCCGCCGCCTCTCGAAGATCCCGAGCGGTTAACCCTTCTTGCTTCAGGTGGATGCCTGCACCGATTTCAGCCACACGCCGCGCCACCATAGGCTGGTCTGCGCCTTGGGGAAGCACAATCAGCGGCACCCCATAATATAATCCTTCGCTGGCGCTGTTCATGCCGCCGTGCGTGATAAACAATTTGGCGCGTTGCAATACTTCGAGTTGCGGTACATAGTTACGAACGATAAAATTATCGGGAATGTCTCCCAATTCCGCAATCTGGGTTTGTCTGCCTACGGATACAATCACGGTGTACTTCGTTTCGGCAAACGCCGCAAAACAGAGCTTGTAAAATTCCGCCGCTTGATTGATAACGGTACCGAAAGAAATGTAAACCAATCGATCCGTGTCCACATGAGAGAAATCAAAATGACTGTGCGAACGCGGCACTACAGACGGTCCAACAAACTTGAACGTCTCGTCGAAACTTTCACCATCGGGCTGAAAGCTTTTCGACGTGTAGACAAGGCTCAACGGCGCAGGATTACAGGATACCTCGTAAGCGGAGCCCACTCGTACATCGTATTTCGCTTCCACTTGACTGACAAGGCGTTGAAACTCCTGCTGCGCTTGTTCGTTCACGTCGGCCGGAAACTGGCGCAAGAGGTGATCGTGCATCATGTCAAAGCTGTTTTGCTGAAGTGCAAAGCTTGTGTATGAATTGATTGCCGGCAAGTCGAGTATTTGCGCAAGCAAGCGTCCACAGCCGAACATCGAATCATGAATGATGTAGTCAAAATGCTTTCCTTTGATTTGATCGAGGACACTGGGAATGATAATGTCGGCAGTCCGCAAAAGTCCGCCCGCCCTTGCCCAAGGATTTCTTCCTCCGGCCAGGAACGCCTCCACAAATTTGCCGCTATCGAACGTGATCACCTCTGCGCCCGTTGACTCTACGCGATCACGATACTGATCCGCTGTAAAGTAAACCACCTGTTCGCCGCGACGGATCAGTTCTTGAACAACGCCAAGCGTTGGATTGATATGTCCTTCGGAACCTCCGTTGATCAGTAATACACGCGCCATAATCATCACCTCATATTATTAAGTACACCGTTCCAAGCGTCCGCCGCTAGCGGCCGTTACTTCGGCAATCGCAAACTTACTCATACACCGTCCCTTCTCCATTCATTTGAAGATTATGAATTAACTGCAAAATCCAAGCCTCGTCCAAACGAAGCTTGTCCAACCGATGCCGGAACCAGATCAGATTGTACTGTCGTTCCTCATCGGGCATCATTTCGTCTTTGCTTATATACTCCACCCGTTCTTCCTCATGGCGAAGCTCAAACCGCAAGTAATCCTTGTACTGGTGCAAAATCAGAAATTGCAATTCTCTGCTGATAATGTCAAAATTCGAAAGCTTGGCGTAAAAGTGCAGATCATAGTCCGGCGAGTATGGAATCGGTTCTTCCATCAGACGAAAAAAACGACGCTTACCATCCTCGGTTATTCTGTACATTTTTTTCTTCTTTCCTCTTCCTTGCCGGGAACCCTCCTGTTGTTCATCGGGGACCTGCTCGATCAGCCCATCTGCAAGCAGGCTATGAATGAGCGGATAAAGCACCCCCCAGCTGATTTTTCGCGTAGGTCCAATAGCTCCGTTCAAGATCGTATGCAGCAAATAGCCATGCATCGGAGCACCCGTCAATTCGCCGAGTATAAATAATTCGGTCAAGCATAAGTCCTCCCTTAAAGGTTGATTCATTTATATTATATCAAAAAGATATATTTATTCAATATATTTTTTCGATATATAAATCTCAATAGAAGCTGCTGGAAATCGCAATCGTTAGTTTTGGCGGGATCATAAAAAAACGGACATGGCTGCGTCTTTACGAAAGACCCAACCATGCCCGCTGTAACACGGAATCTATTATTTTTTCGAAGTCGATTGCGCCGCGTTGCGGTCGCCGACGGTGACTGTAATGTCTTGTTTATTGCCGTTGCGCACAATCGTCAGCTTCACTTTGTCGCCGACTTTTAGCGCCTGAATTTTTTTGGTTAATTCGTCCGCCGTGGAGATTTCTGCGCCGTCTACGGCGACAATGGCGTCATATTCGCGCAACCCGGCTTCAAAGGCCGGCGTTTTAGGTTGAATATCGGCGACAACCGCGCCTTTAGTGCTGCTTAAGTTCAGATCGCCTAACATATCTTCGGTAATATTGGCAACACTAACACCAATGTACGGAGACGGTTCCTTCGGAATTTCAACGTTGTTTTTCAGATTTTCCAGCACTGAGCTGATCGTGCTTGTAGGAATGGCGAACCCGATACCTTGCGCTTCGGAGCTTACCGCCGTATTGATCCCGATCACTTCGCCGTTCATGTTCAGCAGCGGACCGCCGGAGTTCCCCGGGTTAATAGCCGCATCGGTTTGGAACAGATGTTTGTATTCTCTTGTCCCCTTGTCATCCGGGATACTGATCGGACGCTCCTTGGCGCTGATCACGCCGGAGGTTACGGTGTAGTCGAAATCGTACGGGTTACCGATGGCGACAACCCAGTCGCCCACTTGCGTATTATCGGAATCGCCGATAGGCAGCGTCGGGAAGTCTTTGTCCCCTTCTATTTTCAGCACGGCCAAGTCCAGATCGTAGCTGTTACCGAGTAGCGTGGCTTTAAAAGGCGTATCGTATCCTTGAACGGTAACATCGATTTCGTCGGCGCCGTCAATGACGTGTTCGTTGGTTAGAATGTAACCGGACGATTGGAAAATAAATCCGGAGCCCAATCCGCTCGATTGCAAAGCTCCGTCATCCTGATTTTGCGTGGAGCCTTTCCCGCTTCCCCGGCCTTGATTACCGAAAAACTGTTGGAAAAACGGATCGTTGTACATTGAATTGCCGTTTTTGCTGCTCTTTACTTTCGTTTCGATTTTCACGACAGCCGGTCCTGCCTCCTTAGCGATATCCGCAACGCTTTTGGTCGATGACACTACGTTGTTCAACGATGCGGTTTTGGCGCCGTTATTGCCGGAAACCGAGGATGTTTGCGGTGCCGCCGCGAGCTGCGGACCCGTAAACAAATTGTATTTGTCCGAAGCAAACATCAGGCTCCCTACTACCAAAGCCCCGGCCATAAAAGCGGCAAACGTGCTTTTCATGGAACTGCCCTTCTTCATATCCATGTTCTCAGGTGTGTTCAGAGATACTCTGCCGGAATATTTGAAGAACGACCCGCTTCGTCTTGGAGGCGTCGAAACGACCTCGATTTCATCGTCCATCCGATGTTGTGCAGTCTCTTCACGCTCGGCATCAGTTTTATAACCATCATATTGATTTTTATTGTTGTTGTTATCCATAATAAAAGCCCTCCTATGAATGAAATTGGTTGGATTAGCGATGTTATTATTGCTGTTGTTCATGCTTTAATCATGAGGCTTCAACCTTAAAATCACTTTAAAATAGTATAAAAGCAATCTAAAAGATTTGGGCGCAAAAACTAAGGTTCATTTAAGGTTTCATCGGGACGCGCCAAAAAGGACGAGCCGCTTCTGATGCAGAAAGGCGACTCGTCCTGGAAAATATGATGTTGGTTAATCTAGGTTCGGATAAGGAAACAAATCGGCAATGCGGATGCTTTGCCCGCTTTCATTTGTAAACACGACATGCTCCCGTCTTAGCCCGCGAGGACTTTCCAGACCGCAAGCGGCCGCCAGCGAAAACAAGCCTTCCCTCATTTGCAAAATATAGTTCATTACGCGCCACTGTTTCTCTTCCGGCACCAGCGCTTCCTGGAATTTGGAATCCGTCGTCGTAATCCCGGTCGGGCATTTGCCGGTATGACACTGCATCGCCATAATGCAGCCGTTGGCCATCATAAAGCCGCGGGCCGAGTTGACGCAATCCGCACCGAGCGCAAGCGCGATCGCCACTTTATCCGGAGTAACGAGCTTGCCGGAAGCAAAAATGCGGAACCGGTCCCGCACGCCGAATTTTCTTGCCGTATCGTCGAGAATCAGCAAGGCGGTAAAGAGCGGCAGCCCCATGCCGTCCGCCATCGCTTTAAACGTCGCCCCGGAACCGCCTTCGGAGCCGTCGACGGTAATGAAATCCGGGTAAATGTCCAGCTCGAGCATCGCCCGGAAAAACGGCTCCAACCGTTTCGGATCGCCGACGACGATCTTCACTCCCACCGGCTTGCCGCCCTCTTCCTGCAAGGTAGCGATGAAGCGCAGCGCTTCTTCCGGATTGGTGAGAAATTCGAAGCGGTTCGGGGAGTTGACTGTCTTCCCTATCGGGACTAGGCGTGCCGCTGCGACCGGTGCCGTCACCTTAGCGCCTTCGAGATGGCCGCCGCGAATTTTGGCGCCTTGATGAAATTTCAGCTCGAACGCTTTAATATTCGGATGAGCGGCTTTGCGCTTGTATTCCTCGATGGAAAAACGGCCCTCCTCATCGCGGAAGCCGAACAGACCGGGACCGATCTGCGAGATCACCTCGGCGCCCGACGCAAGGTGCACATCCGCAACCCCGCCTTCGCCCGTATTGATCCACGACCCGCCCGCCATACAGGCGCCGCTTCCCGTCGATTGAATATAGCGCTCGCCGACGGCTCCGAAGGAGGTGGCCGAAGCGCCGAACATGCCCTTAAGCCGCCAAGGAAACTTACGTCCCTCGCCAACGACGATCGCATCCTCGTCATGCAGCAGCCAAGGCTTGACCCGCTCCTCGACCAGCTTTTCCTTTCTAGTAAACAATCCTTCGTCGGTGATAACATATTTTTTCCCGGGCACCGGCGCCTCATTATCGACCTTAAGCTCGCTCGTTAATTTCGGGAACATGGCATTGGATAAATAGAAGCCGGGCTTCTCGTAATCTCGTCTGCCCCGAACGAAATCAGATCCGTCCGATATTTCGCCGCATAGACCAGACCGATAAAATCGGCTCTCGAGAACGGCTTGCCTTCCGTATCGTTGTCGAACCAGTATTGGCGAAACTCCGGTCCGAGCTTCTCAAGCAAATATCGCAGCCACCCGAGAAACGGATGCGAGCGGATAATGGAATGTTTGGGCTTTTTGGACAAAGCGTACATGTAACCGAAAAAAACAAGCAGCGGAACGACGACGATAACGAGCAAAATGATAAGTAAAATGACAGGCACCATAGTGCGGCCTCCTTCAGCGGCAGTGTATTAAAAAACAATACTATCATACCACAATTTGCCTGAAGACATGCCCTTCTCCAATGCAGGATGCACACTGCCGGCAAAGCAAAGATCCATTCCCTTTGCATCCGATGCAGCCTAATGCTATAATAAACCATGTTATTTTTTGACAAGTGGTGATAATAATGAGCGGATTGTCCATACTGCATAATAGCATTCCCTTGACCGGAGCGGGTCAAGGGTTTTTGTTTCCTTGGGGAAAAAGTTCTGGCGGGGGTCATAAATGATGAATTCGGATAACCGTTCTTCCATGATGGCGGCATGGGTAAGCTTGATCAGCAACGTCGCGCTGACGGTACTTAAAATCGCCGTCGGCTTTCTATTTCACAGCCAGGTGCTGCTGGCCGACGGCATTCATAATGCCGGCGACGTCATAGCTACCGCGGCATCGTTAACCTCAATGCATATTTCCAAGCGGCCCGCCGATGAAGACCATCCGTACGGGCACGGCAAAGCCGAGGTGCTGAGCGCAGCCGTCGTCTCGGTCATTCTGACCATCGCGGCGCTGTATATCGCATACGAAGCGGTCAACGCGTTCTTCGAGGAGCCGCATCAGGCCAGCTTCGTCGCCTTGGGCGCGGCCTTCGTATCGCTCGTCTGGAAGCAGGCGCTCTATATTTACACCGTTCGCATCGGCAAAAAGATGAACAGCAAAGGGCTGCTCGCTACCGCATACGATCATCTCGCCGACGTCTATGCCTCGATCGCCGCCGTTCTCGGCATCGGCCTTTCCCTGATCGGGGAGGCTTACGGATGGCATATGCTCGCTTACGGAGATCCGGTAGCCGGGATCATCGTCTCGGTGCTTGTGCTCAGACTTGCCTACCATATGGGCCAGGAAGCGTTCGATGTCCTGATGGAAAAAGCCGTCGACCAGGAGAAGCTAAGCGAATATACGGCTCTGGTATGGACGGCTCCCGAAGTGAAGCGCATCGATCGGATTCGCGCGCGCGAACACGGCCATTACATATTGGTCGACATCCGGCTCAGCATTCCCGGCCATATGACGATTCAGCAAGGACACGACATCTCCCGCCGGATCAAGCAAACGATCATGTCCCGCCATTCCGACGTGGGCGAGGTCTTGATTCATATTAATCCGTGGTACCCCGGAGAATAGAGCATGAATCAGATCATCAATATGTCGCGAATATCTTGTTCGCTTAAAGCGGACGTGGCTGTCTCCCCCGGCTGAAGCACTTCGTCGATCAAATGCTTCTTTTTATGCTGAAGCTCGTAGATTTTATCCTCGATCGTCCCCTGGGCCAATAGCCGAATCACCTGAACCACTTTTTTCTGTCCGATGCGGTAGGCCCTGTCGGCCGCCTGCTGCTCCACCGCAGGATTCCACCATAGATCGTAGAGTATGACGGTATCGGCTCCGGTCAGATTGAGACCGGTGCCGCCGGCCTTCAAGGAAACGAGAAACACGTCCCGCTCCCCCTCGTTAAACCGGGTGCACTGCGCCACGCGGTCGGCCGCCGGCGTATGTCCGTCCAGATAGAAGTAGGGGATTCCCTGGTCGGAGAGCTCCCTGCTTATCAGCCCAAGCATCTCGGTAAACTGGGAGAAGACGAGCATCCTCTTGCCCGCCCCCCGGCATTCCTCGATAATCTCCAGCAGCTGTTCGAACTTCGCCGAGCCGCCCGCGTAATCTTCGACGAACAAAGCCGGGTGGCAGCACAGCTGCCTAAGCCGCGTCAAGCCAGCCAATATTTTGATCCTGTTCTTGTTGAAGCTGTCCGCGTTCAAATGCTTCAGCGTCTCCTGGCGCAGCTCGGCGAGATAGGCGGCGTACAGCTTCTTCTGCTCCGGCAGCAGCTCGGACGGATGCAGCGTCTCGATCTTCTCCGGCAATTCCTTCAGCACGTCGCTTTTCAGCCTGCGGAGCAGAAACGGCCTTGCTCTTCTCGCGACGGCTTCGCGCGTCAATTCGCCGAACGCCTGCCTGCCCGGAAACAGCTCCGGAAAGACAACGTGGAAAATCGACCATAATTCGTCGAGCCGATTCTCTATCGGCGTCCCGGTCAGCGCGAACCGGTGTCTGGCTTGCAGCGTCTTTACGGCTTGGGCCGTTTGAGTCGCATGATTTTTGAACGCTTGCGCCTCGTCCAAAATCAGCGTATGGAATGCATACTGCGCATACAGAAGCACATCTCGGCGAAGCAGCGGGTAGGAGGTGATCAACACGTCCGCTTCGGTTAGCCGCTTCAGCGTTTGACTGCGTTCCGACCGCGAGCCGTCGACGATCTCCGCCTTCAGCTCCGGAGCGAACCGGGCGATCTCCTGCTGCCAATTGTACATCAGCGAAGCGGGACATACGATCAGCGCCGGCAGCTGCATTTCGCGGATGTCCGCCAGCGAGGATACGAGGAAGGCGATGCTTTGCACCGTCTTGCCGAGTCCCATATCATCCGCAAGAATCCCGCCAAAATGGTAATGCGCCAGCGTCTTGAGCCAGCCGAATCCGTATTTCTGATAATCGCGAAGCACGGGCGACAGCGAGGCGGGCACCGGGAATTCGAGATCGTCCGGATTCCGGATATGCTCAAGCAGGCGGCGCAGCGATTTGCCCAGCCTGACCGCATGGCCGTGTGAAGGCGAATCGAGCAGACGCGCGGCTTGCGCGGCGGGCAGCCGAAACTGCGTCCCCGGCAGATCGTTAATTCGGATGCCGATCTCGTTAATAAATCGGACGATCTCCTGAAACGCTTCGCTCTCCAGCGGCACGAAAGCGCCTCCCGGCATCCGGTGATACTTGCGCTTCTCCGAAAGCGACTGAAGCACCTTGCGGATTTCCGCTTCGGGAATCCCGGCGATATCGAAGCGGAAATCCAGCCAATCCGTCCTCTCATCAACCTCCACCGTGATTTTCGGAGCAATGGGCCCGGCGGCCAGCCGCGGTTTTACGCTGGAGGTCGCATAGATCGTTACCAGCTTCTCCAGCTCAGGGACGATGCGGTACAGAAACTCGTATTCGCCGTCTTCTTCGTCCAGGAAGTAGCCTTCCTCCGTTCTGACGAAGGCGCTTTGCTCCATCAGCTCCAGAATGCGCCGTTCCTGCTCTCCGTCCCGAACCAGAATACGTTCCGTGCTTTTTCGATCCCGTCCGCCTCCGGCGAGCGGATTAATGATCACATCGCCGTATTGAAATTCAAGCCCCGCGAGCAGACGGTCCCGCACCCGGTCCAAGTACAGCCTCGCCTTCAGCGGGTATTTCGACATTCTCTCCGATACGGCCTCGGATAGATGAACGCTGCCCAGCTTCATCAGTCCGGGCACAACCTTTTCCATGAACGGCTCCATCTCATCCCGGGAAATGGTCACTTGCCGTCCCTCCGCTCCTTCGAGCATCAGTTTCAGCTCCGCAAGGCGCTTGGCCTCCTCATGCGGCACCTTGAGCAGCTTGCCGCCTGCCAAAACGGCGCCGTACGCATCCAGAACGACCATCCGCTCCAGCCCGTCGACCTCTAGCCGGTAGCTTCGGCTGCCCGCCGTGTCGAAGGCAAAGCGAAGCGGGAGCGGCCCCTCCGCCGCTTCCAGTTTATCGTAGAAGGCTTCTCCGAGTTCAAGCCGGACAGAAGGGGCTTGGAGCAGCAGCGGAAGCAGCGAATCCCATCCGTAAGGAGGGATGAGCAGTATCCGTTCTCCGCCTACAGGGGCGGCTGCCGTTGAAAACGTCCGGGCGCTTTCCCGGTACATTTGCTCGTTGCGATACAGCCGGATGCATTGACGCAAAAGATCGTCGTTCTCCTTCTGGAAATAGTGCAGCACGGGATCGTACGTAAACTGCTTGGTCAAAGCATAAGCTTCCCCGCGATCCACCCGCTCCAAAAAATCTCGAATCTGCTGCACGATATACAGCCGCTTGGGGCCGATTTTCAGCTCCACTCCAAACATATGTTTGCGATAACCGTAAGGAAGCAGCCGACATATAACCTCGACCTCGAGCAGGCTTCTCGCTTCCGGCACAACCCGGCTCGGGCTTGTGCGAATCGTCCGCTCGCCGAACAGGCGCAGCATGCCTCTCGTCAGCTTCGCATCTTCCTGGCGGTTCCCCGCGAACTCCTGCTGCAGCCGGTGGACGGCGAGCAGCGACGCGGCAATATGCTTGCAATATTTATCGTAGGAAGAGAGCCTCGGACAGGCGCACTCCGCACTGATGTTTCCGCCGGTATCAAAGGACGCGGTGACGTCGTACCGGCTCTTGCGGTCGGCAATGACGCTCGCCTCGTACTTCATGCCGATAGGGTCGTAATGAGTAACCGACACTTTGCCGGACCTCCATAACGCCTCGCCCTTCTCGTAAGCAAGCTGGCCGCATAACGATTTAATGACCTTGGCGGTCAATGCAACATCCATGCCCCGGCTCCTTTCCATATTTCCTTTTGCAATCGCTTAGGATCGCTCGTCTGTACCTTTAATCATACCAGATCACGGTAAAAAAGAACAAATGTTCCGAGGGCGGCCCGGACAGACCGCCTTGATCTTTAGCGCTGTTAAATTTTACGCCTATTCATTAGACTTGGCATTTCAACGGACTAATAGTATCATTTAGAAGAATCTATCTATAATCGTTATAGGATAGTTTACGATGAAATCCATTTTTCTTGGGGGAACCGAACCTATGAATAAAAGCATATCGCTCATCGCCGCCACAGCTCTGGCTCTATCGATGATAGCGCCGTCCGCACTGGCGGAATCGCCCAAAACGGCGGCCGATTACCAAGATTTGACGAATTTGTCGCCCGAGCTGCAAACGCAAATTGACAGCTTGCTGGCCAAAGGCATTTTCGAAGGCGTATCCGACGACAGCTTCGGCATTGCGCAGAACATGACCCGGGCTCAGTTCGCCAAGGTAGCTTCTTTAGTGTTCGGCCTTCAGGCGGACGCTTCGCTTCAAACTTCCGGCTTTGCCGACGTCACATCCGACGATCCGGCTAACGGCTGGGCCATTCCTTATATCGAGGCGGCCAAGAAAGCCGGTATGATCGACGGAATGACGGACACGACCTTCGCCCCGGGCGACCCGGTTACGATCGGTCAGCTCGACGCCGTGCTCGTCAAAGGACTCGGCAAAACGGTCAATGTATCGGCAACGCCTTGGTATGAAGATGCGGTCAAGCAGGCAACCGGGCTTGGCATCCATCCTTCCGGCAAGGCCGGGGACGCTCCTGCAACGCGCGCAGATCTCGTGCAAGCCGCTTATGCCGCCTGGCAGGCCGCCCATCCGGAGAAGGAGCAGGGACAAGCGCAGGAACCCGTCTCCATATCCTCCGTGCAGGCATCCGGAGACCAGACCGTCGAGGTGAAACTGAGCCGCGCGATCGATACGGCCAAACCCGTGCTGACGCTGAGCAGAAACGGCAAAGTCATCGACACGAGTACCATCTGGTCCGACGATAAAACATCCGCTACGCTAACGCTGCTATCCGACGAGAAGCTAGCTACCGGAAGCTATCTCGTCACATTGAGCGGCCCGAACGGCTCCGCAGCGCAATCGGTAACCGGCACCTTGAACATAGGCGCTACGGTAGCGATCGGCAAGTACAACTACACGACCGACAGCTCCTTTGAACTGAGCGATGTTATCGACAGCGGGCTGACCGGAGGAGCCAGCGGAACGTACGGCAACGCTTCGAGAGCCGAAGCGGAAGATCCGATATTCAGCAAATTTGCCAAGGAAATTGAAATTACCGTCACCAACTCTGCCGGAGAAGAAGTGGCGACATCGGGCATCGTGCAATCCGTCAGCTCCTCCAATCCGAGCGTCGTGAAAACGGGCGTTTCCGCCAACCATAAAGGGTTTATCCTCGGAAACCAAGCGGGGACGGCCACGGTCAACGTCATCTACGAAGCTCTGAACGGAGATATGAAGCAGCTCACGATCCCCGTTACGGTCAAGCATGAAGCGGTCGCCGCGCAGCTGATCGAAGTAAGAGACACGGGCATCACTTGCGATACGACGGTAACGAATGGCGTTTATTCGGGCTCGTTTAACGCTTACGAGAAGATGGACATGAAAGTAACCGACAACTTCGGTATCGAATACAAACGGGGCGAAGTGCAAAGCTATAACTTTGCTTTGAACGTCTTCTTTAATCCGAAGGATATCGTCCGAGGCGCAAGCGACGACGGCAGCGGGACCGTGACGGTGAACAGCGCGGGTATCGTGCAAATTACCGGAGACATTACCTCCTTCTTGCTGACGGCCGCCCTGCCGAACGGCAAGGAAGCTTCCGTTTACGTCACCGTCCGTAAAAAATCATAACGCTGATGTACGCCAGCACCCCGGAACGGGATCGTTCCGGGGTGTTTTTATTCGGGTTTATACGAAGAGCATCTGAAGCAGGTGAGGGAGCAGCTATCGGTCCGCAGAGCGCTGGCGCTACAAACGCTAGAGAAGCAGCTTGAAGGCATCGCTTACGCGTCCAAGGGCGATTTGGAGTCCGGTATCGTCGCACGAGCCGACGTCATCGGCGGTGGCCCTAAACGCAAAATTACAGATAATCTGACATCGGATGAATAGATTGCGGAGGTATCACATACGTTTACTAAGGGATGGCAGCGTTACTTCCAATTCCAAAGCATGAGGAGTGATGACGGATGAACATGTTCAAAACCAAAGTATCCGTATTGGCTATGGCCGCAGCTTTGATGGTTCCGGCAGCTGCAGGTGCCGCGCCAGCCTCCGCTTCGACGACATCGGGCGCAGCGCCGGACAAACCGGATATCATCTTCGTAGGATCGGTACCGCAGACGAATGTGAACGGCATCTATGTGCCCGGTTATTATCTCGTAACCAAAGATTCCAAAGCCGCTTTTATTCCCGGAGGCGTGGGTCTGGTTGTCGTTAACTCCGCCACCGCTCTCCCTATCGGAGCGTACTATGTGAAATAACCGGTTGGAAACCCCGGCAGGGAGAAGATGCTGCGGCGTCTCTCTCCCGCCCTCTCCTGCCGGTTCTCCTTGCAGCTTCTTATTATTTATATTTACATAATATATTTTATGTAAACTATAAAATAGGCTTTTTCCACTCCCGTCCTAATGAAAAAAAGCTAACGCAGATTTACTCCATCCGCATTAGCTTCTGCCTGACCTCGAGCGAGACCTTGTTTTTCACGAATCTTTTTTCTCCGATTCACGGTTCTCAAGCGTGCGGTCGTACTTGGCGTAACGATCGTCAACCTCTTCGGCCATTTGCCGGTATTTGCGGGTTTCTTCCATGATCGGATCAATCTGGGCCTGAATGCGAATCTCGGTTTTGATCGGCAAACGCTTGCGCGCCGCTTCTTCCGTATCGGTTTGCTCCATCTCACCTTCGGTCAAATTTTTGGCCAGTTGTTCCTCCAATTGTTTGGAATCCATCGGATCAACCTCCTCGTCGTATAATCATGCCGGCGCATTCCAGTCTCTCTGCGGCACCCCGCCGCACTCTCACTATCCTGCCCCGTCTATATTTAAATTAGTACCTTTTGGGCTCAAATGCAAATAAAGGGCATCCTTTTCATTTCTTTTAATTAATGATATTAATATTCAATGATACTAATATTTATTTTTTCAAGTATTTAGCAAAAAAACCAATTCTCAAAGAGACTGAAGAGGATTTTAGGGAATTATGTCGAAATGTATCGACAAAGATGATTTTATAGATAAAAAGAGGGTCCGCCATGTCTAAACTTCATAACGACCTACCAACCGGGAAGAAGCAAATTAGCCTTGCCACGCTGTTAACCGGGCTGGTTTCCGTCTCGGTTTTATTGACTTTAACGATCCTGCTCATTGCCTCATATCAATCCAATAAGCAATCGCTCTTTACAACGACGCTAGCGTTGAATTATTCAACCGCCGAAAAAATGAGTCAGACGATGGATTCCCTGTTCAAATCGATGCGCAGCAGTCTCCAATATACCGCCGCCTATTTATCGGAAAACTGCCATATGAGCGAGACGGAGGTGCAGAAGCAGCTGGACCTGCTTCGTCATAACAGCAGCTATTTCAACTCTATTATGGTCGTAGATCAGGACGGAATGTTCCGCAGCATCGCGCCTGCAAGCATCGCAGCGGCCGGTCAGCCGATCGCATCGCCCGTGACCCGGGAAGCGCTGGATTCGCAAAAATCGTATATTTCCAAGCCGTTCACTTCCCCAACCGGCCGCCTCATCGTGTTAATGAGCGAGCCGCTGTACGACGAGAACGGGGATTACCGCGGTTTTGTCGGCGGCACGCTCTATCTTGGCGATAACAATGTACTCAATATGATCTTCGGCAAAAACGATATCGATGAATCCGGCTCTTATTTTTATGTCGTCGACACGACGGGGCAACTGTTATTTCACCCGATCCCCGGCCGTTTAGGGGAAGATGTAGGCGCCAATTCGGTCGTCCAGAAAGTTCTTCGCGGACAAAGCGGGCATGAGCTCGTCGTCAATACGCTGGGCGTTCCGCTGCTCGCCGGCTATTCGCCGGTCACGGAAGTCGGCTGGGGAGTGATCGTCAACTCTCCGATCAGCGTCGTGTACGAGCAGCTGCACCGGCTGATCCGTTCGATCGTACTGTATACGCTGGCACCATTTGTACTGCTGCTGGCCGCTGCAATATGGCTCGCTCGCAAGCTGGCCGGTCCCTTCGTCTCCCTGGCCGATCTTGTCAACCGGCTAGGGCGGGGCGTCCGAACGCCGATCCCCGATTTGACGGGACATTGGAACCGCGAGGCCGATTTGCTGGCACGGGCTGTGGCGAGCACGTTCCAGGATTTACAAAAGCAAACCGATCAGCTCACGCATGCCGCCATGACCGACGCGCTGACAGGGCTGACGAACCGGAGAACGCTCGAAGCGATCTTGCAGCAGTGGACTTCCGAGCAATGCCCGTTCTGTCTCGTTTTATTGGACATCGACCGCTTCAAAACGATCAACGATTCGTACGGCCATCAAACGGGAGACGAGGTTCTGAAGCATGTAGCGCGGATGGTCGGCCAATCCGTAAGAAACGTAGACATTTGCTGTCGTTTCGGAGGCGAGGAATTCGTCGTGCTGCTCCCTCATTCGAGCTTGACGGATGCCGGCATTTGCGCCGAGCGCATTCGCACAACGATAGAGCAAAGCAAGGCGCCTATCGATCGTCCTGTTACCGTATCGCTCGGCATCTCCTGTTTCCCTTCCCACGCCCCTCTGCCCCGGCATGCGCCGGCCGCTCAGGGGCTTTTGCGTTGTTAGTCCGTTTTTCGCCCCTCCCCTGTTCATCATCCTATCGCTTCACGGCCTTCGGCAAGTACGGCACCACCCGGTTCATGGCTTCTTGCTTCTGCTTGTCCCCGACATGCGTATAAATTTGCGTCGTTTGAATGCTCGAATGGCCGAGCAGCTCCTGCAGCGTACGTATATCAGTCCCCGCTATAACCTGCATCGTCGCAAACGTGTGGCGCAGCTTATGGCTAGACAGCGCTTGGCCGCGCAGTTCGCTGTACTTCTCCTTTAACTCGGCAAAATGCGCCTCGGCTATTTTCTGAATCATCCGCGCTGAAATGCGCCGTCCGAACTGGGATACGAAGAAAGCCTGCTCCGACGGCTTCCGCGGAGCAATCCGCTCGTTCAACGCCATATCCAGAATGTGCGTCAGAGAGTCCGGCAATGGCACCGTCCTCCATTTACGCCCTTTCCCGTACACCTGCAGCAGCTTGTTCTGCCTCTGATAATCCGTTACATTCAGCTGATGCAGCTCGCTTACCCGCAATCCCGCATAGCTCATCAGAAGAAACATCGCGACATTGCGGATTTGGTATTTGCCTTCGATTGACTCCAGAAATGCCGTCAATAACGATTCATTCAAATACGAGGGCAGCGGATTTTTCTCCACCTTCGACTTTTTGAGATGAAGCGCAGGATTGTGCTGCGCATATTTATGCTCGATCAGCGCAGTGAAAAAAGTGCGGATGGAAGACAAATACCGATTCCTTGTCGAGTCCCCCGCTCCTCCTTGGCGCACCTTGGTCAAAAACCGCATCACATCCAGCGCCTCCAGCTCATCAAGCGATTTCGGATACACTGAGGCCAAAAACAGCCGGACATCGCCGAGATACGCTTTTTGCGTGCGAGGAGTGAATCCCTGATCCTTCATCCATATGTCAAACAGGTCCAAACATTCATCTTCGGTAGCTATCTTGGGCTGCATTCGCACTCTCTCCGTCCTTTATATCTGAAATTACGTTAAATATGTATTTAGCGTAATTTATTTAGCTGAAAAAAAGGAGCAAAATCGATGATTTTGCCGCCGTCGACTTGCTATTATGTCCTTTTTTTCCATTTTGAGGGACACGGCTATTTCAGCTGTCCTTCGTCACAAATATCCAACATAAATTACGCTTATTATTATATCAGCCGAAGCGATCATTGGGAAGCATTGGAATAGGATGTGTAATTGTGCCCGCTTCTTCTTGAACAAATCCCCAAAAGTGACGTGATGCTCTGAAGCTTATTCCGTCCGCATCCAGCCTAAGCTGGATCGGCGTCTAACCATTCCTCTGGGATCGTTCTATGGGTAGACTTTACTTTCGGGGGAGCCCACGGATTTCCTCAGGATATTGCTGCGCATATTTTCCTAAACAGCGAGAAAAAAGTTTACATAATATTAATTATGTAAACTGTTTTTATGCTAATCCCCCGCAATCTCTTCGAACGATCAAATGATCGAGAAATGAGCTCCGTATAACGCTAAAGATAATTTGCTCGCCACTCTGCGGGAAGATCGATTTTCCCAGGACGTACTGTACAGTGGAAGACAGCCCTTATTCCGCACAGCCTTCGCCCATCCGGCCACGGCTTCGGAAGCCAGTCCTCTGCCCCGGTAAGCTTCGAGAGTTTCAAGCCCGGCTTCATGAGCCCGGGAGGTGATACGCACGCTTCGGCAGACCGATACGGCGCGGTTATCGCGTACGATTGCTGCGCACGGCTGCGCATAGTCGATTTCCGAGAGCAGCCATTCGAAGCCTCCGCGCAGCAGTTCCGCGTTGTCGCGGGTAACGATAACCGCGTCCGCAGCCGGCGAGACTTCTTCCCGAACAAGAAAGCAGGGCCCCATCGTAAACCGTTGCCCTTGGAAGAGCTGCCGATAGTTCTCAAAATGCCGCGGCTTCCGCTCCACGTCCATCCCCATCGATTCCTCGGCGGACCACAGCTCCAGTTGCTCCGCGAGATGATCGTCGACATCATGGCGAATCCGGCAGAGAGACGTCCCCGCTATCGTCCTGCCTAAGAAAAAGCGGGGAGCCGGACCGCTCCCGGGCCATGGTTCATTGATCGTATGCAGCCGCAGCCGCTCGTCATACGTAAACAAAGCTTCGACATGGAGCTCCATCAGCTGATGAGCAGCCGATAGCGTTTCATTCTGCTCGTTCATTGCCGCCCCCCCATCGCTTTAAGGTTTTGTTTGGACCGAACGGTAATATTCCGCAAATACGTCGGCCAGCGCTTCCGCCGTATTCAAGCTTTCCTGCAGCGTATTATTCGTGCCTCCTATTTCCATCAACAAGCTGCCCGGAGAGACGGATTGATTATATTCCCCGTTTCCTTGATGCTCGCTTTTCGTGAGAATCCCCCGCGATAATCCGGGATACTTCTTGTCCAGAAGCTTATTGAGCGCCTCGGCGAACGCCTTATTTTCCTTGTAACCGGCATGGGCCGTACCGACGACAAACAGCACGCGCGCATACGATTTTCCATTAACGCTTGCCGTCGTTTTTTCCCTCGGCACGTCGGCGTCGCGGTGAATATCGAAGAAATACGAAAGCGAAGGATACGTTTGAATCGCTTTGTCGACGGCTTGACGAGATACGGTGTACGATTCGGAGAAATTCAATTTCTGCTGCTTCAGCTTCTCCGCCACATTCACATCCCCGGCAAGCGCCGGTATCCCGCTTGCCTGCAACTGCTGCGCCAATCGATCTCCGACCAGCGTAATGTTGACTTTCGGATCGTCGACCGATGTGCCGGCCCTCAGACTAGCGACATTGCTCCATGATTCCTGATTATGAGTATGATAAATATATAATTCAGGCGCAATTCCATTAGGAAGCGATGATGCCGGATTCGAATGCTGGCTCGCAGCATCGGTTTGCACGACCCAGCTTGCGACATGGGCCTTGCTATTGTCGGGAAGCGATACGACGTACCAATCTCCTTTGGTATCGAGGATCGGGTAGGAATCGCCGGGCTTCGCTTTGCCGATGACATCGTACTCGATGCCCGGCCCGCTGCGCAAATTCGTAATATCGTCCATATGAACAACGGTTGCCTGATTGAGATCAGCCGCATCAGGCTCATCCGGCCGTTCCGCCTCGGGCTTCGGCGCATCCGCTTCGGCCTTGGGAGGGGCGACGCTCTCCAACTCGATATATTCCCGGAAAATCCAGCCGTCCTGCTTGTCCGTCAGCCTGATATGTACCCAATCGCCCTGCTCGCCTAAAATTTCGTACCGATCCGATTTCCCGATCATCCTGATGACCGGCGAAGACAGATCCGCTTCGGTGCGAACGTTCAACCGGTCCACCGTACTCCTGGCATACGTTGCTGCGACCGCATCTGCTTCCGAATGGGGCTGGACGTTATAAATCCGAACTCCTGCGGATTGTCCCTCTGCCGCCTCCTGACCGAAAGCAGCGGGCGCATGAAGCGCGCCGATAAGCAAAAAAGAGCTTGCGGCCGCGCTTATCATTTTATAACGTAACAATGGCTCTACAACTCCTATGTCAATAATATAATATATACCATTCGACATAGGCGGACGAATTTCCTTCCTCTACCAGGAAATGCGACATTCGTGCTGACGAGAATACAAACAGGAAACGACACGCGATTAATCTAGCGGAGGCGGAAACCTGCGCTGTGCAGCTTGTTCGAAGCCGTACGCGATTCGGATCAGCGTCTGTTCGCTGAACGCCTTGCCCGAGAAGACGACGCCGAACGGCCCTTTGGTCGAGTCGCCGTCCCGGTCGATCACCCCGTGAGCCGAATAGCCGGCGGGAACACAAATCAACGGATAGCCTAAACGCGCCGCAACATACATCCCGTCTACGTCTCCGGGCAGCAGCAAGGCGTCCAATTCATATTGATCAATGACGTAATCGATGCCCTGCGTATGCGCCGGCTCATCGTATTGTTGTTTCTTCTGACGGTAGACTTGCTCCGTAAGCCCGTTTTCCTCGGATCGGATTAGGGTGTCCTGTCCGTAACGCAAAGCGGCCTCGGCATGATCAAGATTGAACTCGATCAATTCCTTTAAGGAATGAATCGGAGCCGAAGCCGGAAGCCGGGACAAATACCGGTTCAGCCCGTGCTTGAATTCATAGCAGATCGCATCGTTGTTCCAATCCTGCTGCTCCACATAGAGCTCGACAGGGTCCACGATGACAGCGCCGCTGCTTTTCAACAGTGCGATAGCTTCTTCCATGATAGCAAGCCGTTCAGCATCCAAATGCTTGTAATAATGTCTGGGCACGCCGATTCTGGCACGCTTGATAAAGCCGCGATCCAAAAACGGGGTGTAGTCGGCAAAAGAACGATTCTCGCTCGCTAACGTAGCGGAATCGTCGGGATCGATCCCGGTTAATGCACCCAGCAAAATTGCGGCGTCGGCCACCGTTCTCGCCAAAGGCCCCGGCGTATCTTGGCTCCAAGAGATAGGAATTACTCCCGAACGGCTAACGAGTCCAACGGTAGGTTTGATCCCGACGAGAAAGTTTGAACAGGCCGGACCTACAATGGACCCTGCCGTCTCCGTTCCGATTGCCGCCGCCGCCAAATTGGCCGCAACCGCGGCGGCCGAGCCGGAACTGGAGCCGTTTACGAACAGCTCGCCGGGCCCGTACGGATTCAGAACCGTTCCTCCCCGGGAGCTGTAGCCCGCCGGCATCGTGCTGGACATGAAATTGGACCATTCCACCATATTCGCCTTACCCAGAATAACGACGCCGGCCGAGCGCAGCTTCGCAGCAACGAAGGAATCCGCTTCGGCGATCGATCCGGCCAAAGCGACGGAGCCTCCGCTCGTATGCAGGCTGTCGCGCGTATCGATATTATCCTTAAGCAGGATCGGAATCCCGTGCAGTTTGCCTCGGCTGCCTTGCTCTCGACGTTCCCGGTCTAACTCTCTTGCGATCCGGATTGCGTCCGGGTTGACTTCCAATATGGAATTCAATTTTGAATCGTATTGCTCGATACGCTCCAGATAAGCTTGAACCAGTTGCTCCGAAGTCAGGCTCCCTGCCTCCATGGCGTCCTGCATTGCTGTTATATCCGCTTCAATAATCCACTTTCGAAGTTCGATGGTCACTGAACGCTCCCCTTTTTTTATATGTTAAGGCTAGCTTATCATAATCCGTTCGCGGCCCGACACGGAGAGTTTGACTATAACCGTATTTTGTCTAAACGAACCGTAGAGGCTAATAACCCCGTTTGTTGGGAGAAATAAGCCGCCGCCCTAAGGATTCAACCAGACTTTACAGCGTCACCGCGCCGTTTCCCGCTGCTCGCCTGTAAGCTCCATAAGCCGCAGCGGCTTCCACTCTTCCGGCAGCAACTGTCCGTACTTCGCCTGGGCGAAGCGGTCATCGACGAGCAGCAGCGTTCCGCGATCGGCTTCCGTTCGGATCAACCGGCCGCCGGCCTGCAGCACTTTGTTGATTCCCGGATACACATAGGCGTAGTCAAAGCCGTTGCGTCCTTTTGCGTCAAAATAGTCTTTGATGATGTCCCGCTCCAGCCCGACCTGAGGCAGGCCGACTCCGACCACAACGGTTCCCGTCAACCGCTCGCCCGTCAAATCGATCCCTTCGGAGAAAATCCCTCCCATGACGGCGAATCCTACGCACCGCCGGTCACGTCTCGGCTGGAACGCTTCCAGAAACGCTTCCCTCTCCTCCTCCGCCATAACCGGCTGCTGGACAAGCACCTCCGCACAAGGACTGCGCTCCATAAACCGTTCGTATACTTCGTTCATATATTCGTAGGACGGGAAGAAAAGCAAATAATTGCCTTCCTTCTCCCGCAGCAGCCGATGAATCCCGTCGGCAATCCGGCCTTTGGTCAGCTCCCGGTCGCGATAGCGGGTGGACAGCGGGAGCAGCAGCACGTCGAGCTGTTCCTTGCGAAAAGGAGACGGAAGCGTCAACGCGTAGTCTTCCGTTGTCCCGCCCAGCATATCGCGGTAATAGGATAACGGCGAAAGTGTCGCCGAAAAGAATACCTGAGAGCCGTAGCCTTTGCTTATTTGGTTCAGCAGCGCCGACGGATCGAGACAAAACAGCTTGATCCGCACATCGCTTCCGGTCGTCTCTCCGTAGGTGACATAAGCATCGTTATAATAACCGGCGATGCGAATAAAGCTTTGCGCGGCGAAATACGTCTCCAGAAGCACCCGCTGCGCTTCCCCGCCGGAAGAAGGGCCGGCCGGAATTGCGGACTCGGCGGAAGCCAGCTCCTCCTCCGCAGCGGCAGCGAACGCTTCCACCAGAGGAAGCAGCTGTTCCGGCAAGGCAGGCTGAACGAATGTCTTGCGTTCGGCATGCGCTTTGCGCCAGCCGATGAAATAATCGTTCACGGCTTTGGCCGCGTCGGCGACGGAACGGCTGCGCCCCTTGTACTCCTTCTTCAGCTGCAGGAAAGAAGCCTTGCCGAGCTCGGCCGAGAACATCTCCCTGCCGCGGTCGACCAAATTATGCGCCTCGTCGACCAGAAGAACCGTCTGCTTCTTCTGCTCCTCGTACAGCCGCTTGAGCGAAGTGCGCGGATCAAACACATAATTGTAATCGCAAACGATCGCATCCGCTATGTACGAAACGTCGAGCGAAAATTCAAAAGGACATACCGTATGCTTGCGGGCATACGTCTCGAACGTGCCGCGCGTTAACATCGTTTCATTGTTCAACAGATCCAGGACGGCCGCATTAATCCGGTCGTAATATCCGTTTGCGTACTCGCAATACTCTTTCCGGCAGCGGGTTTCTTCTTTGAAACAAATTTTCTCCTTGGCGGTGAGCGTTGCGCAGCGCAGATGCAGCCCCCTCGATTGCATGAAGCCGACGGCTTGTTCAGCCGCTGTCCGCGCAATTGTCTTAGCTGTTAAATAAAACACGCGCAGAAGCTTGCCCTCCCCGATCGCTTTAACCGCCGGGAATAAGGTCGATATCGTCTTTCCCGTTCCCGTCGGCGCTTTAACGAATAGCTTTTGCCGCTCGATAATCGCCTGGTAGACGGCTCCGGCCAATTTTCTCTGTCCTTGGCGATATTCGTCGAACGGGAACGACAGCTCGCGTATGCTGCGGTTTCGTCTCTCCTCATGCTCTAGCTGCAGCTTGGCGTAAGGTGCGTACTTGGCAGCCAGCGACTGCATGATAGACTCAAGCTCCGCTGCCGATACGGTTTTCAGGAACCGTTTTTGCTGTCCGGTATCGACCTGAACATAAGTAAGACGCACGCTTAGCCGCTGCAATCCCTCCCGCTTAACATACAGGTAGGCGTAGCAATAAGCCTGCGACCAATGAACAGGAGATGTATTTTCGTCAATGCGTTCAAGGCTGCCCGCCGTAGACTTGATTTCATCTATCGTCACCCCGTCCGAATCCTGCAGAATCCCGTCGCATCGGCCCTCCATATGCAGCTCCAGCTCGCCGCAGCGCAGTATGCCTGCCAGATGAACTTCCTTCAGGTCATGCTCGGCGTACGATTTCTGAATCTGCTGATGCGCCTTGGTTCCTTCCTGCAAAGATACGTTAGTCCGAAACTCTGCGTCGATACTCCCGGCACGGTGCGCATATTCTACTAAAGATCTTACGGATACTTTAACGATATAAGTCATCATGCACCTGCTTTACGGCTTAGTTGAAGTTTCACACCCCATAATATCAAACATATGTTCCTATTATATCACAAGCTATAAAGAAAGGTAAACTTTGGGATAAATTAGAAAATAAAAAAAGTACGCTTATTAGTTTACATAATATTTATTATGTAAACTAATTTCGGGATTCATTTTCTCCATCAAAAAACCGGACCCCTTTGGCAGGCGGTCCGGATTCCTGAACCTAACAATCCGGATGATACGCGCCGATATAGTACATAGGATTGGAGGTGTACTACTATGGATATTGCCATGCTTTCTATGAATATGTCGCAAGCCAAGCTCGCCCAATCCGTCGGGATCAGCGTATTGAAAATAGCTCAAGAAGGCGCTGTACAGCAAAGCGAAGGTTTGATCCAGGCGATGCAGCAGAGCGCTCAGCCTCATCTGGGACAACGGCTGGATATCAAAATCTAAGAAACACGGCAAACTCTTCTGACCGGATCAGAAGAGTTTGTTTCAAGCAATTAGTTAATGGCATTAAACATAATAGTTAATCACATTAAACATATTCTTTGTTAACGCCATTAATAATTCCGGCCTGCGCTTCCGTCAGCGGCTCGTTATCCGAGAACAGATCCGGGTCAGCGCTCAGCATAACGGATAAAATCTCGTACATCCGCACGGTATCGCATACCCAAGCCTTGGCGTCCCCGAACTTGCCCTGAGCAATCGCGCCTCCCCGCTCCAGCACCTTCTCGACTTTCCAAAAATGCATGGACCAGGATAAACCGCAGTGCCGCCGGGAAGGAACCCGAATCTGCGTGCCGTCCGGAAGCACGGTAAACAGCTCCTCGTGACCGTCGGTTAGCCTTCCCGGAATGTCCAGCCATTCCTCGATTCCGTGAATGAACGTGTTTCTGCGCAAATCCACGCCCACCAGCAAAATTTGGGCCCGCCGGTCCAGCAGCTTGCCCCAAGCCGAGCCGCGGTGGCAAGGCGTATCGAACCGCTCGTCCCCTGCCGTAAATTCGGCCGCATCCGTTCCCAACGCGGCGACGGAATGCGTCGGATGCAGCGACCGGATCACGCCCTCGCGCCGGCGGAACAGCTCCGGCAAAATGCCCACGCACGAAGGCGAGGATTCGACGTAAAACTTCGGATTATCCGCGCGAATATAAGACCACGTATGGGTCGGAAGAACGAGAAGACCTTCCTTCATATACTCGGAGAGCGCATCCAGCACCGTATCTGCTGCTCCGTCGACTTCCCCGATGCTTTTCATGGACGAGTGCATCAGAACCGTCCCCTTCGGGTTCAGTCCCAGTTGTTCCAATTGCCGAATCAAACTAAGCTTGGTATGCAAAACGAAACCTCCTGCCAATATACTTAAGTGACTGCTGCAAGCT
This sequence comes from Paenibacillus konkukensis, assembly GCF_023523925.1. Lineage (NCBI taxonomy): Bacteria > Bacillati > Bacillota > Bacilli > Caryophanales > Paenibacillaceae > Paenibacillus > Paenibacillus konkukensis. The sequence continues at coordinate 131,399 of NZ_CP027059.1, read as the reverse complement.
CTATTCTAGCAGACAAGTCGGATTCGTACGACAATCATTTTGGCCGGATCTTCCTGACGGGACAAAAAAAAGCCCCGGCAGGCACGGCTTAAGGCCATACCCCGAAGGCTCGCTTGTGATCGCCGTCATCAGGAATAGACAATATTTTTTCCGTAAAATATTTCGTCCATTTCCCACTTGAGGCTTTCGGTAATATCCTTCTGTTCTTTGGCGCTCAGCTTGTCCTTCGTATATCCGAACAAGTAATTGTTCAGATCGAACTCGCGAAGCTTGCATTTCGTATGAAAAATATTTTCCTGATATACATTCACATCGATCATATCGTACAGGTCTTTGATTTCTGCCGGTATGTAATTTTGGATCGAGCTGATCTCATGATCGATGAAAAGCTTATGACCGCTAATATCCCTTGTGAAGCCGCGGACCCGGTAATCCATCGTCATGATGTCCGTATCGAAGGAACGGATCATGTAATTCAACGCCTTGAGGGGAGAGATTTCCCCGCAGGTCGATACGTCGATATCCGCGCGAAACGTGCTGATCCCTTCGTCCGGATGATATTCGGGATACGTATGAACCGTAATATGGCTTTTATCCAGATGCATAACGACGGAGTCGGGAAGCGGACCCGGCGATTCCTCGAACGATTCGGTCGGAGCCCCGGCGACGGGTCCTTCCGACACGAGCATCGTTACGCTCGACCCTTGCGGCTCGTAATCCTGCTTGGCAACATTGAGCACATGGGCGCCGATAATATCCGATACATGCTTGAGAATCTTGGTCAGCCGGTCGGCGTTATACTGCTCGTCGATATATTCGATATAGGCTTCCCGCTCTTGCTTGGTCTTGGTATAGCATATGTCGTACATATTAAAGCTCAGCGACTTGGTCAAATTGTTAAACCCGTGCAGGGTAATACGCTGTTCCGGCGTCAGTTTCATAAGCATCCTCCTCCTGGTTCCGTTACTAATCTTTCCTTCTTCCGCCGTCTTGATTCTTGCCGGGGCATTTCCGCCTCCGCCGCTACTTCCATCCCAGCTTCTTCATGAGAGCGTCAAGCGGCTCCTTCTCTTCCCCGCGATGATAGTGGTCTACGAGCTTATCCAGCCGGGCCACCTGGTGCCCGTAGTCGAACATCGCCGCCGCAACGACGGAGAGCCGCAACATTCCGCTTGGTTTCTCGTTATAGCGGTCGATAAGCGTCGTCATAAAACGCTCGTTTTCCGCTTCGATACCGAGGCCATCGGAACTATCCGCCTTCAGCTTATCTTCAAATTTCAGCAGCACATGCTCATGGAATTTAATCAGCCTCTCCAGATGCTGATCGAAATAATCGTCGGTTTGCGAGCTGCGGGTCGCCTGAAAATAATGCTCCTCCACAGCGTCCAGCACTTGCATTCCTTTATACAGAGCGTGCAGCATCTGCTTGTAAATGACCAGATGGCGAATTCGGCTGAAGCCGGCCTTCCGTACCTTGCGCACCTCTTCCTCCATCAGCTTGTATTTCTCCGACAATGTCTGCAGCGCGGTTTGCAGCGCCTTCTTCTCCACGCGAAACACGGTTTCTTTCATTTCGTCGGAGATGACGGTGCGCAAGAGCAGCGACATTCGGCTGAATACGGAGTGAATCTGCATTCCGAGCTGCTCCTTCGGCTTCGGCGGGAAAAACAAGATGTTGATGAGGAAAGCGCAGCCGATGCCGATCAAGCTCAACAAGAAACGGTTGACGGCGAACTGCCATTCGGCCGACGCCTCCATCACCGCCACGACGGTAACCAGCGTCAAACCGATCGTTTGCTCCATGCCCATTCTTAAGCAGATGATGATGACGAGAATGCAGACGATGCCGATCGCTATCACATTGTTCGAGAAGAACATGCCCGCCAGCAGCGCCAAGACCGCTCCGAGCACATTCGTCTGCAGCTGTTCCAGAAAATAACGCCAAGAGCGGTAAATGGAAGGCTGCATCGCAAAGATCGCCGCCACCGCCGCGATGACCGGAGGGGTAAAATTCAAAAAAGCGCTGATGTATAATGCCAAGGTTACTGCTATTCCTGTCTTCCAGACGCGGGCTCCAAAAACCACAAGGCCCCTCCTTTTCTCATTGTTTTCATGTCCTATCTTACACGGGACCGCCCCCGGATGCAAAAAGAAAGTTTAATCGATTCGATCAACGAAGATTTGCCCGGCTCAAGACGCAGGCCAAAAAAATATCGGTTTTGTGACAGCAGCTTCGTGCAATCCGCGCAAATAGCGGTTGCGGAAGGGCTTCGCGGTATATGGGGAAATTGGATGGTGCGTTAGGCGGACAATTGGATGGTTACAGCGGCGCCATTATGCTATACATTATTGAAACGTTCTTTGCAGAATCACATTTGACAGATCAAGAAAAGGATGAGAGCCATGGGAAGTCCGTTTGGAATATGGACAATGCTGATCGGAGTTCATGTATTAATGATAGGGATGGTTATTGCGGGATGGATTTTTTACAAGAAAAATAAAGATTTATTTTAAATATGCGCACGCCGATGCGGACGTTTGGAGCGCCACGATTGCTTCGGCGGCCCGAGCCCTGTATAATATGGGGTCAAGCCGAAACCGTTATGAACCGGCAGAAATATGCCTTATTTTCAACGATTATTTTATTTTAAGAAAGAGTGACGCCAGTGAATAATCCGTTCGAACATTTGAAGCCATCCGAATTTTGGATGCTTGCCTGGGAGCAGGCCTTTTTTACCGATCGGCGTACCGGAGACGACACGGCAGAAGAGCGGTTTTGGCTGGATAATGCGGCTTCCTTCGATGAGCGTCATCCGCTTGCTCCCTATACGGAGCCATTAATGAACGCCGTATTCGAACATTTGTCGCCTGGCGACCACCTCCTGGAGATCGGGGCGGGCACGGGAGGATTTACCCGGCTGATGGCCCCCCATGTCGGCAGCATCTCCATTGTCGAGCCGTCCGCTGCGATGTACGCCGTGTTCAAGAATAACTGGGCCCGCCTCCCCTACCCTCTTCCGCATGTGTATGCGGAGAAATGGGAAGAGCTGCAGGGTGCTTCCGCGGATATCGTCTTTGCCGCCAACGCGATGTACCGCATTCGCGATATGAAAGACAGCCTGCTCCGAATGAACCGTACGGCAAGCCGCCGCGTATTTCTCGTACAAAGCGTTGGCAGGCCGTTCGCAGGACCGCTCGCAGTTACGCTGGAGGGACGGACCGAAGAACGCACGCGGGCGTCGGTACTAAGCGATATATTGACGGAGCTTGGTTTGGAGCACCGCTGCGAGTTATTTCCGGTCCAGCGCAAAAACGGCATGGTTCACGACGTCGCGCTGATTCATTGGCAGCCCGGCCGATCGTAGAACAAATCCCTCAAAAGCCATCCATGCCGCTACGCGGCACCACAGACAATGGAAATGGGGTACCAAGAGTAATTTCCAGGGTAGTGACGTGATGCGCTGAAGCTTATTCCGTCTGCATCCAGCCTAAGCTGGATCGGCGTCTAACCATTCCGCTAGGATCGTTCTAGGGGTAGACATTACTTTCGGGGGGGAACCCCGGATTTCCACAGGATATGGCTGCGCATCAATTTCCTAAACAATGAAAAAAGGACTCGCTAGGAGTCCTTTTTGCGGTGAATTGATTTTTGGTTATGTCTTGAACCTCTTTTGAACCTTAGGTTTATCCACAAACAACACTAATGCAGTATGGGGTACTACAATAACGTCTCTGCGGCACATCCCCTCGCTTCTATCTAGATTCTAAACCATCACCGGTATTTCTCGTCAGATCGCCCAACGGAACCACACCTCTCTTTTCACCGCTGAAGTTATTATGTCCGGGAGCTTCTAAGATATGCATCCGGGCCGCGGAATTGTTCATCGCGATTGTCTACATAAAACGAAATGGCATTCGCCATACTAAACCCCATCATAATTTATGGGGGATGAGGCATGAAGTGGGAAGTAAAATTGCGTAACAGGCTTGCGCAAAACTCCGATGTGAACTTTCGTTCTATGGTAGCCAATAACGAAACCTTGGTCATCGTATATATCGCCGGTCTCGTCGATGACGGATACGTGCAAGAGCAAATCATTCCTTCTTTGTTTCATGAGGCGACGTTCAACACCTTGCCATCGTATCGTTTTGAGCAGCTGGAAGAAGCGATCGAGGCCATATTTTACGGGAATGCTCTGGTTATAACACAGCGAAATGAGCTGGCCTACACGCTGCCGGGCAAGGGTCTGGAGAAACGTTCCATCGAAGAACCCAGCAGCGAAAACACGGTTCGCGGCCCGCGGGACGGATTCGTCGAATCCATCGCGACCAATCTGTCGCTTATCCGGAGGCGGTATCCCGATATCAGCCTGCAGGTTCGCATCTCCAAGATCGGTACTCGCACCAAAACGCAGGTCGCTTTGGTATACATCGACGGCGTCGTGAATCCGGACATCTTGGAGGAAGTCAAGCAGCGGGTCGATTCCATCCAAATTGACGAAGTGCTGGACAGCGGGACGATCGAGCAGTGGATTGAGGACAGCTGGTACTCTCCATTCCCTCAGGTCCAATATACCGAGCAGCCGGCGCGGGCCGTCTCCGCCTTGTCGGAAGGGCGCATCGCCATCGTTGTGGACGGCACCCCCATCGTGCTGCTCGTCCCGGTCACGTTCGCCATGCTGTTTCAAGCAATGGACGACTACTCGGAGCGCTGGATGGTCGGTACGGCGATTCGCTTCATCCGCATGGTTGCCGCCGTCATCGCTCTGGTACTGCCGTCATTATATATCGCTCTGTTATCCTACCATCCCGGCATGGTACCGACCCAGCTTACGCTGTCCATCGCGGCGACGCGCGCCGAAGTACCGTTCCCTACCATTGTGGAAGCACTGCTGATGGAGACGACTTTGGAAATGCTGCGCGAAGCGGGACTGCGCCTGCCGCGCTTTATCGGCCAGACGATCGGTATCGTCGGGGCCTTGTGATCGGCCAAGCCGCCGTTGAAGCGGGAATCGTAAGCCCGATCATGGTGATCGTCGTTGCGCTCACGGCCATCTGCTCCTTCCTGATTCCCGCCTATAACGGGGCCATTGCCATCCGGCTGCTGCGCTTTCCGCTAATGATCCTTGTCGGCGTGCTAGGCTTGCTCGGCCTGATTCTGGGCGTGCTCATTATCGTGGCCCATCTCGTTTCGCTAAAGTCATTCGGCATCAATTACTTCTCCCCTTTCGCCCCTTATCATGGGAAAGATTGGAAGGATACCGTAATTCGGGCTCCGCTTCCCCTGCTGGACACTCGTCCATCGGTTCTTCAGCCTTTGAAAAATAAGCGCTTATTGAAAGATAAGCGTAAAAAAGGGTGGTAGCCATGGTCATCAAAGATAAAATTACAAGCTCGCAAATGGGTTGTCTGCTGTTCTCCATCATGGTCGGCGTAGGCATCTTATCCCTCCCGCAGGCGGTATCCAGTAAAGCGGGGGTCGACGGATGGATCGCCATTATTTTGGGCGGTATGTTGGCTGCCGGTTCCGCTCTGCTTATGGCCAAGCTCGGCGGACGATTCCCGGAGAAAAGCTTGATCGAATACGGGCCTCTGCTTATCGGAAATATTTTCGGCAAGCTGCTGTGCATACTTTTCATTGTTTATTTTCTCGCATTCGTCAGCATCGTAGTACGAATATCCGCCGATGTAACCAAGCTGTTTCTGCTCGATAATACGCCGGTGGAAGTCATCATCTTAAGCACCTTCCTGACCAGCATATATGTGATCCAGCACGGCATCAATCCGATCGCCCGCTTCAATCAATTCGTTCAGCCGATTGCCGTCATGCTGCTTATAACGGTACTGTTTCTCACTTACAGCGATTCGGATTTGGGCAACAATCTGCCGGTATTAGGAGAAGGAATCGAGCCTGTGCTGAGGAGTCTGCCGACCACCTTCTTTTCCTTTCTCGGGTTCGAGGTGAGCCTGTTTCTTCTGCCGTTCATGAAAAACCCCAAGCAGGCGGGGAAAACGATTATCGTCTCTTTTAGTGTGGTCGTTGTTATCTATGTGTTCATTATGATCACCTGTGTAAGCGTATTAGGAGCCAAGGAAGTCGCTTATGTGAATTATCCGACGCTGGCCATCGCCAAAAATATCGAGCTCCCCGGCTCTTTCGTCGAACGGCTGGAGTCGGTTATGATGCTCAGCTGGATTCCGTTTGCGCTTACGACGATGGTGCTGTACCATTACAGCGCGAGCTTCGTCGCGGCCCGATTATTAGGGCTGCAAGAGCACCGCGTCGTCTCTTTACTGTTCATTCCTTTCGTATTCTTGCTCGCGGTCTTGCCGCGTAACGTATTGCAGGTGGACGCATGGAGCCAGATCGTCGGAATGAGCGGAATGCTCCTTAATATCCTCTCTCCTATCGGCCTATGGCTGGGTTATGCCTGGAACAAAAGGAGGCGAAGGCTGTGAATCGTTTTATACGGGCGGGAGCCGCCGTGCTGCTGCTGTTCTTGCTGACCGGCTGCTGGGATCGTCTGGAGATTGAGGAGCGGATCTTCGTCCTCGCCGTTTCCGTCGATAAGGGCAAGACCCGGCATCAAGGTCTCTCGGATTACGATCTTACCGTCCAGTTGGCCGAACCCAAAGCATTATCCGGCAAGACGCCTTCGAACAATGTGCAGCCCGTCTGGAATGTCAGCGTAACGGGACCCTCCCTGTTCGACTGTATGCGAACCTTGGCTACTAGAGTAGCGAGGGTTCCGTTCTACGAGCATTTGCAGGTGGTCATTATTAGCGAGGAACTGGCCAAAGAAGGAGTGGAACGGCCTATGGACCTGTTTCTTCGCGATCATGAGCTCCGCCGCAAAACCTCCTTAATCATTACTGAAGGAAAAGCGAAGGACGTTCTGAAAGTTCATCACAAGCTGATACCGGTAACAGGAATGTATCTTAGCCGATTGACCAAGGAATCGATTTTGAAAACGGCGAAAATGCCGCGTCACTCCACCATCGGCACCTTTTCCTCCAATTACCGCGCCAATCGTAACAGTGTGCTGACAAGAGTGGAGCCGCATAAGAATCAAGTGAAAATGGCCGGCGGAGCCGTTTTAAACAAGGATAAATTCGTCGGCTGGCTGGAAGATTCGGACATCAGAGGCTACCGCTGGGTTGTCGGGTCGGTTCAGGCGGGCAATTATGTGGTCGTTAACAGCGGGGAGAACAGCAAGCTGGAGCATCCGGTCAATCATACGACGTATGAAGTGAAAAATATGCGGTCTATCATTAAGCCCGGCGTCAGAAACGGCAAACCCTACTTCAACGTGCTAATCCGTTCGGAAGGGCATGTAGGCGAAGACGGTTTGACTTCGAACCCGACGAACGATGAAATAAAGAAAATCGAGAAGATGCTGAACCTGCAAATAAAAAAGGATACGCAGCGAATCGTACGGAAAATGCAAAAGCCATTCGGTCTGGACATATTCGGCTTCGGGGAACAAATGCGGCGCCATGAACACGCGTATTGGAAGCGGTATGAGAAGGAGTGGGATGACATATTCAAAACGGCGGAAGTCGATATCCATGTAGATACCTCCATCCGCCGCATCGGGCACGTCAAATAATAATGAAATGAGCGACCAGGACGACGCAGGACAGCAGAATGCAGCAGTACCCGCCGTATTTGGCGAAAGCGGCGTCCTTGGATAGCTTGCGGTCCTTGTAGCTAATGTAATAACGCAATCTAAGAAACAGACCAATACCAACAAACAATGCGACGAGATAATAAGAGGAAAGCGATTCTACGAAACCTATGACAATGGTCATCCGTTGTTCCTTCCTTCGCAGTGCATAGCTTGATATGCTTATAGCTTTCCCCTCCCGAAGCGGGCTTACACCCCGCCTCGTCTTTCTATTGGCCAGCGGCAACCTTGCCCAGCTGAATTTCGTACATTTGCCGGTACTTGCCCTCCAGCTTCATCAGTTGTTCGTGGGTGCCCCTCTCGACGATTTCTCCGCGGTCCAGCACCAGAATCAGATCGGCGTTCTTCACCGTCGACAGGCGGTGGGCGATCACGAACGTCGTCCTCCCCTGCTTCACGACATCGAGCGCCTGCTGAATGACCGCTTCCGTCTCCGTATCGATATTCGACGTCGCCTCATCCAGAATGAGAATCGCCGGATCGTAGGCCAACGCCCGCGCGAACGAGATTAATTGCCGCTGGCCTGCGGACAGCGTGCTGCCCTTCTCAATAACCGGTTCGTCGATACCGAGGGGCAAGTCTTTGAGCATAGCGCCTGCGCCTACGTCGGCCAGCACCTTCTCGATCCGCTCCCGGCTGATCGCAGGATCGCCTAACGAAACATTGGAGCCGATCGTGCCGGTAAACAGGAACGGGTCCTGCAAAACGATGCCCATATGCTGCCGTATCGTTTGCCGCGGCAATGTCCGCGTATCCGTGCCGTCGATCGTAATGCGCCCGCGGTCCGGATCATAGAAGCGGAACAGCAGATTGAGAATCGAGCTCTTGCCGGAGCCGGTATGGCCGACGAGAGCTACCGTCTGCCCCTGACGCGCGGCGAACGACACTCCCTTGAGCACCGGCTCGTTGTCCTTGTACGAGAAGAAGACGTCTTCGAAGCGGACATCGCCCTTGTAGCGCGCTATGCGCCGGTCCGACACGTCTTCGCCTTCCTGGTCGACCAGCGCGAATACCCGCTCGGCGGATACGAGCGCACGCTCCAGATTAGGAAGCTGGTTGACGATATTCACCATCGGCTGGAACAGCCTGTTGAGATAATCGACGAAAGCGTACAGTACTCCGAGCGTCACCATGCCCTCTCCCCCGCTTAAGGAGGCTCCGCCGAAGTACCAGATCAGCGCGGCCAGAGCCGTATTGCGGATCACCCCGACCAGATTGTACCCGGTCCATGAGTTCAGGCTCAGCAGCTTGTTCTGGTAAGCGAACAAATGCGTATTGTGCACTTCGAATTGCTCCTGCACCCGCTTTTCTTTGCGGAATGCTTTGATGATCGTCATGCCCTGAATCGATTCGTTGATCATGCCGTTAATATCGCTGACCGTTTTGCGGATCATCCGATTATACTTTTTGGCGATCCGTCCGTAAACATAGATCCATCCGGCCAATGCCGGAATAATGAACAGGCAGATCGCTGCGAGTCTGGCGTCCAGCACGAATAAAGCGATAAAAATGCCAAGCATGTGAATCGTCCCGGTGAAAAAATTGGCCAGCACGTTGACGTACAGATCGCGGATCGTCTCCGTATCGTTCGTGACTCTGGATACGACCTTGCCGGCCGGCAAGTTGTCGAAATAGCGGATCGGCAAACGGTTCAGCTGAGCGAATACGTCCGTCCGCATCAAGCGGATGATCCGGTTGGCGGTCGACTGCAAATAGTAATGCTGTCCGTAGGTGAATACGGCCGACACGGCGACAAGCCCCAAATAATACAGGCACAGCTTAAGCATTCCGTCCAGCTCCGGCTTATAGAAGCCGAACAGCTCTTCCAGATTCAACTGCTTGCTCGGGTAGGACGCCGTTTGCCCGCCCTTGGCGATTATAACGCTGCCGTCCTTCACGGTGCGTTCCCCGTCCCAGGCGACGGGCGATGCGATGAAATAATAGGCGCGGTCGATCTGAAGCACGCGGACTTCGCCGCCCCGCGTTTCTCCGGGAGCCCAGTGATCTTCTCTTTTATACCGCTTGCCATCGTAGAGAACGGAATAGCTCCCGCTATCGCTCGTTTCGTACCACGGCTTCTCGATGCCGGAAATATGGACGTCGATAATTCGTTTGGCGATCAGCGGGCCGGCAAGATCCGTGCATACGGCTATCGCCAGCATTAGCAGCGCGACCAGAAACAGCCGCTTGAACCGGGCCGCATAACCGATCAGCCGCTTAATAATCCGTTCTTTGCTCCCCGGAGCCTGATCGAGGCCGAGCTCATTGCCGTATTCTTCTTCATATTCGCTCATAGGCTCTGCACATCTCCTTCCGTTCGCTGCGCCTCCAGCTGCTGGCGGACGAACTGCTCTCGGTACCAGCCTCCGGCGCGCAGCAGCTCTTCATGGGTCCCCCGCTCCACAACGGCCCCTTCATCCAGCACGAGAATCAGATCGGCATGCTGCACGGCCGACAGACGGTGAGTGGCGATGACGGTAGTTTTGCCGACGCGCGCCTTATAAATGTTGGCGATAATTTCGGCTTCCGTGCGGGCATCGACGGCGGACATGGAATCGTCAAGCAGCAGGATGTGCGGATCGGCAATCAGCGCCCGCGCCATCGATACTCGCTGCTTCTGGCCTCCCGAGAGGGCGACCCCCTTTTCGCCGACCAGCGTATTCATGCCGTCCGGCAGCATTGTCAAATCTTTATGAAATGCGGATAAGCGCACCGCTTGCTCCAATTCTTCGTCCGAAGCGCGTTCATTGCTGAAACGGATATTGTCGCGAATCGTCTGGGAGAACAGGAACGCTTCCTGCGGCACATACCCGAGCCATGATTTTAGCCGGTCCATATTAATCTCCTCGATGGGAGCGCCTGACAGCGTCACCTCTCCCCGGCCTGCCGGATATTCGCGCAGCAGCTGCTTGATCAGCGTCGACTTCCCCGATCCGGTCCGGCCGACGATGCCCAGCGTTTTGCCGGATTCGAGCCTGAACGTCACTTCCTTCAGATTGTCTACCGCCGAAGACGGGTAACGGAACGTCAAGTTCCTGAATTCAATGCTCCCCGGCAGCGCGGGATCTGCGGCTTGCTCGGGTTCAGGGACGTCCGGAGCGTATTGCAGCGTCTCGTTGACCCGGTCCAGAGAGGCGTTGCCCCGCTGCATGATGTTAATTAACTCTCCGATCGCAAACATCGGCCAAATCATCATTCCGAGATAGACGTTGAACGAAACGAGTCCGCCGATCGTCAATTCATTATGAAATACGAGATAAGCGCCGTAGCTTAGGCCGATGATGTAGCTTAACCCGACCAAAATTTTGATCGTCGGCTCGAACAGCGAATCGATGCGCACGACGGCCAGATTTTTATCCAGCACATCCTGCGTCACCTCGGCGAATTGGCGCTCGGCGGATCGCTCCTGGGTATAGGCGCGGATGACCCGGATGCCGGAGATCGTCTCCAGCACTCCCTCGTTCATATCGCCGAATGCGTCCTGAGCGGCCATATAGCGCTTATGAATCCAATTACCGTAATAGCTGACAAGCACGGCCATTACCGGCAGCGGCACGATCGCCGCAAGCGTCAGCTTCCACGACACGAAGAAAATCATCGTAACGAGCAGCGTCGCCATCCACAAAGTGGAATCGAGCAGCGTCAATATGCCGAAGCCGGCGGTTTGCGCCACGGCCTGCAAATCGTTCGTTGCCCTCGCCATCAAATCTCCGGTCCGATTTTTCTCATAAAAGGAAGGCGTCATGTTTAAAAAGTGACGCATCAGCCGGCTGCGCATCGTGCGCTCCATGACGAAAGCGCCTCCGAACAGCCTGTATCCCCATAAGTACGATATAAAATAGACGGTCACGGTAATCGCAGCCAGAGCGGCAATCGTTTTCGCCACGTAACCGAAGGTTAAGTGTCCCAAGGCGATCGCATCGATGGAGCGGCCTACCAGCATCGGCGGAAATATTTCCAGAATGCCCGCCGCGACAAGCAAAACGACGGCAAGCGAATACCGCTTCCACTCCTCTCGGAAAAACCAGCTCAGCTTGCGCATAACGGTTAACATGCTTCCCTCTCTCCTCTCTATGCTATATAAAATAAAAAAACACACAGCCCGGGGGCGATGTGCTTCTATAGGGTCACTATAAGCGCACGCCACTTGGGGGCAAGTGTCCTGCGCCACGATATACGGCAGCCTGGAAGCGCCTAACGCGCTCTCCAATCCGTTATCCGGATGCAGGAGCAATGACAAACTTTTGAAAAACGTATGGCAAGCTGCGGCGCTTGAACGAATTCCATAGTAAGCATACGTTTGCTCTCCTTTCCGGTCCGGTCGGACGATTGGGGTACATCAGAACGTTAGCACGCCTCCGCCCGCGCTGTCAATGAATTACAGTCGATTATTTGATTATAATCAAATTTCCCTTCCGCCTATAAAACTTAAGCCTTTGGAACGATGCAGCGATCCCGGATTTATGGTAATCTGATTAAATCGCCCGAATGCGAACGTATGTACGTTTTTGGGTGAAGGCAACTTAGAGCAATCGGAGGTTAGAGGATTATGCTTCAACGAACGCATGGATTGGCGGGAGTCGTGGCGGCAGAGCTCGTGCTGCAGCATTTTCAGGTACCCATTTGGTCCTGGGAGACGGCCGGAGCCGTTCTGCTCGGCTGTTTTGCCGGGCCGCTTGCGGATATCGACAAGCCGGGCTCGGTGATGGCCAAATTGTTTTTTCCGCTATCGGCTTTGCTGAAGCTGCTGCGCATTCATCATCGCACGATGACGCATTCCATCCTATTCACCGCACTGATCGCGGCCGCGTTAAGTCCGCTTCCCCCGTTATACGGCTGGACGTTTGTATGGGCTTACGCTTCGCATCCGCTGATCGACCTGCTCAATGAGCAGGGTGTCGCGCTGCTGTGGCCGATCCGCCGGAAATTCCGGCTGCTGCCCAAATTTCTCGCAATCGATACGGGCTCCAAGGCCGAAGACGCCTTTCACATCGCGCTTGTATGTATAGGCGTTTGGCTGCTCGTTCGCTATGCGATGGCCGCCGGATGATTGCATAAAAGCGGCAAGACAAGCACCGCATTCCCGGGACATCCCCTGTGAACGCGGTGCTTTTTTGTGTGAAGCGTACGGCTACAGCTTCTTATCGTCGATGGCGTTAAGCCAGCCGCGAATATCTCCGATAATGGCGGATACGCAGCCGTCCTCGAACGGAGAACGCAGACCGGCGAGCTTCACGAGCTCGGTGAACGATCCGCTGCCTCCGGCCCGGCAAAGCTTCAGATAGCTCGCCCATGCGGCCGCGCGGTCGTCCCGGGCGTACTTCCAATACTGCAGCGCGCAAATCTGCGCAAGCGTGTAGTCGATATAATAGAACGGGCTTTTGAAAATATGCTGCTGCTGATGCCAGAAGCCGCCCCGTTCCAGGAACGGCATGTCGTCGTAAATGCGGGTCGGTATATATTTGCGCTCGATCTCGCGCCATACCTGCTTGCGTTCGGACGGAGTCATATCGGGCTCTTCATAAATCCGGTGCTGGAATTCGTCGACGGCCACGCCGTACGGGATAAATGTTATCGCTCCGCTAAGATGCGAAAACTTATATTTATCCGTATCTTCCTCGAAGAAGGAATCGATCCAGGGCCAAGCGAAAAACTCCATGCTCATCGAATGAATTTCACAGGCGTCTAGCGTCGGATGAATGTATTCCGGTACCGCAAACCCCCGGCTCATATAAGCTTGGAACGCATGCCCCGCCTCGTGGGTCAGTACGTCGACATCATGCGAAGTGCCGTTGAAATTGGAGAAGATGAACGGAGCTTTATAAGCAGAAATATAAGAGCAGTACCCGCCTACGCGCTTGCCCGGCTTACTCTCCAGATCCATCAGGCCGTTATCCAGCATAAAACGGAAAAATTCATCCGTCTCGGGGGACATCTCCGTATACATCGTCTTCGCTTTGCCGACGATCCATTCCGGCCCGCCCTTCGGCTTCGGATTGCCGGTCAAATACGACAAACCGTCGTAATATTTCAGCGAGTCCAGACCGAGACGAACGCGCCGCCGCTCGCTCAGCTCCGAGGCCGCCGGGACGATATGCTCGATTACCTGCTTGCGGAATTCGGCGACTTGACGCGGGCCGTAATCGGTCCGGTCCATCCGGTCGTAAGCGAGCTCGACGAAGCTGCGGTAGCCGAGCTTGCGGGCGATGCGCGTCCGCAGATGGACGAGATGATCGTAGATGGCGTCGATCGTATGCTCGTTCGCTTCGAAAAAGGAGTAACGCGCATCCGTCGCCCGCTTGCGGGTCTGACGGTCGGTCGACTGCATATAGGGGGCGAGCTGGGATAACGTCCTCTCCTGCCCGTCAAATTCGATTTTGGCAGAAGCTACGAGCTTTATGTATTCGCTTGTTTTTTTGTTTTCTTCCTTAAGATCGCCGACGATTTCCGGCGAAAAGGTTTTGACGGACAGCTCCGCCGCAGCGAATAGCTGCCTCCCCCACTTGTCTTCCAGTTCCTTACGGAACGGCGATCCGGCCAGCGCCTTGTAATAATCTGTAATAAGCCCTTGATAGACGGGCGATTGCTCGTCGATATAATCCTGCTCCGCTTTGTAGCCTGCATCCGCGGTATTGATCGAGTAACGGATGCGGGCGATGGCGAGCATCGAAGAAACCTTCGTTCGGGCCGCATTGATCGCTTCCATCGCCGCGTCCTGCTCCTCCAGCGTAGCTGCGGAAGCAAACCGGTCCAGCAGCGAGGTGAACTCGCGACGGAATTGCTCCATGTCGGGGCGTTCATAGACATAATCTTGAAACTTCATCGGCAGCCTTCTCTCCCTATAAATTTCAGTCCTCGTAATTAGTATATCAGGAAACGGGCGCAGGAAGTCCAATCATTTTCAGTTCATGAATCGATTTGGTTTGGGGCATACTGAGGAAGGAATTTACTTATTACCCAGGGAGGTTTCACCTTTGGCACAACAAAACCAAAACGGAAATCAAAACGGTAATCAAAGCGGCAATCAAGGCGGTAATCAGGGGGATCTGCTGCAGCAAGTTCAACAAGCGGCTCAAGAAGCGCAAAAAACGGCGGAGGAAACCAAGCAAATCGCTCAGCAGGTTCAAACGACCGCTGCCGCCAATCAGCTGCAAGATGCCCAGCAGCAGCTTCAGGAGGCTCAGGATTTGGTGAAGCAAGCCGAGCAATCGGCCAGCCAATCCCAACCTCAATCCGGGGGCGGGCAGGAAGGCAGCGATTCTTCGCAGGAAATGAGCTCCTCCTGAATCCGTTTGGCCGCATAACGCCGGACGCCCGCATTTACTGCTCCTTTAAAAGCAACGCGTAGCGAAATGAGACGATTGCACATACGGAAACGGGAAACGTCCTCCGATCGCTGCTGCCTCCGATTTCTTGAACGGTGAACCCGTAACAAGATGAAGTCGGAGGCAAGCGGCGGCCGGTTACGGATCGGTGATCCGGGAAAAGCGAATGCGGGGGCCGTTTAGCTTGTAAATACCGGATAGCAGACGGAGCGTTGCCCCGATCGCATCTTTTTTACACCCGCAGGCGGCAAAGTATCGTATAATGAAGGCAATAAGGCAGCTAAGACCGATGCTCTGTGAACCTAACAATCGCCGGGGTGGTGGGTTATATGAAAAAACGAGCCGTATTTTTGGGAGATCCTGAGCGGATCCGCAATGTGTATCAGCCTCAACTTCGTCAGGAATTGGAAACGCTTGCCGATGTGTATCCGGAAATTGTGAACAAAGACCGTCTGCAGCAGCACGCCCCCTTCCTTCAGACCGCCGAGATTCTCTTCTCCACTTGGGGAATGCCTGCGCTGACCGAAGAGGAAATTAAGCGCTTTCTCCCTAATTTGAGAGCGCTTTTTTATGCTGCAGGCAGCGTCCAGAACTTCGCCAAGCCGTTCTTGTACAACGACGTCATCGTGGTGAGCGCCTGGGCGGCCAACGCGGTTCCGGTGGCGGAATACACCGCAGCTCAGATTGTGCTGGCGAACAAAGGCTTCTACCAGAGCGCGCTGCTGTGCAAGGAGCGGCGCCAAGCGGCCGCACGGCACGCAAGGGCGTTCCCCGGCAATTATAACGCCAAGGTCGGCATTCTCGGAGCCGGCATGATCGGCAAAAAGGTCATTGAGCTGCTGAAGCCGTATCAGCTGGACATCTATGTGTTCGACCCCTATTTGCCCGATGCGGCCGCCGAACAAATGCAGGTAAAGAAAGCCGGTCTGATCGAGCTTTTCTCGCAATGCCACACCATTTCGAACCATTTGGCCAACCTCCCGGCAACGGTGGGCTTGGTGAACAAGGAGCATTTCAGCCGGATGCTTCCTTACGCGACTCTCATTAATACCGGCCGGGGCCGACAGTTCGTGGAGCGGGACTTGATTGAAGCGCTGCGCGCCGTACCTACGAGAACGGCGGTTCTCGATGTGACTTATCCCGAGCCGGTCCCCGAGGACAGCGAGCTGCTGCAGCTCGATAACGTCATTCTGACGCCGCATATCGCCGGGAGCAATCCGGTGGAGGCGGCGCGAATGGCCGAGTATGTCATCGATGAATTCCGCCGCTATCTGCACGAGGAGGCTTTGCAGTACCAGGTATCGCTGAAAATGCTGGAAACGATGGCGTAGTCCGCCTCGGATACGACAGACAGGCCGCCCGCAGGCGGCCTGTTCTCATTCACGGTGCGTATCGCTCCGTCCTTCTTCTTCGAGAAGCGGCGAAATGCGAGACGCCGGCTTATCCTTGCATGTTCTTCGACAGCCACTGCTGAAGCATGACGGCGGCCGGATGAGCTTGCTGCGGAAATTCGCGCGGATGGCGGCGGATCAGCTCATCGGCGGCTTCTCCTCTGCCTGTGTCTTTCAGCCGCTTGGCGTATTCCTTCAGGTAGCCCCTCGCATGGAACGGGCCTCCCTCCTTCATGACGGTCCAGAGCGGGTCGCGGTCGTCGCCGGAACGGCGCATCATCTCGTCATGCCATTGATTCAAATAATAGACGGCCTCCATGCAGACGGCGCGGTTGTCGGCGGCGACGTTACGCCGCTCCTTGGGATCGGAGACCAGGTTATAGAGCATCTCCTCGTCAAACAAATGGAACCCGTCATGGTACGTGCGGATATACAACCAGTCGCCGAAGCGGACGCTTCGCTGGGCGACGTGAGCGCATTGCGATACGACGGCGTAATCGCGCCCGCAGCTCGCTCCTTCCTTGAGAACCGGCGCATAGCTCACGCCGTCCCAGTCCGGCAGCAACGGTCCGCCGATCATCTCGGCCAGCGTCGGCAGCAAATCCAGATGCAGATGGAGATCGTCGTTGACGACGCCCTGCTTCATTCCCGGCCAGCGGATAATCATCGGCAGGCGGCAAGTGCCTTGATCGGCGGTCGCATGCTCGCCGTAGATGCCGAGCTGCCCCATATTTTCGCCGTGATCCGCCGAAATAATAATGATCAGCTCGTCCATCACGCCCTGCCGCTCCAACGAGGCGAACAATCGTCCGAGATGCTCGTCCATATAGCGGATTCCGCAGTCGTAGCCGTCGATCATTCTCCGGAGCCCGTCCATATCCCGAATGTCGCCGGGATGGCGCGGGAAGTTCGGATGCGTCCGGTTATCGTACGTTTTATTGACGAAATCGATATTTAGCTCATGCACGCAGTGCGAGCCGACCATCTGCTTATGGCTTTCCAGCACCTCTTCGGTCAGCCATTCCGGCAGCGGGTCGTGCTCGAACGGATTGCCGTACTCCATCGGCACGCGGTAAGGCGTATGCGGGTCCCAATAGTTGATATAGAGGAACCAGTCGTCCTTCTTCGCGTTGCGCTCGATCCAGTCCAGCGCCACAGGCGTTACATGCTCGGCGGATTCATTGCCGTATTTGCCGGTATTGATAATTTCGTTAAAGCCCGCATAGAAGTGAAAGGTCGAATGGCGCTGGGCGAACGGGCTGATCAGCACCGTGTTCAGATTGCCCGCCAAATTCAAATACGAAGGCAGGGCGCCGCCTCGCGTCAGCCTGCCCATCAGCTCGCGCTTCTCCCCTTCCAGCTTCATGTCGCCGGCGGTGCCGCCGTGGCCGACCAGGCCGTTGCGGATGCCGAACTGTCCGGTCATCAGCGCCGTTCTCGACGGGGCGCAGGGCGCGTCGGAAGTGTAATAATTCGTAAAGCGGATACCCTCGGCCGCAATTTTGTCAATGTTAGGCGACGTATTGCGATGATAACCGTAACATCCCAAATGGTCGGGGCTGGTGGAATCCAAATCCAGAAATAACATTCTCATCGTTCATCCTCCGTATTCATCGTTTTTTACCGGTTCCCCGGCTTCAATCCGAGTCGCTCATACTGCTCTTCGGGAGCTTGTTCGAGCTCCATGGCGCGAATCAGCAGCTCCGTATACGAGCGGATCAGCCCTTCGTCCTCGACGGGCGCGGCTTGACGGTAATCGGCTTCCATAGAATAGAGCAGAGAGCGCTGCCCGTGCTGCGCCATCTTGAAGGGAACGCCCGCTTGGCTGACGGGAATCCGGTAAACCGGAAACGCCGTGTAAGACAGAAATCTGCCGGTCTCGATCTGCTCAGGGACGGAAGCGCCGAGAAACGAACCGAACGTCGTCGGCATGGCCGTATACGCATAGCACGGGACGTTATCCTCGCGGACGGGAGCGCGCAGATAGGTGTAGGCGCCGTCCGTTATATTCACCGTCATGCCGAACATGCCGTAGAGTGCGCAATCGCGCAGCTTCTGCGCGGTGCCGTCAAGCAGCGGCAGCCAGGACTTCCCTCTTGTCGACGGCGGAATATCGATGCCGAAATAATCGAGGATCGTCGGCATTATATCGATGTTTTGCGTTATCGCCGAAATCCGCGTGCCGGCGACAGCCGTTCCCGGCACGTGAACCATCAGCGGCAGATGGGCGATTTCGTTGTACACATGCATGATATTTTTGCCCGTCCAGTCATGTTCGCCTAACAGAAAGCCGTGATCCGTCGTCATAATCAGCAGCGTATCGTCCCACAGGCCGTTATGATCCATCGTGTCGAGCAGTTTCCCGAGCCAATGATCGATCATCGTCAGATTGGCCGCATAACGCTTCCGCAGATGCTCTATCGCTTCCGGCGGCTCGCTTACTCTGGAATACTTGGGCCACTCCATCCTTGGACCCGTATAGTCGTCGCCGTACATCGCCAAATAATGCTGCGGGCAATCGAACGGCTCGTGCGGATCGAAGGCTTCCACCATCAGGAAGAACGACTCCGCCTCTTTATTATCTTCCAGCCAGCAACATGCCGCGCTCATCGTTCTCGGCCCCGGATAATCCTCCTCGCGCCGAAAGGCGGCGCGGTTTTTCTCGTATTGCGGCTCCACTCTGCCATAGTGCGGCTCTTGCAGGGATGCCGGATCGCGAACCCGGGAAACCCAGGGATCGCTCTCCTGCCCCCGGTGCAAATCCCAGCTGCTGAAGGCTTGGCAGTAATTTTCCCCGCCCGTTTTAAAATAATGGTAGTGATCGGTCACTATATGGGAAAATATGCGATGGCGCTTCAGTACCTGCGGCAGCGTCACATCGAACGGCTCCAGACCGCCCCAGCCGCGTTCCAGAAACCCGAGCCGCCCTGTGAACATATCCCTACGCGCCGGCATGCACGGCAGAGAGCCGGACCAATGCTGGTCGAAGACCGCGCATTTCTCCGCCAGTCTCGACAAGTTCGGCGTCCGTACCCAACTCGCCGGGTCATACATCTCAAGCAATTGCCGGTTTAACGTATCCATTAATATAACGATCGCTTTCATCGCTAATGCGCCCCTTTCTCCCCAAGCTTTATCCTTTGACCGAACCGACGAACATGCCTTTGTTAAAATATTTCTGCAGAAACGGGTAGCATAGCAGCAGCGGCAGCGCCGTTGCGATCACGGCGGCCATGCGGACGGGAGGTCCATACTCGTAGTCGCCGATATTCAGCTCCATCGAAGAGTCGGTTTCCAGCAGCAGCTGGCGCAAAAACACCTGCACCGGCCATTTGGCGGAATCGTTCAAGTATAAGATCGCCTGGAAATAAGCGTTCCAATGGGCGACCCCGTAGAGCAGCGTCACCGTGACGATCGATGGAAGCGACAGCGGGATGACGATGCTGAATAACAGCCGCCATTCGCTGCATCCGTCGATGCGCGCCGACTCTTCCAGCTCCGCCGGGATGGTGGAGAAGAAGCTTCTCATGATGATGAGCACGAACGGAGCGACCGCCCCGCTCAGAAACAGCGCCCAGTAGGTGTTGATCAGCGAAAGCTCCTTCAATACGAGATACGTAGGAATCATCCCTCCGTTAAAAATCATCGTGAACAGCACCATAAAGTTGAGCCAGCTTCTTCCTCTCAGCCAGCTTTTGGACAAGCCGTAGGCCATTAAGCAAGTGACGAAAACATTGATCGCGGTGCCGACGGCCGTAATGTACAGCGTATTTGCATAGGACGATAAGAAGCCTTTATTATTGGTCAAATACCCATACGAGTTGAACGTCCATTCCCGGGGGAACAAATAAAATCCTCGCGATAAATATTCCGCCTTCGTGGAAAACGAGCTGAACAGCACGTAAAGAAACGGTAAAAGGACAACGAGCAGCGAAAAGGCAAGCAGCCCGTAGATGAGCAGATTGAACAATATGTCGCGTTTTCCGGCCACTAGTTTATTCATGTCAGTAGACGCCCTCCTCGCCGAATCGTTTGGCCAGCTTGTTGGCCGCAAGTACGAAGATTAACCCGACAATCGATTTGAACAGCCCGATCGCCGTAGTGAAGCTGTATTCCCCTTGAAGAACGCCCTGGCGGTACACATACGTGTCGAATACGTCCGATACGGCCAGGTTCAGCGAATTTTGCAGCAAGTAAATATGCTCGAAGCCGGAATCCATCACCTGTCCGAGTCTGAGAATGAACAGCAGCACGGCAATCGTCCTGAGCGCGGGCAGCGTAATATGCCACATCTGTCTCCATCTTCCCGCCCCGTCCATAACGGCCGCTTCATATAAGGTAGGGTCTATCGAAGCCAGCGCCGCCAGGAAGATGATCGTTCCCCAGCCCGTCTCCTTCCAAATGCTTTGCAGCACATACAGAGCTCTGAAGTAGCCCGGATCGGTCAGCAGATCGATGCGGGACCATCCGTATTCGGCGAGCAGCTTGTTGACGCCGCCGTCTTGCGAAGCGAACAGCACGACCGTAATGCCGACGACGACTACCCATGATACGAAATGCGGGATGTAGACGACCGTCTGAACGGTTTTGGCAAACCATTTGATCCGGGCTTCGTTCAATAACACGGCAATAACAATCGGCACGGGAAAATACAGAAATAAATTGAGAGCGCTTAACATCAGCGTATTGGTAAGCAGCCGCCAAAAGTCGGGCTCGCTAAACAAAACCTGGAAATGCTTGAAACCAACCCATGGGCTCGCCCATATGCCTTCGAAAGGATCAAAGTCTTTAAAAGCCAGAATGATGCCCCCCATCGGCGCATAACGAAACAGAAGAAAATAGAGCAGGTCGGGCAAAATCATAATATATAAAGGGATTCCCTGTTTGACGGCCTTCTGCATGTCGATCACTCCCTCGTTCATAAGGGCCGGCGGGCTTGGCACGCCGCCTGCCCTGTAGCATCGCGCAACCGGTTATTTCAGCGTCTGGTATTGCGCGTTGATTTCCTTAATAATCTCGTCGCCGCCATCCCGCTTCCAGGCGGCCGCCGCATCGTCGATCGCCGCAAGCGGAGCTTGGCCGACAATGACCTTGGTCATCGTTTCCATCCACTTTTGCTGCAGATTCGCACCTTTTTTGGTCATCGTTTCGCTAAAGAACCCTTCGGCGGGATTGGTCCAGCGGAACTTCTCGTTGGCGTCGATAATCGTTTTAATTTTTTGCGCGACTTCCTGATCGTCCCACTTGCGAATTTGAATGCCCGGATCAAATCTGCGGAAAAACCAAGTGGACAACAGCTGCGGACGGTCTTTATCGAACGCCTCCAGCTTCTGGAACTTGCCGTCGCCGCTCTTCGTATAATGCACGCCTTCGATCCCGTTCTTGATCAGATCGTAGCCCTCGTCGGACAGCATATAGTCCAGCATTTGCAAAATACGCTGCTTTTTGGCCGCGTCGATTTTGGCGTTGATGACGATCTTATTGGTCATCTGCAGCGTCTGACTCGTCTGCTTTCCCGACGGGCCTTTGGGAGGAAGCAGCTGCACGAGCTCGGCGCTCGGGGTCAGCTTCTTCAGCGTCGGCAGCGTCCCGTTAAAAAATTCGTTGGTTACGATCATCGCGATGCCCGTTTTGCCCGCTTCCAGCTTGGCTACGCTGTCCTTCAGCTTATTGGCCGGAAAATCCTTGTCCATGACGCCTTCGGCGTAAGCTTTTTGCATGAAAGCGGCGAACTGCTTCAATTCCTCCGTCTGCACCTGCATCGGCACCAGTTGGCCGTTGATCTCGGCCCAATCATTGCCCAGCCCGAAGGCGCCCATAATCGGTTCGATTTGCGAGAACTTGTTATTGACGATGCCGAACGAGAATCCCGGCGTATCCGCCTGGCCGTTGCCGTCCGGATCTTTCGTTGCGAACGCCTTGGCCACCTCGTAAAATTCATCCGTCGTCGTCGGCATCTTCAGCCCCAGCTTATCGAGCCAGTCTTTGCGAATCGCTAATGTATCCCGCGTATCGGTTACATAATAAGGAAACCCGTAATATTTGTCTTTCGGATTCATCTTAGCCATCGCGTCGGCCGGAATGTACTTCGTCAAATTCGCATAGTTGCCGAGCTCAGGCTTCACGTCCATAAAGACGCCCTTATCCCGCCACTTGTTGAACTCCGCCTCCGGAACGTAGAATACGTCGGGAAAATCGTTGGAAGCCGCCATCACGTTCAGCTTCTGGGAGTAGGTGTCTGAAGGAACCCACTGCACCTTCAAATTAATATTCAGCTTCTTGTCGATTTCCTTAATAATCGGATGATCTTCCGGCCAGCCGCCCCCGGCGTAGCTCGTCGTCATCATATTGATCGTCAGCGGTTCTTTGCTTCCGCTCGGCGCATCGCCGGATGCGCTGTTTCCTTGCGAGCAGCCGGCCGCTCCCGCCGCAAGCGCCCCGGCAAGCAATAATGGCGTCCATGTCTTCATGGCTAATCCCCCTTTGTCTTCTTTCACCACTAACAATACAGCCAGCCGGACTTTTTTTCCTTACACAATCTTTTTATTTACTCAAGTTTCGCAGCTCAAATTTGGCATTAAAGCCTTGATGTAGCTGGGTAAACCTGAAATCCATTGCTGGACTTGACTTAAAATGGCCGACTTCCCCTGTTTGGTCTTCGTTTGAGTAAGCTCAATGAAAAAGCTGACGATTTGTTGTAACGCGGCTTTCAAATCCAGATCACGGACTTCATCCGAAAACAGAAAAAACAACCCGCCCAAAGAACGTTGATCCTGATGCTCGCGTCGCTCCCATTCCATCACCAGGTAACGAGTGAAAACAAGGGTGGTGTGGCTGATCAACATGTCAAAAGAGCGACCCTGGAACTCGGTTCCCAGCTTCAAATAAGATTTGGTGAACTTGAAGAAGGTTTCAATGCTCCAGCGGATGCCATAAATACGGACAATTTCGGCATCTGCGAGTTCGATATCTGTGCTCAAAATAGCGAGCCATTCTCTACGGCAATTCCGGTTTTGGACGAAAACTAACTTGATAGGCAACCCACAATCGGTTCGGGTAAGAACCGATCCCAAGATCTCCGTTTTGGAGGATCGTGAAAGCTTCACATAGAGTTCTTTCAGAGTCATTCGCTTGTCGTCTAATCGGTAGCGCTGCTTCATGTCTTTGATCATCCCAATGACGTGCAAGCCTTTAGCCATCAAGCTGCGTAGCAAGGGAGCTTGGGTGAACCAGCTATCCATCAAGACGAAATCGGCTGCAAAGCCAGCCTGAATCGCACGGTCCAGCATAGCTACGACCGCATCGGGCTTGCGAGAAAACGCCTCAAGACGCCGCTTGTAGCCTTGCGTACGTTTGGACAACGATTCCTTCATTTCGCAGAAACGGTTGGCTATTTTAGCTGAACTGAGCATGACAAAATCGATGGGAGCAAAACTAAAACCATCCGACCAGCCGAGAGTCAGCATGTTGTACCCGCGTACGAAACGACCTGTCGTGTGGTCATGAACCCGTGCCAACAGTTCAGCCTTTTTACAACGATTCCGCTTCAGGACGGAGTCGTCAACGATGAACGCACGAACTCGTGAAGAGGAAGTAAGGGATTCAAAGTGTTCAATGATTTTCAGGCTAAAGCTATGAAAGAACCGTCTCCAAGCAAAACCGGGATGATTCAAAAAACGATAGACAACATCTTTACCCGGCAGTGAAGAACGGTTGCTTTGGAGTAAACGGGACCAACTTCGTTGCTGGAAAATTAACGTAAAGATAAGCTGGAAGACAGTAAAAGCCGGAAAGCCAAACGATTTACGAATGCCAGCTTGACGGAGAAAGTGTCCTACTTTCAAAGTGGAAAACAGGGCAGAAAAACGTTCTTCACCCTTTTCAGACTGGGAGTTGTGGTGTAACATAAGGTTACGCACCCTTCGGTTTGGAATGGTTATCTGGACAATTTCCATTTTACCAAACATGAAGGGTGTTTTTCTGTCAAGCTTGCTAATTTTTCAAAAGATTTTCAGTAGCAGCAGTATCTAAGCGTGTTTTTCAAGGTGCGAAACTTGAGTTATTTATAATCGGATTTTTTTACGGGCCGCGATACGGAATGCGGATGCTGATGACGCTGCCGCGTCCGGGGAAACTATGCACGAAGACGCCGTAGCCTTGCCCGTATTTCAGCGATAAGCGCGCATGTACGTTGGCCAGGCCGATCGTCCCGCTCATCAGCGTTTCTTCATTCGACGATTGGCTGGCGAATTGCTCTTCCAGACTTGCCAGCTTCTCGTCCGATATGCCGGGGCCGTTGTCGGCAATCTCGATAATTAAATCTTGCCGCTCCTTATACGCCGTTACGATGATCGCCGCTTCGCCTCCCTTCGGTTCGACCGCGTATTTGACCGCATTTTCGACGACGGGTTGAATGCTCAGCTTGATGATCGGGCAGCTCAGCAGCTTTTCGTTGACGCGGACGCCGCTCTCGAATTTCTTCGGATAACGGATATGAATGATGTCCAAATATTTGGTCAACGAGCTTAGTTCTTCCTCCAGCGTTACTTCGTCGTAAGACCATTTCGACGCATAGCGGTAGACGTCGGCCAAATTTTGGGTGATTTTCTCGATCAGAGGGACGTCCTCCAGAAAAGCGATGCTTTTAATAATATCCAGCGTGTTGTAGAGCAAATGCGGATTAATCTGGTTTTGCAGCGCGCGTATCGTCGCTTCGCTCTGCTTCAATTGCAGCTCCACTTCCTTGACCTTGTAATACGATACTTCATCCATTAAGATGATCAGCTGCTTGACCATTTTATTGAAGCTGTAATTCAAGATTTGAAATTCGTTAATGGTCGACACTTTATGCGCTCTGACGCTCAAGTTCCCCATCGCCACCGCCTCCATCAGCGACTTGAGCTGCTTGATCGGATGAATAAATTGGCGCAGCAGCAGAGGAATGACGATCATAATGAGAAGCGAGATGACGACGAACGTAATCAGCGTCGATTGAACGGCCGATTGCAGGCTGTGGGCCATCTCCGCATACGGCACGATCGAAACGATCTTCCAGCCCGTATCGCTTGATACGCCGTAAGAGACCAGATACGCGGTGCCGTTCACATCGTACATATTTTTCTCTGCGGCCCCCTCCCAATCCAGCTCCTTAAGGGGCGTATCCGTGATCCGCTTGCCGATCCACTCTTTGTTCGGATGATAGACGAACGTGTTATCGCCGGAGAGGATAAAGAAGAAGCCCGTCTTGCCGAGCTTCGACTTGGCGAAGGTCGCTTCAATCTCCGACAGCGAGAACTGAACGACCAGGTTGCCTATTATCTCTAGATTGATCGTACTGTAGATGGGAATGACCATGCTTAATACGAGAGGCCCGGTACCGTCCAGCCGCTGCGTAGGCAGCACGGTGACCGCGGTCAACGGCACGGCCGAATACCATGACTCGTTGGCATACGTCTGGTTACGGCTTTTATTGTTAAACAAAGGAAGAACCCGTTTGTCGTTGGACACCAAATACATGTTGACGATTTCCGGGAAGTTGAAGGAGACGTACGTCTTCATCTCCATTTCAATTTCATTGATGTCCTCCGGCCCGGGGACGTATTCCTGCCTGAGCCATTGCTGAGTCAAAGCGGTGTTGATCAGCGTATTCGTCGAATTTTTCATTTGTTTAAAATAAAACTCCATATGATGGTTCAACCGGTTCGTCGCTTCGGTCGTAATCAGCTTGAAATCTTCCTTGACCGCCTTGCTGTAGTAATAATGGGAAAATAAGGTAATTAATCCGATAGACAATAAGCTTAGCGCCAAAAATAAAATAATCATTCTGTGCTTGATGGAATTGACCTGCAGCCGTGGAAGCTTCATAGCCCTAAGCTCCTTCTGTATTCGTTCGGCGTTTGATTCGCGACGCTTTTGAAGAGGCGGTTGAAATACGGCAGCGACGAGAAGCCGACCATATCCGCGACTTCGTATACTTTAAGATCCGTATCCAGCAGTAAATGCTTGGCCTTCTCGATGCGGAACATATTTACATAATTGATGAAGGAATCGCCGCTGTTCATTTTAAACAGCACACAAAATCTGGAAATACTCAGATCGGTATAGTCGGCAATTTGCGATAGCGTAATGTCCTTATGATAATTTTTCTGCACGTATTCGTTGACTTTTTTCAGCAGCGCGCGGTTTTTCTGCTCATCCCGGTGCTGATGGCGCGACCACTCTTCCAGCAGCTTTACAAAGTAGCTTTGGATCGCCTCTGCGTCCTTATCGTTGTCCAGCGGCAATTTCCGGTAATTACGGATGACGCTGTCGAGCTGATCGTTCAATTTGTTGGCAAAAATGCGGTACAGCCCCGACTTCACTCTTGTATCCGCTTTCATTTTTCCGATATATAAGATGAGCTGCACCGCATCCTTCACCAGCTGCTGATGGTTCATCATTTCCATCGTTTCAATAAAATGCTGAATTTTATGCAGCGGCTCATGGTTGGAATGAAACTGCTGCAGCCGTTCCACGGAACGCGTCAACGCCCGTTTCAAGTCCTCGGCCGGCACCGGCTTCAGTAAATATTCCGTCGCGCCGTATCGCATCGCTTGCTGGGCATATTTGAAATTTTCATAGCCGCTGATCACGATCGGAACCATGGATATATGATATTCGTCGCATTTTTGCAGCAGCGACAGCCCGTCCAGTTGCGGCATCACGATGTCCGTAATGACAACGTTAGGCCAACACTGGTTAATCAAGTTCCAAGCCTCCATACCGTCGCTCGCTTGAGCTACCACCTTAAAGCCGAGATCGAAACGCTCGATCATCTCCACAATCGCGTTCCGAATCCAAACTTCGTCTTCCGCTACCAGCACATGGTACATGGATTCACCCCATTTAATCATTCGATAAGGTGAAGTCTATCATATCGTCCGTCCGATTTGAACCGGATTTTTCATTCGGCTTCCATAACGGAAGACGACAAAACAGCGCCCTCCCGCGAGACTTCCGTCATCGGCATCTTGCCGGATCGGTACGTCTTTTCAGGAAGGGCGCTTCGCTTTAGCGTTACAGCGTGATTTTGCCGGTTACCACCCGGCTTACGATTTCCAGAACGGCCGCCCGGTTCAGCTTGCTTTTGCCGGCGGTGATCGCCTTCAGCGTGCCGTGCGCCAGCGCCAGCGGAATGCTGCAGAAGTTCAGCACGGGGCCGCGCTTCAGGTCGGCGATATATTCGTCGGCCAACTGCAAATTTTTGCGCGTATATTGAATCATCTCTTCCATGCCCCAATGCTCCGGGAAGAAGCTGACTCCCCTTGTGGAATCGTCCATCCGATTGCTTAAAATATTGACGGCTTGAAGCCCGCGGCCAAACGCTACGGCTTTGACGCGATCGGTTTGCGTTCCGTCGTACCACATCCACAGATCGGAAAGCAATTCCCCTACCGCTCCCGCCACGCAATACGTATAGCGGTCCAAATCCTCTTCCGTCCGGATCGCCCATCGTTTCTCGACCCATTCGGCCATGCCTTCGGACATGACGGCCGTACTTTGCAGAACGGTGTCCGCAATCGATTTGGGGCAGATCGCAACCCAATCGTTCAACCGCAGCGTAACCTCAGGCAGCGTGTCCCCGTACGGAGCAAAAAGCGCTTGCAATTGCGCTTCGCGTTCAGTCTCCCGCAGGATGCGGCCGACGCCGAGCAGCAGCTTCACCTTAAGATCGGACGCCAGCTCCGGATGGTCTTCTATTTCATCGATCGCCCGCATACATAAATAAGCCGAAGCGACGGCCTCCTTCAAACCGGAAACCAAGCGGCTGATCGGAATATAAAACGTTCTGCTAGTTGATGCCAACATATCCATGGAATCCTTCGTTAAATCTTTCGTCCTGTTCACCGATGACCTCCGATAATGTTAAATGTCGTAAGATAGCAACTATGACCTCTTTATATCATAGCTTTTCTTCTTTATGGAGGCAAATATACGGTCATTTTTATTTTCTGCTGCGGGCCCTTGCGGGAAGCAATCATTTCCACCGATGCGATCGTGTTATATAATAAACTTATACTTCCTCCGCCGGAAGCGTGGAGCCAAGAATCAAGGATAGGAGAATACATATGGAAATTATTAATATTGCAACGGATTTGATCGATGAAGATAAGGAACAGCCCAGATATCAGTTTGCCGAAGAATCGCTGCAGGAATTAATGAATAGCATCGAGGAGCTGGGTCTGCTGTCCCCGATAAAAGTCAGGGCGCTCGACGGCGGGCGGTACAAAATCATTTACGGCAATCGCCGCTACAAAGCCTGCAAAGCTCTGGGCCGCGCCTCCATCCCGTGTATCGTATCCGCCGTTACCAACGAGCTGGATATTTATTTGGAGCAAATTGCGGAAAATTTGACGCGGGAAGGCTTCTCTCCGATTGAAGAAGCCGAGGCGTTCCACAAGCTGATGAACGACCCGAAATTCAGTAGCTCTGTCAAATATTTGTCCAGCAAGCTCGGCAAACCCGAGTCTTATATCAAGAATAAATGCGAACTGCTCAAATTCGGCAATGCCGTGAAAAAAATGATCGTAGGCGGTACGGAAATCCGCAAGGATGCTCTAACCGAGGAGCAGCTGCTGCCGATCAAGGATTTGCCGCTGGAGCATCGCGATCCGCTCGCCAAAATTATCGCCCGCGACGAGCTTCCCGTCAGCGACGTCAAGAAAATCGCCCGCCTTTTCAAGGACAAGAGCATCTCCTCCAGCACGAAGGATAAGCTGCTGTATAAATCGGGACCGGAGCTGATCGAAACGTGGTCGGTCTTCGAGCAGAATAAAGCCGAGCGGACCAAGCCGTCTCAGCCGAAAGCTGCCGCGGCCAAGAAGGAGAAAACGGAAGAGGCACAGAACTCCGAGCTGCCGGCAACGCCCCCGGCGGCTGCAGCGACTGCAACCGCCGCTTCGATCAGATCGTCCGAGATAGCTTCGGCTTCTCCGTCTCCTCTCGAAAGCAAGCTGCGGTCCTTGCTGACCGCCTTGCCGGCCAACACCCCGCTTCCTGCGGATTGGACACAGCTTCCTCCGGAGGCGCAGGAGCGGCTATTGGGCGATGTGCACACGCTGATCGACACGCTGGAGAAGCAGCTCAAGGAATGGAGGCAAGTCAAGGAGCTTTACTCCTCCGCTCCGGTCGCCGCCGGACTGCAGGAGTAAAGCTTAGAGCGGCCGTCTTCCGCCGCAAAGCTTCGATGCCGGGGTTTTATCACGGAGAAGAAGGGGTATCTGTCAAGTCTTCTTAGGACTTGCAGAAACCCCTTTGTTGTCCAAGCCGGATGAATGAACCCCTTAACGTTGGCTCAGCCAATGCGTCAAGTCTTCATGAAATGCCGCCGCTCCATTCCGACCGGCCGACCGCAGCAGGCGAAGCATTGCCGCAGCTCGCCACACGGCCCGGAACTCGCCGCTTGCAGGCACTTCCAAAGTATACCCTTCAAAAATATGCCGTTGATCTTCGCTCGAACCCCACGATACCAAATCAAATGCGGGATGGCTGATGTAGGCGTCGCCAAAATCGATCAATCCGGAGAACGCTTTACTTTCCGGATAAACAAACGTATGCGACGGTCCCGGATTGGCGTGAAGCGCAACCGTCTCCGCATGGGACGGGAGAGAATCGAGAATTTGACCGGCCGCTTGCTCCACCGTGATCGTCAGCGTCCAGCCGGGCGGTCTGTCCCCCAAACGCTCCACCGCGGCGGCGAGCTGCTGCTCAATCGAGCTCTTGATATCGGTTTCGCGAAGACTTCCCTGAAAGAACGGGCTTTCTTTAAACGGTGCTTGGTCCAGCTGATGAATATACCGCAGCATTTGTCCCAAATCGCGCATCACCCGGCTCCGTTCCTCGCCTTGGAGATCAAGCCAGCGCGCCGCGACCCCCGGCATTCGCGTCATAACGGTGTATTCGACGCCGTCCTCCGTTCCGTAGCCCAGTACCCGGGGAACCCGTATCCGTTCATCCGCCTGCAGCTGAAGAAGAAAGAAGACCTCTTTATGTAAGCTGGTTTGAGGACGTATTTTGGACGGGCGCTGCGTTTTTAGCACAATGTCCTCATCGATCATATAAGTGCGGGCTCGATTTCCCGTTTCATCAACCTGTCTGACTTCCCGGGCCTCCGGAACGTGTTTCTGCACCAAGCCGAGAACGATCTCGTTACTGAGCACCGGGTCTGCCGCAATATCTCTATCCTTATCCTTGCGCATCGCTCTTCCTCCCTTATGACGGATTATTCCTTCAAGTGCGTTATTTTGCGTAACGCCCGCCGGCAGCCGTTACGGCAGCCGAAGTATGCAGAGGGGCGGAGACTTACTTGCCCGAGCCTTCTTTTACCGCCTTCACTTCGTACATATTCACGGTGGTGCTGATCACGTACTCCGGCTTCGGTTTGCCGTGGTTTTGCCGGTGCCCTTGAATATGAACGTCGCTCTTCTCCCAATTTTTCCAGTCCTCTACCGATCTCCAGCGAATCATTACGACGACTTCTTCCGTCTCGTCCTGCTTTTTACGGTTGACCATGACGGTTTTGTCGATCAATCCCTCCATAGCATCCATCGGACTTTCTTTGGTAAAGCGTTCAACGACCAAATCTGCGCTACCTTTTTGCACAACGATCGTTCTGGTTTGAATTAACATAGGAAGACCTCCTCTTAGTGTATGAAAAAAATAATACGATATATCGCTATTTTATAACGATATATCGTATTTGGTCAATATGACATTTTATCGATGGAGGCTTTCAGCCGCTCTTTTAATCCTGCTTCTTCTTTGCGCTCTTAACGTCTGAAGCGACAGCGAAATGCCGGTGACGGTTAATATAATTAATCCGACGGCCGTAACGTCGGCAAGCCATTTGACATTGACAGATCCGACTCGTCCTTCATGCAGACCGTGAATGAATCCGACGAATGAATTTCCCTGCTGCCCGAAACCGCCCGCGGGCTTCCCTTGCTGTCCGCCGCCGCTGGACGCGGCCCCTTTCATATTGTCTCCTCCTTGAACCTGAACCGCACCCGCAGCGTCGGCGGAGACGCCGCTTGGGAGGGATGCTGCCGCGGCGCCGGAGTTTTGCGCAGGCACTCTCATTTCCGTGCGGGACGATTGTCCCTGCCCCATAAGCGCCGGTTCCGACAGAAGCAAGCCGGTTACGGCTTCGATCAAAATAAGTACAGAGGTAAGCAATCCGATCCATAAATGAAGCTGGCGATATTTTCTCATAGCCCATTTCTCCTTGCGAGCGCAGGCGCTCTATATTTTAAGAATTCCAATCATTTGGCAGGCTGTCCAGGCTGTCCAGCCTCTCTGCCGCCTCCCGCCGGGCGTCCTTGGCCGCCTGCGCCTCCCGGCCCTCGACCTCCGCCGGGACCCATGCCGGTATTCGCGGTAGTAACACCCGATTCGTTGACATAAGTAACTGTGTCGCCCAGCTTGAAGGTGACGACCTTGGCGCTTCCGCTAACCGTTCCTCCCTGGTACATGCCGTCTTGCACCGTGCCGGAGGACGCGCCGCCGGTGGAGATAGTATACTCTTCTCCGGCTTTCAAATTCGCCCCGGATACGACGATGCTGCTGAAAGCTTTCGCCGGCGCGAATGCTGCGACCTCCGCCCCCGATCCGTCCGTGATCGTCACCAGTGTGCCGCCTTCCAAAGTACTCGGGAAGGTCATCAGGAAGGAGCGCTGCGGCGAAGTCTCGGACGGCGCTTGGGCCATGCCCGAGCTTCCGGCGGCGATGAGTGTGCCGCCCGACAGATCGAAGGTGCCGTCGTAATCCAATGCTCCGTTGCCGTCGCGTGTCGGGCCGTTCACAATGACGGTGCCGCCGGACATCGCTATCGAGCCGTTGGAGTCGAGCCCGTCGCCTTCCGCATCGACATACACATAGCCGCCGCTGATCGTCAGCATACCGTTCGCGGAGCCGGCCCCTCCTTTGGACGCGTCGCTGCCGCTGCTGCCGCCGCCGCCGTTCAAGCCGTCGTCGCTGGCGACAAGATGAATCGTGCCTCCCGAAATCGCGATATTCATACTTTCAATCCCCTCGTAGCTCTTGCTGATATCGATCGTCCCGTCCGAGATGGAGATGGAGGTGTCGGCGTGGATTCCATCGTCTCCGGATGCCAGCCTGTACGTCCCTCCGAGGATAGCGATATTGGCATTGCTGTGAATGGCGTCGTCCGCCGCATCGATCTCGAACTCTCCGCCCGAGATCGCCATATCGCCTGCAGCCTTTAACGCTTTGGCGCTGGAGGAATCGCTATCGTTCTGCTGCGTCTGCGCCGCGGCCGCGCTCTGGCTCTGCTCCGCCGCTTGCCTGTTGAAGCCTCGCGGACCTTGGTTTTGATCCTGATGCGTCTTGATGGAGGCTGCGCTGCCGCCGCCTGAGACGATATGGAACATTCCACCGTCGATAATCAGGGAAGCCGCCGACTGAATGCCGTCGTTCGCGGAAGTAATGTTCAACGTCCCTCCGGCAATGGCGACTTTCCCTTTGTCCTCACCGGTATCATTCGTCGTCTTTACGCCGTCACCGCCCGCTTCAATCGTGATCGAGCCGTCTTGTACGGCGAACAGATCGCGGCCGATCAGGCCGTCGTCCGCGGCTTTCACGCTGATCGTGCCGCCCATAATTTTCAAATCGTCCTTGCTGGTGATGCCGTCGTTGGCATTGCCTTGAACGGACAGCTTGCCGCCGCCGTTGATTGTCAGATCGCCTTTGCTATACAGCGCCGCCGTCGGCGCGTCGTCCGACGTATCCGCGTAAACCGCGCCGTCCGTTAACGTATTGTCCGTGCCTTCCGGCAATGTGACGATCGTTTTATCCGCCGCTTTCACATGAACGGCCGGGCCGTCATTGTTATGAATCTGGGCTCCGTTCAGCACCAGGTGCACGACCGCATCCTTCGGCGCATTAACGACAATCTGGCCGTCGAGCGCGCCCTTCGCTACATAAGTGCCGGCCTCCGTAATGGTTACGACATTCCCTTCGGCCTTAGCTCCCGCCCCTTCTACGTTTGCGCCGGAGCCGTTCAACGCAATCGCGGTCGAGCTGTCCTCGCTCCAGCTTGTCAGCGCGTCGTCTTCGTCGAAGCCCGCCGACTCCGAAGCGCTCGCATCCGCCAGCTGTACGGCGGCCGCCGAAGCGGAGCCGCCGGACTGAACCGCGGCGGAGGCGGAAGACGAAGCGGCGGTTGTGGCGGCTATATCGGGTGTATTTGCGCTGCATCCTGCGACAAGGATAAGAGCCAGCAATGCGGCGGCGATCCTTTTGGTTTTACTGTAACGTTTCATAAGCAATCAGCTCCTCTTTGGGTTATTCCTGCAAAGCAGGATTCATAGTCAGCGTAATATCGAGATTGCCGTTCCGCGTACGGACGGCGTCGAGCAGTTCCTTCTGATCCGTATTCGGGCCGAGCTTCACGGCATAAATGACTTCGTACAGGCTGCCGAGCTCGGTGGTCCGTACTTTTTTCAATTCGTAATCGATGTTAAACTTCCGAAAAATGTCGTCGAACGCTTCCTCGTAACCGAGACTCTCCGGGATAGTGACCTTCAGCGTCTTCATAGACTCCTTGCTGACGCCGAACTTGACGGCTCTTAGAATAAACATCAATGCGCACAAGAGCACGGTGAACAGCGCTGCGTAGCCGTAAGCCCCGACGCCGCAGGCAAGGCCCGACGCCATCGAGAACAGGACGTATGAGATATCCTTCGAATCGCCGGGGGCGCTGCGGAACCGGATGATCGAGAAGGCGCCGGCAAGACTGAAGGCGCGCGCAATATTGCTGCCGATCAGCAAAATAATAACGGCGACAATTACCGGTAAAATCGTCATCGTGAGCGTGAAGCTCGGCGAAGGCGAGGTTTGCGTCTTCATATAGGTCCAGCTGATCATACCGCCGAGAAGGATAGCGACCGCGAAGGTAAGCAACGCCTGGGACATCGTTAATTGCGAGACGGTTGCGCTTGAATTGAAGATAGACTCGATCATAGAAACACCTGCTCCTTTACTGGTTCCGCGTAACGGATCGATTTTTTATACTCGTTGCCATACTTGGAGAAGCTCGTTCGATACATCTGATGAGCCGACAGCAGCTTGGACAACCAAACCGGAATCGTCTTCTCCGCCTTCACTTCCATCAGCCACTGGCCGCGCTCCAGCAGCTGCTCGCCGTAATCGCCGCACTCCAGCGACAAATCGTAACGCCTCGTCCGGATGTTCGTGTCGAACGTGATCCTCAAATCCCGGTTCCCCTTGCAAAACATCGCGATCCGGTCGTACGCCAAATACGTCATCGGCTGCAGCTCGTATCTTGACAGGAAGTATCCGATCTCCCGGATCACTTGCCGGTTCATTCCTTCCCGGTATGCCGGTGGCTGCCCGGTCCGGACAAATTCGTATGCTTCCTGAAGCCGGATCGCGGTGCGCCGCTTGTTGACAAGACCGAACACCTTTTTCTTCAGCTCCAGATAGACTTTGGCATCCGGAGCGGGGACGCCGTAAGCTCTGATCCGCAGCTTCTCTCTGTACTTCGGCTTCGAGAGACTGTTGCGCACCAAGCTGTGGTACTCGGTATCGTAGTACAGATTGCTGATGGAATAAAACTTGTCGTCCTTGTTGTACGCATCCGGCTCCATATATTCCATCAGGCTGCTGTAGAGCCGGTGAAACGCTTCGGTATCCATCAAGTATTTGTTCTCGTATCGGTTGAACACTTCGATCGCCATCGTTCAACGCTCCTTTCTCTGTTAGCGACTGTCTCGTATTTCGCATGTCTGTATCTTAGGAGGCGAACCTTTAACGAATCTTAAATTCCTTCACGAGCCGAAAATTTTTTGGAAACCGCATGGGGTTTTATGTTATAACCGAAGCAGACGAACCGAACCGGGAGCGGCTTAAGGTTGATTAAAGGTTCTCCTGCCATAATAGAAATATAAAGACGCGAAGGGAGTTGCAGCCATGAGAATATTAATTGTGGAGGACGAGATCAATTTGGCGGAGGCGCTCTCGCAAATTTTGAAGAAGCAGCACTATTCCGTCGACGCCGTTCATGACGGCCAGGAGGGATTGGATAACGCGCTGAGCGGCATCTATGACCTGCTTCTGCTGGATATCATGCTTCCCGGCATGGACGGAATGACGATCTTGAAGACGATTCGCGCGCAAGGCATCCACACGCCGGTCATTCTGCTTACGGCCAAAGGGGAGATTCCGGACCGAATCGCGGGGCTCGACTACGGCGCAGACGATTATGTAGCCAAGCCCTTCTCTACCGATGAGCTTCTGGCGCGCATTAGGGCGGCGCTCAGACGCAAGGGAGAGATCGTGCCCGAGGACGGGCTGCGATTCGAAGATCTTGAGCTGAATACCTCAACGCTGAAGCTTACGTGCAAAGGCAAGGAACTGAAGCTGATTCTGAAAGAAAGCGAATTGCTCGAGCTCTTGATGACGAGAAAGCAATCGGTAACTTCCAAGGAGCAAATGATCGAGAAGCTGTGGGGATTTGACTCGGACGCCGAGCACAATAACGTAGAAGTGTACATTTCGTTTCTAAGAAAGAAGCTGGCTTTCCTGCATTCCTCGGTCAAGATCAGCACGATTCGGGGCGTCGGCTACGTACTGGAGGTATCCTCCTGATGTTCGACAAACTGCGCAACCGGCTTCTTTTGATGAATATGGTCATCATTTCGATCATCATGCTCGGCGCTTTCACCATCATCTATACGATTACGTATCAAAACGTGCGCAAAGATATTATGATGGATCTTCAGCACACGGCGGATGCGTCGAATAAAAAGGACGGACCCATAGGCAAAAAAGGCGGACCCGCAGGACCGAGGGGCGGGGATATGCCGGGGGAGGATCATATGCGTTCCGTCTCCTTCTCGCTGCAAACCGACAAGCAATGGAGTATAACCGAAACGAACTCGCGGTTCGATATGAGCAGCGACTTTTATGCCGCCGCGGTGAAGAAGGCTGCCGAGCATCCCGAAAAAATCAGCCAGTTCACCCTCAACGGAACCCGCTGGGCCTACAGTGTCATCAATAATCAATCGGGGTATTTCATCGTATATATGGACGTCACCGACCGGCAAACGATTCTAACCAATCTCGTGTACACCTTCTCCGCCGTCGCGCTTTTCATGCTGGGGATCATTTATTTGACCAGCCGCTATTTCGCCGACCGGTCTATCGAGCCGGTCAAAGAAGCCTTTGAGAAGCAAAAGCGTTTTATCGCCGACGCTTCTCACGAGCTGAGGACGCCTCTGGCCGTCATTAATACTAATGCCGACGTTCTACTGGCCAATGGCGAGGACACCGTCAACGGGCAGGCCAAATGGCTGCATCATATTAAGGCGGAGACGGAGCGCATGAAGACTTTGACGAGGGATTTGCTCTATCTCACCGAAATGGATGACGCCAAGCCGCGGATGCTTTACGTCCCCTTCGATCTGAGCGAAGCCGTAGAGAGTGTCATTCTGACCATGGAGGCCGTCATATTCGAGAAGGATCTTGCGCTGGATTACGACATTGAGCCTGAGCTAACCGTCACCGGCAGCAGCGAACAGATGAAACAAGTGGCGATGATCCTGCTGGACAACGCCATTAAATATTCCAATCCTAAGGGCTCTATCGTTCTTGCGTTGAAAAAGCATCAAAACCATGTACGATTGACGGTAAGCAATACAGGACCGGGCATACCGGCGGAGCATCTGGATAAAATTTTCGACCGTTTCTACCGGGCCGATCCTTCGCGCTCGCGGCAAAACGGCGGCTATGGCTTAGGGCTTGCCATTGCGAAATCCATTGTCGTGCAGCATCAAGGCAAAATTTCCGCAAAAAGCGTTCCGAACGGGACGACGACGTTTGAAGTTCAGCTGAACGAGCGCTAGCTTCTTGCTTTTTCACACATCGGCGGCGGCAGCAAGCAGCGGCAACAACGAAAAACCGTTTCAAGCGATAAGCCTGAAACGTTTTTTTTTGGCCATGCCTTATTATATTAGCTGCTTTCGGCCGGAACCCAGTTTCTTACCCCGTTGTCTTCCAGTATTCCCAAAGTGACATCGGTAATATCCGGGTCCTGAAGCAGTTGGTCTCTCACTTTAAATTTGATATCGTCCGCATCGGCCAGCGTTAAGCCGCGCTGCAGCTCGATCAAGCCTTCCACGTGATAATAGCGTCCTTCCTGAAGCACCCTCAGCTGGTAGATGTCGGTCACGAAGCTTTCGGCTAATATGATACCCGCGACCCTCTCCTCTACTTCGAGAGGAGCAGCTACGCCGATCAGACCCGCCATATTGTCATAGCCTACGCGAAAGGCGATTAGCACCATCAAGCAGCCGATCGCAACCGTGACGACGCCGTCCAAGACGGCAAAGCTGCTAAGCGAGGTGACGATAACGGCGAGAAGAGCAAGCAAACCGCCTATGGTTGCCACCAGATCTTCATAGAAGACAAGACGTGTCGGAGGCGCCGCCCGCTTCACATTGCGGAACGCGGCGGATACGACTGCCAACCCTTTCGCATCGCTGCGGGATTCGCGGACGACTTCTTTCATCGCTTTGACAAGCACGAAGCCGTCTATAAGAATAGAAACCGCCAATACGATTATATTGAGCCAGAAGCCGGATGAATGGATAGGATGCTGGATCAGATGAATTCCTTCCTTGATCGTCTCGTACGCCATAATCGTGACGACGATTACAGCGACCATACAGAACAAATTGATGACGCGGCCGAAACCGGCCGGGAATCGCTTCGTCGGCTTTTTCTCTGCAAGCACGCTTCCGGCGAAGACGAACATTTGATTGACGGCGTCCGCTACCGAGTGCATCGTCGAAGCGAACATCGCGCCATTGCCTGTCATGACAGCCGCCGCCCCTTTAATAAGGGCGATAAAGGTGTTGCCTGCCGCCGCGGTCGCGGACGACATATTTCCTTTTCGGATCAAACTTCTAAACGTATTTCGTTCGGGCTCGGGGTCCATGTAAGAAAAATCACTCCTATTAATGTATGGTTTTAAATAAAAAAAGGATTCTTCAAACTATACGGCCGCCCAAACGATCGGTTTCAAAAAATTCAGGCTAAAAACGGAGCCTGGCGACCGCCTAAACGGTCAGAACAGCCACCGCAAAACGAACATCGCCGCGATGCCCGTCACAACGGTCCCTAGCAAGCTGCGGGTGAACACGGCGACGAGGAAAGTCGGCAGCGCCGCCAGCAATTCGATATTGCGGGTCCATGGAATTAAATCCCCTTCCTTCATCAGCAATTCCTGGCCGACAAGCGCGGCCATAACGGAAATAGGAACGTATTTGAGCCAGCGCATCCCCCATTCGGGCAACTGCAGACGGCTGAGCACCATCAGCGGGATGACCCGCGGGAGGAACGTCACAACGGCCGACCCTATAATAACGATCAAAATATACCATTTTATTTCCATTTATCCAACACCATACCTATCGTCGATGCAATCACGGCAGCAATAATAATGCCGAGACTGTCCGAAATATAGCAGCTCACGGCTATGGCGACGAGGACGGCCGCGGCCGCAACGAACGTATCGAGCGCGAACCGTTTGCGGGCGGCGACGGACAGCACCAGCAGTCCGATGAACATGGCCGGAAGAGCGAAGTCGAGCCCGAATTGCTCGGGGTTCGTGATCCACTGCCCGAAGAAGGCGCCGGCGATATTGGCGGCGATCCAGTTCAAGTACGCCGTCACGTTCAAGCCGTGCATCCATTTCTCGCTGAGCCGATGCTTGGCCGCCGCCCGGCTGATCGCCACGCCGAAGGTCTCGTCGGTCAAAAGAGTGCCCAGCAGCATGTTTTTCGCCGGGGACAGATGCCGGAAGTACGGCGATAAAGCCGCACTGAGCAGCAGATGGCGAAGGTTCACCAGAAATATCGTAACGATGATAGCCGTGCTGGATGTGCCTGCGGCAATCATGCCGGATGCGATGAATTGGGCGGCCCCGGCATAGACCAATATGCTCATCAGCGCAATCTCGGCAATGCTGAGCCCGGCGGTCTTCTCCACCACTCCGGCGGCCAGCCCGATGCTCAAATAGCCGAGCAGCGTCGGAATGCAGTCCTTCACGCCCTGAAGGAAGCTTTCTTCTTCCGCCCGGCCCGAAGCCGCCAGTGGCTCTATTCTTAGATGTTCGGGCTTCGTCATTGGATTCATACCGATCTCTCCTATGTAAATCTTCTTCCTGTGACGACATGATACGAGTCCGGCCTGCTTCTCCACAGCGCCTCGACTTTATCCGGGCCCAGCTGTTTCGCGATCTCAGCGAACATCATGTCTTGTCGAATATATTCGACCGCTGCCCATACGAGGGCGGGGTCGCGCGTTTTCATCGCCATGCCGACGAAGGCGCGGTCCTGCAGATGAAACGGTCATGCATTGTCGTTCCGATTACTCGCTTCTCGCTTCCTTGCCGGACAAGCGGCTTATTCGGGCCACAGCTCCTCGCGGTAAGCCATGTCCCAGAACAAATACTCGAATTGCGTCGTATGCAGGAAAATCTCTTCAAGCCGGTCGAGCTCCCGCTGCGGTTTCCCTTCGGCCAGCTGATCCAAGAGCCCGATGCACCACTTGGCGAGCGAACCGAACTCCTCCGAGCTGTACATCCGAATCCACTCTCCGTAATATTCATGATCCGCGGCCCCGGGAATCCGCGCTAATTCCTTGCCGATTTCCCAGTAGCTCCACATGCACGGCAGCAGAGCGGCAACCAGTTCGGCCAGCGAGCCGTTCTGGGCGGCATGCAGCATATAGTGCGTGTAAGCGAGCGTAACCGGCGACGGCTCGGCTTGCTCCAGCTCATTTTCGGATATGCCGAACCGGGCGGCATAGGCGCGATGCAGCGACATCTCTTCGTTCATCGTCGAGTGCAGCAGTCCCGCGAACTCGCCCATCGTTTTCAAATCCCCCGCCTTGACGGCGCCCAGAGCGAACAGCTTGGCATAATCGATCAAATACAAATAGTCCTGAATCATGTAAAACCGGAATTTCGCAAGCTCCAGCTCTCCGCTGCCCATCTCCCGGACAAACGGATGAGAGTGATTTTTGCGCCAGACAGGCTGCAGCTTCTCCATTAAATATTCGGAAAATGTCATCGTTCGTTCCTCCTTATTTGAGCGTATGGCTCCATTCGTATATAAACTTCAGCATCACCTGAGTAAACCGTACCAATTGCTCCACGGAAACCCGCTCATTGACGGAGTGGGCGTTGCGCAAATTGCCGGGACCGTAGATCGCGGCCGGAATGCCGGCGTCGGAGAACCAGCCGCCGTCGGTAACCGTCGGGGATACGTCCACGATAGCCGGTTCCAGAAGTACGCTCTCATGGGCGCCGCCGAGCAGGCGGACGGCCTCATGCTGCGGGTCGACCTGCAGCGAAGGGAATATCTCGCCGCGGTCCTCGATCATGGAAGCGCCGCCCCAGCGAAATTGCGGAGGGTTGTCCTTAAGCCACGGATCGGCCTGGGAAACCCGGCCCAGCCAGTCCTCAATCTCGCGCGCCACCCCTTCGTATGTTTCATTGGGGTAAAAATGCACCGTAATCCAAAGCCGGCATTCGTCGGCGATGAACGCGGCGTGTCTGCCTCCCTCGATCACCGCCGGATTGATCGTATTCGTCCCCGGCGCAAATCCGGGATAGCTTTTGGTCACCGCCCAATGCCGCTCCAGCTCCTGCAAGCCCTGAATAATCTTCATCATCTTCTCAATGGCGCTCGCCCCGTGAAGGCCGCCTCCGGCATGGATCATATTTCTGCGGGTCGCATCGTGATAGGTTTCCTTGCTTTTCACCGTTACCCAGCCCGTGATGACGCCGCCCTGACCTTGAATATGCAGGTCGCTCGTATCGACCACAACGGCGAAATCCGCGCTGTACCCGCGCTTGCAGCACTGGAGCGTTCCCGCCTCCCCTACTTCCTCCCCGATGACGGATTGGAACAGCACGTCTCCCGGGAGCCGGATTCCTGCCTCGTGCAGCAGTTGGACGGCGAACAGCGCGCCGGCCAAACCGCCCTTCATATCCGCCGCACCGCGCCCGACCAGCGATCCGTCCTTCACGAACGGATCGAACGGATCGGTATCCCAAGCCTCGCCTTGGCTAACCTCCGCAACGTCGACATGACCGTTAATAATCAAGCTTTTGTACCGTGCCGGATCTTGCCCCCGCAGAACGCCTACCACATTGGGATCGCCCGGATAGACGTCCCAGCGGTCAATGGCGAAGCCCTTTTCTTCGAGAAACGATGCGATAAAGCTCTGAGCCTCCGCCGTATTTCTTGCCGGCGGCGCCGGGGTTTGGAAGCGGATCAATCGCGAAGCCAGCCCGACCAGCTCCTCCGCCCTTGCTTCCACCTGCTTTAATAACGATTCCAACGGTTCGCTCATCCGTATTTGTCTCCTTTCGTTTTTGAACACCAGAGCAACGTCCCCCCGCCGCTCTCGGGAAGGAAGCCGCGAACCCTATCCGGATAAAACAAAAAACCGCTTCCTGTCGAAGCGGTCTGCCTGCGCATGTATGAAGTCCCGGGCATCGTCCACTTCCCTTCGCTAGCATTACCTAGATCAGGTGTAAGGGTTGAGGCTCCCGCCTCTCTCAGCTTAACGCACCCCTAGTGTTTAAGTTTGCTATATTTCTTTCCATTAAATAGTACCACACCTGTCCTGCGGACTCAACCGATAACGCGGCCCGGCCCTTCTCTACCGGCTTCCGCATACGACCAGCGTTTGCCTAATTCGCTGCTTATTCACCGGGCTTCATAGGTATGCTATACTATGATAGGCGTTTGACAGCTTTACACTAAATTCATATTAAGATGTGGTGATCTCATGGGGGAATTGCAGCTGGCAATTCAAAATCACGGATGGAGAGCGCTGCGGCGGCTGCCGCTGCTCTTGTGGTCCATCTGGATTGTATTTTTGGTA
Organism: Paenibacillus konkukensis; assembly: GCF_023523925.1. Classification (NCBI taxonomy): domain Bacteria; kingdom Bacillati; phylum Bacillota; class Bacilli; order Caryophanales; family Paenibacillaceae; genus Paenibacillus; species Paenibacillus konkukensis. The sequence continues at coordinate 89,018 of NZ_CP027059.1, read as the reverse complement.
GAGCTGCTGAGCCGTGGGCAATGGGGAGATACGTTCAAATGGACGTTTCATGCGATGCCCGAGCTCTTATTGAACACATTGCTTGTTCTCGGCTTTATGTTTCTGCTTGCGGCCGTGACCGGACGGATACGGCTATCGTTCTGGCTCGTCTCGGCGGTCTGTCTGATCTTCGGTCTCATTAGCGGGGTCAAACTGGATATTCTGGGCGTTCCGTTCCTGCCTTGGGACCTGCTGCTCACCAGCGAAACGAAGGATATGGCGCAATATGTGACGGGTCTGCTGAACTTCACCGTCATTTCCGGAATTATCGCTTTCATTGTCATCAGCCTGCTGCTTCTCTACAAGCTGCCGCGCATCGCGGTCCGGCTGAATTGGAAGCACCGGCTCGGCGTCGGAATCATCGCGCTGTTTCTGCTTTCCAACATTTATTCCGACAGCACGGCATCGATGAAAAACTGGGTTCATATCCAAAACATCGCTTGGGACCAGACCGAAAACGTCAAGACGAACGGCTTTCTGCTGACGACGATGATGAATTTGAAGTTTTTATTCATGAGTCAGCCTGACGGGTATAATAAGGAGGCGATCCGCTCCGCCGCCGCTTCTACGGTACCCGAGGTGCCGGCGCCTGGCGCCGTCAAGCCGAACGTCATCATCGTGCTGAGCGAATCGTTCTGGGACGCAACGCAAATTAAGGGCATTACGTTTAGCCGCGACCCGCTCCCGTTCTATCACGAGCTGGTAAAGAAATATACGAGCGGCACCTTCCTGTCTCCGCAATTCGGAGGCGGAACCGCCAATGTCGAGTTCGAAGTGCTGACGGGCAATTCCATGCGCTTTCTGCCGCAGGGCTCCATCCCGTACAATCAATACGTCAATAAGCCGATCGATTCGATAGCCAGCATTTTAACAAGGCAGGGGTATCATTCGACGGCGATCAACCCGTTTCACAGCTGGTTTTATAATAGTAAGAAAGTTTACGAGAACTTCGGTTTCTCGAAATTCATCTCCCAGGAATTTTTCAAGCCTGAATACGACGGACCGTACTTGGCCGACCGGGAGGTGGCGAAGCAAATTATCGACGCCAGCGAATCGACGAACGGCCCCGATTTTGTTTTTGCCAATACGATGCAAAATCATTATCACTACTATCCGGGCAAGTTCAAAGAGAATACGATCCAGGTATCCGGCGTCAGCGGCGAATCGCAAGGGCTGCTCGAAACGTACGCTCAAGGCTTGGTCGGGGCCGACGATATGCTGAAGCTTCTGGTGACGCACTACGAAACGACTAAAGAGCCGACGATTTTGCTGTTTTTCGGCGATCATCTGCCGAGTCTCGGCGACAACTACAAGGCTTATAAGGACAGCGGTTATTTACAGGAAAACGATCCGCAATTTTTGGACAAAATGTATCGCGTGCCCGTCCTGATTTGGAATAATTACTTGCCCGAGCATAAGGACAATATTCATATGAGCCCTTCGTTCATGACTCCTTATTTGCTTCAATTGGCGCAAAGACCCGGCACTTATTATACGGATTATTTGGCTCAGCTTTATAAAAGTATGCCCGTGCTGCCGCCGGAAAATTTATACGATCAGATGCATATCGACAAGGAAGCGCTGAAAACATACGAGAAACTGCAGTATGACATTATTTTCGGGGAACAATACGGCTACGGGGAAATGAAGAACGAGATCAAAGACGAGCATTATGTGCTCGGCCTGGGCCCGATGTCCATTGACGGAGTTCAGAAGGAGTCGGCGGAGGAAGGAACGGCGCTCAAAATTTCGGGCCATTATCTCCCTTACAACAGCATCGTGCAAATTAACGGGCAGCCTGCGGAAACGGAGTGGGTGAACACCGGAGAGGTTATCGCCCTGCTGAAGCCCGATAAGCAGAAGCAGCTTCCCGCCAAAGTCCAAGTGATCGTGAAGGACTCCAGAGATAAGGTCATTGCCAAGTCCAACGAATTTCAATTCTCGCAGTCGGCTGCATTGAACAAGTAACGGCGGCCGCGCCAGTATAACGCAATAAGCCGCAGTCTTAGGGAATCCCCAAGGCGCGGCTTATTTGTTTGCTTCGTATTTTACATGCTGTTAAAATAATCCTTCAGCCCGCTCACGATGGCCTCCGCGGCTTTTTGCTGATAGGCCGAGGTGCGGACGATGCCCTCATCCTTGGCGTTCGATAGAAACCCGAGCTCGACGAGCGCCGACGGCCGGGCGTTTTCCCTAAGCACATGATAATCGCCGAAGGAGATGCCGTTGCTTTTTAATTCCAGCGACTGATCCAGCCGAGACTCGATCTTTCTCGCCAGCGGCATATCCTTTGTTTTCGAGTAGTAGAAGGTTAACGTTCCGCTGACCGGTTTCGGAGAAGAATTATAATGAATGCTTATAAAAGCGTCGGCATGCTTGGATTCGCTAATGACGACCCGTTTGCTTAGTTCAGGCTTCTCCTTGTCGCTCGTGCGCGTTAAAATCGCTTGCGCCCCCGCCGACCTCAGCTTGTCCGCCAAGTAAAGCGACGTCTTGAGGTTCAGCGTTTTTTCGCTGGACGCATATTTCTTGCCGATCACGCCGTTATCGTTGCCCCCGTGTCCGGGGTCGATAACGATGACTTTGCCCTGCAGCCCTTTCGAAGAAGACCCCAGCTGCTGCGCCGCCGTCTTGGCGGGCTGACTTCCTATGTATTTGCCGAATACCCAGCCGTTCAGGCCGTTCGCGGCCTTCACCTTAACCCAATCCTGATTGCGTTCCATCACCTGCAGCTTGTCGCCCTGAGACAAGACGCCCAGCGCCGTATGCTCCGTACCCGGACCTTTGCGCATATACAGGGAGTCGACAAGGACATTGGCGTTGCCGGAGCTGCCCGAGGCCGTTGTGACGGAGCCGGATTTACCGCTTGAATTGGCCGCCGTGCTTCCCGTCTGCTTAATTAAATATTGACCTGCTACCCATCCGCTCATATTGCCGGATTTCACTTTGATCCAGCCGTAGGCTTCATCGGATATGGCGACGACCGTATTGTTCGATAAGGTTCCGACGACCTTGGAGCCGGCATCGGGCTGACTGCGGACATTTAGCGTAGTTGCAGCCACTTTTGCGCTGCCGGCAAGATTCGGCTGGGCTTGCGCCGGAACCGTACCGATCCAATTCATCGCCAAAATGGTTATTATGGCTGCCTTGAGAAATGTTCGTTTCATCCATGTACCTCATTCATTGGATTCGATGTCGCATTATGTATACTATAGCAGGAACAACCTTCCATCTAAAGTGTATATTTTCTCATTTTCGCATCGTTTTGATCTTATTTGACAGCATAGGACCTCCAGCGTTCTACTAGGGCTAATTAACTAGAGGCGGAGGCTGCCCCAAGCTCACTGAGGATATTCCGGACGCTGTCCTCCCCGTTTACCGAGAAACGTGATGGAAAAAAAGTCTGCGGCGGCGCCCATTTGATCCTCCAATCCGTTTTTCTTAGGCGAACGCTGACGCTTCTCCGGATTCAAATGGCCCCTCCGCTCTTTTTTCACCACACTTCCAGGGGGGATTCAATTTTACATAATTATAATTATGTAAACTTGAACTGGCATTGCCCGGAAATCGATAAACAAACCTGTCGGCAAACTTTGCTTTGGTACGAAGGCGAAGCCTCAGCCCGTTCCCTGCGCTGCCAGCGGCGGACAAGCCGCGGCCGGATCACCCGATCATCGGCCTGTCGGCGCTTCTGTCTCCCTCAGACTCTAGCTCAATAGCCCCGCTCCCGGTTTACGATTCCCCGAAGCGGCTCGCCGGCCGCAAATAGCCGCAAGTTGTCCATAAAAAATTGCCCGACTGCGTCAAACTTGCTTTGGCCCGACAAATGCGGAGTGACATAGACGTTAGGCAATCCCCAGAACGAATGGTCCGGGGCGAGCGGTTCCCGGTCAAACACATCCAGCACGGCGGCGCGAAGCCGTCCTTCCGTCATCGCTTCTATAAGATCCGGCTCGGAGACGAGCGGCCCGCGACCGACGTTGACCAGACTTGCCTCCGGCTTCATGGCATGCAAAATGCGGCGATCGACCGCATGTCTCGTCTGCTCCGTCAACGGCAGCGTAAGCACCAAATAATCGAGTTCCTTAACGAAAGCCAACCACTGCGCCCCGTCAAAATGCCGGTCCACAAGAGATGACCGTGCGCCGCTAAAACTCAGCCCGTAGACGGTCATGTCGAAGGCGCGTGCTTTGCGCACGATTTCCGAGCCGATGGAGCCGAGCCCCGCGACGCCGATCACTTTGCCCTGCAGGGCATCGACGCGAAAAGGCGACCACCGGCGCTCGGACTGCGCCTTCATCATGCGCGGCAGCTCTTTGCCGATCAGAAGCAAATAGGCGAATACGTATTCCGCGATCAAGCCGCCGAATTGATCGACAATCCTCGTGATCGCGATATGGCGCGGTATCGCGGGATCGGACATGAGATCCTCGATGCCCGCTCCAATCGACTGTATCCAGCGCACGGCAGCGGCCTCCGGCCTCGACAGAAGCTCCGTCGGAAAGCGCCATGCCATGATGCAGTCGGTGCCCGGCAGCCGCTCCATCGCCTCCTCCGGCGTCGATGCGGTTTGCACGGAAGCGACGCCGCGTTCTCTAAGAAAATCGGCATATTTGTCCGCTTCGCTCGTATGGTAGACCAAAATATTCGGAATGTTCCCGTTCACAATTGCGATGCCTCCCGATCTTATGCAGGTTACTGTGTACGTTTGTACAATACGAAGCCCATTGTACCTTATTTCCGCCCGAAGTGTAAAACGTCCGGCAAAGCAAATATCGCCGCGCCTCCTGCTGTTCAAGCAAGAAACGCGGCGATTGCCGGTTCGATCCCTATGTGATGTTAAGTTCTAACCCGCGGCGTCCGCACCGCCCTCCGTCTCCCACATATTCACGACGTCGCCGCTTCGCGATTCCGGCGTCACCGACAAGCCGATGAGCTTTCCACCGCGCACTTGCCCTTGAACGACCGTTTGCCCCGGGGCATGGAGCTTGAAGTCGACATCCCACTCCCGCGGCCAAGCCGGCAGCAAATAGATCGTTTCCCCCGAGGTTTGCAGCAGCATGTCCTGCAATCCGATCATGCCGCTGCCGCCCCAGTTATGGTCGGGCAGCCAGTCATGGCCCGGCCCCAGAAGGCCGGGAAGCGCAGCGGACCGTCTTCGAGCTTATTCACGGTAATGGCGGCCGCTTCTTCGGTCAAGCCCATTCTCGCGCAAAAAATATTATCCTGATGCCAGCTGACATGGTTTTTCTGCTCCGGCGTATCGACGCCGTACCGCCAGGTGTCGATAGCCACCTGCAGCTTCTCTCTGCCGATTCCGTACAGCTCGTAAGGAAAGACGGGATACAGCTGCGGAATCTCGACGTTCAGGATTCCGTTCCAGCTCTGCGCGGGAGCAATCGTCTTGCGGCCGTCGATGTACCGGTACGGCAGCTCCGGGAGCCGCTGCAGCAATTCGCGGTAGTAGGTTCGGGAACCGCCGCGCTCGCTCCCGTCGAGCCATTCCCCGGGAAGCTCCAGCACGGCGCTTACGGCGGCGGTCAAGGCGGCAACCAGATCCGCCGGATTCAGCGCCAGCTTATACGTCTCGCAAGCGGTGGACGGGAACAGGACGAGCTTACCTTGCTCATCGAGCCTGCGGGTCGTTTCAAGCGAATACATATATTGGTAATGCTCGTCGAAGAACCGGATGGAGCTTTCGATCAACGGCATGTACTCGCGAATATCCGCGCCGGAATATTCGCGGAATTTCATGATCATGAAGGAAAACTCCAGCTGATTCAAATACAAATATTTGATCCATGGAGCTACTTGTTCGGTCGGGTCCATGAACGGCTTCCGGCAATGAATCCGGTCGTGGCTGTCCGGCCACCCCCATCCCCAACCGATGGGCAGGCCGAAGTTCTCCAACTGCTCGGTGAACGAGCAGCCCTCGTGTCCCCAATACACCTTGGTCCTAAGCTCCGCATTGGGCAGCGCCCGGAGATAGAAGTCGAACTGCGGCTTCATCAGATCGCCGTCGCCGCTCTTCAGCATCGGCCAATAGACGAGCCGCTGATTTTGCGCCGTGAAGCTGCCGCCGCCCCACCGGCGGAAATCCGCCGACTCGCTCTGCCAGCTGTCGTCGCCGCTTAGAACGAAGCAGGGATCGACGGTAAACAACCCGCCGTTGAATTTGGTCGGATACGTTCCGAAGGCGTTGCAGCCCAGCATGTAGCGGAACAACTGATAATTCCGCCCCGCCTGCCATACCGGATCGTCCGCGTCGGGCCGCTCCGGGCGGATATGGATGTAGCTGCGCTCCCAGTAGGCTCTCCACCATTCGCGGGAATCGGCCTTGGCCCGGACTATGTCCTTCTCCGCATGGCGGATCAAGCGATCCAGCCCCCGCCTCCACTCCTCTTCGCTGTCCGCCTGCGAAGTATGCAAGTATACCGCCACCCGGTGATTGTTCTCAGCCCGCTTGCTCTCCAGCCTCCACCCGCGATACGGCGTCCGGATATAGCTGCCCTCCTCGACGCCTGAGGGCTTGCAGCCGCTTCCCGTCATCATGCCGCCGAAGGTCAAATTTTTCTGCGGATTCCACAGCTGCCGCTCCACCTCTCCGAGACCTTCCAGCCGCACCACCTTATCGAAGAACAGCTCCTCCGAGCGGTTCCGATGGAAGAACAAGACGCCCTCTCCGTCAAATGCGACCTGATCCGGCTTCGTCGTAACCGTCCCCGGATAACCGACGGTGCTGAGCGCCGACATGCGCCGGTCCTTCGGCACCTCGCGCTCCTGGAGCCGCCAGTTCTCATACACGGCTTCCAGCAGCGTCGGCTGATCCCCGTATACCTCGACGTGGACGACCGGCTGGTGAACGTCCACCCACACTTCAATGCGGGTTTGCCCGCCGTCCGCCGCCGTGCCGGTAATTTCCGCGTATCCTTCTCTGAGCTTCAGCTCCTGGCGAAAGCCGCAGCCTTCTCCGAACGGGCTCGGATGCAGCCGCAGCCGCACTCTCCCGAGCTTCAGCATCTGGTTGTTTTCATCAAAGCTGCCGCTGCGGTCCATATAAAAGAGCAGCTCCTCCCCTTCTACCCATACGTTCAAACCGATATCGTGACCGCCCACCGGCATGCTCTCGCCCGAGTGTCTGCTCGGAGTATCCCATGCGATATGGCATTGCTCCAGCCATTGCGCCACTTCGCTTCCCTCCTTTTTATTAAGACTATTTCATCGATTTAGCGTACGCTTCCTGATAAATTTGCAAATACCGCGGCAAATTCAAGTTGTTGAAGCCGCTCACGTAGGCGTCCCAATCTTTGTCCAGATCCTTCGTGCCGGTAACGAATTGAAGCATATTTTGCTCGATATAGTCCGTTATGTTCTGCCGCAGCATCGCCGCTTCATCCGCTACCGCCGTATCCACCCACACCGACCAGTAAGGGTATACTTCCTTCGGCTGGTTGCCCTCATAGAGCTTCGTCGCTTCGAACAACCGCCGCTCGTAGCCTTCCGCAGTGTAAATATCTTTGGCCGCCGTCCAGGTGGCGCGGTATTCCGCCGTATTGTAATACTGGGCCAGCGCTCCCCACTTGTTGTTCAGCGGCGGCGAATTCGGCGCCTGCGCAATCGGCGTAATTTTGCCCTTCACGCCCAGCCCTTCGTCGTCCGGCCCCGCATCCTTCCAGCTGACTCCTTTCTCGCCGAAGTACCCGAGCGTCGTCCCTTCCTCGGAGAATAGATAATCGATCAGCTTCATCGCGGCAATCTGTTTGTCCTCGCTTGCCTTATTCGTAATCGCGAAGGTCGCCCCGGCGACGTCGCCGTATCTCCACAGCGTATTATGCGCCCCTCCGGGGCCGGTGAGCGGCGGCAGCGGATTGTAGTCCTTATCCCGCTCCGTGCCCGTCGTGACGAAAATGCCGGGATGCATCGCCGCGCCGGCTCCGAGGAGCTGGGCGTCGGCCTTGTCGCCGAGCTGCTTGTAAGCATCGCTGTTTTGGGTAAACGCTCCCGTATCGATCAAGCCGTCCTTGACGAGCGAACGAGCGTAAGCAAGCCCTTGCTTCCATTCCGGCTTATTCGCCGCCATATCTACCTTGCCGTCCTTCATGATGAAATACGTCGTATCGTCATCATAAATAAAAGCGTTCATCAGGAAAGGCAGCACATGCCGCCCGCCGCTCGCGTTGTTGGCGCCGCTGAGCGGAATTTCGTCGGCTTTGCCGTTTCCGTTAGGGTCCTTCGTCTTGAACGCCTGGAGCACCTTACGGAAATCGTCCGTCGTCTTCGGCATCTCCAGCCCGAGCTGCTTGAGCCATTTGGTATTCAGCCACAGCTTGCTCGGATACGAACAGTGATAGCATTCCACCACCTGTGTCAGGCCGTATATATTGCCGTCGGGAGCGGTTATCGAGCTTTTAAAATACGGCTTATCCTGCATCATCTTCTTCACGTTCGGCGCATATTTGTCGATCAGGTCGTTGAGCGGCAGCAGCACGCCCTGTTTGCCGTAGCGAAGCATATCGGTCTGCGAAAACTGATCGACCCAAGGAATCATCAGAAAGACGTCCGGGTAATCGCCGCTGGAAAGCGCGATTTGCCTTTTCTCTTTGGCGGCGTCATAGGGCACCACCTGCCAGTTGAACTGAATGTTCAGCTTCTGCTCCAGCAGCTTGGAGTAGGTATTCGTCTTCAGATCGGTGTTCGCATCCTGCGGGGAAAAGACGCTGAGCTGCACAGGGCCTCCGGCTGCTCCCCCGTCCCTCTGGTTTGGCGCGGCGGGGCTCTCCCCGCCGGTGCAGGCGGCGAGCAGCCCGGACATCGACATTGACAAAGCGGCTAAAGCAAGAGCCGTTCTTCTGCCTCTGCGCCTGTGCGGAGCGCGGGTTTCGGGCGACGCCTCGCGCCGCATGGCGGCAGCGGGGATCGAATGCGTAACGTGAGCTTGATCCATCGTGTACTCCTCCTTTTTCGGTTAAACCTTCACGATATTGCGGCATGTCTAGCCTTTGACCGAGCCGATCAGCATCCCTTGGACGAAATAGCGCTGAACGAACGGGTAAATGACCAGAACCGGCAGGCTGGCGACGACAATCAAGGAATACTTCAGCAGATCGGCGAGCTCCTGACGCCGCAGCATTTCTGCGGCATCCATGTTGCCGCCCCCGGATGTATTGAGAATCAGTATATTTCGAAGCACCAGCTGGAGCGGGAATAAGCTTTGCGATTTCAAATAAATGAGCGCATCGAAGTAGGCGTTCCACTGCCCGATCGCATACATCAGCACCAGAACGGCGACAATCGGCTTCGACAGCGGCAGCACGACCTGCAGCATGAACCGGAAGTCGCTGCATCCGTCCATCTCGCTCGCTTCGACGAGCTCGTCGGGAATGTTCTGCTGGAAGAAGGTGCGGGCAATGATAACCTGCCACACCGCCATAGCCTGGGGAAGCAGCAGCGCCCAGCGGCTGTCGACCAGCCCGAGATTTTTGACGACCAGGTAGAGCGGGATTAATCCCCCGGAGAACAGCATCGTGAAAATGAGCAGAAAGGTCAGCACGCTGCGCCCGTAGAACGATTTGCGCGACAACGGATAAGCCATCATAACGGTCAGCGTCGTGCTGATCAGCGTGCCGAACAACGCATAGAACGCCGAATTCGCATAGCCAACCACGACTTGGCTGTTGCCTAAGGCGGCCTGATAGCCGCGCAGCGTAGGCTCGACGGGCAGCAGCCACACTCGTCCCGACGAGACGGCCAACGGACTGCTGAAGGAAGCGCTTACGATATAGACGAGCGGGTACAGCACGCAGAGCAGACAAACGGCCAGAAAGGCGTAAATGGCAACTAACAGCAGGCGATCCCCCATAGGCTCGCGGATGGACGTTCCGGCGGACTTCACTTGGCCCCACCTCCCCGGGTACATGTATTTCACCATAAGCTGGACGAGCTGATTCGCTTGGCGACAGCGTTAACCGTGACGAGCAGCAGCAGATTGACGACCGAATTGAACAACCCGACGGCCGACGCGAAGCTGAAGTTGGCGTTCAGCAGTCCGATCTTGTACACATAAGTCGCGATAATCTCCGAGGTCATCAGGTTGAGCGGATTTTGCATCAAGTAGATTTTCTCGAAGCCGAGCGACATGATGTTGCCTACGTTAAGAATAAGCAGGATGACCGCCGTCGGGAGAATGCCGGGAAGATCGACATGCCCTATTTTTTGCAATCGGGACGCTCCGTCGACCTTGGCCGCTTCATAGAGCGTCGGGTCTACCCCGGCCAGCGCCGCCAAATAAATAACCGCCGCATACCCCGTATGCTGCCATACGTCCGACCAGACGAAGATCGAGCGGAACAAGCCGGGATCGCCCAGAAAGTTAATCTCGCCGATTCCCGCGAGGCCGAGGAGATGATTGACGACGCCAAGTCTCGGGGACAGCAGCAAAATGATCATCGATACCATGACGACCGTGGAAATGAAGTACGGCGCATAGGTGACCATCTGCACGGTGCGCTTGAACAGGCCGCCGCGAATTTCGTTTAGCGCAAGCGCGAGAATAATCGGCGCGGGAAAGCCTACGGCGAGCCCGTAGAAGCTGATGGCCAGCGTATTTTTGATCAGCGTCCAAAATTGGGGGTTTTTGAAAAACAGCTCGAAATATTTCATCCCCGCCCAAGGGCTGCCCAATATGCCTTTGATGACGTTGTACTCCTTGAAGGCGATCAGCGCTCCGAACATCGGCACGTACTTGAATGTGATCAAATAGAGCAGGGGAAGCAGAATAAGCAGGTAAAACTGCCAGTGCCTTCTGATCTGCTTCCAGACGATTTTACGCCTGACGAGCGAAGCCGGCTTCTTATTGACTAATACCGAATCATCCAATCATCACCCCTCCTTAAAACGCTTTCATTTTATGTTCCCGGCGGCGCCGGCTGACTGCTCTAAGCAAACCACAGGCGGCTTCGGGCTGTAAAGGTACACTTGAGGCCGTAGGGTACAGCTTCTCTGCGGCGCAGGGTACACTTGCGTCCTGAGGGTACAACAGGCGTGCCGGACCAAGCGAAAGGAGCCGTTCATGGCGAACCGCTCCTGCCGGCAATGGGCTGACGGGCGCGGTTTTCCGCGCAATCGGCCGCTATTGTTGACTTCGACGTCGTCCGCGGCAGCCTTCGGGCCGCCGCTATCGGTAGAGCTTCTACGGGCGGATATCAGATAAGCGGACAAGCCGAGACGCTGCTCGCCCCCTTACCCCAGCGAACTGCGATACATGCTTGGAGACACTCCCGAAACGCGCTTGAACGCTCTGCGGAAGGCGTGCGCGGAGTTGTACCCGACCTTGGCGGCGATTTCGTCGATCGTCAGCTCGCTGCCAAGCAGCAAATCCCCCGCCGTTTTCATGCGAATGCTCTCCAAATAGTCCGAAAGATTCTCCCCCGTCTGTTCCTTGAATACCTGGGAGACGGTTTTCTCCGGAACCCCGAGCCGGTCGGCGATCCGGGACAAGTTCAAATCGGCGTCGTCGTAATGACTGTGCAGAAACTCCATGATGTTATGCTGCAGCTCTTCCTCCCCGTCGGTTTTCCGCCGAATGACTTGATGGCATAACTCAAGGAACAGCTGCTGCAAGCGCTCCTTGCGCTGCTCCATATGAGCCGTATGATGGACGCTTTCGATCTTCGCCTTCAGCTGTTCCGCTTCCGGGCCGCTGCGCTGCACCGGCTGCTCCAGCAGCTTGAACAATGTTCCCTGCAGCTCGTACACAAGCTGCTGCGCCATCTCCGCGGACAAGCTGCGCTCGCCGAAATTTTGCGTAAACATTTGCTCCAGCAATCTTTCGACCTCGCTCTCTTCCCCTGCCTTGACGGCATTCATAAGCCGCAGCTCCAGATCGATCGGATAATAGTAGGTATTCGCGTTCGGAATCATCTGCCGGAACCACCTCGTACTCCCCCCTTCGGCGAATACCGCACAGTCCAGCGTCTCTCTGGCTTCGTCGTAGGAACGGCTAATGTCAGCCAACCGCCGGAACATCCCCCCGATCGAGACGGCTGCGCAGATGCGAAACTCGGCCTTTAACGTCCGGGCGAGCGAATCGAACAGGCTTTCCACCCGCCCGGCCGTCCGCTCGTCCGGCTCCTGCGGATACGTCAGCAGCACGGCCAGCTTATCCGAATCCAAATCCGTAACGACCGTTTCATTGCGGCCAAGCTGCAGCAGCATGCGCCGGATCAGCAGCCGCGCCCCGTGCAGCTCCTTCATCGTCTCCGCGCTGTCCACCCGCTCGTAGCCTTGGATGCGGACGATGCACACATAACCGAATTCGCCCTGAAGCTCGACACCGGTCTGCGTCATCGCCGCCGACGCCTCTTGCACCGAGGCGAACTCCCCGCGCACCAGCCTCTTCAAGCTGGCCTCTCTCAGCAAAGGCAAGTGCTGCTGCAGCTCATCCTGCATCGCTTTCGTCTGGGAAATCAGGCTGAATATATTGCCCTGCAGCGAGTCGTACTCGTTCTTGCCGTAATAAGCGCCCTGGCCTATATGCTCGCGGATCGACGAAAACAGGGCGATGATCGGCGCGCTGTTGCGGTACGCAAACAACAAGGCGATCAACAGGCCGAAGAGCAGCGTCGGGACGACGAGCAGCAGCGTAATCTTCTCGATATAGATCGCTTTTTTCATCACGATATGCTGCGGCAAGCCGACGACATACGTCCAGCCGTTATAATCGGATAAGGCGGCGATGATCAGATGATCGCGCTCGATATATTGCCCGCTCGCATACTTCGGGCGCTCCGATTGCGCAGCATCCAGCCCCAGCGATGTGATGCTCCGGCCGTCGCGGTCGACGATATACGCCCAGCCGCCGTATTGATCCGTAATGCTGCGCAGCAGGCTGTTGATCTGATTCTCGTCGATATGAACGACCAGCGTGCCTTTCGTCGACGCCGCGCTTTCAAGCGTCAGCGATTGCAAATAAGTAATGACATGCATATCGCGCCCGGCGCGGCTGTATGCGTGCGAAGGCAGCACGGTCCGATTTTGCGCCTTTTGCAAATACGTATCGCGCCACCGCTCGAACGTCCAGCCGTCCAGCCGGTGCAGCTCATAATAATCGTCCGGACGAACGTAGGCGCCGTCCGCGGAGACGATAATTTTCGAATCGTTTAAATAGATGTAGAAGTCCAGCATGAAATTATTGGTCAAGCTGTAGGGCGCAAGGTCCCTCCACGCCTTCCACATGCCGTAAATGTTTTGCTGCGCCGGGTCCGGGCTCGTCTCGCTCAGCAAGTAATTCAAATTTTGGTTCAACGCAACCTGCCTGGCGAACGCCTCCACTTCCTTCATCCGATGCTCGAGCACATCCTTGCTCTGGTTCAGCATCATGTCCGACGCTTCGAACGCATTCGCTTTGATGATATTCACCGAAGTCAAGTACGAGATGAGCCCCGTGCACAAAGGAATGAGAAGAATCAAAACATAGGATACAAGAAATCGCCTAAATACCCCGGAGGGCATTAGCAGCAGCTTTTTGACATTCAATTCGATCACCCGACCCTGCATAGATTGCGCTTACATTTCATCATAAAAAAACGTTATGTAAAAGTCAGTCGAATTGCGGCTTGTTTTTTGGCGAACGGTGAAAAGAAATAGCGTTTCTTCCCTGATGCGCCGCAGCTTGTTCTCCATGCCAAAAAGCCATAGACGGCCGTCTACGGCTCTCGATCCTTTTTAACGCGGTCCGGACATCTTTGAAAAACCGTCGCCCGGCGTTTTTCATGCGCCTTTTCCAGGGGTCTTTTCACCCAGCAGCGAGTTTAATTGCTCCAGTAAGTTGCCTCCCCCCGTCAGCGAAATGCTCCCGATCTTGTCGCAAATTTTTTCCAGAAATTCAAGCTCCTTCAGCCTAAACAGCGTCTGATTCTCGTCCATCAGCTTCGCCGTATTCAGCAGGCTGCGGGTAGAAGCGATCTCCTCCCGGCGCGTAATCAGGTTCGCCTGCGCTTTCTTCTCCGCCAGAAGCACCGTGTTCAAAATATCCTTAATATCACCGGGAAGCACAATATCCTTAAGCCCGGCGGACATAAACTGGACTCCGTACTCCTCGCTCTTGCCGTTCAAACGCGTCAGCACGTAAGCGGCGATCTCCTGCTTCATCTTCAGCAGATCGTCCAGCTTCAAGCTGCCTACATATTCGCGCAAAATCAGCTGCAGCTGAATGTACAGCTGTTCCTGAAACGACTTGATCTGCAGCACGCGCAGCGGATCTACGATCCGGTATTGGCATACGAAATTAAGCCGCAAGGTCACTTTATCCTCGGTCATTATCTCCTGTCCGGTCATATCCATCTGCTGCTGGCGGAGGTCGACGGTCTGAACCTGCACGGATACCGGCCCTTTCCAGAAATAATATTTGCCTGGCGCAAGCTCCCGTATCATCCGGTTGTTATAAAATAAGGCGCCCGTCTCGTGGCTTGCGACCTCGAACACTTGATAGTAAGCGGACAGCTTCGGCAAAATCGATGCTTCTATCGTATCCGGCAGCTCGGGCGCACGCGTATCGACGCGAATATACTCATGCTTCCTCAGCACATTCCAGAACGCGTAAGTGCCCGCCGTCAGCAGACCGGCGAAATTGCCGTCCTCGTAATGAAGCACATATTCATGATCGGCTACTTGGACGATATCCAGCTCCTCCAGCAGAAGGCTGTCGTGCAGAAACAGCCGCACATCCTTGCCCGGAACGGCGAACGGCTTCGTTACGCCGAGAATCGTTACCCGCTCTTTGGAAAAAGGCGACAGCCGGTAGGTACCGGGCATTAGTGGCTTAATATAGCTTCCGTCGCGAAACAGCAAACCGCGTTCGTCGTTTTGAACCGTTATCGTCGTCCACATCCATTTTTTCAAATTCATGACATCCTCCTTAGTCGACCTGAACATAGGAATCTCACCGCGCGTTCGGGCGGAATCCCGTTTAAGGACGGGGACGCCTGGGCTTTGAGCAACCGGATGCATGGAGGCCGGGCGAGCGGGCCGAACTTGCTCCCGCTGCCGCCAGCCTGCCGCCGATCATCCGCCGTCCGCACGGTCCCCGATCCGGTATCCACGGATTGCATAGCCTTACACGCAGTATGCTGTCTAAGCCATGAGAGATTCCCTGTGCCGGTCACTGTTTAACGTTTTCAATAAGAGTTGAACCCCTTCATCAGCAGGAAGCACGGCGGCAAGAGCGCACAGCATACCGGCGTCAACCTGACGCAAGCACTGCCGGATTGTCTGAAATCCAAGCCCTGGTGCCTCTGCCCCTCGCACTTCAAATTGTAAGAACATGGCCTTCGCCGTTGCTTACAAATGCTATTATCGCCGATGCGGGGCTTGACGAACATGGCGGAAGTATTACAATGTGCCGGTCCTTGACGCGCAAAAAAATCCGCTTTTGGCACAAAAGCGGATTCGTTGCGTTGTATATCGATATTAGCGGGTTTCCCGATGCAAAGTGTGCCGTTTCAAGCGCGGGCAGTATTTCTTCAATTCCAATCGGCTCGGATGCGTCTTCTTATTCTTCGTCGTCGTATAATTGCGGTCTCCCGTTTCCGTGCAAGCCAGCGTTACAGTTACTCTCATGATCATTCATCTCCTTTTATGTAATTAACGAAAGGCCGGGAGCGGATCTTCAAGCTTGCTCCAATTGCCGTTCATCTCCTCCGGCGTCAGCAGCGCCTCGTCCAACGTCCGGATGATGTCGTCCCGGTTCATATTCACCCCGATAAAAACCAGCTTCGTCACCCGATCGCCCCACGTCTCGTCCCAATCCGCCGATTTGGGAACCTCTCTGCCGAAATAGGCGCGCCTCTCCTTCTCGGTTAACGCCGCTACCCACACACCGGCGGGCGCCAGCTGCCGGGATACGCCGGCTTGGCTGAAAGAAATGGCGGTCTTGTTGCGCGTCGCAATCCACATCAAGCCTTTGGAACGAACGACGGACGCGGGCCATCGCGAAAGCCATTTCAGCAGCCGCTTCGGATGGAACGGGATTTTGCGCGTATAGACGAAGGAGGCGATGCCGTATTCCTCGGTCTCCGGGGTATGTTCCTTCTGCAGCTCCTGAATCCAGCCGGCCGAGCGGCTTGCTTCCTCGAAGTTGAAGCGGCGCGTGTTCAGTATCTCCTTCGGATCGACGTTTCCGTTCACGGCACGGATTAGCTTGGCCTTAGGCTGCAGCCCGCGCAGCGCCGTCTCCAGCTTTTCCAGCTCCTCCTCGGACACCATGTCGCATTTGTTGACGATCAGCACATCGCAAAATTCGATCTGATCGATCAGCAGGTGAACGACGCTTCGCGTATCGCCTTCTCCCGCTTCCTGCCCGCGGTCCTTCAAGCTTTCGCGGGTGAGGTAATCATGCCAGAAATGATAGGCGTCGACGACTGTGACCATACAATCGAGCCGGGTTAGTCGGGATAAGTCGATCCCGTTCTCTTCATCCACATACGTAAACGTCTGGGCGACGGGCAGCGGCTCGCCGATTCCGGTCGATTCGATCAAAATATAATCAAACCGCTTTTCCTTGGCCAGCCGTTCGACTTCCTCCAGCAGATCGTCGCGCAGCGTGCAGCAAATGCAGCCGTTCGACATCTCCACCAGCTTCTCTTCCGTCCGGCTGAGTCCTCCCCCGTCGCGTACTAACCCGGCGTCGATATTGACCTCGCTCAGATCGTTCACGATAACCGCCACCTTAAGCCCTTGACGGTTATGAAGCACATGATTCAAAACCGTCGTCTTGCCTGCGCCCAAGTAACCGCTCAATACCGTTACGGGAATTTTGTCGCTTAGCGCTTGCGTTGCCATTTACGCACCTCTCTAATAGTAATTATTACTATTAAATAATAACAGAATCCTGCTCATTTGAAAAGTCCCCTCTCTGCATGATTAAAAAGCCTCGGCTTTACCGGGAAAAATTCGCCGCTTGGCATTCACCGATTGCTGCATGCCGTCGCCTGTCGGCCGGACTGAACAATTCCCCAAAAGCGACGTGATGCTCTGAAGCTTAACAATGAAAAAGCTGCTCCGCCGAATATTGATGACGGAGCAGCCTCACGCCTGCGCTTCAGAGGCGTCATTGCATTGAAGCTGCCGATGGCGGCGGGATTTGCCCGAATTCCGCCGCCCTCCTATTTATTCCCAAGAGAATCCAGGTCTATGAACGGCGTCGCTCCGCCGGTTACGGTCGGGAGGCGGCCGTCCCACTTCTCAAGCGCCTTCTCCTGAACCTCGATCTGCTTCAATTGGACCAGATCCGGCGTAATCTCCTGCTTCTTCAGCTTCAAGGCTTCGGCCTCCGCCTGTGCTTGAGCCACCTTCTGCTTCGCTTCGATCTCGATCCGCTTCAGGTCGTTCTCCGCCTTAAGCGCCTGCTGCTGGGCAACCTGCTTCGCTTCGATCGATTGATTGAACGCATCGGAAAATTTGAAATTGACGATGTTGATGTCGTTGACGATGAGATCGTACTTGGCAAGCCGCTTAGTCAAATGGTCGCTGATTTCCCCTGCGACGACGTCGCGCTTGGCGATCAAATCTTCGGCCGGGTATCGGGCCGTCACTTCTTTGACGATTTCCTGAATGGCCGGAGAAATAATGACCGTATCGAAGGAACCGCCGATATTGTTCATCAGATTAAACGCCGCTTCCTTATTCACCGAATAGTTTACCGCGACATGAGTCGATACGGGCTGCAAATCTTTGGATGAGGCCGAGGTATCGGTTTCCGCTTTCGTGACCTGCGTATTGACTTGAATGACCGTCTGTACGAACGGCATCTTCAGATGTATGCCCGGTCCGAGAATCTCGTCGTTGAGCTTGCCGAACGTTTTGTACAGTCCCACATGTCCGTATTGTACGGAAGCAAAGCTATTCAAACCGGCGACGACGACGATAAAAGCTATCAGCAGGCTGGAAATAACGAAGCTGATATTCGTTCGTTTCGGGCTTTTGCTTACTTCTGCATCCATGAAGTCAACCTCCCTTGGGTTATGTCGTTACTTGGTAATACGCTTATGTTCAGGTTATGTTTCAATTTCCCGCTTCTTGCCAGCGATCTTTTGGGCACGCAACGATAAACAACACCCGTCGGCTTCGCCTGCGCGAAACGAATCGGGTGTTGTTCCTGTTTTTTCAAGCGCCGCTACTTCGCCTTTTCTTGAGCAATGGCAAGATTAGCTTCCTCTTCCGCGGTTCGCAGCGCCGAATTCAAATCGAGCTTACCGGTCGAAATGTCCACCAGCGGCTTCGTATAAGCCTTCTCGACGGCATTATCGTACTTGCTTTTGGCCGATAACGGAGCAAGCTTATTGTAGAAAATCGCTTTAAGATTTTTATCTTTAAAGGCCGCGCTTTGACCCAGCGCATTTTGCACGGCGGCGCTTTGCAGGACGGGGACGGTGGCGTTTTGCGCCGCATAGGTCTGATACTCCTCCGATACCAGGAATTTCAAAACCTCCATCGCCGCGTCCTTATTTTTCGCCATATTCGTTACGCTCATTAATGTAGGATAAGGCTGCGATCCGACCTCCGGCTGCTCCTCGAACACAGGCATCGATACGATATCCCAATCCAGATTAGCCATCTCCGCAGGCAAAATGGACTGCAGATCGGATAAATAGACGAACATGGCAAGGCTCTGTTCCTTCAAAAAATCGTCCTTGTAAGGGAGTTTATTATTTAAGGCCGCAATTCGATCCTTGTATACCTGATCTCTTGCCGGCTCCGTGTAGTAAGTTTCATACATTTTTTTCCACAAATCGCTGTTAATCGTCGCTCTCTCGTTCTTGGGATCAACGTACGGCAGCGAAAACTGGTTCATCCGCAGCACATGGGTCGGGGATACGACAAGCCCCGTATACTGCTTGCCGCCGTCATTGCGCGTCAGCTTTCGGGCAAGCTCCAGCGTCTGCTGCCATGTCATGCCGTCTGTAGGAAAAGGAACGCCGAACCGCTGGAACAACGCTTTATTATAATAAGTTACCCTGAATTTCGAAAGCGCATAAGAATGCGGCGGAAAATTTCGATGAGCGGTTCACTGAAAGTAAAAAAATGGAGATAGTGCCAGCGGGATTTGAACGACTTAGCCACATGAGGATAAGTGCCCCCTCCCCAGTGAAGAGGCACTTTCGTTTTCCATGTGAAATGTTGGGAAGTGTCATTCTAATTGAACCACTTTAGCTTCGATACGCTTCCAAGCGTGTTGGTTGCCAAAATCCTTGATCAGCTTGAGCACAACTGATCGACTGTGCCGAACGAGCGTTGCTGCGCAATGAAAAAACTCCAAGCGGAATCTGGCAATCGTATAGCGCTGATGTACCGGTTCGCAGCAATCGCTTTTGAAGCGTTCGAACAAGTTGTAGGACAGCAGCTTAATCAGGAGGTCGAGCGTGTTGGCTTCAAATTCGCTGGTGGCGATGCGGTCCATGGAAAAGCCGTTCTTCGCTTCCTTAATGTAGTTTTCCATACAGCAGCGCTGGTTGTAGAAGCGCCACAAATCAATCGGTGCCCATTCCAGATTGGTTACAAGGGCTTCATACTGCCAGTCCTCATCGAACACAATGCGCCCTTGGCCGTGTTCGAACACCTGGGTTTTGCGAATAATCGCTATACACCGAGACTTTGTCCAAGACGTCGCTTTGTAGATTAGGGTAATGCCTTCGATGATCCACTCTTCGTCGACATAGCGAGTCCAATAGCGGCAGGCCCGAACTTCTTTAGCCAGACGCTTTGTCCACTTGAGTTTGCCGACATAGCCAATGTTGTTGCTTTCCCAAAGTCGGTAGAAGTCTTCGCCGCCGAAGCCCTTGTCAAATCGGGCATACTTCACTTTGCGTTCGCCGAGCAGATCGAAAGTTTGTTTTAGAAAGTCAGCGGCGTTCGTAGAAGAGTGCGTGTTACCTGGCCGCAGGACGGCATTCAGATTCAAGCGGGATTTTCCTTCAAAGGCCAGCAGTGGATGGTAACTTTTTCGTCCGGGCTTGTGCGGATTCGTGCCCTTGGCCGCGCCGGCTTGATCGCCGTAGACCGTTTCCACCGTGGAATCCAGATCGAGAATAAGGCCATGGGGCAAGCAAGGTGCGATGATCCCTTGATTCAGCTTCCGCAGTTCATCCGGCAGTGATGGACACGACCGGCCAAGTCTCCCAAGCTCCTTATACAGCAAGCTATGATGCGGTAGGCGACCGCCAAGAAAGCGACGGAGCAGCGCATCGTGCTGCAGTTTGCGGAAATGAAACATTCGCTCGCAACCGAGCGTCCAACCAATGATGAGATAGAGCAGGATGCGATGAACAGGGAAAATGGCGTTGTGCGCTTTACCACCGGAGAGGTCCTGCATGGCCTCGGCGAGCTTGATTTTTTCAAGATAGGCCAGGAAGATTTTGACGCCTCCGAAACTCGTGGCGTTTTGTAGCGAAAATTCACTCTTGATTTTGCTGACGTCTGTGGTAGACTTCATCTAAAGGGTGCTCCTCTCTTTGGGTGATGTTGTCTTCGCAAACACCATTCTACCAAAGATTTGGAGCCCTTTTTATATTTTTAGACGATCGTACTTTCGAAATTCAGGGTTACCATCATATTGTTAAACACCGGAAGCCCGTACAGCTTGCCGTCCGAAACCGTCTTGGCCGCTTCAAGCAGCGTTGGCTCCAGAGCGTTCAAATCCACATTATGCTTTTTGAGAAGATCGGTCAAATCCAGCTGTAATCCCGCGGTGATCGATTCATTGAATACGCCGATCGAACCATAGTACAGATCAATCCGCTGTCCTGCCGTAACCAGCTGCTGAATCCGATTGTTAGGGTCAACAGGTATGTACTTAATGTCATAGCCGGGGAACTTCCGGCGAATGGCATCCCCGAAGCGGGCATCGAACGCCTCCATCGTATCCCCGCCTCCCGAATAAAAGAACAGCTCCACCGGCTGATCCGCTTCCGTCTTCGCAACGGCGGACGATTCTCCGTCCTGCTGCGAGCAGGCGCTCGTCATCGATCCCGCGAGCAAGCATAACCCTAAAGAACTCAACCAATACTTCCTCATGTAAACCCTCCTTTTGAATAGAAGCTGTAACCGTCGAAGCTGCTAAACAAAATACAAAGTTTAGTAATCGGAACTTCCGGATCAGCGCATAGGTAATCGCTTACAAAACAACGGATCTTATTACCGAACGTCCGCTGCACCTATGCAGCCCAAGCATAGCATCCGGCACAGCAAGGAGTCAATTATAGATTCAAATGTTTTTTACTAAACAATCGCTCAACAAACTGACATCGTCGCCTATCTCTTACCGCCATTCTTCACAAGTTAAAGTCAGATTCTTTGGGTTGTTGGGCCAATTACATCTCCCTGTACGTTAAAGACAAAAATTGCACGGTTCTTTCGTGCTTCGGCCGGCTGAACAATTGCTCCGGCGGGCCTTCTTCTACAATAACGCCGTCGGCGAGCAGGATCACCCGATCCGCCACTTCTCTGGCGAACTTCATCTCATGAGTGACGATAACCATCGTCATCCCTTCGACGGCCAACTGCTTGATGACCTTGAGCACTTCCCCGACCAGTTCGGGATCAAGCGCCGATGTCGGCTCGTCGAACAACAGCACATCCGGGTCCATCGCCATAGCTCTGGCAATACTGACCCGCTGCTGCTGTCCGCCGGACAAACTGTGCGGATAGCTGTCCGCTTTTTGCTCCAGCCCTACCTTTTGCAATAAAGTCATTGCCGCGGCGCGCGCCTCGCCCTTCTTTTTCTTCTGCACGGTAACCGGGCCTTCCATCACATTTTGCAAAACCGTCCGATGGGGGAATAAATGATAGGCTTGAAAGACCATGCCGGTTTTTCTGCGAATCTCCAATAATTGCGACGGCTTCGGCTTCCTGCGCTCCTGAAATTCAAGAGAGCTTCCTCCTACGGTCAACCTGCCGCCGGTAGGAATTTCCAGTACATTGATACAGCGCAGCAGCGTCGATTTCCCGGAACCGGAAGGGCCGATAATGACGAGCACCTCCCCTTGCTTCACAGACAAATCGACGCCGCGGATCACTTCGGACGAGCCGAACGACTTGGTTAGATTAACGATCTCAATCATAGTTGACTTCCCTTCTAATGGGCGACGAATCGGTCGTAGCGCTTCTCCAGCCTGCTTTGCAATGCCGATAAAATCGTACTGAAAAGAAGGTAGACGACCGCCGCTTCGGAGTACAGCAGGAGCGGCTCGTAGACGACCGCCGTAATTTGCTGCGCTTTCTGGAACAGCTCCGTTACGGTCACGGTAGCGGCGAGAGACGTATCCTTGACCAGGCTGATGAATGAATTGGACAGCGGCGGAATCGACACCCGGATCGCTTGGGGCACGATCACTCTGCGCAGCGCCTGCCAGCGGGTCATTCCGATGGAATAGGCGGCCTCCCATTGCCCCTTCTGAATCGAGCGGATCGCCGCCCGGAAAATTTCCGAGCCGTATGCCCCTACGCTGATCGAAAATCCGATGACCGCCGCTGTGAACGCATCAATCGTGAGACCGATGGACGGCAAGCCGTAAAATATGATGAAAAGCTGGACCAATAAAGGCGTCCCCCTTATGATCCACACATAAAACCGCGCCAGCCAGTCCAGCGGCCCCTTTCCGATAATCCGGACGAGCGCAGTGACGAACGCCAGCGCGATGCCGAGCGCAAACGAAATCAGCGTGAGCGGAACCGTGTAGGCGATGCCGGCCTGCAGCAGCGGAAGAAACGAATCGAGAACGATGTGAACGGATCTGTCGCTCATCTTCGTCTTCCTCTACTTGGAAACGTCTTGCCCGAAATATTTTTGCGATATGTTCAAATAAGCGCCGTCGCTTTTCATATCCGCCAACGCTTTATTGACCGCCCCGACCAAATCCTCATTGCCTTTATTGAACATTATGGCGCTCTCGGAAGCGTCCTTCGTTTCATCGACGACCTTGATCTGCACATCCGGCTTCTGCTTCTTCAAATCGAGATAAGACAAGCTGTCGTTAACCGTCGCATCGATCCGGTTCGACAGCAGCAGATCGACCGCTTGGTTGAAGCCGTCCACTTGGACAATGGAAGCGCCGTTCGATTCCGCAATGGCGCGCAAATTACTGGTCAGCGACTGCCCCGACTTCTTCCCTTTCAAATCGGCCAGCTTCGTGATGCTCTGGTTGTCCGCCTTCACGATCAGAACGGCTTTGGATACGATATACGGGTCGGAAAAGTCGTATTTGGCTTTACGATCCTCATTGATCGATACTTCATTCACAATGGCGTCAAATCGTTTGGCATCCAGCCCGGCGACCATGCCGTCCCATTTGGTTTCAATAAATTCCGGCTGAACGCCGAGCCGCGATGCCACCTCCTGAGCGACTTCCACATCGAAGCCCGTCAGCTTGCCGTCCTTATCGTGGAAGCTGAACGGCGAATAAGTGCCCTCCGTTCCGAAACGGATTTTCCCGCTGCTCTTGATGGCGGCCAATGCGCCTTGGCTTGCCGAGGCGCCGCCGGACGGCGACGGGGTCGGCGCCGCTTCGGGCGGGATCGCTTCCTTTTTGCCGCAGGCGCCAAGCAGCCCCAATGCGAGCGTCAAGCCGATAATCAAGCAAAGCCGTTGTCTCATTCTTTGTTCAACCTCCGTAGAAATCCATTTTCCAGTTCTAATTCCTATTATTGGCTTGTTCTGCCGAATATTATTTATGAGCGCTGCATTTCTTGACAAACCAACGCCGCCAATCCTATAGTAAAGTCACATTCCGTTCTGGCGTATATAATAGCTGACTTCAGAAACGGTTTACGGATCTATCGGAGGGATGCATCATGTTTAAGGCTGAAAGCTATACAGGCACGAAGGAAGCACGCTACGAATCGGTGGTGCGGCAGCTTGCCGCTTTACTGGAAGGAGAAACCGACCGGATCGCCAATCTGGCCAACGCTTCGGCGCTGCTTCATCAATTTCTTAGCGATGTAAACTGGGTAGGTTTCTACATATTAAAGCATCAGGAGCTCGTGTTAGGCCCGTTTCAAGGCCTCCCTGCCTGCGTCCGGATTCCGCTCGGAAAAGGCGTCTGCGGAACGTCGGCCCAGCGGATGGAGACGATGCGCGTGGACGATGTGCATGCATTTCCAGGGCACATCGCCTGCGATGCCGCATCGCGTTCCGAAATCGTCGTTCCGATTATTAAGCAGGGACAGCTGCTGGGCGTACTGGATATTGACAGTCCGCTGCCGAGCCGGTTCGACGAAGCGGATCAGCGCGGTCTTGAAGCGTTCGCCGAGGAGCTGGCCGCGCATTTGCAGCTCGAAAAAACGCCGCCGTTATAAATGAAACGACCATAAGCCAAGTCCTTCTTGTCTTGATAGGAGCCGACTTGGCTTATTGCATGCGCGCCTAACCGGCGGCCCATCGACGTCTCGGTACGCCGCCGAATCTCCCCTCTTCTATCGCACAACTGCCTGAATACAGGCGCAATCCTCCTCCGCTCCTCCGTTGAGTTTTTTTTCGTAAAAGGACTATACATTTCCGGAATTTGTGCTACTATTTGTTATGGAAGTAACACGTGTGATAATAGTTTACATCATTAAAGTCACAAACGGTGCTGCAATGAAGGAGGAGCAAGTATGTTTAAGAACCTTTGGGCCATCAGATCATCCTGGGGCGGTTATTTCGCCGTCATCCTAGTCCTCCATGCCGTAGGCATCGTCGGATTGGTGTCGGCGGCCCGAACGGACCCGGCTTTCTGGAGCCTCGGATTATTAGCCTATACTTTCGGTTTGCGCCATGCTTTCGACGTCGACCATATCGCCGCTATCGACAATACGGTGCGCAAGCTTATCCAGCAAAAGCGAAATCCGCTAGGTGTCGGATTTTATTTCTCGCTGGGGCATTCCTCCGTCGTGTTCCTGATGGTGCTGGCGATTGCGCTGTCCATCAAATGGCTGCAGGACCGAATGCCGGTCATGCAGGAGGTCGGAGGCATCATCGGCACGACGGTGTCCGGGGCTTTTCTCGTCATCATCGGCTTGATCAATCTGGTTATTCTGCTCAATTTGTATCAAGTATTCCGCAAGCTGCGCTCGACCGGAATCCATAACGAGCAGCTCGAAGACATGCTGGACTCCCGCGGACTTTTCTCGCGCCTGCTGAAGCCCATGTTCCGGCTTATTAACCGCAGTTGGCATGTGTATCCGCTAGGCTTCTTATTCGGTCTCGGCTTCGATACGGCGACGGAAATCGGGCTGCTCGCCATTTCCGCCAGCGCGGCCAAAACGTCTATTCCCGTGTTCGGAATTATTGCGCTGCCGCTTCTGTTCGCCGCCGGGATGAGCCTGATGGACACTGCGGACGGCATGTTCATGACCAAGGCGTACCGCTGGGCTTTTACTTCGCCGATCAAAAAGCTGTATTACAATGTCACCGTAACCACCGTGTCCGTCATAGCGGCGTTAATCATAGGCATGGTCGAGCTGATCCAAGTATTGAGCGACAAGCTGCAATTGGAAGGGTCTTTCTTCTTATGGATCAACGAGCTGGATTTCGGGGACTTCGGCTATTTGCTGGTCGCCCTGTTCCTTCTGGCGTGGATCGTTTCCGTAACCGTCTGGAAGGTGATGAAGGTTGAGCAGCGTTACACGCGTAGCGATCAAGCCACACCATGATAGGTTGTAAGGGGAGCGCCAATGAATAAATCCGACCGTATGTTAGCCGTCGTGCTGGAGCTGCAGCGCAGAGATGTAGTAAAAGCCGAAGATTTGGCGAACCTATTCGAAACCAGCGTGCGGACCATCTACCGTGACATTCAGGCATTAAGCGAAGCGGGCGTACCGATCGTAGGAACGCCCGGAACGGGATATTCCTTGATGGAAGGCTATTTCCTGCCGCCAATCAGCTTCACGGTAGAAGAAGCCGTGACTTTACTTATCGGCACCGATTTTATCGAACAGCGATTTGATCATGACTATCGTGTCAAGGCTCAAGCCGCTCGCAGTAAGATCGAAGCCATTCTGCCGGAGAACGTCCGCAATGAAACCGCTCGCGTAAGCAAATCGATGCGCCTGCTCCCGTCCGATAAACGGATCGCACCGACCAAAGAAACGGAGCATCTCGGAACGATCCGGAAGGCGATATTGGACCAGCGAAAGATCAGCTTTCATTATACAAAACGACATGCGGATTCCAACGGCCAACGCCATAGCGCTCGTACCGTTGCTCCCTACGGGCTGGCGCTCGTTCAAGGGTCGTGGATGCTCGTGGCCCATTGCGATCTGCGCCAAAGCATTCGCCATTTCCGCTTGTCCCGTATGACGGAGCTTATCGATTCGGAAGACCGGTTCGAGCTGCCCTCTCATTTTAATCTAAGAGAGTACGCGCCCCCAGATGATCGGAACTTGCAAGTTCGCCTTCGATTTAACGATGACATAGCGGATAAGGTAAAGGAATCCAACTATCATTATATGGAAAGCATGACAGAACAGCCGGATGGGCTGCATGCGATCTTGCGCGTTCGTCGGCAGGAAGAATTGCTGTCCTGGGTACTTGGCTGGGGAGCGGATGTAACCGTATTAGAGCCAGAATCGTTGCGAAATCGCATTCGTGAAGAAGCCGAAAATATGTTGAAACGCTACTGACACGCTGTTGTCAGTAGCGTTTTTATATAATCGGAGGCAAGAGGGTTAAAAGAGATGGACATGTCGGCGTCTGGCATAAACCTTCGATGAATCGGGAGCCGTTGTATGCAGCGGCATTTTTCAAACTAATTATTGAAGGGATAGAATAAATAAATCTCTTCCCCGTTATCCAATACGTTAAAACCGTTTTTCAGTTTATCCGGAGGAAAGAGCTTTATCGCCGTGAATCAGATGAACCGTAGCATGAGTCGAATCCTGCAAGTCTTCGTTCTCCCTCCACTGCTCCAGCACGCGAGAAGTACCCGCATATCCGTACTTGCGGATGATTCGGTCTACGCTGTCCTGCTCCCCGAAGCGTTTAAGCCCCGGGCCGATAATAATAAGTTCTCCGCCGTCGGTCATCGCCGCAGTAAAATCCGCTATGTACAAGTTTTCCCTGCTCGTTATACTTCATAATTTGCAGCATCTCGGCCAGCTCGGTTTAGAAAATGGTTTGTGCATTCCGTACGGAGAAGCGATCACGGCGGCGAAGCTGTCAATGATCGCTCAGGCCAAAGATTTCCTGATTCAGCTGGGCTTCCGTCAAGTTCGCATCAGACAGCATGAGAATCTAGCCAGGATCGAAGTGCTGGCGCCCCGGACTTCATCTGTTCGTCACAAAGGAGCCATCGTTTAGCCACGAAACTGACGGTAAAATGACACCAGGCAGTCATGACAATCCCTCCTCTCCAGGCCTACAATTAGAGGTGAAGGAGGGATTACGCAGCATGGACCGATCCTACACCGTATTGGTCGCCGACGATGAAGAGCGCATCGCCCGGCTGGTTCGTATGTATTTGGAGAAGGACGGCGCAGCCGTAGAAGAGACTGGGGACGGGCAGCAAGCCTTGAATCTGGCTTTGACCCAAGATTACGATGTGGTGCTGCTCGATTGGATGATGCCTGGCTTAAGCGGATTGGATGTATGCCAAATGCTCAAAAGCATGAAATCGACGCCTGTCATTATGCTTACCTCGAGGGGAGAGGAAACGGACCGGCTGCAAGGATTTGAGGCCGGGGCCGACGATTACGTCTCCAAGCCGTTCAGCCCGAGAGAGCTTCTGTGCCGAATCCACGCGATTTTGAAGCGCACGAAAAACGGTCATTCCGTCCGGGAACGGGCCTCGGCGGACCGCTTCATTTACCCCCGGCTCGTGATCGATCATGACGCCCGGCGAGTAACGGTAGATGGACATACTGTCCCGTTAACGCTTAAAGAGTATGAGCTGCTTCGTTTTTTCGCAAGGAATGAAGGCAGATCGTTATCCCGTGAAACGTTGTTTAAAGAAATTTGGAATCACGAGACATACGGGGATTACCGGACGGTGGACACGCATGTCAAACGAATCCGGGAAAAAATAAATATCGCCGCGCCTTCGTCCCCTTCATTTATCCATACCGTGTGGGGGATTGGGTACCGGTTTGACGCACAGTGTTATTGAACAGGCTGAAAGATGAAAGAAGCCTCCCGGCGGCGCCAGGAAGCTTCTTTGCCATTTTACCGATTCACGAAGAGGTTTCCGCGCTGCGGAACAATGAAGCGGACACGGCTACGATACCCGCCACAATCAGGATAGGAACCCAGATGATCGCAAGCGGATGCGAGGTTTCCGCAATGGAGCCGACGATCGCGCCCAAGCCATAAATGACGATAGCCAGCAGTCTTAGCGCCGAATCGAGGCTGAAGCCGGAAGCCTTATCTTTGCGCAGCCATGCTCTTGCCTTGCTCATGACATCCTCGACTACATTGGCCAAGTTATTCGTTAACACCGTCGTCGAGATGCCGGCAATTCCCAGACGACGTGCGGCGGTAGTCTGCATTCCCATCGCTACGCTCAGCAGAATAATGAGCGCATACACCATCGTATCGGAAGCCTCCGCTCTTGACAGCAGCGCGAATCCGAGCAATATCAGCCCTTCGATGCCAAGCGCGAGCGTGACCTCCCGGGGCCAAAACGATTTGGTCTTGTTTCTTCCCACGATAACGGCGGCCGCGGCCGTGCCTGCAATAAAGCCCAGCAGCGCCGCAAGCGACCGAAGCACGGCAAATCCCTCCTCATGGCCTATGGCCAGTCCGAGCAATACGATATTCCCCGTCATATTGGCCGTAAATACATGCCCGAGGCTTAAGTATCCGATCACATCGACAATGCCGGAGGTTAAACAAAGCAGAATGATCATCACATTCCGACAAGTAGCCGGGGTCACGGCGCATCCACTCCTTTTCCCGCTATTTTATTTTCGACATTTTCTCTTTTCGAACGACAAAAATCTATGAATCTATTATAATGATGATACGAAATGTAGAAAGAAGGATCGACATGTATCGGAAAATGTTTGCACTCGCACTCATCATTATGGTAGTGGCCGGATGCGGAGCGAAACCCGCAGCGCAGGATTCAGCCCAGGGAACCGATCAGACGGCGCCCGTTTCAACCGTAATCAACCCTGTCTCCGCTAATGCCAACGGAAGCAATATCGGCGGCAATCCGGCAGTACCGCTCGCTTCCGGCCAAGAACCGGCTGCCGCAGCCTTTAACGTCAAGGAGCATGTCATCTATTCGGGACCGCGTTCCGAGAAAAAAGTAGCGCTCACCTTCGACGACGGACCCGACGCCAAATTTACGAACCAAATTCTCGACATTTTGAAAAGGGAACAAGTCGTCGCGACCTTCTTCGTCACCGGAGAACATGCGTCCGCACACAAGGATGTCATGAAGCGCATCGTGGAAAACGGCCATGAAGTCGGCAACCATTCCTGGGATCATCAGGATCTGACCAAGATGGACGAACAGCAATTAAAGGATGAAATAGATAAAACGGATGCCGTCATTCAAGGCTTTACCGGTCGGCCTTCAACGCTGCTGCGCCCTCCCTACGGAGCGATATCCAAGCAAGTCGTCGATCACGCCGAATCCAATCACAAGCTTATATTCTGGTCGGTGGACACAAGAGACTGGCAGGGCTACACCAGCGAGAAAATTATGGAGACGTTCAAAAAAGAGCTCAAGCCCGGCGCGATCATTTTGCAGCATTCCGCCGGCGGGAAAAACGGCAACTTGAGCAATACCGTCAAAGCGCTCCCTCAGCTTATCCATTATTTAAAGGAGCACGGGTATGAAATGGTGACTGTCTCCAACCTTGTTCCTTAAACCGAACCACGATTATCCGAATGACCAGACGAAGGCCTGCTGCGCCCCGGGCTTATGCCACTCCAAGTTCCCTTGGAAGCAGCCTTCGTCTGTGTCATCCGATTCAAATTTTTTCCAATGCCTCTCATCCCCTGCCTCCCTGATTTTACCACATTTATTCCATTCGTTGATACAATATTTCCCGTTCCGCCTCTAGCAGCAGCTTCTCGTTGTACATCTCCGTCAACTTTTCCGGAATGTTCTCTTGCAGCATCACGCTATCCAGCACCGCAATTTTGCGTTCCACCGCTGCAATTTCCGCTTCCAGCTTGGCTAACTGTTTCTCCGTCTGGCGGATGCTCTCCGCTGCGGCGGTGGCGATCTCTTGCTTTCGCGCAGGCTTGGCCGGTTCGGCGCGCCCGATCGTAGCGGAGGACCGAAGCTCGTCGCGTTTCTTCCTGGCTTCATCGTAAAACCCTTCATAGCGCGCAAGCTCCCCCCGCTCGATCCAATACGTAATCGGGAACAGCTTGTTTAGCAAATAGCGGTCGTGCGACACGCAGAGGATCGTCCCCTCGAATTGAGCGAGCGTATCTTCGAGCGCCTCTCTGGCGTCAATATCCAGATGGTTGGTCGGTTCGTCCAGCATCAGCACGTTGACGTCCTGATACATCAGCTGAGCGAGCCGCAATCTCATCCTCTCGCCGCCGCTCAGAGCTTTGACCTTACGGAAAACGGCCGCACCGTAAAAGAGAAACTTGGCAAGCAGATGGCGCGCCTCCCCTTCTTCTACCATCACGGCGTCGCGGAAGGCGTCCAAGATCGTCATCTCGTCATTCACGAATCCGTCCTGCTGGGCCAAATAGCCGAGCTTGACCTGACTTCCTAATTGTACGGTGCCTTGATCCGGCGCGAGCCCTTCGGCAATCATCTTGAGCAGCGTCGATTTGCCGCTTCCGTTATCGCCTACAATCGCAGCAAATTCGCGATAGCGGACCAGCATATTCACCGAGGAATACAACACCCGAGATGCGGCTGCCTCGCTTGAACCCGGCGCCTGCCCCGCTCTTACGGACATTTTCACGTCTTTAAGCGTGATCACGTCGTTCCCGCTGCGTTCTCCCGCCTGGAAAGACAGCCCGATCTTCTTGCGCTCAAGCATGGGGCGGTCGAGCTTATCCATCCTGTCCAGCGCTTTTTGCATCGCTGCCGCCCGCTTGAACATCTTCGGGTTATCCGCCTGCGCCGCCCATATCCGCAATCGCTTTATCGCTTCCTCCATCTTCCTGATCTTCTTCTGCTGCTCTTGAAAAGCCGCGAATTCCGCCAGCAGCCGGCGCTCCTTCTCCACTACGAAGTAAGAATAGTTCCCGTGATACACTTCGCCTGAGCCGCCTTCCAAATCGATGATTTTGCCGGCGACACGGTCGAGGAAGTAACGATCATGGGACACGATCACCACGCTCCCCCGGTAATCCCGCAAATGGCCCTCCAGCCATTCAAGCGCTTGAAGATCGAGATGATTGGTCGGCTCATCCAGGAGCAGCAGGTCCGGCTCCCTCAGCAAAATATTGGCCAAACATACCTTCGTGCGCTCCCCGCCGCTTAAGCTGCTGAACGGTTGCCCAAGTAAAGCCGTCAAGCCGAGACCGCCGGCCACCCGCAGCATTCGGGCCTCCATCTCATACCCGCCCATCTCGGCAAACCGGTCCTGCAGCTCACCGTACTCCTTCAGCCTTCTGTCCGTAAATGCGGCATCGGCCATTCCGGCTTCCAGCTCCGTCATCCGCTCGCGCATTAGCAGCAGGTCTGCGAATGCTTTCTGAAGCACTTCTTCCGCCGTCGTGTCCGCACCGTAGTCCGGTATTTGCGCCAGCAGCGCCGTACGGGCTCCCTTCCTGCAATGAATGGCGCCGCTATCCGGCGGTTCCAGACCGGCTATGAGCTTTAACACCGTCGTTTTGCCGCAGCCGTTAGGCCCTACCAATCCAATTCGGTCGCCTTCGTGAATTTCTACCGTCAAATTTTGAAGGACCGGGGCTCCTCCCCAGCCTT
The DNA here is from genome assembly GCF_023523925.1 of Paenibacillus konkukensis. Classification (NCBI taxonomy): domain Bacteria; kingdom Bacillati; phylum Bacillota; class Bacilli; order Caryophanales; family Paenibacillaceae; genus Paenibacillus; species Paenibacillus konkukensis. Next base: position 57,105 of record NZ_CP027059.1, on the reverse strand, counting down.
TGTTCATTTTATCTAAAGCGCAGATGATCATGGTCATCACTCTCTCTTTCATTCGATAGGTCGATAATGGGCGTACGGGTTTACGATCGGCATGTCCCCGGTTACCGGTAAGACAGCGCCGTCCCTCGTTTCCCGACAACGACAAAAAAGCCGCAGGGCAAAAGGCAACCTTTTACCCGCGGCTTTCGTTAGCCGTAGAAACCTTACCGTGGCCGGCATGGATTATACCGGTCTCACCGTACGCTCTATATGGGTCAAAATGCTGCAGTCGCCGTAAAAAGACAGACCTCTCCCGCCGATGGCGGAGCGAAATACGATCGTAGTTAGATGCACCCAATAATGGGACCACTGACTACTTAAGGCAACTTGCAGCATGTTGACACCTCCTTTATCGATAAACGATTGAAATGTGGAATGACGTATAAATAGTACTATAGCATATGGAAAAGGATTCCACAACCGCCATATTCAGAAGCTACAAATAAGGCTCGACGATTCTCTGAATCCGCGCGAGTCCTTCCCACATATCGCCCGGACCGTCATAGATCAGTACGACGGAACCGTTATAGCCGGCCGCATGCAGCGTATCCAGGCAGCGGCGAAATTCCGGCTCGTCCGGCATGCCCGCCTCGTCGTAATGCGCCTTCGCATGGACCGAGAGGCTGTGAGGCAGCGTCAATGCGAACTCGCCGTATTTGGCGGGAGCTGCGAAATTGCCGAAATCCGTAATCATGCGAACCTGATGATTCGTCCGATCCAGAAGCTCCAGGCAGTTGTCCGCGCGGGACATGAGCGGCTTGAAGTTTTCCGTTATGACGCTTACACCGCGTTTGGCCGCATACTCGTGCAGCTCCGACAAGCTCGCCGCCGAACGATACAGCGCTTCCTTATCCTCGGGCGAAGCATCCCCGGCGATGACGCGAATCTGCTTCGCGCCGGCTTGAGCAGCCACTTCGATCCATTCTTGAACGAGGCGATAATCCGCTTCGCGTCTCTTCTCGTCCCGCGTCGATAAATCTCCGTAATCGAGCAGCAGCGTATCGAACGACACTCCGGCCGTTTCGAACCGATTGCGCAGCAGCTGCAGGTAAGCGCTATCCGTCGAAGGGAAATGAAAATGACAAATCTCGACCGCTTTATAACCCCTCGCCCCCGCTTCGGCCGGCAGCTCCAGCAAAGTCAGAACCTGCGGCTGTTCCTGCTCGCGGGTACGATGCGATCCCGCCTCCTCATCCCAAACCGTCCACCGAAGCGGACCAAGCAGCCGATGCAAGCTCCACGTACTGACAGATAAATATGACATCGTCCACGCCTCCCCCAAATAGGATCAATATCGCCTCGCCGCATTCATGTAACCGTTCCGCGGCGCCCGGTTTATAGCGCGCCCTCGAACGAGTAAAAAGCCGGAGTCTTGCCGTCAGCCTCGCTCAGCCTCAACCGCTCCGCAAATTCCGGCATAAGCTCCCGTGCGGTCGGAAGATCGACCCATCTGACTTCCGCTATATCGCCGTCGGGGTCCTGGATCTGAAGCGAACCGCCGACGATTTCGGCAAAGAACGTCGCAATAAGAGCATGATGCCCCGCTTCCGTAAAGAACATCTCCCTTAGCGAGCTTAAGCCAACCAGCCCGACCGTGTAGCCCGTCTCCTCCTGAACCTCGCGGATACAGGCTTGCTCCAGCGTTTCTCCCGCCTCCACCGCGCCGCCGGGAAGCCCCCAGTACGACGAAGCTCCGCGAACATTTTTTACCAGCAGCAGCTGCCCCTTATCGTTGAACACTTGCGCGGAAGCGACATCGATTCTTTTCAACTCCGTTCCTCCCCTCCAATACGATATTTTATTTACGTATTCGGTGCGCAGCTTCGTTTTCCTTTATTTTACTTTGGAAATTCGTAAAGCCGGGAGACGACTGCTTTAGCGGGCTTCCAATACAAAAAAAGCCTGATCGCTCAGGCTTTCCCAGAAAGGCGGTTATTTCGTCGTACTCTGCAAAAGCTCCAGATCGGTCCACGTCCGCTGCTCGTTGCGGCTCCAATTCGTCAGCGCATTGCTGTATCGGCCGATCGTATACAGATCGCCTTGCTTGTCTTTATACATGTGCAGATCATCGCTGGAATCGGGCGCCGCCGACAATTTCTTTAGCGTGAAGTCCGCTCCCGCTTCATACAATCCGTCCGTTTCCCCCGCTGCGGCCGGAAGCTCTAACGGATGTCTCCCCGAAGTCGGGTCGACCGGATAATTCCCGTTCCTCATAGCCGCTTCCTGCTCCGTATTAAGCGGTTTGCCGTACAAGCGAACCAGCAGCTTGCCGCTGCCGTCCACCGGCTCCGCCGACGGGCTGTCTAGTCCGAGAGGAGACACATCCTGCTCGTTCCAGACATCATTGGCCACTCTTACCTCGCCCTCCCGGTCCATAAGGGCCAGCAGGCCGGAACCGGCATAGTATAAATCTCTGAACGGCAGCCGATCCCGCGCTATCCAGACGGTGCCGTCCGGGTTCAGGGACACCAGCTCCGGTAAAAAAGGAAACTGCTCAATCGCACTCGCTTTGCCGTTGATGATCGAAAACAATTGGTAACGGGCTCCCGGCGCCGGCCCGATCTTGGCGATCGGGTAATAGGTATAGACGCCGAGAAGCCGGCGCTTGTCGTCAATTTCGTACAAATACCCTTTCGCCTCAAGCTGAGTTCCTCCCAGCTCCCCTGTCTCCGTATCGCGCAGCTTCGCGAGAGGCATTCCTTGATACGCCAGCATATCCCCGTCACGCTCAACAGGCACTTCCTTGCCTCCGCGACTGCGCTGCCCGGCAGCTTCTTCGGCCTGCCGCCGGATCGCATCCGCCTGCTCCGGGCTCAGCCAGACTGGCGCCTCGCTCATCGACTTGGCGACCTTCACCATCGCTAGCGGCGAATCTTCCGCAGCCTGAGCGTCTATGTACAGCGCCTCGTCATCGTCGTACCGGATTTGCCCTAATACCTGATCCTGCCCGCTCCACACGGCCAAGCCGCCCTCTGCGCTCCACTGCAAATCCATCATCAGCCGGCGGTGCGCATAATCCCAAGTCAGCGGCAAGTAAGTAATATTGCGAAACTCCAGGAAAGGGTACGGCGCCTCCGCATTGTTAACCTGTTGTCCATAAACCTGGATCGGATAAGTGCTGACATTGGCGGTATAAGAACGATTCAGCGCGTTGCTCGCCGTCAGAACAGGTTTATAAGGGGCCTTATCCAGAGCGGAAATCTCCCACTCCCTGTTCGTGCAGCAGCTTCTATACAGCTGCAACCCTTCCTCTGGGCTCCAGTCAAGACGAAGCTCCAGCTCCTGAACCGTATCCCAGTTGAGCGGGACGTAGGTAACGTCGTTATAGACCAGGAACGGATATTCCGACTGCCGGTTGTTAATAAGCTGCCCGTTGACCTGAATCGGGAAAGCGGCGATGCGAACCTGCACTTCCCCTGCGGCCGCATGGGAATTTGCCGGAAATAACGGCAGAAGCATCATGCATACAAGCCATGCGGATAACCATCGTTTCACTCTCTCACATCCTCCATATGTATTTTGAACTTGCACGAATCTCCGGCGGCCGGTCATTGCGGTACGGCGAGACGGCGGTCAAGCTCGCGCAGGAGGTATCACTGCCAAACTATAGACGCCGTTCCTTGCTAAAAAGTTTCTTTTCGGCCCAAGCCCGCCCCGCCGCCTTCCCGGTAATACCCGACCAGAAACCCGTAAAACTGCTTGGCTACAGGACTTAAATACTTCCTCGCGTTCCAGGCGATGCCGATGCTTCTCCGGCAAGCCGGTTCCTTCACCTGCAGCAAGACGACCTCGGACGTATCGACCCGCTTGAGCTGCGGCAGCAAGGCTACGCCGAGTCCCGCGGCAACAAACCCGATGACCGTAACGGGGTCCTCTCCCTCGAACGTAATATTCGGCGGCAAACCGGCTTCCCTGAATAGCTCCTCGAAAATCGTCCTCGTCCCGTATCCTTTCTTCAGGGCGACGATGCGTTCGCCGGCAATTTCATGAAGAGCGATGCTTTCGCGCAGCGCCAGAGGATGGCTCCTTGCGACATAGACGTACAGCTCCTCGCTCCACAGGTATTCCCATTCAATGTCGGGGCGTTCCTCCGTCATGGAAGACAAGCAGTAATCGATCTCGCCGCTGAGCAGCTGCTCCATCATTTCGCTGGACGATTTTTGATACAGCTGAAATTGAACGTGAGGATGCTCGGCGAGAAAGCGGCTGACGAGCTGCGGAACTTCAAATCCGCCCAGCGATTTCAAAAAAGCGAAAGACAGCGTTCCGTAATCCGGTTTGAGCAAATCCCATATCTCCTGCTTGGCTTCTTCCAGGTCCTGCAGTACGCGCGACGTTCGTTTATAAAACAGCTCCCCGTACGGATTGAGCGTCACGCCCCTGCCGACGCGCTCAAATAGAGGCACCCCAAGCTCCTCCTCCAGCTTGGCAATCGAACGACTTAGAGTCGATTGGGACACGGCTAGCCGCTCCGCCGCCCTCGTAAAATGCTGCATTTGCGCGACAACTTGAAAATATTCGATCTGCTGCCATTCCACGGCATTTGCACTTCCTTATCCCGCAATATAGTCATTACATAATATCATGATTATATTGAGTTTAATACATTAGACGCATCATTATCAGACGTGATTTAATAGTGGGAGGATATGACAACACGTTACACGGTTTGGAGGAACGCTGGGATGGGAATTTCAATTATATTGTCCATGCTTGTCGTCGGACTTCTGCTCGGATTTGTCGGAGCGGGCGGCTCCGGTTTTATTATAGCGATGCTCAGCACCGCTTTCGGCTTTTCGATTCATACGGCTCTCGGCACGTCGCTCGCCGCGATGGTGTTTACGACGTTATCCGGCGCATTCAGTCACTACCGCGAAGGGAATGTTGCTGTGAAGCCGGGTATCGTTATCGGCATTACGGGAGCCGCGGGAGCATGGATCAGCTCGGGCTATTCCGCCTACGTCCCTGCCGAGCATCTGATGTGGATGACCGCGGGGATGCTGTTTCTCTCGTCGCTATTGCTCTGGATTCGCATGACGATGACGAGCCGCGCATCCCAAAACGGCGGACGGCCTCTCCGGGAATCGGGTGTCCGCTTCTGGCTTGCATCGGCGGCCATCGGAGCCGTTACCGGCGCGATGTCGGGCTTTTTCGGAATCGGTTCGACGCCTTTTATCCAGATCGGAATGATCATTCTGCTCGGCCTCTCCATCCGGCAAGCGGCGGGCACGACCATGCTGGTCATTATACCGATCGCGCTGGCCGGAGGCGCCGGGTACTATCAGATGGGCTACCTGGATATTCCGCTGCTGATTCAGGTTGTGGTCGGATCGATGATAGGCTCATACATCGGCGCCAAATTCACGAGCCGCGTTCCGCTCGGCGTGCTGAAGACCGCTATGATCGCCATGCCTTCCATCGGCGCTTTGCTGCTCATGATACGCTCTTGAAGGACTCGTCCCTTCCTTTTTTTTGCAGAGCGGTCCTGGGACAAGCATGGCGCTTTGTCGAAGAATGCTGTAAAATAGTGTTATTCATCTAATTCATAAGGAGGGACCTATGCGTAAGCTGTTTCCTTTCCTATGCGGGATCGGTTTCCTCGTGTATTCTCTCGGATTTTGTGCGGCGAGCCCTGTCCAAGCCGGTATTTTCGACAAAGTGAAAGATATTTATAACATGCCTGATAAGCTGAACGAGCTTCAAGATCAATACGATGAGGCCGCCCAAAAGCTGAGTGAGCAGCAGCAGAAGCTGCTGGACATGCAGCGGTATTCCGAAGAGCTCGCATTGAAAAATTCGGAATTGACGAAGCAATTGGAGCAGATGAGCGAAGAACGCGCATCGCTCAAGCGCAATGCCGTCGGTGCGGCGGCCATTGTCGCCGGTCTGATTGCCGCCTACATCCTGTCGATCCGCTTATGGCGTTATAGCGCATGGCGCAAGCAAAAGCAGCATAACGGAGGGATGTTCGGATCATGAGAGTGTCCGCTCCCCCGCCTCTCGGCCATGTCAGCCTCGCTCTGGAGTCCGACGAATCGCTGATCGTGCTGCATCCCAAGTCTATCCTCGCTTATCGGGGAATGCCGCATCAGCGGCAGGATCAGCTTATGAACTTATCGAGCGCCTATCATAAAAAGAGATGGATTCGTTCTTTGCTGCAAGGCCCGTGCGATATGATTCTGGGGCTCCCGCCGGGCTGTTCGCTAACTACCGTCGATATTGCGGATCGGGAAGAGCTGCTGTTCGATCTGCGAAACATCATGTATTTCTCCGAATCGCTGGCAACCAAAAGCGTCGTTCAAAAAATGCGCACCGCCTGGATTACGAAGGATCTCGTGCGCATTCGCTTCTCAGGCATCGGCAGCATCGGAATTTTGACCGCGGGCGATCTGGCCGTGCTTCAGCTGCATCCCGATAAGCCGATATTCGTAGACAAAAGCGCCTTGGTCGCTTATCCGCAAGCCGCCTCGATTGAGTTGTCCGTTTATGGCAATCCCTTGGCCAGCCAGCATATGAACGTGCAGTGGCGGCTGACCGGCAGCGGACCGGTTCTCATTCAGACGGGCCACAGGGATGCCGAGCTGATCGATCGTCTGCAGGACGATAATGTGGTGAAACGCATTTTGCGGGAAGTGATCCCCTTCGGCAGCGTCTTTATCAAGTAAACTCCGTCTAACGGACATATGACGATTAGCCGCGCAGAGCCAGTCTCTGCGCGGCTTTTTCCGCATCGCTCCCTTCCTTCCCTGAATACCCCCGTGCCAACTGGACACTATAAGGTACGGGTGAACTGGAACGATTTTACTCGAAATGACTGCTGGAATTTCGGACATACGGAGCAGTACAAGACTCTGCGGGCGGGAAACGGATATGAATGCTAACAACGGCAAAATTACTTTCTTACAAGCAGCTATGATCCTGATGCTTATGAACGGGCTGACGAATCACGTCATCGTGAATCCGATGATTTTGGACGCTTCCGGCCGTGACGCCTGGATCAGCGTAATCGTCACTGCATTCCTGTTCTTTCCCTGGTGTTTGCTGGTCACCTATATCGCCAAAAAATCCGGGCAGCAGAAGCTCCAACCCTGGCTTGCCCGGCAAACCAACTCTTTTATTTCGTGGATATTGATTATTCCCATCGCCCTGCAGCTGTTTATAATCGGCGGACTGACCGCTGTACATACGACCATTTGGACCATTACCAACTATTTGCCCGCAACTCCCAAAATCGTTCTGAACGCCTCGCTGGTGCTCGTCTGTATGTACCCTGCGACGATCGGCATCCGGGCGATTGCCATAGGCTCAGGAATACTGCTGCCTACCGTCGTGCTGCTCGGCATATTCGTCGCCGTCTCCAACTCCCCCGAGAAGGACTACAATCTGCTGAAGCCTATCCTGGAATTCGGCTGGAAGCCGGTTATGGACGGCATGCTGTTCGCTGGAGGGGGCTTTGCCGAGCTGATCGTCATTCTCGTTATGCAGCATCAGTTGAAGAGCGCAGTAAAGACATGGAAGTTTCTGATTCTCGCTTTCCTGATGGTATATATAATGCTCGGCCCCCTCGTTGGAGGCATTACCGAATTCGGTCCCGTCGAGGCCGCCAAGCAGATGATCTCTCCTTATGAGCAATGGCGTCTTGTGAAATTGGGCAATTATTTCGAGCATGTCGATTTCCTGTCCGTCTATCAATGGCTTTCGGGCGCTTGCGTACGAATCAGTCTCGCCCTCTTCCTGCTGGCCGATCTGATGCCGCTTAAAAAGCCCAAGACACGCAACCGCTTCATCATGGGAGTTTCTCTCTGCTACATTCTAATGTCGCTCGTCCCGTTGAATCAAAACGATTTTTACATGTGGATGTATCATTTCTATTTCCCCGGCTCCCTGTCCGTCATACTCGTTATCACCATTATATGGGCGGTCATAGCATTGCTCAGCAAAGGAGTAAAGGAGAATCGCACATGAGGATGCCGCAAAATTCAGAAGCTTCTTCCGCATGGACGGAGCAAGCCTTGCGCGATCTATTCGCCGATTCGGCCGATGTCCAGGTCCAGATCCATCAGGTGGACCCAAGTGAAGGCTCGCGTATGATGATGATCTATGCCGAGGGACTGTGCGATGCGGTCCAGATCGGCAAAACCGTGCTCCCGGAGCTGCTTTCCTACTATCGCTCCTCCAGCTTCAACTCCATGCACAGCGGGGACTTTTACGGCTCTTTGCCCTTAATCGCGCTCGATCGCAATATGAACGAAGAACAATTGACGGACGCGGTTTTCCAGGGAGACCTTCTGCTTTTTTTCCAGCATACCCGGTCCTTATACAAGCTCAACATCTGCAACCCGCCGGGACGAACGCCGGAGGAATCGACGACGGAAATATCGATCAAGGGGCCGAAGGACGGCTTCGTCGAGGATATTACGACCAATGTCGCGCTCATTCGCAAGCGGATCCGCAGCAATTGTCTTCATTACGAGACGAGGATCATGGGCCGAAGGACGCGAACCAAAGTCGGGTTGCTATACATCTACGATATTATCTCGCCGCAAGTGCTGGGCGAGGTGCGCAAACGGCTGGATAAGATCGATGTCGACGGTATATACAGCATCGGTCAGTTGGAGGACAAGCTGGCCGATGTGAAATATTCGCTGCTGCCTCTGCTTGATTTCACCGGGAGGCCGGATTACGTCGTAAGCGCCCTGCTGGCGGGAAGATTCGTTATCGTCGTCGACGGCAACCCGTTCGTTCTTATCGGCCCGGCTTCCTTCTCTCTCATCATGAAATCGCCGGAGGACATTCATTTCAGCTTCCAGTATATTTCCTTCGCGCGGCTCATCCGGCTGTTCTGCTTCTGGCTGTCGATTTTTTTGCCCGGATTTTGGGTGGCTATAGCCGCCTTTCATCAAGATCAGGTTCCGTTCCGACTGATGGCCACCATTTCCGTAACGCGTCTGGGGCTGCCATTCTCCGCACAAATGGAAATGATCGTCCTTCTGCTGCTGCTCGAAATATTCCGCGAAGCGGGCGTACGGCTCCCCAGCTCCATCGGCCAAATCCTTACCGTCGTCGGCGGGTTGGTTATCGGGGACGCCGCTATCAGAGCGGGCTTGGTCTCGCCTTCGGTCGTTGTTGTCGGCGCGATTACGGCCGTATCCGGATCGACCTTGGTCAATCAGACGCTGAGCACGATGGTGGGAATTATCCGTATCGGATCGTTTATCATCGCTTCGGTGCTGGGCATGTTCGGATTGATCCTCAGCATCATCCTGTTGATGTTTTACTTGTCCAAGCTGCAGTCGTTCGGCGTTCCCTATCTCGCGCCGATATCGCCGCTGCATGTCAAGGATTTGTTCAAAGCCTTTATGAGGGTACCGTGGAATCATATGCGCACCAGGCCGCAAACCTTGGACACGCAGGACTCCGATCATCAAGGAGAGGAACATAAGTGAGCAAACTGAAACTGCTGCTTGGATGTCTGCTGTGCGTACTCTCTCTGACAGGATGCTGGAATTCCAAGGATATTCAAAATATGGCCTATGTGACGGCGCTCGGGCTGGACTATCAAGATGGCAAGTATATCACCTACGTGCAAGTGCTGAACTTTTCCAACGTCGCCAAAACGGAAAATTCCCAGATCGGCAACGTGATACCGGTGTGGATCGGCCGGGGAGAAGGCAAGACCGTGACGGAATCGTTCAACGCCATTTACGCCACCTCGCAAATCCGGGTTTTCTGGGGTCATGTCAAGGCGATCGTGTGCACCGAAAACATCCTTCACCGCGGAGATCGGATGAAAGAAGCCTATGACATGCTCAACCGGTACCGCGAAATCAGATATAACATTTTGCTTTACGGAACGAAGGAGCCGCTGCAGGACATTTTTGCCCAGAAATCGATCTTGAACCTTTCCCCGCTGGATACGATCATGTATACGCCGGCTCAAATTTTTTCTCAGCGCTCCTATATTTTGCCTGTGTACGGCTTCAAGCTTATCGCCCAATACAACGAAGCCGGCAATCCGGCGATGCTTCCCTCCCTGACTATCGATAAAGAAGGCTGGAGAGAAGACTATAAGGTCAAGTCGATGCTGAAAATTAACGGGGCTTATTTTTTTCGGAAACAGCAGATGATAGGCTGGTTATCGGAGAGCGATCTCCAAGGATACCGGTGGCTGCAACGAAAGCTGGAACGCTCCCCTATAATGATTCCGAACGAGCGCAATCCCAGCGCGGCCGTCGTTCTTCTCCATCCTACCGCCAAAATTAAACCGGTGTTCGAAAACGGCAAGCCGTATTACAACATCCGATTGAAAATCGAAGCCTATTTGGACGAGCTCGCCAAGGAAATACCGGAGAAGGAAATCGAGAAGCAAGCGTCCAAGGTCGTCGAACAGCAAATCCGATACACCTATAAAAAGGGACTGCAAATCCGGTCCGACGTGCTAAAGCTTGATCAATCGCTGTACCGCGAGTATCCCGATAAATGGCATGAGCTGCACCAGAGCCGGGAATTTATCCTGGAGGAGGACTCCTTGAAGCAAATTCACGTCCAGGTAGAGCTGCTTCATACGGGCAAATACAAGGGAAGGCAAAATTAACAATGACAAAAAACCGCATGAGCCGCGGCGGTTGTGCATGGAACATGCGCCGCGGCTCATCGCGGCTGCCACACACATTCCGAAGCCGGCTTATTCCACAGAAATTGCTGGAATACGGTTCCGATCAACTGATGGGCGTCCGTTCTCTCCGCATATTGAATCCGGCAGCAGATACAAGGCTCTATCCACTGGGTCAAGGCGTCGCGGTGCGTATGGAGCGAGGCCGCCAGCTCCAAAAACTTCTGCCTGTCCTCCGCGTCGATCTCCTGTTCCACAAGGCCGACCGGCTTATTGGACACCGTGCGGAAATTCAGCCCGGCGACAAGCGTGAACGGGCTCGTTCTGTATCCCAGGATCATGACGTCGATCGTTCGGACATGGTTGATCTGAAGCCAGTCCTCGCTCTTCGTCCCGAGACGATACCGCGAACTCATCCGTTTGGCGACAATACCCGCCATCCCCTGGCGTTCCGTCAGCTCGAATAAGGCTTTTCCTCTGACAGGTACTGACAATGTCGGCATCAGCAAGCCGCTAGACTTAATGATATCGCCGAGACGCCGTTTGCGCTCCGTTAACGGTTCGTTCAAATGCTCGCGGGCAGACATAAGCAGATCGAATGCTACGAATGTTACCGGGTGAGTAAGAACTGCCGTACGGATTTTGGCGGCTTGACTGATCCGCAGCCTGTAGGTGAAATCGTCGAAGACCGCCCGTTCTCCTCTCATCACGATGCCTTCGCAGTCCACAATCGCCGTATCCGATTGGATGGATGCGCACGCTTCCTGCAGCTCGGGAAATTTCGCGGTGACATTCATTCCTCTGCGGGTAAAAGCTTCGATACGCTTCCCCTGCTTATGCAGCAGTATTCGCTGCCCGTCCCATTTGGGCTCGAAAATCGTATTCTCGTCATCGAACGGCTCCGGCACTCTTCCGGCGGTCATAGGCTTGAGCGGCGCGAATAACAGCACAGTTATCACCTCCCCCTTTCATTTTTCCAAAAAGTTCATGATCTTAACCCCGCGCTTTGAAAACGGCGGTTGGCAACGATTGAAGCGCTGCCACGCCCATCCGCTTCCCTCACCGGTTTCGGCATGCGGAAACCGGGGACAAATCCCCCAAAAGTGACGTGATGCTCAGAAGCTTATTCCGTCCGCATCCAGCCTAAGCTGGATCGGCGTCTAACCATTCCGCTGGGATCTTCTATGGGTAGACATTACTTTAGGGGGGAGCCCACGGATATCCACAGGAAATGGCTGCGCATCATTTCCTAAACAACAAAAAAAGCCTCAAGCGGCAAACGCTTCAGACTTGTAAAATCCAGTACTTTAATTAATAGGTATATTCCTCGAACGACAGGTCCCCGTTCACACCGATCGCAGCCCGGCTGCCTTCCGCCGCGGCAATGACCAGCTGCGACGGCGCGACGACAGAAGTATCTCCTGCGGCGTACACGCCTTTTACGTTGGTGCGGCCGAAGGCGTCGGTGACGAAGCCGCCCAGCTCGCTCGTAGCGCAGCCGAGTCTGGCGCCGAAAGGAGCGGCTTGAATCCAATGGGGCGTGACGAAGCCGCCCGCTCTTGCCACGGCGCTGCCGTCCTGGAACCGCACCTTCTCCAGTTGGCCGTCCGTCCCTTCAAAGGCGGCGATCGGCTGCTCGATCACCAGCAGCCCTTTCCGTTCCAAAGCCTGCTTCTGATCGAAAGAAAGCACGGCGCGGCCGTTCGTACACAAGAGAAGATTGCGGCTCCAATTATAAATCAGCATGGCGCTGTGAAACAGATTGGCGCCCTCGGATACGACGACAAGCGGCCTATCCCGAAGCTCCCAGCCGTCGCAATAAGGACAATTAAACAGGCTGCGGCCATAGAACTGGGTAAAGCCGGCAATAGGCGGAAATTCCTCTCTAAGCCCTGTAGCCAATATCAGCTTGCGGGCGGCTGCGCGCTCTCCGGACTGCGCCGTAATTTCAAACCCGCCGCCATGATGCCGAATGTCCGTTACGGTCGCCTGTTTCATGCGCACGGACGGATATTTCATAATTTCCTCGTGAGCGATTCTACGAAATTGCTCCGGCTTGACGCCGTCCCGGGTCAGAAATCCGTGCGATTCATGAGTCACCGCGTTGCGCGGCTTGTTATTATCGAACAGCAAGACGTTTCGACGCGCCCTTCCCAACACAAGAGCGGCATTCAAGCCGGCGGGGCCTCCGCCGACAATAACGCAATCGAGCAGCATACAGCGTTTCTCCCCTTTGCCCCCCGTCTATTCGATCAATCTTGAAATCCGCTTCTTCTTCCATACAGTCAAATAGTATGCGTACTGGAGGATAAGACTGACGATAAATGCCGCGGGATAACCGATCCATATCCCCTGTATGCCAAGTCCCGTGTAACGGGATAAATAAAAGGCGACCGGCACCTCGACCAGCCAGATCGATACGATGCTGATCAGCGTCGGCCACAGCACCGTGCCGCTGGCTCGCATCGTCGCGGTAATAATTTGGGCATGGCCAAAAACGAGGTAACTCCATAACGTGATCATCAGCAAATGATGCGCTATTTCCATTGTATGCTCGCTGGTCAAAAACCAGGACAAAATGGTTTGCGAAAATACGTAAACGAGGAAAATAACCGCGCCGCCGATGAGATAATTCAGCAGAATGCCGACCTTAATTACCTGCTTCAACCGATCCGTCCGGTTCGCTCCTATAGCCTGCGCGGCGAATATGGATACCGTAATTCCGAGGCTGATCGCCGGCATCTGCACGTAGCTGGCAACCTGATTGACGGCTCCGTATGCTGCGGTCGCATCCGACCCGTATCCGTTAACCAGCGATATAACGGCGATCTCGGATAAGGAAACCAACACCATATTGACGCTGGAAGGAATCCCTAGACGCAATAATAGCTTCAGCAGAGCGCCGTCCATACGGAGATACTTGCGGACCGAGGCGTCGAACTGCAGCGGATGCCCGGTTTTGCTTAAATAGACGAGCATGACGACGAAAGTGAGCAGCGTGGATACCACGGTCGCATAGGCGGAGCCGTAGATGCCGAGTTTGGGCAGTCCCAGCCAGCCGAAGATCAGGATAGGCAGCAGCGCCAAATTGAGAACCGTACTGACGATCAAAAAATAAAACGGCGATTTGGAATCCCCTGTTCCGCGCATGAAGGTCGTGTACACGAAATATAAGAACATCACCGGTAAGGACAAGAGCAATATCCGTGCATAATGTACGCTAACCGCGATAATATTGTCAGGCGTCCCGACGAGACGCAGCACATCCCAGGTAAATACGCCGCCGAGGATAGCCAGCACGACGCCGACGATAAAAGTGAAGGTCAGCGTCGTCCCGACGATCGCTTTCATCCGCTCCATGTTCCCGGCTCCATACGCCTGGCCGATCAAAATCGAGCTGCCAGACCCTATGCCGATGCAGAAGGAAATAAGCAGAAAAAATAACGGAAAAAACGCCGAAATTGCTGCAAGCGCGTCCACGCCCAGCCAGCGGCCGACAATAATGCTGCCGGCCAACTGCCCGATGGACTGCATCACATTGCTGAGCATCAAAGGGATTAAAAATATCGATATGGAACGCCATAAGGACGGTGCGGGTTTCCCCGCGTCCTGCGGCTGCTTCATCGCTTGATCCGAGTTCACTTTCAAAAGCTCCTTTTCTGTTTGCCGTTTTTCATTATTTTACCGGCCTTTTATTGTAGCCCCGTTCCCCGTAAGGCTGAAGCTCTTCAAACCACAGCTGTTCCATACAGGCGAGTTCTTCTTTATATTTCTCCAATTCGTCCGGACTTTGCACAAATTCCTCGCGCGGTTTGATTTGCTCCACAATCTCGAAGGAAAACTGCTCCGCTCCGTAACGCTTCCAGTCTTCCTGAAGCGCTTTGTTAACGTGGGTGTTCATATTCAGTTGAAACTGCAGCCGGTTGTTCATGCCGTTTAAATCCATGCTGCTGCCGAGCCATATTTTGCCGTTTGCCTTATTTTTTAATTGGTAGACGCCCATTTGACGATGTGTCTGGACATATTGATTGGCCAGCTCTTTCTTTTTCTTTTGATCCATTGCGGTCCCCTCCCGGTTCCTGGCATTATTACAGCTCGCGTGTACTCATGGTCATGCAGCCGCGCAATTCATCACAACCATTTTCGACATACGTCTATAATTACCTAGACATTATATATTTTTGTTTATAATTTTACAACATTTTTCTCATTTATGCATTTTTCCTCCGCCGGTCCCGCCGGGGATTTGCCGCAGGCATCCATCCGGCAGCGCTCCCCGCCCAATATCGGAGCAAGCTTATTTTCGGGCTCTTCGCCGGATGCCCGGGATCGCCTTTGGCGTTTCGATTTCACTGTGGTAAAATCAACCTATACATACAATTCGCAGGAGGGATTTGGGATGAAAGATCTGTTTGGAAAAGCGGTTTCCCTTGGACTCGGATTTGCCGTAGCAAGCAAAGAGCAAGCGGAGAAATTCGTTGACGAGCTTGTGAAAAAAGGAGAGCTGAACAAAGCGGAATCCCAGCAATTCGTCGATGAGCTGGTCCGTAAAGGCCAGGAAGCGCAATCTTCCCTGGAAACGAAGGTTCGCGGATATATCCGGCAGGCGCTGCACGAGATGAATCTGACGACCAAAGACGACTATGTCCGGCTGACGCAGCGTATAGGCGAGCTCGAAAGAAGAGTGGCCGAGCTGGAAGGGCAGACCAAAGGTCCGGGACAGCTTCCTCCTCCGTCCGAGCTATGAGTCTGGGTCGTAAATTCCGGCATCTGCAGCGATACCACGACATCGCCAAGGCGTTCGGCAGAAACGGCTTCGGCTTCCTGATCAAGGATCTCGGACTTCCCGATCTTCTTTCAGGAACCCGCATCGGGCTCAAGGAAAGGCGCGATACCCGCTCCCGCTCTATCGGCGAGCGGGTCCGCATGTCGCTGGAGGAGCTTGGTCCCACGTTTATCAAAATCGGCCAAATCGCCAGCACGCGCCCGGACCTGATTCCCGCGGACATTATCGCCGAGCTGATCAAGCTGCAGGATCAGGTCCCTCCCTTCCCGTTCGAGCAGGCGCGCGAGGTGCTTGAGAACGAATTCGGCGATCCGCTCGATAAGCTGTTCGCCGAATTCGCGGAGACGCCGATGGCTGCCGCTTCAATCGGACAAGTTCACCTTGCCCGGCTGCACAGCGGGGAGAAAGTCGCCGTCAAAATTCAGCGACCGAACATCCGCTCCGTCGTGGAGACGGACCTGGAAATATTGGAGGATCTCGCCCGGCTCGCCGAGCATCGTATCGAATGGGCCGCCAAATATCAGGTGCGGGATATGGTGTACGAATTGTCTCAATCGCTGCGGGCCGAGCTGGATTATACGAATGAGGGCCGCAATGCCCAGCGGATGGGCAAGGCTGCGGAGCGGAACCCGCATGTCCGGTTTCCGAATATTTACTGGGACTTTACGAGCAGGAACGTTCTGACGATGGATTACCTTGAAGGGGTCAAAATAACGGAGACGGAGCAGCTGGAGAAGCACGGTTACGATCGCAAGACGATCTCGGAGCGGATAGCGCGGACGCTGTTTCAGCAAATTTTCGTCGACGGATATTTTCATGCGGACCCGCATCCGGGGAATATTATGGTGCTGCCCGGGGAAGTGATCGGGCTTATCGACTTTGGAATGGTCGGCCGGCTGACGCCGATGATCAAATACCATTTTGCCTCGCTCGTCATCGCCCTGCGGCGCAACAGCACGGAAGGCGTTATCAAGGCGATCGACGGCATCGGCATCATCCCGGAGGAAGTAGACATGGACAGCTTGCGTGCGGATATCGACGAGCTGCGGGAGAAATATTACGATGTGCCGCTGAGCAGACTAAGTCTCGGCGAAGCCGTGAGCGATCTGCTCAGCGTCGCCTACGAGCATCGAATCCGCATTCCTTCGGATTTGACGCTGCTCGGCAAAACCCTGCTGACGATGGAGGGCGTAGTTACTTCGCTTGATCCTTCCTTCAGCGTCGTCAGTATCGCCGAGCCGTTCGGCCGCAAGCTGTTCGCGGAGCGGTTCAGCCCTGGCAATGTGGCCGAGAACGTATGGCAGCAGCTCGGGCAATACGCGGAATTGTTGACCGACATGCCGTCGAAGCTGCGCGATCTGCTTCGGATGGTTAAGAAGGGCAAGCTTCACCTCGACATTTCGATCTCCGAGCTGGACGCTCTGATGATTAAGCTTGACCGTATCAGCAACCGGCTGTCCTTCAGCATCGTCCTGCTTGCCTTCAGCATTATTATGGTCGGTTTGATCATAGGCTCGTCGCTTGGACGGCAATCTACGCTGCTATGGGATTTCCCGGTTATCGAGATCGGATTCAGCATTGCGGCGCTGATGTTTTTGTGGCTGATCTATGCGATCTTCAAATCGGGCCGTTTTTGATGCATAGAGAGGGAAAAGGCAGGGAGCTTCGCTCCCCCTATCCAGCCCCTCTCCCGGTTCTGCTTTCATTTCATATAAGCCGCTACCGCAGCGCTTCTCTTTGTTTGGTCAACTGCTTATTTAATTCCGCTACCCGGCTTTTCGTCAAATGATAAATAAAGAGCATCGCGGCCAGCGACAACAAGGAGCCCAGCGCAGGCACGAGCGTAATCGCGCTTTTTATTCCTCTGGCTACTTCCGCCGATTGCGCATCGGCTCCGGACACGTATCCGATCAGCGCCAAACATCCTCCTCCCAATCCTCCGGCCGCCGCTTGGCCGATTTTACGCATTAACGAATACACCGCGTAAACCGTCCCCTCTTCTCTCTTGCCGGTTAAATACTCGTGATAATCGATGCAATCCGACACCATGGCCCAGACGATTACGTTCATGAAGGCCATTCCCATCCCCGAGACGAAGCTGAGCGCAATATACACATAAGGATTAGAAATAGGCAGCATAAATAAAAAAGCGTTTACAATAACGGCAATCGAAAGCCCTCCTATTGAGGATTCCTTTTTGCCGAACCGCTTAACCAGAGGCGATAAGACCGGCATAACGACCAGCATGGCCCCCATCGTCATGAAACCGGCCAGCGAGATCAGACCCGGCTTATGAAAATAATCTTTAAACAAATAAGGCAGCAGTGCGGAGGTCAGCATCGAGGATACCAGCAGTCCGAAGGAAGCGAGCATCAGTCCGAGCAGAGAGCGGTTTCGCATAAAGCTTTTGACGATGCTTCTTAAGCTTGCTTGTTCATGAGAGGTCGTTTTGCGCGGCTGCACCCGTTCCGTCGTCAAAGCATAAGCGGAGAAATAAAAAACAATCGCCATGACGGCAAATAAAACGGCAGCGGTTACAAAACCTCCTGCGGTAGGCGTCTTCCCGTGGCTGAACAAGATAGCCGGAGCGGCCGCCAAAATAATCAAATTGGCGATGCAGGCGCCGAGCATCCTGAAGGTGGACAGCGAAGTCCGTTCCACCGGGTCGGAGGTGATGACCGAAGCGAGCGAGCCGTACGGTATATTGATCGTCGAGTAAGCGAAGCCCCATACGATATAGGTGACCGCCGCATAGGCAAGCCTCCATCCCGCGCTTAAGTGCGGCAGCGCTATGAACGTCAGTACGCCAAGCGCCGTAACCGGCAGGGCGCTGTAGAGCAAATAAGGTCTGAACTTCCCCCGGGGTCCCGGCTTTCGCGAATCGACGAAGGCGCCCCAGCCTACATCGAACAACGCGTCCAGCACCCGGGCCACAAGAAGAATGATCCCCGCGGTCGCCCCTGCAATACCGGCTACATCGGTATAAAACAGCATTAAATACCCGCCGATAAAAGCAAAAAACATATCGTTGCCCATATCCCCGAACATATATCCGATCTTATCCCGCATGCCGAACGGGCGCCGCTGCCGTGATATAGCTTGCGGGCGATTCGACTCCATCTGTGTTTTCATATGTGTGTTCCCCCGTGTCGGATTAGTATAGAGTTTTTGCGGGGAACCATACTTTTAGATATGGCTTAGGCTCCCCGCAATGGAACTGCTTATTTATAGTAGTAATTGGGAATCGACGACCATCTGCTGCGCAGCTCGTAAGCCGCATATTTCGGTTTGCGTTCGCGGGTAAAAATCCCCTTTTTATTCCCCTGAACCCTCATGATTCCCTGACTCGTCTGAAAATCGGCAAAATTCCATACCTGCTCGCCGATCACATGCTCGAATTCGTCGAATACCTGATGATTCGCCTGCAAATATTCGGCCTGATATTCCTCGGTAAACATGACGGAATCGACGTCGTGGAAACCGGCGATCGTGTCCGCGCCGTACTCGGTGAAAATAACCGGTTTGCCGGGGCAGCGGCTTTGCCAGCCCTGCAGTTCTTGACGCAAATAAGCTTTGGCCGTATCCAGGCTGCCCGGTTCGAAATACCAGCCGTAGTACCGGTTCAAGGCAAGCACGTCGACGAGGTCGGAGACCTGACATTTCTCCGGCGTCGCCATTTGGTGGGTGACGATCGTAATAGGTCTTTTTTGCGGATCGAGCTCTTTGGCCAAATCGGCGAGCGGCGCAAAATAATCGTAAGCTCCTTCTTCCTCCGTAGCCGCCTCGTTCGCCAGCGACCACATCACCACGCACGGATGATTTTTATCCCTGGCAATCAGTTCCCTAATCACATCTTTGTGATGCTCCAAGGTCGTTACATTCGACCAGGTGCTGCGCCGTTCTCCTCCGGTGAACATGGTCATAAAGCTCAAATGCAGGCCGACGGCCGGCGTCTCATCGATAACGACAATCCCTTCCTTGTCAGCCAGCCGCATCAGCTCTTCCGAATACGGATAATGAGACGTCCGGAAGGAATTCGCTCCAAGCCATTTCATCAACTGGAAATCTTTGACGTTCACCGCTTCGTCCATTCCCCTCCCGTGCACAGGAGCGTCTTCATGCTTGCCGAAGCCTTTGAAATAAAACGGCTTGCCGTTAATCAGAAACTGTCTATCCTTCACTTCGACGGTACGGACGCCGAAGGGCTGCTCGTATACGTCGAGGATACGCTCCTCCTTCATCAGCTCGACTTTTAGCGTATATAAATAACTTTCCTGCGGTTCCCACAGCTTGACGCCGGCAATTTCGACCGTGCCCTGCGCTCCCCTGCTGAAGTCCGCCGCCTTGGCGCCGTTCTCGTCCAGAACGCTTACCCGCGCTTCGGCGTCGCCTTCGATAGCCAGCTCGTAATCGGCGAACCCGGTATCTCCTTCGTAACGCGTCACAACGGTAATATCGCGGACATAGGTTCGCGGCGTCGTATAAATTTTAACGGGCCGGTGCAGACCCGCATAGTTGAAGAAATCAAAATTAGGCGAGTTTTTAACCACTTTGCCGAGTCCAGGCACTTCCTTCTCCGAATAGATGCCGATCGGCAGCGTGCTCTCGTCCAAAACGTTGTTGACGGCGACGGTAAGCCGGTTTTTGCCGGCAGCCAGCAGCGAATTGATCTCGCATTCGAAAGGGGTAAAGCCGCCTTTATGCTCAGCCGCCAATATTCCGTTCACATACACCTTGGCCGTATGCGTCGCCGAGCCGAATCGCAGTACAACGCGCTCGGAGGAAATCATCGCCGGGACCGCGAATTCCCGCTCGTACCATACCCAGCCGACATGATCGCGGATTTCCTTGCCTACGGCCAAATCGTTATAAGAGGAAGGCACCGCCATACGAATCGGATTGTCCAGCTTAGCTTCGTACCATTTGTGTTCGAATCCTTTGCCGTCGTCCAGCTTGAAGTTCCAAATCCCGCTTAAGTCGATAACCGCGCGGGACTCCGTTACGATCGGATATAACATGAGCTCACCACTCCTTATTTGAAAGTGCTTACTTTTTGTATTATAGTTGAACCTGGGAAACATCCGTTAGGACTATAATTGCAATAATAGGATGATATTGATCCTTTCTAATATGCCGATCGAGAGGAGCAAATAGGATGAATCATAAAATGACGGAAGCTTCGGAAGAACGGGAGGATGAAACCGTCCGGCATGAAGCCCGATTGTCGCTGGCCGGAATGACGGTATTCCGGCTGACGGATATGAATACGAGCGTCCTCTCGCTGCAAGGCGCCGTCCAATTTCATTTGGAGCGAATCGAGCTTCCCGACTTTTTGCTTGAGCAACAGGAGGAATGTTACCGCGCTTTAAGAGACGACGCGCAGCTTGCGCTTGCGCAAGGCGGACCCTCGCGCTGTTCTCTGTATGCCGGATCGCTTGGACTGACGTACATTGCAGCTCCGCTTCGCCCATGCGAAGCCGAAAGCTCGCTTATAGTCGTCGGGCCGTTCCTCAGACAGCTTCCTGATAAAATAACAGCCGAAGGCGGCGCCATCGACCGCACCAACGCCATCGTTTTGAACAAACTGATGCAAAATATGAAGATCATGAGCTCGTCCCAAATTCAGACGGTGGCCAATCTGCTGTACCGGTTGGATGCTATAGAGCACGCGCCCCTGCACGTCGTCGAGGCACCGGGGAGCGCTGCGGCCAGCGGCGGAGGGGCCCGTCGCGCTTCGCGGCTGCATGAGCCTGACGATAACCAAGTGGAGCTGATCGGGCTGCGCTACCGGATTCAGAAAAAGCTGAGCCATGCGGTAGCATCGGGTCATAAAGCGGAGGCGCAGCGTATTATCGAACGCAGCCGTCATCTGTTCGACTTCTCCGAACGTTTTCCCGGACAACCTGTACGGGCCCTGAAAAATACGAGCATCGTCAACAACACTTTACTGCGAATCGCAGCGGAGAAAGGCGGAGTCCCTTCCTTGTATTTGCATCTGACCTCCGAATATTTCGCCATCCGGATTGAGAGCGCCGACAAGATCGCCGTGCTGGAGCTGCTGAACCGGCAAATGCTGGACGAATACTGCGATCTGGTTCAAACCCACTCGACGGCCCGGTATTCCCCTACGGTGCAAACCGCGGTCCAGCATCTGGCCGTCTATTATAACAAGCCGCTGCAGCTGCGGCGGCTGGCGGATGCTTGCGAAGTTCACCCCTCTCATCTTTCGCGGATATTCAAGCGGGAGACCGGTCTGACCTTAACCGAATTCCAGCATCGGCTGCGGCTGAACGAGGCCAAATTTTTGCTCAAGACCGAGGTTTGCTCTATTGACGATATCGCATGGCAGGTGGGCTTCGAGGACGCGAGCTATTTCTCGCGCGTGTTTAAAAAGCAGGAAGGAATATCTCCAACCGAATTCCGAAATTCGGAAAAGAACAAAAAGGGAGAGCCTTGAAGGCCCTCCCATTCGCGGTTTGCCGATAATTATTCTTCCCTCTCAGTTTGCTGTCCCCAGCTTCCTCCCCAACCGGGCTGCTGTCCCCAGCCTCCGCCCCAGCCGGGCTGCTGTCCCCAGCCTCCGCCCCAGCCGGGCTGCTGTCCCCAGCCTCCGCCCCAACCGGGCTGCTGTCCCCAGCCTCCGCCCCAGCCGGGGTGCTGCCACCAGCCTCCGCCCCAACCGGGCTGCTGCTGTCCCCAGCCTCCGCCCCAACCGGGCTGCTGCTGTCCCCAGCCTCCGCCCCAGCCGGGGTGCTGCCACCAGCCTCCGCCCCAACCGGGCTGCTGCTGTCCCCAGCCTCCGCCCCAACCGGGGTGCTGCTGTCCCCAGCCTCCACCCCAACCGGGATGATGCTGTTGTCCCCAACCTCCGCTAGGATGATGCTGTCCCCAGCCTCCGCCTTGACTGCCGCCTTGGCCGGTTCCATGACTGCCCCCAGTAGTTCCAGTGCCGTGGCCGCCCCAATGTCCTACTCCGCGTTCAACCTGCTCTGTGAATGGGAAATCACTCATCTTGGTCACATCCATTCCTTGGAATCTGCTTTCATGGTTAAAAATATATGAGGACTTCTTGTACACATTGTCATTTTTTTTGAAAAAAAGCTTCCAATCGCAATCAAAGCGAATTGGAAGCTCATGGAAGACGGCGTCTGTCGCGCGATTGTCGGGCTACCTGCGCGGGGACACGGCCGTCTCCGAGGCGAGGCTCCAGCCTCCCGTCTCTTGCTGCAGCCGCCACAGCCTTGCATACAAACCGTCTTGAAGCAGCAGTTCTTCATGCCGGCCTTGCTGGGCGATGCGGCCCTGATCCATCACGATGATGTTGTCGGCTTTTTTGATCGTCTTCAGCCTATGGGCAATGACAATGACGGTCCTTCCCTTAATCAACCGGTCGATAGCCTTTTGAATCTCAGCCTCATTCTCAGGGTCGAGGGACGCCGTAGCCTCGTCCAGCAGGACGATCGGCGCATCTTTTAGAATGGCGCGGGCGATGGAAATCCGCTGCTTTTCGCCGCCGGATAACGTGCTGCCGCCCTCTCCTACGGGCGTATCGTAGCCTTGGGGCAGCCGCATAATAAATTCGTGGCAGCAAGCCTGCTTCGCGGCCTCCTCCAGCTCCTCGCGGGTTGCATCGCTTTTGCCGAACCGGATATTGTTGCCGATCGTATCTTGGAACAAGTAAACGTCCTGGAATACCATCGATATATTTCTCAATAGCGCTTCCGGCTCCATGTCTCTGACCTTCTCGCCGCCCATCAGCACTTCTCCCTCCGCAGGATCGTAGAACCGGGCGATAAGCCGCAGCAGCGTGCTCTTCCCGCTGCCCGACGGCCCGACCAATGCCGTAAGCGATCCCTCAGGCATCCGCGCGCTAACGCTGCGTAAAGTTACGTTCTCGTTATAGCCGAACGTCACGCTTTGAAGCTCTACATCATGCTTGTTCGAAGGAGGCGTCCGTTCTCCGGACATAACCGGCTGTTCGAGCAAACGGACGATCCGCTCGCCCGCCTGCTCATGATAGCGAAACTCGACATAGTTGACGAGCGCCGTCGTGAGCGGGTCGAATACCCGCGTCCCGATGATCAGGAACGTGACGAACACCGTCAAGTTCAGACTCCCGCCCATCAGCAGGTGAACGCCGGTCAGCGCCATCACCGTCAGCCCGGCCCTGAGGCAGGCGATAGCGCTCAGCACAATCGGGCCGAGCAATCCTTCAATCCGGATGCTGTGGCGCATCAGTTCCTTGAAGGACATCTCCAGCCGGACGAAGCTGTCCCCGGTCATATTATAAGCTTTGATCACACGGATGCCGTTCAAATATTCCTGCAGCCGGTTGGCCGCATCGATCTTGGCGCGCATGTGGCGGGCGCCGAGCTGCCTTTGAAAGCGCGAGGTGAATGCGAGCAGAAGGGCCGAGACCGGCAGCGCGGCGAACATGGCTATCGCCATTCGCCAATCCATGAACGCCAGTCCCGCGAAGGCCAGGACAGGCAGCACCAGCGCGCCGATCATCTGCGGCACCAGATGAGAGATGCCGTGTTCGACCATGGTGAAGTCGCCCATCATCATATTGGCGAGGTCGCCGGGATCTCGCTTGTTCAAATAGCCGAGCGGCAGCCTCCGCAGATGCTCGGCCAAATTGGTGCGCCCCTCCGCGGCGGCGCCGTAGGCTTCGCGGAATTGCGACCGGTAGGCGGGAATCTCCGCCCCGTACAGCAGGAGCAGCGCGAGAACCATGCCCGCGCACAGCCACCATAGCGCCGCAGTTTGCAGCGGCTCTCCCGGATGCATGAAGGGGGCGAAGATCAGTCTCGCCGCCGCCACCAGCAGTGCGAACGGCAATATGCCCGCTATGTTGGCAAGCAGCGTATACAGCACCGGCTTGATCAGCTTGCGGGGGTTGCCCGCCGTAATGAAGTGCAGCATGCTCATTGCCGGACACCTCCGGCTTCAATCTGCCACTCTGCCGCATCCGTGTACGCATGCCACATTCGGGAATACAAACCTTCGGCAGCGACCAGCTGCGGGTGCGTGCCTCTCTCCGCCAGCTTCCCTTCGCTCAGCACTAAAATCTGATCGGCATCCCGAATCGTCGACAGCCGGTGAGCGATGACGATGACGGTCTTGTCTTGCATTAATTCTTTAAGCGCCAGCTGCATTTCCCGCTCGTTCTCCGGATCGGCGAAGGCCGTCGCTTCATCGAGCACGAGCACGGGAGCGTTCTTCAGGATCGCCCGAGCTACGGCCAGCCGCTGCTCCTCGCCGCCCGACAAGTAGACGCCCCCCTCGCCTATCAGCGTCTGATAGCCATGAGGCAGCTTGCTGATGAAGTCGTGGCATTGAGCCGCCTTGGCCGCCGCAATCACGTCCTCCGCGCGGGCATCCGGCCGTCCCGCCGCGATATTGTTATAGATCGTATCGTAGAACAGAAACGTCTCTTGAAAAACAAAAGCTACGGTGTTCATCAGCGCCTTCGTCTCCATGTCCCTAATATCAACGCCTCCGATCCGGATCGCCCCCTTCTCCACGTCCCAGAACCGCGGAATCAGATTGGCCGCCGTCGATTTGCCGGAGCCGGACGGCCCTGCCAGCGCCGTTACCTTGCCCTGCTCAGCGGTAAACGCGATTCCGGAGAGCGCCTCGGTACGCGAGGCGGAGCCGGCTCCTTCCGTCGCATAGCTGAAGGAAACATTGTCGAACGATACATCGTAAGCTTCGGGAACGGCCGGCTGCTCCGGTTCCTTGACGGGCTCGACCGCCAATATCCGGTCGATCCGCTCCACCCCTTCGTTAATGTCGCGCAGGGAAGAGGCCATATACATCAATTTGAACATCGGAGCCGATATGCCCGGGCTCATGACGAGAAAGAACAGCAGCACCGAAGCAAAAGCGATGTTGCCCGGCTCCCTGCTCAGCAAATATACGCCGACAGGAAGAACGAAAGCGGCGAAAGAACCGAGTGTGACCTTAAACAGCAGGTAACCGTTTTGAAATTGATCGGTGTACTTCAGGCAATAATCGCGGTAACTGATCATATCGGCATAAAATTTGCGGAAGGAATGGACCGTCTGTCCGAATACTTTGACCGCCGGCATCCCTCTGACGTACTGCACCGCCGAACCGTTCATTCTCTCCAGCGAATCGTAATACCGCTTTAAGTTTTCCTTCGTCTTCTCCCCCGACATCAACCGCATCTGAATGCCGAACCCGAGAACGATCGGCAAAATGCACGCCAGCGCCAGCCAGACGTTCAAGTACAGCATCACGCCGATCATGACGACCGTGGTAACTATGGCGTGAATCAGGTCGGGCAGCTGATGGGCTACGAAGGTTTCTACCTTCTCGACGTTATGCTCCAGCGTCTTCTTGACGGCGCCCGTCGACGTCCCGTTCAGCCAGCCGAGCGGCAGACGTCCAATGTGGGCCGCCAGCTTGACGCGAAGCCCGAACAATATCCGGAACGCCGCGATATGCGCCGATAGGCCGCCCCCGTACATCATGAGCAAGCTTCCGATCAAAGAAAGCAAAGCGGCGACGCCCCAGCGGATCATCCGCTCTCCGTCCGCAGCCTCCGGCCGGGCGGCATGCTCCAGCAGCTCCTTCAAGATAAAATAAACGGAAACGTACGGCAGTAGCATCAGCAGCGCGCTTAGGGCAGAGAGTATGCCGGAGCAGATCAGCAGCCCCCGTCGTTCTCCTGCAATATCCAGAAGTCTGGCCATCCCCGTCTTTCGATGGTTCATCTGCATCATCCCCTTCTTATCCTCGCATCCGTTGGAGCGGTATTTCCACACGACCTTTGGCATCGATGACGGTTCGCATCAGCGGAGCGTCACCCCCTCCCGCCTCCTTTCGGCGCGCAGCCGAACAATGAAACGAGCAGCACGACGGCCGAACAAACCTTCCAGCATGTTCCAAGCTGCACATGGTATCCCCTCTCGTTCGATCGATAATGGTTCTCATTTGAACATAACAGAGCATACTTGATCTGACGGGGAAGCCGCTACCGCGCGGCAGATCGCATTGCGGTTTGACGGATCATTTATGAGATTACTCGTAATAACCGCGGACCAGATCGGAAGGATTGATCCCGTACCGTTCGCGGAATATTTCGGCAAAATGACTAAAATTGGTGTATCCTACCATACCTGCCGCTTCGCTGACGCGAAGACGCCCGGAGAGCAGAAGATCTCAGGCCTTTTCCAATCGTTTGTCGCGCAAATAGGCGAAGGCGCTTTTTCCATACTCTTCCTTGAAGCCGATCTTCAGCTTGTAATCGTTCAGACCGACCATACGCGACAGCTCGATAAGCGAAGGAGGATGCGCCATCCTGCCGATCAGCGTCTCCTTCGCCTGCCGCACCTTTTCCCTGTCGCTTTTCGATAATGCCGCTTGGCGCGAGGAAGGAGAATCCGCGGGACGCTCGAATAAAAAAGCTTGCAAATAGAAAGCAAGCAGCTCCAAAGCTTTGCTCTCGACATACATGCTGCGCATCGCATTCGAATAGGGGCAATCCTTAAGCTGACGAAGGATGGCCAGCGTCCGCTCCCCAAGCGCGGTCCGAAAAGTTCGGAAAGCGGAGGAGCCGAGCAGCCCGGCAAAGGAAACTTGTCCCCTGGGGCCGGGAAATCCGGAAACCGCCTGCTTCATGTAGTCGTCGAACAGCGGCACCGGGATGCCGATGGCCAAGCTTTGAACGGCCTTTCCTTTTTTGTACAGAAAAGAAGCTTCGAAATTGCTCATCAAATGAAGAGAACAGCTGCCCGGCCGAATATCGTGCCTCGCTCCCGAAACCTCGAACTCCCCTTCTCCCTGCATGCAAAAGCTCAGCTCCATCATAGAGGCGTCCGATTGCAGCTCTATCGTGCGGTCGCTGCTAAAACGGCAGTCCGATTCTATGACGATCAGCCCCGAACGCGTCACCTGCCAATTCATATAGCCTTCGCCGACACGGGTGCCGACGGCTATCCGCTGCATCGCCTCGTCCGACAAACGGGGCAGCGACAATGCGTCGAAATAGCTATCGTAGATGGAATGAGTTACTGCGGCGCTCATGGCTTTTCGCCTCCTGTCTTTAATCCGGTTTTCCCATAGCGTTTACGATTTCTTCGATCCCGTCGATTTTGGCCAGTGCCATAGGACCTGCGATCGACGGATCGCTCAAATAATAGACTCGGTCGTTTTTAACCGCCTCGATGCTGTTCCATACTTTGTTGTCCTTTAGCGCCTCCTTGACGCCGCCTTGGATCGGATTCGACCAATTGTTAATGACGAACAGATGGTCGGGCCGGAGCGAAGACAAGCTTTCGAGGGATAACGTCCCGCCCTTCGCAGCGCCGGGAACCGGTTTCAATCCAAGCCCGCGGTAAAAAGGCTCGAAACGCTCCTCGGGCCAGCTGACGAACTGCTCTTTGCCGTTGTACATGACGAACAGCACCGACTGGTCGCTGCGGAAAGCGAGCTTCGCTCTATACTGCTCCGACTTGCGGTCGAATTCGGCAAGCACGTCGTCGGCCTTGGCTTCTTGACCGATCACTCGGGCGATCTGCTTCAATGTCTCCCGCCATTCTCCCGCCTGCGGCAGTACGACCGTAGGCGCGATCCGGCTCAGCTGCTCGTACTTGTCCGACATATCGTCGGCGGCTATAATGATATCCGGCTGCGATGCCAGCAGCTTCTCCATATCGACCTCCATACCGAGATCCATAATGGAATGGCCGGCCAGCCGTTTGTTCAGATTGGGAAAGTTACGGCTTACGGCCGTCATTCCCTGCGCCGCGACCGGGTACGTATCAAGCACCGCCAAATAATCGACGAAGCCGACGTAAGGCACGGCGATGTTGACCGGTCTTTGGGCGATCTTCGTATCTCCGTTCAGATGGTGAATAGTCCTTGCAAAAGAATCGGCAGACGCTTCCGAATTCGGCGCCGAGACCTCCCGATCGGCCATGGCCCCCGTATCGCGGACGCCGCTTCCGTCGCAGCCTGCCGCCAAACCTGCGGCGATTATAACCGCCGTCAAGCCGCTCCATTTCGTTCTTTTCCCCCGCATTGTTCACGCAGCTCCTTCTGTATGTTATCACCGCTGTTGCAGCGGGTTCGCGCCCGGTTCACAGCAAGCGAAACGCCGCAATCGAGAATAGTTCTCATTCAAGACGGCTTTATTAGCTTACTACGTTGCGCCTGAAGCGTTCTACCGCTGGAGGGAGAGCCGTGACGGTTATACGGAGCCGCGCTTATCGTACGGAAGGAAAATCCGGTCTGCTTGGAGAGCCTTCGCCGCAGTGACGCCGCCGGACGAAAGCGCCAGGGTTGATTCCATACTTTTCCCGGAATGCCTCGGCAAAATAGCTCGGATTGGAATACCCTACCTCGCAGCACGCTTCGGTTACGCTCATCGATTCTTGCTGCAGCAAATAATAAGCTTTTTCCAGCCGTTTTTCCCGTAAATAACCGAACAAGGTCGTGCCGAACATCTCTTTGAAGCCGGCTTTCAGCTTGAAATCGTTCATGCCGATCATGCGGGCAAGCTCAAGCAGCTTCGGGGGTTCGGTCATGCGGCGCAGCAAAATGTCGCGGGCTTGCCGGATTTTTGCCATATCGGTCTTGGTCAGACCCGCGGCTTGCGCCTCCTCTTTGCCGTCGAACAAAAAGCGGCCGAACGCCGACGATAACAGCTCCAATATGCGGATCTCCAGTTCGAGGTTCCGAGTCTCCCCGCGCTCACCGCTTGCAGCAGCCGTCTGAGCACGACCGCAGGCGTTGGCTCGATCGGCCCGCTGAACATCCTGTACGAGCCGCCACCCGTAATTCGCCCGAAATCGAGCGTCCTGCCTCGGTCCGCTCCATCGATAAAATGATGGAAGGTCGCAGCCGGAATGCCGATTCCTACCATCGAAAACGGGACGCCGGCGCCAAATTCGAAGCGTGCCTCGGCGGAATCGACAAATTGCAGTATGCAGCTGTCCTGCGCATATTCGTAGCGCTCTCCGGTAATATGGGCGGTCCGCTCCCCTTGAAAGCAATAGCTCAGCTCGACCATGGGCGAATCCGTCTGGAGCTGAAGCGTATGGTCCTGATGCAACGTATAATCGGAGACGATCAGCTCCATATCGCAGCGGGGCACATAGCGGTATATCGCCCCCTCTCCGAGTTTCGGGGCAATCGGCATCGTTTCCGTGCGGCCGGTATGACGGCGCTGCAGCCCGAGGCTGTCAAAAAAGCGGTTAAAATTATGATGAAAATCCGCAGTTTGCTCCAATAGGGTTCACTCCAGGTTTTTATTTGAGAATGATTCTCATTCTTTTTCATTATATCGAATCCATTTCGGTTTGACTAGAAATCGATTTGCCTTAACGGTAAAAAAGACATCTTCGCAAGCTGAACTTCAGCTTGATCGAACGATGTCTTTTCAGTGCCTTTCCGTCTGACTTTCTAAGCGAAAAGCTTGCGCAGCCCTTCCGGAACCTCGCTGCTTTTGCGCGATTCGACCCCGATCGTCACTATCGTCACGGCGGCATCCGCGCACAGCTCCTGATGCTGATTATAAAGCTCCTGCTTCAGGACGAAGCTCGTCCTTCCTATTTTCTCGGGAACCGTAACGATAGTCAGTTTGTCCCCTTGCCTGCATTCTTTGCGGTAATTGATATTAATATTGACCGTCACCGTCTGAACGCCGAGCTCCTTAAGCACCTCATAATGCAGCCCGGCCGTATCGTACCATTCCTCGCGCCCCCACTCCAAATATTCCAAATACTTGGCGTTGTTGACATGTCCGTTTACATCGATTTCCGTAGAGCGGACTATGATTTCCAGACTGACCTTCATCGCTCTCTGCTCCTTCGAGACTTGATAGTTGAGTAGTATTCGACCGTTCGGCCGCCTACCTGTCTTATTGTACTGCGAACGGAGCCGAAACGGAAAGTCGCAGCCGAAAGCCTCCCTCACACCGGTCCGACCTTGGGCCACGCAAGCTCGATTCCTTTGGCCGTCAACAGCTGCTGCAGCCCCTCCAATTTGCCGGAGTCCGCGCGCACCTCTCGCGGCGTGTATCCGTTATCCAGGCAATAGGCCGCCGTATAACCGGCCGCTTCGCCGATATTCCACTCCACGGGATGGAGCCTGTAGCAGCCGTTCGTGATGTGGGTCGTCCCGATATTTTTGCATGCCGCCAGCAGGTTGTCCACTCTTTTCGGAATGAGGCTGCCGAGCGGTATCTGGAACGGTACGGACGAAATATCGAGGAAGCTGCGTCCGCTCATGCTCGGATGCAGATCGATCCGATAGCAGCCGATGCCGACCGTATCGTGGAACGGCTCGGCTCCAAGCTCGCCGCGGGCCTCCGTGCTTACATGCTGCTCCAGTACGGTGAATTCCGCCTGGATGCGTCTTGATTCTCGAATGTACGGGGCCTGAGCCATCCCGTCCTCGCTGCCCACGACATCGGGCCGCAGCCGCAGCCCGGGATAACCGAGCTTCCCGTCCGGCCGCGGAGCCTCGGTCTGAAGCCAGTACAGCAGCGAATAGCTCAGCTGCTTGGCCGCCTCCAGATGCTTCTTCCTCTCTTCTGCCGGCACATCGTAAATGTTGCCGCGAAAATAATCGTTCTGCGCCCAGTTGACCAGCGTAATATCCGATAAGTACGTTCCGGAAACAAAATTGCTTTTATCCGTTACACGCCGATAATTGAACAGCGGATATTTATCCGTGCCCGGAAACAGCGTTTCTTCGGTCGGCTCCAAGGTCCGGGGATCGGGCGATATCCAGCTCAGCTGCGGATTCGGCCATATGTCGGGCTGGTGCGTTCGCCAGAAATGATAATCTCTGGGCTTGTCTATCGTATGGTTTTCTCCTTCGAAATAATCCATCGCGAAGCAGTACGTGAACCCCTGAATATCCCGGGGATCGGGTTTCCCGTCCAACGCATGCGGCTCGCCGGTCTGGATCTTCGCTTCCGCCCCCGTGACATACTCGACCCCGGCGAGCGGAAGCATGTCGCCGCATTCCGTCGCGTCCAGGAAATACGGCGCATGGATCGTCAGCTTGTCGCCGCAGCCGCTGCGGACCGTCACGGACCGGATAGCGTCGCCGTCGGTCTCGGCTTTGACGATTTTACTTAAGGTTTGAATCGTCAGCAAGCCGTTGTTAAGGTAAGGAATGAGCATAAGCTGCAGCACGGCCAACATAATGCGGGGTTCGGCGCAAAGCCGGCTGACTCCCCCGTTGCCGGGGTTCAGATAGAAGGCTGCCCGGCCGGAATCGGACAAGGGAAAATATTGTCGATAATAGCTTCTCACATGCTCGCGAAACAACCGGTAGCTTCGGGTGCAGCCGAACTGCTCGATCCATTTATGCTCGTCCGGCGGTACGGCCTGGCTCGTGAACTGACCGCCGATCCAATGATATTCCTCGGTCAGATACACCCTCTTGCCCATGCTGCAGGCCGCTAAAGCGGCCGCGCAGCCGCCGACGCCGCCTCCGATGATCGCGATGTCGACATGTACTTCACTGTTCATCACAACTCCTCCTTATCCCAATTTTGGTTATTTCATCCTTCCTTATTTTTAGACGCAAGCAGTCGGGTAAAGGTTGCACAAGTCCGAAGTCCGGATGAATTCGAAGCCAAATCCGGGGCTCTGCGGCCGCCGCGCCGTGCTCCCCGGACTTGAAGTGCTTCAGTGGAACGATCTCCAGAAGGAGCCGTTAACCGCGATCATATCCATAATCTCGCTGAACGGAATCGTGAACGTCGGGAAGCCGGCGACATACGGAGCGATATCATAAGGCTGGAAGTAAAGATGCAGAGCGTGCTCGGTGACATAAAACGGCTGATCCGGTTTGATGCCTTTATACGTATCGGGAAATACATAGGAGTACTGCGGGTCTTCCTTAATCTGCCTGCCGACGATTCCGCTGAGCACCTCCACATACGGACTGCCCGGTTTGAACAAATCTTTCAAATCGTATATCGCGCCGTCGGTCAGATTGATATGCGAATATACTTTTGTCGGCATGCCGTGGGCGGCCCCAAACGGGAAATTGTAGCCGTTGATCTCAAGCACGAGCAGATTTTTGCGGAAGAACGCCACATCGAAATCGCCGTTAAAAGAAGCATCCAGCTGCGTATGCGCAGGAACCGGCTTCACCTGAGCCAGCTGCTTCAGTCTCGCGTTAACCTTCTGCTGGGCATGCTGATCGCCCATTCCTTCCACCTGAGGGTAATAAACCAGATAATCTTTATTCGGTTTATACTTCTCCTCCCGTACCCGGTAAGGCTCCCTTAACGGAATAACGGTATTCGTCCGCCAAATCACTTGCCCCGCGCGGTTCAAGTACGACAATCTGCGGTCTACGTTCGCCTGGATCAGATCGTCCTGAAGCGAGACGGTGCCGCTGCCGTTCAGGCGCGGGTAGCCCTGCGCCGCATGTCCGCTGCGGTCGATGAAGAACGTCTGGTTCCGGTCGTATACGGAAGCAAGTCCTTGATGATAATCTTCCACGTCGTAGTAACGGAAGTCGGTCAGCATCCGGCCGTTCAAATCGGCCATTGCATAGATCGAACCAATAAAAGTCCGGTTGGGATCGATCGCCTTGCCGAGCGCCAGCCTCCCCTCGCCGGGCTGACGAATGTCGTTGTAGCCGGGCTGGACGACAAAGCGCCCTTGCTTATCGATCACGCCGTAGCGGGCGGTGTAGTTCTCCCCCGTATTGACGACCGCGCGCCCTTCCTGGAATGGCAGCGCTCCGGTATAAGCCGGCTGGAGGACGACCCGGCCCTGCTCGTCGATATAGCCGTATTTGCCGTTGACCGTCTGCTGAAACGGAAGCAGGCCGTCCCCCAGCCCTCCGACGAATGCGTAAGGATACGTCGCAATCCGGTTGCCGTTCAGCCCGATCAAGGCATACTCGTTATCGCGGATTTTGACGACCGCCTTGTTGCGGTAGAAATCCCCCGCATCCTGAAACTGCGCGGGAATTACTTCATTGCCTTGGGCATCCAAATAACCGTATGTACTTGCCTCGACGCCCGCCTGCGGCACATGCGTAAACATCGCCCGGCCGTTCTGCATCGAGGCGATATATGAGTAAGCCTTCTTCGTGACGATGCGCCCGGATTCGTCCATCAGCTTGAAGCCCTGGCTGTCGATGACAACCGACCGTCCTTCGGAGAACTCGCCGATCGAATCGTAGATCGGCTGCACGACGTATTGCCCGGCAGCATTGATAACCCCGCTATGGCCGCGCATCTGCACGCGTCCCAAGCCGTTCTCTTGAAAATCGGAGGCATAGTCGTACTGCACCGGAATCGCAGTAGCCCCCAGACCGTCGATATATCCCCATTTCGTCCCGTGAATCGTCTTGTACGAAACCGGAAACCGTTCGATCCGCCGAGTCTGCCTGTACGCTTCCAGCTGAAGCCGGATATCCCGGTCAAGCTGCTGCAGTTTTTCTCCGGCGACGGCCGCACCTCCCAGCCGATAAGCGCGATCTGCCGAGACGAGGGCCGCCTCGGTCATTCCGGTCCAGTGCTGGGCTTCCGCCAAGTAATACCAATACAGCGGATGATCCGGCTGCTTGCGGACCAATTGTTCGTAATAGCGGACAACCTTCGGATAATAAAGCGGGTATTTGTCCACCGCCGATATCCGCTGTCCCCGCCTCCACCGAATGATATCCACTCTGTACGCTTCCTCGCTGTCGCGTATCCAGAGCGCCAAATCAGCAAGCGAGGGCTGTCCGTCCCTCTCGGGCGTCGTCATCACTTCCATGAAGCTGAAATAGACGTCTTTGCCGGCGGTATCCTTCAGCCCTTCCTCCGTCCATTCGTAGACGGAAAGCCTGGATAGATCCGAATCGGGCTCTTCCTGCCAGCCGACGATCAAATTGCTTCGGTCCAGACTCAGCACCGGAGCGGCGGTCAGAACGCTGACCCGGCTGTACGGAAGAGCGACGTCGTCGGCCGCTCCCCAGCCGTAACCCAAATATTTCAACGCCAAAAGATGCAGTTCATGATCCAGACGGTATACCGCGGATATTTCCTGCATCTTGTCTCCGTCCAAATCCGCAGCGCATATCGCAGGAAGAGGATAGGAGCGTTGGGTCGTCACAAGCTCGGCGCCTTGCGGCAAGTACGCTCTGACGAGCTGTTCGATTTGCTTCTCGTTCGCGTTCATCATGGCACCCCTCTGCAAATTTCCCGTATTTCTGCTAATAGTATGCGGGTATGGGGGATATATGCATTGGAGCGGCGACAAGCGGGCCCAAACTTCTAAAAGCTGCGGGAAACCGGCGGCGCATGCCATTGTCCGCTTAATACCGAAGCTTGCGGCCAATAAAGGCGCAGCAGCAAATTGAACGGCCCCTTAGGCGCAGGCAGCCAGTTGGATTTCATATCCGCTTCAGGCTCCGCATGTTGGATGTACAGCTCAAGCGCCCCGTCCGTATTGTACCGGAGGCTGCCGAGATGCGGGCTCAAGGCGTAGCGCCCGATGCCGTTTTTGACGAGAAAGCCCTGCTCGTTATATAGGGTTAGCGACCAGAAGGCGGATACCGGAGGGAGCTCTGCGCTTTCGAAGCGCATCGTATATTGGTTGTTTCCGTTGAGCGGATTGCCGCTGCCGTCGATAAAACTGAAAGCGTATACCGCATCCTGCGGCACGTTCGCGCCGAAAATCTGATCCGCCGCCACCGCCCGGGCCAAATAATCCGTTCCGTAAGTGCCTATAGCGCTCAGCGGCATGCTCCAGCCGCCGGTCTGACTCTGCTTCACCCATTTGCGGGCCGCTTCCTCCAACGCTTCGGGCGCTTTCTCCGCCGCGCGGCGCAGCGCCTGCTGCCTTGCCGGGTCAAGACGGCTCATGTGAAAATCGGGCGAAGGAACAAGCCCCAGCGCCGCCAGCTTCGATGTCATCTGTGCCGTCTGAATAGCCGGATACGGGGGATTTCGATCCATAACGGACATCATCAGGTTGAAAAACGATGCGGCATCCATCGATGCCACCAGCTCTTTGGGCGGATGACGGCTTATAATCATATGCCCCTCGGTCGCAGGATGCGAGATCGCGGAATGCTGCAGCCGGACGATATCAAGCTGCTGCTGCAGCGCGTGAACCTCCGGGGCATCTTGCGGACCGTTCGTCTGGATGCGCCCGATGATCCAGACGGTCCCGGTCGGCGCCTGGATGACGGGAATATTCGGCGGAAGCCGATCCTTCCCTCCCGGTCCCGCTATGACGAAGTACTGCTCCCCGCCGCCCGTCGTGCGGGAGCCTATCGAAGCGAACACATTCGACCAGGCGTCGAGCATCGACAGCATGTAATAACGACCCTTCATATTCGGGACGTGCAGCAGCATCGGCCCTCCCTCCAGTTCCAGCCAGGCGGACGAATACAGCGTATCGACATTGGGCCGCACCACTTGCGTAAATTTAGGGGAAGCCGGTTCCTTTTGGTGAACAAACCGATTTTTCTCTGCCGTACTGACCGCTCCCGCTCTTCGCGTCACGTCCATGAGCACCGGCGGGAAGCCGTAAATATATGCGTCCACGGCCATCGAATCCAGCGATTCCTGGGACAGCGCTTCATCCTGGGGGTGCGCCGGCGGCGCCGGATGGGCTGCCGCAACTTGTCTTTGCCAGTTCGTCAACATACTTGTGCATTCGCCTCCGCTCTTCGTCCGGATCAATTCACCGGATTTTTTTCCAGCGGATCGTACACCTCGAATATTTTGACGACGGGCGTCTCTTGAACCGCCGGCTCGACCTTTTGCTCGAACATCGGACCGAGAATCAAGCTGGCGGCATCGGCGTCCATGGCGGAATTCCAATAATTAATGGCTCCATACTCCCCTTTGGAATCGTCGGAAAAATAGACGTTGCCCCGGAATCCTTTTTGCTTGCGCGAAATGACGTTCAATTCGTCGAACAGCTTCTCCGCCGACTCTTTGCTGCCGGGAGCAAGGGTGAACAGAATGAGACGTACGTTCATAGCGACTCTCCTTTGATTCAAAATGACCTCGATGGTTCCTTCTCATCATACGCCGGTTGAAATGGGTTGGTGAGTTGGCGAAGCGTCATTTGAACCGCATAAGACCGCCTAATGCGCAGGAGGCTGGACACTGACTTATACCCATACGGCGAACGGTTGCTCTTCACCAGCTTGTGCTCGCTTAGCGATTTTGCTTTATCGCCGTTTTTTTAGCGGCGGGAGCGTTCCAGCGCAGGCACAGGCTCCTCCGACTTCGCGGAGAGCAGAAAAGAAGGCAGCTCCTCGCGCAGCAGCCAGGTGATGAAGCACTTGCGGCGAGCCGTCTCCATCTGCTGAAACAACGTGTAGGCAGCATGCTGGAAAACAGCCGCAGGGTCTTCCTTGCCGTACACATGCTGCTCAACGCTCCACCGCACATCCTTCATTTGATCGAGATGCTCGGCCCAATAGCGGTCGAGCATGTCCATATACGTCTGCCGCCACAGGGGAAGACGCTCTGCGGCGGCGGGATCGGCGGTCACCGCATGCCAGATGTCTCCCCATATCTGCAAGAGGCCCGGTACCCCGTGCAGCGCCCCTCTTCGATCTTCGGGGGTAGGCGAACCGCTCCGTTCAACCAGCTTGCGCAGATGCTCCAAATCCTTCTGAACGGAATGGGAACCGAGCCGCTTCATCTCCGATATGCCGAACTGAACATACCGGTCGAGCAACGGAAGCACTCGCTCCTTGAGCCACAGCTCGTCGCGAACGGAGTAGACGGTCTGCATCTGCTCACGGACCACTTCGTCGAACCATATTTGACGGCTGCGCGAACGCCCGGAAGCATGATGCAAACTGGCATGAAGCCGGTCGAATAATTGCCGGATTTCCTTCTCCGCTTTGCGGATCGGTTTGCGCGATTGCTTGTACATCTCTCTTTCCTCCTCGGCCCGCTCTTCGATCAGCGCGTCTTCGAGCGACAGAAACTTGCAGAATCGCCCGGGAGTATCCGGTCCACCCGAACAGGACTTCAGCCTCTGCAGCGTTCTGGCGCTTGCATGCATTTCAGCGGCTATGACGAATAAACCGCCCGCCGGGGCGTCCGCTTCCTCCTCCGGGGCCGCGGCGATACCTCCGACCGCCTCGCTGGCTGCCAGCGTAATCGCGCCCTCCCTGACGGCAGTCTTAAGCCATGCCGCATTATCGGCAGCGCCGGAAGGATAGAGCGCTGCGAACGGGAGCTCCGCTTCTCGCAGCCGCTCAGCCAGCAGCACCGCTTCGCTCAGCGTAGCGATCCCGATCAGCACCGGCTGTCCGCTGGCGTGGCGCCCGGCGACTTCCTCCACAAGCGCGGAGCGCTTCTCCTGCGCAGTCACGAAGATCCGCTCGGGATCTTCCTCCATCCTGCAGCCGGACTCGGACGGAATGGCGACGCAGCTCAGCTTGTACCAGCCGCTGATCTCTTCCGTTCCCTCTCCGAGCGGCCCTGTCAGTCCGGTCGCCTTTTTATACTGCGTAATATATTGATAAGCGGTCATTTCCGCCCGGATCGCGGACGGGCTTTCCTCCGGGGACGCCTCCGTGACCGTAACGGGCGTGAGCGCCTCGTCGAGCAGAACCGCGTCCGCTTCGTGAATAATCGCAAAAGCGGGCGGCCGCTGCACGCGCCCGAGCAGCGTAAGCGACAGATGATCGCGCAAATAATCAAGTCCGAACTGGCGCCAGTCTCCGTACGTCATGCTTTGCCTGTATGCGTTCTTCTTATCCGCCGGGGACAGCTCCTTGCCGTTCAGACCCGCCGTCAACCCGAGCAGTTCATAAACCGGGCTCGCCTGAGCATAATCCCGCTTTGCCGCGCACTCGCTTTCCGACATGACATGGACGCCGCAGTTCAACAAAGAATACCATGAAGCGGGAAGGGTCGCCGTGAGCGCTCTGTTCATTCCCGCGGGAAGCTCGGCGCAGTAACCCAGGGACAGCATCCAGCCTGCGGCCAGCTGCTGCTCCTGCAGCTCGGTTTGCCATACTCTGCGCATCGCTTCCTGGATCGAAGCGAACAGAACGTATTTGTTCTCCAACACAGCCCTGCTGTCGGGAAGCACGGCCCTGAGACCGGTCACGAGCTGAGACAATCCTCTGTCGTTGACGATTTTCAAACGAAGCTGCTGCTCGTGAATCCGGTCCAGATGATCGTCGATTTTTTCCTTTTTTAACCCCGCTGTCTGTCTAACCCATGCTCGCATGAAAAAACCATCTCTACTTTCTACTTATTGATCTGCCTGATATTGCGGTCTGCTTTTCATTATAACAACCGTTTCTAAACAAATTCTGAAACTAGAGAAGCGAGCGGATAACGAAATGGCGGCCGCTTCTCAGACCTATAATCTGAGGCGGCCGCCATTCTTGTTTTGCTGTTTCGTTAAACCTTGGGTTCGCGGGGATTTACCTTGCGATTATTTGAACGAAGCGTAGCCTTGGTCAGCCATAACGACGCTTCCGTTAATCGCTTCCGCTTCGTCCATTGAGATCAGGTAGACGGTATTAGCTACGGTTTCCGGCCGGGTCAGCTCGCCGCCCATCACTTTTTGCTTCATGCTTTCAAGCATGCCCTTATCCTTGAATCCTTGAATGATCGGCGTATCTACGGCGCCCGGAGCTACCGCTACGACGCGGATGCCGTATGGAGCCAATTCCAGCGCGGCCGACTTGCTCATCATGATGACAGCGCCTTTGGTCGCATGATAAGCGAAGGTTCCCGGCGACGCCAGAAACCCGAATACCGACGCCGTGTTAATAATGACCCCGCGGATACCCAGCTCCTTCATCGCTTTGCCCGCCGCTATAATGCCGTAGGCTACTCCATGCTGATTGACATTGATCGTGCGGTGGTACAAATCCATATTTTGCTCCAAGACAGGGCCCGCTCCGCCGATCCCGGCATTGTTGAACATGACGTCGATACGGCCGTATGCGGCGACGGCTTGCTGAACGAGGGCCTCCACGCTCTCCTGCTTCGATACGTCCACTTGAACGAATAGAGCTTCTCCGCCTGCCTGCTTGATCATTTCCGCCGTCTCCGCTCCGCCGGCTTCATTATAATCGGCTACGACGACTCGGTCTCCTTTTCGCGCGAAGGTCAGACAAGCTTGCCGCCCGATCCCGCTGGCTCCCCCTGTAATTACCGCTACACGCTGCGTTGCCATGCTGCGACGCCTCCTTCAAATCGTTATGTGATTATGGCTACATTGTATCCCTGATCACAATTTAAGTAAATTTATGCTTAGTTAATATTCATTAAGTTATATTTAAGTGAACAAATCCCCCAAACGTGACGTGATGCTCTGAAGCTTATTCCAATTACTTTCGGGGGAGCCCCCGGATACCCACAGGATATTGCTGCGCATCATTTCCTAAACAACAAAAAAAACAGACCCTCGGCGGATCTGTTCGTAAACGAATAACGGCAGCGGCGGCCGGGGATTCTATGAATCAGCGCGATTACAGCTTCTGCAGTTCGTGCTTTAATTTGTTGACGAAAATTTTGGCCGTGTTGGACAACCGCTTGTCCTTGGCTCCGACCCAGCTTAAATGAATCGGCACTTGAAGCGTCGGTTCCAGCTCGATGATGACGAAATCGTCCCGCAGATGCTCCGGCTGATTATAAAATGAGAAATCGATCCCGACGGTAATCGCCGCGCCGCCCTGTACCGCAATACGGATGGCGTCTTTATTATTGGTCGAAAACAGGATTTGCACCGGTCCGTAACGCTGCTCGATGCGTTCCATGTACCACTTTAAATAATCGTCGTTATACAGCACCAGCGGATGCTTGCTCAATTCTTCGGGAGAGATGCTTTTATTTAGGGCAAGCGCGGATTTGCGGCTGACGCACGCAACCATTCTGCCTTCCAGAAGCGGATCGATCGTTAACCCGGCGTGCTTCTCCCCGTGCTCCTCGAACATAATAATAAGCCCCATATCCAGCTTGTTATGGCGAATATCGTCGATAATCTCTTGCGTGCCTTTCTCGAAAAGCTCCAGCCGCACGTGCGGGTAATCCTTTTTGTAGCCGATTATCGCGTTCATATACAACGTCAGCGGCCCCGGAATCGTAGCCAGACGAAGCTCCCCGCGCTGCACGTTCGAATAGCTGACAGCCTCTTCTTTCAGCTCTTGAAGCTTGCCGAGCACCTCAAGCGCCTTGCCGATAATAACTTCTCCTTCGGCCGTAGGAGCCGCTCCCAGGCGGGATCTGGTAAACAGGGCAACTCCCAGCTCGGCCTCCAGATTCGAGATCGACTGGCTGACTGCCGATAACGTCACGTGAAGATTGTTCGCCGCCCCGGTCAAGGAGCCCGTCTTGGCCACTTCCACTATACATTCCAGCTGTTCCAAGTGCATTCTAGCCTCACCCTTTAGCCTAGCTTAATATACGATCAGCAGGTTTAACTGTCACTTCACTATAAATCAGTTGTACACTGATAGCAAGAACGTTATACGCAGTTCGTTCATTCGGCATTTCAGAGAGGAGACTTAAACTATGGTCGTCATTCATGCTCCCGTCAAGAGGAAGGCAATATCGGATATCGGCTGTTTGAAGCCGTCGATCAGGAGAACGCCGTTCTTTTTGTAGAAACATGGGCCGATTCGGCGGCGCTGGAACGCCATGCCCGAAGCTCGCATTTTACCGGTTTTGTCCAATCGGTTCAAGCCGATCTGGCGGGGCCCTTCCAACCCGAAATTTTTCATGTGGTCCGACATTAAATAGTTTCCGCAAGCCGGGCTCCGGTTCGATCCGCCCGCCGCACGTGGCGGCAGGCGGATATTCCCCGTACGTTAATTCATCTCATGGAGTAAAGCTTCTGCGTCGCGAATCAGATAGGAAGCGGCCTCGCTCGATATATGCTTTCCTTGCTGAGCTTTCACAAATTGGATAAAGCCGCTCAAATCATCCCGATCCAGCTTATGGCTTAAGCTGTCCGAAGTTCCGTTCGCTTTGATCCAGCCTTTATCGACGAACTTGCCTATGAGGGCTTGAATCGACTCCCGGCTTGCGGCGGTTTTGAAGCTTACGCTTTTGATGCTTTCATTGCCGGCAGAATCGGCCGCGTGGACGGTAAACAGGTGCTCTCCTAGCGGAAGCGCGAACATCTCTATATTATCCAGACTCTGAACATTTCGGCCGTCCAGTTGAATCAGGGCGCCGTTTTCTTGTACGCCGGACAAATTGTCCTGCACGCTGACCTGAAACGTTGCCGCCGAGGCGTCGCTAACGTACACCGAGTCTGTAACGGTCGAAGCGATATCGATGTTCGGCGGCGCAGTGTCGAGGTTGACCGTCAACTCCTTGACCGCTTCCGCATTGCCCGCGGCATCGGAAGATTTGTAAAATACGTGATACGTACCGTCCTGACTGAATGTAAGCGGATCGCGGTAAGCGGTCCATTCCGCTTCATTGTTGATCGTATATTCGGTGGATTGCACCCCCGATAAATCATCCTCGGCCTGAAGGCTGACCGTTACGGGCTTCACATACCAGCCGTTCAACCCTTCGGAGCCGCTTGGCGCGATAACCGCCGTCGTTTGCGGAGCCGTAAGATCTTGCCGTCCTTCGTCTCCATAGACGATAAACTCATAGCAGGAAGCGCTTCCTCCGCTGTAGCTGGAGCCGGTTACGGTCACTCTGACATACCGGTAAGTCTCGTCAAAGCTATCTGTCGTCAAGCCCTGGGTCGTATTCCCCGTCCTGTCCAGAATGGTCGTATAGGTCGCATCGTCGTTGCTGCCCTCGATAATATACCGGTACGACCTAGGGTAAGTCGTGCTGTTATACCAGTAGCTTTCGAGCTTCGTTATATTCATGCTGCTGCCGAGGTCGACCTTCCACCATTGAGGATAGCTGTTCGTAACCGCGGCCCATCGGGTAGCGGCATTGCCGTCGTTGGCGTTGCTGACAGCATTGCCCGCTTGCACCGAGCTGGCCGTAGCCGTCTTGCCCTGCGATACGATACCCGACCGGGTCGCCGCGCTGACCGGCACACTCCATATGCCCGCCCCGGCGCTGTTTGTGGCCCTTACCTGATACGTGTGGGCGGAGTTGGCCGCAAGCCCCATATGCGCATAGGGGCTACTTACGCCGCCGACTACCGCTCCGTCAACCAATAAGTCATAGCCCGCGGCTCCCGCCGACGCGTTCCAGCTAACATTAATCTGCGACATGCTCGCCGGCGCCGCCGTCAAACCGGTCGGCGCGGACGGCAAATTCGATGCCGCCGGAGCGATCGTAACGACCTGAGGATTGCCGGCGCCGAACTTCATGCCCTGCAGAGCGGCTTGACCCGCGACAAATTCGACGCCCAACGCGCTTGCGCGATTGACCAGCCTGTATTGGGCAATCCCGCTCAAGCTTGTGTTCGTGGCCGCAGCAATCACGGAAGAAGAAGACGCAGGCGTAAGATAGGCCGGAGCGGCGTTGCCGACTGGAAGAAGATACCACTGATCGCTGCCGGCTGCCGCTCCGTTGCCCCCGTTGGCGCCTGGATCGGCATCCGCGTCCGGCGCGCCGGAAATAACTGCCGCTCCCATCGCCCGCGTCGTAGCCGCCGAAGTCCCGGACACCTTCAGAACCATTCCCGTATCGACGTTCTGCAACCTGTAAAACCCGCTAGGCTTGGAAGGGTCGAATTCATCGGGGACGGGAATGAATTGCCACCGGTCGGACAAACCGTCCTTGAGCGCATGTCCGCCAATCGAAAGCGTGTAGGCGGCAGACGGAGTAATAGCGGCGCCATCCTGGTCCTTCGGCGGATTGTAAGCCGAGTAGTACGTCTGTCCGGGGCCGGGATCGGCGATGGAATAATTGATTTGTTTGCCGGACAGATCGGAGATCGTCCTGAACGAGTAACCGCTGACTTGCTGATTGGTCAAGCTGCCCGTGTCGATTTGTGACAAGTAGCTGCCTACGGTCGCGGGAAGTTTGCCTACGATTTTGAACGTATCCGGAGCGCCCAAATCGTCGGTCTCGTATACGTATCCGTCATAGCCGACGGAGCGGTATTTGCCGCTGTATACGTTAAAGGAAAAAGCGTTCTCGTATTGCGTGTTGACCGGAACGAACAGCCTTTGGGTCGCCGTATTTTTAAATATCGGGGTGCTGCCGCCGGGCGTTACGGAAGCCAGGTAGCCGGTCGAGTTGTTTTCTTGCTTGATGCTTATTTTGCCGCCGTCGACGGACACGGTCACGGCAGCGTCCAGAGCGGGGTCGGAGTAAGAAACGGAAGGAACGCTGTCTCCGTTCGCATTTTTTATCGTGCCGCTGACGGTATTGGCCGTATACGCGCTGCCTGCGGCATCTTTGAACGTAAAGACTCCGCCGCTCGGAATTTTTTCGTAGCTGATGTCAAGAGGCGAGCCGTCCATTCCGGTCCCCGTAAGCGTAAGACTGTCGGTCTCCGGTATATAGTTGACTGTAAGATTATGGTCGCTGCCGGCGCCCATCGGGCTTCCGATCCATCCTGCGTACCCTTTCAGCGCGGAGCGGGTCCATGTCCCGTTATACCATACATCCCATGAGCCTTCGGCCATCTTGGCGCTTATCGGAGAACGGGCGAGGCTGAAATAGGTCAGAATATTGCTGTAGCCCGGTTTCCAGTTGATATGGTTATTGTAGAGAACATAGAAGTACCCGTTGACGTTGTCGACGAAAAAGCGGGTGCCCGCTACGCCGTAAGACCAGGTTGAGCCCGGAAAATTACTCGCGGTGGCCGCTTCGTTGCCGTCGTTCCACGGCGAAGTGGCGACCTGGCCGATCAGCTTCCAGGTGCTGCCTTTATCGGTCGAGTAGGCGGCCAAGACGCGGTTGTTATGGAGGCCCGAGGCAATTCTCTCGTTCGTCGTCGGATTGCCCGCGGCAAACGGGTTGAACTGGTATTCATCGTTGGTCAGCGCATACCAATACCCCGTATCCGGGTCGATCCAGACGCCGATCCCGTCGTTATGGTCATCCTGATAAGGGGTCGGAATGCCGTATGTTTCGTCGAGTTTGTAATT
The DNA here is from genome assembly GCF_023523925.1 of Paenibacillus konkukensis. Lineage (NCBI taxonomy): Bacteria > Bacillati > Bacillota > Bacilli > Caryophanales > Paenibacillaceae > Paenibacillus > Paenibacillus konkukensis. The sequence continues at coordinate 12,655 of NZ_CP027059.1, read as the reverse complement.
GATCGTTCCCGGTCTGTTCCAGTAGGAATTATAGGTTGTGGCAGCGCCCCAATCGGTATTCAATGCTCCCAAGTCCGTATGGGTGTTGGATTTGATCCAGGAACCCCCGCTATCCGATTGCTCGTAATTCGCTACCGAGTACATCCAATGAAACTCTCCGTCCTTGTCGACGAAAGCCGAGCCCGCAATATCGGCTTTCCCTGAAGCGAGACCGGGAACTGTCGCTTGCTGCACGTAAGTCGGAAATTTCTCCGCCGCCGCATAAGCGGCGGGCAGCCCTCCCGCCGCCGGAACCGCTAGGAATGCGGCAAGCGCCCATCGTGCCGCCAATTTCAGTTGTTTCGGAATACGCATACGATTACCTCCTCGTACAGTCATTGTCGAAGGCGCCTTCGTCGTCCTTCGTTTCGTTCCTCCGGCGGAGCATAATTCGGCTCCAAATGTCTCTGTCCAGACACGGCCGGCTATGCCCTGTTTGCTTGAGTCCTTCCGCATCACCTCCTTTCGGCGCTTCAAATCACAAATAAGGATAATTCCTGTTGATGACGAGCACGTTTACCCTCCATGGCAAACCCTCGCATGATCGGAACCGTATCACCGCAAAACCGTCATTCCGCTGCGTAAGAGGCAGCATATCCGTCGCATACTCGCCCGCTTTCAACGCTTTGTCCGGCTTCCAAACCATCTGCCCCGGGATCTCCGCCATCGTATAAGACGGCTCGGCGTTGTCCCCGGACACGATCAGCAGATCATATCTGCCCTTCGGCAGCTCGATTATTAATGCCGCTTCGACCGTTCCGCCGATGAAATCCCGGCGAAGCAAATCCGGTTCTCCGCGGTCCGTCGCCGTGATCTTATCCGCGCTTTCCCAGCCGATGCCGCTGCGGGGCGTAAAGACGGTTTCCGCAGTTATTTTACGAAACGTTTGACCGGGCACGCCTTCCACGTGAATTTGACGCGGCAACGCCCGGTTATAATCTTTGACAAGCTTGAGGCCAAAGTCGAGCCGATAGGCGGCGAGCTTCGACACGCGGGCGTTTCCGGCATAATAATCGAACGTGAAATGATCGAGCACCCGATAGTGATGCGTGTCCCGGTCTTTGCCGAGAAACACTCTCCGGCCCGTGTGCGCCTCGCAGACGCGCGGGCGGCTGCCTACTGCTGCGGCGGCGCCGTTATCCGTTCGCGCCAACGGCTCGTCGAACAGGACTGCATTCGCCCGAGAATAAACCAAATACTCGCCGTCCCGAACCGTATCGAAGCGCAGGCATCCGTCTTTGCGGACATGCTCCGCCGCCGCTCGCGTCATCCCGTTCAGACGCATAACGATGACGTCCTCTTCTTCGCCGAACGGGCTTCGGAGCACGACTTCGCCGCCGGCTCGGCTGCGTATTCCAACCCAGGCCGTTCGTCCGTCTGTCATCCGGGCGCTAACCTCGAACCCTCCGACGGCCAATAATCCCCTGAAGGCGCAATCTGTCCACGGTCCGTAAGCACGCGACTTCTCCCCGGCATGATGATCGTACAGGCCGGCTGTGCGTTCCCGCTCGATCACGCCTTTCGGAACTGCCGGAAACGCCTCGATCACGCCGCCGACGCTTTGCAACAGCATCTCGTTTACGGCGGCGACGATTTCGCCGGAAGCCTCCATCATGTGCGGATGGTACAGCGGTTCATTCGTGATGTTGCAATAATTCATCCAGCGCTCCGTCTCCTCCGCGAACAATCCGTTGCATCTCAGCGACAGGTCGATGCCTTGCTCGTACAGCAGTCTAAGCGCGGTATCTCCTTTGCCCAGACGCGAGGCGGCGCAGGATAGCCAGCCGAATTGGAACATGCCGAACTCCGTGTTTTCCTCAGCATAGCGAAGCGTATTGGCCGCCCGCTGCCGAAGCGCCGGCGCGCTGTAACGATTGATTTCCCCGATCGGATAAATCGGCATAAGCAGCGACGGATGGCGCAGATGCAAGTCGGCCGGCGCCCACTCGGAGTCGAGCAGCACGTCGCCGTAACGCGCGGAAACGGCGGTCGGATAAGGGGCGAGCCGCTCGGCGATCGCCTTCCATCGGCGCCGGTCTTCCGCCGCCTCACCGAGCCGCTCGTTCGCCTCAGCCGCCATATGCAGCAAATACTTGACCGACGACAGCGTACATGTCGAGTTGCGCGTGAGCGGTCCCTGCTCCGGTGAAATATCCGGGAACACATCATACCGGTCCCTCCCGGCGTCATATTGCAGATAGCCTTCGAAAAACCGCGCAATCCGCGCGAACAGCGGGTATGCCTTCTCCCGCAAAAAGCTCTCGTCCATGCTGTAACGGTAATAATCCCATACCAACTGCGCGCACCACGGCCATATGCTGAAATACAGCGCATGCGGGTAATCCCCGGCCAAGCCGTCCAGTCCGTAAAACTGCTTCGCCATCCGCTCGGCATTGTCCGCATAAGTAAACAGCCCTTCATGGAACGCTTCCGCGATTTCCAAATGATTGGCCGTATACAGCGGCCAAAAAGCGGCTTGAATGTTGACGTCCCAATACCACATGCTGCCCCATTTGGTCGGCTGCTTGATGTCCCACAACCCGTTTAGTCCGCATGCCTGCTCGCGCATCGCGCCTCCGTTGCCGCTGCTGCAGGCGATCGCGTACAGATTGATATGCCATAAGTCCTCCAGCAGCTTGTCGGGCAGTTCCACAGACGAACGCCGCCGGAAGCTCCGCCAGTACTCCCGATGATGCGCCTTCATGTCCGCAACCCGCCCGGCGGCCCGATTCAACCGCTGCAATGCGGTATGCAGCAGATCGTCCGCCTGCTCCTCCGTCACCACCGCGGTAAGCAGCGTTATGCGTTCCCCTGCTTCACGGAATTGTATACGGATGCCGTCCGCTGCGCATTCCGGGCTTCCCTTCGCTCCGATCAGCTTCATCATCACGATGAACGAGAACGGTCCGTAGCGGTCCCGGTCCTCCCCGTCGGGATAGAAGGAGCCTGTGTAGTAAAAGGCCGACTCGTCATACGAATGATAGGTCACGCTCATGTCCGCATACCGCCGCGCCGGAATCGTCAGAACGACCGTGTCTGCTAGCGTACAGGCAGTTTGTCTGATTTCGGTCACGACGATATCGTTATCCTGCGCAACGATCGTGCTAACCTCCAGCTTCTTGCCCTGCTTCTCCATAATGAAGCGCACGTCCGCTCGCTCCGTATCAAGCTGCAAAGCGTACGAATCCGGCTCCTCCAGCTCCGCCGACGGATGCAGACGGATTTCGCCGGTCGGATAATGGGAGACGCCTCCGGGCGGCTTGCCGTATTGGCGGTGCATGCTGCTGTCCGACAAGGCGTCCCCGTACAGAAAGATCGGCTCCTCTCCCGGATCGCGGTACAGCTCCTCCGCCCTCCGCTTAAGCTGTTCGAAGGTACGGCCATATTGGCTGCCGTAATCGGGTTCTTCCCCGTGCGCATATTTTTTGCTGTACCGATGAAGCTTGCGGTAATACACCTCGTAATGATTGAGCGCGAACGTCAGCTTATGGTCTTCGAAATAAATCATCCCGCCAAAATGTCCGTTGCCGAGCGGCAAAGCTTCATTCCAGCCGCTCGGCGCGTTGTCGTACGTAACGATTGTCACACTAAGCTCCTCCTACCCTTTAATCGCCCCGATCATGACGCCTTTGACAAAATATTTTTGCAGGAACGGATACAGGCAAATGATCGGCAGCGTCGACACGATGATCGTCGCGTATTTGATCGTCTCCCCGATGGCATACTTGTCGTCGCTGGCCGAGCCGACCATCATCGAATCGGTGCTGTTGGCAATCAATATATCGCGGAGCACGAGCTGGAGCGGGTACTTCTCGCTATTGCGCAAATAAACGAGCGCACTGAAATAAGAGTTCCAGTGGCCTACCGCATACCACAAAATCATAACGGCGATGACGGGCATCGACAGCGGAATGACGATGCGGAATAAAATCGTCCAATCGCTGGCGCCGTCCATTCTCGCCGATTCCTCCAGGCTGACAGGAACGCTTTGGAACGAGGTTCGCATAATGATCATATTGAACGTATTGATCGCGCCGGGAATAAGAAGCGCCCACATCGTGTTCATCATGCCGAGTTGATTGACCAGCAGATAACTCGGAATTAACCCCCCGCTAAATACCATCGTTATTACAATGAAGAACATAATGGCATCTTTGAAATATAAGTTCGGCCTGGACACCACATAAGCTCCGATCGCCGTCATGACAAGATTGATTGCCGTCCCCAGCACGACGTATAGAAGCGTATTTTCGTAGCCTTTTATGATCATCGGATTGCGAAACACCGCCTGGTAAGCGCTGAGATCAAAACCGGCCGGGCCGAGCAGCAGCCCGCGATTTTGCAGAAAGGACGTCGCTTCGCTAAGCGATGCAAACAAAACGTATAAGAACGGATAGAGTGTGACTATACATAAACCGATCATTAGGAGCGCGTTCAAATAGCCGAACGCTCTTTCCCCCGCGGTTGGTTTCATAAACGTAGCTCCTCACCAAAGTTTGTTCTCGCTGAGCCGCCTGGTAACACTATTGGCCGCCACGATCAGAATAAAGCTGACGACCGAGTTGAACAGGCCGACGGCCGCCGTAAAGCTGTAGCTCGCCTCCAGCACCCCTTTGCGGTATACATACGTCGAGATGACGTCCGCCGTCGAATACGTGAGCGGATTATAAAGCAGCAGCACCTTCTCGCTGCCGACCGACAGCATGCTGCCCATCTGCAAAATGAACAAGATGGCAATCGTCGGCATAATGCCGGGAATCGTGACATGCAGCGTCTGCTTCCAACGGCCCGCCCCGTCGATCCGGGCGGCTTCATACAGCGTCGGATCGATAGCGGAGATAGCCGCGAGATAAATGATCGAGCCCCAGCCGATGCCCTGCCAAATACCCGATGATACGAACAAAAACCGGAACCAGCCCGCTTCTTTCAGGAAGTCGATCGGCTCTATGCCGAAGGAGGCGAGCAGTTGGTTAATAAGGCCCGTGCGGCCCAAGAAATCGATCATCATTCCGGCCACTACGACGATCGAGATGAAGTGAGGCAAATAGGAGACGGTCTGTACGAGCCGTTTAAACATGCTGCTGCGGATTTCATTAAGCAGCAGCGCGAGCACGATGGCCGCCGGAAAGCCGAACAGCAGCTCATACAAGTTGATCAATACCGTATTCTTGAGGAGCCGTCCGAAATAAATTCCGTTGAAGAAGCTTTCAAAATGCTTGAATCCGGCCCACGGGCTTCCCCAAATCCCTTTTGCCGGCTGGAAGTCTTTAAAAGCGATTTGCAGGCCGTACATCGGCCCATAATGAAATATGACATAATAAGCGATGACAGGAAGCGCCATCAAATAAATGTTCCAATGCCGCTTCCAATCGGCGCGTATCGTTTGCAGTACTGCCGGGTTGCCGTTGCCTCTCGCCATCGTTGCTCCCAATCCTTTCCGTCCGGAATGGGCCTTGCCGGGGAAAGCAGACATATGTGCGCTCTCTCCCGGCCTCGCCCTCCTGTTTAGCGTTTGTTGAAGCGCTCGAGCGCCGTTTGCTGAATTTGAATGGCGTCGTTAATGCCCATGCTTTGGATTTTTTTGACGTACTGGTCAAAGTTGTCGATCGGCTCCACGCCCATAATGAATTTGAGCAGCATTTCATCCTTGTACGTATTGATATCCGTCATGATAGAGGCGAATTTGCTGCTCTCGTCCTGCGTCGGGGTCACGAGCGGCATCTTGCGTTCGGCGGTCGGTTTGGCCCAAACGGACAGCGCGTCCTTCTGCTGCGGAAGCGCAAGATATTGCACTTGGAAATTGTCGCTGAGCACGAACGGCGCGCTCCAAGTCGCACGGGTATATTTGGCGATCGCTTGCTGAGAGCTGATGCCGTTCGGCGGGTTCAATACTTCAGGCTTTAATACGGCTTTGCCGTCCTGCATCGTATAGCTTTCGCCCTCGATACCGTAGTTGAACAGCTGCTCGCCCTTGTCTCCGTAAGCGTAATCCAGCCATTTAACCGTTTCGACCGGGTTTTTGTCGCTTGTCGTAATAGCCGCGCCGACACCGTTGAAGGCGAAGTCCTTTTGACCCCAAATCGCTTTGTCTCCGGGCTTGAGAACAGGATAAGGAGCGGCAACCAGATTAAAGCTCGGATCTTTATCCTTCATCAGGCCGGCATATTTGCCGATGCCCCCGCCGTTGAACGCGGCCGTCGCGCCGAGCACATTCGTCGTCATTTTGTTATCGAGCAGCTTGGCGTTCGGCGCCGCGAAATCTTTATCGAGCAGCCCTTCCTTGTACCATTTGTTCATCGTAGCGAGAAAATCCTTGAATTCCGGCTGAATCGGGCCGAACTTCACCTTGCCGTTATCCTGGTAAAAGCTGTTATTAATGCCCCATGCTCCGAGGAAAGGCGCATCGGTGTTGAGCAAATCTTTATCGAGGTTGATCGGAATTTCATCCGCTTTGCCGTTGCCGTTCGGGTCTTTCTCTTTAAACGCTTTCAACACGCTGTACCATTCGTCGATCGTCGTCGGCATCTTCAAGCCGAGCTTGTCGAGCCAGTCCTGACGAATCGCAGGGCCGAAAAACACTCGAACCTTATCGTCGCCTCGCAAAAACGGGAACGCGTAGAGGCTTCCGTTATCCGTCGTAATCTGCTTCTTCCAATCGGGATGATCGGCAAGCAGCTTCTTCAGGTTCGGCGCATACGTATCGATGAGCTCGTTGAGCTTCACGATTTTGTTATCCTGAATCGCTTTCTCCGGACCGCCCGGGTAATCGGTCCATGCGTATTCGATCACATCCGGCAGCTCGCTTGAGGCGATCATCAGGTTAAACTGCTCCTTCGCCTGCGCGGTATCGAGCGGAGGATGCTGGAATTCGACCTTCACTCCGGTTATTTTCTCCAGCTCCTTATACATTTCCATATCCGCATAGGTCTTCATCTGCGCTGCGGCCGCCGGGTGATTCGCCACCCAATAGGTCAGATGAGTCAGCTTCGGCGGCTGCGATTCCTTGCCGTCCTGTGCCGATGTTTGCGGCGTTTCTCCGCTTTGTCCGCTACATGCGGCAACCGCAACGGCGAGCGCGGAAACCGACAGGATCAAGCTTGCCTGTTTCATTTTTTGGTTCATTGCTTTGCCTCCCTCGTAAAATGGCTGAAACCGAAACTTGTCGTTGCAGCTTTCGATTCCAAGTGTAAGCTCCGAAAGCCGGTACTGCCTACTCTCTCCTTTTCATCTGCGTTGTACTTTCGTAAGAAATCCGGTTTTGCATAAAAAAAATCGGTCCGACATTAAAAATCGTCGGTAGACGGCGCCCGGGAACCCCCCCCGCTTCAGAGCGCTTCTCCGATGCAAGCCTCCGCATAAGAGGCAAGAAAAAAGGCAGCCTCATGGAGACTGCCTCTATTCGTCCGGCACGGCCGTGTCCGGGGCGATCGTTTCCCGGTATTTCCCGGGCGTAACTCCTTCCAGCTTCTTGAACGCGCGGATGAAGACAACGTCGTTGTTATAACCGATCAGCTGCGCGATTTGCGCGATCGTCAGGTCACGATTGTCCATTAGCCTCTTCGAGGCCTTGATTCTGTTGTTCGTGATATAGTCGAGCAGCGTTTGCCCTTGATTTTTCTTAAAAAACGTCGAAATATATTGCGGCGTCATATGGAAACGATCCGCGATCATCGCAAGGCCGAGATTCGGATCGTCAAGAGCGCGATCGATGAAAGCGACCATGTCCTGGAGCAATTGCGTGCGATGATCGGATCGTTCGACATTGAACGTGCGGGTGAGCGTTTCATACAGCTCCTTCGTTTTCAGCTGCATCCCTTCCGCCGTCGAGTGACTGAACACCGCTTTGATCGGGTCGAAATCCTCCCCGAGCACTTCCTGCTGATTCGTATTCGTCGAGTTGACGATTTTCAGAAACGTGCTTATCACATTGAAAAATAAACATTTGCCGAGCTCCGGCGTAAAGCCGCCGGAATCGAAGTTCATCGAGTATATTTTATCGAGCAGTTTTCCGACATTATCGGCATCGCCGCTGCGCACGAAGTTGGTCAGCTGGACTTCCATTTCAAGCGGATAATAATAATGCTGCTTGGTGCCGGCGATATCCTGAAAATGAATGATCGCGTTCTTCCCTAAGATCAATCGGTATTCCAGAGCCGCAAGCGCCTCCGGATAGGAATCACGGATCGCTTTGGGTCCTTGGTGAATACCTCCGGCGGCGACGGTGATGCCGATTTTGAACCTTTGCGAAACGAGGTCATATAGCGACTGGACGATATCCCGAATGTCGGTCTCCGCCTTCTCCTCCGGTTCCGGCTGCAAATTAATGAGAAGCGCCAGCCGTTCCCGGTCCAACTCGACGGGAAACCCTTTGTGGGGCGGCATGATCAAGTCGACGCTTATATTGGATACGATAAATCTCGCCAGCGCCCACTGCTGCTCGCTGTCTTCGGACAAGTGCTGAATATCCTCGATTTGAATCAGCACTACGGCGAACCGGTCGCTGATTAACGCCAGATCCATAAATCGCAACGAATCTTCGTTCTCCTCAGATACGTCCACATCCATGTGCCCGTGCAGAAGACGGGATAAATAGTTCGCCCGAATGAACGGCGTTTGCTTGGTCAGCGTGCTGCGCAAATGGTTTTCTTCATGAATCGAGCCTTCGAACGTCTGCCTGATAAATTCGTACTCGTCGAAGGAAGGCCGTCCGCTCATACGTTTGCCGCGCATTATCGCGTTCACCGTTTTTTGCAGCGGCTTATAGCTGCGGTATACCCCGGCGATTACAGCTAGCAGACCGGCGATCAAGCACAAGATGAACAAGCCGAGAGACCATGTTTGAATTTGATTGACCTGCTGCATGAACACATCGTTCGGCGTGATCGATACATATTTGAAGCCCGCTTTTTGCGAGGACACGAACGATACCATCTGATCGACGCCTCCGAGCTTGTAGCCGAACGGCGCGTCGGTATGCTCCATCCGCTTCAGCAGCTCTCCCGGAAACGGCGTTGCGCTCGTGCTCATGATCGTTTGGCCGTCGTTGTCGATAATATAGATGGCGCTGTGACTGGCCGATTCCAGCTGGGCGAACATCCCCTTGATTTGATCGACATCGATCAAAACGACGAAATTGCCGAGGTGATCGGCCGGCGAGCTGACTGGAAGCGTCTTCACATATACGATGGCTTCCTTCGGAAACGTTTCGATGCTTGCCATCGGATTCAATCCCCGGGCCAGAGAAGCGACCGGCAAGTAGGACACTTTATGTAAGCCTGTCAGAAGCCCCTGCTTCCACTGCTCGTACGGCTGCCCTTGAAACGTGTAATAAGTCGAATAAAACGTGTGCGAATCGGTGAGCAAATCGGCCTTGACAATTTTATCGCTTCGCGCGAAATAGACGAAATAATCGAAAATAAAGCTGCTGGTCATGCTCCGGTAACGCGTCATTTTATCCCGCATGAACTCGACAAACTGGTAATCGTCGGCGCTGCTTGCATGATCGGAAATTTTCAGCATATAATCCAGCTTGGGATCGAACACGACTTGGCGCGTTAGATTATCCACTTCCGACAGTTTGTTGTCGAGCAAAAGCCTCAGCTGCTCCAGCATGGCCGCATTGGAGCGGTTCGTGCTCTTTTCCAGACTCTCCTCCACCTTCGCATATAAAAACAGCCCCATAGCCATCGGAATAAGCAGAATAAACAGGTTGGAGACGATCAGTGTCTTAAGCGCGTTTCTGCGATTGCCAAACATGCGTACATTAAGCCGTAATTTCAAAGCCTTTCACGTCCAATCCTGAAGTTCCGTTTCGCCGTTTGCGCAAGCTGCGGCCTTCGCCCCGGCGGTTCCCATTTTCCAATAAAAGTGCTATCAAAATCTTATCATCATAAAAAAATTCTGTAAATGCCAGGATATGGATTCGCTTTTTCATGCATACATTGTTATTTGCCGCCGTTCTTGTCAATACTGGAAAAATAAGCGGAGAACAGGGAGAGGAACTGTCATGAGAAATTCAGGGGTTTGGGCGGAGCGGTTCAAGTCGTTGATGTTTCGCAACCAATTCGTATTTTTTCTGCTGATCCTGCTGTTGATCGGCCTAAATATTTTGGTGCTGACAAAAGTTAACTTTATATTCAGACCTTTTCTTGTTTTGGTTAAAACCGTCCTGCTGCCGATTATTTTGAGCGGAATTATGTACTATTTGCTGAATCCGGTCGTCGCTTACCTGGAGAGCAAAAAAGTTCGCCGCGTCTATTCGATTATCGTGCTGTATTTGCTGATTCTGGGCATTCTCGCTTTAATTATCGTCACGGTCATTCCTCTGATCCGCCAGCAAATCTTAAGCCTCGTGGAAAATTTGCCGGCTTACAGCGAGGTTATCAAGCTTCAATTCGAGCAGCTTATGGGTATGAAGCTGATCAATCAGCTTGCGCAAGCGATCAATTATAACTCCGACGATCTTATTAATTCGATCTCGCAGCGGGCCAGCTCTATGCTGAATCATACGTGGTCGAGCTTGAGCGGATTTCTCGGGGCGCTGACCGAAACGATTCTGGCTATTGTCACCGTGCCGTTCATCTTGTTCTACCTGCTCATTGACGGCAAACGGCTTCCCCCGTACATCTTGCAATTCGTGCCGATCGTCATTCGCGATCAAACGTTCCGGGTTATGAAAGAAATGAGCCATCAGATCAGCTCCTACATACGCGGACAAATTATCGTCAGCTTCTGCATCGGCTTCCTGCTGTTCATCGGTTACCAAGTGATCGGACTCGACTACTCTCTTGTGCTTGCGGTAATGGCCGCCTGCACCAGCATCGTGCCGTACCTCGGGCCCGCAATCGCCATTACGCCTGCGCTCATTGTAGCCAGCGTCACTTCGCCGGTTATGCTGCTCAAAATGATCGCCATCTGGACGATCGTTCAACTGATCGAAGGCAAATTCATCTCGCCGCAAATTATGGGCAAAACACTACATATTCATCCTGTGACGATTATCTTCGTCATATTGACGGCCGGGAACTTGTTCGGGATCGCCGGAATTATTCTTGCCGTACCCGGCTATGCCGTGCTTAAGGTTATCGTCACCCATTTGTTTCTCTGGTTCAAATCGCGCTCCGGTCTATATGAAGCTCCGAAGTAACTCCGCAGCAAACGCCTGCGGCTAACCGCTTGCGAAGCGCGGCTGCTGCGAAGGCCGAATCGTTCGGCGGCCATAGCGGTAACGCTCTACCCGACTGCATGATGCAAACGGCCGATCAATTGATCAAGGCTCAGATCGAGCATAGAATTCAGCCGCATATCGTACGCCGCGAAGTGCAATGGCCGCGTCAAATCGTTGGGCACAATGACGGTATAAAGTCCGGCCGATTTCGCCGCTGCCGCTCCATTCGGCGAATCCTCAAAGGCAACGGCTTCCGCCGAGCCGATATTCAGCCACGCCAGCGCCTTGATATACAGCTCGGGGTCCGGCTTCACGCGGACGGCGTCTTCGTGGGTGAGGATACAGTCGAACTGCTCCGTGAGCTTCAGCTGCTCCAGATTGGGCATGACCCAATCCAGCGGAGCGCTGGATACAAGCCCCGTGAGCAGCCCGAGCCGCTTGGCCGCGCTCAAATATTCCTCAACGCCGGGGCGGGCAAATTCATGCTCCATCAGCTGATCGTAGTAGCTCCTGCGCTCTCGCCTGGCCGTCTCCAGATCAAGCCCGGTCCGGCTGCCCATTCCTTGCAATAAATGGTCGTAAGGATTAAACGAATTCGCTTCTCCTCCGATCCGCACGAGGTATCGTTCCAACGGCAGCTCGGCTCCATAGGCCCGATACAACATCCGAAACGATTCGTACTCCTTCGTTTCCGTATCGCGAATTAGTCCGTCGAAGTCAAATAATACGGCCCGAATCATCCTATCACCCTTTATCACATTATCAAATTACTGCTTTAATTAGTTAAAATATCGCAGTATACGGATTATTATATCCCCCTTTCCATCATCTGTAAAGAACGGTGTCGCGAAACAAACGGCTTTCAGTCTGTTGTATGGCCGATGAAACCACCAGCCGGTTTACGGGCGCGTCCGCTCTTCCAGCTCGGCCAGATAGCGGTAAGCTTCTTCATTCGTCTGCCCGCACATGTCCGGCGACGGCTGCAGGCTGCCGCAAACCGCCGGACGCTCCGGCTTACCGAACAGCGTGCATCGATTATCGTCCGTCAGCTGGATGCAGCGTACCCCGGCAGGCTTGCCTTTCGGCATGCCGGGAATCGGCGATGAAATCGATACGGCAATACAGCATGCGGCACACCCCAAACGGCATTCCATGGTCGGTTCGCTCCCTTGTTCTCAATATCGGCTTTCGCAGCGTTACTGCGCTGGCGTTGGTATCATTAAGCCATTGTTCGTCCGGTAAGTCAAGCGGGCAGCCTGCCCAGCAAGAAAAAGCTTAACCGCTCTTCCCGCAGGGAAGAACGATTAAGCTTGAAAAAACGGTTATTAAATGCTCTCCTGCTCGCGGATAAAGGCGAGCAGGTTATCGCAGCCGGCGCTGACCAGCTCGAATACTTCTTCAAAATTCCCGGTATAATACGGATCGGGCACATCGCTTCGCCCGCTAGGC